>OZ220689.1:0-4357709 GCA_965116425.1 Phototrophicaceae bacterium | reverse complement strand
CCCCTTTCGAAAGCTGACACAAATCATTTCAGCAAGCTTCGGCGTCCGCTAACAGGTGAACCAACCGAGCTTAATGATATTGTGCTGTCGCTTTCGATTCTCCTTCAAGATAGCATTAATATAAAAGAGATTCGAAAGCGCATTCCTGATTTTGAATCAAAGGATTCAGACGGGAAGGACAAGCGAAATATTCCGATTCTTGGGGAATACTTGGAATCTGAAGGACTTAGAAGCGCAGCACAATACGTCGAATACCTAAGAATGCTTCAAATGCTACGCTCGAATAGCGGTACAGTCCATCGACGTAACGAAAAGGAATATCAAAAAGCAGCGAAGTTCTTCTCGCGGGACACCAAATCAACAGTCCAAGTCGCCGACGACATCTTCACGGCTTTGACCGACTTCCTCTACAGCCTGCGCGAACATTTCTGCCCTGACGAAAGCACCTAACCCGCCGCGTTACGGTCGTAGTTGACAATCTTGTCCCACTCGTCCGCCGTGGAGCGCGCAACGAAGGCAACCACCGGCTCAGTATCGCTCAAGTTAAAGACCTCGTGAGGGATGCCGGGCTCGATAAAGATGAAATCGCCGGCGCTATTATCCACCACTTGCTTGCAGCCCTCGCCGTATTCATGGCGCACATCGCCCTCGACGATATACAGCATCACCTCAAAGCCGACGTGGATATGCGCGTACGCCACGCCGCCGGGCGGGATGGTGGCCACGTTGATCGACAATTCCTTGGCGTTGACATTCTTGCTCGAAAGGCCGGTCTTGTAGTGGATGCCGTTCCAGTCGCGCTTTTTGCCGCCGCCGCGCAGGACGCTGATGCCGTCATCGCCTTCGACCAGCGCTCTCAGATCCTTGCTTTCGCTCATGGATTAAACGCTCCTCTTGCCTAAACGCCGCGAGTATAACTAAGATAGGGACTTGCGACTAGACGAAAGGGAGCGCCATGCGCGCCAGAATCGGCATACTAACCGTCTCCGACCGCGCCTATCGCGGCGTCTATGAAGACCTGGGCGGGCCGGCGATTCAAGACTACATGAGCGAGGTGCTGACCAACGAGTGGGAAGCGGTGCCGCTGGTCGTGCCCGACGAGTTGGACGCGATTCAAGCGGCGCTGATCAGCATGGTGGACGATGAAGCATGCAGCCTGGTCGTCACCACCGGCGGCACCGGACCGGCCTTGCGCGATATCACGCCCGAAGCGACCGAGGCGGTCTGCGGGAAGATGATGCCCGGCTTCGGCGAGCTGATGCGGCAGGTCTCGTTGCAATACGTGCCGACGGCTATCCTCTCGCGGCAGACGGCGGGAGTGCGCGGCCGCGCGTTGATTGTCAATCTGCCAGGCAAACCCAGCGCCATCCGCGACTGCCTGGACGCGGTCATGCCTGCCATTCCCTATTGCATCGACCTCATCGAAGGCGCCTACCTGACGACCGACGAAAGCCGGACCAAGGCCTTCCGCCCCAAGCCGAAATAGCCTGCCGATTCCCATCTTCGGTTACCTCGGATTATGCGTACGCGCGCTATTCTTTATTGTGGCGCGGCGACCGCAGAAGCGATTACACTTGCACAGCATAGCATTGTGAGGGAGCCACAGCATGAAAGCACTGATAACCGGCATCAGCGGGCGCGTGGGACCCAACCTCGCCCGGGAGATGTTGCGGCGCGGATACGAAATCCGCGGCCTCGTCATGCCCAATGACCCGCAGGCGGACAAGGCAGCGCAGCTGGGCGTAGAGCTGGTGGAAGCGGATATCGCTGATGCCGAGCGCGTTCGAGCGGCCGCCGAGGGCGTCGATGTCATCCTGCATCAGGCGGCGCAGATTCCTCAGGGCAGCTCGACTTCGGAGCGCATGCTGGATATCAACACGCGCGCCACCATGAGCTTGCTCGAAGGCGCTCTGGCATCGCGGACGCCGGTTAAGCGCTTCGTACTGGCCAGCACCTACCAGACCTACAATCCCTTCGTCACCAGCCCCGTCACCTTCACCGAAAACAGTCCGCAAACGCCGATCGACATCTACGCGCTGACCAAGCTGCTATCGGAGGAGATTTGCCTGACCTATATGCGCGAGTACGGCCTTCCGGTGACAATCCTGCGCTACTCGTCCATCAAGGCGGCCAACGAAGTCCTGGGCATGCTCAAGCCGGCTTGGCTGAACTACTTCATCGAGATGACGCTATCCAGGAACCGCGTCCCCTGGTTCGGCGCGGAGCATATCGACGAAACCAAGGCGATCATGAGCCAGGCGCTGGAGACGCCCGATGCTGTCTGCGGGGTGGCCGATGCCCAGGGCAATCCCTGGCAGCTGGTGGTCCAGGACCTGCGCGATACGGTGGCCGGCACCCTGCTGGCGCTGGAGAGCGAGGCGGCCATCGGCGAAGCCTTCAACATGACCGGGCCACCGCCCATCACCTACGCCAGCGCGGCAAAGATGCTGGCCGATGCCACCGGCCGACCCTACCTGAACGTGACGCTGCCCTTCTACCGCGGCGCGGATGCCTCGACCGAGAAGGCGCGCGCCCTGCTGTGCTACAAGCCGCAATATACCTTTGACAAAATGGTGGAGACGGCGCTGGCCTACGAGCGGGGGGAGCCGATCGATCAGATTCCATATTAGGCGCGAGTCTCACCACAGAAGTAAAACCAGATTTGATGTCGCCAGCCCGGAGCTGCCCTACGCGACATGCCGCCGCCAGCTGCCGTCAGCGAGGATGTCGTGGATGGCGGTCAGCGCAGCGCGGACTTCATCGTCGCTATTGTAAAAATGCGGCGCGATGCGAATGCCGGCCTTGGGCCGAAAGTCGACCTTGATATCGCGCGTCAGCAACTCGCAGGACACCTCCCAAGCTTGCGGCGGGTTTACCGTCACCGTGCCCGCCCGCTGCTCGGCATTGCGCGGGGATACCACCTCGTAGCCCAGCTCGTCCGCCAACTCGATGATCAGCGCGGTCTGGCGCATTGACTTCTGGCGAATCGCGGGCACGCCAACCTCAGCCACGATATCGACGCCGGGTTGGATGGCGTGCAGCGAGGCGATGCCGGGTGTGCCATTCATCAGCCGGTAACTGTCCTCGCGCAGATCAAGCTGCTCGACATCGAAAGCGAAGGGCGCGCGACTGGCGAACCAGCCGGTCACTTTGGGGTTCAAGCTGGGCAGCAAGTCGGGACGGACGTACATGAATACGCCGCCGGGTCCGCCGCAGAGCCACTTGAGCACGCCGCCGATGTAGTAATCCACATCCCAGGCGCCGACATCGACCGGGATCACGCCGACGCTGTGATAGCCATTGAATAGCACTTGCGCGCCGACCGCATGCGCCTTGGCCGTGATCTCTCGCGCGGGCATGATGAAGGCGCTGCGGAAGAGCACGTGCGACGCGCTGACCAGGCGCGTGCGCTCGTCAATGGCGTCCAGCAGCTCGTCGATGTCGATGCTGACGCCGTCGCGCGAGCGAACCGTGTGAATGCGCATGTGATCGGGCAGCCAGCTGCGCAGGGCGTAGACATCGCTGGGGAAGTCCAGCTCGGTGATGACGACTTTGTCGCGCCGGCGGTCGCTGAAGTCCAGGGCGCCGAAGAGGATGCTATTGGCGATGCTGGCGTTCTGATGCACGAGCACGGTATCGGGCGCGGCGCCCATCAGCGGGGCGATCTTGTTCCCGACTGTCTGCGGCAACTCGAACCAGCCGCTATTCCAGGCCGATACGCCCTGCTCGGCCCAGGTATCGCCGTAGTATTTCAGGCTGTCATAGACGCCGCGCGGCATGGCGCCGAGGGAGTTGCTGATCAAATAGTTGCAGCGCGCGAGGATGGGGAACTCGTCGCGCCATTGCAGCAGCTTATCGCTTGGCATGTGAAAGTTATCCGGTTTCTTGGCGGACGATGCGGAATTGATTTAACCACAGTGAGAACAGAGTACACAGAGTTGATTGCGCTAGTGGCGATGCGCTCAGAAGCCGAGCCGGTGTCGCCGCCAGTGGCAGAATTGCTGCCAGAGCCGCGGACTGGCCTGTTCCAGACGCCGGTTCATGGCCGCGATAAGAATCGCTCTATCGCCCGGATCCACCCGGCTATGTACGATGAGCGAATCGATGAGTCGGCGCAAGTCTCTCTTTGCCGCGCGCCGTTCCGCCCAGCCCAACTTGTGTTGGAAACGCAAGCGCTGAAAACGGTCTATGACGCCGGGCGAGACCTCGCCCCAGAGATGCTGAAGCAAGCGCGCGCGAAAATTGCGTTCTAGAGCCTGTGATTCACCTGCATCAGCGATAGTAACTGCCCTCTCGTGCCTGCGATAAAGGAATAAATGCTCTGGCAGATTCGCGAACCTAATCGATGTATGCCATAGCAAGCGACAGGAGAGATCAAGATCAATACTATGTCTTAATTCCCAGTCATAACCGCCGACCTGGTCGATGTATTCACGCCGCGTTAAAACTGTTGCCCCGACGAAACTCGCGCCAAATAGAAGATTAAAGGCGATTAGCGCGTGCGCTTCTGGTACCTTGAGTTCAAAAAGGGTGGCTGTCAGGTCATCATTGTGCACTTTTGCCCACGTGCCCACAGCACCGATTCGCGAGTGAGACCCTAAGAAGGCCACCTGTTTCTCAAGTCTTTGTGGCAAACTAATGTCATCACAATCCATATAGCTGATGTATCCCCCGTTCGCGACTGCCAAGCCTGCATTTACAGCGGGACCCTGTCCTTTATTTCGCGCAAGCTGTATAAAACGGACGCGACGGTCTTGCGCTTCAAAAGAGCGGATAATCTCAGCCGAGCCGTCCGTTGATCCGTCGTCGACGATCAGCAGTTCAAAGTCAGTGAAAGTCTGTTCAACTATGCTGTCGATCGCATCAGCAAGGTACTCTTCGCCGTTGTAGACCGGCATGATGACTGAAACGAGGGGCATCTATACACCTACCCGGGTTACCTTGCGGTTCCTACGATACCGCATTGGTCAACGATCTTAGCCGCCGTAAACGATGTCGCCGCCAATGCAGAAACTTCTGCCAGAGACGCGGCATCGTCCCCTCCAGACGCCGCTTCGCCTCGTCAGCCAGCAATGGCAATTCGTCTAGCTCTACCAACCCATGAGATGCAAACGCGTCTATGAGCCTTGTCATGTCGTGTTTTGCCGCTCTACGATCCAGCCAGCCTAGTTTTCCGCCCTGCGCCATACGAATAAAACGATCCAAGGTCTCCGCGGGCGCCTCGCCCCATAGCTGACACAGCATTCTTTCGTAGACCGCGGCTGCCTCGGCTCGTTGGCTTGAGTCTCGATTCAGACTTGTTGAATGATCGTGCCAGCGATATAGATACAGGTTCTCTGAAAGATTCGCGAACTTAATCTTTAATTTGTATAGCAGACGCCAAGGCAGCTCTCTATCTTCACCGTGTCGACGCCCTTCTTCATTGCCGCCAATCGTTCTTACGTCGGCAAGTTTCAGCATGACCGTAGCGTAAATCAGGCCAACCCCTACAAACATGTCCAAAAGAATCAGCTCATGATGTTGCGGCAGGTGGAAATAATGAGTCACTGTTGAGAGATCTGCAGATACCAACTGCCCTTCGACTCCAACCGCCCCGATGTCGGGATGTGAGTCCAGGAATGTCGCCTGCATCTGCAAACGTTGTGGCAAGCTGATATCATCGCAATCCATAAAGGTAAGATATTTACCTTCCGCCGCTTCCATTCCACAATTACGCGCTTCACCAGCCCCGACATTCTCCGCCAGTTGGAAAAAACGAATCCTTCCGTCACGCTTCATATACGCCCGGATAATCTCCGCCGAATTGTCCTGCGAACCATCGTCCACGATTATCAACTCAAAGTCGGCGAGAGTTTGCGTTAGGATGCTCTCAATCGCTTCGGCAAGATACTGCTCGCCGTTGTACACCGGCATAATCACGGAAACTGTTGGCACGGGTTTGCGCTTCGCTTTCGTTGGCACGCTACGTTCGAGATTATAGCATCAAGGCCGGCCAGCCACATGATGACAAATGTGGCAGTCTGCCTGCTGTTGCAGTCTAGGGATTCAGACGGCTGGAAATGCAACGGCGCTGTTGCTGCAAGCCCTACATTTAGGCACGGCGCTTCGTTGACGTCACAATCGCTACACGTTAAGATGACGCAAACTTCAACATGATTCAAGGACTGCCATGCCCGAGAAAAACATCAACACAGTCGGCGGCAACGGCACATTCGCCGACGTCGTCGCCCAAGCCACGCCCGAGATTCAAGCGCTGGCCCGCGCCGCCCGCGCGCTGCTGGCGGATGTGACGCCGGGCATCACCGAAGTGCCTTGGGCGCGCCAGAAAATCGCCGGCTACGGCGTCGGCCCCAAGAAAATGTCCCAGCATTTTTGTTACCTGGCGCCCTTCAAGAATCATCTTAACTTCGGCTTCATGTACGGCGCGCATTTGCCCGATCCGGAGGGTCTGCTGGAGGGCAAGGGCGCTGACCTGCGGCACGTCAAGATCCGCAAAGCGGAAGACCTGGAGCAGCCGGCCCTGCGCCAGCTGATTGAGCGCGCCAGCCGCTACCTGCCCAAGCTGCAATGAATGCCGGCCGGGCTGACGCGCTGTCGCGAGCGCTTTTCGATTTCGATGGCAAGAGCACTGGTCCGCTGGAACTATTTGCCGCGGATCACAGCGCTGACGCAAATCTGATCGCGGAATTGTGTGATTTCGCCGCCGGCGACGACCGCAATCTACAAGCTGCCGCTACCTGGCTGCTCAAGCGCTACGGCGTGTCTGGCGCGCATTTGTCGCCTAGCCAGACTGAAACGCTGTTAAGCCTGCTGATCCAGGATACCGGCTGGCTTTCCCGCATACATGTCCTGCAAATGCTGGATACACTGATTGTGCCGTCACCCTTGGCGGCGCCGCTAATGGATGCGCTGACGGCTCAGGCGACCGGCGCAAATACTTTCATCCGCGCCTGGAGCGTACATGGCGCTGCTGTGCTCGCCGATCAACATCCCGCCTGTCGCGATCGCTTCCTGGACCTGCTGGCCGCGGCCGAGCAAGACGAAGCGGCGTCCGTGCGCGCGCGCCTCCGGCGAACACGCCAGGCCTTTGACTGGATCTAAAGGCCGCCGTGCGCGCGTATCTTGCCAAACATATCGCGGAAAATCGGATCGCGATGGACAAAGTTAGCCACGCGAACCAAATGGCGCGAGCGATCGACGCTCCAGGTGACTTGGTCGGTCAGAATCGGGCTGTGCGTCAGGTCGGTCGGCGCCCATTCGGGGTTGATCAGCCAGCCGATGGTCGAGATATCCCAGATTACGCTGGAGGCGCCGAAGGAGTCGGGACGGTACTCCTTAAAGATCTGGCACAGGTAGTCGCCTACGCGGCCAGCCCCGCCGATGAATGCCTGCAATTCGGGCAGGGTCGTCAGCAGGTGCGAGGTGACGCCGTAACAGGGCACGATGACGAAGGGCACACCGCTGTCGAGCACTATCTGCGCCGCCGGCACATCCTGCTGCAAGTTGAATTCGCGCGCATGAGGCATATTCAGGTTGTGCCCGCCCAGCCATACCACCACGATCTTCTTCACGATTTCCGGAGCCAGCAGCAGCGCCGACGCCACATTGGTAATCGCGCCGATGGCGACCACGTACAGCGGGTCGTCATCCGGGCTGGCGAGCGCCCGCTCGATCATATCGCGTACGGCGGCGTTGTCTTGCGGCTGGCGTGACGCGCCCACATATTCCGTTGAGCCGCGGTGGGCCAGGCCCTCGGCTGATACGCCCAGAAAACCCAGCAAGCGCAAGATCTCTTCGTAGCTCTTCTCCATGCCATCGCCGGGGCCTTCCGAGCGACTGTTGTGGAAGGGCGCGGCATAGATCGCCTCCACCGCCATCTGCTCCGGCGAGAGCAGCGCGTAGGTCAAGGCGAACTGGTCGTCGATTTCGTTGTATGTGTCGGTGTCCAGCACAATGCGCGCTTTGCGGCCGGGATGCTGCAAGCGTTTGATGCGGAAAGCCTCGCTCAAAGCGGGAAATGTGGTCATTGCTATCTCAATCTCTCCAGGGAAACAACAAAAGGGCGGGCAATTCACCCGCCCCGTCGGCGCATAGAGCATAACGCGAATCGGGCATCTACGACGATGTTACGGCGACGTGCCCGGCGCAATGTAGTTCGTCCCATGCGTCTGATAGACCGGCGGATAAATCACGGCGGCATCCAGCGCGCTTTGGCCTTCTTCAAAGTACTGCACCACGGTCACAATCGGATCGGGCCATTGATGCCACAAGAACTCCGGCGCGCCAGCGGACAAGTCAGGATTGTGGCTGCCGTAATCGAAGTAATAGCGCCCTTGGGCCAGTTCGACATCAATGGTTTCCAGCGCGGCGACGATAGCGTCCGGGTCGGTGTATGTGTCCGCGAGGTCCATGGCATGCGCCATCAAGCGTACGCTGTCGTAGGGCTCCAAAGCGAAACTTGGCGCGACGCCGCCCCATGTTTCTGTGTACTTCGCGTTCAATTCCGTCGCGATTTCACCGAAAAGCGCCGGAGTCGCGCCGACGCGGGTGAAGGCGCAATAGTTGCCATCGGGCACAGCCGCCCAAAACTGCTCGGAATCGCCGGAGAAACTCTCGGCATAACAGATGGTCTCGGCGGTGGGCGCTATGCCAAGCTCGGCCATCTGCTGATTAAGATTGAAGCCGGTCTCCCCGGTCACCAGTATGCGGATGGCATCGGCCGGTTCGGGCCGCGCCAGCACGCGATTAAGCACGGGAACGAAATCTTCCGTGCCCAGTTCAAAACTGAATTGTTCGACCTTGACGCCAGCTGCTTCCAGGAGCGCCGCTTCGTCGGCCGCGGCCGGAATGCCATAATCGGTGTTTTCGGTCATGATGATCACATCATCCAGCCCGAGTTCGATGATCCAATCGGCAGCGACCGACGCCACCATAGAATTGGCTGGCGACGTCCGGAAGATATAATCGACGCCGTCTTCAATGCGCGGCGGTCTGCCATCGAACTCAATGATGCCATTGGCGGTGATATTGTCATTCCAAGGACCCGCGAACAATGTGGGGATTTGGTTTTCTTGCGTCACTTTCATAAGCGCCAGCGCCACGGCGCTGTGATATCCGCCAACCACGCCGTGAACACCATCCTCAAAAATCCAGCGTTCCGCCAGCGCTTGCCCGCGCTCGGATATGCCTTCGGAATCGCCTGTGATGACTTCCAGCCGGTGATTAACGCCGGCGATATCGATGCCGCAATTGTCGTTTATATCGGCCTCCGCCTGCTGATAGGCCCAGTCAATGATGACGCCGGCGCCCGTCGCCCCCGGCGGCGAAAGCGGCGCGATGCCGCCAATCTTGATCGTTTCATCGGCGAATTCGCAGTGGCCATCGGCGCGTACCATGCCGAGACTCGCCAATGTCAAAAGTATCATAGCCGCCAGCAGAACAAACACGGTAGATTTGCGCAACATAATTTTCTCCTTCAATTTAGGTGAACACAAAGCTCTGCTATTCGTAGGTTAGCACACTTCGAAGCGATCTATGCCATCTTGTTCGACAAGTTGGAGAAGCGACCAGCAAATACCCACCAATTTCTGGGGCTGCCTAAGCGAATCGTCAATTATCCAGTTTTCGCAAATTGATATGCGTCATTGGCTCAAGGAGGGAAATGTTTCGGTTTTCACCTCGAGTTTCGCCTAGCCAGCCGGCTTGAAGTAGGAGACGCCGTGCGTCTGGTAAATCTCCGGATAGACGACAGCGGCGTCCAGCCCGCTCTGCCCTTCTTCAAAGTACTGCATGACCGTCACCACCGGCACGGGCCATTGATGCCACATGTATGCTGGCACATCGTCGGGCAAGATCGGATTGTGCCCCCCGTAATCGAAATAATAGCGCCCTTGCGACAAGTCGATATTCGTCGTTTCCAGCGCCGCGACGATGGCGTCCGGATCGGTGAAGCTGCCGGCGCGTTCAATGGCGTCAGCCATCAACCAGACGCTGTCGTAGGCTTCCATAGCGAAGCTGACCAGGATATCGCCGAAGTCTTCTTGGTAGCGCCGGTCCAGTTCGTCCGCCATGTCGTTGTACAAGCTGGGGATGGTGCCGACGCGGTCGAAGGCGCAGTAGTTGCCATCGGGCACGGTCTTCCAGTATTGCTCCGATTGAAAGGCGAGATGATTGGTGACGCAGATGGTATCAGCCGTGGGCGCGATGCCCAGCTCCGCCATTTGCTGGGTCAGATTGTACGAGGTTTCGCCGCTGACCAGGATGCGGATGGCATCGGGCATTTTCGGGCGCGCCCATAACCGGCTGAGGATGGGAACGAAATCTTCTGTGCCCAGCTCGATTTCCAACTGCTCGACTTTTACGCCGGCCCGTTCCAGGTGCGCCCGTTCCGCCGCCGCCGCCGGATGTCCGTAATCGGTGTTCTCCAGGATGAGCACGACATCTTCGACGCCCTGCTCCACCAGCCAATCGGTGACGATTTTGCCCACGATCGAGCTGGGCGGCGAGGTGCGGAAGACGTAGTCGGCGCCCTGGCTGCCGCGCGGGGGCGCGCCTTCATATTCGATATAGCCGCTGGCGCTGATGAAGTCGTTGCGCGGGTGGGCGTAGATGGTCGGGATTTGGTAGCGCTGCGCCAAGCCCATAGTCGCCAGAGCGACCGCGCTATGATAGACGCCGACTATGCCGCTGACCTGATCCTGAAAGACCAGTCTCTCCACCGCGGCCTGGCCAAATTCTGAGATGCCTTCGGAATCCACTGTAATGACGCGTACGCGGTGATTGGCGCCGTCGATCTCAAGGCCGCAGCCGGTGTTGAGATCGGCGGCGGCTTGCTGGAAGCCCCAATCCATGCCGATGCCGCCGGCCACCGAGCCCGGCGACGACAGTGGAACGACCCCGCCAATGAGGATGGTCTCGTCGGCGAATTCGCAGTGGCTGTCGGCTAGCAGAGTGACGGAATGAAATAAGACCAGCAAAGTTACCAAGCAGATTCTAGCGAATGCAGTGCTCAAGATGGCGCGCTCCTTCGTAAGGATTCAATATAGGCATATTATCAGCCTAAAGCGTATCCGATATTCTGGCAAGCGCGCGTCAGCCCCCAGCCGCAGGAGGCGGATGCGGCTCACAATCATTAGAAAAAAGCCTGCCGATCTGAAGCGGCGCTGATTATACTGTGAAACACAAATCTACCAGCAAGGCAAAAAATGCCCCGCTTATTTGTCGCCATTGACCTGCCGGAAGCTACCAAAGACCAGGTGCTGAGCTTGCGCCAGGACGACTTGCCGCCCGGTCGCTGGGCGCGGCGCGAGGCGCTGCACCTGACCCTGCACTTCATCGGCGATGTGCCCGAGGCGGTGGCGCGGGCTTACGCGAGGGCGCTGCGGCAAGTCGATGTGCCGACCTTTGATTTGCTGATCGCCGGCGTGGGACAATTCCCGATTGAGGAGCGCCCGCGCGTCATCTGGGCGGGCGTAGAGAATACGGCGCCCTTGCGCGAGTTATACGAAGCGGTCGGCGTTGCGCTGGAAAGCGAAGGCTTTCGACGTGAGCGGCGGCGCTTCCACCCGCATATCACCCTGATGCGCTTCAAGAAGCCGCTGCGGCGCGGGCTCGCCAGCCGCTGGCTACAGGCGCATTTGGACTTTCATGCCGAGCCGGCGCGCATTGAGCAGTTCACGCTCTTTGAAAGCCAGCTGCAGCCCGGCGGCGCGGTCTACACCGAGCGCGGCGTCTACTCGCTTAGGACTGCGTAGATAGCGTAGGGGCGACTCTGTGAGTCGCCCGACGGCACAAGCTGCTCTTTTGACGATTGTCGCTCAAGCAGGCTTCGCTTTCGGCAGCCGGTGCACGCGCAGCAGCAAGCCCGCCGTGACGATCATCAGGCCCATCGCCAGGAAGGCGGCCGCCAGCGAAGTCTCGGCGATTTTGGCGAAAAGCGGCGCGGCCAAAGCGGCGAACAGATTCAGGAACATATTGATCAAAGACAAGACGGTGGCGCGATTGCGGCTTTCGATGATGGCGTTTTGATAGGCGGAGAATAGCGGCGCTTTCATATCGTTGACGCCGTACATCAGGATCATGACCAGCACTGTGGCTACCGGACCGTAGGCGGCGGCCAGCAGCCAGTACATCAATCCGGGCAACAGAATCAGCAGGGCGATGGCGGGCGCCTGCCCCAGCCGCTGCTCCAGCTTGTAGGCGTAGCGCTGTGTAATGGCCGCCAGCAGGCTGCCGACCGACAAAGCGGCGGCGACCACAAAGGGCGAAACCTCGTTCTGCGTCAAGTAGGGCGGGCCCAGGGTCGTCACCAGCGACGAGGTAATCGGCGTGGTGAAGATCACCAGCATCGCCAGCCGCCGCAGCCGCTGATGATGGCGCAGCAGCCCCACGCCATCGCGCAGCAAGGTCATGCTGCCCGGCTTGGCTTCCGCCGAGTCGTCCGCCGGCTCGCGCAGCGTCAAGCAGACGACGGCGCCGATCAGCAGCGCAGCCGCCGTTAGCGCGATCGCCGGGATGAACTTGTCGACGCCGGCATCGCCGATGATCAGCCCGCCGACGATGGGCGCGATGACAAAGGCAATCTGCCCCCAGCTGTTGACCCGCCCCATGGCCCGCTTCATGGCGTCTTCGCGGTTCACTTTGGAAGAGCTCGGCAGACTGTCGTAGACCAGTGCCTCGACCGCGCCCGAGGCGAAGGCGAAACCGGTACCCGTCAACAGCGCGATGAAAATGTACCACTCAAACGAGCGCGCGAAGATGAAAATGACTTCGCCGCTCATCAGCAGCAGGGTCGAAGCGAAAATCGACCACTTGCGCCCGACCCGATCGGCCAGCACGCCGGTCGGCACTTCCATCAGAAAGATGGTGAAGATCATGATCGATTCGATCAGGCTGATCTGCACCAGCGTCAAGCCGCGCGCCAGTAGCAGCAGCGCCAGCGCATGCACGTAGAGGTGAAAGCGCTGGCAGAAGTTGATGATGATGACTTTGTTGATATTGCGGGAATACATACGAGATACCCTCAGGGAACAGCAGCGATTCGGGCACAGCCGCGTCGCGGGCGCGTGGAGGCGACGGCAAGAAAGAATGCGGTCGCTAAATTACGGTGTTGAGGGCGCCAGCCATCTGATTCTCTGATTGCACTCTTGCATTGGGGGCAAAATTGTAACAGATAGTTCCGCTTTCGCCAGATGCCGGCGCCGCCTTCTGGGAATCCGAGCAAGCAGCGGCTATACTGTGTCGCAGAATATTCGCCGAAGAGAAAGCGTGGAGTATGCGAGAAAACCGAGTGCGCACCATATGGGCCGAAGGCAAGACGGTCATCAACGGCTGGCTGCACAGCCCCAGCACCTGGTCGGCCGAAGTCATGGCGCATCAGGGCTGGGACAGCCTGGTGGTGGATATGCAGCACGGGCTGATGGGCATGGAAACGGCGATACTGATGCTTCAAGCCATCTCCACCACCGACACCGTGCCGATGGTTCGCGTCAACTGGAATACGCCGGGCGATACCATGCGGCTGCTGGATGCCGGCGCTTACGGCGTCATCTGCCCCATGATCGAGACGCGCGCGGAGTGCGAGGCTTTCGTCGGCGCCTGCCGTTTCCCGCCACTGGGTTACCGCAGCCTGGGTCCGACTCGGGCGCGGATTTTCGCCGGCGACGATTACGCCGAGCATGCCAACGACACCATCATCGCCTTCGCCATGATTGAGACCAGAGCCGGCTTCGACAATCGCGATGAGATCATGAGCGTGCCCGGTTTGGACGGGGTCTTCGTCGGCATAGGCGATCTGCGCCTGAGCATGACCGGGCGCGCCGGTCTCACCGCGGCGGACGCGACGGTGGACGCGGCGCTGGACGCTATCCTGGAGTCGGCGCGGGCGCATGGTCTCAAAGCGGGCCTGTTCGCGGCCGATACCGACCACGCCATCGACATGATCAAACGCGGCTATGAATTTGTCACGGTGATGAATGACGTCTCGCTGATGGCCAGCGCGGCATCGGCGGTGGTGCAACGGGTGCGGGCGGAAGCGGGGTAGCTGCTCACTCCGGGCGACGGCTGCGATATATCTGCAACTCTTCGCTCGAAACTTCGTGCTCTGGCACTAAGCGATAGTGGCGTTCCGCCAATTTTACGATCGCTTCATCGGCATCTGTGCCGAACTCAAACAGGGCTATGCTATTGTCATCCATAAACTGTGCTGCAATGGGACGTGCGACTAGCTCAGGAAACTTCTCCTTGCACAGTGCCAAGTCCTGTTCAATTTGAACAACTCCAATCTGGTCGGTCCTGCCTTTCGCTTGCACTGGCAGGACATAGTGCGCCCCTCTCTTGTCCAATCCTACATAAATCTCGTCTGTCTCGATCTGGCCGATGCTACGCGCAGTTGTACGCAAGTGGTTCTGGATGGAATAGCAAGTGACACCAGTGAAGATGTCTACGAGTCTGTTGTATCGTAGTTTCGCCAATAGCGCCTGTTCGTCCGTTAATGCATACCGCGCGACTATTCCTGGCGTCGCATCCGGTACTTTGGTGACTGGCAACATAGAATCGGGTTGAATCTTTGAAACGGACTTGAGTTCAAACGCATATTTCGCTTGTCCCTTGCCAACTATCACCCACGACAGATTCGCTGGCGCTTCCCGAACAATCGCGTCTGGCAGTGGAGTTCGATGTCTAAACGAGTAAACGACATCGCCCAAATTCTTGGGTAAAGGAATTCTGAGTCGCCCGGAAGAACGCACAATATCATCGCGCGTAAATGGAACTACGGCATCGCCCGAACTATAGTAGTGGAAGAATATGTCTTCAATTATTTGCGAGTAGCGGTTTGGTTTTGGCATCTGCCGGGTTCAGCCGTTCCACTGGAGGAGTAAGACTTCTTCGCGCAGTTGCTCTTTTGTAGCAGTCGAAAATCGTGTTCGGAACAAATCAACATCCAAGACCTCATAACCCAAACGCTCGGCAACTTCCGCCAGAATCTGTCCCGTACGAATCATAATGCGAAAATATGACGCTTGGTCTCCTACGACGTAGGCCAATTTCGCGCCTGGACGAAGCAACGATCGCAACTCCGACAAATGGCGAGCCATTCCTCCAAAATACAATCTAACCACTTTCGCGTACTGTTTCTCAAATCCTGACGTTTTTCCCAGCTCCAGCCGACGCTCTTCAATTGAATCCGCAAGCGCTTGGATTCTTGGGATGCCGGCTACCCAGCTATGATCAGTATCGGCTTTGTATACGCTTCGAGTATTCGACCTGATGAATTGCTGCTTCTGTCTGCGCAAGTCTGCGCGAGTTGACATGAAGCCAAGCAATACCGATTCAAGTCGCGTCGTGCGACTATAGTCCTTTTCGTTTGGATAAGGTGGCGAAGTTATGACCGCGTCAATCGAACAAGGGGACAGGTGTCTGCGCATGTCTCTCGCGTCAGCCAAAAACACAGTTGCTAGTGTGTCCGACATTGTGTGATATTTGCGTAAGTCAGCAATCATTCTGTCCAAAGCAGTGAGCCAAGGCTCGAGTACAGGAGTATCAGTCTTTAGCTTGCCCACACCGATCTCTGGGCCGAAGCGCAGGTTACTAATCTCTTTCACTGTTTGCTTAGCAAGAGCTAGTTTGGCGTAATTCCGCATCCTGCCCGGATTATGCCTCTCGATGCTATCGAGTAGAGTCAGCACCTTGTGTAAGGGCAGCGGGCTTATAGAGTTTTTTATCAATAACCGCGACTTTTCGGCATCGAATTCTCGGAGTTTCCCATTGTATACACTTACACCGACATGGTTGTCGCCACTTGCATGTACGCTCTCGTGCGCGGTCGCGTTTACACAATCGGCAACTTCGTGCCCAAATTTAGCTAGCTCAACAGGTTCAATTTCCCAGTCTGTCTTCACACTTGCTGCAAAGTGCGCCATCGCGTTAGCTTCTACGCCCACGCTTCTAATGCCTAGTTTCTTTGCCTCAACCAGTGTCGTGCCAGTTCCGCAAAACGGATCGAGAATCATCTGCCCTTCACAGAGATTGAACTTTTCTACGTATTCGCGGACCAAGTGCGGCGGAAAAGACAATACAAACCTGTACCATTCGTGGATAGGACGGTCACTTTCATATAGCCGATTCAGTTCGTTTCCGTTTTGAAGCTGCGTTGTATATGCCATTTACATCCAAGCCTAGGCTAGAACAATTGTACGGTGAAGTTGTACATATTGCAATTGCGCTTGCCGACTAATTGTCGGCTCACATGGTATCGCCCAGGCAGATTTCCAGGCTGCGCGCGGTTCGTATCAGAGGGTGATCCAGCGGCACATTTTTGCGCACGCCGGCCACATCCGCCAGCGGCACGGCGCAAACCCCGTCGCCTTTCACGCCCACCATGATATTGTATTGCCCCTCGGCAATCAGGTTGGCCGCCGCCGAACCCAGCCGCGTCGCCAGCAAGCGATCGATGGGTGAAGGCACGCCGCCGCGCTGCACGTGGCCCAGTATCGTCACGCGGGATTCCAGACCGGTCTGCTTCTCCAACTCCGTCGTCAACAGCTGAGTGCCGCCGCTGCGTTCAATTTCGACCTCCGCCACTTTGGCGCGCGCTTGCTTGCGCCGCTCTCGCGCCTGCCTGTAGCTTGCCTTGTCGTCGGCGCAGCGCTCCATTTCCGCCTCGGCTTCCGCGACCTTAGCCCGCGCCTCGTGCAGTTTTTTGCCGACGCGCTGCGTCATAGCGCCCTCGGAGACAGCCACGATGCTGAAGCGTTTGCCGCCGCGGCTGCGCGCTCGGATCGAATTAGCGATGACTTCGATATCAAAGGGAATCTCCGGAATCAGGATGACATCGGCGCCGCCGGCCAGTCCAGCGCCCAGAGCCAGCCAGCCTGTGTTGTGCCCCATGATCTCGCAGACGATGATGCGGTGGTGGCTGTGCGCGGTGGAATGCAGTCGGTCGATGGCGTCGGTGGCGATGCCCAGCGCGGTGTCATAGCCGAAGGTGACATCGGTGCCGCTTACGTCATTGTCGATAGTCTTGGGCAAAAAGACGACATTGATGCCCTCGCGAGACAGGCGGAACGCGTTTTTCGCCGTGCCTCCGCCGCCTAGGCAGACCAGCGCATCCAGATCGTGCTTGCGGTAATTCTCGACCATAACATCAGTCATATTGCGGGTTTTTCCGCCGATGGGCATCTTGTGCGGTTTGTCGCGGCTGGTGCCCAGGATGGTGCCGCCCAAGGTCAGGATGCCGCTCAACTCATCCGCGCCCAGCCAGATGACTCGATTTTGCATCAAGCCGCGGAAGCCATCGCGGAAGCCAACCAGGCGCATGCCGTGCTTTTCGATAGCTACCTTGCCCACGCCGCGTATGGCCGCGTTCAAACCCGGGCTGTCGCCGCCGGCGGTGAGAATGCCGATTGTTTTGCCAAACATAATAGTCGTCCCATATCAACTTTAGTTTTATTGATTATAACGAGAATCGTACTGGAATGGCAGCAACTTGGCCGTCGCGGGCCGGGCAATATGTTTGACAAGCAATCGGGGTGAATGTATGCTTGACAAGTAAGGAAGCGACACGCTCCCTACAGTGCAAATTCAAAGGTAAAGTATCATGCCCTCACCCTTTAGCCAGTTTACCCCCCCCCCTCCGAAAATATGTTCTAAATTAACTTCCGCCGCCGCGCCCGCCCCATTCGCAAGGTTGAATCTTGTCCGGCTCTTCTGCCTGGCGCTGCTCTTTTTGCTCGCGCTTGCCCCGGCCCAAGCCCAAGTCCAGAGGCTTACCTTCAAAAATGGTTTATCAAAAGGATTATTAAGAGGTATGCCAAGAAGCGTCTGGTTCAGTATAGACAACATTCCCGCTTCCGCCCAAACACTCGTGACGAGAGTTATCCCGCCGCCAACAAACTCAGCTACTTTGAGGAGAACTCGCTCCAGTACTAGGATAAATGGTATGCTATGGAATGAGGTCGCGATGAGTCAATTTTCCCCGGGTACGCGAGTATGGGTCGAAGTAAAAGCCCTGGATGCCAATGGCAATCGCGTCGGTTATGGCAGCGCGTCTATACGCACGGCCGATACCCGCAGCCTGGCTTTCAGTCCCAAGGGCAATCGCTTCACCGACCGCTTCACCGACCGCTTCAGCGTCCACATCAGCAATGTGCCATCAGCGACCACGGGCTTCGATTTTAGGGTCTTGAATCCTAACAATGGACAGGTCATTGCCGCCCGCAACTACAGCACCAATCCCAGCAGCTATGACAACGGCGCTATCAATGTCGTTTCGGTCTGCGCCCAAGGCTGCAATGTCAGCGCCAAGCTCAAAGCGGGCACAAGTTACCAAGTCGAGATTATCGCCAAAGAAGTCATGTCCGAAATCTCGCGGCTGCGTAAATCCGTGCGCACGAAGGCGGTTACGCTGGGCAATGCCGCGCCCGCGCCAGCCAGCGAGCCGCCAGCGTCCGCGGAGCCGATTGCCCTCGCGGCTGGCGTCCACAATGCTAGCGAAGTCACCCTGCAATGGTCGGCTGTCAGCGGCGCGACTGGCTATACGCTGGACTACGCCGGCGGCAATAATGAAAGCGGCGCCGTCAACCTGGGCGCGGGCGCGACCAGCCATCGCTTCAGTGGCTTGACGCCGGGCGGCGATTATAAGGCGACGCTCACGGCGTACCTGCAAAACGGCGGCAAGCGCAGCGGCGAGATCAGCTTCCGCATGCCGATACCGCCACCGACGAATACGCCGCTGCCGCCACCACCTACGAATACGCCCGTGCCACCACCGACGAATACGCCTGTGCCACCGCCGACGAACACCCCTGTTCCACCGGCGCCACAGCAGACCTATTCCGTACCGGGCAGCCTCATCCAAACGGTGCGCGGCTATTACGATGATAATGTCGCTGCTGGCCGGAAGGGCAATAACTGGCTGCGCGTATTGATCGCCTTTGGCGCTGAGACGCATGATTCGCTGAGTCCGATGACTGCGGCTGAGGCGCGTGAACGCGTGAGCAGATGGGGCGGCTGGCGGCCAATTGCGGAGGCACTGGAGCAGCTCGAAGGCTGAGCGAGAATCTGTAGGGGCAAGCCTTGGCTCGCCCGAAACAGCAACAAAGAAATTAGAAACGATAGGGGCGGTTGGCTGAGTCGCGCAGGACGCTTGGACACAGCCCGCCGGCCGCCCAGCCAATAAGGCTTGTCCGCTACTCCAGGGTTCGCGATAGCCTTTGATTTACCCCCCTCGGTATCCCGCCATCTCTATGGCGGGCATCCCCATTGAAATGGGGGGATGACCACTGATTTGTCGTGATTATCGCAAGTGCGAACTTGGTTTATGCAGAATTGGCAAACCGGAATATGTTATGATGTAATCGCGACAGTAGGGAGGCGAGCAGGCGATGAAACTGCGGCAACGGCTGTATGACGTGGATGATGTGTGGGAGCTCGCTCATCATCATGACAATGACAACAAGCATATTGAATTGATCGACGGAGACTTGATCGAGATGGTTCCACCCGGCGGAGAACACGGAGAGTTCTCGCTCAATTTGGGAAGCTTTATTCGCGCCTATGTCCGCGAGCGCAATTTGGGCCGCGCTACGGTTGAGACAGGCTACCACCCGCCGGGCAATCGCCAGACGCTGCTGTCACCCGATGTGGCCTTCATCAGCCATGAGCGGGCGCCGAACCCCTTTCCCAAGCGCTTTGTGCCGGTTATGCCGGATTTGGCCGTCGAAATCCTTTCGCCGACGGAGTCCATTGGCAAGGCGCGCGAGAAGGCCGAGATCTATTTGAACAGCGGAACGAAATTAGTTTGGATCGTCCAACCCGAAACCTTGAGCGTCGAAACGCTCAGTTTGACCGAAGGCAGCGGGATTCGGCGCGAAGTCTACGGTCCCGATGCTGCATTATCGGGCGAAGACGTCTTGCCCGGCTTTACCTTGGAAGTGCGCCTCATCTTCGAATAGCCCGTTATGCCCACCGACAAGCGCCTGAAGAAACTGAGACGCGTGGCCGAGCGGCGGCAGTCGGGTTTCACCGTCGTGGTTGAAGATGTATTTGACCCGCATAACCTGGGCGCCATCGCCCGCAGCTGCGACGCCTTCGGCATACAAGAGATCAACGTTATCTTTGAGACGCAGCCGCCTTTCGACCCCAAGGAAGTGGGCAAGAACAGCTCGACCGCCACCAACAAGTGGCTGAGCTACCGCATTCACAATGACACCGAGCAGGCGCTGCGCACGCTGAAACACGAAGGCTGGCTGGTGGTCGCCACCGTGCTGGATCCCGCTGCCGAGCCGATTTACGCAGTCGACCTGTGCCAGCCGCAGATCGCGCTGCTGTTCGGCAACGAAAAGACGGGCCTGTCCTCGCGGGCGATTGCGCTGTCGGACAAGCAGGTGACGATCCCCATGCTTGGCATCGCGCAGAGCATAAATGTATCCGTGTCGGCGGCGCTGGCCATTTACGAAGTGACGCGGCAACGGCGCGAGCGCTGCCCCGAGCGTTTGCAGCCAAGCCCGCAAGAGGTTGAACGCACGCTCGCCTACCTGCGGGACATGCACGAGCACCTCAGCAAACGCAACAAGCGCCTGCGCAAAGAACGCGCCAAGACGCGCTGGTCGGCAACCGCAAAATCCGATCGTTAAGGGCCTGTGTTAGCCTTCAAGCGCGGGCGAAGATGCCCACAGCCGGGCGATGATCCGTGAGGTCATCAAAGGGGATGGCGCTCTGTATGTGGCAGGAGATCACTTCAAACTCCTGGGCCGGGTCGTGCAGCAAGATATGGTCAATCAAAACACGATGCTGCTGATGCGTCCATAATTCGCTGGCTTTGTTCTCGGGCCTCAGCAGGCGGAAGCGCCGCTGCAGCATTTCCATCTCCGGCGCGGCTGCCTGGGCGTTGAAGTCGCCGGCCAGCAAGATCGCCCGTTCAGGCGCGTCATTGGCTTGATCGGCTCGTTTCAATTCGTCGATGACGTAGAGCACCTCGCTGACTTGCGCCTGCCGCATTTGTGATGCCATACGCGATCGCTCGTATTCGGCGTCGTGGCGATCTTCGCCCATGAGTACACCCAGGTGCGTATTGAGGAAGTAGAGCGGAATGCCGCGATAATTCAGCGATGCGACCATCAGGTTGCGCGGCTGCGTATCGCGATTGCCGCTGCTATACAACGTGGCGCGGCTGATGGGCGTATTGCGGGCCCAGACGCCGCTCATATTGCAGTCGTCGTGATCGGTATAGCTGCCCCAGGACCAGTCTTCCACCGGCAGATTGGTGATGATGGCATTGCCTTCGGCCGCGCCGGTCATATTGCGGTAGGCGGGCCGATCCCACAAATTGGGATGCGGATGATCACACATGGTTACTTCGGGCGCGAAAGCGTCGATATACTCCGAACCCAGCAGACGCGCCATCTTGCGGCCGATATTTCTGGGCTGGTCATTATGAATGGCGACGCCCGATTCCTGCAGGGCAATCACGGTGGGCTGGCGGGGGTTGATCACCTGCTGCAGCGTACTGTAGGCGTCTACTGCCAGTTTTTCGTGATCGTGCGGCGCAGGTCGCATTTCGCGCGCGCCGCCGATGTTGAAACTTACCACTTGGAGCATGCAAAAGTTCCGCTCTTGGATGATTCGCCGCATTATATCATAGGCCCGCGCCAGAAAAAGAGAGCGAGAACGTCTCAATTCGGTTAACGCGCCATCAGAAATACTGGCGAAAGCGCCCCTCTGCAAGGCGGCTGTCCGGGCGTATCATGGCGCGCGACGCTGAAAGAGCGAAGAAAGGACCGTGACTTTGGCCACAAGCTATGAGACTGCCGCGCTCATCCTCATTGATGTGCAAGAAGGTTTGGACGAGCCGCGCCTGGGCCAGCGCAACAATCCGGCCGCCGAAGCTAATATGGCGCGCTTGCTGCGGCATTGGCGCGAGCGCAGCCGACCAATCTTCCATATCCAGCACATGTCCACCGAGCCGGATTCGCCGCTGAGGCCGGAGCTGCCGGGCAACGCCATCAAGGCTGTCGTGGCGCCGCGGGACGCCGAGCCGGTCATTCCCAAGCAGGTGAACAACGCCTTCGTCGGCACCGACCTGGAAACGCGCTTGCGAGCGGAGAAAATCGCGTCTCTGATCATCGTCGGCTTGACGACCAATCACTGCGTCTCGACCACGGCGCGCATGGCCGGCGACCTTGGCTATGACACCGTCGTGGTCGCCGACGCCACCGCCGCCCACGAACAGCGCAGCTACGACGGCAGCCATCACAATGCCGAGACGGTGCATCAACTGGCACTGGCCAATCTGCATCAAGAATTCGCCACCATCCTCACGACGGAGCAAGTCTTGAGTTATGCAAATTGAATTGCGCTCCGCTCGACCAGATGAAGCGGAGCATCTGAGCGAGATCGCCCGGCTGGCCAAAGCGCGCTGGGGGGCGCAAACGGAATACCGCTATCCCTAAGGCGGCCAGCCAGACAGCGCTTGATTTTGCCTAACGCTTATGATGTGATAGCCTGCACGATACCTGAGCGAGCGCTTCCCCAATGTCAATTGCGCTTATCTCGTCCTTGTACCGCAGCGAAGAGCATTTGCCCGCGTTTACGGCGGCGGTCTTCGGCTTCGCCCGGCGCGTGAGCGAATGCGGCATCGAGGCGCATTACCTGCCGATTGTCAACGATGCCAGCCAGCGCGAGCGGGAGCAGATCGACCAGTTGGCGGAGGAGATCAACAGGCAGTATTTGGGCCGCATGACCCCGCATTATGTGCCGCGCGAGACGCTGTACGCCTCCTGGAATCGTGCTATCTCCCTGTCGCCGGCGACTTGCTTCGCGCCCTGGAACGCCGACGATATACGCTCGACCGAGGCTTTCATCGAAGGGTATGCGGCCTTGCAAGACGGCGCGGAACTGGTTGACTTTCCCTATACGCGCGTAATGCTCAGCAAGCGCTTTGGCGTCCTGCCGCGCCAGCAGCGCATCCACGTGCCTTGCCCCTTCGACAGCGAGCGTTTCACCCGCCGCAACGGCCTGGGAACCTTCTTTATGGCTCGCAAATCGCTTTACGAAAGGCTGGGTCCCTTTGACGCCAACTTTCGCGTGGCCGGCGATACCGAGTGGGCCAGCCGCGACCTGTCGACGGTAAAGTTTCAGCAAGGGCGCGCTAACGGCGGCGAATTCCTGGTGCACGGCGACAACCTGAGCAATACGGGCAGCGATCGCGAGGACATCGAAGTCAATCTGATATTCATGCGGCGGGGCGACTGGCATCACCTGCGGCCGGCCGATCCGCGCGCGCTGCGCGATGCATGGGAGTCCTGGGGCAATCCCGGGCGAATCACGCTGCCGGCTGAGGCGGCCGACTTCCTTTGGGGCGCCGAGGCTGAGGCGCGCTGGCAGCGCTACCAACGAGAGCGCAAGCAGCCCGCGACATTGCGGCGATTGCGGCTGGCGCTGGCATCGCGCGGCCTGCTCTACAGCGAGGAATGGGCCATGGCCCAACGCGGACGCGACCCGCAATGAGCGCGCTACGCTGGAAGCCGCTGCTTTGTGGCTGCGGGTTTCTCCTGCTGGCGCTGCTTTTCTTTCACCAGCTCGCCTTCAGCGGCAAGATACTGGCGCGCGGCGACACATTCAAATATTTCTATCCCTATTGGGACGCGCGCAACGAGGCTTTTCGCGCAGGAGAATTGCCGCTGTGGTCGCCCGACCTGTTCATGGGTGTGCCCCTGCTGGCAAACCCGCAGCTGGGTAGCTACTACCCGCTGAATTGGCTTACCGCGCCCTTGCGCGCGCCTGCCGCCATCAGCCTCAGCATTATTATTCATACCGCGCTGGCAGCCGCGGGCGCCTGCGACCTCTACCGCCTAACAATTAGCAAACGCTGGCTGCCCGGCCTGGTCGCCGGCATAGTTTTCGCTTTCGGCGGCTATCTGGGCGCGCATGTCGAACAGATCAATCAGCTGCAAGGCTTGGCCTGGATGCCGATCTTGTTCGCGCTCTATCATCGCCTGCTCACGAGCGAAGGACCATGGCGCGCGGGCCTCCTGCTGGGGATGGCCTGGGCCCTGCAAATCTTCAGCGGCCACACGCAGACCGTTTTCATCAGCGGCATCGGTTTGGCGCTTTACGGCCTGCTCATGTTAAGGGGCGCGCGGCAGAACCGGCTCGGCTCAATGCCGGCGCGAATCCGGCGGGCCCTGCTAATGCTGGCGGCAAGTTTCGCTCTGGCGCTTTTGCTGGCGCTGCCGCAACTGCTGCCCAGCCTGGAGCTGTCGTCGCTCTCGAATCGCAGCAGCGGCTTCAGCGTACAAGAGACCACCGCGTTTTCTCTGCCGCCGAGCGTGTTTGGGCGCGCCCTGCTGCCCAGTTACGACGGCCAGCTCTTCGGCGAATATGTCGCGACTCTGGGCATCATCGGCCTGGGCCTGGCCCTTTGGGGCGTCGCCTCTAATGCCATCAGTATTCAGAAGCGGCGGATCTGGCTGCTGCTGGCGCTGGTCGGCCTGGCGCTGGCATTCGGCCGTTACAATCCCCTCTATTTGCTGCTGGCCAATCTGCCCGGCTTCAACTTGTTTCGCGTACCGGCGCGTTTCCTGGCGCTCGTCAGCCTGGCGCTGGCGCTGCTGGCGGGCATGGGGGTGGAAGCGCTAGACATCACTGCGGCTCAAGCCCTGCGGCGTCCCCGTCGAATCGCTGCCATCGCAGTCTTCATCGCCCTGCTAATCATTCTGACCCGCTTTGTCCTGCAGCCAGACGGCAGTCTGCTATTCGGCGGACCCGCCATAAGCGACCGCTCGCTCCTGATCTGGGCCGGCAGCGCGCTGCTGCTCATCGGCTCGTTGACCTTGCGCCATCGCTGGACGCAAGTTGCCGCCGCTGTCTTGCTGATACTGGAGCTGTTCCTGGCTTCGCTGAACCTGCCGTACAATGATCTGGCGCCGCCCGATGTCTACCTGGGCCAGCGCGATACCGTGAGCGAGCTGCTGGAATTGCGGGCCAAGGAAGTGGCGCCGAGCCGCCTGATTGCAATCAGCCCGCTCTATTTTGATCCGCTGGATATCGCCGACTTGCGCGCGCGCTACGACGGCCTGAGTATGGACTACAACGCTCAATTTCACGCCCTGGACGCGGTCAAAATGCAAGAGACCTTGATGCCAAATTTGCCCTTGACCTGGAGCATTCCCAGCATTGACGGTTTCGGCGGCGGCATCACGCCGGGGCGGCACTATACGCTCTATAGTTCGCTGCTGCAGCCGCCGGACGCGCTGCTGGCGGTGGACGGGCGCCTGGGCGAGCGGCTGACACTGCGCAGCTGTCGCAGAGCCTGCATCCCCGAGCTGCGCTGGCTGGCAGCTACCGATACCCGCACCGTCATCACCGACAAAGTCTTTGACTTCTGGCAAGACGACATCTTCTACGACACGGCGCTGTGGAGTTTCTGGCAGGGCGTGACTGCACTGCAGCAGCCGCTGGACGGCCGATATGACCAAGTCGGCGTGGCGCATCGGCAGCCGCTGGCCAGCGACGCCCCCGCCATCCCCGTGCAAGAAGGTTTCTCGCTGACAGTGACGGACATAGCCGACCTGCCCGATATCCTGCGACAGCAACCGGGCATCGTCGCCGTGACCGCCATTGACAGCAGCGAGCCGGGCAGATTCCAGGAGATTCAGCCGCCCCCGTTCGAGCGCGTATTCAGCGGCGCCATCAAGGTGTTCCGCCTGCCGCCGACCGGACGGCGCGCTTACCTGGCTGCGGACACGCGCATCGTGGCGGATAATCCGGCAGGCGACCACGAGGCGCTGCGGCTGCTGCGCGCTGGCGGCATCGACGTCATACACGGCGACACTGAAGCGCGTAACATGACGCCTGAAGGCGGGCGCGTCGATATAGTGGACTACTCGGACACGCGCGTCAGCCTGAAGATTAGCGCGCCGCAAGCCGCTTATCTTATCCTTGCCGATGCCTGGCACCCCGGCTGGCGCGCCACGGTAAACGGGGAGCCGGCGTCCATTCAGCGGGCCAATTTGATCTTCCGCGCGCTGCCTGTGCCGGCCGGCGACAGCAGCGTCGTCTTCAGCTTTGAGCCAGGTCTTTGGCGCGCCGCACTTTACATTGGCTGCGCCCTGTGGTTGATTACACTTCTGGCGGCGCTGAAACCAGGCTTGATGCAAAAGGTCATTAGCAGAAGTCGCCTCAAACCAAGGAGAAGTGAAGCATGAGATTGGGAACTTACGTCGAAATCCTGAACTATGTTGATGATACGGCTGCGGCCGGCGCCTACTACCAGAAGTTAGGCTTGGTTCCGCTGGGTGATGACGTCTACACTGACGGGCGCTATCACTTGCACCTGCTGGCGGGCCAGGGCGAAAACCCGAGCCTGCGTTATTTCGGCTGCGACTTGGCTGCGCTGGCCGACGCCGGACTGGACATCGTCGACGGCGCAATCACCAGCCCGGCCGGCATCCGCATCTTGCTCAGCAGCGATCCGCCGCCGCGTCAACTGTCGCATGACAACGTAGCCAAGGCGCAGGACATCACCCGTTTGGGCAAGTTCGGCGAGCTATCGGCTTTCATCCCCGATATCGAAGTGGAATGCGCCTTTTGGGAAGCGGCCGGCTACGAGGTCCTGGGCAAGTACGAGCAGCCCACGCCTTGGGGAATCTGGCTGGATCAGCTTTTTCTGATCGGCTTGCACCAGGAAGATGTCGATGAGCCCTTCGCCATCTGCCATTTCGCGCCCGATATGAAGCAGGTCAACACCGATTTGCTGGCCGAGGGTTTGGACTTGCAGCCCTTCGACAGCAGCGCACTGCCGGAGGACCTGACTTATCAGAAGTTGATGACGCCCTACGGCATCATGTTCTATCTCTTCACGGGAGACATTTCCGATGCGCAGCCCTAGATCGGCGCACGCTAGATTCAGGCAGTTTTCCGCGCGATGACAATCTGGTTCACGCCCCAGTCCAGCGGAATGAACGCGCCCTGTAGCAATACTTGCAGCAGCGCCGGCCAGCCGAAGAGCGCGAATTGCAGCTTGTTGGGCAGCAGGGGCAAGTAAGGCACGTCCCAAAGACCGTCGCCGAAATGACGCTTGATGCGGAAGCCGTTTTCCTCACACCAGGCGCGCCAGACAGCGGGCGGCTGCACATTGATATGCGTGGGGTCCAAGCCGACGACATCGGTGGCGGGATCTTTGAGCCGTCTCAGCCGATACTCCGGATGGGGCGTTGCGAACAGGAAAGTCCCGCCCGGCTGCAAGACACGTCCGATCTCGGCGATAAACTCGCGCGGACGTTCCAGGTGCTCCACCAAGTGCAAAGCCACGACCGCGCTGAATTCACCTGTTTCAAACTGGAGCGGCTGATTGGCGTCGCCCTGGGCTACGCGCGCTCGCGGCGCTTGCAGACGCGTCTGCTCTACGGCGAATTCCATCATGTCGATGCCGGTGCACTGGAAGTCATCCTGCAGCAAGCCCAGCAGGTGCCCCAGACCGCTGCCGACCTCCAGTAGCGCGCCGCCCTGGGCTGGCGCGAAACGCCGCAGCAGCGCCGCGTAGTATCTCCGCGCGAACCAATACATGCTGAAGCGGCCCAAGGGGCGCTTGCCGTATCCGCCGGTGCGAAAATAGTTTTCGTTGTAATGGTGGGACGGCGCGCGCGGCGCCGACAGCTCGGCCTGTTCTTTCCCGTCGCCAGTGGCGGGCTCAGGTCGCGAGCCCCTGTGCTGTTCTCGCGTTTCGATAGCCGATTGCGCTTCTTCGCTGCTCATAAAGGTCGTCCTGATTCATGTGGCGCCGACAAGGATACTAGCACGTTCCGGGAATTGCGCACAATGGCGTCGGCGACTTCAACCGGCCGCTGGCGGGGCTGTTTCGCGAAGCAGCTATCGCCTGCTCGGCTACCCTGTTACAATCCGCTGGCCGAGCGAGGAAACAAAACATGAGCGAGAGCGGCATCACGCAGATCGCGGACGACATCGTTCAGGTGCAGATTCCGCTGCCCTACGCGCTGAACATTGTCAACTGTTACCTGCTGCGCGGCAGCGCCGGCTGGACGCTGATCGACACCGGCCTCAACACAACCGCGGCGCGCGCGCAATGGACGACCGCCCTGAATTCGCTGAACATCGCGCCGGACGAAATCGAAAAGATCGTCTTGACTCACATGCATCCGGATCACTTCGGCATGGCCGGTTGGTGGCAGCGGCAGGCCACAGCGCCAATGCCACTCTTCTTGCCCGAGCGCGAGCAAGGCCAGATGCGGGTCTTCTATCAGCGACAAAATACGCCGCTTTATCATCAATGGATGCTCGACTGCGGCATGGACGAGGAGTCCGTAGATAATATCGAGAACGCGCTCCGCAGCACCCGCGACTCGACCCAGCCCCACCCGCTTGAGCAAAGCTTCCTGCGCGCGGATACAACCGTCCGCCTGGGCGCGCGCGAATTCCAGACGATTCACGCGCCGGGCCACAGCGACGGCCAGATGATCTTCTACGATGCCGCCGACCGGCTGATGCTCTGCGGCGATCATGTCTTGATGCGCATCACGCCCAATATTGGCAGCTGGCCCCATACCGAGCCGGATCCGCTGGGCCGATTTCTAAGCTCGCTGAATGATCTGGCCGCGCTGGAAGTGCGTCTGGCGCTGCCCGGCCACAAGTGGCTGATCAGTGATTGGCGCGGACGGATTGAGGAGCTGATCGCGCACCATGAGCAGCGCCTGGAGCATACGCAGGCGGCGATCGAGTCAGGCGCGCGCACCGTTCTGGAAGTGGCGGCGCAGTTGTTTGACCTGGAGCGCTTGACGCCGCATGAGTGGCGCTTTGCCCTGGCCGAGACGCTGGCGCACCTCAATTACCTGCTGGAGCGCGGCCGAGCCCAGCGCTTGGCCGCGGAAAATAACGAGGCGGCCCGCTGGATCGCCTGCCAAGCATAGCGCTATTTGTAGTCCGATCAGCGCTGCAAGGTCGCGATAGCGTCACAGGCCGGGCAGCTGCCGTCCTCGCGGATGATGGCGTAACCGGCTTGCGGGTCGGCGCCATACGTATCGAAATCGACATTCCAGACGATGGCCAACTCGACCGGCATATCCTCATAGTTGGACATAATCAAGACAGCTTCCGACAGCCATTCGGCCTGCTCGGCGACCGATGTCCCCCCAGCCCAGGTGAAGCCGGCCGGCAGCGGGCCGTAACCCTCAGGAGAGAGATAGCCGATCTCGGTCATGCACATGGGGATATCCGCGTTGCGGAAGGGCCAGGCCACGCGCTCCATCATGAGGATGAGATAACGGGTGGGATAGGTATCGCGCGGGTCGCCGCCCTGTGCCCGTGGCGGCAGGATTCCCTCATTGTAATGCACGCCAATGCAGTCGGCGTAGTTTGCGGCGCCGGCGTTGGCCATCTGCGCCATGAATACATTGTCGTCGCAGCCGCTCCAGCCGCAGCCGCCGAAGAAGCCGGTTGGCGCCGGCGCGCCGCTGATAACCAGCGTATCCGGATTGGCCGCCTTGATGGCTTCGTAAGCCGCTTTGAGCATGACGGTATAGTTGGCGCCGCTGACTCGTCCGGCAGGCCACTCGCGGTCGATATTGGGCTCGTTCCACACTTCGATGGCATCCGCGCCGTTGCTCGCCAGGAAAGCCACGTATTCGGCGAAATCAAGCACGAATTGATCGAAGTTATTGACCAGGTGGTTCTTGTCGCCTTTGGCGCCCAACAGCACCTTGTAGCCCTGGGCATGAGCCGCCTCAATGATATCTCTGCCGTCCGATTCGCCGTATTTGACTTGCTTCTTCACCCAGGTCATGCCGGCTGATTCCAGGGCTGCCTGCGACCGCTCATTGAAGTACTTGATATGTCCGCCGAGGGGTATTGGCAGGCGGTTTTCGATAAACGCCGGGGCCGCGCTGGCGCTTGTGTCCTCGCCCGCGCCCAAGGGCAGCACCGGCTCCAGGTTCACCAGATCGCTGTTATTGTTGTTGACCAGGAGGGGCGCCAGGCCATAGTATAGGCTCTCTTGGGACGCATTGACAGCGTGCAAGCGAATTTGGTAGAAGCCATCCGCCAGCATGGTCGTATTCCAGACGCCGAGCTTGCCGTCCACCACCGGCGAAAACTCCAGGCTGGAAATAGGCGTCCATATGATTTCCGCCTCCCCGCTTCCATGAGGCGCAGCTTCCACAAAGTACCACTGCAAGTCGGGGATATTGACGGCGCCGATTAAGTCCACGCTACCGCTGACGATATTGCGCACCGGATCCCACTGCAGCATCAGGTCGCTGTCCTGGGCCTGAACCCCGAAAGTCAAAAGGATAAGCAAGAGCAAAGTAAGATATCGCATACCTTCTCCGTTGATTCCGACAATCTCCTGCATCAATTATAGGGCAGCCGCCCAATCCTGACTATCTGCGAGTTGCCGCGGAGCGGTGAGTTGCCCGGACGCAGGATGTATCTCGGATTCGAAACTGGGGAATTTACCACAGCCACAGGGCAGCAGCGAAACGGGCTGCCGCGCGCAGGCAAGAATCCGGACGCCCGCGGCGACCGCAGCCGGCGATCTGTCAAGATGGAGGAATTAGAGTTTGGATTTCATTATAATGCTGTTTGAATGCTAAAAATGGACAATCTAAGGCGCTATGTGGCGATTTTCTGTCCGGTTTCTGTCCGACGAAAAACATTTTTCGGACACATAGCGTAGTTTTCTGTCCGAAATTGCAGGCAAGAGGAAGAAATGTGCTGTGGGCGGGATTCGTCATAAGACGAGTGTAGCTGGATTTGAGCGCGGAATGGCGACTTTTTGGTCGCGCAGCAGGCGCGCCCGGCGCGTTGAGAGCCGCGAAGTCGTGAAAGTTTGTATGTCGACGGGGGCTGCTGAAAGGCAAACTTGTATGTCCGGCAGCGCAGGGTATACAATCCCGTCGAAACGATAAAAGCCACGGTTCAAACCGGCGGCTGCGGGAGGTCGAAATGGCGCTCGGCGAGAAAATAATGACTGTTGAAGACGAGATTCTGTCGCACTACCGGGAGCGTACGCCCGGCTCACTCATGAGGCACGAAGAGGCGCTGCGCTATCTGCCGGCGGGCGACACCCGCTCCGCCACCTGGTTTTCACCCTACCCCACTTATATGGTCGCGGGTGAAGGCGCCTGGCTGACCGATTGCGACGGCAATCGCTATCTAGACATGCTCAACAATTTCACGTCGTTGGTGCATGGGCACGCGCAGCCGGAGATCGTGGAATACGCCGCCGACCAGTTGACGCGGGGCACGGTATTCGGGACGGCTGCCGAGCCGCAGGTGGCGCTGGCCAAGCTGCTGATCGAGCGCGTGCCCAGCTTCGAGAAAGTGCGCTTCACCAACTCCGGCACGGAAGCCACCATGATGATGATGCGGGCGGCGCGCGCCTATACCGGGCGCGACATCATCGTCAAAATGGACGGCGGCTACCATGGCTCGCATGATTTTGTCGAGGTCAGCATCAGCGCCGATTTGGATTCCAGCAGATCGCCGATGGCGCGTGTCGAGGGGCGCGGCGTACCCAATGCCGTGCTGAACGCGGTCATGGTCGCGCCCTTCAACGACCTGGATATGCTGGAAGCGCTGCTGGAACAGCACTACGAGCGCATCGCCGGCATCATCGTCGAGCCGATGCCCAACGCGGGCGGCATGGTTCCGCCTGCGCCCGGCTATTTGCGCGGGCTGCGCGCGCTGGCGGACAAATACGGCGTCTTGCTGCTCTTTGATGAAATCGTGACCCTGCGCCTGAGCACGGGCGGCCTTCAAGCCATTGAGGGCGCGACTCCCGATTTGACCGCGGTCGCAAAGATCATCGGCGGCGGCTTCCCGGTAGGCGCCTTTGGCGGCCGGCAAGACATCATGGAGATGTTTAATCCGGCGGCGTCGCGCGAATTTGTCTTTCACAGCGGCACCTTCAACGGCAACAATATGACCATGACCGCCGGGCTGGAAGCGATGCGGCGGCTGGACCAGGCGGCGATCGAGCGCATCAACCGACTGGGCGAAAGCCTGGGCGACGGCATCAATCGCGTGTTTCAGTCCCTGGGCATAGGCGCGCATTGCCTGGGCTACGGCTCGCTGCAGCAGATCCACTGGACCGACGAGCCGGTCGTCAGCCTGGCGGACGCGCGGCGCGCAGGCGAAGGCATCGGCAAGCTGCGCCAACTGCTGCACTTGGAGCTGCTGAATCGCGGCATCTACACCAGCAATCGCGGCATGTTCAGCATCTCAACGCCTATGAACGAGGACGATGTCGCGCTCGCTCTGGCGGCTGTTGAGGGCGCGCTGGAAAGTTTGCTGCCCTACATGCGCGTTGAGACGCCGCGCGCGCTGCAAGGCTGAGTTAGCTCCCGCCGGCCGCCGCCATGTGCGCTTGAATCTGATCGAAGAAGCGTTCCTCCGAATTATCCTGCGGCGCATAGCCGATGACGCGCCGGGCGTTGGCGATGCTCCAGATGGCGTGCGGGTTGGCGCTGATGCCGTAGAAGATCTGAAAAGGTACGCCCAACTCATCGCGGATGTCGGCCGTCTCGATGCTCTTGATGAATAGCTGCGACATATCGCGCTGGCTGATGTAGACGGCCAAGGCGCGGCGCATGCGGCGCAGATCGCCCAGGGGCGCGGCGGCGACATCGGTCTCGCGGGGACCGCCGATACGAATCTGCACATTCTCCAGCGGACGGCCGCCATGCGTGACGCCAGTGGCGAATACCTGCCCGATCTGTTCAAAGGCGATCTTGCCCCAGCCATACCAATTGTCCGAGGCGTTCATGTCGGGCGTGACCATAGGCGCGGCGCCGTCCAGCGCGTAATTTTCGTAGAAGTCGGCGGCGTGATTAGTGCTGGCCGCCACCAGCCGGCGCACCCGCTCTTCCCAAGCCACCTGGAAAACGTTGTAGGCGAGCTGCAGGTTCTCCAGTTCCGAGGCGAAGTAGACATCGTCGCCCTGTTCGCTGATGCGGTAATAGGCGCAGTGAATCACCGCGTCCGCGCCGGAGAAGTGATGCCGATAGCTGTCGCGATCGCGGTTCATCAGGTCGGCGATTTGCAGGCCCGCGACTTCCGCCCCGTCCGGGTCATGCGCGCGGGTATCCAGCAGCGTCAGATCGTAGCGCTCGCGCAAGGCGGGCAGCAGGACGCCGGCGATTGTGCCGCTGGCGCCGGTGAGAACGACTTTCTTTTTGGGCATTTGGCAATCTCCGCAACTAATGCAGAGCAATCGCACCAGAACCAATTATGTGCCGAATGTCACATAAATCTACCACGATGTAGGGGCGACACTGTGTGTCGCCCATGAAAAGAGTGAGAATATCGTGGGCGATTCACAGAATCGCCCCTACATTGCCTCCTTTTTGCCAGAAAAGGAGTTAAATCTCGGTGTCCTCGGTGGTTAAAATAATCTGGTGCGATTGCTCTGCAACTAATGTGTGATGATGGGAGTATAACGTGCGCAGTGGTATAGTCATCGGTCTGAGAGAACTATTTGAGTTACAATAATCTGTTGACACCGCTGGTAGCATGCGCATAAAATAGGTTTGAAAGTCAGTGGATTGGCTGGAGGCGGTCTCTCATGACGGATAAGCAAAAAGAAATCGCCGAGAAGTATATGCTGCCGGAGCGTCCCTTTCTATACGGAATGGCTAGTGCATTTGACTTGTTTGGCGTATTAGGTCGGGGTAGAAACGCACAATTACTGGCTAATTTGCAGGAGGATTTTCGCCGTTCGGACCGAGACATAATGGGTAGAGCGTGGAGTGATGTCGGTGAGAAGCTTTACCTGGCAATGAAGCAGCATGAACTTGCATCGGGTGACGTGCACAGCAAATGAGTAGTGACGAGACGGATGCGCACGAACCGGCAAGTGAGACCACCGATACGCAACACTACATAGTGCCGCAAAAAGTACTCGAACGCATTCCCATAGAAGAGCGGGATGAGTTCAGTCAGAAACTTAGTAGTTTCGGAATTCGAATATCGCAGGAAGAGCACTATGTTGGTCCGCTGCAGCCGTCCAGGGAGGCTGAGCGGTGGGAAGCCCTCGTGCCGGGAACTGCTGCAAGAAACTTCGATATTTATGAGAAACAACAGCTCCAGCTTATGGAGGCGCAAAATCGTTTCCTCGCCATCACTGAAGAATCGGCACGACACGATATGGAGATCAGAAAGCAGCAGCAGAAGGACAGCGTGGCGCTAACCAGCAGCGAGTTGAAAAATAATGCGGACGAAGTAAAATGAGGACAATGGTTCGCTTTTTTTGTCGTAGTCGGAATTACGCTAGGTGGTTTTGCGATGATCCTTTTGGGCTACGACGGTGGAGGAATTGCTACTCTGATTGTCGCGGCAGGTAGTGTTGCGGGCATCTTCGTCGGACAATTCTTCAAGAGCCGGAATATAATACAGCAAGTAGAATCAGGCCGAGGATCAGTTGGTTCAGATTCATAGGCTTAATCCGGAATCACTTCATATACCCGCGCGCCGCCCTGCTCAAAGACCAAGTCGAGCGACAGTCCTCCGGCGGATCGCCACCAGCCGGCACGAACACGTAGTCAGCCGTCTCGCCGTCGAAGCCGCTCTGCTCCAGCAGGTCCCACTCGAAGTATTGCGCGGCACGCAAATCGAGCGCGCGCCTTTCGGCAAAGACCGGCAGCCAGGCATTGCCATCGCCGGCCATGATCAGGGCGTCTACCGGCGCGTGTTCGCGAAGCCAGTCCAGCGCGGCAGCTTCGTCCTGGCTGAGCGTCTGCGGCGGCAGGTCGAGCAGCGGGCGGACAGCGCTCATCAAGGGTTGAAAGGCGACGCCAATCAGCACGATGATCACGGCAGTCAGCGCCATCAAAGGATAAGCCGCTCGGCGCAGCCGCCCCTTTAGCGCAGCCGTCAGCAGACCATCCCAGATTCGCAGCAGCGCCAGGGCGCCGAACCAGGCAAAGGGCAAGATCACCCCATGCCGCGCGATGTTAGGCGAATGGGTCAGCGCGCCCAGCGGCGGCAGCAAACGGCCCAAAACACCAAACAGCGCAGACTCCAAGACAAGCAGCAGCCAGATCAGCAGTAGCCGGGAAACGAAGCGCGTACTGCCTCGCTCGCGCAAGCCGATTGTGATGCCCCAGAGCGCCAGTGGCAGGATCAAGAGTCCCTGGCCGCGCGTCATGTGCGCGAGATTGGCCGGGTCGGCGGCGAAGGGCGATGGGCTAATAGGCAGCATCAGCGGCAGATTGTTGACCAGCCAGGGCGCGATGCCCAGCAGCGCAACCAGAGGAATGCCAATGGCCAGCCCAAGCCGCGATTTCATGGCCGCGCCGCTGCCTATGAATTGGGCCAGCGCCACAAGCGTAACAAAGCCGAAGAGCATAATCACGCTCAAGCTCAAGCTGGTATACACAACCGCTCCCATCATCAAGCCGCCAGCCACCACGTCCGCCAGGTGAAAGCGACGCAGGCAGCGCAGCGCGTACAAGAGAAAGGCCAGCATGAACAAGAGCGCCAGCAGCTCGGCGAAGTGGCCGTCCAGGTTGCTGATGTGCAGGCCGCCGCAGAGCAGCAGCGCGATCGCCAGGGCGCGTCCCAGCCGCTTGTCGCGGATTTCGGCGCCGAAGTCGTACGCTAGCCAAACCAGCAAGTAGACTATCACAGCCGAGACGCTCATTTGAATCAGCGGGATGGGATGTCCCAGTTGCTGGCTGAGGTAGGCGGAAAGCGCGTGGAAGCCGGGCGCGACGATGACCTTGGCTTTTGGCGCGAAGGGCGCAAGTGAGGTGAAGGATTCGCCTTCGCGGGTGGTCAGGCTATGGAGGGCGCTGACTTGCCCCTGCGCGCCCAGCGGCGCGGCCAGATGCAAGAGCGGTATGACGACCAGCAGCGCCACCAGCGCGAAGAAAGCCAGATCTTCCGGGCCTGGCCAGCCTTGATCGCGGTCCGCCAGCCGTTCGCCACGGGCCTCAGCGCGCGCCTGGGCCGTGGAGAGCGTGCCGCCCAGCACAACGCCGGACAGCAGCGCGAAGAGCAAGTAGTCCACCACCAGCGTGTCCCAGCCGAAGGCCTCGGCGTAGAAGACCGCGCCCCCGACGATCAGCGCCAGGCAGAGCGAGGCGGATAGCGCGATGCGGGGTTGGGCTGTGCGCCAGGCGGGGGACAGCATCGCGCCCGCGCCCAGCAGCACCGCGCCGAAGATGAAGACGACGAAAAGGCTCATGTGGCGTGGCAGTGGCTACCAGATCCGCGAGATCGGGTACTGATCGAAAGCGGCGTCATTGGTGATCACCGGCAGATCTTCGACCATTGATTGCGCGATGAGCAGCCTGTCAAATGGGTCGCGGTGGATTAACGGAAGTTCGGCGACCTGCTTGAGGTGCAATACCGCGATCTCAAGGATTATGAACTCATAATTGTCAAGTACAACATCAATGAAAGCCGGGAACGGGCGCGGCAACTCCAAACCTCTGCCCAGCCTGGCCTTGATAGCTATCTCCCAGACGCTTGCTAGACTCAAATAGATGTCGATACCAGGGTTTTCAAGAAGATCCCTAATACCAAAGCTGAGTTTGCTGTCGTCACCGACGAACCAAAGGAATGATGATGTATCAAGCAGATAACTCATTCCATGTATGGCTTGAATTCGGGCAGGGGCTCGTAGAACTCATCAGTTATTTTGATTTTGCCCTTAAATAGTCCGGCTTTACGCGGCTTCTTGGGCGGCAAAGGCTTGAGTTTCAACTCGTACTCGCGGCCGTCGCTGCCGATAATATTGACCACCAATCCTTGTTGCGCATGTTCCATCAACTCTTCAAAGTTGGCGGCTGCCGTTTCCATTGTGTAGTTCTTCATGTCATTGCTCCTGCGCGCCGAGCTTCACTCAGATTATACACGATCCGGATTGGAACTCAACCAAGGCGCTAGCCGACGCTGGGACTGCCGAAGAGCCACATCGGTCTGCTGCACCGGCGCGATTACAAGGGCTGCGAAGTGGCTCATGCGACGAGGACGAGGCTACCAGACGCGCTGGATGTCGTACGCGTCAAATGCTCTGTCATTGGAAATAATGGGCAGATTTTCTGCGATGGATTGCGCGATGAGCAGCCTGTCAAATGGGTCGCGGTGTCCTGAATCAGGAAAGGGTAGCCTCGATACGATCTCAGCATGTCTTACGGTTACCGGCAGCAATGCGAACTCGTTGGAGGACACCTCCCTTTCAACGAAGGATTGAAGCGGTAAAGGTACGGCTAGCTTCCCGAGGCTTGCCTTAATCGCCATTTCCCAAATGCTAGCAATACTCAAAAATATGAGACTGTTCTGATCTTCAATTATGTCTTTCGCTTCCGCGCTTAGAGATTGATGATTGTTGACAAACCAGAGGAATGCGTTTGTGTCCAGCAGAAACATCATCCCATGTATTCTGCGAAGTCGTCAAGCGGTTCGTCAAAGTCGTCCGACATCCATACTTGGCCCTCAGCGCTGCCCGCCTTGCGTGGTTTGCTGGCTCTAATTGGAGTCGGCACAAGCTTAACTCCCCAGCCGTCTTTTGCGGTGATTACTACGGTCTTCCCTTTATGTGCATCGGAAATAAGCTCATCCAATCTGGTCTGCGCAGTCTCGATGGTATAGGTTTCCATGGCAAGTCTCCTACCGTTGCCTTCATGCAGATTATACACTATGCAGATTGGAACTCAACGAAGGCGCAGCTTCACGTCGAGACTGCCGCACAGCCGCCAGTACCGCTCGAACGGTAGACAGCGCTGATCGTTGCCCATCAATGCCACCACTGGTATTCCGGGTAATCGATATTGGCGATAACGGTGTTCAAATACGAACTATAGCGGTCGTGCGGATCGATGGCTTCCGTCGCCGGGAGTTGCACCTGCAAGCAGGCGAGTTCCCCATCTCTGCCGCCAGACTGCAGGCCGGCTTCGTATCGATGCACATGGCACGCATCATGGACGATGATTCCGGCCAACCAGATGACCGCGCCACTGCCAGAGCCGGCAAAGGCGTGGCTAGGGACAATGTCGAATCGTCGCTCGGCTACCCAAACGCCTGAACCCTGCGACTCGGGCACTTCTCTGATCTTATCCAGCCCGCTGGTCGCGTAAGTATACCACTCAGGCGCCCATCGTTTGAGCATATCGAGCGCTTTCTTGACCTGAATGACGAAGGCCTCGCTGCCCTCAATGGCGATGGGCGAATCACATTGATTGTTCTGGTAGGCCAGGAACCCGCGCGTCCACTGTTGGTCGCTGTTGCATTGCCAACCTGTAAAGCAGCAGTTATTGACATCAGGAGCGGCAGTCGTGCTGATACCGGTTGACTGCTGCGGAATAGACTGTAAGGACGTGCCACACTGATTATTCTGATAGGCCCAATAACCGCTTACCCAATCCTGATCGGTATTGCACTGACGATCGACGAAGCAGCAGTTGTCAACTTGGGGTCCCGTCTGCTCCACGCGCGAGTGCCGCACCCAATTCGCCATCCATGCTTCACGCGCGCCCTGGCTGATCCGCAGCCACTTTTCTTGCTGACCGACCACCAACAGCGTTGCTCCAGAGCGCACCGTATCGACAATGCTAGCTTCCAAGTTGGGCGCGGACCGGATATTGGTGTTGAAACTGACGCGAACGTGGTAGCTCTGCGCCGATGCCGTGCCGAAGGTTATGAGCAGCGCGAATATCAGCGCCAGGCGTTTGTCGAACATTCGACTCCATCTCCTATGCTATGCCGCCGTGTACTTTGAGACACCAATTCGCTAGCTCACAGCAGGACTGCCGTATAACCACCAAAACACCTCACGCGGATAGACCGCCGCCAGCCGCTCCGACCAGATGAAGTCGCCGGCGCGCAAAATCCGCCGCAGGGCCACGTCGGTCTGCTGCACCGCCGCTGTCAGTTCGCTCGCGTCATAGCCGAACTCTTCCATGGCCAGCAGAATCTCTTGCACGAGCGTGCGCCGCAGCGCTTCCACGGGATAGGCCGGCGCGCAGTCCCGCGGGCTCTCGCTGCAATCGGCGAAGAAGGCGCGCATCACTTTTAGGCGAGACGGCGCCTCTTGCTTGAGTTTTTTCTCGTAGTGCAGGGTCCATTCCGCTTGCGCCTGGCCCTGCTGCCGCAGCGCCGCGTCCAACCGCGAAGCTTGCGCCCGCTTCAAGGACGAGCGCAACTGTGACAGTCGCCGGCGGCGCAGGAGCAGGGCGCCCCCAGGCTCAGCTGCGGCATGGTGGACGCGCGAAAGAAGCCGCCGACCGGCATATAGAGGGCATCGCCCAGCAAGTAATCGACCAGATTCTCCGTCATCCGCTCCAATTGGGACAGATCGCGCTCGAGCTCGTATTTGGCTGACATTTCGGCGTCGGCCGGCGCTAGGCCGATTGCATCGCTTCCCAGATGCGCCGCGGCGTCAGCGGCATGTCCAGGTGGCGTACGCCGTAGGGCTCCAGCGCGTCGACCACGGCGTTGACCACAGCGGGCGTTGAGCCGATGGTGGCCGCTTCACCGATGCCCTTGGCGCCAAGCGGATTGAGCGTGGTTTCGGTCACGGTCTTGTCGATGGTAAAGGTCGGGAAGTTGTCGGCCCGCGGCATGGCGTAGTCCATCATGGTGCCGGTGAGCAACTGACCCTGCTCGTCGAAGATGATTTCTTCCAGCAGCGCCTGGCCGATGCCCTGCGCCAAGCCGCCGTGAATCTGCCCCTCGACCAGCAGCGGGCTGATGCGCGGGCCGCAGTCGTCGACGGAGTAGAACTCGCGCAAGCTGATGACGCCGGTGTCCTTCTCAATCTCGACCACGGCGACATGCGTGCCGAAGGGGTAGATGAAATCGGCCGGGCGGAAGAAATCGGTGGCTTCCAAGCCGGTGTCGATTTCATCGGGCAGGCGGTCGGAATAGGCGCGCGCGGCGATTTTGTCCAAGCTCAAGCTGCGGCTGGGCACACCCTTGACGCGGTACTCGCCCTCGGCGAACTCGATATCGCCGGGCGAGGCTTCCAGCATGTGGGCGGCTATCTGAATCGCCTTGTCGCGCACCTTGCCCGCCGAGCGGACGATGGCGGAGCCGCCGATGGCCAGGCTGCGACTGCCGAAGGTGCCGACGCCCACCGGCTGCGAACCGGTATCGCCGTGGCGGACGACAACCTTGTCATAATCCGCGCCGATCTCGTCCGCCACAATCTGGGCGAAAGTCGTCTGCAAACCCTGCCCATGCGGTGATGTGCCGGTGTACACGGTGACCGTGCCGCTGGGCTCGACGCGCACCTGACCGCTTTCGAAGGGTCCGAAGCCGCACATCTCCACATAAGTCGCCAGGCCAATGCCCAGCAGCTTGTCCGACCCGTTTGCGCGGCGCAGCGCCTGCTCGGCGCGCAGCTCATCATATTTCGCCGTATTCAGCGCGGTACTCAAATTCTTTGCGTACTCGCCGGTGTCGTAAGTCGAGCCGGTCGGCGTCTTGTAGGGGAATTGCTCCGGCTTCACATAATTGCGCCGGCGGACCTCGGCGGCATCCAGGCCCAGCTCGTCGGCGACCAGGTCGATGGCGCGCTCAATGTAATAGATGGCTTCCGGACGCCCGGCGCCGCGGTAGGCCGCGACCGCGATGGTATTGGTGAAGACATTGCTGGCTTTGAAATGCAGGGACGGGATGTGGTAGTTGCCGCTGGCCATCAGCCCGGTCAAATGCGCGATATCGTAGAATGGCGGATAAGCCCCAAGTTCGCCGATCACATGCAGGCGAAAAGCGAGAATTGCGCCGCTGTCGTCAAAGGCGACTTCGACATCAGCGATCTGCGAGCGGCCATGCGTGGTAGAGACGAAGTGCTCGCTGCGCGTGCCTGCCCATTTCAGCGGCATGTTGAAGCGCAGCGCCAACTTGGCGATGGCGATCTCCTCGGGATAGAGCTGGTTCTTGACGCCAAAGCCGCCGCCGACATTGGGGGCGATCACGCGCAGCATATTCTCCGGAAAGCGCAAGACGGTCGCCAAAGCCGAGCGCACGCCATGCGGGATCTGCGTGCTGGACCAGAGCGTCAGGCCGCCGGTGACGGCATCGGGCGCGGCAGCCACCGCCCGCACTTCCATGGGTACGCCGGCAACGCGCTGGCTGAGTATGCGCTGGCTGAGTGTATGCGGCGCGCCGGCGAAGACTTCGTCGACATCGTCCGATTTCTTCTCGCCGGTATCGATGATATTGCTTTCCAAGCCGTCGAAGACCTTGGGCGAGCCGCTCTCGCAAGCGCTGAGCAAGTCGACAGCGGCCGGCAATGCTTCCCATTCGACAAGGACATCCTCGACCGCGTCTTCCGCCACTTCGGCTGAGGTCGCGATGACAGCCGCCACCACCTCGCCGACATGCCGCACGCGGTCCACCGACAGCGCCAGATGGCTGTATTTCTCCAGCGCGATATCTCCGCCGGCGACCGGCGCGGCTTCCCATTGATCGCGCATGTCGTCGCCGGTGATGACAGCGACTACGCCGTCGCGCGCTGCCGCCGCGCTGGCGTCAATGCTGACGATATTGGCGTGGGCGTAGGGGCTGCGCGCGAATGCCACATGGCACATGCCGGGCAGCTTGATATCGCCGACATATTGGCCGGCGCCGGTGATAAGACTAGGGTCTTCTTTGCGCTTGACGCTTGCGCCTACCATCGAACGTAATACCATTGCCATCAACTCCTTTTTCGCAAATACCTACTTAAAGCGTTTATAGACTGCCGTGGACTCCGCGCGTCCGAAAGGCCTAGTCAGTATCGACCGCGTAGCCCTTCTTCATCCAGCCTTTGGTGCCTTCCTCGAGATTATAGATCCGCTCGTAGCCCATGCTCGCCAGGTAGAGCGCCGCCTGCGCCGAGCGTACGCCGGTGTTGCAGACCAGCACAACCGCGGCCTCTTCATCGATCTCGTCGACCCGCGCCATGAATTCGCTGAGCGGGATATTGGCGGCGCCGGGGATATGCCCCTCGGCGTGCTCGTCCGTTTCCCGCACATCTATAAATTGATGATCCGAATCGGCGAATTGCTCGCGGTATTCTTCACTGTTGATGTCGCTGTACATGGCTAGCGTCGGGCTCCTGTCTCAATTATGCGTAACAGCTCATTTACAATTCGGGAAACTCGGACTCGTATACTATGGCAAACTTGCCATTTCGATGCTTGTCTTCTTCCACGCGAACAGGGCTGTCCAGCTGATTGAAATGCTGTTCCAGGAGCTGGAATACTTCGGTTTTGTATTCCGTATCCGGATTGCCTCGCAGATGGTCGCCCTTTGTCTCAAATATATTAAGGCTAATATCGCCAAACGCTACAAAATCGGGATAAATCCGATCTCGCCGCCATCCTAACACGTAGTACTCCCGCTGATTCCTGTGCCACCATTGAAGCGGTTGCTTTTCAAGATGAAAGGCGAAGTCCTCTTCCAGATCCGAATCAAATTGCTTCTCGAAGACTTTTTCGAAGAGACTCAATTGCACAGGCGTACCACCGCGTTCCAAGGTATGGTCTTTATCTCCAATCATCAGTGGGAAGTCGTCAGGCAACCGATGACTTGGCTCAGTGTACAGGTCAAAGCGGATCAGCCCGTCTTCAAGCTTCCTTTCATATATCGCTTTACACAGCCTATGGCACTCTCTGCTCAGGTGCTCTTTCAGTTGCTCGGCATATCCTGCGCGATTATCGAAAATGTCTTCATCCGACCGTCCGCTTGCCTTTAACTCATCAAATAATTCAAACACGAATTGGGCAGCCCTCCAGGGGTTTGGCACGACATCGGAAAGACGCCGCGTAAACCAAGATACACGCGGTGTTCTGTCGATTTCCAGTTCCTCTGACGGAAAGTAAACGGGACGTGTGTTATCTACATCGACCTCAGCGCGATGCATACGCGGCGGTTCGTGCGTATATTGCTGTATTGGCGGCAGACGAACTTCATTCCAATCAACTTCCGCCAGAATATCTTGCAAATGATCCAGTTTGCGCCAGCCGCCACGATCTCGGTGCAGCACTTTCGGGATCTTGATGTCAAATCCTCGAAATGCCTCTCGCCTCTGAATACAAATCTTGCGTTGAGTCGGGTCGTTGCCATCCATGCTCTGGACTTGATCCATCAAGCCGGTAAGGCCTTCATCTTGCAAGCCCTGTCTCACTTGGTCTACCGCTCTTAGCACGTCGAGATTCCAGCAGTATACGTAACAGCGGTCCAATTCTTCGACCCCGGTGAGGCGGGCGTGGGGCTGGCGCAAGACGCGGCCTACAAGTTGGGTAAGGGCATTTTGGGAGCGCGTGTTGTCGAGCAGCACTAGTAAATACGCAAATGGGCAATCCCAGCCTTCCATTAGCGCCGCTTTGGTAATGATCCAGCGAACTTCACTTGTTTCAGACAGCAAATCCTCGCGTCCTAATTCATCGTTATCGGCGGATTTGACGCGAATGGCTTCTGGTCGGATGCCTTCGTTTTGTATCAGGTATTCACGGACATCCTCCGCATGAACGCGAAAGCCGTCTCGCTGGTCGCGCCCTGTGCGTTCCACACGAACAACCGCAATTGGGCGGATGTAGCGATCTTCTTGCTGCTGCAAAGACAGCGCTGCTTTGTTGATTTGACTCAATTCTTCGACTGCGGCAGACAAAGTATCTTGCCACTCGGTTTTGTCAGGGCTGGAAACCTGCACCGGCATCTTTATCATTTCTTCGGCTTTGAGTTCTACTCCCGTGATGTCCACCAGCAGATTGCTGATTTTCGAGTTGGGCGTGGCGGAAAATTCAAGCACTAGACGAGGATTCATGCGATTGATTGATACGGCAAATTGCTGCGCTCCTTCTAACTTCTTTCCGTATGCTTTGTGCGCCTCGTCCAGAACAATGACGGGACGTTGGATCTTGATGACGTTGAAAAGACTCTGTTTGACAGGCCCGCCTTCTCGATCCAGGTCGGGGAAGTCTTGCAGCAGGCGAGCGTCATAAAGCGCGTGGTCGCTATTGGGAAAGAATGAACTATAACGCCCAGAATCGCGGAAAAAGCGCAGGAACTCTTTGCCCTTCTGACGATTGGCAGAGGGAAACATCAAGAGCATGACACAGAGATAATTGGCGATGTCGGCTGGCTGGAAACGGTCGTCCTTTTCCAGCATCTTGACGCGCCCGCCGCTGGCCCGTTCCAGCCGCTGCCGATAGGGATGTTCGCGATTCCAAAGCGCGTCCTTAGTTTGCCGATATATGGCCCGGGTCGGGACTATCCATAGAACGAGTCCCGTCGGATATTGAATCCGGCCCAAAGCCTCAGCCGCGAGCAAAGTCTTGCCGCCGCCGGTTGGCACTTTGAAGCAGACGTGGGGAATCGGGCGATCCATGCCATCGACTCTTGCCGCATATCTTCTGTCGGCGACTTTGCCTACGCTAGCCAATTCGTTCCAAGTCCGCCGGGGAAAGTCGAGCGTGTCTTCGGGCATGGGCAAGCCCGCTAGCTTATATTTCGCTGCATGTTCCTGCCCTTCCCGCTCGTTACGCGTCAAGGTCTCGAAATAATCATCGAAACTTTCCAGCGCTTTGATTTGATATTCTTTGAGTTCCACGCTTAGACTCCGAGCCCCAGTTCATAAGGCAACTGGCAGAACGTGATGCCCATTCTGCTGAGCTCGCTTTGACTCATGAATTTCAGCGCCGCGAAGACAATCGCCGGCCGTCCTTTCTTGCCGATGCGCTCCGCCTTTTCGAGATTCAGAGCCGCGTCTCCACTGCGCAGAAAATCCACCCCAGGTTCGTATATGAGATAATAATCGCGCTCGCCATCGCTGTAGAAGTGTCCGTCCGAACCACCGTCCGAAAGCGTTTGTGAAGAAGCGGAAATGCCGGTCGCCGTATGCAGCAAATAACTGGCAAGGTCGGAATAAGACGGCAAGCTGTCGCCTTGCAAAAGGCTGTCAATATCGATAGCTTCGCCAAGCGTACAGTAAGCGAATGCGCCGCCCAGCCCCTCTTCAAGCGCTTTGTCCTTAGCATTGGGGACGCCATGAATGACGCGACGGACGCGCTCAGCAGTAATGGTGTCGGCGTAGTCTTCGCATTCGACGAGGATGAATCGCCGGTTGCCGCTGTCTTCTTTGTTCAGCCTTAGTACTGCCTCGGCTGTAGTACCAGAGCCAGCGAAGGAATCTAGGATAATTGCCCACTCATTTTGCTCTTCATCCACTTGTCTTCTTATTGACAGCAAATATGCAATCAATTCCCAAGGTTTAGGCTGATCGAAGACCTTCTCACCCATGATCCTGTTAAGGTGACTGCTACCGTCTTTACTGAAAGCGACGAGATCGGACGGAATCAAAGTGTCAGGGGGTACACCTTTTTGAACACGCCTAAGATATCTCTTGGCTTTAGGGTCGCCAGTACCGAAATAGATTTCTCCCTCATTTTCCATCTGACCAAGTTTTTTTTTCGAATACCGCGGGTAGTTACCCCTTGGGGCTACCCATAAGACTCCGTTCCGAAATGTATGATTATAAGGTGCATAGTAGTTCCGAGCGTGTAACGGATCCAGTTTATAAGGACCTTTGCCATCATTATCGTCGTATCTGTAATCGGAGCTTTTGTCGACACCCATGAATCGCAACCAATAATCTTTATCTGACGAAATGAGTTGCAATTTATTTTTTGCAAACGCAAGTATGAATTCAGTATTTTTGCTAAAGTCCTTGCTTGAATTGCGCTTGGTGTGCATGCCGCGCCAGGTCATCGTCGCCAAGTAGTTTTCTACACCGATTATTTCATCTAAAAGCATTCGCAAATGATGTGCTTCGTTATCGTCAATTGAAATAAATATCACACCGACTTCCGACAACAAATCACGTAGCAAATGCAATCGCGGCCACATCATGCAGAGCCATTTTTCGTGGCGCTCGAGGTCTTCACTGTCTACAGGACTGTTGCTTTCAAACCAGTCTTGCATCATTGGACTGTTGACACGGTCGTTGTACACCCATTTCTGATTTCCGGTGTTGTAAGGCGGGTCGATGTAAATGCACTTCACGCGCCCGGCATAGTGCGGGAGCAGGGCTTTTAAGGCATGTAAGTTGTCGCCGTGAATGATGAGGTTTTGGTCAATAGAGAGAGGGTGGCCTTCCTGCGCGTCGGGCAAGACTGAGCGCGACGCGTCCACCTCAAGCGGACGATAAGGAACAGTGAGATGATGGGCATAGATATGATTTTTGCCCTTGAAATCCAGGCTGGGCATAGATCGCTCCCTAATTGCCTCCGAATATGGGCAAATTATAGCCAAGCAGAAGCTCTACGCCAAATGGGACATTTCGCGATACCAGTTCACAGTGCGGCGCAGGCCTTTGCTGAAGTCGACGGCCGGTTCGTAGCCAAGCAGCGCGCGCGCCTTGCTGATATCGGCTTGCGAGTGCAGGATGTCGCCCGGGCGTTCGGGGGCGTATATCGGCGCCAGGTCGCTGCCCAGGATGCCGTTCAACTGCGCGACCAGATCATTCAGCACGACGCGTCCGCCGGCGGCCAGGTTAATCGTCTCGCCTATCGCAGCGGGCGCCGCGCAAGCCAGCAGGTTGCCTTGTACGACATTGTCGATATAGGTGAAGTCGCGGCTCTGCGTTCCGTCGCCGAATATCGTCGGGCGCTGGCCGCGCAGCATGGCACTGATTAACTTGGGGATGACGGCGGCGTAGGCTGAATTGGGGTCCTGGCGCGGGCCGAAGACGTTGAAATAGCGCAGCGCAACGGTCTCCAATCCGTAGCTATGCGTGAAGGCGGCGGCGTAGTATTCCCCGGCCAGCTTGGCCGCGCCATAGGGCGAGATCGGCGCCGGGCTCATGGACTCGACTTTTGCCTCGCCCGCTTGATCGCCGTAGGCAGACGACGAGGCAGCGTAGACCACTCGTTTAACTGAGGCGTCGCGCGCGGCGACCAGCAAATTGAGCGTGCCCGTGACGCAGTGCAGATGGGTCTCGAGCGGGTCGGCCACGCTGCGCGGCACCGACGGCAGCGCCGCATGGTGCAGCACATAGTCGGCGCCGCGGCAAAGCGCCTGCGCCGTTTCCAGATCGGTTATGCTGCCGATGGCAGTCGACAGGTCGCCATTCAGTGACTTGAGGAATTCGAGGCGCGCCGGGTCGCCGGTCAACAGATTGTCGATGACGCGGACGCGCTGCCCATCGCGCAGCAGCCGCTCGGCCAGATGCGAGCCGATGAAGCCGGCGGCGCCGGTTACGACGTAGGTTTGGGGCATGGGAATCCTCGCATACTCTTGGCTGCGGATTTTAGCGGCGCAGTTAAATTGCGGGTAGATTGGGTTATACTAAATGGGTACGGGCGCGATGCCCAACAAGTGGAGGGTACTGCAATGGCGGAGAAGCGCGGCGACAAAGCGATGATGCGCCAGAAGCCGACTATTCGCGAGCATATCGACGGCGTCAAGTTCCGCCAGCTGGCGCCGGGCATCACCACGCATCCTCTGGTGCGCAGCGGTCGGCCCTGCATTGAGGGTACGGGAATCAAGGTGGCGGATATCGTTGCCGCCCAAAAGTACCACGGGCTGGACACAGGAGAAGTTGCGGACCACTATGAATTAGACCGAAGCATGGTGGCAAACGCGCTGGCATTCTACGCGGCGCATACCGAGTACATTGATACCGATCTCGAGATAGACGGTCTCAATGACTGCCAGTTGGCGGAAGCAAACTATGGGACCCGACCGGATTCGATTCTATCTCGACGAACATCTATCTCCTGAAATCGCGAAACAATTAGCGCGACATGGCATAGACACAATTCGAGGGCCACTTGGAGTCGATGACTTAAGTCACTTGAAGCGCGCCACTGCATTGAGACGCGTCCTGTGTACAAGAGACCGAGACTTCGTTCGAATGCATGCAGCGGGGGAAGAACACACCGGTGTTATCAAAGGCCTGAAGCAGCACACCATTGGCGATTGGGTAAACTATCTGAGGTTTGTTCATTCTCTCTGCGCGCCCGAGGACTTGCGAAACAGTGTCGAGCATCTATTCCCTGTCGAGCTCGATCAATGATCAGAATGATTCGCTGAGCAATTGTCAATAGGAAGCGCGATACGCAGTACAAAAGCAACGGCCACCTAGCTCTAAGCATCGTCGCGCCGGGCAGAGGGCGAGCTTGTGTGCGGCGCCAATTGGTCTATCCATGCGGTATAATAAAGTGACATCGTGGCAATGGGAGGTTCGTCTAATGGACTCCATCAGCAAAGACGCGCCGGCGGAGCGTCAAGGACCGACAATACGAGAGGACGTTGACGGCGTCAAGTTTCACACGCTGGCGCAGGGCATCACCACCCACCCGCTGGTGCGCAGCGGGCGCCCCTGCATTGAGGGCACGACTATTGAAGTGAAGACGATTGCCGGCTTGCAGAATTTCCACGGTATGGATGCGCGGCAAATCGCCGACCACTTGTGGATTCAGTTGTTCATGGTGCAAGAAGCGCTGAACTACTACGCCGATCACACGCAATACTTTGACGTATCAATGGAGCTGTCCAGCTTGAACCACCAGCAAATGGCGGAATCCCACTATGGCGACTTTTCCCGTGAAATTCTATCTCGACGAGAATCTGTCACCGGAGATCCTCAAGCAGCTTCAAGCGGCGGGCATTGACATCATTCGTGGCGAGCTGGACGCAGACGACCCAGAGCATTTACAGTGCGCTACTGACATGGAACGCGTAGTTTGTACAGAGGACGATGACTTTCTTTCGTTGGCCGCGAGTGGAACTGCACATGCCGGAATCATCAAGGGCGAGCAGGACAAGCACTCTACAGGCAACTGGATCAAGTACCTGCAGCTGGTTCATTCGGTCTGCGTCGCAGAGGAGCTGCGAAACACTGTTTCCTACGTGTTTTCCGTAGACTGACAGATAAGCTGCTTGAAGAACATCGGACGAATAAAGATGCAAACCGCTTCAGCGCACAAAAGCAAAGCCACCGAGCTCGAGCGCATCGTCGACAGCTGGGAACGCCGGCACGAATGGCGGCTGCTCTCGCGGACCGTGCCGCGCTCTCTGATCGCCGCGCTGTTTCTGAGCTTGATCGTCGGCGCGGTCGGCTATTTTCGCTTGCGCCTGCAGGCCGAGCAGTTGGCGCTCATCAGCGCTGGATTGTGCGCGGCCGGCGGCGTGCTTAACCTGCTCTACACGCTGCTCTTCCCGCGCAGCCTGCCCCAGCGGGCCGCCTATTTCGACCTGGAATTCGGCTTGCAGGAACGGATTTCTACCGCCTTTGAGTTGATGCACGGCCGCATCAAGACCCACCCGGAGATCGAATCTCGGCAGATCGCCGAGGCGCTGGAGCAAGCGCGCGCCATTGACCCCAAAGGGCAAATCAGCCTGGACTTTCGGCCGCGCGAAATGGCCGTCCTCGGTCTGCTGGCGGTGGCGCTGATCGGCCTGATCCTGCTGCCGTCCATCGCGGGCGACGAGCTGCTGGCGGAAGCGCCCTCCCCGGCTGTCGAAGCCGCGCAGGAAGAATTACGCGAGATCATAGAGACGGTGGCCACGGACACCAATCTGGACGATGTTGACCGGCAGGAACTGCTGGAAGCGCTGGAAGTGGCGCTGGAACGCCTGCAGGAAGAGGACATCAGCGAAGAAGAAGCCTTCGCCGCCATGAGCCAGCTTGAGGCGCAGATGGAAGAGCTGCAGCGGCAACTGGAGGACACAGTTGAGCTTGATCAGCTTTCGACCGAAGCGGCCCTGGAAGCCCTGGAAGATTTCGCGCCGTCGTCCGACATCGACAGCGCGGCAGAAGACAGCGCCAGCTCATCAGAGGACCTCAATCTGCAAGATCTCGCCGAGGCGCTGGAGCAGCTGGAGCAAGAAGCGGCCCAGATGAGCGCGGAAGAAGCGCGCCAGGCCGCTGAAGCGCTGCGCCATGCCGCCGAAGACTTGGCGCAGATGAATCAAGAGTTAGCGGAGCAGCTGCAGGCCGCGGCTGACGCGCTGGAGGAGAACAACTCGGCCGATCTGCAGGAGAGCCTGGATGAGGCGCAGCGGCAGCTCGAGCAAGAGCAGGGCCAGCGGCAGCAGAACCAAGACGCGCGCTCCATGCTGCAGGAGCAAGCAGAACAAGCGCAGGAAGCCGCCGAGGCCATCGCAGAGCAGCAGTCCCAGGAAGGCGAGCAACCGGCGCCTGACCCGCGGCAGGGTCCTGCGGAAGAGTCGGAATCGGGCCAGCAAAGCGGCAGCCAGCAGGGCCAGGACGCCTCCTCATCGCAGCAGGGGGACCAACAGGGGAATCAGCAGCCGCAGCAGAACCGACCGGGCCCGGGCGAAAACGCCGGACGAAATCAAGACAGCCGCTCAGCCGGCGCGGGCGCGGGCGAAGGCGCGCCGAGCAATGAAAGCCTGCCCGGCAGCGGCGGCGAAGATCAAGGCGCGGATACGGACAACAATCCCAGCGGGCGCGGCCAAATTCAGTACGAAGCGCTCTACAGCCCCAGCGGCATCAGCGGCGGCGGAGCGGAAGAGATTCGTTTGCAGACCGACGCCAGCGATACCACACTTGCCGAGGGCGACTTCGACGACAACCCAGCGGGCGAGTCGCGCGTGAGCTACGACACCGTCTTCAGCGACTACCAGAATGCCGCCAACCGCGCCCTGGAGAGCGACTACGTGCCGCTGGGCTTGCGCGATGTGGTGCGCGAATACTTCACTTCACTGGAGCCGAACAGCAGCTAGACTGCGCGCTTAATTGGCTTTGCCAGGCGCAATAGCTTGATCGAGTCGCCGCCCAGCCCTACTTCATTCGAAGCGTCAATCTGCTGGAAGCCGGCCGCCGCATAGGCCGCGCGCGCGACCGTGTTGCTTTCGTCGACATCGAGTACCAGCCGGGCGCAATAATTGCTCGCCGCCAGCCGATGCGCCTGAGTCAGCAGCGCCTTGCTTAGTCCAGCGCCGCGAAATTGCGGATAAATCGCCAACATCGAGATGTAGAAGTCGTCTTGCTCCAGGTATTCGCCGAGAAAATCCAAGATGTCGCGCAGCAGGAAAGCCATCGCCAACAGACGCGGCGCTTGAAAGCGGGCGAATCGCAGCAGCAGCATCAGTGTACGCCGCGCAGTCGCCTGCGCCACGAGCGCCGGATAGGCATGTAGCATTCCGGCAATGGCACGGTCGGCATCGTCTGCTAGCAGAAAGCTTGTATGTGAGTGGCTGAAGTCGTTGCGCGCCTCGAGAAATAGCGCCTCAAGCACAGTTGAAGCACGCGCGCCGAAGAGGGTTGTAAAGAGATCGTCGCTGGCCATCTGCGCCAGAATGGCAAAATGAGCGGCCTGCGCCGGCTTGGGTTGTCCCGCAAGTAGCTCCACGCTATTCCCCGCAACACTTGGCCATCCGCGTTTGCTATAATGTGCCAGAATTTGGGCAATGCAAGGGAGAACTCGCCGATGGCGGACCTGCTGATTCAAAACTCGAATGTCTTGCAGGTTGAGGCGGAAGCAGTATTCAGACTTACAAGCCGTGAATGCCTCAATCTATTAACATCGATCGCATCAAGCAAATGGAATGGCGCTGGAGGTTGGCGCGACTAGCCGGGGTCGTTGGCGCTTTCCGGCAATTCTGGAGGCGGCGGATTCCGCATGGCGTCGCGTTTCTCGCGCAATTCTAGACGCTTGGCGCGGTTGCTATAGATGAAAGTACCCGCTGTCCCGGCGATGCTGCCGATCACTACGCCGACGCTTTGCCAGGCGAATCCCAGGGACACCACGTAGGCACTCAAGGCAATTAACAGCAGAGCGGCTACAAAGCCAAAGATGAGCCCACACATTGCATAGACGATTTGAAACTTTTGTTCACGTTCCGCTATTGATAAGATGCGGTCGGCACTGCCATGCAATACGTTTTCGTAATCCCGCATTGCACTGGGCGGCGGGATTGGACCAGAATACTGTTCAAAATGGGCTTCTACTCGGAAATCGGATTCTGGTCGTTCTCCGGCGTCTGGCATTCCTGCGCTTCTTGTCTGGTCACATAGACCTTGTATTCTCTTTCATATATGCCCATGGCGTCATACAAATATCCGCCTACCGCTTCCCAATAGCCGTGTATCGCCTCGGCATCGGCTTCCGCGGCGCTCTCCGCAAAGAGGCGTCGATTCAGCACATCAACCCAACTGAACATGCCGCCGAAGCCGCGCAGGAATGCGTTTGTCCTAGTTGCCATGTAGTCCTCCATCAGAATCATATCCTATAGCCGATATGATATCGCCCATATCGTAAGACATTTGACCAGACAAGTCAACAGACCAGCGCTTCAGCCAGAGCAATCGCACCACTATTCGGAAAATGCTTTGAGGATTTGCCATCGAAGCTTATCGTTCCGCGCTGACTGTAATCGCTTGCGCCGCAGGCTGATTTTTTTGGGGTGTTTTTTGAGCAAAGCCAAGGCGATATGCTGTAGCACAGCGAAATTTTCTGGGCTGTGTCCTACACGAATACGGCTGTCGTCTTGCCGAAAGGTCACATCCAAGACCCGATGGAGTTTATTTTCAATGTGCCAGTGCGAACGAATTATTCGCTGGAGTTGATTGGCATCCTTCCCTTGTAAAGAGGAGATAAAATAGCGCGTCTGCGTGTTTTGCCACTGCCCATCCAGTAATTGGGCATGTTGGACGCGGACTAGCGACTGCAAGCGCGTCCAGCCTTCTTGCTGGCTTAAGTCATTCAAGACAGCGGCATCGGTCATCACTTCACAGACCCGGCGCTCGACACGACCACGCGGCTTGCTGATTTCTTCGTTGTGACTATATTGACCTATCAAGCGCGGATGGCGGTCATCCGCATAAGCGAAAAGGGACTGGGCTGCATCGTACAAACTGCCCTGATTTTCCTTTAAGGCTATGACATAATCCGCTCCGTGCTCGCTAACAATAGACTTCACGATGTCTTTCTGACAGCCCATCGCGTCCAAAGTCACGATACAGCCTTTCAAATACAGCAATTTCAGCAATTCGGGAATTTCAGGTATCTCATTGCTTTTCGCGTCCACAGCGCGCTTGCCCAAGACCAAGCCGGCTTCCACTGACCAGGCATGCAACAGATGCAAGGCGCTCTTTCCTTGCCTACGATCATGGCTGCGCCGCATCGTCTTGCCGTCTATTGCCACAATATCGCCTTCAGCTAATACTGGCTTGATGCTGCTAATCCAATCTTGGTAGCACAACTGTACCTGCTGAGGGTCTAATAGTTGGAAGACGCGGGCAAATGTATCGTGCGAAGGAATACCGTTAGGCAACTCTAAAAATCCCCTTAACCATTCCTCTTTATCCTCGCCAAAATCAACAATGTCCACCCAGGTCTCGGCGCCGCTGATCACCGCGCAGATCGCGATGATGATGATATCCAGCAACGGGTGTAATTGACCATGTTCGCGACGCGGATCTTCTAAACTGGCAAAGGCCTCCGCTATGCCACTTGGGCTCATCTCGGGCTCTCCTCATCCGTATTGATGAACCCATTCTATTCACCTTTCATTTCTTGGTGCGATTGCTCTGCGCTTCAGCGATATGCTATACTCGCTTGCGCTAGAAATCCGCGAGGAAGCCCATGATAAACCGGCTCTATTACGGCGACAATTTGGAGATATTAAGCAATCGCGAGTATTTCCCCGATGAGTGCGTCGACCTGATCTACCTCGACCCGCCCTTCAACAGCAATCGCAATTACAACGTGCTCTTCAAGTCAGAAAGCGGCGCGGACAGCGAGGCGCAGATTACCGCTTTCGAGGACACCTGGCATTGGAGCGAGACGGCGGAAGCGACTTACGACGAGCTGATCGTCAACGCGCCGCACAAGGTGTCAGTGGCGATTGAAGCGCTGATGAACCTGATCGAGCGCAACCAGATGATGGCTTATCTGGTGATGATGACGGCGCGGCTGGTGGAGCTGCATCGGGTCTTGAAGCCGACCGGCAGCTTGTATCTGCATTGCGATCCGACGGCGAGCCACTATTTGAAGATTGTGCTGGATGCGATATTCGATCCGAGAGGTTTTCGTAATGAAGTCGTCTGGAAACGAACAAGCGCACACGATCTAAGCGGCAAACAGTGGTCAGCAATTCATGACATTATCTTGATGTATAGTCGCGGTTCAGAATGGTGTTGGAATGTAAATTACATGGAGTACGATGAGGAATATATTCGTACTGGTTTCAGATATCAGGATGAGAAGGGCAACTATAGCGCCGACGCAATCACAGGTGGAAAGGCAGGCGGCGCAGAGGCGTACCAACCTTGGCGAGGCCGAGAGCCAAGTCGAGGGCGCGCTTGGGCATTACCCGGATACAAGAGATTCCCTGATTGGCTTAAACCTGATCTGCCAACAGAGATTGAATGGGATGCGTTAGGTATCCATTCCAAACTGGATGTTTTGGACAGTCTTGGGATGATTCATTGGCCGGCAAAAGAAAACGGACAACCCCGCCTCAAGCGATACCTTGCGGACGCTCGTGGACAGATAGCTGGCGATCTCTGGACTGATGTAAAGCCAATATCTTCCCATGCAAAAGAACGGCTCGGATATCCCACGCAGAAGCCGGAGGCGCTGCTAGAACGCATCATCCGCGCCTCGTCGAACGAAGGCGGGCTAGTGCTCGATCCCTTCTGCGGCTGCGGCACGGCCATCGCGGCGGCGCACAAGCTGGGACGGAGCTGGATCGGCATCGACATCACCCACTTGTCCATCGCGCTGCAGAAATACCGCCTGCAAGATATGTTCGAGTTGGTCTCGGGGGCGGATTACGAGGTCATTGGCGAGCCGGCCACGGTGGACGGGGCGCGGGAACTGGCGCAGGATTCCGCCAACGAGGGCCGTTATCAATTCGAGTGGTGGGCGTTGTCGCTGGTGCGGGCGAAACCGGTGGGCGGGTCGGCCGGTTCGCGGGTGGGCAAGAAGGGCGCGGACGCGGGCATTGACGGCGTCATCAACTTCTTCGATGAAGACGCCAAGGGCAAAAAGAAGCCGCAGAAAGTGATTGTGCAGGTCAAATCGGGCAAGGTCAAGTCCGGCGACATTCGTGACCTCAAGGGCACGGTCGAGCGCGAGGGCGCGGCGCTGGGCGTTTTCATCACGCTGGAGAAGCCGACGCAGGCCATGATCAAAGAGGCGCTGGCGGCGGGCAGATATGAGTCGCCGACTTGGGGCAAGAAATATCGGCGGCTGCAGATACTGACGATTGGCGATTTGTTTGATGGCGCGGCTATCGACATGCCGCCTCAGCACGGTACGCATCAGCAAGCGGCGCGCTGGAAGCGGGGGGACGTGAGCGAAGAAGGGAAGAGCCAGCAGGAATTGGTTTGAAGGCAGTAGACTGTGTGGGCAGCTAGCGAGCCAACGTAATCGCGTAGTCCAGCGCGGCGCGCAGGCTGCCGGGGTCGGCGATGCCCTGCCCGGCGATATCGAAGGCGGTGCCGTGGGCGGTGGTGGCGCCGATGACCGGCAAGCCCATCCACAGCGTGGCGATGTCGCCGCGAGATTGCAGCTTGCGCGCGATATTCATTTGATCGTGGTACATACAGACCACGCCGTCGAAGTCGCCGTCCAGCGCGCGCTTGAAGACGATATCGGCCGGCACCGGTCCCTCGGCGCGGATGTCATCGCGGAGGGCGTCGCGCACGGCGGGCGCGATCTCGTCGATTTCTTCGCTGCCTAAGAGCCCGCCCTCGCCAGCGTGCGGATTCAGCGCGGCGACAGCGATGCGCGGCGAAGCATAGCCCAGCTTGACCAGCACATCCTGCAAATGCGCGATATAGCGCCGCACCCGCTCCCGCGAGATCAAGGGCGCGATGTCTTTGAAGGGGATGTGCTCCGTGACCGCCACCGCCCAAACGGGACCGGCCGCGCCCAAAATGAAAGGCTCAGGGGAATCCGTGATTTCGCCCAGGAATTGCAGCTCATCGTAGTAGTCATAACCGGCGGCGCGGAATGACTCTTTGTTCATCGGCGCCATGACCACGCCCTGAACGCGCCCCTGCAGCGCCAGTTCGTAGGCCAGGGCCAGATAACGCCCGGCGGCCTCGCCCAATTTGGGGTGGACGGCTGGCGGCGGCAGCGGACCCAGCATGAAGCCGGGCGGGTTGAGCAGGTCGAAGGCGTCAGCTGAGAACTGCACGTCGTCGAAGTGATTGAGCGGCCGGAAGCGCAGCGGTGACCCCAGCGCGGCGGCATTGTCGCGCATGACGCCGATATCGCCGATGATGAAGGGGCGGCAGCGTCCGCGCAGGCGGTCGTCAGCCAGCACTTTGACGATGAGCTCGGGACCGATGCCGGCCGGGTCTCCCATGACGATGGCGATAACGGGTTTGCTCAATGCGAACGCTCCTGAACCGGGCCATCCTACTTCATTGTCTATCAGGATGCCAGGCGACTGCCGCTTCGTCTAGCGCGCTGCTTTGGTTTGTTGGCAATACCGGGTACAATAGGCGTAGATAAACACAAAGCTCAAGCAAAAAATGTTCACGTCAGACAATGCTGCCCAGGTCATCTTACTAATCGTCTTGAGCTACCTCATCGGCTCTTTCCCGACCGCCTACCTCGTCGGCAAAGCGCGGAACGTCAATATCTTCGAGGTCGGAAGCGGCAGTATGGGCGGCACCAATGTCGCCCGCGCCGTGGGCAAGGGCTGGGCGATCTTCACCGGCCTGGTTGATGTCTTGAAAGGCATCTTCGCCGTCTGGCTGGCGCGTGACGTGATCCTGGCCGACCAAATCGGCGTGGCCACCTCGGTATCGGCTACTTGCGTCGTGGTCGGGCATAATTGGTCGCTCTTCGCCACTGTCTTCACGGCCTCATTCAAAGGCGGCAAGCTGAGACTGATCGTGCGCGGGGGCAAAGGCGCGGCCACGGCTTTCGGCGCCATGCTGATGATTCAGCCCATTCAAATCTTGATCGCCGCCGTCATCGCCATCGCCGTCATCGCCCGCACGCGCTATGTCTCGCTCGGCGTCCTGATCGGCTTTGGGGTGGCGATTGTCTGGCTGGTTTTGCTGGTGGGCGCGGAATATCAGAAGCCGATTCTGCTGCTCTACGCCCTGGCGCTGGCCGTGATGATTCCGCTGCGCCACTGGGGCAATATGCAGCGGCTGCTGGCCGGCACCGAGCGCCGCCTGGGCGAACGGGCGACGTAGGTTTCCTAAGTACTAGAGAGGGTCACGTAGACATTGACCGCCGAAACCGGCTTGGGACACTTAGGGTAAAGCGAACGCCTGAGCATCAACTCTTGGCAAAGCCGGCGTCCTTCAGCAGCTGATCAATCTCATATCTGCTCAGATAGCCAGAATCTTTTCTTTGTGCGATTGCGAGCAGAGCTACAGTGTCAGCGTCATGTACGTAATAGGTGATCCGAAAGCCGCCGCTCTTCCCGCTGCCGCCCGATGGGTTGGCGCGTCGTACACGATAGACGACGTGGCCAACTCCTCTGTACAAGTCGCCAGGTCGCTCGCCTTGTCTTAATTCTTCGGTTAGCGCGTCAACCTCGGTCAATGCGGATGGGAATCTGCGCGCCAGCCGCTTGAGACGCGCCTGGAAGCGTTTAGTATGGATGACATTAGTCGACATCAATTCCAAGTTCGCGGCGAATCTCGCGCATACTTTCGCCGGCGTCAATAACTTCGCCAGCCTGAAGCTCCTTCAAACTTGCGAGAATGTCATGTTTGTATTCGTCGTGAGTAGTTCGCGTCTCTTCCGTAGGCGCTGCTGCTGTCGTCTTTAGGGCTGTTTGCGGCGACAGTTTCTTTCCGGGCGTCTTCAACGACATGGTATTCCCTCGCACACTGTCAATCGACCATAGTGTATCATAGACGACGGTCGACTCAAAACACTCCGCAAACGTGCATAATTGTAAATTGGCACAAGCTCAACTATCTTCTGCGCAATCACTGCACTAGGACAGCCACATGAGAATCGAAAGCGACAGAGACCTGCGCGGCATGCGGCGCATCGGCCAAATCTGCGGCTTGACGCTGAAGCTGATGCTGGACAGCGCCGAAGCCGGCATGAGCACACGCGATCTGGACGACATCGGCCGCGACTGCATGACCCGCATGGGCGCCGTCTCCGCGCCGATCCGCGCCTATGGCTTCCCCGGCTACACCTGCATCAGCCTCAACGACGAAGCAGCGCACGGCATCCCGCGCAAGGACCGGCTAATCCAGCCCGGCGACCTGCTCAATGTCGATGTCTCGGCGGTGCTGGAAGATTACTGGGGCGATACCGGCGCGTCCATCATCGTGCCGCCCGCTCGCCCGCAGCTGACGAAACTCTGCAGCGCCACTCGCCGCGCGCTTGATCTGTCCATCGAGCTGGCGCGGCCGGGGCAGCGCGCCAACGCTATCGGGCGGGCAGTGGAAAAACTGGCCAAGAGACAAGGCTATCGCACCATACGGCAGTTGGGCGGGCATGGCGTCGGCCGGCACATCCACGAAAAACCCTCCATTCCCAATTATTACAACAGGCGCAATAGAGACGTGCTGGAAGACGGCATGGTGCTGACGCTTGAGCCCTTTCTGAACGCCGGGCGCGGCAGAATCAAGACCGAAGCGGATGGCTGGACGCTGCGCACGGTCGACGGCAGCCTCTCGGCGCAATACGAGCACACGGTCATCATCAACGGCGCCGAGCCGATCCTGGTCACCAAAGTCGAGGGCGGCTACGTCTAACGCCCGAATACAAGGAGCAGCTTATGATCACAGGCATTGATCACATCGTCATCGCCGTCCATTCATTGGAGCAGGCGATTTCGACCTACCGCGGGCTGGGTTTCACCGTGGTCGAGGGCGGCCGCCATCCCTACGGCTCTTACAACGCGCTGATCGGCTTCGTCGACGGCAGTTATATTGAGCTGCTGAGCTTCTACGAAAATAGCCCGGCGCATCCCTGGTGGGCGCTGCTGCACGAGCGGGGCGGCGGCTTAATCGACCTCTGCCTGGCCAGCGACGATATCAGCAGCGACTTGGCGGCGTTGCGAGCGCAGGGCGTTGACTGTGGCGATCTGACCGAGGGCGGCCGCGCGCGCCCCGATGGCTATCAAGTGAAGTGGATCAACAACAAGGTCGGCGCCGACTGGCAGGGGCTGATACCCTTCATCATTGAAGACGTCACACCACGCCACGAGCGACTGCCCACGCAGCGCGAGCACGCCAACGGCGTTACCGGCATCCATTCGATCGCGCTGGCGACGGACGATGTAGCGCGCTATGCCGCTGTCATGGCGGCCGTTCTGGGCGTCGAGGGTCAGCCTGTTGCGGGCGCAGACGCTGGCGGGGCTGGGCTGCGCTTTGAGGTCGGCGGACACGCGCTGGATTATCTGGCGCCGAATGTCGTAGACAGTCCGCTGGCGGCGCATCTGGCGGGGGATCGTCCGGCGCCGTATTCGATATGCTTCAGGACGGCGGGCGAGGCCAAGCGACTTGACCCGGCGGACACCGAGGGTGTGCGAATTGAGATGTACTAGGCGCCAGGCACTTAGTCCATGTCGCCAAAATAGCGTTTAAGAAAGTCATAAACTTCTCGCTTTTGGACCCTTGAAGAGGATTGGACGATGGCGACGACATTTAGCCATCCTGTCTCATCGTCCCAGTAGTTCTTTTTCATGACCTGATGCCTCCCACATAACGGCTGCCACTTCGATGGATCTCTTGGATCAACCTCGGCATGTATCGCGTGCGGAGTCTTGTGGTCTGGCGTCAACTTTACCGTTCCACCACCAACTGGATCGATATCACCACTACGCAGGCGGCATGTGATTCCGCTTTCCTCCCAAGCACATCTATTGTCATAATGTTTCAGCACCTGATCCCATGTATTTGCATTGGGGCGGGTTCTTTTCGAAGCGGTATTTCGTCGTTCCGCATTCGGCATCATGTATTCGCTGACTTTAAGATCACCTCGATTCCGCCAGGAAAGAATCGTGTATCCATAATCCGTTCTAAGTTCCGACAGCCTTTGGTGCCAGTTTTCTGGTTGGCGGCCGGTAACCGGATCGGTGGCAACTTCGATCAATTGCTCCCGTGTTGCAACTTTACCCAGATTATCCAGGAAAAACGCCTCTATACGTGCCCGAATTGAACGCTGCGTGTACTGGCCTTTGATTTCAGCGTCCCTATTCTCCATTCTGATTCCTTAAATAGTTTGCGATTCGATTCTCGGCTATTGACAAGTATTCTTCCGAACTGTCACAAAGTATTGCCTTTCGGTTTAGGTGTAGGCAAGCTTCCCCGGTAGTTCCCGACCCGCACATTGGGTCAAGAACAGTGTTTCCTTCTTTTGTTGACATTAAGATTAGAGGTTTTATTACTGCCAATGGCTTTTGTGCCGGATGCCCAGTCTGTTCATTTCTTCGCACAAATCCGATATTAAGCGGAGCTTCTATTACAGATGGTGGACCGGGGACAAAACGCATCTTGCCGGATTCCCATCTAGCCAGCTGCTCATCATTCAGAAAGTGCTCTGGATATACGGCTGCGCCTTCTCGGGCAAGATGAAGGCATGTGTTCTGCGCCGAGCGCCACCCACGAATAACTGATGGACAATTCTTGTAATACCAAGTTAGCCAGGAAACGAGAACAATCCCCTGTGGCAACTGTGGGATTTGATACGCCAAAATCTCCGGGAAACCCCAAACAAATACATGTTGCGAAATGTTGCAGGAAGCGGTAATGACGTTTGAAAGCCACTCGTGGTAGTCAGGCCGCGATCCGCCAACACCCTTATTGTACCAAGGATCTAGGATCACAGCGGACACTTCTTTCGTTGATCGTAAAGTTTCAAAAACGTCCGCTGCCGACTTAATCGCGACAGAAGAAACAGGCTGCGGCTTCTCACGTATTCGATCATCCTTAAACATTTCAATTTGAGCCATCGTGTTAATTCCTCTAGTTGAATAGAGAACAGGTTCCAGATGTTTCGACTGTTGAACTATAACAAGGGATAGAGCCAAATGCCTAACGTTTGCGAAAATGCGTCTATTACTTTCAACCCCGCAGCCGGTGCAGCAGACCGCTGTGGCGCTGAGCCACATTGTTGTTGCTCACGGCGATATGCAGCGCCTTGCGCGTACCGACCAGCACGACCATGCGCTTGGCCCACGTGATGGCGGTGTAGAGCAGATTGCGCTGCAGCATCATATAGTGCTGCGTCAGGATCGGCATCACCACCGCCGGATACTCCGAGCCCTGCGAACGGTGCGTGCTGATGCAGTAGGCGTGCATGAGGTCGCTGGTCTCGGACAGGTCGTAATGGACATAGCCGCCATCCATGTCGATCTCCAGCGAGTTGTCGCTATGATCGATGGCGTGGATGAAGCCGATATCGCCATTAAAGACGTCTTTGTCGTAATTATTGCGCGTCTGCATCACCTTGTCGCCCACGCGAAAAACTCGGCTGACGACCTTGAGCTGCGCCTGCCGCGGATCGCCATTAAGCTCGGACTGCAGGCGCTCGTTGAGGTTGTTGACGCCGGCGGCGCCGCGGTACATGGGCGCGATGACCTGGATGTCCTCTATCGGATCGAAGCCGCCGCGCTCAGGCAACTTGGTTCTGACGATCTCGACGATATTGTCAGCGACCGCTTCCGGATCTTCGACATTGAAGAAATAGAAATCGTTGCTCTGGTTGTCGCTGACTGGCTGCAGGCCCTGGTTGATGCGATGGGCGTTGCTGACGATATGGCTGCTGTCGTCCTGGCGGAAGATCTGGTCGAGGCGCGTCACCGAGGCGATGCCGCTATCGATGACATCGCGCAGGACATTGCCGGCGCCCACCGACGGCAGTTGGTCGACATCGCCGACCAGCAGCAGATGCGCCGTCGGCTGCAGCGCCTTGAGCAAACTGTGGAATAGCCACAAATCGAGCATGGAGGCTTCGTCGACCACCAGCATATCAATGGGCAAGGGATCGCTCTCATCGTGTTCAAAACCCCCGTCCGGCGAGTAGCCGAGCATGCGGTGGATGGTGCTGGCGTCGACTCCGGTGGTTTCCGCCAGGCGTTTGGCGGCGCGCCCGGTCGGCGAAGCCAGTTTGAAGGGATGATCGCCTTCCAGCAGGGCGTTGATGAGCATCTGGACGGTGGTCGTTTTGCCGGTGCCGGGTCCGCCGGTCAAGACGCTGACCTTGCTGGTCAAGGCGGCGCGGACGGCGCTCTGCTGCAGCGGCGACAGCGACACGTTGTTCTGCGCGCTCAGCTTGGCCAGGTAGCGCTCCCATTGCGTCTTGCGGTGGTCGCGGATGATCATGCTGGTATTGCCCGACATGTTGCGCAGCAGCCGGTTCACTTCAGTCTCGGCCCGGTGAAAGCGCGGCAGGTAAATCGCCCGGACAGCCTGCGTCTCGCCACCCAGCAGATCGCCCAGACTGACAGTCTCGTTCGACGCGGCAGACGCCAGTTGATCTTCCACCAGTTTGCCGGCGCTGAGCTGGCCCTTAAGCGCGACCGTCAGCTGGGATTCATCATCAACACCCAGCAGATCAGCCGCCGTTTCCAGCAGTTGCTCGCGCGGGGAATAGGTATGACCTTGCCCGGCTAATTCGTTCAGCGCGTAATGCAAGCCGGCGCGCAACCGATGCGGATCGTCGCGATGCAGACCCATGCGGCGTGCGATCTCATCGGCTTTGCGGAAGCCGATCAGGAAAACGTCCTGCGACAGTTGGTAGGGGTTATTCGATATGACGGCCTGCGTCTGTTCGCGGTATTCGTCCCAAATGCGTTTGGCGATCTTGGCGCTGATGCCCAGCCCCTGCAGGTAGATCATGTTGTTGCGCATCACGCGATTCTTGGTCCAGATATCCACAAGATTTTTCGCCAGTTGAGGCTTGAGGCCCGGCACTTCGTGGATGCGCTCCGGCTCGCTGTCCAGGATGGCGATCGTCTCCTCCCCCAGGTGATTCACAATCTTCTCCGCTGTCCTGGGGCCGATGCCCTTGACGATGCCGCTGCTCAGATAATTGATGATGCCTTTGGCGCTGGTCGGCGCAACCGGGATAGCTTGCTCGGCGCGGAATTGCCGCCCCCAGCGCGAGTCATCCACCCATTCGCCGACGAACTGGGCGTCTTCGCCTTCGTTGAGTTGGGGCAGCGTCCCGACCACCGTGACCGTGCCATCCCGCGCCTGGGCGCGCGGAAAGCGCTTCTCAGGCATGATCTTGACCACGCTGTAGCCGTTGTCTTCGTTGTAATAGGTGATACGCTCGATGGCGCCGGCGATTTCTTCGGGCATAAGAACCTGGCATGCTTAGGCTGACTTTTCCATTGTATCGTCAATGCGCGTTTGCGCTGGCGAGCCAGCCGACGCTGTTTGACAAGGCTGGGAATTCCAGTATACTTGTAGTCGGCTGTTTATGATTAATAGCATACGATCCTGGTCATGTTCTTTACCCTCCATAATATATGTTCTAGCCCTAATGGCAGGCAATTCCAACGCGCGAAAAACTCGACGCTCTTTCGCAAACTGAGTTCGTATTGATTTCGCATTCCAGGAGGCTCTGATGACGCGCTGCTCCCAAGCTCCTTCCCTACTGTCCAGAAAGTATCACGGTCTTGGAATTGCTTGGCGCTTGCTCTTCATGCTGCCGCTGCTGCTCTTCGTCGCGCTGGGCGGCGGATTGACGCTGGCGCAGGCGACGCCTTACCCCGATAACTTCAAGATCAGTTACAGCAAGCTCACGCATAATACCGCTACCGTGAACTGGAAAGACCTGCACGATTATCTTGAAAATGGGGGGTACAATATCGATTACGCCCGATTCAGCGATATTGTTTCGGCTGATGGCCAGCACAGGATCAATGCGAGCCGATTTGCCTTTTACAATGCAACTGCATGGGCAATCAACATAGGTCTCAATCCCCGTGTATTAAGACCCAATACCCGCTACAACTTCACCTTGACTTTCTATTCAGGTGTACTCCCAAATAGGCGCTCTGTCGACGCCCACTTTACCACAGCGGCCGCGCCAAACGCTGGGCACCTGTCCAATGCCAGCGTCTCGAATATCGGCAATACTTCCGTTGTCCTCAACTGGGATGATTCATCCCCCGCCGACGTGTTGCAATATATTGTCTACGCCAATTGGAAGATCAAAACATCTTTCACTTCCACGCGCGCTAGCGGCTGGCGCATTAGTGGCTTGAGGCCCGACACGAACTATGTCATCGCCATCGAGAAATATAATTCAGCCCACCAGGCGGTGGACTATCTCACGTTGCCCAGCTTCCGCACCCTCGCCTCGACGCCAACCCCCACCCCGACGGCGACGCCCACCCCAACCGCGACGCCCGTCTTGGGCAACATGCTCGGTTCATACCCCGACAATTACAAAATCCGCATTTCCAACATCAAATGGGATTCGGTCGAATTGAATTGGAAACTTTTCCGCGACCATTTCAAAGACATAGACGCGACCCTGCTGGTGGACATCGGCCCTGTACGAGCGACGGATGGCAGCCACGAAGCCGTCGGCAGCCGATACGCTCGGACTTCTAATTATGTTTTGCAAAAAAAACTAAAGCCCAGCACCGAGTATTCGGTTACATTTACGGTGCAGTCGCATTTTCCGACAGACCCGAGGAATGTGGTCTACGGCAGCGTAAAAGCCATCTTCCGTACCGCCGATGCGCCAGAACACAACGCGACGCTCTCCAACATTCGCGTCAGCAACATCAGCCATAACTCCGCGCAAATCTCTTGGGATGATCGCAGTGGCTGCGAAAACGCGAGATTTTATGCGCCCAGCTACTTTATTTATGTCAACTGGGTACTGCAAACTTCATCAATTGCCAAAACGAAAACCCTAGTGCACTTGGAGCCGGATACGGACTATGAAGTCGCTATCGCTAAAATATGCTTGCTACGTCAAAACCCGGTAGATCACGTTTTGGTGTCGCCCAGCTTCCGTACGCTCCCATTGCCGAGCAGCCAGCAATCCCCTCAGCCAGTGGACACGGCGACGCCCGAACCCCAACTAATAGAAGAGCTGGAACCGCAACAGGCGCAAGCAGAAGCGCAGGATGCCGACGCCGATCCAGTGACGATAATCACGGGCAGCTTAGGCGCGCGCCAGCCCACGCATAACTCTGTCATAGTCTATTGGTGGCAACTCGCTGATCCAGATATCCCAGAGAACGTTGACAGAATCGCCTATTATCTCTTCCTGGAGCCGACGGCGGGCGGGCAGACCATAGAAAAGAAGATCGCCCTGGACAGCATACCGAGCGCGCCCCAGCTCACTGTCTCCGGCTTGGAAGCAGATACCGAATACCGAGCCTGGATCGAGGTGAATGATAAAGATTGCAATCCCTGCGGACAGGCTATATTGCGGACCAATACGGATGTCTTCCGCACCGATCCGCATCCGAACCCGTCCGCTACACCAAGTCCAACCAGCACATCAACGCCGACGCCGACCATCACGCCAACGCCGACTGACACCCCTACACCAACAGCAGTGCCAACACTGCCCACCGACGGCACATTGGGCATGACCTTCCCGAAGATCTCCAAAGACCACATCACGGTCGCATGGAGCGATTTGGGCAATAAAGCGCAAATCTACATGATCGATATCAGCAGCGGCAATGGACGTTATAGCGCTTTCACCGTCATTCACACCAACGAAAGCTCGCAAACTTCGCATGACTTCGGCGAGCTCCAAGCCGATACCGTCTATGACTTCAAGGTCACGGTATTTCTGAGGGGCGGCAAGCGGCTCACGGCGACGGGTCAAGCGCGGACCGCGTCGAATGCGCCTGCGCAACAAGCAGACGCTCAGCAGGCAGACGCTCAGCAGGCAGACGCTCAGCAGGCAGAAGCGCAGCAGGCAGAAGCGCAGCAGGCAGAAGCGCAGCAGCCGGCAACGGCGACGCCAAGTAACACGCCTACGCCGACGAATACGCCTGTGCCCACAGATACGCCCACGCCAACCGCGACCCCCATCCCGACCCTTCACATTATCGTTTTGTCCCTCGTTAGCCCCAACTATGGGGAAGCAGCCGTGTATTGGGACGCAGTCAGTGGCGCGACCGACTACTTGCTGGAATTAACCAGCAGCGATGGCGGCAGCGGCTCTTATACTTATAATGCGGACAAGTCCCAGTATAAGGTTGGCTGGCGTGACTTGACGCTCGGCGTCACCTATTCGGTGAGGGTTACAGCCAACCTGGCCGGCGGCGGCAAGCGCGTCGGCGAATGGGAATTTACCTTGTCGCCCAAACCGACAGATACGCCCGTCCCAATAGATGATCCGCAAGCGCTACAGGCAGAAGCGCAGCAGGCAGAAGCGCAGCAGCCGGCAACGGCGACTCCGATTCCAACGGATACGCCGACGCCAACCGCTACGTCCTCCGCGACGCCCCTGCCGCCCGTCAATGTCGCCTTCCAAGTCCACAGTTCCAGCGAAGCCAGCATATCCTGGAGCGCGGTCAGCGGCGCGACCGGCTACACGTTGGACATCGCCGGCAGCGACATGTCCAGCGACTCAGTAACGCTGGGCGCGGGCGCGACCAGCCACCGTTTCACTGGCTTGACCGCGGGCGCGACTTATAGCGCGGCGCTCACAGCCAACCTGCCCGGCGGCGTTACCGTCAGTGGCGCGGCGCATTTCGCCCTGCCGATGCCGCCGACGAATACGCCAATTCCGACGAATACGCCAATTCCGACGAATACGCCAATTCCGACGGATACACCAGTTCCGACTGACACGCCCTTGCCCACGGATACGCCAGTACCAACGAACACGCCGGCGCCGTCAAACAACCAGTACAGCAGCCTGATACAGAACATCCTGGGCTGGCGGGGCGAGCAGGCAGCTGGCAGCGCCCACCACGAGCGTTGGACGCGGGCGCTGGCGGCATTGGGACATGGCAGCCACAGCAATCCCATGACCGCATCCGAAGCGCAGACTTATGTCGATCGCGGCTGGGGCGGACGCTGGCAGCCGGTGGTTGATGCGCTGACGCAAATTGAAGGTCAAGCGCCACCGCCGCCGCCAACGAACACGCCCGTCCCGACTGACACGCCAGTACCAACGAACACGCCAATCCCGACTGACACGCCCGTCCCGACGAATACGCCTGTTCCAACCGACACGCCCGTCCCAACTAACACACCCGTTCCACCGCCGACCAACACGCCTGTGCCACAACAGAGCTACACCGTGCCGGGCAGCCTCATCCAAACAGTACGCGACTATTACGATGAGAATGTCGCTGCTGGCCGCGCGGGCACGAACTGGCTGCGCGTATTGATCGCCTTTGGCGTCGAGACGCACGATGAGCTGACGCCGATGTCTGCGGCTGAAGCCCGTGAACGCGTGAGCAAGTGGGGCGGCTGGCGGCCGGTCGCGGAGGCGCTGGAGCAGCTGGCGGGGAATTGATTCACACCGCAATTTGACTTGCAGGGGCGGCCTTTCTCGCCACCTCTGCCGCACTCGCTGTAAAGCCACGACCTACCCAATTTGTTACATATCCCTAACACGCGACTAAATGTTTTCCATAAAATAGAACATTCATGCTAGTCTGCGGACAAGATGGTTCCTGGTCAATCACTCGGGAACGCTTAACAAGGCGTAGCGTCGGGCAATCGCGGTTTCACTCTCGGGTGGTGGCGATTGCAGGCGCTGCGCCGCATGGCTGCCCGCCCCCGCACCACTCGACAGCCGCGTGTGGACGGTCTGAGGCAGCGTCGGCAAACGAGCGAGAGGCATGGCAGACAAGGAGGAGCGATGCAGCAAATGACAGTGAAGACGGTGGACGCGCCCGCGGGACGCATCGGCGGTTATCTGCTGATATGGGGCGAGCCGCAACGGCGCGATTTGCAAGGCGAATATTTCACCCCGCAGACCGATGTCGGTCTGGATTGGTACGAGCAGCGTCCGGTGCTCTACCATCACGGATTGGACGGCAACCTGAAGGCGGCGGTTATCGGCGTCATCGACACGCTGAAACCGGACGAGACCGGCCTCTGGGCCGAGGCGCAGCTGGACCTGCGCAAACGCTATGTGAGAGCGGTGCAGCGGCTGGTGGATCAAGGCGTCCTGAGTTGGTCCTCAGGCAGCCTGCCGCACTTGGTCGAGGTCAACGCCGAGGGTCAGATCAAACGCTGGCCTATCGTCGAAGGCAGCCTGACGCCCACGCCGGCAGAGCCGCGACACGCTTGTGTGCAAACCCTCAAGAGCGCTTACAAATCGCTGGGTTTGGATATGGCGCGGCTGGGCTTGGGTGCTGCAACTGGCAATCAGACGAACAAATCGAAAGGACAATCAATGACTGAAGAAACGACAATGGCGGTCAAGCGCTTGCCGCTGGCCGATGAGCGCGACGCGCTGAAACTGCACCGCGTGGCGGTCGGCAGCGAATACGACAGCCTCAACGCGCTGGATATGCTGCACGGCTACATGCTGCTGCGCTCGGCCAAGAGTTTCCACGGCGTCAGCGAGCGCTTTTCCAACGCGCTGGCGGACAAGGTCAATCGCGCACAGCTCAAGGCGACCAAAGCCGATGAGCTGGCCTACAGCACCCAGACCGGCTTCGGCGATGAATGGGTGCCCGACCTCTGGAGCCAGCAGATCTGGCACAGGGCGCACCAGGACAATACCATCCTGCCGCTGTTCCAGAGCATCGAAATGCCCAGCAATCCCTTCGAGCTGCCGATTGAAGGCGCCGACCCGACCGTGTATTTCGTGCCGGAAACGCAGGACGAGGCGCATCTGAATCTGGGCGCGGGCAACCCGATTCCGGACAGCAAGGTCGGCTCGGGCAAGGTGACGCTGAACGCCAAAAAGCTGGCGCTGCGCGTCGGCTTCAGCAGCGAGCTGGTGGAGGACGCCGTCATCCCGGTGCTGAATGTCTATCGCGAGCAAGCCGTGCGCGCCATCACCGACGCCATCGACAACGTGCTGCTCAACGGCGACGCGACCACGGCCGGAACTGGCAATATCAACAGCGACAACGCCGCGCCCGCCGCAACGTCGAAGTACCTGGCGCTGAACGGCCTGCGCCACCTGCCCCTGGTCGACAAGACCGCCAACGCGCTCAACCTGGGTGGCGCGCCCACCCTGGCCAAGCTGCGCGAGGCGCGTTTCAAGATGCCGGGCAAATACGCCGCCCGCCCGACTGACCTGGCCTGGCTGGTCGATAGCGGTACTTACTCGGCGCTGCTGGGCTTGAGCGAGTTCCTGACGGTGGATAAGGCGGGTCCGCTGGCCACCGCGCAGACGGGCCAGATCGGCTTTGTGGACGGGATTCCGGTCTTCGTCTCGGCGGAGATGCCGCTGACCCAGGCCGACGGCAAAGTCGCCAGTGGCTCCAACACCAAGGGCCAGGCGGTCTGCGTTTACCGGCCGGGCTGGTACGTGGGCTACCGGCGCAAGATCGCGGTCAGCGTCGATTATCTGTCCTACTACGACAGCTATCAACTGACGGCGACGGTGCGGCTGGCGTTCGTCCGCTTCGACAAGAATGTGGCGAGCTGCCTGTACAACATCACGGTGTAGCGCAGTGTGGGCGGGGGCTGTGGAGGCCCTCGCCCCATTCTGGAGTATGTTATGATTGTGGGAGTTCCGTCTATCGCTAAGTCTGTGAGGATTCAAGTGAAGATTGTGATGATGGTTACCGCCGACTATGCCGCGGTGGAACCGCAGACCGGAAAACTCAACGTTATTGGGGTATTCAATAGGATTACAGCCAAGTCGTTTCCATTGACTTACCACCGCATGTATATCGCCGTCAGATTGGAAGCTGAAATGGAAGACGGTTCTGAACCTCACCAACTATTGATCACTTTGGCCGGCGAGGATGGGCATGAGATGTTGGCAATTAAGGGAGACTTTGAAATGCCGAAGAGCTCTCGAGGCATTTTCCCGCAACTTGAGATCGTATGTGAATTCAATCAGCTAAAGTTTCCGGCAGCGGGCGACTATCGCATATATGTACGAGTTGATGATGGAGAACTTGTTGACGAGTCTTGTGTATTGCAGGTTGTGCAAGCGGATGACTAAATGCCAAAAGACCCTAATAAACTCCTTAAAGAAATGCGTCGCAGCAAAGCCAAGTGGAAGCGGCGGGATATTGTGGCGCTGTACGAGGGATTCGGCTTCGTTGTCGAGCACGGAACTAAGCACGACAAAATCTATCATCCTGACTATCCGCGGCTTGTAGAAGGCTTGCCTAGACACCGGAAATTACCAAAGGTGTACGTGAGCAAGGCGGTAAAACTTGTTGACAGACTGCTGGAGTTAGAACATACTTCGCTAAAGTATGGACATTGATTTCCAATGTCGAGGGGCAACCATGAACATAAGATATTTGGAGAAAGCGAAGTCCCTAGCAAACCGCCCGTACCAGGCGCAGGTCTTTCTTGACGAGACAACCGACGGCGAGGCGGTTTACGTTGCAATCGTACCCGAAATGCCAGGTTGTATTGCTCACGGCGATACAATAGACGAAGCACTGGAGTGGCTCGAATCCGCCAAGCTGGATCACATCTGGTTTCTGCTGGACAAGAATTTGGACGTCCCTGATCCTCAGATGCTTAACTCAGGTGTGGTTTTCAACGCGCCTCATTATGAAGATGTGGATGCTGCCAATGCCTCGGCATCGGGCGGAATGGTCACACCTTCGGTCACAGCCTGACAATGCTCTAATTCCACGGAATTCAGGTCTTTGCAGTGTGCGTGCATAGCCCGCGGCCGACTACATCACCCCACCAGCACCCACAGCGCCGCGAAAAAAAAACCGTCGTCCTCCTGCTGCTCCGCGTCCAGCGCCACCTCCACGCCCTCGCCCTGACGGCATAGCTCCACCACCGTGCCGCAAGCGCCGCGCGGCAGCAGCGCCTGCTTGAGCTCGTAGGCGTAGCCCTCCGCATCCAGGCAGACCTGCACGCCCGGCAACAGCAGCTCGCCAGCGATCGGCAGCCGGTGCAGCCCCGCGTCGAATTCAGCCGGCGTGATGGCTTGCATTCTCATCGCCTGGCGACCTCGCCTTTTCTCATCCCACTCCGCTTCAACAGTAACACGGGCGCACGTTCCGCGACAGCCACAGCCAGTTCGCAACGGGCGCCATTTCCGTTTTCCGCATCAATACATATCCAGCAGAAAGGACAAAAATGTACACTATCGCCACCCTTGACGATTTGCGCCGGCATCTCAATCTGTCGGCGACCGACAGCGCAGAAGGCGACGACTTGCTGCAGCGACTGCAGGCCGCCAGCCAGCTCATCGAGTCGCTGACGCAGCGGCGCTACTGCCCCCGCTTGCAGACCCGCGAAATCACCTTGGACCGGCCGGGGCAACGCGAGCTGATTTTGCCCGACGACCTGCTCGAATTGCGCTCGCTCAGCATCGGCGGCGTCGCGCTGAATCACTCCGATATCCGGCTGCTGCCCGACGACCTTGATGCGCCGGCGAGTGTCTTGCGAGTGGCGCAGGGCGCGGCTCTCCGCTTCGGCGACGATGCCGTATCCACCATCAGCATAGAAGGCATCTGGGGCTGGCATGACCGCTGGACGGAAGCCTGGCGCAATAGCGGCGACACATTGAGCGACGCCGCGTTGAACGCCCTTGCCGGCGCCATCACAGTGAGCGACGCGGCAGGCAGCGACCAAGACGGGCGGGCGCCGCGCTTTCAAGTCGGCCAACTGCTGCGGATAGAGGACGAGTACCTGCGCGTGACCGCCATCGACAGCGCGAAAAACCGCCTGACTGTGCTGCGCGGTGTACAAGGGACGGCAGCGGCGGCGCATCGGCGCGGGGCAAGCATCGAGACCTACACCCCGCCCGCGGCGATACGCGACCTGATCCTGCGCTTCGCCACGCTGATGACCCAAGCGGCCGGGCTGCTGGAGCCGGAGCTGACGCCCCTGCTGCAGCGGCTGCAGCGCCTGACAGCCTGATTGAATCTAGCGCCGGCAGGGGCTTTGCGCTAAGGTTGCGGCTTGGATTTGGGGGGAATGGATGGCACGTAACCTGACGCGAATGGCGGCCTTGCGCTATCGCGACTTTCGCTTCCTCTGGTTCGGCGAGATGGTCTCCACCACCGGCTCGCAGATGCAGCTCTTCGCCATAAACTGGCATATCTTTCAGCTGCTGCGCGGGCAGAGCTTCACCATCAGCTTATTCGGCAGTGACATCGTCATGGGTTCGGAAGCATTCGGCCTGGGCATGCTGGGTCTGGTGCGCGTCATCCCGATTGTTTTGTTCGCCTTGCTGGGCGGCGTTTTGGCTGACGCGCTGGACCGCCGCCGCGTCATGATCTGGACGCGCGTGATCTCGGCGCTGATCGCTGCCGTGCTGACCTATCTCACGCTGGCCGGCCAGATCGATGTCAACACCATCTACCTACTGACGGCGCTGGGGGCGGCCGCCACCGCGCTCGACAGCCCGGCGCGTCAGTCCATCGTGGCCAATCTGGTCAAGCCGCGCCACCTGACCAACGCCATCAGCCTCAACACGCTGATCTTTCAGATCGCCACAATTTGCGGGCCGGCGCTGGCGGGCTTGCTGGTCGCCCAGTTCAACATCGGCTTGGTCTATGGCATCAATACGGCCACATTCGTGGTCGCCATCATCGCCATTGGCTTGATCCGCCATCGCGGCAAAATCAAGACGGCGACCAACATCGGCTGGCGGGCGCTAATTGACGGCATCCGCTTCACTTTCGGCACGCGCATCATCATGGGCACGATGCTGCTGGATTTCTTCGCCACGCTCTTCGCTTCGGCGCGCACCATGCTGCCGATCGTGGCCGGCGACATCCTGGGCGTGGGCGCGGCGGGTTACGGCCTGCTGGCGACTGCGCAGCCCATCGGCGCCTTGCTGGTCGGCCTCATCATGTCGCTGCGCTCGCAGATGAAACGGCAAGGCCTCATCCTGCTGCTGAGCGTAGGCGTCTATGGCTTGGCGACCGCCATCTTCGGCATCTCCACCAGCTTCGCGCTCTCTTATTTCCTGTTCGCCTTGACCGGCGCCGGCGATACCGTCTCGATGGTCATCCGCGGCACCATCCGCCAATTGATGACGCCCGACGAATTGCGCGGGCGCATGGTCTCGGTCAACATGATGTTTTTCATGGGCGGGCCGCAGTTGGGGGAGTTGGAAGCGGGTTTGGTGGCCTCGCTCTTCGGCGCGCCCTTCGCCATTTTCAGCGGCGGACTGGCGACCGTGCTGCTGACCGCCTGGGTGGCATGGCGCTACCCCTCCATCCGGCGCTACAACAACGCCGATGATCTGAAAGCAAAACGCAGCTAGAGCGACCCGGAGCATTTGACATGGCCAAGAAGAAACGCGCTCTGAAGCGCCACAGCGACGAGCAGCAGAAGCAGTACGAGCGTGAGGCGCGCCTGCAATATGGTCCCGCCGAGGTCAACGAGACCATTGGCCGCTGGAACAGCTACAGCCAGGAGCGGCAAGCAGAGATCATGGCCGAGGGCAATCAGATCTACGTCGCTCTGGCCGACGCCATGCAGGCCGGCAAGAGCGCGGGCGACCGTGAAGTCACCGACATCCTAGACCGCTGGCAGCAGCACCTGCGCCACTTCTACGAGCCAAGCCTCGACCGGCTGCGCGGCTTGGGCCAGCTCTATAACTCCAGCCCCGATTTCATCGCCAACTTCCAAAACATCCACCACGACCTGCCCGCCTACCTGGAACAGGTCATCGAAGCCTATGTCGACGAACTGGAAACTGCCGAGCTGAAGCGTATGCTGGCGGAAGACGAAGCGATGCAACAACGCCGCAACAACTTGTCGCGCTAGCGGCTGCTGCATCCCCAAAGATTTTCACCACAGAGGCACCAAGAGCACAGAGTAAAACGCGGCAGGGGCAACCTAGCAGTCAGCCCGCCGCCTCCCTCCCAATTCCCCAAAATGTGATCTGTGTAGGGGCGAGCCTTGGTTCGCCCGCCCCACCCACAACAAAACAACGAAAGGAGAAGCCGATGGCGACATTCCGCGCGGCTCTGACGCAACTATCCATCCTGAACATCAATGGCGTGCGCAACAATTACGATCTCGCCGAGCTGCCCAATTCGCTGCACAGCGCCCAACTGCCCGCCTTGCTGGTCATGCCCATTGAGCTGGAGCGCGAGCGTTTCTTCCACCGCCGCGACGACAGCCTGCAGACGGCCGCCTTCAGCGGCGGCGCCAAAACGATTTATCACAGCGCCACGCACCTGCTGCTGGTCGCGCCGGGCGAGGCCGGCCTGGGCCTGCGCAGCCATCTGCCGCGTCTAATCGACTTGATCGACAGCTATACCGCGGCCATCTCCGCCGATGTCACCCTGGGCGACAGCCTGCTGACGCCAGTGCGCGTCAGCGTCGAACCAGGCGTCTATCGCTTTGGCGAGCGCGACTTTTACGGCTGCGCCTTCCGCCACAGCTGGCTGCTGGAAGCCTAGGAGGCGGCATAATGTCAATAAAGTACCGCGTTGCCATAGACCGCGACAACGACGGCCGCTTCGCCACCGAGATCGACCAGGAAGTGCTGGAACTGCGCTGGCGGCTGGGGCTGCGGCGGGCTTACGAGAGCATGGCCGACTACAGTTGGGCGCGCATCACCCTTCGCAATCCGCGCGGCGCCTTTTCGCCCGAGCGCAATCGCTTGGAAAGCGGTATGCGCGCTCGCATCCAAAGCGACGCCAACGGGGTTGTCCGTACGCATTTCACCGGCATCATCAGCACCATCGAGCCCGACGCCGGCGCCCTCGGCCGCAAGCAAGCCGTCATCCACTTGCAAGACCTTCAGCCCTGGCTGGAAGACAGCCCAGCCCGCATCGCGCCCCAAATCGATGTGACCGCCGACCAGGTCATACGGGACTTGCTGGATCAGGCGGTCATCAGGCGCGCGGTCATCGCCGGCTTCTGCATAATTGACGTGGGCGGCTACAACATGATCGACCGCGCGAGCATCTTTCCGCCGCAGCACCTGACACTGAGCCTGGAGCGCGGCAAAACGCGTTTCGCTTACGTCGGCGACTGGTGGCGCGATTCAACCTCAATTCGCCAGGCGATCAGCGAGATCGTCGCCAGCGAGCGCGGCCGCTTCTACCTGGATCGCGAGGGCGCGCTGGTGTTCCTCAACCGGCACTATACCCTGCTTAACGAGACCTTGGCCGCACAGTTCGACGACAATATGAGCGGCATGAGCTACAGCTACGGCGATCAACGCCTGAACCGGCTGACCGTGCTGATGCGTCCGCGCGAAATCGGCGAGCGCGATACCTTGCTCTGGCAGTTGCAAGGCGAACTGCGCCTCGAGCAGCGCTCGGAATTGCCGCTGACCTTGCGCCTGGTGGACAAGCAATACCAGCCCTTTGGCCTGCTGGCATTCGACCGACTGGTCAGCCGCTTCCAGCGCGCGCCGGAAAATCGGGGCTACACCATCAACGAAGATGTCGCCGTCGAAATTACGCGGCTGGGAATGACCTCTGTAGAGTTACGCTTGGTCAACCGCCGCCGCGAGGCCGTCTATCTCACGCTGCTGCAGCTCTACGGCAAGCCGCTCTACCGCCATGACCCCCTGGAGATCGTCGCAGCCGATGGCGAAGGCCAGTATGTCTATGGGCTAAAGCAGCTCTCGCTGGATTTGCCGGCTCTTTCCGATGTCGTCACGGCGAGCGCCTTCGCCGCCTACGAAGTCCTCCGGCGCAAGCACCCGCGCGGTCTCATCCACTCCCTGCGGCTCAATGCTCGCGAGCACACCTCAACCGCCTTGAACGCGGCGCTCTTCGACCGCATCCGCGTCAGCGAATCGCAAACGGGCCATCAAGCGCGCGACTATTTCATCATCGGCGAAGAGCATCACGTCAGCGATGGCGGAACCACGCACGAGGTGGAGTGGACCCTGGAGCCGGCCGATTCCAACCGCTTTGTCATCGTGGACGACAGCCTGATCGGCGACCGCGCTGAAGTCCTGGCGCCCTACTAGATGGGCGCGCGCGTCTGCCAAGACTGCTATTCCGTTATAAGATAGATGACACGGTGCCGGAGTACGACGAAGAAGGGATTATGCTGCGCGCGATTCGCTCGCTGATGCTGGGTTCGCTGATGGGCGCCGCTGTCGGGCTATTCTTCGGCTGGGTGCAATTCCCCGCCGATGGACGCAGCAGCGTACTGAGCGACCTGGCGCAGCCCTATCGCGACGAATACGTCGTCATGATCGCGGCCGGCTACGCAGTCGACGCCGATATTGTCGGCGCTGCGCAGCGGCTCAGCCGTTTCCAGGCCAAGCTCGCCGGACCCGGACTGCGGCAATCCATTGAGCGCATCATCACGACATCGGCGCGCGACCTCGACGACATTCAGCTCTTGGTGGAACTGGCGCAAGATCTGGGACAGCTGACCGCCATCATGCGGCCTTTCCTCGAGCCGAGCGAGGAGGGCCCATGAGGCCCAATATACCAAGCAACCTGCGTCCCGCGCCGCGCGAAGGCGAAACCAAGGTCGAGAGCGGCTATTTCTCGCAGGCTGCCTTCGCCCTGAGCTTGATCGCCGGCATCTTGCTGGGCCTCAGCATCACGCGGATTCAGGGTCCACTGCCGCGCGGCAACGCCGAACCCTGGCAACTGCGCGCGGAAGACCGACAGCACTATATGATAGCCATCGCGCTGGAGCACGAGCACAGCGGCGATACACAGCGGGCGCTGGCGAAACTGATCGCGCTTCTCCCGCTGCAGGACCCTTGGAGCGCGCTGGCCGCCGGCGCCTGTGAGCTGGGCAGCCGCGGCTACCTGCGCAGCCCCAGCGGCATCCGGGCCCTGCGCAGCGCCGTTCGTCTCCATACATCGCAGGGGCGCGCCGGCTGTGCCGAGCAGTTGCTGCCGCCGGAAGCGACAGAAGCGTCCGATGCCATCGAAGCGGCGCCCGCTCTCCAAGCCGCGCCCATCAGCGATGAATCGCGTCCGACGCCCCTGCCCACCAAGCGGCCGCTGCGGCAAAGCGTTGTCGCGACGCCCACACGCCGTCCCGCCGCGCCCGGCACCGAGGAGCGCAGTTTTGCCGTGCTCTCAGTGCGCTCCTTCTGCGACCTGGCGCGCCCCGCCCTGATCGAAGTGCATGTAGTCGACTACATCGGGCGCGGCATCCCTGGACAGCCCATCCGCGTTCGCTGGGGCAACCAGGAAGACCTCTTCTTCAGCGGACTAAAAGTCGAGTACGGCGACTCTTACGCTGACTTCCAGATGGAAGAAGACATCGACTACGCCATCGAAATGGCAGGCGCGCGCGATCCCTCCGCCAGCAGCTTGCGCACGGGCGACTGCTACACTGATAATCGGCGCGGACTGAAATCCTATCGCATCACCTTCGTCGAGACCTAATCGCGGCGGCCGGCGCAACCGCTGAACGATCCATCACGTAATACTGTCAAAGCGACTACAAGATATTTGGACAGGCATGATGGATAAAGAAGAAAAGGCTTCGCAAGCGAGCACAGGCGTATTTTTTGTGGGATTGGGTCTTTTGTTCTTCACGGGCTGGTGGTGGCCCGGCATCATGTTTGTCATCGCCGCTTCAATACTGGCGCGCGCTATGTCGCTGGGCGAGCGCTGGCAATCGGCCACCGGCGCGCTCTGGCTGATCGGCGTCGTCTTCGGCATCCCCGGCTTGATCGCCGATATCGCCGGCGCCTTCTGGCAGATCTTCCCGCTGATCCTGGTCGGCATGGGGCTCTTCATGCTCTTCGGCGGCAAGTACCGCCCCAAGGTCAACGGCAAGCGCAAGAATGACGACAGCCACCGCGTCTAGGGGCGCGGCCATATTGACATTCGTCGCACCGAGATTATACTGATTCCAGCGGCGGGATGGTGGAATGGCAGACACGGGTGCCTTAAAAGCACCTGCCCGCAAGGGCGTGAGGGTTCGAGCCCCTCTCCCGCTACTGTCATTGAGTCCCTTGGAGCATGGCGTTCGCATCCAGAGCACACCAACTACGCATTCCCAATCTCTGTGCTGTCTGCATTTCCCGAGAGATCGAGCCCAAAGCTTGTTGCGCCCGTTAGCCCAAGCGATATAATTGCAGCGTCATGCACGATGTACAATTGTGAAGGCAGGCTCAAACGTTGGCACTGGTAGTTGAGGCGCCTCTCTTCGGTACGGTAGCGTCACACATTGGCATCCCGAAATTTGAGCAATTTGCCATTCTGGAATACTATAGTAATAAGCCGCGAGTTGGGAAGAATATTTGGGGCGCCGGTGGAGCCCGTCAACATGAGGCTATGGGATTCTGCGTCATTTCGTATTATTCGAGTACCTATGATTTGGTCCTCCTAATCGACATTTATGTGGGAAATTGCGCTGGCGAGTGGTATCATTCCGACAGGGATGTCTTCAAGAGAATAATAAGAGACTTCAAGTCTATCCGGAAGGAAAAGTAATCATGGCAGTTAAAGCGGATAAAGACTTGGATAGAAAAAAGATCTATGATGACACGAAGCGCCAGTATCGGGATCCATCTAGCTACAAGCTCTACGTATCCCTGCAAGACAACCCTGAGCTCAACCGAAAGATAAAAAGCGGCGAAGTCAAGCTGACGCTAAAGGATCTGATTGACAAGGGCGAACAGGCCGAATCTGAGCAGAGCTAGAGACCGCAGTTCCGAAGCCGATTTCCGTCCTCGACTATTCTTGGTTTGCGTCCACAGAGCGTTGTTCACGCGAATGCCGCGGTTTGGCTTATACGATCCGCCGATTGACCAGACGCTTCGGATTGCTAGCTAGCGCGCCAACTGCAGATTATACAGACCCGCATAGGCGCCTTCATCGGCAATCAGTTGCTCGTGAGTGCCCTGCTCGCCAATGCCCTCCTCGGTCAGCACCAGGATGCGATCGGCATTGCGAATAGTCGACAGCCGGTGGGCGATGACCAGGGTCGTGCGATTCTCGATCAGTCGCTCCAGCGAACCCTGCACCACCCGCTCGCTCTCATTGTCCAGCGCGCTGGTCGCCTCATCCAGGATGATCAGCGGCGGATCTTTCAGAAACAGCCGCGCGATGCTGAGCCGCTGCCTTTGCCCGGCCGATAACTTGATGCCGCGCTGACCGATCTCGGTATCATAGCCCTGCGGCAGCGCCATGATAAATTCGTGCGCGTTGGCTTTCTTCGCCGCCGCGATGATCTCCTCCGCAGCCGCGTCCGGTTTTCCATAGCGGATATTCTCGGCCACCGTCGTGCCAAAGAGATACACATCCTGATCGACTGTGCCGATATTCCGGCGCAGCGCAGCCAAGCTGAAATCGCGGATATCGACGCCATCGAGGCAGATGCGGCCGCCGCTGACATCGTAAAAGCGCGGGATGAGTGTGCCCAGCGTGGTCTTGCCCACGCCGGAAGCGCCAACCAGGGCCACATATTCGCCAACAGCTATCTTCAGCGACAAGTTGTGGAAGACCTTGCCGAAGCGGTCCTGGTAACTGAAAGTGACATTCTGCAACTCCAGCTCGCCGCGAACGCGTTCCGGCATCAGCGCCTGGCGCGGCTCTTGTATCGCGGGCGGCAGCTCCATCATGTCCATAAAGCGATTGAAGCCAGTGATGCCTTCTTGATACCAGCGGGCAAAATTGACCAAGCGCCGAATCGGCTCGATGAGGATGCCCACGTAGAGCAAGAAAGTGATTAGATCGGACAGGGTCAGCGAGGCCCGTGTGATAGCCAGCGCGCCGAATACCACCACCACAACTGTCATCAGCTGCGTGAAGGCGGACATGCCGCCGTAAAAGAAACCCTCGCTCTTGTACTCCAGCCGCCGGCTCGCGACGAAACGGGCGTTGGCCGCGTCGAACTTGGCTTGCTCCAGCGGCTCGTTGGCGAAGGACTGCACCACGCGGATGCCGGCCAACGAGTCTTCAATCTGCGCGTTGACCTCGGCCACCCGTTGCTTGCTCAGCCGCAGCGCGCGATGCAACTTGCGATTGAAATGCAGCGAAAAGACCAGCATCAGCGGCAGGAAGACGATGATGATCAGGCTCAGCGCCGGGTTAATCGCCAGCGTAATCAAAAAGACGCCGCTGAAGGTGATAATCCCGATGAACAGATCTTCCGGACCGTGATGCGACAGCTCCGATATCGCGAAGAGGTCGTTGGTGATGCGCGACATCAACTGGCCGGTCTTCTGCTCGTCGAAGAAACTAAACGACAGTTTCTGCAAGTGCCCGAAGAGCTCCCGCCGCATATCGCTTTCCATCATCGCGCCCATCATATGGCCCTGATAATCGACGAATAGCGTGCAGAGCGTATGCGCGGCGACCAGCGCCAGCATAATGCCGGCCATAAGGGCGATATCGCCGACCGGGTCAGCCACGCCCTCGCCTAACAGGTTCTGCGTGATATGGCGCACGCAGAGCGGCAGGATCAGCGTGATCGCCGAGGCGATGCAGGCGCAGACCAAGTCGACCGCCAGCAGACCAAGATAGGGACGGTAGAAGTATAAAAATTTCAATGCGCGAGACGGCACGATATGACTCCATTTGTTGACCATGCCGATTATAGCAGTTGGGACAGAAAATCTATTATTGACATAATAGAACATTTGTACTATTCTTGAGTATGCTGGCAGTTTTGCTGTTATCATGCAACAATAAAGGGGATGGTAGATGAAAATTCAAATTGAATTATTGCTATTGTTCATATTGAGCATCGGGGGTTGCGCGCCGTTATCCAGCCAGGTTGGCACAGATGTCGCGCCGGGAATCCGCACGGACGTGGCTGTACAAGTGGGCACTGAAGTGGCCCTGCAACTGGCGGATATCCCCAAACCGGATAGCGCGGCCTCCACTGTCGAACTCACAAGCTATTACGTGATTTCCGACGGTAGCGTCAACATTCGCGCCTGCCCCGCTACCTCCTGCGACGTGCTAGGCACAGTTGGGTATGGTGAGCGCCTCCAGGTTTCCGATGATCAAGGCGAGTGGCTCGAGCTGCGGCTTGATGACGGACGCGCCGGCTTCATGGCTGGCTGGTTAGCCAGCAAAGACGCGCCCGCTGCCGACGAACAGCCAGCGCTTGCAGCGACGGAGCCGCCTTATGATTGCCTGACGAAGACCTGTGGCAGCATGGCATCCTGCGAAGAAGCGGTTTACAAACTCTACGTCTGCGACCATAGCGCGCGTGATGCCAACAATGATGGCCTTCCCTGTGAGTCGCTTTGCAGAGGCGCGAATGTCCCAGCCATCGCCACAAGTTTCGCCGGCATCTCTCCAACAACCGCCCCAACACTGCCGCCCGGCGCCCCAGAGGTGGGACTCGTAACCCGCGTCGTCGACGGCGACACAATCGACGTGCTGCTTAACGGCGTGAACACGCGCATCCGCTATTTGCAGATGAACACGCCCGAGCGCGACCACCCTTGTTTCGACGCATCCAGCAAAGCCAATGCCGATCTCGTGGCCGGCAAGACTGTCCGCCTGGCGCCGGACAAGGAGCTGGTCGACCGCTACGACCGCTTGCTGCGCTTCGTCTACGTCGATGATGTCCTGGTCAACCGTGTCCTGGTCGAGCAGGGTTGGGCTGAGGTCGTGCTTTATCCGCCCAACGACTTGCACTACGACGAATTCGTGCAGCTCGAAAAGGCAGCGGCGGCGGCCGGGCTCGGCTGCCACCCTAGCGGCGTCTTCGCCGACGGCTCGACGACCCGCTAGTCGAAGACAGCATAATTGCCAGACTCGCGCCTGCTGTGCTAGAGTTGCCGCGGCAGACGGCGTAGGACGAAGTCTCATTTCCCAAGATGGCAATCAAGCGACTGATCTATTATCCGGGTGACGAGGCGCTGCTGCGGCGGAAGAGCCTGCCCGCCGCCAACCTCAAGAACAAGCGGCTCAAACGGCTGATTCAAGACCTCAAGGACACGCTGGAATCGCAGCCGGGCGCCGCCATCGCCGCGCCGCAAATCGGTGTGCACAAACGCGTGACCGTCGTCAAGTTCGGCCAGAATGACGAAGACGAAGAAGAATCCATGCTCACGCTGATCAATCCCGAGATCGTCGAGAGCGGCGCGCCCGAGACCGGCTTCGACGGCTGCCTGAGCATCCCCGATATCTATACCTGGGATACGCCGCGGCCCAGCTGGATTCGCTTCCGCGCCCGCGGGGAAGACGGCTCGGAGATCCTGCGCCGCGTCAAGGGCATGGACGCCCGCGTGCTTCACCACGAAATCGACCACCTGGACGGCATCCTGTTTCTCGATCGCCTGCGGGATCCGGACGAACTCTACACGCCGGTCGAAGGCGACGACGGCCGGACCAAAATGGCGCGCCTCATCGATCTGCCGAGGATGGCCTGATGCCCGGCGCAACCGTCTCCAAAGCGGCCCTGCACAAGCGCCTGTCCACCCAGCCGTCGGACGAACGCATAGCCTTGATCCTGAAAATTCTGGAAGCTACGCCCGAGCGATTGCGGGAGCTCAGCAGCGGCTTGACTGAAGCGGACTTGACCAAGCCGCTGGGCGCAGGCGAGCGCAGCTTCAAGCGGGATCTGACGCATCTTATCTATTGCGCTGAGCGCGGCGCCGACCCCATCCACCACGCCCTGCTGCTGAAGGACGCCTTCATGCCGCGCATCCACGCCGAGCGGGACTGGGGCGCGCTCATGCAGTACGAAGCATTTGACATCGCCGAGCTCATGGCGTATTTCGTTTTTCGAAGGACGGCGCTGCTGCACATCTTGCAGGGCCTGAGCCCGCAACAATGGGAACGGACAGTCCGGCGCGAGGGCGTCAACCGCGTCGAGTCGGTATATTACTCCGCCCGCGGCTTATGCGTGCACGAGCTCGGTCACCTGGAAGACCTGGCCCCCAAACTGGGCCGACCGCTAAGCCCGTAGCGCCATCTCCCAAACATCCAGCCCAATGACTGCCGCCGGCGCAATCGCCCGCAAGCTCGGCGTCTCGGCGCTTGCCGGATAAAAGCGGCTGGTGATGCGCGCGCGCCCGTTGGCGATCACCTCGAGCACCGACCCGTCCAGCAATACGCGCAGTTGCAAGGTCTCGCCGGCATCCAGCGCATGCGCGATGCCCTCCGGCCCGCTGTCAATGTCCGCATTTGCCTGGTGATAGCGGCGCTGAACTTGCAGCGTCTGTGTGCTGCGTTCGTAAAGGACCGCCAGCTTGTCGTCGCCGGCTGTCAATTCAATGCCGCAGCTGGGCGCCGCCTGCGCGTCGAACTCAGCGGCGATGTCCAGCGCCAGCCCGCCGACTGAAACAGCCACGTCGCTCACTTCGCCGGCTGCAAAATGCTGCCCGCGGCTGCGCAGCCGCTCCACTTCAGGTACAGGCCTGCTTATGAGGCGATTCCGGCTGTCGAGGCTCAGGATGCGCGGGATGGCTTGCACACCGGTCCAGCCGGCCTTTTTCTGCAAGTCGACGCTGCGCGACTCACGCAGCCAAGAATAGATCAGCGGACGCCCGCTCTCGTCAAGGTGCATCAGCGAGGCGTAACTGATGCCGGCATCGTAAACGCCCTCGGCTTCGGTGATGAAACGCTGATTCTCCCAGCGGCCCACGAAGTAGAGCGTATACGCCGGCGCATCAGCCAGCATCACCGAGATGATCATCACCCACTTGTCGCCCAGCGGGAAAAAGTTGGCGCATTCAAAATTGCGGCCGTTGCGCGCTCGATCGCCCACAAAGAGCGGATGCAAGTATTCCCAGTCGGTCAAGTTGGCCGAGCGATAAAGCAAGACCGCGCCGCCAACGCCGACGATATGCGCCGAGAGCGTCATATACCAACTGCCCTCGTGCTTCCAGACGAAGGGGTCGCGGAAATCTTGCGTCTGCCCCAGATGCGCCGGCACAGCGCCGATCACCGGATTGCCAGCGTATTTCTCCCAGCGCGTCAGGTCGCTATTGCCGGTCGCCATACACTGCAGCTGCACCGAATAGTCGTCGTTGGCGCCGGTGTAGAATGCTACCGGTGTCCCGCCGTCGTCCACGATGCAGCCGGACCAGATGCCGCCCTGGTCAGGAGAATTCGGCGTGGGCGCGATGGCGATCGGCAACTCTTCCCAATGCAGCAGATCATCGCTGACGGCGTGCCCCCAGTGCATATTGGCGTGGTAAGGGCCATCGGGATTGTATTGGAAGAACAAATGATAACGTCCCCGCCACTGAATCACGCCGTTGGGGTCGTTCATCCAGTTGGCGGCGGGCAGGAAGTGGTAACGCGGACGGTGGATGTCGTTCTCGAAGGGGGATGCCATGGGTGGTTCTCCTATATGCTCTTGAACCATTGCGGCAGATACTACCACAGACGCCATAAAAGATGCGCCGGTACAGGCACTACTTCCAGGGCAATCGCATCAAAATGGTAGTGACTGAAATGGCGCAAATTCGAACGGAAAATCAAACACAGAGATCACAGAGAGCGCAGAGAAAAGCAATAATGAAAGCTTACGTCATTAGTCAGGAGTGATTTTGAGAGATATTTGAAGTCTTTTCGGTGCTTCTTACCATATACCAGTCCATCGAATACTTTGAATAGTCGGCTAAACCCCTAAATCTCTGTGTCCTCTGTGTTCTCTGTGGTTAAGAAATTTTGGTGCGATTGCTCTGCCCTACTCCCCCGTCACTATCTCCCGCGCCAGACGCAGCAGGTCCTCCCGCCGGCCCGCCTCCACCTCGCGCGCCTCGAAGTAACGCTCCAGCAGCTCCAGCGGCGTCAAGCCCTCCGGATTCATGCCCAGGCGCGCGCGCAGCGGCCGCTCGACATCTTTGATAATGGCGGCAATGTGAAAAACGCCGGCGCGCCGCAGCTCTGCATGGATGACCTTGTCCTTGAGCATGGCCTCAGTTTCTGGCGTCAGGCGCATCTCCAGCCGCAGTATCGCGCCATGCAGATCGTGGCGCTTCAACTCGGCCAGGACTGCCGCAGTTGGGTTGGCCGTCTCGCGACAATCGACGCGCAGCGGCAGCAAGTTGCGCGCCGCCAGCTCGACGAAGCGCCAATCTGCCTCGCCCCGCGCCAACTCCACCCAGCAGAAGCCCTTGGCATCGTCCGCTTCCGCGAAGCCGATGCGCTCCAGGCCACCGCTGTAGACCACCGGCGGCGCTTCCGCGCTCAGCGCTTGATGCCGGCGCGCATGCCCCAGCGCGACATAATCCCAGCGCGCGTCCGCCAGCGAGTCGAGCGGCAGCGGCACGTCCTGCCCCAGCAAGGCGTCCCGCTCACTCTCCCGCGCGGCGCCCTGTACGCTGAAGTGCCCACAGAGCAAACGCGGACTGTCGCCCGATGCCAGTTCGTCGGCTCGCGCGGCTAGCGCACTCAACTGCTCGGCCAAGATGCGCGCCGCTTCGGCTTCTTGCTGCTCCCGTGACATGCCGGGCCTGGCGACATCCGCCAGCAGCCGATTGCGCGACAGAAATGGCGCCGCGCCCAGGACCACATCGCCGCGTTTAGTCGTAATCAGCCGCGCCTGAATCTCCTGCGCCATCCAGATATTGGGCACACGCAGCGTTTCATAGATCTCGAGCGTCGAGGCTCGGCTGGCATTAGGCGGCCGATCCAGATGACCGAGCAGCATCACGGTGGGCGCCAGGCGCGACAATGCCAGCATGCGCTGCGCAAATTCACGCTGATAGGTCGGGTTGGGGCTGCGGCTGTGGAAAGCGTCGCCGGCGAATAGCGCCAGGTCGACATCGGTGTCACGGGCGAAAGCGATCATCTCGTCCAGGCGCTGCAAGGTGTCCTTGACGCGGCCGCTGACGCCGCTATCGGGGTCGGACGGGCCGTAATTCTCCGCGCCCAAATGGACATCGGCGAAGTGCAGAACGCGGATTGGCTCACTCATCGCTTCGTCTAACGCGCGGTCACGGGCCGTCGCGGTGGTCCTCGTCGCCGCTGCCGACCGGTTCATTGGTTGTCGTCACGCTCGTCCACTGCGGATAATCGCCGCGCAAATGCCCGAATATCGGCCGCTCGTTGCGCAAGATGTCCACAAAGGCGTGAATATCGCCGATCTGCATAAAGATCGAGCCGCGCCGATTGGCGACATCAACCTGCGGCTCGGGCGTCTTGCTGTCCGGCGCGAGGAAATAGACATCAAGGCGGTAACTCTCTTCGTCGTCCATGCCCACGCCGGTGCAGCGCACCAACCCGCGAATGCGAGCGGTGACGCCGGCGAATTCTCGCTCCTCAAGTTGACGCCAGATGACCATATAGTTCTTGATTTCAAATACCGCTACGCGCTCATCCGACATTGCCTCAGCCTTCCTCGCCTGCGCTGCCCAAATCGCCATTCATTATATCGGCATCGCCAGCATCGCATACAGCTATGCAATGACAATGCCGGAGGCTTTTGCTCCGGCAATGTCTCAGGATTCTGCGCACTTGTGCAAATCACACTGAATTTTCTGATTATTTTGCTATTTCCTTCATCAGGTGGAAAATATATGCCAGACAAAAGCGCAGACGAACAATAAGAACATGAAGCGCACATAATATAGTTGCATGAGCCATCGCATCCTTTCTCCAGTCGTCACATTTCTATATTACAGAGCCGAAAGGAATCTGCCTTGACGTCCAGCCGCCGCCCAACCTACGGCTGCGCTACGCGGCCCGCGGGCGACGCAAACGAGGTGCATCTTGTCAGCGGCATGATGGCAAACTAGAATCGCAGCGATGACGACGTTTCTGCTAACTCTGTACGCGCTCTGCGCGATTTCGCTCGGCTTATACACGGCGGGGCAGGCCATCCTGCTATGGCGTTACTGGCGTACGCGTCAAGAAGAACGCCAAACGCCAGCGCTCAGCCAGTGGCCGAGCCTGACCGTGCAACTGCCGCTGTATAACGAAGCCTATGTCGCCGGCCGCCTGATTGACGCGGTGGCGGCGCTGGACTATCCGCGCAGCAAGCTGACTATCCAGGTACTTGACGATTCCAGGGACCGCACCGTGCCTCTGGTCGCGCGCAAGCTGGCCGAGCTGGAATCACGCGGCTATCGAGTGCAGCATCTGCGGCGCAGCCAGCGCGATGGCTTCAAGGCCGGCGCTCTGGCCGCGGGCGTCAAACTCTGCGATAGCGACTTCATCGCCATCTTTGACGCCGACTTCATCCCCCCGCCCGATTTCCTGCAGCGCTTGCTGCCGCATCTGCTGGCGGACCCGACTGTGGGAATCGCGCAGAGCCGCTGGGGGCATCTCAACGCCGACGAAAACAGCCTGACTCGCGCGCAAAAGCTGTCCATCGATACGCATTTTGTAGTCGAGCAGGCGGCGCGCAACCGCAGTGGCTGGCTCATCCCCTTCAACGGAACCGGTGGCGTTTGGCGCCGCAGCTGCATTGAAGAGGCCGGTGGCTGGTCCGCCGACACGCTCACCGAAGACCTCGACCTGAGCTACCGCGCGCAGATGGCCGGCTGGCGATCGCTCTTCCTGCCCGAAGTCGAAGTCCCCGGCGAGATTCCGCCGCAACTGGCCGCCTACAAACAGCAGCAAGCGCGCTGGGCCACTGGCAATACACAGTGCCTGTTGAAACTGGCGCGGCAAATTGCCGCGGCCAATCTAAGCGCCATGCAGAAGGTCATGGCCATTCAGCATCTTTGCCAGTACCTGCCGCAGCCACTGATGCTGCTGATGCTGCTGCTGACGCCGCCGCTGCTGCTGACCGGCGCGCTGGAGGGCCTGCCGCTGGCGCCGCTTGGTCTGCTCGGCTTGGCGCCGCCCCTGATGTATATCGCCAGCCAACTGCGTCTTTATGACAAGCGTGGCGCCTTCAGTGGCTTGACCGCCTTCCCGGCTTTGCTCTTCATCGGCACGGGCATGTCGCTGAGCAACAGCCTGGCGGTGGCCGCGGCGCTGCTGGGCGTCAAAACCAGCTTCCGGCGCACGCCAAAATTCCAGGGCGACTGGCGGCGCAGCCAATACGCGCTGTCCACCGATGTCACCGTCTGGCTGGAACTGGCGCTGATGCTTTATGCGCTGTGGGCGGCCTGGCTGGCTTGGGGTCTGCAGCGCGAGCTCTTCGCCTACCTGCTGATATACGCGCTGTCTTTCGCCTCTGTCGCCGGCTGGAGCCTGCGCGAGAGCCTCATCGTCTGGCGCGGTCAACTGGCCGCGGCTCAACAGACAGGCCGCGAAGCAGTCAAAAAGGTCTGAACCTCCGCAGCGCCAGCAATCTCAATCGCCCAACTTGTCGATCATGGTCCGCGCCTCGTCCGAAGCGAAGTTTCCGCGCCCGTCGGGCCGCCACGTGACCGGATCAACCAGCTCCATCTCGTCCAGGCCTACCAGCTCAAAACCGCGGGCCTGCAAGCCATCGATTATCGCCGGCAGCGCCTCGATCATGGGCAGCGGACGCGCCAGGCGCAGGGCGTCATCGTCCGACTCTGTGCTGTCGTGCAAGTCGATAATCGACCCCCCCGCCAGCGCCGGGTCATTCAGCGTCGCCTCGGCGATAGCGCGCGGGTCGATCTTGGCATAATCGGCCGGATTGACATCGGCATCGACGATCTTCATCTCAGGCGACAGCGCCACCGGCGAATACAGGCAAGTGAAAAAGTTGAAATAATGAGCGCGCAGGAATTGCGTCGGCCGCCCGAGCAGATTGCCGATGACCGCCTCGGCGCGGTCGAAATCGCCCAGATGCGCCTGATGCAAATAGCTGTGATTGCCCACCGCATGTCCGCTGTCGCTGATGCGCATGAATGCTTCCGGCCAGCGCTCGACCCATTTGCCCAGCACGAAGAAGGTGCCGCGCGCGCCGCGGCTGTTGAGTATCTCAATGACCTGGTCCGTTCGCGGCGGATTGGGCCCATCGTCAAATGTCAGCGCCACCTTCATTTGGTCGCGCCGGCCATGCGTATAATATTGCAGCGGCATCGGCATCACCTGCAAACTTTCGGGCATCCAGCGCCCAACGGATTGTGTCTACGCACGCTCGCCGCCCAGCACCTCGATGGCGCCGCTCCAGACCTCGGCCTCGGCATCCCATTCGCTGCGGTACATGCCCCAGGAGCGGCCGTTGGACCACAGAGTCGCGAAGGGCTGGTCTTTTGACAAGAGCTCCGGGACGGGCGAGAAGCTGACGCCGCCGTCGGCCGGATCGACTTGCGCGCCGCTCAAAGCCAGCAGCAGCGCCCAGCTGGACATGCTGCGGGCGTAATGATTGCCGCATTCGACTTCGTTCCAGGGGTTGCGCCGATGGCCGTCATGGCGCTCGCGCACGGCTTCCGTCAGCCGCAGCCCCTCCTCGACCCAGCCTTCGTAGATGAGATGCGCCGCGACCTGGTACTCGATGCCGGTCCAGACTTCGTCGGCGTAGGGGAAAGGCAAGTCAGGCCGGCCGCCTTCGGGCCAGGTGCAGAGCAGCAAACCCGCCTCGTCATTCAACGCGTAGACACGCTGCGGATTGGTGTGCTCGCTGAAGTCGGTCTTGAAATTATGATCGAATATCGACTTGACCGCGGCGCGCACGTTATCCGCCGACACGACGCTGCCCAGCCCCAAAATCGTCGCATGCAACTGGCCCAGCAGTTGGTCCGACAGGCAGCCGATCCCGTGCTGATACTTGTGCGCGTTCACATCGTCAAGCTGCTGACGATAATAGCCGCCGTTCCACAGCATAGCGTCCAGATTGGCGCTGCCCAGCGCCAGGGCCTCGGCACAGCGCCGGCTTAAGTCCGCCTCGCCCATCAGCAGCGCCATCTCCTCGACCGCGCGCAACGCCGCCAGGTAATAGATGCCGCAGAGCGGATTCGGCCCGTGAAACTCAATATCGTAAGTATTGTGTTGCACGCCATCGAGCACCTGATCTTTGTCGTGGTCCCAGTAGACGCCGGCGAAAGCGATCGCCCGTTTGATGCCGGGCCAGATCTCGCGCAGGAACTCTGTGTCTCGGCTGAGCAGCCACTCGCGATAAGCGCGCAATATCGAGCCCATCTGCCCGTCCACCGCCGCGTCTACTCGACCGCCCCAAACGAAATCATCGTGGAAAGTACCGAAGGAGCGGAACTTCATGAAGCCGTCGTCGCCAGTTTCGACATTAAACTCGATGCGCCGCATCTCGCGCTCCAGCGACGGGAAGAGATAGGCGATGGTATAGGCATAACTCCAGACGTGCGTACAGCTGCCCGGGCAACAGCCGGCGTCATCAAAGCAGCCCTCCCAGCCGTAGAAGCCGCCATCTTCCAGCCAGAAACAGGTGGTGCTGCGCAAGGGCACGATATTGGCCGATACGGCATCAAGCACGGCCGCGGGCAAGGTGCTGCTGAACAAGGCGTCGTGGAAGCGGCGCGTTTCCCCTTCCAGGCGCGCCAGATTGCGCAGGACGTACTCAGCCACTGCCCAAGCGTCCTCAAAGCGCGCCGCATAGTGATTGCGCGCGCTGCCGACAGCCTGCTCGTCCACACTCAACTGCGACAAAAGGCGCAGGTCCCAGGTGGCGGGCCGGTTGGGAAAATGCCAATTGAGCACGAAGCGGAATTCGCGGCTTTCGCCCGGCGCCAGGCTGGCCAGCAATCCCAGCGATCCAGTCGCCAGTCGTTCGCCCTCGGCAGCGTCGTCCGGGTCGGTCAAGCGCCCGTGGTCGCGCAATTCATCCCAGAAGTCGTGCAGATAATCCCACCATTCGCCGCGCATCCAACTGCGCTTGACCGTCACATTGTCGTGGTCGGTCGCCAGCGACACGCTGCCAAACTTGTGGTCGCTCGGCGCCAGCTTGTCGTCGGTCATATAAATCCCGCGCAAATCGCCAACATCGCGATAGCTGTTCGCCGCTTGCCCCAAGTCCGTCCGCATCCAATTGCCGAATTGGTCAAAGGTATTGCTGCCAACCGGGTTGGTCACCGAGCCGACCAGGCAAACGTCCACTGCCTCGTTCGACCGGTTTGCCACGGTGTAGGTCATGATGGCGCAGGGTATACCCGAATCTTCCGGATTCAGCGGCAGCAAGGGCGTATAAGCCTCCAAGCGCAGATCCAGCGGCAGACTGCTGTCCTCAAAATCGATGGACGCGAAGGGATACTGGCCGCGGAAACGGCTGTTCTTGAAGCGCGGCAGGCCGGCGGCGCTCATGGGATGATAACCGTGCGATTCGATGAAGGGCGGCTGCAGCGGACCCTCGAGTACGCGGGCCACAGGTTCGGCGCACGCTTGCTGGCAGCGAATGGCGAAGAAGGTAAGCGGCAGTTGAGCGCCCTTGGCCGGCAAGTTGAAGATCTCCCAATCGCGCAATTCGCCGCGCGCGCCCAGCGACACATTTCCCGTGCCGATGCCGCCCAACGGAAAGGCCAATGCGGTCGCGCTGGCGTCAAAGTCTCGAATGCCGGGGTGGAATTTCATCTGTAGTTCCTTTCTGGCCCGGACCTGTCACGAAGCAGATGGGGACAATGGATGAACCTGCATGATTATGCGCGTTTGCTGTCCGGCTGGCAAGGCATTCGCCCTACCCGGTTCCGCAATCCTGGGCGACCAGGGCAATCGCATCAATATCCATAAATGACGAATTTATCATCAAACTAACAAATTGTAGGGGCGAGCCTTGGCTCGCCCATGAAATTTGGCGCAACATCGTGGGCGATTGACCCGCAGTGTCTACGCGCGGCACAGAATCGCCCCTACATTGAGTCCTTTATTGGCATATTTTCGGATAATTCTCGGAGTTCTTGGTTCCTCAGTGTTGAAATAAATTGATGCGATTGCCCTGCCTGGGCGACCGCCCCTGTACTGCCCTCTACCGCCAATCTGCTATAATAGCGCTAGCGGAAGAGGGTATGATTATGGGACAAATGTGGCAAGACAAACGCATCCGCCAACTGGTGATCGCGGTTCTAGTCGTCGTTCTGGCGCTGGGCTTGCTCAGCCTGGTGTCCACCGTGTTTCAGATGATCGTGCCGCTGGCGCTGGTCATCGGCGGCGCCTTCGCCTTTTACAAGATCGTGCTCGAAGGCCGTGACGCGCCCGACGCCTTGGAAGTGATGGATGACGAACTGGCCGAATCCAGTGGGCTGGCCGCCGGCGACCTCGACATGGACAGCGCGCTGGCCGATATCGATGATGACGAAGACGAATCGCAGGCGCTGGAGCGGCTAAGCGCGGCAGAGCGCGCCCGCAGCGAATATCTGGATAGCGCCACGCCGGCCGAAGAAATCCTCGAGCAAATACGCTCGCGCAGGAAACGACTGCAGGGAGATGACGACGCGTGACATTGCTCTCGGTCAACGCCGCCCGGCCTCAAACGGTATCCATTGAAGGCCGGACCTACTCGACCGGCATCTACAAAATAGCGCTCGAGGGACCGGTCTGGCTGGGGCGGCTCAACCTGGCCGGCGACGGGCAAGGCGATATCAAGAACCACGGCGGACAATACCAAGCCGTCTACTGCTACCCGCATGAGCATTACGCCTACTGGAGCGAGCAGCTAGGCGGCGACGACTTCACATTCGGCCAATTCGGCGAGAACTTCACCACGCAGGGACTGCTGGAGCACGAAGTCTGCGTCGGCGACAGCCTGCGCATCGGCGGCGCGCTGATTCAGGTGACGCAGCCGCGCGTGCCTTGCTACAAGCTGGCCAACAAACTGGGCATCCCCGGCTTTGACAAGACCTTCTTAAAAGCCAACCGCTCTGGTTTCTACGCCCAGGTTCTCGAAGAAGGTGAAGTAGCGGCGGGCGATGCAATCGAGCGCGTCAGCCGCGACCCGGTCGGCATGACCGTGGCCGAAGTCAACGCCGCGCTCTTGCTCGACAAAAATCCGGCCGCCGTCAAACGCGCTCTGCGGCTAACTGCGCTGTCGCCAGAATGGCGCGGTCGATTTGAGAAGATGCTGGCGAGGTCCTAGCCGCCGCCTGTTAAACGACCGCCTCGCGCTCCACTTCCTCCGTCCACAGCCCGAGCGAAGCCAGCCCGTTCATCTTGGCGCGGTGGTAGAGCGCCGCTTGCGCAGCCGGAACATTCTCCGCCAAATTGCCCCAGACGGCCATCGGCTCTCGCTGCAAAGCGCGGGCGTAAGAAAAGCTCAGTTTCCAGGGCAAATCGTAATTGGCGTTCATCGCGTTGAGATGCGCCGTGGCGCGCCAGTCGCTCTGCCCGCCGGAGAGGAAGACGATGCCCGGAATGGCCGCGGGGATCCGCCGCTTGAAGGCCTTGACCGTCAGCTCGGCGACAGCATCCACATCGGCTTGCTCGGCGCATTCGTTGCCGGATAGCACCATGCTGGCTTTGACCAGCGCGCCTTCCAATTCGACGCGATGCGTGTAAAGCGCCTCGAATGTGCGCGACAGCACGAACTCGGTCACATCAAAACAGCGCTCAATCCTATGGTCGCCCCAGAGCATGACCTCGGGTTCCACAATTGGCACGATGCCGGCTTCCTGCGAGAGCGCGGCCACCTGCGCCATCACAAAAGCGTTGGCTTCAATGGCGTAATAGCTGGGCGTGCCCGGCCCGATCTGCAGGGCGGCGCGCCACTTGCTGAAGCCCACGCCCATCTCGGCATACTCCGCCAGTCGCTCGCGCAAGCCGTCCAGGCCGCCGCCGACCGTCTCCCCAGCGCTGCCCGCCAGCGCGACCATACCGGTAAAGGGCGAAATGCCGGGTATCATGCCTTGCTCAACCACCTGCGGCAGCAGCTGCTCGCCGCGACTGTCAGCCATGCGGACCTGCTCGTCCGTCATGATGATGCCGCTGACGGCTTCGTTCAGGTTCGGCGTCTTGAACAGCAGCTCCGACCAATTGCGATAACTGTTTTCGTCCTGCGATATGCCCTCGGACTGCAGCAGCTCCCGGAAGGCCGGCGATGGCCGGTCAGCCGCCATGATTCCTTTGCCGGGCGCTACCAATTGATTTGCGATCTCGTTCAAGCTCATTGCGGTCACGGTCTCCACTTTCCATTTACGTTGCTATGGACGGTATTCTGGCAGTCGCCAGATTCATTCGCAAGGTGTTTCCGCAGCAGCAAAAACGGGCGGCCCGCATCGACCGCCCGCTTTCCAGGGCCGCTGTCACGAAGTAGTCGGCTTAGTTTTCGGCGTTTGTCAGTGTGCTCAACTGCTCAGCGATCATATCGGGCGAGCAATGCAAGTTCTCCAGGAAGGCGGCGTCCTCAACTCGGCGTTCCTCCAATGTCATCTCCGACAAGCCGATTTCGCCCGGGATTTCGAAGAGCGCGCCTTCACTCATGATTGCGCCATCTTGAACGATGTAATCCGCCTCCGCCAGCAGCGCTTCCGTGATGACAACACCCTGCGCCTCGGCCGAATCGTTATTAACGGCGACGGCGAAACCGGGCCTCGAGGCGATGGCCGTAGTCGCGATATCGAGATTGCCTTCGAGGTAGGCGATCACCATGCGGGCGGCATGAATGCCTTCCCGATACCAGCCTTCAAAGCCGGCTGCAATGGTTACACCGTGGATGATATCCGAAACCAGCGTAGAGAAAACCGGAACCCCGTAGGCCGACTCCACGATAGCCGAGATGCCGGTTGAGGAGCCAGTGCGCGGCGGCAATACGATCACGTCTACGCCTTTGTCCACCAAGGAATCCGTGCCCAGCGCGTAATCGGCCGCCGTTACCACCGTCTCAACTTCAACGGTGAAACCGTATTCCTCGCCAAATTGCTCAATAGTGTCGATGTAACCGGCTGTTGCCGGATCATCGGCGTTCGCCAGCACACCGATGCTTTGGAAATCAGGATCCTGCAAGTAAGCGATGTTGGTATATTCCTCGTAGTCAAAATGCATCAAGGTGCCAGTCACATTAGGCGGCTTGATGCAAGTTGCTGTCGCCAGGCCCGAAGCGTGTGGATCGGTCACGATAGCGAAGATAAGCGCCGGCGGGTCTTCCATGTCGCTCATGGCGCCCAGCGCGATCATGCCCACCTGGGTCGAGACGGTGAGGATGACGTCCGCGCCTTCATCCAGCGCGTCTTCCACCATCAAGTTGGCTGTCGGCAGGTCGAAGCCGGCGTCGCGATACAGGATGTTTATGTTCTCGCCATGTAGATCATTGCCCGCCTCCATCGTGGCGCGTTCCTCCGCGTTGATAAAGCCGTAGACCTCCAGCATGTCCAGCACAGCCCGGTCGGTCAAGGCGAATGAAGGCGACTGCCCAAAACGCAGAAAAGCCAACGTGGGCCCGTCATCGTCGGCCGCCATGGACGCGGGCGGCAAAAGCAGCGCCAGCAACAGAATGACGAGTGCAAACTTCATAATGCGGGAAAGTCTCGACCGGACCATGAATCTCCTCCAGTTTTCCGTAAACGAGAACTTATATATTGTACAAGCCAGTATACACCTAACTTAATTTAGAGAAATTATGTTTCATTTGATTGAGGTGAGAAGACGAAGCCGAAATCGCCGAGCGCCGCCTTGAGCGCTTCCAGCGGCAAGCCCACCACATTGCTGTAACTGCCCTCAATGCGCGCCACCGGCCGGAACTCTTCGTTCTGAATGCCGTAAGCGCCCGCCTTGTCCAGCGGATCGCCCGTGGCGACATAGGCGTCGATCTCTGCCTCGCTGAAAGCGCGCATTTCTACGGCGGTCCGCGCGTGGCGGGTTATGACCCGCGGCACATCACCGGCGCGATACAGCGTGAAGGCGGTGACGACCGCGTGCTCGCGCCCTCGCAGCATCCACAGCATCCGCCGGGCGTCGGCGCCATCAGCGGGTTTGCCCAGCAATTCGCCGCCGTCCATCGCGATCGTATCGGCCGAGATGACCAGCGCCGGGGTTTCGTCCAGCGTCCGCGCCACTGCCTCGGCCTTTTCGCGGCTCAGGCGCTCGGCATACTCGACCAAGTCCTCAGCAGCGCGGCGAGACTCGTCAATATCCGGCTTGATGATCTCGAAGCGCAAACCAAGCCCGGCCAAGAGCTCGCGGCGGCGTGGCGAAGACGAAGCCAGTATCAGGCGCATGGGCGCTGCCTCGCTTTCCAGGCGCCAGCGTATTAATGGGTCGCGACTGCGGCGCTACGGTGGAAATCCCGACGTACTCTATATTATAATTGACTTGTGATACATGGAGGAGCCGATGCGCGCCCACCGAAAAAGCAAGAGCTACGCTGGCCCATAGTAAGAACGATGTAAAATCGCCGAAACGGCACATCCAAAGCGGCTGCTTTTCGTTATAATGAGTAGAGTCAAGCACAGCAAACAAGCGCCCGGTTTATGGCGCGAGCAGGAGACCACACTATGAACTTCAGAAATAACAGCTTCATCGTTGACGCGCCGGGCAAGCCCCTGGAGGGTTTGCAGCTCAATGCGGTCATGCGCAACGTCTACGGCTGGATGACGATGGGTTTGCTCGTCACGGCGGCAGTCGCCCTGGCCGTCAGCAACAGCGGCTTCTTCCCCGGTCAAGGCATGTTCATAATCGCGATATTTGCTCAGTTGGGCATCGTCTTAGGCTTGAGCTGGGCGATTGAACGCATCTCGGCCACTACCGCCGGCATGCTTTTCTTCGTCTATTCGGCGCTGACCGGCTTCACCTTTTCGATCTTCTTCCTGGTCTTTTCGCTGGGGTCGATCGCGGCGGCCTTCCTCAGCACCGCCGGCGTCTTCGGCGCGATGACCGTCTACGGGCTGACTACCAAGACCGACCTGACCAAGATGGGCAGCTACTTCATGATGGGCTTGTTCGGGTTGATCATCGCCAGCATCGTCAACATCTTCCTGGGCAGCTCGATGATCGACTTCCTAATCAGCATATTCGGTGTGCTGCTCTTCACCGGCTTGACCGCCTGGGACACCCAGCGCATCGCGGCTATGGCGGCCACGCGCAAAATGAAAGTCGATTCCGATGACACGCTGAAATTCAGCATCATGGGCGCTTTGACGCTCTACCTCGATTTCATCAACCTGTTCATCTTCATGCTGCGCATCTTCGGCGGCGGCCGCGACTAGCTTGCGACATATGACGGGTCTTGTAGGGGCGATTCTGTAAGTCGCCCTTTCCTGTCATAATCGCTGTCGGACTACCTGATAAATCGCCCATATTGATAACTGTGCCATCATAGTCAGCGCCGGGCCTTACTTTCCCCCGCGCCCACGGTAACTGAGCAGCACCAACGTGGCGAAGAGGCCGGCCGCCGCCCAGAGCAGAAAAGGCGCGTTCAAGCTGATCACGCTCAAGGTATTGCCCAGCGGCGGCAGCATTGACCCGCCCAGGCTATGCAGCATGCCGTTGAAACCGAGCGCGCTGCCCACCAAGGCGATCTCCAGCCCCGGCATTTCCGTGATCGAGGCGCCCATTAGCGCCATAAAGCTGTCGAAACACAAGCCGCCGATCGCCATCGCCAGAATGACCGCCCAATAGTTGCCGCCGGCGAAGTACATCAAAAGCGTGCCCAGGGTCATCATAGCCGTGCCGCATATCATCACCAGCCGGCGCTCCCCCAGTCGGTCGGACAGGTGCGATATCGGCACTACGCCTATCAAACTCGCCAGGAAGAAAACCGGGATGGCGCTATCGGCATCGTAAGCCGTCCAGCCGATCTCGCGCAGATAAGTCGGCACGTAGCCCATCACGCCCTGCGCCAGCCCGACCGCGCCAAAGACGGCCAGCGCGATGACACGCAGTTGGCGAAAGCCGGCCACGCGGCGCAACTTGGTCACTAGCTGCCGCAGGTCCAGCCCCTGGCCTGGCTTTCGCTCGTCCGGCGGATGCACAAGCGCCCACAAGATGGCCAGCAGGATCGAACTTAGCCCGAAGGCGATCAGTACCGCGCGCCAGCCGCCCAGCAGCGGCGACAGCAAGGTCGCGCTGTACCGCGAGCCTAACATCGCGCCCAAGGCGAAACCCAGGGCCATGACGCCCGCGGCGAATCCCAATTGCCGCGACGCGAACCACTCGCGATTGAGCTTGACGAAATTCAGCGGCAGCACCGGCTGCAGCGTGCCGTACAAAAATGAGAACAGAAAAAGCGACCAAAAGTCGACCGCCAAGCCGCGCAGCGCGCCACAAACACCCGCCGCCAGGCACATAAACACCAGGGCGCGCCGTGTGCCGAAATAGTCGATCAGGGAGCCGCCGAGAAAGGACGTGAAAATGCCCATCACCATGCCCACGCCCCAAATCACGCCGATCTGAATCAGATCCAGGTCCAGCGACGTGGCGATCTCGCTGAATAGCGCCGACAAGCCGGCGATGGGGAAGCCCATGGTGATGAAGCCCGACAAGCTCACCATCGCCAGAATCACCCAGCGATACGGCGAATGCTGCCGGTCGCGCAAATCTGCGGGCGGCCTCATCGGCGGTCTCAGTCGGATAACAGCGCGCGAGGTCGCCGACCCGTGTTCACGGAAAGAGGACGATCCACCGGCATCGCGTTTTCGCTCACTGCGGCAGATGTCTTTTGCGCTTGCGGAAGCTGAGCAGCATCAGCGTGGCGAAGACGCCGGAAGCCGCCCAGAGCAAGAAAGGCGTATTCAAGGAAATTGGCGACAGCGCATTGCCCAAGGGCGGTAAAAGCGTCGAGCCCGCATTCTGCAAGACGCTGCCGAAACCCAAAGCACTGCCCACGAATGCGATCTCCAAACCCTCGATCTCGGTCATCGCCGCGCCCTTCAAAGCCATGAAGCTGTCAAAGGTGAAACCTGCCAGCGCCATCGCCAGCATGACAGCCCAAAAATTATCGCCCGCAAAAAACATCATTAAGGTGCCGACAGACATCATCGATGTGCCAAAGGCCAGCACTACGCGCCGACTTCCCAGTCGATCCGACAGATGCGACAAGGGGACGACCCCGATCAGGCTGCAAAAGAAGAATACCGTGATGGCGCTATCGGCCTCGACCACGCCCCAGCCAATCTCGCGCAGGTAAGTCGGGATATAGCCAACCAGTCCGCGCATCAAGCCTAATACGCCGAATACCGCCAGCGCCAGCACCCACAATTCGCGGAACCTCGTCACATAGCGCAGGCTGCGCAAAATCTGGCCGATATCGAAGCCGGTTTCGCGCCGCCGCTCCACCGGTGGATGCACCAGCGCCCAGACCAATCCCAGCGCTATGGCGCAAAGCCCGAGCAGGATGAGTACCGGCCGCCACCCGCCCAAGAACGGCGATAGTACTGTCGCGCTCAAGCGCGAGCCCAGCATCAGGCCGGTGGCGAAGCCGGCCGACATCACGCCTTGAGCGAAGCCAAGTTGCCGCGACGCGAACCACTCGCGGTTCAGCTTGACGAAACTCATCGGCAAAATCGGCTGCACCATCCCAAAAAGCAATGAGAACAACAGCAGCGACTCGTAATTGACCGCGAAGCCGCGTGAAGCGCCGGCCAGCCCGGTCGCCAGACATAATACAACCAGCGCCCGCCGCGTTCCGAAGGCATCAATAAAGGCGCCACCCAGGGGCGCGGTGAAGATCGCCATGGCCGATCCCAAGCCCCAAATCACGCCGATTTGGACCAGGCTGAGATCGAGCGTATCTGCGACTTCACTGAACATCGCCGACAAGCCGGTGGTCGGGAATCCCATTAACAAGAAACCCGAGAGCGTCACCATTGCCAATATCACCCAGCGATAGCCGGAATTTTGACGCTCGCTAGCTTCAATTGTTGGGGCAATCCCGAACATATTGAGAGACCTGGCTGAAAACAATCGATTCATCGTAACCCAAAGCAAGGCGATAACAAGGTACAGGCTGGCGCCGCCGCGCGCAACCAATCCGCGCGACCGGTTGTGAGATTACATTTTGTAACTATAATCGAATCACAATTAGCCACTTCGTGATGGGATGGCTCCTTGGCTCAGTCTTCCGGCAACTTAAGAATTAACAGTAAGCGCCTGCGCGCCGACTTCGACGCGTTGGCCGATATCGGCGCGACCATGGGCGGCGGCGTCTCGCGCCTGGCCTTATCGAACGAAGACATGGCTGCGCGCGCCTGGTTCGCCGACCGCGTTGAAGAAGCCGGTCTGCAAATCAAAGACGACGAAGTCGGCAACTTGAGCGGCTGGCTGCCCGCGGCCGACCCGGACGCCAAGACGCTGATGATCGGCTCGCACCTCGATACCGTTCCCAACGGCGGCCGCTTTGACGGCGCCATCGGCGTGCTGGCCGCGCTGGAATGCCTGCGCCGCATCAAAGAAGCCGGCCTGAAGCCGAACTGCCACCTGGAAGCCATCAACTTCACCGATGAAGAAGGCACCTGGAAATCGCTTTTCGGCAGCAACGGCCTGATCGGCAAGATCTCCGCCAACGACATCAGCGATAGCCTGCACGACAATATGGCCTTCCGCGCCGCGCTGCACCGCGCCGGCATCCTGCTCGACGAGCTGCACCACGCCCAGCGCGATCCCAATTCCATCCTCGGCTTCCTGGAGCTGCATATCGAGCAAGGCAAGCGCCTGCACGAGCAAGGCCTGGATATCGGCATCGTCAACCGGATCGTGGGACGCACGACTTATAATGTCGTCTTCTATGGCGAAGCCGCGCACGCCGGCACCACCACCGCCGACGAACGCCGCGATGCCCTGCAAGGCGCGGCAGCCTATATCATCGCCGCCCACAATCTCGTCACCGAGGGTTACCCGGAAGGCGTCGTCAATTGCGGCCACGTGGCAGTTGAGCCCGACAGCTTCAACGTCGTCCCGGCCGAGGCCTCGCTGCGCATCGAGTTCCGCCACCCGGATACCGCCACGCTAAAGGAGATTGAAGCGCGGCTCATCCAGCTGGCGCAAGACTGCGCGCGCCAGTATCGGCTGACCGTCGCCACCGAACGCGCCTTGCATCGCGCCGCCGAGCGCATGTCGGGCTACCTCTTTCGCCAAATCGAAAGCGCCTGCCAGGCCGAAGGCGCGCGCTGCACAGCCATCGCCAGCTACAGCGGCCACAACGCCCAGATCATGAACCAGATGGTGCCGGCCGGCATGATCTTCTTGCCATCGGTGGATGGCATAAGCCATAATCCCAAGGAATATACTGAGTGGCGCCATGTCGAAATCGGCGCCAATATCTTGCTGCGCGCCATCTTGCAGCTGACGGTCTAATTTGGCAATCGACCGCTCACCTAAGACGATTGTAGGGGCGACACCTTGGGTCGCCCGCCGATTCAGAGTTATGCGTAGGGGCTAGCCTTGGCTCGCCCACAAAAGACCATACGAATCCAGGATATACCGCATGTCCCATCTCACCCGCCGCGAAAAAGAACGTGAAATGCGCGTCGCCGGCCGCCTGCCCGATGGCCAATCCCTGACCGAGAAATTCCCCATCCTCACCTATGGGCCCACGCCCACATTCGATCCCGCCACCTGGGATCTGCGTGTATTCGGCGCGGTCAAAGCAGAAAAGCGCTGGACCTGGGACGAATTCCAGCAGCTGCCAACCGGCCAAATGACGGTCGACATCCATTGCGTCACGCGCTGGAGCAAATTCGACACGACTTGGGAGGGCGTGATGTTCCGCGACTTCCTGCGCCTGCTCGAACTCACCGACGAAGCCCGCTTCGTCATCGCCCACTGCGAATACGGCTATACCACCAACCTGCCGCTGGAAGTCATGGACGACGAAGACGTCATGCTGGCCTACAAATACGATGGCCGCTTCCTGCACAATCCCGAACTGATGGAGCACGGCGGCCCGCTGCGCACGGTCGTGCCCAAGCGCTATTTCTGGAAGAGCGCCAAATTCCTGCGCGCCCTCGAATTCAGCCCGGTCGACAAGCCGGGCTTCTGGGAGCTAGGGGGCTATCACAACGACGGCGACTTCTGGAAACAAGAGCGCTTTCAGAGGCGGGGGTTCTAAGTCACTGACGCGCCATGCAAATTCAAGCCGCATTACTCAACGAGCCCAACGGGCGCTTCCAAGTCGAAACTGTCGACCTGGACCCGCCACAAGCCGGAGAAGTCCTGGTCAAGATTGCGGCCAGCGGCGTCTGCCGCAGCGATTGGCGGGTGGCGATTGGCACCGCCCCAAAGCCCATGCCCATCGTCACCGGGCATGAAGGCGCCGGCATCGTCGAAGCGGTCGGACCGGCTGTCACAGGGGTAAAGCCGGGCGATCATGTCGCTTTCATCTGGGCGCCCGCTTGCGGCGGCTGCTTCTACTGCAATGGCGGCAAGCCCAACCTCTGTGAGACCTTCACGCCACTGCTGGCGTCCGGCCTGCAAGCCGATGGCAAATCGCGCCTTCACTGGCAGGGCAATCCGCTGCACATTCTGGCTGGCTTGGGCGCTTTTGCCGAGTACGCCGTTGTGCGGGAAGAAAGCTGCCTGCCGATTCGCAAAGACATTCCGCTAGAACTGGCGGCCGTGGCGGGCTGCGCGGTCGCTACCGGCGTAGGCGCCGCCATGTTCACTGCCGCAGTTAAGCCAGGGGAGAGCGTCGCTGTTTTCGGCGCCGGCGGTGTCGGACTGAATGTCATTCAGGGCGCGCGCCTCTGCGGCGCCTACCCCATCATCGCCGTCGATGCCAACGAGAGCAAGCTGATGCCGGCCCGTGACTTCGGCGCTTCGCACACAATCTTATTCGACGACGCCATAGTCAGCCGCGTTCAAGCGTTAACTGCCGGTCGCGGCGCCGATCAGGTCTTTGAAGCAGCAGGCATCCCCGCCCTGCAGGAAGTCGCCTTTGAGGCGCTGCGGCCCGGCGCTCAATTGACCCTCATCGGCACGACGCCTGACGACAGCCGCACCAACCTGCCCGGCGCTAATATCACGCGCACGGAGAAAGTCATCCGCGGCAGCTTCTACGGTTCCTGCAGCCCGCGCCGCGATGTGCCAAAGCTGCTCGATCTGTACGTGGCGGGGAAGCTCAAGCTGCGCGAGCTGATCACAAAGCGCTATCGGCTGGAGCAGATCAATGAGGCTTACGCCGACCTGGTCAAGGGCGACCTTGCGCGCGGCGTCATCGTCTTCTGAACAATTGTGAAAAGCGAATATCATCCGCAGGCCACAGTACCAACACAAAAGGGCGAGCCAAGGCTCGCCCCTACATATTGTATTATGCGGAAATCTGCCGCTAGCCAGCCGCCGCGGCAACCGCCCGCTTGAAGAAGACGCCCGCCATCTGCTGGCGATAAGCCTCTGGATAAGCGATATCGCCGGCCAGCCAGTCGCCGATATCGGCTTTCACTGCCTCAGCCGCCGCATTCAGCGCATCATCGTCCAGCGTCGAACCGGCCAGAGCCGCCTCCGCTCCACCGCACTTGACCGCCTTCACAGTCGCGCCGCCAACCGCCACGTGGGCATGCTCGCAGGTCGCGCCGTTCATCTTCAGCGCCACGCAAACGCCGACGATGGCGTAACGCGAAGCCGGATGCGGGAACTTGGCATAGGCCATCTGGTGGTCGCTCAAATCGGGCACATCGACGCTGGTTATCAACTCGCCGTCGTCGAGCGCCGTCTCAAAGAGATCGACGAAGAAGTCTTCCGCGCCGACCGAGCGCGAGCCGTCCGCGCCCTGGATATTAACCGAGGCGCCCACCGCCACCAGCACAGTCGGCGGGTCCGAGGCCGGATCGGCATGGGCGATATTGCCGCCCAGCGTGCCGAAGTTGCGCACGGCCTGGTCGCCCACTTGCCCGCAGGCGCTGGCCAGCGCGCCGCACTTGGCTTGCACGTCAGCGGACGCGGCGATATTGGCATGAGTCGCGGTCGCGCCGATGCTCAGCCCGCCATTCGCTGAAATGCCTTGCAGGGAGTCGATCCCGCCGATGTCCACCAATTGTTCGGGCGCGTCCAGGCGCAGCTTCATCACCGGCAGCAGGCTATGCCCGCCAGCCAGGAACTTGCCCTCATCGCCGATCATGCCCAGCGCTTCGTCTACCGAGCCCGCCCGCGCGTAATCAAATTTATTGGGCCACATACCTAGTTTCCTCCATTCGCTTGTTGTATCGCCTGCCACACCTTCGCCGAAGTCAAGGGCATATCCATCTGCTCGACGCCCAGCGGCGCCAGCGCGTCCAAGACCGCATTATACACCGTCGGCGTACTCGCGATCGTGCCGGTCTCGCCGACGCCCTTCACGCCAATCGGATGATGCGGCGACGGCGTCACCGTCTCACCCAGCTCGAAATTGGGGAACATATCCGCCTTGGGCATGCAATAATCTTGCATCGTGCCCGTCAGCAACTGTCCGTTTTCATCGTAGATCACGCCTTCACAGAGCGCCTGCGCCACGCCTTGCACCACGCCGCCATGGATCTGCCCGGCGACAATCTCCGGGTTGATCTGCGGGCCGCAGTCATCGACCGCGATATAGCGCTGCAACTCAATCTCGCCGGTCTCGGCATCGACTTCGACGATGGCGATATGCGTGCCAAAGGGATAGACGAAATTGGGCGGGTCGTAGAATTGCGACTCCTCGAAACCCGGATCCATGCCCTCGGGCATATTCCAGGCCAGGTGCGCCATCAATGCCACATCCTGGATGCTTTGCGACTGATCGGGCGAGCCTTTGACCGAGAAACTGCCGTCGGCGTACTCGATGTCCTCTTCGTTAGCTTCCATCAGATGCGCCGCCAGCGCCTTCGCTTTCTCCTTGAGCTTGCGCGAGGCATGCGCCAGCGCCGCGCCGGTGACCGGCGTCGTGCGGCTGCCATAAGTGCCCCAGCCCATGGGCGTCTCGGTAGTATCGCCATGGACGACTTCAATGTCCTCGACCGGGAATCCCAGCTCCTCCGAGATGATCTGCGCCAGGGTCGTCTCCGAGCCCTGCCCGTGCGGGGAAGCGCCAATCAGCGCTTGCACCTTGCCCGTTGGCGTTACGCGCAGGGTCGCGCTCTCCCACAAACCGCCTTGGAAGCCGACCGCGCCCGCGACTTGACTGGGGCCCAAACCGCACATCTCGGTGTAAGTCGTCACGCCTATGCCGAGGTAGCGCCCCTTTGAGCGCGCGTCAGCTTGCGCCTGGCGGAAGTCATCGTAGCCAGCCATGCCCAGGGCTTTCTCGAACGCCGTCGGATAATCGCCACTGTCGTAAGTGAGACCTGCCGCGACGTCGTAGCCGTCTTCGAAAGCCGGGATGAGATTCTTGCGGCGCAATTCCACCGGGTCCATGCCGATCTCGCGCGCGACATTGTCGACCATGCGCTCCAGCAAAAAGGTCGCTTCCGGCCGGCCCGCGCCGCGATAGGCGTCGGTAGGCGCGCCATTGGTCATTACGCCAATCGACTTGCAGTACACGCTGTCAATGGTATAAGGACCGACATAGAGCAAGCCATGCAAAATCGTGGGGATGCCTGGCGCCGCTGTCGACAGGTAGCCGCCCATGCCGGCGTATACGGTGGCCCGCACGCCCAGCAGCTTGCCGTCATTGCTGGCCGCCATCTCCACATGCTGCACGTGGTCGCGCCCGTGGATGGTGATCAGGTAATTCTCGCTGCGCGTCTCGGCCCATTTGACCGGCACGCCCAACTTCATCGCCGCCCAGCTGACCAGCGCTTCGTCCGGATAGCAAGGGATCTTGCTGCCAAAGCCGCCGCCGACCTCCGGCGCGATCACCCGCACCTTGTTTTCGTTCAAGCCGGTCACGGCACTGATGATGAAACGGTGAATATGCGGGTTCTGCGAGGTGCACCAGAGCGCCAGCTCCTGCGTGGCCGCGTTGTACTGGGCCATGGCGGCGCGAGTTTCCATCGCCGTCGGCAGCAGACGCTGCTGCAGGATACGCTCGGACACCACCACATCAGCCGCTTCAAAAGCAGCATCGCTGGCTTCTTTATCAAAGGGCGCCCAGGTGAAGGCGATATTACCCTCCACGTCATCGTGGATCAGCGGCGCGCCTTCCTGCGCGGCTTGTTCCGGGTCGATAACCGCCGGCAGCTCTTCGTACTCGACGACCACCGCATCGGCCGCGTCCTGCGCGCGATAGCGGTCATCGGCCAACACTATCGCCACGCCATCGCCGACGTAGCGCACCTTGCCTTTCGCCAGCGCGGGATGCTCAGGCGTCTTCAAGTCACTGTCGGGGATCAGCCAAGCGGTTGGCAGTCCCGCCAGTCCGTCTCCTATGTCCTCGCTGGTATATACGGCGACCACGCCGTCCATCGCTTCGGCTGCCGAGCTGTCGATGCTGATGATATTAGCGTGCGCGTAAGGGCTGCGCACCACCGCCATATGCAAGACGCCCGGCAGCTTGATGTCATCGGTATAGCGCGCTTCACCGGTGATCAGCCGCGGGTCTTCCCGCCGCTTGATGCCACTCCCGAATATGCGCGTGCTCATTTGTCACCCCCTTACGTCGCGGCGGCGGCGTCCGCCACCTGTTTGACCGCCTTGACGATGTTGTGGTAGCCGGTGCAGCGGCAGATGTTTCCTTCGAGGTAATGGCGGATCTCGTCTTCCGATGCGCCCGGATTGTCTTCCACGAATGCGGCGCTGGCCATGATCATGCCCGGCGTGCAGTAGCCGCATTGCAGGCCGTGGTTCTCCCAGAAAGCGGTCTGCATCGGGTGATGCTCGCTACCCTCGGCCAAGCCTTCAATGGTAGTAACTTCCGCGCCGTCGGCCTGAACCGCCAGCAAGGTGCATGACTTCAACACTTTGCCGTCGAGATGGACCGTGCAAGCGCCGCATTGGCTGGTGTCACAGCCGATTTTGGTGCCTGTCAGATCCAAATCTTCACGCAAAAAATGGACCAATAGAGTGCGGGGGTCGACATCGCGTTCATGTACGACCCCGTTTACAGTGATTGCGACTTGCATAAATCCCTCCAATTCGTCACCAATATTTTCGCGGTTTCCGCATAGGTCGCGCCATTATATCTTGCCTGACGCTAAATTGTAACTTGCCCCGGACACCATACCATCCAGCCCGGCGCGAAACTACAACATTCACTCGGCGGAATTGTAACTTGCTTTGATACAATACGCTACAAACTGGTTGACCTTCACCCGCGCGCTTCTTTGAATCTTATTCGCGCCAATCGCGCTGCCGCTGGGGCGCGCACGAAACTTCCTCCGAAAAAGACACAGGACTAGCCAAAAGGCTGTAGAATCCCGATTATCGAATTTCTCTTATAATTGTCGCTTGATTCGCGACAGAAAGCCTCATATATGCCTCGGCTGCTTAACGCCCTGCGCGAACATCGCCACGTATTTATCGTCGTCACGCTGCTGACGCTGGCGACTACCTTCCCCACGATCATTTACGTCTTCAAGACCGATGTATTCTGGCATCCGGCTGGAACAAGCTACGATGTCTATATCGAGTTTTGGGATATCTGGTACGGCAAACAGTTCTTGACCGGCCAAGCCGACCGCTTCTATACGGATCAGATTTTCTACCCCGAAGGTCTGTCGCTGGCTTTCCATTCTTTCTTCATTCCGCATATCATCCTGGTAAATGCGCTTAACCTCCTGCTACCAATTTCAAACGCTTTCAGCCTTGCCTATTTGCTGAACATTTTCCTCTGCGCTCTTTCCGCCTACGCATACCTGTGTTGGCTTTTCAAAGACAAGTGGATCGCGCTATTCGGCGCGATCGTTTTCGGACTTAGTCCTCACGTCGTCGGCCACCCGAATCACCCTGCTATCGCGAGCGTTGCGGCATTACCATTGGCTATCTATTTCCTTCATCGCGGGATAACAGAGAACCGTCGAGTGTTGGTTGCGCTAGCGGGTCTACTGGCTGGATTAACAAGCATCGTAACCCTGTATGTCTACATCTGTCTCATGATCACGCTTGGATTCTTTGTCCTTGCCCTTGCCCTTGCTAGATGGCGCGACAAGAACTTTTGGATCAATGTCGTGCTGCTCAGCCTAGCCGTCTCGATATCCAGCTTCTGGCGTATTCAACCCCTGCTGGATAAATCTGATTCTCTTGAGGCAATGGCGACATGGCATGGCGAGGATGAAGTCGGTACGAACGCGATTTCCTTTTTATTGAATCATAATAACCCCTTGTTTCGGCGCCTGTCGGAATCAAATTGGTTGGCTGTCTCACGCATTAAATTGAGTGGGACCAGCTACTTGGGATATTTGCCACTGCTGCTTATTCTTGTCGGGCTGCTTCTGACGCGGACCCGGCGAAAGATGGTGCCCTGGGTTTTCCTCTGTGCGCTATTTCTAATCTTGCGCTTAGGCTCGCATCTCCATATTAATGGCGCCGTCTATCCCAATATTCTGCTGCCGAAATTTTACTTGAACCAACTCTTGCCAGTAATTTTTGCTTCGTTTTGGGAGGCCGATCACTTTATGATGGGGGCGCTGTTGCCATTCGCTGTCCTCATCTGCTATGGCCTAGACGGTCTAAGGCAACGGTATCCTGTCGTCAAGAATCCCATGTTCATTCTTGCGCTCGTCGTGATTGTAGCGCTCGAATACCACGTTCCAGTACAATCCGATCGCACCTTCCCCAAGGAAGACGGCACAATTAGTAAACCGAGGCTCGCCTTTCTTGAATGGCTGGATAACGAAGATGACGACGTTCACCTGATCAACCTGCCTATGGGAAGGCAGAACTCAAAAATCTACAATCTTTACCAGGCGCTAAGCGGCTTTCCCCATGCCGAAGGCGCCATCAGCCGAACGCCGGAAAGCGCTTATAACTATATTCGCGCCAATCGCCTGCTCAAATCTTGGTACGAAAAGCTTCCCATCAGCTGCGAATCGGTAGATCGAGACGCGTATCTTACCGGCCTGGCCCAGCTCGGGTCAGATGGATTCAGTCATGTGGTATACCATCTGGGATTCAAATATGAGGAAGCAATCAATGAGAGTTTCCGAAAAGTTGAACCATCTTATGCGGATGAGTACGTATGGATTTTCCACCTGAAAGACCTGCGCGACAGTTGCAACGGTGAACAAAGCCCTCACAGTTCATTCACAGACGCCTATGCCTCCGCCCTGCAATGGCCTTTGACCGTTGATAAACGTCACGGAACAGTCGTCGTCTTTCCGCCCACAAGCGCAGCAGCCGACCATTTTCTGCGCTACCTCCACCACTTTGCTGACATTGACCGCTCCGTCGTGACTGTCACTAGCGATGAGCAGACCAAGATCCAAATCCGTACCAAAGAAGATTACGTGGCTAAATCAAGCATCGACTTGGGACAATTTGCTGCGCTATGGCTGCTCAACAGTCCGCAAGACTTTGACGCCGAGCAAACCCCGGCATTCCAGAACTGGTTCGCAAAGCGATTCCATTTGTGCAAGCGCTATAATGAAGGTAATCGTACTGTCATTGACCTGTATCTAAGGGCGGACATACCTTGTTCCGCCATGGATCGAAGCAGCGCTATAGATATCCAGTATGACAGTGGCGTGCGCCTGCACAACTTTTCTTACGACGCCGGCGACGACGTGTTCCAATTCTACCTGGCCTGGACCAACACAAGCGCGGACAAAAATGCATTCTCGCTGCAATTTTTTGACCAAGACGGGAATAAGGCGCTGCAATACGACAATGTTATCTACCGTGATCTACTGTCGACGCATGAGATTGACACCTCGTCGCTGCCTCAAGGCGCCTATTCAATTCAACTGATCGTCTATGATTTCGAGACGCAAGTCAGCATAGGCGGCACACTAAGCGCCAGCGGTCAGCGCTTTGAGCGCGAGCATGAAATTGCCAATATAGCATTGTAGATGTGGCCAAGCGGAAGCCAAATGCACTTGCCAGCGGTCTAACTCAAAGTTTGAATCTGCCGACTTCTACATCCCCTTGGAACCGATGCTGTGGTCCTACGATGATCCCCGGCTGGCGTTCCAAGGACTGCGCGTTGTAGACTATTAGCTTTAAGCTATACTCGCCCACCGGCAGAGACGACACATCAATGATCTCGGAATAAAAGCCGCTACCGGTGATCACGACGTCAATTTGTGGCCCGACCTTTGCCCCGTCTCGGTCAAATATCTGCAGTGAATACGAATACACTCCGTACTGGGTCTGTAGCCACCACAGATACACCTTCAGCCGGTCCGAGTCCAGTTCAACAGAAATATTTCCCAATTCAGTACCGTTGTCATAGTGAATGTGTGCTGCCGACGAAGTCGTTGCAGTCATAACCTCGCAAGGAATGTCTCTCGGGCCATATAGCTCGATCACAGAATTGTTCTTTTCGACATATCGTCCACATGACTTGTAGTAATTTTGAAAGGCAACCGTAAATGCGCTCATGCTTTCTAAATCGATTTGTTCGGGGTTGTAAACAAGCCACGCCCTAATTCTCCAGGAATCCATGCTTCCTAATGAACGGGTTCTTTGCTCCGAGCTCTGTACCTTGAGCCGGCCATCGCTTGCTGTCGTTATATGTAATAGTCCGCTCCATCGCCCAAGAAAGTTGTCATAGTAGCTATGAATGGCTCTGACCACCCCTGAGTCTGGATGAAAGCTGACAATGTAATCACCCTTTGCAATATCAATGCCTGGTTCATATAGCAAATCTTGATAGGGTGGCGTCTTGTGCAAATTCAGGGTGAGCCAATTTGTGTAAAGCAACAGTTCGTCAGAATCGGAGAACGTGGCAAACGCCGCGATCCACAATAAAATGAATGGTATACGGAATAATCGCCAACGAGGTACCTGTTGCAATGAAATTGCGAGCGCACAAACCCATGGCAAAGCCAGAATAAGCGTGTATCTGATCCGCCGGGCGATTATCAGCTGAGCGAATTCGTTGCCAATGAGCATCAACAGGGTGATTACCGAAACGACAATAATGATGTACTGCTGCGATCGATCGAGCCGTCTGTAATTCACGGCCGCTACGACACCAAATACGGGCACAAGCAAGGGCAGGCCGTTGGTGTAAATCGAAGCGAGAGCCGTTGCCGACTCGACTAATGACAGTACGTCGCGAGCACGGATATTCCTCCTTGCCAACCCCGCAATGAAGACAGGTAACCAGGGAATAAAAAGAAGGACCGCAATCATCGCCGCAAGGCAAATGCCCCACCAACGCCTATTCTTGGGCGCGAAGAAAAGGTGATAAATGCCCACCGCCGCGAGCAAAATCGTCCCAAAATAGTGCACCCACAGAATCGCGGCGGAAGCGCCGATGAATGCTAGCCACAGCCGGCGCGGAACTTGGCGCTCCATAGACAAAACCCGCCAATAGCTCCAGAGGACCGCTATCGACAAGGTAGGGAGCAATGAGTACAGCCTAACGGTGTAGGTGTAATACACCACAAACGCGATAAAAGTAGCCAGAATCGTAGCGTCCAGGGCAGTTTCCGGCTTTCCGGTCAAAAGCGCGAGTCGATAGGTACAAACAAGCGCGAAAAGGCCAATGAAAACGGAGAGAAGGCGCAGGGTGAACAAATCCAGCCCAGTTAAGCGGCTCCAAAGATTCAGTAGAACAAAATATCCTGGTGCATGATCCTGTCGGGTTTTGTCGATTACTGATTCGACTGTTTCGACAATGCTATTGATGGGGCCATTCTGCGAAGTCGATAGATGCTTGATTGAGTCCCAATCGTCGAGAGTTGCCGGATGCGATTTGAGGCTGGAAACACCAAACACATACATTAGCGCCAAGCACAGACCGACAATAGCGAAATGCCTCCAGGATCTCAGCGTCATACTTTCTTGCACGTTTTCACCTACTGGTCCGCCCTGCGCTTAAAATGATATCTGCATTCTCTCGCCTATAAAAAGCGCATACTAAAGTAACATTCTTGCTGATTCAAGACTTTCTTGCCTGCGCCAGCAACGACCATACCGCTTACATCTGAACATACACATGTCCTGATGCCAAGTGTATAACTCCACAATGGCTACATCATCCTCGCCGTTGTAGAGTACAGAGGCGAACTGCCGAGCGAAACAAGGCACGGCCGACATGGCGAGCCTCGTTGCCCAAGCGCGCGCGCCCTATGACCACCGCCATCGACATGCGCGGGCCAGTACGTCGAGGAGAGCAAAGGCTACCCGTTGCGCAAGTCCCCCCGATATTTGACAGCGGAAACTCGCTGAGATAATCTCACGTGTAGGCGGCCGCATCATAGGCATACGCGCTGCCTTTATTAATATGTATTCCCGATCACCGGGCCGCGCCTCACGCCTTAACCACTACGGAACCACTAGCGGACGATGCTTGGATATTTTTTCAGACGTTTGCTTTATATGGGGATCGTGCTCCTTATGGTCTCGATCCTGTCCTTTTACATTATCAACTTGCCGCCCGGCAGTTGGATCGAGAATTACCAGAGCGAACTTGAGGCATCGGGCGATATTGTCGATGAGGCAGAACTCGAGTTCTTGCTGCAGCGCTACGGACTTGACCGCCCGCTTCACGAACAGTATATCCGCTGGATCGTTCCGCTGGTGACTGAAGGCGACTTTGGCCAGTCCTTTGAATGGGGTCAGCCGGTATGGCCCTTGATTGAAGAGCGCCTTTTCCTGACGATGACTTTGACGCTGGCGTCGATCATTTTTATCTATGTTGTTTCCATACCGATCGCCCTGTATTCCGCCATCAACCAGTATTCGATCGGCGATTATTTCTTCTCCTTCATGGGCTTGATCGGCCTGGCGACGCCAAATTTCCTCATTGCGCTGGTGCTGATGATCATCATGCTGCGGGTATTTGGCGTGACGCCGGGCGGCCTGATCTCGCCGGAGTATCTGCGCGCCCCGTGGAGCATGGCGAAATTCTGGGACTTGTTGACGCATCTGCCGGTGCCGGTTGTCGTCATCGGCACGGCGGGGACGGCCGGCTTGATCCGCGTTCTCCGCGCTCAGCTGCTGGACGAATTCCAAAAGCAGTACGTAATCACGGCGCGCGCCAAGGGCTTGCGCGAGCGTTTCCTCATCATCAAGTATCCCTTGCGCATGGCCTTCAATCCCATCGTGAGCAGCATCGGCAGTCTGCTGCCGCAAATCGTTTCCGGCTCGGCCATTGTCTCAATCGTCCTGGGTCTGCCCACGACCGGCCCGCTCTTGCTGCGCGCCTTGATCGCGCAGGATACCTACGCCGCCGCCAGCATGCTCTTGATGCTCAGCGTTTTGACCGTGGCGGGCGTCTTCATTTCCGACCTGCTGCTCATATGGCTTGATCCGCGGATTCGTTACGAAAGGGGCAATTAGTGAGGCCTGAGCCCAAGGGCGAGGTCAGCTGCCTGGAAGTCGATGAGCTGCTGAATTACGAGGTACTCTCGCAGCGGCAATTGATCTGGCGCAAATTCAGACGCCATCGTGTGGCCTATTTCTGCTTTCTGTTCCTGATCCTGTTTTACGCCCTGGCGATTTTCGCCGAGTTTTTCGCGCCCTATGGCGCCTTTACGCGCGACACCGATTTCTTGTACGCGCCGCCGACGCCGATCCACTTCGTCGACGAAAGCGGCGCATTCAGCCCCCGCCCCTTCGTTTACAAGATCGTCAGCGAGCTGGACCTCAGTACCTTTCGACGCGAGTACGTCGAAGACACGAGCGAAAAGTTCTCCGTAAGATTTTTCGTACGGGCGGAACCCTATCGCTTGCTTGGCTTTATCGATACCGATATCCACTTCTTCGGCGTCGATGAGGGCGGCGCGCTATTTTTGTCCGGCACTGACGGTTTGGGGCGGGATTTGTTCAGCCGCATGCTCTTGGGCGCGCGCACTTCGCTCTTTGTCGGTTTGCTGGGGCTGGCGATCGGCTTCGCGCTCGGCTTGATCTTCGGCGGCATCTCCGGCTATTACGGCGGCGGCGCGGATATGCTGATCCAGCGCATGATTGAGTTCCTGCAGTCCCTGCCGACATTGCCGCTCTGGATGGCGCTGGCTGCGCTGGTGCCGCCGGAATGGACGCAGATACAAGTCTACTTCGGCATCTCGCTGGTATTGGCGACGGTGGGCTGGACGGGCCTCGCGCGCGTCGTCCGCGGCAAACTAATCAGCTTGCGCGAGGAAGACTACGTGCTGGCGGCGAAGCTCTCCGGCTTGTCGGAGTTCGCCATCATCACGCGGCACCTTTTGCCCGGCTTCCTCAGTTATCTCATCGTGCATCTGACGCTGGCGATTCCGCATATGATCCTGGGCGAGACGGCGCTGAGCTTCCTCGGTCTGGGCATTCAGCCGCCGGCCGTAAGCTTGGGTACGCTGCTGCAAGACTCGCAGAATGTGCAAACGGTGACGATCAATCCCTGGCTGCTTTATCCGGGCGCGGTGGTGGTCGCCATCGTCATCGCCTTCAACTTCCTGGGCGATGGCCTGCGTGACGCCGCCGACCCCTACAAGCATATTTAAGGCGCCGCCATGACCGACATGCTGCTGCAAGTGGAAGCGCTAAAGAACCATCTGCCTTTGGAAGAGGGCTTGCTGAAAGCGGTCGACGGCATCAGCTTCACCATCCGCCGCGGCGAGACCATGGGCCTGGTCGGCGAGTCCGGCTGCGGCAAGAGCATGGCCGTGAACACCATCATGCGCCTGGCGCCCAACTTCGCCCAGATCGAGGGCGATGTCACCTACTTCCCGGCCAATGCCGCCCCAATCAATATCACCGAGCTCGATCCTTACGGCCCCGAAATTCGCGCCATTCGCGGCGGCGAGATCGCCATGATTTTCCAGGAGCCGATGACATCGTTTTCGCCCTTGCACACCATCGGCAATCAGATTACCGAAGCCATTCGCATTCATCGCACCGACGACAAAAAAGAGGCGGCCAAGATCGCCATCGACTTGCTGCAACGGGTCGGCATGTCCAATCCGATGCAGCGCATGAACGAATACCCGCACCAACTCTCGGGCGGTATGCGCCAGCGCGCCATGATTGCCATGGCTTTGTCGTGCGAGCCACAGCTCTTGATCGCCGATGAGCCGACGACCGCGCTCGATGTGACCGTGCAGGCGCAAGTCTTGCAGCTCATGCGCGACTTGCAGAGCGAGTTCGGCATGTCGATTCTATACATCACGCACGACCTGGGCGTCATCGCGCGCATGGTGCAGGTGGTGGCGGTGATGTACTTGGGCCGCATCGTCGAATTCACCGATGTCGATAGCCTCTTCTACAACGCCAAGCATCCCTATACCAAGGCGCTGATCCAGTCGATCCCGAAGATCGGCAAGAAATCGCGCGATCGCCTGGAGTCCATTCGCGGCGCCGTGCCAGTGCCCATCAATCGTCCGCCCGGCTGCGGCTTCTACCCGCGCTGTTCCGCAGCCATAGAAGGCTTGTGCAACCGCGTCGATCCGCCGTTGACGCAGATTGAAGACGACCATGCCGTCGCCTGCTTCGTCTACCCGGAAGTTCTGGATGCTGTGGGCGAAAGCCTGCCGGAAGGCGCGACCCATGCAGTCTGACGAAACGATTCTTCAAGTCAAGGCGCTGAAGAAGTATTTTCCCATTGAGAAAGGCGTGCTGCGCCGGCAAGTCGGGCAAGTCAAAGCCGTCGATGATGTCAGCTTCGACATCAAGCGCGGCGAGGCGCTGGGTTTGGTCGGCGAGTCCGGCTGCGGCAAGACGACGCTGGGGCGCTGCGTCCTGCGCGCTATCGACCCCACCGCAGGCGAGATCACCTTGCGCAAGAGCGACGGCGCCACCGTTGACATCACCACGCTCGACAAACAGGAACTTCGTCAACTACGCAAAGAAATGCAGATGGTCTTTCAAGATCCCTTCTCATCGCTGTCGCCGCGCATGACGGTGCTCGATATCATCGGCGAGCCGCTGTGGGCGCAGGGCGTCCGCGGCCGGGAACTGGAAGACCGGGTTAGAGAGTTGGCCGATTTAGTCGGCTTGAATGTGGGCCATTTGAATCGCTATCCCAACGCCTTCAGCGGCGGGCAGCGTCAGCGCATCGGCATCGCGCGCGCCCTGGCCACGCATCCCGGTCTGATCGTCGCCGATGAACCGGTATCGGCGCTGGATGTGTCGATCCAGGCGCAGATTTTGAATCTGCTGCAAGACTTGCAAGAAAAACTAGGCCTGACCTATCTCTTCATCGCCCATGATCTCAGCGTGGTCGAGCATATCGCCGATCGCGTCGCCGTGATGTATGTAGGCAAAATCATCGAATTGGCGGATACGGAAGCGCTCTATCTCAATCCCAAGCATCCATACACCGAGGCGCTGCTGTCGGCCGTGCCGAAGCCTGACCCGCGCCTGGAAGAGCAGGAGATCATCCTGAGCGGCGAGGTCGCCAACCCGGCCGACCCGCCCAGCGGCTGCTTGTTCCATCCGCGCTGCCAATACGCTCAGGATCGCTGCCGCCATGAGGCGCCGGCGTTGGAAGAAGTCCTGCCGGGTCACTTCGCCGCCTGTCATTTCGCATCAGAGTTGGAATTGACCGGCGTGGCGATGTAAAGTTATGAGGCATGCTTGCGGGCTATGCGCGCGGGCAAGTGTAAGGCGCGAGTCGAGCAGAACAGGCTGAGAGGAGGCGTATAGGCAGACGAGCACATAGATCCGAATTAAACGCAACATAATTTCATTCACTGGAGGACAGAGAGATGTCACAGTTTAACTATCGCAGGCTATTGAGCCTGATGCTTATCCTGATTCTGGCGCTGACGGCCTTTAGCGCAGCGGCGCAAGACGGCTACTCCTCGGCGGACAACCTCAGGACCTGGTCGCTGGCCGAATATGAAGCTGAAACGGGCAACACCATCGGCATGTTCAACGAAGCGCCGATGCTGGCGGACATGGTCGCGGCTGGCGATCTGCCGCCGGTCGAAGAGCGCCTGCCGGACCGCGGCGACATCATGGTCGTTCAGCCGCGCGAAGCCATCGGGACTTATGGCGGCGAGATTACCTTCAACGCCACCAATCCCACGTCTTTTGGCAATACCGGTTTCACGGCTTGGGATCAGCATTTGACCGGATTCTCGACCAACTGGGAGGTCGTATTCCCAGAGATCGCAAAAAGCGTCGAGCTGTCTGAAGATCTGATGACGGCCACTGTCACTTTGCGCAGCGGCATGAAGTGGAGCGATGGCGCACCCTTCACCGCCGACGATGTCATGTTCTGGTATGAAGACATCATGCTGCACGAAGAGCTGCCGAATATGCCCAATGCCCTCAAGCCGGGCGGCACTGCGCTAGTGGTCGAGAAGGTCGACGACACGACGGTAAACTTCATTGCCGCGCAGCCGAATCCCGCTTTCGCCCTTGTAGTCGCGCGCAGCAGCCAGGGCATCCCGCTGGCGCCGCGTCACTACTTGCAGCAATGGCACGCCGACTATAACGAGGACGCCCAGGCGCTGGCGGAATCCGAGGGCTACGATACCTGGGCCGGCGCCTTCCAATTCCACATGAACGGCCAGGGCGGGCAAAGCGACTTCGATCCGGATTTGCCGGTATTGAAGCCCTGGACGCTGGACCAAGTCGATGACTTCGGCAACAAGTTCTACGTCCGCAACCCCTACTACTACAAGGTCGATACCGAAGGCAATCAACTACCCTATATCGATCGCCAGGTGCGTTTGCTGCTGGGCGAGGCGGAAGTGGTCATCCTCAACGTCCAGGCCGGCGCCATCGATTACGGCTTCTACAACCTGGAAGTCAGCGACCTACCGGTACTGAAAGCCGGCGAGGCTGAGGGCGATTACACCACGATTCTCTGGCCCGCCGATCAAGGCGCGATGAGCAAATACCAATTCAACATCACGGTCAACGACCCGGTCTTGAACGAAATCTTCAACGACTTGCGATTCCGCCAAGCCATGTCGCTGGCAATCAACCGCGATGAGATCAACGAAGTGCTATTCTTCGGACAGGCCGTCGCGCGTCAGTGGGGCGTTTCTTCCGCCTCGGCTTTCTACGAGGACTGGATGGGCGGGCACTACGCCGAATACGACTCTGACGCCGCCAACGCCCTGCTTGACGATATGGGCTTGGCCATGGGCGATGACGGCGTTCGTATGCGCCCGGATGGCGAGCCGCTGGCGATCGTGCTCTGGGACGCCATCAACCGCATCCCGATGTCAGAGCTTGTGGCTGAGTACTGGGAAGCCGTCGGCGTTGATGTCGAGATCAATCCGAGCACGCGCGAAGCTTTCAAGCAGGCGCTGCTGGCTAACGAAGTTCACGCTTCTACCTGGTTCGCCGATGTCGTCTCGGAAAAAGACATGTACCAGCGGCCTATCTGGCTGCGTCCGCCCTACGGCATTGACTCGACGCCGGTCGGCGGCGGGCTCGCATGGCGACAATGGTGGCTGTCCGGCGGCGAAGAAGGCGAAGAACCGCCCGAGTACCAAAAGGAGCAGATGCGGCTGGTCGATGAATGGCAACTGACCGCGATCGGCTCGGACCGCTATGTCGAGCTGGGTACGCTCCTGGTCGCCAATACCGTCCGCAATATCTACCACATCGGACCTGTAGGCGAGGCGCCCGAGGTCTTCATCCGTTCCAACCGCCTGCACAACTTCACGCCGGTGGAAGGCGTCGTCTACATCAGCCATCTCGAAAGCGGCCACTCCGATCAGTGGTACGTCAGCGAGTAGGCCAGCAAGACTAGATTCTTATGGGTTCGCGTTTCGGCGCGGACCCATTTTCTTTGTAGAGCCCGCATAATTTGTTTCAGGAAAGCAAAGAGAGTCGCCCATGCAGTGGTCACAGATCAAGTTTCATCCCGAGCGGGCTCTGTCCTACCTCGGCAGCCCCAGCATCGTCCGTTTGCCCGATGGGGCGCTGCTGGCGTCGCATGATTATTTTGGCCTGGCCGGCTGCCCCAAGAATCACGAGAGCGAAGAAAGCCTGACGAGCATCTACCGCTCGGAGGACGACGGCGCGTCCTGGGTCAATATCACCCACATCATGAATTGCTATTGGAGCAGCCTCTTTATTCACGGCGGCGCGCTCTATATTTTTGGCACATCGCAGCAGTACGGTTCCATCGTCATCCGGCGCAGCGAAGACGGCGGCTTCACCTGGACGCACCCGCAGGACGAAGCGAGCGGCATTCTAGTGCGCGGCGGCTATCATCGCAGGCCCCCGAATTACCACTGCGCGCCCGTGCCGGTCGTCGTTCACGAGGGCAGGATCTACAAAGCCTTTGAAGACTGCGATCCGCCGGTATGGGGCAACTTTCAGGCCAGCGTGATGTCGGCGCCTGCCGACGCTGATCTGCTTGACGCGGCCAACTGGACGCTGAGCAACAAGCTGCCCTTCGACCTTGACTGGCTGCCGGCCGGCTGGGACAGGCAGAAGGGTTCGCCGGCCGGCTGGCGCGAAGGCAATATCGTGGTCGACCCCGATGGGCAGCTCTGGGATATCATGACCTTTGAAGCCGGGTCAATCGCCGAGGAAAAGGTAGCGCGCTTGCGCATCACGGACGACGGTCGCCGGCTATCGTTTGATCCGGCGACCGGCTACATCGATTTCCCCGGCGCCAAAGCCAAATTCACCATCCGCCGCGATCCGCAGACCGGCAAGTATCTATCGCTGGTGAACAATATCACCGAGCCGGAAGTGCTGCAAAAGATTGCCGCAGACAGCGCCGCGCAAGGTCATCGAGGCAAGCATCCCATTCGACAGCGCAATGTCATGTCACTGACCGCCTCCGACGATCTGTGGAATTGGCGCGTCGTCAGAGAGCTGATGCGCGATGACACCGGCTTGCAGCCAGAGCCGTCCATCCTGCTGACAGGCTTCCAGTATGTCGATTGGCAATTTGACGGCGACAACTTGATATACGCCGTGCGCACCGCCTATCGCGGCTCGCGCAACTTCCACGATTCCAATCAGATAATTTTCCGCCGGCTGCGGAATTTCCGCGACTACCTGTAGGGCTTGTCCGGGGCTGTGGCGACGACGCCGGCCCCGCGACACTGGCGCGCTTTCCACACCTTAACCACCGAGGACACAGAGGAAAGGCATCATCGTTTATCCAATACAGAGTCGGCAAAGCTGGGGATCATCCTTGACCCGACAAACCGCCATATTTCCCGTTAATCCTCTCTGTGTCCTCATACTTACTCAGTACAATCAGCTAAGTGATGCTAATTTCGCAGAATATTCCATGCACAACAGCGAGTCACCCTTCCCTGATGATTCGGGGAAGGGCCGGGGATGGGGTAGAAAAGCGGCGATTTCGGCATTCTCATTACTTTCTTGGAACTACTTCTGTGCCCTCGGTCGGTCGAGAATCCGCATATGCGCGGCGTCCGCCCAAACAAATCGGCATCGAGTTTTGAGAATCGGACAAGCTAAATAGAAAGGACAGCCCATGTCATTAGCCTGGCGCGAAGTCAAATATCAGCCGGAGCGCAGCAAGACCTTCCTGGGCAGCCCGAGCATATTGCGCCTGCCGGACGGCGCTCTGCTGGCCTCGCATGACTATTTCGGCTTGCCCAACTGCCCGCGAAATCACGAAGACGAAGAGAGCCTGACCAGCATCTACCGCTCGGAAGACGAGGGCGTCAGCTGGGCCAATATCACGCATATCATGAACTGCTATTGGAGCAGCCTCTTCCTGCATCGCGGCTGCGTCTACATCCTCGGCGTGTCGCAGCAATACGGCGCGATCGTCATCCGGCGCAGCGACGACGGCGGCTTCACCTGGAGGCATCCGGCCGATGAAAGCAGCGGTCTGCTCTTTCGCGGCGGGCTCTTCCGCCAAGCGCCGAATTATCATTGCGCGCCCGTGCCCGTGCTTGAGCATAATGGCCGCCTTTACAAAGCCTTTGAAGATGCCGACCCGCCGCTGCACGGACCCAGCTTCCACTCCTGCGTCGTCTCCGCACCCAGCGATGCCGACCTGCTGGACGCCGCCAATTGGACCATCAGCAACAAGGTCCCCTTCAATCCCGCCTGGGTTCCGCCAGATTGGGAGCCGCCGCAGCGCCCCTGCTGGCTGGAGGGCAATATCGTGCTCGCGCCGAACGGCGAACTGTGGAATATCCTGCGGCTGAACGCCAGCCCAATGGTGAACCGCGCTGTCATTGTGCGGGTGGAAGATGAAGGCAGTCGCATCTCGTTTAGCCCCGACACCGGCTTCATCGACTTTCCCGGCGGCGGCACGAAGTTCACTATTCGCCACGACGAGGGCAGCGGGCTTTACCTCGCCCTGGTCAACAACGTGACCAATCCGGCCTGGCCGCGCCAGCGCAATATCTTGTCGCTCAGCGTCTCGTCCGACCTGATCAACTGGCGCCTGGTTGATACCCTGATGCGCGATCAAAGCGGGCTGACGCCGGAAGATTCGGCGCGGTTGACCGGCTTCCAGTACGTCGACTGGCAAGTCGACGGCGACGATATCATTTACCTGGCGCGTACCGCCTACCGCGGCGCCATCCGCTACCACGACTCGAACCGCATCATCTTCCGCAAGCTGCGAAACTTCCGCGACTTGCTCTGACGAGATTGCCCGGCCGGCGCTATCGCCTTGGCGCAGTCAGCCATAATGCTCCGGCGTCAATCGAGCCACGCTCGGGCGCGCGAATATTAGGTTGGCTCGGATAATCAGAGAACATGGGGCATCACAAGTCCCTACGAGTTCTCTATGATTAGGCTACCCACGGGAACGCGGGCATCGGCATAAAGCGCCCCGGCCGAATCGCGAACCGCCACGCGCTCCAGATCGCTACTGCGATATAACCCAGTGAATACTTGGTACTGACCAGGCGCAAGATCGACTGGCAGCGAGATTCTCCAGATTTCGTTGTCGGAGAGACCGCTGCGCCATAAGCGTGTCGGCAGCCGGGCACCCAAGGGTTGTTGATCATACACCCACCATTCGCCATTTTCATCGTGGCCAAAATGAAGAAACTGTACATAATCGTCGGCGCCGTCCTCCGTGGCGCTCCAAGCCATTGGGATTTTTAGTCTGTCACCCGGGTGCGCGCTTTCTGGCATATCGATCTTGCCTAACTCGAATCCGATGTCAAATTCTGCCAGCAATTCAGCGGCAGGATCGGCGGCTTCCGCAGGGAGCGCTATCTCGCCCAATATAACTTGCTTCTCATCCAAAAGCTGGAGATCGCTTGCGATAACGTTCTGTGCCTTGAACTCTCCATTCACTTCGCGCCAGGTCGTGAGCACTACCCAATAGGCGCGGTTTGTCGCCGTTCCAGGAGGAATCTCGACCTTTATCCGCTGTCGGAACACAGTGCGCTTGCCAATTTTGAATGACTGCCGGTGACTGGCCGACTCATCCGCGCCAGCGACCGACTCGCCAGTTGCCTGATCGACCAAATGAATGGAGTATCCCAAGTCGCTTAAGGCAAACCAATTGACAAAGAGTACCGCTGTTAATGAGCGCCCACCGAATTCAATGTAGTAAGCCCGCAGACTCACTTCAGATTCAAAGGTGACCGTTTCCCGCCGCGTCCGCAATTCGTACTCAATTTCCAGCAGCATGTCGTCAAGATGGGGAGAAGTCAAAATCAGCGCGCCAAACACGATTCCCAGCAACGCAAGAATTGTCGGGTGAAGGCCCAAGGGCGGCGATGGCGCAACCAGTGAAAGCTGGCCTAACACTGCAACCAATACTAGCCAGATGCCCAAGAACTCAAGAGACTCTTCAACCATGTACAGAATACATCCGTCATCTTCACGAAAACCCAAACTGCTGCAAATCTCGGGAAAGCGAAGCTGCTCTATAGCGCCGGCGGCCGCTCCACCAAGAAAAAGGCCAACCACAAGACATACATGCCAAATCCAAGAACATCGTGGAGAGCGGGTGGCAATGGCTGCTGTGGCCACCAGTACCACGAAGCCGACCATCGAATAAAAATACACCCAGCCGTCCTGACCTAGAAGGTGGCGGCGCTGCTCTAGCAACTCCTCGCGCGCTAGCAAAAGAAAGAGTAGAGCGATTCCCATCCAATACAACAAGCGCCAAAATGACCGCTTCCAAGAAAACCAGGCGGTTGGTACGGCTACAATCCCAACAAGCGCAGCTGTGAAGCTGCAAGCGCAGTCGCGATGTTTCCCTCTCGATCAAGGTGCCACATCCGCAGTTGGCTGGAGCCAAGCGCTGGAAGAACGATCAGCACAATCACAAATTCCAGCGAGAGCGCCGCAAGCATAAATGTCGCCAGGAATTTGCCGCCAGTTGAAAGACGCGGAATCAGATGACGGTACGAAATCAGAATGGACAGCGCGAAACACAATGAGACAATGAGGCGAACTTTGTCAATGGGAGACATGGCGAAAACGCTCCCTTTCCACAGAGCATTGAGCCAAGAGGCCAAATGCGCCGCGCTCAATGACGAGCGTTTTGCTCAAGCGCCGCTGGATGGGTGGGATGCAGGCTACTGCCGCCTGTGACGTATCAATCTAGAACTTTACAGATTCTCATTCTATCGCAAACTGACAGCATATCGGGTAGTGTATCGAATTCGGTTGAAATTCATACGAGCCGATATGGGTTAAGCACACGCGCGACAGTAGCGATTAAACCTGTCCTCGAGTGAAATGCGCCTTTGGGGCGGAAAAGCCGTCTCAACATTCGATTAACCCGTTCCAAGAGGCTCGTCGTTCGTAAAGCCGAGCGCGGCCACTTAGGGTATCGCTGCAGTATCCGGAAAAAGGCAATGGTCTCCTGCCAATCTCGTTGCAGAGTGGCGACTAAATCAGGTTGTGTTTCGGCATAGGTCCGACAGAAAGCATCCCTTAATTCTGTTGCTTCTCGACTGTCTTTCGCCTCAAAGAGGGCGCGAATGGGTTGCAGGATGCGCTGTTTGAATTGACGGGCTTGTCCGCTGGGCAAGGCATCGGGGACTTGAATGCTCTGCCAGAGATTGCGCAGCTTGTGGAAGGCGCAACGTTGATGTGGTACATGAGGGTGCAGATAGTTCAGCGCGGCAATCAAGCCCTTGCTGCCGTCATGAATGAAGTGTTCCAGCCCCCGTTGGCGATATAGCTTGCGCGCCGCCAAGTCGGATAAGAGGCCTTCCCAAGCCTGGCGACTTTCATCCTCAGCCAACTGCCAGCCCACAATGCCCCAGCGCCGGTTTTGCGGATACAGTCCCAAAGCCACCAGGACACAGACTTTGCGCCGCGCTTTGACCGAGCGTTGGCGTTGGCGACTGTCGACTTTGCTCTGACCGGTATCCTCGAGCAAGGTCAGCCAAATGGCGTCCAGCATGACCACTGGCGGGCAACTGGTCAAGGGCATCGCTGGCGGCATCCGCACCGCTTGCGCCTCCCGATTCAAAGTCCGCAAGCCCATTTGAGTGCCACACTGCTCGCCGATTTCCGCCTGCATTTGCCGCAAACTCAAGCCTAAATCCGCCCAGCGCCCAATGCGATCACAGACATCATCCCAAATTTGTTGATAGGGCTTGAGGATGGAAAAGGGTATCTTGACACTGCCATTACATTGACAGCGCACACGCGGCAGCCAGACCTGCAACACCCCATAATCCGTCACTAATTGACGCCGACGCCGTCCATTGCGCACAAAATCACTAGCCTGCTGACTGCCGCAGACTTGACAGGTCGCTTGACTTTGACGCGATACCTGCGAGCGCCTTTGGTAGGCTTGGCGATACAACCGGGCGGTGACTTCCCGCTCCAGTTGAGATTCAATCATTTGAGACGCGGTCGCGGCCAGTTTGGCTCTCAGGCCCGCCAAAAAAGATTTGAAACCATATCCTGGCTGCGTTATCCTAGTGTACATGACGTGGCTCCTGTTCTTTTGCTTTGCTAGGACAACTAGCATGAATCGGAGTTCACGTCATTTCTATTTCAACCGAATTCGATACACTACCGCATATCGTGGTATTTATGTCGCGTCAATGCTGGCATCAGACCTGTGTACAGAGTCGCGGAAGGAGGCTTAGCAATCTGGCGCGTAGTGGTGAATTAGCCGGCTAACGTGGTAAAGTCTGTTTTACGCGTTTGAACCCATCAGCTAGAAGATAGGGAGAGGTAAAATGGTGCGCGCAGGATTATCCAGTTTTTCGCTGCATTTGCCCGATGCCCTGGGCGACCCCTGGTTTGAATTGGACGCCGGCGGCAAGAGCGTCTCCGGCTCGTTCCGGCAAACACCGACCCTCGACTTGCTGGACTTTCCAGGCGAAGTCGCCGCGCGCGGCATCAACTGCGTCGACCTCTGCATCCAGCATATCCCCAATATCGAGCCCGGCTACCTGGCCGAATTGCGCGCCGCCTTTGAATCGGCGGATGTGGAGTTGTATCAGCTGCTGATTGACATCGGCGAGGTCGGCAGCGCCGATCCAGACGAGAGCAGCGCCAGCATCGCGCTGACCAAGCGCTGGATGGAAATCGCGGCCGAGCTGGGAGCGACAGGCGTGCGCTACGTGCCGGGCGATAGCAAACCAACGCCGGCGACCATCAGCCAAAGCGGCGAAGCTTTCCGCGATCTCTATGACTACTGCGTCGCTTGCGGCGTAGAGCCCGCCACCGAAAATTACAAAGGCTTCAACAATGAGGCCGACGATCTGCTGAAGGTTCTCGATCTGTCCGGGCGCGATTACGGCTTGGTCGCGGACTTCGGCAATGCCGCGGGCCCAAGGAAGTATGACACCTTGTCCAAGTTGATGCCGCGCGCGACGGCTATTCATCAATGGGTCGACATCGCCGCCGATGGGACGCTCAATGTTGAAGATTCCCGGCACTGTCTGAACATGGCCCGCGACAACGGCTTTGACGGCCCGGTCATGCTTTTGGGCGGTCAACCCTATCAGCTCTATCGCGACACGCGAGCGCTATGGGATGCCGTGGACGAATTGCGCGGCGAAGTGCAATCCGTATTTGGCGACGCCTTCCACGGCTGATGATCGCCGGCAGCAGCCGCAGCGAGACCAGCAACTAGGCCAGAACAAAACCCTCGTAGCCATTGGCGACGACCGCTTCACACTTCTCGACATAAGGCGGGAAGCCCGGCAAGGGCATAAAGACGCGCGGTTTGCCGGGAATATTGTGACCCTGGTACCAATTGTGGCAGGACACCCAAAGCGTACCATTTGCCACTTCATTGACATGGGCGACCCAGCCTGCTTGCGCCGCTTCGGTCGCCTCAATGAGGGCGTAGTCGCGCTCGGCCATATAGCGTATGCAGTCCGTCACCCACTCGACATGCTGCTCGATAGCCACCATCATATTGGTCAAGACCGACGGACTGCCCGGACCGGTGATTGTGAAGAGGTTGGGAAAGCCGGCCACTTGCAGCCCCAAATAATTGACCGGGCCATCGGCCCAGCTTTCGCGCAGAGCCAGCCCATCGCGCCCGCGAATGTCGATCTTGAGCAAAGCGCCGGTCATGGCGTCGAAGCCGGTGGCCAGGACGATGATGTCCAGGTCATACTCGGCATCGCTGGTCCGGATGCCCCGCGGTGTGATGGCTTGTATCGGCGCGGCGTTTATATCGACCAGGGACACATTTGAACGATTGTAAGTCTCGAAGTAGCCGCTATCCAAAACCGGGCGTTTGCAGTGAATCGTATAGTCCGGCGTCAGCATCTCGGCCACGCGCGGGTCATCCACGATTTCGTAGATCTTCGCCCGCACGAAGTCCGCTGTCGCCTTGTTGCTTTCCGGGTTGACTCCAATGTCGTTGAAGGCGCCAAAAAATGGGAAGCCTCCCAGCTGCCAACGCTGCTCCAGGATACGCTGGCGCTCCGCCTCGCTCACTTCTGTAGCGGAAAAGTCGTTAGCGGGGATATGCGACAACTGCGCGCTCGACTCCAGCCGATTGCGGGCGCGGAAGCCGGCGTAATCGGCTTTGATTTCGGCCACCAGCTCGCGGTCCGTCGGGCGATTATGCGCCGGAACCGACCACTGTGGCGAACGCTGAAAGACGGTCAGATGCGCCGCCTGCTCGGCAATGACTGGAATCGCCTGGACGCCGGACGAACCCGTGCCGATGACGCCGGCGCGCAGTCCGCCGAAATCGACTCCCTCCTGGGGAAAGCGCGCCGTGTGGTGGATAGGCCCCTGGAAGGTCTCCATGCCGGCGATCTTTGGTATATTGGGCTCGGAAATACAGCCGGTCGCCATAATCAGAAACATGGCGGAGAGCTCCGTCCCGGCATCGGTCCTTACACGCCAGCGACCGCTCGTCTCATCAAAGACCGCCGTTTCCACTCGGGTACTAAAGGTGATGTCGGCCCGCAGGTCATGTCGATCAGCGACGTGATTCAGGTAAGTCAGAATCTCCGGCTGGGTTGGATATCGTTCCGGCCACTCCCACTCCTGCTGGAGATCCTCATCAAAGCTGTATGAGTATTCGATGGTGTCCGTATCGCAGCGCGCGCCCGGGTAACGATTCCAATACCATGTGCCGCCGATATCAGCGCCCATCTCGATCACGCGCGCCGACAAGCCAAGCTTGCGCATCCGATAGAGCATGTAGAGTCCGGATATGCCGGCGCCGACAATAATGACATCGAGACTGTCCCTTGAATTCATGATCAAATCCTGCTTTCAGTAAGCCCAAGAAAGTAATGAGAATGCAAGAGCCGCCGCTTTTCTACCCCATCCCCGGCCCTTCCCCGAATCATCAGGGAAGGGTGACTCACTACTGTGAATGGAAGACCCAGCAAAATTCGCATCACTTACTTAGGTCTACATCTGTAATCAAGTTCAGGCACTTTCTCCTTGATGCTCGCTGTCGCCAGACTGTACCGCAGGCGGTCAGTCAGAGGCAATTACATCAAGGATTTGCAGCAGTTTGGCGTCGCGCCACTTTTTCACCGCTTCCATATCGGTATCGGCAAGCTCAGCTTCCATCTGCGCGGTGCAGAGTTTCGCCCATTCGCGCGCCAACTCCGGCGTCCGCTCCGGCGCCTCACGCTCTACCCGCGAGGGGATGTCATCCTCCAAACTGTGGTCGAGTTTGCGCTCCACCATCGTATCTTGCAGGCCGCCGGGGCTGGTCAACATGCCGACCATGAAGGGACCCATCAGCGCCAACCGCAAGCCGGGTCCGGTTCGGAAAGCCAGGTCAATCTCAGCCGCTGTGGCCACCCCGTTGCCCACTAGCCACATGGCTTCGCGGTACAAAACCGCCTGCATGTGATTGACGATATGACCGCGACATTCTTTGCTCGCCACTACCGCTGCGCGGCCCATCCTCGTCATGAAATCGCGGGTTATCTCGACCGTCTCGGCTGATGTCGCTTCGCCGGGCACAACCTCCACACAGGGCACAATATGCGGCGGGTTATAGGGGTGCGCCACCACGCAGCGCTGCGGACGCGCGGTCGCCGATTGAATCTCCGTCATCAGCATGGCGCTGGTGCTGGAGGCGAGGATAGCCTCGGGCCGCGCGAGCTGGTCCAGGTCGCGGTAAATTTCCCGCTTGATGCGATAGCGCTCTGGGCCCGACTCTTGCACGTAGTCGACATCTTGCACCGTCGCAGCCAGATCGGTGCTTGTCGTGACACGATCTAGCGCGGCCGCCACGTCTTCCTTTGAAATCACGCCGGCTTCAACAAGCGTGTCGTAAGCCATCCGCAATTCCGCGTTTGCTTGGCTCAGCACCTCGTCCGAGACATCGTAGATCTTGACGCGCATACCGTGCCGAGCGAATAAAACCGCCCAGGAAAATCCAATCACACCGCCGCCCACACAAGCTACGCTTCTGATTTCGTCCGCCTTCATCGTCTTCACCACCGCCTCGGCTTCATTTGTCTGAAAGTCAATTGTAACAATGAATTCTGGAAAATCAGGCCGGCGTCGCTGACGTCACGCGCGCAATATCAAGCTAGCGACACACTGAGTCGCCCTTACAAGGCTTGTCCAGTACTGAGTATTTAATGCGCATTTCTACCCCATCCCCCGGCCCCTTGCCCCAGCAAGCTAGGGAAGGGGAGCTAGGATATTGCAAACTCTATAAAATATGCCAATTCTGCTTGACTCCAAGTTCATATTAGCGATAATCTCGACAAATCAGTGGTCATACCCCATTTCAATGGGGGGACCGAGGGGGTAAACCAAGGAGCGATCGCGAATCCTAAAGTACCGCACAAGCCTTACAGATTGTTGCTCTGGTGAAATTTTCATTACTTTATTGGCTTTACTGAGTAATAGCGTAAAGCAACGGCGAAAGCCTGCTTTAGATTAAATCCCCCGGCCTCATCGACCTCAACCCAGGCGTGGATCGAAGTCGCGCGCGGCATAAGACGCCTCCTGCTGATTAAAGACACGCGCTCAGAAGCGCACGCCAAACTTTACCACTTCCGCCGGATCGTTCACGATCAGATCCCAAACGGCGGGCGCCTCATCCAAGGACACAAGCGGCTGAATCATGCCCGGAGCGGTCAGCGCGCCCTGGCGCATCATGCTGATGATAGCGTCGTAGGCGCGGTAATCGTCCCAGCGCGAATAATCGCGCGGCTTATGCCCCACATAACAGCCGTGAGGAACGATCATCGTCTGGCGATTGCGGTGGAACTCGCGCCCCAGCCACAGGCCGCGTCCCTCGCCCAGGTAAACGCCGGCTGCGCAGATCGTGCCTTCCATCCGCGTCGCGCGTATCGCGCTCTGCAGGCCCGCGTAAGTCGCGCTCAACTCGACAGCGACATCGACGCCGGGGCCGCCGGTCAGTTTGTGGATTTCCAAGGCGGCATCCACTTCAAAAGGATCAAGGGCCTGCTGTGCCCCGTATTCGAGCGCCAGTTCCCTCCGTTTCGGCAACGGATCCACAGCGAAGATCTGCTCAGCGCCGCTAAGCGCGGCCATGCGCACGGTCAACAAGCCGATCGCGCCCAACCCGATGACAGCGACCGTATCGGCGAAGCGGAAGTTGGATTCGCGGATGCAGTGGAAAGAGACGAAGGCGGGTTCAAAACATAAAGCGTCCAGCGGATCGATATCGCCCAAGAGCCAGATGCAGCCGTCAAGCCAAAGCGGCGGACCGTCCCAAGGCAGCTTGCGCCGCGTCGTGATGGTGTTGGTCTCGCTGACGTCCATGAAGCTGATCACCCGATCCCCGACCTTCCAGTCCGAGACATCAACTCCCGTCTCGATGATGGTACCGACGCCGCTGGTGCCGACAATCGAGCCGGCGAGCATACTCTCGGCGGCGCTTTCGTCAGTCTCGACGAATAGTCGCATATCGTCGTCCCAACCCAGACCTTGCTCTACGCGGCCCCGCATGAAGGCCAAGGGCGTGCCGTGCTTGCCGGAGGCGAATTCCGTCTGAATACGCAGCTCATGCGGCGCCAGCGGCCGCTCGTCATATTCGACGACTTCAATCTTGTCTCCGCCGGTGAAGGCTAGCTTTCGCGGCATGATCTATCCTTTGCCATTGTATTGAACTGTTATGCGCGATCCCAGCAACCACGCAGATACTTAACGCAGGCGCGCGTATTTTCCTGCGGATCGCCCGACGTGCGTATGCATTCCAGCGCCAGCCTTCCTAACTCACCTGATTATATTGGACAACTTCGCTGTCTACAAAATCGGGGCAAGTTCACTGCCCGCCTTCTGCTGAACGTAGGAACCGAAAACTGCCGATACTGGAAGATGATGGTCAAATTTGCCCGCCGAGTTCATAGTATCGGTCAAGCCTTAAACAGGAAGTTTAGATCGTGATTACAGAGCAATCGCACCAAGAAATGAAAGGTGAATAGAATGGGTTCATCAATACGGATGAGGAGAGCCCGAGATGAGCCCAAGTGGCATAGCGGAGGCCTTTGCCAGTTTAGAAGATCCGCGTCGCGAACATGGTCAATTACACCCGTTGCTGGATATCATCATCATCGCGATCTGCGCGGTGATCAGCGGCGCCGAGACCTGGGTGGACATTGTTGATTTTGGCGAGGATAAAGAGGAATGGTTAAGGGGATTTTTAGAGTTGCCTAACGGTATTCCTTCGCACGATACATTTGCCCGCGTCTTCCAACTATTAGACCCTCAGCAGGTACAGTTGTGCTACCAAGATTGGATTAGCAGCATCAAGCCAGTATTAGCTGAAGGCGATATTGTGGCAATAGACGGCAAGACGATGCGGCGCAGCCATGATCGTAGGCAAGGAAAGAGCGCCTTGCATCTGTTGCATGCCTGGTCAGTGGAAGCCGGCTTGGTCTTGGGCAAGCGCGCTGTGGACGCGAAAAGCAATGAGATACCTGAAATTCCCGAATTGCTGAAATTGCTGTATTTGAAAGGCTGTATCGTGACTTTGGACGCGATGGGCTGTCAGAAAGACATCGTGAAGTCTATTGTTAGCGAGCACGGAGCGGATTATGTCATAGCCTTAAAGGAAAATCAGGGCAGTTTGTACGATGCAGCCCAGTCCCTTTTCGCTTATGCGGATGACCGCCATCCGCGCTTGATAGGTCAATATAGTCACAACGAAGAAATCAGCAAGCCGCGTGGTCGTGTCGAGCGCCGGGTCTGTGAAGTGATGACCGATGCCGCTGTCTTGAATGACTTAAGCCAGCAAGAAGGCTGGACGCGCTTGCAGTCGCTAGTCCGCGTCCAACATGCCCAATTACTGGATGGGCAGTGGCAAAACACGCAGACGCGCTATTTTATCTCCTCTTTACAAGGGAAGGATGCCAATCAACTCCAGCGAATAATTCGTTCGCACTGGCACATTGAAAATAAACTCCATCGGGTCTTGGATGTGACCTTTCGGCAAGACGACAGCCGTATTCGTGTAGGACACAGCCCAGAAAATTTCGCTGTGCTACAGCATATCGCCTTGGCTTTGCTCAAAAAACACCCCAAAAAAATCAGCCTGCGGCGCAAGCGATTACAGTCAGCGCGGAACGATAAGCTTCGATGGCAAATCCTCAAAGCATTTTCCGAATAGTGGTGCGATTGCTCTGTCGTGATTACCTGTAGCCTTGACAAGCGATAAAGCGCTGTCTACAATCACAGTACGATAATGAAAAACTCGGTTTGATATTATCAAACAAGGAAGCGGGGCATGCAGATCAATCTTGAGGGCAAGACCGCATTGGTGACCGGCGGCAATATCGGCATCGGCGCGGGCATCGCCAAGGCGCTCGCGCAATGTGGCGCGCAAGTTGCTATTACTTACTTTTCACACGAAGCCGAAGCTAATGATACCGTAAACGCGCTGAACGGGCAGGGGCGCCGGGCGGCCATGCTGCATTTGGACGCGACAGACAGCGCTCAAGTGAAAGCGGTCACAGCGAAAGCCGCCGAGCGTATGCAGGGAAAGATTGACATTCTGGTTAACAACGCCGGGCATCTGGTGGATCGCGTGCAAAGCGATGGCATGTCCGATGAGCATTGGCATCGCGTAATTGATGTCAATCTTTCGAGCGCCTTCTACTGCACGCGCGAGACGCTGCCCTACATGCCCGAGGGCGGGCGCATCGTGAATATGGCGTCGATGGCGGCGCGCAATGGCGGCGGCAACGGGACAGTTGCCTACGCCGCGTCGAAAGCCGGCGTCATCGGCCTGACGCGCGGCTTGGCCAAAGAACTTGCGCCGCGGAAGATAACCGTCAACGCGCTGGCACCGGGCTTCATCGCCGAGACGCCATTTCATGAGACTTTCACCGGCTTTGACAACTACGCCGGTATCATCAGCGGTATTCCGCTGGGTATAGCTGGGCTGCCGGTGGATGTTGCCGGCGCAGTATTATATTACGTATCGGATCTCGGCAAGTGGGTGACGGGCCAGGTTGCGGAAATCAACGGCGGCGCCTGGTTCGTTTAGTATCGCGAGAGACGGGCTTGATGCGGGAGTATCTCTTTCTAAAGCGCCATTCGCTTGACAATTGGCGGTCGCTGGCGGAGACGACGCATTCGTCTCAGTTTAGGCGTTTGCTGCGTCAAGCCGATTCGCATCACGCTGGCTCCCCGCCGCCCGACCATCCCAGCGACTCCATCACCTATATCGGCACGGCCGTTCTCAATCTGGCGCTGGCGCATCTGCTGACCGGGGACGCCGCCTATCTGGACTCCGCCCGCCGCTGGATCAAATCCGCTATCGCCTACCCGCATTGGGGCAAGGAGCGCATGCCGGATCATGATCTCGACGCCGCCTGGCTGCTATTCGGGCTGGGATTGGGCTATGACTGGCTCAAAGATGCCCTGCCCCCGGACGAGCGCGACGCCCTGCGTGACAAGCTATACCTGCACGGGCGCAGGCTTTACGAATACGCCCTGGCCACCGAAGGCCGATGGTGGAGTTCGGCCTACTGGCAGAATCACAATTGGATCTGCTACGGCGGCTTGGCGACGGTCGCTTATGCCCTCTGCGCTGAATTCAGCGAAGCGGGCAGTTGGGCGGCGCGAGCGCGCGACAACTTTGCGCAGGCCCTGTCGCTCATGCCCGAAGACGGCTCCAATTACGAAGGACCGGTTTACTGGCGCTACGGCGTCATCTGGTTCCTCATCTACGCCCACCTGCTGCAGCAAGAGACCGGCGAAGACTTGCACGACTCGGGCTTCCTGCGCAACACCTTCTTTTATCGGCTCTACCTTAGCGGACCCAACCTGGTCGATACCGCCAATTTCGGCGACTGCCACGATCGGCGCAGCGCCCACACCGCGGCGGTTTACGCGCGCTTGGCGAGCCTCTACAATATCGGCGAAGCGCAATGGCTCTATCATCATTTCGACGCCAGCGGCGAATGGGAACGCGAAGGCGCCGAAGGGCTGGTGAAACCGGGTCTCTGGGCGGAATCTGGCCTGGAGTTTCTTTGGTATGACCCGGCAATTGAGGGGGCGCCCATCGCTGACCTGCCGTTCAGCCGTATTTTCCCCGACCTGGGGCTGGCAACGATGCGCAGTTCCTGGGACTGCGATGGCGTCACCATGGCCTTCAAATGCAGCGCGCCCAACGGCATAAAAGCCTGGCACAGCGGTCAAGAGCTGAATCACAGTCGCGCCTGGCAAACGCTTAACGCCGGGCATGATCATCCCGACGCCAACAGCTTTATCATCATCAGCGGAGATGATTATATCGCCGTCGATGATGGTTACGCCCAAGAGAAGCGCAGCCGCCACCACAGCACCTTGCTTATAGATGGCCGCGGCCAATATGCGGAAGGAAGCAAAAACGCCTTCCATGATTTGGACGCGACCTGGGGCGCCCGCCTGGAAGCCAGCCTTGAATGCGGCGATGTCGTTTACACACGCGGCGAGGCGGCCCGCGCCTATGCGCCCGATTTGCGGCTGCGGCAATTCACCAGAGAGGTCCTGTTTCTGGCTGGTGACGCAGTCGTCTTGCGCGACATGGTTTCGGCCGACATTCCGCATGACTATCAGTGGCTGATGCAGACCGACGTTCCACCCGAGGCGAATGGGCGCGGGTCGTTCAAGTTTTCCAGCGGAGCGACGCCCTACCAATTGCACGCGCTGCAGCCCGCCAGGGTAACGCACGATGTCCTGGAGCAGGAGATCAGCGCCAACCCCACATCGGCCAAGCCCGACTGGATTATCCGCCGGACGCAGTATGCGCTGGCGCTAAGCCCAGCCGAAGCCTGTCGCGATTGCCAGTACTTTGTCGTACTCGACGTCGCCGGATACCAAGTCCAATCGCTGCCGGCCGAACGTGGCCTGGTCACGACGCTGAGCGCGGACCGCCAGCAATGGACGGTCGCCTTCGCCAACGGGCGCGACGGCATCCAGGCGGATGGACTTAATGTCGATGGGCGCTGGTTCGCCAGACGAACGACCGACGGCCGGCATAGCCAATACCTGGCGGGTGACGTCACCAGCATCTGGCTGGACGGCGAGCTCCACTTCGTCGCTGATCGTCCGGTGGATATTACCTGGCGGCAGGCGGACGACAGCACAAGCGTAACAATCAGCGCGCGCGACGATGCCTGGCTGCGTCTCAAAAGCGATAAACCCGCGGCTCTTCATTTGAATGGCGGCGACTGCCCATATCAGCACGACGCCGCGACCGGCATGATTTGGGTCCGGGTAGGCGCCGGCAAATCCGAGCTAGAGATTCATTAAGGGTAGCCGCGCGATGACCACTGTTTTTGCAGAATCCTTAGAGCAAAGCATCGAGACGACTCGGCAAAATCTGAGCGCGCTTGAAGAATTTCCCGAATCATTCAAGCACGGTCTTTGGCGGCCGATCGAAAAAGAGCGCCCGGCCGGGCATTGGGTGGACGGCTTCTGGACCGGTCTGCTTTGGCTGGCTTGGGCGCACAGCGGCGATGCCGACCTAAAGGCTGGCGCAGAACGCTGGAACAAGAAGCTGGCACACCTGAAGACCAGCCGGGGCACCCACGATTTGGGCTTCATCTTTTACCTTTCGCATGTCATCGCCGGGCGCTTGACCGGCGACGCCGCCTGGTTTGACAACGCCATCACAGCCGCCCACACCTTGACCCAGCGCTACAATCCGCGCGGCGAATACCTGCAAGCCTGGGATGATGATGGCATCCGCAAATGGGCCGGGCGCACCAATATCGATCTGATGATGAACCTGGCGCTGCTGTACTGGGCCAGCGAAAAGACCGGCGACGCCTCCCTGGCGGATATCGCGACCCAGCATGCGCGCACATCGCGCCTGGCGTTGGTGCGCGGCGATGGCTCTACGGCGCACGTCGCTGATTTCAACCCCGATACCGGCCTCTTGATACGACAAGAACAATATCAAGGCTACAGCTACGATTCCTGCTGGTCGCGCGGGCAAGCCTGGGCGCTCTACGGCTTCGCGACTTGCTATCGCTATACCGGCATCCCCGGCTTCTTGACGACTGCGCAAGCTCTGGCGGATTACACGCAGCGCCACCTGCCCGATGACCTCGTACCTTACTGGGATTACAACAGCCCACACATTCCCGAGACCTATCGCGACTCATCGGCGGCCTCGGTGACCGTCTGCGGCCTGGTGGAGTTGGCGGCGGTCGACAGCGAAAACGCCGCGCGCTGGCTTGAGCTGGCCGAGCGCATGTTACACTCGCTGTGCGAGCGCTACTTGATCCGAGACGCGCAGGGGGCTTCTTCGATTTTGCGCGATGGCGCGCGCTCGGTACCGGCGAATTTGATGGAGCACGGACTGATATACGGCGACTATTATTTCCTCGAAGCGCTGACCGCGTTTACGCGACCGGATATTCATCAGCGCGCCTTTGCCGTCGAAAGCGCCTTAAGCGGGATGAGCGAGTAGTTTGATATGGCAACAATTACCTTACCAGGCAAGAAAGTATTGTCGTCGCGGGCGCGTGAAGCCCTGAATGGTTACCTCTTCATATCGCCTTGGGCACTGGGTTTTCTCATATTCGTCATCGGTCCTATGATCGGGCTGATCTGGCTGAGCTTCCATCGTTGGGATTTGATCGGCGATCCCAGGCACGTCGGCTGGCGCAATTTCGAGCGTCTGCTGCGCGACCGACTTTTCCTCAAGTCCATGGAAGTAACCATCATCTACGGCTTGGGGCGCGTGCCCCTGGGCATTATCGTGGCGCTGGGCACGGCGCTGCTGCTCAATAATCGCCGTATCAAGTTCATCGGCATTTGGCGCACCATCTATTACATGCCGGTAGTGCTGCCGCCAGTGGCTATCGCCCTGGTCTGGATGTGGATTTACAATCCTCGCTACGGCATTCTAAATTCGACGATTCAACAGGTATTTGGCGTACCCGGTCCACGCTGGCTGGACGACCCGGCCCTGGTCTTGCCTTCGCTGATGATCATGGCTGTTTGGGTCGCGGCCGGCCGCAACATGATCATCTACCTGTCCGGCTTGCAGGGGATTTCCAGCGAACTTTACGAGGCTTCCTCAATTGATGGCGCCGGCTACTGGCGGCAATTCTTCCGCATTACCCTGCCACTCCTGACGCCTGTCATCTTCTTCAATCTAATCACCGGCATGATCGACACCTTCAAACTCTTCTCGCAAGCATACATCATGACCGAGGGCGGCCCGCGCAATCAATCGCTATTTTTCACATACTACCTTTTCCAGAAAGGATTCCAGCAGTACCAAATGGGTTACGCGTCGGCGATGGCGGTCGTCGTTTTCTTATTAATCATGGCCCTGACGCTGCTGGTATTCCGCTGGTCAAAAGCCTGGGTCTTCTATGAAGGCGAGCTGACGGGGGGCAATTAAACCGATGGCTGCCAATATCGCGCTAAACGCGCCGACGCGTAAGAATGCCTTGCAAGAGCAAGCCTTGTCCTACCTAAAGGTGGCGGCGATATACGCCATTCTGCTGCTGGGCGCCGTTCTGGTCTTCTTCCCCTTCGCCTGGACTATCTCCACATCGCTTAAAACCGAACAGCAGACTTTGGCTTATCCGCCGACCTGGACGCCCGATCCCGTCCAATGGGAGAACTATCCCGATGCGCTCACGGCGCGTCCATTCGGGCAATACTATGTCAACACCACCATAATCACTACGCTAAGCGTCATCGGGCAGGTTCTTAGCTCGGCGGTGGTGGCTTACGGCTTCGCCCGTTTCCGCTTCCCCGGCCGCGGCTTCCTTTTCCTGGTCCTGCTCAGCACGTTGATGATTCCCTTCCACATGCTTATCATCCCGCGTTTCATCCTCTTCAAATATCTTGGTTGGCTTGATACATTCCTGCCGCTGATTGTGCCGAATTTCTTCGGCGGCGCCTTCTCCATTTTCTTGCTGCGTCAATATTTTCTGACCATCCCGCTCGACCTGGACGAAGCCGCCAAAATGGACGGCGCCAATGCTTTCCAAATCTTCATGAGTATCATTCTGCCCCTGGCCCGCCCGGCCCTGGGCGCGGTCGCAGTCTTCGAATTTGTGTCCACCTGGAATGACTTTCTCGGTCCGCTAATCTATCTGAGCTCCGACCGCAACTACACGGTGTCAATCGGCCTTGCCGCCTTCCGCAGCGATTATTTCACGGCTTGGCATCTGTTTATGGCCGCCTCCGCCGTCGCCATGCTGGCGCCGCTAGTCGTATTTTTCCTGGCGCAGAGATATTTCATCAGCGGTGTGGCGCTTACCGGATCAGGCGGATCAAAAGGTTGAGTTCTCATTACTGGGAAGGAGGCGCACCTGGCACACAATCTTCAGACCTATCCGACAGAATCGAATCATGTATAGAAGGAGTAGAACAATATGATGACTAGTCGAAAGACTCTACTGACCGCGATTCTCGTAATTTTCATGCTGACGCTCACGCTTGGCGCGTCGGCGCAGGACGTCACCATAAAATGGTTCGTGCGCTGGCCCCAGGTCCGTGTAGACAATGTCGCCATGCCCGTCGTGGAAGCCTTCTCCGAAGCGACCGGTATCGGTGTCGAATTTGAGGCTATCGCCAGCGGCAGCGATTACTACACCAAGCTGCAGACCACCATCGCCGGCGGCACGCCGCCCGATGTCTTCTATCCCGCCACGCACGTCGCCAACGCCTACGCCAGCAAGGGCGCGCTGCTGACGATCAACGAATTTGTCGAGCGCGATGGCATTGACCTCTCGGTCTTTGATCCTACGATTCTGGCCAACTACATGATCGACGGCGAGCTGCATTGCTTGCCGATTGACCACGCCGCCCTGGTCGTCTACTACAACAAGGAAATATTTGATGCCGCCGGCGTCGATTATCCGGTAGACGGCTGGACCTGGGACGACTTCGTGGAGACCGCCCAAGCCTTAACCCTGGACACCGACGGCGACGGCGTTACCGACCAATTCGGCGTCGAAACCTTCCGCAACTATTGGCCGATGGTGGTCTGGACCAACACCGACCGTGGCTTGTTCGACGATATCCGCCATCCCACCGAATTCTACGGCATGGAGCAGGGCGTGATCGACTCGGTGCAGTTCGTCGCTGATTTGATCCTGGAGCACAACGTCATGCCTTCGGACGAGCAGCGCGCTGATATCAGCGACCTCTTCGCCGCCGGCAAGTCCGCTATGAATGTAGTGGGCCACTGGCGCATGCAGCGCTACCTCGACGCCGGCTTTGACTTTGATATGGCGGCGCTGCCCCTGGGCGAAAGCGGCAAAGCAGTCAATCGCGCTGATGGCAGCTGCTTTGCCATCTCCGCCGATACCGAGCATCCCGAAGAAGCCTGGGAACTGGTTAAGTTCCTGGCCGGTCCCGGTTCGCTGGGCGTCAACATGCTGCTGGATCTGCAACAGATGACCCCGGCGCTGACGGAGTTCAAGAGCGATCCGCGCTTCCTGGAACCCGAGCTGCTGCCGGGCTCCAACAAGGCAGCCTTCCTGGCCGGCGCGGGCAATTACTTCTCAATGTACGATCCCATCCACCCCATGTACTCCGCTTTCGATTCGCTGTGGAAGCAGGAACTGGGCGAAGTCTGGATCGGCGCGGCAAGCGCAGAAGAAGCCATGCAGCGCATCGCCGATGAGGTTGCTTACATCCTCGAGAACATCGAAGACTACGAGTAGTATCGGCTGTAAGCGAAACTGCCCGAATACTGCAAGCCCCTCCTGCATCCAAAGGAGGGGCTTTGCGCTTTCAGAGTTGCTGATGCCGAGCGCCTCGCCGCGCATGGTATACTGATAACTATAAGCTTAGAGTAAAGATTAGTTGGCGATGGCTACTCAAGAGCGTGTCTATACGGTGGACGATGTCTGGCGGCTTGAACAGCATCCCCTGAGACCGACCGAGAAATACTACCTGATAGAAGGAGAATTGGTGATCAAGATGGCGCCAGCACAGCACCATGGGACCCTGGCGAGCGAGATTGCGCGTTTGTTGGGGAATTTCGTTGTCGAGGGTAAGCTAGGCAGAGTGACGATTGAAGTAGGCTATCATCCGCCGGGCGACCGGCGCACGGTGCTGCTTCCCGATGTCGCCTTTGAAACCATGCCGCGCGCCGCCCAGCCGCCGCTCACGACCTACGTGCCCTACATGCCCGACTTGGCGGTCGAGATCATATCGCCCTCGCAGACCCTCGCTGAAGTCCGGCGCAAAGCCGAAGTCTACTTGCTGCATGGCACAAGCATTGTGTGGCTGGTGGATCCAGCGGCGATGTTTGCCGAAGTCTGGCGTCTCGGTGAAGACGGCGTGCTGTTTAACGAGCGCATCGCAGGCGACGGCGAATTAAGCGGCGGCGACATTCTTCCCGGCTTCCGCCTTCCCCTCAGCCGCATTCTCAATAATTAGCGATTTAGAAGCGGTTCGCGCTGCAGAGGCTGTATTTATATGATTCTCCGAATCGCCATCGCGGGCTTGAGTCTGCTACTTTGCTTTGCGAGCGTGGCGCAATCCGACGGCCTGCATTACTATGTAAGTCTCGAAGGTGACAACGACAACAGTGGCCTCAGCGTATCCCGCCCTTTCCGCTCGATCCAGCACGCGCTTCAGTTGGCGCAGCCGGGCGATACCGTTCACCTGGCGCCGGGGCACTATTATCAGGACGTCTACACCGTGCGCGATGGCGAGCCGGGACGGCCTATCACCATCGTCGGCGCCGCTAACGCTGTCGTACACGGCTTGACCAGCCACCGTATTTTCCAGGTGCATCACGATTACATCAGCTTGATCGGCTTCACCATCGACGGCCTGCGCCGCAACGCCGAGCCCAACCGCATGGGCGCTTTTCGCGAGAAGTTGCTTTACGTCATTGGTTACGACGCGCGCGATGGCGTCAACAACTTGCGCGTCCTCGGCATGACCTTCCGCAATGCCGGCGAGGAATGCCTGCGCATCAAATACTTCGCCACTTATAACGAAATCGCCTACTCCAGCTTCCATGATTGCGGCATCTGGGACTTCGTCTTCGACGCGCATGGCGTCGTTGGCGAGGCAGTCTATCTCGGCACCTCAAGCAAGCAGTGGGACATCAACCTGACGATCGAGCCCGACGTCACCGCGCATAACTGGGTGCATCACAATTTCATGGATACCCAAGGCAATGAGTGTGTCGAAGCCAAAGAAGGCAGCGAGTACAACATCATCGAATACAACATCTGCACCGGCCAGAAGGATCCCAATTCCGGCGGGATCGTGTCGCGCGGCAAAGGCAACATCATTCGCCACAACAAGATTTACGGCAATGTCGGCGCCGGCGTACGGCTGGGAGGGCACTTGGTGGACGGCATCCAATATGGCGTCGAGAACGAGGTCTACGGCAATCTGATACAGGGCAACCAAGCGGGCGGGGTCAAGATCATGATCGACGGCCAGGCGCGCATCTGCGGCAACGACCTCCGGGATAACGCCGCGGGCGCCGTCAGCGGCAGTTTCGGCGGCGGCTACGACCCGGCAGCGGCCTGCGCCTCGGCCACGTAGGGCAGCTCGCGCTTTTCCAGCGTGTAACCCAGATTGAGGGAGATGCGCTGCGCCACTTCGCGCACTTTCGCGCCCGAGGACGAAATCGTCGCTTCATCCAGGCGGGACAATGGGAAAGAGACGCTGACGGCGGCGATGGGCACGGCGTCATAGCTATGGATCGGCGCTGAAATACATAATCCGCCGATCTCATTTTCCTCGCGCTCGATAGCGTAGCCTTGTCGGCGGAAGTCCTCGAACTGACGCATCAATACCGTAATATCGGTGATGGTGTTCCGCGTCATGGATTCGAGCGGGTAAGAATTTAACACTTCCAGAGCCTGCTGCGGCGGCAAGTGCGACAAGATGGCTTTGCCCAAGGCAGTCGAATGGGGCCAGGCGCGTTTGCCGATGTGATTGCGGAAACCGAGACTCTTGTCGGTCAGCAAGCGCTCAATATAAATGATCTGATTCTCTTCCAGGATCGCCAGGTTGACGCTCTCAGACGCCCAGTCGCGCAAGTTCTCCAGCTCGGGCATGGCGATCTTGCGGATCTCGATCTGATCAAGCAGGACGCCGGCGCGCTCCACAAGTTGCAGGCCCAGGTGATAACGGCGGTTCTCCGGATTCTGCGCGATGTAGCCGTTGCGCTCAAGCGTGTAGACCAGACCCGAGGCCGTGCTCTTGTGCAGGTTCAGGGCTTTGGCGATGTCGGTGATGCCCAACTCCGGCGTCTGGGGCCCAAAAAGCGACAAAATATCCAATGCGCGCTGGAGCGACGATATGATCCGCGGATCTTTCCCTCTCTCATCCATGCGCTGTTTCTCCGTCTGATTCTTAATCCCTATCCTACCGCAAAGCGCGGAAAAAGTATCTGGCGGGTTGCGCGAGACGAGGCCGCAGCGCGGAATCCGTCGGCGCCGATATCAAGGAGCGGATTGACGCCCGTGTGACAGCCGGCCGGCGGGAATGCTTTGGAGAAATTTGCAAATAAAAGCTGTCGCCTAGTATAGTTAGGCAGATTGCCGTGACGGTCGCATTATGTGCCGGCCATTTGCTAAAAAATACGCTAACAACGACGAGTAGCAAGAGAATGTACAGACGCGGAGAATTGGAGGACGACCTATGCCAGATGATTAGCAAGCGCGTATCGGATTTGCCGTAGATCTTGATCAAAAGAAAGGACGAACGAAATGAAAGGCTTCACCAGAATTCTCTTATTGACAGTTGCTGTAATTCTACTGGCTTCCTCGTTTGGAACGGCTGTCGCGCAAGACGAAGACGTGACGCTTGATCTGTGGATGTTTCTGGACGGCACCGGCTTTTTGCCCTCGGTGGTCGAGGCTTTTGAAGCCGCGCATCCCAACATCAGCGTCCAAATTACCGATGTCCCCGAAGGCGAATATGTCACCAAAGTAGATACAGCTTTACTGGCCGGGCAACCGCCGGATATCGCATTCCCCTATGTTATCCGCTGGATCAGAGCGGGATTGGTCGCGCCGATCGACGAGGCATTAGAGGCGGCGGGCGTTGATATTGAAGAATACAACGCCGGCGCAGTCTCGCGGAATTGCGCGCTGAACGGACGGGTATATTGCCTGGGCACATTCACGGCTGGATACAATATCTTCTACAACAAGGATGTCTTCGATGCCGCTGGCCTGCCGCATCTTTCGCCGACGGAGCCGATCACGATTGACGAATATGCCGATCTCGTCGCCCAGCTTGCGGTGTACAGCGATGATATGTCGGAGCGGGTTTGGGGCGGGACGCTGCCCATGCCCTGGTGGACGGACGCCGCCAATTACTTCAGCGAAGACGGCCGCAGCGTCATCGGCTATGTCAACGACGAGGCGACCGTGCACTTCTATCAGGTCGTGGCGGATATGGCCGGCACCAATGCCATCCTGACTGCGGCTGACCTGAGCCTGGCGGGCAACTCCGCCGATGATTTGTTGGCGGCCGGGCAGTTGGCGCTGGCCATGTCAGACAGCCCAATAGCCCAGCCCTTGCTGGAAGCCGCCGGCGTGAATTGGGGCGCCGCGCCGCCGCCGGTGGAAGCTGAGGGCGATCCGGCCTGGGTATACACGGGCTCAGATGAATTGATGGCGCTGAGCGGCAGCGACAACCTGGAAGAGGCGCTGCAATTCATTGTCTTCTGGGCCACGGAAGGCAACCGTCTGCGCCTAGAGGCTGGCGGGCTGCCGATGAATATGCGCCTGGCGGAGGAGATGAACTGGGCGGAAGGCAGCGAGGGCCGCCAGGAATTGCTGGACGCCATCAGTTTGGGCCGCTCGACCGTTTTTGTTCCGACTGTCTGGGGCGCTTATGGGGAGATAGCCGAGGCGATCAACAGCTTGATGATCGAAGATGGCATGTCGGCGCAAGACGCGCTTGATGAGATCGCGCCCGTCATTCAGGACGACCTGGATCAACTCTGGGAAACCTGGGACACATTCCAAGCCGAGTAGCCGCACTGAAGAACTGGCGCTGCGGGGCGCTTCCCACGTCCCGCGGCGCTAGATTCGGAACTTCCAAGCTATGCAAGCGCTTAAACTTTCTCGCGCAAAATCACGGATGCGAGGCGGTCGCAAGCTGGGCACGATAGAGCGGCGCGAAGAACGCGTCGCCTACCTCTTCCTCTTGCCCTGGCTTATCGGCTTGGTGGTCTTCATCATCGGTCCTGTCATCGCTTCCCTGCTCATCAGCTTGACGGACTGGAACCTGCTCACGCCACCTAACTGGATCGGGCTAAAAAACTACGAGAAGATGTTTTCCGATCGCGACTTTTATAACTCGCTTCGGGTCACATTTCGCTTCGTCATCATGTCGCTGCCCGTCTATACAGTGGTGAGTCTCACGCTCGCCCTGCTGCTCAATCAACGCATACGCGGCATGTACGTCTTCCGCACGGTGCTGTTTATGCCCTCCGTCATCGCCGGCACCGCTGTCGCCGTTTTGTGGTCGATTCTGCTGAACCCCGATGTCGGCGTGGTCAATCAACTCTTGGAGGCGATCGGCGTTCAGCAGCCGCCACGCTGGCTTGCCAGCCGCGACTGGGCGGTCCCGGCGGTGATCCTTATGGGGCTGTGGGGCGTCGGCGGCGGGGTCATCATTTACCTGGCCGGTTTGCAAAATATCCCGCCCCACCTCTATGAAGCCGCGACCATCGACGGCGCCAAGCCCTCACAGAAATTCCGCTTCGTGACGCTTCCCATGCTGACGCCGAGTATTTTCTTTCAGCTCATTACCGGTTTGGTGGCGGCCTTCCAGGTTTTCGATGTGGCCTACGTCCTGGCTGGGCGGGGCGGCACGCGGGCCAGCGCGCTGCAATTCTATCTGCTCAATGTGTATGAAGAAGGTTTCCAGAATGGTCGCTTCGGTTATGCCTCGGCGCTGTCCTGGGTCTTGGTGGTTATTGCGACTATTGTTATCTTGATCACCTTTCGCACCTCCGAACGCTGGGTCTATTACGAGAGCGAGGAGGATAAGTCTTAGACATGCAGAGCAATCCAACGCTGAATCAGCGCCACAGGTCCGCCAAGCGTCATCTGCGCGATGACATCATCCCGCGCGCGCGTAAGCTAGTGCGCTTGCTGGTCCTCTACGCGATTCTCATCGGCCTGTGCGGCTTTGTGCTGCTGCCGGTCTCCTGGATGTTGACCGCGGCGCTAAAGCCAGACAGCGTTCCCTTCTATACCATCCCGCCGCAGTGGTTCCCAACCGAGCACTTCGAATGGCGCAACTTCGAAACCGCCTTGTTGGACCCCGTGCGCCCATTCCTGCGCTTCACGCTGAATACATTGATTATCTTCGGCGGCAATGTAGTCGGCACGATTTTCTCCTGTACGCTGGTGGCTTACGCCTTCGCCAGATTGCGCTTTCGCGGCAGCGGATTTCTCTTCAACGTCTTGATTATCACCATGCTAATCCCCTGGCAATCACAGATGATTCCCCAATTCCTGCTATTTCTTGAATTAGGCTGGTACGGGACTTATCTGCCGCTGATTGTGCCGTCATTCGCCGGCAACGCTTTCTTCATCTTTCTCATACGTCAATACATGCGCACCTTCCCGCGTGACCTGGACGAAGCGGCGAAGATCGATGGCTGCAGCTACTTTGGCATCTTTAGATTCATCATTTTGCCCTTGTGCCGTCCGGTGCTGGCGGTGGTAGTGGTATTCATGTTCCTCGGCTCCTGGGGCGATTTGCTGGGACCGCTGATTTACCTGAACAACACCGATCAGTTCACCATCGCCATCGGCCTGGCGAACTTTGCCACGCGTTACAATCCCAACACCAATCTGCTGATGGCGGCCAATTTGGTGATGATGATTCCGCCTATCTTGGTCTTCTTCTTCGCCCAAGAGCAGCTCATCGGCGGCATAGCGTCTGTCGGTTTGAAAGGGTAGGCGATACCCGTGATATTGCGGGGTTGGCAGTAGCTGAACACAAGTGTGCTTAGAAGAATCGACGAGGAAGGGGACACAGAAGCGCTAAATTTCTGACTGGCAAAATCGCCAATCAACAGGAATCGTGATAATCTATTCGAGACGTAATCCTTCGCCAGAAAGCAAACAAGCGCCATGCCCGGCGCTTGTTTATTCTGAAAGGAGGAGGCTGTGAACGGTTACGTTTGCATTAGGCTAACTGTTCGAGTCCACGGGCGCTTATTGCTCGTGGTCATCTGGCATTTCATGCATGCCAGACGGCAGTAGCCAGTTGCTCCCCTCAGTTATTGCTGAGGGGAGTATACTAAACAATCCTAAATTTAGCAAGATATCTGCTTAAGATAAGATAGAGACACTGCCCAAAACTGGAAAGAAATTGAGACGAACTTCAACTGGATGTCATAATATTGCATGGAGCTCTCAAACAGAGCCGCCGCTCTCGATTGTGATGCTCGCAGCGAACACCAGGAAAACTCCTTATGACCTTGACGACTCACGATTTTGCCGAGCTACGGCGTAACCTGGCCCACGATTTCCACCGGCCAGTCTATCACTTTGTTGCGCCCTCGAACTGGATGAACGACCCCAATGGCGTGATCCACTGGGGCGGCGAGTATCATCTCTTTTACCAATACCACCCTGACAGTCCCCGCTTTGGACTGGCTCATTGGGGCCACGCCCTTAGCGAGGACGCGATCAACTGGCGGGATTTACCCGTCTCGCTCTCTCCAACCCCGGGCGGGCCAGACGAGACCGGTTGCTGGTCCGGCTGCATCGTAGACAATGATGGCCTGCCGACAGCCGTCTATACCGGCGTCGGCCCCCAGGGCTTCGGTCAGCAATCGCAGTGTATCGCCACCAGCCAGGACGGCTTGCTGAGTTGGGAGAAATACAGCGGCAACCCGATCTTGAGCGAGATACCGGCCATATCCAATCAGCCCTACGATCTGCGCGACCCGATGATATGGCTTGAGGATGATACCTGGTATATGCTGCTCGCCTCGCGCATCAAAGACCGCGGCGGTTCGGTATTTCTGTATCGTTCGCCCGACCTGATGCAATGGGAATTCCTGCATCCGCTGCTGACCGGCAGCTATGCCAAAGACGGCTGCGTCTGGGAGTGCCCCTGCTTTTTCCCGCTGGGTGACAAGTGGGTGCTAATCGTGGCCGGCAAGGGCCGCCGGATTCCCTTCACCGTCTTTTACTTCATTGGCGACTATGTTGATCAGCAGTTTACGCCGGAGACCAGCGGCATCTTGGATCACGCCTACTTCTACGCGCCCTTCACGATGGAAGACGCGCGCGGCCGCCGCTTGCTCTGGGGCTGGTTGCGCGAAGGCCGCAGCGAGGAGGCGCATGTCGCCGCTGGCTGGGCCGGCTGCCACTCCATCCCGCGTGAACTGAGCCTGCGAAATGGACAGCTGCACATGACGCCTGTGCCGGAGCTTTCTCAACTTCGCGGCAAGTGCGCTGAGATCAGCAATATCCGCCTGACTGGCGGCTACCACGATCTTGAGATTCAGGGCGCTGCTCTGGATGTCGAGGCGGAGTTGATTGCCGAAGGTACAGTCGGTCTGGCGGTCGCCTGCGCGCCTGATGGGGGACAAGAAACGCGCGTCAGCTACAACCCGGACACAGAACTGCTGAGCGTAAACCGCGAGCGTTCGAGCCGGGGCCAGGAACTCGAAACCTTTGCCCACGAAGCGCCGCACGACCTCGCGCCCGGCGAAAACTTACAGCTGCGCATCTTGCTTGACGGCTCGGTATTGGAGATCATCGCCAATGGATGGACGAGCATTTGCAGCCGCATCTACCCGTCGCGCGCTGACAGCCGTGGTCTGCGCCTGTTCGGGAAGGGCCGGGTCAAAACGCTGTCAGTCTGGCAGATGCGCTCCATTTACGCTCCCTAGACGGGCCTGACGCCAACCTTGTCAAAGTAGATACAACCGGTTTGCGCAATCAGGGCGATACCGCCGCCGGTCAAGGCATTGTCCGGGTCCTTTGCTTCAAGCGCCTGCTCGCCATTGACGAATGCGGTCAGCTTGTTCCCTTCGACTTTCAATTTGAGATCAACCTCCTGCTCGACTGACCAGCCTGTGTCGCTTTCGGCCAATACAGTTTCACCGTCCAGGACGCGAACGATGCGGGTCTTCTCATGATCCAGCAACAGCGCATAGTAGCGCTGCAGGCCCTGCGCGCGAACGGCGATCCCGCCGGCTTCACAGACGCGCGGCATGGCCGTAGCCGCAAATTGATAGTCGGTCCAGTCGCGTGTGCCCTGTATCAGCAGACCGCGGCCTTCGTTTTGTATGACGCGGTAGGGCTGTGGCCAATAGTCCCAGGCATCAAAGCGTTCGTTGGAATCCAGCGCGTAAATCCAAGCCTTCTTCCAGAACCTTGGCCGCTTGCGTTTTTCACGTCCCGCTTCGCTGATGTATGGCCGGTTCAGCTGCACATCGGGCGTACCGTCCCAGCTGAGCCAGTCCAGGTAGACCGTGCCGCTGGCGCCATTCTCGCCCGCAATCTCTATGCCAATATAAGCGATGGGCTGGTTGCCGGTCTCCGGCACGAGCCATGACAGCTGGGCATCCGCGCCCGGCGCAAGCTGGACTGGCTCGCCGCCGATGATCTCCAGCGCGTCATCTTCGTTGTAGTGCCGCGCGTAGAGCCGCAGCGTCACCGTATCGGCGTTGGCTGCATCTGCTACCAAGCCCGCTTGGACTACCTGTCCGGGATACAAGGTTGGCGACGCCAGCAAGCGGTAACCGCGCTCGTCAAAATAATCGGCAATTTCCTGCGAGGGGATAAACGTGAGCGTGGCTGCTCTGGCAATGCGCCCAGGCGCCAGCCGCCGATAACGCAGCGCCAGCGATCGCTCGCCCTTATTGCCGCGCCCCGGCACATTTTCGATGGTCACAGTATCCTTGGATTCAGGCCCGGTCTCAGACTCGAAGCCCTGCACCGAACCCGGCAGGCTGAAATGATAGCGCGCGCCATTTTTCGGCGCAAGCGGCCCTAAGCCCTGCATGCCGCGCCCGATATTGACCAGTTTGTAAGCTTCGCCGAGCGCATCGCTGATACTGCTGCCGCCGTCCGCCGATGGCAGGTAGAGGCGATCGGCTACGGGACCGCGCCAGTCCGGTCCAGCGTCGATCCCGGCCAGGCCCTTCTTGACCCCCATGATGCAGCCGACATTGCCGGAGTTGCAGTCGCTGTCAAAACCGGAGGTATTGACGACCATCATGGATTTCTGGAAGTCGTCGTCGCCATACAGCAGCGCGAGAATAATGCGGGCATGGTTGGGCACGATATGGCAATTGCCCGGATACCGTTCGCGACTGTATTCCCCGTCGATCCGCCCCAGCGTCTGATGCCAATCCGGCTGCCGGGCGTGCCAGTCGCGCACTTTCTCAATCATCCGGTAGGTGATCGAATCGGCGGGGATCGTGGAAACGGCGCTGTCGATCAGCTTGTTCATGTCCGATTCGACAAAGGCTTGAGCGACCAGGGCGGCGACCACCTGCGCGCCATAGATTGCTTCGCCGTCGTGGCTGACACAGGCGGCCCGCCGCGCCAGATCCGCCGCCAGCTCGGGATCGCCGGGCGCGATCATGCCCCAGCAGTCAATGAAGATCTGCGATCCAATCTGCTCGGCCATGATGGGGCCGTTGAGTTCGATTGAGCCGCTGCGTGGCGGTTGAATGCCGTTTTTCAGGCGGAGATAGGCAGTATGTTCGGTGACATCGCCGATGCCGCCCCACCACAAAATGGTCTTGCCTTCGACGATGTAATTCAGCCAGGTCTGGCCGATCCGCTCGGGAGTCAGATCCAAGCTGTTGCCGTAATCCGGCATGGCGCGCACAAAAGTAAATGTGCCGGAGAGATCGTCATCGGTCACGATCAGCGGTTCCTCAAGCGCCTCATGCACGTAGTAATTGATCTCGCCAAAACGCTTCATGATCATCTCATAGGACCAGCCTTCAATCGGGCGACCCAGGTAGACGGCAATGATCTTGCCGAGCGCGCCGGCATAAACGCGTTCGACGTAATCCGAGGGAAGTGTCATAGTTGAAACTCCATTGAATCTAACTTTGGGGTCAAGGATTTTCAGGCGACGCCGCTTCAATCTGTAAGACGGCGCCAGTCTGCCTTGCTGTGTGAATTAAAGGGTCGCTTCAGACTCTGAAACCTTTATGCTAGGCATATTGTAATGCGGGGTACATGCTGAATGTAGTGCGAACGACGTAATGGTTGCAGATCGTCGCGGCTCAACTTTGCAAAGAGGAATTTGCACGCCGAGTATCCTTTGAGATACACTACAATCGGCAAAAATAAGTATAAGAAGGAGCATAGATACGATGATTTCCACAAGTTTTGGCAAGCGATTAAAAAAACTGACCTGCGTCTTCCTTGTGACGCTCCTGCTGGGAGCCTTCGGCCTGAACCTGGCAGGCGCGCAAGACAGCACCGACATATTAGTCTGGGGTTTGGGTTATGCCAGCAACTATGACGAACTTTTGGTCGAGCGATTCAACGAAGGCCACGATGACGTCAACATCGTCTACGAAGATGTCTTGACCGGCGAAATCTCCGAGAACAATCAGAAGTTGCGCGTCGCTATGGAGAACGAAGCCGGCCCCGATGTATTAGGCGGCCTTGATGTCGGCGCGAACTTGCGGGCGCTGGTAGCGACCGGGCAAGTCAGAGACTTGACGGAGTTCTACCGCGAGAGCGGCTTGATTGAGCGCATCCCGGACAACTTGCTGTCGCAAGTCACGATTGAAGGGCGCATCTACGCTATTCCGCAGAATCTGGAATCCGTCGGCATCTTTTACAACAAGGACGCCTTCGCCGAGCTGGAGTTGGAAACGCCGGCTTCATTCGAAGAATACGTGGAACTTTTGGAGGCGGTTAAAGACGCGGACTATTATGGCTATACCATGGGTCTGGCCGGTGGCTGGCCCTCCGCGCTGATGGCGTCCATGTTTATGTACAGCAGCGCCGGCTCGGAGTACATTGATGTGCTCAGCGGCACGCAGCCCTGGCCCGATTGTGAGAATTGCCTGGACGGGCTGTACGCCTTCCAGGGCATGGCCACAAACGGCTACGCCAATCCGGATCCGCTGGGCATAGATTACAACCAGTCGCTTGACTTGTTTTACCAGGGCCAATCCATCATGGTGCTCAACGGTCCTTGGTTCATCAACGACGCCAATTTGGCGGAACCCGATTTCGATATTGGATTCTTCTACTTGCCGGCGGTTAACCCCGCGACCGACATCAAAACCCTGGGCGGCATCGGCGGCTCGATAGTCATTGCCGAGTACGCGCCGGTGGACGCCGCTTTCAAAGTCGTTGAGTGGCTGACAACTGAAGAGGTAGCGGTGCAGGCGCTGCGCGAAATCGCCGTGCTGCCGGCCTTCTCGATTGATGTGCCCGAGGATATTCCGGACCTGTACTACCAGATCGCCTCGGAGACGGCCGCCAATGTCGACAAGATCGGTTTCTGGCCCGTCACTTATCTGGCGCCCAAGGTCTTCGGCGATATGAACCAAATCGTACAGGGTATGATCGGCGGCATGCTCAGTCCCGAAGAATTCCTGGACGAAATGCAGGCTACGCACAGCGACTACCTGGCGTCGAACTAAGCGGCGCTGAAATTGCCAGCGCTGTGCGGACATGAAATTCCGCCCCTTTCCCCCGACCTCTTCCCTTACAAGGAGGGAAGGGGGAGCCTCATGCGGGTACGTATCGTTGAAGCCCCTCCCTCATTTTGGGTGGAGGGGTTTGGGGCGGGGGTCAGCATGTCCATCCTGACGCGAAAGGACGCCTGCTAATGGCGCAAACGCTTAGCGCCGCGGGAAAACCTAGGGCCGGTCCTCGCTTCCGCCTGGACCTCATGCCCTATCTCTTTATCTTGCCAGCCGTTGTTATTTATGTGGTGTTTAATCTAGGTCCGGTGCTGGCCTCATTCTTTTTCAGTTTCTTCAAATGGGACCTGCTCACGCCAACCGCGGAATTCATCGGCTTTGATCACTACACCTTCATACTCAACGATAATCGCTTTTTGAACGCGCTCGGTCACAATTTCATCTTTTTGGGCTTGGCGGTGGTCATTCCGGTTGCGATGGGATTGTTTCTAGCCGTTTTCATCTATGAAATCCGCCGGGGTCGCGTTGTATTCCGCGCCGCGCTCTTCTTGCCGGCTATCTTCTCCGGCGTGGTGATCGCTTATGTCTGGAAATGGATTTACCATTCCTTCGCCGGTGTACTCAATGCCGTGCTGGAGGCGATCGGGCTGGGCGCTTTCACGCAGTTATGGCTGGGCGACCATAACCTCGCGCTCTATTCCACCTTTGTCGCCTATACCTGGGCGAGTTTCGGCTACTCCATGGTCATCTTTCTGGCCGGTTTGCAGGATATCTCGACCGATATTTTTGACGCGGCGCGCGTTGATGGCGCCAACTTCTGGCAGAAAATCTTCTATATCACGATTCCCTGCCTGTATGACGTATTCACATTTGTCATCACCCTGCGCATATTCACGGCCATGGGCATCTTTGGCGTCGTCTACATCCTCACCGGCGGCGGCCCATTCTACTCCTCGGATGTAATTGACATCTATGTCTTCCGCATGATCGGCAACTTCGAGATGGGCTGGGCGACGGCGGCGGCGAGCGTTAATGCGGTCATTGTTGTTATTCTCACGACCGGATTCATCAAATTTCGGGAATGGCGCTCATGGAGTTCCTAGGCAAATCGACACAGCGCCGGCTGCGCAGCACGCCCTTTTACCTCGTGCTCAGTTTTGCAACGGTAGTCACGCTGGTTCCAATTGTGTGGGTCTTCGCCAGCGCGCTCAAATCCAACAAAGAAATCCGCGAGAACCCCCTGGCGCTGCCCGCCGAGTGGCGTTTTCAGAATTACATTGACGCCTGGTTCGGCGCCAGCTTCGATGAATACTTTTTTAACAGCATCTTTATCACAGTGGCGAGCGTCGCCATCGTGCTGTTTCTGAGTTCGCTGGCCGCCTATGCCTTTGCCAAGATGCGCTTTCCCGGCAATCAGATGATCTTCTTTGTCTTTCTCGTCGGCATGGCCTTCCCGCTGTCCGCCAAGCTCGGCCCCCTGCTCTCGCTGATGTACAAACTGAACCTGGCCAATAGCCGCTTCGGCTTGATTCTGGTGTATGTGGCCGGCAGCCTGCCCTTCGCCATTCTGATGCTGCGCGCGTTCTTCCAGGGCTTCCCACAGGAGCTGGAAGATTCCGCCGCGCTGGACGGCTGCAGCCGCTTCCAATTCTATTGGCGCATTCTGCTGCCGCTTTCAAAGCCATCGCTGATGGCGCTGGGAATCTTCGTCTTCATGGGCACCTGGAACGAATTCTTCCAGGCCCTGCTGCTGATAAACGAAGACAGCAAACGCACCCTGCCGCTGGGCTTGACCGCCTTCCAGGACGAGTACTTCACTGACTTCGCGCTGTCCTTCGCCGGCATCAATATCACGGCGGTTCCGGTGATCATCGTCTATATCATGTTCCAGCGCAATCTGATTGAAGGCATCACCGTCGGCTCACTAAAATGAGATCAATCTTTCTGTATCCGCTTTTGGAAAAGGGATAATCATCATCATGGCAAAGTCACAACCGAATATCGTATTCATCATCACCGACCATCAGGCCTTTTACGGGCACGATCGCGAAGGCGAATACGAATATAAGTGGGAGAATTACGAACGCTTCGCGGCGGAAGGAATACGCTTCGACCGCGCCTACTCGGTCTGCCCGCTCTGTTCGCCGGCGCGCAGCAGCATGATGACGGGCGTCTATCCCAGCTCGCATGGCATCATCATGAACACCGAAGCAGAGGTCTTCGGCAACCAGTCCGATCTTGACTCGGGCCAACCGCTCTACAGCCATTATCTGTCGCAGGCTGGCTATCGCAACGGCTACGTGGGCAAATGGCATTGCGGCCGCGATCGGCTGCCCATCGACTACGGCATTGAAGGCTGGAGCCTGCCCGATTACGGCAAGATTTATATGTCCGACGCCTATAAGTCCTATGCAGAGGAACGCGGCTTGGGCGATGCTCGCGCCCAAATCGAATACAACATCAATTATCCCGAGTGGCGGGGGCAAGAGATTGTCTTGCACGATCCCTCGCCCTGGAAGTTCATGAACGGCTCGGGCATCCTGGCCGGGCCGCCGGAAGCGCATGAAGAGCAATTCGTCGCCCACCTCGCCTGCGAAAAGCTGCGCGAATTCGCCGCTGACGATCAGCCCTTCAGCCTGGTGGTCAGCTTGTGGGGTCCGCACCAGCCCTATTACCCGTCTGCCGAGTATGCCGATCAGGTTGATCCGTCCGCGATCCCGGAATATCCCAGCTTTCGCGACGACCTGGCCGGGCGTCCCTTCCGCCACATCTTCCACCGTGAAATCTCGCACCGAAGCGCGCAGTCCTTTACCGAGTGGTCGGCGTGGCAAGAGATCCTCGCCCGCTGCTACGCGCAAGGTCACCAGACGGACGCCGCGGTCGGCGATGTGCTCGATACACTGGACGAGCTGGCGCTTGCGGAGGACACGATTGTGATCTGGCTTGCCGATCATGGCGACGCCGTCGCCAGCCATGGCGGCTTGTGGGACAAGTCCTCAACCTTTATCGAGGAAGTGGCGCGCGTGCCGATGGCGATCCGCTGGCCCGCGGCGATTGACGCCGGCCAACGCACCGATCAATTGGTGTCCAATATGGACGCGACCGCCACCATGCTGGACGCGGCCGGCGTCGCCGTGCCCGACTATATGCACAGTCGCAGTGTGCTGCCGCTTTGCAGCGAAGGGGAGAATGCCGATTGGTCCGATGAGCTCGTCTGTGAGCACATGGGGCACAGCCACGATTTCCCGCAACGCATAATTCTGCACGACCGCTACAAATATGTTTTCTCGCTTCACGACATGAATGAGCTATATGACCTGCAGGCTGACCCCTTTGAAATGAACAATCTGGTTCACGACCCGCAATACGCCGACCTCATTGGCGATATGAGAGGGCGCCTGGTACGGCATATTGAAGCATCCAGCATGCGCAATCAGCGAATGAAGCGAACCTTCTTGATCGCGCTGGAACACGGCGTATAGGTCTGCTTGACTATGACCTGCGCCGGTTTTTCGCTTTGCAGGCGAAGACTGCCGACCGCGCCGCGCTAGTCTAGCCGTCTTGTCGCCAAGCCTCGGACAGATTGTGCCGCGGCAGCTCCGGCGCCCGCAGTCCGCTCTTGTCCGCATCTTGATAGCGCCTGAAGTAACGCTCGATCTCGCCCGTCAAGCGCTCGACGACCGGCGCGTAATCCGCGTCGCCATAGCAATTGTGAGTTTCGCAGGGATCGCGCGACAGGTCGAATAGCTCGCAAGGCGCCGCATCGGCGTAACGTCTCACCAGCTTATACTGTCGCGTGCGCGCCATGCGCAGATCGCCGTATTCGCCGAATTGTATTTGGCGCCAATCCGGCAGCGCTGCAGAGTTGTCCAGCAAGGGCAGGAAGCTGCGGCCGGGATAATTGCGCTCTGCCGCCAGCGAGTCGGTGATGCCCGCGTAATCGGCAATCGTCTGAAACAGATCCAGGTGATCGACAAATTCCGCGCGCCGTTGCCGAGCGAAGAGCCGGCGCGGATGATTGAATATCAGCGGCACACGAATCGACTCCTCGAGCATGTTGAGCGGCAGGGTGGCGTTGCCCTTGCCCCACAGCCCGTGATGCCCGCAGCAGAGACCATGATCCGAGGTGAAGACAATCAGCGTGCTGTCGCGCAGCTGCTGCGCCTCCAGCTCATCCAGCAGCCGCCCGACCGCCTCGTCGATATGCGCCACCGCAGCGAAATACTGCGCCAGCGCTTCCCGCGGATTCAGCCGCGTCGGCAAGGTAGATTCCAGCGCCTGCGCCCCAAAGGGATAGGCGGGCTGATCAAGCAAACCCGCGAAGGCGCTGCCGCGATAAACCGCCGCAAGGCGTTCCGGTTGCCCGCGCCAGGGATTGTGCGTGCCGAAGTAACCGATATGCAGAAAGAATGCCGCCGCTTCATCACGGCCGCGCAGGAAATCGATAGCCTTGTCAGTGATCACCGGGGTGCGCTGACCGGGAATCGTCCGAATGTCACCGTTCAGGCTGAAGCGGTGATCGCCGCCGTGCTCGGCCGGGTAGTCGCCAACGCCGCTGAACCAATGCCCAAAACCGGCCTGCGGCTGATCGTCGTTGCCCAGATGCCACTTACCGCAATGCGCCGTCTGGTAACCCGCCCGCGCGAGCAGCTGCGCCAGCGTGAGCTCGTCTTTGAGCCAGGGCCGCCGGTGAATTTCGGGAATGGTTGACGACAAGTAATCGTGGATGCCATGCTGCGAAGCCAAGCGCCCGGTCAGCAGGCAGGCGCGGGCCGGCGAGCATACCGGCGTCGGCGTGAAGGCGTTCTGCATCAGCACGCCCGTCTCCGCCAGGTAGTCCAGAGTTGGCGTGTGAATCTCGTGGTTGCCGTAAGATCCCAGCGCCCACTGCGCCAAGTCGTCGTTGACGATCAGGATGATATTGTTCTGCTCAGTCGCCGGCATCATTCACCCGGGCCCGCCGCAGCAGCAATTCCTGAAACTTCTGATTGTCCAACACGCGGAAAGCCTCGCTTACCGGCTTCGCAAAGTCGGTGTCCCCGGTCTTGTCCAGCCAGGTTTGAAGTTCAGCTTCCATCTCACTGACGGTGTCGCCGTGCTGCGGGCTTGTGTAGAGATTTGTCAGTTCGTAGGGATCGGACTCCAAATCGTACAATTCGCTCGCGTGGTTCTGATAGGCGATCAACTTGTAGCGCCCCTTGATCACGGCGCGGGCCAGTTCGATGGTCCCAAATCCGTGTCCGTAGCTCTCCACTAGCAAAGATTCGCGTCCCGCATCCGCCGCCTCGGCCACTTCGGAAGCAAGGGGCAGCAGGCTCTCGCCATCGACCGGCCGCGCAAAATCCGTCCCGGCGGCATCCAGAATCGTGGGCGCGATATCGGTGCCGCATACAAGCGCGTCGCTCGTCTGGCCTGGGACGATGTGGCCCGGATAGCGCAGCGCCAGCGGAACGCGCAGCACTTCTTCGGTGAGGTACGAACCTTTGTCGAAGCGTCCGCCATGGCTGCCCAAGGCATCGCCGTGATCCGCGGTCCAAATGACCAGCGTATTGTCCGCCAGCCCCAATTCATCCAGCTTGTCCAGCACCAGACCGCCGGCGGCATCGACCATGGTGATATGCCCGTAGGCGCGCGCGATAATACGCTGCCATTCGCCCCAGTCGAGATTGCTGGGCGTGGCGAAGCGCCCATCCTCATCGGTCAAACGGTCGTGGGGATCATGCCAGTAAAGCGCCGGCTTGCCCGACAGCGAATCGGCGAAGTTGCCATAAACAGGGATATCTTCCGGATCATAGAGGTCGGCGAATTCCTGGGTGGGGAAGAAGGGCTGATGCGGCCCCCAAAAGTCGAGACGCAGGTGAAAAGGCTGATCGTCTTCAGCATCGGCCAGCGCCTCCAACTGCTCGCAAGCCATATCCGCCAGGAAGAAGGCTTCGTGGCTTTCTTTGGGGGTTGTGGTAATGCCAGTCGCATGTTCGCCGCACCAATAGCGCTCGCTGCGGTAGGCTGCGCCGGGCTTAAGCGCGGGAAACTCGCGATTCATGACAAAGCTGTCAAAGACAAATTCGACCTGGTGTTCCGCCGGCGGCAAGTCCTTCCTGCGCAGGTAGTCACGGTATTCGGCTGAAATATAGGGATTGCCGTAATCTTCCATAGAAAAGCCCTCGCAATCGAAGTTGAGGGCCGTGCCGGCGCCAGCATGCCATTTGCCGAAATAGAAACAACGATAACCGGCGCGCGCCAAGTTGCTCATATATATCTCATGGTCGTAAGGCGCGTTGGAGTAATTGTAATAATTGCGGTGATTATGCGGATAAAGACCGGTGGCCAGCGTCCGCCGCGAGGGACCGCACAAGGGTACAGCGCAGTACGACCGCTCAAAGCGAACCCCGTCCGCCGCCAGCCGATCAAAGTGGGGCGTCAGCGGCCGCGGCCCGCCATCCCAGCCATGCCGATAGTAGGCCTGGTGGTCGTTGACGATGAGTACGATGTTCGGTCGCGCTCTCATGATATATGCAGTCCTTCACGAACCGGTCACCGAGCAGAAACAGTGATTCTTGCATATTGACGCGGATATCGCAAAGTTTGCGCCTCGGTCAGCAGCGGGTTAAACTCACTTTATGACTTGATCCCCAGCCAACTGAATACAGGAGATGATGATATGAAACTTCGATTCGCTGTACATATCGGTATTTTGCTACTGACCGTATTGTCCTTTTCCGCGCCTGCGATCGCGCAAGATGACGTCACGATCGACTTCTGGATCCCCGGCGGGCGCGGCCGCGACGAAGGCGCCGCCGCGGTCATCGAAGCCTTTGAAGCGCAGAATCCGCATATCACAGTCGAACTGACTGCGACGCCCTTCGGCGAATTCTTCGATTCACTGCAAGTCGCCTTCGCCGGCAACAATCCGCCCGATGCGGCGCTGATTGACGGCGTCGGCGTACAAAACCTGGCCTATAACGGCGCCCTGCTGCCGATTGAAGACATGTTCAGCCAAGAGGACATGGACGATTTCATGGGCGACCTGATCGAGATGGTCACGCTTGATGGCCACATGTATGGCGCGCCCTGGGCTAACGCCGCTGACGCCATGTATTACAACGTGGATATGTTCGAGGCGGCCGGCGTCGAAGCGCCAAAGACCCTCGAGGACGGCTGGACCTGGGCGGAATTCGTCGAGAACGTCAACACAGTGCGGGCGCATCAAGCAGAGCAAGGCAACGAAGTTTGGGGCATGATGGGCTTCAACAATCCCTTGCAGGGCGCTTTCTTCACCTGGACGATCATCCGCAGCGCCAGCAGCCCGGGCGAGCCGCTCTGGGAATCGATCGCGCCTGATCTGTCTACCTTCGCCGGCTACATTGATACACCAGAAGCTATCGAAGCCTACGGTTTCTATCAGAGCCTGTACACGGACGGCTTCATGCCCACCGACAATATCCCCGATGCCTTCCCCAATGGCCTGACCGCGACCTTCTTCGCCATTCCGCCGACCGGCACCGTCCTGGCGCGCAATTTCCCCGATCTGAATTGGGATGTCATGCCGATGCCTTACATCAAGACGCCGATCACGCATACCGGTTCCTTCGCGCCCGGCGTGGCCGCCAAGAGCGATAATCCCGAAGAAGCCAAAGCCTTCGTCAAGTTCTTCACCAGCCAGGAAGGCTACGCCATCTATCACAACGTCACCAAAGTGGTGCCCGGCCGCAAGTCCATGCAAGCGCAACTGCCGGACTTTCAAGACGGTTTCCTGGCGCTGCTCTTCGAAGAAATGGTGGAGTGGGGCGTGGCCCGGCCCGGTGGGCCAGCGCATACCATCTTCAATCGCATCATCGCCAGCGATATGATGGTTAATATCGCCTTGGGCGGCGACATTGAAGAAGAGGTCGCCAACGCCATCCTGGAAGCTGACGCGCAACTCATGCAGTTCAGATAGAATCGCTGCAAAGTTGCAAAGCTGCAAATGAAGAGGACTCCTTTCCCGCCGCCTGATCCGGCCGCGGGAAAGGGCGCCCGCCGCCGATGACCATGCTATTCTCAAACAGCCGTAACGCGCAGCGCTATCGAGCGGCGTTTTTTCTGTCGTTGCCGGCGCTGATCGGCTTGTTTCTTTTCCACTACTGGCCAATCGCCGACACAGTTCGCCTGAGCTTCACCGATTACAAAGTCTTCACCGGCGAATTCACTTTCACCGGCCTCAAGAATTACGACATCGCCCTCAACGATCCGCTGCTGCTGCTCTCGCTGAAGAACACCGCCGTCTTCTTCTTGATCAAAGTGCCGCTGCAGATGGCGCTGGGGCTGATGCTGGCGATGCTTGTCGCCAAGCCAGGTCGCGATTCGACTCTGCTGCGCACGCTGGTGCTCTTCCCTGCCGTCACCTCGATGGTGGTCGCGTCCATCGTCTGGGGCATGATGTTCCATTCTGATATCGGCATCGTCAACAGCCTGCTGGAGTCTCTCGGCTTGCCGCAGCAGGGCTTTCTGCGCGACAGGCATCAAGCGCTGCCCGTCCTGGCGGCCATCACCATTTGGAAGGATGTCGGCTTGAGTATGATCTTCTACCTGGCCGGCCTGCTAGCGATACCCGGCGAGTACTACGAAGCGGCTCGCATCGACGGCGCCGGCCGCTGGCAGCTCTTCCGCAATATCACCTTGCCGCTGCTCAATCGCACGCACGTCTTTGTGCTGGTGACCAGCACCATCGCCGCCTTCAAGATCTTTGTGCCGGTCGAGGTGCTGACCGATGGCGGGCCCTCCAACGCCACCCGCGTGATCGTGCACTACATCTTCCATCTGGCTTTCCGCTTCAACCGCTTCAGCTACGCCACCGCCCTGTCGGTCATCCTGGCGGTCCTGCTGATAGCCATCAGCGTACTGCAGCTGCGCATCACACGGGATGAGGACGATGACTGAGATGCAATCGCCAAAAGCCGGGCGCGGGATCTCATTCGCCTCGCTGTCGCGGGTCGCGCTCTATCTGCTGATCGTGGTGGTCTTCGCCACACCCTATTTGTGGATCGTGGGCTCGACCTTCAAGACGCGCCAGGACCTCTTTGACGACCTGTATCCTTTGACGGTCAAGACCTTTGTGCCCAGCAACCCCACCTTGGAGAATTTGACCGGCCTTTTCACCGACACCAATTTCGCGCAGGCCTTCCTCAACAGCGTCATCGTGGCGGCCATGTCAGTCACCTTCGCCGTCACCATCAACAGCATGATTGCTTTTGTGCTGGCCTGGCTCAAGTTTCCCGGGCGCCGGCTGCTCTTTCTGGTGATTCTGGCGACGCTGACCATCGCCTTTGAAGCCAAGCTCATCCCCCTATTCCTCACCATGCAGCAGCTGCATATCGACAACACCCTGCCTTCGATCTTCCTGCCCTGGATTACCGACGCCTTCATCATTTTCTTGCTGCGGCAGCACTTCGCCGAACTGCCGCAAGATCTCTACGACGCCGCCATCATCGACGGCTGTTCCTTCTTCCGCATGTACTGGCAAGTGATGCTGCCCAATATCGTTCCGGCCCTGGTCAGCGCCGGTTTCATCAAGTTCATCTTTTCCTGGGATTCATTCATCTGGCCCTCGATCGTCATCACGGACGAGTCAAAGACGGTCATCACGGTGGCGCTGGCCAAGTTATTCAGCGATGAATACATCAAGTGGGAGCTGGTCTTCGCCGGCTCCTTTGTGGCCACGGTGCCGGTGGTCGTCATCTTCATTTTCCTGCAACGCTATTACGTGCAAGGATTCGTGCGCTCCGGCCTCAAATAGCCGCTCGGCGGCAGCGGAGATGGGCTACCGCGCTCACGCAAAAAATCAGACGTCCTCGGTGCCTGCAAATGGCGGTTTGACAAAGAAGAAGGGAAGCCCCAATTGAATATCATCGTTGTTGTTACCGACACGCTCCGCCGAGACTACCTGCCCTGCTATGGCAACACCGAGGTCATCACGCCCAACCTCAATCGCTTCGCCGAGAGCGCGCTGATCTTTGAAGATTGTTACGCCGCCTCCTTCCCGACCGTGCCAGCGCGCGCCGACCTGATGACCGGGCGCTATACCTTTGTCTACCTGCCCTGGGGCCCCCTGCCGCAAGATGAGGAGACCCTGGCCGATTTGCTCAGCGCGGCCGGCTACCGCACAGCGATGATCGCCGATACGCCTTTTCTGGCGCGCCGGGGATATGGCCAAGACCGCGGCTTTCAGGACTTCGTCTACGTGCGCGGGCAGCTGCACGGGACCGAGCGCGAGTATCGACAGAAGCAGCGGCAAGTCTCGGAAATCGAGGGCTATTGCGCGCCCAAGACCTTCAAAGAAGCGGCTGACTGGCTCGAGCGCCATCACGAAAACCCCTTCTTCCTATACATCGATACCTGGGATCCGCACGAACCTTGGGACCCGCCGGCTTGGTACGTCAAACCGCATCTGCCCGAATACGCAGGCGAAGTCATCGCGCCCAGCTATTACGACTACCAGGCCGATGGCGTCACTAAGCGCGACCTTGAAATCGCGCGCGCCTGCTACATGGGCGAGATCGCCATGGTCGACCATTGGTTCGGTTACCTGATGGAACGCGTACGCGCCCTAAATCTGCTTGATGACACGGCGATACTATTTGTGTCCGACCACGGCTTCTATTTCGGCGAGCATGGTCTCTTTGGCAAGCGGCGCTTTCGCTGGCCCGATGGCAGCGGCTTCGACGAAGGCTTCGCCAAAGGCATGACCGTGCATCAGCGGCAAGTCCACCGCTCCCCGCTGCACAATGAACTGATTCAGGTTCCGCTGCTGATGAAACTCCCCGGCGAGGCTGGCCGCCGCGTCCCTGGCTTGCTCTCACTGCCGGACCTGATGCCCACCATGCTGGCTTTGCTGGGCCAGCCAGTTCCGGCGCGGACACAAGCGACATCGGCCCTGCCCTTGCTCAGCGGCGAGCCCATCCATGACCTGGTCGCGACCAGCGCCCCCTTTGAAGAGGTCGGCGAGTTGTCGAAGACGGTGGACGGACAGAATCGCGTGGTGGTCGAAGTCTCGCCCACGACGATCACTGACGGCGAGTGGGACTTGCTCTACGCGGTTGAGGGCCAGCGCGTGGAATTGTATCGCGCCAAGGAAGATACGAGCCATCGCAAGGACCTCAGCGAGTCTCAACCAGAAGTGGTTAGAGAATTGCACGCCCGCTACGTACGCTGGTTGGAATCAATCGACGCGCCGGAACAATTCCTCACGCCGCGACTGCGCCTATAGAAACACCATCGAGTTTATGCCCCCAGCCGCGGCAGGCCGTAGAAGCGCGCGAAGCAGCGATTATCGCGAATCATCACCAGGTTGAAGCCACCAGGCGTCTCCAGATCCGCGTCCGTCGCTTCCATGCCCGGGTAGCCGGTGAAGTTGAACCAGGTCGATGGGCAGCAGTTGTAGGAAATCCCATCGCAGAAACTGTTCACCACCTGATGGATATGCCCGAAGAAAACGCCGACCACTTGCTCGCGCCGCGCCGCCAGCAGTTCATGCAGTCGCTCGCCGTTTTGGATGCGCGCGCAGTCGTCAATCCAGGGCACGCCCGTTCGCACAAAGGGAAAATGCGCCGCTGCCAGAATCGGCCCGCCTTGCGCCCGGCTGAGCAGCGCGGCAAAATTGTCAATCTGCTCTTCCGGCACTGTTGGAAATACGGGATCGCCCATGCCGCCGCCTTCAATCGAGATCAAGTGATAGCCGTTAATAATAAAGTGGTCGTCATCCAGCACTTGCCGGCGTTCGCCATCGGACAGAATATCGCGCGCCATTTGGGGCGAATCGTGATTGCCCGGCAGCAAGTACATGGGCTGCTCCAGCCGGTCGAGCAATTCGCGCGCCAGATGGTAATTTTCCTCCTCCGGCTCGGCGCAGATATCGCCGGTATGCAAGATGAAGTCGACCGCGAAGGGCAACTCGGCGATCGCCCCCAACAGCGACTCGACGCCGCGATTGGGATGCGCTATCGGCTTGTCCAGCCAGTGCGGGCGATACTCGGGGTCGGCGCTGATATGCGTGTCGCTGATATGCAGGAAGGTCAACAAAGCAGGCTCCTTAGGCGCGCAGAGGGCAGTATGCGCATTCTAGCCCTGTTGCCGGCCTTTGGCAAAGTTCCTGCTGCAAATGAGCCAGCAGGGTCATGTACTCAGCATACGCTCCGCGACTTGAGCGGGCGCCGCTCAAGCAATCGCCAGCGGATTGACCCAGGACCCGGTCGCGCCCGTCAGCTTCAGCGGCGCGATAATCAGCAGGAATTCATAGCAGCCCGCCGCCGCCAGCTCATCCAGGTTCAGGTTTTCCACATGCGTGATGCCGCTGTTGACCAGCAGGAAACGATGCACAGAATGATCCATCGGCGGCATGACCTCCACCGCCATATTGTCCGCGCCGACCAGGGTCATGCCCTGCTCCACCAGCAGCTGCGCCCCTTCCAGATTCAAGCCGGTCTGCGCATCGCGATACACCGGATCGCCAGCGCGCAGCAGATGATATGAACCGGTGCGCAACAGCACAGCCGTATCCGCGCCGATGACGCTGCCCTGCCGCTCCAGTGTACCACGTATATCGTCCGCGCCGATGCCATAAGCCGGCGGCAGCATGTCGACGCCCTTGTAAGCCGCCACATCCAGCATGACGCCGCGCATGACAATCGGCGGCATCTGCTCGGCGCTGAGGTGATTCTGGCCCGCGGAATCGACGCACTCGCTCGCAGCCACCGTCTGGCCCTCCCCGGCATACAGACGAGGCTCGCCGTCCGAATCAGGCTGGCCAGCGGCGTTCTGCTTTTCCGAGATGTGGCAGAGCGCGTCGATATGCGTGCCCACGTGGATCGACATGCGGATGACCTCGGCGGCGGCTGTGCCGGGATCAATGGCAGCCGGGTCGCTGTGGCGCAGGTGCGGCACGATCGAATACGACTTCATCGCCGCGCCCGGCGTCAGCATGCCTTCCTGGAAATCGACGCCCAAACTATAGACCGCGCCGGTCTTCACCAAGCTAAGCAGCGCCGGCGTCAAATGCGGGACGGGCAATTTACCATAAGCGGAAGCGGGCATTTCCACACCTCATAATTCGAATGGATTTGCCAAAGTGTAGCAGATATGCCCGGGATTAGCCGCTGCGAGAGACAGCTAGCGAGGCAGCGGATCTAGCGGCAAGCCGCTGGGTACCTCCGTCGGCGTGATATGCCCCAGATCGCGCGCCGCCGGATCGGTCAGCGAGCGCAAGAAAGCGACAAGGTCCGCCGCTTCCGCCGCGTTGATGGGCAGGCCGGCGCCGATTAGTCCGCTGGCGGTATGCGCCTTCCGCTCAAAATCGTAGGCCAGGACTTGATCCTGAAAAGCGCGCGGCAGATGTTCGCTCGGCTCGTAGAGGATATTGGCCCGCCAGGGGTCGGCGTGGTGCCAGATGACATCTTCCAGCGTACTGTAAGCGCCGCTGTGGAAATAGGGCGGCGTCAACTCGACATTGCGCAGGCCGGGCGTGCGAAAGCGATACTGATCGCGATAATCGAAGCTGACATTGGCGCGGCCAAAATCATCGCTGCCGTCGATGCCGTTGTCCTTGCCGGGGCCCAGCTGCGGCACGAGCAGATTATGGAATTCCTGATCGGTGAAGAGATCGCCGCTATGGCAGGACGCGCAATTCACCCCGCGATTCAGCGCGCCGAAAAACAGCAGCGCGCCGCGTTTCTGCTGCTCGCTAAGGGCGTCGGCATCGCCGGCCACGTAATCATCCCAGGGCGACTCGGTGAAGATCAACTGCCGCTCGAAGGCCGCCACCGCTTCTGCCAAACGCCGCAGCGTAATGGTCGGGCTATCGAATACTTCCGCAAAACGTTCCACATAGGCCGGATTCGCGCGCAGACGCTCCAGCAATATCAGACGGATAACCATCGGCGAAAACTCGCCCAGGGTCACGCCGGCCATCTCGTGCTGGGAGGTAATGGGGAAAAGCGCCTGCGCCGTCAGCGGGTCGGTCAAATCCAAATCGTTGATGGCGTCTTCCAGCGTGTTGACCACCGCATCGCTCGGCGCCAGTTCCACCCGTCCGTCCCAGAATTGGACGCGCAGCAAGGCGCTGTTGATCACTGTGGGGCTGTTGCGCGGGACGAAGGTATCGACAAAGGGATTGACAACCGTCATGCCCTCTCCAACGTGGGCGTCTTCCCGCAGGTTAATCAACTTGCGGAAGGCGCGGCTTTCACCCAGGCCCTGCCCGCCGGCGCCGATCGGCAAGACGCGCCCGTCGGTCATCGCGAACTCCGGATGATGGCAGGTTCCGCAAGAGATATTTTGATCGCCGGACAAGATGGGGTCGAAGAAGAGGTCCCGCCCCAGGCGCGTCAATTCGCTCTCCGCTTCCTTGATATCCTGACCGGGATAAGGCGACAAGTCATGCTCGGCGATGACGGCGCGCAAGGCTCGGTCCAGGCCCCGCAATTCGACTTCATTGCGCTGCGCTTTCTTTGCGGGCGGATAGCGCCGCGGCGGATCGGGCTCAGCGTCAAATACGATATGCAACAGCCGGCCCGAAAAGGCTTCAGTGACATACAAGCCGCCATCGGCCATAGGCATGACCGCCGTGGGAAAGTGCAGGTCCTCGGCGACCGTTTCCAAGCCGCCCGGCGCGCTGATGCGGCTCAGCCGTCCGCTGGCTTCCTGCTGATCCAGACCAGTGAAGCAGTTGTCGCGCGGCGCGATCGAGGCAAACTCCAGCAGCCAAAGCGCGCCCTCAGCGTCAGACGCCACATCGACGGGCATGTTCAAGCCGTCTACGATGGCGCGCTGCCGGCCGTCATCAGCAACGGCAACCAGCTCGCCGCTATTCGTGACATGCGGGCAGCCGCCGAAGAGCGTCACATAAAAGGCGTCGTCCTGGCGCGCCAGCCCGGTCGGCAGCGCCTCCAGCCGCCCGCCCTCATGCTGCGGATTGTCCAGCGCCGCAAAACGCTGCCAGTACTGCAGGGAGCCGTCGGCGTTCTCCGCGACCAGCCCGTTGCCGGCCGCGTCCGTCACTACCGGCGCGCCGCCACTGTCGAAAGCAATATCGAAGGGATGCAAGAGAAAGACATTGCCGCGCCCGGCTTGCCGCAGCTGCAAATCTCGCGGAGAGAAAGGCCGGTCCGGCAAGCGCCGCGCCGCCTCGCTCGGCAAACTGTAGAGTTGAGAACCGCCCAAACCCAGGAGAATCGTTTCGCCATCGGGCGTCACCGCTACGGCAGGCGCGCTGATCAAGTTGTCGCGGGAGAAGGTACTGGGTATGCCGGAGATCAAGCGCCCCAGCTCGCCATCGGGCGTCAGTAGGCTGATGCCGGCGCTGCGTTCGCCGTGGCCGCCCGCTTCGGCGATCAGCAGGCCGCCGTCCGGCAGCAAGGCCATCCCCGCCGGAAAATACAGGCCCGCGGCGACCGTACGGATTACCGGGTCATTCTGCGCTCGGCCATTGGCGGCAAAGGCAAATAGTAAAATACAAATTAGAATTGCGCGCATTTCTCGAATGCAAATGTAACGCAACTCATAATTCATGGCAAGTGTGTGCGAACACTATTGCAAGCCATACCAAAAGATGTCTTTGCGAAAACTATGATTTTCATGTGCGCGGTCGCGCAGCGCGACCAACAATCAGCCCATCAGCGGCAGCTGCATAAGATTGCCGGTGTAGTCCTCCTTTAGCCAGGCGTAATCGGGATCGTCATAGGGCGGCGTCGCTCGCGCTTCATCCACCAGCTCGCCCCCCAGATAATTCAGGAAATACAGATTCGAGCCAGGCGCGGCCGAGGTCGAGTGGAAGCCCTGCGTCACCAAAACCAAATCGGTATTGCGGACCGCGAAGACCTCTTCAAAGCCGTTATCGCGCCGGTAATTGCGGTGCAGCGCCAGGCCTTCAGCCGGATCGGTGCGGAAGTAGTAAGTTTCATCCAGATGCGCAGAGCCGCCGTAGCCGTCGTGGCAATGCGGCGGATAACCCGACCAGGCGCCGCCGGGCACATATACTTCGTAGAGAATCAGCCGCTCCGCCGGCATCGGATGCGCCAGCGTATGATGGACCTGCCGCCGCGCCGCGCCGCCGCCGCGCACTTCGGAGCGAATCTCGTCCGGCGTGAAGAGGCGCAGCGGATACTTGCCCTCGGCCGGCGCCGCCCCAATGGCGAACTCAAAGCTGCTGTCGCTACTCACGCCGAATTCATGCCCGGGCGGCAGGTAGAGCACGGAGGGCTTCTCCTGGAATACGCCGGCTCGCTTCAGCGCGAAATCGCCCGCCGCCGTATTAACGACGCCGCTGCCTTCCAGCGGGACCAACGCCAGCTCCATGTCCTGCGTTTGATGCAGATATACCTGCTCGCTCCCCAGCCGAATGACACGAAAGGACAGGTAGTCCCAGTTCGCCGACTGCGGCGTCACATCCAGCACGATCATGTCTTTATAGTTGGACTTCAAATGATTGCTCATGCCCCGGCCCCCTCCCATTCGATTATGAATTTGTCGACTTCGTCACGGCGCGGCAAAGCGCGAGCGCAGCCCTGCCGCGTGACCACCAGCGCGCCGCAAGCGTTGGCGAAGCGCGCCGCCCGCTCCCAGCCCCAGCCCTGCGCCCAGCCGTAGATCAAGCCGCTGGCGAAGCCGTCGCCGGCGCCAACTGTGTTAACTATCTCCACCGGATAGCCCGGCACATCGACTTGACTATCACGCCGCACGATCGTCACGCCGCGGTCGCCGCGTTTCACGATCAGCACCGTGTCGCCGTCGGCGCGCAGCAGACGCTGCAAGCCCTCCCGGTCGCTGACGGGTTCACCGGACATGACCGTCTCGGGCGTCGGCGAAAGCGCAGCGTAGAATTCCTCTTCAGTGCCGATCAGCACATCGCAGAGCGGCAGGACAGGGCGCAGATTCAAGCCGTAAGCCAGCGGATGCGCCCACTGATCGGGTCGCAAGTCGAGGTCGATAAAGGTCGTCATGCCGCGCCGCCGCGCCTGCTCCGCCAGATACAGTATGACATCGCGGGTGCTGCCGCGGCTCAGCGCCGTGCCGGAGAGCGACAGCGCCCGCGTCTCGCTCAATGGCAGCGCCAGCGCTTCGCTGATCGACAGGTGAATATCGGCCGGGTTCTCGCGGTAGAACACCAGCGGGAACTGATCGGGCGGCTGCACACCCACCACCGCCATGCCCGTCCGCCGCTCCGGCTTGACCGCGATGTAGCCTGTGTTGACCCCCTGCTCCGCCAGGTAGTGGCGCACAAAGCGGCCCACCTCATCGTCGCCGACCGCGGTGAAAGCGATGGAGCGCAACCCCAGACGGCTTGTCCCGATGGCGATATTGACCGGGCTGCCGCCGACGCTGGTCTCGAATGATGTGATATCGCGAAACTCAGCGCCGATATCGCGGGCGAAGAGATCAAGCGATACCCGGCCGACCGTTATTACATCATGCTTCATGTGCCCGCCTGCCTCAATAACTCCGAGAGCTTGCCCTGCTCGATGGCGTCAAGGGCGTCACTGACGCGCTCGACCAGCCCCGGGACCGCCGACAGATCCTGCTCCCAGAGCGCTGCATTGCTCAGCACCGAGCGCGAGAGCGCTAATGTAGACGGCGCCTTATTCCATTGCTCGCTGAACCAGGCCAGCGCCTCGGGATCGTCGTTGAGCGCTAGCTCTTCGCCGCGCCACTGCCCGCGATAGAGCCTTATGAAAGCCGCCAGCGCAATTACCAGCCGCGGCGGCAATTCACCTCGCAGTTCCAGGTATCCCAGCAGCGACGGCAAGATGCGCTCTTTGACTTTGGTCGAGCTGTTCAGCGCGATGGTCAGCAAGCGGTGATGGATATGCGGATTGCGGAAGCGGTCGATGGCGTCACGCGCGAAGTTTTCCAACTCGGGCCGCGGCACATCGGTCACTGAGGGGATCACTTCCTGGTAGATCAGATCCTGGATGAAAGGCGCCAACGCAGCGTGCTCCATCGCCTCGCGCACGGATTCGATGCCCAGCAGAATGCCCAGCGGCACCATCGAGGTATGCGCGCCGTTGAGCAGGCGCACCTTGATCGTGCGGTAGGGCGCGGCATCGTCGACCACCTTGACATTCAGCCGCGTTTTGTCCACCGGGAATTCGTCCAGCAGGCTGGGCGGCGCTTCAATGATCCAGCTGTGGTAGAGCTCGCCCATGGTGAGCAGACGATCCTCATATCCCAGCCGCTCGAATAGCTCCGCGGTCTTGGCTTGCGGAAAACCCGAGACGATGCGATCGACCAGGGTATTGCAGAAGAGATTGTGCCGGGCGATCCAGTCGGCGAAGCCTGATTCGAGCCGCCACAGCGTCGCATAGTCGAGGGTGATATCGCGCAGACGCGTCGCGTTGTCAACGATCAACTCGGTCGGGATGATGATGCAGCCCTTGTCGGCCGCGCCCTCAAAGTGGCGATAGCGCTCGTAGAGGAAACGCGTCAGCTTGGCCGGGAAGCTCGCTGGCGGCTGGTCGTCAAAGGCGTCATCGGCCGAGAATATGATGCCCGATTCAGTCGTGTTGGAGAAAACAAAGCGGATCCCCGGCTGCCGCGCCAGCGCCAAATAAGCGGCGAAATCCTGGTAGGGATAAATCGTGCGGTTGACCGCGCCGATCAGCCGCGTCTGCTCAACGAATTCGCCATCCTGGATGCCCAGCAAGTACGCGGTGTAGAGGCAGCCCTGCGCGTCCAAGTCGGCATAGTCGCCCGGCGTCGCCTTGACCAGGGCTACGCCGCCGGCGAAATCGGTCTCGTCGTTGAGCACATCCACCACCCAATCGGCGAAGCCGCGCAGGAAATTGCCGCCGCCGAACTGAACGATGCGTTCGGGAAAGCGCTTCTTGTCAGGATAATCGCCCCGGTCAAGCTGCTTCAACATAGTCATCCTTCCAATCGGTAAGTTTGTTTAGCTAGGTCATACGCCAGGGCGCGAATCATCTCATAGGCGTCTTCTTCGTCGATGAAACCCCGCACAAGCTGTCCAGCCAGCCAATCAGCGCAAACGCGCCGCCAGACATCGTGCCGCGCGGGAATCGAGGGGTAGGCGCGGGTATCGTCATTAAAGCCCGCCAGATTATAGATGCCGGCCGTCTCCACTACAGCGTCGAGGAAACGCGTCATGCCCAGCCAGCTATCAAAGAACCACCAGGGCGGTCCCAAGCGCAGAATCGGATAGTGCCCGGCCAATGGCGCCAGCTCGCGGCTGTAGGTCGTCTCATCCAGGTTGAACAAGACCAGCGTCATATCGCGCCGGTTGCCAAAGCGATCCAGCAGCGCCTTCAGATTCTTGGTGAATTCGTCCCGGATGGGGATATCCGCGCCCATATCGCGGCCGTAGCGCCTGTAAAGCTGCGGGTTGTGGTTGCGCCAAGAGCCGATGTGCAACTGCATGACCAAGCCGTCTTCGCTGCTCATGCGCGCCATCTCGACCAGCATGTGGCCGGTGAAGCGGAAAGCGTCTTTCTCGCTCGCCTCGCCCCGCAGCGCGCGCTGGAAAATAGCATCGGCCTCGGTCTGGCTCAGCCACTCGGTCCAGGCGGTCAACGCGGCGTGATCGGTCGCGGTCGCGCCCAGCGATTGGAAGAAACTCCGCCTCTGCTCCAGGGCCTGAATATAGCTGCGGTAGTCGCCCACGGTCAGGCCGGAGACGTCGCTCAGCGTGTCGATATTGTCGCGCCAGCCGGGCCTGTCGATATTCACCACGGCATCAGGCCGGAAGGTCGGGATGATGCGCCCGCCCCAAGCCGAATCGCGTATGGCTTGATGCTGCTCAAGTGTATCGGTGGCCGCGTCCGTGGTCGCCAGCACTTCGATATTGAAGCGCTCGAACAGCGCGCGCGGACGGAATTCTGGACTCTCTAGTTTCGAGGCAATCGCGTCGTATATCGCCGTGGCGTTGGCGCTGTTGAGCTTCAGCTCAATGCCAAACACATCCGCCAGCTCATCGCGCAGCCAGATGCCGGTCGGCGTGGCGCGGAAGAGATGCCAGTTGTCGCAGACCCGCTGCCAGATTACGCGATGGCCCGGCGTTTCGGCCCCGCCCTGCAGCGGCGCTATGCCTAATTCGTCCAGCGAGAACCCCTGCGAATAGAGCATTCGGAAGATATAGTGGTCGGGGATGATCAGCAAATCGACCGGGCTGCCGAACTGATAGTCGGGGTCGGCAAAAAGTTGCGCATCGACATGCCCGTGCGGGCAGATCAGCGGCAGGTCCTTGACACTTCTATAGAGTACGCGCGCCGCCGAGCGCTGCGTCGGGTCAGACGAAAAATAGCGGTCCTGCATTGGAGTGTCCCGTATAGGCGTATCAATTAAGCCGCGCCATTGTACCACTCTCGCGCGGCAATACGAGAACATACGGGAGCAACAGGCCAGGTCGCTCGCAGATGATAGGTGTTGTCGCTTTCGTACTCTTGAAAAACCAGCTATCGCGCCGCGTCAGCAACCTGCGCGTTCTCCTTATAGAGGTAGCAGGCCACCGATTGCCCATAGCCGCCGGCGAAGTGGCCCGGCGTGGTCTCGCACTCGGCCATTACGTGCGGGCAGCGGTGCCGGAAGAGACAGCCGCTCCTGTCGGCGCCGGGCGTCAGTTCTTCCAGCGGGATCTCAACGCGGCCCTCCCAGGTATTTTCCGGGTCAGGTCGTGGAATTGAACTGACCAATAGCTGCGTGTAGGGATGCTGCGGATGCCGAATGACGGTGGAGGCATCGCCGATTTCGACGGCGCGCCCGCGATAGAATACAAAGATCTTGTCGCTGATTTGATGCGCCGTCGCCAGGTCATGCGTGATATACAGCAGTGAGATGCCGAATTCGTCGCGCAGTTCTTTCAATTTCGTCAGAATATTCGCCCGCAAGGAGGCGTCGATCATCGACACCGGCTCATCCGCCACGATAATTTTGGGCTGCAAGAGCAAACTGCGCGCGACCACGATGCGCTGCCGCTGCCCGCCGCTGAGTTGATGCGGGTAGCGCCCCAGCACTTCGCCTGCGCGCAAGCCGACTTTGGTCAAGGCGTCCTCGATCAATTCCCGCGCATGCGCCCGATTCCGCGCCAGCTTGAAGGTGCGAATCGGCGTCAGCAAGAGCCGGTCGATGGTATAAAAGGGATTGTATACGGCGAAGGGATCCTGAAAGATCGCCTGCACCTCACGCCGATAATCGCGACGTTCCTGGTTCGACATCGCCCAAAGGTCTTGCCCGCGGTAGATGACGCGGCCGCTGGTCGGCTTGATCATGCCCAGGCCCAGCCGCGCCAGCGTCGTCTTGCCGCTGCCGCTCTCACCGGCGATGGCGATGATCGACGGCTTGTCGGATTCAATTGCCAGATTCAGGTTTTCCAGCGCCACGATGCCATCGGGGTTGCGTTTGTTGCCGCCAAAGGCCATGGTGACATTGTCGAATTCAAGCAGGTTTTTCCCGTTCATCAGGTTTGCTCTTCCACCAAATGGCAAGCGGCGCGCCGTCCGCCGCTGAAATCACGCAGAGGCGGAATTTCCCGCTTGCAGCGCTCGACCGCTACCGGGCAGCGTGGATGGAAGGCGCAACCCGAGGGCAAGTCCAGCAAGGAAGGCTGGCTGCCTGGGATGCCCGTCAGCTCGCGTCGTTCCTCGGGCGATGGCAGGGAGCTGATCAGCAGCTTGCTGTACGGATGCTGCGGATTTTTGAAGAAGGCGCCAATCGGCGACACCTCGACCATCTTGCCGGCATACATCACCGCCAGGCGGTCGGCTGACTGCGCCATCAGACCCATGTCGTGGCCGATGATGATCATGGCGGCATTGAGCTGCGCCTGCACATCGTTAAGGGTCTGCACAACCACGCGCTGAACGACGACATCAAGCGCGCTGGTCGGCTCGTCGGCGATGATCACACTTGGCTCGAGGATGATCGCCAGCGCGATGCAAACCCGCTGCTTCATCCCGCCGCTCAACTCGTGCGGATACATCTCGGCCACGCTTTCGGGCAAGCCGACACGGCCCAGCAGATGGCCGATATGCTTGGCGATTTCGCCCCGCGTCCAGCCGCGTTGATGCGCTTCAACGGCGTCGGCCATCTGATGTTTGATCTTGATCACCGGATTGAGCGAGTTCATCGACCCCTGTGGGATCAGCGACAGCTTGCTCCAGCGGGTGCTGCGCATCTCCTCGCGGTCCAGTTTGAGTAGATCGCGCCCATCCAGAATTGCCTCGCCACCTTCGATTGAAGCCGGAGGTTTGTGCAATCGCATCAAGGCCAGCGCCAGCGTAGTTTTGCCCGAGCCCGATTCGCCGACCACGCCCAGCCGCTCGCCGGCGTAAAGTTTGAAGCTGACGTCATCGACGGCCTTGACATCGTCTGTGCTCGTTTTGTAAGAAACGCGCAGATTGTTGACTTCCAGGGCGATGTCTTGGCTCATCCCGTTTTCCTCAAGCGCGGATTGACAAATTCATCCATGGCGGCGCTAACGAGGAAGAGACCGACAAACAGGACGATCAGCACAATGATCGGCGGCAGCCACCACCACCAGAGTCCGCGAATGAGAGCCGAATAGAGCTGCGCCCAGTAAATTGTCATGCCCAGGGTCGGCGTCCGCTGCGGACCCATGCCCAGCACTTCCAGGCCGATGCCCGCCAGGATCGCGCCCGAGGTCGCTCCGACGAAACTGGCAGCCGCCAGCGGCAGGATATTGGGCATAATCTCTTCGAAAATGATGCGCAAGTCGCTCAAGCCCGCCAGACGCGCCATGTGCACGTAGGGCTGCTCGCGCAAGGACAGCACCTGCGCCCGTATCGTCCGAGCCGGAAACATCCAGGAGAGCAAGGCAATAATCAGCGCCATATTCTCCACGCTCATCGTACGCACCGATGCCGCTACTACCAACAATATCGCCAGCGGCGGAATTGTTAGCATCGTGTCGGTCAGCGTGCTGATGGCCATGTCGATTCGGCCGCCGAAGTAACCGGCAATCAAGCCGAGGCTCGTGCCAAGCAGAACGCCGACGACGCCGGCCAGCAAACCCATGCGCAAGGTCTGGGGCGTACCGACTATGATGACCGCCAAGACATCGCGGCCGCCGCTGTCAGTTCCCAAGGGGTATTCTGCCGACGGCGCTTGATTGGTTGGCACGCTGATCGGGCGCGCGTTTTCTACATCGACAAATTGCGGGCCGACCAGGCCCAGCGCAAGCAGCGCCGCCAGCAAAACCAACCCCAGCAGCAGCTTCGGCGTTCGCAGTATGTAGCGGATGGCGGCTTTGCCGCGGCGCCCAAAGGTTTCGATCATTTCAGACTCACTTCGATATCACGCTAGCGCTCAATGCGCGGGTCCAACAGCGGATAAATCAAGTCCACAATCAGCACCGAGACCGCCACCGTCAAAATCAAGAAAAACGCGACGCCCTGAACCATGTAATAATCCGAACTGCGCAAGGCGTTGTAAAGCAGCCAGCCCACGCCGGGATAATTGAAGATCACCTCGACCAATACCGAGCCGGAAGCGACCGTCCCCAGCGCAATCGCCAGCGAGGTAACCTGCGGCAGCAGCGCGTTGCGCATGGCATAGGCGAAGAATATCCGCCGGTCCGGCAGGCCCTTTGCCTCCGCCAGGGTCAAGTAGTCCTCGCCCAATACGGTCACCATCACGCCACGCATGCCCAGGGCCCAGAAGCCCACGCTCGTCAACAAGATCGACAGCGCCGGCAGCATGCCGTGTCTGATGACATCGAGAATGAAATCCAGGTCCAGCTCCGGCACTGTGCCGGACGAGTAAGCGCCCCCCAGCGGCAGCCAGCGCAGCACAAAGGCGAAAATATAGACGAGAATCAGCCCCAGCAGATAATAGGGCACCGCCGATAAGACCATGAAAAACGGGACGAATCGGTTCACCGAAGCCGGCGCGCGCGGCCAAGCCATCAAGGCGCCGAAAAACGACCCAAAGGCGAAAGATATCACGGTCGATATGGCCAGCAAACCAACCGTCCAGGGCAAAGAGCGCAGCAGCGCCGCCTCGACCTTTTGCGGATAATAAGAAATAGAATAACCCAAATCAAAACGCAGGGTATTAGCGAGAAAACTGAAATATTGAATGTGGATCGGCTTATCAAGGCCAAAGCGCGCGCGGTATGCTGCCACGATCTCGTCTTCAGAGTCGCCGCCGGTGGAGGCGCCACGAGCCCGAAGCTCTTCCAACACAGCCCCGATGGGATCGCCCGGCGCCAGGCGCGGAATGATGAAGTTTAGGGTCGCCGCCAGAATCACCACGACGAAGAACATCACAACCCGGCGGATCAAGTAGGCATGTTTCACATCCAGCGCCTCCAATACCATTCGGCCGTCAGCGTATGACAGCCGAGTAACAGACCGCGCCCGGAACCGATGCTCCGGACGCGTTTGCTTGTTTTAGTTTACTGGGCTGCTTCGATCTCTGTGATCATCAGCAGGGCAGTCTGCCACCAGAAGCCGGGGTGGACGTAGTTGTTATCCGCTGTTGGCCAGTTAGTCCAATAGTGATTATTGAACGGGGTCAGCAGCGAGGCTTCAGTCAGCGGCATGGCCGGCAGTTCCGCCAGCCAGATCCCGATCGCGGAGCGGAATAGCTCCTGCATGGCCGGGTCTTCGCTGGCCGTCAGCTTCATCTCGTCGACAATGGCGTCATACTCGGCGTTCTCGTAACGGGTACGGGAGCCGGTGACATCTTCGCCGAGCGGCGCGGAATGGCGGCTGTGGAAATTATCCAGCGTACCGTAGGGATCGCGCACTGCGCCGCATGCCACATCAATCCAGGCGTTGGCGCCGCCAGTGCGAGCCGTCTCGTTGAAGGCGGCGTTATCCTGCAGCTTGAAGGTCGCGTCGAAGCCGGCGCGCTGCAGCAATTCGGCGATGACTGGCGCCATCTTGACCTGGAAGGTCTCGCCCTGGCGGATGGCCAAGTCCATCTCCACCGTGTTGCCATCGGCATCTACCCAGAGGTCATCGTTGTTACGTGTGAAGCCGTTGGCGGTCATCAGCTCATCGACCTTGTCCTGGTTCTGCTCCAGGGTGGGATGCGCTTCAAAGAGATCGGCGCTGGCGTCCATATACTCCAGCAAGGGCGGGTAACCGGGCATAATCCAGTTGATGGTGCTAGTCATGCCTTCCCAAGCGATATCCACCAAGGCATCGCGATTGATGGCGTAGCTCATCGCCCAGCGCAGGTCGGCATTGTCAAAGGGCGAGACTGCGTTGTTGACAACCAGATAACGCGGGCAGGGATCGAGGTAGGCGTAGGGCAATTCGCTGTACCAGCCGGTGACCGACGGGTTTTGGGCGACCACCGTCTCAAAGGTACTGCGGCCCATCAACCACATGGTATCCAGCTCGTTGTTGATTGCCATAGCAGCGCGGCGCTCTTCATTGCCCGCCGCCAGGAAGATAACGCGTTCCGGCGCAGGCAGGTCCTTGAAGCCGGTCGCGGCGCCCCACCAGTCATCGCGGCGATCCCATACCGACTCGGTCTCGTTGGAATTGACCAGGCGATAGGGGCCGGTGCCCACCGGATAACCCGCATCCAGATCGAAGTTGCTGAAAGTGAGCGGATCTTCCTGCATCGAGTAGATGTGCTCCGGCACGATATAGGTTGACCAGTAGATGCCAACCCCAAAGGCGTTGAACAGGTAGCGCGGGTTGGGCCCGTTGAGCGTGATGACAACAGTCAAATCGTCCGGCGCGGCTACGTTGCTGACGAAATCGGCATGACGGTCGCTGAAGCGAGCGTCACGGTTTTCCATCAAGAAGTTAAGCGTATAGAGGACGTCGTCAGCATTGAACGCTTCGCCGTCATTCCACTGCACACCGTCGCGCAGATTGATTGTCAACTCGGTGTAGTCGTCGTTGAAGGCGGCGCTCTCCGCCAACCAAGGCACGAGCTCGCCCGATTCGTAGTTGTAATAGAACAGGGATTCATTGCCGACCTGGTTCATGCCGGCATGGCCCAGCGAGCCATTCGCGAGCGGATTGAAGTTTTCCGGTGCCGGGTTACGAACACTGATATTCTCGATTACCAGCGTATTCTCACGCGGGATATCGTCCAACTGCGCCATGCTCGCCGGCACCAGCAAGACTAGCAGCATGCTGACAAGCGCAAGCAACAGCATCAAGCGCCCTGACCTTAACTTGTTCATGATCTTTCTCCTATTTGAGCCGTAAAGTTTGAGTATAGAATCTGCGCGTTGGCAATTCGTTAACGACACAGAATCTACGTAAGAATAACTCAGTCCGCCGGCGAATACAACAAACGGGAGTACAGCTCACTGCGCCGCTTTCTGCAGCGTCAACAGCGGGTGCTACCCATAATCGGCGCGCATGCTCCGGTTTTCAGGCGCGGCTGCCTCACACTAACCTGGTCGAAGCTGCAGCGCGTCTGTGCGCGCGAGAGCCACTATCGCGGCCGCCAGGTGGCTGGTAAACTCGCGCGATATGGTTGGGGCTCATAGGGGGAAAATTTATGCAGATGCGACAATTGGGCAATTCATCGCTGATGGTCTCGCCGATAGGGGTGGGCTTTTGGGGAATCGTCGGCGGCGATTATTGGGGAGCGCAAGAAGAAAGCGACACCATCAATGCCGTCAGCGCGGCGCTGGATGCCGGAATCAACCTCTTCGATACCGCCGAGGGCTACGGTGACGGCTACTCGGAAGAAATGCTGGGGCGCGCGTTGCGGGGCCGGCGTAGAGAAGCCGTCATAGCCAGCAAAGTCAGCGCAAAGAACCTGGCGCCGGCGGCTATCCGCGCAGCTTGCGAGCGCAGCTTGAAGCACCTCGAGACCGATGTCATCGATCTGTACCAAGTCCATTGGCCCAGCCGCGATGTGGCCTTCGCCGACTCCATGTCGACCCTGCTCGACTTAAAGCGCGAGGGCAAGATCCGCGTCATCGGCGTCAGCAACTTCGGCGCGCAGGACATGCCCGACATGCTGCAGTGCGGGCGCTACGAAGCCAATCAGCTGCCCTACAGCTTGCTGTGGCGCGCCATCGAGTTCGACATTCAGCCGCAGTGCGTCGAAGAAAATATCAGCATCCTGCCTTATAGCCCGCTGAATCAGGCGCTTCTGACCGGCCGCTATCGCAGCGCCGACGAGATGCCCTTTTCCCGCACGCGCACGCGCCACTTCCGGCCCGACCGCCGCGATTCGCGCCATAACACCACCGGCTTCGAAAGCGAGACCTTCGCCGCGGTCGAGGCGATAGGTCAGATCAGCGCCGATATCGGGCAGGAGATGGTGCATGTGGCGCTGGCTTGGCTGCTGCACAAACCCGCCGTCGACTGCGTCCTGGCCGGCGCGCGCACGCCGCGGCATGTGGAGAGCAATGTCGTCGCCGGGAATCTCTCGCTGTCCGCTGAGACGATGCAGCGGCTGGACGACGCCACTGCCGATCTCAAGGCGAAATTAGGTCCTGATCCGGATATGTGGGGCACGGGCGCGGATTCGCGTTATCGGTAGATGATCTAGAGTGATACGAAACACCTAAGACGACCTGATAATCATCTAGATTCTTTTCAAATCACTTTCAGAAGAGCAATGCGGATGTTGCCGAGATAACATTCGCCTATTCAGACGTTACTTGAATTTTTTCTTTGGGTTAGCAGGCTTGTTTGTGTTAGCGCGTCCAGTCCTATTCTCTGTTTTCTCCTGAGCTGACCTCGTGTCGCGATTTCCGCCCGGTATTTCAACTTTGGGAATCGAGCAACTCGTCGTATAGGTAACCGCTATTCGCTCCACTTGCAGGCTCCTTTCCACGCCTCACTGGTTGACATCATTGGTGATGAACAAATTGTTGCGCGTCAATTCTCCCCATCCGGAGTCATCCAATATCTCAATATGATACTCGTAATGACCTACTCCTACAAAGTCAAGTTCCATAATTTGGAGACGATACATGAACCGATCTTCATTCCCAAAGTCAATTTCAAACTTGGTCTCACGCAGAATCTGACTATCATTTGGCGCTATCCAGCGCGCGACCGCCGGATACACTCTCCGATCAGTCTCTTCTTCAATTAGCCAAAGCGATATCAGCCAAACGGGTGGATTCAGAACCAACTTGGTTGGCGACGATAGCGGTAGCTGAACACCGACGTTGAGTTCAGAGAACACACGCCATAGAGTGATATCGCCATCAGGATGAATCACAAAATCTCTGCAAAACACCGAGGAATCAGTTCGGATCACAGCGCCTCCTCTTATTTCCGTTTCGCACATTACGAATATACATCAATCGTACAAGGATCACTATAAGCACACCATGGCCTGACCCACGTGTTTAACTAGGGCGAAAGTCAAACAATTCCGCCACGTCCACCAGCTTGCCCGTCTCGATCGACATATTGGCGGCGATGCCGACCAGGATTGAGGCCGCGCCGTCTACAAACGAGGCCGCCTGCCGTAGGGGATCCGGCGCCGGCTCGGTTGAGAATAGCTGCGCCAGCATCAGCGGATCAGCGCCGCCGTGCCCGCCCTCGACCTTTGGAACGTCTACTTCGTAAGGCTCGCCGAACATGGGAAAGGCGCGTATCCGCGTCTGCTTAAAAGCGCCCTTGCTTGCGGCGGCTGAGGCGCTGTCGGATTTTAAGTGCGTGACGCTCTCGGTGACATCCATCTCGACGCGCCCGCGCGTGCCGGTCACTGCCACACGCAAACCCTCCCAGGGCGCGTAGGCCACCAGGCAGTAGGACAGCAGCGCGCCGTTGGCGTAGCGCGCGGTGACGGTCATGGTGTCCTCGGCGGTGATGGAATCGCCAAAGACATTGCGGTCGCGCAGGTAGCCGGTCTCGGATTCGGCATCGAGGTAGAGCCCTCTGTAGGCTTCTTTGTCATCGAGGAAGAGCGCGAAGGGATCATCCCGCGCCGCAGCAACGCCGGTATACCGCTCATACGCATAGCGCTCGCCGCGGGCCGCCGCATTGTCGCGCCCATAAAACAGCAAGTCGCCCAGCGCGAAGACCTGCGCCGGAAAGGAATCGATCCACCAATTGACCAAATCAAAGTGGTGCGTCGCCTTGTGCACCAGCAGCCCGCCGCTATTGGCCTTCTCGCGGTGCCAGCGCCGGAAATAATCGGCGCCGTGGCTGGTATCCAGCAGCCAGGAAAAGTCGACCGCCAACGGTTTGCCCACCGCGCCCTCGGCGATGAGCCGGCGGAAACGGGCGTAAGCGGGCGCGTAACGATAGTTGAAAGTCACGCGCAGAGACTTGCCGCTGCGTTTTCTGGCGGCGTCGATGGCCTTCAGCCGATCCAGCGCGGTGGTCAGCGGCTTCTCGCTGATGACATCGCAACCCCGGTCAAGCGCGCGCGCGATGTAATGATGATGCCAGGCATCGACCGTGGTGACGATGACTGTGTCCGGCTTGGTCTCGTCCAGCATGCGCTTGAAGTCGTCTGCTTGGTAGGCGGGCGCCGGCGCCAATCCGCGCTGCCGCAGCTGAGTATTGTGCCAATTCATGCGCGTGCGGCTGAGGTCGCAAAGGCCGACCAACTCGGCGGATTCCGCGTAGGTTTGCGCGATCGCGTCGATGAACATGCCGGCGCGCGATCCCGTGCCGACGATAGCGTAACGCGTTCTGTCAGTAATGTCGTTTATCTTTGTTCAGCATCATAGATGGTCAGAATATAATCAAAACTGGGCGTGTCGTCAGTGAAATCGGCTGACGAAACTACAGATGTTCATGTGCTGGAAAATACAAAGCGCATGTTGCTCTTACCCCCGCTTTCAATATCGCGCCGGTGTCCTTCCACCCAATCGAGCGCGTTCGCGCAATCCATGATGAGGTAATCCCCCTTAATTGGGACCATTGACACTACCCAAGTTGCTACTTCATCAACGTCCGCTTCATCCAGGAAGGTGAACAATTCATCCACAAGGTGCGTGTGTAGCAGAACATCGACTTCCTCATCGTCATTTAGTGTCCGTGTATAAACCTCAATCGCGCCGATTTCATGGCCGTAGTAGGTGTTCGGGTCGCTCATTGTTGTTCTCCTTTTGACATTTCCAACAGTGTATTTGATATCTTATCCGACGAAAACAGATTTTCTATCTTGTGCTACCGTCGAATAATTATTGCGATAGTTTCCATGTTGGATAAGTTGGGGGATCACTATGGACAAGGGCAAGGATACTTACACGGACTGTTCTCGTAAAGTGCGATTTAACAACTGTATGCAATGCTAATTGACCTTCGTTCAATGTCGAAAAAGGTTCTGCCAAGACAGCAAACGGTAGCAATAACAGCTTTGGTCTGCAATCTGATTATCCCATTTACTGCGAATTCCCGGGTTGGCAAGATGATCTTGACTGCGTTAGCCTTATGTAAAGTAAAATCAGTGTTTCTCAGGAGCGCCCCATGGCGCATCAACGCATCATGCCCAAGACCAGCAAGGGCGGGGATATCTTCCCCGATATCGACTATCGGACATGCAAAGCGGTGCGCGCGGGCAATCTGGTTTTCGTCGAGGGGCAGACCGGCTTGACCATGGACGGCAGCGGCTTCGTGGGCGAAGGCGACCCGGCCTCCCAAGCCGACAACGCCATGAAGAATGTCAAGATCATCCTGGAAGCGGCCGGCGCGCGTATGGAAGACATCTGCAAAATCACCACCTACGTCACCGACGCCGCCTATCGCGATCTGGTGTATCCGGTTCTGGCGCGGCACATGCCCGATGTCCGCCCCTGCTCGACCGGTGTGGTGATCAGCGCGCTGGGCAAACCTTATGCCGATTTCGAGATTGATGTCTTCGCCGTTATCCCTGACGAGCGCGCCTAGTGCTTTCAACGGACGTCGTAGACGTCGTACCAAGCGCGATCGCCCCCCGGCGGCGCGGCTTCGAGTCTCGCCATGATGTCCGCCGCTTCCGCTGCTGTGGCGCGGAGTTGGGGCAGCGCCTCCAAGCCTGCGTAGACCGATGTCGTGGCGGGCAAGGGACGGCGCATGTCTACTTGCTCGATGTGGCGATGCTGCAATAGATGGCGATACACCGCGGCGTAGATCTGCGGCGAGTAAGGCGCGTCGTCTTCGGCGACAGTCGCCAGCCCCAGCTTAGCCGCTATTTGATGCAAGTCGCGCCAGAGCGCCCGCAGCAAGTCCGCCGGCGCGTCGTGGGCTTCGTTTTCGTGTCGTGGCGCGGCGATGGAGCGCTCTCGTCGAGATTCGATATGCGCGCGCAGCTCAACCGAGGGCACTGGCAGCAAAAAGCGCGTGCGCGCATCCCGCAGCAGCGCTTCGGCGGCGTCATCAGTTGGCCGGCAGATCTCCATGAAGCGCCCGCCGATCAGGGGAACTTCGCCCAGCAGCAGATCGTTGGTATTGCGCGCGTCCGCCGCCCATTGCAAGAGCGCTCTCCGCAGCCAGGCGCCCGTCGCTTGAATCACCAGCGGATGCGTGGCACCGTCTATGAGCGGGTAACGCGGCGACTCGAATGGCTGGCGCGCCACATCCCATTGCAGCAGCGTCACGCGACGCTCGGCGGCCGACGCCATCCGCGCCATTTGCTGCAAGAGCAGGCTCTTGCCCACACCGGGCAAGCCGGCGAAGAAAACGCGGTCAGCCGAGGCGAGGGTCGCCGAGAAAGTCGCATGCAGCGCCGAATCGGGCGGAATCACGAGTGGCGACATGACGCGGCTCAGCTTTGGCGCGGCGGACGAACCCGTCCCTGATCATAGATGCTGTCGAAGCTGGGCGTTTCGCCCATGGGCACATCGATGATGGTGGGCAGGTCGCTCTTAAAGCCGTAACGCATGGCTTCGCGCAGCTGCTGCTCGGTCTCCGCGCGGAAGGCGTTGGCGCCAAAAGCCTCGCCCAGCTTGACAAAGTCAGGATTCACCAGGTCGCTGGCGATGACGCGCTCGTCGTAATCGCGGATCTGCATCTTGCGCACATTGCCGTAGGCATCGTTATTGAAGACCAGCGCCACCAGCGGAATGCCATGCTGCACTGCGGCAGCCAGCTCGCCAGCGCAATACATAAAGCCGCCATCGCCGCTGATAGAAATCACCGGTACATCAGGCCGGGCGACCTTGACGCCCAAGCCGGTGGGGAAGGCGAAGCCCAGCGTGCCCTGGTAGCCGCTGCTGATGCAGGTGCGCGGATGATAAACCGGGAAGTTCACGCGCGCGGCGTAGGCCACCTGGGTCATGCCCATGACCGCGATGCCGTCTTCGCCCAGCTCCTCCCGCAGGATGCGCGAATAGGTATTCTGCGGCTCCAGGAATGCCATCTTCTCAGCCGACTGCGCTCGCAGCTCAAGCATCTGCTCGCGGCGGGATTCGCGCCTGCGATTGTGCCGGTCGACCGCGTCCAACAGGGGCGGCAAGGCATCTTCAGCCCGCGCCACGATCGCCAGATCTGGCTTTTGGATACGGTCGATCGCCGCGCTGTCGACATCCAGGCGGATCACCTTCATGTTTTCGTCCGAGCCCCAGCGCTGCAGGGGCAGGCGCATATGACTGCCGATGGCGATGACGGCGTCGGTGGAGCGATAGTATTCATGCGCTTCGGGCGATTTCAGGCTCAGCGGATTGCGGCTGTCCAGCACGCCACCGCCCGTGCGATAAGCCATCACCGGCGCTTGCAGCAGCTCCGCCAATTGCGTGACTTCGGCGCTGACGCCCTGCGCGCCGCTGCCGACGAAGATCATCGGGCGCTCAGCCTGGCCGAGAATCTCGCCAGCCGCTTCGACGGCGCCCAGGTCCACCGGCGGCGCAGTGGGCAGCAAGGGCATGGGCGCGTCAGGCACTTCTGTTCGCAGCTTGAGCACATCAGGCGGAATCTCCAGCGCGACCGGCCGCGGCCGCCCCGAGCGCATCTCGTAGAAAGCCTGCGCCACCATGCGCCCGGCATCGGCCGGGTGCAGCGCCATATCGCTCCACTTCGTCAGCCCGCGCAGGACCTCCGACTGGTTTGAAATTTCGTGCAGATCGCCCATGCCTTTGCCGATGCGCGCGCTGTGAATTTGGCCGGCGATGCAGAAGACCTTGGCATTGGTCGCGTAGGCGCTGGCCAGGGCGGCGCCGGCGTTGAGCAGGCCGGGACCGGGCACGACGCTGAAGACGGCGGGCTGTCCGGTGGCGGCGGCCGCGCCAAAAGCCATGTAGGCCGCGCCTTCTTCGTGGCGGGTGTGGATGACGCGGATGCGGTCGCGGTTGTCGAAGAGGGCGTTGTAGAGCCAGTCGTTCTGTACGCCGGGCAAGCCGAAAAGGGTATCGACGCCGTGGGCGATCAGGGCTTCTACGGTGGCTTCTCCGCCGGTTTTGAGTGGCATGGGTCGCTCCTGGTGTGGTTGGGCGTCGCACAGGGTTATTTAACCACAGAGGCCACAGAGAGCACAGAGATTATTATTGAGCGAAGCAGGGAGAATGATTGTGATTCAGCTCGCGCTTGTGCCTGCGCTGTCCGGTAATTCCGGCGGAGTGGATGGCTGCTGCAGGGCAGCGCGTTTTTCGCGCAATTCTTGACGGGTGCTGCGATGACTGTAAAGAAACACTCCAGCCAGTGATACGATAGAAGTCGCCACAAAGCCAAAGCCGACCAGATCAGACCCCAAATAGAGCGCGAATGCGCTTAGAAGCATCAGAACCAATGCCAGCACAAAGCCGCGATTCATGGCGCGTTTGTCGCGTTCAATTGCGGCTTGCTGACCGCGATCTTCCATTTGCACACGGTGTCTCTGCTGTTCTTCCGCCATTGAGAGCAAGCGGTCAGTGCTGCCCGGCAAATATCGCTCGTAACCTGCCAAAATTCTCGGATGGGCCAATGGTCCAGAATATTGCTCTTGAAGAACTATTCGACTGAGGACTTCTTCGCGAATTTCTTCGGGTATATACTCGATTAATTCAGGCGGGATGGGGCTATCTTGCAGCGCGTCTTTATTTGCTTCGCTATCACTCACTCACACGCTCTTTCTCGATCGCCTGTTTGTGCAGAATAATGGCTTCCGCGATGTAATCGCCAACGGCGAGCCAATCGGAACGCAGCGCTTCATAATCCGCTTGTTCTCCCGATGGCGCAGTAGTGTAAGTGTTCAAAACACCGCAAATATCAAACATACTGCCGATGCCCGTCCATGCGGTTGGCGTCGGCACACAGTGCAAGCGATTGGTCTTAGGCATATATTCGTTCATCGCCGCCTCGAAATCAATATCCTGACCGGTGTCCATAGTGTAGTTTGTCGCCCCCCCCCTGTCAATACAGTCGCAAACGCCGCCCGTGTTATACTCGGCATATATTCTAAGCAAGCGAGAATGGAAGTCCCTCCCTCATTTTGGGAGGGATTTAGGGTGGGGGCATGAAAAACCAGCTCTATTACGGCGACAACCTTGATATCCTGCGCAATCGCGAGTACTTCCCCGATGAGTGCGTCGATCTGATTTACCTCGACCCGCCCTTCAACAGCAACCGCAATTACAACGTGCTTTTCAAGAGCGAAAGCGGCGCCGACAGCCAAGCGCAGATCACCGCCTTCGAGGACACCTGGCATTGGGGCGAGCTGGCCGAGGAGACCTACCGCGACTTGATCACCGACGCGCCGGAGAAGGTGAGCACGGCGGTAGAAGCGCTGCTGAATCTCATCGACCGCAACCAAATGATGGCCTACCTGGTAATGATGACGGCGCGGCTGGTGGAGCTGCGGCGGGTCTTGAAGCCGACCGGCAGCTTGTACCTGCACTGCGACCCGACCGCGAGTCATTATTTGAAGATTGTGCTGGACGCGATTTTTGGTCCTCTGAATTACAAGAACGAGATAATCTGGAAACGCACTTCCGCACACAGCGACGCAAAACGTTTCGGAAAGATACATGATATAGTTCTGTACTATTCAAAGTCTGATTCTCCTACTTGGAACACTGTAATGCAGGCGCATGACGATGACTACATTGAACAGTATTATCGCTACAACGACGATGACGGCAGGAGGTGGATGTCAGGCGACTTGAGCGCAGCTGGGCTTTCCGGCGGTGGTTATGAATACGAATGGAAAGGCGTAGTCAGGGTTTGGCGATGCCCGATAGACACAATGAAACGCCTAGATGAAGAAAACCGAATCTACTATACAAGGAACGGCATAGCTCGCATAAAGCGATATCTTGATGAGTCAGATGGTCGACCAGCGAATGACCTCTGGACAGACATTGAGGCATTGCGATCGTGGCACACCGAGAAACTCGGCTACCCGACGCAAAAGCCAGTCGCCCTGCTGGAGCGCATCATCCGCGCTTCGTCCAAAGAGGACGACATCGTCCTCGATCCCTTCTGCGGCTGCGGCACAGCCATCGCGGCGGCGCACAAGCTGGGACGGCGTTGGATCGGCATCGACATCACGCACTTGAGCATCGCCCTGCAGAAGTACCGCTTGGGTGATATGTTCGAGTTGGTCTCGGGCGAGGATTACGAGGTCATCGGCGAGCCGACCACTGAGGGGGGCGCGCGCGAGCTGGCGACCGATTCCGCCAACGAAGGCCGCTATCAATTCGAGTGGTGGGCGCTGTCGCTGGTGGGCGCCAAACCGGTGGGCGGGCAGTCCGGCTCGCGCAAAGGCAAGAAGGGCGCGGACAAGGGCATCGACGGCGTCATCAACTTCTTCGAGGGTGGCGGCAAGGGCAAAGCGAAAGCGCGCAAAGTGGTCGCGCAGGTCAAGTCGGGCGGGGTGAAAGCGGGCGACATCCGCGATTTGAAAGGGGTGATTGAACGGGAGCAAGCGGCGATCGGCGTCTTCATCACGCTGGAAATACCGACGCAGCCCATGCTCAAAGAAGCGCTGGAAGCCGGCTACTACGAATCCGAGTTTTGGAAGCGGCGCTATCGCAAGTTGCAGATTCTGTCGATTCGCGATCTGCTGGGCGGGGACGGGGTCGAAATGCCGCCGCAGCATGGCACGTTCAAGCAGGCGGCGCGGCACAGGTCAACCGAAGGCAAGGCGCAGCAGGGCCTGTTCAAAAGTTGATATTGCGCTGGGGTTCCTTTAGAATAGTGTAATGGACTAATTGCTATCAAGCAGGAGCGATTCATGGATCAAAACGTACAATTCATCATCACAGTCGGCACTGTCATTGGTGTGTTTCTGTGGTTGCGGCATGACATCAACCTGTTGAACGTCAAAATTGACCGAGTCTCCGACGACTTAAACACCAAGATTGACCGAGTCTCCGACGACTTAAACGCCAAGATTGACCGAGTCTCCGACGACTTGAATTCAAGGGTCGATCTTCTCAATGAGAGGCATGACAGGACGAACGAAAATATCGCCGGTCTGCGAGAAAGCCTGGGCTGGATACGCGGGCGCATGGGCTTCACCGAGACTCCTCCGCCCACTGACGAATGAAGGCAAGGCGCAGCGGGGCCTGTTCGAAAGTTGATATTCCGCTGGGATTCCTTTAGAATACTGTAGCGCACTAATTCGTATCAAGCAGGAGCGGTGTTGTGGATCAAAACGTGCAATTCATCATCACAGTTGGCACTGTCATTGGCGTGTTTCTGTGGTTGCGGCATGACATCAACCTGTTGAACGTCAAAATTGACCGAGTCTCCGACGACTTAAACACCAAGATTGACCGCGTGTCAGACGACTTGAATTCAAGGGTCGATCTTCTCAATGAGAGGCATGATAGGACGAACGAAAATATCGCCGGTCTGCGAGAAAGCCTGGGCTGGATACGCGGGCGCATGGGCTTCACCGAGACTTCTCCGCCCACTGACGAATGAAGGCAAGGCGCAGCGGGGCCTGTTCGAAAGTTGATATTCCGCTGGGATTCCTTTAGAATACTGTAGCGCACTAATTCGTATCAAGCAGGAGCGGTGTTGTGGATCAAAACGTGCAATTCATCATCACAGTTGGCACTGTCATTGGCGTGTTTCTGTGGTTGCGGCATGACATCAACCAGCTCAATGCGCGGATGGACAATCTTGACGCAAAGTTTGACAAGTCAAACGACAACTATGCCGCCCTGAGAGAGAGCTTGGGCTGGATACGCGGCCGCATGGGCTTCACCGAGACTCCTCCGCCCACTGACGAATGAAGGCTAGACGCAGCGGGATTTGATTAGAACGGGAATCTGAGTTAAAGTAGTCGTGTAATGATTTGACGGGAGAAATGCTCCGGTGGCTCAAGAATTGACCCAAGAGACTTTCCAGTCGCCCACTGCATTGAGCGATAGAGTTTCAAGACTGGAAGGCGCTTATCCCCATCTTGCGACAAAGGCAGACCTTGAGCGGCTTCAATTAACGCTAATCAAGTGGATAGTCGGTACAGGCATCGCCCTGTTTGCCGCGCTTATCGCTGCCATGCAATTCTTTGGCGGGGCGCCATAGGACACCGTCCTACTCCTGCCCCACCTCCAAATCCTCCCCATCCGCAACCACGTGCAAACCCGCCCCGCGCCGCCGGCCCCAAGGACTCGGCGCGGCACTCGCCGAGCGCTGCGTCACGCTGTATTGCTCCAGCTTCGCCATATCAAACTGAATGCCATTGCCCGGCGAGTCGCCCAGGATGATGTAGCCGTCCTCGACCCGGCTGTCGTGTTTGAAGACGACCTCGCGCCCGGCATCGACCACTTCCATCCAGATGTGATTGGGGATCACGGCGGCCAGATGCGCCATGTAGTTGCCCGGGCAATTCATCACCGAGACCGGCAGGTCGAAGCCGTCAGCCATGTGCGCCACGCGCAGCGCGCCGGTGAGGCCGCCCGTGCCCACGCCGATCTGCAGGATGTCGGCCGCTTCGTGGGCGATCAAGGCGCGGAAATCGGCCGCGTCATCCAGGTTCTCGCCGGTGGCCACGGCGGCATTGACCGCGCGCGAGACCTGACGCAAGCCGGTGTAATCCCAGCGCCGCGCCGGTTCCTCGGCCCAGAATATCTCATGATGCCGCTCGAAGTAACGGATATGCTGGATCGCCTGTTTGGGCGACCAGTATTCGTTGGAATCGATGAGCAGGATGGGCTCGCGTCCGGACGTGGCCAGCGCCTCTTTCATGATGCCGATGCGCCGCAAATCGCCTTCGCGATCCAGCCCGACCTTGAGCTTGCCGATGCAGATGCCGCGGCTCGCCTGGCGTTCGTAGAACTGGCGGATTTCGTCATCGCTGAGGGGTAGATCAATGCCGCTGGCGTAGGCTTTGACAGCGCGGCTTGATGCGCCCAGCGTCTTCCAGAGCGGCTCGTCATTGGCTTTGGCTTTGAGGTCCCACAGCGCCAGATCCAGCGCGCCGATGACATCGGTGACGGCGCCGCGGTTGCCGCCTTTGAAGGCGAAGTCGGCCATACGCTGCCACAAGCCGACCACTCCGCGCGGGTCGCGCCCGACAAGCAGGTTCTGCGCCATAGCGTGGATATCGCCCTGCTGCCCCGGGTTGCCGAGCGCCACGCCGGTCAGTCCGTTGTCAGCTTCGAGGAAGACCGCCAGCCCAGCGTTTAAGTCGCGGCCGCGCGGGTTGTTGGCGTCGCCGATGGCGCGATCCATGTGATGTTCGAATACGGTCGAACGAATGCCTGTGATTTTCATGTTTTCTCCCGCTATCTAAAGTCACGTGGTCGCGCGAGGCTTGTCCAGTAATGTGACAAAGCTGCCACTCGCTCGGCTTAGGCGAATACTCGACATCTTTACCACCGAGTACACCGAGTTTGATAGAGTACACAGAGGAAAGGCATCACTTTTAGACCACAGACAGAATCGGGGAACGTGTGGGGCATCCTTTACTCGACCATCCGCCATATTTCCCGGAATCTCTCTGTGCACTCATATTTACTCTGTGCCCTCGGTGGCAAAAGTGTCGTGAATCCCTAAAAGCGCGGCGCCCACCCCAACAAACCGTATCGTCATCCGTATTTGAGTAGCGGACAAGCCTTACAGCTCCCCATCCGCGTACCACTGCCGCAGCACTTTTTTGTCCATCTTGCCGACGCCGGTTTTGGGGATTTCGGCCACGCTGACGTAGCGCTCGGGCAGCCAGAACTTGGGAAAATGCCCCTGCAGCCAGGCGTTCAGCGCCGCCTCGTCGCAGACGCTGTCCAGCGAGACCAGCACCGCCAGCGGACGCTCGCCCCAGGTTTCGTCGGGGATGGCGATGACGGCCGCCTCGCGCACTTCAGGATGCGACATCAGCATATTTTCCAGATCGACCGATGAGATCCATTCGCCGCCGCTTTTGACCAGGTCTTTGCTGCGGTCGGTGATGGTCATGTAGCCGTTCGCGTCAATGGTCACGACATCGCCGGTGCGGAACCAGCCGTCAGCCGTGAAATGCTCTGGATCGTCTTCCAGCTTGAAGTATTGCCCCGCCACCCAATAACCGCGCACTTGCAGCTCGCCCATGGTCTCGCCGTCCCAAGGCAGTTCCTGGCCGTCTTCGCCCACGATGCGCGCGTCCACGCCCGGCACAAAATAACCCTGCTTGGCTTTGATGTCCCAGCGCCCGTCAGCGTCCAGCGCCCCATGCTGCGTCTGCAATTTGGCCACGCTGCCGATGGGCGACAGCTCGGTCATGCCCCAGGCGTGCACGACATTGACGTCTAAATCGCGCTCGTAAGCTTCGATCAGCCCGCGCGGCATAGCGGAGCCGCCGACCACCAGTTGTGTGATAGACGAGATATCGTGTGGATGTTGTCGCAGTTGGTGGTACAAGCCATTCCAGATGGTGGGCACGCCGGCAGCGATGGTGACGCGCTCGCTCTCGATCATCTGCGCCAGCGGCTCGGGTTGGAGGTGGGGGCCGGGCATGATGATGGTTGAGCCGACCCAGGCGCAGGCGTAGGGCAATCCCCAGGCCATGGCGTGGAATTGGGGCACGACCGGCAGCACGACATCGGCTTCGGTGGGGCCAAGCGCCGCCGCCTGCAAGACGCCGAAGGTGTGCAGCATCATGGAGCGATGGCTATACAATACGCCTTTGGGCATGCCGGTGGTGCCGCTGGTGTAGCACAGCCCCAGCGCCATATTCTCGTCGCTGCAGCGCCAATCGTAGTCGTCGCTGGCGGCCGCCATCAGCTCTTCGTAATGCGATACATTGGGCAGGTCGATTTCCTGGCTCGCGTCGTGGTTGAAGACCACAAAGTGCTTCACAGATTCCAGTTGCGCGGCGATGGGCTGCAGCAGCGGCAGCAGCGAACCGTCGACGAGGATGACCTTGTCTTCGGCGTGGTCGATGATGAATTTGAGCTGCTCGTGCGACAGGCGGATGTTCAGCGTGTGGATGACCGCGCCGGCGCCGGGGATGCCGAAGTAGAATTCCAGATGCTGGTAGTTGTTCCAGGCGAAGGTAGCCACGCGATCGCCGGGTTCGACGCCCAGGCTCTCCAGCACATTGCCCAGCCGCTTGACCCGTCGGTAGAAGTCTGCGTAACTGTACTCATGCCAACTGCCGTCGGGCAATTTGGTCTTGATGGTTTTGAGGGGCGTCATGCGCTGGGCATGCTCGACGATGGTGTTGAGCGTCAGCGGATAATCCATCATTAGACCATGCAGCATGAGACCCCTCCGCCAGCGAATTCCTTGCCAATCAAGCGCTACAACTTTAGCACATTCCGCCGCCCGCCGTCAGCGCAATTGGCTGCTGCCCTAGCGCAAGATGCCATGCCCTTCACAAGTGAGAAACGGTAAGGGCGAGCCACCGGATATCGGCTGCTCACGACGGGCATTGGTTGGACTGCGGGTGGCGACAAGGTCTTCGCGTAGTCCCGACCGCTGCCGGGGACGATTTATTCGGGCGTGACGTAGGCCGCTGTGATGCCGCCGTCGACCAGGAAGGTACTGCCGGTAACAAACGAGGATTCGTCCGAAGCCAGGTAGAGCGCGGCATTGGCGATTTCGTCGGCTTCGCCGAAGCGCCCCATGGGAATATGCACCAGGCGGCGCTGCTTCTTTTCCTCGGTGTCGAGGTACTTCATCAGCAACTCCGTACGCAGCGGACCCGGGCAGAGCGCGTTGACGCGGATATTCTCGCGGGCGTGGACGGCGGCCAGCTCGCGCGACATCGCCAGCACAGCGCCCTTGCTGGCGGTATAAGCCAGTTGCGGCGTAGCGGCGCCCAGCACAGCCACAAAGGAGGCGGTGTTGATGATGCTGCCGCCGCCGGCGCGCTGCAAAGCGGGAATGCCGTACTTGCAGCCCAGGAAGACGCTTTTGACGTTGACCGCCATCGTCTGCTCCCAGACGGCTTCGGAGGTGTTGATGGCGTCATCGTCCTCGGCGTGGCTGATGCCGGCGTTGTTGAAGAGTATGTCGAGCTTGCCAAAGTTGGCTTCGGCCGCGGCGATCATGTTGTAGCAATCCACCGCGCGCGAGACATCGGCGCGGACGTATACAGCTGAGCCGCCGGCCTTGTTGATTTCCGCGGCGCAGTCCATGCCGCCGCCGTCGTCGATGTCGACCGCGACGATGGACGCGCCTTCTTGCGCGAAAAGCTTGGCGGTGCACCGGCCGATACCGCTGCCGGCGCCGGTGATAAGTGCTGTTTTGTCTTTGAGACGCCGATGCATCACTCGAAAAGCTCCCTAGGCAAACCCGAACGCCGAATGATACCGGACAATGTGCCAAGTCTCAATTCCTTATGGTTTGGCACAGATACGGTCCTAGTCCCGATTTCCCCGCTGGCCTTGAGATATTTCTTCTGCATTATGATGTGGCTGCCACGCTGACGAATTCGTTCAAAACCGTTCAAGACGAGAATATTACATGCTTCCCGGCCTGACAGTCTCCTTAGCTTAGGCACTATTGAAGCTCAACTGCTCAAGGCGGCCATTTTCGTCAAGGCATCTCTGGATCTCTTCGTTTGACGCGCATTCCAGAAACAGAGAAACGGCCTCTATGATATTGTCCTTCGCCTCTTGTCTGGTTTGTCCTTGACTTACTATGTCGTAGTCCAAACAGTGCGAGACATACCAATCGCCGTCCCTAATGATGCGCACAGTTATCGTCTTCATTTCTGTCCTCCGCACTTCCGCCCCGAATATGTCTTCGTGAGACACAAAACCCAACGACGACATCTATCGACCAATAAATTATAGCGCTGATATTTCGCATTGCCAGAACCGTCTTCGATCTAGACTTGCAACTGCGGGCGACGTAATTAGGTCGACCCTACATGAATTCAAGGGGAGCTAAATCCGCTCGAAGTAGCGTTTTCGCTCCCAGTCGGTGACGGCGCTGTTGAAGCTCTCGATCTCGGAGCGGAAGAAATGCGTATAGTGCTGCGCGACATCAGCGCCAAAGGCGTTTCGCGCGAAGTCGCTCTGCTCGAAGGCGTCGGTAGCTTGCGCCAATGTGTAGGGCACGCGCGGCAGATGCTGGGCGGCGTAGATATCGCCTTCGAAAATGTCGGGCGGCTCAATCCGGTTGCGGATGCCGTCCAGCCCGGAAGCCAGCGCCGCGGCATATGCCAGGTAGGGGTTGCAGTCGGCGCCCGGCGCGCGGCATTCGATGCGCAAGCTGTTGCCCTGCCCCACCACGCGGAAAGCGGCGGTGCGATTGTCATAGCTCCAGGCGATGCGGGTCGGCGCCCAGGAGCCGTCTTCGTAGCGTTTGTAAGCGTTGATCGTGGGCGCGTAAAAGACCATCAGCGCCGGCAGGTGCGCCATCCAGCCGCCCAGGAAATAGCGGAAGACATCGGAAGCGGCGACCGGCCCCAGCGCGCTATCGCCGGCGAAGGCATTGTCCCCGCCGCTGAACAAGCTGAGGTGAATATGACAGCTCGAACCCGCTTGGCCGGCATAAGGCTTGGCCATGAAGGTGACGCTGCAGCCCTGCGCGTCGGCGATTTCCTTGAGGCTAAGTTTCAGCAGCGAGTGGCGATCGGCCATGGTCAGCGCGTCAGCATAGCGGATGTTCAGCTCGTGCTGGCCCAAGCCCCATTCGCCCTTGCTGCTCTCGACCGGGATGCCCGAGTGCTTGAGGTGATGGCGGGCGGCGGCGGTGAAACCCTCTTGTCGCGCCCCTTGCAGCAAGTGGTAGTCTTCCAGATACCAGCCCATCGGCTCCAAATCGGCGTAGCCTTGCTTGTGGGCGTCGCGGTATGAATCGCGATAGATATAATATTCCAACTCGGAGGCGGCATTGACGCTGTAGCCCAAATCCGCCGCGGCTTCAAGCTGCCGACGCAGGATGGAGCGCGGCGCAACCGAAACCGGCTGATGCAGCGCTTCGTTCTCGACATCGCAAAGCACGATAGCTGTTTTATGCAGCCAACTGGCAAGACGCAGCGTGTTCATATCGGGCGCGAGGTGAAAGTCGCCGTAGCCCAGCTCCCAATTGGCGAATTCGTAGCCGGGCGTCGGCTCCATTTCCATGTCGGTGGTCAGCAGATAATTGCAGGCGTGCGTACCCTTCCGCGCCGCCTCGGCCAGGAAAAACTCGGCATCGAGGCGCTTGCCCAGCAGCCGACCGTAGACCGTAGTGATCGCTGAAGGCGATGATGACCGTGTCGATGTCGCCCGCTTCGACCTGGCTCGCCAGTTCGTCAAGCGATAGCATGCCGCGCGCTGCATTCATGCCGACTCCCTTAGTCCCGCAAGCCGAAAATGCCGGCCGCCCTGGTTTTGCTGTCCGCCCAGACATCCAAATCAGCGATGCCGTCGATGCCTTTTCGATAGACCGGACTCGTTTCATCAAGCGGCAGGCTGATTACTCGTCCAGTGACAGCGGAGGCGTAGGCGCCGAGCGCGATCTCCAATGCCCGCGCGCCGGCGGCGGCCGGGGCGATCGGCTCGCGGTCGTCGCGGATGGCGTCGCGAAAGTCCGCCCAGAGCTCGGTGAAGGAGCGCGCTGTGTTGTCCGTGTGCCGCTCGAGATTGGCGATGGCGTGGTCGCTGCGCTGCCAGTCGCCGTCGACGCTGTAAAGCTCGCTGGGTTGGTTGAAGCCGCCCGATTGATATTGTTTGTAACGCATACGGATTTGCCCGTCCGCGCCGCTGATATCGAGGCCGCCGACGCCCTCGCCCCAAGCCATGTGGATGACGGCATAAGCGCTGGGGAAAGCGATCTGCAGCAGAGCCAGATCTTCGATGACCGGGTCGCGATGAGCGTATTCGGGCGCGTCCACAAAGGCCATGACCTGCTGCGCGGCTTCACCCACCAGCCACTCGGCCAGGTAAACGGCGTGGATCATATCCATCAGCACGCCGCCGGCCGCCATAGTATGCCGCCAATCGGCCTGGTATTCGGCCGCGCCGGGATAATCAATGACGCCCAGGAAATGCAGCGTGGCGACGCGGATGTCGCCGATGAGACCGTCAGTCAGCAGCCGTTTGATCTGCCGGAATTCGGGCAAGAAGTGGTAGTTGTGCACCATGGCCATTTTCAAGCCGGCGGCGTCAGCTGCCCGCGCCAGCTCCTTCGCAAGGGCCGGCACATTGCTGATGGGCTTTTCGCTGAGCGCGTGTCTGCCGGAGGCGAAGACATCGAGCACGATCTGCGGGCGGTGCTTCTGTGGCACGGCAACCGCCACCGCCTCGATGTCGTCGATGGCGAGCAGGTCGCGGTAGTCGGCGTAGAGTTGCTCGTCGCGCAGGCCAAACCACTCCTGGCCGATGGCGCGGCGCTCCGGCGTGATATCCGCCAAGGCAACCAACTCGACATCGGGCAGCGTATTCAGCGCCGGGCGATGGCCGTAGTAGACGACATTGCCGCAGCCGATGAGACCGACTTTCAGTGCTTTGGTCATGTTATGACTCAAATTTCGGGTTTAAGAATCTTGTAGGGACAATTTGCGCTTTCCCATTCTTGGATGCAAACGAATAAGGATGTTTGCTTGAAGTATCCGTATTCGTATGCCGTGCGCAAGCGTATGGACAGTTCTTTGTCGTTCATGCTCGGCAACAAGTCGTCCCCGAATTCCGCTTTGAAGTGAAGCGGCAGAATCATCGCCATGATGGCTGCGACATCCTTGCCGCGGCAAAGTTGAGTATCGCCCGGCGGATACGCTACTCTGAGTTCCTCAACTTGCCGCAGCAACTCTTCGCTTGAAATGTCCGCATTGTCTTCCGCCAAGCGTTTCGCAATCCAGTCTCGGTCGAGTTCCAGCGTGTTTTTGTCAATGACTTCATCAAATCGTATCGCATTGCAGCGAAGCCCGTAATCCTTGAGATGATTGAGCAAGCGAAAGTAGCCAAATTCCATCGCAAGCGCTTGGGCTTTCTTGGTCACTTTCTCCGCAAACTCATGAATGTCTTCAATCTCATAATCATAGAAATTATTTCGCAAGACTTTTTTCAGCGCGGGCGAGCAAAGCAGAAGTGATTCCATGTCCGGGCAGCAGGCGTCATAGAGCAGGTTTTCAGTGGCGAGTTCGTCCGCGTCGATGATGAGCCAGTAGTCCGCGTCCACAATGCCGGCGATGCCGCACATGCCGCGCTTCTTGGCAACACCGAGCGCCGCGATTATCTTGTCTTTACCGTGAGCGGGGTAAAGTGTGCAGTCTTCCCTTGACCGGTATTCTTCCCACAAGACTTCGTCGGTCTTGCCTTCGACCATGACGAAGGTTTCGCCCTCGCCATAGATTCGACTTTGAATCTGCCGAACGCCGATTTCGTTGGCTATTTCGTGGGGCGTCATTTCCGACTGCATCAGTCGTCCACCTTCTCACCCAAATGCACGACCCAATCCCACTTGTCATGGATGATCATGGGCGAGTGGGTGGCGATGAGGACGTCGAAGTTGCGCAACTCTATGATGCGCTGCAGGTCTTTCAAGAAGTTGCGCTGCCAGACTACGTTCATGGAGAGTTCAGGTTCATCGATCATGACGAGGGTGTTGAACTTAGTTTGGAAAATAAGCCGAAAGAATAAAATGACAAGTTGTTGCTCACCTGTGGAAAGATATTCTAGCTTGAGTATGCTACCGTCTTCTGATCTAAATCCAAGATATTCATCAGACTCAAATTCCAATTCCAACGACTTAAACAGAATTCGTTTGTCTATGAGGTCTCGAAATAGTTTCTCCGCCTGGTAATCTTTATTTCTCCAAAGTCTTGTTTCAACTATAGATCGAATTTCATCCAGTTTTTCACGCCGAGCAGTTAGACGATTATCTTCTTTTGGCAAGTCATTAATTTCGTCCCTTGCCATCTCCGCCTCAAGCTCGGCAATTACGTCTAGATTCTTCAATATGCTCAGATCGTCAATTGAAGATTCGAGATTATGTAAATCGTTGTGGAAAGAGATTTCCAATTCTCTAACTGCTGGAGCAAGTCCGGGTACGGACAAATGCGCTATCTCTTCGGAGTCGTCCAAGGACACATCTTCTGCGTTTAGGAACGTGCCCCTCAGTCGATCTGTATTGAGGAAGTCAACTTGACATTTCTCTAGGATTTTCGAGAACCATACCGGCTTTGGACCATTCAATAACTTTTCGAACTCAGGAAAGTCGTCAAAAAGTTGTTTCACGTCACGACCTACATAATCCAAGAGTACATAACTTTCGGGTTCAAGGTGTAAGTCTCCTGACTCTACCCAATAATTTCTCCCATCCCAGGGGAACAGCACAAGATCAGGAAAATGCTGCTTCACTAACCTGATAAGTCGATGATCATCATAGATTTCCGGTTGGTACATCTCTTCACTTTTCCCGGAGTGGTCAATATAGCTAATTGTTAATTTCTCGTTCTCTTCAATTTTCTCAACAAATAATGACGTTTCCCTCGCAAAATTAATAAACTCAATCTTCAGCAAGTCGAAGGGAATGCTCGCAATGTACATATAGTCATAATTAAACAGCCCATGCACCAACCGTAGCAGCACCGTCTTCCCCACCCCGTTCGGGCCATGCACAATCGTAATCCGCGACTCCTGATTCAGCGGAATCTCGTGGTCGAACATGCCAAACAAGCCCTTGACGGAGATCTTAGTAATGCGCACTCGGCTAGCCTTCCTGTTCCTCTACATTCAGCTGCGTTCGTAGCCCCGCCTGCATGTTGGCAGAGCCTCCCAGGTACATCGCGGGCGACCGAATCGGTCGCCCCTACACATCGTCTGGTTTCATGCCGTCACATCCTGAAAGCCTAGGGATAATAGCTTTCCTTGGCTTTGTAGTCCTCGTAAGCTTCACGCGCCTGGCGCACCGACTCGCTCTCGGAGACCTCCGCCACCGGCACATCCCACCAGGATTCGTAGCCGGGTACGCGCTGGCGCCGGTCGACCTCGGTGACGATGCAGACGGGGCCGCCCCTGTGCGCCTTCGCTTCTTCCATAGCGCGGGAGAAGGCTTCGCGGTCGGCAGCGCGGATGACGCGGGCGCCCAGGCTCTCGCAATTCTGGGCGAAGTCGATGGGCAAGGTATCGCCGTCCAACTGGCCCGAATCACTGCGGTAGCGGTACTTGGTGCCGAAGCCGTCGCTGCCGACGCTCTTGGACAAGCCGCCGATGCTGGCGTGGCCGTGATTGTCCAGCACAATGATGTTGACCTTGATGCCCTCTTGCACCATGGTGACGATCTCGGTGTGCATCATCAGGAAGGAGCCATCGCCGACCATGACCCAGACTTCGCGCTCGGGATCGGCCATTTTGACGCCCATGCCGCCGGCGATCTCGTAACCCATTGTCGAGTAGCCGTATTCGAGGTGATAGCCCTTGCGATTACGTGTGCGCCAGAGCTTGTGCAAATCGCCCGGCAGGCTGCCGGCGGCGCAGAGCACGGTATCGCCCGGCGCGGACAAGCTGTTGACCATGCCGATCACCTCGCCCTGGCTGAGCATGGGCTCGTGCTCAAGGTTGTAGATGCGGTGGACCTCGGCATCCCAAGCCTGATTGTAAGCCGCGACCCGCGAGCGATAGTCGTCGGCGACTGCGTAGCCGCTCAGCTCCAGCGCCAGCTCCTCCAGCGTCACGCGGGCATCGCCGACCAGGGGCAGGGCGCTGTGCTTGTAGGCGTCGAACTCGGCCACGTTGATATTGATGAAGCGCACGCCCTCGCGGGTGAAAGCGGTCTTGGAGGCGCTGGTGAAATCGCTGTAGCGCGTGCCGATGCCGATGACCAGGTCGGTCTCGCGGGCCAGCAGGTTGGCGCCCTCAGTGCCGGTCACGCCGATAGCGCCCAGGTTGACGGGATTATCGTAGGCCAGCGCGCCCTTGCCCGCCTGCGTCTCGCAGACCGGGATGCCGCTGCGCTCGGCGAAGCTCTCCAGGGCCTCGTGCGCCTCGCTGTAATGAACGCCGCCGCCGGCGATGATCAGCGGCTGCCGGCTCGCGCGGATCCACTCGGCCGCGCGCTTGATGGCCGCGACATCAGCGCGGTTGCGCGGGATCTCCCAGACGCGCTTCTCGAAGAGGAAGTCGGGATAATCGTAGGCCTCAGCCTGGACATCTTGCGGCAGCGCCAGGGTGACCGCGCCCGTATCAGCCGGCGAGGTCAGCACGCGCATGGCTTCGGGCAGGGCGGTGATCAGCTGTTCGGGGCGGTAGATGCGATCCCAATAACGCGAGACCGGCTTGAAGCAGTCGTTGACGCTGATGTCTTGACTGTGCTCGTTTTCCAACTGCTGCAAGACAGGCGCCTGGATGCGCTCGGCGAAGATGTCGCCGGCCAGCAGCAGCACGGGGATGCGATTGACGGTGGCGACGGCGGCGCCGGTGATCATGTTGGTGGCGCCGGGCCCGATAGACGAGGCGCAGGCGAAAGTCGCCAGGCGGTTGCGATGCTTGGCGTAAGCGACCGAAGCCAGAACCTGGGCTTGCTCGTTGCGGCTCTGGTAGTAGCGGAAGTGGCTGGCGTATTGTTCCAGCGCCTGGCCGAGGCCGGCGACGTTGCCGTGGCCGAAGATGCCCCAAGCGCCGGCGAAGAAGCGGTTTTCGCAGCCATCGCGGGAGACGTGCTGGGCGGCCAGGTAGCGGACGAGGGCTTGGGCCATAGTGAGGCGGGTGGTGGCTGGTGACATGCAGGGGTGTCCTTTCAGGATCTTGAGCTATCTATTGCTCAAGTGAATCTCATAAAATATTCATCAATCTCGCTACGCAGTTCGATGCCTACACGTTCAAAGCAATTCAGCAATTCTTCGTATGCGCCGCTCCCACCAAGGAATTCCCAAAATTCTTCGGCTACCTTGAGCTCATTTTGTATATCTATCATTCCCCTCATTGTCCATCGTTTATATTGCTTTGGAGCATAAGGATTGTAAGGAAAAGCAATCATTGGGTAGATATCAAGCGTTCTATCTATCTCCAAGTAAGCGCCCATCCATTCAAGCAAGGTTCTTTTATACTTTTGAAACCCGGATACATTTGGTTTAGCCGTTTTAATGTCGAAAAGATACAATTCTTTACCCCGTTGCAAAAGAATATCTATCTTTGAGAGCCTTACACCTACTTGTTTAGAGTCTTCGTTCAGCACAGAGCGCAAGTCTTTCTCATGTTCCATTCTCAATGGCGTTAGATTTCCCGCTTCCAACTTTCTTATGATCTCATCGATGTTGTTTCTAATACCGACAGACATTTTGTTTGGCGCTTTCACTTGCAATTCAACATTGTCAAAATGATCTACGGCTATTTCTCTAGCAACCGGCTCATAAATTGAAGTCCCGAAAGTGGTATTTAGTGACTGGATAAATGAGTAGAGTGCCATTCTGTCCCTGCCAAGTAAGCGGACTTGAAATGGCATTGTCGCAGGCTCAGGATTATACTTATCCAGTTTTCCTCGGATAGCATTTCTGATGACTTTTTCTACAGCGAGTGATGGGAAGTGATTCATGCCAGCTCCTTCAGATGAAAAATAGTCTCGTGATAAGGCGCGTTTCTGTTTTTCTCAGTTCGGAATAAGACTGGGCGTTCATATCGATTAACTATTCTCATTCCGCTAGATTGCGCAATTGATTGGTACAAGTTCCACTTGTCATTCGCAACCAGAAACACATCATAGTCTGGTACAAGATAATGTTTGCAGTTGCGCAGAACTGCACTTATGTCTTCCACATATTCTTCGCGCGCAGCTCGGCTTTGCCCTCCAGTCTTAGTTCCAATTTCACTTCTGTCGCGCCTCGGTAGTCCAAGCAATTCGTAAGCGTAGGCGTGCTGCTCGTGATAGTCGATTAAGCCGACATAGGGAGGGCTGGAAAAGATTCCACGTAATCCCTGATTGTTGACAATCTTGGCGAATCCATAGTCGCATTGTCCGAGCGCGGTCCTTAGGTCAGTTGTACGCGCGTCCCCAGTTAGACAGACTTGATGTGTTGGCGTCCGCAATTGTCGAAATTCCGCAATCCTTGAGACACTATCCAGTACATACCGCTCCCACCACTTCGTCGCAGTCAAGATAGGCTTACAAATCTTACTGTGCTTTCGACAATAGTACGGTTCAAATACAGGCTCTTTCAAAGTGGCCAAGTCGGCATGAGTCGTTGCTCTACAACTTCTAAGAGTGCGTGTCAGCGCCAATAACAAAACATTTCTAATAGCTCTGTCGGCTTCTGTCATTATCTCTCTGCGCAAAAATTCTATTTCGTTGCGTATTGGCGCTGCATACCAGACCGCAAGAAAGCTACCGTCTTTCTCTTGCCTAAGTTGCATACCAAACCTACACACATATGAGTGCCAGATATGTAAGAACTCCTTCAAACATGCGCCTGCAAATTCTTTCGTCTGTGGTTTGCCATATCTCATTCCCGCCATCTTGTTATATTCGGACAGCACCTCTGTAACCGCATGATCAAAATCAAGATGCGCCGAATCCGCATTGAAAGATCGCAGCCCACCAATCAGCCTGCGGGCCGCGCTGTGCAGAGAATTTAGGTCGGGCTGAGACACTTTGGTATTCGATATCAACGTATTAAACTCTGAAATATCAATTCCAATTGCATGTATACCCAGCTCGGCCGACTGCACCAAAGTCGTTCCGCTGCCGCAGAATGGATCGAGTACAACATCACCGGGTCTAAACCATGAAGTTTGCTTTAGCTCATCTATGTGTTCGTCGAGGAAAAACTCGACAAGCTGCGGAATAAACTTGCCCTTATAAGGATGAAGTCTATGTACATGTTTTGTTCTCTCCTTTTCGCGATATTGCGTGAAAGCAAGTTTTGACGTGTTATCCATACAACCCTCAATCGTCGATCTATTGCATTTGTCGTGATACAGCGGACATTCGCATCCGTCCTACCCCTCCATGCCGTGATGCACAAGCGGCAGGCGCGGATCCACGAAGGTCCAGGTCCCCTGCACCCAGGAATAGGCCGGGTCATCGCTGTTCGCCAGGGACTGCGCGCTGCCCGCCAGAAAGTTCAGATAGTAAGTCGTATAGCCGTGCGCGCTGACCACCGGATGGTAGCCCTCGGGCACGAGCACGCTGTCGTGGTTCTGCGCCATCATCAGGCCGTCGATGCTGCGGTCGTCGTTGTAGACGCGCTGGTAGGCATAGCCGCCGGGGTGGTCGATCTTATAGAAGTAGATCTCCTCCAGGTCGGCTTCCAGCAGGTTGCCGGCTTCGTCCTCTTTGTGCACATCGTGTTTATGCGGCGGATAGCTGGACCAGTTGCCCGAGGGCGTGTAGACCTCGACCGCCACGATACGGTGGCAGTTGAAGCCGGGCGGCAGGATGCCGTTGATCTGGCGCGAGGCATTGCCCCCGCCGCGCAGCTCGATCGCGCTGTCGGCGGGCCTGACCAACTGGGTGGGGAAGTCCTGATCGGTCGGCACCCAGCAGCTGGCGAATTCCAGGGTATCGCTCGTGGCGGTGATCTCGAACTGCTTGCGCCGCGAGAGGTAGAGGGCGTAGGGCATGCCGCTGAAGACATCGGGCCGGCGTCCCACGTTTTTGAACTCGCCGTCGGTGGTGACGATGTCGCAGGTCCCGCCCAGGATGACGGTGGCGTTCTCGTGCTCGCGCGTCTCGACGCTGAAGCTCTCGCCCCGGCGCAGGCGCATGGCCGCCATGTTGAGGTAATCCCAGCCGGCCTGCCCGGCGCTGACCTCGGCGAAGATGCCGGACTCGCCCAGGTCCTTCGATTTCACCAGCATGGTTTCGGCTGTGTATTTCATATTGTCCGTCTCCCGTCGATTAGACAAATCTTTCTAACTACAGAGAACGCAGAGAGCACAGAGGGCTATTCGAGAGCATTTCTTTTCTCTGCGCCCTCAGCGTTCTCGGTAGTTCAATATATCAATCACCAAGCCGCTCGACATAAGCGCGCAGATCGTCCACATGGTCGGCGTAGTGGACGAAGGTATTGCCCACGATGAAGTTCAGCAGCGGCATACCGCGGATGTCGCAGACCTCGGCGTCGTTGATTTCGTCGTCAGTGAGGCGGTTGAGCAGGCTCTCCAGCGGCGGGAAGCTGGCTTCGAAAGCCGCCAGCACGGTGTTCAGCGGCATATCGCGATTGTCGGCATATATACGCGCGTTGATCTCGTCGGGCGTTTCCGTGCGCGCCAGCATTTCGCCGGTCAGCGCGCGCGACACCCAGTTGGTCATGGCGCTCTCCCACCAGGTGATATGGGCGATCACATCTTTGACCGACCAATCGGGCTGCGGGCCCGGGCGGCGGGTCATCTCGTCATTGTCCAGCCCCAGCCAGAGCGCTTCCAGTTCGGCGCGTTCGGCGCGGGCGCGCTCTAGCAGGTCATCGCCGCTCATATACGTGATCCAGCCGTCTTCGTTCGTTTCTGTAACCATGTGTATCCTCTTTTAATCCAGTCCGCCGTAGGGCGCGACAAAAGCCTCGACCTCGGCCATAGTCGGCATGAAATTGGCGCAGCCGTGCTCGGTGACAACGATGGCGCCGCAGGCATTGCCCAGCCGCGCCGATTTGTACCAGCCCCAGCCTTTGACCAGCCCGTAGAGAAAGCCGCCGCCGAAAGCATCACCCGCGCCCAGTATGTTGGTGATGGCCACCGGGAAGCCGGGCGCGTCGATGATTTCGCCGCTCTTGAGATGGACGCGCGCGCCTTCGGGCCCGATCTTCTCCACCACCGCTTCCGGCCCCAGCGTCAGCATAAACTCGATGCCGCCGCGGGTATCGCCCTCGACTTTGGTGTCGGAGATCTGCGAGTGCGTCAGGTTCATCTGCGAGACATCGCTGAGCAGTGCGGCGTTGATCTCGTCTTCGGTGCCGATGACGACATCGACCAGCGGCAGGGCGCCCCGCGCCACCACGCCGAAAGCGCGCACATCGTGCCATTGGTCGGGGCGGAAATCGACATCAAAGACGACCTTCGCGCCGGCCAGACGCGCCTGCTCGGCAGCGAACAGGGTGGCGCTGCGGCTGGGCTCCAGGCTCAGGTTGGTGCCGGCGAATTGAAATACCCGGCAGTCGCCGATCGGCGCCGCCAGCACATCGTCAATCGTCAAGTTGATGTCGGCGCAATTGTCGCGATAGTAGACCAGCGGGAACTTGTCCGGCGGCTCAATACCCAGCACGACGGCCGAAGTGCGGCGCTCGGCTTTGCGCGGGATGAAGCGCGTCTCAACGCCTTCGTTATTCAGAAAGTGCAGGATAAAGTCGCCCACCGGGTCAGCGCCGATGGCGGTCAGCAGCGCGGTCTTCAGCCCCAGCCTCCGCCCGCCGACGCTGATATTGGTGGGCGAGCCGCCGACGTAGGCTGCGAAGCTGTCGATGTCGACGAAGGGACTGCCGATATCGTTGGAATAGAGGTCAATGGAGCTGCGTCCCATGTGCAGCGAATCGTATGTTTTAGATGTCATTTTACCCCCATTATTGCGTCAGAAGATCTAGGGTTCATAAGGCTTGCCAGTGATTGACGGCTCGCGGCTGAGTTCGCGGCGGATGTTGGCGACGACTTCGGGCTGGATGTCCAGGGCGTCGATGACCACGCGGTCAAGCGCCTGACGGGTTTCGTCGAGCATGATCTGCGGCAATGGCAGCAGCGTGAAATTGCAGAGCGTGTCAAAAGCCGTCGCCAGCGCCGTGACTTGGCTTTCGCTCAACGCGTGGAAGTCGGGCACAGGGATGCGGCGCAGGTCGTCCATGGACATTCTTGGATATGTAGGTTTCTTATTCGTTCGGTTCCCTAATAATGCGTGTATTCCGATTGTCGAATTGAAATAAGCACATAATGCTTTTTCTAAGACTTCTTCATCAATTTTACTTGGTTTTATCCTAGAAGGGATCCACGACGAACCTAATACTTTCTCATTAAGACGTACACTGATACATCGAATCGTTGGAAGAAAAATGCGGTTGGAAATTAACAATCTTGCGCGTTTTGTCCAATAAGCCGACGCGTGCCTATAATTGCCCGGTTTCGGCTTTATGTATGTATCCCAATTAGCCAGCATCTTTTGTGTAACATCTGTCTTGTGATACCAGAGTGCAACCATTGCGTCGCTACTTGGCACTTCAGTACGGTCAAAAATACCCCTAACTCCTTGTCCAGCTGGACCTAACTCAGTAAATTCTCCTAGCTCACGAGTCTCGAAATACCCGCCATGCCTCAAGTCAAAGAAGCTCTCGCATAGATGAGGTGACAAAAACTGTACCCCGCCCCAATCGCCATTGGCTATGCGCTTGTGGGGCCACAGCTGCACCGTACCCTTGATATTTTCGATATTGCCCTTGACAATATCCCGTGCCACCCCCAGCGCTTCGGCCGGCGTCGCTGGATTTTCGTACAAGTTGACGATCTTTGTGTGCAGATTCGGGGGGGGGGGGCAGTTCGGCACGTCGACGGCGGCAGACTAATAGCATTTCCCCGATATTTGTATTCTCCGAAAAATAAATTCGTGTTGGATCGTGAGATGTAACAATGGTTTCCACAAAATACTCACGAGCAATAAACTCCCGAATCGCCTGACCAGAAGCATCTGTCGCCAGAGTGAGCGGCAAAATTGAGGCCAATGTTGCGCCTTCAGATTTGTTGATGTAGTCGGCGAGAACGAGGAACGCGTTGCTTCCACCCGATAGATGCACCGGCTGGCCAGCAAACAGCTCCTTCTCACGCGCTTTGAGCTGCTTCTCATCCGCGCGGCTGAACTGGTCATGGCGCAGGCTGTCGCGCGTGAAAGGCGGATTCATAATCACCAGGTCGGCTGGCTCGGCTTGGGCGATTTCCGCTTGCGTCTCGATTTGCTCGACGCCGGTGGGCCAGGGCAGCAGGCGCGGTTGATTGCGCGGGCTCAAAAATTCGAGTGAGCCGAGGAAGGCGCGGCGGCCTTCGTCCGTCCCGGTCACGCCTAGCAAAGCGCGGAAAATCTTCATATTCTCGAAGGTGGTCGTCGGCGAGAGTAAGCCCAGCGTGGTCGCGGCCAGGTGCGTCGCCGTCAGGTTGACATCGTAGCCGGTCAAGACTTTTTCGATGAGCAGGCGCGACACTTCGTCTTGGTTGCGGGCCGCGCCGGTCAAATCACGGATGCGCTCGGCGGCCGCCATCAGCAGCGTGCCGGTGCCGCAGGCCGGGTCGGTGATTCGCAGCCGGGCGATGGCGGCGCTGTCCGACCAGTCGAGCGTGTCCGCGCGGATAGCCAGGTTCGCCAGCAGCGTCGCGGCCGCGGTCGTGGTGTAGAAGGAGCCGTCATAGCGGGCGCTATCAAGCACTTTGTGGAAGATGCGCCCCAGCAAATCATGCCGCAAGCCGACGATGTTGCGCGTTACTTGCAAGGACGCGCGGGCGATAACTTGCACGGCGGCGGCGAATTCATTCGAGCCGGCCAGCGCTTGCAGGGCGCTGCGAGCCGTGTCGAAGATCGGCTTGTAATCGACCACAAGCCATAATTTCCAGGCTTGCGAAAACGCGCCGATGGGATCAGCGCTCTCGGCGCACTGGCTGGCGCTGGCGGGGGACCAATCGCCCTCGAAATCGCGCGGCTTGATTGCGTGGCGATGTTTGTCCAGTTGGCTGTGGAACATGACGGCGGTGGCGACGACCAGCATGGCGCGCTTGGCGGCTTGATTGAAGCGGCTGGTCACCGCAAAGCCGGGCTCGACTTTGCTGGGCTTGCCGGCCGGCAGATCCAGGCAGGCGGCTAAATCCTGCTTTTGGCTTTCACTGAGCCGGGCGACGGCGCGATCCAAACTGAAAGAGAGGCGATTGGCAATTTCGTCGGGGTCGCCAAGCTGGTCGGGGATTTTGCGAATGACGCTGACCAGTTGCGCCAGGCCATCTGTCTTCCAACCAGTTTTGTTCGCGGGCGGGCGTTCCTTGTGCGTGCGCAGCGTATGCAGCAGTTGGCATTCCGCCAGCTCCGCCGCCGAGCGCAAGTCCGGCGGATAGCAAATGGCGACCGCGCAATCGACCAAGTCATCCCGCAGGCGGCTGTCGGCGTCCTTAATCGCTGAAGCTTTCTTGGCTTTGGAAACGCCCTGTTCCGCTTCCAGGGCGATCTTCAGCCCGTCGAGCGCGACTTCGACATCCAGACGTTTGCCGCCGCCCTGCCCGCTCTCCGCCCGCGCATCCAGGCCGCGCTCTCTTAAGGAGGCAGCCAGCCAGGTATTCAATGTGCTCTCGTAGGTGCTCATTCGGCGCTATGACTCTGCCAGCGTATGCCCAGATTCGACTTCATCCAGGCGCACCGGGCGATTCTCAGCTATTGAGCGCATGCCGGCCATGGCCATCAGCACGGGCACGCGCCCGTCATTGCCCACCACCGGCACGGGCGCGCCGCTCTCGATGGCGTCGACAAAGGCGATCATCTCAGCGACATAGCTGTCCATATAGCGCTCGACGAAGAAGTAGAGCGGCAGGTCGCGGCGGACGCTGCCGGCATCGCTGATGGTGACGGAATTGGGATGCCAATTGCCGCTGCTCACCGCGCCGCCACTGCCAAAAACCTCGACGCGCTGGTCGTAACCGTAGACCGCTTGCCGGCTGTTCTCGATGGTGCCGATTGCGCCATTGGCGAAGCGCAGCATCACCTTGGCCGTATCGATATCGCCGGCCGCGCCGATGGCGGGGTCGACCTTCACATCGCCGATAGCGTAGACCTCCTCGACCTCGCCCAGCAGGAAGCGGGCCAGGTCAAAGTCGTGAATCATCATATCCATCATCAAGCCGCCGGAGACCTTGATGTAGTCGAGCGGGGGCGGCGCCGGATCGCGGCTGATGATCATCATGGTATGCGGCGCGCCGATCTCGCCCTGGTCGATGGCGCTTTTGATGCGCGCGTGGTTGGCGTCGAAGCGGCGATTGAAGCCGATCTGTAGCTGCACGCCGCTCTCGGCCACAGCCGCCAGCGCTTCGTCAATCTCGGCAAGGTCGAAGGCGATGGGTTTTTCGCAGAAGATTTGTTTGCCTGCGCGCGCCGCCTCAATGATGAAGCGGCAGTGGGTATCGGTCGACGAGCAGATGACGATGGCGTCGATAGCGCCGCTGTTGATGACTTCGGCGGGATCGCTAGTGTGGTCGGGGATGCCGTAATCGGCGGCGGCCGATTTGGCCGAATCGGCGAAGATGTCGGCGATAGCCAGCACCTTGGCCGAGGCTATCCGGGTGGTCAAGGTGTTGGCGTGGACGCAACCGATGCGCCCGGCGCCGATGATGCCCAGATTAAGCGGCATCGCTTTCCCTTTCCGCGCAACATGAATTGCGCATTATGCAAGCCCGCGCTCACGTGGCAGGTTCCGCCGCAAGTCACGGCCTGAAAGCGCTGCGGCGCGTTGGAGACAGTCACATATCTTACCCCATTCCGCACTAAATGAGAATTGCGTCGCCGCGCCGTTGCTCGCTCTGCCGAGTTGGACTGTGATAGTTTCGGGATGGATTGTCGTGGAGAACAGGTAGTGGAAACGCCCAAGCCGAAGCTGAAGTTACAACGTAAAGACGCGCCGCGCCAGGTGGTGGACGGCGAATATCGCGAGCCGACGAAAGAAGAAATCATGGATGATATTCGCCAGGGCTTGCGCGATATGAAAGCCGGGTATGAAGGCCAGGACGCGCGGGAAATGCTTAAGGAATTGCGTCAGGAAATATACGGAGATGCCGACGACGATTAGAATCCATCCATGCGCTGCTGCCCCTCGTCACGCAGACGCCAGCGGCCGTCCGGCATTTCACGCGCCCATACGCGCAGGACATTCAGAATTGTCTGATTTTCAGGCGTGAGACCATTCTTCAGCATGGGCATGATATTCTGCACAATCTCACTGAAATCTGGGTCGATGCGCTCTTGACGCTTGCGCTTAAGATAAGAGAGTAGGAAATAGCGCAGGCGCAATTCGAGCGGGATGGCGCTTTTGAACTTTTTGTTCACAGGCAGCTGATACTTCTGCGTTTCGTCATCCAAGTCGAAGTAACTGTCGAGCAGTGGTGACAGGTCGTCGTATTTCTTACTGAGCAAATCGAGAAAGCCCAGTTCAATGCCTTTGATGATGAGCTCGCTGTTAATCTCTTCAATGGTCGCTCCTTCGTTTTCCGCGATAACGTTCTCGGCCGTCTCCAGTATCAGATCAGTCGCATCATCGCCCAAGTCCAGCTTCATAATCGCGCGGGGGCTCCGCGCCTTGCGGAAGTTGATGATGAGCTGCCCGCTCAAGACTGTTGAAGGATGCTGCACTTTCTTGAATGAACGCGTACTGTTGGATTGTGGCACAGCGCCCATATACTCAAAACCCGCTTGTTCGGCGGTTTCGACGATTGTGTGCCAGTAGGCGGGGTTCTTATCGGCGAAGACGTAGCTCATCCAGCGGTCATATTTCAAGACGCGGTATAATTCTCGGATGGACTGCGCCATCAAGTCGCTGTATTCCTCTTTGGTCTTTTCCAGCCTTCCGCCTTCAATGATTTCCTGCTGGCGGTCGAAGTCACTCACGGGCAGATCCAGCCAAGCCAGCCACATGGTCGAGAGGTCGAGGTATTGGATTTTCGCGCCATAAGGAGGATCGGTGTAGACATAATCGACGATTTCATCATCAATTTGGTTCAGATCAGTGGCTGTGCCTTGGTAGGCTAGGAAGGCGTCATGGTTGCTTTCATTTATCAGTGGCGCGAGTTCTTTTTTGGCGCTGATAATTGATTTGTATCGAACGCCAAAATAATGTAGAGTGTCCGATATTGTAGGATTCGGAGCAATTCGATAACGATAATAACGCATGATCCCGCTATCGCCTCCGCCATAAGTGTTCGTGTGATATGTAAGATTTATCCGATTCAATAATCCCGAGAACATCAAAAGTAGTTGGGCACGGATCTTTCCTTCGCCAATAGTGGAGATTAGGTGTTTAAGCAGAGCCAATTCAGCGAGTTGTTTATTGCTAAACAGTTGTTCAACTGTTTCGTGTGTGTGTGTGTGTGTGTGTGTGTGTGTGTGTGTGTGTGTGTGTGTGTGTGTGTGTGTGTGTCGGTATCGTTCGCTGCACCCGGCTGGAAGCTGCGCGGGCCAAGCAGGGCGTAGAGCGCTTCCCAATACTGTCCAATCTCCGAAACGTGGAAATGCAGCGCCAAACCCAGCCGATCTTTTTCAAACACAGCGAATTCTCTGCCGTTGCAAAGGGCAAAGTATCGGCTGCGGATTTCGGGGTGGATTGCATAACTGTAGGCCTGCTCGACGTGACCGCCACTTGTTACATGCTCTCGCGGCGCTTTGGCGTCCAGAATCCAGGCTGGCTTGTTGGCCGCCAGCAGCAGATAATCGGGCACTATGCGGATTTCCCGATCTCCCGAACCAATCTTAACAAAGGGGTGGCTGAGCGACCGGCTGCGCACAATGCGGTTCAAGCCGCCAGCGCTGTAACCGAGTTCCTTGAGGATAGGCGAGATGATTTCTTCACGCACGGAGTCTTCTTTGAACTCGCTGTTTTCCAGCAGTTGGAAGTCGAATTTTTCTAGTGCAGTGAACATCGCTTTACCCTAGACTGTCTCCACTCATTGCAACAATATACTATCTATTACTTGACGCAAAAGCCAAAATGCGTTCGACATTGTCAGCGAGTAGCCTCCATGACCGCCTGCCCCTACCACGACTTCAGCGCCGCCTTCGACCCGCTCGATTTATGCGACCCCTTCCCCCTGCTCGCCCGCGCGAGACTCGAGCAGCCGGTTTTCTACAGCCCGGCCATCGACTACTGGGTGGTCACGCGCTACGCCGACATCAAAGCCATCTTCCGCGACCACGAGACCTATACCGCCGCCAACACCATTTCGCCCATCGTGCCCTTCCCCGAAGCCGTGCGGCAGATGCTGGCGGAAGGCGACTACAGTCCGGAGCCGGTGCTGTCCAATAATGTGCCGCCGGGGCATACGCGCATCCGCGCCCTGGTCAATCGCCTCTTCACACCGCGGCGCATGAAGAACTTCGCGCCCGCCATCCGCGACATCGCCGAGAGCGGCCTCGAGCGCATCGCCGGGCGCGCGCCGCTCGATATCGTGGCCGAATTGACCTACGAGTATCCTGCTTATGTGCTCTTTCACGTGCTGGGTGTGCCCGATGCCGATGTGCCGCAGGTGAAAGCCTGGGCCGGCAATCGCATCAAGCTCTATTACGGGCGTCCGAGCGCCGCTGAGCAAATCGCCATGACCGAGAATCTCGTGCCCTTCTGGCGCTACGTGGTCGACTTGGTGGCGGAGAAAGAGCGAGCGCCACAGGACGACTTGACCAGCGACCTGATTCGCCTGCGGGCGGGCGATGACAGTGTGCTGACCCTGAATGAAATCGCCAGCTGCATGATCACCCTGCTGGTGGCCGGGCACGAGACGACTACAGCGCAAATCAACAACGCGCTGCTGCATCTGCTGACTCAGCGCGAGCAGTGGCGGGCGCTCTGCGCGCAGCCGGGCGCTATCCCCCAGGCGCTGGAAGAGATGATGCGCTACGATCCCTCGGTCTGCGCGTGGCGGCGGCTGGCCGTCAAAGCCAGCGCGATAGCCGGCGTGGAGATCCCGGCCGGCGCGAACCTGCTGCTAATGCTTAATTCGGCCAATCGCGATGATAGCGTCTTCCCCGAGCCGGATGAGATTCTGTTTGAGCGCGACAACCTCAAAGAACAACTGGCTTTCGGCTACGGCATCCACTACTGCGTGGGCGCGCCGCTGGCCCGGCTGGAGATGGCGATTCTGCTGGAGACGCTGACGCGCCGGCTGCCGAACCTGCGGCTGGTGGCCAACCAGGACATCGAATACACGCTTAATATCTCATTCCGCGGGCCCGTAGCGCTGCATGTGACCTGGTGATGCGCGCGCGCCACAATTCCAAGACTTCGCCTCAGCCGCTATAATCTGCGCCACACTTGACGGATTAGCGCTGTGAGCAGGCCGTGACCGAGGCTTTATTCGCTGAATTTGAAGCGGCGAGCTACGACGATTGGGTCGAGGCGGCGCGCGCTTCCTTGCGCGGGGTGGCGCTGGAGAGCCTGATCGCCCGCAGCTACGAAGGCATCGACATCCAGCCGCTTCCGCATGTCGATAGCGAGCGCGGCGCGGCAACTATCAAGAAGCCCGGCCAATACCCCAGCCTGCGCGGAACTCTTCGCCGCGCCCGGCCTTGGCTGATCGCAAACGAGATCGACATTGCCGACCCCGACGACTTCAACGCGGCGCTGCGGGATTCGCTTGCCAACGGGCAGACGGCGATCGTACTCCGCGATTCGCTGCAAGTAGAGTCGGCGCGTGATATGCGGCGTGCGCTGGCCGGGATTGATCTGGCGCGTTTTCCGCTTTTCAACCGCGGCGACGGACGCAGGCCAATAATCCGCTACCGTCTCATACAAACTTTGCTACGCAAAGACATATTTCGCGAGCTGACTGGCTGCGTCGGATATGACCCCTTTGCGAGCTTGGCGCGAACGGGTGTCATGCACGCCGACGCCTTTGAACGACTGGCTGTAATTGTGGAGGACGCTGGCAAATACGCGATGCAGTTGGGCAGCATCTCGGTTGACGCAACCGCATACCACGATGCTGGCGCCAATGCCGTGCAGGAACTGGCGACTGCGCTGGCGACAGGCGTCGAATACCTTCGGGCGCAGGGCGCTTCCGGACTGAACGTCAGTCTCGTGGCGGACAAGATACACTTCCAGCTGGGCATCGGCGAGAACTTCTTCATGGAAATGGCCAAATTCCGCGCGATTAAGTCGCTGTGGGCGCAGGTGCTGCGAGCTTATGGCCTTGCGCATGAACGACAGCGACTATGGCTGCATGCGCGCAGCGGCCTGCGCAACAAGACCCGCCGCGACCGGCATGTCAATCTGCTGCGGCTGACCAGCGAGGCGCTGGCGGCGGCGCTCGGCGGCGTCGATAGCATCTGCCTGCCCGCCTTTGACGCGCCATTGGGAGCGAGCGACGTCTTTTCCCGTCGGCTCTCGCGCAATTTGCAGCTGATCCTGCAAGAAGAGATGCAACTGGCGCGGCTCATCGACCCGGCCGGCGGCGCCTGGCATGTCGAGTCGCTGACAGACCAGTTGGCGCGCCGGGCCTGGGCGAGTTTTCAGGACATTGAAGCGCAAGGCGGCCTGCTGGCGTCGCTGCGGACGGGCGCCATACAAGCGGAGATCGAAGCCGTAGCCGAGCGGCGCCGGCAGGACCTTGCGAGCGGCGAGTCGATCCTGGTGGGCGCGAATGCCTATGTGGACGAAGCGGAGACGTTGCCGACAACGCAGAAGCCGCATGCCCCCGACAGCGGCGACGTAGAGGATGGCATCCGCATAAAGCCCTTGCAGCCCCTGCGCCTGGCGGAAGACTTTGAAAGTCCACAACCGAAAGCCTGGGCGGAGGCATGATGACCAGCCCTGATTTCAGCCAGATCGCATACGACCCAACTATTGAGTCAGCCGGACCAGACGCAGCCGCCGACGAGCTTTGGCGGACGCTGGAACAGATTGACATCAAGGCGATTTATGCCGCCGCCGACCTGAAAGATGTCGAGCATCTCGGTTTTGTCGCTGGCATCCCGCCCTACTTGCGCGGACCCTACCCCACCATGTACGCCGCCCGCCCCTGGACCATTCGGCAGTACGCCGGCTACTCCACTGCCGAGGAGAGCAACGCTTTCTACCGCCGCAATTTGGCCGCCGGGCAGAAGGGACTGTCGGTGGCCTTCGACCTGGCGACCCACCGCGGCTACGACTCCGATCATCCGCGGGTCCTGGGCGATGTCGGCATGGCGGGCGTGGCTGTGGACAGCGTGCTGGATATGAAGACCCTCTTCGACGGCATCCCGCTGGAGCGGATGTCGGTGTCAATGACCATGAATGGCGCGGTGCTGCCGGTGTTGGCTTTCTACATCGTTGCCGCCGAAGAACAGGGCGTCCCCCCCGCGCAGTTGACCGGCACCATCCAGAACGACATCCTCAAAGAATACATGGTGCGCAATACCTATATATACCCGCCGGCGCCGTCCATGCGCATCGTGGCCGATATTTTCGCCTACTGCGCCGCCGAGATGCCCAAGTTCAACAGCATCAGCATCAGCGGCTACCACATCCAGGAGGCCGGCGCGACAGCCGATATCGAGCTGGCCTACACGCTGGCGAACGGCCTGCAATACCTGCGCGCGGGTTTGGCGGCGGGCTTGGACATCGATGACTTCGCGCCGCGGCTGTCATTCTTCTGGGGCATCGGCATGAATTACTTCATGGAGATCGCCAAGATGCGGGCGGCGCGGTTGCTCTGGGCCAAGCTGGTGGCGCGATTCGATCCGCGGCATGCCAAGTCTATGGCGCTGCGCGCGCATTGTCAGACGTCGGGCTGGAGCTTGCAGGAGAAAGACCCCTACAACAACGTCATCCGCACCTGCCTGGAAGCGATGGCGGCCGTGCTGGGCGGCACTCAGTCGCTGCATACCAATGCGCTGGACGAGGCCATCGCCCTGCCAACCGACTTCAGCGCGCGCATCGCCCGCAATACGCAGCTCTTCCTGCAGCATGAGAACGGCATCACCGATGTGGTCGATCCCTGGGGCGGCTCTTACCTGGTCGAGCGCTTGACGCACGATTTAGCTCGGCGCGCCTGGACGCATATCCTGGAGATTGAAGCGCTGGGCGGCATGACCAAGGCGCTCGAGACCGGCCTGCCCAAGATGCGCATTGAAGAAGCGGCGGCGCGGCGGCAAGCCCATATCGACAGCGGCGCCGAGGCCATCATCGGCGTGAACAAATATCGCCCGGCTGTGGACGAACCCATCGCCTATCGCGAAGTCGACAACACTGCCGTGCGTCAGGCGCAGATCGCCCGGCTGGAAAAGCTGCGCGCTGAGCGGGACGATGCGGCTGCGAAAGCTGCGCTGGACGGGCTGACGGATTGCGCGCGAACCGGCGACGGCAATCTGCTGGCGTTGGCGGTTGAAGCGGCGCGGGCTCGCGCGACCAACGGCGAGATTTCGCTGGCGCTGGAGCAGGTCTGGGGACGGCATAAAGCGGTCATTCAGTCGGTGGCCGGCGTTTACAGCAGCGCCTTCGGCGACGGCGATGAAGTGGCCGCTGTGCGTGAGCTGACCGACGATTTCGCGCGGCGCGAGGGCCGGCGACCGCGGCTGATGGTGGCGAAAATGGGACAAGACGGCCACGATCGCGGCGCCAAAATCATCGCCACCGCCTTTGCGGATATGGGCTTTGATGTGGATATTGCGCCGCTGTTTCAAACGCCGGACGAGGTGGCGAAACAGGCGGTGGAAAACGATGCGCACGTGGTCGGCATCAGCTCGCTGGCGGCCGGGCACAAGACCTTGCTGCCGCAATTGACGCGGGCGCTGGGCAAGTTGGGACGCGCCGATATGATGGTGGTCATGGGCGGCGTAATCCCGGCGCAGGACCACGCCTTCCTCTATGAGCAGGGCGCTACGGCGATATTTGGCCCCGGCACCGTGATACCGTCAGCGGCGCGCAATGTGCTGGACGAATTGAATCGGCGATTGGGCTGAACGGCGCCCACCGCTCAGCCGAGATTGTGATAAGCGGCCGCTTGACCCAGCGCCCCGCCGCTTTCGTCCGTGCTCAGCAGAACAGTCGTCTTGCCTTGTGAATAGTAGCCATTAACGGTCATCGCCAAGACGAATGCAGCCATATTTTCATTGCTTGGCATCTCAATCAGGGCGATGAAATCATTTTCGCCAAAAGCGACCCAACTGTGGAGTACGCTGCCGCCGAAATTCTCGGCCGTATTGCCCAGTTCGCCGGAAATTGCCGACTCATCTCCCGACATGATGCCTTTCCATGCCGCGGACGTCAGCGATGATTGCCATAGATATTGCGCCATCTTCATACTCCTCGTTGAACCTGTATCGCCCAAAGTGTATCAGATAAAGTCTATGCGGTAAGATGGGTGAAAGCAACCGACCCGCGCCCGACTATGAATGACGATCAACAGCAGCGCCAAATCGACCTGGATGCGCTCGCGCGCGGCTTGCTGGCCGGCGAGCGCGCTGCCTTGGCCCGCGCCATCACGCTGATCGAAAGCGCCGCCCCGCAACATCGGGACCTGGCGGGAGCGCTGCTGGGCCGGCTGATGCCGCACAGCGGCCGCTCGCTTCGCATCGGCATCACCGGTGTGCCGGGCGCGGGCAAGAGCACCTTCATCGACAGCTTCGGCTGCAGCTTAACAGCACGCGGCAAACGCGTCGCCGTGCTGGCGATTGACCCCAGCAGCAGTTTGAGCGGCGGCAGCATCCTGGGCGACAAAACGCGCATGGAGCGGCTCTCGCGCGATGAGAAGGCCTTCATCCGCCCCTCCCCTACCGGCGGGGTGCTGGGCGGCGTGGCCGGGCGCACGCGCGAAGCCATCCTGCTCTGCGAGGCGGCCGGCTACGATGTGATACTGGTCGAAACGGTGGGCACGGGTCAAAGTGAAGTGAGGCTGCGCGCTCTGGTCGATTTTTTCTTGCTGCTGCTGATCACCGGCGCTGGTGATGACTTGCAGGGCATCAAAAAAGGCGTCATCGAAATCGCCGACGCGCTGGTCATCAACAAAGCTGATGGCGACAATATCGCCGCGGCCCAGGCGGCGCGCGCGCAATTCAGCCAGTCGCTGCGCTATGTGGCGCCGGCTACGGCAGGTTGGCGTACGCGGGCATTCACCGCCTCGGGCATGAGCGGCGACGGCATTGAAGACATCTGGCGCGCAATCGGCGAATTTGTGGCGCAGACCAAGGCGAGCGGCGTATTCGCGGAGCGCCGCGCCGAGCAGCAGCGCGAATGGCTGCATAGCGAGCTGGAGGCGCAACTGCGTCAGCGCTTGTACGGGAACGCCGCGTTTCGGGCCGCCCTGCCCGAGCTTGAAGCGGCGGTGATCAATGGCGAGCTGCCGGCGGCGACAGCGGCCGAGCGGCTGCTGCGCCTGATCCTGCCGAAGTGAGCTTGTCCGAAACCGGGTCGCGCCAACGCGGGGTTTTCTACCCCATCCCCCCGACCCCCTTGCCCCAGCAAGCTAGGGAAGGGGGAGCGCAAATGGCGCAAGTGAAAGATGTGGGCGGGCGTCAGTTTTCCCTAGCGGACACGCCTCGGTGTAATCGCGACAGCGTCAAGCGCAAAGCTCGGACTCTTGCGACAACGGCAACGCTAGCCATAGCGCCATACTGCCAGTACAATACGGCGCGCAATCTAACAGTGAGGAAGCAAATGGAAAGCAAGGTGAAACGCATGATTACAACCACAACACCGACTGTCGAGGGCTACGCGGTAGAGGGCTACCTGGGCATTGTCAGCGGCGAGGCGGTTATGGGCGCCAATATGTTCAAAGATATGTTCGCCGGCATCCGCGATATCGTTGGCGGGCGTTCGGGCGCCTACGAAGAAGAATTGCGGCGGGCCAAAGAAATCGCCATCCAGGAGATGCAGGACAACGCGCGCCAATTGGGCGCCAATGCGATTCTGAGCGTCGACCTGGATTATGAGACGATCGGTTCCAATGGCAGCATGCTGATGGTCTCGGCCAGCGGGACGGCAGTGCGAATCAGCTAGTCGACTGCAGCTCCACGCGGTGTTTGACGCGCAGCAATTCTACAGCGCGCTTGATCTCGGCAGCTTTGCGCTCAGCGGACCAGTTGAGCGTCGCCGCGCAGATATCGGCCAGTTCTTGCAGCAGCGCAGGGGTGACTTGGCCCAGCATAGCCATCAGTGTGCGGCGTAGCAGCAGGTCGTCCAGCCGCGTCACTTTCTCGTGCTCCAGGATAAATACGATCTCTCGCTCGCTGTAAGCTGGGTGCGCATTCAGCGGCTTGTCCTCGGCTTGCGCGATGAAGGCCGCGACTGCTTCCGCTCGCGTGCCGTAGCGCTCGAATAGCTGGCGCAAGCGCTCCAGCGGCAAATCGCAGCGCGCCTGCAAATCCCGCAGCCACTGATCACGAGCGGCTTCGTCGCGCGGGTAGGCGCGCCCGCCGCCGATGCTCAGGTCGCGAGTATGCGCCCGGCGTTGTCGCCCGAGATCGCCCATCACGACATCGGCCGCCTGTTCAGCGAAGGCGCGGAAGGTGGTCCACTTGCCGCCGATCAGAGAATGAATCGGGTAAGCGCGCTCGGCATTGGCCGGCAAGCTGCGGATGCTGTGGTCGCGGCTGATCTGACCCGCATTCCCACGATGGCCGCCCTCGCTATAAGGCAGCGGACGCACGGCCGAGAAGGTGAATACTATCTGCGAGCGTTTGACCCGAATGCCGGGAAAGACTCTGTCGACCATAGCCAACAGGTAGTCGATTTCGGCGTCGGTAGCGACCGCTTCATCGGGCTGGTCGAGTCGTATGTCGGTGGTGCCGATCATGACGCGGTCGAAATAAGGCAGGATCAGCACGATGCGGCCGTCGTCATTCTCGAAGAAGATCTCGCTGTCGCGCGCCGCCGCGAGCAGTTGCGGGTGGTCGAGGACCAGATGCGAGCCTTTTGTGCCGCCGATGAAGCGCTGCTCGCCGCGCCCCAAGCCGCTGTTGACCAAGTCAATCCAGGGGCCGGCCGCGTTCACCACCACCTTCGGGCGGATGCGGATTTCCTCCCCGCAGAGTTCGTCGCGCAGGGTCACGCTGTCCCTGTCGCCAGCGATAGCGCTGACATAAGTCAAGGCGCGCGCCTCGTCATGGCTGGCTTCGGCATCCAGCGCCATTTCCAAACAGATGCGCTCGGGATAGGGCATCCAGGCATCGTAGTAGCTGGCGGCGCAGACGATGGCCGGGTTCAGCTGCGGGTACTCGCTTAGGGCGGCCTGGCGCAGGCGAAATTCGTGCCTGGGCATCTGGCGCTCTTTGCGGACGAGGAAGTCGTAGAAGCTCAAGCCGAGTTTGACGACTAATGCGCCGCGTTCGCCCGGCCGGTCGAGCAGGTTGAGGAACTTCAGCGGCGCGTTCAGCAAACCGGAGAACCAGCGAAAAACCGGGATGGTCGTGCGCAGCGGCTTGGCGTAATGCGGCGCGTTTCGCAGCATGCGGTCGCGCTCGTGCAGGGCCTCGTTGACCAGGCGGAATTCACCGTTTTCCAGGTAGCGGATGCCGCCGTGCAGCATGTGGGAGGAGCCGGCGCTGGTCCCGCCGCCGAAATCGCCGCGATCGACCAGCAGCGCATCGACGCCGTTCAGCGCCAAGTCGCGGAAGAGGCCGATGCCGTTGACGCCGCCGCCGATGATCAAGACGGAGACGTCGGGGTTAGCTTTGAAGGATTGCAGGCCGTCTCGCCGCTTCATAGCTCATCCACTTTATGATCAGGCGATGGCCAAGACGGCGGGCCGCGCCTGTGCATAGTTTGTTGACTTTGCGTTATGATCATGATTGCGTCTACTCCACAAATGAGATAATAAGGACTAAGCGATGAAAATCAAATACGTGTTACTGTTGATTGCCTTGCTGTCGTTGCCGCTGTCAGCGCTGGCGCATGACGATGCATTGGCGGTCTCCAGCGAAGACATCGACGTGACCAGCGGCGGGCAAGCCTATCAATCGTATATCGCCTATCCAACAGACGCTGGTGTATATCCGGCGGTGGTGCTGATTCATTCTTTCAATGGCATGCAGCCGGGCTACCGTGACATGACTGACGAATTCGCGGCTGAGGGCTTTGTGGTCTTGGCAATCGGCTGGCAGACGTTCGAGCGCAGCCCGTCAGACGCGCTGGTTGAACAGCTTTTGCTCGACAGCATCGCTTATCTGAGCGCGCGTGATGATGTCGATCCGATGCGGATAGGCTTGACCGGCTTCTGCGCGGGCGGGCGTTATACCATGCTGTTCATGCCGCAGATTGACGCATTTGGCGCCGGCGTGGCTTGGTACGGTTTCCCCAACTTCGGCGATCCTGTCACGCCCGCTGATTTGGTCGACGAACTGGATTCGCCTATGCTCATCATTCACGGCACAGCGGACCGTCCCAGTCCGATAGCCAGCATCTACGCCTATGCTATCGCGCTTGGCGAGGCCGGCGCCGATTTTGAGCTCAAGGTATATGCCAATGAGCCGCACAGCTTCATGCTTGAAGACGGCGATCTGAGCCGTGATGACGTGGCCAACGACGCCTTTGATGAGATGGTGACGTTCTTCCGGCGAAAACTAGCATAGCTAGATCACGCTGATACTAACGCGCCGCCCGTATCAGGCTGCTGCCGGTCATCTCCGGCGGCTGCGCCACGCCGAGCAAGTCCAGCACTGTCGGGGCGACATCGGCCAGCCGGCCCCAGGCGCTTAAATCGTAGCGCTTGGCGGCGTCAATCACGAATAGCGAAACCGGCCCAACCGTGTGGTAGGTATGCGGCTGGCCGGTGACGGTGTCGATCATACGCTCGCAGTTGCCGTGGTCGGCCGTGACGATGGCGACGCCGCCCTTTTGCAGGACCGCCTCGACCAGCCGCCCGGCACAATCATCGACCGTCTCGACGGCTTGGATCGCCGCCGGCAGCGAACCAGTATGCCCGACCATGTCCGGATTGGCGAAGTTGACCAGCAAGAAATCATCGTCGTGCGTAGCCAGGCGCTTCAACGTGGCCTCGGTCAATTCGCGCGCGCTCATCTGCGGACTTAAGTCGTAGGTGGCGACTTTGGGCGAGGGCAAGATATGGCGCGTCTCGCCGGGGAATGGCGCCTCGTTGCGCCCGTTGAAGAAGAAGGTCACGTGCGGGTACTTCTCGGTCTCGGCACTGTGATACTGCGTCATACCCGCCCGGCTGAGCGTCTCCGCCAGCGTATTGCTCAGCAGCTCGACCGGGAAGAGCGCCTCGTCAGTCAAGCCCTGCATGTATTCGGTCATGGTGATCAGACGCAAATCGGCAACGGGCGCGAAGTTTTCAGCGCCGTCGAAATCGCGCTTGACGAAGGCTTGCGACAACTGACGCATGCGGTCGGCGCGGAAGTTGAAGCAGAGCAAGACATCGCCGGCTGCGATCCCCATTCCCTCACCTGGTCCGACGACGGTGGGCGGGATGAACTCGTCGCTGACGCCTTTGTCGTAAGACGCTTGAATCGCGCTCAAGGCATCGGGCGCCCTGGCGTCGGCGCGGAGGAAAGCCATGGCGTCATAGGCTTGTCGCGTACGCTCCCAGCGTTGGTCGCGGTCCATGGCGTAGTAACGGCCGCTGACGGTCGCCACGCGTCCGCAACCCAGTTCGGCTATTTTGCCCAGCAGCTCGGCGCAGAATGTGATGCCGTCTTGCGTCGGCGTGTCGCGCCCGTCGGTGATCAGATGCAGTAGCGGGTCGATGTCGTGCCGGCGCGCGATGTCCAGCAGCGCGTAAAGATGATCGAAGTGGCTGTGCACGCCGCCGCTGCCCAGCAAGCCGATCAAGTGCAAGCGCTTGCCCTCCGCCTTGATGGTGCTCAGGGCGCTCTGCAGCGCGGGGATTTCGGCGAGCGAGCCCTCGGCAATGGCATTGGCGATGCGCGAAATATCTTGGTAGACAATGCGCCCGGCGCCCAGGTTGAGGTGCCCGACCTCGGAATTGCCCATCTGGCCCGGCGTCAAGCCCACGTGTTCGCCCGATGTGTGCACGATGGCGCGCTCGCAGGTTTTCAGCCAGCCATCGAAGTTGGGCGTATCGGCCAGGGCTACGGCGTTGCCCGCTTCGGTTTCGCGGATTCCCCAGCCGTCCAGGATGATCAGTAGCAGCGGATTTTCTGCCATCGGCATTCGCTTTCGCTTGAGCGGACTACCCAATTACCTCGGAACGTTTGCGCCCCCCGTCCCAGCGGATATCGGGGATCAGCACATCGGCATGCGCTTCAATGCGATCTCTGTAATCCAGCAGGTCAAGCATCATTTGCTTCATCACCGCCTTGATGTCGCGGGTCGGCTGATAACCCAAATCGACCAGGTGCTGCCGATCGGGCTGATAGTAGTGCTCTTCCATTTCCGTGCGCGGATTGTCATATTGGCGGATCTCCGCTGGCATGCCCAATTCCGCCGCCACCTCCCGCACCATAAGGGCCAGCTCGGTGACAGTGTATGCGTTTTCAAATTGGTTGAAGACGCGGAACTCGCTCGGTTCGGGCGGGTTTTCGACCGCCAGGCGCAAGCAGGTAACCGAGTCGGTCAAGGGCAGGAAACCGCGTTTCTGCTTGCCTTTCCCGAAGAGCGTCAAGGGGTGGCCGATGACAGCCTGGCAGCAGAAGCGGTTGATGGCCGTGCCGAAACACTGGTCGAAGTCGAGCCGGCTGCGCAGGCGCTCATCGTCGCCCATCTCGGCGATTCGCGTGCCGAAGACCACGCCCTGCATGATATCGGTGGCGCGCAAGCCCCAAATCTTGGAAGCGAAATGCGTGTTGTGGGAATCGTGCACTTTGCTCTGGTGATACCAACTGCCGGCTTGGCGCGGGAAAGGCAGGCGGTCTTTCCGCCCGCGGAACTCGACTTCAAAGAAGCCCTCGGGGATATCAACATTGGGCGTACCGTATTCGCCCATCGTGCCCAGCTTGACCAGGTGGGCATCGGGGACGACCTCATTGATCGCCCACAGCAGGTTGAGATTGTTGACGACATTATTCTGCTGGGTCCAGACGCAGTGCGCCTGGTCGATCATGGAATAGGGCGCGGAGGGCATCTGCCCCAGATGCACCACGGCTTCGGGCTGGAATTCCTGGAACAGCTCCTTGACTAAGGCATATTCGGTCAAGTCGCCGACGCGGAAGTCGAGAGGCGCGCCGAAGCGCTCCTCAAAAGCGAGCAAGCGCTCTTCCCGGCTGGCGATGGGTTGCGCGCTGGCTCCGCCGACCTCAGCCACCCATTGGCGCCGCAGCAGCAGATCAGCGCCGGCCACCTGATGCCCATGCGCGCTCAGGTGGATGGCGAGCGGCCAGCCCAGATAGCCGTCGATGCCCGCGATGAATACCCGCATATTCAGACTCCCGCCCTTTTCCATGTAAGTACGCCGCCACGTTTCGCGGTCGGCCACCATCTTACCGAATCTGGCGCGGAATAAAATGGTTCAGTCGCTCGCCAATTGCGTCCGGCAGCCTGCGAACAGACTGGTGCATCAGCGCCGACTAGAGGTTATAATGACGCGCTGGCGGGCAGCGCCATTCCGCGAATCCTCACGGCGGATTGGCGTCTCCCGCATACGATTGCGAGCACACTTTGGCAAAGTCCGACGCAAGACAATCCAGCTACTGGCAGCTGATCCGCAGCAACCGCTCCTTTCGCTATTTGTGGTCGGGGCAGGTCGTCAGCCTCACCGGCGACTGGTTCAACCTCATTGCTTCGGCCGCCTTGATTGCGACGCTGACACAATCGGGCACGGCCGTCGGCGGGCTATTCGTGGTGCGCATGCTGGCGCCTTTCCTTGTCAGCCCCATCGCCGGCGTAGTGGCCGATCGCTACAATCGCCGCGCCATCGTCATCACCACCGATGTACTGCGCTGCTTCGTCGTGCTGGGTTTTGTGCTGGTGCGGGAGCCGCAGCATGTCTGGCTGATCTATGTGCTGACGGCGATTCAGAGCGCCTCGCAAGGTTTCTATTTCCCGGCCTGGAACGCCATCCTGCCGGACATCACCAAGCCGCATGAGTTGGGCGTCGCCAACGCCTTGTCTTCGGCGACCTGGTCGGTGATGCTGGCCTTCGGCGCCGCGCTGGGCGGGCTGGTCTCGGGCGTGGTGGGGGTCTATCCGGCCTTTGTCATCGATGGCGTGACCTTCCTGGTCAGCGCGCTGATCTTGCTGCGCATGCCTTATCAATCACTACTGAAGGGCGGTTCCGACAAGTCCATCATGGCGGGCATCCGCCAGTATCTAGACGGCCTGGCTTACTTGCGCCGGCATATCGATACCTTCTCCATCGCCATTCACAAAGGCGTTCTGGGGCTGCTGGTCATTGGCTTTTTCCAGGTCGTGCAAGTCGCGATTGCCGAGCGCCATTTCCCCATCGGCGAAGGCGGCAGCATCAGCCTGGGCTTGATCTACGTTATGTCGGGCATCGGCTCCGGCATTGGTCCGATTCTGGGGCGCAACTGGGCGCGCGATCGTGACCGGCATCTGCGGCTGGCGATTGCGGCCGGCTACGTATTTTCGCTGGCCGGATTCATCGTAACGGCGACCTTGATCTCATTCCCGGTCGTCCTCTTCGGCGCCTTCTTGCGCGGCATCGGCGGCGGCTTGATCTGGGTCCTGGGCACGCAGCTGCTGCTGCAAATTGTGCCCAATCAGGTGCGGGGACGGGTCTTCTCCACCGAATTCGCCTTGTACACGCTCTTTTCCGCAGTCGCGTCGGGCACGACCGGCTGGCTGATCGACACCTCGATGGGCGTGAGCGGCGTGCTGGTGCGAGGCTGCGGGCTGCTGATCATCCCGATAACACTGTGGCTGCTGTGGATCTACTTCGGCAAACGCGACGTGGTAACAGCTGAACCCTCCGCCGCGTGAAAGCCCCGGCGCGGCTGACGACTTTGCAGCGAGCAAGTCATTGAACATCGCGACAAACAGGCATACACTTCTGCCGAGCATTCAAATTAGCGCAAATTAGCGAGGCATGACATGAAAATTCAGGGCATTGTACCGCCGATGGCGACGCCGTTCCGCGAGGACGAATCAATCGACGAGGCCTTGCTGCGCGCGGAAGTCGAATATTTGATTAGCTCGGCCGGCGTGCACGGCCTGGCGGTGGGCGGCAGCACGGGCGAGGGGCACACCCTGACGACCGATGAACTGCGTTGCGTCGTGGGCGCGGCGATAGAAGTCGCGGACGGCCGCGTTCCTGTCATCGCCGGCATCATCGTCGACAGTACGCGGCAGGCGCTGGAAAAGGCATCGGCGCTGGCCGACCTGGATGTCGCCGCGCTGCAAGTGACGCCGGTGCACTATCTCTTCCGCCCCTCGGACGAGACCATGTTCGCGCATTTCGCCACGCTGGCGGAGCAGGCGGCCCAGCCAGTCATGGTCTACAATGTCGTGCCCTGGTCCTATTGTTCGCCGGCGCTGCTTGACCGCATGATGCGCGAGATCCCGGGTTTGATCGGCGTCAAGCAGAGCGCGGGCGATCTCAAGCTGCTGGCCGATTTGCTGATGACATCGGCTGATGCCGGCGTGATTATGTCGGCGGTGGACGCCCTGCTCTATCCCTCATTCGCCTTGGGCGCGCACGGCAGCATCGCCGCGATACTGACGGCCGCGCCGGAGCTCTGCGTCAAGTTGTGGGATCAAGCTCAAGCTGGGGACAACGCGGGCGCGCTGGAGACGCATCTCAAACTGCTGCCAATCTGGAACGCCATCATGGACGAGAATAGTAACTTGCCCGCCAACGTCAAGACGGCGCTGGCTTTGCAGGGGAGACCGGCCGGCGCCCCGCGCATGCCCATGCCGGCCAGCTCGGCTGAGCAGCGCGCTGCGATTGAGGCGGCGCTGCAAGCGGCGGCAGTGGCTATCGCGGTCTAGCATCAACAATCGGGGTCAACGAAATTGGCCAACAGACAGCTTGAAACGAGGTGAGAGCATGCCCAAGACCTTAAGATGCGATCCGCAACTTTTGCGCAAGGAACTTGGTGGACAGGTCTATATCATAACCGGCGCGAATTCGGGGACTGGCTTGGCGACCAGTCGGCAATTGGTTCGCCAAGGCGCGCATGTGGTTGGCGCCTGCCGGCGGGTTAGCGCGGGCGAAACAGCCTTCGCGGATTTTGCTGGCTTGCCCGGCTCCGCCGAAGTCATGAAGCTGGATTTGGCCAGCCTCGATTCGGTGAGGCAATTTGCCGCCGCATTTCTGGGCAAGCACACTCGGTTGGACGGGCTGGTCAATAACGCCGGCCTGGTTACGGCTGAGGGGCTGACGGAAGATGGCTTTGAGATTCAATTTGGCACCAACCATCTGGGACATTTTCTGCTGACGGAATTGCTGCTTGATGTCTTGAAAGCCAGTGCCCCGGCGCGCATCGTCTGCTTATCGAGCGTAGTTCACGCCGGGCGCGGCAGTCCACCGGTCGCCATCGATTTCGAGGACCTGCAGCATGAGCGCAGACCCTATAGCGCCATGGCGGTTTACGCGCAGTCAAAGCTGGCGAACCTCCTGCATGCGAAGGAGCTTGCCCGCCGCTTGGGTGGGACAAACGTCACAGCCTACTCGGTTCATCCGGGCTGGATTCGCTCGAATTTTGGGGCGGGCATGATGCCGGGCTGGCTGCGGGGCGCGATGAATCTCGCGCTGATGCCCTTCAGCGGCTTACTGGGCATCATGTCGCCCGCAGACGGCGCGCAGACGACGCTGCATTGCCTGTTGGACGATGACGCCCCCAAGCATAACGGCGCTTATTTTAGCCAGAACAGCATCCTCTACGCCAATCGCAAACATTGGCCCGGCGGCTGGCCCATGCGCTCGCCCAATCCCAATGCGCATGACGGCGCGCAGGCGAAAAGACTGTACGATGTCAGCCGCGAACTGGTGGGGCTTGGCAGCTAGCAAGCACGCTGCGGGCGGCTGTCGCGGTCTAGTCCGTCAGTCAACTGTGAAGCGCCGAAGCGCGTCGCGATTGAGCTCAATGCCCAGCCCGGGCTTCTGCGGCAGGCGGATCTCGCCGTCGACCATCTGGATCTCATCGGCTACCAATTCATCGCGCAGCGCTGACTCGGACAAATGCGCCGGCAGCCACTCGATGAAGGGGCAGCAGTCGGTGGCGAATCCCAGGTGCGCGCTGGCGGCGATGCCGATGCCGGTTTTCCAGCAGTGGGGCACAATTAGACGTCCGTAGTCAGCCGCCAACTGCGCCACCTTGCGCGCTTCAGTGAAGCCGCCGACGCGCCCCACGTCCGGCTGCAGGACATCCAGCTTGCCGCGATGCGCCAGGTCGATGAATTCCCAATGCGTATTCTGCCACTCGCCGGCGGCGATGCGAATCGGCGAATGGTCGCAGATGAAGGCGTAGCCCTCCAGGTCGTCGATATTGATGGGCGTCTCCAGGAAGAAGAGGTCGAAGGGCTCCAACTGCTTAATCACCCGCAGGGCTGTGCGCGCGTCATCCCAGGCGTAGGCGACATCGACCATCAGCGTCATCTCGGCGCCAACGGCGTCGCGGCACTCGGCCACAATGCCGGCGATATGATCGTCATGCTCCTGCAGGGCGTTGTGCGTGTAAGGCCCGTTGATGCAGATCTCCAGCTTGGCCGCCTTAAAGCCGAAGTCGCGGGCTTGCACCAGCTTGGCTTTGAGCGAGTCGCGGTATTCACCCAGGGTATCGCCGGTGGGCAGCAGCGACGCGTAGGGCGTGATCCTGTCTTTGACGGCGCCGCCGAGCAGCTTGTAAATCGGCAGGCCCAGCGCCTTGCCCATGATATCCCAGAGCGCCATGTCGATGGCGCCCATAGCGCAAATCAGCGCGCCGCGGCGCCCGTTCATCTTTGAACCGCTGTAGAGCTTGCGCCAGATCGCTTCCGGCTGCAGCGGGTCTTCGCCCAGCAGCATCTCTTCCAGCCCCAGGCCCATGATATGCGTGCCTATCGCCTTGATGCAGGCGCGGGCGATCCAGGGGTTGACATCGGTCTCGCCGATGCCGCTGATACCGGCGTCGGTGTGGATTTCCACAACCAGGTTGTCTTGCGCTGACGAGCAAGCCTCGCTGTGGAATTCGGGTACAAGCAGAACGTGGCAGTCAATGCTGGTGATTTTCATGATATGTCCTGTTTTTTCTATTTTTCACCACAGAGGCACAGAGGGCACAGAGAAAAACAAACGCCGACTCACGGCGATAGAAGCAGGCATGCCAAGTTGACCCCATTTACGCGCACAGTCATCTCGTCATCCGATTGGCTGATCAGATTGTCGCCCATCAGATCGACCGCGTCCGCGTATCCTTCCAAGCTGATCGTCTCAGTCACCGGCGCAGGACCCGGATTGATGAAGAACCAGGCCTCGCGATCATCCAGGACGCGGCGGCGGCGCAGCAGCGGTCCGCAGCGGTCGGGCGCGACGCCGGCTGTCCCCAGCAGCGCTTCCACAAAGGCATCGCTATCGCCGTCGGCGGCTTGATAAGCCAGCGCGCTGAAGCCGAGGAAGCTGCCGAGCAAGACGCTCTGGCCCGACCCGACCCGGTTAAGCACGCCGACGACATCGGACCCGTGCCTCAAGATGGATTCGCCGCTTGTCGCGCGCAGCGTCTGCCTGTAAAAGTTGGCCCGCGCCTGCAAGTCAGCGAATCGCCCGCAGCCTGCCAGCAGAACGAGCGGATCAAACTCGCCGAAGCGGCGCTCGCCGGGCATCCAGCGCGAGGCGGCGCCCGGCTCCTTCACCATGACGAGCTCCTGATGCTGCGCGCCAAAGAAGGCTTCGCCGCCGTCGACCAATTGCGTCACCGTGCACCAGCCGTATTTGTCCCAGCGGCCGGGGCAGGCTTCCGCGATCAGCGTGCCGCCGGCCTCGACGAAGGCTTCCAGATGTCGAAAGTAGTCCGCATCAAGGCTGAGCGGCATGGTCAGAATGGCCGCTTGGTAGTGCGCCAGCTCGCCTGCAGCGACCTCATGCGCATCGAGGAAATCGACCGGGAAACCCAAGCGCCACAGCCGCGCGTACCAGCCGCGCATATTGTAGCGATAGTGGTGGATGACCTCGCCGTTGCAGGCTTGGAAAAAATGGTAGAGGTCCTCGTTGACCAGCAGAGCGACAGGCGCGCGCGGCGGTTGTGATCGCGCGAAGAATTCGCCGTGCTGCTGGATCGCGGCGCCGATGCGGCTGACCGCTGTCATGCGTTCGCTGCTGTCGCCGGTCGGGTCGAGCAAGCCGAAGCCGTTTGCTTCTTTCCAGAAGCGCTCCACGCGGTGATTCCAGAAGCTGATGCCGGTCATGCCGCAGGCCAGCCCGGCCAGCATCCAGACGCGCAGGTCATTGGGCGTCGGTTTGCGCCCATAATGCAGCGAGGTCGAGATGGGCCCGCCTTGGAACTCGGCGCCCCAGAGCGCGCGATCGCGCCCGTTATTGCCGCGCGCCAGATCGGTGCAGAGCATCATCTCTTCCCAGATTTCGTAGCGCAGCGCCCCCTCTTCGCTCTCGACCGGATCGTCCCAGGGGTGGCCGTTGTTCCATTTGGGATAGTTGCTGGTACCGAAGAAATCGCCAGTCCGCGCCCAGCGCCACTCCGCGCCCGAGCCGATTCGCGGCGTATCGGCATGGCTGAATACCGGGCGCAGATAGGGGTCGTTCTCGCGCAGGGCATTTGTCTTGAAAGCAAGCTGGCGCGCCATAGTGACATCGTCCATGAAATAGCGCCAGTCGATGAAAGGCGCCAGCGGCTCTTCGCGGCGCGGCGGCTCAACCTCGTCCCAGTCAGCGTAATTGATCCGCCAGGTCGCGTTCAATTTTGCCAGCGCGCCGTACTTATCGCGCAGCCATTCGCGGAAGCGAGCCAGCGTATGCGGGCAATAGCAAAAGCCGAGCTTGCCAGCGGTATTGGGCCAGAAGCCGATCTCCTGAAAGGTATTCCAAGCCCAGATATTCTTGTATTGACCAAGCCTGCGCGCCAATTCGGCGATGAAACGCGTCGCCGCCGCGCGCGCGCCGGGGTGATCCCAACAGGGACCCGGCTTGCCGTCCATCGGGATGGTGTACTGCGCCGGCTGATTGTGCCGCCTGCCGTCGCTGTAGACGAAATGGCAATCGGGGAATTTGCGCCAGAGCCAGGCAGGTGCCTGCTCCATGGTCAAACCGAGATAGACGCCCAGGTCCAGTTCATCGGCGCGCCGCACAACTTGCTCTACTCTTGAGAAATCGTAGACGCCTTCCTGACGTTCGTCGGCCGACCAGTGCTCCTGAATCTTGATCATGTTGAAGCCGTAGCGCTTCAGCAGCGGCAGATCGCGCAGGACGCCGTCCAAATCCAGGCAGGGCTCGCGGTAGACGTGCGTGCCGAATGGGAAGACGCCGTTGCCAAAGACGGGTTGGACTGTCATAGGTCGGCCTTCCACTCGCGGGCGGCCCGTTGGCTTGCCCCAGCATCGTCAAAATTTGGCGGACATTTGATACAAAACGAGACCGGATTCGTCCTTTGCTCCTCTGTGCCTCTGTGGCAATAAAGAGCCATCAACAGCTACTCCTTGACCGCACCGAGCTTGATGCCCGAGATGAAATAGCGCTGCAGGAAAGGATAGACGACCAGGATTGGCACGGTCGCCACGATGATCTGCGCGCCGCGGATAGCGCGGTCGGAAAGGCGCTGCAAGTCGCGCGGGTCAATTCCTACATTGGTCAAATCCAACTCGACCACAACAGAACGCAAATAGGTTTGCATAGGGTAGTTGGCGGTGTCGGTCATGTAAATCAAGCCATCAAACCAGGCGTTCCAATGGTTGACCGTCGCGAAGAGCGTCAAGGTGGCGATGGCCGGCAGCGACAGCGGGATATAAATATGCCATAGCACGCGCCAATGCGAGGCGCCGTCGATGACAGCCGATTCTTCCAGTTCTTTTGGCACATCGCGGAAGAAGTTCATCATCAGAATCACGCTGAAGATGGGCACGGCGTTGGGCAATATCAGCGAGCCCAATGTGTTCAGCAGCCCCAGATTTTTCACCACCAGGAAGGTCGGGATCAAGCCGCCGTCGAAGAGCATGGCGAAGACAAAATACCAGATGAAAATGACCCGCCCCCTGAAGGCGCGCGGCGACTTCGACAGCGGATAAGCCGTCAGAATTATCAGGACCATGTTGAGGCTGGTGCCACTGAGCACACGCAGTACAGAAATCATGAAGGAACGGGAAAAGGTACGCGAGCCCATGACTTCTTGATAATTCTCCAGGGTGAAGTCGATGGGATAAAATGATACGAAGCCCGCCGTCGCCGGCGCCCGACCGCTCAGCGAGACAGCGAAGATATGGATCATCGGCGCCAGGCACAGCAAAGCGAAGGCCGTCAGAAAGACATAGTTGAAGCCATCAAATAATCGGCTGAACCAATTGTTGTCGCGGATCATCAGGCAGCCTCTACAAAATGCGATAGCCGGCGAAGCGATCGGCCAGATAATAGGACAGCACAATCAAGAAAAAGCCGATGAAAGATTTGAACAAGCCCACCGCGCCCGCCAGGCTGTACTGCGCCGATACCAAGCCATAGCGGTAGACATAGGTATCGATGATGTCGCCGGTGCGATAAACGGCCGGGCTATAGAGCGTCAAAATCTGTTCGAAGCCGGCTTGCAGCACATCGCCCAGGCTGAGCGCCGCCAGCAGCACAATCGTCGGCAGAATGCCGGGCAAGGTGATATGGCGGATGCGGCGGAAACGTCCCGCGCCGTCAATCGCCGCCGCCTCGTGCAAGACCGGGTTGATGGCCGTCAGCGCCGCCAAATAGACGATGGTCGAAAAGCCGACATTCTTCCAGAATCCTGACAGGATTATCGTGCCGCGGAACCAATCATTGCTGCCCAAAAAGAGCTGCGGCGGCGCGCCAAAGTTGCCGATCGCTTGATTGAGAATGCCGTGAGGCGCCAGGATATCGAGCAGGATGCCGCCCAGCACAATCCAGGACAAGAAATGCGGCAGGTAGATCAGCGTCTGAATCGCGCGGCGGAAGAGCAGCTTGCGCGCTTCGTTCAGGAGCAGCGCCAGGATGACCGCCCCGACCTGGTCAGCCACGATCTTCGTGACCGCGATGATGAGCGTATTGCCGAAGATACGCCCGAAATCCGGCAGGGAGAAGAAGAACTCGAAATTCTCCCAGCCGACCCAGGGCGAGTCGGCGAATCCGCGCGCCGGGCTGAAATCCTGAAAGGCAATGACCACGCCGTACATGGGATAGTAGCGGAAGAGCAGCACAAAGATGATGCCCGGGATAAGCATCACATACAGGGGCCAGGCCCGGCGCATATACTGCTTGAAAGGCACCTTGGTTTTCCTCCGCCCGAGTATAATCGCTTCAAAATCAATATGTCGGATGTCACATTAAATCAGCGTGGCGTAGGGGCGACCTATCAGGTCGCCCACTTTTCGCACAGACTTCGGGCGACATGGTATGTCGCCCCTACAAGGCTTGATTGGTATTAGCGGTGAATTCGCCGGAATTTTACCCCACCCCCCGGCCCCCTCCCCGACGAGTCAGGGAGGGGGAGCTAAATTCTGCGAATATCATGGTTTTTTTGATACTTTGTGTAGGTATTGACCCGGTATTCCATACGAAAACAGTTATACTACGGTTGGTTTTCTGTGTTCTTTGCAATACAAATCAAGCCTTACATTGCGACCATTCGGCGACATTTTCGGGCGCCCCGCCATTTCCTACCGTTTACAAATCCTGTAGGGGGCAGCTATTGGCTGACCCACTGCTGTCGCGCCCAGCCGTTGCAAGAGGGAATGCGGCTACATCTGCCCGTGCCACCATTCGTTGACCTCGCCGGTGATGGTATCGCCGCCGCCGGCGCGCCAATCTTGCACGAAGCTATCGAAGTCATCCAGCGACGCCTGACCCGTGATGATATTGATGAAGGTCTCGGCTTCCAGGCTATCCAGCGCTGCGCCGGCCCGTTCCATCGCGCGCGTCGGGAAGGTGGTGAAGTGGTTGCGGATGCCGTCCTCTTCCCAGCGATCTACCGCAAAGACGTTGGCGTCGTCCCACATGACCGACAGCTCGTCGCCGCCTAGGAAGGCCTCCATCATGGCATCGCGCTCGCCTTCGGGTGTATTCGCCCAGACATCGCGGCGATGCTTGATCCAGTTGGTTTCGAAGCGCGGGTCAGTACGCGCGCCGCCGTTGGTGCCCGGCGGGCCCCAAATGTGCTTGGTGCCATCGTAGCCGGAAGCCAGGTCGAGCTCGCTGCCCATGGCATCGACTTCGCCAGTTGCGTCCCGCCAGAAGTAATCGGTGCCCTCGAAGCCATGGAAGCGGTGCGCCGGATTCTGCAAGAGTTCCGCCCACCAGCCAATTTGCTTCAGCACCAGGTCGACATGCTCAAAGCCCTTGCGGAAGCAGAAGACGCTGTCGACCACCGGATTGCTCCAAGCTTTTTTCTTGATGCCGGTCGGTCCGGCTGGAACGTCAGTCCAGGTCCAACGCGCGCTGGGGTCGTTGGTGACGCTGTCCGGCAATCCAAAGAGCGCGGCAAAGGCCGGCGACATAGTGATGCCGCAGGTATTGCCGCCGATCTGCCCGAAGGCGGTTTGCGGCGGCCGCAGGGTGAAGAAGTCTTGCGCGAATATGCCTTCGGCATACCACTGCCGCAGCAGCCCGAGCACTTCCTTGATCTCCGGCAGGATGCTGTCGTATTGCAGGTCGCCGCTGTCATTCGGCGTCCAGTAGCCCGGCATCACGCCCCAAGCGCCAAAGACCGGATCAAGCGAGCTGAACCAAGTGACGAGGTTGTTGGCGGCGGCGATGCCGATGGTGCTGCCATCCGCGCCCTGGCCCATGTCGGCTTCGACGAAGGCCGTGGCGACGGCGTGCAATTCTTCGATGGTCGTGGGCGCGCTCATGCCAACCGCGTCCAGCCAGTCTTGCCGGATCCAAAGGAGTTTGTCGTTCTGCGCCGCCTGCTCGATATAAGGCAAGCCCATCTTGCGGCCGTCGACCTCGGCATACTGCCAAGCCGCGCCACCGCCGAAGCTCATCGCTTCCTTCAGCCAAACCGGATGCGCCGCCTCTTCATAGACATCAGTGATATCCTCGACCAGGTCGTTCTCGAGCAGCTGGCCGTAAATCTGCAGCGGCACCGTCTCCATGAAGTCCGGCAGTTCGTTGCTGGCCAGCGCCAAATTGTACTTCTGCAATACCTCTTCGTCGTTGTCCGTCCAGCTGAAAGCCAGCTTCCAGTGGATGCCGGTTACAGCGGCGTTGAGCCGGGTGAAAGGAGAATTCTCGATGTCGTCGCCATCTGCGAATTCCCAGGGTCCGCGCCGACTGCCGCTGATGGTGACGGGCGGATCAACCGGCATGCCATCAGGAATGGGCGGCAGGCTCGTCGTCCAGCCGCGCGAATTGTTGGGGCTGCCGGGATGCAGCTGCGCCGGAATATCGCCCATGCCTTGGGCGAAGGCGGGCGGCAGGCCATAGCGCACCATCATCATGGCCGCCATGCCCGCGCCGCTCAAGCGCAAGAAGTCCCTGCGCGAAGGCCTCACGCCCGATGTGTCATAAGGAAATTTCTTGTTCATGCTAGCTCCTGAATTAAACTCATTGTCTAAACGATTGCGGGAGCGGATTGATCAGTAGCCACCTCCTTAATTCTTCCGCTGGCAAAACATAGCTAAGCGGTTGCGGACCCTTCGTCATTGGTCTCGGCGGTCAGCGAAATCACAGTTTGCCAGACCTCGCTGCTGAATTGAATGTGACCGCGCATGAGGTCGCCGGCGGCATCAGCGTCGCCTCTCGCGATGGCGTCGTAGATGGCCTGATGGGTGCCGCCGCCCTCGGCCAGCGCCGGCAGGCTGTCGGAGTGCGTTTCTTTCAAGACTTCTTCCAGCAGGTCGATCACGTTAACCACGAACTGGCAAATGATGGCGTTGTGGCTGGCCGCGCCGATGCGCCGGTGAAAGTTGAAGTCGGCGATCAGATACTCGCCAACGCGGTCCATATTGGCGTACATGGCGCGCAGCTCAGTTTCGATGGCTTTGATTTCCATGGGCGTAGCGCGTTGCGCCGCCGCGCGCGCCGCCTCAACTTCGATCATCTTGCGCGCATCGAGCAGCTCCATGATTGTCCCGCCCCAGGTGGCCAGGCTCAGCCCGAGAATTCGCCCGAAGCTGGCGCCCGTGTTGGTGGTGAGGAAGGTGCCTTCGCCAACGCGCGATTCCACCAAACCCACCGCCTCCAGCACCTTGAGCGCCTCGCGCACGCTGTAGCGGCCGACGCCCAGGGCTTCAGAAAGCGCGCGCTCAGACGGCAGACGCTCGCCCAGCGGAATGGCGCCAGACAATATGTAATTCTTCAACTGCTCAAGGGTCTGGTCTTTGACTGAAGTTTTTTCGATTGTCTTCAAGCCGGAGATGCTCGGTGACGGAACTTTCACAGCAGTCTCCTCTTTGACCATAACTGATTGGTCAGTGGTGTTACCAATAATAGCGGGACTTCGCGCGCTTGTCAAATTAGCGCCGCAAAACCGAGTGGTACAACTATTGGCGACCGCTCCAAATGCGCGCGCTGCGGAAATTGCAGGCGGTCTCGTTGAATACGGCTGCAAGTAAGTGGGAATCGGATCATGAAAAAAGAAAAGCGTCCGAATTACACCCCGTATCCGGACGCTCGCCGCCGCGTTCACTTGATATAGACGTAAGTACAAAGCCGGTCAACGGCGCAATCTTACGCTTCCTTACGCGGATTCTCGCCAGTATATCTTAGGCCCATAATCCAGGCAAGTATTTCCAGGTTCAAATCAAGGGACGCCGCTGACGGCTACAGGGTACGCCCGAAGAATTCGACTGTCGCTTCGACCATGGCCGGCAAATAAGCATGCGCCACACCTTCATAAAGCGCCAATTCGAGATTATCGGGCGCGCCCGCCGCGCGATAGACTTCGCTGGAGTAGTCCATCACCTTGTGAATGCCGGCGATGGGCGAGAGCGGGTCCTGATCGCCGGTCAGAATCAACTGATGGCGCGGCGCGGTCAAGGCCACGATATGCTCCATATCCAGGCCCGATACCAGCATGCCCGGCACGAAGTAGTAAATGGCGTGCATACGCAGGTTGCCGCTGTCGGCGAAGTCGCGGTAGCGGGTCATCTGCGAGATGGGCACAGCCGCTTTGACCGCCTCATCCAACGCAGCGACCCAGGTCGTGCGTGATCCGCCCAGGCTCATGCCGACCGCGCCAACACGGGCCGCATCGACTTCCGGACGACTGCGCAGGTAGCGCAGCGCGGTCAAGTCATCGTGCACCATCATGCCCCAGAGCGAACGGCCCTGCCATACAAATTGCTTGTAAAGCGACAGCTCGGTTGATGCGCCGCTTTCGCTCGCGCCGCCGGGTCCCTGATGCTCGCGCTGGCCGAAGCCATAGGCGTCGATCGCCAGCACGATGAACCCCGCCTCAACCAAAGCCAGCCCGGGCGCGTAGCCGTTCTCGCGCACTTTTATGGCGGCGTCTTTGCCCAGCGAATACTTGCCGCCGTGCTCGTGATGGTAGAGGAGCGCCGGCGCCGGCTTGGCGATGTTCTTGGGCAGCAGCATATAGCCGTAGACCGTATCGCCGACGCCGTTTGCGAAGCTGAGATGTTCCAGCGTGTAGCCCGGCTCGTCGCGTTTGGACAATACGCTGACGTCAGGCAGGAAGGGCTGCGGGATATCGCCGAGCAGCTGCCACAATCTTTGTCGCGTCGCCTTAGGATCGAGATTTGCTGCCATCTGCCCCTCGTTGTAACCGCCGCTTGAATGCGTAAGATGCCAGCCAGATTATAGCGTCGAGCGAATGAAGAAGCCCAATTTACTTGCTTCAAAGGAAACTGCTATACTCCAGTCGTCTTGACCGCCAATGAGGAGATTAGCATGCCAATCGGAACATCGAATCAGAAGATAGCCGGGCTCGGCACGCATCATATCGCCGTGCAAACTCAAGATTACGCCGAGTCGATCGCCTTCTACACCGAGGTGATGGGCATGGCGCAGACGGCCGAATTCAGCGCCGGCGGTCGCCGCATCTGCCTGCTGGATATCGGCGATGGCAGCCACCTCGAACTTTTCGAACCTATACCCGGAACGAGCCCCAGCGGAGACGCCGATGGCAATGTGGTCTTCCACTTCGCGCTGGCGACCAGCGATATCGAAGCGGCGCTGGAGCGCGTGCGCGCGGCCGGCATGGAAATCACGGTCGAACTGAAAACGGCCGACCTGGGACCGCTGAACGTGAGCATCGCGTTTTTCAAGGGACCGGGCGGCGAGGTGGTCGAGTTCTTCCAGGTGAATAACTGAGCGCTAGACCTCGACGTAAATCGCGTCGTCGCGGATGACGACTGAGAAGCGCTTGAGCCGGCGGCGGTCGGTCAGGCATTGGCCGCTGGTCAAGTCGAATTCCCAACCGTGCCAGGGACAGCGCAAGATTTCGTTTTCCCGGCCCCAGATGAATTCGCCAGCGCCCGAGGGCAGCGTCGTGCCGCTGACCACCCCCAGACAGACGGGCGCGAAGGCGTGCGGGCAGAGGTTTAGCACCGCTACAATCTGCGAGCCCGTGTTAAAGACGCCGATTGACTTTCCGTCAGCGTTGATCAGACGCCGCTCTCCAGCGGCCAGGTCAGCCAGCGGCGCGACGAATACTTCGGGCACTCGAACCCCTCCCCTGGCCCCTCACCAAACGCATTGCGGAGGGGTTGGCTTTAACTCTCGGCAGCGCGGCTGTCAGACGACGCGCTCCCGCGTTTCCAGTTTGAACAGCTCCTGTGCATTGCAATACATCACGGCATCGCGCACATTTCCAGGCAGCTGCCGCAGCGTGAAATCCGGCGTGTCGCCATCCCAATGCGGGTAATCGCTGGAGAACATCAGCATCTTTTCGGCATCGAACATATCCAGCACCTGGCGAAAATGCTTGATGTCGTCCGGCTCTTCGATGGGCTGCGTGGTCAGCATGATGTGGTCTTGTATGATCTCGCTGGGCTTGCGCGTCAACCAGGGCGTGGTCGAGCGCAGGGCTTTCCAATTTTTGTCCAGCCGCCACATGATAGCCGGCAGCCAGGCCACTCCGCCTTCTACAAAGATGTACTTGAGCGTGGGAAATTTCTGGAAGACGCCCTCGGCGACCAGACTAACCAACTGCGTCATGTACGACGTAGCCAACAGCGTGTGCCATTGCAAGTAGTCGGAGACGAAACCGGCCGTGCCGCCCGAGCCGGCGATGCCGACCCCCTCCAGCCCGGGATGAATCGCCACCGGCAGGTCATATTCCACAGCCGCTTCATAGATGGGATGGAAATAACTGTGCCCGAGCGGAAAGGGCGACCCGCTCACCAGCAGCACCTGGCACACCCGCGGATGCGCGCCCAGGCGATGGATCTCCTTGACCGCCAGCTCGATATTGCTGAATGCGACCATGACCGAGGCCAGATAACGCTCATCGACCGGCAGCCAGTCTTCGACGAAATGACTGTTCACCGCCGTCAGCGCCGCCGCGGAGTAGTGGGCATCCGGCGAGACACAGTGTTCCATCGCCTCCATGGGATTCAGCACGGCGTAGTCGATGTCGTAGCGATCCAGAAAATGAGACGCCATCGTGTCGGGTGATTTTTCGATGCGCCGCCCGTCCTCGGTAACCGCATCCGATTTCATCACGCCGTTGGGATTATAGAGATTGGGATGTCCGGCGCCGTGATCGCCGCGCAGATAGCGCGAGCGCCAAGGCTCGTCGAGGTATTCCGCTACCTGCACGTGGATTGGCACCGGATGCAAATCGGTATCGATGATCATTTTGGGTTTGGGCATATACTGGTTACCTGCACAATTCACAGCCTGAAATATAACACAAGGTCAGCACAATCTCACCATTTGCGTTACCTTGCATTGACAAATCTGGCACTATGCCAAGGGCAACGCGAACGGAGGCTCTACCGTACGCTAGCAGGTTGATAGCCGAGCCAAGCCTGCCACTGTTACCAAGCGCCGCTCATGTCATTATTTGCCAAAGTACTTTCCAGCCGTGTATACTTTTGACAACGCAAATAAATGCGACTTAGCAAATCTCTTGAGAGGTGACAATATGTATCGCAAATTCAATCTTTTACTTGTCATGTGCTTGGGGCTGCTACTGCTTGCCGGGGGCATGATCACCGTCGCGCAGGATGAGCCAGTGACGATCACCGCCTGGGGGCACGCTCATATGCCACGTGTCGCGCTCGACGAGGAGATGATCGCAGCCTTCATGGAGGAGAATCCCCATATCACGGTTGAGTACGAGCCCTTGCCGTCGGACTACTACGCCACGCTGAATACCGCGCTGGCATCCGGCGCCGGGCCCGACCTCTTCAACCAGTTCACGCCATTCAGCGCCCAGTTTTATCTCCAAGGCATCCTTGCGCCGGTGGATCCGGCCGGCTGGGGTCTGGAATCGATTGATGATGTCAAGGCGCTCTACGGCAGCGGTGACTTGGCCGAAGGCATGCTCGCCGGCGCCACTTACGATGGCACGCTCTATGGTATTCCCACGGAAATGAGCGCCTACGCCTGTTATGTCAACCTTGACTCCTGGGCCGAGGCGGGCCTCGACCCGGCTGAGGATTTCCCTTACACCTATGAAGGCATGCGCGATGTCGCCGAGAAACTGACCATCCGCGACGAAAACGGCGTTATCACGCGGCGCGGCTTCGACTTCAATTGGTCGGCGGCCATCTACATGATGCTGCATTTCAACCCTATGGTGCAGCAGCTCGGCGGCGACATGATCGACGAGGTCAACTACGTCGCCAATATCAACACGCCAGAGGTAAAGCGCGTGCTTGAATACTGGAACAACTGGGCCAACGAATGGAATTTGGGCGGTCCCGAATACGTCGTCTCGCGCACTGGATTCCAGTCCGAGGAGCGGATGGCGACCGAGTGCACCATGGGCAATTGGGCGGTGCCTGGGCTGGAAGCCGAAGACAGCTTCGCGCCCAACTACGCCATCTACCCGCAACTGCGCTGGGAAGATGCGGTCAACCCCAATGGCTTCGCCAACTATGGTTTCTACTGGATGACCAACGCCAACTCATCGGAAGCCGAGCAGGCCGCGGCTTGGAAGCTGATCGCCTGGCTGTCGAGCCGGCCCGATCGCTACCTTAACGAAGCGGGCTTGTTCCAGCCGAAAGCCGAATACCTGGAGAGTGAAGAATTCCAGAACAACGAGACCATGCCGGTCTTCCTCGAAGAAATAGCGTCCAGCTACTTCCATCCGCGTTTCGCCGGATTCAACGAGGCGATTGACGCCATCTTGCGCATGCGCGATCGCGTCGTCATCGGCGGTGAAGACATCGATACCGTGCTGGCTGAAGCAGAGGAAGAAGTCAACGCCATCCTGCAGCGGGCCAAGACCGAATTCTAGATCTCCCGCTTCCGCTGAATGTTGTGTCCCCCGCCCTGGCTTAAGACTGCCTGGGCGGGGGCGCATCGCAATGCGCCTTGATGGAGAATATGAATATTACTCGGCTTTTCACTACTTGGCGGACGATGGGGCTGGTGCAGCGGCGCCAATATTACGGGCTGCTTTTTGTTTTGCCCGCCGTTGTCTTCTTCCTGATCTTCTTTCTCTATCCCATCGTCATCGGCTTCGGCCTCAGCTTGACGGACTTTACGCTGCTGAAGCCACCTGTCTGGGTCGGCCTGCAAAATTACCAGGACCTGCTGAATGACCGCCTCTTTCTCAAGTCGCTGAATGTGACGATCGGCTTTGTGCTGGGCAGCACCGTGCCAGTCTGGGTAATCTCGTTGGGAATGGCGCTGCTGTTCTTCCAGCGTTTCCCCGGGCGGGAATTGATGAAAGTGCTCTTCTTCACGCCGCTGCTACCTTCAGTCGTGGTCGTATCGGTGATTTGGAAGCTGCTGCTTCATCCTTCGGGGCTCTTGTCCACCGTGATAGGTCCTATAGTGGGGCAAATCCCGATAAAATGGCTATACGACCTGCAACTATCTCCGATCATGTCCGTTGTCGTGCATGACTGGCACATCGCGCCCTTTTATATGATCATTTGGCTCTCCGGGTTGACGTCCATTCCGCCCGAATTGCGCGACGCGGCACGGGTGGATGGCGCAAACGCGCTGCAATCCTTCCTGCGCGTCGAGCTACCCTTGTTAAAGCCCACCGCCGTCTTCGTGGCCGCCATATCCACCATCCGCGCCTTTCAGGGCTTCTCCATTCAGTTCGTGCTCTCGCCGTCGCAAGGCGGGCCGCTTGATGTCAACACGACGCTGGGCATTGTCATCTGGAAATATGGCTTCCAATTCTTCCGCATGGGCGACGCGGCCGCCATATCCGTCGTGCTCTTCGCCTTTATTCTCATCTTCACCCTGTTTCAATTGCGGCTGGGGCGCAGCGATGATTTCTCTCTCAATTGATTTGGACGGTCTTGCCATTGGCCTAGGACGGCAGCATGGCCACTGCTAAGCCATACGAAAGCGAGTGGGTTTTCGAGGCGCGCCTGCGTCGGCGCATCCGAAATGTGATCCTCATCTCAGTCGCCCTGCTGATCGCGCTGCTCTTCTTCTTCCCCGTATACTTGATGGTCAGTTCAAGCTTCAAGGCCGAGGGCGAAATCTTCGCGATTCCCATGCATTGGCTGCCGCACGAGTTCCAGGGCTTGCGCCAGTACGAACGCGCCTTCGAGGAAACGCGGCTTGAGCGCTGGTATGTCAACAGCATCGTCATCGCGGCTGTCCAGACGGCCGCGACGGTTTTCTTTGGCGCGCTGGCGGGTTATGGCTTCGCCAAGTTTCGCTTTCCCGGGCGCAACCTGCTGTTCCTGTTTATCTTGAGCATCATGACGGTGCCTTTCCAGATCTTGGTGATTCCCATGTTCGTGCTCGTCCGTCAATTGGGTTGGCACAATACCTACGCGGGGATCATCATGCCCGGACTCATCAGCGCCTTCGGTGTCTTCATGATGCGCCAGTTTGCCTACAGCATCCCAGATGAGTTGCTGGACGCGGCCCGGATTGACGGCGCGAGCGAGTTCTCCATTTTCCGGCGCATCGCTTTGCCTATGCTGAAGCCGGCCGCCGCCAGCCTGGCCATCATTACATTTCTCTTCAGCTGGAACAATTTCCTCTGGCCGCTGGTGATCGCGCAGAATCGTGACCTGGTCACCTTGCCGGTAGGACTCACCTACTTCTCCCAGTCGCTCGACCGGGAGCCCTTGTGGGCGGTAGCCATGGCCGTCTCCACCTTGGCGACCATCCCCGTCATCTTGCTTTTCGTTTTCTTCCAGCGCTATTTCATCGAAGGCATGATGGTCTCCGGCATCAAGGGATGATTCGCGACCGCCTGGTTGAACTGCAGGAAGTCTATCGCCGCGAGCTCTTTGAGGGCGTCGTCCCCTTCTGGCTGAACCACTCGCTGGATCGCGAACACGGCGGGCAATTCAACTCGCTGGATCGCGACGGTACGGTGTTCGATACGGACAAGTCCATGTGGCTGCAGGGCCGCGCGCTCTGGATGTTCGCCAATCTCTACAACGAAGTCGAAGAGCGCCCGGAATGGCTGAACGCCGCCCGCCATATTTACGACTTCGTCATGCGCCGCGGCTTCGACAGCGACGGCCGCATGTTCTTCGCCGTCACGGTTGACGGGCGTCCGTTACGCAAGCGGCGTTACCTGTTCACCGAGACCTTCGCGGTCATCGGCCTGGCGGAATTCGCCCGCGCGACAGGCGACGAGATTGCGTTGCAGCGCGCCGTCGACACTTACCAACTGGTCGTCGATCACCTGCGCAATCCCGTCCGGCTGGAGCCCAAAGTCTTCCCGCAAACCCGCCGCGCCAAAGCCCACAACGTGTCGATGATTATGCTGGCGACCACACAGGAACTGCGCCTTTCCGCCCCGCCGGACCCGCTCTACCGAGAAGTTGTCGACGACGCGCTGGACCAGATTCTCAACCATTTTCTGGACGAGCAGGCGCAGGCGGTCTTTGAAGTCCTGGGGGCCGACAATGAACGCCTTGATACCGATGACGGCCGCCGCATCACGCCGGGCCACGCCATGGAATCGGCGGCCTTTGTATTGCACGAAGCTATCGCGCGCGGCGACGATACGCTGATTGCGCCGGCGCTATCGATGATCGACTACTCGCTGGCCTGGGGCTGGGACACGGAGTACGGCGGCTTGCTCTACTTTGTTGATGCCGAGGGCAAGCCGCCCACGCGCCTTGAATGGGATATGAAGCTCTGGTGGCCGCAGGCCGAGGCGCTTTATGCGCTGCTGCTGGCCTACCGCCTCAGCGGAGACGACAAATACGCGCGCTGGTTCGAGAAGATGCACGACTGGACCTTCGCCCACTTCCCAGACCCGGAATATGGCGGCTGGTATGGCTATCTGCACCGCAACGGCAGCCTGTCTACTCCCTTGAAAGGCGGTATGTGGAAGGGCTTCTTCCATACGCCGCGCGCGCTCTGGCTCTGCTGGAGACTGCTGGGCGAGATGCTCGATTAATCTTGCTTGACGTTCAAGCGCGACCCGAAACGCAGATAACGTATATCGCCCGCCTCGTCTCGCAGGAAATCCGCGCGCGTTCCCTGGAAGTAACCATCCACAACCAGCAGTTGATCCGGCCCGCAGAGCGCCACCTCTGCCGCCGGCATATCTTCAAGCTCCCGATCACTTGGCAGGCCGCCGCGAAAGCGAATATCGGCGAAGAACCGCCCCGCGTCCAAGCGAAGTTCGATGGCTCGCATCGTTCCCTGATATTTCCCGATATACTGCGCCAGCTCTTGCGCAGTCGAATCGATGGCTTGCGGCGCCGGCATGTCGATATCAGCGAAGTCTTTCAGGACAGCCTTGCGAAAGCGGTCGTTCAGCTCGTGCGCCTTGTCGCCGTTTGCCATGCAGCCCAGCGCCAAGCCCAGCTGAGGCATCACGACCAGTACGGCGCCCTGGCCATTTGTGCCGCCCGTATGCCAGTGGGACGTCTTGCCGTCGTGTTCGCTTATCATCCAAGCCAAGCCGCAGTGCCCGATTGCGGGCGCGCTGCGAACTTGCGGGCGATGCATGTCGGCGAGACTGTCTCGTTTCAAAAGCGGCGGTCCCTCGCCCAGATGATAAGCCCCGTAGCGCAGCAAGTCCTGAATATGGCAGCTGATGCCGCCAGCGGCGTTCATCCCGCGCGGGATGGCCCAAGGGCTGAGGACCTTGCTCTCTCCACCGCCTGTTTGATGCCCGACAGCGAAGCGATGCAGCATCACCTCATGCGGGAAGAAGAAGCTTCGCTCCATGCCCAGGGGCTCGAATGCCATCTGCTTGACCGCTTGCTCGTAGCTCATATCGGTCAGCACTTCAATGATGCGGCCGGCGACGGCAAAGGCGGCATTGTTATAAGAGAATATTGTGCCGAGCGGCGCCAACTGCGCAAACTCGGCCATGCTCTCGACGTACTTGGCCGCCGCATCGTCGTTGTTGCCGGTGTCGGTGAAGACATCGCCGGTCCAGCCGGCCACATGAGTCAGCAAATGCCGGACGGTCACTTGCTCCGCTACCGATTCGTCGCGGACGCGGAAATCCGGCAGGTAGTTGCGAACGCGCGCGTCCAGGTCCAGCACCCCCTGCTCGGCCAGGCGCAGCATCAGGGTGGCGGTGACCGTCTTGGTAATGGAGCCGATCTGAAAGATGGTCTCGTCCGTTACCGGCAGCGGATTCTCGATGCTGGTCACGCCCGCGCCGCCGGTGTAGGTTTCGCCGCCGACAGTTACGCGGTAGGCCAAGCCGGGCACACCGAGCTCGCCGCGCCAGGCTCCAACATTCTCCGCGATGGGCCGGAATCTCTCTTGAGAATCTGTCACAGAATTACCCTCCCTCAATAGTGGATCGGCGCAGCGCTGTGAGATGAATAGCGAAGCCGTTCAGCACGACGAAAGCGGCTACAAGCAGCATGATCACGCGTGTGCCGACCGCCGCCTGCAGCCAGCCGAAGGTCAGCGCCGAGACGAACCAGCCCATATTCCACAGCGCCAAGCCCATGCTGCTGGCGATATTGTGGTATTCGGCATCCAGCGAAGCCATCAGCAGCGGCTGAAACAGGGGCTGCATGGTATTGCGAATGCCGATGGCCATGACATAGAAGACGACCGCGATCCATAGCGCCTGCGACAAACTGAAACCGACGAAAGCTACCGCGCTGGCGAGCATCAAAGCGGTCAGCGCGCCGGCCCGCCCCAGCCGACCCTCCCAATACGGATTCAGCAGCGGCAGCAAACCCATGAAGAGCCAGCCCAAGCCGATGACGCCGCCGATGGCGCTGTCGCTGATGCCGAAGAGATCGCGGAAGATCAAATTGAAGAAAGGGAAGGTCCAGCCGCCGGAGATGCCAAAGACGAATAGCGGGAAAGCCAGGCGCAGCACGCGCCGCCAGGGCACAGACCGGCCGAAGCCCAGAATGGCGCTCTTGCTCTTGTCGCCTTCCGGCCCCGGCTTCAGCAGCAGCAGCGGCATGGCGCTCAAAAGCAGAATCAGCGCGGCGCAGAGTATGGACGCGCGATAAGCCAGCGGCATCTGCTCGGGACGCAGCGCGTCAACCACCGCGATGGACAGAGCCCCGCTCATGACAATCGGCAGGGCGCCGCCCAAGACGCTGCCCATTGCGACCGAAAACATACTGACCAGGTTGTGCCAGGAGAACTGCGCAGTGTGCTCGCTGCGCTGCGTCAGCGTGACCATGTAGGGCGACTTGACGACTTGGTTGGCGCCGAAGCAAGCGCCCCAAAAAAAGCGGCTGAGCGCGATGACCAGCAGGCTCTGCGTCAGTGCGGTGGCCGCCACGCTCAGCGCGATGCCGGCCGTCGACAGCACAATCAGCCGGCGGTTGCCGACGCGGTTGGCGACCAGCCCGATGGGCAAGCCGATCAGAAACCCGCTCAAGCGCGGCAAAGACTGCAGCAAGCTGATGGTCGCCGTATCGTAGCCGATGCTGACCAGATAGAAATTCAGCAGGATATCGGCGATGCCCAGCAGGGCGATGTGGAAAAGCAAGCTGTGGCAAAGAAAGAGAAGGACTTGCCCGTTTAATCCCGGGATGCGCCAAACGCGCCTGCGCGCCGCGAGCGAGGTTTTCATTCGCTATTCTGCATGACTTGCGGTCATGGCGTAGATTTCGCCATCGTCAGTCCGGAGCAGATTGCCGAATCGTCGGCCCCGGCTCGGTACATCCACGGCAGCGGGCGATTTGCTTGACAGGCCTTGCCCGCGCCAATATAATCTCTCGAATTCAGTAACCATTTAGCGCTATTATACTGATGCTCGCCTGAATAAGCACATGGAGCGAAGTCTCCCGGCAGGCGAGCGCTTTTCTTTCAGAACCAAATAAATGATGCTGACCAGAATTGGAGTTAAGCTATTGTCATCAGCAAGCAAAGCCTACCTGCTCAATTGGCACAATGCTAACCGAGCGCTGAACACGCCGCTGCCGCCACAGACCATGCGGCACAGCGCGGACTTCGGCGCGGACGAAATTTTCAGCCCGCTGGACGAGCGCGTCATCGCCGGCGCCTCGGAAGCGATGGAAGCGGGCCAGACCCATTACGTGGACGTGCCCGGCATCGGCCCGCTGCGGGAAGCGCTGGCCGACTTTCTTAACAACTCCTGCGGCAGCGCCTACGCGTCCGGCAACATCATCATCACCGCCGGCGTGCAAGAGGCGCGTTTCCTGACCATCCAGAAGATCGGCGAAATGCACGAGGGGATTGGCGTTCCCGCGGTCGCCCATCCCGGCGTGCAGAAGGCGCTCGCTGTGCGCCAGCGCCAGATTGTCAGCTTGCCGGTCGATAGCGCGCGCGGCTACCTGCCCACGATCGACGGCATAGCCGCGGCCGTCGCTGAAGGCTGCCGCCTGCTCTATCTGGAGTCGCCCTCGCGGCTGAGCGGCGCGGTGTACTCCGCCGATGAAGTCGCCGCCATCAGCCAGATCGTCAATAAGAATGAGGCCGCCGTCATTTGGGATCAGGGGCTGGCGCCCTGGATCCCCGGCGAGTACAGCTCGCTGGCCGCTCTGGAGTCGACGCCGACGCGGGTCGCCGCCATCAGCGACTGCTGGCCGGGCATGGGGCTATCGAGTTGGTTCCTGGGCGCCATCGCCGCGCCGGAGGGCTGGCTGCCGTCGATGCAATCGCAGAAGCAGATCATGGCTATCTGCACCGCCACCGCCACGCAATACGCCGCCCTGGAAGCCAGCAAGATCTACCATGAGAACCACGCCGCGCGCCTGAACCAGTTGAGCAATCAGCGCGAGGGACTGCTGCAAGCCGCGGCCGCCGCTGATCTCGAAGTGGTCGCCGGTGGCGCCGTCAACATCGTAGCAGTGCGCGCGGGCGCCACAGGTGAAGCCGCGCTGGAAAAACTGCGCGCAGCCGGCGCTGATGGGAGCCATTTTGGCGCGCCCGATACCCTGCGCTTGACCATCTGCAAGTCGACAGCAACCGCGCTCAGCTGAGCGGCGGAGAAGGATACCGAATGAGCAAGAAGAGCAAGAAGCAAGACGATCAAGGCACCAACCTGCTGTACAAGTTGATCAGCGAAGCCCGCGGTTACGACGATGTCATCGTCATGGGGCGCGGCGACCCCGACTTTGATACACCGCCGCATATCGTGGCCGCCGCCAAGGAGGCCATGATCCACCATCACGCCGATTACAGTCCGCCGGCCGGCCTGCCCGCGCTGCGCGAAGCTATCGCCGAGCGGGTCAAGCGCGTCAACAATATCGATGTCGACCCGGCGACCGAGGTGGTCGTCACCAACGGCGGGCAAGAGGCGCTCTTTCTGATGGTGCTGGCGACAGTGGGGCAGGGCGATGAGATGATCGTGCCCGAGCCCAATTACAATACCTACGCCGACTCGCTGGATTTCGCCGGGGCCGCCAAGGTCGAGGTGCAGACCTGGCCGCAAGAAGACTTCCGCGCCGATCCAGCGCTGGTGCGCGCCGCCGTCAGCGAACGCACGCGCGCCTTGCTGCTAGTCTCGCCCAACAATCCCTGCGCCAGCGTCATCTCGCCGGGCGATATGCGCGAGATGCTGGATATCGCCATCGAGCATGACTTGATGATCCTCTCGGACGAAATATACGACCTCTTTGTTTATGACGACTTTGTGCATACCAGCCCGGCATCGTTGCCCGGCGGCAAAGAGCGCACGCTCACGCTGAACGCGCTGTCGAAGTCCTATTCCATGACCGGCTGGCGGCTGGGTTGGATCACCGGGCCGGCTGACTTGATGGCGCGCGTGGCAGAGCTCAAGGCGGCCACAACCGGCGGCACATCGGTCATCTCGCAATACGCCGGCATCGCGGCGCTAACGGGCCCGCAAGAGCCGGTCGAGATGATGGCGGCGGCCTACCAGCGGCGGCGGCGTTTGGTGCTGGACGCGCTCGACGAGATGGGCATGAAATACGGCCTGCCCCAGGGCGGGCAGTTCGTCTTCGCCGATATCGCCTTCACCGGCATGGACAGCGCCGAAGTGGCGCAGCGCATGTTGACCGAGCAGCACGTCCTGGCTTATCCCGGCTCGGCCTTTTCCAAAGACCGCAAAGATTATCTGCGCATGACCTTCTTGCAGCCGGAAGACAAACTCATCGAGGGACTGGAGCGCATGAAAGCCGCCATGCAAGGCATCGTGGCCGACGGCAAGTAATGAAACGAAACGGTTATGTAGGGGCGACTTACCAGGTCGCCCGCGTAATAGGCAATCATTTATGAATTCCGGCTTGAAGGACAAGGTAGCGGTCATCAGCGGCGCGAGCCAGGGCTTGGGACGCGCGGTGGCCGGAGAGCTGGCCGCCGAGGGCGCGCAGGTCGTCTTGATCGCCCGTCGCCCCAACCCGCTGAACGAAGCCGCCGAAGCCATCCGTGCTGCGGGCGGGACTGCTGAGACTTACCCCTGCGATGTCGCCGACTCGGCGCAAGTGCGCGACACCGCCTCAGCGATAGAGGCGGCCTTCGGCAAGGTGGACATCCTGATCAACAACGCCGGCATCCCCGCGCCGCGCACCTTTGAAGAAACCGACATCAGCGATTGGGACGCGGTCATCGGCGTCAACTTGTCCGGCGTGTTCTATTTGACGCGCGCCTTGTGGAGCAGCCTTTGCGCCGCCGATTCGGCTTATATCATCAACATCTCCGGCACAGCGGGATTGCGCGGCGGCGGCAGCCCGGCTTACGGTGCGAGCAAATTCGGCTTGACCGGCCTCAATCACGCCATCGCGCAAGCGGGCCAGCAGCATAATATCCGCGCGACTATCCTGTATCCGGGCGGCATGGACACGGGCTGGCGCGGCGCGCCCATCGGCGTCCTGCCCCGCAGCGAGTCCATGGACCCGCAGGTGGTGGCGAAGATGATCGCCCAACTGGCAGCGACGCCGGCCGAGTTCGTCGTCAACGGAGCGGTGCTGAACCCGCTGGATAATCCCTTTGTGTAAGGTCTGCCGATGGCATACGAAGTACAAGACAGCTCGCTGGTCAATCACTATTCGCTGGAGACGCTGAGCGACTTCGCGGGAGCATTTATGCGTGGCCTGGGCGCGACTGCGGAAGAAGCCGAAATCATCAGCGACGGCTTGATGACGGCCTCGCAGTGGTGGCATCCCGGGCAGGGTCAAGGCCTGGAGAAGCTCTTCCGTTATAAGCGGCGCGTCAAAAATGGCGGCATCGTGCCGGACGCGCCCATGACCTGGCTAAAGGACGGTCCCTCATACGCGCTGCTGGACGCGGCCAAGGGCTTCGGTTATGTGGCGGCGCAGCGAGCCATGCGGCGGGCTGTAGACAAAGCCAAAACCAGCGGCATCGCCATGGTCGGCGTGCGCCACAGCAACCATTTTGGCATCGCCGGTTATCATGCCCTGACCGCGGCCAAGGCCGGCTTGATCGGCTGGTCGATGACCAACGCCGCCGCCGAGATGGCGCCCTGGGGCTCGGCCAAAGTTGTGCTGGGCACCAATCCCTGGGGCATGGCGATACCACGCAGCGCCGAAAACGCCATCGTGCTCGATATGGCCCTGACTATGTCCGGCAAGGGCATGATGCGCTGGTACGAACGCGAAAAGCGCGCCATGCCCGATAACTGGGCGCTGACCCCCGAGGGCCAGGTCACGACTGATCCGTCCGCGGCCATGACCGGTCCGCTGCTGCCCATCGGCGAGTACAAGGGTTATGGGCTCAGCCTGTTTACCGATGTCGTGGCCGGCGTGATGACCGGCGCGCTCTTCGGGATGGATGTCTTCCAGGACGACCAGAATTTCGATGTCGGCCACATGATGGTCGCCATCAATCCGACAGCCATGATGTCGCAAGATGACTTCGACCGGCGCCTGGAAGAATTGCTGAGCCAGGTCAAGGACGCGCCGCCGATCGATAGCGCGCGCCCGGTGATGCTGCCCGGCGAAGTCGAATTCGGGCGCATGGCGGAACGGCGCGGGGAAGGCATCCCGGTCTCGCGCGAGACGGTGGCGCAACTGCGCGATCTGGCGGCTGAAATCGGTGTCAAGTGCAGCTTGTAAATCAGCCTGAAGCGAACGTTCGGGAATACTATATTCACTGTATAGACTTGGTTATTAAAGGAAGTATGTATGGATGACAGCAATACAGTAGCGGTGAAGCGTCGGCGTGGGCTGATCCCGGAAGATTTGATGAAGTTCAGTTGGCTGGCCGAAATCGCCATCGCCCCCGACGCCTCGCAGATCGCCTACACCGTCCGTCGCCCCGACAGCCCAACCAACGGCTACATTACGCATCTCTATTTGCACGACTTGCGCAGCGACAGCGCCAGCCGCCTGACTGACGGCGACTGCAGCGTCTCGTCCATCTCCTGGAATCGCGACAGCAGCCGTCTGGCTTATGCCTACAGCGACGCCGACGGCGATTCGGTACGCATCCTGGATGTCGACGATGACATCGAAGCCTTTTTTGATACCGACGGCATGCCTATGAGCGGGCTCGACTGGTCGGCCGACGGCTCGAAACTAGCGGGCCTGCGCTGGACGCCTATGCGCGCCGCCGATGACCGCGGTCCCGTTCCCGGCATTCCGGCGCCGACTATTAAAGTCGTCCGTCGCCTGCGCTACAAACAAGACGGCGTGGGCTGGGTGCATGACAAGTTCAAGCAGATCTGGGTGCTGGAGATCGAAACCGGCGACTTCGTCCAGGTCACCCACAGCGAATGCGATTACTCCGAGCCGCAGTGGAGCAATCACGGCGCGCGTCTGGCATTCGTCGGCATGGCGCGCGAGCAGAATACTTCGCTCGGTTACGGCCAAATCCTGACCTGCGCTTATCCCGACGGCCGGCCGGAGCTGCTGATTCCTGACTGGCAGGGCACGGCTTTCAGTCCAGTTTGGGGCGCCGACGACAAGTACATCGCCTTCGCCGGGCATAACCTGCCGCCGCCGGTCAACCGCCGCAATTTCTGGCAGCCGCATCTGGCCGACGTGGCGGCGCGCAAAGCCTGGAAGCTGGGCGCGGATATCGACGAAGAAGTTGGCAACTACGCCGTTTCCGATCAGCGCGTGGGTCTGTCCAACGTGACGATGAAATGGGCGGCGGGCGATGAGTGGCTCTACTTCTTGCTCACCGAGCAGGGCGCGACCAATCTCTACCGCATCGACACCGACGGCGAATACCAAAAGCTGGTCAGCGGCGAGAGCATCACCTTTGAGTACAGCCCGGCGCTGGATGGCATCGCCGCCTTCGGCCAAGCCGACCCCAGTAATCCTGGCGAGCTCTACCTCTGGGACAAGGGCGAGACACGCAAGCTGACCAATCTCAACCCCTGGCTGCGCGATCACCGGCTGTCGGCGCCGGAAGGTTATTGGTACGACGGCGTCGACGGCGCCAAGGTCCACGGCTGGCTGATCAAGCCGCTGGACTTCGAGGAGGGCAAAGCCTACCCGCATATACAATACGTGCACTGCTCCATGTTCGGCTGGGACTTCAATCACGAATTTCAGATTTACGCCAACGCCGGCTATTCGGTGGCCTACTTTAATCAGCGCGGCACGACAGCGGGTTACGGCCAAGCCTGGACCAAAGCCAGCGAGGGAGACCAAGGCGGGGCGGAGTTCGACGAGATCATGCTGGGCGTGGATGAGCTGACAGCGCGCCCCCACATCGACAGTTCGCGCATGGGCGTCACCGGCGGCAGCTGCGGCGGCTTCATGACCAACTGGGTGGTGGGCCATACCGACCGCTTCGCCGCGGCTGTCACGCAGCGCTCCATCACCAATCAGATCAGCTTCTTCGGCACATCCGATATCGGGCCGGAATGCACCGGCGGCGAAACCCGCACCGACCCCTGGCGCGACTTAAACAGCAGTTGGGCGCAATCGCCCGTGGCTTACATCGACAAGGTCAACACGCCCCTGCTGATCATTCACAGCGACGAAGACCATCGCTGCGCCCTTGAGCAGGCTGAGCAGATGTTCGCTGCCCTGCGCTGGCGCGGCAAGCCGGTTGAGCTGGTCATCTTCGAGGGCGAGAATCACGGGCTGTCGCGCGGCGGCCGGCCCGGCAACCGCATCGAACGCATCCACCGCATCCTCGGCTGGTTCAAGCAGCATCTTGGGACGAAACCCATCGACCTGTATGGACGACCAACCTGGTCGCCCGCAAATTAACCAAAACTGTAGGGGCGAGCCTTCTCTCGCCCGCACAAAAAAGGAGAAACTCTATGTTACAAGTAGGCAACTTATCGGCAAAACCGGGCGAAAAAATATTCGGCTATCTGGAAACGGCGCAATCGCGTTCCGGCCTGCGGCTGGACATACCCGTCCACCTCATCGCCGGCGCCCAGCCGGGTCCGACGCTGATGCTGCAAGGCGCGATCCACGGCGGGGAAGTCATCGGCTCGATCGCCATCCTGGATTTCGTCGCCAAAGCCGACCCCAGCGCCATCCGCGGTAATGTTATCGCCGTGCCGGTGGTCAACCGCGCCGGCTTTGAGTTGGGCGAGCGCGGCTCCAGCGTCGATGACAAGGACATCAGCCGCCTCTTCCCAGGCAATGCCAAAGGCAGCGTCTCAGACCAAATCGCCTATATCTACTTCAATGAGTGCATCGCCCAGGCAGATGTGCTGATCGACTTTCACGCCGGCGCCCGCACCGCCTACGAACGCTACGTCTTATTCACCGCAGAATATGATTCGAACAATCTCACGCTCATGGAGCAGCGGAGGCGCAAATTGGTGGTGGCCTTCGGGCTCGATCAAGCCGCTTTTTTCCCGCCGGGCACCTTCGGCAGCGGCGCCTCAAAAGTCGCGATTGAAGAGGCCGACACCTTGCAAATCACGCTCGAGTTCGGCGGCGGCACCGGCTGGCACAAGAATGGCGAAGACAACGTGCGTGATGCCGAGCGAGGCATCTGGAACATCCTGAAAGCCATGGGCATGATCGATGGCGAACTGGAATCGGACGGGCCGCTCTGCACCGTGTATGAGGCCGGCGTCGTCATCTGGAAGCCGGCCGTCGATGGCTTGTTCATCCGCGATGCCAAATTCAAGGACGAGCTGAAAACGGGCGATGTCTATGGCCGCCTGGTCGATCCCTATACCGGCGAACTGCTGGCGGAAATGCCCACGCCGAAAGACGGCATCGTCATCCCCAGCGGGCAGGAATGGCCCACCGTCGGCGCCACGTCCATCGGCATCCTCGGCAGCATCGACCGCGTGGAAGACCGCCGTACGATGGATATGTCGGTTTCGTTCGACTAATACGTGCGGATGACAAAATCAGAACGTGTAGGGGCGACTCTGTGAGTCGCCCGCAAAACAGTCAAAAACGTAGGGGCTACCCACCGGGTCGCCCGCCAAGGAGCAAATACCATAATGAAAATAGGAAACATTGAAGCCGCAGCCGGCCAAAAGGCCTACGGATTCTTCAAAGCCGGCGAGACGCACGGGCGCTTCCCCGCGCATATCCCGCTGCATATCGTCAGCGGCGCCGCTGAGGGACCGACGCTGGTCGTGCAGGCGGGCGCCAGCGGCCTCGAAATTGAGCCGTCGCTGATCCTGCCGCAGGTGGTCAAGGAGCTGGACCCGGCGCAGATCCGCGGCACGCTGATCGTGGCGCCTTTGATGAACACGTCCGGCTTTGAGTTCGCGCGGATCAAGAGCGCCTGGGATGACAAGCACCTCAACCAAGTCGGGCGCGGCGACGCCGGCGGCAGCATCAGCGAGCAGCTGATCCACGCCTATTATCAGGCGACTATCGCCAAAGCCGATGCCCTGCTGGACATCCGCACCGGCTCGCAGTGGAGCTACCACCATTTCGCCGGCGTCAATAACGAGGGCGATGTCGCGGCGTCGAAAGCCCTGGCGGTTGCGCTGGGATTGCCGCAGGTGGTGCTGGGCGAGGATGAGAATCACTCGATGGCGCAGGAAGCGGCGCGCGATGGCAAGGCGGTCGCGGTGGCCTTCATCGGCGGCGGACCCGGCTTGCGCGATTACCGCGACCAAGACCTGGGACGCATGCGCAATGCCATCTTGAACGCCATGCGTCACCTGGGCATGCTGGACGGCGCGCTTGAGTCCGATGTGGACGCCGTCGCCGTCATAAAGGAGCACTCGGTAATTACGCCGACCGGCGAGCGCGGCTTTGTTTTCATGGATAAGCGCCTGCGCGGCCAGCAGGTCGCAGCCGGAGATGTGCTCGGCATTGTGCGCCACCCCTTCTCCGGCGAAAGCCTGGAGGAGATTCGCGCGCCGCGGGCGGGTGTCGTGGTTCATGCCGGCGCGTCCTGGCCCGTGCCCCTCGAAGACACGATTCTGGCTATCGTTGGCGACCTGATCGAGGAAGTCGCTATCGACTAGGCGAGGCCGGCGAAGCAGGGCATTAGTCATATCCTTTGTGAGCTTTGTGCCTTTGTGTCTTTGTGGTGAAATTGCGTTTCACCCGAATCCGATACACTACCGCGGCGCAGATTTTGACATGCCAAATGCCAAGCGATATACTCTCAGCTAGTAGTGGATCCGCCTCGCATCTTCATACGCTCAGCAACGCGTTTGGCTCGCCATCGAGTTTCGGAGTACGGAAACTTTCCATGACATCAGATGCCAGCCCCCATACTCCCAAGTTGAAGTCGCTCATCGCAGGCAAGCGTCAAGAGTACCTCGCTGTGCTGCGAGAGTTGCTGGCCGCGTCGGCTGATGGCGAGCAGGCCCTGCAGCGAGCCATCGCGCAGCGCTTTGAGGGCCTGGGCTGTCAAGTCGAGAGCATATCCAGCAGGCCCAATCGTTTTGTCCTGCCGGCTGATTTTGCCGCGCCCAGCGCTGTGCCGGAGCCGGAGCGCGTCAGCGTGGTCGCGGTCTTGCCTGGAACGGGCGGCGGGCGCAGTCTGTTGGCATTCGCCCATCCCGATAGCGAGCCGGTGGCCGATACGGAGCAATGGCGGCACGATCCCTTCGCCGGCGAGATCGAAGACGGCCGCATGTACGGCTGGGGCATTGCCGACGATCTCAGCGGCGTGGTCGCCATGATTTGCGCGCTGGACGCGGTAGGGGCCGCCAGGCTGCAACTGTCCGGGAATGTCGTCTGCGCCAGCGCCGTCAGCAAGCGGCGGGCGCAAGGCATCTATGCCGTGCTGGAGCGGGGCTACCAGGCCGATGCGGCGATTTACCTGCACCCGGCTGAATCGGGCGCCGGGCTTGGCGACATCAAAGCGCGGGCATCGGGCTTGATGTACTTTCGCATTAGAGTCAGCGGTCAGCCGCCCGATACATCGGAGCCGACCCATAGTCCCTTCTACCACCTGGCGGTCAATCCGATCGACAAAGCCTGGCTGGTATATCAGGCGCTGGCAGAGCTGGCCGGGGAGCGGGCGCAACGCGTTCAGCACCCGGCCTACGCCGAAATCGGCCGCTCGACAAACTTGCACATTTCGCATATCGCGGCCGGCGATGAGGCGCGCCCGGGGCGTGTGGCGGAGAATGCCATTATGACCGGCTCGGTCACCTTTCCGCCGGACGAGGACATTACCGATGTTCAGCGCGAAATCGAAGCGGCTGTGCGGCAAGCGTCGGACGGCGATGCCTGGCTGCGGACGCAGCCGGCGCAAGTGGAGTGGCTGCAAGGCACTAGCGGTGTAGAAGTGCCGGAAGACAGCGACATCTTCCGGACCGTGGCCGGCGCGATAGAGGGGGTGAAAGGCGCAGCGCCCCGCGTCCAGTCTCTGCACGCGGGCAGCGAGATTCGCGCGCCTAATCACTTCAAGGGCATACCCGCCCTGGGCTTCGGCCCCTTGTCGGGCGACAACACACAGAGCGGCGGCAGGGACGAATGGGTCAGCGTTGATGACTTTATCAACATGGTCGAGGTAGTGGCGACTATCATGGTTGATTGGTGTCTCTAGTTGTTCCAATAGGGCAGCTAATGATTGCTGGCATTGTTTTGTGAAAGGAGGCTTGTAAAGCGGAGCTTGGCCGCTGGCGGCTCCCGTCGAATTCGCAAACACTTACTGAAAGGAAAGGATTGAATTGTGATGTTTACCCATAGAAAGAAACGTTTGATGTCACTGAGCATTGCCCTGCTCTTCATCGCCTCGCTTGTGGGCGGCGGCTTCGCAGTGGTGGCGCAAGACATGAGCACGCTGGTGATTGCGCTGGCCGGTTCGCCTCCGACATTTGACCCGCTGGCCGCCTCCGACAGTCGCGTGGATACGCCGTCGATTAATCTTTACAACGCCTTGCTGCAATACCTGCCCGGCGTCACCGAGTGGGAGCTGGAGCTGGCTGAAAGTTATGAACAAGCCGAGGACGGCCTGAGCTACACTTTCACGCTGAAACCCGGTGTGATGTTCCACGACGGCACAGAGGTCCAGGCGGATGATGTCGCCTACACGGTCGATCGCCTGATAGCGGTGAATATCGGCGTGGCCCGCAGCCTGGGCATTATCACCGGCGCGGAAGTCATCGACGATTACACAGTGAAGATTAATCTCTCGGCGTCCTTCCCCGGTTTCCTGGGCGCGATCTCGCGCCTCTACATCCTGAATTCGGAATTGGTGCAAGCCAATACGGTTGATGACGACTGGGGCCAAACCTGGCTGCAAAACAACGATGCCGGCAGCGGACCCTACGTCTTGACCTCGTTTACGCCCGAGCAGGAATTCACAATCGAGCGCTTTGACAACTACTTCAAGGGCTGGGAAGGCAACCACGTCGACCGAGCCATCTTCGTTGTGATCAAGGAAGAAAGCACGCGCCGTCTGGCGCTGGAAAACGGCGACGCGCACTGGATCCAGGTTGGCAGTCCTGAGACGCTGGACGCGCTCAGCGAAAGCGGTGAATACAACATCAACACCGATCCGACGCTCAACCAGCTCTACTTCGCCATGAATACCCGTCATCCGATCCTCTCGGATGCGCGTGTGCGCAAGGCGCTGTCGCTGGTTTACGACTACGAAGGCCACGTAGAGCTGGCGCGCAACGGCTATGCGGCCATCGCCAAGGGTGTGCTGCCGCCGGGCATTGTCTGCTTTGACCCGTCCTTGCCGGAGTCGGCGATGGATGTCGAGCAAGCCCAAGCGCTGATGGCGGAGGCCGGTTACGCTGATGGCGGCTTCGAGCTGTCGATGGCGTATCAAGGAACGTCGCCTGAGGAAACGGCCGCGATGCAAATCATGCAGGCCGGCGCGGCGCAATTGGGCATCACCATCCGCCCGATGGCGATTGAGTGGCCCGCCAAGGTACAGGCTTACTCGGCGCAAGAGACCGCGCCCGATGTGGGCACCGTGTGGATGTTCCCCTCGCTGCCCGATCCCGATCAGTTCTTTGGTCGGCTGGGCGCGTCTGACCAGGCGGGCGGCGGCGGCGTCAACTTCTCCTGGTTCAGCAATGCCGAAAACGACGCCCTGGTAGCGGCGGGCAAGACCGAGTTGGATCCGGACGCGCGCTGCGAGCTTTACAAGCAGGCGCAGGCCATCTGGGATGCGGAAATGCCTTACGTCAACGTCTCTGTTGGCATGGCGCTCTCGGCATCGCAGTCCAACGTCAAGGGCTATCAGTGGTCACCGCCGCATAGCTTTACGCAGAACGTGTACCAGATCTACTTTGACGATATGTAGGCTCAATATCGTTGGCGAAGGGGGCGAGCCGAGACATGGAATCAGCTCGCCCCACCAGTGAGGTGACCAACCTTGGGTGATTATGTACTGCGTCGGCTGTATCAGGCTCTCTGGGTCCTGATCGCGGTGACCTTTGTTACCTTCTTCATATCCAACATGCTGCCCGGTGATCCGGCTATCTCAAGGGCGGGGCAATTCGCCACCAAAGAACAGATCGCAAAAACGCGCATCATGCTCGGTCTCGATCAGCCCTTGCATATTCAGTACCTCAAATATATGCAGCGGTTGCTCTCGGGCGATCTGGGTTTGTCGATCACATCGCGCCAGCCGGTCTTGAAGGAGCTGGGCGATTTTCTGCCGGCGACGCTCGAACTGACGATTGCGGCTTTCTGCTTCACCCTCACTCTGGGCGTACCCTTGGGCATCCTGGCCGGCTCGACCAAGTCGCGCTGGCTGAAGTCATCCATCATCACCGGCTCGCTGATAGGCGTGGGCATACCAGTATTCTGGGCCGGGCTGGTTTTCCAGTTGGTCTTTGCCGGGCGGCTTGATATTTTGCCCCTGGCTGGCCGACTCACTTTGACCGTGCCGCCGCCGCCCCGAGTGACCAGCATGTACCTGATTGACTCGGTCCTGGCCGGGCAATGGGACACCTTCAAAGACGCGCTGCACCATCTGATATTGCCGGCTTTCACGCTGAGCCTGGGGCAGATCGGCGCCATGGCGCGCACGACCAATTCGGCCATGTCGAGTGTGATTCACCGCGACTATGTGCGAACGGCGCACGCCAAAGGGCTTTCCTCACGCAAGGTGCTGTGGTCGCATGTGCTGCGGAATGCGCTGCTGCCGGTCGTCACGGTTTTGGGCCTCTACGTGGGTTTTATGCTGAATGGGGCGCTGCTGATTGAGATCATCTTCTCCTGGGGCGGGCTGGGCACCTACGCCTGGATTGGCATTTTCCGCAACGATATTACGGTGATCATGGGCGTGACGCTCACAGCGAGTTTGACCTTTATGCTGGTCAATCTCGTCATCGACTTGACCTATCCCTTGCTCGATCCTCGCATCCATTACAGCTAGAAGGAAACTTTTGGCGCGATGAGCGGTGAAACGGAAGCGGCAGCTGATTTGGCAGCCCTCGATTTGCAGAAAGATATCGGGGCTTGGCACGGCTTCAAGAGCAGTCGATTTGCTTTTGCAGTTCGGCATAATCCGCTGTCGATAATCGGCTTGCTGATTCTGGCGCTGCTGATCGTCATGGTGCTGGCGCCAGAGCTCTTCACCGAGCAGAGCGCCACCCTGCTCAATCTGAGAAACAAATTCCTCACGCCATCCGCCGAGCACCCCTTCGGCACCGATCACATGGGCGTGGACATTTTCTCACGCGTGGTCTATGCCGCGCGCACAACCATCTGGGTGGTTTTTGTCGTCTTAAGCATCGCCACTGGCTTGGGTTTTCTGGTGGGCTCGACGGCGGCTTATATGGGCGGCCGCGTCGACAGCATTCTGATGCGCATGACCGATGTCTGGATGGCCTTTCCGTCACTCGTGCTGGCCATCGCGCTTAACGCGGCCCTGGGGCGCGGCTTGTTCCAAACGATGATCGCCGTCGGCTTTTCCTGGTGGCCCTCGTATGCGCGACTGGTGCGCGCGCAGGTCTTGAGCGTCAAGAACGAAGAGTACGTTCTGGCGGCGCAGGCGCTAGGCGCGAGCCATTTCCGCATCGTAACGCGGCATATCATCCGCAACGGCTTTGACCCCATCATCGTGAACATCACGATTGACGTGGGCTTCGTCGCCCTGGCGACCGCCGGCTTGAGCTTCCTCGGCTTGGGCATTGAACCGCCCACGCCCGAGTGGGGGCGCATGGTGGCCGAGGGGCGCGATTATCTGCTGGACCAGTGGTGGGCGTCGACCTTCCCCGGTCTGGCGTTATTTATGTTCGTGGTTGGCTTCAATTTGCTGGGCGAGTTGGTGCGAGACTGGCTCGACCCCAGCAATGTCGGGCGGCGCTGATCAGGTAGAAAGGAAAAACTAAGACATAGCATTTTGTTAAGTGGAATCAGCTGGAAAGAAGTTTTAGAAGCAATCTGTCTACTAGAGGAGGAAACACATGCGTTCACATTTATTCTGGGACCAATTTGCCGATATTTCCGTCAACCGCCTGGTCAATCCGGGGGTGGGCGAGCCCTTCCTGATTATCGCCGACCCCAAGAACGATCTCAACCTGGCCGAGGCGCTGCTATCGGCCGGCCTGCGCTCCGGCGCCAACACCACCTTGATCATTAAGGACTGGTACGTAGAAGGCACAGTCAGCGACCCGGGCCCGGTGGTCTCCAACGCCATCTTGAACAGCAAGTACGTGCTCTCGCTCTGCGGCGGCATTGTACGCGCGCCGGCCATGCAGGAAGCGCGCAGAAACGGGACGCGCCATCTTTCCGGCGTGGTAGAAGGCATCGAAGACTATTGCATTGACGCGCTGGTCAATGTTGACCTGGACAAGATGTTTGAGAACGCCGATATCATCGCCCGCCTGTGGCAGGAGACCGATGAATGCCGCGTGACGTCGCCCTATGGCACGGACATCAGCTTCAAGATGGGCGGCCGCCCCAGCTTGGTCAGCGACGGCGCGCTCACCTACGACGGCGAGGTCGACTTCTACCCGGGCGCGCAGGTGTCTATCGCGCCGCTCGAAGAGAGCATCAACGGCACCATCGTGGTCGATGCCAGCGACAATGTCAGCGGCCTGGTGCACAACCATTATTCGCTCATCGTCGTCGACGGCGTGATTACCGAGGTCGTTGGCGGTGGCGAAGGCGACGCCATGCGCACGTGGCTGGAGACGCGCAACGACGATGTCATCTACAAGATCTGCCATTTCAGCATCGGCCTGAACCCTAAAGCGACCATCTCCGGCCATTTGATGGAAGATGAGCGGGTGCTGGCGTCGGTCGACTTCGGCTTCGGCTATCAGGATCCCAAGTTTGGCGGCACGGTGGGATACAGTCCCTACCACGCCGATATCATGATGGCGAACCCGGACATCTATCTCGACGGCAAGCTCATGAGCACCGCCAACAGGCTGGAAGACGGCTACGGCTTCCACCAGCTGTAGCGCTCGGCGCGGGGTCTACCCCACCCCCGAAGGTCTGTGTCTAGGCGACCCAACCCCCTCCTCGAAGCATCAAGGAGGGGGAGCGTGTTTTGCGCCCACCAAGGAGAATCGACCATGGAATACCGTGAACTGGGCCGCAGCGGCGTCAAGATCGCCCCGCTGGGATTAGGCACAGGCAATTTCGCCGACCCCACGCCTGAGGACGAAGCGGGCCGCATCATTCAGCGCGCGCTGGATGCCGGCATCAACTTGATTGATACCGGCAATTCTTATTCAGCCGGCGAAAGCGAGCGCATGATTGGGCGCATCTTGGCGGGCAGCAAGCGCCGTCATGAGGTCATTCTGGCGACCAAGGTCTTTTACAAAGTCGGCCCGGGACCCAATGACGAAGGCTTGTCGCGTCTGCACATCATCCGCGCCTGCGAGGACTCGCTGCGGCGGCTGGGGACGGATCACATCGACCTGTATCAGATTCACCGCCCCTCGCCGACGATCCCGGTTGACGAGACGCTACGCGCCTTGACCGACCTGGTGCAGCAGGGCAAGGTGCGTTATATCGGCAGCTCGACCCACCCAGCCTGGAAGGTCATGGAAGGCATCATGGTTAGCGAGCTGAAGGGCTACGTCCGCTTCGTCAGCGAGCAGCCGCCCTATAACTTGCTGGACCGTCGCATCGAAAACGAACTGGCGCCGATGTGCCAGGCGCACGGGTTGGGGCTGATCACCTGGTCGCCCTTGGCGCAGGGTGTGCTGGCCGGGCGGTATTCCAGCGCCGACGACTTGCCGGCTGATTCGCGCGGCGCGCTGCGTGGCGGCATCTACTCCGAGCGCATCACGCCGATGGGCATCGAAGTCGGCAATAAAGTCCTGGGGCTGGCGGCCGATCATGGCTTGTCCGCGGCGCAGCTGGCCACGCTCTGGGTGAAAGACCAGCCGGGCATCACCGCGCCGCTGGTGGGCCCGCGCACGCTGGAGCAACTTGAGCATACCCTGCCGGTGCTGGAGATGAGGCTCAGCGAGGAGCTGGCGGCGGCTTGTGATGAACTCGTGCCGCCGGGCAGCGCGGTCGCCAGCTTCTTCAACAGCGCCACCTGGATGAAGCACCGCATATTCTAAACGACTGCCGGCCTGGTTTCACGGCTCGGCGCGATAAGCAGTTGAAGGAGTCCATCGGATATGTCCAGCATCAAGATTGAGTTTTCCGGCGGCGGCGCCTTCCACGCGCGCCTGCTCGAAGACGCTGCGCCCAAGACTTGCGATGCCATCAAGGCGCGGCTGCCTTTTGAATATCAGTTTTATCACAGCATCGTATCCGGGCAGGCGCTGGTCTGCCTGCCGCCTGACCTGACGGTCGAGCGGGAGAACCAATATGTGGCCGGCATTCCGCCCGGCGCGCTGTCCTTCCTGGTAGCGGACGAGCCAGTCCTGGTCCCGGACGAGATCTACATCGCCTACGGCATTTTCATCTCGCGCGGCCTGACTGTCGATATGAAGCAGCCGGTCAACGTCTTCGCCCAAATCGATGAGGGCCTGGACGAGTTGGCGGTCTGCTGCCGGCGTGTGCTGATGCAAGGCGCGGAAATCATCACTTTCAGCCTGGCGGACGACTAAGGCAAGCATGTCCGCTGCCGAGAAAATCCACACCGTGTTGGGCGAGATTGAGCCCGCCGCGCTCGGCCGGACGCTCATGCACGAGCACGTCATCTGCGACATCTATCGCGTGACCGGGCGGCTGAATGAGCTGTTGAACGATGAAGCGCTGGCCGTCGCCGAGCTCAAACTGCTGCGTCAAGCGGGCGGGGCGGCGCTGGTCGAAGTGACGACGCCGGACATGGGGCGTGATCCGGCGGCTTTGCGCGGAGTCGCTGAAAAGACCGGGCTGCATATCATCATGGGCTGCGGCTGGTATCGTCAGCCCTACTATCCGCCCGAGATTGACCAACTGCCGACCAATCAGCTAGCGGATATCATCATCGCGGAACTCAGCGAGGGCGTCAGAGGCACGGGTATCCGCGCCGGCATCATCGGGGAGATCGGCGTCAATTTGGATTACGCGACCGCGCAAGAAGAGCGGGTGCTCCGCGCGGCCGCCCGAGCGCAGAAAGCCACCGGCGCGCCGCTCACAACGCACGCGTCCATGTATCCGGTGGGGCTGGCGCAGCTCGATATCCTGCAAGACGAGGGCGTGGATATGAGCCGGGTCATCATCGGCCACTGCGATACTTACCTCGAGCAAGCCTACCATCTGGCCATCCTGGAAGCCGGCGCCTACGTGCAATTCGACACGGTCGGCCGCAACCACATGAACCCCGATGCGCGGCGGGCGGAAGCCTTTGTCGAGCTGCTGCGCCTCGGCTGGCGCGAGCAGTTGCTGCTATCGAGCGACCGCTGTTTTCGCAGCGATCTGCGCGCCTTTGGCGGCGTCGGCTACGCTCACGTGTTTACGACATTTTTCGACATGCTGCGGGCTGAAGGCGTTGACGACGCGACTTTGGATATAATCACGATTGAGAATCCGCGGCGCGTGCTGGCTTGGTAGCTGCGCCGGCAGAGCGCCGAGCCTACGTCGTTGACTCAAAGAGCGCCTCAGCGAGAACCTTGCCGCGCGATCATCTCTCTCAGCACATCTTCGGCGACATTCAGCGTCCGCTCGATATCGGCGTCAGTATGCGCCGCCGAGACATGATTGCGCTTCATCGCCACCGGCAGCATGAAGATGCCGCGCCTGGTCATCTCGCTGCGGAAAGCAGTATCCGTCTCGGTATTGTTCTCCAGCAGATCGGCGTAGCGGCTGATCGCGCCAGTCATGAAATAAGGCACGAAGACCGAGCCGTAGCCCGCGACCGTCATGCTGATATCCAGCCGGTCGGCGATTTCCTGCAGGCCGCGCCGCGCTTTCTCTCCCAGACGGAAGATACGCTCGTGAACCGTCCCGTCTTCCAGCTCGGCGATGGTGGCCAGCGCAGCCGATGTCGCCACCGGATGCCCGTTGTAGGTGCCGGACGCCATGACATCGCCGCCGGCGCTGCTGAAGCGCAGCATCAAGTCTTCGCGCCCGGCCAGCGCAGCACAGGGATAGCCGTTGGCGATGGCTTTGGCCATGGTGGTCAAATCGGGCGTCACGCCTAACTTCTCCTGATAGCCGCCCAGCCCGTGCCGGAAGCCGGTGATGACCTCGTCGAAGATCAGCACGATGCCGTTGTCGTCGCAGAGGCGCCGCAGCGTTTGTACGAACTCGTCTTTGGGCAGGACGCAGCCGATATTGTGCGGTATCGGCTCCAGGATGATAGCGGCGATTTCCTGGCCCTGCGCCGCTACGGTTTGCTCAAGCGCTTCACTGTCATTGAAGGGCAGCACCAGCGTATTCTCGATGGCTTCCGGCAGCATCCCCGCCGAGCCCGGGTCTTTCTGGCCGATCTTGTCGGGCGCGCTGATGACGTTCATCAGCAAGTAGTCGTGCCAGCCGTGGAAGCAGCCCTGGAACTTCAAGAGCTTCACCCGCCCGGTGACCGCCCGCGCCAGGCGCTGCGCCATATAGGTCGCCTCGCTGCCTCCGCCGAAGATCAGCGCCATTTCCGCCGAGGGCACATGCTCGACGACTTTCTCCGCCAGCCGGATTTCCAGCTCGGTGGTGCCGGCGCCGGTGAGATCGACTTGCGTCATCGCCTGCGCCACGGCCGCGTTGACCGCCGGATGATTGTGCCCAAGCACGATGGGGCCGAAGGCGGCGTGATAATCCAGGTAGCGCGCGCCCTCGACATCGACCATATAAGCGCCCTCGGCCTCTTGCCAGACGATGGGATCGGGCAGCCCGCGCATGCCGGAGTTGATGCCGCCGGGCGTGACGGCCCTGGCCCGTTGAAACAGGGAGGCGTTGCTCATTTCAGTTTAGCTCCAGGAGTTTGAGAGAATCGCGATAGATGATGGCTTCCAGCTTGTCTTTGGGGGACGGGCGGTCGGGGCGCCAGGCAGGATTGCTGATACGCCGCTCGGGCATGCGCGTCAACGATCATGAGCGCCCCCGCGCTAGACCGCCTCTAACTCCGCCAGGCGATGGTACTGGCTAATATACAGTTGATGATAGAAGCCGCCCAGCGCCAGCAGCTCGTCATGCGCGCCCCGCTCGATGATGCGATGATCGTTGATAACCAGCACCTGGTCGGCATTGCGGATGGTGCTGAGCCGGTGGGCGATGACGAAGGCCGTCCGCCCTTCCAGCAAGCGCAGCAGCGCCTCCTGAATATGGATCTCGGTGCGCGTGTCGACGCTGCTGGTCGCCTCATCGAGGATCAGAATGCGCGGATCGGCCAGGATAGCCCGCGCGATCGCCAGCAGCTGCCGCTGGCCCTGGCTGAAGTTATGCCCCTTCTCCGAGACTTGCGTCTGGTAGCCGCGCGGCAGCAGGTGGATGAAGTCATCGGCATTGGCCAGTTTCGCCGCCTCAATCACTTCCTCATCGCTTGCGTCCAGCCGCCCATAGCGGATATTCTCCATCACCGTGCCGCTGAAGAGAAAGGTGTCCTGCAAGACGATGCCCAGCTGCTCGCGAATCGAGTCTTGCATCACGCCGCGGATGTCAGCCCCGTCGATGCGGATGCTGCCCCCGCTGACATCGTAGAAGCGGCTGAGCAAGCTGATGATGGTGGTCTTGCCGGCGCCGGTCGGCCCCACCAGCGCGACCGTCTGCCCCGGCGCCACATCCAGGTTGATAGCTTCCAACACAGGCTTGCCCGGCTCATAGGCGAAGTGGACATCATCGAAGGCGACGGCGCCGCGAATGTCCCGCAGCGGCAGGGCGTGGGGCGCGTCGGTGACTGTGGGCGCCGCGTCCAACACGGCGAAGATGCGTTCAGCGCCGGCCAGCGCCGACTGCAGCTGATTGTAGACCATGGCGATGCCGCGCATGGGCCGGAAGAAATTCATGATGTAGACCACAAAGGTGGCGATCACGCCGACGGTGACGATATCTTGCAGCGCCAGCCAGCCGCCCAGCAGCGATGTCGCCGCTACCGTCAGAATCATCATGGTGGTAAACATGGGTCCCAGCGCCGCCGTGATGAATACCGCGCGGATAGCCGATTTGCGATAAGCCGAACTGGCGTCCTGGAAAAGCTCGATAGCCGCGTCTTCCTGGGCGTAAGCCTGCACGGCGCGGATGCCGGTGATATTTTCCTCCATGACCGCGTTCATCCAGCCTAGATTCTTCTGCATGCCGCGGAAGGACTTGCGCGTCCGCTCGGTGATCTGCGAGGTGATCCAGAGCATGATGGGCAGAATGATCAAAGTACCCACCGCCAGCGGCAAATTCAGCAGCAGCATCGCCACCATGATGCCGCCCAGCGACAAGATATTAGTCGTGAATTGGATCAAGCCGTTGGAGAGGATTTGATTGATGGTCTCGCTGTCGTTGGAGATGCGGCTCATCAAGTCGCCGGTGCGGTGACGATCGTGATAATCCATCGACAGCGCTTGAAAATGCCGGAAGAGCGCGGAGCGGATATCGGCCACGAAGTACTGGCCGATGCGGATCATGATGATGCCGTGAACCGCCGTGAAAATCCCCTGCAGCAGATAAACGCCCAGCATCACCAGCGAGATCGACAGCAAGCCCTCCAAGTCATGGTGAACGACGTACTGGTCGATGGCGCGCCCCAGCAGCGCCGGGCCGATCAAGCCGAAGAGCGTCGCAACCAACACCAACACAGCAACCAGCATGAGCCGCGCGTGATATGGCTTGAGATAATCCGCCAGCCGCCGCAGGGTACCGCGCCGGTCCTTGGCTTTCTCGCCGGTTGGACGGCCGCCGCCCATAATGCGCCCGCGCTGAGAGGATCCGCGCTGATTGGTCATTGCGCGCTCCATGTTGTAGTTGCTTGTGACACTTTTGCCACAGAGTACACAGAGTTTTTTCGAGTACACAGAGGGGTCATTTTATATGTCACAGAGAGGCTATCCCAACATGGCGGGTTTGCCACACTTATGCCACCGAGTAGACAGAGTTTTTTCGAGGACACAGAGCAAAGCCTAAACACTGATTCTCTTTATTCCAGACCTGAGTGAACGGACGTTGAAGTTAATCACTAACCCTCTTTTCAGACCGGCAGCCTTGAGATAGCCAATGACCTGCGCTTCAGTCAAAGAATGTGGCTCTCTTGCTGCCTTTAGTTCTACAATGACCAGGTCCTCAACCAGGAGATCGACGATCAGTTCGCCAATGTCTACACCGTCATATTGAACGCGAAAGCGCTTCTGCCGCTGGTAGCGTATGCCGCGCTTGGCGAATTCATGACAAAGCGCATTCTCATATACTTTCTCGAAAAAGCCTGGACCCAAGGCGCTGTGGACTGCCATCGCCGCGCCGATAATACGGTATGTCAAGTCATCTTGGTTACGCGCCCCTGCCTCGGACTTGCCACCAGCCAGCAATTCCGCTTTTCCCTCAATTCTTTTCTCTGTGTCCTCGTTCAAACTCTGTGTCCTCTGTGGCAAAAGTATGAACTCCTCGCCCGTTTGCGCGGGCAACTTCGCCCAGCTGTGATTCGTAGATTTCGCGGTAGATGGGTCCCTGTTGCAGCAGCTGCTGATGCGTGCCGCGCTCGGCGATGCGCCCGTGATCCAGCACCAGAATCTGATCGGCGCCCAAGACGCTGGTGATGCGCTGCGCGATAATGAAGGTAGTCGTCTCCGCCGCCAACTCCGCCAGCGCCGCCTGAATCTTGTATTCGGTCTCCATATCGACCGCGCTGGTGCTGTCATCGAAGATGAGAATGCCTGGCCGAATCAGCAGCGCGCGGGCGATGGCGATGCGCTGCTTCTGCCCGCCGGAGAGATTGGCGCCGCCCGCCTCGACCACGCTGTCGTAGCCCTGCGGCATAGCCATAATGAAGTCCTGCGCTTGCGCCGCTTGCGCCGCCTTGATCACCGCGTCCAAGGTGGAATCCGGCGCGCCGTAGGCGATATTGTCGCGCACGCTGCCGCTGAAGAGCGTCGATTCTTGCAGCACCATGCCGATCTGCGCCCGCAAGGACGCCGGCGCCCAATCGCGCACGTTCACGCCATCGATCGATACCGCGCCGCCGCTGACGTCGTAGAAGCGCGGGATGAGATTGACCAGGGTGCTCTTGCCGGAACCGGTCGCGCCCAACAAGGCAACCTGCATGCCCGGCTCGGCCACGAAGCTGATGCCGTGCAGCACATCGTCGCCGCTGACGCCGCTGACGCCGTTGGATTGGCCGTGGCGGCTGTAGTGGAAGGAGACATTCTCGAAAACCACAGTACCGCGAATCCGCTCGGCTTGATGCGCATCGTCGGCGATCTGCAATATCGGCGCCGTCTCCAGCACTTCCAGCACGCGCTCGGCCGAGGATTCCGCGCGCGCCGCCATCAGCAGCAGGTGGCCCAGGAATAGCAGCGGGCTCATGCCGATCATCAGGTAGTTGTTGAAAGCGATCAACTCGCCGATGGAAAGGCGCGCGCCAATCACCGCGATGCCGCCGAACCAGAGCACCGCTACCGTCCCGATGCTGGTCAGCAACTGCAGAACCGGCATCGATACCGCAATCAAGACACCGACTTCAATGTTACGCTCGCGGTAATCGTCGTTGCTGTCCGAAAACTGATCGATTTCGAAGCGGCCGCGCACAAAGGCTTTCACCACTTGGATTCCGGCCAGATTCTCTTGCACCAGCGTATTCAGCTCGCCTAGCTTCTGTTGCACAACCGTGAAGAGACTGGTCGCTCGCAGCATCAGGAAGCGGATGAAAATGGCCGATACGCCGGCCACGGCAAACATAATCAGCGAGAGTTGCCAGTCGGTCAGCAGCAGCAAGACCATGCTGCCGATGATCATCAACAGCACGCGCAGCAGCAGCGCCAAACCCGCGCTGGCGAACATATGCACGACATCGACATCGCTGGAGACGCGCGTCATCAGGCGGCCGGTCTGCATCTGATCCAGATTGGCGAAGGACAGCGATTGTATGTGCCGGAACAAGGCGTGGCGCAGATCAAAAGCCACCCCCTGCGACACGACCGCGCGGCAGTAGCCCTGCCCCAGGGTGCTGGCCGCGCCGATCATAGCGGCGATGAACATCCAGAACGCGCCCAGCAGAATCATGTCCATCACGCGCGGACGAATGCCTTCGTCGATCATAAATTGCAGCAGGCGCGGCACGCTCAACTCCATAGCCACCGGCAAGACCGTCGTCAAAAACCCGAAGAAGACGTACCAGCCATAAGGTTTCATGAAGCGCGAGATGCGCCAGAGGGATTTCATGCGACAAGTGTATCGCCGCATAGCAAGGGCTACAAGCGTTACCCCAGCCTGGAACGGGAGACCAGGCCATATACCATAGAGGCGCAGAAGTAGAACCAACAAAGTGATGCAAATTTCACCAGAGCAACAATCTGTAGGGGCGACATACCATGTCGCCCGAAAACAAGTTGCAGCGGCAGCGGGCGACCAGATTGGTCGCCCCTACAAGGCTACATTTTTCGCATGACTTACTTGCGCTTACTGAGGTCGATGTTTGAGCCTGACAGCTCAGCGCAGCGGGACGCGCAGCATGGCGAAACTATGCGGCGGCAGATTGATGTCGTCGGCGGAGGCTTGACGCCGCTCTATCGCCACACGCTGCGGCTCGGCGAAGTCATTTGTCGTCAGCGGATGCTCTCCGGCTACCAAGTCCATCTCGACCGGGCCGGCGACATCGAGCCCGGCCAGCTCAATGCGCATCGAATCATTGACGGCGCAATTGACGACTGAGACAAAGAGCAGCTTGCGCGCGGCATCATAAGTCGCGGCGGCGCTCACCAGCGGCACAGCGTCGAATGCGGGCATATTGCCGGCCGCGGGACTGTCGAAGCTGCCGCAATCCACGGCGCAGCGTACGGCGTCGGCGCCGCGGTTATGCGTCATCAGCTCCAGCACCAGCGTGGCCGGCATCTTGATCACCGCCGGCGCATGCGGATTCTCGCCGGTCGACAGCGCTACCCAGCCGCCACGCCGCCCCAGAAAGACCATCTCCCACTCATACAGCGGCGCGGCTACATAGCTGCCCATGACATTCGTCAGATGATAAATGGCGCTGTATTTGATGCGGTCGGCCCGCTGCAAGCAGGCGTTCATCAGCCCGCCAGTATAGAGCGCGTCCGCCAGCGTGTAATCTTCGATATAGTCCGGCGCTTTGGCGCCCACATAAGTATTCCACTCGTCGAAGGCCACGGGCAGCGAGCCGCCGCCGTAACGATCCATAACCGCCAGGGTGGCGTCCAGCATCTGCTCGACTTCGTGCCAGGCGGCAATCTTGGGCATGTACATCAGTTCGCGATCCGGCGTGACCTCCAGCTTCTCCGTGCGCAGCGAATAATAATGGACGCTGTACTGGTCCATCTCATCCGCCGCCAAGCCCAGCACCTGTTCGTTCCAGTGGGCGTAGAGATTGGCTGGCACGCCAACGCCCAGCAGGGTAAGCCGGTCGTCAACGGCGCGCATGGCGCGGGCGAATTCCAGGTAGCGCCGCGCGTAAGTCTCGGGATCGCAATGCCCCACCTGCCAGTTGCCGTATTGCTCGTTGCCGACGAACCAGACGCGCACATCATGCGGCTGGGCATAGCCATGCTCGGCCCGCAGCGCGCCGTATTCCGTGGCGGCGTCGCCATTGCAGTATTCGACCCAGGCGGCCGCTTCCTCGGCTGTTCCCGTGCCCATATTGGCGGTCAGCACCGGCTCGGCCCCGATCAGCCGGCACAAGTCGATGAACTCGTCCGTGCCGACATCGTTCGATTCCCATTGCCACCAAGCCGGGTCCAGATAAGTGGGGCGCAGATCACGGTCGCCGACGCCCAGCCGCCAGTCATAAGCCGAGACGAAGTTGCCGCCGGGCCAGCGCAGTTGCGTCGGCGACCAGTCGCGCAAGGCGTCGATCACATCGGCGCGGAATCCCCCTACATTGTCAGTCGGCATCAACGAGGCGCAGCCGATCCAGAGCGAGCCTTCGCTGATAGTCAAACTCAGCTGGCCCTTGGGGTTTTCGCCGGCGACGCGGAAGGTATGCCGCCAGGTCGTCCAGCCGCCGTCCACAGCGTCAATGCGCCAGTCCTCTTCGCCCAGCCGCACTGCCAGCGCTTGGCCTTCGCCCTTGAGCGCCAGCCGCAGCTCGTAATCGCGCTCGGCCTGCAAATACAGGCTGCCCTGCTTGATGCCGCGCTGCTGACCATCGGCGATGCGTATGCTGATGCGCTGCGATTGCTGACCGGTGTAGAAGACCGTGTTGTCGTGCACATAACGGACGGCTTCGTAGTCGGGATTCTGCGCTTCCCAAGGCACGACGATGCCGATGCTGGGATGCACATTGTGCAAGCCTTCGCTGGGCGCGGTGTACATCCGGTCGTTGCCGGCGAATTTGCGGTCGCGCAGCATCTCGGCCCAGAGGCTGCCGTAAATGCCCTGCCCGATATGCTCCAGATTGGCGCCGTAGAGATGGTCGTGCGCCGCGCCGATGATGTCGTCAGGATGAATCGTAATGGTGGCTGTTTCGGTCATGCCCTAGCTCCTGTAACTTGGTGTCTCGCCGCGCGCCAGCATACGTTTGCTGTGCAGCGCCGCGCCGATCAAACACGTATCTTCACTGAAATGCGCGGGGCGCAGCAGGTCCCGCGGCAGAAAGCCCTCGTGCATGACTTGCTCGCGCATGACGCCGCGCGCCGGTTCGAGCAGCAAGTCGCCCAATTTTGCCGCGCTGCCGCCCAGCACAATCGCCGCCGGATTAAAGAGGTGCAGCAAGTTGACCAAGCCCAAGCCCAGCCATTCGCCCGCTTGACGCACGACCGCCAGCGCCAAGGCGTCTCCCGCCCCCGCCGCCTCGCCTACCGCCTGCCCGTCGACAAGTTTGCGCGCCCGCAAGTTCGACGGCTCATCACACTCTTGCAGCTTCTGCCGCGCCAGATGGCCCAGCGCCGTGCCGGAGGCCAATGCTTCCAACCGGCGCACGCTCCCGTCGGGAAGCGTCAAACGCATGTGTCCGGGCTCAATCGCCAAAGCCGCCGCGCCAGTGAATAACTCGCCGCCGATGATTGCGCCGCCGCCGATGCCGGTGCTGATTGTCAGGTAAATCAGCGGATCTGCGCCCTGACCGGCGCCCAGGTGATATTCCGCCAGCGCGCCTAAATTGCCGTCGTTTTCGACTATGGCCGGCACACCGTCGAAAGCGGCGCTAAGCGTCGGCGCGATGGGCACGAGCGACCAGCCGGGCAGCGTCTCCGCCTTGATGATAACACCGGCCGCCGTATCCAGCGGGCCGGGGGCAGCGATGCCTATGCTCGCGAGTTTAGGGTCTCCCTCCAGCAGCGACTGACCCAAGTCGACCAGTCGCGCGAGCACGGTTTCGGGGCCGTCCTCGACGCGGCTCGGCATCTCCGCCCGCCGCAGCAACTGCAAGTCATCGTCGAAAAGCGCGGCGCGGCTGCGCGTCCCGCCGAAGTCAATTGCCAGATGCGTCTTCATAAGCCGTTGATCCGCGCATACAGGGCGTAGTCGGGCGGCGGCTTGTCGGCTTGCGGCATCTGGCCCTCGCGCAGGCTCAGCGCGCCATCGCGCATCACCAGCGTACCCAGCCTCAGGCCGTCTTTCAGCGCCCGCCACGCCAGACCGCTCATATCGCGAGCCACCCTGCGATCGAAATGCGAGGTATCGGCGCCGCGCTGCGCATGCCCCAGCGCCGTATATCGTATGCGGATGCCGCTGCGCCGCGGGATCTCGTCTACGATACTGTTGATGCCCGGCACAAATTCGCAGAGCGTCACCAGCGCGTAACCCGCCCGCTCCACCACCAGGCGCAAACGCTGCGCCAGCCAGTCCAGGTCAAAGTCGAATTCCGGCAGCAGGACCGCGTCCGCGCCGTTGGCATAAGCGATGGCCAGCGCCAGATAACCGCTGTGGCCGCCCAAAGTCTCCAGCATGAAGATGCGCCCGGGCAGCGCGCTAGCCGTGGCGCGGATGCCATCGGCAGCCCACAGTGCGTAATTGCAGGCCGAATCATGGCCCAGCGTATAATCCGTGCCCGCGACATCGTTGTCTATCGTGGTCGGCAAGGCGACGCAAGGCGCCCCCCAGCTTTCCAGGCGAGGCAGCACATGCTTCAAGCTGCCGTCGCCGCCGAAAACCAGCAAGTTGTCGATTTCCTTCGCTCGCATGGCGGCGCGCAACCTGTCGCCGGCGTCCGACTGGCCCAAGACCGGCTCGCGGCTGGAGCGTAAAATCGAGCCGCCTGCGCCCGAGAGCCGCGTCAGCAGCGCCCGGTCCAGCTCGGTCAGCCGCCCCGCCAGCAGACCGGCGAAACCATCCTGCGCGCCGACGACTTGATCGCCGCCGTCCTGCGCCAGGCGGGCATAAGCCTCGATAGCCGCGTTGATGCCGGGCGCGTCCCCGCCGCTGACGACTATGGCCGTCTTCATACGTATATCATTCCAATCTGCAAACCAATCATGCCCGCTGATGATACCTGATTATGGCCATTCAGCCGATATTGCGGGCTGGGCAATGTCCGCGCTGTTTGCAACTGAAGGGCGAATGGGTAGTGTATCGAATTCGGTTGAAATTCATACGAGCCGATATGGGTTAAGCACACGCGCGACAGTAGCGATTAAACCTGTCCTCGAGTGAAATGCGCCTTTGGGGCGGAAAAGCCGTCTCAACATTCGATTGACCCGTTCCAAGAGGCTGGTCGTTCGTAAAGCCGAGCGCGGCCACTTAGGGTATCGCTGCAGTACCCGGAAAAAGGCAATGGTCTCCTGCCAATCTCGTTGCAGCGTGGCGACTAAATCAGATTGTGTTTCGGCATAAGTCCGACAGAAAGCATCCCTTAATTCTGTTGCTTCTCGACTGTCTTTCGCCTCAAAGATGGCGCGAATGGGTTGCAGGATGCGCTGTTTGAATTGACGGGCTTGTCCGCTGGGCAAGGCATCGGGGACTTGAATGCTCTGCCAGAGATTGCGCAGCTTGTGGAAGGCGCAACGTTGATGTGGTACATGAGGGTGCAGATAGTTCAGCGCGGCAATCAAGCCCTTGCTGCCGTCATGAATGAAGTGTTCCAGCCCCCGTTGGCGATATAGCTTGCGCGCCGCCAAGTCGGATAAGAGGCCTTCCCAAGCCTGGCGACTTTCATCCTCAGCCAACTGCCAGCCCACAATGCCCCAGCGCCGGTTTTGCGGATACAGTCCCAAAGCCACCAGGACACAGACTTTGCGCCGCGCTTTGACCGAGCGTTGGCGTTGGCGACTGTCGACTTTGCTCTGACCGGTATCCTCGAGCAAGGTCAGCCAAATGGCGTCCAGCATGACCACTGGCGGGCAACTGGTCAAGGGCATCGCTGGCGGCATCCGCACCGCTTGCGCCTCCCGATTCAAAGTCCGCAAGCCCATTTGAGTGCCACACTGCTCGCCGATTTCCGCCTGCATTTGCCGCAAACTCAAGCCTAAATCCGCCCAGCGCCCAATGCGATCACAGACATCATCCCAAATTTGTTGATAGGGCTTGAGGATGGAAAAGGGTATCTTGACACTGCCATTACATTGACAGCGCACACGCGGCAGCCAGACCTGCAACACTCCATAATCCGTCACTAATTGACGCCGACGCCGTCCATTGCGCACAAAATCACTAGCCTGCTGACTGCCGCAGACTTGACAGGTCGCTTGACTTTGACGCGATACCTGCGAGCGCCTTTGGTAGGCTTGGCGATACAACCGGGCGGTGACTTCCCGCTCCAGTTGAGATTCAATCATTTGAGACGCGGTCGCGGCCAGTTTGGCTCTCAGGCCCGCCAAAAAAGATTTGAAACCATATCCTGGCTGCGTTATCCTAGTGTACATGACGTGGCTCCTGTTCTTTTGCTTTGCTAGGACAACTAGCATGAATCGGAGTTCACGTCATTTCTATTTCAACCGAATTCGATACACTACCGGCGAATGCGCTAACTTATGTGGACCTGTGGCGCAATCCGCATCGTGTATGGTTGCGCCCGTGGATCTTCCGTTCAAGAAAAGGAGATTTGCTGTGAAGAGGTTACTGATAGTTTCAGCTTTGCTGTTATTTGTGCTCAGCCTCGTTCCCGGGGCCTTGGCGCAAGATGATGGCTACACCATCGCCTTTGTACCGGGCGTCAACCCGGATCCCTTCTATATCACAATGAGCACCGGCGTCTACCAAGCGGCGGCCGACCTCGGCGTGAATATCATCCAGCAAGATCCGGAAGAATTTGATGTGACCTTCTCGGTGCCGATCGTCGAAGCCTTGATCGCTCGCGGCGATGTTGACGCGCTGGTCACTGCGCCCAACGACAAGGAACAGTCGATACCGGTACTGCAGAATGCGCATGAAGCCGGCATCCCGGTTTTGACCGTCGATACCTTCATCGGTGATGGCGACTACGCCAATGGCGAAGTCACATTCCCGCTGAGCTATATCGGCTCGGACAACGTCCGCGGCGGATTCATCGCTTGCTCCGCGCTGGCGGACAAACTTGGCGAAGGCGCAAAGATTTACGTGACAAATACCAAGCCCGGCATCAGCACCACTGACCAACGCGAGCAAGGCTGCCTCGAGGCGGCTGATGCGCGCGGCCTGGAAGTCGCCCGCGTTGATTACAACGAAAACAGCGCTGATATCGCTCAGGCGCAGACGGCTGCTGTCTTGCAGGCCAATCCGGATATCGTCGGCATGTTCGCGACCAATCTCTTTGGCGCGGTCGGCGCCGGCAACGCTATCCAAAATGCCGGTTTGCAGGGCGCGGTCGAAGTGGCGCTCTTTGACGCCGGTGAAGAGAATATCCAGTTCTTGCGCGACGGCGTTGTCTCACTGGTCATCGCGCAGAAGCCGGCCGATATGGGTTACATGGGCGTGATCGCGCAAGTCGCGAACGCGCGTGGCGTGACATCCATGCCGGCGCGCGTAGGCACGGGTTACGCGGTCATCACCATCGACAACGTCGATGATCCTGATGTCGCGCGTTTCATCTACACAGGCTAAGCCCTGCTCCCAATCTCCCTTTTCGCCGTCTCTATGGCGAGAAGGGGGATACCAACTTGCGATGCAGGCAATGGGGTATTAGAGTCCCTCCCGCTTCCAAGGTCGCGCAGACGCCGACCTTCAGGGAGGGATTTACCCTGCAGGAACCGAATCAAGGAATACGCAATGGCAATGAAAAACCCGGCACAGCGCAGTTCGCTAATCAGTCCCCGGACCATTGAGGTATTAACCAAAAGCTGGGCATATATATTTTTGCTGGCGATAGTCGTCTTTTTTTCCGTGACCGGCACCGGCTTTTTCTCGATTCGCAATTTCTCCACCATCCTCACGACCAGTACGCTGGTCATGTTGATGGCAATCGGCCAGACCTATGTCATCATCACCGCCGGTATCGACCTGTCCATCGGCTGGACGGTTGGCCTGTCGTCCGTCACAACCGCGCGCGTAATGCGCGACCTGGCCGCAGGCGGCAGTGACATCGCCTTCGCCATGCTGGCGGGCATATTCGCCGGCCTGCTGGTGGCGCTGATACCGGGTTTGGTCAACGGCATCCTGGTGGCCCGGGTCAGAGTGCCGCCCTTCATCGCTACGCTGGGCATGTTTGGCATCGTGCGCGGCGCCGCCTTTTTGCTCACGGACGGCCAGCAAGTGGTGCGCGGCTTATCCGCCGAATTGCGCGAATCGTTGCGCGCCATCGGCAACGGCAGTCTGCTCTATTATCTACCGGACAGCGGCTTCCATTGGTTTACCAGGCCGCCGGACCTGGAGCCACAGCAGTTGCGACAGTTGCAGCAGCTCCTGCCCTACCCCGTCATCATCACCGCGCTGGTCGTCATCGTGTTTGCATTCATTCTGGCGCGCACCAAATTCGGCCGTCACACCTACGTTATCGGCGGCAGCGAAGAAGCCGCGCTGCGCTCCGGCATCAACGTGCAGCGACATCTGATTATCATCTACATCATCTGCGGCCTGACATCGGGCATCGCCGGCGTGCTGCACCTCTTCCGTTTCACAGCGGGCGCGCCTCAAGCGGGCGAAGCCACCCTGCTATCGTCCGTGGCCGCTGTGGTCATCGGCGGCACCAATCTCTTCGGCGGCGAGGGCGATATCATGGGCGCGGTCGTCGGCTCGCTGATTATCGCGGTCCTGCAAACAGGTCTGGTGATACTAAATATCGATTCCATTTGGCAATTCATCGTGGTCGGCGTCGTCATTATCATCGCCGTACTCGCCAACCAACTGCAAGCGACGCTGGAAAGGCTGCAAGCCAATGTCTGAAGTCATCCTCGCCACAGCCGGCGTCAGCAAACATTTCGGCGGCTTGACCGCGGTCGACGAGGTCGACTTCGAGATATATCCAGGCGAAGTCGTGGCCCTGCTGGGCGATAACGGCGCTGGAAAATCCACGTTGATCAAGTGCATCTCAGGCGTTTACCGCCCGGAACAGGGCAAAGTGATGTTCAACGGCGAGGACATCACGCATCACGCCCCGGCCGATATCCGCAGCCGCGGCATCGAAACCATCTACCAGGATCTGGCGCTGGCGGAGAATCTCGATGTCGGCGCCAACGTCTTCCTGGGCAAAGAGAAGACGCGCCGTCTCTTCGGGCTGATCCCGGTCACCGACGACAATTATATGCGCGAGGAGGCTTCCGGCGCGCTGGACGAGTTGGATATCCACATCCCCTCGCTCAGGCAGAAGCTGGTCAATCTCTCAGGCGGGCAGCGGCAGGCGGTCGCCATCGCCCGCGCCATGTACTGGAACGCCCAGCTGGTCATCATGGACGAGCCGACGGCGGCCTTGGGCGTGCCCGAGCAGCGCAAAGTGCTGGCGCTGATCCGCTCCTTGCGCGAGGGGGATATCCCCGTCATTTTGATCAGCCATACCATGCACGATGTGATGGCGGTGGCCGACCGCATGGTAGTCATGCGCCGCGGCCGCATCGTCGCCAATATCTCGCGCGCCGAGGCCAGCGAAGAGTTGATCGTGCGCCACATCGTCGGCAGTGTCGAAAACGGCGAGAACGCTGTGATGATCTAGGGTCAGCCCCCATCCCCCGGCCCCTTGCCCCCATAAAGGGGGAAGGGGTGCTAAAGTTGACCGAGAGTGCGATGATCCCGCAACATCCACAGTATTTGAGCGTTTGCATCTTCTTTATCGGAAATCTCTGGCGCGAATTCTGGCTCATAGTTGAAGGGCCTTGAATGCCCTACACGGGCGACCCACCGGAGTCTGTTGAAAAACAGTCTCAAGTAGAGTGGTTCACCAGGTATTGGATAGCAAGAGAATCCGCTTGTTGGGCTAGACACCGTGCCAAGCGCTTCAGATTCAGCGCGGCGGCGGTGAATGCCGCCTGCAATGCGACTTTGTTTTGCCCGCGGTAACGGCTTTGCCTCAAGCCATGTTTCCGCGCCAGTTCACAGATGGTGCTTTCTATGCGGGCGCGGGCGTCCATTTCCTTGACAAAGCCCGCGCTCGCCTGCTCTCGTCGCCGTTTTGTCAACTGCTGGTGATAGGGCGAAACTTCGAGGCTGCGTCCGCGTTTCTCAGTCGTGCACAGCGAGTTGAAAGGACACTTCTGACACTGTTTGCCGAAGCGGACGTGCCAGGCGACATCAGGCTGAGAAGAGGGATTAAAAGTGGTCGCCGCCTTGCCGGCTGGACAGCGGGCCTGCCGCTTGTCCAAATCTATGTCGAAATCCTGCAAACGAAAGCCGACCGGCTTGCGCGAATGGCTGCCGATAAATCCACGCAGGTCAAGTCCTTTTTGCTCACTGTCTTGCAACGTGTTGCCGTTACAGTAAGCCTGATCCACATACTGTTTTTCCGGCAACAAACCGCGCCGCGCCAGGCGCTTTTGTATCTTTCCCAGCGCCAAGCTATCGGCTTCAATGGCGCTGTGAATCCCGATGTCGGTAATGACCGGAAAGTGGCCATCGACTGTCTCCGTCACTTGCGCCTTGTAGCCGCGCCACGCCGTCTCTTTCCCTTTGCGGCTATAGCGAACTGAGGGCTCATGCGGCGAAGTAATCACGTCCCCTTTCGCGTCAATATTGGCTTTGGCTTGCAGACCCGAACCGCCGTCCTCATCGTCTTGATCAAATTGCTCCGACAGTACCCGAGCCAGCGTGATGATTTCGGGCAAATCTTGCCAGGACGATTGTCCCTTTTGCTCAATTTGCGACAGCAGCCAAAAACCATCGCGACCCGCGTCCACCATCGCTTGCTCAACTTGCCCCTTGCTCAAACGATAATCTCTCCGCTTTTGACTGTAAAAGTTGACAAAACTGGTCGGCAAGCTTTGACATACCCATTTCGCATCAGCGTTTATCAGAGCGCCCAATGCCAAGCGCAGCGTCTCCCAGACCAATTCCAACCGGCTCAGGCGCTCCACCGCGGCCAAAACATGCGTCGCATCGGTCCGCTGACGTTTTGATTTCAGAAAGCCCGATGCTTGCACATAGGCCAAGACCTGCTCGAAGACCGCATATTCGCCGCCGTGCGCATAGAGCCGCTTGCGAAAATTGCACAGACTTGAATAGTGGAAGCCCGTCCAGGCAAGCTCCTGGCGCAAGGCGTATTTCCAATCCAGCCGCAGCCTTGACATCTCAGCCGCCTCGCGATCTGGCAAGTTCTCCAAAAACTGCAACACTAGCACAAAGCAGAGCAGCACCGGATTGATACCCCCGCGACCGGTTTCATGATACATCGCGGCCAGGGCGCTCTCATCTATGATTTCCGCCGCCTTGTCGCCCAGCAAGCGGCAAACGCTATTTGCGGGCAATATGGCTTCGACTACCTCGCGGGTTGTCACCGGAATTTCCTTCGGAAAGGCCTGTTTCAATGACATCTCACACTCGCTTATGATTGAGATACAATGTCATTATAGGTCAATCAAGATTTTCAACACCGTCCACCGGGTCGCCCCTACATTTTCAGCTGAAGTGATAGATAATTGATTGTCATCGATACGGAAAGGACAAGCATGCCCAGCACACTCACACCCGGACGCTACCGCGGCTTGAAATCCACCAGCCTGGCCGAAGCTGACGTCTTCGGCATCATCGCCTTCGACCAGCGCGGCAGTTACCGCAAGATGCTGCCGCCCGATACCGGCTACGACCAACTGGTCCAGGTGAAAAGCGAGATCATCGGCGCGCTCTCCCATGACGCCAGCGCTATACTCACCGACCCGGTCTACGGCTTGCGCCCGGCCATGCAGATGAGCTCAAAAACGGGCTTGCTGCTGGCGCTGGAAAAGAGCGGCTACAGCGGCGATTCGAGCTATCGCAAAACCGAGCTGCTGCCCGCCTGGACGCCGGAGAAGATCCGCAAAGCGGGCGCCAGCGCGGTCAAATTCATGGTCTACTACCATCCCGACAGCGGCGCTTTGGCGGATGAGCTGGAGGCGCTGATTCGGCTGGTCGTGGCCGACTGCCACTCCTGGGACCTGCCGGTATTCCTCGAGCCGATGTCGTACAGCCTCGATGCGGCCGTTTCCAAGGACAGCGCGGAATACGCCGCCGGTCGCGCGCGGGTCGTCATCGAAACGGCCAGGCGCTTGTCGGAAACGGGCGCGGATGTGCTGAAGATGGAATTCCCGCTCGATATCCAATTCAATCAAGACCGCGGTCAATGGCGCGCCGCCTGCGATGAACTCAGCCAGGCATCAAGCGTGCCCTGGGTGCTGCTGAGCGCCGGCGTCGACTTCGAGCAATTCAAGCCGCAGGTCGAGGTCGCCTGTCAAGCGGGGGCCAGCGGATTCCTGGCCGGCCGCGCCATCTGGAAAGAAGCCGCCGCCATGTCGACGGCTGACCGGTCCGCCTTCCTGCGGGACATCGCCGCTGAGCGCCTGCGCCAGTTGCTGGCCATCGCCGCCGCCGATGCGCGCCCCTGGAGCGACTACTACGCCGCGCCTGAGCCAGTCGAAAACTGGTACGAGAGCTACGCTTGAGCGAGGTTGGTACACTTACCACCGAGTTCACCGAGGGGATCGAGGGCACAGAGTGAAGAAATGTGTCGGGGCGATTCTGTGAATCGTCCGATGTTGTAATCTTGAATTAGCGGGCGACATACAATGTCGCCCCTACAACCGACGTTATTTCGGTTTCTCATTACTTGGTTAGAACTACTTCTGTGCCCTCGGTGGCAAGAATGTGACAGGACAACGACTTAGGCAATGGAACAACGTCAATTCGGCAACAGCGACTTGTACGCCTCGGCCATCGGCTTTGGAACCTGGGAGATGAGCACGCGCCAGTACGGGCATATCGACGCGGGCGAAGCCACCCGCGCTGTGCAAAGCGCCATCGACCAAGGCATCACGCTCTTCGACACCTCGGAGACTTACGGTCCCTTCCACTCGGAGCGGTTGCTGGGACGTGCTCTGGGCGCGCGCCGCAAAGACGTGATCCTGGTCAGCAAAGTCGGCTTCACTTTCCAGGACGACCCCGAGCATCCGGGCCAGGCGAAGATCCACAGTCGCGATTCATCGGCGAGCAACATCATCGAGCGCGCCGAGGGCTGCCTGCGCCGCCTGGGGACCGATGTCATCGACCTGCTGCTGATCCACTTCCACGATCACAAGACGCCGCATGAAGATACCATGGCCGGCCTGCAGCAGTTAAAAGTCGCCGGCAAAATCCGCCACTACGGCGTGTCCAATTACAACGCATCCATGATGGCCACCTGCCAGGAACAGGGCCAGCTGACCACCAATCAAGTCGGTTACCACCTCTTCGATAGGCGGGTTGAAAATGCTGTCCTGCCCTACTGCCGCGCGCAGGGCATCGGCTTCATGGCTTATGGCACGCTGGCGTTCGGCTTGCTCAGCGGCGCTTTTTCGCCGGAGACGAGTTTCGTCGATTGGGACTGGCGCAGCCGCGGCGACGCCTTTGGCTTGCCCCTTTTCCAGCGCGAGCACTTCCTCAAGGAGCTGCGGGCGGTTGAGCGGCTGAAGGCGCTGGCGGCGGATTACGGCAAATCGGTAGCGCAACTGGCGATCGCCTGGCTGCTGGGCCGGCCCGGTGTCACGGTCGCGCTTGTGGGCATGCGCAACGAGCGCGAGCTCAAGGAGAATGTGGCCGCTGCCGATTGGCGCTTGAGCGAGGACGACTGCGCGGCAATCGACCGCATCTTCGCCGAGGAAGGCATACGAACGTATATGGACGTCGAGCTGGTGACCTGAGCGAGTCTAGCCGGCCGCCGCCAGCTTGCGGAAGAAATCGCGATAGATGGCATCGCGGTTGATATCCAGGGCCTCGCGAATGCTATGCCGCGGCGCGGCTTGCCGGTACCAGCGCGTGTCACTGCTCAGGTAGGGCGCGTCAATCAGCCGCGAGGGTACCCAGCTCGGCTCGATCAGCCAGGCAAAGTTTATCAAATCCCAGATAATCCAGCTGCGCGCGAAATGCTCGGTCAAGCCGTTCAAGGGGAAATGCGGATTATTTGTATACAGCCAGTAGAGATAGTCGCCGATCGCGCCGCGGCCCTTGACCCAGGCTTCCATCTCCGGCAGCGACAAGCTCAGTTGCGCGCCCACGTGGAAGCCGGGCAGATAAACCAGCGGCACACCGCTATCGAATAGCAGCTGCGAAGCCAGCATGTCCTGCTCCATATTGAAGGAGGGCTGCGTGATATTGGTGACGGTGGTGGGGTATCCGGCCGTCCAGACCACCACGATGCGCTTGATGATCTCGGGCGCCAGCAGCAGCGCCGAGGCCACATTGGTGACGGCGCCGATAGCCAGCACATAAAGCGGAGACTCGGCTGAGGCGCTGCGGGCCATCTCAATCAGATGCGCGGCAGCGGCGCTTTGCACCGGCTCGTCGTAGCGCTCCAGGTATCGGTCGGAACCGCGAAAGACTTTATCGGCGCAATCGACGCCCATCTTCTCGGCGACAAGCAGGATCTCCTCGTAGCTCATGTCCATGCCGCGGCCGGGCGAGACCAGCGTGACGCCCTGCGGGTCGATTGAGTCGCGGTCGCGCACATCGATGCCGGCTCGCTCCAGCCGCTCAAGTTGGGCCCGATGTTCAGCCAGCAGCGCGGCATCGGCTTCAGACGCGTCGGCGGAATCAGCCATGACGCGCGCGGCCGCCCGCAGCTTGTCCCAGCGCCGCAAGAAGGAATAAGGCGCGGCGTAGATACCGGCGATGTCCAGCTTGTCCTGCGAGAGCAGCGCCCAAGCCAGCGCGAATTGATCGTCGATCTCATTGCGCGTATCGGTGTCGATGACACAGCGGATGCGCCCGCTAGGGGTGCGAAGCATGTGCTCGTATTGCGCTCGTTTCAAGTTCGGAAATTGCTGCAGATGCTCCATTTTCGTCGCCTTTCGTATTGCTGCCTTCGCTGTTTTCGGGCGATTCACAGGGGCGCGTGGACACAGCCCGTCAGTCGCCCCTACAAGGCTTGATTGGTATTAGCGATGAATTCGCCGAGATTTTACCCCATCCCCCGGCCCCTTGCCCCAGCGAGCTAGGGAAGGGGAGCTTTTCTAGCGAGTTTGTTTTCTGCATGATTAACTTGCATTTACTGAGGATACACAGAGGACACCGAGTAAAGCAATTAAGAGATTGTATGTCGGCGACAGTTTCCAGATGTTAGATGGCTGCCTGAAGCGCAGAGCGGAACCGGATTGAGAATCTTGCGGCTGTCCGTTTTCCGTCGGTTTCCGTTTTCTGTCCGACGAAAAAGTTTTTTCGGACAGAAACCCGTCTTTCATGTCGGATAGGGTCTGCTGCGTACGCAAAATGAGGGTCATGTGCGGAGGCGGTCATGGGCCAAGTGTAGCGACGATTGACTTCGGCGGGGCGACTTTAAGGTCGCGTGTGGGAGGAATCCTGCCAGAAATGGCTGCTCGACAAGCGGATGGCAGGTGTTATCGGCGCGAGACAAGCCTGCAAGATACGCTATTGCAGCACGCCATCGGCGCGCAGTGCCGCCACCTGATCCGCGCTGTAACCCAGCTCGCCGGCCACTTCATCGCTGTGCTCGCCCAGGCGCGGCGGATGCCGATGATATACCAGCGGCGTATCGGCCAGGTGCACGGGCGTGGCCAGGGACTTGACCAGACCCAGCGCCGGATGCTCCAGCTCGACGATCATGCCGCGCTCGATGACGTGCGGATCGCTGAGCGCCTCGGCCACTGAGTTGATGCGCCCGCAAGGCACGCCGGCGGCTCGCAGCTCTGTCAGCCATTGGTCGCTGGTCTTGCCACGGATGATCTCGCGCACAGCCGGCAGCAGCGCCTCGTAGTTGGCGATGCGCTCGACATTGGTGGCGAAGCGCGGATCGCTGGCCAGGTCGTCGCGGCCGACATGCTGGCAGAATGAATGCCAGACGTTGTCTGAGCCAACGCCCAGGATGAACCAGTCGCCATCCCCCCCTTGCACGGCTTCGTAGGGCACCACCTGCGGGTGACGATTGCCTCGCCGCGGCGGATCGTTGCCCAGGGCGAAATGCTCGGCGGCCAGGTTCTCCAGCCAGGTCATCTGCCCTTCTTGCAGCGACATATCGATGAATTGCCCGCGCCCGCTCTGATCACGAGTGCGCAAGGCCGCCAGTACGCCGATCACGGTGAACAAGCCGCAAGTCATATCGGCCATGGGCGTGGGGAAGCGCATGGGCGCGCCGTCGACCTCGCCGGTCAGCGCCATCGTGCCTGATTCGGCTTGCGAGACCAGGTCGTAACCCGGCTGCCCAGCGCGCGGACCCGTGCGTCCGTAGCCGCTGATGGAGGCGTAGACCAGGCGCGGATTCAGCGCGCTCAGCGTGTCGTAGTCGATGCCCGAGCGCTGCAGCGAGCCGGTCGTGGCCAGGTTGGTCAGGAAGACATCGGCATCGGCCACCAGCCGGCGCATGAACTCGCGCCCGGCCTCGGCGCGGATGTTCAGGGCGATGCCGCGTTTGTTGCGGTTGACGGCCAGGTAGTAGCAGCTTTGATCGCCGATATAGGGCGGCGCCCACTGCCGCGAATTATCGCCGACGCCCGGCCGCTCGATCTTGATCACGTCCGCGCCCAGGTCGCCCAGAATCATGGTGGCGTAGGGTCCGGCCAGGGCTTGCGTCTGGTCGATCACGCGGATGCCGCTCAATGGCGCCTTGTCGCTCATATCTGCCTCTTTGATTTGCGCACGGTTCTGGTAAGCCGGGATAGAGCTTACACCATACGGGCGGTCGGCGGGAGACCTGACATCGCTCATCGCAGGGCACCGGCAAACCCTTATCACCGAGTACACCGAGTTAGTCGTGCAGATTTCTACACAATGTCGAATTGTAGGCGTGTCGCCTGTAAATCCGCGATATCTGCAACGGGCGATTCACAGATTCGCCCCTACGACGTCCCATAATTTGTCGTAATGTATTGTTGGAATCACGGAGATCTGGTCTATATCGAGTAAAATCGGCAGGTCGGCGAAGTGAAGCCGCTCCCCTTCATTCTGCCCAGCGAGTTTCCTCGGCTCGCTTGCGCCAGATGACCCAGGCGGCCAGCAGCAGCACCACGCCCCACAAGCCGAAGGCCGCGCTCCAGCCGCTGAGCTCCACCAAGGCGCCGATGCTGAAACCGGCCATGCCGCCCCAGAAATTGGACATCATATTGATGCTGCCGGTCACGGAAGCGGCCCGCCCGGGCTGTGCCAGCAGCAGCGGCATCGAGCTCACCGTCAGCCCGAAGGCGCCATTCAGCATGACCAGCGCCAGCACAACACCTAGCAGCGCCAGCGCGCCGCCGGTCACGGTCAAGAGCAGCAGCGCGCCGCCGGCCGCCGCCAGCATTATCGCCGCCGTTACAAAGACCTGGTTGCTGCGCACGACGCGATAGCGCGCCAGGAATAAACCGCCGATCGCCATCACTTGCATGGAGGCCGCCGCCAGACCGACCAGTTGCTCGGGAATCAAGCCGGTATCCAGGATATAGGTCGGCAGCCAGATGATGGCGCCGTTGAAGACAAATCCCGCCAACGCGGCCGCCAGCAGGGCAAAGGCGATGCCGCGCGCCTCGACGATGAGGGCGGCGGGACGAATGCGGCTGGGTTTCGACTTGGGCGCGTCTATGCCCGCTTTCCGCCAAAACGCCAAAACCAGCAGCAGCAGGCCGCCCGGCAGCCAGAAAGCGATGCGCCAATCGTCGCCGCCAGCCACCACGCCGATGAAGGTCCAGGTCAGCGCGGTGCCGAAGACGTAACTGAAGGGCATGACGGTGGAAATCCGCTTGATCTGGCTGCGGTCGAAGCGTTCCGCCAGTATGCGAAACATGGGCGCCCAGCCGGCCGATTGCGCGACGCCGTTGATGCTCCAGAGCAGGAGCATGACGACTAGCGAGCTCTGAAAGGCGAAGGCGATGTTGACCAGCGCGATGCCCAGCAAACCGAAGCCGACCATGCGAAAGGGGCTGACCTGGCTGCCGATTTGGCCGCTGACGAAGTGGGCGATGCCGTAGACGCAGAAATAGACCGTGCCCAAGGCGCCGACCTCGGCCAGCCCCAGATCCAGATCCCGCGCCAGCGCCGGCAGCACCACGCTCAGATTCACCCGCCCCAGGTAAAACAGCGCGTAGGTCATCCAGAGCGTGGCGACGATGGTGTTCTGCCGCGTGTTCAGGGATGTTTGCAAAGGGGGCCTCGGTGGATTACACGGCGAGGGCGCGGGCATCTTCTTCCTGTCGATGCCGCCAGAGCAGCAGCGCCGCCAGCAGCAGGCAAGCGCCCCACAAGCCGAAGACCGCGCCCCAGCCGCTAAGCTCCACCAAGGCGCCGATGCTAAAGCCGGCCAGGCCGCCGGCGAAAGTCGCCATCATATTGAGCGTGCCGGCGACCGACGAGGCCCGCCCCGGGCTGGCCAGCAACAGCGGCAGCGAACTCGTCACCAGGCCGAAGGCGCCATTCAGCATCATCAGAGCGAAGGAGATGACCATGATCGCGAGCAAATCGGCGGTGACGGTCAGCACCAGGAATGCCAACCCGCTGGCGCCAGCCATCAGCACCGCCGTCAGAAAGACTTGATTGCTGCGCATCACGCCGCGCCGCGCCAGGAAGATGCCGGCGAGGGCGATAACCTGCGTAAGCGCTGCTACCGCTCCTACCAGATTATCGGGGATCAAGCCGCTATCGAGGATGTACGAGGGCAGCCAGATGATCGAGCCGTTGCGCACGAAACCGGCCAGTGCCGAAACCAGCAGCGCGAAAGCCACGCCGCGCGCCTCGGCGATGATGACGGACAGGCGAACGCCCTTGGATTTCGACTTGGGCGCGTCGATGCCCGCGCGCCACCAGGCGGCTGTGACCAGCAACAGCGCCACGCCCGGCAGCCAAAAGGCGGCGCGCCAGTTTTCGCCGGTCACCACTGCGCCGATCAAGGCCCAGGTAATCACCGTGCCGATGACATAACTGAAGGGCATGAGGGTCGAGACGCTTTTGACATGCGCCGGGTCGAGGCGTTCCGCCAGAATGCGCACGATGGGCGACCAGCCGCCCGCTTGCGCCAAGCCGTTGATGCCCCAGAGCAGGAGCATGGCGGCCAGCGACGCTTGAAAGCCGAAAGCCAAGTTGACCAGCGCGCTGGCCAGCAAGCCCAAGCCGATCAAGCGGAAGGGGCGCACGTGGCTGCCGACTTCGCCCCAGAGGAAGTTGCCAAAAGCGTAGGTCCAGAAGAAGACGGTGCCGAGAATGCCGACTTCCGCGCGGCCCACGTTGAGCTCGAGGGCCAGCAAAGGCAGCACGACGCTGATATTCACGCGGCCCAAATAGAACAGCCCATAGGTGGCGCATAAAGCCCCGACCATCAAGGTCTGATGTTTGCTGAGGGAGTCGCGTGAATCAGTCATACGGTCCTGCGCCCGGCGCGATGGCCCGGTACAAGCTGCGGAGCCGCCGCGAGGAGATTATGCCGGCACCACCCAAATTCGGTCGGGCGGGAAGTGAACCCGCACCTCGTCGCCCACCGCCAGGGCTTCCGGCAATTCGACGCTGCTGATCGCCTCAACTTCGACAGCGCCCAGCGCAATCTTGTAGCGCGTGTACTTGCCCACGTAAATGCGCTCGCGCACGCGGCCCGCGGCGGAATTGACATCGGTCGCTTCGTTCAGGCGAATCTGCTCGGGGCGGATGGTCAGCACGGTTTTGCCGCTGGGCGCCTGTTCGTCGCCGGCCGCGTCAAAGTGGAAGTCGCCGATGTCGGTGCGCACCAGGCCATCGCTGCGCTGCGCCGGGATGAAGTTGAGCCCGCCGAAGAAGCGCGCCACCCGCTCGCTGATGGGCCGCTGGTAAAACTCCGAAGGCGAGGCGTATTGCATCAGCAAGCCGTCAAACATCAGCGCGATCTGATCAGCCAGCAGCACCGCCTCCTCTTGATCGTGCGTGACGAACACCGTCGTCACCGCCAACTCGCGTTGAATCGACAGGATCAGGTCGCGCATTTCGTCGCGCAGGTGGGCGTCCAGGTTGCTTAGCGGCTCATCCAGCAGCAGTACGCGCGGCTCGGTGATCAGGGCGCGGGCCAGGGCGACACGCTGCTGCTGACCGCCGGATAGCTGGGTCGGGCGGCGCTTGGCGATATCGGGCAGCTTGACCAAGGCCAGCATGTCGGCCACTTTCTCGGCGATGACTTTTTTGTTGACGCCGCGCATCTTCAGCCCGAAACCGACATTGTCGCCGACCGACATATAAGGGAAGAGCAGATAATTCTGGAAGACCATGACCGCGCCGCGCTTCTCGGCCGGAACAGGCAAGATGTCCTCGCCGTCGAAAGAGATGCGGCCCGCGCTGGGCTGGATCAAGCCGGCGATCATCTTTAGCGTGGTCGTCTTGCCGCAGCCGGAGGGGCCCAGGAACGCCACCAGTCGTCCGCTGGGGATCTCCAGCGTGAAGTCGTCCACGGCCGCTTCGTCGCCGCCCGGATAGACTTTCGAGATTTTCTCCAACTGCACCTTGGTCATCGGTCTTCCTTCTCGCAGCCGCAGGTATACGTTGGCTAGAGCGTGGATTGTACCTTAAAAGGGCGCGTCGCCGCAGAGGATAATTGACCATAGAGGCACAGAGGCACAGAGAATTTTCTTCACATAGGTCACAAAAGGCCGACCCGCTCATCATATTAGTGTCGCCCGAAAGTCCACGATTGCTACGACGGGCGATTCACAGAATCGCCCCTACAAAGTCCCGCCAATTTTGGCGCAAAACTAATTTAGCTATTTCTGCAGCTCTTTTGATTCTGCTCGTTCTGGCGTTAGAATAGCGGCACATCAGCTCATCCAGTCGAAAGGTCGTTTGATGGACTATCAAGCTCGTGAAGCCCTGCCCGAGACCATGCCGGCTATCGTCTGTCACGGGCCGGAAGACTACCGCCTGGACGAATGGCGCGTGCCGCGGCCGGCCGCCGGCGAAGTCGTCATCCGCGTTCAGTCGGTCGGCATCTGCGCCAGCGACCTCAAGTGTTATCAAGGCGCGCCGCTATTCTGGGGCGACGAAGCGCGCGAGGGCTATTGCCAGCCGCCGGTCATCCCGGGTCACGAATTTGTCGGCGAGGTGGTCGCGCTGGGCGAAGGCGCCGGCGAGAAGTACGGCTTGCAGCTGGGCGACATCGCCGTTTCCGAGCAGATCGTGCCTTGTTGGAGTTGCCGCTTCTGCACGCGCGGCCAGTATTGGATGTGCCAGGACAAGCACGATGTCTACGGCTTCCGGCAAGCCACCATCGGCGCGATGGCCGAGTACATGCTCTTCCCGGTCGGCTCGCTAAATTACAAGGTGCCGGAGTCCCTGCCCGCCCATCACGCCGCCTTCATCGAGCCGCTGGGCTGCTCCATCCACGCGGTGCAGCGCGGCGAGATCAAGCTGGAGGATGTGGTGGTCATCGCCGGCTGCGGTCCGCTGGGCTTGGGTATGGTTGCGGCCGCCCGCCTCAAAAATCCCAGCCTGCTGATCGCTATCGACCTGAACGACGACCGGCTGGAGATTGCCGAACTTTGCGGCGCGGATATGAGCCTGAATCCGCTTAAGATTGACGTGATCGACGAAGTGCTGAAGCTGACCGACGGCTACGGCTGCGATGTTTATATCGAAGCGACCGGCTACCCGGCCGCCGTTCAGCAAGGTCTACAGATGATCCGCAAGCTGGGCACCTTCGTCGAATTCAGCGTCATGCGCGAGCCGGTGACCGCCGACTGGACCATCATTGGCGATACCAAAGAACTCAATATCCATGGCTCGCACCTCAGCCCCTACACCTACCCCATCGCCATCGACATGCTTAGCAAGGGCTTGCTGCCGATGGAGCGGATCATGACGCATGACCTGCCGCTGAGCGAGTTTCACGCCGGTATGGACATGGTCGCTGCCGGCACGGAGTCGGTGAAAGTCACGCTGACGCCTTGATGCAGCAATCACAAAACGACCTGTAACGCTTGTCCGGTACGGGGTCATGAAATCGCGCTTATTCTACCCCATCCCCCGGCCCCTCTCCCGCCATCCCTATGGCGGGCATCCAGCGCGCTAGGGAAGGGGAGCTTAGGCAGCGCAAGCTAAGTAGAAGACACCATTTATCATCGGTGGCGACAATACTTCGCCTATGACCGCCAATAGCGAAAAGAGCTTCCCCCCATTGATATGGGGGGATTGAGGGGGGTAGAATATTGGTTCGCACGCCTGAACGAGGACTGCCCACATGACAAACTCACTCACCGGCAAAGTCGTCATCATCACCGGCGCCAGCTCGGGCATTGGCGCGGCTTGCGCTCGGCTGCTGGCTCAGCAAGGCTGCAAGCTGGCGCTGGCCGCCCGCCGCCTCGACGATATGCAGCGCCTGGCCGATCAGCTGGAGGCCGAATGCCTGGTCGTCCAAGCCGACATGACCGCGCCCGAAGACATCAGCAACATGGTCGAGCGGACGCTGGAGCGTTTCGGGCGCATTGACGTGATGCTGGCCAACGCCGGCGTCTACATCCGCGGGCAATTCGCCGAGGGCGACATCGAGCAACTGACGCGCATGTTGGCGCTCAATGTGGATGGTGTGCTGCGCTGCGCCCACGCGGTCATCCCGGCCATGAAGGCCCAGGGCAGCGGCGACATCATCGTCACCAGCTCCATCGCCGGAACCACCGATATCGTGGGCGAGCCGGTTTACAGCGCCAGCAAAAACGCCGTGCAGACCTTCGTTCATACTGTGCGCCGTCAGCTGGCCGGGGCTGGCATCCGCGTCATGTCCCTGGCGCCGGGTCCGGTGGCCAACCCCATGCAGCAGCTCTATGAGACTGAAGAGATTCGGCGCGCGGTCGAGCGGCAATCGCACCTGTCATCGGAGGACTGCGCCGAGGCGATCTTGTTTATGCTGTCGCGCCCGCGGCATGTTACGATACGCGATCTGGTCATGCTGCCGCAGATCGACCGCATTTAAGGACAGTGTCTATATTAGTAGACAAATCTTTAATTGCGAGCTTGGCACAGGTTAATTTGCTACAGAGACACAGAAGTAAATGCAAGTAAGTAATGAGAATGTGGAATGCCTCTTTTCTTACCCCATCCCCCGGCCCCTTGCCCCAGCGAGCTAGGGAAGGGGAGCTTTTCTAGCGAGTTTGTTTTCTGCATGATTAACTTGCATTTACTGAGGGCACAGAGTCTTTAGTTTGGGTCTAAGGAAAACCACATCCGCTACAATAGACACATCAGGTCTGGGTTGCGCCTGGTTTATTCAACTGATTAGCAGCATACGAAGGATTCGACTAATTGGGGCGACTGACGGGCGGTGTATACGGGCCCAGAAGAGTCGCCCGCCAACACAGGAAGAGGCATTATGACAGAACCACTAAAGGACAAAGTTGTCATCGTCACCGGCGCCAGCTCGGGCATCGGCGAAGCTTGCGCGCGTCTGCTGGCGCAGCAGGGCTGCAAACTTACGCTGACGGCGCGTTCGGTTGATAAGCTGGAAACGCTGGCGCGGGAGCTGCCTGCGGAGTCGCTGGTCGCGCGCGCGGACATGACCTCGCCCGCCGACATCAGTAACATGGTTGAAGCGACGCTGGAGCGCTTCGGCCGCATCGATGTGCTCTTCGCTAATGCCGGCATCTACGTGCCCGGCGAGTTCGGCGATGGCGATATTGAAGAGCTGACTCGCATGCTCACGATCAATCTCGACGCGGTGCTGCGCTGCGCCCATCTCGTCATCCCGCAGATGCAGGCGCAGGGCAGCGGCGATATCGTCGTGACCAGCTCCATCTCCGGCTTCATTGACGTGCATTGGGAACCGATCTACAGCGCCAGCAAACACGCCGTGCAGACCTTTGTGCATACCGTGCGCCGTCAGTTAGCCGGCGATGGCATCCGCGTCATGTCCTTGGCGCCGGGGCAGGTGGCCAATGCGCTTTGGGGCTTCCACGAGGCTGAGGACATCGCGCGCGTTTCCGCCGGCGAGCGCACGCACTTGACCTCGGACGACTGTGCAGAAGCGCTGCTGTATATGCTGAGCCAGCCGCGCCACGTCACCATCCGCGACCTGGTCATCTTGCCGCAGAATCAGGTGAATATTTGAAGTCCGTCAGGTGGAGAGTTAGGAAATAATGTACTTCACGAAGGGAAATGTTTTCCTTTTAGCGGCAGGATATTTTGAGCCAGTTCAAATTGCCGATTCTTCAAATCATCCAGCAACTCGTCATATGCAGGCGTTGACGCAAGTATACAGCCATTGACACCTACGATTTCGCCACTGTCGATCTTGCGTTGCACGTTTGGGGCCTCGCTTTCCTCTAGAGTTATAAGCCAGGTTTCTGCATTCCTGTAGACTTGCCACAGGGCCCAGCCCTCCAAGACTGACTGTTTGTAACGTTCTCTCATTGATACTTTCATCGTGAGAACAACCGGACTGCTACGATCATATAGGACGACGTCAAAGTCGGCATTCGGCACGTACTCAAAGCGCGCTTGATAGTAAAACGGCACAATCCCCTCTTGTGCCAACGTCTCACATATCAAGTACTCAAACAGCCTACCATTGGTACTCGCAGTAGTCTTGCCAGTGTGTAGGTACTGTGAGTAAGTAGTGGAAATAAATTGATGGGGTGAAGTGTACGCTACACTTTCCAGCAATTTAGAATAGATTCCCGCCGACTTCCCAGTGATGATTGAACCAATCTTACTTCGCACTCGTCCTCGATTCTCTGAATTGCCAGATCACAATACTGTGACTCTAGCTCAATACCTAGGGCATTGCGCGAGTTCTCAATTGCCGAAATAAGTGTGGTACCGCTTCCCGCGAACGGGTCAAGTATGGTGTCGCCGACAAACGAAAACAGCTTAATGCAGCGCTTTGGAAGCTCCAATGGGAATGGCGCTTCATGTCCAATGCGCTTGGCACTCTCTCCCGGGAATTCCCAGTTACCAAGTACCCAATTCATGAACTCATCTCGTTCTATATCAGACTCTCCCTGATTCTTCCGCTTCCACGTACCCTTATACAGTACGATTATTACCTCTACTGGAGCAATGATATGAGGAGCGCTGGCAGACATCCAGCTACCCCAAGCAGTCCTACGGCTTATGTTGCCTTCGTTCCAAATTATCGTCGCATGATATTTCCAGCCCACATCTAAGGCCATTTTCGTGACGTCCGCCGCGACTGGATTCTTGCCATTCTTATTCTTATCCAGCGCTACGTTAACACAAAGGCGCCCAGTGTCTCTTGTCCAATACAAGCAATTTGACAGCCATGTTCGTGTAAAGTCCATATACTGAATATAGTGGACCGAGTCACTATTAGCATCACCGTCGTAGGCCTTTCCTACATTATATGGCGGCGACGTAACAGTGAGGTCAACAGATTCCATTTCTAGCAAATCGCGATCAGTTGCGTCACCTTGTAGGAGACGATGTAAAGGCATCTCGTCACGTTGCGGCTTATATACCCTTACCCGCTGCGTGCCAACTTTTACCTCTTGTATTGTTGCACCTTCGACTATTGTCATAGGATTCATTCCTGTGTACGTTTCTCGTACAAACCTTAACCGCCAACGCTGGATTCAATAGCATTGCATTGTGTTTTGGATAGCTCCTTTCCCGTCTAGTGGAGTCCGACATTCAGCAATACTAATCTGTTCAACGCAATTGTAGTACAAATGCTCTAAGAATGCTAGCATTCTAGAGAATATGTGAAAGTGACCTAGCAATGATCGACACGCTTGAAGGCAAAGTAGTCATCATCACCGGCGCCAGTTCCGGGATTGGCGCAGCGGCGGCCCGCGCGCTCGCTAAACGCGGCTGCAAGTTGACGCTGGCCGCTCGCTCTTTGGACAAGCTGCAAGCGCTGGCGGCGGAGCTCTCGGCCGAGTCGCTGGTCGTCCGCGCCGACATGACCGTGCCTGCCGACATCAGCCGCATGGTCGACGGCGCCATGGAGCGCTTCGGCCGCATCGATGTCATGTTTGCCAACGCCGGCATATTCATTCAGGGCGACTTCGCCGACTACGACATCGACGCGGTCAGCGAAATGCTCAAAACCAACGTGGACGGGGTATTGCGCTGCGCCCATGCTGTCCTGCCGGTGATGAAAGCGCAAGGGAGCGGCGACATTCTTGTTACCAGTTCCGTCGCGGGCCATGAAGAGTTGCAAGGCGGCCCGGCTTATGGCGCAAGCAAACATGCGGTCGAGACCTTCGTCAATACTTTGCGGCGGCAGGTGGCGGCTGACGGTATCCGGGTCATGTCGCTGGCGCCGGCTCGCGTCGCCAACGAGTTGTGGAATCTGACCGATGCTGCCGAGATCGAAAAGCTGACGGTCGGCGAGCAGCGCTATCTGAAAGTGGAAGATGTGGCGCAAGCGGCTCTGTTCATGCTCTCACGCCCGCGGCATGTCACCATTCGCAATCTGGTGATCATCGCCAAGAATCAAGATGTGTGACATTTTAGTCGGCGACTCATTCCATCAAGGCCCGCGCCGCAGCCAGGCTCCGCGGCACACCCACGCTCAGCGGTTCCTCCGCCCCCTCAAACTCCAGCGACAGCCAGCCAGCGTATCCCGCTTCTCGCAGCACGGCCATAACAGCCGGCAGGTCAACCAGCCCGGCGCCGATCACCGCCCCGGTCAGCAATTGTCCAGAGGGATCGGGAAAGACATGGCTCGGCTCGTCCATGCCCGCGCGCCGGATATCTTTCAGGTGGACCAAGACCACCCAGTCCGCTAATTCCCGCGCCGCCTCGGCTGGATCCTGCCCCACGGGCAGGAAGTTGCCTGTGTCGAAATTGACACGAAGCGCCGGCGACCCCAAAGCTTCGATGATGGCGCGCACTTGATCGCTGCGCCCGGCGAAGCGCCCGTGATTCTCCAGCGCCAGCGTGACGCCGCGCGACTCGGCGTAAGCAGCGCCGGCCGACAAGCCTTCCAGGATCCAGGCCTCGCCTTCTTCCTGCGAGACTCCCTCGCGCGCGCTGCCGCTGAATACACGCAGCAAGTCCACGCCTAGTTCCAGCGCGATTTCCACGCCACGTTTGAGGTCGGCTAATTCACGCGCGCGGGCGCCGGCTTCGGGTTGGATGAAATTGTTGCTGATCGAATAGACCGCCATTTCCAGCCCGGCTTCGGCGATGCGCCGCTTAACATGCGGGATCTCGCGCTCGGCGTCGTTCCAGAACATGTCCAGCAGCTCCACGCCGGCCACGCCTTGCGCGGCAGCGTAGTCGACGAAACCCATTAGATCGAGTTGCCCGGCCTGTACGGCCCGCAGGCAGCTGTACATACTCAAGCTCAGTTTCATCGCGCCACCCCCGCCGATTCATAAGCCGCTTCGATCACGCGCATCACCGCCAGGCCGTCTTCGCCGCCAACCAAGGGACGCTCGCCCGTCTCAATGCAGCGCAAAAAGCAGTCGGCTTGCGCCAGGAAACGATCCGGTTCGTCAAAGCGCTGCTCTGTCCAGTCGGCGTCATCCGCCAGTTTGTAGCGCAAGCCGGCCTCGGCGTTGTAATCCAGCAGCGCCTGCCCTTCCGTGCCATAGACGCGCACGATAGCTTCCGACACCGGCGTCACCCAGCTGCAATTCAAGCTGCCCAGGATGCCGCCACGGCTGCGCAGAAGCAGCGAAGCGCTATCTTCCACCTCAGTGGACAGCGTTGACGAAACCTGCGCCTGCGCACTCTCGACTTTGTCGCCCGTCAAAGCGCGGAAGATGTCGATGCTATGCGCCAGCGTGTCGATCAAGATGCCGCCGCCAGCGATATCGGCATCCGTGAACCAGGACCGTCCCGCCCGCGCGAAGCGAAAGCCGAAGCGATTCTCGATCTGCGCCAATTGACCCAGACGCCCGCTCTGGATCAGCGCCTGCAGCGCCCGCAGCGGCGGATGAAAGCGGTGGCAGAAGGCAAATTGCAGCAGCGTTCCCGGCGTCGTCGCCGCGACTATCGCTTCCGTTTCCGCCAGGGTGCGCGCTGGCGGCTTTTCACACAGAACGGCGATGCCGCGCGCTGCTGCCGCTAATACAGCCGGCAGATGAAACTTGGGCGGCGTGCAAATGCTGAGGGCATCCGGTTTCACGGCATCCAGCATGCGCTCGCCGTCGCTGAAGGCCCGGCAGCCGAATTGCGCCGCTTTCTCTTGCGCCGCCGACTCCACCACATCGGCAATGCCGACGACTTCGCAGCGCTCGGCGTGAGAGGCGTATGAGCGCAGATGCGCCGCCGCGATTCCGCCCGCGCCGATGACTGCGATTCGAATCTTTGCCATGCGCCCTCCCGGCGGATTGCCCGCGCAAGCGTCTTTGGCGTGAAGCCTGCGATTATGACCCGCGCGGGAATCTTTGTCAAAACCGCCTCAGATCTGTGACAATAGTGGCGTCAGCCGCGCGCCCCAAGCCCATAATCCAGGGGAGAGACAACCATGCCCGCCACAGACGAAGGCGATATCCGCCACGAATTCCTGAACATCACGCTGCTGCTGCTGGGCATCGGTATGTGGTGCCTGATACTGGCCGGCGACATCTTACCGGGCAGCCTGCCCAACCTGGCCATGTTCGACGCCGTCATCATGATCGGCGTTTGTGGTTTGAGTTACTTCATCAAAGCGCGCAGTTTCAACTTCGCCTGCTTCTTCTTGCTGCTCTTCATCGCCCTGTTCGCGGCGCAGATCGCCATCGTCAGCGAGACCGCGTCCGTGCTTTATCTCATCCCCGCCAGCCTGATCATCGCCGTCATCCTGCTGCCTCCGCCCTGGATGCTGCTGACCCTCTTGATCGACGCGCTGCTGCTGATCGCCCTGGCGCCGCGGGCTGATCTGGCGCTGATGTTTGCCATCGCCACCGGCCAACTGACGATCGTGGGTTTGCTGCGGCGCTACTTCGTCGACCAGCTCAAAATCAGCCAGAACTTCCAGGATTACGCCGCCGAGCAGATGAACGAAGCCCGCGCCAGCCGCGCCGAGCTAGTGCTGATGTCCAAACAGCTACAGGAGTATCAGGAGCGGCTGCGCGACACAAACAGGAAACTCGAAATCGCCTTCGAGCAGGCCGAGGAATCCCGCCAGGCCAAAGCCCGCTTCGCCGCCAATGTCAGCCACGAATTGCGTACGCCCATCAATTTGATCGTCGGCTTCAGCGAAGTGATGATCTTGGCGCCCGAGGTCTACGATCAGCCCTTGCCCGCGGCATACCGCGCCGACGTCAACGCAGTCTATCGCAACGCCAAGCACCTGCAGAATCTCATCAACGATGTGCTGGATATATCGCAGCTGGAAGCGCGCCACCTGGCCATCGTCAAGGAGAAAGCCAGCCTGGGCGATTGCCTGCGCGAGACGGCCAATATGGTCGCCGATCTCATCGACAAGAAGGGCTTGAGCTTCGCGCTTGATATCCCGCCGGATTTGCAGCCGCTGTGGTTCGACCCGGTGCGCATCCGCCAGATTCTGCTCAACTTGCTGGTCAACGCGCTGCGCTTCACCAGCGAGGGCGGCATCACGATAGAGGTACGGGTCGACGAGAAAAAAGCAGTGGCCAGCGTCATCGACACTGGCGTCGGCATACGGGAAGAGGAACTGCCGCAAGTTTTTGACGAGTTCTATCAGGTCGGCGGGGTTGATGCCCTGGGCGAGCGCGGTTCCGGCCTGGGGCTGACGCTCAGCCGCGAATTGATAAGGCTGCACGGCGGCACAATGAGCGTCAGCAGCGATGGGCCGGGCCAGGGCAGCCGTTTTTCGTTCTCGCTGCCAACTACGCAGCAACTGGTGGCGCAGATGCCCACGACCAGTCAACTGCCGCAAGCGGCGGCGGCCGAGAAGCGTATTCTGGTGGTCGACCCCGATGAGTCGGTGACGGCCTTTTTCTCCCGCTACCTCAAGTCGCGCGAGGTCAGCGCCTGCAGCCGGGAAGACGAGGCCCTGCGCGCGCTCGAGCAGTTCGAGCCGGATGCGCTTTTGCTGGCGCAGGATCAAAAATATCCGCAACTGCTTGACCGCGTTCAACAGCAGCCCAAAGCGCTAAGTCTAATCACACTGCCCATGCCCAGCGGGCGCGCGGCCATCCGCCAGCGCGGCGTCTATGATTACCTGGTCAAGCCGGTCTCGCGCGCGATGCTCGTCAAAGTGCTGGCGACCTTCGGCGCCGACCTTCGCTCCATCATGATCATCGACGACAACCGCGATATCGTCCGTCTCTTCCGACAGACCTTGCGCAGCCTGGAAGCGGGCTACCAGATCCGCTCGGCCTGCAGCGGCGCTGAAGGCTTGGCGCTGATGCGCGAGCAGCCGCCCGATCTGCTGATGCTCGATGTGCTCATGCCGGAGATGGACGGCTTCGCTGTCATCGAAGCGATGCAGGCCAGCCCGGACTTGGCCGCGGTGCCCATCGTGCTGATTTCGGCCAAGGGCGCCAGCGAGTCCATCACGCCCGATATCCAAGGCGAAATCACGCTGAGGCGGCCGGGCGGCTACTCGCCGATTGAGCTGGTGAGCTGCGTCCAGGCGCTGATCGACAGCGTCCAGCCGCGAGCGGATCTCAAGCTGGCAAGCGCTCGCCAAAACCTGGCGGAAAGGGCCGCGCCTTAAATGAGAAAGGGAATCGTATGACTACAAAACTCGGTTTGGAAGTCTTGCAGGAGTCACGACTGGACCTCGTCGCCGGCAAGCGCGTCGGATTGGTCGCTTGCCCCAGCAGCGTCGACCGCCATCTGCGCAGCAGCGTCGAATTGCTGCATAAGCATAGCGATGTCAATTTGGTCGCGCTCTTCGGCCCCGAGCACGGCATCCGCGGCGATGCGCAAGCCGGCGCCAAAGTCGAATCGAGCATCGACCCGCTGACGCAGCTGCCGGTCCACAGCCTCTACGGCAAATCTCAGCGTCCCGCGCCGGAAATGCTACGCGGTCTCGATGCCATCATCATCGACCTGCAAGACGGCGGCGTGCGCTTCTACACCTTCGTCGCCACGGCCTTTTATGTCATGCAAGCCGCGCGCGAAGCCGGCATCAGCGTAGTCATCCTGGACCGCCCGGCGCCGATCAACGGGGCGCGCGTCGAAGGTCCTATGCTCGACCCCGCCTACAGCTCATTCGTCGGGCCCGCGCCACTGCCGATCCGCTACGGCCTGACCATCGGCGAAGTGGCGCGCCTGCAAAACGAGCAGGACATCCATTGTGACCTTACGGTGGTCCCGCTGCAAGATTGGTCGCGCGCGATGTGGTATGACGATACCGGCCTGCCCTTCGTCCCTTCCTCGCCCAACCTGCCCACTCTGGACGCCATGACGCTTTACCCGGGAACTTGCCTCATCGAAGGCACGAACCTCTCCGAAGGCCGCGGCACGACCCGGCCATTCGAATACATCGGCGCGCCCTGGATAGAGGCTGAGTCCCTGGCCGCCGAGCTCAATCGTCTGGATCTGGCCGGCGCGCGCTTCCGGCCGGTCTATTTCGCGCCAACTTTCAGCAAACATCAAGGCGAGCTCTGCGCCGGCGTGCATGTTTATGTGACAGACCGCGAGCGCTTCCAGCCCGTTGCCGCCATGTTACAGGTCCTGCAAACGTTGAAGCGGAGCTACCCCGACAACTTCAGCTGGCGCAAGTCCTGGATGCCGGGCCGTCAGCGTCCCATCGACCTGCTCTGGGGCAGCGACAGCCTGCGCCGGCATATTGACGCCGACTTGCCGGTCGACGAGCTGATCGCGAACTGGCAGCCGGAAATGCGGGATTATATTCAGCGGCGACAGCAATATCTGCTGTATGTGGAAAAGTGAGGCGATTAGCCCTAACCCAGCAACACTGTCCGAGAGCGCACCCCAACCACTCGCCGTCCATGGCAACATGAGCCGAGCGCTACTCCCACTCGCCCAGCAGCGCCAGGAACTCATCCCGCGACGGCGGCTTCTTGAGGTAGCCATCCGCGCCCAGCGATCGCGCCAGGTCTTCCATCTCCAGCACCGAGCAGATCAAGACCGGTATCTCGGCCGTCGCCGGGTGGTTCTTGAAGCGCTGCAAGATCTGCCAGCCGTCTTTGCCCGGCAGCATGACATCCAGAATGATGCCGAGCAGCGGCGTCGCATCCGCGATCTGCAGGGCCTCGGCCTCGGTCTGCGCCGACAGCAGCTGATAGGGCAGCTTGGCCAGGTAGCGCTTGAACAAGCCGATGGCGTCGGGATTGTCATCGACGACCAGGAGCTTGTGCAGCGCCCGCTGGAGGCGCAGCGTAACCTGCGGCGCACAATCCAGCTCCGCCTTGAGGCTGGCCAGAAGGGCAAGCGCGGTCGGGTTCTCCAGCAGACGCTCACAACACTCGCCAGCCCGCGTTGAGGAAGCGAGACCGCCGAAGCGGATCAATAGCGCCTCTTGCTGCTGGCTCAGCTCCACCTCTATGTGCCCGCCCGGCTCCTGGGCCAGGAGCAGCTCGTTGAGCAGCAGCACGATGAATTGTCGGAAAACCGGCTGGGACAGGCTCAGGCTAATGGGCTCGCTGGTATCGATGAGAGCGATGTCGACGCCGCGCCGCTCGGCGATGACCCGCGTCGCTCTGATGGCCGCCAGGATTTCCGCTTTAACATCAAAAGCCCGGTGGCTCCTGTCGATATTGAGATAGTCCAACTCGTCCGCAAGCGAGAGCTTGGCGTCTTCCGCGCTGGTTGCCGCGGCCGGCCCGGCAATGTGCTCATCCCATATTATCCGGCTGATGGTCTGAATCGCCCGCTGGTGCTCGCGATAATACTGCCGCTCGCTCAGCGCCAGCTGATTCAGCGCGTCAACTGTACTCTGCTGCTCGACATAGCGCAGCTGCAAGATGTGGTAAAGCCGATTCTGCCTCGAGACCGGCCGGGCTGATTTCTCAGTCCGCAACTCATCTATGGCCGACAAGACCAGCCGTCGTATGGCGCCCGGACGCTCATTGCCGCTCAACTGCGGCGCCAGCGACTGCGCGACTGGATTATCCGCCAGCTTCAAATAATCGTAGAGGCTGCTCAGCAAGTCGCGTATATGGTCTTCAAACTCTGCGTCGTAGGTCGTCATCAGCGCGCCATGGGTATATGGCAGAAACATGGCAGTCCAGCGCCAGTGTCGCCGCGCTACATTTTAAGCAGGTGGAAAAGACTATATCCAATTTGAACAGGCCTTTTCAAACCGCTAAGGCCGCCGCAATCGACAGTCTTCACCACGCGCAATTCATTCATTCCGGTCCACCATGCGCAATCATCATTGGAGGAGGGAGGCAAGGATTGACCCATTCAAGTTTCACAAATTCGTTCACGTTTCCCTTAGGAATCGAGGTGAAAAATGCTCCGCTCACATAAGTTGCTAGCGCTTTTCGTTGTTCTTGCGCTTCTCGTCAGCGCGACTGTCAGCGCGCAAGACGACGGCTTGAAATTGACTGGCTGGCCCTACGAAGTCGACGTGGTCACGGAAAATCTGGGCCGCTTCACAGACCAATCGGGGCACGGCGCCGAATTCCTGCCTTTCCCCAGCAATGAGTACCACGACAAGATGGTGGCCAGCTTCGTGGCCGGCACCGAATTTGATGTCGCCTACGTTCGCGACAGCTACCTGGCTGAATGGGCATCGGCCGGCTGGATCCTGCCGATAACCGGCATGGAAGGCGCTGATGAACTGCTGGCCGATCTGCCGGCGGGCATCATCGAGCAGATGTCCTACGATGGCGAAGTCTACGGCTTGCCCTACTACTCCGGCGTCCAGACCATGGCCTACAACGCCGCGCACCTGGAAGCCGCCGGCATCGACGCGCCGCCCGAAACCTGGGACGAAATGCTGGAACAAGCCCAGATGATCAAAGACGCCGGCGTTGTCGATTACCCAATCTTGATGCAACTGCGCAGCGGCGAGAATTACCTGCTGCGCGAATGGGAAACGCTGACCGCAGCGCGCGGCGGCCGTCTATTTGACGACGATTTCAACCCGCTCTTCCAGCTTGAGGACAGCCCGGCGCGCCAGGCGCTGGAATGGCTGACCGAAGGCTTGGACGCCGGTTTGATCGATCCGGCTTCGATCACCGATGACGACGGCACCCTGCTGATGGCGGCCGGCACCACGTCATACATGACAACTACGGACTACACGCTGAAGGCGATGAACGATCCGGAACAGTCCAACGCGGCCGGCGATATAAAGAATGCGCTGATCCCCGGCACCGACGAAGTCAGAAGCGGCACCTGGGGCTACGTCCGCCTCTACGCCATCACCAACAACGCTGAAGACAAGGACGCCGCCTGGCAGCTGGTGCAATTCCTGGGCGGCAAGGACGCTACCGGCGTCTACTTCGTGCCGAAACGCTGGGCGCTGGAATTCGGTTTGGGCTTCTCGCCGGCGCCGCTTTACGAAGATGAAGATGTGCGTAACTCCATCTCCGGATGGATCGACCCCGATCTGCTCAGCGAGCAATCCGAGTATGCCATCTCGCGTCCATACCGTTTTGTGCCATTCTTCTCCGATTGGGAGATCGGCAGCTGGGGCCCGCTGCAAGCGGCCATCCTCGGCGATGCTGACAAGGGCGAGGTCCTCAACGACCTGGCTGACGAGTGGAACGAGCTGAAGGAAGACTGGGGTTACTAGTCTACCCCCACCCTAAGTCCCTCCCGCCATCTCTATGGCGGGCATCCCAAAATGAGGGAGGGACTTCCACCACTCCCTTCCCTCTTCATGGGGGAAGGGGCCGGGGGATGGGGGCTAAGGAAGACCGTCGTGCAGACCAGGCGCGATTCACAACGCAAAGAAATGTCGCCGGGCGCGATGGCGATTCTGTTCAGCGCGCCGGCTGTACTGATCATCGCCGCCACCATCCTGGCGCCTTTCCTGATGGCGGTCTTCCTCAGCTTGCACAACTGGAACCTGAAACGGCCCGGCCGCGAGCGTTTCATCGGCCTGGAGAACTACAGCGACTGGCTCACCGACAGCGACTTTTGGGATCCGCTGGGCACAACTTTCACCTTCGCCATCATGGCCGTGGTCGTCATCGTAGTCATCTCGCTGCTCATCTCCCTGCTGCTCAACGAGAAGTTTCCCGGGCGCGGTTTGCTGCGGGCGCTGCTGCTCATTCCCTGGGCGATTCCCTCTGTGGTCAACGCCTTGCTCTGGAAGTGGCTGCTCAATCCCCAATATGGTTTGTTGAACGCGGTATTTTTTGAGCTCGGCATTATCACTGAGTACCAGAATGTGCTCGGCAGCATGCCCAGTGTGATGATTTGGCTGGTCATCGCTTATTCCTGGATCCATATCCCGCTGGCGACGCTGCTCTTGCTTTCCGGCTTGCAGACCATACCGGACGATATCTACGAATCCGCCATTGTTGACGGCGCCGGCGTCGGGCAGCGCTTCCTCTTCATCACCCTGCCCATGCTGCGCCCCATGCTCTCCATCGTCATCATTTTCGAGATGATCTTCGCCCTCAAAGTCTTTGACATCATCTTCGTGCTCACCGCCGGCGGACCGGCCGACGCCACCAATGTGCTGGGCTGGCAAATATACACCGAGACCTTCCGCAAGCTCGATTTCGGCGCGGGCAGTTCTATCGCCATGCTGCTGGGCGGGATCACATTGGCGTTGGCCATCATTTTCTACGCTTTCCTGGACAAGGGGGTAGAGCGCTGATGAAAGCTCGCGCCCGCATCCGCCTTGTCGTCATCTATGTATCCGCCGCCATCGTGCTGATCGGCACCGTCGGCCCTTTCCTGTGGCTGGTCAGCTCCAGCTTCCAATACGAGCGTCAACTGCTCAACCGGCCGCCGCAGTGGCTGCCCAACCCCATCGTGCTCGATAGCTACCGCGAAATCTTCGAGGGCGCCGTCCTGGGCGAAGCGTCCGGTGTGCCCTATCAATCGCGGATATTCCTGCGCTCCTTCGCCAACAGCTTTTTCGTGGCGGGCAGCGTAGCCGCCATCGCCGTGCTGGTGGGCGCGTATGCCGCTTACCCGCTGGCGCGGCTGCAATTCCGCGGCCGCAGCGTCCTGCTCTTCGGCATCCTGGCCAGCCGGCTGATTCCCGCGCTCTCGCTGGCGATTCCCATTGTGCTGGTGGCCAAGAAAATCGGCATGAGCGACAAGATCATCTCGCTGGTATTCATCAACCTCTCGTTCATCCTGCCTTACGTCATCTGGCTGCTGCAGAGTTATTTCAAGTCCATCCCCATGGAACTCGAAGACGCCGGGCGCATCGACGGCTGCAGCCGCTTGCAAGTGGTGCACAAGATCATTCTGCCGCTCTCGCTGCCCGGTTTGACCTCGGCCGGCATCCTGGCTTTCTTGCTGACCTGGGGCGAGTTTCTCTTCGCGCTGCTGCTATCGGAGTCGCCCGCGTCGTATACCAGCACGGTGGTCGTCTCGCTCTTCGCCACCGATGTCGATGTCAGCTTCGTCAGCATCATCACCGCCGGCGTGGTTTCGGTAATTCCGCCCATCGGCTTCGCCCTGGTCTTCCAGCGCTTCATCATCAGCGGCTTGCTTTCGGGCTCGCTGAAGGGGTAGCTCTGCGCGCACGGTGTTCTCTTTTTTATGAAACCCCCACCCCAAACCCTAGTCGATATCTGTAGGGGCGACCTATCAGGTCGCCCGAAAGTGTTTGCCATGTCATCGACGGGCGAGCCAATGGCTCGCCCCTACAAATTCTCACTATCTGGATTTCATTACTTTGTGCGAGACTAGCCGCAACTTGCGACCGGCTGTGGTTGAACGACTTTCAATAACTGACCAAGTTTCGAGGCGAAACCATGCCCTTCAACATCAAACAGCGCGGAAAACTCACCTACTACTATGAAGGCGACGATCCCGTCCTGTCCAACATGGTGGTCGAGACCCTGCCCGATGGCGATTTGCGCATCTGCTTCTCCGGCTTGACCGGCGGCTACTCCGCTGCCGGCATCCTCGGGCTGGACAAGGTCCCGCATATGGACCCCGAGGTCGAGATACCGCTGGTCTTTCAGTGCTGGGAATTGTGGCTGCGTCAGGCCGGAATCTGCGACTCCATCGCCGATGTCGACTTCATCGAGGTGCAGGCCTTCGCGGCACAGCCCAAATCCCCCAGCCCGCACCTCGACCCCGCCGGCTACCAGGCCGAGCTGGAGCGCCTGCGGGGGGCTTACGCCCGCGCCTACCGCGAGTTCTTCAAAGCGCATTGTCCTGAAAATGGCGTGCCCGCCCGCTTCACCGTGCACGTCGTCGATGTGCCGGATCAAGCGGCGAGCTACGAGTTTTACGCCACCGCGCTGCTTCAACGAGGCTCGCGAGATTAAGGCCATGCCCCTAGACATCCTCACCATCGGCGAAGCGCTGGTCGAAGTCATGCGCACCGGCGTCGGCCAGCCGCTCAATCAGCCCGGCCCCTTCAGCGGACCCTATCCCAGCGGCGCGCCCTTCATTTTCGCTGTGCAAGCCGCGCGCCTGGGCATGAAGACGGCCGCCATCGGCTCGGTGGGCGCGGACGCCTTTGGCGACTGCCTGCTGCAGCAACTGGCCGCTGATGGCGTCAGCAGGGACGGCGTGCATCAGCATCCCGACTTGCCGACCGGCGTCGCCTTTGTTTCCTATCAAGCCGACGGCTCGCGCAGCTTCGTATTCAGCCTGGGCGCCGGCGGTCACCTAAGGTCGGACATGCTAGAGCCCGCTCTCTTCGACGGCCTGCGCTGCTTCCACATCATGGGCTCGACCCTGTCGATTAGCGCGGAGGTCTTGGGAGTCGGTCGTGGAGCGCTGCAAATGGCGCTCGCTGCCGGCGCGCTGATCAGCTTTGACCCCAACCTGCGCCCGGAGCTGCTGCCGCCGGATGAGGCGCGCCTCGCCTTCGCCGACTTCATGTCCGCCGCGGACATTCTGCTGCCAACCGAAGCGGAACTGCTAGCGCTGACCGGCGCCGATACAGTGCAAGACGCGGTCGCCGACATGCTGGCGCAGAAGCCCGAGCGGCTGATCGTCGTGACGCGTGGCGCGGAGGGCTGCACGGTTTACAGCGCGGAGGGCCATGTCGATGTGCCGGGTTATGCCGTGGAAGAGATCGACCCCACCGGCGCGGGCGACTGCTTCGATGCCGGTTTCTTAAGCGAATTGCTCGCGGGGAAATCTCCCGCTGAAGCGGCCCGTTTAGCGAATGCTTGCGGCGCGCTGGCGGTCGGCGCCAAGGGGCCCATGTCCGGCGCCAAGTCCCGCGCCGAAGTCGAGCGCTTTATGCGGTCTCAGCGGTGATCCTGGAAAAGGTCGCGCGTCTGCTCCGTGCTTGCGATGCGCCAGTTCAGCAGCGCCAACAGAAGCTCCTGCTTCACATCCGCCAGCGCCTCATCGTCCCAGCGGTTGCGCTCTTCGCCGGGGTCGGCCTCCAGGTCGAATAGCTGGCCGTAGTCCTCGCCCAGGAAGTGCACCAATTTATAGCGCTCGCTCCGCACCATAGTCATCAGCGGACCTTCGTAGACAGTATCGGCCGGATGCTCGGCAAAGACCAATTCGCGCCCGCGCCAGGCCTCGCCCTGCAGCGCCGGCAGCAGCGACTGCGCTTGCGCGCTCTCAGCCGGCCGTACGCCCGCCAACTCAAGAATCGTGCTGCCGATGTCCATCCACTGGCATAACTCGCTGATGCGCCGCCCGCCCTCAAAGCGCCCCGGCGCCCAGAAGATGGTCGGCACGCGCGTGATGATGTCGTACATGGTCCACTTCTGAATATGGCCGTGATCGCCCAGGCAATCGCCGTGGTCGCTGGTGAAGATAACGATGCTGTTCTCCAGGTAACCCTGCGCTTCCAGCGTCTCCATGATGTCGCCGACCTGCTGGTCGATCATGCTGACGTTGGCGGCGTAGTAGGCGCGCAGGCGCTGTAACTGCAGGCGCGATGGCTCGAGCAGGTGCACGATGGAGTCGTGATCGACTTCGGTGTTGTGCTGACGCAACTGCTTGAAGGGCGGCGGCTGCCCGTCGAGATCGGCTTGGCTGACTTCGGGCAGCGGCAGCTCGCGGTCGATATACTCGGCGGCGGCTTCCGGCGTGGGGTCGTAAGGCGGATGCGGACCGGGAAAGCCTATCTGCAGGAAGAGCGGCTGATTGACCGGACGGTTGCGCAGCCAGCTGCAAGTCAGCCCGCCGACAAAATTGTCCGATTGCGTCTCCGGCGGCAGGTCCCAGCTGAAGGCGCCCATGCGCTCCTTATAGTCCTCGCGCTTTCGATAGAGCACGCGCTGCTGCTTGACCAGGCCGCGGGATTCCAGCGCTTTGTCCCACTGGTCCATGTACTCGCGCCCTTGCAGGTAGCGGTCTTTATTTTCGACCACGAAGCGCTCGTGGAAACCCAGCGGCGTCTCGAAGGGCTTGCTGTGCATTTTGCCGATGTTGACGCAGTAGTAGCCGGAATCGGCCAGGTCCTCGACCCAGGAATGCCGCCAGAGATCGCCGTTGCGCATGATGCCGGTGACGTGAGGGTAGTAGCCGGTGAATAGGCTGGCGCGGGCCGGCGCGCAGGAGGGGGCGGTGATGTGGCAGTTGTCGAAGCTGACGCCTTCGCGCGCCAGCCGGTCGAGATTGGGACTGTCCATGTAGGGGAAGCCCAGCGCGTTGATCGTGTCGTAGCGCTGCTGGTCGGTGATGATGAGGATGATATTGGGCTGGGTCATGTTATTCCATATCTCTAGCGATTGCGCCACTCCCAATATGCGCTTAGGTTGCTATACGGCACAGCGGAATCAATCGCTCGCGCCATATCCGACGTCAGATAATTCATCCAGTAGTCATCAAATATGTCTTTGCCTGCGGATGCAAACACTCCCTTCCCATTGACAAGCGCATCAATGCTATTGACTGAGCCAATGTTTTTGGTGTTGCCACTACCTGGTCTATCAGTCGCCAATTTCCATTTCTCTTGTAACAAAAATACAAAATCATGTGCTACTGACTGGATATTGTGTAAGTCCGCAAGTTTATAAATTCTCCGCTCGTCAATTTCTACAACACTTCGCGAATAGATAATGCCAAGGACGTAATGTTGTTCATAGTCCTGGTATGGGAATGAAATGTTCTTGGCTGAATCTCGCTGTCGGAAGTATCCTGTAAATGCTCCTAACGTGAAACCACTCACTCGATAGGCGCTAACGCGATAGGTTGATTTCAAGTCTACCGCTATTTTTGTGCCGCCAGAGGCAATGAATGTAATATCTGGATAATAGTTTTGATGCTCGGTTAAATGCAAAGAGTATTCATATTGTTGAGCGAATTGATGAAACAATGGGAATAGCATTAGCTCAATTAGCTTTGAGATCACTTTGGTGTCGTTTGAGATGGTATAGATATTTCGTCGCGTATCTATGAATCCCTTGACAACCCAATCCCCAATATCTGCTGCAAGAACAGATTGAATGCGCGGTATGTATCCACGCAACCGTCGCTCAAACTCGGACATCTTTACTGTCCAATCAACAGAATTTCGCTGGATTTTTTATTCTTTGACAGCGCGTATTGATAATTTCGATATCTTTCAATCCGAATATCAGATTTGAATTTTTTTAGGAGAGCAACTAACTCTGATTCCGCAGGAATCCCATCGCTACGATAGGAGACTGCTAGAATGCTATCCGCGTATTTGTCAAAGACTCGCTCAAAAGCTCGATAAATTCGGTTCTTGTCGGTCCAAATGTTAGGCTCGGGCAGCAAACGGCGATGTTTTGATCGCATATCAATTTGCGCTGGCCAATGTTCATAATCTGTCAGTCCTTCCAGAAAATGATAGAAGTCGCGATAATCAACGGCAGCACCCTTTTCTGATATGTAGGGCGGGTCCAGATAAACTAAGTCAAAGTCGCCTTCAACTTCAAATACATCTTGATTCAGGGCGCGATGAACTCCGCCATTATCAAATACTGCTCTATTCGCTTCTTCAACAAATTGTCGAAACCACTCTTCAAAGGGCCGGTCCCAACTCGTCTTATTGCCAAAGGATCGTTCTACTTCCGCCATACGAATATAGAGATTCCGGCGGTGGAACAAATTATATGGACGTTTGATGATGCAAGACTGAGCTAGCGCAAAAAAAGCGAGCGCCTTCTTATACGTCTCCCCTATTCGATGGATATTGGTGATAACTCGGTCAAGCCAGTTATTTTCATCATCAGTAAAATAGATATCCGCGAATGTGTCGGCAATTAAGCTAGGATAAGAAAGGTCCTGCGGCGCCAGTATCCTTTCCACATCATGATCGCTAAGTTGAGTATGCGAATTTTCTATCAGCGCTCGGCCAATCCAAAAGTTGAACTTGAGATGATCGTTATAAGTCACTTGTTTCTGTTCTTGTTTTAGGCGATAAGCAATGGTTCCCGTACCACCAAAAGCATCTAAACAGGTTTCAAAGCGATAAGGAGACAATTTCTCCCAGATCCAATTAGACAGCTTCGCCTTGCTGCCTTGGTAGCGCGTACTGGGAAACCTATGCGCAATTTGAGGAATCAGCGCAAGTTGCTCTGCCATAGTCTTTAGATTCAGATTTTCAGCCGATTATGCCATTATAACAGAGTAGCTAACACAACAAGAGCTTTGCGCTTCTAGGAGTGTCATTATCACATCGCTCTAACTGTATTTAGGATTGTCCACCAACACCGCCCGGCCAGCGCGCAACATAACCAGCTTGCGGAAGCCGTCGCGCTCAATCGTGCCGTAGTCGTGGCCAGCGCGCGCTTCCCACACGCTGAAGAAGACGAAGTCCTCGGCGCCGATGTTGACCGTGCGATGCGCCCAGAACGGAGGCACGTAGGCCGCGCTGCCCTCCGCCATCTCAATCTCACTCGTGGCGCCGTCCTCGGTTTGCAGCAGCAGCATGCCCCGCCCGGACAAGCCGAAGTAGACCTCGCCTTGCTCGCGGCGGGCATGGTAGTGGCCCTTGGTCATGTGGAACTCACCGCCGATGTCTCCGGGGGTGATGCGCGTCGTGCAATGCGGGATCTGCCCTTCTTCCTCCCGCATCTCGACGCCCTGCACCTCATAAATCAGGCGATCGTCCTCTTGCGCCAGGATGCGCGCCGCTTCATCGCGATCGGCGTACATGGCCGCCATGTCACTGAGCTTGCGCTGGATAGTGTAGTCGGCACACGAGAGCGCCCCGGAAACGAAATCGACTTCGGTCTTGGAGGGTTGGATGAGGTTCACGGGTTGTCCTTCTTTCTAGGCGGGCGACTCACAGAGTCGCCCCTACATCTGTCTTTTGCCACCGAGTACACTGAGAATTTAGAGGGCACAGCCGCTCGGCGGCAGCGACAATGGCTACCGCGCTCACCCAAAATATCAGACACCCTCGGCTACCGCAAATGGCGGTTTGATAAGAATATGCCTAGTTCGCTTTTCGGTATGTCTCAGCGGCAGCGGAGAGTTGGTCGAAGGTCGCTTCGTCGAGTTGCAGGTCGAAGACTTCAGCCATGACTTCGGTCCAGCCGTGCAGAAAATAGCGCCAGCCGTCCTCGACCGTCAGATTGAGCGCCTCAGCCTGGGCCAACGCCGCTCGCATGAAGTCGCGCTCGCCGCGGTAGTTCAGCTCCCAGATCAGACCATCCTGAGGAAACTGCGCTTCAGACGTCAAGGGCGAGCCGGGGCGATCTTTGCCCAAGCCGGTGGCGTTGATGACCAGCGAGCCGGGCGGCAATTCGCGCAGCAGCCGGTCGTTATCACCCGCGCTTTGGCTGAGATGGTACTCAAATTGCAGCGGCGTATCCAGGCGCTGATGCACCTGCCGAATCGAGGCCAGCCGTTCGGGCGCGATGTCGGTCAGGATAAAGCGGCGCGGATGTCCCTGGACGGCGGGCGCCTCGGCCAGGCAGACGCTTATGGCGACGGCCGCCCCGCCCGCTCCCAGGCAGAGCGCATCACGCGCGCCGCCCCGCCAATGTTCGCGCGGCACAAAATGAGCGAGCGCCTGCGCTGACGAGATCGCATCTTTGGCGAAACCCAGCAGCTTTCCCTCGCGCTTGATGATGCACGAGACTTCATCACAGATGCGCGCGTACTGATCCAGCTCGTCAATCTTGCCGCGGCAGGCCTGCAACATATCGATTTTATGCGCCGTGATCAGCGCGCCTTGCACGGTCGGGTCGGCGATGATTTGCTGCATAACATGGCGATAGCGCTCCGCCGGCGCGCGCAGAGGCAAGTCTAGGCCGACGATCTGGCAATTCAAGCCCAGCAGCGCCGACCACTTGGGAAAGATGCGCATGATGGACGAGCCGCCGGTGGACACGCCGATGAATATGAGTTTAGCTTTGGCAGGCACAGGATTCCGTTTCTCTCGCAGTATACGGGATGCGCTTTGCTCGTTGGGAGATCGCACTTCAATATGCCTTGAAAAGCGTTACCGAACCTTCCTACTCGAGCTTGCGTATACAGATAGGCGCATTCGCAGTAATTGACAATTCCGCATATGATGCGGATAATCATTATTGACTGGTACCGAAGGAATGAGACGAATGGCAGAAACCACACTTGAAAGCCGCATAACACAGGTCGAAACGCGATCTGAGGAGTACGTCAGAAAGAGCGACATTTCGGCAACCTTGGCGCGTATAGAAACTGCGCTGGATTATCACAAGTGGATTCTCGGCCTACTTGTACTAGGTCAGATTTTCACACTTGGTCGTCTGTTTGAAATTTTCTAAGTAAGCGACACTATTCCATCTATACCATCAATGCACCAAATTCAAAGCGCCGCGATGTCGTCGTAGACCGGCTCAAGCGCCTCGTAGAGACGATTGAAAACGGGCAGCATGCGCTCGTAAGTGGCCTGCGCGGCCGGGTCCGGCATGACCGTTGAAGCGACCGCATTCATCTGGTGGATCATGTCGAAGCCCGGGTAGAGCCCCACGCCGACGCCGCCGACCAGCGCCGCGCCCATGGACGTGGCTTCTTCCAGAATGGCCAGCCGCTGCACGGGCATGCCATAGATATCCGCCATGATCCGATTCCAGATGCGACCGCTGGCGCCGCCGCCGATGAGCCGCATGGCTTCGATGGCTGTGCCCTGGGCGCGGAAGGCATCGAGGATCACGCGCAGATTCAGCGTGACGCCTTCCAGCACGGCGCGGTACATGTGGGCGCGGGTATGCCGGATCGTCAGCCCCACAAAGGCGCCGCGAGCCAGCGGATTCCAGCGCGGGCTGCGCTCGCCCATCAGATAGGGCAGGAAAAACAGCCCATCAGCGCCGGGCGGGACCTGCTCGATTTCCAGATTGATGAGCTCATAAGGGCTGATGCCCAGGCGCTCGGCGGTTTCTTTCTCGAAAAGCGACAGTTGGTCACGCGTCCACTGGTAGGAGGCGCCGGCCGCTTGCATAGTGCCGGTGGGCATGAACATGTCCGGGATGACGTGGCCGAAGGTGAAGGTGCGGTAGTCGGGGTCGTAGATCGGTTGCGGCGTGGACAGCGCGATCCAAGCCGACGAGCCGACATAATTGTAAGCCGAGCCGGCTGCGATCACCCCGGCGCCGGCCGCCGCGCAGGCGCCATCACCGCCACCGATGACCACGGGCGTCCCCGCCGCCACGCCAATTTCAGCGGCGACTGCGGCTTGCACTTCGCCGGCCACATCGGTCGAGGGGCGGACTTGCGGCAGCTTGTCTGCAGGCAACTCCACCGCATCCAGGATCGCGCCCGACCACTCGCCCGCTTCCAGGTCGTACAAATTCATGCTGGAAGCGTCCGAGGGGTCGGTGACGAAGGCGCCAGTCAAGCGGGCCACGATGCAATCCTTGGCATGCGTGAACTTATAGGTATCGCGGTAAAGCTCCGGCTGATGGTCGCGCATCCAGAGGATTTTCGCCAGCGAATAGGACGCGCTGAGGCGATGGCCCGTGATCTGGTAAACATCTTTGAATGACAGGCGCTCGCCGATCCAGCGTTCTTGCTCCAGGGCGCGCTGATCAGCCCAGATGATGGCATTGCGCATGGGACGCGCCTCGCGGTCAAGCGGAACCGCCCCCATCATTTGTCCGCTGAAAGTAATGCAGGCGATATCGTCCGGACTGACGCCGGTCTCGCTCAGCAAACGCCGGGTCGACAAGCACACCGCATCCCACCAGTCGTCCGGGTTCTGCTCGGCCCAGCCGGTATGAGCGTACTCGGTGTCGTAGGCGTGAAGCGCTGCGCCGACCAGCGCTCCGTCGCGGTCATAGAGCGCCGCTTTGTTGCCGGTCGTGCCGAGGTCATGCGCGATGACATAGTTGGCCATGAGCCGTCGTTTCGCTTCCGATTCGCCGCTGCGGGAAGCATACAGAATTCACTGCCGTAATACAAGCAGCCTGTTAGATTAGGCCAAGACACGTTAAAATGGCGCCAGGGCCGTGGGCGGTAATGCCGCGCTCGCCCGAATCATCCGATCTGTTTCAGTACCCACAATTCAAGGAGCATCATCATGCGCAAAGTTTCACTGCTTGTATTGTTTACGTTACTCACGCTCATCGTCGCGGCGCCGTCTTTGGCGCAAGACTTTTCGGGCCAGAAGGTCGTCGTCGTCACGCAGACGGGCTCGGCCATCGGCGGTCCCGTCCTCGACAAGGGACCCATCTGGGAAGAGGCGACCGGCGGCAGCATTGAATTGCAAACCTTCGCCTTCGGCGAATTGTTCGAGAAGATCGTCACCGCCTTGTCCACCGGCTCCGGCGATTACGATGTGCTGATCTATGCGGCTGACTGGGCCGGCGACATCATGGCCCCTGGCTACGTGATGGAGATCCCGCCAGCCACGCTGGACGCCATCGAGGCCGACGACGTCATCCCGCTCTATGCCGACCGCATCACCACCTGGGGCGGCGTGCCCTATGCCCTGCCCTACGATGGCGACGCCCACATGCTCTATTACCGCAAGGACCTGGTCGACAATGACATGTACGCCGCCGACTTTGAAGCGGCCTACGGTTACGCCTTGGGCGAGCCTGCCACCTGGTCGCAATACCGCGATATCGCGGAATTCTTCAACGGCATGGAAGTCGATACGGCCGGCTCCATGGCGCCGATTTATGGCGCGCTGGAAGCGCAGCGCCGCAACGCGCAGTCCTATTGGGTCTATCTGTCGCGCGCGGCCGGTTACGGCAAGGTACCGGGCAACCCCTGCTTCTTCTTCAGCTGCGATGATATGACGCCGCAGGTCAACAACCCCGGCTGGGTGCGAGCCCTGGAAGAATACATCGACATCCGCAATGTCGGTGATCCGGAAATGATCAACTACGATGTCGCCGATACCCGCACGCTGATGGCCACCGGCACCGCCGTACTGAACCTCGACTGGGGCGATGTCGGCACGATCTCGGTTGACGAGAGTATGTCGCTGGTCAAGGGCGCTGTCGGCTTCGGCGTATTGCCCGGCGGCGATTCCTACTGGGATTACGAAGCCGGCGAGTGGGTCATGGAAGAGAATCCGGCGCCCTTCATCGCCTTCGGTGGCTGGATCATCTCGGTAGCCGCTGATAGCGACGTCACGGAAGCAGCGCTCGATTTCGCCTCCTTCCTGGCCAGCAAAGACGTGGTCAACGAATTGGCCGTCACTGGCGGCACCGGCATCAACCCCTCCCGTTTCAGCCAGTTGGCCGATACCGCGCCCTGGGTCGCCGCCGGCTTTGACGAGGAGAGCGCCGCCGACTATCTGGACGCCATTCAGAACACCATCAACCATCCGAATGCCGTCCTGGACATCCGCATCACCGGTTCGGCGGAATACTTGTCGACCCTGGATGCCGAGATCGCTCGCGCGCTGGCTGGCGAGATCAGCGCGCAGGAAGCGCTGGACAATGTCGCCGGGCTCTGGAATGACATCACCGACCGCCTCGGCCGTGATGTACAACTCGAGCAGTACAAGGCCGCTGTCGGTTACATGGGCGATATGTAGGAGTTTTCACCCCCACCCCAAACCCCTATCCCGCCATCTCTATGGCGGGCATCCCATCAAGAGGGAGGGGCTGACGTCGCTATTCACTAGCTCGCTAGTCCCAAGCTCCCCTTCCCTCATTTTGGGGGAAGGGGCCGGGGGATGGGGGCAGATAGGCGAGGTAATCTCCGCGTGGCATCCGTTGTTGGCAGCATGTCCACAGTACGCGAAGACAGGATCATGAAGCGGGTCTTCCTCAGCCCCGCCGTGATCATCCTGCTCGCCCTGTCCATCTTCCCCCTGATCTGGTCCCTTGGCATCAGCTTCACTGACATGCAGCGCGGCGGCTCGACTGTGGCGCGGCAAGCCGAGGCCGAAGGCATCACCGAGGGCGTCGGTTTCCTGGGCCTGGGTTTTGAGCTGACCGGGCGCAATTATGAGCGTCTGCTGAATGACGGGCGCTTGCACAGCACCGTGCGCAATACCATGATCTACGTCTTCTTCGGCGTGATGATTCAGTACCTCATCGGCTTGGGCTTGGCGACGGTGCTGAATCAGCCTTTCCGCGGGCGCAACCTGGTGCGGGTGATATTTCTCATGCCGATGATGATGACCCCGGTGGCCGCGGCGTATACCGGGCGCATGTTCTTCGACTCCAATCCATTGCGCTCGCCCCTGGCGCATTTCTTACGCGAGATATCCAAAGCCTTGGGCTCGGAGCGGGGCATCACCGTGCCTTGGTTCACCGATACCGGCTGGGCGCCAATCGCCATCCTCATCATTGACGCCTGGCAGTGGATTCCCTTTATGACGCTCATCTTGTTGGCCGGCATGCAAGCCATCCCGGACGACATCTACGAAGCGGCGCGGGTCGATGGCGCGGGCATATTAAATATCTTCTGGCGCATCACCGTGCCTATCCTGCTGCCGATATCGATGACGGTCATCTTGATCCGCGGCCTGGAGATCTTCAAAATTATTGATGTCGTGGTGGTGACCACCGGCGGCGGACCCGGCTCTGCCACCGAGTCGCTGACGCTGTATATCTTCGAGCAAGCGCTAAGCAACGGCAATTACGGTTATGCCAGCGCCATCGCCTACGTCTTGCTGATTCTGGTCATCATATTCGCCACGATATTTCTGGCGCTGGGCCGGCGCTGGATCCGCGGCTCAGCCAGCGGGGTGGAATGATGCAGCGAGCGACAAAGACTTGGTTCCGCCGCAGCAGCCGGCGCCCGCTCTGGGGTTCGGCGCTGCTTTACGCCATAGTCATATTCTGGTGCTTTATCGTGCTATTCCCCTTTTACTGGCTAGCGACCACCTCGGTGAAACGCCCGATTGATGTCAGCCGCGGACCCAATTACATCCCCTACGTCGATTTCCAGCCGATACCCGATCATTGGGAAGAGATGTTCGGCACGCAGCGCAAATCGACCGAGCGCCACTTCCGCAACAGTCTGGTTTCGGCGATCGGCAGCACCATACTTTCGGTGATCATCGGCGCTATGGCGGGTTATGGTCTGTCGCGCTTCCGCTACTATTGGGGGCGGCTGGGCTGGGACAATGACAATATCGCCTTCTGGATTATCTCGCAGCGTTTCTTGCCGCCGGCCATATTCATCGTGCCCTTCTTGCTCTTGTACAACTTTTTCGGCCTGGTCGATACCTACGCCGGGCTGATCCTGGCCTACACGATGTTTAACATCCCCTTCGCCGTCTGGATCATGCGCGATTTCTTCAACGGCTTGCCGGTCGACCTGGAGGAGAGCGCGCGCGTCGATGGCGCGACGCGTTGGCAAGCCTTCATACGCATCGTGCTGCCGCTGAGCGCGCCGGGCTTGGTGGCGGTGGCGATTTTCTCTTTCATATTCGCTTGGAACGAATACCTCTTCGCCTTGATGCTGACCAACTTCAAGGCCATCACCATGCCGGTGCTGATCGCCGGGCAGAACAATACGCGCGGCATCGAATGGTGGTTCATCAGCGCGCTGACGCTGATGGCGGTGGTGCCCGTCATCATCATGGGCTTGCTGCTGGAGCGCTTCATCACCCGCGGACTGACAGCCGGCGCGGTCAAGGGCTAGCTTGGTCCACCCCCACCCCACATATCAGCGGATTTCCGACACTTTTGCCACAGAGGGCACAGAGTAAATATGAGGGCACAGAGTGTGTGACCATGAACTATGAGCGTGGGCGCGTAAAGTTTGATCCGCAACGATGCCGAATTCGACGCTGATCCAGCACGAAACCTCACCTCTGTGTACTCATTCTAACTCGGTGCACTCGGTGGCAAAGATGTCGAGTTTTCGCCATTGCTCTCATTACCGGATAAGCCTAGCAAAGTCTCGTGTGACGCGCCTTAGTCCCAAACGCTGCGCATCTGCCAGGCATCCAGCCGCTTGAGCGTCGCGGCGCTGCCCTGCGCGCGCAGAGACAGGCCCAGGCTGTCGTCCCGCCCCGGGTAGACCCGCACCGCCAGGCATTGCTTGCCATTCACGAATACCTCGACCACGCTGCGGTCGATGAATACACGCAGCCGCAGCGGCTCATCATCTTCCAGGAATACCGGCGCGGTCTCCGGCGCGCGCGAAAGCGCTTCGGGCAGAGTAGAGCTATAGGAGGCGTCGATTGAGATCAAGCTGTCGTAGCGCTGCGGCACCTGTTGCATCGCCGCCGAGCTGGCGTTCATGGCCTGGGTCTTGGACAGACGCATCTTGAAGCGATTGCCGCGATGTTTGAAAAAGGCGATGCGCGTGTATTCTTCGCGCTCCGGCGAGCGCAGCACATTCAATTCGACCAGCGGCGCGGCGCCCGGGTCAAGCTCAAGCGACAGCTCCATGGCATTGCCTTGCACCGAATCGAGCACGATTTCTTCGTTGGCCGGCAAGACCGTTTCGCCGATACTGACCGGATCGTAACGCAGCGACTCGATGTCGCCGGCCGGTTCCTGCAGCAAGCGATCATCCGCATCCAGCGTCAGCCGGCGCGGCAGGGTCATGATCTGATTCCAGACCTCGGTCGGCTTGCCCTGATTCATATTGAAGATGACGATGACGCCGCCTTCGCCATCGGGCGCGGCTGAGGGCGCGTGAACGCCGGAGGGCGTCGAGGGACCGAAGTTGAACAAGCCGCCATCGCTGACGACGAACTTGTCGCGCGCCGTATCATAATCGCCCAGCAAGTACTGCCCGCCGGTCATGTGGCTGTACATCAGGAAGATGTGCTTGTCCGCGCCGATGGGCCAAAAATAGGGACAAGCGCCATCATCGCCCACAACCGTATATTGATCATTTTCGATGAAGGGATGCAGATACTCCCAGTTCTCCAGATCGGCCGAGCGGAAGAGGAAATTGGCGCGCACCTGTTTATTAGCCGGCCCATTGGGCAGCCAGCCCCCGGAGAGCGCGTAGTAGCGCTCGCCCTGTTTCCAGATGCAGGGGTCAAAGACGGTATAAGGCAAGGGCGGCTCGCCCTCTTGCTGCAGCGGGATGACAGCGCCATCGCCGACTTTCTCCCAATTCAGCAGCAGCGGATCGGACGAGGTCGCCACCATATTGCCCAGCTTGGTGCCGTGATACATGGCGATCACACGGTCTTCCTCGACCAGCGCCGTGCCCGAATAGCAGCAATCCTCAGGATCGGGGTAGATGGCGTAGGGCAGGTCGCGCCAGTGGATCAGGTCGTCGCTGATGGCGTGACCCCAATGCTGGCGGCTGTCTTCCGGCGGATAACCCTGATAAAACAGGTGCCAGCGTCCGCCCCAGTAGCTGAGGCCGTTGGGGTCGTTCAGCGTACTCTCCGGGCTGACGAAGTGATAGAGCGGACGATGGGGGTCCGCCGCCAGCTCCCGCCGCGATTGGGCGAAGCGCGCCATCATGGGGTTGGCCGCCAACTGCGCCTCTTGCTCGGCCAAGCTATCGGCGAAGTTATACTGCGGAACTTTGGAACGGTAATCCGGCTTGCTGTCTTTGCTCACGTTTAAACTCTTTTCTGTCTATCTCTCGCAACAATAAAGCGAACTGCAACGCGTCGCTCTGCTACCGGGTGGTGTAGCCGCCATCGACGACAATGCCGGTCCCGGTAATATAACTCGCCTCATCCGAGGCCAGAAAAGCAGCCACATCAGCGATCTCCTGCGGTTGACCCATGCGCGCCAGCGGCACCTGGCTGACAAAATGCTGATGCTGGTCAGCGGGAACGGATTGAGTGGCCGGCGTCGATATCGACCCGGGCAAAATGGCGACCACACGCACCGTCGGCGCCAACTCCAGCGCCAGCGCGCGCGTCAAGGACAGCACACCGCCCTTGGCCGCTTGGTAGGCCGCGCTGCCGGTCAAGCCGACAATGCTATGCACCGAAGCGGTGTTCAAGATGACGCCGGCCCGGCTCTTCAGCAAATGCGGAATCGCCAATTTCGATGCCTGCCATACGGCGGTCAAGGTAACATCCAGCGTCGCCTGCCAATCCTGCGCGCTGATGTCCGTGGCGGCGCCGGCCACATTTCTGAAGGCGTTATTATGCAAGATATCCAGGCGGCCATAAGTCTGCACGGCGGCGTCAATCATGGCGCGCAGGTCGGCTTCGCGGCTGACATCCGCTTCGACGAAGATCGCTTGGCCGCCAGCAGCGTTGATTTCGCGCGCGCAGGCTTCCCCGCCGGCCCGGTTGATATCAGCGATGACAACCGCCGCGCCGTCGCTGGCGAAGCGCTGAGCAGTGGCTCGGCCGATGCCCGACGCCGCGCCCGTGATAATCGCCACCCTGCCTTTTAAGCGCATGTCGCGCCTCACTTTCGCGCTGAGTCTGCGGCCTATTCGAGGGCTTCAAAGCGCCAGCCGTCGCCGTCTTCGCGTACATAGCCGACGCCGGGGAAGGGAAAATGGAAAGCGTGGATCAGCGCATTTTCCTCGACCGCGCGCCGCAGCAGCATCCGCCGTGAACGCATGCCTTGCTCCGGATCTTGGTCCCAAGCGGGGTGCCAATTCGTCTGCTCAATGTGGATCGGCAGGTCCATGGTATCGGCGACGCAGATGAGACGTCCCTCGCCCGACGCGACGGCCAGCGATATATGATCGCGTGTATGGCCGGGCGTGGCGATGCTGCGGATGCCGGGCGCGATTTCGTCGCCGGGCTCGATAAGATGAATCTGCGCCTCCATCGCCCGCAGGCAATCTTGGGCAAACTTGACATCGGCCACCAGCGCGGCGCCCATGGCAGACGCATCCGTTTCTTCGGTCCAGTATTCCCATTCGCCCCGCGCCATGATCTGACACGCATTGGGGAATACCAGCGCGCCGTCTTTGTCGACCCCGCCGCAGACGTGATCCAGGTGGCCATGCGTCAGCACGATTCTGTCGATGTCGCCCGGCTGATAACCCGCCGCCGCCAAACCCGGGACAAGCTTGCCCAAGACCGAATGATATACCGAGCCGCCGCCGCTATCGACGAGGATGCGCTCCGCTCCCGTGTCGATCAGCAGGCAATTGCTCTGCAAGTCGAGGTAATCCGGCGAAAGCCCGTGCTGCCGCAGCGCCCGCGCCCTGTCCTTGGCTGTCGAGCCCGCAAAAAAGGTAGACAGAATTTCCGCGTCAAGCAGCTGCGAGCCATCGCTGATTGAGACGCACTTGAAATCGCCAACCGCAAAGGCGAAGACCCCGTCTGTCACAGTCCGCTCCTTCGTTTCGCGCCAATCAAGCCAGCGGCAGTCGCATAATGCCGCGCCCGTGCAAGCCGAGCAGCAGGGCATCGTCCAGCAGCAGCATCGCCGTCGGCACAGCTTCCGTTCGCTGTACGCAGGCCCAGGATTTCCCGCCGTCTTCAGAGCGCGCGACGCCGTCATCAACCAGGGCGTAGAGCACAAAAGGCCCATCGCCCGCGCACTGAACTTGCAGTTGGTTCACGGCCGAATCCAGCGCCAGGCCCTGCCAGCTTTCGCCCTGGTCGCGCGACAGCTGCAAGCCATGCGCCTCGCCCCCGGCGAATAGCAGCGTATCGCCCGAGGCCTGATCCACCGCCAGCGCCAGTGAAAGCACGGGCGCGAATTCGGTCGGGAAGCCGGTGAAGCGCCAGGCGCGCCCGCCATTGCCGCTGCGGTACAAGCCGGTCTCTGTGCCGGCGAAGACGGTTTCGTCAGCCGGCCAATGCGGGGACAGCGCCAGACACAGCACACTCAGATCGAACAAGCCGAAATTCCAGGGCTGCCAGCGCAGTCCGCGATCGGCCGAGGAGAATATGCCGTCTTCCAGCGTGCCCGCCAGCAAGACGCCGTCGCGCTCAAAATCCGGCGAGAGCGCCAGGCAGGAAAATAGCGGTGGCGGCGCGGGAAAGGCGGCCGTATGCCAAGTGTCGCCGGCGTCGCTGGAGCGCAGAATGCCGCCTTTGACCGCAGCGAACAAAGAGCGATCGTTAGCGAATGCGGGCGAGAGCGCCACCGCCGTCGTGACGATTTCGCTGGACGGACTCAGCCGCTGCCAGCTCGCGCCGGCGTCGCTTGAGCGGAACAGCCCCGCGCTACAGGCGGCGAAGCAGCAGCCCTTCCCGTCGGCGGCGAGCGCGTAGACCGTGTCGTCAGCTGTCTCGAATTCGAGAGTAAATGTCATTGCTGTGTGCCCTAGCCGGGAGACCGCGCGATTTCCGGCGTTTTGTGGTGGACCAGTACATCGATCGTCAAAGCCATGCCGGCGGTCAAAACGGCGTTGCGCAGCGCCTCCTTCTGCGTCGCGGCGCTATCCAAGAGCTGCCGCCCCTCGACCATCTCGCCGCTGATGACATCGAAACTGCGCTGATCGGCAGCATGAGCGAGCCGCGCGAAGATCTCACCCGGTTCGTAACCAGCGTTTTCGTATATCGCCCGCGCCGGCTCCAGCAGGGCGTCGTAGAGGATGCGGAAGGCAGCGCGTTCGTCGGGGTCGGCGCCGTTGGCCAGCATGGGCGCGAGCCGTTGCCGACAGCGCGCCAAAGCCATGCCGCCACCGGGCAGCACACCCTCTTTGACGGCGGCGCGCATGGCATCGGCGGTGGTTTCAGCCAGTTCCTTGCGGCGGTCGATCTCGGTCTCCGAAAGCCCGCCAATCCAAAGCGTCGCCGAGCCGCCCATGAGTTTGCCGATGCGCGCTTGCAGCCTGTCGCGATGCTGCGGGTCATCGGACCGCTGGTATTGCGTCTGCAGATTGCTGACGTGCCGCCGCAGCTGCCGCGGATCGCCTTTGCCGCCGATGATGCCGAAATTTCGTGTGCTGGCCCAGGCGCGCCGCGCCCGGCCGATGTTGACGGACGCGATGTCTCTCAAGCTATCGCCCGCTACCGAGAGCAGCGGACGCCCGCCGGTGAGCACGGCCAAGTCGGCGATGGCCGCCTGCCGATCATCCGGATTCATGCCCGGGCTGCGAACCGCCATCACCTGGAAGTTCTTCAGCTTGCCATTAGCCATGGTCAAGCCGGCTATGGCATCACCTGACACCTCGCCGGCGATCAGCAGCAGCTTCTCGATTTTGTGGTCGACAGCGAGTTCCAGCATCGGCATGATATGCCGCGGATCGTTGATCTGAAAATCGGCGATGACGATGGCCGGCTCTTCGTAGACCGTCTGCAATGCCTTCTGATCCGCGATCATCTCGCGGGAGACCAAGCCGCTGTTCCAGAACATGCCCTCGATATACTCGCGGCGCAGCGCCCGGCTATGATCTTTGCGGATGTCCAACTGGCCATAGCTGCCGATGATGTCGAAGATTTCGCCCAGCAGTTCCGCCAGGGGCCGGTCGTGGCAAATCGCTTCGGCCACCTGCGCCAGCTTGCCTTTGCCAGCCACCGGCGCAGTCAGCTCATCCAGGTCCTCAAGAACATGCGCCAGAGCGCGCTCGAGGTGACGCCGCAAGCGCATGGCATTGCCGCCGGCCGCCAGGTAGTGGATGCCGCCGCGGTAGATGGCCTGCAGCAGGACGGCAGCCGTGGCGCTGCCATCGCCCATTCTATCTTGCTGACGGCAGATCAGCGCCCGCGCCAACATAGCGCCGATGTCCTCGTCGCGCGCGCCCATTTCGATCACCTTGCGGGCGATGGCGCCACCGCTGTCGAGCACGTCGGGCGTCTTGCGCGCGTCGTCGAGGCGCGTCACAGCGACCGTGCGCGGCGTCGGTCCCAAGGTCGGGCGGATGGCCGCCACCAGCTTGTCGATGCCGCGACCGATATTCCGCTGCGCGGCCGGCTGGAAGACCACTCCCGGCTGGTAGGACTTGCGTGAGAAGAATTCTTTCTCTTCGCTCATTGAGCTAGCTTAACGGGAGTGCAGACATGGTTAAAGTTCGCTCAGCATTAGCCCTTGATGGCGCCGCGCATGATGCCTTCGATCAAGTAGCGCTGCCCCAGCAGGAAGATGATGATCACGGGCACCAGCGACATAACCACGCCCGCCAGCACAACAGCGATGGACCCGGTCATCATATAGCCTTGCAGCTGGAAGATGCCCAGGGTAATGGGAAAGTTGTCATTGTCGATCAAAAAGATGAGCGGTCGAAAGAATTCATTCCAGTGAAAGTTGAAGCTCAGAATTGCCAAGACAGCTAAGCCCGGCTTTACCAGCGGCAGGTAGATTCTGTAAAAGAGCTGCCATTGATTGGCGCCGTCGATCAAGCCCGACTCTTCCAATTCGATCGGAATCGTTAAGAAATACTGCCGCAGCAAGAAGGTGCCGAAGGCAGTTGGCACGGCCGGCAAGATCAGCGACCAAAGCGTATCCACCAAACCCATATTGCGCAGGAAAATAAATACCGGGATGACCACCGCTTGGATCGGTATCATCATGGTCGCCAGCACAATCCAGAACAAGAGATCCCGCCCCGCGAAATCCAGGCGGGCGAAGGCGTATCCCGCCAGCGAAGCCGAGATCAACTGCCCGAGTACTGTGCCCCAGGTGATCAGCGTGCTGTTGATGATCTGCCGGCCGAAGGGCACCTTGTCGAAGACTTGGGCGTAGTTCTCCACCGCCAGATCGGTCGGCAGCCACTTTGGGGGCACGGTGAAAGAGTCGGTGCCTTTGCGCAAAGAAGTGGAGAAGGTCCATACCATCGGGGCGATAATGACGATGCTGAGCATGAACAAAAATATGATTGGCACGTATTTGCCGGCGACAAAGGCAATCACCTGCAGCCGATGTTGCGCCGCGCTGACATCGCCGGGATTTACATTAGCGGTCATCAATTATCTCCAGCGATTGTCTACTGATAAAATACCCAGCGCCGGCTCATCCACATCTGCACCAAAGTGAATGCCAGGATGACCAGGAATAAAACCACCGCAATGGCGGAGCCGTAGCCGTACTCAATATTCTTGAAAGCCGCCTCGTACAGCACCATCACCGCCGTCCGGCTGGCATTGCCCGGGCCGCCGCGGGTCATGATGAAGGGCTCTTCGAAAACCTGCACCGCTCCAATCACGCCGGTGACCGCGGCAAAGAGAATCTGCGGGCTCAGCAAGGGGATCGTCACCGACCACAAGCGCCGCAGGCCCTGCGCGCCATCCACATCGGCCGCGTCAAGCACCTCGCGCGATATATTGGACAAGCCGCCCAGGAAAAGCACAAAGGTAAAACCAAGATTGCGCCAGGCTGACATGATGACGATGGTGATAAGCACCCAATCGGCCGAGGTCTTCCAGGGAATCTGCTGAACGCCCATCAAACTCAGATAATAATTCAAGGGGCCAAATTCTTTGTGAAAGATATATCCCATTACCACGGCCACGGCCGCGCCGGACATCAAGAGCGGCAAGAAAAATGCGGTGCGGAAATAATAGCGCATGGCGGTCTGCGTGATGCGGTGCACGCCCATGGCCAGCAGCAGCCCTATCGAGACCTGCGTCGCCACGGCCAAGACGGTGAATTTGAGCGTATTGCCGAAACTAATCGCTATCCGGACATCGCCAATCAGCCGCTGGTAGTTGGCCAGCTCGACGTAGTCAGGCGGCTTAAAGATATTCCAGCGGAACAAGCTCAGCCCGAAAGAAACAAAGACCGGGCCCGCGGTGAAAATAAAGATGCCGAGCAGGGTCGGCATTAAGAATAGATAACCTAAAATGGCGCGGCGGCGGCGCAGCCCGTCCATGGTATCTTGCATCAGCCAATGCCATAGCCCACCGCCGCCGTCGGTATCTCGTTTCACTGATGTCATTACGTATCCTTGATAAGCAGAGGACGCAGAGCCGATACCCTTCAGATTGTATCGGCTCTACGCGAAAGCAATTCTTAGTTGTCGGCGTAATACTGCGGTTGACGGGCGGTCAAATCTTCCAATTCCTGCTGCATCAGGTCAAGCGCGTCTTTCGGGCTCATCGCGCCGGACATGGCATTGCTGGTCCCGGTCGTGAAGATGGTGGTCATCGGATTGGACCAGGGCGGCGCCGGAATCGGCGAAGTCGACGGATGGTCATCCAGGGTGCCGTAGAAGACATCGCTGTTGGCCGGGCCAGTCGTCTCAAAGGCGTTGGCCTGGCTGTAGGAGCGGCGCGACGGCGTGGTGATGATCACCGGGTTGAAGAATTCGCTGCTCTGGAAGCCTTCATGGCTGACCTCGATCTTCATGAATTCCCAGGCTTCGTCCGGGGCTGTCGCTACGGTAGCGAGCCAGTGGCCGCCCGTGCCGAATTGATGCTTTTGATTGCGCCAATTCGGCCAATACTGGACGTCAAAGTCGCCTTTTTCCATACCTTCGTTGCCCAGGCGTCCGGCCCAGAAGCCGCCGGCAGGCGTCATACACAGCAAGCCGGTCGAATAGAAACCGGTGAGCGTCTGACCACTACCCATTTCAATATCCGGCGTCAAGCCTTCCTGCCATAAGTCGACGACCAGTTCCAGCGCCTCGACCACCTCAGGCGAGTTGGCGATTGGCTCGCGCCAGCGGAAGCCGCCGCCACGTCCATCGGCCGCCGCGTCGCCGTCATAATAGCCGTCCCAGACCCATTCGCCGCCGGGCGCGCGTTCCTCGGTGTAGAGGTTGCCGCCAGCCACGAAGATCCAAGGCATCCAGCTGCCCCAAAGGCGATTGGTCCAGGCATAGCCGAAGACCTCAGCATTGCCGGCGTCATCTTTCTTGGTGGTGCCGCGGGCGATCTCGACGAAATCGTCCTTGGTCCAATCGGAGCCGGGCACATCAAAGCCGTTCTCGGCCAATACTTTGGTGTTGAAATACATATTGGCGGCGTTGAAGTCACGCGGCGGCTCGTACAAACTACCCTCGTACATCATCGCCTCAACCAGCGAGGGGTGGACATCGGAGAAGAAGTCGGTCCAGAAGTCTTGATCGGGATCGCCCGTGACGAGAGCATCGACCGGCGCGGCCAAGCCTTGCCCGGCGAATAACTGGCAAGCCTCAGTCGCGGCATAACCGACATCGATCGATTCGCCAGCGGCGACCAGCGCCAGAATCTTGGCGGCCACCTCTTCATGGTCGATACCCGTCAGCACGACCCATTCGACATTCACGTTGGGATGACGCGCCACCATGAGATCGGCGACCGGCTGCAAGGTATTGTCATCGAGACCGGCCGTCTGAACTTTGATGGTCACCGAATCCTGCGCGATCACCCGAACGGGCAGTCCGCTCATCACCAGACCGGTGCTGCCGGCGGCCGCCAGCTTCAACAGATCACGGCGACTCATTTTCTTTTCGTTACTCATACTGCCTCCTGCAATAGCACTTTTATCAGCATCAGACATTGCCGCAAATGAATTCTCTCGCCGTCACCTCCTCAACTCTCTGCAATCATTATGATAACGACACGTCCGACAGTCTGTCGACCGGACGACCAGACAACGAATGCCAAGATAACATATTTTCCGTCCCGCCACAAACTTTTCTTGCGATAAAGGCGACTTTTGCTGCTCAGATGACCATGAGATCTCGCTCAAAGCTGGTTAAGCTCTCGGCGCCGTCTTCAGTAATTAGCATATTGTCCTCGATGCGCACGCCGATTTCTCCCTCGCGATAGATGCCCGGCTCGACCGTGAAGACCATACCCGGCTCCAGAAGACGCTGATTGCCGACCACCATGTAAGGCGCTTCATGCGCTTCCAGGCCGATGCCATGGCCAGTGCGATGCCGAATCAGATGCTCGTAGCCGGCATCAATGAAGACCTGCCGCGCCGCGATATCGACTGTCTCACAGGTTACGCCAGGGGCAGCCGCTGCTCGCCCGGCCTCGTTGGCCGCCTGCACCACCGCGTAAAACTCGCGCTGTGCGTCGCTGACCGAGCCGACGAAGACGGTGCGCGTGATATCGGCGCAGTAGCCCTCGAAAGTCGCGCCGAAGTCGACGATCAGCGGATCGCCGTGCTGGATGCGGTAGTCCAGCGGGCCCAGATGCGGCAGCGGCGTATTGCCGCCGGCATGCAGAATCGTGCCGAAAGCCAGCCCATCGCCGCCGAGCGCGTATAGATGCCGCTCCAGAATAGCAGCCGCCTCGATTTCGCTCATGCCCGATTTGATTTGGTCGAATGTCGCCGCCAGCGCTGCTTCCGAGATGGCGATGGCGCGCCGCAGCGCAGCGATTTCGTCGGCGTCCTTGTGCAAGCGCAGCCCAGCCAGTGGCTCCGTGGCGTCGACGACCTCAGCGCCCGGCGCCGACGCGCGGATGACTTCGCCTTCAAAGAAGCGCATGTGTAAACCTTCGACGCCGATGGTCGCGCCGCGACTGCCGACAAGATCAAGCGCTTGACGAAAGGCGCCCTGGTAGCCTTCGGCATCGGTGTAGGAGACGATCTGCGAGCTAATCGCATGACGCTGGAAGAGCGCGATCTCCAGCTCGGGGATGACCGCGACCGGCACCCGATCGAGCGGGTAGAACGTGACGATAGGCCGCTCCAGTACGTAGTGTACCGAATTCGTCAGATAGCGGTGATTGGGTCCGGGAATAAGCGCCACGACATCCAAGCCGGCGCCGCGCATGATCGCAAACAATTTCTCCAGTCGCGCTTGATATTTCATGCTGCCGCCTTTGCAGACCGTCTTATTCCCGCGTTTATAGCAAGTTTGCCGCCCGCCTACAAATCGCCGACGGCATCAAGACATTTGCGTTTGATAGCTCTCATTCCAGATTGGCGTGGCGCGCGTTCATTGCGGCTTCGTCCACATTCAGCGCCGCCTTCAGCCGGATGATGAGCAAGTCGCAGAGCAAGCCCAGACAGTGCTCGAAGAGCGAGCCCATGACCAGCACCGAGTCCTCGCCGGCGCGTCCGCCCGCTTTGAAATTGGTGGCAGGGATATAGACGCGGCAGTCCGCTGCGGCGGCAATCGGCGACTCTAGGTTGCCGGTCAAGGTCGCCAAGCGCGCGCCGGCCGCGCCGACAGTCTCGACGTAGCGCAGCAGCGAGCCGGTGCGCCCGGAAGACGAGCCGATCAGCAGCAGATCGCCCGCGCCGAGCGCAGGCGTCGTCACGTCATCGACCACATATACGCGCAGGCCGAGGTGCATAAGGCGCATGGCGAAGGCGCGCATCTGCAAACCGGTGCGCCCCTTGCCGGCCAGGAAGACGCGCTCAGCCGAGAGCAGCGCCGCCCCCAGCGCCTCAACCTCGTCCGCGTCCACCTGACGCAGCGTGCGGCCGACATCGGCCAGGATGGCGTCAACCAGCTCAGCGTGAGGTTTCATGGCGTATCCTCTCGTGGAATTGTCGCGCGGTCGCGCCTGGATCCGGCGCAGCGGTGATGCCCGAGCCGACGATGATGACCTGGGGCCGCAGCGGCAGAATCTCTTCCAGCGTATCCAGCTTGACGCCGCCGGCGATGGCCAGCTGCGCAGTCGGCAGCGCCGCTCGCAGTTCGGCCAGCTGAGCGTAAGGCGAGCCATGTGAGGGCTGCAAGTCGTGGGCGGTGTGCAGGCAGAGCAAGTCACAGCCCAGCTCCAGCAATTCTCGCGCGCGCCCCAGAGGATCGACCACTTGCATCATGTCGACCATGATGCGCTTGCCATGCGAGCGCGCGCTGGACAGTGCGCCGGCAATGGTGGCGTCGCTGGCCAAGGCCATGACGGTAGCGCGGTCGGCCCCTGCGCGGAAGGCGATATCCGCCTCGGCCTCGCCCGCGTCCATGATCTTGAGGTCGGCCACCAACGTCAACTGCGGATAAGCCGCGCGTAACTCAAGCACCGCCCGCATCCCCTCGCGGAAAACCAGCGGCGTGCCGATCTCGGCGATGTCAACGAAGGGATGGACTTGCGCCAGCACATCCCGCGCGGCGGTCAAGTCGCCATCGAGCGCGATTTGCAGTTCCATCAAGTTTCACCCGTGTGCTTGTGGCAGTCGAAAATATTGACCAGAATAGAGTATAGTCAATCGCGGACATAGACAAAAGGAAGCGCGCATGACAGCCAAGATTGTAGTGGTGGGCAGCTTCAACGCGGACCTGGTGGCTTATCTGGAGCGCATGCCCCGCCCGGGAGAGACCGTGCACGGCGACCGCTTCGCCACCTTCGCCGGCGGCAAGGGCTCGAATCAAGCGGTGGCGGCGGCTCGCCTGGGCGCGGATGTCACCTTCATCGGGCGCGTCGGCAACGATGTCTTCGCCAACCTGGCTTACGAAATCTGGGATGCGGAGGGCGTCAACCGCGATTACGTGTCTGCCGACGACGAGTCCGCCACCGGCGTGGCGCCCATCCTGGTGGATAGCAGCGGCGAGAATATGATCGTGGTGGTGCTGGGCGCGAACTCGCGTCTGACGGCGGCGGATATCGACGCGGCGCGCGAGCGCATCGCGGCAGCCGACGTGCTGGTCACGCAACTGGAGGTCAACCTGGATATGGTGGGTTACGCGCTGGAGACGGCCAAGCAGCTGGGCGTCGCCACCATCCTCAACCCGGCGCCGGCCGCCGCCATCCCGCAGTCGACGATCGACCTGGCCGATTACCTGACGCCCAACGAGACCGAGTTGGAGACGCTCAGCGGTTCGGCTGGCGATTACGCCGCGGCCGCGCGAACGCTGCTCACACGCGCCGATCAGAAGGCTGTCGTCACGCTGGGGGCGCAGGGCGCGCAGATCGTCAGTGGAGAAGAAAACGCTATTATACCGACCTATGCGGTCGATGTGGTCGATACCACCGGCGCCGGCGACGCTTTCAACGCAGGCTTGGCGGTGGCGCTGGCCGAGGGCAAGCCACTGCCGGAGGCGGTGCGCTTCGCCAATGCGGCGGCCGCGCTAAGCGTCACCAAAAGCGGCGCCGCCCCCAGCACACCCTACCGCGCCACCGTGGATGAGCTCCTGGCGACATGACAAGCAATCATTAAGTTAGGGACTAAGAAGGGGCTGGTGAATTTCATTGCAGCTTGAGTCCTTAGGATATTAATGCTATAATGATTTTGCATTTGTTGAAATAAGTCGGCTCAAGGTCGACGATTCGCCTTTCTAGCCAGCATCATAATCCCGCGTTGGTTGAGCAGTCGGCGGAGTACCCAATTGTTTTGGCTTTGCAGTCGGTTGGTGTCAATAGATGCGCCAAGGCAGTATTATCGCTTGTATCGTAAACAATGCCTATAGGAGGTGTAGTGTGAAGAAAGCAGTATTATGGATCTTGATGACTGGCTTGCTGGTCAGCGCGTTCGGAGTCGCTAGCGCGCAGGAGAGCCCGATCCGCGTCGGGTCGAAGCAGTTCACGGAGCAGATCGTATTGGGGCAGATAATCGTCGCGGCGCTGGAAGACGCGGGGCTGGATGTGGTCGACCGCACGAATCTCGGCGGCACCCAAGTCAATCGCGATGCGCTGGTCAATGGCGAAACTGACATCTATGCCGAATATACCGGCACGGCGTTGTACAACTATTTCAACGATGTGCCGTGGTACGACATCCCGCAAGAGGCTTATGGTCATCGCGTACTGGGATATTCGCTGGTGAGCTCGCTGGATGCGGCCATCAATGATCTGGTTTGGCTGGCGCCGACGCCCGCCAACAATACTTACGCATTCGCCGTGACATCGGCCTTCGCCGAAGAGAACGGCGTCTACTCGGTGATTGACATGGCGGACTACGTCAACGATGGCGGCTTCGTTTATTTGGCGACCGGCGATGAATTCGCGCAGCGTCCCGATGGCATCGCCTCGTTTGAGGAGACTTACGGCTTCGACCTCACCGATGATCAGTTGCTGATCATCTCCAACGCGACGCCGGCGCAGACCGAGCAAGCGCTGAACGAAGGCGCGAACGATGTCAACTTCGCCATGGCTTACGCCACTGACGGCGCCTTGATGGCCTACAACTTTGTCGTGCTGGAAGACCCCTTCGGCGCGCAGCCGATTTATGCGCCGACGCCGGTCATTCGCGGTGAAGTCATCCGCGCCAATCCGGAGATTGCCGGCATCTTGAACCCGATCTTCCGCGCGCTCGACAATGTAACCTTGCAGACGCTGAACGCGGAAGTAGAAGTCGAGGGCTTGAACCCGGCCGACGCCGTCCGCGCCTGGCTGCAGGAAAGCGGTTTCATCGGCAACTAGCCGCCGCAGAGTTTCTTCGATCGGCTTCGGGGGGAAACCAGCCTTGGCTCTCCCGAAGCCATCCATCTGACAATCCCCCCGCGTTGAACAGGACTAAAGGAGAGCGGCGATTCAAAGAAGCAACTTGATCGCATTCCTGGGCGGCTGCTTTGCCAGCTTTGGCTTCTTTTTCCTGCCCGTCATCGAGGTAAAGCCGAATAGACTCGCGTCCGGCTTGCCGGTAGGCTTGCTGGAGATACCGGGAGATATGCGTTATCTCCTCTTGTTTCTACTGGCGCTGACGCCGGTGCTGCTGGCGTTCATGGGGGACCGCAATCGGCGAGGTTGGGCGCTGGCAGCGGTCGGCAACTTGATGGTCATATTGACTTTGTATTTGCCGGCGCTGGCGGGAAGCGCCTACCTGGTCGGCGCGGAAGCCCTGTTTGAAGCGGGGACGCGCATCAGCAATCCACGAATCTTGTCGTCCGCTGCGATAGCCTTCGGTTTGGCGGGCGGTGGCGTTGTGCTCTTCGCCGGCTTGCTGGATCTGGAAGGGAGCGGCGTACCGCGGCTGGTTCGCGGCTTGGCGGGCGCGGTCGGCGCGCTTGTCGTGGTGGCGATGCTTGCGGGCGGCACGCTGGATGTTTATTCGATCATGGTGGAGTATCATTCGCGGGGCGAGGCTCTGGCGCTGCGTTTTTTGGAGCATATTGTTTTTGTATTGGTGGCGCTGGCGGCGGGCTTGATCGTCGGCATTGCGCTGGGATTATGGGCGAGCCGCGATGCCAAGGCGGAAGACGCGATTCTGTATACCGTTGGCATCATACAGACGATCCCGAGCCTGGCATTATTTGGCATCTTGCTGGTGCCCTTGGCGCGGCTTGGCGATCTCCACTTTCTTTCGCTGGCGCGCGACTGGCTGCTGCTGGCGGCGATCGCGCTGTCGGCGGCGCTGGCTTTACGGCGGCTGCATACGCGCTTGCCGGAACGAGCGCGCCAATTCTCATTAGTTGCCGTCTTCATCCTGGCTTTGATTCCGCTTTCGCTGCTGGCTGTTCTCATTATCGCCTTTGGTTTTGAAGTGGCGCTGACCGTGCTGACTACGTCGGAGCTGGCTCTGCTGCGGAGCGTCACAGGGCTTGCGCTCATCCTGTTTCTGATCCTGATTTCGACCGGCAAGCGCTTGGACCTTGAGCGCAAGCTGCCGCAATATCGGCGCTGGCGTTTTCTGCCCTTGTTCGCGGCGGCGCTGGGCGCATTGCTACTCTTGGCGCAGGGGGCGGGCCGGCTGCTCGGCAACAGCGAGCTGGCAGAGTTGACTATCCGCGACTTCGGCGTATCGGGCATCGGCACGGCGCCGGCGATCATCGCGTTGACCTTGTACTCCCTGCTGCCGCTGGTGCGCAATACCTACGCCGGGCTGAAGAATATCGACCCGGCCATCATCGATTCGGGCAAGGGCATGGGGTTCACAGCGGCGCAGTCCTTCTTTCGGATTGAGTTGCCGCTGGCTTTCCCGGTGATTATGGCGGGCGTGCGCAATGCCGCGATATCGCTGGTGGGCATCGCCGCGGTGGCGTCCATCATCGGCGCCGGGGCTCTCGGCGACTTCATTTTGTTGGGCGTCAACTCGACCTCGATTGATCAGATTCTGCTGGGCACGGTGCCGGCGGTGCTGCTGGCGGTCATCATGGACGCGGGCTTGAAAGTTCTGGAAAGTCTGTTGACATCACCGGGCATACGGCAGGCTTGAGGGCGCGACAAGACAGCGAGCGAGGAAAGGCAATGGGCGCGTGATCGAATTCAAAGATGTCATCAAAGAATATCCCAACGGCTTTCGGGCGGTGGACAACTTGAATCTGACCGTGCGCGATGGCGAGATTTGTGTGCTGATCGGGCCTTCCGGCTGCGGCAAGACGACCGCGCTGCGCATGGTCAATCGCCTGATTGATGTGACGCGGGGCGAGATCTTGATCGATGGACAGCCGACCGACGAGTTTGAGCCGGAGGTTTTGCGGCGGCAGATCGGCTACGCGATTCAGCAGATCGGCTTGCTGCCGCATATGACCATTCGCGACAATGTAGCCATCGTGCCGCGCTTGCTCGATTGGGACGAGGAGCGCATTCGGCAGCGCGTCGATTTACTCCTGGACATGGTCGGCATAGACCCCGGCATTCACGGCGACAAGTACCCGCGGCAGCTATCGGGCGGGCAGCAGCAGCGCGTCGGCGTGGCGCGCGCTTTAGGCGCGGATCCGCCCCTCATGCTGATGGACGAGCCTTTCGGCGCCGTTGACCCGATCACGCGGGCGATCCTGCAGGAAGAATTCTTGCAGATTCAACAAGAGGTGAGCAAGACGATCATATTCGTGACACACGATATTGACGAAGCGATCTATATGGGCGACCGCATCGCCTTGCTGCGGGCGGGCCGGCTGGTGCAGTACGATACGCCGGACGACCTGCTGGCGCTGCCGCGCGACGATTTTGTACGCGAGTTCGTCGGCACGGACCGGTCCCTGAAACGGCTGCATTTGATCTCGGTCAGAGACTCGATGATGAACAATGTGCCTTGCTGCGATGACGATGCCACCCTGCAAGAGGTGACAGCTTGCTTGGACCGGCACCACAGCGACAGCGCTTTTGTGGTGGACGCCGACAATGGAAAGCTGCTGGGCTGGGTCGAACGGCCCGCCCTGGTAGAATACGGATCACTGTCTGAAGCGATGCATCACGCGCCGGCGGCCAGCATCGCCGTGCCGGAAGACGCCACCGCGCGCGAGGCGCTGAGCGTGCTGCTCTCGCATTCTTTCGATTTGACGCCGGTGATCGATGCCGAAGGTGTCTTGACCGGCGGCGTGAGCATTCAACGCCTGCAAGACCTGGTAGAGGCGCCGGGCATTCACGCGGCCATGCAACGGGAACGCGGACGATGACTGAAGCCACGAAAAATGGCGCTGCAATCGCCGGGCGGCGCCTGCCCTACGGCGCGCTGTTATGGCTGCTCGCCGCATTGCTGATCTTCGCCGTCGGCCAGCGCACGGTGACCTTGCACGACCAAGAGAAATTCATCGGCGACTTTGCATTCGCTGTCGAGCAGGTCAAAGGCGAGAGGCGGCTGATTCTCAACTTGACGGCGGGCAGTTTCGTCTACGGCGTGACGCCCGAAGTGATCTTGCCAGTACCGACAGGCCGCTTCAGCCGCGGCGACCCAAGCGCGCCGCAGGTGGCGCAGGCCTTATTCAACGCGCTGGATAGCGTCAGCGAAATCACCATCGCGGCGCAAACCATCACGGTTGCCTACCAGGGTAATATGGAGGCGGAACAGGCGCGCAGCCGCTTGCGGCGCCCGGTCAATAATGCCGTCGCCAACGACCGGGGCACGATCACGGCGCAGGTATCGGCAGCCGCCGAAAATACCATCGTTTTCAGCACGAGCGATGAGCGCTTCCGCTACGCGCAGTATCAGCCGGCCCTGGTCGAAAGCATCGAAGAATACGACAGTCGCGCCGCCGCCGAGGCCGGCTCGGATCTGGCGCGCTTCATCGTGAGCGAGTCGCGGCCGGTGGAATCGCTGCGGCTGGAGCCGACGCGGCTGGTGGTGGGTTATGCCGAGGGCGCGGCGCTTGAACCTTTGGCGCGCAATCTGCGTGAGATCCTGAACGACTTTCATCCGCGGGCGTCTCTCGCCCCGAGCCTGTGGCTGCTGACGGCCGCGCCGGAGATCATTCCGCCGCTGCTGGCGATTGCGGTCGAGCCGCTGGAAACGGGAATCCCGCTCATCCTTTTCACGCTGCTGATGGTGGCGGTGGAAGCCGGGATATTCTTTGTCATCCCGCACAAGGGCAAGAATAACTTGCTGATCCACCTGGTGCATATCGCAGCGGTTTTCTTGCTGTTTTGGTCCATCTTGGGGCATGAGCCGCTTTGGGACGCTATCTTGCACGCGATTTTCCCGACCAGCGCTCAATTGGTGCATCCACAGGGCACGGTGATCGACTTCGCGGCGCAGCATCTGGAGCTGGTGCTTACCTCATCGATTTATATTATTTCAGGCGGATTGTTCCTCGGCGTGATGGTCACACGAGAGAACTTCCGCGAGTTCTTGCCCTTGGTGAACAACGTAGTCAACAGCGGGCAGACGGTGCCGACCCTGGCGATCGTGGCGATAATGGCGCCGATCATCGGCTTGGGCTTTATGCCAGCGGTGGTGGCGCTAATCGCTTATGGTTTGCTGCCGGTGGTGCGCAACACCATCGCCGGTATCGAATCGGTTAGCGTCTCGATTGTGGATTCGGCGCGGGGCATGGGCATGACATCGCAGCAGATTTTGCTGCGGACGGAGCTGCCAATCGCCAGCCGCATCATCATGGCGGGCATTCGGACAAGCATGGTGATCAATATCGGAACGGCGACGCTGGGCGCTTTTGTGGGTTCTGGCGGTTTGGGCATACCGATCGCAAGCGGCTTGTCGATGACTGTGGACGCCTTCATTCTCTTGGGCGCAATCCCGGCGGCGCTGTTGGCGATACTGACGGACTACGTGCTGGGCCGCCTGGAAGTGGTGCTGACTCCGCGCGGCTTGCTGATTGAGACTTAACGCCGGCCCGCAACCGCCTTCAAGTGATCCGCCAGGCGCAGCGCCAGCGCCACGATTGTCAGCGTCGGGTTGGCATAGCCGCCGGTGGGGAAGACGGCCGAGCCGGCCACGTAGAGATTGTCCACGCTGTGCAAACGCGAGTTGATATCGACGATGCCGTCTTCGGGCGAAGCGGACATGCGCAGCGCGCCCATGTGATGATCGCCGGTTTCCAGTGCGCCGGGCTCGGGCGGGAAAGTCCAGTCTTCCGCGCCGCCGCCCACATCCGTGATCATCTCCTGCTGGCGCGCGCCACGCGCCCGCAAGTAATCGAGCGTGATTTGCAGGGCGCGTACGGCGCTGCGTTTGTCGGTCTCGTTGAGCCGCCAATCGACATGGGCCACCGGCTGCCCAAAGATTGGATCGACCTGCTCCGGATTCAGCCTGATGCGGCTGCTGTCGTCCGGCGTCTGCTCCCAGTTGAGATTGACGACGGCCGAAGCCGCGTCCGCGCCGAAGTAGAGAATGACGCGGAAGTTGCCGATCTTCTCCTCCAGCAGGGTCTGATGCCGCGCCGCCAGCACGCCCCAGGCGTTGAACATCAGGTAGTCGAAAACCAGCTCGGGATTCACCAGGGGCGCAACCATGTGCTCATACTCGCCGCCGGCGGATACCCCCCTCGGTCCCCCCAATAAATTAGGGGGCGGTTTCAAGCGAATCTGCTGCTCGCGGAAGAAATTGCGTATCTCGCTGGGGACGGGCGCGTCAAAGCGGACATGGGCGGCATTGGTCAGCAGCGGATGCACCATGAAGCCGCGCCCCAGCTGGTCGCGCCTGTTATTGCCCAAATCGCCGGAAAGCTGCAGCAGGCGCACATTCTCGATGCCGCCGCAAGCCAGCACATAGCGCCACGCCCGCACTTTGAATGGCAGCCCGGGACGGCTATTCCCAGGCGGAGAACTATCTATCGTCGAGCAATTAAGCGCAACCACATGACGCCGATATTCGTCCGTCTCAATGCTGAGCAGCTGCGCGTTGAAGAGCGCGGTGATATTAGGCGCGTTTTTCAACTGGTTGCGGAATTGCACCTGAAAGTCATGCAGGTTCTCTTCGTATTGCGCGCGCATGATGGCGCCGCTCAGCTTGTCGCCCGGCAGCGGATCAAAGCAGCGGGCGTAGAGGACGCGCTCCCAGAAGTCCATGTCAGCGTAATTGAAGGGTCCAAAGCGACCGAATTCATGGGCGTCGATATACCAGGGTCGCAATTCGCGCTCGTCGAAGAGCCAGCCGGCGTCGCGATAACCCGGGCGGGGCATGGTGTCGGCCGGGTCAAGCGGACGCGCCCAGAAGCCGAAGTGATTGGTGGTGCCGCCGTACATATTCAAGCGCGAGCGCTGCAGGAAGTCGGGGTCAACCTTCTGCAGGAAGTCGCCGGCCGTGCCCTGATACAGCGCCTGCCGGTCGCTATCGGGCAAGCCTTGATCGCCCGGCTGCCCGCTGACCAGCAAGAGAACCTTGAGCGACGTATTCGCCAGCCGCTGCGCCATGGCGATGCCGGCCGCTCCCGCACCCACAATGCAGATGTCAAAGTCTTGAACGACGGCGTCCGCGTCCAGCTGATCGGCATAGGCGTACATTCTTGTCTCCCTTCTGGCTGATACTTACGCCAGTTCAAGCCCGCAACAGACGCCGCGCCAGAACGGCTGCGCCCAGGATCGGCGCGTCCTCGCCCAGCCCGGATGCGACCACCCTCAGCCGCGCCGACACCGCCTGAAACGAATAGCCCTGCAGCGATTCGCGGGCCGGCCCCAAGAGCAAATCACCGGCTTTTGATACGCTGCCGCCGATGACGAAGGTCTCGATATTCAGCGTCATGGCCAGCGAGGCAATGGCGATGCCCAGCGCTTGGCCGGCTTCAGCAAAAACCTTCAAGGCATTCTCGTCGCCACGTCGGGCGCGCGCAGTGATTTCGTCGCCCGCGATGGTATCGCCGGTCAGCGCCGCATACTGTCGCGATAGCGCGGGTCCGCCGGCATAAGCTTCCAGGCAGCCGCGCGAGCCACAGTGACAGAGACGCCCGTTAGGATCCACGGTCATGTGCCCCGACTCGCCGGCGCTGTTGCTCTCGCCATAGATCAGCGCGCCGTCGTAGATGATGGCCGCCCCTACGCCAGTGCCGATGACGATATAGATCATGCTGTCGCGCCCGCGCCCGGCGCCGAAGTGAAATTCGCCCAGGGCCGCCACCTTGGCATCGTGGTCCAGCGCCACCGGCAGCGACAGCCGCTCTTCTAAAGCGCGGCGGAAGGGCGTATTCGAAATGCCGGGCAGATTAACCAGCGTCAGCAATTCACCCTTGATTTGATCGAGCGGGCCGGGCGCGCCGACACCCAGCGCCGAGACTGCCTCAGCGCGCGGCAGCGTCGCTTGCAGCGCTGCGACTTCGTCCGCAATCCGCTCGACCACGCTCTGAAGGCCGGCGTCGGCATGCGTATCGATGCGGCGGCGCGCCAGAATTTCGTCCTGCGCGCTGACCAAACCCAGGGCGATCTTGCTGCCGCCCAGATCAATGCCGATGACGCAGCTCATGCGCTCAGCTCCGATTGCAGCAGCGGCCGACCCTGGAGATGATCCGCCACCCGCAGCGCCTGCGCGCAAATCGTCAGCGCCGGATTCATCGCCGTCGACGATGGGAAGAAAGACGAATCGACTACGTAAAGATTGTCGATATCATGCGACTTGCATAGCGGATCCAGGACCGACTCGGCCGGGTCAAGGCCAAAGCGAGCCGTGCCGCATTGATGCGAATTGGTCTCGATGCCCAAGGTCTCGGTGAAGACGAAGGGGTAGCCGGCGGCGCACATCATGCCTATCGCCCGGCGGATAAGCTGCTGATGCGCCGCGCGGTTGTTGGGCCGCCACTGCACGCGCAGGCCCCCGTCGTCCGCGACCATGACGCGGTTTTCCGGGTCGGGCAAGTCCTCCGACATCACCCACCAGTCGACGCTGCGTTTCGCCATCGCCCGCAGCAGCGGCTGGGGCAGGTAGGGCTTGGCGGCAGAGAGCATGCCGGCCTGCAGCTTGCCCAGCGCCTGGATATTGCCCATAGGCCAGGCGAAGTCGTCATCGCCGAAGTAATAGTCGTTGACCGCGGTCGTCTTTTGGAAGACGGTCGGATTCCGCTTCAGCGGCGCCACAGCGGTCAGGGCGGTGTTGTTATGCGCCATGTAATTGCGCCCGAGCAAGCCGGATGAATTGGCCAGTCCACCCGGGTGACGGCTGCTCCGCGAACGCAGCAGCAGAATAGCCGAGTTGACCGCGCCGCAAGCGACGATGATCGTGTCGGCCGAGACGCTGAGCCGCTGGCCGCGCCGGTCGACTTCCACCGCCGTGGCGCGTACACCGCTGCTGTCGGTGAGGATGCGGCGCGCTTCAGATTGCGTCCACAGCTCGATATTCTCGCTGGCCAGCGCCGGCCTGACGCAGCAGATCTCGGCATCGCCCTTGGCATGAACCTGGCAGGGGAAGCCGTCGCAAGTCATGCAGCGGATGCAGCGCCCGCCCGCGCGCAAGTCCACCGCCATCGGCAAGTTATATGGCTTCAGTCCCTGCGCGCGCAGCTTTTCGATAAGCGCGGCCATATACGGTTCGTGGGGCACTTCCGGATAGGGATAGGGCCGGCTGCGCGGCGGCTCAAACGGGTCGGACCCGGCGCTGCCATGTACGAAGAAGAGTTCCTCCGCCAGATTGTAATAAGGCTCCAGGTCTTCGTAAGCGATTGGCCAGGCGGGCGACGTGCCGCCTTCGTGTTCCAGGGCCTCGAAGTCCAGGCGGCGGAAGCGCGGCAGGGCGGCGCCATAAACTTTGGTATTGCCGCCGACGAAATAATGCACGCCCGGCTTGAAGCGGCTGCCGTCCGCGGCGTCGATCCAGTTCTCCGCCGGCTTGTAGCGATTCTGCCCGAAGACGGCTTCAACCTGCCAGTTCTGGGCTTCTTGCGGCAGAAAGTCACCGCGCTCCAACAGCAAGACGCGCGCGCCGCTCTCGCGCAAGGCATAGGCCAGCGTACCGCCGCCCATGCCCGTGCCGATGATGATGATGTCGTAGTCGGCCGCCACGCAGGCAGATCCCAAATCTGTTACTGCTTTTGCATACTGGCCATTAGGCCGGCGCCGGCAACCGGCTGATGATGAAAAGCAGCAGCGGAACGATCACGGCCGCCATAGCGATGGCCGCGCCAATCAGCCACATAAGGAATTGGCGCGACTGTTGTTCTATGAGCGCCTTCAAATCCGAGACATCGGCTTTTGTCGCCAGGTGAGGACGCTCCGTTGAGATGGTGGTTTCGATCCTCGCCATTCGTTCGCTGAACTGCGTTATCTGATTTCCTTCGGCTGTAGCCACTGTGCGCCTCTTTTTACTCTCTGTCCACCCTAAATGTAAATCTGTCGATCTTCTGCAACTATATCATTGAGCCAGCCCTATATCAAATCACAACAGAGTTACCCAGCCCCCATGCTCCGACGAGCGCTCGGCCGCGTCCATGATGCGCTGCACGTGCAGACCCTCAGCGAGCGACGGCGAGGTCGGCCTGTCGTCCCAGATCGAGCGGATGAACTGATACTGGCATTCGGCGTGGGCGCGCATGAAATCCGGCGTCATGGTCCAATCGGGCGCGCGCTGACCCGGGTAGCGGCTGGCGGCTTCGATGCGCTGAAATCCGCGCTCGCCACCCAGCGGGCTATCGGCCCTCCGTGCGTCGTAGACTTCCAGCCATGCCGGCTCACTGAGATGCCAGCGAATAGCGCCTTTGTCGCCGAAGATCTCGAAGCTCAGGTCGTTGGTGGCGCCGGTGCCCATGCGCGACGCCTCGACCGTGCCCAGCGCGCCGTCCCTCAAACGGGCATGCAGCAAGGCAATATCATCGACTGCTACCGGCGCCTTTTCAGCCGAGCCAGCCGCGGCGGGGCGCTGCTTGATCAGCGTTTCCAGCGTGCCGTTGACCGCCGCGAAGTCGCCCAGCACATAATAAAGCAGATCGAGGATATGCGCGCCCAGGTCGAAGAGCGCGCCGCCGCCGGTGATCTCGCGCTGCAGCCGCCAGGACATCGGCTTCTCGCTGCTGATATAACTCGAGCGATGGTAGCGGCCGTAGAACGAAAAGACGCGCCCGACAAAGCCGTCGTCCATCAGTTGCCGGGCGCGTGCGACAGCCGGGAAGAAGCGAAAATTAAAGGTCATCTGCGCTTTGACGCCGGCCGCGTCGACGGCCTGCGTCATGCGATCGGCTTCCGCCACATTCATCGCCAGCGGCTTTTCGCAGTAGATATGTACCCCAGCTTGGGCAGCCGCCAGCACGATCTCATGGTGCGAGTTGTTCGGCGTGCAGATGTCGACGGCGTCGATATCGGCTCGCGCCAGCAAATCGCGGTAGTCGGCGGTATAAAAGTCGCAGCCGATCTCGTCCGCGGCGCGTTTGGCCGTCTCCTCGCGCGTAGTGGCCACGCCGGAGATGCTGATGCTATCGGCAGGCAAGCCGTAGTGGAAGGGGATGGCGCGGTAAGCCGCCGCGTGCACCCGCCCGATGCCGCCGTAGCCGATGAGTCCTATTCTGATTTTTGGCATGGATATTATCCTGTCGATTCAGCTCGGGCGATTCACAGAACCGCCCCTACAAACACAACGAGCAATGCGTGTCGGGGCGGACCCAGTCGGTCGCCCGCAGTTCCTCTCACTCGTGTCGCTTCAAGCCCTTCTCATCACGATGCTTGTCGCTGGCTTGGCGCATGACGGCGCGCAGCTTATCGACCGCCGCGCCGATCTGGCCTGTGCCCGGCTGCAGCTTGCCGGCGGGTCCCTTGAGCAGCGGCGACGAAAATTCGCCCACGGTCATGCCCGCTTCGATGAACTGCGCCACATTGCCCGCGTTTAAGCCGCCGTCCTCCATGAGTTCAATGCTGCCTTCCAGGCCCGCGGCCGCGATCATGTCGTGCAGTTTTCGCATGGTAGCCACCACGATGGGGTCGATGGTATGCGGGCTGGCGCCGCCGGTCGTCGGCTTCCAGAAAGGCGCGCGGCTTTCGTATTCGATGATGTCGATATAGGGGTGGACAAATTGCTCGAATGCAACCGCCGGCACACCCTGCCAAGCCCAGACGCCCACTTTCAGCCCCAGCTTCTCTTTGATGTAAGTAATGTTCTGGAAGATCATCTCGTCCGTCGTCTCCAGCGGCAGGCTAATCAAGCTGACGCCCAGATCGGCCAACTGATCGAAAACGCTGAAGTTCGGCCGCAGCATCTGCAGCTGCGCCTCGACTTCGAGGCTGGTACTCGCGCAGGTCGCCTCGATAATATCGTAGCCGCCGCGCGGCATGGCGAAGTCCATGTACTTGCCATCGCGCACTTCAATATGCAGCCAGTCGACGCCGGCCGCTTCCAGCTCGCGGATTTGCGCGCCCAAGACGGCGTAATCGGCCCAGAACAAGCCGGCGGCGATTTTGACCTGCTGTGTGACTTCTCCGATGGGCATCCGATGTCTCCTTTGCATAGGCGGGCGACTCACAGAGTCGCCCCTACAAGGCTTGTCCGCTACTGAGTCAACATTTGTCGATGCGAATGTAAAGAAGGTGCTAATTTAGAGTAAGAGCCAAACTGCCGAGTAAGGAGCTTACTCATGGATTTAGACACCTTCTTCACCACATTATACTGTTTTGTTGACGACTGGTACAAAGAGAAGATGAGCGCCCTAATGAAGCGGCATGCGGGACCCGCCTTGCAGATGAGTGATAGCGAAGTGTTGACCATTGCCATAGCTGCACAATGGCGCGTTGGCGTCCCCTGGCAATCGGAGCGAGGCATCGTGCGCTACATTCTGCAGCATGGTCAGTCATGGTTTCCTAGGATGCTGAAGCGTAGCCAGTTTAACAAACGCGTGCGGCATCTGTGGGCGGCCTTTGTCTGCTTGCAGCTAGAGCTAAGTCAACAGCTCAGCGGCGATGCGCTGTACGAGGTGGTGGATTGCACTCCCCTGCCGCACTGCAGTTTGTCGCAAGCCAAAAGTCATGATCGCCATTGGCTCAGCGGCAAGAAGGGACACGGCGGCAATCATAGCGGCTGGTACTTTGGTGAGCAACTGCTTCTGTGCGCAACACAAAAGGGGATCATCACCGGCTGGTTGATTGGGCTCGCCAATGTAGATGATCGCTGGATGATGGAAGCGCTTGTGAGCAGCCGCCGGGGATGCAAGCGTTTGGATGAACCCGAGTTGCCCAAGCATAGACGCTATAAACATCGCAGAATCCCAAGCCCTGAATCCATCAGCCCTGCGCTATGTGCGGGACGTGACCATGGCTTGCCCTATCTGGCCGATGGCGGCTTCAATGGACCGCGCTGGATTAGGCATTGGCAACGCGAATATGGCGCTGAAGTTATTGCGCCACCATCTAGAAACACCAAGCAAGCAAAGGCCGACAGCGTCACGCGCTGGATACGCAAACATCGACAAATCATCGAAACAGTCTTCGCCAGACTCGTTGAAACCTTTGGACTGCATCGCATCAATGCCCACAGCGAACATGGCAGGCTGACGCGCGTAGCCGCAAAAATGGCCGCCTACAACATCGGCATCCTATGCAATCGCCAATGCGGCCGACCTGACGGAGCCATGGCAACTCTTATATGCTAGTAGCGGACAAGCCTTACATTATCCCCGCTTGCCGTCGTCGCGGGCGAGCCAAGGCTCGCCCCTACACTGGACGTTCCAATACGCGTGCCGCCGTCGCTTCGTCCGTGCAGAGTACGTCGATCGCGCCCGTCTTCAGCGCGCCTGTGATGGCCGCTGCTTTGTTCACGCCGACCGCCACCGCGACCGTCTGCGGCAGCGCGCGCAGCTCTTCCAGCCGAACGCCAATAATGCGCTGATTCAACTCGCATGGGAAGAGCTGGCCGGAACTGTCGAAGATCTGCCAGGCCATATCGCCGATAGCCCCTGCCTCTCGATAAGCGCGCAGCTGCTGCGATTCCGCCACGTCCGCGCGCACAAAGCCCGAGGTCGCCGGATCCAGGTCGCCGATGCCCACCAAGGCGATATCGGCGCGCCGCACTTGCTCCAGCGTCCGCCCGACCACCGCCTGCTCGCGTATGACGGCGGCGGCCGCGGCATTATCGGCCAACAGCGGCGATGACAGGTAGTGCGCCTCCCCGCCCAGCTTCTGCGCCAACTGCCGCGTCAAGGCCGAGCTGTCGAATTCTTTGAGCGCGTGCGACAAGCTGCCGGTGGCTTGCACCACATTTACATTGGCCTGAAAGTCGATGCGGATGGCGCTTATGACTTCGTAGGTCGTGCTGCCGAAGCAGATCGACATCGTATCGTGATCGACCAGCGCGCCTTCCAGATAGCGGGCGGCCAACTGCGCGATCTGCCGTCGCAGCAGCGCCGGATCGGTCGCGCTCGTCTGCAGCACCAGCGCGCGATCCAACTCAAATTGCGCGACCAGCCGCGCTTCGAGCTCCAGCGAGCGCTTGATGGGCCAGTCGATCAAGATGCGCACGATCTGGGTTTCGCGCGCCTCTTTGAGCAAACGGTAAATCTTGACGCGCGACAAGTCCAGGGCGGCGGCGATCTCGTTCTGCGTCAGCTCCTGCTGGTAATACATCGCGGCGACCCGCGCCAGCAATTCGTGATGCGTGGCATCCAGCATGATCAGACTCCGGCGCGGGCGCGCTGCATGATCGTTCGCGCGCCCTGCTCGCTGCGCGGTTGATAGCCCGGCAGGGGCAGCAGGCGCTGATGGATCATGTCGATCATCCAATCGGCGCTCGGGAAGAAGTGCTCGTCCAGCTCGGCCGGCGGCGTGATCCAATTGCGCGCGCCCAAAACAGCGACCGGTCCATCCAGGTAGTCGAAGGCCAGTTGGCTGATATTTGACGCCATGGTATGCAGGAAGGAGCCGCGCTCGGTGGCGTCAGAGGCGAGCAGTACCTTGCCGGTCTTCCTCGCTGATGCCGCCAGCGGGGCGTAATTCAAGGGGTTGAGGAAGCGGGCGTCAATGACTTCGGCGCTTAGGCCGTGCTCGGTTTGCAGCCGCTCAGCCGCTTCCAGCGCGCGATACAAGGTCGCGCCGATGGTGATGATGGTGATGTCGCCCCCTTGCCGATACAGCTTAGGCTCGCCTTCGTCCACCTCGTAGTAATCAGTTGGCACGCCGTCGGCGAAAAGCGTCTCCGGCTGGTTGTAGAGGCGCTGACTCTCGAAGAAGACCACCGGGTCCGTGCCGCGCAGCGCCAGATTGAGCATACCTTTGGCGTCATAGGGCGTGGCTGGGAAGTAGACTTTCAAGCCGGGGATATGCGCGACGATGGAGCTCCAATCTTGCGAATGCTGGGCGCCGTATTTCATGCCCACCGACACGCGCAGCACCATCGGCATGCGCAGCACATTGGCCGACATGGCCTGCCACTTGGCCATCTGGTTGAAGATTTCGTCGCCGGCCCGCCCCATGAAGTCGCAGTACATCAGCTCGGGCACAGCGCGTCCGCCGGCCAGCGCATAGCCGACCGCGACGCCAACGATAGCGGCTTCCGATATCGGCGTGTTAAACAGGCGATGATAAGGCAGCGCTTCGGTTAAACCGCGATAAGCGCCGAATGCGCCGCCCCAATCGCGATTCTCCTCACCGAAGGCGATCATGGTCGGGTCTTGGTAAAAGCGATGAATCATGGCCTCGAAAATTGCTTCGGCGTAGGTCAAGGTCTGCAGCTTGGGCAGCGGCTCGCCCGCCTCATCCAGGCCGAAGCGGTGCTTGGCGCTTGTGACTTTGAGACGGCTGTCTCCCAGCGCTTGCAGGACCTCCGGCTGACGCTCGCCCAGCGCCTCCACCCGTTCATTCGAGAACATCATCTCGCCGATGACGCCGCTGCTCGCGTCCAGCCGCGGGGACAGGTCCAGGTCGACAGCGGCGCTAACGACCCGCTCGATGAGTTGGGCGCTACAGGCTTTGATGTCCTCAAGCGCGGAAGCATCAGCATGGCCATTGGCGCAGAGGTATTCGCCGAAGCCGCTTATGGAATCCTGCGCGCGCCACAAATCAACTTCATCGCGCCCGCGATACGACGAAGCGTCGCTGGGCGAGTGACCGCTGTAGCGATAGGTGATGACATCCAGCATAGCCGGACCCTCGCCGGCCAGCAGAAGCGCTTTCTTGCGCCGCGTGGCATCCGCCACCGCCAGCGGATTGTAGCCATCGACCCGTTCGCTGTGCATGGCATCGGCGTTGACCGCCAGTCCCACCCGCGCCAGCATGCCAAAGCCGAGCGTCTCGCCCTGCGGCTGCCCGCCCATGCCATAAAAGTTGTTCATGAAGTTGAATAGAATCGGCGGCGCTCCGCCCAGATCAGCGTCCCAAAGCGTGTGGTATTGGTCCATCGCGGCAAAGTTCATCGCCTCCCAGACCGGCCCGCTGGCGACCGACGAATCGCCGATATTGGCGATGACGATGCCGGGCGCCCGGTTGATGCGTTTGAAGAGCGCCATGCCCAGGGCGATATCGGCTGAGCCGCCGACGATGGCGTTGTTGGGCATGATGCCAAAGGGTGGGAAGAAGGTGTGCATCGAGCCGCCCATGCCTTTGTTGAAGCCGGTTTCGCGGGCGAAGATCTCGGTGTAGACGCCATAGGCCAGCCAGGCCTGCGCCAGCGCGCGTGTATCGGCGTAGTCGTCCAGCGCCTCAACTACGCGCAGGGCGACGCCTTCGTGGTAACCTTCCATGATTTCCAGCAGTTGCGCCTCGTCGAGTTGGCGGATGGCGGCCAGCCCCTTGGCCAGGATCTCGCCGTGACTGCGATGCGAGCCCAAGATGAAGTCACCCGGCGCCAGCGTCAGGCACTGCCCGACGGCAGCCGCTTCCTGCCCGATCGACAAATGCGCCGGGCCGGCGTGATGGTATTCAATTCCGCGATACGCCCCCTGCTTCTTGAAGTTGTCCAGCGCCGTCTCAAACTCGCGGATGAGCAGCATATCGCGGTAGACGTTCATCAGTTGGGCGCGCGAATAGCGTTCCGCTTCCGCTGCCGGATTGGAGACGTAGGCGTTGACCGGGATCTCCGGCGCGCGAATGACCGCGGGCTGGCGCGCTTCCGCCGGATTGATGGTCAGTGATTTTGGCATGGCCGGGTTCCTCAGGTCTTAAACGGGCGACGCCTACACATTTACGTCGCGGTCAGCAGATCTATCTGCGCCAGATTCTGTTTCAGCCGCGCCAGGAAACGAGCGGCTGGCGCGCCATCGACAACTTGGTGGTTGATGGTCAGCGACATGCCGATATGCGGGACGAAGGCCAGCTCGCCGTCCTGCCACACCGGCTTTAAGTTGATGCTGCCGACGCCCAGTATGCCGACCTGTGGCGGATTCAGAATCGGGGTAAAACTCTCGATGCCCAGCGCGCCCAAGTTGCTGACGGTGAAGCTGCCGCCGCTCAGCTCATCGGGTAGGACGCTGCCGGCCCGGCAAGCATCAGCCAAACGCCGCGCTTCCGCCGCAAGCTGCTTCAGCGTCAGGGAGTCGGCGCTGCGGATGACTGGTACCAGCAGGCCGCGATCCGTATCCACCGCCTGGCCCAGATGCACTCCGTCCTGCTCGAAGATGACGTCATTCTCGAAAAGCGCGTTGAGCGCGGGGAACTCCGGCAGCGTCCGCGAGACGGCGAAGAGCAGCAAGTCATTGATGCTGACCGCGCTCAAACCGAGACCGGCATCGCTAGCTTTGAGCCGGCGGCGATATGCCTGTATTGCCCGCGCATCAGCGGAGGCATTCAGCGTTAGCTGTGCCGTGGACTGCAGCGACTCGCGCATGCGCCGGGCGATGGTCTTGCGCAGGCCCGATAGCGGCGTCTGCCTGCCGGCGCGCTCCACCGGCACCAGATCGGACTTGGACACAGGCCGGTCGTGCGGATGGCCCTCGGCCACTTCGTAGTTACCGCTGTCCAACATGGCCTGCGCCACCGGCGTAACTTTGGCCCCGCTCCCGCGCAGCGCCGCTTCGATATCGCGCTCGATGACGCGCCCACCTGGACCGCTGCCAGCAATGCTCTCGGCGTTGATGCCTCTGCGCAGCGCCAGATGCCGCGCGCGCGGCGATATCTTGACCAGCTTCCGGGGCGCGGGCGCCGTTGGCCCATCGCTCCCTTCGCCGCTTGCTGTGGGGTGACTCTCGGAATCTGGCGTAAACTCGGCCGCGGACTCTCCCTCGCTGCCGACAACAGCGATATTGCCCAAGACGGGAACTTCCTCACCTTTGGCGCAGAGCTGAGCCAGCAGGATGCCGTCCGCTGTGCTTTCGATCTCCAGCGTGGCTTTGTCCGTCTCAATTTCACACAGCAAGTCGCCGGCGCTGATCGCGTCGCCGACCGCCACATGCCAGCCCAAGATGATGGCGCTTTCCACCGTGTTGCCCAATTTGGGCATGACGACCGCTTCCGCCATGAATCACCCGTATGTGTGCATTTGCCCATCTCGTGTTCAATTACACGGAGTGTAGACGGTCTATGAGACCTTGTCAAGGAGTCGGGCTGTTCTGTTACAATGACGCCACTTGGAGCAGAGTACAAACGTAGGTCAGCCATGAAGTTTCGATTGCAGCACGTCAGCATTCCGCGGCCGCCTGGCAGCGAGGCGCAAACACGAGCCTTTTACGGCGACCTGCTGGGCCTGCCGGAGATCGCCGCGCCCAATAGCCTGCAGGCTGACGAAGTTTTATGGTTCAAATTGGGCGACGATGCCGAATTGCATTGCTTCCGCGAAGAGCCGCTGGAAGACCCTTCCCTTCGCCATTTTTGCCTGGTCGTCGAGGATGTGCCAGCGATACGCAGCAAGCTCTCCGCGGCTGGTTTCGCGCCCTATGATGTCGAGCCGATCCCCGGCCGGCCGCGCTTTTTCTGCCGCGATCCCTTCGGCAATATCATCGAATTCACGACCATTGAAGGCGACTATATGCAGCTGCAATAGTCGCGCCGCTAGCCCTTGAGGCTGCCCTGCGCGGTCACGCCGCTGATCAGATGCTTCTGCCCAAAGTAGAAGACGATAAGCATGGGTATGATCATCAGCATCGAGAAGACCATGATCAGGTTGAGGCTGTTGTCCTCGCCTTCAAAGCCCTGCAAGGCGTTTAAGCCTAGCGCCAGAGTCCAGAGTTCCTGGTTCGAGCCCAGGTAAATCAGCGGATTGAGGAAGTCGTTCCAGGCGAAGGAAAAGGCGAATATGGAAACGGCGGCAAGCACCGGCCGCGACATCGGCATGAATATCCGCCACCAAACGCCGAATTCCGAGCAGCCATCGATACGCGCCGAGTCGTAAATGTCTTCCGGGATGCCGCGGAAAAACTGGCGGTACAAGAAGATATAGAAGGCATTATGCCCGAGCACTCGCGGCAAGATCAGCGGGCCGAAGGTGCGTGTCCAGCCGATTTCGTCGAAAAACAGAAATAAGGGAATTAATCGCACCACATAAGGCAGCATCATCGTGGCCAGCAAAATGCCGAAGAATATGTTCCGCCCGGGGAATGGAATCCGCGCGAAAGCGTATCCGGCCAGCGTACAGGGCACCCAGGCGCCAAACAGCGACGCCACCACGATGACCATCGTATTGCGCGTGTATTGCATGATCGGGCGCGCTTCAAAAAGATAGGGGTAATTCTCCCAGGCGATCGGATCCGGGATCAGCTCCAAACGCCGAATGGTGATCTTGTCGCGCGTTTTCAGCGATGTTGAGACGGTCCAAAGCAGCGGCACCATCATCACGACTGCGCCGGCGGTCAAGATCGCATAAATAATGATGTGGCGAACCATTTTGGTTCTGGGATCTTCAATCATGCCGGCGCCCTATGTCCATAGCTTAGGTCTCATCGCCTTGCGAATCCCCATAGAACACCCAGCGATTCGAAGTGTAGACGAGCAATAGCGTCAACACGAAGATGATAAGGAACAAAATGACGGACAGCGCGGCCGAGTAGCCAAATTCAAAATCACGAAAGGCCTTATTGTAGACATGCAACATATAAACAAGTCCAGCTTGTAAGGGCCCGCCATTGGTCCCGATGAGTATAAATACTTGTTCAAAAACCTGAAAACCGCCGATCAAAGCCAATAGCAAATTGAAAAATATCGTCGGCGTCATCAGCGGGACAGTGATATAGAGAAGGCGATGCCTGCCGCTGCCGCCGTCAATCGACGCGGCCTCGTACAGGTCTTCCGGGATGCTCTGCAAGCCGGCCAGGAAGATGATCATCTGCCCGCCGAAAGCCCAGAGGCTGAGCAGAATCAGCGACGGTTTTATCGCATCCGGCGAAGACAGCCAGCGCACCGGCGTGGCGCCGATCAAGACGAGGAACTGATTAAGAAAGCCGTAGCGAGTGTTCAGAAAGCCCGCGAATATCACTGTAGCCGCCACCAGCGGCACCACCGACGGCACGTAGAAGAGCGTACGATACAGCTCCATCCCGCGCACCCGCAGATTCAGAATCAACGCGATCAAGAAGGCGAATATCAGACGCAGGGGGACGCTGAAGCCCAGGTAATACAAGGTATTGTACATGCTCTTGCCGAAAAACTTGTCCTCGGTGAAGATTTCGATGTAGTTGTCCAGCCCAATCCACGGCGGTGTTCCCACCGTGCCAATCTGATAATCCGTGAAACTCAAATACAAATTGTAGATAAACGGCGCCGCGTCAAAGATGATGAAGCCGGCAAACCAGGGGAAGATAAATGCGAAGCCGATCAAAGCGCGGTTGCGGAACCACCACTCCTGAAATCGAAGTTTCACGGTGGTTTCCGCTGTGGATTGCTGCGTTTTCATTGATGCTTGCACGATGTCGCGCCTCAGTTGATGACGGGCGGGCGACCCAGTGGGTCGCCCCTACATCTTATCCACCAAGAGAGTTATGTAGGGGTCAGCCAGTGGCTGACCCGTCGCCCATACTCCCCGCGTCGTCCCCTTCCCCGTGAAGGAGGTAGAGATTTGGGGTGCGGAAATGCGCTACATATTGTCGGCGTCAAACTCGGCCCAGAACTCGTCCAAGAGCGCCTGCATCTCGGCGTGAGCATCGTTCAGCGCGTCCGCCGCTGACTTCACGCCGTAATAGGCTTCCTCGATATTGTTGGACAGGATCTCTGCCAGTTGCCCCTGAACCGGCGTGATCTGAACTGGCGTATCGAGCGACAGACCCTCTAGCACAACGCTCCAGTAGGGATTGACATCGTAGTAAGCCGGGTTCTCGTTGCAGGCTTGCACCGGTGAGGGACGGCTCTGTGCGAAGAGAAAGGCGCAGCCGCCATGCTCGTGAACGCCGATGAACTCGGCGAACTTAAAGGCCGCCTCTTGCTTCTCCGGCGGATGCACGGCTGGGATCGTGTATGCCCAGGCGCCGCTGTAGTTGTAGCCGGTAGTGCCGGCGGAATGAGCATCGGGATTGTCGCCATTGTATGGCCGCAGCATCGTGCCCCAGCTGTCGGTATCCGCATAAGCATCCGGATCTGCCACGTTGAAGTGGCCGAAGAAAGACGTGTTGATGTGCAGGAAGGCCTGTTTGTCTTCAAACCAGGGATGATCGCCTTGGGAGAAACTCGTATCCTGGAAGAAGTCGGTTACGTTCTCAATGCCGTGATTGACATTGTTGGTCAGGTTGATCATCCATTCCAAGGTTTCCACGCCTTCGGGGCTGTTGAAGAGCAAGGTGCGGCCATCATCCGATGCGTATTGGCCGCCATTGGTGTAGAGCCAGGCGACGAATTCCGCGTCGCCGCCGGCGGCTACGCTGGTGCTGCCGGCCGCCGCGCCCAAGACATCAATACCCATTGGATCAGCAACCGTGATGGCTGCCGCTATCTCTTCCAGCTCTTGCCAGGTATCCGGCGGGTCTTCAGGATCAAAGCCGGCATCGCGCAGCAAGTTCTTGTTATAAATCATCAAGCCGGTCAAACCGCCGGCGGTCGGCATCGGCAAGCCATAAAGTTCGCCGTTCCAGTATTGCAGCCCAATCTCGCCATCGTAGAAGATGCTGAGGTCGGTGCTATGCGCCTCAACAAAGGAATCGATCGGAATGATCAAGCCGTTGATGGCGAATTGATAGGTCTCCGGTCGCGTCGACATGATGATGCCCGGCGGGTTGCTGCTGGCGGCGGCGGTGGCGAGCAATTCGGCGCGGTTATCCCAAGGCTGTACCTGGTTGATCACCTTGATGCAAGGATTCTCTGCCTCGAAGTGGCCGATGAGCGTGTCCATCAGCGCTTCACGGGCGGCGCCCCACCAATTCATAAACTCAAGTTCAATCACATCGCCATCGCATTGGGCGGCCGCGGGCAAGAGACCCAAGTAAAACAGTATGCCAAGCGCGACGGCAATTCGTACAAAAGCTGTTACTTTCATGGTGCTCTCCTTAATTTGGCAAATGAATCGTAAATAAGGCATCAAAGCCTTGCCTACCCTAAGTTGATCGCCCCAGCGAGTTTGTTGCGATCTGCCCGCCACCGGTTATACTTGGGCGAGTTTCGCTTGACGCTGCAACGATTATAGCAAGTGTAACGCGTCTGAGGCCAACTGACAAAACATTCGCCGAAACAACGAATGGGAGATGCACTGTGCCGCCAGCGATGGAAAACCCGGGTGTCCTGAATATCCTCAAGTACGCCAATGCCGTTAGGCTGAAATGGTACAGCCACGACGCCGAGCGTCTGGTGTGGATCCGAGCGGACCTCAAGCACATGGATGATATAAACGGCGCCAATACCATTGACATTGCCGACATAAGCCGGGGCAGTGACGTGCTGGAATTACTGGTGGACATCCTCACCTCAGCGGACACCGACTGGATGAAATATGATTCTCCCGGCGAAGAAGAGTGGTATGTCTTGCCGTCGCTTATTGAGTCCTAGACAAGCTTTGTCGTTGCCGGGATAGACGCAGTGCGGGAGTTGCCTAGATCAATATGATTGCGACCAAGACAGATCCGCGCCTCAGTCGCTTCGACCCATTGGAGCGAATTTTTTTCTACGACGACTTCGACGAAGGCATACACGGCTGGTCGGAGTTGATCGGCAATTACGAACACAGTCTGGATTCCATGCTGCCGGAATACAGCGACATGCGCCCGCCGATGCTCTCTAACCTGACCATGTGGGATACAGGCACAGCCGGTTCGATGGAAGGCACATACGCGCTCAAGCTGGCCAGCCGCGCCCGCGCCGGTTCGCTGGCCACCAGCATCAAGCGGCAGACCTTTCGCAAACGCGGGCAAATCCAGCTCGAGTGCTACTTTACGTTTAAGCCGGAAGCCAGCGAGCTGCGCCTGTCGCTTAACGATGTGCGCGCCTTTGGTGTGCTCTTCGACTTGCAAGACGGCATGAATCCCGAGTATCGTTGGATGCCGCACCTGCGCTACTTGAACGCGCAGGGCGACGATATGGTCAATCGCTGGCAGATGAAAGGCGCAACCCGCGAATTCGCCAATATCGGCGATTCAGGCGAGACGGTTTCGCATTTCCATCTCGGCCCCGAGAATTGGGAATTCATCGACGCCCCCGTCCAAACCTTGGCCTATAACGAGATCGCCACCAAGATGAATTGGCATTATCTGCGCGTCAACGTCGATCTGGCGCAGCGGCGTTTTCTCAGTTTCCAGTGCAATGACCTGGTCTATGACGGCGAGCCGCTGAAGCACATCTCCATACCGGCCATGCCCAATTTGAATTGCATGTTGAACACAGCCTTCTGGGTCGAGACTAATCGCGATAAACGCGCCTTCCTCTACCTCGATTCGGTGCTGCTGAGCGGAGAGTTCTGATCGTGGCGCTGCGACGGAGTTATACGGCGGTGGTCGAGCGCAATGTGCGCTGGCAGGGCGATTTCGCCACTGAGCCCTACGAAGCCGCCTGGGCCAGCGAGGCAATCTTTTTCGTCCGCGCGCTGGAGGTTAACCCATCAGGGATTGCAGCAGCTTACTCGGCGGCAGTGCAGATCTCCGCCGACGGCATTCGCTGGGTTGATGAGGGCACACGCTTCAATCTGCCGACGCAAAAGGATGCCGTTACATTCTGCAAGGTCAGACATTTCGGCGGCTGGCTGCGGATCAAGGGAAAGACAATTGAGAAAGACGGCATCACGGTACTGGTGTCGCTGAACCTGAAGGAATAGATTCGCAACTTCACGCGCCAAGGGAATTGTAGGGGCGAGCCGGTGGGTCGCCCATTTGTTGAATAATAATCCAGGGACTTTTTTATGACATCTGCGCCTACTTACGAATACGACGCCGTCATCGTCGGCGGCACACCGGGCGGCATCATGGCCGGCATCGCCGTGGCCCGGGCCGGACGCCGAGCGGTCATCCTCGAGCGCACGGCGCATATCGGCGGCTTGCCCGCCAACGGACTGGGCGCTACTGATATCGCCACCCGCGGCGCTACCGGCGGGCTCTTCCTGGACTTCGTGCGGCGTATCAAAGCGCATTACAGCGATACTTACGGGCCCGACTCACCGCAGGTCACAGACTGCAGCGACGGCTACCGCTTCGAGCCGCATGTCGCCGAGATGGTCTTAAGCAACATGATCGCGGAATGCGGCGACAAGCTGGAAGTCCGCACCCAGCGGCAATTCAACCACGAGCCGCGCAACGCCATCAAAGACGGCCCCGCGCTAACAGCGATCAAGATCGTCGACCGTAGCAGCGGCGCCGAAGAAATCTACAGCGCTGCGGTCTTCGTTGATGCCAGCTACGAAGGCGATCTGGCGGCGGCGGCGGGAGCGCCTTACATGCTGGGGCGCGAGGGCGCGGACGAATACGGCGAACCCTGCGCCGGCAAGTTTTATCAGCGCTGGGGCGCGCCGGTTGACGAGACCTATACCACCGGTCAAGGCGACAACGCGATACAGTCTTACAACTACCGCCTGCCGCTGACCACAAACCCGGACAACATGCGGCGCATTGAGAAGCCGGCGGCTTACAACCGCGACGAATATGCCTCGTTGATCGACGATGTGCGGCTCAACCGCTTTGCCGGCCCACCGACGCCCATGGAGTTTGACGGCATCGGCGCCATCACCAATATGGCGCGCATTCCCAATGACAAGGTCGACGGCAACAATCAGCACGCCGCCTTCATCTCGACCGACCTGCCGGAGGAGAATTGGCCCTACCCCACAGCCAGTTGGGATTGGCGCGATCGCTTCGCGCAGCGCCTGCGAGACTACATCCTGGGTCTTTTCTATTTCGCGCAGAACGATCCCGAGCTGCCGGCCGATTTCCGCAAGCGCTGCAGTCGCTGGGGCCTGTCGCTGGACGAATTCCAGGAAAACGAAAACTTCCCGCGCCAGATTTATGTGCGCGAAGGCCGGCGCATCCGCGGCGAGTACCTGTTCACCGCCCACGACGCCCTGTCCAAACGGGGCTCGCGCGAGCATAGGACCAGCATCACCGCCAGCCACTACGCGCTGGATTCGCACGCCTGCCACAAACGCGAACCCGGACGCCCCCATACCGAAGGCATGTTTTCCTACAAGACCGCCCCCTACAGCGTCCCCTACGGCGTCATCGTGCCGCTCGAAGTCGAGAACCTGCTGATTCCCCTGCCGGCATCGGGTACGCATATCGGCTTCAGCACCTTGCGCATGGAACCCTGCTGGATGGCGCTGGGCGAAGCGGCCGGCGTCGCCATCAACGTCAGCCTGGATGATGGCGCGTCCTTGCGCGCTGCCAACATCGTGGAGCTGCAGCGGCGGCTGCTGGCGGCGGGCGCTGTGCTGAGCTACTACGAAGATGCCGCGCCAGGCGACGCCCATTATGAAGCGCTGCAATTCTTCGCCCTGCGCGGTTTCCTGGGCGACAGCACCCAGGCACAGCTCGATGCGCCCGTCTTAGACGATGACCGAGCCAACTGGATCGCGTGGGCAGATGCGCCGGAACTGGCGGATTTCGCTGGGACGCGCGGTCAACTCCTGGATAAACTCTATACTGAAGCGGGCAAACGAACGGATGCGGAACAGGCTGCGCTCTACGCGCAGGTAGGAGAATAAGCGATGGAATTCGTCAAGATTACACCGGAACAGAAACAGCAATTCGATGAAGAGGGTTACCTGATCATGCGCGGCGCCATCGACAGCGAATCCGTCTCGGCGCTGATCGAAGCCGGCGACCGCCTGATCGCCTCCGACCGCGAGCTCAATCGCCAGCGCCGACCGGGCGGCCTCTACGATGGCTTCCGCAACTGCGTATCCATGGACGACGCCTTCCTGCCGCTGATCACCAACCCCAAGGTCTTCTCCATCGTGGCCCAGCTGCTCAGCCCCTATCTGTCGCTGCTGACCAGCCATCTGATATATCGCGCTCCCGATCCGCCCGGCGCCTCCGGGGACGACCGAATCCCCGGCTGGCACCGCGACCACTACATGTCCATGCGCGATCTGGGAGACCAACACATTCCGCGACATTCGCTGAAAGTCGCCTACTATCTCACCGATTTGACCGAACCGAAGACCGGCGTCACCATGATGGCTTCGGGCAGCAATCAGCTCAAAGAACCAATCGACATTCCGGAAGGCCAGGTCGATCCCGCGACCATGGTTGAGCCGCTGCTGAATCCAGGCGACGCCGTCTTCTTCGAGAACCGCACCTGGCACGCCGGCGCGGCCAATCTGAGCGAGCGCACGCGCAAAGCCGTCATGATCGGCTATTGCTACGACTGGATCACGCCCACCGACTATCGGCAGCAGGCGCCGGCTATGGTGGAAAAGCTTTCGCCAATGCAGCGCTACCTGGTCGGTGAGCCCGTCGATGACAATCCAAACTTTGATTTCACCGGCGGCGCCAACCCAATTGACGATTGGTGCGTTGAAAACGGCTATCAGTATCGGCCCAAGCAAGGTAAAGACCATGTGATTGCCGCTGGCGAACCGAGCAAACCGGGCATGTAATTGCAGGCTGATGGAAAGCTACATGAAAAAGCGCGCTTAATGCCCGGTTAGCATAGGCTATGCTTCAGGCGGTTCTGGCGAGATTTAGGAAGATTTGAGCTTTGGCGTTTCGAAATAACTTTCGAGGCGGTTCACTGATGCTTGCAGGACTTTCAAATCGATATGGACATTGTTATGCAGATCCAGCGAAGCATCGGCTTTTCTGCCGATTTCGCGCACGCTGCTGTCCAGGCTGTCGAACCTGGTTTCGAGCGCGCCTTGCCCAGCTTCTACCGCGCTCAGCCTGGTTTCGAGCGCGCCCTGCCCGGTTTCGAGCGCACCCACCCCGGTTTCGAGCGCACCCAGCCTGGTTTCAACATTGCCCAGCCTGGTTTCAACATTGCCCAGCCTGTTTTCGACATTGCCCAGCCTGTCACTCAGATCCTTGATGTCGTCCTTCGTAGCGAAGCGCCGGAAGTAACCAAGCATGACAAAGACCACAACGACTGCATTCATTGCAAGACCGAGCAGTGTAGGAATCTGCGCTTGATCCACGTACTTGACCTTCGCCCACTATACTTGCGCTTCGCCCGATGATTATATTAGACTTTGGACAGATATGTTAAATAGCGGGCTCAACATAGGAAATAGACGCATGAAAGAACGGCACTGTGACATTCTTATCGTTGGCGGCGGCGCCGGCGCCATCGGGGCGGCTTTATCGGCGCTGAGCATGGGCAAGTCGGTCATCATGAGCGAAGAAACCGACTGGATCGGCGGGCAACTGACCCAGCAAGCCGTCCCGCCGGACGAGAATCCCTGGGTCGACCAATGCGGCGCGACCGCGTCCTATATGCGCTTCTCCGACGGCGTGCGCGATTATTACCGCCGCAACTACCCGCTGACCGACAAAGCGCGCCATACGATGAACTGGAATCCGGGCCAGGGCAACGTCAGCCGCTTGTGCCACGAGCCGCGCGTTGGGCTGGCCGTCATCGAAGAGATGCTGGCGCCCTACCGCTCCAGCTTGCAGTTGGATGTCCTGCTCTATCACATTCCCGTAGCGGCCGAAACCGCCGGCGACCGCGTATTGGCGGTGACGCTGGAAGACAGGCAATCCGGCGACCAAGTGGTGGTGTCCGCGCCCTACATCCTGGACGCGACCGAGCTGGGCGATCTGCTGGAGCTGGCCGGCGTCGAGTCCATCCTGGGCGCTGAGAGCCGGGAGCAGACCGGCGAAATGCACGCGGTCGAAGGCGCGCCGCAGCCGCTGGACCAGCAAGCCATCTCCTGGTGCTTCGCCATCGACCACCTCGAAGGCGAAGACCATACCATCGACAAGCCGGAAGATTACGATTTCTGGCGCGATTATCAAGCCGACTTCTGGCCCGGCAAGCAATTGAGCTGGCTCTACCCCAGCCCCATAACGCTGGAGACGGTGCATCGGCAGATATTCCACAAGGACGAAGGCGCCAACTCCGATCTCTGGCATTTCCGGCGCATCCTCTACAAGAAACACTACCGCGACGGGGCATTCCCCAGCGACATCACGCTGGTGAATTGGCCGCAGATCGACTACTGGCTCAAGCCGCTGCTGGGCGTCGCGGAAGACGTGAAGCAAGCTGCCCTGCGCGAATGCAAGCAGCTGAGTTTCGCCCTGCTCTACTGGATGCAGACTGAAGCGCCGCGTCATGATGGGCTGGGCTACGGCTACCCGGGACTGCGCCTGCGTCATGATGTGGTGGGCACGACCGACGGCATGGCCAAGTACGTCTACGTGCGGGAGGCGCGGCGCATCCAAGCCGAGTTCACCGTGCTTGAGCAGCATGTCGGCGTAGAGCAGCGCGCGGGCTTCGATTCCGCCGAGCAATTCGATGACAGCGTCGGCATCGGCAGTTACCGCATAGACCTGCACCCCAGCACGGGCCTGCGCACCTACATCGACATCAGCAGCTATCCCTTCCAGATTCCGCTCGGCGCCCTTATCCCCGAGCGGGTGGAAAACTTGCTGCCCGCCTGCAAAAACCTGGGCGTGACGCATATCACCAACGGCTGCTATCGACTGCATCCGGTGGAGTGGAATATTGGCGAGGCGGCCGGCGCGCTGGCGGCCTACTGTCTGGACAAGGGGCTCGCGCCGCGGCAAGTACGCAATAGCGAGAGCCACCTGCGCGACTTCCAGCGCCTGCTCAAAGATCAGCTGGGCATGCCGCTGGACTGGCCGCTCTATGCCCGGCGCACTGTGCGCTAGACAAGATCGCGCGCCTCCGCCCTGCTGCGACTGCTCCCGCGGACCGCAATTCCAGTCATTTACCTCGCGCTTTTATATTGATACGGTATAAATACTGTAGAGGAGTTTATCAGGAATGGCATCATCAGGTCTGGCTTCCATTCCAAAGCGCCGTAAATGGCCCAGTTAGCGCCCTGGCGCCGGGACAGGCAGGCAATCCTGCCGTCGTTCGTACTCCCGCAGCGAAACGACAGGCTGTGCATATTTGGGCCCGCCTAGCAACGAGAGAATTAGCCGCTTCGCTAACTTTTGTGCCACAATAGGGCTTCAGACTCAGCGCAACTCCGGGATTCGAAATGCGAGTTTCTTCGATTATTCTGACCGTCCTCTTGACAGCGCAAGTCGCCGGGCTCTCCTTCGCGCAGGGCCAGCCTGACCACAGACCCATCTTCCGCGATGTCAGCGCGGCCGCCGGCATCACGGCGACGCACCGCGGCGTTTGGGACCCGGACGAAAGCCGGCAAGGTTACCTGGCTATCGGCCAAGCCTGGGGCGACTTTGACCGCGACGGCTGGATCGACCTATTCGTTACCGGCAACCTCGACCCCAACGCGCTCTACCGCAACGACGGCGATGGTACCTTCTCCGTCTCCGAGCACTCACAACTGCTCAGCCTGCCCGATGTGCCCAGCGGAGGCGCGGTCTGGGCCGATTACGACAACGACGGCTGGCTCGACCTCTATATCGTGAACTACGGCCCCAATCGGCTTTTCCGCAACGACGGCGGCAGCGGCTTTCAGGATGTCACGCTGGGCGCCGGCGTCGGCGATACCGGCAAGGGCACATCGGCGGCCTGGGGCGATTACGACAGCGATGGTTGGCTTGATCTCTATGTGACCAATTGGTCCTGCTTCCCCGAATGCGATCCGGTCGATTTCACGGCGCAGCAAGACCGCCTGTATCACAACAACGGCGACGGCAGCTTCACCGATGTGACCGTCAGCCTCGACTACGCCTTGACCCTGGGCGCGGGATTCGCTCCCGCCTTCCTCGACTATGACGGCGACGGCGACAGCGATATCTACGTCGTCAACGACAAACTCCAGAACGAAATTGGCAATGTACTCTGGCGCAACGACGGCGCCGGCTGCGGCCACTGGTGCTGGACCAATGTTTCAAGCGAAAGCGGCGCTGATCTGCTGATCAACGGCATGGGCGTGGACGCCAGCGATTATGACAACGACGGCGACCTCGACCTCTATATCACCGACATGGTTTATCAGATGCACCTGCTGATGAACGACGGCGCCGGCGGCTTCCGCAACCGCGCCCGTTCAAGCGGCAGCGCCATCAATATGGGTCCCGATGCCGGCGTCGGCTGGGGCGCGGTCTTCTTTGATTATGACAATGACGGCTGGCAGGACTTGTATGTAGCCGCCACCAATTATCACCAGACCTTCCCCGAGCTCGAAGTCAGTTTCATGAATCCGCGTACCGATGCCCTTTTCCGCAACGACCGCCATCGCGGCTTCCACGATGTCAGCGCGGCCAGCGGCATTGACGCCGAGCTGCCGACCTTAGGCGTGGCTTATGCCGATTACGATCAAGACGGCGACCTGGACCTGGTGACGGGCGATTGGAATAGCGGTTACCGGCTGCTTCAGAATCAGAATGGCGACAAGCGCTGGCTGTCGCTCGATCTGCGCGGAGGCGGCGACGTCAATCGCGACGCGGCCGGCACGGTGGTACAGCTCACGACGCCGGACGGCATGACACAGCTGCAGACGGTGTCTATCGGCGCCGGGCTGGGTGGCAACAATCAGCTGCCGCTGCATTTCGGCCTGGGCGACGCGACCGCGGCCGACCTGCGCATCGTCTGGACAAATGGCGTCGAATGCAGTCTCGATGCGATCCCGGCTAATCAGCGCCTGCGCCTGATATATGGCGTTACGGCCGGCTGCGGCTGATTTTTTCACCACAGAGGCTCAGAAGTCACGACTTGGCTCACACAAATTAGCGAACGCTTACTAGTGAGAATTTGTAGGGGCGACCAACCTGGTCGCCCGTTGCAATGACAGGATGAGATTGCGGGCGACTTGATAAGTCGCCCCTACAATTTTCGACTAGATTCCAGATGGAAACTGGCCTGTTCACCAAAAAAGATATGTCCAGTTAACGCACAAAATCGTTTAGCGCACATCCGTCTTATAGGGCACGACATCGCAGGTGGTCTGATACCAGGTCAGCATGCGCTCGCGCAGGTCGGCGAGGATGCCGGCGTAGGCGGGGTCGTCAGTCCTGTTCTGCAACTCGCCCGGGTCTTGGCGCAGGTCATAGAGTTCGTCAGCCTCGTACAAGCGGCGCACGTATTTGTAATCTCGCGTCCGGCACATGGTCGCTTTGCTGTGCTCGCCGCCTTCGCTGCCCTGCAGCTGCACGCGCGGCCAATAGAGCCCGCTTGGATCGGAGAAGGACGGGCTGTCCTTTTCCATCGCCTGCTCCTCGCCGATCAGTCGCCCGCCCTCGCAGAAGACGGCGTCGCGATGTTCGTCCGCCGCGCCGGCAATCAACGCTGACAGTGAGAGCCCGAAGTGATCGTAGCCCGGCTCTACGCCCGACCATTCGTAGGCAGTGGCGGTGAAGTCGATGAGCTCGACCAGTTGATCGCGAATGCCGGGCTCGATGGCTTGGTCCGCCGGCGGCTTGATAATCAGCGGTACGCGTGTCAGGCAATCTTCGAAGGTATTCTGCGTTTTCTCCACCAGCCCGTAATCGCCGGTGAAGTCGCCGTGGTCCGAGAAAAAGAAGATGGCGCTGTCGTCGTACATGCCCGCCTCTTTGAGCGCATCGACGACCATGCCGAACTGCGCGTCTACGCGGGCGCACATGCCATAGTAGACGGCGCGCAACTCATTGTAACGCTCCTCGCTCCAACCCTGCAGGCCCTGCCTCTGATAGATGCCGGCAGTGAGCCCAGGTTTCGTCGACCAGTCCGGCGTGCTATAGCGCTGCGGAATGAGGCCCCGGTCGATCTGGCTGAACCAGGGCTCCTCGACGCCGTAGGGCGGATGCGGATAGCTCAGCGGCTGATAGACGCAGAGCGGCTGATCGGCCGGCGCGTTGAGTATCTGCTCGACAGCGCCTTCGACCATGGCCCAGTCGTTGTCGTAATACACTTGCTCGTCGCCATTATCGAGCTTGCCGGCGAAGAATGAATAGTAGTTGTCGCCTTCAGGGTCGCCGCGCCATTCGTCGGCGCTGTGCAGATTGGGCCGCAGCGGGCGATCCGCCTCGTATTTGACATCGCAATAATCAGCGAAGCCGTTCTGGCGCGGTACCAGGTCGTTTTTGCCGCCCCAAAAGACGAAGTAGCCTGCGTCCTTGAGTTGCTTCAGCAGCACTGGTTCGTCCGGCTGCAGCATGTGGAACATGGTGCGGTGCCCGCGAACGTGCGGATACCAGCCGGTCATGAAAGAGCAGCGGCTGGGCGTGCAGACGGGATTCTGGCAGAAGGCGTGGCGGAAGGACACGGCGTCGGACTCGACGATGGCGTCGAGGTTTGGCGTGACGGCCGCCGGGTTGCCCAGGTGACGCATGACATCGCCGCGCCACTGATCTGGGTTGAAGATGATGATGTGCGGTTGCTTGGGCATGTGAACGTCCGGAGATGACTACAGACTGCCTATGCGATAGTCCAATCTTCGATCGGAAGATCGGGGAGCCGCCCGAATCCACGCCGATCATGTGTCACGACGGTCAAACTGTTAGCTAGAGCTATAGCCGCAATCTGCATATCGGCGCCGCCCATCAGCTGCCCTCAGTAGATGCGAGTAAGTAATTAAACAGTCTGCCACAAATTCTACCCCCCTCAGTCCCCCCGAATCATCGGAGGGAAGCTTCGACGCACTTGTGCTGCTCCCCCTCCCTGACTTGTCGGGGAGGGGGCCGGGGGCTGGGGTTGTAGTGGTCCTAATATATTGGACACGAAAATACAGATGTTCGTATCAAGCAGGTATGTCAAAACACATACTTCCAGACACCATGATCAACTTCCCGCAGCACAATGTGCAGGGGGTCATCCTCAAATGTGCCAAAGCCTAACTCATCAGCCATCCACGCGGGCATGCGGCGATAAAATTCCAGTTCGACTTCGCGGGGCAGTTGCTTCATGCCTTCGCGCGTCAGCGGCAATGTTTGATTGTGCTCCTCACAGTAAGCGTGGAAATAGGCGTCGGCTTCACAGGTACCGTGGTCGTGAATGGTCCATTGGAGCGCTTGGCGTTTGTTCATCGTAGCGCCCCTTCCCTTATCCCGGGCGTAGATCCAGACTAGCGAAAGCGGCGCAATCTGTCAATCATGACGATCCCATCGCTCACAGTAAATCCCCCGCCATCGGCTGAAACTCCAGGTCGTAGCCAAAAGCCCGCGGACCTACCACCGCCAGCGCTTCCGGCGTCTTGAGCTCCCGCGGCGCGGGCATCGCCAGCACGGCCACGCGCAAGCCGTAACGCAGCGACTCCGTGCCGATCGCCTCGCCATCATCCAGGCTGACCAGCGTAATCAGATCGGGCACGGCGCAGAGCACCTCCTCATTGTTGCGCGCGATCAAGTTCTCGTTCTGAAAGTCGATTCGCAGCTGCGCTACCCCCCCCGAGATCCCCCCTCGGTCCCCCCGCCTCACGGGGGGCAGAATCCCCAATGAATTAGGGGGATGCTGTTGGGAAAAAGCGCTGATGATCAGCTTGCCGCGGGCGAAGCCTTGCACCGTGCGGCGCTCGACATCGATGATTTTGCCGCTGAACAGGACGCGGCCGTTGCAGAGCGCCGCCACCGTCTCGGCCGGTTCGATGCTGCGCGCGCGGCAGTCGAGCACGGTATCACCGATGCGTTTCGCCAGGCTGACCGTGTCGCGAATCACAGTCGCCTTGAGCTCGGCACCAGTCATCACCGGCATGACCAGCGCGGCCGACCCGCCCATCTCAATCGTCAGGCGGCGCGCGAATTCTTCGGCTTGCTTGGCCGAAGCGATCCGCGTGAAGATGGCGACATTGCCATGCGAATCAGCCAGCACAAATGGCGCCGGCGAGACGCCGTAAATCATGAAGGTATCCATATCCAGCTCAGGGAAAGCCCGCCCCATGCCGTCGCCATCGACCACCGGCAAGCCGCACTGCAGCGCGGCCACCATCGGGCCAATCGCGTTGCCGCCGCCGATTTCGCCGATGACAATGGCGTAGATCTTCCGCCGCAGGTGGTCTTCCAGCGCGCGTACCGCCGTGGCGATCTCATGGCCGGCTTGCAGCTTTTCGTTGCTGACGGTGGGCGCGCCCATCCCGCCCACGGCGCAGACCAGCGCGTCATCGGGCACATCGTCGGCCTGCACGATAGCGACATTGCGTCCGCGCTGGCGAATCTCGTTGTCCAGACGCAGGCGGTTGAGATAGGTGCTGCCGCCCCCGCCCGTGCCCAGGATTCCTGCGCCGATGGCGATGGCGCGTGTGTCAGCGAGTGTGACAGAATGCACTGAAATTCACCTCTTCCAAAAGCATTGGGAATTATACATTTGTTTTCGCATAGTTCTAGCGATTTGTAGCTTTCTGGTTTAACAAAGCGCCTAAATGCTAGATATAGCGTAATTTATAAGGAATGCTTGTGCGCATTTTACACAATTGCCTTGACAATGCACATAAAGTACGTTAATAACATACATACTATATGTCGTGCGCTTTTTCGTGTGCCATGTCTAATGGCATATAATGAAAGTACAAGGATACGGAGACTCCAATGATGAGTTACAAGAGCAAAATCGACATGCAGGCTCTGAATCCCATTTCTGATCATGTTCTCAAGTATACCCCGCCGCGCAACTCACCAATGCAGATGCGCCCCTCGCCGGTAGACGCCAAAGAGTCTGCGCCAAGTGCAAGTATATCCAATTTAATCAACAATGTGACTGGCGAGGCTTCAAGCTCAAGAAACCGAGACTGAGTCGTGAAACAAAATAGATCGTGCTTCGGCGATTGCCTTGAAAAAACGGTAGAGTATATCGCTGACGAATCGGTAGACTTGATCTATCTTGATTCGCCCTTCAATTCCAAGCGAATCTACAACGCATGTATTGCTGGTACGCAATGGGTGGGTTCTGTTGAAGATTGCTTCGCGGAATGAATCCTTCGCTGCTTCGAGCCACGTAGGTGAGACAGTCTTTTAATCGTTCATTTTGATGCGGCTCATCAAGTATCAGAAAGGGGACTATATGATGGAAACTACGGGAGGCAAAGTTTCAGACAGACGAAAGAAACATAGTATGAAAGTAAAGGACCCGTTGTACTATTCAGTTGTCATCGTATTGGCAGTGATCGGTATAGTCGTTGGCCTTGACAGGGGCGGCAGGCCGGAAGAAATCCTAGTGTTCCTGATCTTCGCATTGAGTATGGTTTACATGGGTACACGATGGTAGATGAGGGAACTATGGCACGAAGTGCTCATATCGGTCGCAATCTTTGTCGGCCTGGTACTTGTTGCAGAGGGGAATGCGACTCTTTTTGAGTTGACACTCTTTCTGCTCGCGGTCGGGATAGTTACGGGGAAAGTTCAACAATTTACCGCGAACGCTCCGGGGAATATGTCGATCTCTGCAGAGTCTCAATCTCATTCCGTTAACGACACGGAGGCAACGTTGGAAACAGCAGAAGATCGTTTAAGTCAGCCTACCGCTCAATTGAACAGCGGGGACGCAACTGTTTCCGACCATGGGGACAACGAAGCGAGCAGCGAAGTTGGTTCGCAACTTTAACTAAGCGTACAAATCCTCGAACGTCAATCATTTTCCTACAGCGTAGCGCCGTATGGCTTCGCGCGCCACCAGCATGCCGATGTAGGGATTGCTGCCGCCGCCTGAGCCCAGCACGGCCGCGCCCAGCGCAATGTCTTCGATATTCGCTTCGTCCAGCAGGCGCATCAGCCGCCTCGGTAGCGCTCCTCGACCGGAACGTAATCGACATCGTAGCCGAAGTAGCGCGGGTGAGCGAGCTCCAGCGCGGCCGGCTCCCGCCATTGCGGGGCGCAGGGGAAGGCGATGACGGCCACGCGCATGCCATAGCGCAGGGCCTCGGTGGTGATCGGCTCGCCCGTTTCGCTGTCGAGCACGGCGATCAAGTCGGGTACAGTGGCGGCGAACTCGCCATCCACCCGCACGGCAAGATGCTCGTTCTGGAACTCCAGCAGCAATTCGCCCCCGGCGAAGTCGCCCGTGCCGGCCATCTTGGCGTCGCCGCGATTCCAGCCGCCTTCAATGCGCCGGTCGACATCTGTGATCTTGCCGCGGAAGACGAGAAAACCACCTACCGCTTGTCGCACGGCGTCGACCGGATTGGCTTCCTGCCGCCGCGCGTTGCGGACCGTCGCGCCGATTTCCTCCGCCAGCGTGATGGTGCCGTGAATAGACGCTTCCTTGAGCTGCGCCACCGTCGCCGAATAGAGCGCGATCATGCCCTCGGCGCCCATATGCACTACGCAGGAGCGCGCAAATGTCTCGACCCACTTATTGCTGACGGTGTCCATCAGCAGCACGTTGCCCCGTTCGTCGGACATGGCGAAGGGGCTGGCGGTGATGCCATGCGCGGTGAATATCGTCATCTGAATTTCGGGGAAGGCGCGGCCCATGCCATCGCAATCCACCATCGGGATGCGCAGCCGAGCCGCGACGTATATGGGCATGACCGAATTCAGTCCGCCCGCCTCAATGCTCATCGTGCCGCGAGGTTCCCGACCTGAGTAGCGGCCCAGGGCATTGAAGGCGCGGATCATGTCGTCTCCAGCGGGCAGCTTCTCTACGATGACGATGGGCGCGCCCATACCGGCGGCCGGCACGATCAGGTCGTCGTCATCGAGTTCGTCCAGGGTGTATAGCTCGACCGGACCGTACTGCCGTATGGCTTCGCGCGCCATCAGCTTGCCCACGTAGGGGTCGCCGCCACCACCCGTGCCCAGCACGGCCGCACCCAGCGCGATATCTTCGATATTGTCTTCGTGCAATAACCGCATACATGGCCTCCCGTTTGTTCGGGCAAGCGACTCACAGAGTCGCCCCTACATTTGATTTCTGCGACGGGCGACCCAATGGCTCGCCCCTACATTGTTCTTAGATGCGCGGGCGATTCACAGAATTGCCCCTACGTCATAACGCAGAATTGTGTTGGATGATTTCAGCCGGACGCATAGGTTTGCTCGACCGGGACGTACTCCGTATCGTAACCGAAATAGCCGGGGCCGACGATTTCCAGGCCCTTGGGACTGCGCCATTTCTCGGCGCAGGGGATGGCGATCACGGCTACGCGGAAGCCATAGCGCAGCCCCTCGGTCGTGATGGGTTCGCCGGTATCGACATCAAGCACGGCCAGCAAATCGGGCACGGTCACTCTGAACTCGCCGTCGATGCGGGCGGCCAGATGCTCGTTCTGGAAACTCAAGAGCAGGCTCTGCCCGGCGAATTCGTCGATGCCGTCAATCGTAGCGTCGCCTTTGGCGAAACCGGCTTCGGTGCGGCGCTCGACATCGCCGATCTTGCCCTTGAAGATCAAGTAGCCGCCGACGGCGTCGCGGATGGTCTCCACCGGCTCGTCTTCCTCCAGGCGGGCGCGGCGCACCACCTTGCCGATTTCTTCCGCCAGCGTGATGGTGCCCGGGATGGCTGCTTCGCGCAATTGGGCGGCGGTCGCGGCGTAGAGCGCGATCATCGCCATCGCGCCCATGTTGACGGTGACGCTGCGGGCGAAAGTCTCCGTCCATAAATTGCTGATCGTCTCCATCAGCACTGTATTGCCGCGCTCATCGGACATGGCGAAGGGCGTGGACGAGATGCCGTGGATGGTATGCGTCACCATCTGCAGCTCGGGAAAAGCCCGGCCCATGCCGTCGCAATCGACCATCGGCACCCGCAAGCGCGCGGCGCAATAAATCGGCACAACCGAATTCAGCCCGCCGGCTTCAATGCTCATGGTCGCTTTGACCGGCTTGCCGATATACTTGCCCACGCTCTGAAAGGCATTCACGATGTCGTCGCCGTTGGGCATCTTCTCGACCATGACGGTCGGCGCGCCCATCATCGCCGTGGGCACGATCAGGTCGTCGTCTTCTAGTTCGCCCAGCGTATACAACTCGACCGGCCCGTAATCGCGGATGGCTTGCCGCGCCATCAGCTTGCCGATGTAGGGGTCGCCTCCGCCGCCAGTGCCCAGCACCGCCGCTCCCAGCGCCAGGTCTTCCAGGACAGCTTCGTCTATGATGCGCATTAGCCCGCCTCCAGATCACCGATGGCTTTGACCATGATGCGGGTGGCGTTGCCGGGCAGGTAAGCCAGCGGCACCTCTTCCACATCGACGATTTCGATGCTCTTGGCATCCGCGCCGGCGTTGACCGCGCGCTCGCTGGCTTCGCTCTTCGCTTGGTCGAGCGCGTCATCGCGGCTTATCTCGGCCAACGAGAAAATCCGGTCGCATTCGCCGCCGACCTGGGCGATGGCCGCGCCGATGGCATTAGCCACCGGAAAATGATCCGGCTTGATAATCTCGGAAGCGCCTTCAATCTCGCCGGTGACCAGGATGCTGCCGCCGCCGACAACGATGACCGGCACCGGCGTGGCGCTGGTTTTCATGCGGTCGACCGCGATGGCGATCATCTCCATGATGCGCTCCCGCACCGCCATCACCAGCGACGCGTCAAGACCGGCCACGGCGCTCTTGTCGCCGATGTCTTCACTGCCGCCCGCCACAATGACATCGGTTGCGGTCAAGACATCGCCGCCGAAGACCAGCGCCTTCTCAGTCAGTTCGTAGCCGACGCTGCGCGGGCCTACTTTCACGGGGTCGCTCTCGATCAGACTGCCGCCGCCCAGACCGATGGAGTAAGTATCGGGCATGCGGAAGTTGGTGCGTACGCCGCCGATATCAACCGCCAGCGCCGCCACCCGCGGGAAGCCGTGCTGCAAAACGCCGATGTCGGTGGTCGTGCCGCCGATATCAACCACGATGGCATCGCGCAAGCCGCTGAGGAAAGCCGCGCCGCGCATGCTGTTGGTCGGCCCGGAGGCGAAGGTCAGCACGGGATATTCTTTGGCGAAGTCGGCATTCATAAGCGTGCCGTCATTCTGGCTGATGTAAAAGGGCGCCTTGATCTGCAGCTCATCCAGCGCCGCTTTGAAGCCATCCACCGTACGCGCCGCCAGCTGCCGCAGGCAAGAATTCATGATGGCGGCGTTCTCCCGCTCCAGCAAGCCGATGCGCCCAATCTCACTTGATAAGGTGATATTGGCATCGGGGATGAGCTCGCGCACGATAGCGGCGCTCTGCTCTTCAAAGGTCGAATTCACCGGAGAGAATACGGACGAGATGGCGATGGCGTTTAAGCCGGCGTCGCGAATCTTCTCCGCGATCTCGCGCAGCTCATCGGGCTGATAAGCCGAGATTTCGCGACCGTCGAATTCGTGACCGCCATGCGCCAGATGGGCATTGCCCCCGACAATCTCGCGCAAGTCGTCGGGCCAGTCGACCATCGGCGGCAGGCAGACCGTGGCCGGCAATCCCAGCCGGATGCATGCGGTGGGCGTCAGGTGCTTGCGTTCGACCACGGCGTTGGTAAAGTGCGTCGTGCCGATCATCACGCCGTCGATGGCGGCCGTGTCGATGCCGGAATCGGCGATGACCGTGCGCAGCGCCTTGGCGATGCCTTCCGATACATTGGCCGTGGTCGGTGTCTTGGTCGAGCTGACGACAGTCGTGCCGTCCATTAAGACAGCATCAGTGTTGGTGCCGCCTACATCTACTCCGATTCTCATTAGCGATCTCCTTATCTGCGAAAGGTCGAGGTTACGTCGTGGCGCTATCGCCACCATTGATATGCCGGGTCGTCAATATTAGCCAGGACCACAGGCAAGCCAAATTGAAAGCTGTCCTGCGGATTGATTATACCCAGCGCTTCCAATTGAATCTGCGCGCAGTCTCTTTCCGCTTCCAAGCCATAATAAATCTGCCCGGCTTCAAACTGATGTACATGGCAAGCATCGTGAACAATGATACTGGCGAGCCATTCATCGCCGACCCCGGCTTGGCTTGCCGTGACATTGAAAGTTCGTAGATGCACCCATACGCCGGCGCCATAGGACTCGGACACTTGCTTGATTTTGCCCAGCCCGCGGTCGGCATAGGCATACCACTGCGGCGCCAGCTCCTGCAAGAGATCAAGCGCAGCCCGAACCTGGGCGACAAAAGTCTGGGAGCCGTCAATGACAAAGCCTGGATACGCGCATGTCTGATTCTGAAAGGCGAAATAACCGCGTATCCAGTCTGCGTCGCCGGCGCAGCGCCAATCGAGGAAGCAGCAATTATCGACCGCTTGCTCTTCTTCTATGCGCGTAAATCCGACCCAATCCGCCAGCCAGGCGTCGCCGCCCTTATAGTGAATCTGGAGCCAGCGGCCGCGGACGCCGTGGACTTCCAGGATCGCCTCAGGCGGCGCGATTGCCAGGATGTCGCTGTTGAGACTGGGGCCAGCGCGCAGGTTCGTGTAATAGGCGAGGCGGATAGCGTAGTCCTGGGCCGACGCCGGGGCGGGGGCGCACATGAGAAGCCCGATTATCAGTACGGCTATTGCCTTGGCTTTCACAGATAGTCTCTTGCTTCAATTTCTGCTAAACACTACATCATGCTGGCGCCTGTGCGGCCGCCACTCGATCACCCTGCCCGGCCGCGGACGAAGTGGCACAGCCTAGCCGAAGGCGCCAGGACGCGCCGCCTCCAGCGCTACATTGCTCTTGAAGTTGGCTTGAGTAATGTAGCGCTCAATCTGCTATCCGTCCCCAGGCGGCAGCATCTTGTCCCCCGCATCTTGCAGTCGTTGAGCGAATTCTTCATCGGATAACTGTTCTTCAATCATCAAACGGTCTCTATAGGCTTCATATTCTTCCCTGACGCGAGCCTTCATCGCATCCCGCGAAACTTTTCCAGCATTCTGCAGCAATGGCATCTCATTTAGTTCACCAATGAACTGGTCCAGCTTCTTTACCCAATCCGCCATATACATTGGACGCTGATCGACAACTTGCAATTCCGCAAACGCCAAGAATTGCTCCACTAGTAGATTCAGACGCTTTAACTCAATGGCCTCCAAGTAATTCTTGGCGATGTAAGCATCGCGCAATGTCATCGTCTCGCGTTTCCAGGTGGACAAGCCCATATTGAGTTTGTCGCTGCCGACGCGGTCCAGAATCAGTTCGGCGGCGGTATGCCCATGAATCGCGTAATGAAACTTGTTTTGGACTGTCCCGAAGAACTTTTTTGCGACCGGGTTGCCCGACTTGTAGTCGATGCTGGTAGCGAATACATCGAGAACTTTGCGATAGAAGTTGTATTCTGAACTACGGATATTGCGTATCCGCTGTTCCAACTCTTCAAAATAATTCGAGCCGCCATGCGCCAGCCGATCGTCATCCATGACAAAGCCTTTGACGATCAACTCGCGTAGTTGCCGTGTTGCCCAGATGCGAAATTGCGTGCCGCGATATGAATTGACGCGATAGCCGACCGAGATAATCATGTCGAGATTGTAGTGCATCACATTTCTTGATACGTTGCGTGAACCCTCGCGTCGAACTTGTAAGAAATACTTACAAGTTGGGTCGAGTGGAAGCTCCCCTGTCTCATAAATGTTGCCGATATGCAATGTAATGTTTTGCACAGTTACTTGAAACAACTCCGCCATATCGCGCTGGCTGAGCCAGACACTCTCATCTTCATACAAGACTTCCAGGCGGGTTTCGCCGTCCGCCGTTTCGTAAAGCAATATCTGGTTTTCTCTCGTCATTTCTCTGTGCCTCTGTGGCTAATCCCCCGGCCGCAAGCCAATCACCCCGCCCGGCAGCGGACGAAAGTCCACATCGTATCCAAAGGCGCCCGGACCCACCACCTCCAGCGCGACCTCGCTCTTGAGCTGCGGCGGCGCCGGCGCGCTAATCACCGCCACGCGCGTTCCGTAGCGCAACACCTCGGTCGTGACCGGTTCGCCTTCCTCCTCCGTCACGATACAAATAAGATCGGGCGTGGTCACTGCCACGTCGCCATTGATGAAGGCGATCAGGAATTCGTTCTGAAACTCGATCTCCAGCACATCAGCGCCACTGAAGCTCTCAAAGCGAACGCCGCCGCGGGCGAAACCTTTGCTTACGCGCCGATCAACATCAGTGATCTTGCCCTGGAATATGACTTCGCCTTCCAGCGCATTCGCCACCTCGGCGGGGACGTCCGACTTTTGACGCTGCGCCTCGATGACGCGCACGCCCAGATGATGCGCCAGGGTGAGCGTATAGTGCACGCCGGCCGCTTTCACCTGCGCGCCGCTCATAATCGTGCCGGCCAGCCCGGCCCGCGCGCCCATACTGATGGCGATATTGCGCGCCATCTTCTCGGCCCAGACATCGCTGACCGCCGCCGGAACCACTGCTGCGTTGTCCGCGGCGTCGACCATGGCCAGGGGCGCAGCGGTGGCGTCGGTGTCGAAGAGAAAGGACGACATCTGAATCTCGGGAAAGGCGCGGCCCATGCTGTCGCTATCGACTGTGGGAATGCCCGCTTGCAGGCCGCCGATCAAGGGCTGCATCGAGTTGGCGCCGCCGATCTCGGCGATGGCGACCGCGTCGAAGGGCCGGCCGATATGCGCTTCCAGCAGGCGCAGCGCCCGGCACATCTCAGTGCCTTCGGGCAATTTCTCGATGCTGACGGTTGGCGCGCCGATGCTGCCCACCACGCAGCAGAGGGCATCGTCAGCCAGGTCGAAGGGATCGACAATGGTCTGTGGTCCGCGTTCGCGGATGATCGAGGCCAGGTGCAGGCCGCCTAGATAAGGGTTGCCGCCGCCGCCCGTGCCCAGGATGCCGGCGCCGATGGCGATTGGGCGAATGTCTTCCAGTGTGACTTGAGTCAGCATCACCGAATCTCCGCCGGCGCGATCGTCGGATACAGATGGCAGGCCACCTGATGCAGCCGCTCGATTTCGATCAGCGGCGGCGGCACGGTCTCGCAGGTCGCCAGTTTTTCGGCGTGGCAGCGCGGCGCAAATGGACAGCCATGCTGCGGGAAGCTATGCGAGAGATCGCCGCGGATGATAATTTCTTCGCGCTGAATATCCGGGTCGGGCTCGGGAATGGCGGAGATCAGCGCTTGTGTATAAGGGTGCTTCGACTCTTCAAATATGACCTCGGTCTGCGCCACTTCCACGATCTTGCCCAGGTAGAGCAGCGCCACTTCGTCGCACATATAGCGCACCACGCCCAAATCATGCGAGATGAAGAGATAAGTCAAGTCGAATTGATCCTGCAGGTCTTGCAGCAAGTTCAGAATCTGCGCTTGCACCGAGACATCCAGGGCCGAAGTCGGCTCGTCCAACACAATCAGACGCGGCTGCACGGCCAAGGCGCGCGCGATGCCGATGCGCTGCTGCTGCCCGCCGCTGAATTCATGCGGATAGCGGTAATAGTGCTCTTCTTTCAGGCCCACGACATGCATCAATTCCAACACGCGGGAACGCGCCTCGTCGCCTTTGAGGCTCTCGTGGATCCACAGCGGCTCGCCGATGATTTGCCCGACGGTCATGCGGCCGTTCAGCGAGGCGGCCGGCGCCTGATAGATCATCTGTATCTCGCTGCGCAGCCGGCGCAAGTCGCGCGCCTTGATATGCGTGATATCGGCGCCGTCGTAGAGGATCTGCCCGGCCGTCGGCTCCAGCAGGCGCAAGATGCACTTGCCGATTGTCGTCTTGCCCGAGCCGGATTCGCCCACCAAACCCAGGGTCTTGCCCTCTTGCAGCGCGAAGCTGACATCGTCGACAGCGCGGAAATCCGCCAATCGCCGGTTGAGTAAGCCGCCGCGCACCGGAAAATATTTCTTGAGGTTTTTGATCTCCAGCAAAAGACTCATGCGTCCTCCGGATACAGGAAACACGAGGCCGTATGTTGCTCTCCGACAGGTACAGCGGGCGGAACAGCGCTGCGGCAGGCCTCCATCACATGCTCGCAGCGCGGGTGGAAGCGGCAGCCGGCCGGCGCATCGATCAAATTGGGGATCATGCCCGGGATGCCTTCCAGGCCGCCGCGGCTGATGTCTTTCTGCGGCACAGCGGCGATCAGCCCGCGGGTGTAGGGATGTTTGGGATTCTTGAACAGCTCGCGCACCGGCGATTCTTCGATAACGCGGCCGGCGTACATAACGGCGACCCGCTCGCAGCTGCGCGCCACCACACCCAGATTGTGCGTGATCAGCAGCACGGTCAGGCCCAGCTGCGAAACCAGCGAGCGAATCAAGCGTAGAATCTGCGCCTGAATGGTGACATCCAGGGCCGTAGTCGGCTCGTCAGCGATCAGCAGGTCGGGGTCGCCGGCCAAGGCCATGGCGATCAGCACGCGCTGCCGCATGCCGCCGCTGAATTGATGCGGATAATCGAAGATGCGTTTGTCGCCGTCCGGGATGCCCGTCAGCCGCATCAGCTCGACGGCGCGCTCGTGCGCCTCCTTGCGCAGCTGCCGCACGGAGGGCAGGAAGCCGCGCCAGCGCCCGGGCACACTCTGCCCCTGCGCCCGCTGATATAGTACAGCGTCAACCAACTGCTCGCGGATGGTGAAAAGCGGATTCAGGTTCGTCACCGGGTCTTGAAAGATCATGCCGACATGGCGCGCGCGGAAAGCCTCCATCTCGCCTTCGGTCTTGCTCATGATGTCCTCGCCGGCGAAAGTCACGCGCCCGGCGGTGATGCGACCGGGCGGCATGGGGATGAGCCGCGGCACGGACAGCGCGGTCATGGACTTGCCGCAGCCGGTCTCGCCAACCAAGCCCAGCACATCGCCGCGCCGCATCTTCAAGTCGACGCCGGCCAGCACCTTGACCACACCGTCGTAGGTGTCGAATTCCAGGTGCAGGTCCTCTATGTTGAGCAGGTCGGTCATTTCAGTTCAATATCTCAAACCAAGTCGCGTGTATAAAAGCCCGGCCCGCTATTGCCCCCCGCCCGGCCGCTAGCTGCGCATTGGCGAAGTTTCGACATTTTTACCACCGCGTAAAGTGTCGCAAGCGCTCCCCTACCGCCGCGAGCGCGGGTCCAAGACATCGCGCAGCCCGTCGCCGATGAGGTTCCAGCTGAAGACCATCAACCAGATGGCCAAGCCCGGGAAGGTGGCGATCCACCACTCATCGGGAAAATAGCGCCGCCCGTCGTTGATCATGGCGCCCCATTCCGGCGTCGGCGGCTGCGCGCCCAAGCCGATGAAACCGAGCGCGGCGGCAGTCAGCACCGCGAAGCCGAAGTCGGTGGTCATCTTGATGATGATGGGCGAGACGGCGTTGGGCAAAATGTGCCGGAAGATGATGCGCAAATGCCCGGCGCCGATGCCATAAGCCGCTTCCACAAATGGCTCCTCGCGCAGCGACAGCACCAGACTGCGCGTCAGCCGGGCGAAACCGGGCCACCAAACCAGCGAAATGCCGATCATGGCGTTGATGATGCCCTTGCCCAGCGCGGCGGAAATGGCGATAGCCAACACCAGCGCCGGCACAGTCAGGAAGATGTCGGTGACGCGCATGAGCAAATCGTCAAGCCAGCCGCCGGCATAACCCGATATCGCGCCGATGGATACGCCGATGGTCGTAGCCAGCAAAATAATAATCGTGCCGACTTGCAGCGCCAGACCCGTGCCCATAACGACGCGGCTGAAAATGTCGCGGCCGATCTTGTCCGTGCCGAAAGCGAAGTCGTCGCTGGGCGGCTGCAAGCGGGAGGCGACGCGGGTTTTGCCAGCGGCGTCTTCCGGATAGGGCGCGATGACCGGCGCGAAGATCGCCACCAGCAGAATGAAAATCAGCATGCCCAATCCCAGCATCGACAGCTTGTTGGAGCGGAAGCGGTAGATGCCGCGCGCTATATTCTCCCATCGTGCCGAGCGTGCGCTCTTGGGTTTCTCCATATCGATGGCCGGCAACTCAACCATAACGAATCCTCGGATCCAGGACGCCGTAGACGATATCGGTCAAGATATTGATCACGCTGAAGACCACACCGTAAAGGATGGCGATGCCCATAATTGGCTGAAAATCCAGGCTGAGCGAGGCTTCTACAGCGTAAATGCCCAAGCCGGGCCAGTCAAATATGGTCTCAATAAGGATAGCGCCGGCCATCAGCCAGCCGAAATTCAGCGAGATGACGGTGATGGTGGCGATAAGAGCATTGCGCAGTACATATTTGAAAATGATGATGCGATAGGGGATGCCGATGGCGCGCTCCATGCGCACGAAGTCTTTTTCCAGCGCCTCGACCATGCTAGCGCGGGTGATGCGCGTGATGCTGGCGAAAGCGCCGAATGATAATACCAGCGCCGGTATGAATAAATGGCGCAGCGAAATAAGAAAGGTTTCGAAATCCAGTTGGATGAGACTGTCGATCAAGAACAGGCCGGTAGTCGAGGCCGGCGGCGCGACCAGCACGGGCAAGCGTTTGCCGATTGGGAACAACCCCAGATCACGACCGAACCAGGTCTGGAAGATCATCGCCAGCCAAAACGAGGGAAAGCTGACGAAAAACAGCGACAATACACGCGCGACATGATCGGGCAATCGATTGCGGTACATGGCCGAGATGACGCCAGCCGGCACCCCCAGCAGCGTGGCGATGATGACGGCGGCGGTGGTCAGCTCCAGCGTGGCGGGCCAGAAGGTGCGCAGGTCGCCGACTACCGAGCGGCGCGTGTAAAGCGATTCGCCCCAATCGCCGCGGAAGAGCCCGGAAATATAATTGACGTATTGGATGGGCAGAGGCTGGTCAAAGCCGAACTCGCGGCGGAAGGTCTCTTTGATCTCTTCAGTGGCGCGCGGCCCAGCCGCCAGCCCTACCGGGTCGCCCGGCACAATCCGCGAGATGGAAAAAGTCAGGATGCTCAAGCCGATGAGCGTGGGGATAACCAGGACGATGCGCCGCAGGATGTAGAATCGGATGTTCATAGCAAATGACTTAGCCTAATGTGAATCTTGTGGCAAGCCCACGAATTGCTCTCCCAGCAAAGATTGTAGGGGCGACCTATCAGGTCGCCCGATTCTCTTGCCCGAAACATAGGGCGACCCAATGGATCGCCCCTACTTGGTCTATTGCCCGAAGCTAGCACCCGTCCATCCACAGATCCTGGAACAGAACCGTGACTTGATACATCGGCGAGTAACGATAACCCATGACACAGGTGTTCCGCGCCAAACCGCTGTCTTCAATATACATCCAAACCGACGTCTGATCGGCGGCGATGATCTCCTGCGCCTCTGTATACAGCGCTTCTCGTTCAGCGGCGTCTCCGCTGCTGCGCGCCATATCCAGCAATTCATTCACGCGATCATTTTGATAGAAGCTGCAGGAATTGAAGCTGCCCCATTGATCTGAATGATACTGATTGTAGAGATGGGCATCGAGATCAAGGAAAGGCGGCACTGTGTAGATATTGATGATGTCCGGACCCGTCTCCGGTGTAGCGCAACTGGCGACCATATCGGGCCAGAGCATCGGAATCATGTTGAGCTCGATGCCGATCTCCGCCAAACCTTCCAGCAGAATCAGCCCCGGGATCTCTTCGCGCGGGAATTCCGTCACGTAGACGTAATCCAGCGTGATGCCGCCCTCGGGCCAAGCCGATTGCGCCAGGTATTCGCGCGCCTTGTCCAGATCATACTTGGGGTAATCCAAGCCTTCGACATAGCCGACGAAATTGCCCGGCGTAGGTCCAGGCAGAATCGTGATGGGCACGTCCTGCGCTTCGACCATTGCTTCGTAATTCATGGCGTGGGCAACAGCCTTGCGCAGATTGATGTCGCTGGTGTATTCGCTCTGGTTGTTCATCTTCAGCGTATTGATGTACAGGCCGCCGTGCTGTTCCCAGACGTGCTCCTCAGATTCATCAATCTTTTCACGGTCCGTGCCGGAAATCGTGTCAGCGATATGGGTCTCGCCCGCCAGCAGCGAATTCAGCTGGGTGGCGGGGTCGCGCTGGATGACCCAGAAGAAGCCGTCCAGGTGGTCGTCGCCGGTCCAGCCGGCCCAGTAATCATCCACAGCGATGAACTCATAGATATTGCCGATTTCCCAGCGCCCTTGCGTGAAAGGACCGGAACCCGCGGCATTCTCCTTCAGGTAAGTCTGCCCCATGTCGTCGCCCAAATTGGCTTCGACTATGGCCGGGTTGACCACGAAGAGCTGCGGCAGCGTGCCGATAAAAGGCGCGTAGGCTTGGGTTAGCGTGAATTGGACCGTGTGGTCGTCAAGGGCCTGCGCCGAATTCTCATCGGTGATGGTGGCCCAGCGCCAGGTCGGCGGTCCCGAAATCGCCATCATGCGGTTGAAACTGTAGACGACGGCTTTGGCGGTCACCGGGCTGCCATCGTGGAAAACGGCGTCGTCATGCAGCGTGAAAGTCCAGACCGAGGCGTCATCGTTGACTTCGTGGCTTTCGACCAAATGCGGAACGGTATCGCTGCCGCGATAAATGTAAAGCGCGTCATACAAGCTGCGCAGCGCAGCGTTGATCGAGTAGTTCTCGCCGGTGGCCGGGTCAATATTGTCGATGTCCTGGTTGCCGCCATAGAGCAAGATGTCGTCTTGCGCCATGACGAAGGACGACGTGACTAGCGCGAGGCCCATCACCAGGATAAAAAATAGCGTACGTTTGAACATGTTTTCCTCCAAGCAGAAATTTGTGACATTTGACAGATTGGCTTGAAATCACTGCGACGTTGTAGTGGAACGACACAGTTTCGGCAATTATAGCGCACCTGCGCGGCCATTTGCCACTTGCGCAGCGAACGAGGAGTGGTAAATTCCGACTACATGAAAACTTCGCCAGGCAAACAAGAAAAACTCTGTGCCCTCTGTGGTGAAAGAATCAGTGCTGTTATCGCCATAAAGACTAAACCCACGATAGCTACCACTCCCGCTGAGGCCTCGCAATGAAAGTCATTCAAGTGGGCATCGGTGGCATGGGCAATGCCTGGCTGAATGCCGTGCGGAATTCGCCGCGGGTCGACTACGCCGGCTTCGTCGAGATCGACCCAGACATCGCCCGCGCCCAAGCCGCAGCATACAATCTCGACAAATCGCTGATTTTCGACTCCCTGCCACAAGCGCTGCAGCAGGTCGACGCCGATGCGGTCATCAATATAACCCCGCCGCAATTCCACCGCGAAGTGACCATCAGCGCGCTGGAAGCCGGATTGCCCGTTCTGCAGGAAAAGCCCCTGGCAGGCACACTGGAAGACGCCCGGGCCATCGCCGCGGCCGCGGACGACAGCGGCATATTATGCAGCGTGGCGCAGAACTACCGCTATCGGCCGCTGACGCAGACCGTGAAGCGCGTGCTGGATAGCGGCGAACTGGGCGCGGTGGCGGCGGTCTCAGTCGAATTCTACAAGGGACCGCATTTCGGCGGCTTCCGCGAAGAGATGCCCCATCCGCTGATCGTTGACATGTCCATTCATCATTTCGATATGATGCGCTTCTTCCTCGGCAGCGACGCAAAAACGATACAAGCTCGCAGTTGGAACCCGCCCTGGAGTTGGTTCGCCGGCGACGCCAGCGCTGCGGCGCAAATCGGCTTCGCCAACGGCGTTCAAGTCGCCTACAGCGGCTCTTGGTGCTCACAAGCGCTGGAGACCAGTTGGAACGCTAACTGGCGCTTTGAATGCGAGCGCGGCGTGCTGCTGGCGCGTGACGATCGCGTGACGATTCAGCGGCTGGAGCGCGTCGGCTCGGGCGAGGGCGCGTTGGTCAACGAGCAGGCCGAGCCAGAAGAAACCCCGCTCATCGATATGGAGCGTGAAGGGCAGGATTATCTGCTGCAAGAATTCTACCAAGCGGTAACGCAGGGCAGGTCAACAGCCACGACCGCGCAAGACAATATCCACACCATGGAACTGGTATTCGGCGTTGCGCGCGCTTGCGACAGCGGGCCCGCTATGCGCAGCGATTGACTTCGGCGCGCAATCGAATTACAATTCGGTTAGTTATCTTGCGCTCATTCCTCTTATTTTGGGTAGGTATCATGTTGTTATTTCTTTCATTTCGCAAGTTTCTCATCTTGCCGCTGCTGATTATCATTGCGCTGGGCAGTGGATTGACGCTGGCGCAGCAGCCCACGCCTACCCACACGCCAAGCCCAACCGCGACCAGCACCCCCACGCCCATTACTGTTCATGCCAATATTCGCGTTACGCGCTTAGGGAATCACCCTGATAATCCCAATTTCGCGGTATGGTTCAGATGGAATCCTTTTATTGAGGATATTCCAGCGCCGGGCTTGCGGAAAACCACGGTAGTCCATTATCAACCCGCTGGCGGCAGCGTGAAAACGGCTTCGATGAGCGATTCGACTTTTTACTTTATTAGAAATGCGGAGCCGGATACAGTCTACACCGTCTGGTTAGAAATTTCGGACTTTTGGTGCCGCCGCAACACCTGCGAGCAACCTTTGGCGCGCAGCGAATCCATCAGCTTCCGCACCTTGCCGAATCCAGGTCAAACGCCGATTCCGCTGCCTACGCCGGTGCCGGCTGGCAACATCAAGGTCCAGAACCTTAGCTACGCCAATACCCGAGTAGAGTGGGATAATATCGCCGAGACGGTTAATGCCCCTTTCAAAGAGCTATATTATTTTACCCGCGTTGTGCCGACTGAAGGCGGCAAAAAACATACATTTAAGTTAAGGGTAAACACGGGCTGGCATGCCTTCAATATGTTTAGATTGCAGCCGGATACCGAGTATGAGATTTGGGTGGAGGTCTGTGGATATTATTATACGTGCAATGTTGTCTTTGCCAAAACCTTGTCAACAACCTTCCGCACCCTACCAAACCCGAACGCGAAGCCGACAGCGACCAACACGTCGCTTGGCATGCCGCAACGCGCGGCGGTGGACAGTCCCACGCCGGCGCCAACCGCAACGTCAACCAGCACCGCCACGCCGACTGCGACGCCTACCAGCACCGCAACACCCACCAGCACGCCGACGCCAACGGCGACGTCAACCAGCACAGCGACGCCAACAGCGACTAGTACGCCCAGCCCCGGTCCCGCGATTGAATATCGCATAACTGCTGTGACGGCGAATAGCGTCTCCTTGGAATGGACGCCTTTGCGCGGCGCGGAAGGCTACGAAGTGGTCTGGCGCGACAAACCGCTGACGAGCGGCGATAATCTCTTCACCACCGATACACATACGACCATCACTGGTTTGAAAGCCAATAGGAACTACGAGATTCGCATCAACGGCTATAAAACCAGCGGCGATGGCGCGAAGTTTTTCCCCTTTTCCGCGCGGGTCATTCACCTGCGCAGCAATGGACAAATCCCCACGCCCATCCCCGAAGTCGAGCCGCTGACTTCCCTGAAGCTCAGGTTCATCCCTGAAGATAGCCGCCGGTATGACGGCTACAACCTTGAGTGGAATGGTCCCACCCACACGGGCTATTACAAGGTGAAGATAGACATCGATGGCGAGGCAAAATATAACGGCTATAAACTGCCCTATACCACTGTTCCCCTCCTGGTAGATAGTATGTTTATCTATCCCGTACACCCGGGCAAGGGCTATGATTTCACCGTTACCTGGCATCCAGGTCCCAATTCACAGCAGCCTAAAAAATCCAGGTCGCTGCGTTTCGAGCCAGAGCTGCCGACGAATACGCCCGCGCCGACCAATACATCGGTCGGTCGCGCGCAGCAAGCGGAAGTGGACAATCCGACGCCCGATTGGTCGCAGCCCTTTGACGCCAATATCCGCGTGGATGTGAATCACAACAATAATCGCTCAGTACGAGTTGTATGGGACGATTTTATAGATAATGTGCCATCGGATAAAGAAAAACACTATTATGTCAAGACCATGTCGGGCACGGGTATCTCAATCATTACTTCCAATCGCGCACAAAGCAACTCTGTCCATTATTCTCCTATTTCTCTCATTGCGGGTAGGGAATATGTCTTTTGGGTAGAAGTGCAAAACGAGGGCAGCGGTTTCGGAAAAACCTTGGCGCACAGCCAAAGGATTACTTTCAGCACCTTGCCGGACCCGAGCTGGACGGCGACGCCCACACCGACTATCACCCCAACACCGACTATCACGCCAACGCCGACTATCACGCCAACCGCAACAACCGTCTTAGGCAACACGCTCAGCTCGTACCCGGACAATTATAAAATTCGCTTCCCCAAAATCACCTGGAATGCCGTCACATTGGATTGGCAACTTTTCCGCGAGCATTTCAAAGACCTGCATGCGAACCCGCTTGTTCGCATCAGCACCTTTGATGCGACGGATGGCAGCCACGAGGTCGGCAGCCTGTACCGACCGACTGACAATTCTATTCGTCAAGATAGATTAAAGCCCAGCACCGAGTATGAAATAACGATTTGGGTGCAGTCGCATCTTAGTAATCATCCGAATAACAAGGTCTACGGCAGCGTAAAAGCCATCTTCCGCACTGCCGATCTGCCAACAGGCAACGGCACGCTGACCAGCATTCGCGTCAGCAACATTACCCATAACTCGGCGCAAGTCCCATGGGAAATCAGCGCGGCTTGCAAGAACGCGGACACTCGTCAGCCCCGGCTCCATGTTTACCTCAACTGGGGATTTGTAGACAGTTCAGATACAGGCGATAAAAATAGCGGAACGAGAATCATAAGCGGCTTGCAACCGGATACGGAATATCGCATCTTGGTTTTCAAAGGCTGCTTGCGCAGGAATGGGCTCATTTACGAAGACTATGTGCTGGGACCTGCCTTCCGCACCCTGTCCGCTCCGCCGCCGACCAGCACGCCCACGCCCACCAACACCGCCACGCCAACTGCGACGAATACGCCGACCATTACGCCGACGCCAACCAATACCGCCACGCCAACTGCGACGAATACGCCGACCATTACGCCGACGCCAACCATCACGCCAACACCCTTCGACTGGTCGACGCCTTTGGATGCCAATATCCGTGTTGATGTGAATCACAATAATAATGGAGATGTCCGCATTGTATGGGACGATTTTATTGATAATGTGCCAGCGGATTCGGAGCTGGAAAAAGTTTATTACGCCATGATCTCGCACCCGCTAGGTGGGGGTGATATTATGATCATTATACCCTGGCTGCGGCGAAGCAATTCTGTAGTTTTTGATATGTCCAATGACGAAGTAAAGCCGGATACGGAATATACCTTTTGGGTAAAGGTTTCATACTTTAATTGCCAGCAAAACACTTGCGGTCAACCCTTGGCGCTCAGCAAAAAGATCACTTTCCGTACCTTGCCCGAGCCGACTGCTACGCCGACCAGCACATCGGTCGGAAGGGCGCAGCGAGCGGAGGTGGACACAGCGACTCCGACTCCAACCTCGACGTCAACTAGCAGCGCGACTCCGACACCTACCAGCACGCTCACAGCCACGCCATTCCCTGACAACTTCAAAATCGGCATCAGCCAAATCAGTTGGGATGGCGCCTTAATCAATTGGAAAGATTTCCTCGATCATTTCAAATCGCTTAATCGCGACCTGATTGTGCTCGTCTCTTATGATGTACAGCGGGATGAGAAAACAACAGACTTGCATTTGCGGCGTTTCACAAATGCCACTGAATTTCATATAACGGGACTGAATCCCAGCACGGACTATACCGTCACCATACAGGTCATGTTAAACACTGGGGAACAAAGGAGCGATGTGGTCTATGGGAAAGTGTTAGCCACTTTCCGCACCTTGCCTGAGCCGACTGCGACGCCCACGCCGACGCTCACCCCGACGCCGACCTACACGCCAAGTCCGACAAATACGCCCGTGCCAACAGATACGCCCTCTCCAACGAATACGCCCGTGCCAACAGCCGTGCCAACACTGCCCACCGATGGCACGTTGGCGATGATCTTCCCGAAGATCTCCAAAGACCACATCACGGTCGAATGGAGCGATTTGGGCAATAAAGCGCAAATCTACATGATCGATATCAGCAGCGGCAATGGACGTTATAGCGATTTCACCGTCATTCATACCAGCGAAAGCTCGCGGACTACGCATGACTTCGGTGGGCTCCAAGCCGATACCGTCTATGACTTCAAGGTCACGGTATTTTTGAGGGGCGGCCAGCGGCTCACAGTGACGGATCAAGCGCGCACCGCGTCGAATGCGCCTGCGCAACAAGCAGACGCTCAGCAGGCAGACGCTCAGCAGGCAGAAGCGCAGCAGCCGGCAACGGCGACTCCGATTCCAACGGATACGCCGACGCCAACCGCTACGTCCTCCGCGACGCCCCTGCCGCCCGTCAATGTCGCCTTCCAAGTCCACAGTTCCAGCGAAGCCAGCATATCCTGGAGCGCGGTCAGCGGCGCGACCGGCTACACGTTGGACATCGCCGGCAGCGACATGTCCAGCGGCTCCGTAACGCTGGGCGCGAGCGCGACCAGCCACCGTTTCACTGGCTTGACCGCGGGCGCGACTTATAGCGCGGCGCTCACAGCCAACCTGCCCGGCGGCGTTACCGTCAGTGGCTCGGCGTATTTCGCCCTGCCGATACCGCCGACGAATACGCCAATTCCGACGGATACACCAGTTCCGACTGACACGCCCTTGCCCACGGATACGCCAGTACCAACGAACACGCCGGCGCCGTCAAACAACCAGTACAGCAGCCTGATACAGAACATCCTGGGCTGGCGGGGCGAGCAGGCAGCTGGCAGCGCCCACCACGAGCGTTGGACGCGGGCGCTGGCGGCATTGGGACATGGCAGCCACAGCAATCCCATGACCGCATCCGAAGCGCAGACTTATGTCGATCGCGGCTGGGGCGGACGCTGGCAGCCGGTGGTCGATGCGCTGACGCAAATTGAAGGACAAGCGCCACCGCCGCCGCCAACGAACACGCCAGTTCCAACCGATACGCCCATCCCGACGAATACACCCGTCCCGACAAACACGCCAGTGCCAACCGACACGCCCATCCCGACGAACACGCCCGTGCCGCCACCGACCAACACAACCGTGCCACCACAGAGCTACACCGTGCCGGGCAGTCTCATCCAAACGGTACGCGACTATTACGATGAGAATGTCGCTGCTGGCCGCGCGGGCACGAACTGGCTGCGCGTATTGATCGCATTCGGCGTTGAGACGCATGATGAGCTGACGCCGATGACTGCGGCTGAAGCCCGTGAGCGCGTGAGCAAGTGGGGCGGCTGGCGGCCGGTCGCGGAGGCTTTGGAGAAGCTGGCGGGAGGATGATACAACTATTGAGGCATGGGCGGTCCTATCAGTCTCTCGATTATAGCGAGCGGATATAAGGCCTAATCGAAATAAGTATCCCCATTCCAAAGCAGTGACTTGGCTACCCGGTCGTTGAGCTCGACGCCGATGCCCGGTGCCTCCGACACGGTCATCACGCCATTGCGCACGAATGGTTTGTCGCCATCGCAGAGCTCACTCCACCAGGATATGTCCCGGGCGTGAAACTCCAAAAACAAGAAGTTAGGCGCCGCCGCCATGACATGGCAAGCCGCCATCATGCCCAGCGGCGACGAGACATTATGCGGCGCGATAGGGATGTAGTGCGCGTCGGCCAGGTCCGCGATGCGTTTGCCTTCCGCGATGCCGCCGGCTTTGGCAAGGTCAGGCATGATGACATCGCAGGCGCCCTTGCTGAAAAGCTCGAGGAAGTCGTAACGCGTGTACTGGTTCTCGCCGGTGCAGATGACGGTTGAGGTGGAGGCGCGCACCTGCGCCAGCGCGTCGACATTCTCCGCCGGCACCGGCTCCTCCAGCCAGAGCAGACGCAGCGGCTCCAGCGCACACGCCAGGGTAATCGCCGAGGGCAAGTCGAAGTGGCCGTGGCAGTCGATGGCCAGGTCAACTTCGAAGCCGATGGCCTGGCGCACGCCTTCCACCAGCCCCACGATATGCGTCATCTCGCGCGCGCCGACCGTCCAATTCCAGGCGTCCAGCTTGCCATGCCCGGTGTAATCGACATCGAACTTGACCGCGCCAAAACCCTCAGCCACCGCCTCCAGCGCTTTGTCGCCGAAGGAGGCCGGGCTATCCTCTTCACCGAAGTGACAATCGGCGTAGAGCCGGATATCACTGCGGAATTTGCCGCCCAGCAGCTTATACACTGGCACGCCCAGCGCCTTGCCTACGATATCGTGCAAGGCATTGTCGATGCCCGTCAGCGCGAAGATCAGCGGCGCATTGCTTGACCCGCCGTAGCGCCCGGCCCGCCGCAGCTTCTCGTAGATCATGTTGATATTGAAGGGGTCTTCGCCGATCAGCAGCTCGCGCATGGCGAGGATGGCCTGCTTGGTAGCGAAGCCGGAGAAGCCCGGCCCGCCCGAATTGCACTCGCCTGTGCCGACAATGCCCTCGTCAGTGTAAAGGCGCACGAATGTCCAGACGCTGCCGCCGCTGTCTGGTTCCTGCCGGCCGATGACGCAGGCTTGCACATCAGTGATTTTCATATCGTTCTACTCGTTTCCGCGATCCTGTCAGATGCGCATGTCGCGTTCAACAATAGCGGGACGGGCACGGCGACCGAAGGATGTAGAGAACGCGTCGGCGACTTCATCAACTCCACAAGTGGTCCAGCGACCACTCGTCGTCCCAGCCATCAGTCGGCTCGAAGTAACCGGCGTCGCGCCCGGGCCGCGTATCCATGCGCTCGCGGATGGCCGCCTCATTCAACTCGCCGAAGCCCAGACCCGGCCCTTCCGGCACCGGCGCGTAGCCATCGACGATCAGTGGCTTGTCGATGCCGTCGATCAAATCGTCCCACCAGGGCAGATCGACCGAGTGATTCTCCAGCACGTAGAAGTTCTCGGTGGCGGCGGCGCAGTGGATATTGGCCAGGAAAGACACCGGCGAGCCGGCCATATGCATCGCCATGGGCACGCCGTAAGTCTGCGCCAAATCGCCTATTATCTTGGTCTCCATAATGCCGCCTGATGTGGCCAGATCGGGGTGAATCACCGAGACCGCGCCCGCCTCCAGCAGCGGCAGGAAGCCCTCTTTGAGGTAGATGTCCTCGCCGGTGCAGACGGGTGTCAGCAGCGACTGCTTCAATTGCCGCCATTGTTCGGTCAGCTGCCAGGGGATCATATCCTCGTACCAAGCCAGCGAGAATTGGTCCAGCGCCTGCCCCAGCCGGATGCAAGATTCGACGTTGATGCTTCCGAAGTGATCAGCCGCCAGCGGAATCTTGTAGCCGATAATCTCGCGCACTTGACGCACGTATTCCGCCAACGCCTCAATGCCAATGTCGGTTAGCTGAAGACCAGTGAAAGGGTGCATGACATCGCGCCGTTCCAGCGCGCCCGGCGGCGCCGACACAGCGCCCTCGATGCCTTTCAGCAAGCCGATGCCGATGTCCATCTTAAGGAACTTGAAGCCGGCGTCCATGCGCTGTTTGAGCCGTTGCCCCATCGCCGTTCCGTCCGCCACCGTGTCGGTATCGCTGTAGATCAGCACCTTGTCGCGGAACTTGCCGCCGGCCAGCTGATACGCCGGTACGCCGTAGGCTTTGCCCGCCAGGTCGAATAGCGCCATCTCAATGCCGCAGACGCCCCCGCCCTGCCGCCCGTGATAGCCGAACTGCTTGATTTTGCGGAAGAGCTTGTCGATATTGCCGGGATTCTCGCCCAACAAGCGCGACTTCAGCAGCAGCGCGTAGGTCGGGCTGGCGCCATCGCGGACTTCGCCGTAGCCGCTGATGCCCTGATTAGTGTCAATCCGCAGCAGCGACGCATCAAAGGGCAGCGCCCTCAAGTTGACGATTCGCAAGTCGGTGATGCGCAACTCACTCGGCCGCGAGTAGGTGTTGATATTGGCTTCGAGGCTGTTCTCGCACATCAGGCCGCCATGCTTCGCTCATTTGCTCTCTGTCGATTCGGCAACAAGCACAGGCCCCGGCGAGAGATCTTTGCCCGCCAAGCCCGGGTGATCGGCCGCGTATTTGCGCGAGCGGAAGAGCCAGTTTCTTTCAGGAGTGGGATTGATAAACTCCCAGACCACTTCGCCGTCAACAGTGACCTCGATCAAGCGCCCGGATGTCCCTTCGGTAATCAGCGTGTTGCCATTGGGCAGGCGCTGGACACCTGAGATGATACGCGAGTAGAAACCTTCGTCATACTGCCAGACGATTTCGGCATCTTGCGACCAATCGTAGCTGCCGTCGGCGCGCAGCGGCAGCTTCAATTCTAGAATTGACGAGTATTCATCTTCCGTTTGCTGATCTTCGCGGACGACATTGTTGCGGTTGTTATAGATTAGAATGTTGCCTGCGCCCGGCAAGCCCTCGTCAATCCACTGCACGTCATGCTGCTGGAAGAGCTTGCGGTCGTCCACGATGTCGCCTCCGCCGTAAGCGAAAGGATTGCCCCAGCGGTAGAGCAGATCGCCGGCCGGACCGGCCGCTTCTTCTACCGTAAGGCTGCGATCAATGATCCAGAACTCGTCAAAACTGTGCAGACTGATGATTATCTGGTTCAATTTCGGATTGTAATTCACTGCGTTGCTGTGCATCCAATCTTCGGGCCCCGAATTAGGGATAAACCTCTTAATGTGATAGGACTGGTAGTTGATATCGATGCGCTGAGGGATATTTGACGGTTCGCCAAAACTGGGCAGGGATTCATCAAGGTTTTGAATAATGTGGTCCCAAGCCTGCCACTGCCAGGCAATGTCGCTACTTGCTCTATCAATCTCCAAGACTGTATCAGGCAGGAGTTGCGCAGTTTCATCAAAGCTCGCCGCGACGATAGCCAGGTCTAAACCACGCGCGAACGCTTCATTAATATGATGGTAATCCCAAACTAGGGCGAGGATATTGCCATTCGGCAAAATATCAATGCCGTGATGCTGCCGCCTGCGCGGGTCGCGGAAAACATATTCCCAGACCATTTCACCGTCCCATGTATATTCGGCAACCGCGCCCTCCACAGCATAACCAAGCGAAATGAGGGAATTGTCCAGCTCTTCGTGGGGCGCTCGAACAATCACCACATTGCCGCTGTCCAGCAGATGCGCCTCGCGAGTTAGACTGCCAACATCCCATTCATTAACCACGCGGCCGTCGTTATCAATAAGGTAGACTTTATCGTCGAATTGAGGCGCGATGAGGGTGTAGCCGTCCAGCGACCGCTCTTGATTCACCAGAACGCCACGCCCGTCACCCTGCGTCAGGCTGACTGTGGCGAAGCTGAAAGCGAGAAGCATGGCGATGATAGTACGCAAGAAAATCGACATATCCGTCCTCGTGGTCTCGAAATAGACAAGTGAAGATCGTGTCTATAATTTGGACTGAATCCCGATTTCGCGCAAGCTTGATAACCGCCGAATTCAACGCCGCAGCAATCCCCGCTCGCGATAAACTTCAGCCGCTTCCCGGATGAAGGCGGCATTCTCATGCGCGCCGTAGCTCGTCTCAAGATAATCCGCCAGCCGCGCCAGCTCAGCGTAGGAAGCGCGCTCGGGGCGCAGCAACTCGTAGATATTGAGCATCTCTTCGTTGGGCACGCTCGTCAACTCGGCCGCCCGCAGCAAATTGGCCGCCAACTGCGGGAAGCCGCCCTCCCGCGCGATTTCAGCCTGCCGCCGCAGGGTGTCGGCATGGGTGCGCAAATCGTCCCCGCTCAACTCGCCGGAAGCCAGCGCTTCCGCCGTGATATCGCCCAGCCGGCGCCCGCTGTGCGCCCGCAGTGACTCCGCGGCATTCTGGCGCAGGGGGTACTCGCGCTTCGCTTCAGGCATCAGTCCGGCTCCCAATCGTAGCGCAACTCTTGCGGCGGCCGCTCCGGGTCGACCTCATCGGTCTCGCGGCGATGCAGCAGCGCCGTCTTGACGATCAGTCGCAGGCGCGCGCCGTTGTCAATCTTGACCGCCACCGGCACGGTCGCCAAGCCCAGGGCATAACGCGCGGCGTTGCGGCCAATGGCGCGGTAAGTCTCCAGCGTCAAGCTGGGCGACTGCGGAAAGAGCTCCAGGTTATTCAATGGCGCCAGGTCTTTCTGGTGGATGACAGCGGTGCCGCGCGATTGCAAGCCGATGCCAATGCCGCTGCCGCTGAGCCGCGCGCCGACATAGCCGATGGCCGCGCAATCCGAAGAATGATAGACGCGCACGATACGCGCTGCCAAGCCCTCGGCGGCGATGCCTGTCAAGATGGCTTGCAGCACCTCTTCCTGCGCCAGCCCGCCGATCGTCTTGCTCAGCGCGCGCCCAAAGGCCGGACCCAGCGCCAGCACCACTTCCCGCTGTCCGCCCTTGGCCGCGGGGCCAATCTCCACTAGCCGCGAAATCGGCTCGCCGGTATGGGGCGCGACGAAACCCTCGGGCGACTTGGCTTGCGGGATGTCCGCAACTTCCTGCCAGCGCCGGCCGTCCAGTCGATAGCCGCTGCCCGGCCCGGCATAATCGTTGCCGTCGTTGATGCCGCTAAGCACTTTGAAATCGGCGTCGAATATCGCTGAGGGCTGCAAATAATCCGCCGCCACGCGCTGCCGGCCCATCTCGAGAATGTTGTCCGCGACATGGTCAAAACCGCTAGCTTGCAGCGCGCGTATCACCGTCAGGAAATCGGCATCGCCGGCCATGAAAGCATCGGCCGCTTCCAAATCGGGCAGGATATCGCGCTCGGGCATGTCATCGCTGCTATGCGCCCGCGTCGCCGCCTCAACTTCTTCATCCGTGATGGGGGGCAGTTCCAATTCGCGATAAACGGCTTGAATCGCGCAAGCCGCTTCTTGACGTATCGCCAGCGCTTCGCCTTCGCTGATCGGCCGCAGTCCGCCGTCAATCTGCATATCGCGCTGCAATACGTTGTAGTCGTCAAAGTCTTCGGCATCGAAATTGCCGCCGCCGAAGAGGTTGTCGCGCTTGGGAATGGCGCTGTAGCCGCTGAAGATGAAATCCGCGCCGGGGATGAATTGCAGCATCAGCTTGGCTGTCTTGCGGATGCTCGAATGTGAGGCCAGGGCGTCGTTGCCCGCCGCCACCTCCAGGCCCAGCATGGACGCCAGCAAGTTCTCCGCCAGCACCGCGCGCACCCCGCCCGGCAGCGCCTCCGGCAAGGCGATGCATGAAATCGAGCCGTTCTGCACGCCTTGGCTGCCCGCGCCTTTGACCACCAACAGGCAGCGCGCCTCCAGGTAAAGCATCGACTTTTGTTCTGCGCGGCCCATCAGCGCTTCCGAGCCAGTGCCGGAGGTGAAGCGGATTTTCACGCCGCGGGAGGCATAAGCGGAGGCGAGGAAGGCTTTGGACCAAGGACTATCATCGCCATCGGTGAAAGTCATCTCGGTGCCATAAACCGAGAGCGTCTCCGCGTAGCTCGTCAGCCCCTTCATCGCCAGGCGCAAACCCAGCGCTTCTTCCACCGAGCATTGCGTCAGCACGCCGCCGCGCCCGGTCTGTGTGCCGACCAGGATGGCCAGAGCGTTAAAGGGGGCGAAACGCGCCACACGAACGGTCGTCTCGACCTCAGCGAAGCCACGCAGGGCCGCTTCGGCCGCGTCAGCCGCCAGCAAAGCCGGATGCTCGCGCCAATTGGTCACATGCGCCTGATTGGCCGGCGTCCGGCGCACGCGCATCTTCGACAGCCCCATCATCATCTCCAGCACATTGAGATGACGAATGATGTCGCAGAGCTTCGCCGCTGTGCAGCCAGCGATCAAGCGGGCGATCTCGGGGCGCGGCACCTTGATATCCGCCAGCATGCGCGCGTACTCGTGCGATGGCAGCGCCATAGCTTCCGCCGCCGCGTCAAGGTCGAGGGCGCGCGAAACGATGAAGCGGTCCAGCGCGTCAAAGTCAGCCGCAGCTACGCCGTCCATCTCAGTGACGCGACCGCCATCCAGCGCGATGCTCGGCTGCGGGTCATAGGGGCTGTCGGCCACCATCAAGCCGGCTTCGGGCCAAGGCTCTACATAAGTCTCTTTGTTGATGTCGCGCTGCGCCAGCAGGTCGAAGCGCTTGGAGCGGTGATTCTCGGACATGCGGCAAATCTAACACAGGCTTCCGCTGCTGTCGATAATGGCGTGGTTTCGACGCCTTTACCACCGAGGACACCGAGTGAAATCGAGGACACAGAGGAGAGGTATCATGCTTAATCAGCGACTGATACGGCAAAGCTGAGGATCATCCTTGACTCGACTAATCGCCATATTACCCGGTATCCCCCTCGGCGCCCTCACAATTACTCTGTTCACTCGGTGGTAAAAGTGTCGAGAATCCCTCAAAGCGCGGCGCTAGGTCATCATTGGCTCAACCGTAACGCTGACGCAAAATCTCGGCCGCCTGCGCCATGGCGCGCAGCTTCTGATAGGCCTCTTCCAGCGAGATGGGGTTGGTGCTGGTCGGCGCGAAGCCGCAATCCGGATTCAGCGTGATCTGCTCCGGCGCCAAATACGCCAGCGCCTTCTCCACGCGCTCCACGATAAGCTGCGGCGTATCCGCGATCTCGCCGCGCACATCGACCACGCCCAGACCGATCTCCTTGTCAGTGGGGAAAGCGCCGAAGATGCCGACATCGCCCGCCTGCGACACAGCGAATTCCATCGCCAGCTGGTCGACATCGGCAGCCAGCAGAAAGGGCATGATCGGCTCGTAGTCGCCGTTGGCGTAAACCGTGCGCGCGCGATTGCCGCGGCATACATGCAGCGCCGTCTTGATGCCTTTCACGCCGGCCAGCACGCGATTGAGATCGTCTATGGCGCGCTCGACCTCGGCATTAGGGTCGTCGAAGCGCGCCCGGTGCTCCGGGTCGACGAAGAAGCACAGCCAGGGATCGTCGAATTGCAGCACATCAACGCCGGCATCGCGCAAGGCAAGCGCCTCGCCGCGCAAGATGGGGATAACCGCCTCGATGAAGTCGCGCCGCGTTGGATAAGCCTCGCTGGAGTATTCGGCATGCCACAGTCGCCCTCCCACCATATGCGGCGATGGCAGCGCTACTTTCGTCTGGCGCTGCGTATTCCGCCGCAGGTAGGCCGCGCCACCGGCCGCGATGGGCCGCGAATAAGTCATAGGCTCGACGACTAGCGCCTGCTGAAACTCTTGTAGCGTCCACTGTTGAGGAGGCGACAGACCTGTATCAGGCAAGACCTCCGGAGCCAGCGCCTGCGTCCGATATTCGGCCCGCTGAAAGCCCCCGACCATCTGCGCGAAGACTTCAAAATAGCCGATGCGCCGCCATTCGCCGTCCGATATGATGTCGACGCCGGCGCTTTCTTGCAGGCCGATAGCGAAGGCGACTGCCTTGTCCATGGCTGCGTCCAGCGCTTCGTCGCTGAGGTCGCCGCTCTGATGCCGCAGCAGCAGGTCGATCACCCACTTCGGACGCGGCAAACTGCCGATGACGCTGGTTGGGAAGAGCCGATTATCGCTCATTGCGCAGTCCCCGCCGCGCAGATATCGCGCAGCAATTCGGGTTTGTCGGAACAGATGGCGTCGACGCCCAAGGCCTTAAGCGCCGCGATCTCCGCCGGTCGCTCTTCATGCCAGCAGACGATGCCTAAATCGGCCGCGCGAACAGCCGCGATCCACTCCGGCGTGAGCAGGCGATGCGGCTGCTCGGCGCGATTTTCCCAGCAGGGATGCACGAAGTCCGCCCCGATCGCCTCGGCCAGCTTCACCGCGTCGATGTCAACAGCGTTGAACAGAATCGAGGTCTGCGCGCTCGGCCAGGCTGATTTGATATCCGCCAGATAATCGGGCCGGAAAGAACCGAATATGACGCGCCGCATATATTGCTGTTTGACTAGCGCCTCAAACATCGCCCGCGCCGCGCCCCGGCTGAGCTGCTTGATATCGAGGTAAATGCCCAGGCTCAGCTCGCGGCAGTAATCCAGCGCTTCGGCAAAACTGTTGATCGCGCCCGGCCCGGCCGTCAGCCGCCGCAGCTCGTCCAGACTGTAATCAGACACGCCGCCGTCGATGCCATAGACGCGCTTCAAGCTGCTGTCGTGGGTGACGACCGGCACGTCATCGGCGGTCACGCGAATATCGATCTCCACCATGTCCGCGCCCAGATCCGCGGCGACTCGCAGCGATTCCGCCGAATTCTCCTGCGCGTAAGCCGAGGCACCGCGATGGGCGATGCGTAGGACGCGCCGTTCTCGTGGCGGGATCGTGGCGGCCAGCGACTCCAGGCAAGCGGCGACGCGTCCGGGAATCCAGGCAAAGAGACTGCGCCAGGGTACAAACGCGGCCTCTCTCAGGTCGAATTGCTGGCAAAAGTCGAAGGTCGGCTCAAATTGAAAGCGCTCCAGATAAGTATGAACCAGCCGATTCTGCAGCGGCTTGCGCTGAGTGATGATGCCGGCGAAAAGCGGCGTAACATGCACACCCATCACCCCCGCGTGCAGGCCGCAGCTAGCCCGCGTCTTATTCTCCCGTTGCAGCAGCCGGGCCGGCGATGGCGCGAAGGCGTGCTTGCCGGGCTCTGAATACAGCAGCGGCCTGCCCTCGCGCAGCGGCAGTCGGCCCAGGTCATCGCGCATCTGGTGGAAGCGGCCATGCCAGCTGGCTTCGAGGGCGACGATTTCGCCCGCCGCGTCAACACTGACCCAAGCGTGCTCCAGCTCGTAGAGATGCTGAATATCCCAATCCCACCAAATGGCGTATTCGATGACAAAGGCTATGTCGGCAGCCAGCGCGATGTCGCGGGGAAAGGACGCGGACGTTTCATCACGGTGAAACAGGGTGTAGCCGACGGCGGAGGGCAGAAAGGGTTCGCGCCGGTCAAAGCGAATCAGCGGCGCGTAACGCAGCGCCAATTCCTGCTCCTCCGGCGATGCGATGCTGCGATCCAGCCCTTGAACTGCCTCAGCCAACATGAGCGACTTATTGCTGCCAGAGCAGCGATCGTTCAGTGGCCGGGTCGAAGAATTGCGCTTGCCCCATGTCGAACTTGAGCTTGACCAGGTCGCCGGTCTGGAACTGCGAATCGGTATTCGCCAGCACGATGAAACTGTGCGGGCCCACGCGCACGTCAATCAGGTCTTCGCGTCCCAGCGGCTCCACGATGAAGATCTCGCCGGCGACATCGCCCTCATCGCTGATCTGAATATCTTCCGGGCGCATGCCCAGCACCACCGCGCCCTCGCTGCGGGCGGCCGGTTCGCCCCGCTCCGCGCCCAGCTTCAAGCTCAGCGACTCGGCTTGAGCGACATAGCTGCCGTTGGCCTGTGAAACTTCGACATTGACCAAGTTCATGGGCGGGTTGCCCACGAAGCCGGCCACAAATTGCGTCTTGGGGCGGTTGTACAATTCGTCCGGCGAGTCAAAAGCCTGCAAGTGACCGCCGCTCATTACCGCGATGCGGTCGGCCATGGTCATGGCTTCGACTTGATCGTGCGTGACATAGATGGAGGTGATGCCCAGGTTCTTCTGCAAGTGCTTGATTTCGCCGCGCATCGTCAGGCGCAGGCGAGCATCAAGATTGGACAGCGGCTCGTCGAAGAGCAATATGTCCGGTTCCTTGACCAGCGCCCGGCCCAGAGCTACGCGCTGCTGCTGCCCGCCCGATAGCTGCCCCGGCCGCCGATCCAGCAAGTTGCCGATGCCCATGACATTGGCGACTTGGCGCACGCGGTCGTGCTGGTCGGCTTTGGAGACCTTCTTCAGCTTCAGCGGATAAGCGATGTTCTGGAAGACTGTCATGTGCGGGTAAAGCGCATAACTCTGAAAGACCATGCCGATATTGCGATCTTTCGGCTGCACCTGATTGACGACCCGTTCGCCGAAGGTGATCGTGCCTTCGGTCGGCTTGTAGATGCCTGCCAGGGTCAGCAGCGTGGTCGTCTTGCCGCAGCCGGAAGGACCGAGGAAGGCCACAAATTCGCCATCCTCGATATGCAGGGTCAAGTTCTCGACGCCGACCACATCGCCGAACTTCTTGCTGAGATTGTCAATCGTGACTTTCATGGCAACCCTTTACGTAAAAATGCGCGTACGTCTCAAAAGCTCCAAGGCGCAAACCAGCCCAGCTTCCGCGTCACCTTGCCGAAGCAGCCTGACTTCATCCCAAACAGCGCTGTAGCTCCCACTGGAATCAATCTTCCCGTATATCGTCGCTGGAATCTGTTGCCTGACTTTCTTTGATGTTCTCCAAGTCACGCACAAAGTCAAACTCTTCGACAGATGGCATTCGAAAGGTAAATGTCGTCTTGCCGTTGAAATTTGAAACCGCAAAGTCTCCTTGAGATATGATGTCCATGCCAATTATGACATCATGATCAGCTAGCGGGAGCTGTGCCACGGCTCTGCCAGGGATCCGCATACCGCCCGGCAGTTGCACATCAACATAGTGCTGGGGAACGTCATCCAAAAGGCCACCAGCAGCTTGGATCGGAATCAGCGCTTCTGTCGCCAATCCCAAGTCTGTTGCTACCCGTTTTGTAACGACGCTGATTGTGGCGCCAGTATCCCATAAGCATTGATATCTTACTGCAATTGGTTCAGGTTTCTCTTCCAATGGATCCCACGTTGCAGAAATGGCACAGGAAGCAATCAGCGCAGGCACGATTTCCCGATATTTTTGCGTGTAGTAGTATTGAGAAGGAATCATTCAAGCGCCACAAGCCCCGGTGTGTGAATGATACCTACGTTTGCATCTTTGCCAGATTTGATCTCCTGAATGAATACTGTGCCTTGTTTGTGCTCCTGATACAGAGCTCTCGCGGCTGCCAAATAGTCGCTATAGAAACCTAGAATTTCCCTGCCCTTTATCGCAACGAACTTGCCAGCGTGTTCCTTTGCCAGGTCCTCGCGAACGCTTTGATAGTGTTCGTACTCTTCCCTTAGTGGCGTAGTCATTTGAACTGCCATCTCTCCCTCCTATCACCATTGTACTTCAGTCAAGCTAACTCGGTGTACTCGGTGTACTCGGTGTACTCGGTGGCTAATTTCTCCATTACTAGCTCAGTAATTTTACGAACTGCCTTTGGTGCCGCCGGCGTAGATATTCAGCAGATACTCCTGCGCGAAGATGAAGAAGATGAAGATGGGAATCAGCTGGAACAAGCCCACCGCCGCCACCTGGTTCCAATCCACCGGCGCCGTCTCGTCGATCAGCTCATTGAGGAAGACCGGCAAATTGCTCACGCCCGAGCCGATGGAATAGGTCGCGGGAATAATATAGGCATTCCAGCCGCCGATGAAAGCGAAGATGCCCAGCGCCAGCAAGCCCGGGCGGATCTGCGGCAGCAGAATCTCCCAATAAGTGCGGAAACGCGATGCGCCGTCGATCAGCGCCGAGCGCTCCATATCCCAGGGGATATTGTCGAAAAAGCCCTTCATCAGCCAGACGCCCAGCGGCAACTGAAAAGCGACCATCACCATGGCGATGCCGCCGGCGGTGTTGAAGCCGATCAAATCGCCAATGATAGGCAGACCGCCCAAGCGCAGCAGCACGATGAAGATGGGAATCAAAAGCGTGATGGCCGGGAAGCCGTGCAGAATCAGCGTGAAGGACAAGAAGAAACGCCGGCCGGGGAAGTTCATGCGCGACAATGCATAACCCGCCATAGAAGACACCAGCAGCACTACGAAGGTCATGATCACCGCGATGGCCAGCGACGTCAGCAGAATTGGCCAGATATTAAACTCCAGGCCGGCGATATTGCCGACGAAGATCGATTCCCAATTCTCCAGCGTGAAGCCGCCGAAATTGTCGTTGCCATCCAGCGGAATCAGCCCTTCGGTGCGGAAAGAAAAGGTAGCCACGATGACCCAGAAATAACCCACCAGCAACGGCGTCATCAAGCCGACCAGCCCGATATAAGGCGCCCAGTTGCCCGGCAAAAACAGAATCACAGCCGTGAAGATCAGCGCGAATACAAAACTCGGCAGCAAGGCGCCCACCTGCTTGTCGGCCACGATGGCGACGCGCGCGGTCTCCTGCATTTCTTCGTCGCCGCGTATGAAGCGCAAGCGCAGTGGGTCGTCTTCTTCGGCTTGGCCCAGGCGCAGATTCAGCCCGGCCAGATCGACTTCGTCGCGGCGGATGGCCGTTATCACATCACCGACATTTAAGCCGGCGGTATCGGCAGCGCCGCCAGGTACGATCGCGTCGACCCGTATGCCGGCTTCGGTCTGGCTGAGCGTCATCTGCAGCGATGGCCGCGGCGCGAATACGCCGTAGTCCAGCGCATACTGGCCGGCCGAAATAACCACAAACATCACAATCGTGCTGACAAAGGCCAGCAGCAGCGCGCGGGGCGTATCGCTGGCGGTATAGTTCCGCGCCACGCTGGCCGCCGCGATATAAGCCACGAAGGGCAGCGCCAGCAAAGCCAGGCGCGTCAAGACATCCGTCACCGTCTCCTCAACGCTGCCCAGCGCGAACAGCGGGCCGATGACGCCGCTCAACAAGAAACCCACCGCCAGCATGACGAATATGCTGATGAAGCCGACGCGAAGCGCTTCGACCAAGTCCTGCTGCAGAGTCGGCGGCGCTTCGTCGAGTTTGACTTTGCTGCGCTCGAATAATTGCTCGCGGGCGATCATAAGGTCTCCACCCTCGGCTCTGCCACCAACTCATCAAAGCGGAAGACGCGCATATAAATCACGGCTAAGACCACGCCGATCAAGACCAGCAGCACGGCAAAGGCGGAACCGTAACCCCATTGCGCATTGCCGAAATAATTGGACAGCGCGCGATGGTAGGCCGTCAGCGACCAGACCTCAGTGCGATACAGCCCGGGCCCGCCGTCAGTCAGCAATTGGATTTCCACAAACGAGGTCAGCAGCGACAGCGTCTGGTAAGTGAAGACAAAGAGCAGCGGCCAGCGGATCAGCGGCATGATGACATAGCGGATGCGCTGCAGCTTGGACGAGCCATCCACCAGCGAAGCGTTGAGCAGGTCTTTGGGAATCGACTCAATCGCCGAGGTGAAGATGATCATGCCGAAGGACAAGCCGATGAAGCCGTTGACCACCACCACGAAAACCCAGGGGTTGGTGGCGATGTAATTATAAGTCGGCAGCCCCATCCAATTGTTGAACTGATTGATGATGCCGAAGGGCGCTTCCGCCATCATCCGCTTCCAGATCAAAATATACACAACCGGCGAAGTGATGCGCGGCAATATCCACAGGGCGCGAAAAACAAAGCCAGCGCCACGGTCGATATGCGTCGTCAGCAGCGAGACGATCAGCGCCAGCGAGACATTAAAAATCGAAAGCGTGAAGAGGACGTAGAAGATGGTATTAAAGAATATCTTGTGCGCGAATTGATCGTTCAACAGCGTCCGGTAATTCTTGAGGCCGACGAACTCCATCTTGGTCAGGTCGGAGGTGAAGTTGGAGCTGGCCAAATTGGTGACGCTCAAATACAAGATGATGGCCACAGGAATCATGAAGAAGACGAGGACGAGGATGCCGGCCGGCGCCAGAAAACCATAGGCGCTCAGATGCGCGCGCAGGGCGTTGCTGCGGCTGCGAGCTTCGCGTTTCTCTATTCGCTGGGACATTAGCCGGTCCTACGCTCACTAAGCGGCGTAGATATGAAGAAGGGGAGCGAACTGCGCTCCCCCTCCAAATTGTGCAGTTAAATCGTGGCGACTGGTCGCGCTAGCGAACCGTGATGCCGTCACCCAATTCGTTCTGCATCTGCGCGATAGCAATATCGGCTGCGCCTGCCGCGTCCGCCTCGCCCGTCTCAACGGCCTGGATGCCGAGGAAGTAGGCGTTGGACCAAGCGTTCCAACCCGGATGGTTGGGCAGCGCCGTCGTGTGATCCAGCATGTAATGCGCGCTGCTCAGCAAGCGGTTGTTGGCGTAAGCCTCCGATTCCAGCTGCGCGTTGAGAATGCCCAGGTGGAAGCTGTCGATGGCGTGTTTGTTATTGTGCTCGGGCGTGGTGATGGCCGCGATCAACTCCAGCGCGACATCGGGATTCTCGCTGCCGCTGCTGATCATGTAAGTCAGCGGATGCGTCAGCGTAATCGCCTCGCCGGTTGCCATGGCCGGGATCAGGGTCAAGCCGATGTTCTCGAAGAGGAACTCGTCGCCGCCCTTGTCGGCCACGTAGTTGATCGACCAGTTGGGCCAATTCCAGGTGCCGCCCGCGGCGAATAGCACAGTATCGGCCTGCGCCACAGTCGGGTGCCAGACCTCGTTCCAGTCCAGACCGATGACATCGGAACGCAGCACGCCGGATGCGACAGCGCCGCCCAGCAATTCGTATGTCGCGACCAACGCTTCACTGTCGACAACCAGGTTGCCTTCCATGTCAATGACTTCGCCGCCATGCCCGTAGTAGTAATACAAGAAGTCGGGGCCATTGCTCGGGCGATGCCACCAGCCGTTGCCTTCGTCGACGATGCCTTCGTCAATGGCGGCTTCAGCGGTCGCCAGCATATCAGCGAATGTCCACTCGCCGGCGGCCACGCGTTCAGGCAGCGACTCGATGTCGTCTTCGCTCCAGCCCAGGTCACGCAGCAGCAGCTTGCTATAGAAGATCGGGCGCGCTTCGGCGTCTTGCGGGATGCCCCAGATCTGCCCGGCGTAACCGTGCGAATCCCAGAGCGATGGCACGATATCGTCAAATTCGCTGTGCATGCCGATGACATCATCCAGCGGGATGATGAATCCAGCGGGGGCCCAGGCGCCGATGTCTTCGTGACCGGAAAGGACGATATCCGGCGCTTCACCGGCTTCCGATGCCAAGACGAATTCATTCTTGTAATCGCCCCAGCCCGCGTTGTCTTGAATCAGATTCAGGTCAATCTCGATGCCCAACTCGGCTTCGACTTGTTCTTCGACTTCCGCGAAGCTGTTGCAGCGCCAATCTTCTTCCGGTGGGCTGGCTTTACAGCGGACGGTGATAGACACCGAATCCTGCGCAAATGCCGCGCCCGCCAACAAGCCGAAAAGCAAAAGGAACACAAGAGCAAGACGTAACTTCGAATTCATTTTCTCTGCCTCAAAGTCTCATTTGGTCAGATGCTACTAGTATATCGCCTTAATCCCAGTTTTCAAGAAATTCGCTCGCCGCGGAGTGGCTGATTCTGTGGACATGAACGCTGCTCCAGCCGAAACAAGAAAAACGCTGTGTCCTCTGTACCCTCAGTAAATGCAAGTAAGTAATGAGAATGCGGAATGCCGTTTTTCTTACCCCATCCCCCGGCCCCTTGCCCCAGCGAGCCAGGGAAGGGGAGCTTTTCTAGCGAGTTTGTTTTCTGCATGATTAACTTGTATTCACTTCTGTGCCTTTGTGGTGGAAAAACCTGTGCGGCCTTCGCGGCGGGAATCATTTCCACAGCGTTAACCACGCCCTGGATACTTGCAAGTTTAGCACATCTGTGCTATTCTTACATCTGATTCCTGACCCTGCATTTCCGGAACATACCCTCATGCCCAAAACCTACCCGCCCGACCAAAAGCAGGAAGCCCTGCGCCTTCTCGAACTCTACAACTACAATGTCAGCACGGTAGTTCAGCTTACCGGCATCTCACACACCACCCTCCGCCGCTGGCGAGACGAACACTTCCACGACAACCCCGATCTTTCGGCGAAAAAAAGTTTTCCCTTCGCCGAAAAACTTGAACGTATGACCGAAGCATCCACAGCAACGAAACCAGACAACGACGAGCCGCCCGTCATCCCTTCAGGAGTCGAAGTTAGGTACGATGGCGGCCAGAAATACTATCGCCTGCCGGACGGTCGAGTCGTTAACAAGCTCCCCGCCAAGAGTCCGAAGCGTATCTCAACGGACGCCAACGACGACTTCGCCTCATACGAACCGCATAAAGAGCTACCCGACCCCGACTCCCAAGCCGCTTACTGGCACAAAGACCACCTCCTGTTCCAGCTTGGCGGCGGCGTCCCAGGCAAATCCTATCCCTATCCCTTGGAGGAAGAAGAAGAATCACAAGGCGACTATGAAGAATTCCGTAACGTTCGCGACATCCTGATGCAGCACGCTAGCCGGCTGGCCGTCAACCTCAGGCCCGACGACCCCGATATCAACCGACGCAGCCTCGCTCTATCCCGTATCCTCGACCGCATTGCGCAACTGGACGAGATGCTGCCCGATCTCAATCCCGAACAAGTAGTCCGCTTCGAATATACCTACAACGGGTCGGTCTATAACGTCCCGCCTTGGTCAGACGACGAACTAAAATATATGAATAAAATCAAAGACCTGGAGAAAGCACTGGCGGAAGCGCTCAATGCGCTACAAGCGGCGCAGTCTGCCCACCCCTCGTCGTCCGACGCTCAGCAGTCCGCTTGACGGCCAGTCCCGTAGCTTTGACCAGTGATGATCCTTTCTCAGTAAATGCAAGTTACTCCTGCAGAAAACAAACTCGCTAGAAAAGCTCCCCTTCCCTAGCTCGCTGGGGCAAGGGGCCGGGGGATGGGGTAAAAAAACGGCATTCCGCATCTACAAAATGAAGCAGATGACCCCCGCGCCATTTGACGGTAGAATAGACGCAATCGATCAAACAAGCGCGAGCCACAAGAACCATGTCAGACGAAATCAAGCAATTAAGAATCTCCAACGACGCCATGGAAGACCCGCAAGAATTGCAGCGCCGCATCGCCGATGAGGGTTATCTCTTCTTCCGCCGCCTGGTGAATCCCGACAAGATGCTGGAGTTGCGCCGCGAAATGATGAGCGTGATTCAGCAGGTCGGCTGGCTGATCGCCGGCACCGACCCTATGCGCGGCATCGCCGATATCAACATGCGCTACACCGAGGGCGACAACGAATATACGGCCGGTTACGCCGAAGTCTACAAGAACGAGAACTTCCACCGCTCGGCGCATTGGCCCGAATTCCAGGACATCGTAGCTGCGATGACAGGCGCGCCCGTGATGCCGCATCCGCAGAAAGTCGCCCGCATCTGGTTCCCCAAATACACCGAGCACACCACGCCCACGCATCAGGACTTCGTGCATTTCCAGGGCAGCTACGACAATATCACCTGCTGGGCGCCCATCGGCGATTGCCCGATTGAGCTGGGCGGGCTGGCGGTCATCCCCGAATCGCACAAAGTGCAGCGCGTCCTCGAGCATCATTTCGCGCTTGGCGCCGGCGGCTTGATCGTCGACGAAACCGAGCACGAAGAAATCGACCCGGTCTGGCATTCCATCGACTACGAACCCGGCGACGCCCTCTTCTTCCCAGCGCTGACCATCCACCGCGCGCTGCCCAATTTCACCGACGACCGCCTGCGCCTGTCGCTGGACAACCGCTATATGATTGTGGGCGACAAAATCGCCGAGCACATGCTGGAGCCGCACGGTCCCAGCGGTCTGACTTGGGAAGACATCTACCCGCACTGGCGGCAGGACGACTTGAAATACTATTGGAGAGATTTCGACAATACGGTGGTCGCGCGAGACTTGAGCTACGGCGAGAAGGGCTTCGCCGAGGCCCTGGAATTGGCTCGCGCCGGCGATCAGGATGCGATTTTTATGCTACAGCGCGCGATCAAGAACGGCAAGAACCGCGTTGATCTTAACGAAGCCGTCTCGGTCCTGGAGGAGTTGGGGCTGGCGGCGGGACAATAGCGCCAAAATGATGCTATCTGAAAGGACTTGATTGCATGATAGAAAATCGGACACTGTACGCAGATGATTGCTTGAATGTGTTGAATGACCCTGAGCGATTGCCAGATGAATCCGTTGACCTCATTTATCTCGATCCGCCGTTCAATTCAAAGAGCAATTATAACCTGCCGTTTCGTAGAAAGGATAAAAGCCTCAAGCCAGTAGAGGCTTTCACAGATACTTGGGCTTGGAAGTCGGAAGATAATGTGCGGCTGGCAGAATTAGATCGGAATCCAAGTACACGCCATCTAGCAATGGTACTGAAATATGCTCAGTTAATAGAACAAACATTCGGGGGGGGGGGGGGGGTAATTCAGGTTTAGCATCATACCTGCTGAATATGACACAGCGTTTGGCGGCAATGAAGCGGGTACTGCAAAAGACAGGGAGCATTTATCTGCACTGCGATCCCTATGCCAGTCATTATTTGAAGCTAATTATGGATGGGATTTATGGGCGGAAGAACTTCAGGAACGAGGTTATTTGGTCGTATAACAGATTTTCCAGGAACTCAAAACGTCAGTTTGCTCGTATGAATGACATCATTTTATTTTATAGCAACAATCCATCTATAAATTCCTTTAACTTAATGACTGTTCCATCAAGAGACTCCACACGCTACGAGCGTGGCTATCATACTGTAAATGACGGCTCTGAACGAAGGTTATTAGTGTATGATATGGAAAAAGCATTGGCTGCAAATATAGATTTTTCGAGGTACGATAGAGTTGTAGAAACAAATGCTCGAGAGTCTTACATGGGGCAAGTATGGAGTGATATATCCATTGTTAATCCACAAGCTCGTGAACGCCTCGGCTACCCTACGCAAAAGCCGCTTGCTTTGCTTGAGCGAATCATCAAAGCAAGTAGCAACCTCGGTGATGTCGTACTCGACCCATTTTGCGGCTGTGGTACTACCGCACATGCCGCCGAGTCTTTAGACCGGCGCTGGATCGGCATTGACATTTCACCCTTTTCCACCGAGCTAGTCCGCGAACGCATCGTTGGCAACTTCCGCCATCTGAACAAAGATGACATACGTATCATCGGCGTACCAGAAACAATCTGGTCCGCGAAAGCCTTAGCAGACCGCGATAAGTTCGAGTTTGAGAAGTGGGTCTGTGGCGCAATTGGCGCACACGGGATGTATCATAACCCTGGCGACAGAGGCGCAGATGGCGGTGTAGATGGCGTCATGGAGATTGATGTAGTTCGCAATGCCAAAGTCCAGCGCGAATATGCAATCGTGCAGGTAAAAGGTGGCAACGTAACGCCAGACTCAGTAAAGGCGCTTAGCGAGACTGTACGGCGACTAGATGCGGTTGCGGGCATTATGGTTTGCTTTGAAAATCAAATGCGAACAGTGAGCAATCAACGCAGCCAAGAAACCTGGTCAGATGATTATGAGACCTATCCTGTGATTCAAGGCTATAGTGTCGAAGATCTAATAGATGATCGTCCGCTACGACTTCCGCGCAGATATGGCAACCGGCGCGGCGGTAAAATATCGAGCAATGTGCTCATATGAGGATGGACTGATGAAAAGCGAAGACAAGCCTAAGCCCGACAAAAGCAAGCGCCAGCTAGGGCGTCCGGTCGAGAAGCCTTACACGGGGCGTATCGAAGCCAGCCTGGAAGAGACTGCCTAGATGGTACTGCGTATGCCGAACAAAAAGCGCGATGAATGGCGCTATCTCAAGGAATGAGCCGCAAGGCTAATGTGCATAGGTATATAATTCCCTTAAACTAATTGAAATAATTTTATGCAATTGCACTGAAGCTCAGGGCAGATAAGGCAAGGACCATGGCCTACCAAGAGCTGTCGCAAGTCCGCAAGACGCTGCGCGTCGACTGGTATCGCTGCCCCACGCGCCCCGGCGTGCTGCGGGACTTATCCCGGCGCAGCGACGCCCAAGCCTGGTTCCAGGCCGGCGGACACTTCGGGCTCTTCATACTCAGCGGCGCGCTGGTTTTCGGCTTCTGGTGGAATGAGATGTGGCTGGCGCTGCTGGCCGCCCTCTTTCTGCACGGCACCGTCACCAGCTTCTTCACCGGCACGGCCCCGCATGAGCTGGGCCACGGCACCGTCTTCAAGACCAAGTGGCTCAACAAGTTCTTCTTGTATCTCTTCAGCTTGATCGGCTGGTGGGACCCCTTCGATTACGCCAGCAGCCATACCTATCACCACCGCTACACCCTGCATCCGGAAGGCGACCGCGAGAACCTGCTGCCGCTGGAACCCTCGCTGGCATCGACCTTTATGCTGCAAATGTTTACGGTGAACCTGCTGACGCAGCGCGGACGCACCTTCGGCAAAGGCGGGCTGGTTTCGACCGTGATCATCACGGCGCTGGGCGCGGTCGGTTTGGTGCCCGCCGATGAGCGCGCGCCCATCAACGAGTGGTACCGCGCCTTGCACCGCGATCAGCCCGATCAGCATCGACGCTCGATTATGTGGTCGCGTCTGCTGCTGCTATTTCACGGCTCAATGCTCGTCATCGGCATCGCCAGCGGCTATTGGGTGCTGCCGCTGATCTTCTCGCTGGCGGTATTCATCGGCAATTGGCTGTCCTATTTCGTCGGGCTGACGCAGCATTGCGGCCTGCGCAACCACAGCCGCGACTTCCGCAAAAACACGCGCTCGGTCAAGCTCAATCCGCTCTTCTCTTTCTTGTACTGGCGCATGAATTGGCATATCGAGCATCATATGTACGCTGGCGTGCCCTGCTACAACCTGGGCAGGCTCTACCAAGAGATCCAAGCCGATATGCCGACTCCGCGCACGCTGATCGGCGCCTGGAAAGAAATGCGCATGGTCTGGGATCGGCAGAAGCGCGAACCGGCATACGAATTCGACACGCCCCTGCCGCCGTCCGCCAATCCCGAGCCCGTCGATGAAGACGCAGAGGTGCGCGCCGCGACCGAATTGGAGCGCTCAATCGGTGAACTGGCGCCGGCTGGTTTACAAGAAGGCCCTCACTAGTCTTCGTGAGACTCTCCGCCGCGGGAGACATCCGTCATCTGCCGGCCGTCGGCGTAGGTCGGCACGCTTTCTTCGGCGAAGATACGGTCGATCTCGGCGCGGTCAGCATCGCTCAAGCGCCAGTCGACCGCTTCGATATTCTCCGCCAGCTCGCGCTCGTTGCGCATGCCCACCAAGCCGACTGTCACCGCCGGATGGCTCAGCACCCAGGCCAGCGCCAGCTGCGCGACCGACTTGCCATAGCCCGCCGCCACGGCCTTCAGCCGCTCGGTGACGCGCAATTCCTTGAGGAAATTCTCGCGCTCAAACAGCGGCAAGCCAAAGGCCTTGCCATGCCTGCGCCAGTCGTTGTCCGCGAACTTGGCGTCGGGGCTCAGCGCGCCAGTCAGCAAGCCGAATGCCAAGCTGCCGTAAGCCATGAAGCCGATGCCATGCTCCAGGCAGTAGGGCAGCACCTCCGCTTCCATGCGCCGGTCAAACAGATTGTAACCGACCTGGTTGGCGGCCAGGCTGCCGACGTCCTGGCAGCCCTGCATCATCGGCACATCATAGTTGGAGACGCCATAATGACGTATCTTGCCTGCCGCTTTCATCGCTTCCAGCGCGCCGATGGTCTCATCGTGCGGCGTATTCATATCGGGCCAATGAATCAGCATCAGGTCGACATAATCGGTATTGAGGCGCTTCAAGCAGCCTTCGGTACGCTCGGTGATGTAGGCCGCCGAGGCATCCCGGCCGACGATGGCGGCGTCGCCAACGACCGTCGGGTCATCGTGGAATACGAAGCCGACCTTGGTCACCAGCACGATATCCTTGCGCCGCTCTCCCAAGCCGCGCGCCAGCAGCTCTTCCGAGGTGAAGGGACCATAGACTTCGGCCGTATCAAAGAGGGTGACGCCGTGATCGATGGCCATGTGAACGGCGCGCACCGCCTCGTCAATGTCGATCTCGCCGTACTGCGTCGTGCCCAACTCCCAAGTGCCGAAACCCAGCGCCGAGCAAGTCAAATCGGTATTGCCAAAGGTTCTCTGTTCCATTATCCGTATCTCCTCGTCAGTTCATACGCGGACTGTTGTCAGTATAGCCATTTGCCGGCAAATCCAAAAATTAAGTTTCCGGCGGGTAGTGTATCGAATTCGGTTGAAATTAATTTTCACCACAAAGACACAAAGCACACAAAGAATATGGCATAATTCGATTGAGTTTCTCGGTGCTCTCGCAAATCTCGGTGCTCTTGATGGTAAAGAATTTGTTTCAATCGAAAAGGATACATTTCCCGGATTTGTGTCCTTTGTGTCTTTGAGCCTTTGTGGTTAAAGTATTGAGATATTTGATAGACTTTACGAATGTCAGCTGCGCAGCCGGCGCGGATTGCTGAGGAAACAGCTATGGTTTTGGCAGACCCATTGCAGCGCAGCCACGAACAATTTCAGGTACAGGTTGAGGACTACAAAGCCTTCCGCCGCGATGGTTTCTTGCACATCAAGGGCTTGGTGGCGCCCGACGAAGTGGCGGCATTGGCGGCATTCACCGAGGACATGATGGCGGGGCGGCGCAGCATTCCAGGTGTGCCCGCGCCGCCGGACGATATCAGCGAGGCTGAGCGGCGGCATTTCTACGAGCGCATCCATATGCCGCACCGCGCCTGCGAGATCGCCGAGCGTTTCTTGCTGCATCCGCGCATCGTCGATGTGCTCGAGGCGCTGATCGGCCCCGATATCCTGGCGCTGCAGACCATGCTCTTTTTTAAGCAGCCTGGTCAAGCGGGCCAGGGCTTCCATCAAGATTCATATTACATCCCCACCCAGCCGGATACGCTAATCGGCGCTTGGCTGGCGATTGACGCGGCGGACGAAGACAACGGCTGCCTCTGGATGACGCCCGGTTCTCAGCACGAACCCATCTATCCCGATTGCGACGGCGTGACGCGGCAAGGCGATACCGTCCTCAGCGATATCAAGTCGATCCAGGCGGCCAGCCACCCGGACGAGCAGGTCAATACCCTGGCGCGGATCGCGCTGGAATATGGCAACGAGGTGAATATAGAAGCGCAGCCCGGCGATGTGATCTTCTTCGGCGGGCATATCTTCCACCGCTCGCATCAGAATTCATCGCGGCGCTCGCGGCGCGCATTCGTCAGCCACTACTGCAACGCCCGCTCGCGCGTGCCCTGGAATCATGGCATCCCCTACGCCGGTGAAGTCGACGGCGGCGCGGCCAACAGCGAGCATATTCTGGCGCGCGGCGCGACCCACCTGCCCTACGCCCAGCCCAAGTTCGGCACAGCCTGCGCGGCCAACGCGCCCGATCTCTACGGGCAGCGCCTTGACGACCACCATAGCAAGTCGATGATGGGCGATGACAACGGCTTCATGGTGCTGCTGCCGCACGAAGATGTTGACCACGATCATTGATGATTCACCACTGAGGCACAGAGGGCACAGAGAAAGCTAATGTGGAGATAGCCCGAGTATGATCCTGAATACAGACTACCCGATCAGCGACGCCCAGGTGACGCACTACCAGCGCGATGGGCATATTCTGCTGGACGATGTGCTGCCGGCCGACCACATCCCGTCCTATCACGATGCCATCGTGCAGACGGTGGCCGAGCGCAACAAGGAAACGCGCGCGCTGAAAGACCGTGATACCTATGGCATGGCTTTCCTGCAGACGACCAACTTGTGGGAATACCACACCAAGGTCAAGGAATACGTGCTGGCGAAGCGCTTCGCCCGCATCGCGGCGCGGCTGATGGGCGTCGAGCGTGTGCGCCTCTATCACGATCAGGCGCTCTTCAAAGAAGCCGGCGGCGGCATCACGCCCTGGCATCAAGACCAGCACTACTGGCCGCTGGCTACAAATAAGACCGTCACCATGTGGATGACGCTGGCGGATATCCATGCCGATATGGGTACGCTGCGTTTCGCATCAGGCTCGCATATCGAAGGCTACCTGGGCGATATCCCCATCTCGGACGAATCCGAAGCGCAGCTGCGCCAATTCGTCGAGCAGAAAGGCTTCACGCTGGCGCAGGCGGATACTATGAGCGCCGGCTCGGCCACCTTCCACAGCGGCTGGACCTTGCACTCGGCGCCGCCAAATCACTCAGACAAGCTGCGCCCGGCCATGACGGTCATCTACTACGCCGATGGCACGCGCGTGAGCGAGTTGGATAACAAAAATCGTGTCAGCGACCGCGACCACTGGCTGCCGGGCACTAAACCGGGCGAGCTGGCGGCGTCGCATCTCAATCCGGTGTTGGGATAGTTCGTGAAAATCACCCAAGTCGAAGCCATTCCCCTATTCGCCTCTTTCGCCGAGGCCTTTGACGGCGACGTCCCGCCCGAGCTGTCCCTGCCCGCCTTCAGCATGCGCAATACTCCCCTGCTGGGCCAGGGCGCGGTCATCGTGCGCATCACAACCGACGCCGGTTTGGTCGGCATCGGCGAAGCCATGGGGCGGCCCGGCCCGCGCGGCACAGCGGAGCATATCAACGAAGTGCTGGCGCCTATGCTCATCGGGCGCGACCCGCGGCATCATCAGGCGCTGTTTACGGCTATGAACGAGCAGATGCGTTTCGCGCCTATGGGCATCAGCGGCGTCGATATGGCGCTCTGGGATCTGCGCGGCAAACTATATGAGGACTGCCTGACCAATCTGCTGGGCGGCGCGGCGCGCGAGACGGTCGATTGCTATGCCAGCCCGATACCTTATATGGCGACGCCGGATGGCTCGGCTGACAAAGCGCGCGAATTCCTGCAAGCCGGTTTCCGCGCGCTCAAGCTCAAGATCGGGCGCGGCATCGGCCCCGATATCGACCATGCCGCGGCCGTGCGCGACGCCATCGGCAGCGAAGTCAAGCTGCTGATCGACGCCAACGGCGCTTACACGGTCGCCGAGTCGATCGAGCTGGCGAGGGACCTGGTCAAGCTCGGCGTCTACTGGCTGGAGGAGCCGGTTCATCCTGAGTATCCCGACGATTTGGCGCGGATACGGCGGCGGGTTGACCTGCCAGTCGTCTCAGGCGAGTGGCTGGGCAGTTGGTTTCAGTTCCGCGACCTGCTCAAAGCCGAGGCGGTCGACGTCATCATGCCCAATATCACACGCTGCGGCGGCATCACCGGCCTGATGAAGATCGCTGACCTGGCCATGCTGGAAAATGTGACTGTCGCGCCGCATGGCGTTGGCGCCGGCATCGGTATCATAGCGACCATCGCGGCCTGCGCCGTCATGCCCAACTTCCTGATTTACGAGTACAACCAGCTATTTAATCCGCTGCGGCATACGGTAATGCACGAAGCGATCAACAACGCCGATGGTGTCTTGAGGCCGAACGCGGGCGCAGGGCTCGGCACCCGCCTGAACGAGGATACGCTGGAGCGCTACCGCAGCGACTAATTTTGCAGGGCTGGCTCCCCAGCGCACATAGTCATCTTCGCAACGCTGCAAAACGACGTTCGCAGTCAACGCGGTCACGGCGATTTCAAAGGGAAAGCATCGCCTTGGGCAGCAGCAGGCCCAGTCCATGCTGCGTGCCGAATACCCGCATCAGGTGCGTATCCGTTTCCAGCTCGTTCAGGCGCGTGTCCAAAGGGTCGTCCAGCCCGAAGACTTCGGCCAAGACATGACGCTCCCAATGCCCGGTGCGGGCGGTGATCAGGCTGGGTTCGTCTTTGGGGATGGTCATATCAGGATTGCATAAAATCGGTGAACAATCGTGAATCGCCAGCAACCAGTCGTCGCGGCGCAGCACCGCCTCAATCACATTCTTCAGCAGCTGCCAGGGATGGGCGTCCAGATAAATGATGCCGGGCGCGTAGCTGTCGAGAATGTCTTGCTCAACTGAATCGGTCACATCGCGCAGAAGCAGGGTCGCTTCACCGGGATCGAAATATCGGACGAGGTCTTCAATGTCAAAGCAGGTCACTCGCGTCTGCAGCTGCAAATGTCTAATGCTGTCCAGAATGCGCCGCGTCGACTTGCCCTGGTGCGTGCCGATCTCGATCAGCGCGGGCGGTTGGAAGAGCGCGGCCAGGCAATGGATCACAAAGGCCTCTTCCGATGACAGCGTGCCAACTTGTCCCAGCTCGAATATGTGGCGCTCTGCCGCCATTAGCCCTTGATAGTCGGTCCAGAGCGGCTCAATCTCCTCTACGGGCCGCCGCAGGAGCGAGGCGATATCGCGCAGCAGCCGCGCATGATCGACTTCTGTCGGGATGACCGGGCGATAGGACTGCAACTTGTAAGTATTCCACAGCTTGATCAGCCGCAGATGCCAAGGATGCACAGCTAGCTCCGCCTTACCTTTGGGCGCACGCCATTTTTGGCCAAATGCAAAGCCGATTGACGCGTATTAGAGTCATGATTACAAATTGGCATAGCCAATGAACGGCTAAGATTCGTGCAGTTTCGCTTGGCGCAACTAATAACTGTGTCGTATAATAACAGAACATCATGTAAAATGACGTGCGAAAGCAGTGGCGGGCCAATCGCGATAATCCGAGTATATGCCCGAATCGGATATCGCACATGGCAATTCCGCCAAAAAGCCAAGCGCCACATCGGAGCGCGCCACTGGCAGGCGGAAGCGCGCCCGCAAAAAGTGATCTCTTTTGGCCTGAACTGAGGAGGGAAAAGTATGTTACCGGAAGCTCGGCGCCGCTCAATACTCAGCCACCTTTCGCAGGTTAGCAGCGACACCATTGTCGACTTAAGCCAGCGATATCACGTCTCGACCATGACGATCCGCCGTGATCTGCGCTCGCTCGAAGAGTGCGGCTACGTCACGATGACGCATGGCGGCGCGATTTTTGACGGCGACGCTTTCCAGCAAAATGAGAGCCATCAGATCGAACGAGCCACCATCCGCGCTGCTGAGAAGCGCGCCATCGGTCGCTACGTCGCGGCCAACTTCGTCGAGGATGATGATGTCGTTTTTCTCGATTCCGGCACCACCGTACGCGCCATCGTCCCCTTCCTCAAACAGAAGCCGAATCTCACCACAGCCAGCAACAGCATGCACACGATCCAAGCCATGTTTCGCGCGCTGCCGCATAGCGCCATTTTGTGCACCGGCGGTACGCTAGCAGCGACCGCGCAGTCCTTTGTGGGTCCGGTCGCGGAACGCTTCTTTGAGGATTTTTTCGCCCGCAAGGCGATCATATCCGGCGTCGGCTTTTCGATTCAAGCTGGCCTGGCCGATTCGCAGCTGCTCGATACCGCGGTAAAGAAAGCCATGATCCGCTCAGCCGAGCGCAGCATCGTCGTCATCGACTCGAGTAAGATCGGCCACACCGCCATGGTCCAAGTGCTGGCAACGCCGCAGATTCACACGCTGGTCACTGACGACGGCATCTCACGAGACATGCAAGAGGACATCGAGTCGGCGGCCGGCATCGATTTGCACGTCGTGCCTGTAAACTCAGTGAGCGCGCGCGCAAGGTCTAAGGAAAACGCTCAAGCTGCGCGCGAGTAGGCAGCCCGGCGATCACCCCCAGGCGCATGGCGGTATAGGCGCCCGCGCGTGCGGCCACACGGGCGGCATCCACCAGCGGCATGCCAGCGCCGAGGGAGACGGCCAGCGCCGCGTTAAAACTGTCCCCAGCGCCGGTGACATCAACCGCCTGAATGGGAATCGCCGGGATATGCGTGGCGCCCGCCGCATCGACAATCATGGCGCCGCGTTCCCCTTGAGTCACGACGACGCTGCCCACGCCATAGTCCAGCAATCGCCGCGCCAATTCTTCTGCGGCGACGTCAGCGTCCGGCGGCAGGCCCAGCAAGAGGCGCGCTTCACTGGCGTTGGGCGTCAAGATATCGACATTGGCAAGCATTTCGGGGTCGGTTGCGCGAGCCGGCGCCGGATTCAGCAGGGTCATCGCGCCCAGTTCTTTGGCCAGCGACAGCGCCGCCGCGACAGTCTCCGCCGGCGCCTCAAACTGGGCCATCAGGATATCACACTCACCGATTAGCGCCGCGCAGTCCGCCACGTGCTGCGGCGTCAAGCGCAGGTTTGCGCCCATATCGACGGTGATCCAGTTCTCGCCGGAAGGCAGCACGTTGACGAACCCGACCCCGCTGGTCGCGCCCGGGACCCGGTGGATATGCTCAGTGTCCAAGCCCTCATCGGCATACAGCCGGGTGGCGCGCTCGCCGAAAACATCGTCGCCAACACAAGCCAGCAAGCGCACATCCGCTCCCAGACGCGCCGCGGCGATGGCTTGATTGCTGCCTTTGCCGCCCGGGCCCATATCAAACTCACCGCCGACCAGACTCTCGCCCAGGGCGGGCAGGCGCGGTACTCGGATGGTCAGCGCCTCGACATAGCTGCCAACGACGAAGATTTTGGTCATTGCGCCCTCACTGCAAAATGGCTTGTCCGGTACTGTGACGAAGGCGCAGGTCGCTCGACTCTGGCGCGCTTTCGACACCTTTACCATCGAGTACTCCGAGTTAGATAGAGGACACAGAGGAAAGGCATCATGCTTAGTCCAAAGACAGAATCGGCGAACGCACGGACCATCCTTGAACTCTACCTGCCGCCAAATCTCCCAGCATCCCTCTCAGAAAATGCAAGTAAGTAATGAGAATGTGGAATGCCTCTTTTCTTACCCCATCCCCCGGCCCCTTGCCCCAGCGAGCTAGGGAAGGGGAGCTTTTCTAGCGAGTTTGTTTTCTGCATGATTAACTTGCATTTACTTCTCTGCCCTCATTTTTACTCTGTGCCCTCGGTGGTAAAAGTGTCGTGAATCCGAAAAAGCGCGGCGCCCGCCCCGCCCATAGGCGCCGTCATCGGCATTTGAGAGCGGACAAGTCTTTATCGATAGTTCGTACCTAAGACTTGCTCCTCCGATCGAACGCGCCACCGCGCAACCCGGTCCCCCGGCGCGATATTTTGACGTTTGGTCTGAAAGGTTTATACTTAACAGAATAATACATTTTCTTATTGTGTAGAGAGGTTGATTGAAATGACGAATATAAGCGCGGAAAGAGACGGTTTGGCTGACGGCATGCCGCGTGACGAGCGCGGTTATTGGAGACCGGAGGGAGACGTCGGCGCGCCCAACCCATGGTTCACCTGGCCGCCGAAGCCGCGGGCCGCCGTCCTATGGCTGAAAGAGTATTTGTGGCCCTACAATCTTCTATTCATGATCGTGGCGCTTGTGACTTGGTTATACCTGACACCGGAGATGGCGCGGATGACCGAATTCCGCGCCGGCTGGATGCTCGAAATCTTCCTTCGCAACCAGATAATGTTGATTGTCTACGCGTCAGCGCTGCATATAAGCATGTGGACGCTTAAGTCGCAGGGATATCAATACAAGCTGTCGCTAAATTGGATGAGCAAAAGTCGGAAATTCTTAGGGAACGATCAAGTGCGCGACAATATGTTCTGGAGTATCGCCAGCGCTGGCACAATTTGGACGGGCTTTGAAGTGCTGATGCACTATGCCTACGCCAATGGATTCATCCCCTATCTTGATCCGCGCGAGCAGCCGATCGCCTTCGCCATGATCCTCTTCCTTTCGCCGCTTTGGTACAATTTTTACTTTTATTGGGGACACCGCCTGCTGCACGTGAAGTTTCTATACCGAGCGGTGCATCATGTGCATCACCGCAATATCGAAGTCGGACCCTGGTCGGGTTTGTCGCAGCACCCGGTTGAACACGTTGTGATGTACGCGAGCATGTTGATCCATGGGCTCATCGGCGCGCATCCTATCAATATGATATTCGGGGGGCAGCTCGTGACCTTCGGCTCGATAACCGGTCATGGCGGCTTCGAGGAGATTGTCGTCAAAGACAATCTGAAGATCTCTTACGGCAACTATTGGCATTCGCTGCATCATCGCTACTTCGAGTGCAATTACGGCGAACCGATTATTCCGTTTGATCATCTCTTCGGCACCAACTTCGATGGTTCGCCTGAGGCGCGCGAGAAGATGCTAGCCAGGATGCGCGCGATGCACGGGTCCTGAGGTCAAGCGCCCTCCACTAAAATTGAATTTGACAGCCACTGGCGCATTGGTTATCATTTCCTCATTGTAGCGATCGGAATATATTTATATGATGCCACTATTCTTTGTTTCACCCCCCTCTAGGTCATATCTGTTCTCACCGCCCGTAGGCTGGCATTCCCGTCGCCCCGCTCGCCGAGCCGAGCGTGGCATGTTGAGGCTGGCCTGGCGCGTTTGTGGGAGCGGCTGTGCAAATATTTTGTATCGGCATTGTTCAGGCTAAAGGAGACAAATTATGTATAAGATTATTTTGGTCGCGCTGTCGTTTGCGCTCGCCCTAGCGGGAAGCGTGGCGGCGCAGGATGAACCCATCGAGATCGACTGGGCGAACGACGCGGCCTGGCACGAGGCGGGTCAAGATGCCCTCGGCGAGGCATCGCTTGACGTAACCGGCATCGGCGTCAACTCCGTGATGTTCGCATCGACGGACTCATACCAGGCGGCTGTACGGGGCGCGCTGCCAAGCGACGACGCTTTCCCGCTGTTTGACTGGTGGTTTGGTTATCGCATGAAAGACCTGGTGGACGCGGGGCTGCTTGCGGATGTCACCGACATCTGGCAGACGCATATTGACAACGGCGGATTCCCGGCCAGCATGATGGGTTCCTTCGGTTTTGAAGGGCGCGCCTATGGGTTGCCAAAGATGATCAATTACTGGGTCGTCTTTTACAACGCGCATGTCTTCGCTGAGCATGGTCTCGAAGTCCCGACCACATGGGACGAACTGATGGCGGTTGCGGAAACGCTATCGAGCAATGGCGTAACCCCGTTCGGCCTGGACGTGGTTGGTTGCCGCTGGTGCAGCTTCATTTGGTTTGAAGAAATGATGGTGCGCGTTGATCCCGCCCTTTATCAGAGTGTGATGGCGGGCGAGACGGCTTACAACGATCCCCAGGTGGTCGCCATTATGGAGCAGTGGCGCGATCTGCTTGACGCGGGTTATTTCTCGCAGCCGGGCGACTTCGGCGACAACTGGGCGGAACCATTTGTGAACGGCAGTTTTGGCATGTTTCTGATTGGCGACTGGTTTACAGCTTCGCTCGAGCGCGCCGGTTTCATCGCCGGTGAGGACTACGGCATTTTCGTCATGCCGGGAATCACAGAAGCGGGGAATCGCAGCCTTGTCATTGAGGGACGTCCGGTGCTGGTTGCCGAGAATTCGCCGCAGCGCGATGTCGCGCTCGAGTTTGCCGATTTCTTCATGAGTGTAGAAGGGCAAACGATCTTCGCGGAGACCAGCGACATCAACTCGCCCAATCTGCTGGCGCCCGAAGAGACGCGCCCGGGGCATCTGGTTGATTTGGCGAAAGCCGTCGCCAATGGCGAATACGAGCTCTACACGCGATACTGGGAAGCCACGCCGCCGCAAATCGTCGAACAGGTGGTTGATTTGCTCGGTCAGTTTGTCTTGGATCCGGCTGCCTTGCAGACGGTTCTGGATGGCGCGGAGCAGATTGCTCAGGATTACTGGGCAAGCGCTGGCGGCGAATAAGCTCTGGTATAGGAGAGGCGTATCAAGCGCCTCTCCAACCATCCTGAATGCAGGCGGGCGGGTTGCCCGATACAAACCAAGTGAGCACTGAGCCGCTTCGAAATGAGGTCCCGGTCACAGCGCTGGTAAAGGCGTCTGTCAAAACGCCCACGCGCGCGCAGGCGCTGTTGCGCAAGATTGAGCCTTATCTTTATCTATTGCCCGCGCTACTGCTCGTAGGCGGGCTGTTGCTATATTCGGTCGCTCATACCTTGGCGATCAGCTTTACCGATTGGGATCTAATCACGCCGCCCCGCTTTGTGGGCTTAAAAAACTACATTGACGCCATCCGTGATCCCACTTTCACCAGGTCGTTCTCGAACACTTTGATCTGGACTGGCGGGAGCTTGCTGCTGCCGGTCGGGGGCGGCTTGCTGCTGGCGGTGGTTTTGGAGCGAATCCCCGGGCAGCGGGTCTTGAAAACGCTTATCTATCTGCCGGCGATATTGTCTACAACCGTGGTCGCCGCGATCTGGAGCTATGTCTACACCAACAATGGCGTCTTGAATGAAACGCTGCGCTGGGTCGGCTTTGATGCGCTGGCGCGCCCATGGCTGGTTTTTGCGCCGACAAACACGCTGGCGATGATCGTCGCGGCCTCATGGCGCGCGCTTGGACCAAGCATGGTGCTGTTTCTCGTTGGCTTGCAGACCATACCGCCAGAACTCATCGAAGCGGCCAAGATAGACGGCGCTGGTGAGCGAATACTCTTCTGGCGCATTAAACTGCCCCTGCTCCGACCAATCACGGCGATCGTTGTCATCATGTCGGTCATCGGAAGCTTTATGACTTTTGACCTGGTCTGGGTGATGACTCAAGGCGGACCTGGACGCTCATCCGAAACGCTTGCGGTGACGATGTATCGCCAGGCGTTCATCATGTGGAGAATGGGTTATGCCGGGGCTGTGGCAGTGATACTGTCCACAATTGTTATAGCTTTTTCGATCTCGTATTTGAGAGCGACATTGAAGCGAAGCGCCTTATGATGCACAGACTGACCGCAGGGAGACATTCACTCGACCGATACCTCGTGCTGGGGCTGCTTTGCTTGTTCGCAATGGCCTGGGTTACACCGCTGGTCATCGTGGTACTGAGCAGTATGAAAACCCCCATCGAGCAATCGCAAAGCGCAATCCTGGCTCTCCCAGAGAATGCTGCAATGATCCTCGACAACATGAGGTCCGCTTCCGAATTGTCAGGCATCGGCAAGGGGATCGTTAGCAGTCTCATTTACGCCTTCGTCGGTTCTGTGACAGCCGTCATCGTGGCATCTTCCGCGGCATATTCGATTGCCATGCTGAAAATCCGCTTCCCTTTCTTCTGGTTTCTACTCATCTACAGCGGCACTGTCTTCCCCTTTCAGATGTATCTAATGCCCCTGTTTCAGATGTACCAGTCGGTCGATCTTTATGATACACGCCTGGGAATGCTGCTCTTCTATTCGGCAATTGCTGTGCCCTTCTGTCTCTTTGTCTTCCGCAACTACTTCATCGGCATGCAGCAGGAAGTGTTTGAAGCAGCGGCATTGGATGGGGCATCTTCCTTTCAAACCTATCTACGCGTTCTCCTTCCAATGGCTAAAGCTCCCGCTCTTTTCCTGTTCGTGACGCAATTCAGTTGGATATGGAATGATTTTCTCTTTGGGCAGGTGCTTGCGAAGTCGGACGATGTGCGACCGGTCATGGCGTCGCTGGCGATGCTCTCAGGCACATATGGCACCGGCACCATCCCGCAACAGATGGCCGGAGCGCTGACAGCATCGATTCCGACTCTCATCCTGTTCTTTATTCTTCAAAAGCATTTTATGCAAGGCCTTATTTTGAACACAGCAGGTGAGTAAATGATCCACCCATCTTCCGGACGAAACGATTGACCAAGTCTTTTCTCCATTTGACGAGCGCGTTGGCATGGTGGGATCCATTCGACTGTGCAAGGCGCCACAATTATCACCATCGTTCTGCCTGGGCAGGTTTGCGCCCGCCGGAAACCTGCGATAAGCTTGAATCGAATACATATTTAAAGGAAGATTTACGATGGCAAATGCAAGCGTAGAAAGAGACGGTCTTACCGACGGCATGCCGCGTGACGAGCGCGGCTATTGGAAGCCGGACAAAGAGTTCGGTGTGCCGAATCCGGTATTCACCTGGCCGCCGCGTCCGCGTGTGATCGCCAAGTGGGCGAAAGATTACATTTGGCCTATCAATCTAATTTACATGATCGTGGCGACCGTGACCTGGATGTTCCTGACGCCGGAAATGGCGCGCATGAAAGAGTTCGGCGCCGGCTGGATTCTTGAGATATTCGCCCGCAACCAGATCATGCTGATCGCCTTGGCGACCGTATTGCATGTGCGTCTTTGGACAAATAAGGCGCAGGGATATCAATACAAGTGGTCGCCAAACTGGATGAGCAAGAGCAAGAAATTTCTGTGGAACGATCAGGTTCGCGATAATGCCTTTTGGAGCATAGCCAGCGCGGGCACGATATGGACCGGCTTCGAAGTGGTCATGCTCTGGGCTTACGCCAATGGCATCATCCCCTTCGTTGACCCGCGCGAGCAGCCGCTCTGGTTCCTCGTGATACTGGTACTGGTGCCGCTCTGGCGGGACTTCCACTTTTACTGGGCGCACCGCCTGCTGCATGTGAAGTTCTTCTACAAAATCGCGCATTACGTGCACCACAAGAACATCGACATCGGACCTTGGTCGGGCTTGTCGATGCACCCAATCGAGCATCTGCTGTACTACACCTGCATGCTGATCCACTGGGTGGTGGCATCGCACCCCATCCACATGATCATGAACGGACAGCACGCCTCCTTCGCCGCGATTACGGGTCACGGCGGCTTTGAAGATTTCGTGGTCAAAGACGGTGTGAAGGTCCAGTCCGGCGCTTCGTATTATCACTCGCTGCATCACCGATACTTCGAGTGCAATTACGGCGAGATGGGCATGCCCTTCGACCACTGGTTCGGCACCAGCCACGATGGCAGCCCGGAAGCGCGCGAGCGGATGCTGGCGCGGAAGCGGGCCATGCACGGGGGTTGAGACATCGCTGCACCGGCACAACATTGGAGCATGGGAATGACTGAACGAAATGTGCCTATTCAAAGAGAAATTTGAAAGTAGCGCAAAGTATCTCCCCTCAGCGAAAAAATCGGCTTACGACCATGTGGTATGCGATTCGATTCCGGAATCAGAATTTGCCCAATACATGGAAAATCGAAACGATATGCTGCTGTATGTCAAGCTGCCGTCTTGGTTTAAGGTCGAAACCCCTGTCGGCAGCTACAACCCTGATTGGGCAATAGTCCTTAACGGTCCCGATGGTGAGAGATGTTATCTTGTGCGCGAAACTAAAGGCGGCGATGACTTACGCCACATTGAGCAGCGAAAAACCGAATACGCCAATAAGCACTTTGACGCATTAGGCGTCGACTACGAGGTGATAACACCTGAAGATTTTCACTCTATGCGCTGCTGACATATAGGATTTTGCCCATCTAGAGCAGATTCGCCAAACAGAAACACGCCCACGTGATGTAGGCGTGTCTCAGATTCAGACTTATTTCTAGCGGATGACTACTCGCCGCCGGGACGCAACTCAACTTCAACCGGTTCCCACATATCGCCGGTCACATCGACATCATCCATCGCCAGCGAGTCCAGCGCCGCTTGCGCCAGGTCAGTACGGTAGGCGTCCATGCCCGGTTCTTCGCTGATGACCAGACCCTCAATCGAAACAGCCACCGTCTGCGCCCACAGGTCCTCGTCCATGATGCCGATGCCGGCGGGCGAGGGCCAGATCAGCTTGCTGATTTCGTTCAGCTGCCAGGTCTGGTGGCTTTCGCCCAGGGTCGAGCCGTTGTCCAGCACGATCTCGACGCATTCATCGGGATTGTCACGGCAGTGGATCCAGCCCTGGAAGCTCGCCTTGAGGAAGGCCACAGCGATATCTTCATTGCCTTCTTCGGCCAGCCAATCGGCGTTGACGAAGACATGATCCTGCAGCATTGCGGTGCCCACGTCGTTGAAATTGATGACGTTTAGGTCGTCGGGCTGATACAGCTCGCCGGTATCGGGATTGACCGCCTCCAGCACCTGCGCGTATTCGTTGTAGGTCATGGCTTGCGCCGCGTCCAGCTCGCCGTTCAGCAGCAGCGACATATCAAAAGGCTGTTGAATGACGGTGACGTCATCGGCGTTTTCGGGGTCGATATCGACTGCGCGCATAGCGGCGAAAAGCTCGTGCTCGTTGCCGAAGCCCCAAGTGCCGATGCGCATGCCGGCGAAGTCATCGACCGATTCAATGCCGGTATCGACGAAGGACACTTCCAGCGTACCGCTACGTTGGAAGACTTGCGCGATATTGACCAGGTTGACGCCTTGCTCGTTGGATTCCAGCACTTTCGGCACCCAAGCCAGGCCGAATTCCGCGCCGCCCGAAGCCACCACTTGCTGCGGCACAATCTCGACCGCGCCTTCCAAAATAGTCACATCCAGTCCGGCGTCCTCATAGAAGCCGAGGTCGACAGCGGCGAAATAACCGGCGAACTGCGATTGCGCCACCCACTGCAATTGCAGCTTTATCGGCGTGAGATGCCCATCCGCCGCGGTGGCGGACACGCCCAAAATCAATACAAAAACGATCATTAAAGCAAGTACCTTACGCATGATGTTTTCCTCCATCAACTTTGACAATGCTTCAATCGCGCTAGGCTGGATTATAGCCCATGCGCGGACTGACCAAAACATTTCGCTCTTTCGCCCCAGGGCAATCGCATCAAATTTTTCTTACCACAGCCGCTCGAAAGTCACGACTTGGCTCACACAAAATGCCGAACCAAAATATTTGACTGTCGGTACGGACGAGCCGCCGGCTCGCCCATACGCACAAAGAGATATTGCGGGAACGCGGGCAGCACCCCTACAAGACTCGTAATCTGAGGACACAAAGTTAATGGTCATTTGATGATATTTTGCTTATAACCCGTCATATGAATTTGACAAGGCCGCAAGCTAACGTTCGTTCTTTGCTTCAAACGGCGCAACCTGAATATAAATCGATTGACGCAGACAATATAGAGAAGTTCTGTGGAATAGGCTACAATCTGTTATAATCTTTTCGTTGATATTGAATTTCATGGACACGCACATGGAAGCTGTGAATGCCAATGATACAGTCCGCGCAGCAGAGAATGCCGCTACATCAAAGGAACGCATCGCCACGCTGGAAGAACGTTCTCAACATGCCGCGACCAAGGCGGAACTGCACCGCTCGCTTCTGATGCTGTTTATCGCGATGCTAACGACTTTGGGTGGGCTGATGATCCATTTGCACAATACGACCCTAAACGAGATTGCAGAAATTCGACGACTCCTTATTGACATCGTTCAACAACTGCCTGGCGCCTGATTGAAAATAGAAATTGAATAGTTAGAGCGGACATCCATATATTGGCGCGCTTCTGTATAGTCTCAGATTATAATGGGATGATCTCACATAGCCAAAAGGAAGCCCTATGGGACAGGTTCTACACCCGCGCGCCACAACGACGGAGGCAACCCGCCGAGAAATCCAAAATAGTCAAGAGAGCATAGCCAAGCTGGCCAAGCGCTTCGGCATCAACCCCAAAACCGTCGCGAAATGGAAGAAGCGCGCCTCCGTCAAAGACCGGCCGATGGGTCCCAAGAATCCCCGCTCCACCGTCTTGAGCCAGCAAGAGGAAGATATCATCCTAGCCTTCCGTATCAAGACTCTGCTGCCCCTGGATGACTGCCTCTACGCCCTGCAAGAGACCATACCGCATCTGACCCGCTCCAGCTTGCATCGCTGCTTCAAGCGGCATGGCGTCAACCGACTGCCCGAATCGGAAAGCAAACCGGCCAAGAAGAAGCGCTTCAAGAACTATCCCATCGGCTACTTTCATCTGGACTTCTGCCAGGTCAGAACTGACCAGGGCAAGCTCTATCTCTTTGTCGCCATTGACCGGACATCCAAGTTTGTCTTCGCTGAACTGCGTCAAAGCGCTAAACGCGAGGACGCTTGCGCCTTCCTGCGCCGGCTGATCGAAGTCGTACCCTACAAGATTCATACCATCTTGACCGACAATGGCACTCAGTTTACCCATCAAGCGCGGTCGGGGCGCAAAAGCAAGCTGGCCTTTGATAAAATATGCCAAGCGCAGGGGATTGAACATCGCTTGACCAAACCTTATCATCCTTGGACCAACGGACAAGTCGAGCGCATGAACCGGAGTATCAAAGAGAAGACGGTCTATCGATACTTTTACCAACGTCATGAGGAACTGCGTCAGCACCTGGAGTTGTTCTTGCAAGCCTACAACTATGGCAAAAGGCTGAAGGCGCTGAAGGGGCGAAGCCCCTATGAATACATCTGTGATTGCTGGCGAGAAACCCCGGAGCGATTTCAGCAAAACCCATACCACCTTAATGCGGGACTATACAGTTAGTGATTGAGCCATTCATAGTCCTCGTCAATCAATCGCCGCGCAACGAAACATGCCAGGGCATCAGTCGCCGCTCCAAATACAGCACCACCAGATAAAACGTAATGCCGATGATCGACGCCATCATGATCGCCGTCCAGGCTTTGGCGAAATCAAAGGCGGAAGCCTCTTGCGTGATGTAGACGCCGAGCGTGGTGCGCGGGCCGCCGAAGAACTCGGCCACCACCGCGCCGATCAGGCTCAAGGCGCTGGCCACGCGAAATGCGCTAAACATATACGGCAGCGCGTTGGGTATGCGCAGCTTGAGCAGAATGTCCCGGGGCGCCGCCGCGTATGAGCGCATCAACTCCAACTGGCTGAGGTCCACCAGCGTCAAGCCGCGCACGGTGTTGATCATGGTTGGGAAGAAGACGATGATGGCCACAATCGCCATCTTGGAGGCCGGGTTGGTGATGCCGAACCAATTGTTCATGATGGGCGCGAAGGCGATGATCGGCACCGAATTGGCCGCGATGGCGAAGGGCATAGTCGCCTCGCTGACGATGGTCCAGCGCGAAGTGATCAGCGCGACCAATACGCCGCCGCCACAGCCGATGATGAAGCCGCCGAATGCCTCCCAGAAGGTGGCGCCGCTAGATTCAAAGAGGATGGAGCGCTCGCCCGGCGCCAGCCACAGATTCACTTGATGCATGAATTCGCCGAAAATCGATGATGGCTTGGGCAGCAGGAACTGCTGTATATCAAACACGACGACCAGGATTTCCCAGGCCAGGATCACGCCGACGGCGATGACGATGGTAGGGAAGTAATAGCCCAGCCGATCGCGCAGGGTTGCCGCCTTGCTCGCCCCAGCCGGCGCCATCAGGCCTCCCCCTCGTTTTGCGCCGCATCCGACCCGATCGCGTCGCGCAGCAGATCGCGCACACGGGCCACCAGTTGTATGTAGGCGGGATCGCTGCGGGTATTGAAGTCGCGCGGGTAGGGCAGCGTATTTTCGACGATCTCGGTGATGCGGCCCGGCCGCGGCGACATGACCACGATGCGGTTCGACAAAAAGACCGCCTCGGAAATGCTGTGCGTCACAAAGATAATCGTCTTGCCGGTCCGGTCCCAGATCTTGAGCAGCTCCAGGTTCATGCGCTCGCGCGTGAATTCGTCCAGCGCGCCAAAGGGCTCGTCCATCAGCAGCACGGAGGGGTCAAAGGCCAGGGCCCGCGCAATCGAAACGCGCTGCTGCATGCCGCCGGAAAGCTGCCAGGGAAAGTGATTGGCGAAAGCGCCCAGCTCAACCATGTCCAGCATGGCTTGCGCGCGCTGCTGCCGCTCGTCGCTGGAATAGCCCATCACCTCCAAGGGCAGCTGCACATTCTTGGCCACGCTGCGCCATTCGTAAAGCGTCGCCGCCTGAAAGACCATGCCATACTCGCGATCCAGGCGCGATTGCTGCGGCGACTTCCCGTTGACCAGCAACTCGCCCGAACTCGGCTGCAGCAGGTCGCCGACCAGTCGCATCAGCGTCGACTTGCCGCAGCCCGAGGGACCGATCAGCGAGATGAATTCGCCCGCTTCAACCTCCAGGTTGATGTCTTGCAGGGCGATCACTTCTTCATCTGTGCCCGGATTAAAGACTTTGTTCAGCTCCCGCGCCGCGATGGCGATGTCTCTGCTAGCCGCTGCCATGTGTGTCTTCTACCCCTCCCCCGGCCCCTCCCCGACGCATCAGGGAGGGGTGACTCATCAGTGCTGAATGACACAGATCCAGGAGTTTAGCCTTTGAGCAACTCCCTCACCAATTCTCAATTCTAGCAACGTACTAATCCAACTCACGCACGTAACCGCGCAGGGCGAAGCGTTCCGCCAGCGTCACAGTCACAAAAAACAGTATGCCGACAGTCGCCGCCATAACGATAGACGCCCAGAGCTTCGGCGTCGACACCAGGCTGTAGTCCGAGCTGAAATCCAGGATGGCTCGGCCCAGCCCGTCGCCGATGCCTGAGGGCAATTCGCCGATGATGGCGCCGACAACGCTGGCCGTCGCCGAGACCTTCAGCGCGGTGAATATAAAGGGCAGCGCAGCCGGCAAGCGCAGCTTCCAGAGTATGATCCAGCGGCCCGCCGCGTAGGAGCGCATTAGTTCAACCTGTTCCGCCGCGGGTGACTGTAAACCGCGCAGTGTATTGATCGTCACCGGAAAGAACGTCAGATAGGCCGCGATGACCGCCACCGAGAGTTGGCCGGCGCCCAGCCAGATCACCACCATCGGCGCGATGGCCAGGATCGGCACGGTCTGCGATGCCACAACATAGGGCAGCAAGCCGCGCTCCATCAGCCGCGAGTGGGCGAATATCGCGCCCAGGACCAAGCCCAGCGCCGCGCCAAAAGCGAAGCCGAAGATCGCTTCGCTGAAGGTGTAAATGCCGGCGTCCGTCAAGATACGCAGCAGCAGCAATTCGCCATTGCGCCGCGCCGGCTGCAGGAATGCTTCCGCGATCATCTGCAAGTGCGGCAGGTTCAAATCATTAAGAATCTTCAAATCCAGCAGTACCAGGCTGCGCGGCGAACTAAGGAAGCGCTCATCAGCGAATTCGCCTGCTATCGTCGCGATCTCGCCACCCATAACATCACGTACCGCAACTGCTTGGCCGGCGTCTTCCGCGCGAACCGCGATGCTCAAACGCCCGGGGAATGCCGGCGTAATCGGCAAGAAAGCGACGCCTTCGCTACGGTCCAGCCGCGCCAGATAACGCAACTCCTGATAAGGAAGCGCTGCTGTGTAATCGTCATCGGGCGGGTGCGGCGGCATGAGATCGTCGAGATCTTTGCGGTCGGCGATGACATAGTCAACCGCGCCGCTTGCCAGTGCCGCCAGCGCCGCCTCCATTGTGGGCAGCGCCTCATACTGCCAGCTTTCCTGCGGCAGCAGAATCTTGTATCTCAAGGAGTCGGCGAAGGCTTTGCTGGCCTCCCAGCCCACCGACAGAAACGACAGCGCCAGAAAGAAGCCAACTACGCGGCCAATCTTTCCCGGTGAAATGATCAGCGCGGCCAGCAGGGTCAGAATGGCGTAAACCAGCAGCGATAGCGCGTTATGCCCCTCCAGCGACGGGACAAGGAAAAGCAGCAGGTCCAGCAGCAGGATGGCAGCGAACGCGAGCGCCGGCGCCCGTCGCGGCCGCAGCACAATCGCCATCAAGGTATAGACCAGCAGAACGACAATCAGCCCGTAATAAGCGCTGCGCATGTTGCGCATGCTGGTATACAAGATTTCCGCGTCCAGCGCTTCCAGGCCCAGTTCGTCGGCCCAGTTATCGGCATATTGCGCCAGCGGCGAAAGGATCTCTTCGGGGTCGTTCTCGGTCTGGTCCGCCATCCAAGTCGCCAGCCGGCCCAGGGTCGACTCGAGCATGGCTTCATCATCCAGCGCCAAGCCGCTGAAGCTGCTCCACAAGCTGAGCACCAAGGCCAGCGCCAGCAGCGTCAAGCCAAGTTGCGTCGGCTTCCGCCAAGGCGATTGGCTTTTGTCAGCGCTTGCTGGTTCTGCCGTGATATCGTTCATCGGGAATCAGATCGCGTTACCAGAATGAATCATTTCCAAATCGAGCGTCGCCCCTACTAGGCTTGTCCGGTGCTGTGTCGGCGGCCGGCTTTTGGCATTGGCGTGGTTTCGACGCGTTTGCCACCGAGGACACCGAGTTAAACCGAGGACACAGAGGATAGCTATCATGCCTTATCAATGACAGATTCGGCACAACTGCGGATCATCCATTACTCGACCAATCGCCATGTTTCCCTAAATGTCCCTTTGTGCCCTCATAGTTACTCTGTGCCCTCTGTGGCAAAAGTGTCGTGAAGCCGTAAAAGCGCGTTGCACCTACTTATCGACGTTGATCACGATACTTGCGCCAGAGAGCGGCCGATGATGTCCATGGCCACGCCGATATCTTCCGCCGAGACATTGAGATGTGGCGCGATGCGCACCACATTGCCGTAAAGCCCGCCCTTGCCCAGCAGCAGTCCCATCTCTTTGCAAGTATCGACGAAGGCGGCAGTGCGGGGGGCGTCCGGTTCGCTGCTGCCGGGCTGCACAATTTCTATCGCCTGCATCAGCCCCATGCCTCGCGCCTCGCCGACTATGGGGAATTCCGCTTCAAATTCCGCCAGCCGCTCGGCCATGCGCGCGCCCTGTACGGCGCAGTTGCTGGGCGTGTCATGCGCTTCCATGTATTCGATGGTCGCCAGGGTCGTCGCCATCGTCACCGGATTGCCGCCGAAAGTCGAGAAGGTCAAGCCGGCCACCGCATCAGCGACCTCCGGCGTGGCGATGGTGCAGCCGATGGGGCTGCCGTTGCCCATGCCTTTGGCGAAAGTCATGATGTCCGGCTCGACTCCCCAGTGCTCAATTCCACACCAACGGCCTCCCGTCCGCCCCCAACCGGTCTGCACTTCGTCCGAGATAAAGATGCCGCCCGCCTCTTTCACGATGGGCATGATGCGGCGGAAATAATCTTCGGGCGGCACGATGAACCCGCCTGCGCCCTGTATCGGCTCCGCCATAAAGGCGGCGATGCGCCCTTCGGTGCCGGTGGCGATCGTCTCTTCCAGATCCTGCACGCAGAGGTCTACTACCTGCTCCGGCGTCATCCCTTTGGGCGCGCGGAATGTATAGGGATTGCGCACGTGTTTGACATAAGGGTCAACCACGCCGCCCAGACGCCAGGGCTGTTGCGCCGACAGGCTCATCGCCAGCATCGAGCGCCCGGAATACGCGTGGCGCAGCGTGATGACGACCGGATTGCCGGTGTACATGCGGGCGGCCAGCACAGCCGTCTCGTTGGCTTCCGTGCCGCTGTTGGTGAAGAAAGTTTTCTGCAGGCGGCCCGGCGTCAGCTCGGCCACCTTCTCCGCCAGCCGCACCATGATTTCGTTGACGTAGATGGTCGAGGTGTGCTGCAGCTTCTGCAGCTGAGCCAGCGTGCGCTCGGTGATTTCGTCATTGCAGTGCCCGACCGAGACAGTCAGGATGCCGCCGAAGAAATCCAGATAGCGCTTTCCCTCGACATCCCAGATGTACTGATCTTTGGCGCGGTCCGCCACCAGCGGAGTATCGCCGTGATAAGGCGCCGCCGCCGGGAACATCACTTGTTTGTAGCGTTGCATGATTTCTGCAGAAGCAGTCATTCATGTTCTCCCCAGGGCGGTTGCATCCAAATCCACAACTGTCGAACTTATCATCAAACTGACGAATTGCATTGCTATCAAATAGGATACACTATCAGGGCAATCGCTTCAAAGTAGACCTTATCAATTTATCAATTTCGCCGCGCGCCACACAACATGATAAAAAGGTGGGGCGACTGAACTGCTGTGTCTACGCGCAGTATCAAGCCGCCCCACCATGTCTACTGAATTTTTTGAACGCGCCGGTTATGGATTTGGATAGGCGCACTCTCCTTGTTTATTCACCCCAAGGCAAGCATCAGTCCCAGGCGCAGCCGTGGGTGTAGCAGTGCGGCTGGCTATTCCAAGTCTCGCCGTAGGGGTGATGTCGCCGCCGGCCGATGTAGGCAGTGTTGTCATCGTCGACTATCGTGATCGTATGCGTGGCTATAATATCAGCCCGTGAAGTGAAGCCTGGCGGCCAAACAGTGATGCTACTTGTTATTGTATCGCCCGGCGTATAGTTTGGGTCTTTAGACACTATATCGTATGTTAGGGTCTTCGTATCGCCCTGCTGCAATGTGTCAACTTGTGAATCGTTGAGAGTGTTCCCGTTCTCGTCCAGAAGCTTAACGAAAAGCCCTTCCGTTAGGACGAGGTATTCCCCCGCATCCGCATTGCGTATGGTGATCGTCACCGTCTGTTTGCGCGCGGCATCATCGGGGATATCGCGAAACTCGCAGTAATTCCGATTGTAATCGTTCGCCTGCATCCAGGCGATATAGCGCGTATAGAAGGCCGAGACAGTTTCGTCGCTCCGTTTTGTCGGGCGCTGCATTTGCTTTTCGGGGCAGTTGCCAACTTGCTGCGCCACCAGCCCGCCTTCATGCAGGGTTGAGGGCGCGCTGATCGTCACTGTGGTTTGCGCCTGCGCCGGCAACGTTAACACAAGGACCAGCGCCGCAAGGATGGCTATGAAATTGTTTCTGGTTCTAGGGGAAAACTGCGTGAGGAAGCCTGCTAGTAACTCAAATGCCTGGGAATGCCCCCCCCCCCGCAAATGCGCCAGCGCTTGCCAGCGGAGAGGCTTGTGCGAATTCTCTCGTGCTCATCATCAACCTCCTAATATTTTCCATTACCCTAGAGTATACCCCAATTAAGACAGGGATTCATAGCAATCGCGTCAAATTTCATGCGCTGGTCCTTGAGTTGTCTTCCGCCGCATATACCGCCTGCCCGTCCGCTGTGTTAGAATCAGCGCGATAATCCCTACAGAATCTGTTTCCAGCGCAGGGACAAGGAGCGAAACATGAGCAGGACAATCAAGAATTATATTGACGGCGATTGGGTGGCATCAAGCGCAGCGACATCGATCCCGGTGCATGACCCGGCGACTTGCGAGCATCTCGCCGAGTGTCCAGATTCCAGCGCGGCCGATGTGAATCTGGCTGCGCGAGCCGCCAAAGCGGCTTTCGACGAATGGCGCAGCACACCCGTTTTGGTGCGCGCGCAGTATATGCACCATTTCAAAGTCATGGTCGAGGACAATTTCGAAGAGATCTCGCGCATTGTCGTCAAGGAACACGGCAAGACGATGGACGAAGCGCGCGGAGAAGCGCGCCGCGGCATCGAAAGCATCGACTTCGCCATGAGCGTACCGGTTCTCATGCGCAGCGACGGCTTGGAAGATATCAGCTCTGGCATTGACGAGACCACCGTTCGCCAGCCGGCTGGCGTCTTCGCCGCCATCACCCCCTTCAACTTTCCTTTGATGGTGCCGCTGTGGTTCCTGCCGACCGCCATCACCTGCGGCAATACCTTTATCTTGAAACCATCGCCGCAGACACCGCTAAGCACCGAGTTCCTCTTCCAGATGCTGGATGAGCTGGACTTGCCCGAAGGCGTCGTCAACCTGGTCAACGGCGGCGCGCCTTCCGCGACCGCGCTGATGGAGCATCCCGATGTGACCGGCGTATCCTTCGTCGGCTCCAGCGCCGTGGCCAAGATCATCTACGAGACCTGCACGCGCAACGGCAAACGCGTCCAGGCGCAGGGCGGCGCCAAGAATTACATCGCTGTCATGCCCGATGCCAATATCGAAGCCAGCGTCAGCAATATCCTGGGCGCGGCTTATGGTTGTGCCGGGCAGCGCTGCCTGGCGGCGGCTGTGGCGGTGGGTGTCGGCGATGCCTACGATCAGCTCAAGGACGAACTGGCGAAACGAGTCGCCGCGTTGAAAGTGGGCTACGGCCTGGACGAGACGACGCAGATGGGCACGGTAATCAGCGACGCGGCGGTAGAGCGCATCGAGTCGATGATCGGCCAGAGCGAAGGCGAAGGCGCCGAGGTCGTGGTCGATGGCCGCGACTTCAGCGTTGACGGCTACGAACAGGGCTCCTGGGTCGGCCCCACGCTGATCGCCGATGTGCAGCCTAATACCACCATGGCCGACGAAGAAGTCTTTGGCCCGGTTCTCGCGCTGATGAAAGCCGATAGCTTTGATGAAGCGGTTGATATCGTCAATCAGAGCCGCTACGGCAATGCCGCCAGCATCTTCACCAACAACGGCAAATACGCGCGCGAGTTCAAATACAGCGTGAACGCCGGCAATATCGGCGTCAATATCGGTGTGGCCGCGCCATCGGCTTCCTTCCCCTTCGGCGGGCAGAAGGACTCCTTTTTCGGCGATTTGCACGGGCAGGGAATGGATTCCATCGAGTTCTACACCGAGCGCAAAATCGTCATCGAACGGTGGGTGTAGCGCGATGGCATCGCTGAATACATTTGGCGCCATCCTGAGCCACGCGGTCGCGCTGGAGTCGCAGCTAAGCGCTTGGTACACGCGTCTGGGCGAAGCCGACAAGGCAAAAGCGGCTGACAAACGGCGAAAGAAGCTGGAGCGGGTGCGGCGCGAGAACGTGGTCGAGATCACACTGGAGCCGATCGAGGGCTTGAGCGCCGACGACTACGCGCTTGACCTCAGCGGTGACTCAGATGCCGCGCAAGCGACGGCGGCGCAAGTCGCGGCGCGCTTTTACGCCGATGTTGCGCCCAAGATCAATGTGCGCGCGGCGCAGCGGGCGCTTGAGCGCTGCGGCAAGGAGCACGTGAAACAACTGATGTAGGGGCGACCTGTTAGACGGTGTTGAAAATCTTGATTGACCTATAATGACATTGTATCTCAATCATAAGCGAGTGTGAGATGTCATTGAAACAGGCCTTTCCGAAGGAAATTCCGGTGACAACCCGCGAGGTAGTCGAAGCCATATTGCCCGCAAATAGCGTTTGCCGCTTGCTGGGCGACAAGGCGGCGGAAATCATAGATGAGAGCGCCCTGGCCGCGATGTATCATGAAACCGGTCGCGGGGGTATCAATCCGGTGCTGCTCTGCTTTGTGCTAGTGTTGCAGTTTTTGGAGAACTTGCCAGATCGCGAGGCGGCTGAGATGTCAAGGCTGCGGCTGGATTGGAAATACGCCTTGCGCCAGGAGCTTGCCTGGACGGGCTTCCACTATTCAAGTCTGTGCAATTTTCGCAAGCGGCTCTATGCGCACGGCGGCGAATATGCGGTCTTCGAGCAGGTCTTGGCCTATGTGCAAGCATCGGGCTTTCTGAAATCAAAACGTCAGCGGACCGATGCGACGCATGTTTTGGCCGCGGTGGAGCGCAGGAGCCGGTTGGAATTGGTCTGGGAGACGCTGCGCTTGGCATTGGGCGCTCTGATAAACGCTGATGCGAAATGGGTATGTCAAAGCTTGCCGACCAGTTTTGTCAACTTTTACAGTCAAAAGCGGAGAGATTATCGTTTGAGCAAGGGGCAAGTTGAGCAAGCGATGGTGGACGCGGGTCGCGATGGTTTTTGGCTGCTGTCGCAAATTGAGCAAAAGGGACAATCGTCCTGGCAAGATTTGCCCGAAATCATCACGCTGGCTCGGGTACTGTCGGAGCAATTTGATCAAGACGATGAGGACGGCGGTTCGGGTCTGCAAGCCAAAGCCAATATTGACGCGAAAGGGGACGTGATTACTTCGCCGCATGAGCCCTCAGTTCGCTATAGCCGCAAAGGGAAAGAGACGGCGTGGCGCGGCTACAAGGCGCAAGTGACGGAGACAGTCGATGGCCACTTTCCGGTCATTACCGACATCGGGATTCACAGCGCCATTGAAGCCGATAGCTTGGCGCTGGGAAAGATACAAAAGCGCCTGGCGCGGCGCGGTTTGTTGCCGGAAAAACAGTATGTGGATCAGGCTTACTGTAACGGCAACACGTTGCAAGACAGTGAGCAAAAAGGACTTGACCTGCGTGGATTTATCGGCAGCCATTCGCGCAAGCCGGTCGGCTTTCGTTTGCAGGATTTCGACATAGATTTGGACAAGCGCCTTGCCCGCTGTCCAGCCGGCAAGGCGGCGACCACTTTTAATCCCTCTTCTCAGCCTGATGTCGCCTGGCACGTCCGCTTCGGCAAACAGTGTCAGAAGTGTCCTTTCAACTCGCTGTGCACGACTGAGAAACGCGGACGCAGCCTCGAAGTTTCGCCCTATCACCAGCAGTTGACAAAACGGCGACGAGAGCAGGCGAGCGCGGGCTTTGTCAAGGAAATGGACGCCCGCGCCCGCATAGAAAGCACCATCTGTGAACTGGCGCGGAAACATGGCTTGAGGCAAAGCCGTTACCGCGGGCAAAACAAAGTCGCATTGCAGGCGGCATTCACCGCCGCCGCGCTGAATCTGAAGCGCTTGGCACGGTGTCTAGCCCAACAAGCGGATTCTCTTGCTATCCAATACCTGGTGAACCACTCTACTTGAGACTGTTTTTCAACAGACTCTGTTAGGTCGCCCGCTCACGGAGGCGATCATGAAAACGATTGAAAGCATCAACTTGATATGGCGCAGGCCCGGCTGCCGCAGGGGACGGCCAACCATTATCGGGCGGGGACTAAAGGTGAAGCGCATCGTCAAGGATCATTTATTTGACACGGAAAAGCCGTCGCCTGAGGAAATCGCCAAGCGATACGTAGCGACTACGGCCGAGGTCTACGCGGCGCTAGCGTACTACCACCTACACAAGGCGGAGATTGACGCAGATATTGCAGAGGACTTTCGATTCGAAAAGATTTTGAAATCGGAAGGTCCGGAAGCAGCGATAGCAGCGCACGAAATGATTGATGAGCCGAAAAAAGCAAGCATTGAGAGTCTGGCGCTCATAAGCCGCGGCACAGACCGCCAGTATGGCAGCCCCTGCGTTGACGGCACATCAACTCGTGTCGCCGATGTGATCGTGGCGCGGCGCTACCGAGAAATTGATCCGGAACGCATCGCTGAAAAATATGACCTGTCGCTTGGCCAGGTCTTCGGCGCATTGGCTTACTATCATGAACGTCCAACTGAGATTGACGCCGAAATCGAATATGAGCGCTATCTGAAAGAAAGGCAGGCGGCGGGGCTTGTCCCAGTCTAAGCTCCGTTTCTACATAGGAGAGGATATGCCTGTCGTAGTTGCAATGTAACTTACAGATATGGAGTAACTCATGCGAACATTTGAAACTATAGAGTTGATCTACCGCGATCCGAAGATTCGAGGAGGCCACCCTTGTATCGTCGGCACCGGCATACGTGTACTGGATATAGTGCGTCTACAACATTATGGCAACCGTGGCCCTGAGCAAATCGCGGAAAGCTTCAGCCTCACGCTTGCACAAGTGTATACAGCCTTGGCCTATTATCACGAACACAAGGCTGAGATTGATGCGGATATCCGCGAAGACATTCGTATAGGCGAGGAACTTAAGGCCGAAGGCTTTGGCAAACCAGAGAATTCGATTTTTCCTTGACGCAAACATGGAAGCTGCGGTTGCCGAGCAACTTAGCAGGCGCGGCATCGACGTGATCACTGCGCAGGAAACCCACCCACCTGGAGAAGACGATGAGGCGCTTCTTAAGTATGCTACATCAGTGGGTCGCGTAATGTGCACCTATGACAAGCATTTCGTTGACATTGCCAAGTCAGGCATCCCACACGCGGGAATCGCGTATTTTGTGCATACGCATTCCGAGATCGGTTACGTAATTAAAAGTCTCGCAGCAATGGCTGATCACTATACGGCGGACATGATGGAAAACCGTTTCGAATATCTCTAAATTCCAAGATTGCGAAAGGACATCCCCAATGACCGACAAACGAATCGTGCGCGCCGCGCTGCTGCAGGCGTCGTGGACCGGCGACAAAGACTCCATGATTGAAAAGCATATCGAATACACGCATAAAGCGGCCGATCAAGGCGCGCAGATTTTGTGTTATCAAGAGCTGTTTTACGGACCTTATTTCTGCCAGGTGCAGGATCCGCAATTCTTCGCCTTCACCGAGGAAGTCCCCGACGGCCCCACCACGCAGCGCTTCCGCCAACTAGCCGCGGAGCTGAATATGGTCTTGGTCGTCCCGGTCTACGAAAAGGATGGCGTGGGCGTCTATTACAACACCGCCGCCATCATCGACGCCGATGGCAGCTATCTGGGAAAGTATCGCAAGACGCATATCCCGCACCTGCCCGGCTTCTGGGAGAAATTCTATTTCCGCCCCGGCAACCTGGGTTACCCCGTCTTTGATACGGCTGTGGGCAAAGTCGGCGTCTACATCTGCCACGACAGGCACTTCCCCGAAGGCGCCCGCGCCCTGGGCTTAAACGGCGCCGAGATGGTCTTCATCCCCTCGGCCACCTCGCGCGGCTTGAGCCAGCATCTTTGGCGCATAGAGCAGACCTCGCACGCAATCTTCAATACTTACTATGTGGGCACCAGCAATCGCGTCGGCATCGAAGAGCACGGCGATGACGACTTCTACGGCGAGAGTTATTTCTGCGATCCCAAAGGCCAATTCATCGGCGAGCTGGGCAGCGCCTACGACGAGGAATTGATCGTGCGCGACCTGGATCTGGATGTGATCCAGGAAGTCCGCGATACCTGGCATTTCTATTTCAACCGCCGTCCGGACCAGTACGGCGAGCTAGTACAGGATACAGTCAGCGCGAGCTAGGGATACAAATCTGACGCCATATTTATACGAGCCTCGTAGGGGCTGCTCTGTGAGTCGCCCGCGCACGCGGCAAGCTGTAGGGGCTACTCTATGAGTCACCCAAGACATAGAAAGACAGGTTCTTCAGGAGTGAAAATATGGACTTCGGCATTACTTTCAAAGGCGATATCTCGCCGCGGCGCACCGTGGCGCTCTGCAAACAGGCGGAAGTCGCCGGCTTCAAATATGGCTGGTTCTTTGATTCGCACGTGCTCTGGCGCGACTGCTATCTGACAATGGCGCTGTGCATGGCGCATACCGATGACCTGATCTTCGGCCCGCTGGTGACCAACCCGGGCGTGCGGGAATGGTCCGTGGCTGGCAGCATGCACGCCACGCTGGCGCTGCAAAGCGGCAACCGCATTGAAGTCGGCATCGGCCGCGGCGACAGTTCGCGGCGCATGCTGGGCCGCAAGCCCATGACGGTCGCAAACATGGAGCGCTTCGCCGATGTCCTGCGCGGCCTAGTGCGCGGCGATGAAGTCGCCTACGACGAAACCTCGGCGCAGTTGACCTGGGCCAGCGGCTACGAATTGCCTATCTGGATCGCGGCTTACGGACCGAAGGCGCTGGCCGGCGCCGGACGCAGCGGCGAGGGCCTGGTTATTCAGTTGGCGGATCCGGGTTTGGTCAAGTGGTTCAGCGAGCAAGCGATAGCAGGTGGCGAGGCGGCCGGAAAAGACATGTCGAATTACCAAATCATGTCGGCCGCGCCGGTCTGGGTCGGCGATATGACCAGGGCGCGCGAACAAACGCGCTGGTTCCCGGCCATGGTGGGCAATCACGTGGCCGATATCGTCGAGCGCTACGGCATGGACAGCCCCGATATCCCCGACAGCTTGACAGCTTACATTGAAGGGCGCCGCGGCTACGATTACAAGGAGCACGCCGATAAAGACGCCGACCACCTCGACTTCATCAGTGAGGACATTGTCGACGCCTTCGGAATCCTGGGCGGCGTCGATGAGCACATCGCCAAGCTAAAGGCGCTGGAAGCGGCCGGCGTGACGCAATTCAACATCTATCTGATGTGCGGCGAGGAAGAGCGCATCGTGGCCGAATACGGCGAGAAAATCATCCCGGCTTTCAGCTAAGCGCCGCTCACCCGTCCGGCTCAATCGCTGCTATCGTGGCGCAAATGTTATACTTCCGTGATAAGCGAGCGCGAGGAAAGACATGGCAATCGACAGCATCCGCCAAATGACAGTCGAGGAATATTTCGCCTACGATGAGGCGATCGAATACAAGAGCGAATACATTGACGGCGAGGTAATTCCGATGACGGGTGGAACGCTCAATCACTCTGCAATCATGTATAACGCGAGCAGCGAGCTAAGGCCGCGGCTGAAAGGCAGCGATTGCCGAGTTCTCACCAGCTCCATGCGCATCCGCGTCAGTCCCACGCGCTACCTGTACCCCGATTTCAGCGTTTTCTGCGGCGCGCCTGAAACCGATGAACGCTCCATAAACCTTTTCAATCCTCTGCTAGTCGCCGAGGTGACCTCTCCCGCATCAATAGACTACGACCGCGGCGCAAAGCTTCACTTCTATCGAAGTATCCCCTCTCTACGGATCTATCTGGTGATTGATCAGCAGCAGCCGCTGGTTGAATTATATGAGCGCCAAGACGCCGCCTGGCAGTCACGAGAATACGCCGGCCTGGACGCCATCGTGCCCTTGCTAGCGCTCAATTGCCACTTGCCGCTGGCGGAGATTTATGCGGGCATTTCCTTCTAGCCCAACGAGAGGAGCGCATCGTGGCGGAATACCGCGAGAAGATCATCCCGGCTTTCACCTAAGCTCGCGACATGCAGGGGCGACGCTGTGTGGCCCGCCGTCAATACCTGCCAGTCATTCGTCAGATTTTTCGTTATACTGAATTCGCAAGAGTCGTTCAGCGTCATCTGACTCGGGGGGCGTACTATGGCAATCGACAGCATCATCCAAATGACGGTCGAAGAATACTTCGCTTTCGATGAAGCCAGCGAATACAAGAATGAATTCATTGACGGCGAGGTATATCCGATGACGGGAGGTACAATTAACCACGGTTTCATCATGGCGAACGCCATCGGAGAGCTTCGACAACTTTTGAAAGGTAGCGATTGCCGGGTCATCAGCAGTGATTTGCGCAACCGCGTCAGCCCGACGCGATACGTATATCCCGACTTTAGCGTCGTTTGCGGCGAGCCGGCGACAGATGAACGGGGAGTAACGCTATGGAATCCTACATTGGTAGGAGAAGTCACCTCACCGTCATCCATAGATTATGACCGCGGACTTAAGCTGCGCTACTACCAAAGTATCGCCTCGCTGCAAGTCTATCTCGTGATTGATCAGCAGCAGCCGCTTGTGGAATTGCATGAGCGCCAGGATGACGGCTGGCACATGGACGAATACGCCGACTTGGACGCCATCATCCTCTTGCCGTCTTTGGGCTGTGACTTGCCGCTGGCGGAGATATATGCGGGCATTTCGTTTTGACGCAATCAATGAAAAACTGTAGCGGCTGCCTATCAGGTCGCCCGCAGCTGTAGGAACACACCGAACAGGTCTTTCGACAGGAGCAGAAAATGGGAACCTTATTCAAAAACGGAACCATCATCACCGCCAGCGACATGGTACAGGCCGATGTGCTGGTCGAGGGCGAAGTCGTCACGCTGATCGGGGCTAACCTCAACGGCGACAACCACAAGGTAGTCGACTGCGCCGGCAAGTACCTGCTGCCCGGCGGCATTGATGTGCACACTCACCTCGACCTGCCTTTCGGCGGCACCATCAGCAACGACGACTTCGACGTGGGGCACATGGCGGCGGCTTTTGGCGGCACCACGACCCACATTGACTTCGTCGTCCAGCCCATCGGCGGCAGCCTGCATGACGGGCTGGATACCTGGTGGGCCAAGTCACGCGATATTGCGCAAATCGATTACGCCTTCCACATGGCCGTCACCGACCTCAACGACGCCGTGATGAAGGAAATCCCGACCATGCTCGACGAGGGCATCACCAGCCTCAAGCTCTTCATGGCTTACAAGAATGTCTTCATGATCGATGACGCCACGCTCTTCAATACCATGCGCGTGGCGGCGGACAACGGCATGATCGTCATGGTGCATGCCGAGAACGGCGATGTCGAGGCTGCGCTGACCCCGGCCCTGCTGGCAGCCGGCAAGACTGACCCGGTTTACCACGCCTCATCGCGCCCGCCGGAAATCGAAGGCGAAGCCACCAATCGCGCCGTCGTCATGTCCGGGTTGACTGGCTGCCCGCTCTACGTGGTGCACATGACCTGCGAGAGCGCCATCGGCGCGCTGCGGCGCGGACGCGCGCTCGGTTACCCGGTCATGGGCGAGACCTGCGTGCAATACTTCTTCCTCACCGTCGCCGACCACATGGCCGCGCCCGGCTTCGAAGGCGCCAAATACGTCTGCTCGCCGCCCATCCGCAGCCAGCACGACCATGGCATTCTGTGGGGCGCGGTGCGCGACGGCACGCTGCAAATCGTCAGCACCGATCACTGCGACTTCTGGTACGACGGCGGGCATGGTCCCTGGCAGGAGTGGAACGAGCGCACGGGCGGCACAGACTGGGTCGGCTACGAAAAGCAAGACCCCTCCTATCGCCGTCCGGGCAAAGAACTGGGCATGGGCGATTTCTCCAAGATCCCCAACGGCATGCCCGGCCTGGAAGACCGAATGATGGTCATGTGGGACGCTGGCGTGAACAGTGGAAAGCTCCAGCCGACGCGCTTCGTCGAACTCTGCTGCACCAACCCGGCCAAGATCTTCGGCATGTACCCGCGCAAGGGCACCATCGCCGTTGGCGCCGACGCCGATATTCTCGTCTGGGACCCGCAGAAAGAACACACCATCAGCGCCGCGACCCATCACATGCGCGTCGACTACAACTGCTACGAGGGCATGACGGTCAAGGGCGTGCCGGTGCAGGTCTACCAGCGCGGCCGCAAACTGGTCGATGGCGATCAGTGGCTGGGCAGCAAGGGCTCGGGCCAGTTCATCCCGCGGGCGGCCGGGGCGCCGGTGCTGTAGGCGGGATATGCCATCAACAGCGCAAATGGTGTTATGCTAAAGTCAAGGCAAGCAAAATTGCGAGGGCAATATGCGAGTCAAAGTGCGCGTCTACGACGTTGACAGCTTTTGGGAGTTTGCCCATCGGCCGGAAAACGCCGACAAACAGCTTGAACTGATACACGGAGAAATCATCGAGATGCCAGCACCGGGCGAAGAGCATGGCTTTCTTGCCGGCTTGTTCTATCACCATTTCCTACTCTTTGACCCGGAACGCAAGACGGGCGTGCCGACGGTGGAATCTGGCTACTACACGCTGGACGACCGCTATACTGTGCTTGCGCCCGATACCGCATTCAGGCTAAGAGAGCGCGCGGATGCGCCGCTTAACAAGCGGTGGGCGTCGGCGATGCCGGACATCGCCGTAGAAATTAAATCTCCCAACGACAGCATGGCGCAGATTCGCCGGAAAGCCGCAATTTACTTGCAGAATGGCACACGCCTGGTCTGGATCGTCATTCCCGACCGCAAGGGCGTGGAAGTCTGCCGGCTTGACGACAGTGGCGGCATTCGCGCCGAATTCATCGGCATTGACGGCAGCCTCTCCGGCGAAGATGTCATGCCCGGCTTTGAGCTCCCGCTCACACGGCTTTTCTCCTAGTACTGAGGCAAAGAGAGGGTCCTATGGAACTCAGAGAACGTCTCTACGACATCGACGACCTTTGGGAAATCGTATGTCACGAAGAAAACGCCGACAAGTACTTTGAACTCATCAATGGAGAATTGTTTGAGATGTCGCCACCGGGAGGAGAACACAGCACGATTGCCGGTGAGTTTTATCATCACTTCCGTCTCTTTGACCCGCAACGCAAACTGGGAATCCCAACCGTTGATGCCGGCTATCACCCGCCCGCGAAGCGCGACCTTCTGCTCGCGCCAGACGCCGCATTCACTCGAATCGAGCGCGCGCCGAAACCATTTCCGAAAACCTGGGTGCCTGTAATGCCCGATATCGCTGTTGAGGTGCAGTCACCGAGCAACACACTAGCCGAATTGCGCCGGAAAGCCGCAATTTACTTGCAGAATGGCACACGCCTGGTCTGGATCGTCATTCCCGACCGCAAGGGCGTGGAAGTCTGCCGGCTTGACGACAATGGCGACATTCGCGACGAATTCATCGGCGTTGACGGCAGCCTCTCCGGCGAAGATGTCATGCCCGGCTTTGAGCTGGAGCTTGCCGCGCTTTTCTCCTAGTACTGAGGCAAAGAGAGGGTCCTATGGAACTCAGAGAACATCTCTACGACATCGACGACCTGTGGCGTCTTGTGTGTGACAGCGACGATGACAAGCATTATGAACTCATAGAGGGAGAGATTGTTGAGATGTCACCTCCGGGCTGGGAACATGGTACGCTCGCCGGCGAGATTTATCATTATTTTCGACTTTTCGATCCAGAGCGGAAACTGGGAAATCCGACGGTGGATTCAGGATTCTATCCGGCCGCCGACCGAAGCACCTTGCTCTCGCCTGATGTGGCCTTTACCAGAATCGAGCGCGCGCCGGAGCGCAAATTCAAAAAATGGGTCCCGTTGATGCCCGATATCGCTGTTGAGGTGCAGTCACCGAGCAACACACTAGCCGAATTGCGCCGGAAAGCCGCAATTTACTTGCAGAATGGCACACGCCTGGTCTGGATCGTCATTCCCGACCGCAAGGGCGTGGAAGTCTGCCGGCTTGACGACAGTGGCGGCATTCGCGCCGAATTCATCGGCATTGACGGCAGCCTCTCCGGCGAAGATGTCCTGCCCGGCTTTGAGCTCCCGCTGGCCGCGCTTTTCGCCTGATACCGCGATTGGCCACATCTCGAGTCACTCTCCATTCCCGTCCGAGATTTACACACGCTTTATCGCCGCGTAACGACTTTGTAACGCTCGCCTTTCATGCTACAGTGAAAACGTGCATCGAAAGGAGACAGGAAACCCATGAAACGTTGCATACTTTTCGCAGTGGTCGTACTGCTGTTCAGCGGACTCGTAGTCGCCGCGGACGAGCAGTCGCTCGACCTGGAGCATTATCAGTTGGACAACGGGCTGGAAGTGATACTCGTGCGCGATACCTCGGCGCCGACGGTCGCGGTGGATATCTGGTTCCGCGTCGGCAGCGCCAACGATCCGGAGGGCAAGAGCGGTTTCGCTCACCTCTTTGAACACCTGATGTTTGAAGGCTCGCCGCATGTTCCCGGCGGCACAATGGATCACTTGCTGGAACGCGTTGGCGGCTCGTCGAACGCCTATGTCAGCGCCGACTACACTGCATACTACGACACCGTTCCTTCTCACCAACTGCCCCTGGCGCTGTGGATTGAAGCCGATCGCCTCGGCGGCTTGAATGTCACCCAGGAGAGCCTCGACAACCAGCGCGCCATCGTCATTGAAGAGCTGCAGCGCAGTTACGACAACCGACCCTATGGCTCGGCGGTCAAAGCGCTAATCACCGTGCCCTATTCCTACGAACCCTATAAGCGCCCGGCCATCGGCAACATTGACGATGTCAATAGCGCGGAGATTGAAGACGTCTTCGCCTTCCATCGCACCTACTACGTGCCCAATAACGCTACGCTGGTCATCGCCGGCGACATCGACCTGGAAGTCACGCGAACGATGGTCGAAGAACTATTCGGCCCAATCCCGCGCGGCGACGACCCGCCCGCCCTGCCGGAGTTCGCGCCCCAGGACCAAGCTGAAGCCGAGTTCATCACCATCGAAGATCCCTTCATCAATTTGCCGGCGCTGCTGGTCGCCTACGAGATTCCGCCGTTGGCGCACGAAGACTACCCGGCGCTGGATGTGCTTTCTCGAATACTGAGCGTCGGCGACTCCAGCCGGCTGGCCAAGCGCCTGGTCGATACAGGCAAAGCGCTTCAAGCCGACGCCTGGATCTTCGACAATCGCGGACCCGGCATGTTCGCCTTCATTCTCATCGCCAATGTAGGCGTCGACCTGGCCGAGCTCGAGGCCGCGTCCTATGAAGAGCTGCAAACGATAATCGATGAGGGGGTGCCGCAAGAAGAGCTCGACAAAGTCATCGCCGGCATTCGCAGCCGCAACATACTCGGCTTGGAGACGGCTCTCGGCCTGGCGGAGAGCGTCCATAGCGCCAATTACTACTTCGGCGATCCGCAAGCCGTATTCACGGGCATCGGTCGCTACCAGGCGGTCACCAGCGAGGATATCCAGCGCGTGGCGCTTGAGTATCTGGAAGACAGTGACCGTCACGTATTCAGCGTGGTGGAAACCGATGCCGATGCGCCACCGCCTGTGGAACCCTTTGCCGCTGAAGACGCCGTCGAGATTGAGCCAGATTACCGCTATGTAATCGCACAGGACGAACCGCCGCCGCCGCTGGACTCGAACGAATTCAACTTCCCGACCATCACCGAGAATACGCTCGATAATGGCCTGGAAGTGGTGGTGATTGAACAGCCCAACATACCCATCATCTCGCTTGATGTCTACTTCGCCGGTGGCTCAACCGCCGCGCCGCAGGACCTGCCCGGCATGGCCGGCATCACCGGGCAGCTGATTACGCGCGGCGCCGCAACCCGCAGCGCCCAGGATATCGCCGGCGCTATCGAGCAAGTCGGCGGCGCCGTCGGCAGCAGCGGCGGCAGCGACAGCCTCCAGGTCGGCGTATTCGCGCTGATTGAAGACAAGGATCTGGCTTTCGAATTGCTGGCTGATATGACCCTCCACGCCAGCTTCCCGGAGAACGAAGTGGAGCGGGAGCGAGCCGAATGGATCAGCGGACTGGAAGCCAACCTGGCCGAACCGGGTTTCGTCGCCGGGCGCACTTTTGGTCGGACGCTCTACGCGGGCCACCCCTACGGCAATCCCTATACATTCGAATCCCTGGAAGCGATCAGCCGCGATGACATCGTCGCCTTCTATGAGTCGCGCCGTCAGCCGGATAACGCCGTGCTCATCATCGCCGGCGCCATCACGACCGAAGAAGGTCTCGCGTACGCCGAGCAGCATTTCGCCGATTGGCAGGGCGCCGCCGACGCGGTCAGCTACCCGGACCTGCAGGAGCAAAGCGGGCAGCAAATTCTGCTCGTAGACCGCCCCGGCAGCACGCAGGCCAATTTCATCCTGGGCAATATCGGCATCCAGGGCGCCAGCATGGACTACTTCCCGGCGCGTGTGATGAATCACGTCCTGGGCGGAACCTTCAGCTCGCGACTGGTACAGAACATCCGCGAAGAGAAAGGCTATACCTATAGCATCGGCTCCGGCTTCAGCTATCCGGCGGATACCGGCCGTTTCATCGTCACGGCGGCCGTCCGCAACGATGTCATCGCGGCGACGCTGGAGGAAGTCTTCGCCGAAATCGAACGCATCCAGACCGAGCCCCTAACCGACGAAGAAATCAACGACGCCCGCGATGGCATCGTCGGCGAGTGGGTCTTTGGACTGGAAACCTATCAAGACTTCGTCGAAACCGTCGCCTCCTACAAGATCCGCGGCGTCGAACTCGACCGCCTGAACAAGTGGCTCGGCCATATCAAAGACGTGAGCACGGACGACGTGCTTGAGGTCGCCAACAGCTACATCCATCCCGAGGACTTCATCATCGTGGTGGTCGGCGATGCCAGCGAAATCCAGGAGCAACTGGAGACGCTCGGTGAAGTGACCCTGCTGGAAGCCGAGTAGCGCGCTACACAAAAAGGAGCGACCTCCGCAGTCGCTCCTTCAAAGCTGACTCCAGTTGCATTCGGGCGATCCAGGCGGGTCGCCCGTTCTTTATGCGTCTGCGCTAGCCGGGGCGCCAGTCCCGTCTTCAAAGTCAATCTTTTGATAGATATCGCGCAGGGGCAGTTGACAGGCCAGCGCATCCAGCGCTACCTCATCATCCAGGCTCGTGAAAGTTTGAAGCTGCCAGCCGGTCTCGCTGCGCGTATACAGCTCGGCCAGCGGCCGATGCTGATCGATGATTAAATAAGCTTGAATCGAAGCCACCGACTCGTAAAAGTCCCGCTTGACGACCCGGTCATGGTTGATTGATGATGGCGATATGACTTCCACGACGACAGTCGGATTGAGCAAAATGCGGGTATCGGCCTCGGTCTCCGGCTCGCCGCAGATCACGCTAACATCAGGCGCTACCAAGCTTGCGACGCCAACCCTTATGAGCATTCCGCCCGGAAGCACCAGGCAATCAGTGTCAGCCAGCAGACGGCTTAGTAACACAACAATAATTCTACTGATCACAAAGTGATAGAGTTTTCCGCCGGTCATCAGATACGGCTCGCCATCAATGAATTCATACCGCTCCTCGCTCTGTTCCGCAAAGTCCAGGAAATCTTCGACACTCATCTGGCGGACGCGTTCAACGACCATTTTCGTCCCCAATCAATTGCTCTTCTTACCGTAACATGCTGCGGCGAACCAAGCGCTCAGTTTGAATAACTCTCGCCTGAAGCTGCGCCTTCCACAAAACTGATTGTTTGGTAGATTTCACGAAGCGGCAAGGCACAACCCAACCGTTCAAGCGGAATTACATCATCGAGACTGTCGAAGACGTCCCTACGCCAACCTGCCGAGCTGCGAGTGTTTGATTCCACAAATACCCGATGTTGGTCCACAATTAGATAAGTTTCTATGGACGGCGCATTGAAGTAATAATCACGTTTCGCGCCGTGATCCAGATTGATCGTAGTCGGCGATGTGACTTCGGCGACGAGTACCGGGTTCAACAGTATTCGGCTGGCAGCTTCAAGCAACGGCTCTCCGCACACAAGGCACACATCAGGAATCAGGAACCTAGTTTCAGCAACTCGTACGCCTTGTCCCATGCCAAGCGCCTGACAACTCTGGTCAGCCAGAAGCATCCCCAGACGAGACGCGATATTGAAGCTGATGACGTTATGTCTGAATGTAGGCGTTGTCATAGGATACAATTCGCCGTCAATGTACTCATACCACTCCTCACTCTGTTCCGCAAAGTCCAGGAAATCTTCGACACTCATCTGGCGGACGCGTTCAACGACCATTTTCGTCCTCATTCAATGTAGGTTATGAATAGTATAACACCGCCGGGGCGCGACTCAACGACAACGCCCGACGGGGACTGGAAATTCCGAGGACACGAAAACTTCCCCAAGCAAAGCAATGCAACATAAAATGGGTCATTGTAGGGGCGATTCTGTGAATCGCCCGCTGTTTTAATCGTGGATTTTCGGGCGACACACAGTGTCGCCCCTACCGTTCGACCTTGTGTGGATTTTCGCACGACTAACAGGGTTCTACTACTAGCGTCTCAGTGGTGAATTACCATTCCAGCCTACAGCGTCACCCAGCGCCGTTCGATACTGCTGCGGCGGATGGCATCCATCGCGATCTGGCACTGATGCCCGTCAGCGAAGGTCGCGCCCCAGGTCAGTTGCCGTCCTTCGCGGATGGCGGCGGTCAGTTCCTGCATCAGCGCGACAAAGGACAGATTCCAGATGCCGGCGCCCAGCCCGGGCAAATCGGCATTGGCATCGCGCTGGCTCAAGTCTTGGAAGTCCTCGCCGGCCCGCGCCATCAGCAGCTTTTCGTCGCCGTCCGCCAGCATAATCGTGCCTTCGCTGCCGAAGATCTGCGTCTGATTGCCCGTGCCATGGCGGGCCGCGCTGCTGACAAATACCGAGCACAGCGAGCCGCTTTGCATCTCAGCCATGAAGCTGAACTGGTCGTCAGCGCTGGCGGTCCAGGCCGCGCCACTGTCTTTGTCGAGGCGAGCCGCCGCCAGCGTCGCCACCTGACCGCTGACCTTGCCGATATCGCCCAGCCAGAAGCGCAGCAGGTCGAGCTGATGGGAGCCGTTCGCGCCCAAGCGCCCGCCGCCCATATCCGTCCGCGCCAGCCAGTGGCCGGTCGCGTGCGAGGCCGGGTCGCCCCAGGAAGCGGAGATATTGACGATATTGGCATGGCGCACGTCGCCGATTGCGCCGCTTTCGATCAGCGTTTTGATCTTGCGGCGATTAGGATTGAAGCGCAATTCGTGGCCGATGATATGCAGCTTGTTCAGCGACTCGGCCGTCTCCAGCATCTCGGCTGACTCAGCTTGATTCATCGCCATCGGCTTTTCGCAGAGTACATGCGCGCCCGCCCGCAGCGCCGCCAGGGTCATGGGCGCGTGATAAACCGTCGGCGTCGCGATGCAGACCAGGTCGAACTTCTGCTCGCCGATCATGCGCTGCCAGTCGTCGTATACCCGCGGGATGCCGAATTCGTCGGCGGCCGCTTGCGCGCTGGAGAGCCGAGCGCTGGCGATAGCCGTCAGCTCGACGTCCTCAATCGCGCGCAACGCCGGCAGATACGCCTGCCGCGCGAAACTCGCTCCGATTATGCCCGTTCGTATCGTCATCTCCGCCTCCTAAATCAAGCCGCGTTCCCGCAGCGCATCGCCGACCGCCGCCAGGTTGCGCAGCTCGGCTTCCGAATAATTGCGCGAAATCATCACACCGCCCGCGCCGCCGTCCAAGCCCGCCAGAACGCCCTCGCGGATATCCTGTGGTGTGATCTCCTTGCTGGCGCCATTGTGGCCCACGCCCACGCCAATGCCGGGATAGACCGGCTTGCCCGTCTCTTCAATCAGCCGCGCCGTCCATGCGCGCACGTATTCCGGCTTGAAACCCGCCAGCGGGCCGTCCGCTCGCGGCGCGATGAAGTCCTGCAAGCCCAGCACATTCGCCAAGCCACTGTAGGCGCCATCGGGACTGGCATCCGCCAGCACTGCGCTCTGCCAGGACGCCGCGAAGTCAGCGAAGCGCGCGCCAGCCGGCGTATGATACAGCACCGGCTTGAACCAATCGGCGTAGGGCGCGTACTCGCTCTGATCGTATTGCGCCCGCAAGTAGGGATTGTAGGTGTTGATGACCTGCCAGATGCCCAGCCCGAATTCATAGGCCGGGTCATAGAACTTCACCAGACCCGCCAATTCGCGGTAGAAGGCGTGGTGCGAATCCAGCCATAGCTTCTCCCACATCAGCACTTCGGGAAAGCGCAGCAGTTGCCGCAAGACCATCACGAAGACACCGGCCTTGGGTCTCTCGCCGCCGCGGATGCGCCGCAGCAGATCGTCGATGGCGCGATAACCGGCCAGCGCCCGCTCGACATCGATATTTCGCGTCCGCGCCTCTGCCACATAATATTCGTCGAAGCCGGTCGAGCTGTCGCCGCGGAAGATGTCCATCAGCGGGCTCTGCCGCTCGATGCCCCACAAGACCCCGCGTATATCGTGGTTGTTCAGCCAATCGGCGAAGACCGAGTGCCAGAATGTCTTGTAATCGGGGTTCAGCAGCGATGGTCGGGTCGCCATGCGTCCCAGATGATCGCGATCGAGAAAGTGCTGAAATCCCGGCTGCCAGATGGAGCGGATGGCCGAACTCGAGGTCTCGCAGTAATAAGTGTAGACACTTATGCCGCGCCGGCGCGCCGCCGGTAACACATCGGCCAGGGTATCGAAGCCGCGATACAGCTCGTCCGGCGCCGCGAAACTTTTCATGAAGGTCTTGCTGTAATAACGCGGATCGGGCGCGAAGAAGCCGCCGCCGCGCAGATTGTCGGGATCCTGTACGCCATGATCGGGGAAGCCGAAAGCCGCCCGCCCGGCATTGCCGATGCTCCAGCTCAGGGCGGAAATCAACAGCGCGTTCACGCCCGCCCGCTCTTGCAAGATATCAAGCACTTGCTCGACGCCCTCGTCGATGAAGCTGATCGCGCCGATCTGAATCCCTACAAATGTCTCGCTCATGTTGACTATCCAGCCTCTCTTTTAGTCTCACTCACCGCAGTCGCTCGCAACACTGGACGTGGATCAAACGACGTAGCGGCTCTCAATTGCAGGATAATGTAGGGGCGACCTATCAGGTCGCCCGAGCGTACATGCCATGTCACTGGAGGGCAAGCCATTGGCTCGCCCCTACAAATTCTCACTACTATGAATTCGCTATTGTGTGTGAGCCATGTCGTGACTTGCGAACGACTGTGGCGAATGAACCTGTGGGGAAATCGCCAGTAGCATTATATCTTTGAAATATACCACTCCCCTAATCCTTCAGCCGCGCGACAGTACATCAGCAATCAAGACGCCGCTGCCGCTCGCGCTCGACTCAATGCACGCTTGAAGCATGGCCAGGGACATCAGGTGATCGCGGCCGCTGCATTGCAAATCGGCGCCATCCAGAATATGATCGACGAAGGTGGCGAAGAGTGCGCGCGTTTCGCTGATCCAGCGTTCGTGCGGCGGCAGCGGCACAGGGGTCAATTCCCCATCATCGCGGCGGGCATAGCTTAAGTCGCCAAATTCTTCCTGCTGCGTGATGATACCTAAGGCGCAATCGCTGCGCCATTCAAAGCCCGGCGCCGCCCAATTACCTTGCCAGGTCCCTTGATAATTCACGCGCAGGCCGCCGTCGAACTCGATCAGCGCGGCGACATTGCTGTCATGCCGGTACATGCTCCAGGACGGATTCCAGGTTTGACACTGTGCCCGAACGGGCTCCTTCCCATAGACATAGCGCATTAAGTCGAAGTGGTGGATCGACTGCTCCCAGAGCATCGGATGCTGCATCTCCAGCGGATAATTATTAAGATCTGGTCGGCGGCCGTCGCGCCAGCGCTCGTAGGTGAAGCGCGCGAATTCAGCTCGTCCGACCACCTCGTCCGCCAGCAAGCGCATCATGGCCTGCGTCACAGCAAGATAGCGGAAATTCAGCCCGACCATCAGCGAGACACCACCGGCCTCGGCCATCCGCACCAGCCCCGCGGCTTCGGCGAGGTCAAGCGCCAGCGGTTTTTCAATCAGCAGTGGCAGCTTACGCGCGATCGCCGCCTCGACGATAGCTTGACGCCCCAGGGGAGGATTGGCCAGCACCAGGGCGTCGACGTCGTCCAGCGCAGCCAGCGCCGCATTCACACTCTCGAAAGCAGGCAGCGGACCAAACTCATCGCGCGCCCGCTCCAGCGCCGCCGCGGCCGGATCGACCAAGGCAACCAGCTCAGCGCGCGCCGAGCCTTGAATCACTTGCGCCCAGTGCCGTCCGCGCACACCCAGCCCAGCCAGCAGTACTTTAAGCACGCCGCTCTCCCAGGCGCAAGCTCTCCAACGTGGCGGTCAGCGATTCTTCGCCCAGCGGCGTCCAATCGTTGAAGCCGGTGTCCTGCTGCAGACGGCCGGGCCTCAAGTCTTCAGTCTCCATCGCCGACTGCGCCTCGGCCTCATCGTCAATGACCCGCAACGGGACATCGCCGCAGACGCGCGAGATCGCACGCGCCAGCGCCAGATTGGACAGCGAATCACCGCTCTCCACCTGATACAGACTGTGGCGCAACGTTTCGGTTTCGAGCAGCGCAATCAAGGCGCGGCCGATATCAGGCGCATAGGTCCAGCGGCGCCTTTCATTTGGCCGCGTTACAGTGATCGCACCCTGCGTCAGCGCCTCTCGCAGCATGGTTGCGAGCGCGCTCAATCGAGGTCGGGTCGAGCGGGCGTATTCGTAGGGACCGTATATTCCGCTGAGCCGCGCGGCCAGCACATCACGGCGGTATACCGTCCGAAGGGTCGCCATGGTGTGCTCCACTACAGCCTTGGCCACGCTGTATGCGCCCAGGGGCCGCGGCGGACTGGCCTCGTTGCACTCTGCTGCTGGCGCCCCCCGAAAGACAGCGGTCGAGCTGATGAAGATTGCCCGCCGTATCCCCTGCCGCTCGACATACTCGCTGACCGCCAGCAGCGGCTCGATATTGGCGCGTAAATTGTCTTCCGGGCTTTCGCCGCGCGCTTCGGGCGTGGCCGTCACGGCAGCGGCATGTATCAAGGCATCGGCGTTCAGCGGCGGCAAGTTCACACAATCTGCCGTGATTTGCCGTAGATTCTCACCAAGTAGATGCCCGTAGGCCGGGTTGTCAAAATCAAGGTCGACAGCCGAAACGACATAACCGGCATTCAACAGCGCGCTTACGATATTGCAGCCGACGAAGCCGTTGGCGCCGGTCACGATGACGCGCTTCATCGCGGCTCCACCCAGTCTTCCGCGATGAGGTCCCCGGCTGTGGCGATATGCGCGCGCAAGATATCCCGCGCCGGCGGCAGATCGCCCGCTTCCATCGCATCCAGCAGGGGCAGATGATTATGCGCGATCCGCGTCAGATCGGTATTACGGCGGTTCACCAGCGCCATCACCTGCCGCACCTTCATCGCCGCTGTCTGCCACATCGCCGCCAGCAAATGATGCCCGCTCATGTCGATCAGCGCGTCGTGGAAGTCACGATCGAGCGCATTGACCGCGCTGAGATCGCCTCGGTCGCCGGCGCTGACCATTTCGCCCACCATGTCGCGCAGCTGCTGATATCGGTTTGGCTCGTCCGCCGCCATCACCCGCTCCATAGCGTAAGATTCGAGCAGAATGCGCATGCCATAGATTTCTTCAATATCATCTTTGGTCAAGCGGCTGACTTTCGTGCCATGATAGGGAATCGTCTCGACCAAGCCCTCGGAATTCAGAATGCGCAGCGCTTCGCGTATGGGGGCGCGGCTGACACCCAGCTGCCACGACAAGTCCATCTCCGTCAGCGCCTGGCCCGGCTTCAGCTCGCCGGATAGAATCGCCTCGCGCAGCGTATCCAGCGACTGCTCGCGGATGGACATATTCTTGATCTGCGGCAGATTCGGCTTCATAGCGCGGGTTTCCAGCACAGGCGAGAGCTTGTGGCGACTTGACAGCGGCAGCGGCCCTTCATATAATCCTGTGGCTTGTAGATTGTAGACAATCTTGGCATTCCGGCGCATGATACTCGAGGCGACGGTGACTGTCAAGGAAGCGCAATACGAGCGTGGCGGGTCGCAAGCGGAGCGTTCGAGAGGACATCGTATGAGCGAAAATTGGGTACTCAAGGAAGGCGAAGCCGTCGAGCTGCTGGCGCTGCTGATCACCTCGGCGCGCATACAGCTGGACGAGCCGGCTCATTACGGTCCGCTGCGCCTGCTGACCGCCATCGAGCGCCTCAGCGGCATGATCCTGGAGCGGGCTTCGGACAAATCGCGCGAATTTTTGCAAGGTAATGTCGAGCGCATCCCCGAGCTGCACATGCGCATGTCCGATGTGGACGACTACGCCGCCGGCCTGGACGGGCTCTGCCGCGAAGTCGCCGAATGTCTGCTGCGGCATAGTACGCTGGAGGAAGACGCCTCATGAGTGACGCTGTGCTGAGCAATATCCGAACGCGCCGCGTCGTGCGGGAAATGTCCGACCAGCCCGTCACCCGCCAGCAAGTCGAGACTATTTTGGAAGCGGCGCGTTGGGCGCCTAGCGGCGGCAACCTGCGACCGATCCGCTACATCGTCATCGAAGACGCGGAGACGCGCCGGCTGATCCGTTTGGTCTCGCCGGGCATGTTTCAGAATGCGCCGGTGCTGGTCCTGCTCTGCCTGAACGAAGAAGTGATGATCGAGCACAGTCTGCCGCCCAGCGACCGCGCCCTGCTGATTGATGTCGGCACCGCCGCGCAAACCATCATGCTGGCGGCGCATGGCATCGGCTTGGCATCGGGACCGGTCACCTCCTACAGCAAAGAAGCCATTCGCGTCATACTGAACCTGCCGGCGAGCTACTCGCCCGAGATGTTCATCTGCATCGGCCACAAGGCGGAATCAACCAGACGCGGCATGAAAGCCTGGAAGAAAATCAACTGGCGCGACCTGACGCATTGGGAACGCTTTCCCCAAGCCTAACCTGCATTATGCCGCCGTCACCGCCTATAATAGCGCGTCGTAGGGGCGACTGTGTGAGTCGCTCGCTGCCTAGGACGATGTAGGGGCGATTCTGTGAATCGCCCAATAAGAATACGACACACAAAATACAGGAGACAAAAATGCACGAAAGATATATCAAACACATGGCCTTCGCGGTCAGCGACGCGCGCGGCGCCCTGCAGCATTATCAGGAGTTCATCGGCGTTGGGCACGATGCTGAAGTGCATGAATATGACAAGTCGCGCAATGTGGTGGCCATCTTCAATGTCGGCGATGTCGAATATCAGCTCTGCCAGTCAATGGATGCCGGCGGCCGCTACGACGCCTGGATCAAAGAGCGCGGCTACGAAGGCCTGCATCATATCTGCTACGCCGTGCCCAATATCGACCAGGCGCTCGCCGATGCCCAAGCCAAAGGCGCGACGCTCAAGGAATGTGCCGCTTGCAAGGTCAAAGGCAGCCACGTGCACCCCGAAGGCTGGGTCGCCTTTCTCGAGCAAGAAGCTGGCGGCGTCGAGCTGGAGCTGATGCAGGTGTATACGCCGGAAGAATTGGAAGAATACAAATCCGTAAAAGGCATTTAAATGGACGCAGTCGAACTCTTGCAAGGCCTGGTGCGCATCCCCTCGCCTAATCCGCCGGGCGATACCATCGCGGTAGCGGACTTCGTCGCCGAGCAGATGCGCGCCATCGGCTGTGAAGTGCGGCAGCCGGCCCCGCCGCAAAAGTCAAAAGCGCGCAACACCATCGCGACCCTGGGCATGGGCGAGCCGCGTATTATGCTGCACGCCCACATTGACACCGTGCCCATCGGCGCCACCGAAGCCCAAAAATGGGGCGTCGATCCCTATGCCGGCGAGGTCCGTAATGGCGCGCTCTACGGTAAAGGCAGCATAGACGATAAAGCGGTGCTGGCCTCGATGATGCAGGTGATGCAGGATGCGGCTCGGCAGGAAGAGCGGAAAGGATTAAACGGCACGCTGATACTGGTGGCGGCGGCCGAAGAAGAAGTCGGCGGCCAGCTGGGCACCAAGTGGCTGGCTGACGACGGTCACCTGCCCGTCTGCGACTTTATCGTCGTTGGCGAGCAGACCGGCAACAAAGTGGCGACGGCGCATAAAGGCGTGCTGCGCGCCACCGTCCGCACCACCGGCAAATCCGTCCACGCCACCAACCCCGACCGCGGCGTCAACGCCATCGTGGCCATGTCCAAAATCATCGCCGCGCTGGAGCGCTATCACCAGGACCTGTCGCGCCTGATTCACCCCGTCGTTGGCGTACCGACCTGCAATATCGGCCTGATCGCCGGCGGCAGCACCGCCAACGCCGTGCCCGATGCCTGCGCCATCCAGCTCGACCGGCGCATGATCCCGGGCGAGAAGCCGGAAGAAGTGGTCGGCGAATTACGCGCCGTGGTCGAATCGCTGCATCTGGAGCCAGCAACAGCCAGCATCGGCGATTTCGTGTATTCGCGCTGGTTCGATTCGCCGCTGAATACCGACCACGCGCGCTGCTTCATGGATTGTGTGCGCCGGCGCCTGGACGATGATCCGGGACCGGTCGGCTATTTGCCCGGCAGCGACGCCAAGCACCTGATGGACCTGGCCCGCGGCGATATGATCATCTTCGGCCCCGGCAGCTACGAAGTCGCCCACGCCGCCGACGAGCATGTGCGCCTGGAAGACTACGCCCTGACCACCGACATCCTGCGCGACTTCGTCCGACGGACGCTCTACGCGAATTAGCGCCGTAGACGCAAAACACCGCAGGGGCGAGCCAATTGGGTCGCCCGCAAAAGCGCAAAATCGTAGGGGCGAGCTTTGGCGCGCCCACCAAAACGCAAACACAGACAAGGATCTCAATGTGCATGTAGACACCCTGATCACCAAGGCCCAGGTTGCCCTGGAGACCGGAATAATCGCCCTCGATGTCGGCATCCGCGCCGGCAAAATCGCCGCGCTGACCGCCGACTCGACCGGCATCAACGCCGCCGAGACGATCGACGCGGCCGGCAAGCTGCTGCTGCCCGGCGCCATCGACATCCACTTCCACTGTCGCGCGCCGGCCTATCCCCAACGCGGCGACTTCGCCACCGAGACCCGCGCTGCCGCTGCCGGCGGTGTCACCACCGTATTCGAGATGCCCATCTCCAAGCCCTGTTGCGCCACCGGCGAGATCTTCCGCATGAGAAAAGAACTGGCCGAGCGCGATGCCTATGTCAATTTCGGCTTGTACGGCGCGCCCGGCTTGCTCGATCGCGCCGTAATCGCCGACATGGTGGACGAAGGCGCCATCGCCTTCAAGATTTTCATGACCGCGGCGCCCAAAGGCCGCGATGACGAATTCGAAGGGCTTTGCTTGCCCGAGACGCCGGAGCAGTATCAAGCGCTGCGGCTGGTGGCGGAGACGGGCCTGGTCTGCGCGGTACATGCCGAGAACAACCAACTGCTGGAATGGCATACCGCCCAGCTAATCGCAGCCGGCCGCAACGATGTGCCGGCGCATGGCGAATCCCGCCCGCCCCATGTCGAAGCCCAAGCCATCGCCACGCTGCTGACCCTCAACGAAAGCATCGGCGCCAATTTGCATATCGCCCATGTCAGCTGCGAAGAAGCGCTTGACGTCATCCGCCGCTTCAAAGCGACCGGTTCCAAAGCCAGCGCCGAGACTTGCCCGCATTACCTGCTCTTCACCGAAGCCGATCTGGAGCGGGTCGGGCCCTACGCCAAGATCAATCCACCGCTGCGCACCGAGGCAGATCAGGCGGCGCTCTGGGAGGGCTTGCGCGACGGCACGCTGATGGCGATCACCACCGATCACTCGCCATTCACGGTGGAGGAAAAAGAGCGGGCGCACGAAGACATCTGGGCCACGCCGCCGGGCGCGCCGGGCGTGGAAGAACTGCTGCTGGGCGTGATGCACGAGGCGCTCAGCGGGCGCATCAGCGTATCAAAAGCGGTTGACCTGGTGGCCACCAACGGCGCCAAACGCTTCGGCGTCTATCCCGAGCGCGGCCACATCGGCATCGGCGCGGCGGCTGATCTGGTCATCTACAACCCCGATACTGAGACGACCATCAGCCCCGACCGGCTCTTCAGCCAAGCGCGCGACTGCGACAAGCTCTACGCCGGCATGACCTTCCAAGGCGCGGTCGAGCGCACCATCGTCAACGGCAAGACAGTCTACGTCGATGGACAAATCGTCGGCGCGCCAGGCGATGGCCAGTTCCTGCGTCCTGATCCAGCCCGCGTCAGCCAGGATTTCTAACGTGACCTATGACATCGACTTCGGCGAGTATTTCGACTATGAAACGCTCGGCCGACATTTGACAGGACTGGCGGAGACATACCCCGACTTTGCCGCCCTGGACGTTATCGGCCGCAGCTGGCGCCAGCGCGACATCTATTGCATGACCATCACCAACGCCGCGACCGGCCCCCACGACAGCAAACCCGCTTTCTACATCGACGGCGGCATCCACGCCGAAGAAGTCGCCACCACCCAAACCGCCGTCTACACCATCTGGCATCTGCTGACACAATACGGCGACGATGCCGATGTGACTTGGCTGCTGGACAATCTCGCTTTCTACATCATCCCGCGCATCAACCCCGATGGCGCTGAAATCAGCCTGAAAACGGCGCATCATTGGTGCGGCAACGGCCGCTGCCTGCCCGGCGAAGAACAGACAAAAGGCTTGTGCCAGCACGATATCGATGGCGACGGCTTGATCGTGCAGATGCGCCTGCAAGACCCGGCCGGCGAATGGCGCGTCTCCCCGGACGACCCGCGATTGATGATCCAGCGCGAGCCGGGCGAGGTGGATCAGGGACCCTACTATCGACTCTATCGCGAAGGCGAGATCCGCGGCGAATGGGACGGCGCTCACATCGAGATCGAAAAGCCGCGCGATGGCAATCTCAACCGCAACTTTCCCGCTGGCTGGCGCCCCGAATTCCGCCAATACGGCGCGGGCGATACACCGCTATCCGAGCCCGAAGCCAAAGCCGTGGCCGATTTCATTCTGGCGCATCCCAATATCAGCGGCATGCAGTGTTACCATACACACGGCGGCTTGCACCTGCGCCCGTCGCTTGTGGAAGCCGATAGCAGCCTGCCCCGCTTCGACCTGGCCCTCTACAATCGCATCGGCGCCATGGGCACAGCGCTGACCAGTTATCCGGTCATCTCCGTCTACGAAGAATTCACCACCGATCCCGATCAGCCGCGCGTCGGCTCGCTGATGCAATGGACTTATGACGAACTTGGCATCATCACCTTCTCGACCGAATTGTGGAATCCCGAACTGGCGGCAGGCATCGAGTTTCCCGCCAAATATCAGGTGCGCGCCCGCTCGACCGAAGACGAGATCAAGCTGCTGCAATACAACGACGAACACCTGGGCGGCGCCGGTTTTGTCGACTGGCGCGAATTCGAGCATCCGCAGCTGGGCACGTTGGAAATCGGCGGCTGGACGCATATGTATACCTTCCGCAATCCGCCGCCGGCCTCGCTGGCGAAGACAACAAAAGCCAAATCATTCCTGCTCGATACCATCCACCAGAACTGTCTCTTCACGCTCAAACACGCCATGACCGCGCCACTGCTGCGTATCGGCGATGCGGCTGTGGAAAAGCTGGCGGACGGCCTCTACAAGCTGAGCCTGACCGTCGCCAATGACGGCTTCCTGCCGACGCACTTGACGCAGCGCGCCCTCGAGCACGAGACGGCCGGTCCGGTCGAAGTCGAGCTATCCGCCGAGGGCGCATCAATCGAGATGGGCAAAGCGCGGCAATCCATCGGTCATCTGGCCGGGCGCGACGAGCGCGACGCGACTTGGTCGCCCTGGATGCGACAGTGGAGCGCCACCAGCGCTAGAGTCGAGTGGCTGCTGCGCGCGAAGCCGGGTACCAGCGTGAATATCAGCGCCTCCGCACAGAAAGCCGGGCGTCAAGAGCGCGCGGTGACGCTGCCTGGCGAACCTCTGGATGGCGCCCTGTAACGCTGAAAGGAAAACCCAATGCCCGAAGCACCCGCCTGGCGTTTCGAGAAAATCATCAAACCCATGTTCGACATCCCCGCGCCGCCGCGCATCCTGGCCGGCGGAACCGTCCTCACCTGTCGCGGCGACGAAATCATCGAGGACGGCTTCGTCGAAATCGCCGACGGCCGCATCAAAGCAGTGGGACGTGTGAGCGAGCTGGACAGTAGTTCCGTCCAGCGCATCGACTGCAGCAGCAAGACGATTTTGCCCGGCCTGATGAATTCTCACGCCCATCTGGCTTGGGACGGCGTGCACGACCTGGCGCGGCAATCGCTGGACGACTCGCCCGCCATCAGCGCCTACAAATGCGCCGGCAACATGATCAAGAGCCTGCGCGCCGGCGTCACCCTGGTGCGCGACCTGGGCATGAACCAGAGCAATATCTTCGCCAAGCAGGCGCTTGAGCAAGGCATCTTCCCCGGTCCCCGCTTGCTCATCACCGGCGAAGCCATCGTGCAGACCGGCGGGCATACCTATTGGTGCTGCCGCGAGGCCAGCGGGCCGGACGAGATGCGGCGGGCCGTGCGCGATCAAGTCAAATACGGAGCGGACCTGATCAAGATCATGGCCAGCCACGACACCATCGAATTCACCGATGACGAACTGCGCGCCGTCATTGACGAGGTCCATCGCAACGGCTTGACCATCACCGCGCACGCTACTTTCGACGCGGTCATCAGGCGCGTGGCCGAGTTCGGCGTCGATGTCATTGAGCACGGCGGCTCAATGAGCGACGAGACCATTCAACTGCTGCTCGACAGGGGCATACCCATCGTCACCACCTTCGCCCCGCTGGTCATGCAAGCGCAGCCGGAGCTGGCGCGGCAATACGATATTCCCGAATGGAAAATCGCCGAGCGTCAGCAGGCCGTGGCCAGCCGCGAGCGCTTCGACGGGCTCGTCCGCGCGGCCAAGGCGGGCGTCACCATCGCCTTCGGCACCGACGCCGGCAGCCCCGTGGTCGGGCATGACGTGGTCGCGCCCGAGCTGAAATTCATGGTCGAGCTGGGTATCAAGCGCGACAACTACGATGCGCTGCGCAGCGCGACCAGCGTGGCCGCCGGCGTCAGCAATCTGGACGACGCGCTGGGCAGCCTTGAATCTGGCAAAGCAGCCGATATCATCGTCATCGACGGTGACCCGCTGGCCGAATTGAGCGCGCTGGAGCGCGTCGAACAGGTCTACATCGCGGGCAAAGATATGCTAGGAGCGAAATAAATGAGTCGAATCAGCGGCATCTTTAACATTCTCGCCACGCCCTTCAGCGCCGACTACGCGGTCGATTACGAGAGCTTGCGGCGCCTCGTCCGCTTCCAGATGGATTTGGGCGCCCAGGGCTTGACCATCCTCGGTGTCATGGGCGAAGCGGCCAAGCTCAGCGTAGCCGAGCGCCAAGCCATCCTGGACACCGTCGTCGAAACGGTCAACGGCGCCATTCCCATCGTTGTCGGCGCCAGCCACAGCCAGCTAGCGACCTGCATCGCGCTTAGCGAAGCCGCCTTCGCTGCCGGCGCCGACGGCGTGATGATCGCGCCGCCGCCCATGGAAGACAAATCCGACCCGACCATTCTGGCGCTTTACAGTCAAATCGCCGAGGCCATCAGCGGCGCCATCGTGGTGCAAGACTTCCCGCCGGTCAACGATGTCATCATGTCGCCGGCCCTGCTGGCGCAGATCGCCGAAGCCATTCCCAACGCCCGCTACCTCAAACTTGAAGACCCGCCGCTGATGCAGAAGATCGACGCCATCCGGTCCGCCACCGACAAATTCGAGATCTTCGGCGGCCTGGGCGGCATGTTCCTGCTGGAAGAGTTGGGGCGCGGCGCATCCGGCACCATGACCGGCTTCGCCTTCACCGAGATCCTGGTGGCCGTCTACGAAGCCTTCAAAGCCGGACGCATGAGCCAGGCGGAAGCCATTTTCGACCGCTATCTGCCGCTGATCCGCTACGAGAATCAACCGCAAATCAATCTGACGATACGCAAAGCCTTCCTGCATCGCCGCGGCGCCATCGCTGATCCCAGTCCCCGCCAACCCTTCAACCCCATTGACGCCGGCACACTGGACGAAATCGACTGGCTGTTGCGGCGCGTGGGCATCGCCGATCCTACCCAGAAACTCAGCCTGTGAAGCGCCCGCGACTATTCGACCAGCGCAAAACACTCCGGCAGCCCCTGCTCGACCAATTCGATGCCGTGCAGCTGCATAAACTCGCGTGAGGGCGCATTATGCTCCCAACTGGCGCCGATGATGACTTTGGGAATCTGGTAGCGCACGATGGCGCCGGCGCACATCAAGCAGGGGAAGGCCGTCGTGTAGAGTACCGTATCGGCGTAACTCTCCTGCAAGCCGGCCGCTTTGATAGCTTCCATCTCGCCGTGACTGAGCGGGTCATTGTTCTGGATCATCAGGTTGCGCCCACGGCCGATGACCTCTCCTCCGCGAACCAGCACAGCCCCGAATGGACTGCCACCCTCGGCTTTGGTGGCGCTCGCTTCTTCAATTGCCATCGCCATGAATTTATCCATATCGGAGCGCCGTTTCTGTCTTCGGATTCCTGTTTCGCGATAATTGTAGCGTAGTTGGTCATATCAAACTACAATCATAGGAGAAACTACTATTGCACTTAGAATCGTTATCCGTTCCCAAGGAGCTAACAATGCATGAACAAGATAGTAAGAGTATTCACGATCTGAAGAAGAACAGACATGGGCTGGTCACCATTGTCGGCATTATCGTCTGTGTCCTGTTGGCTTTGCTGACCGGCAGGGGTTTTCTCTTCGGTTTGGTGATGGGCACCGTCTTCAGCTCAGGCTTGAGCATCGGCCGGCGCATAATCAGCCAGATCAAGGCTAATGCGCCGGAGGAAAACATCATGGCCGCCAAGATCGCCGGTCCATTGGCCGGGGCGATCGTCGTCGGAATCATCACCGCTCTGATTCTGTCCGCCATCCAGGGCGCGGTGGACGTCACGCCGGTAGAAGGCGACGACTTTATCGCTACCATCGTCAAATCATTCTTTGACAGCGCCGCTGCACTGGCCGTGGCCGCCGGCGTCGTTGCCGGGGGCTGGGCTGACGGGCTGGCTGCCGACTAGACGCGGCGCATCCTCATAAGCAGGCAGGGATTCACAGGCTTCTACCAAGCGGGCTCGCTCTGACGTTGCGGCGACAAGTGTTGCTGTGCTATACTCACAGTACTGACTGGTCAGTACTGTGAGTATGCCATGGACGAGACCCGCGTTGACCCCCGCCCCACCCGCGAACGCATTCTTGATGCCGCCATGAATATCTTCAGCGCCAAAGGCTTCCACGATACCAAGCTGGACGAAATCGTCAGCGAAGCGAGCATTAGCAAAGGCTCGATATACTTCCACTTCCCCAATAAAGAGAAGCTCTTCATCGCCCTGGTTGACCAATTCGCCGACCTCATCGAACGCCGAGCCCAAGAAGCTATCGCCGGCGAAACACAGGGCATTCGCCGCGTCCGGGCTGCGCTGGAAGCAGTGCTGGAGACCTTCGGCAAGTACCGGCGGCCGGCCAAGCTGCTGCTGGTGCAGGCGGTCGGCCTGGGCACCGTATTCGAGCGCAAACGCATGGAGGTCAACGACCGCTTCGCCCTGCTGATCAAGACCTACCTCGACGAAGCCGTGGCCGACGGCTCTATCGCCCCGGTGAATACCTATATCGCCTCGCATGCCTGGATGGGCGCCATCTATAACGTGGTGATCCAGTGGGTCTATACCGGCGAGCCCAGCAAAGACGAAATCATGGACGCGCTGCTGCCGCTGCTGCTCAAGAGCGTTGACTATCAGACGCTCAACGAGCCTGACAGTTGATTGATTATTTTCACCACAAAGACACAAAGCACACAAAGAAAAATGGATAGCAAACAAGGCGTAGCGAAAATGACAAATAGCGATCAACCCAAACGACTCTCCTATCGGATCATTGGCGCAGCGATTGAAGTGCATCGTATCTTGGGACCTGGATTGCTGGAAGAGGTGTACGAAGCTGCCTTGGCAGTGGAATTGGAAGAGCGGGGCATCCTGTTTGAACGACAGCAACCGATTCGCGTCAATTACAAGGGTCAAGACATTGGCCAGCTCAGAGCCGACCTAATTGTCGAAAATCGCGCGATTATCGAAGTGAAGTCGGTGAAATCGCTAGCGCCAATTCATCAAGCACAGTTGATGACCTACCTGAAAATATCGAAGCTCAAGGCTGGCTTGTTGATTAACTTCAATGAAAAAGTACTGACCGATGGTATCAAGAGAATTGTCATGTAAATATGTCTTTGTGCTCTTTGTGCTCTTTGTGGTGAAAAAGAAGTAGTATGCAATATTCCTACACCGACCGCGTCAATTCGATTGCGCTTGGCTACCGCGATGCGCCGCTCAGCCAGCGCTATGGCCGTTTGATAAGTTGCAGCCTGCCCTGCAACGGGCTGAGCTTGACAGGATTTCTGGCGGCGGCTGAGGGCCAGGAACGATTCTACTGGGAAAGCCCCGGCGGATTGCTGGCATTCGCCGGTATGGGCGCCGCGGTTGAGCTGACGTCATGGGGCGATGAGCGCTACCAGAAAATCGCCGCCAGCGCCCGCGAGCTATTCGCCGACTCCCATTTGGCAGGCGCCGCCAACCCGCTATCCGGCCCGCGCTTATTTGGCGGCTTCGCCTTCCGCGGCGATTTCACGCCAGACAACACCTGGTCGATCTACGCGCCGGCTTTCTTTGTGCTGCCGCATTATCAGCTGGTCAGCAGAAGCGGCCAGATGTGGCTGACCATCAATACGCAGATTCCCCCCGAAGAGTCAGCCGCCGCCCTCATCCCCGATCTGCTAGCGGCGCTGCGCCAGAAGATAATCCAGCTACGGGCCGCCGACGCCAGCGCCCCGGCCAAACGACAGAGCGAATTACGCGGCATCGACTATCCCATGAGTTACAGGATCTGGCAACGCATGATCGAGGCGGCCACCGACCGCATCCGCGCCGGCGAGCTGAACAAAGTCGTCCTGGCGCGCGCGGCCGAATTGCGCTTCGCCGAGCCCGTTCAACTCCTGCCTGTCCTGCAGCATCTGGCTACGCATTATGCCGAGTGCTACCGCTTCCTCTTTGAGCCGCGCCCGCGTTTCGCCTTCTACGGCGCCTCGCCCGAATTGCTCGCCAATGTGCAGGGGGTACGATTCTCGACCATGGCCTTGGCTGGCAGCATCGGACGCAGCGCAACATCGACTGAAGACCGCCGGCTGAGTCAGCGGCTGCTGAACAGCCAGAAAGACCGCTACGAACAGCAAATAGTCGTCGACAAGATGCGCGACCGCCTGGCGCCCCTGGCCCAGTCGCTGGAGATCGCGCCCACTGAATTGCTCAAGCTGAGCAATATCCAGCATCTGCAGACGCCGCTTTCGGGCCGGCTGAAGCGCGCAACCGGTGTCTTGCCGCTGGTCGAGGCGCTGCATCCCACGCCGGCGCTGGGCGGTGATCCCCGGCCGGACGCGCTGCGGCTCATCCGCAAACTGGAGCCCATCCCGCGCGGCTGGTACGGCGCGCCAGTCGGCTGGATTGACTCGCAATTGGAAGGCGAGTTCGCCGTCGCCATCCGCTCCGCCGTCGCGCAAGAATCGCGAGCCTGGGTCTACGCCGGCGCCGGCATCGTCGCCGATAGCCAACCCATGCCCGAATGGGAAGAAACCGAGCTCAAATTCCAGCCGATGCTCGACGCGCACCGCGCAATAGCTGCAACGATTATCACAAAGGCACAAAGACACAAAGGAATTTGAAAAGATAAAAGGAGAACGTAGAGGCAATGAACGACGAGAAACAGGAACGTTTATCATATCGAATCATTGGCGCGGCAATAGAGGTCCATACGCAATTGGGACCTGGATTGCTCGAAAAGGTATATGAAACTGCGCTCTGTGCCGAGTTTAAGCTACGCGGTATCAATTATGAGCAGCAGCAACGAATCAGCATCAACTACAAGGGGCTGGACGTTGGCTACTATATCGCCGACCTGATCGTCGAGAATCGGGCAATCGTTGAGATCAAGTCAGTAGACAAGCTGGAAGACGTTCACACGGCACAGTTGCTCACCTATCTAAAGCTGACCGGTCTCAGCGCCGGCTTGCTGCTCAATTTCAACGAAGCCACCCTAACCAAGGGCATCAAACGAGTTCTTCTTTAGCTTTTCTTTGTGACCTTTGTGCCTTTGTGATTAAGAAAATGAGACTGGCATGCCCAACCCAAACACAGTCTACGCCAATGCCTTCATAGACGCATTGGTAGCAGCGGGCTTGAAGCGCGTCTGCCTGGCGCCCGGATCGCGGCATACACCGCTGGTGCTGGCGCTGGCGCGGCATCGCCAGGAAATCGAAATCACCTCCCACCTGGATGAACGCAGCGCGGCCTTCTTCGCGCTGGGGCTGGCGATCGGCAGCGGCGAACCGGCCGCAGTCGTCTGCACCTCCGGCTCGGCGGCGGCCAACTTCTTCCCCGCCATCGTCGAAGCCAAGCAGTCTCGCCTTCCCCTTATCGTGCTCACGGCCGACCGCCCGCACGAACTGCGCGGCAGCGGCGCCAACCAGACCATCGACCAGGTCAAGCTCTATGGCGACTACGCCGACGCTTTCATCGACGCGCCACTGCCCCAGGCCGATCCGCCGCCGGTCGCGTTGCGCCACCTGCGGACGCTCGCCGCCCGCGCTGTAGCCACCGCGCGAAATCGGGGTGGCGTCGTGCATATCAACTTTCCCTTCCGCAAGCCATTTGAACCGGCCGCTGACGACATAATGGACATCGATCGTAGCCCGGTGACCCGATTCAGTACGCTGCAAGCGACTGCCACAGCCGAGCTGGCAGCGCTGCTAAGCGATGACCTGCTGAGCCGCCGCGGCCTGATCTACTGCGGGCACGGCGCCTGCCGCAGCGAAGCAGAGCGGGAGAACATGCTGCCCTGGGCGCTGCGACTGTCGGACATCACCGGATTCCCTATCCTGGCGGAATTCACCTCGAATATGCGCTCAGCCGCTACTGTCAACACCTACGAGAGCTTCATGACAGCGCCAGCGGTCGATCTCTCACAAGTTGAAGTCGTCATTCGCTTCGGCGCGCCCCCGCTCTGCAAAGCGATGCAAAATCTCCTCGCCGAGGCGCAGCTGGCTAACCACATCTATATCAGTCGCGCCGGCGAATGGGCTGACGACACGCACAGCATCACTCACCTTCTGACTATCCCTCCGGCCGCCGTCTCCGCTGCTGACTGGGGAAACGCCCAGCTTGCCGAATCGACCGCCTGGCGCGACCGGCTGCTGCGCGCGGATGCAGCGGCAGTAAAAATCATCGGCAGTGAAACCGCGTCCGGCCCCTACTTCGACGGCGCCGTCTTGCGCGACATTGCCGAGCTCATCCCGCCCAATGCCGGCCTCTTCGCAGGCAACAGCCTGCCCGTCCGCCATCTCGACCAATTCGGCTTCGCGACAGACGTGCCGACATTCGCCTGGGCCAATCGCGGCGCATCCGGCATCGACGGCAACGTCTCGACGGCGCTGGGCATCGGCGCGGCGCGCAAAGGGGTACCGCTGGTGGCGGTCCTCGGCGATATCACGCTCTATCATGACCTCAACGGCTTGCTAGCCGTCCAACGCTGCGGCGTACCCGTGACGATTGTGCTGCTCAATAATGCCGGCGGCGGCATCTTCCACCGCTTGCCTGTCAGCCAGTTCGAGCCGCATTTCAGCGATTATTTCATCACGCCGCACGGTCTCGACTTCGCCCACGCGGCGGCGCTCTACGGGCTCGATTACATCCGCGCGGACGACCGCGACTCATTTCGCGACGCTTTTCGCCGCTCGGTTCGCGGGCAAAGTTCGACACTGATCGAAGTCCGCACCGACGCCATCGCCGATCTTCGACGCCGCGCCGATATCATGGCCAGAGTCAAACAAGCCATAAGCAATCTTGAGAATGTCTAATATGATGGATACGTTTGCCGAATGTGCAAAGCTAAATCCACCACAGAGGCGCGACGGGCACAGAGACCTGTACCAACTATCTTTGTGCCCTTTGTGGTGAAATAACAAAAGGAGACTCTACATGACAACAACACGCGAGCAGCAAGCGCAGATCAAGACCCAGGACCTCATGCGCCTGGTCGATTGGCAGCAGGTCAAAGCCTACGACGACATCACCTATCACAAAGCCGAAGGCATCGCCCGCATCGCTTTCGACCGGCCCGATATCCGCAACGCCTTTCGCCCCAAAACCATCGACGAGATGACCGAAGCCGTCTTAAACGCCTGGCATGACGGCGAGGTCGGCGTGCTCTGGATCACCGCCAATGGGCCCAGCGCCAAAGACGGCATCTGGTCCTTCTGCGCCGGCGGCGATCAGAAGGTGCGCGGCCACTCCGGCTATGTCGGCGATGATGGCGTACCGCGCCTCAACGTCCTGCAATTGCAGCGTTATATCCGCAATATCCCCAAGCCGGTGATCGCGGTGGTGCCCGGTTATGCCATCGGCGGCGGGCACGTGCTGCACGTCTGCTGCGATTTGACCATCTCCAGTGACAACGCCATCTATGGGCAGACGGGTCCCATCGTCGGCAGCTTTGACGCCGGCTTCGGCTCATCCTTCCTGGCGGCCCACATCGGCCAGAAGAAAGCGCGCGAAATCTGGTTCCTCTGCCGCCAATACAGCGCCGCGCAAGCCGAGGAGATGGGCATGGTGAATACCGTCGTGCCCCTGGCCGAACTGGAGCGCGAGGCATTAAATTGGTCGCGCGAAATTCTGAGCAAGAGCCCCATCGCCCTGCGCTTCTTGAAAGCGGGCTTAAACGCCGAACTCGACGGGCAAACCGGCGTACAAGTCCTGGCCGGCGACGCCACCATGCTCTTCTACATGACCGAAGAAGGCAGCGAAGGCAAAAACGCCTTCCTCGAAGGACGCAAACCCGACTTCAGCAAATTCCCGCGCCGGGCGTGAGTCGTAACCGCAAGCAGAGCAAAGGCGCCATGCGCGATATGAATCGGCACGTTAGTCCAGAGCCCGGCAAGACCTTTCTCATACTGGGAGAGCAGGGCATCACTTTTGCCGGTATGAACCGATTGGCGTCGAGCGGATGCGGGGTGATCAAGCGCTTCAAGCCGCTCAGGCCCGGCGACAAGGTCGGCATCCTCATGGCAAACGGGCTCCCAAACGTCGCCTCACTCTTGGCGCTCATGCGCATGGGACTGGTAGCGGTACCCTTGAATACGCGCTTGACCAAGCCAGAGCTCAAGTGGCAGGTTGACAACGCCGATTGCCGGCTGGTCTTATGCGACCCGTCGACAATTGCGCAGGCGGATGGCTTGGGCGTCGATGTGCTTGAAATGCGGCAGCAGAGCTTTAACGAACCGCCCTCCGAGTACAACGAATACGGCTCTATGGATCTGGCCGACGACTTCGCCATCGTCCACAGCTCTGGCACAAGCGGACGACCCAAAGCAGCCGTCTTAACTTACGGCAACATTTACCACAGCGCCCAAGCCTCAGCGCTTAAGCTCGACTCCAAGCAAGACGACCGCTGGCTCTGCGTCTTGCCGCTCTACCACCTGGGCGGATTAAGCATCATCCTGCGCTCGCTGATCTACGGCACAGCCATCGACCTGATGCCGGCAGCGCCCTTTGATCTTCAAGCGGTGAACCAGAAGCTCAGCGACCATCCCGTCACCCTGGTCTCGCTCGTGCCGACCATGCTGCAGCGCCTGCTGGAAGCCAGGACAGGACCCTGGCAGCACCGCCTGCGTCTGATTCTGCTCGGCGGCGAAGCGCCATCTCCCGATCTATTGCAGCGCTGCATCGCGGAAGACATACCGATCGCCACCAGCTACGGCCTCACGGAAACAGCCTCGCAAGTCGCCACCGCCCTGCCCCAGCTCGTCTACCGCAAACCGGGCACAGTCGGCAAACCCCTAAAGCAGACTCAAGTGCGCATCATCGACGAGCAGGGCGAGCTCGCCGCGCCCGATATTCCGGGCGAAGTGCTGGTAAAAGGCGGTAGCGTCATGCGCGGCTATTACAACGACTCCGCCGCCACCGCCAAGGCCCTGCGCGCTGGCTGGCTGCATACCGGCGACATCGGTTATCTTGACCAAGACGGCGACCTCTTCATCTTGCAGCGCCGCGAAGACCTGATCGTCAGCGGCGGCGAGAACATCTATCCCGCCGAGGTGGAATCCGCGCTGCGCCGACATCCAGCCGTGGCGGAATCAGTTGTGCTGGGCCTGCCGGATCCCGAATGGGGCCAACGAGTTGCGGCAGTCATCGAAACCCGCGCCGGTCAATCGCCTTCTGCGGACACCCTCATGTCGTTCGCGCGCGAGGAGCTGGCCGGCTACAAAGTCCCGCGCCAAATCGCCTTCGTGGACGCCCTGCCGCGTACCGCCTCCGGCAAGATTCAGCGACGGGAAGCGCGGAAAGTCTTTGAGGATGAGAAAGTATAAATGAACGCAAGAAACCGAAATCATTGTAGCGGCGAGCCTTGGCTCGCCCTCTCTGTGCCCTCTGTGGTGAAACCCATGCGCCTCCAGACGACAACGAGCGCCCAGCATTACCAAATCGAAATCGTCGGCGCCGGCGAGTCCTTGCTCCTGCTGCACGGCTTCAGCGGCGATGCCACCACCTGGCATCAGATCGCTGCGAAGCTCGCCGATCGCTGGCGCGTCAGCATGCTCGACATACTGGGCCACGGCGCCAGCGACAAGCCGCCCAACCCCGACAGCTATCGCATGGATGCTGTCGCCACCGATATCATCCACCTGCTTGACCAGCTCGAGGTAGAGCGCACGCATCTGCTCGGCTATTCGATGGGCGGGCGGCTGGCGCTCTTCCTGGCGCTGCGTTATCCCGCCCGCTTCCATTCGCTGATACTGGAGAGCGCCTCGCCCGGCCTGGCTGACTCAGGCGAACGCGCCCAACGCCGCAGCCGAGACGAAGCGCTCGCTGCTGAGATTGAAGCCAAGGGCATACCGCTTTTTGTCGACTACTGGGAAGGGTTGGCGCTCTGGGCCTCTCAATCTGAGCTGCCACCCGAGACCCTGGAATCGCAAAGACAGCAGCGACTGCGCAACTGCCCGCTCGGATTGGCCAACAGCCTGCGCGGCATGGGGGCGGGCGTACAGCCAAACTTGTGGCCGGAGTTGCCGGCTCTGCGCTTGCCGACTCTGCTGCTCGTCGGCGCAGCGGACGGCAAATTCCGGCGCATCAACCAAGCGATGGCCGCTCGCCTGCCCAAGGCGCAACTGCGGCTAATCCCCTCAGCCGGCCACAATACACACCTGGAAAATACGCCCGCCTTCTGCCGCCAAGTCAGCTCATTCCTCGCCAGCCGCTAGCGCGTCAAATGCTGCCTGTATGAAGCGGTCATACTGCCGTCGCATCGCAGCTGCGTTACTGGCATCGGCAGCAAATGAGGCGTAGTGGGGCAAGCGCGCCGCGCCCCAGAGATCCCAAAATGGCAGGGCGCTGGCATCAAGCTGTGGATTTAAGGCCAGGTAGTGGGCGCTGTACTCGACCATCGCCTGTTCGCCCAGCGCCCACAGCATTTCCAGCCGGCTCTTTCCCAAGTCCGCCAGCGGATCACCCAGCATAGCGTCCTCCCAGTCGATGATGCCGCTCAGCTTGTCGCCCTGCCACAACAAGTTGCCGGGCCAATAGTCACCGTGCAGCAGCGCCGTAGCTCCGGGCCTGATTCGATGAGCGGCGCGGCGCATGGCGTGGCGGATGCGCTTGTCAGCCGTCGCAGCGGCATCAAGGTATTCCGCCTGCCGCGGCAGAAACGACAATTCCCACCGAGCCGGGTCGACGGCGTGGATCTCCGTCAGGATCTCGGCGAGCGTCCGGCAAAAGGCTGGTCTGTCGTCAGCAGCAGAACGCGGCGAACCCGCAATGTACGTGGCGATAAAATAGGGCGGCGCGTGATCATGGGCGAGATAGAGCGGCTGCGCAACGGGCAGGCCGGCGCGCTTCAGCGTCTTCAACAGACAGAACTCATCCCGAGCGATATCCGGGTTGCGCAGTCTATCGGACGGGCTATGCGAGAGCAAAACCAACTGCGTGGTAACTGTTTCTGTTGTGCTGACAACCAGCTGAAAGGCGCGCCCGCTCAAGCGGCGGACACTCTCGAGCCTGAAACTAGGATTAATCTGCGCTAGCGCACAGTCAAGATGCTCCCGCGAGATCTCCATGCCGGCCGACTCCAGCTCCTGCCCGCCAAACCATCCTCGCGCCCTCTCAGTAGAACCAACAAAGTGATGCGAATTTCGCTGGATCTTCCATTCTCAGCGGCGAGTCACCCTTCCCTGATGATTCGGGGAAGGGCGGGGATGGGGTAGAAAAGCGGCGATTTCGGCATACACATTACTTGCTTGTAACTACTTCCATGCCTCTGTGGCCAAAAAATCGGCGCCAAGCGCCCGTTATTCCTCGTCCAGCAGCTTCCAGCTCGCCGGCAGATACACGATGCCGCGGTGACCCATTTGCTCAACCACTTGAAGGTTGCCATGGATGTTAAAGGTATAGGCGTAAGAAACCGAGTCAATAATTGGCCCGCCCACTTCCCGCGCCACCGCGTCAATCCAGTATTGCCCGGGCAGCAGGTTGATATTCTCAATGCGGCATTGGAGGATGCCGTCACGCTGTAGACCAAGCGCCGAACGCGCCGACATGGGCACATCAACGCAGCTGACCACGGTGCTGGCCGGATCCACGATTCGCAGCGAAAAGTGATAAGACTTTACCGGCTCTTTGACGCTCAATGCGATGCGAACGTCGACCGACTCGCCCGTGGAAAAGCCAGTGACCTCGCCGCCGCTGACGACGTCATGCAAGGTAATCCCCGTCACGCGGAAAGCGCCCGTCCCTTCACGCAGGTCGGCGCTCAAGATATCTTTGCCGGCAATAACGGTCGACTTGTCCATCGACTTCAAGAAATACGCATTCAGGATGTCATCGGGTGTGCCGGCCGCGGTAATCCGCCCCTCGTGTATATAAATAGCCCGCTCGCAGAGCCGTTCGATCGCATAGGGACTGTGCGTGACAAAGATAATTGTGACACCGCTGTTGGAAAGCTCATCCATGCGGTTCAGACATTTTTTCTGGAAATTCACGTCTCCAACCGACAGCACTTCGTCTATCAGCAGGATATCGGCGTCCACATTGACCGCCACGCTGAAACCCAGCCGCGCCTGCATGCCGCTTGAATACTGCCAGACGGGTTTGTCCAGCCACTCGCCCAATTCGGCGAAGTCTTCGACAAACGGTATCTTCTCTTCCATCTGCCGCGGCGTGAAACCCATGATGGCGCCCAGCAGCTTGATATTCTCGCGCCCGGTCAAGTCGCGGTGAATGCCCGCCGCCAGTTCGATCATGGGAAAGAGCCGACCATTCACTTGCAAGCTGCCGAAAGTGGCCGGGCTGACCCCGGCAATCAGCTTGAGCAAGGTGCTCTTGCCGGCGCCGTTCTTGCCGACGATGCCCAGGGACTCGCCCTTTTTCACCTCAAAGGAAATATCGCGCAAAGCCCAGGGACCGTAGGCCGAGCGATCGGATACGTCATGTCCGCGCAGCCGATCCAGTTGACGCCGCAAGTAGGGACGCAAGGGCATGCCGTAGCGCTTCCAGACCTCCTTCACGGCGATGGCGCAGCCACTATCGCTGCCCGTTTGATTTGGCTCTCGGCTCATGGGCTAGACGACATCGGTGAAATAATCTGACAGAAAGCGGTATAGCGGATAAGTTACAGCCAAAGCGGCGCAAGTTATGACCATGCTGCTCACTAGCACCGGGACATCGGGCGATTGACCAAAGACCAAAACGCGGCGGAAACCATCTATGATGCCCACCGCCGGGTTTAGCGAATGCACCAATTGCAGTCCGTTTTCCAGCTCCTTGGCCGAATAGATGACCGGCGTCAAGATGAGCCAGACTTGCATAATGTGTTGGATACCATGCATCAGATCACGCCGATAAATGGTGAAGGCAGCCACGCCAATGCCCACTGTCCAGCCCAAAAAACCCGCCATGAACAGGAGGACAGGCAGCCATAACCATGCCGCTGTAATCGGTATGCCAAAGAGCTGCAGCGCCACCGCCAGGACGACGAAGGACATCGCGAAATCGAAGGCAGTCGTCATCAGCACCACAAAGGGAAAGACCTGACGCGGCACGGGCATCTTGCGCAGGAGCGTACCATTCGCCAAGACCCCATGCGGTATGCGCACCGCCGTGCTTTGAAAGAACGTCCAGGGCACGGTGGCGGCGAAGGTGAAGGCCAAGCGCGGCGCGCCCTCAGTATCCACCGATATCAATCCACTCAAGAAGCTGTAGATTACCGTCGCCAGGATCGCCGGAATTATCGCCCACAGCGGACCCAGCAAGGTCCGGCGATAGCGCGCTCTAATGTCGCGGCTGACCAGCGAGATCAGCAGATTCCAATAGCTCAGCCAAATGTGGAATCGGTCCTGCGCTGGATTGTTATTCGACCACTGACTCATAAGGTGCGGCAGTTCCTGCACAGCAAACAACTCAGATATTATCGTCTGCAATCAGCTATTTTACAGCCTGAAAATGCCTTTACTTCAAGGAGCTTCACAGGCTGCTTGCTCGGCGTGGACTCGCGCCAAAAGCTCAGTCATCTGCGCAAGGACGCGCTCGCGGCTAGCGCGCTCCGACCGCAGCGCCTGGCCATAGACCACGCTGATGACCGGGTCGCGATAGAAAGCAAACATCATCTGAAAGGTCGCCGCCAGAAAATGCCGCTTGTCGCGGTCGCGATAGCGCCTCACCAGCCGATTGCGCAGCGCCCGCCGCGATAGCACGCCGCCCGTGGCCACCGGAACCACCGCCAAAGCGGGAACGTGGCGAGCGAAAAGCTCGATGCTCGCTGACCACGCCGGCAAGGTGTCGAGCGCCGACCCCAGGCAAAGCCCCGGATCCGCTTCAATTTCGCCGCGCGGATACAGCAGCAGCGAGCCTCCCGCCTGCAGATGACGCAGCCCTGCCCGCAGCGACGTCTCCGGCCGTTCGGCATCGACGATGATGACGTGACGCCGAAACTCTCGCAGCGCGGGCAATATGCCGAAATCATGCGCCAGCACCTGGGTATCCCGCCGCGGCGAGGACATCAACAGGGAATGCGCGTCCCCCAAGCCCGCGTGGTTGGCGGTGAAGAGCAGCGGCCCCGACAAAGGGACATTGCCCGCGCCATGAACCCGTATGTCCGCCGCGCCAATGCTCAGCAGCCACTGGCACGCGGCTTTTAAGTCGCCATCCCGCGCGATCATGGCTTCCATCTTGAGAGCGAGGCGGGTCAGCTCGAGGACGAAGGGCAGGCAGAGCAAATGCAGCAGCGCCCGCAATACCGGGTTGGCGCAGCAGAAGGCGTCCACCACCGATGTTGACATGGCGCGATAGAGGCGGGCCGCAGCGCGCGCCTGCGTCCATGGCGACATATTGCTCTACCCCGCTGTCATTATCTCTGGCGAACGCTGCCTCTTGGCTAGTGCTTGTTCTTGCGACGCACATTTCCACAATTGCATGATAGACTCTAGCAAACAAAGCGGGAAGCGATCATCGTCGGGCATTTTTGTCCGCCGCAACAAAGGGATTGTATGCAAGCTATAAGCGAATTCATCAACTTGATGCTGGACCGGCGCGTATCGCTGATTTCCAAGCTGTTTTTCATCGCCTTGGCCCTGGTTTATATCGCCCTGCCCATCGACCTGATACCGGATTTCCTGCTGCCGCTGGGGATTGTGGATGACGGCGGCGTGATTCTGGCGGCGATGGTCGCCTTCACGCGGCAGGCGCGCAAGCAAGTTGCCGAAATTGAAGATAACGAGGCGATCGCCGCGCTGGGCAGTGACACTGTGGTGATAACACCCGCCGAGCTGCCGCCAGCAGAAACAAGAAGCGACATTGCGCCTGCGGAAAGCGCCAGCCCAGCCCCGGCGCTGCACCCCCAATACATTGTACACAGCCCGCGCGGCTCGGGATCCAATCGCGGCTGTTTCGCCCTAATACTCCTGCTTTTGCTTTCGCCCTTCATCGGCTTGGCAATCCTCACGCTTTCCAGCGGTCTGGCGCTCACGAGCGTCATCGCGCCCGTCATCGACTTTCTTGACCCGCCTGCCAGCGTCAATATGGTCTCCAGCCGCACGATTGTCAACAGCCTCCGCGGGCTGGGGCAACTGGTGACGGTGCGCGGCGAGTTCAGCAAAACCGATCTCGAAGTGTCCATCCACGAAGGCATTCTCAATTCCGGTTATCACAGCGCCAATCACGTCGCCCTGGGCAGCATCGAAGCTGGCGTGGATATCACGCAATTCGAGCGCGACGACATTACTTACAACAGCGAAGATGGCGGCATCATCTTGAATTTGCCGGCGCCCATCATCACCAGCTGCAATATCGAGCATATTGACCAGTACGAGTATTCTATCGCCGTCGCTCAGAAAGATTGGGACGCAGTACGCCAACTGGCGGAATACGACGCCATCATGCAGTTTCGGCAAGACGCGCTGGAGGGCGGCATCCTCGAAGAAGCGAAAGACGAAATCACCTATCGCCTGGGCAGCTTCATCAATACCTTGACCGGCTCGCCAGTGCATATCGAGTTTGAGGAGAGCGATGAGGCGATGTTTGGCGATACCTGCCTGCCCGATGCGCCCGCCGGCTGGGGGATTGACGCTGACACGGGCGAGTGGGTACGGGCCCGCTAGAGGCATAGCGAAGCAATCATTACAAGAATCTAACAGATATTTGATTACTCTTGACAGTAATCAAATACTCATTATCGCGCCAAACGCGATATCGCTATTTTACCCACCGGCGACCGGCCCGTGCCGGCGTCACCCTCGCAAAGGAAGCGAAAACATGATCAAGAACAAGTCTTTACTCATCCTGCTGCTTGCGGCTCTTGCGCTGCTGGCGGCGCCGGCGCTGGCGCAAAATGACAGCGTAAAAAAACTGGTTGTGCGCAACAATCTCAAAAACGGCCGCCAATTCGAAGCGGTCTTTGAGCCGGGCACGTATGTACTGCATGGCCGCACAGCGAACTTTCCTTACGCCATTTACGGTTTGCATGTCGTAAGCGATCCTTCGCCGGCTTGTTTCATCCGCAGCGGGCACCAAGGCAACTATTCCATCGACCGCCTTGTTCTGTACCCGACGAGTAGTCATAAGGCATTTTTTGAGGTAAAGGCTACTTGCTACCTGCGCTTCGAGATTCGCGATTATCACTCTGGCGCGGTAAATATCCGCAAGGTCAAGAAAATCAAGACCTTGCATCTCACCCCTGACTGGCAGGAGGTTACATTCGGGCCCGGGCGCTGGAGCGGTACCGCTCTCAACGGTGCATTCCGAGCTGAGATCCAAGCCGGCAACGACTCGGAAAGCTGCAGATTGCACACCGGTCCCGATGGGATGGAATATGGATATTGGCAACACAGCGAGTCACGTGAAGGGTATACGATGAGCCACACTTACTCCTTCATCCTGGATGAAGCCTGCGTCATGACGTTGCGCGGGGCTGAACAGGTCTGTATTCAAGATGAAGATGGTGAAGATGGTGAAGAGACATGCCATTTAGAGCCAAAGTCGCTGACAGCAACATTCGCCAAATCCGCATAATAAAAGCAGGTCCGAAAGAAAAGCTCCCTTTGTCAAATAGGGAGCTTTTTTTGTTTCGGTTTTGCGCTCGGATTCAGCTTTAGCCACCACCCGTCATCAGCAGGCCCAGCTGCTCAATATCGACATCGACATTCTCGACCTCGCCCACGATGCGCCCCTCGTACATCACCGCGATGCGGTCCGACAGAGCGCGAATCTCATCCAGGTCTTCGCTAATCAGCAAGATCGCCGTGCCATTGTCTCGTTCTTGCAGCAGCCGCTGATGAATATACTCGGTCGCGCCGATGTCTACGCCGCGCGTGGGTTGCGCCGCTATCAGCACACCCGGATCCCGCGATAGCTCCCGCGCCAGCACCAGCTTCTGGATATTGCCGCCTGACAAGCTCTTGACCAGGGTCTCGGTGCTCGGCGTCTTAATCTCATAGGCTGTGATGGCCCGCCGGCAAGCTTCGCGGATTTTGTGGAAAAGCATAAAAATCTTGGCGGTGGTGAACTTGGGATGACCGTGATCTTGCAGCACGTAATTCTCGGCCACGCTAAATTCTTTAATCACGCCGTCGATCATCCGCTCTTCCGGGATATAGGACAGGCCAATGGCATGCAGGGCTGAGGGAGGCGCGTTGGTGACGTCGTTGCCGTCAACTTCGACCCGGCCCTCGGTGACCGGACGCAAACCGCTGATGCACTGCGCCAGTTCCTGCTGCCCATTGCCCGATACGCCGGCGACGCCGACGATCTCGCCCGCGCGCAGGCTCAGCGACACACTGTCCAGGCCGACCGTGCCGCGGTTGCTCAAGGCGCTGATGCTCTCCAGCACCAGACGCTCCTCGCGTGGGTCAGGCGCGTTCTTCTCGTACTCCAGCAGCACCGGCCGCCCCACCATCATTTCGGCGAGTTTGGGGCGGGTCGCCTCGCTGGTGGGGATGGAGTTGACGCGCCGGCCATCGCGCAGTACGGTAACGCGGTGGCTGATCTCCAGCACCTCGTGCAATTTATGCGAGATGAAGACCAAACCATGGCCATCCGCCGCCAATTGCTCAAGGATGCGGAACAAGCCATCAACTTCCTGGGGCGTCAACACGGCGGTCGGTTCGTCAAGAATCAAGAGCGCCGCGCCCTTGTATAGCGCCCGCAATATCTCCACCCGCTGCTGCTCGCCAACAGCCAACTGCCAAATCGGCAAGTCCGGATCGACTTTCAGATTGTAAATCTCCGAAAGTTCCAGCACGCGCCGGCTGACCACATCCAGGTCGAGCCGCAGCCCGCGCGAAGACTTCATGCCCAGCGCGATATTCTCCGCCACCGTCAAGGACGGCACCAACATGAAGTGCTGATGGATCATGCCGATGCCGTGCTGAATGGCGTCTTGCGGATTGCGAATGGTCGTTGCGGCGCCATTGATGCGAATCTGCCCTTCGTCCGGATGGTACAAGCCGTAGAGCATCTTCATCAGCGTCGATTTGCCCGCGCCGTTCTCGCCCAGCAGCGCGTGAATCTCGCCAGCGGTCACATCAAAGTCGATCTTGTCGGCCGCCAGCACGCCGGGAAAGCGCTTGACAATCCCGATCATCTCGAGCTGATTGATGCGCTCGTGCCCGGTGGAGAGCACGCTAGTCTGTGGCGTCACTTTTTGGTTCATGCGCAACTTCCCCGTGCGCTAACAAAGGTTATGTAGGGGAGAGCCTTGGCTCGCCCCTGCCTATGCCATTCTTGGCTACCCGGCAAACTCCATGACCAAGCCGCCATTCGCCAGCGTCAACACGTAGGATTCGCCGCCGAGCACACCCGACTGGATATGGGCGATCATGTCGGCCAGGATAACTTCCCACTTGTAGATCTGGAAGGCCACGGCGGAATCACCGGCCAGGTCAGCCTGGCTGGATTGCGTGCCGAACCAGCGCGCACCGTTATCGCTGCCAACGGCGATCGCGCCGACCACCATTTGGGCGGTTCCAGTGAGGATATCCGCGCCATTAGCGATATGCGTTTCCGCCGCTTCGGTCGCCAGCGGGACATCGCTGAAGGACTGGATATACACCACGTTGACCGTAGCATCCATATTGGAGGCGGCCACACCGTCCACGAAACCGTCGACATAGAGCTTGGCATCGCCCACTTCAATCGGGCCCACGACGCCGATAACGCCCGATTGCGTCATCAGACCAGCCACGACGCCGTTGACGAATCCGCCCTCATCAGCAGCCGCGGTATAAGCAAATACATTACCCAGGCCGAAGGTGTTTTCGTCAGTGCCCCAGGCAAAGCTGACTTCGGGAAATTCCTGCGCCAGCTCTTCGACTACCGAGCCGAATTGCGAACCATGCGCGATCACCAGGTCATACTCGCCGGAGGCAGCCCATTCGCGCAGAGCCACGGCGGCGTCATCAACGATGAAGGTGCCATCCTGGAAGTCAAACTGGAAGGCGTCTTCACCCATCGCTGACTGAATCGCCATCAGTCCATCGTACATACTCTGACTAAAGGCGAGGTCGTTGGTCGCGCTCGGCGCAACCGCCGCGACACGAAAAACATCGTCTTGCGCCAGACTCGGCATCACCCCGATAAACAGGGCGACGATTAACGTAAGCAGTAGTGCTTTCTTCATGGTTTCCTTCTCCTTGAACCTGATAAACAAACTAAATACGGGTGGGATTACCCGATAACAGACACAGTAAGAACTTCGCCCAGCTGCCACGCTCACTGGCTACTCTCCACGCTCGTAGGGCCGCGTCAGCGCCGTCGGCTGCTCTTGCCGCTTGGCCGCGAATACCAGCGCGATAATCGTGATGACATAAGGCGCCATCACCGCAAATTCGGACGGAATATCGGCGCCGATGACTTTGATCTGCAGCTGCAGCGCATTGACGAAACTGAAGAGCATCGCGCCGGCCGCCACCGCAAAGGGGCGCCAGCCGCCGAAATACACCAGCGCCACCGCGATGAAGCCCTGCCCGGCCGTGAGATTCTGCTGAAACAGATTGATGAGCGCAATCGACAGGGAGGCACCCGCCAAACCCGCCAGCATGCCGCCAATGGTGGTCGTCGCATAGCGCACCCGCGCCACATTCACGCCCATAGCATCGGCCGCTTCTGGGTTCTGCCCCACCGCGCGGATCATCAAGCCGAAAGTCGTGTTATTCAATACATAGGCGCAGATCGGCACCAGGGCGAAAGCCACATACACCAGCAAATTATGATGGAAAAATATATCGCCCAGAACCGGCAAATCGGTCAAGACCGGGAAGGTAATGCGCGGGAAACCATGCACCGATTTGGGCGTGCCCACCCACTGCTGGAAGAGCAGCTCGCTCAATCCCAGACCGAAGAGGTAAACGCCGATGCCGCTGATGCCCTGCTTCGCCTTCAACGTCACGCTGACGAAGGCCATGGCCAAGCCCATCAGACCGCCAACGATCAGCGCCACCAACACGCCAAACACCAGACTGACGGGTTCGCTCATGGCTTCCGCTTGCTGCGCCGAGAACACGGCGTAGAATCCCGTGAAGGCACCCATCAGCATGATGCCGTCCACGCCCAGATTCAGCACACCGCTGCGCTGCGCAAAGGTCTCGCCCAAGGCCGCGAAAATGTAAGGCGTCGCCAGACGAATCGCGGAGGCGAAGACGCTGGCGGTGAAAATTTCATCCAGCCCCATCAGCCGTCATCCTCCGCATCTTCTTCATCCTCCTCGCCCACGCTGACCCGCCGCTTGCTGCGCTGCAAGATGAAGATCTCGCTGCTGACCACGAATACCACCACCAGCCCGTTCACCGCCGTGATCAACGAAGCCGGCACGCCGAGCTCGCGCTGCATCTTCTGCGCGCCCACCAGCAGCCCGCCGAAAAACGCCGAGGCCGGGATCGCCCCGATGGGGTTCAGCCCGCCAAAGAGCGCCGCCACGATGCCGTTGAAACCGGCTGAACCGGTGAAACCCGCCGGCGAGCCGTCCGTCTGCAGCCGATACTGCAATCCTAGTACCTGCACCACACCCGCCAGCCCGGCAAAACCGCCAGCCAGGAACATGGAAAACATCATCTGCCGCTTCACGTTGATGCCAGCAAAGCTCGAGGCGCGCTGGTTTTCTCCGACCGCGCGAATGCGATAACCCAGCGAGGTGCGCCACAAAAATATGTAGATTATCACCGCCAGCACGATGGCGATGAGTAAACCCCAATGCAGGCGCGTCCGCGCAAACAACCAGGGATCGCCTAGGGGCAGCGACAAGCGCGGCAATTGCGCCGCCGTCACCAGGCGCGCCGTCTTGGGTATGTTGTTGAAACCGGCCTCGGACGGGTCCAGCAAAATTCCGTTGAGCAGGAAGTTCATCATCTGCACGGCGATCTGATTGAGCATGATCGTGCTCAAGATTTCGTTGACATCAAAGTAGGCTTTGAGGAAACCCGCCAGCCCGCCATACAGCGCCCCGGCCAGGAATCCGCCCAGCAGCGACAAGGTCACAATGATCAGATCAAAGGCGCCGGGCGTTTTGGCCATGTCCGCCGGCACACGCGCCTCGCCCAGCACCAGCGCCACGGTTACGCCCGCCAGAGCGCCAGCGATCATTTGGCCTTCGCCGCCGATATTGATCATGCCGCCGCGGAAGGCGATGGTGATGCCGATGCCCACGAAGAGAATCGGCGTCGCTTTTACCAGCGTCTCGGCCGTGGCGTTTTCGCTGCCGACCGAGCCCTCGAGCATGGCGGAAAAAGCCGCCAGCGGGTCAGCATCCAGCGCGACCAATAGCACCGATGAGACGACCAGCGCCAGCGCCAGCGCGATGATCACCGGCGAAAAGTCAATCAGCCTGTTGAGGCGCGCCGCCAAGGCGGATTGCGAGACTCTGTTCACTGCTGTGTCATCCCGACGATGGCTCCAACCAGACCGGTATGAATTCTAAGTATCAATTCCAGCGCACTAAGTATGCCGCGAAATGGCCAAATCTACAAATACTTCTCAATTCGTCGGGGCGATCCATTGCGTCGCCCTTTGTCTTCCTCTGCGCCTCTGTGCCTCTTTGGCTAAACTCCTTTGAAGCAGGCTGCCAATCTCTGCTCAAATCAGCTCAAATCTCGACTATAATGGTGACTATGAAGACAGTCCTGTTCCCGTCATGACCGTATATCCAAGCTATCAGCTGGGTGACTTCAAGTTTCGGCCCGGCAAACCCCGCCCCTTCGGCGCCACCGTCGTGCCCGATGGCATTAACTTTTCCATTTTTTCTTGCCACGCGACCTCATGTAGTCTCGTGCTCTTCAAAAAAGGCGCCGAGACGCCCATGATCGAGATCCCCTTTCTGGAATCTTTCCGCACCGGTGATGTCTACGCCATGACCGTCCTCGGCTTGGATCCGGCCGAGATCGAATACGGCTTTCGCCTTGACGGGCCCTTTGAGCCGGCCGCCGGCCACCGCTTTGACGCCCAGCAGATCCTGCTCGACCCCTACGCCAAAGCCATCGGCGGGCTTGATGAATGGGGACAATCCGGCAGCCGCAACGGCATCTATCCTTATCGCGCGCGTCCTTTTGTAGACGACTTCGATTGGGAGGGCGACCAGCAGCTGAATATCCCGCTGGAAGACCTGGTCATCTACGAAATGCACGTGCGCGGCTTCAGCGCTGATTGCTCATCCGCCGTGCAAGCCCCCGGCACATTCGCCGCCGTGATCGAGAAGATTCCCTATCTGCTGGATCTGGGCGTCAATTGTATCGAGCTGATGCCGGTCTTCGAATTCGATGAGCTGGATAACGACAATGTCGATCCCGATACCGGCCGGCCGTTGCAGAATTACTGGGGCTACAACCCGGTCGCTTTCTTCGCGCCCAAAGCCGCTTACGCCGCTGGAACGGAACCGGCGCAAGAACTCAAGCAGTTGGTCAAAGCCTGTCACCAGAGCGGCATCGAGGTTTGGCTGGATGTGGTCGTCAACCACACCGCCGAGGGCAACGAGGACGGACCGACCATCTCCTATCGCGGCATCGACAATAGCGTTTACTACCTGCTCAAGCCGGACGGCAGCTATCAGAATTTCAGCGGCACCGGCAACACCTTCAATTGCAATCATCCCATCGTGCGCGTCGTGCTGCTGGATTGCCTGCGCTATTGGGTGAGCGAATTCCACATCGACGGCTTTCGTTTTGATCTGGCCGCCAGCATGGGCCGCGATCCGGCGGGCGTACCCGATCCCAACCCGCCCTTGTTGGAAGTGCTGGCTTACGACCCGATCCTGGCGCATACCAAGCTGATTGCCGAAGCCTGGGATGCCGGCGGTTTATACCAAGTAGGCAGCTTCCCCGCCTACGGGCGTTGGGCGGAATGGAACGGGCGCTTCCGCGATGATGTGCGCCGTTTCGTCAAAGGCGATGCCGACCTGGTCGGCGCGATGGCAGCTCGCATCCAGGGCTCGCCCGATATCTACGGCGATCGCGGACCGCGCGCCTCGGTCAATTTCATCACCGCCCACGATGGCTTCACCCTGCGCGACCTGGTCTCTTACAATCACAAGCGCAACCTGGCCAATGGCGAAGACAATCGCGACGGCGTGGACGAGAACCTGAGTTGGAACAGCGGCTGGGAGGGCGAAACAGATGACGCCGACGTCAACCAACTGCGCGAGCGGCAGATGAAGAATTTCCTCAGCATCCTGATGGTCAGCCAGGGTGTGCCTATGCTCTTGATGGGCGACGAGATCGGGCAGAGCAAAGGCGGCAACAACAACAGCTACTGCCACGACAGCGCGCTGAACTACTTCGACTGGGATCGGCTGCGGACGCAATCCAGCCTGTACCGCTTCGTCCGCCACTTGACCCAGTTCCGCGCGGCGCACCCGGTGCTGCGCCGGCGCAACTACCTGAAGCACCAAGCCAGCGCTGATGGCAACGGCCAGCGCTGCGACAGCATTTCTTTCCACGGCCGGCAAACCTGGGCACCCGACTGGTCCAGCGAGAGCCGGCAGTTGGCGGCGCTCTTTTGCGGCTCAGCCACGCGCGATGAAGATAATCCGCAAGACGTGATTTATATGATTATGAACGCGCACTGGGAGACCGCCGCTTTCGAGCTGCCGCGACTATCCCGCAGCAAGGCCTGGCACGTCGCCGTAAATACCAGCATGCCGGCGCCGCATGACAGCTACCCAGTCGGCGCCGAGGTCATCCTGGAAGACCAGACCGAGATGCTGGTCGGCGCGCGCTCGGTAGCCATTCTGGTCGCGCGTTAATTCCTTGTCCGCGCCGAACCGCCAGGTTCGGGCGACTCTCCTACATAACCTTCGTGCCCTTTGTGGAAAAAATATCTGTGCTCTCCGTGTTGTCTGTGGTTAAATAAAAGCAATGTTCCTCGACACCCTACAAAACCACTGCCGCAATCAACCCGACAAGGTCGCGCTGCAGTTCATCGGCGCGCAACCCGTCACCTACGGCGAACTGGCGGCGGCGGTCAATCGCACAGCGGATTACCTGCTGGCCCTGGACATCCAGCCGGGCGATCGCGTGGCCGTGCAATTGCCCAAATGCCTGCCCTTCATCTATTTTCATCTGGCAGCCGTACAAATCGGCGCCATCTTCCTGCCGCTCAACCCGGCCTATCCCAGTGCCGAATTGCGCTATTTCCTGGCCGATTCGGGCGCGCGCCTGTTCGTAGCCGACGCCGCCGATCAATCTCGGATTGATCCGATCACAGACGATTTGCCAGAGCATCGCGTGACGATCTCCATAGACAATCCGCATGACAGCGGCGCAAACTGGTTGAAAGACTGGCCAGCGCGGCGAGACTACCCCCTGCCCAGCGACCCCGACCAGACGGCTATGATGCTCTACACCAGCGGCACCACCAGCCGCCCCAAAGGCGCGCAGATCACACACGGCAACTTGACCGCCAATATCGCCTCGCTGCATGAAGCCTGGGGCTGGCGCCAGGACGATGTGCTGCTGCATGTACTGCCGGTGTTTCACGTCCACGGTCTGGTCGTCGCCTTGCACGGCGCGCTGCACGCCGGCGCGACCGCCATCTTGTGCCCCATTTTTGACGCGGGGACGGCGCTGGACCTGCTCTGCTCGGGACGTTTCTCGGTCTTCATGGGCGTGCCGACCATGCACCGCCGTCTGTATCAACTGGCCGCCGGACGCCGCTTTGATCTCAGCCATTTGCGCCTGATGACCTCCGGCTCCGACCGTCTGCCCGACGATCTGTTTTTCGGCTATCAAGACACCTTCAAGGTCACGCTGCTCGAACGCTATGGCATGACCGAGACTGGCATGAACCTGTCCAATCCGCTGCATGGGGAGCGGCGCGTGGGCGCGGTCGGCTTGCCCCTGCCCGGCGTCTCAGCGCGCATCGTCGATCCAGATACGGAGCAGCCCCTGCCTGATGGTCAAATCGGCGAAGTGCAGATCAACGGGCCGCATGTGTTCAAGGACTACTGGCGGCAGCCGGAAAAAACGGCCGATGCTTTCAGCGCCGACGGCTGGCTGCGCACCGGCGACATGGGCCTGCGCGAGCCGGACGGCTATTATACGCTCAAAGGCCGCGCCAAAGACTTGGTCATCACCGGCGGCCTAAATGTCTACCCGCCCGAGGTCGAGCTGGTGCTGATGGAGCATCCGGCGGTCGCAGCCTGCGCCGTGTTCGGTTGCCCCGATGACGAATGGGGCGAGCAAGTCGTCGCGGCCATCATCCCGCGCGATGGAGCTGCGGCCAACGAAGCCGAGATCTGCGCTTTCTGCCGCGAAGGCCTGGCGGCGTACAAAGTCCCGCGGCGGGTGGTTTTCGTCGAGGAGCTCCCCGCCAATGCCTTGGGCAAGATTCAGAAGGCGAAACTGCGCGAGACACTCTGTAGAGGGTCTTAGCCGCTTTACTCGCCAATACCCTAGTTAGTGGGGGCCCTAGTCTGTCATCATCCTACATACTTGTATGTATGGCTAAGCCGATGGAGGGTGATGATGGCAGCAGTGATAGCATTTAACACTACGCAACAATTCAGAGTATCCGAGAGTAGCCTCCAGAGCATTGAGGAAAAAGCGCTGGAATTCTTCGCTCGCGCCGAATTAAGTGGCGCGTCCGCAAAGATTGACGGTATACCTAATTTTCAAGATTCAGACAGTTGCCTCGTTAGTCCAGACGAAAAAGCACTGGCCTTCTTCACACGTGCCGAACTGAGCGACACGCTTCAAAGCATCTGGGACACCATAAAACGCTTGCCACTCAGCACAGTGCTGAAGCTGCTCAAGGCGGCGGCGCTGGTAACCGCAGTCATTCTGCTGACTCAAAGTATTACACTGCCCGGCTTGCTCGCGCTGGCAGGCGCAATTGCCGGCATCCTGTTTGCGGCCATCACAAACGTTCTCGTGTGGCTGATTTACATCCCCTTATATGCGGTAAGAACATCCGACTTCGCATTCAGCATTCTTATCGCGTTGGGGTTGGCGTGGCTAGGGGGCGTCAGTCCACTGGTGGCCCTCGTATTCAGCCCGCTGATGCTCTTCGGTTTTCGTCTGGCAGAGCGTTCAGAATTTGAAAATCAAAATGTCTCCGACATCGTCAGCGCTGTGAGAGACAAATTGGAGCCGGTAAACCTGAGCGCTGGACTACAAAAGGCCGCGGCCAGTCTAGCCGGCTTCGCCAGCAGCATCTTACCCTAGCACCCTCCAACGTCAGCACTCCAAACTTGGGAAACCAAAGGGGCGACTCACAGAATCGCCCCTACACAGTCTGAATCTTCGTGAGCTGCCTAGCGCTTGCCGTTCGTCCCATTCCCGCCATTCCCCCCGTTCGACCGCGCCGGGCGCTTCCGCGGCAGCTTCATCGGTGGCTCATTGCGAGTTGATGACTTCCGCTTCTGTCTGCTGACTCCATGTATTGTTTCGAGCTGGCTCCCGAGGCGTCGGCTCTGGCACAGGCGCGCCGTGTTTCATAAGGAAATAAATATAATCCTCGCGGACGGTCTTCAGCGCCTCTATAGCGCCTTCAACTGTATCCCCCTGCGCGAAGCAAGAAGGCATCTCGGGCACAAATGCGACCCAGACAAGATTCCCGCTTTCATCATCTTCCCGCTGAACGTCCACTTTATAGTCGCGGGCCGCCAGCGCGATAGCCTGGTCGAGCAATTCTTTGTTCATAGTTTGTCCCGCTCCAATTCACTTAGTTCATCCATTATAGTGAGCAGGCGATTGACGATATAGAGCCTGACGGGATCGGCAGATGGAATGATCAGATTCAAATGCCGATATTCTGAATGTATAAAAAACACATGGCTTCCACGACCCCGTTCAGTTTCTTCTACGAATCCCGCCCATCGCAGCACTCTCACAACATCGCGTCTTGCCCAGTTGCGCTGACGCTGACGCATCTGCGCCAGCAATCTCTCTGCCTTCGGAGGCATCTACGACTTATTGCCATTCCCGCCATTTGACCGCGCCCGCCGCACAGGACGCTTCCGCGGCAGCTTCATCGGCAGGCTGTGACGCCGCAGTCCATCAAACTGATACAGCGCATTGGCGACAGCGCCGGCGGTCGGCACCAGGCCGATTTCGCCAACGCCCTTGGCGCCGTAGGGTCCATAAGGATCGGGCACTTCCACGCCGATGACTTCCATCTCCGGCATGTCTTTGGCGCGCAAGATGCCGCATTTGCGCAGCATCGTGCTCTTGGGCCGGCCCGCTTCCATCGGCAGATCCTCGCTGATGGCGTAACCTAGACCCATGTGGATCGAGCCCTCCAACTGCCCCTCGAAGAGCGTGGGATTAAAGATCTTGCCGGCATCGTGGGCGGCGATGATCTTCTCCACTTGCCCGTCCTCATCCAGGATGACGACCTGGGTGGCATAGCTGTAGGAGTAGTGCGTGTAGACCTTCTCCACCATGGCGCCGGGTTTGGTCGTCCAATCAACCGTGAAATCGCCTTCGTAGCGCCGGCCGACCAGCTCCTCCAGTTTGTGGAATTCCAGGTCGCTCTTGAAGCGTTTGCAGGCATCAATGATGGCATTGCCGATCAGCGAAGTGGCGCGCGAGGCGGTGGTCATACCCGTGACCATCTCCGAGCCGGTCTCGACGCGAACCTCGACCATCGAGGGCGGCACACCCGTTTCGGTCACCAGCGTCTGCACGGCCATGGTATGCACGCCTTGGCCCATCTCGGTCCAGCCGTGGTCGATGATGACCTTGGCCCTTTCCTCGCCTTCGGGCGCATCGGGGTTGGGCACGACCGACAGCGTCACCTTGGACGAATCGGGCATGCCGTTGCCGATGCCGGTGTTCTTGATTCCGCAGGCGATGCCGGCGAATTGCGCCTGGCTGAATTCATCCTTGACCGCTTCCAGCGTGGCTTTGGCGCCCGCCCCCGCTTCGATGATCTGCCCGGTGGCGGTCATATCGCCGTCATCCAGCGCGTTCTGATAGCGGAACTGCCAGCGGTCGAAACCGCCCTGCTCGCACAGATCGTCGATGCAGCTTTCCAGCGCGAAGGCGGTCTGGTTGACGCCGAAGCCGCGCATCGCCCCGCAAGGCAGATTATTGGTGTAAACCGCGGTGCTGACGATGTCAGTGACCGGGAAGTTGTAGGCGCCGGTGGCGTGCCCCGCCGAGCGCTCCAGCACCTTCATGCCCACCGAAGCGTAAGCGCCGGTATCGCCGACGAAACGCCCCTTGCAGAAAGTCAGCATGCCGTCTTCATCACAGCCGATGGTGTATTCCATCCAGATCGGATGGCGCTTGGGATGCATGACAATCGACTCATCACGCGTCAAGCGCACCTTGACCGGCAGGCCCATCAAGTAAGCGGCCAGCGCGGCGTGTCCTTGCACGGACAAGTCTTCCTTGCCGCCGAAAGCGCCGCCGTTGGGCACCAGCACCACATGCACATCTTCCTGCGGCAATCCCAGCAACTTGGCGATTTGCACGCGGTCTTCAAAGACGCCCTGCCCCTGCGAAAGCACCTCTACTCCACCCCCCTCGGTCCCCCCATAGCTATGTGGGGAAGATTGCAGTGAAGCGTCAAGTCCCCCCTGACTCGTCGGGGGGGATTTAGGGGGGGTAGGACGGGGGTAAGCAATACAAGCTTCCGGCTCCATAAAGCCGTGCTCGATCATCTGGGTTTCGTAGACGCCTTGCGTCGTAAACGCGGCATCCGCCATCGCCTGGTCCAAACCGCCGCGGTTGGTGATGGATTGCGACAAGATATTGCCGCCCTCGTGCACCGACGGGCTCTCTTCCTGCAGCGCAGCGTGCATATCAGTGACCGGCTCGAGCACTTCATAGTCGACATCAATCAAGGCGACAGCTTCGCGCGCGATCTCGTCAGTCTCCGCCACCACACAGGCCAGCACATCGCCGACATATCGCGTGGTCTCGCCGACGCCGATCATCAGCGGCCAGTCTTGCTTGATCAAGCCGATATGTTTGTCGCCGGGAATATCATCAGCGGTCAGCACACGCAGCACACCCGCATGCGCCTCGGCCGCGCTGAGGTCCATCGACTTGATCAGCGCGCGCGGATGGTCGCTGAACTTCAGCGCGCCGACTTTCATGCCGTCCAAGCGAATATCATCCACATAGCGGTGTTGCCCCAGCACCAAGTCCTGCGCGTGATACTTGGGCAAGCGTGTGCCGATGCCCCCGCCGACTTCCGGCATTTCGACTTCTTCTTCGTTGCGAATGGCTTCTGCGGCCGTCTCAATCGCGTCAACGATCTTCTTATAACCCGTGCAGCGGCAGAGGTGCGGCGTCAGGCACTTTTCGATATCGGCGCGCGACGGCTCAGGATTGCGCTTGATGAGCGTGTCCGCCTGCATGACGATGCCGGGGATGCAGAAGCCGCACTGCACGCCGCCCTCTTTGACGAAGGCGTTGGCGAAAACATTCTGCCGAAACTCGCCCAGTCCCTCGGTGGTGGTGACGGACTTGCCGGCGACTTTATCCATCTTGGTCACGCAGGAGAGCATGGCTTTGTCATCGACCTGCACCACGCAGCAGCCGCAAGCCGCCTGCGGCGCGCAGCCGTCTTTGGGCGAGATGATGCCCAAATCCTCGCGCAAGACATTCATCAAGGCGCGGTCGGGGTCGCCTTCGTACTGTACCGTGTTGCCGTTAAGGGTGAAGTGAAGCATAATTCGTGTCTCCCTATCTGTATATTGACCAGTCAGCGAGGCACTTTTCGAGAGGTACGACCTACACGCCGTGAGACACGACCTGCGACTGTAGCCCTATTATGATTGGGAATGTCTTTTTTTTCAAATCGACTATGGCGGGGCTAGCTGTATAGTATCGCATTGTCAGCGCGCGCGGCGTGATTGAGGTTGAGTTGGTGCAGGAAGCCCGCTCCCGGCGCTATCTGAACGACACGGGGCAAAGCGATGAGATGCTACCGCCAGCCGGCTACACCTTCAAGCAAGCCTGCATCGATGAATTCGGCGCCTTCCTCGACGCCCTGGATTCGCAAGGGGAGTGGTATCATCCACTGCGGGACGGCGTTCAGATTCTGCGTTGTCTTGACGCGGTGAAACGGAGAAGCGCCAGCGGCAAGCTGATAGAGATTTGCGATTGAAGGGATTCTTACTATGAGCCTGGCAGGCAAGACGGCGCTGATCACGGGCGCTGGGCGCGGCATCGGCAAGGGTTGCGCCCTGGCATTGGCGCGGCGCGGCGCAACGCTCGTCCTTAATGATCGACCCTCCAGCCCGGACCTGGCGGCAACGGTCGCTGAAATCGAAAACGCGGGCGGCGAGGCGCTGGCGCTGGAGGCGGATGTCTTCAGCCGCGCCGGTTGCGCCGCTTTGATAGGTCGCGCGCTGGACCAAGTGGACGGAATTGATATTCTCGTCAGCAATCCGGCCTACAGCGTTCGCGGCGCCTTCCTGGACTATGACCCAGAGGTCTTTGAGCGCGTCTTGCAGGGTACGCTTGTCGCCGGCTTTCACATGAGTCAACTGGTAGCGCGCCACATGGTAGAGCGGGGAAAAGGCGGCAAGATGGTCTTCATCTCCAGCGTGCATGCCTCGATTCCGCTGCAGAATGCCATCGCCTACAACGCCGCCAAAGCCGGCCTGAATCACATGGCGCTGTCGATCGCGCGCGAACTCGTCCCGCACAAAATCAACGTCAACGTTATTGAGCCGGGCTGGATCGACACGCCGGGCGAACATGAGACATTCGGGGCGGAGACGCTGGCGGAGGCTGGGCGGGCCTTGCCCTGGAAGCGGCTGGGCACACCGGCCGACATCGGCAATGCGGCAGCCTTTTTGGCATCTTCTGACGCCGACTATATCACCGGAACCATCATGCGCGTCGATGGCGGTTACATGCACAAAGACGCTTGACCCCTATCATATTAATCAACGAGAAAAGCGATCCGGCATACCATGTTGAGGAGATTCGATTTATGAGGAAGAGCAAGGTTTTGGCGAAATGGCGGGACAATCAGTTCGCGCGCTTCTGCGGGATGGGGCACGTGCTGCCCTTCTACATCCGCTACGCCGCGCACTACCAATTCGACGGCATCTGGCTGGATATGGAGCATCGCAACTTCGACGCTCGCGAAATCCAGCACCTGCTGGCGCTCTGCCATCTTTACGATATCGATTGCATGATACGCCCGCCGACCGTGCAGCGCACTCGGCTATATCGTTTCCTGGAAGACGGCGCCTCCGGCTTGATGATTCCCTTCGTCTCCGACGCCGAGATGGCGCGGCAGATTGTAGCGGCGACCAAGTTCCCGCCGATCGGCAATCGCGGGCTGGATGGCGCCGGCCTGGATTGCAACTTCGGCGGCGATACCTGGATACCCGATAGCACATTCATCACTGACGCCAACCGCGAGACCTTCATCGTGGCGCAGATCGAAACGCCGGAAGCGGTCGCCAATGCCGAGGAAATCGCGGCCGTGCCCGGCATTGACTGCCTGTTTGTGGGACCGGGCGATCTGGGCTTGCGCCTGGATACTTATCCTGAGCTCGGCATGACCGTCGACGAAGCGGTGGCGCAGGTGGCAGCCGCTTGCGACAAGCACGGCAAAGTATGGGGAAGAACCGCGTCGTCAATCGACGAGGTCGACCGCTATCGCCAGCAGGGCTCGCTTATGATCCCGCACGGCGGCGATTTCGCTCTGATGAATGTATTAAAAGACGCCAGCGCCGAGCTGGATCAGATGCTGGCGAAGTAGATCCAGCGAGCGCTCAACCGGGCAGCCAATCGGCGTATTTGTGATTGAGCAGTTGCCTGGGTCTACCCCCCTCAATCCCCCCATATCAATGGGGGAAGCCAGACCCAAATGAATCTATGTGGGACTTTTGTTGTAACAAAAGGCTAGCCTGGCAACACATATCGAGAACCCGCAAAATTGACACTTCTTCCTTTTTAATTCGGGATGCTCGCCATGGAGTTGGGGCGAGGAGCCGGGTCGCGTTGACGCGGGCTTTCGAGGATGGGACAGAAATTGACTCACCGGCACAAGCCTTTGGTGCAAAAGCCTTATTGAGGCAGCCAGTCGGGATATTCGCGCTCGAGAAGTTGCCGGCAGGCTTGATACTGCGCCTCGCTGAAGCCGTGATAAGGCGAGAGCAAGAGCAAGGGCATCTGCTCGAAGCCGCCCAGGCGCAGTCATAATTTGTTGTATGCGCCGTCAATTTTGACCTCGCCCGCCAGTACCTGAAACAGGTCCGCCAGCAGATCGTGGAAGCCGCGCTGCAATTCCAGCATACGCGGGAAGTCCCGCGCTTGCGTCGCGGCTAGCATGGAGTCAGGCAGCCTCGCGATTGCGTCGCATCGGAACGTCATCGGTATGTCTCAGACGGAGTGGCAGCACGGCGACAACGACTTGCTTTTCGAGGCGGAAGTGTCAGTCGAGCAGAAATTCGCCACCATCGACCGTTACAGCATAGATTATCTGCTATTCTCCAAAGGTTACGCTTGGATTATTGACGCGCTCTATCAGTCCGACCCGCAGCGAATTGAGCTTGTATACTTGGGTGAAACTCTACGATTGGTCCGGGTGCACAGTTAATTGAGACAAGCCTACTCATCGCACCAGCTGGCGGAAGGTTCTTGGGTCAAGTCGCTTTCCAGCAGGTCACGCAGATTGCCGCTGTCCAAGCCATCTTTGATGAGGGCGAAGGCTTTGGCAGCGTAGCCCGCCGTAAGCTCGATATCTTCCAGCGTGTGCGCCAGGGTCGCTTTGAAGCTCATATTGCAGTGAATGCCACGGCGCGCCATCTCCGCGCTGGGAATGACACTGTTGAGAAATTCGGCCAGCTCAATCTCCAGGGCGCTGTTGAGCGTGAAGATGCTGCCGCGGTTGATCTGCGCCTTGACCGCGCTGTCGACGGCGGCGTCCGCGTGGCCCAGGATGACCGCGCCTACCGCGTTGACCTAGTCGATATACTCGTTTTCGTCAACATCAATGAAGCGTGCGCCCTTGGCTCGTACAGCATAGATCGGACTGCTGCCATGCGCGAACTGGCTCAATCGCCGGCTGATCAGCTGCGTCCGCCCGGGGATGAGGGCTTCAGCTCGCTTGTAGAGTTCCAGGGATCGCGCGACGCGCTTTCGATCTGGCATGTAAGGCTCCTGCGCTTTGAGTTGCGCCCGGTTCTTGGCCGCGCCTATCCCGCATAGCGACGCGCTTTTGCAGCCGATAGACTATCGTAGCCGACGGCGGCGATTTGAACTTTGCCTACAGTCAGACGCCGCGCAGCATGAACCCGCTTAACGGCGCTCTGAGCGTTCATCACTGTGATATCGTCTGATGGATCAAGCAACTACAACACCATGCCTGTTATCGGTCTGCTCGGCTGGTTCGGAACCTTTCGATTGCCACGCGGACAAGTCTTGCGGCTGCGTGAGCTGGAATTCATCGAGGCCGCCAGCAGTATTGGCTCGCCGCGCCCACGCATCATCCTGTGTCATATTAATCAAAGCGGGTCGATTGTACCTTCACTAAGTTTTTGCTCGCAAAAACTTGTTTTATAGGCAAAATGAGCTATACTCTCCTTGGTTAATATAGTGGGAGATTCTTGGCCATACCTTGCCGGGATGGCGATAGGAAAGGAGTGAGGCGAGATTAACAAATTCCAGAAAGACCATTCGTTAGCTCTAAAATCGACTGTAGACAGGAGTAGGTCAATTATGATGCGCAAACTTTTCCTGATTGCACTGATTCTGGCGCTGGTCAGCGTTTCCGCTGTTGGCGCGCAGGACGAACCGCAGTATGCGGGCCTGGACATGGATTTGTCAGGCATCACCATTAAGATGGCAAACATCGGCGGCGGGCAGTACGAAGTCATGTACGATGCCATTTCCGTCTTCGAAGAGGCGACCGGCGCTACGGTCGAAATCGTCGCCTTACTGGACGGATTTGCCATAGACCAGAAGCTGAAAGTCGACTTTGCCACGGGTGCGGCTGATTACGATGTGGCTTGGGATCACACCAGTTTTGTAGCGCAATACACGCCCTTCCTGCTGCCGATGCAAGATTACTTCAGTGAAGACGAATTGGCGGCCTTTAGCCCCGCCATTCTCGATGCGGCCACCATTGACGGCAACCTCTATCTGATTCCGCGTCACGCTGATATCAGCCCGATCCACTATCGCAAAGATCTGTACGAAGACGATGCCATCGCCGCTGCCTTTATGGATGCGACGGGCGAGGAATTGACCGTGCCGACGACCCTGGAACAGATCGACCAGCAAGCGCGCTTCTTCGTCGAGAATGGCCACAGTACGCTTGGTTATACGCTGGCCGGCAAGGAAGAGGCGCTTACGGGCCGCTTCTATGAGATGCACTTCGCCAGCGGCGGTTCGCTATTCGACGAGAATTACGAGCCGGCATTTAATGACGAAATCGGCGTTGCAGTGGCAGAGTTGCTGGCCGGCTGGTACGCGGATGGCGTCATCCCGTCGGATACGACTTCGCTGTTGTGGGATGGCGTCGCCCAATACTTCTGCAACAACGATGTCGCCATCAAGCTGGAGTGGTACGGCTGGTACGCTTACTTCCAGGATACGGATTCCTGCGCCGTCGCCGGCAACTTCGGCTTGGCGCGCGGCTTCACCGGCCTTTCGGTCGGCGGCGACGCGGTTCGCCCATCTGGTTGGGCGGGCGCGCATGCCTTCTCCGTCCCGGCGACGGCGCCCAATCCTCAAGCGGGCGTTCAGTTGATCAAGTTCCTATCGTCGGAGCGCGTGGCATACGAGGAGGCGCTTTTGGGCTTCTTGCCGACGCGCAGCGATGTTTGGGACCGTGTCATCACAGATGCCGCCGACGCTGAGAATCCTCTGGATCGTGAGCGGCTGGAATTGGCGCGCATCCAGGTTGGCGAAGACTTCAAGACACCGCCGCTGATCGCCGAGTGGATTCCTTTCTCCAATATCTTCTACCCGCATCTGCAAGCGGTCATCCTGGGTGATGTCAGCGCGCAGGACGGTTTGGACGCTGCCGCGGCGGAAACCCGCGAAATGATGGCCGACGCCGGGTATTACTAGGGCGAATTTGCCCTCAAGGCCCTGCCGCTGCCTGCACAGGTAGAAAAGGCCAGGCGCCAGACTGCTTCGCGCCCTTCCCTTAATTTTGGGGAGGGGCGCCGGTCGCGGCTATCAAAGCTACGGGTTGCGCGCGCATTGATGACATGGCTATAGAATCAGACCCGCCGAAGGAAAACGGACCACAGACGCGTTTCGTCGATGTCAGCAGGATTGATGCGGGCGCTTTTCCATTTATCATGCTTACGCCGGCCGTCGTGCTGATCATATTGGTAATCGGCTTTCCATTGCTTTATTCCTTGTATGTCAGCTTCACGCCTTACGAATTACTGAAGCCGAACAGCCTGAACTTCACAGCGGCGAGAGCCCTGCGCAATTATGAGAAGCTGCTGAATGATGATATATTTTGGCGCTCGCTGTGGAACACCATCGTCTTCCTGGCGGTCACGGTAAATCTAAGTTATCTGCTGTCCCTGGCTTTGTCGCAGCTGATGGCGCGGGTGACCTTCGGGCAGAGCCTGCTGCGTACGCTGCTGATGGTGCCGATGATGTTCGCGCCCATCCTGGTTGGCATGCAATTCCGCTGGTTCTTCAACGCCAACGTTGGCTTGGTCAACAACTTCTTAATCAGCGTTGGCATACTCCAGGAGCAGGGACAAATCGCCTGGCTGGTTGATGTGCCGCTGGGCATGATCACCATCATCATCGCTTCAATCTGGATGAACATTCCGGTGATGACAATTATTCTCTTGGCTGGGACTTTATCTCTGCCGTCGGAGACATTCGAGGCGGCGGAAGTGGACGGCGCGTCGGGCTGGCAGAAATTCCGCTTCATCACTTTCCCGCTGCTGGCGCCATTTTCGTATATCGCTTTGACAATCATGTCGCTGGATATCGCGCGCGCCTTTGATATTGTGCGCATCATGACCGATGGCGGGCCGGCGCGGCGTACGGAAATGCTCTGGACCTACATCACGCGCCTGGCCATTGAGGACACGAAGTTTGGCTTGGGCAGCGCGATGTCCTGGATCACCGTTTCCTTGTCAGTGCTGTTCACGCTCTATTTCTTCCGCCAACTGGTGAAGGCGAGGATCGTGCAATGATCACTCGCAGTGTCGGCCCCAACCGCCGCCGCAACGACATAATCTGGAACGTGGTCGCCTGGGCGATATTGAGTATGTTGGCGCTGCCGGCATTTTGGATCATCATGACTGCTTTTCGCCCCAACATCGAGATCAACACCTTTCCGCCGGTGTGGATTCCCAAGCGCTTAACCTTGGAAGCCTTCGCCAATATGTTTGGGCTGAACCCGGATGTGCAGCAACGCGTGGCGGTGGAAGCCTATTTGCGCAACTCGCTGCTGGCATCGGGGATTAGCACAGTCATCGCGGTTTCCCTGGGCACACTGGCGGGTTACGCCTTTGCGCGCTTCCGCTTCCGCTTCCATACGTCTCTGTTTCTGGGCATTATGCTTTCACGCGCTGTGCCCGGCGTGGCTTTGAGCTTGCCGCTGTTTCTCCTCTTCAACCGCGTCGGCTTGGTGAACAATGTACTGGGTTTAGCCTTGGTATACGTCGCTGCCAATATCCCGTTTACAGCCTGGCTGATGGATGGCTTCTTCCGGCAGATCCCCAAAGAATTGACGGAATCAGCTTATATTGACGGCTGCGGGTATTGGTCCGCCTTCTGGCGAATCGAGCTGCCGCTATCGCTGCCTGGGTTGGCGACGGCCGCCATATTTGCCTTTCTTGCGGCTTGGAACGAATTTCAGATCGTCAGCGTATTAGCGCGGAACAACGCGGCGAAGACTTTCCCGCCCGGCCTGTTCGCCTTCACCGAGCAATTCACGGTCGATTGGCGCGGCATGGCGGCGATGAGCGTCATCATGATGGTACCGGCGGTTATTTTCGTGGTTTTGGCGCAGCGCAATCTGGTCAGTGGATTGACCTTTGGCGCCGTGAAGGGTTAATGTCGTAGCCCAATCCGCTGTGGGATCGTGGCTGATGACTCGACAAGACTCAGCACTGTCTTAGTCGCAATGAAATACCGCTTCAATGTTATGCCACCACTCTCCTTCAGCGCGGTCCTCAACTGGCATCTGCATGGGCATACATAAGTCCCACCACTTCTGCGTCGTTTCGTCGGCGGCCATGGCGGCCATATCGGCTTCGAAATCGTCGCCGTGATATTCCATGTAGGCGAAGAGCAGGTCGCCGTAACGATAAATAGAATAATTGCGGATATTGCACTCGGCGATCTTTTTCAGAACGCCGGGCCAGACATCGGCGTGCAGGCGGATGTATTCCGCGGCATCTTCCGGGCGCAAGCCGATAACTTGTCCAAATCGTTGCATTAGCTGTCTCCTAATCAGAATTGGTTTTGAAGTTTTCCGGGCAGCGGTATTTCACCGTCTGCAGGTGCTCGCAATACAAGGCGAGTACGCCTTCGTTCTTGTAGACTTCATAACTGACTTTGACCAAGCCCATTTCAGCATACTTGGGCTCTTTGCTTAAGTGCGTGCGCACAGTGTATATTGTGTCGCCGATGAATACCGGCTTGATAAAGCGCAGCTTGTCGTAGCCGTAGCTGAAGGTATGCACGTTATTGTGCGCCATCAAGCCCAAGCCGATGCTGAATACCATCGAGCCGGCCACCAGTCGCTTATCGAAGATGCCTTCGTCGCGGGCGAAGATCTCGTCGGCGACGTAGGGGTGCATGTCGAGCACAATGGCGTTGAAGATCATGCACTCGCCTTCGGAAAGCGTACGCCGGATCGATTTGATTTTCCAGCCCAGCTCAAAGTCTTCGTACATCCAGGTTTCGGTGTTAAAAAGCGGCAAATCCTGGTGCATTTCCACTGGCGTGTTTTCCGGTTTGGGCATGAGCTTCCCTCAATTGGAAATAGCGAACTCGGACAAAATGGACTCCGTATCTTCGCCGATGCGGGGCGCGCCCTTGGTGTTCTTCAATACCTCGCCGTCAATCCGAATCGGACAGCGCAGCGTATCCAGCTTGACATTTTCGTCGCGCGCGACTTCTTGAATCATATCAATCACTTTGAAGCCATCGTGCTGCAGCAGCCGATCCCAGGTCAAGACATCGGCGCACCAGATATCTTGCGGTTCCAGGATGTCAAGCCAATGCTGCGTCGACTTCGTCTTCAAGTGCTCGACAAGCGTCGCTTTGATCTCGTCGCGCTGGGTAAACCAAGTCGCGGAATCAGTGTAGTTCAGCAATGGCGGGCACTCGAGCAAGTCCCCAAGGACGGGTATCGAACCCATCGCCAAAGCGAGAAAGCCATCAGTCGTCTGATAAATGCCGTAGGGCGCGGCCAGATAGGCGTGGGCGTTATTGACCGTACTGCGCTCAGGCAGCTTGCCGCCGTCGTTCAGATGCGTGGTTAGCACTTCAAACTGAAAGTCGAGGATCGATTCCAGCAGGCTGACTTGCACCAAGCCGCCTTCACCGTTTACTCCACGGCGGACCAGGCAAGCCAGGATGCCCTGCACCAAGTGCGCGCCGGCGAACAGATCGACGACCGCCAGGCCAAAGGGCGTCGGCGGCCGGTCGGCATCGCCGTTTAGCCAGACCAATCCCGAGATGGATTGCAGCAGCAAGTCTTGACCGGGCTTATAGACCCAGGGTCCTTCGTTGCCGTAACCGGTGATTTCGCCATACACGATACGCGGATTAATGGCGCGCGCCGCTTCATAATCCAAGCCCAGGCGCGCCATAACGCCGGGACGGAAATTCTGAATGATGACGTCCGCCTGCTTGATGAGATCCTTGGCGCGCTCAAGATCAAGCGGATCTTTCAGGTTGGCGGCGAAGCTCTCCTTATTGCGATTGATCGAGTGAAAAAGGGTGCTTTCGCCATCAAGCTCAAGCTCGGAGATGTATAGCTGCCGGCAGAGATCGCCACCGTCGGGCCGCTCAACCTTGATGACGCGCGCACCCAAATCGGCCAGGCGCAATGCGGCCGAAGGACCCGACAGAAAGATGCTGAAGTCCAGAACCAGTATACCTTCCAATGGTCGCATTTTATCTTGCTTCTCCCGGGCAACCGCGCGGATATTGTGTTCTCTCAGGTTTCCTCAGCGCAAATTGGGCAGCGCGTCAATTTTGCTTGCAAAAACACATTTTATCCGTAAAATATAGTCAGCAAAGTCAATTTTGTCAAATGGTTTCACAGGCGCAATCAGTGGCCTTTGGAGGCTCAAATGGTTACCGTTGATACGCATCAACACTTTTGGAATCTGGACGAAGTAGCCTATCCTTGGCTGGTTCCAGCATACGGTCCGATCTATCGCAACTTTGACGCGGATGAGCTGGCGCCACAGTTGGCGGCTGCGGGCGTGGACAAGACAGTGATCGTGCAGGCGATGGATTCATACGCCGATACCGATTCCATGCTGGCGATCGCGGAAGCCTGCGACTGGGTGGCAGGCGTGGTCGGCTGGGTACCCATTCACGACCCGGACGAGACCGCAAAGAAACTGGATGAGTACGGACGTAATCCCTATTTCAAAGGCATGCGCCACTTGATCCACGAAGAGACGAACCCCGATTGGGTCGTTCAGAAACAAGTGCTCGAGGGCTTGCAAATCCTGGCTGACCGGGGCCTGACCTTTGATGTGGTGGCCGTGTTCCCAAATCACCTCGCGCATGTGCCGAGCCTGGCGGAGCAAGTGCCGAACCTAAAGATGGTGATTGATCACCTGGCGAAACCGCCGCTCGGCGATGAGGAACGCGCGGTCTGGCGCGAGCAGTTGGCCGCGGCGGCTGAAAGCCCTAATGTCTATGCCAAAGTATCGGGTTTGAACACGGTGACGCCGGACTTCGAGAATTGGACATATGAAGACATCAAGCCGCTGGTTGATTACGCCATCGAGCAATTTGGCGTGGACCGCTTGATGTTTGGCAGTGATTGGCCGGTGGCGGTGCTCGCCGGCGATTACGCCAAGGTTTGGGACGAGACGAAGAAGTGCCTGGCGGACCTCTCCTCAAGCGAAAGGGACGCTGTCCTGGGTAAGACGGGCAATAAGTTCTACGGGCTAGGATTATGATATTTCACAATCGACGTCGGTAGAATATGTCTTAGAGGCGCATCAGCCGTCCAGCGCAGTGCGATGGTAGCTGGGGACGGCTACTGAGTCGTTTCTGCGATGGCGCCAACTAAATCTTCCCGAGCCAGGATGATTCCCTCAAGGCGAGCCAAACGCTGGTTGCCGTCGTCAATCTTATCCGCCAGCCGAATGTTATCGTCTTTGAGTTCTCCACGCATCGCGACGTTGTCTGCTTTGAGTTCGCTTCGCATCGCGACGATGTCTGCTGTGAGTTCGCTTCGAATCGCAACGTTGTCTGCTTTGAACTCTTCGCGCTGCTCAGACATCTTGCGGTCAAATTTCTGTTCCAGCCGCCATATTGCGCCCAAGATAGCCAGTATGGTAAGTACAAATTCCAGCGACAGGCTCGTGTCGAATTCCACCAGAGTTCTCCTACGATTGCGCAACCAAATCATAACATGATTAAGCGAGTTTGCAAAACATTGTTAGTTGAGGCGTGTACGAAATACTGTTTACGCTTGCGGCAAAGGCGTCCCGCCTTGCTGGCTGGAGTCGTAGGCGGCTTCTACCGTTGCCATCGTCTTGATGGCATCTTCCACGGAGGTCGGCAAGGACGACGTCTCGCCCTTGGCGTAGCGCATCAGGCTGGCCATCGTGCCAATGAACGCTTCCGGGAACCATGAACCCTGGATGTCGAGCGTCCGCCAGTTCGGCTCATCCCCGTCTTCAAGCAGAATGTATTCGAAGCGATCCGGCACGCCATCGGGATAGTTCATATTGAGGCCGGCGCGGATCTGAATCGCGCCCTTGCTGCCTTCGAACTTGACGTAGGATTGCTGCTTTTCGGCGCCGTAAGCGTGGCTGTGGTTGGTCATCACGTTTACGCGCGGGTTATCACCGTAATCCATGATGATCATCGAGCGGGCGCCGCCGCGCAGGTCGGGCGTGGTCGGATGACTCAAGGTCTTGGCGTAGACGCTTTGCGGTGTGCCGCAGAAAGAACGGATCAGGTCCACGTAATGAATGCTGTGATAGAGGATCTCAACCCGAGGCAAGGGGAAGAGGAAGCCCCAAAGATGCCAGGGCGTGTTCACTTGAACGCGGAATTCGACATCGTAGAGCTCGCCGATGGCGCCACGCTCAATAATGTCGCGCGCGGCGATGATGAAGGGGGCGAAGCGCAGTTGGAAGTTGATGGCTGCTACCAGCTCTCGCTCGCGGCAGATGCTCAAAATTTGCCGCGCGTCTGTGAGATCATCACCCATAGGTTTTTGGATTAGCACGGCGCGACCCTTGGGAATACTGCGCAGAATGTCTGCGATTGCGCTGCCGGGCACCGCGATATCATAGACGGCGTTCTCGGGCGCGTCCGTGACCGCTTGCGATAAGGAGTCGTAAAGCCGCGGGATGCCAAACTTGTCTTGCATCAAGGCAGCGCGTCCGCTGCTGATATCAAAGCCGGCGACGACATCAAAGCCGGCGATCTTGTAGGCGGGATAATGGGCGTCATGGACGATCCCGCCCAAGCCGATGCTGACGATTGGGAGCGGGTCCGCGGGCAGTATCGCTGATTGGCGAATATCAAACGCTTTCATGTGTTTTCATCCTCTTTGCCAAGGGCACGAGCTATATGGCTGCTAAAGCATGCTGTCCGGCGAAGTTGGTCAAGCCAGCGCGTTGGTTGATTTGACGGGCGCAGCGCAGCAAGGCGTCAATCACTACTTGCGGATCTTTGCTGTGACGACTGGCGGTGAGTTGCGTTATGGCAATGGCGGCGGTAACCCCGACTTCCGGATTGCCAATAAGCACGGCGGTATCGTGCAAGCCGATGAAGGACTCATCCAAGGCGGTGGATATGCCGGTGCGGCGGCTCTCCGCGATTCGCTCCCAAAAGAGTTTGCGTTCCCCGGAAGTCATTTGCTGATAGTCGTGATCTCCTTCAAGGATGGTGTTGAGGCTGTTCTCGTCCATCGCCGACAGCAACAGACGGCCGGAAACGGTGGATACGAGCGGGAATGAAGAGCCGACTGACACCGAGATTTGCACCTTTTCCGGGCTCTCCGCCTGGCCGACCACAAGCAACTGTCGATGTTGAACAATGCTGATATGGCAGGACTCGCGAATCGTTCGGGCGAGTTCTTGCATCGGCAGATTGGCAACATGCAGCAGGTGCTTCAGCGGCGAGTGGCGGTTCGCCAATTCAAATAGCTTGAGCGTGAGGCTGTATTTGCCTTGGTAGTCATCCCTGATGACAAAGCCGCTTTCGGCCAGGCAATTCATGGTACGGAAGAGTTGGCTGGCGCTGCTTGCCATCATCTCGGAGATCTGCGACAGAGAGAGGGGTTCAGGCGCGCGCGCCATCAACTCGAGGACGGCCAGGCCTTTTTCCAAAGCCGGAACGCTATAGTTAGGCGCGGACTTCAATTCTGCCATGCTGGAAATCTTTCGGCGAAAGGCTGCATTAGCCGAGTGTGTCGGCAGGCGCGAGTTCCTTGCGTTGCACGAGATAGAGGTGCTGGCAGGCCAGAACGATCTCTTGACGCTGGTTGAAGATCTCGACTTGCTCAATCACATAGCCGTGATCGGGCCGTTTGGCGTAGTCGCGTTTTTCGCTGATGGTGGCTTTGACGGTAATAGTATCGCCGATGAAAACTGGCCGGATGAAGCGGATGCGGTCGTAGCCGTAGGAGAAGGCTACTGGATTGATCTCGTTGGCTGTCATGCCGATGCCGATGCTCAAGATCAGCGTGCCGTGGGCGATGCGCTCTTTGAACTCCTGGGTTTTGACCCATTCGGCGTCCATGTGGTGGGGGAAGAAATCGCCCGTCTGGCCGGCGTGCAGCACGATGTCGGCTTCGGTAATCGTCCGGCCAAAGGTCTCGCGGCTGGCGCCGATTTCATAGTCTTCAAAATAGGTTGTTTTGATCATGGATTTATCCCGGAAAATAACTGCATGAGGTAATCTATCATGCGCTCATTGACAGAATCGTCGACCCTCACTATATTTTGCAGATAAAACTGCATTTTGCAAGCAAAACGACATCCGATTAGGGCTTATTGAAGCAGCAGACCAATGAGGAAACGGGACATGGAATCCAAGTGCGAATTACGCGGCATCACCTGGAATCATTCACGCGGATTTGTTTCAGTCGTCGCGACTGCGCAGCGATTCTGCGAAATGCGCCCGGAGGTCGACATCAGCTGGGAAAAGCGCTCGCTTCAGGAATTCGCCGATGCGCCGATTCAGGGCTTGGCGGAGCAGTATGACCTGCTCGTAATTGATCACCCTTGGGCGGGTTATGCAGCCTATAGCAATGTCCTTATGCCGCTGCAAGAAATAATTCCAGCCGATTTCATGAGCGATCAAGCCGAGAATACAGTCGGCCATTCGCATGCGAGTTACATCTTCGACGGCGAACAATGCGCGCTGGCGATAGACGCGGCGACGCCGGTCGCCTCCTATCGCGCCGATTTGCTGGAGCGGTACTCGCTGGAGCAGCCGCGGACCTGGCGCGATCTGCTGGCCCTGGCGCGGCAGGGGCGAGTCATCATGCCGGGGATTCCAATTGACACGCTAATGAATTTCTACATGCTCTGCGCTACACAAGGCGAGCCGCCCTTTGTCGATGACGAGTGGGCGGTTTCAGACCAAATGAGCTTGAGGGCGCTGGAGCAATTACGGGAGTTGGCGAGCCTCTGCCCCAAGGAGGTTTTCGACTGGAATCCGATTGCGGTGTATGAGGCGCTGTCACGGCGTGAAGACTTTGTTTATTGTCCTTTTGCTTACGGCTATTCGAATTACTCGCGCGCCGGTTACTCTGCAAATGTGCTGACCTTCGATGACATGGTAGATATCGACCAGCAAGGTCGCTGCCAAACAACGCTCGGCGGCACCGGCTTGGCGATTTCCAGCCGCTGCCAGACGCCGGAAGCAGCGCGGGATTACGCGATGTTCACCGCCGGCGCCGAAGTACAGCGTACGCTCTTCTTCGAGAACGGCGGCCAGCCCGGGCATCGCAGCGCCTGGGAGGATGCCGAGGTCAACAGGCGATCCAATAATTATTTCCGAAATACTTTGCCGGCTTTGGACCGGGCCTATTTGCGGCCGCGATTCCCGGGTTATCTGCATTTTCAGGATCACGCCGGGGCGCCAATTCGCCAGTATTTGATGCAGGGCGGCGACGCGAAAGCTGTGCTTGACCAACTGAAGCGCTTGTTCGAGGAAGCCAAAGGGCTTTATCCGGACTGAACCGCGCGAGCCGCTTTTCGCCGAACCATTGCTGTGAGTCTAGTCAGAAATCAGACTGTCGATATCATCGCGGAAACTCGGCGCCCTCGTCGCAGCGGGTCTATCGGCACACTTTTCGGCGGCGACCGGCTAAGGATCGCATTGTGATCACGCAAGCCTGATTCAGCTAAATCACCCGATGTAGTCCCTGTCCGGCAGTTCCGGTAACGGCGCGTGGGGATCAGCCTGATACCAGAATGCAGTCGAGGCGATATCATCTTGCAGCGGCAAGTATCGATACTCCTCGAATGACGCGTCGTGCAGCGTCCCCGATCGCCAGCCCAGAGCTTGAATCGTCACGCGCAGGTCCTCTTCGTCAAAACCCTGCAGGCAAGACAACAGGGCAATTGCATCTATTTTTTTCAACACAGAGAGCGCAGAGGGTCGCGTAGGGCGCGTAGACACAGCCCGTCGACACCGAGTTTAGTTCTATTCAAGGCAGAACTCCTCGTAGGATCTTGGCGCTAATGGGAAAAATGCCTGTAACGGCATCCAAAATAGCAGTGCAATTTCACAATTATAAAAATGAAAGACTTTTCTCTGTGTCTCTTTTTTATGAAACCTGCCAAAACCCTGTCGAAATCTGTAGGGGCGACCTATCAGGTCGCCCGAATGTGTATGCCATTTCATCGACGGGCGAGCCAATGGCTCGCCCCTACAAATTCTCACTATTTGGAGTTCATTATTTTGTGTGAGCCAAGTCGTGACTTGCGAGCGACTGTGGTAAAGGAACGACGTCCTAGCAACAGGATTTGCATTACTTGCTTTGTTCTACATCTGTGTCTTGGTGGCGCAAAATCTAATGTCCGCGCTACAATCCCCGCAACAGTCCACACCCGGAGACGGACTCGCAATGTCACTCGCAGACACGGTCAAAGATCGCTTCAGCGCCGAATTCGGCCAGCCCCCCGCCTATATCGTCCGCGCGCCGGGACGCGTCAACCTCATCGGCGAGCACACCGATTACAACGACGGCTTCGTCTTCCCAATGGCCATCGACCGCGCAGCCTGGATCGCCCTGCGTCCGCGCGCTGACAACAGAGTCGCCCCCATCTCCATCGACATGGACGACCGGCGCGATTTCGCCCTGGACGACTTGCCGCGCCCGGCAGCAGTCGACTGGATCGACTATCTCATCGGCGTGGCCTGGTCGCTGGGTGAACGCGGCTACACGCTTGGCGGCTGGGAAGGCGTCGTGGGCGGCGATGTGCCCATCGGCTCCGGATTGTCCTCATCGGCGGCGCTGGAGTTGGCCACGGCGCGCGCTTTCTATTGTGTCTCCGACTTTGAGTGGGACGCGGCGGCGATGGCGCTGGCATGCCAGGCGGCCGAGAACCAGTGGCTGGGCGTCAATTGCGGCATCATGGATCAGATGATCTCGGCGGCGGGCGTGGAAGAGCGCGCGCTGCTGATCGACTGCCGCAGCCTGGAAACCACAACCGCGCCCCTGCCTGCTGGGACGGCGGTGGTCATTCTCGACACCGGCACACGCCGCGGCTTGGTTGATTCCGCCTACAATCAGCGGCGGGCGCAATGCGAGGCGGCGGCGCGTCACTTCGGCATTGCTGCATTGCGCGATATCGACCTGCCGACCTTCCTGGAGCGCGAGCATGAACTGGACCCGCTGATCCGCAAGCGCGCCAACCACGTCGTAAGCGAGAATGCGCGCACGCTCAGCGCCCGCAAGGCGATGGAACGCGGCGATGCCGATTTCCTCGGCCAACTTTTAATCGCCAGCCACATCAGCCTGCGCGACGACTTTGAGGTATCGAGCCCGGCGCTGGATGCCATCGTCGACTGCGCCAACGCCGAGGCCGCCTGTTACGGCGCGCGCATGACTGGCGCGGGTTTCGGTGGATGCGCCTTGGCCCTGGTGCGAGCTGATGCCGCCGATGCCTTCGTTGAGCGCGTGGCCGCCAAGTACCAAGCCGCCACCGGCAACGAACCGGCGCTCTACGTCACCCCAGCCAGCCGCGGCGCGCAGACAGTTTTCGCGGCCGATTAACCCCGTACCGCTTGCGGGCTGGTCTCGCCGCTTGCGTCAAAGCGCAGTATAGTTGAGCCGACGCAGCCTGTTGCCAAGCGCGAGCCAAGATGTTCATACCACGTCCCAAACAAGCGGAAGTATTGGCCTATCGGCGCGGCGCTATGGGCGTGGCCGCGGTGCCCGGCAGCGGCAAGACCGCCACCCTGTCCTTCCTGGCGGCGCAGCTGCTGGCCGAGACCGAACTGGCCGACGGCCAGGAGATTCTCATTGTCACGCTGGTCAATTCCGCCGTGGCTAACTTCGCGCGCCAGGTCAACGAATATGTCAAGGACGATGGCTTGCTGCCGGGTTACGGCTATCGCGTACGCACGTTGCACAGCCTGGCCAACGACATCGTGCGGCAGAAACCGACAGTCGCGGGCCTGGATGATCAATTCAGCATTGTCGACGAGCGCGAAAGCAACGAAATTCTCGCTGATGCGGTTGATGCATGGATTCGCCGCTTTCCTGACGCGCCAGATGCCTACCTGGCACCGGATTACGTCGACAAAGGACACTATCGTACCCAAAAATGGGCCGAGATTCTCAGCGACACCGCGCGCAATTTCATCCGACAAGCAAAAGATGAGCTGCTGACGCCGGTCGAAGTCCTCGCCGCTATAAATCGATTCCCGGGCGACTTGCCGCTGGCGCAGAGCTGCGCGCAGATATATCAGGATTATGACCGGGCGCTGGCTTATCGCGGCGCGGTTGACTTCCAGGACTTGATCCGGCTGGCGTTGCAGGTGCTGCGCCGGGACAGCGACTTCCTGGCAATGCTGCAACAGAAATGGGTCTACATCCTGGAGGACGAAGCGCAGGACAGTTCGCGGCTGCAAGAAGATATTCTGCGCCTGCTTGCTGGAGAGCGCGGCAACTGGGTGCGGGTGGGCGATCCCAATCAAGCGATCTTCGAAACTTTCACCACGGCCGACCCCAAGTATCTGCGCGAGTTCATAAGCGCGCCGGGCGTCGAGGGCCGCGAATTGCCCAATTCCGGCCGCAGCACGCGCAGCATTCAGAAGCTGGCGAATTATCTGATCGAATGGTCGCTGCAGCATCCGCATCCTGCCATACGCGAGCGGACGCCGCTGACCACGCCCTATATCCAACCCACCCCGCCGGGCGATCCCCAACCCAACCCGCCTGATGATCCGGCAGCCGTGAACCTGCAAGGCGAGAATTATAGCGCCACCAAAGAGGGCCTGCTGGTGACGGAATCCTGCGGGCGCTGGCTGGAAGCGCACCCGGATCAAACCGTGGCCATCCTCGTCGCGCGCAACGGGCGCGGCTCGGAGATCGTCAAGTTCTTGCGCCAGAAGGGCATCCCCTACGTAGAGAACCTCAACAGCACCTCGACCACGCGGGCAGTGGTGGGCGCGCTGGCGCGGGCGCTGGCTTACCTGGCCGACCCCAAACAAGCCGCCAAGCTGGCCGAGGTCTACCGCGTTTGGCGCCGCGATGAGCGCGAGGACGCCGATGCAGCAGCCGAAATCAAGGGCGTGGCGGACGGGCTGAAGCGCATCAAACAAGTGGAAGACCTGGTGGCGCCGCGGCTGAGCGACTGGCTGGACGAGTCGCTCCCTGAAGAAGATTACAGCGAGCTGCGAGGGCAGATGTCCGCCTTCCGCGACCAAGTTGGCAGTTGGCTGCGCGCGGCCGAAATGCCCATCGATCAGCTGGTCCTGACCATCGCCGGCGATATCTTCCGCGATGTGAGCGACATCGCCACGGCGCATATGGTGGCGCTGCATCTGGCGCAATTGGGCGAGACGCATCCGCTGATGCGCCTGCCAGATTTCGCCGCCGAGCTCTATGACATCGCCGGCAACAAGCGCCGCTTCTCCGGCTTGGGCGATGATGCCGCGCAATTCGACCCCGACGCGCACAAAGGCAAAGTCACCGTGACGACCCTGCATAAAGCCAAGGGACTGGAGTGGGACCGCGTCTATCTCATCTCGGTCAACAATTACGACTTCCCCTCGGCCGATGCCAACGACAGCTTCATCGGCGAGAAGTGGTTCATCCGCGACGACCTGAATCTGTCAGCCGAGGCGCTGGCGCAACTGGCGGCGCTGAAAGAGGGCGCTGAATACGGCGGATACAATGAGGGCTTCGCCAGTCTGGCGGCGCGTATCGATTACGCTGCCGAGCGTTTGCGGTTGCTCTACGTGGGCATCACGCGGGCGCGCAAAGCCCTCACGATCACCTGGAACACCGGGCGCGGCCAGGCGACCGAAGCCACGCCCCTGCTGGCGCTGCGCACGTACTGGGAAGCGGAACTGGAGAGAAGCAGAGTTTATGAACCTCAGCGCTGATTTCGCTTTCACGCAAGGCAGCTTGGGCGACTACGCCGATTGCGCCCGCCGCTTTGAACTGCGCTATATCAAGCGGCTGCGGTATCCGGCCCCCGAAGTGAAACAGACGCTGGAATACGAATGGCGCATGCGGCAGGGAGTGCGCTTCCACAAGCTGGTTCAGCAGCATCTCAACGGCACCCCGGCTGACCTGCTGGGGAGCTCGCTGGCTGATGACGCAGACCTGGCGCGCTGGTGGGAAAATTATTGCCGGGGCGGCTTGGACGATCTGCCGGCGCAGCGCCATGCCGAAATCACGCTGCAAACGCATCTGGGCGGTCAACGGCTGGTAGCGAAGTACGACTTGCTGGCGCTAGAGCCCGGCGGCGCGGCCGTCATTGTGGACTGGAAGACTGGCGAAGGCCTGCCCGCGCGTAATGCCTTGCAGTGGCGCCTGCAAACGGTCGTCTATCGCTACGTGCTGGCGCAAGCCGGCGCGCATCTCTATGGCGAGCCGATCCCGCCGGAGCGCATCCGTATGGATTATGTCTACGTGGCGCAGGGCGGGCAACGCCTTAGCTTCGATTATTCAGCGGCGCAACTGGCCGAAGACAAGGCGCGGCTGCTGGAGATGATCAATGCCATCGGCTCGGCGACAGCCTTCCCGCTGACGGATGAGCTCCGGCGCTGCAAGTACTGCACCTACCGCGCCTTCTGCGACCGCGGCGAAGCGGGCGACTTAGTTGATTTCGCTTTTGACGATGAGAGTGATGAGATTGAAGAGGACGAGGCTTTCGACCTGGATTTCGACCAGATTGCCGAGATTGAGTTTTAGCTTTAGAAGAGGAGCAGTGCAATGAAAATCGACCGCGTACGCGCCATCCACGTCTCCGCCGAGTGGGATTACCACGAGCCGCTGGGCGAGGCTTTTCTGTCCCGTCCGCAGAACATCTATGGAGACTTGGCTGCGCTCCAGCCGCCTTGGCCCCTGCCCACGGCGAGCGGGCCGCCCTACACCGTGCAGGCGCATTTCCTGCTGATCGACGCCGACGACGGCGCGACCGGCATCTGCGGCCCCGTGGGCGACGAAGACATCGCCATCATCGAGCGCTATTTCGGCGAGATCCTCATCGGCGAGGACCCGCAGGCCATCGAGCGCATCTGGGACAAGATGTACCGCCTCGCGATTCACGGCCGCAAGGGCACGCCCATGATGGCGCTGAGCAAGGTGGATCTGGCGCTCTGGGATCTCAAGGGCAAGCTGCTGGGCGCGCCGGTCTATCAGCTGCTGGGCGGACCGTCGCGCGAACGCATCCGCGCCTACGCTTCCATGCTGGGTTACTCGGTCAAGCCGAACAAGGTGATCGAACGGACGCGGCATTTCCTGGCGCAGGGCTTCACCGCCTTCAAGTGGTTCCTGCCTTGCGCGCCAACGGACGGCGAGGCGGGCATCCGGCGGAATCTGGCGGTTATCCGCGCGGCGCGGGAAGCGGCCGGTCCCGATTGCGACCTGATGTTTGACGCCTGGAGCAGTTGGAGCGTGCCTTACACCCAGCGCATGGTCGAGCTGTCGCGGGAGTACAGACCCTACTGGTTTGAGGAGCCCGTGCTGGCTGATCTGATCCCGCAATATGCCGAGCTGCGGCGTAGTGTTCGCGGCGTCTTCATCAGCGGCGGCGAGCACGAATACACGCGCTGGGGCATCAAGACGCTGCTGGACGCCGGCGCGGTCGACATCTTGCAGGCCGATGTCACCTGGGCCGGCGGCTTGAGCGAGATGGTCAAGATTTGCGCGTTGGCCTCGGCTTATGACATCCCGGTCATCCCCCATCACGGCGGCTGGCCCTCGACGCACTTGATCGCCTCTCAAGCGCTGACGACCTGCCCCATGCAGGAGTGGCTCTTCCAGATCGGCCGCATGACCAATGTCTTCTACAAGCACAAGTTAGTGCCGCAGGATGGACATATTCACTTGCCGACAGCGCCCGGCTTAACCATGGACCTGGCGGAGGAAGGCGTCACCCAGCTTGAGGAGCGGGTGCTGGCGGGCTGATGGCGCGACCACACCGCGAATGGCGGGAGCCGGCGCCGCTTGATGTGCCCGATTCGCTGCGCGCTGCCGTCGGTGGGCATCGCCTGGTCGCCGAGCATCTGACGCGCAAAGGCATCGTCACGGTAGCCGAGGCGCAGCGCTTCTTGTCCGCCGCTGACTACAGGCCTGCCAGCGCCCACGAACTGCCCGATATTGAGCCGGCTGTCGAGCGGCTGCGGCGGGCGATACGCGATCAGGAGCGGATCCTAATCTGGGGCGACTTCGACGTCGATGGGCAAACGGCGACCGCCCTGCTTTATTCGGCGCTGAAGCAACGCGGCGCGCGAGTCAGTTACCACATACCAAACCGCTTCAGCGAGGGGCACGGCATCCACCTGCCCACACTCCAGCGCAAACTCGCGGGCGTCGAGCTCCTCCTGACTTGCGACACCGGTGTAAGCGCGCATGAAGCCGTCGACTATGCCGGCGTCCGCGGCGTCGACTGCATCATCACCGATCACCACGCCCTGCCCGATCAGCTGCCGGCCGCTCTGGCGGTCGTGAATCCGCAGCGCTTGCCCGCGGGTCATGCCCTGCGCGAGCTGCCCGGCGTGGGCGTGGCTTACAAGCTGATCGAAGCGCTCGCCGCCGAGGACGACGGCGACTGCGATGCCCTGCTGGACCTGGTAGCGCTGGGGATCGTCGCCGATGTGATGCTGCAGATGGACGATACGCGCTATCTCTTGCAGCGAGGGCTTGAGCGCCTGCGCCTGAACGAACGCCCGGGAGTAAGCGCTATCCTGGAAAGTGCGCAAATCGCGCCGGCTGAACTCAACGAGGGGCATATCGGCTTTGCCATCGGTCCGCGTCTTAACGCGCTGGGGCGGCTCGCTGATGCCAATCCGGCGGTTGAGTTGCTGACGACGGCCGACCGCGGACAAGCGCAAATGCTGGCGCATAGTCTGGAGGGCTATAACGCGCGCCGCAAGTTTCTGTCACATCAGGTTTATGAGTCGGCCATCGCCCAAATCGAAGCCGAGCCCTCGCTGCTGGATTACGCCGCGCTGGTGCTCAGCCACAGCGACTGGCACAGCGGCGTCATCGGCATCGTCGCCAGCCGACTGGTGGAAGAATTCGGTCGTCCCGCGGTTCTAATCGCGACGCCGGACGAGACCGGGCGCGGCTCGGCGCGGTCGGTAGCGGGCCTGGATATCACGGCGGCCTTCGGGCGGGTGGCGGCTCAGCTAACGCGCTACGGCGGACATAGCATGGCGGCCGGCATGAGCTTGCCAGCTGACCGAGTCTACCATTTTCGACGCGCGCTCTCCGGCGTACTGCGGGACATGGGCGGCGCTGAACCGCGGGCCCCGGCCCTGGCCGTCAGTGGCTATCTGCAACTGCCCGAACTGACGCTGGAGCTGACGGAAGATTTCGAGCGTTTGGCGCCCTTCGGCAACGGCAACCCGCCGCTGACGCTGGCGACGCGAGACTTGAAACTGGCCAGCCGCAAAGGTTTGGGACGGCGCGGCGAACATCTGCAAGTCGAAGTTGAGGACGCGGCCGGAAACCGGAAGCGGGTCATCTGGTGGCGCGGCGCCAGCATGGACCTGCCCAGCGGCAAATTCGACCTCGCCTATACCCTGCGAAGCAGCGCCTACAAAGGACAGCGGGAAGCGCTGATCGAGTGGCTCGATTTCCGGCAACTGGAAAGCGCGTCGACTACAGTGTCCGCGGACGAACCCGCCTGGGAATTGCAGGACTGCCGGGGGAGCGACGACCGATTCTCCGCGTTAGCTGGCGCGCGAGAGTGGTATCCCCAGGCGCAGATATGGTCGGAAGCCGCAAACGCAAGTTTAGCGGGCGCGGTCAATCGTCTGGGCTTGCGGGCTAGCGAGACGCTGATCGTCTGGACCGTTCCGCCATCGGCTGAAGTCTGGTCGGCGGCGCTGGCGACCGTCAGCCCGGACCGGCTGATTCTATTCGGCGCGCTGCCGGATAGCGCAAACCTGGCGAGCTTCCTGCAGCGGCTGGCGGGCCTGATAAAGTACAGCATCAACCAGCGCGGCGGCGCGGTGGGCTTGGAAGCGCTGGCGGCGGCGACCGCTCAGCCCGACCGGACCGCCCAAGTTGGATTGCAACTGCTGCGCGCGCTGGGTAAACTCGACTACCATGTGGCTGCGAGCGGGCAGTATCAACTGCAAGCGGCGGATGATTCGCCGAGGGGCGAGCTTGGGGCTCTGCGTCATCGGCTTGACCTCCTCTTGCGGGAAACCCGCGCCTACCGCAATTATTGGCTGAAAATGGATCTGCGGGGATAGAGCAATGGCAATCGAACAATCGGTGTCCTGGTGGTGTTATGTGTACTTGGGGGTCGACCCGGTCGACCTGCTGCAAACCGCCAGGTCAATCGGCTATACGGCGATGGAGTTGGTGCCGGTCGATCAATTCGCCCTCGTCAGGGATCAGGGCATGAAGATCGCGACGCATCAATTGCATGTGCCGCTGGAGCAAGGCATCAGTCATACCAAGTACTGGGATGACATCAAGCGGCAATCAGAAGAAAGCCTAAAGCTGGCTGTCGAGTGGGACATCCCCTTCCTGATCGCCTTCAGCGGCAATCGCGAAGGCCTTGACGACGCCCGGGGAGCGGAGAATGCCATCAAACACCTGGAGCCGCTGGCGCGCGCCGCGGAATCAGCGGGCATCGTTCTGATTCTGGAGTTGCTCAACAGCAAAGTAAATCATCCCGATTACCAGTGTGACAGGACAGACTGGGGCGTACAGGTCGTCTCGGCGGTGGATTCGCCTTACGCGCGCTTGCTCTACGACATTTATCACATGCAAGTCATGGAAGGCGATGTCATCCAGACCATCCGCGACAATCACCAATGGTTCGCTCATTATCACACGGCGGGCGTACCGGGCCGCAACGAGATCGGCGCGACGCAGGAATTGAACTACCCTGCCATCTGTCGGGCAATCGCCGAGACCGGCTTCAATGGTTACATTGGGCAAGAATTCATGCCGCTGGGCGATTGGAAGGCGGCGCTGCAGCAAGCGTATGTCGCCTGCAACGTGGAGTAGCTAATACGAGCCGCGATGGGGATAGCGCCGCAGCCAACCGGCCGGCTTGCGGTACTCCTGGATCAGCGCGATGCCCGAAGCAATCACAATCATGCCGACCACCATGGTGCCGGTGATCTCTTCGTCCAATAGCAGCACACCGCCGACGCCCGCCACGATCGGGATGACGTAAGTGGTCATCACTGCCGGCGTGGCGCCAAAGCGCTTGATCGTGTAAAAGGACAGCATAAAGCCGATGAAAGTGCCAACCACCGCGGCGTAAAGCAAGCCGACGATGCCGGCCGAGTCCACCGCGCTCAGGTCGAAGCCGACCGTCAGCAGCGTGAACGGGATCATGGCGATAGCGGTGGAGAAGAGCCGGACACTGCCGACGTCGAAAGCGTCGTAATCTCGCAGGTATTTCCGCGCATAGATGATCATGATCGAGCTGGAGACCATGCCCAGGACTACCAGCAGATAACCCTTTGGATCGGCCCGGGCGACATCGGGCAGGCCATTCTCGCCGCTCAGCGCCAGCAGCAGCGCGCCGCCCAAAGCCAGGCTGACGCCGAATATCTTGCGCTTATTCAGCAGCTCGTCGGGCAAGATCCAGTGCGCCAGCACTACCGTCATAGCCGGACCGGTCGTCAATAGCAGCGACGCTACGCCGCTGGACTGATATTGCAGCGAGGTGACCACGCAGGTCATAGGTACTGCGGTGCCAAAAATGCCGAGCAAACCCGCGCGCTTCCACAACTCCCGGTCGCGTGGCACGCGCCGCCCGGTGACAAGCGCGTAAACGCTCAAGGACATCAAGCTGGCGATGACCATGCGGATGCCGATGTAGGCTGCGGGGGCGAATTGTCCGACGCTGAAACGCGATACCACCAGCGATGAGCCAAAAAAGAGACCGAGCAAGAGGACGTATGGCAGCGCTCTGATATTCAAGCGGGTTTCCGGGGATAGGCCGACAAACAGAGCGGCAGTATACACTACACAAACGGAAATGCGCCATGCAGAATATTTTGCAGCGTAGGACAGATTCGCAACTCCTGTACCCCTTTACGCAATCGGCCCATGCCAGCAGTAATTCCAAGTACGCTTTTGAAATCCTCAATATTGTCGGCTGTAAGGCTTGTCCGGTACTGTGACTCAGCTGCGGCTCGCTCGGCTTAGGCGAAGTTTCGACATCTTTGCCACCGAGTACACCGAGTTAGATTGAGGACACAGAGGAAAGGCATCATGCTAGGTCCAAAGACAGAATCGGCGAACGTGCGGACTATCCGTAACACGACCAACCGCCATATTTCCCGGAATCCCTCTCTGTGCCCTCATATTTTCTCTGTGCCCTCGGTGGCAAAAGTGTCGTGAATCCCTAAAAGCGCGGCGCCCACCCCAACAAACTGTATCGTCATCGTTATTTGAGTAGCGGACAAGCCTTGTAGGGGCGTTTCGCCGAAACGCCCGAAAATGCAGACATCTACTGGACTTTCTCTGCGCTCTCTGCGCGCTCTGTAGTTATTTTCTGTTGCATGACTTACCCGCACTTACTGCGGACGTGGCAGCAGCGCGCAAACACGTTACGATTAGGGTAGGGATTGGGCTGAGCCTAGGAGGCGGCGCCATGAAGAATGATTTGCTGCAAGTGGGGGTGGTCGGCACGGGCATGATTGGCGCCCTGCACGCTCGAAATATCAGCCGGGCGACGCCTGGAGCAGCGATTGCAGCGGTGATGGATATTGACGAGGCCCGTGCGCAGGCCGTGGCGACCGACTGCGGCGCAAGAGCCTATAGCGACGCCCTTGCGCTGATCGCCGACCCGGCAGTAGACGCCGTGCTTATCGCCAGCCCCGATGCCTTTCACGCCGAGCAGACCATCGCCTGTATCGACGCGGGCAAACCGGTGCTCTGCGAGAAGCCGATGGCGACAACCGTGGCCGACGGCGAGCGCGTCCTGCGGGCTGAGTTGGCTACGGGCCGGCGGCTGGTACAAATCGGATTCATGCGCGTATACGACCGAAAGCATGCCGACCTGTTCGACATTGTGAGCCGCGGCGATATCGGCAAGGCGCTGAGCTTCCGCGGCCAGCACATCAACCCCTGGCGTGAAAGCTCGACCATCGAAGGGGCTATCGTCAATTCGCTGATTCACGACATCCATTCTGCGCGCTGGCTGATGGACTCGGAAATCAGCCAGGTCTTCGTCCAGTGGGCGCCATCCGAGCCCGATCAGCCGCGCAGCGCGCGTTACGCTATCGTGCAGTTGGCCTTCGCCGACGGCGCCATCGGCGCCCTGGAATGGAATGGCGACTCCGGCTACGGTTACGAGATCACCGTGGAAATCACCGGCGAGACGGGAACGGCGCGGACGGTCAGCAACACCAGCCCGGTCCTGCGGCAAGGGGGTAGGATTTCGCAAGGCGTCACGCCGGATTGGCCCCAGCGCTTCGCCCAGGCTTATAAAGATGAAGTACAGATTTGGGTTGATGCGATCCGGGAAGGCGAGCCAACCGGACCCTCAGCCTGGGATGGTTATATGTCGCTGGCAGTGGCTGACGCTTGCATCCGCTCAGTGGAGAGCGGTTTGCCCGAGCGCACAATCGGCATAGAACGCCCGGCGCTTTACAATCCGCGGTAATCCCGATACCACTCCCAAGTGCGCCAAAGCCCTTCGCGGATGGACACCCTTGGCGCGAAGCCCAGCAGCTGCCGCGCTTTGTCGTTGTTGCAATAGGTGATGGGCGGGTCACTCAGCGGAGTTGGTACAGATACTGTATTGATAGCTTTGCCGGAGTATTCTTCAATAATCTCGACAAAGTCCGTCAGCGAAATTGGCGCGCCGCAGCCCAGGTTGATGATCTCGTAACCGAGGGGCTTGTCCAGCGCGGCCAGTACGCCCGCCACCGTATCCGCGATATAAGTCCAGTCGCGGTGGATATCGCCGCCGTTGAAGAGCTTGACGGGCTCGCCGGTCTGCGCCGCTTCCAGCAGACGCCAGGGCATCATGTCCGGGCGGCCCGCGGGACCATAGACGTTGAAAAAGCGCAGCGCTGTGATCGGCATGCCAGCGAGGTTGTGGTAGGTGTGGGCGAGCAGCTCGGCAGCGCGTTTGCTGGCCGGATAAGCCGCCAGCGGACGGTCGGCGGTATCGGTTTCGACGAAGGGCAGGATTTTCGCGCGTCCGTATACTGACGATGTCGACGCCAGCACAAATTGTTCGACGCCGGCCCGCTTGGCCGCTTCGAGCAGATTGAGCGTGCCGCTAAGGTTGACCTCCAGATAGAGCCGTGCCCGGTCGACGCTGGAGCGTACCCCAGGCAGAGCCGCCAGATGCGCCACGCGCGTCACGCCCTGCTCTGCGAAGACCCGCTCGACCAGCGGGGCATCGCGAATATCGCCTTCGACCAGCGAGAATGATGAGAATTCGCGCAGGCGCGCGGCATTGTCTCGCTTGATGCCGGGATCGTAATAGTCGTTGAAATTGTCGATGACGACGACCTTGTCGCCGCGAGCGAGCAATTCCGCCGCCACGTGCCCCCCGATGAAGCCTGCGCCGCCGGTAACAAGAGTGGTCATGCCTAGTCCATCAGTCTGAATTAATCAGAGACCAACGTTCGAATGCTATACACGGTTTGTTCAATGGTGGCGCAATATCAAGCAGAAATCCACCCATGGAGGCGGCGGCTTGAGTCAAAGTCGCGCGTATGCGCTCCCGTGAACATACTCGCGCGAGTTTGCGGAAAGGGCGGAGTAAAGCACTGCTTACTGTTGACGCTCGCTGGATTCGGCACTGTGGGTGTCTCGCTTGCGCCGATTGTAGCGGTCAAGGAGGGTGAAAATGGCAATGTATCCCATTGTCAACACAATTACGTAAAGTACCGTCCATTCATCAATCCACGTTGGCATGATGCCGCTCCTTTACTGGCGCACGCTTGATGCATGCCTTAGCTGGTATTGCAGCCAACTGCACACGACGAATGCGACTATTCCAATGCCCGCGCCAAGTTCAGCGATAGTTGCGACCGGAATGTTAGGCGCGTTTGAGCTTGCATTCGTAAGTATTATACCATAGACAACAGCGCAAAAAAGCATTCCAGGTATAAGCCAGAGCAATCGCACCACTATTCGGAAAATGCTTTGAGGATTTGCCATCGAAGCTTATCGTTCCGCGCTGACTGTAATCGCTTGCGCCGCAGGCTGATTTTTTTGGGGTGTTTTTTGAGCAAAGCCAAGGCGATATGCTGTAGCACAGCGAAATTTTCTGGGCTGTGTCCTACACGAATACGGCTGTCGTCTTGCCGAAAGGTCACATCCAAGACCCGATGGAGTTTATTTTCAATGTGCCAGTGCGAACGAATTATTCGCTGGAGTTGATTGGCATCCTTCCCTTGTAAAGAGGAGATAAAATAGCGCGTCTGCGTGTTTTGCCACTGCCCATCCAGTAATTGGGCATGTTGGACGCGGACTAGCGACTGCAAGCGCGTCCAGCCTTCTTGCTGGCTTAAGTCATTCAAGACAGCGGCATCGGTCATCACTTCACAGACCCGGCGCTCGACACGACCACGCGGCTTGCTGATTTCTTCGTTGTGACTATATTGACCTATCAAGCGCGGATGGCGGTCATCCGCATAAGCGAAAAGGGACTGGGCTGCATCGTACAAACTGCCCTGATTTTCCTTTAAGGCTATGACATAATCCGCTCCGTGCTCGCTAACAATAGACTTCACGATGTCTTTCTGACAGCCCATCGCGTCCAAAGTCACGATACAGCCTTTCAAATACAGCAATTTCAGCAATTCGGGAATTTCAGGTATCTCATTGCTTTTCGCGTCCACAGCGCGCTTGCCCAAGACCAAGCCGGCTTCCACTGACCAGGCATGCAACAGATGCAAGGCGCTCTTTCCTTGCCTACGATCATGGCTGCGCCGCATCGTCTTGCCGTCTATTGCCACAATATCGCCTTCAGCTAATACTGGCTTGATGCTGCTAATCCAATCTTGGTAGCACAACTGTACCTGCTGAGGGTCTAATAGTTGGAAGACGCGGGCAAATGTATCGTGCGAAGGAATACCGTTAGGCAACTCTAAAAATCCCCTTAACCATTCCTCTTTATCCTCGCCAAAATCAACAATGTCCACCCAGGTCTCGGCGCCGCTGATCACCGCGCAGATCGCGATGATGATGATATCCAGCAACGGGTGTAATTGACCATGTTCGCGACGCGGATCTTCTAAACTGGCAAAGGCCTCCGCTATGCCACTTGGGCTCATCTCGGGCTCTCCTCATCCGTATTGATGAACCCATTCTATTCACCTTTCATTTCTTGGTGCGATTGCTCTGGGTATAAGCAGACAGAGCAATCGCACCAGATTATTTTAACCACCGAGGACACCGAGATTTAACTCCTTTTCTGGCAAAAAGGAGGCAATGTAGGGGCGATTCTGTGAATCGCCCACGATATTCTCACTCTTTTCATGGGCGACACACAGTGTCGCCCCTACATCGTGGTAGATTTATGTGACATTCGGCACATAATTGGTTCTGGTGCGATTGCTCTGTATAAGCAGAGTTGCCACTCGTCGGTATTTTCCAATGGCTAACAGAGACGGTGAAGAACTCTCGATGTCGTTTCTGGTGGTCGCAAGCAGGACAATAGACAGGATGTAGAGATCCGTCCCGCCAAGGATATTTTGGATTTGAACAACCTCACCTTTGAGGACTGAAATCAAGACGGCGGTTACGATAGGAAACAAGGGTATCAAGATTGAATACGTGAGCCAACTTGTCATGCCGATTCTCTCCAATGTCCGCTGCCAGCGCGCCAATACACTTGTCTAAACACATCTTAGCACCAACCCATTCTTCTCACGAGCACAACTAACTCTTAGACGATTAAGGTTCGGTTCCGCTCATAACTGAGAGCAGAATCGACTCCAACTCGGCATAGGATTCAATTCGCACCAGCCGATTCCGCACCTGGGCCGAGCCGGGCGCGTCCAGCTTGTACTTGCTGATCTGCCCGCGCATCTCCCGCACAGCGACATGCTCGGGCAGATGTGTCATCTCCAGTGTCAACTCCGCGTGACGCAGCGCAATCCGCGCGCGCTCCGCCCGCGACGGCTCGGGCAAGCTGAGCCCCGTCTCAAGGTACGCAGCGATTTGCTGGAAGAGCCAGGGTCGCCCCAGCGCCGCCCGTCCCACCATCACGGCATCGCAGCCGGTCGCGTCCAGCATGCGCCGGGCGTCTTCGCCCGAGTGGACATCGCCGTTGCCGATGATGGGCATCTGGCTTACAGCGTCCTTGACCGCGGCGATGACATCCCAATCGGCCGCGCCGCCGTGACCCTGCCCGGCGAAGCGCGCATGCACCGCCACCGCCCGCGCGCCCACGGCTTCGGCTGCTACAGCAAAGGGTACGGCCGTGACCACGCCGTCTTCAAAGCCGCTGCGCACCTTGACCGTCACCGGTACATCGACGGCCTTGACCACCGCTTCCACCACCGCGGTCGCTGTTTTGACATCCCGCAGCAGCGCCGCGCCGCCGCCCTTTTTGGCGATCTTGGGCACCCAGCAGCCCATGTTGATATCGACGATGTCGGCGCCGTGATCGACTACGACGCGCGCCGCTTCCGCCACGATTTGCGGCTCGGCGCCGAAGAGCTGCACGGCAACCGGCATTTCGCTCGCGCGCCAGTCGAAACGCTGCAGCGCCCGCTCCCGCGAGTTCTTGACGATATTGCTGCTGATGAGTTCGGTGCAAACCAGGCCGCAGCCGCCCAATTCGCGACACAGGCTGCGCAGGGCGAAGTTGGTATGCCCGGCCATCGGCGCCAGGGTCAGCGGAGAGTCAATACGGATGTCGCCGATGTACAGAGGTTTGCGTGCTGACCGTGTCTGAGCGAGCATGATACGAGAATTTAACCACAGAGATCACAGAGAACACAGAGATTTTCTTAAAAAGCCGTGCACCTTGTTGGCCGCGATACTCTGAAAGGTCAGAGGACTTCCTCCGCCATGAAGCGGACGGCATCTAGCGAGAAGGCGGTGATGTTCAAAGTCGTAATCGGGCAGTCGCGCCAGAGCTGCAGGCGGTCGCGGATGCGCGCTCTCGAGCCGACCAGGGCGACCGCGTCGACCAGCGCATCCGGCACGGCCATCATGGCTTCGCCTTTGCGCCCTTGCAAATAGAGGTCTTGAATCGAGTCGGCCGCCTCATCAAAACCGAAGCGGCAAACCAGATCATAATAGAAATTCTTGCCTTTGGCGCCCATGCCGCCGATATAGAGCGCCAAGACCGGCTTCAGTTGGTTATAGGCCAGTTCGATTTCGTCTTCGATGACGACAGTGACCGACGGCGCGATATCGAAACTCCCCAGGCTTTTGCCGCCGCCCGCCCGCGCCAGCCCGGCATCCACCGCTGCCGCGTAAGCTTCTTTATAGTGACCGGGCGAAAAGAATATCGGCAGCCAGCCATCGGCGATCTCGGCGGTCAGCGCCACATTCTTGGGGCCGATGGACGCCAGATATATCGGCAAATCCTCGCGGCCGTGAATGATGCTCTTCAAGGAAATGCCTAAACCGGTGGCGTCATCGCCGCGATAGGGAATCTGATAGTGCTCGCCGTCGTGGATCAGCGGCGCCTCGCGCGCCAGGATTGCTCGCACAATTTCTACGTATTCACGAGTTTTGCCCAGCGGTTTGCCGTATGGCCGGCCGTGCCAGCCTTCGACCACTTGCGGGCCGGATAGCCCCAGCCCCAGCAAGAAGCGCCCGCCGGACAGCTGGTCCAGCGTGATAGCGGTCATGGCGGTCATGGCTGGGCTGCGCGCCGGCATCTGCATGATGGACGAGCCCAGCTTGATGTTCTCGGTCAGCGCGCCGATCCAGGCCAAGGGCGTAATGCAATCCGAGCCGTAAGCCTCGGCTGTCCAGACGGCGTAGTATCCCAGCCGATCGGCCTCTTGTATCATGTCCAGCGGCAGATCGATCCGCGCGCCGGAGTAACCAATGTTCAGTCCAAGTCGCATATCTAACCTCCTGACCCCCGTTCCGCCGCTGCGCTTTGCCACGTCATTACTAACCGCGCCGCCGCTCCACCAAAGTCCGCAGCCGGCGCACCACCCATCGCGACCCGATTATTACGCTGGCGGCCAGAGAATTGAAGGCGACATCAACCGGGTCAAACACGCGATTGGGCAGCAGGTACTGGATACTCTCATCAAGCAAACCCAAGAGCAGGGAAATTAGCAGCGCCAGCAGAGTAGGCACGGGAACTCGCCGTCCCTGGTCGCGCCGTTCCAGCAAGGCCTCATGCGCCAGCGCCGCGACCAAGGCGTACTCGAATAAATGCGTCCGCTCCTCCCATGACCCCAGCCGCAGCCAAGCCAGCAGATAAACCGCCAGGATGCCGATGCCGACCGCGATTTCAACGCGAGCGAGCCGCTTGTCCACGAAGAAGACCGGGATCACGACCAGCAGCGCCAGCAGCGCGAAGACGAGGTTGGCTTCGGCGCTTTCGATAATGTCGGCGCCTAATGCCGCCACGATCTCTGGCGTCTTGCCCAGCGTGGCGTATATTCCCAGCAAGACGATGAGGAGCGCAATCCAGAGCCGGCGCTCTCGTCTGGAGCTGAAGAAAGACTTCTTTTTCACGAAGCAGGGGAACGTTCAGTGCGCATGTACCGAAATACGCCAAATGCAGCAGATTGTTGCATGTTCCGTCGGCAGCCCGACGGCGCTGTTAACAGCGTAGATTAAAGGGGCGAGCTATCTGGTCACCCGATAACGCTTCCGGTCACAAAGACGGGCGACCAGGTTGGTCGCCCCTGCACCCCTCACTATTATGCGTTCGCCAATAGAATCCTATCCGCTGAAATTTACGGCTGCGCTTGCGAAGCCAGCTTTGACTTATCCCGCGCCAGTGGCTAATATTCCAGACTGACTGACAAGCCGAATCGACAAGAGAAGACAGGATGCATGGACAAGAGTTGATACAAGCTTTACGCAGTGGGCGGCGGGTATATGGCACGGCGATCTATTCGCCCTCGCCGATCTGGCCGCGCGTGGTGCAGAACCTGGACCTCGATATGGTCTTCATCGACACCGAGCACACGCCGCAAGACCGCAGCATGATTTCCTGGATGTGCCAGACCTTCGCCGCGTTGGAGCTGGCGCCGGTCGCGCGCATCCCGGCGCCCGATCCCTATTTGGCGCAGATGACGCTGGACGGCGGCGCGCATGGCATCATCGCGCCCTATATCGAATCGCCGGAGCAAGTCAAGGAGTTGGGCGGCGCGGTCAAGTTCGGCCCGCTGAAAGGCGAAAAGCTGCGCGCGGCGCTGGACGGCGATAGCGAGCTGGAGCCCGAACTGGCCGATTACCTGGCGCAGCGCAACGCCAACAGGGCGCTCTTCATCAATATCGAAAGCGTGCCGGCTTTGAACGCGCTGGACGACATCCTGAAACTGCCCTATATCGACTGTGTGCTGGTGGGCCCGCACGATCTGTCGTGCAGTTTGGGTATGCCGGAGCAATATGACCACCCCACATTCGACGCGGCCATTCGCACCATCATCAGCAAGTCTCGGGCGGCCGGCGTCGGCATTGGCATCCACCACAACTTTGCCCATCACGAAATCGCCTGGATCAAAGCCGGCGCCAACCTGGTCATGCACAGCTCTGATATTTCGGCCTTCAATCGGGCGCTGACGGCGGAATTCAAGCAGATCCGCGAAGAGACGGACGATGTGGGCCAAATCGTCGACGAGAACGTACATTTCTAAATGACGCAGAAAGAGGACAGCTGCAAGATGCCAAAGATCTGGTTTGAAGCGAAAGTTCCGGACGAATTCCGTGACATGTTTGAAGATGTCGCCTGTGGCATCGCCCCGGGCGATCAGGTCGCGAACGACCCATTCCACCGGCTGGACGAAGCCGATGCTGTCATGGCGGGCGGGCGTACCTATGACGCCGCGGCCATGGACCGGGCGCCGCGCCTGTTGATCATCGCCCGCACCGGTGTCGGTTATGACAAAGTCGATGTCGACGCCGCCACCGCGCGCAATATCGCCGTGGCCAACGCGCCCGACGCGCCCACGGTCTCCACAGCCGAGCAGGCCGTCACTCTGATGATGACCGTTGCGCGCAATATAAAACGCGTCGCCAACGAGCTCGACCGCATGCTGGAAAGCGGCGTCCGCAAAAATCTCTGGGGCGAATACGTGGCGCTGGAGATGGATCAAAAACAGCTAGGCCTGGTCGGCTTGGGGCGGATCGGCGGGCACGTCAGCGGCATCGCCCGCGCCATCGGCATGAAAGTGGCCGCCTACGATCCCTTCATCAGCGACGATCGCTTCAACCAGCTGGGCGTCGACAGGGCGAGCTCGCTGGCTAAGCTGCTGGGCGCTTCCGATTTCGTCTCGCTGCATCTGCCGCTCAATGACAAAACCTGCCAAATCATGAATGCCGAGCGCTTCGCCCAGATGAAGCCGGGCGCGGTCTTCATCAATGTGTCGCGCGGCGGGCACGTCGATGAAAGGGCGCTGGCAGCCGCCCTCGATCGCGGCCATCTCTTTGGCGCCGGCCTGGACGTCACTGATATCGAACCGCCGACGGCGGATAATCCACTGCTCGGGCGCGACAATGTCGTGATCACGCCTCATGTGGCCAGCGCGACCGTGGTCGGCAAACGGCGTCTGGTCGTACATGCGCTGGAGCAGGCGCTGCAAGTCCTGCGTGGCGAGCAGCCGCCGCATCTGATCAATCCCGAAGTGTGGGACGCGGTGCGGGCGCGCTGGGAAGTTTCGCTCAAGGAGTAAGGCATGAGGCGCTTTGAGAGCAATCAAGTGGCGCGAGACTACGATGCGCTAGCGCCGGACGGTTCGGAGATTCGCCTGCTGCACAGCCTGGATGGCGCGAGCGTCGTGCACTGCCGGCTGCCGGTCGGCACGGCAACTATCCCGGTGCGGCACCGGACGGTCGAAGAAGTCTGGTATTTTCTGGCGGGCGCCGGGCAGGTCTGGCGCAAGCAAGGCGATCGCGAGCAAATTCTGGATGTGGCGCCCGGCCTCAGCCTGACGATCCCGCTCGCTACCGATTTCCAATTCAGAAATACAGGTGACGTCCCGCTGGAATTCATCATCACGACAACGCCGCCCTGGCCCGGCGAGGACGAGGCGATGGTGGCAGATGGCGGACCGTGGAACTACTGAATCAGCCGACGCCCCAAAGCAACTACTGATATACTGTCTCTTGCGTCTCGTAATTCAACCCTGATACCTACTCACAGAAAGCGATACATCGTTGGAAATCTTTTATAGAACGCTGTTCCAATTCGTCATTGTTGCGCTGTATCTTTCGATCGGGGCGATTGCTTACCGCTGGCTCATCCCTCGTTTCACTTGGGCGGGCAAGCGGGTGGCGAGCATATTACTGATCGCGCAAGTGGTTGCCATTAGCTGGTCAGTGGTTTTCCCACCGAGCTCCAGCTTTGAAGCGTGGCTCTGGCATCTGGGCCGCGAATGGAATATTCCTACGACGATCGCCTCCACACAATTGGCGCTGATCGGCTTTACGGCGCTGTTTACCGCCTGGCATGCTCGGTCTCAACCCGCTTGGCCTCGCCTCTACTTCGCTGCTTTAGGCCTGATGTTTGTATTTCTGGCGTACGACGAATATACACTCGTGCATGAATTTCTAGCAAATTGGCTGGAAATCTACATTCTTCTTGGAATAACGGTGGCTCTGGTCACGCTGGCGGTCGCGCTGCAAGCACAGCGGCAGATGCGGATCTGGCACTTTCTGCTGCTAGCTGGTCTGGCAATCAGCGCGATGGGCGCAATCGTTACCGAGGCGCCAGAAAAATTCAACCTCAGTATTCTTAATTACGGCGACAATCGTGGCTGGCTGGAAGAGTCGCTAGAGTTTGCCGGAATCTGGCTAGTGCTTGTCGCATCGTTCGGACATCTTTCCGCTCTATCGGATCGACCGGCTGTTCGGCTGCGCGTCTATGTCGGCCTAGTCGTGCTTTGGCTGCTTTTTCTCAGCCAGTCTCGCGCTATACTTCCGGTTGAGCATTACGCCGGCGGCTCCGATTCGGCAAACGTAGTTTATGAAGGCGGCCACCAACTGCGTGGCTACCTGCTGGAGAACAACAAGAAGCACGTTCATCTCTTCCTGTCGCCCGGACAGCGGGACTACTTGGGACAAAACCTGTCCGGAATGGGTTACTCAATTCATTTGGTCGACCAGGTCAGCGGCGAATCCATCATCAGCCGCGACCGTTTCACTCATCTCAGGTTCTTCCTCCTGACGCCAGGATATGTACCCGTATATCGACAATGGGTTGAGATGGAGCGACCTGCCGCAGTTGAGGACAACCGCGCCTATTGGATCGTCCTGACGCTCTGGCGTGACGAAGCCGGTGAATTCAGGCCACTGAAAATAACTTCCAGCGACCATCAGTTGCTGGGCGATACGCAGGTCGTCTTGAGCGAGAAAGTCTGGCGCGACCGGACGCCGGCCGCCACTCGCGATCCGCTGGCGATATTCGACAATGGCTTTGCGCTCGACGCATGGCAAGCGCCCGAATCAATTCGAGCCGGCGAACCGCTGACGATTACATTTTCCTGGCGCAGCGAAGCCGATGGACACGAAGACCATGCGCAGTTTTTGCATCTGGGCCACGCCGAGAGCGGTGAATGGTGGGTTTATGACCAGGCGCCGCTGGGGGACCGTCTGCCGACGCGGTTGTGGTACAGCGGCCTGGCCGACAGCGCGACCTGGAACGTCCCCCTGCCAGCTGACTTGGCGCCCGGGCGCTACAAGGTCTTCAGCGGGCTGTATCGCACAGGTGATAAGGAGCGAATTCCCGCGAGCGACGCCGAGGGCGACTATTTCCTGGATGCGCGCGTACCGCTGGGCAGCCTGGTCATTGAGTGACGGCGCTAAGATAAAGGTCCGTTCGTCACGACATTTTGCCCGCTGACTGCCGCAAAACACAAGCGCAGGGACTCGCCCCGCGCTCGCGTCTACAGTTTGGCCAACGGTTGTACCGGGTCTAGGCAGCCGGTTCCTCCGCAGCCGGCTCGCCGTAAACACCCCAGTAGCCGAAGAAGAAACGCGGGATCTTGCGCCCACGACGTCCGCGGCGCCAACGTTCCGACAAATCGCTGTTGAAGAATTCGCTGAGGTTTTCCTCCAAGCCCTCGATGCGCTCGGCAGCCGCAGCGTTCACTTCGTCCCTGATAAGCGCCACGATCTCCGCAGTAAATTCCGCCAGATCGCCGTCCTTGGCTTCGATCAATTCGGCCAGCGTTGCACCCTCGGCCAGCGCCGCGCGCAGACCAGCCGCGTCAAGTCCAGTCGCCTCCAGGATAGCGTCGCTCACGCCGGCGTACATGAAGATACGCGGCTGCTGAATCCAGCGCCGGCCCCAGCGACCGCGGCGCGACCGACTGGCGTCCAACTCTTCGCTGACCCGTTCATCCAGTCCCTCCAGGAATGAGGCTGTGCCTTCGTTGATGTCCGCGGCCAGCTGCGCGGCGATATCAGCGATGACGGCGTCACCATCGCCTTCGTTCGCTTCAATCAACTCGGCGACGGTCGAGCCCTCAGCCAGCGCCGTCCGCAGCGCTTCGGCGTCCAGTCCGGTCGCTTCCAGCAGGGTCCCGTCCAAAAGCGCAAATCCCATACCGGCGCGTTTCGCGGGCTTGGATCTATCGGAGTCGGTGTCGTCGTTGGCGCTGACAGCGGCGGTCAGCAAGGCGAGCAACGCAAAAACCAGAGCAAATCGTTTAATACTCATTTCGGCAATTCTCCTGTGCCTCATGTTCAGAGGGCGAGAGATTTCGTCCTCAGCTAGCCGGCATTGTGCAGGAGGCTCGTTGCCAAAGTTTTGCGTGAGTGCAAATTAACTGTAAAGCTTGAATGACGGTGGTATGCGAGCCAGAAAAGGTCGCGCGGGACTGCAATTCTGAAGCCGTCAAGGACGCTTGGCTATCGCAGGGATACTAAAGGCGCCAGCCTGAACCCTGGCGCGAAGCCAGTAAGATACCGAGCCTACCCGCGATTCTCCCCCACCACATCAATGAACTTGATGGTCGACTGAATCCCGTTGCTGAAGTTCTGCAGGTAGATATTTTCGTTCGGTCCGTGGGCGCGGCCGCTCTTCAGCCCATAGCTCATGATCACAACTTCTTTCGCCACTTTCATACACTCGAAGGTGATCGGCACGCTGCCGCCGGCCCGCTCAAAAACTGGCTCGACGCCCCAGGCGTGAGTATAGGCTGCGGCAGCCGCGGACATGGCTGGTCCCTCAACATCCAGCAGGACCGCCGCCGCGCCCATGCCGCCAAATTGGAAGTCGACATTTATCGTCTCCGGCGCGATGCGTTTGATGTGCTCAACGACGCAGTTGAGCGCGCAGTCCGGGTCTTGCCGCGGAACCAGGCGGCAAGTGATCTTGGCGAAAGCGCGGGCGGGCAGCACCGTCTTCATGCCGTCGCCGGTGTAGCCGCCGTGGATGCCGTTGATCTCCAGCGTGGGGCGCGCGCCCAGCCGTTCGGGCAAGATATATTCCGGTTCGCCCCAGATCGCCGGCGCGTTGACGACATCGTCCCATTCGGCTTGCATAAAGGGCTCGACCTTTTCCAGCAAGGCGCGGTCTTGGGCCGTTACGGCCGCCACACCATCGTAGAAGCCGGGTACCGACACCGCCCCATTCTCATCGTGCAGCTGCGCGATGATTTCGCTCAGCGCCTGAATCGGATTGTGCACCGATCCGCCCCAATGACCGCTGTGCAAGTCGCTGACCGGCGCCGACACATGCAGTTCCAAGGCGGTGACACCGCGCAGCCCATAGGTCAGGCTGGGCTGATCGGGCGCCAAAATCGCGCCGTCCGAGATCATGGCGATATCCGCCGCCAGCCGCTCCGGATGCCGCGCGATGAAGGCGTTGATATTCTCCGAGCCGGATTCTTCTTCGCCTTCCAGCACCACCTTGATATTGACCTTGGGTTTGTCCGCGGCCGCCAGCCAGGATTCCACCGCCTTGAGATTCGCCATCACGTGCAGCTTGCTGTCGACCGCGCCGCGACAGTAGAGCCTGCCGTCCTTGATGGTCGGTTCGAAAGGCTCGGTATCCCAGCCATCGGCGACTTCTGCCGGCTGCACGTCATAATGGCAATAAATCAAGATCGTGGGCGCGTCCTCGCCGGCGCCGCGCCACTCGCCCAGCACCAGCGGGCAGCGGCCCTCCGGCATCAAGATCACTTCCGCGCTCTCCATGCCAATGCGCAGCATCATCGCCTTCAACCACTCGGCGGCGCGGGCCACATCATCGGCGTGCTGCGGCTGCGTGCTGATGGTGCGGATGCGCAGCAGCTCTTGATATTCCGCGAGGAAGCGTTCCTGGTTCGCCTTGGCGTAATCGTATGGATTCGTCATGTTTCGCCCATCGTCATCTCTTGGATATGAACGCCCGCATCATACAACAAGCAAGTGCGAATGCGTATCCGCCAAATTACCGAACTAGTATTTTTAGCGAATCTGTTAGACACTTAATCGTTGCTTCAAAGACGAACATCGAGAAAACCAAATCATATGAGCTTTAAGAACCTGCAACTCAACCGCGAAATGCTGCGAGCCGTAGAGCGCGTCGGCTATATTGAACCGACGCCCATACAAGTCCGTACCATCCCGCATATCCTCGACGGACGCGACATTGTCGGCTGCGCCCAAACGGGCAGCGGCAAGACGGCTGCCTTTGCCTTGCCCATCGTACAGATGCTGACGCCCGTCAAAGGCAAACGGCCAATCCGTGTACTGGTTCTGTCGCCGACGCGGGAATTGGCGGCGCAAATCGACGAAGAATTTGGCAAATTCAGCCGCCAGACTTCGCTAAGGCACACGGCGATCTTCGGCGGCGTGGGTCAGCAGCCGCAAGTCAATGCTTTGCAGCGCGGCGTCGATATTGTCGTGGCGACGCCGGGCCGCCTGCAAGACTTGATGAACCAGGGTTATATCCGGCTGGATCAGCTGGAGTATTTCATCCTGGACGAGGCCGACCGCATGTTGGATATGGGCTTCATCAACGATGTCAAGCGCATTATCAAGCGCCTGCCCAAGGCGCGCCAGACCATGCTTTTCTCGGCCACCATGCCGCAGACCATCCAGGACTTGAGCCGCAGCATCTTGATCGACCCGGTCAAAGTCGAGGCCAACCCGGAGTCCACCACGGTCGAGAGCATTGAGCAATCCATTTATTTTGTGGAAGGCGGCGACAAACGCGCCCTGCTCAAACATATCTTGCGCGACCCGGCCTCTCAGCGTGTGCTGGTCTTCACCCGCACCAAGCACCGCGCCAACAATCTGGCCAAGCAGTTGAGCCGCGCCCGCATACCGGCGGAAGCCATTCACGGCAACAAATCGCAAACGGCGCGAACGCGCGCGCTGGCTCGCTTCAAGGCGGGGCATACACCGGTTTTGGTCGCCACCGATATCGCCGCGCGTGGACTGGATATCGACTCGGTGACGCATGTCATCAACTTCGACTTGCCCAATATCCCGGAGAGCTACGTGCATCGCATCGGCCGCACGGCGCGCGCCGGCGCAGCGGGCATCGCCTATTCCTTCTGCGATGTCGATGAACGCAAATATCTGCGCGAAATCGAGGCGCTGATTCAAGAGCCAATTCAGGTTGTCAGCGAGCATCCCTTTGCCTCGTCGACTCCCGCGCCCAAGCGACAGAACGGCGCCAGCAAGCCGCGACACAACGGGGCGAGCAAGCCAGGGAGCCAAAACCGGCGCCACCGTTCCAGGCGTCCGCGCCGCAGCCGCCAAGCGCGCCCCGCATAAGTCTACTGTCGGTTCCTCAATTCGAGCGAAACTCCTGCGCCCAGCGCCGCCTTTGAGTACAATCACTTCAATGTGACAGTAGCGGTTCCGACCAGGAGCAATTCATGAGTGGCATTCAGCAGCCAAAAGTCGTCGTTATTGGCTCGGGCAGTTTGTTCTTCGGCCGGCAAGCTATCTGGCAGATGGTGCATTCGCCGCACTTGAATTGCGGCACTTTGGCGCTGGTGGATAAAGACCCGGCGCGCATGGAGAAGATGGGCAAGCTGGCGGAAATGGCAGTCGCCGAAGCGGGCGTTTCCCTTGCGATTGAAGTCGCCTCGGATTGGCGCGAGGCCCTGCCCGGCGCCGATTTCGTCGTGCTCAGTTTCGCCGCCGATACCGTGCGCTACCGCGGCATGGATTGCCAGATCAGCGAAAAATACGGCATCCGCATGTGCAGCGGCGATACCATCGGTCCGGGCGGCATCTTCCGCGCCATGCGTGAACTGCCGCTGATTATAGACTGCGCCGCCGATATTGAGCGTATCTGCCCCGAGGCCTGGGTGATCAACTATATCAATCCCAGCGCGGTCAACGGCATGGCGCTGGCTCGCTATGCCCCGCAGCTCAAGAGCTTCGCCCTCTGCGATTCTCTGCACATGCCCCAGGTCAAAGCGCGTTACGCCGCCCACGCCGGCCTCATCGCCCATCCCAGCGAATGGAACGCTGACCTGGACGCGGAATTCGACCTGCGAATAAGCGGCGTCAACCACTTCACCTGGCTGCTCAAAGCCGAATATCGCGGCCGCGATGTCAGCGCGCGGATTGCCGAGTCGCTCCGGCGAGACGCTTCCTACAGCGGCATGGATGGCGACAAAGGCGCCAAAGCCCTGCACAATGACGCCATCGCCTGGCAACTCTACGAAATCTTTGGTTATGTCCCGGCCTGCGTCTCCCACACCAAAGAATACCTGCGCTTCTATCAAGGGCATGGACGCCTGGCCGATGCCATTCCGCCGCTCTCGATTTGGGACATGGAGACGCGCTACGACCGGCACGCCGCCATGTGGCGTCAGGTCGACGACTTCATCAGCGGCGCGACGCCTATCAGCGAGTTCATGACGGCGCTGGACCCCGAGCATGCTACCGACATCATCGAGAATATGGTCGGCGGCTTGGGGCGACCGTTCTTTATCAACACGCCCAATCGCGGCGCCGTGGGGAATATGGCCGCTGACGCCTTTTTGGAATTGCTCTGCGATGTGGATATGGCGGGTCCCCGTCCGCGTCCGGTCGGCGAGATGCCGCGGGGCTTGCGCGGTTTGCAGGAGATCGTGCTAGATACGCACGAGCTAACGGCGGAGGCCATCGTTAAGGCGGACTACAGCTTGCTGCGGCGGGCGCTGATGACCGATCCGCTGACCAATTCCATAGCCGATGCCGACGCCATCCTGCGCGAACTGCTCGCTGCTGAACGCGAGGCGCTGCCGGATCACTGGTATGCTGCCGCACTTCAATAGTCTCCGATTATTGAGTAATCTGGGCTGTCGCTTCCTGAGTCGGCGCTCGCTATCCGCCATTGACCATGAGTTGAACGACTCCGACGAAGATTGCGGTTAAAATGCTCATGGCGATAATCATGCGCCAAGTCAAATCTGCTCGCAGCTTTTGAATGTCTTCTTTCGTCGCAAGTTGTGGTAGCAGACCCTCCATCCTGGCAATCCGCTCAGAATTCCGCGTCGCCGTTTCCAAAGCCAGCCCGGTTTCCATTCTTGATTCCGCCGCCACGTTATTCGCTCCCGTATTCATCGTTACTGCTGTCTCTGATTGAAGTATAAATGGCAACGACCCGGCTGACAAGCAGATGCCTGTAAACGTCTCCCCTGAGCCCGCGCGCCTTTGCTTGACACAGCCAGTTGCCAGCACTATGATGGCGCAATTTGTCCGAGAGGAAACTCCGCCTATGAGCGCGCCGTCTATCTTGCTGGCCGTTGATATCGGCGGCACCTTCACCGACCTCGTTGCGCTCGATATGGACAGCGGGCGCATCGCCGTTGAGAAGTTGCTGACCACCTACCCCGACCCTTCGCTCGCGGTACTCGAAGGCGTACAAAGCCTGCTGGAGCGAGCGGGGCTGTCCCCGCCCGAGATCCGCTACGTAGTCCACGGTACTACTCTCATCACCAATACGCTCATTGAACGCAAAGGCGCTGTGACGGCGATGCTGGCAACGGCGGGCTTCCGCGATGCTGTCGAGATCGGCAACGAAGGCCGCTACGATATGTACGACTTGGCATTGCGCAAGCCCGCGCCCCTGGCCGAGCGGCGGCTGCGCTTTGATGTGCCGGAGCGTACGCTGGCCGATGGGCGTATACGTCGTCCGCTTGACGAAGACTGCCTGCGCCGGATTTGCGCTCATCTGCGCGCCGAATCGGTCGAAGCTCTCGCCATCTGCTTCCTGCACGCTTATACCAACCCTGCTCATGAATTGGCGGCGCGGGCAATCGTTGAAGCGGCGCTGCCCAATGTCGCCATCTCGGCGTCGCATCAAGTCGCGCCAGGCATGCGCGAATATCCTCGCGCCTCAACCACTATCGCCAACGCTTACGTCCAGCCGGTCACTGACCGCTACCTGGAGCGCGTGGAGGACGGCCTGCATTCAAGCGGCATTGCCGCCCCGCTGAATATCATGCTGAGCAGCGGCGGCACGACCACGGTAGCCGCCTCGCGCGATTTTCCCATCCGGCTGGTCGAAAGCGGCCCGGCCGGCGGCGCGCTGGCGGGCGTCCACTGGGGGCGGCTGCTGGGCCAAACGGACGTGCTGGCGTTTGATATGGGCGGCACCACTGCCAAAGCAGCGCTGACACGTGCCGGCGAGCTGGCCATCAGCCACCAGTCCGAAGTGGCGCATGTGCATCGCTTCAAGCGCGGCAGCGGCTTGCCCTTGATGGTGCCAATGATCGAGATGATCGAGATCGGCGCAGGCGGCGGCAGCATCGCCCACCTGAACGCGCTGGGTTTGCCCGCCGTCGGACCGGAGAGCGCCGGCTCCGCGCCCGGCCCGGCGTCGTACGGCGCTGGCGGGGAGCAGCCTACCGTTACCGATGCCGACCTGCTGCTGGGATACCTCAATCCCGATTACTTCGCCGGTGGCGACATCCCGCTTGATCCCGCTGCCGCGCAGGCCTCCTTCGCTGAGCTGTCGGCGGCTTTGGACTTGCCGCTGGAGCGTACTGCCTGGGGAGTTCACCAACTGGTCAACGAGAATATGGCGGCGGCCGCGCGAGTACACGCTGCCGAACGCGGCTTGGAAATCCGCCGCTACTGCATGGTCGCCACCGGTGGCGCCGGGCCGGCGCACGCATGCGGCGTGGCCGGCGGCCTGGGCATCCGCCGCATCATCATCCCGCCCATGGCCGGCGTGGCTTCCGCCTTTGGTTTCCTGACCGCGCCCATCGCCTTCGATTTCACGCGCAGCTATGTGTCCCGCCTGGACGAGCTGGACCTGGGCGAACTCAACCGCATCCTGGCAGAGCTGGAGCGGGATGGGCGGCGCATCGTGGAGGCGGCCGGCGTGGCTGCGGAAGACATCAGCGCGCGCCTCAACATCGACATGCGTTATGTCGGGCAGGGTTATGAGGTGCGCGTGCCTTTTGCGATGGGCAAGTTGACCGAGCGGCATATCGCCGAGATGCGGCGCGTCTTTGAAGCGGAATACCGCGCTTTCTACGGTCAACTCGCGGACGGCGTGCCGATCGAAGCGGTCAACTGGCGCATCCTCATCAGCGGCCCCCAACCGCAGGTCGCTAACGCCGTCTTTGAAGAGCCGCAAGCCGCAGCTGACCGCCCAGTCGCCTGTCGGCCAGTGCAATTCGCGCCCGATCAAGCGCCGCTGGAAACACCCGTTTTTCGCCGCGAGCAGCTCATCTCGTCCTGGTTGGCGGACGGTCCGCTAATCATTGAAGAGGCGGCGTCAACAACGGTGGTCACGCCCGGCTGGTCAGCGCAAGTCGCGGCCGGCGGCTGCCTGCTGCTGACACGGGAGGCTGCCCAAGTGTGATATGGTAAAAAGCCAAAGGGCCCGCCGTATAAGTCGCAAGCCCTTTAGAGACTTGGGATTCCCGACAGGGATCCGTCATCTTCCCCTAACCCCGTCTGTCCAGAGCGGTCTAGAGGTTAGTGTTGGATCTCACCATACACCTGACTCGGAAGCTAACACAAACTGCGGAAGATAGTCAACATGACCTAGATGTCGGGGTCATCAATAATTAGCCCGGCTCCGGCCAAAATCTTGTTGATGTCACGCAGTTCCAGTTGGATATTGTCGAGTATTTTTGTATGCTGCTCAAGTGTGCCTTGCATCTGCTCTAGCGTACCTTGGAACTGCTCTTGCGTGTCTTTTATGGGTTTCAATTCAGACTGCAGGGCAGCTATTACCGCATTGGCGATACGCTGTTCATCTGGTGATAAACTGGGAAGACGCTGCGGATCACTATCGTACTGAGGTGCTGCTTGGGCCATGTTGATTCTCCTTGGCGAGCTTGCGCTTTCCGTTTTTACTTTGTTCTGATATAAGGCGAGCAAGTGATCTCATATGCTAATCATCGGATCATTGACAATTGTTTTCGGCGAACTTGCATACCTATATGGCTTGAAAGCTGTGACAAATCATTCTGTTATCATAACATGGTTGCATGATATCTGCAATATTTCGCTAGGCGTCAAACGACATGTAAAATCCGAATATCGATGATGCCCAAACGAGCGCGTGACGCAGGAGTGCAACCCATGATTGACCCCATCACACTCGAAGTTATCTGGAGCCGCCTGATCTCCGTTGTCGATGAGCAAGCGGCGGCGCTGATCCACTCCTCCTTCACTACGGTCGTGCGCGAAGCGGGCGATCTTTCCGCCGGCGTATTTGACCGCGCGGGCAATATGATCGCCCAATCCGTCACTGGGACGCCGGGCCATATCAATACCATGGCCAACTGTGCGCGCCGCTATATCGTGCCCAACCATCCCATCGACAGCCTTGACCCCGGCGACACCCTGATCACCAACGACCCCTGGGAGGCATCGGGCCACCTCTTCGACCTGACAATCGTCTCGCCGGTCTTCTATCGCGGGCGCGGCGTGGCCTGGTTCGCCAGCACCTGCCACGCGGTCGATATCGGCGGCGCTACTATGGGCGGCGATGCCCGCTCGCTTTACGAAGAGGGGCTGGCTATCCCGCTGATGAAGCTCTTCCGCGGCGGAGAGGCGAACCAGCAACTCTTCGATATCATCCGCGCCAACGTGCGCGTGCCCGATCAAGTCATCGGCGATATCTACGCCCAGGAAGTCGGCAACCAGGTCGGCGCGCGCAAGCTGATCGAAATGCTGGAAGAATACGACCTGCCCGATATCGAGGCGGTCTCGGCGCAAATCCTGGACCGCAGTGAAGCGGCCGTTCGCGACGCCATACGCGGGCTGCCCGATGGCGTCTACCGCAATACCATCACCATCGACGGCTTCGACGAGCCGCTGACCATCGCCTGTGAAATCGCCGTGCAGGGCGACCAACTGAGCGTCGACTACGCCGGCTCCTCGCCCCAAGTCGACCGCGGCATCAATGTCGTGCTCAATTATACCCACGCTTATACCACCTATACGCTGATGGCTGCGCTGGCGCCGGGCATCCCCAATAACGAAGGCGCCTTCCGCCCCATTGACGTGCGCGCGCCCCTTGGCTCGATACTCAACTGTACCCGTCCCGCGCCGGTCAGCGCCCGGCATCTGATCGGCCACTTTGTCAGTCAGCCGCTCCTGACCGCGCTGTCCGCAGTCGTGCCAAAGCAGATCATCGCTAATGGCTCGGCCGGCTTGTGGAATACCATGATGGACGGCATGGACGAAAATGGTCGTGAATTCGCCTATGTATTCTTCTCGGCCGGCGGGATGGGCGCCGCCCACGACCGCGACGGTCTGTCGGCGACGGCTTTCCCCAGCGGCATCATGGGCGTACCGGTCGAAGCGATTGAAACGGCAGCGCCCCTGCTGATGCGCCGGCGCGAGCTGCGCGTCGATTCCGGCGGCGCGGGACGTTACCGCGGCGGCTTGGGACAAGTCATGGAGTTGGAGATCATCACCGGGGCGCCTGCCAACCACTCCTGCATGTACGACCGCACGGGCAATCCGGCCCAGGGCCTGCTGGGCGGCAAACCCGGCGCTGCCGGCAATGTACGGCTCTCGGACGGCACGCAGCCGCATCCCAAAAGCCACTACGTTTTGCAGCCCGGCCAGCGCGTTTTGCTCAAGCTGCCCGGCGGCGGCGGATATGGCGCGCCCTTCGAGCGCGAGCCGCAGCGCGTGCTGGCAGACCTCAAGCAGGGCTATATCACTTTCGAAGCGGCTGAACGCGACTATGGCGTTGTGATTCATGCTGATACCATGACCATCGACGCGGCGGCGACTGCTCTGATGCGAAAGGAGCCCAGCAGATGACAGCGAAGCGCTATGACTTGATCGTGGTCGGCTTGGGCGCGATGGGCTCGGCCGCGCTTTATCAATCCAGCCATCGAGGCGCGACTGTCCTGGGCATCGACCGTTTCGACCCGCCGCATACCATGGGCTCCAGCCACGGCGATACCCGCATCACGCGCAGCGCCATCGCCGAGGGCGAGATGTACATGCCCTTTGTGCGGCGCAGCAATGAGATCTGGCGCGACCTGGAGGCGCAAACGGGGCGTACGCTCTTCCACGAAAGCGGCGGCCTCATCATCGGCTCGGACGATTCCGCCGCCTTCCATTTTCAGGGCGATTTCGTGGAGACATCGGCGCGCATCGCCCAGAAGTTCGGCATTCCGCACGAGGTTTTTGGCGCGGAAGAGATTATTCGGCGCTTCCCCCTGCTGACTCCGCGCCCAGACGAACGCGCTTATTTTGAAGCGGGCGCGGGCGTCCTGCGGCCGGAACGCTGCATTGAGGCGCAGCTTGGGCTGGCGCGTCAAACCGGCGCATCCATTCACACCGGCGAAAGAGTGACCGGCTATGAAGCCGACTCCAGTGGCGTGACGGTCAGGACCGAAGCCGCCAGCTATCGCGCCGACAAGCTGATTCTGGCAGCCGGCGCCTGGATCGGCGAGCTGCTGCCGGAAAGTCATCGCGGCGGCATCCGTGTCTGTCGTCAGCTGATCCACTGGTTTGAAGCGGAAGATCGCAGCGCCTTTGCCCCCTCGCGTTTCCCCTTTGTCATCTGGATCGGCAACACGCTGGACGACTTCTGGTCGGTCTTTCCCGCGCCGCCGCTTGATGCCGGGGGCATGGACGGCGTCAAGCTGGTGACCGAGCAGTACCACAGCAGCACCCATCCCTACGAAGTCGACCGCGTCGTGACCGAAACGGAGAAAGCCGATGTCTACCACCGTTTGACGAAGCCGCGGCTCAAGGGACTGCGCGAGCGCTCGCTTCATGCCGAGGTCTGCTTGTATACGCTGACCCGAGACGAACATTTTCTGATCGATTTTCACCCGGCGACGGAGCGCGTGGTCTTGACGTCGCCCTGCTCCGGCCACGGCTTCAAGCATTCGGCGGCGGTGGGCGAGACGCTGACGCAGCTGGCGCTGGACGGCGGCTGCGAATTCGACATCTCGGCATTCAATCTGGCGCGCTTGACCGAATAAGTCTTAGATCGGCGGGTCAGCCAATGGCTGACCCCTACAGCACCCATATTCGTTGATTCGCAGGGGCGACCCGGCGGGTAGCCCGTAAACCAAACATGGCATTGGGGGAACAATATGCGACTTGAAGGCAAAACGGCCATAATCACCGGTGGCGCCAACGGCATCGGCGCGGGCTGCGTCCGCCGCCTGGCAACAGAGGGCACCAATGTCGTCATCGCCGATATCGACGATGCGGCCGGCGACGCGCTGGCCGCGGAATTGGGCAGCGCGGTCATCTATGTGGGCACAGACATCAGCCAGCGAACATCGGTCGAGGCGCTTTTCGCAGCCGCCCTCGATGCTTTCGGCGCGGTCGATATCCTGGTCAACAATGCCGCCTTCGTGCATAAAACGGGCGTGATAGAGAATTTCCTCGACTACAGCGACGAAGCCTGGCAGCGGACGCTGGGCGTCAACCTCAGCGGCATGTTTTACTGCTCGCAGACGGCGGCGCGCCTGATGGCGAAACGGGGCGAGGGCGGCGTCATCATCAATATCAGCAGCGGCGGCGCCTCCCGCGCGCATCGCCACATGTTCGGCTACGACACCAGCAAAGGCGGCATTGAGGCGGCCACGCGTGTGATGGCGCTGGATCTGGCGCCGCTGAATATCCGCGTGAATACGGTTGTGCCGGGCAGCACGCGCGTCGATCACGGCAGCTTCGTCGGCGATGCGCCGATCCCGCCGGGGGATGTCATCCCGCTGGGGCGTCAAGGCAGTACGGCGGACCTGGCGGCCGCGGTCGCTTTCCTGGCATCGGACGAGGCCGCCTATATCACCGGCACGCGCATCTTCGTCGATGGCGGCATGGACGCGCAGCTGCGGACGCCTTCGGTGGACTTCCAATACGATTTCAGTGATTGGCGCGAGTGAACCATGTCAAGTCGGCCCGGGACGGATTTCCGACACGTTTGCCACCGAGGGCACAGAGTAAAAATGAGGACACCGAGAGGATAGTTCGAAACGTTGCCGAATTTGGCGTTTATAGTGCATGATGTCGCTCATCGGTGGCAATGGTGTCGAATTCACGCCTATATTGAGCGATCGGCGCCGTTGGCACGGGCGAGCCAAGGCTCACGCCTACGCTAAAGCACGAGCGAGCCAGTCTCGTCGCTGCGATAGCCGCTTTGCGCGCCCAGCTCGCGCTTGAAGTCCTCGTCGCGCAGTGTATCCAGCAGCGCCTGCACCGGCGCCAACTCCAAATGTCGCCGCGGAATCGCCAGGTCGAAGCGTTCCCACACCAGCCCGATGAAGTCCAGGCCCATGGCCTCAGCCGCGCCGCGCAAGCCCATTCCGCAATCGCCGATGCCATCCGCCACTGCCGCCGCCACTGCCAGATGCGTAACTTCTTCGTGCGCGTAACCGGTGATCTCGGCGGGCTCAATTCCCTGCTGCCCCAGAAGATAGTCGAATAATACGCGTGTGCCGGCGCCGCGCTGCCGATTGATATAGCGCGCACGGGGCAGATCGACGATACCAGTGATGCCCAGGGGATTGCCGGCCGGCAAAATCAGCCCTTGCTCGCGCTGGGCGAAGGTTAGCAATGCGCATGGTTCATCGCGCAAATAGCGTTCCAGGTAAGGGATGTTGTAACTGGCGGATTCGGGCTCGAAGAGGTGGCAGCCGGCCACATGCGCCTCGCCGCGCCGCAGCGCCACCAGGCCGCCGATGGAGCCGACATTGACCGAGACGATCCGCGCCGGCGCCGACCGCAGGAGCAGGTGCGTCGCCAGCAGATCGAGCATGGGGTCGTGGCTGCCCATGACCATAAGCGTCCGCTGGATGGCGGACAAAGGCTGATACAGCGCGACGCTGAGCGTTCCGCCACGGTCGACGCCTTCGTGGAAACGGGGAATATGCGCCAGGCCGTCAGCGCGGACCAGCGAGGTAATCACGCCCGCGCCCCGCTGCAAGGGCGTCGCCTGGATACGCCCGTCGATATCAGCCAGCGCCACCCGCACATAATCATCGTCACCGATGGGCGAGGCGATTTTGCGCGTCGACACCGCCTCGATCGTAGCCGGCTCGGAGGGCGCCAAGCCCAGCCAGGCGCGGATCAAGGGCAGCACAAATAGCTCGCCGGTGAGCGCCGCGCTGACCGGATAACCGGGCACGCCGATGACGGGCGTATCGGCCGCCATGCCGATGATGACGGGGTGCCCAGGTCGCACGGCAATGCCATGCGCCAGCACCTCGCCCAAGGACTTGATTGCCGCCGCCGTGTAATCATGCGCGCCGGCTGAAGAACCGGAGAGCAATAGAATCAGCTCGGGCTTCGCCCTCAGCGCGTCAGCCAGCGCATCACGCAGGCGCTCGACATCATCGCCGACGATATCCGTAACCTGCGCCTCTCCGCCGGCCTCGCGAATCTGCCCGGACAAGATGAGACTGTTGTACTCGGTCAGTTGACCGCGTTGGGGCTCTTGCTCAAAGGGGACGAGCTCGCTGCCAGTGGGAATGATGACGACGCGGGGCCGGCGCCGCGCCAGCAGGTCCTGATGCCCGCAGCCGGCCAGAGCGCCCAGGTCGACCGGCCGCAGCTGATGGTTCACTTGCAAAACAGTTTCGGTAGCGACCATGTCCTCGCCCATCAGGCGCACATGCTGCCAAGGCGCGACCGCCGCGTAGATGAGCAGGGTCTGCTCATCAGCTTGGTTGACATTCTCGATCATGATGACGGCGTTGGCGCCATCGGGCAGAGGATCGCCGGTATTGACCGGGTGAGCGTCCTGGCCCAGGCGCAGTGGAAGCGCTTTTGTCTCCCGCGCGGATAGCGTGGCGCTCGCGTCCACCGCATAGCCGTCCATCGCGGCGCAGTGAAAATGCGGCGACGACCGGCGCGCGCGCAGCGGCTCGGCAGTCACCCGCCCCAGTGCCTGCGCCAGCGGCAGGCGCTCCCCATCCAGCGGCCCCGCTCGTCCAGCGGCTCTCAGCGCGGCTTGCAGCTTGGCCCGCGCTTCGTCCAGCGGGATGTCTTCCAGGTAGATATTGCGTTTGGTCATGGCGCTCAAAACCGCTCTATTTCGACCAGGCTGCCGGCATCGTAGCCGCCGGTATTCAGCGGGATACGCAGCAGACCGTCAGCCGCTACCAGCGTGAAAATCAAGTTAGACACGCCGAAGATCGGCTGCGCTTGCAACTGCCCGTCGGCCTCGTTCAGGCGCACGGGCAGCCAATCTTCGCGGCCGGTCACGGAAGCGACTCGCTGGGTCAAGCGCGCGCTGACAAAACGCGGCGACTCAAGCGGCTGACCGCCGTGGCGCGCGACCAGACGGGGCAGAAGCTGACGCGCCACCAGCAGCGCCGAGACCGGATTGCCCGGCAGGCCGATGACCGGCTTGTTTTCGCAGATGGCGATTATGGTTGGCTTGCCCGGTTTGGTGGCCAGGCCATGCTGCAGGACGCCCGGCTGCCCCAGGCCGGCGATGACATCGCGGGTGTAATCCCGCGCCGAGACCGAGCTGCCGGCGCTGAGCAGCAGGATGTCGCAAGCCTCAAATCCGGCTTGAGCGCGTCGCTGATAATCGGCGAAGTCGTCGGCGGCGATGCCCAGGCGCAGGGGCTGCGCGCCCAGCTGCTGCGCCAGCGCGCTCAGCGTATAGGCGTTGATATCGCGCACTTTCCCGGGCGACGTTGAGTCGGCTTCGGGCGGCAGCAATTCATCGCCGCAGCTCAAGATGCCGATTCGCGGCCGACAAAGCGCATCGACCGACGCAATGCCAACCGCCAGCAGAGCGCCGATGTCTTGGGGTCGCAAGCGATGCCGACATGGCAGCATGGTCTTGCCCTGTCCGACGTCTTCCCCCGCCTGGATCACATTCTCGCCTGGCGCCGCCGCGCGCAGCACCTCGATCTCAGCCGCGCCCGAGGCTTGACTGTGCTCGATCATCACAACCGCGTCCGCGCTGGCTGGCAGCATGCCGCCGGTGTGGATCAGCAGCGCCTCGCCCAGGCTGATGTCCAATGCCGGCGCCTCGCCCATCTTGAGTTCGCCGCGCAGGTGCAGAAAGGCGGGCAGGGATTGGCTGGCGCCGAAGGTATCAGCCGCGCGCAGGGCATAGCCATCGACCGTGCTTTTGCGGAAGGCCGGGACTTGCTCCGGCGAGACGACATCCGCGGCCAGGATGCGGCCGAGGGCGTCGGCAGTCGCCACCGTCTCGGATTGCGGATCGGGCTGCCAATGCGCCTCCAGCTGCCGCAGCGCATCGCTGACGGGCTTGACTTGGAAAAACTCGGGAGAGGGCATATCTTACGTACGCCTGCGCGCTTGGATCAGGAAAAGTTTACCACAGAGAAACAGAAGTAATTCCAACAAAGTATTGCGACAAAAATGGGGCCTTGTAGGGGCGATTCTGCGAATCGCCCGTTGTTGCAATCGTGGATTTTCGGGCGACACACAGTGTCGCCCCTACAATTCCCACTTGTGCGGAATTTCGCACGACTAACTCGGTTCTACTGAGGCGCAGAGAAAGCTATACGGCGTGGGTGGAGTAATTGACCGCAGTCGCCCAAATCGCGGTGGTAAATCTTACTCATCCAAACCCAGCCGCCAGCCATGCGTGTAGACGCGCATGCCACCTTGACGCACATAGCCGATGACGCAGATATTCCAGGCCTCCGCCAGCTCCAGCGTGATGCTGGTTGGCGCCGTGCGGCTGGCGACGACCGGTACGCCCATGCGCCGCGCCTTGCCTAACATCTCCGAGCTGATACGCCCGCTGGTCAACAAGATGCGGTCAGGGGTCGCGATGCCGTCCAGCAGCGCTTGACCGGCCACCTTGTCCACGGCATTGTGACGTCCCACATCTTCAGCGCTAACGAGCAAGCCGCTTTCATCCCCAAGCACTGCCGTGTGTACGCCGCGCACCGCGTTGTAAAGTCGCGCCGCGCCCTGAAGCTGCCGCATCAATCGAGTGATGACGGCGGGTGTGGTGACGAAGTCGGATTCCAGCGCCGGGTAGCTCGCTGACAGCACTTGCCCGGTGACGCCGCCGCCGCAGCCGGTGGTCAGGATCATGCGCCGCGGCAACTGAACTTCGTCGCGGGTCAAGATGACATCGGCGACGCTTTGGGTCTGATTCAACTGCAAGAGGCCGATCTCGGCGGCGGAGTCGATCAGGCCTTCGTTGTAGAGGAAGCCAACCGTCAGCGCCTCCAACTGCAACGGGCTACACATCATAGTCGCCAGCGATTCGCCATTGATATAAATCGACAGCAGGCTCTCATCAATGACGCCGCCTTCGACTTGCCGCAGATCTTGACCTTCAATTAGCTGGTAGGTGATGGGCAGCGCGCCGGCCAACTCTATCTCTTTATGCGCCATCTCTTCGCTTCCGTGGACGGCGGGTGCTGCGGCGCATTTCATCGGCGTCCCAGCCCTGCTCCATTCCCCATTCCACCTTGGGCTTGAGCGCGCCGGTGGGGCAGACGCCCACGCATTGGCCGCAGAAGACGCAGGGCGATTCGGTCATGCCAATGTCGAAAGCCGTGGCCACCGAGGTGTCGTGTCCGCGATTCTTCAGCGTCAGCGCGAAAGTGAACTGAGCGTCTTCGGCGCAGACCTGCACACAGCGCCAGCAGAGTACGCACTGCTCGTAATCGCGCACGTAGAAGGGATTGTCGTCGATCACTTCGGCTTCGCGCAGCTGGGCATCAGGGAAGCGCGCATCGTCGGCGTCGTAGTCCGTCATCATCTGCTGGATCTCGGGCGCCTGCTCCAGATTGACCGAGGCGTTGAGCATCTCGAGGATGGTGCGGCGGCTGCGCAGCACGCGCTCGTTGCGGGTCTCGACCTGCGTGTCGGCCTGGCATTCGGCTACGCAAGCCGGCTGCAAGACGCGCCCGCCGTCGACGTCCACCACGCAGATGCGGCAGAGCCCATTGGGCGAGGTGGCTTCGTGATAGCAGATGACCGGGATGTCGACGCCGGCCTGCTGGGCTGCGTCCAGCAACGTCGCGCCCGTTGGTACGCTGACTCGCTCGCCATCGAGTTGGAGTGTGATGTGTTCGTCAGTCATAGCTTGCGCCTTTTTTCTTGTTGTGCGTTCGGCAGAGGATTTGGCCTTGCCACACTTCGGTTTGCCCACCCTTTATCCATGGGATGATGTGGTCAGCTTCGAACTCGGACCAGGGGACGCGGGCTTCATGTTCGGGCATTCCGTCAACCACACATTGCTGACATATGCCGTTGTCTTTCAAGTAGATTTCTATGCGTTGGTCTTCGTTGAACATCCGTTGTTGGTCTTTTTCAACAAGAATGGCCTGTTTCTTGTCTCTTGCGAACATGAAAAATTCCAAGCGAATGATTTGTTCTCTGCTTCGGACAGCCTGTACGTTTTGCTGGCGATTTTCTACAAACTGGTTCACTTGGTTCGTTGTTCGGCTAATTCCCTTGATGCGTTTGTAAAATTCCCACACGAAATCTCTAAAACATAAGCGCACCGTCTCATCATACACATAGTACGTGCGAAGATGACGCAGGAGCATATAGCAAGAGATTGTAAAATATTCGTATTGAAGAGCGAGTATCCCCGTTCCGTAGATATTGGTGTCGAGCAACGGGTCATCATGAAATACATCGCGAAAGTACCTAAGATTACGGACAACTGCTTTGGCTGGATTCTCCTTTTCATAGCTTTGACTGCCGATGCGGTCTTGCAGGTCCTCTTCGTCGATCAATGAAACGATACTGCGATCGCCAAGGTCAGTTGCACCATCCGCAATCTCAATTAGCAAGAAGCGGCCGAGTAGTGTCAGATGTTGCATCCTGCTATTGGTTCGCGCCCTAGTTTCGGTAAAAAACGCCAATTTATGTGGATTGTGGTCAATCGTCACATATGCTTCGAAATCAAAATCATAGTCGTCGGCATACTTCACAAGAAAGTTCCTTACCAGACTAGGTTCTGTTGACATTCTATCGTAACCATATGAGTGTACCGACAAGGTGCAGAAAACCAAGATAAGATGAATCGAGTTTCTCGAATCGAGAAAAGACACGGCGAAAATGTTTGATTTTGTTGATGAAACATTCCACCAGATGCCGCTCGCGATAGAGCCATCTATCGTATTCTCGCTGCTCTTTGGCACGCGGATGCGGTGGAATCACCACTTCTATGCCTCTTTCAAGCAAGCTGTCCACAAATTCTTGAGAGGCATAGCCCCGATCCGCGATAACTCGCTGAAAGGCAAAGCCTTCCACCAACTCCTTGGCCTGATTGATGTCGTGAGCCTGGCCAGGACTCAAGCGGAAGCGCAAGGGATTGCCCAAAGCATCAACCGCGGCATGTATCTTGCTGCTGAAACCCCCGCGACTGCGACCCAAGGCTTGCTCCTCACTTTTTTTGGGCGCCGGCGGCACAGGGGTGAGCACGTACAATCGTGCTGTCGATTATCCCATTTTCCATATCCGGGTCATCGGCGAAGGCTGCCATCATCCGTTCCCAAACGCCATTCTCGCACCAGCCGGCATAGCGTTTGTAAACCGAATTCCATTTGCCGTATTCGCTTGGGAGCAAACGCCACTGCGCGCCGCTGCGACATATCCATATCACCGCTTCAACGAACAGGCGGCAATTGGCCTCGTTACCCAAATAAACATTTGGGTCTTGCTTCAGGAAATCCCGAATTTTCGTCCACTGTTCGTCAGCTAGTCTTATGCTTGTCATAAGACTATTTTACACATTTATGAAAATGCCAATGCTAAATATCAACAGAACCCAGAGCAATCGCACCAAGAAATGAAAGGTGAATAGAATGGGTTCATCAATACGGATGAGGAGAGCCCGAGATGAGCCCAAGTGGCATAGCGGAGGCCTTTGCCAGTTTAGAAGATCCGCGTCGCGAACATGGTCAATTACACCCGTTGCTGGATATCATCATCATCGCGATCTGCGCGGTGATCAGCGGCGCCGAGACCTGGGTGGACATTGTTGATTTTGGCGAGGATAAAGAGGAATGGTTAAGGGGATTTTTAGAGTTGCCTAACGGTATTCCTTCGCACGATACATTTGCCCGCGTCTTCCAACTATTAGACCCTCAGCAGGTACAGTTGTGCTACCAAGATTGGATTAGCAGCATCAAGCCAGTATTAGCTGAAGGCGATATTGTGGCAATAGACGGCAAGACGATGCGGCGCAGCCATGATCGTAGGCAAGGAAAGAGCGCCTTGCATCTGTTGCATGCCTGGTCAGTGGAAGCCGGCTTGGTCTTGGGCAAGCGCGCTGTGGACGCGAAAAGCAATGAGATACCTGAAATTCCCGAATTGCTGAAATTGCTGTATTTGAAAGGCTGTATCGTGACTTTGGACGCGATGGGCTGTCAGAAAGACATCGTGAAGTCTATTGTTAGCGAGCACGGAGCGGATTATGTCATAGCCTTAAAGGAAAATCAGGGCAGTTTGTACGATGCAGCCCAGTCCCTTTTCGCTTATGCGGATGACCGCCATCCGCGCTTGATAGGTCAATATAGTCACAACGAAGAAATCAGCAAGCCGCGTGGTCGTGTCGAGCGCCGGGTCTGTGAAGTGATGACCGATGCCGCTGTCTTGAATGACTTAAGCCAGCAAGAAGGCTGGACGCGCTTGCAGTCGCTAGTCCGCGTCCAACATGCCCAATTACTGGATGGGCAGTGGCAAAACACGCAGACGCGCTATTTTATCTCCTCTTTACAAGGGAAGGATGCCAATCAACTCCAGCGAATAATTCGTTCGCACTGGCACATTGAAAATAAACTCCATCGGGTCTTGGATGTGACCTTTCGGCAAGACGACAGCCGTATTCGTGTAGGACACAGCCCAGAAAATTTCGCTGTGCTACAGCATATCGCCTTGGCTTTGCTCAAAAAACACCCCAAAAAAATCAGCCTGCGGCGCAAGCGATTACAGTCAGCGCGGAACGATAAGCTTCGATGGCAAATCCTCAAAGCATTTTCCGAATAGTGGTGCGATTGCTCTGAACAGAACCTAGATAGCCTGGCATGGGCGGTTTCCATATTGTTTAGCGATTCGCCTTGCTGTAGTCGCCAAAAGATTTCAGTTGCTGCCTTCTGATGCTTGGGATCACGTGGATCGGTTATATTTTTGATGATATCGACATCAAATTTGAGTTCTTTGATTACGAATTTCTTGATTTCTGCTGGCAAACTTGAAAATGTTGAATTCGGCAAGCTTTTGCTTATGTCAGCCAGTGAGTCGGGCAATGGCAATTCATCGCGGAAGAAGGCTTGGACAGTATTGATTCGTTGCTGGCCATCAACAACTTCGTATTTTGTTTGCATATCGTCGAGGCGCACTAAACGAAGGACGATACTGGGAATGTAAAACCGGCGGAACAAGCTATCAAGCAAGGCCTGCTGCTTCTTTTTCTCCCATACTACCTTGCGCTGATATGGTGGACGTGTCTCGTAATCATCCGTGAAATCATCAAAATCGCGTATTCGTATGTTTGTGCGCTGAATGTCGTATTCAGTTTTGGGATTAAACGCCATTACTCTTGTCCTTTGGGTTCGCCACAAATAACTCAGGAAACTTCTCAATCGCGCTCATGACGGCGATGCCGGCGGTATGCCCCAAGCCGCAGAGCGAGGCTTCGGTCATCGTCATGCCTACGTCCAGCAGGCGCTCGCGGTCGTCCTTGTGCGGCGCATCCAGGCGCTCCAGAATCTCAACCTGCCGCTGCGTGCCCAGCTGGCAGGGGAAACACTTGCCGCAGCTTTCGTGCTGGAAAAAGCGCCCCAGCCGCAAGAGCATATCGCGCAGGTCGGCGGTCTCGTTGAAGACCATGATCGCGCCCGAGCCGAAGGTGCTGCCGGCCGCGCGCAGGTCCTCAAAGGTCAGCTTGACATCAATCTCGTCGGGCAGCAAAAATGTGCCGGCTGCCCCGCCCATCAAGACCGTCTGCAAATCGCCGATGACGCCGCCGCAGACCTGATCAAGAAAGTGCCGCAGCGTCATACCGGGCGCTATTTCGTAGACGCCGGGCCGGCCGACGTGGCCGCTGACCGAAACCAGCTTGGGCCCGGCGCTGCCCTCGGTGCCGATGCTGCGGAACCAGTCGGCGCCGCGGTTGATTATGAGCGGGGCTGCGCAGATCGTCTCGACATTGTTGGCGGCGGTCGGCAGTCCGAATAAGCCGAACGTAGTCGGATAGGGCGGCTTCATGCGCGGGAAACCGCGTTTGCCTTCGATCGCTTCGAATAGCGCCGTTTCCTCGCCGCAGATATAGGCGCCGGCGCCGCGGCGAATTTCAATATCAAGCGAGAAGTCGCTGCCCATGATGTTCTCGCCGAGCAGGCCCCCCGCCTCGGCCTGTTGAATCGCCTCGACCAGAATCGCCGTGGCCTTGGGGTATTCGCCGCGGATGAAGATATAGGCTTTGCCCGTGCCGACCGCGTAAGCCGCCAGCGCGATGCCCTCCAGCAGCAGATGCGGTCGATGCTCCATCAGCACGCGGTCTTTGAAGGTGCCCGGTTCGCTTTCGTCGGCGTTGCAGACGACGTATTTCACAGCGCCCGGCGCCGCGCGCGTGAACTTCCACTTGAGCCCGGTGGGAAAGGCTGCCCCGCCGCGCCCAATCAGACCGGAGGCTTCCACTTGAGCGATGACCTCGTCGGGCGTCATTCCCCTGATCGCTTTGCGCAGCGCCGTATAATCGCCATAATGCGCCAGAGACTGCGGCGCGTCAGCGAGCGAGGCATCGAGCATGACGGAATCGGCGTCGCCGGCGGGCCTGAAGTAAACGTCTGTCCAGTCACCAAGCAGCGCCCCGGGCCTTACATTCGGCAGCGACTTATCCGGCTCTCCGCGCTCGCTCACCAGCGCAGCCGGCGCATAATCACACAGGCCCAGGCAGGGCGAATGCTCCACCGTGTATTCGCCGTCAGCGGAAGTTTCGCCCTCGTTGATGCCGAGCCGCGAGCAGACGCCGTGCAACACTTCATCCACGCCAGCCAAAGCGCAAGTCGGGTCGGTGCAGACGCGAATGATGCGCCGTCCGGTGGCTTCCTCATGGAAGAGCGTATAAAAGCCGATCACGCCGTAAATGTCGGCTTCGGGCACACGCAGAATATGAGAGATCTGATGCACGTCAGCCGGGCTGATGCTGCCGCGCGCGCCCTGCACATCCCACAGGACCGGCAGCAGCGCTTCGCGTCCGCGTCCGCGATATGCCTCCAGGGTCGCATCCAAGTCGAATGTCTTGCTCATAACTTCATTGTAACAAAAAGATTGGGCAACGCTCGTTTCTCGACAATACCGGGCGAACGAGACTGGGCTCGCCCCTAGTGTTTTCGACGTGAATGCAATTGCGCTGGGCGCCCTAGGAGCTGCGTTCCGCCCGCAGCAACTGCTGAGCTTCCGCCAATTCCTCGGGCGTATTCAGATTGGCGAATGAGCGGCCATCGGCATCAAACTCGGCATAATCGGCCTCATCCAGATAGCGCACGCGCATCTGATCGTAGAAGCGGATGATCTTCAGCCGATTCGCGTCAAGCTGGGCGCGGATGGGCGCGATGCAGGGCCTGCGGTAGATGGCGTGCAGGGCCTGCGGATAACCGTCCACTCGCGGCACGACGATGTCGGTATCGGCGTCCAGTTGCGTGAGCATGAATCGCAGCAGGTCGGCGTTGATGAAGGGCATATCACAGGCCAGTACCAGCACAGCCGGGCTCGTCGCTTTTACGAGCGCCGTGTATATCCCGCCCAGCGAGCCCGTGTCCGGCAAGATATCGCGGTGCATCGGCAGGCCCAGATGCGCGTAGTCCGCTGGCTTGTTGGTGATCAGAATGGTCTCGGCTTGTCCCAAGTCGGCGCTGCGCTGGATGACGCGTTCGATCAAGGCGCTGCCGCCCAACTCGACGAAGGCTTTGTCGCGGCCCATGCGCCGGCTCTGTCCGCCGGCGATGATGGCGAGGGAGAGTGCCGAATGGCTGGCGGCCATCACTTGCGCCGCTCTTCAGCCATTTCGATAAGTTGCTGCATCTGATCGATTAGCGGAGGGATGTCGTTGTTGACGGTATCCCAAACTACGTCCATCTCGACACGCCAGTAGTTGTGTACCAATACATGCCGCATCCCTATGATCTTCTTCCATGAAATATGGGGCTGCTGAGTCCGCAATTCATCAGAAATGTGACTTGCGGACTCCCCGATTAGCTCCACGGCTTTTGCCAGAGCAAGTTGGAAGAGGCGGTCAGTGTCCAAGTCCGCGCGATCGCGACCCTTTACAAAGTCCTTTGCATGTTGCGCGGCGTCGCGCATGCGCAGCAGATGGAGACGATCTCGTTCAGGCGTCCTTTTCATAGATGAGCCTCGCGCTATCCAGAACTTCATCCCGAATGTATGGACTCAAACTGTTCGGAGTCGTTAAGTCGACTTCGCGTTTGACAATCTCGATAAGTTCCAGCCTGTGCCCTGACATGGCGAACAGGCCGACGGACGCATCCGGCTCGTATTCCACCAGCAGATCAATATCGCTCCCAGGCGTCAATTCGTTCCGCGCGGCCGAGCCAAACACGGACAGACGCCGAATCGGTTGCCCAGCGCAGTATTCGCGGATCGCATCCAGCGGCAGATTAAGTGTAACGGTCTCGCTCACGGTTGCGACCTCCGAAATCGCTGAATTCAGTGCTGAGCATCTTCTAAAATGCGCTGTAATTCCGTGATGAGATCAGGGACATCAATAACCACTGTAACCCAAACCACTTGAAGTACGACTTCGCGATAATTGTGTATTAACCTGTTGCGCATGCCGACAATATTCGCTCATGGAATCTGTGGATTTGCTGTCCTTCATTCGACGGTCATTTTACTAGCGGCTTCTCCGACAGTTGCCAGCACATGCATCAAAGCCAACTGCAAACGTCGGTCATGCTCAAAGGACCTGCGAGTTTCTCCGTCTATCTGCTCCCGCGCTTCCAATGCCCAATCCAACATATCCTTCAAGTGGATTGGATCGTTTTCAAGACTTCTTTTCATATATCGGTCTTGCGCTGTCTATCACCTGCTGACAGAAGGATTTGCCCAATTCCCCTGCCATGCGCAGATCTACCTTCCGCCCTATCAGATTGCCAAGGTCAATCTCGTGGCCAGCAAGTGTCAACAGGGTAACCGTTGTACCGGGATGATACTCTACGAGCAAATCAATATCACTCTCTTCTCTGAGTTCATCTCGCAGCGCCGAGCCAAACAGTGACAAGCGTTCAATCGGCTGCGTTTCGCAGTAAGCGCTGATTGCTTCGACCAGCAAGACCGGGGTCACTAGTTCGCTCATAAGCTTCCCTGCATATAAACTAAACAGACGCTATTCTAGCGCAAACCAAGCTCAATGCACATATCTTACCGGGTCCTTGATCGCGCCCTGCTCTTCCAGATTCGTGGCTGCGCGCGCCACCTTCTCCAGCTTGACCGCCGCCATCTTGAAGTCGGGGATCTTCGCCCGCGGGTCGATCTTGTCCAGCGTAAGCAGGTTGGCTGCCGCCTCGACGAAATGGAAGGGCAAGAAGAGCGTGCCGGCTGGCGAGCGCCCGGTGACCATCACCTGACATTCGACTGAGCCGCGCCGCGATGTGATGCGCAGCCAATCGCCCGAGACGACCTGCAGCGCGCCGGCGTCGGCCGGGTGCATCTCGACGATGGGCACGGGGAAGGCCTCTTCCAGGCGCGAGCTGCGCGTCATGGTGCCGCCGTGCCAGTGGAAAAGCACGCGCCCGGTCGTCAGGTGGTAGGGATATTCTTCATCGGGTAATTCGCTATCGGTGCCGTATTCCAGCTCCCAGAATTTGCCTTTGCCGCGCGGGAACTCGTCCTCGAAGAGGTAGGGCGTCCCCGGATGATCGGCCGCCGGGCAGGGCCAATGCACGCCGCCTTCCAGCTCCAGACGCTCGTAAGTGATGCCGTAGAAATCCGGCGTGACGCTGCGCATCTCCTCCCAGATTGCTTCGGCATCGGCATAATCAAAGCCAGCGCTCTGCTCGACGCCCAACTGCGTTTCCATTCGTTGCGCCAAGTCGCAAATGATTTCCCAATCGGGTAGCGACTCGCCCACGGCCGGCAGCGCCTGCCGCACACGCTGCACGCGCCGGTCGCTATTGGTGAAGGTGCCCTCTTTCTCAGCGAAGCTGGCTGACGGCAAGATGACGTCGGCCATTTCACCCGTCTCGTTCATGAAGATGTCGATGCAGACCAGCAGGTCAAGTTCCTCCAGCGCATGCTGGGCATGGGACAGATTGGGCTCGCTCATCATGGGATTTTCGCCCATGACGATCATCGCCTTGATATTGCCCGTCAAGGCGCCATCGACCATCTCGGTAACAGTCAGGCCCGGCTGCGGATTCAGGTCAGTATGCCAAGTCGCTTCAAATTTGCTGCGGATGAGATCATCAGCAACCGACTGATAAGCGGTGTAGACGTTGGGCAAGCCGCCGCTGTCGGAGCAGCCTTGCACATTATTCTGCCCGCGCAAGGGATTGAGCCCGGTGCCCGGCTTGCCGGCATGCCCGCACATCAGCGCCAGGTTCGTCAGCGAGAGGGCGTTGTCGGTGCCGTGCGTGCTCTGGCTGATGCCCATGCCCCAATAGAAAGCCGCGCGCTCGGCCGTGGCATACATACGCGCCGCCTGCCGGATATCGTCGGCCGGCACCCCGCTGATGCGCTCCGCCCACTCCGGCGTACAATGCTCCAGCGACTCGATATAGTCGTCGAAGCCTTCGGTGCGCGCCTCGATGAATTCGGGATTAAAGAGATTCTCGCTGACGATGACATTGGCCATCGCCTGGAAAACGGCCACATCGCTGCCCGGTTTCTGCCGCAGCCAGAGCGTGGCGAAATCGGTCAGCTCAATCTGGCGCGGATCGATGACGATTAGCTTGGCGCCATTCTGTCGCACCGCTTTCTTCAGGAACAAGCTGATGACCGGATGCGTCTCGGTGGTATTGCTGCCGGTGACGATGAAGGTATCGAGGTTTTCCATCTCGCCGATGCTGTTGCTCATGGCGCTGGAGCCGATGGCCAGCTGCAAGCCGGTCACGCTGCCAGCGTGGCAGAGCCGCGCGCAATGGTCGATGTTATTCGTCTTCATCACCGCGCGCACCCACTTCTGAAAGACGTAGTTGTCTTCGTTGGTGGCTTTGGCGCAGGCGTAGGTCGCGACGCAATCGCCGCCATGTTCAGTCACCAGCGCCGACAGCTTCCGGCTCACATAATCCAGCGCCTCGTCCCAGCTGGCTTCGCGGAAATTGCCGCGCGCGCCGTCGCGGATCAGCGGCTGCTTCAAGCGGCGCGGGTGGGTGGCGAAGTCCAGCCCGAAGCGGCCCTTGACGCAGAGATTGCCAAAATTGGGCGCGCTGTCGAAGGGCGCCTCGACGCGATAGATCTGCTTGTCTTTGATGTGCAGGCTCATCTGACAGCCCACGCCGCAGTAGGGGCAGGTCGTCCGCACGGTTTTCTCTGGCTTGAGCAAGGTCATAAGCGCCTCCTCATGTCAATTATAATGGGTGTGGCGCTTATGACCAAACACGATATAGGCGACCCAAGGCAATCGCTTCAATATATTTTTTGCCACAGAGAGACATGAAGTAGTTCCAAGAAAGTAATGAGGACGCCGAAATTGCCGCTTTTCTACCCCATTCCCGGCCCGCTCTCGCCAGATAATCGAACAGCGCATCAATCGAATGATTGCCTGGCAAATCGGCACGGGAATCGCTATCGCCGCGCTGATTCTCAGCCGCCTGCCCGGCTGAAGCAGGCATCCAGCGACGCTCCCCCGCTCTACTTCCCCTAGCGCCAAATCTGAATAGCCCGCCGATTGAATTGCGTACCCTGTGGTTCTCAATACAATGCAGGTACTGCACTGCCTTTGAATTTTCCAAATGCCGGGGAAGACTATGTTCGCATTCCAAAAGCCTATTTACTCCTTGCCAGCCGTTCGCCTGGGCTGGCTGCTCGTCATTCTCCTGGCGCTGCTGGTCCCGCCCCAGGGCGCGCAGGCGCAACCCGGCAGCCCGCGAATGACCGCGAGCACCACAACCAGCGTTACCATCGCCTGGGATGGCGTGGGCGCGGGCGCCACTTATGAATACCAACAAGTACTCCCTAGACTAAGGAGCTCGGTGAATGTCGGCAGCGTGACACGGATAACCATCACCAGCTTGAGCCACTCCACCTACTACGGTTTCCAAATCCGCAGCATCTTAAACGGCGTGACATCAGACTGGACGGGAGTAGCAGATGGGCATACCAAGCCGCTCGCCCCGCCCAATTTCCGCGCCACCTGTGTGGCTGGCGCCTTCGTAGAGCTGAAATGGAACGCGCCGCAACAATCACAGGTCAGCCTTTCGCCGACTTCATTCCAATACGAGCTCAAGATTAACAGTGGCGCTTGGCAATCCAGAGCCGGGTCGCGCGCGCGCAAAGTCGATCAGCTTTCCCTTGGTACAACATATACCTTTGCTGTCCGCACGGTACTGGACCGGTCCGGCTTTGTTGGCTACAGCGACGCATCAACTCTGACCGTAACGACCGCAGCCGCCCAGGTCGAGCCGCCGACCGGCTTGCAAACCTCCGATGTTACGAACACCAGCGTCAAGCTGACTTGGACCGCCAGCGCGACTAGCTCGGTCTCCTATGAGGTCAGCATCGACGGCAATACCTGGGTCGATTCCGGCAGCGACCTCGAGCACACTTTCAGCGGCTTGGATCCAGAAACCCGCTACTCCTTGCGGGCGCGGGCGAAAAGCGGCATCTCAACCTCCTGCGCGAACGCCGCGCCACCGGTGACAACCTTGCCCAGCGCCCCAAGCGCGCCGACAAGTTTGCAAACCAGCGGCATCAGCCAGACCGCCATCACGCTGGGCTGGACGAAATCGGTTGGGGCCACCGCCTACAAAGCGCGCAAGGACAGCAGCGACAGTTGGACGACGCTTGGCGATGTCGCGTCACATACCTTCACCGGCTTGACAGCGAATACGCAATATACGCTGGAAGTGATCGCCAGCAACAGCGGCGGCGATTCTTCCGCGGCTACGGAGAGCGCCAGCACCTTGCCCAACGCGCCCGACGCCCCGACCAGCTTGAGTACCAGCGGCATCACACAGACCGCCATCACGCTAAACTGGACAAAAGCGACCGGCGCCACCGCCTACAAAGTGCAAGTTGACAGCGGCACAGTAGCGACTCTGGGCGATGTCGCCACGCATACCTTCAGCGGCTTGACGGCGGATACCAGCTACACGCTAAAAGTCATCGCCAGCAATGCCGGCGGCGATTCTTCGGAGGTATCGGTCAGCGAGAGAACCCTGCCTAACGTACCCGCGGCGCCGACCAGCTTGTCGGTGGACAACATCACGCAGACCGCAGCCAGGCTCAACTGGACAAAATCCAGCGGCGCGACCAGCTACGAGGTTAATGGCGGCGCGCTCAGCCAATGGACCGATGTCGGTGATGTAGCCACATACACCTTCTCGGGTTTGACCGCCAACACCACCTATAATTTACGGGTTCGCGCCGTGAACCGGGCGGGCAATTCCGGCCCAGCCGCTTTCAGCGCCAGCACCCTGCCCAACATCCCAGCAGCGCCGACGGGCTTGGCCGACAGCGCCCACACGCAGAACGGCATCACGCTGAGCTGGACGAAGTCGCCCGGCGCCACCGGCTACAAAGTCCAGGTGAACAGCGGCGATGTGACGACCCTGAGCGATGTCGCCACGCATACCTTCTCCGGTTTGAGCGCCGACACCAGCTACACGCTGAAAGTGATCGCCTTCAACCGAGCGGGCGATTCCAGCGCGGCGTCGGTCAGCGCCAGCACCTTGCCCAACGCGCCCGACGCCCCGACCAGCTTGCAAACCAGCGGCATCACCCAGACCGCTATCACGCTGGGCTGGACGAAATCGGCCGGCGCCACCGCCTACAAAGTTCAAGTTGACAGCGGCACAGTAGCGACTCTGGGCGATGTCGCCACGCATACCTTCAGCGGCTTGACGGCGGATACCAGCTACACGCTAAAAGTCATCGCCAGCAATGCCGGCGGCGATTCTTCGGAGGTATCGGTCAGCGAGAGCACCTTGCCTAACCTGCCCGCGGCGCCGACCAGCTTGTCGGTGGACAACATCACGCAGACCGCAGCCAGGCTCAACTGGACAAAATCCAGCGGCGCGACCAGCTACGAGGTCAATGGCGGCGCGCTCAGCCAATGGACCGATGTCGGTGATGTAGCCACATACACCTTCTCGGGTTTGACCGCCAACACCACCTATAATTTACGGGTTCGCGCCGTGAACCGGGCGGGCAATTCCGGCCCGGCCGCTTTCAGCGCCAGCACCCTGCCCAACGCGCCGGCCGCGCCCACCAGCTTGCAAACCAGCGGCATCAGCCAGACGGCAATCACGCTTGGCTGGACGAAATCGTCCGGCGCCACCGGCTACAAGGTCCAAGCCAACAGTGGCACGGTGGCGACCCTGGGCGATGTCGCCACGCATACCTTCAGCGGTTTGAGCGCCAACACCAGCTACACGCTGACAGTGATCGCCTTCAACAACGGCGGCGATTCCAGCGCGGCGTCGGTCAGCGCCAGCACACTAGCCGCCCAGCCGGCGGCTCTGGCCGACCCTACCAGCGTCTCCACCAGTGGCATCACGCAAACTGCTATCACGCTTAATTGGACTAAAGAGACCGCTGCCGCCAGTTACGAAGTGCAAGGCGGCTCGCATAGCAGTTGGCATGATGTCGGCGATGTCGCCACTTACGAATTCACCGGCTTAACCGCCGATACCCAATACACCCTGAAAGTCCGCTCTAAGAACAGCCAGACAACGTCGACGGGTGTCTCCGTCAGCGCCAGCACCTTGCCCAACGCGCCCGCGGCGCCGACAAGCTTGCAAACCAGCGGCATCAGTCAGACTGGCATCACGTTGACCTGGACGAAATCGGCTGGCGCCACCGCCTACAAGGTGCGCAAAGACAGCGGCGACAGTTGGACCGCGCTGGGCGATGTCGCTACCTATAGCTTCACTGGCTTGACCGCTGGAACAAGCTACGATTTAGAAGTCAGCGCCACAAACACCGGCGGGGATTCGGCCGCGGCGTCAGTCACCGCCGTCACCGTGCCGGCCGCGCCGACGGGTTTGAGTACCAGCGGCATCACGCAGACTGGCATCACGTTGACCTGGACAAAATCGACCGGCGCCACAGCCTACAAAGCGCGCAAAGACAGCGCTGACAGTTGGACGACGCTGGGAGATGTGGCGACTTATACCTTCACTGGCTTGACGGCGAATACGCAATATACGCTGGAAGCGCTGGCCAGCAATGCCGGCGGGGATTCGGCCGCGGCGTCGGTTAGCGCCAGAACCCTGGCTTCGCAGCCCGCCACGCTCGCCAGCCCCACCAGCGTCCAAACCAGCGGCATCACGCAGACCAACATCACGCTGAACTGGAGCAAATCCAGCGGCGCCACCAGTTACGAAGTCCAGGGCGGTACGCTCAATAGCTGGACGGATGTCGGCAATGTCGCCACGTATAATTTCAGCGGTCTTAGCGCGGATACGCAGTACACCCTGCAAGTGCGCGCCAAAAACAACCAGACCACCTCTGCCGGCATCTCCGTCACGGAAAGGACGCTGCCCCAGAGCTTGGGCTCTCCCCAGAACCTGAGGACTGAAGAGGTTACCGAAAATCAGGTCGTCATAGCATGGACCGAACCAGCCGAATCGCAGAGCCTTGAGTCGCAGGCGGTTATGAATTATCAAGTTCAAGGCGGCATGGTAACAAGCTGGACCGACATAGGCGACGTCAACAAATATATGTTCGACGGCTTGAGCGAAGGCACGGAATACAATTTAAGAGTGCGGGCGCAAAAGAGCGGCCTATACTCGCCGCCGGCCGCTATTTCGGCGCGAACGCTTGGGTCGGGCAGTTCGGGGCAGCCATCGTGGGACGACAACAGCGATCGCGACTCCAGCTCGAGCGGCGCCGCGGCCCGCAGCGGGCAGACTCTATCAAGCAACCCAGCTTTCAATTGCAACGATGAACAGAAAGCGATGATCGCTATTAGCCCGCAGCCTGTGGGACTCAATGTGCAATGCGTTGGTCCGGTCGGGGTCGGCGACCGCGACTTGATTGCCCGCGGCGTAGTGCTGGGCGTCGATGTCTGGGGCTGGGTGCGCGGCTATTTTGAAGTCTGCTTCAAGCAAGCTGGTGACCTGGCCTTCCTCGATGCCGCCTATGCCCCGCGCCAGCTGAAGTACGTCATTCCATATAATCGCGACGGCATGATCTGCAACCAGATAGACCGCGCCGGCACCTTGGTGCTGCTGCGCTCAAAGACGTCAACCGAAGCGGCGGCCACCCCCACTCCAAGGCAAGCGCCAGCGGCGGAGGACTGTAGGGTGACCACTACCGACCCCCTCAATTTCCGCGCCAGCCCGGGCGGGCAATATCTGCTCACTTTGCCAGCGCTGACGACCCTAAGCGTCCATGACAGGCGGGGAGGCTGGTTGCTGGTTGATTACCGTGGAAGACAGGGCTGGGTCAGCGCGATTTACACCGTCCCGGTTGAGGATTGCGGCTAGCGCGGGAACTCGCGGAACCCGGCCGGCTGCTTCAAATGGCAGCCCATTCGCGCCTAAATGAAAAGCCTCTCCCAAATGTTGTGGAGAGGCTTTTCGCCTGCTGTCGGTCTAGGCAGCGCTGCCTTAGCCCTGCAGGACGTTGGCTTCCCAGTCGGCTTCGACTAGCGCTTGATACTCGGCGGCGATGTCCGAGACGAGCGAGGCAGCCAAATCAGCTGGATCAGCCGCGGCATCGCCCAGGCTGTTGACAGCCGCTTCCAAGGCCGCCAAGTCGCCTTCGTCGGTGACACGGCTTACATCAATGCCAAAGGCCAGGCCGAAGCCATTCTCCGGCACAACCTGTTCAGCCTGCCGGTCGGGGCGCAAGATCAGGTCGGCCAGCAGCAGCGCGGCCGCCTTGTTGGGCGCGTTATAGGGGATGGCGACATAGTTAAAGTCGCCGATCATATTGTCGTCGAAGGAGAAAGCGCGGCTGGTGGGCGGGATCGTGCCGGCGGCAATGGGCGCGCCTGCGCCGGAAATCGCCTGCGTGATGGTGAAGTCAATCTCGTTGTTGGCGAAGAGCTCGTGCATTTCACCGATCGAGGCGGGATAGGTCTCGCCGCCACGCCACAGATTCTCTTCCCAGCTATTGAGCATATCCCAGAGCGCCGGCGCATGTTCATCGTAGAGTTCCTGGTTGAACTCGCCGACCCACTGGCTTTGGCCGCCGCTGATCTCGAAGAGCGCCTGCTTGACGAAGCGCGTGCCCTGGAAGGCGCCGGGGCCCGGAGCGATATAGGAGAAGCGGCCCGGGTTCATGGCGATCCAGTCGCTCAGTTCGGCGTAGCTGCGCGGCAGATCATCCTCGGACAATGCGGCGGAATCGTAGATGAAGTGGAATTGCGCGCCCGACCAGGGGCTCTCATAGCCATCGACCGGACGGCCAAAGTCCAGGTTCAAAGCCGGGTTGTCCCAATTGACGTAGACGCTGTTGGGAATACTCTCCGCCCAGGGGCCGTAAAGCAATTCGGCTTGTTTGAGCGTGAAGAAGTTCTCGCCGTTGATCCAGATCATGTCGATGCTGCCGCCATCGCCTTCGACGCCGGCTTCGGCTTCACTCAAAACCTGATTGACGGCGTCCACCGTATCAGCCAGCGGCACGCGATTCAGCGTGACGTTGTACTCTTCCATCAGCGGGATGCCGTAGGTTTCATCGACGAAGCCGTTGATCGGGTCCGAACCGCCCCACATATACCAATTGACGGTCATGCCATCGGCGGCGGCGACGACCGCGTCCCAGCTGTCAAAGCCGGGCGGCGGGTCCATCATGTCGTCCTGCGCTGCCGCGCCAAAGACAGCCAGAGCCAGCGCCAAGAGCAAAATCAGCAGAAGATGCAACTTCTTTGCAAACATATCTATGCCTTTCAATGTGCTAGTTGAACAGGGAACTTGCGAACGCCCGAAATGGGCGAGACCAACCGATTATACATTAACACCTTCCAATTGCAGAAAATTGGTCTGCGGCACGTGTTCGATCAGGCGCATGCCCTTCCAGGCGGCGAATTCCATCAGCTCGTCGGTAACATCGCCCTGCCCGACCGCGAAATGGTGCTCGTGCCCGCGGACTGTGAGCGTGTTGACCATATCCATCAGCGAGATCGCTCGTTTATTCAGCTCGAATTGGGCGAACCAGCCGCGGGTGCCGTCGAAGCCTTTTTTGGCGTGCTCGATGATGTCGGCACGGATGACCAGCAGGCTGCCGCCATCATCGCCGATATAGCTGACGCTGGTCTCCTGCGCGGCGAAGACTTGATCGCCAGCCACGCCATAAGGCCCGTCCGCGCCCTTGCGCCCCAGCGTGACGTGATCGACCCACTTGATGCCGCCATCGTTGGCGAAGTGCCGCGGCGAGACACCGCAATGCCACATCAGCATGGCTTGCGTTTGCGGGTCGAGCGCGGTCATATCCAGCAGCGTTGACGAGCCGTTGCGCCCGGTCAGCAGGTTGAGCAGGTACATGCTGGCCGCGCCTAACACATCGCCCTCGCAGGAGACGGCGATGCCATCTTCGCTGCCCAGCCAGCTGTAAGCCATGCAGGGCGCCACGCGATAATAAGACTGAAAGTTGGGCCAGCACTGCACCGCCAGCGCATCGTATTCGAAGTCGCGCGCCATATCGCGCAGAGCCAGATACAAGCGGGTCACACGGTCGAAGGCGCTGTCCTCGGTCACTGTGATGGCGCTGGCCGCCGACTTGATCTCGCTGATGGCCGCCTTCACCGGCTGGGCGTCGTAGCCTTTGGCCCGCTCGACCAATTCCGCCAGTTCATGCGGCAGCACGGCGATGCCCAGCCGACTGCGCAGCAAGCGCTCGTCGAAGATCATGTCGTTGAAGCCGGGCGACAAGTTGCCGATCCAGCCGATGCGCGCGCGCTCGATATTCTTGACCGCTTTTAGAGCGCGAATAGTGACGGCGAAACGCGTTTGAAACTCGGCCGTCTCGACATGCCCGTAGAACCACTTGAAGGGGATGTCCTCGTGCTTGAGGTAGCGCTTGAGGATTGAGGCGAAATGGCTCATGGAGACGACCGAATGCAGCTTGATCTCGCCCTCTTGTTCGGGGTCGGGCGTGGCCCATAAGCCCATGCGCGGCGCCGCTTTGACCAGGGGCAGCAGTTGCTCGCCCATGCTGCAGGCGGCCGTCTGCAAGAGCAGGAAGTCAATCTGCTCGGCGCGGAAATACTCGGCGGCTTGCGCGGATGCCGCTTCGGTCATCATCTCGTCGCTGATCGCCACCAGGTCGAAGTCCAGTTCGGCCGCCAGTTTCTCCAAGCCGGCCAATGCCCGTGACCGTTGATCGAATTCGTCAGCGAAATAGGACGAGATTGAAGTGCCGATATAACCAACCCGCAGTCTGTACCTTGTCATTGCTTGTTCTCCTTCCACCATAAGTGTGAGGCCTCGAACATTAGGGCGATGGTTGTCGCGCCCGGGTCTTGCTGGCCGATGGCGCGCTCGCCCAGGAACTTGGCTCTTCCCTGCCGCGCCACCAGGTCTCGCGTTGATTCAGCGCCGGTACGCGCCGCAGCCGCCGCAGCCCGCCAGGCCGACGCAAATTCATCAGCCGCGCCGAAAGCCGCGACCGCCGGCGCCAGCGCGTCAACCATTGTTTTGTCGCCGACGCACGCCTTGCCCCGCGCTTTGACGCCCTCCAGGCCAGCCGCCAGCAGCGCCCCCATGGCGTCTTTATGCAAGCGGTCGACATCCCGCAGGTTGGCGACGCCTTTGAGAAAGAAAGTGCCGAAAATCGCTCCCGATGCGCCGCCCATGCGGTTCATCAGCGCCTTGGCTGTCGCCAGCCAGATCGCGCTCAGGTTAGGCTGCTCCAGCGCCTGAATCTCTTCAACTGCGACGGCAAAGGCCGTGCTGATGCTGGTCCCGTGGTCGCCATCGCCCAGAGCCGCATCCAGCCGATTGAGCGCATCACGCTCGGCGCCGACCCGCTCGGCCATGGCCTGGATCAAGGCGCGTAATTCTTCCGCTCCGATTGAGCTCATAGCTGCTTCATATAAGCGCCATTGGCCGGCGCGTCCCAGAGCGCTTTCATCTGCTCGTCCACGCGGCAGAGCGACAGCGCGAAGCCCGCCATCTCCTGCGTGGTGGCGTAGGGGCCGATCCAGGAACGGTAGACGCTGATACCGGCCTCAGCCAACTTGGCGGCGGCGCGCCTGTACAAGACGAAGAGCTCCATCAGCGTCAGGCTGCCGCTGTTATTCAGCAGCACCAGCACTTCATCACCGGCTTGGAAGGGCAGATCCTCCAGCAGCGGCGGCAGCATCAAGTCGATAGTCTCGTCCGCGCCCAGGGCTTTCTGCCGCCCCATGCCGACTTCGCCGTGCAAGCCCATGCCGATTTCCATTTCGTCCGGCGCCATCTCGAACATGACTTCGCCGGTGACTGGGCTGGCGCAGGAACTGAGGGACATGGCCAGGCTGCGGGTATTATCGCGGACTTTCTCCGCCAGCGCTTTGGCGGATGCCAGGTCGCCATCGCCCTCGCAGAAGGCGCCGAGCAGCTTCCAAACGAAGAACAAGCCGGCGGTGCCGCGGCGTTCCGGCTCCCGCCCTTTGGGCGCGCTGGAGATATCGTCGTAGAGGACGACCATATCCACATTGTCGATGCCCTCGGCCTCACAGAGCTCCAGCGCCAGCTCGGCATTGAGCAGGTCGCCGGCGTGATGAGAGACGCAAATCAGCACGCCGCCGCCATTTTCCGCCGCGCGGATGCCCTGGACCATCAGCTCCGGGCCCGGCGCGGCGAAGATCTCGCCGGCGATATTGACGTCAAAGAGTCCTTCGCCGATCCAGCCGGTCATGGCCGGTTCGTGACCGCTGCCGCAGCCGATGACCAAGCCGACCTTGCCCGGGGCTTTGGGCTGGGCGCGCATAACGAGCCGTTTTTCGACCAGGCGCGCGATATCGCTGTGCGCGGCGCAAAAGCCCTCCAGCATCTCGTCGACCAGGTTCTCCGGCCGGTTGATCAATTTGTGTACGCGCGCGGTCATGGCGCCTCCTCGTAGGTCGAAACGGGCACGAAATACATCAGGTGAATCGGATGCTGCACCGGCTCCTCGCTGTAGGCAACCCGTACGCGCAGGCTCCGCGCGACTTGCTGCGGCGGCGCTTTGAGCAGATGGGGGAAGAGTGTGTCGGCGCCGTCCAGCAAAACATAGGCGAGCACGAAGGGCGTCTCCAGCGCGCGGACGTCGGCGTTGCTGCCCGGTGAAAAGTGCAGCACGGACCAAGTTTCGACGGCGCCCTCGCCATTTAGCTCCTGCCAGGTCGTCGGCTGCAGGCAGGCGGGGCAAAGCGGCCGTGGCGGCGCGTAAACCTTGGCGCAAGTTCCGCAGCGCGTGGCCAGAAAGCGCCCCTGCTCCAAGGCGATGAAAAAGCGGGAGTATTTGCCCAAGCTGTATTTGTAGCCTTGCGTTAGTTCCAGCGTGATGCGCTCGACCTGGCGAAACTCGCGCCATGGGTCTGTCGTGGGGTCACCCGCTATCGTCGCGATCTCAATCTGGCTGCTGACCTTGTCTGACATATCAAGCTCTTTAATCTGCGCGCTCGAAGATGTTGACGACGCTGATGCTGGCGATGCCGGCATGTGTGTCGGTCAAGCCGCGGCGAGCGTCCGACACCTGGCGGCGAGCATCGGCAGCGCCCCAAAGCTGCTGCGTCACTTCAATCGCCTGCAAGATGCCGGTCGCGCCCACTGGCGCCCCCCGCCCCAGCAAGCCGCCGCTGGTATTGACGGGCAATTCGCCGTCCAAATCAAATGCGCCGCCCGCAACCGCCGGCCCGCCTTGACCCGCCGCGACGAAGCCCAGGTCTTCCACGGCCTGTATCTCGACGCCGCTGTAGCTGTCGTAGAGCTCGGCGACGTCGATCTCGGCCAAGGGCTGGCTGATGCCGGCCATGTCGTAGGCTTGCCGAGCGGCCTCTCGCTTGGCGCGGAAATTCGTGATCTGCGGATAGCGATCGCCCAGACGCATGGTATCCGTGCCGCAGCCAGACGCGCTGAAGTAGACCGGCGGACGCTGGCTGAATCGCGGACAATGCGCCTTCGCCCAGTCCTCTGTCGCCAGCAGGATGCAGGCGGCGCCATCGCTGAGCAGACTGCAATCCAGCAGCTTGTAGGGCTCGGCAATCGGCAGCGAAGCCAGCACATCGTCAATAGTGATGTCCATCGCTTTCTGGGCGATGGGGTTGAAGCCGGCATTGCGGCGATTGCGCGCGGCGACGTGGGCGAATTGCCGCTCGGTCGTGCCGAAGGCCGCCATGTGGGCGCGGATCATCGCCGCGTAAAAGCCGGTGTAGGTGCCGCCGATCATCATCTCCCAATCGACATCGGCCGAGAGCGCGAAAAGCTGATTGGCCGTGCGCGACGATACGCCTCTGCCATTTTTCTCCACGCCATACACCAGGATGGAATCGCAGAGGCCGCTGACCACATGCGCCCAAGCCGTCCGCAGAGCCAGTGCGCCGGTCGCGCCGCCGCCTTCTATGCGCACGCTCGGCTTGGGTGTCAGGCCGATAGTATCTTGCAGAATCGCACCCAGCGTCATCTGCAAGTTGAAGTGGTCGCTTTCGTAGCTGGCCAAGCCGTGCTCAACCGCCGACAGGTCGTCCAGGCTGGCGTCCGCCAGACAGTCCAGAACCGCTTCCGCCATCAAATCACGGGCGTTGCAGCCGCGATGCTCCGATGCGATAGCGGTGCTGCCGACAGCGGCAATGACAGGTAGATTTGGCATATATCAGCGTTCGTTGCGCGGATACAAGTTTGAAACGCGCCGCGCCCGAATCGCGCAAGGCGTTCGCGTATAACACTACTAGACTTCCGCTGAGAATAGCCAATCTCACAGGCTAAGTCAAAAGCTGCCGCATGCCAGAGCAATCGCACCAAATTATTTTAACCACCGAGGACACCGAGATTTAACTCCTTTTCTGGCAAAAAGGAGGCAATGTAGGGGCGATTCTGTGAATCGCCCACGATATTCTCACTCTTTTCATGGGCGACACACAGTGTCGCCCCTACATCGTGGTAGATTTATGTGACATTCGGCACATAATTGGTTCTGGTGCGATTGCTCTGCCCGCATACTGGAGAAACTTGCATTTCAGTCAAGCTATGCCTATAATCTTGTCAATCGAGCCAAGCGCTTAGGGTGAGTTAGCGTGGCGGAAAACAATCCTGTTTTAGAACAGCGCGTCGAAGCTTTGGAACAGTTCTCGCAGACTCGGGTTGTCGAGCAAGTCGGCGAGCTGACGGAGCGCGTCTCCGGCTTGGAAAGCGCGCGGACGGCGGAAACCCCGCATCTGGCGAGCAAGTCCGATATTGTCCGCCTGGAAGCGCAGCATACCGCCACGCAAGAGCAAATTGTTACTCTATCCGAGCAGTTTAATAAAGACCTCAAAGCCCAATCCGAGCAGTTTAGCAAAGACCTCAAAGCCCAAGGCGACCAGTTTAACACCCAGCTCACTGCCCAGTCCGAGCAGTTGCGGAAGGAATGGGAACAGCGAATCAATAAACTCATCTCTTGGCTGGTCGCCAGCGCCGTAGCTGTCATCGGCGTTGGCATCGCCCTGGCAAACTCCATCATCAACAGCCTGCCCAGCTGAAAGCCAGCCCAATTAGACAGTCCCGCATACCGGGGAGACTTGCATTTCAGTCAAGCTATGCCTATAATCTTGTCAGTTGAGCCAAGCGCTTAGGGTGAGTTAGCGTGGCGGAAAACAATCCTGTTTTAGAACAGCGCGTCGAAGCTTTGGAACAGTTCTCGCAGACTCGGGTTGTCGAGCAAGTCGGCGAGCTGACGGAGCGCGTCTCCGGCTTGGAAAGCGCGCGCGAGGCCGAAAACCCGCATCTGGCGAGCAAGTCCGATATTGCCCGCTTGGAAGCGCAGCATACCGCCACGCAAGAGCAAATTGTTACTCTATCCGAGCAGTTTAGCAAAGACCTTAAAGCCCAAGGCGACCAGTTTAACACGCAGCTTGCCGCCCAGTCCGAGCAGTTTAACACGCAGCTTGCCGCCCAGTCCGAGCAGTTTAACACGCAGCTTGCCGCCCAGTCCGAGCAGTTTAATAAAGACCTCAAAGCCCTGTCCGATAAATTCGACAGCAAGCAGGATGCCCAAACCGAGCAGTTGCGGCGAGAATTGGAACAGCGGATCAATCGCCTCATCGCCTGGTTTATCATTACGGCCATCGCCATGGGCGGCCTGATCATCGCGACTGCGTCCTGAGCTCGCGCGAAGGCAATTATAATGATGCAAACACAGCCGGGAGACGCAGCCATGAACAAAGCCAGCCGAGGCCGCGCTTCTTTATTAGTATTTAGCATTACCCCCCCCCGAAAATATGTTCTAGTCGCTGGCTGCTGCCGCTAATCCTTCTCGCCCTGCTGCTCTTCCCCGCCATCAAGACCGACGCCCAAACCGCCGACTACGGCCTTCAGGTTTCCGCTACAGGACGCAACAATATAGTCGTAACCTGGACCAACCCGGGCGGCTACCTTTATTCACTGCGGCGCGGCGGCACGCCGGAACAGGAAGGATCAGCTGATCCGCAGGGCACAACACACACTTTTTCCGGGCTAAGTCGCAATACGGAATATGTAATCTTGCTCTTCAATAGCCTCAGTTTATTTCAATATGACACCGTGACGGCGCGGACTTTGAATACGCCAGCCGCCCCCACAAATCTCGCGAGCGGCGCCATCACGCATAACAGCATCACCCTCAACTGGACCAAGCCGGCCGCCGCCGCCAGCTACGAAGTCCGGCGCGGCAGCGGCACTTGGACTGCTCTCGGCGATGTCGCCAGCTATGCCTTCACCGGTTTGACCGCTGACACCCAGTACAGCCTGCAAGTGCGGGCCAAGAACGCCGGCGGGACGTCAGCCGCCGCTTCCTTGAGCGCCAGCACCCTGCCGACCGCTCCCGGCCCGCCCACTGGCCTGACTACCAGCGGCATCACGCAGACCAGCATTACCCTCAACTGGACCAAGCCGGCCGGCGCCGCCAGCTACGAAGTCCGGCGCGGCAGCGGCAACTGGAGCGATGTCGGCGATGTCGCCAGCTATGCCTTCACCGGTTTGACCGCTGACACCCAGTACAGCCTGCAAGTGCGGGCCAAGAACGCCGGCGGCACGTCAGCCGCCGCTTCCTTGAACGCCCGCACACTGCCGACCGCTCCCGGCCCGCCCACTGGCCTGACCACCAGCGGCATCACGCAGACCAGCATAACCCTCAACTGGACCAAGCCGGCCGGCGCCACGGGCTACAAGGTGCGGACAGGCACAACCGGCGCGTTCACCACGCTGAGCGATGTCGCTACCTACACCTTCACTGGCCTGACTGCCAATACCGCATACACGCTGCAAGTCCGCGCCAGCAATGCCGGAGGCGACTCCAGCGTCGCGCAAACGACCGCCACCACCAACAACGTCCCGCCGCCGCCCGTCCCCGCCGCCCCGACCAGCTTGACCACCAGCGGCATCACCCAGACCAGCATCACGCTGTCCTGGACGAAATCGACCGGCGCCGCCAGCTACGAAGTCCGGCGCGGCAGCGGGACCTGGACGGCTCTCGGCGATGTGGCCAGCTATGCCTTCACCGGTTTGACCGCCAACACACAGTACAGCCTGCAAGTCCGCGCCAAGAACGCCGGCGGCACGTCAACCGCCGCTTCCCTGAGCGCCCGCACCCTGGCGACGCAGTCCGCTACGCCAACGCCCTTGCCGACTCCCATCCGTAGGCCCGTCCCGATTCAGCCCAGCAGCGGCGGAGGCTCATCCTCGAAGTCCAGCGCGGAGCCCTTGCCCACACCCCAAATCCAAACGCTCAATCAGCTGCCGCCCGGCATTCAGGTCAACAACTGGGTGGATGGCGCGCAAGGACAGCAGGTCGATGCCGTCGGCGTGGGTCGAGCCGATGTCATCCCCCACGATGAGATTCTCGACGCCCTCGATGTCTGGGGTTATGTGACGCCGGGACTGGAAGTCTGCTTCGAGCGGCACGGGCGCTTGCTCTTCGTCGACTCCGTCTATCCGCCGATTGATCCCTACCCCCTGCCGGCATATCAACGCGCTGGCATGACCTGCGCCACCATCAACACCGCCGGCACCGTTGTCTTGCTGCGAAGCCAAGCCGGCGCCCCGCCCTTGACCGTCCACGGGCAAAGCCAAACTTTGAGCGATTGCCTGGTGAAGCCATCAGCGAATCTCAACTTCCGCCAAGCTCCGCCCGATGGCTTGATCATCGGCGGCATCTGGCAGGACAGCGTCGACTGGCTGCGCGCCAGCGAGAGGTCTTTTGGTTATTTCAAAGTGCTCTACGACGGAAGCGAGGGCTGGGTCAGCGGCGACTATGTCCTGACGCGGGGGAATTGCGGGGCTTGACGGAGCATTGCCGCCGAGTACACCGAAGCAGAACCCAGTTAGTCCTGCGAAAATCCACACAAGGTCGAACTGTAGGTGTGTCGCCCGAAAATCCACGATTAAAACAACGGGCGATTCACAGAATCGCCCCTACAAGGCTTGATTTGTATTGCAAAGAACACAGAAAACCAACCGTAGTATAACTGTTTTCGTATGGAATACCGGGTCAATACCTACACAAAGTATCAAAAAAACCATGATATTCGCAGAATTTAGCTCCCCCTCCCTGACTCGTCGGGGAGGGGCCGGGGGGTGGGGTAAAATTCCGGCGAATTCATCGCTAATACCAATCAAGCCTTACACCGTCCCATTTTATGTTGCATGACTTACTTGGAATTACTTCTGTGTACTCGGTGGCAAAATTTGAAGCGATTGCCCTGGCATTCCAGGGGACCGCTTTACTTGCGCCGCCGAGTCCAGTAACCTGAAATCAAATACTTGCGCTTTAAGGCCGCCGCGACATAGGCAGATGGAGCACCGATATGGTCACGCGAAAGGCACTTCCCACTCAGCTAAGTCCCTCACGCCGTGACGTCCTGCAGATTTTCGCCGCGGGTATGGCCGGCGCCGTCGGCACGATCGCGCTGGACCGCGCGCCGAGGCTGAACTTGTCCGGCGCAAGCGATGGCGGGGCACTGCGCATCGCCTGGCTCACGCCGGCGCAACTGGACCCGCGCAGCGTCTCCGGCATGAGCGAAATCGCCGTCTTGAACGCGCTCTACGACTATCTGTTTGAGACTGACGCCTCGTCGAATCTCGTGCCTGCGCTGGCGTCTTCCTGGGAGCGCAACGACGATGGCACGCGCTATACCCTTCAACTGGTGGAAAACGCCCTCTTTCATGACGGCAGTCCGCTGACCGCGCGCGATGTCGTCTGGAGCATCCAGTGGCAACTCGACGCGGGCAGCACCATCGCCGATTTGCTGGCCGGCATCGCCGCGCTTGAAGCGGCCGGCGACCATACCGTGATTATTGACCTCAAGGCTTCCGACCCTGATTTTCTCTATCGACTCACGGAATATAAGGTCGTCATGCTCAAAGCCGGAGCCGAGAATGTCGGCGTCGAGTTCAACGGCACCGGCCCCTTCATCATGGATGAGCTGATCCCGGCCGACCGCGCCATTATGCGAGCCAACCCGAATTACTGGCGCGGCGCGCCAAGCATAGAGACGCTGGAATTCCTCTTTTTTGACGACCAGCAGGCGGCTATCGCCGCGGTTCAGGGCGGCATTGCCGATGGCATCTTGCGGTTGGATAATTTCAGCTTCCTCAATTTCAGCGGCGACGTTCGCTTCAATACCATTGATATCCCCACCAACGCCCACCACATGACGCGCATCCGCGCCGACAGACCGCCCGGCGATGATATTCGCGTGCGCCAGGCTTTCAAACTGGCGACCGACCGCGCCTCGGTTTGGGATCGCGTTCAGCTGGGTTTCGGCGCCCTCGGCAAAGATTCGCCAATTGGGCCCTCATTCGCCCAGTATTTCCTCGCCGATGCCGTGCTGCCGCCGCGCGATCCGGAGGCGGCCGCCGCGCTGCTGGCGGAAGCAGGTTATCCTGATGGACTGGATATGACCCTGCACGTGCCCAACAGCGGCTCAATGCCCGATTTCGCGCAAGCGATGGCGGCGCAATGGTATGACGCCGGCATCCGCGTCGAGATTGAGCTGGAAGAAGAAAACGAATACTTCGTGCAAAAGTGGCTGGATGTGGACTTGGGCGTTACCTGGTGGGGCGACCGCGTGGCGCCGCAGATTTACCTCGATCTGATCTATCGCTCCGACGCGACCTGGAATGAATCGCACTGGCAAGACGAGCGCCTGGACGAACTCATCGACTTCGCCCGCTCCGCCCTGGACGAAGACGCGCGAATCGCGGCCTACAAAGACATTCAGCGGCTTTTTCTTGACGAGGGACCGATCATCGTGCCTTACTTCTATGCCTCGTTCATGGTCATGGCCAGCCACGTTTCCGGCGTCGAATTACATCCCCTCTCCGGGCGGACGCACTTCCACACCGCCACCGTCGGCTGAGATCAGCGCGCCGCGAAGCTTGGGTGGCGAGGTCGACCTTGTCAAATCAACAGAATTCGCCGCTCTGCTGAAGATCTGTGTTCCCAATCCGCGCCATCCTATGCCATAATGCGGCGCGTACAGGCAATTGTCCGGCTGCCGGGTCTTTTGAAAGGGAGGCAATGGCCGTAAGTCGCCAGCTCATCCGTCAACGCTGTGAACGTCCGCTGGCGCCGCCACAGCGCTAAGCCCAAATCTTCGCGTTGGCCGCTTGCCCTTTCACCGTCCGCAGCCACCCAGTTGCCATTCTATTCACAAGTATAAAAGGACGAGACCATCGTGAAGAACAGAAGCAGCAACCCCGCAAGTCAAGTATCCCGCCGTGAGTTTCTCAACATTTTCGCCGCCGGCGCCGTTGCTGCCGTTGGCACAGTTTCTCTGGCGCCGCTGGGTGGCATCGCCAGCGCGCAAAACGGCAGAACCCTACGCCTGGCCTGGCTGACGCCGGCGACGCTGGATCCGAGCTCGGCCTCAGGCGACAGCGAAATCGCCATCTTGAACGCCGTCTATGACTACCTTATCGAGACCGACGCCGCAGCCAATCTGGTACCGCGCCTGGCTTCGTCGTGGCAGCTGAGCGAAGACGGCCTGGTCTATACCCTCCAGTTGCGCGATGACGCGACCTGGCATGATGGCAGCCCGTTCACGGTCGATGACGTGCTCTGGACGATTCAATGGCATCAGGAATTGGAAAGCACCCTGGCCAGCTTGATCTCCGCCGGGACCTTTGAAGCCGCCGGCGACAATCAGATCACCATCACGCTGAGCGAGCCGAATCCGGACTTTCTCTACAACTTGACCGACAATAAGTTCGTCATTCTCAAGAGCGGCGCGGAGGACATCGGCGTAGCATTCAACGGCTCCGGACCCTTCGTGCTGGAAGAGATCATCCCCGGCGACCGCGCCATCATGCGCGCCAACGAGAGCTACTGGCGCGGCGCGCCCAGCATCGACCGTCTCGAGTTCATCTTCTTTGACGATCAGCAGGCGGGCATAGCGGCCGTGCAAGGCGGAACCGCTGACGGCATCATGCGGCTCGACAACTCCAGCTTCTTGGGTTTCAGCGGCGATGCCAACTTCCACACCACGGACATCCCCACCAGCGGGCATCATCTGACGCGCCTGCGCGCCGACCGGGCGCCGGGCAATGATCCCCTCGTGCGCCAAGCCTTCAAATTGGCCACCGACCGCGATGCCATTTGGGAGCGCGTCCAGCTGGGCTTCGGCGCGTTGGGCAAAGACTCGCCGATTGGACCGGCATTCGGCCAATACTTCCTGGCCGATGCCGAGGCGCCGGCGCGCGATCCGGGCGCCGCTGCCGCCCTGCTGGCCGAAGCCGGTTACCCTGACGGCCTCGACATGATCTTGCATACGCCGAACAGCGGCAGCTGGCCGGATATGGCGCAAGCGATGGCCGCCCAATGGGAAGAAGCCGGCATCCGCGTCGAAGTCCAACTCGAAGACGAAAACACCTACTGGGCGGAAGCCTGGATGGAAGTCGATCTCGGTGTGACCGGCTGGGGCGCGCGGCCGATTCCGCAGCTCTACCTTGATCTGGCTTATCACTCGGAAGCGCCCTGGAACGAATCGCATTACAGCAACGCCCGCCTCGACGAGTTGATTGAACTCGCCCGTACTTCTCTCGATCAGGACGAGCGCGTTGCGGCTTACAAGGAGATTCAGCAAATCTTCCTGGATGACGGTCCGATAGTGGTGCCCTATTTCTTCGCCCAATTCATGGTGCTGGCGGGCAATATCAGCGGCGTGGAATTGCAGCCCTTCGCGGGCCGCACCAATCTGAATCAGGCTGTGATCGGGTAACACCCAGCAGCGCGCGGGATTATCGCTTAGGGGTCAGCCGGCGGCTGGCCCTTTTTTGGCCAATATGCTAGCGGCGATGAAGCGGTTGATTGGGCGTTCGCAGAGACAGAAAGCGCATTACGATTTATCAATTCTATCGCAGCCTCTCCGGCTTGATTCGGGCCCTGCTGCGCCAGCCGCAGTCGGCGCTGGGCGCCGCGCTGGTCGTCTTCTTCTTGCTGCTCGCGCTCTTTGGTCAGCGGTTGGCGCCGCATTCCAATCCCAATGATCAGAGCCACGATGTCCGTCAGCCGCCGACGCTGGATATCGGCGCGCTGCAGCTGGGCGAGCACCCTTTCGGCACGGACCGGCTGGGGCGTGACGTCTACAGCCGCGTCATACTGGGCACGAACAGCATCTTCCGCATCGCCGGTTTGGGCACGCTGGTCAGCGTCCTGCTCGGCTCGGCGCTGGGCCTCTTTATGGGCTACGCCGGCGGCTGGGTCGATGAAGTACTTGGCCGGGTCATTGACGCCCTGCTGGCGATTCCGGCGCTGCTGCTGGCGCTGGTGCTGGTCGGCATTATCCGCAATCTCGACTTCGCAGCCGGCAGTTGGCAAGCGGGACTGGCGGACAATGTAGTGCTGCTGGTCATTTCAGCGCTCTACATACCTATCGTGGCCCGCGTCGCCCGCAGCGCCACGCTTGATATCAAAACCCGCGAATTTGTAGAAGCGGCTGAGATCCGCGGCGAGAGCAAGCTGTACATCATCTTCCGCGAAATCATGCCCTCGGTGATACCCTCGCTGGTGGTCGAAGCATCGCTGCGCTTCTCCTACGCTATCTTTCTGGTCGCTTCGCTGGGTTTCCTGGGCTTTGGCGCGCGCCCGCCATCGCCGGACTGGGGCTTGATGGTGAATGAAAATCGCGGCGGGTTTTATCAGCTGACGCCCTGGGCGCTGGAGTTCCCGGCGCTGGCGATCGCCGTGCTGGTCATCGCCGTCAATCTCATGTCGGACGGCATCCGCCGCGCCGTGCAGAAGGGCGCTTAGACGATGACCGCCGCCCCCTTGCTGCATGTCGACAAGCTGACGATCAGTTATCGCATTAAGCGGGACTGGATACCGGCGGTGCGCGAGTTCTGCCTGCAATTGCAGCCGGGGCAGATTTATGGCTTGGTGGGCGAGTCGGGCTCGGGCAAGTCGACCGTGGCGCTGGCGTTGATGCACTATCTCAGCAGCAACGGGCGGGTCGAAAGCGGCAGCGTGCTGAATTTCGCCGGTGAAGACCTGCTGGCCAAGTCGAATGCCGACATGCGCCGCCTGTGGGCCAAGCGCATCAAGTTCGTGCCCCAGAACGCCGGCGCCGCACTCAACCCCTCAATCAAGATAGGGCGTCAGGTTACCGAGGTCCTCAAAGCCGCCGACGGCATCGAGGGCAAAGCCGCCTACGACGCCATGATCGACATGTTCCATCATGTCAACCTGGTCGATCCGGAGCGGGTCGCCGAGCGTTACCCGCATGAACTCAGCGGCGGCATGCAGCAGCGCGTCACCATCGCCATGGCGCTGATCAGCAATCCCGATCTGCTTATCATGGACGAGCCGACCACCGGCCTGGACGTCACCACCGAAGCCGTCATTCTGGACCTGGTGCGCGGCCTGATCGCCGACCGCCATACCGGCGTCATCTACATCACGCACAACCTCGGCGTAGTGGCGCAATTATGCGAGCGCGTGCTGGTGCTCTACGCCGGCGAGATCATGGAAGAGGCGGAAGTCCACGACCTGTTTCGGCAGCCCAATCATCCTTATACGCGCGGGCTAATCAACAGTGTGCCCAAGCCGGGCCAGAGCAAACACCAAGCGCCTTTGCAGTCGATCAGCGGCAATCCGCCGGCGCTGACGCAGCGAGCCAGCGGCTGTGTCTTCGCGGACCGCTGCCCGCTTGTCATTGACCGCTGCAACACAGAAAAACCTCCGCTGGAACGCCTGCCGTCTGAGCGCCTGGTACGCTGCCACCGCTGGCAGGACGTCAGCGTGTCCCATGGTTTACCCCTCCCCCAGACCCCCTCCCGCAATCTCTATGGCGGGCATCCAAATCTTTGGAGCGAGGTAGATGCCGATCGACTCCGTTCTGCCGAATCTGCTCGTCAAGACGACGCAAAGTCCCCCTCCATCGCGATGGGGGGGGATTTAGGGGGGGGTAAGCTGTCCACCCTCATGCGCGTCAGCGATCTGACCAAGCATTTTCCCGTGGCGCCGACAGTAGGCGAGGCCTTGCAGCGCGTCACACCCACGCCGATACGGGCGGTCGACGGCGTCGATCTGCAGCTGCGCGCCGGGCAAACGCTGGGGCTGGTCGGCGAAAGCGGCAGCGGCAAGACCACCCTGGCGCGCGTCATCATTGGGCTGGAGCAGCGCAGCGGCGGCAAGCTGGAGCTGCTGGGCATGGACGTGCGCAACAGCGTCCGCGAGCGCAGCTCCGATGTACTCTCCCATCTGCAGATGGTCTTCCAGAACCCGCAGAACTCGCTGAATCCTTATCTCTCGGTGCGCCAGGCGATACGCCGGCCCCTGGTCAAGCTGCGCGGCCTGTCGCCCGACGCCGCCGATGCCGAAGCGCTGGCGCTGCTGGAGCGCGTGAACCTGCGCGCCGGATACGCCGACCGCTACCCCGATGAACTGAGCGGCGGCGAAAAGCAGCGCGTCGCCATCGCCCGCGCCTTCGCCTCCAACCCGGAGCTGATCATTTGCGACGAGCCGGTCTCCGCCCTGGATGTCTCGGTGCAGTCCGCCGTATTAAACTTGCTGGCGCAATTGCAGGAAGAGCAGGGCAGCGCCTACCTCTTTATCTCGCATGATTTGTCGGTCGTCGGCTACCTGGCGGATACGCTCGCAGTCATGTACCTGGGCCAATTATGCGAAGTCGGCGAAGCGCGCGAGCTGTTCCAGCCGCCTTATCACCCTTATACCGAAGCGCTGGTCTCGGCGATTCCAGTGGCTGATCCGCAGCATAGAACCGAGCGCATCCTGCTCAGCGACAACCTGCCCAGCGCGCAGAACCTGCCCAGCGGCTGCCGCTTTCATACCCGCTGTCCGCGCAAAATCGGCGACATCTGCGAGCGCGACGAGCCGCCCTGGCGCCAAGTCGACGAGGGCCATAGCATTCGCTGCCATATCCCGCTGGAAGAGTTGGCGACGCTGCAATCCGATCTGGTTCCGGCGGAAAGGGACGGCTAGCCGATATGCTGCATTTCTTGCGCCGCCGCTTCGTCTTCTTTTTCTTCACTTACTTGTTGAGTTCGCTGATGATCTTTTTGCTGCTGCGCGTCCTGCCCGGCGATCCGGCGCGGGTTATCGCCGGCGGGCGGGAAGCCACTGAGGCGCAAGTGGAAGAAATCCGCGACCAACTGGGCTTAAACGCCCCTATGCCGGAGCAGTACGTGACCTGGCTGGGGAACTTCCTGCGCGGCGAATGGGGCGAGACGATCGCCTTCCGCGGCGCGCGCAACCGCCAGCTCATCAGCGAACGCACGGTCAATTCCGCTCGGCTGGCCGCGGTGGCGCTGCTGCTTTCCGTGCCGATATCGCTGGTTCTGGGGGTCATCGCCGGGCTCAGCGAGAATAAGCTGCCCGATATACTCATCTCGCTGCTGACGCTTTCGGTGGTCAGCCTGCCCGAATTTGTCACGGGTTTATTCTTGATCAACATCGTGGCGCTGCGCTGGGGACGCGGCGCGCTGGCTGAGGCGCTGGGCTGGTGGTTCCCGGCCAGTTCCGCTGTGCCCGCCAATGCTTCCTTTGGCGAGATGCTGCCCGCGCTCTGGCTGCCGGCCTTCGCGGCGACGCTGGTGATGCTGGCGTATATCTCCCGCTTGACCCGCGCCGGCGTCATCGAAGAGATGAAGCGCGACTATGTGCGCACCGCCGCGCTCAAGGGCATCGCCTGGCGCACGGTCATCTGGCGGCACGTGCTGCGCAACGCCCTGCTGCCCACCGTCACCGTCATCGCCCTCAGCATCACCTGGCTAATCAGCGGCCTGGTGGTGATTGAAGTCGTCTTCGGATTCCCCGGGCTGGGCAGCCTGCTGATCGCCGCCATCGAACGCCGCGATCTGCTGCTGGTGCAGGCTATCGTCATGGTCACGGTGACCATCATCCTCTTCGCCAACCTCTTCGCCGATCTGGCTTACGCGCTGCTTAACCCGCGCGTCGAGCTGGACTGAAATGTAAAGCAAAGGCTGCGCGGGCGCCTTGCGGCAAGTCCGTCACTGCGCTGACAGGCCAAGGCAGAATGAATTAGGGCAGGAGTTCGAGAAAATCGCAGTGGCGCGGCCTAACCATAGCAAAGTCGCGCCGGTCGAAGGTGGCTATGCGCGTCAGGTTCAAGCGCTCGGCAATAGCCATGATGCAGCAGTCGACGATGTCCAGTTCGGCATCGGCGTAGGTAGAGACGATTTCGCGCAATCTGTCCAGGTCGTCCAAAATCAAAGGCGCAAACAGCGCATCCAATTGCGCGAAGTACTTGATGAATTGTTCAATGCCGCGGCGTCCATAGTCGCGCGTGATTAGGTAGCAGACTTCAGGCAAGACTACGTTTGGAACCAAGAGTTGTTCAGGATTTTGGCTTACAAATCGCTTAGCGACTTGATGCGCAGGATCGCTTTCACTGTATAGCGCGTAGACAAAGCTGCTGTCAGTAATTAGCGTCATTTATTCGCTGGGCCGAACTTTTCCGCATAGATTTCTTTGAGAATCTCGCGGCTGTTCTCGGCGGTATTCGACGGTTTCTGGCTGTCCCCGATATCGAGGCGCTGCATGGCTTTTCTAAATTCTTCGGCATTGCGCCCCAGGTCGGCGGCCGTCGCCCATTTCCTGCCTTTGGCGACAATTTCAGATTCATGCAGGGTAAGCATATCGCGCAGAATATCAGCTACTTCACGGTCGCTTTGCTTCGCCAGCGCTTTGAGCCGCTCCGCGACATCTTCCGGGATTTCGAGCATCATGATCGTCTCCTCCGAGCAAGCCTATTCTACCATCAAATGCGCCCGATGAAACAGATAGCTGGATCATGCCTTGCTACAGACGCCGCGGAGTGTGGAGCAGTCTTTCTGCCGATTTGGTACAAGGTAGAAATCAGGAGCGCGAGGCGGCTGGCTGGACTTCCCCAGGGGCGGCGCTAATCCGCCATTTCGACGAATTGGCGCTCGTAGAGTTCGAAATAGAGCCCGCGCTGCTGAAGAAGTTCAGTGTGCGTGCCCATTTCGTGGATGCGTCCATCATCAACGACGCAGATCATTTCGGCATTGACGATGGTGCTGAGCCGGTGGGCGATCACGATGGCGCTGCGCTCCGAGAGCAATTTGCGCAGCGCATCCTGGATAAGCGCTTCGGTGACCATGTCCACGCTTGAAGTCGCCTCGTCCATGATCAAGATACGCGGGTCGGCCAGGATGGCGCGGGCGATCGAGATGAGCTGCCGCTGCCCGACAGACAAGTTGGCGCCGTCTTCGTAGATTTCCGTCTCGTAGCCCAGCGGCAAATCACGCGCGAATTCGGCGACATTGGCCAATGCGCCGGCGGCCGCCACTTCTTCCAGGCTGGCTTCCGGTTTGCCGAAGCGGATATTGTCGGCGATGGTGCCGGCGAAGATGAAAGGGTCCTGCGATACCAGACCCATCTGCCGCCGCATTGAACGCTGCTTCACGTCGCGAATGTCAATGCCGTCGATCAGCAGTTCGCCTTCGCTGACGTCATAGAAGCGCGCGATGAGATTGGCGATCGATGTCTTGCCCGCGCCTGTGGGGCCCACCAGCGCCACCATCGTGCCCGCCGGAACCTCCAAGTTGATGTCGCGCAAGACTGGCAGCCCTTCCCGATATCCGAATTGAACATCGCGGAATTCGATCTGCCCTGCGATCGGCGGCATCTCCGCGGCGTCATCGCGGTCTTTGATGGCCGGCTCGGTATTCAGCAGGTTGATCACGCGTTCGCCGCCCGCCATCGCTGTCTGCATCGTAGCGTAAAGCTGGCTGAGCTCTTGCACGGGCAGGAAAAAGCGATTGACGTAGGCCAGGAAGGCGATCACCGTGCCCAGCGTCAGATTGCCCTGCGCCACGCTGATGCCGCCGAAGAGCAGCACAATGCCGGTCGCCGCCATACTGAGAAACTCAACCGTCGGCAGAAAGACAAACGACAGGGACATGGCATCGATATGGGCATCGCGATTGGCTTGATTCACCTCGTCAAAGCGCTCGGAGGTACTGTCTTCGTTGGCGAAGGCCTGGATCACGCGGATGCCGCTGAGGTTCTCGGCCAGGTCGCCGATCATGTGGGCGTTGCGGGCGCGGGTATTACGAAATGCCACCTTGGCGCGCCGGGCGAATATCATGGTCGCGATGACAATGACCGGGATGATGGAGAATGTCACCAGCGCAAGTTGCGCGTTAAGCGAGAGCATGACGATGATGATTCCCGCCAGCAAGAGGCTGTCGCCTGTCAGCGTAATCAAGCCCTGCGACAGCAACTGATTGATGACGCCGACATCGCTGATCACCCGCGAAATCGTCACGCCGATGATATGACTGTCGTGATAGGCTAGCGGCAGTTCCTGCAAATGACGGAACAGCTCCGAGCGCAGATCGGCCAGGACTTTCTGCCCCACCCAGCTGAGCAGGTAGCGCTGCGCCATTGAGCCCAGGTAGAGGCCGACAAAAGCCAGCAGCATCAGCAAGGCGATCTGGTCCAAACCCGGGATGTCGCCGCCCGCGATCGGACCGTCAATCGCCTGTTTGACCAAAAAGGGCGTATACAGCGTCAAGCCGGTGACGGCCAGCATGGCGCAGAAGGCGCCGATCATGCGCAGGGCGTAGGGGCGGACAAAGATCAGCAGATACCAGAGCACGCGTAGGTTAAAGGAACGCCCGTCAACCTTCTCGGCGTAACCTTCCAAAGTGCTGCGCGGCCCGCCCGATCGCAGGCCCGCAGTGCCAATTGAGAAGCCGATAGTAGTCTCCGTTTAGAGTCTGCGGGTTGGATTATTCGTCTTGGTTAACCTGCTTGGGCTGCTGTGGCTTTTGCTCGGGGGGCTCGGGCTTTTGCTGTGGGCGTTTGGGAACGCGCCGCTTGAGCAGGGGCGAATCCTTGCCGTCAAGATAGGTTACTCTTTTCTCCGAGGGCTGGAACACCACAGCGCGCGAATCTTGGACGATCTTGAATTTTATTTGGTTCATTATTTTGCGTCTCCGATTTAATTCAACTTATTGTCAAACTTGCTCGGCCCCATTCGCCAATGGGTCCTAGTGAATTCAAGTAGACATGATATTCAAAAGTACCCCTGCTTACCAATGGCAAATCACGCAACAAATAGATCATGTGGAATACTGATTTGCCCCGCAAATCGAATTCTACTTCGTCTCCCCACAATAATTGGTTTCCTCCAGGCGCTATCAACTGGATTATCGCCGGATGTACGCGACGGTCGGCATCAAACTCTGCCGTCCACTGGGATACCAATACAGCCGGCGGATCGAAAATAAGCAACTCTGGCTGTTCTGAATTGCCAAACGGGCTATAGACTTGCAGGGTCGAAAATACATTGCCCAAGGTGATTGTACCATTTTCTTGCGGCTCGACTTCGGTGCAAAGCAATGTCCAGTCATGGCGCATCGCATTATTGCCCTACTGTATACGTCAACAATTCATTCCCGCAGGTTGCGATAGTAGATTTCGGCGTAGAGGCCGGATGATTGCAGCAATTCCTCGTGCGTGCCGGCCGCGGCGATGCGCCCGCCCTGCAGCACCAGCACCTTGTCCGCCATCCGCACTGTGCTCAGCCGCTGCGCGATGATGAAGGACGTCCGCCCGACCATCAGCCGTTCCAGCGCCAGTTGAATCAGCCGCTCGGTTTCGGTATCGACGCTCGACGTGGCGTCATCGAGGAGCAAGATGCGCGGGTCTTTCAGCAAGGCGCGGGCGATGGCGATGCGCTGCTTCTGCCCGCCGGACAGCGTGACGCCGCGCTCCCCGACTTCGGTGTCGTAGCCCTTTTCCATTGCCATGATGAAGTCGTGCGCCTGCGCCGCCTTGGCCGCTTCGACCACATCATCATCGGTGACCTTGTCCAGCCCAAAGGCGATATTTTCCTTGATGCTGGCCGCGAAGAGCACGGTCTCTTGCAGGACAATCCCGATCTGATCGCGCAGCGAGTTCATGGTCACATCGCGCACATCGTAGCCGTCGACGCAGATGCGCCCGTTGGTCACATCGTAGAAGCGCGGAATCAGGTTGATGATGGTCGACTTTCCGGAGCCGGTCGAGCCCAACAAGGCGACCACCTCGCCGACCTCCGCGTGGAAATCCAACCGGTCGAGCACATTGCGCCCATCAAAATAGGAGAAGGACACGCCTTCAAAGCGGACGCGCCCGTCGATCTGCGGCAGCTCAACGGCATGTGGCGCGTCTACGACTTCGGACTGCGCATCCAGGATGGTGTAGATGCGCTCGCCCGCAGCCGATGCCATCGCCACAGCCGGGACGATCACGCCCAGGCGCCGCACCGGCGAAATCAACTGGCCGATGTAGGTGGTGAAGGCCACCAATTCGCCGAGCGTCAAGCTGTTTTCTATCACCAGCCGGCCGCCGAGCCAGATAATCGCGACTGTGCTGAGGCTGGCCAGAAAATCGAGCAGCGGGATATGCTGCGTCGTCACTTTGACTTGCTGCTGCGCCAGCCGGAACCACTTGCTGTTTTCCGCGTCGAAGCGTCCGACCTCGGCGTCTTCCTGCGCGAAGGCTTTGACGATCTTGGCGCCACGCAGGTTCTGCTCCAGCACCGTCGTCATCTCCGCCAGTTGATGCTGCAAATCCAGCGACAGCGGCCGATAGATGCTGCCCAGCCGGTAGGCTACATAAGCCAGCACGGGAATCAGCAGCATCGACAGCAGCGCCAGTTGCGCGTTCATCAGCAGCAGCGCGATAAAGGTCAGCAACATCAGCGTCGAATGCTGGAACAGGCGCACAAAGGCGCGCCCGGTCAGGAAGCGAATCCGCTCCACATCGGATATGGAGCGCGCCAGCAACTGGCCCGTCTGCGCCCGGTCGTGATAGGCGAACGAGAGCGAGCTCAGCTTGTCGAAGATGGCATTGCGGATGTCGTAGGCCACGCCTTGGGAGGCCACTTCCGTACCGCGGCCCAGCCCAAAATCCACCACGCCCTTGACCACGGTCAGCAGCAGCAGTCCCAGCAGCGAAGACAACAGAATGTCCATATTCTGCTGTATGATGCCGGCGTCGATGATCCAGCGGATGGTCTGCGGAATGATGACCGCGAAGCCATTGGTCAACATAGCGAGCAGGTAGACGCTAACAGCGATATTTCGATACTTTTTGAGGAATGTAAAACTACGCAGCAGGGAGCTCTTCGGCGCGCTCCTTTTAGGTAGGGGACTGTCTAAAGCGATTTTTGCCATAAGCGAAACGGCTGGCGCGGCATTCTCCTTTCACTCGAAGCGGAGACTGCGCATAACCATAACGTTTTATTCGCAGACCTTAAAGCCTGAATCTGTAGGTCCCCGCGCCGATTGGCGGAAGTCTCGCGCTTGACGAATCGCTTTTAACGAGCATTTTAGATAACCCTTGACAAAACAACTAAAACGCGTATTTAATTGGCGGTTCGAAAGGCTCACACGCTTATTCGCCGCCGTCTACTGGAAGCGACGTCAAACCCTTAATGAAGCCGCCCCCCCCCCCCCCCCGCGCGCGAAATCAATTCTCTGCTAAGCCATCGGCTTTAGGAACATCCCAATGTCATTTTCCCGGCTATTGATGCTATTGCTGTGCCTGCTTGCGCTGGGCGGACACGGGTCATCAATCTTCGCCCAGACCAACCCGCCCGTGGCCGCCTGCGGCATGCCAGCGGAAGGCACAATTTGGCAGTCAGTAACCTACACGCTCAGCGCGGATTGCGTATTGACCGGCAAGCTCAGCATTCCCAGCAGTAACCCAGCGAGAACGGTCACAATCAATGGCGGCGGGCATACCGTTACTGGAGGCGCCCATAACTTCTTTTTAATCTCCCCTGGCGCCACATTGAACTTGAACAGCCTGACGCTTGATGGCGAAAGCAAGTCCAGCCCCGGCATCATCAGCGGCAGCGGCGCAACTGTGAATCTAAACCAAGTCACCATCAAGCGCGGGCGCTCGCCTTCGGTCGTGACCCTGCTCAACGGCAGCCTGAACAATGTGCTGATTGAAGAAAATCTGGCCACCAGCTTCGGTATAACGGAGGGCGGAGTCATCTCCGTCAAAGGTAATGGTTCGGCGACGCTGAATAATGTCGTTTTGCGCAATAACCTGGGCGGCAGCGGCGCCATTCGAGTGGAGGCAGGCGCTACGTTGACGGCGACCGGCTGCCTGACCAGTTGGGGGAATGCGCCCTTAGCTATCAATGGCGCGTTCACCGACAACTCTACAGGCGCTTGCACCGGCGCGATTGGCAATGGGGATGCCGCCACAGCGACCGCGCCCGGCGTAATGACCTGTGGCTTGCCCGAACCCGGCACGCTTGTCGCCTCCGCCACTTATACTTTAACTTCCGATTGCGCCTGGGACACTCGCTCGATCATTGCGGAAGGCGTTGCCATACGCATCATCGGCAATGGCCACCGCATCACCAGCAGTTCATTGGCGATGACCCTCTACACCGCCTACACCGCCAATTTGGAATTGGAAAATGTCGCTTTGGAGGGCATCAGGATCACCAACTGGGGCGATATCAGCGCCAACCGGCTGCGAGTGTCCAATACTCTCGGCTTCATTTTGAACGGGGGGACGATATCGGTCACCGATGGCTTGTTCGATACAAACCGCGTCTCCAGACACGCTTCGGTCATGCTCACCTACGGGACTTACACCAAAGGCCAGATGGTCTTCAATAACGCAGCTTTTCGCGAAAACAGCGGCGGATTAGGAGTCTTGGTGGCCGTACTTGATCCATCGGCTATCGAGCTGAATGGATGTATCACTTTTGTTGGCAACAGCGCTCCGGATACTTTTCTTTCGTCCGCCACTCTCACCGACAATCGCGCCGCGGACTGCGACACAGAAGTTGTTGATCCCGTAAGCCCGCCAGTCCTATGCAACCCACATTGCGATTTGCCCCCGCCGCCGGTCAAATGCAACCCGCATTGTCATTTGATTCCAGAAGAATGCGACCTGAAACTGGGCGCGATTGGGCTTATCTGCCGCCCGCGGGTACAGCCGCCAGTCGCCACGGTCTGGCGCATCCGCCCCAACACTGAGGACAAGCTGCTGCCAGCCGAAGGCACATACCTGCTCGCTGTGGACCAGCCCCAAGTCGAAGCGGTGGCGGAAGGGCTGGTCGCCTGCAGCGCAGATGGACGCCTGTCCATCCGCACGGGGCTAGCGCCAGAGATCCGCCATTTTTTTGAGATTGACCCCCATTACCAAGCGGAACTGACTGTGCCGCGGCGCTACATCGTCTTTTCCAAAGGTCCCAATATCGAGGGCAAGGTGCATCACGTAGTGCTGGACAACGCGATGGATGGGCGCGTCTTTGGCATTGTCGATACCTTCGGCGGGCCGCCCGCGGCCGAATGCGTCGCGCAACAATCGTCCGCGCCATCGCCGGCGGCACAGCCAAGCGTGCAATACGCGCCCTTCGTCCAGCAGCAAACCCCTCAGGCAGATGGCAGCATCGTCCATATTGTGCGGCCGGGCGACACCATCAACGCCATCGCGGTCGCTTATGACGCCGACCCGCTTGAACTCATTATTTTCAACCAACTCGAGCACATGGGACGCTGGATTTACCCCGGGCAAGAGCTGCTCGTCCGCGCGGCGGGTGGGTAATTCTCCTATCAATAGCGGCGCGGCAGCCAGACAGTCATTTCGTCGATGCCGCGATTGTTCCAGGCGTAATAGGGTATCAGGCGGATATCCAGCGCTTCTTCGATTTCCTTGCCCGCCTCCAGGTACAGCGCTGATGCGCCATTCGCTTCGTAGAGGCGGCGCGCCTGGCCATTGATCGTCACGACGCCGCCCAATAACTCGCCATCCATTTTGGCTTCCAGGCGCATGTCGTCCGGCGCGTAGACTTCCATAACGGAGACGCCGTCGGGCAAGTCCATACCTTCAAGACAGTAGACAATTGGCCCGCGCGTGACAGCCACGTGATTGCGGATCTCTTCCGCTTTGGGATGCGCTTTGAGCATGCGCGGCTGCATGGGCAGCGATAGCTCGATGACATCGCCGGCTTTCCAGGCGCGCCGCAATTCGGCATAGGTCCCGGCCCGTAGCGGGATGCCGCTCGCTTCGCCATTGACGCGCAAGTCGGCGGCGTCGCACCAGCCCGGAATCCGCAGCATCAGGCTCACCGCATCAGCCGGCGCCTCGTCGATTGAAATGCGGATACGCTCGTCCCAAGGGTAGTCGGTCTGCTGCGTCAGCGCAAAAGCGGATCCGTCCGCCAGCGTCGTGTTGACGCTGTTGCTGCCATAGAGGTGCACCCATAAGCCGTCGTCGGACGCGCTGTAGAACCAGTTGTGCAGCAGGGCGATGGTGCGGGCGGTATTGGTAGGGCAGCAATAGCAGCGCGATATGAACCAGCGTTCGTAGGCATCCTGGCTGAGCAGCGGATGGTCGGCGCCGTACCAGCGCAGCGGATTGGTATAGCAGAAAGTGATGCCGTCCAGGCTCATCGACGAGAGCATGGAATTGTAGAGAACCAACTCGACGATGTCGCTGTACTTGGCATCGCCCGATAGATGGAGCAGACGCCAATTCCACATGGCGTTGGCGATATTGGCGCAGGTTTCGTTGTAGGCGGTGGCGTTGGGCAGCGAATACTCGTAGCCGAAGGCTTCATGAACGCTGCCAGCGCTGCCGCCGAATTCAGGTCGCTGCGATGCGCCGTGATGCTGGGCCGAGGTGCCGCCGGTGATGTACATCTTGCTGGTGATGGCATTGTCCCAGATGCGCAGCAAACCGGCCAGCAGTTCTTCATCGCCCGTCTCCGCTACCACATCGGTCGCGCCGCAGTAAAGATAGCCGGCCGTGACGGCATGGCCGACCGCCCTCGTCTCCTCGCGCAGGGGCACCAGGGCCTGGTTCTGATCGCCGCCGCCGGGCTGCGAGCCGCGCATCTCCACGAAGCACTGCGCCAATTCCAAATAGCGCTCGTCGCCAGTCGCGCGGTAGAGATCAACAGCGCCCATGGTGTTGGACGGGTTGAAGCCGAAATGCGCCAGTTCGGGCGGACGCGGCATAAAGAGATCGTAGAGGCAGTCGGCTTGCTTGATGGCAATCGCGAGGAAATTGTCTTTGCCGGTAATGCGGTAATGGACCGATGCCGCCGTTAGCAGATGACCCATGTTGTAAAGCTCGTGGTCGCGCAGATCAGTCCAGTATTCCTTGTCATCGCTCAACTGCATCGCCGTGCTGATGTAGCCGTTTTCGAGCTGCGCCTGAGCGATCACATCGATCAAAGCGTCCAATTCGTCGAGGATGGCCTGGTCTTTGGTCAAGCCATAAACATGCGACCAGGCTTCCATATATTTGTAACAATCGCCATCGCTCCACATGGTGCCTTTGCGCACGCCCTCTTGCAGGCCGGCGGCGATGTAAAAGTTGCTGAAGACAGCGCCATTGTCAGGCTCGTTCAAGGCCTTACGCATGCTGGGCAAGACCGTCTCGCGGCAGAGCTCAAACAGATTGCCCCAAAAGCCTTCATTCCAACTGACAGCGTCATGTTCGAGCGCTTGCAATTTCTGATACTTCGACTTGGTCTTCATGATTTCCGGTCATCCTTTTCGGTCCACTAAGATCTAACAGAGTGATGCTTCTCTTCAATTATGGCTTGTCGGCAGAGTATAAATGGGAGCGTTTATCCAATGCCTGAATACATCAAGGGGTGAAGAATGCGGCTTGGTTGGTCGGTGCTTTGTAAAGACTTTGAAGAACATAATGACGGTATGCTCACGCTGACAAACGTATTTGCTGAAGCAAAGGTGAGCATTACGCCGCCCACACCGCCCACGCTGCTAATTGAGCTAGACCCGCCTATCATTCTAATTTCCTATTGGTTCACCGAATCGGACTTGGACATGCATAGATATCCCGCCATATTGCGTGTTCTGGCGCCCGAAGACAATCAGATTTTGGCTGAATGGCACTTCTCCATTGACTTCGTGCTCAAAAATAGCCGCCTCATGGTATTCTATTTCCGCGAATTGACATTCTCCGGCGCTGGCTTCTATGAATTTCATGTAGAAGTGTTGCAGTATGGCGAATGGAATATCATGTCTCAGAATAGCCTTTATCTTGACAACAATCTATAATCAGCGAGAGTCCAAAAGTGGAGGAGAGACATGAAGTCAAATTGGACAGTAAGCAATAATACCCCCATCACTGAGTACGAAGTGAGCTCCAAGGGCATCCGCCACATACGCACCACGATACCCGGCAAAGGACCCAAAAAAGATTCCAAGCGGGCTGACGACGACAAGAAGCGCGGCAAGCAGGACTAACGCGCCCGCAGTTCATTTCATAACCCGCCTTCTCCTTTCGTCTTGGGCGCAGACACTCTCGCTCCCCCTGTGTGAAATGCACGGCGACTCACTTTTCCACTTCTTTAGCACATAGACTGACTTCTAGCGCCTGCCTACTTGTAGCCGGTGAAGACTACACCTTGAATAAATATGCGTTGGGCGAAGAAAAAGACGATGATCAAAGGCATCATTACAACAAGCGATGCCGCCATCAGAGAATTCCATTCGGTGCCGTAGGTACCCTGGAAATAGCGCAACCCCAGCGCCAGCGTCGCCTTATCGGTATCAGACAAGAATATCAGCGGGCGGAAAAAATCATTCCAATGATACTGGAACGAGAATATCGCCACCGCTGCCAGCACCGGCAACGATAGCGGCAACGTAATCCGCCAGAAGACGCCGAACTTAGAGCAACCATCGAGCAGCGCCGCCTCATCCAGTTCGCGCGAGATCGTCATGAAGAACTGCCGAATCAGAAATATGTAGAAGGGATTGCCGAACCAGGACGGGATAACCAGCGGCCAATAAGTATCGTACATACCGAAGTACCGAAATATCAGAAAATCGGGGATAAGCGTCACTTGCCGCGGCAGCATCATCGTGGCAAGCACGACGACGAAGAGCGCATCCCTTCCGCGCCAACGCAAACGTGAAAATGCATAGGCCACCACCGCCGATACACCCAATTCCCCGATCAAGGTGGCGCCCACGATAAGCAGCGTATTGCCCAGATAAATGTCGAAGGGCAGCTTGGTCAGCGCCGTGGGATAGTTATTCCATACGACGGGGTTGGGAATGAACTCGGGCGGCCAGCGGAACACATGCGACAAATCCTTTAGTGAGGTAGAAATCATCCAGGCGAAGGGCATCAAGATGATGATTGAGCCCGCGCCCAGCAGGCCGTAAACCACCGCTTTGCCAATCGCGTTTCGCACGTTCAGGCCGATGATTATACCCTGCCTCATTCGTTCGCCTCGCCTTCGTAATAGACCCAGAGCTTCGCCGTGCGAAAAAGCACGAGCGTAAAAAGAAGGATGACCACAAATAGCAGCCACGCCAACGCCGACGCATAGCCCATCTGGAAATCCTGGAACGCCTTGCGATAGAGATAAAGGATGAAAAACAGCGAGGCGTTCGCCGGTCCGCCATTGGTCATGATGAAGGCCTCGGTGAAGATCTGCATCGAAAAAATGACGCCGACGATCAACTGGAAGAAGATGGTCGGGCTGAGCATCGGCAGCGTAATATGACGTATTCTTCGCCACCAGTTGGCGCCATCGATTTCCGCCGCTTCATAGAGATCGGTCGGTATGGATTGCAAGCCGGCGAGATAGATGACCATTCCCCCTCCGACGCTCCACAAGCGCATCACCACGAAGGATGGTATGACCCATGTGCGGTCGGCCAACCAGGCCGGGCCCTGAATGCCGACAACATTAAGAGCGGCATTGATCAATCCGAAATCGGAGGAGAAAATCCAGCGCCACATCAGCGCGACCGCCACGCCAGACAGGATCGCCGGCAAATAATAGATCGTTCGAAATGTCGACAGCCCGCGGATATTGGTGTTAAGCAGCATCGCTATGGCAAGTCCAAAGACGATATTTAGAGGGATAGACACCACCGAAAATATCACTGTGATCTTCAACGAGTGCATGGCGTATCTGTCGACGAAGAACATCCTATGATAATTCTCCAAGCCGACGAATTTCGGCGGGGTAAGGATATCCCATTCGGTGAAGGACAGAACAAGCGAGGCAACCATGGGAAAGGCAGTGAAGATGACGAAGCCGGCCAACCAGGGCGATACCATCGCCCAGGCCAGCCGTGTTTCACCTTTATTGAATTTCATCGCTCTGGTCGAGCGCGTCGGCAAGAACCTGCTCGGAAGTGAGATGTTCACTGTTGCGCTTGTCCTATTTTGGATACTGCTTTCCCCGGGGGGACAGCCGTCGGCTGCCCCATTACGCCCGCACCACACGTTGACGCGGCAGACTTGGACAGATTCGCCCGTCGCGGAATACAGCCCGGGGTATAGATCTCTTGATCAGCTACGCCATTGGCCTTCAATGATCATCGGGTTGACCAGTTCGACGATCGAATCCATGATCACCTTGGCGTCGCGTTCCTCACCGATGAACAGCAAATCCAATTCCGACTGCATGACTCTCGTGATCGCGTCCCAGTTCGTCAGCACCGGATCGGGCGCGACGAAGTGACGCGCGGCATCGACCATGACATGCTTGTTCGCTGGCGGCTGTGGATCGGTAACGAACCATTTATCCTGCGCCTCAAAGGTCGTGCCTTGCAAACCGCCCTCTTTGATGATGGTTTCCATGGCCGGACCGTTGAAAAACTTCAACAGATTCCAGGCGCATTCCGGCACTTCCGTTGTTTTTGGAACGACAAGCGGATAGTAGAATACGTAGTTGGCGCGTCCACCCTTGCCCGAGGGGAAGTGACCCAAGGCGACATTGAAGTCGACGTTACGATAATTGGGGAAGCTCCAACTGCCGCTTTGGAACATCGCCAGCCGCCCGGTCTGCATCAGTGTGTCGCGGCCGAACTCGTCAATGGCATCGGGGCGCGGCGAGAACCCGTATTCCCAGCGCAAATCCGCAACGAATTGAAGCGCTTCCACCGCCGGCGGCTCGTTGAGTACGCATTCGGTCGGGAAGAAGGGATCGTCGACGATTTGGCCACCAAAGATACGCACCCAAATCTGCCAGATTTTGTCCCAACTACTGACTTCGTAGGCGTACTGCGTGGTTCGTCCGTTGGCATCCACCTTGGTCAGCAACTCGCAAGCGTTGAAAAAGTCATCGACCGTCCAGCCCTCGTCGTCCCATTGAGCGGTCGGCATCGGGGCGCCGGCCTCTTCAAACATATCCTGATTATAGAAAAGCGCGATGGACGCGACGTTGTCCGGCACACCGTAGATGCCGCCGTCGTGCGTATACGCTTCGATCGCGAGATCAGGAAACTGGCTCAGGTCATAATCCTCGGCGTCAATAAATGGCTTGAGATCGACCAGTAGATTTTTGTGGAGGAATTCCGGCAGCTGACCGATGGTGATGATAAACACATCCGGCGCTTGGTTAGCGGCAAGCATAGTGAGCAGCTTGTCGTTGTAACCGCCTCCGGGCACACTGATGAAGTCCAGCTTGCAGTCGGGATACGCTTCATCGAATGGGGTCAGCGCCTGCTCGCGGATACCGATAAGTGGCGGACCGTCCCAAAACATAATCGAGACTTCACTCGGGTCCTGCGCGAACACCTGGCCGACGCCGGGAATCGTGTAAACTCCCGCCGCCAGCGAACTCATGCCGGCCATACGCAGAAAATCGCGCCGGCTCAGATTTACTTTTCTAGTCATTTTTCCTTCTCCATAGCACTAATCAGATAAATGCGCGAATCACCATCGGGAAGGCAGGATTCGCAAACCTCACTTGTCTTCGATACCGCCTCCTTTCAGTCACCCTTAACATTATATGACTGGTCCGCCAAGCGCTGCAGCAAAGTCAATTAAAAAAGATAGCGCAACACGCGCGTCAATGCGAGTTTTTCGACTCACAATTCTGTCGCTGGATAGCCCTGCGCTGCCCATCGCGCGGCGAAACTGTGATAGAATCTCGGCGAACGTGGCGGAATAACTCCCTCCGCGGTCTAGTAGAAGTGGATCTGGAATCGTGAGCGAAATCATCGTCATCGGCAGCGGCGTCATCGGCTTGAGCAGCGCGCGCTGCCTGCAAGAAGCCGGTTTCAGCGTCCGCATATTGACACGGGAAATGCCGCTGCACACCACTTCGGTGGCGGCAGGCGCGGTCTGGTCCGGCTCGGCGCTGGCAGGCAAAAGCCGCGACTGGGCGGCTGCCTCGCTGCGCTATTTCCTGCCGCTGACGGAGCAGCCCGGCAGCGGCGTCAGCTTGCAGCGCATGCGCGAGGTCTACACCGAAGCCATGCCCGACCCCTGGTATAGCGACCTGCTGCCCGCCTTCGACCGCCTTGACGCGCGAGACTTGCCCGCCGGCTTGGTCGATGGCTATTTGATGGACGTGCCAATGATCGCGCCACCGATTTATCTGCAGGTCTTGCTGGACCAATTCATTGCCGCTGGCGGGGTCATAGAGGAGCGGAACATCGACTCGCTGGACGAAGCCGCCGCCGAGGCCGACTTGCTGGTCAATTGCAGCGGGATTGGCGCGCGCCAACTCGCGGACGACGCGGCCGTCTATCCCATGCGCGGGCAGACCATGCTGATCGACGCGCCCGATATCGCACTGGGCTACATGGACAATGAACGGGTGGATCACATCTTTCCGCGCGCGGACGGCGTCTTAATCGGTGGCGTCAAGCTGGACGGCGATTGGCAGCGAGAGCTGGATCCGGCCATCTCCGCCGACATCATCCGGCGCACGTCGACAATCGAAAGCGGTATCGCGGGTGCGAAAGTGCGGCGGGAGTTCACAGGCTTGCGCCCCGGGCGCGCGCAGGTGCGCCTGGAGCTGGAGCAGCGCCCGCCACCTTCAGGCCCGGCTGTCATCCACAATTACGGGCATGGCAGCGTGGGTTATACGCTTTCCTGGGGCTGCGCGCAGGAAGTCGCGGCCCTGGCGCGAGATTTTGTGTGACTTGCCGACATCGGTACGGAGCAGTAAAGATATAATTATTCACCACAGAAACACAGAAGTAGAACGGAGTTAGTCGTGCAAAACTCCGCACAAGATCGAATTGTAGGGGCGTCCCCCGAATATCCCCGAATACAGCAACGGGCGATTCACAGAATCACCCCTACATCGTCCCTTTTTTTGTCGCACTACCTTATTGGAAATACTGAGGGCACAGAGACAGTTGCCCGGCGTATCGGCAGGCTAGCGGCCCTCGCAAGGAGGACTCATGAGCAGACGGAACATCTCATCGGGCACGGAATACGAAAAGATCGCCGGTTACTCGCGCGCGGTCAGGCTGGGAAATGTCGTCCACGTCTCGGGCACGACGGCGACCGAAGGCGCGGACAAAATCGTCGGCGTCGGCGACAGCGGCGCGCAGACCGACTTCATCATCCGCAAAATTGAAGCGGCATTGAAACAAGCCGGCGCCTCGCTGAACGATGTCGTACGCACGCGCATCTACTTGGCGCCGGATGCCGATTGGGAAGCGGTCTCGCGCGTCCACGGCAAATACTTCGGCCAGATCCGCCCGGCCAATACGCTGCTCTACATCCACGCCCTGGTCGGCGAGGATTACCTGGTCGAGATGGAAGCCGAAGCCATCATCGCTGACGACTGATGAAGTTCAGCCTGCGATTCAACAACGACCTGCCGCTGCGGGACTATGTGACCTACGCGCAGGCGGCGGAAGCGGCCGGCTTCGATCAAATCTGGGTCAGCAACGATCTCTTTTTGCGCAGCGCGCCGGTGATCTTGTCCGCGGTGGCGCTGGCCACGGAGCGCATCGAGATCGGCACTTGCATCCTCAACCCCATCACCCTGCACCCAGTAGAGATCGCCATGTTCGCCGCCACGCTGGACGAGCTGTCCGGCGGGCGCTTCAACCTGGGTCTTTCCAGTGGCGCCGAGGATTTCATCAGCAACTGGTTAGGCATGGACTTCGACTTTCCACGCACACGGGTGGTGGAGGCGGTCGCAGCCATCAACAAGCTCACGTCAAATCAGAATGCGGCCATGGACGGGGCCGTGCTGAGCTGGAGTGAAGAAGCCTGGCTGCGCTTTGAATCGAGGCGGCGCGTGCCGATTTACCTGGGCGCTATGAGCCCGCTGATGCTGGAAGAGATTGGCGCGATCGCCGATGGCGGGCTGCCCCTGCTCTTCCCACCCGAGCATTACGCTACGGTGCTGCCGCATATCAAGCGCGGGCTGGCACGGACCGGGCGCTCGCTTGACGACATCGACCTGGCGGCCTGCATCTGGTGCTCGGTCTCGGCTGATCAGACGGCGGCCGAAGCCATGCTGGCGGACAAGATCGCCTACTACGGCCATGCCATGAGCCCGCTGATCCTGCGCCAGTTGGGCCTGGAGCGCGCTGATTTCGAGCCGATCCGCCGCGCCTGGCATGTTGAGCGCGATCTGGCGGCGGCGCGGACGATGGTGACGCCGCGCATGATGCGCATCGGCATCGCCGGCACGACCAACGCGCTGAATGACCGGCTGGAGCGCCTGGTCGACCTGGGTCTGCGGCATCTCAGCTTTGGTCCGCCGCTCGGCCCGGACATTGCCGCCGCCATTCAAGCCATTGGCACTGATGTGATCCCACGATTTTCGCAACGCTGACTTGTCAGCGCTCACAAGTTCATTACACTACTAACCAGCTACGCTTACCCTGCGGCAGGCGCATCCCGGCGCTAGAATGCTGTATGATAGCGGGCGGCGGCGAAAGGTGTGCTGAATGCCCCGGAATCTTCTTATCAGTCTGCTCCTCTTATGGCTCCTGGCGGCTCCCGCGCAGGCGCAGGCGCCTTGCACACGCGCCGAATTCCTGACTATTTTCAAGCAGACGGCGGATTTACAGCTGCAACTCGACGCGAGCCTGGGCACAGTCGAGGACTTGCTCAGCTTCAGCGAGAACGCAATCGCCGCACAGGCCGCGTCGCTGCTGAACTGCGCCGACGCGCTGGAATATCAGCTGATGACCATCGAAGTCACCGGCGACTTCATCGGGCGGCAGGCGCTCGATCTCGCCAACGTTCCTCAAGGCGACAATCCCTATCGGCTGCGATTTGCCGGCGCGCAGGAACGGCTCGAAGCATCGCTGTCGGCCATGCTGGGCCGGGATCGCAGCGAAGCGCCAGCGGCCGACGAGCGCAGCCTGCCGGATTGCAGCGCCGACGAAATATCTGAACTCGACGAGCTTGTCGCCGAGCTATTGACGCTGCTCGATAGCAGCGACGCCAGCGACGACCTGGCTTATGCCCTGCTGGCGATAGACGCGCGCCTGCAATGGCGGGAAGAAGCGCTGCAAGGACGCCCGGCCTGCGCCGAATGGCACGAGCTGCTGCCCACGCTCAGCGCAGCCGCAACTGATTCCGCGGCGGAATACGCTATCGGCGCGATAGTCGCTGGCGCGGGCAACCCCTTTGCCGGCCCGGCCGCTATTCACATCGTCCGCTTGCAGCACTGGCTGTCGCCGGGCGGGGCAGCGCACTCCGTTCCCAGCGGCGCGACCATCGCGTCCAGCGGCTTGCCCGCCTGCAGCCCGGATGAGCTCGGGCAGGCTTACGACAGTCTCAAGTCGCATTACACCAGCCTGCTCACAACCGCTGGCCAGATCAGCGCTATCAGCGACCTGCAGCAATACAGCGAAGCCTACCTGCAATTCCGCGCGGAGCAGCTTGCAGAATTGCCGCTTTGCGCCGAAGCCTTCTCGGTCGGCTGGGAGGCGCGCCAGCTGCTTGGCGGCCTGGCCATTTGGGCGGCGCTCGACTTGATCAATCCGGCTAGCGAGCAGAATCCCCGGCTCGAGGACGACAGCGCGCGGGTCGTAGATTTAATCGACGGCTTAGCCAGCAGGCTAGCAGGTACCAACGGGCTGTCCACTAGGGCGCCGGAAGCGAGCCTGCTTGCTTGCAGCAGACTCGAAATCTTGTTCCTCAGCAATTATCTGCTGCCGAAATTTGACGAATTCAGCCAGGCGGCGCTTTCGCTGCAAACGCCTGCCGGTCTGTCAGAGCTTGTCGAAAGCTCGTATGAGTTGCGCCAACTTCTCTGGCTGGAACTGCCGCGCTGCGCCGAGGCGCTGGAGCTGGGCCTGGTAATGCGCCGTATCGCCGCTGATCTGGTCGCAATGATTGGACTGGAAGCGGCCGGTATTCCCGCTGTTGACGTCCCTTACTTGCACGGGGTCGCCGCCGATATGTCATGGCTGGCGGCGCGGCTCAGCGAACTCACCGGCGACTTGGGCAGCACAGACGGCGCTGGCGCGCGCTATTTCGTCATCGCCGAAAGCGGCGCAAATATCCGCAGCTGCGCATCGACCGACTGTCAGATAATCGCCACTGCTCTCGCTGGCGATACGGTATACGCGGCCGATGATTCCGGCGCCTGGTATCGGCTAAACTTGCCCGACAACCAGACCGGCTATATCGCGGAGTTCCTGCTCAGCAAGACGCCGCCCGACAGCTAAGACGCCAGCATCCGGCTCATCTCCGTCAGAGCCGCGCCCAATTCGATATTGCGGTTGGTGCCGCTGCCGCCGCCGATATGCGGGCAAAGGATCACATTGTCCAGGCTGCAGAGCGGACTATCAGCCGGCAGCGGCTCGTAAGTAAAGACGTCCAACCCGGCGCCGGCGATGCGGTCTTCAACCAGCGCCGCTATCATGGCCTCTTCATCGACGATGCCGCCGCGAGCGATATTGACGATGTAGGCGCTGTCTTTCATCAGGGCGATCTGCTCGGCCCCGATCATGCGCTCGGTGGCGGGCGTATGCGGCGTGGCGATGCAGACGTAGTCGCTCTGGCGCAGCAGGTCGTCCAGCTCAGCGTAAGTCGCGTCGAAGACGCCTTCCAGCTCGGCCGACAAGCGGCTGCGCTTATAGTACAGATTGCGCATGCCCATGACGCTGGCGCGCCGGGCCAATTCACAGCCGATCTCGCCCATGCCGATGATGCCCAGGGTCTTGCCGACCACTTCGTGCACGCGCGTGTTGTGCATCCAGTGGAAGGCGATTTTGCGCTCGGCGGTCAACTCTGGCTTGAGCCCGCGGTAGCGATAGGCGCCCAAGGCGACGGCATCATTGGAGACGACCAAGTCCTTGCTCAGCGCCAGGATCAGCGTCATAGCCAGCTCGGCGACGCAGTTGGGTCCTTTGCGGGGCACGCAGCCGAAGCTCAATCCACGCCGCCGGACGGCTTCGACATCGATGTTGAAATAGCTGCGGCCCAGCTTGAGCACGGCCTGAAGATTGGGCAGGGCGTTCAAAAGCGCTTCGTCGACGGCCGCGGTATCGGCGATCAGGCCGATGACATCACCCGACGCCAGCGCGCTCGCGTCAGCGCCGTCGCCGGGGCAAATCACACTCAGATCGGAGTACTCGGCCGCCAGCGCCGCGGCCGCCGCTTCGTATCCCGCATCGGCCAGCAGAATTGTCTTTGTCATCTTGTTCGCCTCCCTGTTTTTCAGCGAACTATAAACGAAACGGTCGTCAGGGCGCAATGCGGAAGACCATCAGAGTGGTAGATGTTGAGGGTATTCGCCTTTGATGAGCGTTGCACAGATTTTTTAACCACTGTCGCTCGCAAGTCTCGACTTGGCTCACACAAAATTACGAGTCAACAGAAGTGACCATCGGTAGGGGCGAGCCACCGGAGTCTGTTGAAAAACAGTCTCAAGTAGAGTGGTTCACCAGGTATTGGATAGCAAGAGAATCCGCTTGTTGGGCTAGACACCGTGCCAAGCGCTTCAGATTCAGCGCGGCGGCGGTGAATGCCGCCTGCAATGCGACTTTGTTTTGCCCGCGGTAACGGCTTTGCCTCAAGCCATGTTTCCGCGCCAGTTCACAGATGGTGCTTTCTATGCGGGCGCGGGCGTCCATTTCCTTGACAAAGCCCGCGCTCGCCTGCTCTCGTCGCCGTTTTGTCAACTGCTGGTGATAGGGCGAAACTTCGAGGCTGCGTCCGCGTTTCTCAGTCGTGCACAGCGAGTTGAAAGGACACTTCTGACACTGTTTGCCGAAGCGGACGTGCCAGGCGACATCAGGCTGAGAAGAGGGATTAAAAGTGGTCGCCGCCTTGCCGGCTGGACAGCGGGCAAGGCGCTTGTCCAAATCTATGTCGAAATCCTGCAAACGAAAGCCGACCGGCTTGCGCGAATGGCTGCCGATAAATCCACGCAGGTCAAGTCCTTTTTGCTCACTGTCTTGCAACGTGTTGCCGTTACAGTAAGCCTGATCCACATACTGTTTTTCCGGCAACAAACCGCGCCGCGCCAGGCGCTTTTGTATCTTTCCCAGCGCCAAGCTATCGGCTTCAATGGCGCTGTGAATCCCGATGTCGGTAATGACCGGAAAGTGGCCATCGACTGTCTCCGTCACTTGCGCCTTGTAGCCGCGCCACGCCGTCTCTTTCCCTTTGCGGCTATAGCGAACTGAGGGCTCATGCGGCGAAGTAATCACGTCCCCTTTCGCGTCAATATTGGCTTTGGCTTGCAGACCCGAACCGCCGTCCTCATCGTCTTGATCAAATTGCTCCGACAGTACCCGAGCCAGCGTGATGATTTCGGGCAAATCTTGCCAGGACGATTGTCCCTTTTGCTCAATTTGCGACAGCAGCCAAAAACCATCGCGACCCGCGTCCACCATCGCTTGCTCAACTTGCCCCTTGCTCAAACGATAATCTCTCCGCTTTTGACTGTAAAAGTTGACAAAACTGGTCGGCAAGCTTTGACATACCCATTTCGCATCAGCGTTTATCAGAGCGCCCAATGCCAAGCGCAGCGTCTCCCAGACCAATTCCAACCGGCTCAGGCGCTCCACCGCGGCCAAAACATGCGTCGCATCGGTCCGCTGACGTTTTGATTTCAGAAAGCCCGATGCTTGCACATAGGCCAAGACCTGCTCGAAGACCGCATATTCGCCGCCGTGCGCATAGAGCCGCTTGCGAAAATTGCACAGACTTGAATAGTGGAAGCCCGTCCAGGCAAGCTCCTGGCGCAAGGCGTATTTCCAATCCAGCCGCAGCCTTGACATCTCAGCCGCCTCGCGATCTGGCAAGTTCTCCAAAAACTGCAACACTAGCACAAAGCAGAGCAGCACCGGATTGATACCCCCGCGACCGGTTTCATGATACATCGCGGCCAGGGCGCTCTCATCTATGATTTCCGCCGCCTTGTCGCCCAGCAAGCGGCAAACGCTATTTGCGGGCAATATGGCTTCGACTACCTCGCGGGTTGTCACCGGAATTTCCTTCGGAAAGGCCTGTTTCAATGACATCTCACACTCGGTTATAATTGAGATACAATGTCATTATAGGTCAATCAAGATTTTCAACACTGTCCAATGGCTCGCCCTTCGTCGAGACAGAATACGTTTTCGGGCGACTTGATAAGTCGCCCCTACGGATTCCGACGGGGCTGCGACTGGGAATTGGGCGGGGTTCGCCATTTGATTCAACGGCGGGATTTGTATTTCCATCTTCAATATGTTACATTCAGCGCGATTCAAGATTGTCGACAATATTGCCGCATCCGCAGCCTGCCAGCGAAATGTGCAGGTTGCGTTTTATTCGCAGCAATGCAGTTCATAAAAGGAGACCTCTATGGGATTAGCGACCAACGCCGACCAACTCGTCGAGATGGCTGTCGTCGGTTATGTCAGCCAGCCCACGGTGCGCGGGTATATCCCGCACGCTTCGGGTGAGGCGATGATCTTGCCGGGCATGTCGGGCTTCATCTACAACGCCCGCGTGGGCGATGCCGCCTTTGGCTGGGCGGCCGACCACCTGGAACCGGGCGCGTCCATCGCCCACCCCGATCTCGATGCCGACTACGCCATGCACTATCTCACCTGCATGGGCAATCAAGCCTTCTTGATGAGCGGCCTGGCCAAAGGCACGGAAGGTATCGTCACTGGCGAGCACGCGCGGCTGCTGGCGGATTTTCCGCCCGATGTGGCTGACCTGATCGCCGTGGGCGACGCGGTGCAGATCCGGGCAAAGGGGCAGGGCTTGCAGCTGGTGGATTACCCGCATATCACGCTCAAGAAATGCAGCCCGCAGTTTATCGAGAGCCTGCCGATTGAAGCGGTAGATGAGCGAACGATTCGCGTGCCCGTGACGATGGAGCTGCCCATCCGCATTATGGGCTCGGGCGCGGAGCTCAACCCCGATTTCGTCGACCAGGACTTGATGTCGGGCGACCGCGAACTGATGGCGGAGCTGGGCATCGACCAGATGCTGCTGGGCGACCTGGTGGTGATCAACCACGCCGACCATCGTTACGGGCGCGGTTATAAACCCGGCGCGGTCACCATCGGCTTGTGCATCCATGGCGACTCGGTCATGACCGGGCACGGACCCGGCATCCTGACGCTGATGACTTGCGCCGAGCCTTGCATCGAATGGGTGATCGACCCAAGGGCCAATATTGCCAATTACATGAACATTCGGAAGGAATCATGAGCGCGAAAAATAATGCCCACCAAGTAATCAGCGTTTCGGTACAGGGCGTCATCACGCCGCCGCGGATGCCGCCGCTGCCAGCCATGCCTTATGCGCTGGCGGCCGATGGCAGTCCCTTTCTGCTGCCCGCTTACGGCAGCATCGTCTATAACGTCTCGGTCGGCGATTCGGCTTATGGCTGGCTGGCGGATTGCGTGCATCCCAGCGTCAGCGTCAAGCTGGAAGACGCCACCGGCAACCGCGGACTGAATGTGCTGTCCTGCGTGGGCAACACCGCCATCGTCATGACGGGCAACGCTCAACGCGCGCGCGGCACGGTCACCGGCAAAACGGGCCGTTTCTCCGAGCATGTCATCATCCACTTCGAGCAAGAGGCGCGCGAGCAGATGTGTATCGGCGACAAGATCGTCATCAAAGCCAAGGGCGTCGGCATGAGTTTCGACGATCATCCCGATGTGATGCTCAAGGGCTGCTCGCCGGAATTGGTCGAGGCGCTGGAAGTCACGACTAATAGCGAGGGCAAGCTATCGGTACCGGTGGTGGCCAGTGTGCCGCCGCATCTGTTGGGCGCGGGAGCGGGCCTGGTCAGCGATGGTGGCTCGATCCACATCCAGTCGGCCGACCGCGAGGCGCTGAAAAAAGCCGAGCTGGACGGTCTGCGGCTGGGCGATGTGGTGGCGCTGACTGATTACGACAGCAGTTGGAATCACGGTTATTTGCGTAATGCTGTCGGCATCGGCGTCATCGCGCAGGGGGACAGTCCGCGCGCCGGTTACGGCCCGGGCATCACGCTGATCATGACCTCCGCCGGCGGCAATATCGCGCCGATGGTCACCCCGGGCGTGAATTTGAAGGATTTGCTGCTTTAGTTTCACCCCCATCCCCCAGCCCCTTCCCCCATCAAGAGGGAAGGGGAGCTAGGTCAGCTAAAGTTAGCATAGGCGCTAAGAAGGTAAATTATCACATTCAAGTATCAGAAGCACGGACAGTGTCGCCCCTACGAAAGCCCACCTGTTTACAAAATGTAGGGGCGACCTATCAGACAGTGTTGAAAATCTTGATTGACCTATAATGACATTGTATCTCAATTATAACCGAGTGTGAGATGTCATTGAAACAGGCCTTTCCGAAGGAAATTCCGGCGACAACCCGTGAGGTAGTCGAAGCGATGTTGCCCGCAAATAGCGTTTGCCGCTTGCTGGGCGACAAGGCGGCGGAAATCATAGATGAGAGCGCCCTGGCCGCGATGTATCATGAAACCGGTCGCGGGGGCATCAATCCGGTGCTGCTCTGCTTTGTGCTAGTGTTGCAGTTTTTGGAGAACTTGCCAGATCGCGAGGCGGCTGAGATGTCAAGGCTGCGGCTGGATTGGAAGTACGCCTTGCGTCAGGACCTGGCCTGGGCGGGCTTTAACTATTCAAGTCTGTGCAATTTTCGCAAGCGGCTCTATGCGCAGGGCGGTGAATACGCGGTCTTCGAGCAGGTCTTGGCTTATGTGCAATCGTTGGGCTACCTGAAATCAAAGCGTCAGCGGACGGATGCGACGCATGTTTTGGCTGCGGTGGAGCGCCTGAGCCGGCTGGAATTGGTCTGGGAGACGCTGCGCTTGGCGCTGGCGGCTTTGATAAACGCCGATGCGAAATGGGTATGCGAAAGCTTGCCGGCCAGTTTTGTCAACTTTTACAGTCAAAAGCGAGGAGATTATCGTTTGAGCAAGGGGCAAGTTGAGCAAGCGATGGTGGACGCTGGGCGCGATGGTTTTTGGCTGCTGTCGCAAATTGAGCAAAAGGGACAATCGTCCTGGCAAGATTTGCCCGAAATCATCACGCTGGCTCGGGTACTGTCGGAGCAATTTGATCAAGACGATGAGGACGGCGGTTCGGGTCTGCAAGCCAAAGCCAATATTGACGCGAAAGGGGACGTGATTACTTCGCCGCATGAGCCCTCAGTTCGCTATAGCCGCAAAGGGAAAGAGACGGCGTGGCGCGGCTACAAGGCGCAAGTGACGGAGACAGTCGATGGCCACTTTCCGGTCATTACCGACATCGGGATTCACAGCGCCATTGAAGCCGATAGCTTGGCGCTGGGAAAGATACAAAAGCGCCTGGCGCGGCGCGGTTTGTTGCCGGAAAAACAGTATGTGGATCAGGCTTACTGTAACGGCAACACGTTGCAAGACAGTGAGCAAAAAGGACTTGACCTGCGTGGATTTATCGGCAGCCATTCGCGCAAGCCGGTCGGCTTTCGTTTGCAGGATTTCGACATAGATTTGGACAAGCGGCAGGCCCGCTGTCCAGCCGGCAAGGCGGCGACCACTTTTAATCCCTCTTCTCAGCCTGATGTCGCCTGGCACGTCCGCTTCGGCAAACAGTGTCAGAAGTGTCCTTTCAACTCGCTGTGCACGACTGAGAAACGCGGACGCAGCCTCGAAGTTTCGCCCTATCACCAGCAGTTGACAAAACGGCGACGAGAGCAGGCGAGCGCGGGCTTTGTCAAGGAAATGGACGCCCGCGCCCGCATAGAAAGCACCATCTGTGAACTGGCGCGGAAACATGGCTTGAGGCAAAGCCGTTACCGCGGGCAAAACAAAGTCGCATTGCAGGCGGCATTCACCGCCGCCGCGCTGAATCTGAAGCGCTTGGCACGGTGTCTAGCCCAACAAGCGGATTCTCTTGCTATCCAATCCTTGGTGAAACACTCTACTTGAGACTGTTTTTCAACAGACTCTATCAGGTCGCCCGATTAACGAGGAAACCGGAATAGATTATGTCTTACATCAAACACATGGCCTTTGCAGTCAAGAGCGTTGACGAGACCTTGCGGCGTTATCAGGCGCTGCTGGGCGTCGGTTTGGACGCGCGGGTGGTGGTCGCCGAGAAGGCGCGCATCAAAGTGGCGATATTCGATGTCGGCGATATCGAATACCAGCTGAACGAGTCGCTGGACGCTGACGGGCGCTTCAGCCAGTGGATCGCCGAGCGCGGCACGGAAGGACTGCACCATATCTGCTACGCCGTCGAGGACATCGACGCCGCGCTGGAATTGGCGCAGGCGGAAGGCGGCGCGCTGAAAGAATGCAGCAGCTGCATGGTCAGCGGCAGTCACCCGCACCCGGAAGGTTATGTCGCATTCCTGGAGCAAGAGACCGGCGGCATCGAGCTTGAGCTGATGCAGGTCTACACGCCCGCCGAGCTCGAGCAATACAAGTCCATTCGGGGCATCTAGTCTACCCCACCCCCTCGGTCCCCCTCCCCGAAGCATCAGGGAGGGGGAGGAACATGGCATAGCACGTATCAGATGATGAGCGTTCCACAGGACGACAGTGCCGACGATGGATTTGACTGACGGGAAACTAGGAAAGCGTCTATTTGTCGTGTTGTGGAATTCAGAGAGGCCTTGAATTGCCCATCGAAATGGTCCGCGTAGATGTCGACGCCCTGGAGGGCTTCGTCGGGCGCGCCTTTCGCGCGATGGGTTTGTCGCCGCGCGAAGCCGAGATCTGCACGGCCGGGCTGATGCAGAGCGAACTGCGCTGCCTGCCAGGGCAGGGACAAGGCGTCGGGCGGCTGACGGGTTACTACGAGCGTATTTCCCAGGGGCTGTACCGGCCCGGCACAGAGATGACCACTGTGAAGGAGTCGCCGGCGCTGGCGCTGATCGACGCTGAGATGGTCATGGGCTCGGTAGTGGGGCAAGAGGCTATGGCGCTGGCGGTCGACAAGGCCAAAGCCTGCGGCATCGGCGCGGTTTTCGTCTTCAACAGCACACACTTCGGCTCATCCGGGTTTCACGCGCGGCGGGCGCTGGAAGGCGATTGCATCGGCATCGCCATGACCAACGCCGGAGCGGAGATGGCGCCTTGGGGCGGCCGCGAGCCACGCGTCGGCACCAACCCCTGGGGGCTGGCGGCGCCGACGGGCGGGGACTTCCCCGTGGTGCTGGATATCGCCTTGACCACAGCCGGCAAGGGCATGATGCGCTGGCATGAGCGCGAGGGCATGAAGATGCCGCGCGACTGGGCGCTGACGCCGGAGGGGCACGAGACGGACAAACCCACCGCGGCGATGGCCGGCGCGCTGCTGGGCATCGGCGAGTACAAGGGTTATGGCTTGTCGCTGTTCACCGATGTGCTGACCGGCGTGATCACGGGCGGCGGCTACGGTTTGGCGCCCTTCGCCGATCGCTCGCTGGCCAAGCTCGATGTCGCGCATACTTTCATCGCCATCGACATCGCTTTCTTCATGCCGGTGGCGGATTTCAAGGCGCGCATGGATGACTTCATCGCCGAAATCAAAAGCAGCGCGCTGCGGCCGAGCTTCGACGAGATCCTGACGCCGGGCGAGATCGATTATCGGCGCGAGCGGGCCTACCGGCGCGACGGCGCTCAACTGGACGCTCAGGTCTACGCTAGACTGGGTGAGCTGGCGCAAACGCTGGGTGTTGAGTTTCTTACCTCTCCCCCCAACCCCCTCTCCGATGAATCAGAGAGGAGCGGACATCTATGAACGTCGCGCGAATTGCCAAGTCTACCCCACCCCCCGGCCCCCTCCCCGACGAGTCAGGGAGGGGGAGCGCGTTCCCCGAACACGAGATATTGTCTCCAAGTGCGCTAATTATGGTGCACTATCTACCTGTCTCATCGTCGAGTCACCCTTCCCTGTTGATACGGGGAAGGGCCGGGGATGGGGTAGAATGAAACCTGTCCTGTCCTCATATTGCTATGGGGAGGGATTTAGGGAGGGGTAAACCGTACGATGAACACACCCAAAACGCTTGCCCGGCCGCTGGCGCAGCGCGTGGCCGGGCTGGACGACTTAAGCGCGCCAACTTCAGAAGGGCCGCCGATTCCGGACGTAGTGATCGCCGCGGCGGAAGCAGCATTGGCGCGCGGCGAGACCCACTATACCGACCGGCCCGGCATCCCCGAGCTGCGCAGCTGGGTGGCCGGGCAGCTGCAGGAAAAATGGGGCGTGACCGTGGATCCCAACGAAGTCACCATCACCTGCGGCTCTACCGAAGCCCGCTACGTCGCCATGACCCTGCTGGCTGAGGCGGGCAGCGCGGTGCTTTGCCCGGGTGACAGCGCGCGGATTCGGGGCGCGCTACATCTGCTGGGCGCGCGGATTGTCGATTCGATTCAGGACGATGTCAGCCTGCTCTATCTCACACCGGATGTCTACCGCGAGACTGCGATTGAGCTGCTGCAGCGGGCGGAAGAAAGGGACTGGTGGATCGTCTACGATCTCAGCTTCGCCAAGACTTCGCCGCCTTTTCACCCGGCGCAGAACCCCAAGCTGGCGCGGCGGGTGGTCACCATCGACTCCTGGACGGAGCGGCTGCCGGGCTGGCGGCTGGGCTGGATGGCCGACTCGGAAATGGCGCTGAAGCTGCGCGCCGGCAAACAGGCGATCACGATTTGCAGCACCGCCGTCTCGCAGTGGGCCGGGCTGGAGCTGGTCAGGACGGATAGCGCATGATCTCAGCGAACCCGAAGATTCCCGAAGCCGTCCGCGCTGTTGCAGCCGATGGTACACAGCTGCGATACGCGCTGATGGAGATGGCCAGGGATATGGACGATGTCATCGCGCTGGGCCGCGGCGACCCTGACTTGCCGACGCCGCCGCATATCGTGGAGGCAGCAAACCGCGCCATGCGCGATGGCCTGACGGGCGAGACGCCGGTTGCGGGCATGCCGCAACTGCGCAAGGCCATCGCGGCGCACATGCGTGAAGTCAATGGCCTGCCCATTGAAGCGGACAATGTCATGGTCACCACCGGCGGGCAGGAAGGTTTGTTCCTGGCGGTGCAGGCGCTGATCGATCCCGGCGACGAAATCCTGGTTCCGGACCCGCGCTACAGTTCTTACGATGACGCCATCCGGCGGGCCGGCGGGACTATGGTCATGGTACCGACGGATCGCGAAGACGCCTTCAACCTGGAGGCGGAAGCGGTCGAAGCGGCTATCACGCCGGCGACCAAAGCGCTGCTCATCGTCACGCCCAGCAACCCGACCGCCGGCATCGTCAGCGAAGAGCGGCAGCGGGCCATCGCCGAGGTCTGCATACGCCATAACCTGATCGTCATCGTCGACGAGATTTACGGCAAGATCGTCTACGCGCCCTACAAGCACTTCAGCATCGGTTCGCTGCCGGGCATGGCCGAGCGCACGATTACGCTGGACGCCTTCTCGAAAGCCTACGCCATGACCGGCTGGCGCTGCGGTTATGTGGCGGCGCCGGTTGATGTGATCGAGGCGATGGCGCGCATCAAACAGGTGACCACGGGAGCGGTGGCCACGGTGTCGCAGTGGGCGGGTCTGGCGGCGATGACCGGACCGCAAAATTGCGTCAGCGAGTATCTCGCCATTTACACCGAGCGGCGGCGCGTCTTGCTGGAGGGCCTGGATCGTGTGGGCTTTGCGTATGGCGAGCCGCGCGGCGGCTTATTCGTCTGGGCGGACAGCTCCTCCACCGGCATCCACGCGGCTGAGCTGTCCTACCTGCTGTTGCAGGAGGGGCGGGTGCTGATCTTCCCCGGCACGGCGTTCGGCGAGAAATGGCGCGAGTACGTGCGCATCACCTTGCTGGAGCCGATTGAGACTTTGCGCGAAGCGGTGAGCCGCATGCTGCCGGTGATCGCGCGCTACCGTGTTTGACTGTGACGTTCGTGCCGGTCTACCCCACCCCCCGGCCCCTCTCGCCATCTCTATGGCGGGATAGAGAGGGGGGTAGAATTTGTGGCAGACTGTTTAATTACTTACTCGCATTTACTGAGAACACAGAGAAAAGCAATACCGAGTGCCTGGAGTAATCTCCTAAAGTCCTAAATCTCTGCGCTCTCTGCGCTCTCTGTGTTGAAAATAATTTGATGCAATTGCGCTGCCTGCGTGACCGGAGTATGTGATTTTCGCATGCAAATGCGTTATAGTCCTTGCAATCGTTGATTCAACGAGGAAGGAGAAAGTATTTGGAATTTCGGCTTCTATCGTAAGAGTAACGTTAAGGAATACAGGAGTACAAAATGTCTAGGAAAATCCCACTGCTGCTTTCATTGCTGCTAATCGTAGTTCTCGGGCTTGTGCCGCTGATCAGCACAGCCCAATCCGTACCGACGCCGGACGAGGACACCCTCGTTATCGCCATCAACGGCGAACCGGGCTCGTTGGATCCGTCGCAAGTCGGCGGCTCGACCGGCGGCAGCAACTTCCGCATCATGATGCACACTTTCGCCACGCTATACGAGCTGGGGCAGGCTAGTGGCGCCATTGATCCCTACCTGGCGCACAGCTTCACCGTCTCCGAAGACGGCACGGAATGGACCTTCCACATGCACGAAGGTTTGACCTGCGACGATGGCGAGCCGTTGACGGCGGAAGACGCCGCCTACAGCTTCAACCGCATGGCAGACCCGGCCAACGGCTTCACCGGCAACTCGGCCGGCTTCGTTGTCGCCTCGACCGGTTTCATTGAAGCCCGCGCCGACAGCGAGCTGGACGTCACCATCGTCGCCCAAAAACCGCAGAACCGCGCCATGCGCCTCGGCCTTTACTCCGAAATCCTGATCCACTGCAAGGATTCCTACGAAGCGATGTCGCTGGAAGAAGCGGCGCGCAACGTAGTCGGCAGCGGTCCCTACTCCTTGACCGAGTGGGTGCCGGGCGAATACATCAGCATGCACGCGGTCGAAGGTTTTGGTTTGCGGCCCCAGGGCTTTGACGAGATCGTCTGGCGCTTCATCCCTGAGCCGTCAACGGCGGTGGCGGAAGTCATCACCGGCAATGTCGATATCTACAAAGAATTCCCGGCCAACCAAGCCGACGCCATCAGCAACTCCGGCATGGCGGAAGCGCGTTTCTTCGCCGGTACGACCCGCACCTACATCGGCTTCAACTTGAATCCTGATGCCCCATTCCGCGTCGATACGCCGAGCCTGGGCGCTGACGCCATCATGGAAACCGATGTGCGCGTGGCCCTGCAATACGCCATTGACACCGACGCCATCTGCGAGAATTTGCTGCTCACCACCTGCGAGCGCGCCACCAGCCTGGTCAATGCGCCCAACAATCACCCGACCCTTGAGCCCTATCCCTATGATCCGGCCAAGGCGGAAGAATTGCTGGACGCGGCCGGCTATCCGCGCGGCGATGATGGCGTGCGTTTCTCGCTGGAGATGAAGTCGCGGCGGCTTTCAGGCGCGATGGCTCCCGAGGTCGTTTTGGCGACGGCGCAGATGCTCACCGATATCGGCGTGCAGACCGAAGCCATCTTCCAGGATTCGGGCGATTGGGTCGCTGAGCTGATCACCCATGACCTTGGTCCCCTCTACTTTGGCCGCACCGGCGGCAGTGAGTGGAGCGCGCAATACGACATGGCGGATATTCCGGGACATGCCGCCGGCTGTGAAGAGGCGGAGACCAACTATACACACTGGAAGAATGATTTCTGGTGCACTGGCTGGGACACGCTGCCCTCACTCACCGGTGACCCCGAAGCCGAGCGGGAGCTGGAAATCGCCATGCTGGAAGAGTTCTATCGTGACCCGCCCTGGCTGATGCTCTTCGCCGGACCGCGCACTGAAGCGGTCAGCAACCGCATCGAATATCAGTCGCGCGCGGATTACTTCATCACCGGCTATGCGGCCGTGCTGAAGGACGATATGTAGGTCCCTTTACCCCTCCCCCAACCCCCTCCCCATTGCAATGGAGAGGGGGCTAATGTCTACCGGAGTTTGGCAGGCAAACATGAACTTCGCGCGACAGAGGGCTCAGTATGAATCACCATCTCACTATGAGTGGGCAAAGTCTCCCCCCATTGCAATGGGGGGAGATTTAGAGAGGGGTTGATCCCTCGTGCACAAATACGTCATACGCCGGCTGCTTCTGACCGTAGTCGTGATCCTTGGGGTCACGCTCTTGACGTTCTTATCTATCCACCTGGCTGGCGACCCCACTTTCTTTTACGTCAGCGAACGCGCCAGCGCCGAAGAGCGCCAGGCAGCGCGCGAGCGCCTCGGCTTCGACCGTCCGCTGCACATCCAGTATTTTGATTTTCTTTTCAATTTGGCGCGGGGCGATACTGGCACGTCGCTGGCGCATCGCGTACCCGCCTTTGATGTGGTCATGGAGCGAATGCCGGCTACGCTGGAGTTGACCATCGGCGGTTTTCTCTTTTCTACGATTGTGGCCTTTCCTATTGGCGTGCTGGCGGCGACGCGGCGCGGCACCATGGCAGACGGCACCTTGATGCTGGGCGCGATGCTGGGGCAGTCGATGCCGAGTTTTTGGCTGGGCTTGATGTTAATCCTGTTTTTCGGCGTCACGCTGCGCTGGATGCCAGTGTCGGGGCATGTGCCCTTTATCAAGCCGCTCTTGGAGGGCAGAGTCGACGAAGCTCTGCTCAACTTGCCACAAGCCATCCGTTACTTGGCCATGCCGATGGTGGCGGTATCGGTGTATTCCATCTCCCGCAACTCCCGCCTCATTCGTTCCGCCGTGCTGGAAGTTCTGCGGCAAGATTATGTCGTCACCGCCCGCGCCAAAGGCTTGAACGAGCGCGTCGTGTTGACCCGCCACGCCATCCGCAACGCCCTCATCCCGATTGTTACCGTCCTGGCGCTGCAATTCGCCTTCCTCTTGAATGGCGTAATTGTGACCGAGACGGTCTTCTCCTGGCCCGGCGTCGGGCGCCTGGTGTTTGACGCGGTCAGTCAGCGCGATGTGCCGCTGGTATTGACGGCGGTGGTCTTGCTTTCCTTCTTATTTGTCGGCGCCAACCTTATTGCCGATCTCATGTATGGCTTCCTCGATCCGCGGATCCGGCTGGAATGAGCGAGCATCGATGAGCGCCTCACAGGAGCCCAAGCCTTTGGCCAAGAGCCGCGTTTCAATGCTCGAACGCCAGATGGACGAGCTATACACGCCGCAGACTTTCGTCCAGCGGGCGACATCCAGCATGGTCAAGGCGCGCTATCCGGTTGTCGCCGTCATCTTCCTGACCTTGATAGCGCTCTGCGCCGTATTGGCGACGCAGTTGGCGCCCAAGGACCCGAATCGCGTCGATGTCTTCGTCACGCTCAAACCGCCCCTGAGCACCAACCGGCAGGGCGAGATGGAGTTCGTATTAGGCACCGATTCAGCCGGTCGCGATGTACTCTCGCGGGTGGTTTACGGCGCGCGGATTTCCTTCTTCGTTGGCTTGGCGGCGGTCAGTCTGGGCGGCGGCGTGGGTACGCTTCTCGGGCTGACGGCAGGTTATCTCGGCGGCCGCGTTGACGACATCATCATGCGCCTGGCCGATATTCAACTGGCTTACCCCTTCATCCTCTTCGCTATCATGATGCTGACAATTCTGGGCGAAGGCGTACTCAACCTGATACTGGTATTGGGCATCGGGCAATGGGTGACTTACGCGCGTATCGCCCGCGCCGAGACGCTGGTGCAGCGCGAGCGCGAATATGTCGAAGCGGTGCGCGCGCTGGGCGCCACCGAATGGCGCATCATGCTGCGCACCATCCTGCCCAACATATTGACGCCGCTGATTGTGATCGCCTCTTTCAACGTGGCCGGCGTCATCTTGTCCGAAGCGTCGCTGTCCTTCCTCGGTCTCGGCGTGCCGGAAAGCGTGCCCACCTGGGGCGCGATGCTGGCCAACAGCCGCAATCAGCTGCTCAGCGGTTCCTGGTGGCTGGCGGTCTTTCCCGGCTTGGCCATCATGTTCACTGTGGTCTCGCTCAACATTCTGGGCGATTGGATGCGCGACTTCCTGGACCCGCGTCTGCGCGGCTCGGGACAAGGTCTTTAAGGAGCAACTATGCTGGATGGACAAGCAGCCGTGGTCACGGGCGCGGCTCAGGGTTTGGGTTATGCCATTGCCAAAGCTTACGCAGCGGCCGGCATGCGCGTGGCGCTGATGGATCTGCGCGGCGATATTCTGCAGCGGGTCGCTGAAGAGCTGACTGCGGATGGCGGGGACGTGCTGCCGATCACCGTCGACCTCTCCGATGCCGCCGCGACGCAGAGCGCGATAGATGCCGCCCTGGCTCATTACGGCGCGCCGCGTGTCCTGGTCCACAACGCCGCCCTGCTCATCACCCGCTCCATGCTGGAGATCACCTTCGAGCAGTGGCAGAAGGAGATCAACATCATCTTGCAAGCCGCCTTCATACTGAGCAAAGCGGTCTGGCGGCCGATGATCGAAGCGGGCGGCGGCGGCATCGTCTATCTGTCTTCCGGCTCCGGCTACAAGGGCTTCGTCGAGGAGGTGGCTTATAATCCGGGCAAACACGGCATCGAAGGGCTGATGAAATGCCTGGCGCTGGAGGGAAAAGCCTTTAATATCGCCGTCAACGCGGCGACGCCTGGCGCGCCCATCAACACGCCTATGTCCGACTCCAACTATACCGATGCGCAGAAACAGCGCTGGGTCGATCCGCAATTGCTGGCGCCGGCTTTTGTCTTCCTGGCGCAGCAGGACGCGTCCGGCGTCACTGGGCATCGGGTGGCTGCCCGGGCGGATGGCAGCTGGGATGTTACTGACTTGCTTTGATATAGCCACAGAGGCACAGAGACACAGAGAAAAGACAGATTTGCGGAGGCCCGACACAAGTGACAGACAGTACACAGTCAGACCCGCTGACATATCAAATCATCGGCGCGGCGATAGAAGTTCACCGTGTTCTCGGTCCCAAACTGCTTGAGAGTGTATATGAAGAGGCGCTCTGCATAGAGTTGGACCTGCGTCAACTAAGCTACGAACGGCAGAAGAAGATTAAACTTGATTACAAGGGGCATGAAATCGGCATTTTCTATGTCGATATCATCGTTGAAAGCAGCGTGATCGTAGAACTGAAGTCCGTTACAAATATAGCGCCGGTACATGAGGCGCAGTTGATCAGCTATCTGAAACTAACCGGATTGCACTGCGGACTACTGATCAACTTCAGCGTCGCAACCTTGAAGAATGGAATCAAACGCCTTGTAGTATGATTCTTTCTCTGTGTCTCTGTGCCTCTGTGGCTAATCTTTTAGGAGATAATCATGGCTGAACACTATCTGGACGACAGCGTCACGCAGCCCTTTTGGGACAATTCGGTCACGCCGCGCTTGACGATAGACGCGGGCGATACCGTCATCATCGAATGCGCCGAGCCGGTGGGGCAGATCAGGCCCGATTCCAGCGCCGATGACCTGGCCAATCTGGACTTTGCCCTGGTTCACGCCTTGACTGGCTCCATCTATGTCAAGGGCGCCGCAGTCGGCGACGCGCTTGAGGTGGAGATCCTCGATATGCGCCACAAGGGCTGGGGCTGGACCGGGCATATCCCCGGCTTCGGCTTGCTGCAGGAAGACTTTGATTACGCCTATATCCATCACTGGGAACTGGAGGGAGACAGCTGCGATTTCGGCGTCGGCGGCATCAGCTTGCCCTACGAGCCATTCCCGGGCTGCGTGGGCGTGGCGCCGGCGGAAGCGGGTCGGCTGACGACCATACCGCCGCGCATCAACGGCGGCAATGTCGATACGCGCGATCTGGTTGTCGGCTGCACATTCTGGCTGCCGGTGCTGGCGGAAGGCGCGCTATTCTCCACCGGCGATTGCCACAGCGCGCAGGGCCAGGGCGAGGTCAGCGGCACGGGCATCGAGTCGCCCATGACCGTCACCATGCGCTTCAACCTGCGGCAGGACTTGAATATCCGCGAGCTGCAGATCCAGCGGCCCAGCCCGATGACAAAAGTCGACAGCGCCGGCTACCACATCACCACAGCGCACGGGCCCGACTTGATGGAGAATAGCAAGAACGCCGTGCGTTATATGATCGAGTGGCTGGTGGCCAATCACAGCTTAAGCGAGAGCCAGGCCTACTGCATCTGCAGCACGGCGGGCGACTTGAAGATCGCTGAGATCGTGGACGCGCCCAATTGGGTGGTGGCCTTCCACATGCCGCTGAGCATCTTTGGCTGAAATATTATAAGCAGCTCACTCTTTGGGCTCAACCAGAGCCTGCGCCGCGCTCAAGGCGCGCTCCAGCTTTTTGATTTTCGCCTGCGCTTTGGCGAGTTTCTTCATCGCCAGCTTGTGAGCGAGCTTTTTGGCTTTCTTGGCGGCGAGTTTCTTAACTGCCTTGGGCGCCATCTTTGACGCTTTCTTCTTCAAAGCTTTCGCCGCGGCCTTCGCCAGCAGTACCTCCGCCTCGCTTCGCTTCTGTTTGACTTCCGCCTCGGCCACACGCTCTGCTAGCGCCATCAACTCGGAGCGCGCATCGGCCAATTCCGCCTGCGCGGCCGATAGCTCATCTTGCAGATTCGTCAGCTCCGCCTTGCTCTCTTGCAACTCCACCCGCGCGTCTTGCACCTGCTGGCGTCCGTCCGCCAGTCTGGAACTGCGCTCCTCCAGCTCGGCAGTGAGCGCCGCCAGTTGCTCGCGTTCGCGCGCCAGCTTGTTGCGTTCGCGGGTCAGCAATCCCCGCGCCGTCGCCAGTCGCTTGCGTTCCGCTTTCATCTCGTCCATGGATGGCTGTTTCGCTTTGCTCATTGTATTCCGAATCCTGTTAAACCACGTTTAACACTCTTAACAGTAGCATAATTGTCGCGCCGCTTCAACTTTTTCTGGGAGCAAGTCACGATATGGCTCGCACAAATTAACGGACTCTTACTAGTGAGAATTTGTAGGGGCGACCAACCTGGCCGCCCGTTGTACTATTGCGGGCGACTTGATAAGTCGCCCCTACAATTTTCGACAAGGTTGCAGATGGGAATCGGCATGTTCATTAAGAGATTGACACAGCGGGCGCAGAGATTAAGTGAAATCGACATGTCGGCGAAATTTACCACTCGCTTTTTCAACTGCCCGCACCAGCGCCAATCAGACGCGCAGCGACGTCACCCTAATATAAACTTAATTGACTGCGGCATAAGGACCAGTCGCAGTCAGACCGCCAATAGTATAATAGCCAAAGTAAGGACTGTATGACAAATCGCGAATTGAGCATCGCTTTTCAGACGGACAAGCGCGCGGGCGAGTATATCGCCTTGGCGAAGCTGGTTGACCAATACGCCTTCGACGCCGTGACAGTCTATTGCGATGCGCCCTACCATCCCAGCTACGGACCGCTGCTGCTGATGGCGCCGCATATCAAGCGGGCGCGCATCGGTCCTTCGGGCATAGCGCCCTCGCGCATGCACCCGCTGGACATCGCTGCGCAAACCGCGCTGCTGGCTGATCTGGCGGCGGGCGGCGTGTACATCGGGCTGGTGCGCGGCGGCTGGCTGGCTGAGCACGGCATACGCGAGCTAAACCCGCCCATCGGCGCCATTCGAGAAGCGGCCGAGATCATCCGGGCGCTGCTGGCAGGCGAGTCAGCCGGATATGCCGGCGCCGTCTATCAGATCGCCGAGCACGTTCGCGCGCCTTATCCCCTGCCGGATGCGCCGATTCCTTTGCAGATCGGCACCTGGGGCGAAAAGCTGGGGGCGCTGGCCGGCGAATTGGCCGATGAAGTCAAGATCGGCGGCTCGGCCAATCCGGCTGTGATTCCGCTCATGGCTGACTATATTGCGGTGGGCGAAGCGCGGGTCGAGCGTCGGCGCGGCAGCGTCAATATCGTCATCGGCGCGGTCTCGGTCGTTGACGAGGATCGCGAGGCCGCGCGTTGGATGGCGCGGAAAGCGGTCTCGCTTTACCTGCCGATTGTCTCCAGGTTGGACGCCACGCTGGAAATCGACCCCGGGTTAATGGCGCGGGTGCAGGAGCAGGTCAACGCGGGCGACAGCGACGCCGCGGCTCGGCTCATCCCCGACGACATCCTCGACCGCTTCATCTTCGCCGGGGATGCCCGCGACATCATCGAGCAGTGCGCGCGTCTCTACGACGCCGGCGCGCAGCGCATCGAGCTGGGCACGCCGCACGGGGTCAGCGAAGCGGCGACAGGCATTCGACTCATCGGCGAGCAGGTCATTCCGGCGCTGAAAGCCTATCTCTCCCCCAGTTGAAACAAACTCGAGGGAGCGTCCCTCTGCCAACGTCTTTGTTGCGACGTCTATTTTCTGTTAGAATTTCGCATAGTCCAGTAAAGGTGAAACTACCTGAAAGGCATCAAAGATGAATCTCAAGGTTTTGACAATACTTCTTATCATTATTATGGCAGTTCCGCTGGGGGTGAGTGCACAAGACGAGGCGAGCAACTGTTTGGCCGGCATCGCTTTGTCCCTGCCCAACAGTCAAGACAGCTACAGCCAAGACTTTCTGCGCGGCGTCGAGTTCGCCGTGACTGAGATAAATGCCATACTCGGGACGGCCGGTACGCTTATCTGCTTTGAGATTGACGGCATGGATGCCGAAAACATGCCGGGAGACAGCAGCGAGGATGCCCAGGACGCTCCCATAGAAGATGGCGGCGGCACAATCCTCGATTCCCTCACGGAAGGCAACGGCAAGTTGATGCGCTTTTTGGTGACGGTCAGTTACGAAATGAACGGTGGCGGGGATTGGCCCGGCCCTTGGGGACATTACTGGCTGTATACCGATAGTGGCAGCGGCAACAGCAACCCGAACCCCGGCCAGGCGCCCTTCGGCCAGATAGAGGGCAACTATGATATCTCCCCGACTGTGCTCAACCGCTTGTCATTCGTACAGAATGGCGACAGACCGCGGATTCACAAAGTGGAGTTCAACCACTTTGATGCCTTTGGCGACTGGCAAAGAGCGACTGACAAATCTCTCTTCATCGCCGGCCGCGGCAGCAGCGGCGAAGCCATGCTGGTGGAATTGACCGCAGCGCGAATCTCGCAATTAGACGCGGTGACTGTAGGTTGGTCCGTACCCGAACCACAACGCGGGCTGCTATGGCAGTTCTTCAGCGCCATCGCTGATGACAGCAGCGAGGAAGTAATTTCCATTGCCTTTGTGCTAGCCGATGCTGGCACTGTGGCTTTGGAAGATTCCGACTAAGCGCGAATGCAATAGTCAGGCAACGCTGCCCGCTGACGACCAATGCGCACGAGGTGGCGCGGACGATGCTGCATCCGAAAGCCGAGCGGTCCTAAGGCCATGCGCCTGGAAATAGTTGAAGCATCGCAACTAAGCGACGAAGCTTCGCGGGCGCTGACGGCCTTGGACGCAGCGGTATATCCCCCGAAGCCGGACGCGAAAGCAGCAACCGCGCCACAAAGGTGGGCGCCGCCGCGATGGCATATCTTGATACGGGATTCTGATCTGCAGCTTGTGTCGCATGTCGGCGTCTTGACCCGTATTTGCTTATGCGACGGCGATGAGATCCTGATCGGCGGGATCGGCGGCGTCATGACTCACCCATCCGAGAGGCGAAAAGGTTACGCCGGGGCCGGGGTGCGGCGGGCGACCGAATTTCTGCAAAACGACATGCGCGTTGATATCTCGCTGCTGTTTTGCGGGCCGCGAATGCTGAACTACTATAAGCGCTTCGGCTTCACTAATTTTGTCGGGGATACATTTGCGCTGCGCGATGGCGAGAAGATTCTCTTCCCGCGCAGCGAAATCATGGTGAGGCCAGCCATGAAAGCCTTGCCGCAATGCGCGGCCCTGGATCTTTGCGGCCTGCCCTGGTGAGCTCGTCAGCCTTGCGCCGGCGGCCTGCATGATGGAGAGAGTCTGATGCCCCTGCTGGAACTATCGAACTTGCGCAAGGACTTCGGCGGATTGCGGTGAGGCGCTAGGAATGATCACCGTTGACCATCTCACCGCCGGTTACGGCAAACTGGACGAAATCGAACTGATCGGCATGCCCACGGAAGCGATATCCAGCCTGGGCCTGGCTTACGTGCCGCAACGCGAGAATATCTTCGACGAACTGACCGTGCTGGACAACTTGCAGCTGGGCAGCCGCAGCTTGCCCCGCGAGGAGCGCGCGGCCGCCCTGGACGAGCTGCTGGCGCTTTTCCCCATTCTGGGGCGCCGTCAAACGCAGCGCGCCGGATTGCTCAGCGGCGGCGAACATCAGATGCTGGCCATCGCCATCGCCTGGCTGAGCCGGCCGACGATCATGCTGCTGGACGAGCCCAGCGCCGGGCTGGCCCCCGTCGTTGCTACTGAGGTGTTCCGCGTCTTGCAGGCGCTGAGCCAGCAGGGCATTACGCTGATCGTTGTGGAGCAGAATGCGCGGCGCATCTTGCAATTCTGCGACCACGCGTATGTGCTGCGCGAGGGGACGCTGGCGTTCCAGGGCACGGCGGCGGAATGCCTGGAAGATGAAGAGACGATCAAGGGCTATCTGGGCTTGCGCTAGCGCTGAAGCGCTTCCATCGCTTCCCTCATCCGCCCGCTGATGCGCACAGGCTGGCGCGTCAGGCGGTCGACGAAGACATGCACGAAGTAGCCGACCGCCGCCGGTTCCTCATCGCCCGCTTTGAAGATGCCGATCTCATAGCGCACGCTGGAATTGCCCAGCACCCCCACGCGCAGGCAGGCGTCGACTTCTTCGGGGAATTGGATCGGCTTGAGGAATTGGCAGTGAGTCTCGACGGCGAAACCGACGGAATCGCCGCCGCTGAAATCGAGCCCGCCGGCTTCCATCAGATAGCCGTTGATGACGGTGTCGAAGAATTCGTAGTAGATGACGTTGTTGATGTGGTGGTAGACATCGTTGTCGCGCCAACGCGTGGGGATTCGCCGCGAGACCTTGTAGCGTTCGCGGCGTTCGTCTTTGGGGTTCACGCTTTACCTGCCTCGCCTACTAACGATTCCGTTTCGGGCGACTCACAGAGTCGCCCCTACAAACTTACGAGGCGTCTTCCTTGAGCTCGAGCGCGCAGGAATTGATGCAGTAGCGCAGGCCGGTCTTGTCGCGCGGGCCGTCATCGAAGACGTGGCCCAGGTGCGAATCGCAGCGGTTGCAGATCGCTTCCACGCGGCGCATGCCGTGGCTATTGTCCTCGCGCAGGGCGACATTGCCTTCGTCGACCACATCCCAGAAGCTGGGCCAGCCGCTGAAGGAATTGTACTTGGTCGCCGATGAGAACAGCTCTTGCCCGCAGGCCGCGCAGCTGTACATGCCGGCGGCTTTGGAATTGACGTATTTGCCAGTGAAGGGGCGTTCGGTGGCTTGCTGGCGCAAGACGGCGTACTGCTCCGGGCTGAGTTCGCGGCGCCATTCGGCATCGCTCTTCTTGACTTTCTCGATCATGATAGACTACCCTTTCCATTTTGTTCTCCACTTTAGCCTATGCGGAAAGTGTGAACAGAGTCTTGCCTGAGCATCAAGATTATAATAGATAGGCTATCACTGTTTGCAAGCGCTTCCACTTTGTACAATAGGTTCAGACTACTCTGTTCGACGTTCCAGGGCGTACAAATATGGCGACGACGGAACATACGATAAATGACGCGATTGCTGAACTGCTGCGCGGGACTCGCTGGGCGTGGCGGGGAACGAATGTCGTCCGTTCGGAAACGACGGGGTTGCTTGCCGAGTCCGGCGGACTCCGCCCCGACATTTTGGTTACAGAACCATGCACCGCGCCTGTCGTTATCGAAACGGAAGTGCTGCCAGCGGCGAACGTGGAGGCAGAAGCGATTGCCCGGCTGGATGAAAAACTGCGTGGAAGCGGTCGTCCTATACTTTCTTCCATTGCCGTCCGCCTACCAACTCGCTTCCGCGACGCGCAGGGACAAACTCTGAAGAAGGCAATAGAGACTTCAAATGATCTAGACTTCGTATTCCATACTGGCAGAAGCGCTACGAATCATATTCGTCATCCGCAAAGCGGCTGGCTAAGGGGAGGAATTCACGACCTTTCTCTACTGATACAGACAGCGACATTGCCACCGCTGCTCATTGACGAAGCAGCGAACATTCTGGAAATTGGTGTCAGCGAGGCGGCCGGCTTGCTCGACGATATTGCTAATGGGCACCCTGGGGTAATCCGTAGAATCTCAGAAGAATTGCATCAGCAAGATAGTCCGCAGACCAGGAGAATGGCGGCAGCCGTTATGGCCAACGCGTTTATGTTTCACGAAGCGCTGGCTGGTGGACCGGGTGAATTGGAACACATTCACTCTCTGGAGGAATTAAGGAACGGACCCTACGGATTACGAAAATCTGAAATTACCGCTGAATGGCGGAAGATATTGAAAGTCAATTACTGGTCGATTTTCGATATTGCCACACGGTTGCTATCAATATTTCCAACTCAATCAGGCAAGGAGCTGATTGGCCGCCTGTCTCTCACTGCAGAAGCGCTACTTGAAAATAATCTAATGCGCTCGCATGATTTGACCGGCGCCGTCTTCCAAAAACTCATTGCCGACCGAAAATTTCTTGCTGCCTTTTATACCAAGCCCGCTTCTGCCGCGCTTCTGGCCAGTTTGGCAGTCACCGAAGACTGTTTACTCAGCTGTGACGATTGGTCGAACCCCGAAGCGGTCAAGAGTCTGCGCGTCGCCGACTTCGCTTGCGGAACAGGTACGCTGCTAACCGCCGCTTATCAACGTGTAAGCCAACTGCATGAATTATATGGCGGAAACGCGGCCGCCATCCATGCCGATATGATCGAAAACGCGATCTTGGGTTGCGACATTTTGCCGGCCGCGGCGCACTTGACCGCTTCAATGCTTTCTGGCGCGCACCCTACTGTGCAATATCAAGGTGGGCGCATTTTCACATTGCGCTACGGCAGGCAGGAAGATGGTACAGTCGCCCTCGGCGCAATTGACTTGCTGCGTGATTTGGCGCTGCTCAAAGGCTCGAAAATCACGGCAAAAGCGGCCGAAGGCTTAGGCGAAGAGGAAAGAGAGGCTTGGCGATACGCTCCTCATGTTTCTTTTGATTTGGTGATTATGAATCCGCCTTTCACGCGGGCAACCAATCATGAAGGCCGACATGAAAATGTGCCAAATCCTATGTTCGCCGCTTTTGGCTCCAGCGCCGAAGAGCAGAAGGCGATGGCAAATGAAACGAAAAAACTAACAAGAGGATCGGTCGCTCATGGCAACGCCGGAGAAGCTACGATTTTCCTGGCGCTGGCAGATAAAAAGCTGGCAAGGGATGGGATGCTCGCGCTAGTGATGCCACTGTCGCTCATGACTGGAGCGGCATGGGAAAAGTGCCGTGTGCGGTTAGCGGAGTCCTATGAGAATCTGATCCTAATTACAATTGCAGGTAGAAACAATAAGGCGATTTCTTTCTCCGCTGATACAAGCATGGGTGAATGTTTGGTAATAGGCAAGCGCAATGGACAAAGACAAACTCGGGCGACTTTTGTCGTACTCGAGCATTCTCCAAATAATCCCGCATTCAGCGTGATGATCGCCAAGCGCATTAGAGAGCTAATGCAAGACGAGGCGATCAGACGCATAGAAGACAGTCCTGTCGGCGGAACGCATATTACACTCGGTCAAGAATTAGTCGGCCAAGCGATTGACGCGCCTTTACCGAAGTCAGGTGGGTGGAAGCTGGCACGGATTGTTGATTTTTCTCTGGCCCAGAGCGCTTATCATCTATCAGCAAATCGTCAAGTTTGGTTGCCTAGGCAAACTAAACCAGTAGCGATCGCTATGACCGCCGTCGGTCAAATTGGAGACATAGGGCCTGTTCATCGAGACATTAATGGCACTAATCCCGACGGCTCAATTCAGGGACCTTTCGAACTACGGTCGTTGCGCCCCGATGGTGTGCCTATCTATCCTGTATTGTGGGCGCATAACAACCGCCGTGAACGTACCTTAGAATTTGAGGCAGATCGTGAGGGGATCCCGCGCCGGGTCGACTCAGCAGAAGCGCAATCCCTGATCGATGAAAAAGCCGCGAAAGTTTTCGAAACCGCATCGCATTGTCATTCCAATCTGGATTTCGGCTTCAACGGTCAATCAACTGCCATGCAATTCACAGAAGTTAAAACCATCGGTGGTCGGGCGTGGATTTCTATAAAGCTTCCAAATGCCGAACACGAGAAAGCACTCGTGTTGTGGGGAAACACCTTGCTTGCCTTGCTTATGTTTTGGTGGCATTCTTCCAAACAGCACCCCGGAAGAGGGATACTTACAAAGACGACATTAGCCACCCTCCCCATCCTCGACGTCACCGCCCTCTCCGACAGCCAACTCGCCCGAGCCGCCAAAATCTTCGACGACACCTGCCAGCTCCCGCTCAAGCCGCTGCACGAACTCGACATCGACGAGAACCGCAAGACCCTCGACCGCCGCTTCTACGGCGAAGTCCTCGGCTTGCCCGATTCCATGCTCGCCGACGGCGGGCCGCTGGACATTCTGCGCCGGAAACTCTGTCGCGAACCTTCCGTTCGCGGCAGCAAGAAGTAAAGGAACAGACCATGCCCAAGCAAATCGACATCAGCGAAGTCGCTACCGGCTTCCGCTTCTTGCTCAGCGAGACCTTCGAAAGCGTACACGGCGCTTACCTCGACAAGGGCACGTCCTTCTTTGAGACGCTGGCGGAGATCTCGGCCGAGGACGCCTCCCAGCCCATGGGCGACTGCGCCACCATCGCCGCTCACGTTGCGCATACGGCATACTACCTGGCTGTGCTGGAAGACCGCATGTTCAGCCGCGACTTGTCCTACGTGAATTGGGAGCAAATCTGGAACGAGGTCAGCAGCGTCAACGAGGCCGAATGGGCGGTCATGATCGCCGATTTGCGCGCGACCTACCAGCGTATCATGGGCCACCTGGACGGGGCGGATGAGTGGTCGGGCTTCACGGAATTGTCATCCCTGCTGGGCATGATCGCGCACAGCGCCTATCACCTGGGCGAAATCCGCCAGATGATGTGCCGTCTGAAAGGCTGAACCTTGCAGCAAGTTACGATTTATCGTGAGCCGGGACGATTCGCCGGCTGGCCCGCCAACTATGGCATCTGGCGCTGGGGCGCTGAGATCGTGGTCGGCTTCACGGTCGGCGCGCATAAGACGGTCGAGCGCGGGCACGCCATCGACAAGGGCCGTCCCTTCGTCAATATGCAAGCGCGCAGCCTGGATGGCGGCGCCAGCTGGCATATCGAAGACTTCAAAGGGGCGCGCCCGGGCGAGCGGGGCTTGTCGGCTGATGAGCACATGGGGCCCGGCCTGCGCCTGGCTGAGCTGGTGAACGCCGATAGCGCCGAGATGCCGTCTCAGGCGCTCGACTTCGCTCAGCCGAATTTTGCGCTGATGGCGGCGCGAACGGGCATCGGGCGCGGAGCGGTCTCGTTTTTCTATGTGTCCTACGACCGCTGCCGCAGTTGGTCTGGTCCTTACCGCCTGCCGATGTTCGGGCAGACCGGCATCGCCGCGCGCACGGATTATCTGATTCAAGGCTCGCGGTCCGCCCTGTTTTTCTTGACCGCCAACAAAGCCGACGGCGCTGAGGGCAAGGTCATCTGCGTGGGCACGGAGGACGGCGGGCGATCCTTCGAGCTGCTCGGTCATGTCGGCGAAGAGCCGACGGGCAAGGGCGACTTCGCCATCATGCCGGCCGGGCTGCAGCTGCCCTCGGGGCGGATTTTGTGCGCGCGCCGCTGCCGCGAAGGCGCCACGCGTCTTAGCTGGATCGACCTCTACGCCTCCGACGATGGCGGGCGCAGTTGGCATTATCTCAATACGCCGGCGACATTTTCCGCGCCGGGCCACAGCGGCAATCCGCCCAGCTTGCTGCAACTGCCGGATAGCCGGCTCGCCCTCATCTATGGCAATCGCGACCGGCCCTACAGCATCTGCGCGCGCCTCAGCGCTGACGCCGGCGAAAGTTGGAGCGGCGAAGTTGTGCTGCGCTCGGGCGGCGCCAACGGCGATATGGGTTACGCGCGGGCTGCCGCGAGCGATGATGGCGCGGTCGTGGCCGCCTACTACTTCAACGACCGGCCCGATGGCGATGGCGAGCGCTTCATTGAAGCCACGATTTGGACGCCGTGACACAAAAAGCGGTCAGACGCTGACACCCAGCAAATGCTTGAGCGTTACCGGGTTTTCCATCATTGCGACCAATTTGTCAGCCAATTCATCGGGGGGATGTTTCTTCCCTGTTTCGATCCAGTGAAGCAGAATATTGGTCGCGACGCCGATGCGCAGGCTTATGCCATAACTCAAGAATTCCGGGTCAACATCAAGATGTGCCGCGCTCTGTATATTGAGGGGTTCCAGAGCTCGGTGGAATGACGCCTGAAAAATATCCAGCCGCTTGGCAAGCATCAGCAACTCGATGATTTCCGAATGCAAATAGAAGTAGCGCAGTAATGGCTTGATCAGGTAGGCGCGCGATTCGCCGCTGTATGACGCCACATACTCGATAAGATACTCCAGCAGACCTTCAAAAACCCGGTCGCAGCGCAATCGCAGCACATCCACAATTTCATCGAAATTACGATAAAAGGTGGTGCGCCCGACCTGTGCCGCCGCTACCAGGTCTTTGACTCTGATTGAGTCGAAGGGCATCTCGCGCATCAATTTCGTCAAGCCGTCGTAGAGCATTTCGCTGGAACGGATTGAGCGTTGATCATTCTTGATATGGTACATTTTTCCGCTTTTGTTCCTCTTGTTCAGAGTCGCTTGACAGCCCGGTTACGATGCCATACCATGCCAGATAATAAAATACATATGTTTCTTATCTCAGTATAATAACATACATGTCCCACTGAACAAGGTAAAGGAGAAGCAACAAGTGCGCAAAACACTGAATCTACTCATGCTGGTTATTCTCTTGGCGCTGGCATCGGGCGCAGTCTCGGCGCAGGAGGCAACTGATTCAGCAAGGTCTCATGTTGCGCTGCTCGAGCTGCACGATGGCTATTGGGTGGCGGAAATGCAACTTGAGGGTATGCCCGTGCCGGCCAACATCATCAACGACATGCACATTGACGCCACCACCAGAACTGCCACCGTTTACGCTCAATCTCGGGTGATGGGACGGATTCTATCCCCAGCGCAGGTTGGCCCCGGGGAGTGCGCCGAAACGCCCTCAGGCGACACCGCCTGTTTTCATCCCAACGCAGTCTACCTGAATGGAAGCGGAGCAGAACTGACGGAAGCTGATGGCAGGGGCGCATGGTGGGTGAAACATGCCTGGATTCTCGGCGGCGAAGGGTATCTGAACTGCGAACTGGGTGCGCAGGAAGAATACGAAAGCTGCATGTGGGTCAAAGGCGCGTTGCTTGACGACGGCATATCCATGAAGGTCGGCGGTATCGAGGAGGGTCAAGGATTTAATATCCGCACACCCTTGCTGGACGAAGATCCGGTCACGTATCAGGTGACTCGCTACGGATCGATGAACGCGGATGCCAACGCCGGCGCCACTGATCAATCCTTAACAGTTCAATTTGTGCTGACATTTGCGTGCGCGGAGGAAGTCAGCGCATTGGACAATCAAGCGCGCAGCTGCCCCGGAGACGCTGAATCGGCGTCGGACAGCCCCGCGACCAACATGGTCCCGGAAATCACACAATCACAATTCCTGGCGCCGCCGGCCGACTTCCGCAATTACCGTTACTGCGAAGTCATTCCCGTCTTCAGAACCCGGCTCACACTCAATGTCGAGGTCTACAACACGCTCGGCTTAAATGCTTGCCCGGCCGAGTTGTGGGCTGAACTCGACGCCGATGCGATGGCCGAATCCTTAGGCGCCGTGGGGATGAAGCTCAACGGTCCGCGTTATTGGGTAATCAACAAAATTGCGCGAGAAGGTGAATCGGCCGCCGGCAAGACCGCTGATTTTGGCGGGATCGAAATGACGCAGCGAGCGACAATCGATACCGAGCACTGGGAAGGAACCGTCGGCAGCGCGTTCTACATCGAGACCGGAGTGCGACGCAGCACTACCTTTACCTACTCGTCCGGCAGCATGGTGTATGAATTGACCTCGCCGCAAGGCGATGTGTATCGCATGCAGTCCTACTCACACATCGTTGACCCACGCTTGACCATCGACGATCTTGAAACCCTGGGCGAGCGGCTTGACCTGCCCGAGGGCTGGAGCTATCAGGCGAGAGTCTTGACCGAGGACTCCAAACTGACAGCGCGTGGGCTGGCCTACGTGATCAACGACAATCTGAGCAACGTGTATCAGAAGGTTTTGGACTAGGTGTCTGAACGAACGTTTGCGATTGTGACGCGCTCGCACAGCCGCTCGGCGGCAACGAGAATGGCTACCGCGCTCACAAAATATCAAACGCCTTCGGCTACCGCAAATTCCGGTTTGATAAAAAAGAGGCTGAATATCAAGATTGCGGCCGGCATCAGCAGACATCCGTTTGCTGTTGCTTGCATATTCTGCCAATATAAACTTGGCGATGGCGAATGCTGCATCGAGGTGACGCTCTGGCGCCCATGACCGAGTACAATCGCACACTCTACCAAGGCGACAACCTGACCTTCCTGCAGCAGCTGCCCGACGCCTCCATCCACCTGATCGCGACCGACCCGCCCTTCAACAAGAACCGCGACTTCTACAGCGCTGCCGCCGACGCCGGTTTCCGCGACAAGTGGTCCTGGGATGCTGACGTCCAGCCGGACTGGATAGAGTCAATCCGCGCCGAGGCAGCCGCGCTCTGGGCGGTGATCGAGACGGCTCGCATTGCGCACAGCCAAAGCATGAGCGCCTATCTCTGCTGGCTGGGCATCCGCTTGCTGGAAATGCGCCGCGTACTGCGCGCCGACGGCAGCTTGTACCTGCATATCGACGGCGCCGCGCAGGCTTATGTCAAGCTGCTGCTGGACGCCCTATTCGGCGCCGACAATTGCCGCAACGAAATCGTCTGGCTCTACAAGACCGGCGGCGTCAGCAAGCGCTGGTTCAGCCGCAAGCACGATACCATCCTCTTCTACAGCAAGTCGCAGGCCTACACCTTCCATCTCCAGCGGGAAAAGTCCTATCTCAGGCATAAATACGGTTTCGCCAATATCGAGATCGAGCAGGATGCGCAGGGTTATTTTCGTCGCGTGGCGATGCGCGATGTCTGGGACATTCCGGCGCTGCGCGGCAACCAGGCGGAAGCCACGGGCTACCCCACGCAGAAGCCGCTGGCGCTTTACGAGCGCATCATCAGCGCTTCCAGCAACCCAGGCGATATCGTGCTGGATCCCTTTTGCGGCAGCGGCACGACTGCGGTGGCGGCCGAGCGGCTGGGACGGCGTTGGCTGATGATGGAACAGTGGGACGGGGCTTACGCGATGCTGGTCAAGCGGCTTGAGGAAGAGGGACTTTCCCGCGATGTTGTTATGACTCTGTAATCTTAGTATACTATACTTGTAGCATATCTTGCGTAGCCTGAATGTGCAGGAAGCCCTTTTCTAGTCAAGCAATAGGAGAAATCTCATGCGTAAATCACTTTTTGTTATCAGTCTGCTGCTGCTGATGTGTAGCGGCGCCGTCTTCGCGGACCACCACGAGACAAACGCCGGAGTGGCGGCTGTGCCAGTGGGCGGGGACGGAGCGGGAATCGCGCTGCCCGGCGGCGCTTACGAATTTGTCATCCACGCGCATGAAGGCGATTACCTGAGCTTCGCCTCCATGCTCGCCCAATCCAACGATGGCTTCCTGGCGCCTAATGAATACGGCATCGCTCTTTATGACATGGGCGCGCCGGTCAGCGGCGATGTCACCGACCAGGTCTACTACTGGGATCTCGGCAGCGAACGCAATGAGCCGATTGGCGACGGCATGTACCAGGCGCCACGTCAAGCCGCGCCCAACAGTGGTCCCGACGGCGATGGCATGGTTCGACTCGCCAGCGACCTTGGCGACAGCTTGAGCTATCCCACCGCCGATGAGCTGGTTGTAGTTACGCTGACCGCCGGCGACATGGGTGAATTTACTGTGCGTATCGACAACGTCTCCGACATGTCCATGTACCCCTCGCCCATCACGCCCGTCTTCTGGATCGTCCATTCCGGCGACATGATGATGATGGATGATGACATGATGATGGATGACGACATGATGGACGACGACATGGCCGATGATGACGACGACATGATGGATGACGACATGTCCAAAGACGACGACATGATGGACGACGAAATGGCCAAAGACGACGACATGATGGATGACGACATGGCCGATGATGACGACATGATGATGGATGACGAGATGATGATGAAGATGGGCATCCTCTTCACCTCGGGCCAAGCTGATTACGGCCACGGCCTGGAAGCGCTGGCGGAGGACGGCGATCCTTCAGCCTTGGCAGCCCACCACGGCGTCATGATGGACGACATGATGATGGGCGATATGATGATGATGGATGACGACATGATGGACGACGAAATGGAAGAAGACGACGACGACATGTAGTCGGTCCATCGAGAAGCGGGTGGCGCTGCGGCGCCTTCCGCGCCAGTTCACATGAAATGAGGGCGACGCGCTGCGTCGCCCTTTTGCGTGCTAGGCCGACTCCAAAGGCAAGTCTACCCAGCGGCGCTGCCGATGCGAGATCTCGACCGCGTTGATGATCTCCTGCACCTGCGCGCTCTGGGCGAAATTGCCTTGATTCTCGTCCCCGCCGTCCACGATTTCTTGCATGAAGTTGTGCACCAGATTGGCGTAGAACATAGCCGGCCAAGGCTCGCCCGGCCTGTACCCGGGCGGATAGTACGATTCTGGTATGACCGCCTCCACGTATTCGACTTCGTGGGCATCCGGGCTGGTTGATTGGCGCAGCGCCTCTTGCGTCTCCAGTTCCGCGCCCAGGCGGCAGAGCAGCGCGCCCCCCGAGCCGTACATGCGCGCCTCCAGCCCGGGATAGCTGTTGACCGTGACGTAGCTGGACTGGATGGTGCAGAAGCCGCCGCGGCTGTATTCGCCGATGTAGACATCGCCGTCGTCGATATTGGTGCGGATACGCCCGCCGCCGGGCATAGTGCGATAGGGCACGAAGTTGTACAGCAATCCGACCAGCGCCTTCAGCGGGCTGTCCATGAACCACAAGCTGATGTCGATGATGGGCGCGCCGTAGCCCTCGATGGACGAGACCTTGATCTCCTCCTGCTCGGTCTCAGGGATGAGATCGACTTTGGTGACCGGCTCGGTCGGGCTGATGAATTGCGAGTTCTGCTCGTAGCCGTTGAAGATGAATGGCTCGCCCACGAAGCCGTCGGCGATCAGGTCGCGCATATATTGCATTGAGGGGGCATAGCGGAAGGTCAAGCCGACTTTGGTCTTCAGCCCCTTGCTCTGCGCGATTTCGTGGGCGCGCCAGGTATCGCGATAATCATGCGCGACCGGCTTCTCACAGAGGCAGTGTTTGCCGGCCTGCACCGCCGCGAAGGCCAGGGGTTCGTGGTTGTTCTTATCGCCGATGCCGCCGCGGGTGCAGACGTCTATGACATCGATATCTTCGCGGGCCAGCAGCTTCTCGTAGTCAGTGTAGACGGTCTCGATGTCAAATCGCGCCGCGGCATCACGCGCCATGTCTTCGTCAAGGTCGCAAATCGCCACCACATCGCAATGGGGCGAGCGGGCGAATCCGGGCAGATGCGCGCTCTTGGACCAGCGCCCGGCGCCAACCACGCCAACTCGTAATTTATCGGGCATGAGCGCCCTCCTTGTATCTAGTTGCCGGCGGGCCGCGCCAGGACGTAAGTCATCGCGCCGGCTTCCAATTGCGCCATGAAAGGACGCAGCAGCAGCAAAGCCGTCTGCTCGTAGGGCGCGCGGAAGTCTTCCAACCGAGCGTAGGTCGCCGGATGCAGCATCTGGCCTAGCAGCGTACCACCGGCGACAATCGTACCGATTTGCTCGGAAGTGGCAGCCGGGACGAAGATACCGCCCCGGCTCGGCCGCAGGACCGTGCTGTCCCTTACCGGCAGCGGCGGCTCGACAGACGGAAGCGCGCGCTCCGCAGCGACGACTCCCACATGGCATAGGGCGCGCAGCAAGCCGTCAGCGATCTTGTCCGCCCAAGCTTCCTCAAACTGGCTGCGGCCGCCCATCTCAACAGCAGTGACCGTCTTTCCCAGCGAGCGCGCGTATCCGGTCAAGCTGCTGGCGCGATCAGGCGCTTTCATGATGAAGGGCGCCGGAAAGCAAAGCGACAGTTCGCGGCCGCCGGCCATCTCGAAGACGAAGGCGTTGACGCACCAACTGCCGCCGCCGTGCAAATCGATGACGTAGTCGATGCCTTCAAGCGCTTCGCCCGCCAGGATATGCGCCAGTCGCTCGGTGTAGGAGCCGTTGGGATCACCGGGGAAGGCGCGGTTGAGATCGAGCTGATCGACGGGCGCATTGCGTTTGTCGGCTTGCATGGCCAGCGGATTGGCCAGCGGCACAACGCAGATGAAGCCCTGCAGGTCGTTCGCGTCCAGCCGCTGCAGCAGCTTCTGAATCGCCCAGCCGCCCCAGGGTCCTTCGTCACCGTGGATGCCCGCGGTGATGAGCGCGCCCGGTCCGCCGCCGCCGACTTCGCCCAGCAGCAGTTCCGTCGCGCCCCAAGCCGAGCTGACCCCGAGCGGGATGCCGCGCCAGCGCATCATGTGGTGGAGGTTACTCATGTGCGGCCGCCTCAATGCGGGATTTCTTGACAGTACAGCGGTTAAATTCTATACTCACTCTGCTGAAATTCTTTATTGCTAGTAGTTCGAGTTCCCGCTGATTCTAGCTTTATCCTCAGGCTGTTGGCAAATATCCGCCTCGCCACGGTAGCCTTTCTGCCGCGGCCCCGCCCCCAAAATCTATACTGTTTCGTATAAAGGAGTTTATCGTGAAACACCTGAATCGTTTTTCAACATTCGTAATTGCCGTGTTGTTGCTCGTGGCGTTTGTCGTCGCGCCGCTTTCGGCGCAGGACGAGGTCACGCTGACATTCGGCATCAGCAGCGGGGTTGATACGCTCGATAACACCGCCACCACCTTCTCCAGCGTGGAGATTATCGTGGGCCACGTATTCGATACGCTGGTCAAGCAGCAGCCGCTGGGCGCCTATCATCCCGGGCTGGCGACCAGTTGGTCCGTCAGCGATGACGCCACCGAATACATCTTCGAGCTGCGCGACGATGTCACCTTCCACGATGGTACGCCCTTCAACGCGGAGGCCGTCAAGTATACTTTCGACCGCATCGTCGATCCCGATACCAAGTCGCAGATGGCGTTCAGCTTCATCGGTCCTTACGCCGAATCCGAGGTGCTGGGCGACTATAGCATCGCCGTGCGCTTCTCGTCGCCGAATGCCGCCTTCCTTGATGGCGTGTCGCACCCGCAGCTGGGTCCGGTTTCGCCGACCGCGGTGGAAGCCTTGGGCGCTGATTGGGGCTTCTCCGGCATCGTCGGCACGGGTCCCTTCGTTTTCGAGTCCTACGTGCCCGATTCCGAAGTTGTCATGGTCAAGAACGCCGATTACACCTGGGGCAATGCCGACGTCTTCGGGCGCAGCGGGCCCACGGATATCGACAGGCTGGTCTTCAAGATTTTGACCGATCCGGGCACCCGCCTGGCGGCGCTGGAGAGCGGCGAAGTCGATATGATCAACGGCGTGCCGGGCTTGGATGTGGCGCGCCTGGACGAGAGCGAGGACTTCGTCGTCACGCAGTACGACCAGGCCGGCCACGGCTATTCCTTCATGTTCAACCAGATCAAGTCGCCCACCGATGAACTGGCCGTGCGCAAAGCCATCGCCCAGGCCATCGACATCGATATCATGCAGGACATCGTCTATGACGGCTTGGGCAGCCGGGCTTGCAGCGCCTTGACCAAGTCCATGTTCGGCTGGACCGACGCCTTCTGCCAAGCCAATCCTTATGATCCCGATGCGGCCGGCGCCATCCTGGACGAAGCCGGCTGGGTCATGAACGAGGACACCGGCATCCGCGAGCGCGATGGCGTGCCGCTGACCATCGAGCACTGGTCGCCGGACCGGCCGTTGAGCGCCGCCACCGCGCAATTCCTGGCTGAAGATATGGCCGCGCTGGGCGTTGATTTCCAGATCAACCTGGCTGATATTGCCGCTTACCTGACGGTCGTGCGCGCGGGCGAGCACAATACGCAGCAATGGTGGGATACGCAGACCGACCCGGACGGCGTCTTCCGCACGCTCTACCATTCGTCCAACGCCGGCGGGGGCACCAACCGCAACAACTATCAGAACGCCGACATGGACGCCATGATTGACGCCGCGGTCGGCATCGGCGATCTGGAAGCGCGCGCCGCCGCTTACGCTGATATTCAGCAGAAGCTGGCCGACGAAGTAGTCATGGTCTACTTCAACGATCCGGTTGTGCTCTACGCGAGTACGCCCGACGTCCACGATGTGACCATACTGGGCGGCGGTTTCGTGCCCAACTTCTATTCGGCGACGATGGGTATGTAGGTAGGTTCAACCCCATCCCCAAACCCCCTCCCGTAGGTCAGTGTCTACGCGACCCGACAAGGTCAGGGAGGGGGCTTCTGCAGTCGCTGCCCAGCGCAGTTCCAGATCAGGTATACTGATATCGTCAGCTTAGTGGAGCCTGAATCACCTTGGACGCACCTCCCAGTTCCGTATTTGATGTCGTCACGGATTTCTTCGCCTCGCAGCCGACGGACGAGGAATTGCTGGCTTACGAACTCCCGCAGCAGCAGCGGGCGCGCCTCGACGAACTGATCGAGATTGACGCGAATAGTCGCCTGACCGCCGCGCAGCGCGAAGAATTAGGCGATTACCGTTTCGTGGAAGACATCCTGGCGCGGGTCAAGGTCAAGATCAGGCAGCGGCTGAAGCAGGAGCGGGGCGACACTGGCGACGGGGCGACATCGGCCGACGCCGGGCAAGAGAAGAACGGACCATGATTGATTCGCCGTTACGCGCGATAAACGATGTTGTCGCTGGCTTCCTGTCTTGCGGGCCCTCAGATGACAAGATTCTGGAGTATTTCATACCTCCCGACTTGCAGTTGCGAGCCGATTTCCTTTCAGAATTACATGGCGAAGGCGAGCTTTCGGCGCGTGAACGAGAGGAAGTCTTAGAATTTGTACGCGCCGATGGGTTCATGTCTCTGCTCAAAGCCAAGATTAAGCGGCGGCAGCGGCTCGGCAAACTGCCGGTATACCTCTGAGTGAATCAACAACAGTGAAGTCGATCTACTGATTGAAAGGAGCGCCAGATGATAGAAGCGCCGGTACAAACAATAAACGATGTTGTTGCTGGCTTCCTGTCTTGCAGGCCGTCGGACGAGGAGGCGCTAAGCTATTTTATGCCGGAAGACATACAGAGGCGGGTGCACTTTCTCCTGGATCTAAATGGAGAAGATGAGTTGACATCAACTGAAGAAGACGAGTTGAATGAACTGGCTCGCGCTGATGATTTCGTCTCTCTGCTCAAAGCAAAGATCAAAAGGCGCCAGCGGCTAGGCGCATAGTGACCATCACTGCAGCTCTGTATCGCGAGGTCATGCGGCGTTCCGGTGAATGCTGCGAATACTGTCTTGTTGCTCCCGACGATCGGTCGATTCAACTTCATGTTGATCATGTCATTTCGATAAAACACGGCGGCGAAGACACACTCGCCAATCTTTGTTCGGCTTGCAGGAGTTGCAATCAATATAAGGGAACCAACATCGCGGCGTTCGACCCAACCACCGGCGCTCTCAGCCGGCTTTACCACCCGCGCGAACAGGATTGGCACGACCATTTTGAACTCAATGCCGACATGACCCTGGCCGGTCTCACGCCGGAAGGCCGCGCCACGATTGCCGTGTTGCGATTTAACATACAGAGGCGCGTCATAGAACGCTACGAAGCCTGGATGCGCAATGAGTACCCCTGTGAGAAACCCAATAGCGAATCCCGGCAGTAGTCCTTCGCCTTAGCCGAAAGCAAGAGAAGGGCATGAGTAAATACCTCGCCAGCCGCCTGCTGCAAACCATCCCGACTGTCTTCCTCGTTACGGTCGCCGTCTTCCTCATGCTGCATCTGACACCCGGCGACCCGGCCGAAGTCTTCCTGGGCGATAAACGCAGCACACCGGAACTGCTGGAAAAAGTCCGCGAAGACATGGGGCTGAATCGTCCCCTGCACATCCAGTATCTCAGCTACATGGGCGCGGCGCTGCGCGGGGATCTGGGGCGCTCGCTGCAGACCAACGTGCCGGTCATGGATCAGATTCTGACGCGCCTGCCCTGGACGATTGAGCTGGCGGCCGCTGCCCTGCTCATCGCCGCTTGCGTGGGTGTCACGATCGGCGTCATCGCCGCCCTGCGCCACAACACCGTCATCGATACGCTGGCGATGGCTTTCGCGCTGGTGGGCATTTCCATGCCGGTATACTGGTCATCGCTGCTGCTGATCCTGCTCTTCGCCGTGCGGCTGCGCATCTTGCCCGCTATCGGCCAAGGCGGGCTGGAGCGGCTGATCCTGCCGGCGACCGCTCTGGCGCTGGTATCGGCCGGCTCCCTGGCGCGCATGGTGCGCTCGAGCATGCTCGAGGTGCTCAATCAAGACTTCGTGCTGACCGCCCGCGCCAAAGGCATCAGCGAGCGGCTTGTTGTCGTGCGCCATGTGCTGCGCAACGCCCTGATCCCAGTGGTGACCATACTCGGCCTGATGCTGGGCAATATGCTGAGCGGCGCCGTCATCACCGAGACGATCTTCGCCCGCCTCGGCATCGGCCAGAAATATGTCGAAGCGGTGCTGCAGAAAGACTTCACCATGGTGCAGGGCACGACCCTGTTCATCGCCCTGATGTACGTATTCGTCAATATTGTGGTCGATATGGTTTACGCCTTCGTCGACCCGCGCATTCGTTATGTCTGAGGGCGCTGCGGCGCCTGCCGCTCTTGAGCATGTCGGGCAGCGGCAATGGCTGCGTTTCGTCAAGCGCTTCCTGCGCTCGCGCAATGTCATGGCCGGTTCGCTGGTCCTGCTCGCGGTGATCGCGCTGGTTGCGCTGGCGCCAGCGATCAGCCCCTACGAGCCGACGCAGCAATTCCGCCGCCACCGCCTGGCGCCGCCCAACGCCGAGTTTCTGCTGGGGACGGACAACCTCGGACGCGATATCCTCACGCGCATCCTCTACGGCGGGCAAGTTTCGCTGCAAGTCGGCATCGTCTCGGTGGCTATCGGCGCCACCCTGGGCACGCTGCTGGGTTTGCTGGCGGGTTATCTGGGCGGCTGGGCTGATGTGCTGATCATGCGCTTCATCGACATGATGCTGGCTTTCCCGGGCATCCTGCTGGCGCTGGTCATCATCGCCGTGCTGGGGCGCAACCTGCAGAATGTGATGATCGCGGTCGGGCTGTCGTCCATCCCGGTCTACACCCGCGTCGTGCGCGGCAGCACGCTCGCGCTCAAGCAAGTCGACTTCATCGTGGCGGCGCAGGCGCTGGGCGGCTCATCGGCGCGCATCATGGCGCGGCATATCTTGCCCAATGTACTGGCGCCGATTATCGTGGTGGCCACCAACGGCGTGGCCGGCGCCATCATCGCCGGGGCGGCGCTGAGCTTCCTGGGCCTGGGGCAGCAGCCGCCCGACCCGGAATGGGGCTTGATGCTCAATGAAGGCCGCGAGTTCATCCGCGTGGCCGCCTGGGTGACGACCTATCCCGGTCTGGCGATCATGGTGACCGTGCTGTCGATCAACCTGCTGGGCGATGGCTTACGCGATATCCTCGACCCGCGTTTGAAACTCTAGCGCCCTGCGACTCTAATCCGGTGGTTCAAACAGCATCGAGTGCAATGTGAAGTCGCTGGTGGTGATGCCGGGCGGCAGGGAAACGACCGTCAGCACCATGTCCGCGATCGTCTCCGACCGTACCAGAATCGACTTGTCGATGCCCGGTGAAGCAGCAGCGCGCATGGGCGTATCGGCCGGGCCGGGCGAAATCATGACCACGCGGATGCGCTCGGGACGCAGCTCGGCCGCCAGCGAGCCGGTCAGCCCCTTCAAGCCGACCTTGGCCGCGGTGTAGGCCGTCACCGTCGGTACCGACAGCGCCGTGACAATGGAGCCGATGTTGATGATGCTGGCGTTGTCGCTGCGCCGCAAGTTTGGCAACAGCGTACGCGACAAAATGTAGGGCGCGCGCAAGTTCACGCGCAAGATGTGATCGAGCTGTTCATTGCTCGTATCCGCCATCAATGAGATCAGCCAGTCACCAGCGCAGTTGATCAGTATATCGACCGTCCCGCCATCAAGCGCGGCGCCGAGTTCAGCGACAGCCGCGTCATCGGTCAGGTCCAGCGCGTGGACGCTCGACTGGCCGCCGAGCGCGCTGATTTCATCCGCCACTGCCCGCAGTTTGCTTTGCGTGCGACCGACGAGAACCGGCTTGATGCCGGCCGCCGCGAATCGCAAGGCGATGGCGCGACCCATGCCCTGCCCCGCGCCGGTGATTACCGCTGTGCGCTTGGTCATTCTTACTCCTTTGGCTCAGACGCCGCTGTCAATCAGCTGTCGCAGCCGGGCGATATGCGCCGGCCCGATCTCGCAGCAGCCGCCGACAATGGACGCGCCGGCTTCCATCCAGCCCGCGGCATGACCGGCGTAGACCTCTGGTGGCAAGTCGGCGCGGGACGACAGCTGCACGACCCCGCCTTCCTCTTCCCAGTCGTCGGGGATCTCCACGAAGCCGTTGGCATAAGCGCCGTAGGGGATGCCCCGCGCGCGCAGAATCGGCAGGGCGCAGCTGATGCTATCGGGCGTGCAGCAATTGATCAGCAGCGCATCGGGCGTGGCGTCACCCAAGTCGCCGATCACCGCTGCCAGGCTCTCGCCGCCGCGCAAGTCAGTCGAGCCGTGATCGTCCAGGGTCAGCGACAGCCAGACGGTCTTGTCCCGCGCAGCCGCCGCTTGCAGGAAGGCGCGGGCTTCAAAGCTGGTCGAGAGCGTCTCGCCCAGGACGATATCGACATAGGGCGCGAGCAGGTCCATCAGCTCGCCGAACTGGGCGGAGGTCTCGTCAAACGACAGCGCGAATTCGTTGACATAGCTCGCTTCCAGGGGCGGCAGGCTGGCGGCGACTCTGACATCTGGTCGTCCGCAGTCGCCGCGGGCGGCTTGCGCCAGCTCCCCGGCAGTACGCGCCAATTCTTCGAAGCGGCCTTCAATGCCGGCGTGCCGCAGCCGAATGCGCGTCGTACCGTAGGTATTGGTGGTGATGACATCGGCGCCGGCGCGGATGTAGTCGCTGTGGATCTGCCGCACCAGGTCGGCGTCTTCGTACACGGCGGCCACCGCCCATTCGCCGTAGCCGCCCTTGCCGCCGCGATTGACGATCTCCTGCCCCATGCCGCCGTCGAGAAGGATGGGCTTGGCCTTTGCAGTCATGGTCGCTCTTTTCCCTTATCGCTGTTGAGGCGAGATTCTAGCATGAGTGTCTACAGGGTAGCAAAGCAATTGGTAGTGTATCGAATTCGGTTGAAATTCATACGAGCCGATATGGGTTGAGCACACGCGCGACAGTGGCAGTTAAGCCTGCCTTGGAGTGAAATGCGCCTTTGGGGCGGAAAAGCCGTCTCAACATTCGATTAACCCGTTCCAAGAGGCTCGTCGTTCGTAAAGCCGAGCGCGGCCACTTAGGGTATCGCTGCAGTACCCGGAAAAAGGCAATGGTCTCCTGCCAATCTCGTTGCAGAGTGGCGACTAAATCAGGTTGTGTTTCGGCATAGGTCCGACAGAAAGCATCCCTTAATTCTGTTGCTTCCCGACTGTCTTTCGCCTCAAAGAGGGCGCGAATGGGTTGCAGGATGCGCTGTTTGAATTGACGGGCTTGCCCGCTTGACCAGGCTTCGGGGACATGAATGCTCTGCCAGAGATTGCGCAGTTTGTGGAAGGCGCAACGTTGATGCGGTACATGAGGATGCAGATAGTTCAGCGCGGCAATCAAGCCCTTGCTGCCGTCATGAATGAAGTGTTCCAGCCCCCGTTGGCGGTATAGCTGTCGCGCCGCCAAGTCGGATAAGAGGCTTTCCCAAGCCTGGCGACTTTCATCCTCAGCCAACTGCCAGCCCACAATGCCCCAGCGCCGGCTTTGCGGATACAGTCCCAAAGCCACCAGGACACAGACTTTGCGCCGCGCTTTGACCGAGCGTTGGCGTTGGCGACTGTCGACTTTGCTCTGACCGGTATCCTCGAGCAAGGTCAGCCAAATGGCGTCCAGCATGACCACTGGCGGGCAACTGGTCAAGGGCATCGCTGGCGGCATCCGCACCGCTTGCGCCTCCCGATTCAAAGTCCGCAAGCCCATTTGAGTGCCACACTGCTCGCCGATTTCCGCCTGCATTTGCCGCAAACTCAAGCCTAAATCCGCCCAGCGCCCAATGCGATCACAGACATCATCCCAAATTTGTTGATAGGGCTTGAGGATGGAAAAGGGTATCTTGACACTGCCATTACATTGACAGCGCACACGCGGCAGCCAGACCTGCAACACCCCATAATCCGTCACTAATTGACGCCGACGCCGTCCATTGCGCACAAAATCACTAGCCTGCCGACTGCCGCAACGTTGACAGGTCGCTTGACTTCGCTGCGATACCTGCGAGCGCCTTTGGTAGGCTTGGCGATACAACCGGGCGGTGACTTCCCGCTCCAGTTGAGATTCAATCATTTGAGACGCGGTCGCGGCCAGTTTGGCTCTCAGTTTCGACAAGAAAGATTTGATGCCAGTTCCTTGCTCCGCTATCCTAGGGTACATGACGTGGCTCCTGTTCTTTTGCTTTGCTAGGACAACTAGCATGAATCGGAGTTCACGTCATTTCTATTTCAACCGAATTCGATACACTACCAAGCAATTCAACTAATGGCGAACTAGAAAATATTTGCTATACTATCAAAGAGATGATAGCTTACCTGCTAGAGAAGGATAGATTGTGTGCTTAACTTTTCACACCCGTCATTGACTTGAAGCGCATATTCCAGAATTAAGTAAGCTCGTTACATTCTTAAAGCCTTGCGTGAGTAGAGGTTGACCATGAATCAGACCGAATTGGCTTTTCCACTGGAAACAGCGTTCGAGAATAACATTGAGGTTTCCAAAGAATCCAGCTCCCCAGATGTTGTCCGGCGGATCGGTACATTAATCGTCGGAAATTGTGTTGACGTAATGCGAGGCTGGCCCGATGGGGCAATTGACCTTACAGTTACCTCGCCACCGTACGATAAACTGCGCGATTATAACGGCTACGAGTTCCCGTTTGAAGAAATCGCCGATGAATTGTATCGCGTCACGGCAGACGGTGGTGTAGTTGTTTGGGTCGTCGGCGACCGAATCAATGGCGGAAGAAGCCTAACTTCCTTTCGCCAAGCCATTTACTTTCAAGAGATCGGGTTCGCCGCCCATGATGTGATGATTTATCAAAAGAAAAATACTCCATTCATGCGCAGCAATGCCTATACCAACGCCTACGAGATGATGTTCGTGCTATCAAAGGGCAAGCCCAAAACGTTTAACCCGCTGAAGGTTCGCACTCAACGACATGGAAAAGAGAAGCTGACTCACAATAAACTGCCAGACGGAATTAACAAGAAGAAACTCGGCGAACTCAAAAAAGAGAAGACACGCACAAATATCTGGCCGTACGCGGTTGGACTGGGTGGAACTACTAGGGACAGAATCGCTTTCCAGCATCCTGCCGTATTTCCGGAGAAACTTGCCAAAGACCACATTGACTCCTGGAGCGACCCAGGCGATGTTATATTGGACCCAATGTGCGGGTCCGGCACTACTGGCAAAATGGCACTGTTGAATGACCGAGAATTCATCGGTATCGACATTTCCCTCGAATACGTCGAGATCGCCCAACAACGCCTCAGCCAATCAGGGCTGTCTGTCGACGTAAAGCATGCTTAACCCTATCGGCAAATCTAATTGGATTCTTTGCGTAAGCGGACAAGGTTACGCACATTTGCATGGAGAAAGAGACTTCATACGAAGCCATTTTCCAATGAATTCCCTTGGAGTAATTGTTGTGGAGCAGGATACGGAACTGCTCGTCTTTTTGCCGGGGCAGGATAAGCAGTTTTTTGTACAACGGCGTGATACGCTTGAAGTGGATATTTTCAAAACGGGGGATCGCTTCGAAAAGAAGATATGTAACATATGCTTCGTGTTAAAACCCGTTAGTGACTTCTCTAGGAATCAGACGGATTCAAAAGGAAGGCCGATCACGAGACCTTCATGCAATATATGCCGGCAAGATATTGATCGTCGCTCCATTCCATCGCATCAGAAGAAACAAGCTGAACAGGTAAGACCGCCTAAGGGCTCTTTATTTCGTTGTCCAATTTGCAGGAAGATGGGCATAGTAGGAGTCAACGTGAAAGTTGTTGCTGACCACAATCACTATGCGGGAAAATGGCGTGGATTCCTATGCGACAGCTGTAACACCGGCTTAGGCCGGTTTAAGAACGGAGAGAGCTTTCTTCGCAACGCAATCGCTTATTTGAAGGAACACGAAGATAATCCGTAACCTCTAGCAACCAGAGCAACCTCAAAGCAGCGCCCGCAGTTCCCTTACCAATCCCCCGCGAAACGGCTACAATATCAGCATAGTCAGCCCTCAAGTGAAACGAGACCTGCCATGGAAGACGTGACCATCCCGACCCTGTATCCCATCAAGCAGACCCTGCCCCAGGGCGACCCGGTCGACATCGACCGGACGCTCGAGGCCGAATTCGCGCGGCTGGGCCTGGCGGCGCAGGTGCGTGGCAAGCGCATCGCCCTCGGCTTCGGCAGCCGCGGCATCGCCAGCATCGATCATATCGCCGGCAAATTGGTGGCGCTGGTCCAAGCGGCCGGAGGCCAACCCTTCATCGTCCCGGCCATGGGCAGCCACGGCGGCGGCACACCCGAAGGTCAGATCGAGGTGCTGGACGGGCTGGGCATCAGCGAAAGGACGATGGGCTGCCCCATCCACGCCACCATGGAAGTGGTCAACACCGGCACAACCCGCGTCGGCATGCCCGCCTACCTGGACAAAAATGTCGCCGAAGCGGACGGGCTGATCATCACCAACCGAACCAAGGTTCACACCGATTTCCATGGCCCGCACGAAAGCGGCATCCTGAAGATGCTGGCTATCGGGCTGGGCAAAGAATTGGGCGCGCGCACCATCCACCAGCAAGGCACGGTCGGCTTGCGCGACTACATGCCTATCGTGGCCCAGCACTTGTTGCAGCACTGCAATTTCGTGGCCGGCTTTGGCGTGGTCGAGGACGGCTACCATGCGGTGGCGCGCCTGGAAGGCTTCGGCGCCGATACCGTGGTCGCGGGCGATCAGCGCCTGCTGCAGCTTTCGCGCGAGTTGATGCCGAGCTTGCCGGTGGACGATATTGACCTGCTGATCATCGATGAGATGGGCAAGAATATCAGCGGCGCCGGCATGGATACCAATATCATCGGCCGCTGGATGGTTGAGGGCGAGCCGGAGCCGGAATCGCCGCGCATCAAGCGCATCGTCATTCTCGATCTGACACCGGAATCGCACGGCAACGCTACGACTTATGGCTTGGCCGATTTCATGTCGCGCAAGCTATTCGACAAGATCGACTTTCCTATTACCATGAAGAATATGTTCACCAGCGGCTTCCTGAAGCGCTGTCAAATGCCGCTGGTCTTCGAAAGCGATGAGGAGACCATCAAGGCGGCGCTCTTCGACGCCTTCCGCAGCGATCCGTCGCAATGCGCCGACGCGCGCGTCGTGCGCATCAAGAATACGCTGGCGCTGCAGACTATGTGGGTCAGCGCTAATGTCGCCGGCGAACTCAATGGCAACGGCAAGGGCTCGGTCGAAGTCGGCGAGCAAGGCGCGGAGCTGGCTTTCGCTGGCGGGATGCTGGTCTAGGCAGCGTATGAGCGAAGAGGGGCGGCAAAACCGCGACCAGCTTGAAGCGGCTGGCTACGAACTACATGGCAATCATTTTCTGCGCGGCGGCGAACGCTTCCTGCCGCTCTACGAAGCCAAGATGATGCACCAGTACACGCACCGCTGGGCGAGTTACCAGAGGAATGACAAAACGCGCGAGATGTCCAGCGACGAGCTGCGCGACCCGCACAATTTGCCCATGCCGCGCTATTGGGTGCATGAAAGCGAAGTGGCGGCGAAGCTGGAGAAATGGAGCAGAGCCTGGTTTCTTGGCTTCCGCAGCATCGCCAGAACCACCGACGAACGAACAACGATTGCCACGATCATCCCCTACACGGCAGTTAGCGGGAAACTACCGCTGATATTCCCCGAAGCTGAGCATCCCGCTACGTTGCTGGCGAATCTGAATAGTTATGCGCTGGACTATGTGGCGCGCCAAAAAATCGGCGGGACAGATATGGCCTTCTTCTATCTCAAACAGCTACCCGTCATCCCGCCGCACACGTACTTCGACGATAAAATACGAAAAAGTACGATAGGCCAAGAACAGAACAGAGAACATTCGTTCTCATCAACTTCATCCGCCCACGCGTATTGGAATTGACCTACAGCGCTTGGGATTTACAGCCTTTTGCCCGCGACTTGGGCTACGAAGGTCCGCCTTTCATCTGGGACGACGAGCGCCGCTTCCAACTGCGCTGCGAGCTGGACGCGCTCTACTTCCACCTCTACGGAATCGAGCGCGACGACCTGGATTACATCATGGAGACATTCCCGATAGTCAGGCGCAAGGAAGAGGCGCGCTATGGCGAGTACCGCAGCAAGCGCGTCATTGCGGCGATGTACGAGGCGATGGCGGATTTGCCCCGTTTGCAACTGCCCGCGCCGCATGACCCGCGCGAGTTAATCAGCGCGCCGGATGTGTCGGCATGGAGCCAAGACGCTCAGTTCAAGCCGAGCGAGAGCAGGTTGCGATAGCTGATCGCCAGGCTGTCGAAGGGGTCGCCGGCGCAGAAATCTTGCTCCACCGCGTACCACTCGACGCCGGCGCGCTGGCAAGCCGCCAGTATGGCCGGGAAGTTCAAGTTGCCCGCGCCCACCTCGGCCATGGCTTGCCGGCCGCGGCCGTCAGCGCTGGGCAACATGACCATGTCTTTGAGGTGCACCACCGGCATGCGCCCCGATACGCGCTCGATCCAAGCGAGCGGGTCGCCGCCGCCATGCTGGATCCAGTAGGTATCCAGTTCCATCTGCACATAGCGCGGGTCGGTCTCCTCGAGCAGCAGGTCCAGCCCGGTCCGCCCGCCGAACTTGACAAATTCAAAGCTGTGATTGTGATAGCTGAAGGTGAGGTCGGCCGCGGCCAGCGTTTCGCCGATGCGGTTGGCGGTCTCGGCAAAGCGACGGAAGCCATCCTCGCTCCCGCGGTTCTCCAAGGGCATACCGCCGATGGCCACATGGCGACAATCCCAGGTCTCGTGCTGCGATATGACACGGTCGGGTCTGTTTATCAGGTCATCGACGGCGACATGCGTATTGCAGATGGTCAGGCCATTGTCATCGACGATGCGTTTGACGGTCGCATCAGGGATGTCGCCGATGGTCGAGATCTGCACCGCCCGGTAGCCGATGGCGCGGATCTTGGCCATGCTGGCTTCGAAGTCGGCGCGGGTCTTGATATGGTCGCGGATGGTGAATAACTGCGCTGCGATTTGCGTGTCCGGCATAATTGCTGCTCCTTCTAGCTTGTCTATGTTTATCCTTCTTCAATACAAGCCGCCGCCATCAGCTCCCGTAAGGCGGCGACCGCCATAGCCATGCCCTCCGCGCCGCTGAAGCCGCTGGAGTGCTTCGCCTCCAACAGATGCGGCTCCAGGGAGAGGACGTCTTCGTAGCCCTTATCGCGCAGGCGCGCCAGCAATTCCGGCAGCTGGCCGTCGCCCTCCCCGGCGACAGTCACTGACTTATCCGCCAGCCGCGCGTCTTTGATGTGGATGTAGCCGATATGCGGGCTCAGCGCGTCCCACCACTGGTCCACTTGCCGGGCCGCGCCGCATTGCACGAAGTTGGCCGGGTCCCAGATGAAGCGGAAATGCGGCGAGTCAAGCGCGCGCATAATTTGCAGGCAGCGCTCGGGCAGGTCGCCGACCACGCCCTTCTCATTCTCCAGCAGCAGATTTAAGTCCTCCGCGGCGGCGATCTGCGTCAGCGCGCCCAGGCGGTCGATCGATTGCTGCAGGGCAGCGTCGCCCTCGGGGTAGAAGCTGAACAGGCGAATATTGCGCGTGCCGAGCTGGCGCCCCGTTTCGCCGACGCGCTTCAGGCGCTCGCTTTCGATGTCGATGGGGTCGGCGATTGGCGATTTGCCGATGGGGCTGCCCATGCAGGCGGCCGCCACGCCGTATTGCGCGCAAAGCTGTTTGATGCGCCCTATGTGCTCGTCGGTGAATTGCGCGCAGTTCACGCCCCAGGCCGCGCGGATGTCAATTAGCGAGATTTCGAGCCCTTGCAAGACTTGCAGTTGTTCTTCAAAGTCGACGGCGGCTTCATCGCCGAATGCGCTGATTCTCATCATGTTCGATTGGTCGCTTTCAGATGCGGTTGTCCGGTCAGGGTTAATTTAACCACAGAGGATACAGAGGGCACAGAGAAAAGCAGCGCAAATGTCAGGGCGCGTAACCGGGGCCGAGCTCGCGCAGCAGGTCCGGCAGCTGCGGCGGGTCCTGGAATAGCAGGCCGTCGTCGCCGGCCGGGTCGGGGAAGACGGGCGGCTCGTACTCGCGCCAGGCGCCAGCTTGAACCGCTTGCTCGTAGCCGTCGCTTTCGAAGCGTTTGATGATTCTGCGCCGCAGCTCGGCTAGCTGGCCTTGGCAGCGCGGATTGCCGGCGAAGTTCTTGGTCTCGTCCGGGTCGATGCGCAGGTCGAAGAGCCACTCTTTTTGATCGGCTGCTGAGTAGATGTATTTGTGATCCCGACTCGCGATCATGTACAGGCCGGTATTGCCCTCGCTGTATTGACTGTAGACGACCTCGCGCTGGACATCGCCCGCCGCGAGCGCCAGCAGATCGGCGCCTTCCGCTGATGGCGGCGGATCATCCGCGCCGGCGGCAGCCGCAAAAGTAGGGAAAATGTCCAGCAGGCTGACAGGCCTGTGCACGAACAGGCCGCCCTGCGTCGCGCCGGGCGGACGTAGGATCAGCGGCACTCTGACGGCCGGGTTCAGCATTGTCCGCTTGCCGACGCTGCCGTAATCGCCCAGCAGCTCGCCATGATCGGCGGTGAATACGATCAGGGTGTTGTCGATTTCGTCGCCGAGCGCGGCCAGGATGCGCCCCAGGTTGAAGTCGATGAAGGAAATGCAGGCGTAGTACATGGCTTTCATGGCGCGGAAGAGCATTTCGTCGTAGCCCTTGTCGCGGTACTTGTAGCGATTTTGGCGCTGATTCCAATAGGTAAGCAGCTGTTCAAAGCCCTCGGGGCGGCGGGGCGGCAGCATGTCGGCGGCGCGGTAGAGCTTGTTCCAGGGCGCGGGCGCTTCAAAGGGCGGGTGCGGCTTGATGAAACTGGTCCACAGGAAGAAAGGGCGCTCGCGGTCGCGCTCTTGCAGAAAATCAATGGCTCGGTCGGCCACCCAGGTGCTGTGATGATGGCGCGCCGGCAGCTGCGAGGGCTGCGGAATATAATACATTTCGCTACGAATGCCCTGCGGCTCCAGCACATGATCGTAACCGTTCTCGCTGAGGTAGCGGTGGAAGTCGTTGCGGCTGCCCGGTCCGCGCGCGCCTTCTTCCGAAATGTCGCGGCTGTCAAAGCCCCAGAGCGCGTCGACCTGCGGATTGAAGTGCATCTTGGCGATGCCATGCGTCTGATAGCCGCAGCCCTGCAAGAACTGCATAATGCTGCGCCTGCCCAATGGCGATTCGTTGTTTGACGCGCAGCCGTTTATATGAGGCGGCAGTCCGGTGATGGTGGCGCTGCGAGCGGCGACGCAGACCGGCGAGGGCGTGTAGCAGTTGCTGAAAGCTATGCCCTCCTCAACCAGCGAATCCAGGGTTGGCGTGCGAATCGCCCGGTTGCCCAGCGCGGCGATGGTGTCGCTGCGTTGCTGATCGGTCATGATGAAAAGGATATTGGGTTGCTGGGTCATATTTTCAATTCCATTCGACCGCGATTGGAGCGTTGCGGCCGTTTCAGCGAAACGCCCCTACATAGCTAGGAGGAAGCGGCGATATTTATGACGACTTTGCCAAAGTGATCGTGTTCCTCCAGGACTCGGTGGCCCTCGCGGATCTGGTCCAGCGGCAAGACGCGGTCGATGACCGGACGCAACAGGCCTTGATCGGCCAGTTCCAGCACGCGCCGCAGCTCATTGTAGCTCGCCCCGTTAGCGCCGAGGATGCTCAGCTGCCGATGGTAGATTTGCGGGATGCGCAGATCGAACTGCTTGCCCGAATGCGAGCCGCAGACGACCATGCGGCCGTTGCGCGCCAACGTCCGCAGCGAGTCCGCCCAGGTCAGCGCGCCGACCAGGTCTTGCGCCACATCGACGCCGCGGCCGCCGCTGAGGGCGATCACCTGCTCAACCCAGTCATCATCGCGATAATTGACCACATGGTCCGCGCCCAGGTCGCGCGCTTTGGCCATCTTTTCCGCGGTCGAGGTGCTGGCGATGACGGTCGCGCCGGCCCGTTTGGCGATCTGAATGCCCATGGAGGCCACGCCGCCGCCAGCGCCGGGTATAAAGACGCTCTCGCCCGCAGCCAGCCGCGCGACGGTAATCAGCATATGCCAGGCCGTGCCCGCCACTACTGGCAGCGCCGCCACCTCGATGTGACTGAGGCGATTGGGCTTGGCGATCAGGTTGCGCGCCGGCGCCAGCATATATTCCGCCAGCCCGCCATTCAGGTGCTCGCCGATTATCTGGTGTTCGGGGCAGACGGTCACTTCGCCTGCCCGACAAAATTCGCAATCGCCGCAGGTGATCAGCGAGTAAAGCGTCACCTCATCGCCGACCTGCCAGCCGCGCGCGTCCGCGCCGAGCGCGTCGATTACGCCGGAGACATCAACGCCGGTGGTCAATGGCAGCGGCACGGCGCCAAATTGCGGGCCGCGGCGGATGCCGATATCGAGCCAGTTCAGCGCGCAGGCCTGGACTTTGATGCGCGCCTCCCCAGCGCCCGGCCCCGGCCGCGAGACCTGCTCCAATTGAATGACATCACGCTCGCCGTGTTCGTGAAATACCGCCGCCAACATCGTGTCTGTCATGCGCGAGTCTCCAATCCGTAATTTACTCGATGATTAGCGTTCCTATTGCCACGCGATTGTCCAGCCAGCTCGTTCCGTTTGCGTCTGCGGCGGGGACGCGTTCCCGGTCTTCAACTCGATACAGCCCGGTGAAAAGCGAATATCGCCCCGGCGCTAGATCAGCCGGCAGCGGCACGAGCCAGGTTTCGCTGTCAGCCAGCCCCTGGTACCAAAGACGGGTGGGCAGGCGCGGCCCCAGCGGTTCTTGATCATAAACAAACCACGCGCCGGTCTCTTCGTTGCCTATGTGCAGAAACTGAATGTGATCTTCCATCCCAGCGGCATCGCTGCGCCAGGCAAATTCAAGCTGCAACCTTTCGCCGGCTAGAGCGCGTGCCGGGACTTCCACCGCCTGCAAACTGAATCCGTTGTTGAAGGCTGCCAACGGAGGAGATGCTGCCGGTGGCGACTGCGCAGTAAGGACAAATTCATTTAGTATGACCTGCGTGTCACTTAGCTGAGGCAGGTCGCTAGTCTGGATTGTCTGAGAAATGAAATTTCCACCGTCCTCAATCCAGAAGGTGAGCACACTCCAAAGCGCGCGATTGACTGGCGCTTCCCGTGGAATCTCGACTTCAACCCACTGACGGTAGACCGACGAATTTTCGGTATCGAATAACCAGACACCGCGCTTGCCGCCTGCGCGCTCATCCCGCCTGGCAACAGACTCGCCAGTGACCTGGTCAACCAAGTGAATAGAAACACCAAATTCCGAACCTCTGAAGCTGTGAGGCGCAGCGGACAAATACAGTCCTGCGGCAATGATCTCCCTTCCGCTTTCAATTCGATAACTCACGAGGCCAAAGCCAGATTCAAAATTAACAGAAGCTGATTGAGTGTCGTTTGCCAACTCAAATTTAAGAGCAACGCGCCGCAATTCCTGAGGGATCTGCAGAGGATAAGAAGCAAGCAAAATGCCCAGAGACAGAAGAATCATGATTAGCACACGTCTTATTTGGAACGGCGGACGACAAACTGAACCTGTGAAGAGACTCAACACAGCTAGTAGCGACAGCCATGTTCCCAACAACTCGAAGCCTTCTTCCAGCAAGTCGTATGTCAAGCAGCCTTCAAGGCGAATGAATCCCAACATGCCGCAATACCGCGATAAGTTGTCTATCATCAGGCCGCCTATTCCAACAAGCGACAAACCCAACAACAAGCATAGGTACAAGGTCCGAGAGCCTCGCGGCGCGCGAAGCATCATAATCACGGTTGCAGCAGAAGTCACAGCGCCGAGTATTCGGTAACTTGGCTTCCACGGTAACCAAGTTGAGTCTTTAAACACACTAGTAAAGTCATCCAGCGCGATAAACAAGAATATCAGACCGAGCCCAACGAAAAAGAGGCGGCTCCAAGCGGGACATTCTTTGCCTCGCCATGAGATCGCCAATGCAATCCCGCCGACAAGCGTCATTTGCAGGGAGGCGAAAGCGGCGGGTACGTTCCATTCGTCTTGTACAAACCACAACCACTTTTCCAAGCTGGATGCCGGCTCTACTTCCAGCGTCATCAGGACTAGGTTCTGTTGATATTTAGCATTGGCATTTTCATAAATGTGTAAAATAGTCTTATGACAAGCATAAGACTAGCTGACGAACAGTGGACGAAAATTCGGGATTTCCTGAAGCAAGACCCAAATGTTTATTTGGGTAACGAGGCCAATTGCCGCCTGTTCGTTGAAGCGGTGATATGGATATGTCGCAGCGGCGCGCAGTGGCGTTTGCTCCCAAGCGAATACGGCAAATGGAATTCGGTTTACAAACGCTATGCCGGCTGGTGCGAGAATGGCGTTTGGGAACGGATGATGGCAGCCTTCGCCGATGACCCGGATATGGAAAATGGGATAATCGACAGCACGATTGTACGTGCTCACCCCTGTGCCGCCGGCGCCCAAAAAAAGTGAGGAGCAAGCCTTGGGTCGCAGTCGCGGGGGTTTCAGCAGCAAGATACATGCCGCGGTTGATGCTTTGGGCAATCCCTTGCGCTTCCGCTTGAGTCCTGGCCAGGCTCACGACATCAATCAGGCCAAGGAGTTGGTGGAAGGCTTTGCCTTTCAGCGAGTTATCGCGGATCGGGGCTATGCCTCTCAAGAATTTGTGGACAGCTTGCTTGAAAGAGGCATAGAAGTGGTGATTCCACCGCATCCGCGTGCCAAAGAGCAGCGAGAATACGATAGATGGCTCTATCGCGAGCGGCATCTGGTGGAATGTTTCATCAACAAAATCAAACATTTTCGCCGTGTCTTTTCTCGATTCGAGAAACTCGATTCATCTTATCTTGGTTTTCTGCACCTTGTCGGTACACTCATATGGTTACGATAGAATGTCAACAGAACCTAATATAATCTGCCCAATCAGCATGCCAGTCGCCAATACCTTGGCGCTTAACGACAGGCGTGGAAAAAGCAGCGATGCTCCTAGACCGACAACCGGGAGATAAAGCACGATCAGAAAAAGTCGAGTCAACGTCGTTGCTTGAACAACTATTGCAGTGCTATCCATCGCTTCCCCATACATGTCATCGGTATGATGACGCGTTGACGCGAGATTTCGCAACGCTGACAATTCATCATTTCAGTTTATTCGATGATGAGGCGTCCCAACAACATGCGATTGTCGGGCCAGGGCAGTCCGTCGGCATCAGTCGCCGGAATCCGCTCCAGATCACGCGGCAGATACAAACCGGTGTAGACAACATAGCGTCCGGGCGCCAGATCGTCCGGCAGCGGCACGAGCCAGGTTTCGCTATCAGCCAGCCCCTGGTACCAGAGACGGGTGGGCAGGCGCGGCCCCAGCGGTTGTTGGTCATAGCCCCACCAGGCGCCGGACGCTTCGCGGACGAAATGCAGAAATTGCGCGTAATCGTCCTGGCTATCCTCATCGCTGCGCCAGGTGAATCGCAATGGCAGCGTTTCGCCGGCTTGAGCGCGTTCCGGCGCCTCCACCGCTTCCAAACTGAAGCCATTGTCAAAGGCTGCCAATGGGAATACAGACGGGGGAGGCGATTCCAATGGCAAGACCACTTCGTCCAAAATTACTTGCGTGTCGCTCAGAAGCGGAAGATCGCTCGAAAGCGCTTTCTGATCCGCGAAGGTGCCGTATTGTCCGCGCCAGAGCGTCAGCACAACCCACAGCGCTCGATTTTTTGGCGCATCCGGCGGAATAATCACATTTCGATCTTGGCGAAAAAGATGCGCGGCTCTTGGTCCGAGCGTGAATTTAAGATCACGTTGCACATAGGAGTTCACATGCGCGATAGAATCGCCGCTGACTTGGCCAACCAGATGCACGGAGAAACCGAGTCCTTCAACAAAATCCCAATTCGCTGGAGACAGAGACAGTCGTATATTGAAACCAGTGCCATTAGCCTTAATGCGATAGTCATACAAGCTGGCATCTGACTCGAACGCTACCGCAGGCCTGGGCGGCTGAGCAAGTGATTGAATCGCAAAGGGACTATTGGGAACCAGGACGAGAAGCAGCAAGACGCAGGCTACCGGTATCAGGTAAAGCGCCCGCCAGACGCGAAGCGACAACGTATCCTCAGACAAGATTCCGAGCACAGCAAGGAGCGCCAGCCACACGCCGATAAACTCAAGCGGCTCCTCGTAATGATAGGGCTCGAAACATTCATTTAGTTGGAAGGGCCCCAAGTTTCCGCAATAGTCGCGGTACTGTTCAATCGCTACAGCGCCAACCGCAGCTGTGCCGAGACCAATCAGCAGACAGAAGAGCCAGATTCGATTTTGCCTGGACAAGCGCAAAGCAGTGGGTAGGGCGAGGAACACCAGAGCATAGCCGAGCGCGGTGTAGGTATCCTCCAAAACGCCGCTGGTTTCGTGGAATTGGAACAACTCATCCAGAGCCAGGAAGCAGCACAGGGCGGCGATGGCAATCAGATAAAGGCGCAGAGGAACACTCGGTTTCCGGCCCAGCCCGGCGGAACAGAACGCTACGCAGCCCACCGACATCAACTGTGTTGCGGCAAGCGCCGCGGGTACATTCCATTCGCCATTGAGATCCCATAGCCACCCATGGAAACCAAAGACATGCCAGTGCAGCAGCGACAGCGCGATCGCCGCCAACTGCGCCAGAATAAAAACCCCAGCCAGACGCCGGGCCGCAGACCCGAGATGCGGCAGCAGCCAACGACGGCTGATAAGGCAGGCGGGGACATACACCGACAAGAGGAACACAATGTTTAGTATCTTTGTGGAAATAACGATCTCAAGGCTATCCATGCGCGCCTCCAGCATTCGCTGCGGTGGTACATATTCTTAACGCTCTATGAAAATGCTGCCCAGATTTACACGAGCGTCAGACCAGGGCTTTCCTGCCGCATCAAGCGCCGGAATCCGTTCATTATCGCGGTGGTGATACAGGCCAGTGTAGACAGTGTAGATCCCGGGCGCCAGGTCTTCCGGCAGCGGCACGAGCCAGGTTTCGCTGTCGCCGAGGCCACTGTACCAGAGGCGCGTTGGCAAGCGCGGGCCCAGCGGCTGCTGATCATAGCCCCACCACGCGCCGGACTCATCGTGGACGAAGTGTAGAAACTGAATGTGATCTTCTATGCCATCGGCATCGCTGCGCCAGGCGAACCGCAGGGGCAGCGTTTCACCGGCTTGAGCGCTTTCCGGCCATTCCAGCTCTTCGAGCGTGAATCCGTTGTCGAAGACGGCGAGCGACGTCGGCGACGGAGCAGGCGCATCGCTTGGCAGCGCCAACTCGCCCAGGACCACCTGCCTGTCATCCAAGAGCTGCAGCTCGCTGCCGATGATCTTCATACGCGCGTATTCGCCCTCTTTCCAACGCCAAAGCGTCAGCACCACCCACAGGGCCCGATTAGGCGGCGTTTGCGGCGGTAGTGTCACGCGCATAGTCTGACGATACATCGGCGTATAGTCGGGACCGAAGAGCCAGACGCCGTGTTGTCGGTCAACCCACTCATCGCGGCTGGCGATTGACTCGCCGCTGACTTGATCGACCAGATGGATGGAAACACCCAGCCCCATGAAGTCGGCTTGGCGCGCCGCCAGGTAGAGACGCGCCGTAGTCGCCTGCCCGCTACGCTCAATGTGGAAGCCGCGCAGGTGGATTCCGGATCTGAACTCCGCTGATGCCGGCTGCGCCAAGAGTCGGATTTCGATCCGCGGCGTCAGGGAATTAAGGAAGATCGCGAGAATCGCCAGCGCAGGCAGCGCATACAAGAGGCGTCGAACTTTCCTCGTCGCCCTTGGCAACGCATCCGAGAATTGTCCCAGCAAGGCGACCAGCGTGAGCCAGATTCCCAGAAACTCCAATGACTCTTCCAGAAAGTAGAATTCCAGGCAGCCCTCAAAGCGCAATGGACCCAGGCCATCACAGGGGATCGGCAGCGCATTGACCAGCATCGCGCCGGCTACGCTCATGGCCAGGCCGAAGAGCAGACTGGCGTGCCACTTCCGGGCGCTCGGCGCTGAACGCCAGGCCAGGGCCAGGGTCGCCGCAACTACGGCAGCGCCCAGGGCGATATAGCGAATCTCCCACTCCGGTATGGCTTCGTGAAGCGCGAGATATTCATCGACCGCCAGAAACAGGAAAACCAATCCAATCCCGACCCAGTACCAGCGGGACAAGGCCGCCTCTGTTCTGGCGAACCATGACGCGAGCAGCGCGACGCCGCCAACCGCCGCGAGCTGCACAGCGGCAAAGGTAGCCGGAATGTTCCATTCTTCGTGGAAATTCCAAAGCCAATATTCAAATCTAGTCGCCGGCTGGATCTGCGCCGCCAGCAGGATCACGACAACCTGCGCCGCCAGCATGCCGCCGGCAAATCGCTGGGCGCTGGGCGAAAGGCGCGGGAGCAACAACCGGTAGGCAGCCAGGCAAACCGGCACATAGAGCAATAGTACGAGTAGGCGGATCAATGACTCGGTTGACAGCAGCAATTCACGGCTCGCTATTCGCTTGCGCTCACGCCAGGGATCGGCGTCCGTGTGGCGGTTGACAAGCCATCAGTTCGCGATCGACATTGTTCCAAGCAGCACACGCGCGTCGCGCCAGGGTTGGCCATCGGCATTCGACACAGGAATTCGTTCCTTATCGCGCAGCCTATAAAGACCAGTGTAAACTCTGTATTGTCCCGACGCCAAGTCGGACGGCAGCGGGACCCGCCAGGTTTCGCTTTCGGCCAGTCCACGGTACCACAAGCGGGTGGGGAGGCGCGGTCCCAGCGGCAACTGGTCATACACCCGCCATTCGCCTGACTCTTCGTGCCCGAGATGCAGAAACTGAGCGTGATCTTCCAGGACGCCTTCATGGCTGTACCAGTCAAAATGCAGTGTCAACGTATCGCCAGCAATTGCTTCCGCCGGCAGTTCAGCGCCTGCCAGAACAATCCCATTGTCAAATTGGGCCAAGGCTGTTGGCAAGGCCGCCGCCAGCGTATCGCGACGCGCCAGCTCGCCAAGTACGATTTGCGTGTCATTCAGCGATCTGAGGTCGCTGGCGACGAACTTCTGCCCGACAAACTCGCCGTCTAATTCGCGCCAAAGCGTCAACAGCACCCACATCGCTTGGTTGGTTGGAATCTCCGATGAATAGTCGATGCGGGTCCACTGTCGATATACAGGCACGAATCCCGGCGCAAAATGGAATTCCAAACGACGGTTGGCGAAGGTACTTTTGCTTGCAAGCGGTTGGCCGCTAACCTGGTCGACAAGACTAGGTTCTGTTGACATTCTATCGTAACCATATGAGTGTACCGACAAGGTGCAGAAAACCAAGATAAGATGAATCGAGTTTCTCGAATCGAGAAAAGACACGGCGAAAATGTTTGATTTTGTTGATGAAACATTCCACCAGATGCCGCTCGCGATAGAGCCATCTATCGTATTCTCGCTGCTCTTTGGCACGCGGATGCGGTGGAATCACCACTTCTATGCCTCTTTCAAGCAAGCTGTCCACAAATTCTTGAGAGGCATAGCCCCGATCCGCGATAACTCGCTGAAAGGCAAAGCCTTCCACCAACTCCTTGGCCTGATTGATGTCGTGAGCCTGGCCAGGACTCAAGCGGAAGCGCAAGGGATTGCCCAAAGCATCAACCGCGGCATGTATCTTGCTGCTGAAACCCCCGCGACTGCGACCCAAGGCTTGCTCCTCACTTTTTTTGGGCGCCGGCGGCACAGGGGTGAGCACGTACAATCGTGCTGTCGATTATCCCATTTTCCATATCCGGGTCATCGGCGAAGGCTGCCATCATCCGTTCCCAAACGCCATTCTCGCACCAGCCGGCATAGCGTTTGTAAACCGAATTCCATTTGCCGTATTCGCTTGGGAGCAAACGCCACTGCGCGCCGCTGCGACATATCCATATCACCGCTTCAACGAACAGGCGGCAATTGGCCTCGTTACCCAAATAAACATTTGGGTCTTGCTTCAGGAAATCCCGAATTTTCGTCCACTGTTCGTCAGCTAGTCTTATGCTTGTCATAAGACTATTTTACACATTTATGAAAATGCCAATGCTAAATATCAACAGAACCTAATGGTGTAGCCCAGCCCGTCATAATCCCAGCCCGCCGGCGAAAGCCAAACGCGCACGGTGACGCTGCTGGAGCGTTTGGTGATTCGGTAGGCATGGATGCGGGCGCCGGATTCATAGGTCACGTCCGCAGGCAGTCCGCCTACCTGTACATCGCTAGGTCTGGATGGCGCGAAGGGAAGAATCAAAAGCAGCCAAATCAGCGGCAGAAGGCAAGGCGCCCACCGTAAGCGAGGAATCTGTGATGAGTAATCAGAGAATAGCCCTAACATGCCGACTGCCATCAGCCACATTCCCATAAGAGAGATGTATTCCTCAAGGCGCCACATGTTGGGGTGCGGGCACTCGAATATATGCAGCCAGCCGTAGTCGCCGCAGAGCGTCCCGTAAAACTCCACATGAATTTCGCCCAGAGCGGCGACAGCAAGCCCAACCAGCAGACAGGCATGCCACTTCCAGGTATAGCGCGAGGAGCGAGCGGCTACGATTAGCGTTCCAGCCACCACGGCCATGCCAAGCGATGTATGTACAGCCCAGCTAATCCGATATTCATGCAGCACGAAATACTCATCCAATGCGAGGAACAGGAAGACCAGAAAGACGCCAACCAGATAGGGGCGCAGAATCATGATGCCGGGCCGGAATACCAGCGCGCCGAGCAAGGCAAGTCCGGCAACCAGGGCCAGCTGGACCGACGACAAGGTGGCGGGGAAGTTCCACTCTTCATGCACATCCCAGAGCCAGAGCGTGAAGCTGGATGGCGGTTCGACATATAGGGACATAACTATTGCGAGTAGCTGGAGCGCCAGCAAGAGGTGGGTCATACGCCTGGTTAGCGGCGACATGTTGGGCACGAGCCAGCGGTACACCACAAAAATCATAATAATATAAAATGGCGGCAATGCGAAGCGCATCATTGTTTCGACCGTAATATAGAGTGTGTCGTTCTGCATAGGCGCCAAACTCTCGCTCCCGCCGAAAATCCAACTCTCTATTGCTCAATCCGCAGGCTGCCCAGCAGCACGCGCGCGTCGCGCCAGGGTTGGCCATCGGCGTCGCTCGCGGCTATGCGCTTCAGGTCTCGCGCTCGATACAGCCCGGTGTAGACCGCGTAGCGGCCGGGCGCGAGATCCTCCGGCAGCGGCGCCCCCCAGGTTTCGCTGTCGGCAAGCCCACTGTACCATAAACGGGTGGGTAAGCGCTGTCCCAAGGGCGGCTGATCGTAGCCCTGCCACTCGCCGCTTTCCTCGCGCACAAAATGGAGGAATTGCGTGAGGTCTTCGTTGCCGTCCACGTCGCTGCGCCAGGAAAACGTGACAGCCAAGGTTTCGCCAGACCGGGCGCGCGCCGGCATTTCCGCGGCTGAGAGCGTGAATCCGTTGTCAAAGACTGCCAACGGGATGCCTGAAGGCGGGATCGACTTAGCTCGTATGACCAGCTCGCCCAGGACGACCTGCGTCGCGTCAAGCAATTGCAGCTCGCCGGCGAGCACACGTTGGCCTTCGAACTCGCCTTCGATTTCGCGCCAAATGGTCAGCACGATCCACAGCGCGCGATTGACCGGCGCGTCCGCAGGAATATCAACCGCAACGCTTTGACGGAAAGACAGAATGTCGCCAATTGTGCCTTGCTGGCAGCACCAGCGGGCGTCGCGCCCGGCGACGGAGCCGCCGCGGACCTGGTCAACCAGATGCACTGAGTAGCCCAACTCCTCATGGTCCCCGCGCCTGGCAGATGCATCCAGATTGACGATTACTGCCTTGTCCTGCCTGGCGACGCTAAAATCCAGCAATTCGACGCCGGATTCAAATAAGATGGAAGCCGGCCGAACAAGGAACTGGCGATGGCTGAAGGGGTCGTTGATCAGCCACAGAATCCACAATACGGGCAAGACATACAGCAGGCGACGCGCGCGTAAATCGGCGCCCGGGGCATAATCAGAGAAGTGACCAAGCACAGCCAGCAGCGCCAGCCACATGCCGGCGAACTCCAGCGTTTCTTCATACTCGTAGGTCAGCAAGCAGCCTTCGAGCCGGAGCCAGCCCAAGCTGTCGCAGATCGGTCCCTGCAATTGCGGCCGCAGCTGTTCAATCCCGATACCGCCTGTCGCGCTCAGCGCCAGACCGGCCAGCAGGCAGAAGTGCCAGATGCGGGCGACCCGCGGCGAACGTAGCGCCACGAAAAGGGTAGCAATGACTACAGCAGCGCCCAGCGCGGCATAATAGCGTTCCCAACCGCGAAAAGCTTCGTGAACTGCAGCGTACTCGTCGCGAGCCACAAACAGGAAAATTAGCCCAATGGCGACCAGGTACAGGCGCAGCAATGGCGCTTGCGCTTTGGCAAGCCAGGCCGTCAGAATCGCGACGCCCGCCACAAGCGCAAGCTGCGTCGAGGCGACGACGGATGGGATGTTCCAGTCCTGGTTCAGGTCCCAGAGCCAGTCATCAAGCCCCCACTCGGCGCGAAATTCAACCGCGACCACTATCACGATGATCTGCGCAAGCAGCATCACGATCGCCAATCGCCTGGCTGCCGGGCTGAGGCGGGGCATGATCAGCCGGTAGGCGAAAATACAGAGGAGACCATAGAGCAAGACGATAAACAGACGGATCAGGACTTGGGGTGAAATTAGCAAGGCGCCACTCAGCTTGGACTCCTGCCCGGCGCCTAGCCGCCTAGCTGGCTACCGTGGCATCCGGGCTCCGCTTTAGCTTGGGCGAATCGCGGTGCTCGCCATAGAGGTGACATTGCGCCATGTGGCGGTCTTCATCGGTGATTGCCGGCGGCCGGATGTTCAGGCAGGCTTCCATGACGTCGGGGCAGCGTTGGGCGAAGGGGCAGCCGATGAAACGTTCGGTCGGGCGCGGCACGCCTTCCTGAATGCGCAGCGGCGGGTTTTCGATGGTTGGGTCGGGCACGGGCACGGCGGCGATCAGCGCTTGGGTGTAGGGGTGCTGCGGATTGTTGATGACTTCGCGGCTCGGCCCCATCTCCACGATCTCGCCGAGGTACATGATGGCGATGCGGTCGCAGGTGTATTGCAGCAGGGACAAATCATGCGAGATATACACAGTCGCCAGGCCCAGCTCCCGCGCCAGGCGACGGGTGGTATTGAGGATGCCGGCGCGCACCGAAACATCGAGCATGGAAACCGGCTCGTCCGCCACCAGAAATTCCGGGTGCAAGACCAGGGCCCGCGCCAGCACAACGCGCTGCAACTGGCCGCCGGAAAGCTGATGCGGGTACTTGTCCAGGAAGACCTCGGCCGGGCGCAAGTTGACGCGGTCCAGCGTTTCCACGACGCGCTGCAGGCGCTCGTCGTCGTCTTTCCAGCCATGGATAATCAGCGGCTCGGTCAGGGAGCGGTAGAGTGTAAAACGCGGGTTCAGCGCCTCAAAGGGATTTTGGAACATCAGCTGGGAACGGCTGCGAAAATCGAGCAGGTCCTCCCGCTCCAGATGAGCCAGGTCGGCGCCATCGAAAAGGATTTCGCCGTCGCTGGCGTCGAGCAGTTTGACCAGCAATTTGCCGGTGGTTGATTTGCCGCAGCCGCTCTCGCCCGCCAGGCCCAGGCTCTCGCCACGCCGCAAACTGAAGGAGATATTGTTGACGGCATATACGGTCTGTTCTTTGTCGCCGCGCAGCAAGCCGGCCAGGCCGCCGCCGATTTTGAATTGCTTGGAGACATCGCGCATTTCGAGGAGGGGCTTTTCTTCCCCCACCCAACGCCCCTCCCCCATAAAGAGGGAGGGGCTTTTTTCGCCAGTGACCAACTCGTCGGTAAGCTCCCCTTCCCTCCTCGTGGGAAACATCCCCCGTGAGGCGGGGGACCGAGGGGGCTCAGCGGCCGGGGGATGGGGGGCAAAACCCCGCGCCACTTCGACTTGCTGCCAGAGCGCCGGGTCTTCCGCCTGAGCGCGCAGCGATTCCATTTCACTTGAGCGCAGGCAAGCGGCCAGCCGCTCAGCGCCGACCAGCTCTAGGCGCGGGTCAGTCTCGTGGCAGGCATCTTGCACGAAGGGACAGCGCTCAGCGAAGCGACAACCGGATGGCGGCTCCCGCAAGTCGGGCGGATAGCCTTCAATCGAGACCAACTCATCGCGCGGACGCGCCAAATTCGGGAAAGCCTGCTGCAAGCCGAGACTGTAGGGATGCCCTGGAGCGTGGAAGAAGGGCTCGGCCGCCGCCTGCTCCACGATGCGCCCGGCGTACATCACCGCTACCGAATCGCAGACCTGCGCCACAACCGAAATGTCGTGCGTGATCAGCATGAAAGTCAGATTCAGTTCTTGCTCGAGAGCGCGCAGTACCTCGAGAATTTGGTGCTGAACTATGACATCAAGGGCCGTGACCGGCTCGTCGGCGATCAGCAGGCTGGGTTCGAGCGCCAGCGCCATGGCGATGACGGCGCGCTGTTTCATGCCGCCGGAGAACTCGTGCGGGTAGTGCATCAGGCGGTCAGTATCCAGTCCAACCAGGTCGAAGAGGTCAACCGCGCGCCGCCGCGCCGCCCGCTTGTCATAGCCGCCACGCACGCGCAGCAACTTCATCAGTTGGCTGCCGACGCGCTGCACCGGATTTAAGGAGTCCATTGAGGCTTGCGGAATCGTCGCGATTTCGCGCCAGCGCAACTGCCGCATTTCCGCCGGCGGCAGCTGCAGCAGGTCCATCCCTTTGAAGGTGATTTTGCCGCTGACGACGCGGCCGTTTCGCGGCAAGACTTGCACGATGGCTTTCAGCAGCGTGGTTTTGCCGCAGCCGGATTCGCCGATCAGCCCCAGCTGCTGCCCCTCGGCGACATCGAGAGAGACGCCGTCCACCGCCTCCACCGTGCCGTCTTGCGTGGCGTAGTCAACCTTGAGATCGCGGATGGAAAGGATAGTCATCGTCGTACCCGCCTACATCCGCCGCAATCTAGGGAAGAGCACTTCTTCATAGCCGCGGCCGATGAAAAAGCCGGCCATAACCGTCAGCATAATGCAGAGGCCGGGCGGGATGATCCAATAGAAAGCGCCGCGAGTCAGCGCCAGCGACAGGAAGGCGTCTTGCAGCATAAAGCCCCAGCTGATCGTCTCCGGATCGCTGAAGCCGAGGAAGCTGACGCTGGCTTCGGTCAGAATCGCCCAGGCGATGGCGAAGGAGCCATAAAGAAATGAAAGCGGCAATATGCTGGGCGCGATGTAAACGAAGATAATGCGCAGATTGCTGGCGCCGGAGACGCGCGCCGCGCTAACGAAGGCTTGCTCCTTGATGACCAGCACTTGCGAACGAATCACGCGGCCGGTGTCGCGCCAGAGCAGAATCGCCATGGCGATGACGACATTCCAGATACTGGGATCAAAAAAGGCCGCGATGACGATGATGAAGGGGATAAAGGGGATGCCAAAAGCGACATCGGCCGCGCGCATCAGGATTGTATCGACCCAGCCGCCGTAATAGCCGGCCAGCAAGCCGATCACCGTGCCGATGACCGCCACCGCCGCCGCCGCTGAGAAGCCCACCAGCAGCGCCGCGCGCGAACCGTGAATCAGCTGCGAGAATATGTCGCGCCCGATATTGGTGGTGCCCAGCAAGAAGTTATTGCTGTAGCCCTCGGCCGCGTCCTCGCCCGGCGCGGCGAGCCAGTAGGGCAGCGCGTCCTTGATCCAGTCGCCCTCGTTGTTCTTGAGCGGCGTCAGCGGATCGTTCGGCGCCAGGATGGGCGCGAATATGGCGACGAGCGCGAATATGGCGAAAACGATCAAACCGAAGAGCGCCATTCTATCGCGCTGAAAGACTTCGAGGTTCGTCTCCCAGAGTTGGCGGAGGGCAGAGCCCTGGCGGAATTGCGCCGCCGCTTTGCCGCTCGGTCCCTCGCGAACCATCGCTTCTTGTTGCACGGTTCTACCTCCGCCTCAAGAGACCTGCGCCTGCGCCGACGCGCCGACGCGCGGGTCCAGCAGGCTGTACATGATATCGGCGATGAAATTCATAAAAACGATAATAAGCGCGATCAGAAAAAAGGCGCCTTGGGCCAGCGGATAATCGGCTTGCTGGACCGCCCGCACCAGCGTCCGCCCCAAGCCGGGCCAAGAGAATACATTCTCGATGACGACATTGCCGCCGATGCTGTAGCCGATGCCCAGGGTCAGCGCGGTTAACACCGGCAGCATGGCGTTGCGCGCGGCGGTTTGGATCATGACGCGCCACTCGCTGTAGCCGGCCAGCCGGCTCATGGTTACATAATCCTGGTCCAGCACTTCCAGCATGTTCGAGCGCATCAGCAGCAGCGGCAGGCCATGCAGATAAAGCGCCAGCGTGAAGGTGGGCAGGATCATGTGCCGCCAGAAGACCGGCGACAGCAACTTGTCCCATTCCGTTTCCCAGCGGTAACGCACGAGGGCGGGGCCTATGCCCGCGGAGGGCAGCAATTTCCACTGGAAGGCGAAGAATGTCAGCAGCAGCATCCCCACCCAGAAGGTCGGCGCCGCCCGCGTCATCAGCGTGAAAGTCGTGCCGACGCGCTCAAACAGGCTGCCGCGCAGAGCCGCCATCAATATGCCCCCGAGCACCCCGACGCCATAAGCCACTAATAAGGAACTCAGGGTGAGGTACATGGTATTGGGCAGATCGGCGCGCAAGATGTCCAGGACGCTCTTGCCGGCGTAACTAAAGGTCTCGCCCAGGTCGAGCTTGATGAGATTAACCAGATAAATGACGTATTGTTCGCCTAGGGGTCTGTCCAGGCCGAAACGCGCCAGCAGCGCCGCCTCCTGCTCTTTGGTAAAGGTCGTGTCGATATAGCTGGCAAGGGGATTGCTAGGCGCCAGGCGGAAGAGCAGAAACAGCAGCGTAACGATGATCCACAGCACCATCACGCTCTGCAAAAAACGCCCCACGATGTAATAGACGACGCCTCGGTTCATGCTTTTTTTACCCCATCCCCTGGCCCCTTCCCCAATGAATTAGGGAAGGGGGATCATGCTTGGGATAGATTTCAGGCGACCCGGTACGTCGCCCTAACACAGTCTGCGGATACAGCGGGCGAGCCACGGGCTCGCCCCTACATTGTTAGCGTCGGTCAACAGTTAGTTCGCCGGGTATTGCAGGCGTCCGTCGTCATCCCAGCTGTAACCGGCGTTAGCCAGCAGTTCACGCGCGCCGTCAATGTTGAAGTCGTAGCTGGGCAGATCGTCGCATTGACGCCAGTATTCCAGCGCTGCCGAGACGAAGCTGTCCGCCGGCGCGGCGAAGCCGTTGTAGATGTTGTCGATGATGAACTGCTGCGGAATGGTATGCGCGACCGCCTGACGGAAATTCACGTCATCGAAAGGCGCATAACGTACGTTGAAGGCGAAGTACTGGAAGCCAATGCTGACCGCCGAGAACAGATCGAGCTGCTCGTTCTCCGCCGCAATTTCTTGCAGAACGCCCGGGTCGCCCGGCCATTCCCAGAGGAAGTTCATCTCGCCGGCTTGTATCTGGCCCAGGGTCGCTTCCTGGTTGGGCAGCACGTTCATAATCCATGTATCGACCTTTGGCCGCGCCCAGTGATCGTCGAAAGCCTCGAGCAAGACGAACTCGTTGACATCAAAGGCCGTGTATTTGAAGGGGCCGGATCCAATCGGAATTTCTTCCTGGATCGAATCGGCATCGGCATCGTCCTTCGTCAACAGGTCGTTGATGATCGGTTCCCAAACGTGCTTGGGAATCAAGTTCAGCTTGGCCAGCGAACTGGTCTCGAAGGCGGCTGAGGGCGTATGCAGCGTGAAGCGCAGCGACAAGTCGTCAATAATCTCGATATTGGCGACATTGCGGGCGAAGGGATGGTAGTCCGGCGCTTCGGGACGGAACTCTTCGTTGCCGTCTTCGTCGGTCTGCGTGGTGCCGGCAAGCGCGGCTTCGAAGGAATAGGCGGCGTCATCGGACATCACATCTTCGCCATCGTGCCACTTCATGCCCTCGCGCAGGGTCACAACCACATTCAGCGGGTCTTCCCAGACGACGCTCTCCGCCGCCCAGGGCTCGGCCACGCCAATCGGGTTGATGCGCATCAGGCGGTCCCAGGTCATCTCGGTTACGCGGCTGGGCGCGTCGCCGGCGATCTCCAGCGGGTTGAAGGAGTTCAGGAAAGAAGTCGTCGAGGTGATCAGCGTTTTGTCGTCGCCGGTCGGCTCAATGCCGATCCAGGTCCAGAAGTTGTGCACGCCGATGCCGGCCTGCGTCACCACGCTGTCCGCGACGAAGGTATCAGTGTTGACCAACTGCGGCGTCAGCGGGTGCACGAAGTAGGCGTTGACCATATCGTTGCGGATCATCTGCTGCGCTTCGCAAATGATGTCGAGGCGGGTTTCCTTGTCGCCGACTTCCACGCGCTGCATTTCCGCCAGAGCGTCATAATCGGGGTTGTTGTAGCCGATGAAGTTGTAGCCGCCATCGCGCACGCTGGAGTGGAACAAGTTATAGGTGAACTCGTCCGGATCGGAACGCTCGGGGCGGCCGACCATACGCCAGTAGGTCATCTGGAAGGGACGCTCGGCGCGGCCTTGATCTTCGACGCGGCTGTACCAAATCTCGTCAATCAACTGCGCCCAGGGGATGGCGCGGTGTTCCACATCCAGCCCCAGCTCGCGCATATTCTCGACCACCAGGCGCGTGGTCTCATACTCGATGGGGCGCTCGGCTTGCGTCACCGAATGCACGGTGATGGTCGGCACGGCCTCGCCCGACGTCTGCGACGCGGCTGGAATGGCAAATGCCAGCAGCATCAGCAAGAGGACAACTAGACTTACAAGTTTTCTGCTCATGGTTGGTTATTCTCCTTTACCTGAACAAGCAGCAAATGCTATTGAAATTACCGAAACCACAATCCGACTGATTGTAACCCACCTCCTTCATTCAACCACTACAGATATTGCTTCGCCCGACAAGTATGACCGTTTCACTAGTCCAATTGCAAATATCCCAGGCCATGGCGGCAAGCGATGCTGGCATTTGGCGACAGTTCATCCAGCCGTTTGATCAGCGCGCGCGCCTCATCGCCGGCCAGCAATTGCGGATTGCCAGCCGCGTCCAACAGTACGGGCTGCAACGTATAGGTCACTGCCCCGTCGGCCGCGATGTCGGCCAGCGCGATAACCGACTCCGACCAATTGCGGTTCCGGCGGTCCACGCTCACGCCGTAGGGCGCGTTGCGGCTGACCGGCGTATCGCGGACGGGACCACGATTATGATGAAAGACGAAATTGCCCAGGCTGTAGAATATCGGCTTGCCGCGGTAGACCTCCACTTCACCCAGCGAATGCGGATGATGGCCGACGATGACATCGACGCCGGCGTCGATCAGCGCCTGGCCGACCTCGACCTGATAATCGGCCAGGCCGTCTTGAAAGCGCGAGCGCCAGAAGGGCGGCACGCCCCAGTGCATAGCCAGCACCAGCAGGTCAGCTTCACGTCGAGCTGCCTCAACGGCGGCAATCGCGCGCTCGACGTCTTCCTGCCAGGCGCGGGTATGGACGTAGGGGGCGCTGCCCGGCTGCTCCAGGCTGGCCGCCGGATCGACATGATAGGCTTCCGACACATGAATCGGCGCCACGCCGGGCTTGCCCGCGGCAGCAGCTGAGCCCGGACCCAGGGTCGACGCGGCGCCCAGAAAGGCTACTTTCGCCGCGCCGACTTGGACGATCTCCGCCCGCCAGGCGGCGTCCAGATCCAAGCCCGCGCCGACATAAGGCAGGTCGTAATCACGCAAGTGGTCCAGCGTATCGCGGAAGGCGAGCTCGCCAAAATCCAGCATGTGGTTGTTGGCCAGGGTCAACATGTCAAAGCCCAAGTCGCGTACATCGGCCAGCAATTCGGGCGGCATACGCATATTGATCCATTTTTCCGTAGGCGTACCGCGCCTCGAAACAGGCGTCTCCAGGTTGCCAAAGGCGACATCGGCCGCGCGCAGCAACTCGCGGACGGCAGCCAACTCAGCGCTCGCCGGCAGCGCCGCTTGCGGGAAAACATCGCCTACCATCGCTATCGTTGGCATCTCTGTCTATCCCCCCATCAATCCTCGCGTATCAACGGTGGGAAGCCTGCATTTCGAGCCAGGCGAAGGGTCTGGGGGTAGAAAAAGCGCATGGGAATAGCAGTATCGGACAAGCCCTAGACCTTTTTCCCGCCCTTAACCACGGCCGCAATATCACGCAGATTGCGAATATCCACCAGCGGGTCGGCGTTGGTCAGCAGCAGATCGGCGTATTTGCCGGCTTCCACCGTGCCGATGTCGTCAGCCATGTCCAGGATCTCGGCATTATTGCGTGTGCCGATGCTGATGGCTTCCAGCGCCGTCAGGTCGTTGTCCACCAGCAATTCCAGTTCGCGCGCCATGCTGAAGTTGTGCGGCGCCAGCGGGTTGCCGCCGGCGTCGGTGCCAATGCCCAGGAAGATGCCTTTGGCGCGGGCCAGGGCGATGGTACCCCGAATCTGCTTTACGCCCTGCTCAATCATGGGCTTGCGCCGCTCGGCATCGGCCTGCTGCACCGGCGAGAGCGGATAGCTCTCCAAATCGGGATTGCCGGCGCCCAGCGTCAATACCAGCGCCGCGCCGTTTTCCACCATCATGTCGGCGGTCTCGTCATCGAGATAAGTGCCGTGTTCGATGGTATCGACGCCGCCCAGCATGCAGTTGCGGATGCCGCCGGTGCCGTGGCAGTGGGCCGCCACCTTGCGCCCCATCATATGCGCCACCTCGGTGACGGCGGAAATCTCCGCGACCGTGAGTTGGCTGGCGTGGATATCCTGGCCGGGCGTAGCGGTGCCGCCGGTGGCCATCAACTTCACCAAATCGGCGCCTGCTTTGATTTGCTCGCGGGCCGCCTTGCGCATCTCATCGGGGCCGTCGGCTTCGCGGGCGATGAAGTGGGCGTGCCCGCCCGTCATGGAAATGACGCGGCCGGACAGCTTCATGCGCGGTCCCTCGATGAAGCCGCGGTTGATGGCCTTGCGCAGCGACATCTCGATGAACTGCTCGCCGCCCACATCGCGGATCGCAGTCACGCCGTGAGAGAGCGTGCGCTTGCAAATATCGACCGCTTCCAGCACCAGCTCGTCGCGGTGCTTTTCCAGCAAGGCGAAGACGCTCTCGCTGCCGTTGTAGCAGATATGGATATGGGCGTCGATCAAGCCCGGCATCAGCCATGTTCCGCTCACATCAATTTGCTCGGCGTCCTGCGCCTCAGTCGGCAGATCAGCCGCGCTGCCCACCCAGTCGATGCGCTCGCCTTTTACGTAGACGGCTGAGTTGGCAATTGGCTCGCCCCCGTTGCCATCGATAAGGGTCGCGCCTGTGAGTACGTATTCCATTTGATCCTCCTGACGATTCAAGTCGGCCTAGGAGAGCGCCGACGAAAAATTCTGACCTTGGTTCAGTATGGTAACAGGATTGCCAGGTTTTGGCACTTAACACGCCATTTGAACTGGTATGCTGCCGAGGGGGATGCGCGCGTCGGGAAATATACTGCCATCCGGGCTGTGAGCGCGCGCACGCTCGAGGTCGCTGTGGCGATAAAGGCCCGTGAATAGCGAGTATTCGCCCGTCGGCAGGTCCGCGGGCACGTTAAACCGCCACATTTCGCTATCGGCAAGCCCGCTATACCAGAGGCGGGTTGGCAATCGGGATCCAAGAGGCATCTGGTCGTGATTCCACATTGCGCCGCTTTCAGCGTGAATAAAGTGCAGGAACTGCGCGAAATCCTCGCTGCCGGCCGAATTGGCGCGCCAGGCAAAATTGACGTCCACTGTTTCCCCTGGCTCAACGCAGGCTGGCAATTCGACAGCTTCGAGCGCAAAGCCATTGTCAAATGTGGCAAGCGTTGTGGCTGACGGAGACCCTGAATCCGACTGTATAACCACCTCGTCCAATACCATCTGTGTGTCGCTGAGCTGCGGTTGATCGGTAGAGAGAATTTTCTGTCGGGTGAATTCGCCGTTTTCCTGGCGCCAAAATGTGAGCACGATCAATATGAGGCGATTTGGCGGCGTTTCTGGCGGGATTTCCACGTCAATCACTTGAAGATACGCCGGCACATATCCAGGCGCAAGCTTGAATTCAAGCTGTTCATGCGCGAATCTGTCACGGCCTGCGATGGCTGTCAAGCGCTCTCGGTCCAGCAAACTAATCGAGTAGCCCAGCCCGGAAAACTTCCAGCCGCCGGCGGACAAATGGAGCCGGGCGCGTACACGGTCCGGTCCTGTTGTTGTGTCTACCTTATGTCGATGCAACCAGATGTCGTTTTCGAATTCGATGGCATTCATCTGCGTGGAAACAGGGGAAATTACGTTGCGTTGGCTGAGGAAAATCATCCAAAGCACAGGCACTGCAAAGAGCAGAGCGCGCGTATAAGCCTTCGGCGCCGGCGAGATGTCCGACAGATGGCCGAGGATAGCAACCAAGGCCAGCCAGATCCCCAAGAATTCCAGAAATTCTTCCAGTACTAAGACCTGAACGCATTCGCCCAACAGATAGGCAGCGCCCCAGCCGCCGCACTGCGGTGTATTGATATCAAGCACAGTTGCGCCGAAGCCGCCAATAGCAAGCCCAAGCGGCAGACAAAAGAACCAGACCCAACTGGTCCTGAGATTACGTATGACCAACAACGCGGAAGATAGGGCGATTCCAAGGCCTATCACCCTATAATGCGAGTGCCAATGCGGATTGCTTTCATGAATTTTAGCGAACTCATCGTAGGCAAAAAAGAGGAAGACGATAGCGATGCCCACGAAGTAGAGTCGCTGCCACGCGGGAGGTTTGGTCCAGAGCCAGGCAACCAAAAAGGCAGCTGCTCCAACAAGCGCCAGTTGCATTGACGCCAGCGCTGAGGGGATATTCCACTCCATGTCCAAATGCCAAAGCCAATAGACCAATCCGGAAGATGACGCGGTCGCCTCCGACAATACAATCGCTACAATCTGCGCCGTAAGAAATATGCCCGCCAACCATCTGGCAAAGGGCTGCAAGCGCAGCCAGAGCCAGCGATAAACTGTGACGCCAACCAAGAGATATGAAAGGGAAATCGCGATGTAGACTAAACTCTGCGCTATCATGCCGGTTGCGCTACCGCTTTTGCAGCCGCTCTTCAATTCTTCCGGTGATACAAATCGGCCGGCGAAGAGGCTTGCCCGGAGGCGATCTTGGGCGGCGTCATATAGGCGCGCTTGGAGTGGCTGAGGCCGGAACCGAGCATCGCTTCCAGGAACTTGAGCTGCACCCGCGCCGGATTCAGGAAAGGCACGCCCAGCTCGGCTTGGCAGGCTTCGGGAATCTCCAGGAAACCCATGCTCATGCAGCCCACGATCAGCGTATCGGCGCGGTCTTCGGCGATGGCTTTGCGTCCTTCTTCAATCGTGACTTCAATGGCCTGCTCGCGGTCGCGGTGCAACTCCAGCACGGGAATATTAACCGCGCGCACGCTGGCCAGCTTGTCACCGCCGCCGCTATTGCGCATGGTCTCTTCCAGCGGCCCGATGACGCTGTCGGTCACGGTGATGACTGAGTAGCGCCGCCCCAGGGCCGAGGCCATCAGCGCGGTCGCTTGACCGGCGCCGACCACCGGAATATCGACCATTTCGCGCAGGGCGCCCAGGCCCGGGTCGCCGTAGCAGCCGAGCAGGATGCCGTCCCAGCCGTCGGCTTGGAGTTCGTGCGCCTTTTTGACCGTCTCCGGGATGGAGAGATATTCTTCGTACATGCTCTCGATGGAGCCGGGGCCGGCCGGGATGTCGGTGATGTCGACTTGGGTGTCAGGACCAGCGAAGCGCTGCAGGTACTCTCGGCGGCGGCCGAGCTCGGCTTGGCCTTCAGGGCTGCGGCCCATGGGTCCCGATACGAGGTAGATGAGTTTCATATGTTGTTCTCCCAATTCATCGGGCTACTTGATAAGTCGCCCGTCATTTCTCTGCTGTTTAACGGGCGATTCACAGAATCGCCCCTACAGAATTCTACTGCGGTTAGATCTTTTCAAGCGCGGCGCGGACGATATTGGCCCGGTCTACCCCACCCCCGGCCCCTCCCCGAAGCATCAGGCAGGGGAGTAAACGCGGCGCTAACTCTGATATTCGCCGCGGCCTTCCCCCCATTGCAATGGGGGGATTGAGGGGGGTGGACACAGTTAGATTTTCTCCAGCGCGGCGCGGACGATATTGGCCGAGGTCTCGAAAGCCCAGGCCACGCGGTTGACGCCGCGCAGCAGGTGCGTCCGCGTGACTCGGCGCATGTGATGGTCGGCCTGCGCCAGATCCAGCGCCGGCGCGAGATCGGGCAGCTGCGGCACGCGCATGGCCGGCTCGTTGCGGAAGCGCCCCTGACGGGTGAAGTTGATCAGCACCAGTTCGCGGGCCAGCGCCAGCAGCGCATCGTTATAAGCGCGAACGCCGGCATCGCCCACCGCGCCGTCCGCCAGACCAGCCGCCGCGCCGTAGAGATCAGCCAGCGCCGCATCCAGGTCGGCCAGCGCGTCGTAAGCCGGCGTAAAATCAGCGTCAGCGCCCGCCGCCGCCGAATAGCTATCCAGCGTGTCCGTGAACTCGGCGGTCAGCTTACGGAAGTCGTAGGGATGCAGCGGATTATTCAGCAAGCGCAGCAGCGATGTGGCATAGACGCGCAGGTCGCGCATCAAGTTGTCTTTGTCGGCGATCTCGAGTGTATCGTTTTCGGTGTGCCAGGCGATATTGGCGCCGCAGCCGCCCACGCTGTAATAGCCCAGCTCTTCGATCCGCTCCAGGGGCATGGACGATAGCAGCATGAACAAGCTGGAAATGCCGATATTGTTGAAGGAATAATCGCCCGCTTGATGGGGCCGCTCGCCCGTAAAACCGGCGCCGGTGGAGTCCTTGACCGAGCGCGCGGCGAAGTCGTAGGCTTCGGACATGACAGTCACGCCGCGATATTCAGTGGCTTGGCGGCAGCCGGGCGAGTCGATATTCATCTGCGCCACGCAATTCCGCGCCAGATCCAGGCCAAATTCATCGGCGTACCAGGTCGAGGCGCCGTAGCGCCCGGTGGAATGCCCCGACCACCATGCCACGCGCAAGCTGCGCGACAGCTGATCGCGATTGTCATTGAAGATGCGCGCCAGCTCCAGCAGCGTGGCGTCGCCGACCGCGTTATCGCCGATGCCCACATCCCAGGAATCGACATGGCCGTGAACCAGCACAAAGCGCTCCGGCTCGATATTGCCCTTGACCTCCGCCACCAGGCAGGGGCATTCGAACCAGCCCTCTTTCAGCAGCGAATGCAGGGTGGCTTGCACCGTCCCGTTTTCCATCTGCGCCAGCAGCTCATTGCCATCGGGCCGGTTGATCGAGACAACTGGGATGGTCGGCTGGCGCTGGTAGGTATCCAGATCGGGCGCGCCCCATATGGTGGTGCAGATGCCCCAGTGGATATCCACGCCGGGGTTGATGAAGATGCAGCCCTTGGCGCCCTGGTTCTGGAAATACCAGACCGGCGGCGGCCCGCCAAAGCCATCCACTACTACGATCTTGCCGCGGCAATCGACATCGCCGATGGGCGTGAAGTCGAAGAAATCGGCGCTGCGCCCGGCCGCGAAACCCTCGATGCGCACGCATTCGCCGCTGATGCCTTCGGCCGGCGTGCTGATGGAAAAGGCCGGCGTCTTGGCGCGATAAGATTTGCCGCCGACCACCAGCGAAGCCCGCACCGGCACGCTCAAGAAGAGTTCCGGCATGTGCATGGTATGGGGGACGCCCAAGGCGCTCAGGCGTTCAGCGATATAGTTAAAGGCCGTCCGTTCGTCCTCCGACGACGACTCGCGGACCAGGCTGGTGAAGCGCTCGATCATCGACCAGGGCTCATCGGGCGACAGCGACTCCAGCAATGAAACCTCCAAGTCGGCGTTCTTGGTTTCCAAAAGTGCTTGCATAATTTGCTCGTTCCTCTCTCGGCTGTAATTGACCGCGAAACAAAACCATCGCGACAGCGCAGCACTGCCGTCTCAGGGAATATGGATTTGTTTCCTTGTGGCGCTAAATGCCACGCTCTCACATTGGAGAGAGTCTACCAACTCGATTAGGATTGTCAACAACTCGCGCTGCGGCCCGGCAATGGCTATGCTAGGCGAGGAATCGTCGGCCAGTGAAAAGGCATAAGATGAGGATAGACGACATCAACGCCGCGCTCGAGCAATGCAGGCGGACGCAGGAAAGCGCTCTTGACGGCTTCAAGACGCTGCTGCGTTTCCCTTCGATCAGCCAGGACGACGGATTTCAGCCGCAGCTGCTGGCCTGCGCCGACTGGATCCTGGCGGAGATGCGGCGTATCGGGCTGGAAAATGTACAGCAGCTGTCGACAGCCGGCAATCCGATCCTTTATGCTGACTGGCTGCATGCCGGCGCCGACAAGCCGACCATCCTCTTCTACGCCCACTACGATGTACAGCCGGTCGGCGACGAATCGCTGTGGCAGTCGCCACCGTTCGAGCCAACTCTCATCGACGGGCGGCTGGTGGCGCGCGGCGCAGTCGATGACAAATGCGGCATCTGGTTCAAGCTCGTGGCGATCGACTCAATTCTACGGGCTTGCGGCCGGCTGCCGATCAATATCAAGCTCTTTTTCGAGGGCGAAGAGGAGCTCGGCTCGAAAAATGCCGGCCCCTGCATCGCGGCGCATAAGGAGTTGCTGGCGGCTGACACGCTGATCATCTCCGACGGGCCCTTCTCCAGCGAACAGCCGATTATCGGCTATGCCGTGCGCGGCAGCGTCACCGGCGAAGTGCGGATTCAAGGTCCGCCGCAGGATCTGCATTCCGGGCGCTATGGCGGCGCGGTCAAGAACCCGGCGCATTACCTGGCGCGCATCATCGCCTCGCTGCACGATGCCAGCGGCCGCGTGCAAATACGCGGCTTCTACGACGACGCCATAGCCATGACCGACCGGCAGACGCGGCACATGAATCAGCTTTGGAAGACCGTTGGCCCGCCCTTGCAGCGCGCAGCCGGCGTGGACGCCTTCTTCGGCGATTTCCTGGGCGTCTTCGCTGAGCGCGCCACGTCGCAGCCGACGCTCGATGTCAGCAGCATCCGCGGCGGTTACCAAGGCGAGGGAGCGCGGGCCATCATACCGGCGCAAGCCGGCTTCAAACTGACGATTCGCACGGTCGCCGGCCAAGATGGCGAGGCAATGTGGTCGCGCTTCGTCGAGCATGTCATGGCTTTCGCCGAGCCGGGCATCAGCATCGAAACTGTGCTGCTCAGCAGCGCGCATCCCTTCCTGATGTCGGATGAGAGCCGCGAGATCAAAGCGATACAGCTGGCGCTGCAAGCTGGGCTGGGCAAGCAGGCGCTGCTGATGCGGCATGGCGGCTCGCTGGCCATCGGCGGGCTGCTGGCAAAAGAACTGAGCCTGCCTGTGACGATGTTCGGCTACGGCTCGGGCGATAATTCTCATGCGCCCAACGAGTTCATCAGGCTGGCTGACATTCAGCCGGCGACCGAAGTGGCGATCCGGCTGCTGTTTGAATTGGGCAATCATGAAAAGTAGTATTAAATGCGACCGGACAATGTGAGCGCCGGCATGTAAGGGAGAATCAATCTCGATGAAAACCATGTCCTTCGACTTCAAATCCCGCCGCTCCATGGTCAGCGCCCGCCGTGGCATGGTCGGCGCCAGCAACCCGCTGGCCGCGCAAACGGGCCTCCACATCCTGCGGCAGGGCGGCAACGCGGCTGACGCGGCTGTGGCTACGTCGGCTATGATGAATGTCATGGACCCGGCCTCTTGCGGTATCGGCGGCGATTGCTTCGCGCTTTATTTCGACGCCGCGACCGGGCAGGTCAGCGCGCTCAACGGCAGCGGTCGGGCGCCGGCGGCGTTGACGCTGGAGACGGTCAGGCACATGGGCTGGCGGAAGATGAACCCCCGCCACGCCCATAGCGTGACCGTGCCCGGGGCTGTGCGCGGCTGGCATGACTTGCTGGGGCGGCATGGCACGATGACGCTGGCGGATGTCTTGCCGGACGCGATTCACTACGCCAGCGAGGGTTATCCGACCGCGCCGGTGGCGGGTTACCGCTGGCAGCGCGCCGGCGCTTTCTTGCGCAGCGCCGCCAACAGCGAAGAGTACCTGCCCGGCGGAGCGACGCCGAAGGCCGGACAAGTCGCGCGTTTGCCCGGCTTGGCGGATTCCCTGCGCGCCATCGCCGAGGGCGGAGCGGATGCTTTCTACACGGGAGCGATCGCAGAAGCCATCGTCAAGTCGCTGGGGGAGCAAGGCAGCCTCATGACGCTCGACGATCTTAAGCACCACTGCTCGACCTGGGACGAGCCGATCCAGACCGATTACCGCGGCGTGACGATTTACGAGTGCCCGCCCAATGGCCAAGGGCTCACGGCCTTGATCGCGCTCAATATCGCCGAGCAATTCGACCTGGGGTCGCTGCCCTGGGATTCGCCGCAGCGCCTGCATCTGATGGTTGAATCGATGCGCTTGGCCTGGGCGGACGCGCATGAATACATCGCCGACATGCGCCATGCCGATGTGCCGGTCGCTCAGCTGCTCAGCAAAGATTATGCCGCCGGGCGCGCCGCTATGATTGGAGAGTACTATGCCATCGATCCGCCGCCGAGCGCGGGCGAGCTGCCGGGCGGCGAGGATACGATTTACCTCAGCGTAGTTGATGGCGCGGGCAACGCCTGCTCCTTCATCAAGAGCTTGTACATGGGCTACGGCGTCGGCATCGTGGCTGAGGGCACGGGCATCTGGCTGCAGAATCGCGGCGCGGGCTTTTCGCTGATTCCCGGCCACCGCAACGCCTTGGCGCCGGGCAAACGCCCCTACCACACCATCATTCCGGGCCTGGCGCTGAAAGACGGGCAACTCTGGGCCAGCTTCGGCGTCATGGGCGGATTCATGCAGCCGCAGGGCCACTTCCAGGTCATCAGCGCGATGGTTGATGATGATCTTAATCCGCAGGAAGCGCTGAATCGACCGCGCTGGCAAGTCAGCGGCGGGGACCCCGGCGGCGCGCTGCTCATTGAAGAGGGCAGTCCCTTCAAGACCATGGCCGATCTGGCCGAGCGCGGCCACCGCATTCAGCCGGAATCGGGCTTGGGGCGGGGCAACTTCGGGCGCGGGCAGATTATCCGCTGGGATGCCGAGACGGGTGTCATGCACGGCGGCAGCGAACCCCGGGCTGATGGGCAGATCGCGGCGTTCTAGCACGCTCATTTTCCGTCTAAATAGGGTTGAACAGGCGACGGCGATCCGGTTCGCAATATATTCTGGCAATTTGCCGCGAAACCGATTACGCTTATATGAGCAGTACACTTCCGAACGGTCATTTGCAGTGGAGGAGGCAAGACATGTTGCTTAAAAGAGTTATTTTCATCGGCTTGCTGCTGGCATTTGTGGTTACGCCGTCGCTGGCGCAAGACCAAACGGTCGTCACCTGGCTGATGCTGGGCTGGGGTGGCGCCGAAGAAGTTGTGGCTGCCTTCGAGGCCGAGAACCCGGATATTGATGTTGAAATCGAGCAAGTGCCCTTCAACGCCTTGTTCGAGCAGATTCAGGTGCGCCTGGCCGCCGGCAGCGCGCAGCCCGATGTGATCTCCGTGGATGTGCCCCTGGTCGCCGGATACGGCTTGCGCGGCTGGCTGCTGCCCCTGGACGAATACTTCATCATGGGCGAGCAGGACGACTGGCTGGACGCGGCGGTAGAAGCGGGCAGCTATAACGGCGAATTGCTGGCGGCGCCCGTCAGCACCTCGACGCAGCTGCTGATCTACAATGCCGATATCTTTGAAGCGGCCGGCATCGACACGCCCGGCGAAGACGAGCGCTGGACCTACGAATACATCGCCGAGATCGCGCCGCAACTGACCATGGATACCGACGGGGATGGCACAACCGATAGTTGGGGTTTCACCTGGGAACAGACCAACCGCATCTATCAGCTGCAGCCCTTGGCCGAGGGTCTGGGCGGCGATGCCATCGGTGAAGACGGACTCACTGTCGACGGCGTCATCAACTCGCAAGCCTGGATCGATGGCTTCACCTACTACTCGGACATGTTCAACGTACACATGGCCGCGCCACAAGACGACACCGTCGGCGCCAGCGATCTCTTCGCTTCGGGCAAGCTGGCTATGTACATCGCCGGGCCCTGGAATATCAATCGCCTGGCCGGAAACGAAGACGTCGGATTCAACTGGGGCGTCTCACGCCATCCCTATTTTGAAGAGGGCGAGATCGTCACGCCAACCGGCAGCTGGCATATCGGCATCAACAAGAACACCGAGAACCGCGATGCGGCCGCCAAGCTGGTGCACTTCATTTCCACTGGCGAAGGCGCGGAGATGTGGTGGCGCATCGGCAGCGGCGATATGCCGGCGCAGAAATCGGTCCTCGCCTTGTTCGCGACCGCCGAGCAGTTTGAGGAGCCGCCTTTGTCCAACTGGCGAGTAGCGGCTGACGAAGCGACTGTCGGCGCTGTGCCGCGTGCGGTATCGCCCGGCTTCCTGGAATACGAGCAGATCTTGCAGAATACCTTCAGTGATATCCGCAACGGCCAGGATGTCGAAGAAGCGCTGAATCTGGCGGTGGCGCGTATCGAAAGCGAAATGGACAAATACAGCCGCTAGCCCGGCCGCTGCTGTTCCCCGGCAACAGAAATACCTTTGCTCCCCTCTCCCCTTGTGGGAGAGGGGCCGGGGGTGAGGGGTACTTCGGTGATGAGCAATCATAACAAAGCTGTCCCCTATCTGTTTCTGTTGCCGGCGGTGCTGCTGCTGCTGATTTTCAACTTGTGGCCCACCGTCGCCACGCTCAACCAAAGCCTGCACGCCCAATCCTTCATCAGCAACAAGCTCATATTCGTCGGGCTGGAAAACTTCGACCGCATCCTCCGGGACCCCATCTTCTGGAAGTCGGTGCAGGTCACGCTGATTTTCAGCATTCTGGTGAATCCCCTCCAGATCGTGCTGGCGCTGCTGCTGGCGCTGCTGGCGAACCAGCGGGTGCGGGGCATCGCGCTCTTCCGCAGCATCTACCTGCTGCCGGTGGCGGTGTCGATCAACGTTACCACAGTCGTCTGGGGGCTGATGCTGGACAGCGATTCCGGCTTGATCAACGGCATCCTGGCGACCATGAGCCTGCCCAAGCAGCCATTTCTGACCGCGCCCTCGCACGCTTTGTGGTCGATCATTTTGCTGGCGACCTGGAAGGGTGTTCCGCTTTGGGTGCTGTTTTTCCTGGCCGGGCTGCAAGGCATACCGGAATCTGTCACTGAAGCCGCCAAGATTGACGGGGCTAATCGCCGCCAGATCTTCAGCCAGATTACGCTGCCGCTGTTGAGGGGCGTGCTGCTCTTTGTGCTGGTGGCGGATACAGTGGCCAACTTCTTGCTGATCGCGCCGGTATACAGTCTGACGCAAGGCGGCCCGCAATTATCTACTAATCTGATCATGTTCGAGACTTATCGCCGCGGCTTCGTCTACAACGACCTCAGCACATCGGCGGCCATGCTTTGGGTCATGCTGATATTTGTGCTGCTGGTCGTGCTCTTCCAAGCTTTCGTGCTGCGGCGGCGAGACTAGCGCGGATGAGCGGCCTGACAAACGCTATCGAGTCGCTGAATCTGGGCGGCAGACGCTCCGCAGCGGAGACGCTGGTGATCTACGCGTTGCATATCGTGGTCGCGGCTATCTTCATCTTGCCGCTGATGTGGGCCATCGCCGCCTCGTTTTCGCCTAACGAAGAAGTATTCAAATACGCCTATCCCTTTTCCTGGCGCGCGCTCTTGCCCAGCAATTTCACCTTTGCGGCTTACGAGAATCTTTTCGCGCGCGATTTTGGCCTGTCGCTGTCCAATACCTTTGTGCTGGGCATGGTCGTGGTCTTTGTTGGCGGCGTGGTCAACTCGATGGCGGGTTTCGCCTTCGCGCGCTTCAACTTCCGCGGCAAACGCCTGCTCTTCGTGGCGATTATCCTGATTACCTTCCTCATCCCCATCGACTTGACCGCTATACCGCGCTTCATCTTGATCAGCGAGCTGAAGTGGATCAACACCTGGCCGGCGCTGATCGTGCCCGGCTTGGCCAACAGCCTGGTGATATTTCTGTTTCGTCAGTTCTTTGAAGAGATCCCGCAAGACCTGATTGATGCCGCGCGCGTCGACGGCGCGTCCTGGCTCAGCGTCTTTTATCGCATCATCCTGCCGCTGTCGCGGCCGGTTTTGATCACCGCGTCCTTGCTGATGTTCCTCACGCAGTGGGATTCGTTCTTTTGGCCGCTGCTGGTGGCGCCGCACCCGGCGCTGCGTGTGGTGCAAGTTGAGATCGCCATCTCCATCGGCGAATATCAGACGCTCTGGAACGAACTGCTGGCCGGCTCGATGCTGGCGGCAATCGTGCCAATTCTGCTACTGCTGCCCTTTCAGCGCTACTACATTCAGGCCATCACCAGCAGCGGCTTAAAGGATTAACACAATATACTTGCGCAATCGGTTACCTGTGCGCTATTATTTTGCAAACGTTGTTTTTCGCACGACGCTTGATGTTGAACACCTGCCTTTTTCAGGATATCGACATGAGTCAGGTTAGAATGCGCCGGTCACACGAGATTGGAGACCGTGGCCAGGCAGAAGGAGGCGCTATCGAATCAGCCCAATTGCGCAGTCAATCACTTTTGTCTACTTCCTGAGGAGGACATAATGAAACAGTTCAAGCTTCTTTTCGCTATCGCAGTAATAATCCTGGCGCTTGCGCCCGTTGGCGCACAAGACGTCACCACCGTCACCCTGTGGTTCGGCGAAGGCTCCACGCTGGATTGCTGGGGCCCTATAATGCTGGAATTCAATGACGTTGACCCGTCTGTCCAATTGGAGATCGTGCCGCAGGCCGATACCTGGAATGCTACTCGCACCGCTGTTGTCGGCGGCGGCGGGCCGGACATCGTTCGTACACCTGGCCCCTCGTTCGTTTACGAAATGGCGCAGGCGGGTTTGATCCTGCCCATGGACACCTTCGCCGAATCAATGGCTTGGGGCGACTTCTTCTTCGATTGGGCGCTTGACCTCGGCTTGGTTGACGGCCAGCTCTACAGCCTGTCCGATGAGTTGGAAACGCTGATTCTCTACTACAACACGGACGTCTTTGAGGCCAATGGTTGGACGCCGCCGGAAACGATGGACGAGCTGAACGCGTTGGGCGAAGAAGTGGCCGCGGCTGGCTACACCGTCTTCTCCCATGGCAACGCCAGCTGGCGCCCCTCGAACGAATGGTTCGTGGGCGAATACATGACCCAGATCGCCGGGCCGCACAACGTCTACAAGGCGCTGACCGGGCAGATCCCCTGGACGGACGAGAGCATGGTCGAGGCCATGGAAGTCCTGGACGCGCATATGCAGGCTGGTTGGTACGGTGGCGGCATCGACCTCTACTTCACCAACGAAGGGCCGACCCGGCGGGCGATGCTGGCCGACGGCAACGCGGCCATGAATATCGAAGGCAGCTGGGCCATCCGCGAATTGAGTGATTATCACAACGAGTCGGGCCAAGGCTGGGATTGGGTATCCGTGCCCAGCAAGACCGGCGCCGATCAATTCACTATCGGTATGGGCAACACCAGTTCAATCAACGCCAACAGCCCCCATCCGGAAGCTGCTGCGCAATTCCTCACTTGGTATTTCTCGCCCGCAACCCAAGGCAAGATGCTGACATCCTGCCGCAAGGGACCGGCCCCCGTAGCCATTGGCGACGATGTTATGGGCGAGCTTGACCCGCGCATCGCCAAGGTCTACTCCGACCTATCGGATGCCTCCGCCAATGACCGCTACGGTTACACCACCTGGACCTTCTGGCCGCCCAAGAGCGATGTCTACATCTACGAAGAAGTAGAACGCGTCTGGACCGGCGAAATCACCGTCATGGAATATCTCGAAGGCTTAAATGAACTCTTCGCCGAAGAGCTCGCAGCTGGGGACATTCCGCCGATTCCAACCCGCTAAAGCTAAGTTTTCCGGCGCTGGCTGTCGTCTCGGCGGTCAGCGCCTTCTCACGACCCAGGAAAGGCGCTGATCATGGCGGTTCTGTCTCAGAAGAAACCGACAACCGTATTCGAAAAGCTTAATGATGACGCCTGGCGGCGTAAATTCGTTCGCAATGTTATCGTCCCTTGGATCTTTATCGCGCCGCTGCTGATCGTGCACATTTTTGTCGTCGCCATCCCGGCGGTTCAGGGCGTCTATATGTCCATGACCGATTGGGGCGGCATTAACCCCAATGTGAACTTCATCGGCTTGGAGAATTATCGGGAGCTATTATTTGAAGACCAATCATTTGCCAAGTCGCTGAACAATAATATTGTGTGGATGCTGTTTTTCCTGACCGTGCCCTTTATTTTGGCGCTGTTCTGCGCGGCCATGCTGGCGCAGATCAAGCGCGGCGGCATGTTGTATCGCAGCATTCTCTTCATCCCTTATGTCTTGGCCAGCGTTGTTACAACGACCATCTGGAAAAACCTCTTGAATCCGAAGCAGGGCATCGTCGCCGCCTCAGCCAAGCTGCTGGGGATTGAAGGCTTTGAAGTCGCCTTTCTCGGCCGCACGGATACCGCCCTGATGTCCATCGCCTTCATTGACAATTGGCATTTCTGGGGATTTTTGATGATCCTTTTCCTGGCGGCGATGCAAGCCATCCCGCCGGTGCTATACGACGCCGCCAAGATTGACGGCGCCAACCGCTGGGACGAATTCCGCCATGTGACCTTGCCCGGCATCCGGCCGATCGTGCTGTTTATGTTCATGATGGTGGCGATCTGGTCCTTCCTGGCTTTTGATTACATCTGGCTGATTACGCAAGGCGGACCGGGCGGAGCTTCGGAAGTGATCGCCACCCAACTTTACAAGAACGCCTTCCAGCGCTTCGAAGCCGGTTACGCCGCGGCGCAAGGCGTGATCATCAGTATATTCGCTGGGTTTATCATTTTGATATTCGTCACCTTGCGGCGGAGAGGATGGGATATATGACCGCCATCGGCAAGGTATCGCTACGCGATACAGTCCTGCAAAGAGGGCGCAGCAAAGAGCGCAGCAAGCTGCTGGTCTTCAACCATACCGTTCTGCTGCTGCTGACTGCCTTCGCCGTCATACCCCTGGCTGTCTTGCTTTTTAACTCGCTCAAAACAGAGCTCGAAATCGGGCAGAACCCACTGGGGCCGCCGAACAGAATCATCATCGAAAACTTCGCCGAGGCTTGGGATAAAGGCGATTTCGCCACCACCATGCGCAACAGCGTAATCTACGTGGTGGCGACAATCACGGCCGAGTTGATTTTGGGCGGCTTGGCTGCTTATGCCTTGGCGCGCAAGAAACCGCCCGGCTCCGATTTGCTCATGCTCTATTTCCTGGTGGCCTCGACCATTCCGGTATGGATGTACATCGTCCCGCTCTTCGTGCAAATGCGCACGATGAAAATGCTGGGCACCTTCCACGGGCTGATATTCATTTATATCGCCGGCAACGCGCCCTTGACGATTTTCTTGCTGCGCTCGTACATGATCGACTTGCCCGGCGAGCTGGAGGACGCCGCCCGCGTCGACGGCGCCAACGAATTCCAGGTGCTGACGCGCATCGTCCTGCCTTTGACCAAACCGGGTTTCTTAACCGTTGGCCTGGTTGTGGGCTTGGGCGTCTGGAACGAGTACACCTTGGCGCTGACCTTTGTCCACGACCCGAACCGCTTCCCGGTCACCACCAGTTTCGCCAAGTTCGTCGACCGCTTCGACACCAATTGGGCGCTGACCAGCGCCGGCGCCATCATCATACTCTTCCCGGTCATGGTGCTTTTCCTGGCTTTGCAGCGGCAATTCATTGAGGGCCTGGCGGAAGGCGGCATCAAGACCTAGTAGATCTCGTGCCGCGGCGCAAAGCGGAAGTTTCAATGTTTATGTTATGAAGCCAGCTAGAAGGCTGGCTTTTTGCAATGTATCAACGATTTAGGAGACCAAAATGTCACTACCCCCCGATTATCTCGAACGTGTCTACGCCGGTGTGCTGGGCAAGCTCATCGGCGTCTACCTGGGCCGCCCCTTTGAAGGCTGGAGCTACGAAGCGATCAGCCAGCATTTGGGCGATATCAACTATTATGTGCACGACAAGCTGAAGGTCCCCTTGATCGTCACCGATGACGATATCTCCGGCACTTTCACCTTTATCCGGGCGCTGGAAGACTACGGCTACGACCGCGATGTCACCGCGGCGCAAATCGGCGAGACCTGGCTCAACTATCTCATCGAAGAGCAGACCGTGCTCTGGTGGGGCGGCATGGGAAATTCCACCGAGCACACGGCTTATCTGCGGCTGAAAGAAGGCTGCCAACCACCCTTAAGTGGCTCGGTCGAGTTAAACGGCAAGGTGGTGGCCGAGCAGATCGGCGCGCAGATTTTCATCGACGGCTGGGCGCTGGTGGCGCCGGGCGATCCCGAACTGGCCGCTGACCTGGCCGGGCGCGCGGGCAGCGTCAGCCACGGCGGCGAGGCAGTCTATGGCGCGCAATGCCTGGCGGCTATGGAAGCGCAAGCCTTCGTCGAATCCGATATCAACAAGCTCGTCGACACCGGCTTGTCCGTGATTCCGGCCGACTCCATCATCGCTTGCATGATCAACGACATCCGCGAGTGGCGCGCCAAAGAGCCCGACTGGCGCAAGGGGCGTGAATTGCTGGCGGAGCGCTACGGCTATCATATTTATGGCGGCAACTGCCACATGGTGCCCAATCACGGCTTGATGATCTTCTCGCTGCTCTATGGCGATGACGATTTCCAGCGCACACTCATGATCGTCAACACCTGCGGCTGGGATACGGATTGCAATTCGGGCAATATCGGCTGCCTGATGGGCATCAAGGACGGGCTGGCCGGTTTATCCACCGGGCCTGATTTCCGCGGTCCGGTGGCCGACCGCCTGTATATCCCGACAGCCGATGGCGGCAATGCTATCACTGACGCCGTCACGCAGGCGCTTTACCTGACGAATACCGGGCGCGCGCTGCAGGGTCTGGCGCCGCTCGCGCCCAAAGACGGCGCCCGCTATCACTTCGAATTGCCCGGCTCCGTCCAGGGCTTTATGAACGCCGATGCCATCGACGCCCGCGATGTCTGCGCCATCAGCAACGTTCAGGCGCCTGATTTAAGCTCGAATGGCGAGCGGCTGCTGGCGCTGGATTACGCCGCTTTGGCGCCGGGGCGCGTCGGCCGGGTTGTGACCGACTCATTCGTCCCCTCTGTCGAGGTCAACGACCACTTCGAGCGAGGCGGCTACAAACTGATGGCCAGCCCGCGCCTGTCGCCCGGTCAGACGATCCGCGCCCGCGTCCTGGCTGAGGGCGCCAACGCCGATGCCGTGGATGTCGCGCTCTGCGTCCTGCATTACAACAGCGAAGACGGGCTTGAAGTACTCACTGGCGCGGAACAGAGCCTGGCCGCCGGGCAATCCGCCGAGTTGGAATGGCAGATTCCGGACCTGGAGGGTTATCCCATCGCTTCGGTCGGCATTCAGATCACCGGCCAGGGCGGCGCCAGCGGACGCGTGTATCTCGACTGGCTGACCTGGGACGGCGCGCCCAACGTGCGTCTAAAGCGCCCGCACAAAAATGACTTCAGCCGTTGGGACCGCAAATTGAGCGGCATGATGTGGAAGCGGGCCTGGGTCAACGGGCTGGACGCGGCCCGAGGCAGCATGGTCTACATCGACCGCTATCCGGAAACTTACCGCCTGATCCAAAACGAGGGGCGCGGGCTGATGATGCACGGCTGCCGCGACTGGACCGACTACCAGGTCAGCGCCAGGATGACGCCGCATATGTGCAAGGCTGGCGGCCTCGGCGCGCGCGTCCAAGGCATGAAGCGGCACTACGCCCTGCTCTGTGACGAGGACAGCGTGCGACTGGTCTCGTCGCTGGAAGGCGAGGACACCATTCTGGCTGAAGCCAGCGGCGGTTGGACGCTCGGCAATGAGCATCAGCTTTCGCTCAAGGTCGAGGGGAATTCGCTGGCAGGCTACCTGGATGGCCAGCTGAAGGTCAAAGCGGAAGATCCGCAGGCGCGCTTCACTGGCGGCGGCATCGCGCTGGTATGCGAAGAGGGCCGCATCGGTTGTGAAGAAGTTGAGGTGCGCCCCCTGTAAAGCGGGAGCCTAATAGATTTACCACCGAGGGGCGCGTAGACACAGCCCACGAACACCAAGTTATTCGAGGGCACAGAGGAAGAATTCTCATCATGAAGCGGCTCGCTGTGTATTTTGGCCGGTCTCGGTGAACTCAATCGACTCGGCGCCCTCGGTGGTAAAAGTGTTTGAAGCCGAACCAGCATGACCATTCTCTGCTACGGCGAAATTGACCTCGACATCTACGTGGCCCTGGATCGCCTGCCCACGATGGAAAAGTCCGCTTCTTGCAGCGAGGACTTTGAGAATGTCGGCGGCGCCGCAGCCAACAGCGCGCTGTGGCTGGCGAATTGGGCTGTGCCGACGCGCCTGGCCGGGCACGATTTGGGCGATGATCGCGCCGGCGACGCGGTGCGCGCGGTCTTCGCCAAGCAGACGCAGCTTGATACGCGCTTCATCGCCTGCCACGCCGGCTATCGTACGCCGCGCTGCCAGTGTCTTGTGACGCCCGATGGCGAGCGCAGCTTCATCACGCACTGGCCGCAAGAGCTGCTGATGACGCCGCCGACGCCGGAAATGCTGGAAGGCGTCGCGTGGGTCAATCTCGATATGTCGGGCCCCCTGCCCTTGCGTCTGCAAATGGCGGAGCTGGCGGCGCAGCGCGGCATTCCCGTCCTCATCAACGACATTTACAGCACGGACAATCCGCTGCTGCCACTGATAGACGTACTGGTGATCTCGGCCGCGATCGTGCGCAATCGCCTGCCGGACAGGCGTGCTGTCGATCTGGCGCGCGAGCTGCAGAGCAAGGGCGAGTTTGATGTGGTGATCACCAACGCCAGCGCGGCACTCACGCTCCTTGCGCGCGATGGCAGCCGGCACAGCATTACGCCGCCACCGGTAATAGCCCTCGACACCACCGGCGCGGGCGATATCTTTAAGTCGGGAATGCTCTATGGCTTGCTGCAAGGCTTGCCAGTGGAGCAGGCGGCGCGTTGGGGCGCGGCAGCCGGTAGTCTGATGTGCCAGGTAGCCGGCACCACTGAGACGTTGGCGCCGCTCAGCGCAGTGGAGGCGCTGCTGGACGCCACGACTATTCAATCCAACTGAGACAGAATCTGCCGCCGAGGGTACCGAGACTAGGTTCCGAAGTGTGCCTACCTTCATGCCATTTCGGTGAAACTGAATCAGGGAAATTTGGATTCCAACCGGCTTTGATACACTACCGGAGTCTGAATCGCGGTGGATGCCAAAGTTGGCGGCATGTGGTGATATGAAGGATTTCCTCTGTGCCCTCGTATTCCTCGGTGTACTCGGTGGTAATACCTGTGAAACGTTCGCCAACATATTAGCCTCTGAAATTTACCGTTGCCGCTGCCATTCACTAGCCGCGGCGGGTCTTTGCCGTTGAGAATCACTTTCAAACTGCTACAATGGCGGCTCGCACTTATTGAGCGCGAGGCAACTTATGACCGGCTGGCGGATTTTCACCGACGTAGCAGCAGCGCGGGACAGCATCCTCAAGCGCTCTTCGCTGCGCGATGTCGAGGCGCCGGAGGCCGTAATGGAGCGCTCGGTCAAGCTCTTCGGCGAGCGCCTGCCCCCCGAAGATGCCGTCAAGCGCATCATCAGCAGCGTGCGCCAAGGCGGCGACGAGGCGCTGCGCGAATGGAATCTCAAGCTCGACCGGACGCAGACCGAAGCGCTGCTGGTTCCCCCCGAGGCCTTAAAAGCGGCGCTTGAGGCGATTCCGACTGAACTGCGCCGCGCGCTGGAAACGTCAGCCGAGCGCATCCGCGCCTTTCATCAGAAGCAGCCGCTGCATAGCTGGATCGACGCCGGCGACGAGGGCTCGCTGGGCCAGCTGATCCGCCCGGTCGATTCCGTTGGCGTTTACGTGCCCGGCGGCAGCGCGCCCTTGCCGTCGTCGCTGCTGATGAGCGTCATCCCGGCCCAGGTGGCGGGCGTGCGAGACATCATCGTCTGCACACCGCCCGGCAGCGGCGAAGGCGATATCCATCCGGCGATTCTGGCGGCAGCGGCCATCGCCGGCATTGAGCGTGTCTACCGCGTCGGCGGCGCCCAGGCCATCGCCGCCATGGCCTACGGCACGGAGAGCATCCCGCGGGTCGCCACAATCGTGGGCGCCGGCAATCTATTTGTCACGCTGGCGAAGCAGCAAGTCTACGGCGATGTCGGAATCGACGGCTTGCTGGGGCCGACCGAGACCCTGGTCATCGCCGATGAGAGCGCCGACCCGGCCCTGGCCGCTGCCGATCTGCTGGCGCAAGCCGAGCACGATGTGCTGGCATCGGCCATCTTGCTGACGCCCAGCCTGGACCTGGCGCGGGCGGTCGAGCGCGAAATTGAGCGGCAGCTGCAGCAATTGCCCCGCCGCGACCTGATTCTTGGCGCCATGCTTAATCGCAGCGGCACGGTCATCACGCGCGATCTGGCGCAAGCCTTTGAACTGGCGAATGAATACGCCGCCGAGCACCTTTGCCTGCTGCTCAAAGATCCCTGGTCCTGGCTCGGGCAGGTACGCAATGCCGGCGGTATTTTCCTGGGCGAGCACTCCTACGAGGTGCTGGGCGATTATGTCGCCGGGCCCAGCCATGTGATGCCGACCGGTGGCACCGCCCGCTTCGCCTCGCCGCTGAACTTGCTCAGCTTCGTCAAGGTCACCAGCTTGATTGCGCTGGAGCCCGCAGCGGCCCGCGAGCTCAGCGCGCCGGCGCAAATCATCGCCAAAGCCGAGTCGCTGGATGCTCACGCCGCCGCCGCCAAGCTGCGAGGCGCGCCATGAGCGAGAAAGTCCGCATCCGCCGCGACATCGAATCGATGAGCGCCTATACGCCCACGACCTCGCTGGAGGTCTTCGCCGAGCGGCTGGGCATGGCGCCGGGCGATCTGATCAAGCTGGACGCCAACGAGAACCCCTTCGGCCCCTCCCCGCGCGTCATTGAGGCGCTGGCGCGGCTGCCCAATTTGCACGTCTATCCCGATCCGGAATCGGGACGGCTGCGCGAATTGCTGGCCGACTACAGCAGCGTTCCGGCCGAGCAGATCCTCTGCGGCGCCGGCGCTGACGAACTAATCGAACTCATCTTGCAGCTCTTCATCGAGCCGGGCGACTCCATCATCAACACACCGCCGACCTTCGCCATGTACGGTTTCGACGCGCCCCTGTATCACGCCGGGGTCGTGGACGTCTACCGGCGGGCGGATTTCTCGCTCGATCTGGACGCGATTGAAGCGGCTGTGCGGAAGCGCCGCGCCAAGCTGGTCTTCCTTTGCTCGCCCAATAATCCCAGCGGCAACGTCATTGAGCCGGCAGAGATTCGGCGCTTGCTGGAATTGCCCGCGACCATCGTGGTCGACGAAGCTTACATTGAATTCGCCGAGGGAGAGGGACTGAGCGGCTGGGTGGCCGAATATCCCAATCTGATTATCTTGCGCACGCTGAGCAAGTGGGCCGGGCTGGCGGGTTTGCGCGTCGGTTATGGCATTTTCCCGCGCGCGCTGATGCCGCATCTGTGGAAGATCAAGCAGCCCTACAACGTCAACGTGGCCGCCGATGTCGCGGCGCAGGCATCGCTGCGGCATGCCGACTTTTTGCTGGAGCGCGTGCGCGCCCTAGTGGAGCAGCGGCAGCGACTGGAAACAGCCTTCGCCGAATTGCCCTTCCTCTCGCCCTACCCCAGCCAGGCCAACTTCGTCTTGAACCGCGTGCAGGGCATGAGGGCGGAGGACTTTCGTGACCGGCTGGCGCGCGCCGGCATCATCGTTCGCTACTACAACAAGCCGCGCCTGCGCGACCACATCCGCATCAGCGCCGGAACGCCGGAGCAAGTGGACCGCCTGCTGGAAGCGCTGCGCGGAATCGCCGCAGGCTGAGCGCTCAACACCTAAGGTTCTCTGATAAAGTAGATCTGGAGGGGCGAGCCTTGGCTCGCCCGAAACAGCCACTTCATGCAAGGCGGGAGACATAATATGTCGCCCCTACAATCTAATTTTTTTGCAGGATTTACTTCTGTGCCCTCTGTGGTTAAATATCTTGTATAGCGTCCAATAATCCACAGCAATTTCGCGGAATCCACCGCTCAGCGAAGGGTTGTGCCATGTCCGAGCGAATCGCAGAGATCAAGCGCGACACTAAAGAGACCCAAATTGAACTCAGCCTCAATCTTGATGGCGCCGGCAAGGCTGACATCAGCAGCGGCATCGGCTTCTACGACCACATGCTGGGGCATATCGCCTTGCACGGCAAATTCGACTTGCGCCTGCGGGCCACCGGCGACCTGCATATCGACGCGCACCATTGCATCGAGGACATCGCCATCTGCCTGGGCAAAGCCATCGACGAAGCGCTCGGCTCGCGCAGCGGCATTCAGCGCATGGGCGCGGCTTACGTGCCGATGGACGAGGCGCTGGCGCGGGTCGTCATCGACCTTAGCGGCCGGCCCTACGCCGTCATCCAAGCCGACTTCAATACGCCGATGATGGGGCAGATGCCGACCGATTTGGTAGCGCACGCGCTGGAGACTGTTGCGGCGCATGGCATGATGAATTTACACGCCGAAGTCCTCTATGGGCGCAACGACCATCACAAAGCGGAAGCGCTCTTCAAAGCCTTCGGGCGCGCGCTGGCGCAGGCGGTCGCGCTCGACCCGGGCCGGCAGGGCATCCCCAGCACCAAAGGCACCTTGACGGAGTAAAGGCTCATGCAGGAATTTGTCGATTTCAGCAAAGAACTGGCGCGCGCCAGCGGCGATATCATCAAGCGCTATTTCCGCAGCGGCGTCGCTGTGGAGACCAAAGACGACGAATCGCCCGTCACCATCGCCGATCGCCAAGCCGAAGAGATCATGCGCGAGATGATCATGAAGCACTATCCCGATCATGGCATCATCGGCGAAGAGTTCGGCACACACAACGAAGGGGCGGAATACCAATGGGTGCTCGACCCCATCGACGGCACCAAGTCTTTCGTCAGCGGCACCTTCCTCTTCGGAACGCTGATCGGCTTGATGCAAGACGGCCAGCCCATCGTCGGCGCGATCCACCACCCGGTGACTTCGCATTTGCTGGTCGGCGACGGTAAACAAACCCAGCTTAATGACGAGCCGGTGCGGGTCAGCACCAAGCGCGATTTGCGCGAGGCTGTGCTGTGCTACACCGACTTTATCGATGTCGGCAAATACCAGAATGGCATCGCCTTTCAGCAATTGATGGGCATGACGCGCTACAACCGCACCTGGGGCGACTGCCACGGCTATTTCCTGGTGGCGACAGGGTATGTCGATGTCATGCTCGACCCCATCATGCACCTCTGGGACATCGTGGCGCTGATCCCGGTAATCGAAGGCGCCGGCGGCAAGATCACCTCCTGGAACGGCGGCCCTCCGCTCAGCGGCAATGGCATCATCGCCAGCAACGGTCCGCTGCACAGCCAGGTGCTGCGGGTCTTGATAGCCTGATAGTATTGAGCCATACGACAAGGGATAGCCCATGCAGCACTTATGGTCGGTAGCGACCTGGGAAATCGAAACAAGCGCGGATGATCCAACGAGTGCGGAGCGAATCGGCGCGCCGATCACTGAGTATTCAGTAGTTGTAAAAGGGAAGCGCGACGAATTCGAGCGTAACAGCGAATCAACTGAAATCCCTCTGACGAGAGACCTGTACTTGCTTACGGCGTGGTATGTTCATGACTTCCTGGATGTCTTAAATATTCGCTTCTCAGATCCGGAGGGACAGCAGTTGTGGTACAGTACGCCAAGGTCTCCATACAGTGGTGTAATATCTACCAGGGCAGAGCAATCGCACCAAGAAATGAAAGGTGAATAGAATGGGTTCATCAATACGGATGAGGAGAGCCCGAGATGAGCCCAAGTGGCATAGCGGAGGCCTTTGCCAGTTTAGAAGATCCGCGTCGCGAACATGGTCAATTACACCCGTTGCTGGATATCATCATCATCGCGATCTGCGCGGTGATCAGCGGCGCCGAGACCTGGGTGGACATTGTTGATTTTGGCGAGGATAAAGAGGAATGGTTAAGGGGATTTTTAGAGTTGCCTAACGGTATTCCTTCGCACGATACATTTGCCCGCGTCTTCCAACTATTAGACCCTCAGCAGGTACAGTTGTGCTACCAAGATTGGATTAGCAGCATCAAGCCAGTATTAGCTGAAGGCGATATTGTGGCAATAGACGGCAAGACGATGCGGCGCAGCCATGATCGTAGGCAAGGAAAGAGCGCCTTGCATCTGTTGCATGCCTGGTCAGTGGAAGCCGGCTTGGTCTTGGGCAAGCGCGCTGTGGACGCGAAAAGCAATGAGATACCTGAAATTCCCGAATTGCTGAAATTGCTGTATTTGAAAGGCTGTATCGTGACTTTGGACGCGATGGGCTGTCAGAAAGACATCGTGAAGTCTATTGTTAGCGAGCACGGAGCGGATTATGTCATAGCCTTAAAGGAAAATCAGGGCAGTTTGTACGATGCAGCCCAGTCCCTTTTCGCTTATGCGGATGACCGCCATCCGCGCTTGATAGGTCAATATAGTCACAACGAAGAAATCAGCAAGCCGCGTGGTCGTGTCGAGCGCCGGGTCTGTGAAGTGATGACCGATGCCGCTGTCTTGAATGACTTAAGCCAGCAAGAAGGCTGGACGCGCTTGCAGTCGCTAGTCCGCGTCCAACATGCCCAATTACTGGATGGGCAGTGGCAAAACACGCAGACGCGCTATTTTATCTCCTCTTTACAAGGGAAGGATGCCAATCAACTCCAGCGAATAATTCGTTCGCACTGGCACATTGAAAATAAACTCCATCGGGTCTTGGATGTGACCTTTCGGCAAGACGACAGCCGTATTCGTGTAGGACACAGCCCAGAAAATTTCGCTGTGCTACAGCATATCGCCTTGGCTTTGCTCAAAAAACACCCCAAAAAAATCAGCCTGCGGCGCAAGCGATTACAGTCAGCGCGGAACGATAAGCTTCGATGGCAAATCCTCAAAGCATTTTCCGAATAGTGGTGCGATTGCTCTGCTACCAGGGCGCTACACGTAATCCCTATAAGTGATTTGTGGTATACTATTGACGGAGTCTACAAGTTTTCCTTCTATTTCAGCAATGATGACGGCGATAAATCGGAAGAAGGAAATTTCAAAATTGTTCTAAATAGACGGCGGGGGAATTAATGACTGATAAACTTGTCACAATTTGGTACGAAAATCCGACTCGTCCAAACCCCAACAGCGCAAAGTCAGATGATGCCAAGCAACCGCAGGCAAATTCCAAGCAGCAAGCTCCCAAGACCGTGCCGACTCAGAAAAAGCCTGTGAAGCTTGCGAAGGACTAGTTCTCCGCTTATGACCACCTCGTATCACATGCGTTGAATCGCCTTGGTAAACGCCAGGGCGCTTTTGTCTGCGGCGCGATCGCACTACAATAATGTACACGTAGCGCAGCCCAGCTACGTTTGATCCGCCTTCCTCCTGAGAGGTCCCATGCCAAAGATCAGACGCATCTACCTCACCAGCCACACGCATACCGATATCGGCTACACCGACCATCAAGACACGGTGTTCCGCCAGCATCTGGGTTTCATCGACGACGCCATTGAGCTGGGCGAAGCCACCGCCCACTATCCCGAAGCGGCGCGCTATAAGTGGACCTGCGAGCTGACGGCTTTCGTTGAGCGCTACTTCCAGGAACGCCCGCCGGCCCAGGTCGACCGCTTTCTCGAGCTGCATCGCCGCGGGCAAATGGCGGTGGCCGGCATGCAATATCACTGGACGCCCATGCTGTCGACCGCCGGTATGCTGCGCTCGCTGCTGCCGGTGCGGCGATTACGCGATGACTACGGCATAGAGATCAGCGCCGCCATGCAATGCGATGTCAACGGCGCCAGCTGGCTCTGGGCCGATCTGCTGCCCGCCGTCGACATCAATACGCTGACGATGTCGATCAATATGCACCGCGGCCGGCGGCCCGAGCCCGACCTGAACGCCTTCTGGTGGCGCGGGCCGGCTGGTCGGCGTTTGCTAACTTTCAACGGGCCGCATTATCTCTACGGCATCTTCCGCTACGGGCTGAGCGATATGAGCTTCGTCGATGAGCTGCTGCCGCCGCAGCTGGCCAAGCTGGAAGCGCGCGAGGATTACCCTTACGACTTCCTGTATGCCCAGATTACGCATCCGGCGCGGGTCGACAATGGACCGCCGCTGCCGCATATGGCCGATTTTGTGCGCGATTGGAACGCCAGCGGGCGCGAGCCGCAACTGATTTTCACCACCATCGACGGTTTCGCGCGGATGCTGCATGAGGACTACGGCGAGACGCTGGACGAATGGCGCGGCGACTGGGCCGATTGGTGGGCGGACGGCGTCGGCTCCTCGATCTATGAGACCAGCCTGAATCGCCAAACCGAAGAATTACTGCCCCTGCTGGATTATCTCGCGACGCAGGTTGAGAGCGCCGATCTCGGCCTGATCGAAGAAGCTTACCATCTGGTCTCGCTTTACGATGAGCATACCTGGGGCGGCTTCGCCAGCATCCGCCGGCCACATTCCCATTTCACGCGCGCCAGTTACAACCGCAAAGCCAGCTTCGCCTATGGCGGCTATGGGCTGACGCATGAGCTGCTGGCGGAAAACGGGCGCAAGCTGGCCCGCGCTGTCACGGGCGTCACGCCGGAGGGCGAAGCCTGGCGCCGCTGGGGGCAATACATCAGCGCCGACCCGGCTGACGCGCCGGACAACTATCACTACCTGGTGCTGAACAGCTGCGGCTGGGGGCGGCATATCCGTTATCCGCTGCCGCCGGATATGGGCGGGGCCGCGCCCTACGGCCTGCTGGAGCAGTTTCTCATCGGCAATTACCGTGAAGATCCGCCGCTGATCGCCGATACGCCCGCCGAAATGATGATTGACCTCGAGCTGCCTGCATTTAGCTACGCAGTCATCGCGCCGCGCGTCCTCGAAACCGCCCTCGACAGCGCTATCGGCGAAGGCCGCATAGAGAATCGCTGGTATCGCCTGCGGATCGACCCGCAGACCGGCGGCTTGCTCAGCTGGTACGACAAGGAGCTGGAGCGCGAATTGGTCAAGGCCGACGATCTGTGGCGCTTCGGGCAGTATATCTACGAGTGGGTCGACCATCCTGATGACCGGCGGGCGATATTCGCGCTGGACTTCGACCGCGAAGATTTCGGCGTCCGCCACCAGGATACACCTTTCCGCCGCAGCGGCCCGACAGCGGTCGAGATTATGCCGGGGCGGCAACTGCCCGACCGCCTTGAGATTGAAGCGCGGCTGCAAGCCAAAGGCGCAAAAAGCGTCAAGGTCCGCTACAGCTTGCCGGCGCATCAGAAGGCGCTGCACATCGACATGCTGATCGACAAGACCTTTTGTACGCTGGCGGAAGCGGTCTACCTGCCCTTCCCGCTGGCGCTGGACGATCATCGTTTCCACCTCGACCTGAACGGCGTGCCGCTGGAGCCGGAGCGGGAGCAGCTGCCGGGGTCGTGCCGCGACTGGTACGGCATCCACCGCTGGGCGGAAGTCGGCAACGACGATGTCTCGGTCACGCTGGCGCCGCTGGATTCGCCCCTGATTCAGCTGGGCGGCATAACGACCGGCCGCTGGGCGCATAAGCTGGATGCGCGGGGGGCGACGCTGGTCTCCTGGGCGCTGCACAATCACTGGGATACCAACTTCAAAGCCAGCCAAGGCGAGGCGATTCTTCAGCGCTATCGGCTGACGTCGACCGGCCGGTACGACCCGGCCGCCTCGTCGCGCTTCGCCCTGGAGGCGGGGCTGCCGCCGCTGATCGTGCGTGTGCCAGGCGCGGAACTCGGCGCCAGCGGCATCTTCATGCAGGCCGATCCCGAAGGCGCCTGCGAGCTGCAACTCAAGCGCGCTGCCGATGGCCGTGGGCTAATCGTACATGCCTACAATCTGGGCGAAGAGGCTGTAGAGCAACGGCTGCAATTCCCTGGACCGGCGCTGGAATCGGCTTGTGAATGCAATCCAATAGAAGTCGATTGTGAGGCGCTGACGGTCGCGGATGGCGGTTTCACGCTGAGCGTGCCGCCGCGCTCGGTGGCCTGCGCGCGGGTGATTTTTCGTGTAGCTGGCTAGCTGGCCGGACCGAGGCTACTGACTTTGAGGCGCATTCCACAAGTCCGAATCATAACCGGTGTCGCTTCGCCCGGCCGGGCTGGGCATGTTAAATCGAGCGCCTTCAAGAATTTCGCTAACTGTAAGCATCTGCATTTTGGGGTAGGTCTTGCCGCCTATTTCGACGTCGCCTGCAAGCGCCATCGTTTGCTTAAAGTTCTTCATTTGCCGCTTGCTAGGCTCGCGCAGGGTGATTAGGCCAGCCATCTGTATGTTTTCAAATTGGAGAACGCTGTTAAGCGTCCGTACATGAGTGATGCTAAGGTTGCCTCCGCCCTTAACCTCCAGCGCCATGCACTGCAATTCAGCCTCTCCAGGCATATCAAAGTAAATCCGCCCGTCAATACCATCATCAGCCGTTTTCTTAACGTTGACAAAGCCCTCAACTTGCTCGACGCACCACTTCTGGAATTGGTATGGGTCTTGATTCCAAAGCTCATGGGCGCCTTCCCAATTCTGAGGCAGTCCATCGATCACGTAGTCGTTGTCCTGCACCAAGTGCAAGCGGTCTTGAAGGCGCGCGCGGGCGACCCGTTTGATGGCGTGGATGGTTATATCGATTCCCAGCCACTTGCGGTCGAGCCGGCTCGCAGCCTCAATTGTGGTAGCACAGCCACAGAAAGGATCAAATACTACGTCGCCCGGATTGCTGCTAGCGCGAATTATGCGATCAAGAAGCGCAAGCGGTTTCTGTGTCGGGTACCCGAGACGCTCTTTCGAATTCGGTGAGAGGCGGTCAATATCAGTCCACAGATTTTGAACTGGCGCGCCTGGCATTTCGTGAAGATACTGCTTGAATTGCGGCACATTACCCTTGGGCGGCCAGTAGATGTAGTCATGTTCATCCAGCAAGTCCAGCCGCTGCTTGATGCTCCAAGTAAGCGCCTCGTCCCCGCCCAAATTGCGCACGATTCTTTTCGGAACACTCCAGGAGCGTCCGCTAGTCGTTGGGCTGTATCCTCGCCAAGCGGATCCAGAATCCCCGGCGCTTACCTTAGGGCCCGTCAAAGTAACCAAGCGGTATCGACCGCGCTCATCTTCAAAACGATAGAACTTCTGAATATATTCGTCCGAATATTCGGCGTACTGAGTGTTCCATACGTATCTGTTGCTCACGTTGTAGTAGTAAATCGCGTCGGTGATGCTCCCAAAGCGTTTTGGGTCGTTATGCGCCCAAGTTCGCTTCCAAACTATCTCATTGCGATAGCCTTGTACGCCAAAAATAACGTCCAAGACTATTTTAAGATAGTGACCTGCTGTGGAATCGCAATGCAGATACAGACTGGCTGTCGGCTTCAAAACGCGCTTGATCCAAACTAGCCGTTCCGTCATATAGGCCAAATATGCAGCCATGTCCGGCTGCAACTGAGCGAGGCCACTGAGAAAATTGCTTAGAAAAGTGGCCCCATGCCCGTTTATGCCATGCTCGCTAAGCATCTTGGGCATTTCGCGGATCGTTCGCATGGCGTCGGCGTCAAGCGCCCAAGTGTCGGTGTATGCCTCAACTTGATCCGGCAGAGGGCGTCCGGTCTCGTCCGTATATATCGAGTTATAGTGGTAGTGTATCGAATTCGGTTGAAATAGAAATGACGTGAACTCCGATTCATGCTAGTTGTCCTAGCAAAGCAAAAGAACAGGAGCCACGTCATGTACACTAGGATAACGCAGCCAGGATATGGTTTCAAATCTTTTTTGGCGGGCCTGAGAGCCAAACTGGCCGCGACCGCGTCTCAAATGATTGAATCTCAACTGGAGCGGGAAGTCACCGCCCGGTTGTATCGCCAAGCCTACCAAAGGCGCTCGCAGGTATCGCGTCAAAGTCAAGCGACCTGTCAAGTCTGCGGCAGTCAGCAGGCTAGTGATTTTGTGCGCAATGGACGGCGTCGGCGTCAATTAGTGACGGATTATGGGGTGTTGCAGGTCTGGCTGCCGCGTGTGCGCTGTCAATGTAATGGCAGTGTCAAGATACCCTTTTCCATCCTCAAGCCCTATCAACAAATTTGGGATGATGTCTGTGATCGCATTGGGCGCTGGGCGGATTTAGGCTTGAGTTTGCGGCAAATGCAGGCGGAAATCGGCGAGCAGTGTGGCACTCAAATGGGCTTGCGGACTTTGAATCGGGAGGCGCAAGCGGTGCGGATGCCGCCAGCGATGCCCTTGACCAGTTGCCCGCCAGTGGTCATGCTGGACGCCATTTGGCTGACCTTGCTCGAGGATACCGGTCAGAGCAAAGTCGACAGTCGCCAACGCCAACGCTCGGTCAAAGCGCGGCGCAAAGTCTGTGTCCTGGTGGCTTTGGGACTGTATCCGCAAAACCGGCGCTGGGGCATTGTGGGCTGGCAGTTGGCTGAGGATGAAAGTCGCCAGGCTTGGGAAGGCCTCTTATCCGACTTGGCGGCGCGCAAGCTATATCGCCAACGGGGGCTGGAACACTTCATTCATGACGGCAGCAAGGGCTTGATTGCCGCGCTGAACTATCTGCACCCTCATGTACCACATCAACGTTGCGCCTTCCACAAGCTGCGCAATCTCTGGCAGAGCATTCAAGTCCCCGATGCCTTGCCCAGCGGACAAGCCCGTCAATTCAAACAGCGCATCCTGCAACCCATTCGCGCCATCTTTGAGGCGAAAGACAGTCGAGAAGCAACAGAATTAAGGGATGCTTTCTGTCGGACTTATGCCGAAACACAATCTGATTTAGTCGCCACGCTGCAACGAGATTGGCAGGAGACCATTGCCTTTTTCCGGGTACTGCAGCGATACCCTAAGTGGCCGCGCTCGGCTTTACGAACGACCAGCCTCTTGGAACGGGTCAATCGAATGTTGAGACGGCTTTTCCGCCCCAAAGGCGCATTTCACTCGAGGACAGGTTTAATCGCTACTGTCGCGCGTGTGCTTAACCCATATCGGCTCGTATGAATTTCAACCGAATTCGATACACTACCGTTATAGTCTTCGTTGGAATTGAAGGGCGGATCAAGATAAACTAAGTCAACAGATTGTCGATTCATTTTCTCCCGCATAATTGTCAAGCAATCACCGTAGAACAGTGTGTTCATAGTCAGTTCCGTGAAGATTCCTATTGAAAGGCTGAAGATTATCTTACATCATTTTGACGCTTAAAGAAGCAGATAAGTCAGGAAGCAAACTTATGCTCAACGGCAAAACCGCAATCGTGACCGGCGGCGCCGGTGATTTGGGCAATGCCATGGCGCGCCAGTTGGCCGAGCATGGCGCGCATGTCGTCATCTGGGATATCGTCCCTCGTGCTGACGCGGCAGCTGCCATCAAGCGCGTCCGCGCGTATGATCCACTGGTTGAATACGCCGAAGTCGATGTACGTGACCGCGTCGCGGTCGATCGCGCCATCGCTGATCTGCCGCAGCTGGACATCGTCTGCTCCAACGCCGGCATCGTGGAGGCCCAGCCCTTCCTCAAGATCAGCGAAGAGAACTGGCAGAATCACCTGGACATCAACCTGACCGGCTGCTTCAACGTCTGCCAGGCGGCCGCGCGCAAGATGGTCGCCGAGGGCAGGCCCGGGCGTCTCATATTGACTTCGAGTTGGGTGGCCGAGATACCCTGGCCCGAGATCACTGCCTATACCGTGAGCAAAGCCGGCGTGAATATGCTGGTCAAGCAGATGGCGCGTGAACTCTCGCCGCAGGGCATCCTGGTCAATGCGGTGGCGCCAGGCATCGTCAAAGCGGGCCTGGCCGGGCGGCAGTTGCGCGAGGAGCCGCAGTACGCCGCGCGCGTGGCCAAGGCTATCCCGCTGGGCGAGCCGGGCACACCGGAAGAAATCGCCGCCGCCGTCGTTTACCTGGCGAGCCCGCAGACGGCCTACATGACCGGCAGCATCCTGACGCTTGATGGGGGTTGTTCACTTTTCCAATTCGACAGCTAGTCCGCGCGAACTGCGGCGCAGCACGCTCTGAATTGTCTCCAGCAGCAAGCCGCGTTGTTCGTAACCACTTTCGCTCAGCTCGCTGTAGCCGAGGAAAACGCCTTTGCGACAGCGGCGCGTTAATGCCAGCAGCAGGCGGCCCAGCGTCCCCCGATTCCAGGTCTGTTCGTCATCTTCCGTCCAGCGCGCGCCTTCTTGCCAGCCGCGGCTCAAGACGTAGGGATGCGTCAGCGGCTGATACAAGCGGCGCGACCAGCCCTCGCTGCCGATGTTGAGCCAGAATTGGTAGTCAACCGGGCGATTGGAAAGCAGGAAGGTATAAGCCGGCGCGATCAGTACGCTGTTTTCGTCTTGCGTCTCCCAACTGCGCCGATAGTAATTCGCGATCACGCCGCGGTCCACCATCGTCACGTAATCCCGCCCCAGGTCGGTCGGCTCGTCGTAGCGGCTCAGGAAGTCCAGTGACCAGCGGAAGTTGCGAGCGGAATCGACCAGGTTCATGCAGATATTGCCGGCATCAATATTGCCGTGGAAACCATAACCGCTGCGCGACAGCAATTCGCCGAAAATGCGCTTGAAGAAGATGTCGATGGCTTCCGCGCCGCCCTCGTCGCGGTAGCGCTCCAGCCAGAGAACCAAGCGGTCGTAGCGCTCGCCCAATTCGAAGGTGACGCGCGACTGCATCGCTGTGGATTGCACTTTGGAGAAGGGCAGCAGCGCGCCCTGACGGTAGAGCATTTCTGTCAGCAGCTTGGCTCGAATCAAGTCCAGCCCGTCGATGGCGGTCATCAGCGCGAAGGCGATATCGAACTCGGCCGGCTGCATCTGCCACTGCGGATGCGCCAGCCGCGCCAGCGTCAGCAACGTGCGAGCGGCGCGCTCGTCTCGCAGGGCTCTTGACGGGCGATGCGACCGCGTTTGGATACCACGCTTGTCCAGGCTTTCCATCAAGCCGAAACGCAACACATCGGACAAGAACGGCGCCAGCACCACGATCTCATCCGGCGGCGTCGACCGCTCCTGCACCAGGTCGCTGATCTGATCAGCCACCCAGTCCACCATCTGCGGATGATAACGCTGCGCTTCCGCCTTCAGCGCCGCGCGCGGATCAATGTCCTCGTCACTTGACTCGACCACGCCGAGCTGCGCCGCCAATTGAGAACCGAGCGCCCTGACCGCCGGCTGCATCACCTGGCTCTCGTCCAGCAATTCCTGCCGATCGCAGAGCCGCCGCAAATGCCGCGCATGGGCCGGGTCAGCGCCTAGAAAGCGCCGAAAACCAGCATCTCGATCAAAAATCAGCAGGGCCGAGGCGCAGTGCTCCAGCAGGGAGGCGATGTAAGCGTGCGAGGCGGGATTGTCTTCTTCAACATTGTCGACGATGAGGTGTCGAAAGCGTCGGCGCATATAGGCCTGCGCCTGCGGCAACGACAATACATGGTCGCGAAACAGCTCCAGATACAAGGAGAAATCCAGCAGATTGCGCTGCAGGCAGTAGTCGCGGAAAGCCAGGGCGCAGGTCTGCGCATCGCCAAAGATATGCGACTGCTCCACGTCAGCCGCCAATACAGCATTCAAGCGCGAGCCGATCTCGCTGATGGGAAAGCCGACCAGCGCCGCCTTATTCATATTGTCGACAATCTGGCTGTAGAGCCGGGCGCGGTCGATGCGAACGCTGTTGAAATAGTCGTGTTGATTCACCAGCGGCTCGATGGCGCGGGTCATAAAATACTGAACCAACTCAAGGCTGAGGAAATTCGGCAAGTCCTGCGGATGCTTGAAGCCGGCGCGCTCAGCTATCAGAAACCAAAACATTTCGACCATCTGCAGGGACAGGCTGCCAATTGTATGCACGGACACCTGCCCGCCTTGATACAGCACGTGGTCTCGCAAGGCTTCAATGTACGGCGTCGCCAGCGACCGCTGTGGCACAAAAATAAGGATCGACTCGGCCGGCACGCCTTGTGACAGCAAACGCAACAGCCGCCGGACCGCCACAGCCGTCTTGCCACTGCCGGCGATGCCTTCCAGCCAGACCTTGCTCTCCAAAGGCGACTCCACCAGAGCCGCCTGCTTTTCGCTCAATTGCTTGCTCTCAATCGCCATTCAACCATTATAGGGCGCGATTCTCGCTTTCCCTACCGCTGCGCCATGCTAGAAAACCCACTCGCAAACTGGTACAATTCGGCCCATCAAGTGGCTCAATGACGGGGCCCGATTACACTAGATCATACCGCGGATCAATTTTCCACGAACTTCCGTTTTAAGCTTGCATTAAGCGCAATTACACGCTACACTTGCATTGTATCTATACTGTTTAATGTTGGAGCGTCTCCCCGAATGTCTCAAGACCATCGTCCCCGTTCCGAGACACGACAGATGATGATCGACATTGTGGCGCAAAGCAAACGTCCGCTTACCCGCACCGAGATCGTCAACCGGCTCAACCGCAAGAAAACGCCGCATCTGATCAACATGATGGATGCGCTGGTGGAAGATGGCGTATTCAGCCGCAGCATAGTCACCTTTAATAATGGTGTCACAGGTTATGTTTATAGTGCAGCACGTCAGTTCGCGCGAGAATAGGTAGCCCTCATGAAAATCATCACACTCCTTAACGAGAAGGGGGGCGTCGGCAAGACCACCCTCGCAACGCATCTGGCGGCCGGTTTGGCGATTCGCGGCAAGCGCGTCATCCTGGTGGATGCCGACCCGCAAGGTCATGCCACTATCGCCTTTGGTCTATCCAAAGAGCCGGGCTTCTACGACCTGATCGTGCGCAGCGCGCCATTCCAAAAGGTGCTGCGGCCGGTGCCGGCGGAACGTTTTAATGTCCCGGACGAAGCGCACAACACTCGCGGGCAGTTGCTGGTCGTGCCTTCGAACATCGAAACGCGCAGCATCGCCGGCAATATATCCGATGCGTTCACGGTTTTGAAGCGCTTTAATCAATTGCGCAATGCCATCGACTTTGTATTCTTTGATACCTCACCGACGCCGTCCCTGTTGCATTCTTCTATATATATGGCGACAGACGGCATTATTTATCCCACGAAATGTGAAGCCTGGAGCTTCGATGGTTTGCGCGAGAGTTTGACGCATAAGGACCAGTTCAGTCCTATTCGCCAGCAGTACAACTTGAACGATATCAAGGTGCTGGGCGTGGTGCCCACCATGTACCGCGGCCGCACGCTGGAACACCAGGACAACTTGCGTCGCTTGCAGGACACCTTCGGCAGTCTGGTTTGGAAGCCATTGCCGGTGCGAACGATTTGGACGGAGGTGGCCAGCGCGCGACGCACGGTCTTCTCTTTGGCGCCCGGCAGCGGGACCGCGGACGATGCCTGGAATCTGGTGGACCAATTGGAGGAGCGAATCTATGAGCAGTCGTGAACGCCGCCGAAAGATACAGACCGAAGAAAACCTCCTCTCCGCCAATCCCAATACACTTGACCCAAAAACCGCTGACGCCATCGGCTTCGGCTTGGGCGAATTGGCGCTGGATATCGCCGCAGCCGACAACGAATTTCAGGCTATTGAAGCTGTCAGCATACAAGAGATTCACCCGAATTCCATTCAACCGCGCTATACGATCCCCCACGATCTGACCGACATTTTCGCGCTGCATCCGCGCAATATCGTCGATATCTTTGAGCGCTGGATCATCGAGGTGCAGCTGGAGGCCGGGCAGAAAGATTTCGACATCTTGCCCTTCTTGCACGGTCAATCCACCAGCCGCGGCACGCAAGCCGAAAGTGATGCGCCTGATCAAGCAAGCGCCGAGACTCCGCCGTCGACCAAAGAAAACGCGCTTATGAAGATCGTAGACCTGGCCGCCAGCATCCGCCGCGATGGACTGTCGAACCCCATCAGCCTGGTACGGCGCGCCGACCACTACGAATTAGAAACGGGAGAGCGCCGCTGGCTGGCGTATCAAATTCTCTATTGGAAATTCGGCGATGGCGACCGGCGGCCCGACGGCAGCGTTGTCAATTGGTCGCGCATCCCGGCCCGCGTCGTCAAGCAAGTAGACGTCTGGCGCCAGGCCAGCGAGAACAATGCCCGCGATAATCTAAACGCCATCAGCCGCGCGCGCCAACTCTCGCTGCTGCTGATGGACCTGCACGGCTGGGACAACTTCGTAAAGATCGATGCCTGCGAAAGCGAACAAGCCTTCTATGCCCAGGTCGCCGATGGCGCCGCCTGGCGCATTCCCCGCGGACAAGGCGAGCGCCTGCTCAACGCGATGGGCCTTTCGGACGCGGGCCAGTTGCGGCAGTATCGCGCGCTCCTGCGCCTGCCCGCTGATCTGTGGCGGCGCGGCGACGATGAGAACCTCACGGAAGGCGAATTGCGTAAGATGAAAGCCGCGCTGGATAACGTTACACGAGTAACGGTTAAGAAAGCGAAGTCCAAAAAAGACGCCGTGACCCGGCTAGCGGCCGATGCAAGCCAATGGCGCAACAAACTCCGAAAGGAGATCGACTCGCTCGATGCCACCAACAAACCCAAGATTCGGCGCCTCATTGAAGCTGAGATCAGACAACTCATGCGGCTGATCGCCGATATAGACGAATCCCACCCCTAATCCCGCCGCAACTCACCTCACAGCCAAAAACAAAAACGGGCGCGCAATGAATGCCGCCCGTTTCACATTCGCCTCAAAAGCGCTACACCTGTAACGGTATCCGCCGACTCCTATACCGTCACACGCAGCCCTACCGCTACGCCATACCCCGAACCAACAAACCCATACCGGCCCCCTCTTCGCCCAGACGAAACGCATGCTGCGCCATCGCCGACATCAACTCGCTGAATGAATCCCGCAGCGCCAGATACACATTACCCTCGCCGTACCGCTTCAACATGCGATACGCCACACCACGCCGAGCCGGACGCCGTACCTCACCGCCCATCCCATCCTCAGCAAAAAGATAACCGCGGATGGTCTCAGCAATCTTGTCCTCGGCAATGTGAATTGGCACCGTATCGTACTGCAGCGGCAGCTTCTCATAACGCGCACTCGACAAACGAGCGCTAGCCCTGTCAGCCAGCCCACGCAGACGACTCAACAAACCGCCCCGAACAACTCCATCCTCGCGCAAAATCCGCAGACGCATGAAGGCTTCTACGCCAAGCGACTCATACACAACCGATCTCGCATTCGGCTTGCCAAAACTCATCACAGAAGCCCGACGCACGCAGACCTGCACCGCATCACCGCCACGACGCAGCAGCGCCGCGCCGATATGTCGCCAAGCCGGAAAACGCGCGCCCTCTCCAATCGCAAGCCAGTAACCGGGAGTTTGATTCTTCGCCCCATCCCGCTCCCGCCGCGGCAGACTCTTCAACGTCTCCCAGGTCAATGCGAAGCGGCCGATCCGCTCGCAGACATGAACCCCCAGCTGCGCGTTATAGCGCCGCAGAGTGCGCGCATTCAAGCCCAACCGCGAAGCCAAGGCTGACATCGGCGCCTGTGGAGAAAGTCGTTTCACATACTCACGATGCAGCGCGCGACGGTAACCATGATTGCTTGCCAGATCGGCCTTGCTCAAAGGATCAGACGGACACCAGCGCACATTCAGCACATCGAGAAGTCGCGAAACGCTAGGCACTTGAAACACCAACTGAACCGGCCTCCCGCGCTTGCCCGAATTAAGTCCCACGATGTCCAGGTATTCTACATATCTTCTACTGATAATATACCGCCCGTTGTAGCTGCACTGCTCTCCAGTCAGAGCCCTCATCACGCTCTTCCGATTCAGACCGTAGGTTTTACACAGCTCGATCGCATCCCGCATGCAGAAGTACGACTCCGCCTGCCAGCCGGCCATATCCATGATATCCAGCAATCGCGCCATCACTGACGAGCCCTGCGCCTGTAGCAAACGCTCACGCACTGTATTTGCTATGCCTTCGCCCTGTTCCCCGTCTTGCACACCACGCCGCACTGCGCTCGCTATCGTCCGCCGGGCTTCAGCAAGCCGATCCGCAAAAGTCTCGGTCTTATGACCTACCTTGCCCACGTTAACAGCATGTCTGCGAAGAAGCGCCTTCTCGATCTCTCCCCTGTTCATACCCTGACGAATGCCCAAGGACGCGCAACGATAAAGCGCATTATTGCGCCCGATGGAGGCACTCAACCGCTCATATAGCAAGCCTATGTCGACATTACTCGAGCTTTGCTTCACACCCTTACTCCCATTCATTGAGGAGCGGCGCACATGAAAGTAATTCAGCAAAACTTCAACTCCATCCTTATCCAATGCCATTGCTTCGATGCGCCTGACCACCTTATATACGAAACCCGCGATTATCGATCCCGCCGCTACCACGTACGACTTCTCGCTTTTAATGTCGCCGCCATCAAACTGATGCGTCGGCACCTTCTCCTGCGTACGAAAATACACATGGAATCCCCGCCTGGTCTTCACCGTGTAGCTCTTCGCATATTGGGGTAGGTGACGGCAAAAGCGCTGATAACGCAGATGATCATCAAAGTCGATCACCAGCAGCTGCGATACTCGTCCGCAGACCACAGCCAGCGCCCCCGCTTGATCATCAAACAATGCTTCAAGCTCCCGCCGCACCGGGATTCTTCTTTGAAAAGCCCGCCACTTTATGGTCGGCTTCTTGGGCTCCCCGGCAGATGTGTCGCCAACTAGCGGGATAACCGAATAACCTTTGCCGACCAATTTTATAGCCCGATTCAAGAGCTTCTTACCACCTTTTCTTGCCACTTTTTTCATCGTTTTTGCGCCCCTTTTCCTGGGAATCCCTTGCTATTCCTAGTCTTACAAGCTACAATAAGCACGAAGCGGACGCCCCACGCAAAAGCGGGCGCCGCGGATGCTCGGTGGATCGGCTTCTGCGCGAACATGGTCCGATCTACCTGCGAGTACAAAGGGCATGACCGATGGTCGGTCACTGATGAGGAGAGGCTGCCACCTCTCCTCCGCCTTTGGAGCCAAGTTTAGATTATCTTGCTAGATTCAGGCTTCTTTTAGAGGCCATTTCCGATCACAGACGCGCACTTTCTGCTTGAAAGTAGGTCAGAAAACGACCGGAATTTCCGCAATCTTCATAAGGTCCGCCGCGACAAGATTTCTCAAGTCGTGGAACGGCTAGCTGGCTCAGCTTAAGTTGCACTCGATATATCTATACAGTCTATAAGATCCGGGCGCATCTCGCAAGGATTTTGTACGGTATTCGTGAAAACTCGTTGCGGGCTGACCGTGGCCACAATCTTAGAACGGACGTGCTAAACCTGAGAAAGAGACATGCTAGGGTCGGTCAAGAATATTGGAAAGCACGGCGAGCGGCGTCGCAGCGAGGAGGCCGGCGTCGACCGGCAATACAACGCCCGATATCCAGCGTGCTTCATCGCTGGCCAGGAAGACGGCGGCCCAGGCGTTGCCCTCGCTGCCTAATGGACCGGCTTTGCGGCGCAGGGAGCGTGTGTTTTCATTCAGGTGACGGACAAAGGCCCCGTGAATATGCCCGGGTGCAATTGCGTTGGCGCGGATATTGTCACGCCCATGGTGAACGGCCATTACGCGCGAGAGTTGGATGGTGCCGGCTTTGGTCACCGCGTATGGGACATTAGCTGAGAATCCGGCCCGTAAACCGTCAATTGAGGCGATGTTAATGATCGAACCGCCGCCACTGGCTGCCATAAGCGGGACAGCGTGTTTGCAGGTTAGCATCATGCTTTTGAGGTTGATTGCGAGTGCTGCGTCGATCTGCGCGTCCGAGACGTCTGTGATCTTGCCGGAACCGTAGGTGGCGACATTGTTAAAGAGGACGTGCAAGCCGCCGTAGCGTTCTCGACAGGCGTCCATTATGGCGATGCACGCGTCTTCTTGGGTTACGTCAGCCAGGAAGATGGAGGAGACACCGCCTGCTTCCGCGATGTCTTGCTGTGTGCGTTCGACGCGCTCGCGGTTGTTGTCGACCAATAAGATTTTCGCGCCCTCTTGCGCAAAGAGCATGGCGGCTGCATAGCCGGCGCCGGCAGGTTCACCGCTGGAACCCGCGCCTGCCACAATCGCGATCTTGTCCGCCAGACGACTATTTCCCATATGAGCGTTGTCCAATCTCGATAACCTTAAAAGGATTTAATCCATGTGTACGCCGCCATCAACGTTGGGCGAAGCGCCAGTGATGAACGCGGCTTGGTCGGAAGCCAGGAAGACGGCCATATTAGCTACATCGCTGGTCTCAGTCATGCGTCGCAAGGGAACGCTGGCTTGCGAACCTGATATCATGGTCTGCCGATATTCGCCCGCTCCGACGCCGCGCGGCGCCAGGGCGGCTGCCATTTCGTCGATGCGTTCGGTGGCGATCAAACCCGGGCAGATCGCGTTGACGGTGATGTTCTGCGGCGCCAGTTCGAGCGCCAGCGCTTGCGTGAAGCCGCGCACAGCGAACTTGGAAGCGCAGTAGGCGGCAAATCTCGCCACGCCATGCTTGCCAGATGTAGAAGAAATATTGATGATTCTGCCGCCGCCGCCGCGAGCGATCATGTGCCGCGCCACAGCCCGGCTGCAAAGAAATGTCCCTTTGACGTTGACGCGCTGGACAAGGTCGAAGGCCTCTTCCTCAAGCTCAACCACCGGCGCGCGATCTGAACTGGCCGGGGCGCCGGCGTTATTGACCAGGATATCGATGCGGCCGAATTCGCTCAGCGCGGTTTCCACCATGGCTTCGACCTCAGCCGCATTGGCCACATCGGCGAAGAGCGGGAGCGCCCGGCGACCGAGCGCTTCAATCTCTTCTATGACTTTCGCAAGTCCTTTGCGCGGCGATTGATCTTCGTGCAGGTCGTTGACGACCAGGTCGGCGCCTTCTTGCGCCAGGCGCAAGGCAATTGCGCGCCCTAATCCAGCAGCGCCCGCCGCGCCCGTTACCAGGGCTACTTTCCCATGCAGATCGTACATTTCGCTCTCCTGTAACGCGCTCAGCGCAGGATTCGCTGATCGCTTAGGTCTTTGCCGCCGACGGTCTTGGTCAAGCTGGCGCCGCGATATTCGCGAATCTCCAGGTCCGCAAAGGCATTGACGATATTGTACTGCGTGGGCATATCTTCCCAACGCGCTTTGTGAAATTTCAGGCTGCCGGCGCCGACTTTGCGTTCCAGGACGCGGCGATTTGGCGTTTCCGCCGGTGTGAGAACGGCGTAGGCGGCATCGGCCCGGCCCCACTCGCCGGTGCGCGGCAGGTATTTGTAATGCAAGATGCCGGCGCCGCTTTGGCCGCTTGCGAGCTCGTCGATTTCCTGGCGTGATTGCTCGCGCAGATCGTCTACGTAGATATCGAGGAATTTGAATCCCAGCCAACTGGCGATGATATGGTGTTGGCCGCGCAGACTGGTCGGCGTGGGCAATTCGCAGTAAATCTTCGAGAAGCCGATTTCCTCGCGGCCGGTGAGGATGGGGTCGGTGAGATTCTCCCATAGCACCGTCAGGAAACTGCCGCTGAGACGGTCCGCCTCGCCCTCAAATCGCGCCGGGAAAGATACGCCCAGCGTGTTGTAGCCGCGGCCCGCCAGCCACTCGATTTCGGTCATATAAGTCGCGCTGACGGTCACCACGGGCTCGCCATCAAGCGCGAATCCTGGCGGCAGAAATTTCTCCAGCTGCGCCGAATTGCTGAGAAAGCTGACGCTGAAGCTGGTGCTGTAGGGATTGTCGCGACACTCGAATTTACGCCCGTCGGGCCCGCGCCGCGGCCCGGTGCGCGGCCCGAAATGGGTGGGCATGCGGTACATTTGGTCGGGATCAAATTGATAGGGCATAAGGGGCTCCTTCTAACTGGATGCAATCTCTTTTGAATCCGAATCCCTACCGTTCTCCTGCGGCGGCGAGACGCGCGGACTGAGATGGATGAGCAGGTAGCCGGCCAAGCCATAAAGCGCCGCGGCAAATAGCTGGAATCCATGTAATAGAAAGCCGGTCGCGGTGGCGTCCGACTCGCTCCAATCGGCAAACTGAACCAGGCCAACGCGCCAGGCAACTTCGACCACGCCGAATCCGCTGACATTGAGCGGAAACGCCGAGGCGAACATGCCAATGCTGATGATGGCGATCATAGCCGGAAAGTCAACTTGGATGCCCAGGGCGCGCAGCAGCACAAAATTGGTCAGGAATGACGACGAGTAAGTGAAGCAAGAGATGAAGAGGGCCGACAGGAACAGGCGCGGCTGACGGACGCGGTCCAGTTCGTCGGCCAGCTGCAGCCAGCCGGATTCGATGACGCCGATGGGCCGGCGTTTGCCGCGTAAGAGCCTGCGAATCCAGGGCAGCAGAAGGCCGGCTGAAGCGCGCAGCAAGCTCCCGCCGAAGTACAGCCCAAGCACACAGACGAAGAAAGTAGCTGCAATGATCAGCATCAGGCGGTCGCGCTGCTGCGCCAGGGCCTCGGCGCTGGTCAAGACACCCGAGGCGAAGACCAGAATGATGATGAGTAGTTCCAGGATGCGCGCGCCGAAGAGGCTGCTCAAACCCTCTTCCATCGAATAGTTGAGCCGGGAGCGCAGCAAGGCGACATAGGAAAGTTCGCCCAGCTTAAAGGGCAGGGCCCGCACCAGGAAGTTGTGATAGAGCGTAATCGGCGCCAGCAAGCGCCAGGGCGCGTCGTCCTTATCAAGCAGCACGCGGAAGCGCAGCGCGCGAAACAGATTCAGCGCCAGATAGGCCAGCAGCGCGCCCAGCCAGCTGATTGGGGCGACGCGTCCTAGCAGCTGGTCGAACTTCCCCCATTCTACTTCGCCAACCAGAGCCGCCAGCAACGCGACGGTAACAATAACGGACAGGATCCGCACGATGAGCTGACGGCGGTCGCGCCGCTCTGGTTTGTTCGCGCTTGATGGCGCCGGTGAACCCGACATGACCTGCTCAGTCCTCCATTCGCAGCCAATGAGTTAAGTCGCGCCCGAGCAGCGCGCTGAGTTGCTCGACTTCGTCCCAGAGTTCCTGCGCCAGGCGGCGCCGCGTTTCGCGCGTTAGGGGCGAGCGCCTTTCATAGCGAGTATAAGCCGCGATAACGCCTTCTACGGCGCGCGTGCGGTAGGCATAGGGCAGGAAGGCGCTGGTGGTCGCCAGGTAGGTTAAGCGGTCCTTTAGCAGCATCAGCGAGAAACCCGTGCTGATAATCAAGTTTTGCAGCCAGGCCAGGCGAACTTCTTTGTTGGGATTGCGAATGCCGAAGTTGACCTTGACGTCGGTATCCAGCTCGAGGAATTCCAGCACAGAGCGGTATATGCCCGCCGTATCCGCGCGGAAATCGTCAAAGATGATGACCATGACGCGGTCTCGGCCGAAGCACTCGAAATAGCGCGATACCTGTTCGCTAAAGCGCGTCATGTGTCGGTACTGCAGCCCGGTGACGCAATGGGCGGCGCGGCGAATGCGTCTGCCTTGCACCCGCTCGGATTCGGCCGCCAAGGCCTCCTCGAAAATCTCGATCTGTTCGTTGCCGCTGTAGCGAAATTGCGACCACATGGAATACATCATGTCGATCGGATTGCGCAGCATGATGATGATCTTGGCTTGCGGGTTGTAGCGGTGGATTTCGGCGGCGGCAACGCTGCTGGCCAGATACCAAGGCGATGACTCGCCGATGCGCGCCTCGTCCCGCACATCGCGGAAGAGCTTGAGGTATTTGCTCGGTTTATCGCGGAATTGCAGGAAGCGCGAACCAACGAGATCGGAGCCGAAGTAGTGCGGCTCCTTATAGTAGGGCAGGAAGGCATCGGGATGGTGCTGCAGATACTCGTGCAGCGCGGTCGTGCCGCATTTCGGCGCTCCTACGATGAAAAAATTCGGTTTCGGCTCATCCGCGGTGGTCAGCGCGCGCAGCGAGCTTTCATCAAGCGCCATAGGCGACGTCGCGATCTGCTGTTTCTACCCTGCTGGATTATAGTACAGAACCGATAGGGGCGTAGCCTGCCTGGCGGCGATGAGGTGACGGCGGCGGGCAAAAAAGGGTATGCTTGTAGGTACAAGAGCGGAAGAGAGACCTCTTGGAGTTTGGCATGTCGAAGAAAAAGTCGTTCAAAGCGAATCGTCCGCCGCGCTTAAAGCGGAAGTTCTATGAAAAGGAGCTGGCGCGGCTGCAATTCGAGTTGGTCAAGTGGCAATACTGGATCAAGCACAGCGATATGCGTGTCATGATCACCTTTGACGGGCGGGATGCCGCCGGCAAGGGCGGCACCATCAAGCGCATCATGGAGCCGCTGCAGCCGCGTGATATTCGCCTGGTCGCCCTGGGCAAACCCTCCGACCGCGAGCTGACCCAGTGGTATTTTCAGCGTTACGTGACGCATTTGCCGGCCGCCGGCGAAATCGTGCTTTTCGACCGCAGTTGGTATAACCGCGCCACGGTGGAGCGGGTCATGGGCTTCTGCACTGATCGCGAATATTGGGACTTCCTGCGTGATGCCCCCAATTTCGAACGCCTGCTGGTGCACGATGGCATCATCCTGCTCAAGTACTGGCTGTCGGTGGACGATGACGAGCAGGAACGCCGCTTTCAGGAGCGCGCCGCAAATCCATCCCGCCGCTGGAAGCTCAGCCCGATTGATATCGAGGGCCGCAACCGCTGGGTCGAGTACTCCAAAGCCAAGGACGCCATGATCGAGCACACCGACATCCCGGAATGCCGCTGGCGCCAGGTCGAATCCAACGACAAACGCCGGCTGCGGCTGAATGTCATGCGCGATATCCTGGAGTCGATTCCCTACGAAAATGTGATTCCGGGCCCGATGCAACTGCCGGAGCGCCCGCCGCGAGAACCCTACACCACGCGTCCGCCGCGCGATACGCATTACATCGTGCGCGACTACTACGCCGATAAGGGCTAGGTCCGCGTTCGCCAGCAGGTCATTTCTTGCCGGTCAGCAGCTTCTTGCGCGTCTCGCGCAGGGCAACGGCGGGCAAGGACGCGGCGTTGGCTTCCAGATAAGCAGCGATGGCCGACCGATGCTGCTTGATGCCCTTGCGCAGCAGCCAGGAGATCGCCTTGGTGATGCGCTTGTCCCGCTCGCCTTTGAGGCGGTCGATCAGCTGCAGCGACAACTCCAGAATGCGGGCATCGTCCGATTGCGTGATGGGCGCGGTTAGCAGCACCAGCGCGGCGCGGCGCTTGTTGACGTTAACATCGGCGGCCAGCGAAACGAGCAGGGCTGACCAGCCGTCCCAATCCGCCAGCAGGTCCTCGGCGCTGAAGACCGTCTGGCAGGTGCCATCGACCTCGGCCCAGCCGTCGAGGCAGCCCAGCCAACTGTCCAGCTGCGCCAGCGGCAGTTGCCGGCGATGAAGCGGGTACTTCAGCAGCAGGGTCTGCGGGGCGCAGCGTTCCTCGTAAGAGTCGCCATGATATAGCGAGTCAATCAGCGCCAGCCAGTCGACGAAGCTCAGGTCTTTATGCGCGGCGCGGAAGTCAAGCAGAATGCGCCGGCGCTGCTCATTCTTGAGGCCATACCACTTGCGCGCCGTGCCCAGGTGTTCGGGGCGTTGCGTGGTCTGCCCGCGGCCGGGCTCAGCAGCTTGAATCTGCTCCAGGATAGCTTGATGGCGCCGGTTCATGAGACGGATCGCGGGAGAAAAAAGGGCGACCGGGCCGGTCGCCCGTACAAGACTAATTGAGGATTAGAGCAACTGCTTGAGCGGGATATTACGGCGCTTGAGGAATTCCATGAAGCCGATCTTGTCGATGGTCTTGATTTCCTTGGCCGTGATCTTGACGCGCACCCAGCGGTCGATCTCGGGCACATAGATGCGCTTGTTCTGCAGGTTCGGCTTAAATTGGCGCTTGACGGTGTTGAAGGCTTTACTGCGCGATTGGCCGAAGAGCGGCTTGGTACCGGTGATTTTGCGTTTGCCGGGCATGGTCTTGTTCCCGTTTCCTGATATGAGCAAGAAATTATACACGACGGGCGGCGGATGTCGAGGGCGGAGTTGCCGATGGGGCAATCACGAGACGCAGGCGCTGACAGCGGGCTGCGGGCGCTGCTATGTTGAGTAAATCACGCTTTTTCGGTCATTTGTGAGATGAATCGGGAACGCGAGTAGCATGGATATCAACGATTTTCAAGTCTTTCCAGACGATTAACGATCTCGATCAATGTTTCAACGAGTTCTTTGTTGGTGGTTTGCGGCGGCGAGTCCTCGATAATCGCTTGTGTGTTGTTGTATCGTATGATCGTGCTTACGCTGACAGTGGCCCATACGAAAAGGACGGCGGCTATGAAGGCTAAGATACATAGTTTCCTCTTTTCGTATTTAGGCATGTCGGTGCGTTTCTTTTTCTCTTGTTGTGTATCCATTAGGGACACCACAAGCACTGCTCATTACGATTAATCATGATGCCTATGCACCAAAGCTCTGTCCAATATTTTTGTCCCACCCCGCCCCAACTTAACGTGCAAGAGCCGCAGGGTTCAGAAAATACGTGTATCCAGCAAAATTGCGAAGCAGCGCCATCACTCAAGCCAGCGCCCCCACCCGACCCATCAATACCGGAGAACAGGCCGACACTAGAAAACAACATAGATTCAGTCACGGGAAGAGTGTCAAAATCCAACTCCGATAAACACTCAACACGTTGAGTGGTTATCAAGACACGGGCGTTCGAGTCGAACGCCGAAAGCTGCATTACGTCCGCATCCTGCGCGAAAGCAGTTCCAGCGAAAAGCCCGCCGACCAGCAGTACCACTATTATCATAACTGGTTTATACACGATCTGCCTCCTCTACGATGTATGATACATACAACAATAACATAACGAGGCAGAAATTCCAAAATGAACCGGCAAGTATGAGATGCCCAGCGGGTCTCGCGTTTCGTGCAACAGCGTGTCTCTGAGCGCTTGGCCCCGCAGCCATTGAATTTCAAAGCTTTTGCGAATGATATAGTCTTGCGCCATATCACGAAGCGTCTGCGGAAATGCGGGTCATCACAGCGTTGGCCAGGAAATCAGGAACTTCCATGTCGCGTAACATGGCTCTCACCGTATCCGCAGAGATGTTCAGATAATCGAAACTAAACTCAACCTCCGGATAGCGACTCCACGTCTGGCTATCTTTGTCATGTTTCCACTTAACGGTGATGACTTTTCCCATGACTTCAACGTTGTAGACATAACCTACAGGGTTCATATTCGCGCACTCCTGTCATAGCTGTTTCCAGCCACTATACCAAATATGATAGCATGTCTTCGGGTAGAGAATCGAGTTTAGTCCATTTTGGGCCCCAGCTTTGAGTCTTTGCTATCATAACAGGCATGCGCATCCGCTATACAAAAGCCAAGTCCATCCTCACGCCCCAGGCGCACGGCTTCCTGACATCGGGCGAACGTCCTTACACGCATAGCCTGTCATGGGCGGCCGGCTGCGGCTATGGCAAGCTCTACTGCGGCGCTTTCTGCTACGCGCAGATGCTGCCGAATTGGCATTTCGCCCGCCGCCAGGACGAGCGCTGGGGCGAGGCGCTGATCATCAAGGAGAACGCGGTTGAATTGCTGGAGGCGCAGCTCTCGCGCGCCCGCAACCGCCGTGACATGCGCATCTTCATGAGCCCGGTCACCGACCCCTACCAACCCATTGAGCGCAAGCTGCGGCTGACGCGGCGCTGCCTGGAGGTATTCGCCCGTTATGACGACCTCGACCTGCTGCTGATTCAGACGCGCGGCACGGCCGTGCTGGACGACCTTGACTTGATCGCGCGGATTCCCTATGCCTGGCTGGGCATGACCATCGAGACCGACCTACATGATTTGCCCTATGGCCCGAGCAAGTCGCATGTCGAGCGGCGGCTGGCGGCGGTTAAACAGGCGGTGGCGAGCGGCCTCAGAGCCCAGATTGCCGTCTCGCCTTGCCTGCCCTATTCGCCCGACTTCGCCCGGCGACTGCTGGCGACCGGCGCGCAGCGCATCGTCATCGACACTTTCGCAATCGGCGACGGCAGCGGCGGCCGCCGTACGGGCAGCAGTCCCTTCGCGGCGCTGGCGGATTATGACTGGCGCGACGATGACATCGCCGAGAGTCTGTATCACCATCTGAATATCCACCACGATGGCGTCGGCTGGAGCGGGGCGGGTTTCGCCGGGATAGCGGGGCGAGGCCTTTAATCTTCCAAGAGTCGACGCGCGATGTCGTCAATGGCATTGATTTCGTCGGCGAGGATTTCACGCGCCCGTCCTCGCGCCCGCCCGGGGCCGCCATTGAGCAAGCGGTTCTCTTCCATGCCCTTCATCTCTTCGATTGTCTCGTGCGCTGCCAGGCTCAAGCGAGCGAGTTCGAGATGGTCGGGATTGTCCGCTTCAAAGATGGGAATGGCGCAGGCTTCGAATGGCGTGCGCTGGATATGACGCGCGCCCCACAAACCTTCGGGCTGATGCGCTTTGATTTCGTCGTTGACGACGGGCGAGTTTAAGATAGCGCAAAGATAATGCGCTTCTTCCAAAGTCGGGGCAGTGTAATGAAAACAGGTGGTGTCAACCACAAATCCGCTGACTCCTCGTCTATATATCCTTAAATTGTCGTAGTCGAGATCCAAGACGCAGCAAGCGATGTTCGTCCCGCTGCCGCCATAGATTACACGAAATCGGTCAGTTACACTCTGCGCGGTCAGTTTGTTGCGATAGTTGAACCACTCCGCCAACGATTCTGTGGTTGTACGTTTCTTGCGCTCGTCCCAGATATTGCTCATCTTCTCGAACCAACTGGAGAAACTCCTGTGATGAGCCTTCGCTGCGAAAGCCAATACGTCTTGCAGATGTTCAAGCTTGCCACTGTCATTCTGCTGGAACGGCAGGGCAACCATATTAAGTTTCTGGGAGCCGAAGGGCAGCAGGTGTTTGCTGAGCAGGGTTGCGTAAATATATGGGTTGTGCACTGTGCCTTCCAGCTTGATGCCCTTCCATGGCGCCTTGGCGTCTTTATCGAGTTCAGGGTCGGTCTCGACTACCGGTACATTCGGTATGCCCGCCGGCCGCACGAAGCAGAGGTTGCGCGGCACGAGCGACGCGCCTTGAGCAAAGAGTTCGTAATAGTAGATGCTGGCGATTATTGGGTCGACGAAATTGGTGGTGGTCTCGCCCACAGTCAATACTGGCTCGGCTTCAACCAGCGGCAATTCGTGTTTGTCGAAAGTCGCCGCATAGGTCTTGGTGGGGATGTTCTGTTTCGCGATCGCGCCATTCGAATGAATCAGAACTGCGGCGGGCACGTTGAACAGGGGGCTGACATCCCCGACATCGAGGATGCGCGTCATGCCCTGTCGCTGGAAGGGGCGGTGCTGCTTGGCGCCGGTGAGCACGCTGCGCGGCATGACAAAAGCCAGTGTGCCATCGTCTTTCAGGTAGCGGTCCTTGGCGTGGGCGAAGAATAGCGTACTCAAGTCCATCTGCGTAAACAGTTTGACATCGCCGGAAACGATTAGTTGGTAGTGGATATACAGAGCCTTAACTTCGTCTTGCCAGACGGGGCTGTTGATGTAACGGTAAGACAGCCAAGGCGGATTGCCGACGACGACATCAAAGCCTTTTTCCGCGAGCACCAGGGGGCGCGAGAGATTCTTCAAGATGTAGGCCCAGATGCTGTCGCGACCGTCGCGGATTAGCTCGACCAATAGTTGGAAGTTGCTCGCCCATAGATTGCTGAAGGTCGGGTTAGTGAGGCCGCTATAAATGTCCTGTACCCACCTTCTGAATATGTTAGCCATGTGCTCAGTTTGTTCAGGAGAAGCGACGAGATTCGCAAAGTCGTCCATGTAGTCGATTGTCTTTGTCAGCTTGTTTTCGTCTTTGGCGGATTCTAGCGGTATGCGGAACTCTTCGTCTTTCTCCACGTCGACGGCTATTGGGACAGCCTCTGGGCTGTGGTGGGTCAATGGTCCAATCAGCGCATCGGCCAGGAACACGGGCAAGGGCGGCGCTTCGCCTCCGCCGTTGCTCGTATCCAAATGCTCGCTTAAGGCCAGCAAATAATTGATCCGCGCAATCGTCACCGCCAGCGGGTGAACGTCTGTGCCGACGATATTGTTCAACGCGAAATCGACCAGGTCGCGCCCGCTCAAGCCCTTGTCCGCCAACCGGCGTATGGCGTTGAATAGAAACGTGCCGGAGCCGCAAGCGGGGTCGAGCAAGCTCTGCGGCGCGGCGTAGTCAATTTCCTGCAGGGTGAGCTGCGCCAGCCAGTCGGGCGTGTAGTATTCGCCCAGATCGTGGCGCGTGTCCGGGTCAACCAGGTCTTGATAAAGTTGTTTCAGCAAATCTTGGCGGATGGCGCTGAGGTCGTACACTTGCAACTCGGCGGACAATGAATAGAGCAGGTCCAGTGATTCCGCGCGAATTTGCGCCATCATCAGCCAGGAGAAGAAGTCGTTTTCGCCGATATTGCTGATGCCGTGTTTATGAAAGGCTTCGCCGTTGACGACGCTGGGTATATTGATTTTATCAGGACGGCCTTCAAGCGCGCCAAATACAAGCAGTTTGGCGAATTGCGACAGATACGTGTGCCTGATGAACAGGTTGTCGTCGGCGATGTCCGAACCGTATACCTTGCTCAGCAATGATTTCCATTGTCCGCGCCAGACATCCAGCTCCGTATCGTCTTCGATTTCGCTGAGCAGGCCTGTCAGCGTCTGCTGAACGAGTTGGAATGTCGGGCTTCTGACGCCGAAGCGCTGCACGATGTCGTCCGCCGTCGGTTCGATATTGCTGCGGCTGAATAGATAAGAATCCAGCCAAAGGTAAGCGACATCGGCATCGGCGCTGGCGATGTTAAATATATCTACCTCTTTCGCCTCTTCGGCAACATCCAGCACATAAGTACGAAACTCGATGCCGTCCGTCAACATGCCGATATAGCGGTGAAGCTCTGGCATATCGCGCATATAATCGGAAAGTTGGTCAATATTGGCGCCGAGGTCTGTTTTGATGTCGCGCTTGAATTCGATGATCAAGTCGCCGAGCAAGGCATCTATGTAGCCATGTTTCTGCACTTTGGTCATGGTAACGTGATGCTCTAGCTCAATGTCTTCATATTGAACGTTGAAGGCATCGCTGATGAATCCCAGAAACAGGTGGCTGACTTGACGTTCCGACATTTGGTTCTTGCGCGCGCTTATCAAGTTTTCGATATATGTTTGCAGTTTTACTGCGAAGCTAGGCGCCATGCCGTCTCTCCTGGTTTGTGGCTAGTATATTCTACCATGTCGCGATATTGGGGAGGAATCGCTAGGGCGTCGCGCGCATAATTGCAGGCCGTTGCGCCTTCGCATTGAACCTTCAGCGCCTGAAGCGGCTCTTTGAGTTAGAGACGGCCAAGCTCAAGGAGGGCACATGGAACAACTTGCTCCAATCGTTATCCGCGCGCGACAAGGCGACAGCCCCGCGTTTGAAGAATTGGTAGGGCGGTTCCAGGATATGGCGGTCGGCTACGCCTTCAGCATTCTGGGCGACTGGCATGAAGCCGAGGACGCCGCGCAAGACGCCTTTGTCAGCGCCTATTGCAGCCTCATTCAGTTGCGCGACGCGGCGGCATTCCCGGGCTGGTTTCGCCGCATCGTCTACACGCAGGCACAGCGCCGATTGCGCGTCAAGGCGCCAGCATGGGTCTCGCTGGAGCAGGTGAGCGAGCTCGCAGACGCGGGTCCTGCGCCATCAGCTGAAGCGGGGGACGACGCAGAGCTGTGGGCGCTGGTCGACAGCCTGCCGGAAGCCCAGCGCAGCGTCCTGCTGCTCTATTACATGAGGGACTTTTCGCAGAAGGAGATCGCCGCTTTTTTGGATATTCCGCTGGGAACGGTCAAGACTCGGCTGCATCATGCTCGAAAACGCATAAGGAAAAGGATGACAACCTTGAACGACATATCGGCAAAGCGCCCATCGCGGGACAGTCAATTCACGGAGAAAATCATGCGGCTGTTTGAAGCGGCTAAAACCGGCGACAGCGAAGGCGTCCGCGGCCTGCTGGCGCAAGACGGTCGCCTGGCTAATGCCAGCGGCTATGTACGCAGTTCGCTCTGGGCTTCGGACGCGCTGGCGCTGCACGTTGCGGTGATGCACGGGCGGAAGGACATCGTCGATCTCTTGCTGGCGCATGGCGCCGATATCAACGCCCGCGACGAAAAGTACGGCTTTAACGCCTTGATCCACGCTATCGACCTGGCCGATTTCATGCCCGAGTATGCCGCGCTGGGCATGGTCGATTTTCTGCTGGAGCGCGGCGCGGAGAAAGACGTTTGGGCTTGCGCCTGGCTTGGCGATGGCGCGGGCGTCGCCGCTTGGCTGCAGCAGGATCCGGCGCTGGTGAATCAAGTCGGTCCCGGGCCCAGCACTTTGCTGTCCTTCTGCCGCGATGTGAAGGCGATTCAATATTACCTGGATCACGGCGCTGACCCGCTCGTCCCCTATGAGCGCAGCGGCAAATACGGCCGCACGACGCCCCTGCGCGATATCGCCTACCGCCGCAATTATGACTGCGTCCGGCATTTGCTGGCGCATCTGGGCTGGGAGATCGACATTTTCTGGGCCGGCATCATGGGCGATCGGGCGCGCGCGCGAGACTTGCTAGCAGAGGATGCGGCTCTGGTGAATGTTGAGACGGCGGCGGATCACGTCCTGGGCGCCGGCTTGAGCCCGCTGCATCTGGCGGCGCAGGGCGGTCATATCGAGCTGATGGCGGCGCTGCTAGAAGCGGGCGCCGATATCAACGCGCGCGATGCGAGCGGCTACACGCCCTTGCACTTCGTCATCTGTTTTGGCCCCAAGGAATTTCTAGATCCCTTGCCCAATCTCACAGCGGCGGCGCAGGATGTGGGCGTATATCGCTTGCTGACCGATGTGCCGCGTTTCTTGCTTGAGCAGGGCGCGGACTTGATGGCGCGCGAAGCTGAGGAAAGCCGCACCCCGCTGGAATTGGCGGGCGCCGCTTTCGAGGACGAGACCGACCGGGGCGATGTGATCGCGCTGCTGGAAGCGGCTGAAGCGCAGAGGGACGTGAGCGACGGGCCAGGCGCCGGCTGAAGCGCCAAAAAGAACCCGCAAGAATGAAGGCGAGCAGGGGCGACTCGGCGGGTCGCCCGTCTCTGAATTTGCGCCCTGACAGCGCGGAAGAAAGTGACCGCTGGTCTCTGCAAGAGAGCGTTAAACTGTTCGTGCTGGCGCTAGAGCGCTGGCTGGAGCTTGCGCTTTCGTTTGCTTACGAGGATGTAGAGCCAGAAGAGCGCTGTGCCGGTGAGCGCCGTAAGCGTCCCCAGCAAGAATAGGTCGCGAAAGGTGAAGGCGGTCAGCAGCAAGCCTCCCCCCAGCGCCATCATTGCGAAGCTTAAGCCAGCCGCCATTTCGCCACTGCCGGCCATAATGGGCTGCTGCGTCTTGGGCACCAGGTCGAGGATGTAGACGACGAACGAGGCGTAGCGTATCGAGGTCAGCGCCAGCGTGCCGATGAAGCCGATAGCCGCGGCCAGCCAGTGCTCGACCAAAGCCATTGGCAGCAGGCAAAGCGCTGTCAGCAGCGAGGCCCACAAGACGACCTTGACGATGCCCCAACGTTCGATAAGCGAGGGCGTGAGCAGCGCGGTCGGCACGCCGGTCAAGCGCCCGACAGCCGCTACGGCGCCAATCAGCGCGGTAGAAACTGCCAGCTGCTGATCCATGTATACGTTGAAATAGACCATGGCGGTGGCGGTGCCGGCAACTTGAAATAGCCGGATGAAGGTCATAATGCCGATCACGATAAAGACCGGGCTGGCAAAGCTGAGGCGACTGCCGGCGGGCTCGGCGAGCATATCTTCTGCCAGGGGCTCTGATGCGCGAGGCAGCGGCCGGACCCGTAGCAGACACAGGGCGGTTATCGCCATAACGCCGCCCGCCATCGTCAATGTGAGGCGGTAGGGGGCCGGCTCGGACAGCGTCGTGCCCAGAGGCCCGGCGATGATTCCCGGCAGTACGCCACCCAGCAAACTGCCCGCGAAGCCGGCTAGCGACCAGCCGGCCGTCTTGAGCGCAAAGGCGCGATGTTTCAAGGCGGTATCGACCACATTCAGTAGATAGGGCGCGCCATTCACGAAGAATAGGGAAAAACCGGAGAGCATCAGGGCGTAGACGACCACGAGCCAGACTTCGCGGGGGCCCGGCGGCAGCAGCTCGGCCTGGGGAAGCAGCAAACCGCCAACGACGCTGATGGCGACGCCGGCTTTCATGAGCAGCGTGGTCGACAGGCGCGAGCCCAATATGCCGGCGGGCAGGCTGACGCAAGCGAATGTCAGCAAACCGGCAGCGTTGACCAGGCCGATGAACTCCGTCCCGTAGCCCAGGCGCAGCATGTACAGGTTGAGCAGCACCGTATAGACGCCGTCAACGACGAAGCACATGCCGATGAGCACGATGAAGAAGAGCCGCGCTTGCGGGTTGAAAATGCGAATCGGATTAACAATGCGAGCGAGCATGGGCGTCGCTACCCCTCCCCCGGCCCCTCCCGACGGTTAGTGTCTACGCTACCCGAAGCATCAGGGAGGGGGGCGACTCCGCGCGGCCCGCCTGGAATCAAATGAACTGGGCGGCGGTGGATATCACGGGGACTTGTGTTGCTTAGTCCAAGATCTCGAAAATCGCTTCGATTTCCACGGCGAATCCATTAGGCAGCGAAGCGAAACCCAAGGCGCTGCGCGCGTGCAGCTCGCCATCGTAAAGCTCCCAGAAAAGCTCTGAGGCGCCATTGATGACCAGATGCTGGTCGGTGAATTCGGGCATGGAATTGACGCAGCCCAGCAGCCGGCGCAGGCGCAGCTTGTCGACCGAGCCGGTGATGGTATAAGCCGCTTTGAGCAAGTCCTCGGCGCAGACGCGGGCGGCTTGCTTGCCGGTCTCCACATCCAGGTCGCGGCCGAGCTTGCCTTGGTAGCCGGTCGAGACATGGCCGGAAACCAGAACTGTGTGGCCGATGCGCGTGGCCGGGGCCAGCGTGGCTGACGGCGTGAAGTCTTCAATATCGATGCCCATGGACTTTACTTTAGCGTCGAGTGACATGGTTGGTCCTCCAAAGGAACTGATTTCGTTTGCGTGGCAATGCGAGGATTATAGGCGCGTCGCGGGGCGTCGCCATACCCAAACTGCCGCGCTGATACGCCGATTAGGAACATCTGCAGCGACGGTTGTTCCAGTTGGTGGCGGCGCCTTCGCTATCTTTCTCTTCCGGCAATTCTTCATGACGATCCCGAAAGAACTTGACGAAGCCGCGAAGATCGACGGCGCCAATACGCTCTGGATCTTCCTCCGCATCATCGTTCCGCTGTCCAAACCCGTGATTATCACCATGGTCCTCATCGCATTCCTGGATACCTGGAATGATTTCTTTGGTCCGCTGATCTACCTCAATTCGCCGGAGAAGTACACGCTGTCGCTCGGCTTGGCGAATTTCAAGCGGGTGGCGACGGCCGGCGGCAGAGCGACCGAGCATCTGCTCATGGCGGCGTCGATGGTCATGACGCTGCCCAGCATAGTCATCTTCGTGCTCTTGCAGCGCTGGTATATCCAAGGTGTGGTATTCTCTTCGGGCAGCAAGTAGCCCAATTCAATAACGGATGCCGTGATTGGCGGGCGCTTTGGCGCGTGAAGGAGTAGTTCAGCGTATGAAGAACACCAGCATTCTATTCACCGGCCCCGATCAAATCGAGCTGAGTCAGATCGACAGCGACTTCCCGCCGCTCGGCGAGCATGAGGCGCTGATACGCACACGCTACTCGCTCATCAGCGCGGGCACCGAGCTGGCCTGCCTGTCCGGCGTCGAAGCCTGGTTCAGCTTCCCGCAGACGCCCGGTTACGCCTCGATAGGCGAGGTCGTCGATGTCGGCGCGAGCGTAAGCGCTGTATCGCCCGGCGACATTGTCTACAGCATGGGCGGGCACTGTCAGTACCAACGCCTTGATACGGCCAACCCGCGAGCGCTTTGCGTCAAGGCGCCGCCCGGCATGAATCTGGCGCAAGCGGTCTTTACGCGTATGATCTGCGTGGCTTTCACCGCCCTGCGCATATCAACCATCGAACTGGGCGACCACGTGGCGGTGACCGGCCTGGGCCTGGTGGGCAACTTCGCCGCGCAGCTCGCCGCTTTGCAGGGCGGGCGCGTCATCGGGCTGGATCTCAGCCCAAGGCGCGTCGAGCTGGCGCGGGAATGCGGCATCGCCTATGCGCTGGTGATAGACCCGGCTGCCATCGAAGCGGATGTGGCCGCAATTACCCGCGGCGCTGGCGTGACCACGCTGATCGAGGCGACCGGCAATCCGCGCGCGTTGCCTCCCGCGCTGCCGCTGGTAGGGCGCTTTGGCGAGGTGATCTTGCTGGGTACGCCGCGCGGCGCTTACGAAACCGATTTGACCGAGGTGCTGCGCCACGTTCACCTTGACGGCCTGGGCAATGTGACCTTCAAAGGCGCGCATGAGTGGCGCTATCCCGTGCCGCGCAACGCCTTCGTCAAGCATTCGATACGGCGCAACGCCGAGCTGGCGCTGCGGCTGATTCGGTCCGGCGAGCTGCAAGTGGCGCCGCTGCACAGTCATACTCTCAAGCCGGAGCAAGCCGAAGAAGCGTATCAGGGGCTGAAGCACAAGAAGGACGAGTACATTGGCGTCGTATTCGACTGGACCGATGTCTAGTTGCTCGGCAGAGCGTGGCGCGCCTATTCCCCCCGCAAGCGCGGGTCGAGGATATCGCGCAGGCCGTCGCCGATGAAGTTAAAGGCCATCACCAGCCCGGCGATGGCCAGCCCGGGAAACAGCCACATCCACCACTGGTCGAAGAAGTCGATACCGATGCTGACCATCCGTCCCCATTCCGGCGACGACGGCTCCGGCCCCAAGCCGATAAAGCTCAAAGCGGCGAAGCTCAGGATGGCCGTGCCGATATCAAGGGTGGCCAGGATGACCGCCGGGGCGACGCAGTTGGGCAAGATAGTGCGAAAGAGGACATAGGCCCCGCCGGCGCCGGCGCTATGTGCCGCTTCGACAAATTCTTGCGATTTGACCTCGAGAACCAGTCCGCGCAGGATGCGGGCGTAGCGCGGCCACCAAACGGCGCTCAGCGCCAGTACGGCATTGCGGATATCGGGGCCCAGCGCGGCCGTGACGGCCATCGCCAGAATGATAAAGGGAAAGGCCATGAAAAGCTCGGTCAGGCGCATGAGCAATTCGTCGACGACCCCGCCGGCGTAACCGGCCACCGCGCCGATGATGACGCCGATCGTGCTGCCGATGATGATAACCGCCAAGCCGGCCGGAATGGTAATGCGCGAGCCCCAAAGGACGCGGCTGAATATGTCGCGCCCCAACTCGTCCGAGCCCATCAAGAAAAGCTGGCCCGGCGCCGCCAATCGGTTCACCAGGTCTTGCTTCAAGGGCTCGACCGGGGCGATCGCCGGCGCGATGAAAGCAATCACTATCCATACGATGGCGATCACCAATCCGAGCGAGACCAGCGGGTTACGGCGCAGATGATACGCCGCCAACTGGCGTCGGCTAGGCGACTCGAATTCGTGGGTCGAGGAAGAAATAGAGGATATCGACGACAAAATTCACTCCGACATAAATGAAGGCGAATAACAGGCTGACGCCCATAATCGCCGGAAAATCTTGTGACGTGCTGGCTCGGAACATGTAGAAACCGATGCCGGGATAGGCGAAAATCGACTCAATCAGGATCGATCCGACTAGCAGATTGCCGTAAGACAGGCCAATGACCGTCACCACCGGGATCAGTGAATTGCGCATGCCGTGAAAGCCGATGACGTAGCGTTCGCGCAGACCTTTGGCGCGGGCCGTGCGCATATAATCTTGATTCAGCACTTCGAGCAGGGATGAACGGGTGATGCGCGAGATGATGCCGCTGATGTACAGCGCCAGCGTCAGCGCAGGCAGGATGAGATGCGACAGGGCGTCGCCGAAGGTTTTCCAATCGCCGTTCAACAGGGCGTCGATGGTGTACATGCCGGTGACGGTCGGCGGCGGACGCAGCAGGACATGCAGCCGTCCAGGGCCGGCGGCGATGCCTAGCTGGGCGTAAAACACGTTCAGGAATATCAAGGCGAGAAGAAACACCGGGAAGCTGACCCCAATGAGGGCAACGACCCGCGCAATATAGTCGGCCCAACTGTCCTTCCAAATGGCGGAGACCAGCCCCAAACCCACACCCAAAGCCACGCCATAGATGATGCCGAGCGTGGCCAGCTCGATCGTCGCGGGCAAACGTTTGGCGATGTCCTCTGACACGGGCTTGCGCCACTTGATGGATACGCCCATATCGCCCTGCAGCAGATTGCCGAGGTAGGTCAGGTATTGTTCATGCAGTGGTTTGTCCAAGCCCCATTTCTTGCGGAAGGCGGCGATGGTCTCTTCGTCGTTGAGCGCGTTGGGCGGTAGATTGGCGTTGATAGGATCGGCCGGGATGGCGTTGGCAATGATGAAGGCGACCACGGTGATGCCCAACAAAATAGGAATCACGAGCAGCAATCGGCGGACGAAATAGCGAAAAAAGCTCATGGGCAGCCAGTCAACGCTTTAGGAACGAAGCTTAGTGTAACACATCAGGGCGGGGACGATAAAAGGTGCGGCTGAATTGAAATGGGCGAGCCAAGGGCCCGCCCGTATCGAAATTCTAACTCTGCAATGGGGCGAAACAAGGACTCGCCCCTGCGTTTGTTCGGCAATCAACCTACATGCCGCGGCTCAAGATGGAGACATCCAGCAGCCAGTGCGGGTGCCAGATATAACCCAATAGATCGGAACGATATGCGGTCGCGACCTCGGGTACGTTGAAGGGCGCGAAGGGACCGTGTTGCATGGTGTATTCTTGCAGCGTGGTGAAGAGCGCCATGCGCTCGTCCGGATCGCTGGCGACCTTGGTGCGGGCGATCGCATCCTGGATCTCCTGCGGCAAACTCTCCAACTGCCAGTTGTTGCGCTCTGTCGCGACCTTGCCGGGCGGAATGAAGCTGAGGAAATCCAGCGGATCTAGGATGTCCGGGCCCCAGAGCCAATAACCGACGCCATGGTCGCCACTGCGGTAGCGCTCAAGCGCGACCTGGATTTCACCCGGTTGCAGCGTTACGTCGATTCCGACTTCGGCCAGATCAGCCTGGATCTTTTGCGCGTTGGTATTGAAGCTGACGCCTCCGTAAACCATGTCGGGATATTCCAGCGTCATTTCCAACCCGTCGCCATAACCGGCTTCCGCCAGCAGCTCGCGCGCTTTGTCCAGATCGCGGGAGAAGGCCGCCTCTTCGCCGAGGTTGCCGAAGAAACCCGCCGTCATATTCGTCGCCGGCTTAACGCCGCCCCAAAGGGTCTTGTAGCCTTCGTAATCCAGCGCGTAACGCACAGCCAACTGAACAGTCGGGTTGGCGAAGGGACCACTCTTCTCCTCTTCCGTGTTCATGATGACAAAGTGCGTCAAGGTGCTGATGCCGCGATAGATCTCGATATCCTCATTGCCTTCCAAGGCAGCGATTTGATCCGGTTGCAGGTCGAATGCCAAGTCGATATCGCCGGCTTCCAGCGCGACCTTCTGCGTGGCGCTTTCCGGCATGTGGATGAAGATCACGCGGTCGAAATAGGGCGCATCGCCCCAGTAATTCTCGTTGCGAACCAGAACGGTACGGTCTTGCGGATCCCACTGCTCAAGCACGTAAGAACCGGAACCGGCCGAAGTGCTGTCCAGATAAGCGCCGGCCGTATCGGTTTCGGCTGCGTCTTCGGCATCTGTGCCGCCGTTAGCCCGCACGACATCTGCGTTGGTGACGCTGAATATGGCGCTGGTAATCTCGGACAAGAAGGACGGACGAGGCGCCGGCAGCGTAAAGGCGACCGTGTCATCGTCGATGGCTTCTACCGAATCAATGCCATCAGCCAGGAAGGACGGGTTGCCGTTGAAATTCTGCAGCCGCTGGATCGAAAATACAACATCATCCGAATTGATATCATCGCCGTTGGCGAAGGTGGCGTCCTGGCGCAGCGAGAAGGTATAGACCGTCCCGTCATCAGAAATATCCCAGCTTTCGGCCAGCGAAGGCAAGATGCGGCTAGCGTCTTCATCGGGGAAGGTCACCAGCTGGCTGTAGGTCACGTGATTGACGATATGCGTTGAATGCGTGAAGCCATTGGCCGGGTCATAGGCGTCGGTGTTTTCCGACCAGCCGATGACAAGCACTTTTTCATCCTGCGCGAAGCCGGTGAAGGCGCCAACCAGCAGCACCAGCACTGCGAGCAGCGCAAGGACATACTTAAAGCGGTTCATTTTGTTCACTCCTTCTAGAGTCTATAGAACGAAACTTTGTAGCAGGGGGAGTATAACGAATCGCGCAGGACGGCGCAATCAAGCGGGAAAAGGGTAGTGTATCGAATTCGGTTGAAATTCATACGAGCCGATATGGGTTAAGCACACGCGCGACAGTAGCGATTAAACCTGTCCTCGAGTGAAATGCGCCTTTGGGGCGGAAAAGCCGTCTCAACATTCGATTGACCCGTTCCAAGAGGCTGGTCGTTCGTAAAGCCGAGCGCGGCCACTTAGGGTATCGCTGCAGTACCCGGAAAAAGGCAATGGTCTCCTGCCAATCTCGTTGCAGCGTGGCGACTAAATCAGATTGTGTTTCGGCATAAGTCCGACAGAAAGCATCCCTTAATTCTGTTGCTTCTCGACTGTCTTTCGCCTCAAAGATGGCGCGAATGGGTTGCAGGATGCGCTGTTTGAATTGACGGGCTTGTCCGCTGGGCAAGGCATCGGGGACTTGAATGCTCTGCCAGAGATTGCGCAGCTTGTGGAAGGCGCAACGTTGATGTGGTACATGAGGGTGCAGATAGTTCAGCGCGGCAATCAAGCCCTTGCTGCCGTCATGAATGAAGTGTTCCAGCCCCCGTTGGCGATATAGCTTGCGCGCCGCCAAGTCGGATAAGAGGCCTTCCCAAGCCTGGCGACTTTCATCCTCAGCCAACTGCCAGCCCACAATGCCCCAGCGCCGGTTTTGCGGATACAGTCCCAAAGCCACCAGGACACAGACTTTGCGCCGCGCTTTGACCGAGCGTTGGCGTTGGCGACTGTCGACTTTGCTCTGACCGGTATCCTCGAGCAAGGTCAGCCAAATGGCGTCCAGCATGACCACTGGCGGGCAACTGGTCAAGGGCATCGCTGGCGGCATCCGCACCGCTTGCGCCTCCCGATTCAAAGTCCGCAAGCCCATTTGAGTGCCACACTGCTCGCCGATTTCCGCCTGCATTTGCCGCAAACTCAAGCCTAAATCCGCCCAGCGCCCAATGCGATCACAGACATCATCCCAAATTTGTTGATAGGGCTTGAGGATGGAAAAGGGTATCTTGACACTGCCATTACATTGACAGCGCACACGCGGCAGCCAGACCTGCAACACTCCATAATCCGTCACTAATTGACGCCGACGCCGTCCATTGCGCACAAAATCACTAGCCTGCTGACTGCCGCAGACTTGACAGGTCGCTTGACTTTGACGCGATACCTGCGAGCGCCTTTGGTAGGCTTGGCGATACAACCGGGCGGTGACTTCCCGCTCCAGTTGAGATTCAATCATTTGAGACGCGGTCGCGGCCAGTTTGGCTCTCAGGCCCGCCAAAAAAGATTTGAAACCATATCCTGGCTGCGTTATCCTAGTGTACATGACGTGGCTCCTGTTCTTTTGCTTTGCTAGGACAACTAGCATGAATCGGAGTTCACGTCATTTCTATTTCAACCGAATTCGATACACTACCGGGAAAAGCCGACGCGCGGCAATCACGGGCGCAGCAGCGCCTTGCCGGTCATGCCGCGGTCGAAGCGCTCAAAAGCCGCAGGCGCCTCAGCCAGCGGGAAGCAGTGCGTGATCATGCGCGTCACATCGAGGCCTCCCCGCCACAGCGCGATCATCTCAGGCACATCGCTCATGAAGTAGTACCAACAGCCGACCGCCCAGATCTCGCGCCGGTTGAAATCGCGGCTGGGCGCCAGCATTTCTTCGTTCGATTCGCCGTTGAAGACGACTATGCCGCCGCGGCGGACGGCCAGGAAACTGTTAGCGACGCTCGCCCGCTGGCCGGCGCAATCGATGACGACATCCGCGCCTTCACCATCGGTGATGTCCATGATCCGCTCAATCAGCGAGTCATCGGCTTTGATGCTCACGTCCGCGCCCAGCTGCTCCGCCAGATCGACGCGATAGTCGACGAGGTCGACGCTGATGACGCGCCGCCCCAGATGGGCTTGCAGCAAGACATTGCCCAAGCCGATTGGACCCAGTCCCATGACCACGATCGTCTCGATATCGGCGCGGTCGATCTTCTTCGCTGTGTGCCAGGGCACGCCCATGCCATCGCCAGTCAGCAGCGTTGCCGGCTCCCAAGGCAGATCGTCGGGCAGGATGCTGCAGCAGCGGGCGTGTATGGCAAATTGCTCGGCGTGCATGCGCGAGCGGGACTTGGCCGCCCTGCACCAGGTGTAGCGACCGCGCGCGCATTGGGCGCAATCGCCGCAGCCGACTACTGCGCTGACGCCGACGCGCTGACCAACCCGCAAGCTCGTGACACCCGCGCCCAGCTCGATCACTGTGCCGACCGCTTCATGGCCGCTGTTGCCGCCGGCGATGCCCGCGCCGCGATAGGCTTTCATCTCGCTGCCGCAAATCGCCGAGCGCGCGGTCTGTATGATGACTTCGTCAGCTTGTGGCTGGGGCGGGCCAGCGTCAATCACGCGTGAGGTCCCGCCGCCGGTCATTTCCAGGAGTTTCATGGTTTCACTACATTAGGCGAGCCAAGGCTCGTCCTTACAGTTTGCGCTTGGGCGGGCGATCTCCCGCTCATCCCTTGACGCCGCTCAAGACAAAGCCCTGTATGAAGTAGCGCTGCGCCAGAAAGAAGACGATCATTGGCGGCGCAAGCGCCATGCCCGATGCCGCCATCATCAAGGCGAAGTCGGAGCGGTACTCGGAGATAAATGCCGAAATGCCGACCGAAATGGGGAATTTGCTCTGATCCTGAATGTAGATCAAGGGCAGCAAGAATTCATTCCAGTAAAAGAAGAAAGCGAAGATGGCCACGGTCGCCAGCGCCGGGCGCGAAAGCGGCAGCATGATATTGAGGAATATCTGCAGCCGATTGGCGCCGTCGATGCGCGCCGCGTCTTCCAGGTCTTGGGGCACCGTCATGAAGAACTGCCGCAAGAGGAAAGTGTAGAAGGGCTGGGCGAAGAAAGCCGGCACCAGAATCGGCAAATAAGAATTCAGCCAGCCGAACCAGCGGAACATCAGAAACGAGGGGATGAGCGTCACCCAAATCGGCACCATCATCGTCGACAGCATCAGCAGGAAAAGCGCGTCTTTGCCCGGAAAGCGAAAACGGGCGAAACCGTAAGCGGCCAGCGAACTGCCGACCAAGGTGCCCACGACGCCTATCACGGTGATAACGGCGGTGTTAATGGTGTAGGTCAGGAAGGGGACCTGGTTGAAGACCTCGCCATAATTGGACCACATCCAGGTATGGGGGATCCATTCGATGGGGTAGGTGAATATCTGATCCTTGGGCTTCAAGCTGGTGGAGAGCATCCAGAGTAAGGGATAAAGAAAGAGAAGTGCGCCCGGGATCAGTATCAAATAGGTCACCAGGTGGTTCTGCAAGCGCAGCCGCCGTCTGCGCGACCAGAAGCCGCCGCTCTTACTCTTGCTGGTTGCTGATGCTGTCGCCGTGGCCATGATGCGTCCTACACCAACTCGTAATTGACGCGATAACGCGAGACCCACAGGATGCAGAGCGTGACGAAGAAGATGATGACAAAGAGCACGCCGGCCTGGGCTGAGGCGTAACCCAGCCGCAGCTCGCGGAAGGTCGTCTGATAGAGATTAATCGAATAGAAATAAGTGGCGTAATTAGGGCCGCCGCGCGTCATGATATAAGCCTGCGTGAAGACCTGCATCGCGTTGATAAAGCCGACTATGAGCACAAAGAATATCGTTGGCGACATCAGCGGGATGGTGATGCTCCAAAGCCGCCAGCGCCGGTTGGCGCCATCGACCTCGGCCGCTTCGTAGAGCTCAGGCGGGATGCCTTGCAAGCCCGCGAGGAAGATGATGATGGTGCTGCCAACGCGCCAAAGCTCCATGATGATGATGGAAGGCAGCGCCCAATTCTCGGAGACGATCCAGCCGATTCGCTTGATGCCGATGAAGCCCAGCAGCCAGTTCAACGAGCCGTATTCGCGATGAAAGAGGAAGGACCACAAAACCGCCACCGCCACGCCGGATAGCACCGCCGGCAGATAATAGACGGTGCGGAAGAGCCGCATCCCGCGCACGGGCTGATTCATCACCAGGGCCAGGGCGAAGCCGATGATAAGATTCAATATCAAGTAGAAGAAGGTGAATACCAGCGTGACCTTCAACGATTGCCAGAAGCGCGAATCTTGCGAAAGCTGAATGTAATTCTCCAAGCCGATAAACTCGATGGCGGAGACGCCATTCCAGTCGGTAAAGCTGAAACCGAGCGCGGCGGTCAAGGGACCCGCTGTGAATACCAGGAAGCCGATGAACCAAGGCAATATGAAGAGATAGCCTTGTATCGCCTCGTGGCGGAACAGGTTGCTGCGGAACATGGGCTTAGCTATTCGCTCGCATGGTGTGTGTGTACATGAATGATAGCCGCGAAAAACCACAATCCGGGGCGCTCAGCTCTGCCAAGCGCCCCGATGCTGTCAATTCAAACCGCCAGTTCAAACACCGGCGACGTTATTCATCCTCGGCGTAGCGCGCGGCCGCGGCATTGGCTTCTTCTTCAATCTGGGCCAGCGCTTCTTCCGGATCGTTGCCTTCAAAGACGCCGATGATGCGCGCGTTCCAGGCCGCGTCATACTCGCCCATGAAGACGGGATAGGACCAATTTATGGCGTCATTCAGCATCTGTTCGGGGAAGACCTGCACGTACCTGCCCTTCCAGATATCCGTCCCCGCCACTTCTTCCCAGCGCGGCACAGAGGAAAGCCGCCCCGGCACGCTGCGCAGGTTATTCGATATGAGGATATTGGTCGATTCCGTGTTGGTGATGTACTTGCAGAATTCCCAAGCCACATCGATGTCTTCGGTGTTGGTGGCGATGCCCCAGGCGCCGCCGGCGGCCGAAACGCTGGTCAAGCCGGTGGAGCCGCGCGGCAGCTTAACGATATCCCACTCAAAGGAATCGCCGATGCCATCCAGCATGTAAAATGCCGCCCAGGAACCCTGCACCTCCATCGCGATATTGCCGGTCAGGAATGGATCCAGCCCGGCGGGCGTCATGCCGCGATGCACCGCGTTGCCGGCCGCGATCTCATCCTGGATCCGTTGCAAGGTAGCGACATTCTCGGGATTATTGACGATGCAGCTGCGGTTGTCTTCACTGAAGGTGGCGCCCCCGCCGGCATGCAGCAAGCCCATCATCATCCAGCCCCAGGTCCACAATTCCACACCCCAACGGGTTTGATCGCCCGGCTCGCCGTCTTTGAAGGCGGCCGCGATCTCAAAGCAGTCGTCCCAGGTCCAGTCGTTGGTGGGGTAGGGCACGCCCACTTCATCGAACATGGTCTTGTTGTAATACATGGCCACGTTGGAGAAGTCGTAGGGCAGGGTCATCAACTGACCCTCGTAGGAATTCTGCGCCACTTGGGCGGGCCAGAAGTCCGAAAAGTCCATGCCATCGCGCTCCATCAGTTCGTTCAGCGGCGTGATCCAGCCGCGCGCGCCGAAGGGCGCAGCGTCGAAGGAACGGACGTAAAAGAGATCGGGCAAGGTCCCGCCCACGCCGGCAGTGTTGATCTGCGTGTAATACTGCGAAGCGTCGCCGTGGTTGATGAGGTTGATATCAATATCGGGATATTCTTCGTTGAAATTCTCGATGACGATTTTGAAGTCATTCACGCTCAGCGTGTTATGGTTCGTATTCCACTGCAGCGCGCCCGACATATCGCTCTGCGCGAGTGATGCCAAAGGCAGGGCGCTCGATGCCGCGAGCCCGCCCACCATTGCGCCCGCTGATTTCAAAAAGTCCCGCCTGCTTAAGCCGCCAGAATTTCTTCTATACATTGTTGCCTCCTTATGACTTCAACAATATCTGCGAATGTACAACTTACACTTGCAGAAAAGCATAACCAAGCTCGCGCAGCTTGTCAAAATCTTGCGTCAAGGGCGGCTGGCGCTAGAGCTCTACGCGCCGTCCCTCGCGCGCTGACTGATAAGCGCCCAGGATCATTTCAATGCAGACCTTGCCGTCTTCGGCGCTGGCCAGCGGCGGACCCTCCCCCTTGATGAAATCGACTACCGGGCGGGCGACGCCGTGGATGCGGCTGCCGTGCGGCACGAAGGGGAAGTCGAAGCGCTCCCAATCCTCTGCGCCGGCGCGGAAGAGCTTCAGCGGCGTGGCATCGGGCGGCGGTATGGTGGAAGGCGCGTCGCCGAAGTTCTGATGGATGGTGCCGGCATCGCCATAAATCTCGGTAGTGGCTTCGGCCGCCAACTGGGTCGAGCTGTTGAAGAGGATGCCCATTTCGCCCTTGCTGAAGCGATAGATGGCCACGCCGTTGTCATCGGGCGCGACATCGGTGACGATGTTGTCGATCTCGGCCATGACGCTGACCGGGCGCCCCAACATCCAGTAGAACCAGTCGGCGGCGTGCGAGGCGTCGTCCATGAACATACCCATGTTCTGGGCAGGATCCATATGCCAGTTGCCGGAATCGGCGAAGCTTGGCATGAGCAGGGCGGGAATGGCGTGGCGGCGGCGAATCACCGCGATATTGCCGACCGCGCCCTCGTCGATCAGCGCTTTCATCTTCTGATTGATGGGGTCGCCGCGCATCTGATAACACATGCTGAATTTGACGCCCGTCCGTTCCACCGCGTCAATGATGGCGTCGCAGTCTTCCAGAGTCAGCGCCATCGGCTTCTGCAGCAAGACGCCCTTGCCTGCTTCGGCGGAGGCGATGACGTGCTCGGCGTGTCTGTTGGTCGGGCTGGTGACGAAGACGGCGTCGATGTCGGCGCGCGCCAGCAACTGATCGAGATCAGGCATCCAGTCCAAGCCGAATTCGGCGGCCTGCGTCTGGCCGCGTTCGTGGTCGTCATCCCAGGCGGCGACGACCTCTGCGTCGCTATAATCGGCAATGACTTGGCAATAACGGATTACGTGGCCATGGGCGAAGCTGATGACGCCAAGGCGAATGGGATCGGGCATTTTGTCTATCCTTCCTGTATAAAGTCGCTGACATCAACATCGACGATGAGATCCTCGCCGTCGATGATAATCGGATAAGTTTTCACGCGCAGGTCCGGATCAACCAGACACTGGCCGCTGGCGATATCAAATTGCCAGGCATGCCAGGGGCAGCGGATGATCTCGCCCTCACGCTCGTAGCCTACAAAGCCGTCCGTCACCGATGGCGGCGCTTCTGTGCTGCTGCGCCCGGCCACTTCGCCGGTGCAGAGCGGTCCGCGTTTATGCGGGCAGATATTGCGCAAGGCGTAGTAGGCGCCCTTGACGTTGAAGATGCCGATGCCGGCGCGCCCGCGGAAGGGCACAATGATTTTGCGTCCGCCGTCCGGGATTTCCGCGACGTTGCCGACCACGATGCCGCTCACGCCACGACCGCCTCGATCATGTCGTCCGTAATGCGCAGCATATCCAGCGCGTTCTCGGCGAAGATGCGCCGGTGCATACGCTCGTCCAGCTTGGGCAGCACGGTCACCGGGTCATTCCAATCGAAATGCGGGAAGTCGGTGCAGAATATCAGCGTCTCGTCGGCGTGTAACATCTCCAGCATTTGGTAGACCTGCTCGGTCCGCGGCGGCTCGTGCATGGGCTGGGAGCCGATGCGGATATGCTCGCGGAAGTACTCGCTGGGCGGGCGCTTCAGCCAAGGCGTCTGGTCGCCGATGGCTTTCCAGTCCGTGTCCATGTGCCACATCAGCGGCACGGCCCACATTTGCTGCACTTCGATCAGCGCGACTTTGAAGTTGGGGAACTTCTCGAAGACGCCCTCGACGATCAGCGAAGCCGCCTGCGCGCTGGCCACACTGGGGCGGGTCATGCGGTTTTCCATGTAATAGCTGGGGAAGCCGACCGGCGTGAGCGTCGAACCCGGGCTGCCGCCGCCGATATGCGAGACCACCGGCAAATCGTGCTCGGCGCAAGCCTCCCAGATGGGATGGTACCTGCGCTTGCCGAAAAGGTCCGGCGTCTGCATCGGCATCAGGACTGCGGCCGTGTCTTTGCGCCCCGCCAGGCGGTGAATCTCGTTGACCGCCAGCGCCGGGTCGTTGGGCGCGATCAGGATGGCGTTGACCACGCGCGGGTCTTTATCCAGCCAGTACTCGATGGTCCAGTCGTTGAATGCCGTGCACAGCGCCGCCGCCCAATCGGGATCGGGCAAGCCGGCGACAGCGTAAAAGACCGGCGGACCCGTCAGCAGGGCGAAGTCGACATTCCAGCGGTCGAGCAGCTCTTTCTGCGTGAACTCCAGCGAGAAGTTGAAGTCCCGCTCTTGCAGGGCCGGGTCCTTGATATCGGGCCGCGTGCGGCGGAAGGGTGTGTTGGCGTATCCGGCGCCGGGCAGGTGCAGCCCCTGGTCAAGCAGGTGCTCCTGATAAAACTTGGGCAGGTAAGGCAGCAGCTGATGCGGATCGTGGAAGTTGTGGTGGACGTCGCAATCGACCAATGTGACGCGGTCGGCGGGTTTGCCTGTCCAGCCCGGCGCGGCGATGGGCGCGGCGCCTTTCTTGCCGATGTGGATTTGTGCGAGTTTGTCGGCTGTTTGAGTCATCTTTTACCCAATCTCCTGGCCCCAAAATGAGTATAGGGGAAATAGTCTAAACCGAGGATAGGTGACAGTTCTAAGCAAATCCCTGGTCTCAGCTTAGCCGCGAGAGGGCGAGACTTGCTATAGGCCTGATTTAATCATATTTTGAGATCTTCAGTCGGACGCTCACTAAGCAGAGGACTCGGTTTCACACGCGGAAGATGCCGCTGGAGTCGAAGAATCAGACTTCCGTATTTGGCAGCGTATAGCTCCAGATATCGACGACTCCGCTCAGGGCAGCCGGGACAAAATTTCGTCTAACTTCAAGTTCTCCAAGTATGTCAGTATGACAATCATGACTGTCGCCACTGCCAGCACAAATCTCTGCAAGCGCTTCTCTACCCGCTCAAGATCCGCCTTAGTGGCCAGATGTTCATACGCGCCTTTCAACTCGGCGGTGTTCGTGGCGTTTTCGTCCACCCTGTTCTCGATTCGGTCAAGCCGAGAGTTGATCGCGTCGGCTGTCATAGCGTCCGGTCCTTCCAATAATTTATCATTTCTCTATGTTCGACTGGCGCGATTCGATTGTCTCACTTTTGATTTCAGTGCGCAAGTAAGTTGATCCATCTCTGTACGCCTTTCCTTAAGTGATCCCCGCTCGCTCGATCGCAGCAGGGCGCTAGGCGGACCAGCACGATGATAAAGCCCGGATGCATATCAAACCGCAGGGCGGAGACGTGATAGCTCTGGACGCCGGTCCTCAGGATTGAGACCGCAGCTCGCCCAGCGAGCGCTGCCCCTGCTGAATATAACCCGCCACCGGGCTCTCGATGCGCCCGTAGGCATTCCAGATCTTGAAGCCCAGCAGCGCAAGCAAGTCGTCGTCGGCTTCCGCCACCACCTCGGGCGCGGTCGCCATGGTGAAGTTGACCTGCGTGCGGAATTGCGGCGCCACGAAAGTAGTCAGCACGCCCAGCCGCTGCTCATCGCTGGCGTTGGCGCCGGTGCCGTGCCAGATGCGCCCGTCGAAGAGCATGGCGCTTCCGGCAACGCCTTCCGCCGGAATACTGACCACATCCTTGTCGCGCTCGGCATCAGGACGGCGGCCATAGAGGTGGCTGCGCGGCACAATGCGGGTGGCGCCGATTTCCTCCGTGAAGTCGTTGAGCATCCACATGACGTTGACGACCACAGGCGGCGCGATCATGGGCGGGTGGTCATCGACGCGGTTGGACAGCTCGCGCGTCAGTGAGCCGGCCGGCACCGGATTGGGGTTGCGATGGATCGGCTCGGGCATCCACCACTGGTCGGTGTGCAGGTTCATGGCGATGCCGCCCGGCTTGGCGATATTGGCGCCGTAGCTGGACAGCAGATAGTCCGCCCCCAGCACATGCCCGACGACAGCGCGCACGGTCGGCTGCGTCAGCAGCTCGCGCCAGATCGCGCCCTTGTTGATCAGCATCCAGACGCGCTGGTTGACGCCGCCGGCTTTGGCGGAAAAGGCCTCGCGCCGGACACGCCCCGCTTCGTCGGTGAATTGGCCCCATTGCTGCTTGGCGCCGCCGTCTTCAAAGGCGTGGCCGCCTTCCAGCTCCGCCTGCGCCTGTTCCAGCAAGCGTTCGCGCGCGGCAAGCGCCTGAGCGGATGTCATAGCGTCTTTGACCAGACAGTAGCCGAATTCGTCGATGTTGGATTGCAGGGTGGCGACGTCGGTGGTCGGTTGCGGCAGTTCTTCGTGTGTCCAGTTGAACATAGAGTCTTGCACCTCTCATGATGATATCTGTTGCAGAGTAAACATGTCGACTTATAGGCTGAGAGAATACTCTCTATCAGCTAGCGCCGCAAACACGCAAAAGAGAAATGTAGAATCGGAATTAAGCGCGAGCCACCGAGCGAGGATAATATTTGAAGAATCAGCGCAGAATCGAACGAATCACTTTCAGCGCTTCATTTACAACATTGTCAGGCGCATTCACTATAAACTCAATGTTTCGCGTTCTCCAATCAAGAGACTTAACCTGATGAGTTAGAATCACGCCCTTCACGCGCAAATCATCTGGCAATGGAATTTCAAATCGATCTCGCTTGGCGCGGCTTGTGATGGGACATACCAGTGCCAATCCCATCCGGCGGTTGAACGATGTCGGAGAGACAACAAGCGCAGGCCGATGCCCCGCTTGCTCGTGCCCGGATTGGGGATCAAAGTTCATCCAAGCGATATCACCGCGCTTGGGAATGTAACTCACCACCAGACCTCTTTACCGACGGCGGGTCCTACGTCCCATTCCTCCGGCTCATAGTCGTCCGGGACGCTTGCCAGGAGCTCGTCTAGGTCGTAATAGTCCTCTTCGACGGGAACAATCCGCAGTTCTCCATCCACGGACATAATTTCTACTTTCGTGCCCAATTCCAGTCCTGCTTCTACAGCCAAAGCCTTCGGTATACGCACGGCTCGACTATTGCCCCATTTCTGTATCGTCGTCAGCATCTTTCACACTCCGTGTCTACAGTGAAATTTTATTCTATAATTTGTCAGTCTTGCTTTATTAGCTCATGACAATCGACTTTGCTCAGCGATCACTAAATCTCATTGCCTACAGGAGGACCGAGGCCCCAGTCTTCCGACTCAAAATTGTCCGGTACACTCTCCAGCATTTTATCCAAATCATATCTCTTTCGCTTGCGAGAGCGCCTGATACGGATTTCCCCGTCCACCACCTGCAAATCCACCGCTTGCCCAAAGTCAAGCCCTGCTTCTTCAGCTAATGCCTTTGGAATGCGCAGGGCGCGGCTGTGGCCCCATTTCGTAATTTTGGTTAGCACAGCAAACCCCGTTTCTACATTGTAGATACATACTAACACAGATAGATGTCATTTACGAATCATGGAGTCGTTTGTAGCCTGCCAAATGATTGAATGCTGTTCTTACAATATCGCTGAGATCTTGAAAATACGTCACCACCACACCTCTTTGCCGACCGGTGGACCCCAGTCAATTTCGCCGTGCCGATTCTCAGGCGTAATCTGAGCGACCAATTCCTCAAGCGTATAGCGAGGCCCTTGCTGAGGAATGACGTGCAAGCGCCCGTCGACAGCGCGAAGTTCAACAAATGTTCCGTAATCCAAGCCAAGGTCGAGCACGATGTCTTTAGGGATTCGCACCGCCAGGCTGTTTCCCCATTTCTGAATTCTGACTAGCATTTCAGCCTCCGATGTTTCGCCATTGTAGATACATGCTGCCATTGCTTTATCTTGCGTTGCAGAGACACATGTCGCCTCAGAGACAGTTGTACGCGACAGGGCAATATATACGCTAGAATAGGGTCATATTGCAAATACTTATTGCTAGCGAGGCCCTAGAGATGACCGTACCCGCCACCAGCAAATCCGAATTCGCCGAGCAAGGCTATATGCTCGCGCGTGGACTATTCTCTAAACAAGAGGTCGAGGCCCTGCAAGCGCATTTCCACCGCGTCAACCGCGACCATCATCGCGCTTCCGACAATATCACCGATGCCAGCGATCCACTCGCGAGATATCCGCGTGTCATGCAGCCGCACCGTTGGGACGAAACCAGCTTGAATTGGATGATCGATCCGCGGCTCAACCAATGGATGAGGGCCGTCCTGGGCCGCGAACCCTACGCTGTCCAGACCATGTTCTATTTCAAGCCGCCCGGCGCGCGCGGACAAGCTCTGCATCAAGACCAGTTCTATCTGCGCGTCGACCCCGGTACCTGCGTCGCCGCCTGGCTGGCCATTGACCGCTGTGACGAAGCCAACGGCTGTTTGCGCATCGTGCCCGGGACGCACGATATACCGGTGCTGTGTACGCTGGATGCCGATACCGACGTTAGCTTCACCGCTGATACGGTGGAACTGCCGCCCGGCTACGAGCCGATTCCGCTGGTTATGGAGCCGGGCGATGTACTCTTCTTCAACGGCCAGCTTGTCCATGGCAGCTACCCCAACAGCACAGCCAACCGCTTCCGCCGCGCCATGATCGGCCACTACATCGTCGGTGAGGCCGAGGCGGTGGCCAAATGGTATCACCCGGTTTTGCGCATGGATGGCAGCGAAATTGACCTCGGCGTCAGCGAGCAGGGCGGGCCCTGTGGCGTCTGGGTCGAGCGCGATGGTGAGCAAGTCGCCGTCCTCGAAGGCCTAGAGACACGTCAAGAGCACCGCTCCCGCCGACGCGCCTGAACGCTCGGTCACGCGGCGACCCCCAATTCTACGACGATCGGCGCGCCTCTAATATTCTGTGAAAATCCGCAATAAAAATTGGATTAGCCTTTTGTCTTCGCATTGGATACAATCCCGCGCATTGTATTTTTGTACGCCTTTTACGAGACCTTAAGCGAGTTGATATGAGTACAAGAACTGCCTTGATCGGCGCGGGCGGCATGGCGCGCTACCATCTGCCTTTAATGATCGAAACCGGTGCCGACATCCGCGTCATCTGCGAGCCTTCCTCGAACAACTATGAACTCGCGCTGGAGGAGCTGGGCGGGCCAACCCCGCTCAACGAGCCGGTGCTGGCGGAATTGCTGGATAAATACGCCTCTGAGCTGGATGCCGCCTTCATCATCACGCCGCACAATCTGCATCATGACCATGCCAAACTGTGCATGGAGGCGGGCCTGGATGTGCTGCTGGAAAAGCCCATGGTAATGAACGCCGCCGAAGCGCTCAGCCTGATGGAAACGCGCGACCGCACTGGCCGTCATTTAGTCGTGGCCTTTCAAGGCGGCCTGTCGCCACAGATCCGCCATGCCGCGGAGTTGATCGCTTCCGGCGAACTGGGCGAATTGCAGACGGTGACTGGCATGGTCTGGCAGGGTTGGAAGGGCGCTACAGCGGGCACATGGCGGCAAATCCCCGAGACCGCGGGCGGCGGCTTCCTCTTCGATTCCGGCGCGCACATGATGAATACCGTCTGCACGCTCGTCGGCGAAGACTTCGCCACCGTGGCCGCCTGGACGGACAATCGCGGCACGCCGGTCGATATCAACGGCGTGGTGATGGGCCGCCTGGGTTCGGGCGCGCTGGTCACGCTCAACGGCTGCGGCGACTGCATCCCCGGGCTGGAGAACGAGATATTCGTCAACCTGACCGGCGGCGTCATCCGTACCGGCATCTACGGCGAGCGCTTGTTCATCCGCCGCGCGGACGAGACCGAAGCGACAGAAGCCGAATTACCCAAGATGCGCGGCGCCTGGCAGCAGTTCACGCAGGTGCGCGCCGGCGAGATCGAGAATCCCTGCCCGCCCGAAGTCGGTTTGCGCATGGCCCGGCTCTGGGACGCCATCGTCGAATCGGCCGGCAAAGACGGCCAGCCAGTCAGCTGCGCATAGTCAAAACGAGCGCCGTGAGTAAAATGCTGGCGTAACAATCGACCATCACTTCAACTGTCATTCAACATAGGAGAGTACGCATGAAGACTGCAACTGGCAATTTCCCGCTGGGCTGGCGGCGGCGCAACTTCGCCTGGGAGCAAGACCTGGACGGCATGATCGCCTGGGCGCTGGAAAACGACCTGGAAGTCATCGACCTGGGCCGCGACGCCGATAGTGGCGCCAAGACGGTGGTGGACGCGGGGCTGCGCGTCGGCTCGGCTGACCTGACGGTCTGGACCGAAATGATGTCGCCCGACGCGGGAGCGCGCAGTGATGCCGTGGCGCGCAATGCCGAGTACATCCGCGATTGCGCGGCCGCCGGCGCCAAGACCTTCTTCATTTGCATGGTCCCGGAAGACCCGTCCCGCAGCCGCGCCGAGAACTTCGGTTACATGGTCGAAAGCTACAGCGCGCTGCGCGCAGCCTTTGAAGACAACGACGCTTATCTGGTGATCGAAGGCTGGCCCGGGCCCGGCTCGCTGGTTTGCACGCCGGAGACCTACCGCGCCTTCATCGAGCAGGTGGGCTCGCCCAATATGGGCGTCAACTACGACCCGTCTCATCTGGTGCGCATGGGCATCGACCCGATTCGTTTTCTCAAGGAATTTGTCGGCCATGTCTTCCACGTCCACGGCAAGGACTGCATGATTATCGACGAGAACCTGTATCAATACGGCAACTTGCAAGAAGCGACCTTCGCCTCGCCCTTTAAATACGGCGGCATGAACTGGCGCTATACCATCCCGGGACACGGCGTCTCCGACTGGAAGATTATCCTCAGCATCTTGCAAGACGGCGGCTACGACGGCTGCGTCAGCATCGAGCTGGAAGATCACTACTATGACGACACGGAATACGAGCAAAAACAGGGCGTTTTGCAGGGCGTGAAATTCCTCGCAGGCTCATAATGAAGTGACGCCACAACGATTTGTTTGCGGGGCGATCGCGTTGGTCGCTCCGCGCTATATTTGAAGAGAGTACTTAGTCTTGGAAAGCGACTGTTGATGAAACGTTTAGCGATAGTTGGTTTGGGAAATATGGGCTTGGGCATGGCGCGGAACTTGCTCGCCGCCGGCTTTGAAGTGACCGGCTTCGACCTGCGCCCCGAGCGCGCGCGGAAGCTGGCGGAACAGGGCGGCCAGGCCGCGGATTCCCTGGGCGACCTGGCGCCTGCCGATGTCGTTTTCGTCATGGTCATGACCGGCGCGCAAGTCATGGATGTGGCGCGCGAATTGCGAGATACGCTGCAAAGCGGCGCGACCGTCATCGTCACCGCCACAATCGAGCCGGCGGAGATGCGCGCGGTTGAAGCAGCGCTGGCCGGGTCCGGGCTGCGCTTGATCGACAGCCCGGTCAGCGGCGGCCAGTCCGGCGCTGAAGCCGGCACGCTGACGATGATGGTCGCGGCGCGTGATGACGTCTTCGCCGCCAATCAAGATGCGCTTAATGCTGTCGGCGGGCAGATCTTCCACGTCGGCGACAGCATCGGCATGGGGCAGACGGTCAAGGCGGCCTTGCAAGCATATATCGGCGTGACCTTCGTCGGCATATTCGAATCGCTGGCGCTTGGCGCGGCTGCCGGCGTCAAAGGCGAGACGCTCTACAAGGTCTTCAGCAGCACGCACGTCGGCAATACGCCCTTCTTCAAGAGTTGCGCCGAGTTGATCATGGCGCGCAAGTTCGAGGACACCGGCAGTCACATCGCCACGATGGCCAAAGATCTGGGCATTAGCATGGCCATGGCGCACGAGAAAGGCATGCCCCTATTCGCCACCAGCGCCGCCAATGAGCTGTTCCAGGCCGGCATTTCACGCTTTCCCGAAGGCGACAACTGGGCCATCGTCAAGCTGCTGGAAGGATTCTCCGGCGTGGAAGTTAAGTGGTAAGGGGTCTTGAGCGGCGCGCCACAGGGTCACCCACGAAATGAGGAACGGTTAAATAATGGCGAAACTAGGCGTCATCACTGACGGCATCAGCCGCGAACTGGAGCATGCGCTGTCGGTCATGAACGAATTCGACCTGACGCAAGCCGAGCTGCAATTCCTCTGGGACAAAGAAGTCGGCGACCTGTCGGACGCGCAGCTGAACCGCGCGCAGCAGCTTGTGCATGCCCACGAAGTCGAGGTCTCTTGCATCTCCCGGCATGTCTTCGGCGGGCTGGCGCTTAGCGATATTTCACTGACCGCGCCCGCCTACCTGGCGCATTTGGACGCGCTGGGCCGCTGCATCGACATGGCGCAGGCGCTGGATTGTGGCCTGGTGCGCATCATGAGCTTCAAGAAAGAGATGATCCTCTTCGGCAGCCACGGCGCGGAAGAATGGAATGTGGCGAGCGGCGCCTGGGACAAGGCGCGGGCATTGATCGGCGGCGCGGTGCAAATCGCCGAAGACCGCGGCATCACGCTGGTGGTCGAAACCGGCAACAACGCCATTACCAACTCCGCCTGCCTGGCCTGCAAGCTGATTGACGAGTTGGGCTCCCAGCGGCTGAAACTGCTCTGGGACCCGGCCAACGCGCTGTATTCTACGGAAGTCGCTTACCCCGACGGCTATAAGGCGCTGCGAGGCGGCTACCTGGGGCATATTCACCTCAAAGATGTGGTGGTGGACATTGCCCGAGCGACTGTGACTTGCCGCCAGCTGGGCAGCGGGCAGATGGCGCCTTACTTGACAGACCTGGCGACGGCACTGGCCGCTGACGGCTATGACGGGTCCATATCGCTGGAGTCGGTCTACCGTCCGCTGGGCGGCACATTCGAGCAGGGCTTCCGCGCCTCGGTCGGGGTATTGAAGGAGTTGTTTGGCTGAGATTGCTGATATAATCGTCTCATTCAAGAATTCGCTTAGATGAGATGAAAGAGGCAATCCGATGCCCATCCCCAAGAAACTCTTTGGACGCACTGGTCACATGAGCACGCGTACGCTCTTCGGCGCGGCCGCCTTCGGCGATGTCACGCAGGACGAAGCCGATCGCACGATGGAGTTGCTGCTCGAACACGGCGTCAATCATATCGATACCGCCGCCAGCTACGGCGATTCGGAATTGCGCCTGGGTCCCTGGATGGAGACGCATCGCGATCAATTCTTCCTCGCCACCAAGACGGGCGAACGCACTTATGATGCCGCCAAGCGCCAATTCGAGCGCTCGCTGCAGCGCCTGCGCGTCAGCCAGATCGACCTGATCCAACTGCACTATCTCGTCGGCGAAGACGAATGGCAAGTGGCGATGGGTCCCGGCGGCGTGCTGGACTACCTGCAGGAAGCGCGCGAGCAGGGCTTGGTCAAGTACATCGGCGTGACTGGCCACGATGTCGCCATCGCGCGTATGCACCAACGCAGCCTTGAGCGCTTCGACTTCGACTCGGTGCTGCTGCCTTACAACTACCTGATGATGCAGAACCCGATCTATCGCGCCGGTTTCAGTGAAGTGGTCGAGATTTGCAGAGCCCGCGACTGCGCCGTGCAGACGATCAAGGGCATCACCCGCCGGCCCTATCTGGGCGAGCAGCGCAGCCACGCCACCTGGTACGAGCCGCTCACAGACCAGGCCAGCATCGACAAAGCCGTGCACTGGATCCTGGGCAATGACGACGTCTTCCTGAATACCGTCGGCGATATCCACGTCTTGCCGCTGGTGCTGGACGCCGCCGAGCGTTACCAGGAACGCACGCCGGACGCCGTCATGCAGGATATGGTGGCTGAGTGGGAGATGGCGCCGCTGTTTGTGTAGCAAGGGGCACGGTTGTATGAGAGCGTCTCAGAAAATAGGACGCTCTTCTGTACACTCTTTCCATATACGCTGCGGAAACTAAACCAGTGACCAGTGCTAACAATACGTCAATTGACTGGATAAAGGTAACTAGATGGGTTATCTTTTCCATCCTGCTGCCTCTCTTTCCGATGATGTTGGCACTGCTAGTGTTGATAGGGCAAGGTAGAACGGTACACTACGAGAGTCTATTGGGAGGCACGGAGATATACATCTTGTCGGTGACAGTTTTGGCCTCAACCAAGAATGATCTAGATAATTCGGGAGCAAACTTCTCTCGATCCCGGATTTATTCGCTCCTAACGGTGTTCTTGCTTCCATATGCTATCTTTATAAGTATGGTATTTGGGGTCGTTTACATTAATGAATATGTTAATGACTTCGGATTGGCTGAATCATTCATCGCCAATGTAGGGATTCTATTGGGTATCATAGCCTCGGTAATCTGTGTTTCTCTTCAAATAATGCTTTCAGTTGCGGAAGGCTAGTAGAGAAGGTACATACTCATGGAAACACTGCTTATAGTTGCGCTTATTGTCTCGTTTCTATATGCGGCTGCTCTCGTTTCGACTCTGGCCATTGATTTGGTCACTGGCCGTTTTGAACGCCTTAAGTCTCTGCGAAGAGATATGGATGAGGCTCAAAACGAACTCCAAGCTCGACGAAACCGAAGCGACAAATTCTGGGAGTCTGTGTAAGCAGGTATAAACATTCCAAATGCAGAATTCGAAGAATACCTGATGCTATCTTCTATTGCAGCAACGTGTATTGCTAATCCGCAAGCGAAATATCACGACGTCAACGCTGCGATGATCCCCCGTATCCGCTGCGCCGAGGCGTATGCGCGCGCGTACTCCGAGTTTTGATCTCCCAGCCTCAGTCGCGGACTGCGGTAATCCATCGGGCCATCCACCGTCTCCTTGCCCGAAAAGTGAAAACTTCGCGCGCCGGTTGCCTCGGCGATGCGGCCGATATTGCCCGGGTTGATGCCTGCGCCGGGCATGATCTCGATTCTGCCCTCCGCCCGCGCCACCAGCTCGGCGATCAAGGGGATGCCTTCCGCGGCAGTTTCCGCCTGCCCCGAAGTCAGCAGCGTATCCACGCCCATATCGATCAGCTGCGACAGCGTGGCGCGCGGATCACGGCACATGTCGAATGCGCGATGGAAGGTGACGCTCAGTGGACGCGCCGTCTCGACCAAAGTGCTCGTTCGCTCAATGTCTACTCCGCCGTCCGCCAGCAGAATGCCGAAGACGACGCCATGCGCGCCGGCCGATTTCACGAGCTCAATGTCGCGCCGCATCGCTTCGAATTCGGCCTCGGTATAGAGGAAGTCGCCCCGCCGCGGCCGGATCATCACATGAATCGGAATCTGCAGCCGCTCAAGCGCCAACTGAACCGCGCCTAATGACGGCGTGATGCCGCCGCTGCCCAGGTCGGCGCAGAATTCCACACGGTCGGCGCCGCAGTCCTGCGCGGTAAGCGCCGATTCCAGCGAGTCGACTGCGACTTCAAAGCGATAGGCCATCAGTTGGGGTAGGGGATCAGCTCAACCTGCGGCAGGAAGCGCTGCATATCGGCGATGTCATAGGCGGCGGTGCCAGGCTGCAGGCACACCGCTGTCGCCGCCGCCACGCCCAGGCGCAGGCCCTTTTCCAGCGGCTGCTCGTGATGTATGGCGTGCGCCATTCCAGCCAGCACCGCATCACCGGCGCCCGCTGGGCTGCTGACCTTGACCGCTATCGGCGGGATGCGATAGCTGCGGTCCCGCAAGACTGCCAGCGCGCCGTCCTTGCCCATGGTGATGACCACCTGCGCGCCGTAGCGCTCAAGGATTTCGCGCCCGGCCTCATACAGCTCGGCATCGCTCTTCAGCTTGCGGCCCGCCAAGGCGGACAGCTCGTGCTCGTTCGGCTTGATGAAGTCGGGACGGGCCCTTAAGCCCGCGCTGAGATTCGGCTCGGACGCGTCGAAAATAACCGGCACATCATGCGCGCGCGCCAACTCAATCGCATCAAAGTAGAATTCAGGCTTCATGCCGGGCGGCAGGGATCCACCGGTGATCACCACCGTCGCCTGCTCTAGCGCAGCCAAGAAGCGCTCGCGCAACTGGTCCAGGTGCGCCGGCCGCACCAGCATCGACGCTGATGTGATGGTGGTGTGCTCGCCGCTGGCCTCGTCAATGATGACGGTGTTGATGCGCGTTTCGCCTTCGGCGGCCACAAATTCGGTTTGTACGCCAAAGTCTTCCAGCAGCGACTTCACTTTGTCGCCGATAGCGCCGGCCGCCAATCCCAGCGCCAGGCTGCCCACGCCCATGCGGCCCAGAATCCAGGCGGCGTCGGTCGGCTTGCCGCCCAAGCTGTAGACAGTACGCGTGGCGCGGATGGTGGTATTGGTCCGCAGGCGGTCTACGAATACCGTGAGGTCAATGGTGGTATTCGGCGTCAGCGAGACGATCATGGCGATCAGTGGCGGCCGAAGTCAGCGATGGCGGTTTCCATGGCGGCGCTCTCGTCGCGCAGCAGCGGGCTGGCGCCCAACTGGCGCGACATCAAAATCACGTAGGCGTTGGTATCGAGGCGCTCAACCGCGTCCATGGCGGCCGGCAGGTTTTTGCCGATCAAGAACAGCCCGTGCCAGGGGGCGATGGCGCCGGCGGCGTGTTTGGCGATCATCGTTTCGCGCCCGCGCATGGTGGCGACGATGCGCTCGCCCAGTTTGGGGCTGTGCGCCGGCGCGTAGTCGATGACGGGCGTCGTGCCGAATTTGCGCGTGGCTTCCATCACCGGCGGCAGCGGCTGGTTGGCGCAGGCGAAGACCATCAGGTTGCGCGGATGAGCGTGAATCACCGCGGTGCCGAAGTCGCTGTAATTCTCATGCAAGCCGAAATGAACCGAAATCTCGCGCGTCAGCCCGCCGTCGCCTGCCAGGATCTGGCCGCGGCCATCCACCACCAGCACATCCTCCGGCGTCAACTGCCATTGCTTGTTCTGCCCGGCTAGCGTGGGGGACATGCAGAAGACATCGCCGACGCGCAGGCTGATATTGCCGCCGCCGGCATCGGTCAAATGACGGTCGAACAAGAAGCGCCCGATGCGCGCCACCTGCTCGCGCCCGGCTTGCACTTCATCCGTCAGCACCGACTCGATTGGCAGCATTGGCATTTCTCCACCGTTACAATCCAATATAGGCTATACTATATTGCAGAAATCATACAACAATGCAGAGTATTCAAATTGTGATTATAGCTTTCTACAATGGTCTGATAAAGAAGTCATATTAATCCAACAGTTTTTCGGATGCTGCTTCAAGCGGAGATTGCTCAACAGTTTAGCTGTGAACGCTTGATAATGACGAGGATGGAGCATGAATAACATTCACCGGCGACAGCAGACCTTATCAGGTTTGAATTCGTTTGCTCCACTTAAGATTCATACGCCCAAATTCAGCTTCAACCGAATAATTACGGGAGACGCCAAGGCAGTTATGCCTTCTATCCCTTCTGGTAGCGTTGATCTTAGCTTTTGGTCACCTCCCTATTATGTGGGCAAGTCATATGAAAAGGAGTGGACTTTTGAAGAATGGCAGTCGCTGGTAAGAGATGTCATAAGCTTACATTCACGAATTCTGAAGCCGGGTGGCTTCATGGCTGTAAACATAGGTGATATTTTGTGTTTCTCAGATGAATTAATGCCTCGTTATCAAGCAAATAATGTGCGCCGCAAAAAGAGCCCAGTTACCAGAGATCAGATCATTAAGTTGAAGCAGCAGCATCCCGAGGCTAAGCGTACTGAACTAGCCAAAATGCTAGGCTGCAGTGAACAGACAGTGCAGCGTCGCCTGGAACACAACAATGTTCGTGGCGGTAAACAGCTCGCATCGACCAGAGTAAAGTTGACAGGTTGTTTGGTCGAAGAGTGGGCGTTGGAGGCCGGATTGTATCTTTACGATCAACGCATTTGGCACAAAGATCCATGTTGGGCGAATTCCCGCTGGCATTCGAATTCGTATAGGGCAGTCGATGAATTTGAACACATTTATGTCTTTTGGCAACCTGGCATAACGGAATACGATCGTCAGCGGTTGACCAACAGTGAATGGTCGGAATGGGGGTCGCGAGGTGTGTGGCAAATTAGGTCGGTACAGCGAAATGTGCGGCACGAAGCTGAGTTTCCTGAGGAACTTGCTAGTCGCGTAATTCGATTGTTTTCGCCAGCGAAGGGCGTTGTTCTGGATCCCTTTGTCGGCTCAGGTACAACTACAACGGTAGCTAGACGGCATGGCAGGCGGTGGCTCGGTATTGAACTTGATGAGCACTATGCGGAAGTAGCCCGGAAGCGAACGAATGTCACCTGACCAAATGGAGAATCTTGAACAGACGTCTTTTTCGATGGTTACTCAAGCACTCACGGATTATGCTTCGCAAGCGGTAAGTATTTTTAGAGAGGAAGTGGACCTGCCTCAAGACATCGCTGAAGATGTCACACGAGAAGCAATTGAGTTGATGGGTTTGCCGCAAATTCACATGCGCCTTTATGGCAAAGTTGATATTAAGAAAGCCATGTATGTATTTCTGCCTGAAGCTATTCCCGTAGCCCTTATGCTTGACGCAAAAGCCGAGAAACCCAGCGGCAGCGGCACAGCGACGATTCAGATGTCGCAAACGTCGATGCGTGTAAAAATGGTGCGCCAGGGTAGAGTAATCAATGAAGCTGGTAAGTTGCCTTCGTTTATTCAGCGCGACGGACGTTCGCTTTATGTAGTCACTGTATTCGCGAAATACATCTATGACGTCGTGAATGGTGCTCATGAGCTCAAAAGGATAATCGCGGCGTGTCTGCCCAATGGCATGTTGCAGGGAAAATATAACCCAAGCGAGAGCGATACCATTTGGCGTGTTGGCCGTAATGCGCCGTCCTTAGGAGAGGATTTCCGGGTGCGAATTAGCTTCGCGGAGCTACGTAGCAAAGCGGCTTGGCGCGTACAAGACATTCGGATACCTCTATCCGATTTGTGATAAGTGATCGGTTCCATATCAAGATGTACAGCCGCTTTGACTGAGTTCGAATTCGCCACGGCGGCGCGCATCATCTTCGGCGATGGCAGCGCCGCGCAACTGCCGCAGCTGGCGCGGGATCTGGGCAGCCATGCCCTGCTCGTCACTGACAGCTTTCAGCCCGATTCCGTGACGCGGCTGATCGACGCCCTGCGCGACTCCGAGCTGAAGCTGACCCATTTTCCCGTCAGCGGCGAGCCCAGCGTCGAGGTGATCGACGAGGCGAAAGCAATCGCCACGGAAGCAGGCTGCGACCTGGTTATCAGCATCGGCGGCGGCAGCGTCATCGACAGCGGCAAGGCGGGCGCCGCCCTCATTCCAAACGAGGGCGCGGTGCTGGACTACCTGGAAGTCATCGGCGCGGGCAAGAAACTTTCGGCTGATCCGCTGCCCTTCATCTCCATGCCCACCACAGCCGGCACCGGCGCCGAAGTCTCCAAAAACGCCGTGCTCGGCTCGAAAGCGCATCGCGTCAAAGTCAGCCTGCGCGACAACCGCATGTTGGCCGATATCGCCCTGGTCGATCCGCTGCTGACCCACTCCGTGCCGCCTGCCGTCACCGCCAGCACTGGCATGGACGCGCTGACGCAAGTGCTCGAACCCTTCGTCTCGCACCAGGCCACGCCGCTAACCGACGGCATGTGCAGCGAGGGTTTGCGCCGGGCGGGGCGTTCCTTGCGCAGCGTCTACGAGCAGCCGGATGATGCCGCCGCCCGCCGCGATATGGCCCTGGTCAGCTTGCTGGGGGGCTTGGCGCTGGCCAATGCCAAGCTGGGCGCGGTGCACGGTTTCGCCGGCGTTCTGGGCGGCATGTACGGCGCGCCCCACGGCGCCATCTGCGCGGCGCTGCTGCCACCCGTGATGGCCGCCAATATCAAGGCGCTGGTTGAACGCGAACCCGAAAATCCCGCCTTGCAGCGCTACGACTACGCCGCGCAGTTTCTTTTGTTCGACCGCTCGGCGACGGCGCAGGACGCAATGGACTGGATCGGCGAAACCAGCCAGAAATTCGGCATTCCCGGGCTGGGCGCCTATGGACTGCGCGCCGAGGACTTCGACGAAATCGTCGCCAAGTCCAGCGTTTCCAGCAGCATGAAAGGCAACCCGATCGAACTAAGCGCCGAAGAATTGACCGCGATTCTTCAGGCAGCGCTCTGAGCGTTGGAGTGCAGGATATGACTAACGGTACGCGCTCCCGCCGGACGACCATCATCACCGCCTACGTTATGGCGGTCGTCTTGCTCTTTCTCTGGCGGCAGTTGGCGGCGCCGATGGTCTCACCCGTCAGCGAGCCGGTGAAGGACGCGCTGCTCTTCATCTCCGATACTGACTCGATCGACGCCCGGCGCGACTCCAACTCGGTCTACCGCATCGGGCTGGACGGGCGCGGATTGAAACGAATCGCCGGCTCGATCCCGCATGGCAATGGTTACCTGCGCGCAACTGACATCGATTGTCACCCGGCGTCGCAACAGTTGGTCATCGCCAGCCACCGGCGCGATCTCAATGGCTTCCACCACGCGTTGCTCGATGGCTCTGGTCTGCATCTGGACCAGCCGGCTGCGGGCGACATGCTGTCGGCGGCGCGGCAAATCGCCATAGCGCCGGACGGCAGGGGCATTGTCGTCTCGCGCCAATTTGAAGACTTTGAGGAGCCGCGCTACGGCTTGGTCGCGGGCGATCTGCGCACGCGCCAGTTTGACATTTTCAGAGCGCCAAGGGCGGATCGCTCGTATATCTCCCCGGACTTTTCGCCCACTGGGCGCCTGCTCGCCTACATCGTCAAGCGCTATGACGCCGCTGCCAGTTGGACTTCCCGACTGGTCATCGCCGTTCCAGGCGGTCGCCGGGAGTGGGTCATCACCGAGACGCGCTTGCAGATGAGCGATGTCGACTGGTCGCCGACGGGCGAGTGGCTGGCGTTGGTGGCGGATGGGCAAATCTACCGCATTCGTTTCGGCGGCGGCGAACTCATGAGGCTGACCGACCACCTCGGCGGCGCGACCTCGCCGCGCTGGTCGCCGGATGGCGCGAGGATCAGCTATGTGACGCAGTCGACTTTCCCCGGCATGCAGCAGCTCATGATCATGAACGCCGATGGCGCGGGCAAGCGCCAGGTGACCGCCATCCGCGGCGCAGTGACGAATGGCTGTTGGGTCTAAAGAAGGGCGAATGCGTTAAATGAATGGTTATTGACGGCAACGACGCGCTCAGCCGCAATCCCCGCGGGTGGCGACATAATCGCCGCTGATCCAGCCGTCGACGTCCCAGAGGCGGACTTTGAAATAGCCGTGACGTTTCTCGCTGGCGGGCAACCAGTCTCGCACGCTGGTCACGCCGCGCACCGAGCCATCGGGCGGGCTGTGGCGGAACTTGAGATTCGCCCAGGGCCGCACCTCGCAGTCGCTCAAAGCCTGGCTGTGGCTGGCTCTGTACCTATTAGGTTGCGCCGGCTGAATGGATTGCGCCGACGGCGCGCCGCCATGGCTTCGCAGCAGGACGACAGTACCGGCGCTGTCGATGGTGGCGCAGGTCATGCCCTCGCGCTGATATGCGGGCAGGGACACGGGATCGACCGGCGGATAAACGGAGTCGACGAAGAGCAAGCGGCCCGGCTGGTCGAAGCAGACTTCGATGCCCGGCGTCACATAGCTCCAGATATTGACGGCGTTGATAATCTCGTGGTGGGGTATGACATCGGCTCTCCCCACGCTGACGGCATCGACTTGCTGGCCCTGGGCGCCATCGACCCAATTATTGACTTGGATGCTCGGCGGCAGGTGATTGAGCGTGTCCCGGATGGGCGTGGCGGTAGGCTTGGGCGGTTCATCGTCATCGTCGCGAGAATTGCTCGCTCTCGACGGACAGGCAGGCAGCGGATCTTCCCCAAAGAAGAAGACTTCCCTTCTCGCCGCCAGCCCCTGATTAATATTTCCCAATGCTGTTTTGTCAACGATGATCTGATAGCGCATGCCCGGAACGGCTTGCCCTAAGGAAAATTCCCGCGTCGTTCTGTCTAATTCTCTGTAATTGCTTATGATCCTGTCGTTATTTGGCGATTGCCCGGGATAAACCTCTGCAGTTATTGCGAATGAATTCACCGCATTGCCGGGGCTGTTCAAGCCGCTGAAAATCACCTTGAGCTCGCCGCCGCTTTTGCAGGGGCGCGCGTCAAAGTCAGTGGCGGCGGTGATGGTGCTGACGGTGGCTCCGGTGTTGCCGCTGCCGGTGGCGCGCAGGTAGAAAGTGTATTCGCTGCCGGGGCTCAGCCCGGTGAAGTCATAATAGAAGTTTTTGCCAGATTGCCGGACGGCGCTGCCGACATCCACCCAGTCGCCATCGCTGCCGAGGCGCGCCTCATAAGATTCGACATCAGAAGGGGATGCGGGGCGCCAGATAAAGCCCATAGATCTTGGCCGCTGGTTGGTGGCAATGATAGGAGACAGCGCCAGCGATTGGGCCACGGCGATGGGCGCAAGGAAAAAGAGCAACAGTAAAATTAGAACATATATTCGGGGGGGGGGGGATTTTGTCAGGTTGCGTTGCGGCATATCAAGCATTTCTTATGACTCAGGCGGACAGGCTGTTGATGATGGCCTTCGCCACGGGAATTCACTATCTGCGCTGGACTTAATTAAGCAGATTGTAGCTTAGATCGACTGAAATGCAAGCGCCGCCGGCGCATGCCCTGGGGTCTAAGGGGGACTTTGCGATAGCTTGGCAAACCTGCGCGGCGCGAACAGGCCCCAGATGATGAGTGTGCCGATCGCCAAAAGCGAGCTGAGCAAGAGCAGCGTGGACGCATAACCCAGCGCCGCTATCGCCAGGCCGCCCAGCACCGGGCCGGCCACCTTGCCGAAATTCTGCAGCATGCCGATTAAACCCATGCCCGCGCCCAGGTGCTCCGCGCTGATGCGATTCGACACCAGCGCTTTCGCCGCCGGGAAGATCAGCGCTTGGGCCAAGCCCATCAGCGCCGCCGGCAGCAGGAAGAGCGCTCCCTGATCCAGTAGGCGAACCAGGGGCAGCGATAGCGCTAAAATCAGCATGCCCAGACTGATGCTCGACAGGTAGCCCCAGCGATCGCCCAGCCGGCCGCAAAAGGGCTTGCAGAGCACGTGCACGGCTTCGTTCAAACTGAAGAAGAGGCCGATCAGCGCCACGCTGACGCCCGCCTCCAGCGCGAAGATGGGCAGGAAGGCTTTGAGCGTGTAGAGCGCGACAAAGGTAACGGCTTCCAAAGCGCCGGTCAGCCAAACAGCCGAGGTCCGGCCGCCATCGCGGATAGCAGTGATGATATGCTGCCAAACGGGCATGCGCTTGCGTTTTGCAACCGCTCGCGGTTCGGGCAAGCTCAATACCGGCAGGAATACGCCGCAGCTGATGACGCCGATGATGGTGAAGACCGTCGCTGGGTCAAAGGAGAGCAGCAGCCAGCCGGCCAGTAGCGGACCAAATACATAGCCGCCGCTGCGCGCCATCTCGAACCAGCCGATGTCTTCGGCTACACTTTCGCCTTTGGCCAGCTCGGCGATGTAGGCCAGCGTCACCGGGCCGTAAATCGCGGTCGCCAAGCCGTGTACAAGCCGGATGACGAGCAGCTGTTCCGGCGTCTGGATGAAGCGGTACAAGAAGGGCATGAAGGCGAAAAAGCAGGCGCCAATCAGCAGCCAGACGCGCCGCCCCCAGCGGTCGGACAAAATGCCGAAAAGCGGCTTGAGGAAGAGACCGGTAACGGTCGATACGGTGACGATCAAACCCAGGAATGCGCCCGATGCCCCCAAAGCCGCGGCGAAGATCGGCAGCAGCGGCGTCTTGCCCATCTGATAGGCGGAGCGGGCCACGAAGTCCGCCAGCATGAGATTGAGGAAGGGTCTGGAACGTTTCATCGGGAGTCAAGTCGATTATCTTTAATTGCCAATGACTAAGATTGTTCCTGTTTGCAGTGCGAATCTTGAAGCAGTATTATACATTGCTGAACCTCCATATCATTGTTATTGCTTTGATGTATTGGCCACCACTTGGAGATTTCGCGTGGGCTTTAAGTCTATTGACGCACTACAAAACGATCTAGCTGATCAAGTATTCCATAATCGACAAGATCGTAAGAAGGCAGCTGGGCGAGCGTTGGGCACTCTTGTTGAGGTAGTGACCTACTACTTGCTCTGTTCTTGGGATTTGCGCAATCACGTAGTAATTGAACGCAGGCTCCCTGAGTTCGCTAACTCGCGAATTGTGCATAATGTAGAGTTTTCCCTACACCCCATCCGGGCTTTGCACGATATCGGATTGGACCCAATTTCGCGCCCTGTTACCCCTGCGAAGATTCGAAAGCAGTTAGATGTGCTAAGAGACTTTCAGTTGAAGTCAAATCAGGTTGTCTCTGCCAAGGACGTAAAACGCAATGCCGCGGTGCTCGTCGAGACGCAAACTGGCCTATTTGTCGCTCACGTAGACCAGCTAAGCGAGTCTGCTTGCGACCTCACTGTCGCTGAACTGTACCTTGAACCGTTCGCGATTTTCGAGTGCAAACGAGTTGGCGTAGAAGAAGGACAGAAGAAGGGACCTCAGACTATTGAGAAAGCAAAACAGGGCGCATATGTCGCGCAGTCTGTTTCGTCGCTTCAGAAGGTGAGAAGCCGCAATGGCCAGGTTCAAGGTATCATTGAGGAGGCAGACGGCAAATTTCGGATGGCACCATATCACAGTATATTGCGTGAAGTCATAAATGCACCGTCGTTAGCGGATTTTCCAGAGCAATCGCACCAAGAAATGAAAGGTGAATAGAATGGGTTCATCAATACGGATGAGGAGAGCCCGAGATGAGCCCAAGTGGCATAGCGGAGGCCTTTGCCAGTTTAGAAGATCCGCGTCGCGAACATGGTCAATTACACCCGTTGCTGGATATCATCATCATCGCGATCTGCGCGGTGATCAGCGGCGCCGAGACCTGGGTGGACATTGTTGATTTTGGCGAGGATAAAGAGGAATGGTTAAGGGGATTTTTAGAGTTGCCTAACGGTATTCCTTCGCACGATACATTTGCCCGCGTCTTCCAACTATTAGACCCTCAGCAGGTACAGTTGTGCTACCAAGATTGGATTAGCAGCATCAAGCCAGTATTAGCTGAAGGCGATATTGTGGCAATAGACGGCAAGACGATGCGGCGCAGCCATGATCGTAGGCAAGGAAAGAGCGCCTTGCATCTGTTGCATGCCTGGTCAGTGGAAGCCGGCTTGGTCTTGGGCAAGCGCGCTGTGGACGCGAAAAGCAATGAGATACCTGAAATTCCCGAATTGCTGAAATTGCTGTATTTGAAAGGCTGTATCGTGACTTTGGACGCGATGGGCTGTCAGAAAGACATCGTGAAGTCTATTGTTAGCGAGCACGGAGCGGATTATGTCATAGCCTTAAAGGAAAATCAGGGCAGTTTGTACGATGCAGCCCAGTCCCTTTTCGCTTATGCGGATGACCGCCATCCGCGCTTGATAGGTCAATATAGTCACAACGAAGAAATCAGCAAGCCGCGTGGTCGTGTCGAGCGCCGGGTCTGTGAAGTGATGACCGATGCCGCTGTCTTGAATGACTTAAGCCAGCAAGAAGGCTGGACGCGCTTGCAGTCGCTAGTCCGCGTCCAACATGCCCAATTACTGGATGGGCAGTGGCAAAACACGCAGACGCGCTATTTTATCTCCTCTTTACAAGGGAAGGATGCCAATCAACTCCAGCGAATAATTCGTTCGCACTGGCACATTGAAAATAAACTCCATCGGGTCTTGGATGTGACCTTTCGGCAAGACGACAGCCGTATTCGTGTAGGACACAGCCCAGAAAATTTCGCTGTGCTACAGCATATCGCCTTGGCTTTGCTCAAAAAACACCCCAAAAAAATCAGCCTGCGGCGCAAGCGATTACAGTCAGCGCGGAACGATAAGCTTCGATGGCAAATCCTCAAAGCATTTTCCGAATAGTGGTGCGATTGCTCTGCGGATTTTCCTGGTTTCATGCTCACCGTCGGCGTGGTGAGCAATCACGGAAACTGGTTTACATCGGACAATTACAATAAGGAACTTCTTGTCCTCGCTCAGTCCTATGACTGGCTACTATTCCTAACTGACAAAGGATTGCACCAGTTTATCGACAGAATATTATTAAACCCTGGTCCAGAGCTACAATCAGCTAAAAGGGCGTTCTTGGACAGTTACTCCGGTCAGCCGGGCAACAATAAGTTCACCAAAGTAAAAATGGACGTTGCCGCAGACGAGTCTCTTCGATGGTTTTTCAAGCATCACAGTTACGAAATTGATGCATGGTTTAATGTAATCTCTCCAAGAAGTAGCTCCATAGCTGCGTTGAAACAGGACTTAAGTACACTGACGTCAAAGGCGCGTTGAAGGAAGCCGTAAAGTGACAGCCGGACGCAAAAGCTCTGAATCGCTTAGTCAACACTGGTGTACTCCTCCAAAGTATGTAGATGCCATACGGGAGTTCTTTGGCGGTACTATCGCTCTAGACCCGTGCTCAAACTGTTATTCAATTGTGAATGCAGACGTCGAGTATGCGCTACCCGACGTAGATGGACTAAGCGCGTCATGGGACTATCCTACTGTCTTCATCAATCCACCTTACGGTAGAGACCGTAAAAGGGGAACAACGATACTAAATTGGCTAAGAATGGCAGCTTTTGCCAATCGGCATCACGGATCAGAGGTGTTGGCGTTGGTACCCGTTGCGCCAAATACTAAACATTGGAAACGCTATGTGTTTGGTTCGGCCACAGCTGTCTCATTTCTGTATGATACGCGTTTAAAGTTCTTAGTAGACGGAAGATCGGGCGGCAAGGGAGCTCCAATGGCGTGCGCCATGATCTACTGGGGCTTGGATTATCAAGGATTTGAAGACAGATTTCTTGAGTTTGGCGCGGTCTGCGATATTCGACATCTGCACGGAAAACTCATTGGATCGGCTGGCCAGTTGGCGCTGTGGAAGCAGCACATATAAATCTGACGTCCGCTACTCCACCTTCAGCGCGACTACCCCGAAGCCGGCGTTGCTCAGCATGGTGTTGAACTCCGCCAGGTTGCCATCGACGATGTCGCTGAATCTATCGGCCACGCCGTCGATATCGCTGACGATTTCCGTGAAAGCCTCGTGTTCGTAGTCGGTCGGCTTGTAATCGCCCAGGTTGACGTTGAAGCTCAAATTGCTGAGCTGAGCCGCCAGCCGGTCGCCGTGATTCATGGCATCGGGCCAGCCGGCGCGCGTCTCCGGGATCATCAACTCCTTCTCGACTTCCAGCACCTGCTCCTCCAGCGACTTGGCTGCTTCTACGATGCCCGCCGCCGATTCCAGTCCCGCCAAGCGCTCGCGCCAGCCCTTGAGCTGCGCCCGCACATCGCGCATCTGGTTGACGACCTTGTGCGTCGCCGAGACCTTGTCGCGGATGCTCAGCAGCAAGTCGAATTGCCCCTGTAAGTCGGCTTGGCTGGCTGCGACGCCGGCTTCCTTGACGATTTCCAGCGGCTGGCTCAGTTCTTCCTCGCCGACCGTCAGCGTGACGCGGTAGCTGCCCGGCACGGCGTGCGGTCCCTTGATGTAGCCCTGCTGATTGTCGTCGTGCGGGGCGACCTTGTGCGCGTCGGGATAGCGCAGATCCCAGACAAAGCGATTCCAGCCGGCGTTTGACGGGATGCGCAGCTCCTTGTCTACCCCATCCCCCGGCCCCTTCCCCGAAGCATCAGGGAAGGGGAGCTTGGCTTTTTCTTCCTCATCGGCGTGCAGGCTCTTGAAGGTCTTGACCTCATTGCCGTCGGCGTCGTCAATGCGCAGTTTGATGGTCGACTCTGGTTTCTCATGCAGATAATAAGTGATGACCGCGCCCTTGGGCGGGTTCGTGCCGCTGTCGAGGTAGCTGTGCTTGACGCCGTGCTCGGGCGTCTCCTCCTTGACGTAAGCCGCCACCATGCCCAGCGTGCTCATATACTGCTTGCCCTCACCGCTGTCGAAGAGTCCCTCGAAGACCTTGGGCAGATGCCGCTCCACCGTCCCCGGCTTGAGGAGATGAGTCGATTCCCCCCATCCCCCGGCCCAAGTTCCCCCCTCAGTCCCCCCGCTCTCGGGGGGCAGCAATCCCACAAGGAGGGAAGGGGTGAAAAAAGTCCCTCCCTCATCTTGGGGGAGGGATTTAGGGCGGGGGTCTATCTGGCGCAGCACGCCGACATCATCCAGTATCCAGAATGAGCGCCCATGCGTCGCCACGACCAGATCCCTGCCCTTGAGCTTGAGGTCGTAGATCGGCGATACCGGCAGGTTCAGCTGGAAGCGCTGCCAGTTGTCGCCGGCGTCGAAGGAGACGTACAAGCCGAATTCCGTGCCCAAATAGAGCAGCCCTTCACGCTGCGGATCCTCGCGCAGGACGCGGCAGAAATGATCCTCGGCGATGCCGTCGATGATGGTCGTCCAGCTGGCGCCATAATCAGTCGTCTTGTAGACGTAGGGCGCGTAGTCGTCGTTCTTGTAGCGCGTAGCCGTGACGTAGGCGGTGGCCGGGTCATGCGGCGAGGGCTCGATCATGGTGAACATCGTAGTAGGGCTTACCCCCCTCAGTCCCCCCGTAGCAACAGAGGGAGGCTGCTCCTCTGCTCCCCTCCCCGATGATTCGGGGAGGGGCTGGGGGTGGGGTAGATCGACCGGCGGCGTGATATCGCGCCAGTTTTCGCCCCCGTCGCGAGTGATATGCAGCAAGCCATCATCGGAGCCGGCCCAAATCACGCCTGGCTCATGCGGCGACTCGGCCAGCGTGTAGACCGTAGCGTAATGCTCGGCGCCGACCGCGTCGCGATTGATCGGACCGCCCGACGGCTTCAGCGTCTCGGGATCGGCTTTGCTTAAGTCGGGACTGATCTCCTGCCAGCTCTGCCCTTCGTCAGTCGTCTTGAGTATCTGATTGCCGCCGATATAGATCGTGTTTGAGTCATGCGGCGAGAAGACGATGGGGTAAGTCCAGGCGAAGCGGTATTTGTCCGCCTGAGCGCCCAAGCCGGTCGAGCTGCGCGGCCAGGTAGCGATCAGCCGAATCTGCTGACTGCGATGGTCATAACGCTGCAAGCTGTTGCCGCCGCCCGGCGAGCTGCCGATGGCCCCGACGTAGACGATATCCGGATCATCCGGGTCCACGGCGATATAGCCGCTTTCGCCCGAGCCGATGATGTCGCAGTCTTCCCAGGTGATCGAGGAATAGCGGCTGCGGCTGGGTACGCGCAAGCTCGAATTGTCCTGCTGCGTACCGTAGACGTAGTAGGGCTCGTGGCTGTCGAAATCGAGGTGATAAATCTGCGCCGTCGGCTGATTGTAAATGCTTGACCAGGACAGCCCGCCATTCAGCGACACGCAAGCGCCGCCGTCGTTGCCGTGGATCATGATCTGGTTGTTGCTCGGGTGAATCCATACATCGTGGTCATCGCCGTGTGGAGTGGTGATTTCGGTGAAATTATGCCCGCCGTCGGTCGACTTCCAGAAATTGAGGTTGTTGATGTAAATCGTGTTGGCATCAACCGGGTCAGCGGTCAGGTGCATATAATACCAGGCGCGCGAGATGAAGCGGTTGTCTTTGCTGCCCACCACCCAGGTCTCGCCGTAGTCATCGCTGCGATAGATGCCGCCATCGGGCTGATTCTCGATGATGGCCCAGACTCGTCCGGGCTGCGCCGGCGAGGCGGCCAGGCCGATTTTGCCTAACATACCCTTCGGCAGGCCTACCCTCCTCGTTCCCCCCGACGAGTCAGGGGGATGATTTGACAACCCCTTGACGCCTGTCAGGCATTGCCAGGTGTCGCCGCCGTCCATGCTGCGCCAGATGCCGCTGTCCCCGCCGCCCGACGAAATCTGCCAGAAGTTGCGATAAGCCTGCCAGAATGAGGCGTAGATAATGCGCGGATTGTTCTTGTCGATAGTCAGGTCGATGGCGCCTGCTTGGTCGCTGACATGCAGGACATTCTCCCAGGTCTCGCCGCCGTCTTTGGAGCGATAAACGCCGCGTTCGGGGTTGGGTCCGAAGGCGTGCCCGAAGACCGCCGCATACACCAAATCGGCGTTCTGCGGGTGACTGCGAATCTTGGCGATCTGGCGCGTTTCTTTCATTCCCAGGTGCTTCCAACTGCGCCCGGCATCGGTGGATTTGTAGATGCCGTCGCCGATGGAGACATCGATGCGGATGGTCGTCTCGCCCGTGCCGGCGTAGATGACGTTGGGGTCGGCCGGCGCCACTTCCAGCGCGCCTACTGAGGAGGCGGTGAAGTAGCCGTCGCTGATGTTCTCCCAATACTGGCCGGCGTCCGTGGTCTTCCAGACGCCGCCGCAAACGCCGCCGAAATAGAAGGTGTTCGCGTCGCGCGGGTCGCCTGCGACAGCGACGACGCGCCCGCCGCGGAAAGGTCCGATGCAGCGGAATTCCGCCAGCCCGGCGAATTTGGAGTCGGTCATGTTGCTGTCCTTTGCTCGCGTAAGAGTAGCAGGCTATTCTAGCGCGGCGGCTGCGATTTCACCACAGAGGCGCACAGGATTTTCAGCACAAAGGGCGTAAAGACACGAAGGTCACAAAGGGGATTTGTAGGGGCGATTCCGCGAGCCGCCCCTATACTTCGCGTCTTTGTGGTTAAATCATCACATCCCAACCAACTCCTGACACGCCTCGCTCTCGAAATTGTCCCGCACCCAGTCGGCCCGCTCGCGCGCAGCTTCCCGCGCCAACTGCGCCAAGCCTTCGTCCTTCATCCAGTTGACCTTCTTGTTCTCCCGCAGCAAGCCGCGCAGCGTCAGATATTGCCCCTTTCTGCCGTTGCAGGGGCGGCAAAGCAAAATGCGGTTGCGTATGTGATTCTCGCCGCCGTCCGACCGCGGCGTTATATGATCCAATTCCATGAATTCACGTTCTAACTCGCGTCCACAGCCAGCGCAGATGACGTTGCCATTGCTGCGCTGCGCGGTTAGCAAGACTTGTACCATCTGACGATGCGTCAGCTTCTCCCACGGCTCCGTCGCTCGCCGTATCTTCAGCTTAAGGCTGGGCGCTGCTAATTCATTTGCGTCAGTGCGGCGCGGCGGTTCGGTTTCGTAGTGGACGCGCTTCGTCCAAAATTGCAACGGCTTCTTGTCTTCTGTGAGCATGCCCTCTTCCGCCAGGCGGTTCAGGACAGTCTCGTGCGCTTTATCCCAGACGTCTATACCGACCCATTGCCGCTCAAGTTGCTCGGCGGCAACTGGCGTGGTGGCGCAGCCGCAAAAGGGATCGAGCACAAATTCGCCTTCATTGCTGCTGGCTTCAATGATGCGGCGGTAAAGCGCGAGAGGTTTCTGGGTGGGGTAGCCAGTAATCTCTCTTCTTGTGTTGGGAAACCACCCTGATGAGCCATAGAGTGATTTTATGTCCGTCCAGGTATCAGATAAAGGTACGCCAGGGCTCTCGTCAAGATACTGTCTGATTATTTCCCCTTTGCGTTTTCTGGTGCGGTATTTTCGACCGTCCGCGTCAGCGTGTCTAAACCACTTCGTCCTGTAATTCTCCGAGTAAGGCGTGTACTGCTTGTTGTAAGTATGCTTGCTGTAATTCTTCGCGTAGACGAGTAATGTTTCGTGCGTCTTGATCGGCTTTTTCCCGCCAGCCCTGCCACCAGACGGCGTACCGTAATTCCAGATTATCTCGGTTATAAAATTCTTCTGTCCAAATATGCCGTCCAACAGGCATTTGACATAAGCGGCGGCTGTGCGATCAAGATGAAGATAAAGCGTTCCATCTAAGCGAAGTATGCGATGCATCTCCATTAAGCGTACGCCCAGCCAACATAAAAACGCGCCCATGTCATCTCCGTAGGCTAGCCGCGCTCCCGCAATCACGCTCTCAACCGCGGGCCAGTCGTCTTTAATGCTGTCTGTCCATTCCTCATGCACATCATCGTCCCAGCGCCAGCGGTCTTTGAATTTGGCGCCGGCCGCCAGGCTGTCGGGCGTCGCGTGAAAATCACGATTCTTGTTGAAAGGCGGGTCGGTGGCGATAAGATGCACCGTCTCGCTGTTCATGCCGCGTAGAATATTTAGGTTGTCGCGGTGATAAAGCGTTCGATTCTTGAAGTTGGGCTGCGCCACGGTTTGTGTTCTCCATGAACCTCTTTATAAAATGTAGCTACAGTTTCGTACAATGGCAACTGATAGCTTACTGCCTTGATGCCATTGTGATCCAAATAACACTCCCCCTGACTCGGTGTAATCGGTGGCAATATAAGGCCTAACCGCTCCACATCCGATATGATGGTATAATCTCCGCAAGCGGAGGACCTACCCATGACCATTGACATCGCGGAAGACATCGCGCTGCGCCTTGAAGCGCTTGCAAAAGCAAAAGACGCCGACATCAGCGACCTGCTGCGTGACATGATCGAGAGCTACGAGGCGGAGTGCGCCGCCAAACAGAAGCGCTGGGCGACAGGTGCAGAATTTGCCAGAAACGCCAAAGCCGCCGGGCTGGCATCGCCCGAGCCGGTGGATACTTCAGAGCGCAGCCGCGAGATTCTTAACACAGAGTTCGCAGACTACTTGATACGCCGCGCCAACCGATGACCTTTATCGCGGACAGCAACCTTGTCTATGCGTTGTACAACGCCAATGATATCCATCATCAAGACGGGATGAGTTTGCTGTCTCAAAACACGGAAGTTATGCTCGTGCCCGATGTGGTCCTGCCAGAAGTCGGTTATCTCATTGCGCGCGACATTGGCTACAGTGGAATACAAACTTTCCTTGAGTACTTTATGCAGTTAGATTTTCGGCTTGAAGCAGTTGGCATGGAAGACTTGGCAAGTGTTCGCGATATTGTAAGCACCTATTCGGACGCCCGATTCGACTTCGTAGACTGCTGCATCATGGCTATCACCGAGCGCATGAATGTCACAAGGATCGCGACATTCGACCGGCGCGATTTCAGCATTTTTCAGCCGCGCCACTGCGATTTTCTCGAACTCTTGCCATAGCTTCGCCTTATATTTCTTTGCGCCCATTGTGCCTTTGTGATCCAAATCAAACCCTCTGTGTCCTCTCCTGAACTCGGTGACCTCGGTGGCAAAGTGTAGAACCTCCGCCCAATCCCAAAGTCTTGACAACCCCACACTCCATCCGTTCTAATCTGCAGCATGGCTCACGTCAAATTCACGCCCAACTTGCAGCGCTTCTTCCCAGACCTCTGCGAGTGCGCGATCGACGCCGCCACCGTCGCCGACATCATCCCCGCCGTCGATGACCGCTGGCGCGGGCTGGCCGACTACATCGTCGACGAGCAGGGCGCCCTGCGCAAACACGTCAACATCTTCGTCGGCGGCGAGCTCCTGCGCGACAAGCAGACCCTCTCCGACCGCGTCTCCGCCGATACCCAAATCTTCATCGTCCAAGCTTTGTCAGGGGGGTAAACCTTGCCCAATAAACTCCTCGTCGGCACCCGCAAGGGCTTGCTGATCATGAGCCGCAACGGCGCGTCAGACTGGCAGGTCGAATCGGCGCACTTTGAAGCCATCCCGGTGGTCTACGCCTTCCGCGACCCGCGCACGGACACCATCTGGGTCAGCCTCGATCACGGGCATTGGGGCGGCAAGCTGCACCGCTCGCGCGATGGCGGCGCCAGCTGGCAAGAGGTCGAAGCGCCCAAATACCCCGAGGGCGATACCGTCCCGCCCGATTTCAGCGTGCCCGCCAAGACCAACTACATCTGGCTGATCGAGCCCGGCGGCGCGGATGAACCGAATCGCCTCTATGTCGGCACCGACCCGGGCGGCCTCTTCGTCAGCGATGACGGCGGCGACTCCTTTCAGCTGGTCGAGACGCTCTGGAAGCACCCCAGCAACACGCACTGGTTCGGCGCCGGGCGCGATCATCCCGGCACGGTCGCCATCCAGGTTGACCCGCGCGACAGCCGCCACATCACCGTCGGCATCAGCGTCGGCGGCGTCTACGTCAGCAGCGACGGCGGCGAATCCTGGACAGCGCGCAACCGCGGCCTTTTCGCTGATTACCTGCCCGACCCCCATCACGAGCACGGCCACGACCCGCATATCATCCTCGCCAGCCCCAGTAATCCCGATGTGCTCTGGCAGCAGAACCATTGCGGCACATACCGCAGCGAGAACGGCGGCTTGCAATGGCAGGACATCACCGACAAAAGCGGCGGACCGGCCGGCTTCGGCTTCGCGCTGGCGGTGGATGCGCAGGATGAACGCGTCGCCTGGGTGGCGCCGGCTGTCAGCGCCGAGTATCGCGTACCTGTCGATCGCGCGCTGATCATCTGCCGCACGGAAGACGGCGGCGCGACCTGGCGGAATCTGCGCAGCGGCCTGCCCCAGCGCCACTGCTACGATCTCATCTTCCGCCACGCGTTGGATAACGCTGGCGACACGCTGGCATTCGGCACGACCGCCGGCAATTTCTACGTCTCCGATGACCGCGGCGACAACTGGCGCTGCCTGATGCACAACCTGGCGGTGGTCTACTCGGTGCGGTTTATGTAACTGAATTTGCTTATTCATCGAATCAATTTGAAAAGGAATGAACAGTGACTGATATCTTGCAGAAAAAAATCCAGGGCTGCCTCTACGGCGGCGCAATCGGCGATGCCATGGGCGCGCCGGCTGAATGGCGCATGCCCGATGAGATTCGGGCGCGCTACGGCTATATCACCGACCTGGTCGAAGCCTGGGACGATGCCGATACGCGCGGACGCGGCCACGGACGCTACACCGACGACACCCACATGGTGCAGCTGCTCTGCGAATGTTACCTCGAGCGCGGCGACCACCTGGACGCGCACGAATTCTTCCGCCGCATCGTGCCCAAGATGGCGCTGGAAGACCGCTGGATCCCCGAACGTCAGCGCGAGATGCCACTGGTTGAACGGCTCTTTTATCCCGAGAAGTGGCTCTACAATCGCTGGCTGGCCAATGCGGACCCGCGCATCGCCGGCGTCGGCAATATGGTTAACTGCGGCGCCGCCATGTACGCCGCGCCGGTCGGCATCATCAACGCCTGCGATCCCGCGCGCGCCTACGCCGAAGCGGTCGATGTCTTCAGCGCCCACCAATACAGCTTCGGGCTGGAAGCGGCTGCTGTCATGGCCGCCTGCGTCGCCGAAGCCTTCAAACCAGAGGCCTCGGTCGCCTCCATCATCGACGCCGCGCTGACCGTCGCCAAAGAGGGCACTGCCGACTGCATCGCCGCCATCGCCGATAAAGCCAGCACGCTGACCGACTGGCGCGCAGCTATCGCTCCCCTACGTGATGTCATGCGCGAATACGACACCTCGCCCGATGACGCCAAGTCGCAGCGCGGCAATGGCAGCAACGACTGGACGCCCAGCCGCTCGCACAGCATCGAAGAAGTGCCCATCGCCCTCGGCTTCCTGGTCGTCACCGGCGGCGACTTCGAGGGCACGATCATGGGCGGCACCAACTACGGCCGCGACAACGACTCCATCGCCGGCATGGGCGGGGCCATCGCCGGGGCGCTGCACGGCATCAATGCTCTGCGGACCGAGTGGGTCGGGCAGATCAACGCCGCCAACCGCATCGACCTGATGCCGCTGGCGGCGGATATGGCGGGCTTGGCGCGGAAGCTGCAGGCTGAACAGCTGGCGGCTGCGCAGGCTCGGCGGGATGCGTTTGCCGCGCTGGGCGGGTGAGGGCAGACGCTCATTGAATTGCTGCAAATCGAATAGTTTTAGCCATGACGACCGTCCCCGATCCTCGGATCGAGGCGGTGGATCGTGAGATTTACGTGCTTGTATATCGGCTGTATGGGTTGACTGATGACGAGATTGCGATTGTGGCAAGGGGGTAGCAAATCCGCCCGTTCCTCTTACGATTTTCTTATGCTCAGCGTGTATGATCGTGGAGTTGTGATTTAGATAGTACGCGCAAGGCACACTTCATGGCTCTGTATGATGCTTGGTACACCGCTATTATCGTTCTTGATGCAAATGTACTGCTTAGCCTGTACCGCTTTGCTCCGGACAAGAGCGCAGAACTCTTGGAAATATTGAAAGAGCTGAGTAGTAAAATCTGGATTCCCCATCAGTGTTACGATGAATACTGCAAGCATCTGCCTGAGATACGTGGTGAGATAGGAGAAGAATACAGGACCGCTAGGGGCGAATTCCAAAGATTCCGGGACAAGACAAAAAACAAGCTTTTTCAATTGAATAGCAGAAACGGTTTAATGATTGCACAGTTTATTCCAGGAATTGATGAGTTTTTCCAGGAAATAATTTCAAGTTTGCTAACTCATTCAAAAGAACATATGAGCAGTCTTTTCAAGGATGATATTGATGATCGGATAGCGCGACTCATAGATGGCAAGATTGGAGACTCATTTCCACAGTCACGGTTAGACAACATCTATATTGAAGGGAGATTTCGCTATGACAACAGGATCCCTCCAGGATTCAAAGACGATAACCGAAAAAGTGAGCCAGATTGCTACGGGGATTTGGTTGCTTGGAAGCAGATAATTGAATTCGCGTATGAAGACAAAATGAAACGTCCGGTCATCATGGTTACTGATGACAGCAGTGGTGAAGACTGGTTTTATAAGTCTAACGGCGAACTCAGAGGTCCTCGTCACGAGCTTGTGCAGGAGTTACGCGATCAGGCTGGTGTAGACTTCTACCTATACACATCTGAGCAATTCACGTGGTACGCGGACAAATATTTGAGGTGGCAACGTCATGTAGCCGCTGCGGGCGACTATTTTCATCGGCTTACACCAACGCAACTGCCAGATTATGGCAAAATCGCGGCAACTGGAAAATTATCTGCCTTTTCAGCAGGCATGGGAATTTCTAACGAATACATGCACTCGCTTAATGCTCTGGCGGGAATTGCAGCCGGCGTGAGCAGTAATGGCTTGCTTGATTCAATTTCAACAATCACTTCGTTCAGTGAAAGCTACAATCACACGTTCGAATCACTGGCAAGAGTTGCGACGGGAGTAAGAAGCAAGGGCTTGCTTGATTCCGTTTCAAAAGCTGCTTCTATCGGCAGGAGCATTAGAGAAGTACAAGACTCGCTGGCGGGCATCAATGCACTCAATGACAGGATGGAGAGTTTGCAAGGCCCACTGAATAGCATCGGTGTTTTTGCCGACAGTATTCAGCCTGTTTTAGGGCAGCACCGTAGACTTTTGGTTCCCTTTATTGAACCACAGCCTGCTCTAGCCAATGTGGTGAAATCCGTTATTGCTCCGCAGCCTGCTCTAGCCGATTTGGTGAAATCCAGTATTAGCCCCAAGCCTGCTTTTGCCGATGCGATGAAGTCGATTATTTTCCCCCAGCCTGCTCTAGCCGATGCGATGAAGTCCGTTATTGGCGAACATAGAATTAGCGGCGATGTGATGAAGCCATTTTTTGAAGAACAGCAACGTAGATCCGGCGCTTTTTGGGAGGAACAACAGCGTAGATTTGATACGTCTATGAAGCCGTTTCTTGAAGAGCAACGGTGTATAGCCGACAATGTTAGAAATAGCTTATCTTCGTGACCTTCGTGCCTTTGTGGTGAAAACAGAAAAGGCAACCCCCATGTCCCAAACCGCCAAACGCAGCCAAGATTTCTTCAGCGCCGAGGGCGTCAGCGGGCTCATCCGCCGCGCCTTCACCGCCTCCATGGGCTTCGACAGCGACGACATGACCCGCCCGCTCATCGGCATCTGCAACACCTACAGCGAGCTCAACCACTGCAACAGCCACCTGCGCGCGGTCAGCGAAGCGGTCAAACGCGGCGTGTTGCAAGCTGGCGGCTTCCCGCTCGAATTCCCCACCATTTCGCTGGGCGAAGTCTACCTCAGCCCCACCTCCATGCTCTGCCGCAACCTGGCCGCCATGGACACCGAGGAGATGATCCGCGGCAACCCGCTCAGCGGCGTCGTGCTGCTGACCAACTGCGACAAGACTACGCCCGCCGCGCTGATGGGCGCCGCCAGCGCTGACCTGCCGACCATCATGGTCAGCGGCGGTCCCATGCTCAACGGCCACTTCCAGGGCGAGATTCTGGGCGCCTGCACCGATTGCCGGCGTTACTCGGCCGAGTACCAAGCGGGCACGATCAGCGCCGAGACCTACCAGGGCGTCGAGAAGAACCTGGTGCGCAGCGCCGGCCACTGTATGGTCATGGGCACGGCTTCCACCATGAACTCGCTGATGGAAGCGCTGGGCATGGCGCTGCCGGGCAATGGCGCCACGCCGGCGTCTGACTCGCGCCGCCTGCAATTGGCGCAGGCCGCCGGGCGGCAGATCGTCCGCTTGGTTGAGGCCGATATCCGCCCCTCGCAGATTCTGACCGCCGATGCGTTTGACAATGCCATCACGCTGCTGAACGCGGTCGGCGGCAGCACCAACGCCATCGTGCACCTGCCCGCCATCGCCGGCCGCGTGGGCGTCGACCTGCCGCTCTCGCGCTTTGACGAGATCAGCCGCCGCACGCCGCTGATCGCCAATATGCGCCCGACCGGCGAATACCAGATGGAGGACCTCTTCTACGCCGGTGGCATCCCGGCCGTGCTGAAGCAGCTGCTGCCCCTGCTGCATGGCGACGCGCTGACAGTGACCGGCCGCACCATGGCCGAGAATGTCGCTGACGCCGAAATCAGCAATAGCGACATCATCCGTTCGCTGGACGACCCGCTGCAGCCGGAAGGCGGCTTGAGCATCCTGCGCGGCAACCTGGCCCCCGATGGCGCGGTCATCAAACACGCCGCCGCCACGCCCGCTCTCTGCAATCATCGCGGCCCGGCGCTGGTCTTCAAAGACGCCGCTGATGTGGCGGCGCGCCTCAACGATCCCGCGCTGGATGTCACGCCCGATCATGTGCTGGTGCTGCAGAACGCCGGGCCCATCGGCGGCCCTGGCATGCCCGAAATCGGCAACCTGCCCATCCCGCAGAAGCTGCTGGAAGCGGGGGTACGCGATATGGTGCGCATCTCAGACGCTCGCATGAGCGGCACGTCATACGGAACCATTGTGCTGCATGTCGCGCCGGAAGCCGCGCTGGGCGGGCCGTTGGCGTTGGTGCGAGATGGCGATGAGATCGAGCTGAATGTGGCCGAGCGGCGTTTGCAGCTGCAGGTCTCCGAGGCGGAGCTGGCGCAGCGCCGGGCCGAGTGGTCGCCGCCGCCGCCGGCCTACTCGCGCGGTTACGGCCAACTCTACCTGCGCAGCGTCAACCAGGCGCCGCAGGGCTGCGACTTCGATTTCCTGGTCGGGCGCGACCCGGCCGGCCCCGTCTGGCAGCCGAAGTTTTAGCTGGGGAAGAGGCGCTGCAAATCCAGCTTGAAACCGGGCAAAACCGGTTCGCCGGTTAGGCTGCCGCTTTGCGCGACAAACTCGCTGACTGGCTGTCTTTCGGCGTCCGCGCGCCAAACCTCGACGCCCGCCCGCTCCGGCAAAACGAGCCACACCAGTTCGGTTCCGTTTGCCAGGTAGACCGCGGCCTTGCGCCGCAGTTCAGCAAGTGTGTTGCTCGGGGATGATATTTCGACTGCCAAGTCCGGCATGCGGGGGACAAACTTCTCATGCGTGTCAGGCGGCGCAGCCTGCTTTCGCAGAAAGGCGACATCGGGCGCAAGCAGCGTCTGGCGATCATCGGCGGGATAATAGCCGACCTCGCCGGTGACTTCGCCCAAATCATGTTCTTCGGCGTAGATCAACAAGTAATGTCCGATGAGAATTTCGAGTCGCCCATGCCTGTATCCCGGTGCCATTTCCCAAAACAACTCCCCGTTAATGAGATAACAGTTCTTTCCGTCGTTTTCCGGCTGCTGGGCAAGCCGCCAGACATCGTCAACCGTGTATAGTCGCTCCTGAATCGCCATGGTTGCCTCACGACAGTCTCTAATTAAGGACAATTATAGCGCAATCCTTGCCCCTTCGGCAGGAGAGCCGGGCGCGCCAATGCGTTCTCCATTTCCTGCGCGGATGCGACCCGGCCGGCCCCGTCTGGCAGCCGAAGTTTTAGCTTGGGAAAAGGCGCTGCAAGTCCAGCGTGAAACCGGGCAAAACCGGTTCGCCGGTTAGGCTGCCGCTTTGCGCGACAAACTCGCTGACTGGCTGTCCTTCGGCGTCCGCGCGCCACACCTCGACGCCCGCCCGCGCTGGCAAAACGAGCCACACCACTTCGGTTCCGTTTTCCAGGTAGACCGCGGCCTTGCGTCTCAGTTCGGCCAGCGTGTTGCTTGGGGATGAGATTTCGACTGCTAAATCCGGCATTCGGGGCACGAACTTCTCGTGAGAGTCTGCCGGCGCCACTTGCTTCCTGATGAAGGCGACATCGGGCGCAAGCAGCGTCTGGCGATCATCGGCGGGGTAATAGGCGGATTCGACAGTGCCTTCGCCCAAGTCATGTTCTTCGGCGTAGTTCAAAAGAAAGCGGAAGATGTGTCCTGCAAGTCGTCCATGTCTGTATCCCGGCGCCATATCCCAGAACAGCTCCCCATCAATGAGATAATAATGCTTGAGTTCATTTTCGGGCAGCTGCGCAAGCCGCCAGACGTCGTCAACTGTGTAAAGCCGCTCCTGTATCGCCATGCTTGCCTCGCGACAATCTCTTATAGATGTCAATTATAGCGCAATCCTCGCCCCTTCGGCAGGAGAGCCGGGCGCGCCAATGCGTGATGCATTTCCTGCGCGGGCGCGACCCGGCCGGCCCCGTCTGGCAGCTGAAGTTTTGATGCGGGTAGAATTCGAGTGCCTAGATCAGACAGTGCGTTTGGTCTCGAACACAACAAGCATTAGCGCGATTTTCCTGCTAAGCTATGAACCATTCGGGCGTTGACGCTAAACGCTTTCCGGCCAGGGATCGGAGTGATCAGTCCGATCTGAGTGAATAGCTTCAAATCGGACTTATATATGTCCTGAATCTTATCGACAGCGGAAATCCCAATGTTGATCTGTACAGCTAGATCGAAACGATTGTCATCGTCATCGGATTGCATAGTATTATAGGACCAGCCAATCTTGTCCTTGTCAGGCTTGTCGCGTAGTACTTTTGAGAAGGTACGAATTATGCACTTCTGTCTGTCATTAATTCGATAGTTTGGCATTATAGCTCCCATACGTCACGTCCGCATCAGACGATTAACATTATGGAATACGTATTCCCAATCCGTGAGTTGCAAGCGCCAAGCTTTGATGTCCTTGTGCATTTGCTAATCCAGTCATAGAATCGCTAAATTAACCTACAGAGATGGCCATTATGAAAAAATCATTTACCTCGTTCATAATAGTTGCTGCTGCGATTTTTATGCTCGTAGTCCCGACAATTCAAGCTGCCGACATCGAGCTAACTGATTCTTGTTCCATGGCGGACGCTATCACTGCCGCCAATACCGATGCCGCAGTCGGCGGATGCCCTGCGGGGAATGGAGCGGATACGATATTGCTTACAGCGGACATTCCTCTTCGTGCAGAGTTGCCCTGGATAAAGTCCGCCATAGACATTAATGGAAATGGATTCAGAATCAGCGGTGCTACCCAGTATCGAGTATTTAATATTGGATACGATGGTGAACTGGTCATTGACGACCTGACAATGCTTGATGGGAGGGCGGACGACTGTCGTCGGCTAGATTCAGACGGGAATCAAATAATCGCCTCTAGCACGTCATGTGGCGGAGCAATACTGAACTATGGCCTAGTTAAAATCATCGACAGCAGTATTATCGACAACTCAGTGGATGGAAAAGGTGGCGGGATTTATAACTCCGGTGTGGGAAAGCTATTTATCTCCGGAAGCAAGATCAGTCGCAACACGGCTGACGATCAGGGTGGCGCAGTTTATAACGAGGGTCAAGGCACAATCACAGAAAGCAGCTTTGACAGTAACACGAGCGAATGGGGCGGTGGTGCGATATTCAACAGCGGCAAAGGCGCCCTTAATGTCTCTGATAGCCGATTCGTGAGAAATTCGGCAAAGTATACGGGAGGTGCGATATACCTGTGGAAACAGAGCAACGTATATGTAAGTGGCAGTCGCTTCTATCGAAACGAGGCCGGAGTCCATGGTGGTGGTGCGATAAGCGTATACAAAAGCGAAATTGTAATTGCGAACAGCAGCCTGACGCACAATAATTCTGAGGAAGGTGGCGGCATCAGTGTTGATGGGAGCGAGGCAACTCTAACGCATGTGACCATCGCCTACAATACAGGCGTTAAAGGCAGCGGACTATATGTTGTTTCTGATTCAAACTCTACTGTTCGGCTTCGAAACAGTATAATTGCCAACAATAAAGGCTCTTATGATTGCGCAGGAACGATTGATACTAATGTAGCAAATATAACAGGTAACGGTTGCACCAGGCTACCAAAGGTAGATCCCATGCTTCTTGATCCATTGCAGCAAGAGAGAGTTTCTCCTCCTGACATCCTACTGCTAGCGGATAGCCCCGCAGTTGACGCTGCTGATGCGCTCTTCTGTCCAGACACTGATGTGGTCGGTACCACGCGGCCTCAAGGTGCCGACTGCGACATCGGCGCATTTGAATTCGTAAATCCTAACGCAAGTGAATAAACCTAGAAGCGACCATACCCAAACGGCACCAGCAACTCCGGCCGCTGCCCGCGCAGCGCCCAGTCCGACGTCAGCTTCACGACCGCTTCTCATAGACTTTGTGTGCTTTGTGGTGAAAAAAGCTGTGTCACGCGTCCAGCTCGCCGTCGGGCAGCCCGGCTGGCAGCGCCGCCGGCTGATCGAGCCTGCTCTCAATCGCGACATGCCGGCCCAGCGCCGCCGCTTCTTCCAGCGACAGCATGATATCCAGCACATGGAAAGCGAGGTCGCCGCTGGCGCGATGCGGTCGCCCGGACTGGATGGCGTAGGCCATATCGGCCACGCCGGCGCCGCGACCGATCGCGGTGGAGTGCTCCTTCGCGACATCGGCCCAATCACGCGCGCCGCCCTGGACCACGCGCACGTCGCCGTCAAAGTGATTGGGATCCGGTACGCTGAGCGAGCCGTCCTCGCCGTGGACTTCGATCCAGGGCAGATGATGCCCCCAGACATCGAAGCTGGTGATGACGCTGGCGATGGCGCCGCTTGCGAATTCCAGCGTGCCGGCGATATGCGTGTTGACTTCGACCGGCAGGACTTGGCCCATCAGCGCCTCGCTGGTGGCGATGCGTTCCGGGAAAGTCCTGCGCGCCGAGGCGGCGACCCGCGCTACCGGCCCCATCAAATTGACCAGGGCGGTCAAATAATAGGGCCCCATGTCGAATAGCGGTCCGGCGCCCTCCAGGTAGAAGATGCCCGGGTTGGGATGCCAACTTTCCGGGCCGTGCGCCATGAAGAAAGCGGTCGCGGCCACCGGCTTGCCGATGACGCCGTCGTCGATGGCTTTCCGCGCGGTCTGCAGGCCGCCGCCGAGGAAGGTATCCGGCGCGCAGCCCAGACGCAAGCCCGCCGCCGCCGCGGCCCGAAGGACGCTTTCGCCATCCGCGCGGTTGATCGCCAGCGGCTTTTCGCTATAGGCGTGTTTGCCCGCTTCGATGATTTTGAGTGAGATCTCGGCGTGCGCCGCCGGGATGGTCAGGTTGACCACGATGTCGATATCAGCGCGCGCCAGCAGGTCGTCCACGCTATAAGCGGCGATGCCGTGCTCGGCGGCGAAGGCTTGGGCGCGGTCAGCCAGGATATCGGCGCAGGCGACGATCTTGATCACGTCAAATGGCGCGCAGCCGCGGATATAAGCCGGCGCGATATTGCCGACGCCGATGATTCCAACATTTAGGGTTTGCATTGGCACTCCTACTTGATGAACATGCTAATTTCCATTTTCAATCATGTCGAAATCTGTAGGGGCGACTTATCAAGTCGCCCGAAAACGCATACTATCTCTACGGTGGGCGACCAAGTTGGTCACCCCTGCAATTTCTCACTATTTCGAGTTCGTTGTCTTGTATGAGCCAGGTCCTGACTTGCCAGCGGCTCGCTCCTATAGAAATCATTGTTACTGGCGAATTGTCTATTCATCCAGCAGGCCGTCAGCCAAGCCGGCAGGCAGCGCAGCAGGCTGATCAAGCGTGCTTTTGATATCGATATGCCGCCCTTGCTCCGCCGATTCATCCAGCGCCTGCACGATGTCGAGCACGTGGAAAGCGAGATCGCCGCTGGCGCGATGCGGCCGCCCCGACTGGATCGCATAAGCCATATCAGCTACGCCGGCCCCGCGCCCGATATTGGTGGAATGCGTCAGCGGCATATCTGTCCAGTCGCTGGTTCCGCCCTTGAGCAGCCGTACGTCGCCATCGAAGCGATTGGGATCTGGTACGCTTAGCGACCCGCTTTCACCGTGAATCTCGATTTCGGGCAGGTGATTGCCCCAGACATCGAAACTCAAGATGACCGTGGCGATGGCGCCGCTCTCAAATTCGAGCGTGCCGGCGACATGGGTGTTGACCTCGACCGGCAAGACCTGTCCCATCAGCGCTTCGCTGGTGGCGACTCGCTCGGAGAAGGTTCGCTGCGCCGCGCTGGACACTCGCGCCACTGGTCCCATCAGATTGACGAGGGCGGTCAAATAGTAAGGTCCCATATCGAAGTGAGGTCCGCCGCCCTTGAGATAGTAGAAGCCGGCGTTGGGGTGCCAGCGCTCGTGGCCGCGGCTCAGCCAGAAAGCCGTGGCCGCCACCGGTTTGCCGATCAGGCCATCGTCGATGACTTTGCGCGCGGTCTGGCCGCCGCCGCCCAGGAAGGTATCAGGAGCGCAGCCGATGCGCAGTCCGGCCGCCTGGGCCGCGCTGACGACTCGCGAGCCGTCGTCGCGGTCGACGGCCAAGGGCTTTTCGCAATATACATGCTTGCCGGCTTCGATGATCTGCAGCGAGACCTGGGCATGCGCGAGCGGGATGGTTAAGTTGATGACGATGTCGATATCGTCGCGGGCCAACAGGTCGTCCACGCTATAGGCGGCGAGGCCGTGCTCAGCGGCGAAAGCCCGGGCGCGGTCGGTCAGGATGTCCGCGCAGGCAGTGAGCTCGATCACATCGAATGGCGCGCAGCCGCGGATATAAGCCGGCGCGATATTGCCGGTTCCGATGATGCCAACTTTTAGCGTTTGCATTGGACATCCCTTTTACACTTAGCACGGGTACAAGGCTTGTCCGCTACTCAAAAACCGATGACGGTACGTTTTGGCGGAGCGGTCGCCGCGCTTTTACGGATTCACGACACTTTTACCACCGAGGGCACAGAGTAAATGTGAGGGCACAGAGAGAGATTCCGGGAGACGTGGAGGCAGGTCAAGTCAAGGATGGTCCGCACGTTCACCGATGCTGTCTTTGGACTAAGCATGATGCCTTTCCTCTGTGTTCTCAATCTAACTCGGTGTACTCGGTGGCAAAGATGTCGAAACTTCGCCTAAGCCGAGCGAGCGGCGGCAGCGTGACAGTACCGGACAAGCCCTTCAGATTCATCGTCAGCGGGAAACTTGCGGAGCTGCCCCTACGACATGAACTCCGGGATATTGCCGCGCACCATAGGCGGGTTGGTGACCGGCTTGGCCCAATTGATGCCGTTGGCGATCACCTGGTGGATGATGGGCATATGATAGATGGGGTAGGTCTCGTGCCCGGGGCGGAAGTAGAAGATCTTGCCCTGCCCGCGCTGGTAGCAGCAGCCGCTGCGGAAGACCTCGCCGCCTTCGAACCAGCTGATGAAGACCAAAGTGTCCGGCGGCGGGATGTCAAAGTGCTCGCCATACATCTCGGCTTCTTCCAATTCGATATATTCCGGCAGGCCATCGCAGATCGGGTGCGAGGGATCAACCACCCAGATTCGCTCTTTCTCGTCAGCTTCGCGCCATTTCAACATGCAGCCGGTGCCCATCAGGCGGCGGAAAATCTTCGACAAATGCCCCGAATGCAGCACGATCAAACCCATGCCATTCAGTACGCGCTCCTGGACGCGGTCGACGATTTCGTCGCTGACTTCGTGATGCGCCATGTGGCCCCACCAGGCGAGCACATCGGTGTTGTCCAGGACTTCTTGCGTCAGCCCGTGCTCTGGCTCGTCCAGCGTAGCGGTCTTGATATCGAAGCCGTAAGGGGCCAACCCCTGCGCCAGCGCGCCGTGGATGCCCTCGGGATAAACGGACGCCACCTGCTCGTCGCGTTTTTCGTGTCTGTATTCGTGCCAAATGGTCACACGCAATGCGCTCATCGTATTCCTCTCGCAACCAGTCGATTTCAACAGCCCCGAATTATGCCCCGCTGACAGGCGATTTACAATTGATATCTTGCGGGAGAATCGCGGTTTTGCGGCGGAGCAGGGCGCGGGCCGGCGGCGTAGCGGTCTAAGAAAACGTTGCGCGTCAGCTGTCCTCGAATTGGACGCGACTATAGATGTCGCTGAGCGGAATCTCGCAGTCGAGCGCCGGGATAACCAGGTTGGAATCTAGCCCGGCTGCCTCGCTACGGAGCCAATTGTCGCCAGATCGCGTGTGACTTTCAATTAGCGGTTTGTCTTGCGCGACGAGGTAGTATCCATTGAGCGATGTGATCTGAAGGTACTGTTCCATCTTCTGGTTGCGGTCGATAAGCTCAGTAGACGGCGACAAAATCTCGAAGAGCAGAGTTGGATTTAGCAGCGTATCTTGTTCGGCGTAGGGGCGAAGTCTAGGCTCGCTGCACAAGACCACCAGGTCGGGATAAGTATACGTCCCTTCTTCCTCGACTTGCACACGCATGTCACTAGTGTAAACTACGCATCCCTTTTCCGATAGACATCTGTCTAGCGCGACGGCCAACTTTACATTGACATAGTTGTGCGAGAGGCTGGCGCCGGTCATGGGATAGATCCTGTTGTCGATCAGTTCATACTTATGGGACTGTTGACTTTCCCAAGCCAAATAGTGGTCGGCGCTTACCAGATATTCCGCTAATCGCTCTGCCATTTGATGTACCATCTTTCAAAGCTATAAAACCTAAGCATAACACATTCGCCCGGCGTTTTCGCGCTGGCTTCTACAAGCGCGCCTTGATGCCCGCCATTGCTTCCAGCGCCTTGATAATGCTGTGATTGCCATCGCCGCCCATGCCCTGCGCTTGCAGCGTGCGATAGAGATTGAAGCAGAGCGCGGTGGCGATCACCGGGATGCCCATTTCATCGGCCGCGCCCAGCACCAGGCGCAGATCCTTCTGCTGCAAATCGATGGAGAAACCCGGTTCCCAGTAATCGTTGATGACCTGTGGCCCGCGGTTGGCCAACATCCAACTGCCGGCCGCGCCGCCGGTCACCGCTTGCAGCATCTTGTCCAGGTCGACGCCGCCCGCCTGCGCGAATAGCAGCGCTTCGCTGGCCGCCAGCATATTCACGACGCAGAGAATCTGATTCGACAGCTTGACCGTCTGGCCCGCGCCGCTCTCGCCGACATGCGTGATGGTGCTGCCCATCGCTTCAAAGCAGGGCGTCGCGCGCTGCACATCGGCCTCGCCCCCGCCGATCATGATGCTGAGCGTGCCATTGGCCGCGCCCTCGCTGCCGCCGCTGATAGGCGCGTCCAGCATGGCCACGCCCTTGGCCTTGAGCTTCTCAGCCATCTCGACCGTGTTGACCGGATTGATCGTGCTCATGTCGATGACCAGGTCGCCGGCGGAGGCGCCGTGGATGACGCCCTCATTGCCTAGAATCACGGCTTCGACATCGGGCGTGTCGCTGACGCAGATGATGATGATATCGCAGTTCTCGGCTACCGCGCGCGGTGAATCGGCGGCCGCTGCGCCCCTGGCCACGAAGGGCGCCATGCGCGCCGCGGTGCGGTTCCAGACTGTCAGTTCAAAGCCGGCTTTCATAAGATTGTCGACCATGCCGCGGCCCATGATGCCCAGCCCGATGAATCCGATTTTCTCGCTCATTTTGAGTTGTCCTTGCTTATGCAGTAATAGATATTAGCGCAATGGTAACGTGAAAGGATGGTGGGGTACAGATGGAGCGGACTGGAGCGAATGCACTATTAGCATCGCCAGAGCGATTGACTGCTTAGAATCACAAGTTATGTTACTATCTCGAAACTGAAGTTAGCTTGCGGAGGTGAATTGTGCCCAGTTTGGGAGGCCCAGAACTCTTACTCGTCGTCATATACCTGATTTTCTTGCTTATTCCGCTGGCTGTACTGTACTTGATTATACGCCAGGCAGTGCTATCCGCCTTGCGGAAATTTTATCGCGAGCTTGATGACCCGGGGAGGAAGAAAATTCAGGCGCATGGCAATCTTTGATCTCGCGCACCGGTCAATCGCGGAGCCTGTGATATAATCGACGCTGCACAGACAAGCAGGAGCTAGAGAGATGTTGACGGACGACATACGGCTTGAGCGGATAGAGAGAGAATACCAAACCATGCGCGGCACACAAGATCAACTGATGGACCGCATGAACGGGACAGGCGATGTTTTGCAGAGCCTGTTCGATCAAGTGGCCGCCAACGCGCGGGCGATTGAGGCGAACGCGCAGGCGATAGAGGGGAACGCGCAGGCGATAGAGGGGAACCGCAAAGCGATAGAAGATCTCCGCGACGAGGTATTGGCGAATCGCCGCGCAATCGCGGAAAACAGCCAGATGCTCGCCGATATTATGGATCACTTGCAAGTGCCTAAGAGACGGACAGGCTTTTTGAAGACTGATGACAGCCCGAGCTAATCGCCAAACTACGAAAACCCCAGCCCCCGCACTCTCTCCCAAAACCGCTCCACATTACCCAGCTTGACCTCGTCGTAGCCGCGGATCATATCCGGCAGTTGCGCCAGTTCTACAGCCCGCGCGTAGTTGTCCGCGCTCAGGTCCTCAATCGCGCTGAAGACCAGCCGGCGGTACTGCGCGATGAGCTCGCGCTCGACGCGCCGCACGCGATCGTAGCCGAAGGGGTCAAAGGCCGTCCCGCGCAAGAAGCGCATTTGCCGCAGAGCGCGATAGACGACATCAAACCAGCGGCCGACCTGTAGCTTGCGTTTCAAGCCCAGCGCTTTGAGCAGCGGCGGCTGCAAGTGATACTGGACGCGCGCCCGCGCCCCAAATTGCGCGCTGAGCGCCTCGCGGGCTTCCGGCTTCAGGCTGAGCCGCGCGACTTCGTATTCGTCTTTGTAAGCCATCAGCTTGAAGAGGTAGCGAGCGACGGCCTGGCTCAAGTCGGTCTGGCCGGGGCAGGCCGCCTGCTCCGCGGCGTATACGCGTTGGACATCGTCGACGTATCGGCGCGCATACTCCTGGTTTTGATAGGCGATCAATTCCGGCACGCGAACTTCGATCAGCCGCTTCAATTCGCCCTCGGCCGGCAACGAGTCAATCAAGGCTTGCGCTGCTGCCGAGCGCTCGACCTGCGGCTCTACCTCGCCGACGCGCTTGACATCCAGCCCCGCCAGCCAGTCGCGGTCGGCCACGGCCAATCTGCCTGCGCGAAAGGCGTGCTGATTGTCTTCGACCTTGACGCCGTTCAATTCGATGGCCCGCTCGATGGCGTCGGCGGACATGGGCAGGCTACCGGCTTGGTAGGCGGCGCCGATGACGATGAAATTGGCCATCATGTGGTCGCCAAAGAGCGTCTCCGCCAGTCCCAGCGCGTCGAAAAAGACATTGTCTCCGGCTCTGGTCGCCCGGTTGATTATCTCCAGCAGATGATCGGCTTGGGGATATTCGACGGTGGTATCGCGCACCATAGCGCCGGTCGGCACTTTGCTGGTGCTGACGATGGCGACGCTGCGCTGTGGATTGGCGCGCGCCAGATTCTTGCTCGCGGTGGCTGTCAGCACGTCAAAGACGAGGAAGGCATCGGTCGCGCTGGCGCCGATTTTGGGCGCGATGTCGATAGGCTCCGCAGTAATCTTGAGGTTGGAGACGACGGGCCCGCCTTTCTGGCTGAGCCCGGTTTGGTCCAACGAACGGACGTGAAAGCCATCCAGCGCCGCGGCTGTGCCCAGCACCTGATTCGCCGTGACCACACCCGTGCCGCCGATGCCCATCATCAGGATGTTCGCCGTGCCGTTTACTCGTTGCCGCGGCGCCGCAATCGCCTGCTCGACGCGGTAGCTCGGCTTGGCTTGCTGCTGTGGCAGCTCGGATGGGATAACGCTCATGAATGCCGGGCAGTTGCCCTCGAGGCAGCTGTAGTCCTTGTTGCAAGACGATTGATGAATCTGGGTTTTGCGGCCGAACTCGGTCTCAACAGGCTGTACGCTCAAGCAATTGGATACGGCGCCGCAATCGCCGCAGCCTTCGCAGACCGCCTCGTTGATGACGATGCGCAGCGTGGGGTCGGCCGCCAGGCCGCGCCGCCGCTTGCGCCGCAAGTTGGCCGCGCATTCCTGGTCGTAGATCAAGGCGGTCACACCGGGCGTATCGCGCAGGAGCAGCTGCGCTTCTTCCATGCGGTCGCGCTCCCAGACTTCGGCGCCCGGCGCCCAGTGGGCATCCGGCGCGAACTTGGCCGGATCGTCCGAGATGACGATGGTCTTCTTCACCCCTTCGGCGTAGAGCAAGTGGGTCATCTCCGGCACGGGCATCAAGCCATCGGCCGCCTGCCCGCCGGTCATGGCCACGGCCGAATTGTAGAGAATCTTGTAAGTCACTTTCGTTCCGGCGGCGACCGCCTGACGCACTGACAGCGAGCCGCTATGGGCGAAGGTGCCGTCGCCGATATTCTGGAAAATGTGATCGATATGGGTGAAGGCCTCCGCGCCGACCCAATTGGCGCCTTCACCGCCCATCTGCGTGACGCCGGCGGTATTGCGATCCATCATAATCGCCAGGGTGTGGCAGCCGATGCCCGCCCCGGCCATCGAACCGTCGGGCACTTTGGTGGAGCGGTTATGGGGGCAGCCGGAGCAGAAATAGGGCGAGCGCGCGGCGATGGGAATCGCGCCCAAATCGGGCGGGCGATTGATGGCGCGCAGGCGGCGCTCCAGCAAGGGCGCGTCTGCCCGCCCGCTCAGCCGCCGCGCCAGCACCAGCGTGATCTCGTCGGCATCCAGCTCGTTGTCGGCTTTGACCAGCTTGGCCCCCGTCTCGTCTTTCTTGCCGACGATTAGCGGAGTATGCGCGCTGCCGTAGAGCGCTTCCTTGCAGAAGATTTCGATGAAAGCGCGCTTCTCTTCAATCACGAGGATTTCGTCCAGGCCGGCGGCGAATTCGCTTAAGATTTCGCGCTCCAGCGGGTAGATCATGCCCAGCTTGAGCAGGCGGATGCCGGCGCGTTGCAGCGCTTCGTCGTCCAGGCCGATGTCGTTGAGCGCCCCGCGCAAGTCGTACCAGGTCTTGCCGGCCGCGATAATGCCCAGCCAGGCGTCTTCAGTCGGGACGGCAATCTCGTTGATGCGATTGGCGCGCGCGAAGGCCAGGGCCGCGTCAAGCCGCTCATCGTGGATTTCTTTTTCCTGCTGCAAGCTGTAAGGGGAGAGCAGGGCGGTATTCTGCCTTGGGCGCCAGGGCTGCCCGTTCAGCCGAAAATCCGGCTCGCTGATCTTGACTCGCCCCGCGCCGACTTCGACGCTGCTGTATTCATCGGCGACATCGGTGACGATTTTGAAGCCGACCCAAAGCCCGCTGAAGCGCGACAAGCCGAAACCGAGCAATCCCATATCGAGAATTTCCTGCGCGCTGCCCGGATACAGGATGGGCATCAGCGCATCGTAGAGCGCGACCTCGGAGTGCGACGGAATGGTCGAGGACTTGCATGAGGGGTCATCGCCGGCCAGCGCCAGCACGCCGCCATACTGGCCGACGCCGGCCAGGTTGGCATGTTTGAAGGCATCGCCGCTGCGATCGACGCCAGGCCCCTTGCCGTACCAGATGCCGCAGACGCCGTCGAACTTCGGGTCAGGCAGCAGATTGACTGTTTGGCTGCCCATGATGGCGGTAGCGGCCAAGTCTTCGTTCACGGCCGGGATGAAGCGGATATGATGCTCCTCCAGCAGATGCGGGATGCTTTCCAGCACAAAGTCCAGCGCGCCGATGGGCGAGCCGCGATAACCGGTGATCAAGCCGGCGGTATGCAGTCCGCGCACTAGATCCGCTCGGTGCTGGTCCAGCGGCAGTCGCGCCAGCGCTTGAATGCCACTCATGATGACCCGGCCGTCTTCGGCGGTATAACGGTCTTCCAGCGTGAAAGTCTTAATGTCGCGTGGCTCGGCGATAGCTGCGGGTGGCGCTTTGGTCTTGAGCATAATCGACCTAATCTCTACTTGGCCTCACCTTCCTTTATAACAGATAACGCCTGCGATAGCACCCGGAGCGGGGTGTGCGCCAGAGCAATCGCTTCAAATTGCTTTTACCACCGAGTACACCGAGAGAATAGAGAACACTGAGAAAAGCCGATTAGATAGTTTGGCAGCGGCGACGGCGCCCACCTTATCATGGCGGTAGAAATAGGGAAGAGGTCGATACGATGTCACTATCTCTATGCCCTCAATGTTTCTCGGTCGTTCTAAGCTAGGTTCTGTTGATATTTAGCATTGGCATTTTCATAAATGTGTAAAATAGTCTTATGACAAGCATAAGACTAGCTGACGAACAGTGGACGAAAATTCGGGATTTCCTGAAGCAAGACCCAAATGTTTATTTGGGTAACGAGGCCAATTGCCGCCTGTTCGTTGAAGCGGTGATATGGATATGTCGCAGCGGCGCGCAGTGGCGTTTGCTCCCAAGCGAATACGGCAAATGGAATTCGGTTTACAAACGCTTTGCCGGCTGGTGCGAGAATGGCGTTTGGGAACGGATGATGGCAGCCTTTGCCGATGACCCGGATATGGAAAATGGGATAATCGACAGCACGATTGTACGTGCTCACCCCTGTGCCGCCGGCGCCCAAAAAAAGTGAGGAGCAAGCCTTGGGTCGCAGTCGCGGGGGTTTCAGCAGCAAGATACATGCCGCGGTTGATGCTTTGGGCAATCCCTTGCGTTTCTGCTTGAGTCCTGGTCAGGCTCACGACATCAATCAGGCCAGGGAGTTGGTGGAAGGCTTTGCCTTTCAGCGAGAATACGATAGATGGCTCTATCGCGAGCGGCATCTGGTGGAATGTTTCATCAACAAAATCAAACATTTTCGCCGTGTCTTTTCTCGATTCGAGAAACTCGATTCATCTTATCTTGGTTTTCTGCACCTTGTCGGTACACTCATATGGTTACGATAGAATGTCAACAGAACCTAGTCATGCGAAAATTGAATGGAAGTCAATTCAAGAGTGGGCGAGCCAAGGCTCGCCCCTACAGCGTTTCGATTATTTTGGCAAAATCATTCCTCTGGCGTCCATTCAGATTGTTTGACAGGTTTTCCAAGATGAAAGGCTGTCGAGCGTGTTCAGATGGCCGTCAGCCAGGCGCTGGCCGCCAAAATTAAAATAGCGAGAATTGCGATCACGACGGTTAGACGCCGCTCCCGCAACCGCAGGCGACTCCATTCACTGGCATCGCCCTGGCCCCGCTCCAGCAGCAAGCTGGTCCGCTCCAGCGCCGGCGCCACGGCAATTTGAAGCAACAGGCCAGCCGCCGCCATGACGATGAGCAGCAAGTGCTTGAGCAGCAGCACTTGGCTCCAGCGATTGCTGAAACTGAGCAAGCCTTCGTAATTGGGGTCGGTCGACATCTGCAGCAGACCGGTGACGATGAGCACAGCCAGCGACAGGTTGCCCAGGGGCGTGAAGCGTTTGCGCAGGCGGCGCAGCAATTGATACAGGGCGGGCTGGTCCGCCAGGGCGCGGTTGATCTCGGGAACGACCAGGAAGGTCACCAGCAGGATGCCGCCGATCCAAACGACAGTCGCCCCGATATGAAAGAACAGGCTCAGCGCCAGCGCCGCTTCGGACATACGTCTATGACTGCTCGCGCAGCCAGGTCTCGTATTCCTCCTGCGCCTCGGCGTTTAGGGGATAGTATTTCTCCAGTGGCTCGCCTTCCTCCAGTTTCATGCGCGAGAAGACTTCCCAGGCGGCTTTCTCGGTCGCAAGCTGGGCGATTTCAGCGGCCAGCGCGATGGGCACAACGACCGCGCCATCGTCATCGGCCACGATCACATCGCCGGGTACCACGAAGACGCCGGCGCAGGCGATGGGCGCGTTGACTGCGTGCGGGAAAATATCCGTCTGCGTATGGAAATTGGGCGTCACGCCGCGCAACCACAAGCCGAGGTCGATCTGCTGCACTTCGGGAAAGTCGCGGATGCAGCCGTCGATGACCACGCCCTGGCCGCCGCGCGCCTTAAAAGATGTCAGCATCATCTCGCCGAAGACGCCGCTGGACAGGCTGCCGCGCGCGTCGACCACCACGATATCACCCGGCTCGCAAGCAATGATGGCTTTGCGATGCAGTTCACGCTCGGGCGAGGCAGCGTATTCATCGCCCCAGTGCAGGTCTTCGCGCTTGGGCATGAATTGCAGCGTGACCGCCTGGCCGGCGACTGACTTTCCCGGATTAAAAGGCGTCAAGCCTGCCATGTGCGGATTGCGGATGCCTTTTTTCGCCAGCGTCCCGGCGATGTTGGCTGTGCCGATTTCGCGCAGGCGCTCAATCAGGCCCTGATCAATGCGTTCGAAAGTTGGAATCTCAGTCATATCGTCAATTCGGATAGTGTAGGTAGTCCATTGGGATAGATTATATCACTAGCGCCGCGGGCGACAGGGCGGCTGAAATTGGACCTGTGGTAAGATAATTTTATCGCCGTTGCATCGCCGCTCCGGTAGGAGTCGAGGAGGCGCCATGCAAGACGTTTCGCCCTTTGCCTCTCCCGATTTAGGCTTCCGCGAGGCAATCAGAATCGCGCTGCGGCCTTCGTCGCTATTGAGGAGCGTATTCACGAGCGCTATTATTTGGCTGCTGATTGCGAGCGCCGTGCCTTCCTACGCCAAATTGATTTTCCACGGCAAAATGGCGGAATACTTCGCCGCCGGCCTGGGCATCACCCTGGTCAGCCAAATCGTCATGCTTGTGGTCACTTCCTTGGCGAGTTCCGACCATGCGACGATTGTCATCCCGCAGAGCCCGACAGCGGTCATCCAAGGCTTTATCGCCAGCAGCGCGGTTGCGGCGGCGCCGGCCGATATGTCGCCTGAGGCGCTGTTTCCGATGGTGTACTGGATAATCGTGCTTTCGTCGGTCCTTACCGGGGGCTTCATTATGCTGCTAGGCATCACGCGCGCCGGGGACGTGGTGCGATACATCCCCTATCCCATTGTCGGCGGTTTCCTGGCGGGTTTGGGTTGGCTGATCTTCGACGCTGGTTTCGCCTTTGTGGTTGATCTTCGCGTCTCGGCGGAGACATTGACCATTCTATTGACAGGCGATGTCTTCGCGCGCTGGCTGCCAGCGCTGATTTTTGCGGTCTGCGTGCTCGTGCTGCAGGAGCGCATGAGAAACGTGATGATCATGCCGATCATCATTGTCGTGTCCGTTGTATTGTTCTATGCCTGGGCGCACCTTGTCGTAGGGGACGTAGACGCCGTGGCGGAAGCCGGCTGGTTCCTGCCCAAAGTGCCGGAGTCGATCGTCTGGCCCTCGCTTGATCTGGCTGCTATCGCTCGGATTGATCTTGCCATGATCGGCGCGAGCGCGGGCGGCATCCTGACCTTGATAATCGTCTGTACGCTAAACGTATTTTTCAGAGCCAGCGCGCAGGAGCTGGTCAGCAGCCGTGAGCTGGACTTCAACCGTGAATGCACGGTCAACGGCGCGGCGAACATCGCCTCCAGCTTGGCCGGCGGCGGCGTCATAGGTTATCACGGCCCGGCCTCGACCGCGCTGGTAGAACTGATGGGGGTCTACGGACGATTAGTGGGCATCATTCTCGCGCTGATGTTCTGGCTGACGCTCATGTTCGGCAGCGCGCTGTTTTCGCTGATCCCGCGCTTTCTGCCGGCCGGATTGCTGATGTATTTTGGTCTGCAATTCATGAAAGAGTGGCTGCTGGAAAGCTGGTTCAAGCTGCCAAGACAGGACTACGTTATTGTGGTAGTCATAGCGCTCGCTACCGCGCTGTTTGGGCTGCTAACCGGCATCGGCCTGGGGCTGGTGCTGGCGATGTCGTTCTTCGTCCTGGAATACAGCCGGATGAATGTGATCAAACACGAGTTGTCGGCTGATGTGCATGGCAGCAATCTCGATCGTTCCTTTGCCGAAAATCAGTTCCTGCAGCAAGAGGGCGAGAAGATCTTGATCTTTCGCTTGCAGGGCTATCTGTTTTTCGGCACAGCCTATCGATTCTACGAACATGTCAAGCGCGTCGTTTCCGCTGAGGCGGACATTCAATTCAGGTATATTGTCCTCGATTTCAAAGCTGTTAGCGGCTTTGATGTGTCGACGATCAACGACTTTAGAAAGCTGAAGCAATTGGTTGACAGGTATGGAATCGAGTTGCTGTTCTCCAGCGTCTTGCCGCATTTGCAGCCGCTTTTGGCAGATGGCGGCATTGTGGGGCGCATTTCCGGCGGGCCTCAGTTTTTCGACGATCTCGATCATGCGCTGGAATGGTGTGAGAACGCGCTGCTGGCGGGCGCAGACTTGCATACGCAGCGTCAAGTCACGGTCGAAGAGCAACTTTCGCAGCATGCGATGATCGACAGTCGCGATGCGAGCGCCCTGCAAAGATATCTGGAACGGGTCGAGGCCAAGGCGGGGGATGTGGTGGTCCGCCAAGGCGACGAATCGGACGCCATGTACTTCATCGAATCCGGCCGCGTGGATGTCCTGCTGCAGGGAGACGGGCCTGAAGTCCTGCGTTTGCGCAGTATGACCGCCGGAACGGTGATTGGCGAGGTGGGTTTTTACCTCAAGAAAGCTCGCACAGCTTCAATTGTCGTTACCGAGCCCGGCGTCTTGCAGCGCTTGAGCCTGGAGGCGCTGCAGCAAATGGAAGCCTCGGACCCGCGCACGGCTTCGGCATTGCACATGTTTATTACCTGCGCGCTGTCGGATCGTCTGTCGACCACCAATCGGGTTATACAAGAATTGATGGACTGAGGCTGCTATAACGCGGGCAACCGGATAGGGCAAGCTCAATTTGGCGCTGTCTCGCGTCAGTCCAGCGGATAGACCGGGCGCTGTAGATGACGATAGGGAAAGCGAGCGAGGTTCGCGCTGCACAAGCCGGCGCTATCCATCTCAATGGCTTCGGCGGCGATGGGCATGTAAGCGGCGCGGTAGGCGACGGCGGACTTCACGACGATCATGCGCTGCGACTCCGACACGATGCCGATGTGACGCAGTTGGGCCAGATCCAGGGGCGGCGTCTTGCGCTCGGTGAGCAGGATGTTGACGCCGGCGACGCGCAGCCAAACCGACCGGCCCATGTGGACGGCGCTGCCGTAAAACGAAGCGAAGTGATAGTCGGGAACTTCACACTCGAATACGCCGTCCGACAAAGCGCGCGCCGTGCCAGTGACGGTCACCGGCGGCCCATGCCAGCGGTCGACTTTGCCGCCGACATCGAGTGTGACCTCCGCTGCTATGCCCGCGCGCCAGCAGATATCGACCGCTTCAGCATCCGCCAGCACGATTGCGCCTTCGTCGACATCGTGGGCGAGCATGGCGACCAGCGCATCGGTACCGTCGCCCGATGTGCCGCCGCCAATATTGTCGGCCGAATCGACCAGGATAACCGGGCCCTCTTCGCGGCTGGCGGCTAGCCTTACGGCCTCGTCCGGCGCGAGGAAGCTGGATGTGGCTGCGCTGCGCTGCTCATACAGGAGCGCGCTCAATTCGTCGGCGCAGGCGGCGGCCAGCTCCAGCTGCCCGTCGGTGGTCACGATGATGCTGGGTCCGATGAAGGGCGTGTCGGCATAGGCGAAGCCGGCCATCACCGCGATGCAGACGACCTCGTCCAGCGTTTCCATCTCGGCGGCGCGGTTATGCACCGGCGCCAGCGGAGGGAGGGCCGTGCCTGTGCTTTGCGCCGGCAAGAGCAGGGCCGGGCGGGCGTATGCCGCTGTCGGCCGGAGTTCCCGGCGCAGCAAGCGCGCCATGATCGCCGCCGCTTCCACGCCCCGGGCGTAAGCGTCAATATGCGGGTTGGTGTCGTAGGCCAGCAGCACATCCGCGAGTTCGACCAGGCGCGGGCTGATATTGCCGTGCATATCCAGCAGGACGACGATCGGCGTTGCCTCGCCCACAAGCGCGCGCGCCCGCGTCACGATATCGCTCTCGGCGTCCAGCTGGCCCTCGGCGACCATCGCCCCGTGCAGCGCCAGGAGCAGTCCATCGACCGGTAGAGACTGCTCCAGCCGGTCGCTTAGCTGGTTCAGGAGTTCATCGTAGGCTGCCGCGGTGACCGTGCCGCCGGGCATGGCCGTGGCGTACAGGGTCGGCAGCAATTGCCAGCCCATTTCGGTCGCGCGCTCGATCATGCCGCCGATGCCGCTGCGTGTGCCGCGCATGCCGCTGAGCATGTCGGCTCCGTAATGCAGCGATTGCGCCGCGAAATCGGCCAGGCTTGTCGCGCGCTCCATAAAGGTGTGGGTTTCGTGCAGAATGCCGCCGATGGCGATGCGCCGCGCGCCGGCCCGACCAACTGGCGACATTATCAAGTCCCTATAGCAAGAATGTCGTCGGCTTCGATCAGCGGAAGCGGCTCCTCGGCGCTCATTCTTTGCACTGCCTTGCTGTCTTTGAAGCCGATGCCGGTGAGCAGGCCGACGACAGTCTCATTGCCATGCAGCCGCCCGCTTAGCCGATCGGCCCGGGCCGCCGCCCAGACGACAGCCGCCGCCGGCTCTACAAACAGCCCTTCGCGGCTGGCCAGTGCTGATTGCGCCCGGTAGGTGTCCTCATCGGCTATTGACAGCGCCCAGCCGTCCGACTCGCGCAGATCTTGCAGAACCAGGTCGCCATCCGGCGGCGATGTCAAGCTGATGCCGGATACGGCGCCGCTGCAGTTTTCGATTGGCTCGACCGGGCTTCCCGCTTGCCAGGCTTGCGTTATCGGGTCGCAGCCAAGCGGCTGCACCGCCACCATCCGCGGCAGACGCGCAATGCGCCCGGCGGCATGCCACTCTTTGAAGCCTTTCCAGATGCAGCTTATCAAACCGCCTCCGCCGACGGGCACATAGACGACATCGGGCGCCTCGCCGTCTAGCTGCTGGCAGATTTCATAAGCGATGGTTTTGGCGCCTTCCATTGCCTGCGGACTGTTGCTGCGCGCGGTGATTAGCATGAGCCAGTCGTTGGCGTCGCACAAGGCGGCGATATTAGCCCAAGTCGCTATCTCGGCCGCCGGTTCATAACCCAGCCGCTTGACCGACATCACTTGCGGACCGTAGGACATAATCTGGGCGATCTTGGCCCGCGGCGCGCTTTCCAGCGTGAACAGGTAACCTTCGACCCCAGCGCGCGCGCCATAGGCGGCCAGGGAGGCGCCGGCATTTCCCGACGAGGTGGCGGCCCAGGCGCTCCGCCCCAGCTGCCGCAGGTAAGTGATGCCGACCGATGCGATGCGGTCTTTGTAGGAGCCGGTCGGGTTGAGTCCTTCGTTCTTGAAGTAGAGCTGCGGCAAATCGATGTCCGCGCCCAATTGCGAGGACTGCACCATGGGCGTGTCGCCTTCGCCCAGGCTGACGATATGTTTGGGGTCGGTCAATGGCAGGCGGGCGGCGTAACGCCACATGCCGGGCAAGTGCGGCTGCAGCGGGAAGGCCTCAGAATCGTAGCGTAGGTCCAGGACGCCGCCATCGCGCGGGCAGGCCACCAGGCTGACATCGCCGCAAGTTTGCCCGCAGGTCAGGCATACCATATGAAACATTGGATTCAGCACCCTTCTGTTGCGTATCGCGCCAATTGTAGTTCGCGGGAGGTCAGCCCGCTAGCGATTGCGCTGTGAGCAGAGGACGCAGGCTTCGGCTGAGGTTTTTCACCACAAAGGCGCAAAGGACACAAAGTTTATGTTCGGAGCTAGAGACAGGTTGATGGCTTACGAATAGCAGGCTTTTCCCCGGCAATTCCAACAAAGTTATGCAACATAAAATAGGACGTTGTAGGATCGATTTTGTGAATCGCCCGTTGTAATAATCGTGCATTTTCGGGCGACACGCCTACAATTCGACTTTGTGTGTTATTTCGCTCGACGCGTCCGATGTCAGTCTTGACGCGAAAGCGCTCGTACTGCTTTTAGGCGCACATCGGGTCATCGTCATCCCAGCGGTTGACCTTGACTGCGTCAAGTTCAGCCAGGCGGTCGCGGGCGTCGAGCCACAGCTGCGCCCATTCGCGCCAATCGTCCAGCACCGTATCGGGATTCAGGCGGCTCTGCGCGACGAAGCCGGGAAAGTGCGGGCGGCCGGTTGGCTGGCCGATGGGATTGTAGCGCAGATCAAAGCTCCAGCGGAATTCATCGCTATGATTTTCCAGCGAGGCGTGTTTGCACAGGGGGTGGAAGAAGAGCACGCCGCCCGGCTTTAGTGGCGCCGGTATGGCTTCTTCGAGCTCGATCAGCTGTTCCGGTATGCTGAGTTGCCCCGGTGTGCAATGCAGGGCGAGGCCCTCGCGGTGGCTCTTGGGGACGACTTGCAAGCAGCCGTTTTCGACCGTGGCCTCGGTCACCGCCACCCAGGCTGTCACCAGCTGCGTATCGTCCGCCTCTTCCAAGCCGACGCCTATATCCTGGTGCCACAGCGTTTTATCGAGCAGCGAGTTGTATTTGTCCTGCTCTTCAACGTATTTCTTGGGCGCTTTGATGCGCGCGTGCTGGATGGGATTGGAATAGATCTCGCCGCCGATCAGCGACTCGACCGCCGACAGCATACGCGGGCTTCTTAGCAGGTCAAAGACGGCCGGCCCCACGTTAATCGGCGTGTCTGCGTAGACCTTGGCGTTGGGCAGGGCGATGTCGATGGCTTGCGCGTAATCCAGGCCCGCCTTGTAAACTTCGACCAGCCGCCGCTCAAAGGGCAGGTGGCTATAGGCTTCCGGCAAGCGCCCGTCGGCCACCCATTGCGCGCACAATTTGTCGAGCAACTGCTGATACTCGGCGATTACCGGCGCGATATCCAGGTCGTAATCAAGTAATCCGTCGACGGCCAGATAACCATTCTCGTAATAATCATCAATCTGTTGCGGACTTAACATTTTTTATCCTTTTCCAAAGCCCTTGTTCACTCAGCTGAAGTCACAATACCCGCTCGGTTTCGCGGTCAAGCGACTGAGCCTAGTATACGCCACAAAGGAATCGCCTTCAACAAGTTAAGGCGAGCTTGACGGCGCGCCGCGCGGTAGTGTATCGAATTCGGTTGAAATTCATACGAGCCGATATGGGTTAAGCACACGCGCGACAGTAGCGATTAAACCTGTCCTCGAGTGAAATGCGCCTTTGGGGCGGAAAAGCCGTCTCAACATTCGATTGACCCGTTCCAAGAGGCTGGTCGTTCGTAAAGCCGAGCGCGGCCACTTAGGGTATCGCTGCAGTACCCGGAAAAAGGCAATGGTCTCCTGCCAATCTCGTTGCAGCGTGGCGACTAAATCAGATTGTGTTTCGGCATAAGTCCGACAGAAAGCATCCCTTAATTCTGTTGCTTCTCGACTGTCTTTCGCCTCAAAGATGGCGCGAATGGGTTGCAGGATGCGCTGTTTGAATTGACGGGCTTGTCCGCTGGGCAAGGCATCGGGGACTTGAATGCTCTGCCAGAGATTGCGCAGCTTGTGGAAGGCGCAACGTTGATGTGGTACATGAGGGTGCAGATAGTTCAGCGCGGCAATCAAGCCCTTGCTGCCGTCATGAATGAAGTGTTCCAGCCCCCGTTGGCGATATAGCTTGCGCGCCGCCAAGTCGGATAAGAGGCCTTCCCAAGCCTGGCGACTTTCATCCTCAGCCAACTGCCAGCCCACAATGCCCCAGCGCCGGTTTTGCGGATACAGTCCCAAAGCCACCAGGACACAGACTTTGCGCCGCGCTTTGACCGAGCGTTGGCGTTGGCGACTGTCGACTTTGCTCTGACCGGTATCCTCGAGCAAGGTCAGCCAAATGGCGTCCAGCATGACCACTGGCGGGCAACTGGTCAAGGGCATCGCTGGCGGCATCCGCACCGCTTGCGCCTCCCGATTCAAAGTCCGCAAGCCCATTTGAGTGCCACACTGCTCGCCGATTTCCGCCTGCATTTGCCGCAAACTCAAGCCTAAATCCGCCCAGCGCCCAATGCGATCACAGACATCATCCCAAATTTGTTGATAGGGCTTGAGGATGGAAAAGGGTATCTTGACACTGCCATTACATTGACAGCGCACACGCGGCAGCCAGACCTGCAACACCCCATAATCCGTCACTAATTGACGCCGACGCCGTCCATTGCGCACAAAATCACTAGCCTGCTGACTGCCGCAGACTTGACAGGTCGCTTGACTTTGACGCGATACCTGCGAGCGCCTTTGGTAGGCTTGGCGATACAACCGGGCGGTGACTTCCCGCTCCAGTTGAGATTCAATCATTTGAGACGCGGTCGCGGCCAGTTTGGCTCTCAGGCCCGCCAAAAAAGATTTGAAACCATATCCTGGCTGCGTTATCCTAGTGTACATGACGTGGCTCCTGTTCTTTTGCTTTGCTAGGACAACTAGCATGAATCGGAGTTCACGTCATTTCTATTTCAACCGAATTCGATACACTACCCGCCGCGCAAGCTTTTGACATTGCCCGCGAGACCTGTCATAGTTGTATGATTCTCGCGGCAATTGTGCGCGCTGTATTCTTCCGGTTGCCGCAAAGCCGTCCACACAATCACACCTTGGATACAGGCGGGGGCAAATGAAGCTGGGCTAGGTCGCCGGCCCTGTTGACGCAGACCGAATTCGGCCGCAACATTTATGCCATCGGCGGTCTTTATGCACAGCTTCCACGACCGCATTTCTATCCTCAGAAAAAGCTAAGCCGCTCGGCGGCAGCGAAAATGGCTGACGGGCTCACGCAAAGTATCAATGGGCCGCGGCTACCGAAATCCACGGTTTCAGAAGAGAGGGGGCAAAGAAGAGAAGCGCATGAATTGTAAAGCGACAGAAATTGTACTGGGCAAGAGCTTGTCCGCCTTGAAAATCGAGAATGACCTGCTGGCTACAGTCGTCTTGCTGGACAAAGGCGCTGACATATACGCGCTGGAGCACAAAGCCAAGAAGGTTGACGTGCTGTGGAAGTCGCCCTGGGGCATCAAAGAGCAGGCGCGCGGCTTCGACTCCGCCTTTGACTCGGCCACGGCCTGGCTGGAAGCTTACGCCGGCGGCTGGCAAGTGATTTTCCCCAATGGCGGCGATGAGAATATGTACAAGGGGGCGGCACTGGGCTTCCACGGCGAAGCCTCGATGACGGCTTGGGATTACGAAATCGTCAGCCAGGCGGACAGCGCGCTGGAAGTGAAAATGCAGGCGCGGCTGTCGCGCAGTCCATATACCATCGAGCGCTGGCTGCGCGTCGAATCGGGCTGCCCGATTTTGCATATTCGCGAGAGTATCACCAACCACGCCGGCGAAGCGATGGATTGTATGTGGAGCCATCACCCGGCTTACGGCGCGCCCTTCTTGAGCGAGCACTGTGTCATTGATGTGGGCGCGTCCCGCTTCGCCGCCGATGATCGCTACGCCGGCTTCGCCAATCCGCTGACGCTCAGCCAGGCGTATCAGTGGCCGCTGGCGGGCGTTGTTGATATGTCCAAAGTGCCGGGTCCGGACGAAGCGCGCGACATATTAGCCTATTTCCAAGATTTTGAGTCGGGCTGGTATGCTATCACCAACCGGGAAATGGGTCTGGGCATCGGGTTGGCTTGGGACGAAAGCGTATTTCCCTATGCCTGGTTCTGGCAGGAGCTCAAGGCCTCGCCGGGATTCCCCTTTTACAAGTGTTCCTACGTCATGGCGATAGAGCCGGCGTCGTCCATACCCGGGCAAGGCTTGACGGCGGTGATGGAGAAGACGGGCACACATTTGACGCTGCAGCCGGGCGAGTCAAAAGCAATCGAAATGAAAGCCGTATTCTATGAATCGGACTGTGGCGTACGCAAGATTGACACCGATGGCACAGTGCATACCAGGTAGGGCGGCGGCGAAATGGGAGCCCGCGCGAGTTGCTGCATAGATTCATGAAGACCGCGGAAGTAGATCATGACGGACACCGTGTTAAAGCTAGGCAATTATTCTGAGGCATCAGCAAGTAGATCAGGTGGAGAATATGGCTAAACGATTTGAAGGCAAAGTCGCCATCGTAACCGGAGCGGGCAAGGGCATTGGACGCGCCTGCGCGCTGGCTTTCGCGGCTGAAGGCGCGGCGGTGACGATTGCTGATATTGACCCGGCTGCTGGGGACGAATCGCGGCAACTGATTGAGAAGGCCGGCGGGCGCGCTTTATTCATCGAGGGCGACATCGCGGAAGAAGCCTACGTCAAGCGCGTGGTGGCGGAGACGGTCGCCGCATTCGGCGGCATCGACGTGCTGCACAATAACGCCGGCGTCGTGCGCTACGGCACTGTGGTGGATCAGCCGGTCGAAGACTGGGATTACCAGATCAACATCAACTTGCGCGCGACCTTCCTCACCTGCAAATACAGCATCCCCGAGATGCGCAAGCGCGGCGGCGGCGCCATCGTCAACACCTCGTCTGTGCAGGCGACGGCGTCCCAGCAGACGGTCGCGGCTTACGCGGCTTCCAAGGGCGCTGTCACCAGCTTCACCACAACGGTCGCCCTGGACCACGCCAGAGAGAATATCCGCTGCAATTGCATCGCGCCCGGTTCCATTCACACGCCCATGCTGGATATGGCGGCGGACCTCTTCGGCCCCGACAATCCGGCGAGGATGATCGAAGATTGGGGCGAAATGCATCCCGTCGGTCGCGTTGGCCGGCCGGAAGAGGTGGCCAAACTGGTGCTTTTCCTGGCAAGTGATGAGGCCTCGTTCATGACCGGCGGCTACTATCGCGTCGATGGCGGATTGCTGTCGAGCTTGCTGTAAGCAACTTGAAGCGTTAAGGCGGGTCGGCCACGCCGCGACTAGGTCCAGCGTGGGCTTTCCACAAAGGTCGGCTGGCCCTCGCGTTCCAGCAGCAGCTTGCGGAAACCCTTATTGATGATGGGGGCGTAATCGTGCCCGGCGCTCAGGTGATAGGACGCGACGAAGACGAGCATATCGGCGCCGGTGTTGACTGCGCGGTGCGCCCACATCGGCGGAATATGCGAGATCGTGCCGGCTGTCCACCGCTCGGCACGGAATTCGCCGTCGATAGTTTGCAGCAGCAGATAGCCCTCGCCCTGCGTGCAAAAGTAGATTTCCGGCTGGTCATCGCGCTCGTGGATATGCCCCTTGGTCATGTAATATTCATCGCCGATCTTGCCGGGCAGCAAGCGCGTCACACCCAGCGCCATGTCGCTCTTGCTGGTTAAGAAGGGATGGAGCCAAATCTCGTAAATCAGCGGATCGGCCTCAGCCAGAGTGCTTTGCACGACTGATTTATCGTGAAACATCATCTGTAGATCGCTAAGGTTGCGGTCGTCGCGAATTTTCACCGGGTCGAATTTGCCGCTGGCGAAGTCGTACTGCACGCTGATGGGATAGTCCTTCGGATATAGCATGTCTGCTCCAACTCAAGCTTCAATTTGAAAAGACTCAAAGGCGGCTCTCAAGTCGCTTAATAAGCGCGCGGTATCGCCGCCGCCACACACAGTATCGTTGATTGAGGCGGATTGACCAGCGGCGTAAATCAATGGCGCGCGCAAACCGTCGTCCGCCGCCGCGGTCGCTCGGCATTGGCGAAGTATTGAAAACTTTGCCACCGATGCGCATAAGGCGAAAGCCTCCCAACTGCTGCGCGCAGCGATTCAGCATAACCCGTCTCATTCCTTCTGATGTAGTCTGGAAATTATCCATAGGTCGGCTCTCCCAAAAGCCGGCGGATCGGTCGATACTTATGTCGTAAAATCGGATAATAGAGTGAGAGCGCCAGAAACGAGCGACGCAGCGAGGTAGCCCATGAGTTTGAGTATTGGCATCGTCGGCTTGCCCAATGTCGGCAAGAGCACACTGTTCAACGCCTTGACGCGCGAGCAGAGCGCGGTTTCCGCCAACTATCCCTTCAGCACCATCGAGGCCAACCACGCGGTCGTGCCGCTGCCAGATGACCGGCTTGCGCGCTTGCAGGGCTGGGTCGGCGTGCCTGAGGCGATCCAGACCCGCGTCGATTTCGTCGATGTCGCCGGGCTGGTCAAGGGGGCGCACAAAGGCGAGGGCCTGGGCAATCAGTTCCTGGGACGCATCCGCCATGTGGACGCCATCGCCCATGTGGTGCGCTGCTTTGATGACGAGAATGTCGTGCATGTCAACGCCCGGCCGCAGCCGGCTGATGACATCGCCGTCATCAATACCGAGCTGGCCCTGGCTGACCTGCAGCAGTTGGAGCGCCGGCTGGAAAAGCTGGAGCGAGAGGTCAAAGGCGACAGCAAATTGCAGCCGCAGTTGGAAATGGCGCGGCAAGTCGAAGCTTTCCTGGCGCAGGGCGAGCCGCTGCGGAACTTCGCCGAGCGCGCAAATCCTGACTTCGTCGCGCTCGATTTCGAGATGCGCTTTCTGACCGCCAAGCCGCTCATTTATGTGGCCAATATCGGCGAGGAGGGCTTAAGCGCCGGCAACGCCTACCTGGAATCCGCCCAGCAGATCGCCGCCGACGAATCCGCGCAGCTGATCGCCGTCTGCGCCGGGCTGGAGCAGGAGATGGCCGGCCTGAGCGATGAGGAACGCGAGGAGTATCTCAGCGTCTACGGCTTGCGCGAGAGCAGCCTGGAATTGCTGATCCGCGAAAGTTATCGCCTGCTGGGGTTGATCAGCTATTTTACGTTCAACGAGACGGAAACGCGCGCCTGGACCATTCGCCGCGGCTGGACGGCGCCGCAAGCGGCCGGCGTGGTGCACACCGATATGGAGCGGGGCTTCATCCGCGCCGAGGTCATCCCCTTCGCGGTCTTTGAGCAGCATCAAGATCGCAATGCCATCAAGGCGGCCGGGCTGCTGCAAGTCGAGGGCCGCGATTACATCGTGCAAGACGGCGATGTGATCTTGTTTCGCTTCAATGTCTGAGGCGCTTAGCGGCAAAACGCGGCGATGAGATCGGTATAGATCGCCCGGCATTGCTCCACCGACGCCAGGTCGACCCACTCCTCGCGGGCATGGGCGCCTGCCCCGGCTGGTCCCAGCACGACAGTCGGCACGCCCTTCTCGCCGAACAGCGCCGAGTCCATCCACCAACTGCTGCCGATCAGCGCTACAGCCGCGCCGATTCGTGATTCGGCTGCGCGCTTGAGCTGCTGCACGAGCGGGTGCGCCGCCTCAATGCTGTAGGCGCTACGGGCGAAGGTGGCGCGGGCCTGCGCCTTGAAGTCGGGGTCGGCCGCCGCGATCTCATCGAGGATGACCTGCGCTTCGGCTGCGACGCTCTCAGCTGTCTCGCCGGGCAGCGTGCGCCGCTCGACCAGCAGCTTGCAGTGCGCGGGGTACATGGAGATTTCCTCGCCGCCGCTGATGGTCGAGGCATGCAGCGAGCCGCTGTGCAGCAAATCATGAGTGGGCGCCGCGCGCATTTGGCGGTCATGCGCGTCCAGGGCGACCAGCACCTGGCCCATCTTGACGATAGCGTCGACGCCCAGATGCGGGCGCGAACCATGCGCCGCCACGCCAAAGGTCTCAATCTCCAGCCAGACGAAGCCGCGATGGGCGATGCTGATGGCCAATTCGGTCGGCTCGGCGATGAGCACGGCATCAGCGGGCCAGCGCCGCCACTCAGCCAGCAGCGCCTCCGTGCCAATGCTGCCGTACTCCTCATCGACCACCGCGCTGAGCATGACGTCACCGGCCAACTCCATGTCGCGCGCCGCCTTGAGCGCCAGCATACAAGCGGCTAACCCGCTCTTCATGTCATAAGCGCCGCGGCCATAAACGTGCCCCTCGCGTATGGCGGGCGTGAAGGGCGAGTCCATGCCTTCGACGCCGACCGTATCGGTGTGCGCGTTGAGCATCAGCGAGCGGCCGCCGCCACTGCCGCGCGCGATCAAGATGACGTTGGGGCGGCCGGGCCCGGCCTCCTGGACGTGGACTTCCAAGGCGTTGGCGCGCCCCCAGCCGGCGATGTAATCGGCCATGCGCCCTTCGCCGGCGCCGCCGGGCACGAGATCGGGATTGACCGAGTCAATGGCGACCAGGTCGGATATGAGCTTGATGAGGTCGGTCATTGGGACACTTTCACGGAGCAAATCCAAGACAACTTGGGGCGACCGATTGTTCACTCGCCGCGAATCTGCCCTTTGACATCCAGCAGGCCCAGCAGGAATTCGCGCGGATCAGCCGGCTGTGGCAGGGGAAGCTGTCGCAGCGGCGGGATGAAATCGACAGCCAGCGCGCCTTCGCTGATGATGCGGTTGATCAATTTGCCAACCTCGTTGTACTGCATAATGATGGCGTTAATATAATGGTCGTTGGCGGTGACTTTCCACAGCTCGACCGCCGAAAGCAGCGCCTCGAGGTTGTGCGCGAGCATGCCGACCTTGTAGCGGTACTCCGGCTCGTTGGCGGCGTCGCGCTTTTGAATGGCGTCCATGATGCTCGCGCTCGACTTGACTAAGAGGCCGGCGTCCAGGTCGATCGGCAGGGCGCAGCGGGCGATGTAATCGGCATAATCAAAGAAGGGCGGGCGGCGCGTCTCGCGGCTGTTATTGAGGATCTGCTTGCCTTCCAGCGGCACATAGGCGTTGCGGCTGAGGATGCCGATGCGCTGCTCGATATCGCCTTGCGCCGTCGCGCTGAGGTAGCGCTGCATATGCTTGTAGGTCAGCAAGGTATTGAGGGTGTAGTGGCCGTCAAAGACGGGAAAGACGAAGGAATCAATGGCGTTGCCGCCGATATTGGATTCCTTGAGAAAACCTTTGGAGCCGGTGACCAACAGATTCTGCGACAAGACTTCATTGCATTTCAGCAGCAGCCAGGACTTGAGCATGATGCCGTGGAATTGCAGGAAGGGGCTGTCGCTGAATGCCAGCGCGCGGAAGAAAGTGAAGTTGATCAGCGCCGCTTGCTGCGCCAGGTTGTAGAGTTGGCGGAAGACGTTGCTGAACTGAATGGGATTGCTGCCGAATATATTCTTGCTCGATAGATGCTCGATAGCGGCGGGCAGCGAGTCGTCCACCATCTTCACGCCCATGTACGAGCAATGATATTTCGACGGCAGCGCCATCCGCTGCAAGATTTCCAGGCCGCGCCCGGCTTGGCCGATCAGCAGGCCCGGTCCGTCAATGTCGAATTTTGTCAGCACCATGCTGCGCAGCACGTGCGTATCCAGCCGCTGCCAGTTTTTGGTGCTGCTGTGCGGCACAGCGAAGATCGAAAGCGAGCGGGGGCCGCTGGCGTCGGGGTCGACCTTGGCGATGACCGAGTGATAATCGGCGTGATAGGAGTTGTTGATGAGCCACTTCTGGCCTTTGATGTGGTAGCGCTTGCCTTTCGGGTCAGCGGGATCGGGCGTGGCGCGCGTCTTGATGCTCAGCAGGTCGGTGCCGGTATGCTCTTCCGTCCAGCCCAGGGTGAAGATTTTGCCTTTGAGCTGGGCGGCCAGTTCTTCTTCTTCGGCGGCGACCAGCATCATATAAGCCAGTCCGCTGGCGGCGCAGGCGGTCATATAATTGGGATCGTTGCGGAAAAGGCGCGTGGCTTCCAGCATGGAGCCCATCAGATTGAAGGTGGGGTAGACGTGATCCAGCACACTGCTCATGCCATCGCGCAGGCGCTGATAGTCGAGAATGTCGCCGAATTGCGGGTCTTGGATGGTGTCCATCAAAGCAATTAGACTTGAAAGGGTGGGATTATCTTGATGAGGCCCAGCAAAGCGGCGCTAATGACAATCATTCTAAATGTCAGATCGCCTTTCAGCTTCTGCAAGTCAGCTTTAGTCGCCAGATGCGGACGCTCTGTTTCGATGGCAGATTCGACTCTGGCCATACGTTCAATTAGCGTCTGTTCACCACTCGCCATTGAATGCTCCTCGTCTGTCAGCCGCTTTGATTATTGATTTACGCAGTCTATTTGTCAAGTTGCTCATGGAGCGAGGAACCCGGCCGCAGGCGCTGGTAGTCGAGGATGTCACCGAATTGCGAGTCTTTAACGGTGTCCATTAGGTGGCGGTTTTCCTGATGAGGTTATGATTTGTGCTTGGCGAATCGAATTGGCTATTTTGTTGCAAATATCAAAATAGGAGACAATATACTATTACGGTTAAGTACAGCAATTAGTTGTATAGTCTCAGATTATAATGGGATGATCTCACATAGCCAAAAGGAAGCCCTATGGGACAGGTTCTACACCCGCGCGCCACAACGACGGAGGCAACCCGCCGAGAAATCCAAAATAGTCAAGAGAGCATAGCCAAGCTGGCCAAGCGCTTCGGCATCAACCCCAAAACCGTCGCGAAATGGAAGAAGCGCGCCTCCGTCAAAGACCGGCCGATGGGTCCCAAGAATCCCCGCTCCACCGTCTTGAGCCAGCAAGAGGAAGATATCATCCTAGCCTTCCGTATCAAGACTCTGCTGCCCCTGGATGACTGCCTCTACGCCCTGCAAGAGACCATACCGCATCTGACCCGCTCCAGCTTGCATCGCTGCTTCAAGCGGCATGGCGTCAACCGACTGCCCGAATCGGAAAGCAAACCGGCCAAGAAGAAGCGCTTCAAGAACTATCCCATCGGCTACTTTCATCTGGACTTCTGCCAGGTCAGAACTGACCAGGGCAAGCTCTATCTCTTTGTCGCCATTGACCGGACATCCAAGTTTGTCTTCGCTGAACTGCGTCAAAGCGCTAAACGCGAGGACGCTTGCGCCTTCCTGCGCCGGCTGATCGAAGTCGTACCCTACAAGATTCATACCATCTTGACCGACAATGGCACTCAGTTTACCCATCAAGCGCGGTAGTGTATCGAATTCGGTTGAAATTCATACGAGCCGATATGGGTTAAGCACACGCGCGACAGTAGCGATTAAACCTGTCCTCGAGTGAAATGCGCCTTTGGGGCGGAAAAGCCGTCTCAACATTCGATTAACCCGTTCCAAGAGGCTCGTCGTTCGTAAAGCCGAGCGCGGCCACTTAGGGTATCGCTGCAGTACCCGGAAAAAGGCAATGGTCTCCTGCCAATCTCGTTGCAGAGTGGCGACTAAATCAGGTTGTGTTTCGGCATAGGTCCGACAGAAAGCATCCCTTAATTCTGTTGCTTCCCGACTGTCTTTCGCCTCAAAGAGGGCGCGAATGGGTTGCAGGATGCGCTGTTTGAATTGACGGGCTTGCCCGCTTGACCAGGCTTCGGGGACATGAATGCTCTGCCAGAGATTGCGCAGTTTGTGGAAGGCGCAACGTTGATGCGGTACATGAGGATGCAGATAGTTCAGCGCGGCAATCAAGCCCTTGCTGCCGTCATGAATGAAGTGTTCCAGCCCCCGTTGGCGGTATAGCTGTCGCGCCGCCAAGTCGGATAAGAGGCTTTCCCAAGCCTGGCGACTTTCATCCTCAGCCAACTGCCAGCCCACAATGCCCCAGCGCCGGCTTTGCGGATACAGTCCCAAAGCCACCAGGACACAGACTTTGCGCCGCGCTTTGACCGGGCGTTGGCGTTGGCGACTGTCGACTTTGCTCTGACCGCTATCCTCAAGCAAGGTCAGCCAAATGGCGTCCAGCATGACCACTGGCGGGCAACTCGTCAAGGTCATCGCTGGCGGCATCCGCACCGCTTGCGCCTCCCGATTCAAAGTCCGCAAGCCCACTTGAGTGCCGCACTGCGCGCCGATTTCCGCCTGCATTTGCCGCAAACTCAAGCCTAAATCCGCCCAGCGCCCAATGCGATCACAGACATCACCCCAGATTTGTTGATAGGGCTTGAGGATGGAAAAGGGTATCTTGACACTGCCATTACATTGACAGCGCACACGTGGCAGCCAGACCGGCAACACCCCGTAAACCGTCACTAATTGACGCCGACGCCGACCATTGCGCATAAAATCACTAGCCTGCCGACTGCCGCAACGTTGACAGGTCGCTTGACTTCGCTGCGATACCTGCGAGCGCCTTTGGTAGGCTTGGCGATACAACCGGGCGGTGACTTCCCGCTCCAGTTGAGATTCAATCATTTGAGACGCGGTCGCGGCCAGTTTGGCTCTCAGTTTCGACAAGAAAGATTTGAAACCATATCCTGGCTGCGTTATCCTAGTGTACATGACGTGGCTCCTGTTCTTTTGCTTTGCTAGGACAACTAGCATGAATCGGAGTTCACGTCATTTCTATTTCAACCGAATTCGATACACTACCTCAAGCGCGGTCGGGGCGCAAAAGCAAGCTGGCCTTTGATAAAATATGCCAAGCGCAGGGGATTGAACATCGCTTGACCAAACCTTATCATCCTTGGACCAACGGACAAGTCGAGCGCATGAACCGGAGTATCAAAGAGAAGACGGTCTATCGATACTTTTACCAACGTCATGAGGAACTGCGTCAGCACCTGGAGTTGTTCTTGCAAGCCTACAACTATGGCAAAAGGCTGAAGGCGCTGAAGGGGCGAAGCCCCTATGAATACATCTGTGATTGCTGGCGAGAAACCCCGGAGCGATTTCAGCAAAACCCATACCACCTTAATGCGGGACTATACAATTAGTGCTTACTCCATCAAAGCCGTGTTTTTTTAATGATGTCGCAGGCAATATCTCTCCAGTCAGGGAACATTGAAGTATCTGTGACGCCTCGTTTCTCAAGAATATCCCGCAATTCTTTAATCGCTTTCTTACACAAGACAATCCTGCGGAACGCTCCTTCTATGTCTTTGACATGTAACAATTCTTCTTCAAAAGGCTGATTGTGATCGCTCCGATTATAGCCCCCAGAGTCCCACATGAATACCGACTTTTGGTTGGGTGTAAATGATGCACTTAATGGGTAGGTAAATACACGCAAGTTAGTGTATGTATATAATACTTTCTCATTTAATCTCCATATTACTGAATTATCGAGAGGCTCCCCATTTTTGTCTTTATTTTTCCAAACGGCGAAGAAACTTGCTACCAAAGGGTCACGTGTGGCATCTAGCAATAAGGTGGGCAAGCCGTGGTGTTGGGCATGAGCAACTAGGGCGCGAGGAACTTGTATATGAGTATTATCAACTGGACCTGCCTCCGAGTGAACAAGTCTTTCCCTCATGGGATCAATAAGTGACTCGTATGGTTTGTCCAATGGTAAATCTAGTCCATTGAATACTCCAATCCGCATATAATCCAGGAGCATCTCATGATATATATTCAGGTCGTTGGTTTGTAATCTCAGATAGGCTGGCAACAGCGTCCAAGAATCACAGCGTTGCCCTCTGTAAATATGGTGTTTACCGGATTTGGCGTGAAAAGTTTCTATCTCTCTTATGAATGCCTCTGCGTCATCAAAGCAGACGGTGTGCTCTAGGAATTTTTCCTCAAATTTGTATTTCTTATCGCATGTAGCTTCTTGTCCAGATTGATTCATCTCTATATTACACCTCTGCTCTCTTTAAGTAGTTTGCACCTCAAAATCGAATCTGTTGCCTTGCTTTTGCCTACTGCGCCACCACACCTTCACGCTGCCCAGCGAATTGCTGAGCCAGCTGCAGCAGACGCAGCAAAAAGGCTCGCGGCTGTTCCACGCGGCGCAGCGGCCGCTGCCGCTTGAGCTCCAGGAAGGGTGTGCTCAGCGCGCTCTCGCTGATGACCTGGTTGAATTGGTTGACGAAGGCGTTGTATTGCATCACGATCGCGTTGAGAAATTCCGGCTCCTCGGACGCTTTCCACATTTCGCAGGCCGCCAGCAGCGCCTCCATCCAGTGCAGCAGTGAGCCGAGCTTGTAGCGGTGCTCCGGGTCCTGCGTTAGGCCGCGTTCGTTGAGCTCGGCGGCCAGCGCTTGCATGGCGGCGACTAAGCCGCGCGCGTCCAAATCGATGGGCAGCTCGAGGTCTTCGATGTAGGCTGCGTAATCGAAAAAGTCGGGATTGCGCAGCTGGCGCGAGTTGGCGCGGATGGGATCGCCTGAGCGCGCCGCCGAGATGCCGTGTTTCACGGTCGCCATGCGCTCGGCGACATCAGCGCGGCGCTGCGCCCCCAGGTAGCGCTTGACGTGCTTGGCTGTCATCAGCGTGTTGATGGTGTAGTGGCCGTCGAATACCGGCAGCACAAATGAATCGATGACATTGCGCCCGATGACCGACTCGGCCAGGAAGCCCTTGGAGCCGACCACCAGCAAGTTCTGGCCCATCAGCTCGTTGGCGCGCAGCAGCAGCCAGGACTTGAGCATAACGCCGTGGAATTGCAGGAAGTTCCCCCCGCTGAAAGCCAGCGCGCGATAATAGATGAAATTCAGCACAGCTGCCTGCAGGACGAGATTGTACATCTGCCGCAAGACATTGCTGAAGTTAATCGGGTTTTCGTTGAAGATGCGCTTCTTGGACAAGTGCTCGATGCTGGCCGGGATGGCTTCGTTGAGCAGCTTGATGCCGACATAGGCGCATTGATATTTGCTGGGCATGGCCATTCGCTGCAAGATCTGCAAGCCGTGGCCGACCTTGCCTAACAAACGGCCCGGCCCGTCAATATCGAAGGAGGTCAGCACCATGCGGCGCAGCACATGGGTCTCCAGGCGCTGCCAATTCTTGCAGCTGCTCTGCGGCGCCAGGAAGATCGATAGCGAGCGCGGTCCGCTGGATTCGGCGTCCACCTTGGCGACGATGGTGTGGTAATCGGCGTGATAGGAATTGTTGATCAGCCACTTGCGGCCCTTGAGGTGATAGTCGACGCAAGCCGGATCGTCGTTCGCCGGCGTGGCGACTGTCGATGCGCTGAGCAAGTCGGAGCCGATCTCTTCTTCGGTCCAGCCCAGGGTGAAGAGGCTGTCTTTCAGCTCTTCGGCGATGTCGTCTTCACCGGCGGCGATAATCGTCATCCAGGCCAGCATGCTGGCGCCCGCCGCGATCATGGCGCTGGGATCGTCGCCATAGAGGTCTGTGCCGACTTGCAGCGATTTGTGCATGTTGAAGTCGGGCAGCAGGGCGTCGTAAAGATGGCGGATCGACAGCCGCAACTGGTCGAAGTCGACAATCTCGCCGAAATTGGGGTCGTTCACGAACATACAGGCGTTTCCGGGCGTGGTGAGTATCGTGGAATTAAATCCCTTAGCGAACAGGGCAAAGATTTTTTCGCCACAGAGGGCGCAGAGATTTCTAGTCTGCCTGGCGAAGATTTCATGTCAACGAGAATATCGTTTCTTGCGCTCAAGAATAGTCGTTGCGAATTACAAGCGTGTTAGTATACGCTTGATAGCGGAACAACTCAATATACGGCTCGCCAACTGCCTATGCGCAATTTTTCACAAAGTTCTATATTTTACAACACGGCTGGGGGCGGAAAGCTACGCTAGGCGATTGTCGCGCCGCGCACCTCAGCCACGATTTCGCGCAGCTGGCGGTCGAAGTTGGGGTCGGCCGCCTTGAATTCTTGCCCGCTGATCACTAGCGGCGCGCCGAAGACGACGATCTCGGCGCCCAGGGACAGGGTCTCAATCGCCTGGGGCACACTGAGTCCGCCGACGGCCTGTACCGGGATATCGACCGCGTCGAGCACGTCCTGCAAGTCGTCTAGCGGGCTGAGGCCGGGGATCATGTTGCGCTCGTCGAAACCGGTATGCACGATGATATAGTCGACGCCCATGTCTTGGGCTTGCCGCGCGCGGCCGGGCTTGTCGGGGCAGAGCATGACATCGCACATGACCTGCTTGTCGTAGCGCTGCGCCATTTTGACCTGCTCGATGATGCTGGCGTCGTGCGCCTGGCCCATGACGACCACCATATCGCCGCCGGCTTTGAACATCATCTCGGCTTCCAGCCCGGCGCCGTCCATGGTCTTGAGGTCGACCACGATGGGCGTATCGGGGAATTCGGCGCGGAAGGCGCGCACGGCGTGCAGGCCTTCGGCCAGCAGCAATGGCGTGCCGACTTCCAGCCAGTCGACGCCGGCCAAGACCGAGGCCCGCGCCAGGTCCAGCGCTTCCTGCAAATCGATGACATCAATTGAGATTTGGATTTTGGCGTCTATTGTCTTCGTCTCCTGTCTGTGAGTTCTTGTCATCGGCGGGCGACCCAATGGGTCGTCCCTACGGTATCCCGACGAGATAGTTTAGGACGGCAGCAGCACCGACTTCACATTCTCGCCGGCTTCCATCTGTTCGAATGCTTCTTCCCAATCCGCCAGCGGATACACCCCGCCGATGATGGGCGTGAGGTCGATCTGACCGGTAGACAGCAAGTTCAGCGCCCGCTCCCAGGTATCGTATAAATGACTGAAGCAGCCTTGCAGCGTCACCGCCTTCTGAACCAGCGGATCGAGGTTGAAGCCCAGCGGCTGCGGGCCCCAGCCGATCTTGGTGATCGTGCCGTTGGGGCGCGCCATCTCCATGGCCGATTGCAGGGCGATGCTGACGCCGCTGCAATCCACGACCAGGTCGGCGCCGTAGCCATCGCCCAGCGACCGCACCAGTTCCACGGGATCGGCATCGTCGATGCTCAGCGTCTGCGTAGCGCCGATTTCAGCAGCGACCGCCAGCCGCTTGCTATCGTGGCGCGTGCCCAGCATGACGATCTCGGATGCGCCGCGCAGCTTGGCCACAAACAGCGCCATCATCCCGATGGGGCCGGGGCCTTGAATAACGACCGTATCGCCCGGTCGCACAGCCGGCGTTTTCTCGACCAAGGCGTTGTAGGCGACGCAGATGGGCTCGGTCAGCGAGGCTTGCTCGAAAGTGACGTTAGCCGGAATATGATGCAGGATTTGCTGGCGGGCGGTCACAAATTGTGTGAATGCGCCGTCGTAGAGCGCGCCGTAACCCAGGCGGTGCGGGCACTGGTTGTAGTCGCCCGAATGACAGTAGGCGCAGCTGCCACAGACTTCAGCGGCGGTCTCCACCGCCACGCGATCGCCCAGCTCGAAGCCCTTCACATCAGCGCCGAGGGCGGCGACCGTGCCGCAGAATTCATGCCCCAATACCAGCGGCAGCTTAATCGTCCAGCTCTGATGATCGCGCCACATATGCAAGTCGCTGCCGCAGACGCCGGCGGCGCCGACTTCCACGACGACTTGACCAGGCGCGGGGTCGGGCGGTTGCGGGATATCACGCAGCTCGACATTCTTGTCTTCGCGGCCGTATTTGATAAGGGCGTCCATAAGGAAGTTCCTTCAGTTGTTTTGATTTAGGCAGTCAAAGTCCCAAGCGTGAGGCTTGTGCGGAGCCGCGCCTAGTCGTCGGGGAAGAGCCGCGTCAACTCTAGCTCAAAGCCGGGCAATACATCCTCGCCGGACAGGCTGCCGTCGCGGCCGACGAATTCAATGTTCAGCCCCCCGCCTGCGCCTGCGCGGCAGACATCGACGCCCTTGTCAGCGGGCCTGACGATCCAGACCAGCACGGTACCATTGTCGAGATAGACTTGAGCTTTGCGCCGGACTTCTGCTATCGAATCGGTGGGCGAGACAATCTCCACTGCCAAATCGGGCATAGACGGGACGAATTTCTTAGGAAAGGGCTGCGGCGCTCTGGCCTTGCTGATAAAGGCGACATCAGGCGCGAGGACCGTAAGGCGGTCGTCCTGCGGGTAGTAGGCAGTCTCGACGGTGAATTTGCCCGGGTCTCGCCCCACTGCAAATAGCTTTAGCCGAAATATTAGCTCACCGGCCAAGTCTCCGTGTTGTCCACCTGGTGGCATATCGTAATACAACTCCCCGTCAATGAGATAGAAGTATTTGTTGTCGTTCTCCGGCCGATGCGAAAGTTCCCACACATCGTCGACGGTGTACAGCTTCTGTTGGATCGCCATCGTATGCTCTTCGTTCAGCGCTTGCCTGTGCTGAGTATAGCACAGGCGCCGAATGGCTTGCATGTCGCGAGCGGCGGGGACAATGTTGCTTGCCAAGACTCAGAAATACTTGTCGCGCATGCGCCCCAGGAATTCCAGCGACTGGCGCATTTCGTCCATGCCGTTCATGCCGTCTTCTATGCTGACCCAGCCGTCGTAGCCGACATCGGCCAGGATTTGAAAGATCGTATCAAAGTCATTTAAGCCTTGGCCGGTCACGCCGTGCTGCAGCGCCGGGGAATAGCCGATGGTCCCGTCACTGTCGCGCAAATCGTCGAGCGTATAGCCTTCGGACAGGAAGCGGTCGCTGGCGTGCATGCTGACCACGCGCTGCTTGACGGCTTGCAGCAACGCGATAGGATCGTCGCCGGCGACAATCGCGTTGGACGGGTCGTATTGTACGCCGAAATATTCGCGCTCGGGTATGGCATCCAGCAGTTCCAGGAAGACATCCATCTTCTGGGCGAATTCGGGGTAGCGCCAAAAGCCATCTTTATAGTGATTCTCCAGCCCGAGGATGATGCCCTGTTCGCGCGCGACCGGCAGCACTTTTTCGATACACTCAACCACCCATTCCAGGCCCTGCTCGCGGCTGACATCCGGGTAGCGCTGCCCGCTGAGCACGCGGCAGACAGCGCCTTCGCCGCCGAGCAGCTTGGTCACGCGGATCATCTTGGCTTCGCGCTCGACCGCGCGTTTGCGCTCGTCTGGATCAGGGTGGGTGAAATTGGGCGAGCAGCAGAGCATCGGCATGGCAAAGCCGGCGTCAGCGATGGCGTCGCGCACTTCAAGTATGTAGCTGTCGTCCAGACTGGTGAAAAAGCCCTCGTACATCTCCAGCCCTGCGGCGGGCAAGGACTTGGCCATTTCAATCCAGTCGAAGACCGACATGCTGCGGTCGCCGGCGATGTCATCGAGATAGCACTTGGGAAAGGCGGATATTTTCATTGTGCTGCGCCTCGTCCTGGGTTTAAGTGCCGCAAGCGCTTGTAATTGTGATTAGGCTGCGCGCGCCGTCGTCCAGCAGACGAAGAAGGTTTTCGAGCCAGTCTTTCGAGCTTGATATTTCGGCTGCAAGCTCTCTTCTAGGTTCTTCTTCTAATTCTTCCTCTAGCTCTGTCAGGAGAGAATTGTAATGAAGTTCCGCAGCTGCAACCGCCTGTTCCAGCGGCGTAACGAAGGATTCGGACCAAGCCAGTCCGCGCGTCTTGCCGGCGTTGAGGGTCCCCAGTCGCGTGTCGCGGTAGAATTGTTTTGCTGTTTCGGCATCGTCGGTTGTTGTCATATAAAGATATGTCTCGCCAAGCGCGCGCGCGCGGAAGAGATCGTATTCCACCCTGACCGTTTCGCCATTGGGATAGAGCGGCGCCCACCAATTCTCGATGTCATAAGCGCATTTGATGTCAGCCAGCAGCAATATCACGCAGATGAACGCGATTGCGCTGCCGACCATAATGACAGTTGTCTTCAAACATCCCGTTTGGTTGCGAGTGGCATCCACGAGTTTCTCAATTCCTCCAAGCATAGGCACAGTCGTTAGCGAGCAGAATCATATCACATTGACGGGCGTCCGGGACAGCGGGCATTAAGCGGGACTTTGGCACCGGCGTCGACATTGGCAGTTTTTCTAATGTTGCAAGATGCTTTCGTCCGTGCTATATTCGCGCATTGTACATACATTTATGTACAAATCTAAAGAGCTTTTTGCCGACCAACGCGGTCTTTATGCACGAGAAACTTGCGAAGATCCGGCTGGATCACAACAGCTATATTTCACTGCACGTTCAGTTGCACAATCAATTGCGGCGGCTGATCGTCTCCGGTCGCTGGCAAGATGGCGAGCGCATACCCACTGAAACGCAGCTATCGCGGCATCTCGATATCAGTCGCACCACCGTGCGCATCGCCTTGCAGCGGCTCGAGGTCGAGGGCTTAATCCAGCGGACGGCGGGGCGCGGCACATTCGTGGCTCATCAATCGCAGGAGCATGCCGCCAGCCGCACCATCGGCTATATCACGCACAGCTTCCACAACGAAATCCATAGCATCATGCTCAGCAGCGCAGAGACCGAATTGCGCTCGGCGGGCTACCAAGTCATCTTCAGCAATGCGACCACGTTGGCGGAAGAGGCGGCCGTCCTTCAGCAGCTGCTGGACGAGAATGTCGCCGGCTTGCTCATCTGGACCAGCGCCAGACCTACGGCGGATACGGTATCAATCTTGCAGGAGTTTCACCGGCGGAAGATTCCAGTCGTTTTCATTGACCGCGTCATTGACGGCATCGAGGCGGATTATGTCGCCAGCGACAACTTCGGCGGCGCCTACGAACTGGTCTCTCACCTCATATCGCTGGGGCACGAGCATATTGTCCAGTTGATGCCCAATATCAACGGCTTGCGCGCCGTGGACGAGCGCCATCGGGGTTACGCCGCCGCCGTGCGAGATCGCGGCTTGCCGGTCTATGCCCCCTGGAAGCTTGATCCTCCGGAGCGCCCGGAATTCCATGAGACGGACATTTACTCGCTGGTGGGGGAGAAAAGCCAGCAAATCATTGAGCAGGTTGTGCGTTTGATGAACGCGGTCGAAACCAAACCGACGGCGGTCGCCTGCATCAACGATATTCTCGCCATCATTACTATCAGCGCCTTGCGCGAGATCGGCATTTCGGTGCCGCATGAAGTGTCGGTAGTCGGCTTTGACGATATCAGCATGGCGTCGCATATCGGCGTCCCGCTGACTACCGTAGCGCAGAATGCTTATGAACTGGGCAAGTCAGCTTCGAAGCAGTTGCTTGATCGCCTGGAAGGCGACGACTCGCCACCGCGCACTTGCACTGTTCCAACGCGCCTGCGCATTCGCGCGTCAACGGCGGCGCCGCTTGTGGACGCCGAGAGAATGGTATCGACCTAGAATCTACCAAGAGGAGGAGGGCTTATCGAGGGAAGATGAATCGCATTAGCTTTGGCAGTCCCGGGCGTCGCTGACGCGCCCGCCATTCAGCAGTGAATGGCAAACCGATTGCGGAGTCGGCAAACGCAACCCATCTATTCAATAGCTGTAGGAGTACTACACAATGAAAGCAAGAGCACTTCTTCTCGTTCTTCTCGTTGTCGTCTTCGCGGCGCTCAGCTTCACCGCTGTCGCCCAGGATGTCGCTCGTGAAGATACCGTCATCTTCGACATTGACGGTCCCGCCGGCGCTGTCGCCAACTACGACCAGATGAACTTCCTGCTGCCCAACAACCATCGCAACAAGGGCTTGCATCAAGCCGTTGCCGAGCCGCTCTTCATCCTGAACTATGAGACCGGCGAGATTATGCCTTGGCTGGCCGAGAGTATGGAAGCCAACGACGGGCTTGACGTCTGGACCCTGAACCTGCGTGAAGGCGCGGAATGGTCTGACGGCGAAGCCTTCGATTCAGAAGACGTCGTCTTCACTATCAACCTGCTGATCAACGACGAAACCGCGTCGCTCAGCTACGCCGGCAACGTTCAGACCTGGATCGAGAGCGTCGAGGCTATCGACGACCTGACGGTTCAGTTCAACCTGAAGGCGCCGAACCCGCGCTTCCAGCTGGACTTCTTCTCCGTCCGCATCTGGGGTGGCATCAATATGCTTCCCGAGCATGTCTGGCACGACAAGGATCCCTTCACCTTCAAGTTCTTCGATCCCGAACAGGGTTGGCCGCTCGGCACTGGTCCCTACGTCATCACCTCCGCCAACGAGACCACCTGGGTCTACGACCGCAACGACGATTGGTGGGGCGCTAAAACGGGCGTCTTCAAGCTGCCTGAACCGCAGCGCGCCCTCTGGGTCGTAACCGGCAACGATCAGATCCGCACGACCAGGGCTGTCGCCAACGAGCTCGACAGCATCATGGACGTCACGCTGGGCGCTTTCGAAGCCATGCAAGCGGCCAACGACAAGATCTTCGCCTGGGTCGACGGCATGCCCTTTGTATGGCTGGATCCCTGCCCGCGGCAGCTGTCCTTCCAGACGCAAGTAGCGCCTTGGGACAACGCCGAAATGCGCTGGGCCATCAACCACGCTATCAGCCGTCAGCAAGTCATCGACATTGCTTACGAAGGCGTCACCATCCCCTCGCGTACGCTCTACGTTGAGTACGGTGGCATGTTCCCCTACATCGACGCGATTGAAGACGCCGGCATGAGCTTCAACACCGAAGCTGATCTCGACGCAGCCGCCGCGCTGTTGGAGAACAACGGCTACTCGCGCAATGACGACGGCCGCTGGGTCGACGGCGACGGCGACGCCCTGAGCCTGTCAATCCAGGTTCACGAAGGTTTCGTTGAAAAACGCCGCATCACCACCAACCTGGTTGAGCAGCTGCAGACCTTCGGCATCGAGGCTTCGGCCGCGGTCATCGCCGGCGCCACCTGGGGCGACAACAAACGCTTCGGCAACTACGAAGCCACCACCGACTGGGATGCTTGCGGTTCCATCAACGAGCCCTGGGCTTCGCTGGATCGCTACACCGCCCGCTGGTGGGTACCCGTTGGCGAGCGCTCCTCGGGCAGCAACCATGTCCGTTGGGATGGCATGAACAACGAAGCTTACAGCGAACTCGTCGGTCAACTGGGTTCATTGCCTCTGGGTCACCCGGACGCCATTGACCTGGTCGTAGAAGCCTATGGCTACCTCTACGAAGACCTGCCGTTCATCCCCTTGAACCAGGCGACCAAGCTGATCCCCTTCAACAGCACTTACTGGGAAGGCTGGCCCACGTCCGAGAATAACTGGAACCACCCGGCTACCTGGTGGCAATCGACGCATCAATTCTTCCAGGAGATCACCAAGGCTGGAATGTAGATCGGTCGAATTGACCATTCGTGAGGTTGGGGTTGGCGCGAGCTGACCGCCAACCTCGCAAACCCCCTCCCGAAGTTCGGTGTCTACAGGACCCAACAGGCGGGCGGGGGTTTGCCCGAAATATTGCAAATGCACTCATTCGTTATGTAGCTGGAAATTAAAAGTACCTTATTCCGGACATCGCAAGCGACAATAGAGAAGGGCACTGGCATGGGAGCGTTTTCTTTAAACTACCTGGTCCGACGTCTGCTCGTTTTTTTCCTCACGCTTTGGGTAGCGGCCACACTGATATTTATCATCCCGCGCTTGGCGCCCGGCGATCCCATCACGGCGATGGTGGCGCGTTTGACGCAGCAAGCCGGCTTTGTGGAAAACGCCGACCTCATCATTGAAGGCTGGCGCGAGCGCTTTGGATTGAATGACCCGGTATACGTGCAATACCTGCGCTATTTGACGGGGCTGCTTCAGGGCGACCTCGGCTACTCCCTGGCGCGTTTCCCCTCGACTGTGTCTGAGTTGGTGGGGCGGGCGCTGCCCTGGACGCTGGGCTTGGTCGGCGTGGCAACCTTGATATTCTTCACCGTCGGCAATCTCTGCGGCGCTTTGCTGGCTTGGGGGAAGACGCCCAGACTGGTCAAAGTCATGATCCCGATGTCGATGATCTTCACTTCGATTCCGCCGCTGCTGGCCGGGCTGCTCATCGTCTATGTCTTCGGCTTCTTAATACCTATCTTCCCGCAAGCCTATGCCTACGACTATAACTTTGCCAGGCCCGAGCTCACGCTGGAATTCTTCGCCAACGTGCTCTACCACGGTTTCCTGCCGGCCATGTCGATTGTACTGGTGACCTTCGGCTACTGGGCGCTGGGCATGCGCGGCATGATGATCACCATCGAGGGCGAAGATTATATGATCCTGGCGCAAGCCAAGGGTCTGAAGCCATTCTACGTCCTCTATCGCTACATGATTCGCAACGCCATCCTGCCGCAGATGACGGCGCTGGCCGTCTCCATCGGCACGCTCGTCAACGGCGTCGTCCTGGTCGAAGTTATTTTCAGCTACAACGGCATGGGCACGCTCATATTCACCGCCCTGCGCGAGCAGGACTTCGGCTTGATACAAGGCACATCGTTCATCTTGATTACGACGAGCGCGTTGGCGGTGCTGATCATCGACTTGAGCTACCCGCTGATTGACCCGCGCATCAGCCTGGAAGGGAGATAGACATGGCGGAAGACAGAAAGGTCAAAGACGCTCCCGTCGCCGGCGGCACCAAGCAGGCGGGCGTCTTAAATCGCTTTGACAATCCCTGGCTCAATTGGAAGTTTCTCAGTGGCGCCGGGATCCTCGGGTTTCTCTTTTTTCTGATTTTCCTGGGCTACCAGTTGTGGGATACCAACCTGGCGCTGTCCGCGCGCTCGCCTTTGAACCTGCCGCCGCCGGGCTTCACCAACTGGCGCGGGCAAGAAGGCGTGCCGGAGCATCCGCTGGGCACGGAGAACAGCGGCCGCGATATGCTGGCGCTGATTATCGTCGGTACGCCGCGCACGATCATGGTCGGCGTCATCGCGGCCACAGTGGGCATGTTGATTGGCATACTGCTGGGTTTCATGGCCGGTTTTCTGGGCGGCCTGTTTGATGATGTGATTCGATTAGCCGTCGATATCATGATCACCATCCCCTCGCTGCTCGTCTTAATCGTCATTCAGGCGGTTTTGGGGCGGGTTGACCTGTTGACCATGGCGCTATTGATTTCAATATTCTCCTGGGCCACGCCCACGCGTTATATCCGCGCGCAGGTGCTCAGCATGCGTGAAAGCGGCTACGTGCAGATGGCGCGGCTTTCCGGCGTTCCCGTGCGCGACATCATGTTCAAGGAGATCATGCCCAATCTGCTGCCCTACTTGGGCGCGAGTTATATCGGCAATATGCAGGGCGCGATCATCTCAATGGTGGGCTTGGAAGTGCTGGGCTTCGGCCCGCAGCGCATCCCGTCGCTGGGCGTGGCCATCTTCTTCTCGATTGAAGCCGGCGCGCTATTCCGCAATATGTGGTGGTGGTGGGGCATCCCCACGGTCATCCTGGCCATCGTTTTCGTCGCCCTCCTGCTGATCAACCTGGGCTTGGACGAGATCGCCAATCCGCGCTTGCGCAAAGCCAGCTAGCCCACCGGAGCAAAAGCCTATGGAAAAGCAAATGGAAAACGGCAGCGAGCGCGTCGTCCTGAAAGTCGAGAAACTGCGCATTCATTACGCTACGCCGCAGGGCGACGTCATTGCCGTCAGCGATATCAGCTTCAACTTGTACGAAGGCGAGACTCTGGGTTTGGTGGGCGAGTCCGGTTGCGGCAAGTCGACCACGGCTTACGGCATCCTGCAATTGGTGCAGCCGCCCGGATATATCGTCAACGGCAGCATTGAAGTCGATGGCACGGAAGTGCTGGACCTCAGCGAAGAGGAACTGCGCAAATTCCGCTGGACCGGTTTGTCGTTGATCCCGCAAGGCGCCATGAATTCGCTCAACCCGACCATGCGCGTCAAAGACCAGATCATTGATGTGATCGAGTCGCATGAGGGCAAGAAGAGTGACAAGGAGTCCATGCGCGCGCGCATCCTGGAGCTCTTCCAAAATGTCGGCCTGCCCAACCGCATCTACAATATGTACCCGCACGAACTCAGCGGCGGCATGAAGCAGCGCGTTTGCATCGCCATGGGTGTGGCGCTGCACCCGACAGTGGTGATCGCCGACGAAGCGACCAGCGCGCTGGACGTGGTCGTGCAGCGGATCGTGGCGCAGACCTTGGTCAAGGTGAAAGACGAGATCGGCGTCTCGCTGATCGTCATCGGCCACGATATGGGCTTGCTGGCGCAGATTGTCGATCGCATCGCCGTCATGTACGCCGGCAAAATGGTGGAGATCGCGCCGGTCGAGAATATCTACGCCGAGCCGCTGCATCCCTATACGCGGCTGCTCATCGACTCCATCCCCTCGATCAAAGAGCGCAAACCGCTCAAAATCACCGAAGGCATCACGCATGACCCGCGCAATCCGCCTTCCGGCTGCATCTTCCGCCTGCGCTGCCCCTTTGCCTGGGAGCATTGCGCCGAGGTAGAGCCGGAGTCGATTGATGCCGAATACAAGCACGAGGTTGCCTGTCATCTCTATGACGAGCGATTTGAGGAGAGGAGGGCAAATGCCTTCGCCACTTTTGCAAATCCGTGACGCCACCAAGATCTATTTCAGCGGCGGCTTCCTCGGTGACAAGAAATCGGTTGTTGCGTTAGACAACTTCAATATGACCATTGATGAATCGCCGGCGACCATTACCACCATCGCCGGTGAAAGCGGCAGCGGCAAAACCACGCTGGCGAATCTAGTCCTCGGCTTTATCAAGCTCACATCGGGCAAGATCATATTCGAAGGCGAAGATATCACCGATATGACTGACGAGCAGCTGAAGGAATATCGGCGCAACGTGCAAGCCGTCTTTCAAGACCCCTTCGGCGTTTACAACCCCTTCTACCGCATTGACCACATCTTTGATCTGGTAAACAAGCATTTCAGCTTGTCGGACAATCAGAGCGAATACCGCGACATGGTCGAAGCCGGCTTGAACGTGGTCGGCTTGTACGGCGAAGATGTCTTGCGCAAGTACCCGCACCAGCTCAGCGGCGGGCAGCGGCAGCGCATCATGATGGCGCGCGCTTATATGATCAAGCCGCGGCTGATCGTGGCCGATGAGCCAGTGTCGATGGTCGACGCCTCGCTGCGCGCTTCGATTCTTGATGCCATGCTGCGCCTGCGCGATGACCACAATATCTCCTTCCTCTATATCACGCATGATCTGAGCACCGCCTACCAAATCGGCGACCAGATTTACATGCTTTATCAGGGCACCACGGCCGAGCGCGGCGCGGCTATGGATGTGATTGACGCGCCGCAGCACCCCTATGTGCAGTTGCTGATTGACTCCGTGCCCGTGCCCGACCCGACCGACAAGTGGGATGTCGACATTAGCTTGCCCAGCGAAGAGGAAATGCGCACCGCGGCGTCAAAAGGCTGCCGTTATTATCCGCGTTGCCCCCATCGCATGGATAAATGCCTGGTTGTGCAGCCGCCCTTGTTCAAAATGGAAAAACCCAAACACGAAGCGGCCTGCTATCTCTACGAAGAGAATGAAATAGCGCCGATTGAGCCGCCGATGCTGGTTAATCGTCCCATCACGGAAGCGGCGGTCGCCTCGGCGGGCAGCAGAACTCGCGAACGCCTGGCAGCGGCCGTGCTGGTGGTGATCGCCTTTGTCGCGGGCGCGCTGATCGCATTTAACCGCGAACCGGAGGTGGTTGTCGAAGAGGTCATCGTCGTGGTGACGGCCACGCCGGCTGAGGTCGTGGAAGAAGCGATTGCCGAGCCAACTGAAGCGGAATCGGAAATTGTCGTGCCCGACTTCACGCTCAGCCCCGACGGCGCCACAGCCAAAGGCGCGCTGACGCTCAACGTGGACACGGTCGACGAGATCAGCGAGGAAGGCGAGCGCCACGTCTATACCTTCGTGGGTATGGCGGGTCAAGAAGTCACGGTCAAGCTGGTCACCGGCGGCGCAGGTTTGAGCGGCACCGGCTTCTTCTCGCCCTTTGGCACGGTCTGGGGTCCGGACGGGTCCTTTGTGCTGGCGCTGGGCGACAATCCCGAGCGGCCGGGGCGCAGCCATCGCGAAACGCTGACGCTCCCCGCGAACGGCGCCTACCAGGTTGTCATCGGCCCTTACGAACGCGTGGGCATTGAAGGCTATACCATCGTCTTTGAAGGCGAAGCGCCGGAAATCTTCGTGCCCGAATTCACGCTCAGCCCCGACGGCGCGACGGCCAAAGGCGCGTTGACGCTCAATGTGGACACGGTGGACGAGATCACCGCAGAGGATGAACGGCACGCCTATACCTTCGCGGGCGCGGCGGGCCAGGAAGTCACGGTCAAGCTGGTCACCGGCGGCGCAGGTTTGAGCGGCACCGGCTTCTTCTCGCCCTTCGGCACGGTCTGGGGGCCGGACGGGTCCTTTGTCCTGGCGCTGGGCGACAATCCCGAGCGGCCTGGCCGCAGCCATCGCGAAACATTGACGCTGCTCGCCGACGGCGACTACCAGGTTGTCATCGGTCCTTACGAGCGCGTGGGCATTGAAGGCTACACCATCGTCTTTGAAGGCGAGCCGCCGGCGCAAGAAGCAAGGCCCGTTCCTGAGCCGGTTGTCGTGCCCGATTTCACGCTCAGCCCGGACGGCGCGATTGAAAAAGGCGCGCTGACGCTCGATGTGGACGCGGTGAACGAAATCACGGAAGAGGGCGAACGTCACAGCTATACCTTTGAAGCCACAGCCGGGCAAGCGGTCACTGTGCGGCTGGTCACCGGCGGCGCAGGTTTGAGCGGCACCGGCTTCTTCTCGCCCTTCGGCACGGTCTGGGGGCCAGATGGCCAGTTCGTCCTGGCGCTGGGAGAGAATCCGGAGCGGCCCGGCCGCAGTCATCGCGAGAATCTGACTTTCGCCCAATCGGGCACATATATCGCCGTGGTCGGTCCCTACGAGCGCGTTGGCATTGAAGGCTACACGCTCGTCTTTGAATCCGTCGATGGCTAGTGAAGAGCAGTGACTACGGAATCCAGGATTTGCTATGGTATCCCAACCCATCGGCGAGACTTCGCTGAGGGGTGAGTTTTGTCCCGAGGTTAGGCGGACGCAACCTGAAATCGGCCGCCTCCGAAACGCAACCTTGATAACAGGGTAGTGTTAACAACATTTGAATTCAATCTGATTTACGAGCAAAGGATGGGAAAATGCTAAATCAGGAACAGATCGATTTCTTCCATGAGAACGGCTTTCTGCGTATTCCGCAGGTCTACAACGACGAAGAAATCACGGCTTTATCGGACAGCCTCGATCGCTTGATTCAAGACTGGGCCATCACCAGCCCGGGCTGGTCTGGCCCCTGGCGTGATGTCTACTTTGACGAGGAGTTGGAGAAGCAGGTCAAGCTGACGGCCATGCACGATCTTCATCTTTACTCCGACGCCTGGATGCGAGCCGTGACCCACCCGAAGCTGGGCGCCTGCCTGGCGCAACTGCTGGATTCCAGCGTGGAATTGCACCATACCACCATGCACATCAAACCGCCGCAGACGGGTCATCCCTTCCCCATGCATCAAGATTTTCCCTTCTACGAACATGCTGACGGCCGCTTTATCGACACCTTAGTGCACCTCGACGACACCTTCCACGAGAATGGCGAGATCCGTTTTCTGGCTGGTTCGCATAAACGCGGCAAGATTCCGCATGTCCTGGCCTATCCCGATGGCACGCCCTGTTCACCGCATCTCGACCCCGAGGCATTCAAGCTGGAGGATACGGTGGCTGTGCCGGCAAAACGCGGTGATGTGGTCGTATTCCATCTCTATTGCATTCACGGCTCTTACATCAACCAGACCAAGGAGCCGCGGCGCATGGTGCGCATGGGCTTCCGCGATCCGCATAACGACCAATTGGCCGGGCAGAGCAACGGCCGCCCGGGTCTGATCGTACACGGCTATCGCGAACGCCGCGGCCAGGAAGAACTCCTGAAACTCTCATAAACAGCCGCTCGGCGGCGCTCACACAGTACTCGGCCGCGGTACAACACAAAAAAGAGGCCATCTCGGTGGCAGAGCATTCAGCGCTGGTGGTCGGCCTGGACATCGGCGCGACCAAAACGATAGCGGGCTTGGTGACGAAGAGCGGCGGGCTGCTGCGGTCGCTGCAAGTCGCTACGGCTCCCTCACCACCGGCCATCCTGGAGGCGGCGCGCGCGCTCTGCGAAACGCTCATCGCGGAAGCGGGGGCGCCCGTGCTGGGCATCGGCAGCGCCGGCGTAATCGACACGCGAAGGGCTACGGTCATCCACGCCAACGACAATCTGCCCGGCTGGGGCGGGACGGATCTCAGCGCGCTTTCGACCGGCGGACTGCCGGTGTTCGCGGAGAACGATGTCCGCGCCATGGCTTATGGCGAAGCGATGCTGGGCGCCGGAAGCGGCTACGACTCGTTGCTCTGCGTCACAGTTGGCACGGGCATCGGCGGAGCGCTCATCTTCAACGGCGAGATCTGGCCGGGCGCAAACTTCAGCGCGGGCGAGATCGGCTATTTGGCAGTCGGCTGGGTGGGCGACGAGCCGCTGATTCTGGACCAGTACGCTTCCGGCCCCGCCATTGAACGAGCTTATCAAGCGGCCACAGCAGCCGGCGAGCGCCCCCCGCTCACCGAAATCAGCGCCCGAGCGCATACGGGCGACGAGGCGGCGCACACCGTCATCACACATAAAGCGCGACAATTTGGCGTCATCCTGGCGGGTTACGCCACATCAATCAATCCACAAGCCGTGATCGTTGGTGGCGGCGTCCCGCAGATCGGCGCGCTGTGGTGGGATGCTTTCGCCGGGGCCTTCCACGCGCATTTGCCGCCTCTGCTCGCCGGGACGAAGCTGCTGCCGGCCGCGCTGGGCGTCGAGGCGGCTCTGTTGGGCGCGGCCCTGCGAGCCTGGCGCGAGGTGAGCGCATGAAGGCCGACGCATTCCTCGCCGCAGTCAAAGGTCAGTTGATCGTCTCCTGTCAAGCGCTGGAAGATGAGCCGCTGCATGGCGCGCAAACCATGGCGCAGATGGCGGTGGCGGCCCGGATCGGTGGCGCCGCGGCTATCCGCGCCAACGGTCAGGCCGATATCCGCGCCATCAAGCGCGCCGTCGATCTGCCGGTCATCGGCTTGTACAAGCAGGGCGACAGCGGCGTCTACATCACGCCCGCATTTGAAGCCGCTGCCGAGATCGCTGCGGCCGGGGCGGATGTCATCGCCCTCGACTGCACGGATCGTCCGCGGCCGGATGGCGTAGCGCTGGCCGAATTGCTGGCGCGCATCCATCGCGAATTGAAGCTGCCGATTTTCGCCGATGTAGCCGCGCTGCCGGAAGCGCGTGAGGCTGCCGCTGCGGGCGTGGCCATGGCGGCGCCGACCCTGTCCGGCTATACCGACGCGCGACCGGCGCTGGAGGGACCCGACTTTGAATTGCTGGCGCAGATGATCGACCAGTTGCCGATACCGGTGATCGCCGAAGGCCGCGTCAATACGCCGGAGCAGGCGCGGCGCGCTTTGGATATGGGCGCTTGGGCGGTCGTGGTCGGCTCGGCCATAACCCGCCCGCGCAGCATCACCGCCCGTTTCGTCCGCGCATTGCAGTGATGTATTAAAAACTGTTCTATCCATTTGTAGCTTGCCAGGAGAATACATGAAGACCCTTGCTTTCCTCGGTGTGGCGCATATCCACACACCCGGCTTTGTGAAGCGCTTGCTGGAACGCCCCGATGAATTCGCGGTAAAGGCGGTGTGGGATGATCAGCCGGAGCGGGCGCAAATCGCCGCCGAGCACGTCGGCTGCGCGGTGGTCGCGGATTATCGCGATATCCTGCGCGATGAGGCGATCAATGCCGTCATCGTCTGTTCGGAGACCTGGCTGCACCGCGAATTGGTCGAAGCAGCGGCGGCGGCCGGCAAGCATCTTTTCGTCGAGAAGCCGCTGGGCCTGGGCGCGGAAGACGCCTATGCCATGCAGCGCGCTATTGACGCCGCCGGCGTTATCTTCCACATCGGCCACTTCATGCGCGGCTATCCCTTCAATCGCGCGCTCAAGGGCTGGATTGACGACGGCGTCCTGGGCGCGATCACGCGCATACGCCATAGCAACGTGCATCACGGCGCCATCGGCAAGTGGTTTCATCCTGGCATGGGCTGGTACGAAGACGGCTGGCTGTGGATGACCGATGTCAAGCGTTCCGGCTGCGGCGGCTTCGGCGACCTGGGCGCGCATTCCTTGGACATCTTGATGTGGCTGATAGGCGATGTGGACGCGGTCACCGCCCAGATGGATCGGCTGCTGGGCCACTATGCCTGCGATGAGTACGGCGAGGGCCTGCTGCGTTTCGCCAACGGCGCTATTGGCACGCTGGCGGCCGGCTGGGCCGATGTCTTGCGTCCCCTGCCGATTCTGGTCAGCGGCACGGAGGGCGTCGCCTATGTTGACAATGGAAAATTATTCGTAAAATCGGATAATCTGCCTGGGACGGATGGCGGCGAATGGACGGACTTGCCCCAAGCGCTGCCCCACGCCTTTGATGTCTTCCTCAATGCGTTGAACGGGGAAGATGTCGCCTTGATTTCGGCGAAAGAAGCGGCCGACCGCAGCGCCGTTATGCAAGCCTTTTACCAAGCTGCGGAGACAAATTCCTGGGTTCAGCCCCAAACATCATAAAAGGAGCCAACGAACATGAGTACCTTGAAAGTGGGTGTGGTCGGAGTCGGAGGGATCGCGAGGACGCATATGCCGGGCTGGGCGGCATCGCCCCATGCCGAGGTCATCGCCGGCGCCGATCTTGTGCCGGAGGCGCTGCAGCGCTGGGGCGGTGATTGGGACGTCAGTCGCCTCGAAACCGACAGCGCCGCGGTCATCAACGACCCCGATATCGACATCATCGACGTTTGCACGCCCAATAGTTACCATGCGGAGCTGTCTATCGCCGCGCTTGAAGCGGGCAAGCACGTCATCTGCGAGAAGCCGCTGGCGCCTACCGCCGCCGAAGTGCAGCGCATGATCGAGGCGCGCGATAAAAGCGGCAAGATGCTGATGACCGCGCAGCATTTCCGTTTCGCCGGCACTTCCAAAGCGCTCAAGGCGGAAATCGATGGCGGCGCCCTCGGCGATATCTACCACGCCCGCAGTTGGATGCTGCGTCGCGCGGGCATCCCCACCAGCCTGGCTTTTCTGTCCACTCAACACGCTGGCGGCGGCGCTTGCATCGATATCGGCGTGCACATCCTCGATTTGACGCTGTGGATGATGGGCAATCCCGCGCCGGTTTCGGTGACGGGCGTGGCGCGCCGCGAGTTGGCCGCCAATCCCAAGGCCTTCGGCCGCTGGCCGCGCCACGGGCGCATCCCCGAAGGCATGGACGTGGAAGAGATGGCCATGGCTTTTGTCCGCTTTGAGACGGGCGCGACCCTGGTATTTGAAATCTCCTGGCTGCTGCATCACGATATTGACGGCGAAGATATGCAGATGTGGCTCTATGGCACTGGCGGCGGCTCGCACTGGCCCAAATGCGAGGTCTACGATACCAACTACGATGCCATGCAGCTCTACAATCGCAAGCTGAAGCTGACGCAGAATATGGCCGAGCCGCACGCGCAGGAGTGCATCGAATTCGCCCAGGCGATTGCCGATGGCGCGCCGTCGCCGGTGCCCGCCGAGCAGTCGCTGCAGGTGATGCAGATCCTCAACGCCATCTACGAGAGCCAGAAAACGGGCCGCGAAGTGCTGCTCTAGTTCGGCGCCATCTTCGTAAGGGCGACCTGGTGATTCGCCCGCATGATCATTATTGTGGAGTGGGCGAGCCAAGGCTCGCCCCTACAAGGCTTGATTGGTATTAGCAAATCAGAGTTTGCATAGCTCCATCCGGTCTTCCGCAGGTGCGATTGAGCCATATAGCAGTATTGTATGCGGCGATTTTGGCGGCAAGTCTTGCGAGCATGCCGTCTTCGCTGTGGGCATTGACGCGATGTAAGTCAAAGGTTTGAGTTAGTCTGGCAATCACTGTTTCGATGATTTGCCGATGCCTGGCGAGCCAGCGATTTTTCTTGCGCGACTTGTCACCCTTTTGGTTTGTCGAAGGCGGCGTAATAACAGTGACCCCATATTCGCGTTTCCAATGTTTAATCCAGCGCAGGCCGTTGAATCCACCATCAGCCAGGACTGGTAAACTACGGTCTAGCCCAACTGTCGTGACCGTTGTAAAGGCTTCCCGGGTTGGTATGTAGCGAAATCCATACGTCCGGTGTTTGGGCAATTCAGGTTCAATCAAGCGCAATTCTCCTTGTCGACTACTCAGAAGCGCTTCCAGCATCCAGCGATCGTCCATGTTGGCAATACCCGCCAACCAACCAGTAATAACACCCTTTTCCGTTGCGCACAGCAACAGTTGCTCGCCGTGATACCAGCCGCCATGATTGCCCCCACGTCCTTTTTTACCGCTGAGCCAATGGCGGCTGTGACTTTTGGCTTGCGAAAGACTACAGTGCGGCACTGGCGTACAATCCACAACCTCGTATGTCGCATTGTTAGCGAGCATATCTCCCAATTCTTGCTGCAACAAAACAAGCGCTGGCCAGACCTGTCGCGCTCGCTGGTTAAACTGACTTTGTTCCAACAAATTAGGAAACCACTTCAAGCCATGCTCACGCATATAGCGCAACATCCCCCGCTCCGACTGCCACGGAACGCTGCCGCGCCATTGAGCGGCAATCACCAGCGTCAACACTTCCGAATCCGACATGCGCAACGGTGGGCCCGTACGGGGCCTGTTGCGGCTGCAAACTCGACAATTTTTGCACCAATCGTCAATCAGACAGTATACTGTCGTGAAGAAGGTGTCTAAATTCATGAGCAAGTACCTTTTCCGCAAATCAGGACACTTGTTCAAAGTTAGCACCTTCTTTGAATTTACGTTGAAATACATTCGCCCAATACCAATCAAGCCTTACACCGTTTTCCTCTGTGCCCTCTGTGTCTACTTTCACAACCCCTCAATGAATCAAAGCAGAAACTAGCACAACTTGCAGTTTTTTTGTAGACTTTTGGTGCGGTGCGCGATCCCCGTGTGTCTTTGGCAGAAAGTATGCCCTACAGAGTTTGGGACGGAGGCGAACTGACGAGCCGCTTGGCACTTAATTGATGCCCAAAAGTAGAGTAGGTCTTAGAACCTCAAAGCGCCTCTGCACCGCTGTATTACTGGCTCAATGGTACAACCTACGAAACATAAGCGCGTTCGCATCTCGCAAGGCGATTTCGCTGTGGCGGGTCGCTATGACTGCACAGCAGGTTGCGATGTAGACGCAGACTATGTCGTTGTCTCGCTTTTGAACTTCAAATCACAGACAAACGAAATTCGGCAGATACCTCAGACTCAGGCAAAAGCGAATGCAGCTGCAAAGTGGCTCAAACAGAACAAAGTAGAGTTCATAGTTCTAGAATCGACCGCAAATTATCATTTGACTTTTTATCACGCTTGCCGAAAACTTGGTCTGAATGTACACATCATCAATCCCGCTCAAGTCACGGCGCTACTTCGAATAGAGGGCAAGTCGGATAAGGCGGATGCGACAAATCTAGCCATGCTAGCCGCTACTTTTCCCCTAAGAACTTCCAATGTTCCAGATGCCCAACAAATGGAGATTCGTAGCAACTTGCGGAATTATGACCGCGACAGAAAAGCATTAATTAAAGTTAAGCAACGGGTTCATCAAGAACTTGCGCAGTTTGGAATAAATATCTTCCGGGAAACTACGTTGAGAACCCAATCAGGCCGGGCGTTTCTGGAAGCGCTTTCTCAGACAGAGGACGCGGCGGAAATGATTGTTCAGAATCACTGGAAAGGTTCACCTAGCAGCCGCCCAAGATTGATAGAGGCAATGGGGAAGACGGAAGAACTCCCAACTTGGCTTCGTCAGGAACTTGAAGTGCTAAGAATTGACCTACTTGTTCAAGAGCAAAGAATTAGAAACCGAGAACAACAAGCGCTAAATCATATCGAACATTTTGAGCTAGCGCCTCAGATCGCTTGGATGTCCACGACACCAGGAGTAAACTGGCTCGTAGCTTTACGACTAATTGGTGAAATGGGATCGGACTTTTGGCAACGATATTCAACATCAAGAGCCTGGTGTAAGGCTTTAGGGGTCGCCCCGAACACTCTTGTTTCTGCCGGGAAAGTCCTTAAAACCTCGAAAGCCTTAGGAAATAATCATGCCAAGCGACATCTCCTCATGCAAATGCGTAATTGGTTATTGCGAAACCATGAGCACCCATTGAAACAGTGGCAAGTACAATATAGAGCTAAAGCGGGCTTTCGCAAATCAGTATCCGCGTGCTGCAATAAAGCCATGACCAGTTTATATCATCAAGGCCGGCACGGCGGTTTACCGTATAATCCGAGTCGGATGAAGTTACGATTCCCTGAAACAATCTAGACGTACGCATTCGCGACATGGTTGTGTTTTTGTGGCTGCCCCGAATTACGGGCGAGCAACTCTGTGGTGAAAAAACTGTACTGTGCACGCCAATATCAGCCGCCTGCCCTGCGCTCGCTTGACCGACCCGCGCGATTCCGCTAGCCTTAGGCTGAACTGAGCGCCGAGGCGCGATGAGCCGAATGCCCGCCTTCCACAGCAGCCAACCCACCCGTCTGTCGCCCCATGGCGCGCGGGCAGCCACGTCGCGCTGGCGCCGGCTGACCGGCTGGCTCTGCCTGCTGGGCGCCATCTGCCTGAGTTTTACCGCCGTACTGCTGGTGGTGACCGCGCCGCCGATCAGCCGCGCCAGTGAAGCAGCCGCCACCGAAGTACAAGCCGAGCCGACCGCGACCCTGCTGCCGGCGACCCGCATCGTGGAAGCGCCGCCCGTCACTTCTGCCAGCGGCCTTCTCGCCCAGCCGACCATCAGCGCGGAGCAGATTATGGGGCTGCTGACGACGCTGCCGGAAGCCGAGCCGGGCGGCCCGCGTTACGATCCCTTCACCATCATCCCCAACCGCGTCCGCACCAAGATGACCACCTATCTGGCCAAACGCGGCGACAGCGTGAATGCCATCGCCGCGCGCTATGGGCTGCAGCCGGAGTCGATCGCCTGGTGCAACAATCATCAGCTGGCGCAGATCGTGCGCCCGGGCGACATCGTCAATATCCCGCCCGAAGACGGCGCCTGCCACACCGTCCTGCGCGCGCAGGGCAAGGACGTCCGCGAGATCGCCGCGCAATACGGCGTGGATGATCCCTACCTGGTGATTGAAGCGCCGGCCAACAACCTGCCCGATGTGTCGCCCGAGACCCTGCTGCCCAGCAATACCCACCTCTTCATCCCCGGCGGCGAAGGCCCCTACATCACCTGGAACGCGCCCGTGCAGCAAGACGGCGCCGGCAATGTGGTGGCTTTTGATCCGCAGAGCCCCTACAGCTGCGGCAGTCGCTACGGCGGCGGCACCTGGTGGACCAACCCCCTGCCCAACGGAACCTGGGTGCGCGGCTTCTACGCCGGGCACAGCGGCATCGATATCGCCGCCAATACGGGCACGCCCATCTACGCCGCCAACGGCGGGCCGATCCTCTACGCCGGCTGGAATAACTGGGGCTACGGCAATACCGTCGTCATCGGCCACGGCGCCTTCTCGACGCTCTACGGGCACATGAGCAGCATCGCCGCGCGCTGCGGCCAGTCGGTCGATGCCGGGCAAATCATCGGCTATGTCGGCAGCACCGGCAACTCCTCCGGCCCGCATCTGCACTTTGAACTGCGCTACCTGAATCAGCCGCGCAACCCCTCGTCCACTGCCGGCATCGGCTGGTAATTCGCGCACTCTGTGCCCTCAATGTTACTCAGTAGTTCCAAGTAAGTCATGCAACATAAAATGGGACGGTGTAGGGGCGATTCTGTGAATCGCCCGTTGTTTTAATCGTGGCTATTCGAGCGACACGCCTACAGTTCGACCTTGTGCGAAATATTGCACGACTAACTCGGCTCTACTTCTGTGTACTCGGTGGCAAAAGTGTCGCGAATGCTAAAGCGAGCCGCGCCCGCCCAGGCGCAACTGTAGGCCTGAGACTTAGCCCGCGTCGCGCAGCGCAGCCCAGGCCCGCTCGATCTGCGCGCGCGTATCAGCGGCCGAGCCGTCGTTGGCGATGATCGTATCGGCTTGCCGCAGCTTGTCGGCCTGGCTGTTCTGCCCGTCGATGCGCCGCCGCGCCTCGGCCGCGGACATGCCGCGCTCAGCGGTCAACCGCTGCAGTTGATTCTCCGGCGAGGCATCCACCACCCAGACGGCATCCACGGCATTTTTCAGGTCGCCTTCCAGCAGCTTGATCGCTTCGATGACCACCACGTCCGCTTGCGCGCCGCGAATGCGCCGGTCGATCTCCAGCCGGATGGCCGGATGCGTGATGGCTTCCAGCCGCCGTAGTTGCGCGGGATCGGCGAAGACGATATCAGCCAGAGCGCCGCGCTGGATTTGGCCGTCCGCGCCCAGGATGCCGGGCCCGAAGGCCGCCAGCACCGCTTCATAAGCCGCGCCGCCGCGCAGCAAGACCTGATGCGCCACCTGGTCGGCATCAATAACAGCCGCGCCCAACTCCGCCAGCGCGCCCAGCGCCAGGCTTTTGCCCACTGCGATATTGCCGGTCAAGCCGATGATGAATTTGTCGGGATAGCGCTCGCTCAATGCGCGCCTCCTCTTTCAAGCGTCCGCCCGCATTATAGCACCGGACACGGCGCTCCCGTTCAAGCCCCGCAGCGTCGCGGAATCGTCGATTTTTTTCACCACAGAGGGCACAGAGGATACACTGAGACAATGCCTGTAAGGCTTGATTGGTATTACAGAGAACACAGAAAATCAACCGTAGCGTAATTGTTTTCGTACGAAATAGCGGGTCAATACTTGCGAAAAGTATCAAGAAACCATGAAAATGGCAGAAGTTGGCTCCCCCTCCCTGACTCGTCGGGGAGGGGGCCGGGGGGTGGGGTAAGATGCCGGCGAATTCATCGCTAATACCAATCAAGCCTTACAGCCGCATGATCTTTGTTGATTGAAGGCCGAATGCAACTTGCGTATCGAACGCTACAAGTTTTCGCGCGATGCTTTGTGCTGATCGCTCTTAGCGCCTGCGGGACGATGCAGCCAGCTACGACCTCGGTGACAGCACAGCCCGAATCGCCCGGCCCCGGGGAATGGTCGCTGGAATATGTCGGCGGCTGCAGCGGACGAGAAGCGGAGGCGCTGCGAATCACGCGCTTGGACGAGAGCGAAATCGCCTTTGACGACTTTCGTCTGCTGCGCAACGACGAGGGCGAATACAGCGGAAGCGCCATTTTTATTGCGCCCATGCCGGTTGATGGACGTGAGATACCTTACGAGATCATCTATGCGCTGTCGTCCAGCGACAACGGCGGTTTTGTCGGGACAGAGACCATCATCGAGGGCGGCGGTCACGGGCTGGACTGCCCGGTAGAGCTGGTCTACATCAGCGAACAGTAGCCCGGCGCAGCTAAAGCTCGACCAGGTGTGGAAGCAAGACTCCCTTGCTGAAAGGAAAACTCCTATGAACAAAGTAGAGACCTATGAATTTGACCGGCTGGGTTACCTGGTCATCCCCGGGCTGCTGAGCGCGGACGAGATCAAGCGCTTGGCGGCAGCGATCGACGTGCTGGAGGATCGCGCGACGCGACAGCTCCAGCTCCCGGTCGACAAGGTCAGCGCCTGGGGACCCGAGTACCGCTACGATTCGCTGTACGGCTACTACGTCCAAGGCGCGCGCGCAGAAGGCGAGACCATGATCATCGAGGACTTCTTTAATGGCGACAGCGCCTTTGATATGCTGGTCGATCACCCGCCGACCATGAACTACATTCGCGCCATCGTGCAAGAGCGCCCGACGATCAACAACTCGGAGATTCGCATCCGCTATCCGGGCAACCAGACGGGCACGCATCTGGGTGGACCGGTCGCCTCAAAATATCGCTATTCGTACACCGGGCAGGGCATCAGCTGCATGATGGTGCGGATGATCTACTTCGTGCACGATGTGGGGCCCGGCCAAGGCGAGTTCTGCGTCGTGCCGGCAACGCATAAAAGCAACATGGAATCACCCTATGAGGGCAGCGATCCCGACAAAGAACCGGGCATGATCGGCTTGCCGGTCAAGGCGGGCGACGCCATCTTGTTCACGGAGAATCTGCGGCATGGCGGGCTGACCAATCATTCGCGGCAGACGCGCAAGACCCTGCACATCGGCTACGGGCCCTATTGGATGAAATCGCAGAATATCGCCACGATGGATGAAGAACCGCATATCCTGCCCGAGACCTTCGCGCGCTACAGGCCCGAGCAGCGCCTGCTGTTCCGCGCTTGGCCCACGCTCTTGAGGGAGTAGGGCGTCCGCCGCGGGCGTCTTATGTGACCGGATAGGCGATGGTGGTGATCAGGCTTTCGATCTTGCCGCCGCTGGCATACATGCGCGAGTACTGCACGGTAATCGGCACATCGCTGCGGACGCGGATGCCGTAGGGCGCATCAAAAGGAATCTGGTAGCCGGCGAGTTGCTCCGGCTTGTCCAGGCGGATATGCGGGGAGCGCTTGGCTGGCACGGTAATCGCGATGCCCTCGACCGCCTCGCGATCTTCAAAATAGAAATCGAAGATGACATTGGCGTCGTCAACCGTCGTATTCAGTATGCAGACCGATTCGTGATTTTTGTTGACCGGGTCCTCATCGGCCGGCGCCGCCAGGTAGGCGTCGGGTATCAGCCAGGTCAAGGCGCCATGTGTCGGCATGGCAAGCTCTCCTTACTGCTTCTGATAAATCGCCGCGCTGGATAATTTCAGCAGCACAAGATCGCCTGTGTCGCCATTATAACCGCGATAGCGCAATGTGCAGGGACTGGGCAGCACGCGATACCAAGACCCGCGATTTTCAAGAATGTCTAGCTCGACGAGCACATTATTGCTGTTATAGTGATCTGCCGAGTGATGGATGCCATAACCGCGATTCTGCACGTCTGAAGCAGCATCATGCGCTTCGTCGCGACAGCTCGCGTCCGAACCGGCCAAATCCAGTTCGGCAGTCACATGCGCTTCAATTTTCGAAATACTGTAGCTGCCCTTAGGAATCCTGGTAGTCGTCCATGTCGGACCTAAAGTGAGCGTTGTCCTGCCTCTCACCCTGATAAATGTCATCCAGTCGCCACCATCGTCCCACTTTTCGAGAACGCGCAATTCCAAGGTGCAACCGCTGCCATCACCCGCGCTGGTTCGGATATGGCTGTCAAAGCCGATTTGACCTTGGGGCTGGGAGTATTTCGTGATGCAATCGCTGCCGGTGATAATCTGCGCGTCTGGAGTGAAATCGCCTTCAAAGGGATCGACAACATATTCCTCGTTGTCCGCGAGCGTGACCATAAAGGTTTCGCCCTCGGCGGGCACTCTCACCCGGACGAGGTGCTTGCCTTGACCTTGCGCCAGCGCTGGCAGGGTGAAGAGAAACAAGCATAGGACGATAAGAGCGAACTTTGATTTTGTCATGGTTGTATTCCTCATTAGAATTCGCTGTATTCTAGCACAAATTTAGGGCGGTGGCGCGGATTGCGCCGTTCAGTCTTTTACAAATCGCTGGCGGCGGTAGATTTCATCGGGGCGGCGATAGACATGCCAGACTTCGTCATCTGGCAAGCGTGTCGGCTTGCCCGTCAGCAAAGCGCCGTGGAAGATGCGCGCCGCTTTGACCGCCATCGCCGTAATATTCAGGATTTCCGCTGCTGTATCGCCCAGGGCGATCATGCCGTGATTTTCCAGCAGGATCAGCTTGGGCGCTTCGCCGTATTCCGCCATGTAAGCGCGCGCGCGTTCGCGCATGACCAGCGCCAATGGCAAGCCCGGGTCGGCATAGGGCACGAGCGCCGCTTGCGGTCCGCAGAGCACCACTTCATCGGGGAAACGCCGCTGCCGGGCAAACTCGGCCGCGTATTCGCTGCACATTATTTGATTGATCGCGGTGGGGTGGGTATGCCCTACAGCCGCCACGCCACACTCGCGCAGCAGCATGGCATGGAAGCTGACTTCGATGGATGGGCTTAACCCCCCTCGGTCCCCCCCCCATGAATTAGGGGGGAGGGCGGTATGCTGCGTGTAAACTGCAGAATCTGTGATTGCCTTCTGCTGGCTGAGCGTGGACGGCGGGTCGTCCAGCATAGCCAGCATGGGCGCGAATCGCACCGCTACAAAGCCGGTTTCGTCGATGCCGCGCATTTGATGACCGCTGGCTTTGACGAGGAAGCTCTCGTCGTCCAGCCGCATGGAGGTATTGCCCTCGCCGATGATGACGTAGTCCATGGCCGGCTCGCCCAGGGCGCGGGTCATCTTGATGAGGCTTTCGAGCGGATTGGTCATAGGCGTCGCCATCTTTTGTCCCAGCGAGAAAATGTAGGGGCCAGCCATTGGCTGACCCCGCTGATTTGATTCCGAAATCGGGCGCCCGCAGGGCTGCCTCTTTGGGATTCCGGCCTCATGCGTCTAATCCAGCAGGGCGCAAAAGCGCGCATAATGTTCATCCCAGCTGGCGCTGTCTTGCGGCTCAAAATGGCGATTTTCAGCGGATTCGCTCAGCAGCGCGCGGGCTTCCGCCACGCTGCCCAATTCGCCAATGGCGATCAACTGCGCGATGGCGTTGCCGGTGGCGGTGGCTTCCGCTGGTCCCGCGATCACCGGACGACCGATGGCGTTGGCCGTCATTTGATTGAGCAGGGCATTAAGCGAGCCGCCGCCGATGATATGCAGCCGGTCCACCGCCCGCCCCGATACTTCGATCAACTGCTCCAGCACATAGCGGTATTTGTAAGCCAGGCTGATATAAACGGTCGCCATAATCTCGGCATCGCTTTCGGGGATGGCTTGCCCGCTGCGGCGGCAGAAGTCGACAATTCGCGAAGGCATGTCGCCCGGCGGCAAAAACGAGGGGTCGTCGGGCTCGATGAAGGCTTTGAAGGGCGTCGCGCCTTCCACCATCGCCGTCAGTTGCGCGAAGCTGTAGTCTTTCCCCTGCGCCGCCCAGGTCGCCCGACACTGATCTACCACCCACAGCCCCATAATGTTTTTCAAGAGCCGCCAGGTGTCGCCATAACCGCCTTCGTTGGTGACATTGGCTTGATACGAGGCATCGCTGATGATCGCCTCATCCAGCTCCAGGCCCAGCAGGCTCCAGGTGCCGCTGCTCAAGTAGGCGTAGTTTTCCGTGGTCGAAGGCACGGCGACAACCGCGCTGCCGGTGTCGTGGCAGGCCGGCAGGATAACGTCGATGCCTTGGTACTGGCCGATGCGCGTGCCTGGCGCGAGGATTGGCGTCAGCAGATCAGTCGGGATGCCGACGGCGTCCATGATGTCGCGGTCCCAATCTCCGAGCGTCGGATTGTAAAGCTGCATAGTGGTGGCTTCGGTGAATTCGCAGATCTTGGCGCCCGTCATCCAGTAATTGAAGAGGTCGGCGATGGTCAACAGTGTAGCGGCATTGTCCAGCTGCGGGCTTCCGTCACGGATGCTCGCCGCCAGTTGATAAAGCGCGTTGAGCGGCATGAATTGAATGCCGGTGCGCTGGAAGACTTCGCGGCGCGGCATACGCTCGAAGACCCATTCCATGGCGCCCGTGGTGCGTGGGTCGCGATAATGCGCCGGATTGCCCAGCAATTCGCCGGCGCTGTCCAGCAGAGCGTAGTCCACGCCCCAACAGTCCAGGCCGATGGAGGCGGCATCGGGCGCCCCGCTGATGCCGACCGTGATCTCATGCCAGAGGCGCAGCACATCCCAATGCAGCATGTTTGGCGTCTGTACCGGGATATTGGGAAAGCGATGGACTTCGTTCAAGTCAAGCGCGGCGCCGTCAAAAGCGACATCCATTACGCGGCCCGAGGTCGCGCCCAGGTCGATGGCGATGACATGACGGGCGCTCACAGATTCGCTCCTTCGCTGACTTTATTCAATTTGCGCGGACGGCAACGCTTGAGCATGCGCGGATCTTCATTTCAATGCGCGTCAATGCGCGAATATTTATGAGGGTATTATAAACTTGTCGCCCCAATTTGTCATATCCTGCCCGGCTGATGTGAATCTGGGTTCCCCAGCCTGCGCAATCCTGTCGCTTGCCCTACGCAATACTTCCGCTGCCCTACGCAATCCAGTCGCTCGCCCTACGCTGACCTGTCGCTTGCCCTACGCTCCCTATACGCACAGCTTGAATCACTCTTATTTGAATGCAAATTAGATTACACTGTCTCGGCTTATATCTGATGAAAGGAAGATTGTCATGTCACGCGTGCTGGTTTCAAATTCGTACAGAAAGGTTCTGCTCCTGTTGGCCGCTTTGCTGCTGCTTTTCAGCGGTTTTGGCGGGTATCTTGTTGAAGCGCAGAGTAATTTCGGCTACGTCCTGATGATGTCTCGCAACACAAACTTGCACGAGGGCTGGGGCCACGCTCACTTTGATGTCGACCGTCTGTTGATTGGCATGTCTCACAGCAGCGGCAAGAGCTTCCAAGTCTGCTTCACTGGCAGCGCCACCCCAGGGACGGATTTCCATGTCTATCAATCGTATACCAGGAATGCTGTCACCCTGAGTGGAAATTGCTTCACCGACAGTTGGGGCTCCGGCACTTGGTTAGATGGGGCGAAGAAGCGTTACAGCGTCCAGGCCGTTCAAGACAATGTCAGCGACCCCAATGAAACCATCATCGCTACCGTATCGGAACACAATAATTCTTGGGGTGGTGGATACACCGTCATCATCCCCTCCGCCAGACTCACCATCCGCGGCGGCTGAGGCGCTAAACAACTTGCCTTAAGGCCTAGCAGGTCGGTCCTGGCGGCTGTCAGGACCGGCTCCCCCTCTCAATGCCTCGTACAAGCTCCACAGTGAAATCTTCCAGCGTAGTGATATGAGCGTCCGCCAGCGCGAGAATATCCGGCGGCAGCGGGTAATCCGGGCTGGGCGCGGCTACCGCGTACATGCCAGCCGCTTTCAGCGAGCGCAAGCCATTGGCAGAATCTTCAATGCCGAGGCTGACTTCGGGCGCGACGCCTAATTGTTTCAGCGCCTCCAGGTAGATATCGGGGGCCGGCTTGCCCCGCGCGACTTCATCGCCATAAATCATCACTTCGAATATCTGATCCAAGCCGGTGATGCTGAGCACCGCTTTGATGATCTCGGTGGGCGAGCCGGAGGCCAATCCGACACGGAAATGCCGCTGCATATGGCTGACCGATTCCAGCGCGCCCGGGCGGGTGGGCATACGTTCTTCGTAATGAGCGATCACCCGCGCTTTCATCTCGGCGATGATCTCGTCAATCGTCTCGTCCAGCGCCAGCTTCTCCTGCATGACGCCCGCCCAGCCGACCGTGCTGCGGCCCATGGCCAGGCGCTGAAATTCGTCAGTCCAGACTTTGCCGCGGTCGCGGGCGAAGTCGACGCGTGATTTGTCCCAATAGACTTCGCTATCGACCAACACACCGTCCATATCAAAGACAATTGCTTCTATTGGCATGTTCTCACTTCACCTGAAAGCGTAGGGGCGACTCTGTGAGTCGCCCGCAATTACATTACAAGGGTTTAGCGCCAGAAATCGGTTTGCGGCCTACACCGCTTGCGCCGCCGGCGGATCCACCACGCCGATGGTCAGCAGGATATTGGCGTAAATCCGCTGCTCGCCCGTGGCGATGACCAGGCAGCAGTCGTCTTTCCGCGCTTCATCATAGAAGGCGAATCGTTCCAGGGGCGTTAGCTCAACATCGGCCGGCAGCATGTCGCGGAAGTCGGCGTAAATGCTCGGCTCGGCGCCATCATCGCGCCGCATGACGCGAGCAGCCTCCACCGGCGTCGCGCTCAAAACCGCCGCCAGCACATCGGTTACGGTGACCATGCCCGGCGCCAGATTGAGATAAACCCGCTGGGCGCGCGGGTTGGCGCCGGTGACAAAGGGGTAGTTGCCGTCAGGTATCAGTATGGTCGAGCCGTGCCCGGCTTGCCCCAGCGCAGCGAGTATTTGCGGGTGTATCAGTTTGCCCTGTATCATTCCAAGCTCCTGCGTCGATCTACAGCTTTTGGATGCGATCGCCCAGGCGAATCTCGCCATCCACGATGACTTTGGTGTAGACGCCGCGCCGCCTCTCTCGATTGCCCTCGTCGGTCCCTGCCCACTTGCGCGCCGCCCCGCCAAAACGCCGTGCGAATTTGGTGCAGCCGGTATGCGGCAGGCTGGAAACTTCCATGACGACCTCGCCGATCTGCAGGCGTGTGCCCGCCGGCAAGTTGTCCTGCGATATATCCAGGTCGACGAAGAGCTGATCGCCCGCCAGCGACCAACGCGAGCGGTCGCCGCTGAGCAGCTGAATTACGCGGCTGTTCATCATGGTGATTTGCGCGTCGGGGTCGGCGCTGCGCCGCAGCCAGTCATCGCCGGCCAAACCCGCCTGCGCGGTAAAGGCAGCGCCTTGCAATTCTTCGCGTTCTTCGGGCTTCGGGCGCCGCACGATCATTTCCACGGCGCCCATATCCTGCGGCGATTTCTCCGTCTGCTGCCAGTTCGCTTCCAGGTCGGCAACGGTCAAGGTGGCTTGCATCATGCTCTCCGGAATTCTAATGGTCGTCTGCCGACCGACTATACGTCAAAACGCGTGAATTGTCTTGTGGAATCTGGGTCGATGCTGTTATGTTAGCCCTACGGATAAGAGCAATTCATATAGAGGAGCCCAAATACATATGTCAATTGAACACAGACGTTTGGGACGACACGGCGTATTGGTGAGCAATTTATGCCTGGGCACGATGAACTTCGGCTGGCAGACAGCAAAAGAAGATGCCTTTGCCATTATGGATCGCGCCCTGGAGTTGGGCATCAACTTCTTTGATACGGCTGATGTTTACGGCCGGCAGGTCGAATACGGCTTGACGGAGGAGATCATCGGCGAGTGGTTCGCTCAAGGCGGCGGGCGCCGCGATGCTGTGGTGTTGGCGACCAAGGTCTACAATCCGGTCAGCCGTGCGGAGTACTTGCCCGAGCCCAATCGCGACATCCGCAGCTTGTCCTCCTACAAAATCCGCAAGCATTGCGAAGGCAGCCTGCAGCGCATGCGGACGGATCATATCGACATCTACCAGATGCACCACGTCGATCGCAACTGCCCCTGGTCCGAAGTCTGGGGCAGCTTCGACAGCTTGATCGGGCAGGGCAAAGTGGTCTACGTCGGCTCCAGCAATTTCGCCGGCTGGGATATCGCCACCGCCTGCCAGGAAGCCGACCGGCGGCATATGCTCGGTTTGGTCAGCGAGCAGAGCATTTATCATCTGGATAACCGGGCGGTCGAATTGGAGGTCATCCCTGCTTGCCGTCACTATGGCTTGGGGCTGATACCCTGGAGCCCATTGGGCGGCGGCCTGTTGGGCGGCGCGCTGGAAAAGGTCGAGACCGGCCGGCGCAGCAATCCCGATTTTGTCGCCAAGGTGCAAGACAAGCGCCCGCAATTGGAAGCCTGGGAGGGCCTCTGCCGCGATATAGGCCATCCGCCCGGCGAGGTTGCTTTGGCCTGGCTGCTGCACAATCCGGTCGTCAGCGCGCCGATTATTGGTCCGCGGACCATGGAGCAATTGGAGAGCGCCGCCCGCGCGACAGCCATCAGGCTCGACCAGGAAACGCTGCGGAAGCTGGACGAGATCTTCCCCGGACCCGGCGGCGAAGCGCCAAAAGCCTACGCGTGGTAGATGATGTTGCGCGCAGCAGTTTCCATGGCAGCCGGCGCTAATGACTTCGACCAGGCTGCGGTGGTCACAGGCACAGATTTACGTCTTCGCGCGGCAGGCGCCAGCTTGCATTGCCCAACGGCAACGTATACTATTTGCATATAAGCGGTTAGTTCCTACTGGAGCGAGATATGTTAAGGTTGACGAATGTTGCCAAAAAGCGCGCATTACTCGTGCTGATATTGAGTCTGATTTTTGTGGCTGCTTGGCCTGTCGCAGCAGTAGATATCTACATCGACAACACATGTACCTTGCATGGCGCGATCAACGCCGCCAATAAAGACAGAGAGCGACAGGATTGCGAGGCGGGCAGCGGAGACGACACCATCATCTTCACGCGAGATGACAAACCCCGGTCAGGAGATCAGCCATCGGTCACGGAAGACCTCGAAATAAACGGCAGAAACCACACAATCAACGCGGACAAATCTGACCCTGTCTTCGAGGTCAAAGACGCCCACCTGATAATCAGGGATATTAAGATCAGGTTCGAGGGAACAAGGAGCGGTCCGGCTTTTGAAGTCCGTGATGGCAAGTTGACGCTGATCAATGTCGTAGTCGAAAATTGCAAACGAGGCATCAAGCAGAAAAACAGTCACACGACCATTAGCGGCGTTTCGAATATCTGTGAACTGGACGCCGATGAGGTTGTGGAGGGCACCGGGACCACTGATCTTTCTCTGCCGCAGCCAGAAGTTCCGCAGACCTGTGGTGAATTGCCGGCTGAGGTGGCAGTGGTTTCGGCGACATACGGTCTGGCGAGTGGCGTTCAATGCACGCAGCTTGACGGGGCAGGCATCGGTATTCAGTCCGTAGTCGACGCCGGTTTTATCTCGGCAGTTAATCTTTGGGGATACGTCGAGCAGGGCGTCGAAATATGTTTCCCGCAAATGGGCTCGCTAGTCTTCATTGATTCGGCCATCACTCCTCGCACGGTGTCAGCGATAGACGCCTACCGCAAGGGCAATAGCTCCTGCGCCCACTTGAGGCGCCCCGGCACTGTGGTCCTGATGCCGGGCGAGCCGCCGACGGTCAGCGCGCCAGTTGCGGCCGAGCCAGCAGAGAGCCAACCGGCGTCTGCTCAGCCGGCATCGACGGATGGTTGTCCTATCCACACGACGGGCAATCTAAGACTGCGCGCCGCCCCGTCTCTGGAAGCCGCAACACTGGAATATATCCCGCGCGGCTCAAACCTCAATTCGCCCTCCAGAACCACCTTTTGGTATCAAGTCAATTACCGGGGGCTGACGGGCTGGATTGGTCAAAAATACGTCAGGGCGAATTGCTGACGAGGCGGAGCGCCAGGCTGAACTAAGCAAAGCGGGGCGGGTCAGTAGGCCGCCCCTTTTTGTTCCCGCCGGCCCCGCGCCAATCCCGCAAACTGAATTTACACATAATTTACAATTCGCCGTCCGCGATTGGTTATTCATGTGATATTGTACTTTTACAAAATTCTGAATATACAGAATTCTAGCAAAGGACAGAATCACATGTACCGCATCATCGTCGCAATACTTGCCGCGTTTGCTTTGCTCGTTGCTTTGCCCACCCTGGCTGATGGCCACGACGCCACCATCGCCGACATAGTCCTTGCCTCTGCCGAAGCTGAAATGCCGGAGTTTAGCGCCTTGCTGGCTGCCGTCAGCGCTGCTGATCCGGGCATCGTCGCCGCTCTGGCCGATCCTGAGGCTGAGCTTACCGTATTCGCCCCGACCGACGCCGCGTTCGCCGCGCTCGCGGAAGCCCTGGGCGAAGAGGCATTCGGCGCGATCCTGTCTGAAGAGGGGACGCCGCGCTTGAATGAAATCTTGCTGTATCATGTCGTCGCCGGCAGCCTGGGCTCGGCTGATGTCCTGGCCGCGCTGGAAGGCGCTGATGCGGATGATATGGGGCATGTCAGCGTGCCTGTCGTCACGCTCAGCGGGCAGGCATTTGATGTCGCCGGCACTATGGGCGAAGCAGGCCTTGACCTCGGCGCAGGCATCACCGTTGCCGAAGCCGGGCTCGTCCTTGATATGATCGACATTGAAGCCAGCAACGGCGTCATTCACGTCATCGACGCGGTCATCATGCCAGAGTTGCGCACCATCGCCGATATCGTGGTCGAGCTGGCCGGCGCTGAAGAGCCGCAGTTCACCACCTTGCTGACGGCTGTTGGCGCGGCTGATCCGGGCGTACTCGAATTGCTGGCCGACCCAGGCGCCGCAGTCACCGTTTTCGCGCCGGTGGACGCCGCCTTCGCCGCGGTAGAAGGCTTGGAAGACATCGTGGCGGATAGCGACCTGCTGACGGCCATCCTGCAATACCACGTGTATCCGGGCACGGTCTACAGTTTCCAACTGGGCGGACTGGTTGATGAGATGGGCAATGCCGCGGTCGCCATGGCCAACGGCAGCGAAGCCTCCATCTCAGTTAGTGATATGGGCGTGATGATCGACGGCGCAAACATTGTACTTGAGCTGGTCGACATTGAAGCTAGCAACGGGGTCATCCACGTCATCGATGCCGTCATCGTACCTAGCGCTTAGGCACATTGCCTGACCCGCCGCTGCAATCGGCAGAAGCCCCCGTCTACGGATGGGGGTTTTTTGCGTTTTCTGGTTATTGCGTGGCTAAGCTCAGATATCGCCGGCTGACCACAAGGCTTGCGCAATATGCCTGACTGGAAGCGCGATTTCTTGCTGCGCGAGTTCCTGGCGCAATTGCGCGATGCAGCCGATATTGGCGGAGACGACCATGTCCGGCTCGGCAGCCAGGATTGACTCGACTTTGCGCCGCGCCAATTCGGCAGCGATTTCCGGCTGATCAATGTTGTAGGTTCCGGCGGAACCACAGCACATGCCGGCATCGGCGATTTCCACCAGGCGCAGATTGGGAATGGCAGCCAGCAGCGCTCGCGGCTCGCTACCGTGGCCTTGCGCATGCAGCAGATGGCAGGCGTCCTGATAGACAACGCGGCGCTCGCTTGGAAATCCCTTCATCTCGCGCAGGCCCAGACGAGCCAGGTAGGCGCTGAAGTCGATGACTTTGGACGAGAAGGCAGCTGCGCGCGCGGCATCCGCCTGGCCCTTGAAGAGCAATTGGTAGTCTTTCATTCCGGAGCCGCAGCCGGCCGCCGTGGTAATAATGGCATCCACATCTTCAGGGATGCAGCCGAAGTTGCGCCGGGCGAGGTCTCGGGCGCGATTCTCCTCGCCCAGGTGCAGCAAGATCGAGCCGCAGCAGCCTTGCTGGCGCGGAATATGCACTTCGATGCCGTTGCGCGCTAGGACATGCGCCGCCGCGTGGCTGATTTGCGGCGCCAGCACATCCTGCACGCAACCCAGCAGCAGTGCCACTTTTCCCCGCTGCTCGCCCTGAGCGGGCAGAACCGGCGGAAGAGGCTGTGCCGCTGGCAGACTGTCGGGCAGCAGACTCAGCATGGCGGCGAAAGCGTCGGGCAGCGCAGGCAGCAGCGCCTTGCCCAGCTTGCCAGTCAAGGCAGCCAGCCGGAAGCGCCGCGGATAGGGCAAGGTCTCGCAAATGAGCTTACGCGCCAGCGCGTCCATAGGCGGGCGCTGCCGCTCCTTTTCCTGCAGCGTGCGGTAGCCGACCAGCAGATCGCCATATTCCACTCCTGAAGGGCAGGCGGGCACGCAAGCCATGCAGCCCAGGCAGCGGTCGATATAGGGCTGCGCTTCGGCGGCGGGCAGATTCTCTTCCAGCACATTCTTCATCAGGTATATGCGGCCGCGCGGCGAATCCATCTCTTCGCCGAGCAGGTTGTAGGTCGGGCAGGCTGCCAGGCAGAAGCCGCAATGCACGCACTTTTCGACGGCTTCGGCCATTTCCGGCGCGCGCAGGTCATCGCTTACGATTTGATGGCGCATTATTTAGTTCTCCACGCTGCTTGCGGTAAGGGAGAGGAAGATTCCTGTCATCCCTTTGAGCGCCCTATACCAGCTTATTCTGCGGATCCAGCACTTGTTTGACGCGCGCGGACAGCTCCCCCTCCAGCGGCGCGCCGATGACCGGCTTCTCGACCTGACCTCGCAAGCAAAGACCGCTCAATCCCAAGGTCCCGAGCGCGATTTCCAGGTTCGTGATGTCATCGGTGGCCAGCCAAGCCACATTGCCGCCGACGCCGTATCGCCGCTGCGTCCCGGTGATGGCGGCGTCGAAGTCCGCGACCTGCTTGGGAGAAAGCACAACTTTGACGACAGTTGCGCCCGCTAATCCCGCCAGCGGATCCCATAGCTCGTCTACTTCGTCGAGATCCGATACCGCCTGAGGCGCCGTCTCGCGCTGGACACTCTCAGTGAATCGCGCTGCACGCTGCTGCAAGGTCTTAGCAAAACCGCCCAGCCGCGCCATCAAGGCCCAGCCGCCGCCTGCCTCCCCCTGATTCATCGGGGGGACCGAAGGGGGTGGCAACAGGTCCAGCGCGTCCAACTCAAAGGCGCTGCCGTTGATATAAACGATGGCGGCCAGCGCCGCTTCCAACTGCTCATAGCGGAAACTCAAACTATGAAAGCGCGGCACATCGGGAAAGACCTTGAAGGTCAGCTCGGTCATAATGGCGTATTGACCCAGGCTGCCGACCAGAAACTTGCTCAAGTCGAAGCCGGCCGAATTCTTCACCACCTTGCCTCCTACTCGAAAGGCGCGCCCGGCGCCATCGACCACCGACGCGCCCAGGATAAAATCGCGCACGCCGCCATAGCGATAACGTCGCGACCCCGACAGGTTGGCCGCGACTGTTCCGCCGATGGTAGCGCAGTCCGGCAGCAGCGGGTCGAAGGGCAGGTACTGTCCTTGCTGGGCCAGCGCCGCCGAGATTTCAGCCACAGGCGTGCCCGCGCGGACGGTGACGGTGTATTCACTGGGCTGATACTCAATGATGCCGCTCAGCGCGGAGACATCGGCCAGCGCGGCGTCTTGAGCCGAAGGGCGCAGCGCCGACTTGGTCCCCTTGCCAACTACGTGCACGCGCTCGTTGTCGCGGACGAAGTCTTGAATTTCCTTAGCGCCTCGCAGGGCGTGGCCGATCATTCGCGCGAAATCACCCCTTGCCGTTCCAGCGGGTGCATGCCCTGCAACGTGAGCGCGGGCGCCTCGCTACCGGGGAACATCTTGCCGCGATTGGCAATTTCTTTGGGGTCGATGGCCCGGCGCAGCGCCTGCATGATATCGAGTTCTTCCTCGCTGAACATTGCCGGCATATAATCGCGCTTCTCCATGCCGATGCCGTGCTCGCCGGTGATTGAGCCGCCCAGCGAAACGCAGAGCGCCAGAATCTCGCCCGCCAACTGCTCGGCTTTGTGCAGGGCGCCCGGCTCGCGCCCGTCATACAGAATCAGCGGGTGCAAGTTGCCGTCGCCGGCGTGAAAGACATTAGCGACATCGAGCCCGTATTTCCCTTTGAGCGCGTTGATCTCCAGCAGCGCCTCGCCCAGGCGGCTGCGAGGCACCACGCCGTCTTGCACGATATAATCCGGGCTCAAACGCCCGACGGCGGAAAATGCGCTTTTGCGCCCTTTCCAGATGCGCATGCGCTCATCTTCGCTCTGCGCCACCCGCGCCTCGAATGCGCCCGATTCTTCTATGATGGCGTTGAGTTGCTCGAACTCGGCCTCGACTTGGGGCGCCTCGCCCTCCAGCTCGACGATGAGCAGGGCTTCGGCATCCGGGTAGCCGGCATTGACCGCGGCCTCAGCCGCCTTGATAGCCAGCCGATCCATGATCTCCATGGCGCCGGGCAATAAACCCGAAGCCACCACCATCGAGACCGCATCGCCCGCTCGACCCAGATCATCGTAAGCGGCCAGCACGGTGCGGTAGCGCTCCGGCTGCGGCATGAGGCGCACGGTAATCTCCAGCGCGATGCCAAAAAGCCCCTCGGAGCCGATGAATAGCCCAATCACATCGGGCCCGATGCCGACCCCCTCCAGGCTCTCGCTGCCAAATTGCGTCACCGCGCCATCGGCCAGCACCACCTTCATGCCCAGCACGTGATTGCTGGTCATGCCGTATTTCAGGCAGTGCGCGCCGCCACTGTTGAAGGCGATATTGCCGCCGATGGTGCAGATCGACTGGCTGGACGGATCGGGCGCGTAGTACAAGCCGTAGGGCTGCGCCGCCTCGCTGATGTGCAGGTTGACCACGCCCGGCTCGACCACAGCGATACGCTGCCGCGGATCCAGCCGCTTGATGCGATTCAGTCGATTCAAGCCGATGACCAGCCCGTCAGCGATGGGCAGGGAACCGCCCGACAAACTGGTGCCGCTGCCGCGCGCCACGAAGGGCACCGCCATCTCGTGACAGAGGCGCACGGTGGCAATGATTTCCGCTTCGTCCAACGGTATGACGACCGCGCCCGGCTTGGTATTGAAAGCGGTCAGGGCGTCGGATTCGTAAGGCAGCAACTGCGCGTCGCGCGTCAGGATGCGCTCGGCGGGGTAGATATTTTCGAGTGCTTGCAGAAATGGGTGGTTCATTTGCTGGTTATCTATTCTTGTCGGGCGACCCACTGGCTCGCCCCTACATATCTACTGGCTACGCGGGATCCACCCGTCAACCCGCCACCAGGCGCGCTTCGACCTGCTTCGACAGTTTCTTAAGCGCTTGCTTGGCAATCTGCTTGGCGGCGACATCGAGCAGCCGCTGGCCGACCGCCGCGATCTTGCCGCCGATGCGCGCGTCGCCGGCATAATGCATGACCGTGCCGCTGCCGTCTTGCTCAAGGCGAATCGTGCCCTCGCCGGTGACGTGGCCAGCGGGGCCCTTGCCCTCAACCAGGATGCGATAGCTCTCCGGCTTGTCGATGTCGACCAGCTCAAATTTTGACTCAAACTTGCCGTTGACCGGGCCGACCCGCACCGCCAGCTTGCTCTGGTATTTGTTCTCGCCGATCTCTTCCAAACCTTTCGAGCCGGGGATGATGCTGCCGAGGACGTCGATGTCCATCAGCACGTCCCAGACCAGCTCGCGCTCGGATTCAAATTCGTAGCTGCCTTCAATGTGCATGTTCAACCTCCGCGCAACATTGCGCTTCAATTTTTCTGAATAGATTTTCCAAGGCCTGTTCCAGCTTGCGTTTTGCTTTTTTCCGAAAGGTTCCAGGAGCATGGCCGTCGATATAGAGATCGCCCAAATAGCGCAGGGTAGCGCTGTTATTCTTTTGCTCCAGCTGTAGGGTCCCGCCACCGTCAAATAGCAGGGGCGAATTTGTCGATTCGAAATTCAGGGTCAAGCTCTCGTGGCGCTGTAAATCGGCGACTTCAAATTGGAAGTTATAGCGGTTGTAGATGGGTCCCAACTCCACACGCAGTCCGCCTTCGTATCGGTTTTCATCGATTTCTCTCAATCCGCTGGACTTGGGAATCATGCTGTTGAGGGCGTCGATGTCTGTCAGCACATCCCAGACTCGCTCGCGCTCGCATTTGAAGTCGTATTTGAACTTGATTCGCATGCGTAATGTCCTTCCTGTAATGCGCCTATGATAATGAACTTCGGGCGAAATTACGAACCTGGCATCTGATTTGAAGCCTTCGCTACTGCGCGGCAATTTGTTTCCACAGGGCAGTTTGGTAGAATGGGGCTACGGAAAGGATGAAAGACGCGGATTGCTATGTTAGTGGAACGGCAATACATCAGCGCTGAAAGTTTCTTTGAAATCGTCGACAGCCCCGGATATGAAGACCGCAGCATTGAGTTGGTGGCAGGAGAGATCGTCGAGATGTCAAAACCATCGGGATTGCATGGGCAGATAACATTTCTCTTAAGTCTCAAGATTGGGAACCACGTCTTCGACAACGAACTTGGCATCGTAACGGCGGCGGAAACGGGCTTCATCCTGGAGCGCAATCCCGACGGCAGAGATACCGTTCGCGCTTTGGACATCGCCTTCCTTGGCAGCGCGAGCGTTCCTGCTGTACTTCCAGACCAACTGGTAGGTGTAGCGCCGGATCTGGCCGTCGAAGTCGTCTCGCCTAGCAACGAGGCGGCCGATATACGCCTGAAAACACGCCAATTGCTCAACGCGGGTACAACGATGGTTTGGATCGTATATCCTGATTTGCGCATTGTTGACATCCACACGCGCTCTGGCGCCAAGACGCTTGAAGCGGGCGACGCGCTCACTGGCGGCGATGTGCTGCCCGGCTTTGAAATCCCCGTGCGCGAGATTTTCCCCGCCCAAGCTGGCAGCTAAGTTCCCACCCGCAGAATCACCTTGTTTATGCCCCGCTCGTAGGCCAGATTGCTCGCGTAAGCCTGCGCCGTCTGCGACAGTTCGTAGCGGTGCGACACCAGCTCTTCCAGCTTGACCTTGCCCGCCAGCGCCAGTTCGATCGCCCGCGGATAGGTGTGCTTCATGCGCCGCGACATCATGATCGTCAGGCCCTTGCGCCGCGCCACCGAGTGCTGCAGCCGCAGCTTGTCATCCGGCGGGATGCCGACCAGGACCAGCCGCCCGCCGTAGCGCGCCATGTCGGCCGCCTGCTGCACCGAGTGGTCAGCCCAGGCCGCCTCAATCGCTACATCGACGCCGCGCCCGCCGGTCGCATCCATGACGGCGCCGGCCGGATCGCATTGGTCGACATTGAATGCCTGAGTCGCGCCCCAATCCCGCGCTTTGCGCAGGCGCCAATCGAATTTGTCAAAGGCGAAGACGCGGGACGCGCCCGCCAGTACAGCCAGCCGCGTGATCAGCAGGCCGACCGGCCCGGCGCCGAGAACCCCGACCGTGCTCGCCAGGCGAATCTTGGCCAGGTCGATGGCGTGGATGGCGACGCCCAGCGTTTCCAGCAGCGGGCCGACCTCATCGCTCAACGCGTCCGGCAGCGGGAAGCAGTTGCGCGCGCTGACGTTCATGCGCTCGCGCAAGGCGCCGTCTTCGGGAAATAGCCCGTAGAAATAGTGATTGGGGCAGAGATTGGGATGGCCGTTCTCGCAGAGCTCGCAGCGCCAGCAAGGCACGGCCGGCTCAACCGCCACGCGCTGCCCCAGCTCCAGCGGATGATGATTACCGTCCAGCGCGTCGTCGCCCAGCGCGGCGACCACGCCCATGAATTCATGCCCCAGGACAACCGGTCGGCTGAGTGTCGTATAGCCGATGCGGCCGGCTTCGTACATGTGCAGATCGCTGCCGCAGAGGCCGACCGTGCCGATGGTGAGCGTGACCTCGCCGGCTGCGGGCGGCGGCGGTTCCGGCTCGGCTGCGATGCGGATGTCCGTTGGTCCGTGCAGGCGCGCGACTTGCATGGCAGTTCCTCTTATGCGGATTTCACAGCACCAATCTAACATTGTCGCTGGCAAACAGGAAGAGGACGACGGCAAAGGCAGGCCCGCTACGGCCCCGATAGCGAGCCATTCATTGCTATATTCGCGCGACATACAGGGCAATTGCTTCAGATTATTTTCACCACAAAGACACAAAGAACACAAAGATTTAGATTGAAGAGATTGCTCTCTACTTAGAGAATCGGGAGTATTGTAATTTGCTGGCCGCTGAATATTTCATCAAGGCAAAAGACTGGTCTATGTCTTTACAATCAAGGTTTTTTCCTCTGTGCCCTCTGTGTCTACTTTCACAACCCCTCAATGAATCAAAGCAGAAACTAGCACAACTTGCAGTTTTTTTGTAGACTTTTGGTGCGGTGCGCGATCCCCGTGTGTCTTTGGCAGAAAGTATGCCCTACAGAGTTTGGGACGGAGGCGAACTGACGAGCCGCTTGGCACTTAATTGATGCCCAAAAGTAGAGTAGGTCTTAGAACCTCAAAGCGCCTCTGCACCGCTGTATTACTGGCTCAATGGTACAACCTACGAAACATAAGCGCGTTCGCATCTCGCAAGGCGATTTCGCTGTGGCGGGTCGCTATGACTGCACAGCAGGTTGCGATGTAGACGCAGACTATGTCGTTGTCTCGCTTTTGAACTTCAAATCACAGACAAACGAAATTCGGCAGATACCTCAGACTCAGGCAAAAGCGAATGCAGCTGCAAAGTGGCTCAAACAGAACAAAGTAGAGTTCATAGTTCTAGAATCGACCGCAAATTATCATTTGACTTTTTATCACGCTTGCCGAAAACTTGGTCTGAATGTACACATCATCAATCCCGCTCAAGTCACGGCGCTACTTCGAATAGAGGGCAAGTCGGATAAGGCGGATGCGACAAATCTAGCCATGCTAGCCGCTACTTTTCCCCTAAGAACTTCCAATGTTCCAGATGCCCAACAAATGGAGATTCGTAGCAACTTGCGGAATTATGACCGCGACAGAAAAGCATTAATTAAAGTTAAGCAACGGGTTCATCAAGAACTTGCGCAGTTTGGAATAAATATCTTCCGGGAAACTACGTTGAGAACCCAATCAGGCCGGGCGTTTCTGGAAGCGCTTTCTCAGACAGAGGACGCGGCGGAAATGATTGTTCAGAATCACTGGAAAGGTTCACCTAGCAGCCGCCCAAGATTGATAGAGGCAATGGGGAAGACGGAAGAACTCCCAACTTGGCTTCGTCAGGAACTTGAAGTGCTAAGAATTGACCTACTTGTTCAAGAGCAAAGAATTAGAAACCGAGAACAACAAGCGCTAAATCATATCGAACATTTTGAGCTAGCGCCTCAGATCGCTTGGATGTCCACGACACCAGGAGTAAACTGGCTCGTAGCTTTACGACTAATTGGTGAAATGGGATCGGACTTTTGGCAACGATATTCAACATCAAGAGCCTGGTGTAAGGCTTTAGGGGTCGCCCCGAACACTCTTGTTTCTGCCGGGAAAGTCCTTAAAACCTCGAAAGCCTTAGGAAATAATCATGCCAAGCGACATCTCCTCATGCAAATGCGTAATTGGTTATTGCGAAACCATGAGCACCCATTGAAACAGTGGCAAGTACAATATAGAGCTAAAGCGGGCTTTCGCAAATCAGTATCCGCGTGCTGCAATAAAGCCATGACCAGTTTATATCATCAAGGCCGGCACGGCGGTTTACCGTATAATCCGAGTCGGATGAAGTTACGATTCCCTGAAACAATCTAGACGTACGCATTCGCGACATGGTTGTGTTTTTGTGGCTGCCCCGAATTACGGGCGAGCAACTCTGTGGTGAATTAGCGTATGCGGAGTTCGCCAGCAGAATTTGTCCGTTGAGAATTACCTATTCCATTATTGTCGCCGATGGCGCAGGCATGTGGTATCGTCAGCGAAGTCTGGAAAGTAAGACAGGAGGTGGATGAGCGTGACGGCAACAACAGTAACGGACGATCAGGCGCTGAATTTTCACTTGATGCACCCGGGCGGCGACAGCTCGCCGGGCGACCCCAACGCCATTTTCTTTCTCGAAGGCGTCTGTCACTTGCATTACATCCTGAAGCATGAGTGGCGCGGCGAGCAGTCCTACGCCTTCGTGCATGTGACCAGCGAGGACATGCTGCGCTGGACCTGGCAGACGACCAAATTGCAGCCGTCCTTCACCGGCCACGGCATGTTCAGCGGCACTGGCTTCTTGACCAAGGAGGGTGTGCCCGCCGCCATCTATCACGGGCAGAATTCCGGGCGCAATTTCATCGCCCTCGCCAAAGACCGGCAACTGTCCGCCTGGGAAAAACCCTACGCCATTGAGCCCCTCACCGTCTCTGGCGAGGAGCCGGTCATGACGCACTGGGACCCGGATTGCTTCTTGATCGGCGATACCTATTACGCCATCTCCGGTGGTCAGAAGCCACCGATTTTGCGCTCGCATGACTTGCGGACCTGGACTTATTTGGGCGACTTCCTGCAGCATGAGCTGCCGGATACCGCCATCGGCGAAGATATCTCCTGCCCCAACTTCTTTCAACTCGGCGACAAGTGGATGCTGCTGTGCATCAGCCACCCCTATGGCTGCCGCTATTACCTGGGCGATTGGGATAGCGCAGCCGAACAATTCGCGCCGCAGAGCCACGGTCGCATGAATTGGCGCCGCCCGCAGCAGTCGCTGTACGCAGCGCTGGATCGCGACTATTTCGCGCCGGAGTCGGTGCTGACGCCCGATGGACGGCGCGTGATGTGGGCTTGGCTGCGCTCGCTGCACACGGACATCGCCGAGCGCAGCATTCAATCGCTGCCGCGCGAACTATGGCTGGGGCAGGATGGGCAATTGCGCCAGCGCCCGCTGCGCGAGCTGGAGACGCTGCGGCACGATCACGTCCGGCTTGAGCAGGTCGAAGTCCCAGCGACCAGAGCTGATGACGAACTGCTGGCGAGCGCGCCCATCGCTGTGTTGGATGGCGACGCTTACGAAATAGAAATCGTGGTCGAGCGTTCTCAAGCCGAACGAAAGCGCTTTGGCGTACAGCTTTTCGCTGATGAGGAGCGCGCGGGACTGCCAGTGCTCTTCCTGCCGGAGTATGGCCGCCTGCGCGTCGGCGATGCCGAAGCGCCCTTCGCAGTAGCTGACTTGCCTGCTGATGAAGAGGTTCGCTTGCGAATCTTCATTGACAAGTATCTGGTGGAAGTCTTCGTGAACGACCGACAAGCAGTGGTCGCCTGTGACATGGATTACCGCGTTGCCGTGAATCTGCGCGGCTATTCCTTTCACGCGCCGACGGTCTTCCGCTCGGTGAATATCTGGCGCATGAAGGCGACCAACCAAGGCTTCCTGGAGGCGAGAGAAAACCGGATTTGGGAAGTCGACGTAAGCTAATACGGCCGCCGATGAGAATTTCCCGTGACAAAGAGAGACAAACAAAAAAGGGCGGCTGTCGTCAGCCGCCCACAGTTGCTTCCTGAAGCTATTCTTTGCGGCTAATCCCGAGCCGTTCCCAGCGTCGCTTCTTCTTCGGCGATGCGCTCTGGCGTGCACTCGAGCTCCGCCAGAAATGCGGCGTCATCCGCCTTGCGCTCTTCCAATGTCATTTCCGGCAGGCTGGGCGCTTCGCTTAATACAGTGAGCTCACCGTCCTCGATGACCATGACGGCCCCATCCAATATGGCATCGGCAACGGTAATCCCGAAATCCTCAGCAGAATCGAGGTTGACGGCCACGCCGAGGTCTACCCGGGAGCTGATTGCGGTCGTGCTGATGTCAAGCGCGCCGTCGATATAAGCGGCGATCATCCGCCCGACAGTCACGCCTTCGCCATAGAAGTCATCAAAGCCCGCGCCGACCACGGCGCCATGATAAATCATGCGCGGCGATACGCCGAAGACCGGAATACCATAGTCTTTCGCCACGCCAAGCACCGCCGGAATTCCTCTCGACTCGGTGTAACCTGCGCCTATCATCACCATTTCAACGCCTTTGTCCGCCAGGCTTGCTGTCGCTTGGGGCAGATCAGCCGCCGATGCGATGGAGGCGACCTCAACGGTCAAGCCGAGCGCTTCGGCAAATTCAGTGATCTGACTAACGCCATAAACGCTTTGCGTTTGCGCCGGATCGACAATTGTGCCGATGGTCTGAATATCAGGCTGCTGGACCTTGGACAGCCCCACATATTGCTCGTAAGGAACCGACAAGTGGGTGCCGCTGACATGAGACATCTTGATGCAAGGTGAATCGGCAATGCCGGCGGAATAGGGAGCGCTGACGATAGCGAAGAGCATAACCGGCGGGTCATCCATTTCTTTGGTGATGTTTGCGGTAATCTGGCTAACCGGCGTTGAAAATGTCAGCAGAATGTCAGCGCCGCGATCCAGCGCCTTCTCGACCATGGCGTTGATATTGGTTACGTCGCTTGCCGCGTCCAGCCAATAGACATTGACGCGCTCGCCGTTCAGATCCAGGTCCTCATCCAGCAATTCGCGCTCGGATGGCGATATCAACTCGTGAGCCTGCAAGAGATCCCATATACCGGGTTTCGCGATATCTTCCGTACCAGTGGCCCGAAAGCGCAGGAAGGCGATTGTCGGGTTGTCATCATCTTGCGCTAGTCCCGGCGCAGCCATTAGCATGACCAACACAATTGCCGCTATAAAAGCCCGCTTCTTGTTCATGTGTAAATCCTTCCTGATTGATTTAGGTATTATTGGCATAGTCAATCATTATTGAGCGGTTTCAGAAAAAGTCAATGCTTCCGCGTGTTCAAGATTTGGCGTCGAAACAAGGCGTCGACACAAAAGGACGGTTGCCAGGAACCGTCCTTCAGCTTTATTGCTTACTGGAATACTTGTCTTGTCTAGGTTCTGTTGATATTTAGCATTGGCATTTTCATAAATGTGTAAAATAGTCTTATGACAAGCATAAGACTAGCTGACGAACAGTGGACGAAAATTCGGGATTTCCTGAAGCAAGACCCAAATGTTTATTTGGGTAACGAGGCCAATTGCCGCCTGTTCGTTGAAGCGGTGATATGGATATGTCGCAGCGGCGCGCAGTGGCGTTTGCTCCCAAGCGAATACGGCAAATGGAATTCGGTTTACAAACGCTATGCCGGCTGGTGCGAGAATGGCGTTTGGGAACGGATGATGGCAGCCTTCGCCGATGACCCGGATATGGAAAATGGGATAATCGACAGCACGATTGTACGTGCTCACCCCTGTGCCGCCGGCGCCCAAAAAAAGTGAGGAGCAAGCCTTGGGTCGCAGTCGCGGGGGTTTCAGCAGCAAGATACATGCCGCGGTTGATGCTTTGGGCAATCCCTTGCGCTTCCGCTTGAGTCCTGGCCAGGCTCACGACATCAATCAGGCCAAGGAGTTGGTGGAAGGCTTTGCCTTTCAGCGAGTTATCGCGGATCGGGGCTATGCCTCTCAAGAATTTGTGGACAGCTTGCTTGAAAGAGGCATAGAAGTGGTGATTCCACCGCATCCGCGTGCCAAAGAGCAGCGAGAATACGATAGATGGCTCTATCGCGAGCGGCATCTGGTGGAATGTTTCATCAACAAAATCAAACATTTTCGCCGTGTCTTTTCTCGATTCGAGAAACTCGATTCATCTTATCTTGGTTTTCTGCACCTTGTCGGTACACTCATATGGTTACGATAGAATGTCAACAGAACCTAGCTGTCGGCCGCGTCCAGGGCCGCCTGCTGCTCGGCGATCATCTCTGGGCTGCATGCCAGCGCAGCCAGGAATTCCACGTCCGCTGCGCGCCGCTCTGCCAAGCTCATCTCAGGCAGGCTGGGCGGCGTCCGGTCTTGTGTACTCGCGCCATTTTCGATGACATAATCCGCCATCGCCAGCATTTCTTCGGAAAAAGTGATGCCCGCTTCTGCCGCGGTATCCAGGTTCAGCGCCACCCCGAGGCTGGGCTGGGCGTTGATGGCGAGGCTGGATACGTCGATGCTGCCCTCAAGATGCGCGGTCAGCATACGCCCGACGACGACGCCCTCGCGATAAAAGTCATTGAAGCCAGCGCCGACATGGGCGCCCAGGTGGACATTGCCAACAACCGGGCTAAATACCGGCACGCCATATTCAGCCGCTACTTCCAATATGGCGGATAAACCCCTGACTTCAAGCGCGCTGCTGGAAATCAAGAAGGCTTCAATGTCTTTGTCCATCAGTGCTTCCGCGGCGATTGGCACATCGGACAGGTTTGCTATCGGGGCGGCTTCAACCGTCAAGCCCAGGGCCTCGCCATGTTTGCTGATTTGCTCTAGCCCATAGACGCTGTTCGGTTCTGCCGCGTTGACCATGGTGCCGACCTGCGACATATCCGGCTGCTGTAGGCGCAGCAGGGATACGATTTGATCGAAAGGCACCTGCGCCTGCGTCCCTGCGATATGCGGCGGTTTCAGGCAGGGCGCTTGGGCGATGCCGGCGGTATAAGGCGCGGACACGATGCTGAATAGTACAAGCGGCGGATCGTCCAGGTCGGATGTCAGATTCGCTGTAATCTGCGCCACTGGCGTCATCAGCGGCATCAAGATGTCCGCGCCGCGGTCCAAGGCTTCTTCGACCATGAGATTGGCGGTCGGGAAGTCCATCCCGCCATCGCCCCAGATGATATTGACGCGTTCGCCTTCCAAGTCCTGGAAATTATTCAGCTGGGCGCGCTCGTCAGAATTGATCATCTCGTAGGCTTGCAGCATATCCAGGATGCCATTGCGCGTCAGCTCATTCAGCGCAGTCCTGCCAAAGCTCATAATGGCGATAGTCGGCTTGTCGTCGTCTTGCGCCAGCGCGCCCGCCGTCAACAGCAAAGCCATAACGATTAAAGCAAGCAATGTTCTCCGAAGCATGTGCAAATCCCCGAATTATTCGATTCGATTTATTCAGCCGCCGCGTCCAGCGCCGCTTGCTGCTCGGCGATCATCGCGTCGCTGCAATGCAGGCTTGCGAGGAAAGCTGAATCGTCGGGGCTTTGGGCGCCACTCGCGGCCAGGAAGGAGACGCCTGCTTGCACAAGCGAATCGAGCATCTGCGCTGGCAGCTGCAATTTGCCGTTCACCAATTCGACATCGGGGAAGGCTGCGGCCGCCGCTTCCAAGATGCCCATTACGGTGGCTGAATCCATGCCGCCGAAGTAGTCCTCAAGCAGTCGCGGCGATAGCTGTAGCATGCCGCCCGTCACCGCCAGGTCCGCTGCCGCCAGCAGCTCGTCGTCAAGCTCAATATCCTGCGCCCGAGCCAAATCCACATTCATGCCAACAGCCAAGCCCTCAACGGAGCCGATGCCGGTGTTAGCAATTTCGATTTCGTCGTTCAGGTAGGCTGCCAACACTATGCCGGCGTCGATGCCTTCTTGATAGTGGCGGAAACCGCCGATGCCTAGCGTCGCGCCCAAAGTAACCCCACCGGTAGTGACATGGTAAATCGGTATGTCATATTCCATAGCGACGCCTGCGATGATGGGCGTACCCAGTGTAACTAAATTATCGGCTGGCAGCAGAAAGACTTCGACGCCTTTGTCGATGAGCCCTTGCGTCGCGGCGCGCAAATCTGGCAGCGCGACAATCGCGGCGGTTTCGACAGTCATTCCCAGTGCCGCAGCGTTTTCCTGTATGCTTTCTACGCCGAAAGCGCCAGGCAGACTAGACGAGTGGAATATGGTGCCGATTGTCTGCAAACCAGGGTTGTACAATAGCAGCATCGGGACAATCTCTTCATACGGAACGCGGGCTTGGATGCCGGTAACATGATCGGGTTTGATGCAAGGAGCATCCGCAATCCCGGAATAGAAGGGAGTGGATACGCCCGTAAACAGGACGACTGGCGGGTCATCCATATCTAGTGTGGTATCCACAGCAGTCACGGTGACCACTGTTGTTGTCGTGAGCAGGACATCCGCGTCTTGATCGATGGCATTGTCAATCATAATGGGCACAAGAGACAAGTCAAAGTCGGCAGTTCCCCAAATGATGTTGAGGTTTTCGCCTTGCAGGTCCTGGCGTTGAGCCAACGTAGCGCGTTCTTCCGCATTGATGAAGCCCCGCGCTAGCAGCGCTTCTAGGATAGCGTTTTCTGTTACATCGACATTAACAAATTCGCCCAGCCCCAATATCGCGATAGTCGGCTTGTCGTCGTCTTGCGCCAGCGCGCCCGACGTCAGCAGCAAAGCCAGAACGATTAACCCGAGTAATGTTTTCCCAAGCATGTGAAACCCCCTGATTTTTCGATTTGATTTATTCAGCTGCCGCGTCCAGCGCGGCTTGCTGCTCGGCGATTATCGCGTCGCTGCATTCCAGCCCGGCAAGGAACTCCAGGTCGGCCGCGCGCCGCTCGTCCAAAGGCATTTCTGGCAGCGTGATATCGACTTCCGGGTATTGGGCTGTAATGCCTTGGGCGGTCTGCCCATTTTCGACGATATAAGCCGCGCCTTCCAGCAGAGCCTCCGAAATCTCGACATCTTGCAGGCTAGCGGCATCCAGATTGACGGCAAAGGCAAAATCATCGCTTTCATAGATGCTCGTCCGCGCGATGTCAATATCGCCGTTCAGATGCGCGACCAGCATGTTGCCGGCGATAGCGCCTTGCTTGTACAAGCCGAAGAAACCGCCGCCAATCGTGCCGCCGCGGTAGGCGTTCTGCGGCGCGGAGAAGACCACCGGCAAGCCGTAGTCATGCGACAAGGACAAGAGCAGGTTGAACCCCTGAAATGTGAAGATCGGGATGATGATGGCTTCGGCGCCCTTATCGGCCAAACTCTCGACCGCCTGATACAAGTCCGGCGTCACAATGATCGCTTCGGCTTCGATGGTCAAGCCTAGCGATTCGCCAATTTCTTGCATCCGCGCCACGCCCACTTCACTGGCGCGCTGTTGCGGCGAATAAATGGCGCCGGCCACCTTCATGTCCGGATCTTGCATCAGCAGCAAGGGCACGATGTCTTCGTAATTGGTGACGGGACGCGTGCCGATTACGAAGTCCGGCTTCACGCAGGCCGCCTCGGCCACGCCGGTGATATAGGGTCCGGAGGCGACTGTGAAAATCAGCTTGGGCGGGTCGAGAAAATCGCGGATGGCGTAATAGGCGATTTGCGTCATCTGCGTGGTGAAGGTCACCAGGACGTCGGCGCCTTTGTCGATGGCCTCGTCTATGATGACGTTCGCCTCCATGCGGTCAAACAGGGCGTCGCCGTAGATGATGTTGATATTCTCGCCTTCGATAGATCGCTCGTCATCCAGCAGGGCGCGCTCGTCTGCATTGATGAATTCGTAAGCCTGCAGCATATCCAGGATGGCTTTCTCCGCCAGGGCAACGTTGCTCGAATCGCCCCATTTCAGAAAGGCGACTGTCGCAATGCTGTCATCTTGCGCCAACGCGGCTGGACCAACCAGCAGCCATATCATTGCCAGCCACAGCACAGCTTTCTTCGTCAAGTTGTCCCTCCAGCGATTCAATACTTGGAACTGTTGATCCCTACAGAGCGGTATAACAGGGCTTGTCTCACGCCATTGCCGGCTCGCAGACCTAGCCCAGAAGCTGCCGGTCTGAAAGTTCGGCGCCGCTGTCCAAAGAATGGAAGCGGTCGATCAAATCGGCCGGCGTCAGATTGGCACGCTCTTCGCCCGCGATTTCAAATACGATCCGGCCCTGATTCATCATTATCAAGCGATCACCCAACTGGCAGGCCTGTTGCATACTGTGGGTAATCATCACCACGGATAAATCATCGGCGCTGGCCAGTTGCTCCGTCAGCGCTATTACCTGCTCGGCTGCATTGGGATCCAGCGCGGCGGTATGCTCGTCCAGCAGCAGCAGCTTCGGCTTGGTCAAAGTCGCCATCACCAGGGTGATCGCCTGCCGCTGCCCTCCGCTGAGCAGGGCGACATCGGCGTCTAGCCGGTGCTCCAAGCCCAGATGCTGCTGCTCCAACTGCTCGAAAAACCACGATTCATGCGCTTTTTTGACATCGCGGCGAAAACCGGCCTGCCGCCCGTGAATCGCCGCCAGCGACAGATTCTCGCGAATCGTCAGCCCCGGGCAGGTGCCCAAACGCGGATCCTGAAAGACGCGGCCGATGTCATGCGAGCGCAAGTATTCCGGCTTGTAGGTGATGTCATCGCCATCCAACTCGATGCGACCCGAATGCGGCTGTACCGCGCCTGAAACTACATTGAACAGCGTGCTCTTGCCGGCGCCATTGGAGCCGATCACGGTGACGAACTCGCCATCCGCCACGGACAAGGAGAAGTCTTGCAGCGCCCGCACTTCATTGGGCGTGCCTTCGTTGAAAGTTACCGATACATGTTCAAGTGATAGCATAGTCACACCTAGCCGCCGTGGCGCTGTCTGTAGGTCTTCCAACGGTCATAGAGTCGCGGCGCGCCCAGAGCCGCCAACACAACCAGCGCGCTAACAAACTGGATATCGGTCGTCGGCAGGTCCAGGGCGCTGAAGATCCAGGCGCGCGAGATGTCAAAGACCAGCATGCCGGCAATCGCCGCCACCAAAAGCTGGCCCACGCTGCGCGGCCGCAGCAGCACCTCGCCGATGATCACCGCCGCCAAGCCGCGTATGATCAAGCCGAAACCCAGGCTGACGTCCGCGAAGCCGAATTGCTGCACCACCATTGACCCGGCGATGGCCGCCAGCCCGTTCGCCACCATCAACCCAATCGCAATCATCATGTAATGATTTAAGCCGGTCGCCCGCACCATTTGCGCGTTCTTGCCCGTCGCTCGTATCGCCAAGCCAATCTCCGTGCGCAAGAACCAATATAGAATCACCAGCACGATGATCACGATGGCGCCGAATATCATGATCTCCAGCAGATTGGTCGACTGTCGCCGCATCTGATCACCGAATTGCTCGACCAGCCAGTTGCGAAAATTCTTCGAATGGCGGCTGATCAAGGTCTCTTCGCCCAGCAGGGGGATATTGCTTTTGCCGCCCATGATGTGCAGCGTGACTGTGTAAGCCGCGGTGATGACGATGATGCTGGCCAGCAAGCCTTCTATCTTGAAAATGATGTCGATTAGCGCGGTGGCCAGCCCGGTCAGCGCGCCGGCGGCGAAGGCGGCGACGATGGCGAACTCGGGGCTATGCCCGTTGACAATGAGAATCGCGCAGGTCGCGCCGCCAATAGGAAAGGCGCCGTCCACCGTCAAGTCGACAAAATCCAGCACGCGGAAGGTGATGAAGACCGTCACGCCAGCCAGCGCGTAGCCCAGCCCCTGGCCGATGGCGCCGATATTGACATTGCCGACGGACATAAAGAAGGCCACGACCACCGCCAGCGCGACCACGCGCAAGGCAAACTTGAGCCCGGCGCCGGCAGCGCACGCTGGCGGCTGTTCGACTGAGGATGCTGTAGCTGTCATATTTGGGATGCTCCGTCGAATCGTGAGACTGAAACGAATATATCACTATTACAGTGAGTATAGCGGAAGTTTTCTCGATGTAAAATTTCTGCCTATATTGGGCAGGGCAATTGCATCAAATTATTTTTAACACAGAGAGCGCAGAGGACACAGAGTTTTAGGAGTTTAGACGACTATTCTACTAAATCTGCGGCCTGGAATAGGCAACAGTCACTAGCGAAACGTGATTTGTCACCACAAATCACAGTTCAATTAAGACATGAACACATATTTTTGTTTTCTCTGTGCTCTCTGCGCCCTCTGTAGTTGATTTTCAGTTTAGATTCCCACCTTTTCAGCCGCTATCATTTTGATGCAATTGCCTTGCTATATTGGGTAACCACTGCGCGCACTATAGCCAAGCTGAGATGATAGCGGCCCGCCGCTCCCGCGTCCATAGATGTCGCATATGATAGAATTGGCTACCGTAGCAAGTCGTATCAAGTGTCAGGCAGAAGGCTGTGACTGAGAAACGCGCGATAGACAGATTAACGATCAAGGGCTTCAAGTCTCTGCAAGATGTGGAGCTTGAGCTGGGCCAGCTCAATGTGCTGATTGGTCCTAATGGGGCGGGGAAGAGTAATCTTGTTTCATTTTTTCACATGCTGCGCGAGATGATTGAAGGGAGGTTGCAGGTTTGGGTGGCTAAGCGTGGAGGAAGTGACCGAATCCTTAGCTATGGAGTCAAGGAAACAGGGCAGATGGATTCTCTAATTGAATTCGGATTAAACGGTTACAAATTCGTCTTGACGCCCAGCCTCACCGGAGAGTTTGCATTCTCAACGGAAGATGTATATTTTGACGGTGTATTTGCCGATGGAATTCGACGTTATTTGGGTTCAGGGCACACTGAGTCACAACTGAGACATTCCGAACAGAAGATAGCAAAATACTGCTATGCTTCCATTTCGGCTTGGAAAATCTTCCATTTTCATGACACAAGCGACACGGCGCTGGTGAAACGAAAGGGAGAACTACAAGATAATGAATACTTGCGAACTGACGCATCGAATCTGGCAGCGTACCTCTTTACACTCAGTCGTCGTAGGCCTGATACCTATAGTCAAATACGAAAGCTAGTGCGGTTGGCAATACCGTTTTTTGATGATTTCGTCCTAGAGCCGGAGGAGATACGTCCTGACGAATACCTCATTCATCTCACGTGGAGACAAATCGGGAGCGATTATCCACTACTTCCGAGTCAACTTTCGGACGGATCGATCCGATTCATATGCTTAGTTACTGCACTTCTACAACCCGATCCGCCATCTACAATAATCATTGATGAGCCAGAACTTGGCTTACATCCTTACGCGATCACGATTTTGGGATCTCTGATTCGTTCGGCTTCCCATAAGATGCAGATTATCGTGGCGACGCAATCCGTACCGTTTTTGAATGAATTCTCTATTGATGATTTGATAGTAGTTGAACGAGTAGACGGCGCGTCGGTATTCAATCGTCTAGACGAGACTGAATTCAAGATGTGGCTCGATGAATACACTGTTGGCGAATTATGGGAGAAAAACGTGCTTGGTGGGAGACTGCCTGCATGATTCAAGTATTCGTCATATGTGAAGGGCAGACTGAAGCAACTTTCGTTCAAGAACTTCTCCGTCCGCATTTCCGTGCTCTCGGCATGGTTCTCACGCCCACACTCGTCGGGAAACACGGTCAAAAGGGGGGTAATGTTCAATTTGTTCGCATACTTTATAGTCTCAAGCCGTTACTGCTTGGCGGCCATCAGCCCCATTGCACTACACTCATTGACTTTTATGGTCTTCCAAATGAGTTTCCAGGGAAGTTGGAGGCAATGTATAAAGCAAATGTAGGAGACAAGGCTCAAATGGTCTCTAGTTGTTTGATGTCCCAACTGAAAACTGAAATTGATGATTACGCCTTGAACAGATTTATCCCTTATGTACAGATGCACGAGTTTGAAGGGCTCCTGTTTAGCGACCCTGCTGGATTGGCCAATGGTATGGACAAGCCACGTCTTGAGAGTAGATTTGCGTCGATCCGCGACCGATTTTCTACACCGGAGCATATCAATGATAATCCTCGAACGGCACCTAGTAAGCAGATTGCACGGCTTTATCCTGAATATGAAAAACCGACGATGGGAGTTCTGGCGGCGCTCGAAATCGGCCTACCCAAGATCCGCCAGGAATGCCCGCTCTTCGACGCCTGGCTCAACAAGCTGGAAAACCTGCCCCCGCTCCCGGCCTAGACCCCCCACAGCAGCGCCAGGCCCAGCAGCATCGTCAACAGCGCGACCACCGTCATGCCGGCGCCAATCTTGGAAAAGTCGCTGAACTTGTAGCCGCCGGGCCCCATCATCAAGATATTCACCGGATGCGAAATCGGCGTGATGAATGCCAGCGAGCAAGCCATGGCCACCCCCAGCGCCATGGCCCGCGGGTCAATGCCCATTTGCAGCGCAACCTTGATGGCGATCGGCCCGACCAGCAGCGGTGTGACTTGCCCGCCGATGACTTGGACGACCAGCATCGTCAGCAGAGCGATGACCGCAAACAGCAGCAGCGGGCTGGCGTTCATCAGGCTTGATTCCAAGAGCGAGCCGACGCGGTCAGCCAGGCCGGTTTCGGTGATGGCGAGACTGAGCGGCAGCATGCCGGCTATCAGAAATACCGTCCGCCAATCCACTGCCGCGTAGAACTGCTCCATCTTCAGGCAGCGCGTGAGCACCATGCCGGCCGCCCCCGCCAGCATGGCGATGGGCAGGGGCACGATATTCAAGAGGGCGAGCGCCAAGACCGTGGCCGTGATGCCGACGGCGTAGGGCGCTTTGCGGCTCTCTATGGCCTGCGCCGAGTATTCGCCGGCCGGCAGGATGAAATTGCTGTTGTGCGACAAATTCTGAATGTCTGAGGATTGGCCGACGACCAATATCGCGTCGCCCACCTGCAGCGGCATCTTGCGCACATCGGTGTGGAAGCTCTGGCCGTCGCGCCAAAGCGCCATCGCCAGCAGTCCGGCGTCGCGGTTGAGCTTCATCTGGGAGAGCGTCTTGCCGATGGCATTGGAGCGGGGCGCAATCATGATCTCAATGGGTTCAATCGGCAGCTCGTCCGCAACGGCGCGCGCGCCACCCACGATTAACTCAGTCCCCCAAGCCAAAAGCTGCTGAAGTCGCTCTTGGCGCCCGACAATCAGCAACTCATCGGCGGGGTAAATCACTTGAGTCGATTTGGGAATGGTGATGGTCTCTCGCCCGCGCCAGACCGCCGCCACCGTCATACCCAGCTCGGCATTGATATCGCTTTCCTGCACGGTTCGGTGGGCAAGGCGCGAACCGGGCATGACCCGCACCAGCCACATCCGCTCCGCCATTTCATAGGTGTCGCGCAGGTCCACATGATTGAGGGATTGCGTACGCAAAGCGCGATCGGGCAGCAGACGTCGGCCGAAAAGAAGCATGTAAAGCAGACCGGCAAGCACAATCATGCCGCCCACCGGCAAAAAATCCAGCATGCCCAAGCCGGCGATGCCTTGCGCAATCAGCAACTCGCTCATCAAGATATTGGCCGTCGTAAAATAAGTCGCCATGCCGCCGACTGTGACGCCGAACGCGAGCGGGATCATCAGCTTTGAGGCGCCCACGCCGCCCTCGCGCGATACTTGCAGGACAGCCGGCAGCAGCACCGCCCCCGCCGCCACATTGTTCATCAGCAAGGAGACAGCCGCCCCCGCCGACATGACCAGGGCAATCAGCTTGGCCTCGGAGCCGCGCCCGTAGGTTTGCAGCTGCCGCGCCACCCAGTGCATGACGCCTGTCTGCTGCAAACCGCGCGTGATCACGAGCAAGCCGATGATGGTGATGACCACCGCGCTGCTGAAGCCGGAAAGGGCGGCGCTGGCCGGCACGAGCTGGGCCAGCGCGACCATTAGCAGGACGAGCAAGGCGATGATGTCAATGCGCAGCCGCGTGAAGGCGATCAGGGCGAGCAAGACGACGATGATGCCGATGACGGTGAGTTCGGGGATGGTGAGCATGGCGCAAGTATACACTGAGGCAATTAGGGTAGTATAGTTCGCCCTTAAAAGGCTTGTCCGCTACTCAAATTCCGATGACAGTACGTTTGGCCGGGGCGGGTGCCGCGCATTTAGGGATTCGCGACACTTTTGCCACCGAGGGCAATGAGAGGAATTCCGGGAAATATGGCGGTTGGTCGAGTCAAGAATAGTCCGCATGTTCGCCGATTCTGTGTTTGGACTAAGCATGATGCCTTTCCTCTGTGTCCTCAATCTAACTCGGTGTACTCGGTGGCAAAGATGTGGAATCTTCGCCTAGGCCGAGCGAGCGGCGGCGACGTTACAGTATCGGACAAGCCCCTACAGGAAAAGCTTGCTCTGTGGTTAAATCGTAGCGGTTTGCAGGCAAACTCTCGAGAGGGCGACGTATGACCAAAATAACCTTCATCGGCGCAGGCAGCACCGTCTTCGCCAAGAACCTCATGGGCGATATTTGGAGCTACCCCGAATTGGCCGACGCCACCATCTGTCTGATGGACATCAACGAAGAGCGCCTCAAGCAATCGGAGCAAGTGGCGCGGCATATCATCAAAACCCTAGGCAACAATCCGACGGTCGAGTGCACGACCGACCGCCATCAAGCGCTGGCCGGCGCGGACTACGTGGTCTGCATGATCCAGGTCGGCGGCTACGAGCCGGCTACGGTCATCGACTTCGAGATCCCCAAGAAATATGGCTTGCGCCAGACCATCGCCGATACGCTGGGCATCGGCGGCATCATGCGCGGCTTGCGCACGATTCCGGTGCTCATCGACATCGCCCGGGATATGGAGGCGCTTTGCCCCGAGGCGCTGCTGATCAACTACGCCAACCCCATGTGCATGAACCAGTGGGCGCTCAGCCGCGCAAGCGACATTCGCACGGTCGGCCTTTGCCACAGCGTGCCCGGCACGGCGCATGAGCTTTCGCGAGACATCGGCGTCCCCTATGAAGACATCAACTACCTGGTCGCCGGCATCAACCACATGGCTTTCTATCTGAAGTATGAACGAAGCGACAGCGGTGAAGACCTCTACCCGCTGATCCATCAGGTTTATGACGAAGGGCGCGTCCCGCCGACCAATCGCGTGCGTTACGAGATGCTCAAGCGCCTGGGCTATTTCGTCACCGAATCCAGCGAGCACTTCAGCGAATATGTGCCCTGGTTCATCAAGGAGAGCAATCCCGACTTGATCGAGCGCTTCAACATCCCGCTGGACGAATACATCGAGCGCTGCAAAGCCGGCATCATCAGCTGGCAGCTGCTGGAGCAAGCCGAAGCCCAGGGACGCATCCCCTCGGAAGCCGAGATCATGGCGGCGCTGGAAGGCGTCAACCCCATGCACAAAGGCTGGACCGTGCGCAGCATCACCGATTTGAACAAGGTCGAGCGCAGCGTCGAATACGGCTCGCACATCATCCACAGCATGGAGACCGGCCAGCCGCGTACCATCTACGGTAATGTGCCCAACGACAGCATCATCGACAACTTGCCCGCCGGCTGCTGCGTTGAGGCGCCCTGTCTGGTCGACAGCAACGGTATCCAGCCCACCCGCATCGGCGCCATCCCGCCGCATCTGGCCGCGCTGATGCAGACCAATATCAATGTCCAGTCGCTGACGGTCGAGGCGGCGCTGACCGGCAAACGCGAGCATATCTACCACGCCGCCATGCTCGATCCCCATACGGCGGCCGAGCTGACCCTGGACGAGATCTGGTCCATGGTGGACGAGTTGATCGACGCGCATGGGGATTACTTGCCGGAGTACAGGTAGCGCTTTTTACCACAAAGACACAATGGACACAAAGGACACGAAGCTCCTCAATCCTCGTAGGCGCCAAGCGTCTATAATCAGCAGCCATGCGAACGATCATCTTTCGCGACGATGATACCAGCTATTTCACTGCGCCGGAGAGACTGCAAGCCATCTACGGGCGGGTGTGGGATGCGGGGCAGCCGGTCTGCCTGGCGGTGATCCCCCGGGTTTACGCCGATACCCGCGTCTACTGGAGCCACGGCAATCCGCAGGACCCCGGCATTCCGCCCGAGCATCGCGGCGAGACGCGCAACTTTGCCATCAGCGACAATCGCGCGCTCTGCGACTTTCTCAACGAGAAGGCGGCGGCCGGCTTGGTCGAGATCTGCCTGCACGGCTACACCCATACTTTCTTCGAATTCATCACTCACGACCGCTCGCTGATTCGCCAGAAACTGGAACAGGGCGTCGACCTGCTCCGGCGCGCCTTCCCCGCCGCGGACATCAAGACTTTCATCCCGCCATACGACAGAATTTCGCCGGTCGCGCTCGAAGAGTTGATCGCCGCCGGCTTCCACATCAGCACCATGTCGCACAATCTGGCGGCGCTGCCGGCTCTGCCACAGATCGTGGGCTTCGGCGCCGGGCGCATCAATCGCCGGCAGATGCTCTACGTCTGCGACGACTACCTCTTCTCTTATCAGCGCGATCCGGCCGAATCGCTGCGGCTGGCGCGCGAATCGCTGGCGACTAAGGACATGACCATCGTCTGCAATCACTACTGGATGTTCACCCACCCCTGGCGTCCGCAGCCCAATGCAGCCGACATCGCCGCTTGGCATTCGCTGCTGGACGCGATACTGGACGAGGCCGACTGCGAAATCGCCAGTTTCGCCGGTTATGCCGCGCGCGACCGACCGTAAGCGATTCGCCTCTTTGCTGCTATACTGCCTGTCACTTACGTAGCTCAATTTGGAATAAGCGGAAAGGATTTCTCATGGCGCGGAAAAACCTGATCGGCGGCGAATGGCGCGGCAGCGACGATGTCATGGAGGTGCGCTTCCCCTACGACGACAGTCTGGTCGGCGCGGTCTCGATGGCCAGCGCAGCCGACATGGACGACGCCATGGCAGCGGCGGCCGCCGGCTACCAGATCACGCGTAAATTGCCCAGCTACCGGCGTTCCGAGATTATCGAGAATATCCGCGCCGGCCTGGAACAGCGCTTCGACGAAGTTGTCGAAGCCATGATTTTGGAAGGCGGCAAGAATTACAAGACAGCCGCCGGCGAAACTTCGCGCGCCCTGGAGACGCTCAAAGTATCCGCGGAAGAAGCGCGGCGCTTGGGCGGTGAGGTATTCAGCATCGATTGGACGGCGGCCGGCGCCAACCGCCAGGGTTTCACCCGCCGCATGCCCATCGGCACGGTGCTGGGCATCACGCCTTTCAACTATCCCGTCAACCTCGCTTGCCACAAGATTGGCCCCGCCATCGCCGCCGGCAACAGCATCATCATCAAGCCGGCCGAGAAGACGCCGCTGTCGTCCGTCATCCTGGCCGAGATCGTGCTGGAATCCGGCTATCCGCCGCAGGCCTTCAGCATGTTAAACGCCTGGGGGCCCGACACGGAGCAGATGGCGCTTGATCCGCGCATCGCCATGATCAGTTTCACCGGCAGCGCGTCTGTCGGCTGGATGCTGAAGAGCAAAGCCGGGCAAAAGAAAGTGACGCTCGAGCTGGGCGGCAACGCCGGCGTCATCGTGCATAACGATGCCGACCTGGCTGACGCTGCGGCGCAATCGGCGGCGGGCGGCTTCGCCAATGCCGGGCAGAATTGCATCTCCGTGCAGCGCCTCTTGATCCAGCGCGATGTCTTTGAAGACTTCATCGATTGCTTCGTGGACGAAGTTAAGGCGCTCAAAGTGGGCGACCCGCGCGACCCCGAGGTGGACATCGGGCCGATGATCAGCCAGCGCGATGCCGAGCGCGCCGAAGCCTGGGTGGACGAGGCGCAGCGAGCCGGCGCCTCCGTGCTGGTGGGCGGCGCGCGCCAGGGCACGATGTTCCCGCCAACGGTGATGACCGAAACCTCGCCGGAAATGCGCGTCAACTGTGATGAGGTCTTCGCGCCCGTCGTCACCCTCAGCTCCTATGACCAATGGGACGACGCCGTCGCCACCATCAACGACTCGCCTTACGGCTTGCAGGCGGGCCTCTTCACCAATGATGTCAAGCGCATCATGGACGCCTGGGAGCGCGTCGAGGTCGGCGGCTTGCAGGTCAACAGCGTCTCGACCTTCCGCGTCGATCACATGCCCTACGGCGGCGTCAAAGCCTCGGGCTACGGGCGCGAGGGCGTCAAGTACGCGATTGAGGACATGACCGATCTGCGGCTGATGGTGCTGAATCTAGGTTGATTAATTCACCACAAAGACACAAAGGGCACAAAGCATTTGTAAGGCTTGTCCGCTACTAGCATATAAGAGTTGCCATGGCTCCGTCAGGTCGGCCGCATTGGCGATTGCATAGGATGCCGATGTTGTAGGCGGCCATTTTTGCGGCTACGCGCGTCAGCCTGCCATGTTCGCTGTGGGCATTGATGCGATGCAGTCCAAAGGTTTCAACGAGTCTGGCGAAGACTGTTTCGATGATTTGTCGATGTTTGCGTATCCAGCGCGTGACGCTGTCGGCCTTTGCTTGCTTGGTGTTTCTAGATGGTGGCGCAATAACTTCAGCGCCATATTCGCGTTGCCAATGCCTAATCCAGCGCGGTCCATTGAAGCCGCCATCGGCCAGATAGGGCAAGCCATGGTCACGTCCCGCACATAGCGCAGGGCTGATGGATTCAGGGCTTGGGATTCTGCGATGTTTATAGCGTCTATGCTTGGGCAACTCGGGTTCATCCAAACGCTTGCATCCCCGGCGGCTGCTCACAAGCGCTTCCATCATCCAGCGATCATCTACATTGGCGAGCCCAATCAACCAGCCGGTGATGATCCCCTTTTGTGTTGCGCACAGAAGCAGTTGCTCACCAAAGTACCAGCCGCTATGATTGCCGCCGTGTCCCTTCTTGCCGCTGAGCCAATGGCGATCATGACTTTTGGCTTGCGACAAACTGCAGTGCGGCAGGGGAGTGCAATCCACCACCTCGTACAGCGCATCGCCGCTGAGCTGTTGACTTAGCTCTAGCTGCAAGCAGACAAAGGCCGCCCACAGATGCCGCACGCGTTTGTTAAACTGGCTACGCTTCAGCATCCTAGGAAACCATGACTGACCATGCTGCAGAATGTAGCGCACGATGCCTCGCTCCGATTGCCAGGGGACGCCAACGCGCCATTGTGCAGCTATGGCAATGGTCAACACTTCGCTATCACTCATCTGCAAGGCGGGTCCCGCATGCCGCTTCATTAGGGCGCTCATCTTCTCTTTGTACCAGTCGTCAACAAAACAGTATAATGTGGTGAAGAAGGTGTCTAAATCCATGAGTAAGCTCCTTACTCGGCAGTTTGGCTCTTACTCTAAATTAGCACCTTCTTTACATTCGCATCGACAAATGTTGACTCAGTAGCGGACAAGCCTTGTAGGGGCGACTCTGGGAGTCGCCCATCAACGAGACAAGATCAATACTATGAACCCATCTGAAATACGCATCGGCTTTGTGCCCATCGCCCGCCCGACATTCGACCTGGACCTGGCCCGCGAGTTGACCGCGCTGGTCTACGAGGCGGTAAATGAAACCTACTGTGTGACAGGCGCGCAAGACCTGGTCATGGATGGCGAGGCGGTCGAGGCGCGGATAGCCGAACTGGCGGCAGCTGACATCGACATGGTTTTGCTGCTACAGTCGACATTCGCCGACAGCACGATGGCGCTGCAACTGGCGCGGGCTCTTGAAGCGCCGCTGCTGCTCTGGGCGCTGCCGGAAGCGCAGGTCGGCGGGCGGCTGCGCATCAACTCCTTCTGCGGCATAAACCTGGCCGGTCACGGCTTGCGGCGAGCCGGCATCAACTACGACTATATCTACGCCGAACCGGAAGACGCGGCGGCGCTCGACAAACTGCGCAGCTTCGCCATCGCCGCGCGTGTCAAGTCACGACTCGCCGGGGCGCGCATCGGCCGGCTGGGCGCCAACCCCGACGGCTTTGACACCTGCCTGGTCAATCACGCAGCGCTGAAATCACAGTTGGGCGTCGAGGCAGCGCAATTCGAGCTGGCGCCGTTTTTCGCGCGGGCGCGCGCGGCCGATGCCTCCAAAGTAGCGGCGCTTGACGCTGAACTGGCGGGGCGGCTCGCGAATTACCGGGACATGGAATCCGAGCCCGCGAAAGGCACGCTCAGCGCTTACCTCGCCCTTGATGAACTCGTCCGCGAAGAGAAATTAAGCGGCATGGCGGTGCGCTGCTGGCCGGAATTCTTCACCGACCTGGGCTGTTCGGCTTGCGGCGCCATGTCGCTGTTGAGCGATGAGATGACGCCGAGCAGTTGCGAAGCCGATGTCAACGGGACGATTACGCAGTTGATCTTGCAGTGGATCAGCGGCGAGCCGGCTTTCGGCAGCGATATCGTCGCCTTTGAAACGACCACGGACGAAGCGACGCTCTGGCATTGCGGTTTGGCGCCGCTTTCGATGTGTGACCCTGACGCGCAGCCCGAGGCGACGATTCATTCCAATCGCGAGAAGCCCTTGCTGATGCAGTTTCCGCTCAAGCCCGGGCGCGTCACCATCGCGCGGCTGAGCGAGGCGACCGGAGAATTCCGGCTGGTCATCGGCGGCGGCGAGATGCTGAAGGCGCCCCCCGCATTCACCGGAACGAGTGGTATAATACGCTTCGACTCGGGCGCGGCAGCGGTGATGGATGCCATCATGCGCCAAGGGCTGGAGCATCATGTCTCCATCGCTTACGGCGATCATCAGGCGGTGCTGGAAGCGCTGGCGCGGCAACTGGGTTTGCCCGTTTTACGTCTGTGATTCGCAGGTGTTGACTGGCAGGGCGGTTCTTTTGGCCGCAATCTTTCGTTCATCTCAACAAGGAGATATACAATGAAACGCATTTCCACTTTTGTACTGCTCATTGCGCTGGTCTTGTCGCTGGGCGCGACGGCCCTGGCGCAGGACATGGTCGAGCTAGACTTCATGTGTTACAACAACGGTATCGAGTGCGAAGTCTACGACGACTTGCTTTCTCGATTCACAGCGGACAACCCGGACATTGCCGTCAATGTCGACACCGTTCCCTACAACACGATTCGCGATCAGTTGCGCGTACAAGTCGAAGCGGGTCAAGCGCCGGATATGGCCCGCATCACCGATTTTGGCGGCATGGCCGGCTTCTATTTGGACCTGCGCCCCTTGCTTTCGGATGCAGCCATAATCGAAGGCGCATTCTCGGCGCCCTATTTGCAGGCCTTCCGCGCCGGCGATGATGTCGATGGTTTATACGCCTTCCCTGATGAGCTTTCCGTGACCGCCGCTTTCATCAACCGTACGCTCTTTGACCAGGCCGGCATCGACGTGCCCAGCGATATGAGCGACGAGGTCGATTGGGCCAGCTGGACCACAGCAATTACCGAAGTTGCCGAAGCTACGGGTACACCCTACGCCTTCGCCATCGACAACAAAGGTCATCGTTTCGCCTCGGCTGGTTTCGCGCTGGGCATTGAGCTCTTTGATGAAGAGGGCAACTTTGCCTTGGTAGACGACCCCGGCTATCGCGCTTTTGCCGAATGGATGAAAGCCTGGTTCGATAATGGCTTGACACCCGCCGAAGTATGGCTGGGCGGCGGACAGTACTCGTCGGCTCGCGATTACTTCGTCAATGCCGAAGTCGTCATGCTCTATTCCGGCAGCTGGCAGATCAATGGCTTTGGCAGCGAAATTGGCGATGCCTTTGACTGGGTACTGGCGCCGAACCCGGTAGGTCCCGGCGGCAGCGCGGGGGCATCTGGCGGCGCGTCTATCGTCGGCTATGCCCAGACCGAACATCCGGAAGCGGTGGCGCGAGTGATGGAATATCTTTTGCAGCCGGAAGTGGGGCAGGAATTCGCTTCGCGCACGCTCTTGATTCCGCCGAATCCGCCGGTGGTGGCTTTGGGCGTCGAGTTCGATACGGACAACATGGCAATATCGGCGGCGCTCAACCAGGCCGGCGTCGATGGCACTAAAGTGACGGAGAATGGTGTGGCGATGAACCTGCATCCGCTGGCTTTCGCCTACTATGATGCGTCCAATACGCGGCTGGCGCAGTACTTCTCAGGCGAGCTCACGCTGGATGAAGCGATGTCGCGTTTGCAGGAAGACCTCGATCAAGCCGCCGCCAATATGGCAGCTGGCGGCTAAGCGCTAGCGTAGAGATTTGTAGGGGCGGCTCACAGGGTCGCCCCATTAAACTGTTTACTGGCGATTCAATGACCAAGCTGATTGACGCATTTGTCAGTCTCTGTGATATTCTCTTCAACCGCATACAAAAATTCACCGGCGTGACGGGCATGGCATACGTCTTTCTCACGCCGAATATGCTGGTATTCTCCGTCTTTGTGCTCTTCCCCATGCTCTTTAATTTTGTCTACACCTTCACCGGCAGCGACAAGCTCTTTCTCCAACAGCGTCCCTACGTCGGCGCGGCCAATCTGGAGCGACTCTTCGATTGCGGAGACTTCCTGCGCCCCGCCACCTGTGACGAGGACTTATTCGCCGCTGCCGTGCTGAATACGGCCCGCTTCGTTGTGACGCAGGTGGCGGTCATGATCGGCGTCTCGCTGATGACGGCGGTTGTGCTCAACGGGCGCATCAGAGCGCGCGGCTTCTTCCGCAGCGTCTTCTTTTATCCGGTCTTGCTCTCGCCTATCGTGGTCGCGCTAATCTGGCGCTGGATGCTGCAGGAGAACGGGCTGTTCAACGCCGTCATCGTTGGGCTGGGCGGGGAAAAACTGCGCTTCCTCACCGACCGCAATTGGGCGCGCTTCTGGGTGGTTATGGTCAGCGTTTGGTCGCTGATGGGCTTTTACACGCTGATTCTGCTGGCCGGCTTGCAAGCCATACCGGCCGATCTTTATGAAGCCGCCGCCATCGACGGCGCCAGCAGTTGGCGCGCTTTCCGCTCGATTACCTTGCCGCTCCTGGCGCCCACGATGCTGGTGGTCATCGTCCTCTCCACCATACGAGCGGTGCAAATATTCGATGTGGTCTTCGCCTTTACCGGCGGCGGACCCGGCTCGGCGACGCTCTACATCGTGCATTTCATCTACAACAACGGTTTCGCCAGCCCCTTCCGCGAGTTTGGCTTGGCGGCGGCCACTTCGCTGGTCATGGCGGGCGTACTGATCGTTTTGACTGTGATTCAGATTCGTGTGCAAGGCACAGGCCTGGAAGACGAAGACGAGCGCAAAGCCAAGGGACTGTCGCTTCCGGCTAGTCCGAGTCTGCGCGCCGGATTAGCGCGTGCGGTCGGCCCGCTTCTGGCGCTTATGCAGTTTGCGGTCGATGCGGTGGGAAATGTGCTTGGGTGGCTATTCAGCTCGGACCGGCGGCGCGCCGTCTTCACATACGGCTATCTGCTGCTGGGCGTAATCGTCATGTTTGGGCCGGTGCTCTGGCTGGTGATGTCGTCTTTCAAAAGCTCGGGCGATATCCAGCGTTTTCCGCCGCGATTTCTGCCCTACTATCAGGAGACTGTGCAAGTCGCAGGTTATGACAAGCCGCTGCCGCTCTACAAGGTGACGCTGGAAGACGGCTCCAGCGCGCAACTGGCGCAGAAGCGGCGCGTCGGCCTGGAAGCGCAGATGATCGATCCGGCCGACCCCGACGCCGAAGTCATCAAGGTCAAACTGAACGACCGTCAGCCGGTCGAAAGCGTGCGCTTCAGCTTGGACAATTACACCCGCGGCGTCGAGAGTTTTAACTTCTGGCGTTATCTGTCCAATAGCGTCATCGTCACCGCCTCGGCCACCATCCTGACCCTCTTCGTCAATAGCATGGCCGCTTTCGCCCTGAGCAAGTACCGTTTCCGCGGGCGCGGCGTCATCTTCATGTTGATCATCAGCACACTAATGGTGCCGCTCTCGGTGATTCTGGTGCCGGCTTTTCTGCTGATCACGGCGCTGGGCTGGAACAACCAGCTCATCGGCATCATCATCCCGACCATCGGCACGCCCACCGGCGTCTTCCTGCTGCGTCAGTATATGCTGACGATTCCCGACGAACTGCTGGATTCAGCGCGCATCGACGGCGCCAGCGAATGGCGCATCTACTGGCAGGTGATCCTGCCGCTGGCCGCGCCGGCCCTGGCTGTGCTGGCCATCTTCTCGACCATCTGGCGCTGGAACGACTTCCTCTGGCCCAAGATCGTCATGACCAGCAACGAGATGTTCACCTTGCAAGTCGGCCTGGAGACCTTTCAGGGCGACTTGACGATTCAGTGGAACTTGATCCTGGCCATGACCGTGCTGACGGCGCTGCCGATTACGTTTGTCTTCGGCTTTCTGCAGAAGTACATCACGACGGGCATCGCGACTACGGGGATGAAGTAGGCAGCTCTCAGCCGCTTTTGACCGTCCGCGCGTCCGCTTTGCGGCTCTGTGTCACCACTACGTACATCACCAATCCAGTGATTGCAACAGGAATCGCCTCGTCTATTCGACTGACTGTTAGCGCGATTGCTTCGATCAACTCGAAATCCCGCAAGATCATGTGACCGGTGATTTGATCGAGCAGGCGCAGCGCCGTTTTGAAGGGACTGTAATTGCCTAGAAACGCAAACTGGAGCGGCGTGACAACGATCGCCACCAGCAGCCACAATGCGTGAAGACCAAAACGGCGGCACAAGACCAGCCAGCCGAAGATTAGCGGCACGGAGGAGAACAAGAAGGTGGACAGTAACTGTTCAACAGCGTATTGAGGCGTGATGCGCATCAAGGGGAAAATACCGGAACCATACGCGCTGGCTGTGCCGAATCTCCAGTTGAAGGGTTCAATGTATAGCAAATAGGCACAGCCGCCCACATACGCGCCCAGCATCGTCAACGGAACCCACCAGCGCAGGCTGATCTTCAAAGCGCGGCGAATCCAGAGGTATTGCAGGGCAGGGAGAAAAGCGCTTAGCGCTAGCCATCTCAGGATGCCTAGATTGTCCCGTAATTCATGGATGACCACATTGGATATAAAATGGTCTGCCTGCCAAATGCCTACCCAGCCAGATACAAACACGAGCAGGCCGATCCTGTAAGACGACTTGCTTTCCTGCCTGTCGGTGAATCTCATCATGCAGTCCCCTGCCTTCCCTCACATAAGCTATGCTACACGCTAGACGGCTATTTCGCTGCAATTTTGATCTAATCGTAGGGTGACGGTAGTTTGAGCATACGTTATCATCTGGCGGATTGATCGTCCTCGCCTCGCAAAAGCCGTGCAGCTTTATCTGGCGATTAAGCGCATGAGTGCACAGCCTCCCAAAATCGTCGTCATTGGCGCGGGCAGCGCGGTCTTCGGCTTGGGCGCGCTCTCCACCATCATCCAGCATCCCGCCATGCGAGGCGCGCAACTCGCGCTCTGCGACATCAACGCCGAGGGCTTGGCCGTTATCCACCAACTGGCCGAGATCATGAACCGCGCCTGGGACGCCGAGTTGAGCATCAGCAGCTCGACCGAGCGCCGCGAGCTTTTGCCCGAGGCCGATTTCGTGCTGGTCTCGATTCAAGTCGGCCCGCGCGAAGAAGTCTGGGAGCGGGATTGGCGCATCCCCCTGCGGCATGGCGTCCGGCAACCCTACGCTGAAAATGGCGGTCCTGGCTCCTTCGCCCATACCGCGCGCAACCTGCCGCTGATCATGGCCATCGCCCGCGACATGGAGGCGCTCTGCCCTGATGCTTGGTGTCTCAACCTGGTCAATCCGCTGATTCGGCTGACGACGGCGCTGCACCGTTACAGCCGCATCAAGGCGGTCGGCTTGTGCCATCAACTGCTCTGGGGTTATACGATGGCGGCGACAGTCTTGGCCGACCGCTGGGGCATTGAAGTTCCCGACGGCTTCCATGTGCACACCGATGCCGACAATGTGCCGGCATTCCTGTCGGTGGCGAAAGAGGCGGTCAAGCATCTCGATATCAAGGCGGCGGGCATCAACCACTTCTCCTGGGTCTACGAGATCCGCGACAAACATACGGGCGAAGATCTCTATCCCGAATTGCGCGAGCGCTGGCTTTCGGGCTTCCGCCGCGACTTTGAACCGCTCAGCCGCGAAGTCTTCCAGATCTATGGGCTGATGCCCACCGCCGGCGACAGCCACCTCTGCGAATACCTGACCTGGGTCAGCGACGCGGCGACGCAGCCCTGGCGCAAATACGATCTCAAATTGCAAAGTTGGGAGGGCAACCGCCGCCGCCGCGCCTCCCGCAAGCAGCTGGCGCGGGATATTGTGGCCGGCCGCGTCGCTGTGGACGACCTGCGCGATCTCTCGCGTCACGGCATGCTGGACGAAGGCATCTCCGAGCTGGTCGCCGCCGTTCATTACGACCGTCCTCAGCGGCGCCCGCAGCTCAATATCCCCAACCGCGGCTACATCCCCAACTTGCCGGACGGCGCCATCGTCGAGGCGCCCGGCACGGTCAGCGCCGCCGGTTTCGTCGGCGAGAAGTTCCCGCCGCTGCCCGCGCCCATTGCCGAGATGTGCCGCCGAGAGCTGGCGCTGAGCGAGCTGTATGTCGATGCCGCGCTGACCGGCGACCGCGAGCTGGCGCTGCAAGCCCTCCTGCTCGATCCGATGGTTACGGATATTGACAGCGGGCGCGCAATCCTTGATGATCTGTTGATTGAGTTCGCGGAGTATCTGCCGCAGTTTCGCTGAAGCGCAGAAAGGCACAGCATGAAAAAAGTATTTGTCGTCTACGCCACCGATAACGTGGGCACCGCCGTGCTCGAGCCCATTTGTACCGGCGACCACGTCAGCTGCAACGGCGAGCGCAGCGACCTCGAGGTCATCGCCCAAGCCGATATCGCCTACGGCCACAAGATCGCGCTGATGGACATCGCCGCCGGCGACACCGTGCTCAAATATGGTCTGAGCATCGGCTCGGCGCTTTGCGATATCAAAGCCGGCGACCACGTCCACACGCATAATGTCGAAAGCAACCGCGGCCGCGGCGATCTGGCCTAGTACGGCCGCCCGCAACAATAGAAATGTAGGGGCGAGCCACTGGGTCGCCCGCCAAGGAGAACATCATGTCTGAATTTCTGGGCTATATCCGCCCCAACGGCGATGTCGGGATTCGCAATCATGTACTGATACTGTCGGGCACGGTCTACGCCAATGGCGTGGTCGAGCGCGTCGCCGATACCATCCACGGCGCGGTGCCAATCACCCACGCCAACGGACGCTGCCAGGTCGCGCCTGACTTGCGGGTGACGCGGCGTTTCCTGGCCGGCACGGCCATGAATCCCAATGTCGGCGCGGTCGTCATCATCGACCATTTCAGAGAAGAGGGCATGACCGCTGAAGACCTGGCCGATGATATCGCGCCCACCGACAAGCCGATCGCGACGGTCAACATTCGCGGCGACGGCGGCTTCATCAGCGCGATAGAAAAAGCCACCCGCTATGCCCAGGACTTCGCCCGGCGGATCAGCCTGGAATCGCGCGAGGCGGCGCCGCTGAGCAAGATCCTCTTCGGCACCGAATGCGGCACTTCCGATACCACTTCCGGCTTGGCCAGCAACCCGGCCAACGGCCTCGCCGGCGAGCTCTTGATTGCCCAGGGCGGCCGCATGTTGATGGCTGAATGCACCGAGTGGATGGGCTGCGAAAATTGGCTGACTGAAAAAGCGGCCAGCCCGGCCATCGCCGATGCCATCATCGCCGGCGTACAGCACATGGAAGCGCGCGCGCTGGCTAGCGGCGAGGACATCCGCGGCTCGCAGCCGACCGGCGACAACATGGCTGGCGGTCTGACTACGATTGAAGAAAAGTCCATGGGCGCGGTCAAGAAGATCGGCGACAGCCCCATCATCGAGTACCTCGAAATCGCCGAAGCGCCGACCAAAACCGAGCCCGGCAACTACGTCATGTACGGCCCGGGCATGGGCGCCGAGAGCATCAGCAGCATGGCGGCGGCGGGCTGCCAGGTGCTGACATTCTGTACAGGCGGCGGCCACACCTCCAACCATCCCATCATGCCCACCATCAAAGTCACCGGCAATCGCGGGTCTTTCGAGCTGATGCGCGACACGGTCGATGTCGATGTCAGCGGCGTCTTCTACGATGAGATCACGCTGGCCGAAGCTGGGCAAATCGTCTTCGACGAGGTCGCGCGCGTCTGCAACGGCTACCTGACCAAGTCCGAGGCGCTGCGCGACAACAACAGCTTCGCTATTCATCGCGTCGGCCCGAGCGTCTAGCCGGACCGATTGTCTTGTTCGTGATTCACAATGCTGACGAGGAAAAGCGAGATCTCGCGAGCAAGACAGCAACGCCTGTGAATGCCAAAAGCTCGCGAAAGACTATGCAACTTGTTGTCCAGCGCGCCTTGCTCGCGGTCGCTGCGATTTTGGTTACCTTGCTGCTGCTCGAGCTGATAGTGCGCGTTGCCGGCCAGGAAACGGCCGACGGTCAGTTCATCTTCGCCGGGATTGAGTTGCAGCCTTATGCGCTGCCGATAGGTCGATTGGCCGAACAAGTGCAGGAATACGAAGATAATCTCGACCGGGTCACACTTATCTACGACGAGCAGGTTGGTTGGAAATACCGTCCCAATTCTCTGCGACAGGCTGGCGAGTTTACCATCAACGGCGCCGGACTGCGCTCGACGCGTGAATATGACAAAGAGCCGTCCTCGGATACCTTGCGCATCGCCTTATTTGGCGATTCGTTCACGGCCGGCGATGACGCCAGCGACGAGACGGCTTGGGCGCATCTGCTGGAAGTCAATCTCAATCGCGCCGGCATCCGCACGGAAGTATTGAATTTCGGCGTCGGCGCCTACGCCATGGATCAAGCTTATTTGCGCTGGCTGCACGATGGCAATGAGTATGAGCCCGATATCGTCGTCTTCGGTCTGCAAGCCGAAAATCTGGACCGAAATGTCAACATTTTCCGCCAGTTGATCCATCCCTTGGGTCCGCCTTTCTCCAAGCCGCGTTTCCTGTTGTCAGACGATGAGCTGACCCCGGTCAACTCTCCCGCGATTCCGCCGCAAGAACTCGTCGATACCTTTGAGTCCTTTGACAGCCATCCCTTGTCGGTACACGAAGCCTATTATCGCAGCCGGGATTATGTAGGGCAGTGGTGGTCGGGCAGCAAGCTGGCAAGCATGATATTCGCGATCCTCAACCAGCAGCTGGAAAACGAGGATGTCAAATATGGGCCGGAAAGCGAGCGCGGCAAATTAGGCAAGGCAATAGTTGAGGCTTTCGCGGCAGACGTCGTGGCGGCTGGCAAACCATTTATTATCGTTTTCCTGCCGCATAACAAGTACTTCGAGCGGCAATTCTATGGGAAAGACATTCCATATCAGTACCTCTTGGACTATTTCAGCGATACTTATCGCTACTTGTCCCTGGCGGATTATGTGGAACCTGAGATCAAGAGTTTAAAGAACTGGGGGGCAACCCTCCACTACGGGCCGGAACTGAACAGTCTGGTGGCGGAACTCTTGTCGGGGGAGATTGCCGCTTGCATTCAAAGCGCCGCCTGCCAGCTTACGCGCTTTGACGATCTGAGCGCAATCAACATACAGGCTGCGGCCAGCGGCGAATAGCGGTCGATTCAGCATCCTCCGGCTTATTTCAGACAGGCGGATTATCTATGATCAAACTCAAAGTCCCCTATGGAAAGGGCTACGCAAGCGCCGTATTGCCGGCTGGCTGCTCGGTAGATTTCGTCTGGCCGCGGCAACATTCGCCCTCCGCCAAGCCGGACGCCATCGTGCGGGGGGCCGTCTACAACCCGCTTGGCGATGTCAAACCGCCACGAGCCGGGCAGACCGTCGCCATCGCCATCAACGACAAGACCCGCCCCGTCCCGCACGAACACCTGCTGCCTCCGGTTCTGCAAGGCATGCGCCACGCCGGCGTCCGCGATGAGGTCGTCACATTCATCATCGCCACCGGTACTCATCCGGGCATGTCGCCGGACGAGTACAGCGCCATCTTGCCGCGTGAAATCATCGAGACCTATCGCGTCCTCTGCCACGATGCCGCCGATCAAGCCAATCTGACCGCCCTCGGCGAGACCTCGCGCGGGACGCCGGTTGTGATCAACAGCATTTATATGGCCGCCGACTATCGCATCGTCATCGGCAATATCGAGCCGCACCAATTCCAGGGATTTTCCGGCGGCGTTAAGAGCGCGGCCATCGGCTTGGCTGGCTTGCCCACCATCAATCACAACCACGCCATGATGCGGGACGAGGGCGCTCGGCTGGGCGAATACGAATCCAACCCGGCGCGCCAGGATGTCGAGGAAATCGGCCGGATGATCGGCATCGATTTCGCCGTGAACGCAATCCTGAACACCGACAAGCAGATCATCAAAGCCTTGGCTGGCGATCCCTTTGCCACCATGCAGGCCGGCATTCCCGACGCGCGGGCGCTCTACCAGGTTCCGGTAGTCGAGCCCTTTGACCTGATGATCGCCTCGCCGGGCGGCCAGCCCAAAGACATCAACATCTATCAGTCGCAGAAGGGCATGGCGCACGCCGCCTCGGTCACTCGCAGCGGCGGCCGCATGATCCTCTGCGCCGCCTGCCCCGAAGGCAGCGGCAATTCCGACTACGAGAGCTGGATGGCGGACCCGCGCATTCGGGGCCACGCCGATGTCTTCGAGCGCTTTGAGCGCGACGGCTTTCAGGTCGGCCGCCACAAAGCCTTCCAGGTATCGCGCGACGCCGCGCGCATCCATACCTCGCTCGTCTCCGAGCTGGACGCGGATTTCGTGCGCGCGCTGCTGCTGCATCCACAGTCGGATTTGCAGTCTGCGATCGACGAGGCGCTGGAGCAGCTGCCGTCCTCCGCCCGCATCGGCGTCATGCCGGCAGCGAATGCGACGATACCGGTTTTGATGGCGAAGCCGGCGTGATATGGGGTTTAGCTGTAGAGGACACAGACGCGATATCAGCGTAAATGATGGCTAGCGCAAAACTGTAATCGACACAGTATGTTACTCTTAAGGTCGACGGTATATGAAAGTCCTTACTCATGATTATACGATTGGGTTCACGGTAAATGGCTGACAATGACCTCCCGCAGACCATGGCTGATGCGCTCTTCAAAATGGAGAAGCATCGAGCAGACGAGCGAGAGCATCACTTTTCCATACCTGGTCAGAAGCTGTTTATTGAACTCGCATCAGAAGATCGGCGCGAAAAATTCTATCTTGACTTGTATCGCGGCAAACGAAATGTACTAAAAGTGAGCTTGCAGAACCGCGCCCGACAGAAGTATTCGCTGCGCAGGCTTGATATAAATGGTCGAAAACATACTAATCCCAACGGTCAGGTGGTGCCCACACCACATTTGCATGTGTATCGCGAGGGATTCGGCGCCAGTTGGGCGGAGCCAGCCCCTCCTGATGTATTCTCGAATCTGAACGATGTCTGGACGACATTGCAGGACTTCATGCGCTATTGCAACATTTCAAATCCACCGATCATTAAACGAGACCTCTTTACATGATTGATGAAATCCGACACTTGACGGCCTCTTATTATTCATGGCTTCGAGATAATACGGATCTTCAAGCAATTGACGATTGCGTAGAAATCACGACGCCGTTTCTTGATCGTCACAATGACCATATGCAAATTTACGCGGAAGCGTCAACCGGCGGGTACTTGCTGTCAGACGACGGCTATACAATCGCAGACTTGGAAATGTGCGGCTGTAACCTTGATTCTCCAAAGCGCCAGGCTCTCCTGCAGACGACATTGAATGGTTTTGGTGTGCGTATCGCGAATGATGAATTGCAGGTAACCGCGACTACCGACGATTTCGCGCAGAAGAAACACAACTTGCTGCAAGCGATGCTAGCGGTCAACGACTTGTTTTACTTGGCGTCATCCACTGTCGCCAGCTTCTTCTATGAAGATGTCCTTGCCTGGCTTGATGCCGCCGATATCCGCTATTCCCCACGCATAAAACTGACTGGCAAAAGCGGCTATGATCATCATTACGACTTTGTCATACCCAAGTCAAACAAGCAGCCCGAGCGCGTCGTGATGACCATTAACAATCCTGACCGCAACGCTTTTCAACGTGTAGGCTGGCTCTGGCAAGATACGCAGAAGGCAAGACCGATCGGATCCCGCGCTTTCGCAATGTTAAACGATACGCAGCAAGTTGTCTCCGGAAATATCATCACGGCATTCCAGAATTATGGTGTGCAGCCCGTCACCTGGTCAGACCGCGAATCGGTGCGTGAAGAACTCGCTGCCTAGTTGATGACCCACAGCGCCAGCGACCCCTTCCAGCGTAATGGCAGGCGCTTTCCCCTCAGAATCACGCCAGCGCGCATGTAAAGCGCTGCCAGCCAAATGTTGGTTGTGCGCGCGCCTTGCGGTATAGTTAGCTGAGGCGCGGGCTCGTTTTTGGGATTGCGTCTATTCTGAACGACTATGCCTAGAGGAGACTTTCCATGAAACGTTTATTTTTGCTGCTGGCGCTTCTCGCGCTGATTGCACCGGTCGCCGCGCAGGACATGGGCGGCTGTATGATCGAACCGCCCGAATCCGCCGCTCAGATAAATATGATCGGCTGGACCTATCCCATCATCGACTTCTACGCTGACGAACTCGAAGCCTGCAACGCTGTCGACAATATCGACGTCAACACGCAGCTGCTGGATTCCGGCTCGGCGCATGACCAGCTCCGCCTGGCTCTTGGCGCCGGCGGCACATCGCCCTACGACATCATCATGGTCACCCAGGGCGATATTGAGTCCTACGTCGCCGAAGGCTGGATGATGCCGCTCAATGACCTGATCGACAAATACGAGGACGAATACCAGATCTCCGACATCCTGGGCATCGCCGATATGACGGTCGATGGCAATATCTATGGCTTGCCGATGGAGCAAAATACGCGGCACATGTTCTATCGCCCCGATCTGCTTGAGAAGCACGGCCTTGAGGTTCCCGATACCTGGGACGATGTCATCGCCGCTTGCGGAGTGCTGGCGGCCGAAGACAGCATCGTTATCCCCTTCACCGTTCAGCTTCACGCCGGCTGGGCTTGGCGTCTTGAGTTCATGGATCTTGTTCTTGGATTCGGCGGCGACCTGCTGAACGAGGACAACACACCTGCTTTCCATAGCGACGAAGGCGTGATGGCGCTCGAGAAGCTGGTTGAGATCGTTGATGCCTGCATGGGCGAAGAAGGCTTGACCTATAGCATAGATGACAGCCAGATCGGCATCGCCACAGGCGAATTGGCGATGGCTTTCACTTGGGCCAGCCGCGCCGCCTCTATGGATGATCCAGACTTCTCCGATTTCGTCGGCGGTATTTCCTTCGGGCCCGCCCCAAGAGCGATTGAAGGCGCCCCCTATGCCGCCACCGGCGGTACCGGAGCGGGCCTCGGCATCCCGGCCAATATCGATGACGATCCCGACCTAGTCTTCCAAGTCATGCTGGAAGCCATGGATGAAGAAACGATGTTGCGTGGTTCCAACTACGGTGTGATTACACGCCGGGCCGTAGCCGCAGTTGCTGAAGCGCGCTACCTGCCGGCTGTCTTCGAAACGATCGCCGGCGGTGTAGAGGGCAGCAATGTACCCGCCATCGGCGCGGTTTTGAACCCGGTCTTGGGCAATTGGCTGCCGCAGATTGTCACTGGCGAAATGTCCGCCGCTGAATTGCTGGACGCGGCCGCAGAAGCCTACACCGCAGAAGCCACGGCACAGGGCTTCATCGAAGGCTAATTGGCAACACTGACGCCGCGCTCTTTCTCTCTACCGGGCGAGGGCGCGGTCAAGACGGGCGAGCCGCCGGTTCGCCCCTACACATTTTTGGGTCTTTGTAGGGGTCAGCCGGCGGTTGACCCTTTGCCGTCCGCCACTCTGATAGACGCAGGCTAGCCTTGAATTCATGACCATGCATTTGCCAGCCGATTCGCTCGACCTGGGCGAGCCCATTGGGAAGATCGTCGATGTCGGCGGCCGCGCGGTGTACATGGTCGAGATGGGGCAGGGCAGCCCAAGGGTTTGGCTGGAAAACGGCTGGCTGGGAACGACGCTCGGCTGGGGGTGTTTTCAGCATAAGCTGGCCGAACATACGCGCGTCTGCGCTTACGACCGCGCCGGCATCGCCTGGAGCGACCCGGTAGACAGCAATCGCAGCGCCCAAATCGAAGCCGATGAATTCGCCGCCTTGCTTGATGCCTTGGGCGAGGACGAGCCGGTAATCCTGCTGGCTTGGTCAGGCGGCGGGCCGGTGGCGCAAATCGTCGCCGCCGACCATCCCGAGCGCGTAGGCGGCTTGATCCTGATGGACGGCATCCCGCCGGGTTACGACCTGTGGGCGACGCAAGCCTACCCGGAGCGCTATCCGCGTGAGCGCTTTGAGCGGATGGAAACTATACGCTGCTTCGCCGAGAAAGCGGCCGCCGGCAAGCTGCGCGAGGCCGATATCGCCGCTTGGCTGACGCCCGAAACACTGCAGCGATACGGCAAGCGCTACCTGAAATTGTTGCTGAATAATCCCAATTACTGGTGGACGTATTACTGGCAGAATCAGTATCTCATTGCCAGCGATGCGCAGGCGCGCTCCAAGGGCAAGCTGGGTGATCTGCCGCTGACCGTCATAGTCGCGACGCAAGACTTGCCCGGCGATGATCCCTATACCAAGAGCCTGGGCCAGATGTGGCGCGCGCTGCAATATTCACTAACACGGCTGTCAACACGCGGCCAGGTAAGGCCTGTGGCCGCCGGCCATGCGGTCTTCCGCGAGCGGCCCGAGGCGGTAATCGCGGCGGTGCAGGACATGGTCGGAGCGGTAAACGCGCAAGAGAAGCAGGAGATCCGCTTATGAAGAAAGGAACCTTCACCTTTTTTGTCGGTCCAAGCGTCGTCATTATGCTGGCGCTTATGACCCTGCCGCTGCTGGCGTCAATTGTACTCGGCTTGCACTATATCACCTTCCGCAATCTCGATGAGCCGCTTTGGGTTGGCTTTCAGAATTACCAGGAAGTTCTGGACGATCCCGAATTCTGGGATTCGCTGGAATTCACGCTGATTTTCATCGCCGTGGCAGTGCCGCTGCGCATCCTTCTCGGCTTGCTCTTCGCCCTGCTGCTCGATCAGATCAGGCGTTTTCGCGGCGTATTTGTCGCGGCCGCGCTGGTGCCCTTCGTCATGACACCGGTCGTCGGCACACTGATTTTCCGCGATATGTTCGATCGCGGCGGGCCCTACTGGTACTGGATGCAGCAGCTCTTCGACTACCGCCTGTTCATGAATAGCACGACGGTGCCGTTGCTGATCATCTTCCATAGTATCTGGACGGCGACGCCCTTCGCTATGATCGTGCTCTTTGCCGGTTTACAGACACTGCCGCAAGAATCGCTGGAAGCGGCGCGTGTTGATGGCGCCTCCTGGCTGCGACAGCTTTGGCATGTCGCCATCCCGCATCTGCGCTCGCTTTTCATCTTCATCGGGTTGATCTCGATCATGGACTCCTACCGAGTCTTCGACAGTGTCTTCGTACTCACACAGCAGAACCCGATATACGATGCGGAGACGATCATGTTTTACAACTTTCAGGTCGCTCTCAGTTTCGGCCGCTTAGGCAAAGCCAACGCCATGAGCGTGCTCACCGTGCTGGGCATATTCGTCGTCCTGATTCCCTTCCTCGTCATGACCTATCGCGAGCAGACGGAGGAAAGCTAATGACACGGACAGACAACCCAATCGCGAGGCTGCTGATTTATATCGCCCTGGCGCTGTTCACGGTATACAACATTCTGCCCTTCACCTGGACGATTATGAACTCGGTCAAGCTGCCGAAGGACGCCAACGCAAGGATTCCGCGATTCATCTTCAGCCCCACCGGCGACAACTATGCCGAACTCTGGCTTAATATGTCGCCGCAAGATTTTGCGCCCTATGGTTTGCTGCTGGTGATCGTCATCTTTGCATTGTTCGTGATCGGATTTTCCGCCAACCGCATCCCGGCGCCCAATTCAGTCGTATACATCGGCTGCATTTTCGCCGGCGTCGCCGTGGCGCTGGCGCTGCCGGAAATCGTCAATACCGCCGAATTCTATGACTACTTGATCAACAGCGTCATCGTCACGATGGGTACACTCTGCATCTCCTTGACCGTCGGCGCGCTGGCGGGCTATGGACTGGCGCGCTTTCGACACGTGGTTTCGGTCTATATCCTGGTGATCGCGCTGGCCTTCCGCTCGCTGCCCAGCCTGGCGCTGGTGCTGCCCTTCTACTACCTGGGTCAGCTTTCCGGCTTGTACGATACCCATATCCTGCTGATTCTCTGCCTGGTAGCGACCAATCAGCCTTTCACCATCTGGATGCTGCGCAGCTTCTTCATGGAGATCCCGCGCGAGATTGAAGAAGCCGCCATGATTGATGGCGCCAGCCGGCTAAAGTCCTTCATCTCGGTGATCGTGCCCATTATGTGGCCCGGCATCATCACCACCGGCTTGTTCACCCTGCTGCTGGCCTACAACGACTTCTTGCTGGCCCGCATCCTGACGCAGATAAACTGGACCCTGCCAGTCGGTATCGCACAGTGGACTGGTGGTGAAGATCCCGGGCATGTGACCCTCGCCGCCGCCGCCTCCGTATCCACGACGCTACCGATCCTGATCGTGATCATCTTCTTCCAGAAATACCTGATCCGCGGGCTCGCTTCCGGCGCGGTGAAGGGCTAGGGCGCTTTTGTCATCGGCTGCGCCAGTGTTATATGCCGCCGAGTATACCGAGTCTTCCTGTGGTCATAGAGGAGCATTCGACGCCATTACATATCACGCTAATGCAACACCCTTGTAGGGGCGAGCCTTGGCTCGTCCTCCAGCAAGACAATCTGTCTTAGCGCTGCGCGACTTACTGTGTCTTGCTTCTGCGAAAATGACGTGTTCAGTGTACGCGGTGGGAATGTGCAGCGAGATCGCCATAGGAGAATACCGACATGAATATCATTTGCGTTGTCACCGACACCCTCAGAGCCGACTACCTGCCGACCTACGGCAATCAGGAGGTCATCGCGCCGCATCTGACGCAATTCGCCCACGAAGCCCTCGTCTTTGAAGACTGCCACGCCGCTTCCTTTCCCACGGTGCCGACGCGCGCCGACATCGCCACCGGCCGCTTCACCTTTAGCTATCTGACCTGGGGGCCACTGCCCCAGGACGAGATCACGCTGGCGGATTTGCTGGCCAAAGCCGGTTATACGACCATGGGCGTCGTTGACAACCCCTTCCTCATACGCAACGGCTACGGCTACGACCGCGGCTTTGACGATTACATTTGGATACGCGGGCAGCGCGAAGCCTCGGGCCGGCCCGATGTCACCAGTACCTGGCGCGCCGAGGACGATCGCTTTGCGCCGCGGACCTTCAAGACGGCGATGGACTGGCTCGAACGGCATTACGAAGAGAAGTTCTTCCTCTATATCGATGCCTGGGACCCGCATGAACCCTGGGACCCGCCGGCGCATTACGTCAAACCCTATCTGCCTGATTATGCCGGCGAACAGGTCTATCCAGCCTATTGGGACTGGGAGGACGCTGGCTATACCGAGCGCGATCTGGAGATCGGGCGGGCAACCTACATGGGTGAAATCACGATGGTCGACCGCTGGTTCGGCTTGCTGCTAGACCGTTTGAAGACCTTGGACATCTATGACGAGACTGCCATACTGTTCGTCTCCGACCATGGCTTCTACTTCGGTGAATTCGGCATATTTGGCAAGAGCCGCTTCCGCTGGCCTGATAACACAATTCCGGTGATGGAAGCGATGGCGCGCTTCAAGCTGGGCGCGATATCCTACCGGACGCCAAAGCACAATGAAATCAGCCACGTGCCGCTCTTCGCCAAGATCCCCGGTTTCGACCCGCAGCGCGTTTCCGGGCTGGTCAGCATCCCCGATATGATGCCGACTATGTTGGCGCTGGCGGGCGTCGACATCCCCTCGCGCGTACAAGCGCGTTCGCTGCTTCCGCTGGCGCGGGGCGAGGTCGACCGCTTGCATGATATCGTGGTGACATCGCAGTCGCTGGCCGACACCGCCGGCAACACCACGCTGATCGTCGACGACAACGAGAGAACGGTGGTCGAGGTGTCGCCCAGCACCATCCGTGATGGCGAGTGGGATTTCCTCTACAGTTTGGAGGGCGATCCAATCGAGCTCTATGACGCGGTCAATGACCCGGCCCATCAGCGAAACCTGGCGGCTGACCGGCCGGAGGTCTGCGAAATGATGCACGCTAAATTCCTGCGCTGGATGGATGAGATGGGCACGCCGGATGCCTACGCAGCGCCCCGGCGGCGGCTGTAGACCCGGCGGCGCTCCATCTCTCCAGCGGCGGCCTTGAATCGGAATACCGACGCAGCGACGCCCATCTATTACACTATGGGACACAAGCGTCACTCGCTCTGGATTCTCGCGCCCTGCGGCTGAGGGAACGTCAGCGTCAGACGAACCAAGGGCATTGCGACGCCTAAAGACCAAGACCTAAGCAAAGGCATTGAGAGCCATGATTTTAATCCTGCTAATCGGTATCGCGCGCCTGGTTCTGATAATCGCGGTCGGCGCCTTGTTGACGCCACCGGCGGAGACGCCAGTCTGCACCTTGGCCGATCACATCCGGTCAGCCAATACCAATACGTCAGTCGGCTTCTGCCCGGCGGGGACGAGCCACGACATCATCACGATTACGGAAGACATCACGCTTGATGAGCGGCTGCCGCCGATCTCCGGGACGATCACGATTGAGGGCGGCGGACATACCATCAGCGGGGACTATAGGTTTCCCATCTTCCTTGTCGACGGCGGCAAGCTCACAATTAACCGCCTGATGCTGACGAAAGGCTATGACAGGGACAGAGCAAACGCCAATTGGGTATCGGACGGCGCCCTCCAGATTAAGGGCGGCGCCGAGGTTGTTGTGAACGATTCGATTTTCTCGTTGCATTATAGCCGGCAACCCGGCGGCGCTATTCGAGTAACTCAAAGCAAGCTAACGGTCAACAACAGCAGCTTCATCAAAAACCGAGCCCCTGGGACCGGTGGCGCCATTTATTTGCTGCAAAGCGTGGCCGTGGTAAGGAATAGCAGCTTCGTCGGCAACGTGTCAGAATCTGGAGGCACCATTGGCGTCGACTTAAGCGTGACTCTACATGTCACAAACAGCACGTTCAGCGACAATTCTGCTGGACGGGGCGGCGCAATAGCGATGAATGCCTATCGGAATAATCCATCAGCTGACGCAAGAATATCGATGACGCACGTGACCATGGTCGACAATCGGGCGGAAAGGGACGGGTACAGCATTTGGGTGAACCCGGCTGGTGTGAACTTCCAGCTGCGCAACAGCCTCATAATCGACAAGAAGGATTCGTATCGCAAGGGAAGCAGCTGTCACGGGCCGCTGAAAGAGAACATCGGCAATTTTATCGCAGACGGCAGCTGCGCGTCGAGGGCGGGCGGCGATCCGATGCTGGCGGAGATGACCGGCTCCCCGGCGCATTTTCCGCTTCTGGATGGCAGTCCGGCGTTGAATGCCGCTGACGCGCTATTCTGCCCCGATACTGACCAGCTCGGCACGCCGCGGCCACATGGCGCGGGCTGCGACATCGGCGCTTTTGAGTCGACGACAGCGCTGCCCGAGCCGGCTCCTGTCGTGCCGCCGCCGTCCTGCCCGCTGGCCGTGCAGATCACCGCCGCCAACACAGATGCCCCGGCCGGCGGTTGCCCGGCGGGTCGCGGCCACGATGTCATCACCTTGACCCGGGACGTCCTTCTCGACGCGCCGCTGCCGCCGATTACGAGCGAGATCACCATTGACGGCAATGGATTTACCATCGATGGCGACAATCAATTCGACATCTTTATTGTGGATGGCGGCGCGCTGACGGTCAGGGATGTGACATTGACAGAAGGCACAGCGTCCCGCGGTGGCGCCATTCAGCTGAAGAATGGCGGACGCGCTGCGGTGGCGGGAGTCGCATTTATCGGGAATTCGGCGTTTTACGGCGGCGCCATCGCCACCGAAAGCGAGAATGACCGGCTGACAGTCAGCGACAGCAGCTTTGTGGCTAATAGCGCCGAGATTTCTGGCGGGGCAATCACAGCTGATGGCGGCAGCGTCGAAATCAGCAGCAGCGCCTTCCTCGATAATCGCGCGGAATCGAGCGGCGGCGCGATCGCCGTTTTAAGCGGAAGAGCGGCTATCTCCAACAGCACGCTGGCTGGCAACGCTGCGGAAACAGGCGGCGGCATCTATATCAATGGCGGGCAGGCGACGCTGAACCACCTGACTGTGATGAACAGCGAGGCAAGCCGAGTCATTGGCGCCGGGATTTATGCCGAAGCGGGCGCTGTCACTCTGGTCAACAGCCTCGTGGCGGGCAGCGGCAGCGGTGACGATTGTTCCGGGCGCTTTGGTCAGATGCGCGGCAATTTCAGCGACGACGGGACTTGCGCAGCGCGAGAGGGCGGAGACCCGTTCTTGGCGGATATGGTCGAAGCGCCGGCTCACTTTCCTCTGCTGGACCGCAGCCCGGCGCATGGTGCTGCTGATCCGGTATTTTGCCTGCCGACGGACCAACTGGGCAACCCGCGAACGAACTGTGACATCGGCGCCATTGAATCAGCACGAGATCCCAACTCTGTTGCTGTGCCCGCGGCCGAGTTGCCGCATGACTGCACGCTGGCCGACCAGATAATCGCCGCCAATACGGACGCCCCTTCAGGCGCCTGCCCGGCCGGGGAGGGCGCCGATATCATCCGACTGCGGCAAAATATCAGTCTAAGCACGCCGCTGCCATCGATCAAGAGCGACATAACTATCGACGGCAGAGGACACACTATCAGCGGCGACAGCCAGTTTCGTATCTTCGACATCGAAGCAGGGAAGGTCGTACTTAAACACATTACGATTGCCGACGGCCGCAATCTCGACGAGCAAGAGGGCTACGGCGGCGCCGTCACGCTGCGAAACAGCGCCGAGCTCAGCCTGTTCAATGCAACTTTCCGCAACAACAAGGCGCGGATGGGCGGCGCAGTCGCGTCAATCGACGGCAGCCATATTTTGATCCTCGAAAGCAGCTTCCTCGACAATGAAGCGAGCAGCAAGGCTGGCGCCGTATGGAGAGACGGCGCCTGCGGCCACATTTACGACGTTACCTTCCGCCGCAACATAGCCGGTGAGCTACCGGGCAGCATCATGGACGATTATCTTACGCACATGAATGGCGGCGCACGTACTTGCACAGACGACCCCGACGTATACACGTTGTCGGACAGCTGAAAAATGGGCTGCCATGCGGACACTGTGTTGTGACTAGGGGGCTATTATAGATCTTCAGAGCGACTGTTGCGCGTGTCGGCCCTATTCAGATAGGGACGACACCTGACTCGAGTGCGGATAACTACACAACTTGGACTTGGGAAAAGGCTCGCGGAGCCTATTCGGCTTACACAACATCATTCAGGGAGGCATTTAATGAAGAAACTGTATATCTTGCTCGTTATCGTTCTGCTGAGCACGGCGTCGACATTCGGACAGGACTGGGTTACCAGTAGTGCTGGTCTCAGTCATTACGATTGTGACCTGGTCAGAGCTTTGAATCTTCAGTTTGGCGATGAGGTCTATGTCCGGCTGGACGATACCGAGTACACCCTCGCAGAGTACCATGCGTTCACCGTGCCTGACTGCAGCGCCGAGTCGGTGGTGAGTGTGCTGGCAAGCGAGGAGAGCGCAGTCACAGGACAGGAAAGTTTAACTGTTACGGTCGAGGATGTTGTGAATCTGCGCGAATGCGCCGGAACGAATTGTGACCGGATCGGCGTGGCGCAACCGGGTGAGGCATTTGAAGTTATCGGCGAAGACGGTGACTGGTACGAAATCAGTTACCAGGGCGCGAGCGCATTCATCGCCGGCTGGCTGGCTGTGCCGGTGGTAGACGCGCCGCAAGGGCTTCTGGCTGACTTTCAGTTTGCCTCGGTCAACCCTGCTGGAGACGAGAAGTTTCTTTTATATGGCTCGACTTCTCGAACAGGAACCTGGTGGCTGAATCTAAAGCGGGCGGATGGCACGAATACAGACATTCAAATAGAAGCGATTGCCTGGGGCGCCGACCATACAGACGGCTCCTTAGGGCATCCGTCAATCTTTGGCTGGGGCGGAAATGACTGGGAGTCATTGCCCGAGTTGCTGCCCAACTCCTCGTTCTATATATATCTGCCGCGCGACGACGAAATCTACGAGTTTCCGATAGTCGAAACTTTTGCTACCAGCTACCAAATCAATTGGGACACAGCCTCGCGGCCGGCGAGCATCCGGCCCGGCGTCAGAGTCCGTGTCTCGGTTGCGGATAGCGGACAGGCGGATCACGTGAAGGACTGGGCAGCGGCGGTCACGAGGTCTGAGACTGTCGCGCCGCCAGGCAGGCCGCAGCCGCCGTTGCTGGAAGCCGGTGATGGGCAAATTCTGTTCGATATCCGTCCGCCTGCGTCTGGCGGGTCGCCCATCACGACCTATGAGCTGCGGTATAGGGAAGTCGGTGGTGACACGATTCAGATAGGAAACGTCAACAGCGGGCAGGCTAACTCCATCGACGGTTCGTGGAATGACAAGACGTATCAGGTTTCGATAGCGGCGATCAATCGGGGTGGTAAGGGACCGTACTCCAACTGGGCTTCAGTGACCATGGCCGTTGCATCAGGCTAGTTGGGGCTAACTGATTATGAGAGTTGCCAGTCTTCGAGGGAGGGGGCGGGCACTCTAGTTCTGTACATGAGACTCTCTATTGGGAAGGCTTTGATGAGAGCGAGGCAACGACCAGCGGCAGGATAAAAGAACCGCCAACACAGGCGTCTGAAAGGCACGCGCAACGCTCTTTGTAGTGGTCCCGAAAAACTGGACACCTAGTAAAGAGAGTAAACTAGATGCACAGTGAGGGAGAACCGCTCGTGGGAAAATACCGCAAGTATACGCCCGAAACCAAGGTCAGGATTGTGTTGGAAATCTTGCGTGGTGATAAGTCTGTGGCGCAGGCCAGCCGCGACTACCAGATCAAGGACAGTTTACTTTACCGCTGGAAAGACGAGTTTCTGGAAGGCGCCAAGCAGGCTTTTGCCTACGGTAAGCCGACTGAGCAAAAGCGCCGGGCGGACAAGGTGGCTGAGTTGGAGCGCTTGGTGGGGAAGCTGACGATGCAACTGGAAATTGCCAAAAAAGCCTCTCACTTTGTGAAATGTCTTCCGCCCGAAAGCGAGAACTAGTGCGGTCGCTCAGCCAGACTTACCCGGTGTCGACGAGTTGCGCTGTGCTGGGATTGCCGCGCAGCAGCTACTATCATCAAGCTAAGCCGCGCGATGAGCAGGGCTTGCGCGAGGCGATCGTGGAGATTGCCAGGCGCCGCCCTACCTATGGCAGCCGCCGGCAAGCCCAAGGAAAACGGCTATGCCGAGCGGCTGATCCGCACCATCAAGGAGGAGGAAGTATATCTCAGCGACTACCAAAACATGGCTGAAGCGCGGGAGCAACTGGGTTACTTCATCGAGGTAGTCTACAATCAGCAACGTCCGCATAGCGCATTAGACTACCTAACGCCGGCAGAATTTGAGGGTGAGTGGCTACTGCGAAACTCCCTCAAATTACCTGAGATTTTGTGTCCAATAATTTAGGACCACTACAGAATTTGTGGCAGACTGTTTAATTACTTACTCGCATTTACTGAGAAGCAGCCCCCAACTTATACTTCCGACTAGTCCGCCGGATGAAAGGTTGGAATCAATTGGCGCGATTCGGTATCAACAATTCCTTTATCGGTGAATTTCGCGTAGGGGCTTACGCTCAAACTCATAATTGAAAATGTCAGGAAGGGGCGTGTTTGATTCGCTCCGATACGGCGCATCGCGTCTTCCACAGCCCCCAGCCCAGCCGCGACCGCCGCGACCGGCTCATCACTCAGCAAGCCGAAGTACGGCAGCCGCAAGCTGGCTTCAATGCCTGAGTCCGTGGCAACGGCGACGCCGCCACCCATCTCATGCACCGCATTGGCGGCCTCTGCCATCGCATCCGGGCTGCGGCCAATCACCAGCAAGTTGTGGCAATCATGCGCGACGCTGCTGGCCCATGCGCCGCGGCTCAGCCCGGTATTGGCGATGAGACCGACCGTCCGCGATGACTCATCCCGGGCAATCACGGCTGCCAGCGCCAGTCCATCATCCGCCTCAAATTGGGCATGCCCATCGCGCAAACGCAAAGTCCTCTGCTGCAACTTGGTCAGGGTCGAGCGCTTATCTTGCAGCGCAACGACCTGCGCCTGTACGCTGCCGCCCCCGCCATGGCTATCCAGCTTGAAATCAGCAGCGGCGAAGGAACCCGGAATGCCCGGATAATCCTGCTGCGCAGGATTTTCGCGCGTGATAGCTGCGGACATCGCGCCCGCTTGCGCCACTGCTTGACCGCCCACAAAGACTTGCGCCGGCGGGAAGGCGCTGATGTCGTCCATAACCAGGAAGTCAGCCAGAAAACCGGGGGCAATCGCGCCCTGATCGCGCAAACCAAGATAGCGCGCCGGGCGAATGGTCGCGGCTGCAATCGCTTCCAGTGGCGGCATGCCACATTCGATGGCCAGCGCCACTATGCGCGATAAATGCCCATGCCCATCTGTGAGCAGCGACGGTTCGATGTCATCGGTGATGAGGATGATCTGCGAACGATCCGGCAATTGCGCAACTGCCGCCACATTCTCGGGGGTCAGCGACTTGGTTTGCAGCATGACAGCCAGCCCTTTTGAGATTTGCTCCTGAATTTTGGCCGGGAAGGTCAGCGTGTGGTCGGAGCTAATCCCATGCGCCAGGTATTGCGAGAGTTCAATGCCGGCCAGCGTGGGGATATGCCCTTCGATCAGCAGATTGTCTTCTCTGGCTGCGCGCACAATCGCCCGCAAGCGCTCGTTCGGCCCCAGCAAACCGCGATAATCCATGACCTCGCCCAATGCGATGACCGACGGCTGTTTAGCCAAGCGCTGAATCGCAGCGGCGTCAAAGACCTCATGCGTCCATTCGATGTCCGGCGAGGTGGCGGGAACACAACTCGGTATCGAATGATAAATCCTGAGCGGCAAATCTTGGGATGCGGCGATCATCCATTTAACGCCCTCCTCGCCGGCGACATTGCCGACTTCATGCGGGTCACTGAGGATAGTCGTCGTGCCCCAGGGCAAGACGGCTTCAGCAAAGCGGCGCGGCGTCAGCAAACTGGACTCAATGTGCAAATGCGAATCTATCAAGCCGGGCATGACGATGCGCCCGGCGAGGTCGCGGGTTTCCGCAGCGCGGATGCCACTTGGCGCGCTCCCCGCTTCAACCGTGATGAAGCGCCCGTCACGGATGCCGATCCAGCCCTCGGAGAGCCGGCAGCGAAAGACATCGGCAATCCGAGCATTAACCAGCAGCGCGTCAAATTCCATCAGGATGGTCCTTCCAGCAGTTGCACCGCTCGCAGCGCGGTACGGATGGTCAACAGTTCGCCCTGCATGTATAGCGCCTCTTTTTCTGCCAGCGTGGGTTGATTCTCCAGGTAGATATTGGAGTCGGTGGCGACCACGCAGCCGACTTTCGCCCCCCGCAGCGTGCCGACAATGAACAGCGTGGACGCTTCCATTTCCGCTGCGACCACGCCGGCCCGCCGCAATTGTTCGTTGAGTTCCGGATGGCGCGCGTAAAAGGCGCTGCGCGTGGTCCCGATACCCGTGAAGGCCTTATAGCCTAATTCCTTTGCTGCCTGGATCAAGGCGTTATTCACATCAAGGTCTGCTACAGCCGGAAAGCCCAGCGGCAGATACTCGTCCGATACGCCATCGCCGCGATAAGCAGCCGTCACCACCACCAGCGAGCCGATCGGTATATCTTTGCGCCGCCCGCCCGCGGAGCCGACGCGAATAAATACTTCCGCGCCGACATTGCGCAATTCTTCCAGAGCGATGGCCGCCGATGAACCGCCTATCCCGGTCGAGCACACGCTGACAGCGACACCGTCTGTCTTACCGGTGATGACCACATATTCCCGGTTGTCGGCGATCAAGCGGGCGTCCTCAAGCTGTTCGCCAATGCGCCGGGCGCGCGCCGGGTCACCCGGCAGAAGCACGCTGCGCGCGACATCTCCCGGCACACAGCGAATATGCTTTTGGGCTTCGGCGTTTTTTGAGTCAGTCATGCGATTTGCCCTTTGTTTTCCTGGCGTCTTCAAAGATGGCGATCCATTTCTGCGTCTGCGGTTGCACGGTCACAGTCGCGCCGCTTTCAAAGCGATCGCCAGCGCTGTCTTGCATGATGCTGAATTCGCCGACTTCGGTTTCTACAAGGTAGCGCAGCTCATTGCCATGAAAGGTATGCAGGATGACTTGCCCGGCAAGACCGCTCGCTTCCGTTCCCGCTACCAAACTGGCGTCATCAGCGCGGAAAAAGATCTCAGCCCGGGCGCCGCTATGGGGTGATCCGAACTTTGAGTTCCAACGCAGTTCGATGGGAGCGCCGCCCCAAAAGACCCTTAACTTGGCATTTTCAACGGATTCGACGACCGCGCTGAAGCGATTGTCGAAACCCATGAAATCAGCTACGAATACAGTCTCGGGCGCCGCGAAGATGCTCTCCGGCGTGCCGATCTGCTCAATAGCGCCTTGATTCATGACCACCACGCGGTCAGAGATACTCATCGCCTCCACTTGATCGTGGGTCACATACAGGGTTGTGATGCCGAGCTGCTGCTGCAAGCGTCGTATCTCCTGGCGCATATCCACGCGCAGTCGCGCATCCAGATTGCTCAGTGGTTCGTCCAGGAGCAGCACTTGCGGTTCGATGACGGTGGCGCGGGCCAGAGCGACGCGCTGCTGTTGGCCGCCCGAAAGCTGCGCCGGGCGGCGGTTTGCAAAGGCTTCCAATCCCACCATTGTCAAAGCTTTTGTGACGCGCGCGCGGACCTCGTCTTTGGGAATGCGCCGCATCCGCAAGCCAAAGGCGACATTGTAGAAGACCGTCAGATGGGGAAACAGCGCATAGCTCTGGAAAACCAGACCAATATCGCGCTTGTTGGGGGGCAGGTGCGTATAATCCCGGCCATTGATAACTATCCTGCCGGCATCCGGCCGAATAAAGCCCGCTACGCTGCGCAGGGTCGTCGTCTTGCCGCAGCCGCTGGGCCCCAGCAAGGACAGCAATTCGCCTTGTTCAACGTCCAGGCTGAACTGCTCCAGAGTCGGCTGGTTCTTTTCGTAAGAAACGGTCAGATCGCGGATTTCTAAATGAGGCATAAGCTACACAAACTGTGACAGGCCAAGTAAACGTTCCGCCGTCTGTACCAGCACAACGGTAAAGATGACGAGCAGCGTTGAAAGGGCGGCAATGGTCGGGTCAAAATAGTATTCGAGGTAACTGAGCATGGAAACCGGCAGCGTGGTGACGCCGGGGCCGCTAAGAAAAAGCGAAACCGGGACGTTGTTAAACGATGTGATGAAGCCCAACACAAAGGCAGCCGCAATCCCGGCCTGCATATTAGGCAGCACGACCAGCACAAATCCGCGCAGGCGGTTGGCGCCCAGGCTGACTGCGGCATCTTCGACGTAGGGGTCAAGGTTGCGCAGGCTGGCGGAAATGACGCGCACGCTGTAGGGAAACAGTATGGCGGTATGGCCGATGAATAAGCCCGTCATAACCTGCATATCGCCCAGCAGCACAAAGAAGTTCAGCATGGCGAAGCCGATGACCAGACCCGGAACCAGTATCGGCGCCGAAAAGACGGTTTCGACCATACCAGAACCGGCAAATTGAAAACGCGTCAGCGCATAAGCGACAGGCATGCCCATGACCAGCGAGACGATGGTGGATAAGAGCGCGAGTTGCAAGCTAATCCAGAAGCTGTCGATGAATTGGGAAGTCTCGAATACATTGGTGAACCAATCCAGCGTGAAACCCTGCGGCGGAAAGGCCATCGTGGCATTGGCGCCGAAGCTCGCCATAAAGATGATGATAAAGGGGCCCAACAAGAAGCCATAGAGAATTATCAGACTGATATACATCCAGCGCGAAACCATCTGGCTCGCTCCTAGCTCTGTTGCACGCGCACGGCGCGCAGCAGCAGATTAACCGCCAGGGTCGTAATAATCATCACAACCGCGACCACGGCTGCCGCATGTTGATCAAAGAGGATCACCGCCTTCTGCCGCAACAGCGTCGACATCAGCAATAAACGCGAGCCGCCGAGAATGGCCGGGGTCACAAAGGCAGTTACCGAACCGGTGAATACCAGCGTCGCGCCCAGCACGAGGCCATCCGATGACAAGGGCACGACGATCCGCAGGAATGTTGTCAGACGATTGGCGCCAAGACTGCGCGCCGCTTCCAGCACATCACTCGGGATATTTTCCATGGCGCTCACCAGCGGCAAGACCATCAGCGGCAGAAACAATTGTGTCAGCCCCAGCACAATCGCGGTTTCAGTGAATATGAAGCGCACCGGATTCTCGACCAATTCCAAGGACAAGAGCGTCTGGTTAATCATGCCGCGCCGCCCCAGAATAATCAGCCAGGCGAACGTGCGCGCGACTGCGTTGGTCATCAAGGGCAGAATCACCAGCGACATCAGGAAGGAACGGCGGCGGGCCGGCATCCGCGCCAGCACAAACGCGGCCGGATAGGCCATCAGCACGCAAATGCCCGTGACGATGAGACCGAGCTTGAGTGTGCGCAGATAGACGATGCGCGATACGCGACTCTGGAAAAAGTCGACATAGCCCGTCAGCGTAAAGCCGCCGTCCTCCGGCAGGACGCTTTGAGAGAGCAGGAATAGCAAAGGCAAGACGAAGAACACCAGCACAAAAATAATTGCTGGGGCGACCAGCAAGATGATAGTACGGCTCTGATTAGGTCGCTTTATCATGATAAAACATAGGGGGCGCGAAGGCCCCCTAGCACAGCCGCTCGGCGGCAGCGAAGCGCGTCAACCGCGCTCACACAAAATAGCGATCGTCCTCCTTGCACGCGCAAGGAAGTTTGAACAACGAGAGTCGTCAAGACGCTGATTGGTGGCGTCAGCGCACCATGACTTCATTCCAGCGCTCAAGCCAATCTTCCAGGCGATCCGACACTTCGGCCTGATCCAGCACAATCATGGAATCAAGCATGTCGCCGCAGGTAAGCAGAGCGCAGGTCTCTTCCGGCAGCTCGACAGTCGCGTTGACGGGCGAATCAATCAGGTCCAGCGCTTCGGCTTCCTGTACATCGTGCGAGATGAACCAGTCGATATAGGCATGCGCCAGGTCCACCTTATCGGTGGCTGCGGTAATGCTGATCATATTCGTCTGGCCAACTGCGCCTTCATCAGGAATGACCGTGGTCAGGTCATGGCCGGTATTAATCAAGTTGCCAATGGCAAAACTGGCATAGGGCGCAAGCCACACTTCTTCTTCCTGCACCAGAGTCGTCAGCTCTGAACTGCGGATATAGGTTGTCACCAGATTATCAGCCAGTTGCGGCAAGGCTTCCCAAGCCAAATCGGCATCGTAGTTGATTGCTTCCGGCTCCTCACCCTCGTCCATAGCTTGCATCTCCAGCGCGCGGTCGATCATGATGAGCGCGGCCGGGCCAAAGGTGGTGGACATCTCTGGAATACTGACATAGCCGGCGACATCGTCCCGCAGCAGGTCGGCCCAGGAGGTAATTTCCGTCTCAATCTGGTCGGAGCGGTAAATCAGGCTGAGGCTGTTGACTGTGTAGCCGACGCCGGCCCGATTGCCCAGCGGGTCCTGCGCCCAATCGTACACTTCGTCCAGATTTTCGAGCTTGTCGGGGTCGTAGGGCTGGAGCAAGTCTGCTTGGCTGGCAATATGTGTGAACTGGGTGGCAAAATGCGCCACGTCAATATCGGTGCTTTCGCCCTCGGCTTGCAGTCGCGCCAAGCGATCCGAATTGTTGCCGGTATCCAGCACGATGTCTACGTTGTACATTTCCTCAAAGGGCGCAAAGACATTCTCTTCGAGAACATCCAGGTTAAAGCCCCAGATAGAGACAATCAGGGTTTCGGTATCCTGGGCGACAGCCACGGGCCCAATGGAACCCAGCACCAATACCGCTAGTAGCAGAATGATAAGTGGTTGGCTTCTCATGTCTTAATCTCCAATTCTAGATAGTTGAACAGTGCAACCCCGATTCTAACACAGGCTTGATTTGAAATCACCTTGCTGGGGTTATGACAGAGCAATCGCACCAAGAAATGAAAGGTGAATAGAATGGGTTCATCAATACGGATGAGGAGAGCCCGAGATGAGCCCAAGTGGCATAGCGGAGGCCTTTGCCAGTTTAGAAGATCCGCGTCGCGAACATGGTCAATTACACCCGTTGCTGGATATCATCATCATCGCGATCTGCGCGGTGATCAGCGGCGCCGAGACCTGGGTGGACATTGTTGATTTTGGCGAGGATAAAGAGGAATGGTTAAGGGGATTTTTAGAGTTGCCTAACGGTATTCCTTCGCACGATACATTTGCCCGCGTCTTCCAACTATTAGACCCTCAGCAGGTACAGTTGTGCTACCAAGATTGGATTAGCAGCATCAAGCCAGTATTAGCTGAAGGCGATATTGTGGCAATAGACGGCAAGACGATGCGGCGCAGCCATGATCGTAGGCAAGGAAAGAGCGCCTTGCATCTGTTGCATGCCTGGTCAGTGGAAGCCGGCTTGGTCTTGGGCAAGCGCGCTGTGGACGCGAAAAGCAATGAGATACCTGAAATTCCCGAATTGCTGAAATTGCTGTATTTGAAAGGCTGTATCGTGACTTTGGACGCGATGGGCTGTCAGAAAGACATCGTGAAGTCTATTGTTAGCGAGCACGGAGCGGATTATGTCATAGCCTTAAAGGAAAATCAGGGCAGTTTGTACGATGCAGCCCAGTCCCTTTTCGCTTATGCGGATGACCGCCATCCGCGCTTGATAGGTCAATATAGTCACAACGAAGAAATCAGCAAGCCGCGTGGTCGTGTCGAGCGCCGGGTCTGTGAAGTGATGACCGATGCCGCTGTCTTGAATGACTTAAGCCAGCAAGAAGGCTGGACGCGCTTGCAGTCGCTAGTCCGCGTCCAACATGCCCAATTACTGGATGGGCAGTGGCAAAACACGCAGACGCGCTATTTTATCTCCTCTTTACAAGGGAAGGATGCCAATCAACTCCAGCGAATAATTCGTTCGCACTGGCACATTGAAAATAAACTCCATCGGGTCTTGGATGTGACCTTTCGGCAAGACGACAGCCGTATTCGTGTAGGACACAGCCCAGAAAATTTCGCTGTGCTACAGCATATCGCCTTGGCTTTGCTCAAAAAACACCCCAAAAAAATCAGCCTGCGGCGCAAGCGATTACAGTCAGCGCGGAACGATAAGCTTCGATGGCAAATCCTCAAAGCATTTTCCGAATAGTGGTGCGATTGCTCTGGGGTTATGACGAGCTGTGTCGTACATCGCCGCCGATTATGCCGCCGGGCGTTGACAGCAAGTAAGCAATGATGTGCCCGATCTCCGCCTGCGTCAATCGGTCGGCGAAATTAGCAGGCATGGCGTTGGCGTAGCCCTCAACCAGATAAGCGCCGGGCGAAATAATCGATTCGTACAGATATTGCGCTGCCGTCAAGGGCGGCCGCCGCGTCACCGCACGATCGGCGACGCCGACGAACGAAGGCGCGACGCGGCCCTCCCCCGACACGTGGCAGACTCCACATTTATTAGCCTCGATCAGCGCTTCGCCTTCTGATACCGATGCGCCAATGAGCACAGCCGCAACTTCTGTCGCGTAGGATTGCGGATCGATTGAAGAGGAAGTGGTCGCTTCGGGTGTGCTTGTAGCGACGAAGGCGACAGCGAATACGATGCCGACGATTATCAGCAGCGCAGCTGTAAGCGCTACCTCCATCTGGGGACCTTGCCGAGTTGACCTTGCGTCAGCCACACTAGACGCCCTCTCAGAGCAGTAGGCGATCAAGGATCATCGCCAGGAACAGCAGCGCCAGGTAGAGAGAGGAATATTTGTAGAGCGCGCGGGCTGTCGGCTTGTCGGCCCGGCGAATCAGCTTAATAGCCAGCAAAATGAGTAGCAGGCCAAGTATCGCGGCCGACGCAAGATAGAATACACCTAGCATCTTGGGCGCCTGCGGAAGCAGTAACATGATAAGCGGTGACAAGCTGATGATGACCAGCTGAACGGAATAGAAGAGGATCTGATAGCGAGTCACAGTTTCGCCGCGCGCCACCGGCATCATGGGGATATCAGCGGCGGCATAATCCTTGTTGACCAGAATCGCCAGCGCCCAGGAATGAGGCGGCGTCCAGTAGAAGACGATGGCGAATAAAATGAAGGCCTGAAGCTCTAGCGATCCGCTCGCCGCCGCCCAGCCCACCAGCACCGGCATGGCGCCAGCGCCGCCGCCGATCAAGATGTTGACGACGGTGTTGCGCTTGAGAACCAGCGTATAAATGACGACGTAATAGATGGCGCCGGCCAGGGCGAGGACCGCCGCCTGCCAATTGACGAAAAGACCCAGAATAAGAACGGAAGACGCCACAAGGGACAGTCCGAATTTGAGCGCATTCCCAGCCGGAATACGACCAGACGGAATGGGACGGCGAGCGGTGCGCGCCATCTTGGCATCCAGCTCGCGGTCCAGGAATTGATTGATGGCGCTTGCGCCGCCGGCGGAAAGCGCGCCGCCAAGAATGGTCAGCGCCAAGAGTTCGACTGACGGCAACGCGTCGATGGCGACGATCATGCTGGTCACGCATGTGAAGACGAGCAATATGACAATGCGCGGCTTCATTAATTCGATATATGGCCGTGACGAGGCGCCAAATGCAAAGTTGTTGCGGAGAGTCTTTATCATCCAGTTTTCGTTCCGTCCTGCGGTTTGTTGAGGTATTCGATCAGCGACAGTATGACCAGCAATCCCCAAACTGTCGCCGCCAAGCCGACATGTATCGCGCCCCATTCTCTGCCGGCTGTGGTCAGCACAAACAGCGCCCCAGCCGCGATCTGCATAACCTGAACCAGAACGGCGCCAAAGGCAATCCGCTTAATCAACGGCTCTGCGCGCTGCCGATGGACTTGCCACATCAGTATAAGGAGCGCAATGCTCATCGCCGCTACCGACAGACGGTGGATCATGTTGATGACTGCCAGCAGGCCCTGCTCGAAAGGCAGGATGGCGCCGCCATCACAAAGCGGCCAGGTCGTGCAAGCAAGGGTCGCGCCACTGCCTCGGACCAGGGCGCCGGTCAGAATGACCAGGAATGCCATGGCAGCATTAACGACCGCCAGTAGCGGAATCGAGTCCGCGCGCTGCAAAGGTGATGGCTGATACCAGGCCGTCACCGCCGCGCCCAGCAAAGCTGCCAAAAGCAGCATGGCTACACCGAGGTGCAGCGTAACAAATGTCGGCGGCAATTCCAGGAAGACGACGATTGCGCCCAACGCGCTTTGTACCACGAAGAGAATGGCAGCGGCGACCGTCACCTGCAGCACGCGCCGATCTCGTTGGCGATATTGGCGCCAGGCGGCGGCCAGCGTGGCCAGGCCGAAGAAGCCGATCAGCAGAGCGAAGAGGCGATGCAGCCACTCGATCCAGGCCGTGATGTTATCCAGCGGCGGAAATATCATTCCGTTGCAGAGGGGCCAATCCGTGCCGCAGCCCAAGCCGGAATCCGTCACCCGAACCACCGCGCCGAAGACGATCAAGCCCAGCGTGAGCGCCGCTGTGGATAGGGACAGGATGACAAATGACGATATGCGCGCTGCGCTGGGATTATGCTCGATCATGGCATAAGGCTTCGGCGGACAGATATGGACCGCGCTACTTTGTCACGCTTCTTGCTGCAAGACAAGGTAAGGGTGATTTTCCTTCCGCGCAACCCGGTATTGGGCATACTGGATTTTCTCATCCAGCGCCGTGGTGTGTTCTGTTTCAACGCTGTGGCTGATCTCAACGCGCGACTCGGCAGCGCGCGCAGCCAGCCTTTCGACCAAATCTCGCCTTGAGATATTGCTGCGACATTTCCTCAATATTCTGTGGGCGATTGAGGAATGACCCTCAAAGCATCCACGGTTCAAGAAAGGACGGGTAGAGACATGAAGCGGAGCAAGTTTTGGAGCGCGAGCATCACGTTGATCGCCATCATCTCCATGTTCAGCGCATTCAGTATATTTGGGCTAGTGCTGGGCCAGGAGTCCGGATCGTCCGAAGGAGCGGGCGAACACCAGGCCAAATCCAGCGAAGGCGCCGGCGAACACGGCGACAGCAGCGGGGACGCGGCCGAACGCGCTGGCGCCAAGGCCTTGGCGCTGGACGAAACCTACGATGTCATCCGCAACGGGGCGCGCTTGATCCTGAGCTACGATGCCGTCAACAATCAGTTCATCGGCACGGTTGAGAACAGGACCAACGCCGCCCTGACGCAGGTGCGGGTGGAGATTCACTTGTCCAATGGTGTGGAACTGGGTCCAACGACCCCGACCGATCTGGCGGCAGGCGAGGTACTGGATATCGTCTTGGATGCCGGCGCGCAGCCATTTGATTCCTGGATGCCCCATGCCGAGGTGGGCATGAGCGAAGGCGCAGGCGGGAGTGAAGGCGCTGGCGAGCACGGCGGTCGAGGCCGCGAGGGCGTTGAAGGCAGCAGCGGCAGCGAAGGCGCAGGCGAGAGCGGCGATCCTTCCAGCCCCATCCTGGCGCTGGATGAAAGCTGGGACGGCGTCGTCAATGGCGTGAGAACATCCATGTCATACGATGCGGAGCGCGGCGCATTTACCGGCTTCGTTGAGAACCCGGGCGACACGGCCCTGTGCTTCGTTCAGATCGAACTGAACTTGAAGCAAGGAACGCAGACAGTCGTAGAACTGGGCCCGCAGCTGGTAGGCGATTTGGCCCCCGGCGCGCAGAGGCCGGTTGAGCTGCTGGTCGCTGACGAATCGCTGGCGGCCGGCGTCGCCTTCGATGCCTGGGAAATTCACCCCGAAGTCTTCGACTGCGGCGGGCCTGGAACGGTGAACACTGAAGGTTCCGGCGAAGGCAGTGGCGCGAATGCCCTGGCGCTGAACCAGATCTACGATGTGACCCGCAATGTCGCGCGCTTGGTCATGCGCTATGATGAGGCCAACAATCGCTTCGTCGGCAAAGTCGCGAATATGACCACTGCGACGCTGACGCGGGTGCGGGTGGAGATCTACCTGTCCAACGGTGTGGAGTTGGGGCCGACGACCCCGACTGATGTGCCGGCCGGCTACCTGCTGTCCGTGACCCTGCCCGCGACCGATCAGCCCTTTGACTCCTGGGCGCCGCACATGGAGTTCGGCCAGGGCGAAAGCGGCGGAAGCGAAGGCCGTGGCGAGCATGGTGGACGCTCCGGAAGCGAAGGCAGCGGCGGTTGATCCAGATCGCTTGCGCAAGCCAAGGACTCCTCCGGCTTTGGAGGAGTCCCCAGTCAACATTAAACCTCAGGCGCGTTGTACAATAGCTGCGATGCGCCTGAGCATTTGCTTGTGAGAAGACATAATGAGCCAAAGCGTTCTGATTATTGAAGACGACAGACGTATCGCCACCTGGATAAAGGTCTATTTTGAGCGAGCCGGTTTCAGCGCCGAGGTCGCTTACGATGGACAAGCGGGGCTGGCGGCTGCCCGCAGCCTGGCGCCCGAACTGATCATCCTAGACTTGATGCTCCCGCGGCTGGGCGGTATTGAGCTGTGTAAACAACTGCGGCAGGAGTCCGACATCCCCATTATCATGCTGACAGCGAAAGAGGCGCATTCTGATCGCATCAAAGGACTGGACAGCGGCGCGGACGACTATATCGTCAAGCCTTTTAATCCCGATGAAGTCGTTGCCCGCGCCAAAGCAGTGCTGCGCCGGGTTCATAGCGAAGTCCAGCAAGTCCTCAACTGCGGCGACATCAGCTACAACACAACAACCCAGAGCGTGACGGTCCACGAGCTACCGGTCTCCTTGAGCCGGACACAGCTTGCCCTGCTGGCGGCTTTTATGCGTCATCCGAATCAGGTGCTCTCAAGAGACCAGCTCATCAGCCTGGCTTTGGACAATGATTTTGAAGGCTTTGACCGAGCGATAGACAATCACATCCTGCGCTTGCGCAAGCAACTGGAACGCGCGGGACAACAGCCGATTCAAACCGTTTACGGCGCGGGCTATCGCTTTGTCGCAGAGGACGAATAATGTCATTGCGTTGGCGCATTACACGCGTGTTGATCATCGTTGTTGGCCTGACGGTCGTCTGGAATCTGGCAGCGAGCTATTACGCCATCCAGCGCCAGTTCGAGGCTTTTGTGAGTGGGTTGAGTCATGTAGAAGCGAGCCATCTGGCGCAGCAATTGAGCCGAGCCTACAGCGCGGCAAAGGGCTGGGATACGGTTGATATGACCTTGTCAGCCTCGGGCTACCACTATGAATATGAAACTGAGCATGGAGATATGCACACAGGCGATAGTGAGGGCGAAGGCGACGAAGGGTTTCACATCGACAGTCTCCGCGTTGTCATTGTTGATATTGCGGGGCAGGTCATCCGGGATAATTTTGCTGAACTGGAAACAGGCGAGATGACCCCTGCGCTTTCGGGCCAGCGCCGGGAGATTCAGAATTTTCAGACCGGGCAGACGGTGGGCTATGTGTATAGTCCCGCATTAAGGTGGTATGGGTTTTGCTGAAATCGCTCCGGGGTTTCTCGCCAGCAATCACAGATGTATTCATAGGGGCTTCGCCCCTTCAGCGCCTTCAGCCTTTTGCCATAGTTGTAGGCTTGCAAGAACAACTCCAGGTGCTGACGCAGTTCCTCATGACGTTGGTAAAAGTATCGATAGACCGTCTTCTCTTTGATACTCCGGTTCATGCGCTCGACTTGTCCGTTGGTCCAAGGATGATAAGGTTTGGTCAAGCGATGTTCAATCCCCTGCGCTTGGCATATTTTATCAAAGGCCAGCTTGCTTTTGCGCCCCGACCGCGCTTGATGGGTAAACTGAGTGCCATTGTCGGTCAAGATGGTATGAATCTTGTAGGGTACGACTTCGATCAGCCGGCGCAGGAAGGCGCAAGCGTCCTCGCGTTTAGCGCTTTGACGCAGTTCAGCGAAGACAAACTTGGATGTCCGGTCAATGGCGACAAAGAGATAGAGCTTGCCCTGGTCAGTTCTGACCTGGCAGAAGTCCAGATGAAAGTAGCCGATGGGATAGTTCTTGAAGCGCTTCTTCTTGGCCGGTTTGCTTTCCGATTCGGGCAGTCGGTTGACGCCATGCCGCTTGAAGCAGCGATGCAAGCTGGAGCGGGTCAGATGCGGTATGGTCTCTTGCAGGGCGTAGAGGCAGTCATCCAGGGGCAGCAGAGTCTTGATACGGAAGGCTAGGATGATATCTTCCTCTTGCTGGCTCAAGACGGTGGAGCGGGGATTCTTGGGACCCATCGGCCGGTCTTTGACGGAGGCGCGCTTCTTCCATTTCGCGACGGTTTTGGGGTTGATGCCGAAGCGCTTGGCCAGCTTGGCTATGCTCTCTTGACTATTTTGGATTTCTCGGCGGGTTGCCTCCGTCGTTGTGGCGCGCGGGTGTAGAACCTGTCCCATAGGGCTTCCTTTTGGCTATGTGAGATCATCCCATTATAATCTGAGACTATACAACTATGTCTATCTGGATGTCGACCAAAGTTTTCTGGAGACGGAATCGAGTGGTTTTCTGCGCGAGCTGCTGCTAAGTTTTATCGTCAGCGGCATGATCATTCTGATCATCGCTTTATTGCTTGCGGCTTCACTATCGAGGCGTATCACCGCGCCGATCTCCGCCCTGTCAAAAGCCGCCCGCGCGATAGCCCAGCGCGACGACGCCAGCTTGCTGCCGGTCACATCAAATGATGAATTGGGCCAGATGAGCGCTACTTTCAATCAGATGTCGACATCCCTGCAGCGGCAGCGAGAGATGCGCCAAGGCCTGATAAATGATGTCTCGCATGAACTCAACACGCCCTTGACCGTCATTCAACTGGAAGCCAAGGCCTTATCGGACGATCTGCAGGCGCCGGACCAGGCGGCGCAACACATCATCCAGGAAGTGACCATGCTGCGCAATCTGGTCAATGATTTAAGCTGGCTGGCTGAAACAGACTCCGGCGAGCTGCAACTCAGTCTTGAAGAATGCGTCATCGACCAACTATTGGTCAGCGAAGTGGATCGTTGGCAAGCCCAAGCTGAAGCGCGCCATATCAGCCTGTCGCTTAATCCCCTGCCGCCATTGCCGGCGTCGCAACTTGACCCGGCGCGAATACGACAGGCGCTGGGCAATATCATACACAATGCGCTGCAGCACTCAGAAGGCGGGCAGGTGATTGTGGCGGCCAGATCGGAGCAGGACAAAAGCGTTGTCATCTCTGTCACGGATGATGGCGCGGGAATTGATCCGACCGATTTGCCGCATATCTTTGAGCGATTCTACCGGCCAGAGCAATCCCGCAGTCGCGGCCGGGGATTGGGGCTGGATATCGCTCGTACCATCATTGAGGCGCACGGTGGGGCCATTTCGGTCCGGAGCGAAGGCATTGGGCGAGGCGCCACAGTTGAAGCCAGGTTGCCCTTGTCGCCTGATAACTAGATTGGCGCCGACCTTAGACAATGAAGCGCTTGACCCGACCACCGCTTCTCCTGAAGCAAGCCGAAATTCGCTCCTGAGAAGCGCCATCGAGCGAGCAAATCGTGTTACGCTGCCGTTGCAAGTTCATGTCCGATGATCCTTGAGACGACTCGCACTTGCGACTCGCGCGGCATTAAGTCAAGGAAATATTTCCAATCCAGTCCACTTCCCACGATACCTGTTTCATATTATATGTATAATGGTGCATGAAATCGTCTTAATCATTTACCTATTCAAGGTAAGATTCTCTTGAATCCACGCGCCGCGCGTTCACGCAAAAAACTTGGCGATGCTCTTATTAGCATCTTGCTTGAGCAAGGATCCGAGTCTTCTCCCAGCATCACCGCTGTAAGGAAACGCGCCGAAGTCGCCCATATGACCTTTTACCGCCACTACAGCAGCGTGGACGACCTCCTGACGGACGCCTTGCGGACCACGATTCTGGACCTCGCGCAGGTCCTCCGGGAACAGGAAACCATCTACGATGAAACGGTCGCGATGTTCAAATTCATTAAGGAACATCAGGATCGCTTTCGCGTTTATGCCAGCCTGCCGCAGGCGCATCCCGTCCGCGAACTCTTGAAGACGGAAGCGGTCAAAATCGTTATCGATCGCTGGGAGTCGCGATCAACAAGTCCCGTGCCTTTCGATATCTCGGTCAATCACCTGGTAGAATCCAGCTACGTATTTATCCGCTGGTACCTAAACCACATTGATGACCACACGCCCGAAGAAGTTGCGGATTTCTACGATGCTCTTATCCTGGCAGGCGCAAGATCCAGAACGCTTTCGCTGCGCACGGACAAGCACCTGCACGCGTCGGGAGAGCACAAAGACTAAAGCCGCGCCGCCCGCGCCAGACTGAGCGAAACCATAACTGCTGCGCCAAGCCGAATACAGCGCTCCCGACCGCGATGAGCGCTTTGTTTGCTACAGGCTTTGTAGCGCCCCTCTCTATCTAGCAGCGCCAATTTGCTTGTTCGCCTTGGCCGAATTCTAAATTAGGCACAGATATACATACACGTTGTCCAAATGAGTGATACAATCGTTCTTAGCGTTGTAGCACTTATTACGTAAACTTTCTTATATTAACAAATTAAACGGGCCGACGCATGACCAAACGTCAGCCTACGAGCGAGAACATCACGCAAAAATTGGCGACGACAGAAGCATGAATTAATCGCTTGAACCGAGAAAGAAAGTGGGCCATGAAGAGGACTCTCAGCAAGAAAACCATCGCGCTGTTTCTCGTCTCGGCGATGATATTTGCTGCGCTGCTCAACAATGCCGCTCATTCGATCAGGCCGTCGCTGGACGCTCGCTCTGCGGTAATCAGCGGAGATCATGCCGCCATCCATGTTATGCCGTCGCCTTTCACAGCCAAGCTCAGCTTCTGCTTCCGGGGGCAGCGCCTGATTGTATGGAAGCCGAGCATATTCGATTTCTACCGAGCGCGCTGCAACGACACGGTCGGCTGGATCCTGCGCGAGCGCGTCACAGTCACGGATTAGGAGAGGGAAAATTGCTTTCCGGTATTGAGGCGGGCCGCCTAATGAGGGCGCGGTACCTACAAAAGATGTCATCTCAATGCTCAACCAGAAGAGGGTACGTATGTGCGTCCTTGTACTCCTCCCTTGTACAAACCCCAGCATTAGGCGGCCCGCCGTTTTGCCGGAAGCGCAAGAATGAAAGAGAGAGGCATCTGGATCGCATTTCCTTGAGCGACTGGCGGCTGCCGACCCCGCCTGTCGCAGCGGATGTACCGAGCGGCAAAGGCTAAGCAGATGAGACCGACCGTAATACGGAGCAAAGAATATGGAGTGAAGAAGTCCGTCTGGCGTCGGTTCAGCGTGTTGAAGCGTACATCGGCGGTGTTGGGCGCATTAATCGCGGTTGTGGTTTTACTTTCGATTGCCAGCAGAAAGGACGATTGGAGCGAACCCTGTTCGGATTACGAGATCAGTCAAGGAACAGACGGAGAACGATTCGATCCCTTCCTGGTCGCGCTGACGCAGAATCAATATAGCCGAGCCGCTTTGAGCAGGCTCCGGCAAGCGGTCTGGCAAGATCTGCCCTTGTGCCGCGACCTGGTGGAGCTGGCGTCATTGTCGCTGCAATTTTACAGCGACATGCTATTAGCTGAAGCGGCGCCAGAGCAAAGCAAAGGCATCCCCGATCTTAAGGAATACGACCGATGGTATCAGCTCTTTCTTCACTTGCATGAGAGATAGGCAAGGCCGGCTGACATGCAGATGGATACCAAGGCGGTCGATTGAATGGTTTATACAGCTCAGGCAAAGCAAATGGATAGGGGCTATTCCTTGACGAACGCTGGCGTACTCACCTTCAAAGGGATTACTGCGCTGCTGTTCCAGGATCTCCCATCGGAGTCCAGCCGCAGAGTCTACCAGACTACTTTTCAACAGTGGGAGCAATTCGCCACGCAAAATAATCTCGATTACATGGACTTGTCTTGTGACAACATCAGAAGCTTTCTGTTTAGTCGCAACCTCAGCCACGGTACGCGAATCAGCCGCAAGTCGCACATGCAAAGACTGCTGCGGATGGCGTCTTATTTGGACCCGTCCTTCGGCATCCAATACATCCAACTCCGCGATCTGAATATCCGACGCACAAGCAGAGACAACGCTCCCCGGCGCAAACCGCGCGTCCTGTCTCGCGATGAATGCCAGCAACTGCTCGCGGTCTGGAGAGATGATGAAAGCCACATGGGGGTCCGCAACTTCGCCGTCATTTGCCTTCTGCTGCACACCTCCATCCGCAATGTCGAGCTGGTCTCGCTCCGATGGGAGGATCTCAATTGGGATACGCAAACTCTCACCTACAGACGCGACCACGATGATCAGGGATGCAATGTGCCTATCCTCGACCCGTCCTCTGATACGCTGCATGCGCTTAAGAGGCTGCTAGACACGCAGAGAAGCGTACATGCAGATCGCAATTTTCCTTACAAACATATTCTCCCCGCGCTCAGCACCGGCAAAGACGCTCGCTTCAAGCCCAACAAGAACGTTCCTACCAGTACTCAAACCATACGCAACATTGTAAAACAAACCGCAGAGAAAGCTGGTCTGGGCAAGCTGTCTTACCTGGACCTGCGGCAGACCTGCCTAAGTATGTTTTCCGAACCCGAACACTCTCACGCCGGTAATACAGAGCCGGCAAATGGCTAGTTCACAAAGAATGGAGATTCCCATGAGACGCATGTCGCTGATGATTTCCCGAATAGTAGCTGCACTTTCTGTCAGGTCAGGAGTGGCGGTTGGCGCCACTAGCATGAAGCGCGCAGGGCGCGGAGTACGGCTACCGTATCTGATTCTGGCGCTATTCTGCTTGTACCTGCTATTGGCCGTGGCGTATATTCCTGCCGTGGCGCAGGATCCTCCAGCAGCCCCGACCAACTTGATGGCCAGCTTCGCAAACGAGGGTGTCCTCCTGAGTTGGACTGCGCCGGCCGGAGATGTAGACGGCTATGAAATTTTGCGCCGCCGCCCCTTGCAACACGAAACCGAGTTAACGACTTTAGTGGACAACACCGGCAGCAGCGAAACCAGCTACACCGATACCAGCGCCACGACACCTGGCGAACGCTACAGTTATTGGGTTAAAGCCATTCGCGGCGATGATCGGAGCGTACTGTCAAACTTTGTTGACATAGACTTTGTATCGCTAGGCTGTGAGATCATCTCCGGCGACAACCACGACATCCTGCATTGTGAGGTGGACGCCGGCGCTCTCGCCATCACATCCGCTGAATGGACTCCCAGTTTCGAGGTTCAATACACTCAAATAACAGACGGACCGGTAGCGAACTGGGTTATCGCTGATGAGTATTGCGGCCAGAGCACAACTGTCACGGTGGATGCAAGCGCCGGCGATACGGTTCTCTTGACAGACGAAACCACAATCACGCTTGAGTGCTCGCCGACGCCATCTGACACCCTGACCGTAAGTTGCGAAACCCTGATTGTGAACAGCCAGCACGAACTGCGTTGCGCGTTGAGCGGCGGCGATCAAACGATTGATTCCGCTCTATGGACTCCCAGTTTCGATCTTCAGTCCGCTCAAACAACGGTGGGAGCGGCGGCGACGGAAGCGACCTGGGTCATCAGCGCCGAGCAGTGCGGCCAAACTGCCAGTATAGAGGTGGTTCCGCAGGCTGGCGATTCAACTCTGCCGACGATTCGGACGACGATCTCCATCCCCTGTGTCATCACAGTGGATGGCAATTGCAGCCTGGCAAACGCGATCCGCTCCGCCGAAGGCATTGACCAGGTAGAAGAGAGCACCGACACTGATGGCAATGACGAGTGTGAAGCCGGCGCCGCGCCTGATGAGACCGCTAGCCCGCCCGCCACGGGTGACGACATCATCCTGTTGACAACGAATGTCACGCTCGCGGCGGCATTGCCTTCCATAACGAGCGCAATTCACATCGATGGCGGCGGCCACACGGTCTCCGGCGACGGCCAGTACCAGATCCTAAATGCAGACGGCGGTCAGCTCAGCATCAGTGATTTGACCATTACCGAAGGCTTGTCTGCCAACGAGGGCGGCGGGATCTATGTCAGCGGCGGTTCACTACACATAAGCGACAGCATAATAATGAATAGCTACGCCAGCGACGTCGGTGGCGGCATCTACGCCCTCGACAGCGATGTTGATATTGCTGACACCGAAATCAGCGGCAACATGACGATAAAGAGCCATGGCGGCGGCATCTACTTCATCAGTTCTACCGGTTTGAACACGTTTGATGTTGTCGGCGCTACATTCAAGAAGAACATGGCGACCGAAGACGGCGGCGCATTAAAAACCGCGGGTGGCATCGTTACTATCGACAAAAGCACCTTTGTCGAAAACGAGGCCGACGAAGGCGGCGCGATCGAAAGCAGTCAAACCACGCTTGACATCACGAACAGCACATTCAGCACCAACAGCGCCAGAGAAGGCGGCGGACTGAGTTCGTTCAGATCTTTCGTGACACTGACGCACACGACCTGGGCCTACAATTCGGCGGCCGAGCAAGGCGGCGGAATCGCCATTATAGGCTGGACGGGCAACTTCAAGATTCGCAATACCTTGATCACCGACAGCGCCAGCGGCGGTGATTGCCATAGCGGACCCAATCCCGATATCATGCTCGAGTTCACCGGCAACTTCATCCAGGATGGGTCCTGTACGCCTGAACCAGCCGAAAGCCAAGCAGTGGCGTCTGAAGGCGGTGTGATTGAGGCGGAAGCCCAACATGTCGAGCATGATGAACCCGTTGTGTTTATCCCCGCCGGGATCAACGCCCTTTCCGGCAACCCGCCGCATCACCCGCTGCAGTTGGGCAGCCCGGCCATTGACAACGCCGACCCGGTCTACTGTTTGCTCGACGATCAACCCCAGACTGCCCGCCCGCAATACGGCAACTGTGACATCGGCGCCTACGAATACCCGAAACCGCCAGATCCGACGCCAGATCCACCGGGCCCGCCAGATAAGCCAGATAAGCCGGATACGCCAGATACGCCAGATACGCCGGCGCCACCGGTACCCAACTTCTGCCCGGTGAACGATCGCATTGTCGTGACGTCGCCGAGTCCAAATGTAAATTGCGCGGAAATTGACATACTTACGCTCGACAAACACCCGGCCCTGCAAGGCATAAGATTTGCCGTGCGGCTATGGCGCGCTGATAACGAATGTATGCACGTCGTTTCTCTGGGAGACAACCTGTATCGCCTGGCGATCCAATACGAGACCACGGTAGAAGTCCTCCGCCGGCACAATAATCTGCCGAACAACGGATTATCGGTGGGCCAGCATCTGGTGCTGCCTTTCTGCGCGCAGGACGCGGGTAGCTTTGACCCGGGCACAGAAGTCTGCTTCGACGCTCCAGGCAGCATAGTGCTTATCGATACGTCGGCCCCGGAACGGCCCATTCATTCGATCGAGACCTATGCCAGCGAAGGCATGACCTGCGGCCAGATCAATAAAGCTGGCATCGTTGCGCTCGTCGCTGCCGACACCGGCTAAGGACGGCGTGGACCTGCGTTTACGAACAACATATCGCGTCCTTGCATCCATAGTTGGCCAGGTTTGCCGCGCCTTGAATCTCAGTAGCGGGAGAAAATCTTATGAGCCAAAGCACGGAGCCGCCACCCTTAACAGCGCGTGAAGCCTGCTGTCTCGGTGACAAGTTCCGGCTGGTTGAAAACCTGCTCTGGTCAGTCACGACAGCGCGTCAATGGCTGACCCGGCAAACTTGCCTGCAGTACATTGAACAGCGAGGTTTTCATATCGAAAGGCCCGAGCGTCGTAGGCGCGCTTAAGAGCTCATGGATGCCGCCTGACAGATTCGTTCAGGCGGCGCCTTCGCTCGAACCTGACGATGACAAGCGAGACTCGCTTGCAGCGTTGAAAGCGGCAGCATATTGGATCCCGCCGCGGATTTACTCTCGTTGGCATGCGAATCAACTGAAGAAGAAACATCCAGGAGCATTGTCGATCTGGTACAGCGGGCGCGCGATCTTGTCGAAAGCACGGGACTGCTTGAAGAGAGCCAGGATTAGCGTCAAGTGTACTCGGCAGCGTTCAGAAGATCGCACACAAGATGCGTGATTTCCTCGCGCGCCAATTGACGCGATTTCAAGTCTTACGAGTATATCCGGCGGCTACTATCGCACAGCCATCGTGGTTGTGGTGCAGATCACATCATCGGATGCAACCAACACCGTTCAACAGCTGTGTCGAACGCGCTGGATTATCCATCGCTTCCGCGAACATGGTAATCTAGCGCTTCCATCTCTACAGGAGCAGCAAGTGAGTACATAAGTCATGATACCTAGGTCATCCGCAGTACGAGCGTATTAACGGAGTGGAGAGATCAATTTGCAGAGCAGCCATAGGTAGCGTAAAGCAGAGGACAGCGCGTGATCAAACTGGATCACCTTAAACGCAAGATGCGCGTGGTCGGTATCGTGCCTGAGCAAATCGTCGAGTTGGTTGCTGTAGAAAAGAGCGGCCCTAGCTCGGTTTCCGTGGCCTACCGCCGCGCGGACGGCAAGCTTGGCGAAAGGGTGCTTTACCGGGCGGATGAAGCGACTCTCTCCACGCCATCCGAGGAAAGATTGTGGCCGTTTGACAGCGACGGGCGAATGTTGAGCCTGGTATCCGAGGCCTATCGCATTAGCTTGGGACATCTCTTTGATCCGCTGCTGGCCGTGCATACTTCGCTCATCGAACCGCTGCCGCATCAGATCACAGCGGTCTATGACGAAATGCTGACGCGGCAGCCCTTGCGATTTCTGCTTGCGGATGACCCCGGGGCGGGCAAGACCATTATGGCCGGCCTGCTCATCCGCGAGTTGATCGTGCGCGGTGATGTGCGGCGCTGCCTGATTTGCGCGCCGGGCAATCTGACCGAGCAGTGGCAGGATGAACTCTCCAGCAAATTTCAGCTCGACTTCAGGATTATCACTCGCGACATGATAGAAGCATCGCGCAGCGGCAACCCCTTCGCCGAAAACGACCACTTGATCGTGCGCTTGGATCAAATTAGCCGAAATGAGGACATTCAGAGCCGATTGGCGCAAAGCGACTGGGACCTGGTTGTCTGCGACGAAGCGCATAAAATGTCCGCGACCTACTTCGGCAACAAACTGGAGGAGACCAAGCGTCATAAACTCGGCAAGCTGCTGGGCCAGTTGACGCGTCATCTGCTGCTGATGACCGCCACGCCTCACAATGGCAAGGATGACGACTTTGATCTGTTCATGAAGCTGTTGGACCCGGATCGCTTTGAAGGGCGCGCCCCGGCCGGGACAGGTCGCAGCGATGTAGCAGACTTGATGCGGCGCATGATAAAGGAGCGTCTCCTGAAGTTTGATGGAAAGCCGCTATTCCCCGAGCGCAGAGCGACATCGGTCAATTATGACCTGTCGCCAGATGAACTAGACCTCTACGAGAGCGTCACCGACTATGTTCGCACAGAGTTCAATCGAATCGATGAGCTGGAGCACGGCGGACGCAAGAGCGCGATAGGCTTCGCGCTGACGATCTTGCAGCGCCGTTTGGCTTCATCGCCGGCAGCAATCTATCACTCGCTGCGGCGTCGGCTTGAGAAGCTAGAAACGCGCTTGAAGGAAGAAATTGAAGGGCCGGAAAGTACGTTGGCGCCATCGGCGCTGAGCTACGACATCAATCTCGATGAAGACCTGGAAGACGCGCCCGAGCATGAAGTAGAAGCGATCGAAGCCGAGTTGGTTGACCATGCGACCGCCGCCACGAACGTGGCGCAGTTGGCTGACGAGATTGCCATCTTGCGCGAGCTCGAACAGCAGGCGCAGCGCGTGCTGCGCAGTGGCGCGGACAGCAAGTGGCTGCAATTGCTGAACCTGCTGCAAGATACGCCCGAAATGAAGAATGCGGACGGCACGGCGCGCAAGCTGGTCATCTTCACCGAACATCGCGATACGCTCGATTATCTGATTGACAAGCTGCATACGGTGATCGGGCGCCCTGAAGGCGTCGTAACAATCCATGGCGGCACGCATCGCGAGCGGCGCCGCAAAATCGAGGAGGACTTCCGCCACAATGCCGATGTGCAGATCCTGGTCGCTACTGATGCTGCCGGCGAAGGCATTAACCTGCAGAGCGCCCACTTGATGGTCAATTATGACTTGCCCTGGAACCCCAACCGGTTGGAACAGCGCTTCGGGCGCATTCACCGCATCGGGCAGCAGGAAGTCTGCCACCTCTGGAACCTGGTCGCGGGCGAAACGCGCGAAGGCGCCGTCTACCAGCGTTTGCTGGAGAAGTTGGCCAGAGAGCGCGATAGGCTGAACGGGCAGGTCTTTGACGTAATCGGCGAGCTCTTCCGGCAGACGCCGCTGCGAAAACTGCTGGTCGAAGCCCTGCGTTACGGCGACCAGCAAGAGGTGCGCGACAAGCTCAAGATCGCCATCGACAACGCCACCGACCAAGAGCGGGTCAAGGAGATCGTTCGTGACGACCTGCTCGTCAGCGGCGTAATGGATACGAGCAAGGTTGAGCAAGTGCGCGCCGAAATGGAGCGCGCCAACGCTCGCAAGCTGCAGCCGCACTTTATCGCGGCCTTCTTCAAAGCTGCCTTTCAAGAGCTGGGCGGTACGCTGCATGAACGCGAGAGCGGGCGTTACGCCATCAATAATGTGCCGTACGACATACGACATCACGCAGAGGAACGCGGGATCGGACCGATTGCGCGCAAGTATACGCGGATTTGCTTCGACAAGAGCCTAATCCACCAGGAGAAGAAGCCGGAAGCTGCCTTCGTCTGCCCGGGGCATCCGCTGCTTGATGCGACCATAAGCCTGATGCTGAAGCGCGAGCGCGAAACCTTGAAAAGCGGCGCTATGCTGGTGGACTCGAACGATCCCGGTAAAGAGTTGCGCGTCTTATTCTACCTGCATGGCGAGATCCAGGATGCTGTGCCCAGCCGCACAGCCGACCACAGCATCATATCGCGCGAGGTACACTTCGTCGAAATCGACAGCGCCGATGTCATCCACGAAGCCGGTACCGCGCCCTACCTCGATTATCGCCCGGCTAGCGCGGCTGAAAAAGCGAAGATCGCCCCGCTGCTGGAGCAGGACTGGCTCAAAGGCGAGCAGCTGGAAAAGCGCGCCGTGAACCACGCCATTGAGCGCCTGATCCCGCGCCATCTGCAGCGCATCAGGGAACCGCGGAACGAACGGCTGGACAAGACCGAGCGGGCAGTACAGGAGCGCCTCACCCGGGAGATTAATCACTGGGATGGGCGGGCGGCCCAATTGCGCCTGCAAGAAGAAGCGGGCAAGGCGCCGCGCGGTCTCAATAGCCAGCAGGCGCAGCGGCGCGCCGATGAGCTGGAAGAGCGGCGCAAGCAGCGCCTGGCGCAGATCGCGCAAGAGCGGCAGATCAGCGCCACGCGACCGATTGTGGCCGGCGGCGCCTTGATCATTCCCATCGGCTTGCTGCAGGGCGAATCAACCGACCCGGATGCCATCGATACGCGCAAGAGCGAGCTGATCGCAATGAGCGCCGTCATGGCTGCGGAGCGGAGGCTGGGCAACACACCGGTCGATGTCAGCAGCCAGCGAGGCATCGGCTACGATATTGAGAGCGCCTCCGGCGAGGATGGAAAACTGCGCTTTATCGAGGTCAAGGGACGGCGGAAAGGCGCGCGCGATGTGACGCTGACCAGGAACGAACTGTTCACCGCCTTCAACAGCCGCGAGCAATTCATATTGGCGCTGGTCGAGATCGATGGCGACAAGGCCAGCCAGCCACGTTATGTGCAGGGCTTCGCTTTTCAGGCGCCGGCGCATTACGAAGAGGCGGTCAAGGTGAATCTGCAAACGCTGCTGGACGCAAGCACAGCGCCCCGCTGATCCAAGCGACTGTCAGGGGAAGATTTTCCGCAAGGGCAAGCTGAAACCGGGCAGGACAGCTCCCCCGCTCAATTCGCCGTCCGAATCAATGACTTCGCGCTGCTCCGAATCGCGCTGCCAGACCTCGGCGGTTTCCGCCCCCGGGTCTATCAGCCAGACCAGCGCCGACCCATGGCGCAGGTAGCGGTCTGCCTTGCGGCGCGTCACTGCCCAGGATTGCGACGGTGAAATGATCTCCACCGCCAGATCGGGCATGTAAGGCACATACGTCGACCGGGAAGGCTGAGCGGCGCGCGGCATCCCCTCGAAGGCTACATCCGGCAGCATCACGCAATCTCGCTTGCCCGGCGGATGATAGCCGCATTCCACCGTAACTCGGCCTAATCCGCGCTCCACCACAAAATTGCCAAGAAGCCGCGCGATTTCGCTTGCTATCTCACTATGCCGCTGATTCGGTGACATCTTGACATGCAACTCCCCGTCAATGAGATAATACTTCTCTGTCGGATGACGCGGTTCTTGCTCCAGCCGCCAGACATCGTCCACCGTATACATGCGCTCTTGTGTCGCCATCGCCGCCTCCGTACCGCTAGCTATTGGGGTGGGCAGTCCCGCTCCGTCATCATTGCCGCTGAAGCTCACGCCTAGTCTGGGAACAAGCGCCTTAGCGGCAAGCTGAAACCGGGCAGGACATCGCCACCATTCAATTCGCCGTCCGAATCAATGACTTCGCGCTGCTCCGAATCGCGCTGCCAGACTTCGGCGGTTTCCGACCCCGGGTCTATCAGCCAGACCAGCGCCGACCCATGGCGCAGGTACGTTTCGGCTTTGCGGCGTACCTCCGCCAGCGTCTGTGACGGCGAGACAACCTCAACCGCCAAATCAGGCATGTAGGGCACATAGGTAGCGCGCGCGCGCCGCGCCATCCTGGATTTGCTGATGAAGGACACATCCGGCAGAAGCGCGGTACTGCGATCGGCCGGCGGATGAAATCCAACTTCAACTCCGACTCTGCCCAAGTCTCGTTCCAATACATAGGAAAGCAGATAGTGCGCAATCAGGTTTGCAATTTCGCTATGCCGCTGATTAGGTGACATCTTGATATGCAACTCCCCGTCAATGAGATAATACTTCTCTGTCGGATGACGCGGTTCTTGCTCCAGCCGCCAGACATCGTCCACCGTATACATGCGCTCTTGTGTCGCCATCGGGCATCGCCTTCGTTCAGTCTCGCCGTCTGCCATTATACCATGTCGCCTGTCGGGCCTGCCTGGCCGTCAGATTATTTGGAGGGCAATCGCTTCAAATTATTTTTGCCGCCGAGTACACAGAAGTAATTCCAAGTAAGTCATGCAACATAAAATGGGTCGTTGTAAGGCTTGATTTGTATTGCAAAGAACACAGAAAACCAACCGTAGTATAACTGTTTTCGTATGGAATACCGGGTCAATACCTACACAAAGTATCAAAAAAACCATGATATTCGCAGAATTTAGCTCCCCCTCCCTGACTCGTCGGGGAGGGGGCCGGGGGGTGGGGTAAAATTCCGGCGAATTCATCGCTAATACCAATCAAGCCTTGTAGGGGCGATTCTGTGAATCGCCCGTTGTTTTAATCGTGGATTTTCGGGCGACACGCCTACAGTTCGACCTTGTGTGGATTTTCGCAGGACTAACTGGGTTCTACTTCGGAGTAATCGGTGGCTGAAATTCAGCTTGTTTTTTCGTCATTCCAAGTCTGATCATTTTGAAGCGATTGCCCTGGATTATTTGGAGGGCTAGCCGTCCTTATCCTGTGTTAAGATTCAACTCAATTCACACCCAAGCATTGGAAACAGCCCATGCCCCAAGCCAAAAAACTCATCGAAGTCGCCCTGCCCCTGGATGCCATCAACCGCGCCAGCGCCCGCGAGAAGTCCATCCGTCACGGCCACCCGTCCACGCTGCATCTGTGGTGGGCGCGCCGACCATTGGCAGCCGCCCGCGCTGTCATCTTCACCTCGCTGGTCGACGACCCCGATGACCCGAACGCGCTGCCCGCATTCGTCGAAGCGTGTAAAGCATTGCCCGGCGATGGTCCAAACGTCCCCCGCGCCAAAGCCGAAGCGCATAAAAAAGCCATCGACGAGGGCAATGACCCGGCGTCAGCCGAAGAGCAAGCTGATACGCCCAGGATGCGCCTCTTCGACTTCATCGAGCGCCTGGTGACTTGGGAAGCCACGACAGACGAAAAAATCATGGGGCAGGCGCGCGAGCTGATTCAAATCGCCACCAAGGGCAACCCGCCGCCACTGCTGGATCCCTTCGCCGGCGGCGGCAGCATCCCGCTGGAAGCGCAGCGCCTGGGCCTGGAAGCCCACGCCAGCGACCTCAACCCGGTGGCGGTCATGATCAACAAAGCCATGATTGAGATTCCGCCGCGCTTCGCCGGTATGCCGCCGGTCAACCCGCGCGATAGAAAAGGCTTATTCTCCGCTGGTTCTACCCCACCCCCCGACCCCCTCCCCGATAAATCAGGGAGGGGGAGACCCGACGCACCCGCCGAATCTCGTAGGGGCGACTCTGTGAGTCGCCCGTCGCCTAAATGGAAAGGCGCGGCCGGCCTCGCCGCCGATGTGCGCTACTACGGCGAGTGGATGCGCGAACGCGCCTTCGAGCGCATCGGGCATCTCTATCCCAAGCTCAATGGCGAAACCGTCATCGCCTGGCTCTGGGCGCGAACGGTTATCAGCCCCAACCCCGCAGTGAACGCGCCTGTGCCGCTGGTGCGGTCGTTTGCGCTGAGCAAGAAGAAAGGGCGCGAGTGCTGGGCGAAGCCCGTCATTGCGGGGACGACCGTGCGCTTCGAAGTGACGAAGGGCCTGCCGCCACGAGATGACGATGGCACAGTCAACCGACGTGGTGGAAAGTGCATCGTCTCCGGCGAACCGATGGCTTTCGATTACATTCGTGCCGAAGGCAAGGATGGCCGCATGGGCGCGCAGTTGATGGCGATTGTCACCGAAGGCAAACGTGGACGCAGCTACTACAGCCCCGCCGAAGAACACGTGCAAATCGCTGAAAGTGCTGTGCCCGAGTGGAAGCCGGTTGGTGAGATACCAGAGGATGCACTGGGATTTCGAGTTCAATTATACGGCATTAACAGATTTAGCTCCCTCTATTCATGTCGGCAGCTGAAAGTATTGACTGCGCTTTGCGACACACTGATAAATGTAAAACAACAAGTCCGACATGATGCGATGAAAGCCGGCTTAGCAGATAATGGCATACCTTTGCGTAGCGATGGGAACGGCGCAGATGCGTACGTAGACGCGATTGGCGTTTACCTTGCATTTCTTATCGACAAAGGGGCAGATTTCTGGTCTCGCAACACAACCTGGATTCCTAACACAGAGGCTGTCGGTCACACTTTCGTAAGGCACACCTTGTCTATGGTTTGGGACTACACTGAAGCCAACCCATTTTCCACTTCATCAGGAAGTCTCAGCAATCTTATCAATGGTCTTTTCAAAGTCTTTAGCATCTTCGGACACGGCTCTGGACAAGCTAGGCAGGAGAATGCGCTATCAGTTCAGTACGATGGCAGAGTTGTATTATCCACAGATCCTCCCTATTACGACAACATTGGTTACGCTGACCTTAGTGACTATTTCTACGTTTGGATCAGAAGAAATCTGCGAGGATCGTATCCTGACATTTTCAGTACAGTTTTAGTCCCTAGAGCCGATGAACTGATAGCATCCGCGCATCGACACGGTGGTAGCGGGGCTGCGAGAGAACGCTTTGAACAAGGTATGTTGGAAACGTTTACCAACCTGCGTGCTTTTGTAAGGCGCGATTTTCCTATATCTATCTTCTATGCGTTTAAGCAACAGGACGCAGGTTTTATGGCCTCGGGCCAAGTGACGGCTACACGGGGAATCCAAACGTCTGCGAGAGCGATCGCCAGCACAGGTTGGGAGACGATGCTCACAAGTCTGATTAAGTCAGGCTTTGAGATTGTGGGAACTTGGCCCATGCGAACGGAACGCTCAGCACGTTCGCGTGCTTTGGGATCTAATGCTCTCGCCTCATCCATCGTGCTCGTCTGCCGGCCGCGCCCGGAAGACGCCCCGCCCACCTCGCGCCGGCGTTTCCTCGATGCCCTGCGCGCCGAATTGCCCGGCGCCATCGCCGAGATGAAAACGGGCAGCATCGCGCCGGTCGATATGGCGCAAGCCACCATCGGGCCGGGCATGGCCATCTACTCGCGTTACAGCGCTGTGCTCGAAGCAGATGGCACGCCGCTGACGGTGCGCACGGCCCTCGGTCTCATCAACGCGGCGCTGGACGAGGTGCTGGCGGAACAAGACGCCGACCTCGACGCCGAGACGCGCTTCGCCATCGGCTGGTTCGAGGAGCGCGGCTTCCAAAAGGGCGACTTCGGGCAGGCCAATGTGCTGGCGCAAGCCAAGAACACGGCGGTCGCTAGCGTGGCCCTGGCCGGTGTGGTCGTGTCGGGCGGCGGGAAAGTGCGGCTGATCAATTGGCGCGAGTACGACCCGGGCGCGTATGACCCGCGGCAAGACAAACGCCCGACCGTTTGGGAAGGCACGCATCATCTGATCGAGCGCTTGAATCATCACGGCGAGATGGGCGCGGCGGCGCTCTACAACCGGCTGCCGGGCGATATCGCCGAATCCGTGCGCGACTTGGCTTACCGGCTCTATCACATCTGCGACCGAAAGGGCTGGGCGGAGGACGCGCTGGATTACAACGCGCTGGTCAGCAGCTGGTCGGAGATCACGCGTCTGGCGGCGTCTGAGCGCGGCCGGGCCACGCAGGCGGATCTATTCGAGGACAACGAGTAATTGCCGGGGCGACTGACGGTCAGTGTCTACGCGACCCTGTGAATCGCCCGCCGGCAACAGACAGGTGTAGGGGCGGCCAATCTGGTCGTCCGCCGGCGTAAAAAACTGTAGGGGCGACTCGGTGAGTCGCCCGCCAATCAGGAGGCAAGGGAAAATGGCGAAATCAAATCGAGAGCGCGTTGGCGAAATCATGGACCTGCTGAAGAGCGGCTTGGCGCCCTTTGTCTTGCAGCAGTACCAGTCGCGTTATCGCGGCAAGTTCCTGCAGGAAATGGAACTGAAGCTCTACAACCCGCCCTTTAGCGTCAGCCTGCCGGATGAGCAGCGCGCGCTGGAAGAACTTGATACGCAGGCTTGGCTGCGCCTGATGTTTCACAATTGGAACGAAGCGTTCAGAGACAAGCTGGGGCATAACGAGCGCAGCTACGTCAGCGAGATGATGACTGCGCGCAACAAGTGGGCGCATCAGGAAGCCTTCACCAATGACGAAGCGCAGCGCGTGGCGGATACGGCCAAGCTGCTGCTGCAAGCCTGCGGCGCTATCGATGAAGCCGGCGCCGCGGCCAATCATAGCAACGAATTGTTGCGCCTGCGCTATGAAAGGGAGGCAAGACGTTCGCAGAAAACAGCCACCAATGCCATCGATGCGCCGCGCACCACCCAGGCAGGTTTGAAGCCCTGGCGCATGGTCATTCAGCCGCATCCCGATGTGCAAAACGACGATTTCACTAAAGCCGAGTTCGCTGCCGATTTGACCAAGGTATTGCGGGGAGAAGCGGCGCCCGAATATGGCGATGCCAAGGAGTTTTTCCGCCGCACCTATTTGACCGAGGGGCTGCGCGATTTGATCATCAACGGCATCAAACGGCTCACTGGCGAAGGCGGCGACCCGGTGGTGCAGCTGCAAACCAACTTTGGAGGCGGCAAGACGCATAGCCTGCTGGCCCTGTATCACATTTTCGGCGCCGATATTGAGCTGGCTGATTTGCCCGAATACGACCAAATCCAGGAGCGGGCCGGCGCGACCGACGATATCAAGGCCGGGCGCGCCGTTATCGTGGGCGATGCGCTGAATGTCTCGCAGCCGCAGCAGCATCCCAACTGCACCACGCGCACCCTATGGGGCGAGATTGCCTGGCAATTGGGCGGTTTGGAGGGTTATGCGCTGGTGGAGCAGAATGACCTGCAGGGGACAAATCCCGGCGCCGACACCCTGGCGCAACTGCTGGAAGATCACGGTCCTGCGCTCATCATCATCGATGAACTGGTTCATTATGCCCGCAACCTCTATAACGTCAGCCAGCGGCTGCCCGCCGGCACATTCGATTCCGTATTGAGTTTCGTGCAGTCCTTGACAGCAGCCGTCAATCGCTCCAGCGATTCTATCCTGCTGGTATCGCTGCCGGTGAGCGAGATTGAAATCGGCGGCGAAGGCGGCGAGCGCGCGCTGGATTATCTAAGCCGCGTCTTTGGCCGCATGGAATCGGTCTGGAAGCCTGTCAGCGGCGAGGAGAGCTACGAGATTGTGCGGCGTCGATTGTTCTCGGATGTTGAAGATCGCGCCGCCCGCGATGCGACTGTCAATGCCTTCGTCGATCTCTATCGTCATGGCAAAGCCGAATATCCGCGCGAAACCGCCGAAACCGAATACAAGCAGCTGATGACGCAGGCTTTTCCGATCCACCCCGAGCTGTTTGCGCGGCTTTATGAGGATTGGTCGACGATGGAGCGCTTCCAGCGCACACGCGGCGTCCTGCGCATGATGGCGTCGGTCATCCACCGCTTGTGGAGCGACAACGACGATGCCTTGATGATTATGCCGGGTTCGATTCCGCTATGGAACGGCACGGTAAAGTCTGAAATTCTGCGTTACTTGCCCAGCAGCTTCCCGGCGGTGGTCGATGTTGATATCGATGGCGATCGCTCAAGGCCACGGCAGATCGAGCGCGAAGTCGCCCAATTGCAGCGGCACACTGCCTGTCGCCGCGTGGCGCGGGCCATCTTCATGGGCAGCGCGCCCACTGTGACGGAGCAAGGCGTGCGCGGCGTAGAAGAGGTGCGCATCAACCTGGCCACAGTGCAACCGGGGGAATCGCCAGCCGTATTCAGCGACGCCCTGCGCCGCATGAGCAATCAACTGACTTATCTCTACAACGATGGCACGCGCTATTGGTACGACACGCGCCCCACGGTCAACCGCACCGCTGAGGACCGCGCGCAAAGCATGGATGACTACAAAGTGCTGGCGGAAGCGGGACAACGCCTGCGGGCGCTGCAATGGGACAAGCGCGCCCTCGGCAGTGTGCATATCATGCCGGAAAGCAGCGCCGAAATCCCCGATGAGCAGAGCGCGCGGGTGGTCGTGCTGGGGCCCGAGCATACGCACCGGGTCAACAGAAGCGATTCCGAGGCGATGCAATATATCGACGAGATCATGAACAGCCGCGGCAATTCGCCGCGCCATCACCGCAATATGGTCGTATTCATCGCGCCCGACGAAATCCGCAACGCCGAATGGGCCGACAGCATCCGCAAATACCTGGCTTGGGAGTCGATCAAGGCCGATAGAGAAGTCCTCAACCTGGATGTGCAGCAAGGCAAGCAGGTGGAGGAAGCCTTGAAGCGGGAAGGCGAAACAGTCGACAAACGCCTGCAAGAAACTTATAGCTGGTTGATCGTGCCGCAGCAGCTGAGCCCCAACGACGCCGTTGGATTCGCCATAGAAAGAATCCGGGTCAGCGAAAATTTCCTCGAAGGCGCCTCCCGCAAGTTAAAAAGCAACGAGTGGCTGATCCAGGGCTTGTCGCCGGACAACCTGCTGATGGAGCTGGATCCGCTCGGTTGGAAGGATATGCAGCACCTGAGTATCAAGAAGCTCTGGGAGTGGCTGACAAATTACTGCTACCTGCCGCGTCTTTTCGATCGCAGCGTCTTGGAAGAGACGATCAAAGATGGCGTCAGCCGGCTCATACCAGCCTTCGCCTATGCCACCGGCGTTGACAAAGACGGCAAATACACCGGTCTCACCCTGGGGCAATCTTTCACTTTGTACATTGACGACAAGTCCCTGATCGTGCATCCCGAAACCGCGCGAGTGCAGATTGAAGCCGAACGCGCCGCCAGGCAGCCGGACGCCGTAGCGCTGCCCGTCGACGGCGGGCCAGCGCCGGCGATCACGACAGTTGACGAGCCGGACGCCCCAGCCCCGCCCAAGCCCAAACGGCGCTACTACGGCTCGGTGCAGGTCGATCCGCAGCGGGCTATGCGCGACCTCAGCCAGATCGCTGACGAAATCATCGTGCGGCTGACGTCTTTGCCCGGCGCTGATGTCAGAATCACTGTCGAAATCCAGAGCGAGCACGGTGAAGGCTTCGACGACGCCACCGTGCGCACGATCAGCGAAAACAGCCGCACGCTGAACTTTAATTCACACGGCTTTGAAGACTAAGGTCCGAGGACTGGATATGCCCCAAGCCAAAAAACTCATCGAAGTCGCCCTGCCGCTGGATGCCATCAACCGCGCCAGCGCCCGCGAGAAGTCCATTCGCCACGGCTACCCGTCCACGCTGCATCTGTGGTGGGCGCGGCGTCCACTGGTGGCGGCGCGCGCCGTTATTTTCACTTCGCTGGTTGATGACCCCGATGACCCGCATGCCAATCCCGCATTTGTCGCCGCCTGCAACGCACTGCCGGGCGACGGCCCCAACGTCAAAGCCAAAGACGACAGTCCACGCATGCGCCTTTTCGATTTCATCGAGCGGCTGGTCACCGGGCAATACGTCGCCAGCCTGATTCAGTTGGCGCGAGGGCGCATTCGTCTGGGCTTGTATGACGTCGCTATAGAGTGCCTGACGCGCGCCCAAACATATCCACCCAATCTGGGTGAAGGCAAGCTGCTCACCGTGCCGGAAAACGATGTCTTCTTTCATTTGGGGCTGGCTAATGAATTATGCGGCGATGCGGAGACCGCGCACGATCCCAATCACTTGGGAGCGACCTTGTATCGTCAAGTCGACTCGGCGCCAAAGTGGGAAAGTGAAACGGGAGGGGGTAATATTTAAGAAACTGAATTTCTGTAAGGCATGATCCGATTAAATAGGAGAGAAAAATGACTAGGTTCTGTTGACATTCTATCGTAACCATATGAGTGTACCGACAAGGTGCAGAAAACCAAGATAAGATGAATCGAGTTTCTCGAATCGAGAAAAGACACGGCGAAAATGTTTGATTTTGTTGATGAAACATTCCACCAGATGCCGCTCGCGATAGAGCCATCTATCGTATTCTCGCTGCTCTTTGGCACGCGGATGCGGTGGAATCACCACTTCTATGCCTCTTTCAAGCAAGCTGTCCACAAATTCTTGAGAGGCATAGCCCCGATCCGCGATAACTCGCTGAAAGGCAAAGCCTTCCACCAACTCCCTGGCCTGATTGATGTCGTGAGCCTGACCAGGACTCAAGCAGAAACGCAAGGGATTGCCCAAAGCATCAACCGCGGCATGTATCTTGCTGCTGAAACCCCCGCGACTGCGACCCAAGGCTTGCTCCTCACTTTTTTTGGGCGCCGGCGGCACAGGGGTGAGCACGTACAATCGTGCTGTCGATTATCCCATTTTCCATATCCGGGTCATCGGCGAAGGCTGCCATCATCCGTTCCCAAACGCCATTCTCGCACCAGCCGGCATAGCGTTTGTAAACCGAATTCCATTTGCCGTATTCGCTTGGGAGCAAACGCCACTGCGCGCCGCTGCGACATATCCATATCACCGCTTCAACGAACAGGCGGCAATTGGCCTCGTTACCCAAATAAACATTTGGGTCTTGCTTCAGGAAATCCCGAATTTTCGTCCACTGTTCGTCAGCTAGTCTTATGCTTGTCATAAGACTATTTTACACATTTATGAAAATGCCAATGCTAAATATCAACAGAACCTAAGCATTCCCTTTTGAAGATTGTAGTAGTCGCCTTGGTTGCCCTGCTCTTGCTGCCGGGCGCGGCCTTGGCGCAAGACAGTACGCCGGTGACGCTGATGCACGGCTGGACCGGCGCCGACAATACCGAGATGCTCAACACCATCTTCGACCGTTTCAATATGGACAACGAAGATGGCCTGGTCATTGAGCCGACCGCGTTGCAGTGGGACGATCTGTTCACGCAGCTTACGCTCACCGCCGCCGCTGGCAACCCGCCCGATGTGGTGATGTTCCACAATACGGAAGTGACCGAGTTCGTCAGAAAAGGCGTCCTGCTGCCGGTTGATGACCTGATGGCTGCAGCCGGCGTCGACCTCACCGGCGTACCGCAGAACATCATTGAGCTGAGTAAAATCGATGGCGAGTTCTATTGCCTGCCCGGCGACCTGCATCCGATGAACCTGTATTACAACGTCGACCTGGTCGAAGCGGCCGGCTTGGATCCGGACAGCCCGCCAACCACGGGCGAGGAGTTCCTGGCTTGGGCGGAAGCGATGACGACCACCGATGACGACGGCATGGTGACGCAATACGGCGTAGACTAGCCCTTGGGCGGCGCCCTCGGTCGTTGGTTCTTCCATACCTTGCTCTACCAATTTGGCGGCAGCTGGCTGGGTGAAGACGGCCTGGCGGCGGTCGATAGCGAAGCGGCCCACAAAGCGCTGCAGTACCTGGTGGATCTGCAAGAGAGTGGGGTTTCGAGCATCGGCACGGGTTTCGGCGACATCAGCGCATTCGATGCCGGGCGCGCGGGCATGATCATGGTTGGACCTTGGCAGGTCAACGCCTATGTGACGCGCGGCATGAATATTGGCACAGCCGTGATGCCAACCTTCGGCGATGTGCCGGCCACCTGGACCAATACTCACTGCCTGGCTTTGACGGTGCAAGACAGCGACGAAAACTACCTCAATTCCATGAAGGTGGTGAAGTGGTTCCTGGAGAATTACGCCGAGCCGGGCATCAAAGTCGGCATCGTGCCGGTACTACCGGTGGCGTTGGCAGCCCCCTACTGGACCGATCATGATTACGCCCAATACTATGCCCCCTTCGTCGAATCGCTGTCGATAGCCGTGATGGAGCCAGCCATCGAGAAGTACACGTCCGTCTTCTCCTTCGGCGGTCAGTCGCCGCTGCTGCGCAATCTCGAGGCGGCCCAGGCTGGCGACAAGAGCGTCGAAGAAGCTTTGGCCGACATGAAAGCGGGCATCGACGAGCTCATTCTGGACGAGTAGGCTCGTTGTTCCACCCCCCCCAATCCCCCCAAAGCATTGGGGGTACGGGGTAATATCACAGGGGCGATCCATTGGGTCGCCCGCTCAAACCAAAGTGAATGTTCGGGCGATTGGCCAAATCGCCCCTACAAAACTTCTTAACGGTGAAACTGGTATTATGAGCAGCCCCGCGCCCAAAAAAGGCAAACGCGCCACATCGCGCTGGATAAGCATCAAGAATGACTTGATCGCCTACGCTTTCATGGCGCCCTATTTGTTCCTCTTCATCGTCTTCCTGCTGCTGCCAGCGGCGGTCGGCGTCTACGCCAGTTTCACCAAATGGGGCATCATCGGCGAGCCCAAATGGGTCGGGCTGCGGAATTACACCAAGCTGATTAACAGTGATCTCTTCATAGAGTCACTGGAGAATACGCTTTATTTCGTCATCCTGGCGGCAATCCCGCTAATCGTATTGGGATTCTTGTTGGCGCTTTTGGTGCACCAGAAACTGCGCGGGCGCAATATCGCGCGCACTATCGTCTTCCTGCCGCATGTGGTCAGCGTGGCGGCGGTGGGCATCATCTTTCAATGGATTCTGGAGCGCAGCTCGGGATTGCTGAATTATTATCTGGGCCTTCTAGGCGTCAATCCGCCCATCAACTGGCTGGGCGAACCTGACTGGGCCATGCCGGCCATCGCCATCACCACCATCTGGTGGACGGTCAACGGCAATATGATCATTTATTTGGCGGGCTTGCAGGATATCCCCCGAGGACTTGTACGAGGCGGCCAGGATCGACGGCGCCGGTCGCTGGCAAGAGATCCGCTATGTCACCATCCCCATGCTGATGCCGGTCAACGCCTTCGTCATCCCGCTGACGGTCATCGCCTGCTGGCGCGTATTCGGCCAGGTCTTTGTCATGACACGCGGCGGACCGCAAGGCGCAACGTTCACCGTGGCCCAATTCATTTATGAGACCGCCTTCGTGAACTTCAATATGGGTTTGGCGTCGGCCGCCGGCGTCATCCTGATGCTGATTACGCTCAGCTTCACCGTCATTCAGTTGCGCGCCATGAAAGTGATATGACATGAGCGAATCCTGGCGCGACGACAGCATTTACAGTGACGGCTCGCTCAACTGGGGGCGCCTGGCGCTCTATGCCATCATGATCTTCGTCGCCATCATTTGGGGTGCGCCCTTCGTCTGGATGTTCGTCAGCTCTATCAAGCCGGATACCGAGATATTCAGCTATCCGCCTACCTGGTGGCCAAACGAGCCGACCCTCATGTTTTACACGGGCCTCTTCGAGGGCTTCCCCATGTTGCAGTGGTTTCGCAACAGCCTGATCGTGGCGACTATCACCACCGCGCTGACCCTGGCCACCAATATCCTGGCGGCATACCCGCTGGCCCGCATGCGCTTCCGCGGGCGCAGAATCCTGCTGCTGATCATCCTGTCGACCTTTCTGCTGCCGGGTGAGATTCTGCTGGTGCCGCTCTTCCTGGGCATGATCAAATTCAAGTTGGCCAATACCTATTTCAGCATCGCCGTGCCGGCCGCCGCCAATGCCTTTGGCGTCTTTTTGATGACGCAATTCTTCCTTAGCATCCCGGTCGAGCTGGAGGAAGCCGCGCGATTGGACGGCTGCAGTCGTTTCGGTCTGCTCTGGCGCATCTTCATCCCGCTGAGCAAACCGGTCATCGCCACGGTCGCCATCTTCACCTTCGTCCGCAGTTGGAACGATTTCTTCTGGCCGCTCATCATCAGCAACACCGATGCCACCCGCACCGTGCCGGTTGGTTTGGCCGTCTTCGTCGGGCGCGGGCTCTCCATGCGCTTCGGCGTCATCATGGCCTCAGCCGCCGCCGCCACCATACCAGCCGTGATATTCTTCCTGCTCTTACAGCGCTATTTCGTCCGCGGCATCTCCACCACCGGCCTGCAGGGTTAAGCGCCGGCGAGCCGCGCGAATGACAAGTCTCCCTATCGTCGAAGAATTCGATTTCCATGGCTGGGACGGCGTGCGTCTGAGCAACGGCTTGGTCGAGGCTGTCTGCGTACCAGAAATCGGCGGCCGCCTGATGCAGTTCAGCCTGGGCCCGCATGAATTCCTCTTCAAGAATCCGGACTTGCTGGGGAAACGATTCAGCTATGAAGAACACGCCGGCGATGGCACGATTTTGCACTGGAAGAATTACGGCGGCGACAAGACCTGGCCCGCGCCCCAAGGCTGGGATGGCGAGGGTCAATGGCCCGGCCCGCCCGATCCTGTCCTGGATTCGGGGCGCTACGATCACACGACAAGTGAAGCGTCCGTCTTGATGATCAGTCCTATAGACCAGCGCTCCGGCCTGCGCATTCGCCGCCAAGTCACGCTACAGCCGGGTAGCTCGCGCCTTCAGCTGCGCCTATTCTTCGAGAATATCCTGAATCAGACGATCCACTGGTCGATCTGGGATGTGGCGCAGTTGGCCTGCGTCACCCGCGATGGCAAGTTGAATGACGACTGCTGGCTCTATATTCCGACGGATCCGGCTCGGGAGCAGCCCTACGAGGTCATGTTCGGCGATGACAATCCGCAGTATCAGTTGGACTCGGATAGCGGACTGCTGGCGGTGCGGTATCAGGGCATCGTCGGCAAAATCGGCGTACACAGCCCGGCCGGTTGGATGGCTTTCGCTGACCGGCGAGCAGGCTTCGCGCTCTGCATGCAGTTTCCCTACGAGCCAGACGCCGAATACCCCGACAATGGCGCCACGGTGGAATGCTGGACGGAATCGCCCGGCGCGCCCTCGCCCATACCGATTCAGTCGCCCGGCTATATTCTCGAGGCCGAAGTCCTCAGCCCGCTGCATACCCTGGGTCCGCTGCAGATCAAGATGCAGCACGTGATCTGGTCGGCGGCATATTGTCCGGCGTCGATAGTTGCTGTCACCGATGTGGGCTGCGTTCATCAGCCGCTGTCGGTTGAAATCAACGATGCCTGGGCGCGAGTTCAGGGCGTATTTGGCTGTTTTCTGGACGGCCGCGCCGAAATCGAGTTTCTCGACGAAGCTGAAGACCTCATTGGCCAGGTCGACTTGGGACCGGTCTCGCCTCTGCGCGCGCTTCAGGTTGATGCGACTTTATCCGCAAGCAGCGACGCGAGACTGATACGTCTGAACCTGCGGGATGCCGACGGCGCGTACGCCGGCATGCTCGCCAGCGTCATACCTGCCGAAACTAATTAGCAAGAGATTGGAGCATATAGAATGACCGACATGTGGACGCCCGAAAAAGTCAAGGACTGGTACGCCTCGATTGATCCCATACGCGGCTGCAATTACCTGCCGCGCACGGCGGTCAACTCGACCGAGATGTGGCAGGCCGAGTCCTTTGACCCCGATACTATCGCTGAGGAATTGGCTTGGGCGGGGGCGGCCGGTTTCAACGGCGTGCGAGTCTTCCATCAATTCCTCGTCTGGCAGGCTGACCCGGCCGGATTGAAACGCCGAATCGATCAATTCCTCGATATCGCGGCGGGGGAGGGCATCAAGGCGATGTTCATCCTGTTCGATGACTGCGCCTTCGCCGGCAAGGAACCCTACCTCGGCGCGCAAGATGACCCCATTCCCTTTGTGCATAACAGTGGCTGGACACCCAGCCCAGGCTTGCAGCGGGTGGACGACCGCGCCGTCTGGCCCCTGCTCAAAGACTATGTGCTTGATATCGTCGGCAGCTTCGCCAATGACGAGCGCGTGCAGATTTGGGACTTGTACAACGAGCCGGGCAACTCCGAACTGGGCGAGGCAAGCCTGCCCCTGGTGGAAGCCGCCTTCGCCTGGGCTCGTGAGGCGAACGCCCGGCAGCCGCTAACCACGTCCATCTTTCGCCTGCATGAAGCCTACGAGATGGAGGAACGGATTCTGGAGCTGTCGGATGTGACGTCCTTCCATCATTATGGAGAAACCGGCGTCGAAGCTGTTATCCAGCGCTGCCGGGCTTACGACCGTCCTGTGCTCTGTACGGAATGGCTGCGCCGCGTGGTCGGCCAGACTGTCGAGCTAATCCTGCCCATTTTCGCGCGCGAGCGCATCGGCTGGTACAACTGGGGTTTGGTCGCCGGTCGGACGCAGACTTATCTTGACTGGCGGCGGGAGCTCAACACGCCCGACTGCGCGACTTGGCAGCATGACATTTTCCACGCCGACGGCAAGCCCTACGATGAAGAAGAACTGAGGCTGATTGGCTCATTCGAATTCTCCCACAAAGAGTGAGAAGGGCGAGACGCGCTGGCGCCTGTTTCGAAAAAGAAATCGCGTTTGTCTCCGCTGGATCCCAAGTGCCGATGTCGCAAGGGCCGCGACCACTGCGGCGGCTACCGCTCTATCCGTCGCGCACTAATATACCAGTGCCCGCGCCACAGCCTGAGGGCGTATCGCGTTCATCAATTCCGCTCCAATTCGGCCGCCTCGTTGTCGAGCTGTTGCCCTCGAGCTCGAGGTTTCCGATGTCGTAACATGTGGCGTCAAACCAGATGGCGCCGCCCTTGTCTTCGGCCGAATTGTCCAAGAAATGGCTATTGTAGATTCCAGCTCTGCCGCCATGCACCGCAACAGCGCCGCCCGATTTGGCAGTATTGTTCGTGAAGGTCACTTGCGAAATCAGAATCTCGGCGTCAGTGTGGGCATTGATGGCGCCGCCGTCCTCCCCCGCGCCGCGCCCGTTGATCAGCCTCAGATTTTTGAAGACGGCTTGCCCGCCAACAACTTCAAATACGCGAAAGCGATTGTCGCCGTCGACCGTGTAACCTTTGCCGTCAATCGTGACCTGGCTGGTGATCGGCGGCAAAGGCGCATCCAGAACAATACTCTCTCGCAGTCTTATCGCGTCGGCGCCCTGGCCAGCCGGGCATGCTCCCGCCGGCGCATCGGTGTTCGCGGCGATGATTTGATCGGCCAGGGTGCAATCGGCCGCGATCACTCTTTCTGGCGGCGGCTGTTCGGATGCCGCGCGCTCCGATTCCATCGCGCCGATGTCGCAATGCGCGCGCGGGTTGCCAAGCTGGTCGGTCGGCAGGCAGAAGGCTGGATCAGCAGCGCCATGCGCCGGACTGGCGTCCCGCAGCGGATGATACGCTGGAGAGCCGAAGAGCTCCCCTAGCAGCGGATCGCCGCCTTCTGGCGTGGCGCAGGTCCCGTCCTGGCTGAAATTGCCGCGGCTCTCGTCCAGGTCGCCGAAACAATCGTCTCCGCTGCCGCTCCCGGCGACGATGCTATTGCGCAGAAGAACCGGTCCCGATTGTTTGAAGACACCGGCGCCGATGATTTGGCGCGCTCGATTATTCATCAAGGTAAGATGCGTGAGTGTCGTGTAAGCGCCGTTGATGTGTATGCCGCCGCCTTCGTTCGCCTCGTTGCCGCTAAGCGTACTGTTGGAGACTTCAACCCGGCCCCGCCTGCTCGCAATCGCGCCGCCAAACTTTCCGGCGGCATTGCCTTGGAAGGAACTTTTCGCGACATTGACTGTGCCGCCGTCCGCCAGCAGCGCGCCGCCGTCATCCGCCGCCCAATTGCCGATGAAACTGCTACCGTCGACATGCAGCCACACGTCGTCGCTGACAGTCGCAATCGCGCCGCCCTTGGTCGCTTCGTTGTCGCGGAAGCGCAGGTTCGCCGCCGAGACGCGGGCGCCGTTACGCAACCTGATGGCGCCGCCGACGCTGGCATTGCCGTCAGCGAGCGTCATATCTCTAATCGTCAGCGCGCCGCCGTCGACATCCAGCAGCCGAAAACTGCCGTTGCCGCTTAGCGTATAGCCGTTGCCTTCAATCGTAATCTCGCTGGTGATCGGCGGCAGTTGTTGACTTATGCTTATGCTACGCGCCAGGGTGATGGTATCAGCGCCATCGCCAGCCGGGCAAGCGCCAGCCGCAGCGTCAGTGTTGGCCGCGGTGATCTGCTGCGCGAGCGGGCAGGGCGGTGGCGGCAGCACGGGCGCCGGCTTGGGCAGCGCTGTCGTCGATTCAACGGCGCCGATATCACAGCCGCCTCCTTGCGGACGGGGTGTGCCCAGTTGGTCGGTCTCCAGGCAGAATTGTGAATCAGCCGCGTTCAGCGCCGGGCTGAAATCCGCGAGGGGAAAAGTCGCCGGCGCGCCGGTCGCCCCATTTAGCAGGGGATTGCCGCTCAGCGCGGACGCGCAGGAACCGTCCGCTATCAAGTTGCCGCGGCTGTCGTTGACCCGCCCGTGACAGGCATCGCCGATATTACGGCCCGAGAGGATGCTGTTGTAAATGTTGACATCGACCGCTTTTAAGTCGGAAACATATACATCGTGACCATTGCTAGCGAAGTTATCCATCATAGTCACGTGCGTCAGCGTCGTCTTTCGATTGCGGGCGCCGACCGCTCCGCCAGCTAAGTCCCGGCTGCCGCCAAATGTCGAGTTGGAGATAGTCGCCAGGTCATGCCGGGAATCAAAATAGATTGCGCCGCCAATTGACCCGGCGTAATTGTCGATAAAGCTGCTGTTTGCTACTGCGGCCGGTCCGCTCAAAACATGTATGGCTCCGCCATAAGCGTCGGCTCTGTTCTTCTCAAAACTGGTGTTGTTGACGATCAGATTGCGATTGCCGACGAGGGTAGCAATCGCTCCGCCGGATTCCCCGCTGTTCCCAAAGAATCTGGAGTTGTTTACAGTCAGTTCCCCGCGGCTTGTCAGAATCGCTCCGCCTGGCTGTAGGCTGAAGCCGTTTACCAGGTTCAGGTTGTTGATCGTCAGCCGCCCGCCATCAACGTGGAAGATGCGATTTTTGCGATTGCCGCTGATCGTATGCCCCCCGCCTTCAATCGTGATCGTGCCCGTGATTGGCGGCAGCGCCACCTTGAGCGCGAGGTCTTCCGTCAGCGTGATGACATCATGGCTCGTCCCCGCCGGGCAGGCGCCAACTGCGGTATTGCTATTGGCGGATTTGATGCGGTCGCGCAAGGTGCAAACCGGTATTGAAGTTGGCGCTGGAATGGCGCTCGTGGATTCAATAGCGCCGATGTCACAGCCGCCGCCCTGCGGACGTCTGACGCCGAATTTATCGCTGCTGAGGCAATATCGCGGGTCGCCGGCATCAAGCGCTGGGCTGCCATCCAGGGGCGTGACGTAACTTAGATTCGGATTGCCTCCCAAGTCTGCTCCGCAAGTCCAGTCCTGGATCAGGTTGCCGCTGGCCTCGTCCAGATCGCCGGAACAATCATCGACTTCTTCCCAGTTGCCGGCGATGATGCTATTCCGCAGACGCAGCGCGCCGTATTGTTTATGTACCCCTTCGCCTTGCACTGCTGGGAACGAGCCGGCCAGAATTGTGACATGGGTTAATGTCGCGCTGCCGCCGCCTACGAGAACGGCGCCTCCCGTGCGGGCGATGTTCTCGACGAATATGCTGTTCTCTACCTCCACTGTTCCGCCGAGGGCGAATATCGCCCCGCCGCGGCGCGTCGCCCTGTTCTTGACGAAGTTGCTGCCGCGAATATCTACGCTGCCGCCCGAAACCGTTATCGCGCCGCCATCGCCGGCCGAATTGTCGCGGAAATCGCTATCTCGCACGCTAAGGACGACATCATCGTCCTGTGACCCGACTGCGCCGCCGGATCGCGCCGTATTATCCCTAAACGCGACCTTCAATATGGAGACTCGGGCGCCGTTTCTCGCGCGGACCGCACTGCTGTAGTCGGCGCGCTTGCCTTGGCGAGTGTGACGTCCTTTAGGGTAAGATTCCCGCCACTGACATCAAATATGCGAAACTGCCCATCCCCGCTGATGGTATGACCGCCGCCTTCAATCGTGATGGTGTCCGTAATCGGCGGCAGCGCCTCGGTCAGCGTGATGTCCTCGGTGATCGTGATGATGTCGTGGCTTGTCCCCGCCGGGCAGAAGCCGACTGACGTATTGGTATTGGCTGACCGGATGTGATCGGCCAAAGTGCAGACTGGCGTCTCCGCCGGTAGCGTCAACAAGGCGCTGACCGCAATGACCAGAACCATGCGCGCGAGAATCCAGAGCGAGTGACGCTTGTGTCCCATAGTGTAACAGACAAGCGCCAGCCTTGGCGCCGAATCGAATTCCAGCGAGTCGCCGGGCCTGGCGAGCTCATCCAAGGGTCAATCTGGTAGCTCTATCGCCTCAAAGCACGCAGGATAATCCGAGTTGTCTCAAGGAGATCTCTCCGGCCCGTTGTCTCAGTCTTCTGTCTTCGGGGCAGTTTGCTGGTCGCGCTGCGCTTGCCGCCCTTGATTCAGGAATGCCGAGAGCTGCTCGAAGCTGAGATCGAAGACATCAAGCTGGCGACGTTACGCGAATCGACGCCGCTTCCGATAGCCCCGCTAGGACGAGGGCGCCATTTGCTGACCAAGACATTCCGTACAAGACTCTGGCGGTATTCATGAGTTACTGTAACATTAATTCAGCACCTCATATACAGCACTAGCTGCCGGAATAATTGCCGAGATGCGACAACTCCGAGAACAACATCGCGCATGGCTTCGAGAAGAAACATCCATACGGAAAACCGACAAATGGGTGAAAGTCGCTTCTCCTTTCCTCGACCGACGCAAGGACTGCTTAGAGACTTACATCAAGTCCACCGAGCCCGGTTGTCTTTTGACCGACGGCGGCTACAGCATATGCGACCTGGAATCGCACGGTTGTAGTCTCACGAGCCCGCGTCGGCAAAGCCAAATGGCAACACCCTTGAGAGGTTTCGGCCCAGGACATTACAAAAATACTGAAGAGCTAAACGTTTCCGCTGCGAGCGAAGTCTTCGCTTCCTAGTTGATGACCTCCAGCGCCGACGATCCCTTCCGCAGCGCCGCCCGCATTGTCACCGTCTGCTCGCTGTCGCTATTCATCATTTTCGGCATCCGCCTGTCTTTCTCCGTATTCTTCGCCGAATTCGTCCTGAGCGAAGGCTGGAGCAACGAGTCTTCCGCCGCTATCTTCAGCCTGAATATGCTGTTCTTCGCTTTGACCGCGCCGCTGGCCGGCATGGCGCTCGACCGCTTCGGGCCGCGCCCGGTCTTCGGCCTCGGCGTGCTGCTGATGGCGGCAGGTCTCTGGCTTAGCAGCCGGGCGATCTCACTGAACGGTCTGCTGCTTTCATACGGGGTCATTGAAGGCTGCGGATTAGGCATCACCGGCTTGGGACCAGTTGCCTCAGTCGTCGCGGGCTGGACGGCGCCCTCGCAGCGCGGCCGCGCTCTCGGCATCGCTTTCGCCGGCACCGGGTTGGGCTCGCTGGTCTTTGTACCGCTGGCCAATCTGCTGATCGCGCAATTCGGTTGGCGCGGCGCCTATCTGATTCTGGCGCTCGTCTGCCTCTGCCTGCTCTTGCCGCTGATGGTCATCGGCCTGCGCAAGCCACCCGCCCTCATGCGGGGCAGTGGCAGCCACAGCGGGCGCCCCGCCCTACACTGGCGACAGTTGCTGCGCAATCCAGTCTTCTGGGCGCTGATGATCGTCGGCCTGACCGCTCTCGGTCCCGTGCGCAGCTTGACCGTGCATCAGATCGCCTATATGGAATCGGCCGGCGTCGAGCGGACCGTCGCCGCCAATATCGTCGGATTGGCGGGTTTGCTGACCAGCGGCAGCTTTATCGCGTTGGGCTGGGTCTCCGATCGTTTTGGGCGCGCCGCCGCCTTCACGATTGGATGCGCCGGGCTGCTCGGGGCAGTGGCCATGCTGGTCGCGCTGCCGGCTGCTGCTTCAGTCGCGGTCCTGGTTCTCTACGCGCTCTTCTTCGCGCTGGGCGAGGGCACGCGCAGCAGCCAATCCACGGCTCTGGCCAGCGATGTCTTCCAGTCTCAGGGCCTGGGCTTGATCAACGGGCTGATGGGCGGGATGTTTGGGCTGGGCGCCGCGTTGGGTCCTTGGCTGGTCGGCCGCCTGCGCGATCAGAGCGGCAGCTACGACGGTGGCTTGCTGGTCGTCGTCGCGATGGTGGTGGTATCGTTAGGCGCGTATACTTACGCCGCGCGCGCCAGTCGATAGTCGGGCGGGCGACTTAGTAGCCTCTGCAGGGCTTGTCCGTTACTGTTTCAGGCGTGCCGCCAACGCTCTACCCCCTCTTTATCCCGCCATCTTTATGGCGGGCATCCCCATAGCAATGGGGAAGCTCGTTTCGCCATTGGCGGACTTGGGAGTAGCAATGTCGTTTCGGATGACAAGTGGAGTCTCCAAGCCAGCTTGCGCTGCCTAAGCTCCCTTACCCCGCCATCTCTATGGCGGGCATCTGATGCTTCGGGGAGGGGGCGAGGTAGACCAAAAACCTGGGCCGGCGAATACCGGACAAGCCCTACAAGTATTGGTACGCCGGCAGGGTGAGAAACTCGCTGAAGTCATCAGCGCGGATCATCTCGTCGAAGAGCTGCATCGCGCGCTGATAATGTCCGCTGGCGAAGCGCGCTTCGCCCACCTCGCCTCGGATGGCGTCCAACTCTTCTTCCAGCAGGCTGCTGTAAAGCTCAAGCGTCAGCGGTCGCCCGTCTGCCAGCGCCGCCTTGTGGTGCAGCCACTGCCAGACCTGCGCCCGGCTGATCTCAGCGGTAGCGGCGTCTTCCATCAAATGATAGAGCGGTACACAGCCGTTGCCGCCCAGCCAGGCCTCCAGATATTGAATGCCCACCTTGAGATTCAGGCGTACGCCCGCCTCGGTGATATCGCCGTCGCTCGGCGTCAGCAAGTCGCCCGCCGCTACATTAACATCTTCGCGCTGCCGGCTGACCTGATTGGCATCGGGCATGTATTCGTCGAAGACATCGGTCGCGATCTGCACCAGGCCCGGGTGCGCCACCCAGGTGCCATCGTGCCCCTCTTTCGCCTCGCGCAGTTTGTCCGCCCGCACCTTGTCCAGCGCGGCTTGATTGCGCTCGGGGTCGCTGCGGATGGGGATCTGCGCCGCCATGCCGCCCATAGCGTGCGCGCCCCGCCGATGGCAGACTTTGATGACGTGCAGCGTGTAATTGCGCATGAAGGGTACCGTCATCGTGACTTGCGCCCGGTCGGGCAGCAGATAATCGGCGTGATTGCGCAACTTCTTAATATAGCTGAAGATATAATCCCAGCGTCCGCAATTCAGCCCGGCTGAATGCTCTCGCAATTCATACAGAATCTCCTCCGCCTCGAAAACGGCCAGGATGGTTTCGATCAGCACCGTCGCCTTGATCGTGCCTTGCGGGACGCCCAGCGCGTCCTGCGCGAAGACGAAGACATCGTTCCACAGCCGCGCTTCCAGATGGCTCTCCAGCTTGGCCAGATAAAAGTAGGGACCTGTGCCGCGTTCGAGCGCCGCGCGCGCGTTATGAAAGAAGTACAGGCCGAAATCAAACAAGCTGCCCGGTATCGGCGCGCCATCGACCTGGAAATTGCGCTCATCGAGATGCCAACCCCGCGGCCGCACCATCAGCGTCGCCGTTTGCTCGTTGAGTTGATAGAAGCGGCCATCGGGATTGGTGAAAGTAATCGAGCCGTCCACGGCGTCGCGCAGGTTGATCTGCCCATCCACCATATTGTCCCAGGTGGGCGAGTTGGCGTCTTCGCAATCGGCCATGAAGACTTTGGCGCCGCAGTTGAGCGCGTTGATGACCATTTTGCGGTCGGTAGGCCCGGTGATTTCGACTCGCCGGTTTTGCAGGTCGGCCGGGACGGGCGCCACGCGCCAGCTCGGATCATCGCGGATGGCGGCGGTCTCCGGCAGGAAGTCGGGCATGATGCCGCTGTCGATATCGGCCTGGCGCTGTTCTCGCAGCTGCAGCAGCTCGTCGCGCCGGCTGGTGAATCTGCGCGCCAGCCCGGCCAGGAAGGCGATGGCTTCAGCGCTGAGAATGGCTTCGTACTCGGGGCGGATTTCGCCGGCGATTTTGATTCCTGTGGGGGGGGTGGATATGGTCATAATCATTCAACTTTCTCAGGAAGCTGCCGTTTAGTTGGCAACTATAGGGTAAAACACTGCTGGCGAGTAGGGGATTGTGGGGCACAGATGATTCTGGAGAAGCCCGCGCCTTTGCAATCCGTTGGGAGATCGACGACTGAGTCGCGACCCGTGAACAGCGTGGGTAAACATAGCAGTGTTTCGACGCTCAACCTAATGGAATGTGCCAATGGATCAGGTCGCTGCCATCAACTCAATCGAGGAGTTGAATGTATTGCTGCAATAGGGAGACAGTTACTACGAGACCGATTTGCGTGAGATGCGCGAGATATTCGTCAGTACTGTATGGCGGATTCTTTCGTCCACGGCGGGCCGCGCGAATGGCCATGCAAAACGGTCCAGGAAGAAGATCTAGGTGGTTGGCTAAAAATACATCTAGATGTTGCACTTCAATTGCGAAACTCTTCAAGGCATCTTCTGGAAAATCCTTCAAATTTTGTGTAACAATAACATCACACTGCCCTGCAACTGCGGCTGCTAAGACGTGACGATCGTTTGGATCGGGTAAAGTCAAGCCATTGATGAGGTGTTCATATCCGGTTACAAGCGCAGTGGGAAGAGCTTTGAACATCAGCGTCTGCGTTCGTTCTAATCTATCGCGTTTGAGGTGCGGCTTGTTGACCAAGAGCGCGTCAATCCATTCTCGTTGGATGTCTAGCGTCCACTTTGGTCGGTAAAGTTTGGCAAGGGCAACCTCCATCAAGACATCTCGCATTGCCGCCGAATAGAGGACATTTGCATCAAGCAGTGCTGTAAAACTGCCCTTATTCGTCATATAGCCCTAGTTCTTCAGAAATTGTCACAAGTTCATCCATAGCGGCTCTGCTCTTTTTGTCAGATTCTTCCATGTATTTCATCAGGTCGTCCATAAACACGCGGCGATGTCTGCCCACTTTATGAAAGGGGATTTCTCCTGACTCTAAAAGTTTGATTAGATAAGGGCGCGAGACATTAAGAATGTTTGCGGCCTCGACAGTCGTTAGCTCGGCGTGCTGCGGTATCAACGTGATACCGTGACCGGCAGCCATAGCCTGCAATATGTCCTTGAGAAGCGCCACAGCTCCAGCAGGCAATATAATCGATTCGCTATGCTCGGAGTCAGCTACGCGTAAGTCGAGAGATTGACGGTCTCGGACAAATGGAATGATTTTCGCTGTTGCCTCACGAGCGATCTCAGCGTCTTGCTCGGTGGGGGGACCGTAATCATAGGCAATCATATTCACCTCCAAATGTTGTACAGAAATAATACCACACAAACGCAACAAACGCAATAAGTGAAATATACGCAACGCAAGAAACCCTACCCGACGCGCAGCACCGTATCCCCCAGCACCTCGCCAAGCGCCTCCACAAAGAGATCCACATGCTCGCGGCGGAAGATCATCGGCGGCTTGAGCTTCAGCACATTGTGATGCGGTCCCTCGGTGCTGACCAGGATTCCCCGCTCTTTCATACGCTCGGTGATGTAGGCCGCTTCCCAATCGGCCGGCTCCAATGTGTGGCGGTCGCGCGCCAACTCCACACCCAGAAATAGCCCCGACCCGCGGACATGCCCGATGAGTGGAAAGCGCTCGCCAAGCGCGCGCAGCCTGGACATCCAGTAGCCGCCGGTCTCCAGCGCGTTTTGCTGCAAGCGCTCGTCGTTGATGATCCGCAGCACTTCCAAGCCGACGGCGCATGAGACCGGATTGCCGCCAAAAGTATTGAAGTATTCCATGCCCTGGTTGAAGGCGGCGGCGATGGCTGGCGTCGTGACTACCGCGCCCAGCGGATGCCCATTGCCCATCGGCTTGCCCATCGTGACGATATCCGGCACGACCCCGCTTAGCTCAAAGGACCAAAAGCAGCTGCCGACCCGCCCGAAGCCGGCCTGCGCCTCGTCCGCCACGCAGACGCCGCCCGCGTCCCGCACCATGGCGTAAGTACGCTTGAGGTAGCCGTCCGGCAGCGGCATCTGGCCGCCACAGCCCATGATGCCCTCGGCGAAAAAGGCGGCCGGTTGCCTGCCACGCGCGCGAATCCGCCCAAGAGCCTCAGCGACCGAGCAGGCGTAATACTCACCCGCTTGCACATCAAAGTCGCGTTGCGCGCCGCGATAGCCATCGGGCATATCGACCACTTGCACATGATTGGGCTTGCCGGCGCCGCCCGGTCCATTGAACTTGTAGGGGCTGATGTCGATCAGCGCAGTCGTGTGCCCGTGATAGGTGTGGTCGATGACGATGTAGTCGGTACCGTCTGTGTACGACGTGGCCAGGCGCAGCGCCAATTCATTGGCTTCGCTGCCGCTGTTGACGAAGAAGCAGACGGTCAGCGGCTCGGGTAAAGTCGCCCTCAGCGCCTCGGCGTATTCCACGATACTGTCATGCAAATAGCGCGTATTGGTATTGAGCAGCGCCATCTGGTCGTGGGCGGCGCGCAAGACTCGCGGATGACTGTGGCCGACATGCGGCACATTGTTGACGCAATCCAGATATGGCTGGCCGTTTTCGTCATACAGGTGATGCAGGCGACCGCGCTGAATCTTCAGCGGCTGCCGATAAGACAAGCTGAGCGCCGGATTCAGCGCTTCGCCACGCCGGTGCAGCAAGGCCTCGCGAGATGGCTCTTTCGGCGGCGCCAGCGGGAAGGGCAAGCGCAATATATGATTGGGGTCTGGCGACAGCGATGTCCAGATGGCGCGCTGTCTCGGCGAGCAAACGCCGGGGAAGTTGCCCGCATAATCCAGCAGGTCCGCGATGATCTGAAAATGCAGATGCGGCGGCCAATTGCCGTTGCGCGGATAGTCGCCGATATGCGCCAGCAGATCGCCGGCCTCTACGGTCTGCCCCTCGTCCCAGCGATCGAGCGCGTCCGGCCCGAGATGGCCGTAGAGCGTAAATAATGCCGGACCCGCTTCTGGCTCGTGCTTGAGGATCAGGGTCGGGCCGTAGTCTTGCTCGCCCGTATTGTCCGCCAGGCTGTGTATGGACCCGCCAAGCGGCGCGTAAATTGGCGTGCCGGGCGGCGCGAAGAGGTCTGCGCCGAGGTGTACCGTGCGGCGTTCGTGATGGTCAACGGTAAACATATCCGCCCGGTAAATCGGCCGCGCTTCATTGTAGTATCCGATGCCCACTTCCCGCTCCCCGATCGCCTCGCGCAGCGGATGAGCGTAGGCAGCCGGGTCCCGCGAATCCCTGATCCGCGCCAGCAAGCGGCTACTCATGCCGAAGTCGAGGGGACGGCACTCATCCGCCGACAGCTGACGTCCCAGAATCGGCGCAAGTTCCTGATCGTCGAGCCACTCGACCAGAGCGACGGACCGCGCGCAAGCCGGCAAGCCGCAAGCGGCGCGAAAGGCGTACTGCGCCAAGCGGGGATGGATGCCGCGCAGCGTCGCCAGCAAGTCCCAAGCGCCGGCCTCGCTGATGCTGAGGTGGCGGTTGTCCGGCTCCTGCTGCTGCTGATGCCAGGAGATGCAGACGCTCAAGCACAGGCGCGCCGCGATCAAGGGGTAGAGCAGTTGGATCTCGTCTGCCGTCAGCGGGAATGCGGCGTGATACGCGCTGATGACGGGCGCCGCCTTATCCAGCGGCCGCTGCGTGTCCATCATGATATAAGCCAGTGCGACGGCCAGGTCGGCGACTGTCGGACCGTAGACCATATCGCCGAAATCGATCAGGCCGGCGACGCGCGGCGGCTCGGGACCTTCCGCGTAGACCAGGATGTTGCTGTCGTTGGGATCGTTGTAGGTAAAACTGTGGCGCAAGCTCGGCAGCGCCGGCCGCACCTGCGCTTGGTACAGACCGAGAAAATAGTCGAGGAGGGCTTTTTTGTCCGGCGGCAGGTCCTGGCCGTAGTGGGCGACCGCGCTCAGATTGCCGATACTCCAGCGATAGCGCAGCCGTTTCTCGGCGTGGCTGAAGCATTGCATGCGGGCGCTGAGCTCACCCAGTTGCGCCCCGATGTTGGCCAGCAGTTCGTCGCTGTGCGGGCGGAAGTCGCTGAGCGGCAGGCCCTCGATATAGCGCAGCAGGCGCGCTTGGTATATTTCGCCAGCGGCGGCGCTGACGTGAACGATGTCGCTTCCATCGCGCGCCGCGATCAGTTCCGGGATGGTGTCCAGCGTCCCGCGCAGATGTCTCAGCGTCTTGTTCTGCAGGTCAAGCGCGCTCTCGGAGACGCTGCTGTGGGCGATCTTGAGCACGTAGGCCTCGCCCGTGGATGTGCTGAGGCGAAAGTTACGGTCCAGCTCGGCGGGCAACTCTTGGATGGAAGCCGGCTGGATGCCGTAGCGCGTTTCCGCGATGGCCCGCGCTTCGGCAGGCGAGAAGGGCGGGCGGATGTTTTCTTCCATAGCTAGCATGTGGCTGTCTCATCGGCTGCGGCTGCTGGTGGAAATATGATAAGCCTGCCTGTGAAGCGGCGGAAGGGTGGGCGAGGTGATCCGGGCGGTGGGAGTGGGGCCGCTATCCGCTACCTGGCGCAGCCACATGAGCATGCCGCAGCCGGCGCCAAGCCGTGTCCCCGACTTGTAAGCGGCCAAATACCACTGATGCAGAAGGAGACAGTGCGCCAAAAGGTGCTAGAATTACCGAACTTATATCTTGCATGGAGATGCGCACAGTGCAACGTCGAACGCTTGCGGCGATCTTTCTGATTGGACTGGCCCTGCGGATTGGCTACGCGGCAGCCATCTACGAGCCGTCGCTGCTGGCCTACAACCTCGACGACTTTGTATCGTACCGAAACGCAGCGACAGATATCCTGGACGGCGATCTGGCTTTCACCAACAGCCTCTATATGAAGCGGCCACCAGTATACTCAATAATGGTCGCGGTTCTCGGCATACAGCCCTTTCTAGTCATCGCCGCCAATATTGCGCTTGGTATCGCCATTATTCCACTGACCTACCTCTTGGGACGGCAGCTCAAACTCTCAATCGAAGTCTCCTCATTGGCCGCATTCATCGTTGCGCTTGATCCGACAAGCATACGAGCCTCCGTAGTATTGCGGGCGGACGCCATGGCGGACTTCTGGTTGGTGCTGGCATTTGTAGGCTTGCTCTATGTCAGACAGGCAGAAACAGTACGGGCAGCTGTATTTTTCGGATTCATAGCCTCCAGTTTCATCATGATGTCTGCCTTGACACGTCCAGCGGCATATCTGCTGTGGATTCCTATGGGATTCTGGCTCCTGTTTACTCACATGCGCTGGCGCGTCCCGGCTGTGGCTGCCATGGCGGCGGTTGGTTTTGCGGTCGTAAACTTGTGGAGCCACCACAACGGCGTTTATTTCAACAATCCCACTTTCTCTAGCGCCGGCACTTTTCAGCTGCTCTACGTCCGTGCAGCATCAGTTTTGCACCAGGCCACCGATGAGGATATTGACGATGTGTACGCGGAGTTGGCCATACGCGTTGAAGAGCGACTAGGTTCTGTTGACATTCTATCGTAACCATATGAGTGTACCGACAAGGTGCAGAAAACCAAGATAAGATGAATCGAGTTTCTCGAATCGAGAAAAGACACGGCGAAAATGTTTGATTTTGTTGATGAAACATTCCACCAGATGCCGCTCGCGATAGAGCCATCTATCGTATTCTCGCTGCTCTTTGGCACGCGGATGCGGTGGAATCACCACTTCTATGCCTCTTTCAAGCAAGCTGTCCACAAATTCTTGAGAGGCATAGCCCCGATCCGCGATAACTCGCTGAAAGGCAAAGCCTTCCACCAACTCCTTGGCCTGATTGATGTCGTGAGCCTGGCCAGGACTCAAGCGGAAGCGCAAGGGATTGCCCAAAGCATCAACCGCGGCATGTATCTTGCTGCTGAAACCCCCGCGACTGCGACCCAAGGCTTGCTCCTCACTTTTTTTGGGCGCCGGCGGCACAGGGGTGAGCACGTACAATCGTGCTGTCGATTATCCCATTTTCCATATCCGGGTCATCGGCGAAGGCTGCCATCATCCGTTCCCAAACGCCATTCTCGCACCAGCCGGCATAGCGTTTGTAAACCGAATTCCATTTGCCGTATTCGCTTGGGAGCAAACGCCACTGCGCGCCGCTGCGACATATCCATATCACCGCTTCAACGAACAGGCGGCAATTGGCCTCGTTACCCAAATAAACATTTGGGTCTTGCTTCAGGAAATCCCGAATTTTCGTCCACTGTTCGTCAGCTAGTCTTATGCTTGTCATAAGACTATTTTACACATTTATGAAAATGCCAATGCTAAATATCAACAGAACCTAGGCAACGACGTACAAGACATTACTTCTAACTGGCGTCACCGGCACCTAGCCAGCACATCAAAACAGGCGGCAGCAATGACGGATATCGCCGTCGAGATCTTTCTACGCTATCCAGTGCAATACATACTGACGATACCTGTCGGCGTATACCGAGCGCTCTTCCCAGTGAACTCGTGGCCACTTTGGAACGCCATTGTCTTCAATCTGGCATTTTTGTTGACATCGGCTTATGGGCTAGCGCAGATGGCGCGAGCGCGAAGAATCAGTGACGCTTTTTACCTGATCCTTCCCTGCGTGTATTTTCTTGCGGGCACGTTGTTGGTTGCGACGGCCAGCTTCGACACTCGCGCCCGCGTCATGGTCACGCCCTTGCTCGCCATCATGGCGGCGCACGGTGTTATGCGCCTGCTCAACCGGCGAAGAGCGGCGTCGGCGTCCCCTTCACCCCCGGCCGGTAGCTGAAGAAGCTGCCCGCCAGCGGATACTTGGGCTTGTCGGCTTCGTCAATGCCCGTGCTGGCTGTGGTGATGTAGAGCGTGTCAAGCTCGGTGCCGGCGAAAGTGCAGCTGGTGATATTTGGCGCTGGCAGCGGCACGACCTGCAAGATCTCGCCAGCCGGCGAATAACGTGTGATGCGCGCGCCGCCGAAGTGCGCCACCCAGATGCAGTCCTCGCTGTCGACCGTCATGCCGTCCGGCACGCCCTCGTCATCCTGCGTGAACGCGGTGAAGACGCGCTTGTTGCTCAGCTCGCCGTCCGGCGCCATATCGAGAGCGTAGATCGTCCGCTTGATGCTGTCAGTGTGGTAGATGATGGTATTGTCGAGGTTGAACGTAGGGCCGTTGCAGATGATGTAATCGCTGTCGCATTGCCGTACGCTCAAGTCGGGATCGAGGCGATACAGCGAGCCCGTTTCGCCCGCTTGCTCGATGTCCATGGTGCCGGCCCAATAACGGCCGCTGTTATCGACCTTGCCGTCGTTGAAGCGGTTGCCGGGCTGGCCAGCTTCCGGCAGCGCAATCGGCGAGGCGGACAGCACATCAAAGTTAATCCAGGCATAACCGTCCTTGATGGTGCCGATGAAGCCGCCCGCCTGCCGCGGCGACAAGCTCGTCACCTCGAAGTCAAAAGTCCAGGTCGTTTTGCCGCCATCGGCCAGCGCGTAGCGGTGTACCTTGTTGCTGAAAATATCGACCCAGTAAACCGCGTTCTCCGCCTCGACCCAGAGCGGTCCCTCACCCAGGATCGCGGGAATCTCCCATACCAGTTGCACTTCGTTCATTTTCGCCTTCCTTTTGTTCTTAACTACAGAGCCCGCAGAGGGCACAGAGAACCAATGTCCGGCTTTTTTCATCCACCTGGCAAAAGGAAAGTTTCCGGATTGCTGCCTTTATCGCCGTTCTCCCTGGAACTTATTGCTCAGGAAAATATCTCTGCGCTCTCTGTAGTTGATCCGACTAATTTCGCGCGTATTCTACCAATTCGTGAAGGAGCCGTCAGCCCGGCGCAGATGCTTGAGCTCGCCCATGCTAAAGGGATATTTGCCCAGCGCCTCGGCGTTGAACTCGATGCCCAAGCCCGGCGCCGTCGGCGGCAGCAGGTAGCCATCTTCCCATTCCGGCTGATTCAACACCAGATCCGGCAGGCTTTCGCCCGGTCGGCGCGGCAGCTCTTGCACAGCGCAGTTGGGCACGGACAGGCACAGATGCAAAAAGGCGGCGGTCGCGACCGGCCCAATCGGGTTATGCACGGCCAAGTCGATATAATGCGTCTCGCACATGGCGGCGATCTTCTTTGCTTCGCTGAGCCCGCCGCAGATGCACAGGTCGACGCGCGCGTAGTCTATCAACTCTTCTTCGATGACCTGGCGGAATTCCCACTTGGAACTGTATTGCTCGCCGGCGGCCAGCGGCACGGTGGTGCGAGCGCGCAATTGACGGTAAGATTGCGAATTCTCGACGCGCAGCGGATCTTCGATGAAATAGGGGCGGTGCTGTTCGGCTTCCTGGCACAGCCACAGCGCATCGGCCGGATTGAGGCGCGTATGCACATCCAGCGCCAGCTTGACCTCGTCGCCCAGCGCCAGCCGCAGCGCCTCGAATTCCCTGATTGCGCGCCGCACTTCGACATCGGGCTCAAGCAGGCCGTCGGGTTCATGCCCCAAACCCCAGCGCAGCACTTTCCAGCCTTCTTCCAGCGAGCGCTGGCAGCACTCGACAAGCTCCTCGACCGTATCACCGCCGTTGTGATTGTAAGTCAGCACGCGGTCGCGGACGCGGCCACCCAGCAGCTCATAAACCGGTACGCCCAGCGCCTTGCCTTTGATATCCCACAGGGCGATGTCGATGGCGGCGATGGCGGCGGTGAGAATGCGCTGCGCCGGGAAGAAGCCGCCGCGGAATAGCAGCTGCCAGATGTGCTCCGTGCGGAAGGGGTCTTGCCCGATAAGCAGGGGTTTGAAGTGCTCGATAGCGCCTTGCACCGCCAGCTCGCGCCCGGTGAGGCCCGATTCGCCGATGCCGCTGATGCCCTCGTCGGTCTCGACCACTACGAAGCAAAAGGTGCGCCATTCCCGCGCCAGATAAACTTTGACGTCCGTGATTTTCATTGTGCCTCCGTTCCTCACTGGATTCGCAGTAGGCTTATTTTAACCACAGCCGCTCGCATATCGCGACCCGGCTCACACAAAAATTGATGAATCCACAAGACCTAAGGGCCACAAAAAGGTCGATATGCAGGGGCGAGCCATTGGCTCGCCCGCCGATGACTTGGCATACACTTTCGGGCGACCTAATAGGTCGCCCCTACATATCTCGACATGATTGCAGATGGAATCTGTCAAGTTTATACAATTAGAGAGCACAGAGGACACAGAGAAAGCAAGCGTTGCGGGAACGTGAACGCTAAGCCACCGGCACGCCTTCTTCGTAGAGGTAGCAGCGCACCCAGCGCTCGTCTTCGAGTTGCGTCGGCCCCGGCATGGCGTCGTGGCAAGCGTCCATGACGTGTATGCAGCGCGGCGCGAAGGGGCAGCCGCCGCCCAGATCGGTCAAGTCGGGGATCTCGCCTTCGACATCGACATCCTCGGTCTTCAGCCCGCGTGAGGGATCGGGCACCGCGGCCAGCAGCATCTGCGTGTAGGGATGCTTGGGGTTGGAAATAAGTTCTTCGGACGAGGCCTGCTCGACGATATAGCCGGCGTACATCACCAGGATTTCGTCGGAAAAGTAGCGGGCGCTGGCCAGGTCGTGGGTGACGTAGAGGAAGCCGATGCCCTGCTTCTCGCGCAGTTCGGCCATCAAGTTCAAGATGCCCAGCCGGATAGAAACATCCAGCATGGAAACCGGCTCGTCAGCCAGGATGACTTCCGGCTCAACCGCCAGCGCGCGGGCGATTGCGATGCGTTGTCGCTGGCCGCCGCTGAGCTGGTGCGGATATTTCTCAATGAATTCGTCGGCCGGTGTCAGCGAGACCAGTTCGAAGAGTTCAATCAGCTTCTGGCGCATGTCCTGCCGGCCCCGCGCCTTGTTGTAGATCTTCAGCGGCCGCTGCACGGCGTGGCTGGCGCGATGCACCGGGTTCAAGGAGCTGAATGGATCTTGAAAGACCATCTGCACTTTCGCGCGATAGTCGAGCAGGGTACGCCGTCCGCGCTGCTCCAGCACATTTTCGCCTTCGTAGAGGATGTCGCCGTCGGTCGGTTCGTAGAGCCGCGCCAACATGCGCACGATGGTGCTTTTGCCGCTGCCGCTCTCGCCGACCAGCGCCACCACATGGCCGCGATAGAGCTTGAAGCTGGCGCCTTGCACGGCTTTGACAGTGCCGCCCGAAAAGGCGCCGCCGGTGTGGAAATCCTTGCTGAGATTGCGCGCTTCCAGAATGGGCTGCTTGCCGTGATTGCTTTGGCTCATGAGACGGCCTCCGCTTCTTTTATGAGATGGCAGGCGACATCTCGTTCGCCGCCGATGCGAATCAGTGGCGGGATGATCTGGTCGCATTCGCCGGCGATGGCCAATTCACAGCGCGGATGAAAGCGGCAGCCGGCCGGCGGATCAATCAAGTCGGGCGGCGCGCCGGGGATGCCCAGCAATTCGCGGCGCGGTCCGTGTACAGTCGGGAAGGAGTTCATAAGCCGGTCGGTGTAGGGATGTTTGGGGTCACTGAAGATATCATGCGACGGTCCCGCTTCCACGAATTTGCCAGCATACATGATGCCGATGCGGTCGGAGATTTCCACCAGCAGCGAGAGATCGTGCGTGATGAAGAGAATCGAGAAGCCGAATTGATCGCGCAGGTCCTTGATCTCTTGCAAGATCTGCTTCTGCACCACCACATCGAGGGCGGTGGTCGGCTCATCCATGATGATGAGCTCGGGATTAAGCGCCAGGGCAATGGCGATGACTGCGCGCTGACGCATGCCGCCGCTCAGCTGATGCGGGTAGCTGTCGACCCGCTGCACGTCAATGCCCACCGTGCGCAGCAGCTGCTTGGCATGGCCGCGGGCTTGCTCATAAGATATCGACTGGTGCGCTTGCATGGCGTCGATGATTTGGTTGCCGATGGTCAAGACCGGGTTCAGCGCATTCATCGCGCTCTGAAATACGATGGAAAGCTGATCCCAGCGGAAGGCGCGCAGCGCTTCCGGGCTCATTTGCAGGATGTCGATGCCGCGGAACATGATGCGCCCGCCAGTAATGTAAGCCGGCGGCTTGAGCAAGCGCGTGATGGCGTTGGCGACGGTGGTCTTGCCGCAGCCGGATTCGCCCGCCAGGCCGAATACTTCATTGGGATACAAGTCGAAGCTGACGTTCTCCACCGCGCGCACAGCGCCGCGCAGGGTGCGGTATTCGACATTAAGTTCTTGAATCTGAATCAGCGGTTCGTTCGCTGGCGCTTTCATGGCCGGGCCCTTCTAGCTGCTTGACAAACGAGGATTGGTGATTTCGTCGATGCCGTAGTTGATCAGGATGAGCGCCAAGCCGACTGCTGATATTGCGACGCCGGGCGGAATAAAGGTCCACCAGGCGCCGGTGAGCAATGCTTGGTTATTCTGCGCCCAATAAAGAATCGTGCCCCAGGTGATGCTGTTAGGATTGCCCAGCCCGATGAATTCGAGACCGGCATAAGCCAGGATGGCGTATAGCACCGCGCCGATCCAGCCGCTCACGACCAGCGAGGTCATATTGGGCAAGATCTCGAAAGTGATGATGCGCCAGAGCGGCTCGCCACTGACGCGCGCTGCCTCTACAAATTCGGCATGGCGCAGCGCCAGGGTCTGCGAGCGCAAAACACGCGCGCCATAAGCCCAGCCAATCAAACTGAGCACCAGAATGATGGTGTCAGGCCCAGGGTTGTCGATCAAAGACGCCACTACAATGATCAGAGGCAGCCCAGGGATTACCAGGAAGATATTGGTGATCAAAGAGAGCGCTTCATCGACAAAGCCGCCGACGAACCCGGCCGTCAAACCAACGGCAATGGCGATGATCATGACGACTGTGCCCGTTACAAAGCCGACGCGCAGGGTTGTGCCCGTGCCATGCACCATCTGAGAAAAGACATCCTGCCCCTGTCGCGTCGTGCCCAGCACATAGGCCTCGGATGGCGGATCGTGCGGGCGACCGACCATGCGCTGCGGGGCGACGGGCGCAAGCGCCGACGCCAGCATAGCAACCACGAAGAAAAAGACGAGGATCGATATCCCAACGAGCGACTTCTTGTTCTTTAATACCGAGCGCGCCCAATCCGGCAGCCGCAGCCAAAGCATCAACAGCGGACTTGAAGGCTTCGCTTTTGTCTCAATCATGGTCGCTTGTCCTCATGGTCTAGCGGGCGCGCGGATCTAGCAGCACATAACTGATATCGACCAGGAAGTTCGCTAAGAGAACGACGATGGTAATCATCAAGAAGATGCCCTGCATGACGGGATAGTCGCGCGCGTTGACGGCTAGCAAGAGCGTATAGCCCATGCCTGGATACGAGAAGACGATCTCTACCAATATCGCGCCGCCGACGACAAAGCCAAAAGACATTGCGAAGGCGGTCAAGCTGGGCAGGATGGCGTTGCGCGCGGCATACAGCAGCATGATGCGCCGTTCGGTCAATCCCTTGGCCTCGGCCATCACAATATAATCTTGCGACAAGATGCCGATCATATTGTTGCGCATACCCAGCAGCGGCCCGCCCAGCGAAGTCAGCACAATCGTGATGAGCGGCAGCAGCATGTGATAGACGACGCTCCAAAGATATTCTGGCGAACTCCAGTCCTGCTTGATGCCGGTGTCGAAGGCGTGGCTGGTGGGGAAAATATCGTACTGAAAACCCAGGACATAAACGGCGAGCAAGGCGATGAAGAAATAGGGAAATGCGCCGAGTACGCTGGCAATCGGCAAGAAGGTCGTATCAATGCGGTTGCCGCGCCGCCAGGCCGCCACAATCCCCAGAAGTGTGCCGATCAAATAGGACATTACCGAGGCAATGCCCATCAGCATCAGCGTCCAGCGCAGGCTCTTCATGATGACCTGAGAAGCTGGAATAGGAAAGCCCATGATGGAAGGACCGAAATCCAGCGTGACGATGCTGCGGAGATACAAGAGATATTGCTCCCAAAGCGGGCCGTCGACGAAGCCGAATTGCGCCTTGATCGCCTCAAAGGCGCGCGGGTCCAGCTTGCCCTGGAAGCGGGCGAATAGCAACTGGACGGGATCGCCCGGCATCAGGCGCGGGATGATGAAAATCAAGGTGATGGCGGCGAAGGCGGCGATCAGATAGAACAGAAAACGCCGGCGCAAGAAGCGCGATGTTAAGATGGCGTAGACGCCGTCCAACAGTTTCGTCAGGAAACCCGGGGTGTCAGTCGGCTTGTCTGCGCTGGGCTTGCCGATTGCCGTTGTCATAAGAACTGCCCTTTAATAATAAGACGTTTTATGGGTGATAGCCGGCGGAAACCGTCAGGGTCCCGCCAGCTATCGTTAGTATAGACGACTTACTGGCCGCAAGCCGAATCGTCGATGCAGTGGATCGTGCTGATCACGATGGCTGCCGAGTTGCGCTCCCAGGGGCTGCCTTGCGCGTAGTAGTTGTCTTCGGTGGGGAAGCCGGTGAAGCGGTAGGTCGTGTATTCATACCAGGTTGGGCCCGGGAAGAGCGGGATGGCCGGCATATTCTCGACGTACATCATCTGCAGCTGATTGACGATGTCCATGTGCTGCGCCGGGTCGGCCGTCTCGGTGAAGGCGTTCAGCAACGCATCCGCCTCAGCGCTGGTCCAGCGGCTCCAGGTCTCGGCATTGGCGACGCCTTCGTCCGAGATCAATTCGCTGAGCAGCAGGTTGCGGAAGTAGTTGTAGGGCGTGTTGCCGGCGGTGCCCCAGCCGATCGAGACATCGTAGTCAGCGTTCTGCAGCGCCGAGAACCAGGCGCCGAAGTCCGGCGTTTCCACGACCGCGCTCAAGCCCACATCCTGGAAGTTCTGGCTCATGATCTGTACGCTGGTGACCCAGTCCGTCCAGCCATTCACAACCTGAACTTTGAAGTCGATATTGTCGCCGCCCGGCATATTGCGGATGCCGTCGCCGTCGCTGTCGACGTAGCCGGATTCATCCAGCAGCGCCATCGCGCCTTCGGGATTGTAACGGGTCTGGCCCGTGCCATCGGCGTAGGCGATCGCGTCTGCGCTGACCCAGGTATCGTAACGGGGGCCAAGGCCAACCGCATTGGCGGGGTTGGTGTAACCATACATGCCGATGCTGGTGACCGCTTCGTAGTCAATCGCCATGCTCAACGCGCGGCGGAAGTTGACATCGCTGAAGGGCTCCTTGGTCGTATTGCTGTAGAGCTGCACCGTGGCGCCGCCCGGCCAGAAATAGTAGCCGTGCTTTTCCGGGTTCTGGGCGATGAAGGTCTGCTCGATATCGGGCACGAAGTTGCCCACCCAATCCAGCTCGCCGTTGATCAGCGCCAAATTGGCGGGATCGTTGCCCTGGAAGAGAACCTGGCGGATGCAGTCGACATAGGGCAATTGCTCGCCGCTTTCGTCCACGCGCCAGTAGCTCTCATTGCGGCAGAGGGTATAGGACTGCTCGTTAAAGTCGGCTACGTCAGTCATGGCGCCTGTGCCGACAGGTTCGCTGTTGGTGAAGAGCGCGTAGTCCTCTACATCAGCCCAGTCGTGCTCAGGCACGATCATCTGGCCGCCGATGAGCTCATGCGCCAGGGTGTAGACGCGGTTGAGGTTGAACGTGACAGTCGAATCGTCAACAATCTCGACGCTCTCCAGGAAGTCGCCGATCGCGGCTTTGTCGGTCGCGGGGACGTCGAGGAAGAGGTTGAAGGTGAACGCGACATCGCCGGCGTCCAGCGCTTCGCCGTCGCTCCACATCACGCCTTCGCGGATATTGAAGGTGACGCTCTGCAGATCATCACCGTATTCGTAGCCGGTCGCCAGCCAGGGCGTGGCCACGCCGCCGTCAACTGGATTGAAGATCAACATCGGTTCGTAGATGAAGCGGTCGGTGAAATTCAGCGGATCCGGGCTGAAGGGGTTGAAATTCTTGCCGACAAGCTGCTCTCCATCGCTGACGACAACCGTGCCGCCGCGCGGCGTCATCTGCGCGCCGACCAGGCTGATGGACAGCAGAGCCACCATAACTACTGCGAGAAAACGAATCTTGTTCATGCTGTGCTACTCCTGTATCGATAACTTATGCCTTGATACGAAATGCTGCCTAATTTGGGGGATCGCTCCCCGGCCTTGGGCGCTGGCTAGCCGCCGCGCGCCGCTGATTGACGTTTTTGCTCAACCCGATGTCACCTCCTGGCTAGAAGCCTTCGCTGTCTGTTCTAGTTAACCGCGCCGCTGCTGGCGCGGATGACTAACTCCACAGGCAGAACAATATGCCTCGCCGGCCCCGGCGTCGTCTTGACAATGTCGATAAGCGTCTCGACCGCCAACATGCCGGTGCGATTGATCGGCTGACGGATTGTGGTCAGCGGCGGATCCGCGTTGGCCGCCAAGGGCATATCATCAAAGCCGACCACGGCGATGTCGTCCGGAACACGCAGGCCGCGATCGCGAATAGCGCGCACGGCGCCCAGGGCAATCGCATCCGACTGCGCGAATACGGCCTCCGGCTGCTGATCCAGCAGCGCCTGCATGGCCTGGTAGCCGCCCGCCTCGCTGAAATCGCTGACCTTGACCAGGGCTTCATCGACCTCCAGCCCGCGGTCCCCCAGCGCGTGACGAAAGCCGGCATCACGGTCGGCGCCGGCGGTATTATGCGCGGTCGCCAACTGGCCGATGCGCCGGTAGCCCAGCTGCACCAGGTGGCTCGCCGCCAGGTAAGCGCCCGCCTCGTTATCGACATCGACATAGCTGATTGAGGCGGCGTTGCTGGTCGGCGGCCGGCCAATCTGCACAAAGGGAATGTCGTACTGCTGTATCTTGCTGACGAAGGTGCTGTTGATGGTGTCAGCCGTTATGATTAGGCCGTCGATCAAGCCGCTGGCCACGATGCGCTGGCTCATCTTCTCTTCTTCTTCTGGCGTCTGGAATAAGAAGAGCGCCGGCGTGTAATCGTGCTGGTTGCAGGCGTGAGAGATGGCTTGAATGACCAGGGGGTAATAGGGATCGGCAAAGGCCGATTGCAAGATGCTGGGCATGACCAGGCCGAAGACGCGCGACTGACGTGATGCCAGCGAGCGCGCGGCGGAATTCGGCTGGTAGCCGGTTTGGCGGATGACATCTTCGACGCGTTGACGCACAGCCGGACGTATATTGGGATGATCGTTGATCACGCGCGACACGGTTGAGCGCGATACGCCGGCGATTCGTCCAATCTCTTCGAGGGTCAAGCGTTTCATGCTACCAAGCCTCGATTCTGGGAGCGCTCTACTTCATCTTCGCTAGTGAGTTGCCTGTATTCATAGCATAAAGAGGATTACAAATGCTCACTGCGTTTCAAGATATTGAGAGCGCTCTCATATCCTTGCTACAGTCTACCCACCCTTTTTGCGCTTGTCAACAAGAAAGTTGAAATTGGTTGGATTATGACTTGCCCTTGGGGTATTTTCTTGCTCGCGCGCGGGTTTTACTGCGCTCTTAAACGGGGACAACTGACGCTGCTGTTCAATAACCAAAAAGGCCCGGCGAATCCGCCGAGCCTGCAACGTCTACCGCAATAGGTTGCCAGCGATTGCGCCTTAGTAGTTCAGCCCAAAGCCGTGCTCGAAGAGCGGATCCGCCGAATCGCGCGGCACATCGGGGTGCTGGGCGCGCACCGCCTCCATGGACGAGGGCAGCTCAAAGGGCAGCGTGGCCGTCGGCTTGAAGCGCCCGAAGATGTTATCCAGCACAGCCGCATCACTGGCGCCGAAATTGGCGACCAGCCCGGCGCAGGCCTCGGCGATTTCCGGCATCACCGCCGGGCGATCCAGATAAATATCGACGATCGTGGGTACTTTACTCATTATCGCCAGCAGGCGACTCTTCTCCGGCTCTTTGAAGTCCAGATCGCCGGCATGGAAGAAGGACTCGAGGAATATGCTGTTGCGCGGTTCAAAAGGCGTCTTCAAGCGCAGGATAGCGACGTCTGCCGCGCCGGGCTCGCCGACCGGTTCGCCATACTGCGCCGCTACCTCGGCATTCACATTTTCGACGTAGATCCTTGGCCGTCCGCGCAGAGGCAGGATGCCCGCGTTCTTCAGCAAGACGATGGACTTGCGCTGCGCCAATTCGCCCGCGGCGCGGAATGCGGCGTTGCCGGCAATATGCGCGGCGGCGTCTTCGTTCACGCAGGGATTCTCGAACAAGCCCAGCCGGAACTTGTCGCGCAGCAGGCGGCGCACGCTGATATCCAGCCGCGCCTCGCTGACCTTGCCCGCGCGCACCAGCTCGACCAGCGCCTCCGGGCAGGCTTCCCCGCCGAATTGGTCGATGCCCGCGACCAGCGACTTCACGATGCGCTCTGGCAGGCTGAGATGCTCGACGCCCCAGGCCCGCGCCGGAAAATTCTCGCCCATGATATTGGCGTCGGTTAATGGACCCCAGTCGGTGCAGACCACGCCGTCAAAGCCGTACTTTTCGCGCAGCAGTCCGGTGATGACGCCCTTGTTGAAAGCGAAGCCGACTTCTTCGTGCTCCGTGCCCATGGGCATGCCGTAGTAGGGCATGATGGTGGCGGTTCCGGCTTCAAAGGCCGCTTCAAATGGCGGCAGATGATAATCGAAGTGGCCGCCGGGGTAGACCTGCTCGCGGCCGTAGTCGAAATGCGGATCTTCGCCGTCCAGTTGCGGTCCGCCGCCGGGAAAATGTTTGGTCATGCAGGCCACGCTATCCGCGCCCAGTTGCGCGCCCTGGAAGCCGCGAATGTAGGCCGCGACCATCTTGGCCGCCAACTGATTGTCCTCGCCGAAGGTGCCGTTGACCCGCGCCCAACGCGGCTCGGTCGCCAGATCCGCCACCGGATGCAACGCCGAGCGCAAGCCGACGGCCAGGTACTCCTGGCGGGCGATATCGGCGAATTCTTCCACCAGCTTGTCGTCGCCGATGGCCGCCAGCCCGGGCGCTTCGGGCCACTGCGAGAAAGCCGCGGTCGCCATGTGCACGCCCGGGTTGTCGGAAAAGCTGTGGCGCGGGTCGGAGGCGATCGTCGCTGGAATGCCCAGCCGCTTGGAAGCCGTAAGCGCTTGCAGCTTGTTGGTCCAGGCGGCCGTCTCTCTGGCGCCGGCCGACCCAACCAGATTGAAGTGGGTCATATGCTTGTCGGTCATCTCGCGGATGGAGGCCAGGCCGAAAGCGCCCATATCCACGTCGAACTCGCCGTCGGGCGGGATCATCACCATCGTATGAAACATCTGGCCCGCTTTTTCTTCCAAGGTCATGCGCGCCAGCAGATCTTCCACGCGCTTTTCCAGCGGAAGGCTCGGGTCTTGGTAGGGGAGTTGCCCGGTCATAAGGATTGTCCTTTTGCGCTCAATTCAGTTGATAGAGATCGCTATATTTGCGCTCAAGATAGTCCAGCAGCGACGCCACGCTCAAGCCCTGGCCGGAGATGCGGCGCAGCAATTCGTCGGTGCTGTAGGCGCGCCCGTGCTGATAGATCGCTTCCGTCAGCCAAGCCAGAAGATTTGCATATTCGCCTCGCGCCAGTTGCTCAGCCAATTCGGGCATGTGCTGATGAGCGGCGGCCAGGACCTGCGCCGACATGATATTGCCGATGGTATAGCAGGGGAAGTTGGCGAAGGTACCGGCCGACCAATGCACGTCTTGCAGTACGCCGCGCCGATCATCGGGCGGGGTCAAACCCAGATACTCCTGCATCTTGGCGTTCCAGAGTTCCGGCAGCTCGGCCACCGTGACCGCGCCATCCAGCATAGCCATCTCGATTTCCGTGCGCAGCATGATATGCAGATTGTAGGTCACTTCATCGGCTTCCACGCGGATCAAGCTGGGGCGCACGCGGTTGACTGCGCGATAGAAGAGCTCGGCATCGGCGCCCGCCAGTTGATCGGGGAATCGCGCTTGCAGCCGGCCGAAGTGCAGCTGCCAGAATTCGCGGCTGCGGCCGATCTGATTTTCCCACATCCGCGAGGAGAATTCGTGGGCCCCGTAACTTGCGCCGCCGACCGCATACTGCCCGATGAAGTCGGTCGTCAGCGCGCTGCGGGTTAGCTCGGGCGCGATATTCTGCTCGTACAAGCCGTGTCCGGCTTCGTGCAGGGCCGCGAAAATTGACATGGGCAGGTAGTTGGCGTCGTAACGGGTGGTGATGCGCACATCGTTGCGCGTGAAGGAAATCTCGAAGGGGTGCGGCGCGCTATCCAGCCGGCCGCGCTCAAAGTCGAAGCCGATCAGCTCCGCCATCTCATAACAGAGCGCTTTCTGCCCGTCGACATCGTATTCCGCCGCCCACAAGTCAACCGGCAAGGGCGCGTCATTATCAACGATCCGCCCCAGCATGGGCAGCAATCCGTCCTTGAGCTGGCCGAATATGCCTTTGAGCCGCGCGGCGGTTATGCCCGGCTCGAATTGCTGGATCAGCGCGTCAAAGGGATGCTCCTCGTAGCCGATGGCCTCGGCCAATTCAATGTTGATGTCCAGCATCCGCTCCAGATAGGGCTGGAAGCTGGCGAAGTCGTCCGCGTCTTTGGCGCTCGCCCATACCGCTTCCGATTCCGGGCCCAGCTCCGCCAGCCGGCCTACCAGCTCAGCCGGAATGCGCTTCTGGAGTTCGTAGGCATCGCGGGTCTGTTGCAGGGCGCGCGTCGCATAAGCATCGGCATCCGCCCCGGCCATTTCCGCTTCGGCCGCGTCCAGCAGGCGCGCGGTCTTGTCGCTGACGAAGATATCCTTGGCCAGTTTCGTCAGCGTCGCCAGTTGGGCGCCGCGCGTCGCCGCGCCGCCCGCCGGCATCTGAGTGCGCATGTCCCACTTGAGCGTGTTCAAGATATTGAGCAGGTCGTTGTACTCGGCGATATGCGCCGCCAAGCTCTGATAGGCGGTCATTGGTCCCCCTTTGCTGAGACTAGGCGCTGCGGCCGCATCATCGGTCATGGCGTCGCCGTCTGCGCCAACTTGCCCGCCACAGTCGCCCATGCTACAGTAGACGTAAGCGATTAAGATGAGCGAAAGCGACGTCTATGCTGACAGATGACATTCGGCTCGAACGGATTGAAGGCGAATACCAGACAACACGCCGCGCCCAGGACCGTGTCTTTGATAGCATGAACGGCTTGGGCGAGCAGATTGAGCGACTGGAAGAAGCAGTGCAAGCCAACAGCGAAGGCATCTCCGCTAACAGCGAAGGCATCGCCGCCAACCGTGAAGAACTCTTGCTGCTTCGCCAGGCAGTCGCTGAAAACAGTCGCATGCTCGCCGCGCTCATTGAACACCTGGATGTGCCTTATCGGCCCATGGGCTTCGGCCGCGGCAGCTAGCCGCAAGCGCTAGATCGCCCGCGCCGCGCCACCGTCTACGCGCAATGTGGCGCCGGTGATATAGCTGGCCGCCGGCGAGAGCAGAAAGGCGCCGGCCGCGCCGAAGTCGTCGATCGTGCCATAGCGACCTAGCGGGATGCCGGCCAGACTGCGCTTTTGAACTTCTTCCATGCTGATGCCCAGCTTCGCCGAAGTATTGGCGTCAAGCTGCGCCACGCGGTCGGTGTCGATGCGCCCCGGCACCAGGTTGTTGACGCGAATGCCATCGCCCGCCAGTTCGTCGGCCAGCGTCTTGACCAGACCGGCCACGCCAGCGCGCATCACCGTGGACAGCGCCAGGCGCGGGATGGGCTCCCGCACGGAGCCGGACGTCACCGTCAAGATTGAACCGCCTTCATTCATGTGCGGCAGGGCGCAGCTGATCATGCGGACGCTGCTCAGAAGCGTCAATTCAAAGGCCGCTTGCCACTCTTCCTCACTGAGCTCCTTGACGGTTTTGGCGGGCGGGCCGCCGGCATTCACCAGCAGGCAGTCGATCTTGCCCCAGGCGGCGACGGTCTTGTCGACCCAAGACTGAATATCGCTCAACTGGCGTACATCACAAGCGGAAGCCAGGGTATCCGCGCCATAGTCATCGGCCAGTGATTGCGCGGCCGCGGCGACAGCGTCTGCGCTGCGGCTGCAGAGCGAGACTTTCGCGCCCTCCGCGGCCAGCGCCTTGGCAACGCCATATCCCAAACCTTTGCTTGATGCGGCGACCAAAGCGACCTTTCCTTTGAGTCCCAAATCCATGATTCTACTCCCCGTTCTTCGTGGTTGTGCCAGAACAATGGACGGGATTATATCGCTTGTGCGGGAATTGTTCAGCGGGGAATGCGCTGCGTATGCTGATTATTGCGGCAGAGTGAAACTGAAAGTCGTGCCTTCGGATTCGACGCTGGTGGCCCAGATGCGCCCGTCATGCGCCTCGATGAAGCCGCGCGCGATCGCCAAGCCCAAGCCCGTCCCGCGCGCGCCGTCGTCGTCGCGCACTCGCGAGCCTTCGCCGCGGTAAAAGCTCTCGAACAATCGCGGCAGAACGTCTTGCGGGATGAAGGAACCGCTGTTGTGGATGTCGATGCGGACATCGTCGCCGCTGCGCCAGGCGCGTAAGGTGACGCTCCTGCCGCTCTCGGCGTACTTGATGGCGTTATCGACCAGGTTCGTCAACACGCGCTGGATTTTGTCCGGCGCCATCAGGATCATATCGACATCGTCCGATACCTTGCCCTTGAGCGTGATGCTGTGTTGATCGGCCTTTGCCGCCATGCTGCCCAGCGTATCGGAGATCAAATCGCGGATTGAGGCCTGCTGCAAGTTCAGCTTGAGATGCCCGACATCAAGCTGCGCTAATTCGAACAGGTCGTCGATCAAATGGCTGAGATGCTCGACTTCGGCGCGGCTGTTGTCCAGGTAGCGCTGCACGGTCTCTTCATCGTCAACCACGCCGTCCAGCATGGCTTCGATCATGACCCGTATCGACGCCAGCGGCGTCCGCAGATCATGCGACACCCAGGCGGTCAGATCGCGCCGCGTCTGTTCCAGCTGTCGCTTCTGTTCTTCGACCTCCTGCAGGTTCTGCGCCATCCCGTTGAAGGTATCGGCCAATTGGGCGATTTCGTCATTGCCCGAGATCTTTAGCCGTACGGCGAAATCGCGCCGCGCCAGGGCTTGCGTCGCTTCATGCAGCTTGCTCAAACGGTCGGTCATGGTCTTGGACGCGAAGAAGCCGATGGTCAGCGCTGACAGTCCGGCGAATACCAGCAAGACCGAGGTCAGTGTGAGGTAGTGCGCCTGGATGAAGGTGAAGCGCGCGATCACCCAGACGTTGAGGAAGATCATCAGCACCAGCAAGGCGATGACCATCCAGATGGCCCAGCGCAGACTGCGAAACCACTCCAGAATGCCCAGCCGATAAATGGCGAAAGACAGCAGCGAGCTCATTAAGCCCGTCATCGTCATGAATGCCACCAACTGCTGCACTTCGCCCCCGGGCAAGTCAAACATGACCAGCTCGCTGAACAAGGCGCCGGCGATGGGAATCATCATCACAATGAGGAATATGATCAGAGGATTATGTGACAGTCGTTCATTCAGGCGCATCATCGGGTTTGACCTCTCTACTCCTCAGCCGGCGCCTCGAACTTGTAGCCGACGCCCCAGACCGTCTGCACATAATTCGGCTTGCTCGGGTTCGGCTCCAGCTTTTCCCGCAAGCGGCGGACGTGTACCGTTACGGTGCTCTCATAGCCGTCGAATTCGTAGCCCCATACATGCCGCAGCAATTGCTCTCGCGTGAAAACCTGGCTCGGATGCCGCAGCAGAAACCAAAGCAGGTCGAATTCTTTCGCCGTCAGCGATACGCTCTTGCCCTCAACGGTCACGGAACGGCTGCGCGGGTCGAGCGACAATCCGGCAAATTCCAGCGGCTGCTCGCTCTCAATCTCGGGCGGGCTGGCGCGGCGCAAGATGCCTTTTACACGGGCGACCAGCTCGCGCGGGCTGAAGGGCTTGGTCACATAATCGTCAGCGCCCAGCTCCAGGCCCGCCACTCGATCGACCTCATTCGAGCGCGCTGTCAACAGAATGATGGGAATATCGCCGTGAGTGCTCAGCGGATTATAGTCGTTGTTGCCGCGCAGACGCCGCGTAATCGCGAAGCCGTCGACCCCCGGCAGCATGATATCCAGCACGATCAGGTCGGGCTGACTGTCCTGCAAGATCGACAGCGCCTGGGGTCCGGTTTCCGCTTCGGTGACCGCGTATCCCTCCAATTCCAGGTAACGCCGCAGGACTTCTCGAATCGTCCGTTCGTCATCAACTACCAGTATGTTGCGTTGTTTGGACATATCCCCTTGCCAATCCGTAACTGCTCGTCACTCATCATTTTAACTTACATTACAGTTCTATCGGAACGGTTAAGCCTTGTGGGCAGCAGGGCAATCGCCCTGTTGGCAAGGCAAGGAAATTTGACAACGGGCTTTTGGATAGGTTAGGTTCTGTTGACATTCTATCGTAACCATATGAGTGTACCGACAAGGTGCAGAAAACCAAGATAAGATGAATCGAGTTTCTCGAATCGAGAAAAGACACGGCGAAAATGTTTGATTTTGTTGATGAAACATTCCACCAGATGCCGCTCGCGATAGAGCCATCTATCGTATTCTCGCTGCTCTTTGGCACGCGGATGCGGTGGAATCACCACTTCTATGCCTCTTTCAAGCAAGCTGTCCACAAATTCTTGAGAGGCATAGCCCCGATCCGCGATAACTCGCTGAAAGGCAAAGCCTTCCACCAACTCCTTGGCCTGATTGATGTCGTGAGCCTGGCCAGGACTCAAGCGGAAGCGCAAGGGATTGCCCAAAGCATCAACCGCGGCATGTATCTTGCTGCTGAAACCCCCGCGACTGCGCCCCAAGGCTTGCTCCTCACTTTTTTTGGGCGCCGGCGGCACAGGGGTGAGCACGTACAATCGTGCTGTCGATTATCCCATTTTCCATATCCGGGTCATCGGCGAAGGCTGCCATCATCCGTTCCCAAACGCCATTCTCGCACCAGCCGGCATAGCGTTTGTAAACCGAATTCCATTTGCCGTATTCGCTTGGGAGCAAACGCCACTGCGCGCCGCTGCGACATATCCATATCACCGCTTCAACGAACAGGCGGCAATTGGCCTCGTTACCCAAATAAACATTTGGGTCTTGCTTCAGGAAATCCCGAATTTTCGTCCACTGTTCGTCAGCTAGTCTTATGCTTGTCATAAGACTATTTTACACATTTATGAAAATGCCAATGCTAAATATCAACAGAACCTAGACTTGGCTTATCTCATACCGTGTTCATAAAGATTCGTCATGCCGTCTGCCCTCCAGCGGCTCTTCCCTCTTAAGCTCTTCATTTCCCTCGTATTCTTCTTGGCGCTTTTCGGCGCGGCGCAGGCGCAGGGCACTGGCGGCGGCTTGTCGAACCTGCGCATTTACGATAACACGCATAGAGCCGTGTATTTCGAATGGGATGACGTTGACGCGACCGGTTACATCTATCGCGTCCGTGTATTTGATAATATCGACCTCGAGTGGCAAACGTCATGGACGAGCTTAACGAGCCGGCCTTTTTATTTGCTGTCTACCCAGAGAGACATGAGCTTTCGGATAAGGGTCGAGAAGTACAGCGCTGGCAATCGACAAAATCGACTTGGCCACATTGAATTGAACTTCCGCACCCTGCCCGCGAACAGCTCGGCAACGCCGAAACCAACGCGAACGCCAGTGCCAACCATAACGCCGACGCCCTGGCCCGCGAATAGCGTTACCGTCAGCAACATCACTTCAAACAGCGCCGACCTCCGATGGATTATGCCGAGTTCCGATTTCTATAAGGTTTCCTTGACCATTGAAAAACTTGATACAACTAGGACGCCGAACCAGTGGCTGTATCACTATAATATTTCCATCTTCGATCGCAACGACAGGCATCACCGATTCACGAACCTGAAGGCGGGAACGCAATATCGCATTCTGTTCTCTTTGTCCGAAAGAATGTATGACACAATTCGAGAGACCGTGAGGCGCGTCAAAGAATTCACTACGCAGAGCCAGACCGCGCCCGCGGCTACGCCCGTGCCGACGCATGGCTTATCCACCAGCAATATCACCCGCACCAGCGTCGACCTCAGTTGGGACGCGCCGGGCGCTAATTTTTGGTGGCTTGAGGTGAAGGTTGTGTCCCAAGGTGACGGCCATACCAAGCTCATCACCGATCCCAGCGTCAGAAATTTTCGATTCACGAATTTGGGTTCGGGAAGTCAATACCGCGCCTCTATACATGTTTACGGGCAAACCGCTATTGGCGCCGCTGAACTGGTCGCCAGGGGCGTCATGGATTTCCAGACGCTGCCGCCTCCTCCCACTCCGCTCCCGCCGGCTCCTCCCGCTCCCCCCTCTGTTGAGGGCTTGTCAAGTTTCAGCGTCAGCGATATAACCGACAACGGTTTCACCATGTCTTGGGACCGCCCGGTCAAATCCCGCGTCTACATATTTAACGATCTCTACAACCCCGATGTGATTCTTGCCGTGAACAACGGCGATCCTGCCAGCAGCTTCCCGCCCGGCGCGATCTTCGTCACGGGCAACCCGTCCTATACCATCACGGGCTTGCCGGCGAATACCGGTATCAATATGTGGTTCCGTCACTATGGGCTAACAGGCGATCCGCCGCCAAAATCTGTATTATTTTATTTGCGCACGAAGCGCTCGTCCGGTGGCTTGCGCGGCGAACAGTCGGGCTTGTTCAGTCCGCGCCTGCCCCAGTCCGACTCGTCGGGCACGCTGGAAAACCTGCTTATCAGCGACATCAGCGAGAGCAGCGCCACCATAACCTGGGACGGTCCCACGGGAAACGGCAACGATTATTACGTCTTCCTTGAGCCGAGCTCCGGCACTGGCGACAGCTTTGTCTTGTACAGCAGGGGCAATTCGGCGACGGCGACCGACCTGGAAGCGGGTGAGACATACAACGTCGAAGTCCGCTGGGATCGGATTGTCTTTGCGGACGGTCAGCCGACGGTGGAAACGGCCGGCACGCTCCGCGGCAGCTTCACCACACTGGGCTTGCCGGCGGATTCGCCAACTCCGAGCTACACGCCCAGCGATACGCCCACGCCGACCGATACACCCACGCCGACCGATACACATACATCGACAGATACGCCCAGTCCCACGCCAACTCTCACAGATACGCCCACGCCGACCTTGACCTACACGCCGAGTCTGACGCCAAGTCCAACGGAGACGCCTGTCCCATCCGACACGCCTGTTCCAAGCAACACGCCGGCGTTCCGGAGGGCGCAGTTGAACGATGGCGAGTTCGCCATGATATTCAGCGCGGTATCCAAAGACCACATTACCGTGCAATGGAACGCCGCGCCGGATGCTGTCGCTTATACGCTGACATTCAGCGGCAGCGGCGTCTTTGAAGTCCGCGTCGCCGATGACCCGGGCTCGCAAACCTTTGGCGGGCTACGCCCGGACAGCAGCTACACAGCCGAGATATTCGCCCATCGGCAAAGCGGCGGCGACCTTGTCCGGCGCGTGAGCGGCCGTACCTTGAGCGATGGTCCGCCGTCAGATACGCCTATTCCGAGCGACACGCCTATCCCGTCAAACACGCCGCTACCGACCAACACGCCGCTGCCAACGAATACGCCGACGCCGACCGACACGCCCGTTCCGCCCAGCAACACACCCGTGCCGTCCGATACCCCTGTCCCTTCGGACACGCCTGTACCATCTAACACGCCAATTCCCAGCAACACGCCAACGTCAAGCTCTACGCCAAGTCCAAGTCCAACGGCGACAGATACGCCAACGCCCATCCCCACCGACACGCCCACGCCCACGCCGCTCCCAAGCGATACGCCTGTCCCATCGAACACGCCGCTGCCATCGCCGACCCATACGCCAATCCCGCCGTCTAATACGCCTCCGCCATCAAACACGCCTCTCCCGTCGAATACTCCCGTGCCGCCGCCGGACACGCCTGTTCCATCAAACACGCCGGACACGGCGTCCAAACGCGAAGTGAGAATATCCATCAGCGAGGTAAGCCAGGACGGTTTCACCGTGAGCTGGAACAATATCCCGGTCGTCGATGTGCAATACTTCCTGGAGCTGCGCGGCGACCGCACCGAGTACATCTTCAAGCAGAGTTATGAAGAGCGCGCTCACCGCTTCACTGGCTTGAGCGCCGGCGCCGAGTACGAAGTGAAGATGGAAGCCTTCACCGGCAGCGGCGGCGCGATCAGCCGCGACTCGGCTATGGTGAGGACGGCGGATTAGCCTTCATGCACAGGTTTTGCAGCCCCTCTCTTATTCAGGGGAATCGAATTGTTTTTCACCACAGTCGCTCACTAATTTCGACTTGGCTGACCCAAAATATGAGACCCTAAGCTGTGTCCGGGTGGGTGAACCAAGGCGCGCCCCTGCGGTTTTCGACGTGAATGCAAGTGGAGGTTGGGCGGGTTTCATAATAAAGAAACACAGAGGGCGCAGATATCTTTCTATGCTATGCGACTTCCAAAAGTCAGCATAGCTTAGCACTCCCCTTCATCAGGGCAATTGCATCAAATATTTTCAACATTGAGAGCGCAGAGGACACAGAGTTTTAGGAGTTTAGACGACTATTCTACTAAATCTGCGGCCTGGAATAGGCAACAGTCACTAGCGAAACGTGATTTGTCACCACAAATCACAGTTCAAATAATACATGAACACATATTTTTTGTTTTCTCTGTGCTCTCTGCGCCCTCTGTAGTTGATTTTCAGTTTAGATTCCCACCTTTTCAGCCGCTATCATTTTAATGCAATTGCCCTGTCCCCTTCATCCTGGACGCGGAAATGTCGGCGGCTTTGCGGTATGATGATGGGCATTGGATTCTATTGAGGGAGACACTGTACGATGTCCGACGCCATTCAAAACGCGATCGACTACCTGCATGAGACGCAGGACAAAATGATGGAGGACTACAAGGAATTGCTGCGCTTCCCCTCCATCAGCACGGATCCCGCCTACGCAGATGACGTAAAAGCTTGCGCCGATTGGATCGTCGGGCAGCTCGAGGCCTTGGGCTTCGACAATTGCGAAGCTATCGAAACCGCTGGCCTGCCCGTGGTTTATGGCGAATGGCTCAAAGCCGGCCCCGATAAACTCACTATTCTGGTCTACGCCCACTACGATGTGCAGCCGGTGGACCCGCTGCCGCTGTGGCTCTCGCAACCCTTCGAGGGCGAGATCCGCGATGGCAATATGTACGCGCGCGGCGCCAGCGACAACAAGGCTGGCGTTTGGGGCAACCTGAAGACCTTTGAAGCGCTGCTGCGGGCTAACGGCGCGCTGCCCGTCAACATCAAGATTATGTTCGAGGGCGAGGAAGAATCCGGCTCGCCCAGCATTGAAGCCTTCGTCGAAGCCAATAAAGAGCGCCTGCAAGCTGACGCGCTGCTGAATTGCGACGGCAACCTCAAGCCCGATGACCCGCAGTTCACCTACGCCGGGCGCGGCATTGTCAGCGCCGAAGTACGCGTGACGGGACCAAGCGCCGATATCCACTCCGGTCTGTACGGCGGCCTTGTGCAGAATCCGCTGCATGTGGCCGGAAAGATCATCGGCTCCTTGCATGATGACGAAGGACGCGTCCAGTTGCCAGGTTACTACGACAGCCTGGTAGAAGTCAGCGCCGCCGAGAAAGCGCGTATCGCCGCCGGATTTCAGGAAGACTCGCTAAAGGAGGGCGCCGGCGTAGAGCAATTCTGGGGCGGTGGCATCGCGCCGGCATCCGAGCGCGCCACGGTCTATCCCACACTGGACGTCAACGGCATGTGGGGCGGCTATCAAGGCGCCGGCAATAAAACCATCATCCCGGCCGAAGCCGGCATCAAAATCACCATGCGCCTGGCGCCGGATCAAGACCCGCGCGTGGTGTCACAATTGCTCAAGCGGCACATCGAGAGTTTCGCCAGCGATACCGTCGACGTGACCTGCAATATCGGCGAAGAAGCCTGGTATTTCCAACTGGTGACCGACGGTCCCTGGCTGGAAGCGGTGCAGTCCGCCATTGAAGCGACCGTCGGCAGCCGCGCCCAACTGGTCCGCACGGGCGGCTCCATCCCTATACTCGGTGTCTTCAATCGGCTGATCGGCCTGCCCATCACGGGGTTCGGCTACGGCGACGGCGAAGGCATACACTCGCCCAACGAATATTTGAAGATCGACACCTTCGTCAAGTCGCTGGAAGCGGCTGTGCGCATGTATCACAATTTTGGGGAGGTAGAGGCTTAGCGCAGTACGATACGATTTGGAGGAGCGATCGGCGATGCAAACATTGAGTCGCCCGCTATATCAGCAATCCCAGCGCCACGAACACCATACCCAGCAGCACAAATATCAGCGCCGAGCGTTGCGTCTTTTCGTCCCAGGCTTCGGTGCGCTCGGGGTTGTCTTTGCGCCAGCGCGGCTCCAGCGAATACAGCCGCCAGACGATATCGCGCCGGAAGACGCAGAGCCCGGCCAGCAGCCAAAACGCCAGCCCGCCCAGAATTAGAATCCAGTCACCCACAAGTCAATCCCGCTAGTTTCTTTGAGTTTTCTTTGGCTAAAGCCTAATTCGGCTGCAAGATGATCTTGGCGTCTTCGCGGCTCTCCAGGCGCTTGAAGGCCGCAATCGCATCATCCAGCGGCAAGCGCGCGCTGACCATTTTGCGCATGTCGATGCGGCCGGCCGCCATCATACTGATTACGTGCTGGAAGGGTCCGCCGGCATGGCCCAACGAGCCGGCATATTGAACGCCCATGCGCTTGTAGGCCACGATGGGCATGGTGGGGTTGGCCTCGCCCATGCCGATGTCGATGATCGACGAATTCACCGCCAGGCAACGGTCGAGCCGCTCAATGGTCTGGTCGGCGAAACCGGCGCATTCCACCACGTAGTCCACACCTCGCCCCAGCGTCTGCTCCATGACAGCCGCGTCCAGGTCCAGGCCGATGGGATCGAAAGCGGCTGAGGCGCCCATGTTCATGGCCGTGTCACGCCTGCTGATTGAGGGGTCAAAGACGATGACCTGCCCTGCGCCGGCGGCGATGACCAGGGCCTGGGCCGCCAAGCCGATCGGTCCCGCGCCGAAGATCACGACATTGTTGCCAGGCTGCCAATTATGCAGGCGGTTGAACAAGCCCTGATACGAGACGCCGGTCGGCTCGACCATGGCGCCCATGACCAGCGCTTCTTCTTCACCGTAGCGCTCGGCGATCTCGTCCAGCTTCCAGCAGTACTTGGCGCGGACCGGCAGGTACTGGGCCATGGCGCCGGGAATGGTGAAGCCGGTTTCTTCGATATCGAGACAATGATTGACGAAGCCCTTGCGGCAGGCCAGGCATTCGCCGCACCATTGAATCTCTTCGACCGCCACCAAATCGCCGACTTCCAGGCCCTTCACCTCCTTGCCAACTTCGACGATGCGCCCGGCATACTCATGACCGATGATGTTGGGCGTATGCACCAGGCCGGGGTAAACCATGTAGCCATCTTCGCCCGCTTCATACATATGCATGTCGGAGCCGCAGATGCCCACGGCCGCGACCGCCAGCAGCGCCTGATCCGGCTTCAGGCTGGGGTCGGGCACATCGCCCAGTGTGAGCGTCGGATGCTTCCAGGTCATATTGGCGTTGCGCGGGCGGCGCAGCTCGCTCTCGCTCTCGGTCAAGTCGTAGCCGGGTTTTGGCGCCCAGTCGGCTGTCAAAGTCAGTGCTTTCATTCGCTTGTCGTCTCCGTCAGATGTTCGTTCGTCGTCAGATATTAGCCGGCTTGGAAGGCTTCCAATTCTGCTTTGAATCGGCGCAGCCCGTCCACCACATCATAAGTCCGGCGGCCCAAAATGCGGTAGGTCTTTTCGCTGTTGGCCACCGTCCGGAAGGGGATGCGCACTTGGCGGAAATGCTCCAAAACCCTGGGATCGGTCGGCACGGGCACGATCAGCGCGTGATCGAAGTCGAAGACATCGGCCACGTGATGCGCCAGTTGCAAGCGGCTGGCCGCTTCGCTGCCCCAACAATGAAAGATGCCGTTGCCGTCGTGCGCCGCCAGTCGCAGCAGCATCTCCGCGCCGTCCGACGCCAGCGAAGCGTGCGCCATGTCGTTGACCTTGGGACCGGTCCAGACTTCAGCGATCAGGCCCTGCGAAAGCCGGTCGATGATGTAGTTGGTGATGGGGAATCCCAGGTGATTGTCTTTCATCAAGAGTTCAGGAATGGCGTAGTTCAAGCCGTAAATTCCCGCCATGCGCCCGATGCCATAGCTCAAGCCGGGCATGCCCATGATGTCGCGCTCGCAGACCGCTTTCATGAAGCCGTAGTAATTCACCGGATTAGGCGGCGAGTCTTCTGTGACCAGCGGCTCCTGCCCGTCGAAGACCCAGTCCGACGACACGAAGACGTAGCGCGCGCCGATCTCGGCGCAGCCGCGGGCGAAGGCCAGATTGCCCTCGACGGTGGCGCGCCAGGCGATTGCCCGGTTGGCGGTCATATACACATGGTCAAGCATGGCGGCGCAGTGAATCACTACATCGGGCTGATGACGCAGTATCGACGCTCGCACCGCGTCGGTATCCGACATATCCAGCGGGTCAAGCTGGTAGTCGACATCCCACCCCGGCTCGGGACCGTATTGCGAGGCGATGATTTCGATGTCGTCGCGCTGCCGGGCAAGGCGGATGATATTGCTGCCGACCAGTCCGGTGCCGCCGGTGATATACAGTCGCATTTTTGTCCTTCCGCAGGCTGCAATAATCAGCCGTGACACGCGTTGCAGCAAGCGAGCTAAACATATATGATAGTCTCCGCCTTGTCAATCAGCCGCGTTCGCAGACCCTGGCCACAGTTGAGGGAGGGCATCATGCTCGAAGGCATCGCCCCGATTCTATTCACGCCCTTTGACGAAAGCGGCGACATCGACGCGAACGGCTTGCGCAATATCGTGCGCTTCGAAGTTGACGGCGGCGCCCACTCCATCGGCATCAACGGTTTCGCCAGCGAAGCCTACAAAATGACCGACGGCGAGCGCTTGCGGAATGTCGAGATTGTCGCCGGCGAACTGACCAACGCGCTGCCGCTCATCATAGGCATCGCGCCTGCGAGCCTCGAAGCGGCTATAAAGCAAGCGCGGCAGCTGGCGCCATATCGACCGGCCGCCCTGATGACGCTGCCGCCAGCGACCATGGACAATGGCGTCCAGGCTCTAGTCGACTTCTACATCGACTTTGGCCGCGCCAGCGATGTGCCGATCATCATTCAGCAAGCGCCGCATATTCCGATGTATGCCCACACGGAGCTGCCCGCGGAAGCCCTGGCCGAGATCGCCGATCAAGCGCCTGCCGTGAAATACTTCAAGATCGAAGGTCCCGGCTCGGCGGCCAAGATGAGAGCGCTTGCGCCCTTGCTGGAGGGCGGCACACTTATGTTCGGCGGCGGCGGCGGCATCACCGCGCTCGACGAATTGCGCAGCGGCGCTGGCGGCTTGATCCCCGGCGTCGGCTTTAATGAGATATTCCTGGCCGCCTGGGGCAAGTGGACGGGGGGCGAAACTGACGCGGTCGCCAAAATCATCAGCGACGGCGATCCCTTGATCAGAGCGGTCTCAGGCAGGGGCCATGAATACTCGCTGCACATGCGCAAGCAGTTGATGAAACGCTACGGCGCCATCAGTTGCGCCTATGTGCGCCGCCCGACCCCGCCCTTCGACGAATGTGATTTGCCCGCCTTCTTTGCTATAGTGGACCGGCTTGAACTGCGCGTTTCTATGACCTGACAATTGTAGGGGCGGGCCGATGGGTCGCCCGGAAACAGATAGGAGATCAATCCATGCAACTGACTGGCCGCAACTATATCGCCGGCGCTACATCCGCAAAGGGCGCCGATACCTTTTTCAGCGTCGATCCGCGCAACAAGACGGCCGGCGACCTGCCTTTCCACAACGCCACCCGTGGCGAAGTTGACCGCGCCGTCGCCGCCGCTGTCGTCGCCTTCGCGCAGATCCGCCGTTATCCCTCGAGCAAGATCGCTGATTTCCTCGACGAAGTCGCCGCGCAGATTGAAGCGCTGGGCGACGATCTGCTGCACACAGCCGACCGCGAGACCGGGCTGGGCTTGCCGCGCTTGACCGGCGAACGCGGGCGCACGACCGGGCAAATCCGCTCATTCGCGGCTTTGCTGCGCGATGGCGCTTATGTACGCGCCATCCTTAATAGCGAAGGTCCCGGCCAGCCCGCCATCAAGCAGATGCAATTCCCGCTGGGGCCGGTGGCGATTTTTGCCGCCAGCAACTTCCCCTTCGCATTCGCCGTCGCCGGTGGGGACAGCGCCTCGGCTTTGGCGGCCGGCTGCCCCATCGTCGTCAAGGCGCACCCGGGCCATCCGGCTACTTCCGAGCTCTTCGCGCAGGCGATTTCCGCGGCAGTCGAAATGCAGGGCTTTCCCGCGGGAACCTTCTCTATGCTCCAAGGCAGCGGCATAGATGTCGGCGGATGGCTGGCGGAGCATGATGGCATTGAAGCGGTCGGTTTCACAGGCAGCTTGCGCGGCGGCCGCGCCATCCACGATATCGCCGCGCGCCGTGCCCGTCCTATCCCCGTTTACGCCGAGATGGGCAGCGTCAATCCGGTCGTCATCACCCAGGCCGCTCTGGCCGAACGCACAGACGACATCGCCGAGGGTCTGGTCGGCTCTGTGACAATGGGAACGGGGCAATTCTGCACCAATCCCGGCTTGATCCTGCTGGAGGACAGCGGCGCCTCGCGCGAATTCATCGCTTCCGTGACCGAACAGATGGCTGCAGCGCCCGAGGGCGTCTTGCTCAACGAGGCGGTCGCGAGCGGTTTGAATGCCGCGGTCAGCCGGACATCGGCGAATCCGCAGATTGATGTCTTGACTGGCGCCGAAGCCAGCGCCGCCGCCGACGCCTTCTGCTACAGCAATACCGTCATGCAGACTAGCGCGTCAGCCATCCGCGCCGATGACCGCCTGCAAGTCGAGCACTTTGGGCCGGTTACGCTCTTCGTGCTCTGCGACGACCGCGACGATCTGCGCGCGACGGTCGACGCCCTTGAGGGCAATTTGACCACAACCGTGCACGCCGAAGACAGCGAGCTGGCGGATATCGGCGAGCTGCTGCATCAGCTGCGCGAGAAGGCCGGCCGCGTGATCTGGAACGGCTTCCCCACTGGCGTCGCTGTCGTGCACGCCATGCAGCACGGGGGACCCTATCCCGCCACGACCGCGCCGGGCACGACTTCCGTGGGCATGAACGCGATTTACCGCTTCATGCGCCCTATCGCCTTCCAGAATGTGCCGGACGCGCTGCTGCCGCCGGCGCTGCAAGACGGGAATCCGCTGGGGATTCTGCGGCTGGTGGATGATGAGTATACCGATGGGGTGGTGTAGGCTCGATTAGTGGTGACTTGAACACTGCGGACAGGCGGGTCAGCTAGCATGACGACGCCTTGGTGCTTGGATGTGATAATGGCGCTCAGTCGGAATTGCCCAAACGAAAATGTACGACCCATGCAGTAATAGGCTTCGGATATTGATTATTGCGCCGCGACCAGATAAAATCTGGCGGACCGCGGATACTCCCGCGATAGGTTAATTTCACCATGAAACCTATACGAGTGATGATATGTCGCGCGAAAACAAGAGTCTATGTCTCAGTTTGCTGAACTCTGAATCTGAAGACGCAGTAATTAGACTCCTAAAGCATTACGGATATTGGTCTGACGAGTCCGTCTGGCGACCTTATGGCGACAAAGAGAACAACTTTGGTCAGATTGGTAGTCAGCAGGGGCAACCGGCAGGCGCGATGGTTGAGAAGTTGGTTAATTCAATCGATGCGGTGCTGATGCGTGAATGTCTTGGACGTGGAATCGCGGTCGAAGGATATGATGCGCCACAGTCAATCGACGAAGCGCTAGAAAGATTTTTTGACATCCGAAATGGTAACCTAGCAAATATTGGGGCGGCGAATCGCACAAAGCTCGCCCGCAACATTGGTTTGGTTGCTACAGGCAGCAAGAGCAAGCCTAACTATACGGTGTTTGATCACGGTGAAGGGCAGACTCCTCGAAGCATGCCTGAGACTATACTTTCCTTGTCCGAATCGAACAAACTTCGCATTCCGTTTGTGCAAGGCGAGTTCAACATGGGTGGTAGCGGCGCTCTTCCGTTTTGTGGCGGCGAACACAATTTGCAGCTCGTTATCTCGCGACGCTATCCGAAAATCGCAAATGGCAATGACCCAACGTCTTCGTTCTGGGGATTCACAGTTGTCCGCCGCCAGGATCCCGCAGACGGCGAAAGCCATTCTATATACAAGTATCTAGCACCAAATGGAGAGGTTCTTACTTTTGCAGCCGAATCCTTGGTTTTGCCGCACGGCTATGCTGAAGCTCCTCGTGCGCCGCGCCTGGAATGGGGCACTGTAATTAAGATGTTTGAATATGAGATGACCGGTTTGAAACCGCTGATAACCCAGCGATTGTATTACGTTATTTCTTTGTTGCTACCGCGCCCTGGCTTGCCAGTCCGCTTTTACGAATTCCGGGATTACGCAGGGGATCATCCAGAGTCAACTATGCATGGACTTCATGTTCGACTCGAAGAAGACAAAAGAGATAACGTAGAAAGTGGCTTCCCCGTGCCGTATCAGATGAAAGTACTGGGCGAATCCATGAGTCTTATGATATACGCGTTCAAGAAGGGGCGCGATGAGTCTTATCGACGGAATGAAGGACTTATCTTTACCATAAATGGACAAACGCACCATACGATTTCGAAGGATTTCTATTCGCGCCGGAAGGTGAATATGGGCTATCTTGATGACTCCATTCTTGTAATAGTTGATGCAAGCAAAGTGTCGAAGCGCGCGCGCGAAAAGCTGTTTATGACCAGCCGCGACCGCACACGTCGCGGCGAACTTTACATAGCAATTGAGCGCCGACTGGAAGAGATCATCCGAAACGACTCAAAACTTAGGGAGCTTCGTGACCGCCGCAGACGCTTAGCGCTCGAAAACAAGCTTTCGGATTCCAAACCGCTAAAGGAGGTCCTGAACAACATAATCAGAAAATCGCCTTCGCTGGCGGCCTTATTCATCACCGGTAAAGACCTCAGTAATCCCTTCAAACCAAAGGGAGTCGGAAAAAAGGAAGCATACATCGGCAAAGAACGTCCGGAATTCTTTCGACTTTTCAAGCGGCATCGAAGGCCACGCTTGAACGAACGTCCCCTTAATCGGCATCGTTTTCGTATTCAGTTTGAAACGGATGCCGTTGACAATTATTTTGATCGCGAGAGTGATCCCGGTGTGTTCACCCTATACTGCAACGACACTGAAGTTAGCGATTCTGATCTTAACCTTCGCGATGGCGTGGCAACGCTAAATATCAGCTTGCCTTCGGACGCCGTACCGGGCGACAGCTTAAGCTATTTTGCCCTAGTCAGCGACGATCTTCTTGTAGCTCCAATTGAAAACGAATTTGTGGTCTTAGTTACACAAACTGATAGTAGCAAATCCGGTGGCAATGGAAATCGAAAACCACCGGCCGGGGATGATGAAGGTGACCGTGAAACTCCCGACAATATGGCTATGCCGCAAGTCATAGAGGTAAGCGAACAAGAGTGGGGAAAATACGAGTTTAGCGCCGAAACTGCTCTAGCCGTCAAAGCCACAGGGGATGATGGATACGATTTCTTCATCAACATGGACAACCGGCATTTGAATTGGGAATTGAAAGAGTGGCTTGCACAAAATAGGGAGCCGGAATTACTGCAATCGAGATTTAAGTATTCGATGGTATTGATAGGCATGGCTATTCTGAAAGAAGATGCGAAGGACCAGGACTCGTACTTCGCAGCCCACAACATGATTCCAGAGAAAGTGATCGCCGATTTAACTGAAATGATAGCGCCAGTCATCCTACCATTGATCCATACGCTTGGCAGCGAATTGGAAATTGAAAGGACATGATACGCCAATTACATAGGTCCCACTTCGGCGCTATGGCTTAATCTGTTGTAATGTCGCCAGCGGCATTTACTGTCCCTCAATCCTCCAGCGTGCTCAAATCCCCCAGCGGCTGACCCAGAGCTTGCGCCTTGAGCACGCGCCGCATGATCTTGCCGCTGCGTGTCTTGGGCAAGTTGTCCACAAACTCAATCTGCGCCGGCACGGCAATCGGCCCCACCTCGTGCCGCACATGCGCCTTGAGCTCCGCTTCCAGCGCTTCCGAGCCGTCCACGCCTTCCACCAGAATGCAGTAGGCGAAAATCTTGTTGCCGCGCAATTCGTCCGGTATGCCGATCACCGCTGACTCGGCCACCGCGCTGTGGCTGACCAGGCCCGACTCCACCTCCGCCGTGCCCAGGCGATAACCGCTGACCTTAAGCACATCGTCATTGCGGCCGATCACCCACAGGTAGCCGTCCTCATCGCGCCGCGCCGTGTCACCCGCCAGGTACCAGCCTTGATCGCGATACTTCTCCCAATACTGGCTGATGAAGCGCTCGTCATCGCCGTAGACCGTGCGGATCATGCTGGGCCAGGGCGACTTGATGACCAGGTTGCCATCTTCGTTGGCGCCGACCGGGACGCCGTTGTCATCGACGATGTCGACGTCGATGCCGGGGAAGGGGCGGGTGGCGCTGCCCGGCTTCAAGTCCATGGACGGCAGCGGCGTGATCATGAAGCCGCCGGTTTCCGTCTGCCACCAAGTATCGATGATGGGGCACTGTTCCGCCCCGATCACGCGGTGATACCAGCGCCAGGCTTCCGGGTTGATCGGCTCGCCGACTGAACCCAGCAAGCGCAGGCTGCTCAGATCATGCCGCGCGGGCCAAGCCTCGCCGAAGCGCATCAAGCCGCGGATGGCGGTCGGCGCTGTGTACAGTATTGATACGCCGTAATCGGCCACGATCTTCCACCAGCGGTCGGGGTAGGGGAAGGTCGGCGCGCCTTCGTAGATGATGCTGGTCGCGCCCAGAATCAGCGGCGCATAGACGATGTAGCTGTGCCCGGTGATCCAGCCCGGATCGGCCGCGCACCACCAGCGGTCTTCTTCTTTGATGTCAAAAGCCCATTCGAGCGTGGTTGAAGTATAGACCTGGTAGCCGCCGTGCGTATGCAGCACGCCCTTGGGCTTGCCGGTTGTGCCGCTGGTGTACAAGATGAAGAGCGGGTCTTCGGCGTCCATGACCTCGGTTTCGGCGCGAGTCGAAGCGATAGGCAGGGCCATCAAGTCGTGATACCAGTAGTCGCGGCCCGGTTCCATGGCGATGTCGTGGCCGGTGCGCTTGACGACGATGACCGTCTCCACCACAGGCGAGCGCTGCACCGCCTCGTCCACCGTATCCTTGAGCCGCACAATCTTGCCGCGCAGCCAGGCGCCGTCGCAGGTGATCAGGACCTTGCTCTGCGCGTCTTCGATGCGGCTGGCCAGGGCCTGCTCCGAGAAGCCGCCGTAGACCACGCTGTGTGGCGCGCCGACTTTGGCGCAAGCCAGCATGGCAATCGCGATCTCCGGCACGCGGCCCATGTAAATCGTGACGCGGTCGCCTTTCTTCACGCCCATCCCCCGCAGCACATTGGCGAACTTGTTGACCTCTTGCCACAGCCGCCAATACGACAACGAGACCTTTTCGCCGTCTTCGCCCTCCCAGATGATCGCCAGCTTGTTGCGCCGCCAGGTCGACACATGCCGGTCCAGCGCATTCAGGACCATATTGGTCTTGCCGCCGACAAACCACTTGTAGAAGGGCTTGTTGCTGTCATCAAGGACCTGGTCCCACTTCTGGTACCAGTCCAGCGTCTCGGCGCGCTCCGCCCAAAAGGCCGCCAGGTCCTGGCGCGCCAAGTCATACACAGCGTCATAATCCGGCACCTTCGATTGCGCGACCATGTCCGCCGACGGGCGATACCATTCGCTGGTTGGGGGGGTAAAACCTTGCTCAGCCATTAACTGCTCCTCATCGAATCTTTGTCTTGGCGCGGGACTGCCCGCCGCGCGCCGACGTCGCTAACAGCGCCATATTATAGACGAAAGGCTGGATAATTCGACACCCGTGCGCATTGCGCTATGCAAACATTTTTTGCAAGATTCCTGCGCCGCGCTATAATCGTGCGGGTATGTAAAATGAAGAAAATCCTACGAGGAGAAGGATTATGTCCAAGCGAATTTCACGCCGTGACTTTTTGAGGTACACGGGCATGGGCAGCGCCGCTGCCTTTGCCGCCGCCTACGGTATGCCGCTCGGCACTGCCTTGGCGCAAGCCCCGCCCAGCGATACCGGGGGCAATCTAGTCATTTACAACTTTGGTGGCGCGCAGCAGCAGGAAATGTATGCCAACGCCATCGGCCGCTTCAACGAGCGTTATCCAAACGTGGTCGTTGAAGATCTGTATATCCCCTGGAATGCGTGGGGCGTCTACATCACTAATCTCAAGCTGCGCGTGGCCAGCGGTTTGCCGGTCGATATCATCGCTTCGGCGATTGAAGGCGCTCAAAACAGCATCTTTGAAGACCTAGTGTTGCCAATGGACGATGTAATTGCTGGCGATGAAGAGTTGCAGGCGATAGTCGATGAGGCGGAGCCGGTGCTGCACAACGCCCTTAAGGGACCGGATGGTCAGACTTATTACTTCACCCGCGAGTGGAACAATATGATCATCCACTATAATCCGGTCAAATTCGAAGAAGCGGGCTTGGATCCGCCGGCCGAAGACTGGACTTGGGAGGACTTCCTGGAAACGGCGCTGGTCCTGACCCATGGCGAAGGCGGCGACAAGCAGTTCGGTTTCGCCATTCCTTGGTTCAACTTCGGCTTGACCCCCTGGTGGCATACCAATGGCACGGCCACGCTCAACGAGGACTGGACGCAATCCAACCTGGACGACCCCAAGATGCTGGAATCAGTCAAGTTCGTTCATTCGCTGGTGCATGAACATGGCGTGGCGCCCTCGGTAGAAGGCCCGCAGATGACCGAGCACTTCACCGCAGGTCGAACAGCCATGACCGGCGCCGGGCGTTGGCCCTTCGCCAATTATGTCTCCACCGACTTCCGCACTGTCGATATCACGCCTTGGCCCCGTAAGATCGCCGGCACTACCGTATTCGGCTCCGGCGGCTGGGCGGTATCGAAAACCGCCAACAACGTCCCGCTGGCGATTGAGCTAATCAAAGACCTGGCGGCTTTCGAAACCGACGAAGAAGCGGTAGCCATCGGCACATCATTGCCCGCCCGCCGCAGCGCCACCGAGAACGAAGTTTTCAACAGCTTCCCGGCCAACGCCCATCGTTTCTTCGGCAGCCTGGAAGACATCAAGCCGGTGCCGTCACCCGCTAACTTCGACGAAATGGAAAGCATCTTCATGCGCCACATGGGCGAAATCATGGCGAATAGCGTCACGCCCGAACAAGGCTTGGAAGCGGCTCATGTTGAATTGAGCGCCGCGATGGACAAATTGGCTGAGCAAATGTCCTCTTGAGGCCACGTTAATCTTACGTAATTCAATTGACGCCTGCACGAGTCCGTGTGGGCGTCTTTCCCGATACAACTCGGAAGATCTAGGATGTAATAACGCAAGGGTACTCTGTTGCCAGAGTTTACGCCAAAACAACGAGAAGCCATGGTTGGCTATTTGTTTATTCTGCCTACATTTATTGGCTTCATCATTTTCATCCTCTTTCCACTGATTGAATCCATGCGCATCAGCTTCCTGGAATTCAGCATCTTACGCGAGTCCACCTATATCGGCTTGGACAACTATGCGCAAATGCTGAGCGATACGCGGCTGCGCATCGTGTACGTCAATACGATAATTTTTACTTTGTTTGCGGTCTTTTTTAATGCCGGGGTCGGCTTGCTGTTGGCGGTCATGCTCAATCGGCGTCTGCCAATTTTGATGCGCAATTTGTACCGTTCGGTGTTTTTCTTTCCGGTGCTCATCGCCCATACCTATATCGCTGTCATCTGGCGCTTCCTCTATCATCAGGAAACCGGCGTCATCAACTATTATCTGAGCTTCCTCGGCATTGATTCAATCCCCTGGCTGAGCAACGCGCACTGGGCGATGGCAGCCATCATCATCATGGATGTCTGGAAGAATACTGGCTTCGCCATGCTCGTTTTCCTGGCTGGCCTGCAGAATATCTCGCAGGAGTACTACGAAGCGGCGCAATTGGACGGCGCCAACGAACGGCAACTCTTCTTCCGCATCACCATTCCCTTATTGAGCCCGACGATCTTCTTCATTCTCGTTATATTCATGATCGGCGCCTTGCAAGTCTTCGACACTATCATCGTACTGACAGAGGGCGGCCCCGGAGACGCCACCCGCAGCGTCGTTTTGTACATCTATGAACTCGCTTTTCGCCGCTTTGATATGGGTTACGCGGCCGCGGTCTCCATGACATTATTTGTCATCATCTTGCTGCTGACGATCGCGCAATTCATCATCAGCCGCCGCTGGGTCCATTACGAATGAGTCGGCTGCGCTATTAGGCGAAATCAAAGGGCGAACCGAGAGCATGCAGCGAAAAGGCAGAAAACCGATCAAGTCAGGCGATATCCTGTCTTTCGCCCTGTTGACCATCGCGGCCATCCTGGTCATGATGCCCTTGCTTTGGATGTTTTCCACTTCGCTGCGCCCAACCAACGAGAGCTACCAACTGCCGCCGCAGTGGCTGCCGACGCAATTCCGCTGGGAGAATTACCTCGCGCCATTTGAGTCGAGCGTACCCTTCGTCGGCTTGTTCATCAACAGCATGAGAATTACCGTCGCGGTAACCCTAGGCCAGCTGATTTCTTGTTCGCTGGCTGGCTATGCCTTCGCTCGCCTGCGTTTTCCCGGGCGGGAGATCCTATTTCTGATTCTGCTGGCTTCCCTGATGATACCAGGCCAGGTGACCATCATTCCCATCTTCCTGCTGATGCGCGATCTGGGTCTGATAGACAATCCCCTCGCTATCATCTTGCCGGGGCTCATCAGCGCCTTCGGTGTCTTCTTAATGCGTCAATTCTTTAAGCAGATGCCGCAGGAGCTGTTTGACGCCGCCCGCGTCGACGGCGCCGGGCACATCCGTTCCTTCATACAGATCGCGTTGCCGCTGGCCGGGCCGGCCATGGCGACGCTTGCTATCATCACCTTCAACGCCACCTGGAACAGCTATTTCCTGCCACTGATCTTCCTCAATTCCTGGCATAAGATGACCCTGCCGCAAGGCATCGCCCTATTGACCGGCTATATGGGCGCCGGCAATCCATCGGTTGTTATGGCGGCCGTTACCATGGCCATCGTGCCTGTGCTGATCGTTTTCATCGCCCTGCAGCGCTGGATTATTGAAGCCTTGACGCGTTCCGGTATTAAGGGCTAATTCGTCAATTAAGTACATAATCAGGAAAGAACATGACCCTTTCAAACGGCAGCAGCTTCCCCGCGCTCAAATCTTACGACCAAGACCACCTGCGACAGATCGGCTTGCCTCTGGGCGGCATCGGTACTGGCGTCGTCTCGCTAGGCGGCCGCGGCAACCTCCACGACTGGGAAATCGTTAACCGCCCGGCCAAAGGCTTCGATATCGAGCAAACTTTCTTCGCCCTGTACACGCGCGCTAGCGACGGCGCCAGCACGGCACACGCTCTGGAAGGCGTCATTCCGCCGGCCGATTATGAAGGCGCGCGCGGCGCCGCCATCCCTAACCACGGCCTGCCGCGCTTCCGCCAATGCAGCTTTGAAGCGGCATATCCCTTTGGCAAGGTTTCGCTCAGCGACCCCGACGTCCCGCTGCGCGCCGAACTGCAAGCCTTCAACCCGCTCATCCCGGCAGACAGCGACAACAGCGGCATCCCGGTCGCCATCCTGCGCTTTGTGCTCAGCAATGACGGCGATAGTGACATTGAAGCCGCCGTCTGCGGCAGCCTGCAAAACTTCATCGGCGCGGACGGGACCAGTGGCGCCGCCAAGGACAACTTCAACAGCTACCGCGAAGCCGACGGACTGGCCGGGCTATTCATGCAATCCGCCGGTGTTGATCCTCAAGCGCCGCAGTGGGGCACACTGGCGCTGACGACGCCGCAGCGCGCTGGCATCTCCTATCGCAGGGCCTGGGCCAATTACAGCTGGGGCGATTCCCTGCTCGATTTCTGGGATGACTTCAGCGAGGACGGCCAACTCGACGAGCGCGAGCGCGACGGCAAAGACAACCCAACCGGCTCGCTTTCGGTATCAGTAAGCATCCCCGCCGGTGGAACAGCCGACATAACCTTCTTCCTCAGCTGGCACTTTCCCAATCGCATCACCTGGAAGGAAGCTGGCTTGAATCACCCGCAGAGTCCAGTCCAGGACGGGGCGCGCATCGGCAACTTCTACACCACCCAGTACGCCGACGCCTGGGAAGCGGCTGCTTACACGGCGGAAAATCTCGACATGCTGGAGACCGAGACGCGCGCCTTTGTCGAAGCCGTCTGCGCGGCTGACCTGCCGACCGTGGTCAAAGAAGCGGCGCTGTTTAATCTGAGCACACTGCGCTCGCAGACCGTCTTTCGCACGCCCGACGGCTTTATGTTTGGCTGGGAAGGCTGCGACGATACCGCCGGCTGCTGCTTCGGCTCTTGCACGCACGTCTGGAATTACGAGCAGGCGACGGCCTTTCTCTTCGGCGGGCTGGCGCTGGGCATGCGCGAGGTCGAGTTCAACTACGCCACCCGCGCCGACGGCGGCATGAGCTTCCGCGTCGATCTGCCGCTGCAGCACGCGCAGTCCTGGTCCCTCGCTGCCGCAGATGGGCAGATGGGCTGCATCATGAAACTCTACCGCGACTGGCAACTTTCAGGCGATAGCGAGGCGCTGCGGGGAATGTGGCCTAACGCGCGCAAAGCGCTGGAATTCTGCTGGCTGCCCGGCGGCTGGGATGCCGATAAAGACGGCGTCATGGAAGGCTGCCAGCACAACACGATGGACGTGGAATATTACGGGCCCAATCCGCAGATGGGCATCTGGTATCTGGGCGCGCTGCGGGCCATGGAGGAGATGGCGCGCCATCTCGGCGAGGACGACTTCGCCGCGGAGTGCCGTCGGCTCTTTGAGAGCGGCAGCCGCTACATCGACGAGCGCCTCTTCAACGGCGACTATTACGAGCACTTGATTCAGCCGGCCGCGGGGCGCGACGCTGTTCTGGGCATGCTCATCCACAGCAGTATGGGCGCGGCCGACCCCAGCGAACCGGTTCTGCAATTGGGCGCCGGCTGCCTGGTCGATCAACTGATCGGGCAATTGCTGGCCCACGTCTCCGGCTTGGGCTATCTGACAGAGGAAGAAAATGTCAAGCGGACGCTAAGCAGCATCAAGCGCTTCAACTTCAAGGAGAATATGTACGGGCACTTCAACCACATGCGCTCCTACGTGCTCAACGATGAGTCGGCGCTGCTGATGGCGACCTATCCGCGCGGCGAGCGACCGGCGCGTCCCTTCCCCTACTACAACGAAGTGATGACCGGCTTCGAATACACAGCGGCCATCGGCATGTTATACGAAGGCGATATCGAAAACGGACTGCGCTGTATACAGGCCATCCGCGATCGTTATGACGGACGCAAGCGCAATCCCTTCGACGAAGCCGAATGCGGGCACCACTACGCGCGGGCGATGGTGGCCTGGGCGGCCGTCCTGGCGCTCAGCGGCTTCCAGTACTCCGCGGTAGATCAGACGATCGGCTTCGCCGCGCCGAAGGAGGACTGTCGTCACTTCTGGTCGACCGGCTACGCCTGGGGCAGCTGCGCGCTCAGGCCGGCGGCCGCCGACGCCTGCGATGTCGAATTCAGCGTGCTTGGCGGGGAGATCAGCTTCAGCGAATTTACCTTGACCGGGTTGGGTTCCACGACAATTGACGGTTCACAGGCCCTATCCAAGGGTGACACACTGCGCTGCCAAATCACGGCGTAGATTTAGCGACCGGCTGCCGCTCGGATTATAATTCCTGCATGTCAATCGTTCCCGGGTAGCGGTATGCAACGCATCTGCCAACATCGGTATATTTTGCTCGCGTTGATTGCCTTTGCGATTTACGTCAGTTTTATGTCGATTGGACTTGATGACTTCGATTCGCACACCTTCGCGCTGGCTATAGAAAATCCCGGCATCGCCCTGGTCACGGTCCATGCCCCCGGCTTTCCCATTTACTTGTTCATATCGAAACTTATCCAACTGATGGTTGGTGATACACGGCTTGCCCTCACTTTAGTGAGCGCGATCTGTGGCGCGCTCGGGATAGTTTTTGTCGCTAAAATTGGATCTTTGGCCGCTGGCGAAAAAGCGGGCTTTATTTCAGCCGGCTTGCTTTTGTTCACGCCGGGTTATTGGTCCAATAGCGAGGTGGCTCTAAGCGACATTCCCGGGATTAGTTTTGTCTTGCTCGCCATATTTCTATTTCTGTGCGCGCAAGAAAAGCGATCGGCGCTGGATCTTGTTGCCGGTTGTCTTGTAACCGGGCTACTGCTTGGCGTCCGTCCGCATAATGCCATTCCCGTCGTCATTGCTGGTATATGGGCAATCGTGAAAACGCGCCGGTTGAGAAGCGCCAATTTTCAATCAATTGCGCTCGCCGCAATAGCCGGATTGCTGGCGATCAGCATGTGGCTAGCGCCAATTGCTCTTGCGTTCAACGGGCTGGATGGCTATGTCAATCATCTCGCAAATTATCGCGAGCATGTGCAGAATTCAGACTCGTTATTCCGATCCGAAATCAACAGCGAAACGCTCGCATTGCGGTGGCAAGCGTTTGTCGATGGCTGGATACATTTGCTCGCTGGCGGCGACGCTCACGCCATCGTGCTGATCTTGATGCTACTTACAGTAGGTTTGATCAAAACCCCCATCAATAATCGCTATACCTGGTTTTTTATCGCCTGGTTTATCGTTGAAGCCTGCAAGCTATTCTTATTGGCGTCGCTGGAGCGTCCTCGTTTATTCTTGCCCGCCTCTTGATACCGCTCATACTCTGGGTCGGTCTGGGATACGCTAACTGGCGCGGGCGACTCAGACTCATTGGCAGCGGCTCTCTTTTGCTCGTTATCGGTTTTTTCTGGCAAGCGCTCCCGATCGTCGCAGGACTGAACCAGATTCCACCTCCGCCGGAGCAAGCGACAAGCTATATCCTTAAACATTATCCTCAAGGTGATGATGCGGCTGTCGTATCTCTGGGATCATTTCGCGCGTCCCAATACCATCTGAGGGATTATCGACAATTCTATACGCTGTACTTTAGCGCCGAAAAGCTGGCGCAATCTATCGCGACCGCTCAACCTGAGTATCTAATTGTCTTGGATGCCGATAGTTTTCCGCCAGCAATCTTTGAAACGCTAAACGCCGACCTAGATTATGTGAAAATCGATGATCATCTGTTTGAACGAGACGCGCGCATTTTTCCACAACACGCAACTGTTAACCTGCACGTGTTCACTCCAGAGCAAAATCTAAAACCCGAACAACTGAATCTTCTGGAATCCAACCTGGAATCCAAACGGATTGAAGTGGGAAATCCATATGATGCAATGCACTTTGGCAAAGGGTGGTATTCTACAGAAGACATCGGTGGCGTTTGGGGCAGATGGGCTACTCAATCCGCATTCATTCGCGTAACCCTTGAACCGAGGGACACAATCATGCGTTTTGTGGCGACGCCCTACCTGCCGAATCAAATGGTCGCGCTATTGGTCAATAATGAGCTTGTGGATAGGGTGGCAATCGATGCGGTATGGGGGGATTACGAAATATTGATTCCCGCCGATGCCATACAGTCGGGCGTTAATATGATTACACTCGAACATGCAAGAGCCGAATATCCCGAAAATCACCACCGACGTCTGGCAGCCGCGTATCGCACTATTCATTTCGACTGAATTGCCAGGAATTGAAGTTTCTCGTAGACGCCATGCGCTGCCAAATTTCAGCTTGGGATAAGTAGTCAGCTGCAAAGCAGGCGCGTCTTTTGCGATCGCGGGAGGGGTTTAAGGCAGCGGAGCGCGACGGCAGCGCTCACTGCTTTTCAGGGGAAGCCTTCCATGCTCATCATCGCCAGCCACAACGGCGCAATCGGCATCGCCGACGCCATGCGGACTCTTAAGAGCGGCGGCAGCGCCATGGACGCGGTCGAAATCGGCATCCGCGCGGTCGAAGCGGATCCCGACGATCACACCGTCGGCTACAATGGCTATCCCAACATCTTGGGCGAACTGGAACTTGACGCCAGCATCATGGACGGGGCGACGCTCAACTCGGGCGCAGTCGCCTTGATGCGCGGCTTCCCCTACGCGATCTCGGTCGCGCGCCAGGTCCTGGAGCGCAAACTGCCGCATGTGCTGCTGGCAGGTGAGGGGGCGGAACGCTTCGCACGCGAGATCGACGCTGAGCAGTGGGACGAGATGCTGACCGACGAAATCCGCGAGGTTTGGCGGCGGCGTCTGGCCGCCAGCGACGCTTCCGGCGAGAGCCCTGAGCTGGCCGCCGATACACCTCTGCTTGATTGGGTCAAACTGGCGACCGATCCCGAACGCGTCGCCGGCACGGTAAACTTTATCGCCATCGACGGCGCGGGCGATATCGCGGCCGGCGTCAGCACCAGCGGCTGGGCCTGGAAATACCCGGGGCGCATCGGCGATTCGCCGATAATTGGCGCGGGCAACTATGCCGACAATCGCTACGGCGCCTGCGCTTGCACCGGCATGGGCGAAATGGCCATCCGCGCGAGCACGGCGCGCAGTCTCGTGCTGTACTTGGAGTTCGGCATGTCGCTGCGCGAGGCGGGCCGGCGCGCCATGAGCGACCTCGGCGGCGACTATATCGGCGGCATGAACCTGCTCGCGCTGGACCGAGACGGCGAGCACGTCGGGCTGTCGTCTGAAGCCGGGCGGACCTACATCTATCAGCATGCTGACATGGCGGAATATGAGTCGGCTGAGCGCGAGGCGGTGGAGATTCCGGCGCGCTGGGCGGGTGCGGCGCAGGATTGATGGCGCTGGAAATTCTCTCGGATTGAGTACTTAATTCAATTGAGAGTGCGGGCCAACCAGCGGCTAAGACTCAAGCTCATCAAGTAAAAGTATCGGAAACTCCTGTATGCGCATCATGTCGCGGTCATTGGTGAGCATGGCATCGCAATGCGTGGCGACCGCGCTGGCGACATGAAGTGAATCCGGTGTGCCTAGACCATATCGCGCTCGAATTTCGGCTGCCGAAACAGCAATCTCGGGCGTGACAGCGATGAGCTCATAGTCGTCGCCTGATAATAATATTTCTCGATATGCCTGGACTAACTGTTGGTCACGCTGCTTAAGCGGCAAAACCAGGACTTCCGCCAATGTCAGCACAGAACTGTATGCAAGCAGATCGGTCTGATCTATTATTCTTATGATTTTACGCATCTTATCCAGATAAGCTGCGTTCTCTTCCACATAGTAGATGAGTGGCGCTGAATCAACGTACAAGCGCTTTACATTTTCCAGTTCCGCTTCAATTCGCTTCAACGCCGCTTATCCTACTTGCCGCGCAATTCATTTATGTATTCTTGCGCATCCATGCCTTGCCAGATCTCTTTTCCCAAGCCCCGCAGTTCGGTCAGGCTGCGCTTCGGCTTTGATGGCTGATCGGCCAAATGGTCAACCAGAAGCATGATCAACTCTTTCTGCTGGGATTGGTTGAGCTTCTTAGCTTCCTCTAGCAATTCGTAAATGGTCATCTTGCGCTTCTCTCTCTAATCACTCAGCCAATTATAACATCTTCGACTGGCGCCATTCCAGCTTGCTCTTGATCTACAGTCAACCTAAATGTTCTTCATGATTTGGCAATACGCGGCAAATTCGTTGCATTCGCCAAATTACGTTACAATACGCGCCACTAATCCGAAGAACAGGTATCGGCGATGACTGAGCGACCGACTGTAATAGCCATCTTCGGCGTGACGGGTGACTTGGCCCGGCGCAAATTGATCCCCTCGCTCTTCAGCAATTTCATCAAGGGGCGCCTGCCCAAGCGCCTGCGCATCGTCGGCGTCGGCCGGCGGGAATGGACCGACGAGACTCTCATCGACCACGCGCGTCAATCGCTGAAGAATTACGCTGCTGCCATCTACGACGAACGCGCCTGGGAGCGCTTCCGTGAGACGCTTTCCTACAGCAAGGTCAACCTTCCGCAGCCGGAAACTTACCAGACGCTCAGAGACGACCTCAATGCGCTGGACGGCGGCGAGTGCAACAGGCTCTATTATTTGTCAATCGCGCCCGAATTTTACGCCGATGTGATTTGTAATCTGGGCGCGCTGGATTTGGCGCGCGAGAATGGAGGCTGGCGGCGCATCGTCATCGAAAAGCCCTTCGGCTACGACTTGAGCACGGCGCAATCGCTGAATGGAATCGCGCACTCTGTCTTCAACGAGTCGCAGGTCTATCGCATAGATCATTACCTGGGCAAAGAGACGGCGCAGAATATCCTCTTTATGCGCTTCGCCAATACGATCTTCGAGCCGATTTGGAATCGCAGTCATATCAGTAATGTGCAGGTGACGGTGGCGGAAACGGTGGATGTCGGCACGCGGGCCGGCTATTACGACAGCTCAGGCGTCATGCGCGACATGATGCAAAACCACCTTCTGCAGCTGCTTTCGCTCATCGCCATGGAGCCGCCCTCGGCCTTTGACGCCGACGCCCTGCGCAACGAAAAGGTCAAAGTGCTGCAAGCCGCGCGGCCGATCAAGCTGGCGGACACGGTGCGCGGCCAATACCAAGGCTATCGCGCTGCCGAGGGCGTCGCGCCCGATTCCTCCACGCCGACCTATGCCGCGCTGAAGCTCTTCATCGACAATTGGCGCTGGAAAGACATCCCCTTCTATCTGCGCTCCGGCAAGGCCATCGGGCAGAAGACCACACAAGTCAACATACAATTCAAGCGTCCGCCCAACAGCATATTCGAGTTGACCGAAAGCGGCGACTATTCGCGCAATATGCTCTCAATCTGCATCCAGCCCGATGAAGGCATCCACCTGACCATCGAAGCCAAGATCCCCGACCAGCTGATCGCCAAGTCAGTCGATATGGAGCTGCACTACAAGAACGCCTTCATCGCCGACAACTTGCCCGATGCCTACGAGCGCTTGATCCTCGATGCCATAAACGGGGATGCCCAGCTCTTCATCCGCAGCGATGAGATTGAAAGCGCCTGGAAGATCGTCGACCCGGTCATAGAGGGCTGGCGCAGTGACCCGGCCGCGCCGCCGATGCAACGCTACCAGGTCGGCAGCTGGGGGCCTGAGGCCGCGGATGAATTGCTGGCGCGGGAAGAGCATGTCTGGCGCGTCAGCTGCCTGCACGAGAAAGAGTCAAGTAACAGCGCCAAGTAGACTCCCGCGCGACAATGCCGCCGCCCAAGCAAAATGCCTTGCGTTCGTCTGCGTCATAGCTCCCGTTCCCTAGCTTGCTGGGGAACGGGACTGGGGGATGGGGTTTTCCGCTGGTAGCGTAAACAGGGGCGAGCCGATTGCTTGCCCAATCTCTCCTTGAATCGCTACTCAACCCAGGGATCGGCCTTCTGAAGTTGCATGATGTAGAAGACGGCGCCGGCCGGATCTTCGATCACGGTGAACCAGCCGGTGTCGGGCGCTTCCATCTTCTGTGTCACCACCTTGCCGCCCAGCGATTCGACCCGCTTCATCGCCGCGTCAATATCCTCGACGTGGAAATAGACCATCCAGCAAGGAGGCATGTCGCCGAAATTCTCGTCCATCTCCATCATGCCGCCGTTGTTGCGCCCGCGATTGCTGATGTGGATGTAATGTTCGTCGCCGTAAAACTCCCAGCCGAGCACGGCGCTGTAGAAGGCTTTGGCCGCCGCGGCATCGCGCGTGAGCAGCTCGTTCCAGCACATGGCGCCGACGGTATTGACGATGCCCGCGCCGATGTGGTTCTTCGGCTGCCACAAGCCCAGCTGCGCGCCGGTTGGATCCATAAACTGCAGCATGCGCCCGTTGTCGAAGATGTCCATGGGTCCGAAGAGTATCGTCCCGCCGTTGGCCTTGATCGGCTCCACCATGGCGTCGACGTCATCGACTGACACATAGTTGGTCCAGTGAGACGGGATGCCCTGCGCCTGCATATCGGGCATCATGGCGGCGAATCCAGCGGCGTGTTCGCCTTCATGCTGGAACATGGTGTAGAACATGCCGCCGCCGAGGGGCTCGTCGATCTTGCCCCAGCCGAACATATCCATGTAGAAGGCTCTGGCCGCGGCGGCGTTGGTTGAGGTGTTGTCCACCCAGCTAAATGTGCCATGCGGGTACTTCGTTACTTTGTACATAGAAACTTCTCCTGTTAGTTCGGGCGGCTCACTGAGCCGCCCCTGCAAGGCTTGTCCGGTAATGTGACGCCGCCGCTGCTCGCTCGGCTTAGGCGCAGTTTCGACATCTTTGCCACCGAGTACACCGAGTTAGTTAGAGGAAAAAGAGGAAAGGCGTCATGCTTAGTCCAAAGACAGAGTCGTCGAACGTGCGGACCATCCTTGACTCGACCTGCCTCCATATTTCCCGGTATCCCTCTCTGTGCCCTCATACTTACTCTGTACCCTCGGTGGTAAATTGTCATGAATCCGTAAAAGCGCGGCGCCCACCCCGCCCAAACGTACCGACATCGGCATTTGAGTAGCGGACAAGCCTTACAAGACTCGTGCGCTGGCTATTCTTCCCAGGGTTCGGCTTGGATCAGTTGGATGATGTAGAAGTAGGCGCCCGCCGGATCGCGCAAATAGGCAAAATGCCCGGCGCCAGGCGCTTCTGTCTTGGGAATGATGACCGCGCCGCCTAATTCCGAGACTTTGCTGATCGACTCGTCGATATCGGAGACCGTGAAATAGGGCTGCCACATCGAGGGCATATCTCCCATGCTCGCGTCTATCTGCATCATGGCGCCATTGTTGCGCCCGTTATTCAGGATGCGGATGTAGCTGTTTTCGTCTTCGCAGAACTCCCAGCCGAACAAAGCCTCGTAGAAGGCTTGGGCAGCGGCGGCGTCGCGCGTGAGCAGTTCATTCCAGCACATCGCGCCGACGGTATTGACGATGCCCGCGCCGATGTGGTTGCGCGCCTGCCACAAGCCCAGCGGCGCGCCGGTCGGGTCCATGATGAAGGCCATACGTCCGCTGTCGAAGACATCCATGGGACCGTAAATGATTTGCGCGCCATTGGCTGTGGCGACCGGCAAAAGCGCATCGACATCATCGACCGATACATAGCAGGACCAGTGCGACGGTATATTCTGCTCGAGCGCCTCGGGCGTCGCTTCGCTGAGCGCGGCGACATTTTGACCCTGGTGCTGGAACATGGTGTAATTCATGCCCTCGCCGATAGGAATATCGTAATTGCCCCAGCCGAAGAGACCCATATAAAATTGCTTGGACGCCGCCGAGTCGGTCGAGCTGGTATCCGCCCAACTGAAAGTCCCGTGAGGATATTTCGTTACTATGTACATTTTGCTCGCTCCTTGCGCTGTTTGTGACTGCATGTAGAAAATCTGTTCAATTCGCGTATGCTAAGAGCAAGCGGCTGGCTTGTCAATGGCGAGGGCGCAATTGTCGCGGTCGCCGCTGGCCCCGCCAAGACCAAACTAGCGAATAATCAAAGCGACGGCTCGGTGTGTTTTAGCCAGTGGAAAAGACCGAAGGCGACCGGCAAGAGCATCAAAATAGTGATTGCAGCGAGCAAGGGAATCGTCTCCAGGGTTGAGAAGCCCAGGGCGACGATCAAGATAGCGACGACGAACATCACGATTTGGCCCAGCCGGTTGGATTGCGCGGCATTCGCGCGCGGCGAGAGCGCCCAGATCATCAGCGCGATGCCGGCCAGCACCAAGCCAATCGCGCAGACCAATAGCCAGCGGACTTCAACCGGCAGCGGCTCGGTCGCATGGTCGATGACATTGACGACTGCCGCCCCGATCATGGCGATGCCGGCGGTTACGGGCAAATGCGCGTAAGACCAGACATAGACGCGCATCGCTCCGGGGCCAGGAATTCGGTGAGAGACAAAGTCAAAATACAGCCACCAAGTGCCGAAGGCGATCATCATGCCTAAGGCGCTGATGCCGACAACCTGCCAATCCAGCTCGTGATAGCCAGCCAAGCCTTGCACAACACCAACGATGACCTCGCCGAGCACGATAATCGTAAATAGGCCAAACCGTTCCACAAACGACGGGGTGGCTAAGGTGCTCATTTCAATCTGCGCCTGCACATCCTGGTTATGGCGGCGAATGCGAAACAGGTATAGCGGCAACAAAATCGAAAGCGCAGTCGCGACTATCCAGAAGGTGAACCGCTCGGGTGGCTCATAAAAATAGGACGCGATGAATAACAGCGTTGTTATCAAAAAGGCGAGCGCATACGGGCGTGAAAGAGGCTGATGCGTTGGGTCGTGGACGCCGGTCCGCCACCATAGAAAGGTCAAGATGAGTTGAAAGCCGGCATACGATAAGGCAAACCCGGCAGAAGTATCTCCCAGCGCGTCATGCGCATACACCGCCATCGCCGCGACGGTGAACATTTGCAGGAAGGTGAAAACGCGGGTGCGGATGTCATTATTGCCATGCAGATCGTGATAGGCTGCCCCGTTTAACCATGCCCACCAGGTAATGATGAACAAGAATAGAAAATTGAGGATATGGCGCAGGTCAATATGATGGGCGAGGGTGTGGGTTAATTGCGCAATCAACACCACATAAACGAGATCATAAAACAACTCCAAAAACGAAACTTTACGATCTTCCGAGCGCTCGCGGATATTGCGCGGTCTTTGCCACCAGCGGCGGAAATTTCTCATCATCAGGCTCATTGCTTTGCCATCTCCTTGCGCCGTAGCAATTCCTGAATCTCGAAAATGGAGCCGGCGTTTTCCGGCTTGGGCAGGGGGATGATGACCGGCGCGACATCCACCCGCGGGCGCATACTGGGCTCGCCGCGCAACACTGAGGCGCAGTAGTCGTCAAATGAAGCGCCGAGCAGCGGCCAGGAATCAAGCGAGCAGTATTCAAAGAGCAGCAAGCGCCGCGGCTTGGCCGAGTGATTGGGCGTGGACGCGTGCAGGGTGCGGGCATGATGGATGGTGATGCCGCCGGCTCTGACCAGGCATTTGGCTGTTTCGCCCGGCTCGAAGCCCGGATCGCTAACCGCGCCGACGAAGACGCCGTTCTCGTGATGGCTGTACAACTCGCCTTTGTGCGAGCCCGGAACCATCAACATGCAGCCGTTTTCTTCGGTCATATCATCAATGCAAACGCCGACCGCCAGCACATCGTCATTGGTATGCGGATAGAAAGCCCAATCCTGATGCCATTCCACCGCGCTGCCGTGGTCGGGTTCTTTCATATTGAGCTTGGTATTCTGCCGCCGAAGGCCGGGGCCGATCAGCTGCTCGACGCGGTCCAGGATGCCTGGGTGTCGCAAGGTCTGGTCGTAGACTTCGTGCTGAGCGATGGGGTTCTTGATGCGGCGCAGACGCGGGCGTTCCGCGCTGTGATCCGCCTCGAGATCGTAGACGTCGTTGTGCTGGCTGATCGCTCGCGAGCGCTCGACGAAATCGTCGGTCACGCGCTGCAGGGCAGCCAACTCGTCCGCGCTCAGCACGTCCTCAACGACCAGGTAGCCGTTGTCGTGATAAAAGTCGATTTGTTTCTGGCTAAGCATTATTGGTTTCTCCTGAAGTGCAATTGCGCCAGAGTATGCTTTTCAAGTGGCGGACTGTCAATGTATTTAGGCATTCATGCAGGGCGAAGTTCGCGCTTCTTTTGCCACAGAGTACACTGAGGAAAAGCTCAAAACCAGGAATGGTTATTCCACTGTAACCAATTGAAACTCTGTGTACTCAAAGCCCTCGGTGAACTCGGTGGTTAATGTTCCATCCGCGCCGCCTGCGACCCGGAGCGAAATCGCGACTTACCACAGCCACTCAGCGCCGCGTTTGCGCGCTTCAATCTGATCGCGCAGCCGCTCCATCAGGTCAACGTCCATCTGCCGCAAGAGGTCGATCATATCGATTGGCACCCAATTCTCGATCAGATAGTCGCCCTCGCGCTTCCACCAGTCGAAGTCGCGCAGGGTCAGCAGTTTGCCGCTGGCGGGGACGCCTGCGTAGGCGCCGTTGTGTCGTGAATAGGCGGTATCCCAAATGCCGCCGGCACAGTATAAGCCTTCGCCGATGCGGCCCATGCGCCGGCCGCTGCCTTCGCGGCTGATATTGCGATCGCCGAAGCCTTCCAGCCAGGGGCGCTGATGAAAATCTTCGTATTCTTCTTTGCTGAAGCAAGCGCCGATGCCGCTGGGACCATACCACTTCATGTCCTGATGCCAGTATTTTTCCTGCTCCATCGAGCGCAGATCGGCGCCGTCGCGGCTACGCAGATAACGGCGCATGCCCTTGCCCATGGCTTGCACCAGCTGAATGCTCTTGCGTGATTCCAGCGGGTCTTGCTCGGTGAGCAAGATGCCGTCCTTCGCCAGCGGGGCCGGGATCTTGCCGCCTTCAGCGCCCGGCGCCGGCGGCAGCGCTTGATAACCCGCCTGCCGCATGACGGCCAGGATATCCAGCTGCAGGTAGGTTTCGGCGATCTTGCCTTCGCGCAGCACATAGAAGACGCCGAAAAAGATGTTTGTCTTCTTGCCAGTGGCTGGGATGCCCAGCCAATCCTTGACTAAGCTGCCGGTCAGATAGCCGCAGCCGCTGACCCATTCTTCGCCGCCGACGGTAGCGTACAGGTCCGAGCTTTCGTCGATGCCGCCCATGAAGACATAGGGCGCGCGCTTGAGATCGGGAAAGGAATCCAGCAGCGGCAGCCAGAAGTCTGCGATGACGGCGTCGACGCCCAAGATCTGGTCGATTGGCGCGGACACGTTCCAGTTGACGTCGGCGTGCAGCGCTGTCTGTAGCAGATCCGGGACCTGATCGCCTGTGGCGTAGTTCAGCCGCTGCCAAAGATCCCAGACCACCGCTTTGTTGTTTTGGTTAAGTTGGGTGGACATATCCGCTCCCGGGCTATTTTGACGTTTTGGGCGAGCCAAGGCTCTCCCCTACATGATGATTTCTGTCGGTGAATGAGAATTTCCTTCAAGGCAATAATTTGTCTGCTTGCCCTTCAGACACTGCTTGCAGCCCGGCCTGCAGCAGTTCAGTGATCTTGTCCACGTCATAGACGCTGCCGGCCCAGACGCCGCCGCTGGCAGCTTGCAGAGCCGCCCACAAGCGCGTATCCGCCGGCAGGTCAGGATGCGGCTGCAAGTCCGGATGCGGCTCGCGCGATTCCAGCAGCGCTTGCGCTTCGTTTGGAGCAACCTCGCCCGCCGCCGTGCCCACCAGATGCACCGAGCCGCTTAAGCTGACCCGGTCAATTTCGATCTCGATCAGATCGCCATCGCGCAGCTTGCCGATGGGTCCGCCGGCCAGCGCCTCCGGCCCCACATGGCCGATGCAAGCGCCGGTCGACACACCGGAGAAACGCGCGTCAGTGATGATCGGCGACTGCTTGCCCCAGGGTATGAACTTGAGCGCGGATGTCAGTTGGTAGGTCTCTTCCATGCCGGTGCCCATCGGCCCGACGCCGGCTAATACCAGCACATTGCCCGGTTCAATCTTCTCGCCTTCCAAACCTTTGAGCGCGCGAATCGCCGCCCGCTCCGACGTGAAGACGCGCGCCGCCCCGCGATGACGATAGACACCGTCCGCGCCGACCACTGAGGGGTCGATGGCGGTGGCTTTGATGACCGAGCCCTCCGGCGCGATGTTGCCGATGGGGAAGACGACTGTGCTGGTCATGCCGCGGACGCGGGCCTGCTCGGGCGACATGATGACGTCGTCGCTATCAATGCCGTCGCTTTCGCGCAGGCGTTCGCGAGCCAGACGGCGCCGATCGCTGGCCTCCCACCAATCCAGCACGGTATCCAGCGTGTCGCCGGTGACAGTGACTACGTCGGTATTCAGTAAGCCACGCGCGCGCAGGTGGAGCATGACTTCGGGCACGCCGCCGGCCATATACACCTGCACGGTGGGGTGATTGCGCGGACCGTTGGGCAGGGCGTCAACCAGGCGCGAAGTGCTGCGGTTGACGCGAATCCAGTCAGCGACCGTCGGCGTTTTTAATCCGGCGGCATGGGCGATGGCCGGGATATGCAGCAGCAAGTTGGTCGAGCCGCCGAAAGCCGAATGCACCAGCATGGCGTTTTCCAGCGCGGCCGGTGTGATGATATCGGCTAGGGTTGTCCCGGCCGCTTTCAAGTGGAGCAGTGCCAGCGCCGAGCGGCGGGCGTTATCCAGCCACACCGCCTCGCCCGAGGGCGCCAGCGCGCTGTGCGGCAGGCTCATGCCGAGCGCCTCCGCCACCACCTGCGAGGTGGCCGCCGTGCCCAGAAATTGGCAGCCGCCGCCGGAAGAGCCGCAAGCTTTGCAGCCCATTTCCGCGGCGTAATCCAGGCTGATTAGACCATGGGCGAAGCGCGCCCCGATGGTCTGCACGGTGCCAGCGTCTTCCGCGCCCTCCGCCGGCAGGGTCACGCCGCCGGGCACGATAATGCCGGGCAAGTCGCCACATCCGGCCAGCGCGATCATGGCGGCGGGCAGCCCCTTGTCACAGGTGGCGATGCCCATGACGCCATCGCGCGTCGGCAAGGAGCGGATCATGCGCCGCATGACGACGGCGGCATCGTTGCGATATGCCAGGCTGTCCATCATGCCGCTTGTGCCCTGGGAGCGCCCGTCGCAGGGATCCGAGCAGTAAATCGCGAAGGGTATGGCGTCCTGGGCGCGGATCGTCTCCGCCGCTTCCTTGACCAGCAGGCTGATCTCCCAATGCCCGGTGTGATAACCCAGCGCGACCGGGCTGCCGTCTTCGGCGCGCAAGCCGCCTTTGGTGCTGACGATGACGTATTGCTCGCGATTGACCTCTTCCGGATGCCAGCCCATGGCCACATTCTGCGTCATGGCAAACAGGTTGCCGCTGGCCTCGTTGAGCAGCATATCCTCGTCCAAGGGCAACTTGCCCTCGCGACCTTGGCCGCGCGTGCGGGTTGTCGGCAGCAACTCCGCGCCGCCGTAGATTTCGCTTTGCATGGGTCGTCTCCCGCTTTCTTTGCCACCGAGTACACCGAGTAAAAGGAGTACACTGAGATTCTGGTGGGCGAGCCAAGGCTTGCCCCTACAAGCAAATGCGATTGCAGGAGTTTCGCAAATGTGGTTCCCGGAGTCTCTGTGCCCTCTATTTCCTCAATGGACTCGGTGGTAAAAATAGTGTAACTAGAATCATCTGAGAGAACGGATTATGACACAGATGCGATTCTCAAACCAAACCGCCATCGTCACCGGCGCCGGCGAAGGCATCGGTTACGAAGTGGCGCGACAGTTCTGCGCGGAAGGCGCGAACGTGCTGCTCAACGATATCTTGGCGGGACGCGCGCGCCAGGCCGCCGACGCCGTCGCTGCCGAAACCGGCGCTAGCTGCCTCGCTTTCCCGGGCGATGTCGGTGATGTCGACACCGTGCGTCGATTCGTAAACCTGGCGGTCGCGCGCTTCGGCCGGCTGGATATCTGCGTTTGCAACGCCGGCTTGACCTCATGGGGCGATTTCTTCGAGTATGAACCGGCGGACTTTGAGCGCGTGGTCAATGTCAATCTGCGCGGCAGCTACTTCCTGGCGCAGGCGGCGGCGCGGCAGTTCCGCAAGCAGGGCGGCGGCGGGCGCATCGTGCTGATGTCATCCGTGACCGGGCATCAAGCCGTGCCTTACCTCAGCGCTTACGGCATGACCAAAGCGGCATTGGAGATGATGGCGCGCAATCTGGTGCTTGAGTTGAGTCCGCATGGCATCACCATCAACTGCGTCGCGCCGGGCGCGGTCATCACGCCACGCAACTTGAATGACGACCCGGACTACGAAAAGACCTGGGCGAAGCTGACGCCGCTGCGCCAGGCGATCCAGCCCGAAGACATCGCCAATGCCGCGCTATTTCTGGCTTCGCCCGCCTCAGCGCGGATCACCGGGCAGACCATCGTAGTCGATGCCGGCTGGTCCAGCACCAGCCCCATCCCCGATATGGAGTACGGGAAGGACTATCAGAATTAGAACGCGTTATCTCGTGAAGGAGCGAATTTGAACTGAGGCGTCAGTCTGGGGCGGTGTTTTGCGTCTCGCCACTGTGTTCCGCTTGCTTGCGCCGCCGCCCGCGCAAGATGTCGTAGCCCAGCCAGCCTAAGCCCAGCAGCGCCAGGCCCGCGCCGCCGGCAATCATCATATTGTGCTGCTCGGCGACCAGGCGCCGCCGCTCGATATCCGCCGCCATCAAGCTCTGCGCTTCGGATTTGCTCTCCAGCTCGACCTCGCCGCCTTCCTGGTGTATCTGCGCCGCCGGATTGGCCGTCAATTGATTCGACAAATCCAAATAGCGCAGGCCGCCGTAAGCCGCCAGCAGGATGCCCACCACGATCGCCGTGAAGAGCAAGCGGTCCAAGATTCCCGTATACGCGACGTTTCGCATGTGCCTCGCCTGTTCAGCCTTTATTGCCAATTGCCGCGCGACTATCTACAATAGGCGCACTCATTCGCGCAATCATTCTACGGAATAGACGCATGACAAACAAGCTCGTATCGGTGGGGGTGGTCGGCGCCAGTTGGTGGGCTGATGCCATGCACCTGCCCGCGCTGGACAGCCACCCGCGGGCGCGCACGGTCGCCATCTGCGGCCGCAACCGCGACAACGCTCAGAAGATGGCGGATACTTGGGGCATCCCGCAGGTCTACACTGACTATGCCGAAATGATCGACAAGGCCGATCTCGACGCCATCGTCATCTCGACGCCCAATAGCTCGCATTATCCCATCGCCATGAAAGCCTTTGAGCGCGGCTTGCATGTGCTCTGCGAGAAACCCATCGCCATGACCTACGCGCAAGCCCGTGAAATGGCGAGGACTGCGGAGAAGAAGGGGCTAAAGACAATGGTGCCCTTCACCTACCGCTACATGCCCACGGCGCGTTATCTCAAGGAGCTCATCGACGGCGGCTACCTGGGCCGGCCTTACCATCTCAATATGCGCTACTACACCGGCTACGCGCGGCACGGCGATTACCGCTGGCGCTTCGACCGCAATATCGCCGGCGCCGGCGTCGTCGGCGATTTGGGCCCCCACTTTCTCTACCTCGCCGACTGGCTCTATGGCGATATCGTTGCCATCAGCTGCCGCCTCAGTTACCGCGTGCCGCGCCCGCCATTGGATCCGCAAGGCAATGCTTACGAAGCGCTTGATGATTCCTGCATGCTCACGGTGGAATTCGCCAACGGCGCCTTTGGCATGATCCATTGCACGGCGCTGTGTTACGAAGACAGCCCCTTCGGCCAGACCCATCACATGGAATTTCACGGCTCGGACGGCACGCTCTACAGTCACACCGACTGGGACAAAATCCAGCAGGTTAAAGGCGCGCGGGTGGGGGAGGGCATGGCGCGCGAGCTGCCGATTCCCGATCACATTTGGGGCGCCGCCCGCCGCGATACTGTGCACAATACCTATCGCGATATGTTTCGTTCCGAGGACTTTATGATCCGCGGCTTCATCAACGGCATCATCAACGACAGCGCGCTTTCGCCGGATTTCCATGACGGCGCGCGCATGCAGCGGCTGATCAGCGCCGCGGTGCAAAGCCACGAAACCGGCCGGCGCGTCGACGTGGCGTCGATAGTGGAGTGAGGCTAACATGATATCGTACCCAACACTTCTCTACATAGGCAACACGGAAGTATTCTTCAAGCTCTTGCAATTGTATTTAGATAAAGAGATACATTTCATTGCCGCCGACACATTGACGAGTATGGAGGAGATTCTTGGCAAGTTCCAAGTGTATGGTGTGATTCTGGAGGACTCACTTATCACAAGTGCTTCATACCGTCTCTTGACGCGGAGGTCTAGGCATCGTTTGAAATTACCGACGATAATTATCGAAGATCCAAGGTCAGGAGATATCCGTAAATCATTTGAAGACTTCACAAATGTACATTTTGTATCGAAACCTTTTAATCCTGCGGAACTTGCCAAACTTGTTACATCGCTGTTGCGACGATCTCGCGACTTAGTCCCTCGTAATGAAGTGGAGCGACTGGCAGGCAAAGTGGCGCTGGTAACTGGCTCGGCGCGCGGCATCGGCAAAGGCATCGCGCTGCGTTTCGCGGCTGAAGGCGCGCGCGTCGGCATTCTGGATTTGGATGCGGACGCTTGCCAGGCGGTAGCCGGCGAGATCGAAACGGCGGGAGGAGTCGCGCTGGCCGCGGCGGCCGATATCAGTGATGAGGGGCAGGTTGAGGCGGCGGCAAGCCAAGTGCGCGACCGCTTTGGCACCATCAATGTCTTGGTCAATAATGCGGCGGTGATGCCCGTCGGCGCGCTGCACGAGACCAGCCTGGCGGACTTTGATCGCTGTGTGGCGGTCAACTTGCGCGGGACCTACCTGGTCTGCGGCGCTGTCATCCCGGGCATGATTGCAGCTGGGGACGGCAGCATCATCCACATCGCCAGCGTGACGGGCATCCTCGGTCTGCCGCGTCTCGCCGCCTATTCGATGACGAAGGGCGCCTTAATCGCGCTGACCCGCGCCATGTCCACGGACTACGCCGCGCGCGGGATCCGCAGCAACAGTGTATCGCCGGGCACAATCGATTCGCCCATGCTGCACGAATTTGTGGCTTGGCAAAGCGATCCGGAAGGGCTGCTGCGTCAATACGACGCCATGCATCCGCTGGGGCGGGTCGGCAGCATAGACGATGTAGCCAATGTCTGCCTGTTTCTGGCTTCCGATGAAGCCGGCTTTGTCACCGGCGCAAATTATACCGTGGACGGCGGAATCAGCGTGAAGGGCGAGCAACCGCAGGATTAGATTCACCACAGAGACTCAGAGAGCACAGAAGTAAATGCAAGTTAATCATGCAGAAAACAAACTCGCTAGAAAAGCTCCCCTTCCCTAGCTCGCTGGGGCAAGGGGCCGGGGGATGGGGCAAGAAAAGAGGCATTCCACATTCTTATTACTTACTTGCACTTACTGAGGAAAGCGTTGAGAAAAGAGAAGTGTCACGGTGGAACAGAGGGCGCCAACAGGACAGCGAAGGAGAAAGCAATGAGCGATTCGCCATTATTGATTCGTTATTTTCAGCCGGGTGAGGACGCGCGCATTGGCGTCCTGCGCGGCGAAACCGTGCATGACATCAGCCACTGCTTCCCGGCGCTGGTGAATGTCTTCCGCGATTCTGTCGGCGATGTCGGCGGATTGATCGCGGCCGTATCGCGCGCGGCTGAGGATTCCACCCGCCGCTTCCCGGCCAGCGAGCTCGATAATGCGCCCGGCGCCGACGTCGCGCATTGGCTGCCGCCGCTGGACGAACAAGAGGTTTGGGCGGCTGGCGTCACCTACCTCGACAGCCGCAAAGCCCGCCAGGAAGAAGCGGCCGATGGCGGCGATGTCTACGTCCGCGTCTACACAGCCGAGCGCCCGGAGATCTTCTTCAAGGCGTCTTCCAAGAATACCGTCGGCCACTTGGACGCGGCCGGCTTCCGCGCCGATTCCAGTTGGAATGTGCCCGAGCCGGAATTGGGGCTGGTCGTCAACCCGGCCATGGAAATGCTGGGCTTCACCATCGGCAATGATATGAGCAGCCGCGACATCGAAGGCGCCAACCCGCTCTATCTGCCGCAGGCAAAAGTCTATACCGCCTCCTGCGCATTGGGCCCCGGCATCTTGCTGGCGCCGTCAACTGAATGGCCGGATACCACCATCCGCCTGGTCATCAGCCGCGCCGGCGCTAAGGTCTTCAGCGGCTCGGTCTCAACCGACCAGATCAAGCGAAGGATTCCAGAACTGATTGATTATCTGGGGCGCAGCAATAGCTATCCCGGTGGCGTCTTCCTGCTGACTGGCACGGCGATAGTGCCGCCCGCCGATTTCACGCTGCAAGCCGACGATGTCGCCAGCATCAGCATCGATGGCATCGGCACGCTGCGCAACCGCGTCATCGAGGTCTGAAATAACCCGCCTTACTTGGGCTGTGCGTCAATCAGCGCTTGCGCTTCGGGCGTGCCAAAATGATCGCGCAGCCATTCCGATTGTGCGCGGGCGCTATCCCAAGCCAACTGCGCCAATGCCGCGTCTTTCATCCAGCCGACCGCTTTCTTCTTGTTGTCGCTAACTAAGCCGCGCATTGTGCGCTTATCTCCTTTGCGCCGGTTGCAGGGTCCGCAGAGCAAGATGCGGTTGCTGATGTGGTTCGCGCCGCCTTCGGCTTTGGGCTGAATATGGTCGAGCTGCATGAATTCGATTTCCAGCACGCGCCCGCAGCCGGCGCAGATCACGCCGCCGCTCGATTGTTGCGCCGCCGCCAAGACCCGCAGCATTTGCTGGCGCGTCAACCGTTGCCAAGGCGCTTCGGGCCGGCGAATCTTGAGCCGCAGCGCGGAAGCAGCCACTTCATTGTCGTCAGTTCTGACGGGCGGCACGGTCCCGATATGCACAACATGCGGAAACATTTGCTTCTCGGCCGCGGCTTCGGTGAAAAGCCACTCGTCTTCCAAGCGCGCCAGCACGATATCCTTCGCGCCGTCCCAGATGTCCATGCCGACCCACTGCCGGCCCAGCTGCTCTGCGGCAACCGGTGTGGTGGCGCAGCCGCAAAAGGGGTCGAGCACGATGTCGCCGGGGTTGCTGCTGGCTTCGATGATGCGGCGGTAAAGCGCGAGCGGCTTTTGCGTCGGGTAGCCAACCCTTTCCTTCGCCATAGCGTTGATAATAGGTATGTCCCAAACATCACGCATTCTCTGGAACTCTCTAATGTATTGCCTATGAACTCTTCCGTCTGGGTGACGTATATCCTTATACCTCCCTTTTTCATCTCGTCTTGTGTATTTACTTTTTGAGAAATCACTTATTGGTTCTCTACTTCCTTCTTCACTGAAATATGATTTTCGGGACATAGCATAAAACAGAATTGTGTCGTGTTTGCGCTTAAACGCAGTTTTTGGCTGACCGGTTCCTTGATAAGACCACACAATCTCGTTCCTGAAATTCTTCCAACCAAAAATGGCATCCATCATACACTTCACATAAGCGTGCGCCGTGTGGTCGATGTGTAAATAGATACTGCCATCTTGCCGCAGCACTCGCCGCATCTCCATCAGACGCACGCCCAGCCAACACAGGAAAGCGCCCATATCATCGCCGTAAGCCGCCCGCGCCGCCGTGATGACCTCCCAAACGGCGGGAAAATCGTCGATGATGCTATCCGTCCATTCTTCGTGAACGTCTTTGTCCCAGCGCCAGCGGTCTTTGAAGCGCGCGCCGGATGCCAGGCTGTCGGGCGTGGCGTGGAAATCGCGATTTTTGTTGAAGGGCGGGTCAGTGGCGATCAGGTGCACGGTCTCGCTGTTCATGCCGCGCAGAAAATCGAGATTGTCGCCATGATAGAGGGTGCGATTCTCGAAGTTTGGCGCGCCCCCAAGGTTGGAGGCGCTCAGGGGTGAGCCTCAAAATCAACTATAGAACATCTATTCGGGGGGGGGTAATCATCATGACACCGATTTTATAGCGAGCGCGCTTGCAGCGCAAGCACGCGTCTGTGTCTATTTCCCGCTATAATTACCTGGAAACGCGGCGGCAGAATATCCGCTTCATGTGGAAATGAGCCCCGCCTCATTTTTGGGGGGTTTAGGGGGAGGCATAACACTATGAAAATCACAGCCATCGAAACCCTGCAATGGAAAGCCTATCCGCGGCTGCTCACCGTGCGCGTCCACACCGACAGCGGCATCATCGGCCTGGGCGAGACGGCCGACAAGATACCGGGCGCCAAAGCGGCGCTGCACGGCACAATCGCGCCTCTCGTCCTGGGCCAGGACCCGCTTGATATTGAAGGGCTCTGGCGCTTTGTGATGGACAACATCATGTACCACGGCTACGCCGGCGCCGAAACGCGCGCCCTGTCCGCCGTTGAAGTCGCGCTATGGGACATCATGGGAAAGCATTACGGCGCGCCGCTCTATCATTTGCTGGGCGGCAAGACGCGCGACGAAATCCCTGCGTACAACACCTGCATCGGCTTCGGCGATTGCCAGGATTACGCCGCTTGGCACGAAGACGCCGGCGCGCTGGCGCAGAGCCTGATTGACGACGAAATCTACGCCATGAAGATTTGGCCCTTCGATCAATTCAGCGAGCGCAGTTTCGGCCAGCGCATCACACGGGCCGAGATCGAAAAGGGGCTGGTCCCGATCAAACAGATTCGCGATGCGGTCGGCGACCGGATGGACATCGGCATCGAGTGCCATTTTCGCTGGAATCGCGTCAGTATGGAGCGCATCGCCCGCGCGCTCGAACCTTACGATATTCTGTTTCTCGAGGAGGTGCTGCCGCCGGTCTACCCCGACGAAATCAAAGCGCTCTCCCAGAAAACCAGCATTCCCATCATCGGCTCCGAGCTGTTGCTGACCCGCTGGCAATACCGCGAATGGCTGGAGAAACAGGTCTGTCAGATCCTGATGACCGATGCCGTCTGGAATGGCGGCATTGCCGAAACGCGCAAAATCGCCAACCTGGCGGAGACATTCGGTGTGCCCCTGGTCTTGCACAATATCGCCGGCGCTATCTGCCACGCCGCCTGTATGCACCTGGGTGCCCACATCCCTAACTTGTATTACGTTGAATCAGTGCGCGCCTTCTATAAGGAATACTTCACGGTACTGACCGACTTCAAGCCCACCGTGAAAGATGGCCACCTGGATATCCCCGCGGGACCGGGCTTGGGCGTCAATCTGCGCGATTCAGCGCTGCAACGGGACGATCTCATTCGCGCAGTCTCCGACGGCGAGGGCTTGGCGCGCGGCCGCCGCGCCATGGGCGATCATTGGGCTGTCGAGGAGATTCGCTAGCCGGCCAGAGCAATCGCACCAAGAAATGAAAGGTGAATAGAATGGGTTCATCAATACGGATGAGGAGAGCCCGAGATGAGCCCAAGTGGCATAGCGGAGGCCTTTGCCAGTTTAGAAGATCCGCGTCGCGAACATGGTCAATTACACCCGTTGCTGGATATCATCATCATCGCGATCTGCGCGGTGATCAGCGGCGCCGAGACCTGGGTGGACATTGTTGATTTTGGCGAGGATAAAGAGGAATGGTTAAGGGGATTTTTAGAGTTGCCTAACGGTATTCCTTCGCACGATACATTTGCCCGCGTCTTCCAACTATTAGACCCTCAGCAGGTACAGTTGTGCTACCAAGATTGGATTAGCAGCATCAAGCCAGTATTAGCTGAAGGCGATATTGTGGCAATAGACGGCAAGACGATGCGGCGCAGCCATGATCGTAGGCAAGGAAAGAGCGCCTTGCATCTGTTGCATGCCTGGTCAGTGGAAGCCGGCTTGGTCTTGGGCAAGCGCGCTGTGGACGCGAAAAGCAATGAGATACCTGAAATTCCCGAATTGCTGAAATTGCTGTATTTGAAAGGCTGTATCGTGACTTTGGACGCGATGGGCTGTCAGAAAGACATCGTGAAGTCTATTGTTAGCGAGCACGGAGCGGATTATGTCATAGCCTTAAAGGAAAATCAGGGCAGTTTGTACGATGCAGCCCAGTCCCTTTTCGCTTATGCGGATGACCGCCATCCGCGCTTGATAGGTCAATATAGTCACAACGAAGAAATCAGCAAGCCGCGTGGTCGTGTCGAGCGCCGGGTCTGTGAAGTGATGACCGATGCCGCTGTCTTGAATGACTTAAGCCAGCAAGAAGGCTGGACGCGCTTGCAGTCGCTAGTCCGCGTCCAACATGCCCAATTACTGGATGGTCAGTGGCAAAACACGCAGACGCGCTATTTTATCTCCTCTTTACAAGGGAAGGATGCCAATCAACTCCAGCGAATAATTCGTTCGCACTGGCACATTGAAAATAAACTCCATCGGGTCTTGGATGTGACCTTTCGGCAAGACGACAGCCGTATTCGTGTAGGACACAGCCCAGAAAATTTCGCTGTGCTACAGCATATCGCCTTGGCTTTGCTCAAAAAACACCCCAAAAAAATCAGCCTGCGGCGCAAGCGATTACAGTCAGCGCGGAACGATAAGCTTCGATGGCAAATCCTCAAAGCATTTTCCGAATAGTGGTGCGATTGCTCTGGCTAGCCGGCTAATGCGGAGTTTGAAATCGTCCGAGTTTGTGCTATACTCTCCGCTACTTAGATGACAGTCGCTTCCGTCTGCGCTATGTACAGCTTATGAAAATGACATATTGTGACGAATTTTTTCCGGTGATTCGAGCGCTTCAACCTTCACCTATTGTCTTTCAGTTGCGGGTGTAATCACTATGTTGTCGGGATCTGGCCTGACATTTAGTCGCATAGTAGAATTCGTAACCGCCAATAGTTTGGGAGCGCTCTCAAAGTCTAACTTGGTCTCGACAGGCGATTAGCCTGAGACAACATTTACCTAATAATGGAGGAAACAGGAAATGAGAAAGTTGCTTCGCTTAATCCCGGTGCTGCTTTTGGCGCTGGGTGTCATGATTGCCGGAATCGGCGGCGTCGGCGCGCAGGACCAGCTGACTTTCAGCATGGTCAGCCACGGCGGTATCGGCAACCCCTTCTGGGTCGTCGTAATCAAGGGTATGGAAGATGCCTGTACGCTTCTGAACGCGGACTGTGCCTGGCTGTCTGACCCGGTAGACAATATTGATGATATGGCCGGTTATTGGGACGATGCCCTGGCGCGTAACAATGACGGTATCGGCACCACGGTTCCGAATCCGGAAGTTATCCGCGACGGCGTCAACCGCGCTGCGGAAGCCGGCATTCCAGTGATCGTCTTTAACACTGCCGATCCCAACGCCGGTACGCCGGACGCGCTGCCGACCCTCTTCTACATCGGCGCCAACGAATTCCTCGGCGGGCGTTCCAACGCCAACGCTGTGCTTGACGCTGCCGACATGGCCGGCGTCGAAATCGCCAAGGGCGTTTGCCCGATCCAGGAAGTTGGACACAGTGGTTTGGAAGCTCGCTGCGCGGGCGTCCGCTCGGTATTTGAAGAAGCCGGCATCCCGCTGGATCAGCTGACCATCAATAACGATGTCACTGCATCCGCCGGTACTTTCGCCGACTACTTCAGCGCCAACCCCGATACCAACGCTGTATTCAGCCTGGGCCCGAACCCGGCCAGCTCGCTGAACCTGTACATTCAGGAATCCGGTGTCATGGCTGGCGATATCTTCGCCACCACGCACGATACCAGCGCTGAGATCTATGAAATGATCCAGAATGGCTACCTGATCCAGGCGATCGACCAGCAGCCTTACCTGCAAGGTTTCGAGACGATCATGTGGCTCTACCTGAACAGCCAGTTCCAGATGGCGCCGGGCGGCGACATTCTGACCGGTCCTGGTGTCATCGACGGCGGCAACGTTGATGCCATCATCGAACTTACCGCTCAAGGCTATCGCTAAGCCGATTGCGGCAATCGCAGTGGGTGGGGGAGAAATTCCCCGCCCATTTTGTTATATGTTGAGGTTTATTTGTTGAATTGCGCGGCGGGGTCTGCCACGTTTAATTTGGCGCCCGCATAAACTATTGCTTATCGCCATTTAGACAAAGTCGAGAATTCGCTTATGATGCAAGCTTATATTGAAGGCAAACGCGAAGCTTCAACCATCGGCAGTCTCGTCACGCTACTGGCATTTTGCTTTGGAATCCTCGGGGTCCTCATCGCATACGGAACAGCTTTCGGCTGGATTCCCTTGAGCGACCGGGACCAGATCCTCCGCAGCGACATCAATACAATCGAATCCATCGTCAGCATCGTCAGCCTGCTTTACGCCGCCTGCTGTTTACGTACGGCGTACGGGCTCTATATCCGCGAACAAGCCAGCTTGCGCTGGGCGCAATGGATGATGTTCACATCGGTGATGATCGGCGGCGCCATTCTGCTTAGCGTCGCCATCCCCGTTGGTTTGAAGTTCTCGCTGCTGCTGGGCCAGGTGCCCGACCTGAGAACGCTGATCAGTCAAGACGCGGGCGGCTTGGCTGCGCTGTCGCTATCGGTCGGCGAGGGGCTGATCAGCATCTGCCTCTTCATAATCGCGCTCCTGGCTTTGCTGGCGCTGCTGGTATTCTTGATCCCGCCGCTGGAGCCACTGCGGGACCGGCCCGGCACACGCTGGATCGTCGCGCCGCCGCGTAAATTTGTCCAGGCGATTTTGGCCGTGCTTGGCGTCGGCGTCATTGGTTTCCTGGTCGCCGGGGCGGCTGTCGTGCCGGATTACCCCGGCCAGACGACCATCAGAGACGCGGAGAATCACCGGCTGATCGCCGGCCTGCTATTTTTCTTGCCGGCCTTCTTTGCGTATCGTGTGGTGCGCCAGGTGGAAGAGCAGTCGGATGAGTTGCGGCGCGCGCTGGCCCTGACGCCCGGCAAGTTCATCCGCGCTGAATTAGCCAAGTCGCCCAGCGCCGGCGCCATCATCGGCTTCGTGGCCATCTTCATGGGCTTCACCATGGCGACCGATCTCTTCCTCGAACCGAGCTCGGTGGCGTCTTTCCTGAGCAATGTGGCCACCAAAGGCGTCATCGCCATCGGCGTCACCTACCTGATGATCTCGGGCGAATTTGACTTGTCGGTCGGTTCAATCCTGGGCGTTACGGCGCTGTCATTTATGAACTTCATGACGCACGGCGCGCCCGTTTTTGGCGTGGTCGGCCCGATTCCGGCCGCCTTGCTCGCCATTTTCATCGCCTTTATCCTGGGCGCGATCAACGGCGTCCTCTTGATATCAACTCGAATACCCTCGTTTATTGTCACCTTAGGGACAATGCTGGCCTTCCGCGCCATTACGCTGGTCGCCATCGCCGGCGGCCGCATCCTGCGTTATAGCGATCATCACGAAGCGCTGCCGGTTATCGGCATCAGCAACATCGTCTTCATCATTCTGGGCGTGATCGGCTTGGCCGTAGTCGCCTTTACCGCCTATCGCGTCTTGCCCGCGCTTTACCGCGGCGCGATGCACGCCTGGTCCATACGTACGGACAATGGCGATTTTGGCACCAGCGGCGCCATTGTGCGCGGCGCGGCCCTTGTAGTGGTGGTGCTGATTCTGCTGGCCATCGTTGTTTGGCTGGCGGCCGTGCTCTCGTATCACGGCAGCGCCAGGGGAGGGCAAATTGTGGAGGTCGGTTACTTCGACCTGTTTAACGGTCGTGTGCTGGCCATCGGCGAAGAAGGCGATTTCTTCCATTTTCAGATACCGCGCAACGCTAACGTGCGCCTGGCGATCGTCTGGTGGTTTATCTTTGTCGTAATCTTCCACATCGTGCTCACCAACACCTCATTCGGCAACAGCATATTCGCCACCGGCGGCAACGAAGGCGCGGCGCGCGCGCAAGGCGTCAATGTCGATCGCGTCAAGCTGCAGAATTTTGTCATTGTGGCCGTAATGACCGGAATCGCCGCTATCTACGAAACGGCGCGAAACCCGGGCGTCGATCCGCTCAAGGGCACGGGCTGGGAGCTGGAGGTGATCGCCATGACGGTGATCGGCGGCGCTTTGCTGACGGGCGGTTACGGCAGCGTCGTCGGCTCATTGCTGGGGGCGCTGATCTTCGGCATGCTGCAGACCGGTCTGGTGTTGGTCGGCATTGAGTCGCGGCTGTTCTCCGGCACTATCGGCGTCATCATCATTGCGGCTGTCGTTTTGAATACCCTGGTGCGCGGCGCGCGACAGAATTAGCCGCTCGGCGGGGCTGCCGCTGTAGAGGCTTGCTGGTTAGAAGAGGTTATTGGCTTAGAAAGCGTTACTCATGGAATACAAACAGAAGAACGATAACGCCCTGGTGGATATGATCGATATCCACAAGTATTTCGGCAGCGTACAAGTCTTGCGCGGCATCGACTTCCACGTCGATCGCCAGGAAATTGTCGGCTTGCTAGGCGATAACGGCGCCGGCAAATCGACCTTGATCAAGGTGCTGACCGGCTACCATTCGCTGACGCGCGGTCAGATTTACTTTGACGACGAGGCGGTTAATATCCATTCGCCGCATGACGCCCGCGAGTTAGGCATCGAGACGGTGCATCAGGACCTCGCGCTCGTCCCGCTGATGAGCATCGCTCGCAACTTCTGGCTCGGTCAAGAACCCACTTACGAGGTCGGCCCCTTCAGCTTCCTGGATAAGAAAAAGATGGCCAGCGAGTCGATTCGGGCACTAGCTGACGTTGGCATCCACATTCGTGATTCCGAAGAAACTGTCGGCAATATGTCCGGCGGCGAGCGGCAGTCGGTCGCGATAGGCCGCGCCGTCTATTTTGGCAAAAAGCTGCTGATTCTTGATGAGCCGACTTCGGCGCTTTCAGTGGGCGAGACCCAGAAAGTGCTGGATTACACCATCGCGGCCAAAGAAAAAGGCATGAGCGTCATCTTCATCACGCACAATATCCGCCACGTGTACGAGGTCGCCGACCGCTTCACCATCATTGAGCGCGGGCATAAATTGGGCGACTTCCACAAGAGCGAGGTGAGCGAAAACGAAGTCGCTGACATGATCGTTACCGGGCAGATTCCTGAGCGCTTGCGTCTCTACCATGAAGAAAATGGAGACGTCGCATGAACCAGCCGAGACGCTTGCTCTTCCTGGCCCTTATCGCCGCCGTCTTGTTCACTGCTTGTCGGCCGGTTGATACGCTGGACATCACCCCCTCGCCGACGCCGACGCTGCCACCGACCGCTACACCCTCGCCCACACCCCCGCCGGCTGATTTTGTTGACCCCTACGAGGTCAATTTGAGCATCATGGAACGGCTGATTGAGCTGCTGCCCGACCCCCTGCCCGCAATTGAAGAATGGAAACGCCCCTACGAAGGCGGCGAAGCGGAAGTGCGCAATATCCGCGGCATCCGCCGTCCCGCTGTCGGGCGCGCTATCCCCTACGGCTCGCAACAAGGCAGCAGGATGCTGCTTAACTTTGTTATCTTCGAGGACGAAGCTGGCGCAGCCGCCGAGTTCGAGCGCAAGCACGGGCTGCGCTCCGCCGATGTCGATCTGGAGCAGGACGGTGCCTTCCCCACGCCCAACGCCTTTGGCTCGGGCTTGTATGGCTCTTTCGCGCTCTTCCAAATCGACAATTACTTCTTTGAGGTCTATGTCGAGATTTTCACCACCTCCAACAGCCCGCTGGCGGCGCTAGCCGGCGAGGCGGTCAAGTTCTTTGAAGGCAATCGCGCGGAATTTGAAGCGGCGGCAGACGAAGACGGTTGAAGAGATGTTTTGCAGGTTGTCCTCGAGAGCCTGCCAAACCAAATCGTCACCTCGACGCAGTGGCGGCGCGACTACTCCCGTTTTGACGAGGGCGTGGGCACACCGCGCAACATTCAGAACGGGCGCGGTTTCCGCGTCGCTTATATCGATCAGATGGCGAACAACTTCCAGATGACCTTCGCGCAATTCGACACAGCGGACGATGCTATGGCGCATTATCTACGCATGAAAGACATCCGCGAGGGCATTGAGGAAGAGAACTCCATTGAAGATTTCCCGCAGCCGCACGTGTTGGGGCGCGGCCTCTACGGGTCGGTGGCGCTTTTTGCGGTGGAGGAATTCTTCCTGGAAGTGCTGATGGAGCGCGCGCCAGGCACCACTGCCAATCCCACCGTATCCATCGCCCGCAAAGCGCTGGCTATCCTGGACGGCGCTAGAGGATAATCCGTCTGCCTTCAAAGCTGCGCCGTGATATAATTCGCGCCACATCTACGCAAAGGAGCGAATTATGGTACCGATGGCCACTTACCGTCTCAGGCAGTTGGCGGCGATGGAGAAGAATATGCTCAACATTGAGCATATCGTTTCGACGATTAGTGATCGGGGAGTATTCGACAAACGCGACGGCAGCGATGGCTGGAATATTTCGGAGGTCCTTGGTCACCTCGCCGATACCGATAGCTACTTCCTGGCGCGGGCGCGGGCGCTCGCCGAGAGCGGAGAGCCGCCTGGCGGTTCCGGGCGCAGCGTGAACGAACGCGTCAAAGAGGCAGGCTACGCTGAGCAGGACGCCATGGAGCTGCTGCAGAGGTGGCTGAAAACCAGCGCTGCTTACCACGAATATCTGTCATCCTTGCCAGACGATGAGGAGCTCTGGGAACGCCCGGGTCGCGATGCCGATGGCGGCGGCTTCACACTCAACGACCAAATCATCCTGAGCGCCTACCACGACCTCGATCACTTGCATCAGATCGTGAAGATTATTCGGGGATGATCGTCGGTCAGATACCGTAGTCGCGTAAATCAAGTTTGACTACATCGCTTAACCACAATATTGCGGCGTGGGCTTTGTGTTCCAAGATCGGGCTAATCTCTCGATTATGCTTTACCGCTGCGCGAAACTCACTGAAATCTCTGAGCATACGACGGCAATCGTCTTTGTTGTTGAAGACGCGGGCGAACTGTTGCCAGTTGTCTTTGCGCGATATTATGAGCTCATAGTCTGAGACGTCGCAGAAATCAAGCTTTGCGCGAGCATCGCCAATGTGGACTCCACTGCTGCCGGGCGTGTTCTTATTGTCTTTAGCAATTCTTTCTTCGATACGCTTCCGAACTTCACCAGGGACACGATGTTTCCAATAGCCCGTGTCTTGCGTATGCAGGATTTCATGAATCCTGTCTCGCAGTGCGATTTCCAGCCGATTGACGACGGAATCTCGTTCTTGCGCGTGGATACGCGAGCCGATACCGCAACGCCGTCTAATTTCGTCCATCATCAGGCTGGCGCGCTGGCGTAAGAACAGTTCGTAATCGTTCTCCCAAATGCCCGAATCGTCGCCAACCGGGATGAGATGCGTGGCCATGACGCGTTCGAATTCATCTTGGCTATCATAGCCCTCGCGGATTTCCGACATGTAATCGTTGGGCGCACGGTCGGATATTTGCTTATTGAGATCGGCTGGGATGAAGCAGAAGTTTGGCAGGCTACGAGTCTGATACCATTTGTATCCCTTTTTGGTAAGGAATGCTGCAGGGAAAATATGATGCCGCTCCGCGCTCGTGAATTTCGAGAAATGATCGGTGTTTAGATTTACTTTGGCTTTGCTAGTAAAATGAAGCGGTTGCTGAAGGTTTAGGATACAGAGAATGCCACGGGCGATCGCTGATGTCTTCGACATATAGGTGTTTGGGAGATTCAGATTGTCAATCTGCAGTTGCCGATAAGGCGTATTCTCCTTTATTAACTGCCGCAACCAGTTTGCATCTTCCGTCATCCTCGTGTCAGTTGTGCTGCCATATCGAAGGGAGAAAGCGCTTCGCCAATACCAATGCTCAAGCTGCCGCCGCTGCTCAAGGGAACTAACTCCATGTAAGCCCAACTCATAGAAATACTTCACCAGAACGGGCAGAAAAGCGTCATAGGGTAGGAAATCGCTTCTGGCAACGCCGAGGTTTTCGCGGACAAAGTCAATTGCCAATTCGAATGCCTTGACAGATTTGTCCCATATACTTGTGACTTGCTCGACTCCCAGGGCAAATTGATGGCGCTCTTCGGCACTTTCTCTCGTAATCAGGGCAAGCGCCTGCGGTATTCTAGCTTCGGGTATTCTGCCAAATACCGATCTATGCTTCAAAACAATGTCATCTTTTACACGTTCCCGAAGGTTGAAGTCATCCGACCAGACACTCGCGCAAATGAGGTCAAATCGGGTCAATCTCTTTCCGCGCTGATTGATGCGCTCAAAAATTCTTACCGCGTCTCGGATATTTTCCGCGCTTACAGTGACGACTGGAATGGGGTATTTCAGCAGAACGTCTCGAATTGACTCGAACCTGAACTGTTGCTCTTCATTTAGTCTTTTTATTATCGAAAAGGGCATCTGTGACAAGAGGCTCTTAACTGACACGAATTGCAAGTCGTCAGGCTGCCGATCCTTGAAATACGTTCCAGGTTTCCCGTCTAAATCGGCGACAATTCTGCCAAAATCAGTATTGCCAATCTTCAATGCGTTGACTACCGCATACAGAGAAGTCAGCCGCTGCTGTCCATCCAGTATGACTTTGTAACGTTTATCTTTCACAATTGATGGCTGCGACAAATCGGCGATTTCGCGCAGCATGCGATTGTATTGAGATGGCATATCCCACAAAAAAATCGTCCCAATCGGATATTCCTCATACATACTGTCAAACAGGTTCAATGTATCTTTTATCTTCCATACATATTCCCGTTGAAAGCGTGGGATACGTATAACTCCCTTGTGAATATCGTTAATCAGGGTTCCTAGAGATTCGTCCGAAACTTTGAGTTTCTCTTCTTTCATTAGCACCAAGTTTGAACCCTTCCCGCAACAGTAGCCACTCATATCGCACACTACTTTATATGAAGAGGCCCTACTTTACCAGTTATGCTGTGCGTCCCAGCAACGGTGCTGGCGAGCAAGCGAACCTGCTATAATACCGGCATCCGCCCAGAAAGCGCGAAAGCCGATCCATGCAGCACTCCCCCCAGCCCCTAGCCGAGCGCATCCGCCCGCGCGACCTGAGCGGCTTCATCGGCCAGTCGCACCTGGTCGACGTCGGCAAACCGCTGCAGCGCGCCCTGCAGCAGCGGGCCGTGCCCAGCATGATCTTCTGGGGACCGCCCGGCGTCGGCAAAACCACCCTGGCGCGTATGGTGGCGGCGGTCACCGAGAAGCCCTTTTACAATTTGTCGGCGGTTTCCGCGGGCAAGGCAGAACTCCGCAAAATCGTCGAGTCAGTGCGGTTTCCCGGCCGGGACCGGCGCAGCCAGCTCGACCTCTTCGCCGCGCCCGAAGCGGCTGACACGCCCGACTCCGTCATACTCTTTCTGGATGAGATTCACCGCTTCAACAAAGCGCAGCAAGACTTTCTGCTGCCTTACGTCGAGGACGGCACCATCACGCTCATCGGCGCGACCACGGAGAATCCCAGCTTTGAAGTCATCTCGGCGCTGCTATCGCGCATGCAAGTCTTCACGCTGAATCCGCTTACGGTCGTGGAGATTCAGCAGATTATCGCTCGCGGAGCCGCCGCGCTTGGGGTCGACATCGAGGCTGAGGGCATCGGTTTCCTGGCCAACTACGCCAACGGCGATGCCCGCGCCGCGCTCAACTTGCTGGAAAACGCCAGCTGTCTGTATCAGGCGGATACCATCAGCGCCGAGCAATTGCGCGAGACTTTGCAGTCCAAGCACCTGCGCTACGACAAGACCGGCGAGGAACATTACAATACCATCAGCGCCTTCATCAAAAGCATGCGCGCGAGCGATGTCGACGCCGCGCTCTATTATTGCGCCCGCATGATCGACAGCGGCGAGGACCCCAAGTTCATCGCCCGCCGCATGGTCATCTTTGCCAGCGAAGACATCGGCATCGCCGACTCCAACGCGCTGACCGTCGCCAATGATGTCTTCCGCGCCGTCGAGACTATCGGCCTGCCCGAATGCCAATTCAACCTGGCGCATGGCGTGGTCTATCTGGCGAGCGCCGGCAAGGATCGCGCCGCTGGCAAAGCCTATTTCGACGCGCTGGCTGATGTGGCGGACTTGGGCAACTTGGCGATCCCGCTGCATATCCGCAACGCGCCGACGCAGCTCATGCGCGAATTGGGCTACGGCCAAGGCTATCAGGCTTACACGGACGAGAGCCTGCTGCCGGAGGAGATCAAAGGCAAGCGCTATTATCAGCGCGGAGATTAGCCGGCACGGTCACATTTCCAGACGGGGAAAAGGGATTCATGTCCAAACTCAATATCTTGCTGATTACATCCGACCAACAGCACTGGAACACGCTGGGGCAATTCAACCCCGAGATTCAAACGCCGGCGCTCGACCGCCTCGCCGCGCAAGGCAGGACATTCACCCGCGCCTATTGCCCCAACCCCACCTGCACCCCCACCCGCAGCAGCATGATCACGGGCAAGTATCCGTCTCAGCATGGCGCTTATTCGCTGGGCACAAAATTGCCGGAGAGCGAAGGCACGGTCGGCGAGATTTTCAGCGAGGCCGGCTACCGCACTGCGCTGGTGGGCAAGGCGCATTTCCAGCCGCTGCAATCCACCGACGAATACCCATCGCTGGAAGCTTATCCTACCCTGCAAGACCTTGACTTCTGGGCCGACTTCGAGGGCCCCTTCTACGGATTTGATCATATCGAGCTGGCGCGCAACCACACCGACGAAGCGCACGTGGGCCAGCACTACGCCCTGTGGATGGCAGAAAAGGGCTTGAGCAATTGGCGCGATTATTTCCTGCAGCCGACCGGCCAGGTCGAGTCTCAGCGCCGCAAATGGCTGATCCCCGAGCAGTATCATTACAATGCCTGGATCGCCGAGCGCAGCAAGGCCCTTATCTCGCAGTATCATGACGCCGCTGAACCTTTCTTCCTCTGGGCCAGCTTCTTTGATCCCCATCCCAAATACCTCGTCCCGGAGCCCTGGGACACGATGTACGATCCTGACGAGATCACCGTGCCGTCGATCACGCCGGGCGAGCACGACTCCAGCCCGCCGCACCTGCAGCTCACGCAGCAGCGGGATCCTGATTATTCTGCTTGGCAGGAACCCAACGGCGCCGGCTGCCACGGCTTCCACTCGCACCTGCATGACCGCGACGAATTGGCGCAAGATATCGCCTGCTATTACGGCATGGTCAGTTGCATGGACAAATACATCGGCGCCATCGTCGACCACTTGGACGACTTGGGCTTGGCCGAGAATACGCTGGTCGTCTTCACCAGCGATCACGGGCATTATTTCGGCCAGCACGGGCTGGTCGCCAAAGGCGCTTTTCATTATGACGATGGCATCCGCGTACCCATGATCGCGCGTCTGCCGGATCGCATTCCGGCCGGGCGCCTCAGCCACAGCCTGCAATCGCTGGTCGATTACGCGCCGACTTTCCTCGACTATAGCGGCCTCTCCGTGCCTGCAGACATGACCGGCATCGCTCAACAGGCGATTTGGCAGGGCGACGAATCAGACGCGCGCGCGCATGTCATCATCGAGAATCGGCATCAGCCGACGACCTTGCATCTCAAGACTTTCATCAATGACCGCTACAAGCTGACGATGTATTATCAGCGCGACTACGGCGAGATCTACGACCTGCAGAACGACCCCGGCGAAGTTAACAATTTGTGGGCGGATGCCGCTCTGCGCGCCGAGCTGACGGAGGTGTTCCTGCGCGCCGAGATGCAGAAGGAAGAGCCGCTCACCCCCGAGCGCCTGTCGCAGCCGCATAAGTCGGCGGCCATGTACCTCAAAAGCTGCAACATGCGGCATTGGCAGATCAACTTCGACCCGGCGGCGAATCGCTACGAATTGTTCGACTTGGCGCAAGATGCGGGACGGTCGCGAAATCTGTGGGACGAGCCGGCTCAGCGCGGCAAACGGGCCGAGATGGCGCAGGCTCTGCTCTTCAGCCGCTGGGGTTTGGAGCCGCTCTGGATGCCGCGGATCGCCGGGGCTTGAATGTTTCGCTGAATTCACATTGAAACATTTGTGCTTTGGCGCAACTTGTGACATAATTGATGCAATATCTCGCGATGCTGGTGAGGAGCTTAAATTGACAGACACCGTTTCTTCAGAAAAACGGAGCGATGTCATGTCGAGAGTCGGAAGCAAGGACACCAAACCTGAGCTTCTGATTCGCAAGGGCTTACATGCGCTAGGATTCCGCTACCGTTTGCACGTCAAGGACTTGCCCGGCAAGCCCGATCTGGTATTTCCAAAATATTGTTCACTCATCTTTGTAAATGGGTGCTTTTGGCATGGCCATCTCTGCAATCTGTATAGATTTCCAAAGTCAAACATTGAATATTGGAGAGGAAAAATAAGGAGGAATGTTGAAAGAGACGCCTCGAATGTCACGCGACTAAATGATACAGGCTGGCGAATTTTGATAATATGGGAATGCGCCACCAAAGGGAAAGCCAGACTGCCTATGGAGAACGTTCTAAATACAGCTTCGGAATGGTTATTGTCCGACACACCTAATCGTGAGATAGCGGGGCTTTGGGAAGGATAACGTTGTGTTTACCAAAACGATTCATCAGGAAGTAACAAAGGAACGCGAAATAGTTAGTATGTTTGCCGGTTGCGGTGGTCTTGATTTGGGCTTTCGTGGAGACTTCACATATCTTGGAAAATACTATCCACGTCTTCACAATCGAATCACATGGGCAAATGATAATAACCGCGCAGCATGCGAAACTTACAGGAACAATGTTGGCAAGCATGTTGTCTGTGGAGACCTACACGATTGCATTAATTCTATGCCAGATAGCGCGGACATCGTGCTCGGAGGATTTCCGTGTCAAGATGTCTCAATCAATGGAAAGCAGCAGAGGGAAAGAGGAACGCGAACGATTCTTTACAAGACTATGATTCGAGCCATTGAAGAACTTAAGCCTAAAGTCTTTGTTGCCGAAAATGTGAGAGGTTTGCTTTCGTCAAGTTTTGGTGAACAGATTCTCTCTGACTTTCGGATTCCTGGATATTCCGTATCATACCGCTTGTACTTGGCTTCGGATTATGGTGTTCCGCAGAAGCGCACAAGACTAATTATTGTTGGTGTAAAAGGTGAAATGCCTTTCATGCACCCTCTTCCAAACGCGCAAATTGATCAGACAACCTGCGAGGAGGCCATTGGCGACCTAGCGGATATGAACTGGTGCGAGGAACGGGGACACATTTGGAGCAAAGCGAAACGATCGCCTGAGCAAGGGAATCGTACACTCAAGGCGAACGCGCCATCTACTACGATACGAGCAGAACATCACGGCAACGTGCAGTGGCACTATGAATTGCCGCGTCGCATTTCCTTGCGCGAACAGGCTAGGATACAGTCGTTTCCTGACGAATTTCGATTTAGCGGCGGAATGCGAGAGACTGAAAGGCAAATTGGGAACGCGGTTCCGCCTGTCATGGCTTGGCACATTGCTCGCGAAATAGAACGTCAGATATTTGCATGAATTCTCAAGACTTCGAGAAGATATTGGACAGAGCCGTAAAGCGAATGAACAAATCGGCAAATGCTGGCGGTCCCGGCTATGATTCTGCGGACTCGTTTGAACGCACTGTAGCAGCTGAAATGCGTGTTGCCTGCAAGGAAGCCGGACTCGGGTCAGTAGACTATACTTTTCATCCCAGTGCCTTCCCCGATATTTTAGTGAACGGATGCGGAATTGAGGTCAAATATACCTCGCGAAAAACTTGGCATGGTACAGGTAATAGTATATTTGAAGGAATGCGCGATGAAAGTGCAGAGCTTATTTACATTGTATTCTGTCGCGCCGATGTACCTGAGATTCGCTGGCGGAAATATCAAGATTGCATAAAGGGCGTTCGAATCTCGCACTCACCAAGATACATGATAGATATGGAAACTCCGGAAAGTTTTTTTGACGAACTCGAAATACCATATGGCGAGTTTATCGGCTACCCGACTCAAGAGAAAATGAAGTACGTGAGAGATCATGTCAAAGCTAGAATTAGCGAACACGAAAGGCTATGGTGGATTGACGAAGAAAACAGCCATACGCTTCCATTACAGGTGCGCTTATATCGACTTCTTCCGCAGCATAAGAAAATCGTAATGCGAGCAGAGGCCGCCTTAATGTGTCCTGAAATATTCAAAGGTTCGCGACAGCGTGGAAAGTATGATCGCGCTGCCCTCTACCTGCTAACTCAGCATGGTGTCTTTGCACCACAAACTCGAGACTTGTTCTCTGCTGGTAGTGTAGCGGGCAAGGAACGCGGCGGAAACTATCTGCTTCGAGCGCTTCAGAACATTGAACCGCAAATCACTCAAGCTGCATTACGACTAGACGATGAATTATTCGTAGAATATTGGGGATTCTCGTATCCACCTAAGCAACGTATTCCGAAGTGGCTTGAAATGGCGGACAATTATGCGGATGACTATAGACCATCGGTTGAATTATTTGGCGGCAGCCACTCAAATAAGTTGCTATAAGTAATGCATCGCTTAAGCGCTTACAGCCGCGGATTGCGGGGGCTTGAGCGCGTTATCCTCTGCGCACCACGACCACCCCAATCGCCAGCGAGATGACCGTTGCCGCTTCTATCGGCAGGGCCGGCTCGATAAAACGCAGCCAAAGCAGATGTATGCCGATCAAGATCACCGCGCTGATGAAGACGCGGTCAAAGGCGTTGGTATAAAAGGGCAAGAAGCCGTCGCGTTTGGCGTTCTGCGGGCGTTCTTCCATAACTTTATTCCTTCACCGCGCCGAAGGTCAAACCCATGACAATATAGCGCTGCGCGAATATCACGATGATGGCGGAGGGAATCAGCGTCAGCATCGACATAGCCGCCAACTCGCCCCAATTAGTGCCCGTGACCGTGACGAATTCCGCCAGCGCGGTCGTGATGGTGCGCGCCTGCACACTCGTGAGGTTGGCCGCGAAGAGATACTCGTTCCAGGCGAAGATCCAACTAAGTATCGCAGTGACCGCCAAGCCGGGCGCCGCCAGCGGCACGATGACATGGCGCAGCACACCCCACAAACCGGCGCCGTCGATCATGGCCGCGTCATCCAGCTCGATGGGGATGCCATCGACCACGCCCTTGAGCAGCCAGATAGCAAAGGGCAGGTTGAAGACGCAGTAGAGCAGGATCAGGCCGAGCTGGGTATCAAACAGGGTCCAGTCGCCGATGCGGAAGCTGCGCGTGAACATGAGGAATAGCGGCAGCAAAAAGGCGGCCGGCGGCGCCATGCGGTTGGTAATCAGCCAGAAGAAGATATTGTCCTTGCCCACCAGCTTGTAGCGGGACAGTGCGTAAGTCGCCAGCAGCGCCAAGACCATGACCAGCAGGGCGTTGCAGGTCGAGATCAGCAGCGAATTGCTCATGTAGCGCTGGAAACTGCTGTCGCCCAGCACATTGCTGTAATTCTCGAGGAATATGCGGCTGATAGCCAAGTTGGGTCGCGCGAACAGTTCAACGCGGCTGCGCATGGAGACCACGAACATCCACCAGATCGGTATCAAGGTCAGCAAGGTCATGAAGACCCAGAAAGCATAAGTCCCGACCAGTTTTCGGAAGCGTTGCGCGGCGCTCTGGCTCATTCGACTTCGTCCTTGCCTTGGCCCGAAATGCCGATGAATAGCAGCCAGCACAGCACGATGGTCAGATAGAGGGTGATGATGGAAATGGACGAACCGTAGCCATAATCCGTGCGCGGGAAGACCACGCGCCAGATATAGATGCCGGTGAAGCGTGTGCCCGGTCCGCCGCCCGCCAGCATCCACACTTCGTCAACCGTGCGGATCGCGTCCATGATGCGGATGAATATCGTCGTCAAGAGCACCGGCCGCAGGAAGGGCAGGGTGACGTACCAGAAGACTTGGAAACGGTTGGCGCCGTCTACCTTGGCCTGTTCCACCGGCTCCTTGGGAATCGACGACAGACCCGCCAGCATGGTCAATGTGACGAAGGGCGTCCAGTGCCAGACGTCCATGATCACCGAGGTCAGCAGCGCCTGATCGGGATAGGTGCCGATGAGATACTCGATGTCGAACCAGCGATCGAGCAAGAATGGCACCGGTCCGAAACCCGGGATCACCAGCAAGCGCCAAATCGCGCCCACCGCAATCGGCGCCACCATTAGCGGAAAGGTGTGGATGATGCGAAACAGAGACTTGCCGGGGAAGTTGCGCGTCAGCATTTGCGCCAGGAAGAAGCCGAGCACAACTTCGCTGGCGATGGCGAATAGGGCAAACTTGGCCGTCAAGCCGACGGAGTTTAAGAAATCATCATCAAAGACCAGCCGGCGGAAATTGTCCAGCCCGTTGAAATGCATGCCGTCTTCAGCGGCGAAGATATTCCATTCGTTAAAGCCAACGAACAAGACGTATAAGAAGGGCAAAAAGCCGAAAATAATCAGCACTATTAGGGTAGGGCTGAGCAGCAGCCAGCCGGTGCGCGGATTCCGCATCTATTGCTTCCCGATTCGGTAAGAAAACAGGGTGACGAATTCGCCACCCTGTTCGATTACTCGGTGAAACGACTTACATGCCGTAACCCAAACGGTCGAGCTCTTCGTCCACAGCCGCCGCAGCTTGCGACAGGGCCTCAGCCGGGCTCAGCTCGCCCAGGATAGCGCGTTGGATGAAGGGATCGATGACTTCACGTACCTGCGCGTGGAAGGGGAAGGGCGGCGCGCCGGCAAACAGCGGACCCTGCTCTTCCAGGAGCGTGTAGTAGCCATCAACCTTGGCGTCCTGCTCGGCGATCAGCGGATCATCGAAGGTGGCCGTGTGGGTGATGCGCGCGCCCGCGGCAGCCCATTCCGCCTGTACCGACTGCTGACCGATGAACTGCAGCCAAAGCAGCGTAGCTTCCTTATTGCGCGAGGAATGCGGAATGCCAAAAGCGCCGCCGTCATAATAGCCGATGTAGCCATCGCCCATCATGGCGTCGTCGATAACGCCTTCTGCCGTTACGGGCAGCCGAACGCCAACATTGCCGGTGACATTCGAGCGACTCTCATCAGTGGCGATCCAGGCGGCGTTTTCGCCATAGACCCAACCCTGCGCGGCGCGGCCAGCGGCAAACGTCGACGCAACTTCGTCCCAAGTGCTTGAGGTGGCCTCGGGTGGGGCGAACTCCAGCATGCTCAGCCAGAACGTCAGCGCCTCAACAGCCGTGTCGCCATCCAGCGCGCCGCCATTGGCGCTCTGTGCCGAGCCGGCGTCCAGGTTGATGCCCCAGTTGTACAAGCCAAAGGAGGGACCAATCGATTCGAGGAATTCGTAGGTCGAAGCTGGGTGACCGGTCGAGCCCTGCACCGTGGTGCCCCAGAGATCCATGTCCATGCTCTCGCCGTAGCCGGTGAAGAATTCGGCATTGTCGCGGTACTGGTCGAAGCTTTCGGCCGGCGCCAGCGGGTAGCCGTATTCAGCTTCAAAGTCGGCCATGATATCGGCATTCTCGAAGAGGTCCTTGCGATAGAGGTAGACCTTGACGAAGGCTTCCATCGGCACGCCGAAGAGGTCGCCGTCAGCGTTCTTGAAGTAATCGGCGAAGCTGGTGAATTCGCTCTCGTCGTAGCCTTCGTAGGCCAGGTCCGGGTTGTCGGCGGCGAATTGCGTCAGGTTAACCAGGTAATCCTGCGCCAGGTAGGAATAGATGATGTCCTGCTCAATGTAGACGAAGTCATAGATGCCGGTATTGGCTTCCATGTCGTTGATCGCCTTGGAATACATCTGATCCCAGGACGTCGTCTCGAATTCTACATTGATGCCGGTGAGCTCAGTGAATTGCGCCGCCAGCACATCGGCCACGTAATTCGAGGGCGGCGTGCTTTCGGAAACGCCGCGGATGGTCGCGCCGGCGTAGGGCGCGGCCGCGTCCGCCCACCAGTCGTGCATGTCCGCCGTAACCAAGCTCATGTTGGCCAGCAGCGCAAAAGCGATGAGCAATACAACAGTGAAGATTCGTTTCATGATGAGTCTCCTAGACAGAATTGAACTGAGAATGGTGAGCCTGCTGAAGCGAGGCTCCAGCGATGAAGGATTGTATCAGGATTATGCGAAATTGTAAGACGCTGTTTCGCAGAGCAATCGCACCAGAACCAATTATGTGCCGAATGTCACATAAATCTACCACGATGTAGGGGCGACACTGTGTGTCGCCCATGAAAAGAGTGAGAATATCGTGGGCGATTCACAGAATCGCCCCTACATTGCCTCCTTTTTGCCAGAAAAGGAGTTAAATCTCGGTGTCCTCGGTGGTTAAAATAATCTGGTGCGATTGCTCTGTCTGCTTATACCCAGAGCAATCGCACCAAGAAATGAAAGGTGAATAGAATGGGTTCATCAATACGGATGAGGAGAGCCCGAGATGAGCCCAAGTGGCATAGCGGAGGCCTTTGCCAGTTTAGAAGATCCGCGTCGCGAACATGGTCAATTACACCCGTTGCTGGATATCATCATCATCGCGATCTGCGCGGTGATCAGCGGCGCCGAGACCTGGGTGGACATTGTTGATTTTGGCGAGGATAAAGAGGAATGGTTAAGGGGATTTTTAGAGTTGCCTAACGGTATTCCTTCGCACGATACATTTGCCCGCGTCTTCCAACTATTAGACCCTCAGCAGGTACAGTTGTGCTACCAAGATTGGATTAGCAGCATCAAGCCAGTATTAGCTGAAGGCGATATTGTGGCAATAGACGGCAAGACGATGCGGCGCAGCCATGATCGTAGGCAAGGAAAGAGCGCCTTGCATCTGTTGCATGCCTGGTCAGTGGAAGCCGGCTTGGTCTTGGGCAAGCGCGCTGTGGACGCGAAAAGCAATGAGATACCTGAAATTCCCGAATTGCTGAAATTGCTGTATTTGAAAGGCTGTATCGTGACTTTGGACGCGATGGGCTGTCAGAAAGACATCGTGAAGTCTATTGTTAGCGAGCACGGAGCGGATTATGTCATAGCCTTAAAGGAAAATCAGGGCAGTTTGTACGATGCAGCCCAGTCCCTTTTCGCTTATGCGGATGACCGCCATCCGCGCTTGATAGGTCAATATAGTCACAACGAAGAAATCAGCAAGCCGCGTGGTCGTGTCGAGCGCCGGGTCTGTGAAGTGATGACCGATGCCGCTGTCTTGAATGACTTAAGCCAGCAAGAAGGCTGGACGCGCTTGCAGTCGCTAGTCCGCGTCCAACATGCCCAATTACTGGATGGGCAGTGGCAAAACACGCAGACGCGCTATTTTATCTCCTCTTTACAAGGGAAGGATGCCAATCAACTCCAGCGAATAATTCGTTCGCACTGGCACATTGAAAATAAACTCCATCGGGTCTTGGATGTGACCTTTCGGCAAGACGACAGCCGTATTCGTGTAGGACACAGCCCAGAAAATTTCGCTGTGCTACAGCATATCGCCTTGGCTTTGCTCAAAAAACACCCCAAAAAAATCAGCCTGCGGCGCAAGCGATTACAGTCAGCGCGGAACGATAAGCTTCGATGGCAAATCCTCAAAGCATTTTCCGAATAGTGGTGCGATTGCTCTGGCTGTTTCGCAGCGTCAAACTATGTGAGTTTCGAATCAATAAAACATTTGTGCATAGGAGTAATTTCTGGCATAATCTTGTAAACGATTTATACACAGGTGCTTTGCTTGACTGACACCGTTAGCCCAGAAAAACGAAGTCAAGTGATGGCGAGGGTTGGGAGCAAGGATACTAAGCCCGAACTCTTGATAAGAAAGGGTTTGCATGCGAGAGGTTTCCGATACCGCTTGCACGTTAAGAGTCTTCCTGGCAAGCCCGATCTCGTGTTTTCACGCTATAAATCCGTCATCCAGATCAATGGATGCTTTTGGCACGGTCATGCCTGCCCGCGGTGTAGAATGCCCAGTTCCAATACTGAGTATTGGAATCGAAAAATCGCAAGAAATATGGAACGTGACATCTCAAATCGTCAATCGCTCCTAGATTTGGGATGGCGGGTATTGACGATTTGGGAATGCGCCTTAACGGGCAAATGGAAGTTGGAGTTGCCTAAGATTATCGACATGACTTGCGATTGGCTCTTGTCGATGGATAAGTGCTGTGAAATAGCTGGTGAAGCAGTGGATGCCGAGTTGAAGTTTATCGAGAAATCGAATCATGGCCCGAGCTATTGAGTTCTTTGCCGGCATGGGACTAATGCGCGCCGGTCTCGAAACCGTCGGCATCAGAACTGTATATGCCAACGACATTGACGAAACAAAAGCAAAACTCTACGCCGCTAACTGGGGGCGAGAGGAATTGCATGTCGGGGACATCCGCGCCTTGGAAGGCGATAATATTCCCGATGCCGACCTTGTGACAGCGTCATTTCCATGTACGGACATGTCTCTCGCTGGGCTATACAAGGGATTAAGCGGCTCGCAATCTAGCCTTGTTTTGGAGTTCCTGCGGATTCTCAGTGAAATGGGAATGCGCGCGCCGCGAACGCTCATGATAGAGAATGTCATGGGTTTTCTCACGGCCAACGGCGGTCGGGATTGGGAGAAAGTTGTCAGCGGTATCCAAAACCTGGGTTATCAAACTGGGCATATTGTCGTAGATGCTGGCGCATTTGTCCCGCAGAGCCGAGCTAGAGTGTTTCTGTTCGGACACAAAGGGAATTTTGATTTGCCCGAACCCCCCGAAATCCGTAAAGACCTTCGCTTAGCGGGCGTCGCGGAAGAGAACGGAGACTGGTGGCCGCCCGAGCGCCTATTCGCGTTTATGCAATCGTTGTCGGAACTCCAGTTCAAGCGGGTGTCCCGTTACCAAGACCGATTTTGGCCAGGTTATTATGGCGCGTTCAGGCGAACCAGAGGCGGCAAGGCAGTTTGGGAAGTTCGTGCCGATGAGCGCGCCGGCGCCCTAAGAACGACGCGCGGGGGCTCCGCAAAACAGGCGATCGTTCGTGCGGGGCGTGGGAATATTGATGTGCGCTGGATGAACGTAGCCGAGTACGCTCGGCTTCAAGGCGCTGAACATTTGCGATATGACTCCGTAACGCCCAATCAGGCCATGTTCGCGCTTGGCGACGCGGTTTGTGTCCCGGTGATTGAATGGCTGGGTAAGAACTGTCTCATGCCGCTTATGAGTCAATGATGCCGCTAAAAGAACCAGAAGAAGTCAAGGCGCTGTATAAAGGCGTTACGGCGGCGCTAGATACCGATAATGGAGACGGTCGCAAAGTTGGCAACTGCAAACACGGTGTTTACCTCTTCTACGATTATGACGGCGAACCGATCTATGTTGGTCGAACAATAGAGAGCCTTCGGACCCGCATCCGACGTCATCTGACCAATCAGAGGACAGATGCTGTTGCTATGAGCGTACTTGATCCCTTTGAAGTTGCTGAAATCGAGATGTGGCCGTTTTGGGATTTGGAGTCCGGTTCGACGGCCGAAGTGAAAACCACGCTTGACCGCGCAGAATATACGGTTTATCTGAAAGCGTTGCGCGAGTCGCTATTCGGTGTGGTGCTCAACGAGAAAGAGATAAAGCCCGCCGACGAAATTGTCCTGCCAAAATCGATGCGAGTCTCCCTGCTGCCCGCAGAATTGCGGAAACAGCGCGAGCATCCCGATGTTCGGTTGGCGCGGCGGGCTCGCACTATCGCCAACCTTGCGCGCGTAATAAGCGAGAGAAGCGTAAGACCGGGCATTAGACGTACACTCTGGGCGCAAGCGCGTAGACTTGAATACCTAGCGAGAACAAGGCTCGACGAATTCGAAACTAAAGACAAATCCTGACTGAAATCACAAATCGACTGCTAGGTCGGACGACTCGCCTGCGATATCGCATCGCCCATCGTATTGATCACAATATCGACTTCCTCCGCCGGTCACCTGAATGCCGCCCAGGGGCATATAGCCGCTGGTCACCCCTTTGGCGAATTGCATAATATCGGGGTTGATGCCGAAGGCGTCGCAGCCGAACCAATTGCCGGTGCGCCCAAAGCCGCAGATCACCTCATCGGCGATAAACAGGACCTCGTACTTTTTGCATATCGCCCCCACCAGCTCGAAGTAGCCCTCATCGGCAATCATGACGCCGCCCGCGCCCTGAATCGGCTCCGAAATGAAGGCCGCCACCGTCTCCGGTCCTTCGCGCAAGATCGTCTCTTCCAATTCACGCGCCGCCGCCTGCGCCACAGTTTCGCCAGCGCGCAGCTCGCCCTCATAGCGATAGGGGTTTGGATTCGCCACATGGACGAAGCCATCCAGAACGCCGCCAAACATCGTGTGAAATTTGCTCATGCCAGTGGCGCTCGTCGCCGCCAGCGTCATCCCGTGATAGCCGGTCAAGCGCGAAATGATCTTGGTCTTCTTCACCTTGCCCAGCTGATACCAGTAGAAAATCGCGGTCTTGAATGAGCTGTCGCTTGATTCGGATCCGCCGGAGGTGAAATACGTAAAGTTCATATTCGGGCGAAAGAAACCAGCCAGCTTGTCAGCCAGTTGCGCCGAAGCAGGATTGCTCATGCCGGCGAAACCGGAGTTGTAGGCGATATCGAGCATCTGCTCATAAGCGACTTGGGGCATCTCTTTGTTGCCATAGCCGATGTTCACATTCCACAGGCTGGCCATGGCGTCGAGGATCTCGCGGCCATCGGTCGTATAGAGCCAGACGCCATCGCCTCGCTCAACCATGGCGGCGCCTTCGGTGCGCGTGGGATGATGCAAGGGGTGGAGTTGGTGTCTGTCTTGCTCGATCAGCATCGCGTGATTGGTGTCGCTCATCTTTGTCAACTCTTTCTCCGCTGAGTAGTGCAGTAGATCATAGCCGATTTCCCGCCTTGTTTCGACTGTATTCCTTGGCTTGACCATCGACTCGCGGCGGCGTCACAGTCGCTTGAGCGCATCCTTGGCGGCGCGCGGCAGCATTAACGCCAGCAATCGTTTGCAGCGGATACGCGCCTTGCGCAGCCAGAGCGCGGGCCGATTCGCCGCCATCACCAAGGAGCGACCAATGCGATAGCGCGGCGAGTTGAGCAGCGCCTCAATATCGTCGCGGGGCCGCAGATCGTACGGTGATCGCGGATCGTTGAGGTCGCGCCACATGAGTTCGACTTGCGGCGGATGCGCGCCTCTGAAGCGATAGAGGCAGCCCGGGTACTCGTAGACATTATGCGCGTGATAGGGGCGGCGCAGCGCAAAATAAGCCTCGTCCGCCCACTTCAGAATGTGCTGCCGTCGCGCCCATTCCGCCCGGCGGTAATACTCGCATTTCTCCCGCACCTGCTTGGGCAGCAGCAAAGAATAGTGATAAAGATGGATGCCGCGCTTCAACAGATCCTGCGCGCGTATCCATTGCTGCTGGCGCAAATCCCGCCCCTGCGCGTCTACCACTGTAGGCGGCCGGTGCGTGATATAATGGTAGCCCTCGCCCCATCTGAACAGACGATGAAATTCGGCCTCACCGCGCCGCAAATACCAACTGTCGACGCGATAATCGGGCGCGGCCCAAAAGAAGACCGATTCAAAGGAGACGGCTGTTATGGACGGCTGCTCGTTCAGCAAGTTGCAGATGGCTTCGATATCCCCCGGCTGATAAAACTCGTCGACATCCACCTGCCACAGATAGTCGCCGGTGGCGCGCTCGGCATAGGCCTGCGACATCTCGTCTTTCTCCGACCAGAAGCCGTCGCGCGTCACAATGATGAGCTTGTCGTCCGGGTCTTCCCTGGCTTTGAAGTCCCGCAGGTTGTCGAGTGTGCCGTCCAGCGAATGCCCGTCGGCGCTGGCGATGTTTGCCGCGCCCGGCGCCGCGCCTTCTACCACGATGATCTCATGCGCGTAAGGATACAGCGCTCGCAGGGTATAGCGCGTGAAGGGCTCGCCATTGAGCACGATCATGCCAAAGCTGATGCGCGGCAATCGGCTCACGGAATTTCGCCGAGGAGTGAACGATAGAGATTGATTGCCTGGGTCGCAATTTGCCTGCTCCCGTAGCGTTTAATGGCGCTCTCGTGCAGGTCCATTCTTGACCATGACTGGGCCAACACCCATTTGATGCCGCTCAGCAGGTCGGCACTGTCTTCCAAGCGAGCCACATAGCCGTTGCGCTGGTGTCGCACGACATCCACCGCGCCGGAGCCATCAAATGTGACGCAGGGCGTACCGCAGGCCAGCGCTTCTACCAGTGTGTTGCCAAGCGCTTCCTGTAAGGTAGGCAAGACGTAAACATCAGCGGCTGAATAGAGCAGGCTAAGGCTCACATCGTCTTGCAGTCGTCCGACCTGATGTGTTGTGATCCCGAGCTTCAGTTCCTCTGTGTGTGGCGATCCAAATATGACCAATTCTACATTCTCGGCGCTGATGCCGCCAATCGCCTTTTGCAGATAACGAAAGCCCTTGCGTCTGTCAGTCGTGCCGCCGACCGCGCCAAACAGAATCAGCTTCTTTTCCAGCGGCAGATTGAATGCTCGCCGCGAGTCTGCTCTGTCCAGGGGCTTGTACCGCTTGGGATCGACCGGATTGCCGATGACTTCGATTCGCTCGCCCTTAAACAGGGCGCTTTCTCGCGCGCAATCCGCCAGCCAATGGCTAAGGGCGACAGCGGTCAGCGACAACTGCGACCATGCGCGCCGCTTATCTCGAAGGACGCGCGCGCTCAGGTCGCCGGCCGATCGTGCCAGGAGCTGTGGGCAATTGCCGCAATCCTTCTGAAATGCCCGGCAATCCCCGGCATAATGGCAGCCTCCGGTGAGAGCCCACATATCCTGCAGCGTCCAAACGATCGGCGCGCCTATTTTGGCGACTTCTCCGATTGGCAGGTAGTTGTCCCCAATCCAATTCAAGTGCACAATATCCGCCCCGAACGCATTGATGACCTCGGCAATCGGATAGCCGAATTGGTTGAGACTCCAGTGGCCACTTTCCGCCCTGCGCGAGTTGTCTCTTAGTCGGCGCGTATGACGCATGGCGCCGAGTCTGCGCCGCGCCCGTGCTGGACGATTGAGATAAAGCGCGAGTCGATGAACGCTGGGGTCGGCAGTGACCTTGCGCAAGACTAGCATTTCGCTTTTTATGCCTTCTTGCTGCAAAGCCTTGTGCAAGCGGTAGCCGCCGATGGCCGCTCCGCCGATTCTGTCGCTCGCCGATACAAAGAGTACCTTCACAGGTTACGCCTCAGGGCTAATACTTCTTGCGATTATACACGGCGGAACTTCTGCCAAGGCCGAATCAGCCTATAATGATTGTGGCAGATGCATGGACTAGCCTGACGAAAGCGCAACAACAATGGAAGGGAATCCGCAGCAGAGCAAGATAAATGCCTGGTACCTGGCGCTGCGGCCGCGCGTATTCACCGCCACCTACGTGCCGATGGGATTGGCCGGCATCATCGCGCTGGCTGACGGCGTCTTTGACGCGCCCGTATTTCTGCTGGCGCTGGTCGGCACGCTGCTGCTGCAAAGCGCCGCCAATCTCATCAACGAATACGCCGACTACCGCCGCGGGGCGGACCGCCTGAAAGAGGCCGGGCAGGGCATGACCATCAAACACAAGATCCTCAAGCCGCAAAGCGTTCTGTACGGCGCTGTCTTTACCACCGCGTTGGGCTGCGCCATCGGCTTGTACCTGCTCTCGCAGAGCGGGCCGCTGCTCTGGCTGATCGGCATCGGCGGCGTCTTCGTGGCGATCACCTATACCGCCGGCCCCTTCCCCCTGGCCTACAACGGGCTGGGCGAAATTGCCGTGGCCATCTTCATGGGACCGGCTATCATCGTCGGCGCCTACTATGTGATGTCCCCGGATGTCAGCCAGACGCGCATGGGCGAGCTCTGCCTGATCTCGCTGCCAATCGCCTTCATGGTCGCGGCCATCCTGCACGCCAACAACATCCGCGATATGGACGCCGATCGCGCCGTCAACAAGCGCACCCTGGCGGTGATCTTTGGCATTCGCTTCGCTCGCGCCGAGTTCGTATTCCTGGTCATCGGGGCCTACGCCGCGCAGGCGCTTGTGGTCGCAGCGGGATTGCTGCCGGTGTATACACTGCTGACGCTGATCGCGCTGCCGGAGGCGCTGCGCCTCATCCACATCTTTAATACCAGCCAGGCGGTTGCCTTGCTGCATCAGGCGCAGGGACGCACAGCCAAATTACATGGACAATTCGGCTTGCTGATGGTGGTCGGCTGGGCGCTTTCGCTGGCGCTGCCCCCGGCTTAAACCGTCCAATGCCAGATCTGGTCCCAGGCGCTCATCCAGTCGTCCGCGCGACTGTACACCTTCTGCGCATCGCGATCCAACTCCACCCCCGGCCGCCTCATGAAGTCGGCCATCATCTCCACCTTGTCAACTTCAATGGTGATGGTCACCGGCGCAGATGGCACATAGGGTTCGACTGCGTTCAGATTCTGCAGCGCTTGATAGGCGCCAGCTTCGATCATGTTGCGCGCCACCCGCGGCGGAATCTGTCGAGCCGAGTAACGCGTCAGCCCGCGCTTGACCGCGACCGTCGTCAGCCCGTCGCCGAGGAGGGCAGTCACTTCACGGCAGACCGCCTCATCGCCCGTGACCAAGAGCACCGGGCAGCCGTAATGCCCGCAGAGCGCCGCATTCACGCCCGATTCGCCCACCAAATCGTCGTTGAACCACAGATTGTGCCACTTTACCGTCGAGATGGTATGCGAAAGCACGCCATCTGCAGAGCAATCGCACCACTATTCGGAAAATGCTTTGAGGATTTGCCATCGAAGCTTATCGTTCCGCGCTGACTGTAATCGCTTGCGCCGCAGGCTGATTTTTTTGGGGTGTTTTTTGAGCAAAGCCAAGGCGATATGCTGTAGCACAGCGAAATTTTCTGGGCTGTGTCCTACACGAATACGGCTGTCGTCTTGCCGAAAGGTCACATCCAAGACCCGATGGAGTTTATTTTCAATGTGCCAGTGCGAACGAATTATTCGCTGGAGTTGATTGGCATCCTTCCCTTGTAAAGAGGAGATAAAATAGCGCGTCTGCGTGTTTTGCCACTGCCCATCCAGTAATTGGGCATGTTGGACGCGGACTAGCGACTGCAAGCGCGTCCAGCCTTCTTGCTGGCTTAAGTCATTCAAGACAGCGGCATCGGTCATCACTTCACAGACCCGGCGCTCGACACGACCACGCGGCTTGCTGATTTCTTCGTTGTGACTATATTGACCTATCAAGCGCGGATGGCGGTCATCCGCATAAGCGAAAAGGGACTGGGCTGCATCGTACAAACTGCCCTGATTTTCCTTTAAGGCTATGACATAATCCGCTCCGTGCTCGCTAACAATAGACTTCACGATGTCTTTCTGACAGCCCATCGCGTCCAAAGTCACGATACAGCCTTTCAAATACAGCAATTTCAGCAATTCGGGAATTTCAGGTATCTCATTGCTTTTCGCGTCCACAGCGCGCTTGCCCAAGACCAAGCCGGCTTCCACTGACCAGGCATGCAACAGATGCAAGGCGCTCTTTCCTTGCCTACGATCATGGCTGCGCCGCATCGTCTTGCCGTCTATTGCCACAATATCGCCTTCAGCTAATACTGGCTTGATGCTGCTAATCCAATCTTGGTAGCACAACTGTACCTGCTGAGGGTCTAATAGTTGGAAGACGCGGGCAAATGTATCGTGCGAAGGAATACCGTTAGGCAACTCTAAAAATCCCCTTAACCATTCCTCTTTATCCTCGCCAAAATCAACAATGTCCACCCAGGTCTCGGCGCCGCTGATCACCGCGCAGATCGCGATGATGATGATATCCAGCAACGGGTGTAATTGACCATGTTCGCGACGCGGATCTTCTAAACTGGCAAAGGCCTCCGCTATGCCACTTGGGCTCATCTCGGGCTCTCCTCATCCGTATTGATGAACCCATTCTATTCACCTTTCATTTCTTGGTGCGATTGCTCTGACGCCATCTGCCGTGTTGTTGCGCGCGTGCATGCCCACCAGCAAGCAGGCGTCCGCGCCTTGCTCCAGCAGTTCTGTATAGCGCGCCCAGGGATGATGCGCCACCCAGGTGCAGTTGTCGTCCAGCAATTCCGGCACGAAGGAATTGAAAGTCCAATCGCCGCCGGCGCCGTGACAGTCTACTACTACGATTTCTTCCGCGCCGGCTCGCTTGGCGCCGCGCACCGCCGCGTTGATCTCTTCGGTGTATAACTTGCGTCCTTCTTCGTACATGGGCGCGCCGCCCGTCACCTGGCCCCAGGTGACGATGCCGCTCACGCCTTCCATATCCGCCATAATCAGAATTTTCATGCCGCTTCCTTTTCCCGAGCGCCCGTGCGAATAGCAGCAGGCAGCCAGTCCGGTACAATCGCCGCAGAGCCGTTATCGACTGCGCCGCGCAATATCACATTCAAATTGAACCACAGAGAGCACAGAGTCGTTTCCATCTTTGGCTTCGTGTCCTTTGTGTCTTTGTGGTGAAAAAGGCAATTCCTGACGACTGCCCGCTCAATCAGACTTCCCAATGCCAGATCTGATCCCAGGCCGTCTTCCAATCGGCAGCGCGGCTGTGCACCTTCAGCGTGTCGTAATCCAGCTCCAGCCCGGGCCGGCCGCGAAAATCTTCCACCATCTCCGACTTGGCAATCTGGGCCGTGATCGTCACCGGGGACGCGGGGACGTAAGGCGCGACTGCATCAAGGTCTTGCAGCGCTTGATACGCCCCTTCTTCGATCATCTCGCGAGCGCGCAGCGGCGGAATCTGTCGAGCCGAGTAGCGCGACAGTCCCTTCTTGACCGCCACCGTGGTCAATCCCTCGCCCAGCAGCGCCTTCGCTTCGCGGCAGACAGCCACATCGCCGGTCATCAGCAGCACCGGGCAGCTATAATGCCCGCAGAGGGCCGCGTTCACCGCGATCTCGCCCACCAGCTCGCCGTTGAACCACAGATTATGCCACTTCACGCTGGTTATCGTGTGGCTCAAGACGCCGTCGGGCGTGTGGGCGCGCGCGTGGTAGCCGACCATCAAGCAAGCATCGGCGCCTGCTTCCAGCAGCTCGGTATAACGCGTCCAGGGGTGATGCGCCACCCACTCGCAATCCGGATGCAGCAATTCCGGCAGCAAGGAATTGTAGCGATTGTCGCCGCCGGCATTGTGCCCGTCAATGACGACGATCTCCTGCGCTCCGGCACGCAGCGCGCCGCGCACTGCCGCGTTGATCTCCTCGGTGTAAAGCCGGCGCCCTTCGTCGTACATGGGCTTGCCGCTGCCGACCCGCCCCCAGGTCACGATGCCGCTCACGCCTTCCATATCGCACATGATGTGGATTTTCATTAAGCAGTCCTCCGCCGATTGCTTGGCATATTTTGATCTCTATTCAAGGGCCATCAGCCCATCTTGGACGCGCTTCAAAGATCGTTCTGCGTCAGCCAGCGCCAACCAGCCGTCCTCGATTGGCGGCGCGTCGCTTAGATTGACGTCGGTCTTCAGAAAGAAGCTGCATTCGCTGGCGCATTTCACCGCCTGATGGCCGGCGAATATCGCGGCTTGCAGGCAGCCCAGCAGCGAGCTGGCCTGCGAACCCACCATCACGTCTTTGCTGGCGGCTCTGCAAAGCTCCAGCATTCGCGCAGACGCTGAGTAGCCGGTGCGCGCGGTTTTGATATTCAGGATGTCAAAAGTATCAAAGGCGATTTCTCGCTCCAAATCGCGAGTTGTGAAAGCCGAGTCGTCAGCGATGATGGGCATAGCGCACTCGCGGCGCAGTTGACGCCGTTCGCGCAGGAGATGCGCTGGCAGCGCCTCTTCGCAGTGGATAACCCCCATCTGGCGCAGGCGACTCAAGATGTCGGCGCCGCTGCTGCTCTCGAGCGTTTCGTTGGCATCGACATAAAACTGCGCGTCCGGATGGGCATTGATGAGCGCCGCAATCGTGTTGATTTCGCCGGGAATGTCGCGCCCGATTTTGACTTTGAAGACGCGAATGCCGGCGTGATAGGCCCGGCCTACATCCGCCATCACGGCTTCGGGCCCGCCGGTGCTGACGATGGCGCTCAGCCGAATCCGATCGCGCTCAGCGCCGAGATAAGCCGTGAGACGCTCTCCGCGACTGTTCGCCAGCGCCTGGTGCAGCGCCAGATCCAGCGCGCCTCTGGCCGTATTGTTGTTTTTGATTATTGCCGCGCGCGCGGAAAGCGCCGATACCGCTGCGAAGCTGTCGATCGCCTGGCCGAGCAGCATAGGCGCCAGATGCTCGGCAATGACATGCAGAACGGAGGCCTGCGTTTCGCCGTAGATGCTGGGTCGCGGCGTGGATTCAGCGAAGCCGACGGCGCCATCGGACAGTTCCACGCGAATCAGTACGTGCTCCAGCCGCCGCAGTTCGTGGCCACTGCCCCAGGTCAGCGCGGCTTTGAGCGGGGTGTTGTAGGGGGTGGCGCTGATGCGAGAAATGCTTGGCATGTTCCTGCTCGTTCCTCAGCTGCGTTGCTGCAAAATCTCGATAAGGCCGTCGGCGACCTGTTCCGGCGTGCAGCCATCGGTATCCAGGCGATGGTAATTGCTGAAGGAGGCGCCGTCGGCGTATGGATACAAGCCGTAATTCGCCGCCTCAGCGCCTGTGATCGTCAAGGCCTTTTCGCTTATTTCGCCGGCGCCAAGCAGGGCCGCCGTCTCACGCCGAAGTTCAAGCGGGAGGAACGACAGATCAGCGTTACCCGCCGCCCGGTCGAATGTCTCCTTCCGTCCGCTCAATCGCCGCAGTCGCGTCAACGGATGCAGCGCCAGCTCGACGATGCGCCAGCGCGGAAAATGAGCCAGGGCGTAACGAATCTCGTCGTCGCCGCGGATGCCCTCGGAGAGAAGTGGTCCTTCGTGCTCAGCCGCCAGATTGAGCCAGGAAAAGGCCGCTGCCATCCCGCCCGCGACGCGCTGGGCGAATAGCCGCGTATATTCAAATCGCCGCACGCGGTCCGCTGCCGGCGCCAGCGTATCGCCCGACCAATGCTGCGCCATTGGAATGGCGATCCAATCGGCCACTTCGCGGCGCGCCGGGATGACGCCAAAGCCGCGCCCGCCTAACCGACGGCTTAGGATATTCAGGGCGGTTGATTTGCCCGTGCCGGTCAAGGCGACCACCATCAGCAGCGGCTGCTCGCCCAGCGGTTTCCGCTCGGGCTGCTGCCTCAAGCTGACCAGCGGATAGCGCTCGGTCACGGGCGGCTTCAGCCTGGGATATACGTCTCGGAAGTAAGTTTCTCGCGCGTCCATGCGGCGCCCGTTCATTTCAGGACAGTTGCATCAGATTATTTTAACCACAGAGAGCACAGAGAGCACAGAGATTTAGGTGTTTAGACGACTACTCGCCGAAACCCGCGGGCAAGTAGAGTGGACTAGACTTTATTCATCTCTCAGAATCACACCTGAAATTTGGCCTAGGCTTTCATTATTGCTTTTCTCTGTGCCCTCTGTGCCTCTGTGGCGAATTATCCTGTATGACGTCCGCCAGGAAAACGATGTTCGCTGATATGCCACTCCAAAGCGTGAACCCGCGTTCGACTAAGGGCGGTTCATCGTTATAATCCCTCTCATGCCGAAATATCTGAAGGAGACCGCTCATGCCGCTTTTTGATATGCCCCTGGAAGCCCTGCGCCAGTATCGTCCGCCGCGCGAAGAGCCGGAGGACTTCGACGACTTCTGGGCCGACACCCTGGCGGAAACCCGCTCACACGCTTTGAACCCGGTATTCGAGCCGGCGGACTTTGGCCTGACCACTCTCGATGTATACGATGTCACCTTTTCCGGATTCAACGGAGACCGCATCAAAGGCTGGTACATGCGCCCGCGCGGGATAGCGCAAGCCTTGCCCGGCGTGGTGCAGTTCATCGGCTATTCGGGCGGGCGGGGTTATCCGCATGAGTGGCTGCCTTTCCCCTCGGCCGGATTTGCCAGCCTGATCATGGACACCCGTGGCCAAGGCAGCGGACGCCGCGGCGATACTCCCGATGTAGTCGAAGCCATCAATCCCTCTGTGGGCGGCAAGATGACGCAGGGCATTCTCGATAAGCAGTCCTACTACTATCGCCGTCTCTACAGCGACAGCGCGCGCGCGGTCGAAGCGATTCGCAGCCGCGCCGATGTTGACGGGGACCGGATCGCTGTGGCCGGCGGCAGTCAAGGCGGTGGATTGTCGATTGCCGCGGCCGGTCTGCTGCCCGATGTCGCGCTATGCCTGCCTGATGTGCCCTTCCTGTCGCATTTCCGCCGCGCCGTCGAGATCACGCCCGATGGTCCCTATCCCGAGATCGCCAGCTACCTGCAGAACTATCGCGATCGCATCGATACCGTCTTCCATACGCTGAGCTACTTCGACGGGCTTAACTTCGCCGCGCGTATGTCGGCGCGCGCCTTTTACTCGGTCGGGCTGATGGACACCGTTTGTCCGCCCTCGACCGTGTTCGCGTCCTACAATCATGTGCCCGGCCAGAAAGAAATCCGCGAATATTACTTCAATAACCACGAAGGCGGCGGCACGCAACATCAAGTCGAGAAGATCCGCTTTCTGCGCGATTTATGGCTATCGTAGGGCGTACGCAAATCATCATGCTCGGCAGCGGCAGTCCCAATGCTGAAGCCGACCGCGTCAGCTCCGGGCTGGCTATCGTCGTAGACGGGCGGCCCTATCTGGTGGATTGCGGGCATGGCATCGTGCAGCGCGTCGTGCAAGCACGTGCGAAGGATCTCATTTCTTGGGATACGACCGACCTGGACCGGCTCTTCGTCACGCATCTGCACGCCGATCACACCGTGGGCATCCCGGACTTGCTCTACACGCCCTGGATTCACGGCCGCGCCGCGCCGCTGCAAGCCTATGGTCCGGCCGGGCTGGATCACATGCTGGACCATATCCAGCTGGCTTATGTCAAAAACATCCGCGAGCACCGCAGCGCTCATCCCAGCACGGAACAGGGCTACCAGGCTACGGCGCATGAAGTGAAGGCCGGCCTCTGCTATGGCGACGAGCGTATCGAAGTCTATGCGCTGCCGGCGGATCATGGCGATCTCGCCGCATTCAGCTACAAGTTCGTCACGCCCAGCGGGACCATCGTAGTCTCGGGCGATACCAAGCCGGTTGCGCAATTCGCGGATTGGGCGCGGGGCTGCGACCTGCTCATCCACGAAGTTTATTCGGCGCGTCAGTTCGCCGATCGCCCGCCGGCCTGGCGCGAATACCACTCGCGTGTGCACACCTCGACGCGGGAACTGGCGGCCCTGGCCAATGACATCCGCCCTTCCCGTCTCTTGCTTTATCACCAACTCTTCTGGGGGGCTGACGCCGCAGGAATTGGTCGCGGAAATCACGGGTGACTATGGCGGTTGTGTTATTAGCGCAAATGACCTGGACGTGTTCGAGTTATAGCCGTGCAGAAGGGGAGGGGAGCCATGGCGCGAAAAGCAGTATATGAATCACTGGACTTCGAGCGACTAGACATATCCGAACAGCAACAGCGCTCCGATGAGTTCTTGCAGCGGATGCTCAAGCGGCGCAGTGTGCGACACTTTTCGTCAGAGCCCGTGCCGATTCGCCTGATTGAGAATGCCATCCGCGTGGCGGGCTCGGCCCCGTCCGGCGCCAATCAGCAGCCCTGGACTTTCGCGGTCATCAGCGATCCGGCGCTGAAGCGGCAGATCAGGCTGGCTGCCGAAGCCGAAGAAAAGGAAAGCTACGAGCGGCGGATGACGCCGGAGTGGCTGGAAGCCCTGGCTGTCCTGGGAACGGATTGGCGCAAGCCGCATATCGAAGACGCGCCCTATGTCATCGTCGTCTTTCGCCAAGCCTATGGCATTCGCAAGGGCGCCGAGGGTCAGGACGAACGCGTCATGCACTATTACAGCGACGAATCGGTTGGCATCGCTGTAGGGTTCTTGCTGGCCGCGCTGCATAACTCCGGCCTGGCCACCTTGACGCACACGCCCAGCCCGATGAAATTCCTGGCCGAAATCTTGGGACGCCCGGCGAATGAGCGGCCCTTTGTACTCATCCCGGTCGGCTACCCGGCGGAAGACGCCGAAGTCCCCGTCATCAGCAAGAAAGAGCTGGGTGACATCATGGTCCGCCATTAGGCTGCCGATGCCGCGAAAACCACCCATTTCCCGCCAAACTCATTTGCACAGTGTGATTTTATCCCCGATAATTTGCGTATCGACACTTCTGCGACACATCGCAAAGGGATCGCAAAATCATGCGCATCGTCACGCTGCTAAATGAAAAGGGCGGGGTCGGCAAAACGACGCTGTCCTTTCATCTGGCGGCTGGCTTGGCGGTCATCGGCTTTCGCGTCCTCGCTGTTGACGCAGACGCCCAAGGTTCACTGACGGAAACGATGGGTTTCGCGCAGGCGCCCGGCCTGTATGATTTGATTGTCCGCGAGCAAGCCTTCCGAAACGTTCTGCGCTACGTGAATCCGGAAATCTACGAATACCCCGACCGAGAGGTCAAGGGCCAGCTCTTTCTGCTGCCTTCCAATATTGAGACGCAGAGCATCGCCAGCAATTCGACCGACGCGCTGGCCTTCGCCCGCCGCTTCGCCGAGCTGGACGATGCCGTCGACTTCATCATCGTCGATACATCGCCGACGCCTTCGCTCTTGCACGGCGCTGTTTACCTTGCGACCGACGCCATCTTGTATCCGACCGAATGCGAGTATCTGAGTTTCCGCGGCTTGCAGAATAGCTTCCGGCACCGCGAAGAGAACGAACGCTATCGCCGCCAATTCAACTTCGCGCCCATCAAGAATCTCGGCATCGTTCCCACCATGTATCGCCAACGCACGCTGGAGCATCGGGAGAATTTGGCGGAGCTCAAGGAGTCCTACGGCGAGCAGGTATGGGGGGCGATTGCGCAGTCGACCGTCTGGACCGAGAGCAGCCGCCTGCATCGCAGCATTTGGAATTACGCGCCCTCGGCGCCCGCTGCGCGGCAGGGCTGGTATCTTGTGAAGCGATTTATGGAGGCAATGACACATGTCGCGCCAACGCGATCGTGATCGCTCTAAACGCGCTCTGCCGGCCCTGCGGAAGCTGCCCCGTGTCAGCTACGAAGAAGTGGCGCAGGCAACCTTTGGCGCCTCGGAGAGCGAGATGCTGAGTCGCTGGTTCGGCGATCTAAGCACGGCTGATTCGACTGCGGCTGGAGTCGCCATCGCGGCCGACGGGTCGCTGGTGGCTTTCGACTACCGCTTGACCGGCATCGGCCTGGATCCCAAGGCCCTGTCGGGGCAGCGCGCCGATTGGGAGCGGCTGGGCCAGCTGCTTTTCCGCTTCGACCGTTCAATGCAGTGGCTGATCGGCGATTGGCTGCTGCAGGGCGAGGACAATAAATGGGGCAAGCACGAAGAAATCGCCGCCGAGCTCGGGCTGCAAGTGAAGACGCTCTACGACTATCGCTACGTGGCGCGGCATGTCGACTTTTCGGTACGTACCGAGAAATTGTCATTTGGGCATCATAAGTTGGTGGCGCAACTTGAACCGACGCTGCAAGGCCGCTGGCTCAATAGGGCGGCCGCCGGAGATGTCGCGGGCGACTCTCGGCCTTGGTCTATCAGCCGGCTGCGCAAGGAGATGGCGGCCTTGCCCGCTGCAATCACGGCAGAAGAGACACCCTTTGAGCGCAATCTGCGCCGAATCGACCGCGAGATGACGCGCCGCAAATGGAATCGCTTGTCCGCTGAAGAACGCCGCAATCGCCATGCCGCGTTAAAAGATATTCTGGCGCGTATGGATATGTGGGGCTTGGATTGACTGCAAGCTGCCTCAGCGCGTACCGAATACCGGGATCAGCGCCCCGTGGATAGCCGCGCCGGCGTCGGAGGCCAGGAAGGCGATCACGCGGCCTAGCTGCGCCGGTGTCACGCCCGCATGCGGATCCTCTGCGTATTGCTCCTCGGTAGCGATGGTCGAGGGCAGCACAGCGTTCACGCGAATGCCGCGCCGCTTGTACTCTTCCGACATGCTCTCGGTCAACCTCAGCACCGCCGACTTTGAGGCTGAATAAGCCGCGTCGTTGCCGTTGGAGCGCAGGCCCGGCTTGGCGCCGATATTGACGATGGCGCCGCCGCCACCCTCCAGCATCGCGGGGATCACGGCGCGGCTCATCATAAAAGTCACCGTCGCATTGAGCCGCAGCATGGTATTCCAGGTCTCCGTCGTCGTTTCGTGCACGGGCTGGCCGGCATCCCAGCCGCCCACGATATTGACCAGCACATCAATGCGCCCGAAGGCATCCAGCGTCCGCGCCACCAGTCCCGCAGCTGCCGCCTCGTTTGACAGGTCAGCGTTTTGCAGGCAGATGTGGTTGCGGTCGTCGCGCAAATCTGGGTATCGCTGATACAGCCGGTCATCGCCGCAGGTCAATGCCAGGCGCGCGCTGCCCGCGCGGAATACCGGTATCACGCCCGAGGCCATTAAGCCTGACGCGCCTGTGATAATCGCCGCTTTTCCGCTGAAGTCTGTCATGGCTGTGCCTCCTCCGCTTAACGGCAAATATATCTTGAGCATACCATAATTCACTACCGTCACTATGAGGAGCGGAAGCGCCAATTCCGGCACGAGCGACTTGAGCTCGAGCAGGCTCAGCTTGTGAATTAGACATTTGTTCCAATTTGCAATTACAGGACTCGACAAGTAAAGTATAGAGGTATTGACGATGGCAGGTGCGTGATGAACAGACAGGCAGAAACGATTGAAGCAATCGAAATTAAAGTCAATGCTGCTCTTTCCGCCAATCGTCAGTCGCCGCTATTCGACATGCCGACTCTGGAGCAGCTTGAGCCCAAGCAAGAGGCTCTTCAATTGATGGATGACGGCGATAGACGGTCAAATATCGCTGTTCTGGAGCGCAAGGACAATCTTGAGTTCTTGCGCGACCAGCCGAGCGAAAAGTTCAAGTTGGTAGTCACATCGCCACCGTACAACATTGGCAAGAGCTATGAAGCGCGTTCCTCTCTGGACGAGTATTTGGCGGGTCAGGAAGAGGTCATTCGCGAGTGCGTCCGCGTGCTGCATCCGCAAGGCTCAATCTGTTGGCAAGTCGGCAACTATACGGAAAAGGGCGAGATATTGCCCCTCGACAGTCTGCTGTTTCCTATCTTCCGCGGCTTTGGCTTGAAACTGCGCAACCGTATCGTTTGGCACTTTGGCCACGGCTTGCATTGCAGCAAACGGCTCTCCGGCCGCTACGAGACGATCAATTGGTGGACCAAAGGCGACGACTATACCTGGCATTTGGATCCGATAAGAGTCCCCTCGAAATATCCCGGCAAACGACACTTCAAAGGTCCGCGGAAAGGGGAGCTCTCAGGCAATCCCTTGGGCAAGAACCCCAGCGATGTTTGGGAATTCCCAAATGTAAAGAACAATCACCCGGAAAAAACGATCCACCCCTGTCAATTCCCGGTTGAGTTGGTTGAGCGGCTCGTGCTGTCGATGACGGATGAAGACGACGATGTTCTTGATCCCTACGTCGGCGTCGGCTCGTCGATAATTGCCGCCCTAAAGCACAAGCGCAATGGTTATGGTAGCGACATAGTCGAAGAATATATCTCCGTTGCCCGTGAGCGAGTCAGAGACTTTCAGGCCGGCAATCTCAAGACTCGGCCCATGGGCAAACCAGTCTACAATCCAGCGCTGCCAAATGGCGGGCATTAATGCAAATCGCGGCGCAATATTCTCATCTGAATGGCCTCGAATATTTGCTCGTTCACCACAGAGAGTTGTGGGATGAGATTCTCGACGTGATATGTCGTGTAGACGCAGAGTCCTGCAAGACCAAAGAATCAAAAGAAAAGACCATGCCGGGAAGACTCTTATACTCTCCCAAGGATATGAATGACGAGTTCAAGTTGTATTTCGAGGAATTGGGCTGGCAGCAGCGCCGACAGACGTTCTGGGTTACTGGCGACGAACGACTGATGCGCGGGGTATACAATCAACCCGAGGCGGAACAGAAGAGGGCAATTGAGGCTGCTGGATTCGATGCGATTCGCTCATACAATCAGACGGATTTCGTTAAGGATCGTATTGCGGTCGAAGTTCAATTCGGAAAATATTCCTTTGTTGCCCACGATCTATTTGTCAAACACTTGAGTTTCTACGTGGCGGACATCATAGACGTCGGTATTGAAATACTGCCGATGAAAGAAATGGAACGGGAAATGTCATCAGGAGTTCCCTACTATGAACGCGATCTGGTAAACGTGATTCGACAGGGACGGGAGTTCCCGCCGTACCACTGATCTTGCTTGGTGTAGTTCCTTAGCCAGTAGAGTTTTTGCGCCACAAAAGTTGCTTTGCTGACTGAATCAGTTACATGCGGAGTAAACAATGCCCCAATACGACCTCTTGCTGAAAAACGGCCGCGTCATAGACCCGGCCAACAATATCGACGCGCCCATGGACGTGGCGGTCAGCGGCGAGAAAATCGCCCAGGTGGCGCCAGCTATCCCCTCCGCCCAAGCCGCGCAGACCGTCGATGTCGCCGGGCTCTATATCACGCCCGGCTTGATCGACATGCACGTCCACGTCTATCACACCCGCGAGCCCGAGACTCTCAGCATCATCGCCGACCACCACAGTTTCCGCTCCGGCGTCACCACTGTGGTCGATACCGGCACCGCCGGCGCCGGGCACTTCCTGCACTTCAAGCGCACCGTCATCGATCGCTGGAAGACGCGCATCTTCGCTTATATCAATATCGTCAAGTCGGGCATGATCGGCCCCTTCGAGCAGGACGTTGACGAAATGGACCCCGAACTGGCCGCCTCTATCGTGCTGGCGTATCCCGATGACTGCGTCGGCATCAAGACGGCGCACTACTGGGTATCCGAACCCTTCGACCAGGCGCATCCGCCCTGGGCAGCGGTCGACCGCGCGCTGGAAGCCTCCGATATATGCAAGAAGCCGCTGATGGTCGACTTCTGGCACCGCGAGGGCCGCAGCTACCAGGAGCTGCTGAAGAAGATGCAGCCGGGCGATATCCACACCCACGTCTACGCGCAGCAATTCCCCATCCTCAACGCGGATAATAAGCCGGCCGACTTTATGTTTGAGGCGCGCGAACGCGGCATCATCTTCGACTTGGGCCACGGCGCCGGCAGCTTCTGGTTCCGCCAGGCGATTCCCGCCTACGAAGGCGGCTTCGGGCCCGATTCCATCAGCACCGATCTGCACATCGGCAACGTCAATGGCGTGGTGCACGATATGCTCAACACCATGTCCAAGCTGCTCTGCATGGGCATGCCGCTAAGCGAAGTCATCACCCGCTCGACCGTGACGCCGGCACAGGAAATCGGCCATAGCGAGCTGGGAACGCTGAGCATCGGCGCTGAAGCCGACATCGCTGTTCTGCGCCAGGAACGCGGCGAATTCGGCTATGTCGATTGCGGCGCCGCCCGTATGAATGGCGACCGCAAACTCTGCTGCGAAATGACCGTCCGCGCCGGCGAGATTGTGTATGACATTAATGGGCGTTCCGCGCCCGCCTGGCAAGACGCGCCGCCTGAATACTGGCAGATCCGCTATCCGAAAGGCAAGATCGATCCATGACCGACTACCAATCGCTGGGCATTCGCCCCGTCATCAACGCCTACGCCACTGTGACCAAATTCGGTGGCTCGCTCATGCCGCCGGAAGTCGTCAGCGCCATGAATGAGGCGGCTGGCGGATTTGTCGATCTGGCGCAATTGCAGCGCCAGGTAGGCGATCGCATCGCCCTGCTGACCCGCAACGAAGCGGCCTACGTCACCTCGGGAGCAGCTGCCGGCATTGAACTAGCCGCGGCCGCTGCCGTCATCTGCAAGCACCCGCAGGCGCTCAAATGCTTCCCCGATATCGCCGCCTTCCATAACGAAGCCATCATCTTTCGAAGCCAGCGCAACCCATACGACTACAGTATTCAGGCGGTCGGCTTGAAATATGTCGAGATCGACGGAACGCCGGCTGATCTGCGCGCCGCCATCAGTGACCGTAGCGCTTGCGCCTTCTGGTTCCCTCGCGGCCAGTCGGATGCCGATGACATCACGCTCGCGGAACTCATCGCCATCGCTGCAGAGCGCGACGTCCCCGTCATCGTCGATGCCGCGGCGCAGTTGCCGCCGGTGGAGAATCTGTGGCGCTTCACTGACGAGGGCGCCGCCATTGCGCTCTTCAGCGGTGGTAAAGACCTGCGTGGTCCCCAGTCTACCGGCCTTATGCTCGGCCGCCGCGACCTGATCGATTCGATCCGTCCCATCAGCAATCCCAACCACGGCTTGGGCCGGCCCTTCAAAGTGGGCAAGGAAGAGATGATGGGTATTCTGGCCGCCGTTGAGCGCTATCTGACGCTCGATCACGACGCCCGCGCCCGCTATTGCGAAGCCACGGTGCGCCTTTTCTGCGAGACGCTGAATCCGCTGCCTGGCGTCCGCGCCGAGCGTGAATTCCCCAACGAAGCCGGTCAGCCGCTGCCCTGGTGCCGCGTCACCGTCGACGCTGGCGTCTTGGGCAAGACCGCGGAGGACATCGTGACGGCCTTCCTGGAGCGCGACCCCGCCATAGCCGTCTCGCCTATGAGCGAGTCACAGTTCCATCTCAACCCGATGACGCTTAACCCGGGCGAAGAAATCATCGTCCGCGATGCTTGCTTGGGGCTGCTGGCCTAAGGTCCACAATGAACCGTCCGTTTGAACTCTATGACTTGCGCATCACCGTCGAGCGCATTGAGGGCCGCTCCGTCTGCGGGCTCGAAGTCGGCGATTACTTTGAACTGATCGAAAGCGCCAAGCTGCGCATCCCCGCCGGCAAGCACTTCTGCATCTATGCCCTGTCCGCTGTGCTGCCCCTGCTGGCCGCCAAGCAGCGCGAGCTCAGCGAAAACGACTGGATGACGCGCGATACCGTCGCCGCCTGCCCCGATGTTGATGAGCGCTTGATTATGCGTATCGAGCGTATCAACAAGCGCAGGCTGGACAGCGACGACCTGACCTGAGACGCCGCATCCCGCAAACGACAAAGTCGCTCCCCCGCTGCGGGCGAATTCGGGTAATATAAGGTGGAGAGTATATTCCCTAATCCGGAAAGAGAGAACAGGATGACCAAGCAGCGCAAACATATCAAAGTGACCTATTCTACACTTGGCAGCCCGGATCCGCTGCTGCACGAGTATTTCGAGGAAGATGTCGCCGAGCTCAAGCAAAACCTCGGCCAGCGCTACCAGATGCTGATCAACGGCGAGCGCGTGGACGGCGAGGGCAGCTTCGAGAATCGCTCGCCCATCAACACCGACTGGCTGCTGGGCAGCTTCGCGCAGGCATCCGCCGAGCAGGTCGATCAAGCGGTGGCGGCGGCCAAGGCGGCATTTCCCGGCTGGCGCGATACGCCCTGGCAGGAGCGGACCGAGCTGGTCAACCGCTTTGCCGATTTGATCAGCGAGCGCCTTTTCGAGATCGCCGCGGTCGTCAGCATGGAGATCGGCAAAAACCGCCTGGAGGCCATCGGCGATGTCGAAGAAGCCGCCGACTTGATCCGCTACTGCGTTGACGCCATGAAGGACAACCAGGGCTTCGACCGCCAGCTTCTCAGCGAGACCGACCAGCACTTCAACCGCAGCGTACTCAAGCCCTACGGCGTCTGGGGCGTGATCGGGCCATTCAACTTCCCGGCCGCGCTCACCGGCGGGCCCACTGGCGCCGCGATGATCGCCGGCAACACCGTCGTACTCAAACCGGCCGCTGAAGGTTCGCTTACCGCTTTTATGATCGCCCAATGCGCGGTCGACGCGGGCATTCCGGCCGGTGTCTTCAATATGGTGCTGGGCGGCGACGACCCGGGCATCGCGCTCACCGCCAATCCCGATCTGGCCGGCTTGACCTTCACCGGCAGCTACGATGTCGGCATGAGCATCATCAGAAACTTCAGCACAGCCGGAGGCTATTTCCGCCCGGTCATCGCCGAGATGGGCGGCAAGAATCCGGCCATCGTCACCGCCAATGCCGACCTCGACAAAGCGGCGTTAGGCGTCATGCGCTCGGCCTTCGGTTTGACCGGCCAGAAGTGCTCCGCCTGCTCGCGAGTTTATGTCGATGAATCCGTCAAAGACGAATTCTTAAAAAAGCTGGTTGACCTGGCCGCTGATGTAGCCGTCGGCGACCCCACCGAAGCCGATACCTACATGGGACCCATCATCAGTGAAGCGGCCTACAATGCCTATCAGAACTACGTCAGCGAGCTGGCCAACGGCAAGATCCTGACCGGCGGCGAAACACTGCCGATCGACAAGGGCTACTTCGTCGCGCCGACCGTGGTGGCGGACCTGCCCGATGACCACCGCCTCTGGCAGCACGAGATGTTCGCGCCCATCGTGGCCGTGCGCGGCGTCGCGGGCAGGGACGAGGCGATGCGGCTGGCGAACGGCGTGGCGCTGGGCTTGACCGCCGGCATCTACACTGAAGACGATGACGAAGCCGAGTGGTTCCTGGACAATATCGAAGCCGGCGTGCTCTACGTCAATCGCGCTACCGGGGCGACCACCGGCGCCTGGCCCGGCTACCAGTCATTCGGCGGCTGGAAGGGCAGCACCGGCAGCAACAAAGCCTCCGGAAGCTACTACTACCTTCAGCAGTACATGCGCGAACAGTCGCATACGATTGTGGGGGGATAAGAGATTTGCTCGAAACCTGTCTGTGGTTGTATTCTCACCTTCTCTTGAATAGAATCAGGATAGGCAAAGGAGTTCATAGGTGTGGCCGCCATTGAAGCCAATCCCCAAAGAAATAGCGAACGACTGACTGCGATTGAAGCGATATTGCCGCACCTCGCTACCAAGGCGGATATCGGCGATCTGCGGGTGGATATGGAAAAGATGCAAAGCGCGCTGATTAAGTGGTTCATCGGCACGTGGTTGGCGACCATCGCCATCCTCGCGCCTTTGTTGATTTATATTCTGAGTCGACTGCCTCTCTGATACTCTACTGCAAATTCAAGATGGAGTTAGGCGGTCAACTGTCTTTCGGCGGCTGATATTCACCTCACGCGCAATTCGTAGGGGCTATCTGTATAGTCTCAGATTATAATGGGATGATCTCACATAGCCAAAAGGAAGCCCTATGGGACAGGTTCTACACCCGCGCGCCACAACGACGGAGGCAACCCGCCGAGAAATCCAAAATAGTCAAGAGAGCATAGCCAAGCTGGCCAAGCGCTTCGGCATCAACCCCAAAACCGTCGCGAAATGGAAGAAGCGCGCCTCCGTCAAAGACCGGCCGATGGGTCCCAAGAATCCCCGCTCCACCGTCTTGAGCCAGCAAGGGGAAGATATCATCCTAGCCTTCCGTATCAAGACTCTGCTGCCCCTGGATGACTGCCTCTACGCCCTGCAAGAGACCATACCGCATCTGACCCGCTCCAGCTTGCATCGCTGCTTCAAGCGGCATGGCGTCAACCGACTGCCCGAATCGGAAAGCAAACCGGCCAAGAAGAAGCGCTTCAAGAACTATCCCATCGGCTACTTTCATCTGGACTTCTGCCAGGTCAGAACTGACCAGGGCAAGCTCTATCTCTTTGTCGCCATTGACCGGACATCCAAGTTTGTCTTCGCTGAACTGCGTCAAAGCGCTAAACGCGAGGACGCTTGCGCCTTCCTGCGCCGGCTGATCGAAGTCGTACCCTACAAGATTCATACCATCTTGACCGACAATGGCACTCAGTTTACCCATCAAGCGCGGTCGGGGCGCAAAAGCAAGCTGGCCTTTGATAAAATATGCCAAGCGCAGGGGATTGAACATCGCTTGACCAAACCTTATCATCCTTGGACCAACGGACAAGTCGAGCGCATGAACCGGAGTATCAAAGAGAAGACGGTCTATCGATACTTTTACCAACGTCATGAGGAACTGCGTCAGCACCTGGAGTTGTTCTTGCAAGCCTACAACTATGGCAAAAGGCTGAAGGCGCTGAAGGGGCGAAGTCCTTATGAATACATCTGTGATTGCTGGCGAGAAACCCCGGAGCGATTTCAGCAAAACCCATACCACCTTAATGCGGGACTATACAGCTAGCCGGTGTCTCGCCCGTGTGCGCCGCGAATCTGTCACGCGCGGATATCTATTAAGTTATCGTAAAAGCACAGAAGGTGTCGTAAATAAACACCTTTCATTGATGTTGCGTCGCGTTTTCCAATTTGGGAATCGTCCATGAATTCAAACTCGCTCGAATACTATCGCCATCATAGTCCCTTCACCGACCCGGGCGCATACGCCGCCTGTTTCGACGACTTTCCCAACGATCTGCCCGGCATCGTCCGCGCCATCCAGGGGCTCATCATCCCGCCCTACGCCTGCACCCTCACGCCTCACGGCCTTGAACCTGATGACATCGAAGACGCAGGCTTTGGCATCAGGCGAATGGAGGATTTCATCGCCAAGCTGCTCGCCATCCACCAGGCGCCGCTGACGGAGAAGCGACCGCCCCGGCAGCGGCTCGGCGTCAACTGTCGCAACTTCGCTGTACTGCTCGTCTCCGTGTTGCGGCATCAAGGCGTACCGGCGCGCGAACGCGTTGGCTTTGAGGGCTACCTCGGCGGCGGACTCAACTACGAACATCGCATCGCAGAATACTGGAACGCCGAGCAGGGGAGATGGCTGCGCGTCGACGCCTTTGTCGACCTGGCGCTAAAGGCGGAGCGTAATATTGCCGTCGATACGCTAAATATTGCCGGTGAGGCTTTAATGCCGGCTGGCGAAGTGTGGCTGGCTGCGCGTCAGGGTCAGCTGGAGCCGCGCGAATTTGGTGACAGCCCGCAAGACATCGGCATGCCGCCTATCCGCTACGCCCTGTTGCACGACTTTGACGCGTTGAACAGATTTGAGTTGCTGGGAGACGATTGTTGGGGCGACTTGATTGACAAACCAGAAGTCGACTTGACGCTGGCTGACCGGCAACTTCTTGATGAGATCGCGTGCCGCACCAGCGACCCCGATGCCCGCTTTGCTTCCCTGACCTCGCTGCACTCCAGTTCAGACTACGGTAAACAAGTTCGCGCCACTTTTAGCGCGCTTGGCTTATGATAATGTGCCCAGCACGCAAAAGCTGGTTTTGCAGACAGAATGGGGCGACTCACAGAGTCGCGCTTACACTACTCGACTGATTTGAGCTTTCGCTCCGCAGACGCTTCGTGCCTTCGCGCCTTTGTGATCTTTGTGGTGAATATTGGTAAGCGCCCCCACCGCGAGCGTCAATCCACCACAATCAACTCCTGCCAGCCATTCGTCAGCTTCTCCCCGCCGCCGGGACGCGCCACCACAATATCCTCGACCCGCGAAGAGTAGCTGTTGATTTGCATGATGCTCGGCTCAATCGTGAAACACATGCCGTCTTCCAGCGGCGTCTCATCGCCCTTGGTCAAGAAAGGCGGCTCGTGCACATCCATGCCGATGCCGTGCCCCAGCCGATGCCGGAAGGCCTCGCCATAGCCGGCGTCTTCGATCACTTTTCGCGCCGCCGCGTCGGCATCGCTGGTGGTCGCTTCGCCCGCCTTGAGCGCTGCGATTCCCGCCGCCTGCGACGCCATCATCACATCGTAAACCCGCTGCGCCTCTTCATCCGGCTCGCCGAAGAATACCGTGCGACCGAAGTCGTAGCACCAGCCTTCATAGATGCCGCCGAAGTCGAACAAAATCGATACTGGCGGGTCGAGCTGACGATGCCAGCTTTCCATGCGCGCGCCGAAGAGCAGCGGATGATCGGGGCCCGAGTTATACAGCGAGGTCGTGAACGATTGGCCCAGCGAGCCGTGTTTCCGCAGCTGATAATTGACCTCTTCCACGATTTCCAGCTCGGTCATGCCATGCCGCAGCGACTTGAGTGTATCGGCGAATGCGGCTTCCGTGATGCGCCCCGCCTGTTTCAGCAGCTCAATGTCGGCCGCAGACTTGATGACCCGCATGGGCCGCAGCAGCGTGGTTGCCGAGAGCCAGGTCGCGCCCGGCAGCAGCGGCTGCAAATGCGATACCGTCTCGCCCTTGGTAAAGTCGCTGATGGCTACGCGTGGATTATCCGGCAGATTGAAGTCGTCCAGGATGCGCTTGACCATCTCCGCCGGCACATCCCAATCGCCCAGAACGCGAATGTCGATGCCTTCCAGCCGGCTGAGCCCGCCGAACTCGGCCGTCATGCGCGGCAAGGGCAGCACCGGCGCGTGATGCGGCGTGATCCAGGCGCCTTCCAGCCAGTCTCCCGGGTGGATGACGTGTCCGTAATTGGGGAAATCGCGCGGGACGCCGGTCAAGTACTGCAAGTCGGAAGAAATCGGGATGAAGGCCAAATCGGCGTCTTGACCCAGAATCTGTTGGAAACGTTGTAATCGCTCGCTGGACATGAGACGCTCCTTTTGTTTTCAGGTGAGTGACACAATATTAGCGCGTTTAGGGGGATACGGCATGGCTTGCCCACCTGCGATTTTCGCGTCGCGCCTTTCTGAGTTAGGATAGGCGCACTGGCTAACAAGAACCGAATGAGACTCTAACGTGATGAAATCTGTCCTGATGAGTTTGCTGCTGCTGCTGCTGTTGACGCCGGCGGCGCAAGCGAGCGATGGCAAGTTCGCGTCCTGTTCCGCGTCTGATCTCGAGACGCTACAGCGGCTCGAATCCGGCTATGACGCGCTGCTGGTACAAGGGACGCGTACACGAAGCGCCACCTTGCTGCGCTACCTGGTCGAGCGGCAATATGAGTGGCGCCTGGGCTTGAACGACGACTTGCCGCGCTGCGCCGAAGCCTTTGAGATAGGCTGGCTGATGAGCCAGGTCACCGGCGATGCGGTGGCAGTCGCCGCATTGGAACTGGCTGATAAAGACACTGGCTGGATGCTGGAACCGATGGACAGTGGGCGGGCACGCGCGGAAGAACTGCTGCAAGACTTGACGGCAGCCGTGGACGGCGGCCCGCTGACGCTGCAATCGCTCGATGATGTCGCGGCTGCCTGTTCCGATGAGCAGTTGGCTATACTCGCGCCGGGCATCTTGACCGACTTTCAAGATACCGGCGCAATGGCCCTGGCCGTCACCGCGCCGGAAGAGTTCAGCGACTATGCTTCGGCTTATCTTGACTTGCGCGAAGCTATGTGGGATCAACTGCCCCATTGCAATGAAGCGGTTGAATTCGGCCTGATGATGAACCAGATCCTGGGCGATTTTGTCGCGTTGTTCCTGCATCGCTTCATTGGAGTCGCCGAAGAGAACAACCCGCTGAAACCGCAGATCGAAAGCGAATTGGATAGATTCGCTGGCAAAATGGAAGATCTGGTGACCGCCCTGGACCGCAACCGGACGGTACTTGTCTATTTCGTCGTGGGCGACCGTGGCGCCAACATCCGCGCATGTCCGACTACGACTTGTGACATCCTGACCGTCTACGAGCGGGGGCAGGAGATGCGGGTCATTGATGACACGGGCGAATGGTATGAGATTCGTTTTGACAACGGCGAAACCGGATTCATCGCCGGTTTTCTCGCCAGTATGGATGCTTCGAGCTGACACGGTTCGTTTACTTGCCGAGGCTACCGAACGCGATGATTCAGGCGATTCTATTTGATCTGGACGACACGCTCTTCAGTCTGAGCGGCTGTGAGGCGGAAGCGCTGCGGCGTACGCTTGGCGGCGCCGGGCTCTTAATGTCAATGCCGACCGATTTCACGCAGACTTTCGCGGCGATCAGCTCCGGCTATTGGACGGCGCGAACAGTTGACGGCGCCATGCAGCATACGCGCGCGGAAGTCACCGAATTGAGTTGGCATGATTTTCTGGCGCGCCTCGACCTGGATGTGAGCCGAGCGCCGAAGCTCGCCAAGGAGTTTTGGGCGGCCTTCTGCGCTTCAAGCGCGCTGAATCCCGGCGCGCGAAAAGTAGTGGAGGGTCTGGCGCAACACTTCCGACTGGGTATGATCACCAATGGCTACAGCGATTCCCAGCGCGGGCGTTTGGCGGCGTCCGGCTGGAGCGACCGTTTCGATCCGCTGCTGATCTCGGAGGAGGTCGGCCTGGCCAAGCCGGATGGTCGAATCTTTGAGATGGCCCTGGAACAGCTTGAGTTCGGCCCCGAAGAGGTATTGTATGTCGGCGACTCGCTCAGCCACGACCGCGAAGGCTGCTTGCGCGCCGGCATCAGCTTCTGCCACTTTTGCCCCGGCGCTGTCCAAGACCTCAGCTTGCCTTCGGTGAAATATCGAATTGGGCTTCTGAGCGAGTTAGCGTCACTGTTGCTGCCGAAGACTTGAAGCTGAGGGCTTCGCGCTATTCGGTAATCGTCACCTTGGATAATCCGCGCGGCTTATCGACCTCGTAGCCGCGCGCCAGCGCCTGCTGCATGGCATAGACTTGCCCGGGCATCACACTCAAGATGGGGCTCAGCCACTCCGGCACAGCGGGGATGGGCAGGGCTTGCGTCCCGGCGCGCAGCAAATCTTCGTCATTGCTGATGATCAGCGTCTCGGCGTCTCGTTCGTTTAGATCCTTCGTCATATCCGCCATACCCGCGAGCGTTTTGCCCTGCGGCGCTACTAAAATGACCGGATGCCCGCGGTCGATCGCCGCAATCGGCCCGTGGCGAAAGTCGGCTTCGCTATATCCCTCGCTGGCGATATAGGTCATCTCCTTGACCTTCAGGCTGATTTCGCGGGCGATGGCGTAATTGAAGCCGCGCCCCAGCGTGACCAGCTTGTCGCTGTAGCGGTAACGCTCGGTCCAGTCGGCGATTCGCTCACAGTGCCGTAGTGTTTCCCGGGCCAGACCCGGCAGGGCAGCCAGCGCGTCCCACCGCTTCTGCTCATTCGCCAGCGCGCTCGCCAGCATGGCGATGACGGTCAGTTGCGCCGTGTAAGTCTTGGTGGCGGCCACGCTGAATTCGCGCTCCGCTCGTAATGGCAGGTGCAGCTCAGCCGCCTGCGCCAGCGGAGAATCGTCGAAGTTGGTGATCGCCAGCGTCAGCGCGCCGCCTCGCCGCGCATCGGTCAGCACCGCTCGAACATCTTCCGCCTTGCCAGACTGGCTGATGCCGATGACGAGCGCCTTCGATAAGTCCGCCGGCCGCTCATAAACCGTATGCAGCGACGGCGTGGCTAACATCACCGGCAGGCGCAGGGCATGGCCGTAAAGGTATTGCGCGAAACAGCCTGCGTTGTCCGATGTGCCTCGCGCCGCGATACATACGAATGGCGGGTCAAAGTCGCGGATGGCCGCTGCTGCCGCTTCCGTGTCGGCTCGACCGTCGTTGAGCAGGCGCTCAATGACGGCTGGCTGTTGGGCGATTTCCGCTTTTAAGTGCATAGTTTCCTCGCGGGCTGCGCTCAGTCGTCAAGCGGCCGATAATTGACGCCCATGATATCCAACGCGGGCAAGTGGCGCCGCAATCGCGCGACCAGAGCGTCGTAATCCCGCTGCTCGGGATGATGCCACAGCACGTCAGCGATGGCGATGGCGCGCGGGAACACCATGTATTCCACGTGGTCGGTGTACGGCATGTACTCGGTCCAGATATTGCCTTGGCCGCCCAGAATATGCTGCCGCTTGTCCGCCGCGATCTGCTTGGGCACAACCTCGTATTGCCAGACTTGCTTCAAAGGCAGAATGGCCGATATCGCCGGCGGTTCGCTGTCGGTGTCTTCGGATTGGTAGTAGTCCAGATAGCAGTAGGTGTTGGGCGTCATGATGACATCGTGGCCGGCATTGGCCGCGGCGATGCCGCCATCGCTGCCGCGCCAGGTCATGACGGTGGCGTTTGGCGCCAGGCCGCCCTCAAGAATCTCGTCCCAGCCCACCAGATTGCGCCCGCGTTCGTTCAGCCAGGCTTCAATCTGGCGGATGAACCAGCTTTGCAACTCGTGCTCATCGGCCAGCCCCTCGGCGTTGATGCGCTCCTGACAAGCCGGGCAGGCTTCCCAGCGCGCTTTTGGCGCTTCGTCGCCCCCGATGTGAATGTACTTTGAAGGGAAGAGCTCCAGCACTTCGCTTAATACATCTTTCAAGAAGGTGAAGACCTCGTCCTTGCCGGCGCAGAAGATGTCTTCGGCGATGCCCCAAGTCCGGCGAACTTCGTAGCCCTCGCCGACGCAGCCCAGCTCCGGATACGACGCCAGCGCGGCCACGCCGTGCCCGGGCAATTCGATCTCCGGCATGACGGTGATTCCGCGCTCGGCGGCGTAGGCGACCACTTCCCGCACCTCGTCCTGCGTGTAAAAGCCGCCATGCGGGACGCCGTCATATTGATCCCAGGTTCCGGCTACGACAGTCTCCGCCCGCTGAGAGCCGACCTCGGTCAAGCGCGGATACTTTTTGATCTCGATGCGCCAACCCTGGTCTTCGGTCAAGTGCCAATGGAATGTATTGAATTTGTAGAAGGCCAGCATATCGATGAACTTCTTGATGAAGGCCACGGGAAACATGTGCCGGCAGACGTCAAGATGCAGGCCGCGCCAGCCGAATGCGGGCGCGTCGTTTATATGTACGCAAGGGAGCGTCCACGCTGCGTCCGCGACCGTTTCATCCGAGAGAATCTGCGGGGGAAGCAATTGCCGTAGCGTCTGCATACCATGCAGGAAGCCGCCGTCATGGGATGCGGTGATGATGACGCGGCCCGATTCTACATTTAGCGCGTAGTGCTCGGGGCCAAGCACGGCGTCGGATCTTGCCAGCAAGATAGCATTCCGGGCGTCGGCCGCTATGCTGTCATCCAAGGGATGAACGGGCAGCCCGAAGCCGGTGGCGGGCCGCAGATATGCCGCCAGCATTTCGCCGAGCGCGGCGTCTTCGGCGAAGATGCGCGTATGTCGGTTTATCGTAAGGTTGCCGGCCTGGCGCTCCAGCTGGCGCGGTTGAGGAAAGAGTGTAATTTCGGCCATATTTGAATTGTCCTTCTTCTAAACGATTGTCATATGTCATCCAGCGAGACAACGGCGCTGAGCTGATGCGGTTGATCGGGATCGCAGCCATTGAAGATGGCGCGCTGGTAAGCCAGCAATTGCAGAACCGGCAGGTAAAAGACCGGCGTACACCAAGCTGGCAAGTCTGCCGGTAAGACGACTTGATGCTGGTGTGAGCCGAGTTCCTGCCCAATCGCCAGTACCGTAGCGCCCATCTCCGCCATCTCCTGCAGCACTCGATGTTCGTGCCGTGCGGCCTCCGGTGAAATCAAGCCGATGACCAGGCTGTCCTCGCCGACCATCGACATCGGGCCGTGGCGAAACTCCAGCGTGTGATAGGCCTCGCTGTATGAGAGCGACATCTCTTTCATCTTGAGCATGGCTTCACAGGCGATGCCGTAGAGCGCATCCGACCCCAGGAAGAAGAACTTTTGTATGGCGCCATTCTCGCCCAGCGACCGAGCCAGCTCGCCGTAGCTTTCCAGCAAGTGGCGGCAAACGGCGGGCAGCGGACTGCTGGCGGCGATATCATGATCGGCGATCAGGGCGGCTAGCTGCTGCGCGGCGACCAACATGCTGCTGAAAGAGCGCGTCTGGGCGACGCTCTCTTCTTGCGCCGCGTCGATGGCGAAGACGAAATCCGCCGCGCGCGCCAGCGGGCTGCTGCTGTCGCAAGTAATCGTGACAATCGACCCAGCTTGGGTCGCCTTGAATTGTTCTTGAGCGCGAAGGGTTTCTGTAGTCGTGCCCGAGCGCGATACGCTCAACAGCAGATAGCGTTTACCGGGCAGGCAGACCGACTTCCGATGCAGGAGCAACTCCGAAGCGGGGCAGGCGAGAGCATCGCGCCCGGCTTGGCGCAACTGGCGGGCGGCGGTCAGCGCCAGGTAATAGGTCGAGCCGCAGCCGGTGACGATGACCTGATCGAATGCGCCGGTCGCCAACAGCGATTGCAACTGCCGCTCCTCGGCGTCGAAGGCGGCCAGCGCATCCGCCCAAACATCGGGCTGGCTCAAGATTTCCCGCAGCGTGTGCTGGCCGGCAACCATAGCAAATGTCCCGCGAATTCTGAGATGAAGCGTCATTGTAGCAGAAGCGTTGTCGCTGGAAAGATTGATGATTTTGGCAAGGCTGATTCCCGCATAGAAGCGCAGGCAGTAAGTGCTATACTCACACGACCGAATCAGTCGGACAGGCAGGGCGATTTTGTCGCGCACACTGATAGAAAACGGCGTCATCTGGCAAGATGGTCAATTCATCAGCGGTCACACCCTGATTGTCAGCGAGGGCAGAGTAAGCGAGGTGCTTCCCGCATCTGAAGTCGCTGCCCAGCCGGGCGACGCGCGTCTCGATGTTGGCGGGCGCTATGTCCTGCCCGGATTTATTGACCTGCACTTTCACGGCAGCAACGGTTTCGATGTGATGGACGCGTCAGAGGCGGCGCTGCAGGGGCTCTGCGATTTTGTCCTGCGGCAGGGCGTGACCAGCTTCCTCGGCACGACCATGGCCGACTCGCGCGGGCGGATTGAAGCCGCTCTGGCCGCCATGCGCGAATTCGCCGATCGACCGCATAGTCCGCTAATCGGCGCGCACCTCGAGGGACCCTACCTCAACCCCGCCTTCCGCGGCTCACAGCCGCAGAAACACTTGCGCGCGCCACAGCCGGAAGAATACCTGCCCTGGCTGGATACAGGTCTGATCAAGCTGATTACGCTGGCGCCCGAGCTTGACGGCGGCCGCGAAATGATAGGCGCTGCCCTTGAGCGTGGGATTACCGTTTCCATGGGGCACAGCGGCGCAAGTTATGACGCCACGCTGGAGTTTATCGCTGCCGGCCTACGGCAGATCACGCATACCTTTAACGGCATGGCGGGCATCCATCATCGGCAGCCCGGCATCTTCGTGGCCGCCAGCGAGCGCCCGCAGGTGAACTTGGAGGTCATCCCCGACGGCGTCCATGTGCATCCGGCGGTAATCAGACTGCTGGTGAAGCTGGTCGGCGCTGATCGTGTGCTGGCGATCACCGACGCCATGCGGGCGGCCGGCCTGGCCGATGGCGAATTTGGCATGGGCGCTGTAGAAGTCGTGGTCAAAGACGGCATCGCTCGCGATCGTAACGGCAGTTTGGCGGGCAGCACGCTCACCATGTCGCGGACGCTGCGGAACATGATGAACTACTGTTGTCTTTCGCTGGAGGAGGCCTTGCCCATGCTTACGCGGGCGCCGGCGCGCGCCATCGGCCTGTATCCGCGCAAGGGCTCGCTGCAAGCGGGCGCCGATGCCGACATCGTCATCTGGGACGAGGATACGGGCGTACACGCGACGCTGATCGGCGGCGAACCCGTGTACTTGGCCGAGTCGTAGTCGCGCCGCTAATACATCAAGTTGATATCCAGCAGATTCTCCAGCGGCTCGCCATTGAGATAGCGATTTAAGTTGCGGATGAAGAGCGCCGTCAGCTTGCCGTTTTCGGTATCGGCCGTGCTGGCTGAATGGTGGCTGATGATGACATTGGGCATGTCCCAAAGAGGATCGTCCGCCGGCAGCGGCTCGGGGTCGGTGACATCAAGCGCGGCCCCGCCCAGGCGTCCATCGCGCAGCGCCCGCTTCAACGCGGAATGATCGACCAGCGCGCCGCGAGCGATGTTGATCAACACTGCCCCGGCCTTCATTAGCCCGATGCGCTCTGCGCTGAGCAAACCATCGGTCTCGGGTGTATGCGGGGCGCAGAGGATCAGAAAGTCGACTTGCGGCAGCATGTCATCGAGCTGTTCCGGCGCGAATTGCCTAGCGACAGTTGGCGGCGGCTTGGTCCGGCTGCGGCGGCAAGCCAGCACGCGCATGCCAAATGTCTTGCATACCTGCGCTATATCTCGCCCGATGCGCCCCAAACCGACGATGCCGACCGTTTTTCCGCGCAGCTCGGTATTGTTGAAGCGCTGCCAGTGGCGGGCGCGCTTCTGGGCGTCCATCACCGGGTGATTCTTGATGAACATCAGCATCGCCATCAGGCAGTATTCGGCCAAGGGGCGGGCGTGTACGCCGCTTGCGGTCGTGAAGCGCCAGCCCTGCCGATCATAGCCATAACGTTTGACCGCCTGGCCGATTCCAGCGCTGGTGGCTTGGATCCACCGCAGCTTAGGCGCGAGGGCCGGCAGATCTTCGTGATGCGTGTGATCGAAATCAAAGAGTATCTCGGCCTCCGCCAGCAATTCGCGCCACTCGGCTTCTTGCCCCGGCCTGCGCTCCATCGGCGCGGTATGGTCGGCCTGGAAGCGCGGCGCGCCGATCAAGTCCGGGCGATAGACGACATCCACCGCCGGGACTTCAGCCCGGATGCGCTCAACGTGCTCGGGCTCAAGGTATGATGCGATCAGAACTTGGGGCGGCATGAGAACAACTCAGCTAGCTGCGGATAGCGCTACACTCTAGCGGAAAGCCGGCGCGCTGCAAAGTCTGACCCCTTACGCGAGAGGGATTGCGCCAGGTCAGGCGCTGCGCTTCTGTTATGCTATGACGCAGGCTCGACAAAGATATAAACTGGGAAACCATGTACTGCGCCTACTGCGGGCGGCTCTCACGCCGCTGCCAATGCCACAGGCCGAATAGCGACCTCGCTCGTTTCATGGCGCGTGGCGGCCGAACCCCCGAGCCGCTAGAGCGATCAAGCGCGTACAAACGGGCAGTGCCGCCGCAGCTCAAGCGGCGCGAGCGGCAAAGTTTGCGCGCCAATTATGCGGATTGGTTTGAGCGCCTGGCGGCGGAATTTGGCGACTGCTGCGCCAATTGCGGCGCCTTGGGCAACCTGGTCCTGGATCACATCATCCCCATCGCCAGAGGCGGCCAGTCGCACTACGACAATTTGCAGCTGCTCTGCGCGGATTGCAACCGCATCAAAGGCAAGCTGGCAATCGACTGCCGCGGCTTCGCGCACCCGGAATGAAGCGCTGCCCTAGCATGTGGCGCGAGATCGCTTCTACGCACATTTCTTTGCTCATTGATTTTTTGCCACAATTGTAGATTGTTGTTAAACTGTGTGCGCTTTGAATCATGGGCGCTTGATGCAAGTCTTGGCGCCTATGAGTATCGATTAATTGGTTCAGTATAGGAGACATCCATGAAAGTCAAAATCGGTATTCTCATTTCGATTCTAGTCCTATTGACAGGCGTGTTCGGCGTCGCGGCGCAGGACACTTTTTTCGGCAAGACTGCCGAAGATCTCTTCCCCATACCGGAAGTCGCGGAGACTGAGCTCGAGCAGACGCTGGCCTTTGAAGCGCTGCTGAACGCCAACATCCCCGACGGCCACGCCCTCGGCGAAGGCAAGACGATTACCTTCGGCGTTCTGGGTCAAGGTTCGCGCGGCGGCATCTCCGGCACCATCTATTTCTGGCGCAACGCTTTTGAGGCGGCCACCGGCGCTGAATTGGAAATCGTCGAGATTCCCTATAATCAGCTCGGCACGACCATCCCGGCCGACTTCCTTACCCAACAGTACACCTACGACGTCTTCATCGGCGCCGCCTGGCAATATGGCGACTGGGTCAGCAACGGCTGGATCCAACCGATCGACCAATGGCTCGGTGATGAGCGCTTCACCCACTGGACGCCTGAGGATACTGCGCCGGCTTTCCGCGCCCTGCTGCAATGGGGTGGCGAGACCTACGGCACCCAGATGGACGGCGATGCTCAGCTGCTCTATTATCGCCACGACATCCTCAGCGACCCCGAATGGCAAGCTGCTTACGAAGAAGAAGTCGGCTCCCCCATGCCCTACCCAATTGTCACCTGGCAGGACCTGCTGGCGATCACCAGCTTCTTCAATGGCAAGGACTGGAACGGCGACGGCGACCCCGATGACGGCATCAGCCTGCATTTGGCGCCGGGCGGGCAGGGCCACTTCCACTTCGCCACGCTTTCGGCCTCCTTCGCCGTGACGCCCGCCGATGGCGATGATCCGCGCGCCGTCAGCAAATACGACAATGTCTACTGGTTCGATCCGGACGACATGACGCCGCTGATCAACGAGCCGGGCCACGTCCGCGCGCTGGAATTCCTGCAAGAGCTGGCGGCCACCGGCCAAGAAGCGCAATTTGGCTGGCAGCTGGGTGAAGCCTGGGATAACTTCCTCGGCGGCAATGCCATCGCCACCTTCAGCTGGGGCGATGTCGGCTCTCTGTCGCAGAATACCGACCGCTCCGCTATTCGTGGCGTGCTCGGTGCAGATGTGACGCCTTGCTCCAGCGAATGGTATGATCGCGAAATCGGCGAATTCGTCGTCGACACTGAGAATCCCAACTGCGTCGGCAATACCACCGGCGGCAGCTGGCACCCCACCATGTCGTCCTTCACCGAGAATCCCGAACTGACCTATTTCTACATGTCGCTGATCGCCAACCCGTCCATCAACTTCTACAACGCCACCACCGGTTGGCAAGGCGTCGACCCTTGCTGCACCTACCAGCTCTATGAGCCGCGCGGTACAGCTGTTTCCGAAGACTACACGGCAGTGGGCTTTGATGCCGGCGACATGGAGCGCTATATCAACGCTTACGGCTCCAACGTCTATGACAAGCCGACCTCGCTGACTTACCTGCGTATACCCGGCACTCTGGAATACATTCAGGAGACGCTGGATATCCGCTTGTCTGAGGCGATGACCGGGCAGGCTTCGGCGCAAGAAGCGCTGGACAACACTGCTGAAGACTGGGCGGATATCACCGACGACCTGGATGTCGACAGCCAGCTGGAGATTTACCAGCAATCCATCGGCTACGAAGGCGGGATGTAATTACGCACGTTTTCTACCCCCCTCGGTCCCCCCGTATCAACGGGGGGAAGCATGTTGCGAACTTGAGCATGCGGACGCGGCGGCGCTCCCCTTCCCTGATGATTCGGGGAAGGGGCCGGGGGATGGAGTAGAAAAAGGGGCGATCCATAGAGGCGCCCACATCCAAGGCAAGTGTCATGGCAAACAACAAAGCCAAGTACCTCTTCCTCATGCCCGGTGTCATCTGGATCCTGGCATTCACCTTATTCCCGCTGATTTATTCCTTCGGCTTGAGCCTGACCAATTACAGATTGGGACGGAATCCCAAGTATATTGGATTTGAGAATTACGCCGAGATCCTGGGCATCGGCGATGAGAAGGTCGACAAGAAAGCAGTCAGCACGGCGAGCTTCAGCGCCTTTCTTTTCATGGGCAGCACGGCCACGACTTTGCTCTTTGGTACATTCGTAGCCTGGGTATTCAACCACAGTTTGCCATTCTTACGACAAATGCGAGCGATAATCACTATGCCGCTTTTTGCCGCGCCTATCGCCGTCGGCTGGCTGGGCGTGGTTATCTTCAATGAGCAATCGGGCCCGCTGAACAACGTCCTGGAGGGCATCGGCCTGGGGCGGGTCAACTGGTTTATCGAGCCGATGCCGGCGCGCCTCGCCGTCATGTTCACCGATGTATGGCAGTGGACGCCCTTCGTCTTTATCGTTGTCTTGGCCGCCATGCAAGCCGTGCCCGATGATCTATACGAATCCGCGCGGCTGGATACCAAGTCGAATTGGCAGCTTTTTAAGTCAATCACCTTTCCGATGATTGCGCCGGCGCTTGGCACCGTGATGCTGCTGCGCATGGTGGAATCGCTGAAGATAATCGACATTCCTTTCAGCCTGACGCGCGGCGGCCCCGGCTCGGTAACGCAAACTTACGTCTACTACGCCTATGAAAAGGGGCTGATCGGCAGCTTCCAATTGGGCGAGGCGGCGGCGCTGGCTTATCTGCTGGTGGTGGTCGCCATTGTCGTGTCCTCGGTCTATTTCTATCGCGTGCGCGAGCGCTTCGAATAGGGGTGGCGACGAGTATGAGTGAAGAACGCAGCGCGGCACAGCAGGTATCAATCGGCGGCTCTTGGGGCGATCGCATTATTGTCGCCCTGGCCATCATCTGCACCTTCATCGCCTTTTCACCCTTCGGCTATGCCGCTCTAACCTCCTTCAAGTCGGAATGGAAAGATGGCTCCATCATCCCCTTTGTGCAATTTCAGCCTAACTTACAGAATTGGCAATCGGAGTTCGGCTCCGGTGGCCCGGAGACTTTTAAGGCGCTGCGCAACAGTACGCTGATTTCGCTGGGCGCAACTATCGTGGCGACTTCGCTTGGCACGCTGGCGGGTTATGGGCTGGCGCGCTTCAAATACGGCATCGGCAATCGCAACCTGGTCTCCTGGTTTTTGTCGCAGCGCTTCCTGCCGCCGGTCGCCACGCTGATTCCCTTTGTATTGATGTTCCGCGACCTAAAGCTGCTGGACACCTTGGCCGGCATGGTCATCGTCAACGCCACCTTCACGCTGCCCTTCGCCGTCCTGATCATGCGCGACTACTTCGCCGATCTGCCGCATGAATTGCGCGAGGCGGCGCTGGTGGATGGCGCCAGCGAATTTACGACGTTTTGGCGCATCGCGCTGCCGCTGGCAAAACCCGCCCTGGTCGCTTCAACGCTGATCTGCTTCGCCTTCTCCTGGAACGAATTCCTCTTCGCCAGTGTACTCGCCAATCGCGATTGGAAGCCCTATCCCATGCTGGTGGCCGGCTCCGATACTGTGCGCGGCATTGACTTCGGCTTCGTCACCACCCGTATGCTCATCGCCGTTACCGTGCCAGTCATTTTGTCCTTGATGGTGCAGCGCTTTATCGTGCGCGGCTTGACCTTCGGCGCGGTAAAGGGCTAATCCATTCTCCAGAGCATGATGTAGGCGCGACCAATCTGGACGCCCCTTCGCCCATTGTGGCGGCGAGCCGCGACTCCCCCGGAGTCTGTAAACTGTCGGCGGCGCAGTCTCGATGCTTGCGCTATAATCAGCGCGTTTGCGCCACCAAGACACTTGATGAGGATCTCAAATGACCCAAGGCAAAGTCAAGATCGGCATCGTCGGCATCGGCAGCGTCGGCACGGATCATGTCGACCATGTCATCGCCCTGCCGGACACGGAGCTAAGCGCCATCTGCGACCGCGGCTTCGAGCTGCTGGATGCCGATGCCTATCCCGAAATCCCGCGCTATGACAGTTACGAGCGTATGCTGGAGGCGGCCGATTTGGACGCGGTCGTCATCGCCACCCCGCACTTCGACCACCCCGACATGTGCTTGACGGCCTTTGAGCGCGGCTTGCATGTCTTGGTGGAAAAGCCCATCGCCGTGCATGTGGGAGAAGCGCAGCGTCTGCTTGATGGCGCCCGCGCCGCCAAACGCGCTAATCCCGAGCTGGTCTTCGCCGCCATGTTCATGCAGCGTACCTGGGGCCAGTGGCGCAAGATCAAGGAGATCATCGATAGCGGCGCGCTGGGTTCGCTGATGCGCTGCAGCTGGATCATCACGGACTGGTTTCGCACCCAGTATTATTTCGACAGCCGGCCCTGGCGGGGCAAATGGGCTAGCGAAGGCGGCGGCGTACTGATGAATCAGTGCCCGCACAATCTCGATCTCTACCAGTGGCTGGTGGGCATGCCGGCGCGGGTCAACGGCCAGGTCAGCTTTGGCAAGCATCATCGCATCGAAGTGGAGGATGAGGTGACCGCCTACTTCGAATACGACAATGGCATGGTGGGCCATTTCATCGCCTCAACCGGCGAATCGCCCGGTACCAATCGGCTTGAGATCGCCGGCGACTGCGGCAAGCTGGTCTACGAGGACGATGAACTGGTCCTCTACCGGAACGAATGGTCATCCAGCCAGCATATTCGCGAAGCCGGCAAGGGCGGGAAGCTGCCTGTCAGCCGCGAGCTGGTTCCCTTTGAGGCGCGCCGGACCAATCAGCATGAGTGCATCATAGCGAATTTCGCCGATGCCATTCTGCATGGCGCGGAACTGATCGCGCCAGCGGAAGAAGGCTTGAACTCGGTGATCCTGAACAACGCCATCATCCTCTCGGCGCATAAGCAGACGACGGTCTCGCTGCCGATTGACGCGCAAGAATACGCCGACCTGCTGCAGGCTTACATCGCCCGCCCGCCACAGCCAGTCCGCAACCGTTTGTAGGGGCGATTCTGTGAATCGCCCGCGCCAGAATCAGTCCAGGATGAGGATATGCAGCTCGCGCGGTCCGTGGGCGCCTTTGACAAGCTGATGACCGATATCGGCGGTCTTGCTGGGCCCGGTGACGATGACGGTATTGCTGGCCCGCTTGAAGGCCGGATAATCCAGCGCTTTCTGCGACGCCTGCCAAGTCTCAAGATCATCCAGCACCTGGTCAGCGGTCATCAGCGCGATATGCCGGTCGGGCAACAGCGAGGCGCTGCGGGGGCGTCCGGCGCCGCTCTCGAGCACCAGGCTGCCGGTGGCGGCCAGCGCAGCCGATGCGCCAGTGATTCCGACGCGAACCTCGCCATCGTCCGGCCGCGCGACCGACACATCCAGCGATGCCAAGAGATCATGTAAGCCGGCGTAGGGCAGGTGATCCTCAGCCCAGCTCAGCACGGATTTCTCGTCATCGAGCAAGTCCATGATTTGCTCAAGCGCTTCGCCCCGGCTCATGCGATAGACGACGCAGCCCAGCGCCTTGGCCTCGCGGGTGAAGAGGTCCAGGCGGTCGTCGGCGCCCAACTCGGGCAGCGGCAGCATGCGTCTTCTACCTCCCCCTAAATCCCCCTCCATTGTTTTGGCGGGGGACTTTGCCTGCGCTTGGCGAAGTCGGTTCAGGATGCGATCACGCGCGGTCATTGATTGCGCTCCTTCCAAAGTTGGCGGAAGGGCTTGGGCGCGAAATCGGGAAAGTCGCGGTGCTTGCTCCAATTGCCCAGGATGCCGGGCATATAGTCGCCCATGATATGTTGGCCGGCGCGCGCGGCTTTCCCGCCCAGCGCGAAACGCGTCGCTGATGTCATGCCGACCGCCCACATTTTCATGGCCGCGTCCCAACCGGTCTTCGAGTGGCCGTCGCGGACGAGTTCCCAGCGCAGGTCGAGCAGCATTCGCGGCAAGTCGATATCGACCGGGCAGACTTGCTTGCAGCTGCCGCAGAGGCTGCTGGCGTGGGGCAGGGGCTGCGCATTCTCCAAGCCGACCAGCAGCGGCGTCAGCACCGCGCCGATTGGCCCGCCGTAGACCCAGCCGTAAGCGTGCCCGCCCGTGCTGCGATAGACCGGACAGGCATTCTGGCAAGCGCCGCAGCGGATGCAGGTCAGCGCTTCGGCGTAGTCCGTGCCGTAGATCTTGGAGCGGCCGTTGTCGACCAGGATGACATAACTGTGCTCGGGACCATCGCCCTCGGCATCACGCCCGGGTCCGTTGAGAATATTGGTGTAGACCGTCAGCTTCTGGCCCGTCGAGCTGCTGGGCAGCACCTGCGTCAGGGTGGCGTAATCCTCGACTGTCTCGACGATCTTCTCGATGCCGACCAAGGCGATGTGCACCCGCGGCAGGGAGGTGCACATGCGGCCGTTGCCTTCGTTCATGACCAGGCCGATGGAGCCGGTCTCGGCGATGAGAAAGTTGCCGCCGGAAATGCCCATATCGGCGCTGAGGAAGTCCTCGCGCAGCATCTTGCGGGCGAAGGCCACCATTTCTTCGGCGTCGTCAGTCGGCGCCATATCCAGCTCGCGCACGAAGATATCGCGGATTTCCGCTTTGGTCTTGTGCATGACCGGCGCCACAATATGGCTCGGCGTTTCCTTGTTAAGCTGGATGATATATTCACCCAGGTCGGTCTCGACAACTCGCAGTCCAGCCGCTTCCATAGCGTGGTTGACGCCCAGCTCTTCGCTGAGCATGCTCTTGCTCTTGGTGACCGACTCGATGCCGTGACGCCGCGCGATATCCAGCACCATCTGATTGGCTTCAGCGGCGTCTTCCGCCCATTCGACCCGCCAGCCATTGGCGATCAAATTGCGCTCGGCGCTCTCCAGCAGATCGGGCAAGTTGCGCAGGGCGCGGCGTTTGGCTTCGGCTGCTTGCTGCCGCATGTGCTCGCCGTGCTCTTGACTGTGCGCGAACATAGTCTCGGCGCGCCTCTGATAGCCGCCGCGCGTGCCGGCGCCAACCGCATGCTGCAAGTCGTTATTGTGCAGCGCGATATCGGCCAGGGCGACGAAGTCGTTAGATTTGAGTTCGACGCTCATGCTCGCTCCTTGCGCAGCGCCTTGGCCAGCACATCGGCCAGATGCACGACGCGCTTGCCCGATTTGCGCCGCGACAGACCGCCGTTCATTTGTGTCAAGCAGCTGACATCGCCGGTGACGATGGTGTCGGCCGCAGCGTCGTTGATATTCTGCACCTTGTTCTGCAACATGGCGTTGCTGAGCTCGGGCATCTTGACGCTGAACAAGCCGCCGAAGCCGCAGCAGACTTCGCATTCGTTCAACTCGGTCAGTTCAGCGTTGCCCAGATGCGCCAGTAGATCGCGCGAGGCGCCGCCCAAGCCCAAGCCGCGCAAGCCATGGCAAGCGTCGTGAAAGGCGAATGACTGCGCAGCCGGCAAGCTCAGATCGAGATCCGCCATGCCCAAGCCGTCGACCAGGAACTCGCTGAACTCCCAGGTGATCGAGGCGATGCGCTGCGCCTCCTGATAGCGCTCGCCATCGTCCGGACTGAACAAGCTGGGATATTCGTGCCGCAGCATGGTAGCGCAGGAGCCAGAGGGCGTGACGATGACCTCAGCGTCTTTGAAGGCTTTGAAGAAATGCGCCGCCACCGTGCGCGCCTCGCCGCGGTAACCGGAGTTAAAAGCCGGCTGGCCGCAGCAGGTCTGCGCCGGCGGGAAGTCGACGCGGACGCCGACGTACTCCAGGATGTCGACCACCGACAGGCCAGTGCCGGGATAGATCATGTCGACGATGCAGGTGACGAAGAGTGAGACCGGTTTGCCGATTGGCGATTCGCGTGCGGGCAGCGCCATGTAGCTCGCTTTCACAGTCCAGGCTAGACTACGAGGCGTAGTGTACCGAAAACCTGCCTGACAAGCGATAAGCGTTTTGTTACAATCTGCGCCTAATCGAATGAATTTAAGGACACACGACAATGGCGGACTACAGCCCCCAACCGGAACATAAATTCACCTTCGGCTTGTGGACGGTCGGCAACATCGGCCGCGACCCCTTCGGCGAGCCCACCCGCGACCCCATCTCGCCGGTCGAGATCGTGCACATGCTGGCCGAGGTCGGCGCCTGGGGCGTCAACCTGCACGACAATGATCTGGTGCCCATCGACGCGTCGTCAGCCGAGCGCGACCGGATCGTGGCCGACTTCAAGCGCGCCATGGCCGACACCGGCATCGTCTGCCCGATGGCCACCACCAATCTTTTCGCCGATCCTTCATTCAAAGACGGCGCCTTCACCAGCAACGACCCGGCTGTGCGCGCTTATGCCCTGCAGAAAACGATGCGCTCGATGGACCTGGGCGCGGAGTTGGGGGCAGAAGTCTATGTCTTCTGGGGCGGGCGCGAAGGCGCAGAGAGCGACAGCGCCAAGAACCCGGCTGACGGCGTCAAGCGCATGCGCGATGCCATCAACTTCCTCTGCGAATATTCTAAAGACAATGACTACGGCTATCGTTTCGCGCTGGAGCCCAAGCCCAACGAACCCCGCAGCGATATCTACTTCCCGACCGTCGGCGCCATGCTGGGTTTCATCGCCACGCTGGACGACGCCGAAATGGTCGGCGTCAACCCGGAAGTGGCGCATGAGCACATGGCCGGCTTGAACTTTATGCACGCTGTGGCGCAAGCTTGGGATGCCGGCAAGCTCTTCCATATCGACCTCAACGACCAAATGTTTGGCCGCTACGACCAAGACTTCCGCTTCGGCAGCATGATGATCAAGCAGAACTTCCACCTGGTGCGCTTCCTGGAGGACGTAGGTTATGACGGCAGCCGCCACTTTGACGCCCACGCTTACCGCAGCTCACAGTACGAAGATGTGGTGGAATTCGCCCGCGGCTGCATGCGCTCCTACCTGATATTCAAAGAAAAAGCGGCGCAGTTCAACGCCGATGACGAGATCCAGGCGCTGCTGGCGGAGATCAACGCCGATGACGGCAGCTATGCCTTTCTGTCTGACGGTTACAGCAGCTCAGCCGCCGACCGGCTGAAAGCGACCGAATTTGACCGGGTTGCCATGGGCGCGCGCGACTTGCCCTATGAACGGCTGGATCAACTGACATTTGATATTCTGCTGGGTGTGCGCTAGGGGGATTCACCACTGAGGCGCAGAGGTACAGAGAAGGAAAGCAAAGGAAAAAAGGAAATGTTGGGTTGTCTTAAGGATATAGCGCTGACAGTTCTCACACTAGGATTATGGATACCGATTCGAGTCTTCTTTGTAATCAGGAATAAATCCTCAGCCCCAAACAAGACCGGCGATGAAGTAAGAGGAGGATTTGTGAAGAATAAGCCGCACCGTGAACCAAAGTTTTTGCAGCTTAATGTCAGAAAACAAAAACTTATTTTGGAATCTATAGGTAATGATATTATCTGGCATTCTTTCACACCTGAAATTCGTGAAAAGTACGGTGAAACTAACCGTCTTTATGCTAGTGAAGGGGTTCGCCAGGCGATCGACACAAATTTAGCTTCTGGCATTCATCCGAGTAGGTGTAGAGATACTGTCGGGGCGTTCCTAGAAGTGGAAACAGATCGTCGAAAAAAAGAAAACAGACGAAATGGAGATATGGTTGAAGAAGTTGTGATGAACTATTGGTTTTACAAGCTTGGAGTTTCGAACTTAATTGAATGTCGTGATGATGATATGCTGTGGGGTGTAAAATGGTTGCTACACTCTGATATGAAAACTGAGTCAAATTCTCCTTGTAAAGATTGCAAATCTTTAGACGGGAGATTATGGTCCAAAATCGACAGCAGTGTTTTGCTTCCCGTTCTCGATACTCATTTGGGATGCACTTGTATGTTAGATACTGTTTCAATCTTCGAAGCAGAAAAACTCGGTTTATCCAATCCAAAGAAACGAAAGAAACATAGGTTTTTGTAATGGATTAAAGCCAAGTTTCATGGAGCTTCTTGTAGAGGAATAACAAATACCATGCCGAACCTCATGGGGCTGGACATCAGCACAACCGGCGCCAAAGCGCTGATAATCGACGAAACGGGCGCGGTCGTCGCGGTCGCCAACACGCCACAGCCGATCAGCCAGCCCCAGCCGCTCTGGAGCGAGCAGGACCCGGCTGACTGGTGGGACGGCATCAGCGCGAGCATCCGCGCGGCCTTGGCCGGTTCGGGACTGAGCGGCGACGACATCAGCGCCATCGGCTTGACCGGGCAGATGCACGGCTTGGTTCTGCTCGACGAGAAGGGCGCTGTGCTGCGTCCGTCGATACTCTGGAACGACCAGCGCACACAAGCGCAGTGCGATGAAATGACCGCTCGAATCGGCGCGCGCCGGCTGATCGAGCTGACCGGCAATCCAGCCGTGACCGGCTTCACCGCGCCCAAGCTCCTCTGGGTGCGCGATAATGAGCCGCAAGTCTATGCGCGGGTGAAACAAGTGCTGCTGCCCAAAGACTACATTCGCTACAGACTGACCGATGCTTACGCCACCGACCTGGCCGGGGCGGCCGGCACATCGCTGCTGAATGTGGCGGAGCGCGCCTGGTCCGCCGAAGTGCTGGATGCGCTTGAGATCCCCGCCGAGTGGCTGCCGCCAGTCCATGAAGGCACGCAGGTCACATCCACGATAAGCGCTGCCGGCGCTGCGGCGACCGGTCTCAAAGCGGGCACGCCGGTGGTCGGCGGCGGCGGCGATCAAGCGGCGGGCGCGGTCGGCATGGGCTGTGTCTCGCCGGATAAAATCGGCGTAACCGTGGGCACATCGGGCGTCGTCTTCGCGCCATTGAGCCGCTACGCCTTTGAAGCAGAGGGCAGGCTGCATGCCTTCTGCCACGCCCTGCCGGATACCTGGCATTTCATGGGCGTCATGCTCAGCGCAGCCGGCAGCTTGCAGTGGTACAAGGATACCTTCGCGCCGGAGCTCGCTTTTGATGCGCTGCTGGCGGAAGCGGCGGAATCCCCTGCTGGCAGCGACGGCTTGTTCTTCTTGCCCTATCTCACCGGCGAGCGCACGCCCCATCCCGATCCCCTGGCCCGTGGCGCATTCATCGGCATCACCAGCCGCCACACCCGCGGCCACATGACCCGCGCCGTGCTGGAAGGCGTGGCTTTCGGCTTGAAGGACTCCTTCACCCTGGTCGATCAAGCGGGCCTGCCCGAAGAGTTCGAGGCGCGCATCAGCGGCGGCGGCGCCAAAAGCCCGGTCTGGCAGCAGATAATTGCTGATGTACTGGCCGCGCCGTTGGTAAACATCAATACCACCGAGGGCGGCGCCTTCGGGGCGGCCATATTGGCGTCGGTGGCGGCGGGCGTCTTTGACGACGTGGCCAGCGCCTGCGAGGCGATGATTCAAACGGGCGACGAAGTGCCGGTCAGCGCTGACGCTGAGGTTTACGCGGAGCGTTACGAGGTCTATCAGTCGCTGTATCCGGCGCTGAAGGCTACATTCGCGCGGCTATAAAACTGTAGTAGCCATCAACGACTGGTCAAGTGGATAGTGCGAGATTACTGCTTAAATGACGAAGGCTTTGTATATCTGGCCCAAGCGATTACTCATCTCTGGTGGGCAAGGCGCCGGCCAATCCCAAGCCTTCCAACAACCCGGCCACGCGCGATTGCTCGGTTTCCACGGCGCGCAAGCGACTGTCAAGCCCGTCTACTTTGCCTTCGAGACGTTGAATGTCCTTATGGACCTCTTCGCGAAATAGCTGCATGTCGCCGCGAACCTCTTCGCGAAACTGCTGCATGTCGCCTCGAATCTCGTCGCGAAACTGCTGCATGTCGCCGCGCATCTCCGCGCGGAACTGCTGCATATCGGCCCGTGTCTCTTCGCGCGAATTCTTGATATCATTCCGCAGCCACAGGAATACGCCGAAAATGCTAGCGAGTAAGATGATGGGTTCTGCCAACTCGGCCATTTGGCATCCTTGAGCCTATCGTAGTTATCATACCACACTCCAGACTGGCTTGGCTAGCACCAGAGCAATCGGTAGTGTATCGAATTCGGTTGAAATAGAAATGACGTGAACTCCGATTCATGCTAGTTGTCCTAGCAAAGCAAAAGAACAGGAGCCACGTCATGTACACTAGGATAACGCAGCCAGGATATGGTTTCAAATCTTTTTTGGCGGGCCTGAGAGCCAAACTGGCCGCGACCGCGTCTCAAATGATTGAATCTCAACTGGAGCGGGAAGTCACCGCCCGGTTGTATCGCCAAGCCTACCAAAGGCGCTCGCAGGTATCGCGTCAAAGTCAAGCGACCTGTCAAGTCTGCGGCAGTCAGCAGGCTAGTGATTTTGTGCGCAATGGACGGCGTCGGCGTCAATTAGTGACGGATTATGGGGTGTTGCAGGTCTGGCTGCCGCGTGTGCGCTGTCAATGTAATGGCAGTGTCAAGATACCCTTTTCCATCCTCAAGCCCTATCAACAAATTTGGGATGATGTCTGTGATCGCATTGGGCGCTGGGCGGATTTAGGCTTGAGTTTGCGGCAAATGCAGGCGGAAATCGGCGAGCAGTGTGGCACTCAAATGGGCTTGCGGACTTTGAATCGGGAGGCGCAAGCGGTGCGGATGCCGCCAGCGATGCCCTTGACCAGTTGCCCGCCAGTGGTCATGCTGGACGCCATTTGGCTGACCTTGCTCGAGGATACCGGTCAGAGCAAAGTCGACAGTCGCCAACGCCAACGCTCGGTCAAAGCGCGGCGCAAAGTCTGTGTCCTGGTGGCTTTGGGACTGTATCCGCAAAACCGGCGCTGGGGCATTGTGGGCTGGCAGTTGGCTGAGGATGAAAGTCGCCAGGCTTGGGAAGGCCTCTTATCCGACTTGGCGGCGCGCAAGCTATATCGCCAACGGGGGCTGGAACACTTCATTCATGACGGCAGCAAGGGCTTGATTGCCGCGCTGAACTATCTGCACCCTCATGTACCACATCAACGTTGCGCCTTCCACAAGCTGCGCAATCTCTGGCAGAGCATTCAAGTCCCCGATGCCTTGCCCAGCGGACAAGCCCGTCAATTCAAACAGCGCATCCTGCAACCCATTCGCGCCATCTTTGAGGCGAAAGACAGTCGAGAAGCAACAGAATTAAGGGATGCTTTCTGTCGGACTTATGCCGAAACACAATCTGATTTAGTCGCCACGCTGCAACGAGATTGGCAGGAGACCATTGCCTTTTTCCGGGTACTGCAGCGATACCCTAAGTGGCCGCGCTCGGCTTTACGAACGACCAGCCTCTTGGAACGGGTCAATCGAATGTTGAGACGGCTTTTCCGCCCCAAAGGCGCATTTCACTCGAGGACAGGTTTAATCGCTACTGTCGCGCGTGTGCTTAACCCATATCGGCTCGTATGAATTTCAACCGAATTCGATACACTACCGAGCAATCGCACCACTATTCGGAAAATGCTTTGAGGATTTGCCATCGAAGCTTATCGTTCCGCGCTGACTGTAATCGCTTGCGCCGCAGGCTGATTTTTTTGGGGTGTTTTTTGAGCAAAGCCAAGGCGATATGCTGTAGCACAGCGAAATTTTCTGGGCTGTGTCCTACACGAATACGGCTGTCGTCTTGCCGAAAGGTCACATCCAAGACCCGATGGAGTTTATTTTCAATGTGCCAGTGCGAACGAATTATTCGCTGGAGTTGATTGGCATCCTTCCCTTGTAAAGAGGAGATAAAATAGCGCGTCTGCGTGTTTTGCCACTGCCCATCCAGTAATTGGGCATGTTGGACGCGGACTAGCGACTGCAAGCGCGTCCAGCCTTCTTGCTGGCTTAAGTCATTCAAGACAGCGGCATCGGTCATCACTTCACAGACCCGGCGCTCGACACGACCACGCGGCTTGCTGATTTCTTCGTTGTGACTATATTGACCTATCAAGCGCGGATGGCGGTCATCCGCATAAGCGAAAAGGGACTGGGCTGCATCGTACAAACTGCCCTGATTTTCCTTTAAGGCTATGACATAATCCGCTCCGTGCTCGCTAACAATAGACTTCACGATGTCTTTCTGACAGCCCATCGCGTCCAAAGTCACGATACAGCCTTTCAAATACAGCAATTTCAGCAATTCGGGAATTTCAGGTATCTCATTGCTTTTCGCGTCCACAGCGCGCTTGCCCAAGACCAAGCCGGCTTCCACTGACCAGGCATGCAACAGATGCAAGGCGCTCTTTCCTTGCCTACGATCATGGCTGCGCCGCATCGTCTTGCCGTCTATTGCCACAATATCGCCTTCAGCTAATACTGGCTTGATGCTGCTAATCCAATCTTGGTAGCACAACTGTACCTGCTGAGGGTCTAATAGTTGGAAGACGCGGGCAAATGTATCGTGCGAAGGAATACCGTTAGGCAACTCTAAAAATCCCCTTAACCATTCCTCTTTATCCTCGCCAAAATCAACAATGTCCACCCAGGTCTCGGCGCCGCTGATCACCGCGCAGATCGCGATGATGATGATATCCAGCAACGGGTGTAATTGACCATGTTCGCGACGCGGATCTTCTAAACTGGCAAAGGCCTCCGCTATGCCACTTGGGCTCATCTCGGGCTCTCCTCATCCGTATTGATGAACCCATTCTATTCACCTTTCATTTCTTGGTGCGATTGCTCTGTAGAATCACAAAGCGTGCGTCAAGACCAGCACCCGCGTCTCTTCCGGCAGATCTTCCCGGCTCAGCTCCACTTCCCAATCCGACTGGAAATCGACCTCGGCGTCGTCGAAGTGGCTCAGGAAGGCGGTGATCCACTGCATATTGCGCGGCTTGTAGCGCAGCGTGCGGAAATGCATCGGGATGACCAGCTTGGGCTTTACACGTTCGATCACTTGCTTGAGGTCGCCCAGGTCAATCGTCGGCACATCACCCGCCAGCACCAGGAAGACATCGAGGTCGCGGAAGAATTCGTATTCTTCCGGCGTGAAGGGATTGCCCACATCGCCCATATGCCCGATGCTGATGCCGTCCATCTCCCAGCGGTACATGGCGCATTTGTCCGGCTCGTGCTCGGGATGCGCGTACATCTCCGATGACTCGATCGCTCTGAAAGTCACGCCTTTGCAAGTCAGCTCGCCGCTGTCCCGCGCGACATCCAGCAGATTGAGCCGTTCGGGATCGCCGCCGATGAGATCGGAGCGGTCGTGAAAACTATCGTTCAGCGACGAAGTCACCACGATGTCGGGATGATCGGGAATCGGCTGATAGCCCGAAGTTTCCGGCGTATAGGGGTCGGTGATTACCGTCGTGCCGTCTCCCCCGGTGACCAGAAAAGCCGCGTGTCCATACCACTTGATCTTCATTTTCTATGCTCCATTTAATGCGGGAATCAGTTCCTGGGTAAACATGCCGATGACGTCTTCAGCGGGCGAGCCGATGATATCCACCATAAAATAATCGCAGCCGACTTCCACGAAGCCGTTCATCTGTTCGGCGACATTTTGCGGCGTACCGACAAAGGCGTTCTCGGGCGTCCACTTGTCGTCGCGCGACAATCCGCGCGCTTCCGCTTCCGCCTCAGTGCGCCCCAGCGAGACGCGCCCAAACCAACTGCAGCGCAGAGTCGCCGGGTCGCGCCCGATGTCTTCACAGTGACGCCGCAGTATGTTCAGGCGCTCGACATAAGGACCCAGCGGTTTGTCCGGCAGATTCCAGATGTCGGCATACTTGGCGGCGTGTTTCATCGTTGTATAGCCGCCGCCCCCAACCAGGATGGGAATCTTCGGCTCCGGCTTGGGCTCGCACCAGGCGTCTTTGATGGCGTAGTGTCGTCCCTGGTAGCTGACTTGGCCCGGCTCTTCCCACATTTTCTTGAGGATGATAAGCGTCTCTTCCAGTTGCTGCACCCGTATGCTCGGGGAAGGGTAGGGATAGTTGTAGGCGCGGTACTCGTCTTCTTTCCAACCGGCGCCGATACCCATGATGAACTTGCCGCCGGAAAGCGCCTGCAGTGTCGCCGCCATCAGCGCCAGCGTGGCCGGGTTGCGGTAACTCTGCCCCAAGACCATCGGGCCCACCTCGAAATCGGGGAAGCGCGCGGCCAGGTAACTCATCACGGTCCAGGCTTCATAAGTCGGCGCGCCATCCCAGAAGAAATGGTCGGTCATCCAGATGCTGCGAAAATATCCCTTGAGCTGGCCCAGCGTCTCGGCAAGTTCCGTGACGAAACGTTGGTTTTCTCCCTTTGGCGGTCCATGAAGCAGACCTAAGCCGAAATCCACCATAGCGCGCTCCTCGTGTTTTGACTGCGAGTTCGCCTATTGTACTGCCTTTTGAGGAAAATCTCAGCAAGGAATGTGGCGGCAAAGCGCGGCTGAAAAAGCTACACTCAGCATAATTGAAAGGGAGACTCAACAATGTCTGACCGCCCTAATATCCTCTGGTATTGCACCGACCAACAGCGCTTCGACACCATTGCCGCCTTGGGCAATCAGTACATCAATACCCCCAATCTTGATCGCTTCGTCAGCTGGTCGACGGCCTTCACCCATGCCTTCTGCCAGTCGCCAATATGCACGCCTAGCCGCGCCAGCTTCTTGACCGGCATGTATCCCAGCGCGGTCGGCGTCAACGGCAATGGCTTCCAGTCATTCCCGCGCCACTATGAAGATCGGCTGATCTCGAAGGTACTGCAGGACGCCGGCTACGACTGCGGTCTCATCGGCAAGCTGCACCTGGCCAGCGCTTTTCTGCGGCGCGAGCAGCGCGGGGATGACGGTTACGACTACTTTCAATACAGCCATGATCACAAGGGCGGCAATGAACGAGGCAACGAATACGTCGAGTGGATCAAGGCGCAGGGCATCGACCACAATACCGTCTTGCGTCCGCGCAGCATCGCCTCCACTGAGGATTACCGCAACTCACACCAACATGCCGGCTTCGGTGGATTCAGCGAGCCGACGCCGGAGGAAGACAACGTACCGCCTCATTTGCATCAGACGCATTGGTGTACGGATAAGGCGATTGAGTTCATCGGGCGCAATCGAGAGCCGGAAAAGCCCTGGTTCCTCAGCGTCAATCCCTTTGACCCGCACCCGCCCTTTGACGCGCCCTACGAGTACTATCGACGCTACGATGCGGAATCACTGCCCGGCGCCCACTTCGCCGAGAGCGACCTGGCGCATCAGCGGCGTCTCGAAGCGGCCGGTATCGACTTTCAAAATCGCGCCCGCCATCCCGAAGAATTCCAGCATAAGCAGATGCAAGCGTCGTATTACGCCATGATCGAATTCCTCGACGCGGAGTTCGGCCGGCTGCTTGATCACCTCGACGCATCCGGGCAGCGCGAGAATACCATCATCATTTTTATGAGCGATCACGGCGAGATGCTGGGCGACCACGGGCTCGCGCTAAAGGGCTGTCGCTTCTACGAAGGCTTGGCGCGTGTCCCGCTTATGATCTCCTGGCCTGGCCGCGTTCAGCCGCAGGTGACGGACGAGCTGATCGAACTGGTCGACATCGTGCCGACGCTCTATGAGCTGCTGGGCATGGACGCGCCGCTTTATATGCAGGGGCGGTCGGTGGCGGCGCTGCTGCGCGAGGGCGCGTCTGATACGCCGCATCGCGAGTTTGTGCGCAGCGAGTACTATGCCGCGACCAACCTGGCCGACGAGACCCGCGCCAGCATGTACCGCGATCGCCGCTGGAAGTTGACGGTCTATCACCAGAAAGGCATCTGCGAGTTGTACGACCTTGACGCCGACCCCTGGGAACATACGGACCTGTCCGAAGACCCGGACTACGCCGATGTAAAGTTGGATTTGCTTCGCCGCAGCTATGATGCGACCGTCTACGCGCATCCTGTGCAGACCGATCGTTATGGTCCGTTCTGATGAGCAAGTTGGCGCGCATAACTTCGCTGCGTTACAGTCACAATGTTTGAAGCTAACATCGAAAGGAAGCCATATCATGTCTATACCGACACTGTCAGGCATTAACGCCACAACAGTCACTAGCTCACGACTCACAACGCGCGTGCTAAGCGCCGGCGACGAGAGCGGCGCGCCGGTCATCTTCGTACACGGCAACTTGACCTCCGCCACCTTCTGGGAAGAGACCATGCTGGCCATGCCGGCGGGCTACCACAGCATCGCGCTAGATCAGCGAGGCTTCGGCGAATCCGACCCGGCTGCGGCAGTCGATGGCAGCCGCGGCCTGGCCGACATGTCCGATGATGTCATCGCCCTGATGGATGCGCTCGACATTGACAAGGCGCATATCGTCGGCCACTCAATGGGCGGCGGCGTGACCTGGAATCTGATGATGGACGCGCCGCAACGCCTGGATAGCGCCACGCTGGTCGCGCCGGTATCGCCCTTCGGCTTCGGTGGCACCAAAGACGCGCAAGGGACGCTCTGCGCGCCGGACGCGGCCGGCTCGGGCGGCGGCGTCGCCAATCCGCAATACACCCAAATGCTGAAAGATGGCGAGCGCGGCGATGGCGAAATGACGCCGCGTATGGTGATGAATAATTTCTATTGGAAGCCGCCCTACACATCCGAGCGCGAAGAAGACCTGCTGACATCGGTGCTGCAAACGCATACCGGCGAGCGCGATTACCCTGGTGATTCAACTGCCTCCGAGAATTGGCCCGGCGTCGCGCCTGGACGCTGGGGCGTGCTGAATGGCATGGCGCCCAATAATCAGCCCGATGTGGCGCGGCTCTACGCCATTGAGCCCAAGCCGCGGCTGCTCTGGCTTCGCGGCGACAGCGACCAGGTCATCGCCGATATGTCGATGTTCGACCTGGCGACTTTCGGCAAGCTGGGGGTCGTGCCCGGCTGGCCAGGCGATGAAGTCTGTCCGCCCCAGCCAATGATCGCGCAGATCAAGCACGCGCTGGATAATTACGCGGCCGCAGGCGGCTCGGTAGACGAGGTCGTGATCGAGGATTGCGGGCACAGTCCCTTCGTAGAAAAGGCCGCCGATTTCAATCAGACCCTGCACGCCTTCCTGGGCGGAGAAGGCTCGGCGCGAGAGAGTTGACCGGCGAGCATAAAACCGGTTAAACTCTTCTGCGTAACGTTTTGATCACAAGGTAAGCAATTGAAATAGACGAGGGAGGAACTCATGTTCAGACGACTACTGCTTGTTTCACTCTTCCTGCTGATATTCGGCGCATTCGCCGGATATGCGCAAGACGAGATCACCATCTTTACCACTGTCGGCGCCTACTATCCCGATGAACCGACCGAGAACAATCCCGACCCACCAAAGATGATGAATGAGATCGCCGCCGAATACGAAGCGGCCAACCCCGGCGTCAATATCGAGCTGGTCGACGTGCCCTCCAATATCTCCGGCGATCAGTGGCGCAGCACGGTCTTCAACGGCCAGAACGAGCCGCATATCATCGTCAACAATTTCATCCGTGTTTGGCAGGAGCAGGGCAACGACTGGTATGTGCCGCTCAATGACTACATCGAAATGCCCAATCCCTACATTCCCGAAGGCACGCCGGGCCACGAACGCTGGGCGGACAGCATCCCCGATGTTGTCTGGAATTCCACTTACCATACGGGAAGCGGCAATCAGTATGTCGTGACTGTCAACGCGGTGGCGGTCGGTTTCTATTACAACATCGACTTGCTGGAAGAGATGGGCATCGATACCGAATTCGATATCGACTATTCACTGTGGGCGGATTGGGAGACGATGATCGCCGAGATGGGCGCGGTGGCTGAGGCGGGCTACGAGCCGCTGGCGATGAGCATGTCGACTGCTTCGCCCTACACCTACAACTGGTTCGATGGCACCAGCTTGACGAGTATGTATATCGACCATATCGAGAGTTGGTGGGAACCGGGCGCCAGTTGGCACGCGCTGAACCAGCGTGAATTTGCCTGCGCAATCCACAACGGTTTGATCAGCGCCAATGACGAGGCCTTCGCAGATTGGATTCAGCTGCTGGCTGATTTCGAGCCGATGTGGGTCGATGGCTACGCCGTCATGACCTGGGACGAAGCTTATCGCCTTTTCATCACGGGCGAAGTGCCCTTCTTGCTGGGCAACGCGGCCAGCCAAACGCTTAACGTGACCCGCGACGCCGACTTCAACTGGGGCATCAGTTACTTCCCGCCGGTCACCGAAACCACCAGCCCGCATGCGGCGAACAACGAAAGCGCCTACCTGGTTGGAGGCTTCACCGCCGGCTTCACTGTGACCGACCGCGCCCGCCGCGAAGGCGTCGAAGAGCAAGTGGTCGACTTCTTGATGTATTTGACCGCTCAGCCGCAATGGGGCCGCGTCGTGACCGATTCGCCGCGCAGCATCCCGACGCAGTTTGGTTTGGATGTGCCCGATGCCTTGAAGCCGACCGTGGCCTTCCTCGAGCTGCCGATCCGCGCGCTCAAAGATCCCGATCCGCGCCTCAGCCGGCGCTACGGTGAAGATCATCGTCGCCTGATGCAGGAATACTTCACCGATCAGATCGACCTGGAAACGCTGATCGCCGAAGAGGATCGCCTGATGACGCGGGAAGCGCGCGTTGTCATCGCCGAAAATGAATGGACCTGCGACTTCCAGATGGAGTAGGCCAAACTTGTACTGCGGAATCGACCGCAGGCGTTAGGGGTCGGCCTGTGGCTGGCCCTTACCAGTACTGACAGTGTCAATTTGTGTAGGTGCGACTCTGTGAGTCGCCCGAAAATAGCCTAGCATTGCTCATGTTTGCACGACTAGTTGCCGATCGATCACTGGGAAAAGGCAGACGCGCAAGCCAAAGCCCGCTGCCTATCCGAATCTGGCGGGCAAAGTGGCTGTATCTGGCGCTGCTGATTCCGGTCGCCTTGCTGCTGATATTCGAGTGGCTGCCCGCCTTTAGCGCGCTCTACAACTCGCTCTACATCTGGAACGGCGGGAAAGTCCATTTCTACGTCGGGCTGGAACACTACGAGCGCATGCTGAGCGACCGCACCTTCCGCGTGGCCATCACCAACCTGGTCGGCTTCCTCTTCTTCCGCGTCGTCATGCAGACCGTGCTGCCCTTCTTCGCCGCCGAGATGATCGTCAATCTGCGCAGCCAGCGCTGGTCCTACTGGTGGAAAATCATCTTCGTATTTCCGATGGTGGTACCGACGATCCTCAACTATCTGATCTGGCGCTTCATCTACAACCCGCAGGTGGGCTTGCTCAACGAAGGCCTCAAACTGGTTGGCTTGGGCGAATACACCCACGCCTGGCTGGGCGATCCGCTAACGGTGATGTGGGCGCTGGCATTCGTGCGCTTTCCCTGGCTGCCGACTTTGCAATTTCTCATAATCCTGGGCGGCTTGCAGACCATCCCTAAAGAGGTGCACGAGAGCGCGGCCATCGACGGCGCCGGCTTCTGGCGGCGGCTCTTCTATATCGACATTCCCATGACGCGGCGGCAGATCACGCTGGCGATGATCCTAACTATGATCTTCATGACGCAGCGCTTTGACCTCTTCCTGGTCATGACCGACGGCGGACCCGGTTACAGCAGTATGGTGCCGGCGCTGCAGCTCTTCCAATCCGCCTTCAACTTTTTGGAATTCGGCTATGCTTCCGCCATTGGCGTCGTGCTTTTTGTCGCCATGCTCGCGCTGACCGTGATCAACCTTCGCGTCTCCGCCGGCGCAACCAACTAGTAGGAGCGAGCCATTGGGTCGCCCGTTAAATGATTGGGAGTGCTACTTGATAAATCGCAAACGCCTGCGCTTCGACAACCGTGATCTCCCCTTTCAACTGGTGCTGCTCGCCTTCGGCATCGTGACCTTTTTCCCCTTGGTGCTGGTCGTCATCACTTCCTTCAAGAGCAATACGCAGTTCTATCACAATTTCTGGCTGCCGGAGCTGCCCTTGCACTTTGGCAACTATACATCCGCCTTCAGAATTATCTGGCGCTTTATCGTCAACAGCGTCATCTATTCCGGCTCAACCATCTGCCTGATCGCCGCCATCGCTTCGGTGGCCGGTTATGTATTCGCTCGTTTCCGCTTCCCATTCAAGACGGTGCTATTCCTCGGCTTCATCACCCTGATTATGGTGCCGGGCGTGCTGACGCTGGCGCCGCGCTTTGTGCTGGTGCGCGATCTGGGTATGGTCAATACGCCCTTCGCGCTGATTTCGGTTTGGGTCAGCGGCGGCCTGGTGCTATCGACCTGGCTGATGCGCAGTTATTTCGAGTCTCTGCCGCAGGAGTTGTTCGACGCCGCCTATGTCGATGGCGCGGCCGAGCGGCAGGTGTTCATCTACGTATCCGTGCCGCTAGCCCGCCCCATGATCGCCACAGTCGCCATGACCACGCTGATCAGCAGCTGGAACGACCTGATCTGGCCGCTGGTCACCATCACCGACAAGAGCCAAATGCCGCTGGCGCTGGGTTTGATGCAATTCTCCTCGGACTTTGAAACCGATTGGGGCACGCTTTTTGCCGGCTATGTCATCTCGTCAATACCGCTGCTATGTGTCTTCGCCGTGGCTATGCGGCAGTTCATCAGCGGCCTGACAAGCGGGTCAATCAAGGCTTAAGCCAATGGCCGAAGAACAGCCCGACTCCAAGAAGCGCTCCATGTACAGCAAGTCGTAATACTGACCGTCCACGTACAGTTCGCGCCGCGCCACCCCCAGTTTTTCAAAGCCGAACCGTTGGTACAGGCTAATGGCCGGCTGACCCGCGCTGTTGACCGTCAGGCAGACTTTTTCCAACTGCGGCAGCGTTGACAGCTCATCCAGCAGTCGTCGCATCAGCTGCGACGCGATGCCCAGGCCGCGCTGCGCCGGCGATACGTAAACGCTGTAGACTTCCGCATACAATGTCAGGTTGCCGTCGCGCTTGAATGCCGATCTCAGCCGCGCGGTCCAAACATCAGCGCCGAATGCTTCTTCATCAGCGAAACTTGAGGCGAATGCGGTCGGCGCCCCGCGCAGGGCTTCGAGGCGCAGTCGTTTTGCTTCCGGCCAGCGCTTCGGCGGCAGTGTGATGATCTCAACGGTGGGCATTGTCGCCTTCTTCCGGCTCGTTTGCAGACAAGTCCAAGGCTTGGACCGGCTTTGGAATTGTACTGTAATATCCCGCTGCCTATGCGCCCGGCGCTTGGATGAGACTAGCGATTCCGCTAAGATAGGCTTTTCAACTTTGCAGACTAGGAGCAGCGCCATGATGTCCTTGCGCTTGTGGCGCAGGCTGGCGGCCATTGACATTAACGACCCGATTTTCCGCCGGGTCAGCGAAATCCGCCGAGCCGCGACGGCGCCAAGAGCGGGCATTCGCGTGCCGCGGCTATTGACAGTCGCTGCCATTCCCGCGTTGATCGCGGCTGTGGCGCACGCGCCAGAACTGTTGGTGCTGGTCCTGGTGCTACCAATCCTGATGCTCACGCTGATAGTCCTGGCGCCGCTCTTGCTGCCGCTTATAGTGATCTTGGCAAGCACCCGATTGATGTTTGATGTCATCAGCGGCATCTACCGCGAAAAGCGCCAGCATACTTACGAGTTGATCTGCGCCTCGGCACGCGGCGCGCTGCAGGCTAGCTGGTCCTTCGCGACCGGCATCTTGTACCGCAGCGACTGGTTTAGCCCCCTGCGCTGGGGCACGCTGCTGACTTGTCGTTTCGGCGCGGCGACGCTGGGCGGGCTTTGTGTGTTTACCTTCCTGACCGCGCTGCTGAGCCCGCAAGCGGTCGGCATAGACCAACTGCGGCTGCTGGCGCTGCTAGCGCTGCTGCTGGCCGTCTACTTCAGCAACATGACGCAGACCCTGGTGCTGAGTTTGCTCATCGGGCTGTATGCCAGCAGCTTCGACTGGTCGCGCAATGACGGCATGACCATCGGCATCTTTCTGCATCTGGCGCTGACGAGCCTGCCCCTGGCGGCCGGCGCGTTAGTCTTCGCCGTGTTGCGAAGGGTGGTGTTTGAACCCGATCCAATGGCGCAACTTCTGGTGGAAGGCGGATCGCTGCTGTTGGTCGTGGTCCTGCGCGAGGCGCTGATTGCGCTGCTGTGGCAGGGCCTGGCGCGGCGGCTGGAGTGGGGGCGAGGAGAGATTCGGCGAGAGCTTCTGCAACGGGATTCAGCGTGGGGTGTGACGTAGCATAAGCATTAGCTCGGATCTTCACTGAGCCTCAGAAGCTTCTTAAGATTAAAAGCGACATTGATTGCCAACGGATCAGGATCTCGGAACTTGTATCCGTGAAGGTATCGTGGAGACTTTGTAACGTCCCCATCGACTATCACAATAGCCAGAATGAAGGTCTGTGGATTAGAAACTGCAAACACCAGTTCGTTATACGAGAGTCTAATGTCGTTCTTGCCCGCTGCACGTCCCTTGACTTCAATGTGGCGCGCAGAGTCCTCACTATTCTTTGTACCGCTCAAGATGTCATAACCCCAGTTCTGTTTGCTGACATCGTCTGGATCATATCCCATAGACAGTTCGGCGTCGATTACAGCTCGCATGGCCCTGTACTCTATAATTTTTCTTTGTTGAGCTATCTCTTCGCCGCTTGAATGTTCGCCTTTACCGCGTGCAGATGAATCTCTTTCAGCCGGCTGTTCAGTGGGCTCAGTTGGGGCTTGATCTTCAAAAGGGCTTTGCTGATGGTGACAAGTCAATTCAACCAAATACAGTTCAAGTCGTAACGCAGTTACTCTATACGCTTGTTCCAACTCCTCAAGCTTCGCAAGCCGCTGAAGTAGCAATTCCTGCATTCGCCACGCTACTCGGTCGCGACTTTCCGAAAAGTAATGAGTCGGAGGCTTCTCGGTATACTCAAGTAGCTCAGGTTCTCTAAATAACTCAGGACGCACGAACGGTTCGGATTCATCTTCCTCTGACCGAGAATTCTGAGGCAAAGTGTCTAGGGTTATATGAAACTCGCTGTCTGGCACTTCAGCGTCTTGCAGGACCACATGACAATTCGACGCTAATTGCCATTCTTCCAAATAGCGAGGGGGTTCTCTTAATTCAAGAATCTGTTGCAGTCGTGACTGACTGTTGCGTTCAATGCGTTCAGTTCTGGGAAGTTCCGCCCACTGCCTACGCCAAATCTCATTATCAAACCTTACGAACTGATCAATCAGCGCTTGTTGCTTAAGACAGCATTGGGTTAATAGCTCATATTGATGTCTTAGCAACGAGCGAACTAGCGTTATCTTTTGCATTCTAAATTACGCACCCGCTCATACGCTTCCCGCGTATCCACATCCAGCAGCACGCCCGCGTCCTCCACATCCAGCAGTCGCAGCCGCGCCCCACGCAGCACAGCCCGCGGCTTCGCAACCGCCGGCAAGTCCAGCATCGCCCGCCAGTACGCCCGATCCAGCAGCACGGGATGCCCGCGCTGCCCCTCATATCGCGGCGCGACGCACCAGCCCGCCTCATGCCGCGCGACCAGCTCCCCGATGACCGCCTGCGGCACACAGGGCATATCGGCCGGCTGAATGAAGGCCGCGGCCAAATCGCCCGGCAGCGCGCCCAAGCCGGCTTTGACCGACGACAGCATCTCGCCGCTGGCAAAGTCGGGATTGTGGACGCAGCGCACGGGGAGCTCAGCCACGGCCGAGCGCGCCTCGGCGGCATCGCGCCCGGTCACGACGAGTACCGGGTCGATTCCAGCGCTTGCGTACAGCGCCGCAACATGCGCCACGATCGGTCGACCATCCCGCCAGGGCAGCAGGACTTTATTCTCGCGCATTCGCGTGGACAAACCCGCCGCCAGGATTATCGCGGCAAAACGCGGGCGGTTCACAGAATCGCCCCTACATCTGTCGCGCTGGGGGGTGGGGGCATAGTCTCATTCCGTCATGCTGCGCGGCATGGGGCGCTCGGCGATGTCTTGCAGCAATCCGCCGTGCCCCATCGACACCAGGTTGGCGCGGGTCAAGCGCTCGCCGCTGAGCAGGCGCGGCAGGATCCAGTCGATGACATTGGTCTTGGGCGATTTGATGCAGCCCGGCGCGCCCACCACCGGCGCCTCGCCCAGATAACCCATCATCAGCAGCGTGCCCGGGTCGACCGGCACACCGTGCAGCGTGATGCTGCCGCCGGCCAGCAGCAGGGCGGAGGGCACCACATCTTCGCGGTCGATGATCGCCGAAATGCTGGCCACAAGGATTAAGTCGGCGTCTGCCTGTTCGCGGATTGCCTCCGCGACAGACTCGGCGTTGTGGGCGCAGAATGTCGGCGCGAGCAGTTGGCTGCCCCAGCCTTCAATCCGTCGGCGCACCGGTTCGTGAAAGCTCCTGAGCAGGCGCTCGCGCGTGGCCTCCGTGCCGGAGACGATCAGCGCCACGCGCATGGTTTGCAGCGGGCGCAGCTGCAAGACCGCGGCGCTGGCTTCGGCGATACGCTCGACATCCACCACGCGGGCTGCCGGCACACCGAAGGGCACAACTTTGACCAGCGCCACCATCTCGCCCGCGTCAACCAGACTGTAGGCGCGCCGCGTCGCGATGGTGATGCCGTCATAGATATTGTTGATCAATTCCAGCGTCGGCGCGTTGACGTGCAAGACGCCGCGCTCGGCCGCTGTGAGATTGGCCCGGCCGACACCCGGCGCACGCATCTTTACCTGCGGACCGGCCACTACCGCGCCAATCCGCGCCGCCGCCTCGTCCTCGTGCAGGTCGGCGCTGCTCAGTTGCGTGACCGTTATGCGTTGCAAGCCGCGCTGCCGCAGCCGGGCAATATCTTCCGCGCTCAGCAAGTGCCCCTTGTTGAAGACCATCTTGCCGGCGTCGTCAAAGAGCTTGTGCGCCAGGATGCCGCCGACAGCTTCGTCCAGCTCGACCTCACCGAACTTCATCGCGCCGGCCCTGCCGATTTCCCGTCCACGCCGTTGCGCGCGGCGATGATCTCAGCCAGGATGCAGACGGCAATTTCTTCCGGCGTACTTGCGCCGATGTCGAGGCCGATAGGCGTGCGAATCCGCGCGATCAGTTCATCGCTGAGGCCGGCTTCTTTTAGTCGCGCCACCCGCTGCCGATGTGTGCGTCCGCTGCTCAAGACGCCGACATAGGGGATATTCGCCGGCAATGCGGTTATCAGCGCCTTGTCGTCTATCTTGGGATCATGAGTCAAAACAGCGAGGTAGGTGCTGCGGTCGAGCCCGAGCTGCGGCAGCGCTTTATCAGGATAGCTGTGCAGGATATTGGCCGCGTTAGGGAAACGCTCTTGCGAGGCGAAGGCGGAGCGCGGATCGACGATTGAGACGCGAAAGCCGACTTGCGCCGCCATGGCTTGCAGCGGAATCGAGACGTGAACGCCGCCGATGAGGATCAGGTGAGGGCGCTCGGCCTGCATATCGACCATCACGCGCGTCTCGCCCTCGTCCGCGCGTTGTTCCAAAGTGACAATACCGCTCTTGCCGCAATCCGCGGCCGCCGATTTCAGTCGCGCCAGCATGTCCTCAGGCAGCGCTTCAGTCTTGTATAAGACATCGCCGGCGCCATCGAGCAGTACCTTTTCGCCGATATTCGCGCCTTCCATGACCGTGACCGTCAGGCCGAATTTGTCGTTCTCAGCCAGATCAGCCAGCGCGTCCCACCACAGCGCGTCAAGCGGCTCGACGAATACTTCGATGCTGCCGCCGCAGGTCAAGCCGACCTCCCAAGCCATGTCGTCCGCCACGCCAAACTTGAGCAGGCGCGGTCGGCCGTCTTTTATTCCAGCCAGCGCTTCTTCCACCACTGCGCCTTCCACGCAGCCGCCGCTGACCGAGCCGATCATCGCCATTTCATCCGTAACACCCATCTTGGCGCCTTCGCGGCGCGGGGCTGAGCCCCAGGTCTTGACGACAGTCGCCAGCGCGATGGAACGCGCTTCAGACTGCCAGCGTTTCATCGTTGCGAGGATGTCCAGCATTATCACTCCAAGCGTCCACATTTCGACATGTAGGGGCGACTCTGTGAGTCGCCCGCGTCGTCAGGCAAGATATCGCTTCCGGTATGCGTCGGCGCTCTGCCGCCCGTTGAGATTCTGCAGCGCCTTTACGATGACTTCGAGGTTCGACAGATTCGTGATTGGCAGAAAGTCATGCACATAAGGCAGCAGCGCCTGCGCGCCGCGCGTCAGCGGCTCGTACTCGGGCACATCCAGCAGCGGATTCAGCCAGATCAGCCGCTTGCAAGCCAGCCGCAGCCGCGTCATCTCGCGGTGCAGCAGCGGGACATCGCCCCGGTCCCAACCGTCGGTGATCAAGATGACGATGGCGCCCCGGCCTAACACCCGCCGCGACCATCCCCAGTTGAAGCTGTGCAGGCACTCGCCGGTCATCGTGCCGCCGCCCCATTGCAATACCGTCTGCCCGATATCTTCCAGCGCATCGTCAACATTCTTCTGACGGATCTGCCGGGTGATTCGTGTGATGTCCGTGCTGTAGACAAATGATTCCACTTGATAAAGCGAGCCGGCCAGGGTGTGCATGAAGTGCAGCAAGATGCGCGTATAGCGCTCCATGCTGCCGCTGATATCGCAGAGCAAAACGACCGGGCGCGGCTTGTCTTTGCGGCGGTGGGTCGGCAGCCGCGTGACATCGCCCTGTTTGCGAATCATGTCTTTCATCAGGCGGCGCATATTGATCTGCCGGCCCACGCCATGTTCGAAGCGGCGCGTCCGGCGCATGCCCAGCGAATCAGGCATCTTGGCGATCACGCGCTTCGCCATTTCCAGTTCCTCCGCCGTCATGTCAGCGAAGTCCTTGTTCCGCAGGCGTTCTTGTCGGCTATAAGTCGGCACCAGCGCGATCATGCTCGAATCCAGCTCATCGGCGGAGGCGCCGTTCTCGCTCGGGCTCGCTTCCAGCGGCGGCAAGAACTGCGTCTTCTTCTTGCGCCGTTCCTCGCCCAGCGATTGCAGGTTCAGCGTCGTAAATCCGTCGGTCGGCCGTCGCCAGAAGAGGTCGAAGGCTTCGTCGAAATAATCGATCTCTTTTTTGTGCGTCACCAGATGCGCCCGCAGCGTGAAGTAGAAATCCTGCTTGCGGCCCAGCTGGATATGGGCCAGCGCCCGCCCCACATCCATCATGCGATTGGGCGTGACGTTCATGCCCAGCGCCCGGCAGACTCGACCGAACAGGATCAGGTTATGCGTCAGCTTGCCGCCGCGGTAGTCATACGGGTTTTCGACGGGACCGAGGTAAAGGCTATTGATGGGCGGATCGTTGGACATTTGTAATCACACAATAGTCGTCACTGCGGGCGACTCACCGAGTCGCCCCTACGCGGCTTGATTGACATTGAAAATTAAGCATAAAAACTACCGTAGTAAAACCGACATTGTACAAAATAGCAGGTCAATTCTCGAGAAAGGCAACAGATTACAAGGAATTCCGCAGCAGTTAGCTCCCCCTCCCTGACTCGTCGGGGAGGGGGCCGGGGGGTGGGGTAAAATGTCGGCGAATTCATCGCTAATACCATTCAAGCCCTACATCACCGCAGGCATTGGGCTTATCCCGCCCGCTGCGCCTCGACATTAGCCCGCTCGATCATATTCTGGATCGTGGCCGCGTCCAGCAATTCAACATCGTCCTGGTACTTGAGGATCACGCCCAGCGTGTCTTGCACCGTCTCCAGCGACAGCTCATTCTGGTCGAGCGCGATCAAGGCGGCCGTCCAATCCAGCGTTTCGGCGATGCCCGGCCGCTTGAACAACTCCATCGAGCGCATATCCTGGATGAAGGCTGTGATCTGCCGCGCCAGCATAGGCGCGATCAAGGGCGCCTTGCGCTCGACGATTTGCAACTCTTTGTGAAAATGCGGATAGTCGATCCAGTAGTATAAACAGCGCCGCTTCAGCGCATCGTGAATCTCGCGCGTTCGGTTGGATGTCACCACGACCACCGGCGGCATGGTCGCCTCTATCGTGCCCAGCTCGGGAATGGTGATCTGAAAGTCGGAGAGCAACTCTAGCAGAAATGCTTCAAACTCTTCGTCCGAGCGGTCAAGTTCATCAATCAGCAAAACCGGCGCTCGGCCTTCATGACTGTGCTCGATGGCCTGCAGCAGCGGCCGCTTCAGCAAAAAGCGCTGAGAGAATAGCTCGCGCTCCATCGCCTCGCGCTCCAGCCCCTCGCGCTCCATCAGCCGCAAGTGCAAGATTTGCCCGGCGTAATTCCACTCGTATACGGCCGTATTGACATCCAGGCCCTCGTAGCACTGCATGCGGATAAGCTTTGTGCCCAGCAGCGCCGACAGCACTTTGGCGATCTCCGTCTTGCCCACGCCTGCGTCGCCTTCGAGGAAGAGCGGTTTGCCCGTCTTAAGCGCCAGATATATCGCCACCGCCAAGCCGCGCTCGGCGATATAATCTTGCTCCGCCAGCGCGCGCTGCAATTCATCCACCGAGTTGTAGGTCAAAGTCATTTCTTTCCTGTGTGCAGTCTGAATCCGTCTAATCACGCTAGCGTATTCTAGCGCAGCGGGCCTGAGATTCGCAGGGCGTCTTGTTATGCGCTGCCGCGGCCAAGGAGCGGAGCCGGAGCCTGTGGAAGCCCGATCAAGCGATCCAGTCTTGCCAGGTCTGCGTCAAGGGCTTGCCCATCGCCTTGGCGTAAACACTGACCTTGCCGTAGAAGATCAGCAGCGCTTCACGCAATATATCCAGGCTGATATGCACCGGTACCTGGTAGCCGCCGCGTTCCATCTGCTTGTTGGCGACATCATCGTCCGTCACCGCTTCCAGCGCCGCCTCAAGCTCGCTGTCGAGCTGCTGGTACCAGGCTTGCAGCTTTGCCACGCTTTTCTGTACACTGTCGTCATTCAGTCGATAACTGAAGTCGACCTCGAAGGTCTTGAAGGACTGGACATATGCGTATTGCGTCTCGCCCAATTCACGGCAAAGCTCGCCCAAGGTCGGGTTGCTGCCGCCGGGCGAATAAGCCATGTCCTCGTCGCTGAGCGCAGCCATCAGCTCATCGCGCAGCGCCGTATACATGCGATTGAGATTCCAGAACTCTTGAATCTGCGCGTTCATGCGCGCCTCCTTCCTCATATTATCGCATTATAGGTCAGCCAAGCGCGAATGGCATAGAGGCTGCGGACAGGCGCTGCGATGACGCCAGGCTTGTGGCGCGATAGCCAGTGCTGTGACTATAATCAGTGATGCCAATCCGCCGCAATGCGCAGGTCTCAACCTAGAGGATAATCACATGAAAATGAAAGCCGCGGTACTCAACGAAACCAACAGTCCCTTCAGCATAGAAACTGTCGACTTGCAGCCGCCCCAGACCGGCGAGGTGCTGGTCAAGATGGCGGCGAGCGGCGTCTGCCACAGCGACTGGCACGTGGTGGAAGGCTTGTCCTACTTTCCGCTGCCCATCATCTGCGGCCATGAAGGCGCCGGCGTGGTCGAAGCGGTCGGCGATGGCGTCACCAGCGTACAGCCCGGCGATCACGTAGCGCTGAACTTCCGCGCCCATTGCGGCAGCTGCTTCTATTGCCAGCAAGGCAAAAGCAACCTTTGTGAAACCTACACGCCCGTGCTGCGCTCGGGTTTGCAAAAGGACGGCACCAGCCGCATTTCCCGGGACGGCGATCCAGTCTACATCATGACCGGCCTCGGCTGCTTCGCCGAATACGTGGTCATCCCCGAATCGGGCTGCGTGGCGGTGCGGCGCGATGTGCCGCTGGAAGTGGCGGCGCTGGTGGGCTGCGCTGTCTCCACCGGTGTGGGCGCAGCGATGTATACCGCTGGCGTGCGCCCGGGCGAGAGCGTCGCGGTTTATGGCGCGGGTGGAGTCGGCCTGAATATCATCATGGGCGCGGCCATGTGCGGCGCGGACCCCATCATCGCCATCGACACCAACAGCGCCAAGATGGAAATCGCGCGCGAATTCGGCGCCACCGACGCCATGTATTCCGACGACACGACCGTCAGCCAAATCCAGTCGCTCACAGCCGGCCGCGGCGCTGACCACGTCTTTGAGTCTGTCGGCTTGCAGTCGCTGCAAGAGACCGCCTTCGACGCCACGCGCCCGGGCGGCACGCTGACGCTGGTGGGCTTGACCCCCGTGGGCAGCGGCACCAACCTGCCCGGCGCCATCATCACGCGCACGGAGAAGGTCATCAAAGGCAGCTTCTACGGCTCCGTGCTGCCCCAGCGCGACTTTCCCATGTTCCTGGATTTGTATTCCAACGGCAAGCTCAAGCTGGACGAGCTGGTGACGCGGCGCTATGGGCTGGATGAGATCAACGAAGCCTATCAAGATATGCTGACCGGCGAGGTCGCGCGCGGGATTATCGTGTTTTAGTAGCTTGACAGCGCGCGTGACGGGTCGAGACCAATAAAGTATGTACAGGAAGTAGACTGTCGTCTGGGAAGGACAGTGGAATACCCCAATTCTTGGGGGCGTATCCTTCGTCTAATTTGGCTAGAATTTTACGAAATGAAGATTCGAGTCGAAAGATCTGCGCTAATGGAAGCGATCCACGGGAGCCAATGCAACGTCCGCTATTCTCGACCCAAAAGGTGCAAATTCTGCAATAAGTCTATCATCTGGTACAGTTGCGACCACCTTTCGGTACGTGGGTTGCCGTTGGACAGCAGGGATCCTTGGATCGAGCACAAGTGTCCTAGGTTTAACCTTCACCGATGGAAAAAAGACGTCGGCTTTACTCCCATCGGCAAGTTTATTTCCAGCGAGATGTCGAGTGACCAGAATAAGCTCTTCGAAGCGGTGATGAAATTAAACAAGCAACTCTTGCTACTACGCAAAGAAGATCGGAATGACTTCCACAAGACGGTGGCGGCTATCAATGAGCGGGTGCGATTAAGCGAAATCCTCCTGCAATTGCCGGAGTCCCTACGTGGAAAAGACATAAAGCTTCCTGAAGAAATCAAGAATCGTCGTGCAGTTCTCCTTAAGCAGCGTACGGATCTACTTCGGTGGCGAGACGAGATGCTGCAAACGCGCTGACTAACTGGCTAACTTGCCCACTTCGGTAAGACTGGTCTACATCCAATTTCCATACGCCTGACCCACCGCGCTGGCCTGCGAGCTGACCACCCGAATCAGCTCCTCGTCGCTATCCCGCACGAAATCGCGCAGCTCTCGGATATCGGTCACGCCCACGTCCGCCAGCGCCCGCGCCGCGTAGTGCTTGAAGGTATTGAGGTAGAAGACCATCGAATTGGCTTTCTCCTCGAAGAAGCGATAACCGGCTTTGCCCTCGACATTGCGCGTCCGCCCGCCGGGGCGCAGCCGCTTGCGCGCCAGGGCCGGGTTGGCGCTCTCGATGATCATGGTCGGCGCAGAGGCGCTGCCGTGATAGGGCATACAGACCTTGCCGCTCTTGTGCTCAAAGTAGATATCGCCCTGCTCAATGACGCAGCGCGCCAGCTGCTGATTGTAGGAAATCAAGTCGACGCCCATCAGCAGCAGGTGCCCCATTGAGGTGCCGATGCCGCCTTCAACGGCGATGGTCACATGGTTGAAGCGCTCGTCCGTTGTGACGCTGTAGACTTCTTCCAGCGTGGTCACCGCCATGCCGTTGGTCGCCGAGGTGCATTGCCGTCCGCCGCCGTGCCCAAAAAACAGCCCATCCGCGCGCACATCCGGCGCAATCAGCTCGAGGCACTGCGCCTTGTCGCTGACCTGCCCGACGAAGAGCTCAATATCATCGCCGAACTCGGCGCGGATGGCCGCGGCTGCGTCGATGACGCGTGGATCGGAGTTGATGGTATAGATCCTGAAAAGCTGCACGCCGGCATGCTCATATAGATAGCGGACATCCGCCACTTCGTCGGCGACATTGCTGCAACCTATGGCCGCGCCGATATTGCGGGCGGCCCGCTGATAGTCCGCCTCATCGGGCAGAATCCGCCGCAGCGTGTCCTTCGCGGCCTTAATTACTGCTGCCTGCCGCTCGATATAGCCGGCGAAGATGCTGTTGCGGTGGGTGAAGATGGCGTGATGCCCGATAGCCGCCGTGACCAATACATCGCGCCAACCGGATATAGCCGGCATGGAGCCGAGGCCGAGCACGCTGCGCGGATGCTTGCCGATGCGATTGAAGAGCCCGCATTCGGCGCTCAGCGTTCGCGACACATGCTTGGTCGATGACATCTTGCGGTAGCCCAGGTCTTTCCAGGAATAAGTGCTGGTGATGTAGGGTTTGTCGTTGAGCCCTAATACCGTCTCGACCGTGCCCGAGCGCCGGTTGCAGCGTTCGGGAATCGCTTGGCAGTCGGCGATGGCGTCCAGCGTCGCCAGCACCTCGGCGCTTTGATTGCTGCGGAAAAAGTCCGCCCGCTGTGCCAAACAGAGCGTGCGGCGTTCTGGCCCGAATTGCCAGACCACCGGCGTGCCATTCTTGTTCATATGCAGCGTGCCGCGGTCGACATCCGTCAAAATCAGGCCGATGCTGCTGCTGTCGGCTTTGGGCAGGTAGCGCGTGTAATAGATATTTTCTTCGTATTGAATCGGCTGATAATTCGGCGCGGCAAAATCGCGGTTGGGCGGATTGTCGTCTTCCAGCGCCTCCAGCGCAAAGGCGAAATTCAGCGCCGACTTTTCATTCAGCGCGGCGTAATCCACGCGCTCAACCTCTTGCCGATAAGGCTCGGGAATCATGAAGACGCCTTGCCCCAATTCAAAGGGATCGTCCAGCAGCGCCAAAATCGCCTTCCTGCGCATGGAATGGCCATCTTTTTCGGCATCGCTTAGCTCGGCGAAGGTACGGCTGTCGCCCTCGGGTATGAACATGTCGTCCCAGCCGAAGCCATTGCTGCCGCGCAGACTCTCGGCGATCCGGCCGGCGGTATTGCCCTCGCGGATGTGAACCTCGCTGCCATCAAAGACCGCCAGCAAAACTTTGGCCAAAGCAGCGCGATCGCGGCCCGTCAGCCAGCTTTCGGCGATCATGCGCCGCATCTCGCTGTCTTCGGTGAAATCCTTGATGTAGGTCCCCGGCCGCCCGCCCAGACCGCGCAGCGCCAGCGAGGTCTCTTCCACCAGGATGGGATTAAAGTCGTTTGCCTTGTAGGCTTCGATCGCCTTGTGTGATACGACTTTGTAGGGATCGAGGCTCTGGATCTCTTCGATATCCAGCTTTACGCCAACGATCTCGTAGTCAGGCAACAGTCGGCGCAGCTCGTCTAGTTTGTTGCGGTTGCCTGTGGCGACTTCGAGGTAGGGCAGGGTCTCATGGCGCGGTCGCAGCGTGTTGATGACCTTGGGCTCGGTCACATAGAGGGGTCTAGGCATTGTAGTTTGTTCCGGGGCAGGTTCAGGCTGTAGCTTCAATTATCGCAGATGCGCGCGATTCGGGATAGGGGCGCCTAACGAAAACAAGCGCTGTGTACAGACGACCCTACTGCGAATTAGTTTGTTCGTACACATCTATCAAAGTGAAGGAGGAATATTCCAGAGCCAACGACAAGTGAACGCTCGAAACTGATTAAGGCGACTTAAGTCTGCCGTACCGTTGTAGTACAATCATTGTAGTACAGGCAAATTGAGAGCTTATACCGTGAGTGAGAACAAATCCTCAATTCCTGACAAGCGCGGATTCTTATACCTGATTGCAATAATCGCGCTGCTGACAGTCCTCTTGGCCGCAAGTGCGGGGCGTTCTCCACTTGATATCTTGGCATACCTCGGATTCACAGCTGGAATCACCTACATCTTCTTCGGCTGATGAATGAGATTGCTATTATACCTTCTCTGTGTCTTCATCATTTTGCTTGCATCCGCGCTGTTTATCGTGGGCTATGAGGGTACTCAGATACGCGAGTTTCTCCTCGGTGTTGGCGTTATTGTCGTTGCCGCTTCACGCTTGATAAAGCCAGCGCAGCAGTCCAAACGCAATAATACGCCAGTAAATCAGACTGAAAGCCAGCGTCATCAGCGTCTCAGCGCTGAAGACAGCTCACTTGATTTGCAGTCACAATCCGAGGACTCAAATCAGTCCAACTTACTCTCGGACTGAGTCTGGACGAAATCCAAACTGCGCCTGGCTGCAAAGTAGCTTGTCGCGCTTCGGCTTAAATTAGAAAGCATCCTAAGACTTCGGCTATTCCACCCGCGCCACAAACTCCAGCTTGAGATCCACATCATCCGTGACGTTCGCTACCCGCGGCACTTCGGGAATGGTCAAGCCGAAGTCGGCGTGCAGCAAATTCACCGCCGCGCTGCCGCTGATCTGCTTTTCACTGTCCAGCGTGACGCTTGCTGTGAAAGTAACACTCCGCGTGACGTCGGTCACGGTTAGATCGCCGGTGATGTCAAAGCTGATGGTTTCACCCACCGCTACCGAATCCGCCGAAAAGTTGCTCAGCTCGCGCGGCTCAAAGACGATGAACTCGAATTCGTCCCGGGCCGATCTAAGGATCTGGCTGCGCAGCGCCCGATTGCGGAAGCTGTTGTCGGTTTCCAAAGTGCGCGCGTTGACCACGATAGTGCCGATAACCGAATCGCCGGGGTTGGCGACGTCGACAGTGATGCTGCCGCCCAATTCCGTCGTCGTACCGATGACGGTGGTGCGCACGCCGCTCAGATCTTCTTCCAGCGTGAAGCTCGCTTCGCTCTCTTCCGCAACAATGCTGAACTCGATCGGTACGCTCGCCGGCGCCTGGGCCTCCATCGCGGCGGCGACGCTCGTATCCACCGCTTCAGCCACGGCTACCGCCACGGCATCGGCGATCACCGTATTGGCCGCGTCCATGATCGCTGTGCCCACGGCATCAGCCATGGCGGCGTCATTGGCCTCACGCGTGGCCAGCGCCTCTTCTACTGACAGGCTCGCTTCGCCGGAACCGCCGGTGTACCAGATGTAACCCAAGATTCCCGCCGCCGCCCCGCCGCCAAGCGCAATGACGAGCAGCAGCAATACAAGCAAGTATGGAATGCCGCGCATCGTTTGATTCGACATATTTGCCTTTATCTCCCCTGTGTTTATGGCGCCTGCGTTTGCCAGCGCTTTCTCACTTATCGCTGTTTGACGCCGGACATGCTGTATCCATTCTAGCGGCTTTGTCCGCGCTTGTGCAGTTCTATCCTTATGCGCGGCAAATCTTTACGGGTTGTTGACATATTTCGCATTGGATTGACGAGGGTGCTACAATCGTCCGAATAAGGCAGTAGGCTTAGCGGGAGGGTGTTATGTCTGTTACGTTGCGATGGATAGGTCATTCGGCATATGCGCTGGATATCGACGGACACAAGGTCCTCATCGATCCTTTTGTCAGCGGCAATCCGGTTGCTAAGGCGGCGGCCAAAGATCTGGATGCTGACGTGATTCTATTGACGCACGCCCATGGCGATCACGTCGGCGACTCGGTCGAGATCGCCAAGCGCACCGGCGCTCTGGTGGTCTGCAATTTCGAAATGGGCGATTGGTACCTGGCGCATGGCGTAGAGAATGTGTTTCAGGGCAACCCCGGCGGGACTTTTCTTAATGAATGGATGAGCGCCAAATGGACGTTAGCCTTCCACAGTTCGTCTTTCCCCGATGGCACCTATGGCGGGCAGCCCAACGGCTTCGTGATTCGCGGCGGCGGCGCCACCATCTATCACGCCGGTGATACTTGCCTCTTCGGGGATATGAAGCTGATCGGCGACGAAGGGCTGGACCTGGCGCTGCTGCCCATCGGCGATTGCTTCACCATGGGGATCAACGACTCCATCAAGGCCATCAAGCTGCTCGAACCGAAGGCTGTCTCGCCTATGCACTACAATACTTTCCCGCCGATTGAGCAGGACGTTGACGCTTGGGCGGAGCTGGTGACTAGCGAAACCGGCGTGAAGGCAATCGTCCCGGAGCCCGATGGCGAGTTCAGCCTCTAGCGCGTCTCCGTGTCTTCCGCATAGAGTTGGCGGATGTACTGCTCGATTTGTAGATGCTTCGCCTCGGCATAGTCGAGGCCGAGCGCGGCATGGAGTTCGCGCGACAGGCGGCGGCACAGCTCCAGTTGAATCAGCAGCGCGCGCCACATCTCGGCTGCGTCCCAGCGCGACCAGATCTTAGTAATAGCGGCGGCCGTGTCAGCGTCCGCCCACTGGGTGATGCGTTTGCCCAGCAGCCAGGTGTTGACCTTTGCCTTTCCCGTCGCCCGCGCATGCCACTCCATCAGCCGCAGCAAGTCTGCTTTCATCGTCCAGTCGCGATGCTTCGCCACCCAGAATTCGCGCCGGCGGATAAACTGCGCCACATGGATCGCTTCAAACCAGAATTCGTTTATCGCTGCCGCCAGTTCCGTCTCGCTCGGCGGCGCCTGCGGCGGAAATTCGCGCGGGGAGGACGGCAGGCTGGCATAAAGCCCGTCCTTGTCCAGCGCGACCTGATAGCCGCGCAGGTACTCGTCCGATAGCTCGCCGGATTCGCGCATCGCCAGAATGTCATCCACCTGAACAAATTGGAAATCGACCTTAAATCCGCCGGCGAACCACAGCAAACGATAGGGCGCGTCCTGGCGCAGCGGAAAACGAATCCAGACCTCGCCGAGCGCATCCAGCCAACTGTCGTCCCGCGTCAGCTGCTTGATGTCCCGCGTGATGATTTGCGCATCGAGGTCGGAGTAGTCGTCGACGCTGTCGTCAGCGCGCGCCAGCGAGCCGGTGATGACGACCGCCCGCACTGCCGCTTCGCCCCGCGCCCATTGAACTACCTTGTCGAGATACGGGTGGCGAATCTCCATCGTGCCTTACCACATCTGTACTGTCTACGGCTGCTATTATGCCCCATCCGGCATCTCCGCGTCATAGAGCCAGGCATCGAAAAGCGCAGCAAGGCCGCGGCCGCTTACCTCTTCGGCAGAGGCGATGAAATCTGCTGTGGTGACAACAGAGTGGGCATGTCGTTGATAGTATTCGCGCAAAATATCGAAGAAGACATCGTCGCCGACTTCCGCGCGCAAGGCATTTAAGGTCAGCGCGCCGCGAAAGTATACGCTGGGGCCAAACAGCTCGGCGACGTCGACATCGCCCGGAGGCGGCAAATCAGGCGCCCCTGACAAGAGAAGCTCCAAGCCATCGGGGCCGTAAGTCTCTTCAAGATAGAGCGCCATGAAATAGGTGGCGAATCCCTCGTTCAGCCATATATCCTGCCAGCGCGCCGGGCTCACGCTGTTGCCGAACCATTGATGCGCTAGCTCGTGAACGATTACGAGCCTGTCTGGCGCGCTATCACCAAAAGCTGACAACGTTTGTGTTTCCAACGCAGCCGGGAAGCCCGGCAAAATTACAACCCCGTATTCGGCGAAAGGATAGGGACCGATCATATCGATGAGCCAGTTCATTATCTCCTGCGTGACGTCAAAGCCGCTGACGATATCCGCATCAAGCCCGGCCGGGAAGTAGTTGCGGATAGGGACGGGTCCGGAATCATCGCGGAATTCAACGAAGTCTCCGATAGCGACGATGCTAAGGTAGGTCGCCATCGGTTGGTTCATCATCCAAACAAAGGTGCGCGTTTCGTCGCCATTGTTGATCACATCGTCAAGTACGCCATTGGCCGCGGCGGTAAGGTCCCGCGGTACTGTGATAGCCATCGTGTAGGTGGCTTTGTCGGCGGGATGATTGTTGCTCGTGAACCAATTCATCGCGCCCGACGGTTCGCTGACTGCCCCGAAAAAACCATCTTCCCAGGCTTGCCAGCCCAATTTGAGGAAGGATACGCCGGGGTCAGCGATGGGCAAGGGAACGCCGGCATAATCCACCGCCACCGCAAAGCTGGCGCCGGCAGCGAGCGACGTCGCCGGCGTTATGATCAATTCGCTGTCGGCCCGCTCGAAACCGGCGGCGGCATCGTCCACCGTCACCCTTTCAACCGTCAGCCCATGCAGATCGAGATTGAAACGGCTCAGGTCTTCAGTGGCCGTGGCTTCAATCACTGTCCTGGCCGAGATATGATTTTCTTCGGGCCTGAATCGCAAGCTAATATCGTAATGCTCTACATCGTAGCCGCCGTTGCCCAGCTGCGGATACAGGCGATCGCCCACTCCATCGGCGCCCGGCTGTTGAGCCGACGCGATAAAGACCGTTAGCAAAACAATAAGCGCGGCCAAGATCCGCAATGGCTTGGGGCTTGCTTGGAAGTCGCGCATTCAAACCTCTCCTCTGAAATCGTATGCGAGGCGACAGTCCGAGTATCGTCGGCGCATAAGCTGTGCTAAAATGATGGCATTGTTTCCTGACCTCAATACGGAGTCACTCTATTTGCAGTCACTAGAATTAGCACATCATATCGTAGACCTCGTGGAGGACCGCAAGGCGGAGGATATCCTCCTGCTTGACCTGCGGCCCGACAATATCATCGCCGATTTCTTCATTATTTGCAGCGGCGATAACGAACGCCATTTGCGCGCCCTGACCGAGAGCGTTCGGCTCGACGCCAAAGAGCGCTTTCAGAAGCTGCCCTTCACCAACGAGGGGACGGCGGAAAATGGCTGGGTGGTGATGGATTACGGCGATGTCGTGGTGCATTTTTTCTCCCCGGACCGGCGCGATTATTACCGGCTGGAAGAATTGTGGGACGCCGCCTCCCGCGTGATGCTGCGTATTCAGTAAGCCCTGCAGGAGCGAGCGAAATGGAGCCGATCTTTGTGGAGGCGATCAGTCGTCTGGAATGGCTGCATGCCGAATATCTGCAAATCATGGCTGGCTTGACTAGCGAGGAATTGGACTGGTCACCGGGGCCGGACATGAATTCGCTCTGCGTTCTTGCAGTCCATGTGACGGCGGCTGAGCGCTTTTGGTTCGGCGCGGTGGTTGACGACATGGTCACGCGTGATCGCCCGGCGGAATTCAGCGCCTCGGGTTATACACTGGGCCAGTTCGTCGAACGCTTCGCGGCAAATGTCGCTTTCTGTAAGACAACGTTCCCCGGTCAATCGGCCGGCCGCCTGGGCGAAATCGTCGATGTGAGCCGCTATCGGCACTGGCCGCCGCAGCAATTCTCCCGTGGCTGGTCATTGCTGCGCGGGCTGGACCATACCGCCGAGCATCTGGGCCATGCCGGTATGACGCGGCAACTGCTGGAACGGCGTTAGCTAGGCGCTCTCGGCGAACTTCTTGAAGTCTTCCATCGTCTTGCGCGTCTGCTTCTTGAACATGCTGCCGGGCATGAATAGCGACATGATGCGCATATAGCCGTGAAATTGAAAATCGGAATCCAGCACCCAGCGTGTGGTATCGCCCTCGTCGTAGAAATAATTGCGCACGATATTGTGTACGCCCTTGGCATCGTACGTGCCTGAGAACTCGTCAGGCATATTCCGCTCGATGATCGTCTCGATCATCTCTGTCCGCCGGCTGCCCATTTGGTACAGCAGCTTGGTCTTGGCGCCAGGCTGGCCCGGTTCGCCGCTGATCGCTTCGTAGCTGAGCAAACCTTCCTGCCATTTCTTGAGATTCTCGAAACTGTCGAAGATCTCTATCACGCGCTCGCGCGGCAAGTTGATGATTACTTCTGTTTCATAACGCATCGTTTTTTCCCTTTGCTGCCGTAGTTTGTGGCAAGCGCCAGCCATTGTAGCCGAAAAGACGCCTGCTGAGGCGAGGCATCTCAATCAAGCCTTCAGGTCGGCGTCTTCTGCTCTAGTCGGTGCTTGCCGGAACAAATTCGATGGCGCTGGTCTCGGCGCGCCTCAAGACGCTGATAAGCCGATAAGCGAGGTACTTCCAGCCGTATTTGGCGCGCAGACGCTGCAATTGAGCATTCAGCGCCGCTGGCGACTCCAGGATGCGCGCTTGGGCCGCCACCCACTGGCCTTCGAGCTTGCCGCTGGCATCGCATTTCGCCAAGCGCACCTTCGGATTGGCGCGTATGCGTTTGATCTTGCCGGTGTCGGTGAGCGTCCAGCAGTACAGCTTGTCCCCGTCGGCAGTGATCCACACCGGCGTACGCACCGGCGCGCCGCTCTTGCGATACGTTTCCAGCGAGACATAATTTACCGCCGCCAGCGCATGGAAGTCCTCGTTCATTGTGCCACTTGTCGCGTCGGCATCAGGCGCATTCAATAGCTGTGGGGTCCCAGCGGTTGGTGGATTCGCTTTCGTCGGCAACCTCGCGCGCCACGCCGCGATCTTGATGCCAGCCGGTCTCCTTCAGCAGCGCCTCAGCATCCAGCACACCCTCGACGATCGCGTAACCCTTGGTCGCAATTTCTTGTTTGAGTCCGCCGTTCATATCCACCTCCCCGAATTGCGCGAAGTGTAACGCGAATTTTCCTAACTGCCAAAAGCGAATTCTACGGATAGCCTGTCAGAGTCGGTTGAAATCCAAATGCGCCAGACTTGCTTCAATACAGGCGGCGCCCAGGGCAATTGCATCAAAATGATAGCGGCTGAAAAGGTGGGAATCTAAACTGAAAATTAACTACAGAGGGCGCAGAGAGCACAGAGAAAACAAAAAATATGTGTTCATGTCTCATTTGAACTGTGATTTGTGGTTCACGTTTCGCTAGTGACTGTTGCCTATTCCAGGCCGCAGATTTAGTAGAATAGTCGTCTAAACTCCTACGAACTCTGTGTCCTCTGCGCTCTCTGTGTTGAAAATAATTTGATGCAATTGCCCTGCAGGCGGCGCGGAAAAATTAGCGGCGCGCTCAGATTTTGGGTATACTGCGCTTGCTGGATTGAAACATCGCACATGCATGGAGGCTCATCATGCCGTCTATCCTCCTCCAGCGGATCTTTCCTCTCAAGTTCTTCATTGCTCTCGGTTGCCTCCTGGCGCTTTTCAGCGGCGCGCAGGCGCAGAGTAACTTGCCGACGCAGGGCTTTGCCATCAGCAACGTGGCTCGCCACAGCGTCGACCTCAGTTGGGACGCGCTGGGTCGCGATTTTTGGTGGCTTGACCTGAAAATCGAATATTTTAACGGCGCTTACTGGGCGACCCATCAATCCAAGTTCATCAGCAATCGCAACGTCAGCAGTCACCAATTCCGCTCCCTGAGTGCTGGCAAGCGATACCGCGTTTCCTTGTTTGTTTTCGAGCAAAACGACATTGGCGCCGCTGAATTGACCGCCCGGCGCTTCATCGAATTTGAGACGCTGCCCCCGCCGACCGCCACGCCAACGCCAACCGCCACGCTGACTCCGACCCCTACGCTCACGCCGACGCCCACACTGACTCCGACCCCTACGCTGACGCCGACGCCCACACTGACATCGACGCCGACGCCATTTGGCTGGGTGCCCCCGACGGCAACGCCGACGCCTATTGACTTTCCAGGCATCCCGAATATTCAAATCAGGGATATCACCGACAGCAGTTTCACCGTCACTTGGGATCGCCCCGGCGACAACTACGTTTACTTTCTCGTGCTTCTTGGCGGCAATTGCTGCGTCCCAAGAGTTATCCTCGCTGACATCACATCAAGCGGTAGATTTTTAAAAAAATATTATCCGGAGACGCAGTTCATCACCGGCAATCCTTCCTACACATATACGAACTTGGCGCCGGATTCCTGGACCGTTTTATGGATCACCTACTGGGGAGAAGGACCGGGGAAAAAATCTAAACTTATATATCTTCGCACCAAACCCGCGGCTGGCAGCAACAGCGAGCCGAACAGCGTCGTCAATCCACCGCCGACCCTGCCCGACTCCAATGCCGCGCTGGAGAACCTGCTTATCAGCGACATCAGCGAGGGCGGCGCCACCATCACCTGGGATGGTCCCACTGACCCCGGCAACGAGTATTTCGTCTCCGTTGGGCCGAGCGCCGGCACTGGCGACGCCTTTGTTCTTAAAAGCAGCGGTACTTCGGCGACGGCGGCGGGTCTGGAAGCGGGCGAAGAATACAACGTAGAAGTCCGGTGGGATCAGGTGGTGATGGTGAACGGTCAGCCGACCTTTGAAACGGCCGGCACGCTCCGCGGCAGCTTCACCACGCTCGCTGTTCCGCCGCCCCCGTCCGATACGCCCACTCCGACTCCAATCCCCTCGGATACGCCCACGCCGTCTGACACGCCCACGCCTACGCTGACCTTCACGCCCAGCGACACACCTACGCCGACAGCGACGTCAAGTCCAACGGATACGCCTGTTCCATCCGACACGCCTGTCCCAAGCAACACGCCGGCGTTCCGGAGGGCGCAGTTGAACGATGGCGAGTTCGGAATGGTCTTCAGCGCAGTTTCCAAAGACCACATCACGGTGAAATGGAACGACGCGCCGGATGCCGTCGCCTATACGCTGACATTCAGCGGCGACGGCGTCTTCAAAATCCGCGTGGCCGACTTCCCTGGCGCCTATACTTTTGGCGGGCTGCGCCCGAACACGGGCTACACAGCCGAGCTCTACGCCCATCGCCAAAGCGGCGGCGACCTGGTCCGGCGCGTGAGCGGCCGTACGCTAAGCGATGGTCCGCCGAGCGACACGCCTATCCCGTCCAACACGCCCATCCCGAGCAACACGCCACTTCCAAGCAATACGCCGCTGCCAACGAATACGCCGACGCCAACCGACACGCCCGTTCCGCCCAGCAACACACCCGTGCCGTCCGATACCCCTGTCCCTTCGGACACGCCAATTCCAAGCAACACGCCAACGCCTTCGGACACGCCCACGCCGCTCCCAAGCGATACGCCTGTCCCATCGAACACGCCGCTGCCATCGCCGACTCATACGCCCATCCCGCCATCAAACACGCCTCTCCCGTCGAATACCCCCGTGCCGCCATCCGATACACCCGTACCGCCGCCGCCGCCGACACAGGACACTAGGTCAAAACGCGATGTGAGGATTTCCATCAGCGATGTGACGCAGGACGGCTTCACCGTGAGCTGGAACAACATCCCGGTCGTCGATGTGCAATACTTCCTGGAGCTGCGCGGCGACCGCACCGAGTACATCTTCAAGCAGAGTTATGAGGAGCGGCAGCACCGCTTCACTGGCTTGAGCGCCGACGCGGAGTACGAAGTGAAAATGGAAGCCTTTACCTCCAGCGGCGGCACGATCAGCCGCGACTCGGCGAAAGTGAAGATGGCTGCCTAAATCCCGCAGGTCATTGCAGGGGCGATTGACGGTCAGTGACTGCGCGACCCTGTGAATCGCCCGCATTGTTGTCTGCGTCTTCATCGGCGACACGCAGCCGCGCGGCTGGTCTTGGCGCTATGGCGGGGTGGGTGAACCGAGGCTGGCCCCTACAAATTATCGCCAAGAAAAGTTCATTATTTTGCGTGAGTCAAGTCGTGACTTGCGGGCGTCTGTGCTAAAGATACAGGTGATGCGATTGCCCTTTCTACGATCCGCCGCGTTCACGCAGCTGTGCTAGGCCGGACTGCAGCGCGATAACCAATCCGAAAATCACGCTCAGGGTCAGCACGATGCAGGCGCCCGAGGGGATGTCCAAATAATAGGAGGCGTAGAAACCGACCACGCCGCTGACGATACCGATAAGGATGGCAATGAGGATCATATGATGCAGCCGCTTGACCAGCAGACGGGCGGTCGCCGCGGGCGTGGTCAGCAGCGCTAGCATCAACGCGATGCCCACCGCCTGCATGCTGGCGACGATGGTGACGGCGATCAGAACGAGCAGCAGGATATTCAAGTGTTGCACCGGCAGCTTCAAGCTATGCGCCAGGCTCAGGTCAAAGCTGATGAGGAGAAACTCCTTGTAAAACAGCAATATAACCAGTAGCACGATTGCCGCCATGGCCGTCATGTTGATCAGATCATCCTGGCCAATGCCGTTGATGCTGCCAAAGAGGATATGCGTGAGATCGACGGCGTAGCTGGATTGCGTGCCGATGATGGCGATTCCGAGCGCGAACATGGTGACAAAGACAATGGCGATGGCGCTGTCTTCCTTGAGTTCCTGGTTACGCGCCAGCCAAGCGATCACTACTGCCGATACCACACCGGCGCCCAAGCCGCCCAGAAACAAATTGCTGGCTACGTAGCCGCCGCTCAAAGAGTAGGACAGCGCCACCCCGGGCAAGATAGAATGCGCCAGCGCATCGCCAAAGAAGGACATGCCGCGCACCACGACAAAGCAGCCGACCAAGGCGCTGACGCCGCCCACAAGCACCAACGCCAACATGCCGCGCTGAATGAAAGCGTAGCCAAGCGGTTCGGAGAGAAAGCCAGCGATGTCCATATGCGCTATAGCCCTACTGATCGAGGCCAAACATAAGCAGTTCGTCGTTATGTGGCAAGACATGCGCCGATCCGAAGGCATCGCGCAGATTCTGCCCGGTCAGCACTTCGTTTGGCGGTCCGAAGCAAAGCAATTTCTGCCGCAGAATCATTACCTTGTCGGCGTACAGGGCGGCGTTCTGCATGTGATGCGTAGAAAGCAGAATCGTGATCCCATGACTCGTCAAAATGTCGAGCGCCTCGACGATCTCTTTTTCGGCAGTCTGGTCGATGCCGGCGAAGGGTTCATCGAGCAGCAGCACACGGGCGTCTTGCGCCAGCGCGCGCGCGATGAAGACACGCCGGCGCTGCCCGCCGCTCAACTCGCTAATTTGTCGTTTGGCCAAATCGCCCAGACTTAGATGATCCAGAATATCGTTAACGATCGCGTGGTCGCGTTTGCCCGGCCAGCGGAACCAACCGACGCGCCGGCTGCGTCCCATCATCACCACATCGTATACCGACACCGGGAAAGACCAGTCTATCTCGCTTTGCTGCGGTACATAACCGACATAGATGTGGCTGGTATGGCAATCGGCGCCGTATATTGAAATATGGCCATGCGTGAATTGCAGCAAGCCGACGATCGCTTTGATAAGCGTGCTCTTGCCGGCCCCGTTCGGTCCGATGACTGCAACGCGCTCGCCGGCCTTTATGGTGAAACTGATATCCGACAAGGCATAACGATTGCCCGGGTAACCGGTCGTCAGATGCTCCACCAGGAGAGCCGGCTGGCTTGTGTCGATGTTGTTTCGCTTGAATATAGACATTGCCAGCCAGCCTCAGTTCAGGCGCCTTGGCGAGATCAGCCAAGCGCCTCCACGATCGTGCTCAGATTGTAGCGCATGTACTCCAGGTAAGTAGAAGCCGGACCGCCGTCGCTCAGCGTGCCGCTGTAGATGATCGCTAGTTCAGCGCCGGTTTCCGCCGCAATGGTCTCCACCTCCGATGTGCTGACGGTTGTCTCGCCGAAGATTGCCGCTACGCCCGTCTTGTTAATTCGGTCGATCAGTGCGGCGACATCGCGCGCGCTGGGCTCGACAAGCGTGCTGCCGCCGGGAATCACCGTGCTGATGATTTGGAAATCGAAAGTCGCCGCCAGGTAACCCAGCGAATCATGGCTGGTGATCAAAATGCGTTGCTCGACCGGCAGCGCTTCCAGCAGCGGCAGGATGAAGTCGGATTCCAGCGCGACCAGCTCCCCGATGTACTCGGCGGCGGCGGCGGCGTAATCGCCCGCATGGCCGGGGTCCAGCTCGCTCAAAACGTCCCGAATCATCAGCGACCAATAGATGATGTTGTGCGGATCCATCCAGACATGCGGGTCACAGCCGCCTTCTGCATGCGCGTGCGCCTCATAATCGTGCCCATGCCCGCCGCACTCGATGTCTTCCAGCCTACCGAGGACCGGGCCATGTTGATGCGCGTCCTCGTCGCCCATTATCTCTACAAATTCAGCGTCGTGCGCATCACAATGGCTGTCCATATCGCCGTGCTGATGCTCGTCCTCGTCTTCGTGGGCGTGGTCGTCCTCGTCTTCGTGGGCGTGGTCGTCATCGTCCTCGTGCATGTGACCCGTAGCGCCGATGGCTATGATCTCAACACAAGCCGACGCTTCGACAATCGGAACAGCTTCGGCGGCGCCGTGGATAACCTCGAGCAAGGTTTCTTCAAAACCTGCGCCATTGACGAAGACCAGGTCGGCTTCGGCGACCGACGTCAAATCGCTCGGTGAGGGGTTGAAACCGTGCGGGTCGGCGCCGATCGGAATCAGCGTCGTCAGCTCGATGCGATCGCTGGCAATGTTGTGGACGACGTCAGCCAGAATACTGTGGGAAGCGATCACGCTAAGCTTTTCTTCCTGCGTGATCGCGCTGAAATTGGGCAGCAAAAGAAGGGCAAGCAGGGCAAATAGCAGGGTGAATCTTTGTCGCATTTTCATTCTTATCCTCGCGTCTTATTGATACGAAGTCTCATTATAGTGGCTGTTGATGTACTCGCAACCCCCTTTTTGAGGCGCTTGAATCCGATATAATCGAGGAACACTTGCCTATGCAACAGTTTACTACAAACGTAATCGGCAGGCGTAGATGCGGGGTCAATCCAGGTGATGGGCAGCGCTCGTCCTACGGACGAAGATACGCAACCACTTGCGCCCGGCAGGCGGGCCGTTGTCTCCCGTCCCCGCGCCGGACGCCATTGGCTGCTGGAACGCGGTCGCTGGCTGCTGACCTCGCTGATTCTGATCACCACCTCTACGCTTATGGTGACCGTTGCCCTCTTCGTCAGCGCTATACCGGTTAATGCCCCGTTCGACTCAGCGGACCGTGTGACGGTCAGCATCCGGCACGCTGGAGCGCTGCGTCAGGTTGCCAGCTCCGCCGACACCGTCGACGAGCTGCTGGCCGAGCAAGATATCGCCCTGCCGGCGAACAGCTTGCTGTCTCATCCAGCCAGCGAGCCTCTGCGCGAGGGCATGGTCCTTAGCATTAGGCCCGCGCGCGAAGTCGAGATCGTTGACAACGGCAATCGCCGAATGGTACTGACGGCGCTGGAAAATCCGCTGGAAATCTTGCAGCAGGCGGATATCGTTCTAAGCGCCGCCGATAAGATCTGGGTCAACGGCGCGCTGGCCGATTATGCCGCCTTGCCGGGCTGGACCGTGCCGGCGCGACATATCAGAATCCGCCGCGCGCTTCAACTCACCGTGGTAGATGACGGCCGTGCAGCGACGATATTGTCCAACGCGGAAACAGTGGGGGATGCGCTATTCGCCGCCGGCATCAAGCTCTATCTGACTGACGAAGTAAGCCCGCCGCTCGACAGCCCTGTCGCCGACGCGCTGACGATCAGCATCAAGCGCGCCATCCCGGTCGAACTAATGCTGGACGGCGTCGTCATTGAGGCGCGCGCGAACGCCGCGCTGGTGGCCGATGTACTGGTCGAGCTGGACGCGCCGCTATTCGCGCTGGATTATGTGCAGCCGCCGGGCGATACCGCTGTCAGCGAAGGCATGCGCATTGAAATCGTGCGCGTCACCGAAGAGGTCGTGGCCATCAGCGAAGTCATCCCGCACGAGAACCGCGTACAGCCCGATGCCGAGTTGAACCTCGACCAGCGCGCGGTCCTGCAAGAGGGGAGCGACGGCAGACGCGAGATCCGCAGCCGCGTCCGCTATGAAAACGGCGTCGAAGTCAGCCGTGAACTGCTAGAATCTGTCGTGGCCGAAGCGCCCGTACATCGCATCGTGGCTTACGGGACGCGAGTGGTTGCCCTCGGCACGATCAACACGCCGGCCGGTCCGCGGCAATACTGGCGCCGGCTCTGCATGTATACCACCAGCTACAATCCGATCTCAAACGGCGGTAATTTGCGCACCTCAACCGGCGCGACGCTCGACAAAGGCGTCATCGCCTCCAAGCCCAATATCATCCCCTATCATACGCGGGTGTTCGTGCCCAATTATGGCGACGGCGCCATCCTGGATACCGGCGGCGGACCCAGCGGCACAGATTATTGGGTCGATCTCGGCTACGGCGAAAACGACGGTTTCAAACCCTGGCGCGCTTATTCCTGGGTCTACCATCTGATGCCGCCGCCCGAAAAGATCAACTACCGCTTGCCCGGCTGGACGCCCAATAGCAACTGGCCCGGGAACTGCGGCTAGCTCTCTTCCGCGGCCAGGTCCGCCAAAGCCTGCGCCTGTGTCTTGACCGGGATGTAAGGCTCTTGCCACCACTCCGGGAATGCCTTGCGCGGCTTGCCCAGGAAATCGTCCAACGTGCGGCGGATCATCGGCGCCACGACTTCCGAGCCTTCGCGCGAGTGGGTCATGATGCCGGCAAAGGCAATCTGCGGTTCTTCCCGCGGCCAATAGGCCACGAACCAGGCGTGCGGATTGGCGGCAGTTTCCGCCGTGCCTGTTTTGCCACAGAGCGTGTAATCGGCGTCATCGAAGACGAAAGAGGCTGTGCCCAGGTCTCTCACTGTCGTGACTTGGCACATGCCGTTTTGCACGATCGCTACCGCCTCCGCATCCAGCTCCTGCTCGCTGATCATTGTCGGTTCGTTCTCCAGTTGATAGCCGGGCTCGCCTTCTTCTCCAATATGGCTGACGACATAAGGCTGCCAGAGCGTACCGCCGTTGGCGATGGCGGCAGCCGCTTGCGCCATCTGCAAGACCGTAACGGCCACGTTGCCTTGCCCAATGGCGTTGTTGATGGCAGCGGCGATTTCGCCCGGCGGCGCGACATCGCCCGCCGCTTCTATGCCGAGGCCGCGGATGCCCGTTTGCGCGCCCAGGCCCAGCAGCCGCGCGTATTCGATCTGCATGTCGGGCGAGGCCTGGTACATCAGCGCGCCCGTCTCATAGAAGAAGGGGTTGCACGAGGCGGCCAAGGCTTGCGCCATCGTTACCGTCCCGGCCGGGTCTCTCGGCGGCGATTCCAACAGCCGCCAATCCGTGCGCATCGCCTGCGAATCGCCGTAGCGGCTGCCATCCCAAAAGTGGCCGCAATCGAATTGCATTTCACGGTCCCAGATGCCCTCGCTGCCGGCCGCCAGGGCCGTCACAATTTTGTAGACCGAGCCCGGCGTATACTGCTCCACCAGCGCCTTGTTGGCAAAGGGGTTGCGCACATCGGCATTCAGCCGCGTTGCCACATCCAGCACGTTGTACTCAGTGGCCGGGTTAAATGTATGCGGATCAAAACTGGGATAACTCACCATCGCCAGCAGCTTGCCGCTGTTCACATCCAGCGCGACCAGAGCGCCGCCGCCTGTGAGTAGGCCCCAGTTGGGCGTGGCGTACGTTACCGCGTCGGCCATCGCCTGCGCCATGATGCCCTGCAATTCGCGGTTGATTGTCAATGTGACCGAGCGAGGCGCTTCGCCAACCGCACCGGCTAACTCGCGGATGATCGTGTTGCCGCCTTCGACGATGCGCAGGTAGCGCTGAGGCTTGCCGGCCAGCACTTGTTCGTAACTCAATTCGATGCCGGCGCGTCCAATCAAGTCGCCTCCGGAATAGCCGAGCGCTTCCCAGCGTTCCAGTTCATCCGCCGGCACCGCGCCCAGGTAGCCGACGACATGCGTGGCGATGCCGTGGCCATAATAGCTGCGCGAGCGATAAGTGCGCACTTTGTTGAAGATGCCGTCGCTGGGGACGATGGCGCAGTCGTTCGCCAGTTGCTGCCGGTAGCGCTCGTAGGCGTCGCTGTCAATCTCGGCGACGTGGAAAAAGGTCTCGTCAAGATATTGCACGAAGAGTCGCCTGAGCGTGAGGATCGACTGGCGCGTCGCCAAAGCGAGCGTATCCAGGCAGGCATCGACGCTGCGCATATCTTCTTGGATGGCCCACAAGCTGTAGACCGGCGCATCCTGCTCCGCCAGCGGCAAACCGCCTTGCGCATAGATGTTGGCGCGCAGCGGGAAATCGGCTCGTTCCGTCAAGCGCCCCCGGCTGGACATGCCTTTGATGATGTCAGTGGGCGACCAGGCGATCTTCCAGCCGCCCTCCTCGACCATTCGCATGACGCGCTGCTCATCAGCGATCGTGCCGAATGTCGGCGAATCGATGACGATGTCGTAGTCGACGATTGCGGTAGTGCCCTGGTAGTCCACGCCGAGCAGGCTGTGTTCGACGCCGGCAAAGCGAATGACGCTGTGCGCCACCGTGTACTTGTCGATGAAGTTGCGCTGGGGATACAGCTCGCGGCTGCGGCCGGCGATCAATTCATACATCGCCTCGAAGTCTTCGCTATTCCAGGCCAGTATGAAGGCTTGCAGCACTTCTGCCGGGTCATCGCTGGTGCTTCTCACCACGGGCGCGGGCGTATCGGCGACCGGCGCCGGGCTGTCACGCAGCAGGGCGGATTCGCAAGCCCCGAGGCTCAGCAGGCTCAGCAGCAAAATCAGGTGTTTGGCGATGGCTCTCATCTTCCGGCGCCAGGTTTGCCGGCGGCTGCATGTAACATGCACCCTCCAGGAGGGCAAGGGATGGATGAATTCATTATGCCTGCCAGCGCCTGGAAAGGCAATCAGCAGCGGATTGCGCCAGAGCAATCGCACCAAGAAATGAAAGGTGAATAGAATGGGTTCATCAATACGGATGAGGAGAGCCCGAGATGAGCCCAAGTGGCATAGCGGAGGCCTTTGCCAGTTTAGAAGATCCGCGTCGCGAACATGGTCAATTACACCCGTTGCTGGATATCATCATCATCGCGATCTGCGCGGTGATCAGCGGCGCCGAGACCTGGGTGGACATTGTTGATTTTGGCGAGGATAAAGAGGAATGGTTAAGGGGATTTTTAGAGTTGCCTAACGGTATTCCTTCGCACGATACATTTGCCCGCGTCTTCCAACTATTAGACCCTCAGCAGGTACAGTTGTGCTACCAAGATTGGATTAGCAGCATCAAGCCAGTATTAGCTGAAGGCGATATTGTGGCAATAGACGGCAAGACGATGCGGCGCAGCCATGATCGTAGGCAAGGAAAGAGCGCCTTGCATCTGTTGCATGCCTGGTCAGTGGAAGCCGGCTTGGTCTTGGGCAAGCGCGCTGTGGACGCGAAAAGCAATGAGATACCTGAAATTCCCGAATTGCTGAAATTGCTGTATTTGAAAGGCTGTATCGTGACTTTGGACGCGATGGGCTGTCAGAAAGACATCGTGAAGTCTATTGTTAGCGAGCACGGAGCGGATTATGTCATAGCCTTAAAGGAAAATCAGGGCAGTTTGTACGATGCAGCCCAGTCCCTTTTCGCTTATGCGGATGACCGCCATCCGCGCTTGATAGGTCAATATAGTCACAACGAAGAAATCAGCAAGCCGCGTGGTCGTGTCGAGCGCCGGGTCTGTGAAGTGATGACCGATGCCGCTGTCTTGAATGACTTAAGCCAGCAAGAAGGCTGGACGCGCTTGCAGTCGCTAGTCCGCGTCCAACATGCCCAATTACTGGATGGGCAGTGGCAAAACACGCAGACGCGCTATTTTATCTCCTCTTTACAAGGGAAGGATGCCAATCAACTCCAGCGAATAATTCGTTCGCACTGGCACATTGAAAATAAACTCCATCGGGTCTTGGATGTGACCTTTCGGCAAGACGACAGCCGTATTCGTGTAGGACACAGCCCAGAAAATTTCGCTGTGCTACAGCATATCGCCTTGGCTTTGCTCAAAAAACACCCCAAAAAAATCAGCCTGCGGCGCAAGCGATTACAGTCAGCGCGGAACGATAAGCTTCGATGGCAAATCCTCAAAGCATTTTCCGAATAGTGGTGCGATTGCTCTGGGATTGCGCTAGTTGTAGTGGTCCCGCTTAACTACGCAACGTACCACTTCGACTGGCTACGGCCACTTGCAACTTACGCGGCATTGAGCCAACATCAGCGCTGAAATGGACGAGCGAACCCAGCCAAACCCCAATAATGCAGAGACGCGACAGCTTGTAATTGAGGCGGGCGTCGCCTGCTTCCGTCGCTTGGGATACCAGGCTGTCGCCTTGCCCGACATCGCCGCCGAAGCGGGCCTTCCACTCGCTGCCGTTAAACGCCACTACGCCAGCAAAGAAGCGATTGCTCGGACGCTGGTTCAGGCGAAGATCGACGAGCTGGTGGATCAGATTGATGCGCTTCCCGCTGGCGCAATGGCCGATCGCTACAGCCAGGCCCTGACCTTCGTCGTACAGACCCTATCTCAAGATCGCGAAGCGGTTGCGGCAGTCTTCGCCGACGCCATGGTTGACGGCGCCGAATTCGACCTCATGTCCGGCTCATCCGCCCAGCGTCTCACAACTGCCATGGAGCGTCTTGTGCTGACATCCGACGACGCGCTGCGCGAGCAGCAAGCGCGAGACATGGGCGCCGCTCTCTACGCAGCCTTCATATTCGTACTGCTCTTCTGGTGCTACGACCGGTCGCCGGGGCAAGCAGCGACCGACAACCTGCTCGGCTTGGCTCGGGATCTCTTCGCCCAGCTGCGTCCGCTCTATTTCCTGCCCATGACGCCGCAAGCGATTTCCCGCCTGGCAAGCATCGTTCAGCCGCAATCGGAGTCCGCGTCAGTAGGCGCCGCTGCGCAAGACGACGCGCGGGATGGTGAGCATCAGGATTTCGATGTCCATCGAGATTGACCAGTTGTCGATGTAATACATATCCATTTCGCACATCTCGTCGAAGGGCACGTTGCTGCGCCCGCGCACCTGCCACCAGCCGGTGATGCCCGGCGTTATCTGCAGGCGGCGCGTATGTCGCGGTTCGTAGAGCGTAACCTCGCGCGGCGTCGGCGGTCGCGGGCCAACCAAGCTCATATCACCCCTTATGACATTGAGGAGGTTGGGCAATTCATCCAGGCTGGTCCGCCGCAAGAATCTTCCCACCTTGGTGATTCGCGGATCATCGATGAATTTGGGATGGCGCGGATCTTCGCCCGATTCGCGCAGCATCGCTTCTTCCAGATCTTCCGCGCCCTCCACCATGCTGCGAAACTTCACCATGCGGAATTGCTGTCCGTCCTTGCCGACGCGTATCTGCCAAAACAGCACCGGGCCAGCGCCTTCAAACTTCAGCGCCAGCGCCACCAGCAGGCTGGCCGGCGCCCACAGCGGCAGGGTCCCTATCACCAGCGCCAGATCCAGACCCCGCTTGAGAAATTGATCGGCGCGGCTGAAGGAGCGATGCGCGCCGATGCCGAGCAGCGGGATGCCATCGAGGTTTTCGACCTGCACCTGGCGGATATTCAACTGCATGATCTCCGGCACTATCCGCAAATCGGTGTTGGCCGCGCGGCAAACTTCGGTCAGCTCTTGGATACGATCGTAATGCTTCCAGCGGAAGGTGATGATGACCGTGTCCACCATCTGCGCTTTAATCGTCTCCGCCAACTGCGCGGTACTGCCCATGGCCTCGACGCGTCCCATACTCACGGCGTTTTTTTCGGCGTCATCGTCGAGAAAGCCGACCGGGCGATAACCAAACTCCGGGCGCGACAGCATGATGCCCAGCAGAGACCGCCCAATGTCCCCCATGCCGATGATGAGCACACGGCGAACGCCGATCCCCCGATGCCGTAAATACGCCAGGGCCCAGCGCCGTATCAGTCGCGATACTGAAGCGACGATCACCGTCAGCGCCGCCACATAAATCAACATCAGGCGGCTGGTCGCCAAGGGCTGCAGGATGAAAAACATCGCCAGCACGATGACGATGGAAACCGCGACGCTGCTGGCGATAAGGTAGATCTCTTCCAGCCAGGCTCTGCCAACGATGTTGCGATACAAGCCATTGCGTTGGTAATTCAGCCAAATCAAGAGCGCATAAATGGCAGCGAAGGGTATGTAGGGATCGAAGGAGCGCTGTACGGGGTCCGGGCCGATAATCCGCAACTCGTAACGCAGGATGTACGCCAGGCCGAAGGCAATGAAAGCCAGCGCGCCGTCGATGAGCGGGAAGAGCCAGCGCGGTTCGATAGTTGGGCGTTCCGAAAGCGAAGTGTTTGCGTTCATGCCGTTCAGCAGCGCCAGCCAAAGCCCAGCGCCCGCGCCAGACGCGCTCTAATTGGATTCAACACCGGCCGCCTTTTCACTGCTTCCTTGCTTCAAACCGCCATTTGCGTTTGCCGAGGGTCTTTGAAAGCCTGCGTGAGCGTGGGCGCCGGCATCGCTGCCGCTGACAGATTGCGGACGCTCGCGTTTGGCCAAGGCCTTTCTATAACTGCCGACTGTGAGTTCGGCGGTACGCTCCCAACTGAAGAGTTTCGCCCGCTCCAGACCTTTAACACGCGCTGCCTCGCGCCAGGCTGCGTCTGACGCTACGCGCTTGAGCGCAGCCGCCCAGGCTTCAATATCGTTGGACGGGATACACTTTCCCGCCGATCCCGCAACTTCTTTCAGCGCAGCCGCCTCCGATGTCACCACCGGCGCGCCGCAGGCCATGGCTTCCAGCACGGGCAAGCCGAATCCTTCATAAACTGACGGGTACATAAAAGCTTCGGCGCAATTGTACCAAAACGGCAAATCCGCTGCAGGGATGAATCCGATATGCTTCACGCTGTCGCCCAGGCCAAGTCGCTCAATGTCAGCCAGGACAGTCCGCCCCTGCCAGCCGATGCCGCCGCCCAAAATCAGCGGCAGTCGTTCCGCCTTAGACAGTCGCCGATACGCTTCCAGCAAGCTGGACAAATTCTTGCGCGGCTCAAGCGTCCCGACATAGAGCCAGAAGCGCTCTGGCAGATCATGTTTGCGCCGAAACTGCGCTAAGTCGGCCGGAGGCAGCGGCCGAAAGACCGCCTTGTCATAACCCAGCGGCGTTACATCAATCTTGTCCGCTGGCACCCCCAGCCAGGCCACCAGGTCATCAGCCGTGCTTTGGCTGATCGCCAGCACGCGCCGCGCCCTCGAGCAAGTCAACGCGGTCATGTTGCGCAGGTAGAGCCGGCGCGCCGGGCGCAGCCGCTCGGGAAAGCGCAAAAAGCTAAGATCGTAAACCGTAACCACCATTGGCGCCGCGAGTACGATTGGCGCGACAAAGGCCAGGGCATGATAGAGGTCAAATTGCCGCAGCTTCAACGGTTGCAGGGTCTGCTCCCAGATGATGCGGCGCAGCGGCGATTGCGTATCCAGCGGGGCGCGCGACATCTTGACGCGCTCAAATTGCGCCGAGTTTTCCGCGCCGACTAGCGCCTCGAACTGCCAGTGAGCGGGCGCGATTGCCGGCAGCTGGCGCAAGAGATTGGCGATATAGCCGCTGATTCCCGCCGAGCGATAACCCGCTTGCTGCGAATGCAGATGCGCGTTGAGACCGATTTTCATAAGGGAAGTATATCATAGTTAGTCTTCCATCTGAGACGCGCGCGGCGCTGGGCCACGGCGTCCAATGCGCTTGTCTTTTGCTTGCACGCCAGGGCCAGTCCGATACCCCACTGAGATCCGAGAAGGTGACATGCTGAAACTGCACAAGGACGTCGTCGCAGACTACAATAGTTTGACCCTACGCGACCAGTTGCCCTATGAACCAGAAGATCTGCATCGCCACATTCTACAAATTTGTTCGCTTGCCCGACTTTCGCGCCTGGCGTGAACCGCTGCTGCTCATTTGCCGGGCGGCCGAAGTACGCGGAACGATCCTGCTGGCGGAAGAAGGCATCAACGCCACCATCGCCGGCGGACGCGAAGGTATCGACAGCGTGCTCCGTTTCTTAAGCAGCGATGAGCGCTTCGCCGACATGATGGTCAAGGAATCCTTCCATACCACCATTCCCTTCCAGCGCCTGAAAGTGCGCTTGAAACGCGAGATCGTCGCGCTGAAAGCGACCGACGCTAATCCGCTGGAGCAGGTGGGGCAGTATATCGAGCCGGAAGCCTGGAACAGCTTAATCGCGCAGGACAACGTATTCTTGGTTGATGCCCGAAACGAATACGAAGTGCAAATGGGCAGCTTTGCAGGCGCGCGTAATCCCCAAACGGCGTCTTTTCACGAGCTGCCGCGCTATCTTGACCAAGCATTAAACCCGAAGCAGCACAAGCGCGTCGCCATGTTCTGCACCGGCGGCATCCGCTGTGAGAAAGCCAGCGCCTATCTGCTGCGGCAAGGCTTCGAACAGGTCTATCACCTGCGCGGTGGCATATTGCATTATCTGGAAAAAGTGGAACCGGCTCAGTCCCTGTGGCAAGGAGAGTGTTTTGTCTTCGATGAGCGTGTATCGCTGGACCACGATTTGGCGAAAGGCCGGGTCGTAATCTGTGATGACTGCAAAGCCGTGGTTTCGCGCGCCGAGGAAACTTGTCTGAATTGCGGATCAGCAAATATTTTGTGAGCGAATGCGCGGCAATCCGTGGCTAAAGTCTGTTGAGTGATCGTGAGAGAGTTGCCGCGCATTGCGCCGGGACGCTGCTGGAATGATCACGATCCCTGACGCTTCCTTCAACTGATGTTTCGCAACAGATGGTGAGCATGCCTCGCCTGACTATCGTCGGAATATCGAATCTCTACATCAGAGTTGCGCCGTCGTATAATGATGCTCATAGTGAACGGTTAAGGTCGAGTCTGGATGCAAATTGGAATCATTTCTGACGTACATGCTGATTATGGCGCGCTAGAGGATGTGCTCGATCGATTTGACAGACATCACCATGTAGATCAAATCTTATGCGCCGGGGACTTGGTCGGGCGCGGACCCCATCCCGACCGCGTCATTGATCTGATTCGCGCGCACGGCATTCCGGTGGCTCGCGGCAATCATGACGAGTGGGTCAACGGCCTTCGCCGCGACAATCTGCGCTATCTGCAAAACCTGCCGCTTGATTGGCAGGGGGAGTTGGCCGGGCGCACCATCTACATGTGTCATGGCAAACCCGGCAATAATATGTGGGGCATGTACAAAGATCACCTCTCGGCGACCTACTTGAAGATGGTGCTGGATTCGCTTAAGGCGGATGTCTTGATCACCGGGCATACGCACCTGCCGCTGCATATCAGGACGCAGCATGGATGTCTGGTTAATCCCGGCTCGCTTTATACATTCAAATGCGCGCGCGCCTCGTCCCGCACTTACGGCGTGCTCTCGCTGCGCGACCTGAGCTTCCGCGTCTTTGACGCCAATGGCAATTGCGGAGATCCGCCCATCGAAATTGTTTAAGCGGCCATAGCCCTAGAGGGCGGCAGGTCAAACGACAGTTTATGCGCGTCTTGATGCTCTCCAAAGCTTGCATCGTCGGCATCTATCAGCCGAAGTTGGAAGCCATCGCCCGGCGCGGCGTCGATCTTACCGTCCTGGTTCCGCCCGCTTGGAGCGACGAACGCGGTACCCAACATTTGGAGCGCAGCTTCACAGCCGGTTACAGCCTGCGCCCAATCCCGATCCGCTTGAACGGCAATTATCACCTGCACCATTACCCGACCCTGGCGCGAGAGATCGCCAGCTTGCGGCCGCAAATCGTACATATTGACGAAGAACCCTACAACCTGGCGACCTGGCAGGCCTTACGGCTGGCCCGCCGCGCTGGCGCCAAAAGCCTGTTTTTTACCTGGCAGAATATCGCTCGCCGCTACCCGCCGCCCTTCAGCTGGGGCGAGCGCTGGGTGATGCAACTTGCCGACTACGCCGTCGCCGGCACAGAATCCGCCGCCGCTGTCCTGCGCAGCAAAGGCTATCGCGGACGGCTGAAGGCGATTCCCCAGTTTGGCGCATCAGAGACGCTTTTTGCTCCCGCGCCAACCCGGCCCCAGCGCCAATTCACCATCGGCTTTATCGGCCGCATTGTGCCGGAAAAAGGCATCGACATCCTGCTGCGGGCCGCGGCAGGGTTGGAGGGCGAATGGCGCTTGCGACTGGTCGGCGGCGGCGCAGCGCGCGAGGCGATGCAGGCGCTGGCAAATGCGCTGGAAGTGGACGACCGGGTGGCCTTTGCCGGCCAACTGCCTTCCGCTGACTTGCCCGCGGAATACCACAAGATTGATGTCCTAGTGTTGCCCTCGTTGACGCGCCCGAATTGGAAAGAGCAATTTGGTCGCGTGCTGGTGGAGGCGATGGCCAGCGGTGTTCCGGTCATCGGCAGCGATAGCGGCGCCATCCCCGGCGTCATCGGCGCAGCCGGGCGGATCGTTCCCGAAGGTGATGTCGAGGCTTTGGCGCGCGCGCTGCGCGACCTGCGAGAGCAGCCGGCCTTAAGCAGCGAGCTGAGGGAGCAGGGCCGGGCGCGTTTCCTGGCGCATTTCACCCACGACCGCATTGCCGAGGCGACCGTCGCCGTCTACCGCGAAATTATGGCGAACGCATCTGACGCCGCAGCCGCTGGATGAAATCGACGCTCTCCAATTTGCGCTCCAGCAAATGGGCCATGTACCCTAGCATGATCCGCTCCGCCCCTTGATGCTGATCCGGCGTGATCCGCAGGCTGCTCACCCCGGTGTATGACTCGACGCTGCGCTGCAGGTGTCGCAGCAGCTTCAATGTATCAAAGTCGATCTCGGCCAGCCGCGACGCTACTTGTGGCGCGGCGGCTCGGCTGACCACGCCGCCCTCTTCGTAGCTGAAAAACTGCGCCTCCGGCAGCAAATCGCTGCGCGACGCCACGCACTCTTGCAGCTCCGGCCGGAAGCCCGCCAGATCCAGCAGCCGCAGCTCAAAATAACGCGCCGCCAAGCGCGGATCGTCGCTATCCGCGATGCGCGACAATGTCTGATGCAGCAGCAGAAAGACATCGCCGCTGTCGTCTTCTTCGTCGGCCGTGAAGCGGTCCAGCAGCTCGGCGACATAGCTGGCGTATGCGCCCCGGCCCAGGTCTTCGCGCAAGCCGAGATAGGCATCGATCAGTTCAGCCTGCGTGAGGATGTCGAGGTTGCGGCCGCGGTGGATGAGACAGTCGCTGCGCGCGAAGAGCTCGACGTGCCCGCTGATCTTGGCGCTGGGTTTGCGGGCGCCTTTGGCGATAGCGCGGACTTTGCCCCGCAGCGGTGTGTACAGCGTCAGCAGCCGGTCCGATTCGCCGAAATCGCGCCGGCTGAGGATGATGGCTTGCGTACGGTACTGGCGTGGCGGCATTGCGCTATATCCACTGGTTGGCGCGATTATGGTATACTGTTTGCCCGTTCGCAAGCATCGGCGGAGGAAGTCGATGAACGAGCTTGCTAGCTTACAACTGCCGCTTGAAGCTATCCGCGCTTATTGCAATCAGCGCCCCATAAAGCGTCTTTCCCTCTTTGGCTCCGCCCTGCGTGACGATCTCAAACCAGAGAGCGACATTGATTTGCTGGTGGAATATGCGCCAGAGGCTAAGATCAGTTACTTTGACATCGTGGAGCAGCAGACCGACTTCAGCGAGATGATTGGGCGTACCGTGGACCTGCTCACGCCTCAGGAGTTGAGCCCCTATTTCCGACAGGAGGTCATGGACCACGCCGAGCCGCTATATGATGTTGAAGGCATCCCCACCAGGAGGAGAAGGCCCGTGCCAGAAAAACCGGAAAAAGACCGAGCGCGTCTGCTTCATATGCTGGAGGCAGCTGAAAAAGCCCGCCGTATTGCCGGCAGTTACACGCGCGCCGACATTGAGAATAACGAGATGCTGGAGTTATCTTTAGTGAAAGCGGTTGAAATCATTGGCGAAGCGGCGCGCCATGTCAGCCCCGAAACGAGGGCGCTGGCGCCTCAGATTGAATGGCAAAAGATCGTTGACATGCGCAACAACCTGGTTCACGCTTATTTCCGGATCAAATATGATGTGCTTTGGCAAGTCATCACAGAAAGACTGCCAGCGCTAATAATCGACTTGAAGCGCTTAATCCTGGCCAAGTATGGAGAGCAAAATGACTGACGAGTCCGACAAGAGCGCTATTGAGAAAAGCGAAATCAGCGAAGAAGACCCCATCATCACAACCCACCAGCTTGATCTCGCCGACGCGACCCTCTCCTACAGCGCCACCGTCGGCAAAATGCCGCTCAAAGACGAGAAAGACAAAATCGTCGCCCAGATCTTCTACACCGCCTACACGCTCGACACCGACGCCGACTCTGCCTCACGCCCCTTGATCTTCGTCTTCAACGGCGGGCCGGGCTCGGCCTCCATCTGGCTGCACATGGGCGCGCTGGGCCCCAAACGCGTCGACATGGGCGCCGAGGGCTTCATGCCGCCGCCACCCTACAAGCTCATCGACAACGCCCACACCTGGCTCGATCTGGGCGATCTGGTTTTCATCGACCCGGTCGGCACCGGCTACTCCCGCGCGACCGACCCGGCCGACAACGAAAAGTACTGGGGGCTGGAAACCGATCTGGAATCCGTCGGCGAATTCATCCGCCTCTATCTGTCGCGCAACCACCGCTGGACCTCCCCGCTCTATCTGGCCGGCGAGAGTTATGGCACCACCCGCGCCGCCGGGCTGGCCGGCCACTTGATCGACCGCGGCATCGCCTTCAACGGCGTCGTGCTGATTTCGACCGTGATGAACTTCCAGACGCTGCGCTTCACCAAAGCCAACGACTTGCCCTATGCGCTCTATCTGCCCAGCTTCTGCGCCACGGCCTACTACCACGGCCAGTTGGCGGATGAGCTTCAAGCCCGCGAGCTGCGCGAATTGCTGCGCGAAGTCGCCGACTGGGCCGAAGCGGAGTATACGGTGGCGCTGGGCAAGGGTGATCGACTCACGGATGGCGAGAGCCAAGCCATAGCCGAGCGCCTCTCGCGTTATACCGGCTTGTCGCAGCGCTTCATCCTGGGCGCCGACCTGCGCATCAATATCATGAGCTTCTGTAAGGAGTTGCTGCGCGATGACAAGCGCGCCGTCGGCCGTCTCGATTCCCGCTTCATCGGCATCATGGCCTCCGCCGAGGGCAGGACCTTCGACTTCGACCCGTCGATGAACGCCATCGTCGCGCCCTACACCGCGGTCTACAATCAATACATTCGCCAGCAGCTGGGCTACGAATCCGACCTGAATTACGAAATCCTCAGCTTCAAGGTCAACGAGAACTGGAAGTACCAAGGCGGACAATTCCCCGATACCAGCGAGGGATTGCGCGCCGCCTTCGCCAAGAATCCCTTCATGCGTGTGCTGGTGGCGCAGGGCTATTACGACCTGGCGACGCCATTCCAGGCTGCCTACTATTCACTGGCGCACATGGGCCTGGACCGGGCGCTGCGCGACAATGTCACCATCGCCGAATACGACGCCGGACACATGATGTACCTGCACGAGCCGTCGCTGGCGAAACTCAAAGCCGACGCGGCCGCCTTCATCGCCGGTGGCTAGGGGACGCGGCCTCAGCTGCTGTTGTGGCGCATGATGTCCATCCACATCACCAGGCCCTGCCACCTGCCAAATTGAGCGTAATGCGCTTTGATGTCCGCCTCGCTGCCTTTGACGCCATCGTTGTAGCGCGCGGCGAACATGGCGTGGCAAGCCGTGTCGATGGCGATGCGGTCGAAGTGACCGAGCATGCGCGCGACCGTGCCGGCGGCGTAATCGCCAAAGCCCTTCAAGGACTTGGCAGATTTGAAAAGCGCGTCGCTGTCAAGAGCATGCCAACGCTCGAGATCAATGTCTCCCTTGGCAATCCGCTGCGCCATTTTATGCAAGTAGGCCCTGCGGTATCCGGCGCGCACGGCTTCAGACAGATCGTCCAGACTTAGGTGCGCAACTCGCTGCGGCGCCGGAAAAGCGCGCCAGCCCGGAATGGCGGGATGCGGCGCGCCCAGCCGACATAACTGGCTCGTCATGTTGATCGTCTGCGACCAACTGCAATTGGTGGTCAGCAGCACCTTGGCCAGGTCCTCCCACAAGCTCGGGCAAACCAGGATACGCCCCCGCCGCTCCGCCTCCAACCACTCATAGCCCTTATGCGCTCGCATCGCCCTGTAGAAGGCGCTCAAGTCCCAATCGATGCTGAATATGCGCTTGACAGCGGCCGTCAACTCTGCATGCAGCGCCGGCGTGAGCTGCACGCAATCGGGCAAGCTCACCCTTACTCCGTCTGCCGCCTCACTCATTTGCAAGCGCTGAATATCGCCGCTTGCCGTTTGCAGCAGATAAGAGAGCGTCTCGCTGTCCGCGTCCCATCGGAAGGGCGGCAGCATCAACCAGCCGTGGCTGAGCACAGTGGCGCGAAAGTTAAATTGGGGCGCCGCCGCTACTGTGAAGCCGGCCGAGCTCACGCCGGCATCTTGTCCAGCACGTCTTGAATCTGCCCCAAGTGATTGATGCCGTGCTGGGCGTAAACGTGCGCGAGTTCCTCAAGGCTGTAATCGGGCCGATCCGGGCTCGCCCCTTTGCCAACCTTGCCCCATTCGGCGTCGCTCAGATTCTCCAGCAAAACCGCCCAACGCGCATGCAAACCCTCGAGGATCTTCAGAGAGTATTCAATATCAGCGTCTTTGGCATCGGGCATTTCGGCGATGGCATTCACGTCATAAGCAGTGAACTGGAAGCTGGGGCTGGTCAGGATCAGCTTGAAGCGGCGGATGCAGACGATATGCGTATCGGCCAGATGGTGGATGTTTTGGGCAATGGTCCATTCCGGCGCGTTGTAAGCGGTGGTCAATTGCTCGTCCGAAAGTCCTTGAACTTTTTCGCGCAACTGGGCGGGCAGCTTGCGATAGGCTTCAATATAATCAGCGCGGCTTTCCATAGCGGTACTCCTTGTATCGTTCAGGTGGTTTATATATCGATTACTTCAGTTGCGTCTCCGGGAGGCAGCGCTTCCATTTGAAGCCCTGGAACTTGGGCGATCTCCTGCCCGAAAATGGCCGAAAAGTCCGTGTACATTTCAATTGTCGAATCCCGTAATCTCTCAAGCTGTTTGCGTCTTTCTTTCCATTGCCTCTGCATTGACCGCTCTTCACGACTTACTTGCTCTTCCAGAGCTACCCAAGTGTCAACTATTCTTTGGATGCGTTCGCTAAATCGCGGACTGGTTAAGTAATTGTATACCTCATCCATTTTCAGTCCTTTACCTTGGACCGCGCGTTGCAGCCTGGTGCCTTGAATTAGCTGGGAGCGGAGAGCCATCGCGAGTGGAATTGCGCCCTCAACACTGCTGACCCAAACCCCGTCTCTTAGATCGAAAACGCGAATTTCCTTTGGTAAGGCTTCGGAGACGATGACACGCAGGTGTGCACCCACGCGATCGGCATCTTCCTTGATCTTCGCTAGCCAGGTGTCGTTCCAGTGCTTTGTCCGCTTTGCTTCCCAAACGACCATGCCACAAGCCCCTAACTGTCTGTCAACGACTTCTTGTGTTAGGTCAGCGCCTTTGCGACCGCGACGGATATCGCTGATTTTGTCAAAGGGGAAACTCGAAACCAATTGCTGCTTTAGGTAGACCTCCAGTACTTCGCCCTGTAACTCAGCACTGGATTGCCTGAGTTGACGCTGCATGTCGGCCATCTGTTTTTCTAATCTGGTCTTTTCAATTGTGTGCATTTTACGCTCAAGTTCGTAATTCTTGTTTGCATGTTCCATTTCGGCGCGGATTTCGGCTTCGCGATCTTCTTGCGCTTTCTGGTCGGCTTGCAGTTTTGCTTCCAATGCCTTGACTTGTTCGGCGCTCTCTGTCAATTTCTCTTGGCTGGCCTTTTCCATTTCAGCGCGGATTATAGCTTCACGCTTGTCCTGCGACTCTCTATCAGCCAGCAGCCTCGCTTGCAAATCTATAACCTTTTGTTCGCTTTCGTCTAGCTTAGCCTGGTTTGCTTTTTCCAGATCGGCGCGGATTTTCGCCTCGCGTTTTTCTTGCACCTTTTGAGCAGATTTCATCTGCGCTTGAAGGGCTTTAAGTTCTTCGGCGCTCTCCGTCAGTTTCGCTTGGCTAGCCTTTTCCATTTCAGCGCGGATTTCGGCTTCACGTTTTTCCTGTGCTTTCTGGCCTGCTTTGATTTGGGCTTCTAATACTTTGACCTGCTCGGCGCTTTGAGCTAGCTTGTTTTGACTGGCTTTTTCGGCTTCGGCGCGAATATCTGCTTCGCGCTTTTCTTGCGCTTTCTGGTCTGCTTTGATTTGCGTCTCTAATTTCTTGACCTGGACGGCGCTTTCGTCTAGCTTAGCCTGGTTTGCTTTTTCCAGATCGGCGCGGATTTTCGCCTCGCGTTTTTCTTGCACTTTTTGAACAGATTTCATCTGCGCTTGAAGGGCTTTAAGTTCTTCGGCGCTCTCCGTCAGTTTCGCTTGGCTAGCCTTTTCCATTTCAGCGCGGATTTCGGCTTCGCGCTTCTGCTGTGCTTTTTGGTCTGTTTTGATTTGCAATTCTAATTCTTTGATCTGATCGGCGCTTTTCTCCAAGCTTTCTTGCTTGTCTTTTTCCGCCTCGGCGTAGATCCGCTTTTCATTTTCTTGCAAAGCAGCGTTGATTTCCCTACGCTTTTCCGACTCGAAATGCGCGCGGAATGTCTCGCTGAGCTCAAAACGTTCCCCGCAATGCGGACATTCGACCAGTTGATTGATGCTGCCGTTCGCGCTAATGTTTTCGGTGTCCATCTTAATATTGAACCTCTCTCTTTGTCTGTCCGCTTAGTGAATTGCTTAACGATTTACTGATTCAGCACGTCGCTGTCCAAGCGTTTGGTCTCGTCAACATTAGTGCCGAAGTACAGACGCGGAATGTAACAGAAAGATCTATCCTCTCCAAGCCTACTGATTGCGGGATCGCGACAATTGCGTTACAAACGCAGCTAGCATTATAACAGGACGAAAGCGGATCCATGACCACCAGCCCCGACATCGTCGGCATCGGCGTCTGCACGGTCGATCATCTGGTCACCGTGCCGCGCATGCCGCATCGCAACGAGAATATGCAGGCGCTGAATTATATGCGCCAGCCGGGCGGGCTGGCTTCCTGCAGCCTGGTGGCCGCCGCCCGCCTCGGCGCCAAGACCAAGATCATCTCCCGCATCGGCGATGACGCTCTCGGAGAGTACATCCGCGCAGACCTGCAACGCGAAGGCGTCGATGTCTCGCTTCTGCTGGAAGAAGCGGGCAGCGAGTCGCATGTTTCGCTGATTCTGGTGGACGAGCAATCGGGCGACCGCAGCATTATCACGCGCCCGCCAACAGGCGCCGCCATCAGCCCGGCGGAGATCAAGCGAGAGCATTTGGCCGGGGCGCGGGTTTTGTTCGTCGATAATATTACACCAGCCACGCTGCAGTTGGCGGCTTGGGCGCGGGAATCGAATAGCAAAGTAGTTCTCGATCCGGCCCGTCCCTATGCCGAGATCAAGCCCTTGCTTGAGCTGGTGGATGTGCCGATCGTGCCGGAACAGTGGGCCAAAGCCTGGCTTCCCGACGGGCCGCCGGCGGAGGTCGCGCAGCGGCTGTTTGAGGCGGGGGCGGAGATCGCCGTCGTGACCCTGGGCGAGCGCGGCGCGGTAGTCTGCTGGGATCAGGGCCTGCGCCAGTTCCCGGCTTATCCTGTAAATGTAGTGGATACGACCGGGGCCGGCGATGCCTACCACGGCGCCTTTATGTATGCGCTGCTTCAGGGCTGGGATGTGCCGCGAATGGCGCAATTCGCTTCCGCTGTCGGCTCCTTGAACTGCCGCGCCATGGGCGGGCGCAGCGCTTTGCCCACGCGCGCCGAGGTTGATCAGTTCATGCGGCTTACAAAAATCAGGCCACATGACTTCGCCTAGACTTGGTCAACTCTGCCCTATTGTGATAGGGCCGTTATATTGTGGTATAGACCGCTAGATTACTGTAATTCAACCTTTGCAAGGGCGAAAAAGTGCTATACTACTTAGCCGAGCATTGACATTAAAGGAGCAATTGACATGAACAAAGCAGAATTGATAAGTGCAATCGCAGACGGGTCTGGGCTCAGCAAAGCTGACGCTGGCAAAGCGCTGGATGCATTCGTTTCCTCCGTTTCGGGCGCGCTTGCCAACGGCGAACGGATTTCGCTGGTCGGCTTCGGCTCATGGTCGGTGGATAAACGCAACGCGCGCACCGGCCGCAATCCTCGCACCGGCGAAGAGATCCAAATTGCGGCGAAGAACGTCGTCAAGTTTAAGCCCGGCGCCGGTCTGTCTGACGCGGTCAATTAATATGGCGTGACGGGGACTGCAGAAATGTAATCCCGCTCACAGATCCGCAATTTCTACAGCCTGCCTGATTTCTGTCGGCAGGCTGTTTCAGTAATAGAGTCTTTTACTACATGACTTTACACCGGCGCAGGTATTCCAGGCATCCTGACACTTCCGCGACGCCGCCACTCTCGCCAGCGAGAACCAGCCAGCCGGCAAAATCCGTCGAACGCAGAGCGCTTGCCAGATTAGCGAAGGGCAGCGCCCCCTGGCCGGGCATTCGCCGATTGTCGTCGATCAGATAGACGGCGCTTAGCGCGTGGCAGTGCGCCGCCAGGCTTGATGCGACATCTTGCTCTTCCAGCGCCAGGCAGCGGGTATTGGCGGCGATGGTGATATTGGGATGGTCTTCCACTTGGCTGCGAAAGTAGGCGGCGTCGTCCAGGCAAGTCACGAAGCTCGTCTCGCGGCTGTTGACCGGCAGCATCGCCAGCTTGGCGTCCATTGCATCCGCCAAATCGGAGATGCCGCGCAGCAGCCAGATGAGCAGTTCCTTCTGCAATTCCGTCGGCGAGGCAAATGGCGTCAAGTCAGGCAGATCGCTCTCGCCGTAGTGCGGCACGAAAGTTACGTATTCCGCTTCCAGGTCGAGCGCGCAGGTCAAGGCGCGGCGCAGCCTATCGGCTGATTCAGTGCGCGTAGCCCGATCAGCGGCCAGCCAGCCGCTCGCAGTGCCCATGTTGACGCCGCTGGCCGCCAGGCCCTGTGTTTGCAGCGCGTTGTAGACTTCGGGCAAGCGTTCGTCCAAATCCTCCGCAGGGAGTTCAACCGCGCTGAAGCCCAACTCGGCCGCAGTCGCAAATTTATGCATCACCGTGGCGCCGGGCAACAGCGCTTCTTGAATGGCGAGCATAGGCATGGCTTAACCCGAGAGCTTGGGCACGGACTTGAGCACATCAGCGATTAGGTCGTCAGTGCTCAACCCTTCCGCCTGGCCTTCGAAATTGAGCAGAATGCGGTGGCGCAGGGCGGCCGGCGCCACCGCCGCGACATCGTCAAAGGAGACATTGCTGCGTCCTTCGAGCAGCGCGTTTATCTTCGCTCCGATGATCAGCGCTTGCGCCCCGCGCGGGCTGGCGCCATAGCGGGCATACTGACGCAGCATCGGCGTGGCCTCGTCGCTTTCTGGATGCGTGGCGACCACGATATGCGCCACGTACTCGCTGACGTGGCTGGGTATGGGCGTGCTCAGCGCCAACTGGCCCATGGAGATCACCTGCGCGCCATCCGCCACTTTCTGCGCGCGCGGCTGCTCCAACCCGGTGGTGCGTTCCATAATCTGCACCAGGTCCTTCACATCAGGGAAGGCGACATTCACTTTGAACAAGAATCGATCCAACTGCGCCTCCGGCAGCGGATAGGTGCCTTCCATCTCCAGCGGATTCTGCGTCGCCAGGACAAAAAAGGGCGCCTCCAGCTGGTAGCCATGCCCGGCCACCGTGACCGTTTTTTCCTGCATCGCTTCCAACATGGCCGATTGTGTCTTCGGCGTGGCGCGGTTGATCTCGTCCGCCAGGATCAGATTGGCGAAGATTGGCCCGGCTTGAAAGCGGAATTGCCGCCGGCCGTCCTCGGATTCTTCCAGGATGTCAGTGCCGACGATGTCAGCCGGCATCAAATCCGGCGTGAACTGAATGCGCGAGAATTGCAGATCGAGCACATCGCCCAGCGTGCGAATCAGCATGGTTTTGCCCAGCCCGGGGACGCCTTCCAGCAGCGCGTGCCCGCCCGCCAAAACGCAGATGATGACGCTGCGCACCACCTCTTCTTGCCCGACAATGACCTTGCCGACTTCCGCTTCAATACTGCGGGCGATCTCGCCGAATTGCTCCAAGCCGATTTCTGCGGGCGCCGCTTCGCTCATGGTGGTTACTTTCAGGTCAGTTGCCAAGAGTGGCAGCCATTATAGCGGCAAAAGTTTCAATACCGTGAGACAGGAATTGTTGACGCGCCAGGCGAGAGACTGGTCGGGGTCGGAAAGACAAAATATAGATGCACTCTATGAGTAGCCCGCTCCGCTCCCGAGATGCGTCTCAAACATCCAATTGTAACAGTGCCAGCGCCGTCTCCCGATCCGCCGCCATACTGATGCGCGTTTCGCTTTCGCCAATCTGTCTGAAGCAATGGGTCGTCTCTCGGCTCCAGCAGCGCCCGTCAGCTTCTGCCCGCGCCGAGCGCCTATCGAGGAATCGGCGATACTCCTCAGCGAATTCGACTGCTTCCCCGGCGCTGTCCCAGGCTAGATGCCAGAGCCAAATCAGTTCGCCGGTCGCGCTGTCTTTATAGATTCGCAGCCGATCTCCGCCCCAGCCCGTCGCTGCTCTGGCTGCTCTTGACCGGCTCAGGTTGGTCATGAGATGCTGGCGCAAATAAAATTCGCCGACTGCGCTGTCATACACTTGGCGGCGACCGTCGCCGATGATTGCCCGGGCGTCCGGCAGGCTGAGGTCGATGGGCGCCTCCCCGGCCAGGTAACGTTCCGGATGATAGATCTGCTCGGTGCTTTGCGGAGGGTCGCTAGTGAAGGCTTGATGCACGCGTTCCCAACTACCGCTCTCGATCAGGCTGTCCACAAAGGCTTTACCCTGTTCATAGGGGAAGTTGAAGGCTGCCTCTATCACCGCTGGAGCCTGCTTCGACGCGCCCGACACGGTCGAGGCTTGCTCCGCTTTCCGCACTATGTACTCGAACTGGCGTTCGCTTATGCGTGTCGCCTGCCTGGCAAACAGCAACCACTCGACTGCTTCCGCATCCCCTTCGACAAGCGCGCCTGTTGCCAGCGCCAAGTCGAAATTCTCGCTTTCCCCGACGTGCTCCCAAAGCTGCTTCAGGTCATAATGCTGATCTTGCAGAACGTGCATGAATTCATGGCCGTAGGTCAAGCGCTCAAAGAATGACAGCGGTCCGTACTGCGTCCCGGGCGCGCGCAGGATGGTTATTTCCTCCGCTTCAAATTCGAAATAACCGGCGACATTGGCGTCGAAATACTCGCGCCAGGTTTCCACCAAATCCAAGTCCGGCGATACCAAATCGAGCGCGCGGTAAAAGGCCATGAGGCGCTCAGTTTCATCCGAAACTTCTTCTTCGGCGGATGCGTCGCTTTCGGCCTGGATTTCAGCGCGCGTACGAAAGTTCAAAGTTGTTTCTTGCAGGCGCTCAAGCCCGCGGATGTCGCTGACTTCCGCTTCGATTACTGCAATCTGCGCGCGCAGGCGGGTATATGCCGCGTGAAACGTGAGCAGTATCAGTAGAATGAAGGCTGTAACGATGGTGGCGCTGCGTTTGCGCTGGGACATGGCTGCCTGTTTCGCAAATGGCGCGGGAGAGTTGATTGAGACCGGAGTTTAACCCATATCGCCCGCTTGACGTAGTCCGTCCGCCAAACGCTGAGCGAGCAATCATACTATAATCGGCAGCATGGAAGCGACAGAAATCCAAAAGACCGGACTATGGCGCGACAACTACGCCGTCCTCATGCCCGCGCAGCCCAATAAAGATCTGCGCTCGCGCCTGAGCTTCTACATCGACTGGCTGTCCGCAAAGCAGCTCACCTGGTATCAGCCGGACTTAAGGGCCTATCGCGACTACCTTCTATACGAGCGCTCACGTACCGATAAACGCGGCAAGCGCAAACCCGCCACGCTTTCCGAGGCGACGGTTCTGGCGCATCTGGCCACCATCCGCAGCCGCTATAACGCCCTGCTCACGCGCAGCAACGACGTGCGCGATCGGCTATTCGAATTGACCAACCCCGAAGACAGTGAATCAGAGCAGCTGGCCGTAGTCAACGAGTTCTTTGTGCGCATATCAAACGATGTGCATCCGGCCGCCGCGCCCGTCAAGCTGGTCGAGAAACAAGACATCGCCGACAGCGAGCACCTGCGCCTCAAGCCTTATCAAGTGAGCGCCTTGGTGCAAGCGCCCGGCATCTCCACTCTGCGCGGTCTGCGCGATACAGCGCTGATGACCCTGATGGTTTGCAGCGGTATTCGCGCGGCGGAAGCGGCGGCACTGCAAGTGAATGACCTGCGCCAGCACCTCGGCGGCGAGTTGTCGCTGCGCGTGCGCGAGGGCAAGGGCGGCAAACAGCGGCTCATCCCCTACGGTCCCCTCGACTGGTGCTTGATGTACGTCGACGCCTGGCTACGCGAAGCCAATATCAAAGCCGGGCAGGTCTTCCGCGGCATCCGGCGCGGCGGCAAGACCGTGCGCGCGACCGGCATCGGCGCCTGGACCGTCAACGACATCATGAACGCTTACCCCATCAGCATCGACGGGGCGCTCTGCGTGGTCAAGCCGCACGACCTGCGCCGCACCTACGCCCGCAACGCCTACGACTTCGGCATGGATCTGGAGCGCATCCGCCAGAACCTGGGCCATACCAGCCTGCAAACCACGCAGACCTACATCGGCGAGCTCGATGGCCGCGACCGCCACCCGCCCAATATGTTTAGCCCGCCGCACGATCCGCACAGCCTGGCGCTGCTTACCGGCAGCGAGATTGGGTAGGGCAGGGCGATGTAATAGAATCTGAGCGTTGCGAGTCCCTCCCTCTTTATGGGGGAGGGGCCTGGGGTGGGGGCACCCATCTTATTACGCGCTCGCTGCCGCCTCGTCCGCCGGGATTTCCAGCTCGATCGCCTGCTTGATCAACTCGCGGAACGAAGGCTCCGGCAGCGCGCCCGGCTGCATGAAGATCAGCTTGCCCTGTTTGAAGACGGCAATGGTGGGAATGCTGCGAATCTGAAAAGCCTGGCTCAAGCCGGGGTTAGCGTCGGTATCGACCTTGACCACGCGGATCTGCCCGGCGAATTCTCCCGCCAGCTTCTCCAATATCGGGCTCACCTGGCGGCAGGGCCCGCACCACTCCGCCCAGAAGTCCACAAGCACCGGCAAGTCATGCGAAGCCTGAATCGCCTCCTGTTCGAATGTGGCGTCCGTGATATCCAGCGGCTTGTCGAGCACGATAGCGGTCTCCTCTGCTTCGGCTTCCGCTTCGCGCTCCTCAGGCGGCAGATCAGCGGCGATGGCGTCTTGCAGCTGAGCGATATAGTCCGGCAGATCGCTGGCCCAGGGCCGCGAACGCCGCCACAAGACTTCTCCCCGATACATGCCGATCAGCAGCGATTTGTGCTGATAGTCGAAGCGCTCGCCCAATCGAGTGTAGACCGACGGATCCACCCGCCCGAAGACGATGCCACCCTCTTCATCAGCCGCCTTGTCGAAAGCCGTCTTGAAGTCGCTGCGCAGCTTGTCGTTGCCATTGGAGATGAGAACAAGCGCGGCGGAGTCGCCAATGTAGGCGCTGAAGTTGCTGTCTGTAAGAGCGATAAGTGTCATAGTCCATCTTTCTTCATGGCATTGGATAGCACTGCTTCCGGATAAAATTCATGACATAATTCCGATTATACTAGTCGAAGATACTCGACGCGGTTTTTCATGTTGACGGGCGCATATGTGCCGTGCATCCAGATCAGGAAGCGGACCCATGTTCCTATTGACCGGCGGTCCTTGCGAGCCGCGAAGACAATGCCCGAATGGGATGCGACATTCTTTATCAAGTCAAAATAGTCGTCGTCCAATGTACACAAAACCCGTCCCATTTCACTGGCGAGCTGTAGATGATGGGCGTCAGATTGACCTTGTAGCCGCAAGTCTCGAACGGTTATGGTGTCGATTCCTCTTAGGTTCAACTGCTCGGCTATGGCAACCGGCATCAATTCATCGAGGTAAAACCGGAGTCTGCGGTCGTCCATAGCCGATCTTGAAGTGCCTTTCAAAGGTTTGGTCTTGAATCTTGATATCGGCGTCTAGTGCCGCTTTATTGCGCTCGTAGTATTTGAGCGCAGTATCGACCTGTACAAGGCTTAGTTCAAAATCTTCTGCGATCTCTTTGCGACTGTAGTCGAGTTGTACTGCCGTTACGATATCAGTTACGCGTATGCCCGTCCCTTCAACGCAAGGCCGGCCGCCCCGCACTCCCTTGGTCCTCGTGATGCCCGGCGTCAAAATCTCGCTCATCTGAAGTAACTCCCAACCTTGACCTGGGAACAAGCTGCCAAAAACAAGGCAACGCGCCGCTAACCGGATTGCGCTGTGGCAGGCGATTCCTCTTGCAGCTTTTCCTTTTCGGCTTCACGCTCAGCGGCGATTTCGGCGTCAATCTGCGCCAGAAATTCCTCGCTGAAATCGGCTACGACCGTCGCATTGCCATCGTCATCGTAAGTTGTGATGCGATAGGTGCCGGGCTTGGCTTTGCCTTGGGCAATTTCAAGCGCCTGCTCTGCGCTTTTGATGAGTCTTTCACCAAACTCTGTCATGTCTGCTACTCCAAAAATTCCTGGGAAATTGCGTCGATGACCCTCCGAAGTCGATTGACTTCACCACGCGTCATGTTCGCTTTGTCGCTCTTGGCGTAGATATCCAAGAGAAACACCGGGAGCGCGACGCCGCTATAAAACGTGATGACACGATAACCGCCGCTCTTACCTCTCCCTTTCGCGCGAATACGCACCTTTCTCGCGCCACCTGAGCCTGGTATGACCTCGCCAGCAGCGGGCTGTAGCGCAACGATTGCCTTGACCGCGTCCAGTTCGTCCTCGGTAAGACGCAGTCGTTGCGCTTGTCGAAGATATGACGGCATTTCGACAATCGTCTGCAATTCATTCGTTCCCAATATAACTTATTGACAGTCTAGAAGCAATTCACGGCCAATAGACTTACCCCGCCATCCGCTCAATATACTCCAAACTCTGATGCCGAAAGTAGGAATCGTAGAGCGTGGCGTAGTGCCCGCCCGAGGCCATCAGCGAATCATGCGTGCCGGATTCGATGATTTCGCCCTCTTCGAGTACGATGATGCGGTCGGCATGCTGAATCGTCGAAAGTCGATGCGCGATCACGATTGAGGTGCGGTCGCCCAGCAGTGTATCCAGCCCCTCCTGAATCAGCGTCTCTGTCAACGGGTCGACGCTGGCCGTCGCCTCGTCCAGGATGAAGATGGCCGGGTCTTGCAGCAGCACACGCGCGATCGCCACCAATTGCCGCTGACCCATCGACAAGTTATTGCCGCGCTCGCCGACTTGAGTCTGCAGCCCCTCCTGCAAGCTGACCAGCCAGTCGCCGCGCCCCACCTTATGCGCCACCGCGACCACTTCTTCATCGCTCGCTTCCGGCTTGCCGTAGCGGATGTTGTCCATCACCGTGCCATCGAAGAGAAAGGGCGTCTGGGTGACGACGCCGAGCTGCGTACGGTAACTCGAGAGATTGAAATAACGGATGTCGATGCCGTCAATCAGCAGGTCGCCGCTCTGATATTCGTAGAAGCGGCTGATCAGCTTGGCGATGCTGGATTTGCCGGAGCCGGTATGCCCAACCAGCGCCAGCGTTTCGCTGGGCAGGATGCGCAAGCTGAAGTCCTTTAGCACCTGCTCGCCTTCGTTGTAGTGGAAGTCCATATTGACGAACTCAATCTCGCCGCGGACGGAAGCGACCGGGTCATCGGCCTTCTGCTTGACCAGCGCTTCGGCATCAATGAGCGCGAAGACGCGTTCGCCCGCCGCCAAGCCAAGTTGGAATTGGCTCCAGAATGATGAAATGCTGGTCAGCGGGAACCAAATCATGCCCATGCCCTGGATGAAGAGGAACCACTGGCCGGCGGTCAAGATGCCTTGCTGCGCCATGTTGATGCCGAACCAGACCACCGCCGCCACCCCGACGCCAGCAATCGTCACCAATATGGGGAAGATGCTGCCGAAGACGAAGCCGTTGATCTTCTCGACCTCGTACGATTCCTGATTCACCGTCTTGAATTCGTCGTAAATCATCTGCTCGCGGCGGAAAGCCTTGGCCACGCCGATGCCGCTGATCGACTCCTGAATATGCGCGTTGACCGTCGCCAGTTGTCGCCGCGAATTGGTCACCGTACGCCGCGCCACCGTGCGAAACTTCAACGCCGTGAAGACGATAAAGGGCATGATGGCGATCAGCACCAAGGTCATATTCACATTGACCGTGAACAGGTAGATTATCAGCAGCACCACCAGCAGCAGACGGCTCATCAAGTTGATGCTCAGGCGCACCGTTTCTGAAAAGGCCTGCGTATCGGACAGCACGCGGCTGACCACTTTGCCGGTCGAGTACTGATCGTAGAAGGACATGTCGCGCTCGGTCACCGCGTTGAAGGCGTCCTCGCGCAAATCAAAGGTGACATCGCCCACCGCCTCGGCCGACAGCCATTGACGAATCATATTGGCGACCCAACCCGCGCTCGCCGCCAGGCCCAGAATAAAGGCCGTCCCGATAGGGTCGAAGGTCTCGGGTGTGAACTGAAGCTGGTCCAGCGCCTGTGAAACAACCACTGGCAGCACCAGATCCATCAGCGAGCTGAGGAAAACCACCGCCGCCACCACCAGCATCTTCCACAAATGCGGCTTGAAATAGCCCAGTATGCGTTTGACCAGCTGCCAGTCCGAGTATTGACGATCGTAGTCTTCGGCTTCCAGGCCGTCCATGATAAAGCCCATTACGCGCCTCCTCCTACTGCCAGCTGCCCGACGGGCGATTCCACCGCGCCGTAGCGGGCGAATATGCGCCGATAATGATCCGAAGTGCGCAGCAATTCCTCATGTGTGCCGTTGGCGATCGCCCGGCCATTCTCCAATACGATGATGCGGTCCGCCCAGCGAATCTGCGACACTCGATGCGTGATCAAAATGGTCGTGCGTCCCTCCTGCGCCCGGCGCATCGCCTTTTGGATTTCGTCCTCGGTCGCGCTGTCGATCGCGCTGGTCGAGTCATCGAGTATCAATATCCGCGGCTGCCGCAGGAAAGCCCGCGCCAAGGCCAGGCGCTGCCGCTGCCCGCCCGACAAGGTCACGCCGCGCTCGCCGATCTCGCTCTCATAACCGTCGTTGAAGGACATGATGAAGTCATGCGCCTGCGCTTCCCTGGCCGCATCTACGATCTCTTCCTGCGTGGCGTCTTGCACACCGAAGGAGATGTTTTCCGCCACCGAGCGCGAGAATAGAAAAATGTCCTGCTCGATCTTGCCCATCTGCGAGCGCAGCCGATCCAGGTTCCAATCGCGCACATCGACGCCATCAATCAAGACGCGCCCCTCATCGACATCGTAGGTGCGGCTGACCAACTGCGTCAGCGTCGATTTGCCCGAGCCGGTCTGCCCGACGATTGCCACTGTCTGTCCCGGCTCTACCGTGAACGAGACATCCTCAAGCACGGTCATCCCGTGAAACTTGAAGGTCACCTTCTCGAATTCGATCATCCCGTCCACGGCCGCGCTATGTCCGGCCAGATTCTCGTCGATATCCGAGCGCTGCTCCATCAACTCCAGGATGCGGCGCGCGCCGGCCAAGCCCAACTGAATCATGCTGATCGAGAATAGCGAGATGAAAACCGGGAACTGCAGTACGCTCATCAGACCGGTGACGGCGATGATATCGGCGATGCTCAGGATGCCGCGCCCGTACATATTCAAGCAGTGCAAAAAGAAGAAGCCGAAAGCGATGCCGAACATCAGCAGGGGCAGATAAGCCGCTTCGATCTTGCCCTGCTGCACGAAGAAATCGCGGAACTTCCAGGCGTTGCGCTGGAACTTCTTGCGCTCTTCAACCTCCTGCGCCGCCACTTTTACGATCTCGATGCCGCTGATCGTCTCCTCCAGACGCGCGCTGAGCGTGCCGTATTGCATGCGCTGCTGCATCATCACCGGCTCCAGCCGCCGCATATAGCGCCGCACGACTATGATGTAGACGATGACAAAAATTATCGGCACCAGCAGCAGCTCGTAATTGATGGCGGCGATGTAAATCATGGGCACCGCGAAACCCAGCACCATATCAAACATGAACATGATGCCCGGATGGATCACGAAGTTCAGCTGCCGCACGTCGTCTGTCGCGCGCGCCATGATATCGCCGACGCGCTGCTGATCGTGGAATGTCTGGCTCTTGCCCAAGAGGCTGGCGTAAAGCTCGTGCCGCGAATCGCGCTCGACCCGCGTCGACAGAATGACCATCGCCATCGATCCCATCAGCGAGAACAGGCCATCCGAAACTGACAGGAGCAAGACAAGCAGACTGACGCCGATGACCGCCTCCGCGCCGCCGCCCTCGATGATTATCTCGGCGCCTTTGCCAAACATCACCCGCGCGCCGGAAAAGGCGGTATAGGTAAAGGCGAAGCCCACCAAGCCCACGAAGAAATAGAGCTTATGTTCGAAGCAATGCGAGATAATCCAGCGCACTGCGCTGCTGCGGTTGTACTCGCGCAAGCCTTCAATTGAGAACTCGCTCTTTTGAGCCAATTCGGTCTCCTAAGAATAATCTGTCAAATGTTGAGACAAGGGCAGAGGAATGTACACGAATTGCTTGCGTTGCGCAAGGGTGGTGATATGGCTGTCAGAGCAATCGCACCACTATTCGGAAAATGCTTTGAGGATTTGCCATCGAAGCTTATCGTTCCGCGCTGACTGTAATCGCTTGCGCCGCAGGCTGATTTTTTTGGGGTGTTTTTTGAGCAAAGCCAAGGCGATATGCTGTAGCACAGCGAAATTTTCTGGGCTGTGTCCTACACGAATACGGCTGTCGTCTTGCCGAAAGGTCACATCCAAGACCCGATGGAGTTTATTTTCAATGTGCCAGTGCGAACGAATTATTCGCTGGAGTTGATTGGCATCCTTCCCTTGTAAAGAGGAGATAAAATAGCGCGTCTGCGTGTTTTGCCACTGCCCATCCAGTAATTGGGCATGTTGGACGCGGACTAGCGACTGCAAGCGCGTCCAGCCTTCTTGCTGGCTTAAGTCATTCAAGACAGCGGCATCGGTCATCACTTCACAGACCCGGCGCTCGACACGACCACGCGGCTTGCTGATTTCTTCGTTGTGACTATATTGACCTATCAAGCGCGGATGGCGGTCATCCGCATAAGCGAAAAGGGACTGGGCTGCATCGTACAAACTGCCCTGATTTTCCTTTAAGGCTATGACATAATCCGCTCCGTGCTCGCTAACAATAGACTTCACGATGTCTTTCTGACAGCCCATCGCGTCCAAAGTCACGATACAGCCTTTCAAATACAGCAATTTCAGCAATTCGGGAATTTCAGGTATCTCATTGCTTTTCGCGTCCACAGCGCGCTTGCCCAAGACCAAGCCGGCTTCCACTGACCAGGCATGCAACAGATGCAAGGCGCTCTTTCCTTGCCTACGATCATGGCTGCGCCGCATCGTCTTGCCGTCTATTGCCACAATATCGCCTTCAGCTAATACTGGCTTGATGCTGCTAATCCAATCTTGGTAGCACAACTGTACCTGCTGAGGGTCTAATAGTTGGAAGACGCGGGCAAATGTATCGTGCGAAGGAATACCGTTAGGCAACTCTAAAAATCCCCTTAACCATTCCTCTTTATCCTCGCCAAAATCAACAATGTCCACCCAGGTCTCGGCGCCGCTGATCACCGCGCAGATCGCGATGATGATGATATCCAGCAACGGGTGTAATTGACCATGTTCGCGACGCGGATCTTCTAAACTGGCAAAGGCCTCCGCTATGCCACTTGGGCTCATCTCGGGCTCTCCTCATCCGTATTGATGAACCCATTCTATTCACCTTTCATTTCTTGGTGCGATTGCTCTGTATGGCTGTTTCCGCCGCATGATCGAACGCGCGGAAGTATGCTATATGACCGTACTGCCGCCCTGCTGTTATACTGAGTCAGCCTGACCTGTGCGCGGCCAGAAATGCTGCAGGCGCGGAGCGTTGCGATGCTGGAATGCAGCACTATTCCTATACTGAAATCCCGTCAAAAAGGCCACCACTTCCTGGTCTACGGCGATAGCTGCTCCGGCATAGCCGGCGCTGAGCACGAAGCGACCTTCCGACAAGTCAACGCGGCTATCCGTGCCCTCGCTTCGCCGCCCGACTTCATCTGTTTTCTCGGCGACGAAATCATGGGGCTGACGACAGACGCCGAGCAACTGCGCCGGCAGTGGCGGCACTTTTTCGACCGCGAAATGTCCTGGCTGGATCGCGACCTTACTCCCCTCTATCACAGCACCGGCAACCACACCGTTTACGACAGCGCGAGCGAAAAGGTCTTTCGCGAAGTCATGCCGCATCTGCCGGGGAATGGGCCCGGCGGTTTGTCTTATTTTGTCCGGCGCGGCGATCTGCTGCTGGTCTTCGTCAACACGCTGGATGCCAGCGAGGGCGGCGAGGGCACGGTCGATATCAAATGGCTGGATGAGGTCTTGCGCCAGCAACGCGACGCCCGCCACAAACTGGTCTTCGGCCATCATCCGGTCTGGGCCGTCAACGGCTACGCGGGCGACTATCAGCGCGTGGTCGAGCGCGAAAACGGCCGGCGCTTCTGGGATGTATTGCTGCGCCACGATGTGCTGGCCTACTTCTGCAGTCACATCCTGGCTTTTGACGTACAAGTCCAATCGGGCATATTGCAGGTCTGCACTGCCGGCGCCGGCACTGCGCACCGCATGCCGCCCGAGCAGGAGTACCTGCATTTCGTGCAAGCGGCGTTGGATGATAACGGGGACGACACCGGCTTGCGCTACCAAACGCTGGATCGCCACGGCGAAATGCGCGAGTGGCTGAGCTGGCCCTGGCAGTTGCCGCCGGCAGCAAGTTGGGCGCCTTTCACGCCGACCGCAGCCAAATCATTGTCCGCCGATTGCCTGCAACACTCCGAGACGGCTACAGTTGTCGCCTGGGAGATCAGCGCGCGCTTGCCAGCTGATGCGAGCGCACAGCCGCAGACGCTGCTCTGCGCCCAGGCCGAAGGCGGCGCGCTGCCCTTGCTTTGGCTGGGCATCAGTGGTGTCGATCAGCATTTGACCGCGCTGCTCAGCCCGCAGGCCAATCGCAGTCCGCATCGCTGGCAGGGCCCGGCGCTGCCACGCAATCGCCAATTCAGCATCCAATTCGCCATGCACAGCGGCATGGGTCCCGGCGGTCTGCTCTGGCGCTGGAGCGATGCGCACGATTGGTCGAGCATGATGGGCGCCTCGCCCTGGGGCGCCGAGCGTCTGCCCTGGTCAAGCGAGTGGCGCATCGGCGAGGCGGCTGGTCAGCAGGCTTTTCGCGGCTGCGACCTGCGCCTGCGCTGGCATCATGAACGCTTCGACTTTGCGGACTGGCTTTAGGCGTCCGCCGGCAGGCTTGACGCGGCGCATGCAAGCAGAATGAGCGGGCCGCGCTTGCCGGACGACGCTACAATAGTGGACGCATATTTACTGACCGCCTGATCGCTAGCAATCACAGGACGAAAATACTGATGAAAGTTACGGGTGTCGAAACCATTCTGGTACGCAATATTGAGCCTTATCGCGGCGGCCAATACTGGCTCTTCGTTGAGCTTAAGACTGACGAAGGTATCACCGGGCTGGGCGAACGGCCGACCGGCCACGCCCTCGACCTCTCCTCGCAGATCCGCCTGATCCACCAAATCTGCGACGAGTTTGTCATCGGCAACAGCCCCTTCGACATCGAAAAGATGTGGCAGAATGTCTACGGTTCGCGTCATGATTATCGCCACCCCAGTCTCTACGGCACACCCGCGCTGAGCGCCATCGAAATGGCATGTTGGGATATCGTCGGCAAAGCGCTCGATCAGCCGATCTACAACTTGCTGGGCGGGCGCGTTCACGATCGGCTGCGCGCCTACGCTTATATGCCCACCGAGGGCATCTGGGAGGATCCAGCCGAAGCCGGCCGCATTGCCGAGCAACTCGTCCGCGAGGGCAACTCCGCCTGCAAATTCGACCCCTTCACGCCGATTAGCCCCGCGCCACGCGACTATTCGCTTCAATTCATTCGACACGTGGGAAAGATATTCCAAGCCATCCGCGACGCGGTCGGCGACGAGCTCGAGGTGGCCATCGGCACGCATGGCCAATTCAGCACCGCCGGCGCCATTCGCGTGGCCGCCGAGTTAGAACAGTACAGCCCCTACTGGTTTGAAGAGCCGGTTTCGCCCGAAAATGTCGATGAGATGGCGCGGGTTGCCGCGCAAACCAGCATCCCCATCGCTTCCGGCGAGCGGCTCGTGACCAAGTACGAGTTCTCCGAGCTGCTGAGGAAGCAGGCGGCTCAGATCATCCAGGTGGACGTGGGCCAGTGCGGCGGCATCCTGGAAGCCAAGAAGGTCGCCAGCATCGCCGAGGCGCATTACGCCATGATCGCGCCCCATATGTATTGTGGACCCGTAGCCATGGCCGCAGCCGTCCAACTCGATACCTGCTCGCCCAACTTCTTAATCCAGGAGTTCAATACTAACGATCTGCACAGTCAGATCTTGCGCGAGCCGATCCAGCTGGAGAATGGCGCCCTCACGCCGCCGGACAGGCCGGGTCTAGGCATCGAGCTGGATCCGGCAGTTGTGAAGCGGCATCTGGCTTAGTCACGCGCCCACAGCGCCACGCTTTTGCGGATTGCCGACGCATTTGCCACCGCGGACACAGAGTAATGGTGAGGGCACAGAGAGGATGCCCGGTTAATATGAGGTTGGACGAGTCAGTGATGGTCCGCAAGTTCGCCGAATCAGTCTCAGATCAAGCATGGGACCACTCCTCGATTTCACTGCTTATCCTCGGCGGCAAGGGTGTCGCAAGCGAGCCAATATCATGCGACCGGCGCCGTCGTCACAGTAGCGGACAAGCCCTGCAGATCTAACTTATTGTGAATCTTGGACAATCAGACTTGGCGGTCTATCATCGTGAGACGCCCGCTTAAAACAGAGGACAATGCATGCAAGCGATAATCGCCGCCGCGCGCGACGCCGCCAAGCTTTGCCAGCTCGTGCAAGAGAGGTACCTGGTCGCCAGCGCCAAATCCAGCGGCGCGCAGACCGAGCCAGTCACCATCGCCGACTACGGCTCGCAAGCCATCATCTGCCGCGCCCTGCAAGCGCATTACCCGCGCGATGCCGTGGTCGCCGAAGAGTCGGGCGAACAATTCCTGCAGCTGGTCACAAAGGAGCAGCGGGCGCAAGTCCTGTCGCTGCTGACGCAGATCTTGGGCGAACCTGTCAGCGAAGCCGAGCTGGTCGCCTGGCTCGATTTCGGCGTCGATCGCAGAGCCGCCCGCACCTGGGTCATCGACCCCATCGACGGTACCAAGGGCTTTCTCGCGCGCCGCCACTACGTCGTGGCAGTTGGTCTGCTGCGAGCAGGGCAGGTGAGCGAGGGCATCGTGGCCGCGCCCGGCTACAAGGCTGGCGCCGGCGCCCTCTTTTACACGCGCGACGGCGCGACCTTTTGCGCGCCCCTAGCCACCGGAGACGGACACAAGGTTACCGTCTCGCAGCGCCACAAAGTCGAAGATTACGTCGCCGTGCAAAGCTACGAGCGCTATCACGCCAGCAAATCCCGCATGGGGCGCGCGCGCGACTACGCCGGGCTGGGCAATGTGAAGCTGCTCGAATTGGACAGCATGGAGAAATACGCCCTGGTGGCTTGCGGCGATGCCGACCTCTACATGCGCCTGCCGCGCGAGGGCAGCGCCTACGCCCACAAAATCTGGGATCACGTCGCCGGTGTCGCCCTGGTGCAGAACGCGGGCGGCACAATCACCGATCTCGACGGCGGCCCCCTCGATTTCTCCCAAGGCGAGACCTTGCCCAACGCCGGTCTGATTGCCAGCAACGGCGCGCGCCACCAGCGGGTCGTCGAGGCTGTCCAGCGCGTCATGGCGGAGTAGATTTGCGCGACGGCCAACAAAATGGGATAAACTTGGAACTGTACGTTTCTGGAGATTGCCAATATGTCGCTAGAACAAAACAAAATATACCTCGGCGACGCGCATCAGTTGTTGGATGAAGTTGATGACGAGTCGATTGATCTTATCGTTTGTGATGGACCGTACGGAGTTACACAGAATGATTGGGACCGAATTTCAAACATTCAAGAATTCAATCTCAATCTTATAGGGAGATTTTCTCAAAAGTTAAAAATTGGCGGCGCACTTTATCTTTTCGGAAAGCCGAATTGTATTGACTTTATCGACTACCGCCCTTATTTGAATCTGAAGTCGAAGATTGTTTGGTATCAGCCAAGCCGGCTGGCGCAAGGCAGAATTAGCTATACTAACAATTATGATATCATCTGCTATTTCATAAAGGGCGATAAACCGCGCTGTTACAATTTGGATGAGATTCGCGTTGCCCAGTTGGTAGAACTCGAACATCGGCTTCGCTGCGAGAGAGTACCCTCAGTTAAGAACGGCAAGTACGGTAAAACCAAATTTAACGGGAAAGGTAAGAATCCTGGCGACGTCTGGGGAGACATAAAACAGCTTACCTATAAGTCAAAAGAGCTTGTTTGCCGAGAAGCGCTAAATACAATTCAGAAACCGGAAAAGCTGATTGAACGATTGGTCTTGGCAAGTTCGAATCCAGGAGACCTAGTGCTTGATCCATTTGCCGGCGTTGGAACTTGTCCGGTAGTGTGCCAAAGACACGGTCGAGATTTTGTTGCCTTTGAGATAAACGCGGAATTTGTACAGTTGGCGAACAGGCGCTTGGAAAAACAGGCTAAGCAGTTGCCTCTAGTGGTTTGACCAATGGCGCGACAACGCTACAGTTACCTTATCAAACTCATTAAAGAAGCTTTTGCCTACGCCCGAGACTTAGGCATACCAAATCTACTGCAACCGGGTCTGGCAAAAGAAATTGTCATTGCGGACATACTCGGTCACGAAGTCATAATCTCAAAAGATAGCGCGGACGCTCACGATCCTGAAAACCCAAGGGTCATGTACGAATATCTGAGCTGTAAAGAAGGCGGAACCGGACAATTTGACAGGATGATCAAGTCTCCAGAAGACGAGCGCCAAGACTCGCTCGATAGAATCAGACGAAATGATGCGATATACTTCGCAGTCTTTTACAAGGCAAATCAGATTAAAGTAAAGACCATTTATGAGTTGGAGACCGAAATTGTATTGGCAGAGGCGATTCGCAAGCTGGATCGCAGCAAAAACCGTATTTCACATGTAAATTTTTCAGAAACGTGGGCAAGGGCTAACGGTCGTGTTGTTTACTCCGATACCGGAGATGCAAATGACGAATAGCAATCAAACCGCCACCGCCCGCGGATGCCGCTCATTGATCAGCGACGCGTACACCTCGATCACCTCATCCATGATCGCCTCCCAGGATTGCGTCTCGGCGTAGGCCCGCGCCTGCCGCCCCATCCAGTCTCGTCTCTCGCGCTTGCTCGCGATCTTTTGTACGCCGTCCAGCAGCATGGCCACATCGCCGCTATCGAAGGTATAGCCGTTCACGCCCTCGTTGACGATATCGGCCACGCCGCCCACGCGCGCCGCTACCACCGGCAAGCCGGCCGCCATCGCCTCGATCACCACCAGCCCGAAGGTCTCCAGCCGCGAGGGGAATACAAAAATGTCCGCGCTGGCATAGGCCTGCGACAGCCGCTCGCCGCGCAAATAACCCATGAAGGCAGCGGGCTGCCCGGCGAACTGCCGCTCGAGAGTAACGCGCGCCGGCCCATCGCCGACCACGGCCAGGCGAGTATTCGGTACTTGCTCCAGGACCAGGCGGATATGCTCGATCTGCTTCTCCAGCGACAACCGGCCAACGTAGAGCAGAATCGTTTCGTCCGGATTGCCCTGGGTCATCTCCGCGCGCATGGCGTCCGAGCGGAAGCCGGGGTGAAAGGCGGCCGCATCCACACCGCGCCGCCACAAGCCGACCTTGCCGATGCCCAGCCGGCGCATCTGCCGCTGCACCAGCTTGGACGGAGCCAGGCTGTAATCGGCCCAGTTGAAGACGTTCTTGGTGATCTCGTCGATCAGCGGCCGCGTGAATCCCAGATCCAGCGCGCCGACGCGGAACTGAGGCGCCAGCCGCGCGTAGTCGAGGTGAAACGACGTCACGGTCGGCACCTCCATCCACTTCAGCATCGCCATAGTCGGGATGCCCGTGGCAACCGGATGGAAGAGATGCGCCACATCGGGCTGGAAGGCGGCCAAATCGCGATACAGCGAAAAGGTGGCGAATCCAATCCGCGCTTCCGGGTACAGCGGCATTGGCATACTGGGCAAGCTGCGAACGGGCGCGTCGTTGTAGCGCTGACCCTCGCCATAGCGCGGAGCGATGACAAGCGCCTCAATCCCGCGCCGCGCCAGGTGATCCAGCAGCAAGCAGGTCACCTTGACGATGCCGTCGACCTTGGGCAAAAATGTCTCGGTGATAATGGCTACGCGCATAATTCGCTCAAGACATAGGAAGCTGCCTAACAAATCTAACACATAGTCGCCGCGCTGGGCACGTATTCCCAAGAATTACGGCGGGGTTACGCGATGCGCGGTATTGCCATGAACGTGGAGAATAGGCCGCAGCCATGCTAGAATGTCTATGAGAGCGCATGAGGAACGCCATGATTGCCAAGCCCATTCCCGCGACACTGACCGTAGAAGAATACTTCGCCATCGAAGCGGTGGAGAACGAACGCCGCTACGAGTACATTGATGGAGATCTCTTTGACATGACCGGCGGCACAAATAATCATAGCGCGATTAAACTCAATATCGCGGGTACATTGTTCAATTTACTGTATGACTCAGAGTATTCGCTGCGCAACAGCGATATGCGCGTCAAGGTCAGCCCTACGCGCTATGTCTACCCGGATCTGAGCGCCGTCCGCGGGGGGCCGCTGCTCGAAGATAACAACACCACCTTGCTCAATCCCATCTTGATGGTCGAAGTCACGTCGCCCTCTACCCGGTCTTATGACCGCGATAGCAAGCGAGAATTCTATAGTTCGATTCCGACTGTGCAAGCCTATCTCATCGTCGATCAACACCGTGTCTCCGTCGACCTGCATACGCGCATGGACGAGCGCTGGCTATGGCAGACCTTTGTTGACCTGCAGGATGTCGTCTACCTGGAAGCTCTGGGCTGCGCGCTGCCGATGTCGGAGATTTATCGCGGCGTCACATTTCCCTGAAGCCGTGAGCTTAGCATGAGCGTCCGCGCCACATCGCAGAGCAGCAACGCCGAATCCATCGCCGTCGACGACCGCTCGCCGATGGATACGCTGCCCTATTGGGCCCGCGCCACCAACCCCATCGTCCGCCGCCATTTGGGCCTGTACTGGCGCACGCTGCCGCCCGAATTTGAACCCATATTCTATATCTGCGGCTTCTGGCTGGTCGCGCTGCTGATCGGCATCGTATTCCCCTTTGTCACCGACCTGGCCACCACTGTTATCGTGGTGTCGGTGCTGGTGATACCGGTCGGCATCATCTTCTATCTGCGCGCCCTGTTTTCCATCGCCGCCAATGCAGCCGCGGTGATGGCGGACGAGATACGCAACAACACCATGCACCTGCTGATGTCCACGCCCATGTCGCTGGAGCAAATCTTTCTGGGCAAGGTAGCTTCGGCCATCTGGCGCAAAATGGACGACTTGATCTTGATCGTGCAGGGCGCGGCCATCTTCGGCCCGCCGCTGATTATCATGCACTACGCTGGCCTATTCCCCTTGCGCGAATCAGGACCCGCCACCTACCTGCTGATCGTCGCCATGACGATCACCGCGCTGCTGCGCCTGGTGCTGGAGCCGCTGATGGTCGGCATGGTGGGTGTTGGCATCGGCGCTTTTGTGCCCTTCCGCGCCATCGCCATTACCTCATCCATCGCCTGGGTGGCCTTCTATTTCATCCTGATCAACATGCTGCAGCAGTTGAACCTGCAGTCCCTGTCAGCAGCGCTGGACCTGGCGCGCGAGGCCTCGGAAGCGGCCATGGCCGCCGCCAATTTGCGGCTGGGGCTGGCGCTGGTCATGACGATCGCGATTGAGCTGGCGCTGCCGGTGCTGCTGCCCTATGCGCTGATTCGGCTGGTCAGCGGTGTGCTGGCGCGTCAGATGCGGGCGAGTTAGACAGTAAGGAACGCTTCGTGAATAACCGACTCTACTACGGGGATAATCTCGAGATTCTGCGCAACCGAGAATACTTCCCTGACGCCTGCGTCAACCTGATTTACCTCGACCCGCCCTTCAATAGCAACCGCAATTACAACGTGCTCTTCAAATCCGAGAGCGGCGTTGACAGCGAAGCGCAAATCACCGCCTTCGAGGACACCTGGCATTGGGGCGAAACCGCCGAGGACACCTACCGCGACCTGATTACGTTCGCGCCTGAGAAAGTATCGACCGCCATTGAAGCCTTGCTGAACCTAATCGATCGCAACCAGATGATGGCTTACCTGGTCATGATGACGGCGCGACTGGTGGAATTGCGACGGGTACTGAAATCGACCGGCAGTTTGTATCTGCACTGCGACCCGACCGCGAGCCATTATTTGAAAATTGTACTTGATGCTATTTTCGGTGTGGAGAACTTTCGCAACGAAATCATTTGGCAACGAGCGCCTTCCAAGGGTTTGGCAAGTCGTCGTCTACCAACGAATCATGACATTATCCTGGCTTACCAAAAGTCGCAAAAAGCGCGCTGGAATGCGGATGAAATGTTCGTCCCGTATGACATGGACGATTTGGACGAAAAGACTTTGGAGCAATATTCGGACGTCGATGAAGATGGAAGAAGATATAGCCTGACGAGTCTGGTCAATCCCAATCGTGATAGACCTAACTTGACGTATGAGTTTCTGGGAATTACGAGAGTATGGCGCTGGACGAAAGAGCGAATGCAACAAGCTTATGAAGACGGAATTGTCGTACAAACGAAACCTGGCAACGTACCCAGACAGAAGCGGTATCTTGATGAGCAAAAGGGAAAGCCTCTTGGAGATATTTGGACGGACATACCACCGTTGCAAGGGGATGCTGCGGAGAACTTAAAATACCCGACCCAGAAGCCCGAAGCACTGCTGGAGCGCATCATTCGCGCCTCGTCAAACGAAGGCGATATCGTGCTTGATCCCTTTTGCGGCTGTGGCACGGCCATCGCCGCCGCCCACAAACTCAATCGCCAGTGGATCGGCATCGACATCACTCATCTCAGTATTGCCCTGCAAAAGTATCGTTTGCAGGATATGTTTGAGTTGGTCTCAGGCCGCGATTATGAAGTTATCGGCGAGCCAACCACAGTCGACGCGGCGCGTGAACTGGCGCAAGATTCGGATAACGAAGGCCGTTATCAGTTCGAGTGGTGGGCGCTGTCGCTGGTGGGCGCTAAGCCGGTCGGCGGGCAGGCAGGCTCGCGGCGCGGCAAAAAAGGCAGCGACAAGGGTATTGACGGCGTTATCAACTTCTTCGAACCGAGCGAGAAGGGCAAGGCGAAGGTGAAGAAGGTCATCGCGCAGGTCAAGTCGGGAGCGGTGAAATCCGGCGATATCCGTGACTTGAAAGGAACGGTCGAGCGCGAGAAGGGGGCCATCGGCGTCTTCATCACGCTGGCATTACCGACGAGCGCCATGCTCAAAGAGGCGCTGGCGGCTGGCTATTATGAATCGGAGTTTTGGAATAGGCAGTATCGCAAGCTGCAAATCTTGTCGATACGCGATTTGCTGGGCGGGGACGGCGTGGATATGCCGCCGCAGCATGGTACGCATCGGCGGGCGGAGCGGTATAAATCTACCGACGGCAAGTCGCAGCGGGATTTGATGTAGTGGTATTTCACGTGTATATTCGTTTCGGAAGATTGTATAGTTCCTGCGAGGGAAATATGTCAGAAGACAATCAAAATCAAAGCGGAAATCAGTCTCAGGCATCATCTGAAAGCCAAACCGGCACAAGTAATGAAAACACAACTCCAAAGCTTAAAGCCGTTGAACCGACGCCGAAGCCAGAACCTTCGTATGGAATCGAAAAATTCAGTGAAACCTATCCAGATTTGGAGAAAAGCATTGAACCGCTTCCGAAGCCAAACCCTTCCTTTGAAACTCATTTAAGAGGCAAAATTTCGAAACCTGTCGAGAAACTTGATAAATAGGAATGATGACTTGATGAGTTTACTTGAGGTTGAGTTGTCCAAAATCTACTCGCCTTAGCTTCGGAGAGAATTTATAGCATTTTCTACCAAGTTGGCGATTTGGGGCCATAAGCCAGTCGCCTCCAAAACGATCAAACCGATGATTATGGCTATTAGCGTATGTGCCCATTGAACCCTGCGTCCTTTCAATTCAACAATTTCTTCATTGTGTTCATAGATTTGCACATAAGACTTAGTCAAAATATCGTAGTGATGTTCTAGATCGCAGCTTGACCAATCTTGAGCGTTTTTCAATGCTACTGTCATGGGTACTGTTCCTTGCTTTCGAAGCACGAGTGCTCTAATTGACAAGCACACAACCACTACATACCCGATAAAGATCAAAATGAGTAACGGTCGCTCATTTATCATTTGTTGTATTCTGTCGGTTTCTCCTCAGAGCAATCGCACCACTATTCGGAAAATGCTTTGAGGATTTGCCATCGAAGCTTATCGTTCCGCGCTGACTGTAATCGCTTGCGCCGCAGGCTGATTTTTTTGGGGTGTTTTTTGAGCAAAGCCAAGGCGATATGCTGTAGCACAGCGAAATTTTCTGGGCTGTGTCCTACACGAATACGGCTGTCGTCTTGCCGAAAGGTCACATCCAAGACCCGATGGAGTTTATTTTCAATGTGCCAGTGCGAACGAATTATTCGCTGGAGTTGATTGGCATCCTTCCCTTGTAAAGAGGAGATAAAATAGCGCGTCTGCGTGTTTTGCCACTGCCCATCCAGTAATTGGGCATGTTGGACGCGGACTAGCGACTGCAAGCGCGTCCAGCCTTCTTGCTGGCTTAAGTCATTCAAGACAGCGGCATCGGTCATCACTTCACAGACCCGGCGCTCGACACGACCACGCGGCTTGCTGATTTCTTCGTTGTGACTATATTGACCTATCAAGCGCGGATGGCGGTCATCCGCATAAGCGAAAAGGGACTGGGCTGCATCGTACAAACTGCCCTGATTTTCCTTTAAGGCTATGACATAATCCGCTCCGTGCTCGCTAACAATAGACTTCACGATGTCTTTCTGACAGCCCATCGCGTCCAAAGTCACGATACAGCCTTTCAAATACAGCAATTTCAGCAATTCGGGAATTTCAGGTATCTCATTGCTTTTCGCGTCCACAGCGCGCTTGCCCAAGACCAAGCCGGCTTCCACTGACCAGGCATGCAACAGATGCAAGGCGCTCTTTCCTTGCCTACGATCATGGCTGCGCCGCATCGTCTTGCCGTCTATTGCCACAATATCGCCTTCAGCTAATACTGGCTTGATGCTGCTAATCCAATCTTGGTAGCACAACTGTACCTGCTGAGGGTCTAATAGTTGGAAGACGCGGGCAAATGTATCGTGCGAAGGAATACCGTTAGGCAACTCTAAAAATCCCCTTAACCATTCCTCTTTATCCTCGCCAAAATCAACAATGTCCACCCAGGTCTCGGCGCCGCTGATCACCGCGCAGATCGCGATGATGATGATATCCAGCAACGGGTGTAATTGACCATGTTCGCGACGCGGATCTTCTAAACTGGCAAAGGCCTCCGCTATGCCACTTGGGCTCATCTCGGGCTCTCCTCATCCGTATTGATGAACCCATTCTATTCACCTTTCATTTCTTGGTGCGATTGCTCTGGTTTCTCCTAACGGTAGTGTATCGAATTCGGTTGAAATAGAAATGACGTGAACTCCGATTCATGCTAGTTGTCCTAGCAAAGCAAAAGAACAGGAGCCACGTCATGTACACTAGGATAACGCAGCCAGGATATGGTTTCAAATCTTTTTTGGCGGGCCTGAGAGCCAAACTGGCCGCGACCGCGTCTCAAATGATTGAATCTCAACTGGAGCGGGAAGTCACCGCCCGGTTGTATCGCCAAGCCTACCAAAGGCGCTCGCAGGTATCGCGTCAAAGTCAAGCGACCTGTCAAGTCTGCGGCAGTCAGCAGGCTAGTGATTTTGTGCGCAATGGACGGCGTCGGCGTCAATTAGTGACGGATTATGGGGTGTTGCAGGTCTGGCTGCCGCGTGTGCGCTGTCAATGTAATGGCAGTGTCAAGATACCCTTTTCCATCCTCAAGCCCTATCAACAAATTTGGGATGATGTCTGTGATCGCATTGGGCGCTGGGCGGATTTAGGCTTGAGTTTGCGGCAAATGCAGGCGGAAATCGGCGAGCAGTGTGGCACTCAAATGGGCTTGCGGACTTTGAATCGGGAGGCGCAAGCGGTGCGGATGCCGCCAGCGATGCCCTTGACCAGTTGCCCGCCAGTGGTCATGCTGGACGCCATTTGGCTGACCTTGCTCGAGGATACCGGTCAGAGCAAAGTCGACAGTCGCCAACGCCAACGCTCGGTCAAAGCGCGGCGCAAAGTCTGTGTCCTGGTGGCTTTGGGACTGTATCCGCAAAACCGGCGCTGGGGCATTGTGGGCTGGCAGTTGGCTGAGGATGAAAGTCGCCAGGCTTGGGAAGGCCTCTTATCCGACTTGGCGGCGCGCAAGCTATATCGCCAACGGGGGCTGGAACACTTCATTCATGACGGCAGCAAGGGCTTGATTGCCGCGCTGAACTATCTGCACCCTCATGTACCACATCAACGTTGCGCCTTCCACAAGCTGCGCAATCTCTGGCAGAGCATTCAAGTCCCCGATGCCTTGCCCAGCGGACAAGCCCGTCAATTCAAACAGCGCATCCTGCAACCCATTCGCGCCATCTTTGAGGCGAAAGACAGTCGAGAAGCAACAGAATTAAGGGATGCTTTCTGTCGGACTTATGCCGAAACACAATCTGATTTAGTCGCCACGCTGCAACGAGATTGGCAGGAGACCATTGCCTTTTTCCGGGTACTGCAGCGATACCCTAAGTGGCCGCGCTCGGCTTTACGAACGACCAGCCTCTTGGAACGGGTCAATCGAATGTTGAGACGGCTTTTCCGCCCCAAAGGCGCATTTCACTCGAGGACAGGTTTAATCGCTACTGTCGCGCGTGTGCTTAACCCATATCGGCTCGTATGAATTTCAACCGAATTCGATACACTACCCTCCTAACTCAAGGTTGAGCGCCGCTACAATTGCGGCTATAATGTTGATGACAGTAAAGTTATGTTGAGCTTTTGTTTCCAAAGTCTTGATAGCATCTTTCTGAGACTGTGTATGGGCTTTTAATAATTCTAATACGCTTAGTTTCTGGTAACTTAGATATGTGTTATTTTCAGTCATAGTTTCCTCGGGAGATACGAATGTCTGAAAAAAATCAAAACGGGAACCTACCCCAGCAACCGGCGGACAAGCAAACTAGCTCTGGCAACGACAGTGATCAACCAAAAACTGCTGCGCCGAAACCGCAACCTTCCTATGGAATTATAGACGAAGGTCGTTTTTGGTCACTGCCCAAACGGGCACAAAAGGCGATAAATCAGTAAGGTAGCTTTACTGATCAAGGAAACAGGGTATTGAAACTCCCTAGCCCTTCACCGCGCCCAGCGTCAAGCCCTTGATGAAGTAGCGCTGGAAGAACACAAAGATGAACAACGTCGGCAGCGACCCGATCAAACTCGCCGCAGCCTGACCGCCCCAATCGACCGTGTACTGCCCGGTCAAATTCAGAATCCCCACCATCACCGTGCGGCTCTCGGCCCGCTGCGTCAAGATGAAGGGCCAGAGGAAGTCGTTCCAGATCCAGGTGAATTGCAAGGTCGCCAACACCGCCAGCGCCGGCAGCGTCAGCGGCAGCATGATGCGGATGAAGATGCTGTATTCGTTGGCGCCATCGATCAGCGCCGCTTCCCGCAGGGCGTTCGGCACCACCTGGAAAAAGTTGCGCATGACCAGCGTGCAGATGGGGATGCCAAAGGCGGTGTGGATGATGATGACGGCGTAGAGCGTGTCGTAGAGGCCGATGTCGTTCATCAGCCGAAACACCGGTATCAGCGCGATCTGCGGCGGCAGGAACATGCCCGCCACGATGAAGATGAACAGCAGCCCGTCGAAGCGAAAGCGGTACTTGCCCAGCGCATAACCCGCCAGCGTCCCCAAGGCGATCGAAAAGAGCGACGCCGGAATCGTCAACAAGGCCGAATTTTGCAGGTACAAGCCCAGGTTGCCGTCTTCCGGGTCCATCACCCGGTCGAAGTTCGCCGATGTCAAGCGGGCCGGCGGCGTCCAGTAACCGCCCGCCGCGACCTCTGCCTGCGACTTGAAAGCGGTCACGATGGCGCCATAAACCGGCACCATGAACAGAATCAGCAAAATCGTCAGCGCGAAGTAGAGCAGGGCGTTACTCAGCCACTTTCTCCAGTTGGCTCGGGTAACATTCTCCCCTTCCCTCCCCAGTGGGGGAAGGGGCCGGGGGATGGGGGGCGCACCGTCACTCATACAGTTCCTCAGCGGCAGAGGCGAAGCGGAAATAAAGCACGATTATCACCAGCGTCATCAGAAACAGAATCACTGCTGCTGAACTGCCGTAACCCATCTTGAACTTGCGGAAGCTCTCGCTGTACATAAACACCGCCAGCGTGTCCGACTTGTTGAAGGGGCCGCCCATGGTCATCACCCAGATGATTTCAAAGCTCTTTAGCGCGCTGATGGCGGTCAGCGCCAGCACCACCACAGTCGCCGGGCGCAGCATGGGGATGATGACTTTGAACAAGGTCTGCCAGGCGCTGGCGCCGTCCACTTTGGCCGCTTCCACCAGCGGAGTAGGCACCGAGGTCAAGCCTGCCAAAAAGATGACCATGTTCAAGCCGGTCTGCTGCCAGGCCCAGGCCACAAACACCGCGACCAGCGCCGTGTGCGGGTTGGCCAGCCAGGCCGTGGCGAACTGATCCAGCCCGACTGCGCGCAAGAAGATGTTGACGATGCCCAGCTTCGGGCTATACAGCCAAACCCAGATGATGCCGATGATGATGGGCGACAGACAGATCGGCAGATAGAAGAGCGATTTATACAGCGTGTTGATTCGCCGTTTGCCTTGCAGCGCCAGCGCCAGCGACAGGCCCAGCAGGGTAGGCGCGGTCATCGCCAACGCCAGCCAGATTGCCGTATTCTTGATGGCATTGCCGAAGAGGCGGTCGGTGAAGATTTTCTCGAAATTGGCCGTGCCAATGAAATTGAGGTCCGCGCCGTAACCGACCCAGTCCGTGAAGGAATAGTAGAGCGAGTTCAGCGTGGGCAGGATGACGAAGGCGCCATATACCAGCAGCGGCAAGGCGAGGAAACTGGCCGGTATGATCCAGGGGTGGCGTCTTAGCATGGCTGCTCCCCTAGGTTCGAATCTCACTCCAACGATAAACGTAGGGGCGACACTGTGTGTCGCCCGAAAACATTAACCGCGTGTCGCTGGGCGATTCACAGAATCGCCCCTACAGATTATCCGATCAATCGTGATCGGCGCGCAACTCCCTACTCCATGCCGGCGAATTCAGCCGCGGCGTCAGCCTGCACGCGCTCCAGCATGGCTTCGTAGTCGTCCGGATTGGCCATGAACTCCGAGAAGGAACTCAAGCCGACTTCCGCGACCGGCGGCGGCGTGGCCAGGTCGTAGTTGAAGGCGAAGACCGGGTCATTGGCGATCTCGCCGGCGATGCGCGCTACCACATCGTTGTATATGCCCGTATCGACCATCAGGCTCGGCGCCAAATTGCCGGCGCCCAAGGCGAATTCAGCCTGGACATCCGGACTGGTCAGGTGAACCAGGAAGGCTTTGGCGGCGTCAGCATTGGCTGCGTCAGCCGAGACGACGAAGGTGTCGATCGGCCCCAGCGAAGCGCGCGGCGTGTCTTCGTCGATGGTGGGGAAGGAGAAGTAATCGAAGTCTTCGCCCGCTACCATCTCGTTGCCGGCGTACAAACCGCCGATCCAGGTACCCATCAAAGTCATGGCCGCTTCGCCATTGGCGACTTGGTTGGCTGCTTCGTCCCAGTCATAGGCGTTGGCGTCGGGATAGAAGTAACCGGCGTCGACCAGTTCTTTCCACAAGCCGAAGGCGCGCGCGACTTCCGGATCGGTGTATGACGCTTCGCCGCTCATCAGCTGGTTGCGATAATCATTTCCAGCCGTCCGCAGCAAGATCATGTCGAACCAGAACTGGCCGGGCCAGCGGTTGATCGAGCCGAGCGCGAACGCCGGGATATCCGCCGCCTTGAATTTCTCGGCGACATCGACCAACTCGTCCCAGGTCGTCGGAACCATCGCGCCCACCTCTTCAAAGAGCGCAACGTTGTAAAACATGCCGACCCAGTGCAGGGTCAAAGGCACGGCGTAACGGTGCATATCATAAGTGGCGGCGTTGTCGATGACTGCCTGCGGGAATTGCGAATCCATGTCGTTCGCTTCCCAAACATCATCGATAGGCTGCAAGCGGCCGCCGTCAACCACGAACTGAATGCGAGCGCCGGCCCAATAGCTAAAGGTATCCGGCGGGTTGCCACCGGCCAATTGCACCAGGATTGAAGTCTTGAATTGCTCGTGGTCCACCGGGCTCGCGGCATGCATCAAACCCGGGTTGGCGGCGATAAAGTCATCGACGATGCCGTCTATGAATTCACCACCGAAGCCGCCGAAGTAATGGGATACGGTAAAGTCTCCCATTAAGTCGTCCTGCGCCAGGGCGGGCGTGACAGCGAGCGCTGCCACCAGAACAAAAAGTACAGCCAAGATCAAGCGTCTGTTCATCATCATCATTTCTCCATATGAGAGGCTAAGCTGGCGAGGCGAATTACTGAAAGTCTGCTCATAGTCACCTCCTGACTACACTTATGAAATTAGCGCATATTCACTAAAAAGACAAGCAGAATCTTGTACATGTTGCCAAAAATACAACACTGTTCTATAATTGTCAACTATATCGTCAGGGTTCACCATCTACGCAACATCTGTTAATTATTATGCGGATGAAGTTGCATATTGAGAGATTACAGGCATGGCTGAGATACAATCGCTGGCAAGAGGCTTGAAGATTCTGAATCTGCTGGAGCATTCGCGCAACGGCATGGGAACCACGGAAGTCGCCAATCAATTGTCGATCGACAAGAGCAGCGCGTCCCGCCTATTGCACACCTTGGCCAATTATGGCTTCGTCGAGCAAGACGAGTACAGCTCGCGCTATACCCTGGGCCCTCAGCTACTGACCCTCGGCCAGCATCTGCTGAATCGAATCACTCTGCGTGATCACGCGCGGCCCTACCTGCACGAACTGGTGGACAAAACCGGCGAGTGCGCTCACCTGGCCATCTTGGCGCAGCGCCAGGCGCTCTACATCGACCAGGTCGAATCAACAGCCGCCCTGCGCGTGGAATCCGAGATCGGCACGCTCTCGCCGCTGCATTGCACCGCGCTGGGCAAGGTGATGCTCGCCTTTGGCGATGGCGGCATGCCCGATGAAATGAAGCCCTTCACCCACCGCACCGTCACCGACCGCTCGACTCTGGAGGCGCAGCTGACGCAGACTGGGGGGCGCGGCTACGCCATCGATGACGAAGAATACAATTACGGTGTGCGCTGTGTGGCGGCGCCCGTCTATGACCACCGCGGCGCCTTGGTCGGCGCCATCGGCATCAGCGGTCCCGCCGGCCGCGTCACCCTCGAGCGCATCGACGAATTTGGCTCGGTCGTCAAAGATACGGCGGACGCCCTGTCGACGCGGCTGGGTTACGATGCCAAGCTGAGGCGCCGCGCCGATGCCGACAAATAGCGAGCGACCCACAACATGCCTCAACGAAGTTGCGTTGTTCGCAACCGTTTAGCTGCCCGGATTCGGGGAGTTCGCTTGTGGTGAAGCCTGGCAGGCGCAGCTGAAATTGGCAGTTTCGACCGACGCAGGAAAGGGGGCAGGTCGCTTATGCAATACAAGATGCTAATTGACGGTCAATGGCTTGACGCGGCCGATGGCGGCCAGTGGCAAGTGGTCAACCCGGCCAGCGAAAAGACGATCGCGGATGTACCCTACGGCGACGCTGAAGATGCGACCAAGGCCATCGCAGCGGCCCAGGACGCTCTCCCAGCTTGGCAAGCGCTGACGGCTTACGAGCGCGGCGCCATCTTGCGCGATATCGCCGATGCCCTGCGTAGCCGGGCGGATGAACTGGCCCCGATAATGACCGCCGAGTGCGGCAAGCCCATCGGCGAGGCCCGCGGCGAATGGGGCGCCTGTGCCGATCTTTTCGACTGGTTTGCCGAAGAGGGCAAACGCGCCTATGGCCGCACCATCCCGGCGCGCAAAGCGGGCAAACGCCTGCTCGTCATTCCGCAGCCAGTCGGCGTCGTGGCCACCATAACCGCCTGGAACTTCCCGGCTTATTTGTTGGCGCGCAAGTGGGCGGGCGCCCTGGCCGCCGGCTGCACCATCGTCGGGCGGCCCAGCGAACTGACGCCCATGAGCGCCATGGCGCTTGTCAACGTAATGCAGGAAGCGGGCATGCCGGCCGGCGTGGTCAACTTGATCAACGGCGATCCGCAGATCATGGGCGAGGCGATCATGCGCGACCCGCGCGTGCGCAAAGTCAGCTTCACCGGCTCGCAGCGCGTCGGCCAGATCTTGATGCGACAAGCTGCTGACGGCATCAAGAAGCTCGGTATGGAATTGGGCGGCAGCGCGCCCGTTCTGGTCTTCGCCGATGCCGATATGGAGTGGGCCGCGGCCCAAGGCGTGTTGGCGAAATTCCGCAACAACGGCCAGGTCTGCATCTCGCCGACGCGCTTCTACATCGAGCAGCCGGCGCTGGAAGATTTTCTCGACGCCGTCAAAACCGAAACGGAGAGGCTGGTGGTCGGCGACGGTATGAATGAAGCCGTCACCAACGGACCGATGGTCAGCCGGGCCGGGCGCGACAAAGTTGAGCAATTCGTGGCCGATGCCGTCTCCAAACGCGCGGCCGTGGTAGCCGGCGGCGGACGCCCCGACATCGAAAAGGGCTATTTCTATCAGCCGACCGTCCTGACCGATGTGACCTCAGATATGCAAATCGGCTGCGACGAAGTCTTCGGGCCGGTCATGGCCGTCAGCACGTTTGCTACGGTCGATGAAGCGCTGCGGCTGGCCAATGACAGTCCCTTCGGCTTGGCCGGCTACGTCATGACCAAGGATCTTTCGCTAGCGACCCGCGTTTATGAGGGGCTGGAGTTCGGCATTGTCGGCGTTAATGACATGGTGCCGGCCACTGCGGAAGCGCCCTTCGGCGGCGCCAAGACCAGCGGATTCGGCCGCGAAGGCTCGCAAGAAGGCTTGTACGAGTACATGGATCAGAAGTTTGTCTCTATCGGGCTGGAGTAGAGTCCGAGGCTGACCTATTCACATTCCCCCTGCATGGTCACATAATCCGCGCTGATCCAGCCGGACGTACCGCGATACTCGACCTGGAACCAGCCCGGCGCCTTCCCCGCAACTGGCAACTCAGCGCCTTGCGGTACCAATCCGATACGCCCGCCGCCGGGTCCAGCGCGGAAGTTGAGCGCGTGCGTCGTCGTCACGCGGCAAGACGACAGATCCCGCGTTGAGGTGCCTTCGCCTTGTTGCGCCGCGACACCGGCTGACCATTCAATAGCGCCGATATCGCAACCGCCGCCCTGCGGACGTGGCGTGCTGACTTGGTCGGTCGCCAGGCAATATCTCGGGTCTGCGGCGTTAATGGCCGGGCTGCCCGGCAAGGGTTCAAGATAGGCGGCTGAGTCGGTCGCTTCCTCCAGCATGGGGTCGCCGCTCAACCTTGGCGAACAGGAGCCGTCTTCAATCAGATTGCTGACGTTCTGTCTCATATTATCGCAGAACTCTGAACTCAATTTGCCGATAATGATGCTGTTGCGCAAATTCACGCTGCTGGCGGAAGAGAAACGGCCTTCGACCATTATTTCATTCGCCGACCCAGTACCGAACATCGTAACGTGAGTGAGCGTGGCTGTGACGCCATTGTCCATTGAAATTGCTCCGCCACGATTATTGATGAAGCTGCTGTTGACGACGTCAAGCCGGGTGAAAGGATTTATCACGCCGATCGCGCTGCTGCTCCTGCCACCATTGCTGACGAAGCTGCTGTTGCGGACCGAGATGGAGCCACTGCCGGCGAAGATTGCGCCGCTGCTATTACTCTCAAAGTGGCTGTCAGTTACCTTTAGCCAAGAGTTGTCTGTCCCTACCAAACCGATGGAGACCGCCCCGCCGTTCGCCGCGCTATTATTGATGAAGCGCGAGTCGCTGACGGTAGCCCGACCGCCATTCAGCAGTCTGATAGCGCCGCCATTGTCGCTCCAGCCTCTGCCATCCATCATCGTCAAGTTTTTGACCGTCAAAATGCCGCCATCGACTTCAAAGATGCGGAAATTCCGGTCTCCGCTGATGCTGTGCCCGTTGCCCTCTATGACGATTTGGCTGGTGATCGCCGGCAGCGCTTCGAAAAGTGTGATGTCCTTATCCAAGACTATGGTATCGACTCCACTGCCAGCCGGGCAGCCGCCTGCGGGCCGGTCGCGGTTGGCGGCGACGATCTGTTCGGCCAAGCTGCAGACCAGGGGGGGAACGGGCGTTGGCTCAGCCGCGATGGCGCCCCTCGCTTCAATCGCGCCGATATCGCAGCCTCCGCCTTGCGGCCGCGGCCTGCCTAGTTGATCGGTTTCCAGACAAAACTCCGGATCCGCGTAGTCAATCGCCGGGCTGCGGTCTCGCAGGGGATAATAAGCGAGAGAGCCAGTTAACTCGCCCAGCCGCGGGTCGTCGCTTGGTCTGTCCGCGCAAGTCCCGTCCGGGCTGAGGTTGCCGCTGTTCTGATCCCATACGCCGACGCAATCTTCGCCCCTCCCGCTGCTGGCGACGATGCTGTTGCGCAAATAGACTTTCCCGCCAGTCTTGCTTATCGCCTTGGCGCCAGTATTCCAAGATCTGTTTTCAACCAAAGTCGCATGGGTGATGCTGGCTGCGCCATTCGCATCGACTTTTATGGCGCCTCCGTCAAAGCCAGAAAAATTTTCGCTAAAAGTGCTGTTGGAGATGTCAAAGACGCCGTCTTTGACCGCGATCGCTCCGCCGTCGCCATCCACGGTGGCGTTCTTGACGAAGCTGCTGCTGTTGACGGATACGCGCCCTCCACCCTGCCAGAAAGCCGCGATGGCGCCGCCGCCGCCACTTGCGCGATTGCCGATGAAACTGCTGTTATTGACAGTCAGCCGAATGTTCTTGCTGGCAGATGAGATGGCGCCGCCGTATGTGGCCGAATTATCGCTGAAGCTAGAACCCTCCACGCTGACTCGGGCGCCATGCCGCAGCCGGATAGCGCCGCCGTCGACATGCGCTTGTACCTCGGCAGTGATCGCAGATCCGAAATATGTGACACGATGACAGCCGTCGGCGTCGACGGAACGCTGCACCGAATATTGGCCGTTGTAGTTGGTGTAAAATGCGAATTGAGCGCAATTCTTGATGAAGCTGCCGCCTGTAATGTTGACGATGCCGCCATTGGCATAGATGGTGCCCGCGCTCTGCTCGGCGATGTTGCCAGTAAAACTGCTGTCGCTGATATTCAGCCTGTCGCTGCCGCCGGAAGTCGCGATGGCGCCGCCATGCGTCGCAGAATTGGCGCGGAAGGTGGAGCGCTCAATCGCGACCTGGGCGCCATTCCGCAGTCGTATCGCGCCGCCGCTATCCGCCTTACCGTCTGTCAGCGTCAGATTCCTGAGCGTAAGCCGCCCGCCGCTGACATCAAAAATGCGATACTGATCGTCGCCGCTGATGCTGTGCCCGTTGCCCTCGATCGTGATCGAACCCGTTATCGGCGGCAGCGCCTCACTCAGCGTGATGTCTTCACTAAGCGTGATAATGTCGTGGCTTGTACCCTGTGGGCAGCCGCCCACCGAGGTATTGATATTAGCCGAGCGGATGTGATCCGCCAGCGAGCAAGTAGAAGCGACCACTTGTGTCGTCGCGGTGATAACGCTGAAAAGCGCCACTACCAAAAGCAGCGACAAGCGCCGTCTGTAGGTTCCTGATTCCATTGAGCTACCTCCGCGAGTCTCAAGCTACGGTCTCAGCCGCAACTGCCCACTGCCACCACATAATCCGCGCTGATCCAGCCCGAAGCGCCCTCGTGCTCAACCTGGAACCAGCCCGGCGTCTGCGCCATCGCCGTCACGGTCGCGTTCTCCGGCACGAGGCCGATACGCCCGCCGCCCGGGCCATCGCGGAAGTTGAGCGCGTGCGTCGTCGTCACGCGGCAATCGGACAGGGACGCCCGAACCGGGGCGGTTTCAATAGCGCCGATATCGCAGCCGCTGCCCTGCGGTCGACGCGTTCCGGCTTGGTCGGTCGCCAGGCAGTATCGCGGGTCTGCGGCGTCAATGGCCGGGCTGCTGGCCTGCGGCAAATGCCAAGCCGGCGCTCCAGTCAACTGTCCCAGCAAAGCGTCGCCGCTCGTGCTGGACGCGCAGGAACTGTCCAATACCACATTGCCCACGCTCTGCGTAATCCTGCCGATGCAATTCTCGTCGAGCTTGTCGCCGGAGATGATGCTGTTGCGCAAATAGAACCCGCTATTGTTTCCGTACACCCACAGCGCATGGCCAGCGCCGTACTCGTGGTCGTCCGCCGCCACGTTGTTCGCCATAGTGACATGCGTCAAGATGGTTCGGGGATAGCCGGCCGCCAATACGCCGCCCCAGCTCGTGGCGCTATTTCCGCTAAAGGTGCTGTTGGCGATATTAACGTCGCCGTTGCCGCCGGTGCCGATGGCGCCGCCCCGGCCAGCCTGGTTGCTCTCAAAGCTGCTGCCTGTGATATTGAGTTGGCCTATACGCATGTCGATGGCCCCGCCCCAGCCGCCGATGTTGTACGTGTCGAAGGCCTTATTCTCGATGAAGCTGCTGTCGAAAACCGTCAGTTTGCTGTCGCGGCCAAACATTGTAATCGCGCCGCCGTTCTCCGCTGAGTTCTCGATAAACTTACTATTCCGAATCGCGACTGACGCATAATCCAGCAATTCGATAGCGCCGCCATTCCCCCGTGGGTTACTGCCCTCGGTCAAAGTAAGGTCCACGATCTGCAGCCAGGCGCCTTTGACGACAAAGATGCGAAAACGCCCGTCGCCGCTTATCACGTGTCCGTTGCCTTCTATTCTGAGCCCGCTGCTAATCACGGGAAGCGGCCGGGTCAAAGTTATATCTTCACCCAAGGAAATGGTGTCCGCGCCGTTTCCGGCCGGGCAGGCGCCGGAGGGTCGGTCGGTATTGGCTGCGATTATCTGATCGTACAGACCGCAGACAGGTACGGCGGTATCTGGCTCTGGCGGGCGGGCCGTCGTCGATTCAATCGCGCCGATATCACAGCCGCCGCCCTGCGGCCGCGGCGTACCGATTTGATCGGTCTCCGAGCAAAAGGCTGGATCCGCGGCATCAATCGCCGGGCTGCCATCTAGCGGCGGACGCCAGACTGGCTGGCCGGTTGAGTCGCCCAGCATAGGATCGCCGAAGAGTCCTGTCGTAATGCAAGTCCCGTCTTCGCTGAGATTTCCTCTTGCCTGCGTCAATCCTCCGCTGCAATCCTCCGCCTCTCCGCCACCGCCAACGATGCTGTTGTACAGATAGATTGCGCTTCCTTTATTGTCTATGGCATTGCCGTTAGATTGTGTTGCCAGGTTGTTTAGCATGGTCACGTGCGTCAGTGTGGCTGTGCCGAAATGGGCGTTTAAGACGCCGCCGCCAATGGCTGAATTGTCTATGAACGTGCTATCGCTCACGATAATATTGCCGTATTCGGTGTGCAGCGCGCCGCCGAAGGAACCGGCTCGATTACCTGAGAAGCTGCTATTGATTATCGTGACGCTTCCCCGCGTAACATTGATCGCGCCGCCGTATTCATTTGCGCGATTGTCAAGAAAACTGCTTTGGTTGACCGTCGCGCTGGCGTCAGCGCTCATGGACGCGATAGCCGCGCCCCCGTCGGCTGTATTTTTGGTGAAGGTCACCTGGTCAATTGTAGCGCGGGCGCTCCCCCGCAGTCGGATGGCGGCGCCATAGGTGGCTCGGCCGCCAGTGAGCGTCATATTTCTTAATGTGAGTTTGCCGCGCTCTATATCAAAGATGCGATTGCGGCCGCCACCGCTTATGGTGAAGCCCTTGCCTTCAATGGTGATCACACTAGTGACGGTCGGCAAGCCTTCCTGCAATGTAACGTCCTGGACCAACGTAATCGTGTCCGCGCCGTTTCCAGCCGGGCAGCCGCCCGAGGGCGCATCAGTGTTGGCGGCGATAATTTGATTGGCTAAGGGGCAGGGTGGAGGCGGAACTATGGGCGTTGGCGCCAATCTCGCGGTCGTGGATTCGATCGCGCCAATGTCACATCCGCCGCCATGCGGTCGCGCAGTGCCGACTTGATCGGTACCTAAGCAATACTCAGGATCGGCCGCGTCCAGCGCCGGGCTGCCATCGAGCAGAGGATACCAGGCGGGCGCGCCAGTCAATTCGCCTACGAGCGGGTCAACTCGCGTTTCCAGCAAGCTGCAAGTTCCGTCCTGGCTCAAATTGCCGCGGGCTTCGGTCAAGCCGTTGGCGCATGCGATTCCGCCCGGCGCCCCGCCAACGATGCTGTTGTACAGGCTAATCTCGCCGGCTGTTCGATGAATCGCGCTGCCTCCAGCAGGCGTCGCTGTATTATTCATCATGGTCACATGCATCACGGTTACCGTGGAGGCAAACACTTCCAGCGCGCCGCCGACGTTGGCCGAGTTGCCGGCAAATGTGCTGTTGCTAATGGACATCCTCGCCTCTTCGTGCGCGGCGATCGCGCCGCCGTCGCCTTGGGCTGAATTCCTCTGAAAGCTGCTCGATGTGATGTTTACCACGCTCCCGTAGCCAAATATCGCTGCCGCGTAAGCCCCGGAACTGTTGCCAATGAAGCTGCTTTGCCGTACGTCTAGTTGTACGCCAGCGCCGCTCGCCGCGATCGCGCCGCCTTGATACGCCGTATTGTTTCTGAAGGTGACTTGCTGCACGCTGACCTCGGCCCCGGCTCGCGCTCGAATCGCGCCGCCGTCTTCACCCTCTGGCGCTCTGCCATCGGTCAAGGTCAAATTGTGGAAGCTTAGCCGCCCGCCAGAGACATCAAAGATGCGAAACTTACTGGCGCCGTTGATCGAATGACCGCCTCCCTCAATTGTGAATTCGCCCGTGATCGGCGGAAGCGGAGCAGAGAGGATGATGTCAGCGCTCAGCCTTATCTTGCCGCTGCCATTGCGGTTGGCCGATTCTATATCAGCGTACAGGCCTTCATAACTATCAGAAGCGCTCGCCTTCGGCAACGGCGTAAGATTTGCCGTCAGCGAAAGTAAAGCAATATAGAGCAAGCAGACTGTACGCGGAACAGCCATCCGATTCCCTCCACAATTTCTACTTGTTCGGGTGAAGCGCAACTTCAGCCGCACTCACCTTGCGAAACCACATAATCCGCGCTGATCCAGCCCGTCGCGCCGCGATAATCAACCTGGAACCAGCCGGTCGTAAGTGCCGTCGCGCTCACGCTCCAATTCTCCGGCACTGCGCCGATGACGTTGCCGCCCGGCCCATCGCGGAAGTTAAGAACGTGGGTGGTCGTCACGGTACAAGTCGACAGATCCTGCGAGGAACTGCCGGGGTCTTGTTGCGCCGCACCGCCCGCGGACCATTCAAAGGCGCCGATATCACAGCCGCCGCCCTGGGGACGGGGATTGCCGAGTTGGTCGGTCGCCGGACAGAAAGCCGGATGCGCCGCATTGATCGCCGGGCTGCCAGCTTGCAGCGGCACATAAGCCGGGTCGCCGACCGGCTCATCAAGCATCGGGTCGCCGCTCACTTTCGGTGAACAGGAGCCGTCTGCTATTAGGTTGCTGACATTCTGCCTTATCAATCGGTCGCAGTCATTGGTCAGCGACATGCCGTCGACGATGCTGTTGCGCAGGCGCGCTGTGCTACGATTGGCGATACCTTGAATTCGACTGGGAACAAGGTAGATCGCATGGTCCGTCTTGTCCGTTCCGCCGCCCGCAATGGTTACATGGGTAAGCGTAACGGTCGCCCGTGACCACAAGGATAGTACGTTCCCCGCGAGGGCGGCGCGATTATCGAAGAAGGCGCTGTTGTGGACATTCAGCTCGATCCAGCTGTCCAGCGCAATGGCGCCGCCAGAGTGGGCGGCAAAGTTCTTGGAGAAACTGCTGTTGGAAACTGAAACCTTGCCGGCGTTAGCAAGGGCGATGGCGCCCCCGTCTCTGACTGCCTGGTTGCTGACAAAACTGCTGCCGTTAATGATCAACTCATAGTCGTTGTCGACGAAATGAACCGCAATCGCGCCGCCTTCAAATGCGGTGTTCTCGACAAAGCTCGAATCGTTTACAGTCACCTGCGCGCCATTTCGTAGCCGGATGGCGCCGCCCCCAAATGATGAAGCGCTGCCCCGAGTCATGATCAGGTTGTTGACCGTCAACTTGCCGCCGTCGACATCGAATATGCGGTAGAGCCTGTTTCCGCTTATCGTGTTGCCGTTGCCATTGATGGTGATATCGCTGGTAATTGTGGGCAATCGCGAAGACAGTTTGATGTCCCGCGCCAAATTGATCGTGTCCGGGCCCCGTCCTGCCGGACAGCCGCCCGTCGGCGCATCGGTATTCGCGGCGATGATTTGATCGCGCAATGGGCATGCAGGCGGAGGGACGACCGCGTCAGGCGCAGGCCGCGCAAACCTGGACTCTATCGCGCCGATATCGCATCCTCCTCCGATTGGTCGCGGCGCGCCTATCTGGTCCCTTTCTAGACAGTATTCCCGCCGGGCATTGTTCAAAGCCGGGCTGTGATGTCGCGGCGAATGATAGGCGGACGTGCCAATCAATTCACCAAGCATAGGATCGCCGCTAGCCCGTGTCCCGCTGCTCCCGTCCAAGCTAAGATTGCCCATCGATTGCGCTAACTCGCCGGCGCAGTCGTCGGCGTCGCCGTCGCTGGCAATGATGCTGTTGCGCAGGTATAACTCGCTGTCTGAGTTTTCGATAACATCGCTGACGCCCTGTGTTGACAGGTTATTCCAAAAAGTGGCATGCGTGATCGTGACTCTTGAACGCGTCCGCGTCTCCAAAGCGCCGGCGCCATGCTGCGCCCAATTCTCACTGAATGTGCTATTGCTGATATCAACATGGGCAGCTGTCGCGCGTAACGCCCCCGCGCTCCCCATGGCGAAATTCTTCACAAAGCTGCTTCGCTGGATGGTCGCGCTTGCGCCCGTAACTAGAATGCCGCCAGCGCTGGATTCCGCGAAATTCTCCCTGAACCTGCTGCTCCATACAATCAGCTCGCTTGCTGCGTCCGACATAGCAATCGCGCCGCCCTTAGCCGCCTTGTTGCTCACAAACGTTGAATGCTCGATTCTGACCCGCGCCCCCATTCGCCCTCTTATCGCGCCGCCGCCTTCATCGTTTGGCGCTCTGCCCTGCAACAAACTTAGGTCGCTAATCCCTAGCCGCCCGCCATTGATGTCGAAGATGCGATACCTGCCGTCCCCGCTGATGCTGCGCCCGCCGCCGTCAATCGTGATGCTGCCAGTGATCGCCGGCAGCGCCCCGCCCAGCGTGATGTCCTCTGTCAAGGTAATCGCGCTCTCGCCGCCAGCGTTGGCGTCTGCGATTGCGCTGTACAAGCTGTCGAAGTCTTCCGCCGCTGACACTTGCGGCATCTGCGACCACGACCAGACAAGCGAAAGCAGCATCAATATTGCTGCCGCCCTACCATCCTTTATCGTTAAGATCCCTGTCTCCTCGCGCAACTTCAGCCGCACTCACCTTGCGAAACTACATAATCCGCGCTGATCCAGCCAGTCGTCCCCTCATGCTCTACCTCGAACCAGCGTGGCGTCCGCGCCGTCGGCACAAACGTCTCATTGTGCGGAACCTGACCGATCTTCGTGCCATTGGGCGCATCGCGGAAGTTGAGCACGTGGATGGTTGTCACCGCGCAGTCGGATAAGCTGCGGCTGACCGGGACGGACTCAATGGCGCCGATATCGCAGGGACCGACAATCGCGCGCGGCCGACCAAGCTGATCGGTTTCGAGGCAGAAGCGCGGGTCGGCAGCGCTAATCGTCGGGCTGTCCGGCAGTGGCGAGAGGTAGTGTGCCGAGCCGCTAGGTTCTTCAAGCATGGGGTCTTCGCGGAGCATCGGCTCGCAACTGCCGCCAGAAATGAGGTTGCCAACGTTCTCTGCGAGCGGTCCTTTACAGTGCAGCATATACTGCGCACCGGTGATGAGGCTATTGCGGAGATTGATTGCGCTTTGAGCGCCGAAACCCGATTCTAGCCGTTGAATCCCATAAATGGTGCTGCTGTATACCGTGACGTGTGTCAGCGTGGCGCGCGCGCCGTTTTCAACCGACAGTGAGCCGCCGCCCCAACTGGCGCTATTGTTGATAAAGCTGCTGTTGGAGACGTTGAAGCGCGGATAATTGAGCAGGCTGATCGCGCCACCGCTCTGCCCGGCGCTATTCTCAATGAAGCTGCTGCCGGTGATAGTCGCTCCGCCAAAGTCGGCATCAATCGCGCCGCCAGTTCGGGCGGACCAGTTTTTGAGGAATGTGCTGTCATGCACGGTCAAGGCTGCTTGCGCGTTGGCAGTCCTATGTATGCCAATCGCGCCGCCGGCATCGGCCGAATTATTGATGAAGCTGGAATCGTTGACGACAGCCCGCCCGCCGTTTTGCAGCCGAATCGCGCCGCCCGGCTGGTTGCCGCCGCGTCCCTCCGTCATGGTCAAATTGTTGACCGTGAGATGCCCGCCGTCGACATCAAAAATGCGAAACTCTCTGTTCCCGCTGATGGTATGCCCGTTGCCCTCTATCGTGATGGCGCTCTTGATGGCGGGCAGCCGCGAGAACAGCAGAATGTCCCGGGTCAAGCGGATGGTGTCTGCGCCGCTGCCGGCCCGGCAGCCTGCGACAGCCCGGTCCGTATTGGCCGCGATGATCTGATCGCCCAGCGTACAAGCCGGTGGAGGCACGATAGGCGCGGCAGCCGCCTGGGCTGTCGTGGCTTCAATCGCGCCAATGTCGCAGCCGCCGTTCTGTGGTCGTGGCGTTCCAATCAGATCGCTAGCGAGACAGTAGTCCGCCTCGGCCGCATCAATGGCCGGGCTTTGGTCCAACAGGGGATAATACGCGGGCGAGCCGCTCAACTCTCCCAGCAAGGGGTCATCGCTCGAACGCAGCGCGCAAGTCCCGTCCGGGCTCAGGTTGCCGATGTTTTGATCGAGCCCGCCTACGCAATCCTCGGCGCCGCCTCTACTGGCAACAATGCTGTTGCGCAGGGTCACCTTGCCGCTGCCTTGATTCTGGATCGCGCCACTGTCTCTATACAGCGACCAATTGTCTATGAACGTCAAGTGGGTGAGGGTGACGGTCGCGTCCCCGTCGATTGCCAAAGCGCCCGCGCCGGACTCTGTCTGGTTCTCGCTGAAAGTGCTGTTGGAGATGTCCAGCGCGCCGATTCCGACGCGTACCGCGCCGCCGCCGCTGTCCGCAGCATTTCGCGCGAAGCTGCTGGTCGAAATGCTGGTTGTGCCGCGGTCCGCGGAAATCGCGCCGCCGCCGATCGAGACGCTATTGCTGTCGAAGCTGCTGCCGCTGATGGTCAACTTGACATCGCCGCTTGAAGCCGCAATGGCGCCGCCGTACGTTGCTCTATTCTCGCTGAAAGCGGAGCCCTCAATGCTGGCCTGGGCGCCATTCAGCAGCAGAATCGCGCCGCCATCGCCGTATTCAACATCGTGCTCCAAGCTCGAACGGTGATAAGTAACGTGTACGCAGCCCTCAGCGTCGACACTGCGCGTTTCACGGTCTGCGCCCTGACCACTCGAGTTGAGCATCACTGAAACCGACTCGGCGCAGTTGTTCTCAAAGATGCTGTTGACAACGCGGATCGTGCCGCCGTTGGCATAAATCGCGCCGCCGTCTTTTGCCCGGTTGTGGCTGAAAGTCGAGTTCTCAATTGTCACGCGAGCGCCATTGCGCAGTAGAATCGCGCCGCCACGCCCCTCGCTGACATTGTCCTTGGTGAGACTCACGTTCGATAGCGTGAGCGCGCCGCCATTGACATCGAAGATGCGGTGCGCATCGTCCCCGCTGATGCTGCGCCCGCCGCCGTCAATCGTGAGGCTGCCAGTGATCGGCGGAAGCGGGGCAGTGAGGATGATGTCCCCGCTCAGCGTTATCTCGCTGCTCCCGCTGCTGTTCGCCGCCTGAATCTCCGCGGCCAGGCTGGCGTAACTGTCGGCCGCTCTGACCCGTGACGCTGGTCCCCAGGGGAGAAGCATAGACAGCAACAACAGAACTGCTAATGTCTGTCTCAAGCCTATTGTCCGCTTAAGCTTAATCCAAATCACAGTCGCCCTCTTTCTCTACATAATCCGCGCTGATCCAGCCCGTCGCGCCCTCATGCACAACTTGGAACCAGCCCGGCGTCCGCGCTGTCGCCGTCACAGTCGCATTCTCCGGCACCGTGCCAAAGCGCGTACCGCCCGGCTGCTCGCGGAAGTTTAGCGTGTGCGTAGTCGTCACTGTGCAGTCGGATACTGATGTGCTTACCGGTACAGACTCAATCGCGCCGATATCGCAAAGGCTAAATCGCGGCCGCTCTCGGCCGAGTTGATCCGTCTGGAGGCAATAGCGCGGGTCCGCAGCGTCTATCGCTGGGCTGCCCGGCAGTAACTCCAAATATGTGGGCAAACTATCTTCTCCTGGCTCCTCAATCAAAGGGTCGCCACCGAGCTTGGGCGAGCAACTGTCATCATGTATGAAATTGCCGACATTCTCCGCCAGGCGTCCGCCACATTCATTTCTGCCGCCGCCGGCCAGCAGGCTGTTGCGCAATTTCACCACGCCGATGTCTGAGCCAAAGCCTCGGTCTTCCGCCATGATCCCCGCGTCGGGGAAAGCGCTGTTGTCGAACATGGTCACATGAGTGAGCGTCACCGACCCCCATCTGGCGTAAACCGCGCCACCGCTCTTCGCCCAGTTTTCGGTGAAAGTGCTGTTTCTGATGTCGATTGTCCCGCCTAGTGTGCCAATGGCGCCGCCATCGCCGGATAGCGATGAGTTTCGGTGGAAACTGCTGCTGCTTACCTGGAGGCTGCTGCCTTTGCCCCAATCAATCGCGCCGCCCCCGTACGGCGCCTGGTTGCCTATGAAGCGGCTGCCTTGTACGGTTGAGCGGCCGCCGTTGGATGCTCCACCAATTGCGCCACCCCGTGATGACGAATTCTTCTGGAATGTGGAATTGTTGATTGCGATACTGCCGCTGCCCTGAACTCTGATCGCCCCGCCCGTGTCGTTAGTGTCGAATGTCGCATTGCCCTCAGCTAGCGTCACGTTGTTTACCGTGAATTTTCCGGAGTCGACCGTGAAAATGCGGAAGCACCCGCCGCCGCTTATGGTAAAGCCCTTGCCCTCAATGGTGATATCGCTGGAAATGCTAGGCAGCCGCTCATCGAGCTCAATGTCACCTGTCAATGTGATGACATCGTGTCCGTTCCCCGCCGGGCATCCGCCGGCCGGCGCGTCTGTGTTGGCCGCGACAATCTGCAAAGCAAGCGGGCAGGGCGGGGGTGGTTCGATCGGTGGTGGCTTGGGTAGGGCGGTCGTACTTTCAAACGCGCCGATGTCGCAGCCACCGCCATGAGGACGCGGCGTGCCGACCTGATCAACATCAAGGCAATAGTCGGGATCGGCCGCGTCAACTGCCGGGCTGAAGTCCTTCAAGGGATACCAAGCGGGCTCGCCGACCAGTTGGTCGAGCAAGAGATCGCCGCTGGCGAGCAGGGCGCAGGTTCCGTCCGCGCTTAGATTGCCCGCCATCTGATCCAGGCCGCCAACGCAGTCATCGCTTGCGCTGCTGTTGACTATGATGCTGTTGCGCAAACGAACGCTGCCCCCTGACTTGTGGATCGTATGCGCGCCGGAATGTGTCGCTCGATTCTCGACCATGGTTAAGTGCGTCATAGTCACATCAGCGCCCGCTGCTGACATCACGCCGCCCCCTGAGGCCGAGCGATTGTTGTAAAATGTGCTGTTGGCTATTGTGAGTTCGCCTGCGTCGCCGAATAGTACGCCGCCGCGGCTGCCAGAATAGTTGGAATGGAAGCTGCTCTGTCGGATGTCGATTGCCCCGCCATCCATTTTCACCGCGCCGCCCTCGTGTCGGGCATAGTTGCTGGCAAAGTTGCTGCCGCTGACCGTCAACTTGGCGCTTGCGCCCGATAGCGCTATGCCGCCGCCATGGTTGGACTTGTTTGTACGGAATGTCGACGCTTCAATAGTCGCCCTGGCGCCGTTAAGCAGTCGAATCGCGCCGCCATAGCCTTCGATATTGACGGTGATTTCGCCCGGATCTGTCCAGGTATAAGTCACCTGCCGACAGCCATCGCCATCTACAGATTGATCCACTCTGGCGCGGTCGAGGTCTTCGCTGACTATGTTTTCTGCAATCTCAGCACAGTTCCTTGCGAAGACGGCGTTGCTGATGTGGATCGTTCCGCCATTGGCGTAAATCGCTGCGGCGTTTTTCTCGGCAATATTGCCTATGAAGCTGCTCTCGATTACGGTCAAGCTGTCGGCGCTGCCTGAAGTAGCGATTGCGCCGCCATTAGTCGCGCTGCTTTCGCTTAGCGTCGATTTCTCGACAACAACCCGCGCGCCATTTCGCAGTAGTATTGCGCCGCCTGTACTATCGGTAGCTTTTCCGCCTGTCAGAGTCACATTCGATAAGGTGAGCGCGCCACCGTTGATGTCGAAAATGCGCTGCGCATCATTCCCGCTGATGCTGTGTCCGGCGCCGTCAATCGTGACCCTGCCCGATATCGGCGGAAGCGGTGCAGTGAGGACGATATCCCCGCTCAGCGTTATCTCGCCGCTCCCGCTGCTGTTGGCTGCCTGAATCTCCGCGGCCAGGCTGTCGAAACTGCCCGCCGCGGTCACCGGTGATAGCTGCGACAACACTGCCGCCAGCAACAATATCCTTACCAAAGCCGTTCGGCTCAAACCTATTAGCCTCATTGATGATTCCCCGTCAGATTGTTGTCCGGTCATTTGGTCAGCGACCTTAGCCGCACTCGCCATCTTCCACCACATAATCCGCACTGATCCAGCCGGATTTTCCTTCATGCTCCACCTCGAACCAGCGTGGCGTCCTGGCTTCAACGCTCAGCGTCGCACCTTGCGGTACGCCGCCGATGACCTTTCCGCTGGGTCCATCGCGCAAGTTGAGCAGGTGGGTGGTCGTCACCGCGCATTCGGACAAGGCCTGGCTGACCGGCACAGCTTCAATCGCGCCGATGTCGCAGCGTCCCACTGTCGAGCGCGCCCGGCCAAGCTGATCGGTTTCGGGGCAGAAGGTCGGATTTGCCGCGTTGATGGCCGGGCTGCCGGGCTTCGGCTCAAAATAGCCAGGCGAGTCGGTCGCTTCCTCCAGCATGGGGTCGCCGCTCAGCGCCGACGCACAGGAGCCGTCGACAATAAAATTGCTGATATTCTGCCTCAAATTGTCACAAACCAGTGAACTTATTCTGCCGACAATGATGCTGTTGCGCAGGTTGAATTTGCCAGACGTGGTGAAACTGACTTCTTGCGTAGCCAGCGCGGTCCCATTACCGGAAACCGTAACGTGAGTAAGCGTGGCTGTGGCGTCATTTTCGGTAAACAGCGCGCCGCCGCGGTTATTGATGAAGCTGCTGTTGACGACATCAAGCCGTGTGGAAGGATTGACCATGCTGATCGCGCCGCCGCGCCCCCCATTGCCGACGAAGCTGCTGTTGCGGACTGTGATGACGCCTCCGCCAGCAAAGATGGCGCTGCCGCTATTTCCGACGAAGCTGCTGTTGTTCACGGTCAGCCAGGAGCGGTCTGTGCCTACATAACCGATGTGAACCGCGCCGCCACTGCTCGCGCTGTTGTTGATAAAGCCGGAGTCGTTGACGGTGGCCCGTCCGCCATTTTGCAGCCTGATAGCGCCGCCGTCTCCGTCCGGGGCCTTGCCCCCCGTCATGGTCAAGTTCTTGACCGTCAATATGCCGCCATCGACGTCAAAGATGCGGAAATTCCGGTCTCCGCTGATGCTGTGTCCATTGCCCTCGATGACGATTTGGCTGGTGATGGCCGGCAGCGCTTCGAATAGCGTGATGTCCTTCTCCAAGGCAATGGTATCGACTCCGCTGCCGGCCGGGCAGCCGCCTGCTGGCCGGTCGCGGTTGGCGGCGACGATTTCATAGGCCAAGCTGCAGACCAGGGGTGGCACTGGCGTCGGCTCAGCCGCGATGACGCCCCTCGATTCAATCGCGCCGATATCACAAGCTCCGCCATGGGGGCGTGGCGTGCCGAGTTGATCGGTTTCCAGACAAAAAGCCGGATCCGCGTAGTCAATCGCCGGGCTGCGGTCTCGCAGCGGATAATAAGCGGGCGAGCCGGTCAATTCGCCCAGCCGGGGGGCATCGCTGGGTCTGTCAGCGCAAGTCCCGTCCGGGCTCAGGTTGCCGGCGTGTTCCCATACGCCCACGCAATTGTCGCCAATTCCGCTGGTGACGATGATGCTGTTGCGCAAATACATTTCCCCGCCGGTATTTCTTATCACCTCGCCACTACCCCGAGACTTGTTTTCAACAAAGGTCGCATGAGTGATGCTGACTGTAGCAGCCTCTTCCACTTTTATGGCGCCTCCGCCACCATCAGAGTAATTCTCGCTGAAGGTGCTGTTGGTGATGTCAAAGACGCCGTGGCCGGCCTCAATCGCCCCGCCGTCATAGTTCTGGGTCATGTTCTTCACGAAGCTGCTGTTGCTGATCGCGATCCTGCCTCCTCCCGACCAGGAAGCCGCAATGGCGCCGCCGCTACTGCTTGAGCGATTGCCGACGAAGCTGCTGTTATTGACGCTCAGCCGGACGTTTCTGTTGGCAGTCGAGATCGCGCCGCCGTTTGTCGCCGAATTTTCGCTGAAGCTGGAACCCTCCACGCGGACTCGGGCGCCATGCCGCAGCCGGATAGCGCCTCCATCGACTTGCGACTGGATCTCGGCATCAATCTCCGTTCGGATATACCTGACGCGGTGACAGCCCTGGTCGTCGACGGAATGAGCGTCCGAATTGACGTTTGCGTTGAGCGTGTAAAAGGCGTACAAAGCGCAATTCTTGACGAAGCTGGCGGCTCTGATGTTGACGACTCCGCCATTTGCGTATATCGCGCCCGCGCTCTGTTCGGCGATATTGCCGCTGAAGTTGCTGTCGCTGACCGTCAGCCTGTCGCTGGCGCTGGAAGTCGCGATGGCGCCGCCATGCCTCGCTGAATTAGCGCTGAGGGTCGAGCGCTCAATTGTGACGACCGCGCCATTCCGCAATCGTATTGCGCCGCCTTCACTCTCTGTGGCTTTGCCGCCCGTCAGCGTCACATTCGATAAGGTGAGCGCGCCGCCATTGACATCAAAGATGCGCTGCGCATCATTCCCGCTGATACTGTGCCCGCCGCCGTCAATCGTGACCCGGCCCGTAATCGCCGGCAGCGGAGCAGCCAGCACGATGTCCCCGCTCAGCGTTATCGCGCCGCCGCTGCTCCGGTTGGCAGCGACGATTTCCGCCCGCAAACTGTCATAATCTTCAGCGGCCAAGACCGGCCCGCTTGTGATTGTAAACTGCGCCAGGAAGATGAGCAGAATCAGAAAAACGGACATAGCCAAACCCAAACGTAAATTCATCAGCAACTCCTCGTTTATCGATGGAGTATAACGAAGCCGACTTCCACTCACCATTATTGGCCGCCGGCGGCGCCGCTTTCGCGATTGCATGGCGTCAGCGCTTCAATTACACTCTCGCTATGTCAAGCGGCCACAAGGAAAGCGCATGAGCAAACTCTCGGTCAGCCTGGGGCAAATGCAGATCAAACTTGCGCGCGTGGAAGACAACCTCGCCACAGCCGAAAGGATGATTGGCGAGGCGGCCTCGCGTAATGCCGATCTGGTCGTCCTGCCGGAGCTCTGGTCCACCGGCTATGACCTGGAAAACGCCGGCGACTACGCCGACGAATTAGGCGCGGGCATGTTCGCCCAGCTAGCCGACACGGCGCGAGCAAACTCGATTGCCGTATTTGGCTCCTTGCTTGAGCGGCGCGGCGACCAGATCATGAACTGCGCTGCGTATCATGACTCGGACGGCAGCTTGGGCGCTGTCTATCGCAAGATCCATCTCTTCCGCCTCTTCGACGAACACCTTTGGCTGGGTGAGGGCGAGTCGCCAGCAACCCTCGCCTTTCCCTGGGGCGCGGCCGGCTTGAGCATTTGCTACGACTTGCGCTTTCCCGAGCTGTTCCGGCGCTATGCAGTTGCCCAAGGCGCCAAGCTGATGCTGCTCTGCGCCGAGTGGCCGCTGGCGCGCGTCGAGCACTGGCGTACCTTGCTGATTGCCCGCGCCATCGAGAATCAATGCTTCGTTGTCGCCACCAATTCCTGCGGCGATACTGGCGGGACGGTCTTCGGTGGGCATTCCATGATCGTCGACCCCTGGGGCAAAGTCGTCGTGGAAGCCGGCGAGGACCAGGGCTTGCTCACTGCCGAAATCGACCTCGAAGAAGTGGACCGCGTACGGCGGCAGATTCCCGTCTTTGAGGACAGACGCCCCGACGCTTATCTGACGAATTGACGGGGCCAGGCACGGGGCTTGAAAAACCAGGCGCCCTGTGATACGCTCGCCCAGTGAATATAAACCAGACAGTTACAAGCGGTCCTTCATTTTTCATTAGAGTGCCAGACCCTCCTTTCATTACAGCGATCAATGATGTGAGTTCGAGCCGGAACGCCAACCTGCCGGCTCGTAGTCTCCGCGCGCCAATTTCACGCTTGCGCAGCGCGTTTCGCTTGCTAAGTGCGCCTGGCGCATAAAGACAATTGAGGGTCTGGCGCTGTATACAGAAACAGGGAGCTGGGCGGACACGTAGTAATTGCTAGAACTAGAGACCGGAGAAGTTCGTATGTATTCCAATGGCGACCAGATAATACACCCTCGTTATGGCGCCGGAACGATAGTCGGGAAAAAGAAACTCACCTTCAAAGGCAAATCCCGCGCTTATCATGTTGTTGAGCTGGTGGGAAACCGCGGCGAAGTTATGATCCCTGTTGAAGTGGCAGTTGATATGAATATACGTCCGGCGATTGAAGACCTTACGATTATTGAAGAGGTATTCGCGCTGCCGCCGGCCGTACTGTCGGACGACTATCGTTCGCGGCAGGCCAAGATCCAAAAGCAGATCCAAACCCGCGAGCCGGAAGCCATGGCCCAAGCGCTGCGCGATCTCTATTGGCGCGAACAAAACGACAAGCTGACGTCGGTTGAACTAAAGATGAAAAGCAGCTTGATTAAGATGCTCAGTCATGAGATCGCTGTTATCTGCGCCGAAACGACCGTGGAAATGGCAAATAGTCAATTGATGGGCATGCTGCACCGCATGATCCAGACTGATGAACCAGAAGCGACGAACGACGAATCCGAGTCGACGTAACTGCCGGTATGTCCTGATTAGTCCGGCCGTCAATGGACCTTCAGTCCACAGCCTTCAATCTAAAGCGACCCACGCCGCCAGTGTATCGAACGATCATTTTTTGACCTGCATCCGCATAATTGCCTGTCTGCCATACGCGAATGGATTTCTCCTTCTTCTCGCCGGAAACGCGTACGTAGCTCTCCGGCAGATCAATAGGTCCCAAGCCTGCTTTCGCCTCGACGCGCGCGGCGATTCCTTGCTGGACGGCTATTTTTACTTCGCCCAAACCGCCCTTGATGTCGAGCGCTCCATAAGCGCCCGCCGGAATCCTTGCTTCCGTCATGCCGACGCCACCGCGTATTTCGACAGCGACCCGCTGGCGCGCAGGCAGCGTCAACGCGACCTTGCCCACGCCCGACACTAACTCAAGGGCGTCGATCCGCAGGCCGCTCAAGTTGATATTCGCCTCGCCCACAGCAGCGGCAATGTTCAGATGTATGGGCAGATTCCGCGCCAGAGCAATGTCCCAGCGCAGGTCCCGCGCATTGCCGACCATAGCGCCCAGGTCTTCCGCCGAGCCGCTTTTCTGCCGCAGCCTGATGACTCGCTCGGCGCCCCCGCTGACGTCGAATTCGTACTCGCCAATATACCTAAGCTCCGCCTCAAATAGATTGGGCGACCCCGCCTCAAGCGCCTTGATGCTGGCCCGGCCCACGGGAAAGGCAATCGCAATCTTCGCCGAGGCAGCGCCCTCAAGCGATTCGCTCAGCGACGCCGTTTTGGTTTCCGCCCTGCCGCCCATCGCGTCGCTGACGAATTGCCCGGCTCGTACTTTCATATCTTCCAGGTCGAGTGACCACTCTACTTTTCGTCGCTCTTTGCTCATGCGATCCCGCTCCTCCGCTTGGCGCCTGTTGCAGTATACGTATTTCATTGTGTTTCGGTTTGGATCTATCGACCGCTGAATTCCACTTGTCCGGGCAGCTAGTAGAGACTATACTTGACCCAGCGTTGGAAAGTCAGGAATTCGCAACTATGGAAAACAACCCAGTGGTCAAATGGGTGCTGCGGCATCCGCGCATCAGCGCCTGGGTCGTTCTGGCCACCGGCATGGTGGCGCTGCTCGTGCACGAAGCGCGCGCCGTCGGTCTGCTGCCATCACAGTGGGTCGCGCTGATTGTCGCCACGGTCTTGGTCGCCGGCGCTTGTATCTGGATCATCAGCTGGGAAGACAAAGACGACCCCGCGGACGAGGCCGAAGTCAGCGCTGCCGATGCAAAGGCGCAAGAATCAGCAGACCCGGCGCCAGAGGCCGAAGGCGCCGCCTAGGACCGGATCTCATTACACCACCGGCGGACTGTCGGAGTTTTGTGATACCTTGAGTCCGACGCCTCGCCCATCAGCATATGGCTCATAAATCTCTTTTGTCGGCTGACGCGCGCCAGCCCATTATGACCCCGCCCAATGCCCGCCTCACGCGTCCGCAGCAGCGCTTCAAAGCCAGCTATATCGAAGCCGTTTGGGAATTCATCCGCGAAAACCGCACGGTATCCTGGCACCCCGCGATCCTCCGGCGGCGCTTCGACGAGTATCTGCGTGTGCTGCAGCAAGCGGAAACCGACCCGCTAGCAGGCATGGTACCGGCCTCGCGCTTCTGGCTGATCGGCGCCGGCAATCGCTACCTCGGCGATGTCGATGTGCGGCATCATCTCAACGAGGCGCTGCAACGTTATGGCGGGCATATCGGCTACAAGATCCGCCCCTCGCAGCGGCGCAAGGGCTACGGCAAATTGATCTGCCGGCTGGGTATCGTAGAAGCCCGCAAGCTGGGCATCGGCGACATTCTCATCACCTGTGACGACGACAACATCGCATCTTGCAAAGTCATCGAAGCCAACGGCGGCCAACTGCAAGACAAAATCGATAATGACCGAGCGGTCTTGACGCGGCGATACTGGATCGTGGCCGAAGATTGAGGCGTGTTCAACTCAGCATCTTGCATTTGCCATCGGCGCAATCGGGCAGCTCATTGCCCAGCAGCGCGTTGATGCGGTAGCGCCGGCTGGCGATGAAACGGTAGACGCGCCGACCGATCGCTTCTGATCCCGGCATTTGCAGCAGCAGCCAAAGCGGCAATCCGAGCGGCACTTCCTTTAGCATGCGGCGCGATCCGGCGAATCCGGCGAAGATTCGTCCGGCATCGTCGATAACGTGAATCTCAGCCATCAGCCGCCCGCGCGCAAGCTTTGGGAAGCGGTCTGGCCACACGGTATCCTCATGCAAATTGATGAATTCGATCCGCCTCAGCCAATCCAGCGACCGCATCGTTGCGCAGGTGGACTGGCAAACCACGCAGTTGCCATCGTAAAGCGCTGTCAGCATCTTCTAGCTCTCATTCGCCGCCGCCGCTGATTATAACAGGCGCGACCACAGATTCGGCCTCAATGTCAGGCTAGCGTTGATATCGCGCAGTTTTTTACCAAGAATCTTTCTGTGTCCTCAGTAAATGCAAGTTAATCATGCAGAAAACAAACTCGCTAGAAAAGCTCCCCTTCCCTAGCTCGCTGGGGCAAGGGGCCGGGGGATGGGGTAAGAAAGGCGGCATTCCACATTCTCATGACTTACTTGCACTTACTTCTGCGTCACTGTGGTGAAAATGTCCGTATTCAGCCCCTTCCAGCGCGGAATCCGACGGCGCGGCTTGTGCTACACTCAGCTATGCGTAAACGCGCATCCCGCAGCAGAGGCAAGTCATGCTCCCAACCCGACTGGAAATGCGCAACTTCCTGGCCTACCGCGCGCCCCAGCCCATCAGCTTCGAGGGCCTTGATCTGGCGTGCCTGTCGGGCGATAACGGCGTCGGCAAATCTTCCATTCTGGACGCCATCACCTGGGCGCTTTGGGGCCGCGCCCGGGCCAAACGAGACGAAGAACTGATCCACCATGGCCAGGACGACATGCAGGTGCAGCTCGACTTCGAACAAGACGGCGCGCGCTACCGCGTTATTCGCCGGCGAGCGCGGGCCGGGCGCGGCAGCCGCGGCGCGCTTGACCTGCTGGCCTGGGGCCGGCAATCCTCCCCGCGCGTCATCAACCAGCGTGGCATCCGCCGTACGCAAGAGCAGATAAACGACCTGCTGCGCCTCGACTTTGAGACCTTTGTGCATTCAGCCTATTTGCAGCAGGGCCGGGCCGATGCCTTTACGCTCAAGACCGCCGCCGAGCGCAAGCGAGTCTTGTCCGATATCCTGGGCTTGGACAGCTGGACGCAATACGAAAAAGAGTCCAAACAACGACTGAGCAGGCTGAGCGCGCAAGCAGATATCCTGCGACACGATATCAGCCGCATTGATGACGAAATCGAGCGCGAGCCGCAGCTGAAAATCGAACTGGACGAGCTGACGCAAGCGCTCCAGTCCGCGCAAGCCGAGCTTGATCAAGCCAGCCAGCATTACGAGCAAGTGTCCAATGCGGCCGATTCGCTGCGTCGGGCGCGCGAGAACAAAGCCGAAACCGAGCGCCTTATCGAGAACCGCCGCGCCGACATGGAGGTGGCGCAAGCGGAAATCAAGCGACAGAACGACAAGATCGCCGAGTATCAGCGAACCAGCGAGCAGGGCGAATCCATTGAAGCCGGCTACCAGCAGCTGGTGGCGGCCCGCGAGAATCAGGACCAGGCTATGCAGCATCTGGCGCGCCGGCAAGAACTAGACCGACAGATTCACCAGCTCGAGCGGACCCTGGCCGACCAGCGCGCCCAGTTAACGCGCGAAGCACAGGTCATTCGCGAGCGGATAAAAGGCCTGCAGGTCATGCTCAATGACGCCTCCGCGACCGATATGGCGGCGCTGCAAAGCCAGCTGCAGACCCTGGAAGCGCTCGACGCCCAACGCAACACAGCCAACAGAACTCGGCAGAAGCTGGTCGGGCAGCGCGCCAAGGTTGCGGCCAGCATGGATAGCCTCGAGTCTGAGGGCAAAGCGCTGAACCGGCGGCTCGAACAGTTGCAGCAGGTGGAGGGCCCGACATGTCCGCTCTGCGGCCAAGCGCTGACCGCGGCGCATCGCGACGAAACGCTAACGCAACTGGAAGGCGAGCGCGACAGCCTGCGCCAGCGCTACCGCGATTGCGCCGGCCAAATCCGCGCTATCGACGCCGAACGCCGCTCGCTCGACGAACAGCTGGAAACCTGGGCGCGGCAACTGAAAGACTTGCCCGCGCTCCAGCAGCAGTTGGGCGCCGCCAGCGAGCATAATCGTCGCGCCGAAGAAGCGGCCGAGGCCTTGAAGCTGGAGGTGGCTGAACTGGCGCAAGTTGAGGCGCGGCTAACGGGCGAAGACTACGGCCATGAAGCGCGCGCGCAATTGGACGAGCTGACTCGGCAGACTGAGACTGATTCCGCTTCCTACGCCGATATCAAGTCGCAGATAGACAGTTTTGCCGCCTTCGATCGCCGGCACAGCCAGTTGGAATTCGCCAAGGCCAACTTGCCCGACGCGCTGCGCAGCCGCGACAATGCGGCGCAGCGTCTGGAGCAACTGGGCGAGGCGCTGACCGCCGACGAAGCCAAGCTGCGGGCGCTTGATGAAGAGATAGAGAAGCTGGCCGGGAAAATGGAGCAAAATCGCGAGAGCCGCGAGTCCGTCGAAAAGCACAGAGGCGAGGCGCAGCGGCTGCGCGAAGGTATAGCCATCATCAAACAGGAGTTGAACGCAATTGCCGCCGGCCGCGAAAGCAAAGACCGTCTTAGCAAGCGGCTCGCCAACCTGGAAAACCAGATCAGCCTGATCAGCGAACTGCGTACATCCTTTGGCAAGCAAGGCGTCCCGGCCATGATCATTGAAACGATCATTCCCGAGCTGGAGACCCAAGCCAATTTACTGCTGGCGCGCATGACCGACGGTCGCATGAAGCTGCGTTTTAATACGCAGCGGGAACGTGTTGACGGTGGCCTGGACGAGACGCTCGACATCGCCATCGCTGACGAACTGGGCACGCGCCCCTACGAGCTCTTCAGCGGTGGCGAGGCCTTCCGCATCAACTTCGCCATTCGCATCGCGCTCTCGAAATTGCTGGCCCGGCGCGCCGGCGCCCAACTGCGCGCGCTCTTCATCGACGAAGGTTTCGGCTCCCAAGACGAAGCCGGCCGCGCCAAAATGCTGGACGCGATAAACGCCATCAAGAGCGACTTCGACCTGATTCTGGTCATCACGCACATCGATGAACTGCGCGATGCCTTTCCGCTGCAACTGCTGGTGACGAAGACGGCCGCTGGCAGCCTGGTTACGATGCGCTGAACTTTCGCCCTATTGCAGGGGCGTCCCATAAAGTTGTCCCTGCGACCACAGTTGAAATAGGCTAGGAGGGCTGGGGTAGATCCTCAACTCATCTTCCGCCGCAACTCCTCCATCGCATCGCGCGAGCGCCGCCGCAGCTTGGCGCGGAAATGCGCCGCTTCTATCGCGCTGTACTTGGTGCGCACAATCGCGACTATCTCTTCCGTGCACTTCCTGCAAAAGACATTTTCCGCGTCAGAAAACGCTGCGGGGGGCAATTCTTGCTCGCAACGCACACAGGGCTTGAGTTCCGTCAAAGGCGCGGCTTCCTTTCGGTGAACCGGCTATTTTACGCCATTCAGCCCCTGATTGGAATAGCTCAATCACGGCTGAGAAGTCACTACAAAGATGAGGACTTGGGGAGCAAAATTCGACAAAGCGCAATCCTTGTGCCACAATCTACAGTCGCGTCAGAAAAACTGATTTAATGAACTGCAGTTCTCGTCACAGATCGGAAAAGACACTTCTTATCATATATGGGCTGACGCAACCTGCCTGTTAAGACGTCTAACTGTGACGAGGAGAATCTGTGGTGAAGTTATGTGTCATTGAAGGCGACGGCATTGGACGCGAGGTCGTGCCGGCCGCCATACGTGTACTGCGTCAAGTAATCCCCCAGCTTGAGATCGTCACCGCCGAGGCCGGCTGGGATACCTTCCAGGCCACCGGCAACGCGCTGCCCGAAGAAACAGTGGCCACAGCCCTGGGCGCCAAAGCCGTTCTCTTCGGCGCTTGCAGTTCGCCATCCTACCCGGTGCCCGGCTATTCCTCGCCCATCGTAAAACTGCGCCGCTCCATGGAAACCTACGCCAATCTGCGGCCCACGCGCTATCTGCCGGTGCCCACGGCGCGCCCAGGCGTCGACCTGGTCGTCGTGCGCGAAAATACCGAAGACCTCTACGTCGGCGACGAGCAAACCGACGACGCCGGCGATACCGGCATCGCCACCAAACGCATAACGCGCGGCGCCACCGAACGCATCGCCCACACCGCCTTCCGCCTGGCTATTAGCGAGGGACGCCGCCGCGTCACCATCGTGCATAAAGGCAACGTCCTGCCGCAGACCGACGGCCTCTTCCGCCGCGTCGCTTACGAAGTGGCTAAGGAATACCCCGCCATCGAAACCGACGAATTGCTGGTCGACACTGCCGCCTACTGGATGGTTAAAGAGCCGACCCGCTTTGATGTTGTGCTGACGCCCAACCTCTATGGCGACATCCTGTCCGATATGGCGGCTGCATGGGGCGGAGGCTTGGGATTGGCGCCGGCGCTCAACCTGGGCGAAGAAGTCGCCGTCGCCGAGCCCGTGCACGGTTCCGCGCCTGATATCGCGGGCCAAGGCATCGCCAATCCAACAGCCGTGATCCTTAGCGCGGCCATGCTGCTGCGTCACCACTGGCGCATGCCCGAGCCCGCGGACAAGATTGACGCCGCCGTCACCGCCGCCCTTGAAGAAGGCGACTACACCGCCGATATCCTCGGCGTCAACGGCATGAGCACCACCGAGTTCGCCGACATGATCTGTGAGCGGCTCGGCTAACGCATACGATCTCGTTTCCGTCCCGAATATGGGTACCGGAAATTCCTCGACTGGCTCGTCATCCCATAAGAAGCGCACATCAATTTCAAGGCTCTCTCTTGACAGGGCAATCGCTTCAAATTATTTTCAACACAGAGGCGCCGAGAACTCCGAGAATTATCCGAAAATATGCCAATATAGCACTCAATGTAAGGCTTGATTTGTATTGCAAAGAACACAGAAAACCAACCGTAGTATAACTGTTTTCGTATGGAATACCGGGTCAATACCTACACAAAGTATCAAAAAAACCATGATATTCGCAGAATTTAGCTCCCCCTCCCTGACTCGTCGGGGAGGGGGCCGGGGGGTGGGGTAAAATTCCGGCGAATTCATCGCTAATACCAATCAAGCCTTGTAGGGGCGATTCTGTGCCGCGCGTAGACACTGCGGGTCAATCGCCCACGATTTTGCGCCAAATTTCATGGGCGAGCCAAGGCTCGCCCCTACAATTTGTTAGTTTAATGATCAATTCGTCATATATGGATTTTGATGCGATTGCCCTGTCTCTCTTGACTAGATCACTATGCGCTACCGATTATTGTGCTATATTACACAAAAGAGACAGCACTTAACTTAGTTGACAGGTGACAGTGTATTATGATATGTTAGAAATATATTTGGCCATTTTATCGCAAACTAACAACGCAGGAAATAGCGAGGCGATTATGTCCAATTATACTAGAACAAACATTCGGGGGGGGGGTAATCCTCAACGTCCTCGTTTATTTGTAGCAGTTATATTTCCTGTTTATGTGCTTTGGCACATTCCCCATTTTTGCTCAAGACAGTGCCGGTTGTAGGGATGGTATGTTCCTTGTCGATCGATTTCCTTCCCGCTAAATTATGCTCGTCGCAGCGGAAGCCCGTTTTGATGCGATTGACCTGCGTTGCATAATGTGTGATCTGATGAAATAAAAGGAGAAAAGCTATGCGAAAAATTACTCAGAAGTGTCTTGTATTCAGTTTGCTGCTTGTTGCCGCATTCGCGATCGGGGGAGGGGCGCAAGCGCAATTGATTATCCCGCCGCCGTCGCCGCCCATGCCCGATTTCGCGCTTAGCGCTGGTCATCCGCTGGCACAGGTCGTAATCCCTCGCTTGATACCGCATCTCGTTCGAGATGTCTCGCCCCGCTTAAGTGATATCACTCTGGTGCCACGTGTCACCGCGCCGCTCCTGACCGCGTCGATGGACGCTCTGGCACCCTATCATCCTACGGCGGTTGGATACTACACTCGTTTCGAACGACGCCCGCAAGAAGAGTGGACGTTGGAAAACATGAATATCGCCACCCTCTATGCCGCCTATCATTCACTGCGCGGCATGTTGCCCCGCGCGGAAGCGACCTGGGTCTCCATGTTGACGGATTTCGGCTTGGATCCGGCTGCCGGAATGGATGACGTAACCACGCCGGCCGGCATTGGCACGGCGGCTGGCATAGGCGCTGTCGAGGCTCGATTGAATGATGGCATGAATCAGCTGGGCTTGTACGCCAACACCACTGACTACGCGCCGATGAATAGCGCATACGAGCTGACCGACGCGGGGCGTTGGCAGCCAGCGCTCGTTCGCAACCGCCTTGGCTCCTACGTGGCGCAATCTTTTGTGACCCCGCAGATGGCCAATGTCGAGCCTTACGCCGACTTGAACCCGCGTGATTTCCGCGCGCCGGCGCCGACCGCGAGCTACCCGGAAAATGCCGAAGCCTATAAGGCGCAGGTGGACGAGATTCTGGAGGTATCGGCAAACCTGACCGATGAACAGAAGTTGATGGCGGAGCTTTTCGATAACAAGATCGTCGCCCTGGGCTTCTCGTTTATCCACGCCGCTATCGCACAGCAGATTTCGCCAATGGATTTCGTACGCGGCGACTGGGTCTTAATGGGCGCCTTGGTGGACTCGACGATAGTCACCTGGCAAGAGAAAGCCCGATACGACGCGATACGACCCTTTAGCGCCATCGCCCATGTGTACGGCGATGAACTGGTTACAGCCTGGGGCGGTCCCGGCAATGGCACTGTGGAGATCCCCGCCAGCCAATGGCAGAGCTATATCCCGGTTTCTGATCATCCAGAGTATCCCTCGGCTTCCACCTGCGCTTGCGCGGCGCATGGCCAGGCGGCACGGCGCTTTTTCGGCACTGATGAATTGAATTGGACCGTGACCTTCCCGGCCGGCTCGTCGCTGATCGAACCAGGCATAACGCCGGCGGAAGACCTGACGATAACCTTCGCGACCTGGACGGAGATTGAAGAAGCCTGCGGTCAAAGTCGCGTCTGGGCCGGTGTTCACTTCCAGGCGGCGGTAGACGCTAGCATGGAGATGTGCCATGCCTTCGGCGACAGCATCTATGAGGTCTACGAAACGCTGATGGACGGCACGGCGCCAGAGCGCGGCGCCGCAACAGCGCTGGAACCGGATCCGCTGCGGCATGAGCGCGACCAATAGCAGCCAGTGAGGCGCGAATTGGATAAGGAGGCGCTCCGACCTGCAGCTCGGGGCGTCTCGTTTTTCCCACGCATGATTTTCGTCGCTTACAGTACGCCTGCCTAAGCTGGCGGGCCGCGCTCGACGATGTAGAAGAGGAAACCATGACGAATTTCCTGGAGCTTGATCCTGCCAGCCTGGATGTACGCGCGCTCTTCAATATCATGACTGGTAGTATCGTCCCGAGGCCAATTGGCTGGGTGAGCACGGTCGATATTGAAGGTCGGCGCAACCTCGCGCCCTACAGCATGTTCACCGCGGTCTGCGCGGCGCCACCGACGATAGTCTTCTGCCCCAGCTATCAGCCTCCCGATTTCCGCGAAAAAGATACCTATCGCAATATCGCCGCCACCGGCGAATTTGTCATAAATTTCGTAAATGAGGAAACTGTGAGTGCGATGGATATCACTAGCTCAGACGTTGACGCCCATGTTGACGAGTTTGAGTTGGCGAACGTTACTCCGCTGGAATCAAAAATCGTCAAGCCGCCGCGCGTTGCCGAAAGTCCAATCGCTTTCGAGTGTAAACTTCATGAGACTGTTACGATTGGGTTGACTGTTGGCGGCGGGCATATTGTGGTGGGCACAGTAGTCTACATGCACTTCGCGGAAGGCATTTATACCCCCGCCGACAAGCATATTCACTTCGACCAATATCGGCCGATTGGCGGCTTGGTCGGCCATAGCTACGCTCATATCGACGACTTGTTCGGCGTTTGAGCCCCTGTCATCTCCGACCGGCGCTTGCCACTAGCCAGTTCATAACTTCGGAGTCAACGGCATGAGCGCCACAGACTTCGCCGATATTATCTGCGCGCAGTTGCTAGTTCCGCATTTATCCTTTTAGCGACGCGTATTGTACGCAGTCTTCGTAGGGCACAATCAGTTCCTGCCCTTCGTACAGTGTGTTCACGGACTGCAAGCCGTTGATGCTGGAAAATTGTCTGACTGTCATGTCATGTTCGAGCGCGATTCGGTAGAGCGTCTCGTTGCGCACTACGATATGAAGGCAGTGTTCCGGCACGGTTTGGGCGCTGGAGGAGGGGGGAGTCTCGGTTAACGTCCCTGTCGCTGTAGGCGTTTCGGACAATGCGCTTGTCGCCGTCGCCGTGACCAGCGGAGGTACAGTACCTGTCAGATTGGGATCGCCAATGGTCGGGTCGTCGGTCGGATCCGGAGTCAGCCCAGTGCTAATGGGAGGAGAGCCGGGCGCTGTCGCAGTCGGCGACGGCTCGTCGGTCGCTGTTGGCTCGTCAGTCGCTGTTGGCACATCAGTAGGCGTCGCTTCATTGGGCGGATCATCTTCATTTGGCGGGTCTTCAGGTGGATCGTCATCGGTCGGCGGATCATCGGGTGGGTCATCTTCATTTGGCGGGTCTTCAGGTGGATCGTCATCGGTCGGTGGTTTATCGGACGGGTCATCTTCATTTGGCGGGTCTTCAGGTGGATCGTCATCGGTCGGTGGTTTATCGGACGGGTCATCTTCATTTGGCGGGTCTTTAGGTGGATCGTCATCGGTCGGCGGTTTATCGTTCGGGTCATCTTCATTTGGCGGGTCTTCAGGTGGATCGTCATCGGTCGGTGGTTTATCGGACGGGTCATCTTCATTTGGCGGGTCTTTAGGTGGATCGTCATCGGTCGGCGGTTTATCGTTCGGGTCATCGGGAGGATCCTCACTAGTATTCTCAGCGCAATCCACCTGAGAGGCGAGGTCAAGGAATTCGATGCTGATGTCGCTGGTAATACTTGGCAAACTGCCAAGCTGCAATTGTATGTCGCGCGTCAAAATCAAGGTGTCAGCACCGGCCCCGGCGGCGCAGCCATAGATTGCTTCATCGGTATTCGCGGCGGTAATGGCGTCCGAAAGCTGGCAAGCCACGCCATCCACATAAATCTCGGCGGCTTGCGCAATGCCTGCCGTTAGCAGCAATACGAACGCTATAAATAGTCGCGCACCAAGTCTGAGGGGAACGTGATTGAGTACGCGGTGGATTTTGTCGTAAGTAAAGAATGTATTCATAGCGTCGTCCACTTTCCCGCTGAACCGTGCAATAAGTGAAGTATAGTCCCATCGCAATACCTCTGATTGCATGGAAGCCTCAAAATAGGTGGATTAGATGATATTTGCAGGAGCGAGCAATTTGGTCGCCCGTGAAGACGCGCGTAAGACTCTTGGCCGGCAGTTTATGCTATACTGAATAAGAATATAGTGCTCATTTTCTCATGGTACTTGGATTTGTTGGTTCTTACCCCCCCTGAAAATATGTTCTAATCTTTATCTGCGCCTTGCCGCGCTGATCCTCATCCTCCTGCTTTTCATTTTCCCGCTGCGTGCCGAGGCGCAGGCGCCGGGTCCGCCGACGGGCTTGACCATCAGCGGTATCACGAAGGGGTCAATCACGCTGAACTGGACCAAGCCGGCCGGCGCGACCAGCTACGAGGGAAATGGCGGGGCGCTCATTGGCTGGACAAATGTCGGCGATGTGGCGACGGTTACGTTCACCGCCTTGAGCGCCAACACGCAATATACGCTGCAAGTGCGGGCTGTCAATGCGGACGGCGCGTCGGCGGCGGTTTCCGCCACAACCAGGACCTTGCCCAATCCGCCGACAACGGTCACGGCCGATAATACAGTCAACAGCATCACGGCCAGATGGACGGCCGGCACCGGTGGCGCCGCCAACTACGAATTGAGCATCGATGGGACAAACTGGGTGGAGAAGGACGGCGACGACACCGAGCATACATTCACCGGCTTGTTATCCGGTAGGGTTTACACGCTGCGAGTGCGGGCTAAAAACAGCAGCGGGCTTTCAACGACGGTTACCCTCGCAACCTGGACCAGGATGGGGCCGCCAACAGGCTTGACCACCAGCGGCATCACACAGACGGCGATCACGCTGAACTGGACGAAGTTGACCAGAGCGACCAGCTACCAGGTGAACGGCGGGGCGCTGACCGGCTGGACGAATGCCGGCGATGTGGCGACCTATACCTTTACTGGCTTGACCGCCAACACGCAATACACGCTGCAGGTGCGAGCGCTGAACCAAGGCGGCGAGTCGGGCGCCGTTTCCGCCGTCGCCAAGACTCTGCCCAACGCGCCAACCAGCCCGACAACCTCCGCAATTACCGCCAACAGCATCAAGCTCAGTTGGACGGCCAGCGTCGGCGGCGCCGACAGCTACGAAGTCAGCAGCGACGGCGGGACGAACTGGGTGGATTCGGGCGGGACCGATACCGAGCATACATTCACCGGCTTGAATTCCGATACGGCTTACACGCTGCAAGCGCGGGCGAAAAATAGCGGCGGGGTGTCGGCGGCGGTGTCCGCCACAGCCAGGACGCTCGCGCCATCCGTTACGCCGACCCCCGCTTTCACCCTCACGCCGACGCCCACTATTGCGCCATCCGATACGCCCACGCCAACAGCTAGTCCTACCGACACGCTCGCCCCAACCAGCAGACCCGCGGCAACGGCTGCGCCAAGAGCGGAGGCGCGCCCGCGCGAGCGAAAACCTACCAGGACGCCGACGCCGATCTTCTCCACTTGCCGCTGGCTGCCATCAAGCATTATCGTCAGCGGTTTCTACGAGAGCACCCAATGCCAGCAGGTGAACCATCTCGGCGTCGCGATTGAGCAAGTCATCGCCGCCGGCATCGTCGATGCCGTGGATGTTTGGAGCTGGGTGCCGTCAAACTTGCAAGTCTGCTTCCGCAATCAAGGCTCGCTGATCTTCCTGGACTCGGCGAACGCGCCCAAGTTCCCCGAGCGCTTGCCGGCTTTTCAGACGGGAGATCTGACCTGTGCGATTATCGACCGCGCCGGCACGGTTGTTCTGCTGCGCACAGCCCTGTTCCCGGTTTCGTCTATCACCGCGCTAGAGCCAAATCCTAGCCTGGCGCGCCGTCTGGAAAACTGCATGGTGACGCTGCAAGCCCACCTCAACTTTCGCGACGCGCCCGCGGGCAGCGTCATGAGCGTTCTGCCAGCCTCCGTTAGGCTGACTGCCCTTGAGCGGAGCGCAGGCTGGTTCAAGGTTGATTGGTATGGGCGGCGGGGCTGGGTCAGCGCTGATTATGTCCGGCCGGATGGCGATTGCTAATCACGGCGACGCCCTCGCTTCTCTCTCATTTCGTGTATAGTTAGCATCAGACGCTTCGCGAATGCTTTGCGGGGCGGATTTGCGGCGAAAACAGGGAGAAATTACAGGATGACCTCATTCACCCGCCAGGAAGCCCTCGACTACCACCGCCGCGGCCGACCCGGCAAAATCCAGATCGCGGACGGCATGAGCACGGAAGACTTCGCCGACATCATTTGTGGGCAATGGGGCTGAAACCGTATACCGTAGGGCGCCCCTCCGGATCAGACAACAGTTGTAGGGGCGAGACTTGTCTCGCCCAAAAGCGTGCGCTATTGCAAGGTCGGGCCGCGCTATCCGATTGAGAAACACGGCCTGACTTATGTGCTTGACATATGCCGTCTATAGGCGTAAAGTGGGGTAACAATACTCCCTGGTGATCTTACGATAGTTCGTCAGGCAATTTGCGGGAGGCTAGCGAAAATTCCTAGCCTCCCTGTTTATTGCAGCCAAGGCTAAGGATCAATGATGTTTCGCTTAGCGATATTTGTGGATGGAGCGTATTTGGAGAAGGTCGCCCAGAAGAATAACGTATGGGTTGATTACGAAAAACTTTCTTCCGAGATTCTTACGCGGGTAAAAGCGCGAACCCCAGCAGCGCCAATGGATCTCTTGCGTACCTATTATTATAATAGCTTGCCCTATCAGAGCAATCACCCCACTGACGATGAGAGAAAGCGCTTCGGGAATCGCCATCGATTCTACGACGCTCTAGAGCGGCTATCTAGTTTTACCGTAAGATTGGGTGTTGTTAAGCATCGTGGCAAAGATAATCAAGGACGGCCGATCTACCAACAAAAGCAAGTTGATCTACTGCTAGGTTTGGATTTCGCTTTGCTGAGCGCCAAGCGCGTCATCACGCACGCCGCGGTAGTAACCGGCGATAGCGATATGGTGCCTGCCCTCGAAGTGGCAAAGTCTGAAGGGATTGCCGTCTGGTTATTCACCGGCGAGCCGCAAAGCCACGCTAGGGAATTGTGGCATGCCGCCGATGAACGGGTTGATCTCGATCAACCTTTCTTGAATACGATCCGACGAGACCGATAGTTCCCACACACTTCATTAGCAGCGCTGTCAAAGTGCTACTTATGCTCGCGGACGACCCAATGGGTCGCTCCTACATCCCCCTCCGCCGCAGAATTGACAACTGCAGGGGCGCCCCTTGTCTCGCCCCACGCCGCACTTACGCTAAAATACAGTCAGCATCTACCCATCTCCCAAGGAGATCCCTACCATGACCTCATTCACCCGCCAGGAAGCCCTCGACTATCACCGCCGCGGCCGACCCGGCAAAATCCAAATCGCGCCCACCAAACCGCTCGATAGCCAACTCCACCTCTCGCTCGCCTACTCGCCCGGCGTCGCCGAAGCCGTGCTCGAGATCGACCGCGACCCGCTGACCGTTTTCGAAATGACCGCCCGCGCCAATCTGGTCGCCGTCATCTCCAACGGCAGCGCCATCCTCGGCTTGGGAGATCGCGGCCCCCTGGCGTCCAAACCGGTCATGGAAGGCAAAGGCGTGCTCTTCAAGAAGTTCGCCGATGTCGATGTCTTCGATATTGAGATCACCTCACAGAGCGCCGAAGAAATCATCGAAGTCTGCAAAGCGCTGGCGCCCACCTTCGGCGGCATCAACCTGGAAGACATCAAAGCGCCCGAATGCTTCGAAATTGAAGAACGGCTGATCGACGAGCTCGATATCCCCGTTTTCCATGACGATCAGCACGGCACCGCCATCATCTCCGGCGCGGCTCTGCTGAACGCGCTGGAAGTCACCGGCAAGCGCATGGAAGAAGTTAAAGTGGTCATCAACGGCGCCGGCGCCAGCGCCATCGCCACCGGCAAGTTCTTTAAGTCCCTGGGCGTCGCTCGTGAAAACATCCTCATGCTCGATTCGCGCGGCGTCATCCACCATCAGCGCGAAGACGGCATGAATATCTACAAGACCGAGTTCGCCATCCCCACCCACGCCCGCACCCTGCACGACGCCCTGCAAGGCGCTGATGCGCTTATCGGCTTGTCCATCGCCGGCTCGGTCACTCAAGAGATGATCATGGGTATGGCGCCTGATCCGCTGCTCTTTGTGCTCGCCAATCCCACGCCGGAAATCATGCCCGAACTGGCGCTGGAAGTCCGCCCCGACGCCATCATCGGCACCGGCCGCAGCGACTACGTCAACCAGGTCAACAACGTGCTCGGCTTCCCCTTCATATTCCGCGGCGCATTAGACGTCTACGCCACCGGCATCAACGAAGAGATGAAAATGGCGGCCGCCCGCGCCCTGGCCGCCCTGGCGCACGAAGACGTTCCCGACAGCGTCCTGCTGGCTTACGGGCAGGAGTCAATCAAGTTCGGGGTAGATTATCTGATTCCCAAACCGCTCGACCCGCGTGTGCTGCTCTGGGTGGCGCCGGCCGTGGCCGAAGCCGCCATGCAATCCGGCGTCGCCCGCCGCCAGATCGACCTCGAGGAATACCGTCAGGAACTCATCAGCCGCCAGGGCATCGGCCGTCAAGTGCGGCAGAATATCGTCAATCGCGCCCGCGCCGGTACGCCCCAGCGCATCGTCTTCCCCGAAGGCGAAGAACCCAAAATCATCCGCGCCGCCATGCAAGTCCGCGACGAAGGCATCGGCGAACCCATCCTGCTGGGCCGCCCCGAGCGCATCCGCCGCACAATCGACAACCTGGGCCTGAACTTCGACCCAACGGCCTTCGACCACTACGAAGCCGACAATCAATACCAATACCGCGACTACCTCTACGAATTGCGCCGGCGCAAAGGCGTCACCCTGGGCAAAGCCCGCTCGCTGGTGCGGCAGCGCAACTACTACGCCTCGCTGATGGTCAAAACCGGCGATGCCGACGCCATGGTCAGCGGACTGACCTACGAATACCCCGACGTCATCCGTCCGGCTCTGCAAGTCTTCGGCACCCGCGCAGGCGCCACCCGCGCCGCCGGCGTCTATCTGATGGTCATCGAAGGCCGCAGCTACCTTTTCACGGACGCCACCGTCAATATCGACCCCGATGCCGACACCCTTTCCGAAATTGCTATCCTGGCCAACGACTTCGCCCTGACCCTGGGCCTCGATCCGCGCGTGGCCATGCTTTCATTTTCCAACTTCGGCGCCACGCCGCATCCGCTGAGCAACAAAGTGCGCAAGGCCGTGCAGCTGGTCCGCCAACGCCGCCCCGACATCACCGTCGACGGCGAGATGCAAGCCGATACCGCGGTCGTGGTCGAGATCATCGAAGAGCGCTATCCCTTCAGCAGCGTCCGCGATGCCAATGTGCTCGTCTTTCCTAATCTGGACGCCGCCAATATCTCCTACAAACTGCTCTCGCGCCTGACCAATGCTGACGCCATCGGTCCCATCCTGCTGGGCATGGGCGCGCCGGTGCACGTCCTGCAAGCCGGCGACGACGTCGAAGACATCGTCGCCATCGCGGCCGTCGCCGCCATGGACGCTCACGCGCGGGAGGGGTAGTGCGGTTTAGCAAAAAATTGCGGTATTGCGATTTTTTCTAGACTCCCACGTGCGGGTAGGGGGATTTCCACCTACAAATTGTAGGGGCGAGCCATTGGGTTGCCCCTAAGTTCATCTCTTGAACAGATGTGGGCTGTACTGTAGGCCTAATCTATTGAATTGCCTCCTCATTTGAGCAGAGTCTGCCAGATTAAAACATAAAGCCCGCCCTAATATCCTCGACAGGAGCGTTTGTATGTGCTAAAATTGGTCCTAGTGTATAGGTAATGCCACAGGGAAAGCTGATGACTGTTAGCGACTACGACCTACTGAAGCAGAAACTAGACGAGATTATTCTTACGTCTGAGCGTTTTCCGGCAGGCGTTCGCGAGCTTATTCGCCAGTCGCTCGTTGAGGCGCTCCTCAAAGAGGGTAGTCTGGACGTGACGGCATCGGCGGACGAGCAGCAGGCGGCAACTGCTGCGCTTCGGTCGGACGCTGAGGACACGCCAATAATTGATCGTGATTCGGCTTTAGCGTTCTCCCGTTATTTGGAGCAGTACAAGGGCGTAAAGCTCAATGATATGGAGTTTTGCGCCGTAGTTGCGCGGTTCTTCACTCGCGAGATCTCGCCCGAACGGCGGCTGGATTTCATCGGACCCGAGCATCTGATGGCCGCGGTCGAAATCGCTCGTCGTCCGAAACGGCCAGCTAATCCGGCGACGACACTCAATAATGCGAAGAATGTCGGAGAGTATCTGGAACCTAGAGGAAAGGGTGTTTATGGCATTGCCGAATACGGCATTAGTGAATTAGACAAGAAGCTCGACGCAATATCACGCTGGACAGCGCAGAAATCCCTAAAGAAGATTTGACATGGGAGCGATAGTATGCGATAGTAGTACAGTGTGATTAACTAGGATAGGAGGTTTAGGCACATGTGAGTCAATAGTACACATAAGAAATCGCAAGATAAGGGAGACGGTGTATGAAAACGTCAGGTACAGACATGAGTTAGTTGAAGAGAAGGGAAATACTATGATACAGGAAATGCAGGAAATAATGAATATGCTCGCAGTTGAGTTGATGCCTGAAATAATGGATTTTGTCGAAAATGTGCCATTGGGCGATGAAGTGAGTAATCTTATAAGACTCATTAGGTGCGTAAGAATGGTTCATCGTTTACTTGTGACCGGCAAGCGCTTGGCGTCTCGGATTCAAGCAAAGAAACGGTCGGAACAGGGTCGTGATGTTGACGAGTAGCAGTTTTGAGCAATTGGGGGCTTGGGAATCCAGGCCCCTTGCAGAGAATGCTGGCGCAGAAGGATGGCAAACATGAACGAAGAAGAGCGCATTATTGAAGTAACCGGCTATAGTGTGCGTACGCCCATCACCTGGCTCAAGGACCCGACGCGGCATCTCCTCAAGATCAAGGCAGTCAACGCAAAAGACAACAACGACGCGGATACGCAGCAGTCGCAATCTGATGAGTTGCCGCAAGACGAGACTAACAGTTCGCCCCGCGCAGACTAAGCCTTTTTTCCACTGACACTAGCGACCCCGTCTTAAGGCGGGGTTGTTGCTTATACCGGTTCTCGCGCGACCTTCCCACCGACGGCCCAAAATATTCGCGCTTTTTCGTTCATTCGGGGACTTCACGGATATTGCGTTCGCCGGCGCTCCCCTCGCCATTGCAATGGAAAGCGGTTCACGTAGCGGACCAAGGAGCGGCGTCGGAACCAAAACACGGAAGACTGACAATAATGTGCTACAATATCTGGCAAATAGTTTATTGGAGGTTTAACCATGCGCTACTTTTTGCTAACCCTTATTCTGCTCCTATGCTTCGCGCCAACTCTGGCGACCGACTACACGATCGATGAAAACTGCACCCTCGCCGATGCCATCAGAGCCGCCAACGCCGACGAAGAGCGCGGCGAATGCCCGGCTGGCGAAGGCGCAGACAGCATCACGCTCACCGCCGACATCACCCTGGAAGGAGAACTGCCGCGTGTCCTGTCCGCCATCACCATCGACGGCGCGGGTTTCAGCATCAGCGGGGACGAGCAGTTCCGCATCTTTTACGTCGATATGGGCGGCGCGCTTACCCTGCAAAACATCCATTTGACGGGCGGGCTGGCGCATAATGAGGTCAGCTTCACCTTCGTCGATGGCGTGACCGGCCGGAGCAAGAGCGGCGGCGCCATCATAGCCAACCGCGGCAGCCGTCTGGAACTGGTTAACAGCCGTTTCACGAACAATGTGGCGGAGGTTTATGGCGGCGTACTGGATACTTGGGCTAGCGAAATCATCATAGTCGACAGCGAATTCAGCGGCAATTCGGCGGCGAATGGCGGCGCGATCGGTTCCGCCTTAAGCTCGGTCACCGTGAGCAATAGCAGCTTCGACGGCAACATTGCGGCGGAAGTCGGCAGCGCGCTGCAAGTGTTTAACGGCACCGCGCATGTCAGCGATTCGCAGTTCACTGGCAATATAGCGGCGGAAGACGGGGGAGTGATCAACGTCTTTGCGGGCACGGTGGAACAGAGCGGCAACAGCTTTAGCGACAACGTAGGCGGCGACTGCGCCGGCTGCGAATAAGCGCGCCACTGTGCCCAATTCTCGCTAGGCCAATGTAGAATAATGTAGCCCCGCCTTAAGGTGGGGCTTGCTTTTGCTTAGTAACAGCATAACCGCGACCATACAGTCGCCACCCAATACTTCATCCATGCTACCCTGACCTCGAGTGCGCCGTACCATCCCTTTAAGCGCCCACAAATCTAGCCAAACGGCGGATCGGTTTTATGACACAAAAAATATTTCCGCCTATCGAGAATCACAAAATCGAGAATCACAAAATCGAAGGCTCCATGCTGCCCTTCCGTTCATAGCCTCTCTGTATCCTCGGTGTACTCGGTGGTAAAGCAATCTTTGTGTCCTTTATGCCTTTGTGGTTAACTTACATTAGTAGCTAATCAGCAAGGCGCGACGTATGTCACACTCCCACGGTCATTCCCACGACCATCACCACCACAGCAACAACATCCTCGTTAAAATCGCCATGGCCCTGCACCTGCCCGGCTTCACCCACGACCACAGCCACGCCGATCTCGCCGCCGACCGCGCCTTCCTCGATAACCAGCTCGCCGTCCGCACCGTCTGGATCGCACTCATCGCCCTCGGCTTGACCACCGCCCTGCAAGTTGCGATCTACATCGCCAGCAACAGTGTCGCCCTGCTAGCCGATACCGTGCACAACCTGGGCGACGCCCTCAATTCCGTCCCGCTGCTCTTCGCCTTCTATATCGCCCGCCGCGCCGCCAACCGACGCTACACTTACGGCTACGGCCGCCTGGAAGATATCGCCGGCGTCTTCATCGTCATCTCCATCGGCTTCAGCGCCGCCTACATCCTCTACGAGTCGATCCAGCGCCTGCTCAACCCGCTGCCGCTGGAGAACCTCGAGTGGCTCGCCCTGGCCGCGCTGGTGGGTTTCGTCGGCAACGAAATGGTGGCGCTTATGCAGATTCGGGTCGGCCGCCGCATCGGCTCCGATGCCATGATCGCTGACGGCCAGCACGCCCTGATCGACGGCCTGACCTCGCTGGCGGTGCTCATCGCCGTCATCGGTACACTCATCGGCCTGCCCATCCTCGATCCCATGGTCGGCGTTGTCATCGCCTTCGCCATCGTCGGCATCACCTGGAACGCCATCAAAGCTGTCTGGTACCGCATGATGGATGCGGTCGATCCTCATTTGGTCGAGCACGTGGAGGCGCATGCGCTGGCGCTGGAAGGCGTCCAGGCGATAGAGACGCTGCGGCTGCGCTGGGTCGGCCACCGGATGTACGGCGTGATGAAAATCGTCGTGCCCGCTGGCACGACGCTGGCAGCGAGTGGAGAAATCGTTCGCGCCATTAAACATGAAGCGCGCCATGTCATTCCGCAACTGGAAGAAATGACCGTGCAGGTGACGCTGGCTGAGCTTTGATTGCGCGGCGGAAACGAAAAGGGCGACCCGCTTGGATCGCCCCTTAAATGTATGCTTGGGATTGCGCCGCTAGCCCGCCTGCTCATCGAGCTGCGCTTGCTCTTGGGCGATGCGCTCTTCGCTGCAGCCTTGGGATTTCAAGAATTGCAGGAAGCCTTGATCGCCCGGCATACGGTCTTCCAGCGGCACCACATCCGACGCCCGCATCTCGATGCTGACAGTCTCGTTGACCGTCGTTTCGCCATCGGCCACCACGACATCGGCGCGCTCCAGGATGTCCTGGGCGACTTCGAGCCCTTGTTCAAGCGCGGCGTCCAGGTTCACGCCGATGGCTTCGCTGCTTTGCTCGAGAATTGGCGTAAACGCGACGTCCAGTTCTCCGTTCAAATAGGCGGCCAGGATGCGCCCGATATTCTCGCCTTGGGCGTAGAAGCTGTAGAAGCCAGCGCTAATCGCCGCGCCCGATTCGACCGAGAACAAAGCGGGGTGGAATACGGGGATGCCATATTCATTGCTCAAAGCGACCAGAACGGGCAAGCCGGTCGCGTCCAGGCTCAGGTCAATCGGCATCACAAAGGCTTGCACGCCCTTGTCGATGAGGCTCTCGGCGGCTACGAGCAGCTCGTTGACGCCGGTGATGGCGGCTGATTCGACGGTTACATCCCAGAATCCAGCGATGCGCGCGATGTCTTGCGAGCCGACGATGCCAGAGGCTTGCGAAGAATCGTAGATCGTGCCGATGGTCTGGATGTCGGGGTAATGCGTCTGCAGCAGGTCCATCAAGTCTTCGTAGGGGGTCGTCGACAGCGCGCCGGTAACATGGTCCGGCTTGATGCAGTAAGATTCGGCGATGCCCGCCTCAAAGGGATTGAAGACCGAGGTGAACAAGACCACCGGCGGGTCTTCCAAGTCGCTGGTGGCTTTGACCGCCAGTTGCGTTATGGCGGCGCTGAGCGTGATGAGGGCGTCGGGTTCTTCGTCCAATGCCTGCTCGATCATCAAGTTGGCGGTGGGCAGGTCGAAGTTGGCGCTGCCGCGGATGATGCGAAGATGCTCGCCCTCTAAATCCGCCTGCCCGCCCATATTCATTCGTTCCTCGGCGCTGATGAAGCCATAGGATTCCAGCACATCCAGGACGGCGCCCTCGGTAACGGCGTTGGTGGGCAGCTCGCCAAAGCTGAGGACGGCGACTGTCGGGTGCTCATCGGCTTGTACCGCCGCCAGTGGCAGCAGCAAAGCCAATATCAAAATTGCCAGTAAGACTTTGCGCATGATCAAGCTCCTTGAATTTGTTGATTTATCGGCACAGCCGCGCGAGAGTTCGTTGTCGCCTGCGATAGGGTGATGATATACCAAGCGCCGCCAAATTGACAATGACGGCGCAATCGCTCTTGCAGCCCCTCTCTCGCTCTGGGATGCCTGCCATAGAGATGGCAGGAAGGCTTTGGGCTGGGTGCAAAGGCGCGCCATTTAGTCCTTCGATGTTTCGGCGCTAGGTGTATGCTCCCAAACCTTCTCCTCTACCTTACCAGTCTTTGGGTTGTAGATAACGCTGTTGCCCGCGCATTTGACGGAAACGCGAAAGTACAGGGTTTGTCCCGCCACTTGGGAAAGCGCCGTCATTTCAAAAAAGGTATCTCCGCCTACCGTACCTTCCCAGTAGAGTCTGTTTGGGTTGATAGTTGTCCAGATCGTGAATATGCCACCGCAGAGCAATCGCACCACTATTCGGAAAATGCTTTGAGGATTTGCCATCGAAGCTTATCGTTCCGCGCTGACTGTAATCGCTTGCGCCGCAGGCTGATTTTTTTGGGGTGTTTTTTGAGCAAAGCCAAGGCGATATGCTGTAGCACAGCGAAATTTTCTGGGCTGTGTCCTACACGAATACGGCTGTCGTCTTGCCGAAAGGTCACATCCAAGACCCGATGGAGTTTATTTTCAATGTGCCAGTGCGAACGAATTATTCGCTGGAGTTGATTGGCATCCTTCCCTTGTAAAGAGGAGATAAAATAGCGCGTCTGCGTGTTTTGCCACTGCCCATCCAGTAATTGGGCATGTTGGACGCGGACTAGCGACTGCAAGCGCGTCCAGCCTTCTTGCTGGCTTAAGTCATTCAAGACAGCGGCATCGGTCATCACTTCACAGACCCGGCGCTCGACACGACCACGCGGCTTGCTGATTTCTTCGTTGTGACTATATTGACCTATCAAGCGCGGATGGCGGTCATCCGCATAAGCGAAAAGGGACTGGGCTGCATCGTACAAACTGCCCTGATTTTCCTTTAAGGCTATGACATAATCCGCTCCGTGCTCGCTAACAATAGACTTCACGATGTCTTTCTGACAGCCCATCGCGTCCAAAGTCACGATACAGCCTTTCAAATACAGCAATTTCAGCAATTCGGGAATTTCAGGTATCTCATTGCTTTTCGCGTCCACAGCGCGCTTGCCCAAGACCAAGCCGGCTTCCACTGACCAGGCATGCAACAGATGCAAGGCGCTCTTTCCTTGCCTACGATCATGGCTGCGCCGCATCGTCTTGCCGTCTATTGCCACAATATCGCCTTCAGCTAATACTGGCTTGATGCTGCTAATCCAATCTTGGTAGCACAACTGTACCTGCTGAGGGTCTAATAGTTGGAAGACGCGGGCAAATGTATCGTGCGAAGGAATACCGTTAGGCAACTCTAAAAATCCCCTTAACCATTCCTCTTTATCCTCGCCAAAATCAACAATGTCCACCCAGGTCTCGGCGCCGCTGATCACCGCGCAGATCGCGATGATGATGATATCCAGCAACGGGTGTAATTGACCATGTTCGCGACGCGGATCTTCTAAACTGGCAAAGGCCTCCGCTATGCCACTTGGGCTCATCTCGGGCTCTCCTCATCCGTATTGATGAACCCATTCTATTCACCTTTCATTTCTTGGTGCGATTGCTCTGTATGCCACCGCCTTTCGCTTGCATTTTTCTTTCCCCGTCAATGGCATGTGGGACGGTTCCCCATTTTAATACCCAATCCCCCTGGCGTTCTCCGCTATACTTGAAATCCGCAATGCTCGCGCCGCTATAACCACAAGTCGAATCCGATTCAATTATCGAATGATCCGCCCCCGCGGGCAGGGCGGCGAAGAGCGCAATTAGTGCCAGGGCGCTGCCGATGATGGTGAAAATTGGGCGAGCTTTCATATATTTGCTCCTGAATTGTACAGTGTCTTTATTCAGCATAAGCGAGTATCGCCTCCGCCGTTAATCCGGGGCTTGCGCTAGGGGGAGCGCCGGGGCAAAGGCGGGCGCATCCCTCCAGGCTCCGCTAACTTTCGTCCACATACGCCCAAGGCGTCCATGTATTGTTCGTCAACTTTACTTTCACGCGGAATTTGAAGCGCGCGTTGCCCACCCGATGAAAGGTCAGATCATTATGTCGCAGGACTGTCCGCGTCCCGTTTGCGTTTGTCGAGGTGCTGAAAAAGTTAGATGTTCCCCAGACATTAGAAATGCCGCCGCCCTTAAGTTGCAGCTTCACACTCTTCATATTGGCGATGATATCCCAACTCAATACCATGTACTGCCCATGTTCGGTGCCATCATAAGTCAGGTTGCTGATGGTCACGTTGTTGTTCGTCTGCGCCAAGGCGGGCAGCGCGGCGAAGAGCATAATCAGCGCCAGGGCGATGCCGATGCTGGTGATAGCGGATCGAGTTTTCATGTATTTGCTCCTGATGTATACAGTGTCTTAATTCAGCATAAGCGAGTATCGCCTCCGCCGTCAATCCGGGGACCTGCGCTGGGGGGAGGGGGCGCCAGGGCAAGGCGCGCGCATCCCCCCACGCTCCGTTAGTCTTCGTCCACATAAGCCCAAGGCGTCCAGGCTTTGTAGGTCAATTGTATCTTCACGCGGAATCTGAAGAGCGCGTTGCCCACACGAAAAGAGTCCAGGTCCGGAATGGTCATGCTCGTGCTTGACCCGCTAGTCGCGGTCGTGAAATCGGAATAGGTTTGCCAGGTATCGACGATGCCGCCGCCCTGAATCTGCAGCTTCACGCTGTCGGTATCGGCGACAGTATCCCAACTTAACCTTATGTCATCATTGTTATAGATGCCATCGCAGAGCAATCGCACCAGAACCAATTATGTGCCGAATGTCACATAAATCTACCATGATGTAGGGGCGACACTGTGTGTCGCCCATGAAAAGAGTGAGAATATTGTGGGCGATTCACAGAATCGCCCCTACATTGCCTCCTTTTTGCCAGAAAAGGAGTTAAATCTCGGTGTCCTCGGTGGTTAAAATAATCTGGTGCGATTGCTCTGGATGCCATCGTAAGTCAGGTTGTTGATGGTCACGTTGTTGTCTGTTTGCGCCAGCGCGGGCAGCGAGAATAGTATAATCAGCGCCAGGACGATGACGATGCTGATGATAGCGGATCGGGTTTTCATGCGCTTTGCTCCTTATGGCTAATTGCCTTACTTTCAGCATAAGCGCATTTTGCCGCCGCTGTCAATCAAGTCGGGAAATGAGACGGGGCAATCGCATCAAAACCGGCGCGCCATTTAGTCCTTCGATGTTTCGGCGTTAGGTGTATGCTCAAAATCTCCTTGGAAAAGGGTGTGGCCCGCGCATTTGACGTAAACGCGAAAGTACAGGGTTTGTCCCGCCACTTGGGAAAGCGCCGACATTTCAAATACGGATTCCCCTCCGATCCCGCTAGTGCCAAAATTTACTGGGCTCATAGTTGTCCATACCGTAAATATGCCACCGCCGTTCGCTTGCAGCCAATAGTGATTCCAATGCGGAACCGTATCCCACGATAGATACCAAGAGTCAAATGAGTCCACTTGATCAAACGAGAAATTTGCGATGCTCGCGCCGTCATAACCGCAAGACGAATCCGAACTGAAAATCGAATGATCCGCCGCGGCGGGCAGGGCGGCGAATAGCGCCATCAGCGCCAGGCTGATAATTGGTCTTGTGTTCATTGTTCTCCTCAGTTTTTGTTGCTTGAGCCAGCTTGGAAAATCAGCATGGCGGGCGCCGGCGCGCCCACCGCTTTGTCTAGGATTATAGGGAGGTGTAAGCCCAGGAGGTGTAACCGCCGGGGATCTGCAGCTTCAGGCGGAATCGCAAGGTGCTGCAGCCATAGTTTCGCACCGCGCCTGTTCTCAGATAGCTCTTCCCCCCGCTGCTCTGGGTTGAATTAACATTCGTGCTCACCCAGACCGCGGATACGCAACCGCCTTTGAGCTGAAATCGGTAGATAGAGCTATTGGCGATCGTATCCCAGCTCAATTTGTATTCATACGTGCTGCCGTCGGTGCCGTCATATTGGAAGTTGCTGATGGACGTGTTGTTGTTCTGCGCCAAGGCGGGCAGGGCGGCGACCCAGAGCAATCGCACCACTATTCGGAAAATGCTTTGAGGATTTGCCATCGAAGCTTATCGTTCCGCGCTGACTGTAATCGCTTGCGCCGCAGGCTGATTTTTTTGGGGTGTTTTTTGAGCAAAGCCAAGGCGATATGCTGTAGCACAGCGAAATTTTCTGGGCTGTGTCCTACACGAATACGGCTGTCGTCTTGCCGAAAGGTCACATCCAAGACCCGATGGAGTTTATTTTCAATGTGCCAGTGCGAACGAATTATTCGCTGGAGTTGATTGGCATCCTTCCCTTGTAAAGAGGAGATAAAATAGCGCGTCTGCGTGTTTTGCCACTGCCCATCCAGTAATTGGGCATGTTGGACGCGGACTAGCGACTGCAAGCGCGTCCAGCCTTCTTGCTGGCTTAAGTCATTCAAGACAGCGGCATCGGTCATCACTTCACAGACCCGGCGCTCGACACGACCACGCGGCTTGCTGATTTCTTCGTTGTGACTATATTGACCTATCAAGCGCGGATGGCGGTCATCCGCATAAGCGAAAAGGGACTGGGCTGCATCGTACAAACTGCCCTGATTTTCCTTTAAGGCTATGACATAATCCGCTCCGTGCTCGCTAACAATAGACTTCACGATGTCTTTCTGACAGCCCATCGCGTCCAAAGTCACGATACAGCCTTTCAAATACAGCAATTTCAGCAATTCGGGAATTTCAGGTATCTCATTGCTTTTCGCGTCCACAGCGCGCTTGCCCAAGACCAAGCCGGCTTCCACTGACCAGGCATGCAACAGATGCAAGGCGCTCTTTCCTTGCCTACGATCATGGCTGCGCCGCATCGTCTTGCCGTCTATTGCCACAATATCGCCTTCAGCTAATACTGGCTTGATGCTGCTAATCCAATCTTGGTAGCACAACTGTACCTGCTGAGGGTCTAATAGTTGGAAGACGCGGGCAAATGTATCGTGCGAAGGAATACCGTTAGGCAACTCTAAAAATCCCCTTAACCATTCCTCTTTATCCTCGCCAAAATCAACAATGTCCACCCAGGTCTCGGCGCCGCTGATCACCGCGCAGATCGCGATGATGATGATATCCAGCAACGGGTGTAATTGACCATGTTCGCGACGCGGATCTTCTAAACTGGCAAAGGCCTCCGCTATGCCACTTGGGCTCATCTCGGGCTCTCCTCATCCGTATTGATGAACCCATTCTATTCACCTTTCATTTCTTGGTGCGATTGCTCTGGGCGGCGACCAGCAGAATCAGCGCCAGCGCCAGGCTGATAACGATGACAATACGTTTGTGTTGCTTCATTTTTCCTTCTCCCCGTTGCTTATGTTCTTACGAAACTAAACTCTGGGCGCTCGCCCAGCCTAATCAAAACTGACATCCAAATAAGCCCAGTCGCTGGTGCTGGCGGCGATGCAGGTGTCGCCTGAATACTCGGTGCAGACATCGGCTTTCGCGCGGAAGCTCAGGGTCTTGCCGGCCAGGTCGGATGGCGAATTGGTCAGCGGATCGGCTTTGATATGCGTCCGGTCCTGGTCGAACCAGCTGCTATCGAGCCAGACCGAGGTCCACATGCTGGTGATGCCGCCGCCGGTGAATTGCAGGATGGCTCCAATCTCGTTGCTGCTGGTGGTTTTCCAACTGAAAAAAAGATGTCCCTCGCTGTCAATCTGGTGATATGTGAAGTCGTCGGGCGGGCTGGCTTGCAGCGGCAGCGCGGCGAATATGCCGCAGAGGGCGATCATCAGGCCGGCGAGTTTGATAATTGAGCGGGTTTGCATTGAGTTCTTCCTTGTCTTGCGAATTGTTGCGAATGATGAACTTGCCCCTCTTTGATGGCGAGAGGTGTGAACTTTGGACGGAGGGGGGCGCGCCCCGCCCCCGGCGCTGCCTAATCAAATTTTACTTCCACGGTGGACCAGCCTGTTTTCGCCTGTTGGTCGCAATCTCCCAGTTCATTATGGGCGACACAGTATTGTACACGGGCGCGAAAATCAAAGGTCAATCCCGATGGATCGCTGACCAGCGCCGCAAACTTGACATGGGTTCTATTGTTTTCTCGCGAGTAGCTCTCGTTCGAAATGGAAGTCCAAACACTGGTGACGCCGCCGCCCTTGAATTGGATCCAAGCATAATTCTCGTAGCTTTCGGTCTGCCAACTGAACTCCCAATCATTATCCGCCGTTACCTCTTCAAATTTGAAATCATAAGCGGCGTAGACTTGCAAGATCAGCGCGGCGAGCAGGAGTATCAGGGCGGTCATCAGGCCGGCGATTTTGCTTGCGCTTCGGGTTTGCATTGCCTTGCTTCCTTTCCTTGCGAATCCTTGCAAAGGAATAACGTGTCGGCGCGGCTCGTCCTTGCCACCGCGCCGATGCGCGACTTATCTAAAATGTATGCTGCAGGGTTGCCCAATCTGTGGAGGTGCAAGTGGTTACAGCGCCACTACGCGTACAAGTCGATACCTTGACGCGGAACTTGAAAGTATTGCCGCTGGGATTGTTGCTCAGCGGGTCGAATAATTCGCTGGACCGTTGGGGACCAAAAGTGCTGCTTGTGTTGACGGTGGTCCAGACATCCGTGACGCCGCCGCCTTTGAATTGGACGGCCACCGATTCCTGATTTTGCAGGGTGTCCCAGCTGAGTTCCCACTTGTGATAAGTCGTTGAGCCGCCGAGATGCTGCACGGTCCAGGTTTGCACGGCGAACTGCAGGTTGTCAACGCTGGCGCCTTGCACCTGGATGGGCAGGGCGGCCAGCAGGAGTATCAGGGGGCGATCATCATGCCGGTGACTTTGAAGGTGGCTCGTAACGTCATTGCTGTCTTCCTTTTGTGAATGGCTCTACTTTCATCATAAGCCTATTTTGCGGTGGCGGTCAATCTTTTTCTCGGCATCGGCCAGGGCAACTTCGGAGCCTGGCGCTGCCCCCAAGCCGCTAAATCGGGGCAAATAAAAATCCCCTTCCCGCATACTTGGGAAGGGGATCCGAGAAGCTGGGCAAGCTAGGCTTAGCTGAAGTCCAGCTCGATGACATCGCTCCAGCCTGAATTGCCCACTTTCACGCGGTATTTCAAGGTGGTGCCGGGGTTGTTCAGCAAAGCTGTAATACTCAGTCGGGTTACACCAGTGTTCAAATGCTCGACCTTGCGGTTTTGCACGCGCATCCACACAGCGGAGATGCCGCCGCCTTTGACATACATCTTGATTTCGCCGCCAGCGGTATAGGTGCTCCACTGAAATTCGTCAAAGTAGGTGCTGGAGTTGAAGCCGACATACTCGAAGTTGGTGATTGCGTATGAGTTGCTGGCTATAGCTGGCAGCCCGCTGAAAGCGAATAAGAGGACAAATGCCATTACTGTGATTGAGACGAACTTTAGGTTCTTCATGCGCCACCGCCTTTTCGTTGATTCTCTACTTTCATCATAAGCCTTTTTAGTATCGGCGGTCAATCTTTTCGCGGGATCTGCCGGTCAACTTTGGAGCCTGGCGCTGCCCCCAAGCCGCTAAATCGGGGCAAATAAAAATCCCCTTCCCGCAAACTTGGGAAGGGGATCCGGGCTGTCTGCCAAGCCAGGCTTAGGTGAAGTCCAGCTCGATGACACTGCTCCAGCTTGAATTGCCCACTTTCACGCGGTATTTCAAGGTGGTGCCGGCCGTGTTCTGCAAGGGCGTGACGCTCAGCCGGGTTTTGCCATTGTCCAAATGCGCGATCTTTCGATTCGCCATGCGCATCCACACAGCGGTGATGCCGCCGTCTTTGACATTCATCTTGATTTCGCCGCCGCCGGCATAGGTGTCCCACTGAAATTCGTCATAGCCGCTGTCGGCGTTGTAGCCGACATACTCGAAGTTGCTGATCTGGTTCGAGTTAGCCAACAATGGCAGCGCGCTGAAAACGAATAAGAGGACAAATGATATTACTGTGATTGAGACGAACTTTGGATTCTTCATGCGCCACCGCCTTTTCAAGTTATTCTATTATCATCGTAAACAAAATATGGGTTTGCAGTCAAGCAAGTCGACGCGGCTTTAGCTCTTTGTGATGCGCAGTTCCGCGCGGGTATTGAGGAACTCGCCCAGCGCTTCCGCCTCCGCTTCCAGCAGCGGCAGCTTCGCGGCCTCAAGGCTTTCGAAAGGCGTCACCGAAATGCGGATGCCCTGGCGCCGCTTCTCCAGCTTCCAGTTCGCGGCCGCCTGTCCATCAACGATGACGCAAGCGCGAATTAGCCCGCCGCCCGGATGGACCCGCTTGGCCTGTTCATCGGCGACCATGAAGGCGCGGCTCGTGTAGCCCAGCAGGTAATTGTCGTAGCGCGGCAGCAAGCGGACGATTGGCTCTGTCGGCCTGGGCTCGAGCGCTTCCAGCTGCCCCTTGAGCATCAGCGCATCTCCGCCCGCGCCGCCCACCAGCGCGCATTCCCCAGCGACTGCTGCCCAGGCTCGCCGCGCCTGCGCTTTGCTCAAGCCGGACCAACGGGCGAAGTCAGCCAAAGCGGCTGGCGCGTATGCCATCAGGTAGCGCCGCGCCAACTCGCGCAGCGGGTCTGCTGGCGGGGGCGCCACCTCATCCGGCAGCCAGTCGTCGAGCAGCACGTAGCTCAAGTCGCCGCCGACATCGGGCCCGAAGCAGACCAATCCGCGCAGCGCAGCATAGCGGACGAGGTGATGGATCGCCTGCCCCGCCACCGGGATGCCGCGGCTCTCCAGCGCTTGCGCCAGCTGCGAACGGATCAGCGCGCCTTCGCGGTTCAAGATCGTCTGAATCGCTTCCAGCCCGCGTTCGCGCGCCGCTTCCGTCAAGCCGAGCTGCTTGTAGCGGCTGCCCGTCCCGCGGATGGCGCCGGGTCCACACAGCGCAAGCAGCCAGCGCAGGTCCGCCGCCGGGGCCAGGTGCAGCGTACCGCGCAGCGTCCAGGTGAGCACGAAGCTGCGCTCGACTTCGCGGGCATGGACCACATCGCTCTGCGTGAGTCCGCGCGTCCGAGCGGCAATCGCCAGCTGCGCCGAGGACCACTCTTGCGCTTGCAAAGCGAAGAGACGCTGTACGACCGAAGCGGCGGAAGCAGCGCGGCGCTCGCTACCGAGCAGTTGCCGTCTCGTCCTCAAGCGCCTTACTTGCTCGACTGTGAGAATCGAATTCATGGTACACCGGCTACTTTAAGGCTTGTCCGCTACTCAATTACCGATGACGGTACGTTTGGCCGGGGCGGGCGCCGCGCTTTTAGGGATTCGCGACACTTTTGCCACCGAGGGCACTGAGAAAATTTGAGGGCACAGAGAGGAATTCCGGGAAATATGGGGGTGGTTCGAGTCAAGAATAATCTGCTCGTTCTCCGATTCTGTGATTGGACTAAGCATGATGCCTTTACTCTGTGTCCTCTATCTAACTCGGTGTACTCGGTGGCAAAGATGTCGAATCTTCGCCTAGGCCGAGCGAGCGGCGACGACGATACAGTATCGGACAAGCCTTTTAGACAGGATTGAGACTGTGCCTGACGAATGCGATAATAGAAGCGGATGGATAAATTGTCAAAGAAAAAACGACGGCGATGAATAGCTTTTCGCGCGGCGCTTTAGGTCCGCTGACGCTGGCTCTGCTGGGCGCGCTGCTGCTTGCCGCCTGCAGCGTCGAGCCGCCGCGTCTTGCTTTTGACAGCCTGGACTTCGCCCTGGCCGACGCCGGCAGCGGCGAAAAACTTTACAATCAGTCGAATAACGAAGCGCCCGCATGTGCCGCCTGCCACTCGATTGACGGCGCGGGCAGCGGCATCGGCAATTCGCTGGCAGGCTTGGCGGATGTCGCTGCTGATCGCGTCGCCGGGCAGTCCGCGCAGGAATACCTTTACTGGAGCGTCCTGCGCCCAGGGCAGCATTTGGTCGCGGGTTACTCCAACCTGATGTACGCTGATTATGAAGACAGCCTGCAAGCGGCAGACTCGGCGGATCTGATCGCCTATCTGCTGACCTTGTAGAGGGTAGCGCGGGCGATGCGACTCCATCCGCGCTGCTTGTTTATGCCGATTAGGCACGGAGATGAACATGGATATTAGCACCACAGGCGGCGCGCTGGTCATCACGGTTTTGCGCCTGCTGCACATTGTCGGCGGATTGATCTGGGTTGGCGCGGCGATTGCGATGTCCTGCTACATTGAGCCAGCGTTGGAACGAGCAGGCGAAAGCGGCGCCCGGATTCTGCGCAATCTCTACAGCGAAACTGGCTTCCCGCGCTTGATCCCACTGTCGGCGCTCATTACGACAGTCGCCGGGCTGCTGCTCTATGGCTTGATGTCATACCACGAAGCTATGAGCAGCAGTATGGGCATGGTCCTTACCCTCGGCTCGCTATTTGCTTTGCTCGCATTCCTGCATGGCTTTTTCGTGGTCTGGCGCCCGGCCGGCCGCTATGCCAAGGCGCTAATATCCGGCGCGGCGGACGAATCGCAGCTGGCGACGCTGGAAGGCAAACTTCGCCGCAACGGGCGCATCAGCATGTGGCTGGCGCTGGCCTCGCTGATATTGATGGCCGGCGCGCGTTACATCGGTCCTGTACTCGGCTAGACTGTGGTGCCTTCGCGGACGATGGCTTGAGCTCCACTGTTGAGCAAAGCGGCATCTGGCGTGTATATTGGTGACCTCGCCCGCTGTCTATTCCTCGTTAAACCGCCATTGGCGGAAGCCGAGGGCGTCTGATATTTTGTGTGAGCGCGGTAGTCATTCTCGCTGCCGCCGAGCGGCTGTCGAAAGTCATCTGGATGAAGGCTGACCAGGCGCGACCTGCCATCGGCAGCGACCAGCTTGCCGCTGATAGCGAGTCTCCCGTTGATCAAGAGCGCACCAACGCCCGCGTCGCCGGCGCCAGCGGCATCCTCGCGCTGGGCAATATCTGCAGTCGTATTCTCGGCTTGGCGCGCGAAACCGTAATCACCTACCTCTTTGGCGCGACAGGCGCGGCAGACGCGATCCAGGTCGCCATCATCGTGCCAAAAGCCATCTACGACTTGCTTATCGGCGGACACGTCAACGGCGCCATCGTGCCTGTACTCAGCGATGTCATCACCCTGCGCGGCAAGCGCGAATTATGGCGCGTCGTGTCAGCGCTGATCAGTCTGGTCTTGGCCATACTGGCGGTTCTGGTTCTGCTGATTGAGTTATTCGCCCCGCAGATCGTGCCGCTGGTCGCGCCAGGCGCCGATGCCGAAACGCGGCGGCTCGCCATCGACTTGCTCCGCCTGACAGCGCCTGCGCTGATATTCCTGAGTCTCTTCGCCGTCTTCAGCGGGACGCTCTTCGCGCTCCGTTCCTTTACGCTGCCAGCTTTTGCCGGCGTGGTCTTCAACGGCTGCATCGTCCTGGTGACGCTGACGCTGGCGCCACCCGTCGCCTGGCTGCCGCAGCTCACCGCCGTGCCGCAGATCTTTCCCTTTGCAGTCGCGCGGCCGGCGTCCGGCATCATCGTCGTGGCTGTCGGTTGGCTGGTCGGCGCCATCGCGCAGATGCTTCTGCAAGCGCCCGGCTTGAATTTGCGTCGGCTGCGTCTCAGCGTCAATTGGCGGCACCCGGCCCTGAAGAGCGTCGCCTTGCTTTACCTGCCGGTTATGCTGTCGCTGAGCATGGACACGCTGATCATCCGCCCTTTCAGTTATCGCTTGGCCAGTCATACCGGCGAGGGCGGCATCGCCATTATGAATTGGGCGACCACGCTGGTGCAATTCCCGCAGGGCTTGGTAGCCACTGCAATCAGCATCGCCATCCTGCCGACCTTGGCGCGGCAGAGCGCCGAAATGTCAACGCAAGCTCAGCGCGCCTTCAAAGACACGCTTGGGCTGGGCCTGCGCCTCGCGACCTCTTTGATCTTGCCAGCCGGGGCGGGCCTATTTGTGCTGGCGGGTCCCATCATCGCTCTGCTATTTGAAAACGGCGCCTTCCTCGCTGCGGATACCGCAGTCACCGCGCAAGCGCTGCGCCTCTACCTGATCGGCTTGCCCTTCGCCGCGATCGACCTGCTCTTGGTCTACGCCTTTTACGCGCGCAAGGATACCTTCACGCCGGCGCTGATTGGCATCATCAGCCTGGCAGTTTACCTCGCCGTCGCGCTGCTGCTTTTCGAGCGCTTTGGTCTATTCAGTTTGATGCTTGCTGATAGCGCCAAGCACTTCGTACACGCCTCAATTAGCGGCTGGCTGCTCTGGCGGCGATTGCAAGGTTTCGGAGCGCAGCGTCTGACCGTGACCGGCATCAAATCCGCGCTGGCGTCGCTCATCATGCTGGCGATCGCGCTAATCACGCTGCCCTGGCTGACAGATGCCATCGGCGCCGCGAGCGTCTTGCATGAACTGCTTCTGGTGCTAATCTGCGCTGCATTATATGGTGGCGCATTCCTGCTGGCTGCCCACTGGCTCAAGCTGCAGGAACTATCCTGGCTGCTGAAGCTGCTAAAACAACGCACATTAGGTTGACGAAATCTGCAACCGAACTATCGCCGATGTCGGCCAACGTCGGGCATGATTCACGAAGACAGTTTTCAGCGCAGAACAGAGGCTGGCTAAATGGCTGCAACGCTGCGGGACAACTCGCTAAAGCTATTCATCTTATCCTGTTCCGTATTTGTTGTCGGCGGCATCTCCACCAGCGCCATCGGCGTCGTCTGGATTTACGTCCAGGCCGACTTCAACGTGACCTTGAGCGCGCTCGGCGCTCTCGTCACAGCCGCCACGCTGGGCCGGATCTTGACGTCATCATCCAGCGGTCCGCTGATCAACCGCTTTGGCATCGCCACAATCATGATGGCGGGCCTGTCCCTAACCGCCGCCAGCATGATCGGCTTCGCGCTGGCGCCTTCCTGGCTGGCTGTGATGCTGGTCGCCTTTTGCAGCGGCGTCGGCAGCGGCATCATGGCAACCGGACTGAATACCTTTGCCGCCGTCAACTTCAGCGCCCGGCAGATGAATTGGCTGCACGGCAGTTTTGGCATCGGCTCAACAATCGGCCCTTTGTTGATCACCACGATCGTCATCCATTTGGGCTTGGATTGGCGCTGGGCCTATGTCGTCTTTATGGTCATACGGCTCATGCTGCTGCTCATGTTCTGGCTGACGCGACGCGAGTGGCGCATCGGCGAATCTAAGGGGAAAGCCGCCGAAAGCGACCATGCCAAAATGCGCGCTACACTGCGCCTGCCCATGATTTGGCTGATGATCGGCGCCTTCATGATGGCTGTCGGCACAGAACTGGTTGCCGGTCAATTCGCCAACAGTTTTCTGATTGAAGCCCGCTCCATCGACGCCACAGTCGCCGGCGCCTGGGTCAGCGCCTACTGGGCCAGTCTGACGCTCAGCCGCTTTGTCTCAGGCTTCGTGCTGGGGCGAATCAGCAACAGTATGTTTCTGCGCTTGAACAGTATTGGGCTCATGCTCGGCGCGGTACTGCTCTGGCTGAATCTCGGACCCTTAAGCAGCCTCTGCGGCTTGGCATTGATCGGCTTCTGCATCGCGCCTTTCGCCCCGTTGATGACGTCAGACACGCCCGGCAGAGTTGGGCAAGTGCATACCGCCAACGCCATCGGCCTGCAATTCACCGGCGCCAGCATCGGCATGGTATTCTTGCCCTGGCTGGCGGGCGTGCTGGCCGAGCAGGGCGGGCTGGAAGTCATCCCGCAATTTGTTTTCCTGGTGGCGCTGCTCACATTCTTCTTGCACGAAGCCATCTTGTGGCGTGAGATCCGTCACCCGCTCGCTCGCTTGTCCTGAGCGCTAAACCAGCTGATTCACCGCCTCGACCAGCGCCATAATATAGCCCGTCGAGTAAGCGTGGCCGCGATGATTCCAATCGCTGTCGTCCAGCATCTCTGGCACATGGTCGTCGATGATGAAACCGGTGAAGCCCACTTCCTTAAGCGTCTTTACCGCCTGCACCACGTTGACATTGCCCTCGCCCGGGAAGCATTCCTGGAACTTGGGCATACAGCCTTGCACATCGCGGAAGTGCACGTAGAAGATCTTGCCGCGCTCGCCAAAGTAGCGGATGGCGTCCAGTACGCCCTCGTTGTTGCTGCGGTCGGCATAGACCATCTCGCTGAAGCAGCCCATGCAGAAGTCAAGTCCATGATTCGGGCTGGGCACGGCATCCAGCGCCCGCTTGAAATTCTCCGGCTTGTAGAATACCCGCCCGATGCCGCCCAGCGATTCTACCGGCGGGTCGTCCGGGTGCAGCGCGATCTTGACGCCGGATTGCTCCGCCACCGGGATGACCTGCTGCATGAAATAGACGTAATTGTCGAAGATCTCCGCTTCGCTATATTGGCGGTCTTCGGCCTCGGCGACATCGACAATGCCCGTAATGACCTCTCCCGCAAGCACACGCTCCATATCAAATGCCGTGACGATTACGCCGCCGCGTCCCTTTTGCATCGGCGTGCGCCAAACCAGATTCGGCATCCAATTTATACCCAGAACCGGTATGCCCGCCTCGCCCATGCTGCGGACAGTTCTCTGATAATTGGCGATTTGCTCATCGCGGCGCGGGCCCTTGAGCATGGCGTCAATGTAAAAGCTGCGCGGCACATTTTCGATCGCCTCCAGCCGCAGGCCATAGTCGTTGACGCGCTGCTTCAGCTCCTTGAGTTCAGCGGCATCCCAGTAACCCTTGTCTTCGGGCAAGTCCAGGTCCTCGGGAATCAAGCCGATATTCTTGCCGATCATGTTGAATTGTACGCCGCCCACACCCAGTTGCTTGGCGAAGGTCAAATAGTCCTGCGTGGCCGCCGAATGCTGCCCCAGCGCAACGCGCATCACCTCTGTCACTGTTGTCCTCCTGCGTTTTCAGTCTAGCGATTTTCGACTATAGTCTAGCGCATTTGGCGCTGCAATCCCCTGCGCCGCAGATTGGAGAAACCAATGGCAACTATGAAGGCGCTTGTCAGCGGGTCAGACGGGCTAATCGGCAAAGCAACTGTCGCGGATCTGCGCGATCATGGATACGACGTGACGGCGGCCGATATCGAGAGCCGGGGAACGTGGAACACACAGCTCGTCGACTTTACCGACTTGGGACAGGTAATCGGCGTCATGCAGGGCCACGACGCGGTGATTCACCTGGCGGCCATTCCCTCGCCCGAAGCGCATACCAACGAGGTCGTCTTCAGCAACAATGTTGTGTCGACCTTCAACGTTCTGGAAGCGGCCACCATCCTCGGCATCAAGAAAGTGGTGATCGCCAGCAGCATCTCGGCTTTAGGCTACGCCTACCGTCACCGCTACTTCCACCCGCTATACCTGCCCATCGACGAAGCCCATCCGCTGCTGTCGCAAGATAGCTACGGTTTGTCAAAGATGGTCGGTGAGGCGCTGGCCGAGGGCTTTCTGCGCCGGACGCCCGATATGTCCATCGTCAGTTTGCGCTTCACGCTGGTGGTCGACGAGGGCGAGCGCGCTTGGATCAGGCCAGCTCGTGACAAGCCGCCCGACACCGAGGCTGCCTTTGGCGCTTTCTGGACCTACGTCGATGTGCGCGACGCGGCCTCTGCTTGCCGGCTGGCCCTGGAATACTCGCAGCCCGGCCACGAAGCCTTCTTCATCAACGCGCCATACATCTACCGCAGCGATGATATACGCGACTTGCTGGCTGAGCATTATCCCGGCGAGTATCCCATCGCCGAGCATATTCGCGGGGCTGTCAGCCCGGTCGATTGCAGCAAGGCGGAGCGCCTGCTCCACTGGTCCGCGCGCTACAACTGGGACGGCGACTTGCTTGAGTGACAGGCGGGCGCTTGGGATCGCTGCAGCGCGATTCGGGCTGATTTCGGATCTGCGTATCGTTGCAAATTTCGGTAGTGTATCGAATTCGGTTGAAATAGAAATGACGTGAACTCCGATTCATGCTAGTTGTCCTAGCAAAGCAAAAGAACAGGAGCCACGTCATGTACACTAGGATAACGCAGCCAGGATATGGTTTCAAATCTTTTTTGGCGGGCCTGAGAGCCAAACTGGCCGCGACCGCGTCTCAAATGATTGAATCTCAACTGGAGCGGGAAGTCACCGCCCGGTTGTATCGCCAAGCCTACCAAAGGCGCTCGCAGGTATCGCGTCAAAGTCAAGCGACCTGTCAAGTCTGCGGCAGTCAGCAGGCTAGTGATTTTGTGCGCAATGGACGGCGTCGGCGTCAATTAGTGACGGATTATGGGGTGTTGCAGGTCTGGCTGCCGCGTGTGCGCTGTCAATGTAATGGCAGTGTCAAGATACCCTTTTCCATCCTCAAGCCCTATCAACAAATTTGGGATGATGTCTGTGATCGCATTGGGCGCTGGGCGGATTTAGGCTTGAGTTTGCGGCAAATGCAGGCGGAAATCGGCGAGCAGTGTGGCACTCAAATGGGCTTGCGGACTTTGAATCGGGAGGCGCAAGCGGTGCGGATGCCGCCAGCGATGCCCTTGACCAGTTGCCCGCCAGTGGTCATGCTGGACGCCATTTGGCTGACCTTGCTCGAGGATACCGGTCAGAGCAAAGTCGACAGTCGCCAACGCCAACGCTCGGTCAAAGCGCGGCGCAAAGTCTGTGTCCTGGTGGCTTTGGGACTGTATCCGCAAAACCGGCGCTGGGGCATTGTGGGCTGGCAGTTGGCTGAGGATGAAAGTCGCCAGGCTTGGGAAGGCCTCTTATCCGACTTGGCGGCGCGCAAGCTATATCGCCAACGGGGGCTGGAACACTTCATTCATGACGGCAGCAAGGGCTTGATTGCCGCGCTGAACTATCTGCACCCTCATGTACCACATCAACGTTGCGCCTTCCACAAGCTGCGCAATCTCTGGCAGAGCATTCAAGTCCCCGATGCCTTGCCCAGCGGACAAGCCCGTCAATTCAAACAGCGCATCCTGCAACCCATTCGCGCCATCTTTGAGGCGAAAGACAGTCGAGAAGCAACAGAATTAAGGGATGCTTTCTGTCGGACTTATGCCGAAACACAATCTGATTTAGTCGCCACGCTGCAACGAGATTGGCAGGAGACCATTGCCTTTTTCCGGGTACTGCAGCGATACCCTAAGTGGCCGCGCTCGGCTTTACGAACGACCAGCCTCTTGGAACGGGTCAATCGAATGTTGAGACGGCTTTTCCGCCCCAAAGGCGCATTTCACTCGAGGACAGGTTTAATCGCTACTGTCGCGCGTGTGCTTAACCCATATCGGCTCGTATGAATTTCAACCGAATTCGATACACTACCCAAATTTCGCCCAGACTTGCATAGCTGCGTTTGCCTGTGTTACACTGTCGCCACTGTGTCAATATAGTTCTGAACACTAGTGGACGATTTAGCCGAACCTCCCTCAGGGAGTCCCACGCACATAGTGAATTCAGTTGGCGCCGTTCATGGCAATTCATGTTCGGCAGTTCCTGTTTGTCCAAGTCGCTTAACGGCGGACGACAGCTGATGGCAGAGAGTTCACTGCTCCTGATATTGCTCTTGGCCGCGCTGGGGATTCACGGCGCCGTCAGCCTGATGAATGCCGCGCTGCAGAATCTGTCCCGCGCTGATATGCGCCTGCGCGCCGACGATGGCGATGCCCGGGCGCAGCGCTATCTGGCCTTGATGGATTCGGGCCTGCAGCTGAGCATGACCGTCAGCATCGCCCATATCCTCACGCGCTTCGCCATCGCAGTCATCCTGGTGCTCTTGGTGATCGAGCCGCTTGCGAACGGCGACGCCGGCGTCCGCGCGTTGCTGGCAGTGGCGACGATAGTCTTGGGTACCGGTCTGACGCTTGTCATCGGCGATCTGCTACCGGAGGCAATCGGCTCCAGCCAGGCGGAGAATCTTCTGGCGCTGGCACTGCCGTCAATGCGCTTGCTCTTCTTCGTCATTTCGCCTCTTACCGCGCTGGTGCTCTTCTTGAGCCGGCTTATCTCGCGCGCGTTCGGCAGCGATACGCTGGTCAACCTGGTCACCGAAGAAGAGATCATGACCTTGGTTCACGCCAGCCACAGCGGCGGCATCATTGAGGCGGAAGAGAAAGACATGATCGCTTCCGTGCTGCAGCTGGGCGAAAGCAGCGCCCGCGAATTGATGACCCCGCGTATCGATATCGTCGCGCTTGATGTTGACGATACTATTATGCAGGCGCTCTCAGCCTTCGTCGAATCCGGCTTTTCCCGCATTCCCATTTACGAGGAGAGCATCGACAGCGTAATCGGCTTGCTCTACGCCAAAGACATCCTGACTGTGCTCAAGAATCGCGACGATCTCGAAAGCCAGAAGATCCGCGATTTGCTGCGCCCGACCTATTACGTGCCCGAGACCAAGCGGGCCGATGCGCTGCTGAAAGAATTGCAGGAGAAAAATGTACACCTGGCTATCGTCGTTGATGAATACGGCGGCACTTCCGGCCTGGTCACCATCGAGAATATTATCGAGGAGATCATCGGCGATATTCGCGACGAATACGACACCCTCGAAGAAGAAGATTACGTCGAAGTCGACGACGGCTTTTATCTCATAGACGCCAGCATGGACCTGGACGACTTGAACGACCTGCTGGGCTGCTCAATCGACACGGCCAATGCCGATACCCTGGGCGGCTATATCTACTTGACGCTCGGCCGCGTGCCCCGGACCAATGAAACGATTGAGACCGGCATACTCAGTATGACTGTGCTTTCCATTGACGGTCATCGCATCCGCAAGGTCAAGGTGCGCGCCATCGCGCCGGCGCCGCAGACTGGCGAAATCGCAAAGCCCGCTGGCAACGGCATCATCGGCAGCGAGAAAATCTCCGCGCACGGAAAATAGGAGACCCGCATGAGCGAAGTCAGCGACCGCCAACTTGTGGATCTGGCGCTGGAAGGCAGCCAGAGCGCCTACATCCCCTACAGCAATTACCGCGTTGGCGCGGCGCTGCTGACCGTAAGCGGTGAAGTGTTCACCGGCTGCAATGTCGAAAACGTCGGCTATTCGCCCACGATTTGCGCTGAGCGAACGGCTATGGTCAAAGCCGTCAGCGAAGGTCATCTGCAATTTGCGGCTATAGCGGTGGTATCGCGTGGCGCGGGCTCGCCTTGCGGGGTCTGCCGCCAATTCATGTTCGAATTTTCGCCCGCGATGAAAGTCATTCTGGCTGACCTGGACGGCAAGGCGCACTTGGTCACGACGCTGGCCGAACTGCTGCCGCATGGTTTTGGCCCCGCAAATCTGGACGTAGACTGAGCAAGGCGCCATTGATTCCGATGAATGCGGAGTCAGCTCAATTCTAAATGGAGGGTTAGCCCGTGCAGAAAATCGTCACTACCTTGTGGTTTAACGGCCGTGTGCAAGAGGCGCTGGAATTTTATACATCGCTTCTGCCCGATTCGCGTGTCGTCAGCATCACCAATTACAGCGAAGTCGGCCCAGGCAGCACCGATGAAATCATGTTCGCGACCTTTGAACTGGCCGGACAGCGCTTCACCATCGTCAACGGCAACTCCTACTTCGAGCCCAATGCCGCCATGTCGCTCTGCATCAACTGCGAGGATCAAGCCGAGATCGACCGGCTCTGGGAACTCATGACCACCAACGGCGGCTCGGCCAGTGTAGCTGGCTGGCTGACTGACCGCTTCGGCGTCTCCTGGCAGATTACGTCGCCTCGACTGGGAGAGATGCTGGCGAGCGAAGATGGCGCCGCCGTCGTGCGCGTGACCGAGGCCTTTATGCAGATGAACAAACTGGACATCGCTGTGCTGGAGCAGGCCTTCCGCGGCGAATAAGCCCATGCCGTCGCAAGCAGCGGACCCAGCCGAGTATCTATTACGCAAGCACGAATGCGATTTACGCGCTCAATCTGAACGCCGCGACGCCGAGCAGGAGGGGCGCTTGACGCTCTCGATTCATAAGTAATTCTTGTTCTTCACGCTGCGCAGCCGATCCGGATGAATCTTGCCATCCCGATTCACCACAGTCTGGTAGCGCTGCACTCGCTGGCGACTCTGCGTCGGCGCGCCAAAGCGGGCGCTGTTGACGCCGCTCACGGTGCGCGGACGAGTCGTGGTGATCAGCCACTCCAGCAGGTCGTTCCGCAGTTCCCGCGCTATCGGCTGATGCTCCGCGTCAAAGTATAGATTGCGCATCTCCCAGGGGTCAGCCGCCAAATCGTACAGCTCGCCAAATCCGTCAGGGTACTCCTGGGCAAACATCGCCCGCGGGTAATGCACCAGCCGATACTGCCCTTTGCGGACGCTCTTGCTCCAGGCGAATTCGGTCACGCCGATTCGCTCGCTGTCCCCGCTTTCACCCGCCAGCAAGGCTCTCAGGTCGCGGCCATCGCTGGTCTCCAGCGGCTCAACCCCCGCCAGCGCGCAGAGTGTGCTGGATATATCGACCAATTCAACGATATCGCTGACGCGCCCGCCGGCCGCGATTCGACCGGGCGCCCACCAGATTAGCGGCACCCGGGTGATGGCGTCGCTGCAGATGCCCGGCGCCTTTTCCATGATCCCGTGCTCCGCCGCGTAATCGCCGTGGTCCGATGTGTAAATGACGATGGTGTTCTCCGCCTGCCCGCTCTCGCGCAGGTGATCCAGCAGCTTGCCGACCGCCGCATCCACTTGGCTGACCGCGCCCAGATAGCCCTGCAGCTTGCGCCGGCGCCCGGCTTCAAAGGTCTTCGGTTCAAAGAGCTGCCAATCGCTCTCGCGCCAGCGCTTGGCGGAGGCGATCATGTGCGGCGCTTTACCGGCGGCCGCCAAGTCATAATCGGCGTTGGGCGGCAAGCTGAGCTGCTGCCCGTCATACAGATCCCAGAATTCCTGACAAGGTGTGGTGCATTGATGCGGCCGCGGGAAGCTAACATGCAGCAGAAAGGGCATCTTCCGCGCGGCAGCGGTATGGATGGTGTCGATGGCCGTATTCGCCAGCCAGCCCTCTTGCGATTCGTCGAAGCGCAAAGGACTGGGGCGGCTGTCAAGCGACTGCCGGCCGCGCTCTCCGAATTCCGGCAGCAGGATATGATCTTCCAGCTCTTCCACGCCCCGCTCGCGCAGAAATTGCGTATAGGCCGCCGAGCGACCGACTACGCTGCCGGCTCGCCAGGAATTGCTCTCGTGAAAGACATCGCAGTCGTCCTCCACCCAGTATTCCGGGCAGTGAATCTTGCCCATGGCCGCTGTGAAATAACCGGCGCGGCGAAAGTGCCCGAAGATATTGGGCAAGCCGCCCGGATTGGGCCCGCTCAAGCTGTAGTAGCCGTGATTGTGCGGATACTGCCCGCTGAGAAATGAGACGCGGCTCGGCGTGCAGATGGGATTCTGCGTGATTGCCTTCTCGAAGCGACAGCCCTCGCGCGCCATGCGGTCCAGGTGCGGCGTCTGCGCATCGGCGTGCCCCTGATGGCCGAGCGCCTTGGCGTTGTGCTGATCAGCAACCAGGAAGACGATATTAGGCGCTGCCACCGCGATACCTTTCGCTTGCGCCTATGGCCGCTGTCATTACAGTGTCCGCCGCGCGACGGCATATTGTCAAATTCATGTCTATAAGAGTCCTCAATTGCAAAGTATAATGCTGGCTCAATAGTTACTTGCTTCGATAAGATCGTACTCTAAATCGACTCGTTCCACCAAGTGCCATGTCACTTGGGAGTGGTGACCTGTGGACAAAGCAAGCAATAATCCATTCTCAGGAATTCCTGGATCTAGGGGCTGGATGTAGGGGCGACTCTGTGAGTCGCCCGCCATACAATCTGATCTGTAGGGGCGAGCCTTGGCTCGCCCGCAAACCAGCAGCGAGCGCGCGGCCATAATCTGGGGCGGGAGGCAAACCCGATGCAAAACAAACAAGAGCTGAACGCCTTCGTCATCTGCGATGATCTATACAAGATCTTCAAAGTCGCCGAGATTGAGGTGATGGCGTTGCAGGGCCTCGATCTGACGGTACGGCGCGGCGAACTGGTCGGCGTCGTCGGCGCCAGCGGCAGCGGCAAAACCACGCTCATGAATGTGCTGGGCGGGCTGACGCTGCCCTCAGCTGGCCAAGTCATCGTCGATGGCAAGAATCTGCTCAAGCTAAGCACACGCGAGTTGACGACCTATCGGCAAATAGAAGTGGGCTTCGTCTGGCAGCAGGGCAGCCGCAATCTCATACCCTACCTGTCGGCGCTCGACAATATCAAATTGCCGATGACGCTGGCGGGCATCACCGGTCCCCAAGCGGATGCCCGCGCCCGCGAGTTGATGGACAAGGTCGACCTGCCGCAGCGTTACGATCACCGGCCGATCCAGCTTTCCGGCGGCGAGCAGCAGCGTGTGGCCATCGCGGTCGCCCTTGCCAACGAGCCCAAACTGCTGCTGGCCGATGAGCCGACCGGCGAGCTGGACTCGACCACTTCCGACCAGGTCTATGACCTGCTCCAGCGCTTGAACCGCGAGGACGGCTTGACCATCTGCATCGTTAGCCACGACCCCACCATCGCCCAGCATGTCGAGCGCGTCGTGCAGATACGCGACGGCAAACTCGCCAGCGAGACAGTCCGCCGCCGTCCCCTCACCGATGCAAGTGTTCGGGATGCGCGTGGCATTTCCGCGGACGACGCCGAAAGCTGGGAAGATCACTTTGAAGAATTGATCGTGCTGGATTCGGCCGGCCGCCTGCAAATCCCCAAACAATTTCGCGAAGACCTGGGCTTCGAAAACCGCGTCGAGATGGATGTCACCGAAGAGGGCATCCTGATACGCCCGGCGCGAAATCTGGATCAGACCTCGTCACAGGCGGAAATTCAGATCGAGCGCGAAATTAGAGGAGAGGACAATGGCGCGCCTTCCGGGTTGCTAGCGCGTTTGAGAGGGCGGAAGTGATGACGCAAAACGCGATCGAAGCGCAGCACGTGGGGCGCGTGTATCAATCGGACGGCGGCGATGTACATGCGCTGCGCGATATCAACCTGGAAGTCGGCCGGGGGCAATTCGTGGCGCTGCGCGGCCGCTCCGGCAGCGGCAAGACGACTTTGCTCAACTGCCTGGGCGGATTGGACAACCCGACCAGCGGCAAGATCTGGATTCAAGGCGTCGACATCTCAACCATGGATGAGGCGGCCCGCACTTACTGGCGCCGCGAGCGCATCGGCTTCGTTTTCCAGCAGATGGGCTTGCTGCCAAGTTTCTCGGCGTATGAGAATCTCGATGTGATGGCGCGCCTGGGCGGGCTGCCCCGCAGCGAGCGCCGCCCGCGCATCCTGGAGAGCCTGGAACGCATGGACCTGCTGGACTATTACGACCATCGCCCCTACGAGATGTCCGGCGGGCAGCAGCAGCGTATCGCCATCGCGCGCGCCCTGGTGACAGCGCCGGACCTGGTGCTGGCCGATGAGCCAACCAGTGAACTGGACAGCGATACCACCCATCAAGTGCTGGCAGTTCTGCAAAGTTTTGTGCGCGCCCAGGGCACCTCGATCTTTCTATCGAGCCACGATCCCATCGTCGATGACTACGCCGACCGCGTTATCACCCTTTCTGACGGGCAAATCTCCAACGGGCGCTAGGTCCACAGCATGCTGCCCAGAATCGCCGCCATGTTTTTCTTCTTTTTCATTCAAGATAATACGCTCTTCCACGATGTCAGCGAAAAAGCGGGCATTCACGCCACGCACCGCGCCATCTGGGACGAGGACGCCCCCGTTCCCTATGACGACGGCTATCTGGCGGCGGGCAGCGCCTGGGACGACTACGACAAAGACGGCTGGGTCGATCTCTATGTCACCGGCAATCTCGACCCCAACGCGCTCTACCGCAACCGGGGCGACGGCAGTTTCGCCCTGTCCCAACACAGCGCTCAGCTCAGCCTGCCGGATGAAAGAAGCGGCGGCGCGGTCTGGGCGGATTACGACAACGACGGCTGGCGCGATCTCTACGTCTTGAATTGGGGCGCCAACCGCCTGTTCCGCAATCTTGACGGGGCCGGTTTCGCCGATGTCACTGTAGAGGCCGGCCTGGGTGATGTCGGCAAGGCGACCACAGCCGCCTGGGGCGACTATGACGAAGACGGTCATCTCGATCTCTACGTGACCAACTGGTCCTGTTATCCCGAATGCGACCTCACTGATTTCTCCCGCAGCCGCGATGTCTTGTATCACAATGACGGCGACGGCAGCTTCACCGATGTCACCGGCTTGCTCAGCTTTGAACGTCTGCTGGGCGCCGGATTCGCGGTCAGTTGGGTGGACTACGACGACGACCGCGATCTGGATCTGTACGTCGTGAATGACCGCGTGATCAACGCCATCGGCAATGTGCTTTGGCGCAACGACGGATCCGGCTGCGGCGGCTGGTGCTTCACCGATGTGAGCGCGCGCGCCGGCGCCGATGCGGAAGTGCATGGCATGGGCTTGGCCACCGGCGATTACGATAACGACGGCGATCTGGACTTCTACTTTTCTAATATGGTGCGGGCCATGGTGCTATTGGAGAATGAGGGCAACGGTACCTTCTCCGATGTGACCGAGCGCGCCGGCGTCGATTATCTCACGGGCGAGGCGGTTGGCTGGGGCACGGCTTTTTTCGATTACGACAATGACGGCTGGCTGGACCTGTATTTGGCCGCCACCGGCATCTCGCCCATCTTCGGCAAGGCCGGCATGCACTTCGCCTACCACGACATGCTCTATCACAACGAACGCGACGGGGGATTCTCGCCTGTTGACCAGAAACGCTTCGCGGAGAAAGCGCAGCCGACTATGGGCTTTAGCACAGCCGACTACGACCGCGACGGCCGCGTGGACTACGCGCTGACCTGGTGGAACAAACGTCATCGCCTCTTTCGCAACAGCGCCTACGAAGGCGCCAGGAACAACTGGATCGCCTTTGAATTGCAGGGCGGCGGCGCCATAGACCGCGACGCGCTGGGCACACGCGTCCGCGTCGTCAGCGACGATGGCCTGTCGCAGATCCGCGAATTGAAGTCCGGCTCCAGCCTGGGCGCCGGCAATGAGCTCGTGCTGCATTTCGGCCTGGGCCGGGCCTCCGTCGAGCGCGTCATCGTCAGTTGGCTGGATGGCGAATATCACGAGTACGTCAATGTCGCGGCGAACCAGCGCTGTCTCATCACGCGGGAGCGCATGGACTGTGAGCGGCAAAGCGGCACGTGACCAATGGGCGCGACGCAAGCTATACTGGCTCGGACTGGCTATTACTTGCATCCGCCGGCAGTGCGCCGGTAGAGAGGCGGCACAATGTCACGCAAGCGCGTAGTAACCTGGCTCGTAATCGGTTTCGTTCTGCTGGCTTGCGCTTCACTTGTCAGCGCGCACCAGCCGGTTTGTGAATTTGCTGACTTGACTGCGGATGCTCCCTGGCAAGTTCCGGATCCAACCATTTCCTACGCCTATTTCGGCAATGTCTATCCACCGCAAGACATTGACTATTTCACCTTTGACGCCTTGCGCGGGCAATCAATCCTGTTGAGTATGAGTATCCCGGCTGACGACGAAGACGCGCAGGATTTCTACCTGCCGAAATTGGCGGTGTTAGGTCCCGGTTTGCCCCGCGAACTCCCCGCAGAGCTGCCCAGCACACTATTACTTCCCGAGGGACATGGCGCGCTGATGGTACCCTTGGGCGATACACCTGCTTGGTTCTTTGAGCCATTTGGGCGCGTTCATTTCTGGAATTGGGACAACTATTATTTTCAAGTCCCGCAAGATGCCAGGTACACGGTTGTACTATGGCATCCTGAAGCCGAGATCGGGCGCTACACCTTCGTCATCGGCGAGAAAGAAGTATTTGGCGGCGATATGGAGTGCTTCATGGCCTTCACCACCTATTGGACTCCTATCCTCGAAGGCAGCAATCCCTATCGGGATACACCAATGGACATGCTGCTGCACGATCCTGGCCAGGTCATTGACGTAGAAGCGGACGGCGCGCCAACGGTCGAGCTATATGCCTTCCCTTTGCCGGACGGCAGCTTCAATCTGCAATTGCGGACTAGTAACTTTACCTTTACGCCGCAGAATATTGACAAAGCGCCAGTCCTGGGTGAGGGGCATGCGCACTTGTATGTCGACGGCGTGAAAATCGCGCGACTTTACGGCGAGTGGCATCATGTGCCCACGCTGCCGCCAGATTCCAAATTGTTGACGGTCTCGCTTTACGCCAATAATCATCAGAGCTTTGCCGTGGATGGCGAGATCATTTCGTCTTCCGTCTTGCTGGAGGGGCTGAGCGCCGAAGAATCCGAATGAGCGCCGCGCTGCATCCGGTTTCGCGCAAGATCATCGACATGCTTGAAGCGCAGGGCTGCTGGTACGAGACCTTTCGCCACCAAGCCGTCGGCGCCAGCGAAGAAGTGGCAGCGGCCCGTCCGGGTTACGGCTTGAATCAAGGCGTCAAAGCCATCATCTTGCGCGTGAAGCCTCTCCTCTGTGCCCTAAATTTAACTCAGTAAATGCAAGTTAATCATGCAGAAAACAAACTCGCTAGCAAAGCTCCCCTTCCCTAGCTCGCTGGGGCAAGGGGCCGGGAGATGGGGTAAGAAAAGAGGCATTCCTCATTCTCATTTCTTACTTGCATTTACTTCTGTGTCCTCGGTGGTAAACGCGTCGAAACCCCGCCAATGTCGAGCGACCAGCGCCCTTGTCACAGCACCGGACAAGCCTTGCACGAATCACGCTAATGCGGAGGAGCGCTAAGATCATGCCCGCAGACGTAGTTGTGGCCGGGCACATAGCCCTGGATATCCTGTCGGACATGTCCATGCTGACGCCGGATCAGGTGATCGAGGCCGGCAAAGTTTACGAGATCGGCGCCATCTCCTATTCGACCGGCGGCGCCGTTTCCAATACCGGACTGGCCCTGCACCGCCTGGGCGTCCCCGTCGATCTGCTGGCCGCGGTTGGCGATGACTGGGTCGGGCGCGCGATTATCGATTATGTGCGCAGTTTCGGCGCTGACCTGAGCGACCATTTTCAAGTCCTGCCCGGCGCCGCCAGCCCCTACACCGTCGTCATCGAGCCGCTGAATCACGACCGCACCCTGCTGACGAATACCGGCGTCTACAAGGACTACGACCTCAGCAACATCGACCTGAAGCGCGTGGCGGCGGCCAGGTTGTTTCACCTGGGATATCCGACTTTGCTGCCGCGCCTCTACGCGAACAATGGCGACGGCTTCCTGGCTTTGCTGCGCGCCATCAAAACGACCGGCGTCGCCATCTCGATTGACATGTCGCTGCCCCCGCCCGACAGCCCCAGCGGCCGCGCAGACTGGCGCGCGATATTAAATCGCTGCCTGCCGCAGGTCGATATATTTGTGCCCAGCATTGAAGAAATCATGTTCATGCTGCGCCGCCGCGATTTGGAGCGCTGGGGCAGCCAACTCTTTGAAGGCCTTGAGGCCGATTATCTGGCCGGGCTGGCCGACGAGCTACTGTCGATGGGCGTCGCGATCGCAGGCTTCAAACTGGGACCGCGCGGATTGTATCTGCAAGCCGCGTCAGACCTCGCCTTCCTGACCGACCTCGGAGGATCGCCGGCACAATGGACGGGCGCAAGCGTCTGGCAGCCGGCCTTTCACGTGGATGTGGCGGGCACAACGGGCGCGGGCGATGCTGCCTATGCCGGGCTGCTCGCGGCGATGCTCCGCGGGCATGGTCCGCGCGAATGCGCTCGCCGAGCTTGCGCCGTGGCCGCCTGTAACATTGAAGCGGCTGACGCCACCTCCGGCGTCCGCGCTTGGGACGAGACCGAGGCGCGCTTGGCGGCCGGCTGGGCTACCCTTTAAGGAGCCTTGTTGGGACGCCGTCGGCGATTCCACGAAAGAACGCTGTGCGTACGGGCGAGCCGGTGGCCGCCCCTACCGGTTGTCACTTTTGGGGCTCGTTATTTTGTGCGAACCAAGTCGTGACTCGCGAGCGGCTGTTTTAGCCTTTCTTGCTTCTACTTCTGTGACCTCGGTGCTAAGCGTGTCAAAACCACGCCATTGCCGAAAGCCTGCCGTCGTCACAGTACCGGACAAGCCTTTCAAGCGTCCGCGCCTATTCCGGCCCGGCTGCATACAGGGCTCGGCCTGGCCCGGGCAGCAGCGCGATCAGAATAAGCGCGGCCAGACTGAACACTGTCGCCAGTATCAGCATCAAGTCGTAAGCGCCAAACAGGTCAAAAAGGACGCCGGCGGCAAAGGGCGAGATCGTCCCGGCCAGCGTGACAAATATTACCAGCGTACTGCTGATGCGCCCGTAATAGGCCGCTCCATAGGTATCAGCGATGATCAGCGGGCGCGCCAGCGTATGCGTGCCGATGGCCATGCCGAAGAGCGCCACGAAAGCGAATATCAGCCAAGGGGCATTGCCCAAAAGCAGGATCGGCAGCGAGATCGTCAGCGCCACAAATACGCCCGCGACCATCGCCTTGCTGGAGAAGCGCCGCTCAATTGGCGCGAAGATCATGCGGCCGATAACCTGCATGACGCCGATGGCGCCGCTGGCCACCGCCGCGCTGCTGGGATGAATATTGACGCTGATCAGCAATGGAATGAAATGGATGCGCACCGCCGAAATGCTCAACCACACCAGGGAGAACGACAGCGTCAGCAGCCAGAAATAACGCGATCGAAAAACGGCGCGCAGGTCGACGCTTGGCGCCTGCGTCTGGCTTGGCGCGGCCGCATTGCCATCGGGATTTAATCCCAGATCGGTCGGCTTGCGGCGCAGCACCAGGGCGTGCAGCGGAATCGTGATGACGCCGAGCAAGATGGCCAGCGTGACCAATGCCTGCCGCCAGCCATAGGCCACCAGCAGCGTATCCGTCAGTGGAATGAAAATGGTGCTGGCGAAGCCGGCTATAAAGGTGACGACCGCCATCGCCGCGCCGCGCCGGTCGGCGAACCAGGTGGCGATCACAGCGAAGGCGGGCTCATACAATACCGCCGCGCCGCAGACGCCTTTCAGCGCCATGATCACAAGGAATTCGGGCAGCGTATTCACCTGCGACCACAGCAGCACGGTCGCGGTCGCGCCGATTGAACCGACGGTCATCAGCAGGCGCGCGCCGCGCTTGTCCAGCCAATGCCCAACGGGGACGCCGATCAGCCCGGTGATCAGCAGCGAAAGCGAGAAGGCGCCGGTAATCTCGCCGCGCGTCCAGCCCAAGTCGGCTTCCATCGGCGTGATAAACACCGAAAAGGCGTAATAGAGCACGCCGAAGGAGACGGTCTCGGTAATAGCCAGGACGACCGCAATATACCAGCCGTAATAAATCGGCCTGCGTCGTTCCAAGAGCTTCATGCTGGCGTAGTCACAGTCATGGTTGCCAGAATAGGGAAAGACATTCTGCTTCTCAAGTGCTAAGTTCCAGTTGAACGCGGGGCAGGGCAATCGCTTCAAACGCGCGCACAGCGAAAACTGTAAGGCCTGTCCGGTACTGCAGATCATACGCAAAGACAACTGGAATAGTGCCTAATCCAGAGCAATCGCACCACTATTCGGAAAATGCTTTGAGGATTTGCCATCGAAGCTTATCGTTCCGCGCTGACTGTAATCGCTTGCGCCGCAGGCTGATTTTTTTGGGGTGTTTTTTGAGCAAAGCCAAGGCGATATGCTGTAGCACAGCGAAATTTTCTGGGCTGTGTCCTACACGAATACGGCTGTCGTCTTGCCGAAAGGTCACATCCAAGACCCGATGGAGTTTATTTTCAATGTGCCAGTGCGAACGAATTATTCGCTGGAGTTGATTGGCATCCTTCCCTTGTAAAGAGGAGATAAAATAGCGCGTCTGCGTGTTTTGCCACTGCCCATCCAGTAATTGGGCATGTTGGACGCGGACTAGCGACTGCAAGCGCGTCCAGCCTTCTTGCTGGCTTAAGTCATTCAAGACAGCGGCATCGGTCATCACTTCACAGACCCGGCGCTCGACACGACCACGCGGCTTGCTGATTTCTTCGTTGTGACTATATTGACCTATCAAGCGCGGATGGCGGTCATCCGCATAAGCGAAAAGGGACTGGGCTGCATCGTACAAACTGCCCTGATTTTCCTTTAAGGCTATGACATAATCCGCTCCGTGCTCGCTAACAATAGACTTCACGATGTCTTTCTGACAGCCCATCGCGTCCAAAGTCACGATACAGCCTTTCAAATACAGCAATTTCAGCAATTCGGGAATTTCAGGTATCTCATTGCTTTTCGCGTCCACAGTGCGCTTGCCCAAGACCAAGCCGGCTTCCACTGACCAGGCATGCAACAGATGCAAGGCGCTCTTTCCTTGCCTACGATCATGGCTGCGCCGCATCGTCTTGCCGTCTATTGCCACAATATCGCCTTCAGCTAATACTGGCTTGATGCTGCTAATCCAATCTTGGTAGCACAACTGTACCTGCTGAGGGTCTAATAGTTGGAAGACGCGGGCAAATGTATCGTGCGAAGGAATACCGTTAGGCAACTCTAAAAATCCCCTTAACCATTCCTCTTTATCCTCGCCAAAATCAACAATGTCCACCCAGGTCTCGGCGCCGCTGATCACCGCGCAGATCGCGATGATGATGATATCCAGCAACGGGTGTAATTGACCATGTTCGCGACGCGGATCTTCTAAACTGGCAAAGGCCTCCGCTATGCCACTTGGGCTCATCTCGGGCTCTCCTCATCCGTATTGATGAACCCATTCTATTCACCTTTCATTTCTTGGTGCGATTGCTCTGTGCCTAATCGAAACAAAAGCGTGGGCGATTCTCGCGAAAGTCAACAGCATTTTACAGAATTCGCCATGAATAGCTCCCCTTCCCTAGCTTGCTGGGGAAGGGGCCGGGGGATGGGGTAGAAAAAGCGCGATTTCATAACCCAGTACCGGACAAGCCTTGTAGGGGCGAGCCTGTGGAGTCTGTTGAAAAACAGTCTCAAGTAGAGTGGTTCACCAGGTATTGGATAGCAAGAGAATCTGCTTGTTGGGCTAGACACCGTGCCAAGCGCTTCAGATTCAGCGCGGCGGCGGTGAATGCCGCCTGCAATGCGACTTTGTTTTGCCCGCGGTAACGGCTTTGCCTCAAGCCATGTTTCCGCGCCAGTTCACAGATGGTGCTTTCTATGCGGGCGCGGGCGTCCATTTCCTTGACAAAGCCCGCGCTCGCCTGCTCTCGTCGCCGTTTTGTCAACTGCTGGTGATAGGGCGAAACTTCGAGGCTGCGTCCGCGTTTCTCAGTCGTGCACAGCGAGTTGAAAGGACACTGTTGACACTGTTTGCCGAAGCGGACGTGCCAGGCGACATCAGGCTGAGAAGAGGGATTAAAAGTGGTCGCCGCCTTGTCGGCTGGACAGCGGGCCTGCCGCTTGTCCAAATCAATGTCGAAATCTTGCAAACGAAAGCCGACCGGCTTGCGCGAATGGCTGCCGATAAATCCGCGCAGATCAAGGCCTTTTTGCTCGCTGTCTTGCAGTGTTTTGGCGTTACAGTAAGCCTGATCCACATACTGCTTTTCCGGCCACAAGCCGCGCCGATCCAGGCGCTTTTGTATCTTTCCCAGCGCCAAGCTATCGGCTTCAATGGCGCTGTGAATCCCGATGTCGGTGATGATCGGAAAGTCGCCATCGACTGTCTCCGTCACTTGCGCCTTGTAGCCGCGCCAGGCTGTGTCTTTCCCTTTGCGGCTATAGCGAACTGCGGGCTCATGCGGCGAAGTAATCACATCCCCTTTAGCGTCCGTATTGGCTTTGGCTTTTGGACCCGAACCGCCGTCCTCATCGTCTTGATCAAACTGCTCTGCCAGCACCCGAGCCAGCGTGATGATCTCGGGCAAATCTTGCCATGCCGTCTGCCCAATTTGCTCAAGCAGCCAGAAACCATCGCGCCCAGCGTCCACCATCGCTTGCTCAACTTGCCCCTTGCTCAAACGATAATCTCCTCGCTTTTGACTGTAAAAGTTGACAAAACTGGCCGGCAAGCTTTCGCATACCCATTTCGCATCGGCGTTTATCAAAGCCGCCAGCGCCAAGCGCAGCGTCTCCCAGACCAATTCCAGCCGGCTCAGGCGCTCCACCGCAGCCAAAACATGCGTCGCATCCGTCCGCTGACGCTTTGATTTCAGGTAGCCCAACGATTGCACATAAGCCAAGACCTGCTCGAAGACCGCGTATTCACCGCCCTGCGCATAGAGCCGCTTGCGAAAATTGCACAGACTTGAATAGTTAAAGCCCGCCCAGGCCAGGTCCTGACGCAAGGCGTACTTCCAATCCAGCCGCAACCTTGACATCTCAGCCGCCTCGCGATCCGGCAAGTTCTCCAAAAATTGCAGCAACAGCACAAAGCAGAGCAGCACCGGATTGATAGCCCCGCGACCGGTATGATGATACATCGCGGTCAAGGCGCTCTCATCAATGATTTCTTCGGCTTTGTCGCCCAGCAAGCGGCAAACGCTATTTGCGGGCAATATGGCTTCGACTACCTCGCGGGTTGTCACCGGAATTTCCTTCGGAAAGGCCTGTTTCAATGACATCTCACACTCGCTTATGATTGAGATACAATGTCATTATAGGTCAATCAAGATTTTCAACACCGTCCTGTGGCTCTCCCCTACCGATCGTCACTTCTGTGGGCTCGTTATTTCGTGTGAGCCATGTAGTGACTTGCGAGCGGCTGTGGTGAGCATCCATAGCAACTGATTGTGCCGGATGGTAGGCCGGGCAGGGCAGGTTGTCTGCTATACTTTGCGCCTAAACGACAGAATCCAAGGAGGCAGCCTATGCCTTTGCGCAGTCATGACTGGTTCTTGCGCAGCGGCCAAGCCGGATTCAAAGCGCGCAGCCGCATGAAGAACCAAGGTACGCCGCAGCAGATGTTTGACGGCCGTCCCGTCATCGGCATCTGCAACACCTGGTCGGAGCTGACGCCCTGCAATGCCCACCTGCGTATTCTGGCGGAGTATGTCAAACGCGGCGTCCTCGAAGCCGGCGGCTTCCCGCTGGAGTTTCCCGTGATGTCCCTCGGCGAAACCTTGATGCGGCCAACGACCATGCTCTACCGCAACCTGGTCAGCATGGACGTGGAGGAGTCGATACGCGCCAATCCGCTGGATGGCGTGGTGCTGCTGGTCGGCTGTGACAAGACCACGCCGGCGGCTATCATGGGCGCTTGCAGCGTCGATATTCCGGCAATCGTCGTGACCAGCGGCCCCATGCTCAACGGCAAGTTCCAAGGCCGCGATATCGGCGCCGGCACCGACAAATGGCGCTTCACCGACGAGTGGCGCAGCGGCAATATGAGCACAGCCGACTATATCGAATCGGAAACCTGCATGTCCCGCAGCGACGGGCACTGCATGACCATGGGCACGGCTTCCAGCATGGCCTGCGTGGTCGAGGCCCTGGGGCTGATGCTGCCGGACGGCGCGGCCATTCCCGCCCCCGACGCGCGCCGCCGGCGCCTCTGCCATGTGAGCGGCAACCGCATCGTGCAAATGGTCAAAGAGGATCTCAAGCTGTCGAAAATCCTGACCCGAACAGCATTTGAAAACGCCGTCGTCGTCAACGCGGCCATCGGCGGCTCGACCAACGTAATCCTGCATCTGCTGGCCATCGCCGGGCGCATCGGCATCGAACTCTGCCTGGAAGACTTCGACCGGCTGGGCGCGGAAATCCCCTTGCTTGTCAACCTCAAGCCAGCTGGCGAATTCTTGATGGAGGAATTCTACTACGCCGGCGGTCTGCCCGTCGTGCTGCGCAATCTCGCGCGCGTCATCGACCTGGATGCCATCACTGTCACCGGGGGTAGCCACGCCGCGAATATTGAGGGCGCTACCTGCTACGACGATAAGGTGATCGCCGGCCTGGACCAGCCTTTTCAACTGGATGCCGGCATCGCAGTTTTGCGCGGCAACCTCTGCCCGGATGGCGCGGTCATCAAGCCCTCCGCCGCCACGCCACGCTTAATGCGCCATCGTGGCAAAGCCGTCGTCTTCGCCTCCGTCGCGGATTTCCACAGCCGCATTGACGATCCCGCGCTGGATGTCGACGAAAATTCGGTGCTGGTGCTGCAAAATGTGGGCCCCAAGGGTTTCCCCGGCATGCCCGAAGTGGGCAATATGAGCCTGCCGCGCAAGCTGCTCGACAAAGGCGTACGCGATATGGTTCGCCTTTCCGACGGGCGCATGAGCGGCACAGCTTATGGCACGGTCGTCTTGCATATTGCGCCCGAATCGGCCGTCGGCGGGGCCTTGGCGCTGGTTCAAGACGGCGACATGATCGAGCTGGATGTGGCCGAGCGCCGCTTGCATCTTGATGTCGCGCCCGAAGAGTTGACGCGGCGGCGCGCTGCCTGGCAGGCGCCATCCGGAAACGACACACGCGGCTACACACGCCTCTTCCTCGATCATGTGCAGCAGGCCGATCAGGGCGTCGACTTTGACATTCTTTTAGGCGGGTCTGGGCAAGGCGCGGACTACGCCACCGACGCGCAAGCGGAAGACAGCTAAACGCGGCAGCCGAAGACTATGTCGCAGATTTTCGGCGACGGGCAATTGTCATGTAAACTTCGGACACTGACTTGGCGACAGGAGCGAGCAATACTATGCCTACACTCCCCAATTTCACACAATTCGAAGGGCGCTACTGGGATACCGCCGCCATCCGCAACGCGCTGGATTATCAAGGCGTCAAAGCGCCGCATACCGGCCAGCCCTTCAGCGAAGCGCTGCTGCTGGGTGTCAGCGGAGGAGTGACATTCGGCTACTTCACATTTCACTACAAAGGCTACGATCCGCAGGTCAACTTGCTGACGCGCAATACCTTCGACCCTATGGAGCACATCTTCAACCGCCTCAAACTGCCGCGCGATCTGCGCCGGACTACCAGCGCCGACAAAGGACGCCAAAACTTGATTGAGGCGCTGGAAGAGGGCTACGCGCCTGTCGCCAGCCCGGATATGTGGCTGCTGCCCTATAACGCCCTGCCTTACGACGAAGGCATGTGGGGCGGCATGCCCCTTGTGATTTACGGCTACGAGCCCGACATCGGCGAAGCATATATCTCCGACCGCAGCCGCGTCGGGCTGACAGTCAGCACTGACGACCTCGACAAAGCCCGCAGCCGCATCAAGAAAGAGCGACAGCGGCTGATATTGCTAGGCGCGCCCGATGAGGCCGCGCTTGCCGATGCCATTCGACAGGGAATCGCCGATTGCGCAGCGCTGATGACCGAAAAGCCGCCCAAAGGCTCGGCTAAGAATTGGGGCTTGAAGGCGCTGCAGCACTGGGCCGATATGCTGCAGAAGAAGAGCAAGGGCAGTTGGGCGCGCGAATACCCGACCGGACGACCATTGCTGGCGGCGCTGACCACCGCTTACACCTTTATGGGACCGGCATTTGGCAAGACCGTCCAGGCGGAGCGCGATGTCTACGCCGACTTCCTTGATGAAGCGGCGCAAGTGCTGAACGCGGCCGAATTGGAGAACGCGGCCGCTTTGTATCGCGCTGCCGGAGAAGCCTGGCAGGGTCTGCATGGCAGCCTGCTGCCTGACGGTTTGCCGATGCTGGGTGACGCCCGCGCAGCCATCGACCGCAAGACGGCGCTCTTTATCGAAAGCGGCGCGGAATATCTGGACGAGATCATCGCCGAGCGCGACCGGCTGGAATCACTCAAGACCGAAGCCGAATCCGATTTCCCGCTGACAGACGCTGACATCGCCGACTTGCGCGCTTCCATACGCGAGCGCGTCTTGCAGGTGCTTGAAGCGGAAGAGGCGGCTGTGCTGGCGCTAAAGGCGGCGCTGGGGTAGGTCGGCCAGACATCAACATTTCGCTCTCTGAAGCTCTGACGCGGCTGACAATTGTCGTTGCCGCGCCACCTGCGGTATCATAGTGGCGATTCCAGCAGCAAACCTAACCATTTAGGCCCACAAGGAGACAAGTCTTATGGCTAAGAAGTTTTCAAGACGTGATTTTCTCAGGCTGGCGGCGTCATCCGGCGCGGCGACAGGTTTTGCGCTTGTCGGCATACAGCCGATCGCGGCGCAAGACGACGGGGTGGAGTTCTCGCTGGCGATGGTGGACTGGAGCGATCCGGTGCAGACCGCCTTTGAAGAGACTATTCTGCCTCGCTTCCAGGAAGAAAACCCCGGCTCCAGCGTGACAGTAAACTGGACCAATTGGGGACGATACAACGAAGAAATGACGACAGCCTTTGCCTCCGGCGTCACGCCTGACGTATTCCAGGGCGGCGCGGTCTGGGCGCCCCAAATGGCGCGGCGCAATTGGGCCGTCCCACTCAACGACTTCATCAACGCTGATGCAGAGTGGGACTGGGACGACTTCCCCGCTGGCCTGCAAGCCGATGTCACAATCCGCGGCGATATCGTCGCCGTGCCCTATCGTCAAGATCTGCGCACGCTCTGGTACAACAAGGAGATGCTCGCCGACGCCGGCATTGACGCGCCGCCAACTACCTGGGATGAATTCCTGACCGCGGCCCAAGCGACCACCGTGCGCGGCGACGCCGGCTTCGATGTCGAGGGTTACCACTTCTCCGACGCCAGCGGCAATTGGCAGCGCGATTGGCAGCCCTTCCTGATGTGGGTGCACATGGCGGACGGCAAGTTCCTCAATGACGACTTGACCAGTTGCGCCCTTGACCAACCGGAGGCGCTGGAAGCGCTCGAATGGCTGGTTGCCCTGGTGCAGGAGCATGAAGTGACCTCCTATCCGGGCTTGGATCCCCAGGGCGATCTCAACGTCCTCGCCGCTCGCAACGCCGCCATGCAGCTCAACAGCGCCGATATGGAGCGCGTCATCAACCTCTACGCGCCGGACGAGGCCGAGACCATCTATCCCACGCTGCCGCTGACGGGAAGTGTGCAGGCGACTCACTCCTGGGTGAACAAATTCTTCATCTCGTCTCAGACGCCCGACGCCACCGCCTCTTGGGGACTGCTGCGCTTTATGACGCGCCAAGACATGCTCGAAGTCTATTCGGCCTCCAACAACAATACGCCGCCGCGGCTCTCGCTGATTGAGGCGGATTACATGTCGGAGAAGCACAAGGTTGTGCTGGAATCGGCAGTTTACGCGCGCACCTTCCCGCAGCATCACAATCTGATCGCGCTCTTCCGTCCCATCGCCGCCGAGCTTGAGCAAGCCCTGAGCGGCAACAAGCCGGCCGCCGATGCCCTGGTGGACGCGGCAGCCGCCATCAACGAAATCCTGGAAGACGACTAGACGTTTACCCGCGAACCTAATCCCTCTCAAACGCAGTTGCTCCCTTCCCTGATTTATCGGGGAAGGGGCTGGGGGATGGGGTAAGATTTCGGTGCAGAAATCGTAATACCGATCAAGCCTTATTTGAGCATAAAGCGCGGGGGTACGGATGAGCGTCGCCGTTGGCAAGCCATCAGCCGCGTCGGTTGAGCCGGTTGACTGGCGCGATCGCCTCTACCGCTTCTACAACAGTCAGGCATTCGTCGCCTTTCTCTTCTTGCTGGTTCCGGTGCTCTTGCTGGCCGCGCTGAAGATTTGGCCGGTCTTCTACAACTTGTACCTCAGCTTCACCCGCTATGAACTTTTCGAGCCGCCGCGCTTCGTCGGCTTGAAAAACTACAAATACGTTTTCACCAACAAGACCGCCTTTCAGTCCATCATCAATACCCTGCTCTTTACCATAGAAGCTGTGCCTCTGGGCACGGCCCTGGCGCTGATCATCGCCAAATTGCTTGATCAGTCGATTCGCGGACGCGTCTTCCTGCGCACGCTCTATTACCTGCCGGTGGTCAGCTCGGTCGTAGTGTCAGCCATGATCTGGCGCTGGATCTACAGCCCGCAACACGGCCTGCTCAATTATTTTCTGGGCATTGTCGGCATCCCGCCGCAGCACTGGCTGAACGACCCCAATCTGGCTTTGATCAGCCTGGTCATTGTGACGATCTGGGGCAGCATCGGCAGCAATATGGTGATCTTCCTGGCCGGCTTGCAAGATATCCCCCGCGATGTGATCGAGGCGGCGCGCGTCGACGGCGCCAGCCCAATTCAAAGCTTTCTGCGCATTACCGTGCCCTTGATGCGTCCGGTGATCCTCTTCGTCGTGGTCACCTTCACCATCGGCATCTTCCGCAATTTCGGCTTGATATTCATGCTGACGCAAGGCGGGCCCTTCAACCGCACCAATACCATGGTCTGGGAGGTCTATCAGAATGTCTTCGGCTACCTGAGGCTTGGGCGCGGCGCCGCGATTTCGGTCGTCATGCTCATCATCGTGCTCATCTTGACGCTTATCAGCTTCCGAGTCTTGCGCGAAAGGCAGGGCGCCTGAGCATGGCCACGATGAGAGCTAACCCAGATGAGACTTTCAGCAAGTGGGAAGCGCGGCTGCCCCTAATCATTACTTATATATTCTTGATAATCGGCGCAATCGTGATGATCATGCCCTTTGTCTGGATGGTGTCCACCTCTGTCAAGCCCGATCGTGAGATCTTCGGCGATTCGATTCGCTGGATCCCCACCGAGCTGGACCTGCAAAATTACACTGACGCCTTCGAGCAGACAAATATGCCGCGGCTATTCGTCAATACAGTAGCCGTGACAGCAGTGGCGGTCGCTTCGCAAGTGCTGCTGGGCTCGATGGCCGGCTATGCCTTCGCCCGCCTGCATTTCCGCGGCAAGATGCTGATCTTCTTCGCGCTGCTGACCACCATGATGGTGCCTTTCGAAGTGCTGATTATCCCGGTCTTCCTGCTCATCAAATTCTTCCCGCTGGCCGGCGGCAATGACATCCTGGGGCAGGGCGGTTCCGGGCTAATCAACACGCTGGGCGGTGTCATGTTCCCCAACTTTGTTTCCGTATTCGGCGTCTTTTTGTTCCGTCAGTTTTATTTGAACTTCCCCAAAGAAATTGAAGAAGCCGCCATCGTCGACGGCTGCTCGCGCGTCGGTGTCTACTGGCGCATCCTGATACCGAATTCCAAACCGGTCATGGGCACGATGGCGCTTTTCGCCTTCCTCTGGTCCTGGAACGACTTCCTCTGGCCCCTGGTTGTGGTCAAGGAAGACAGCCTCAAGACTATTCAATTGGGCTTGAGCGTATTCGATCAGGAACAGGGCACAGCTTGGGCCGAGTTGATGGCGGCCTCAGTGATGGCGGTCGTGCCGGTGATCATGCTCTACATCTTCTTGCAGCGTTTCCTGGTCAGCGGCGGCTTGACCAGCGGTTTGAAAGGTTGAGATGGTGGCGGCGTTCCATTACGGAGCATCTTCTTCTGGCTGCGCCGGGGGAATGACAATGGCGAACAGACGGTCATCCAGGTGCTGTATGTCCGCGCTCAATTCCATGCGCGCATTGGCTATGTCCGCCTTCAGTTCCGTTCGAAGGTCAGCAATGTCCGCCTTTAGTTCCGTGCGCCCAGACTCAATCTCCAATTCCAAACGGTTAATGTCCACCTTGAGTTCCGTGCGCACTGCGTCAATCTTAGCGCTAAAGCGGTTACGTAAGTCATTGTTTAGGTACATGACGGTTAGCAACAATATTATAAGGATAAGTGCTATCAGGCGTTCTAGAGACAAGTTCATCATATTTCGCTGGTTGGCGCCGCGACCTTATTTGCTCCAATTCCATAATGCGTCTCATCATATCATAGCGCCGCCTAATACGCCAATTTCGCTGCGCTGGAGAGCGGTATACTTCGCCGCTATGTCGATTCATCACGGCATAATAATCTCTGTGCCCTCTGTGTCTCTGTGGTGAATTTTCTTGTGTGGAGTTCGCTGATAGTATTATGTCTTTGATCATTACCATTTCCTGCGCTGAGCGCTATCGACAACCGAGAATTCAAAGGGCGATTATCTTATGAAAGCCATCATGGTCATGTTCGATTCGCTGAACCGGCGTCTGATGCAGCCTTACGGCGGCGATTGGGTGCACACGCCCAACTTCGCGCGGCTGGCGGAGCGCGCCGTCACCTTCGAGAACGCCTTCATCGGCAGCATGCCCTGCATGCCGGCGCGGCGCGAATTGCATACCGGGCGCTACAACTTTTTGCATCGCAGCTGGGGTCCGCTCGAGCCCTTTGACGACTCCATGCCGCAGATCCTGGACGAAAACGGCGTACACTCGCATATCGTCACTGATCACCAGCACTACTGGGAAGACGGCGGCGCGACTTATCATACGCGCTACACCACGCACGAATTCGTTCGCGGGCAAGAAGGCGATCCCTGGAAAGGCGTCGTGGACGCCGGCGTCGCCCGTGATCCCAACCGGAATTTTCGCACGCGCCTGCAAGATCAGGTCAACCGCGACTTCATAACGGAAGAGGCGCTGATGCCACAAGCGCAGACCTTCTCCAAAGGCCTTGACTTCATCCGCGCCAACGCCGAGGCCGATGACTGGTATCTGCAAATCGAGACCTTTGACCCGCACGAGCCCTTCTTCACGCAACCGGGCTGGAAAGAGCAGTATCCGCACGAGTACGACGGCGAGCTTTTCGACTGGCCGCCCTACGAGCGCATCACCGAGACGATGGATAAGGTGCAGCACATGCGCTACGAGTACGCCGCGTTGATGACCATGTGCGACCATTACCTGGGCAAAGTGCTGGATGTCATGGACGAGCTGAACCTGTGGGACGACACCATGCTGATCGTCAACACCGATCACGGCTTCCTGCTGGGCGAGCACGACTGGTGGGGCAAGATGCGCATGCCCTGGTTCAACGAGCTGGCCAATATCCCCTTCTTCGTTTGGGATCCGCGCTCCGGCGTTGCTGGCGAGCGGCGCAGCAGCTTGGTGCAGAACATTGATGTACCCGCCACCATACTTGAGTACTTCAACCTGGAGCTGCCGCCTGATATGCAGGGCTCGCCCTTGCGCGACGCGATAGCGGACGATACCCCAGTGCGTGAAGCCGCGCTCTATGGCGCGCACGGCGGGCACATCAACGTCACTGACGGTCGTCATGTCTACATGCGCGCGTCAGCAAACGATAACAATGAGCCCCTCTACAATTACACGCTGATGTCGACGCACATGCGCTACCGATACGATGTCGAAGACTTGCGCGACATCGAATTGCAGGCGCCCTTCGCCTTCACCAAAGACTGCCAAACGATGAAGATCGCCGCCAGGCGCCAGCCGCTCTGGATTCCTTTCTTCGAGACCTTGCTCTTCGACACCGAGGCCGACCCGGGCCAACTGTCGCCGGTTGAGGACGCGGCGGTAGAAGCCGAGATGGTCGACCGCCTGGTCGACTTGATGCGCGCCAACGACGCCCCGCCGGAGCAATATGAGCGCGTTGGCTTGGCGGTCTAGGGACGCAGATCGGCGATATCGGATGCGGTTTTAAGTCCAGAAGGGCTCAATCCAGCCCTCTTCGATGCCCAGGCCGAAGCCAGGCTCATCGCCAATCTCCAGCCAGCCGTCAACCGCGCAGGCCATGCCCGGCAGCCAAGTGCCTTCGCTGAGCGGGACGCCGGGGTCTTCACCGATGAAATACTCGATCCAAGGCGCGCAGGGCATGGCAAATGAGAAGTGGCGCCCGTAGGGTGTGCGCGCCCCGGCATGCAAGATGACCTTTTTGCCCGCGGCATCGGCAGCATGGGCTATTTTCAGGCAGGTAGTCAATCCGCCGACCCATTCGATATCCGGCTGCAAAATGTCGACAAGGTTGTGCCGGATGGCGTACTGGAAGGGGACGTGGCTGTACCAATGCTCGCCCGTGGTCAGGGTCTGCCAGGGCAAGCGGGCGCGCAGCTCGGCATGGGCGTCGAAGTCCTCGGGAATCAGGCATTCTTCGATCCATTTGAGCTTGTAGGGGCGCAGAGCCTCCGCCAGCCGCACGGTGTAGTCGACGTCAAAGGCCATCCAGCAATCCAGCATGATATCGCAGGTGTCGCCAACTTGCTCGCGCGCGGTCGCCACCATTTCAACGTTCTTCCGCAAGCCGTCCAGCCTATCGGCGGGACCGTAGGGGCAGGCCAGCTTGTGGGCGGTGAAGCCGACTTCCTGATACCAGTCGATATCGTTGCCGGTGGAATAGCAGAAGATGCGCTCCTTCTGCGCCCCTCCGATCAAGCTGTAAACTGGCATGCCCAGCGCCTTGCCTTTGGCGTCCCAGAGCGCCAGGTCGATGGCGCTGATGGCGTAGGAGGCCAGGCCAGTCGAGCCGTAGAACTTGGTCAGGCGGAACATCATATCGGCCAGGCGCTCGATGGCGAAGCCGTCTTGCCCAACCAACTGCGGCGCCAGGTGATCGTCAATGATGGCGGCGACCGGCTTGCCGTGCACGGTGGAGCCCAAGCCCCAGGTACCATCCTCCAGCGTCACTTTCGCCCAGACTCGACCCCAGCCGGTATCGGTCCACTGGCTGCGGTGGCGCTTGACATGCGGGTAGCCGGACATGGGGTTGGCGACCTCGGCGCTGCGGCTCCAGCTTTCGCGGCGCGGCGCAACGCTGGGCCTCCGCTCGGGCAAATTGACCTGCGCGGCTTCAATGCTCTTGATCTTCATATCCAGTCCCTCGACAGTCCTGGGCAACTGCGAAGAGAGTATAATTCGCGCGCTGCCGCCAGGTCAATTCTTTTAAGACCAAGGCAACGGGGAAATTGGCGACGCGCTCGGATATAGGATAAACTGCGCTTGCTGGTTTGACTCATCCCGTACTCATGGAGGCTCATCATGCCGTCTACCCTCCAGCGCTTCTCCCCTCTTAAGTTCTTCATTTCTCTCATTAGCGCCCTGGCGCTTTTCAGCGCCGCGCAGGCGCAAGCTCCCAGTCCCACGCCGATAGCAGGGGGGTTGTCGAATCTTCGCACGACCGCTATCACATCTCGCACCATCCAGAGCAATCGCACCAAGAAATGAAAGGTGAATAGAATGGGTTCATCAATACGGATGAGGAGAGCCCGAGATGAGCCCAAGTGGCATAGCGGAGGCCTTTGCCAGTTTAGAAGATCCGCGTCGCGAACATGGTCAATTACACCCGTTGCTGGATATCATCATCATCGCGATCTGCGCGGTGATCAGCGGCGCCGAGACCTGGGTGGACATTGTTGATTTTGGCGAGGATAAAGAGGAATGGTTAAGGGGATTTTTAGAGTTGCCTAACGGTATTCCTTCGCACGATACATTTGCCCGCGTCTTCCAACTATTAGACCCTCAGCAGGTACAGTTGTGCTACCAAGATTGGATTAGCAGCATCAAGCCAGTATTAGCTGAAGGCGATATTGTGGCAATAGACGGCAAGACGATGCGGCGCAGCCATGATCGTAGGCAAGGAAAGAGCGCCTTGCATCTGTTGCATGCCTGGTCAGTGGAAGCCGGCTTGGTCTTGGGCAAGCGCGCTGTGGACGCGAAAAGCAATGAGATACCTGAAATTCCCGAATTGCTGAAATTGCTGTATTTGAAAGGCTGTATCGTGACTTTGGACGCGATGGGCTGTCAGAAAGACATCGTGAAGTCTATTGTTAGCGAGCACGGAGCGGATTATGTCATAGCCTTAAAGGAAAATCAGGGCAGTTTGTACGATGCAGCCCAGTCCCTTTTCGCTTATGCGGATGACCGCCATCCGCGCTTGATAGGTCAATATAGTCACAACGAAGAAATCAGCAAGCCGCGTGGTCGTGTCGAGCGCCGGGTCTGTGAAGTGATGACCGATGCCGCTGTCTTGAATGACTTAAGCCAGCAAGAAGGCTGGACGCGCTTGCAGTCGCTAGTCCGCGTCCAACATGCCCAATTACTGGATGGGCAGTGGCAAAACACGCAGACGCGCTATTTTATCTCCTCTTTACAAGGGAAGGATGCCAATCAACTCCAGCGAATAATTCGTTCGCACTGGCACATTGAAAATAAACTCCATCGGGTCTTGGATGTGACCTTTCGGCAAGACGACAGCCGTATTCGTGTAGGACACAGCCCAGAAAATTTCGCTGTGCTACAGCATATCGCCTTGGCTTTGCTCAAAAAACACCCCAAAAAAATCAGCCTGCGGCGCAAGCGATTACAGTCAGCGCGGAACGATAAGCTTCGATGGCAAATCCTCAAAGCATTTTCCGAATAGTGGTGCGATTGCTCTGTCGCACCATCCACTTCGCATGGGATGACGTTGACACGGATGGTATTATTTATTTCGCCTTTTTATATGATCGAAGGTGGGGCCAGCATGGAGGGAGACGGACGGAATCAACGAGCGATAGATTTATATATCTGCAACCAGGATGGTCCTATACTATCGTGCTCAAAAAGCTTCGTCAGGGCAAAGTTGTTGGCGTCCTACATTTGCCAGTCCGTACCTTGCCTAGGCCCAGCGCCACACCAACCAAGACGCCAATTGGCTTCGTCGCCTCGGATACGCCCACGCCCACGCCCACGGACACGCCCACGCCCACCGACACGCCAACGCCCAAGCCCACGAACACGCCCTTTCCCTCGCTGGGCTTTGCCGTCAGCAACATCACCAGCAACAGCGCTGACCTCAATTGGGACGCGCCGGGTCCAAATTTATGGTGGCTTGAGCTGAAAGTCGATCAATATGTCTCAGGCCAATGGCGTTCCGCGCACAGCGAACTCATCTTTGATCGCAAGGACAGACAGCGCCAATTCCGGACATTGAGACCGGAGACGCGACATCGCGCTTCGCTATTTGTATTCGAGCAATCCGATATTGGCGCCGCTGAATTGGTCGCGCGGCGCGTCGTCGAATTCGTGACGCTGCCCCTCCCCGGCTTGAACAACGAAAGGCAGGTCATCAACCCGCCCCCGCCCGAGCCTGCGCTGGAGAACCTGCGTGTCAGCGCCATTGGCGAGACCAGCGCCACCATCTCCTGGGAGGGGCCCGCCGGGGACGGGAACGAGTATTACGTCACCATAGAACCGAATGCCGGCGATGGCGATGCCCTTGTCTTGTACAGCACCGGCAATTCGGCGACGGCGACAGACCTAAATGCGGGCACGGCATACAGCGTCGAGCTCAGGTGGGATCGCACGGTGACGGCGAATGGCCAGTCCACTGTTGAAACGGCCGGCACGATCAGCGGCAGCTTCACTACCTTGGCTGAGCCCTCCGATACTCCTACACCGACGTATACCCATACGCCGACAGACACGCCGACGCCAAGCGCTACGCCTGTCCCATCAAACACGCCGGCGCCATCTGACACGCCTGTGCTTTCGGACACGCCAGTTCCAAGCAACACGCCAACGCCTTCGGACACGCCAACGCCAAGCTCTACGCCAAGTCCAAGTCCAACGGCGACAGATACGCCGACTCCCATCCCGTCCGACACGCCCACGCCGCTCCCAAGCAGCACGCTTGCGCCATCGAACACGCCGCTGCCATCGCCGACCCATACGCCCATCCCGCCGTCTGATACGCCCACGCCAGTGCCGCCACCGACCAATACCCCGGCGCTGCCATCCGATACACCCGTGTCGCCGCCGACACAGGACACTGGGTCAAAGCGCGATGTGAGGATTTCCATCAGCGATGTGACGCAGGATGGCTTCACCGTGAGCTGGAACAATATCCCGGTCGTTGATGTGCAATACTTCCTCGAGCTGCGCGGCGACCGAACCGAGTATATCTTCAAGATGAGCTATGAGGAGCGCGTCCACCGCTTCACTGGCTTGAGCGCCGGCGCGGAGTACGAAGTGAAGATGGAAGCCTTCACCGCGGGCGGCGGCACGATCAGCCGCGACTCGACCAAAGTGCGGACGGCGGGCTAGCGCGCTGGTTGGCAAGGCGGGCAGTGGTGGATTTCAAGGACTCAAGACATATCCCGGATTCCATGCCGGGGGATTCGCCACAGCCGCTCGCAAGTCACACTTTGCACACACAAAATAACGAACTCGGAATAGTGAGAATTTGCAGGGTCGCCCATCGCAGGAAAATGGACCAAAATGGCCCAAGACCAATCCGAGAACATCTGACGAGCGCGAGAGGCCAGGACGATGAGAGCATTGCTTTGGGAAGCGGCGCGGACGATGAACCTGCGCGAGCATCGGGAACCGGAAGCGGCGGCTGATGAAATCCTGGTGCGCGTGGGGCACGCCGGCATCTGCGGTTCGGAGTTGAGCGGCTATCTGGGCCACAACGCCTTACGCGTCCCGCCGTTGATCATGGGGCATGAATTCGCCGGCGAGATCGTCGCTGTGGGTCCGCTGGTACCGACCGTGCGGCCGGACCTGGAACCCGGCGCGCTGGTGACCGTGAACCCGCTCTGGTACTGCGGCGACTGCCCCAGCTGCGCTGCCGGGCTCAACCAGCTCTGCGCCAATCGGCGTCTGCTGGGCGCGCATCGGCCGGGCGCCTTCGCCGAGCTGGTCAGCGCCCCGGCCAAGCTGGCGCTGCGGCTGCCGCAGGGCATGGATACACGAATCGGCGCGCTGACAGAGCCGGTGGGCTGCGCTGTGCGCATCGCCGAACTGGCCGGCGACGTCGCCGAACAAGACTGCCTAATCATCGGCGCGGGGCCGATCGGCCTGCTGTCGCTGCAGATGCTGCGTTTCAACGGGGCGGCGCGCGTATTCATCGCCGAGATCGACGAGGCGCGCCTGGCAATGGGCGAAGCGCTGGGCGGCATCCCGCTGCAGCCGCGCGCAGTGAACACGGTAGAAGAGGTCAAAGAGGCGACAGAGGGCGCCGGCGTAGCGGTCTCGGTCGATGCGGTAGGCACAGCCTTAACGCGCGAGCAGTGCGTGTCAGCCACGCGGGCCAGCGGGACGCTGGTGCTCAGCGGCTTGCATGAGGAAACGAGCGTCATGCCGGTCGCGGCCATGATCCGCAGCGAGATCGTGGCGCGGGGCTCCTTCGCCTATTCCCCGGCGAATTTCGCGCGCGCGCTGGACTTGCTGGGGCAGGGCGCCATAGGGCTGGATCCCTGGATTCGCGAGGCGCCGCTGGCCGAGGGCGGACACTGGTTCGAGCGCTTGATCGAGGCGCCGGGCAATGTCTCCAAGGTGCTGCTGACGCCGTAAACGCCCCAGCGACACCGTAAGGGCGACTCTGTGAATCGCCCGCAACCAACTAATCCTAGCTGCCTTCCGCCGGATGATTGGGTCCGATCCAGATCGTTTCGGATGTCTCCGCCGGCTCGATATCCAGATTGACGACAATGGCTTCCTGGTCGCTGCGCACGAGGATGCACATTAGCGGCTCGTCGGGCAGGGCGTTGATCTCCTGGTGCGGCACGTAGGGCGGCACGTAGATGAAGTCGCCGGCCTCGGCCTCCGCCACGAATTCCAGCTTATCGCCCCAGCGCATGCGCGCGCGCCCGCTAAGCACATAAATAACGCTTTCCAGCTCGCCATGATGATGCGCGCCGGTCTTGGCGTCGGGCTGGATATCGACCGTGCCGGCCCAGAGTTTCTCGGCGCCGGCTTTGGCGTGGTTGATGGCGGCGGCGCGGGTCATGCCCGGCGTCTGCGGCGTATTGCTATCGAGCTCGCCGCTGCGCACGATGCGGACGCCGTTCTCGCGCCAGTTGGGGGATTTGGTCATGGTTTCGGATCCTCTTTCTCTGTGAAGTTTACCACAGCTATTTTGCTACAGAGGCACAGAGATGATTTTACCACTGAGGTCACCGAGTACATCGAGTTTATGGAGTTCACCGAGACCGTGTTCGACCACAGATTCACAGCGGGATATCGACGAGTTTTCGAAAAACAGGAAGCCGTAGGGGCGACTCTGTGAGTCGCCCGCAACACAGCGAACCCGCGCACAGCGAGATTGTAGGGGCGAGCCTTGGCTCGCCCACTCGGACACACATCAGTGTCTCATATTTTGTGTGAGCCAAGTTGTGACTTGCAAGCGGCTTTGGTCAAAAAACGAGAAAAGACACTCAATCCTGCCGCTACGACTTCCGCAAATGCCGCACGCCACCCGCCCCCGCCACCACCACATCGCGCGCCATGCCGATAAACAGCCCGTGCTCGACAATCCCGGCCCGCGACTCCAGCAGACGCGCCAACGCCGCCGGCTCAGCCATCGGCCCGAAATCGCAGTCCAGGATGATATTGCTCTGGTCGGTCTGGAAGGCCTCCTCGCCCTCCAGTCGCAGCGCCGGCTCCGCGCCGAGGGAACGCAGGTACGCCGCCTGTGATTCCCAGCTGAAGGGGATGACCTCGACCGGCACCGCCCAGGTCGCCCCCAGCTGCTCCGAGAGTTTGGAATCATCGACCACGATGACCAGGCGCTCAGTGACCTGCGCCACGATCTTCTCCCGCAGGTGGGCGCCGCCGCCGCCTTTGATGACGTTGAAATCGGGATCGACTTCGTCAGCGCCGTCGATGGTGATGTCAATGCGCGCATGCTCGGCCAGCGTCGTCAGCGGGATGCCCAGCTCAATGGCCGCGGCTTCGGTGGCCAGCGAGGTGGGGACGGCGACAATGTCGCGCAGGTTGCCGCTGCGCAGTCGCTGGGCGATGTGGCGGGTGGCGAAGATGGCCGTGCTGCCCGTGCCCAGCCCGATGACCATGCCCGACTCTATGAAGCCGGCCGCGTAATTGCCAGCCTGCTGCTTGAGCGCCTTGATGTCCATGCCGGGCATTGTACGACGGAAAAAGCAAAAAGCCACCACAGAGGCACAGAAGTAAATGCAAGTTAATCATGCAGAAAACAAACTCGCTAGAAAAGCTCCCCTTCCCTAGCTCGCTGGGGCAAGGGGCCGGGGGATGGGGTAAGAAAAGCGGTGAATCGGATGGTGGAATAGGGTATAGTCGTCGGTTGACAGGACACTGACCGATTCTGAAAAGGAAAAGGAATGAAGATGTACAAGACTTTAAGTCCGGGCGCGATTGGCATACGCGGGCTTGGCTTGAGCGAGAGCCTCAAGCTGGCGCGCGAGACTGGCTTTGCCGGTTTGGATTTCAGCATACAAGAGGCGGCGGCGCTGGGCGCGGCGGGCGCTCAGGCGCTCTTCGCGGACGCTGGCATGAAGTACGGCGCTTGGGGTTTGCCGGTGCGCTGGCTTAGCGACGAATGGCGCGACGACCTGGCCGAGCTGCCGCGTTACGCTGAAGTAGGCGCCGAGATGGGCGCATTGCGCGTGGCGACCTGGTGCCCGCCGTCTTCGGCTGAGCGCGAATTCGCCGAGAATTTTGCCTGGCATTTGGAGCGCTTTGGCGCCATCGCCGAGGCGCTTAACGAGCACGGTATACGTTTCGGCATCGAATTCATCGGCCCGCAGAGCTTGCGGCCGCCCGATAAACACGCTTTCATTTACACCATGGAAAGCATGCTGGAAATGGCGGCAGCGATCGGCACGGGCAATGTCGGCTTGCTGCTGGATGCCTGGCACTTGTACACCTCGGGCGGTTCGCTGGACGACCTGGACAAGATCAGCAACGCCGATATCGTAAACGTACACGTCAACGACGCCCCCGAAGGCCTGACGATGGCGCAATATAACGATCATGATCGGCGCTTGCCTTGCGAGACCGGGGTGATCGACCTGGCCGGCTTCATGGGCAAGTTAAGCGCCTTGGGATATGACGGCCCGGTGACGCCGGAGCCCTTCAGCGCGCGCATCAACGCCATCGACGATCCGCTGGAAGCGGCAGCCGAAACGGCAAAGAGCATGAACGACTTGTGGGCGGCGGCGAGCCTGGCATGAATCAGCCAAACATTCTTATCTTTATGACGGATCATCAGCGTGCCGATACGGCGCTGCCCGAGCATCCGGCCCTGACCCCGCGCCTCAACCAACTGGCGGCGGAAGGCCTCAGCTTCACGCAGACCTACTGTCCATCGCCGCATTGCTGCCCCTCAAGGGCGACATTTTTCAGCGGCCTGTATCCCTCCGGGCACGGCGTCTGGAACAATATCACCAACCAGCAGGCGCTCAGCCGCGGTCTGAACGACGGTGTGCGCTTGTTCAGCGAAGACCTGGCCGAAGCCGGCTACGACATGCATTACGCGGGCAAGTGGCATGTCAGCATGGACGAAAGGCCTGCCGACCGCGGCTGGAAAGAACATGGCGTCAGTGGGGTCGCCGGCGTACGCCACGGTCCCACCTGGGAACAATATCGCCAAGCGGCTGAGACCGAAGCCGAACCGCAAGAGCGCCGCTTTGGCGAGATCGCGCGGAGCGGATACGGGCCATTTCGGCTCTACGGCTCAACCGGCGCGGACGGCAACGCGCACGATGAACGGGCGATTGAAGGCGCGCTGGCCGCTTTGGACGAAGTGGAAGGGCAGGACGCGCCCTGGTGTCTCTATGTCGGTTTGATTGCGCCACATGATCCCTACGCCGTGCCGCAACGCTACCTCGATATGCTTGACTTGGAAGATGTGCCGCTGCCAGCCAGCTACGCCGATAGCATGGATGACAAGCCGCGCATCTACAAACGTCTGCGCGACAGTCGTTTCGGGCAGTTGAGCCCAGACGACACTCGCGATGCGATTCGGCATTTTTGGGCCTTCTGCGCCTATATCGACGATCTCTTTGGCCAGGTGCTGGACCGCATCGCCGCGCTGGGGCAGTTGGACGATACGCTGGTGATATTCTGCTCCGATCACGGCGATTATTGCGGCGAGCACGGCCTTTTCGCCAAGGGCATTCCTTGTTTCAACGGCGCCTATCACGTGCCGCTGGTGATGCGCTGCCCGAAGCTGACGCAGACGCCCGGCGCGCGCGTCGACGCCTTTGCCTCGCTGGCGGATATCGCGCCGACCTTGCTTGACGTGGCTGGCGTGAAAAGCCAGCGCCATTTTGCCGGGGCCAGCTTGCTGCCGCTTATGCAGGGACAGACGCCCGACAATTGGCGCGATGCCGTATTCACGCAGTGCAACGGCGTGGAGTTGTATTATTCGCAGCGCTCGGTCAAGACGAAGGAATTCAAGTATGTCTTCAACGGCTTTGACGATGACGAATTATATGACTTGCGCAACGACCCTCACGAGATGCGCAATCTGGCGCGCGACCCGCGTTACGACTCGGTGATACGCGATATGTGCCGGCGCATGTGGCGCTTCGCTTTTGAGCAGGCGGACGACTACCTGCTGAACTCTTACATCACGGTCGCTCTGGCGCCCTACGGTCCCGCGGAAGCCTTTCGAGAGTAAGCGCCGCAAGACTGGCGTAGGACCAGCTCAGTTGGCGTCGTGATGTTTAGATAGACCTCGGCCGGGTTTTCGAGGCGCTTCGCCAGACGCTCGGCGGCGATCTCTCCCAAGAGCGTCTTATGCACGTTGACCGTCGTAAGCGGCGGGAAGGTGAATTCAGAATCAGGGATGTTGTCGCAGCCGGTGACGGCGATGTCTTCGGTTACGCGGTAGCCTTCGCGCTGCAGCCAGGCCATGGCGCCAATGGCGAGCCGGTCAGACGCGCAGACGATAGCATCAGGCTTGAGCGACTGTTTCATCAAGATCCGCGCCCCGCGCTCACCCAGATCGGGCGTCCAGCCTGAAGGGCCGGGCTCGAGGATCAGGTGCAAGGCGGGGTCGCTCGGCAGTTTGCAGGCTGCCAGCCCCGCGCAGAAGCCATCGTAACGAATATCCGCATAACCAGAGATGTATGCCAGGCGGCGATATCCCAGCGTGGCCAGGTGCGCCACCATTTGTCTCAGCCCGCCTGCGCCATCAAAATTCACCAAATCGTCGTCGAGCTCAGGTCTGTCGGCCACAGTCACAATCGGAGCGATGTTCTCGCGCAAGTAGGCGATGCTGTCGGTCTCGGCCGTGCCCAGCAGGATCAAGCCATGCAAGGCGTAACTGTCGAGCAATGCTTTGGCTTGAGCGCGGGTATCAATTTCATGCAGGGTCTTGACGAAGCCGATCTGATAGCCGAGGCGTTCCAGGGCGCGGTCGACGCCTTCGAGGACCATGTTGTAGAAGGGGTCGCGATACTTGTCGATGCGTGAGACGAGCAGGATGCCGACCTGACCCGGTTCAGATGACGGCGAAAATTGCGGCAGCTGCGCTCCGCCGTACTGACGCTGCAACAAGCCAGCGCTGGCGAGCTGCTGGAAGTCGCGGCGGATGGTGGTTTCGGAGACGTCGAATTGAAGGGCGAGCTCCTGTGTAGACAAGAGCTGCTGCGGATCGGCGCCCTGCGCCTGCCGCACGATAAGGTCTTGTCGCTCCGACTTTTTCATGAAGCTGGCGATCTATATTAGGTATATCATCCACCAATAAGCATACACGATAGCGCTTGTTTTGTGCATGGTTGTCAGTGATTTCCTTGACAACATGCAAAAAACTTGCTTAAATACGCGCATAATAGTGTTTGAATATGCAGAATTGCGCGACACTACGTGCAGTTTTCATTAGACGGATACGTCATGTGAACGCTTTATTCGTACCGTTCTTCGTTCCCATACCCTTGTAAGTTTCAGCAAATGACTTATCCTCTAAGCCCTTGTGCGACAGGAACGGGAAGCAGGAGGTTGCGATGCCGCTGAAGATCGCCATGATCGGCGCAGGTTCGGTTGGATTCACTCGGCGGCTGATGACGGATCTGCTGACCGTGCCGGAATTTGCTGATACAAATTTTGCGCTGATGGACATATCGGCGCGCAACCTGACCATGGTGGCCCAGCTTTGCGAGCGAGATATCCGGGCGAATAGTCTTCCCGCCACGGTCAGCTCGACGCTTGATCGACGCGAAGCGATCGCCAACGCCGATTACGTAATTTGTATGATCCGGCAAGGGGGCTTGGACGCCTTTCGGCTCGACATCGACATCCCCTTGAAGTACGGCGTGGATCAATGCGTCGGCGATACAATTTGCGCCGGCGGCATCATGTATGGTCAGCGTACGATTCCCGCTCTGCTGGACATCTGCCGCGACATCCGCGACGTCGCCAAGCCGGGCGCGCTTTTCCTCAATTATTCCAATCCCATGGCCATGAACACCTGGGCTTGCAATCAATACGGCGGCGTGCAGACCATCGGTTTGTGTCATGGCGTGCAGGGTGGTCACCGTCAGATCGCCGAGTGCATTGAGCTGTGGGCGCGGCGCGAAGGCATGATCGGCGCGGAAGACAGCGTGACGCGCGACGATGTGGATATCATCTGCGCCGGCATCAATCATCAGACTTGGTACGTGCAGGTCCGGTGGCGGGGCATGGATATGGTCCCGCGTCTGCTGGAACTCTTCGAGGGGCATCCCGAATACCGCGAAGACGAGAAGGTGCGCATCGATGTGCTGCGGCGCTTCGGTTATTACTCAACCGAGTCGAACGGGCACTTGAGCGAATACCTGCCCTGGTATCGCAAGCGGCCCGAAGAGATCAACGACTGGATCAGCTTGAATCGCTGGATACATGGCGAGACGGGCGGATACCTGCGCGTATGCACCGAAGGGCGCAACTGGTTCGAGACGGACTTTCCCAATTGGCTGGAGGAAGAACCGCCGCAAATCAGCGCTGCCGACCGCAGCCACGAGCACGGCTCTTATATCATCGAGGGATTGGAAACGGGCCGGGTTTATCGCGGGCACTTCAATGTGCCAAATCGCGGCTATATCACCAATCTGCCCGATGGCTGCGTTGTTGAGCTGCCGGGTTATGTCGACCGCAACGGCATCAGCATTCCCGTGGTCGGCGACTTGCCGCTGGCGCCGGCGGCCACCTGCTCGGCGAGTGTGCGTGTGCAGGAAATGGCGATGGAAGCGGCCGTGCAGGGCGATGTGACGCTGCTGAAGCAGGCCATGCTGCACGATCCGCTGATTGGCGCCGTCTGCAATCCGGAAGAAGTCTGGCAGATGACCGACGAATTGCTGGTGGCCCAGGCCGAGTGGCTGCCCAATTACGCCACGGCGGAAATCGAAGCGGCGCGCGCTCGCCTGGCGGAGCACGAGCGAGCCGGCACACGGGTAGCGCTGCGCGAGACGCAAGGCGCGGCGCGCTTGCATACGCGCTCGGTCGAAGAGTTGGCGGCGGACAAGCTGGCGCAGGAGACGGCGCGCACATCGGACAAAGGCTAGGACGACAATCGCCGACGTGTGTAGGGGCGACTCGGTGAGTCGCCCTCCGGAAAGTTAGATGATGAGTCAAAGCAACGGCGCCGAGCCGATTTTAGAAGTCAAGAATCTCAAGACGCACTTTTTCACGGACAAGGGCGTCGTGCAGGCGGTGAAGGGCGTCGACTTTGCGCTGGCTAACGGCCAAACCCTGGGCATCGTCGGCGAAAGCGGCTGCGGCAAGAGCGTCACGGCCAGCTCCATCATGCAGCTCATCAAGTCGCCGCCGGGCAAGATCGTCGATGGCGAGATCATCTTTCGGAGGCAGAAGCGCCGGGCGGAGACGATTGACATCGTCCAGCTCGACCCCAAAGGCGTGGAAATGCGCAGCATCCGCGGCGGCGAGATCTCGATGATCTTTCAGGAGCCGATGACCTCGCTGAACCCGCTGCACCCGGTCGGCCGACAAATCGCCGAAGTGGTGGAGCTTCACCAAGGGCTTAGCCGCAAACAATCGATTGAAGTGGCCATAGAGATGTTGGATCGCGTGCGCATCGCCGACCCGGCCGAGCGGGTGAAGCAGTATCCGCATCAGCTGAGCGGCGGCATGCGCCAGCGCGTGATGATCGCCCTGGCGCTGTCCTGCAATCCCTCGATCCTGATCGCCGACGAGCCGACAACGGCCCTGGATGTCACCATTCAGGCGCAGATTATCGACTTGATGGAGAAGCTGAAGGATGACTTCGGCTCTTCTATTATCATCATCACGCACAATCTGGGCGTGGTCTCGCAGATGGCCGATCATGTGGCTGTGATGTACTTCGGGCGCATCGTCGAATTCGGTACCGTGACTGATATATTCCGCAATCCACAGCATCCTTACACGGTGGGCCTGCTGCAATCGATCCCGGTCTTGGGGCGGCGCAAGGAAATCCTGGTGCCCATCGAAGGCATCGTGCCCAATGCCACCACGGAGATAGCCGGTTGCGCCTTTGCCGACCGCTGCCCGCATGTGATGGCGAAGTGCCGCAGTCATCTGCCGCCGACCACGACCGTGGAGGGCGAGCATGAGGTGGCCTGCTGGCTGCATGAGTCCGACGCTCCCGCAGTGGAGGTCGCATGATACACGAGTTGCGGCTGCGGCGCGAGTTGCCTGTTATTGGTGATTATCCTGTCGGCGCCAGGCGCGGATGGGTTAATTTCTGTCAATCAGATTTGGAGGAGATCCAATGAAGCGTTCAAGTTTTATTCGTATGCTGCTGGTGACGGCAGTGCTATTCGCGGCGGTCGGCGCCGGTTTCGCCCAGATGGGCGAGGTCGCTGATCCCGTACCTTATCCAGAGGGCGTACAGATCGGCGACAACCCGATTGTCAGGTTCAACCTGGATGAGATGTTGGTATACAAGGCGCTTGATTCTTACAGCGAGCCGGCCTGGGTCACCGAGCTGGTAGAAGCTGGCGAATTGCCGCCGGTTGAGGAACGTCTGCCGGATAACCCGCAGGTTATCTTGAATTCGGGCATGTCGGTTGGCCCCGGTGTTTATGGCGGCGTCTGGCGTGACTTCTCGGCTGTTCCCACCGCTGGCTGGAATCTCTGCGCGCGTCAAACCCAGGGCTGGTTCGGCATCAACTACATCTACGGCGAGTCCCTGGTTAAGTCCGGCCCCATGTTCCTGCGCAAGGATAACCTGGAGCCGCTGCCGAATTTGGCGACGGACTGGACCTGGAGCGATGACGGCATGACGCTCGTGATGAATATCATCGAGGGCGCGAAGTGGTCCGACGGCCATCCCTTCGGTGTACATGACATCATGTTCACCTGGGAACACATCATCCTGGATGAGAACGTGAATTCCTGGACGAACCGCTCGACCTGGCAGATTGACGGCGAAGATGTAAACCTCGAGCAGACCGGCGACAACCAGATCACCTGGACATTCCCGGTAGCGAATCCGGTTCAGCTTCTGTTCAAGATGGACTTCCTGGATTTCAATATCTGCGCCGAGCACGCCTATGCGCCGATGCATCCGGCCATCAACGCCGAGTCCGACTATGACACTTTCGAGACCTTCCAGGTACAGGACGCTTTGCCCGTGCCGACGATGGGTCCCTGGGTGGCTGTCGACTATCAGATTGACGAGTTTATGGTGCACCGCCGGAACCCCTATTACTGGAAGGTCGATGAGGCCGGCAACCAGTTGCCCTACATTGAAGAAGTCACCTTCGAAAAGGGCCCGAGCGGTATCGGCCGTACGCTGGGCACACTGGCTGGCTCGATCGACCACACCAACCTCGAGAACCCCAGCACCTATGTAGAAGCCATCACCCGTTCGCAAGAAGATGATGCGCACTTCTATATCGAGTGGGGTCCCGAGACGCTGGCTTTCGATATCGAGTTCAACTTGTCGTCGTCGCTGGGTGTACAGAATGAGCGTGATCAGGCGCTGCGCGATCTGTTCCGCGATGTGCGTTTCCGCCGCGCGGTACAGCACGCCGTTGATGGCGATGGCATTGGGCAAGCGGTCATCCGTGGTCCCTTCATGCGCGCCTTCGCTAGCGGCCTGACGCCCGGCTCGCCCTACTTCGATATCGACAGCGTGGTTTACTACCCCTATTCGCCCGATTCCGCGCGCGCCCTGCTCGCCGAGCTTGGCTTCGAAGATACCGATGGCGACGGGATCGTAAACTGGACTGACGGCCCGCTGGCGGGCGACAACCTGGTTGTCGTCTTGAATACCAGTGTAGCCGCCGAGGCGACCGGTCAGATTGGCGATGCCTTCGTGCTGCTGATGCAGGATGTTGGCGTTCAGGTCAACCTGCAGCCGCTGCAGGGTCCGGCGTCGAACGACGCGATCACAACCGGTACCTGGGAAATGCGCGTTGACCGTATCGGTCAGGAATACACCACTTCCTTCACCCGCTGTCAGGATCTGGGTCCGGTAACGGACATCACGCCGGACTTCCACCGCGCGGACGGTGGCGAGCGTGACCTGCTTGACTTCGAGGCTGAGATCGTTGACATCGTCAACGCATTTTGCCTGGAGCCGGACTTTGACGCGCGCAAGGAACTGATGTCGCGTTACAACCAGCTCTTCACCGGGAATGTCTACAAGGTCGGTGGAATCGTCGGTCGTTACGGTTTGGCTTTGGCATCGCGTTTCAACAATGTTCCCGTTGGCGCGCCGCCATTCTTCTATCAGTGGACCTGGGGCAATGTGATTCCGGAAGCCGTTTGGGTCAACCCGGATGAGCAGATCGCTGAGATCTTCCCGGGCGCCGTGCCGGTCTACGGTATGGAAGACATGTAAATCGTCGCTGGCTGGATGAGCCAGGGGCTTATCCAGACTTTCACAGTTGAGACAGGGGCGCGCGTCGTCGCGTCCCTGTTGTCGGAAAGCAACATAATGTTTTATACTTGACGGTGGCAAGCGGCCTCATCCTTTATCGATAATCGGCTGATTCGTTTATGGTACGCTACATCGTTCAGCGCCTGTTATCATCAATGCTAATCCTGGTCGTCATCACGATTGTGGCCTTTACGATTATTCAAATTCCGCCGGGCGATTTCGCCGATGTCTACAAGCAAGAGCTGATCGGGCTGGGCGGCGCGTCCGAGGAAGAGGCGGAAGAAGCCGCCAATAAACTGCGCGACAAATACGGCTTGCTTGACCCGATACCGATTCAATACCTCAAATGGATGGGCGCGATAGTCCTGCAGGGCGACTTCGGTTGGTCCTTCTCGCAGCGCGTGGATGTCAGCCAATTGCTGGCGCAGCGCTTGCCACGTACGCTCTGGATCGCGCTGTCGGCTCATGCCATTTCATCATTGGTCGGTATCATACTGGGCATCTACGTCGCCAATAGACAATATAGTTTTGCCGACAATTCCGCGGCGGCCTTCGCCTTCTTCGCGACCTCATTTCCGCGTTTTTCCATTGCATTAATTGTCATGTATTTCCTGGCTTTTGGGCTGGGCTGGGAGCATGTCAGCGCCATGCACTCGCCGGAATTCCGTTATGCGCCCTGGTCGATCGCCAAGGCGGTCGATCTGCTTAAGCACGTTGGCCCGGTGATTCTTATCGCCGGCCTGGGCGGCGTGGCGCGCAACCTGCGTGTGATGCGCGGCAATCTGCTGGATGTGTTGAATCAGCAGTACGTCACCACGGCGCGATCCAAAGGTTTGGATGAACGCCGTGTGCTGAATCGTCATGCAGTGCCGAACGCGTTGCATCCCATTATCGCTTATCAGGGCACGGTGCTGCCCTATATGTTGCAAGGCGAATTGGAAGCAGCCATTGTATTTGGGCTGCCGACCATCGCGCCCATGTTCGCCGAAGCGTTGCTGAAGCAGGACGTATTCCTTTCCGGCAGCATCATGCTGCTCTACGGCATATTACTCATCGCGGGCAACTTCATCGCTGATATGGCGCTGGGTGTGCTTGACCCGCGGATTTCTTACAGTTAGCGGCAGGGCAAGATAACGGTGCAAGACGTTTACGAAGACGCACTGCTGACTGAAGAAGAGTCAGAAGAGAGCAGCGACTCTTATTCGCAGTTGGTGTGGCAGCGTTTCAGCCGCAGCAAAGCCGCCATCATCGGCGGGCTGATGATCGTCATGCTGGTCGTTCTGGCCATCCTGCCCGAGTTCTTTTCGCCCTACAATCTATACGCGACTGCGCTGGGCGACTCCTATACGCCGCCGACGCAAATTCGCTTTGTAGACCTGGACGGCAATCTCAGTTTGCGCCCCTTCGTCTATAAGCAGGAACTGGAGATCGACCCGGTTACCTATCAAGCGCGGCCCAAGATCGACCCCGACAGTCGCTACAATGTGCAGTTCTTCGTACGCAGCTGGGAGTACGAGCTCTTCGGTCTGTTCACGACGGATTTACACCTCTTCGGGCTGGATACCGATGAGGTGCGTCTGCACCTGCTGGGGACGGACCGCTTCGGGCGCGACCTGTGGGGGCGGATTTGCCTGGCGGGCCGGGTGTCGCTGTCGCTGAGTATTCTGGCGGCCGTGATCGCCATCGTGGTCGGCTCATCTGTTGGCGTTATCTCCGGCTACTATGGCGGCGCGATCGATAATGCGATTCAGCGCCTGGTGGAAGTGGTGATGTCCTTCCCGGAGTTGCCCCTTTGGATGGCGCTGGCGGCGGTGATCCCCACCACCTGGTCGGGCGAGCAGAAGTTCCTGGTGATGGCCTTCATCTTCCCCTTCCTGCGCTGGGCTGTTCTGGCGCGTGAGGTGCGCGGCAAGGTGCTTTCCCTGCGCGAGACGGACTTCATCCTGGCGGCCAAGGAGCAGGGCGCGGGCGACTTCCGCATCATCTTCAAGCACCTCTATCCGAACGTGCTCAGCCACGTGATTGTGATTCTGACGCTGATGATCCCCGATATCATCCTGGCCGAGGCCTTCTTGAGCTTCCTGGGCATCGGCATCAACGAGCCGCTGACCAGCTGGGGTTTCTTGATGAAAAGCGCGCAAAGCCTGGAAACGCTGGGTCAAAACACCTGGATTCTGACGCCGGTGATCTTCATTGTGGTGGCCGTCCTGGGTCTCAACTTCCTGGGGGATGGCTTGCGCGATGCAGCCGATCCCTACTCGAATCTGTAATCGGAGACGCTCAAGCATGGCAGAAGCCCCCGCCGCTGACGGCAAGCGCGACATCATCCTCAAGGTCAAAGACTTGAAGATGCACTTTCCCCTGCGGCAAGGTTTGCTGCAGCGCCGCGTGGGCACGATCAAGGCGGTCGACGGCGTCAGCTTCGAGCTGCGCGAGCAGGAAGTCATGGGCTTGGTGGGCGAGAGCGGCTGCGGCAAGACCACCGTAGGCCGGGCGCTGCTGCGCCTCTATGACCCGACCGGCGGCGAAGTCCTGTTTCACCGCGCCGACGGCAGTTGGGTGGATGTGGCGCAGATCAGCCGCAAGGAAATGAAAGATCTGCGCAAAGAAATGCGTATGATCTTTCAGGATCCCTTCAGTTCGCTCAATCCGCGCTTGACCGTCAGAGACATCATTGCCGAGCCGCTGGTCATTCACAACTCAGACCGCGACAAGATTACCTCGCGCGTGGCCGAACTGATGGAAGCGGTAGGCTTGAAACCGGCCTACATGGGGCGCTACCCGCATGAATTCTCCGGCGGGCAGCGGCAGCGCATCGGCGTGGCGCGCACGCTGGCGCTGAATCCGCGACTGATCGTGGCCGACGAGCCGGTGTCGGCGCTGGATGTATCGGTGCAGGCGCAGGTGCTGAATCTGCTGCAGACGCTAAGAGACGAACTGCGGCTGACCTTTGTCTTTATCTCGCATGATTTGTCCGTCGTCGAGCATATCTGTGACAAAATTGCCGTGATGTATGTGGGCAAGCTGGTGGAGCTGGCGCCGACCGATGAGCTGCTGCGCAACCCCAAGCACCCGTATACAGAGGCGCTGGTATCGGCGGTGCCGCCGGCCGACCCGATGATTAAAATGGAGCGCATCATCCTGGAAGGCGATGTGCCCAGCCCGGCCAACCCGCCCTCGGGCTGCGTCTTCCACCCGCGCTGCCGCTATGCCCAAGACATCTGCCAAGAGCAGGAGCCGCCGCTGGTGCAGATTGGTCCTGATCATCATGCGCGCTGCCACTTCTCCGAGGAACTGGAATTGCAGGGAGTGGTCGATGTCCCGACAGAAGCATAAACATGCGGATCGGCGTTTTGCCGCGCTGGCTTATATCTTTCCGATAGTTGGCGGTCTGCTGGGGCTGGCGCTGGACGGCGGCAATCCCTTGACGCGGGTTCACGCCCGGCAGAGCATCTCAACCGTGATCGCGCTGATAATCACATTCTTTGTGTGGGCGGCGGTCGGCTACGTCTTGAGTCTGATTCCCATCGCCGGGCCCATCGTGGCCATCGCACTCTTCTCGCTGGTGATCGCGATGGCGGCTTTCCTGGCGGCGAACTGGATATTCAGCTTCGTCATGGCATTGCAGGGCGAAGAGCGGACGATTCCCTTCGCCAATCGCGTTGCCCTGCGAATATTCGGCAATGGTCGCGCGAAAGCGCCAAGCGCCTGACGCTTATGCTGCTACAGGAATTGCGCGAAGAAGTCTGTCGGCTGCACGCCGAGCTGCCGCGGAATGCCCTGGTCGCCTGGACCAGCGGCAATATCAGCGCCCGCGACCCCGCCAGTGGACTGGTCGTCATCAAACCCAGCGGCCTCCGCTTTGAAGACCTGACCCCGGCCAGCATGGTCGTTACCGATTTGCAGGGGCGCGCGGTTGAGGGCGATTTGGCGCCATCCTCGGATACAGCGTCTCACTGTTATATTTATCGTCATATGCCCGATATTAACGGAGTCGTACACACGCACTCGCGTTATGCCACCGCCTTTGCCCTGGTGGGCGAGCCGATCCCCTGCGTGACGACCGCGATGGCCGACGAATTCGGCGGGGAGATTCCCTGCGCCGGCTTCTGCTTGATCGGCGGCGAGGACATCGGCAAGCTGGTGGTGGACGCGCTGCGCGATCATCGCAGTCCGGCGGCGCTGCTGCAGAATCACGGCGTGTTTACGATTGGCGAGAGCGCCATGGACGCCGTCAAGGCAGCGGTGATGACGGAGGACAATGCCGCCATCGTCTGGACTGCGCGGCAACTGGGCGACGTGATTCCGATTTCACAAGCGGAGATCGACAGCCTGCACGACCGTTATCAGAATGTCTATGGGCAACGCTAAAGGCTGGAACTGTAGGGGCGAGCCATTGGGTCGCCCTACCGGTTTCGACTTTGGCGTAGATACGAATCGCAAGGAAAATCAATATGCCACTTGACGACTACCAAATCTGGTTTTTGACCGGCAGCCAGCATCTCTACGGACCGGAAGCGATTGACCAGGTCGGCGCGCACTCGCGCGAGATCGCGGCTGCCCTCAACGATGCGGCGGAGATCCCGCTGCAAGTCGTATACCAGCCGGTGCTGACCACGGCTGAGGAGATCCACAGTCTTTGTCGCGCTGCCAATAGCGACGAGAAATGCGTCGGCCTGATCGCCTGGATGCACACCTTCTCGCCGGCGAAAAACTGGATCGCCGGCCTGTCCGCGCTGCAGAAACCTCTGCTGCACTTCCATACGCAATACAACCGCGACATCCCTTGGGCCGAGATTGACATGGATTTCATGAATCTCAATCAAGCGGCGCACGGCGACCGCGAATTCGGCTTTATGATGAGCCGGCTGCGCTTGCGGCGCAAGGTGGTCGTCGGGCATTGGCGTGATGAGTCCGCGCAAGGCCAGATTGGCGCATGGGCGCGGGCTGCGGCCGCCTGGGCGGAGACGCAGAGCCTGAAAGTAGCGCGCTTCGGCGACAACATGCGCAACGTGGCGGTGACCGAAGGCGACAAGGTGGCGGCCCAGGCGCAATTCGGCTACCAGGTGAACGGCTACGGCATCGGCGATCTGGTCGAGCTCGTAAATCAAGTCAGCGACGCCGAGATCGACGCGCTGGCGGCGGAATACGAGGACGCGTACACGATGGGCGCTGATCTGCGCGCTGGCGGCGATCGGCATGATGCTGTGCGGGAGGCGGCGCGGATAGAGATCGGACTGGCTCAGTTTCTGCGCGAGGGCGGCTTCGGCGCGTTCACGACGACATTTGAAGATCTGCACGGCTTGGCACAGCTGCCGGGCTTGGCAGTGCAACGCTTGATGGCCGCGGGCTACGGCTTCGGCGCGGAAGGCGACTGGAAGACGGCGGCCCTGCTGCGCTCGCTCAAGGTGATGGCCGAGGGGCTATCGGGTGGCACGTCCTTCATGGAGGATTACACCTATCATTTTCAGCCGGGCAATATGGCGGTGCTGGGCGCGCATATGCTGGAAGTCTGCCCGAGCATCGCGGCCGGCCAGCCAAGTCTCGAAGTGCATCCGCTAGGCATCGGCGGCAAGGGCGATCCGGCGCGGCTGGTATTCGATACCGGCTCGGGCGCGGCGCTGAACGCCTCGCTGGTGGATCTGGGCGACCGCTTTCGTATGATTGTCAACACTGTCGATGTGATCGGGCCGGAAGCGCCCTTGCCGAAATTGCCGGTGGCGCGTGCTCTGTGGCGGCCGCGGCCGAATCTGCCGATTGGCGCGAGCGCCTGGATTTACGCCGGCGGCGCCCATCACACCGTCTTCAGCCAAGCGCTGAGCGCTGAGCAGATCTACGATTTCAGCGAGATGGCCGGCGTCGAATACGTCCAGATCGACGAGACGACCGAGCTGCGCGGCTTCAAGACCGAGCTGCGCTGGAATGACATCGCCTACAAACTGGGCGGGTGACAATTGCGCGTGGGGGATTCCGGCTTGCTTCTTAAGACTTGCCGAGATTATTCTACTGTAAGTATCGTACTGCGGCCGACATTGGCAGATAGCGAAGAAGAGATCAAAACATGACTGGTACAAGCAAGCAGGTGGCATTGGAAGGTTCAATTACGCGCCTTCCGACCACAGACGATACCACTGCGCCATTCTTGGATATCGTGACAAATGCGTTGGGAGCCTCTCGAAGAGTCCTGCCTTCGGACGAACAGATTTCATTTTTGTGGAATAGTTTGCCAAGAATTCTCTCTACTGTTACGCGGGAGAATGTAACAGACACCCACGTCAAGATGTGCATTGCCGTCGCAGCAGGACTGTTTGACGGAGCGGTGAATTACGCCTGGAATCTTGCCATTACTGGTCTGCGCGAACGGGTAGTTCAGTACGGATTAACAGTAGTATCGCGGGTAAGGAATGATCGGGATTTCGATGAGAGCAAGCTTCTAAATATGGGGGATGCAGACCTACTTCAACTTTGCCTTAATCTCAACCTACTTTCAGAGGATGCGTATTTCCGGCTCGATCATTGCCGAGAGGTCAGAAATCACTTCTCCGCAGCGCATCCACCAATTGGATCCCTAACGGAGTACGAAGTTCAAAACTTCATCAACAACGTTTTGACTTTTGCATGGAGTAGTGAGGACAATCCGCAGGGTATAGATATACAAGAATTGATTCGCGCAATCAAGAATGGGAGATTCTCTGAGGAGCAGATGCAGCATTGGCAAGATCGTATTGAGAGGACTCATGCGGCACAACGTGCGTTGATATTTGGCATGCTGCACGGGATTCATTGCGACCCAAGTCTGCGCGAGCATACCAGAGTAAACGCATTGGAGATTTGCAAAGCTGCGGTTGCAACGCACTTCTCGCAGAGCGTAAAATCGGCCCTTATCAATCAGCACGGCGAATATGCTGGAAAGGGCGATACCGAACGACAGACAAAATCAAGGCTTTTTTTCGAGCAACTTGGTTTGCTTGAGTTGCTTGACACGTCGGAACGCCACGTCATAGTTTCGAGTGCGTGCAGGAACTTGATGAGAGTTCACCAAGCTTGGAATAACTTCCACAATGAGCAACCGTTTGCCGAGCGTCTATACGAAATCGTTTCTCAGCAGCAAGTACCTGATACGGCCAAACCAGAGTTCGTAGAGACAGCAGTTACGTGTGCAGTTGGTAATGGATACGGTACTTCCTATGGCGCAGAAGTTTTCTATGTAAAGATGGTTAATGGATTTTCGGCTAAAGAGATAGAACTCATGCTGAAACTGCCACGACTACGGAATACGCTTTCTGAACGGATGCAGCAGTACCCACGCTGCAAAACAGCATATCGCAAGCTGGTCACAAGCCTGGATTTGGCGAGCATTCCTGCATCGCTCAAAGCCGATTACGCGCGCTGGATTACTCCCGGACAGTGATCGCACGGTAATCCTCGTGATGATGGCACGTCCTGAACATGTCTACGATTTCAGCGAGATGGCCGGCGTCGAGTACGTGCAGATCGACGAGACGACTGAACTGCGCGGCTTCAAGAACGAGCTGCGCTGGAATGACGTCTCCTACAAGCTGGGCGGGTGAAGCTGCCTGACTGAACGAATGCAATAGAACTTCTCTGTGCCCTCAGTAAATGCAAGTTAATCATGCAGAAAACAAACTCGCTAGAAAAGCTCCCCTTCCCTAGCTCGCTGGGGCAAGGGGCCGGGGGATGGGGTAAGAAAAGAGGCATTCCACATTCTCATTACTTACTCGCATTTACTTCTGTGCCCTCTGTGGTGAAATACCCCGTGTCGAATTTGGAAAGCCTCATATCGCGATTCCATTTGCCGCTCCCCATATCTGTGGGTACTTGTCAAACGACGCCACTCTGCTATAAAGTGGATATTATATGACGCTGACTTCACGCTGACCGCAACTAAACTTATCGTTCCGGGCGCACAAGGAAATCTGACCATGGCATCATCAAAAGAGGCATCACACCACGTCGGGTTGGTACGCAATCTGGGTCTATTCGACATCACCATGATCGGCGTCGGCGCCATGATTGGCGCGGGCATCTTCGTCTTGACCGGCATTGCGGCCGGCACGGCGGGGCCCGCGCTGATACTGGCTTTCGCCATGAACGGCGTCATCACCGTATTGACGGCCATGGTCTACGCCGAACTCGGCTCGGCGATACCCGAAGCCGGCGGCGGTTACCTCTGGGTTAAAGAAGGCTTGCCGGGGCCGAACGGCTTTCTCGCCGGCTGGATGAGCTGGTTCGCGCATGCGGTCGCGGGCAGCCTCTACGGCGTTGGCTTCGGCGGCTTCATCTACGAGCTGCTGCGCATCCTCTTTCTCGATCCGACGGCCCATCACAATGAGCACGCCGGCGTCTTCTTGACAGGTCCCCTGCACTTGCCCTTTGGCATCACCATGACCGAAGGCGACCTGGTGCAGAAAATCTTCGCCGTGCTGATCATTCTGCTATTTCTGTATATCAATTATCGCGGTACATCGGAGACGGGCGCGGTCGGCAATATCGTTACGGTGCTCAAAGTCATCATCATCATGATTTTCATCGTCAGCGGCTTGTTCGTGATCTTCGGCGATCCGGCGCGCTTTGAATCCTTCCAGCCCTTTGCGCCGAGGGACATCATCGGCATTGTCAGCGCGATGGGCTTGACCTTCATTGCCTTTGAAGGCTACGAGATCATCGTGCAGGCGGGCGAGGAAGTGCGCGAGCCACGCAAGAATATCCCGCGGGCGATATTCCTGTCGCTGGCGATTGTGGTGCCGATTTATATGTTGGTGGCTTTCGTCATCCTGGGCGCGGTCGATCCACCGGAGGGAGTCCCCATTTTCGAATGGCTTGGCGATCTCGGCGAGATCGGTATCGCGCGGGCGGCGGCGCAGTTCATGCCTTTTGGCACCTTCCTCATCATGGTCGGCGGTTTGCTCTCGACCATGAGCGCGCTGAATGCCACCACCTTTTCCTCGACCCGCGTATCCTTCGCCATGGGGCGGGATCGCGCCCTGCCCGACGGCTTCTCCAGCGTCAGCGCCAAAACGCGCACGCCGCATATAGCCCTCGGCTGGTCGGGCGTCTTGATTTTGTTCGTGGCCCTCACTTTGCCGATTGAAGACGTGGCGGCCTCGGCCGATATCATGTTCATCCTGCTCTTCTTGCAGGTCAACTTGGCGGTGATCACCATCCGTAGCAAGTACGGCAAGGACCTCAAATACGGCTTCCTGCTGCCGTTTTTCCCGATACTGCCCATGATCGCCATCGGCATGCAATTTCTGCTGCTGCTGTCGCTCTTCGAGGTATCGATCATCGCCTGGATATACGCCGCGATTTGGATCGGCAGCGGCTTCCTGCTCTATTACATTTACGCGCGGCCGCGGCAGGAACGGGCGCATCGCACGCCGGTGCTGCAGCAGACCGAGCTGATGACGCCGACGCTGGAGGCGCCCTACCGCGTCCTGGTGCCGGTGGCCAATCCGGATTCGCTTTCGACCTTGCTCTCGCCGGCGGTGCATGCGGCGCGTATGCACAACGGCAAGATCACGCTCTTGCACATCGTCACGGTGCCGTCGCCGACGCCGCTGTCCTCCGGTTATCGCTATTTGCCCGCCAGCGAAGCCTTGCGCGAGAAAGCCATTGCCATGGTGCAGGATGAAGACGTGGCCGTGGAATATATCGTGCGCGTGGCGCGGCGGGTGGCGCCGGCCATCATCGATACTGCGCAGGAGCAGCGGGCTGACCTGCTGGTGGTTGGCTGGCAGGGCATCAAGACGGCGGAGGGCGGGACGGTGCTCGGTTCCAATATCGACCAGGTTCTGAGCGAAGTGAATTGTGATGTGATGATGCTGCAGCCGGGCGAAACGGCGGCGGCCAGGCGCGTCTTGATGCCCATCGCCGAGCCGCGTCAAGTGGGTTATTCGCTGCAATTGATTCAGCAATTCTCGGCCAAAGATATGCAGTTGGATCTGCTTCATGTCTTCTCAGCTGAGACGCCAGCGGCCGAGCGCGAACGCATGACGCGCGCGTTGCAGCGCCAAATCGACGCCGTCAATGTGGAGGGCAAGCGGGTCAACTTGTTGACTGAGATAAGCCCGGATCGGATAGACGCCATTGTACAGGCCGCCGGCGACTACGATTATGTGGTCATCGGCGAAACGCGGGATACGCGGGTGAAACAGCGCCTTTTCGGCAATACGCCTATGGTCATTGCCGACCGCACCAGTACGCCCGTCATGCTGCTGCATCCGGAGACCAGCGGCGTTGAATTCGGCCTGCGCCAGGCGGTGAATTACGTCAGCGGCGGCTACGCTTCGGTCGATCCGGAATCGCGCCTGCGCCTGGAGGAACAGGGATATATCGACGGCGAGACGCCCACGGACACAGAGTTAAAGTCATCGGTGAACCAGCCGGTAGTCTTCGTCATCGGCGCCTTGACCATCATTTCGGCATTCATGATGTACGCTGGCAGCGGCGAGACACTAACCTGGATCGGCGTGCTGCTCTACCTCGCGACCTTGGTGGCATTCACTGTTATATCCGTACGCGCCTCCAAGGGCTCCGGCTAGAATCTCAACGGCTAGGCGCTGCGCTTGCGAGCTTCAATCTGCAGGCGCAGGCGCTCCATCAGGTCGACGCCCAGTTGACGGCACAAGTCGATCATATCAATTGGCACCCAATTCTCGATTAAGTAGTCGCCCTCGCGTTTCCACCAGTCGAAATCGCGCAGGGTTATGAGTTCGCCGGTGGCGGGGATGCCCGCGTATTCGCCGTTGCTGTACGAAAAGGCCGAATCCCAGATGCCGCCGCAAGCGTACAAACCCTCGCCGAAGAATCCCATATTGCGGCCGCCGCGCTCGACATCCAGGTTGCGGTCGCCGAAGCCGTGCAACCAATTGCGCTGATGGAAGTCTTCAAACTCCTCCAGCGAGAAGCAGCCGCCAATGCCGCTGGGCCCGAACCAGCGCATGTCTTGATGCCAGTATTTGTCCTGCTCCATCCGGCTCATATCGCCGCCGTCGCGGTCGCGGACGTAGCGCATCAGGCCCTTGCCCATGGCTTCGACCAGTTGCAGGCTCTTGCGCGATTCCAGCGGGTCTTGCTCGGTGAGCAGGATGCCGTCTTTGGCGACCGGCCCGGGGATCTTGCCGCCGTCCGCGCCGGGCGATGGCGGCAGGACTTGATAACCCGCCTGGCGCATGACAGCCAGGATGTCGTACTGGACAAAACTCTCGGCGATTTTGCCCTCGCGCATGACATAGAATTGCCCGAACCAGATATTGGTTTTCTTGCCCGTGGCCGGGATGCCCAGCCAGTCCTTAACGAAGCTGCCGGTGAGATAGCCGGTGGCCGTGACCCACTCGCTGCCGACATCACCCGCCCATTCCGACACGCCGCTTTCGATGCCGCCCATGAAGACATAGGGTCGGATCTTGAGATCGGGAAAGGACTCCAGCAGCGGCAGCCAGAATCCGGAGATCAGGTTTTCCACGCCGAGAATCTGGTCGATTGGCGCCGAGCCGTTCCAGTTGACGTCTTCGTGTACGGCGGCGCGTATGACATCCGGCGCATTGTCGACGCCGACATAATTCAACTTCTGCCAGTAATCCCAGACGATTTCCTTGTTCTTTTGATTCTGTGTATTGGACATATCATTACTCCTCCGCTAAATGACGATTGCCTGTAATGCCGTGTTCAGCTTGTAGCTCGTGACGCCTTGGGCTAGTAGAGGCCGGCGGTCACCATCGCCCAGGCGATTATAGCCCAGATGGAAAATCCGGGTAAAAAGCCTCAAACCGCTCGCGCGAGCCGCCTTGACGGCCTGCTGCAGAGCGATCGGCACGCTGACGCTGCGGAAGTATTTCCAAGTAAGTAGTGAGAATGACCGCCAGTGGAAGGCAATTGCCAATTTATCTGGAATGTTGTATGGGCGAGCCGGTGGTTCGCCCACTCTTGCTCTAGATTGCTAAATACTATTCGCACGACTAACTTGGAACTACTGAGAAGGCTGCCCTTCGGCTACAGGGCAATTGAATCAAATTATTTTCAACACAGAGAGCGCAAAGGGCACAGAGTTTTAGGAGCTTAGACGACTGTTCCACTAAATCTGCGGCCAGGAATAGGCAACAGTCACTAGCGAAACGTGAACCGCAAATCACAGTTCAAATAAGACATGAACACAATTTTCTTGTTGTTCTCTGTGCTCTCTGCGCCCTCTGTAGTTTATTTTCAGTTTAGATTCTCACCTTTTCAGCCACTATAATTTTGATGCGATTGCCCTGCCTTCGGCTACAAGATAGTTGCGAAGCGGCCTAACTTCGCGGCATAGTTATAGTCTGGTCGCGGCCTTACCCGCTCTTGAATCATAAACCGGAAAGACTGAAGCGATGACCATGCCTACGGATCGAACAACAGAAATCAGACGGCAGTTGCTGGGCAAGCTCGACTGGCGCTGCATCGGGCCGCACCGTGGCGGACGCGTGGTCGCCGTGGCCGGCGATGTTTCGCGGAAAATGACCTTCTATATGGGCGCTTGCGCCGGCGGCGTTTGGAAGACGACCGATGGCGGGACTTACTGGCGTAATGTCTCCGATGGCTACTTCAACACGGCGGCCATCGGCGCGCTGGCGGTATCCGCATCGGATCCCAATGTGATCTATGCTGGCACGGGCGAAAGCACCATCCGCGGCAACGTCTCGCACGGCGACGGCGTCTATAAGTCGGAGGACGCCGGCTTGAGCTGGCGGCATATCGGGCTGAGCGAGTCGCGCCATATCGGCAAGATCGTCATTCATCCGCAAGACCCCGACACCGTTTACGTGGCGGCATTTGGTCGCGCCTTTGGTCCCAACCCCGAGCGCGGCGTCTACCGCTCGCATGACGGCGGCGCAAGCTGGCAGCACGTGCTATTCAAGAGTGAACGCGCCGGCTCGCATGATATCGCCATGGACGTGAATAATCCGCGCATTCTCTTCGCGGCCGTCTGGCAGGCGCAGCGTTATCCCTACAAGCTCGAGAATGGCGGGCCCGATTGCGGCTTGTGGCGCAGCATGGATGGCGGTGACACTTGGCAAGACATCACCCGCCACCCCGGGCTGCCGACCGGGCTGCTGGGCAAGCTCGGCGTGGCGATATCGCCGGCGCAGGCCGGGCGCGTCTGGGCATGCATCGAAGCCGAGGACGGCGCGGTCTTTCGCTCGGATGACTACGGCGAGACCTGGATCCGCCTGAGCGAAGAATCGCTGCTGCGGACGCGCCCCTGGTATTACATGCACGTCACCGCCGACACGCAAGACCCGGACACGGTCTACATTCAGAATTACAGTCTGTGGAAATCTGTCGACGGCGGCGCCACATTCAAGACGCTGCCGACGCCGCACGGCGATGAGCACGCGCTGTGGATAGACCCGGCGGACAATCAGCGTATGGCGCGCGGCAATGACGGCGGCGCTTGCATCTCCTTCAACGGCGGCCGCAGTTGGTCCTCGATCTACAATCAGCCGACGGCGCAGCTCTATCACGTCTGCACGGACGACCGCTTTCCTTATCGTGTCTACGGCTCGCAGCAGGACAACACCGCCATCAGTGTGCCGAGCGCGACGGTCGACGGCGCGATCCACGAGCGCGACTGGTATGCGCCGGGCGGCGGTGAGAGCGGCTATATCGCCATCAAGTCTGATGACCCGGATATCGTGGTGGCTTCGGGCCCCATCGGGCAGCGCGCCTACAATGACTTGATGACGATGTACAACCATCGCACCGGCCAAAAGTGGATCATCACGGCCTGGCCCGAATTGTATGGCTGGGGCGCAGGCGCCGAGCGCATGAAGTACCGCTTTCAGTGGACCTTCCCCATCATGTTCTCGCAGCACGATCCCGATGTGCTCTACGTTTGCAGCCAGCACCTGCACCGCTCGACCAATCTGGGCGCCAGCTTCGAGGTGATCAGCCCCGATCTGACGCGCAACGATCCGGAGAAGCTGAAGGCCTCCGGCGGGCCGATCACGCGCGACAATACCGGCGCGGAAGTCTACTGCAACATCTTCGCCCTGGCCGAGTCGCCGCATCAGGCCGGCGAGTTATGGGCCGGCACGGATGACGGCCTCGCGCATATCTCGCGCGATGGCGGCGAGTCCTGGCGGGAGATCACGCCGCCGGATCTGCCCGAATGGGCGCTGATCAGCATCATCGACCTCTCGCCGCATCAGGCGGGCGCGGCCTACCTGGCGGCGACGCGCTACAAGCTCGACGATACGCGACCTTACCTCTACAAGACGACCGACTACGGCGAAACCTGGACGGCCATCACCGGCGGAATCCCCGAGCATGAATTCACGCGCGTCATCCGCGAAGATCCGCAGCAGCGCGGCTTGCTTTACGCCGGTACCGAGACAGGCATCTACATCTCATTTGATGACGGCGGCAATTGGCAGCGAGCCGGTGGCAACTTGCCCGTAAGCCCCATTCACGATCTGGTGGTGAAAGACCACGATCTGGTGGTGGCGACGCACGGGCGCTCATTCTGGATCCTGGACGATCTGTCGCCGCTGCGGCAAGCGCCGGCTGAGGCGAGCGCGCACTTGTTTGCGCCGGCGCCGAAAGTTCGGCTGCGCACTTACCCGGGCTTCGGCGGCTGGGACGAGAACTATGGCGGCGATATGGTCAATTACGGCGGCGTGGGAACCAGCGTGGCGGCTTTCACCAGCGGCGCCGATTCCGACCGTCCCCATTTCCTGAACGCCGGTCATAATCCGCCGGCCGGCATCGTATTTGTCTACCATCTGAGTGAGCGGCCAGATGCGCCAATTGAGCTCAACATTCGCACGGAAGACGGCGAATTGATCCGCAGCTACAGCAGCGAGACGGACGAATTGAGCGCCGATGCGGGTATCAACCGCTTTCATTGGAATATGCGATACGACGGCGCCGCTTCTGTTGAGGGCGTAGATGGTTGGTGGGAGCGGAACGATGGCCCAATGGTCGTGCCCGGTGAATACCAAGCGGAGCTGGCCGGCGGTGGCGCGCGCAGTATTCAGCGCCTTACCGTGCTGGCGGACCCCCGCGTTGAGACGTCGACCGCGGATTATCAGGCGCAGCTGGAGATGCTGCTGGATATCCGCGAGCGCTTGTCACAGAACAACGAACTGATCAACAAGCTGGTGGTCTTGAAGCGGCAGGTGGCGGCTTGGGCGCAACGCAGCGACAACGAAGCGCTGAAAAGGGGCGCGGCGGCCATCACGGCTGAAGTCGAGCGGCTGCTGCCTCAGCTGATAAACGTCGGCTTCACCGAGTCGCAGCTCTACGCCAGCGGCTTGCACGAGAAGTTCAACGCTCTGATGGACTCGGTGGACAGCGCCGACTACGCCCCGCCACAGCAAGCGCGCGAAGTCTTCGCCCAGCTCTGCGACGAACTGGATGGGCATGTCGCTTACTTGCGGACGGATCTGGGCGAAATCGTGTCGGACTTCAACGCGGCGGTGCGCGAACTGGGGCTGGAGGCGGTCGATCTGCTGTAGGCGCGCGGCGCTCAGCCAAGCGATTCCCAGTCCAGTATCACCCACTACTTCCAAGGATAACGGCGATTCGTCGCCAACAGACGGGGACTCGCCCGGCAAATGAAGCTGGCGTAACAGGCAAGGGCGCGTCGTAGCGCGGCGCCTTTTGGCTCAAGGCGACCAGGTCATATCGCGGTCGAATGGGTAGATAGGGCGTTTGAGCTTGTGGAAGGGCAGGTTCTCCGGCAGGGCGTGCACCGCGCCCGGGCTCAGCGCCATGATAGCCAGCGGGGCGATGCGCTGAAAATCGGGGACAAGGTAGCCCAGCTTCAGGCAGACGATTTTGTAGGTCAAGAGATCGATGCCCAACTGTGTGAATTTCGCCAGGCTCGTATAAGCAAGGCGGCGTTCGCTGAGGATAACATCAATGTTATCGACAGCCAGGATGACCTGCCGGCCGCTGTCCGGACTGTCGTGCAAGCGCTTCACCCTTCCGCTGACCGCCAGCGGCTGACCGTGAACCGGGTCGAGCTTGCCGCCGAGGGACAGGCTGAGTTGGGCGCCCGGACCCGCTTCGAAACAGGCCTCTACGGCGGCCGCGTCGGTAATGCCGGTGACCAGCGAACGCGGCACGCTGTGCGCCAGCATGCGCTCGAGCACATAAGGATTGTCGCCGGCGGCGCCAGCGGTGATATTGTCGCCCGAGTCGCTGAGGAAGACGGTAGACTCGTCCGCCGCCAAGGCCATGCTGATGCAGTCGTCGACGCTGCCGGTGGGCACGCCGAAGTCGAAGTCCTGGCGCGCGTCCCAATAGGCGCCGGCCAGCGTACGCGCGGCGGACCAGGTCGCGGCTTCATCCCAACCCAGCGCCACGGCGGCCGCTTGGCTGCGCGCTTGATCCGCCCAGGTGAAGCCGACCAGCAGCGAGGCGTCCAGCACGGCGTCGCCATCGATGAGCTGGGGGATCCTGGCGTAGACGCTGCGGCCTGGCTCAATCAGGGTCATGCTGCGCTCGCCGGAGAGCAGCAGCGGGATGCGGATGAAAGCCTTGTGCGGGCGTCGTCCCATCCGCAGGCAGCGCAAGAGCAGCCTCAAGGCGCGTTCACGGGTTTCAAGCGCGTCTTCGTGGGGCGCAGTGCGGTAGGCGGAGATGAGATCCAGCTGCTCCATGATGGCTGCGGTGAGATTGCCGTGCAGGTCGTAGCTGGCGCTGATGAAGCAGTCAGGCCCGACCATCGCGCGCGCCGCACTGATAAAGTCGGCTTCGGCATCGTCGATGCCCTCGACGGCCATGGCGCCGTGCATATCCAGGTAGACGCCGTCCCAAGGCACGCCCGCCGCCAGTCCGTCCAGGAATTCGCCCTTGAGAGCCTCGTAAGCCGAGCGCCGCACGACGCCGCCGGGAACGGCATTCGCATGCAAGAAGGGCGCGAAGTCAATGCCGTCGAGCGCTGAAACGAAGGGATAGCGCGCCAATTGTTCGTCGCCGCGCAGCACCCGAAAGTCGGATAACTCCGAGAGCAAGGGCGAAAACGTGGCGCATTCAATGGAGATGCCGCCAGCAGCGATTCTAGGCATTACAGTCTCCGATCAATTGGCGAATGGATCGTCCAGCCAGGGATACTTGCGCAGATCGGCCCGCTGATAGGGAATCTCGCGGAAGCGCGGGGCGACCGCGCCGGGACCGGCCATGTAGATGATCTCGCTGGCGCCAACTTCAGGCGTGGCAAAGCCGGCGTAGAAGTGCTGCGTGGATTTGACCACCAGCAGTCGTTTTGACGCCGGATCGATGCCGAAATTGGAGAACACGGTCGGGCTGAAGACCTGCCGGCGAATGCTGTTGACGATGATGTCGATGCCCTGGCAATGCAGGCACACGGCATCGCCGCAATCGACCGAGACGGCGCCATCGCTTTGCGTCCACTGCTGCTTCATGTCTGCGATTATGCCGCTCACAGTCACGCGCAGGTCGAGCGGGTCGCCGGACATGGGTCCCATCTTGCCGCCCAGCCGCAGGTCGAGGGTCGCGCCTACCCCGGCGGACATGACGACAGTGACCGCGACCGGGTCCCAGATCATGCCGAGCGCCGCGTCAGTCACGCCGCGTTCCAGCAGGGCGCGCAGCACAAAAGTGGAGTCGCTGGGCGCGCCGCCGCCGGCATTATCGGCTTGATCGGCGACCACCACCGGTCCTGCGTCGGCCGCCAGCGCTTTGTCGAGGGCCGCGTCCAGGGACAGCGACGGTGGATCCAGCGCATGACGCATGGCGAAGAATCGCCGGCCGAATTCCTGCGCCAAGTTTGCCGCCAGCGCCGGATCGTCATCGCTGATGGCCAGCATCTGCGCGCCGCAGCTGGGCACGTCAGCCCAGGGGAAGCAGTGCGCCAGCGACAGCGACAATACGCCCGGCTCGGCTTCACGCGCGCTCATGTCATCGACGAAGCCGCGCATCGGCTCAAAGGGCGTCAGAAACAGGCCGATCATACGGCAGTCGTAGAGCGCCATGGTCGGGCTTGTTTTGCCTTCGGCGGCGTCGGCGATGATGGCGAAGAGTTCTTCGGCGCGCTCGTTGATGTCGGTGTGGGGGTATTCCTTGAAGATGACGATGGCGTCTACCGCGTCGATTAGCTCCTGGGTCAGATCGCAGTGCAGGTCCAGCTCGATGCCGATTTTGGCGCCTGGTCCTGCTATTTCTCGCGCGCGGGTCGCGATATCGGTCTCGCAGTCGTCGTAGCCCTCGGCCACCATGGCGCCGTGCAGCGGCAGCAGGACGATATCGACGGGCAGGGCGTCATGCAGCGCGTCGAGCATTTCATCGCGCAGGCTCTCGTACACTCCGCGGACGGTTGTGCCGGCGGGTTGGGCTGAGGCGTAGAGGCTGAAGTGGTAATCCCAGCCGCGCTCCTGGCAACGCCGGCGGAAGATGTTGAAGGGCCCGCCGAAGCCGCCCATCTGGCCGCTCTCGTCAAGGTCGGCGGCGCGCACAATGTCGAAATCAGCCAGGCCCGTTGGCATGGGCGAGAAGGTATTGGTTTCGGTTGATATGCCGCCAGCGAAGACTCTCATGGGCACGTCTCCTCGGCATGTGCCTTCACCAGAATATAGTCTCTCGTGGGCGCCAGCGCAAGAAATCTTGCGGCGCTTGTTGCGGCGGCAAGGCGGGTTGCTATAATATGCCATGCTCCCGATTGCCTGATAGTGCCTTGACCGATGCGCGCCCGCGCGGCTATTAGCGAAGGATATGGACTTGAAAGCGATAACGATTCGATCTATTGAGTTGCATACCGTGCTGCTGCCTTATTTGGCGCCATTCGAGACCAGCTTCGGCGCGGAAACCGATAAGGTCGCGGTGCTGGTCGAGCTGACGACCGAAGCCGGCGTGATCGGCTGGGGCGAGTGCTCGATTGAGTTCTGGCCCGGCTACGGCCACGAAACAGCGCTGACGGCCGAGCATATCCTGGCGGAATTCATGGCCCCGGCGGCGGTGGGCGAGTCAGTGGGCGACCCGCGCGACTTTCCCGAGCTGATAAAGCGCTTCCGCGGCAATCACCATGTGCGGGCCGGCCTGGAAGCGGCCGTCTGGGACGCCTTCGCCAAGACCAACGACCTGCGGCTCACCGACTGCTTCGCGCATTACGCGCCCGCGGGGCATGAATCCGAGGGGCGGGCGACCGTCGGCGTCAGCATCGGCATTCAGCCGTCGCTGGAAGCCACGGTGGCGGTCGTCAGCCAGCGCCTGGCGGAAGGCTACGGGCGCATCAAGCTCAAGATCAAACGCGGCTGGGATGTGGAGGTGGCGCGGGCGGCGCGCGCGGCGCATCCGGACATTTTGCTGATGCTGGACGCCAACAGCGACTATCAGCCGGGGGATGCCGAGCATCTGGCGCAGCTTGACGCCTTTGATCTGCTGATGATCGAGCAGCCGCTGGCGCATGACGATATCTACCATCACGGGCATTTGCAGCGGCGGCTGAAGACGCGGGTTTGCCTGGACGAGAGCGTAAAGTCGGCCAGCGACCTCAATATCGCGCTGCAGGTGGGCGCCATTGGCATCTTGAATCTCAAACCGGCGCGCGTGGGCGGATTCACCGAGAGCCTGGAGATGTACCGCATCTGCGCTGAGAACGACTTGCCCTTGTGGATCGGCGGCATGCTGGAAATCGGCGTGGGGCGCGCGGCCAATGTCTCTTTCGCTGCGCTGCCGGCGGTCAACTTGCCCTCGGATATCTCGGCGACCGACCGCTATTTCGCCGCCGACCTGACCGAGCCGCCCTTTGTGCTGGGGCCCGATAGCACGCTGGCTGTGGCCGATGGTTACGGCATCGGCGTCGAGGTGCAGCGCGATCGCTTAGCAGAAGCCAAGCAGCGCTGGCGCGACCAGAATCCCTACGGAGGCTCAAAATGACCTTGGTCGACCGAATCAATGCGATCGTTAGCACGGCGAAAATCAATGCCGGCGTGGCGATTTGGCATATCGAGTCTGATACGCGGCTGGATGTCAATGGCGACGAGCCCTTCCCCATGGCGAGCACATTCAAGATTCCCATCCTGGCGACCGCCTGCCAACAGTTGACGGCGGGCCTCATCAGCCTCGATTCGCGCTTGCCGCTGGCTGACGAGGACAAGAGCCTGGGCAGCGGCATCTTGCCTTACTTCGAACCGGGATTGCAGCCGACCCTGCGCGACTTGCTGACCTTGATGATCATCATCAGCGACAACACCGCGACCGATATGGTGGTGGACTATCTCGGCGGCGCGGAGGTGATCGAAAGCTACATGCATGAGCTAGGGCTTACGGAGATATTCTTTAAGCTGAATTGCAAGGACTTGTTGCGCTATGCCTTTCCGCCGGAAATAGCCGATTTGCCCGTAGAAGAGCTGGTCAAGTGGACGGCGCGGAACGATGTGCTGCGCGACGGCCTGTGCTTCAGCAAGGGGCCGGAGAATAACGTCAGCACAGCCAACGCCATGAATGAGCTGCTGCATCTGCTGCATGGCGATCTGTACCCGGAAGAAGTGCGCGCGGTCGCCTTCGATATCTTGCACAAGCAGCAATTCAACGTGCGCATCTCGCGTTTCCTGCCGCTCGGAACCAAGGTGGCGCACAAAACCGGCACCATTGGCGGCATACGCAACGACTGCGGTATCATCAGCCTTGGCAAAACGAACCACGTTATCCTGACGCTCTTCACCGAATGGGATGAAGCGCCTGTTTGGAATCAGCCGGTCGCGCATCATCAGCGCGTCTTCGAAGTTGAGACGGCGATGGGCGAAATCGGGCGGGCTGTCTACGATGAATTTGCGGACGCCGATTGAGGCAGCGGACGGGAGGACTTATCGAAATCTGAATCTTTTGGGAACTTGTTTATTCTTTGGTATTGGAGGAACAGGAAATGAAGATGTCTAGACTTGCAGTTTTTGCGCTGGTGATGATAGTCACAGTTTTGTTTGGCGGCGTCGTTGTGGCGCAAGATGACATGATGGAAGGCAAGGGTGGGCGGCTGGTAGTGGCGGACGCCAACTCGAATACGTCCTTCGATCCCTTTGTCTCGTCCTGGCACAGCTGGCCGCATTACGCGATGTATCCGACCCTGTTCTCGCGCGCTCTTGACATGAGTTATGTCGGCTACCTGGCGGACACCTGGGAAGTTTCGGAAGATTCCAAATCGCTCACGATCAATTTGATCGACTACGCTACTTTCACCGATGGCACGCCGATTGACGCGGCGGCGCTCAAATGGAACCTGGAGAAATATGCCGATCCGGAATCGACGGCATCGACCGGACGCGCTTTGATCACGCTGCTGGACAATATCGAGGTGCACGACGATTACAGCTTCACCATGCACATGAATTCGCCGCACGCGCCGCTATTCTTCGTGCTGGCGGGGCTGGAGATCGTGTCGCCGACAGCTTACGAGGAAATCGGACCGGACGACTTCGGCACCAATCCGGTCGGCGGCGGACCCTTCATTCTGAAGGAGTTGGTCACGGATAACTACGCGCTGTTCGAGCGCAATCCTGACTTCAACTGGGCGCCGCCTGAATTGTACGATCACCCGGGACCGGTCTTCCTCGATGAGCTGCAGATTCTCTTCATCGGTGAGGAGCAGACGGTACTGGCCGCTTTGGAAACGGGCGAGATTTCGCTGGCCGGCATCCCGACGCAGAACCTGGCTGATGCCCAGGCCAACCCGGACATCGACGTGCATGTGGCGCAATTGAGCCAGATTCGTTATGTCGGCTTCAATACTTCGAAAGATCCCTGGACCAACCCGGATCTGCGCAAGGCTTTCGCCTACGCCACAGATCGGGAGGAATTTGTCACGCTGGCTTGGGACGACCTGGCGCAGCCGCTGTATCAGCCCTTGCCGCCGACGATTTGGGGGCACAATCCCGAGCTGAATGCGATTGCGCCCAGCTTCGACCCCGACAAAGCCATGTCCATGTTGGACGAACTGGGCTATGTCGATGTGGACGGCGACGGCTTGCGTGAGGACCCCGACGGCAACGATTGGACTGTGCCATTGGCAACCGCCTCGCCGGATGAGTGGCTGCGACAAGCCGAAGTGCTGGAGGCGCAATGGCGCGCGGTCGGCATTCCTTTGCAGATTGACGTGCTGGAATTCGCGGCCCTGGTTGACCTGACCACCACCGGGACGCACGACCTCTTCCTGCTGCTCTACGGCTATCAAGATCCTAGCATCTTGACCTATTTCTTCGATCCCGAACGCAAGGGCGGCAGCAACCGCGCCTGGTTCTCGACTGAAGAATTGACCGATCTGCTGGTCGCCGCTGATTCGCAGTTGGATCCGGATATGCGTTATGAAGCGGTGACGGCGGTTAGTCAGTACATCATCGAGGCATCGCCCTGGGTCTACCTGGCGGTACCGCCGGCGCTGACGGGCGTGCGCGCTGAATTGATGAATTGGCGCATTCACCCCGATACGAGCTTCCTGTACTGGAACGCGTACTTCGAGACAGAGTAGGGTGGGAAAACCCCTCCCCCTAACCCCCTGCCCATCGCAATGGAGAAGGGGAAATGGCGGGCTTGAATCGGTAGGGGTCAGCCAATGGCGTGGGCCGGAGTCTACGCAATCTGACCCCTGCAATCCTCGGCGTGAATGTAGGGGCGACTCATTGAATCGCCCGTTGAAATCTCAACTCGCAGTGGAGGGTGCTTTCACTTGAGCAAGTACATCCTGCGCCGCATTTTGATCGCCTTCCCCCTGATTCTGGCGGTGACGACGGTCGTCTTCGTGATGCTGCGGGTGGCCTTGCCCGGCGACCCGGCCAAAGTGATGGCGGGCGACCGGGCATCGCCGCAACAGATTGAGCTGATCCGCCGCAAGCTGGGCCTGGATCGCCCGGTCATGGAGCAGTACCTCATCTTCCTGCGCAACTTCGCGCAAGGGGACTTGGGGCGCTCGGTCAAATTCCGCGAGCCGGTGCTGGGCGTCATCGCCAAGGCTTTTCCTTTTACCGCCAAAATCACCGTTCTCAGCGTCACAGTCGGCACCGGCATCGGCCTGCTGATTGGCGTCATGACGGCGGTGTACCAGCGCACCTGGGTCGATAACCTGGGTATCGTGGTGACGGTATTTTTCTTCTCCATACCGACATTTTGGCTGGGCTTGATGCTGATTTTGATATTCGCCGTGGGTTTGCGGATATTGCCCGTGCAAGGCGCCGGCAGCTGGCGGCACTTCATCATGCCGGTGGCGACGCTGGCGGTGGGTCAAAGCGCCCTCATCGCCCGCTTGACGCGCTCGAGCATGATCGAGGTACTGAGCACGGATTATGTGCGTACGGCGCGCTCGAAGGGTTTGGCGCCGCGGCGGGTTCTGATCAGCCACGCCCTGCAAAACACGCTGATACCTGTCATCACAGTGGTGGGCTTGTCGGTGGGCGGATTGCTGGGCGGCGCCGTCATCACCGAGAGCATTTTTGGCTTGCCGGGGGTCGGGCGCCTGGCGATCGACGCCATCAGCAATCGTGATTATCCTATGATTCAGGGCACTGTCATTTTGGTGGCCGCCTCCTTTGTCTTCGTCAATCTCATCGTCGATATCATCTATGCTTTCGTCGATCCGCGGATTCGTTATGAGTGAGCGCAGCAAGGCAGAACGCGTCGATGCCGCGGGCATCGGCGAGCGCCCGACCGGCTTGTATACATTGGTGGTCATGAAGTTCACGCGCAACCGCGTGGCGCTCTTCGGCTTGGCTTGCCTGCTGCTGATCTTGCTGGCCATCGTCTTCGCGCCGCAGGTGACGCCCTATGACCCGATCCAGAAAGACACGCCAGCGCGGAATCAGGCGCCGTCGCTGCTGCATCCCTTTGGCACGGACAAGCTGGGCCGCGATATATTGAGCCGTGTGCTCTACGGTGGGCGGGTATCGCTGCAAGTCGGCTTTCTGTCGATCGGGCTGGCGGTCGTGGTCAGCGTGCCCTTGGGACTGCTGGCCGGCTTCTTCGGCGGCCTGCTCGATAACGCCGTCATGCGCGTCATGGATCTGATACTGGCTTTCCCGGGCTTAATCCTAGCGATCTGGCTGGTGAGCCTGCTCGGCTCAAACATGAGCAATGTGGTCATCGCCATCGCGTTTTTCTCGCTGCCGACCTACGCGCGTTTGATCCGCGGCATCACCCTGTCGATCCGCGAGATGGAATATGTCGTGGCGGCGCGCAGTATGGGCGCGGGTTCGCTGCGCATCGTGTTCTTTCATATTTTGCCGGGCGTATTGGGGCCGATGATCGTCGTGACCACCCTGGGCGTATCGGGCGCGATCGTGGCCGGCGCCAGCTTGAGCTTCCTCGGGCTGGGTGTGCGGCCGCCCACGCCGGAGTGGGGCGCTATGCTGGCGGACGGGCGCAATTATCTGCGTACGCAGTGGTGGATCGCTGTCTTCCCGGGCATGACCATCACCCTGGTTGTGCTGATTCTCAACATCATCGGCGACGCGCTGCGTGATGCGCTCGACCCCAACGTCCGCGCCTGAGATCAGCCGCCGCTGCTCCAAAGGTTGAACTGCTGATACAACTCTTCGAGGCTGTCGAGGCGCTCTTGCGTTTTCTCCGGGTAGCGAAGCGCCAATGCCCCAAGCAGCGCATCGAGCAGGGCGAATACGGCCACCGTATTGCTATACAGCCGTGAACGGAAGGGCACGATCAGGGCCAGGTCAGCGCGGATGGCGGCGGGCGATACATGGCTGTCGGTGACCGCCAGCACTGACGCGCCGCGCTCTCTGGCGACGTCCATTACGGTCAGCGTCTCGCGCGTGTAGCGGGCGAAGCAGAGCGAGAAGATCAGATCGCCGGCTTTGAGCGGGATGAGCTGCGCGGCGATGGGGTCGATGCCGGGCGTCAACACGGTGGAAGCGGGGCGGATAAAGCGCAAGACGATGCCGAAATTTAGCGCCATCGGGAAAGAAGCGCCCAGGCCGATGATGTAAACTTGCTCGGCGGCATCCAACAGGTCGACCGCCTGGTCAAAGCGATGCCGGGGCACATGCTGCGGCAGATCGAGCAGGGTTTGCAGCTCGTCACGCAGGACGGTCGTGAGCAGGTGCGCGTCTGCTTCCGTATCGGCTGACAGGTCGTCAATCAGCGTCTGCGAGCCGATCTGCATGCGCTGGGAGATGCGCGCCTGGCTGAGGAATTGGCTGCGCAATACCGATTGCAATTCGGGGAAACCCTCGAAGCCCAGAGCCTGCGCGGTGCGGACAACCGTGGAAGAGTTGACGCCCACCGCTTCGGCGATCTCGGTGATGGTGAAGTGAATGACGTTGATGCGGCCTTCAAGCAGGAATTGCGTGACTTTGCGCTGGCTGGGCGAAAGCGAATCATGCTGGCTGCGCAGCCAGCGGACGATATCGTCTTGCGGGCGTTTTTCGCTCATGATCTTATGGCCATAAATCCGTGCTCAAATATTTCAAGCCGGAGTCGGGGAGCAAGATGGCGATGCGGTCGCCGCGATGTTTGGTCTCCAGTAGCTGCAGCGCGGCGGCCAGGTTGGCCCCGGAAGAGAAGCCGGCGAAGAGTCCCTCGTCGCGGGCCAGGCGGCGCGTCATCTGCAGCGCGTCTTCATCGCTGACTTGCAGGCAGCCGTCGATGAGCTCGCGGTCAATCAGCGGAAGCTCGCTCATGGCATAGCCGCCGCCTTGTATTTTGTGCTTGGGGTGCGCAACTGCTTGGCCGGCCAGGGCTGCCGCGCCTTCCGGCTCGACCACGTAGCATTGGATGGTCGGGTCGCATGCTTTGAAGTATCGCGCGCAGCCGGCGAAAGAGCCGCCGCTGCCGACAAAGTCGCAGAAGGCGTCGATGCCGCCCGATTGCCGCATGATTTCCGGCGCGGTCTGCTGGTAATGGGCGCGGGAATTGCCCGGCAGCTGAAACTGATCAGCGCGAAAGGCGCCGCGCTCGCGCGTGATCTGCCGCGCCCGGTCTTCCACCAGCGCCAGATCGTCGCCTGAGACTTGGCCGGGGCGCGACCCCGGCGCTTGATCGACCAGCGCGACTTCGGCGCCGAGCGCGGACATCATGCGCGCCCGCTCCATCGAGTTGCCGCGGGACATCACCGCCACGAAGTGGTAGCCCTTGGCGGCGCAAACGATAGCGAGACCGGTACCGGTATTGCCGCTGGTCAGCTCGACCACCGTGTCGCCCGGCAGCAGCGCGCCACTGGCTTCGGCATCTTCGATCATCTGCAAGGCGATGCGGTCTTTCTTGGAGTAGCCCGGGTTGAGGTATTCGAGCTTGGCGAAGATAACGCCGTCCAGCCCGCGGGTTATGCGCGCGAGTTCGACCAAGGGCGTATTGCCGATGGTATCAAGCACGGATTGACAGCGTTCCTCAGTTGGCAGGGCGCCGCTCCTCGGGTCGTGGGCTAATTGCTGCATTCTCAGATTATAAGTCATGTTCACCACAAAGGCACAAAGACACAAAGTGCGCAAAGATTATGATGGATAAGAACATTTCTCTGTGCCCTCTGTGGTCTCTGTGGTTAAAATTCAGTGTAGTCCACCGGCGCGACAGCGAAGGTCATCCTATGGTGGATCCGCAGCGCTTTGCCATTTGACCGCGCGCTTGCTATGATTGCAGGCGTTCATCGGCGCAGTTGCAGGCGGAGCATGTCCGGCACAATCACGATTCGCGAATTAAGAACGATGCCCGATATCAATGCGACGGTCGAGTTGCAGAAGGCCGTTTGGGGCATGCATGATGTCGACGTATCTTCGCCGCATACGCTGCGGGCGATTGTGCATGCCGGCGGGGCAGTCATCGGGGCCGAGGCCGCGGGACGGCTGGTCGGATTCTGTTTTGGCATGGCCGCCTGGCGCGAGGGCGAGTTGTGGCTCTGGTCGCATATGGCCGGTGTTCGTCCGGAGTACCAAGGGCGCGGAGTCGGCTTAAAACTCAAGCTGGCGCAGCGGGAATGGGCGCTGAGGGTGGGCTTCAGTCGGATGGCCTGGACCTTCGACCCGATGCAAAGCGGCAACGCCAATTTTAACTTCAATCGCCTGGGCACGACAGCGCGGAACTACTCGGTCAATCATTACGGCGACATGAAGGATGGCATCAACTCCGGCATGGCCAGCGACCGCCTGGAAGCGCAGTGGCAACTGGATTCGCCGCGAGTGATGGCGCTGGCTGAGGCGGGCGGCCAGAGTGCGTCTACAGGGCAAACTGACGCCGCCAAACTGGTGCATGTGAACAAGGCGGGCGAACTGCGGCACGAGCAGCCGAGCAGCTTCACCGAGCCGTGTTACGGCATTGAGATTCCCCTGAATATCGCCCAACTCAAAGAAGCGAATCTGGAGCGCGCCAAGACCTGGCAACTGAGCGTGCGCCGCGCGATCACGACTCTGCTGAGCGCAGGTTACATTGTCAGCGGATTCGTCCGCGACCGGAACAGCGCTTACTACATTATGAGTCGCGAGCCCTAAGCCGGTATGGCTTCGCCAGCGGCACAGAGCTGCGTTAATGCGCCGATGTCGTCCAGCCGCTCCAACTGACTGCAAGCCTCGTAGATCTGGTCGGCGCGTGTCGGGTCAAACAGGTCGCGCGTCAGCACGGCGAACTTCTGCCGCATTTCGTCGTCGGTCATGCGGAACTCCGGCTCGCCTTTCATGTTGGGCAGGTAGGCTTGGCGCTGCTCGCCACCAGACAGCGTGATTTGCAGGCGGCAGCCGTTGAGTTCGGGATAGCTCGCTTCTATCTCCTCGTCGACTTGCACATCGATCAAGTTGCGCAGACGCCTTACCTCGGGGTCATCCCAGGTCCTAAAGTCCTGAGGCCAGGCGCTGCCTTGCGTCAAGGCCACTGCCGTGGAGACGCGGATGCTCAAACCGGCGACATCGCGCGCGGGCGGGTTGGCATCGACGCGGAAGCTGGGACGAGTAGCGTAGCCGTAAGTCTTGAGGCAGATGCTCTCGATGGCGGATGTATCGAGCGCGCCCTCCTGCAGTATCGCCTGCGCGGCGTCGATGGCTTGGTGGGTATGGCGACATCCGCCGTGTGGCTTGAAGGCCGTGCCCAGAATGGCGAAGTCCTGGCCCAAGTCGTCGAAGGCGCTTGCATCGCAGCCATCCCCGAATGCGCTAAAGAATCCGTACTCGCCGTCCAGGGCGCCGCGTGCGCCATAGAAGCCGGACTCGGCCAGACGCAAAGCGAAAACGGCATTGCGGCAGGCGAAGCCGCTGATGAGATCTTTGGTATCGCAGGGGCCGCCTTCATAGACGTACTGCTCGGTGCCGGATGCCAGGTCAGCGGCCAGCGCCACCGTATTGATGAGTGTTTCGCGGTCGCAGCCGGCACAGCGCGCGGCAGCCAGCGCCGCCGCCATCGCGCCGAGCGTGCCTTTGAGGTCGTTGCCGCGGGCCCGATGCGTCGCGCGTACCTGCCGCCCGATGCGCACCGCGAAGTCGTAAGCGGCAATGATGGCCACGAGCATGTCTTCGCCTGAGCTATCGTAGGCTTCGCCGACCGCCAGCACGACCGGGATAACCTGGGAGGCGATATGCCCGGCCGAGCGATGCGAATCGTCCATGCCCAGGATCTTGATCATGACGGCATTGGCGAAGGCGGCGCCTTCCAGTGATACGCGCTCGCCCGTGCCCAGCAGCGTGGCTTGATCGCCCGGCAGCATGACGCTGGCGTACCGCGCGGCTTTTTGCCCCAGGTGGCGCTGGTAACCGCCCAGCCCGGTACCGATGGAGTCGAAGACGATCCATTTCGCCAGGTCACGAGCGTCCGCGGGAATATCGTCCAGTCTGAGGCTGAGCGTGTAGTCGGATATTTGTTCGAGCAGGTTCATGTGTACGTTCCTCATCTTTTTGGGCGAGCCAAGGCTGGCCCCTACAGTATCCATGGTGGTGGCGGTCGACCCACAGCCAGGAGCAGACACTTCGGTTCTGGCGCCCCTGCGCGGCAAATCAGCAATCGCTAAGTCCGTGAATCGTTTCAATCATATATTCTACCTCGTCATCGCTCAGTTCTGGCGTGACAGGCAGATTGACGACTTGGCTCGCCAGCATTTCGGTGACGGGAAGCTGGTCGCGATTGGGGAAAGCGTCGGCGTAGACCTCGTAGCGATAGACAGCTGGCGCGTAATGAATGACCGCTTCAATGCCGGCTGCGCGCAGACCGTCATAAAAATCCAGCTGCCGCTCGCTTCGTATGGCGTAGGAGCGGAAGGTGGGCGCGGATTCCGGGCGGAAACGCGGCGTGGTGACGGGCGTATCAGCCAAGCCCGCTTCCAGCGCGGCGGCGATCTCGCGGCGCCGTGCCGTCCACTTCTTTAGATGCGGCAACTTCAGCAGCAGCAGCGCCGCCTGCAGGCCGTCAAGCGGAACGTTGAAGCCTTCGGCGACATAATTTTGATAGCCGGCGGGCGCGACCTCCTCAGGCTTGTAGCCATAGCCGACCAGAAGGCGCAGTTGCGCGTGGATGGCCTCGTCGCTGGTCACCAGCATGGCGCCGTTGCCAGCGCTGCCCAGCGGCTTAAAGGGCGCGAAGCTGAACATGGCGACATCGGCGAAAGCGCCGACCGGCACACCGTAATCCCTTGCGCCGGATGCCAGCGCCGCATCTTCGATGATCTTGAGCTCGTAGCGATCGGCTAGGGCGCGCAGGGCTTTGACATCAGCCGGGTGACCATGCAGGTCCACCGGCAGGATGGCGTGTGTCCGCTCGCTGATTTGCGCTTCGACCGTCGCGACATCCATGGTGTAGTCGGATCCCAGCACATCGCAGAGCACGGGCTTTCCACCGCAGAGGCTGATGGCGCCGGTGGTGGAAATGTCGGAGTTGCCGACAGTGATGACTTCGTCGCCGGGGCCGATGCCGCAGGCGCGCAGGGCGATGACGAGGGCGACCGTGCCGGAGTGGGCGGCGACGGCGTAGCGCTGGCCCGCCTCGGTGGCGAAGGCGTCTTCCAGTTGGCTGCGCAGCGGGTAGCTGTGCTGGTAAGCGTCAAAGAGGATGGGCTCCAGGGCGGCGATGATTTCGTCGCGCAGGGCGCGGTGAGTCTGGCTGGCGCGCGAACGGGGGACGCGGAATCCCGCGGACATCAGGCGCGGCCGCGGATATTGGGGTCTAGCAAGTCGCGCAGCCAATCGCCCAGGAAGACCACGCCCAGCACGGTGATGGTGATGGCAATTCCCGGGTAGGCGGTCATCCACCAGGCGCTGTTGATATACTGCTTGCCATCGGCCAGCATCAAGCCCCAGGTCACCGTCGGCGGTTTGACGCCCAGGCCGAGGAAGCTCAGCGAAGATTCAGCCAGAATAGTGACGCCCACCTGCACGGCGGCCAGCACGATAGCCGATGAGACCACGTTGGGCAGGATGTGCAGCAGCATGACCTTGAGGCGGTGCTGGCCCAAGGCGTAGGCGGCGATGACGTATTCCATTTCGCGCACTTTGAGCACCTCGCCGCGGATGACGCGCGCATAGGTGATCCAGCCAGTGAGTCCGAGGATGAGGATCAGCGTGGACAAACCCGCGCCGACCACGCCGGATATAGCGATGACCAGGATGATGAAGGGGATGGCGAGCAAGCCGTCGACAACGCGCATGAGCACACTGTCGACGATGCCGCCGACGAAGCCGCTGATCAAGCCGTAAATGACGCCGATTGTGCCCGATATGAGCACGGATACCACGCCGACCAGCACCGATACGCGGCTGCCGGCGATGATGCGGCTGAGGATGTCGCGGCCCAGCTGATCGCTGCCCAGGGCATAGGTTCCTATGTCATCCGCAAAACCCGGCGGCTCAAAGCGGGCGCGCAGGTTCCTGCCATGCGGATCTCGCGGCGAAACCAGCGGCCCAAAAAACGCCAGCAGCACGATGGCGGTTACTATCAGGCTGCCGGCCATGCCCACCGGGCTCTTGAGCAAAATCCTCAGCAGGCGCAGGGGCGCGCTGCGTCGGGCGGGCAAGTCGCTGATTTTGCCAATGCTGTGCTGGGCGTCCATGCGTGACATCTATTGGAACTTTATGCGCGGGTCAAGGATAATGTAAAGCACATCGATGACGTAATTGATCAGAATGAAGGACAGAGCAAAAAATATCAGCCCCGCTTGCACCACCGTGTTGTCGCGGACGCTGATGGAGTCGATCATCAGCCGGCCCAGCCCGGGCCAGGAAAAGACGCTCTCGACCACGACCGAGCCGCCCAGGAGCCAGCCAAGCTGCAGGCCGAATACGGTGACGATGGGAATGAGAGCGTTGCGCAAGGCATGACGCAGCACCACGGTCTTGTGCAGCAGACCTTTGCTGTGGGCGGTGCGGACGTAATCTTGATTCAGCACCTCCAGCATGGCGGAGCGGGTCATGCGTGAAAGTCGCGCCGCCATGCCTACGCCCAGCGTCACCGAGGGCATAATGATGGCTTTAGGCTCCAGCGCGCCGAATGCAGGCAGCATGCGCAGGTAGACCGAAAAGATGATGATGAGCATGAGGCCGAGCCAGAAGCTGGGCATGGCGGTTCCCAGGGACGACATTGAGGTAATGATTAGGTCCAGTAAGCTGTTGCGTTTTAGCGCTGACAGGATGCCGAGTGGGATGGCGACGGTCAGACCGATGGATGCGGCTGCGGCAGCCAGCATCCAAGTATAACCCAAGCGTTCAATGATGAGCTCCATAGCCGGACGTTTGGCCAGATAGGATTTGCCGAAATCGCCCGTGATCGCTTTGGTGACAAACGTGAGGTATTGTTCGCCGAGCGGTTTGTCGAAGCCCCAGAATTTGCGCATCTGCTCGATCTGTTCCTGGCTGAAGAAGTCTGGCGCCACCACAAGGATGGGGTCGCCGCTCAGACGTAGTATGAAGAACACGACCACCGAGATGATGAACATGGTGACGAACAACTGCACCAAACGGCTGATGAAGAATCCGCGCATGCTTTTCTACCCCATCCCCCGGCCCCTTCTCGCCATCTCTATGGCGAGCATCCCGAAGCATCCGGGAAGGGGAGCAGAAGTCCCCCCATTGCGATGGGGGGACCGAGGGGGTTGGCCTACATATCCGCGAGTTTGAGATCGCGGAAAGTCATCCAGCCGTCTTTACGCGGCGTGAAGTCGAACTCGGCTGTGTTCAATGCGAACACATCCGTTATCTCAAAGAGCGTGATGGTCTGTGTGAGGTCGATGTAGTGCTCCCACCACTGTTCCCAGAGTTCGAGGCGTTCGTCAAGCGGGATCGTGACCTGGATCGCTTCCGCTACAGCATCCCAGTCTTCGTCGCAGATGCTGTAGGCTACCGCCGTCCAGTCGCAGTTGTAGAAGAGGGGCAGCAGAGCGGGACCGCAGCCGAGAGCCGCCAGCATCAGTTCGCGGTTGTTGCCGCTGCGCTGTACTTCAACAGCAAAGGCGGAAGCGTCGCGGACGGTCAGGTCCACGGTGAAGCCGACATCTTCGAGCAGCGCGGCAGCCACTTCAGCGACTTCCTTGGCGCCGCCGCCACGGCCGACGACCGGCGTATCAAGGTAAAGGGTCGGCCCTTCGCCATCGGCGTAACCGGCCTCAGCCAGGTATTCCTTCGCCAGGTCGGGGTCGTACCATTCGGAGATGACATCGGGATCGGCGTACTTGTCGGCGAAACCTTCCGGATAGTAGGAGCAGACGCGCGCCAGGCGGGCGCTGGCCGAGCCATGAACTTCCGCCAGCAGATGCCGGTCAAGCGCATGGGTGATGGCTTTGCGCACGTTGATATCCAGCGTGGCCGGCTCATAATCGGGGAAGGTCTCGGGGAAGGCGCCGCTGGTCGTATCCACGCGAGCATAGTAGTGGTACATCCGGTTGCCGCTCTCGGTGAGCAGGGTGAGGCCGTCAGTGGCTTCAATCGTGGGGCGATCGGGCGCGGGCACGCCTTTGATCATGTCGACCTGGCCGGCGAGCAATGCGGCGACCTGCGCCGACGGCTCGGGGATGACCTGGTAGATCACGCGGTCAACCTCGGGACGGCCGCTGTGATAGTCGTCCCAAGCCTCGAAGACGTAGCGGTCGTTCTCGCTGAGTTCGGCCAGCGTGTACGGACCGGAGCCAACGGGATTGCGGTTGAACTCTTCCTGGCCGACTTCTTCGAAGTAATCGGGCGGCAGCAGCTCGCAGCCGTTATAGCTGACGTCATTCTCGAAGTAAGCGTGGGGGGCGTTGCTGATGATATCGACCGTTAGGTCGTCTACAATCACGACTTCCTTGACGAAAGCCCACTGCTGATAGAGCGGGATGTCGCCGATGGGATGGCGGACGCGGTCGATATTCCATTTGACGGCTTCGGCGTCGACCGGCTCGCCATTGTGGAAGGTGGCGCCTTCGCGCAAGTGGAAGCGCCAGGTGGTGTCGTCGACATTTTCCCAGCTATGGGCAGCCTGCGGCACGTAGCCACTGCCGTCAGCGGCGCGCCAAATCAGGCAATCGTAATACAGGTTGAGCAAATGGTGCGTGGAGCCGTACCAGTGCGAGTGGGCGTCCATCGGGCGGATGGGCCCGCTGTGGGCATAGACAAATTCGCTCATGCCGTCCTGCGCGGCCGCCGGGACAATCGCCATTGAGCCGATGAGCAGGACCAAACTTGCGATGAGTAAAATTCGTGCGGTTTTCATTACTTCTCTCCTCTAGATGTGTATGTGTCGAAACTATTCGATTCGCCTTGCAGATGCATTGTCGATAGTCACCTCCTTCTGCTGCTGTAGGTTATCGTTTTTTGACAAGTTTTCAAGAAGCTGCCGCATAATACGCCAGTTTGACTTCATCAATCGCGACGCCCAGGCCCGGCCCCGCAGGCGGTTTAAGCATCTGCCCATCCGGCTGATAAGGCTCGGCGAGGATGGAATCGGTCATGTCCGAGAAGCCGGCGGGCCAGGTTGCGCCGGGCGTGGCCGCGGCCAAGTGCGCTGCCGCCGCCGCGATGATATCGAAATAAGGCGCGATTGATATTTCCAGGCCGGCCGCCTCCGCTACCGCCGCCATCTTGGCCGCCGGCAACAAACCGCCATAGCGATGCAGCTTGAAATGCAGCACATGCGCCGCCCGCTCCCGCGCGATTTCGTAGACGCTGCGCGGGCCGGATGTCGCCTCATCGGCTTGCAGCGGCGTGTTGATTCGCGCTGCCAATTGCGCCATCTCATCGAGATAACGCACCGGCTGCTCAAACAAGGCGACGCCGCCCAGCGCTTCCAGGCGCGTCAAAGCCGGGACTGCCTCGACAAGAGTATACCCAGTATTGCCGTCAAGTTGAAACTTGATGTCGTCGCTTACTAATTCGCGCAGCTGCCGATACCAGGCCACATCATCTTCCACGCTGAAGCCGATCTTGGTTTTGAACCAGGTCCAGCCCTCAGCGGCCAGCTCTTCGATGCGGGCGGCCATGGCCGGTGGCTCCTCCCGTTCGACGAAGCCATGGCAGAGCGCGCCCGGCCGGCAAGCGCCGCCCAGCAGCTGATAGACGGGAACACCGAGCGCGAGGCCCTTGATATCCCAAAGGGCGAAGTCCAGCGCCGTGCGCGCGTTTACGGCCCTTCGCATGGCCTGAAACATAAGCCGATGCAGGCGCTCGATATTGAAGGGATCTTCGCCAATTAGAGCGGGCCCGATGTAGCGGTCGATATGATGCTTGACCACCTCGACCGCATCGCCGCCCCAGGGCGCCGGCGCGACCGTCTGCCCGATGCCGGTGATGCCTTCGTCGGTGCGTACTTGCACGACCACCGTATTGGTGGTGGAGGAGACGCCATACGCCGTCGCCAGGTCGCGGCTGCGCGCGATATTGACGATGGTTGATTCGATAGCTGTGATTTTCATGACAAGTCTAGACCGCCACTCGTTGCGGCACGGTCAAGCGCGCGAGCTCGCCGACATCGTCAAGCTGCTCCAGCCGCGCCACAGAATCCAGCAAGCGCGCGACCTGCTCATCCGGCAGCAGATTGCCGACCAGGTAGCGGAATTTCTCTTCGAATTCGGCATCGCTGAGCATATTCTCCGGCTCGCCTTTGGCGTATTCCACACGCCCGCGGTAGAGTGCCCCGTCATTGGTGGTGATGCGGACTTCGCAGCCGTTTTTCAGCGGGTGCCCAGCCTGGATGTCTTCGTCCAGACCGACTTTCACGAGCTTCCGCAGGCGCTGCGCTTCGGGCGCGTCGAAAGTCTCGATGTCTTCGCGGAACCAGTTGCCGCGCGTCAAGATGACGGAAGCGGTCACCGGCAAGCTGAAGCCGGCTTGGCCCACCGTCTTCGGCGCATAGTTGACGCGGAAGTCGGGCGTTATCGCTTCCAGGTAGGTGTCGATTTCGATGGACGCGATGGCAGTCAGGTCGGGTTGACCGCGCCTGAGCAGGGCTTGCGTGGCATCGACGCAGGAATGCACGTGTCGGCAGCCGGCGTGGGGTTTGAAGCCGGTGCGCGCCAGGACATCGCTGTCCAGCGCGGCCAGATTCGCTGAATCGCGACCGGGCCCGAATGCGTGGAAATAGCCGTAAGGACCGTCCAGCGCGCCGGGCGGCCCGCGGAAGCCGAAGTCGGCCATCTTGGCGGCGAGGATGCCGTTGCGCGCGCCATAGCCCGCCAGCAGGTCTTTGGTATCGCAGGCGCCGGCATCGTAGACGTATTGCTCAGTGCCGCAGGCCATGTCCATCGAGAGCGCCAGGGCCTGCGCGGTCTTGTCGGCATCAAGGCCGAGCGCTTTGGCCGCGGTGACGCTGCTCGCCAGGGTGCCGGCTTGCCCTTTATGGTCCATGCCGCGTTCGCGCTGCCAGGTATCGACCGTGCCATGCACCAGGTCCATCACATCGTAGCCGACCGCCAGCGCCGTGATCAGCTGCCGGCCGCTGAGGAGATACTGCTCGCCCAGGGCCAGCGCCGCGGGAACCAATTGCGAGGCCACATGCCCGGCGATGCGATGCGAGTCGTCCATGCCCAGAAATTTGCCCATGGTGGCATTGGCGAAAGCAGCGCCATCGACCGTACTGCGGCGTCCGTCGCCGACGATGGTGGCGTCATCGCCCGGCTGCATCTGCGCCGCGTAATCGGCTGCCAGTTGACCCAACTCGGTCTGGCAGCCGCCGAGCATCGTGCCGATGAAATCGAGCACGACTTGGCGGGCGCGGACGACAGCGAGGTCGGACAAGTCTTCGTATTCGCGCGCGGCGACGTATTCGCCGATGACTGAGACGGCTGTCTGCTTGGTCATAGTGCTGCTCCTTTCTACCCCATCCCCGGCCCATTGCTATGGGGAAGGGTGACTCGTCGATGAGCGTGTACGGTTTCTGCTATTTAGTGCGAAATTGAACATAAAAATCCATCTTCTTTGAGTGCGCTCCCCCTCCCTGATGCTTCGGGGAGGGGGTTGGGGGGTGGGGTAGGCCCTGACGTGGGCGACCGTGAAAAACTGTCCTTTCCACAGGTTGCAATGTGGGGAGATTTAGAGGGGGGTTAGTGTTTGACATTAAGCTTCCAGCTGCATGTAGTAACGGTCGGCGTGATGCGGCGAGAGGCGGAATGCGCCCTGCGGCGTGACCAGGAAGTTGTCCGAAATCAAGAAGCCGCGGTCGTTCTCGAGCACGGTGCCGGGATGGTAGGACAGCACCATATTGGGCTGCAGCACAAAATCGGGCGAGCCGAAGGAATTCGGACCGTCGCTGCCGTCCAGGCCGGTGCTGTGGCAATCGGGCGTATGCTTGCCATCGACCGGGAAGCCGCGATCGCGCAGCGCCTTGTCGTTGGCTTCGGAAATATCGCGGAAGGTATTGCCGGCTTTGGCTACGGCCGAGCTGGCTTCCACCGCCGCCAGGTAGCCGTCAAACAGCGCCTGCACATCGTCGGGCAAGGGATCGAAAGAAAAGACCGTCGTCATCTCCAGCCAGTAACCGTAAGGCGATTCGTAGACGATTTCGAAGTTGATGATGTCGTCTTGCCCCATGCGCAGGTCTTTGGATGTCGGCACGGTGTAGGGCGTGCCATCGAGCGAAAGCTTGGTGCGGCCCCAGAAGGCGCCGAATGATTTGATGTAGCCTTCGACGGCGGCGCAGACATCCCAGTAGCGGACGCCGACGCCGGCCATATCGCGGAAGACATCCATGGCGGAATCGAGAATGGCGCCGTTTTGCTGGATCGCTTCCAGCTCGAAAGGCGATTTGATCTGCCGGATGCTGTTGAAGGCATCGGTCACTTCCACCATTTCGTAGCCGGCCAGCGCCTCGACGAAGGCGTTGTAGGTGCCCAGGCCCATCAGCTTGCTCATATTAACCATGCCGATGCGCTTGCTGCCGGTGGCGTAGCCCTTGGCGGTATCGGCGGTGGCTTGCACGATGTCTTCGTAGGGCGAAAGTACGCGCTCGGGCAGGGTGGTGGTCTCGTTGCGGCTCCAGACAGCCTGATACGAACTCCAGACTTGCAGCCAGGGATAGGGGTCGTCAGCGCCCAGAATGGCAAATGCGCCGCCGCCCCAGAGATGGGCGTGCGTGATATAGCGGATGGCGCCGAGGCCGCCGGGCGCGGCTTGCCCTGTGATGATCAGGGCGTCAAGATCCTGCTCCTTCATCATGGCTTGTAGACGCTTCACGCGCCTGGCTGTGTCTCGTTTGAGCGCATCATGGGTTAACATCAAGGTCTCCTTTTCATAATTCGTACTGGTAAGGTTGGTTGAACTCAAATTTTGTGCCGACGCCCTTTTGCAGCGCCTTCTGATAGAGATGGGTTGCGACCGCCACGTCTTCGACGCCGGTGCCGCCCGATAGAAACAGCGTCCAGTTGGTATCCGGCACACGCCCACGGACCTTGCCCGCCGCCAGCCCGCCCAGATCGCCGATGACATGGGATTGGTCGATGACGCCGGCTTCCAGCGGCATGATGATCTCGCCTTCTTCCGCCCAGCCTTGCTCCATTTCGTCCACGAAGACGCGGCTCTTGACGACGGTGTGTTGGTCAACTTCGCGCACCCAGGGATAATGCGCGCCCATGGCATTGATATGCAAGGGTCTATCCGGCAAATCCGCGCCCTCGAATACCGGCGTGGGCGAGGTGGTGATGGTGGTGACTATGTCGGCGTCGCGCAGGGCATCGGCTGGTGTGCTGGCCGGAATCACGTCGATGCCGAGCTCGGCGGACATTCTCTCGCAGCAGGCTCGGCGCTTGCTCTCGTCGCGGCTGTAGGCTTGTACGCGTTGAATGGCTGCGACCTTAGTCAGAGCGTAGAGCTGGGAGCGGGCGTGACGGCCCGTGCCAAACAATGCCAAGGTCGCGCTGTCGGGCGGCGCCAGATAGCGCGTCGCCAATGCTGATACCGCGGCCGTCTTCAGCCAGTCGAAATAGAGTACTTCCATCACGGCTGCCAGCGCGCCGCTGTCCGTGTCGAAGAGGAACATGAAGGTTTCCAGGCCTTGCGGCAGGCCAGCGGTATAAGCATTTAAGCCGGCGCCGCCCAGTCCGGGCAGCAGCGCAGCTTTGAATTTGAAGGAGGCTTTGCTGCCGTCCGGGAGATGTCCGCCCCCGTGGCTGTCGCGCTTTTCGCCTTTGATCCATAGGTTCTCGCGCGGAAAGGCAGCCCCGGCTCCGCTGCCAAAATCACGGTAGCCCTCCTCGACCGCGTCGATATACTCGCCGATATCCATCAGCCCGCGCAGTTCATGATTATGCAATAGCAATACCATGCCGGGCGACTCCTACAAGTCCAGCAAGGGCGAGCGGGTGACGAGCATGGCGACGCAGGTGAGCGTCACGCAGCAGCCCGCGGCAGCCAGTACGATGGCGATGCCATGAAATTCGGCGACCGAGCCGGCGATCAGCGTGGTGAAGGGGATCAAGCCCCAGACCATGCCCCACAGACTCATCATTCGCCCGCGCAATTCATCCGGCAGCTGCGTCAAGAGCAGCGCGTTAATGAGCGTCAGAAACATACCGGAAAAGATGCCTATTATGAAGATAATGCCCCAGGCGATCAGCGGATGGCTCGTGAACGAGAAGACGACCATGAACGCGCCGAAGAACATCGAAAATATCAGGATGGCTTTGCCTTTAGGATAGACATCGCCGACCAGCGCCACGGCGAAACCGGAAAGCGCAGAGCCGAGGCTGGCGCTGCCGACCAGCAGACCCAGCAGCGCCGGACCTTCGCTCAGCACCTGGTCGACAAAAATGGGCATCAGCTTCTGGTAGGGCATGCCGATGGGTACAAAGACCAGCGCCGGCAAGGTCAGCGAGAACAGGGCGCGATCCATGCGCAGGAAGGCAATCACATCGCCGTAGCCGCTGAGGAAATTGCCTTTAGCCCCGCGTTTGCGTTTAGGCGGCGGCAGGAAGTGGGTCGCCTTGAAGTAGATGAGGGCGCCGATACTGAAAAGGGCCGTTTGCACCGTCAGCGTCGTGGCGATATCGGCCAGGTCCAGCAGGGCGCCGGCCAGCACCGGGCCGAAGAAACCCATCAGGCGCGTGCCGGAATAGCTGAGCGTGGTGGCGTTGAAGACCATGTCCTGCGGCACGAGGTTGGGCAGCAGCGCCATCCGTGCCGGCGCGTAAAAGGCGAAAGTCGCGCCGAGGATGAAGGACGTTATCAGAATTTGAGGCGGGGTGGTTCCGCCGCTCGCGGCCACCAGCGCCAGACCTGCCGAAGCTAACACCGCTATCCACAGCGCTGCTTGCACTATCCATTGCCGCTTGAGCCGGTCCGCCAGCGGGCCCGAAAGGGGCGTCGCTATCAGCAGAGGCAGCCCGTAGGCCGAGGCGACCAAGCCGACTTGCAGCGGCGAGCCCGTCACCTCCAGCATGTGCCAGCCCAGTGCCACCGCTTGCAGCAAGTAGGTGATATGCACCAGTACGTTGCCCGCCCAATACCAGCGATAGACCGGTACGCGGAAGCTGCTGCGGTTAATGACGGGGGAGAGCATCAATGTCGTCTCTCGGTCATCCATAACGGGCCTGCCTCTGCCCTGGACCCCCGCTTCTTATGCGGCGGTTTCGACGGCGGCTGCCCCAGGATTTCATCAAAACCCGTTCGACCGAGTGGTAGACGCGACGAGGATACTGATGAATATGGCTTGCGAATATGCGGATACTTTACCCACGCGAGGGCGAAATGGCAAGCAAACCAGTACGAATCAGGGCGAGCTTGACGCCCGCCAGCCCGTGCCGAAGCGATCTTCAATGTATTTCTGGCGCCGCTGGCTGGCGCGCACTTTGCGGTCCAGCGCGGCCGGATCCCAGTCCGAGAGCAGGCTCGCCGTCATGTCCGCCACCACGTCCTGATAGTCGGCGACATTGGCCAGGTCGTAAAACTCGCCTGGGTCGGCTTCCAGATCGTAGAGCTCGACCGGGTCGCCCCAGCTGTAGTTGAGCTTGTAGCGGCCGCGGCGCAGCATAGCCATGGGCCGATCGCTGCCGTGCGCCAGATACTCGCAGAAGGCTTCGTCTTTCCAGTTGCTTTCGCGCCCGGTCAACAGCGGCAGCAGACTGTCGCCATCCAGCGGCAACTCGCAGTTGTCGCCGGCGATATCGCAAATCGTAGCGGCCACGTCAACAAGCGAGACCACTTCGGTGAAGCGCCCCCGCCGGCGACGCGCCCGGGCCAGACGACTTGCAGCGGCACGCGTGACGAAGCCTCGTAGAAGTTGGACTTGCGCCACATGCCGTGCTCGCCATTCATATCGCCGTGGTCGCTGATGTGAATGATAACGGTGTTTTCGACTTGGCCGGTCTCGATCAGAGCGTCGAGCAGTTGGCCGATCTTCTCGTCGAAATAGCTGATCAGCGCGTAGTATCCGGCGCGAGCCCGCCGCACTACATCATCCGGGAATTGCGGGAAGCCGAACATCGTGCGTAATCGCTGCGCCATGGGGTGCAGCCGGTCCAGATGGCCATCCGAAATATCGGGCAAATCCATCTCGTCGGGCGGGTACATATCCCAGAAGCGCTGCGGCGCGACCAGCGGGAAGTGCGGCGCGATGAATGAGACGTTCAGCGCCCAGGGTCGCGCTTGTCGGGCGGGGTCGCGCAGGTATTCCAGCGCGCGCTGCTGTGCCAGATCGTCGACCTCCAGCTCTTCGGTGGCGCCGGGTCCGGCGGCATAAACTTCCTGCCAGGGCTGCTCGGCCGGCACGATGCCGTCATCCCAGGTATGGATCGCGTGATACCACTCGGCGTGCAAGTCGCGCGCCAACTGCTGCTGAAAACCGTGCAGCTGATCGGGCCCGCCGAAGTGCTGCTTGCCGGAAAGCGCCACGTCGTATCCGCAGTCTCGCAGTCGATGCGCCCAGGTCACCTCATCCGAGCGCAGGGGTGTGACGTTGTCCCAGGCGCCGATGTGGTGGACCAGGCGGCCGGTCATGAAGGACATGCGCGAGGGCATGCACAGCGGCGAATTGCAGTAGGCGGCGTCAAAGGTGGCGCCCTCAGCCGCGAGGCGCTCCATATTGGGCGTCCGTACTATCGGGTGGCCGTAGACGCTGCTGTACATGGGCGCGTGTTCGTCGGACATGATGATGAGGATATTGGGTTTGGGCATGGTCTGCTCTCGTATTCTGACGCCTCGATTATAGCCGGATGAAGCGCTGCCCGCAGCGAGTCCAGTTTCGCTGCAGAGCAATCGCACCAAGAAATGAAAGGTGAATAGAATGGGTTCATCAATACGGATGAGGAGAGCCCGAGATGAGCCCAAGTGGCATAGCGGAGGCCTTTGCCAGTTTAGAAGATCCGCGTCGCGAACATGGTCAATTACACCCGTTGCTGGATATCATCATCATCGCGATCTGCGCGGTGATCAGCGGCGCCGAGACCTGGGTGGACATTGTTGATTTTGGCGAGGATAAAGAGGAATGGTTAAGGGGATTTTTAGAGTTGCCTAACGGTATTCCTTCGCACGATACATTTGCCCGCGTCTTCCAACTATTAGACCCTCAGCAGGTACAGTTGTGCTACCAAGATTGGATTAGCAGCATCAAGCCAGTATTAGCTGAAGGCGATATTGTGGCAATAGACGGCAAGACGATGCGGCGCAGCCATGATCGTAGGCAAGGAAAGAGCGCCTTGCATCTGTTGCATGCCTGGTCAGTGGAAGCCGGCTTGGTCTTGGGCAAGCGCGCTGTGGACGCGAAAAGCAATGAGATACCTGAAATTCCCGAATTGCTGAAATTGCTGTATTTGAAAGGCTGTATCGTGACTTTGGACGCGATGGGCTGTCAGAAAGACATCGTGAAGTCTATTGTTAGCGAGCACGGAGCGGATTATGTCATAGCCTTAAAGGAAAATCAGGGCAGTTTGTACGATGCAGCCCAGTCCCTTTTCGCTTATGCGGATGACCGCCATCCGCGCTTGATAGGTCAATATAGTCACAACGAAGAAATCAGCAAGCCGCGTGGTCGTGTCGAGCGCCGGGTCTGTGAAGTGATGACCGATGCCGCTGTCTTGAATGACTTAAGCCAGCAAGAAGGCTGGACGCGCTTGCAGTCGCTAGTCCGCGTCCAACATGCCCAATTACTGGATGGGCAGTGGCAAAACACGCAGACGCGCTATTTTATCTCCTCTTTACAAGGGAAGGATGCCAATCAACTCCAGCGAATAATTCGTTCGCACTGGCACATTGAAAATAAACTCCATCGGGTCTTGGATGTGACCTTTCGGCAAGACGACAGCCGTATTCGTGTAGGACACAGCCCAGAAAATTTCGCTGTGCTACAGCATATCGCCTTGGCTTTGCTCAAAAAACACCCCAAAAAAATCAGCCTGCGGCGCAAGCGATTACAGTCAGCGCGGAACGATAAGCTTCGATGGCAAATCCTCAAAGCATTTTCCGAATAGTGGTGCGATTGCTCTGGTTTCGCTGACACTGTGGTAATATGAGCCGGTAGTCAACGCAAGAGGTGTTTTCCAGCCATGACCGAATCGGTGGGCGTGCTGATCGTCGGCGCCGGGCTCTCCGGCATTGCGGCGGCCTATTATCTGGGGCGGCGCTGCCCAAACAAAAGCTTCGCCATCGTTGAAGGGCGCGAGGCGATCGGCGGCACCTGGGATCTCTTCCGTTATCCGGGCGTACGCTCCGACTCGGATATGTACACGCTCGGTTATCGTTTCCGCCCCTGGACCGGCGACAAAGCCATCGCTGACGGACCGGCGATTCTGCAGTATCTCCGCGACACTGCGCGCGAATTCGGCATCGACAAGCTAATCCGCTTTAACCAGCGCGTTCGGCGGATTAGCTGGTCGTCGGAGTCGGCCGAGTGGGCGGTCGAAATCGAGCGGGGCGGGGAAGCCGCGGCGCTGGAAATGCGCTGCAAGTTCCTTTTCATGTGCACCGGCTACTACCGCTACGATCAGGGCTATACGCCGCAGTGGGCCGGTCGAGAGCGCTTTCAGGGGGAGATCATTCACCCACAGCAGTGGGGCGACGACCTTGATATCGCCGGCAAGCGCATTGTCGTGATCGGCAGTGGCGCAACCGCCGTGACGCTTGTACCAGCGCTGGCTGAAAAAGCCGCGCGCGTGACCATGCTGCAGCGTTCGCCCAGCTATGTCGTCAGTTTACCGTCGCGGGACGGGATATCGCTGTGGCTGCATAGGCATCTGCCATTCAAACTGGCGGCCTGGCTGGCTCGCTGGCGCATGATCCTGCGACAGATGTACTATTTCAATATTGCGCGGTCCAAGCCGCAAGAAACCCGCAGCCTCATTCTGCAAGGCATACGGGAAGCGCTGGGGCCGGATTACGATATAGAGCGGCATTTCGCCCCGCGCTACAACCCTTGGGATCAGCGCATGTGCATGGCGCCGGAGGGCGACCTCTTTGATGCGATCAGCGAGGGCGCGGTGTCGGTGGTCACCGAGCGCATCGACCGCTTCGTCGAGGAGGGCATTCGCCTGGAATCGGGGCAAGTGCTGCCGGCCGATATCATCGTGACAGCGACCGGCCTGCAGATGAAACTCATGCACGGCGTCGAGATTCTGGTGGACGGCGCGCCGGTTGAGTTGGGCGACACGCGCAGTTACATGGGCATGATGTACAGCGGCATTCCCAATCTGGCATCGGCTTTCGGTTATACCAACGCCTCCTGGACGCTGAAGGCCGAGCTGATCTGCGAGTATGTCTGTCGGCTGCTGAATCACATGGAGCGGCGGGGATACGCGCAGTGCCGGCCGCGGCTGGATGCGGTAGCGGGGGAGCCCGAAGCCTTCGTCGACTTCACTTCAGGCTATGTGCGGCGGGCGCTGGAGTCCCTGCCAAAGCAGGGGCGGCGCCGTCCCTGGAAAGCCTACCAGAATTATCTGAAAGATCTGCTGCTTATGCGCTTCGGGAGGCTGCACGACGGCGCGCTGGAGTTCGAGTAGGCTCAGAGGCGCAGCTCGAATCCGCCGTCCGCGACCGCCTGGCGGAAGACATCTTCCTCCAGCTTCAGCCCAAAGCCGGGCGCATCCGGGATGACGACATGCCCGTTATCGACCCGATAGGCTGAGGCGTCGATTCCCGGCGTCGTCGCCTCGTCCCATTCCACGAAAGTAAAGCCCTGCGCAGCTGTCGCCAGGTGACCGGACACATAGTTGCCCAGGTGCCGGCCGTAATGATGCGGCGCCGCGCGGACGCCCCATTCGTCGAGCAGCGCGCCGGTCCGCAGCCAGTTGCTGAAGCCGTGGCTGAAGATGTCATACTGAACGACATCCACACGGCCGTCGCGCACCCAGTCCATCAGCGCCTGCGCCGCCCAACCCTCGCCATCAGCGATGAGCGTGGCGATGCCTTCCGCTTCCATCCAGCGATGCAGTTCAGCATACAATTCGGGGTCTTCCTGAAATGCTTCTTCCAGCCAGAAGACTTTGCAGTCGGCGGTTTCCGCCAGGACGCGTTTGGCGATGTTGAGGTTGTAGCCGTTGTTGGCGTCGATCATGATGTGGGCATCAGGGCCGACCGCCTCGCGCACGGCCTTGATGACGGCGATGTCGCGCTGTGTGCCGGCTTCAAGCGGCATGTAACGCGCGCCGCGCCCCACCTTGATCTTGAAGTTGCGGTGCTTGTGATCGTAGCCGTAGCGAGCTTCTTCGGCCATCAGCGCCGCTCCTTCTTGATCCGTTTCCAAATGCAGATCGTCGAAGTAGAGCGACGTATCGTAACAGGGGACGCGCAGCGGCTCGCTGATTTCGACGCCTGCTCGCGCTACAAGCTGATAAACCGGCTGATTGCCGCGCGCGCCCAGCAGGTCCCAAAGCGCAAATTCAAATTCACCGGCGTCTTCGCGTACGCGACCGTCAGCCGATATTTGCTTTTGCAGCGGCATACCCAGGAGCGACTTCGCCGCCTCCGCGCTAGGTTGACCGAGGCCGAATCCGCTGGCGCCGTCGTCAGTCGTCAGGCGCACGATGGGGACGGCAAGGTCTATGCCATGAACGGGAATTCGGGCGTTGCAGCCGGCCATGCGCGGCCGTCTGCCTGTCAGGGTCGCCGCTTCGATTCTGACGATTCGGTTATTGCCCATACGCTGCCTACTCGTCAGCTGCGCCGAACATAACACCGGTCGGGATGACATCGGTGGCTTCGCCGCGACGCAGCGCCTCAGCCGTGTTCAGGATGCTGGCGAAGTCGTGGCGAGGCTGGAAACCGAGCTTGGACTTGATCTTGCTCAGGTCAAGCTCGAAGTAATTGTTGAAGGGCATGCGAGCTTCGGCGACGGGCAAGTTGTGGCGCTCGGCCAGCATGGGTACGATTTCGCTCCAATCGAAAAGAGCGGCGCCGGCGAGATTGAAGATTTCGCCCACAGCCGCGTCATGGTCGATCGCCAGCGCCAAGCCATCGGCGATATCGCGGACATCGCCGAAGTGCTGCAGGTAGGGCGCGCCATTGGGATTGAGGCTCACCAGCAGCTTTTCTTCACCGTCCCAGCCCGCCACCAGCCTGTCAATCATGCCCCGCAGGTCAGGATCGCCGGGGCTGCGTATGTCCTTAACCTCGTAAGACTCGCTGTTGCTGTAAGTTGCGTAGGCTGTGCTGTAGAGAAAGTGCCGCGGCAAGCCGGCCTCATTGAGAAACTCGCTGGGTTCGATCACGGTGGAGAAGCGCATGACGCAGGTGGGGACGCCGTACTGATAGTGATAGACCATGGCTAATTCTTCGCCCAGCCACTTGGTCATCAGATAAGACATGTTGGGGTAGTTGCCAGTCATGTCTTCGGTGATGGGCGCTTCGAAATAGCGGCCGTTGACGCGCGCGTCCCAGTATACGCCTTCCGTGCTGGCATATACAAAGCGCTTCAAATTGGGCCGGTATTCGCGGATGCACTCCAGGATGTTGAGCGTGCCCATCGCGTTGATGTCGAGGTATTCGCGAGCGTTGAAGGGTCCCTGAAAGGCGGCGGCCAGATGATAGATGGCGTCGACGCCGGCGACCGCTGCGCGCACATCGTCATAATTTCGCAGGTCGCCGTAGACGGTTTCCACGCCTTCATAGGCGTCCAGCTTGCGCGCGCGGCTGGCATCGGCCGGGTAGACAAAGCTGCGGATGGAATGCCCTCTGTCAAGCAAGCGTAGGACCAGGTTGGCGCCGATACGGCCGGTGCCTCCGGTGACGAGTATCTTCATCGCGGTACCTTTCCTAATGCCTTTGTCAGCGCAGCATCGCGCTTTGATCGGCGAATGTACCCAATACGATGGCAAATGGCAAATGAAATCGGCAACCGCGAGAGGCCGTATTTTCAGCAGCAGCCGAGTTCCAGGTTACAGGCTGATCTTCATGACGATGTCTTGCGCGTAATTGCCGAACTTGCTGCCGAATATGTTGAATCCGCCGCGGTTCTGCGCTTTGTTGTCAACGCTGATGCGTACGCTGATTGACGGCTGATCCATCAAGTTCAGGTCGCCGACAGTCACGCCGGAAATGCGCGTTCCGTCGATATATGCCCCCTGCTCATCAACCTGCCAGACTTTGAGCAGGCCGTATTGCGTGTTCCAGTCGGCCCACCAGGCGGGCGTCAGGCTGCCGCGCTTGTCGCCGAAGTCGGCCGGCGAGGTCCATTCGCCGATGCGCCGGCCGTTGATCTCAAGAAATATGTCCGAGGGCCAGTCGGCTGCGGAAGGGGCGGCTTCAGAGGAGATCTCCATGCTCAGCTCCAGGCGCTTGGCTTGTCCCTGCCCGTAGGCGCGGTTGGGGAAGTTGTACTCGAGATAACCATGCGACAACCAGACCAGCTGCGCCTCAAATCGGCTGGGGTCGTAAAAACTGATGACATCATCGTATTCGCCGATTAGCGCGTCTTCGGTCGCCATGCCGCAGGGCGAAACCACGTGGTGATGGCTGAAGGCGCCGACGGGCATTGGCGCCTCGAAGCGATCAGCCGGGTTGTATCGGGTGGCGCGCGAAAGATGCAGCACGACGATATCGTAGAGCCGGGTATAAATGCGCTGCCGGCCGCGTATGCCGGGCGAGGTATGCGAGCTTAAGAGCCCCGAGCTTTCCAGGCTCTTGAGATGCTGGGATGCTGTTGCGATGGGCATGCCAAGGTCTCTGGCGATCTCCGAGAGACTGGCCGCCCGCGTCACCAGGTAATCAAGAATCTGCTGCCGCGGCCGGGAGGCCAGGGCCTTGGCGATGGCTATACCGCTTTCGAGGGAGGCCGGCTCGTTACCGACGACGAGCGTTCTGCCGGGCTGGTTGGATTCATGCGCTTCCTGCTGCATCTCGCGCCTCTTAACTACGTGATTATGCGTTGTCCTTCGGCATTATATTTCATATTGATAGAAAATAAAATAGGCGAATTTGCCTAGATTTACGCCAATTTCTTGACACATTGGCGAGGCTCGGCTAGGATTGTTTCGCAATCGCAAAAAACAGAGTTGATTAAGTTCACTTAATGCTATCCATTGGATTCTACTCGCCGCCGGAGAATACGCTCGCGGTGAACTTGAGCGCTGTGCCTTCCGAGCGCGTCGCTGTGGTTCGCCGATGACCACCCTGGGCGTAGGGCGAATCGTCGATTTTCTGCTGGGACTGCTGGATGTCTTTGATCCCATCGTCGAGCCATACCGTCGCTTCCACGAGCAGCTGCCGCCCAAGATTCAGCAGACCATCACCGCCTTCATCTTCATTCTGCCCTTCGGCATCCTCTACGCCATCTTCACCATCCTGCCCATCTTCCAGACCTTCTACATCTCCCTGCACAAGTGGGAGATCATGGGCACGAATATCCGCTTTATCGGGCTGAAGAACTTTGAGCGCCTGCTGACGCGGGATACGCAGTTCCACCAGGCCTTTGAGCAGACGGTGCTCTTCGTCGCTCTCACGATTCCAATCATCTTTGTCGGACTTTTCTTCGCGCTGATGCTCAACCGGCCGGTCAAAGGCATCGGCATTTTCCGCACGATCTTCTACCTGCCGAATATCATCGCGGTGACGGTAATTGGTTTGATCTGGGCGCGCGTCTTCGCCTCGTCCGGCCGCGGCTTGATCAATGCTTTTCTGGAGAATTTCAATGCGGGTCCGATTCCATTTCTGGACCAAGGGGATCTGGCCACGCTTGTTGTATCGTTCACCACGCTCTGGTGGACCGTCGGCTTTAGCATGTTGATATTTTTGGCGGGCTTGCAGGATATTTCGCAGGCGCTGTATGACGCGGCCAAAGTGGATGGCGCCAATCGCTTTGAGCAATTCCGCCACATAACGATTCCGGGCTTGCGCCGGCCCTTCGCCTTCTTGTGTATCTTGCAGGTGATTGCGTCTTTTCAGATCTTTGGGCAAGTCGATGTCATGACCGGCGGCGGACCGGCCGGCAATACGCGCACGATTGTCTACAATATCTTTGAGACCTCTTTTCTCTATTTTCAAGTGGGCTATGGCACGGCCATGGCTGTGATTATGTTCGCGGTCCTGCTGGTGATTTCACTTATCCAACTGGCTCTGTTTCGCGATCAAGGTGTAGGGAATTAGCGTGACGGCTGTAGGCGCGGAACTTAAACGCAAACGGCAATTGGTAGAACGCCGGCGGGGCAGCTTGTATGTCCTGGCGGTAGGGCTTTTCGCCTTGATCTGGATGCTGCCGGTCATTTGGACAGTAGTCACATCGTTCAGGCCCGAGCCGGCGCTCCAGCGGAATCTGGCCAGCTTGATTCCCTATCCCTTCACCACCGAAAATTGGACCTTCATCCTCAAGAGCAGTCAACTTTGGAAATGGTTGGGCAATAGCGCCTTTGTCTCCACCACACATACGCTTGCCCAGTTGACCGTCTGTTCGTTGGCGGCTTACGCTTTTGCCCGGCTGGACTTCTATTTCAAGCGTCCGCTCTATATTCTGGTTTTGATAGGTTTGATGGTGCCTTTTGAGGCTACCTTTCTGCCGGTCTATCTGCTCTTCTCCAACTTGAAGCTGCACAATACCTTGATCGCTTTAATTCTGCCGGGTATCGCTTCATCCTTTGCCGTCTTTCTGATGACGCAGTTTTTCCGCGGTATCCCGCTGGAATTGGAAGAAGCGGCCATGATGGACGGCGCCGGGCGCTTTCGCATCTTCCTCACAATCATTATTCCGCTATCGACGCCGGTCATCACTGCCCTGGCGATATTCACTTTCCTGGGCAATTGGAACAGCTATTTGTGGCCCATCATCTCGGCAACGAGCAGCGAAGTCTACACCATCGTCATTGGCTTGCGAAAATTAAATCAAGCATGGGGAGATGTTAATTTTTATGGGCGCGACATGGCGGCGGCTATCTTCACGGCTCTGCCCATCATCATCTTTTTCTTTGTTTTCCAACGCCGCATCATCAGCGGCATCGCTATTAACAGCGGCATCAAGTAGAGAGGAAAGCCTATCGCCAAGCGCCAACCTTACTTTCGTCGTACGTTTCAAATAGCTATCCCGAAAGGATGCGAATCATGAATAGAATGAAAGCTCTACTGGTCGTGGCTATGCTGCTTGTGCTGGTGGCAGTGCCGGTCGCCGCGCAGGATGCCGTCGAGGTTACCTTTATGCGCTTCTTCGGTGAATGCACCGACGAATTTGGTGAAGTCACCGATTTGGCCGACGCTTATGGCGAATGCGGCATCATCTCAGTGCTAGCCAATTCCTTCAACGCGACGCAAGACGAAATCGCCGTCAACACCGTTGTTGTTGATTGGCCCGGCGTTACCGAATTGAACGCCAATCTGGCCGCCGGCACGCCGCCGGACATCATGGTGCTGCACGGCCGCCGCATTCCCAACTACGCCTCGCGCGGTCTGTTGACGCCCTTGGGCGATGTGCTCGCTGGCGCCGGCATCGACGCTAGCGACTTGACCGACAGCGCCCGCGGCTTCGTCGAATGGAATGGCGAACTGTATGGCATCCCCTTGGATCTGCACGGCCACCTCTGGCACATCAATGTCGATCTCTGGGCGGAAGCCGGCCTGGTCAACGATGATGGTTCGCCCGATATCCCCTATGGCATGGACGAATTCATGTCGCACGCCGAGACCTTCAAGGAAGCCACGGGATTGCCCTTCCTGGGCATGTGGACCAATGGACTGAGCCGCAACTGGATGGCGCTGGTTTATCAGCAAGAAGGCGGCACCGTTGCAGCCGAAGACGGCATGCCCGACATCAACACGGAAGCGGGCCTGAACGCGCTAAACTTCCTGATCATGCTGCGCGACGAAGGGCACATCACCGACAACGTCGATTACCCCGCGTCGGAAGAAATCTTCCTGAATGGCGAAAATGGCGGTCACATCAACGGCACCTGGGTGGTCAACTTCTACGACAACCAGGTCGCCGATCCGGAAGGCGCGCTAAAGAATTACTACGTGCACAACTTCCCAACGGTGTACGACCAGCCGGCTGCCTGGGCTGGCAGTCACGCCTGGATCATTCCGCAAGGCGAGGACCCGGACCCGGCCACGCTTGAAGCGACACTGGCCTTCCTGCGTTACCTCAATGACAACAATATCGAATGGGCGCGCACGGGCCACTCGGCTGTCAATACATCGGTTGTGACGAGTGACGTGTACAACGAATACCCGCACCGCCAGGAATACGCCGAATTTGTCCCGAGCGCTGTCATTCCGCCGCGCGAGAATTGGAGCACCGCTTTTGAATCCGTGATGGACGAGGAATTGTCGGCCGCTATGATCGGCGAGAAGACACCCGAGCAAGCGCTGGCCGATGCCCAGACCCGTCTGGAAGACTTCGCCCTGTTTGAGTAGTAGGTAGGGACACGCGCTGACGTAACAGTCAAGGCGAGTCACCAGCAATTAGCAACGGGGCGGGCTTTCGGGCTCGCCCTGTTTGTACAATATTGGCTCATAAAGCGATCATCAAATGTCATAGCGACTAATTTTGAACAACATATTTGAACAGGCGCAAAAAGCAGGAGCAGAACATGACCGATATCCCCCGCAGCGAATACCCGCGGCCGCAATTCGTCCGCGAAGACTGGCTCTGCCTCAATGGCGAATGGCAATTCGAGACTGACCGGGGCGACAGCGGCATCCACCGCGGCCTGCTGGAACGCGAGCTCAATAGCAAGATAACGGCGCCCTTCTGCCCGGAGTCGGAGCTGTCCGGCATCGGCGATCACGATTATTACAGCGCGGTTTGGTATCGGCGGCGGGCGACCATCCCCTCTGAGTGGGCGGGCAAGCGTGTCTTGCTGCATTTCCAGGCTGTTGACTACGACAGCACCGTCTGGGTGAATGGCGTCGAGGTCGGACGGCATCGCGGCGGCTTCTCGCCCTTCAGCTGCGACTTGAGCGGCGTGGCGGCAGCGGGCGACGAGATTACTATCGTGCTGCGCGCCCGCGATGACGGGCAGCGGCCGCAGCCGCGCGGCAAGCAAGCGCGTCCCTACGGGCCGGAGGGCGCCATCTATGTGCGTACCACCGGCATCTGGCAGAGCGTCTGGCTCGAGCCCGTGCCGGACTTGTATTTGCGCCGCAGCCGCATAACTCCCGATCTGGCCAATCAGACTTTTCGCATTGAGCAGCCCATCAGCGGCAACGCGGCCGGCATGCGCCTGCGGGCGACGCTCTCCGACAGCGCCGGCGATATCGTCTCGGCGGAGTGCTCGGCTGAATTTGACCTGGCGCCGCGGCTCGATCTGCCGATTCCGGACGAGCGCCTGCAACTGTGGGCTGTGGGCGAGCCGAATTTATACGACCTCGCGATTGAGCTGGTGGATGCCGCCGGCGTCGTGATCGACCGGGCGACCAGCTATGCCGGCATGCGCGCAATCAGCATTGAAGGCAAAGCGATTAAGATCAATGGAAAGACGGTCTTTCAGCGGCTGGTGCTTGATCAGGGGTATTATCCGGATGGCATTATGACCGCGCCCAGCGACGCCGCGCTGATCGAAGATATTGAGCTGAGCATGGCGGCGGGCTTTAACGGCGCGCGCTTGCATCAGAAGGTATTTGAGGAGCGCTTCCTATATCATGCCGATCGCCTGGGTTATATCGTCTGGGGCGAATTCGGCGATTGGGGCTGCGGCGGCGAAGGACCGCTAAACGGCGAGCATCAGAAGCCGGGGCCGGATTACATCACGCAATGGCTGGAATGCCTGGAGCGCGATTATTCGCACCCCAGCATCGTGGGCTGGTGCCCGCTCAACGAGACCTGGCAAACCATACTGGACACGATCACCGACCTGGACGATGTAACACGTGGCATGTACCTGGCCACCAAGGCCATGGACAGCACGCGGCCGGTGCTCGATACCTCCGGGTACTCGCATCGCGTGCCAGAGGCTGATGTCTACGACAGCCACGACTATACGCAGGATCCTGATACATTCCGCCAGCGTCACGCCGGTTTGGCGCAGGGAGAACCCTACCTCAACGATGCCAGCCAATGGGGATTGCCCGAGCGGATGATGGGCGATATCCGCTGGTCAATTCCTTACGCAGGACAGCCTTATTTTGTCAGCGAATTCGGCGGTACCTGGTGGAATCCCGATGTCGGGGACGGCGAGGACTCCTGGGGTTATGGCACGAGACCCGCTGATCTGGAGGAGTTTTACGACCGCTTCGAAAAGCTCTGCGCCATCTTGCTGGATGACGTGAATATGTTCGGCTACTGCTATACACAACTGACCGACATTCTCCAGGAGCAAAATGGCATCTACGGCTTCGACCGCAGTCAAAAGTTCGACCTGACTCGCATCCGCGCGGCGCAGCAGAAACCGGCGGCCATTGAGTTGGCGGATTCGTCCGAGTAGCGGCGAATCAGCCCTATAGCGAGCCCGGCGCGCGCCTGACAGATTCGATTATGCGCCCTCATAGGCCGCTTCGACATTGGCGCGCACGCGATCGGCGAAGGCTTGGTCGATGGCCGCGTCATGAAAAATACCGTACCATAAGCCGGCTTGTCGCACGAATTGGCGCATATTCAGCAGGGCGCGCGAGACGTCGTCCCAGCTGATGCCCATCGCCTCCGGGCGGATATCGACGCCGGCGCGCACGATGGCAATGAGCATGTCTTGCGCTCGGTCATCGTGCAGCAGCGAGCCGACATAGATGCCCAGGCAGACCGGCTGTCCGTGAATGAATTTCTTTCCGGTGTAATATTCCAGCGCGTAAAAGAGGAAGTGATCGGCGCCTTCAATTGGGCGGGGATTCCAGCCGAAGTTATGGAAGGCCGCGCCACCCCAACGGTTGGCCATCATTAAGGCGCGGATGCCTGCTTCGTTTACCTCGCGGATGTCGTCCAGGGCGTCCATTACTGTCGCCATCACCGCTCGCGCTTCGTCGACCATGGCTTGGTCGTAGGGCCACTTCGCCTCGACTTGGCCGCGGTCCCGGGCATAGCGCCAGTCGGCATGGGCGGTGTGATAACACAAGATTTCGCAGATGCCCGAGCGATTCACCACCGCCGGCGCATTCTGGATGACATCGAAGTCAACGTAGACCGCCTCCGGCACGGCCCAACAGACGTAGCGCACATTGCCTTGGAAGCGCAAGCCGGCGCGATGCCCAAAGGCGGCGTTGACGGACATGGAGGTCGGCGCCTGAAAAAGCGGCAGCTGCAGGGACCAGGCGAAGTATTTGGCGACATCAAGCGCTTGCCCGCCGCCCAAGCCGATAATTGACCGGCATTGCGGCAGCTGGGCCACTTCATCTTTCAACTCGTCGCCGTCGATCGTCGTCACCAGATAAGGACCGGCTGCGTTGTCGTCGAAGTGGTGGGCGAAGAGCTCCCACAGGTCGGGCATGGTCACCACCAGATAGGGCTGGTGGGCGATATTGGGCAATTCGGTGATCAGGTTGCGCCCGAAGATGGTGGTGAAGCCGGGACGATCGAACATATTGCCTCCTGCTCTGCTAGTGAGCCTATGAAAAGCGCGACGACTTCATTACCTTGTAACTATACGTCACTGCGCATAGAGAGCAAATTTGCATATTCTCTGGCAAAACGCAGGCGCGGAGGTGTCTGATGAAGACGCTGAAAATCGCTTTCACGGGAACGGGCCATATATCACGTGTACATGCGCGGGCGGCGCGGGGTCTGGCGGACCTGGAAGCCGTCGCGGTCGTCAATCACCGACCGCAGTCGATGGCGGAATTCGGGGCGCAATTCAGCATTGAGCGGCAATACGCGTCGGTCGAGGCGCTGCTGGCGGATGGCGGGCTGGACATCTTGTGCGTCAGCACACCCAACTACTTGCATGCGCCGCAAGCCATCGCCGCCTTGGAAGCGGGCATTCATGTCTTGGTGGAGAAGCCGATGGCGCTGGATGCGGCGGAAGCGGAAGCGATGCGGCGGGCCAGCGAGAATTCGGGCGCGAAGCTGCTGGTGGCGCATTGCTGGCGTTTTGACGAAGAGGTCAACTGGCTGAAGCGGCAGATCGACGCTGGCAAGCTGGGCCGCATCTTGCGTACCAAAGGCTACGGCGTTCACGTGAATTGGGGGCCGGAGGGCTGGTTCACCCAAGCGCAGTATGCCGGCGGCGGCGCGCTGGCCGATATGGGCGTGCACGCCATTGATGCGGCGCGCTATCTGCTGGGCGATCCGCAGCCGGTCAGCGTCTACGCCAAGATCGCCACTCAGTACACCAACTTCGATGTCGATGACAGCGGCACGATCTGGATCAACTGGGAGGGCGGCGCCACATCAATCGTTGAGTCGGGTTGGTGGTGGCCGCATGCTGACGGTCCCGAAGCCAGCACGCAGCTCTATGGGTCGCGCGGTTTTGGTCAACTGTTTCCCACGCGGTTGGAATTGCCCGACCGTGAAGCGGCAGCCGTGGAGTTAGTTGACCCCGGTTACCCGCCGGCGCGGGAAGAACATTGCCCTCAAGAGATGTACGACAGGCAGTTGGCCTACTTCCTCAGCTGCATCCGCGAAGACATAACGCCCAGCCCCGGCGCCGCGGAAGGCCTGGTCAATATGCGGATCATCGATGCCGCGCTGGAGAGCAGCCGCAGCGGCGAGGTCGTTCATCTCTAAGCGGATGGGCGAGGCTGCAGCCTGCGCCGCGCGCGATCTGCGGCCGGCAGCGGCAGGCGCGCATCGCCGCGAATGGTAGCGGCAGTTTGCTGACAAATTCAACCCGGCATGAAATCGGTAGATTGAGTTTCAGTCCGATTAGTAATAGACTGATACTTGGATGCTGGTCATCACGCTGAACCCTTTATCGAATCTGACCGGCATGTTGATCCCGTATGAGGAGGAGTACCGTGCAACAAATTGTCAACCTACGCAAGAAGATGTTCCCGGTCGCCGTATTGTTTCTCGCGCTTCTGGTGGCGCTGCCTATGGCGGTGGGCGCGCAAGACACGATGGATGACAGCGTGTTTGTCAGCATACGTCACTATGCCGGCCTGGATCCGGATGGACAGGACGAACTTTACCGGCTTACAGCCGAAGGGTTCCTGCCCTTAGTCCGCGAATCCGAGGGCTACATCGGTTACTACTGGCTGCATGAAGGCGAAAATGTAGTGGCTGTCAGCTTGTTCGAGAGCCAAGAGCAGGCCGCGGCATCCAGGGAGTCGGCGCGAGAATACGTCGCCGAGAACCTGGCGCACCTGGTGGAGGGACCGCCAAGGACGGTCGAAGGTAATGTTGATATCGGCTTCGTCGAATTGCTGGACGGCATGGGCGATGGCGCTGTCAGCAGTTTGTATGCCAGTGTACGCATCTACGACGACTTTGAAGCCGATGGCCTGGACGAATTTGTCGCCATTGTCGAAGACGGTTTCCTGCCCATCATGCGCGAGACGGATGGTTTCTTCGGCTACTATCTGATGAACGACGGCGCGGATACCGTTACCGCCATCAGCATCTTTGATTCAGAAGCCTCGTCGCTGGCATCCAACGAAAACGCGCGCGAGTTTGTCGCCGAGAACCTGACGGCGTTCTTGCCGAGCGCTCCCTTAATTGTCAGCGGGCGCGTTGGGATCGCCTCGCTTGCGGACTTAAGCGATGGCGCGAACCTGATCGACGATGCGCCCGTCTTCGTTAGCATCCGCGTCTACGACGGCGTAGACCCGATGGATCGCGATGAAATCGTGCGTTTGGTGGATCCGGATTTCCTGTCGATCATGCGCGAAAGCGATGGCTTTGTCGGCTACTATCTGCTGCCGGCCGGCGATAAGCTGGCGGCAATCAGCTTGTTCGACTCCGCTGAGCAAGCGGCGGCGTCCAACGAAAAAGCGCGGGATTATGTCGCCGAAAACATGGCGCCCCTGCTGCCCAACGATCCAATGATTGTCGAAGGCCATATTGATGTCATGTACGTGAACGATGCCGACGACACGACGATGCCTGAGCTGTACGCGTCGCTGCGCATTTATCATGTTAGCGACATGGGCAGGCTTGAAGAGACAAATGAATTGGTGAAGGCTTACCTCTTGCCCGCTCTGCATGAGGCCGGCGGTCTGTTCAGCTACTACTCGCTGCATGCCGGCGACGACACCATTGCCGGGCTGAACGTCTATGCGACAGAGGCAAATGCGCTGGCCGCCAATGATATTGCCGCCGCATTCATTGCGGAACACAATGTGGATTGGCTGCCGGACGATCCCTCGCGCGTCAACGGACAGCTGGGGGTGGCGGCGCTGGCGGGGATACAAATGGGCGAGAACCTGGTCGGCGCGATGATGGAGTAGCCGGCAGCTCGCAGGCTTAGACTCGAAATTCAAGAGAGCGTGCCGGGTGGCGCACTCTTTTCTTTAGTGCGACAACTTTAGCCGTTGTTACGTGACCTAGCTACAAAAGCGATCAAGATATCTGTGTTTGGTTGGTATCCATGGTCGACTCGTTTTAGCAGTCCGATTTTTTCCAACTCATTTAGGTCTCGCTGTACCGTTCGCAAGGTCTTGTCGGCGTATGCTCGAGCTAATGCGGCGGATACGTCTGGTATCTCGTGCTTTCTAACTGTCTGACCGAACCTGTAGTCTGTCAGATCAAGCACGAGACGCTTCTGCCTCTGTCGAGTCACCGTAAGCTGCTCGGAAAATTCCCTGCGAAACTGCGCATGAATTACGTCGTGCCATATCGTACGCAGCTGAAGTTCGTGAATATGCTTAAACTGTGTGTCCAGTTCATCCTTGAATCCCTGTAGAGCATATTGCAGAAAAGCAAGTAGATTGCCTTCTTTGGGATACGCGCCGTCTCGAAACTCACCATGCGATTCTTGTAGCATCCGATAATACATATCGCGCGTATTGTTGTAGAAATTGCTCAGCAGGTGCGCTGCAACATCCGGCACACCGGCGCGCAACAATATCGCAAACTCTAGGAGTCTAGCCATTCGTCCGTTGCCATCGCCATAAGGATGAATCCAAGCGAAATAAATATGTGCGACAATTGCTTTGACAATCTGGCCCGCCATGTCGTATCCGTTTACTGACAAAGCATCTTCATTTAGCCAGTTGCAATATTGGCGCATCAAGCGTACGCAATCCTCTGGCGGCGCAGCGAGATAACGACCGACTTCTACCTTGTGTTGTCGAAACGCACCGATCTCTACAACGTCTGACAAAGTGTGCCCAAGGTCCATCAAGATAAGTCGGTGATAACTGTGTAATAGTGTGACAGAAAAGTCTGCCACGTCGTCCCTGAAATGATCGGCGAACACGACATTAAATGCTTCAACCATATTGTCGATCTGCTGTTGCTGGTACTGCCGCGACGGAGGCGCTTCCATTTCCTTATTGATTATCTGGGCCACTTCGGCTTCGGAAAACGAATTGCCCTCAATCGCGGTGGTGCTGTGTGCACCTTTAATTAGGTACACTCGACGTAGATTATTGCTTTCGTCGGGAAGTATAGGCAGATCCTTGAGTTCCGCAACTTTCGACTGGATTTCACCGAGCAGGAGCCAACTCTTTGGAGTGAGTTCTCGTACAATCGGAGGAAACTTGATGAATTCATGAGTAGCCACTCGTCCACTCCTTTGTCATCATTATTGTCCTGATACTTGTCCACAATGTTGTCCGAAGTTCTATCTACATAATAGCGCTAAACATCTGGAAATATCAACTGTTTGCGAAAACACATAAAGATCAGAAAAAAAGCCGGACGCATTATGGCGTCCGTTTATTCAATAATTCTGTCCAGACTTTGGTCACACAAACGCATTCAAGCCCGTCAGCTCCCGCCCGACCAGGAGCAGGTTGACCTCGTTGGTGCCTTCGTAGGTGTAGATGACCTCGGCATCCAGCATGAGCCGGGCAATGTGGTTGTCGATGACGATGCCATTGCCGCCCAGGCATTCGCGCGCCAACTGCGTGACGTAGCGCGCCTTGCGGGCATTGTTGTACTTGGCCATGGACACTGTGCCCTCGGTCAGCAAGCCTTGACTGATGAGCTGCGACAGCTGAACGCACATGGTCTGCATCAACGTCACTTCCGTGCACATCTCCACCAGCTTCTGCTGGATCAGCTGAAAGCCGGCGATGGGCTTGCCGAATTGCTCGCGCTCCTTGGTGTACTTCAGCGCCAGTTCAAATGCGCCGGCCGCCACGCCAGCCGCTTCCCAGGCGACGCCGTAACGACCAACCCCCAGCACTTGCGCCATATCCCGAAAGCGATTGACATAGGCCAGCCGGTTCTCGGCCGGCACGTAGACATTTTCCATTTTGATATCAGCGTTGAGCACGGCGCGCTTGCCGACTTTGCCCCAGATGTCGGTGATGGTCACGCCTTCGGTCTGCTGCGGATCTTCGATGACATAGCCTCCGAAGTCGCCGCTGTCTTCATCGCGCGCCCAGATGATCAGCACATCGGCGATGGAAGCGTTGCCGATCCAGCGTTTGGCGCCGTTGAGAATGAAGCCGTCCCCGTCTTTTCGAACGCGGGTTTTCACTTGCGCCGCGTTGGAGCCGACATCGGGCTCAGTCAAGCCGAAGGCGCCGATCTTCTCCAGCTTGACCATATCAGGCAGCCAACGCGCTTTCTGCTCATCGTCGCCCAGCAGGCCGATGGACCCCATCGCCAGGCCGGAATGCACGCCGTAAAAGGTGCTGATGCTGCCGTCGCCCTTGCCCAGCTCGTACATCACCAAGCCCATCTCGACAAAATCCAAGCCGGCTGCGCCATGATCGAAGAGCATGCCGCCGATGATAGGCAGGTCGACCATGCTGCGGGCGATCTCCCAGGGGAATTGCGCCCGCTCCCAGTACGGGTTGATCTTGGGCAGCACCTGTATGTCGACGAATTCGCGCACTTCTTGCCGCAGCGCCTTCTGCTTTTCGCTGAAGTGCATATCGCAGTTGTAGAAGTCGAAACCGGAAAAAACCGTTTCGCGCATACCTTCTAATGTCATCGGCAATTCACCTTAATCGAATCTTCGTTAAATTTAGCTTATCACCTAAGCCAGAGGGGTTCAATTCGAGTTTTCTCAACCGCGTGAAGTAGGATATTGCTCGCTGGAAGCGTCTATGCAAAATGGTCGTACGCGGCAAAGTAGAAAGCTGCGCGCAGGTTAGCCATTGACTGCATTACTCGCTCTGCGTAATCACTTCGGATCAATCCGCCTCGTTGGCCTGCAATTCCTCAGCGCAGCCGGGCTGGGTATGGTCTACCCCTACGTCAATCTATACCTTACTGAGCTCGATTTCTCAGGCACGCTGATCGGCACGCTGGCCGCCGCCGGCGCAATTCTCACGCTTGTACTGACGCCGCTGCTGAATCAGATTGCCGACCGCCTTATGCTCCACCGCCGGCTGCTGATGCTGTACTTGGGCGGATTTGCCCTGTCCAGCCTGCTCTTGGCCACGACTCGCAATCACCTCCTGGTGATTCTCGCTGTTCTGCTATTCAAGGTCACGGTCAGCCCGAGCATGATGCTTGGCGCGCAGCTGACCCTTACGCAGTTGATCCGCACGGGCAGGACCATATTTGGGCAGTTGCGCTCGTTCTCGGCGCTGGGTTTCGCGGTTGCCAGCGCGATGGCGGGTGGGGTCTTCGCGCTCGGCGGATATTCAATGACCTTCACTGTCGGCGCGCTATTCTCATTGGTCAGCATCCAGCTTGCGACTATATTTCCGGCCAAGCCTAAAGAAAAAGTAAAGCCCGAGGCCGGACCCAGGCAACCACGCAACCGCGGTATTTACGTCTTGGCCGCCAGCCAATTCTTCGTCACCATGTGTACCCATAATGCCTTTGCCTTTCTGTTCATCCACCTGAGCCAAAACCTGGGAGTCCGAATCGCCGATGTCGGCATTTGGGCGGCGCTTCTGGCCCTGGTCGAATTTCCCTTTTACTTTCTGACAGACGCCTTGCTTCCAAAAGTCCGACTGCGCATCACCTACATTTTTGGCATCGCCGGCGTCGCGCTGACGACGCTTTGCATCGGCATTGTGCCCAATCTGCCAATGCTGGCTCTGCTGTTGGTGTTCCGCGGCATTTCCTGGCCGGCCTACCAATTGTCGTCCTACCGGCTGATGAATGCCATCAGCCATCCGCGCAATGTCGCCACCAACCAGGCCATCGTTCAAGTGACGATGCCGGGGATCGCCCTCTTGCTCACTGGATCGCTATACGGCTGGGTTTATGATCATCTGGGAGCTGGCGAATTTTACGCCTTGTGCGCGCTGGCTGCCGCGCTCGGCGCCTGCATCGTGATCGCGGGTTTTCGCCTCTTTGACACGCGCCAACTTCACGACAGCGCCTAATTAGCAGAGACTGTTGATTGCGCGGTGCAAAAGCGGAATCCGCGCCGGCAAGGTTGGGGCTGGGCGCTTTGTCGCCTTGCCGCCGCCACAAGGGTACAATATCTGTGGCTGGCATTCTCTAACAGAAGCGGTCAGCTGCGCGCGACAGCCTTCAGAAGGGCAGGCGGACCAGTGTCGAGACTTTTCGCCCTGCGCAACCATTTTGGTTCGCTACGGTTAATGGCCCTGCAATTTCTTAGCTTGGCGGGGATTGGCGTCGCCTGGCCCTACATCAATGTCTATCTCACCGAGCTTGATTTTTCCGGCACGGCCATCGGCACGCTGGGCAGCGCGGGCGCGATGCTGTCGCTGGTGCTGACGCCGCTGCTCAACCAAATAGCCGACCGCCGCCTGTTGCATCGGCGTTTGCTCATGCTTTATTTTTGCGGCATTGCGCTGGCAAATGTGGTTTTCGCCACCTCCAGCCTGCACCTGCTGATTATCGCCGCTGTTGTGCTGTTTCGCGTCACCGTGGCCCCGAGCCTGACGCTGACCATGCAGTTGACCATGACGCATTTGCTGCGCAGCGGGAAAGCGGTCCTGGGGCAGATTCGTTCCTTCGCTTCAATGGGTTTCGCCATAGGCAGCCTGCTGGCGGGTCTATTGTTCGCCTTCGGCGGCTATGGCTTGCTGTTTTGGGTCGGGGCGGCGTTCGCCCTGCTGAGCATCCAGATGGCGACCGTATTCCCGCCCAAGCCGAAGGTGAAACCCAAAGCCGTCGACGAGGACAAGCAACCGCGAAACCGCGGCTTCTACGTGTTGGCCGCCAGCCAGTTTTTCATCTCGATGGGCACCTATAACGCTTACGCCTTTATCTTCATCTACTTCAACAAGGATCTGGGCATTCCGTCGGCCGACATCGGATTATGGGCGGCGATACTGGGCGTCGTGGAGATCCCTTTCTACTATTTGATGGACGCGGTCTTGCCCAAGGTGCGTATTCGCGTCGCCTTTATTGTCAGTGTGCTGGGCATCGCCCTGTTCACGTTCGCGCTGGGCGCGGTGGAGACCTTGCCCGCTCTGGCGCTGCTGCTTGTTTTCCGCGGCTTGGTTTGGCCCGGCTTTCATCTCTCGTCATTTCAACTGGTGAACGCCATCAGCCACCCCGGCAACGCCGCCACCAATCAGGCGCTGCTGCAGGTGACGATGCCCAGCGTATCGCTGCTTTTGACCGGGTCGCTCTTTGGCTGGGTCTTTGACAATCTGGGACCCAACGTCTTCTTTGTGGTCTGCGCGCTGGCTTGCAGTATCGGCGTCTGCATCGTGATTGCCGGTTTCCGGCTTTTCGACGCGCGGCCGGCCGCTTCGCCAGCCTGACAGAACCGCGAGATTTCGCCCGCGTAACCGATTAAATCTTAGACAAGCCAGGGCGGGCGTGATATACTCGCGCCGTACACTACTGAGTTGTAGATCCTGTAGCTTATGGTATCCAAAGCGCAACGCGGCAAATTCTGGCTGCGCATCCGCCGCAATTGGCAGTTGTACGTCCTGCTGATTCTGCCAGTCGCCTGGCTGATCATCTTCCGCTATGCCCCGATGTACGGCGCGCAGATCGCCTTTCGGCAGTATTCGCCGATCTTGGGCGTTGAGGGCAGTCCCTGGGTGGGCCTGGCCAACTTTGAGCGCTTCTTCAACTCCCCCAAGTTTGAGCCGGTCATCGTCAATACGGTCGTGCTCAGCTTCTATTCCTTGCTCGTCTTCCCCATCCCGATTATTCTGGCGCTGAGCATGAACCAGGTTAGAACGCGCCTGTTCCGCAGCAGCGTGCAGATGACCACCTTCGCGCCCTACTTCATCTCGACGGTGGTCATCGTGGGCATGCTCTTCCAATTTTTGCATCCGCGCGTCGGCTATACCGCGTCGCTGGCGAATCTGCTGGGGCAATCCCCGCCAAATTGGATGGGAGATCCGGGCATGTTTCGCCATATCTTCGTCTGGTCAGGCGTCTGGCAGCACATGGGATTCAACGCGATCATTTACCTGGCTGTGCTGGCGACCATCGATCCCTCTCTGCATGAAGCGGCTGTCGTCGATGGCGCCAACCGCCTTCAGCGCATTCGTTATATTGACATTCCAGGCTTGATGCCGGTGGCAATGGTCCTGCTGGTCTTGTCCACGGGGCGGGTGTTGGAAAGCGACTTCGAAAAAGTCTATTTGATGCAGAGCCCGCTGAACCTTGGCGTGGCCGAAGTCATCAATACCTATGTGTATAAGGTCGGCTTGCTGTCGCCGATTCTGGATTTCTCGTACTCAACGGCGATCGGTCTATTGAAGGGACTGGTCGGATTGCTGTTGATGATCACGGTCAATCACGCCGCGCGCCGCTTGACTGATAACGGCCTCTGGTAAGGGAATTGCTGATGGCCTCCATGACGAGCTACGAGAGCAATATCAACAAGGTCAATGAATCGTCCTTTGACCGCATCTTCATGATGGGCAACACAGCCTTTCTGTCGATCATCACCGTCATCATCCTGCTGCCTTTGATATTTATTGTCGCCGCCTCCTTCAGTTCCCCGCAAGCGGTGATCGCTGGCAAGGTTACCTTGTGGCCCGTCGATTTCAGCCTGTTGGGATACGAGACCATCTTCGAGCACAATAAAGTTTGGAATGGCTTCGCCAATTCGCTCTTTTATACATTCTTCGGCACACTCTTTAATGTGACGATGACCATCATCGCGGCCTACCCCCTGTCGCGGCAGGATTTGGTGGGGCGGCGCTTCATCACCTTTCTGTTCGTCTTCACCATGCTCTTCAGTGGCGGCTTGATTCCCACCTATATTGTCGTGCGCGATCTGGGCATGCTTAATACGCGCTGGGCGATGATCTTGCCGACCGGCATCGGGCCTTTCAATCTGTTGATCGCCATCACTTTCTTCCGCACGACGATACCGCCCGAGTTACACGAAGCGGCGCGCATAGACGGCGCCAACGACTTCCGTATTTTCCGCAGCATCATCCTGCCCTTGGCGCGCCCGATCATCGCGGTGCTGGCGCTCTTCTATGCTATCAACACGCACTGGAATACCTATTTTCAAGCGTTGATTTATCTGAAAGATCAGGAACTGTACCCGCTGCAACTCGTACTGCGCGAAATCTTGATCCAGAACTCAATTGACGCATCAATGCTGGTTGATATCGAAGACCTGGTGGCGCGCGAGGGCTTGCGCGATCTGCTGAAGTATTCGCTGATTGTCGTAGCCAGCATCCCTGTCATGCTACTCTATCCCTTCGTGCAAAAGCATTTCGTCAGAGGCATGACGCTTGGCTCGGTAAAATAAGCGAAATGCGCGATACCGAAAGGAGCTCGGCTATCGAATGATTCCGTCCGCTATTCATCCTTAGCAGGTTAGACCAGAGAGGAAATGACATGAGTAAGAGAATACTCGCGCTGGCGCTTTTTGTACTGGTATTGGCGCTGCCCTTGACCGCATCCGGACAAGAAATGGTATCGGGCCCGGGGGAGTTCCCCATTGTAGATGAGCCTATCACCCTGGACATCCTGATGTTGGGACACGCGATTGTGGAAGACTTCAATACCAATACCTTCACCGAGTGGTATAGCGAGCGCACCGGCATCAACCTCAACTTCGATATTGGGCCGCCCAATGAATGGCAGGAAGTGCTCAACCTGACCATCGCCAGCGGCGATCTGCCGGATATCATCGTCGGCTTCAACGTCGATCCGTCGACCCTGGCGCTCTTTGGTCCACAGGGCTTGTTCCTGCCGCTCAACGATTTGATCGAAGAGCAGGGCCACTATATCCACGATGTCTTCGCCGGCTCGCCGCAGGTACGCCCGCTGATCACCTCGCCTGATGGCGAAATTTACGGTCTGCCGCAAGTCAACGAATGCTACCACTGCTTCTACTCGCAGCGCGCCTGGATCAACTCCGACTGGCTGGAAGCTGTCGGCATGGACGTGCCGCAGACCACCGAGGAGTTCGTTGACGTCCTGACCGCGTTCAAGGAGCAGGATGCCAATGGCAATGGCGACCCCAACGATGAGATTCCGCTGGCGGCCGCGACGACGGGCTGGAACGGCAACATCGACGGCTTCTTGATGAATCCCTTCGTCTTGAGTGAATTCGCGGGGCAGAATCGCTTCTTCGAGCAAAATGACGGCGTCATAACACAAAACGTCACCAGCGAGGGTTACCGCGAAGGCTTGCGCTATCTGAGGCGGCTATTTAGCGCCGGTCTCTTCGGCGAGGAAAGCTTCACCCAGCCGATGGACCAGATCAAGCAGCAAGTCGAGGGCGGCGATGCGCCCACGATCGGCGTCGTCATTTCCGGCGCGCATCCAAACTTCGCTAATATCGGCGGCGACCGCTGGAAGAAATACGTCGCGGTGCCGTCACTGGAAGGCCCGACCGGGCTGCGTCAGGCGCCTTTTAATCCCTGGGGCGTCGGCTCAGGGCAATGCACCATCAACAGCCAGACGGAACATCCGGTGGCCGCATTTAAGTGGTGCGATGGCTTGTACGACCGCGAGACGACCTTGCGCTCGGTCTTCGGCATCCCGCTATGGGAAGCGGCAGAAGGAGAAGACGGGCAGTGGCGCTGGGCGGAAGAAGGCGAAGGCGCGCTGGGCGGCGACGAGTTTGAAGCAATCTGGCGACGCTTGTCGACTTTTGGTTCGCTGCAAAATGTCCATTGGGCACAGCGCGGACCGAGCTACCGCCCCAATCACCTGCGTTTGGGCGAGGTCCGGCGTGATGATGCCGGCGGCCTGGAAGTCGTGCTGCTGGAGGAGACCCGTGTCGCTTATGAGCCTTACGCCCGCGACATCGAAGATCTGATTCCGCCGCTGGCGATGACTACCGCGCAAGCCGCTGAGGTCACGGAATTGCGCTTGTCCATCACCGACTTCGTGGCGCAGATGACGGCTGAATTTGTACTGGGCCGGCAAGACCTCGACGCGGGCTGGGACAACTTCGTGGCCACACTCGAAAGCCTGGGCGTCAACCGCATGGCCGAGATTTATCAAGAGGCTTACGACGCGCAGTACGGCGGGTAGCATTACCCCCATCCCCCAACCAACCCCTTCCCCCACAAGGAGGGAAGGGGAGCTAAGCCTCCCAGACATGTGCTGCTAGATGAACAGATCCCTCCCTCTTTATGGGGGAGGGAGCGTAGGGTGGGGGCGCTTAAGGGTGAAGCAACGCTAGATCGTCTCGCCGAGCTTGACCGCTTGGAAGATGCGCATGCGCCGCAGGATCACGAGCAGGATTACCATGATCAGCGCGAAGGTGGCCATGAATAGCGCCACGATTTGCGCGATTTCGCTCCAGGCCATCGTCACCACATAGGGGGGCACCGTGCCCTCCAGGCTGCTGACAAATTGCATGAAGGGTATGTAGAGCACGCTGACCAGCACGCCGATGCCCAAGCCAATCGCCAAGCCCATTACAATCAAGAGGCCCAGTTCCCAGGCTACGGACAAGATCATTGAGCGCTGCGACAGGCCTATCGCCCGCAGGATCCCCAACTCGACGTAGCGCCGCCGATAGGAGAATACGGTATAGAGCAGGAAGCCGATCATGGTGGCGATCGACGACGTAAGGAAGCCGATGGAGAGCAGGCCAAACAGACCCTGACGCTCGGGCCGCGACTGCTCGCGGTCGATTCGGGTTCCCGGCTCTTCCAGCAAGACGCCGGCGGCGCCGCGATCAAACAAGCCGCGGGTGAATTGGCGCTCGTCGAAATCCGGGCCGATGCGGGCGATAACACGATGCGCCAGCTCCAGCTGCGCTTGCTCGAAGAGATAATCGAGATTGCCCACGAAGAGGGCGCCGTCATCGTCGGGATACCAGCGCGGGAAGTAATCCAGCGCGCCAACGATCTGCAAGTTGATCTTGTATACCTCGCCAGCGCTGCGCACATCCACTTCCAACAGGTCGCCGATGTCCAGCGCTCGTTCCTCCATGAAGGAGCGCGAGACGACTACCGCGTCTTGTTGCAGCGCCAGCGCATTCGTCAGGTAACCCAGTCGAATCGGCGCGAAGTCGGGCCGCCAGAAAATGACCGGACCCAAGTCCGCCCGGTCGATGCCGACGAAACGCCCCTCGACGCTGCCGGATGTCAAGCGCGCTTTGGCCGTGTACTCGCCGATGCGCGTGGCGCCTTCTACATGCGGCATCGAGGTGAATTCGGAGATGTGCATATAGGCGGGCGGCGCCTCGTTTCCGCCGCCTCCTCCGGGAATGGCGCTTGGGTTTTGGCTGAATACGCGTATAGATACATCCGCCGACACGCGATAAAATTGCTGTTCGTACAGGTAGCGGTCGATGGTGCGGGCGAATGAAGACGTATAGATGCCCAGGCTGATGGTGCAGATCAGCAGGATCAGCGGCAGATAGTAGGCGCCGGGCGCCCGCTCAAGCTGCCGCGTAACGATCAGCAAGCCGACATTATTGGTCCACTGTATCAGCCAGGCCAGAGCCCGCAGAACCGGCGGCAGAAAACGCAAGATGAACAGGGTCAACGCGAAGATCGTCAGCGGCGGCAGCAGAAAGACAAAAGGCTGATCGTAGGCGTCTTCAATATTGCGCGCGCCGCCTTCGACATCAATCAGAGCGCCCTGCTGCACGATTTGGTAATAGAAATAACCGATCAGCGCCAGCAGCAGGATGTCCACGCCCAGCTTCTGCCACAAAGGCTTCTCAAGCAAGCGCGATTTATCCATTTTGTAGCTGATGATGGTGTGGCGGGCAGCGCCGATAGTGGGCACGACGCGGATAAAAATGGTGAAGACCAGCGCCAGGACAACAGTTGAGCCGATGGTGGGCGGCACGGAAACGATGAAGGGGTGCCCCCAGCGGAAATCCATGAAGCTGCGGGTGGTGCCGATGAGCTGGGTAAAAGCCAGCGCTAGCAAGCCGCCAACGACCAGCGCTATCACACCCATGATGGCGCCTTCCACCGTGGTTAAACCGACCACTTGGAAGGCCGAAGCGCCGCGGCTGCGCAATACGGCCGTCTCGTTGCGCTGCCCATCAACCACCAACCCGACCAGCATGATCAGAAAGACGATCAGCAGGGCGACGATGGGAATGCTGAAGACCGTGAGCGTCAACGTCAGAACGACGACGACCCGGCGATAGGGCTGCAGCTCCTCGACCGGCGAGGCTTGGATGTAGGTGCCCGGCAGGTATTGATCGGCGATTTTCTCGGTGTCGTTGTGGCGGCGGATCAGCTCGTCGACGCGGCTGGTATTGACCTTGCTGCCATCGGTGACGAGATACCAGACCGCCAGGTTAACCTCCGACTCGGTGAAAGGCGCCAGGCGCGTGCGGAAGGTCTCGTCATTGACGAGCAAGATGTCTTCAAAGACATTGGGGCGGTAGAACCAGTATTCCGATTCTTCGTCGCGGGGGCGCCAGACGCCGGCGATGCGAATGGTCGTGATCTGCATCGGGTCGCTCGCGTCCAGCCGCCAATTGTAACCGGAGTAGAACTCACCCGCCTGGATGCCGTATTCGGAGGCGAAGTCTTCGTGAATCATGACATCGACGACGCTGTCGGCCACCGGCTCGGCTGGCGCGGGCAGGCTGCCTTCGACCACCTCAACCTGTGCTGCAATGTTTTCCGTAGTGCCAAAGCTAACGTAGTCGATGGAGCGGCTTTCGTCGCGGTAATTGGTCTCGCCGGATGGATACAGGCGCAAATTTTGCGTTTCCAAATGGCGCACAATCAACGTGCGCTCCAAGCCGAGTTCGTCGCCGCCTTTTTCCCGTAGATACTTGTCAAGCTCTTCGGTGGCTTCCAGATTCACAGGCTCGTTCCAGGAGCCGATGTAGCTGAAAAGGAACGAGAAGGGCGGGCGGTTGATGCGGTCGGGACCTTCAGTCAGCCGCTCGGTCAGCACACGAAAGGCGACCGACTCCGAATAGATGGGGATGGTGAGCACGAGGGCGACGGCGACGGTCAGGCCAACGAGCGTGGCCAGGGAAAGCAGCGGCTGCGCCAGCAGTCTTTTGACCGCGACGGCGAAGATGGCGCGGGTTCGCAGGGCGCTCCGTTTCATGGGCCGATGACCGTTTGATTCTCTTCGGCGCCTTCGAGTATCTCGACGCGCCCGTCGCCTTCCAGGCCGAGGCGCACGTCCACGCGCTGCTGTAGGCCTTCATTCTGCACCACGATGAAGTTGCGCCCGCTGAATTGGCGGATGGCCGATGAGGGCAGCCAGAGCACATCATCGCGCTCTTCAATCAGTACGGTGAAATTCATACGGTCGCCGACTTTGAATTCGTCGGCCGCCGGCTGCTCGTCAAAAGCCACATGCACGTAGCCGTCCGTGGCCAAGCCATAGGGCGCTGGCAAACTGGCGATGGCGCCGCTGTAGACATTGCCCGGCAGGCTGGCGCGCTTGATCGACAGCGGCATGCCTTCCGCCAACTCGTTCAAGTCCTCGGCGTTCATTTCGTCGGTGATTTCCAGGACGCTTAAATCGGCCACGACGGCAATGGGCTCATAGGCGATCACAGGGTCGCCGGGATCAGGCGTGAAATAGATCAGGCGGCCCGTCATCGGCGACACCAGCGATGCGTTGGCGATGGCGGCATTGATTTCGTCGACGCGTTTCTGCGCCCGCGTCACGTCGAAGCGCAACTGCGGGTCGACGCCGTCCGAGAGCTCGTCGATGGCCACTTGCACCAGATCACGCTGAATCGTGAGCAGGCTGATGTTGAGCTCATCATCGCCGGTCGGCGGGTCAGCAGCGTTGGCAATGGCGTGGTCCAGTTGCAGTTGCGCCATCTGCAAGTTGAGCGCGGCGCGCCGACTGTCGAAGCGCACCTGATTGTCGGCGCTCTCGAAGATCGACGTGGCGATGGCCAGCTCCTCTTCCGCCGCCAGCAGTTGATGCTCCAGGGCAGCGGTATTGAGTTGCGCCAGGACTTCGCCCTCGACGACATCCACGCCGGCATCAACAAATCTTTCCAGCACACGGCCATCAATTGCAAAGCCGAACTCTTCGGTGACGACCGGCGCGATCCGCCCGAAGAAACGGCGCTCATAGACGATCTTGCCGCGCTCCACCTGGTAGACTGGTTTGCTGGGCACAACAGGTGTGGGAATGGCAGTCGGCTCGCCCTGGGTAATGGCATCGCCGAAGGTCGCTTGCGAGGCGCAGCTTGTCAGCAAGAGCGCTGCAAACAGCATTAGAAATAGTAGACGCACGATGAACCTTTCTCGAACTGCAAGTAGCGGCCGCGGAGGTCGGTCAATCTCACGTTAGCGTTGCGCGACAGCCATGCTTTGGCAACCGCATTAGTATACACAATTCGGCGATAGATTCCAGCCACTAATGGGCATGAATGCATCACAATCGCATCAATTAGTTTTCTTTGGACTCTAATCGGCAGGGGCGATTGACGATAAGTGGCTACGCGAGTTTGTATATTGCCCAAACCATATAGGTGAAATTCATGGGCGACACACCGTGTCGCCCCTACGTGTTGCTAATTTTGAGCGGGGACTTGGCATATTGAATACACGCGACAGTGCTACACCGCCGAGCGACTGACTCAACTTGCGCCTCTCAGCTGGCGACGGGCGCCGCGTCTAGTTCTTGCAGCGTCTCCTCGTTCGCCTCAAGCCACTGGATGGCCGCCATGGCCGCCGATGTGCCTTGGCCAACGGAAGTGGCGACCTGCCGCCAAATCTCGTCTTGGATCTCGCCGGCGGCGAAAACGCCCTCGACATTGGTGCGATAGCGCTGGTCGGTGATGATGTAGCCATTCTCGTTCAGGGCGATCTGGTCGCCAAAGACGGCGTTGTTGGGATCGTGACCGATGAAGATGAAGACGCCTTCGGTGGGCTCGACAGTCTCTTCACCCGTGACGCGGTTCTTCAAGCGCACGGCGCTGACGCCCCCGCCATCGCCCCCGATGATCTCTTCCACCATCGAATTCCAGGTGAAGCTGATCTTGTCGTTATTGAAGGCGCGCTGATGCAATTGCACGCCGGCGCGCAATTCGTCGCGCCGATGGATGATGTTGACGCTGGTGGCGAAGCGCGTCAGGAAGATGCCTTCCTCCAGTGCTGAGTCTCCGCCGCCGACTACCACGATATCCTTGCCGCGGAAGAAGAAGCCGTCGCAAGTGCCGCAGTAACTGACGCCCGCGCCGATATACTCCTCTTCGCCGGGCACGCCCAGCTTGCGCGGATCAGCGCCGATGGTGACGATCACAGCGTCGGCCAGGTATTCTTCGCCCATAGTCTTCACCCGGAAAGGCGAGCCGCCGCTGAAGTCGACGCTCTCTACCAGGTCGAATTCCACCTTGGCGCCGAAGTTCTCGGCATGTTCCTTCATGCGCTCGACCAATTCAGGCCCGCTCAAGCCGTCGGGAAAGCCGGGATAATTTTCGATTTCGTGGGTGATGGCCACCTGGCCGCCCAGTTGAGCCCCGGCAATGACAACCGGCGCCAGCTGCGCGCGGGCAGTATAGAGAGCGGCGGTCAAGCCTGCCGGTCCCGATCCGATAATGACTACACGTTCCTTTTTCATCTGTTGCCTCATATTCTGATAATTGAAGCCCCACCCTCTTTATGGGGGAGGGGTTTGGGGTGGGGGCGTCATCCCCGCAAAGTCGAAGCCTTCGTGGGCGCGCTCTTGTTGAATGACCGCCACCAGCGCTTCAAATTCCTCGCGGCAATCACCCCAGTAATTCATGAACTTCTGCATCTCGGGCCAGATTTCGTTCAGATCCGCGCCATTGGCCACTTGCTCCGCCAGTTGCGTGATCTTCTCGCAGCAGTCGTTGCAGTCCATCTTGATCAGCGCTTCATCGGCGGGCGCGTTTTCGATGAAATCGAAGAGTCTCTCCAGTTGGTCGCCATCATGGGAGTTGGACATGGCGTGGTCTCCAGGTGCTTGTCTTATAGCTACTGGACGAGCGGCTGGCGGGGAATCTTACACTGGTTCGCGCTCGCCCAGAATTTCGTCACGCACATAAAGCTGCAATCCGGCCAGCGAAGTGAAACACTTGAAGTCATAATCTTCTGCAATGTTACGTGTTTCCTCGCTCTCGTTGATGAGTAGCGCTGCTTGGCGCGTCATGCCCTCTTGAATGCCGCGTGGCCAAGCCAAGTCGAGTGTCGTCAACAGTTCGCCGTCGGCAGTGACCAGCTCAAAACCATATTCTCCGCGTGGCAGGCCTTTGCTCTCCATCCAGTCCATCGCCGCTTGCAGTGTTGCTTCTTCTTCGTCGCTGGCAACGCTGACGGGGCGGGGGCTTTCAAACTGATTGTGGCTGATTGGTATCGTTTCGCCTTCGGGCATATCGCCATGCAGAAGCTTGTCGAGAAATTCGTTAGCGGCCGCAGCCAGCAGTTCGCGTCGGACGGCAAGAAATTCGTGATAGTTTTCGATTCTCCACAACTGCTCGTCCATAGGAATCCAGTGTGAGGCTAGGACGCCGGGGTGCATGGCTTCGTAATGCGGGAAGTATTCTTCGGGTGGCGTTGGGCCAATTTTTGTATTGCATGGCATGGTGAGCCAAGTAAAGTTTGCTAGAGCATTTGTTTCGTATCGATTTGTGATACCGTGCTTTCTGAGATACGCTTTGGGAAATATATGATGGCGTTGCAGCATGCCCAGCTTACCCAAATTAGCTTTACTTAGTTTCAAGCCAGAGCAGAAATCGGGTACATCATTTACGCGGGACAATAGGTAAAGCAAAGGGAAAATGCGACTTCTCGCTTCTGCTACATCAAAGTCCTGTGGTTCTACCCGCAAGTGTCCGCGAGTTTGTCTGAGTCGCTCTATCAGTGCGTCGACAGGATCTTTATTTTCAACTACAGCCAGCAGATCCTGCCTCATTCGAGATTCCACAGATGTAGAATAGCGACCCCATATCAACGTGCAAACATACCAATAAAGCAGTCGGTCCAATTGCCGGGACTCTGGGAATGTGGGTGAGTTATGCAAAAAGCGGATAATCGCAGGTATTGAATTAGGACTACGAAATACAGAAGTGTCTACCAAGCCTAATCTCGATGAGATGAGTGTAAGTGCAAAATCGACATATTCTTTGACTTGGTTTAAGGCGTTCTGTAAATCTGTTGCCGTGAAACCGTGTTTGGAAAGTTCATCAAACTGCGAGTGATCTGTTAAAAGTGCATTCATACATCGCAACAGCCAATCATGTTTGAACTGATAGCCTTGGTTCTTCCATATGTTTAAATGTTCTCTCATCACTTCTCGAGCTTGGGGCCAATACACACTGATTTTGGCCATGGCTAAATCGCCTTGTGTTAATTTTGTGCCTCCGCTGTTGATCTGGTTGAATATGCGAACGACTTCGTCCAGTGTCCAGTCCGAACCGCTAATAGTCTCAACGTGGAAATCTCTTCCCTTCATAAGTGTGAATCGATTCACTCGGTCTACGAATTGATCATATTTCGGATCGTTAGTGAGTGGCTTTAGCGTTTTTGTCCCCTCTTGCATTGCTTCCGTAACTGAAATCCAGCGCGGATTGTGTTGCATCTTGGTTATGCCATAAAACTCAAATTCTTCTGTTTCTACATTGAAATAGAGATTTAAGAATGAATCGAGGTCGCCATCCGAAAACTTCGGCAGCTCGCCACGAATAACGCCAAAAAGTGATGTAATGCGTTGCTGTCCGTCAAGTAAGAAAGTATCGGAAGCTGTCTCCCATACCAGGAAGCTGCCAATCGGATATCCGTGGTACAGCGACCAGAACAACTCTCGAATTTGAGTGCGATTCCAAACAAAGCCTCGCTGGAATTTCGGCAAGGTTAGCTTATGCAATTCTACTTGCCCAATGATTGTACTTAGAGATGGCATATCCCTACCCTTTATGTATATCCTCCGCCAATTCTATCACAGCCATATATCAAACGTGGGCGATCCATCGGCTCGCCGCTACGCCCCCTTCACACGCCGCGCGGCCGCCAGAATCTCCCGCGCGGACTGCCGGCCGGCGTCGCCCGCCGCGCCCAGCATCGCCGCCAGCTCGGCCACGCGCTCGCCCTCATCGACCAGCGAGCGGATTCGCGTCGCCGCCCGCTCGTCGTCCAGCGCCTTCTGCACCTGAAAATGCGCATCGGCGAAGCTGGCCAGTTGCGGCAAATGAGTGACGCAGAGCACTTGATGCTGGCCCGTAAGCGACCAAAGTTTCTCGCCCACCACCGCGCCGATGCGCCCGCCGATGCCTTGATCGACCTCGTCGAATATCAGGATGGGCGTCTGATCGGCCGCCGTCAGCACGCGCTTCAGCGCCAGCATGATCCGCGCCGCCTCGCCGCCGGAGGCCACCTTGGCCAATGGGCGCAGCGGCTCGCCCGGATTAGCGCTCAGCATGAACTCGACATCATCCATGCCTTTGGCGTCGAACTTGTAGCGCCGCTCGCCCACGATGCAGCCAGCCGGGTGCTCCGCTTGCTGCAGCAGCACTTCAAAGCGCGTGCGTTCCATGCGCAAATCGCCCAGCTCGCGCACCACCTGCCGGCTGAGCGCCTCGCCGGCCTCCGTCCGCGCCCGGCTCAAGCGCGCGCTGATATCGCCGATCTGGCGCAAGAGCTCGTCAGCACGGCGGCTCAGCTTGCCCAGCCGCTCATCGCTGTCGTCGATGCCGGCTAATTCCGCCGTCGCGCGATCCGCGTAAGTCAGCAATCCGGCTATGCTATCGGCGCGGAAGCGGCGTTTGAGCGATGCTATCAGTTCCAAGCGCTCTTCCAGTTCATCCAGGCGATAGGGGTCGAACTCGACATCGCTGGCGTAGCGGCTGAGCGTCAAAGCCAGCTCTTGCGCTTGCTGCGCCATACTCTCGGCCAGGGCATAGTCTTCGGCCATGGCCGGGTCGATCTGCGCTAATTTCGCCAGCGCGGCCGCCACGCCCATCAGTCCATCGACGGCCGGGGCTGCCTGAGCGCTCTCGTCGCCGTTGAGCAAACGCGCCGCTTCGGCCGCCAGGGTCGCCAGCTGCTCGCTGTTCGCCAAGCGATTGCGCTCGGCCGACAGCTTGTCTTCTTCGGTCGGGTCCAGTTCTGCGGCGCTGATCTCCTCCAACTCATGCCGCAGCAGGTCGGCGCGGCGGCGCAGCGCTGCTTCGTTATCGCGCAGTCGGCGCATTTCCGTGTGCACGACCGAAAGCTCGCCCACCATTTGCGCAAGTCCAGCGCGCACATCAAGCAGATCGGCGAAGCGGTCCAGCAAGTCGATGTGATGGCGCGGTCGAAAAAGCGACAGGTGCTGGCTTTGGCCGTGAATATCGAAGAGCTCGCGACCCACTTCACTGAGGATTTCGCTGCGCACCGCGATGCCGTTGATGCGCGCTGAGGAGCGTCCGCGCAGCCGGACTTCGCGCATGAGCGTGAGGTAATCGGGTTCGTCGGCGTCGAGCAGGTCTTCGCGCTCCAGCACCGCCATCACGCCCAGCCGCGCGCGCGCGTCCAGCTTGATGACGCCTTCGACGCGGCTGCGGTCGCTGCCGGCCCGCACGACGGCCGTGTCGGCGCGCCCTCCCAGCAGCAATTCCACCGCGTCAATCAGGATCGATTTTCCCGCGCCCGTCTCGCCGGTGATGACGTTGAAGCCGGCGCCGAATTGCAGCTCGAGCCGGTCGATGACCGCGAAATTCTGGATGCGAAGTTCTTCGAGCATAATAAGACTGAAGCGTCTAGACGGTCATCTTGAAACGCGCAAAGGAGGCGGAAGCCGCCAGCGCCAGATATATCAGCATGAATAGACCCACCGTGCCGGTCAGGAAAATCGCGGCGGCGATGCCCCCCAAGAGCAAGGCGCCAGCGCTGACGTAACCGCTGTGGCGTCCCCGGCGGCGACCGCTGGCCTGCAGAGCCAGTTGCGCCGTGGCGCCACCGATAGCCGGCGCGATGATGAAACCGATGAGCAGAAATCCGCCAGCCAAGGCAGTGACAAAGACGGTCAGCGCGCCGCCCACAGCGGAAACGGCAGCGACCAGGACGTAGTCGATTATTGTGCCTTGGTAGAATTTATTTTCGTGGCCGCGTACACACTCGCGACAGGTATAACCGACAGGCGTGCGTTTGGCGCAGTCGACGCACATATAGCGTTCGCAACGGTTGCAGCGAAGCTCGGTGTCGCGCTCGGGATGGACGGCGCAGTAATGCACATCGCCCTCGAGCGCCGCATTGCCGATATTGTCTTCCATGCTGGCCTCCATAAGTCTACCCCACCCCTGGCCCCTCCCCGAATCATCAGGGAGGGGTGACAGCGCAACCGCAGTTGCGGCTCATTCTTCAAAGGTCATCCGGCGCGGACCGTGGCGGTTGATGCGCGGCTCCATGCGATCCAGCAGCGAGCGGTAGAAATAGTTGCGTTCTCGCAGGCGAATGAAGCGGCTTACCGGCTCGGCGGAGGTGACGCAGATATGCTGATTCTCCTCTAATTCGGCCTCCACTTTGCCGTCAATCGTGAGGACCACCGGGTGTCGGTTCTCGCGCGTCGGCTCGATATCGACGACTGCGCCGCGCGAAAGCACAATCGGGCGGTCCATGCTCAGGTGGGGCGCCATCGGCGCCAGCAGAATATTGCGCAATTCGGGTGGAAGAATCGGCCCGCCGGTCGATAGCGCGTAAGCCGTCGAACCGGTTGGCGTCGACAGAATCAACGCGTCGGCGTTGTAGGTGGTCGCCCAATGCTTGTCGATGTAGGCGGCGATCTGCACCATCCGTCCAAAGACGCTGCCGCTGACGACCACATCGTTGAGCGCGCGGAAGGCGCCGACCACGCGCTGCTTGTCTTGCAGCACCGTGGCTTGCAGCATCATGCGCTGCTCGATCCAGTAATCACCGGCCAATAGCTTGTCCAGCCCGGCCACACAATCTTCCGGTCTTTCAATCTCGGTGAGGAAACCGAGCCAGCCCATGTTGACGCCCAGCACTGGCACCTCATGCTCGGCGCAAACGCGAGCAGCCCGCAGCATCGCGCCATCGCCGCCGATCGCCATCACCACATCGGAGCAGGCGACATCGCGCGCCACGCTGTCTTCATCCCAGACGGCCTGGACCCAGTTGTCGATGCCGCGCTGGCAGAGGGTCGCCGCAATCTCGCGCGCCACCGGATGCGTATCCGGGCGCGAGGGATGCGCCAGTACGCCAATCCGCTTGATATCGGCCAATCCGCCCTCTTTCTGCTTGCCGGATCCGGTAACATTATGACGCAGATTATTTGGCAATCCTATAGATAACCTGCTGACAGTCCCATGCGCCCGCCTGCGGCAGTTTGGTCTGTCGGCCTAATTTACAGGCGGGAGCGACAGTTGGTATAATAGAGGCAACCATTCTTGGCGGGTTCCAATGGGAAGGTATTGTGATGAGTAGATTTCTGCCTGCATTCTTGCTGCTGCTTCTGCTGGCCGCGCCGGGTTTGAATTCAGCAATATTGGGGCGATGATCGAGCGGGCGCTGGATGCTGGCGCCGATGTCCTGATCACTTTCGGCACACCTGTCACTTTGAGCGCGGTAAACCTCACGCTCGACATGGAAGAGCCGCCGCCGGTCCTCTTTTCCGGCGTTCAATATCCCTATGAAGCGGGCATCGCGTCCAGCGCCTGCATCAAGCCGGCTTATGTTACGGGTACGGAGATCATAACATCTTACGAATTCGTATTTGAAGCGCTGCTGGAACAAGACCCGGACATGGAGCGCATCGGCATCATCCACAGCACGACGGAAGCCAGCGGGACGCAGGGCGCTGCCGAGATCGCCGCCATCGCCGCCGCGCAAGAAATTGTGGCGGATACGGTCGGTGTGGTCAGCGTTTCTGATCTGCGGCCGGCCGCCAACGCGCTGGTCAACGATGGAGCGCAGGCCATCCTGTTGCCGGTGGATAGCATTACCACCCAAGGGTTGCCCATCGTCGTCACCGTAGCGAACGAGAACGGCATACCCGTCTTCTACCCGAGCCTGGGCGCTGGCTATTCCCGCTATTACGAAACCGGCTTGAGCGTTGGCGTTTTGCTGGCCAATTATCTCAATGGCGATCTGGATGTCGCCACTACCGCGATAAATATCGCCACTGGGAAGGGGATTGGCATCAATATGGATTCGGCTGATGAGCAGGGTGTGGCAGTGGCTGAATCGTTAATGCAGCGCGCCGACGCCGTTTATCGCGCCGGGCGCACTGTCAGCGCCTCGCCTGCGCTGCGCCAAGCCATCGCGCGGCGGGGGGCGTCATCCCGCTTGAGGATCGACTGGATGCGGACCTGGCGCTGCTGGAAAGCCTGCAATGCACGGACGAAATGATCGCTGAGCAGCAAGCGGCGCTGGACGCGGAGAGCGCATAATCGCCAGTCCGCCGGAACTTTGCATTTGAATGGCGGGCGAGTTTTACCTGCCACTATAATTGCGCGCATAAGCTTGCTACATTTTAGTTATGAACGATTTGACTTGGAGGATTCTAATGCGTAAGTACTTGTTGCTCATTTTGCTGGCTGCCTCGCTGCTCGCGCCGATGTCGAGCGCGCAAGACAATGACAACCCGACTGTCGCGATTCTTCGATATGGTCCATACATCTCCGACCCGATAGTGGAACGAGGCTTGCTGGATACGTTACAAGTCTACGAATGGATCAACACGGAGGAACGCACGCTGCTGAACGCCGGGCAAAACCTTGAAGGCGAGAATATAAACATCATTTGGGGGGCGGCGAACTTCGACCTGCCCACGGTCAACTTCATGGTTGAAGACGCGCTGGACCGCGGCGCGGAATTATTGATTACGTCCGGGGCGCCGGTCACGCAAACCGCTAGCGGCATCACGTTGGATCAAGACGAGCCGACCCCGGTCTTGTTCCATAACGTCTACAACCCCGCGAAATTCGGGATCATTGACGCTTCTTGCCTCAAACCGGCTCATGTAACCGGGTCGGAGTACAGTCCGCCCTACGAAGAGGCTTTTGGGGTGTTCCTGCTGCAGAACCCGGATCTGGAGCGGGTTGGCGTGATCCATACATTGACTGACGCGGGCGGGACCTATGGCGCGGAGAGAATCCAGGAGATTGGAGACGCGCAGGGCATTGAGGTCGAAGTCACCGCCATTGCCAGCGTCAGCGATTTGCGCGCCGCCACTCAAGGTTTGGCCAACAAAGACGTCGAGGCGATCATACTGCCTATGGACTTCACCGTCGGCAGCGGTCTGCCCATTGTCGTAGCGGTCGCCAAAGAGAACCAGATACCAGTCTTCTATCCGATTCCGGGCACAGTTATGCAGGGTGTGACGGTGGGGGCGGGTTTCTTCGACTATTACACGCAGGGCGCCCATACGGCTTTGCTGCTGGATGCCCGCTTAAACGGCAGTCTGGAATTCGCTTCGACGGCTGTACACAGCATGTCTGGCGTCACGGTCGGCATCAACGTCGATATTGCGAATGAGATGGGCATAGACGTTTCGCCGGCATTGAGCGAAATGGCTGACCTAACCGTTCGCGACGGCTCTCTCTTGATGTCGCAGCAAATTTTGGAACTGCAGTTGGATGCGCTGGGCGCAAACGAAGAGACCAAGCAAGCCGCCTTGCAGATGTCGACCGCTCTCGGTGATTCATTTGATTGGACTCCCCTGCTGTTTCCCAGCGGAGAGCCGAGCGATTCGCCGCTGGTCGCGCAAATGAACGGTATGCTGCTCGCAATGCTCGAAATGAGAAAGTCGCCGGAAAACAAGGCGAGCGACGCCGCCATCCTGGCAAGCCTGCATTGCACGGATGAGATGATCGCCGAGCAACAAGCGGCGCTGGACGCGGCGGAGTAGCGAAAACCTCCGCCAAGTCAGGATATGTAGGGGCGACATATCAGGTCGCCCACTATATCGTAATGTGAAAATTAACCAAAACGCCCAGCGATATAGTCCGCCGTCTCCTGCTGGGCCGGGCTGTCGAAGACCTTTTCAGTGTCGTCGTACTCGACCAGCTCTCCCCAGCGGATTTCGCAACCATCGTCCATAGTCTTGCGGATGTTGAAAAAGGCGGTCGAGTCCGAGACGCGCTGCGCCTGCTGCATATTGTGTGTGACGATAACGATGGTGTAGTCCTTGCGCAGGTCCCTCATCAAGTCTTCAATGCGCTGCGTCGCAATCGGGTCGAGCGCGGAACAGGGCTCATCCATCAATATAACGTCCGGCTCGACCGCAATAGTCCGCGCGATGCAGAGCCGCTGCTGCTGCCCGCCTGATAGCGCCAGGCCCGACTTGTTCAAGTCGCCGCTGACTTCGTCCCAGAGCGAGGCGCCGCGCAAACTGTTCTCGACGATTTCGTCCAGGATGGCTTTCTTCTTGACGCCAAGCAAGCGCGGGCCGTAAGCCACGTTGTCGTAAATGCTCTTGGGAAAGGGATTTGGCTTCTGGAAGACCATGCCGATGCGCCGGCGCACTTCGACCGGATCAACGCAGGCATCATAAAGGTTCTGGTCGCGATAGATGATTTCGCCCTCGACGCGCGCGCCCGGCGTCAGGTCGAGCATGCGGTTTATGCCGCGCAGCACGGTGCTCTTGCCGCAGCCGGAGGGACCGATAAATGCGGTGATTCTGTTCTGGTGTATCGGCAGGGAGACATTCGCCACCGCGCGGAAGCTGCCGTAGTAGAAGCTGCAGTCTTGCAACTCGATCACCAGCCTGGTATCCCTACGCTCTTGTACTTGAGTTTCCATTAACTAGAACCTTATTGAGTAGCGATTGCGCAGGACGATAGCGGCGGCGTTCAGCGTCAGCATCAGCGCCAGCAGCACGATGATAGCGGCCGCGGCGATATCAGCGAATTGGCCCTGAGGCCGCGCCGTCCACTGATAAATCTGAATGGGCAGGGCGGTGAACTGTGAGAAGGGACTCTTTGGGTCGGTCACCAGGAAGGTCGCCGCGCCCACGACAATCAGCGGCGCCGTCTCCCCGACAGCGCGCGAGACGGACAAGATCGTGCCGGTCATGATGCCGGGCAGGGCAGCGGGCAGCACTTGCTTCCAGATGGTCTGCCAGCGCGTGGCGCCCAAGCCCAATGACGCTTCGCGAATGGCAAAGGGCACTGCGCGGATGGCTTCCTGCGCGTTGATAATGATGATGGGCAAGATCAGGAGAACCAGGGTCAAGCCGGCGCTGATCAGCGTACGACCGTTGGGCGAGAAACTGTTGATTCTCACCAGGCTAGCCACCAGCTGGGTGTATGTTTCGCTGCTGATTGGCGCCGCTGCCGGCAGATCGAAACGGTAGAATTTGCCGCGCCGTTCGATGTCGTGTTCGTCGTCGGCGCGCGCTTCAACTGTATCGACAGCGATATCCAGCGCGGCTGCCAAGGAAGTCGACATGTCGTGAACGCTGGAATTGCCATGCATGGTCAGGCTCGGCGTGCCAAAGTGCAGGAAGATATTGACGATCCGCTCTATGGTTGGCGCATCGACGCTTTCGGACTGGCTGCTGATGACGCCGTCGTCGACGCCAACCGCGCCGTCAAATGCTGGCGCGATCCGCTCAATCGCGGTTTCCACGGTCGGCGCGTCAAAGTTGGCCTGGAAGATCAAGCCGCTGGTGAAGGGCGCCAGCGCGCGCACAAATATCGCCAGCCCCAGCATGCCATAGATGATCGAAGGCACCCCGGCCAGATTGCGGACGTTGGTTTCGATCAGGCGGTTGACGACGCCGTGCGTCGCGTACTCCTCCAGATAGATGGCCGCGCCCACGCCGATGGGCAACGCAGCCAGGACAACTACAGCCATCAGACCCAGCGAACCGACCAGCGCTGTGCGCACACCGGCCAGCGCCGGGGTGCTGGACATAGGCGTCGTCAGAAAGTCGCTATCCAGCCAACTGTGGAAGCGAATGATCTCTACCTGGGCATCGTCGCGGTTGGCCCGCTTTTTGTAGGCATCGAGGATGGGGCCTTCGATATCCGCTTTATTTGAATCGAAGTTGAAAATCGCCTCGGCAAGCGGGAAGCTGGCGATCACTTGCTGCTCGACTACTTCTTCAAGCACCAGATTGCGCAGTGCGCTGTGATCGGCATAATCCGCCAGCAGCGCCGCCTGTTGCTCCGGGCTGATATTCTTCAATAATTCGCCGGCAATCGCGGGGTCAACTTGCGGATCCGCTACAATCTCGGCCACGCTGGACTTGGTGAACAGTTTGGCGTCGACTTGGCTGATTGTATTGCGGATTAGCACACGCAGCTTTCCACCGACATTTTCAGCCAGGATAAGCGCCAGCTCGTCATTACTCAGCTCGTCCAGCGAGCGACCGCCGGTTAGGGGCTCCGGGTCGATGGTATTAACCACGCCGATCGTGCCAAATGCTTGATTGGCGACGTTGAAAAATAGCGCCACCAAGGCCAAACCGGCGACGCCAATGGACAAGTAGTTGAATATACGGCCGATTCGTCCGCGCCGATGCCGGGTTTCCAGACGCCGGAAAAACTCCTTTTCCCCGGGCATATAATGTTTGTTGCTGCCGGAATCCATCAGTAGGCCTCCCGGAAGCGTGTGATAATGACACGGCTGAGCGCGTTGAGAACAAAGGTCATCACGAAGAGCGTCAAGCCAATCGCGAAGATGCTGTTATAGTCGATGGAATCATAGCTGAGATCGCCGCCGCTAATGCGGGCGATATGGCCCGTCATAGTCTCGGCGGAATCAAAGGGGCTGAAGCTCAGATTCGGCCCGGCGCCGGCCGCGATGGCTACAATCATCGTCTCGCCGATGGCGCGTGATGCCGCAACGATAAAAGCCGCCAGGATGCCCGAAAGCGCCGCCGGAATCACGACTTTGATCACCGTCTCCAGCTTGGTCGCCCCCAGTCCATAGGAGGCTTCGCGCAGCGCGTTGGGCACGGCGTACAAGGCGTCTTCGCTCATCGAGCTGACCAGCGGGATGATCAGAATGCCGACCACGATGCCCGCCGAGCCGGTGTTGTAGATATTGACCACATCAACGCCGAAGACGGCGCGCAGCAGCGGCGTCATGAATGTCAGCGCGAAGTAGCCGTAAACGACAGTCGGGATGCCGGCCAGGATTTCCAATATCGGTTTCAGCGTCTTGCGCACACGATCGGAGGCGTATTCGCTGAGGTAGATGGCGGCGGCGATTCCCAGGGGCAACGCCACCAGCATAGCGATCGTGCTGGTCATCAAGGTGGCGTTGATGAGCGGCAGGACGCCAAACTCGCCGATGGCCGGAATCCAGTTGGTGTTGCTGAAGAATTCGACGACGGTGGGCCGGTCATTGTATTCCAGCGCCAGGCCGGTGCTATGCGGCGCGATTGTATTCTCTCCGCGGATGCCGCGCTTGACCGTGAGGCGGGGCAGGTAGCCGTCCTCGACGAAGGCGCCAGCGATGCGCTGCGTCAGCGGAGAGACTGTTGAACTGCCCGCTGTAATGATTTCGCCGGATTGCTCGGCCGGATTGAGTTCAGTTGCGCCCGTGGCGCGCATCCAGGTGTTGCGCGCCTCTGCCAAGGATTCGGCCGAAGCCGGATAGTAGCCGACATCGGCGATGATGTCGTTCACATGCTGCAGATAATAGCTGACGAATTGCGCCGCCTGTGGATGGTCGCGCATGATGCCGGCAGCGCTGTAGATAAATAGCGGGCGAGAAAGCGCGTAAGCGCCCTGGCGCGCTGATTCAGTAGCGGGGGTCACGCCGTCCAGCGCCAGCAGTTGGAGGTCGTCACGGTTGTCCAGATAGTAGGCGAATCCGAAAAAGCCGATGCTATAGGGATTGCGCGTAATGGCGCCAACCAGCTGATTGTCATTTTCCGACATAATCGGGTCCCGGGCCAGCACGGCGGACGGGTCGCCGGCGAATACTTTATCCACGAAGAAATCGAAGGTGCCGCTGTCTTGGCCGGGAATGACGAGGTCGATGGGCTCGTCCGGCCACTCGGCCCGCACATCCTTCCAGGTTTTCGCCGCGCTAAAAACTTGCCGCAGCTCCGAGGCGGATAGCTCGCGGACAAAATCATTGTCCGCGCTGACGACTATCGCCAGTGCATCCGTTCCGACGCGAAACGCCATTGGCTCAATGCCTACCGAGGCGCAAAGATCAATTTCAGACTGTTTGATCGGGCGGCTCGCATTGACAATTTGCGGGCGCTCTTTGCCGGTTTCCGCCAGTTGCGCCTCGGCCGCGCAAAAGCGCTTGAATCCGCCTCCCGTGCCGAGCACGTCGATATTAATGCGATTGTGGTGAAAATCGACGACCTCCATCACCTCTTGGCCGATGCGGATGGCGCTGCCCGGCTGCAGCGCCTCTAACGCGTGGCCCGACTCTACCGTGATGACCGAGTCGTCTTCGCCGATATCGGCCAATATAGCGCGATTGGAATTCACCCACTGATCGCGGGTGAAGAACGATATCGATTCGTTGCCCAATACGAGGATGATGCCGATCGTTATGAAGATGGAGAGCAGGCCGCAAGCGAAGAGGCTGACCTCAATGGCGGCTTCGTGGAGTTTAAGTCGACGCTTCAAGCCCAGCGAATGCGACTTTCTCGGTAGAAGTTGGCGCTTGGAAGCCATTTCGGGGTTGTGCGTCATATGTTCTTTGTCGTAATCGGATGACTGAAGTTTGTAGCGCGCGAATTTAGAAAGGCCGTCGGCTGCTGAGCCAACGACCCTTCCTGTTGGTGTTGCTATACTCCGCTATTCTGACGACTCTTCTTCCGCGTCTTCCTCGGCGTCTCCAATTGGCTCAAGACCGTTGGCAATCCGCCAGGCATCAAGCGCTTCGGCCAAGGCGTCTTCCGAAGCCGGGAAATAGCCGACATCAATCACTTCTTCGTTGACTTGCGTCAAGTAGAAATTGATGAAGGCGTTCACCTGCGGCTTCTCCAGCATAATGCCGGCGTCGCTGTAGATATACAGCGGCCGCGACAAAGGATAGCTGCCGTCGTCAGTGCTCTCTGCGTTGGCTTCAATACCTTCGATATTGAGAATGTTGAGCACGTCGTCGTTCTCGATATAGTAGGCATAGCCGAAGAAACCGACGGCGTAGGGGCTGCCGGAAATGCCCTGTACCAGCACATTGTCGTCCTCGGATAGCTGCGGGTTGGCACTGAGGATCGGCTCTTCATCCTCATCGAATACCGCTTCCACGAAGTAATCGAAAGTGCCGCTGTCAGTGCCGGGTATAAAGCGTTGGATCGCTTCCTCGGGCCATTCCGCGCGGACATCGGACCAGGTATCAGCCGTACTGAAAATCAGCGCCAGTTCTTCCAAGGTGATTTCGCTGACGAAATCGTTCTCAGCGGAAACGGTCACCGCCAGAGCGTCGGTGCCGACGCGGAATTCGATGGGTTCGCGGCCGATTTCGGCGCAGGATTCGCGCTCGCTTTCTTTGATAGCGCGGGAGGCGTTGCTGATGTCGGTTTCGCCTTCGACGCAGAAGCGCTCGAAACCAGCGCCCGACCCGATGGAGGCGATCGACGGCGCGACGCCGCCCAGATCCGTCCAAAGCTCGGCCATGCGTTCGCTCAACGGGAAGACCGTGGAACTGCCCGCGGTAATGATCTCGCCATCCGAATAATCCAGCGGATCTACCTCCGGCAAGCCGCCTTCGTCAGCCCAGGCGCTAGCGAGGACGAATGCGAATACCAGCAGAATTGATGCAAGGCGTAACTTATGCATGTGAACCATACTCTCCTAGTGACTTACACAACTGCTTACAAAGGTGGGTGCGCACACATCTGGAAGTCTAGTGGCGCTCTGTTAACCGAGGTCTCCGACAGTTTAATGGATCGCTATGATTTCATTAAAAGATTTTGCCGCGAATACTGCGTTTGGTTTACATGCTTAACATCCAGTAGTCCAGACCTTCAATCCGCCTTTCCTTGACTCATCGTTTTGGTGATTTACCCGTGAGACGTTAGAATCTAAGCTCGTACAGGAATAGCAGGCCTGCCGAATATGATCAGGTATTTTCAGCGCCGCTTGCTGCAAGCGATCCCGACCTTCTTTGGCGTGACGATCTTGTCGTTCCTGATTATCCTGTCCGCGCCGGGCGATCCGGTAGCGATGATCACTTGGGGGCCCGACCTCAATTCGGAAGCGAACGACGCCATGCGCCGCCAACTTGGTCTGGATCAGCCGCCGCTGGTGCAATACGTCTACTGGCTGATCGGCAATGATTGGACGCTGATTGATTACGATGGCGACGGCGTCGGCGAGACTCCTGGCGACCGCTATGGATTGCTGCGTGGCGACTTGGGCAAATCGATCAAGAACAAACGACCGGTGATGCAGCAGATCGCCCGGCGCGTGCCAGCCACCTTGCGACTGGGCGTGGCTGCCCTGGCCATTGGATTTATGTCGGGCGTTGTCTTGGGGGTGTTGGCGGCTGTTTTCCACCGCACCTGGATCGATCAGGTCATCAGGATTATCTCCGTTGTCGGCAATGCTGTGCCGCAATTTTGGCTGGGACTTCTGCTTATTATTGTGTTTGGCGTGCAATTGGATCTACTGCCCATAAGCGGCATGCAGAATATCACGCGCCGCGGCGGCTTCGACCTGGCCGACGCGCTGCGCCACATGGTCCTGCCGGTATTTGTGTTGTCGCTGAATTGGATCGCCTTCCTCTCGCGCTTTACGCGGACGCAAATCTTGGAGGTCATGCAGCAAGATTATGTCCGCACGGCCTATGCCAAGGGTCTGAACGACAAGGTAATCTGGGTGCGCCACGCGCTGCGTAATGGTTTGCTGCCGGTGGCGACCTTTCTGGGTCCAGCCATCGGCACGGTCTTGGCCGGCGCCGTCATCATCGAGCAGGTCTTCGCGTGGCCAGGCATGGGCAAGCTCATCATCGACGCCGTGTTCGCCCGCGATTATCCGGTGGTGATGGGCTCGGTGGTGATGGCATCTCTAATGTACATCGTCGGGGTGCTGCTCTCGGATATCATGTACGTCGTCCTAGACCCGCGCATTAGACTGGAGTAAGCAGCTGATGGCGAGCGATTCCACAGTGGCGGAGTTGGCCTCGGGCGTATCGCAACGACCGTCGCGGTCCTTCTGGCGCGACGCGCTCACATTTATATTGCGCGATCGCTTGACCATGTTCGCCGTCGCCGTGCTCGTTGTTTTCACCTTGATTGCCGTTATCATGCCCATCGTCTTCGAACGCATACTCGACCTCGAAGTCAACGCTGTCAGCGTGATGGACAAATTCAAGCAGCCCGGCGAGAGCGGCTATCCGCTGGGCACAGACCAGTTGGGCCGGGATCAGTTTCTGCGCTTGATCTACGGTGGCCGCGTGTCGCTGACCATTGCCTATCTCGCCAGCGTCATGACCGTCTTCATCGGCATTACTCTGGGTCTGCTCGCCGGCTACTACGGTCGGCAGGTGGACGATTTGATTTCCTGGGCCATCAACACGCTTAGCGCGATACCGCCCTTATTCTTGCTGTTGATCGCCTCGGCTGTTTGGGAGCCCTCGACCGAAGTGCTGGTGGTTGTGCTGGCGGCGCTGGGCTGGGTGGGGACGAGCCGGCTGGTGCGCGGGGAAGTGCTGTCGCTGAAGGAGCGCGACTACGTTCTGGCGGCGCGGGCGCTGGGCGCTTCCGACTTTCGCATCCTCATCTCGCATATCCTGCCCAACGTCTTCTCCATCGTGATGGTGACGATGACCATCATCGCCGGCAACTTGATCCTCATCGAGTCAGGCCTGAGCTACCTGGGCGTGGGCATCCAGCCGCCGACGCCGACCTGGGGCAATATGCTGACCGACTCGCGCAGCTACTTCGTAAGCGGCGTGCATCTGGTCTTCACGCCGGGCATCTTGATCATGATAACGGTGCTCTGCTTCTACCTGGTCGGCGATGGCCTGCGCGACGCGCTGGATCCGCGGCGCTATCAGCAGTAAACTGTCATACTCGCTGAATATGAAGGGGCGTTCCGCTTCCTCTGCAATTGTCGATTTGGAACGAAAAGGGGCGACTCACAGAGTCGCCCCTACAAATTCTAGCCGTGTGAGACTGAGCGGTTAACCCTCAATCGTCCACTTGTGGATGTCCGCCGTGTAGCCGTAGAAGACCCAGAATGGCGCCGGCTCGAAGCTACCCACGCGGGCATTAGCCGTCTGCCAGATATTGGGCACGAAGGACCAGTCGTATGCAAGGTCTTCGTGCGCAATCCGCTGAATCTCGCGGTAGATTTCGCCACGGGCTGCCGTATCGCAACCCGGGACCGTACGCGCCGCGTCAATTAGCGCGTCGACTTCCGGATTGACGTAGGACGCCAGGTTGTTGCCGCTGCCGGGCACATCCTGTCGGCTGTCTATCAGCGTCATGAAATCGTTGGCGTCAGGCGCGCCGCCGGTGCCGCCGCTGTTGCTCATAGAGGTGGCGTCGTACATCTGGCCCAGGTAGATGTCGCTGATGTAATTGGCCCATTCGACCTTCTCCAGCGTGACATCAAAGCCGATGTCCTTCAACTGATCCTGCGCGACCAGAACGTGCGTCTCGAACATGAGCAGGATATCGCTGTAGGAGATGGTGAATTCCAGGCGCTGCCCGTCTTTTTCACGAATGCCGTCGCCATCGGAATCTACCCAGCCGGCATCTTCCAGCAGCTGCATCGCGCCCTCGGGATCGTAGGGATAGGGCTCCAGGTCGTGGTTATACGCCCAGCCGATGGCCGGATTGACGGCGCCGATCAGCCGCGTGCCGCCATCGTCGCCACCCATGGTGGCCAGGACATCGCTCTTGTTGTAGCCCATCGCCACCGCTTTACGCACGGCAGGATCGCTGAAAATCGGATGCGGTACCTGCTCCACCGGATTGTCGTCTTCATCGTAGGCCGGGGAGGGATGCTCCGGGTCGACCCAATTCAGTGCGAAGAACTTGACCGACATCTGCGGGAAGATCTCCCACTGCAGGTTGCTGGTATCGGCTATCTGCGTGAAGAGATCGCCGTGCAGGTAGGTATAGTCGACTTCCGCCGCCTGGATCGACTGCAGCGCCACCGCCTGTTCCTTGATGTTGCGGTTGATCAGGTAGGGAATGCCGACATCGCCGCCCCACCAATCCGGATTGGCGTGATAGCTCTGGTAGGCATCGGGCGCCCATTCGTCGAGGATGTAGGGCCCGCCGCTGATGCCAACCGGCTCTGTCGAGACCATATTCGTCTCGAAGTCGCTGAAATCTTCGGCGAACAAATGCGACGGCATAAAGCGCACGCCGCCCAATTGGCTGAATGCGGCGCAATCCAAGCCGGTCAAGACCACTTCGTAGGTCTTGTCGTCCACGATTCGGACTTCCTCGACTGCCTGTACCTCAGTCTCCTGGATCGATGCGACGACATCGGACTTGATGGCATCAATGACAAACTTGATATCATGCGATGTGATCGGCATGCCGTCCGACCAATTGGCGTCCTCCTGGATGTGGAAGGTGTAGACCAAGCCGTCCTCGGAAATCTCCCAATTGGTCAAGCCGGGAATCGGCGCAGAAGTCGCGGGGTCTATTTCGTAGGGCTTGGGCCAGAGTACGCTGAAGGCCTGGAATGAAGCGCCATCGCTGCTCATCGCCGGGTTGAAGGTGCTGATATTGCCGAAGCCGCGAATGACAATCGTCTCCGCGTCCTGCGCGACGGCTAAGGCAACCGTCAGCAAAAGCAGCAAAATGAGCAAAACTTTGAAGTATCGCATGGGATTCTCCTTGTACTTATCGAGCGACTTGTTCGGAACTCGTTCGGCCTCAGACTATAACACTTTCGACGGGTGATTACGAAAATTGCCACTTGCGCGGATAGAACAAAAGTGCTAGACTCGTCACAATAGCGGAATCAGGACAGAAACACTACACTTAGACAATCCTTAGACAAAGCGAGACGGCAACAATGGCGAAACGTACACAGATGGTCAAGGAAACACTGGTCCACGCTAGCGGGGACCACGCGGCCAAGCAAAAGGCGCTTGACGCCACGCTGACCGATATCACCAAGCGCTACGGCGACGGCACGATCTTTAATTTGGGCGCCGGCAGTCATCTGGAGGTCGAGGCGATCCCGACTGGCTCTCTGGGCATCGATATTTCGCTGGGCGTCGGCGGCGTTCCGCGCGGGCGCATCAATGAGATTTACGGACCGGAAAGCTCGGGCAAGACGACGCTATGCTTGCACATCGTGGCTGAGGCGCAGAAGTCAGGCGGCATTTGCGCTTTCGTTGATATGGAGCACGCGCTTGACCCGATTTATGCCGAGAAGATCGGCGTCGACATTCAGCAGCTCTACGTCTCACAGCCGGATACGGGCGAGCAAGCCCTGGAAATCACCGAGCATCTGACGCGTTCAGGCGCGCTGGATGTCATCGTGGTGGACAGTGTGGCCGCGCTCGTGCCCCGCGCCGAGATCGAAGGCGAAATGGGCGATTCGCATGTCGGCTTGCAGGCGCGCTTGATGAGCCAGGCGCTGCGCAAGCTGGCCGGCGCCATCAAGCAGTCCAATGTCTGCGTCATCTTCACCAATCAACTGCGCGAGAAAGTGGGGGTGATGTTTGGCAGCCCCGAGACCACGCCGGGCGGCCGCGCCCTGAAATTCTACGCCAGCGTGCGCATCGATATCCGCCGCATCCAGCAAATCAAACACAGCGGCGACATCGTCGGCAATCGCACGCGCGTGAAAATCAAGAAGAACAAAGTCGCCGCGCCCTTCAAGGAGTGCGAATTCGACATCATGTTCAACCAAGGCATCAGCAAATCGGGCGAGATCATCGACATCGGCACCGAGCTGGGCATTATCGACAAGCGCGGCGCCTTCTATCGCTACGGCGATGATCTGCTGGGGCAGGGCCGGGAGAACGCCAAGCTCTTCTTGCAGAGCAACGGGGACATGTCGAATACTATCGAGGACAAGGTGCGCCGCGCGTTCGGCTTGCCGGCGATGGCGGGGGTTGCTGAGGGTGGGGGGTAAATGTCAGCATTCATAGAAAGTGTACGCAACTATTTAAGGGAGCAAAGACTATGGCGCCACTAGACAACCCATTTATGCATCCGCCGGCAACTTCGTCTTCACCACCGATAGAGGAGCGTATTCACACTGAACATGGGGTAGCCTACAGGGCAGAATCGGCACGCCTAATGGAAGAGCTACTGGATGATGAGAGCGTAGACCTGATTGTAACAAGTCCACCATTTGGGCTAGTGCGAAAAAAAGAATATGGGAATGCGGACGCCAGCGATTACGTCGACTGGTTTCGCCCATTTGCGACGCAGTTCGCCCGAGTTCTTAAGCCGAAGGGTTCGCTGGTTATTGATATTGGCGGTGCATGGAATGCAGGTAAACCCACCAAGAGCTTATATCATTACGAATTGCTACTATGTCTATGCAAGGAGTACAGTTTTCATCTGGCGCAAGAATTTTTCTGGTGGAATCCTTCCAAGTTGCCTTCGCCCGCAGAGTGGGTCAATATAAGACGTATCAGAGTAAAGGACGCCGTAAACAACATATTTTGGCTTTCGCCTACCGCATTTCCTAAGGCAAGTAATCGGCGTGTATTAACACCGTATAGCAAGAGTATGGAAGGGCTGCTTGACACAGGTTATCGCGCAAAGAAACGTCCTAGCGGCCACGACATTAGCAAAAACTTCTCGACTGATAACGGGGCGGCGATTCCACCGAATCTGATTGCAGTGGCGAATACAGAGAGCAATTCGCACTATCAGCGATATTGTAAAGAAAATGACTTACCTGTTCACCCAGCCCGATTTCCTGCTCTAATTCCTGAATACTTTATCAGGCTCTTAACAGACCGACAGGATTTGGTGTTTGATCCATTCGCAGGCAGTTGCGTTACTGGCGAAGTATCAGAAAGGCTCGGTCGAAGATGGATTTGTAGCGAGATAGAAGAAAAGTATCTGCTTGGCGCCCAGGGGCGTTTCCTGAATCCCTCCTCGCCTAAGCAATTGCGCTTTACTGGGAGGAAAGTTGACACATACAACATACAGCGTCCTGACGCGCTTTGGGACGACAGTCCGCAGACTCCACTCCCTGAAGATGGTGGACGTTCCCGTCCGGCGAAACGCAAGTAGATATCCACGGTTCGCATGCCAGCTGTATCGCGCGAAGCCATAAACCGCGCAATCTTGGAGGCCTTTAGCGAATGCGGCGCTATTGGATTGGCTATGCCGTCGACGGCGGTCCATCCTCGAGTATATCTGGTTGCGCAAAATAGTCGTCAAACTTCTATTTGGGTGTATTGTTGGACCTTGACACATGGTGGGCGCAGATCTCTTCAAAACGAGTATCGCATTCAGATGACGTCAGTGGAATCTCCACTGCCCATAAACCCTAATGGTCATACGGTGCTGTTGGGCTATGAGCCGGATCGTGAAGTCTTTGCAGGATTCGATTTGGAGCGCCATCGTACGTTTACCGGCAGGTCACCGTCAATACAAGTCGATATTTCAGCACTGAATGATAGTCTTCAGGATGGATTAGCATTTAGGACTAAAAGCAATGATGAAATCGCAATTGGCGTAAGAAGCGACCATTTGCTGTTTTATTGCGAGCACGTTCGCGAGCTACACCGTTTGGGCGATGATTTGACACATCTGGAAACAGCGGAGCGAGTTGTAAAGACGCAGGATTTTACTGAACTTGAGATCCAGGCATTGCCGGAAAAAAGACAGCTGGTGATACGAGAAACTGCACGATGGTCGCGTTCGTCGTCGTTTACGAAGCAGGTCTTGAGCGCATACGAGAACCGGTGCGCTGTTACGAGACGCAAACTCAGGCTAGTGGACGCAGCACATATCCTTCCGGTTACAGCGGGCGATCAGAGCATCGATAATGTTCGCAACGGTATCGCGCTTTCGCCGACATATCATCGAGCCTTTGACCGGGGCCTTATTTTCCTGGACGATAGCATGGTTATGCGGCTAAATGGCGCGGTCGCCGAGGATTTAGCGCGACAAGGACTGGATTCAGGCATTGACAGTTTCGCTTCATACTTGGGTAAGATTCATCTTCCATTCAGCGCTGAACTGCATCCGGACCCATACTACATTCGTCTTGCAAACAGCTTCAGAGGGCTTGCTTGAGCAGTATTGTGGCTAGTGAGAGGCTTCTCCAGAATCAGTTACAGAAGTGAATGAACACCGATTTCATTTGCTTCCCTCCCGCTGCGCCAGCCACGCCTCCTCGCTGACCAGCCGACCATTCCCCACCTCCTCGCCCGTGAAGCGCTTGTTCTTGTCGAAGTACAGCGTAACCTCCGCTTGAAAGGGACAGCGAGCCGCGCTGGCCAGCTTGCGGCACCAGTAAGTCTTGCCGTCGTCCGCGCGGGACAGGTCGTTCAGCGGATCCACGCGGATGCGCAGGATCTCCTGGCACATCTTGGGCTGGACGTAGAAATAGATGCCGCGGTCTTCATTGCGTCCGCCGCCGCCGAAAAGCGATTTCAGGATATTCACTGTCGATTCCTATTCTCTGTGCCCTCTATGGTGAATCATAACACGATTGGCTTAGGGCAAGCGCAAATCCCAAGCCTCCAGATTCGCCATGAATTGATGCGCGGTCATATCGAGGTGAACCGGCGTCACGCTGACATAGTTGCGATGCACCGCCCAGACATCCGTGCCCATCTCATCGGTGTTCGCCGTCGGCGGCTCGCCTTCGACGCGCACGACGCCGTCATCGACATCAACCAGGCAGTCGCGGTAAATGCGTACGCCTTGCCGCGTCAGTCTGATCCCGCGCAGATCCGCCAGCTGATGAACCGGCGGCACGTTGACGTTGAGTATGGTGTAGGGCGGCAAACCCTGCGCGAGCGCCATCTTGACGATGGTCCGCGCCACTTGCGCCGCTACTTGGTAGTCTGCCGGAGAGTCGGCATTGGCATTGGCCAGTGAGAAGGCCACGGCGGGAATGCCGCCGATAGCCGCCTCCAGGGCGGCGCTGACTGTGCCGCTGTAGGTCAGGTCTTGCGCCATGTTCTCGCCGCGATTGATGCCGGAAACGACTATATCCGGTTTGCCATCGACCAAGCCCAGCAGGGCAAGCGCGATGCAATCGGCCGGCGAACCCTTGACGATGAGCGCCGGGATGCCGTCGCCGACAGCGCAACGGAAATACTCGATGTTCTGGTGTAAGGTGATCTTATGTCCGCTGGCGCTCTGATTGACGGCCGGCGCGCAGACACGGACCTCGCCCAAGCTCTGCATGGCCTCCGCCAGCGTTACGATTCCAGGCGCGTCGTAGCCGTCATCGTTGGTCACAATAATTGAAGTCACAGATTGTCGCCTTCCTGAAGTGGAGGTGAATCAACTGCCTACGACTATAGCACAGGGCGCCCGGGTCATGGCGCCGCGAGCGAGCTTATGCGCTGCAAGTTCCCTGGCTCAGCTCGAATTGGCGGCTGGCGCCAGTATTATCGTTCTCGTGGGTCTCTATCACATGGTTGCCTTGGTCTACTGTGACGCGAATCACGTGAGATTCGGCGTAGCGCGCGGTCAGCGTCAGGGGGATTTCCAGCACAGTCTCTGCGCCCGCCGCCAGCGCCGGCAAATATACGGTTTCGGGATTTTGGGCCTGTACGCTTTCGTCGCTCAGCAAGTGGGCTTTCGCGCCTGCCCAGGGGCTGGTCTGCGAGTCAAGCGCGCCGTTATTTCGTACGGTCGCGCGCACGATCGTTGGCTGACCGCAAACTGGCGGATCAGGCGCGAGTTCAATGCTCGTCACCACAAGATTCACGCCCTGCTCAGGGGCTTGGGGCGCGCCGGTCTCGATGGGCAGACCCGAAATGTCGTCCGCTGCGGCCACCAGGCTGGCGTCGACCCAGGCGTCGACGTCCGTGCCGCGCCTGATGCGGTACCAACTGCCGGCGGGATTGATGGCTATAATCAGGACTTCGTCGTCGACCATGAGGCTGCCGATGGGCTGGCCGGTGTCCACTCCCGGGCCCGGTCGCAGAGGCGCGGGACGAATGACCGTGCCCGTAACCTGGCTCGGGCCGGCGCCGACCGCTGGCGCGCTGGTCGCGGTCGCTTGCGGCGCAGCTTCAGGCGGGCTCTCAGCTTGACTTGGCGCTTCGGCGGCTGTCCGCGGCTGATTGGCGCTTGCCGCTTCCGGAGCTTCATACTGGCTGCGCGGGACCACCATTATGCTGACTTCTTCGCGCGCGGAGCTGCCGTCGCCGCGCTCGGCGACAACGGCGACCACGTACTCGCCCTCGTTGCTCGTGGGCCAGTCGATGGTCAATGGCAGAACCTCGGCGTCAGTCTCGTTGGGATTGAGCTGCTCGCCCATCAATTCTTCGTTGAGCAGCACGGCAATGCGCGAGATATCGGGACCGGCATTTTCGACCCGCGCTTGCACGATGACGGTCGCGCCGGATTGGAATTTCTGGCCTGGCTGTGGCGCGGCGATATGAATTTCGGGCGGGCCGTCAAAGCTTGGGGATGGGTCGTCTGGGGCAAAATCCAGATTGCAGCCGGCCAGGAAAAGTAAGCACAAAACTTGTAACAGCATGGAGGCCGTAAGCCTCCGCTTTGCCACGCCAGACTGCATTGTTTGTCTCCCGCACGCGCCGCGCTCAAGCGTACCAACTCTAACAGAATTCGACTGTTTTGGCGAACCGCGCTAACCTGCTATTTACCTCTCTTTTGACTGTCTGCGACGGCTTGACGGGCTCGGCAAGAGCGCCGGTTTCATCATGGCAGCCATAATGCCCGGCGCATGGGCGGACTTTTGTTTCGCCGGCAGATTGTGTACCATTAAATCGCGTCAAGTGCAGGGAGCAGGCATGGAAACGATCGCGCTCTTGCGTGACAAACGCGTCATTCTGGGTGTTTGCGGCAGCATCGCGGCCTACAAGGCGGTGGACCTTGCCAGCAAGTTGACCCAAGCGGGTGCGCAAATTGACATTGTGCTGACGGCGGCGGCGCAGCGTTTCGTCAGCCCCTTGACTTTTCAAGCGGTGAGCGGCCGTCCCGTTTATAGCGATATGTGGTCCGCCGAGTCTACCAGCGGCTTGCCCAGTCATATCGCCCATATCGGCTTGGCGGAAGAGGCGGATCTGCTGGTCGTCGCGCCGGCCACAGCCAATACCCTGGCCAAGTTGGCGCATGGATACGCTGATGATCTGCTGTCGATCACAGCGCTGGCGATCTCCTGCCCGCTGCTGATCGCCCCGGCGATGGACGGGAATATGTACGATAGCCCGGCTGTGCAAGACAACTGCGAGACGTTGAGGCGGCGCGGCGCTCATCTGATTGAACCGGAGGAGGGACGATTCGCCAGCGGCATGGTCGGCACGGGCCGCTTGCCCGAAACGGAAACGCTGCTCGGGCATATACGCCGCATCATCGGCAGGGACGGCGAGTTAGCCAGCCACAAGCTGGTGGTCACTGCCGGCGGCACGCGCGAGTCGATCGACCCGGTCCGCTTTATCACCAACCGGTCCACGGGCAAACAGGGTTACGCCATCGCGCAAGCGGCCCTTGATGCCGGCGCCGATGTCGTGCTGATTTCTTCCGCGGCGGGCCTGCCGACGCCAATCGGCGCGACGCTGGTGGCGGTCGATTCCGCCGAGTCCATGCGCGAAGCCGTGCTCGCCAATGTCGCCGATTCCTCCGCCTTGATTATGGCGGCGGCGGTGGCGGATTATCGCCCGCAGACGGTGTCGGAACAGAAAATCAAGAAATCGGACGACAGCTTAAATCTGCCGCTGACGCGAACGGCAGACATCTTGATGGCGGTGAAGGCCCAGCGCGCGCGGACCGGCTATCCCATGATCGCGGTCGGCTTTGCGGCGGAGAGCGAAAACCTGGTGGAAAACGCCAGCGACAAACTCCAGAGCAAGGGGCTGGATCTGCTGATCGCCAATGATATTACGGCCACGGACGCCGGTTTCGCCGCTGATACCAATCGCGTGGTCGTGCTTGATATGGATGGCGGTTTGCATCACATCGACCGCACCAGCAAAGCCGATATCGGCGCTTACATCATCGAGCGCATCGGCGGCTTGTTGGACTAGCTCTGTTCCTGGCTCCGCTCCAATTTTTGCAGCGCGCTCAATGCCCGGCAGTGGGCGATGTAGGCGGATAGCGTCTGTTGGCAGCCAATCTGATAATAGGGGATTAGCCAGGGGACGCCGGCGCTTTTGAAGCCGTCTTGGATGTACGTCACGCGCGTCCCTTGGTCGACCGGGGCGAAACGGAGATGAATGTCCGTGCTGCCCTCCCAATTCGGGTCGCGCCAACTGTATGCCAACTCCACCGGCGGATTCCAAACTGAAATTAAACCTATGACGTATTCGCTGCCATCGGCGAAGGTTTCGTAGTAGCGCCCGCCGTCGCGTCCGTCGAAACGGATGTGTAAGGGGCGCGTCGTCTCGGGCGCGAAGCTGTAGGGAAAGACGCCTCGGCGCGGCCACCAGACGTCCATCTGGTCGACGAAGACATCAAAGGCCTGCTGCTGCGGCAGCGGGACTGACTCCTGTAAATGCACGTCGACCATAACAATCACCGACTCGTTCTAAGAATTTCTCCAAGTATTGCAGTTTCATTCGATTGGAATATTTTACTATTAGTCAGATTGTCTTGGACGACGGAGCTCCAGTTCGAATTCCCTTTGCGCGCGCATGAAGCAGACGTTGAAATGCAGAAAAATGGCGATTGACCGAGAATAACAGGTATGTCATTGGATTCTGCCCATGCAAAAGGCATTCGAATAGTGGGCCAGTCGCCAACAGTGACGTCCAGTATCAGGCTTCTCGCTTAAAGGGACTCTTTCAGACCGTTCAGTTTTTGCTCCGGTTGATGCTGTGCCCAATCCGCGCCCAGTCTAATACCAAGACTGAATGGCAATACATTTTAGTCTGAGCCGGTATCCAGCAAAGCCAGGGAATATGCGACATTGCCTTCAAGACCAATCGAGATTGGCAAGAATGGACGAACCACGCTATCTTGGGCATATTGTAGATTCGTAATGTACGGAAAGACGAGGCGTTCAGCCATTAGATTGAGGACGGTCGCCCAAGCTTTCCATAAGTTTGATCGATTTCTCTGTGGCGCGAAACGGGGGAGATATTACGAATGAATGCGTGTTTGTATTGTACTGCTCTACGTCCAGCGACAGTTCTTCAGCCAGCAGCTGGAAAACTTTCAGTTTGTCTTTGTTGTCGAGACGATACAGTTCATCCAAGAAATCGCGCGTGATCATGAATCGGTTCCTTGCGTCGGGCTCCACGCTAATTTTACCACAGCCCGGCCACGGCGCATTGGCAAATGTTCTATTACGTACAGGTACGTACTTGCGGGGAAATGCGCCCGATTCGCTGGCAAATGACTATTGCCTGTTCGCGGCCCTACTGTACCTGAAACATTAAACATATCCCTTAGTAGCCATCAATTGCCAGGCTTGGAAAAATTTGGCTCGTAGCCACAGTTCCGGTTTTGGCGATGAGACCTGGTTGCGTCATCGGGCGAATCTCGGTTACACTCCGACTGACCTACGTTGACGCTATCCAACGCGCGACAGATTGGACTTCGCAGCTATGTACGAAGACGTGCAGCAAGTAACAGAGGCCCTGTGCGGCCAGCAGTATATCTCCACGGACGAGATCTCGACCGTCGTCTTTCTGGCGGACAAGTTAGGCAAGCCGCTGCTGACCGAGGGGCCGGCGGGCGTGGGCAAAACGGAATTGGCCAAAGCCTGGTCGGGCGCCACGGACAAGCCGCTCATCCGCCTGCAATGCTACGAAGGGCTGGACGAAAACAAGGCGCTCTACGAGTGGGAGTACGCCAAGCAGATGCTGTATACGCAGTTGCTGCGCGACAAACTGAGCGACCTGCTGGCCTCCGCCGAGACACTGCGGCAGGCGGCCGATCGCCTGGGCGATGAAGACGATGTCTTCTTCAGCGAGCGATTTCTGCTTGCGCGTCCCTTGCTGGCGGCGCTGCTCAGCGAAGAACCGGTTGTGCTGCTGATCGACGAAATCGACCGCGCCGATGCCGAATTTGAAGCCTTCCTGCTGGAGATCCTCAGCGATTTTCAGGTGTCGATTCCCGAGTTGGGCACGGTACAAGCGCGGCATCACCCCAGCGTCGTGCTGACCAGCAACAACACGCGCGAGCTTTCCGAAGCCTTGAAGCGCCGCTGCCTGTATTTATTCGTGGATTACCCGACGCACGAAGCCGAGCTGAATATCGTCAAAATGCGCGTGCCGGAATTGAGCGACAAATTGGCGCGCCAGACGGTCGATGTGGTGCAGGGCATGCGCCGCATGGACTTGAAGAAGAACCCTAGCGTGTCGGAGACCATCGATTGGGCCAAGGCGCTGGTCATGCTGAATGCCGACAGCATCGACGAAAAGACGCTGGAGACCACGCTGACCGTATTGCTCAAACATGAGAGCGATGTGCAGAAGGCGCGCCGTCAGATCATGCGCGGGGGCGATGACGAGCGGTATCACGGGCGCGGGCGCGGCGGCCGGTCGGAGTGGAACTAAGGCGATTGGCTCGGTCTTCCCGCGGCCCGTTTGGGGAGTCGTCCGGGCGCTGACATTTGCAGCCGGGTCTTGTATACTGTTGCCATCAATAATCTGCGCCAGCCAACCAACATTATGAGCTTATCCAGCGCGACGATCGACCGTTCCCGCGACTTGGCGATGCAATTGCTGCGTGCGCCGCTGCAACTGTACAAGCTGGGCTGGGGGCCGGCGCTGAATTGGATTCCGCTGCTGATACTGACGACGCGCGGGCGCAAGAGCGGCCTGGCGCGGCATGTGGTGGTGGAATACCGGCGGCACGGCAGCAAGTACTACATCGTCTCCGGTTGGGGCGCGGATACCGACTGGTACCGCAATATCCAGCAGGACAACCGTGTCACCATCCAGCACGGCGAGCAGATCGTGGACGCGCGAGCGCAGCCGGTGGATGATGCGGCGGAAGCCCTGCGAGCGCTGTATATGTTCAGCCGCAATTCCTGGATATACGAGATGCTTTTCGCCCGCATGTCGTCGGCGCGGGCGGCCGATCTCAATACTCTGGCCGAGGTGGTTGAGGAATTCACCGTTTTGCGCCTCGAGCCGACCGGCGACGAGCCGGAACTACCCGCGATTGAGCCCTATAGCGAGCAGGTCCGGCAAGTAGCGCTATTTTTCGTGTTGGCGGTTGGTTTGCGACTGCTGGTGGCGGTCTTGACTTCCGGCAAGAGCAAGGGGCGGGAAGATGGGGCCTGAGGCCGCGTCGCCTTAGCGCAGCGCCCGTCCTGAAGCAATCAACTCCCGACTAAACATCAAACTCAACACCTTGCGCCAGCGGCAGCTCGGCCGAGTAGTTGATGGTATTGGTTTGCCGGCGCATATAGCCTTTCCAGGCATCGGAGCCGGATTCTCGTCCGCCGCCCGTTTCTTTCTCGCCGCCGAAAGCGCCGCCGATTTCCGCGCCGCTGGTGCCGATATTGACGTTGGCGATGCCGCAATCGGAGCCGGCATGTGACAGGAAAGCCTCGGAGCCGGCCAGGTCTTCGGTGAAAATGGCGCTGGATAGACCCTGCGGCACCGCGTTGTGCATAGCGATGGCTTCATCGAGCGTTTCGTAATCCATGATGTAGAGGATGGGCGCGAAAGTCTCTTCGCAGACCAGCGCTGTCTGCCGCGGCATGCGAATGATGGTCGGCTCGACGAAATTGGCGCCGAGCGCGGGCAGGCGTCCGCCGCCGGTCAGCACTTGACCTCCCTCCGCTTCCGCGCGCTTTATGGCGGCCATCATCGTCGTGACGGCTGCCTCATTGACGAGCGGACCCATCAGAATACCGTCCGACATGGGGTCGCCGATCGGCACAGATTTATAGGCGCGGACGAGGCGGTCGCAGAGTTCGGCGACGATCGGCCGTTGCGCGATCAGGCGGCGCGTGGTGGTGCAGCGCTGCCCAGCCGTGCCGACGGCGCCAAAGACGATGGCGCGGGTCGCTAAGTCCAGGTCGGCGTCGGCGCTGACGATGATGCCATTGTTGCCGCCCAACTCGAGGATGCTGCGCCCTAACCGCGCGGCGACCCGCTGCGCCACGTGTTTGCCCACGCGTATCGATCCGGTGAAACTGATAAGCGGCAGACGCTCATCGTTGATCATGCGCTCGCCGATTGCGTCGTCCTCGCCGATGACCAGGTTGAATACGCCGGCCACGCCATGCTGCGCCATGACTCTGTTGCAGATATGCTGGATGGCGATGGCGGTCAACGGCGTGGTGGGCGAGGGCTTCCAGATCATGGCGTCGCCGCAGACCGCCGCGATGGCGGCATTCCAGGACCAGACGGCCAGCGGGAAGTTGAAAGCGGTGATGATGCCGATTGGCCCCAGCGGATGCCACTGTTCGTACATGCGATGCCCCGGCCGCTCGGAGTGCATCGTCAAGCCGTAGAGCTGCCGCGACAAACCGACGGCGAAGTCGCAGATATCGATCATCTCCTGGACTTCGCCCAAGCCCTCGCTGCGGATCTTGCCATTCTCCAGCGTGACCAACTCGCCCAGCGGCTCTTTGTATTCGCGCAGGGCAGTGCCCAGGTCGCGAATGACTTCGCCGCGCCGGGGCGCCGGCATCATGCGCCAGTCCGCGAAGCCCGCCTGTGCTGCCCTGACCGCCGCGTCGTAACCCGCGGGAGTGGCTTGCAGAACCGTCGCGATGGTTTCATTCCTGGCCGGATTCAGCGAATGAAGTTCTGCGCCGTCCGCGTTATGTACCCAGCCGTCGGCGCCGGCGCAGACGCCCGCGTTGATGGACGCTATGCCCAGCGCCTTTAGAATATCGTTCATCCTTGCTGCTCCTCGTTTGCTTGCTTCATCCCGGGGCCTTGAGGTAAATCGGTCGGACGTCGGTCGCCGGGTAGGGGCGCGGCTCCTGGCTTTCGCGCAGGCGGCGCCAGGCGATCTCGGCCAGGTGTCCCGCGCGGCGCAGGCGATCTGCGGCCGGGGGCAGGTCGATCGGTACGCCAGCGTTTTGCGCGGCGGATATGGCTTGCAGCCCGGCGCTGGAGATTTCGCCGCTGATAGTGACAGGCGGCTGGCAAGCGGCCAGCAACTCATCCCAAGTGCTGATTTCGGCCGGCCGCCGCAGGATCCAGGTATCGCCGCCTGGCGCGTATTTGGCCCAGATGACGCCTTTGCGTCCCGCCGGCGCCGTGGCGATGAGCGGCCACTTGTAGCGAGAAGCCTCATGCGCTTCAAGCACGATCTCCAGGGTCGTCAGCGGCACGAGCGGCAGATCGTCTACGGCGGCCATTCCCTTGGCCAGCGCCACGCCGATGCGTAAGCCGGTGTAAGAACCGGGACCGACCGCGACCGCCAGCGCCTGGAGCTCGCTTGTGTGTACGCCGGCTTGCCGCATGAGCTGCTGGATCATCGGCGCCAGCAGGGCGCTGTGCTGTCGGCCCGCTGCCAGCGACCACTCGGCCTGCAGCGCATGACCGTCATGCAGGGCGATGCTGAGAATTTGCGTTGCGGTATCGATAGCCAAGAGCATGGTATGGTGGCTTGAGAGTTATCCGGGAATCTGTATGTCGCGCCTCAAAGCGTCGATGCGCGCTGCGTAGCGGGATCCTTGCGCGCGAAACACGAGCTCGCGCTCTTTATCGTCGACCAGCTCGATATCGATCCAGAGGTGCGCCTGCCGCAGGCGCCCGCGAATGCGCTCTGGCCACTCTAGGATTAGAATGGTTTCGCTGTCGAGCAGGTCGTCGATGCCCAAGGTATCGGCTTCGTTGGCGCCGCTAATGCGGTAGAGGTCGATATGCGCCAGTTGTTGCTCGTCCAGCGCGCGCCTATGCAGGTGTACTAAGTTGTAGGTCGGGCTGGTCAGCGCGGGGACAGCGCCCCAGCCATGGCCTATTCCGCGACTGAAGACCGTTTTGCCTGCGCCCAGCATGCCTGAAAGGCAGATGACATCGCCGGGCTGCAGCCCGCGTCCCAAGACCGCCCCGATGGCTTCTGTGTACGCTGTCGAATCGCTTCTCAAGCTCAATTGGTCTGCTTTGCACTTGTTTGCGGTATTCATAGTAAAGTACGTCCCCAGCCGCTGATTTCATGAATAACTTGAGGTCCTAGCTAGAAAGAATTTCGATCCCTGGCGCGATAGAATCGGCTAGTTTGACGAAGGCTTGAGCACGTAAATGGCGTTGAAGGCTCGCTGCAGATAGCTGTCGCTTGGGTAGCGCAGCAAGCCCGGCTCGCTGGTGACGATGTAATCCGGTCGGTCTGCCAGCCCAATCGGATTGCGATTGGCGTTCATCAAGCCATGATACGAGGCTAGCAAATAGTCAAAGGCCATGCCCATTCGGTAGCCAGGGTCGACATTATTCCAGGCCACAATCCACCAATGCCAAGACATCTCAGGAAATACATCATAACTGATAGTTACCGGACCTTTGCCAGGCCAATCGTTGGCAATCCAATCGGCGGCGTCGTTGAGGCTGCTGTACAAGTTCAGATTTAGCGGCGTATGCGCGCTGGCGTCGTGATTTGAAACTAGCACGATACGATCGGCTGCTCCCAGGCCGACATAGGCGAATACTACTAGGATGAGCAGAAATCGAATGCGCGCTCGAACTTTTGTAAGATGAAAGATGTAAGCGCAGGAAAGGAACTGCAGGCCGATCAAGCCAGTGTAATAGGTTGGCTGCTCGTCTGGTCCTGCGCGGACCAGGATCAAGCCGGCGCTGATGCCGAATGCAACTAACAATAGAAACAGATTTCGCCCTGCTGGATGCGCGCAGAGTTGCTCACGGCAGGCGCGCCATGCCAGGCGATGCCGCCCTTGGTCGGCCGGCAGGGCGCGCAGATTATCGCCGCAGCGACGGGCGAATGTGGCAACGGAGTGCGCTAAGCTGATCCAGAAACATGCTTCCAGCAGCGTGCGGAAGGCCACGTAGAGATGGTGAAGGATTGGCGCGTTTTGTCGAATCGAATTCAAATCGGACAGAAAGAGCAGTCGCAGACTCTGCACAAACTGCAAGGGAATGCTCGTTAGCCAGGCCAGCGCGCGTTGGAAACGGGTAGTTGAGATTTGGCTCCTCTGATCGCCGGATGCCTGGTCTTTGGCAGCGCCACTGGCGCTTGGCGACTGCGGCGCAAGAACCTGCGCTTCCGGCTTTAGGTAGGCGTATTGAGCCAGGACCTCCGGGCTCAGCGTGGACCGTCGGGTAAAGAAAGCTCTCAGATCAACGAAGTCCACTGTTGCTTCGTAGGCCAAATAGGGGGCAATCATGATCGCCGATACCGCAAGTCCCACAAGTACGCCGCGAGTGTTGGCAAGCGAACGAAAGAGCAGAGCGAATACCAACATGATTCCGAATAGCAAAACTGCAGAAAAGTGAGTCATGAAAGCGGCGGTCGCGGCGACAAAAGTCGCGGCAACGTACCGCTTTCGCTTTAGAGTGTGCGCCTGATAGAGGCAGTAAGTGAAGATGACCACAAAACCGGGTAGAAGCAGCTGTGCCCAGGCGGTATAGGCGCTGGAGATCCCGGTCTCGCTAAAGGTGAAAAGCGTAGCGGCGACAAGCCCGCAGTTGCCGCCAAAGAGGCGGGCGCCCAGTTCAAAGATAATGATGGTCGTCAATACATTAAAGAGAAGTTGGGTAGATACCAGCACAATCCTGATGTCATCAGTGAAAAGCAGCGCGGGAAGCTGCATCCAGACCATGAAGGGCATATTAAAGGCTGCGACGCTGGAAAGCGTACCGACAGCGGGGAATTCGCCACCGGCGAGCCAGGCTTGACCGCGGGAGATAAGCGACACGTAATCGGCTTCCCAGGCCAGGTGCCGGGCGGCGACGAGCTTGACTGCCACGCTTGTCAACAGAATTAGAATGAACAATATCAGAACGAATCGTGGAGAATTTGCCAAGCGCATCTTGCATCCATTGGGCGACAATTCAAGGCGATATTACATCATGCGAGCTGGAAAGGCAGTGGTGAAAGCGCGCGCTGGTTGACTTTTATGCCCGGCGGGATTGGGCTATACTCGCCCTATGACATGCGGTCTGGTTGAGGTGCTATGAATCAACGCGATCGGCAGGAAGCGCTTGACGAATCCCTTCGCCGCCTGGGCCTGGTGGCGGAAGGCGTAAAGACCTGCGTGGTGCTCAACGACGACGGCTTTCCGATTGCCGCGTTCCCGGCGGACAAGGAGCCTGGGGACGTCAATGATCCGCTGAGCGCGCCCCAAGTGGCGGCGGTCTCGGCGCGACTGACTGGCCAGGCTGAGCGTACGCTGGATTGCTTGGCGCAAGGCGATATGGGGCGCCTGGTGCTGGAAGGCGAGGGCGGGACGCTGCTCAATTGCCCGGCAGGTGATGTGACGCTGGCGCTGGTCATTGAGCCAGGCGCGAGCATGGGGCGTGTCTTGTTCGCCGCGCAGAAAGCGGCTGCGGAAATCGAGTCGATCCTCTCCCAGCGTTAGGGCCAGCCCGCGAGAGCGCTCATGCAGCTAGGAAACTTCGGCAAAAGCCGGGTGGAAGCGGACGTGCCCGCGTACACAGTCCGGAAATGACTCCTGCAAAATTGCCAGCATGAAGTGTTCGTGCCGTCCGCCCGGCTTGACGTAGTCCGATGTGAAACCGAGCGGTTGTCCCGGCTGATAGCCGAAGCGTGGATAATAGCCGGGGCTCCCGACCAAAAAGACCATGCCATAATCCGCCTCGGCCAGCGCCCTCAAGCCGGCGCGCGCCAAAGCCGAGCCGATGCCCTGCCGCTGCCAGGGCGGTGCGACGGCGATGGGCCCCAGCGCGGGAAAGTGGCGGACGCAGGCCTCGTCTGTGACGGAGACGAAGCTGTAAGCAGCGTGGCCGACGATCTCGCCCTCGATTTCCGCGACATGCGACAAGATCAGGGCATAGTCATCGCGTAACTTATCGACCAGGCGCGCGTGCGCATCCCCGCCAAAAGCTGCCGCTTCTACGGCGAATATTCGGCTAATGTCTTCGGGTCGCTCTCGGCGAATGTCAATCCTCATAGTCAGCCTCTGTCTCCGCCAGCCGTTTGCCAGCGCGCCGTGTATGGTGCAGAATATCAGCAGCAGAGCAAAAGCGATAGCGTCCAGCAGGGAAGCCAGCATGACCAGTCCCAAGTTCCTTTACCTCACCACCACCGGCCACCGCAGCGGCAAGCCACACGAGATCGAGATTTGGTATGTTGAACATCAGGGTCGTTACTATATCATCGCCGAAAAGCGCGAGGCGGCGCATTGGGTGCGGAATATCCGCGCCAAAGCGGCTCTGCGCTTTCGCCTGGGCGATACGCTGACGGACGATGCGGACATGACGCTCATCGACGGCGAAGGGGCCTTTCCGAAGGATGACGATCTGATCACTGCTGTGACAGCCAAGATGCAAGCCAAACACGGCTGGAGCAAGGGCTTGGTGGTCGAGATCGCCCCGCTGAAATAAGCTGCTAGAGACGCGCGCCGCGTTTTAATTGGCCGGCTCAAGCCAGACGGATTCGGCGTCGCCATCGGCTATCCAGCCGCGATTGCCGTCGCTGAGTTGGGCGCGCCACCAGCGAAGGCCATCGTCACAGTATGGGCCGCCGACCAGCGTCAAGCCGGCCCCTTGCGCTGGCTGGAATATGACTGTGGCAGCGATCTCGGGCACGGCATAGACCTTCGCGACGCTGACTGTGACCAGCGCCCGGGCGCCCACCTGTAAATCTGTGGACGGCGCGCCCGGGCAGCTCGTATCAATCGTGAATCTCAGCGACGGGCCCGGCTCAAATTCCGTCAGATAGAAGATGCTGGCGGCATAGTTGCCCTGCTCCAGGCTGCCGACCCAAACATCATACAAGCCGGACAAGGCGTAGTCGAAGCTGATGGCCAAATCTCCACCGGAGCCGCCCGCGCTGCAATGCCAGCGCCCATCAGCGCCGTTGATCAGAATGGTCATCGCGGCCGGGCTGTATACTGAAAACCACAAATCGGCCATATCTTCGCTGAGATATACGCTGTAATCCGGCGCTTCGGAGACGTAGCCGCGACAGGCCGGGTCCGCGAGATGTTCGGAGGCATCGCTGCGTCCGCCGCCCAGTACCTGCATGGCGTAGGGCGAGGGCTGGAAGCCGCGAGCAAGTGTGATCTCGCCGTATAGCGGGTCGCGCGCTGGATCAGGCCCGGTGGCGGTGGTCGGCAGCGCTTCGGGCCCGGCTTCAGCCAGATAGAGCACGGCATCGTCAAAAGTCTCAGCCGCGTAACTGCCTATCCAGATTTGATAGCTGCCCGGCGCCGCGTCAAAGTACACCAGCGCCGGATTCAGGCCGTTGGTGTCGTCGTTGCAGGACCAGCTTCCGTTGGGCAGGTTGACGATTAGCGTGGTGTCTTCCGCGCTGGCGATGAGAAAGGTGACGCGCTTGAACCCCGCCGCCAGCTCCACGACGACATCCGGATCAGAGGCGGCGTAGCCCAGGCAATTGTCGCCGAGCGCCAGCGGCTTGACCGCGATATCGCCGCCGCTGACCACATCGATCGTGAACGGAGCAGGCGCGAAGCCCGGCGCCAGTATCTGCCGCCCGTAGCGCGGCTCGCCGCCTGGATTGAGGCTATCTTGCGCCAGGCTGGATGTAGCGCAATTTAGTATGGCAATAATGACGATAAGCGCGCGGCAGGATCGGCTGAGCATTTAACTCCCCGGACAAGACATTGAAGCTGCAAGATCATTTTGCGCATGGCTCCATTATAGTCTTTTCGCTGGCGCCGCAGGCCGCAGCGCCTATGAACTTGTTTGCCGCGACCAAGGAAATCGTTTACCATCTGAGGTGCTTCCCCGCCAGACTTTTGCAGCAAGGTATGGGCTTATGCAGAAACGAATGATTGAGTTCGTCCGCGCTCTTCGCGCCGCCGGCGTACGCGTGTCCCTGGCTGAGAGCCAGGACGCCATGTTCGCCGTCGACCACAGCGGCGTACGCAATCAGGCCACGTTCAAGAGCTCGATGAAAGCGACCCTGGTTAAGAATCATCGCGACCAGCCGATCTTTGATTATTTCTTCCCGCTATTCTTCAAGAATAACAAGCCGCCGCTGCAGAACATCCTGGAACAGCTCTCGCCGGAACAGGAGCAGCTCTTGCAAGAAGCGCTGCAATCGATGATGGGCGATTTGGACGCCTTGCGCGATCTCTTGCAACGTCTGCTGGAAGGGCGCGAATTCAGCGATGAGGAGCTGCAGCAGCTGGGCGAGTCATCGGGCTTGGCGCAAGGCGATGAGATGTACATGCGCAACTGGTTTGAGCGGCGCATGAATCGGCAGGCGGGTCTGACGCAGCTTGAACGTATGCTGGACGACTTGTTGGAAGAATTGGCGCAGCTGGGGATGAGCGACGAGGCGCTGGCGCAGTTGGAGGAGATGCTGCGAGAAAACTTGCAGGGCTTGTCTGAGCAGATCTCGCAGTACGTCGGTTCCTCGCTGGCCGAGCAGATGGCGGAGCAGGAACCGCGAGAACGCCCGGACTTGCTTGATGTGCCCTTGCAGCGTCTCAGCAGCGGGGACATTGAAGACGTGCGCGACGAGGTGCGGCGGTTGGCGGCTCGGCTGCGGACGCGGGCGGCGCTGCGGCAGAAACGCGCCAAATCGGGGCAGTTCGACCCGCGCAAGACCATCCGCAAGAATATGCGCTACGGCGGCGTGCCGATGGACGTGCAATTCCGCAAGCGCCACAAGAAACCCAGCCTGATTCTCATCTGCGACTTGAGCACGTCGATGCGCTATGCGGTCGAATTCTTGCTCACGCTGGTTTATGAACTGAGCGATCAAGTGCGGCGAACGCACAGCTTCATCTTCATCCATGACCTGGTCGATGTCAGCACCACACTGGCGGAGTTGCCGCCGCGAGAAGCCGTGGCCCGCATCATGTCGGAGAACCCGCCCGGCTATTACAGCACGGACATGGGCCATAGCCTGGCCAGCTTCGAGAGGGAACACATGCACCTGATCGACAGCCGCAGCACTGTCATCTTCTTTGGCGACGGGCGCAACAATTACAACGACCCGCGCCTCGATATCGCGCGAGACATGCAGCGCAAGGGCAGGCGGCTGTTCTGGTTCTGCCCGGAGCCGCGCCGGCAGTGGGGCAGCGGCGACAGCGACATGTGGGAATACAGCATGTACGCGGACCGGGTCTTCATGGTCAACAACTTGCGTCAGCTGGCCGATGCGGTGGATCGCATCCTGGCGGAGGGTTAGGCCGGGCGCAACACTCTTGCTATTTGTGCGTGTTATACTGTCTCGTAGACCCGAGTAGCCGAGGTTTGACATGGCAATCCAAACCCAGCGTACCATGACAGTCGCCGAGTACTTCGAATGGGAGGAGCGACAGGAATGCAAGCATGACTACCTTGATGGAGTGATCATCGAAATGACCGGTGGGACACTTAAACATACGCGTATCAAAACCAACATAGGCGGTCTGCTTTATACGTTGCTCGATTTCTCAATCTACGTTCTCTGTAACAGCGACATGCGCGTACGCATCAGCCCGACGCGCTATGTTTATCCAGACTTTAGCGTCGCGCATGGCGAGCCGCGCATGGAAGACGAAAAAGAAGTCACTTTGCTCAATCCGAGCGTCGTCGTTGAAGTAACATCGCCTTCAAATATTTTGTATGACCGCGTCGACAAGCTTGGCTTTTATCTTGAAGTGCCCTCAATAGAAGCCTATCTCATCGTCGATCAGGACCGCGTCCGTGCCGATCTGTACACCCGCGCCGACGTGGGCTGGTACGTACGTGTATTCAATCAGTCGGACGATGTGATTCCGCTTGATGCCTTGAGCTGTGAACTTCCCTTAATGGACATATATCGCGGTATTGAAAATGCGGACGCGGTCGAATAGCAGAGCAATCGCACCAAGAAATGAAAGGTGAATAGAATGGGTTCATCAATACGGATGAGGAGAGCCCGAGATGAGCCCAAGTGGCATAGCGGAGGCCTTTGCCAGTTTAGAAGATCCGCGTCGCGAACATGGTCAATTACACCCGTTGCTGGATATCATCATCATCGCGATCTGCGCGGTGATCAGCGGCGCCGAGACCTGGGTGGACATTGTTGATTTTGGCGAGGATAAAGAGGAATGGTTAAGGGGATTTTTAGAGTTGCCTAACGGTATTCCTTCGCACGATACATTTGCCCGCGTCTTCCAACTATTAGACCCTCAGCAGGTACAGTTGTGCTACCAAGATTGGATTAGCAGCATCAAGCCAGTATTAGCTGAAGGCGATATTGTGGCAATAGACGGCAAGACGATGCGGCGCAGCCATGATCGTAGGCAAGGAAAGAGCGCCTTGCATCTGTTGCATGCCTGGTCAGTGGAAGCCGGCTTGGTCTTGGGCAAGCGCGCTGTGGACGCGAAAAGCAATGAGATACCTGAAATTCCCGAATTGCTGAAATTGCTGTATTTGAAAGGCTGTATCGTGACTTTGGACGCGATGGGCTGTCAGAAAGACATCGTGAAGTCTATTGTTAGCGAGCACGGAGCGGATTATGTCATAGCCTTAAAGGAAAATCAGGGCAGTTTGTACGATGCAGCCCAGTCCCTTTTCGCTTATGCGGATGACCGCCATCCGCGCTTGATAGGTCAATATAGTCACAACGAAGAAATCAGCAAGCCGCGTGGTCGTGTCGAGCGCCGGGTCTGTGAAGTGATGACCGATGCCGCTGTCTTGAATGACTTAAGCCAGCAAGAAGGCTGGACGCGCTTGCAGTCGCTAGTCCGCGTCCAACATGCCCAATTACTGGATGGGCAGTGGCAAAACACGCAGACGCGCTATTTTATCTCCTCTTTACAAGGGAAGGATGCCAATCAACTCCAGCGAATAATTCGTTCGCACTGGCACATTGAAAATAAACTCCATCGGGTCTTGGATGTGACCTTTCGGCAAGACGACAGCCGTATTCGTGTAGGACACAGCCCAGAAAATTTCGCTGTGCTACAGCATATCGCCTTGGCTTTGCTCAAAAAACACCCCAAAAAAATCAGCCTGCGGCGCAAGCGATTACAGTCAGCGCGGAACGATAAGCTTCGATGGCAAATCCTCAAAGCATTTTCCGAATAGTGGTGCGATTGCTCTGGTCGAATAGCGGCACACTGCCGGCCCCGGCGAGTAATGTGATACACTGGGCGACGACGAAAAGTTAGGCGACGCTGCAAGTCCCATGGCTGAAATCGCGACAGTACGCACATTGGAAGACATCCGCCGCTTGCGCCCGCAGATTTTGGAGCTTGCACGCCAATGCCGCGCGCATAAGGTTTCCGTCTTCGGCTCAATCGTACGCGAGGAAATGCATGCCGATAGCGATATCGATTTTCTGGTTGACTTTGACGAGGACTATTCGCTTTTGGACCACGCAGGTCTTTTGGTGGGGTTGGAGGACTTGCTCGGCTGCAAAGTGGATGTCGTTCCGCGGAAAGCGCTGCGTCCCTTTCTCAGAGACACCGTGATTAGCGAAGCGGAAGAACTGTGACGAGACCACAGTATGAGTACTGCCAGGATATTCTGGATCGAATCGAGCGCATTGATGAATATGTCTCTTGCGGACGTGACACCTTTATGCAGTCCAGTTTGCATCAGGACGCGACCATATTCTGCTTTCTCGTCATTGGAGAAGCAATCAAACAGCTTGAGGATGAGTTGACGGCATCGCATCCACAAATTCCCTGGCGACTCTATGCCCGCTTTCGCGATGTGCTCATTCATCAATATCACAATACCGACATAATTATCGCCTGGCGCGCTTCACAAGAAGACCTGCCACCCTTGAAAGCAGCCATCACCGCGATGCTCTCATCCCTGGACGATTACGAATCAGCGTCTTGAGTTTAGAGCGTATCTCCGCGTGTTATACTATTTTCACTTGTTGAGTGGTCGAGGTTTGCCATGGCAATCCAAATTGAGTCCGCGATGTCGGTCAGCGAATATCTCGAATGGGAGAAACGCCAGGAAGTCAGGCATGAATACATTGATGGAAAGATCATTGAGATGACTGGCGGGACGCGACAGCACAGCGAAATCATGATCAATTTGACCCTTGCTATCGGCCGTCAATTGGACGATTCCCCTTGTAGGCTTCAAAGCAGTACAATGCGCGTAAAGGTCGGCCAGAATCTTTACGTGTACCCCGACCTCAGCGCAGTCTGTGGAGAAGCGCTCATGGAGGACGAACGCGAACTCACGCTGCTCAATCCAATACTGGTGGTCGAAATAACTTCGCCATCCAGCCTTGTTTACGATCGCGTAGACAAGTTCGGATTCTATTTCGGTGTACCGTCGATTGAAACCTATTTGATTGTCGACCAGGACCGCGTCCGCGCAGACATTTGTACGCGCACCGACGAGGGTTGGCTCGTCCGTGTATTCAACCATCCGGAGGATGTGATTCCGCTGACGGCGATTGAATGCGAACTGCCGCTTGCGCAGGTCTATCGCGGCATTGCATTCGCCAGGGCATAGGGGCGCCTTACTTCAAATCCCGCCGGTGCCAGTCATCGCTGAATAAATTGAAGTCCGTCTCGCGCTGAGGAAACTCGGCGATGATGGCTTCGTCGATCTCGACGCCCAGGCCGGGTTTGGTCGACAGCGCGAAATAGCCATCCACCACTTCCGGCACGCCAATCCCGGCGGCTTTGACCGGCGGGTCAGCGAAGTCGTTGAAGTACTCCTGAATCTTGAAGTTGGGCGTGGTCGCGGCGACCGCCAGCGACGCCATCGTTGAGCAGGGGCCGCCGACATTGTGCGGCGCGACCAGCACATAATACATCTCGGCTGTGCCGGCCAGTTTCTTCATATTCATGATGCCGCCGAAGTGGGTGATGTCCGTCTGGATAATGTCAGCGGCGCCCAGTTCAAAGAGTTCGCGGTACTCGTAGGGCGTGTGGATGCGTTCGCCTGTCGCTACCGGTATTCCCAGCCCCAGCGCCACCTCGCGCACATCCCGCAGGGCGCGCAGATTTTCCGGCGGCACCGGCTCCTCCACCCAGGCGGGACGGAACTCCGCCAGGTCGCGGATGATCTCCACCGCCGTTACCGGGTTGAAGCGTCCGTGCATCTCGATCAGCAATTCGACATCCGGGCCAACGGCATCGTAAACCGCTTCCACCAGCGACACCGAGAGCAGCTTTTCTTCGCGCGTGAATTCGTAGAAACCGCTGCCGAAGGGGTCGAATTTGAGGGCGCGATAGCCTTTGTCGATAACTTCTGTCGCCGCTTTATGCCAGGCTTCCGGCGTCCGCTCGACGCGATACCAGCCGTTGGCGTAGGCTTTGATCTTGTCGCGCATGGCCCCGCCTAGCAGCCGATACACTGGCTGGTCCAGCGCCTTGCCGATGATATCCCAGCAGGCGATCTCCAGCAGGGCGATGCCGGTCATGGCGATCTCGCCGGCGCGGCCATAAGTCTCGCGCAGCATGCGATAGCACATCGACTCGGTATTGAAGGGATCGTGGCCCAGGGCGAATTCGGGCACGGTCTCGTTGAGGTAGCCGATCACGGGACCGACTCCGCCGACCGGCCGCGCCTCCGCCCAGCCGACCAGACCCTCGTCCGTCTCCACCTTGACGAAGAGTAGATTGCGCCAGGGCGTACCCATGACCATTGTGCTTACGTTGCTGATTTTCATAATCCTTAGTCCAATCTGTTGTGTCGACAATGGGCGACCCATCGGAATAACCCAGGTGCATGTACATTTCAATCACGGGCAACCCACCAGATCGCCCTTACGCACTTACGTTTGATGTTGCGGCTACACCACCGGAATCCCCAAATCAGCCGCGCCGACAGCGCCCATGACCGCGTCGCCGGCGAAGCGCTCGATGATGTTCATGACCAGCGCCGCCCGATGAACCCGCTCACGCGACTGCTTGACCGCCAAATCTTCGATGTGCATGCCGCTGGGATAGATGTTGGCCGCGTTACGCAAACCCAGTTTGACGTACATAGGCGCCGCCACCCGAATCATCTCCGGTACTTCGTAATGCCTCACGAAGCCGCCGAAGTCGTCCGGCGCTTCGACATAGACGTCAAGCGGAATATCGATGGCCGCGCGGATCGCCGCCAATTGCGGCAGCGTCAAGTCGGTCGGCACGTTGTAGGTTCCCGCGCCCTGGTCCTCAAGCAGCTTGACCGAAATCGGATTGGCCGCGCCCATCTGCACCGAGATCTTGACCACTAGATCGGCCGGAAGCTCGCCGGCTTTTTTCATCTCGTTGACCAGCCAGAGTTGCCCTTCATCGGCGACCAGGACGGAGCGCAAGCCCAGCTCGCAGCCGCGAATGACATCCTCGGTGGCGTAGACGACTTCGTCCATGCCCCGCAATCTGGCGCCAAGGTTCTTTCCCGCGCTGGCACGCACTTGAGCGCTGGTTCCCCAGGCCGCCCGAGGTCCCACAAACAGGCTGACTTCAATGCCGGCCGCAGCGCCCAGCCGGCACATCTCGCGGATTTCGGCGTCGGTCAGCATCCAGATGCCGCTGCCTTGCGAGACGCGGTGGACCGTCACGCCGAGGAGGTCGGCTTCTTCGAGCACAGCGGCCAGCGCGCGCGGACCCTCCGTGCTGGGGATTTCGATGCGATACTGCGCGCCATCGGGGAAGCGCTTCTCTGATGTGGGCAAGTTATAAAGCTCGCCGGGCGGGTAGTGTCTGCTTGCCAGGAAGTTGCGCACCTTATTCATCTGCCGTTCCTCAGCCTGTCTGCTATCGGGCAGAAGTATAGCGAATGAGCCGACAATTCCAAACATCTGACCCGCGGCGTAAACGCAGTTTATTACTTCCGCGTCGCCTTGACCAAATGTCGTTCCAAGCAGGCATAATAATTTGTATGGTCGCGTATCATCCGATTACAATTGCGTCGCCGGCTGAACCCAGGAGGAACACGCCAATGACTCAGAATCGCCCCAATATCATCGTATTTTTCACCGACCAGCAGCGCTGGGACACGACCGGCCTGCACGGCAACCCGCTGGGTCTGAGTCCCAACTTCGACCGACTGGCTCGCGCGGGCACGGATGTCCACTACTCTATCACCTGCCAGCCTGTTTGCGGTCCGGCGCGCGCCTGCCTGCAAACGGGACTCTACGCCACCGAAACCGGCTGCTTTCACAACGGCGTCGCCTTGCCGCGCGAGAGCCGTACTCTGGCGCATTATTTCAGCGAAGCCGGCTACGATACCGCCTACATCGGCAAGTGGCATCTTTCAGACGAGGCGCATGGTCCGGTATCTCCCGCGCAGCGCGGCGGCTACGACTACTGGCTGGCGTCCAATTTGCTGGAGTTCACCTCCGACGCCTACGACCTGGTGATGTATGACAACGAGGGCGCGGCGCAGAAGCTGCCCGGCTATCGCGTCGATGCTCAGACTGATGCCATGATTCGCTACATCAGCGAGCACCAGGACGCGCCTTTCTTCATGTTCTCCTCCTTCATAGAGCCGCACCATCAGAATCACCGCGATGACTATCCCCCGCCGGTCGGCTATTTGGAGCGCTACCGCGGGCGCTGGATGCCGCCGGATTTGGCAGCGCTAGGCGGCTCGGCGCATCAGCAGATGGCCGGCTATTTGGGCATGATCAAGCGCCTGGACGAAGCGCTGGGACGGCTGGTTGACGCGCTGATCAGCCTCGATATGCTGGACAATACCATCATCCTCTTCACGTCCGATCACGGTTGCCACTTCAAGACGCGCAACGCCGAATACAAGCGCTCCTGCCACGATGCTTCCGTGCGCGTGCCCACTATGTTTCATGGCGGGCCCTTCGCTGGCGGCGGACGTTTACAACAGACGGTCAGCCTGCTGGATCTGCCGCCGACCTTGCTCGACGCCGCCGGCATCCCCGTGCCCGCGCAGATGCAGGGGCGCTCAATTATGCCGCTGCTCACGGGGGCCGACGCGGATTGGCCGGACGAGGTCTTCATTCAGATCAGCGAATCTCACGTGGGCCGGGCGATCCGCAGCCGGCGCTGGAAATACGCGGTGACCGCGCCTGACAAAGACGGCTGGGATGATATGAACAGCGACGCTTATGTCGAGTCGGAGTTGTACGATCTGCTGGCGGACCCCAACGAGCTGCACAATCGCGCCGGCTGCGAATCCCACCGCGACATCGCGGACGTGCTGCGTTCTCGTTTGATAAGGCGAATGATTGGAGCGGGCGAGGACGAGCCCGTCATCGAACCGGCGCCGGCGCTTGCCTGCGCGGGCCAGCTCAGCGTGGAACTGGAAGAGGGCTGGCTGTAGCCAAATTCCAATTTTATTGAGGCATTGTAGGGGCGGCATAACATGTCGCCCGCAATTGCCCCACATCGTATGGAAAGCGTCTGATTCAGCGCTAGCAATCCGTGTATAATAGGGTTGATGTTGGACTTCCGTTTGGATTTGGACTCATGAAATCACTGGTACTGATATGGTTGCTGCTGATGGCCGCGACGGTCAGCGGGCAGACGAGCGAAGACAGCGGCGAACTGCCTGGAATTTTCCGCCTCAATACGCTGGGCAGCGAATATCAGGGCTGGAACAATTGCGCGCCGGCCACGTTGACGAACGCGCTGGTTCACTTCGGCTACGAGGACGATCAATCCCGCGCCGCCAAGTGGCTGAAGCCAAATTACGAAGACAAGAATGTCAGTCCCTGGCAGTTGGCGGAATACGTCAACACGCAGATTCCCGAGCTTCCGGTGTACGCCATCGTGCGCGCCGGCGGCACCCTGGAGCAAGCGCAGACGCTAATGGTCAATGGTTTTCCGGCGGTCATCGAGTTTGGCTACGAGCCGTCGGGCTACGAATGGATGGGGCACTACCTGCTGCTCAGCGGCTGGGACGATTCCCTGAACGAAGTCAATACCATGGATAGCTTCAAGGGACCAAATACCCGATACAGCTACGAAGACATTGAGCATTACTGGCAGCACTTTAATTACACCTATATCGTGCTCTACACAGCTGATCGCGAAGAAGAATTGATGGCATTGCTGGGCGCTGACGCCGATGAATGGCAGAATCACATCAAGGCGCTGGAGATGGCGCGGGCGGAAGCCATTGAAGACCAGGACGACGCCCACGCCTGGTTCAATATGGGCAGCAACTTCGTCAACCTGGGCATGTATGACGCGGCGGCACAAGCCTACGACAAAGCCATCTCGCTCGGTTTGCCCTGGCGCATGTTCTGGTATCAATTCGGCGCCTGGGAGGCCTACTACCACACTGAGCGCTACGACGACATGATCCGCATCGCGCGGCAGAATCAGAACGACGGCGGCGGCCAATATGTCGAAGAGACCTATTACTACCTGGGCATGGCGCGCGAGGGGCGGGGCGAGCTCAACAAGGCGCTGGAGAATTACATTACGGCGCTGACCTTCAACCCCAATTTCACCCCGGCGCGCGAGGCGCGGGATCGGCTGCGGGCGGCGCAGAATAGTTAAGCGTGGCGGGAGTCACAAATGAGACACGACTATTCGGAAGTCTATTGTCCGTTTGACCGCATAAGCCGGGCTGAAACTTCATGCAGGTAGCAGCCGGCTACAAACAAGCTCGCTAAGCCGACAGCCACATGTTTTACGACGGTGACGATCAAGACAAGTCCCAGCGTAGTGTTAAAGAGCGCCCAAGACCAGTCTAGGCCAAATTCAGCAATTGTGACGATATGGAAAGGCTCCTGGACAATTGCCAGCGACCCAATCGTCGCGACGATGACAAAGGCGAACTTGAAATAATGTGGCTTGTGACTCGCGCGATGGAGAACACCGGCGTATAAGGCGAGCGCGATGCCGATCAGCGCGCCGAGGACGGCGCCGTCAAAGACGTTTCCCTTGATTATTTGCGGATGAAAGTAGGAGCGCGGTAAAGGGATCGACCAGTCAAACGCGAAAATTGTGACCAAGCCCAGCAGCAGGCCCAGAATCGCGCCCAAGAAGAGCATACGCAGGACAATCTTCGTCAGGGGAATCATCCGCCACACGATGCTATGCCTTTCACCATTTCCTTCACGGGTTAGAGCGCAGATGCAGTATACGTAATTTATACCATTCGCGCCGTATTCTCCAAATTATGGGTCGCATGAGATTGCGTGAAGACCAGCTGTTGGAATTCTGCGTTCACTGTCAAGAGCCATCCGCAATCGACTGAATCGCCGGCTACGCCATTCGATAGGCGCTAATCAGCTGAGAACATGACCGCCTGCTCTTGCTCGGTAATCTCCCGAAGGTACTTCCCCGCCATGACCTGGCTCAGGTAAATCGCGCCGGCGTAAACGGCTATGACGCCTGCCATTTCCAGGTAGGACGCGTATTCGCCACCGATCAGTTCTGCCAGATAGAATCTGACAAGTTGAATCGGCGCAAACAGGTGAAGAATGATGCCGGCTATGAGCCCCATGACGAACTTGAAGGCCCAGGGATTGCTGACCGTCGTAAAGAACTTGCCGCTGACGAAGGCCATCGTTACACCGATGAGAATCGAAGCCAGAAGCCGCTGAAACAGCGCCGTGCCTCCGCCGAAGAATGTGGCCAGCACAAGCGCCTGCTTGATGTTCTCCAGGTCGGGATGCGCGAAGTCCAGCAGAAACAGCAGCGTAAGCAGGAAGCCAGCGATGTAGCTGAAGACCATGCAGTACCAGGTCATACGCAGCGCCAGTTTCAAGCGCGGGTTGTGAATCCGCAGGTGCTTGTCGGGGTTCCAGCGATTAAACACGGCGATAACCTCGCGTTGTGCCGAGCTTGCTATTTCAGAACTGAACCGGGCGCTCTAAATCGTCGTAGGCGAAATTCAAGCAAAGGCCGGTTGCAGGTAGGCCTCGTTCACCGCGAAAAGCTCGTCCACCATCGACTGAATCTCTCGCAGCGAGCGCGCAGCCAAGGCGGACAATCGTGCAGCTTCATTTCAATCTAGTGACAGCGAGTAGAAGCGTAAAGACGCTAAGTGGCTCCAGCCCGTATGGCCAATTGTACGATCACGTTAATGATCGTTACAATAAGCGCCACAGTCAGTCCGATGCTCCAACGCATCGACCTCAATTCTGACCGCAGGCTTTCGATATCGGCCTTTGTCGCCAAGTGCCGGTACGATGCCTCCAGCGCAGAAATGCGTCCTTCGTGATTCAATGTCTGTTCGCTAGCCATCTGCGGACCTTCATCGTTGCAACTGTTTTGGCAGAATCAACTAGATTTTATCGTATACAAGGCTGAGACACAAGTTATGGATCTTCCCACGGTCAAGCAAAGGCCGGCTGCAGGTAAGCCTCGTTCACCGCGAAGAGCTCGTCCACCATCGACTGAATCTCCCGCAGGGAGCAGACCGCAGCCGACAGCGGCGAGTAGGCCACCGCCTGATAGATCAGTCGCTTGTCGCCCTTGAGGATGCCCTCGACCGCCATCTCCTCAATTTGCGAGTAGAGGTTGGTCAGCGGCGTCACTGATTGGGGCAGGGGGCCGACGGCGACCGCCTCCAGCCCATCGCGCGAAGCCCAGACCGGCACTTCGACGCAGGCATTGTTAGGCAGATTGTCGACCAGTCCTTTGTTGGGCACATTGCCGTTGAACTTGAAAGGCGCGCCGCCTTCCATGGCGTTGATGATATAGGCGGCGTATTCGTGGCCGCGCTCGAGGTCGATCTCGTCTTGCTCCAACCAGGCGTAGATATCATCGCGCCAGTCATGCTCTCGCTGCCGATACGATGTGAGGATATAGGCGTGATGTCCGGGGTTCCAGTTTGTGCCGTGCGTGGCGTATTTCTCGATCAGATCGGGGCGCTTGCGGAACCACCAATTGTACTCGGAATTATGCCCGCTGGATTCGGTGACGTAGTAGTCCAGCGCCAGGTACATCTCGTTTCGCACCTGTTCGGTGTTGTAGATGTCTTCATTCTCCGTGATGGCGCGGTGGATCAGCGGGTAGGCGTCCTCGCCCTTCCAGGTGTAATCGATGAACCAGGCGGTGTGGTTGATGCCGGCGCAGGTGTAGTTGATCTCGTCATAAGGCGCGCCGATCCAGTTCGCCAGCATCTTGGAGGTGCCTTGCACGCTGTGGCATAAGCCGGTGACGTTTATGTCAGTTTCGATATCCATGGCGCGGCAGAGCATGGCCATGGGATTGGTGTAATTGAGCATCAGCGCGTCCGGGCAATAGCGTTCCATATCGCGGGCGATATCCACCAGCACCGGTATCGTGCGCAGCGAGCGGAATATGCCGGAGACGCCGCGCGTATCGCCGACATTCATATCGACGCCGTATTTCATTGGGATCTCGATATCGTGCCGCCAGACCTCGGTCGCGCCCACCAGGATGGTCACCACCACATAATCGGCGCCGCGCAGCGCGTCGACGCGGTCCATGGTGGCGCTGACGGTGGCGGGATATTCGCCGGCCTCGACGATGCGCTTGATGGCGCGCGTGGCGAAATCGAGCCGCTCGGCGTTGATGTCCATCAGCGCGATCTCGCTGCCTTCAAGCAGGGGAAATGTCAGGATGTCCTTAACGAGCTTGCGCGTGAAGCCGAAGCTGCCAGCGCCGATAAATGCGATCTTGGGCATGGGTCTGTTTCTCCCTACCGTTCCTAATGAATCTACCTAAAACAGAATGATGTCGCTTTGGGATGATGATTGAAGACGCACAGATGGACTTGTAGGGGCGACCCGGTGGGTCGCCCATGTCTGCCGGATATTACCAGTCGTCTGGTTCAACATACAGATCGTCCTCAGTCCACCGTGCCGGATTTTCTAATATGTATTTGCGAATTTCATTCAGCGACTCCTCACTACGGATTATATGTTCGTAGTAGTTGCGTTGCCAGACATGTATGCCGCGTAACACATTCAAGCGCCTGGCTTGCCGGGTGACGGCGGATTTAAATTGTCCGATGATCGCGCCTAACGAACCTGACTGTAATGTAGACTTTCGCTTCATGTTTCTGTCTTCGAGTTGGGACGAGCCGTTTCGATTATTATCGTCCAGGATAAACAGAATTCCATGAAGATGATTTGGCATAACTACGAATGCATCCAATTTGATCGAGCTGCGAACTTGCGCATTGCGCTGCCACTGGTGACTTACGACTGACCCTAGCATGTTCAACCTCATTTCGCCGCAGGTAACTTCGCCGAATATGCACACCTTGTTGTAGGTAGAAAGTGTAACGAAGTAAGCGCCTGATTTGGAGTAGTCATACCCGTGCAGGCGTATTGACCGGCGGTAAGTTAATGGTTGTCTGTTATTTCTCATAAGGAATTCTGTCAAAGGTTCATGGGCGAGCCATTGGACAGTGTTGAAAATCTTGATTGACCTATAATGACATTGTATCTCAATTATAACCGAGTGTGAGATGTCATTGAAACAGGCCTTTCCGAAGGAAATTCCGGCGACAACCCGTGAGGTAGTCGAAGCGATGTTGCCCGCAAATAGCGTTTGCCGCTTGCTGGGCGACAAGGCGGCGGAAATCATAGATGAGAGCGCCCTGGCCGCGATGTATCATGAAACCGGTCGCGGGGGCATCAATCCGGTGCTGCTCTGCTTTGTGCTAGTGTTGCAGTTTTTGGAGAACTTGCCAGATCGCGAGGCGGCTGAGATGTCAAGGCTGCGGCTGGATTGGAAATACGCCTTGCGCCAGGAGCTTGCCTGGACGGGCTTCCACTATTCAAGTCTGTGCAATTTTCGCAAGCGGCTCTATGCGCACGGCGGCGAATATGCGGTCTTCGAGCAGGTCTTGGCCTATGTGCAAGCATCGGGCTTTCTGAAATCAAAACGTCAGCGGACCGATGCGACGCATGTTTTGGCCGCGGTGGAGCGCCTGAGCCGGTTGGAATTGGTCTGGGAGACGCTGCGCTTGGCATTGGGCGCTCTGATAAACGCTGATGCGAAATGGGTATGTCAAAGCTTGCCGACCAGTTTTGTCAACTTTTACAGTCAAAAGCGGAGAGATTATCGTTTGAGCAAGGGGCAAGTTGAGCAAGCGATGGTGGACGCGGGTCGCGATGGTTTTTGGCTGCTGTCGCAAATTGAGCAAAAGGGACAATCGTCCTGGCAAGATTTGCCCGAAATCATCACGCTGGCTCGGGTACTGTCGGAGCAATTTGATCAAGACGATGAGGACGGCGGTTCGGGTCTGCAAGCCAAAGCCAATATTGACGCGAAAGGGGACGTGATTACTTCGCCGCATGAGCCCTCAGTTCGCTATAGCCGCAAAGGGAAAGAGACGGCGTGGCGCGGCTACAAGGCGCAAGTGACGGAGACAGTCGATGGCCACTTTCCGGTCATTACCGACATCGGGATTCACAGCGCCATTGAAGCCGATAGCTTGGCGCTGGGAAAGATACAAAAGCGCCTGGCGCGGCGCGGTTTGTTGCCGGAAAAACAGTATGTGGATCAGGCTTACTGTAACGGCAACACGTTGCAAGACAGTGAGCAAAAAGGACTTGACCTGCGTGGATTTATCGGCAGCCATTCGCGCAAGCCGGTCGGCTTTCGTTTGCAGGATTTCGACATAGATTTGGACAAGCGGCAGGCCCGCTGTCCAGCCGGCAAGGCGGCGACCACTTTTAATCCCTCTTCTCAGCCTGATGTCGCCTGGCACGTCCGCTTCGGCAAACAGTGTCAGAAGTGTCCTTTCAACTCGCTGTGCACGACTGAGAAACGCGGACGCAGCCTCGAAGTTTCGCCCTATCACCAGCAGTTGACAAAACGGCGACGAGAGCAGGCGAGCGCGGGCTTTGTCAAGGAAATGGACGCCCGCGCCCGCATAGAAAGCACCATCTGTGAACTGGCGCGGAAACATGGCTTGAGGCAAAGCCGTTACCGCGGGCAAAACAAAGTCGCATTGCAGGCGGCATTCACCGCCGCCGCGCTGAATCTGAAGCGCTTGGCACGGTGTCTAGCCCAACAAGCGGATTCTCTTGCTATCCAATCCTTGGTGAAACACTCTACTTGAGACTGTTTTTCAACAGACTCCATCGGGTCGCCCCTACAAACTTCACTAGCGCAGTTACCCAAAAATTCTTGCTAGAGCCTTTGTTGATGCTTTAGATCAACCCCTCCAGCCGGTCCACCAGTCCCTCCAGCACGGCGAAGGTCTCCTCCACCGCTAGCGGAGTCGACATATCGACGCCGGCCGCCTGCAGCGCCGGAATCGGATAATCGCTGCCTCCGGCATGTAAGAAGGCCAGATAGCGCTCGACCGCGTCGGCGACATCGCCGGCCAGGACCGCATTCGCCAGCGCGTGCGCGGCTGAAATGCCGGTGGCGTATTGGAAGGTGTAATAGGCCTCGTAGAGATGACCGAATTGCGCCCAGGTGATGCCGGTGCGCCGCGGATCATCGCTCATGGTCTCGCCGTAGCCCTCGGCGTAGAACTCGGACATGATTTGATTCAGTGACTCGGGCGTCAGCGGCTCGTCATTCTCCATGCGCGAATGTACTTCAAACTCGAAGCGGGCCAAGGTCGGCATAATGAAGAAGTAACGATGGATGTTGTCCATCGCCTCTTGAATCAGCGCCAATTGAAAAGCGCGGTCATCGTTGCGCGCGAAGAGATGCGCACGCACCAGCGCCTGGTTGAAATTGGAAGCGACCTCGGCCGCGAACATGGAATAATTGCTGTAGATGAATGGCTGCGTCGCGCGGGTATAGTGGCTGTGCATCGAGTGGCCCAGCTCATGCGCCAGGGTGCTCATCGAGCTGAGGTTGCCGTCGAAGCTCATCATGATAAAGGGCAGGCTGTCGTAGGTGCCAAATGAGAAAGCGCCTTCGGATTTGCCCTCGTTGATGGCGTAATCCACCCAGCGCTCTTCCAGGCAGCCGCGCCGCATGGTGGCGACGTAGTCCGCGCCCAGCGGCGCCATGCCCTCCGCGATCATGTCGACCGCTTCGGGGAAGCTCAGCGCCGGGTCATCGCTGGTCAGCGGCGCCCAGATATCCCAGGGATGAATCGAGTCATAACCCAGCGCCCGCCGCCGCACATCCCAGTAACGATGCCAAGTGGGGATGTGCTTTTTGTAGGTGTCGATGAGGTTGTGGAAGACTTCAACCGGGATATTGCCCGGCGAGAGTTTGGCATGCAAGACGCTGTCGTAGCCGCGCATCCGCGCCCGCACGACATTGCTTTTCACCGACGCCAGATAGGTTGTCGCCAACGTGTTGTTGAATTTCAGGTAGCTGTCGGCGTAGTTACGCCAGGCGTTCTTGCGCGCCTCACGGTCGCTATCGGCCAGCAGCTTGTTGATTGTGCTCTGAACCAGCGGCTGTGGCGCGCCGGCGCTGTCGACGGCCGCCTCGAATGTCAGGTCCATGTCATTGAGCGCGCTGCGGATGCTCTCGATGCGGCCCAGCGGATCGCTCAGCAGTCCCAGGGCGGCTTCGACCTCTGCTGACAGCACGTGTTTTTTCTTGCGCAAGAGGTCGTCGATATGCTGCTGATACAGGCTGAGCTGGTCGAGCTGGAGCCAGCCCAGCAGCGTTTCTTCGTCTATCGCCAGCAATTCGGGCTCGGCAAAGGCGACGGCAGCCGTGAACTGCCCGGCCAGCCCTTGCGCTTGACCCACCATGCCCTTGATTTCTTCGTTGTTGCCGTCGCAGGCTTGCCACATGACGGGGTACATAAAGAGCGTCCAGACACGGCGGGCGAGGGCGGAATGTACGTCGAACCACTCGGCGAGACGCTCGGGGCTCTGCGCGAGCGTACCTTGGTATGGTTCGATTTCGCTGACGGCGGCAACGGCGGCTTGATACTCCTCGCGCCAGGCGTCGAAGGAGGGGAAGACGGATTCGTGGTTCCAGGTGGATTCGACGGGGACTTGGTCGCGCGCGGGGACTATGGGCATGGGTGTTTGTCCTTGTAGCATATGTTATCGAATATGTGCTGCAATCGACGGGAGATTTATGATTCCGGAGGACGGGTTCAATACATTAAATGAACCATCCGGAAAGCTGTAAATAGCAACGCTTTTTCCTATCGTTGGAAAAAGGCTGAGCTAAGGAAAAACGCAAAACAGTGTGGCTCGGAATGACTTCCAACGGTTCTTGGTAACCAACGTACGGCACATCAAACGTAGGATTTTCGCCTTCGCTGTCAACATAAAAATAGCGTGACTTTCGTTCCTTATTTTGCGTAACCCAAAACAGTCGGAGCGCTTTCTGAATTCGCCAGAATCCTGTGCTATAACTCGGTAGACCATCGCTGGGAGAAACGTACCACTTCCGATTGTCTGTAAATCGTAACAGCCCATCAAAAAGGTGTTTTGGCTCAATGAGAGGCGCGCCAATGGCTTCTGTTACATATTTTCTCACCGCACTCAATGAGTATGTCTCAATGAGATTATCTTGGAGCACCAGTGTATTTTCGGTGTGAGGTTTCTTAATCTGATTGCGCCGAGGCACCTTCAGATGCATATCCCACATGTCACCCAGATTATAAGGAGTATTTTTTGGATGATCATCGCCATTTGAGGTCAATAATCGGATGCTTTGAGCATTATCAATTGTGATTCCTCCTACACAAGTTTTATCCCACTTTTTGGTTTTGCCGACAATCAGAACTCGTACCATATCAGTGCCCTCAAATATGCAATATTTTCCCTCTGCCTTTCAGTCCAAAGTCTTTTCTTAGCTTGTCGGCAACGAGCCAGCGATGGCAAGCGTTGTGATTGCCTTCTACACAGAAAAGTACGATTCTGTGCAGTGGTTGTTCTGCGCGGAAACCTGCAAGCTCCTTGGCCCTATTCAAAAGGTTTTCGGACGAAAGCTTATTTTCGGGCTTTCGTTTTCGAGATTTGAGAATTTCTACTCGATACGCTTTGATATATGACTGGCTCAGCCCTGTCCTGTCTCTTTTCTTAGTGTCTGTCTCTTTATCCGCATGCCACTGAAGCGCGCGAATTTCTTTCGTCGGCGCCAGTTCTTTCAAATGCGCGTAGTAAATCCCTATGTCTTTCAACTTCGTTTGTAGAGCCGAACTGTTGACGTAGCTATATCTCCCCCCGCGCATACCGCGACGGGCACGAATATCGATAAATAGTTCTATCTCATTATCGACAAGCGCCCCAAAAAACGACTCTTCTGTAGAGCCGTAGACGCCGATGGTAAAAATCGTTTGCAACTCGGTGGACATTAGCGTGTCAGTTGGATCGCGAGACTGAGTTTCAGAGCAACGCCTCTTGGTAGTTAATCTCTCGAATCTGTGATTGCGACAGTGGCTCGCCGTATCTGCCAATATGGACTACGGCGGTTTCACCATCGTCAAGCGTTTTGCCGAGCACATAACCCCGATGGCATTCGTGTGGTTCAAGCTCACTGCACATGATGACGATTCTTCGACCCGTTGACAGCGCGCGCTTCAATCGTGAGATTCCCTGCCGGTAGAATTCTTTTGACTCGCATTTCTTGGCGTCCAACAGTTTTTTCTTTCGCTGCGGGCTGTAGGTATAGCAATTGCTATCGGCCGGTCTCCCACCTAGCGAGTCGCCCAAAAACTGATAATGAATACCTCTGTTATTCAGTATTGTGGACAGTCGTTGCTGGCAGAAATCTGGCGCATATCGCGAGTATGGTTGTGACCGAACATCCACAAGCGTATCAATCTCGTATTGGTTCAATATCGCAACGAATTCATCTGTTTCGCGGCCACCGTAACCAATCGTAAAGATTTCGTTCATCGCTATGCACCTTCAGTAAAGAACCAGCAACACCTGCAATTTTAGCTTATATTCAGCGGCTGTCAATAAAATTCGCTCAAATGTTCATTAGAATCGCAGTCGTTGCAGTTTCCTTACCGCACCCGCCACTCAAAGGGCATGAGGCACTGGGCGCGATTGCTCATCTGCTCCACGCCCTCCGCCGCGTAATTGACCAGCGCCGCCGGATTCTGCTCGGCCACTTGCACGCCGATGGGCTTGCCTTTGTCGCGCATCAGCAGGGACGGCGCCGACGCGCCCAGCTTGGCCAGAGTACGCGCCTTGTCGATGGCCGTCTGCAAATTGCCCAGTTCATCGACCAGTCCATGCTCCAGTGCCTGCTGCCCGGTCCAGACGCGGCCGCCGCCGATAGCATCGATTTCGTTGCTGGTTTTGCCGCGACTTTCCGCCACGCGCCCCAGAAATTGCTCGTAGATGTGGTCGACGCTGGCGCGGATCATGTCGCGCTGGTCATCGCTGAAATGGCTCTCTCCGCTGAGCAGGTCGGCGTTTTCTCCGCGTAGGTAGGAAAAGGCGTTGAAGCGCAGTTTGGTCAACATGTCGCTGTTCACCAGCTTGCCCATGAGCACGCCGATCGAGCCGGTGATGGTGCCGGCTTGCGCCACGATCCAATGCGCCGGCGTGGCGATGTAGTAGCCGCCCGAGGCCGCGACGCCGCCCATGTAGACGACCAGCGGCCGGGTTTTGGCGAATTCAGCCAGCGCCGAGGCCATCGACTCTGAGGCCGTCGCCGAGCCGCCGCCGCTGTCGATGTAGAGCACCAGCGCGCCGCATTGCGGATCGCGCATCAAGTTGCGCACTTGCTGATTCAGCGTAACATCGCCCAGCCGCTCGCCGCCGACAAAGGGAATGGGAACGGGCATATCGCTGGGCGGGCTGGCGCTTTCGCCATCGACGATCATGCCGCCGCCATACACGACTGCCACATATTTTCCGCTGAAGTCACGCTCTGGCAGGTAGACTTGACCATCGGCTTCTTCCCACGGGCTAATCTTGGTGACGCCCAGGTATTCCGGCAGTTGCTCTTCGTTCATGACACCGTCGACATAGCCCTTGTCAAGCGCGGCGTCGCTCATGTGCAGCGCGCCATTGATCATGTACTTCACTTCGTCCGGCTTCATTTTGCGCGTGGCGGCGATGCCATCGACGACTGTCTCGAAGATTGAATCCAGCAGCCAATTGGTCTGCTCGCGGCCTTCGGTTGAAGGTTCGGCGCGCGTCAGCATATCGGCGGCGCCTTTGTAGGGCGAGATGGCGACCGAGTCCCATTGCAAGCCAGCCGCGCCCAAGCCGTCCTTGAGAAAGACTTGCTGGCTGAACAGGCCCGAGGTCTCCAGCATCCCGCCGGGCGGCAGCAAGATTTCGTCGCAAGCGCTGGCCACGTAATACTCCATCGTGCGGTAGCCGGGCGCGAAGCTGAGGGCGCGTTTGCCCTGGTCGCGTAGCCGCAGAATGGCGTCGCGCATGGTCTGCAAATCGGCTGTGCTGGCGGACAATCCGCGGAAATAGAGAATCACGCCGAGCGGACGCGGATCCTCGCTGATGCGCTCCAGCGCCGCCACAAATTCCATCAGGCTCATCGGCGGCGCGCCTAGGAGCTGCCGCTGCACCAGGTTGCGCTCTTTGGGAATGGACGCGAAAGCGCTTGGTACCTTGATCATGACATAGTCGATAGCCTTGACGCGCGCCCGCTGCATGTTGAGCAAGCCGGTGCTGAGCTGCTGGAGCATTCTTTTCGTTTTGGACATGGTCTTGGATTCCTGTTGTTTCATCACGGAGACACGGAGGGCAAAAGAGAAAAGCGAATTATTGCCGCCTTAGTGTCCTCTACTCTTCCTGTACGTATGCTATCGCTGCAATGTCGCAGGCTGGAAACCGCCCGGTTTCGTTAGCAGCCAGCGAATATGGTATGCTATGCTGACAGCAAGCGCAAGGCAGGGGCAGCATGGCTATCCAACAGCAACTGCACACGGTTGACAGTCTCTGGGAGTTGGTGTCAAAGCCCGAAAATGACGACCAACGTTTTCACTTGATCGACGGCGAATTATTCGCTTTTCCACGCCCCCGCTATGCCTTGCAGGGCAGGCTTGTGGCTTCGTTACTGGGATATATCTATGAGCACGTTGAGAAGTACGCGCTCGGCCAGACCATGCTAGGGGTTGGTCATTATCCAGCGGAAGACAAACATACTGTGCTGGGTCCGGCTATCGCGTTCACAGGTAAGGCGCGTTTGCCCCATCCACTGCCGGATGGCTGGCTCCCGATCATGCCGGACTTGGCAGTTGAGCTCGCCGCGCCCGGCGAGACACTAGGGCATCTGCGTCAAAAAGCGGCTGCTTATTTGCGCTATGGCGCCAGCCTGGTCTGGATTGTGCTGCCCGCCGAAAAGGGCATTGATGTCTGCCGCTCCGCCGCTGGCGCGCGCCTTGATATTGAGTTTGTCGGGCAATCGGGCCAGCTGTCCGGCGAAGACATCTTGCCGGGCTTTGAACTCGAAATGACGCGGCTCTTTCCGCTGAATGCCGAAGCGTGTAGCGGCTAGCTAAATCCCATCCCCCAGCCGCTGGATATGCGCGATCGTCTCGGCGATGCCCTCCTCCAGCGGCGTCTCGTAAACCGTATTGAAGCTGGCGCGCAGCTCACTGTCGTCAAAGCCCTCGGGGAAGGGCAGCGGATTGTCCGCCACGTCAATCTGCGCCGCGGGCAAGACAACTGACGCGGCCGCCACGAAATCGGTCACGGTCTTCGGGTCGCCGCCGCCCAGGTTGAAGCCGCGCGCTCCTCCCAGCGGTTGCTCTGCCGCCAGAATAAACTGCCGAGCCACATCTGACGCCAGCTGAAATTGCATCGTGCCGCTGAAGGGAATGTGGTAAGGCTGACCTTTCGCCGCCGCCACCAGCGCTTTTGTCGGTTCGCTGGTCATGCCTTGATCGCGCCCGACGCCGTAGACGGTGTAGGGACGCAGAGCTGTGCTGCTGATGCCGTTTTCCTCGTAATAGACCAGCGCCGTCTGCTCGTTGCAGACCTTGTAGGCGCCGTAGAGCGTGCGCGGGTTCTTGGGCGCGTCGTGGGCGATCAAGCCCGGCGGAAAATCCGACGGGGGACCGTAGACGCCGATGGACGAGGCGTAGGCGATATGCCCGATGCCCTGGGCGCGCGCCGCCTCGAAGACGTTGACCGTGCCGGTGACATTGACCTCGGCGCCCAGGGGCGGGTTGGCGCGGCAGAAGGGCACTTGCAGCGCCGCCAGGTGGATCACATGGGTGATGTCGTTCTCGGCGAGAACCGCTTTCACGGCCTCCGTATCGCGCAAGTCGCCCTGCACGAAGCTAATGTCCGCCTGTTCCTCGGCGCTCATCAGCCAGTTGATGCGGTGGCGATCGCTGCTCTGGTCGAAGTTGACGGCGCGCTTCCCGCTGCGCTGCAAGTGGGTCAGCGCCCAGGCGCCGATGCAACCCATGCCGCCGGTGACGAGATAGGTATCGGTCATGGCTAAGCCTCGACCATGCGATTGGCCAGCTTGCCCAAACCTTCGACCTCGACGATGTATTCATCGCCCGGCTTCATCCATATTTTGGGGTCCATGCCCATGATGACGCCTTCGGGTGTGCCGGTGCTTATGACATCGCCGGCTTCCAGCGTCATGATCCGGCTGGCGTAGGCGATGACCTCGGCCACGCTGAAAATCATATCGGCCGTATTGCTGCTTTGCCGCAGCTCGCCGTTCATCCAGCCCTTGATCGGCAAGTTCTGCGGGTCAGGAATTTCGTCCGCGGTGACCACGTAGGGGCCCAGCGGCAGGAACTTGTCGAGCGTCTTGCCCAGCAGCCACTGCCCGCTTTTCATCTGGAAGTTGCGCTCGCTGAGGTCGTTCATATTGCAGTAGCCGAAAACGGCGTCCAGCGCCTCGTCGACCGAAACATTGCGCGCGGTCGCGCCCATGACCACGCCCAGCTCCGATTCGTAGTCGACCGTCTCCCAGTCGGCTTGCAGCGGGATGTCTTCGTTTGGGGCGGCGATGGTATTGTTGAACTTGCTGAACAGCACCGGTTCCTCAGGCGGCGCCATGCCCGATTCCGCCGCATGCTTAAGATAATTCAAGCCGACGCACAAGATCTTGCCGGGGTTGGGCACGGCCGGTCCGTAGGTCAGATCCGACTCATTGAGATAGAGCGCCGGGTCGTCCGCCGCCGCGACCAGAGCCGCCAGTTCGGGCAGCGCAGCGGTACCTCGCGCGTAGAGATCATCTGCGCTGGCGGGGCAGTCGAGGCCGGTAGCAGTGGCAGCCGCCGCCACATCCAGTACGCCAAGCGCTGTCACAACGCCTTGTTTGATTTCATCGCCGGACTGATAGGTTATGAGTTTCATGTTGTACCTTCACTATTCTTCTTCATATATCGATCGCGCGCCCAGTTTACCTAAGCGGAGCGAACATCTGTAGGGGTGGCCCGCGAGATGCCGCTCGTTCGGCATAGGCGCGCTTACGACACTTTTGCTACCTAGTACACCGAGTGAAATCGAGTAAACAGAGGAGAGATATCGTGCTCTATCAAAGACAGATCCGGCGAAGTTGAGCCTCATTCTTAGCTCGCCTAACCGCCATATAACCCGGTAAATCTCTGTGCCCTCATATTTACTCTGTGACCTCGGTGGCAAAAGTGTCGAGAATCCGCAAAACCGCGGCGCGGCGTCGCAGTAGTCAATTCTACTTCGCAGCTGCCTTCCTGTGTCGCCGCTCCATCTCCTCTTCGTACCAGCTCTTGCGCTCGGCATCAAATTTCAGCACACGAAAGTATTCGGCGAACTCGACGCCGACCATCTTGCCGCCATCGCGATTGCTCTGCAGCACCCACTTCTTGGCGCCGTTCTCGTAATCTTCGCCCGCGCCGATCTGCGAGGCATGCGCGCCCAGCGCCGCCATCTTTTGATCGACGGCGCAGCTGATGTCGTGGTAATGGGTCGGCGCCTGGGTCAGATTCAGATACAGCTCGCCGATTTTGTGCGGCTCGAAACCTTCCGTCAGCAGCTCGGGGAAGATCGGCCGCGTCTCGGCGCTGGGGAAGGCGGCATAGATCGTGGCTTCCCCGGCCGCGCGGTGATCGGGATGATTGATGTAACTGGCGTGGACAAAGACGGTAGTGGGATCCTGGCAGACCACGCGATAAGGCTTGGTCTCGCGGATGATGCGGGTGATGTCGCGCCGCAATTCCAGGCTGGCTTGCAGGCAGCCGTCGGGGTAGCCCAGGTAGCGGACATCGCTGACGCCGACGCGGGCCGCGGCTTCGTCTTGCTCCGCGCGCCGCAGCTTGATCAGGGCTTCGCGCGTCATATCCGGATCGTTGCTGCCGGCGCCGCCGTCGGTGATGATGACGTAGGTGACTGTTGCGCCTTCGTCGCGTATCCAGCGTGCAACGCTGCCGGCCACGCCAAATTCGATATCGTCGTGATGGGCGGCGGTCACGACTATGTGATAGGGTTCGTCCCGCCGGGGTATCGGCTCAAGCCTGTCGTAATTAACTGTCATCGTCGTTCCCTTGGGTTGTATCGGCTCGCAAATCTTGGTATTTGTCGCATTATCGTTTAGACTCAGGATACGTCAATGCTGAGCGGCGATGCGGTAGATGGAGCGGACACACATGAGCGTTCAAAAATATGACCCCGGTGCCAAGTCTGGAGTGGACGATGCGTTTGAGACAGTAGATGTGGCTGTTGACGACGCATCAGTGGAAGAGATTGCCCCGGCAAGCTATCGCGACCTTACCAAGGAGGAAGTGCTTGAGGGTGTTGCCGACGGAGTGCGCGATTTTCTGGCGGGCAACTTCAGACCGGCCGATGAATGCTATGACGAATTAGGCTGGCAATCGTCCGACGATGAAGCGTAGGGTCAATTTCGGCGACAGGTTCATACGAGATGTCAAAAGTCTGCAAAAGCGTTTTCCGCTGATAGAGCTTGACGTCAAAGCCTGCCGGCGCGAGATCGAATTAGGCGAAACTGTTGGGAGCAAGCTAAGTGGCATCGGTTTTGAGGTCTACAAAACACGACTGCCGAATCGGTCTGCAAGACGGGGAAAACGCGGTGGTTTTCGCTTGCTGTACGTTCTTCATGGCGAGGACATGGCGACTTTCCTTCACATATATTCCAAATCAGACAAAAACGACGCTAGTCCAAGCGAGATCCAGAGCTTTCTTCGCGACCTCGGGCTAATCTAGAGTGGCAACTGCTAAATTCAGCGCCTCGCAGATTTCCAACAATTCACATTCTCATCCGCCGCCGCAAGCATTATCATTGCCGCCATTCTAGCGAGGGCTTCAGCCTATGGCGCGTCATAGCCGGCTTCTGTGGTCGGTTTGCATCGGTCACCTAACCAACGACGTCTTCGCCTCCATGACGCCGGTGCTCTTGACCTTCCTGGCCGCCGGCATCATGCCCATGAACAACATCCAGATCGGCCTGGCCGTCAGCCTGGCGCAGCTGATGGGCGCGTTGACGCAGCCCTACTTCGGCATCCGCGCGGACCGCAGCGGCGGGCGCTGGCTCGGCTCTTTCGGGCTGCTGTTTCATGTCTTTATGTTCACCTTGTCCGTTATCCTCGCCGCAGCCACGCGACAATACTGGCTGATGTTCGTCCCGATGGTGTTGGCGACGATCGGCAGCGGCGCGCTGCATCCGGTTGGCGCGCTGCACGCGGCTGAATCTCTGCCAGGGCGCTCCGCCTTCCACATGGCGCTCTTCTTTCTGATGGGGCAGACGGGTTTGGCGCTGGGACCCGCCATCGCCGGCATCCTGCTTGAGCTGGCCAATCCCGATCTGCTGGGCAGAATGGGCGAAATCGTAAGTGTGTACACCTTCGGCATCCAGGACAACGTCACGCCCATCATCTTGCTCTCTGCCCTGTCGATCCCGGCCATTCTGCTGATGGTCACCAGCATACCGCGCCATCACGAGCATCATGCCGAACAGACGAAACGCAAGTCCGAGCGCGAAAATGGGGCGAAACAGCACTTTCCCGTTATGGCCTTCGTCATCCTGGGCCTGATCGTGCTGCTGCGCGGCTTGGGGCAGCAGGGCTCGGTTGCCTTCGTGCCGGTACTCTTCGAGCAGAAGGGCTGGGATCCGGCCGCTTATGGCACGATTACCAGCTCCTTCTGGATCGCGTCTGCGCTGTCCGGCCTGGTCTTCGGGCGCCTGGCCGATCGCTATGACCGGCGGTTGGTAATGATGCTGAGCATGCTATTTTCGGCGCCGGCTTTCTTCTTGCTGCCCGCTTACGAGGGCGCCTTCGCCTTCTTCCTGGCGATTGCAGCGGGCGGTTTATCCGGCGGCGCGCACAGCCTGATCGTCGTCATGGCGCAAGACCTGATACCAATGCGCAAGGGCTTCGCCTCGGGCGCGATCCTGGGTTTCATCTTCGCCACCGGCGCGGTCGGCTCGCTGGCGATCGGCATTATCTCCGAGCACATCGGCCTGTCGCTGACCTTCCAGATTGTGGCTGTCATGATCGCGGTAGCCGGCGCGCTCAGCTTGCTGCTGCCGCGGCAGAGCAAGCCCTAAGACCGTTTCGAGCATGCCCAAACTCCTCTACATCTCGCTGATGCGGCTGCCGACGGAGAAGGCGCACGGCCTGCAAATCATGCAGAATTGCGAAGCCTTTGCCGCCGCCGGCTGTGAGGTGACGCTCTGGGTGGCGCGCCGTTGGAATAGCCGCCAGCTGCGAAAAGTGAAAGACCCCTATGTTTATTACGGCGTCGACGCCAATTTTGCCATCCGCCGCGTCCCTTGCATCGACCTCTTTCCGCTTTTTCCGCCGGACGGCGTCGGCGCGCGGATCGCCTTCTACGTGCTACTCTTGAGCTATGCGCTGGCGAGCTTGATATTGCTGCTGTTCAGCCGCGCTGATATCTATTACAGCCGCGATGAGTTGCTGCTGGCGCTGCTGTCACGTATACGGCCGAGCGTGTCCCTGGCGTACGAAGCTCATCAGTTTCTCAGTTCGGCGCGCGGCGCGGCGCTGCAAAGGCGAGTTGCGGGGCGAGTGGGCAGCGTGATCGCCATTACGCCGCGACTCAAAGCGGATCTTGTCAGTCTGCGCGGCGCCGACCCGGCCCGCGTCATCGTCGCGCATGATGGCTTCCGCCGCCAGCGCTTCCCTGACACGCTCAACCGACCCGCTGCCCGCCGGCAAGTCGGCTGGGAGCAAGAGGCCTTTATCGTCGGCTATGTCGGCCGTCTGCGCACGCTTGGGATGGACAAGGGGGTCGGCACTCTGGTTGAGGCGCTGGCTGAAATCGACGGCGCGCGCTTGGCACTGGTTGGCGGTCCCGATGAAATGGCGGCCGCGCTGCGCGAACGTTGGCGTGAATTGCGAATGCCCCCCGACCGCTTTCTGTACGTCGGGCACGTTTCGCCCGCTGATGTACCGCTGTATTTGTGCGCATTTGACGTCTGCGCCATGCCGCACCCGCCCGACGCGCAATTCAGTTTCTATACCTCGCCGCTGAAGCTGTTTGAATATATGGCCGCCGGTCGCGCCATTGTCGCTTCGGATCTGCCCGCCTGGTCGGATGTCGTCGCCGATGGAGACACGGCGCTGCTGCCGCCGCCTGACGATGTCACCGCGTGGACAGCGGCCATCGAAGGGCTGAAAAGCGACCGCGAATTGCGCGAACAGCTTGGCAAGCGAGCGCGCCAACGCGCCTTGGCGCACTATACCTGGCGCGCCCGCGCAGAGCGGATCCTGGCGCATATCGACTCGGCTTGAGTCCGCTTTCTCCATGCCGTGTAGCGGTCGCATGCGAATCCCCAACCTGGCCCCAATTGCCCCTGACGTGATCGCCCGATTGCCGATAGAATGCTGCCTTTTGCAATGAAATGGAGAAGCAATCAGTATGCGCTTGGGGATCATCGGCCTGCCTAACAGCGGGAAAACCACGATTTACAACGCTCTAACAGGCGGCGAGTCACTGACTAGCGCCGCGACGACCGGCCAATTTGAGATTAACTCCGCGACGATTCGCGTTCCCGATCTACGCATTGACCACCTGAGCGCCATCTACCAGCCGCGGAAAACCACCTACACGCACATCACTTACGTCGACATCGCCGGGCTGGAAGAAGGCATCGGAGGCGGCGCATTGGCTGGACAATTCCGCAATGAGCTGGCGCAAGTTGACGGCTTCCTGCATGTCTTGCGCGGCTTTGACGACGAGCGTGTGCCGCATCCCTATGGCGCGGTTGATCCGGCGCGCGACCTGGCGACCATCGACGGCGAGTTCCTGCTGATGGATTTGCTCAGCGTCGAGGCGCGATTGGAGCGAATTGAGAACGAGCGCCGCGTCAAAGGCAAACGAGCGGACCCAAGCCTGACGGACGAACTGCCGCTCTTTGAGAAGCTCAAAGCGCATCTGGAAAATGAGCAGCCACTGCGCAGCTTGCGCCTCAACCGGGCGGAGGACAAGCGCATCAGAGGTTTCGGTTTTCTGACGCGCAAGCCAGTTCTGGTCCTCGTCAACAGCGGTGACGACGCCGCCGAATCACCGCATTTGCTGGACCTGCCTTATCCCAACGCTGCGTCGGTCAGTATTCAGGGTGCCCTTGAAGCCGAGATCGCGCAGCTGGATGCGGCTGATGCGGCGCTGTTCATGGAGGAATACGGCATTGTCGAGCTGTCTCGCTCACGGGTGATCCGCCTCTCCTACGACTTGCTGGGCATCCGTTCATTCTTCACGGTGGGCCAGGATGAAGTGCGCGCCTGGAGCTTCCCGGATGGCGCGACGGCGCCTCAAGCGGCCGGCGTCATTCACAGCGACTTGCAGCGCGGCTTTATACGCGCCGAAGTATTTCGTTATGCGGATCTGGCCGAGCTGGGCAGCGAATTTGCCATCAAGAGCGCGGGCAAGCAGCGGCTAGAAGGCAAGGACTACCGCGTGCTGGACGGTGACATTCTCAATATAAGGCACAATTCGTAGCAGCCAACAACCGGCCGTAATATCGCCGGGGGGCAAGCGCAGACGAGGATATGCTCAGCCGCGTTTCTGTATCTGCGCCAATGCCGATTCCGCAGTGTAGCGATCGACATCAGCCTGCCTCATTAAGCGCGACAGGGCTTCGTCATATCTGTCGGCGTGTATCAGGGCGCTGAATTCTTGCTCGTCCAGCGACGCCTCGGCCAGCAATTTGCGGCATTTGCGTTTGGCCTCAATTTGCATGAATTGATAGACGCCGAATGCGAAAAGCGCCCCCATCAGAAGTACATTCACCAGGATGAAGACAAAAAAGAACACGGGCTGTCCTCGCGCGTTAACCCTAGCAGGCGGCGTCTTTGCCGTCTGTGCCGAAGACACTGAGGCGCAGGTCACTGTTGTACAGCGGTAAGGCGCTCCGCGGCCGATAGTGAAACTGCAGGGCCCAACGCCTGCGCTGGGAGCGGCTCGGCGGCGTTCCGTGTTGCAGCAGGCAATGGAAGAGCAGGCAGCCGCCGGGTGGCAGCGGCACGGCTGTGATTTTGCCCAACTGAACATCGCTGTCGCAGATTTGCCAGTCCCGCCGCGCCCAATGCAGCATCGGCCCTTCGTGATGGCTGCCGGGGATGACCATCATGCAGCCGTTCTCCGGCAGCGACTCGTCCAGGGCAATCCAGGCGCCGACGATCATAGTATCAGTGGGGTAGTCGAAGTAGGCCATATCCTGATGCCAGGGCTTCTCGCGTCCGATCCGCGGCGGCTTCAGCATCGCCATATCTTGCGAGAGCGCCGGCGGCTCGCCCATGATCCGCTCCAACACGGCTGTCAATTCAGGCTGCTCGGACAGCGACTTGAGCCGATCGTCATAGTCTGTAATCGGCATCATCTTGCGTACGCTGTCCAGCCTCGCCTCGTCGGTCAGCCGGTCAAAGCGCTCGCCCACAGCCGACTCAACCATGATATTGTCCAAGTCTCGCCGCAGGATCAGGTCGCGAATGCCGGCGCGCCCGGCCCGAATTGCCGCCCGGTCAATCGCGTTGTGAATCACCATAAAACCGAGCGTATGAAACGTTTCGATATCCGCGTCTTTGACCGCGCCGAAACCGTCTATGCCGGTCGTGACCTGATGCTTGAAATCGTATAAACCCGCGGGCGGCGCTTTTGCGCCATATTCATCCAAGCTCATTCGATTGCTCCAAACAACCCTTATCGCTCATCCTGAGTGTCGATTCCGCTGTATTGACGCTGCAAGTGCTGCTCGATGCTATCCGCCACTTGCAGCCAGTTGTCGGTGTCGAGCAGGGCGACGTCTTCGTCGGTCCAGAAGGCGTAGGCGATATCACTGGCCGCAGGCTCGGTTGGCGCGGCGCGCACTTGCGCCCATGCTTGCGGACGCGGCCCGTAATAATGCTCGACCAATTCCGCCATTATCGCATTGACCGTGGCGTTGACCAGATAGCCGATTCGTGGCGGCAGCGGACCCGGCTGCAAGGCATGGGCCAGGTCGGCCAGCGCCTTCATAAAATTGGCCGCCCCCGGGTGCTCGAAGTCTCGCAGCGCTTCCGGCGGAAGTCGCGGCGGCGCTGTGCCGGTGTTCACCATTTGCATCAGAATCTGCCGCGCGAAGACGCCGTCGGGGTAGTAAGTTTCGAAAGTCTCCAGAAATGACCGCGCCCTTTCGATGACGACGGCCAGCGCCAGATAGAAGTCCAGCTCCATGAACAGCGTCTTGAGCAGAAACTGGCAGCGCTCGGGATCGCGCGCTTCTGCGGCGTTGCGGAGTTGGTCAATTGCGGGAAATGACGACATTTTTATACAAGTGCGGAATTGAATTGCCGGTCAGTTACAATATCTATTTATATATGCTACGTGTGAAGTCTTTGAAGAACTTTATCTAGTGTTGACTGAACCGCAAATTCTAAGGAATCGATAACATGCACATCTTCGGGAAACAAATCAAATAAGGACTGTTGGCGGCTCTCCGATTCGGTTCTGACTAGTATTAGCAGCGCGGCGTCTTTCGTTTTTCCTGCACGCCGCAGTTTTTCGGCTGCCTCCGCCAAGTTTTCACCTTTTCGTTGTACCCGCAATATTACTGGCTTTCCATTGACATATTCGTTGTGTATGGCGTCGAAGCCGCTATTTCGTTGGACAAGCTTAACTGGCAGTTGATTTAGAAGGTTAACGACCTCTTGTGGAAGATTCTTGTATGCAGTCCGCCCATTCTTAAGCAATTTGGAGTCAGAACGAATTGGATTTTCGATACGTTTACGAGATAGTTCTACTGCTTCGCTGGAAGAGTCTATTCCAATATATTTTCGATTAAGAAGTTTGGCAGCGACTAGAGTAGTTCCACTGCCGCAGAATGGGTCGAGTATCAGATCGTCTTCGTCTGATGCCAACATCACTATGCGTTCAAGTAGTAAGAGGGGTTTCTGAGTAGGGTATCCGCACCGTTCCCGCGCCTTCGGATTCAAATAAGGGATATTCCACGTATCGGACAGGGGCACACCCTTCTTGGGCCCGTGAAGCACAACGTTTCCTTTAGGGTCCTTCGCGTATACCGACTTGCCATGTTGGTTCCTTTCTCGTCGCTGCAGGATTTGGTCAAGATTTGTGGTTTCAGAGTATTCTTGAAGGATAAGATTGAATTTGTAGTTTTCAGACTTGGAGTACATGAATATGGTTTGGTGTGAACCCAACAGCGAGTTTTTTGAGGTTGACCACCGGCGGTACGTCCAAATTATCTCCGACACGAAACGGTCAAATCCGAATATCTGATCCAACAGCATGCGTATCCGATGTGACGCGTTGCGATCACAATGTACAAAAATCGCACATTCGCGTTTCATTACCCGATAAATCTCTTCAAGACGCATCCCAAGATAATCTATGTATGCGTCCAAAGACGACCAGGTATCCTTAAAGCTAAATTCGGTTAGAGTTCTTGACTTGAGCGTCTGATCCGATTGTGAAAAGAAGGGTGGATCAAGATACACGAGGTCGACATGGTTAGCTGGGACTTCTCTAAGAATCTCAAGGCAGTCCCCGTGTCGAATTTCATTGATCATTGTGTATTCTCGGCTGCAATATCTTCCAAGATTGTCAACAGATCTACACTTGTTGCTTCTTCAAGGTGTTCCCATGCTTCTTCACCACTGTAGTATATGCCATTGTTCGCCTTGTACAGGTCGCGAATTGCGGCTTGGATTCTCATTGCCTGGTCACGATTGGGAAAATAGTACATCAGGCGGACCGGCGTATAGCCCGCTTGAGCAACGGCGCGGATTCTTGTATGTTCCTTGGTAATGTGATCGCCATCAGTCGTCGCGTCACGCCATTTGATTTCGTAGGCACGATTCTCTATCAAAAGATCAATGCCAAATGTCTTTGGTCGCTGGCCAATTGTATTGGGTATCCTCAATGATTTCGCATCAGGATACTCGGTTTCAAAGCAAGCCCTTGTTGCGTGTTCGAGAAATGATCCTGCGTAGCGATATAGGAATCGTCCTTTATTTTGATACACGTCTATCAAATCACCTTCTTCAAGTGTGATTCCCAGCACTCTGTAAATTAGGTAGTGTGACTTGTCATCAAATTCCATTTCAGCAACGCGACCATTTACCTTTGTTTGGAGTGCATTGGCATAAGTCTTGGCAATATCTCGAATCTGCTCTTCTATCGTCATAGGGCGAACCATTCGTTGTCGAGAGTCAACACAATTATTGCAGTTGCAGTGAAAAGAGGCAATCTCGCGCGCCTGAGTTGTGGAGGCATTGCTGTTATAATCTAGTCGATAGACTCTTAAGTTGTAAAGGATGCCATAATGGCAATAGCATCTCCCGACATCCGCGTCGACGCGATCGCGGAATACCTCGGCGACCAGGCCGATTACTTGCTCAACCACCAATGCGACACCATCCCGCGCGCTGACCTGGCGCTGCCGGGTCCCGACTTTGTGGAGCGCGTCTGGCAGGATAGCGACAGAAACCCGCAAGTTATCCGCAGCTTGCAGCAGATATACGACAGCGGACGCCTGGGCGGCACTGGTTACGTATCAATCCTGCCCGTTGATCAAGGCATCGAACATTCGGCCGGCGCTTCCTTCGCGCCCAATCCGGCTTATTTCGACCCGGCCAGGATCATCGAATTGGCGCTGGAGGGCGGCTGTAACGCGGTGGCCTCTACCTTTGGCGTACTGGGTATGACCTCCCGCCGTTACGCGCACCGCATTCCCTATATCGTCAAGGTCAACCACAACGAATTGGTGACCTATCCCAACTCGCACGAGCAAATCATGTTCGGCACGATCAAGCAGGCTTGGGACATGGGCGCGGTCGCTGTCGGCGCTACCGTGTATTTCGGCTCGGAAGACGCCAACCGGCAAATGGTCGAGGTGGCGGATGCCTTCGCCTATGCCCACGAGCTGGGCCTGGCGACCATCCTCTGGTGCTATATGCGCAATTCCGCCTTCACAGTGGACGGCGTCAACCACGAAACCAGCGCCGACCTCACTGGGCAAGCCAATCACCTGGGCGTGACGCTGGGCGCCGATATCGTCAAGCAGAAGCTGCCCACGCAGACCGGCGGCTATCAAGCGCTCAACAGCGGCGACTCGTCTTATGGCAAGCTGGACGACCGCATCTACAGCGAGCTGTCCAGCGATCATCCCATCGATTTAACGCGCTACCAGGTGGCCAACGGCTATATGGGCAAGGTCGGATTGATTAGCTCGGGCGGCGCAAGCGGCGCCAACGACTTTGCCGAGGCGGTTACGACAGCAGTCATCAACAAGCGCGCTGGCGGCATGGGCTTGATCAGCGGGCGCAAAGCCTTCCAGCGGCCGATGGCGGAAGGCGCGCGTCTCTTGAATGCGATCCAGGATGTCTATTTGAGTGATAGCGTGACCATCGCCTGATTCGCCCAATCGTCTCAGCTATCTATTGCTCTCATCGCTTCCGCCACCACATCCCGCGCGATGCCGAATTTGTCGGCGACTTCGCCGGCTGGCTCGGCGCCCAGACGATGATCATGCCGCTCGCCGGCGACGAACTGCTGCAAACAGAAGGGCCGCTCGTCGCTATTGAAGCGCCAAAGCTGATCGTCGATCACTTTGTGAATCACGACTTCTTTCAGGAATTGGCCGCCGTCGTGGCGATAATCGTGAAGCGTCGTCGCTCGATATTCCGCCTCGCCCACCGCATTGTCCTTGAGCAGGAAGACGCGTTCCGGTCGCGGAACATCCCGCCAGATCTCGAATCGGCGGTCCGGCAGCGGCTTGGCCGTGTAGCGCATGAAGGGACTCTTGACGGTCGACTCGCCGCCGTCCATTAGCGGCAAGACCGCGTGCAGCGGATAGCCAACGTCAACCAGAATCTTCTGCCCGTCAAGCAGCAGGACAATCGCGCTGTGACAGCCGATGGCGCTGCCCATGTCATTGATGGTCAAGTAGCCGTCAAATCCGATACGCCGCAGTAGCGCGAAGAAGGCGTAGTTGCTCTCGTAGCAAGTCCCGCCGCTGCCCTGCTTAAAGTGACTCTCCCAAAAGGCTTCGCCCAGCAGCATGCAGTCAGCCGCGTCAGCGTGAGCCGCCCGGCGTACAATGCGCGAGGCGCTCTCCCAGGGCACGGCGCGGGTGTAGCTGGCCACTAACTGCTGCAGCGTCTCAAGCGTCGGCGGCGGCGCAGTGGGCAGGCCAAAGTGACGCAGGATGTCGTGGCATATCGGCGAGGATAGCGGCGGAGTTTCTTCCATGAATTGCACTCTCCCGATTACACGAAATATCGCGTTATCGTTTCACCGCCACAACGATATTCAGCAGTGCAATCGCCCAGAATATCTGATGGTTTATTGACGGCATCGGCAGGAAGATAATCAGCAATAGGCCAGCGATTGCGATACCCGACGCTACAAGCCATAGAATCGAGCCTTCCTCAGGCTCACTTGTGACGACCACGGGTATAGCATGGCCGCTCTTGATGTCCACAAGTAGCGGCTCATCCTGAATAATCTTCACTGGTTCAGCTGGGCTTTTCGTCGCCACCTCGCCGGGGGATCTAGGGTTGGATCCTCGCTGAGGCGACCGCTTTGATGGCGATTTTCGCGTACGTGCTCGATTGTCATTCCAATTACTCATTGCGTCCTCTCACTCATTCTGAAATATGACCGGTAAATCTCTTGATTGTGGGTGCTTCGCAGGGCAACTTGTTTATACATGCTAGACATTGAGAGTCTAGCAAGTGGGGATAAACTTTGCAATTGAATCCGAAGCTTGCGGATACGTGTATACGAGACGTTGTATGAACCGACACGCGATCAACTCTATCATCAGCATGATGACAGTTACCCGAAGCGAGGCGCGAGATATGTCGCCGTCGATTAATAGCAATCGTTGGCGACTCGCTTTGCATGCCGTACAATCGACCTTCCGCTCGAAGAAACGTAGCAGACGGGCTCTCCATGCGTTACGCCGAGGTCGCGCTCAATGTCCCGGTGCGCAAGACCTTCACCTACCACATACCGGACGAACTGGACGAGCTTGTGGCGCCGGGTTGCCTGGCGCGCGTGCAATTTGGCGTGGCCATGCAGCCGGCTGTTGTGCTCGCCTTGCACAGCGAAACCGCCATCCCGCAGACCAAACCGCTAATCGAACTGCTCGATCCGGCGCCCGTTCTATCAGTCCGTTATCTCGCCCTGGCGAAGTGGCTGAGCGAGAGTGCGCTGGCCCCGATTGGCGCCTGCGTCTGGCTGATGCTGCCGCCGGGTTTCGCCGGCAAATCAGATCGGCTTTATCACTTTGTCCGCGATGATCTGCGCGCCGAGCAGCCGACGCAGATGACCTTGCCCGGCGCTGATCCCGAAGTCGAGCTGGGGCTGCCGCTGCAAATTCTCGATCATCTGCGCGACAAGGGACCCAGACGTCTGAGCCAGTTGAAGCGCAAGTTTGCCAAGCAGCCAGTCGAAGCGGAGCTCAGCCGGCTCGCCAAGGCCGGCATGATCGAGATTGAAGCGGTATTGGCGCCTCCTTCGGCGCGCAAAAAGACGATAACGCGTCTCTACCCACAGTACAGGCCGCGGCAGATTCCTGAGCTGGCCAGACAGATTGGGAAGTCTGTCCGACATGCCGACCTGCTGGAAGCAATCGCCGAGCGCGATGAGGATGCCATCGGCGTGCGGGACGCCCTCAAGCTGGTGGGCGCCAAGACACGCGCACCGCTAAATCGGCTAATCGACGAGGGCTTGGTATTCATCGAGCCGACCGATCGCGGCCAGCAAGACCTGGTCGTTCTTGAAGCGGACTCGGGCCGCGTTCAGCAAATGCTTCAGAAGTGGCGCGGCAAGGCCTGGACCGCGGAGATTCTGCGCCTGATTGCGGGCATGGCGCAACCGCCGACTATGCCCGAAATCTTGCGGCAGACCGGGGCGACGCGTCAGCGTATCAAGAAGCTGATCGCAGCAGGCTGGCTCGAACCACGGGAAGAGCAAGTCTGGCGCGATTCGCTGCGCGATTTCGATTTTGTGCCGGATGAGGCGCCGATTCTGACGCCCGATCAGCAATCAGTCTGGGAGACAATCCGGCCGACATTGGATGCGGGGCAGTCGGCCCGCTTCCTGCTGCATGGCGTGACCGGCAGCGGCAAGACTGAGATCTATCTGCGCGCGATTGACGCCGTGCTGGCGCAGGGCAGAAGCGCCATATTCCTCGTGCCGGAAATCGCGCTGACGCCGCAGACTGTGCGCCGCGTCTCCGAGAGATTTCCGGGGCAAGTTGCCTTGGTGCACGGCAGCCTGCCGGTCGGCGAACGCTACGATACCTGGCAGTGCGCCCGCGCGGGCAAGGTCGCCGTGATCGTGGGCACGCGGTCAGCGCTTTTCACGCCTTTGCCCAATCTCGGCTTGATCGTCATTGATGAAGAGCACGACTCCAGTTACAAACAGTCGCCCCAAGCTTATTTGCGCAGCGAACCCCACTACCACACCCGCGACGCCGCGGTATTCCTCGCCGAGCAGCAGGGCGCAGCGCTTATCCTGGGCAGTGCGACCCCGGACCTGGGGACTTGGCATCGCGCTCAACGGGGACAGTACGCCATTCTGCAGCTGCCGCAGCGCATCATGGGGCATCGGCAGCGCATTCGCCAGCAAGCCGACAGACTCGGTCGCGTATCCCGCTACCAGGATGATCGCGAAGAGGCCATGATGATCGGTCTGCCGCCGGTCTCCGTAGTCGATATGCGCCAGGAGCTGCGCTCGGGCAATACCAGCATGTTCAGTCGGGACTTGCAGGAGGCGCTGGCGGTCGTGATGGAACGTGGCGAACAGGCGATGTTATTGCTCAACCGGCGCGGGCAAGCGACTTACGTTTTCTGTCGCGATTGCGGCTACGTCCTTGAATGTAGCCGCTGCGAGATGCCGCTGACATTCCATCGCTACGATGGCAGTTTGCGCTGCCACCATTGCGGCTACAGCCAATCGCAGCCGCAGACTTGCCCGGCCTGCGGATCGGCGCGAATTCGCTACTTCGGCGCCGGCACGCAACAAGTCGAGTCGGCGCTGCAGTCGCTCAATCCGGCCATTCGCAGCTTGCGCTGGGATATCGACACAGCGCAGACGCCGCAGATGCACTTTGAGATTCTGGAGCAATTCATCGAGCGCCAGGCGGATGTGCTCATCGGCACGCAGATGATTGCCAAAGGGCTGGATTTGCCCCTGGTGACGCTGGTGGGCGTCGTCAGTGCGGATCTCGGATTGGCGCTGCCCGACTATCGCGCCGGGGAACGCGTCTTCCAACTGCTGACTCAAGTTTCGGGACGGGCCGGCCGCGGCGTACTGGGCGGCAAGGTCATCCTGCAGACCTATCAGCCGCAGCACTACGTCATCCAGTCCGCTTCTCGTCATGATTATGCTGGCTTCGTCGAGCGAGAAAGCGACTACCGACGCGCGCTGGGTTATCCGCCCTTTCGCCGGCTGGCGCGTATCGTATTCACGTATACCAGCAACGATCAGGCGCGCCAACAGGCTGAGCTGGCCGCGCAGCAATTGCGGGACTTGCTGCAAGAGCGCGATCTCTCCGCTACAAGCCTGATCGGGCCCGCGCCCTGCTTCTACGGCCGCGTCGACAAGAAATACCGCTGGCATCTGTTGGTGCGAGGGCCTGACCCGCGCGCGGCCCTGCGCGGCCTGAGCCCGGAGCCGAGCTGGCAAATCGACATCGACCCGGCCGATGTGCTCTAGCCGTCGACAAGCCGGCGTGTTGCGAAATCGGTCGCCGGAGTGGTATGATCTGCTCACGTTCTAGTTGAGCTACCTCAGGCGGACAACTGTCGGAGCAATAAGGGTACCGAGCGCATGCGCAAGTTTCTGAGTTTACTCTTCGGCTTAGGCATCGGCTGGGCGATCGGCGCGCTTTTGGTCATCTTCTTCGCGCCGCTGACATCGGACGAACTGCGAGAGAATTGGCAGGAGCATTACGATCGCGCGATGGCAGCCGGTCGGGAAGCCAGCGCAAAACGCCGGTCGGAGCTGGAGAAGGAGCTCAAAGAATTAGGCAAGGACTAATTGGAATTGCGCTCGGCAAAATCAGCCAACGAAGCTGCAATACTGGTTAAAGGGCGCCGTTTCGATTTTGCGAACAGCTCAACCGCCTTGCCCGATTGAGGTCCTTCTAGGTGGCGCGCCGAGACGCCCTGACGGCGGCCCTGGCTCGCGTCAACACACCGGAAATGGCAGGCCAACTGGCCAGTAGTTTCATTTCTCCCTAGGTCTCGGATTCTCGACAGAGCTAGTATGATCAGCTACATGAACAAAGATGACGAAGCCGGCGTCAGTTGGCGTCTGGACTTCTGGGTGCTCTTCGCGACTGTTTTGGCGCCTAGCATGGTCTTCATGGTCAGCACGGCTCTCAGTGTGGCCCTGCCCGCGATTCAGCGCGATCTGGATGCCGGCGGCACTGATCTCATTTGGATCGTCAACGCATACTCGCTGCTGCAGGCCGCCTTTATTTTCCTCAGCGGGTCCTTTGGCGATCACTATGGCCGCAAGCGTATCTATATCATCGGCATCGCGCTGTTTGCGCTTTCGTCGCTGGTTTGCGGCGTGACGGAATCGGCCGAAGTACTGATCGCCGCGCGCGCGACGCAGGGCATCGGCAGCGGCATGATGATCACCTGTAGCCTGGCGCTGGTCGGGTCGTTTTTCGCCCACCACCGGCGCAGTTGGTCAATCGGCGTGTGGTCGGCCTTAACCATGCTGATTTCAGGCGCCGGTCCAATCATCGGCGGCGTACTCACGGAAGCCGGTTTGTGGCGTCTGATTTTCATCGTCAATATCCCGCTCAGCATCGTCGCGATCCTGGTGCTAGTGGTCTACGTGCCGGAGAGCTATGACGAGGAAGCGCCCAAAGACCTGGATATTTCGGGCACCGTACTCAGCACCCTGGCCCTGATGCTGAGCGGCTTCTTTTGCATCGAGGGACCGCGCCGGGGTTTTGACGACCCATTGGTGCTGCTCTCGGGCGCCGCGGCGCTGGCTATTTTGCCGGCTTTCATCTGGATCGAGGGCCACAGCGATCACCCGATGATGCCGCTCAATCTCTTTCGTTCGCGAACTTTCACCGGCGCAAACACGCTAACCCTGCTCCTCTACGGCGCGATGAACAGCGTATTGTTTTTCCTGCCGCTTAGCTTAATTCAGGTGCAGCGATACACGGAATCGGCGGTGGGTTTCGCGCTGCTGCCGATGACCGTGCTGATGGTGGGCCTGTCGTTTCTGATGAGCCGCGTGGTCGATCGCTACGGACCGCGCATACCCTTGATTGTGGGTCCGATAGTGATTGGTATTTCCTTCATCTTGCTGGCCATGCTGGAACCAGCCAGTCGACAAGATACATACTGGACGACGCTCTTCCCGGCAATCTGCCTTTTTGGAACCGGCATGGGCATTACGCTGGCGCCCTTGACCACGGCGGTCATGGCGTCGGTCGACGAGCACCACGCCGGCATGGCTTCCGGGTTGAACAACACCGTGTCGCGCTCGGCGCAGGTTTTGGCGATCGCGGCAATGGGCGGCATCGTGCTGGTCCTCTTCAGAGATTCTCTCTTGAGCCATCCGGTGGTCACAGCATTGCCCGGCGACGCCCGCGCCTTGCTCACATCCGAGTCAGTCAAACTGGCGGAAACTTCTGTTCCCGCTACCTTGACGCCGCAGGAGCGCGCTTATTTGCGCGACCTTATCAGCGAATCCTTCTCCGATACCATCAGCGTCATCATGTTTATCGCCGCCGGGCTTAGCATAATGAGCGGCTTGCTGGCGGCCCTGATGATTGAGCGGGAATTGCCCTTTCCGGAGTAAGTCAGTCTCCGCCGGCTAACAGTTTTATGGATCGTTGAATTTAGAATGCGGGCGGCTCAGAGTAGGTTCGAATCGCGTTTCGTTTCCCAATTCTGTGATACGCTGGGAGCATGTGACGCTTGTTAAATGCTTCATTGAGGATTGTCTTCGTTGTTAGACGGTTATGGAAGTAGCGGCCGCGCCACCGGATATTGGGTGCTTTTCGCCTCCATCCTGGCGGCGAGTATGGCCTTTGTGGCGAGTACGTCGCTGAATGTAGCGCTGCCGGCGATTCAGGTTGAATTGGGCGCGCGCGGCGCCGATCTCATTTGGATTCCAAACGCCTACGTTATGGTGCAGGCGTCGCTCATCGTGGTGACCGGTTCGATGGGCGATCGCTATGGGCGCAAGCGTGTTTGTATGCTGGGCATACTGCTATTCGGTCTGGCTTCGGTCGTCTGCAGCGCGGTGACGACCACCGGCGTTCTCATTGCCGGGCGCTTGATGCAAGGCGTGGGCAGCTCAATGATCGTACCGAACAGCCTGGCGATTGTTTCCGCGCACTTCAGCCGGAAGGGTCAAGGCTGGGCGATCGGATTATGGTCGGGTTTCACGGTATTGATGGCCGGTTTGGCGCCTTTTTTCGCCGGCGTGGTGACTGACCTGGGCATGTGGCGGCTGGTTTTCCTGATACATATCCCTCTGGGAATTGTTTCTGCCTTGTCATTCATGCGCTTCGTGCCCGAAAGTTTCGACAAAAGCAAGACAAAATCGTCGCAGCGAATGAGCTTGGCGGGCGCGCTGCTGGTAATTGTCGGGCTGGGTGGCGTAACCTTCGGTTTCATCGAGAGTTCTACCTTCGGCTTTTCCAGTCCTATCATTATCCTTGCGATTTTGGGCGGCATCCTGGCGCTGGCAGTCTTCCTTTTTGCCGAAAGAGCGGGCAAGTACGCCATTCTGCCGCTGTGGCTTTTCCGGGCGCGCAACTTCAGCGCGGCGAACTTCATCACACTGGTTTTTAACGGCGTCATCCAGCCGGTCGTATTGTACCTGCCGCTTAACTTGATTCAGGTGCAAGGCTACAGCGCTACATTTACCGGGCTCTCCACCGTGCCTATGATACTTGTCGCGACTGTGGGTTCCGCGCTGGTGGGTCCCTTGCTGGATCGCCGCGGGCCTCGCGCGCCGATCGCGATTGGCCTGGCTGTCATCGCTGCCGGTTTCTTCTTTTTTGCCAGCATTGGCGTTACCGGCGGCGAAAGTGAATACTTCAGCAGTTTCTTCCTGCCGATTATGCTATTCGGCTTCGGCTTCGGCTTGACCTTCGCGCCCTTGACGATGGCGGCCATGGCCTCGGCGCCGGAAACAAACGCCGGCATCGCTTCGGGCGTCAACCACACCGTGACGCGGGTCGGGCAAGTTCTGGTCGTGGGCGTATTGGGCGGTCTGGCGATCACCTGGTTTGGGCAGTTGCTGATGAGTGACGCCTATGTCCAGTCCTTGCCGGCGGAAGCGCAGACCCAACTGGCGGCGGAATCGGGCAACCTGGCCGAGACAGGCGTCCCCGATTGGCTGACTGTGGAACAGCAAGCGCGCGTCGACGAGGCGATACGCGAGTCCTTCGCCGCCACGTTCAGCATCCTGATGTATATTGGCGGCGCCGCCTGCGTGGTCAGCGTCTTTGTCGCTATCTTCACCATCGACGACCGCGAACTAAAGCTCAGACGCGGGCAAGACATCCTGGACGAAACTGATGCGCTGTTTGAAGACGAGCACAAACCTAGGCCGGAGGATCCTCTTGATAAACCACTTCGCGAATCCCCGTGAGATAGCCAATGGCGAATAGCCGTCCGATTGAAGAATAACCGGCGTTCTCGTTGTCATCGCCGGCCATCGTCGGCACGTGATCAGGGCGCAGTACGCCTTGGAAGCCGATGTCGCGGTAAGCGCGCATGCACGCGACCATATCCGTCTGCCCGGCGTCGTGGAAGGTCTCCTGGAAATTCTCCGCTGTGCCGGCTACATCGCGCATATGCACAAAAAAGATCTTGTGGGCGAATTGACGTATCACTCCCGGCAGGTCATCGGTCATCAACGTGAAGTTGCCCTGGCAGAGGGCGATGCCGTTCATGGCGCTGGGGACCAGGTCCAGCAGGCGCTGGAAATTATCCACACTGCGCATGATCCGCCCCAGCCCGCGAATCGGCGAAAGCGGCGGGTCATCGGGGTGCATCGCCAGTTTGACCTTAGCCGCCTCCGCCACCGGTATTACGCGCTCCAGAAAATAATGCAGGCTCTCCCAAAGCTGAGTCTCGTCAACTTCGCCGTATTCGGTCGATGGCGCGTCGAGCATCTGGCTGTTGTCATAGCCCGTGACGAGCGCGCCTCCGCGAGAGCGAATGGTCGTCGAGGTGCGCATCCAATTCATGACCGGCATCCACTCGTAGCACCAGATATCCAGCCCCAGGCGCCCCATGCTGTCCAGCAGTTCACAGACTGTGTCGATCTCTTGGTCTCGGCCCGGCAGCCCCAGCTTGGCCCGGTCCAGCGGCGGTCTGCTCTCGATGACGGCAAACTCAAAGCCGCGGTCTTCATATGCATTCTTGACGCGCAAGAGCGAGGGATAAGACCAGGGCGGCTCCGGGCCCAGCTGCAAGTCCAGGTCCAGGGCGCCGACGGCATGAGTCACGCCGCATTGCGCGACCAGGTCCCAAAGGGGTGAATAGTTTGGCGGCAGCATTTCGGCGATTTGGATCATGGTCATGCCTTTGCTTCGGATTTCGCGGACAATTTTCGCTGCGCAAAAGGATAACAGAATCGAGCCAGCGCGCAAACTCACCCTCCCGATTTGACGTGATTGCTTTGAATCCCAGTAGAATAGAATAAGTCGCGCAATATTCTTCACAAGGCTGAATTGTAGGTATGTCGCCCGCTACCGCTGCGATTTGTGGTTTCGGGCGACATGGTATGTCGCCCCTACAATGTCCCATAACTTGTCGCATTACATTGTTGGAACTACGCCTATATGATGTGGTATGATATTGAGTAATGAAAAATATTAGGAGGTTGATGATGAACACGAAAGAGTTCGCGCAGTCCTCTCCGCTGGCAGGCGCTGGCAGATTTGCGGGGGGGGGGGGGGCGTTCCCAGGCATTTGAGTTACTAGCAAGCTTCCTCACGCAGTTTTCCCCTAGAGCCAGAAACAATTTCATAGCGATCCTTGCGGCGCTGGTATTCTTGTTCGCGCTGTTGGCTTTCCCGACGCAGGCGCAAACCACAGTGACGATCAGCGCGCCCTCAACCCTGCATGAAGGCGGGCTGGTGGCGCAGCAAGTTGGCAACTGCCCCGAAAAGCAAATGCAGCGCCCGACAAAACGGAGCGACGAAACTGTCTCGGCCTTCTATACGCGCTATATCGCCTGGATGCAGGCGAACGATTACAATCGGAATTACTGCGAGTTTCGCGATATCCCCGATGATGCCGCGCGCAAACAGACGGTGACGATCACCATACGCAATGCGGATGCGGGGGAATACCTCGTCCTAACGGAAGGGCTTTTCGTTAAGCTTCTGGACGAGAACGGGAACACTCTCAACGATTCACAAGTTGACACATTGCAGCAGGGCGATACGAAGACCCTAACATACGATATAGTGTCTAAAAACCCAAACTATACGCCGGGCGATACAATAACAAGTAGCATCACTGTTTGGCCGCCAGGCTTCACTTCACGGGCTGATATTATAGCCACGCATACGATCACGATAGTCGACGATGACAACACTGCCTACATCGGCCGGCGGCGACATCACCCCTACGGCGAGACTTGGAATAGCCAGCCGCACTGCTACACCCACGGCTGCGCCTGGGACTGATGCTTGCCCGCGGGTTCTCATTTTGAACCCGTAGGGGCGACACTGTGTGTCCCCCGAAAATTCAAGATTTCAACAACGGGCGATTCGGCAAGTCGCCCAACAAGGCATCCTGTCGCACCGACGGGCGAGCCAAGGCTCGCCCCTACATTTTGTTAGTTTGATGATAAATTCGCCATTTCTGTATATTGATGCGATTGCCCTGCCCGTAGGCCCGGTTTGGTTTTCCCCGCGGCGCTGATACAATAGCGCCTGGTTTCAGCGCGCTCGCCCCGCACGCTAGACCCGCAATCTACATCCTTTTGCGGCTGCTTCCGTATACGAGTTAGGCGCAGTCATGGTTCACAAGCGAAGCTAAGATGCAGACAAGTATCAAAGGCGGCCAAGCCCCCGGCGCTGACGTCGTCGGCCTAAGCCGGCGCGAAGTCCTGGAACGCCAGCAGCGCGGCCAGGGCAACGACTTCGAAGCGCGCGTCGGGCGCAGCTATTGGCAGATTTTCCGCGAAAATGTGTTAAATCTGTTCAACGTCGTGCTGGGCAGCATGCTCGTCTTCGTCATCGCCCTGGGGGATTACGCCACCGCCTTCTTCGCCGGCTTCAGCGTCGTATCCAATACCTTCTTCGGCATGATTCAGGAATTCAACGCCAAGCGGCAGCTTGACCGGCTGGCCGCCCTGTCGGAGCAGTCAGTGACTTGCTTGCGTGATGGCGATTGGGTTGACGTGGCTATGCGCGCGGTGGTCAAAGACGAGATTATTCGCATCGAGCCGGGCGACCGGCTGGTGGTCGATGGCCTGGTCATACAGGCCGATTCGCTGGAGATGGACGAATCGCATTTGACCGGCGAATCCGACGCCGTGGGCAAGTCGGCTGATGAAAACGTCTTCTCCGGCTCATTCTGCATCGCCGGCGCCGGCATCATGCGCGCCACCCGCGTCGGCGCCGACAGCCACATCAACCGCTTGTCCGTCATCGCCAAAGCGTACAAAGTGGTCAAGACGCCTACCCAGGTCAAAATCGATATCACCGTCGAGGTCACGGTGCTGATCATGCTGGTCTTTGTGCCGATGATCTTCATAACCGGCTTTCACCTGAGCAGCGATTTCCTGGAAATCGTGCGCAATGCTGTGGTCTTCACCACCAGCCTGGTGCCGCAGGGATTGGTGCTGGTCGCGATTCTGTCGCTGACCATCGGCGCCGTCAAAATCAGCCGGCAGCAGACGCTGATCCAGCGCGTCAACGCCGTTGAATCGCTGGCCAACGCGACCGTGCTCTGTTTCGACAAAACCGGCACGCTGACGCAGAACAAGCTGGCTGTGCGCGAGATTATCGAAATCGCCGATGGAAATAGCGGGAGCGTCCAGCGCGATTTGTATAGCTTCCTGAAGAATCTGGCGCATTTGAACAATACCGCCCAAGCCATTGAACGTTATATCGATCAGCAGGGCAGCGTCGGCGACTATCCGCAGAAGCTGCGCGAGATTCCCTTTACCTCCGGGCGCAAGTGGGCGGCGGTCTGCCTGGCGGAGAAGACGCTGCTGCTGGGCGCGCCGGAACGGCTGCTGCCGCCCGATCATGCCTGGTATCACGATGCCGAATCGCTGGCGCGTGATGGCATGCGTGTGCTGGCATTCGCGCAGATGGCCGGCGAACCCGATATGAGCGGGGGAGTCATCTCCTACGATGTGGAGCCGCTGGCGCTGATCGTCATGAGCGACGAAATACGCCAGGATATTCAGGAGACCCTGCAAGCCTTCCGCGACGAAGACCTGACGCTGAAAGTAATATCGGGCGATAATCTCGAAACCGTACGCGCCATCGCGCAGAGCGCCGGCATGGACATCGGCAGCCGCGCTTATACCGGCGTCGAACTGGACGCGATGGGCGAGGGTGAGTTCGCCACTGCCGTGCGCGACAGCAACGTCTTCGCGCGCATCGAGCCCGACACCAAGCAGCGGATCGTGGAAGCGCTGCGGCAACAGGGCGAGTACGTGGCTATGGTCGGCGATGGCGTCAATGACGTGCCAGCGCTGAAAGCCGCCGACTTGGCCATCGTCATGAACGACGGTACGCAGATCAGCAAAGACGTGGCCGATATCGTGCTGCTCAACAACGCCATGTCGACGCTGCCGCGCGCCTTCCGCGAAGGCAAGGAGACCACGCAGACCATCTTCGGCACGATGAAGATGTTCCTGGTGCGCAATTTCTACGGCATCGCCTTTTTCACTTTCATCGCCTTTATGGCGCTGCCCTTTCCCATTACGCCGGTGCAAATCAGCTGGGCCACTTTCGGCACGGTCAATCTGCCGGCCACGTTTATCGCCTTCGGCTGGCTGCGTCCGCAATTCATGGCGCAGTTCCGGCGCGATGTGCTCGATTACATCGTCACGATGGGTTTTATCGGCGCGGTAATGATGACGCTGCTCTACTTGATAACCTGGTTCGGCAGCGGCGGCGACCTGCTGATGACGCGCTCGTCGGTGACGATCATGGTGGCGCTCTACGGCATGCTCATCACCTGGCAGGCGCAGGGCATCGACATCTACCAGCCGCGAACGTTCCTGCAGCATTGGCGCATCCTTGCGCTCAGCGCGCTGCTGACGGCGGCGACCATCCTCGTCATGTACCTCGATCCTTACCTGGAGCAGTCGATATTTGAGTTCAAGCCGCCGGTCTGGGATGGCGGCAAGGGCTCGCTGATGATCGCGGCGATACCGGCGCTCTTCCTGCTGACGATGGCGCTGACGGCTCACGGGCAGAAGTATCGTTACCTGCTGTCGCGCTTCTGGGAGCTGCTGTCGCCGGATAGGGAGTAGGGGCGATCCACTGCAGGTTTTCCACCACAAAGGCACAAAGGATAATTCTCACTGACGTCGCAGAAGTAGCCTCGCCGTCGCCTGCATCTAGCTGGGCGGCCAACAGTTTGGCTCTGTTTCGTGTTCATATCAGGTTGCTTGCTAAACTGCTTCCCCAATTGATGAAACTTGTGGAAAAGCAGCACGCCAATCGTCCATATCCAAATTGCCTTTGAAGAAAACAGACACAGCCTCTTCATCCATTAGTTTGATTAATCGCGCGCTCCATTCCTCTCTAGGCTGAAAAACTCGACTCCCATTCGAAGCCGCGCCGATAATCGCCCACTCGAAGGGCAGTTCCCCCTCTGTCTCCAGCCACTCCTTGAACACAGGCGCGACATCAAACCAGAGCGGCTCGATGCTCATAAAGCGTACATTCGCGTCAATGTTCTTCATGTGACGAAGGTAAGCTTTCAGCGCTCTCGCGCCGCCGGTCTTGCTCATTAGATGTCCCGCCGGCAGGCTCACGCCAACCCAGACATTGTCGGGAAAGCGACCGAAGCTCGGGAGCCTGATGGGAAACTTGCTCAGCGTCTGAAAGGTATGCCAATGCGCCTCTTCCATTACATCCAAGACCGCCTGAATTTGCTCCTGCCGCACCCAGTGCCCGAACAAATCGGCCATGCTGCCGACGAAAATGCCGGCCGGATGTTTCAGTTTGCGCGGCGCGTCAAGAGCGTGCGGCCGCCAGTAGTGATGTTCGAATCCCTGCGGGTAACCGGAGGTGAAGCGCTCGGCGATGGTCTTGGCGTAACATTCGGTGATTGAGCCGTCCGGCATCTGCCAGGTGCAGCCGTGGAAGCAGCCGCCCGTGGGATTCCAGGTGTAGCCGGGCAATTCTGTGCCGTCAGGCTTGCGTATCCGCGTCCACTCGATGCCCTTGGGCGGTTTCTGTCTGTTCATTTCTGCCCCAATTCGGTAGTTGAACACCATGCTAGAACATAAGTGCTAACCATGCAAGCGCATTTCTCATTAATCTGAATCAATTTAGGGCAACGCTTATTGTTGCGACATTTGTCGCCCACGCCACCACTCCGCAATCCGTACCACCGTGTAGGCCGAAAATACAAAAAGCAACGGATCGGTCGGCGAGCGGTAGCGGGTGGAGGGATGGAAGAGCAGGTACATCAGCGTCTGGCTCAACTGCGCGAAGAGCAGCAGGCTCAGCATGCGCCATTCGCGCCGGCTCAGCCAAATGCCCGCGAGCGCCAGCAGCAGCAGGCCGCCAAAGTAGACGACATGCGCGCCCCGCCCGATGACGTTGAAGAGCCCGTCGTCCTGATAGGCGGCGTTGGCGGCCGTCACGCCTATTTGCGAGCCCTCGCCGCTGATGATGACGACTTCGCCCTTGTCGTCCACCGCCAGCTGCTCGCCTTGGCGCAGGTTTCGCAGCGGCGTCACTTGCGGATTCCAGTAGACGCCCAGCTTGATAAGCAGCAGCTCGGGAATCGCCCCCGGATTCTCGCGCAGGTAGCGCCAGCCGGCCGCGGCCAGCGCGTTGTTGCGGCGCACGGGCTGCGTAACCGGCGGGATGTCGGGCGGGGCGGTCAGCCATTGCACATCGTAGCCGGCGCGAAAGACTGCTGCGCTGTGGGGATTGTTGCCCTGGAAGATGTTCTCGCCGCTGTTGAGCGCGATGGGCACAAAGTCGCCGTAGATGCGCTGGCTGCGCATCAACCAGGGCAGGAGCGCGAGCAGGCTGACAAGCGCTACGGGCAGCAGGCGCAGCAAGGTCTGCCGCCAGTTGAGCGCAAACAGGAACCAGATCACAGCCAGCAGCGCCAGAGCCGGCAGCAGCGCCCGCGCCAGGGTCGCGATGCCCAGTACCAGGCCCGCCTCAGCCGCCAGCAGCAGCGTCCCTCGGTCCAGGGTCTCGCGCTCCCGCAGCCGCAGAAGCAGCCAGACGAATAGGTGGACGAGCAATATCCACAAGGCGGTGTCGTTGAGCGTTAGATTCTGGAAGATCAGGTAGGGATAGAGGGCGAAGCAGAGCCCGGCCAGCGCGCCGATCCCTTCTCCCCGCTGAGGGGCGCGCGGGAATAGCCGGCGGCAGATGTCATATAGCAGCGCGATCGATAGCGCGTCGAAGAGAATATGCGCCGCGGCCACCGCGATGTAATGTCGTCCGAACAGCCGATAGATCAGCGAAAGAACGTAGCTGTACAAGGGCGGCAGGCCGGCGTCGGCCAGCCCGGGCACACGGCCATAGACGCCGGTTTCCACCAGGTTGACAGCATATTCATCGTAGGCGACCGAGCCGTGTATTTCGGCGCCCGGCTCGCTGAAGGCGAAGACCTGCGGAAAAGCAACGAGCAGGGTCAGCCGCGCCAATATGGCGACCGCGATAACCACAAACAATTTGTGCTTTGAGAACCGTGCCCGCATAAACCAGTTACGTTTCCAGTCGCGCCAGGTCTTAGTCTAGGGTTGCTTGGCCGGAAGCGCCACTTGCCTCGGCATATCCAACAGAAAGAAAAGCGCCCCGCAGCATGACCACGAGGCGCGTCTGATTCTTGAAACTGTGCCAGGCCAGTTGGCTTTGCGGCCTCGGGCTAATAACGCGCGCCAATCGATTCGACATCATCCATCAGCTGATTAAACTGCTCGAGGTTGAGCTGCTGCTTGGCATCGGACATGGCCACATCGGGATTGGGGTGCACCTCGACCATCAGGCCGTCGGCGCCGCTGACCCGCGTCACGCGACCCAGTGAATTGGCGATATCGCGCCGCCCGGCAGAATGCGAGATATCGACGATTACCGGCAGGTGCGTTTCCTGTTTCAGCAGCGGTACGGCGCTGATATCCAGCGTGTTGCGCGTCCACTCGCTGAAGGTGCGGATGCCGCGTTCCATCAGGATCACTTGCTCGTTGCCGCTGGCCATGATGTATTCGGCGGCGTAGATGAACTCCTTGAGCGTGGCGCCGAAGCTGCGTTTTAGCAGTACCGGCTTGCTCTGTTTGCCCAGGGCCCGCAGCAGGAAGCTGTTCTGCATATTGCGCGCGCCGACCCAGAAGGCGTCCACGTACTCATCCATCATGGGAATCAGCGACATATCCAGCACTTCGCTGATGACGACCAGGCCGTACTTGTTGGCGACTTGGCGCGCGATCTTCAAGCCCTCTTCGCCCATGCCCTGGAAGTCATAGGGCGAGGTACGCGGTTTGTAACCCATGCCGCGGATCATCTTGACGCCGCGCTCCGCCAGCACCGCGCCAACCGCGTCCATTTGCTCGTAACTTTCCACCGCGCAGGGACCGGCGATGAGTTCAAAAGTGTCGTTGCCCAAGCGCAAGCCATTGCTGAATTCAATGATGGTATGCTGGTCCGGCTGTTTGCGCTGAACAAGAATGGTTTCGCGCGCGTCCTCTTCCTCAAGGTGCAAGGTAGCGCGGAAGATTTCGTTGAACAGCTTGGAGATGGTTTCGTTGCTGAAGGGGCCTTCGTTGGCGAGCTGCAGCGCGGTCAGCATCTCCGCTTCCCGCTGCGGGTCATAGATGCGCGTACCTGTCTCTTGCTGAACTTTGCCGATTTCCAGAGCGATCTCTGCGCGCTGACTGAGCAAGTCCAGGATTTCCATATTTATCGGATCAATTTTGTCCCGTAACTCCTTGAGACGGTTGGATGGCGACACGATTCTTATACTCCCGCTTATGGCGCTAAATTCTTCGTGAGAGGTATTATACACAGCTATCGCCAAAAGGCATGGTCAGATTTCTGGGCCGGCAGCTTGAAACAAACTGACTGTGGTATGGAGCGGACGCAGATGGAATTCGTCAAAGGGCTGGAGTTGTCGCGCGCTTTTTTTGCTCAGTCGGTAGCGCCCATCCTGGCGCGGCATTATCCCGGGCTGCGATACAGCGCCGGCTTGATCGGCAGCGGGTCCGAGGTTATCGGCTACGACGACCCGGTCTCCAGCGACCACCATTGGGGCCCGCGCGTCATGCTCTTCCTCTCGGCCGCCGATCAGCGCGCGCTCGCCGACCCCATAGACACGCTGCTGGCGGAAGAATTGCCTTATCGCTTCATGGGCTATTCCACCCATTTCAGCGCGCCCAAAACAGGCGACGGCGACCAAGGCACGCAGCTCCTGGCAGACATTGACAAAGGACCGGTTAATCATCGCGTCGACATTCTCACGCTCGACGGCTTCATGCGCGATTATCTCGGCATCGCCGCCGAGCAGCCATTGCGCGCCGCGGATTGGCTCAGCATTCCACAGCAGAAGCTGCTCAGCTTCAGCGGCGGCGCGCTCTTCCGCGATGACTTAGACCTGCAGGCCGCGCGAGACCGATTGCGCTATTATCCGCAGGATGTTTGGCGGTATATGCTGGCTTGCGGCTGGAGCCGAATCGGGCAGGATGAGCATTTGGCGCCGCGCGCCGGGGCGGTCGGCGATGAGTTGGGCGCGGCCCTGATCGGGGGGCGACTGGCGCGGTCAATCATGCAGCTGTGCTTTCTGCTGGCGAGGCGATACGCGCCTTACGCGAAGTGGTTCGGCAGTGCTTTCGCCGAACTCGACTGCGCGGCGGAACTCGGGCCCATCTTGCAGGCCGTCCAGCTGAGCGAGAATTGGCGTGATAGACAGCGCCACCTTGGCGCGGCCTTCGAGATTCTGAATCGGCTGCACAATTCACTGCGCTTGACCGCTTCAATCCAGCCAGCGATACAGGAATTTCACGGGCGCGGCTTCAGGGTCAGCAACGCCTGGCGCTATATTGAGGCGCTGCTTGCCGAGATTCGCGACCCGGAAGTTAAAGCGATTGCTGAAAACTCGCTTATCGGCAGCATCGACCAATTCAGTGACAATACCGATTTACGCGAGGCGGTGAAGCTGCGCGCGAAGATCGCGCACTTATACCGAGACTAAGGCCTGGTCGCGCGCGTCAACGAACGCAGCCACCGAGCGCCGCACATCGTCCGGCGTGGTCGTCCAGGAGCAGACGCTGATGCGGATGACGGGCTCGCCGCGCCATTCCGACCCGCCGCACCAGCATTCGCCGCCCGCCTGCAAGAGATCCAGTGTTCTCTCGGTCAGCGCGGGCGAATCGCAGGCGACCAACACTTGATTAAAGACCACATCGTTCAGCACGCGAAAATCATGCGCGCGTAATTCGTCGGCGAACTGTCTGGCTCGCCGGCCGAGTTGCGCGACCAACTGGTCAATGCCGTTTCGTCCCAGCGATTTCAGCGCCGCCCACAGCTCGACGCCGCGCGCCCGCCGCGACATGTCGAGAGTATAGAGCATGCCGTCGCGCCCCTCTCCGAAATGCAGGTAGCTGTCGCTGGCTTGCAGCGCGCCGACCAGGGCCTCGCGATTGCGACAGAGGATAATGCCGCAGTCGTAGGGGCTGTTCAGCGTTTTATGCGCGTCAACCGACCAGGAATCCGCCAGTTCAACCCCGGCGGTCAAATGCGCGGTCTCTTGGCAGGCGCGCGCCCACAGACCAAAGGCGCCGTCAATATGTACCCAGGCGCCCGCCTTTCGCGCAGCAGTGCAGAGGGGTGTGAAAGTATCGAAGGCGCCGCTGTTGACGTTGCCCGCCTGCAAAACCAGCAAGGTACTTTCGTCCAGCGGCGGCAGGCGGCTGAGGTCGAAGCTTCCTTGCTCGTCCGCCGGCACAGTCTCGATCTGCGCCGCGCCGATGCCTAGAATCGCCAGCGATTTACGCACCGTTATATGCGCGCCCTCGCTGAGTACCGCGCGCAGCATTGGCGCGCCGAAGAGTCCCTGCGCATTCACATCCCAGCCCAGCCGGCGCAGCAATGTATTCCGGCCCGCCAGCAATCCGCAGAGCGTCGCCGCTGACGTGCCGCTGACCAAGCCGGCCGCGCTGCCTTCGGGCAATTGCAGCAGTTCCACCAGCCAGCGCTCGCAGACCACTTCCAGCTTGGCGGCTATCGGCGACATCACCTGCAGCGCTGCATTTTGGTCCCAGACATCCGCCAGTAGCCGCGCGCCTAATGCCGCCGGCAAGAGCCCGCCATTGACGAAGCCGAAGTAGCGCCCGCCACCCTGCGCGGTTGTAGCGGGTGATCCCAGCCGGTGCAGCCCTTGTATCACTACATCGGCGGGAGTCGGATGCTCCGGCAGCGGCTCGTCAAATGCGTTAAGCGCTGCGAGCGCGGCTTGGTCGGGAAATACCCGGCGCTCGGGCGCGGCCTCCAGGTACTCGGCGCCGAAATCCAGCGCCAGCCGCATGACTTCGCCGCTTGATTGTTCCTCGTTCAGCCGCCGCCAGAACAGCTCTCGCTCGCTCGAATCGCGCATATTCTTATCCTTGCCACGTGAATCTCGGTCTGAATAGAACAAGCCTGTTCGCGCCGCTAATCAAATACATTATGCTAGGAATCGCCAGCCCACAATTGTAATGCACCCGTAATCCAGAGCAATCGCACCACTATTCGGAAAATGCTTTGAGGATTTGCCATCGAAGCTTATCGTTCCGCGCTGACTGTAATCGCTTGCGCCGCAGGCTGATTTTTTTGGGGTGTTTTTTGAGCAAAGCCAAGGCGATATGCTGTAGCACAGCGAAATTTTCTGGGCTGTGTCCTACACGAATACGGCTGTCGTCTTGCCGAAAGGTCACATCCAAGACCCGATGGAGTTTATTTTCAATGTGCCAGTGCGAACGAATTATTCGCTGGAGTTGATTGGCATCCTTCCCTTGTAAAGAGGAGATAAAATAGCGCGTCTGCGTGTTTTGCCACTGCCCATCCAGTAATTGGGCATGTTGGACGCGGACTAGCGACTGCAAGCGCGTCCAGCCTTCTTGCTGGCTTAAGTCATTCAAGACAGCGGCATCGGTCATCACTTCACAGACCCGGCGCTCGACACGACCACGCGGCTTGCTGATTTCTTCGTTGTGACTATATTGACCTATCAAGCGCGGATGGCGGTCATCCGCATAAGCGAAAAGGGACTGGGCTGCATCGTACAAACTGCCCTGATTTTCCTTTAAGGCTATGACATAATCCGCTCCGTGCTCGCTAACAATAGACTTCACGATGTCTTTCTGACAGCCCATCGCGTCCAAAGTCACGATACAGCCTTTCAAATACAGCAATTTCAGCAATTCGGGAATTTCAGGTATCTCATTGCTTTTCGCGTCCACAGCGCGCTTGCCCAAGACCAAGCCGGCTTCCACTGACCAGGCATGCAACAGATGCAAGGCGCTCTTTCCTTGCCTACGATCATGGCTGCGCCGCATCGTCTTGCCGTCTATTGCCACAATATCGCCTTCAGCTAATACTGGCTTGATGCTGCTAATCCAATCTTGGTAGCACAACTGTACCTGCTGAGGGTCTAATAGTTGGAAGACGCGGGCAAATGTATCGTGCGAAGGAATACCGTTAGGCAACTCTAAAAATCCCCTTAACCATTCCTCTTTATCCTCGCCAAAATCAACAATGTCCACCCAGGTCTCGGCGCCGCTGATCACCGCGCAGATCGCGATGATGATGATATCCAGCAACGGGTGTAATTGACCATGTTCGCGACGCGGATCTTCTAAACTGGCAAAGGCCTCCGCTATGCCACTTGGGCTCATCTCGGGCTCTCCTCATCCGTATTGATGAACCCATTCTATTCACCTTTCATTTCTTGGTGCGATTGCTCTGACCCGTAATCTGGTCGAAATAGAATTGCCACTAAAGCTGGGCTATAATACCTGTATCGGTGACCGATGGAGAAGCTATAGAATCATGGATACGCTACGCAAACCCACAATCTGGCTTGGCGCTCTAGTCGGCGGATTGCTGACCGCTGCGCTGATGTCAGTGCTATTTCTGGCGGACATGCTCGCCGGATTGCCTTTCATCCCCTTTGATGTTTTCGACTATGTATCGCGCCAATTGCCGGGGCCACTGCTGACCTTCGGCATCGACACGATGGTGGAGATGATCATCACCTTCAATATGGGCGAAACTTCCGCCGCCGCCAAGACGGCCGAGCAACTGATGGGCTTGGGCGCCTTTCTTGCCTTGGGGATAGTCGCGATTGCCGCCGTCTTCGCGCTGATGAACCGCAGCGTAAGCTCCGCGCGCAACCTCGTGCCCGGCCTGGTGCTGGGTCTGGTCTTCGGCGCGGTGATGATGCTGATTTCCGCGCAGGTTAATCTGACGGCGACGGCGCCGGTTCCGGTACAGATTGTCTGGGTCGTGCTGGCATTCGCCGCCTGGGGCTTGGCTGCCAACTGGATCTACAACGATTTGGCGCATAGCGACGGCAAGACCAAAACCGATGAAGAATCCGGCGAGACGATCACGGTTGAGCCGCTGGATCGGCGGCAATTTATGGTGCGCATCGGCGGCGCGAGCGCGCTGATCACCGTAATTGGCGCGGGCTTGGGCGCGATGCTGGGCACACGGCCGGGCGAAGGCCAGGTGGTCGGGGAGTTGCCCGCGGGCGCCGGCGCTGATGGCGAGCTGCCCAATATGAATGACGATATGCTGCCCGCGCCGGGTACGCGGCCCGAATACACGCCGCTTGACGACCACTATCGCATCGACATCAGCTCCCGCCCGCCGGTGATCGATTCCAACGAGTGGCGGCTTGAAGTTAGCGGTTTGGTCGATAATCCCGTCAGCCTGTCGCTGCAAGATCTCTACGACAACTTCGAGCGCGTCGACCGCTTCATCACCTTGTCCTGCATCAGCAATCGCATCGGCGGCACCTTGATCAGCACCACCAAGTGGTCGGGCTTCCGCATGAGCGAATTCCTTGACTTCGTCAAGCCGCAAGCGAGCGCGGTGGCGATGAAAATCACCGGCGCCGACAACTTTGACGAATATGTGATGCTGGATGTCGTGGAAGCGGAGGAGCGCGTCATGTTCGCCTACGAATGGGATGACCAGCCGCTCAAGCAGAAGCACGGCTTCCCGCTGCGCATCTACATCCCCGACCTCTACGGCATGAAGCAGCCCAAATGGATCAAGAGCATCGAATTCGTCGACGCCTGGGCCGAGGGTTACTGGGTGCGCCGGGGTTGGAGCGTGGACGCTATCGTCAACACCACCTCGGTCGTCGACGCCATCGCCACGGATTCCATCCTCCAAGACGACGCCGGCTACGTGGTGCCGATCGGCGGCATCGCCTACTCGGGCGCCAAGATGATTTCACGAGTTGAAGTCAGCGTAAACAGCGGCGATTGGGAAGAAGCGCAGTTGCGGCAGCCGCTGTCCGAGTTGACCTGGGTTATTTGGCGCTATGATTGGCGCTTCCAGGAAGGCGAGTACCGCTTTGAAGTTCGCGCCTACGACGCCGAAGGCCAGCTGCAAAGCCTGGACAGCCGCGGCACCCGGCCTGACGGCGCCACCGGCGTCCACTCCAGGAAGGCGTCCATGCCGACCCTGCAAGCCCTGGAGAATCCGCCGGAACCCGAAGCCGAGGCGGAAACTGAAGGCTAATCCACGCCCGCTCAATATCAGCCCCTTGCTCCAGACGAGCGAGGGGCTTTTTCTTTTGTGAAACCAGACTTTGACGCACGCGGTTTCATCTGCCGGCGCAATTGCGAAACCGGTTGCGCGGTGGTATCGTCTCGGCATTCAGTCGCGAATCTGAGGCATCACCATGCGCGTTCCTTGGCTCATACCGCTCTTGCTCGCTGCCTTGCTCGTAGCCGCAGCGCACAGTTTCGCCATCCGCATCCACGCGCCGGTCAGCGTAGAGACTGCTCCGCTGGCAGTGCGCGCAGCCTGCAGCGGAAGCTTCGTCGCCCACGAGCTTGCGCACACGACGATGCCCTCTGCGCTGCCCGTGGGCTTCTACGACAGCAACGGCGCCGGGCTGGCGGTCAACGATCTAAACCAAGACGGATTGCTTGACATTGTCCTGGCCAATCTCGCCGGCGATAACAGCGTCTTGTGGAATCGCGGCGCGCTAAAATTCGAGCGCGAGTCACTGCCGTCACAAGCTGCGGCGCGGGCAGCGGCGATCATCGATGTGGATGGCGATGGCTGGTTGGATATCGTCTTCACGCAGCAGGCCGCCGCTCCTCTATTCTGGCGCAATCAGGCGGGCACGGGCTTTGAGACAGAGCTGCTCAGCGGCGTCAGTTATATCGGCTATGCCATGAACTGGCTGGATGCCGACCGCGATGGCGACCTCGACCTCTTGACCGGCTCTTACGATGTTGAAAACGAAAAGATCCTGGGGCAGACGGCGTCCCGAAACGGCGTGATCTATTACGAAAACCAGGGCGCCGCCTTCCGCGCCACCCGCATTGCCGATCGGTCGAATACCCTGGCGATACTGACGCGGGTCAATCAGAGCGGCGACTACGAGATTGTCATCGGCAACGACTTCGCTGTCGAGGACCGCTACTTCACCTTTGTCGACGGCGCCTGGCAACAGACTGATCCGCTGCCCGTGATGCCGCATAGCACGATGAGCTACGATGCCGCCGACCTCGACAATGATGGCGCGCAAGAAGTCTTCGCTGTTGATATGAAGCCCTATGCCGATGACGAGGCGACCCTGGCGCAATGGCAGCCGGTGATGGACATGATGATGGACATGCCGCATGTCGAAGGCGATCCGCAGATCATGGAAAATGTACTTTATGCCCTGGACGGCGCCGGCAACCTGAGCAATATCGCGCGTGATTTTCAGCTCGATGGCACCGGCTGGAGCTGGTCGGCCAAGTTCGGCGACCTCGACAACGACGGCTTTCAAGACCTCTACGTGGTGAACGGCATGATCTCCCAAGAGCTTTTCTCGCATCTGCCCGACAATGAGCTGGTCGAAGAGAACCAGGTCTATCGTAACGCGCATGGCATGGATTTCGTGGCGCAGCCCGGCTGGGGACTGAACGATCAAGCCAGCGGCCGCGGCATGACCTTGGCCGACCTGGATAACGACGGTGACCTCGATGTGGTGGTCAACAACTTGCTCAGCCCCGCCAGGTTATTTGAAAACAGGCTCTGCGCCGGGGCTGCATTGGAAGTGGACTTGCGCTGGCTGGGCCGGGGCAATGGCGCGGGCATCGGCGCTCGTTTGACCTTGCGCACCGACCACGGCAGCTACCGCCGCGACCTGACCGCCCTCAGCGGCTACTTGTCGGGGGATAGCAGCCGAGCGCATTTTGGTTTCCCCGCGGACGCCGCGCTGGAAGGGCTATCCATCGTGTGGAATGACGGCATGTACAGCGAAATCGACAATCTGTCCGCCGACACGCTCGTGACCGTTACGCGCTATTAGAGGCGAGCTCGTAAAGGAAAAGCGGGTAGTGTATCGAATTCGGTTGAAATAGAAATGACGTGAACTCCGATTCATGCTAGTTGTCCTAGCAAAGCAAAAGAACAGGAGCCACGTCATGTACACTAGGATAACGCAGCCAGGATATGGTTTCAAATCTTTCTTGTCGAAACTGAGAGCCAAACTGGCCGCGACCGCGTCTCAAATGATTGAATCTCAACTGGAGCGGGAAGTCACCGCCCGGTTGTATCGCCAAGCCTACCAAAGGCGCTCGCAGGTATCGCAGCGAAGTCAAGCGACCTGTCAACGTTGCGGCAGTCGGCAGGCTAGTGATTTTATGCGCAATGGTCGGCGTCGGCGTCAATTAGTGACGGTTTACGGGGTGTTGCCGGTCTGGCTGCCACGTGTGCGCTGTCAATGTAATGGCAGTGTCAAGATACCCTTTTCCATCCTCAAGCCCTATCAACAAATCTGGGGTGATGTCTGTGATCGCATTGGGCGCTGGGCGGATTTAGGCTTGAGTTTGCGGCAAATGCAGGCGGAAATCGGCGCGCAGTGCGGCACTCAAGTGGGCTTGCGGACTTTGAATCGGGAGGCGCAAGCGGTGCGGATGCCGCCAGCGATGACCTTGACGAGTTGCCCGCCAGTGGTCATGCTGGACGCCATTTGGCTGACCTTGCTTGAGGATAGCGGTCAGAGCAAAGTCGACAGTCGCCAACGCCAACGCCCGGTCAAAGCGCGGCGCAAAGTCTGTGTCCTGGTGGCTTTGGGACTGTATCCGCAAAGCCGGCGCTGGGGCATTGTGGGCTGGCAGTTGGCTGAGGATGAAAGTCGCCAGGCTTGGGAAAGCCTCTTATCCGACTTGGCGGCGCGACAGCTATACCGCCAACGGGGGCTGGAACACTTCATTCATGACGGCAGCAAGGGCTTGATTGCCGCGCTGAACTATCTGCATCCTCATGTACCGCATCAACGTTGCGCCTTCCACAAACTGCGCAATCTCTGGCAGAGCATTCATGTCCCCGAAGCCTGGTCAAGCGGGCAAGCCCGTCAATTCAAACAGCGCATCCTGCAACCCATTCGCGCCCTCTTTGAGGCGAAAGACAGTCGGGAAGCAACAGAATTAAGGGATGCTTTCTGTCGGACCTATGCCGAAACACAACCTGATTTAGTCGCCACTCTGCAACGAGATTGGCAGGAGACCATTGCCTTTTTCCGGGTACTGCAGCGATACCCTAAGTGGCCGCGCTCGGCTTTACGAACGACGAGCCTCTTGGAACGGGTTAATCGAATGTTGAGACGGCTTTTCCGCCCCAAAGGCGCATTTCACTCGAGGACAGGTTTAATCGCTACTGTCGCGCGTGTGCTTAACCCATATCGGCTCGTATGAATTTCAACCGAATTCGATACACTACCGAAAAGCGCATTGTTTGACATCATCTTTCCTTCGTGTTAGAGTACTGTCTCGGTGACGTAATCGGTTTTATGGCGTCTTATGATTGCGTATCGATCCGCAAGTTTAGGCTGACTTCGTGCCGACTATGATTCGGAATCCGCGAATGGGAAGCAGTTGCCGTTCTACCTCAAGTTGCATCTCAATATGTAATGCGGGAGGGTGTCTGTGGCGGCCGGCATAGCAAAGAGCATCAATCCTGAAGCGCCCAAGCCAGGCGGACTTGCGGAGGTTCGGCGCGCCTTCACCGGCCTGCGCCGTGGCGAGACGATCGCTGGCTATCTTTTCCTCGCGCCCAACTTCATCGGCTTCATTATCTTCATGCTCTTTCCCATCATGTTCGCCTTCTACATCATGCTGACGGACTGGAGCCTTGCGAAGGATCCGCAGTTCATTGGGCTTAAAAACTTCGAGACGATGGTCAACGACCGCATCTTCTGGAAGTCCTTGGTCAACAGCTTTTATTACACCTTTATCGCCGTGCCGACCGGCATATTCATTGCCTTCTGGCTGGCGCTGGCGCTGAACCGCAAGATGCGCGGCATCATCTTTTTCCGCACAGTTTATTTTCTGCCCCAGATCACCTTGACGGTAGCGGCGGCGACCGTATGGCGCTGGATTTACCAGCCCGAAATCGGCTTGATCAATCACATCCTGGAGTTGGTGGGCATTGAAGGGCCCAAATGGATCCACAATACCAAATGGGCCATGCCCAGCGTCATCATCATGAGCAACTGGCAGGGCATCGGCTTCGCCATGTTGATTTTGCTGGCTGGCTTGCAGGGCATCCCCGAGGAGTATTACGAGGCGGCCTCGATTGACGGCGCCAGCGGCTGGCAGCGCATGCGTTTTGTGACGCTGCCGATGCTGACGCCGGCGCTGTTTTTTGTGGTGGTCACATCGCTGATCGGCGCCTTTCAAGCCTTCGATCAATTCTACATCTTGACCGAGGGCGGACCGGCGCAAGCCACCACGCCTTTGACGCTGTACATTTTCCAAAACGCTTTCAGATTCTTCAAGATGGGTTATGGCGCGGCGTTGGCGGCCGTGCTCTTTTTGATCATACTTATCATCACGGTAATCCAGTGGCAGCTGGCGCGCCGCTGGGTGATCGGTTTCGACGACGACGAGTAACGGCCGATGGCGAGCATGCAGAAAAAGAAGTACAGCCGCTACGGGCAGAAACAGGCCAAGATCTTGATGGATCTGCTGGTTTACGTCGTGCTGTCAGTCGTTGGCGTCATCTTCATCTTGCCCTTTGCCTGGATGGTCGCCAACTCCTTCAAAGATATCCGCGGCATCTACCAATACCCGCCTACCTTCATTCCCGAGGTCTGGCAATTCAGCAACTACACCGAAGCCTGGACGATGACGCATTTCGACCTGGGTTTTCTCAATAGCGCGCTGGTGGCCGCGGCGGTAGTGCTTGGGCAGCTGTTCACCGCCAGCCTGGCCGGCTACTCTTTTGCGCGCCTGCGTTATCCCGGGCGCGACAAGATATTCCTGCTCTACATGTCGCTGATGATGGTGCCCTTCACCGTCTTGCTGATTCCGCTATACGTGCAGATGCGCTGGTTCGGCTGGATCAGCACACTGCAGGCGGTTATCGTGCCCTTCCTGTTCACGCCTTGGGGCACCTTCATGATGCGGCAATTTATGGTGACGATTCCGCGCGAATTGGAGGACGCCGCCCGTATTGACGGCTGCGGCTTCTTCCGCACCTACTGGCTGATTATTCTGCCCTTGACCAAGCCGGCGCTGGCGACCCTCGCCATCTTTACTTTCGTAAATACCTGGAACAGCTTCCAGTGGCCCTTGATCGTGCTGGGCAAACCCAAAGTCAAGACCTTGCCGCTGCTGCTGGCGTCATTCCAGAATCAGTCCGGCATGCGCACGCCCTGGCATCTCATCATGGCGGCCGCCACATTTGTTGTTATTCCCGTCTTGATCGCGTTTATCGTAGGGCAGAAGTACTACGTCCGCGGCATCGTTACCAGCGGCATCAAAGGAGGTGGCTAGCGACCGACCCTATACTTCGCTTCGGAATCAAATATCAGATGTGAAAGGGAAATCAGATGATTCGCAAAATCGCATTGCTGTTAACTGTCCTTGCGCTGCTTAGCTTGGGCTTTGTTTCTTCGGCGCAGGACATGACCGATTGGACCTGCGGCATGGTTGACGGCGACTCGTCCGCGGCCATCACCATTACTGGCTGGGAAGGCCCCGGCGAGGTCGATAAGTTCTTGTTGGCCTTCGACGAATTCTTCGGAGAATACTATCCCAACGTTGAACAAATTCTCAATACGGGCGTGAATTGGGGCGACTATTGGACGACCCTGCCGGCGCAGTTGGCCGGTGGCGCCGAGATCGATATGGCCTGGATGCACGATACGCGCAACGATACCTTCGCCGCCAACGGCTGGGCGCTGAACCTCGATAGTTACCTGGAAGCTTGCCCGATCCCCGGCTGGCCCGAGAAGTTCGTCAAGTCGCAAGTCGACGCCTTCAATTACCAGGGCAGCCAATACGCCATTCCCTATGACCTGGCGCCCGGCGGGCTGTACATCAATCTTGATATCTTCGAAGAGGCTGGACTGGAGCCGCCTGGCGAGCACACCTCCTTTGAAGAGTTCACTGAATTGGCGATCGCGCTGACTCAGGATAACGATGACGATGGCGATACCGATGTCTGGGGCATCAGCAATCTGGTGAGCGTCGGCCGTGGCGCGGGCGGCGCCTATTGGATCATCAAGAGCTTCGGCGGCGACTTGTTCAATGAAGAGAACACCGCCTCCGTGATGAATAGCCCCGAAACCACCGCCGCCCTGCAATGGATGGCTGACCTGCTCTGGGATTCAGGCGCGCACCCCACGGCGGAAAACATCGCCGCATCCGGTTTCACGACCGAATTCCTCTTCGCCAACGGCAATGTCGCCATGCACTATGCGCTTAACGACGCCGCTTCCCGTATGTGGGAGCTGGTTGGCGACAGCTTCAACTGGACTGTCGTGCCGACGCCGACCGGCCCCGCCGGCCGTTACAATTTCATCGGCGGCTCGGCTTTCTCGATTCCGACTTCGGCCGCGCATCCCGACCTGTCGTACGAGCTGATTCGCTTCACGCTCGCTAATCCCGATCACATCTGCCGCACGGCGGCCATGGGCGCTGCGCTAACCAGCCAGTCCGACTTCCATGACTGCGCCGCGCCGGACGACGCTCCCTACGCCGATGCCTACCATGAAGTGTTCTCGGTCATCGGCGCGCGTGATGGCGTACACCCGCCCTACCATTCGAAATTCCTGGAATGGGAAACGTCGGTCTGGATCGCCAACATGGACTTGCTCTGGACGGGCGAGGAACGTGACGCCGCCGTCGCTGTCGAACGCGCTCACGAACAGACGAACGCGCTGCTGGGCGGCTAAATCCGGCGCAGCCCGCGTTCAAGATTCAGCATTGTAATGAGGGGGGGGCTAGTTACACTAGTCCCCCGTTTTCGTTTTGGCGGAGCTAGCCTGTGCAAAACCATTGGTGATGTCAAGAGCGGTTCATGCTGCCTTTGCGAGAATGGATGACAAACATTATCGATGGAGGGAGAAGTAAAATGAAAAGAATCATGATCATGCTCTTGCTTATCACACTGCTGCTTGCGGCGGCGCCACTGGCAAGCGCGCAAACAGAGATAAGCATGTGGTATCACGGCGCCGGCAACAATGTAGAGCGTGAACTGATCGTCGGCATCATCGATGATTTTAACGCCTCGCAATCCGACTGGGGCGTCACCCTGGAAGAATTTCCGCAAGAGTCTTACAACTCGTCAATCGTGGCGGCGGCGCTGTCCGGCGACCTGCCAGATATCATCGACGTTGACGGTCCCGTCATGCCCGGTTGGGCTTGGGCTGGTTACATGGCGCCCTTGAATCTTTCCGAAGGCGCGTTGGATGACTTCCTGCCCGGCGCTATCGGCGAGTGGAATGGCGAGGTTTATTCGGTCGGCTTGTGGGACGCCGCCGTTGCCATTTATGCGCGTCGTTCCGTCCTCGAAGCCAACGACATCCGTATCCCGACGCTGGACCAGCCCTGGACCGGCGAAGAATTTGACGCCATCCTCGAAACTTTGCAAGACACCGGCGAGTATGAATACGCCTTTGACCCGGGCATGGCTTGGACTGGCGAATGGTATCCCTACGCCTTTTCGCCCTTCCTGCAGAGCTTCGGCGGCGACATGATCGACCGCTCGACCTATCTTACGGCTGAAGGCGTTCTTAATGGCGAAGCTGGCGTTGCCTTTGGCAACTGGTGGCAGAGCCTCTTCGAGCGTGGTTTGGCGCCCGGCACATCCCAAGATGGCGCTGACCGCGAGACTGGCTTCATCGACGGCAAATACGCCTTGCAATGGAATGGCAACTGGGCTGGCATCGCGTCGCTTGAGGCGGTTGGCGATGATTTGCTCTTCCTGCCCGCGCCCGATTTCGGACATGGCAGCGTCATCGGCGCCGCTTCTTGGCATCTCGGCATCTCCGCAAGCAGCGAGAACAAGCAAGGCGCCAATGCCTTCATCGACTTCGCCATCCAAGACGAATACCTGGCGGCATTCAGCGACGGCATCGGCTTGATCCCGGCGACTGCCAACGCGGCCATGATGAGCAAGAGCTACAATGAGGGCGGTCCGCTTGAGGTATACTTCGGGCTGAGTGAAGCGCAGGCTCTGGTTCGCCCGGTAACGCCCGGCTACGCGACCATGGCTCTGATCTTCGAAAAAGCGCTGGCCGATATCGCCAATGGCGCCGACGTTCAGGATACCCTGGATGCCGCTGTCGACGAAATTGAACTGGACATCGAAGACAACGGCGGCTACGGCTTCGATATGTAATCCAGCCGTATCGATTTCTAACCACGTGGGCGGCTCTGACGGGTCGCTCGCATCGCTCGCTATTATAGTTTTCGGCGACCCGCCCGCTCGCTCCCCCTACAAGCATACTGTCCCCCGTCTTTTTTTTGACCGCTGCCGACCCAAGCTAGTAATCTAGGACAATCTGATGATTACTGCAGCCGAAGCCCGCAAGAACGCGCCATTATGGGTCCGCTTGCTGCTCCCGCGCGACGCGCCGCTCTATCAACGCAACGACGCCCTCATGGGCTGGCTGCTGGCTTTCCCGGCGCTGCTTGTTCTAACCGTATTTCTTGTTATCCCCTTCTTGATGGCATTCGTCAGTTCTTTCACTAATCAACGGCTCATCTCGCCCAACCCGGCCGAATGGGTCGGCATGCGCAACTTCGAGCGCCTGCTCACCATCCGTCCCTTCACCCTCGAGCCCGATCGCGACGACAGCGGCGCCTTCGTCTACGACGACGGCGAGTTGAGCTACCCGCGCCTGCGCGAATTCACACGCGATAATCCCGACTATCCCGAGCTTGACGGTCTGCGCGCGTTCACTTCCTGGCAATCCGGCGACAACCGCACCGTGATACTCGTCGGCGATGTCGTCTTCCTGCGCGCCTTGATCAATACGCTGATATTCGCCGCCGTCATCGCGCCCCTGCAAGGCGGCCTGGCGCTGCTGCTGGCGCTCCTGCTCAACCAAGCCCTGCCCTACATCAACGTGTTCCGCTCCATCTATTTCGCGCCAGTGGTGGTTTCAATGGTGGTCGTCTCCCTGCTCTGGCGCTTCATCTACGATGGCAACAACGGCCTGCTCAATAACATCTTAGCCATGCTGAGCTTCGGCAATTTTGAGCCGGTCGATTGGCTGGGCAACCCCTATACCGCTCTGCCGGCGATGATCGCCATGTCCGTCTGGCAAGCGGTCGGCTTTCACATGGTGATCTGGCTGGCCGGCTTGCAGACGATACCAGCCAGTCTCTATGAAGCCGCCGGGCTCGACGGCGCCGGCGCCTGGCAGAAGTTCCGTTATGTCACCTGGCCCGGCTTGCGCAATACCGCTGTGCTGGTGCTGATTGTCATCACGATCCAGGCCATGGGTCTCTTTGTCCAGGTCGATGTCATGACCCGCGGCGGACCACTGGACTCTACCCAGTCGGTCGTCTATCAAGCCGTGCAGCGCGGCTTTTACAAACAAGACATCGCCGAAGGCGCCGCTATCTCCGTCATTCTCTTCGTTATCGTCTTCACCATCGCCATGGCGCAGCGCTATATGACGCGCGAGAGGAGCTAGACACGGATACGCTGAGCTTCGAAACGCGCGAAAAAATGATCATCGGCTTGAGATACGCACTGCTGATTCTGATCTCGGCCATCTTCATCTTTCCCATCCTCTTCATGGTGATGTCGTCGCTCAAGCCCGATATGCAGCTGCTGCGCGATTCAGCATCGCTGCGCGCCTTCTTGCCCGTCGGCGATATTTCGCTGGATAACTACGCCGATGCCTTCAGGCGCGTCCCGATGGCGCAATTCGCCTTTAATTCGGTATTCACCACCGTGGTCTCCGTGGCCGCCAGCCTGCTGCTCAATTCGCTGGCGGCTTTCTCCTTCGCCTTTCTCAAGTGGCGCGGCAAAGCCATCGTGCTCTCGCTGATCATCGCCACCTTCATCGTGCCTTTTGAAGTCGTCGCCATCCCCATGCTGCTGATCGCCAACAATCTGCCCTGGCTGGGACCGAATGGATTGGAGATTGGCTGGCTCGATTCTTATCATGTGCAGATCATCCCCTTCATCGCCGATTCGCTGGGCATCTTCCTCTTCTATCAATACTTCCGCGATCTGCCTGACGAACTTGTAGAAGCCGCCCGCATTGACGGCGCCAGCATTTTACAGGTCTACGCTCGCATCATCATGCCCATTGCAGGCCCCATCGTGGCCACTGTGGCCATCCTCAAATTTCTTGTGATGTGGAATGCCTATCTCTGGCCGCTGATGACTATCCGCAGCGAAGAACTCCGCCCCATCATGGTCGGGCTGCAGTATTTCTTCCAACTGAATATAGCCTGGGGCGAAATTATGGCGTATTTGTCGATTGTGACGATTCCGGTGCTGATCTTCTACCTGGCGCTGCAGCGGGCTTTCATCGAAAGCATCGCCACGTCCGGCATCAAAGGCTGAGTCTAAGTCAGCAGCCCGTGTGCAAAAGCCAGATCCTTCACGATCAGCTCATCGACCCGCGCTTCATCCGTGTACTCGGCTGAGAAGCAGATTGGTCCCTTATAATCGATGGCCTTCAGCTTGGCAATCACCCTTGGCCAGGATGCCCGTCCCTGCGCGCCGGATGTCCAGTAGACCCGCCACTTAGCGCGCTCAGCTTCGGGCCCGCTGACGCGCCGCCAGTAGCCGTTTTTTAGATTGACCACGCAGAGATAGGGCGCGACGATATCCAGCGCGGCCTCGCTGTCGATACCTTCCAGCGCGTTATGCGCCGGGTCCCAGACGGCCGCGACATGGCGCCTGTCGTAATCCTTGAGCAGCTGAAACATGCCCATCTCGTTGACCGGCACAAAACGGCCCGAGTGATTCTGCACGCCGATTTTCAGGCCGTAGCGCTCGCAGAAGGGCAGGGCGGCATCCAGTTTCCGGCGCGCTTTCGCCTCGGCCGCCCAGTAATCCAGCTCCCGCTGCCGGAACATGACCCGATTCATGGTGATGCCGGCCTCGGCGCAGGCGCTGTACAGTCGCTCATCGTCCAGCGGCACATCGGCCGTTATGTTCAGCACGCGGACGCCGTGCTCCGCCAGCAGCTTAACCGCCGCCGGCAGGTCTCGTTCAATCTTGTCGGGCTCGACAGGAAAGCCGGCGCGCACCGGCAGCTCGATCCAGTCGAAACCCAGCGCTTTGATATGCGCCGCCAGTTGCGGCAGCGGCAGCGATTTCCAGGGCTTGGCGAAAACGGCCAGTGGATTCATGTGGCGCTCGCGTCAGCTCTTGGTTGGCATCATCGACAGCACGTCGATGTGGACGCGGGGCGGCAGGCTCGCCAGGAAAACCACGGCAGCCGCGATGTCCTCGGACTGGATCATGCGCGCTTTCTGCTCCGCGCTGGGCACAACCGGCCGCCGCTCCATGATTGGGGTATTGCCCGCGCCCGGATTGAAGAGGCAGGCGCGTACGCCTTGCGGGTTGCCTTCCTCGTTGGTGACAATATTCAGGGCTTCCATGCCTATCTTCGATGTGCTGTAGCCGACGCCGGCCAGCAGGCTGGGGTACATGGCGGCGCGCGAAGCCAGGTTGATAATCAGGCCGTCGCCGCGCGCTTTCATCTCGGGCAAGACCGCTTTAGTGAAGATGAATGCGCTGGTGAGATTCACCGCCAGCAGGTCGCGCCACTGCTCGGCGGAGGTATCGGCGATTGAGCGCTCGGTGACATTGTAGCCGGCATTGTTGACCAGCACGTCGATCGGACCAAAGGCCGCGCGTGTCTGTTCCACAACTGCATGTATCTGCTCGTCATCGCTGACATCGGCCGGGCAGACCAGCGCTTGGCCGCCCCGGGCTTCCGCCGCTTGCGCGACTGCTTCCAGAGCGTCCTTGCGCCGCGCCACCAGGCTGACATTGGCGCCCTCCCCGCAGCAGGCGATGGCGATGGCCTCGCCGAAGCCGCTGCTGGCGCCGGTCACGATAATCGTCTTCTTATCCAATGCGCCCATTTGTATCTCCGCCTGGTCTAGGCCATCTTGTCCAGCATGTCGCGCGTGACTTCGTAACGCAATTTGCCATGGCTAAGGTAACGCGCCACTTCATCGGTGGTGATTTGCCCCTGCCGCTTGTAGGCTTGGTCGGTGACGGCGGCCATGTGCGGCGAGATGATGACGTTTTCCAACTGCCGGAAGGGGCTGTCGTCCGGCAGCGGCTCTTGTTCGAAGACGTCCAGCGCCGCGCTGATGCGCCCTGATTGAAGCTCCGCCAGCAGCGCCGCTTCGTCGATTGGATGCGTCCGCGCCGTGTTGATGAAGAATGCGCCGTCTTGCAGCCAACTGAATTGCTCCGCGCCCAACATCCGATAAGTCTCCGGCGTCGATGGCGCCTGCAGGCTCACAAGCGGGCACTCGCGCAGCAAGGTCTCCAAGGCCACTTTTCGTACACCCATGTCCGTTGCCTGCCGTTCGCTGACGTAGGGATCGTAGAGCCACAGAACAGCATCCAGGGCCCTCAATTTCTTTATCACCGTGCGTCCGGTATGGCCAGCGCCGATGATGCCGATGCGCGCGCCCTCGAGTTCCCTGCCCGGCCCCATTGCCTTTGCTGCCGCCCAACCCGCGTCTTTGAAAGCGCGGTCGATTTGGTGGAAGCGCCGCAAGCATAGGAGGATCAGCAGCAGCGTAGTCTCGGCAACGGGAATGGCCATGGCTTCGGCGGCATGCGTCACGCGCCGGCCATCGGCGAAGACCGGCGGCGGCAGCATGCGCTTGATCGATCCAGCCGAGTGCGCGATCAGCCGCAAGCGGTCTGCGGCGGCCAGCACCGCAGCGCTAAATCGCGGCGTGCCCCAGCTGGTGATGACGATTTCGCGACCGCCGATGAGCTGTATCAACTGCGCTTCGTCGAGGTTGTCTTGGCCCGGCTGCATCGCAAGCGCGCCCATTTTGCGCAGCCGAATCTGCTGCTCTTCGGCGAAGAGCTGGTCAAATAGCGCCGGCCGCATGGCGATGAGAATATCGCTTTTGTCCGTCATCTGCGCCTAAGCCAGCGCTTGTCTCAGCTTGGGGACCAGATCCGGCTCCGGTTCATAGGGCAGCGTGATGACTTGGTGATTCAGCGAGCTGGCGTAGAGCGCGAGTATGACGTTGAAGTCGACCAGCGCCGCGTCCAGATTCAGCGGATGTACCTTGCGGTCGTCTTCCAGCCAATCAAACATGGCGTCGCACATCGCCGCTTGACCCAGGACATCTTCATCCGGGTATTCATGCTCGCCGCTGTCGTAGACGTTGTTGATGAAAGTTTCCCAGCCCCACATCGTCCAGTGGATATAACCCTTCATGCCGTAGACGGCGATGCGCTTGTGCTGGTAGATGGCGTCGCCACGCGGCACACGCGGCGCGTTCTCGCCGCAGCGCAGCGTCGCCTGCACACCGTTGTCGTATTCGACTGCCGCCAGGCTCTGGTCCGGGGCGTAATGCTCTTTGACATTGGGCTGCAAGCCCTCAGCGCCGGAGACCTGACCAAAGACTGTGGTGGGCTGGGCCGGGTTGAAAGCGCCGATCGCTTGCAAGGAATGGGTGCCCTGGTAGGCCAGGTTCATGCCCGAGCTGGCTTCGACAAAACGCAGATCGCCAATGGCGCCGTCGGCCACCAACTGCTGCAGCTGCTGCCGCCGCGGATGAAACTGCAGCTGATGGTTGATGGCGACTTTTATTTTGGGCTTGCCCGCTGCGAAGTCGCGCAGCGCCACATAATCCTCGCCTTGAATCGCCAACGGTTTCTCCACGATCGCCGCCGGCACACCAGCTGCTTCGGCCGCTTCAAGCACTTCCAGCCGGATATTGGGCGGCGTGCTGACTTGCACCAGCTCCGGCTTTTCCTTTTCGAACATCTCGCGATAATCCGTGTAGCGCCGGCTAACGTCAAACTTGTCGCCAAACTCGTCTAGCGGACCCTGTCTCAAGTCGCAGACGGCCACCACTCTGCCTTTTTTTACGTATTCGTAAGCATTGGCGTGCCCGTGCGCTCTTCCGCCGCCGACGCCGATGATGACTGATTTATACATTTGCGCCCTCCCAAGGCTGCAAGATTACTTTGCCGCATTGACCGGATAATTGCGTTTCCCAAGCCGTCTGTATAGCGTCCAGCGGGAACCGGTGCGTGACCAACTTATCCAACTGCTCGCCGACTTCGCCGATCATAGACATGATGCGCGGGCTGTCGGCCAGATTAAAGTGCCAACTGCCCAGCAGCGTCAATCCCTTGCGAATCATGTCCCGGCTAATTTGAACCGGCGTATCGTCGCCGCACTCGCCGACGAAGGCCACCTGGCCCTTGCGCCGCGCCGCGTCAATGCACAGCCGGTGCGCCGCCACCACGCCTGAGCAATCCACCGCTTTGTCGACGCCGCGCCCAGCCGGACTGAGGTCGAGGATCTGCTGCAGAGCATCGGGGTCCAGCGGATTGACCACGGCGTCAGCGCCTAACTGCCGGGCCAGGTCGGCGCGGTAAGCTACGGAATCTACAGCGATGACGCGCGCGCCGCGATACCTGGCGTTTATCACCCCGCCCAAACCGACCGGACCCAATCCGGTGATGAGCACGGTGTTATGCCGATCCACCTGCATCGTCTGCATGGCGCCGAATGTGGGTCCCAAGCCGCAGCAGGCCATCGAGGCATGGTCGTAGGTCATGCCATCGGGGATCGGCAGCAGCATCCAGTCTTGCTTGAGCAGGTATTGGGCCATCGTCCCGAGTCCATCTGTGCGACCATGCACCGCGGCGAAATCGAAGCCGTCTTGGCAGTGAATATAGTCGCCATCCAGACAGAGCGCGCACTTGCCGCAGGCGTTCATCGGCATGGCCACGACACGATCGCCGACGTTCACGCGGCCCGGCTGCGCCACCTCGACGACTTCGCCGGCCGCCTCGTGTCCGTACATGCCATGGCTGCTGCCGGCGGCAAAGGCTTTGTATTCGGTGCACATCGGCGCGACACGCACCTTGATGACCGCCCAATTGTCCTTCGCGGCAGGCGTAGCAGCGGATTCCACCCCCGCCTTCTCCTTGCCTTGTACAGCAACGCGTTTCATCCGCTTTCCTCTGATTGCCAATCTTTCCGCGCAATCGGTTTCCTGACGACGGCTAGGACTATAACATAGGCGATATAGCGCCGCAACAAGCTCGAAAAGGGCGGAATCGCGGAGCCCGGTCGTGTTATTGTCCCCGTATTCGGACCTCTGGGCCGCCTTCGGCAAGCAAGCGGCAATCTGGCATATTTGACGATTCCTTTACGATGCACTAGACTTCGCATAATCGGTTGCGTAACAGGTTACATTATAAAGGCTGGGCAAGTATGAAACGGGTTACCATGAGCGATGTCGCGGAGCGAGCCGGGGTCTCAAACGCCACGGTTTCGCATGTCATCAACGACACGCGTTTTGTCGAAGAGGCCACCAAGGAGCGCGTGCGCGAGGCCATTCGTCATCTCGGTTATCGCCCCAATACGGCGGCGCGCAGCCTGACGACGCAGCGGACGCGCATCATCGGGCTGATCGTTTCCGATGTCACCAATACTTTCTTTGCCGAAATCATGCGGGGCATTGAGGATGTGCTGATCGCCAACGGCTACAGCCTGATGCTCTGCAACACCAACGAAGTGCTGGAGCGCGAAGAGTATTATATCGACATCTTGCTGCGGCAGGGGGTGGACGGCATCATTGCCGCGGCCACCAGCCAGAATTGGGATGTGCTGAACCAAGCCGCCAAACTCAACATCCCCATCGTAATGCTGGACCGCACCTTCGACGAGGCTGTTTCGCCCTACGTCGGCGTCGACAACCGGCACAGCGCCTTTCTTGGCACGCGCCATCTGATTGAACGCGGCTATACCGAAATCGGCATTCTGGCCGGCTTCCAACGCCTGTCGACCATGAGAGACCGCCTGGCCGGCTATGAAGACGCCTTGGCCGCCGCCAACATACCGCTGCGGGAAGAATGGCGCATCGACAGCCCGCTTTCCATCGAGGACGGCAAACGCGCCATGCAACTAATGATGAGGCAGCCGCAGCGGCCGCGAGCGGTGTTCATCTGCAACAACTTGCTCAGCCTGGGCGCGCTGATGGGTACGCAGGAAATGGGTCTGTCCTGCCCTGGCGATGTCGCAATCGTCGGCTTTGACGATCATCCCTGGGCGCAGGTCTCCAAGCCGCCCTTAACCGTCTTGCGGCAGCCTACCTATGCCATCGGCGAGACGGCGGCGCACAAAGTGCTGCAGGCTTTGAATGAGGACGGCGCGGATAATACCTCAGCGCTTTTCAACTGCAAGCTGATCGTGCGCGATTCGGCTTAGCAAGTCGATTCAGCACCCGTCTGGCTCGCGCTCATAGACTCGGCTGGCGAAGGAAGGGCGCCGTGCTTGCGAAGCAATATTTGGCCACTTCAGGAATGGAGAATTTGATGACCAAGCGATATGAAGCAAATTGGGCTTCGCTGAAAACGCACCCGACTGCTGAGTGGATGCGCCGGGCGAAGTTTGGCATTTACACGCATTGGGGCATTTACTGCGTGCCGGCCACCGGCCCCAACGTCACCTGGTATCCCTACAATATGTACCGCGAGGGCACACCCCAATACGAGTACCATTGCAAGACCTATGGCCACCCGTCGAAATTCGGCTACAAAGACTTCATCCCAATGTTCACTGCTGAACATTTCGATCCCGATGAATGGGCCGAGCTCTTCAAGCGGGCGGGCGCCAAATTCGCCGGTCCGGTCGCCGAGCACCATGACGGCTTCCCGATGTGGGACGCCAGCGATACCGATTGGTGCGCCGGCAAGATGGGCCCCAAGCGCGATGTTGTCGGCGAGCTGGAGCGGGCCATCCGCGCGCAGGACATGCGCTATATGGTAGCCATGCACCACGCCGAAAACTGGTGGTTCTTCCCCCATTGGAAACCGGAATACGATACTGCAGATCCCCGCTACGCCGGCCTCTACGGCGAGCCGCACAATCTGGATTTCGCCTACGAAGTCCAGGGCAAGGGCCACGACCACGGCGAGTGGCGCGCGCAGGACAAACCCAGCCGAGCCTTCCTCGAGCGCTGGAAGAACCGGCTGGTCGAAGTGGTCGAGCGTTATGAGCCGGACTATATCTGGTTCGATTTCGGCCTGCGCTTCGTGCATGATCAGGTCAAGCAGGATTTCCTCGCCTACTACTACAACAAGGAAGCCGAGTGGGGCCGCGAGGTGGTGGCCACCTACAAATGGCACGACATCCCGCCGGGCGCCGCCTTGCTGGACTTTGAGCTAGGCAAAACCGCCGAGCTGACCCACTACGAGTGGATCACCGATACGACTGTCGATGACGGGCAGGGCTGGGGCTATATCAAAGAAACCGAATACAAGACCGTCAGCGAAATGGTGCATTATCTGGCTGACAACGTCAGCAAGAACGGCTTTATGCTGCTCAATGTCGGTCCCAAACCCGACGGCACTATACCGGATGAGTCGAAGGCCATCCTCGAGGGCATGGGCGAGTGGCTGCGCGTCAACGGCGAGGCGATCTACGATACCGTACCCTGGAATACCTACGGCGAAGGCCCCACGCAGATGACGCATGTTGGCGCTTTCAGCGATACCAAAGAGAAGCTGGAATTCGGCGCGCAGGACATCCGCTTCACAGTCCGCGAGAATATTTTGTACGCCATTGCTTTGGGCTGGCCCGAGAAGGAGTTCGTCATTGAATCGACCCACGCGCTTTATCCTGGCGAAGTGCGTTCGGTGGAGCTGCTGGGCGTCGACGGCGAGCTGAAGTGGGAAATGACGGCGGACGGCATCAAGATTGAGCGCCCCGATCACCGACCCGGCGAACACGCCTATGCCTTCAAAATCACGCGAAATACCAGCTTGTGAGCGGGTGGTTGGGTTAAGATCGCGCCAAATTACGCAAGGGCAGGGAGTGAGCAATGACGCTGCGCATTGATTCGCATCAGCATTTCTGGCGCTATAACAGCGATGAGTATCCCTGGATTGACGCGTCTCGTGCGCCGCTAATGGTGGATTACATGCCGCCTGACCTCGAGCCGCTGATGCTGGCGACCGGCATTGACGGCACTGTTGCCGTGCAAGCGCGGCAGAACTTAAGCGAGACGGACTTTCTGCTCGGCCTGGCCGATCAGTATGACTTCATCCGCGGCGTCGTGGGCTGGGTGGATATGCGCGCGGATGACGTGGAAGCGCAATTGGAGCGACTCGCGCCGCACCCGCGCATGGTCGGCGTACGGCATATCGTGCATGATGAAGCCGACGACCGCTTCATGCTGGGCGGCAATTTCTTGCGCGGCCTGGCCAAACTCAAAGCCTGCGACTTGCGTTATGATTTGCTGCTTTTCCCGCGGCATCTGCCCATCGCCATTGATGTTGTCAAGCGCTTTCCTGACCAGCCCTTTGTGCTCGACCATATCGCCAAACCCTTTATCAAAGACGGCCTGCTGGAACCCTGGCAGCGCGATATTCGCCAGTTGGCGACATTCGACAACCTGTGGTGCAAAGTCTCGGGCATGGTCACGGAAGCGGCTTGGGGCGGCTGGAAGCAGGACGACTACACTTCCTATCTCGATGTCGTCTTTGACTGCTTCGGCATTGATCGCCTGATGTTCGGCAGCGACTGGCCCGTCTGCACGCTCTCCGGCAGTTATAGTCAGGTGGCTGGCATCGTGGAGACTTATATCGCCGCGCTCTCGGCGGATGAGCAAGCCAGGATCATGGGCGGCAACGCCAGCGAATTCTATCAACTTCCTTGATGTAAACTGGAGCAGCGTCAGTGAAAGCAATTGTATTGGAACAACCGGGTACGCTTAGCCTGCAAGATCACGCCGCGCCGACGGGCCCCGGACGAGACGAAGCGCTGGTGCAAGTCCGGCGGGTGGGCATCTGCGGCACCGACCTGCACGCTTTTGGCGGCAACCAGAATTTCTTCAGTTACCCGCGCATCATGGGCCACGAGCTGGCGGTCGACGTCCTCGAAATAGGCGCCACTGACGGCGACCTGGATTACAGCGTCGGCGATACTTGCTGCGTCATTCCCTACCTGAATTGCGGTACCTGCATCGCTTGCCGCCTCGGCAAGTCCAATTGCTGCACGCAGATGCAAGTCCTGGGCGTCCACATCGACGGCGGCATGCGCGAGCAATTCGTCCTGCCGGCCGAAAAGTTACTCAAAGCTGATGGCCTTGCGGTCGAGCAGATGGCGCTGGTGGAGATGCTCTGCATCGGCGCCCATGCCGCCAAACGCGCTCGCGTCGCCCCGGGCGAAAATGCGCTGGTCATCGGCGCGGGACCGATCGGCTTAGCGACGGCGCAGTTCGCCAAAGTGGCCGGCGCTGACGTGACAGTCATGGAGGTCAACCAGGCGCGGCTCGAGTTCTGCGCCGATGCCCTGGGCATCGACAAGCTGGTCGACGGGCGCGGCGACGCCTTGGGGCAGGTCAAGGCGCTGCATGGCGGCGAGCTGCCGACGCTGGTCTTCGATTGCACCGGCAGCGCCAATTCCATGCACAGCGCTTTCGACTATGTGGCGCATGGCGGCTCGCTGATTCTGGTCGGGCATATCAAAGGCGACTTGACCTTTAGCGATCCACACTTCCATTCGCACGAAATGACGCTGCTGGCCAGCCGCAATGCTACGCCGGACGACTTCAACTGGGTCATCGACAGCTTGCGCGCTGGTGATATGGACCTGTCGCCCTGGATCACGCATCACGCCAGGCCCGAGAGCATCGTGCCCGAATTCCCCGCCTGGCTCGATCCAGCGACCGGCGTAATCAAAGCCATGCTAAGCTTTGATTGAAGGGGTACAGTCAAAAGATGAGCGCAGAGTCGCCCGTTATGAGGCGCATCAAGTGGTATCGCTCGCCAATCGCGGCGGACGATCTGGCGCGGCTCAACCAGCGCAGCGACGCCCGTGGGCTGGCGCAGACGCTGGGATTCCTGGGGTTGCTTCTGTGCAGCGGCGGCGTCGCCTGGGTCGCGGCTGACCGAGCGCACTGGTTAATCGCGCTGGCGCTGGTGTATCTGCACGGCGCGCTCTACGCCTTCCTGGTCAACGGTTTTCACGAGCTCTGCCACAAATCGGTCTTCAAGACCAACGCGCTGAATACCCTCTTCCGCAATGTCTACGCCTTCCTGGGCTGGTACAGCCATGTGTCGTTCTGGGCCAGCCACCAGGCGCACCATCGCTACACGCTGCATCCGCCCGATGACCTGGAAGTCGTCCTGCCGGTCAAGCTGACCCTGCGCTCTTATCTCGCCTTCGCCTTCATCAATCCCCGCGGCTTCACCCTGCGCATGAAGAATGTCGTTCAACTCTGCTTCGGCAAGATCGAAAACGAGTGGGAGCAGGCGCTGTTCCCGCCGGAGAATGTGGCCGGACGGCGAGCGCTGTTCCGCTGGGCGCGTCTGCTGCTGGCGGGCCATGCGCTGCTTGCGGCTGTCTCGCTGATACAGGGCTGTTGGATGCTGCCCCTGCTGCTCACGCTGGCGCCATTCTACGGCGGCGGCTTCCAGTACCTGCTCAACGAGGCGCAGCATATCGGCTTGTCCGACGAGGTGACGGATTACCGCATCAATACGCGCACTATCCTGCTGAATCCGCTGCTGGGATTTCTGTATTGGCAGATGAATTACCACATTGAGCACCACATGTACGCAGCGGTGCCATTTTATAATCTGGCTGAATTGCACGAGTTGATTTCTGATGATCTGCCGCATTGTCCGCGCGGCGTCAGCGGGACCTGGGCGCAGGTTATTCCCATCCTGCGGCGTCAGCAGCGCGAGCCGGGCTATCAGTTTGTGCCGGAGTTGCCGTAGATTCCTTTGTCTAGGGGCGGGGGAAATCGGCTAGCGGCAAGTCAGGTATCCTACCGGCGAAGTAGTCTTCTATTGTGTAGATTTGAATCACAGGCCATTTTTCCAGATATTTGCCCGAATTGACGGCCGCGTTTTTCATGCCGGTCGTCACTTTATCTTCAAAACAAGTGAACACGCCTAATTCGGCTCCCGCTTGCCGCCGCGCTTCGTTGAATGCCTGCACATGGCTTGGGCTGGTGTTGCCTGCCTTAACCTGCGACACAACATCGACGAATTGCCCCTTGCGAATGGGCAGCCTTCCCCGTCCGTCAATGCCTCTATCGCCGCGCTGTTTCTTGTTGGCCTCCATGCCCGGCACCAGGGACGCCGCCCAGCGCTCAAATTTGAAGGGATCGTAAGCCGCGAGCTCCTTAGCATCATCAAGTGTCTTGGGCATTCCCACAAACTCAATGTCATCCCATAGGCTGTCAAAATGCCCTTCGATTCGCTTTTGAATGACCTTGCAGGCTTGGACGCAGACATCAATGCCAATCCAGCGCCGTCCGAGGTTTTGGGCAGCGTGAATGGTGGTGCCGCAGCCACAGAAAGGATCAAACACGATGTCATCTGGATTGCTTGATGCGGTGATGATGCGCTCCAATAACGCCAAGGGCTTTTCTGTCGGATATAGCTGCTTGATGGGCGGGACCCGCGCGATATCCCAGACATCATCTAGACGAACGCCTTCCGAGTCTTCGTCCGCTACCTGCGATGGCAATCGCTGTCCCCTTTCATCGTAACCAGAAACAATTCGCTTTGTACCGAATCGTTTAAGCGTGGATGCGGCTCTGGGCATGTACAATTGATTAAAAGCTCGCTTTCTTGATCCCGATCGCGAGTAAAAGAGCAATACATCGTGATTCCGCTGAAAAGCGTATTTCCCTGTTGACCATTTTCTGTAATGCCAAATTATCTCGTTTCTAAAGTTATTCTTTCCGTAGATCTCGTCCATGATAATTTTGAGATAATGGCTCATCGTTGGGTCGCAATGCAGATAAATGCTGCCAGTCCGCTTTAGCACACGCTTGCACTCGCGCAAGCGGTTCGCCATATAGGACAGGTAGGCGAGTTCCCCGCCTTCGCCCAAGATGCGTCGCAGCCCCTCCATCGCAGGCCCGAGCGACACATCGCCAGCAACGGCGTGAAAGTCATCAATTGCCTCGTACCAGCGCCACGTATCGTCGAATGCGACCCATTGAGCGCCACCGATAAAGGCGTTGTATATCCGCTTGGAGTTAAACGGCGGGTCAAGATATATCAGATCGACGGATTCGTCAGGGATGAACTCTGTCATGATTTCCAAGCAATCGCCGAAGTATAGACGATTAGGAGTTGCTGCGTTTGTCATATCAATTCCATATCTTTAGATGATACGGTTTCTTTACAAAGTGTAGTCGAAAATCACAAGGCAGGCCGATTTCAAGCATCATAACTCCCAGCCGTCACATCCCCGCCCGTGCCCGTCCAGTTGGTGTGGTAATACTCCCCGCGCGGGCGATCCACCCGCTCGTAAGTATGCGCGCCGAAGTAGTCCCGCTGAGCCTGCAAGAGATTGGCCGGCAGCCGCGCCGAGCGATAGCCGTCATAAAAGGCCAGCGCCCCGCTCATGATCGGCAGCGGAATGCCGTGCTTGACGCCGGACGCGACCACCTCCCGCCAAGCGCCCTGCGCCCCAATCACCGCCGCGCTGAAGTAGTCGTTGAGCAGCAGATTCGCCAGCGTCGGGTCGTCGGCGTAGGCTTCCTGGATTTTGCCCAGGAAGGCCGAGCGGATGATGCAGCCCTCGCGCCACATTAAGGCGACGCCCCCGTAATTCAGGTTCCAGCTGTAAGTGCGCGCCGCGTCCTGCATCAGCATGTAACCCTGCGTGTAACTGATGATCTTGGCCGCGTAGACCGCCTGCTCCAGGTCGCGGATGAATCCCGCGCGGTCGCCCGTGAACTCCACTTGCGGGCCGGGCAGCACCTGCGCAGCGGCCACCCGCTGGTCTTTGATGGCGGACAGGAAGCGGGCGAAAACCGCCTCGCCTATCAGCGTCAGGGGTGTGCCTTCTTCCAGCGCAGTGATGGCCGTCCACTTGCCCGTGCCTTTCTGGCTGGCGACATCGAGAATCTTGCGCAGCAGCGGCTGCCCGTCCTCGTCCTCGTAAGCCAGGATCTCGCCGGTGATTTCGATCAGGAAGGACTCCAGGATGCCCGTATTCCACTCGGAGAAGACGGCGCTGATTTCGTTTTCGTCCATGCCCAGCACCGCGGACATCAGATGATAGGCTTCGCAGATGAGTTGCATATCGCCGTATTCGATGCCGTTATGCACCATCTTGACGAAGTGGCCCGCGCCGCCTTCGCCGACCCAGTCGCAGCAGGGCGTGCCGTCCGGCACTTTGGCCGCCACCGCCTGCAGGACCGGCTTGACCGACTCCCAGGCCGCGGTCGAGCCGCCGGGCATGATGGACGGGCCATAACGCGCGCCTTCCTCGCCGCCGCTGATACCCGCGCCGATGAAGTACAGTCCCCGCGCTTCTACTTCATTTGTGCGGCGGATCGAATCGTTGAAGTTGGAGTTGCCGCCGTCGATGATAATATCGCCCTCATCCAGCAGCGGCGCCAGCTGGGCGATTGACTTGTCCACCGCCGCGCCCGCCTGAATCATAAGGATGATCTTGCGCGGTCGTCTGATGCTGGCGACGAATTCCTCAACCGAGAGTGTCCCGATGATGTCTGTGCCGGCGGCTTCGTTTTCGATGAAGCGCGTCACTTTCGAAGTCGTGCGGTTGAAGACGGCCACGCGGTAGCCGTGATCGCTGATATTCAGGGCGAGGTTCTGGCCCATGACCGCCAAGCCAATTAGTCCGATATCCGCCAGATTCTCCATGCCGATGCGCCCTCCATTTGGTCTCGCAGGCGCCCATTGTAGCAGCGCAGACTTGCTTTGACAGGCTGCAGGTAGTGCGGGGCGAGCCCTCGTGGAAGCCCCACTGTGTTACACTACCAGTATCAACGAGTAGACCGATTAACTTGCAGCGAATTGGGGGCCAATCATGCCCAATGCGCCCGGGCGACGACGGAAGCACGTGACGCTCAAGGACGTTGCCGAGGCGGCCAATGTGTCCAAGGCGACGGCCTCGCTGGTGCTCAGCAATAATCCGCGCATTTCCGCTGCCACGCGCCAACGCGTGCTGGATGCCGTCGATGCGCTGGGCTACGTTTACAATCAGCGCGCCGCCAGCCTGCGCACACAGCGCTCCTATACCATTGGTTTGATCGTCACGGATGTCTTGAATCCCTACAGCGCCGAATTGACCTCGGGCGCTGAATCGGTGCTGGCCGCTCAGGACTACAGCCTCGTTCTGGCCACGACTGACGACGACTTTGAAAAGCAGTCGCGAATCATCCGAACCATGCTGGAGCGCGATGTTGATGGACTGATTCTGGGACCGGTCGCGGGAACAGCGACGGAAGCGCTGCAGAACATCATGCAACATTGCTCGCTGGTGCTGACCAACCCCTATTACGAGGGCCTGGCTGCTGACTGCGTCGGCATGGATGACGAAAACGGTACGGTACAGGCGGTCGAGCATCTGATTCAGCAGGGGCGCCAGCGCATCGCCTTTGTCGGCGGTTATGCCACCAGTTCCACGCGGCAGCGGCGCCTGCATAGCTATCGCGATACGCTGCGAGGGCAGGGCATCCAGGTCGACCCGGCGCTATGCATCGACAGTCCAGTCACGCGGCGGGGCGGCTATGACGCCGTGCATCAACTCTTGAATATGGAGCAGCCACCCTCAGCGGCCTATTGCTACAGCGATGTGATTGCCTTTGGCGTGATGTTGGGATTGCGGGCGGCTGGCCTGGAAGCGGGCAAGGATTTCGCGGTCATCGGATTCGATGATGTGCCGGAAGCTTCGTTATGGCATCCCAGCTTGACGACCGTTTCAGCCGATCCGCGCGGACTGGGCGAAATGGCCGCTCAACTGATGCTGCGGCGGATTGCATCGCCGGATGCGCCAGTCCGGCGAGAGATTATGCCCTCACATCTCGTCCTGCGTGATTCGACGGGAACGCCGCTCAGCTTGCTTTCCGACTAAGCTTCCGATAAGGTTCCGCCTTCCCGAAGGTCTGCCGCTTCATGACATATTCCACTGCCGGGAAGTCAGGCATGACCTCGCCATCTTTCATCAGCCACTTGTAGCCGGGGTCGCCGCTGCGCCCGTTCTCGACAATATCCGGGCTGCTCATCACGCCGGCGATGGCGATGCGGCCCTTGTCACTGGCGTTGGGCGGGCTGTAATGCCAGGCGTTGCTGTGCCAGACGACGACGCTGCCCGGCTCCAGTTCGATATGCTCCACGCCGTAAGTATCGATCATTTCTTCAACGCGCTCTTGGGGCAGTTCGCCATGGATGCTGTCTTCGTAGAGCACATGGGGCACGATCTCGGTCTTGTAGCTGCCGGGGATCATCTGCAAGCAGCCGTTTTCGATGGTGGCCGGGTCGAGCGCCATCCAGAAGTTGAAGGGCTCGGTATCGCCGTCGCGCCACAAGCCGTTGTCCTGATGCCAGGGCGTGGCGCTGCCGGAGCGGGCCGGCTTGAGGAAGCAGCTGTCGTATTTCAACAGAATGTCGTCGCCGAGGAAGTAGCGCGCGATATCCAGAACCGGCTGGCCGCAGTGCGCGTTATGCCAGATCAGCGGATTGCGCTGATTAAACTTGCTCAGCTTGCGGTAGCGCACGGCGCGCGCCTCGGGCGTGTCATCGTTCATGGGATCCATGGGGTCGGCATCGGTCATGATGTCGTCGGTTTCCGGCGTCAAGATGGCGTTCTTGATTACACCTAACATCTCCGCCGCCGTAGTCCGAGAGACGACGTTCGGCACCGTGAAATAGCCGCGCTCTTCGTAATTTCGCTTTTGTTCCGCTGTCGGTTGCCAGCCCATGTTTCCGTATCTCCTCAAGGCAAATCGTTAGGCCAAATGCTTCTACTTCAATTCGATATTTCCCAAGTCAGCATCCGCCGGCAATCCACCCGGCTCGATCGCCAGCGGCGGATTCACGCGGCGCACGATCGTATCCACTGTCAAAGCCAGCGCCGCCCCGCCGATCCCGTTGCGGACAGCGCCCATCAATGCGGAGGCCGAATCGACCACGCCTTCCCGATGCATATCGACGATGCGGCCTGATCGCAGGTCGTAACCGGCGCCGTTCACTGCGGACCCGATCTCGTCGACCACCAGCCCGGGCGCTTCATGGCCGGCATTCTGCAGCAGCATGCGACAGGGCGCTTCGACAGCCTTGCTCAGGATGTCCCAAGCCGCTCTTTCATGCAGGTCGTCGTTGCCGTCGTAACGCGCGCGCAGTTCATCCAGGCAGCGCAGAAGCGCCGTCCCGCCACCTGGCAGCGTCCCGCGCAGCAAGGCAGATCGCATGGCTGCAATCGTCTTGGTGATCACATCCTTCTGATAGCGCATTTCGCTTTCGCTGCTGCCGGCCGCGTAGACCACTGCCGAGCCGCCGCGCAGCCGTCCGATTCGCGTACGCAGGAGCGCTTGTTGTCGCTCATCGTCACTGCGCGCGTAACGGGTTTCCAGCGCCGCGACTTCGCGCTCGACTGCTGCTTGGTCCCCGCCGCCAGCGATGATGCCGAAGCGATTGCGGTCGACCCAGGCCAGCTCGCTCTTGCCCAAGTGGTCGCTTGTGACGCCGGGCAGGGTATGCCCCGCGATCGTCCGCAGGACTTGCCCGCCGGTGATCAGCGCCAGGTCTGCCAGCGCCGCTTCCTGCTCATCGACCAGTCCGGTCGGCTCGAGATATACCAGTTGAAAGTCTTCCATGCGGCTGTTTGCGCCTTGCGCGGCGATGGTCTGCTCGGAGAATGACTTGGCCGCAATCACCAGCGAGCTGTATCCCGCTTGAACAACATCAGTCACCAGCTTGACCAGCGCCTGCAGGTCGTCCAGTTCGAAATCGCTGATCAGCCAGGCGGTATTCTTAAGTTCCAAACGGTCGCCGATGACGCCTTCGAACACGATATTGGACGGGACCTTGCCCTCCCAATACGAACCCAGGAAGAACTCATGTCCCAGGTCGCGCCCGCCCTCGCGGACTTCGATCGCGCCATGCGGGCCGAGTAGCTCGAAAATATCCGCGAGCGTCGCCGCGATTTCGTCTTCGCCACAGATCGAATGCGCGACGCGCTCCATTTCGGCTTGCGACTCCACTGGTTGGATTTGCTGCCGCAGGCTGTCGAGCAACAGTTTCATACCCGTTTCCAGCGCTTGTCGAAACAGCATGGCGTTGCCGCCGGCGTTGATGAAGCGATGCCCCTCGGCGAATACGGTCTGGAATAGCACCGCCGCGGTCGCTGCCCCGTCGCCGTAGACTTCTCGCTGCCGCCAGAGGATTTCGCGCAGCAGCATGGCACCGACATCGGCATCAGCGTCGTCCAATTGCAGGATGCGCCGCGCGATTGTGCCTCCATCGTCAAGCAACTCGGGCGAGCCGCCGCGGTCTTTGTCGTCGAGCGCGACAGGTCCCGTCAGCGGGCCCAAAGTGGGAATGACCGCTCTCGCCAGCGCATTGATGCCGGCTCGCAGCGCTTCTCGGGTATGTGGCTGAGACAGGACGCGCGCCATGCGGCTAACCTTTCAGGCCGGTCAAGGTGATGCCTTCAATGAAAGAGCGTTGTGCGACGAAGAAGAAGATGACCATAGGAATAGTGAACATGGCTGCCGCCGCCATCAGCAAGCCCCATTCGGCGCCGTATTGCGTGAAGTAGAGCCGCAAGCCGATTGAGAGCGTGTACTTGGTCGGATGCCGCAAATAGACCAGCGGACCGATAAAATCGTGCCAGGTATGGATGATCTCGAAGATGGCTACGGTCAGGATGGCCGGCTTGGACAGCGGCACAGCGATGCGCCAGAAGATGCCCCATTCGCTGGCGCCGTCGATGCGCGCCGCGTCATCCAGTTCTTTCGGCAGCGTCATCATGAATTGACGCATGAGGAAGATGTAGAAGGCGTTGCCGAAGAAGTTGGGCACGATCAGCGGCAGGAAGCTATTCAGCCAGCCGATGCGGGCGAATAGGATGTAGAGGGGAATCATGCGCACCTGGAAGGGCAGCATCATGGTGGCGATGACGATGATGAAGAGCACATTGCGCCCCCGCCAGCGCACGCGCGCGAAACCGTAGGCGATGAAGGTATTCGAGAGCACAGCGCCGATGGTGGCGAAGATGGTGTAGTAGGTCGAGTTCCACAAGTATTGCCAGAAGGGGATGGCGTTGGTGGCGTCGATATAATTCTCGAGGCGGAGTGACTTGGGAATCAAGCGAACCGGAATCTCAAAGATGTCGATGTTCGGTTTGACTGAGGAACTGATCATCCAGACGAAAGGCAGCATAAAGGCGATGCCGAAGACGATCAAAACGGCATGTTTGATGAGGGATCGCAAGCGCTGCAATAGCAGATAATTGCGCTCTTCGTCAGTCATGGCGCGGCGCCCGTTAGCGGCCGGCTGCGATACTGCCATGCTAAGACCTCTTCCTAGCGCTCATAGATGACTTTCCCGCTCAAGAACTTGAAGATGATCAGGGTCAAACCCAGGATAAGGAGGAACATGATCCAGGCCAGCGCCGACGCGTAGCCCATGGCGTAATCACGGAAGGCGCGGTTGTACAGATTGACGGCGTAGAGCAAGGTCGAATTGGCGGGTCCGCCCTGCGTCATGATAAAGACTTCTGAGAATGATTGCAGCGAAAAGATGATAAGCGTGACAACGTTAAAAAAGATTTGCGGAGAGAGCAATGGCAGGGTGATTTTGCGGAATTTCTGAAAGCCGGACGCGCCGTCAATATCGGCGGCTTCATAGAGTTGGCTTGGAATGTCATTGAAGCCGGATAGATAAACGATGACCTGCCGTCCGCTGCCCCAGACGGCGATGAAAATAATCGAGTACATCGCGGTGTCGGGCGACGCCAGCCAATTCGGTCCCTTGATGCCAATGAGCTCGAGCAAGCCGTTCATCAAGCCGAAGCGCGGATTCAGTATCCAGATCCAGGTTAAGCTGGCCGCCACCACCGGCACCAAGACCGGAAAGAAAAATATCGTGCGATAGATTGACAGGAACTTTACGTCCTGGCTCAGCAAATAGGCGATGAAGATGTCGAATATCGTGGCCGCGACCAAGAGCAGAGCGGCGTATCTGATCGAGTTGCCGATCGAGGTCCAGAATAGCGGATCCGCAGTGAAAAGCTCGACATAATTGTCCAAGCCCACCCAGCGCGGGGTTAAGTTGATGATGTTGAAGTTAGTGAAGCTGTAGTATAGAGAGGCGAAAAAGGGATATAAAGTGAAGGTGACGAAGCCGATTATCCAGGGCGCGATAAAGAACAGGCCCCAAGCGGGCAGATTGTCCGTGCGCCAACTGTTGGGTTTGTCGGCGGGGTCTCGCTTCAATTTGAACATGGAGGTTTTGGCAGTTTCCTTGATTCATGTGGGCGACTCGCCGAGTAGCCCCTACGAATCTGCTGGCTTGCGCTGGCTGGTCAATGAATCTCCCCAACAAAGTCCTGTGATTTCCCCTCCCTCTTAACGGGGGAGGGGATTAGGGGTGGGGGCGAAAACTAGCCCGTCAAACGTTCCACCTCACGTCGTGAACGCGAGACCGCATCGGCGATCACTTCCGCCGGGTCGGCGTCGTTGAACATGACATTTTCGACCGCCTCATTCAAGGCGCTGCCCAGGAAACCGTTGCCGGGGAAGCTCGGTCTCTCCAGCGTATTGGGTAGAATCTCGTCACGCGCCAGGACCGTCCAGGCGCCTGCTTCCTCGACTTCCGGCAGACTCGCCAGCGACGGGCGCGAAGGCATGACGCTATCCGGAAGCGCCTTGTTGACCGCCACGTAGGGCGACGAACTCATATAGTTGGCGAAGGAAAAGCCGCCGTCGGGGTTGGCGCAATTGGCTGGCACGAAGTACATATTGGCGATTGATGTGCCCGGCGTGGCATCGTCGGCGCTCTCCAAAGTCGGGATCGGAATGACGCCGAAGTCGACATCTGGTCCGTATTCGCCCATGTCGTTGAACAGCCAACTGCCGATAACCCAGAAGCTGATCAAACCGGTATAGTAAATGCCTTGTGGCGAGTTGCGTCCAAAGCCGTTTCCGCCGTAAGTAGAGGCGTAACCGGCCAGGTTTTCGACGCCAAATTTGTCGCCATAACTCTTGTACCAGTTCAGCAGCGCAATCCACGCTTCTTCGTCAAGGGCGATATTACCCTCGCCCTCGTCCCAGTATTTACTTCCGAAGGCCGCGCCCCACTCCCAGACTTGTGTGCCCGGCAATGTCGGCGAAAAGCCAAGACGCAGGATTTCGCCATCGTCGGCGATATCATTGAGCTCGTCTCCCATCGCATCCAGCTCGGCGATCGTCGTCGGCGGGCTGTCAGGATCCAAGCCGCCCTCTCTCATGCGGTCCTTGTTGTAATACATGAACTGCACGATGGTCGAGATGCTCATGGCGTGCACATCGCCCTGGTATTTCATTTGATTGAGCGTGGCCGGCCAGAAGTCCATCAAGTCGACATTCGCGGCGTCTACATAGGGCTGCAAGTTAGTCAGGGCGCCGATGGCGGCGTCGCCAACGATCCAAGCCCAGCCGCGATAGGCGTCAGGCGGCGAACCAGCCGACGTGGCGGCGATCACGCGATCATGAATCTCGCCCCAAGGCACGATGATGTGCTCCGGCGCAAATTCAGGATTCTCTACGGCGAAATTGTCAATCGCGCCTTGCATGGCGTCCGCCATACGGCCTTGACCGAAACCGGTCCAGATTTCGACCTTGTCCTGCGCGCCGGCCGGCATGCCTTGCAGCAGGGCGGTCGCGGCGCCGCTAAGCCCGGCGACCTTCGCCATACTCATGCCGGCCGCGCTGCTGCCCAGCATCTTTAGCATATCGCGCCGGCTAATCTGTTTCTCGTTTCTTTCCCTCATGTCGTTCTCCTCGTAATAGTTCTGAAGCACTCTTGCATAATCCCTTGCCCTTTTGCCACCGCGCCTCCTTGTCACCCTATCAGCGCATGATTACCGAAACGAATAATTGACAGTTTGCGCAGCCTTCCAACTAGGTTAACCGATTAACCTAATTGGCAGTGTAGCGCGTACTGATGATTCTGTCAAGCAATTGAGAAAAATCGGACGCGCCGCTTAGGGCAGATTGCGAAGTTCTGGGCATGTGCCGCAGACCTAAGCCGACTGCTGCCGTAATCTTGGCAAGATATCGCCCGGGCCGCGATTTCTCGACGCTCGCTATCAGCCAGCGCGATGCTAGCGTAGAGGAACAATAAACGTTATTCTCCACCATCATTTGTCTACAGTTCGGAGAGAATTATGCCCAGGATGACAGGCGGCAAATTGCTGGCGGATACCGTTCACGGTTACGGAATTAGCCACGTCTTTTTTATGCCCTATATCGCGCCGCGCGCGCTAATGGAAATGGAGAAGCTGGGCATCAAGCGGGTGCAGACGCACGGCGAGAAGTCGGCCGCGTATATGGCCGACGCTTACGCCCGGGTCAAGCGCGCGCCTGGGCTGTGCATGGCGCAGTCAGTGGGCGCGGTTAACCTGGCGGCGGGTTTGCAAGACGCCTGGCTGTCCTGTTCGCCCGTGGTTGCGATAACCGGGCGAGAGTGGCAAGGCCATCAGTTGCGCCACGCTTATCAAGAAGTGGATCATCACGCGCCCTTCTCGGCAGTGACCAAATACAGCGCCTACGTCGCCAAACCGGAGGAGCTCTCGCATCATCTGCGGCAGGCCTTCCGCTCGGCCACATCCGGCACGCCGGGCCCGACGCATCTCGACCTGCAAGGCATCGACGGCAGCGCAGTCGTCAATGTCGCAGCCGATCTCAATGTCGAGGTCGACGCTCAATTCGCGCAGTTGCCGCCTTTCCGACCATCTGCCGACGACGAGACCATCAGCGCGGCGCTTGAGCTGCTGGCGGCTGCCGAGCGCCCGGTCATCGTGGCCGGTGGCGGCGTGACCGCGTCCGCTGCCCGCGCCGAACTCATCGCCCTGGCCGAGCAGTTGTCGATTCCGGTCGCGACTGCGCTCAACGCCAAAGCCATGTTCCCGGCCGATCATCCGCTGGCGGTCGGCGTGCCCGGTTCCTACTCGCGCGCCTGCGCCAATCAGATCGTTTGCGAAGCCGATTTGCTCTTCTATATCGGCAGCCACACCGGCGGCCAGCTCACCAATAACTACAGCATCCCGCCGCCCGGCGCCCGCGTGATTCAGCTCGACATCAATCCGGCTGAGATCGGTCGCAACTACGCCTTGACTCTGGGCCTGCAGGGTGATGTACGCAATACGCTGCGAAAGATGCTGGCGAGCGCGACCGCCGCGCCGGCGCGAAATGCCTGGATCGAACATGTTCAAGGGCGAGTACGCGCTTGGCGGGAGGGCGTCAATGAGCACTATCACTCCGATGCCGTACCAATGCGCCCCGAGCGCCTCTGCAAAGAATTAAGCGAGAATCTGCCGGCAGACGCCATTCTGGTATCCGACACCGGGCATTCCGGGATATGGACCGGCACGATGCTTGATCTGCGCCACCCTGACCAGTCGTTTATCCGCTGCTCGGGTTCGCTGGGCTGGGGGCTGCCCGCGGCCATGGGCGCCAAATGCGCCGCGCCCGACCGGCCCGTGCTCTGCTTCACCGGCGACGGCGGCATCTGGTATCACATCGCCGAGTTGGAGACGGCCGTCCGCTGTGGCATCAATACCGTGACCGTGGTCAACAACAACCACTCGCTGAACCAGGAGCGCGACGGCGTAGAGACGATTTACGGCGGCACGACCACCGGCTCGGATGAGTTGTGGCTCTTTGAAGACGCGGACTTCGCGGCCATCGCCGAGTCCTTCGGCTGCCTGGGTTTGACGGTGACCGAGCCGAGCGAAATCGCCGGCGCCCTCGAGCGCGCCTTCGCCGCCGAGCGGCCGGTCGTGATCGATGTGAAGACCGATGTCGAGGGCATCGCGCCGCTGGCCTGGACGCCGGGTTAGTTACAGTCGAACTCCTCGTGCGCTAGCAATTGCACACGCGGTCTCCCGGCGCGCAACGGTATAGACTTTTGAGAAACCGTTGAACGGTTCAGTATTTGAACGCAACACCTACCAAGCGGGAGTTTGTTTGAACCAGAGCAATCGCACCAGATTATTTTAACCACCGAGGACACCGAGATTTAACTCCTTTTCTGGCAAAAAGGAGGCAATGTAGGGGCGATTCTGTGAATCGCCCACGATATTCTCACTCTTTTCATGGGCGACACACAGTGTCGCCCCTACATCGTGGTAGATTTATGTGACATTCGGCACATAATTGGTTCTGGTGCGATTGCTCTGTGTTTGAACTGAAATCACTGGATGACATCATACAATAGTGGTATGATAATTATGTAAAGGCTGGCTTGACTATTGTGCGCGTTGCGGCGCCTAGGTAGACCTATAACATTCTTGCTGGCTGGGAATAAGAGAGGAAAACTGCAAGTGGACGAAGTCCTTCAGGAATTACGCGCTTTGAATGCTCGCTTTGAAGCATTTGAAGTTCATATGAATAAGCGACTTGACGCCATAGACGGTACGCTGAGTCAACTTATGGCATTGGTTGTGGCTAACAATGAAGATATCATGGAAAACCGCCAAGAGATTAAGAGCCTTCGCGAGCTTGTAGAAGCTAACAGTGAAGCAATTGAGCGAATTGAAAGCAGATTCACGCAGAAAATCTCGCAGATTGATTCCAACTCACACGACATTCAACGACTCTTGGACGCTTTCAATGCGAAGTACCCCGGTTACTTGGAATAACCTCGATAAGATTCCGCTCGCTCGCATTGCATGGGAATTTGCGCGTTCAATAGTTGCGTATGCCGATAAATGAGCGCGGCAGGATTCGAACCTGCAACCAATTGATTAAAAGTCAACTGCGCTGCCATTGCGCCACGCGCCCAAACAGCCTCGAAGTATAGTGCCGCGCCCGGCAAATCTCAAGCGTCAGCTTGCCGTTCAAAACCGCGTCAATACCAACGCTGAGTTAAATTGTCCTAATCTTGATGTCCCTATATACTGAGTGTTGATTTGAAAGACTTGGCTTAGAATCTCACTCCGAGGGATCTATGGCGGAGCTACAACCTTTGGAAGCGGCTGTCACTTCGGTTACGGCGTTGCCCCTGCGTCGCTTGGGCCGCCCCGTCGGCCGTGATGACCTGCTAAGGTCGCTGCTATTGCGTTTGCGTCAGCGCCAGCAATTGGTCTTGCACGGGGCAGCCGGCGCCGGCAAAACCACCGTAGCCGCCACCATCGCCAACGTATATTTGCAGCAGCATTCTCGCCCCGTCCTCTGGCTGAACGCGCATAACCCGCCCTTGGCTGAGTTGATCGTACGGATCGCCCGCGCCTACGGAAACATGGACGCTGCCAACGCCGATAATCCATTGAGCCAAACGCGGGCGGTCAAAGCGCTGCTGGCGGAACATCAGCCGCTCCTGGTGCTCGATGGCGAGGTCGAATCGCAGACCTTGGCCGCCTTTGTCCAGCGCTGCGCCGGCGATGCGCCCCTGGTGGTGACCAGCACCGCGCCGCTGTCCCAGGGCGATTGGCGCAATCAGCCCATCGGCAACCTGGCGGAAAGCGATGCCCTGCGACTGTTTAAGCAGAAGGCCGGCCTCAAAAACGGCGAATCTGACGCGGACATCACGGCGCTCGTCGCGCAGCTCAACTATGCCGCCTTTCCGCTGACCTTGGCCGCGCGCAGTATGGTCATCGCTCGGCAATCGCCGGCCGAATTCAGCGCAACCGTGGCCGACGCGCTCGAGAGCCATGACGATGACGCGATAGTCGCCGCGTTGAATATCAGCTTTGACGGCCTTAACGAACGCCTGCGCGACTTGCTGCTTTTCCTGGGCGCGACCGTGCGGGGCGAGGCGTCAGTCGCCTATCTGAATTTGCTCAGCGGCATCGCGGCAGAGTCCATCGACATGTCGATGACCATCCTGTCGCGGCTGTTCTTGGTGGAACGTTTTCAGCGTGCCGGCGAAGCCTGCTATCGACTGCATTCACTGGTACATAGCTTCCTGACCGACTGGGCTATCGAGCACGAACGCTTTGATGCTTTGCGCGCCGATATTCTTGATACATCGCGCGATTATCTGGATGTGCATGGGCGTTCGGACGACGCCGTCATCCGTCTGATGACCGAGATGAAGAACCTGCTGGCTTCGGCAGAATGGGCGGCTGGCAACGACGATCCCGAGCTGGCGGCCGATCTGGCCGGGGCCATCGCCCCGCTGGAAGGTCTGCTTGCCGCCGAAGGCTATAACTACGAATTGCTGCGCTTGCACGCCATCCGCGACGGCGAGAGCCTCGAATTTGAAGATGTGCCGGATGCGGAAGAATCCGCCGCTGAGGACGTCGATGAAGAAACAGAAAAACATACGCCCGCAGGCGCGCCTGACGACGGCTTGTCCCTGCTTGAGGATGAAGACGACGAGTCTACTGTGATAACAGGCGAAGGCTCGGGCGAGGGCGGCGCCCAGGAGCAGCTGCCGGTCGACGACTCGACATTCGTCAGCCTCGATGAGCGGGAATTGCAATCGGTGAATATCGACCAATTGCGCACCGCGCTGAATGTCGCCAGCCAGAACAACGAGACCGCGCGCCAGCTGCAAATTCTTAAGGCGATCGCCCGCATGCAAATTAGCCAGGGGCGCGAAAAAGAGGCTGTGGCAACTTACGGCGATGTGCTGGAAATCTACGAGAACAGCGAAGACAAGGACGGTGTCCTGGAAACGCTCGACATGATCGCCGGCTTGTTAGTCAGCAGCAAGAGTACGCCAGCCGCCGTCGAGCAGGTGAAACTGCGCACGGCGCTGTCCTTCGCTCGGCAGCATGAAGATACGACCCGCGTCCTGCAGATTCTGGATGCCGTGGGCAAAGTGCAAATCGGCCAGAATCGCCAGAAAGACGCGGTAGCGACCTACAGCGAAGTGCTGGCCATTCACGAAGGGCAGGAAAATAAAGCCGGCGTCCTGGAAACGCTTGATATGCTGGCTGGCTTGCTGGTCCGCAGCGACTCGGCGGTATCGGCGCTGCAGCACGTCCAGCGCGGCTTGCATCTTGCTGACGAGCTGGCTGACGATGAAGCGGCTATGTACCTGCAAATCTCCGGCGGCGATGCCCATTTGGAATTGGGCGAAGCCTCGATGGCTGTCGAAGCCTATGAACGCGCCCTGGGCAAAGCGCGCCACCGCGACGATTCGCAGAACGAGGCGCTCATCCTCTACAAGCTGGGCATGGCCTATCTGGAGGCCAAGCAGGAGCGCCGCGCCATCGAGATGCTGGAAGACGCCAACGACCGTTTCAAGAAGCAAGAAAAGCGCGATATGGAGGGCCAGGTCTTGCGCGGTTTGGGAACGGTCAACGTGCGGCTGGAACGCTGGAGTGAAGCGGTGAACTTCCACACTTCGGCGCTCTACATCGCCCGCGAGCTCGGCGATCGCATCACCGAAGCCGAGCAGCTGCGCCATCTGGGCCAGATCTTGATCAAGGCCGACCGCCTGCCAGAGGCGCTGACCCGCTTGCGGCAAGCGCTCCACGTCGCCTACGAAGAACAGGACAAAGAAGATGTCGTGGCGGTAATCGCTGAATTGGTCAACCTGATGATGCGCAACTTGTTCCTGTCATCCATCGCCGAATTGCTCATCAATGACGGATTGACCGATGACCCGGATGACCGCGAATTGCTGCGGCTGAAAAGTGAGGTGGTCGGCGCCAAAGAACGGGCCGCCGCGCGTGGCGTCGCGCTGGCTGTCGTCGCCGGCACCGCCCGTGAATACGCCGCCAACGCTTACAACTACAATTGATTAGTCAGTACTGCGGAACAAAAAAGGGACGGCGGTTTGCGCCATCCCTTTGCATCTACAACTGTAGGGGCGAGCCTTGGCTCGCCTACCCGTCGCGTAGTCGTTGAAGCTGCGGACGTCTAGTTCTGCCGCGCCTGGATGTGATCGGGCAAATGCTCGAATACTTCGGTCAGTTCAATGTGATGATCGAGGTGTTCGCCGATAATCTCGAAGGGTGACATGTGATGCTCCTCGTCAAAGACGATCATCCAGCGGTCTCCACTGCCCTTGACCCAGCGCCCGCCGTAATTGTGGCGAATGGATTCGCCGAAGAAAGCGCCGAATTTCTCCTGGAGCAGGGACTTGTCGCGCTCGTTCAACTGGGCGCGATGTTCCTCAATATAGGTGTCCAACCATGAAACGGAGTCCGCCGAGAAGTCCAGCTGAATGTCTTCCTTCTCGCTCAGCACTTCAATGACCAACTGGGCGTTTTCCCGCAGTTCCGTTGATTCTGCAACCGTGTTCAAGACTCTTGCTCCTCACACATACTGATAGATGCTTCGTTCGTGAATCCCCATACGCGGACCTCGCGCGCGACCCACGCACATAGGGACAGGCTGACTCAATGACTTCTTACTTGAGCTGTCATTTTCGCCGCAGGATCGCGCTTGCGACAAACGAAACAATCGACTGGATTGGTTCAACGAGGTCTGCCTGAGCGGGCAACGGGATTCGAACCCGTGACCTTTTCCTTGGCAAGGAAATGTTCTACCGCTGAACTATGCCCGCGATCTGGTAAAGAGTATAACCAACCCAGCCGCGCCTATCAAGCCCAATCTTCATCTTGACTGTGCCGGAGGCAGCTGTGCCGCCCTTGAATCCCTAGCGCTTTCCGCTAGGTTGTCGGCTGCCTTCCCCTATAATGGATCGTATTGTCTATGGCTCGGCCTACCGCTAAATGTTGAATTCCAACCAGCGCTACAAATTCCTTTTCAACCCCTACGGCAGAGACCTCATCCTGTCTATCGACGGCGGCGGGATGCGCGGCGTCATCGCCCTCGCCATGCTCTGCTGGCTGGAAGAGCAAACCGGCCAGCCGGCTCATAAGCTTTTTAAGCTGGTGGGCGGCACCAGCACGGGCGCCATCATTTGCGCCGGTTTGGGCTTGGGCATGAGCGCCCGAGACATCATGGACGAGGTCTACAAGGCGCGTCTGCCAACGGCCTTCAGGCGCGCCAAACGCCTGCGCTGGCTGCGCTTCTTGCTAAACGGCATGCGCCATCTTTATCCCTACGGACCCTTCCTCAAGTCCCTCGGTCCGCTCGGTGAAGGCAAACTCATGTCCGATCTCGATGGTCCTACCGTGTTACTGACAACCAAAGACATGCGCACCAGCTCCACCTACTACATCATCAACCGCGGACCGGGCGCGCCGCTCTTCGCCGATTGGCCGCTTGCCGGTGCGGTCGCCGCCAGCGTGGCCGCGCCCCTCTTATTCCCACCGGTGCATGGCAACCTGGTCGATGGCGGCGTCGGCTCTTTTGGCAATCCCTGCCTGGCGACATCGGTGGAAGCGGTCGAATACCTGGATATGCCGGCGGAGAACTTAATCCATATCTCGCTCGGCAACGGCTACTTTCCTAATACCTACGGCGAAGGGGCGGGCAAAGGCTTCTGGCTGAAAACCTGGATCGAATACGTCATCGCCGAGGGCCTTGACGACGCCGCAATGCAGCAAGTCTTCATGACCCGCGCCATCTACAAGTCGATGGATTTTCGCCGCTACAATCCCGAGCTCACCCTGCACAACCTGGAACACAATCTTGATTTGGATATTAGCGGATTTGACTCGCTCAGCCTTGGGCTCGACAGCAGCGCTGATTCGGAAATCGAGCTGATGGAGCAGATCGGCTATGCCTACGCGTCCAAGATCGACTGGATGAAGGAACGGGCGCTGCCCTGGAACACCGTCGGCGGCCACGCCGAACCCGGCTACGAGCACAGCGACTGGTCTAACTCTCCTTTCGCCGCGCAGAAGTTTTAGCCCGGCCATCAGCAGAAAATGTAGGGGCGACCGTAGGGCTGTGTCTACGCGCCCCACTGGGTCGCCCGCAAGAACTCTCGATATTGAAGCCCCTCCCTCATATTGGGATGCTCCTCATAGAGATGAGGAGAAAGGTTTGGGGTGGGGGCTAAATACTGAAATACAACTCGAACTCGTAGGGATGCGGCCGCATCGCCACCGCGTCCTGGTCCTCGACCTGCTTGTAGTCGATGTAGTTCGCTATGAACTGTTCGCTGAAGACGCCGCCCTCGAGCAAGAAGTCATGATTCGCTTCCAACTTGCGCAGGGCTTCGCCCAATGTGCCCGGCATCACTGGCGTCTCGTGATCACCTTCGTACAAATCGGCTTCCGACGACGCGCCGGGGTCAATCTGGTTCTTGATGCCGTCGATGCCCGCCATCAGCAGCGCCGGCATGGCCAGGTAAGGGTTGGCGGCCGGATCGGGCCAGCGCGCCTCGACGCGTTTGGCTTTGGGATTGTTGCTGTACATCGGAATGCGGATGCCCGCCGAACGGTTGCGCGCCGAGTAAACCAGGTTGACCGGCGCCTCGTAACCGGGCACCAAACGACGATAGCTGTTGGTGATGGGGTTGGTGAAGGCGGCGCAGGCCGGCGCATGCTTGATTAGACCGCCGATAAACCACAGCGCCATCTGGCTCAAGCCGGCGTACTGATCGCCACCGAAGAGCGGCTGCCCGTCTTTCCACAGCGATATATGCACGTGCATGCCGGAGCCATTCTCTTCAAACAGCGGCTTGGGCATGAAAGTGGCATGCAAGCCATTCTCCGCGGCCACATTCTTGACGATGTACTTGTAGGTCACCATCATATCGGCCATGTCGAGCAGGGGCGCGTATTTCAGGTCGATCTCGGCTTGGCCGGCGCCACCAACTTCGTGGTGATGCACCTCGACCTCCATGCCGACATCCATCAGGCGCTGCACCATCTCGGCGCGCACGTCATGCGTCTTGTCCAGCGGCGGCAAGGGGAAGTAGCCCATCTTGATGCGATTCATGTGGCCTTGCGCCGGGTCGTCGTTGCCGCTGTTCCAATCGCCCTCGAAAGAATCGACGCGATAGAAGCTGCTGTTCTCCGATGTGCTGTACTGCACATTGTCGAACATGAAGAACTCGGCTTCCGGGCCAAAATAGGCGACATCGGCCAAATCCGAATGTTCCTTCAAATAGGCCTCGGCGCGCTTCGCAACGCCACGCGCGTCCAGGGCGTAGGGCTCGCGGCTGATCGGGTCGTGAGCATCGCAATACATCGCCAGCGTATTCAAGCTGAAAAAGGGGTCGATGTAAGCCGTGCTCAGATCCGCCAGCAGAATCATGTCCGATTCGTTGATGGCTTGAAATCCTTGAATGCTCGAACCATCAAAGCCGAATCCGTCTTCAAATGCGCCTTCGTCAACCGACTGAATCGGCATGCTGAAGTGCTGCGGTACGCCGCGAATATCAACAAAACGCAGATCAATCTCGGCGATGTCATTTTCATTCGCCCAGGCCAGCAGGCTGGCGGGGGACTCTGTTGCGGAGGCGGGGGGGACAAGGCTTGCCATTTCCATTTATCCTTTGCTAAATCCGTGCATAATGGTATCCGCGCCATTGTATTGGGCGTTTCTAACAACATCCACAGCGAAATTTATGGAATTTGCGCCGCGTTTTCTGGTAAATGTAACTAAACCCGCTGCGAATGGCGTCAAACTTGGCCTTTCGCGCAACTGTAATTCATCTTCCGCTATGCGCTCACAGTTCCGCAGACGGGGGCTAGCCGCCGCTTGCGATAGCCTGTTAGCATAACGCGCGGTTCGACGCTCTGTAATAAGGGATGCTCCAAGTGAAATCTATGCTCAGAATTTTGATTGTCATCATTCTGTCGCAGGCGCTGCCGGCTCTGGCGCAGGATGTGCCGCTTCTCGCGCCCCAAATACTGAATGAGTATCCGCACGATAGCAACGCCTTCACGCAAGGGCTGCTCTGGGACGACAGCTACCTTTATGAATCCACCGGGCTGTGGGGGCAATCGTCTCTGCGCCGCGTCGACATCGAGACGGGCGTCCCAGAAACCGCCATCGCGCTCGACGAAACTTACTTCGCCGAAGGGCTGGAGCGGGTCGGCGATTGGCTCATCCAATTGACCTGGCAGGCTGGGCTGGCCTTCGTCTATGATTTTGATACCTTCGAACACATCGACACGCTGGAATATGAGGGCGAGGGCTGGGGCCTGTGTTATGACGGGCGCTACCTCTTCATGAGCGACAGCACATCGCGGCTGTCGATCCGCGAGCCCGAATCCTTCGAGTTGATCTTCCGCGGCGCCGTTACGCTGGAAGGGCAGGTCATTCCGCCGCAGCTGCTTAATGAACTGGAATGCGTCGGCGAGCACATCTACGCCAACGCCTGGAATACCGACTACATCTTCCGCATCGACAAGTTCACCGGTGTTATTTCAGCCGTCATTGATGCTTCGGGTCTTTTAACCGCCGCCGAGCATGCTGCCTTATCCAGCGGCAGCGTGCTCAATGGCATCGCTTACAACAGCGAGACGCAGACTTTCTATATCACCGGCAAGAACTGGCCCAAGCTGTTTGAAGTCGTATTCATCGATTCATAGACCGCGAAATGTTGCCCGGCAGAAGGAATTCTTTGCCTCCCCACAATTTGACTTAATTGTCGAAAAGCGATAATCTCCAAGCGACTGAAACATAGCTAGAGGAATAGAAATCATGTCACGTAAACTTGTTTTGCTGTTCATCTTACTGGCGATTGCAGCGGCTTCGTTTTCGCCTGCGCTGGCCCAGGATACCATTGAGCTTGAAGCTTGGGTTGCCTTCAGCGACCATCGCTACGACTGGGCGGTTGACACTGCCGACCGCTTCAACGCGCTGCATGACGATATCAACGTCACCATGGTCTCGGTTGTTGACTATGACACGATCGTCAATAACTACACGCTAGGGCGCGAAGACGGCACCTATCCGGAGATCGTCCAACTCTTTGACGCCGCGCTTCAATTCGCGGTGGATTCTGATTGGTTCTCTTACGCCGAAACCATCATCGCCGGTCGCGATGACGTGCTGGGGCATCCGGTGAACTTCGACGACATCATCCCGGTCATCTCCAACTACTATACGGTAGATGGCGTCTGGGCATCGGTCGCCTGGAACACATCGACGCCGATCATGTACTACAACGTAGATGTGCTTGAGCAGGCGGGCATCACTGAGTTGCCGAAGACTTGGGGAGAAATTTTGGATGCTTGCGCTGCATTGCAGCCTTTGGTTGATGACGGCACGATCTCGGCCTGCGCTTCCTGGCCCTTCTCCGGCTGGTTCATCGAGCAGTGGCTGGCGCAGCAGAACGAGTACATGGTCAACAATGAAAACGGCCGCGCCGGGCGCGCAACCGAGTTCAATCTCGATACCGACGCCTACCGCGCCATCGCGCAGTTCTACCGCGATCTCTACAGCAACGGCTACTTCATCTTTGAAGGCCAGGACCAGTGGGGGCCGCCCACCCAGAACTTCATTTCCGGCAAGGCCGCCATCCTTATGAGCAGTTCGGCCGCGGCCCGCGCGGTCAGTGAAGGCGCCGCCGCCACCGGCTTCACATTGGATACGACCGGCATGGCCTACAATCAGGACGCGCCCAGCGGCTGGGTTGGCAATATCCTGGGTGGCGCGACCATGTGGATCAGCAACGGCCTCGAGCCGGAAGTCGAAGACGCGGCCATGGCTTTCCTGCTCTTCTTCAGCAACACTGAAAACAGCGCCAGCTGGCACACTGCCTCCGGTTATGTGCCCGTGCGCAATAGCTCAATCGAGCTGCTCAAGAATCTGGAACCGGGCAATGAAATCCTCTGGGACATCCCCAGCGGCGGGCGTGTTGACATCGAATCGGATGACTGGTACGCGGCCTTCCCCAACTTCCTGACCGCCAGTACGCAGCTGGGTACATCCACCGTCAACAACGCGACCCGCGGCTCAACCTACGGCACTTTCCAGCAGAGTCGGCCCTACTACAATGGGCTCGTGGAAGAGTACATGCTCAATGGCGGCGATCTGGACGCCATGATTGCCGAGACCAATGCCGAGTTGACCGAACTGTTGCAGGAGTACAACTTCCTGTTCGCCGACGAATAGGCCGCCTTCGGTCACGTAAGACAACTGAAAATGGGCAAGTGTAATAGCTTGCCCATCCTTCCCACGCATTTCCGATTGTAGCCGCGGACGACCGCATGGAAGAAATCGCCTACATTGTTCATCCGATAGTAGTGACGCTGGCCGGCGCGCTACTGGGCGCGCTCTACTTTTCGTTTCTGCGCTGGCAGACTCAGATCGGCAATTTGCGGGCCAGCCTGATCGTCGGCGCGATTGCCGGCGCTCTCGGCGCCACCATGCTTACCGCCCCGCTGGGTTACTGCATGTTTCAAGGCGACCAATCCAGCGAAGACGTCATCGTCGGCTGGATCATGGTTTTGCTCGGGCTGCTGCTCACGCTCAATATCGGCAGCACGGTGCTTTGGCGCTATTTTCGAGGGCAGAGACTCTTGCCGCGCGGCGATACCACGCCGGGCGCTTTTCGCGGACGCTTCGGCCTGGTCTATGCCATGGCCGTATTGTCTCCCACGATTTTGGTGCTGATATACTTTGTCTATCTGCCCATGTTCGACACGCTGCGCTTTTCGACCTTCCTGGCTCGGTTTGGCGCGCCGCGAACGCGATTCATCTGCGTCTCCAATTTTTCGCGCATGTTGTCGGATCTGGATTATCACAGCAATCTGTTTTTGAGCTTCGCGCTATCTTTCGGCATCATCATCATCGCCATGAGCCTGGCGCTCTTGATCGCCTCCATGCTCAATCAGCCAATCCGGGGCGCGAACATCTATCGTACGCTACTGATATGGCCCTACGCCATATCGCCGATTGTGGCCGGTTCAATTTTCGGCTTGCTGCTTGGTACAGAATCCGGCATCGTCAACCGAGTATTCGGCCTTTTATTCGGCGTGAAAGTGCCGTGGCTGGTGACAGTACCGGCGGCGCAAATCAGCGTGGTGCTCGCCAGCGTTTGGAATGTCATCGGCTTCAATATTCTCTTCTATACCGCTGGGCTGCAAACGATTCCCAAAGACTTGCTGGAGTCAGCGTCCATTGATGGCGCCAGCGCCTGGCAACGCTTCGCGCGCATCACTTTTCCCTTGCTCTCGCCTTTTACCTTCTTCCTCATAGTCACCAATACGATTTACGCCTTCTTTGATACTTTCGGGCTGATCTTTGTCTTGACTCGCGGCGGACCCACCGAATCGACATTTACCGCGATGTATCGTGTATACGTCACCGGCATACTTGCCAGCGATATCGGCAAATCCACTGCCCAGTCCCTGATTTTATTCTTGATCGTAGTCGGGATTACTATCTTCCAATTCCGCGTCGGGCAGCGCCGCGTACAATACGGGAATTACTGATTATGACCGAAAGCGCCAGCTCACGATTTGTCTTTGATCCTTCGTCCAACCGAGCGCAGCCTTTTTGGCGGCGGCTAATTCCGCAGCGCTGGTATGCCCATCTGATCTTGATCATCTCGGTCGTAATCATCACCTTTCCCATGTTCTACGCGCTCCTGATCAGTACGCAGAGCAACCCCGAAGTCTACAATCACAAGTTCACGCCCGGTTCCATGTTCTTCGAGAACCTGCGCACGGTTATGGTGCAGCGCAATATGGGCCGCTTTATGCTGAACAGCTTCGTCATCGCCATGTCGATCGCGATTGGCAAGACTGTCATGTCGGTGTTGGCCGGCTTGGGTTTGGTCTATTTCCGTTATCCCGGCAAATGGATCGTATTTGGCTTCGTGCTTATCACGCTGATTATGCCCGGCGATGTGCTGCTGATCGCGCTGTATCGCCGCGTCGTCAGCTTTGACGCCTGGCCGCATCCCTACGTCGCTCTGACGCTGCCCCTGCTCGCCAGCGCCACCGGCGTCTTCATATTCCGGCAGCACTTCATGACCATGCCGCCGGATCTATCCGAAGCGGCGCAACTGGACGGCGCGTCGCCGATGCAGTTCTTGTTCCGTGTGCTGATCCCGCTGAGCTGGAACACCATCGGCGCGCTGATGGTGATCATGTTCCTCTTCGGCTGGAATCAATTCTTGTGGCCGCTGATTCTGCTGCGCGATCAAAACCTGCAAGTGGTGCAGTGGGGCATGCAATCGCTCACGCAGAATGTTGAAGTCGGCGACAACTTTGGGCCCATGATGATGGGCGTCATCATCACCAGTTTGCCGCCTATGATCATCTTCTTGATCCTGCAGCGCCAATTCATGAAAGGCTTCGCGCTGACCCGCGACAAGTAGCCGGCGCCTTTCGCGGCCGGGTCTCAAAGCGCCGCATATCGGCAATTCCAACAAACTTATTATAGAAAAGCTGGAAAAACCATATATCATGCATATATGGATATTTCAGATATGAAGCAATTGGGTAAGATGCAGTTGCCGCCCGATGCGCCATTCGAGCAGCAGTTTTTCACGCTGATTTCGCGTATCTGCCGTCAGTTGGTGCTGCACGCCGAGCAAATCAAGGCGGATGACACGCTGTCGCCGCCGCAACTGTGGTTTCTCAAGCGGCTCTATGATGCCGGCGCGCCGCAGCCGATCAGCTTCTTTGCCGACGGCGTCTTTTCCAATCGGTCTAACGCGTCGCAGATGATAGACCGGCTGGAAGCGGAAGGCCTGGTTTATCGCATCAGAAATCCGCGTGATCGCCGCAGTGTCCTGGTGGAGCTGACAGACGCCGGCGTTGAGCGAATGCACCATGCCGAAGCCTGTCATATGCAGCTGGCGCGGGAGTTGCTGGACCCTTTGACAGAGGAAGAGCGCGTCGCTGCGCTGTCTACCTTCGCGCGGGTGCTGACGCTGTTTGAAGAGGGCGAGGATGATGCCGGACTTTGCAGCTGCTGAATTCGCGTCAGGATTACATGATTCAGATTCGCAAAACTATCAGAGAGGCCAAGGCTAATGCCCCAGAATGAATCAATCATCGCAGACAATGTCGTTAAACACTTCGGCGATATCAGGGCGTTGGACGGTGTTTCGCTCGCCGCAGAGCAGGGAAAGGTGCTGGGCTTGCTGGGCCCCAACGGCGCCGGCAAAACTACCCTCGTCCGAATTCTGACCACGCTGCTCAAGCCCGATAGCGGCCGAGTCTTCGTCGGCGGTCTGGATGTCTTGCGCCAAAAGCAGCAGGTGCGCGAGAATATCGGCTTGGCCGGTCAATACGCCGCTGTAGACGAGATTCTGACTGGACGCGAAAACCTGGTTATGGTCGGGCGGCTGTATCACATGTCGCGTCGCGCGGCCAAACAGCGCGCCGCTGAACTGCTGGAGCAGTTTGCCTTGACCGACGCCGCCGATCGCTCGGTCAAGACTTATTCCGGTGGCATGCGCCGCCGCCTGGACTTGGCCGCCAGCATGGTTGCCCGTCCCAACATCCTCTTTCTGGACGAGCCAACCACCGGCCTGGACGCGCGCGCCCGCATCGCTATGTGGGAGACCATACGCGAATTGGTGTCGGACGGCACGACGCTGCTGCTGACGACGCAGTACCTGGAGGAGGCTGACGAGCTGGCCGACCGTATCGTCGTCATCGACCAGGGGCGCGTCATCGCCGAGGGCACCGCCGACCAGCTGAAGGCGAACATGGCAGCCGACTTTATCGACATTACCGTCGCCAATCCGCTCCAGGTGGCGCAAGCTTCGGAGCTGCTGCGGCCGCTATCAGCGGAAGCGCCGCAAACCGACGACCTGCGCGGTCATGTCGTGCTCTCAGTGGAATCGGGCGTACAAAGTGTGGCTGAAGTTGTGCGCCTGCTTGACGGCGAAGACATCCCCATCGCCGAACTGAACCTGCGCCGCCCCACGCTAAATGATGTCTTCCTCAGCATCACCGGCGAAGCCATTGTTGAAGAAGAAGCCAAGCCCAAGCGCCGCGGTTTTGGCCGCCGCCGCAGCGCCTGATCCCGTTAAACAGCTATCACCGATAATGGAGGCAGATTAAACATGTCACATCGAACACTGAAGCCCTCATCAGCAACTGCGCTGGTTCCCACGGGCGGAGACGCCGGCGTCCTCAAGCACCTTTGGTGGAACTTCGCCGATACTTACATCGTCATGAAGCGCAACTTGATGTATTTCGTGCGCGAACCACAGTTGCTGATTTTCGCCACGGTCCAGCCCATCATGTTCCTGGTGCTGTTTACCTACGTATTCGGCGGCGTAATCAGCTTCTCAACCGGTGGCGATTACATCAATTACCTGATGCCCGGCATCGTCATCCAGTCCATCATCTTCGCCTCGTCAAACACAACCGTGGGCTTGTCGCTCGACCTGTCGCGCGGAATGATCGATCGCTTCCGCTCGCTGCCGATGTCCCGCGCGGCTGTATTGGCCGGGCGAACCGCCGCCGATACCGTTCGCGGATTCTTCACCATTTCGATCATGCTGGTCGCGGGCTACGTCATCGGCTTCCGCTTTGCCGATTGGGGCACGGGCCTGGCCGGATTGCTATTGGCGGTCGCCTTCGGTTATGCCTTCACCTGGATATCCGCCACCATCGGACTGCTGGTGAAAGACCCGGAAGCCGCGCAGGTCGCCGGTTTCATCTGGCTCTTTCCCTTGACCTTCGCCAGTTCAATCTTCGTGCCGACTCGAACTATGCCCGACTGGCTGCGCACATTCGCTGAGAACCAGCCGGTCAGCATAGTAGCCAGCACGGTGCGCGATCTGATGACTGGCACGGTTAATGCTGACGGAATCACGACTTCGCTGGCCTGGATCATCGGCATTGTGGTTGTCTTCATGCCGCTGGCTGTGCGGCAATACGCCAAGGTGGCCTCGCGCTAGCGTTCTGTAGCATTTGACGTTCAGTGCTTACGGGCGACCCGCCGGGACGCCCAATTTGCTGTCGCCTAACTGCGTCGGCTGCGTTAAACTTTCCGCAGTTTGCCAAACCAAGCGAGGAGCCCTCATGACCGAAAATCTTGTCTACATTGCCAACGGCGGCGACGCCGATTACGGCATCACCGTGGCCAATCTGGACTACGACGGTGGCGCGCTTGAAGTGCTGCAGCAGGTCACAGAAATCAGCGAATGTCACTATCTGAATCTGCATCCGAATGGCAAGCACTTGCTCGCCACGACCATGGACGGAGCGGTGGAAGTGGTCTCCTTTGCAATCGACTCGGCGGGCAAGCTGAGCTTGATCAGCCGACAGCCGGCCGCCGGCACGTCACCCGCCTACGTCTGCGTTGAGGCCAGCGGCAGGAACGCGCTGATGGTCAACTACATCGTGGGAACCGAACGCGGCAATATCCGCGTCTACCCCATCGACGCGAACGGCGTTCTGGGCGCCCACAGCGAGCATATCGAGCACGAGGGCAGCAGCGTTAATCCCGAGCGCCAGGAAGTTTCCCACCCGCACATGATCGTGACGACGCCCGACAATCGTTTCGCTGTCGTGCCGGATTTGGGCACCGACAAAATCTATCTCTACGCGCTCGATGCCGCGCAAGGCAAGCTGTCCTTGTCACAAACCCTGGACTTGCCGGCCGGGGCCGGGCCGCGACATGTGGCTTTTCATCCGACTTTGCCGCGCATGTACGGCATCAACGAACTCGATTCCACGATAGCCGCCTGGTCCTGGGATGAGCAGGACAATTGGACGCGTCTGTCCATCGAGTCCACCTTGCCCGAGGGCTATCAACAGCCGGCTGAGCGCCAAAATACCACTGCTGACGTGCACGTGCATCCCAACGGCAGATTTTTGTACGGCACCAATCGCGGTCACGACTCGATCGTGATCTACCGACTGGATGCCGAGGGCTTGCCACACTACATCGGCACAGAGTCGACGCGGGGCGCTTGGCCGCGCGCCTTCATGATCGATCCGCGCGGCGAGGTCATGGTCGTTGGCAACCGCCACACGGACAACGCCGCCGTCTTTACGATCGACGCCGCGACCGGCCTGCTGACCTTTCGCACGTCACTGGCGCTGTCCGCGCCCATCGCTTTCAAGATGAAGGGCTAGCCGGCGATGCGCATTCTGATCACCGGCGGCACGGGTCTGGTTGGCAGGCCTATCAGCGAGCGCTTCGTCAGCCTGGGCTGGGATGTGCGTGTTATCGGCGCGGAGCCTGACTGCGCACTGTCCGGCCTTGATTATACCCAGTGCGATATCCGCGCTGCCGACTCGCTCGCCGAGCAGGTCGAGGGTTGCGGCGCCATCGTACATTTGGCCGCCATTCCCAGTACGCGCACTCATCCCAACGAGACCCTTTTCGACATCAACGTGGCCGGTACCTACAATGTCTTTGAAGCCGCGTCCCGCGCAGGTATCAAGCGCGTCGTCCAGGCCAGCTCCATCAACGCCATCGGCGGCTTCTGGGGCAACGATGATCGCCATTACGCCTACTTTCCCTTTGACGAGGAATTGCCGCTCCACACCACCGACGCCTACTCGTTGTCCAAGCAATTGGTTGAGGAAATCGCTGCTTATTATTGGCGGCGCGATGGCATCAGCAGCGTCTCGTTTCGCCTGCCGGCTGTATGGAACGATGCCACAATCGAGAGCCGGAACCTGCGCCAAGAGCTGAAAGAGCGCGTCCGCCAGTTGGATGCCTTTCGCCGATTGCCTGCGGAGGAGCAGCAGGCGCGCTTGGACGCCGCGCGGGAGCACGCCCTGGCTCTGCGCGCGCGCCAGGTCATGGAATACGAGGCTCTGCAGCGGGGCGTCTTCGAGCGGGAGGCGCCAAAGGGCGACTGGCTCTTTTCCGCCTGGTTCTACGACCGCTTCAACTTCTGGACCTTCATCCACACCGACGACTCGACCCAAGCCTTTGAGAAGGCGGTGACAGCGGAATACCAAGGCGCTCATCCCTTGTTCGTCAACAGCGATCAGAACTCGCTCGAATACGAGACTGAGGCGCTGCTGTCGCTCTTCTACCCCGATGTCGCGCGCCGAGCCAAGCCGCTTATCGGCGCGGAGAGCCCGGTAAACATCGCCCGCGCCCGTGAGTTGATCGGTTTCGAACCCGGGGTGCGGACGATTCTCTGACACGCTTTCGCCGCTTTCCGCCGATTCCCTGTGCTCAGCAAACCGGACTATCCTAATAACGAGCTGTACGATTGCTCTACGACAGCAGCGGCGTTGTATAATCGCGTTAGGCTCTTAATGGCAGGACCCGTGGATAATCCTTGAAGACCCTTGTTCGCATCGGCACGCGGCGGTCGAAATTATCGCTGTGGCAAGCCAATTACGTCGCTGAGCTCATCACCGGGCATCATCCGTCGGCGCGCGTCGAAATCCGCGAATTCACCACGCGCGGCGACGCCAATCCAACGGCGCCCCTGCCCGCGATTGGCGGCAAGGGACTCTTCACCGAGGCGCTCGAAGCGGCGCTGCGCAATCACGAAATTGACTGCGCCGTGCACAGCCTGAAAGACCTGCCGGTGGAAGACGCCGCGGGTTTGGCCATTGGCGCGATCCCCCGGCGGGCGGACCAGCGGGATGTGCTGGTAAGCCGGGGCGCCAGCATGTTGGCCGATTTGCCGCCGGGCGCGCGCATCGGCACTGGCAGTTTGCGGCGGCGCGCTCAGCTTCTCGCGTTGCGCCCCGATCTGACGGTCATGCCAATCCGCGGCAACATTCCCACGCGAGTCGCGCTGTTGGACGACGCCGAGCGGCAACTGGACGCCATCGTGCTGGCGGCTGCCGGCTTGATTCGGCTGGGCCTGGACGAAGTTATTCGCCAGACTTTTAAGCCCGCAGAGATGCTCAGCGCCGCCGGCCAAGGCGCTCTCGCTGTGCAATGCCGCGCCGACGCCGATTCACGCGCCTTTTTCGCCCCGCTCAACGACGCGGCGACTGAGCTGGCTGTAGCTGCCGAGCGCGCTTTCTTGGGCGGCCTGGAAGGCGGATGCTCTCTGCCCGTCGGCGCCTACGCCAGCTTCGAGAGCGGCAGGCTGCGACTGCAAGGTCGCGTGATCGCCATCGACGGCTCGCAGCAACTGGACCTGAGAGGTGAAGCCGCCATGAGCGAGAATCGCGAGAGTTTGGAAGCCGCTCGAAAGCTGGGCGCTGACCTGGCTGCGCAGGCTCTGGAGCAAGGCGCGGGAAATCTGCTGCCCGATGCGACAAACGGAGCGTGATAAATGAATGAGGCTGTTAACACTGAAGAATTCCTCGCCGGCAAGCGAATCGTCGTTACGCGCGCCCGTCATCAAGCCGCGGCTCTGGAAGACCTGATTCGCCAATTCGGCGCCGTGCCGATTGCTTATCCCTGCATAGCCATCGAGCCGCCGCTGGATGCCTCCGCTTTCGATCAATGCCTGCGCAGCCTGGCTGAATACGACTGGCTGGCGCTCAGCAGCGGCAATGCCGTCCGAGCGCTGGCGGATCGCGCGCGAGCGTTGGCAGTGCTGCCGTCGCTGAAGCGCATCAAGATCGCGGCGCTTGGGCCGGCAACCGCGGCAGAATGGCGCCGGCAAACGGGCAGGGGCGCAGACTTCGTCCCAACCGCATTCAATGTCGAAGCGCTGGCGCGCGAGATTCCAATCGGTCAGCGGCGCCGTATCCTCCTGCCGCAGTCGGACCTGGCGGATGAGGGGGCAGCTGCGATTATGCGCTCTCGCGGCGCGGAGGTGACGACGCTGGTGGCCTATCGCACGGTGATTGGCAGCGGCGGCGCTGATTTGCCTGCTCTGTTGGCAGACGGCCACATCGACGCGCTGAGTTTCGCCAGCCCCTCAGCAGTCCACTTTTTCCGCCAACGTTGTAACACGCCGGCCGCGCTGGAATTGCCCGCGCTCTGCCTCGGCGAAAGGACGGCGAGAGCTGCCGCTAGCGCAGGTTTTCGCTGCGTGATCACCTCGCCGATATTTGGCTTGCGCGCGATGATCCTGGCCTTCGCCGAACACTGCGCCAGGCGCGAATAGCTGGCCATGGCGACGCCTTAAACTGGGAAACACGAGATTCATTGAAGAGCAGCCAGCCGAATTAAGGCGATTTAACGTTGGCTCTAGCATCTGCGATTTAAGATTCGTATATAATGAAACTAAAGTATTTCGTCCCGTTTAGATTTCCTAGGCTCAGCGAAGCAACGGTGGCAGTGCGCAGTTGGAGGCAGGTGACATGGAATTGGCGCAGAACATTTACACGCATGAAAAGTTCACCGAGAGCGACCAATACTGGAGCCCGGCTTCGGAGGACTATGCCGCCGCCAGCCAGTTGGTGACAGCCTTGCGCGCCGGTTGGATGTTGGCTCTACCCCGCGTCAGCGCCCGGCAAATCTGGCACAGCGGCAGCCGCCCCAGCACCGTCTACGAGTTCACGCTGATGCGCGGCAGCCGGCTGATGATTATGCCGGTACTCAGCAATCCCTTTGTGGAGCGATTCCTGGTCAAGCACGACATCCGCATCATCTACGATGTCTCGCCCCAAGCCGACGTCTTGCCGGAATAGCCATGCGTTAATATCGCGTTAAGTCGCATCGGCATCTTGCCGCTGCCAACGCCGAGGCGTATAATCTCCCCATGTATTGATTGCTCCAGGAGCCATCTCGCGCATGACCGACGAGTATCAGCAGAATTTGCAGAGCCAGTATCAGGACATTACCTCGCAGCACTGGAGCTATTCTTCGGAACGATACGCTGGCGGCGACAACCTGCTGACCGCGATCGCGCGTGGCTGGGCGATTGATCGCAAGGTCGTCCTGCAGCGGCACTGGTTCGCCGGCATGCGCTGCATAGAAGTCTACCATTTCACCATTCGCCGCGATGATGTCGAGGCGGATATGGCGGTGGTCGGCAACCCTTATGTGCAGCGCTATCTATTGAGCCATCCCCACGATCTGGTGGAAGTAGAAGACGCCGCCGTGGCGTAAAGACGGCGACTTTGAAGAGGCTCACAACATGTTGCGTTGAGATTCGCCTTCCATGTTTCTATCGCCCGAATTATGGAACTTCGCTCGCCTAATCTCGCTATAATGTCCGGGCATATCGACGCCTTCGCCATCAAATAGGTCGCTGATAGTGAGAATCTGAATCTTGCGGTAACGCTTTCCTTGTCGACCGGGAGATTCGTAGTAGCGGGCTGTTAACGCTTCTTTCACCATAGCTTGCGTTGGGTTTTCCAGTGTGATGAATACGCCTATCGCCGCCCCCTCCCGTTCGACAGTTCCTTTCAATTCGCGGATGTCGCGGGATGAGACTTTGCCTGACTTGACTTGCACGACGACCGTAGCCGCAATAGGTTTGCCTTTCTTATCTTCTTCAAAGAAATTGATGATTCCATCAACGCCTTTATCCGCTCCCTTTTGCCCTCTGCGCGAGCCTGACTTTCCTTTTGTGGGTTTCGCCCCAATCAACGAAAGCGCCCACCACTCAAATTGATAGCGGCCTTCGTTATCAGGATCATGCGCCAACGCGCGCGCCGCGTCCACCGTCACCGGCTCGCCGATAACTTGATAATCTCTGCCCGACACCAACTCAAACTGGTCTTGGAGGCGGTACTTTTGCAGGGCGATGCTCAAATGCGTGATGTCAATGCCTATCCAGCGGCGGTTGAGTTTGTGGGCGGCGGCGATAGTCGTGCCGCAGCCGCAGAATGGATCAAACACGAGGTCGCCTTCGTTGCTGCTGGCGCGAATGATTCGCTCAAGCAAAGCTTCAGGCTTTTGCGTGGGATAACTTAGTCGTTCTTTGGCCTGCGAGCCAAGAGGACGAATATCGCTAATTATGTCTTGAATGAGAATACCTTCCGCCTCGTCAAGATAGCGCTTTTGCTGCGGCACTTTGCCATGTTTGGGCCAGTACACCAAGCCTGCTTCATCCAAGAGATCAAGACGTTCTTGCACGGAAAATGCGGACAAATCACGGTCAGGATACGCGGCTGCAAGCGACATTTTTGGAACCGCCCAGTGCCGTCCTGAATTTGTGGGATCTACACCGCGCCATGGCCGGCCCGAGTCACCCTGACGTGTTCCCGCGCCAGTTAATGTTACTAGCCGATACTGTCCTCTTTCATCTTCATAGCGATAATAATCGTCGATATATTGTTGCTCGTATGGTTGAAAGACCCTGTTCCAAACGTACTCTTCGCTTTTTGTGTAAAAGAAAATGTTGTCCGAGATGGGGCCCCATTTTCTTGAACCTCCGTGAGATCCTGTTCTTTTCCAAGTAATATGGTTGCGATAATTTGCAGTGCCAAAAATCGCGTCGAGCAGAATCTTCAAGTAATGGCTAGCCGTCGGATCACAATGCAGGTAAAGGCTGCCGGTCGGCTTAAGGACGCGCTCTAATTCAACGAGTCTCGCCGCCATCATCACCAAATATGCCATCATCTGATTGTGCCCGATCAGATCCATCAGCGCCTTGATCGCGGTTGCTACTGTTGCCGGAGAATCTTGTACCAGGTCGAAATACGTCGCCAATGCGCTTTCGCTCCAATGCCAGGTATCCTCAAAGGCTGTGATCTGCGCTTCGCTGTCCGCCCCGCTTTCCGCTTTGAACAGCACGTTGTAATTGCGATTGCTGTTGAAGGGCGGGTCGAGGTATATCAGGTCGACGCATTCATTTGGAAAATACTCCTGATTACGCAGGATCTCCAAGTTATCGCCATAGTACATTATGTTCGTCATTTGACGCCTCGCGGGAATAGATTCATCATCTGAGTATAGCATCCTCTGTGCTGTAGGTCAGTGTCTACGCGACCCTCCGCGTCCTCTGTGGTTCATCCCTCACATTCAGTTTGCGGCGAGTTATGCAGTCCCAGATTTCCCCCGATTTCCACATTCCACTATAATACCCTCTGTAGCGAACCCGCTTGAATCCGGACGCCATCCATGCCCGACGAACCAACGCGCGACAAGCCTGAGGAGAACGATAAACCCGCATCTCCCGAAGAGATGATGGGGGCGCTCTTCGACGACGGGCGAGCCGCCGACGACTTGCCGCCGCCGGAAGACTTCGCCCCTGCAAGCGACCCGCAGCGCTTCGCTCGCCCCGAAGACGAGCTGCCTGCGAGCGCGCCCGAAGTCGAAGTGGGCGAGGTGGCGCAGCGCTTCCTCGATATGCAGAACCGAGCCGCCACACTGGCCGACTTGCTCAGCAAAGAAGAGATCAGCTTTGAGGATTACCAGCGCCTGCTCTACGAGGCGATGGTGCAAGACGAGGCGGGCGTATGGTGGATGATCGACGCCGAGAACGACGAATGGTATCGTCACAATCCCGTCAGCAAGCAATGGGAAACTGACTTTCCGCCAGCCTTGCGCGAGCTTGAGCGCGCCCGCCGCGACCCCAATGCCACGCTAACACAGCCACAAGCCGACTTCGATTTGCCGCCGGGCTATGGCCAGCCGCAAGCCGGCGACCCAATTTACGACGAACGCGGCGTCAAGGTTGGCGCCATGCCGCCCACCAAAGACGAGCTCTACACTGTGCCCGGCTCAGCAGCGCTAGTTAATGAGTTGCCCGGCCAGCAGCCGACGCGCGCAGCCGACGCGCAAGACGCCGCGACCATGCACTTGCCGGCCCGTTACGAGGCGGACAGTGTCATTCCGCGCGCCATCGACAGCGACTTCGAGCTGCAGCCGTCGCCGATCGTCCAGGAATTGCTGAGCGCGCGCCGCAGCAACCGAATCCGCTTGGCGACGACCATAGTCGTCGGTCTCCTGATGGTCGCCTTAATCGGCGCGATCGTGGCTGTCGGCGTCATCATGATGTGGTATCGCGACCAGGTCGAGCCCTTCGCCGATGGCATCGCCGCGCTGGAGAATTACACGCCGGCTTATCAGACCGCCCGCATCTTCGACGCCGACGGCAACCTGCTGGCTGCCATTAACAGTCAGGAGACTGGCGCGCGCACGTCCATCCCGCTGGCGCAGATCAGCCCCTTCATGATTCATGCCATCGTCTCGCAGGAGAACGAACGTTTCTTTGAAGACCCCGGCTTCGACCCGGTCGCCATCGCCCGCGCCTTCATTCAGAACGTCAGCGGCGGCGGAATCGAATCCGGCGCCAGCACCATTACGCAGCAGATTGCCCGCAACCTGGTGCTGCAAGACCGCGAGGTCACGGTCGAGCGCAAGGTTAACGAAATCCTGGTCGCGCTGGAAATCGCCAATCGCTACGATAAAGAGAAGATCCTGGAGCTGTACCTGAATGAAATCTTCTTCGCCAATCAGAGTTATGGCGTGGAAGCCGCCGCGAATCTCTACTTCGGCCACAGCGCAGCGCAGTTGAATTTCGCCGAAGCGGCGCTGTTGGCCAGCATCGTGCCCTCGCCCGTTCAAAATGACCCGGTTAGCAATCGCGAGGTCGCCGTCGCCGGCATGCGCTCCACCATGCGCAAAATGATTGCCGTTGGCTGCCTGCAATTTCAGCATGACGACTGGCTTGCCCGCGGGCCCTTCTGCATCGTCGACGGCGCCGAGATGGACATCGGCGGCGGGACAGAAGTGCTCGTGCGTACCAACGAAGCGGGCGGCATCGTCGGCGGCCCGGCCATACTGCAGATTGCCGAGATCGAAACGACCGCTTTTCAACCCGGCGAAGCTCGCGTCACGTATCCCCATTTTGTCGATTACGTGCGCGCGCTGGTGGAAGCCGAGCTGGGCGCCGATGCGCTTTTCCAGCGCGGGCTGAATATCCACACGACGCTGAATCCGGCGCTGCAAGAAACGGCGCAAGCTGCGCTGAGCAACCAGGTGCGCGGCCTGAAAGCGGCGGCCAGCGGCGTCAATACCGGCGCGCTTATGGTGACGGACCCCAACACCGGCGCCATCCGCGCCATGGTCGGCAGTCACGATTTCAACGATGAGCTCGCTGGTCAAGTCAACAACGCGCTGAGCTTTCAACAGCCGGGTTCCGCTATCAAACCCTTCGTCTACATGTTAGCGCTGCAGAACAACGAAGGGAGTTTCCTCACGCCGGCCAGCATCATCTGGGATGTGCCGATTATCGAGGATCTCGGCGCCGGCGGCATATACGAGCCGCAGAACATCGACCGCCGCTTCCATGGCGCCGTGCCGCTGCGGTTCGCGCTGCAAAATAGCTACAACGTGCCGACAGTCAAAGTATTCCGCGATTACGTCGGGGTGGGGCGCTTTGCCAATATGGCGGACGATTTCGGCTTGCAGTTTCCTGAAGAGTCCTTTATCTCGCTCGCCAGCGCCTTGGGCTCGAATGAGGTCACGCTCTTTGATCTGATGGGCGCCTACGGCATTCTCGCCAACGGGGGACAGCGCATCCCGCTCTACGCCATTGAGCGCATCACCGAGTCCGTTGACGGCGAAGCGGTGGAGATCAAGCGTGAGCGCCCCGCGCCCGAGCAGGTCATATCGCCGGCGCTGGCCTACCTGATGCAGAACATCCTCAGCGACGACCGCGCGCGACAGCCCAGCTTCGAGGGCGGCTCCAACCTGACGCTAGCCCGCCTCGGCATTCCGACGCAGAACACCGTCGCCGCCAAGACCGGCACCACCAACGGCAGCCGCGACCTCTGGACTATGGGCTTCACGCGTAATGCCGTTGTCGGCGTATGGCTGGGCACATCGGACAATTCGCCCACCTACAATACCAGCGGTGCTCGCAGCGCCGCGCCGGTATGGAATGCCGTTATGTCCGCCGCGACAAATTGGTATCCGCCGATACCCTTCGAGAATCCGGGCGGCGTCATCGCGCGCGAGATCTGCCGCACCACCGGCACGCTGAGCTTCTCGGCTTGTCCCGAGCCGACAACGGACCTGTTCTTGCACGAGCAATATCCGCCGCCGGCGGATCAAGGTTTCTTGCAGCGCCTCACAGTGGACAGTTGGTCGCTGCTGCTCGCCAACGAGTTCTGCCCCGGCCATATCGTCGAGCGCAATTTCGCCGCAATTGGCGATGCCGCCGCGCTCGATTGGCTGAGCAGCACCGAAGAAGGCAAGGACTTTGCCGAGCGCCTGGGCCTGGGCATACCCGTGCGTCCGCCGCCGCAGCAAGCCTGCACCCAAGGACAGCAGCTTCCCTTGATCAACATCAGCAGCCCCAACGAGGGTCAAGTGCTGCATGGCGCTTTCGAGATTCGCGGGCAGGTGCAAGCGCCCGATTTCGACCGCTTCGAATTGCTCTATGCCAGTGTTGACCAGCCGGAGACCTTCTATCCGATCAGCGCATCGCTGGTCCAGATGCCGCAATATGGCACGCCCCTGGGAACTTGGGATACGGTCGCCGGGCAAGTCGCTAACGGCAATTACATCCTGCGGCTGGCGGCCTCGTCGCTCAATGGCGGCGAGATTAACTTTGACTTGAACATCACGCTGGATAATTCGCTCGCGAGCCCTGAGCCGGGCGAACCCGCCTTTGGCCCGACCGTCGAAGAGATCATCATTCCGACGCCAACCGGCGGTTGAGCCGGTAGAACGCAGCGCTGCCATGGCAAATTCTAAAGTTAGCATGAATCCGCAGCAAAAAGCCGCCGTTACGGCCGACGATGGACCGGTGCTGGTACTGGCTGGTCCGGGAAGCGGCAAGACTCGAGTTCTCACCAGCCGCATCGCCTATCTCATCCGCCTGCGACGAGTGCCGCCGCAACGCATCATGGCGGTCACCTTCACCAACAAAGCCACAGATGAAATGCGTTCGCGGCTGGAGCGTATGCTCGGCGACGATCTTGATGACATGCAAATTGGCACTTTCCATCGCATCTCTATGCGATTGCTGCGGCGAGAAGCTGAGCGGCTTGGCTACCGTCCGAACTGGAAAATACTTTCCACAAATAAACAATACTGGATCATTCGGCGAATCCTGGAGCGGATTGCCCACAAAGACACTTCATTCAGCCCCACCAATGTGCGTAAGGCGATTTCTCTGGCCAAAAATCGCATAATTTTGCCCGAAATGTATGAGGAGACAGACGAATTTAGCGAGACAGTTCGGAAAGTGTACCAAGTATATCAAGCTGAGTTGCTCGAAGAAAATCTCATGGATGTCGACGACCTGCTGTTGCAGTTGGCCATTCTGCTGCTCGAGTTTCCCGCCGTGCGCAAAATGTTTCAACAGAAGTTCGATTACCTGTTGGTCGACGAATTCCAAGATACTAACTTGGTGCAGTATGAGATTGTCAAGGCGCTGGCGCCGCCACAGAACAATATCTATGTCGTTGGCGACGAAGATCAATCGGTCTATGCATTTCGTGGGGCAAACTACCACAACCTAAAGCGACTGCGCAGCGACTTCCCGGGATTGGCCCAGTTCCTGCTCGAACAGAATTATCGAAGTACGCAGACTATTCTCGATGCCGCGCGCGCGGTTATCAGCCACAATCCACATCGTACGCCAAAGGCCTTGTTCAGCAAAAAAGGCGTCGGCGATCGCATTCAAGTTTACGAGGCGTCTTCGGATTTGGACGAAGCTGAATACGCGCAAGAGCAGATTGAGATTCTGCGAGACAGCATGCGCCTTCGATACGGGGACTTCGCAATCATGTATCGCAAGAATGTCCAGTCCCTGCCTTTCAAGAGCGTCTTTCATCTCCATGATGTACCATTCAGAGTTGTTAACACCATAGACTTCGACCAGCGCCGAGAAGTCAAAGACATCATGGCCATGATGCATCTGGCCTGCGATTCAGACTTCGCAGAGTATTTCAGGCGACTTGCCGAATTTAAGACTTTTGGAATTAGTAAATCGGGCATGAGAAAATTTCTGGATTGGCTTGCCAACGACGAATTGAATCTATTCGAAGCGCTAAACAAGGTGGAGACTGGGGGCTCGCCGCTCAATCGCCGCCAACAAAGAGCGATGGCTGGCCTATTTGACGTGCTGAATTCCTGGCGCAGTACCGCTGCTAAGGGGAATCTAGTCAATCTCTTCGATCAGATCATTCAATATGCGGATTACCAGCAGCACCTTGAGCGAACTTGCAAGGAAGGTTGGGAACTTGCTGAACGCAGGGACAGCGTTAAAAAGCTACGCAGTCTAGCTAGCGCCGCATCGCTCTCTTCTGATCCATTTGAACGGTTCGCGCGCATGGTAGCATTGGAAAAGGGAGATGTTGATGACGAGCCCGACAAAGTCGCGCTGACGACGCTGCACTCCGCCAAGGGATTGGAGTTCCCGGTTGTCTTCATTATCGGGCTAAATGAGAACGTCTTGCCACATGTGCATGAATCCGATGGGCCAAATGACGTAACGGAAGAACGGCGCTTGTTTTATGTCGGCTTGACTCGTGCAGAATCCAGAATTTTTCTGACCTATACGAGCCATAAAGGCCTCAGTGATGTACTGAAGGCGCCATCGGAGTTTCTTTCCGAACTACCAGACCACCTATTGGATGCGCACTAGCCGACGCATTCGAGTCTACTCAGCTGGCTCGATTCGGCTGCCTTAAGGGATATCTATTTATGACCTCAAACCATCCCCTGCTGCAGGGCATGAACCGACAGCAGACCGCCGCCATCACCGCCGTGGACGGCCCGGTGCTTGTGCTGGCCGGGCCGGGCAGCGGCAAAACCAGCGTGCTGACGCGCCGCATCGCCTGGCTGATTCGCGAGCATCGCGTGCCGCATCATCGCATCATGGCGGTCACATTCACCAACAAAGCCGCCGGCGAAATGCGCTCGCGCGTTGAGGCGCTGCTGGGGGACCGCCTGCGCGGCCTGCAGATCGGCACCTTCCACGCCACCTGCGCCCGCTTCTTGCGACGTGATGCGGAACTGTTGGGTTATCGCAAAAACTTTGTAATTTACGATACTGATGACCAAGTCGCCGCGATTAAGCGAGTGATGAAACTCTTGGATATCGACGCTAAAGAATTGCGACCACGTGAGGCGCTGAACCGGATATCTTTGGCGAAGAGCGAAATGATTCTCCCGGCGGATTTCTCTCCGCGTGACTATCGATCCGAACCGGTTCGCCGCATCTATATCGCCTACCAGGAGATGCTATTCGGCGCAAATGCTATGGATTTCGACGATCTGCTACTGAATATGATTTTGCTTTTGCGAAAGAGCACTGACCGCCGCTCCTTCTATCAAGAGCGATTTGAGGTCATTCTTGTTGACGAATTTCAAGACACTAACAGTGTGCAATATGAATTGGTCAAGCTCTTTGGCGCGCCACAGAACCGTGTCTTTGTGGTTGGTGATGAAGATCAGTCGATTTATGCTTTTCGCGGCGCTGATTACCGCAACGTACGTCGTTTCCGGAAAGATTATCTTCATAGCCAAACATTTCTATTAGAGCAGAATTACCGAAGCACACAGCATATCCTGAACTTCGCGCGTACAGTAATTGACAACAACCCTAATCGTATCAAAAAGGCGCTACACTCCGACCTTGGGCTCGGTGAAAGAGTGCAGCTAACCGAAACGATGGCTAACGAATTCCAAGCAGAATATGTATTGGAACGCATTCACCAGTTGGTGCAGAAGGAAGGTTTAGATTACAAAGACATCGCCGTGATGTACCGGTCCAATTGGCTTTCCCGCGCCGTTGAACAGCGGCTTATGCGCGAAAATGTGCATTATGTGATGATAGGCGGGGTTGGGTTTTATAAGCGCCGAGAAGTCAAAGATATGCTGAGCTACTTGCGTCTCGTCTATAACACCGATGATCGCATCAGCTTTGGTCGTGTTATCAATACACCATCTCGTGGTATAGGCGACAAATCAGTAAATGCTTTCTATCGGTGGTTGAGTCAGGCGAAGCTATCTTTGGGTGAAGCGCTTGAGGAGCTGACCCACGCTGAGCCAGCGGCCATCCCTACTCGTGCTCGACAAAATATCCGCAAATTTGCCATTATGCTTGCGGATTGGAGGCAGCAGGCGGCGCGTGGCGAGTTGATTAAGCTATTCAACGCAATTGTGGCTCAGACAGATTATTATGCGCACCTGCGAAAAATTAGTGACAACGAGGATGAATTAGACGAGCGTTGGGGCAACGTCCACGAAATGATGCATATGTTACAGCGCGCTGAAGAAATGGGAGGCACCCTGCAAGAATTTCTAATCGAGCAGTCGCTTTACTCAGATACTGATGACATTGAGGAAAGTGATAATCGAGTAACACTCATCACTCTGCATAGCGCAAAGGGTCTCGAATTCCCGGCGGTCTTCATTGTCAGTGTAGATCAGAATGTACTGCCGCATTATAGAAGCTTTGAAGAACCCGGCGGGATTGAAGAAGAGCGCCGCCTCTTTTACGTCGGCATCACTCGTGCTGAGCGTTTTCTTTTCCTAAGCTATACGTTTGAGCGAGGCGCCTCCGAGTTTCTGGCGGATCTGCCGCCGCATTTGCTCGACGGCGCGCCAGCCACGTTGGCAACACTGCGCCGCTCACAGAGCATTGAGTCGCAGACGCAGTGGAATCGTGATCCTCAGCCGCCCAGCCGTCTGAAACGCGACCTGCGCAGCGGTAGCGTCTCCGCGCCAAACGAAGAGTTGCGCAAGAAGATCACCCCTTTCTCGGGGCTGCCAAAGCAGGCGGAAAACAAGTCCTCTTTTACGATCGGCGCCAAAGTGTCCCACCCGCAGTTTGGTCGGGGCCTTGTCGTCAGCATCGAAAAAGATATGATTGGGGTTTCATTTGAAACTAGTGGCTTGAAGAAAGTGCTGGCTGATACCGATCGCTTCGTAATCGTCTCCGAATGAACACACCGTCTCAAACAGTTCAGTCAGATTCTGGCTCGGCGCCAGGCGTCTCCGGTTCGCTCACAATCTTCAGATCGGAGATCACGCGCATGCCGCTAAAGCTCTTGGCCGGGTCCACAAACCTGCCGCGTCTAAGGCCTTGCCTGATTTACCTAATTGCATTCGCCGTCGCAGTCTACGGCAGCAACATCATAGCCGGCGCCAGCTCTCCCGAGAATTTGGCGGCAGGCGCGCCCTGGTTAGGCATCGCTTTTACGCTTTGGCTGGCAGGCGGGCTGAGCGCCAATGCCAAGTCACTGCTCGTGTGGTGGCAAGCTCTTGGCCGAGCTGAACGACGATTCTGGCTGGCGCGACTCTTCTCCTTCGGTTGCTGGCTGGCCACTCTGGTGGCGGTGATCATGTCTATGTGGGCGGAAAGCGCCCTGGCAGCGTTGCGCACTGCTTGCTCACTGGCAGTAGCGGGTGCGTTAGCCTGGCTCTTGATCGCGTTTATATCACGCAGGTCGCAATCTCATTCTTCCAACATCATTGCTGTAGCGGCGCCGCTGATACCTCGGCTGGGTCGCTCGTCCGCAATTGCGCTGCTGCTTAAGCGCGCGCCATTGTTCGTCATAGCGTCCCTTTCAAGTGCCCTCGTCTGGCAGAATTCGTCCGACAACCAACTCCCACAACCCTACTTTGAATTATGGCTCGGCAGCGCTGTCCTTTGGTCCCTGGCTTTCGCCCCCATTGGCTGGAATCTATTCAATTGGGCGACTGGCAAGATCGACATGGTTCGCCGGTTCTCATGGCGGGAGCATGGCTGGGTGGTCTTCGCATTCCTGGGCATCATATTATTAGGCGCGGCGTTTCGCTTTGTCGATTTGGATGTCTTGCCTCGCGATATGTTCAACCACGATCAAGGGACAGAGATCCGAGTCGCTTATGGGTTCTCTCAGGGTGAATACCGGATTGCGGCATTTACCTATCAAGCTCAACAGACACTACACGGATACTTCTTGGCGCTGTTTTCCTCGCTTCCAGGATTCGGTTTTGACTTCATGAGCTTGAAACTCTTCACCGTTATCACAAGCCTTTTCACTCTCTCGCTGGTTTTCTGGGTGAGTGTAGAAGTGATAGGGCGAAGTCAGCGCCAGCGCGGCATTGTCCTGGGATTGATCACAATGGGATTGGTTGCCGTAAGCTACTGGCACGTGGCAATTGTTCGTACTGGATTGCGAAATCATTTGACCACGATCATCGCTGCGCTGGCGTTCATCTTCTTGGCGCGAGCTATGCGGCAGAACCGCCGTGCCGATTTCATAAAACTGGGCCTGACGCTTGGAATTGGCATGTACGCCCATAATGCTTGTATGATCGTGCCTTTGGCAGTCGTAATGGGGATTGTTATGGCCCTAGTCTGCCGACGTATCTGCGTAAGGGAAGCGATTCGTTACCTGGTTAACTTGGCTGTATGCGGCTTCATCGCCATCATGATCTATCTACCGATGTATCATGTTGCCTTGGAATATCCCGATCTCTACTATCGAGTTTCGCTTGAGAACATGTTTGATTACCGGGCAGGCGTCCCCATAGAATTTGACCTGGATGTTTTCTTGACCGGGTTGATGGCGAACTTCCGCGATGCCTTACTCATGTTTCATTGGAAGGGCGATCACTTGTCGTACTGGTCCGCTCCATACAAACCAGCTCTCGACATTTACAGCGGCGGCGGACTGATTTTGGGTCTGGCTGTCTGGTTCTTGTATTTGCTGCGACGTCCTAGGGATCCGGTTTGGCTGCTGCTGCCAGTGATGGCCTTGGTCATGCTGCTGCCTTCAACCTTGGCGGTCATGCGCCCTGAGAACAATCCCAACTACATGCGTACCCTAGGCGCTATACCCGCCTTGTACTTCCTCGCCGCCTTGCCTATCGTTCACATCGCGTTTTGTCTCGCGAAGACTTTTCCCAAACGGCTGGGAAGAGTCCTAGCCTTGCTATTCTGCTCCTCAATACTGTTACTTGCCAACCAGCACAACAGCGAAGTCTACTTCGACACCTATGCCGACAATTACGACTCGGCGCCGTACGGTCACGTTGGAAATACTATACGGAGCTTGGCAGCCAGCGGCACGCCATTAAGCAACGTTATTGTTATTGGGTATCCTCATTTTTGGCATGCCCACAACGTCTTCATCGAAGCAGGCGCGCCGGAATTTGTAAACGTTACGAATATTTCGCAACTGCGGGCTTACATTGAAAACGCGCGCCAAAGGAAAGACGAATATCGCTTGAATCCAATGCGAGACTTGGTATTCCTTCATTCCCCGAAAGATGAATTGACGGCGCAGACCTTGCATCGCTTGTTTCCTCAAGGCCGCTCAATGCTGATTCGCAGCTATCTACTCGCCGATCATCCCCTCGGCAATTACGTGCTGTTCCGCGCGCCGGCCCTGGGCCACGAAGGTTTGGACGCCTTACGAGATATGCCTCGCAGCTAAGTACGTATGACCGTCTCGTCGACGGCAAACGGCTCGGTTTGTTGGTCTTGTCGACGTTGTAGTCGATGTCATTCCGGGCATTTCTACTGCCATGAGCAGCATAGTCCCCAATAGATCTTGGCCGATACGGAGGGCTTCACGGCATTAGACGAATGATGCCGTCATTCATCAGGGTCCTGATTTCCCCGTCCGAATAGCCGATTTCGCGCTGGAGCATGGTGCAGACGTTGCCCGGCAAGAGGCGCGTCAGGTCGAGGATGCGGGTGTTGTGGAGGGAGGTCACTAAGCAACTTGATTAACAATGACTGTCAGGTTTCCCGTCAGCATATCCACCACGTTGTCTGCTGTTACTTCATACTTGACACCCGCTGTTACGGGAAAATCATCGCACTCGTGAAACCACAGGTAGAGCGGTTCCAAGTCTCTGCTTCTATGATGTTGAAGTTTCTTAATTCCATACTCGTACCAGTTCAGACCAGAACTATCGTCTTCGCAAGTCCATTCTTCCCACGGTGGACCTAAATCAGCGTCGAAGCCGCCTATCCCGTAGTCTAACGCTGCCAGGTTACCAGGTAAGAATGGGTTTATGTCGCTTAGCGACCTAGGTTTGGGTTTCGCAGGCGGACTTGGCTCATACGGTGGCACTTCTGGCACATGAAACAGCACATTGCCGGAGCCCTGAACTTCTAATCTTATCTCTACATTTTGTGCTGGAATTGAACCCTCATTCATGAGGAAGAGGTTGAGTTGAATTGAACGGTGCGGAAAAACATGTGCTAAAGAACTGTCTAACAGGTAGTCTCGATAGTGCTCCAAATACTCTTCTAGTTTGCAATAGTATTGGTCAATCTGACTGCCGGTTACTACCTTTGAGAAGAGCGCGGTGGATGCAAAGGCAGACAATAGATCGTTATCGAGTGGTCTTTCTTCTCGTAAATATTGGAGCTTGTCTCGCTTAGATTTAATCAAATTATCTAGCTCAGCTTTGGAGATGAGACTCATTGAAAAGTCGTTGTTTGTATGCAGAAGGTTTGAGAGATTGCCAATAGCGTCTCGAAACCCTAGCCGTAACTTTGGTTGGGTATTCTGAAGCCGCGCAATCTCAATGCGAAGTTGATTCAATTCCTGTATGACCGGATCAGATTCATGTTCCAGTCGATTGTTTTCGGATAGCGTTGGCACAATAAGATTGTGACCTCGCGCTTTTAGACGTACCGCCGAATCATCTGAAATAACAGCAACATTGTCTGATTCATTTTGCTTCGCGAATTCAATCGCCTTAGCAAGCAGACGGTCATCGGCGACGTTAGCCGATAGATTGTATTCGTGAAATGTGTTTTCCTTTGGTTCGGAGAGGTCAAGCCGCAGAGTAACATTCCGGCGAATCTCATTGTCGGATCTTACATCAAGGTTTTCTAAGAAAGCCGTCCACTTTCTTGCTTTCTTTTTCAGACGGCTGTTATTGCCACTTTTGTGCTTGTCAAGTTCTTGCACCACAACGGATGTCACTACCAGGCAAACCTCGGAGGTACCCATCTCGTTGACCCAGTCGATTTCCGTTATGGGCTTGAACTCGTGAAATATGTTGGTATCCAGAAAACAGTAGAGCATGCTTCACTCCCTTCGTCAGTGACAACGCATTTTCTCAAAGAAGGGACTGAAACACAAGTTCTAAGGAGGCGGATGAATAGTGCGTGTCCATCCGCCGTTGCGATTCTATCGTTGGTTAGTTACGCCCCTGTCACAGCGCCGTCGCTCGCCTGCGAGACCTGCCGCGCGTACTTGGCCATGACGCCTTTGCTGTAGTTCGGCTCGGGCGCGCTCCACGCGGCCCGCCGCGCGGCCAGCTCGGAATCGCTGAGATCGACTTGCAGCAGCCGCTGCGACACGTCAATTGTGATCATGTCGCCTTCTTGCAGCAGGGCGATGGGTCCGCCGACCGCTGCTTCCGGCGCTGTGTGGCCGATCATCAAGCCGCGAGTGCCGCCGGAGAAGCGTCCATCGGTAATCAGCCCGACATTATCGCCCAGCCCTTGCCCGTAGAGCGCCGCCGTGATCTGCAGCATCTCGCGCATGCCCGGTCCACCAACGGGACCTTCGTAGCGGATGACCAGCACATCGCCGGCCACGATCTGCCGGTTGGAGACGGCTTCGAAAGCGTCCTCTTCGGTATCGAAGACGCGCGCCGGACCAGTAAGCGGCGACGGCGTGTCCTTGAGCTTGACCACCGCGCCATCGGGCGCCAGGTTGCCGCGCAGCACGACCAGGCCACCGCTGGGCTTGATGGCCTTATCGATATCGCGCACGACACCTTGGCCAGGCGTCTCGACCGCGTCAGCACAGGCTTGCGCCAGCGTCTGCCCTGTCACCGTTGGCGTATCGCCGCTCATGTAGCCGCCGTCTATCAGCCGGTTCACTAGAATGGGCACGCCGCCGGCTTTGAAGAGGTCGAGCGCCACATATTGACCGGTCGGGCGCATATCGCCGATGATGGGCGTGCGGCGGCTGATGGCTTCGATATCGTCCAGCGTGAAGTCGATGCCGGCTTCGCGGGCGAAAGCCAGGCAGTGCAGGATGCTGTTGGTGCTGCCGGCGGTGGCGGCCGAGGCGGCCAAAGAATTCTCCAGCGAGCGGCGCGTCACCAGGTCGGAGGGGCGGATGTTCCGCTCCAGAATGTCGAGCATCATCTCGCCGGCTTGATAGGACACGGTCTCTTTCTCGGGGTCTTCGGCGGGCACATCGCCCATGCCCATGGGGCAGATGCCGATGATTTCGCTGATCATAGCCATGGTGTTGGCGGTGAATTGGCCGCCGCAAGCGCCCGGCCCGGGGCAAGCGACATTCTCCACGTCCATCAGCTCCTCATAGCTGATCTGCCCGGCCTGGAATTGCCCCAGCGCTTCAAAGACGTTGACCAGGTCGATATCACGGCCCTTGTGCACGCCAGGATAAATCGTGCCGCCGTAAAGCATCAGCGAGGGCAGATCGAGGCGAATCAGCGCCATGATGGTGCCCGGAATCGTCTTGTCGCAGGCGGAGAGCGCCACCACGCCATCGAGCATATTCGACATGGCCACCAGCTCGATGCTGTCGGCGATGACCTCGCGGCTGATGAGCGAGCCTTTCATGCCCTCCGTGCCCATGGTGATGCCGTCCGAGATGCTGATGGTGTTGAACTCGAAGGGCGTGCCGCCGGCGGCGCGGATGCCACGCTTGACATCGACCGCCAGCTTGCGCAGGTGGAAGTTGCAGGGGCCGATCTCGGTCCAGGTGTTTGCCACGCCGATGAGGGGTTTTGCCAGGTCCTCATCGCTGTAGCCGACGGCTTTGAGCATGGCGCGGGCGCCGGCGCGTTCGGCGCCATGGACGAGAGTGCGGCTGCGCTGGTTGAGGGCGGCGCGGACGCCGTTGCTGCTGGGCATGGGGGGCTCCTTTAGGTGCTTGGCGATTGCTGGGCGTATTGTAGCGTAACCGGCGGGGAGATTCACCACAGAGACTCAGAGGGCACAGAGATTATTCCACAAAGTGCACAAAGACACGAAGGGCACAAAGATGACATAGCTTGTAAGTCGATGGCTAAGCCGATATATTGACGATGGAATTGTTAGAGTCTAAGACAGCGGAAGCGCTACCTTATGGCAGAGCAGAACTTCAAGAACCGCACGTTGTATCACGGCGACAACCTAGATTTTCTTCGCGGGATGAACAGCGAAACCGTTCATCTGATAGCAACCGATCCCCCTTTTAACAAGAATCGCGATTTCCACGCTACACCGGACAGCCTGGCGTCTGGAGCGAAATTTCAAGATAGATGGTCGTGGGAACGAGACATTCATGAGGATTGGCAAGATAGTATTATTGATGACTGGCCCGCTGTTTGGGAGGTCATTACAGCCGCGCGAGCCGCATACGGCGATGGGATGGCCGCCTTCTTGTGCTGGCAGGGCGTTCGGCTCATGGAGATGCATCGCGTATTGCGACACGACGGCAGTTTATATCTTCATTGTGATCCTACGGCAAGTCATTATCTTAAGTCGCTGTTAGACGCGATCTTCGGCTGGCGAAACTTCATCAATGAAATTGTGTGGTGTTATATCGACCCTGCCGGGCGCAGAAATTCGTCTCACTACAAGCGAACTCACGACATCATTTTCTGGTACGCCAAGGATCACAAGTCGAGAAAAGACGGCGATATCCCCAAAGGCCCACTGTCGCCATCGACTATAAAGCGTTACGAGAAGTACTTTGATGCCAATGGACAAATCAGCTATGCGGAAATCAAGAGAACAAATCCTGGCGTGTTTAAGGCTTTGAAATCAGTTCCTGATGATCTTTCGATGATATGGCTAGATCGAAATAAGGGCACAAATATGCCGGACTGGTGGAGTGATATCGCGCCCATAAAACGGAAGGGCAGAGGGCAACAAGGAGAGTCGACAGGCTATCCCACACAGAAGCCGCTAGCTTTGTACGAACGCATCATCGCTGCTAGCACCAACGAGGGTGATTTCGTTCTCGATCCGTTCTGTGGTTGCGCTACAACGCCAATTGCAGCTGAGAGACTTAAACGGCACTGGATAGGGATGGATATTTGGGACGGAGCGAGAGAGCAAGTACTCGACCGAATGACTCGCGATACGATTTTGCGAACAGATGATAGACATCATGTCACCTTACCTCAAGTACAGTACGAAACCCTGCCACCAATCCGCACAGACGATAATGAAATCGCCGCGCCAATCTTGCGGCTGAAGATCCAGCGACCGGACTTACCTTGGCAGAAAATCACGCACAAGGGCATGATGAACATCTTGGTAGACGCGCAAAGAAATATGTTTGGGGTCGTCTGCGCCGGCTGTGGCCGCGTATTAGAGCGAGAATTTTTGCAACTCGACCATATCACGCCCAAGTCAGATCGAGGTGAGAATCACATTCTCAATCGTGTCTTGTTGTGCGGACCTTGCAATCGACGAAAGCGCGATAATCTAACCTTGCGCGGATTGATGCGAGAAAACAAGAAAAAGGCGGTAGGCTGGATGAAAGATGAGAAAGAGGCGAAACGGGCGCAAGACAAAGCGCGCGACAAAGCCGAGTGGGTGCGCGACTATTTCCATTCGCCGGAGTGTCAGGAATTGATTGGGGGTTAGAGTAACGCGATGCGTAAGCTAACTGGCGAATTTGCACGATATTGTAGGGAGAGGAATCCCAGTGTGGCTCTCAAGATTAAAGATTGTGACAGGCTGGACTTAGCAGCAATTAAATACCTATTTGAGGATCTGGTGTTTGCCCCAGTTGATGCGCTGCTTCAACTTGCTGACAGTAGCAGGTTGAGTAAGTCGGCGGCTTATTCTTCCTCTCTAAGTATCCTCAATAGCGTGCCGGAATTCATAGCCAGATGCCATGGGGAAAATGGCTCGTCACCCACAGTTACAGATTGGAATCTTAAGGGTAAAAAGTATCTATATGTGTACGGCATTTACAAACTCGATTTGATTTCTGAGGACATGATGGTAACGTCGGATTTCGTAGATCACGCCGGATTTCTGTATGACAGACTTAGATGCGACATCGCACATTCCATTGTGAGCGGCAGAGTAGATTTCTATAAGGATACGCACCGAGTTCTGGGAGATTTTTCCTACTATGCAAACGATCTTGAAAGCGAAGATTGGAAGAACAATGTGCGTGAAATTGCCGGCTTCACTTGCCACATGCCATCGCTATTCCGGAAGATACGTGAAGGTGTGGAGAAATACATTGCCAGAATAGAGTCTGGTAAGGAAATACTGCATTTGGAAAATGCAAAGAGCGACTTCATGTACGCGCCAGGTTTTACCGGATCTCTTGAAAGAGATAAGGGCTTAGTAGGTATGCTTGAAACAATACGCGAGTACTTCCCTGAAAGCGGTCCGAGCGGATGATTCTCTCCGAGCCCATGCCCTACTGGCTTGTTAAGCGCAGCCTCAACCGCCCGCACTCAGCTCAGGTCCTTAGCCCTACTTTATCCCCGAGCTCAGGAAGCTGTTGGTGAACTGTTTCTGCACCAGCGCGATGAGAATCAAGATAGGCACGGCCACAATCAGCGTGCCGGCGGACAGCAGGTCCCACTGCGCGCCGATCTCCGATGACTGAACCAGCAGCGCCAGCCCCACCGTCAGCGGACGCGTCTCCACGCTGCTGGTGATCAGCAGGGGCCAGAGGAATTCGTTCCAGTGGTAGGTGATCGAGACGATGCTGAAGGCCAGCAGGGGCGCGCGCGTGACCGGCAGGAAGACGTGCCACAGCACTTGCAGCCAGCTTGCGCCGTCGCTGCGCGCCGCTTCTTCCAGTTCTTTTGGCACTTGCTTGAAGGCCTGGCGCATCAGGAAAGTACCAAAGGCCGAAGCGATATAGGGCGCCATCATGCCCTGGTAGGTATCCAGCCAGCCCAGGGTTACCAGCGTCTGATAATTGGGCAGGATGAGCACTGTGGCCGGCACCATGAGCTGGGTGAGGAAGAGGAAGAAGACTTGGTCCTTACCGCGGAAGTCCAGGCGCGCCAGGGCAAAACCCGCCAATGAAACCGTGACTAGCTGCAGCGCCAGCAGCCCGAATACCCAGATGACGGTATTGAGATAAAAGCGCGGGAAGGGCGCGACATCCCAGGCTTCGGCAAAGGCGCCCAGGTGCAAGCTCTGCAGCCAAACCAGCGGCGAGCCATTCAAAAGCTCGGTGGTTGGAACGAAGGCGGCCAGCAGCGTCCAAAACAGCGGCACCATCCAAATCAGCCCGAAGACAGCCAGCACCACAATAGGCAGGGTCTCGCGCCAGGTTCGCTTCTTGCCGGTCATTGGATAAACAGACTCGCAGCTAGCTTATTGATAGTGAACGCGGCGCTCCAGGTAGACAAACTGCAGCATGGCCATAGTCAGCAGCACGGCCAGCAGGACAACGGTCATGGCCGCGGCCACCCCGGTATTGAACCACTTGAATCCTTGCTCATATACGTAATAGAGCGCCATATTGCTGGCGTTGTTGGGCCCGCCCAGCGTCAACACAAAAACATGATCCACTTGTTGCAAGGAATTCAGGACTGCAATAGTAGAAACAAAGTAAGTTGTAGGCGATACTAGCGGCCAGATGATATGACGCAGCTTCTGCCAAAAGGTAACGCCATCCAGCGTGGCCGCTTCCAGCACATCGCCGGGCAGGGATTGCAGCGCCGCCAAATAGAAAAGCGCAAAATAACCGAGTTGCTTCCACAAATAGACCACGAACAAGCCCGGCAGCGCCAAATCAGGATCGCTCAGCCAGTTGGAGCGCGGCAAACCCAAGCCGCCCAGAATCTCGTTAAATAGCCCAACGCGCGGACTATACAAGAATAGCCAGATTGAGGCGACGCTCACCATCGGCAGTCCAATTGTCGCCAGGAAGGGAAAGCGGAAGAAACCGATATTGCGCAAGCCCTGGTTCATCAGGATCGCCAGCAGCAGCCCGCCAATGACAGACAGCAACAGGCCTATCGTTACATAAGCCACCGTGTTTTGGATAACTTGCTGGCTGAGCGGGTCGGAGAATATGCGCTCGTAGTTGTCCATGCCGACAAAGACCTGGTTGCGTCCCCGGCGCGCATGGAAGCTGGTCCTTATGGCCGAGACGATGGGCCAGAGCGTGAAGACCGTCAGGAATATAAGCGATGGCAGCAGGAAGAGGTAAGCGACCGCGCCGCTGCCCAATGACATGGAAAAGGTGAAGGAGCGGGACGACTTCCCGCTTCCCTCGCCTTTTCGTTTTTCGAGGTCAAGCTGATTGTACGTTGATTTCAACGTATGCTATTCCAATTCGCAGCCGTTCTGTGTCAGCACATCGTTGGCGCGCTCTTGCGCTGCCGCCGCCGCGTCTTCGGGCGATAGTTCACCGGTGTTGACCGCTTCAATCGCTTGCGTGGTTATGACCTGGATTTCCTGGCCGCCGTATGTTGCCGGGAATTCCTTGACGGCATACGGAAGCTGGAAGCGGGCAGTGGAGGCTTGCGGCACTTCAGCGGCATAGCTCTTCAAAGGATCGACTTCCCAGGCGGCGTTGCGCGGCGCGACATAGCCGCTGTCGATGCCCCATTGGCCGATTTGCTCCGGACGCACCATCCAACGGATGAATTCCCAAGCAGCGTCCTGGCGTTCCTTGTCGATGTCTTTCATGATGTAGTAGTTGCCGCCACCGACATTGGCGCCGTAACCTGCTTCGCCGGCGGGCATGAAGGCAGTGCCTACTTCAAAGGGTGAATTAGCCAAGAGTGTGCTGAGGCTGCCGGTGGAGTGATAGATCATCGCCGAAGCACCAGCGATAAAGTCGGCCGGCGCCGTGCCCCAGGCGACTGCGCCATCAGGCATGATGCCCTCTGTCTGCAGGCTGCGCAGGAAAGCCAGCGCTTCTATAGATTCCGGCGTGTCCAGATAGACAGCGCAGGGATCGTCTCCAAGGGAGCCGATATGCTGCCCGGCCTGGATGGCAAAGTTGGCGAAAATCCAGAATGACGTTGGCACTTCTACGCCCCAGCGAGTCACATTGTCGCCATCTTTCACAACAAGCTGCTTGCCGAATTCCACCAATTCATCCCACGTTGCGGGCGGTGTCTCCGGGTCAAGCCCGACCTCAGCGAAGGCATCCTTGTTGTAGTACAAAATCGGCGTCGACCGCTGCCAGGGAATGCTCCAGACTTGGCCGTCGGCGATGTTGTTGGCCATGAAGGCTTCAAAGAAATCGTCAATGTCCAGGCCTTCGTCGGAAGCGATATAGTCATCCAGCGGGATGATACCCTCCAGTTGGATCAATGTGTAAATGTCAATGCCCAGCAAGATGGCGACATCAGGCGGCTGACCGGACAGAATCGCGGCGGTCGCGCGAGCCATATTTTCCGAGTAACCGCCGGTGAAAACGGGCTCGACCTGGATATGATCGTGCGTTGCGTTAAACTCGGCGACATAGCTGTCGATGGCTTGCGCCAGCGGGCCGGCCACGCCGACCGGGTAGAAGAATTGCAGCGTGATCGCGTCTTGCGCCGAAGCGCCGCCAATCAGCAGCAACAGGCTGCACAATATCACGATTGAGCGAAATACTAGGGTTTTCTTCAACATCATTGTTTCTCCGATTCGGTAGCTTAGTATGTTTGACTCATTCTTGTTATGGCTACAGATTCTGATAGGCAACCTTTCCATAAATAGAGACGGGAATAATGGTTCAGTCCCTCTTATATACTCACAGACCTGGCACTGTAAAAGCAACCGGCCTGGCACTCGAATTTGCCAGATTGTAGCTACCGTGTGAGAGGACGAATACGATCCAGCCCTATAGTATAACGCGACTTAGATTAAGAACAAAATTTGCCTTCACATACGGAAAGGCGCCTGCCCCAGTTGATGAGGTACGAACGTCAACCAGCGAACCAGCGACATTGGCGCGGAAAACAAAGATCGAATTGCCTCTGATGTCCGAAATCGATATAGTTAGCTGCCAAGACGCAGCGCCACAGCGCATCAGATCGTAGCGAAGAGAAGGCTCATGACATTTCAACCTATCCGCGGCGTCATCTGCCCGACGGTGAGCCCGCTCGCGCCATCCGGAATCATCGACTTGGCGAAACATCTGAGACCCGCGTCACAATCCCGGCGCCGCGGCTGAGATGGGCGCTGCTGAAATGCAATATCTCGGCGCCTGTTTGCCCCAACGCAAAATTCTAGCGGCAGGGCGCAGTAGAGTGGTATAATCACGGCAGGTATCGAAGGTCGCCGCGGGTAGTCGTGTAATGGATCTATTGGGTCTGGTTAAAGAGTTGTCTAGCGCTGGCATTTCCGATGTAGTGTTGCTGGTGGTCGTTCCGGTATTGGTGCGCTACTGGATAATCCAGTCACGGAGCGAACAGCGCAAGGAGATGCGCCAGGAATTGCGTGATGCATTAGACGAGAAAAGCAATGAAATCTACCGTTATATTGATGCTAGATTTGACGCGCAGGATGCCAAGTTTGAAGCCAGATTTGACGCGCAGGATGCCAGATTTGACCGAATTGATGCCCGCTTCGACAATGTAGATGCCCGCTTCGACAGAATTGACGCCAGATCTGACACGCAAGACGCTCGGATCGACCAGTTGGATCGCAAGAATGAGCAGCGCGCCTACGACATCACGGGTCATCTCATTGATGTGCGCGAGCGGCTGGCAAATATTGAAGGTCGAATGGGCATCTATCCGCCGCGCCGCGGTATAGAACCGTCTGCTATAGAAACTGGCACAGAGCCGGCGAGTACCGAATCCGGCCAGAGCCAGTCTACAATTCCATGACATACCAACCCATTCGCGGCGTCATCTGCCCGACGGTGACCCCGCTCAAAGCAAACGGCGACATCCATCCGGAAATGATTCGTCCGCTGGTCGACTTCCTCATTGGCAAAGGCGTCGCCGGCATTTACCCCCTGGGCACGACCGGCGAGGGTCCGCTTTTTTCTGCTGACGAGCGCAAAGCTGTCGCCGCCGCCACGGTCGAAGCGGTCGCCGGGCGCGTGCCGGTCATCATCCACACCGGCGCCATCACAACCGGCGAAACCATCGAGCTGACTCGGCATGCTCGCGACATCGGCGCGACGGCCGCGTCCGTGATCACGCCCTGGTACTTCCCGCTGGACGAAGAGGCGCTTGAAGCTCACTACGGCGCGATCTACGCTGCGGCGCCCGACTTCCCGATTTATCTTTACAACTTGCCGGCGATGGCGAAAAATCGCTTGTCGGCGGCGCTGGTGACCCGCCTGGCGCGGCGCTATGAAAATTGTGTCGGGCTCAAGGACAGCAGCGGCGACTTGATGGCGATGTTCGCCACCAATCACTTGCAGGACGGGCGCTTCAATACCTGCATCGGTCCGGACGGATTGATTCTGGCCGGCTTGGCGATGGGCTTGGACGCCACAGTTTCCGGCAGTCTCAACTATATTCCCGAGGTCATCGTCGGCATTTATGAGGCTTTCAGCGCTGGCGATTGGGCGCGGGCGCGGCAGCTGCAGCAACAGCAGCAGGCCGTGAGCGCAGTGGTGGCGAGCGCCGGCTGGCTGCCGGTCGTCAAGGGCATTATGGCGGCGCGCGGTCTGCTGGTGGGCGGCGTGCGCGCGCCGCTCCTGTCGGCTTCGGACGAGGCGGTGCGGGCTTGCGTCGCTCAGCTGCGCGCGCTCAAGGTGGATTTGAGTAACGTTTAATCGCCCCTTCACATGTGAGTTGCGGGCGTGCCGCCCGCATATTTCATGGCAAACTGACTTATCGTTCCGCGCTTGCGAAAATCTCACAGTGGTAGAATTGTACAGGATACTTGCGGCGGCGCGGACCTGACAGGCGCGTCGGGTTGGGCGAAAACGGCATGCGAGAAATGACGATCTTGGCAGGCAGGCGGCGCGACATATTGAGCCACTGGGCATGGGCTTTGCCGATACTCATGCTGGTCGCCGCGTTGAGCATCCCGGAGATTAACGCTTTTCCACCTTACTTCGATGAGTGGTTTACGATGCATACCGCAGGTTGGTTGGAGGATGGTCCCTATTCACCGGCGGAAGTTGTTGACGCGGTGAAGCGTATTACGCCTGATCACATGCCGGGTTATGTCTTGCTGTTGAGCGCATGGGGCAGTTTGACTGGCTGGGAAGTGGAGCTGGGGCGGGTCTTTAGCATCTTTGCTGGATTGATGTATTTGGGGCTAGTCTATCGGGTGGCTCGGGATTTTGTGGCGCCTGTCGCAGGCTTGATGGCGCTAATCCTGATCGCTAGTATTGCCTTCTACAATTACTTTTATCCCTATATGCGCATGTATACCGTGCTGCCATTAAGCTCCGGCCTTGTTCTGTGGCTGTATTTGCGGATTGTGCATCAACAAGGGCAAGTCAAGCAACGCGATTATTTGTTTCTCGGAGCGGCGGTGTATTGGCTGCTGAACACGCATCTCTTCTGCGCGGTATTTCTCCTCAGTTTGGGCCTGTATCACTTGCTATTTGCGCCCAAGAATCTCCGGTGGCTGTCAGTTAGCACAACCATAATCCTGGCTGTGATTTTTATGGTCCCCAATATACTGCCGATGACTTCAGTGGTCGGAATATTGGCTGACGATCGCACGGCGATGTCTGTTAATGGTCTTATGGCGCTTCATGTCTGGCTGACGGCCAATACCAACGGGCAGAGTCTGCTGCTACTGCTGGCTTTTGGGGGCCTGCTCACGGGTTTGTGGAAACGGAAAATCACATTCAAGACTTGGCTGCTCTTGCCCGTACTCTATCTGACGGTGCTTGCCTTTATTGGGCAGTTTACGTCCTGGATCGAAGTCGAAGCCATGAATTATCATCTTGCCAATTTGCTACCCTTCGTCTTGCTCGTAGTAAACGGATTATACGCTTACTACCGATTGAACCGGTGGCTATTGATATTGGTGTTGTGCTGGGTTCTCGGCGGTCTGGTTTTCCACGCGTCTGGCGCGCCGTGGCGGTATACCCCCTTCATATTCGAGTTCCACTCTGCGCCGCCAACACAAAATATCTCGCGGATGGTGCTGCAGGAGAATCCAAAACCGCTGCTTTTGGGGCATTCTGTTTCGCACATGCACGATGTAGCTTTGTTTTTCACTGGCAAACATTACTTCCCGCAGTATATTGATTATTCGCAGTTCGAACATTATTTTGAGCGGCGTGGCATAGTTCAGTTCGCTTCTGCCGACTTCGCACTTGTGGCTGGTAAGATCCGTGATTCCGCGCTGACTGAGCCTTCAATATGGCTATACTCTCAGCCTCGACTGACAAGCGCGGAGCGACGGGAGGAAGTCGAAGATTTACTTGTGCGGCACAATTACGAGCTCTGTGACAACCTGCCAATTGGTCCTTTCACAGTAGTTGACCAGTATATGTGGAAAGCGCTGGAGTGCGTCTCGCCAAGACTGGTTTCGAGCTACCGCGGCGAGATCATCAATTATGAGTTCTTTGGCCTGAGAATGGACGCGTCCGACAAGAGGGTGTACATCATGGACAAGTGGACGGCGGCGAAAGATGTCAAGACCGAGCCATACAAGATGTCGTATCAACTGCTGTCGGCGAAACGTGAGAAAGTCGCGCAACTTGATTTGCCACTTGTGCATCCCGAAAAACTGCGCATGTTCTTCATTGATGTCTCTATGGTGGAATCCGATGATTTTGAACTTGTGGCAATTGTATACCATAGCGAGACTGGGGAGCGGCGCTTATGGTTGGATGAGGCCCAGGGCCGCTCCGAGTTTCAGCCTTTGAGCCAAGTCGCGGTCCCCTGAATCAGATTGTGAGGCATCACAGGGGCCGAGAGGTTAGTCCGTCAGCGAGAAGCTATAAGAATCCCGCATTCTATCCTGCCACTGCCGGGTTATAATCCCCATCATGCAAATCAACGAGATACTGCATGATCTGCAAGGCGCTGTCGGGCGCGATCAGGCCGCCGCCGACCGCATGACGCGCCTGCTCTACAGCACTGACGCCAGCAATTATCAAATCATGCCCTTGGCCGTGACCTACCCGCGCGACGCCGGTGATGTGGTCGCCGTGCACGAGGTAGCGCGGTCCTACGGCGTCCCGGTCTTGCCGCGCGGGGGCGGCAGCGCCTTGGCCGGGCAGGCGGTCGGCGAAGCGATCATCATGGATTTCACCCGGCACATGCGCCGCGTTCGCGGCGTCAATGCCGAGACGCGCACGGTCGATGTCGAGCCGGGCCTGATCCTGGGTACGCTGAACGCGCAACTGGCCGGGCTGGATCTGATGTTCGGGCCCGACCCCGCCAGCGCCGAGCGAGCCGCGATCGGCGGCGTCATCGGTAATAACGCCACCGGCGCGCACAGCATTCGCTACGGCATGACCGCCGATCATGTGGCGCGCTTGCAAGTGGTGACGGCGTCCGGCGATCTCGTTTGGCTGGACCAGTCGACCGCCGAATTGAATCGCATCCGCAGCGTCGTCGGCGACCAGGTCGCCGAGCATGCGCCGCAGATTGAAGCGCGCTACCCACGGACCTGGCGCACGGTCGCCGGCTATGCGCTGGACAAGATCGACCCGGACGATGTGAATTTGAATTGGCTGCTCTGCGGCTCGGAAGGCACGCTGGCGACGGTGGTGCGGGCCGAGCTGCAATTGGTCGAGCGCCCTAGAATCGAGCGCAAACGGCTGGCGCTGGCGCACTTCGACACATTGCGCGCTTCGCTGGAGGCTACGCCGCGTATTCTGGAACTCGAGCCGGCCGCCATCGAATTGATGGACAAGTTCCTGCTGGACAAGACGCGAGCCGCCGCCGGTTATCGTGACCGGCTGACTTTCGTCGACGGCGATCCGGAGGCGATCCTGGTGGTGGAATTCGTCGGCTCGGAAGCGGAGTTGAGCGCCAAGATCAAAGACCTGAAGGCGCATCTGCGGCGGCTGGGATTCCGCGGGGCAGTCACCATCGCCGAGACGCCGGCGCAGCAAGATGATGTCTGGACCGTGCGCAAAGCCGGCTTAGGCTTGATGATGAGCGAACGCAGCGAGGCCAAGCCGGTCTCCTTCATCGAGGACGGCGCGGTGCCTGTGGAGAACCTGGCCGATTACATCAGCGATGTCGAGCGCATCATCCACGACAACGACACGACCTACGCCATTTACGCCCACGCCAGCGCTGGCTGCCTGCACATCCGTCCGCTGATCAATCTCAAGACGCTCAAGGGACGCGGTCAGTATCGCGCCATCGCCGACGCGGTGGCGCAAACGGTAAAGAAATATCAAGGCGCCATCACTGGCGAGCATGGTCAGGGGCTGGTGCGGGGCGAATTCAGCGAATACCTCTTCGGGCCCGAGCTGATGGATGCCTTTCGGGCGGTCAAGCGGGCCTTTGACCCGGACAATATGATGAATCCGGGCAAGATCATTGATTCGTCGCCGATGGACAGCGCCGAGCTCATGCGCTATTCGCCCGATTACGAAGTCATCAATGTGACGACACGCTACGATTGGTCGGCCGACAATGGCTTCGCTGGCGCGGTCGAGATGTGCAATGGCGCCGGCGTCTGCCGCAAGGAGGGCGACGGCACGATGTGTCCCTCGTATCAGGCGACGCTGGACGAAGCGCATTCGACGCGCGGGCGCGCCAATGCCCTGCGGGCGGCCATCAGCGGCGCGCTGCCCGAAGACCTGGGCGATCCGGCGCTGAAGTCGGTGCTAGACCTGTGCCTGAGCTGCAAGGCCTGTGCCAGCGAATGCCCCTCGTCGGTGGATATCGCCAAGCTCAAGAGCGAATTCCTGGCGACCTGGCACGACCGGCACGGCCTTGACATCGCCACGCGCGTATTCGGCAATATTCATCGGCTCAACCAAGTGGCGGGGGCGCTGCCGCGGCTCAGCAATCTGGTAATGAATCACTCGCTAGGCAAGTGGGGCGCCGGTCTGCTGGGCATTCCAACTGATCGTCCGCTGCCGCAGTTCGCCGAGCGGCGCTTTTCGGCCGAAAGCTATCCCCAGCACGCCGCGCCCGATGCCCTATTGATCGTCGATACCTTCACCGAGTGGAATCACCCGCAAGTCGGGCAAGCAGCAATGGCGCTGGCGGAGCGGCTCGGCCTGCGCCTGAATGTACAGCGCCTGCCCGGCCAAGCCTGCTGCGGTCGTCCGGCTATCAGCAAGGGCCTGCTGGACAACGCGAAGCAAATGGCGCGCGCCAATGTGCAGGGTTTGCAGGGGGCGCATCGCGAGGCTCCGCTGGTATTTCTGGAGCCGAGCTGCTTGAGCGCCTTCAGCGATGACTATCTGACGCTGGTGGCGCCGGAGGACCGGGCAGCCGCGCAATCAGTGGCCGAGCGCTGCGTCAGCGCCGAAGCGTTTTTCGCCGAAGCGCTGGCGCAGAGCCACGATTCGCTTGCATGGCAGTTGCAATCGCCGCGGATTTTATTGCACGGGCACTGCCATCAGAAAGCGCTCTGGGGCACGGCGGACACGCTTCGCTTGCTGCGCTCAATCCCCGACGCCGATGTGCAGGAGATGAATACCGGCTGCTGCGGCGTGGCGGGCAGCTTCGGCTACGAGCATTACGAGCTGAGCATGAAGATCGCCGAAGATCGCTTGCTGCCGACGATCCGCGCTAATGCCGATGCCATCATTGCGGCGCCGGGCACCTCGTGCCGCGCTCAAATCCACGACGCCGGTTTTGCGGCGCGGCATCCGATTCAGATTGTGCTTGACGCGCTAACTCAATAAAGGCGAGATTAGGCGCCGGCCGCCGGCAAGCTCGATTCAGTTGGCAAGCCGGCGTAATTCGCTTCGCTGGTCCTCTGGAACAATTCTTCCAGTGACAGGCTCGCCACGGGAGCGATCGCTTGCATGTCCAGATCCAGCAGCGCCGCCACGCCACTGCCGTAGGCCGGGTCGGCTTGATAGAAATGTGCCAACTGGCGCGCTTTGATACGTTCCGGCACGCCGGCCATCGCTTCAGCGATATTGCTGAATAGCTGCCTTTTCTGCTCCGCGCTCATCAGGCGGAATAGATTGCCCGGCTGGGCATAATCGTCATTGCCATCGCGATGATCATAGCGGTCGGCATCACCGGAGACTTTGAGCGGCGGCTCATTGTAACGGGAGTCTTCGCCGAGTCCGCCCATCAGGATGGTCACCTGATGCGGGCTTTCGGGGGAAAGCGACCAGAAATCCCACATGGCAGTCGCCGAACGCATATTGGTCCTTGGGTCGCGCTTTTGGGTGTGGATGAAGTCGCCGAATTTGTAGGGGTCGCGCACGAAGAAGACCGGGGTATTGTTGCCAACCATATCCCAATTGCCTTCTTCGGTGTAGAACTTCACGGCGAAACCGCGCACATCGCGTTCCGCGTCCGCGGCGCCGCGCTCGCCTTCGTGTATTGCGTGATGTCATTTGTCACGCTCAAGGTACCGTAGGCGCCGGATCCTTTCGCATGCACGACCCGTTCCGGCACGCGCTCGCGGTTGAAAGTCGCCATCTTCTCAAGGAGTTGATAATCTTGCATGAGAAGCGGGCCGCGGGCGCCAGCTGTCAGCGAATTCTGATTGTCCCCGATGGGAGCGCCGTGAGCGTTGTGTCCAACGACGCGGGCAATTGCGAATCGACGCTTTGCCATAAGAAAATCACTGGACTATCTTGCTGTTTGTGGCACACTTGTCTTGTGCCCAGACGGCTATGAATGGATCTAGCCCGCAAATGCCGGACGTCAAACTAACTGAGTTGACATCACTGCGCGAATTCATGGCGCTGACGGCCCTGCGCGTCAAGCCGGAGCAGCGCCGTTTCACCCGAAATGCGTTCATCACGTATTTGCAGACGCGTCATCCAGCGGTCACGACCTACGGCATCTACTTGCAGGAGCGACTGGCGGGCTTTGTCATGCTGATCCATGCTGAGAATCCCACCCAGTGGATCATCGACCGCTTGACCATCGACCGCGACCACCAGAGGCAGGGCCTGGGCTATGCTGTGGCCGACCAACTCATTGATATGATTCACGACTTTGAAAACAGCGAGATGGTGATTGCGCGTTATCGACCGGAGAACGACGCCGCGCGCAGTCTCTTTAACAAGCTAGGCTTCACCGAGCGCAAGGAAATGTTCCGCGGGCGCCATGTCGCGCTGCTGGAATTCGAATTTGAAGAAGACGACAGCGAAGACGAAGCAGATGATTACGAAGAAGACGACGCTGAATCGGACGACGAGGAGCCGGGCGACCAGTTGAGTGAGTCGGACAGCGACGATGACGAGAGGACTGACTGACGGTGGCGCAAGAGCCGACGACGCCAGCGCTTCTGCCTGAGGCGATTCGCCGCCGCCTGGAACCCTTGATGCTGATCGCGGGCAAGGTGCGGGCCGGCGCTATCAAAGGCGACCGCCGTTCGATAAAACGCGGTACCAGCGTGGAATTCGCCGACTATCGCAACTATGTCGCCGGCGATGACCTGCGCCAGCTGGACTGGAATATCTACGCCCGCCTGGAGCGTCCCTATATCAAGCTGCTGGAAGATGAAGAAGACCTGGCGGTTCACCTGATTATGGATGCTTCGGCCAGTATGGACTTCCCACCCGAAGGCGAGCCCGACCAGCACAAATTGCTCTACGCCAAACGCGTCCTGGCGGGCCTGGCCTATTTGTCTCTGACAAGCGGCGACCGCCTGACCTTGACCGCCATCAACGACCGGCAAGCTGCGACATTTGGTCCCGTTCGCGGTCGCGGCCACAGCTTCGCCATGCTGCGCTTCATCCGCGATGTATCCGCGGCCAGCATTACCGACTTGAACACCGCGCTGGAGGACTATGCGCTGCGAGCGCGGCGTCCCGGCCTGACGCTGGTGGTCAGCGATATGTTTTCGCTCGACGGCGGTTATCTGGACGGGCTGCACGCTTTGCTGAGCCGCGGGCATGAGGTGGCCTTCGTTCACGTATTGGCGCCGGAGGAAGTGCGGCCGCCGGTCGCTGGTGATCTCAGCTTGGTTGATGTGGAGACGGAATTGCAGCAAGAGGTGACCGTTGACGGCGCCATGCTGGGCATCTATCAGCAGCGGCTGGCCGCCTGGCGATCTGAGATTCGCGACGAGTGCTTGCGCCGCGGCGCGCACTATTTCCCCGTGGAGACGGACAGTCCCTGGGAGCGCGTGATCTTATCCGATATGCGGCGGGCGGGGCTGGTTAAGTAGCGGCGGCGTAACGCTCGGCGATGATTTCCTGTAGGCTTTCCAGATACTCTTCGCTTGGTTCAATGTAGAGTCCCGATATCAGAGCAGTTAAGTCCATGCCATCGTCAATGTCTTCCCAGTATATGGTGAGGCCATACAGATTGTAGTTTTGGCGCTCCTCGTCAGTAGCTGCTTTGAGCAGGGGAAAGAAATCAAGCGGCACGCCAATCAAGCGACCGTCGGCCAATTCAATCATCGCGTGCTCTTCCGTAAATCGCACCCGCCGAGCCTCGTTACGCGTTTCGTGGATTACAGGCTCATTCATGATGCATTGTTCTCCTGTGTTATCGCTTCTCGGGATCAAGCCGTTCCCATTCGCGGAGAATCAACTTCATGTTTTCACTGAGCAATTCTCGGATTTGCCGTAACTCTCGACTTGTGAATCCTTTGTTTCGAGAGAAACGAATGGGCTGCAAATTTACTTTAACACGCTTTTCGCCCCGGTATACATGCACATGAGCGGGACCATGTTCTCTTGTGAATATGCGAACATCAAAACCATGCCGTTGTCGGTATAGAATTGTGACCATGCTTCTGCATACTCCAAGAATAATGGCTGCAAAGACTTTGTCAAGAAGTGTGGCAATTCTATATTGCCGCCAAGCCGCCATCCAGCGTCAGCGAATGACCAGTGACGTAGGATACGACGTCTAGTTGTGGGGTAGCGCGCTACTTCCCTGTGGACACGGACAGGCCCTGGGAGCGCGTGATCTTATCCGATATGCGGCGGGCGGGGCTGGTTAAGTAGCGGCGGCTTTCGCCTTGTGCTCGGCAATCAGCTTTTGCACGTGATCCTGGTAGTCTTTTCTAGGGACGAGATACAGGCCGGACAGCATCGCCGTCAAGTCCATGCCGTCATCAATATCTTCCCAATAGATATCACTGGCGCCTAACTGGTAGTTTTGGCGCTCTTCCTCGCTGGCCGCCTCTAGCAAGGGGAAAAAACGCAGTGGTACGCCAATTATCCTGCCATCCGCAAGTTCGACCATGGCGTGCGTTTCCGTGAATGATACTTGCAGGGGTTCGTTGCGGGTATCGTGTATGACAGGTTCAATATACAAGTTGCCGTCTGTTGTCATGATTATTTTGGTCTCTCACCTTACTCATGAATGGTGTACCAGACTTGGAGCAGCAGATCTTGGTGTTCCATTACCAAATTGCGAATCTGCCCGATCTCTCTGGTGTTGAATCCACGATTCAGTGTCACTTTGAACGTTACAAGACTGATCTTAAGATTCTTCTTTCCCTTCCAAACATGCGCGTGTGGCGGAGGATGATCATCCGTGTAAATCCGTACATCGTAGCCATGACGCTGCTTATACAAGACGGTGACCATATCGCCTCGCACACTAAGTATACTGCTTGACGACACACTGTCAACGATAGCAGAATTCTCAAATCGCCACCAAGCCGCCATCCAGCGCGAGCGAATGCCCGGTGACAAACGAGGACGCGTCCGAGCAGAGCCAGACCACCGCCTCAGCGATTTCCTCCGCCAGGCCCAGCCGGCCCATCGGTATCGCGCGAGTCATGATTGTGGCCATGACGGGATTGCCGGCGATGGCGCCTTGCACCATGGCGGTATCGGTATAGGCGGGGCAGACGGCGTTGACGCGAATGCCGCTCTTGGCATAATCCAGCGCCGCTGACTTGGTGATGCCGACCACGGCATGTTTGCTGGCGGTGTAGTCGGCTGCTTTAGGCGCGCCGATCAAGCCAGCCACCGAGGCGATATTGACGATCGCGCCGCTTCCCTGCGCCAGCATGGGCGGCAGCTCGGCTTTCATGCAATGCCAGACGCCGCGCAGGTTCACATCAATCACGCGCTCGAAGGTCTCGTCATCGGCTTCGTGCAAGCGCTGATAGAAATGCCCGGAGATTCCAGCATTGTTGACAGCGGCATCCAGCCGACCGTATTCAGCCAGAGTCGCCGCGAGCGTGGCCTGCACTTGGGAACGGTCAGTGACATCGCAGGCCAGGGCTATCGCCTGTCCACCGCCGTCTCTAATCAGCCGGGCGGTCTCCTCCGCGCCTTCCGCGTTGATGTCGGATGCGCATACCGCCGCGCCCTCCCGCGCCAGTGCCAGCGCGCTTGCCCGCCCTATGCCGGCTGCTGCGCCGGTGACCAATGCGGCTTTGCCTTCCATTTGGCTCATGTCACAATCCTCGCGGCTGCTTGTTGTTCGTTTGCATCATGGTACAGAAGGCCCGGCTCAAACCGTAGGGCTACTTGAAGGGCGAGCCACCGGCTCGTCCGTATACACCCTGATGCGTAGCGGCGCGCTGGGAATATCGCAGGACAGGCGGCGCGCTATGTTATAATCCGTACAGCATGGACACTTGGGAGGCGGGCTCATGATTCAGGATCCCATTCTGCTGAACGACTGGCACGCTGTGCTGCCGCTGGCTTCTTTGGAAGCGTCCAACAACGTGACCGGCGCGCGCCTGCTGGGCGAGGACATTGTCATTTGGAAAGCCGGCGCTGAAATCCGCGCCTGGAAGGACCTCTGCGTACATCGCGGCACACGTCTCTCGCTGGGAGAAGTGCTGCCGGACGACAGGCTGCAATGCCCCTACCACGGCTGGACCTATGACGCCGACGGCCAGTGCGTGAGCATCCCGGCGCATCCCGAGCAGCGGCCGCCGACCAAGGCGCGCGCTTTTACTTATCACGCGACAGTCGCCTACGATTTTGTCTGGGTCTGCCTGGGCGAGCCGGCTTACGCCATTCCCGAATTTGAAGAATGGGGTGACGAATCGTATCGCAAGATCCTTTGCGGCGCCTACGAATTCCAGGCGGCCGGACCGCGCATGGTGGAAAACTTCCTCGATGTGGCTCACTTTCCTTTCGTGCATGAGAATATCCTCGGCACGCAGGAACGGCCGGAAATCCCCGACTACGATGTGGTCACTGATGACAGGGGCGTTACCGCTTCCGACATCCGCGTTTTCCAGCCCAACCCGGACGGCTCGCATATTCCCAATTGGGTCAGCTATACCTACAAGGTGCATCGTCCGCTGGTGGCTTACTTTCGCAAGGAGGCCGAGGAGAAGTTCGCCATACTGCTGATGGTCACGCCGATAGAAGAAGTCAAGTCCTTGATGTGGATGTGGATGGTGATGACGCAGGACGACAGCAGTGACGAGTCGCTGCGCGCCTTCCAGGATGAGATCGCCTATCAAGACCTGCCCATTGTGCAATCGCAGCGGCCCGAGTTGCTGCCGCTTGACCTGCAAGCTGAACTGCACCTGCGCAGCGACAAGACGGCCATCGCTTACCGCCGCTGGCTCAACGAGCTGGGCTTGACCTTCGGTACGAGTTGAGCGCGGGCACAACTAATCGCGCGTACTTTACGTATTCTCGTGCAATTGCGACTGGGCATACTGTTTCAGGATAATCTGACCGCTTGACGCAAGGCTCAACGCGTGGATATGCCCCGATATTCAATTGAAGAGCAACTGATCCGCTATCGCATTGAGAAGAAGCTGGCGGGTCGGCGCGACTTGCTGCTTCATGCCCTGGTCTACATCGCCGTCGCTCTCATTGTTCTGACGGCCCAGCCCTGGTTGATGAATTTGCGAGACTTGACGGTTCTCGGCGGCTGGTGGACGATTCCGCTGATTCTGCATGGCTTGCGTTATTTCTATCGCTGCGGACCGGGCGCATCTCGCCGCGCAGACGAAATCGAGCGCGCCATCGACGATCAGTTGGAGCGTACGGCGCTGGACGAAGAGGAAGAAATTCTGATTGAAGATCGCATCGGCAAGCGCATTACGGCGCGCCGGCTGGTGGTGGCGCATGGAATGGCGTCGGCGCTGCTTTTCAGCATAATCGCTTGGAATGATTGGCTCATCCCTTTCGAATTCAGCGACAATGTATCCCGCGCCGCGACGGTGTTCTTCATCGCCTTCGCGCTGCACTTCTGCCGTTTCTTCTTCGTGCACGGCCGAACGTCGGCAGGGCGGGCGCTGAAGATCGACGCGGAGGTCGAGCGGGCGTGGCATCGATCGCGCCAGCGCAGTCGCGAACGCCGAGCCGGCTATGAAGCCGCCGCTGGAGTGGTCGCGACCAACGCGCCTGAATTGGGCGACGGTCGCGGGTGGCTCAACGACGAGGGCGAATTCGAGTTTTTGGTCGACGAGCGGAGCGACAGCGCGCAAGCTGGAACAGGACAGGCATGACGATCAAGCACAAATTCAAACCCGCGGCCAGGTCAGATATCCGCGAGAAAGTGGAGTTGAAGTTCCGCGCCCGCGGCGCAGTCGCCTTTCACTTGCTGCTGGTCTTGGTCGGGGCGGTGCTGTTGCTTTACAATCTTTCGCATATTTGGGCGACTAGATTCAGTAACTCCGGTTTCCATGACAGCATTTTGGCGTTGGTCGTCCTGGCCGCGACCGGCGCTTTGCATTTCATCCGCTATCATTTTCTGCATGGCAAAGGCCGCGACAATCACGAGACGGAAACTGAGGCGCGCATTGCCCGGCAGTTGCAGCGGACAGCGCCCGAGGACGCCGCCGAGCAAGAAGTCCTGATTCGCTTGCAGCAAGACGACAAGCTGAAGAACCGCCGGCTGGTTTGGCAGCATCTCGCGCTGTTTGTAAGCATCGTCAGCCTGATGTTTCTTCTGAATTTGTCCATCATCAATCCGGGGGAGATCATAGACTGGGCTAATTGGCAGGGTCAGGCGACCTACACCGGCGTCTGGGGCATCGGCCTGGTGGCGCATATCCTGCGCTATTTATTCGCCTATCGCGTTTCCAGCGGACGGCGGGAGGCCAAGATCGAGCAGCAGCTGGTGCGCGAATTGCGCCGGGAACGGCGTCAGCAGGAACTTCGGAAGGCCTCGCGCGATCAAGCGCAAGATGACGACGGCCAGCTTGAGGGGGCGCTGAGCCTGGAGGATCTGGAAGTCGCGCAGGAGCGATCCCGACACTAGGCCGCGGCGCGAGCATAAGGACTGAAAATGAATCGCAAGAAAAACGAAGACATTGAAAAAGACATCCGCCGCAAGGTGGAAGAAAAGTACGAAGAACGGACCGGGCTCATCGCACACTTGGTCGCCTACCTAATTGTCAATCTCATGCTGTGGGCGATATTCTTGTTCAGCGCGGGAAGCTTTCCCTGGCCGCTCTTTGTCACGGGGGGCTGGGGCATCGGCATGATATCTCATGTCCTCAGCTATCATAATGAGCATGGCGCGGGCGCGGAGAAACGCGAGGCCGCGATCGCAGCCGAGGTTGAACGCAAGTATCGGCTGGCGCGCATGCGGGCGGAGACTGATTATGGCCTCGTCTACGAGAGCGCTGGCGATGACGATGCCGACGTCTACGAATTGGATAACTATGAGCCGCGCCGTTTACGCCTGACGCATGATGGCGAGCTGGCGGAAGTGGACACTGTAGATGAAGAGCGCGCCGACCAGGCGTCGTCACGTCCTTAGCGCGGGCTGCGCGATTCTTTGCCTATTCTAATAGCCGCTCGCGCGACTTTACCTTGTTACGACGGGCATACCTGGTGTTAGAATAGAGACGGGTGCTGATATTCAGCCGAATAGCTGAAGCGATAAACGCATGATTCGCTTAAAACGACGCAATACGGCTTGGCTGCTGGCTATGACCTTGCTGATCGGTTTCGCCTTGCTGGCGGCGCCGGTATCAGCCGCTGTGCAGCTGTCGCTGATCGGCGTTCTGGCTGTCGCGGTGATCGCGTCCATGATCGAATTGGGCCCGGAACGCGCCAGCCTGCTTGATGCGCTGCACCGGGCGCCATTGCAGCGCCGCATAACCCCGCAAGCGCGCGAAGCAGCGGAGCGGGCCGCTGCGCGAGCCGGTTATTTCAACCGCAACGGCATCGTCATGCTCGATATCGGCTTGATCGCCATGCAGACGGGCGTCGAAGGCTTGGCGATGCGGCGCACGCGCAACGTATCCAAAGACGACGACGGAGTACGACCCTTCATCACGCTGCACGTCTTGCCTGAAGAGGCGGAGCGCCAGGCGCTGATTCGCTACGAAATCTACAATCACCTGGGCGAAGAGCAGTACGTGCATGAGATGAAGACCTACTTGCGCGAGGGCGAGCTGAGCTTGCTGGCCGATCATCATCTGCCGCTGGCCGGCAATCGCGGCGTTGATGGCAACGGAGATTGGGATTTGCGCGTTTATGTCGACGATAGCTTGATCGGCATGCACAACCTGATGCTGTCGCCATCGGTGAACGAACGCCGCCGCCGCCTCAGTGGCGAAGAAATACAAGAACCCGCGCGCGAAAGCCGCCGCAACCTGGCCGACGCCATCATCGTCGAAGAAGCCGAGGAGCCGCAGGCGACCCAACTCAAAGACCTGCTGCAGCATCCGAGTTCGTCCGGGCGGGGCGGTCGCTCGCGCGGGCGGCGATAATCGAGGGCTACGCACATGCCGGAAAACCGCAATACCTGGTTTCTCGCCTTTATCCTGCTGGCATTGGGGGCGGTGGCGCTTTTGGGCAACAGCTTCCCGGTGATCCTGGTCTTGCTGGGTTTGCTATTTCTGGTACGCCAATTCGATAATGAAAGCGTCAGCTCCAACGTCAGCGATTCGGCGGAGGCCTACGACTACAATTACGAATATGAGCAGGCGGACGAAGAAGAATTCGACGACTACGAAATCTTCCATCAACAGCCGGCCAGCGCCGAGCAGCGCGTCTACCGCCATGCGCTCGAGTCCGTCAGCCGCGCCGGGCTTGACCCGGACAATGTGCAAGTGCTGGCTGTTGATATCGGTTTGCTGACCACCAAGGACGAAGGCGAGCCGCAAATCTATCGCACCTGGTCGCTGCCTGATGACATCGACTACATTCAGCCTTTTGTGCAGCTGCGTGTGCCCATGGAAGCCAATGGCAATATCCGCTTTGAAGTTCTCGATGCCGTGGGCGACCTGGTCTATGTGCACGAGGACGACTTTCATTTGACGCGCGGGCGAAATTTCCTCACGCCCAGCACACGCATGCCCCTGCATGACCAGATGGAATTGGACGGCAAATGGTCCATGCGCGTTATCGCCGATGGGGTAATCATTGCCGATCATCGCTTTGAATACGCCGAAGCGACTGGCGCCAATATCCGGCGGCACATCGGCGAAGACGGCGAAATCAACACCGAGATGCGGGCGGTCATGGCGGAGAATCGGCTGCCCAAGATGTCGCTGGACGACTTGCTGGCTTACCATGGCGAGGAAGAGGAAGAAGAGCGGCGGGCCTGAACAGGAGCGGCTTGCGTCAGCGGTGCAAGAAAGTGAAAAGGCGCCGCTGATGATGCGCCGCCTTCTTCATTTGCGTTGCTTACCTGGTTGTCTGTTTACGCGGCCAAGGTAAGGGGCATAGATGCCCGCTTAGCTCTCCTTGATCGTCAACTCGTAGCGACCGCCCCCGGTCACGGACCAGGCGCTGATGCTGCAATCGCCGCGGAGGGTAACTGTCTCGCTGGTTGCGCCGCCGCTGCGGCTGGCATGGCTTGTAGCGACTTTCTCGCCATCGCACCAGACATCAAAGCCGGGCTGCAAGTCTCCATCCTCTGAATTTATGGAGACTGTTACGGTTCTTGCCTCAGTCGATGGGGGCAAGGGGTGTTCATCATAGTCGTCGCCCGGCCGGAGCGAAGACGTCGATGCCTGATCGATTGGTTCTTGCTCTACTTCATCAATATACGCTTGTGCAATCCGCTCTACTTCGTCACGCCGTACCTGTAGTTCCAGATTCTCTTGTGCAATCTGTTCTACTTCATCACGCTGTTCCTGTAGTTCCTGTTCGGGTTGATCCGGCTCTTCCTGTTCGGGCTGCTCTTGCTCTTCTTGTTCGGGCTGCTCTTGCTCTTCCTGTTCGCGCTGTTCCTCGTCGTCAGTATTGGCGTCAAACAGGCTCATGGCTACTGCGGCGCCGGAGACTGCTGCGGCGCCGACGCCTCGATCGATATCACCCATGATAGTGCGTCCAGAACCACAGTCTCCTTCCAGATCCAAGTAATCAGTTTTCACCCAACCTCCCGAAACATCGTCATCTCCCAAATGTCCCAAACCGCCCATATCAACCATCACCCAATCACCGTTGCGTGCAATGGGTTTGAACTTTGCTGTCTCGGCGACCGTACCGACAGGGAAGCCTTTTGCTCCGGCGCGAAGACTTGCTTTCTCATTCACTGTGACGTGGCACTTGTCCAGCGACTCATACAGCCCTAAATTAAGAGTCACGATATTGGCAAGGGTATCTTTGGCTAATACATATATATCCCCAAAGAAACGAAAAGGAAGAGCAACAACTGATCCCAAGTCAACAAGTAATCCTGTTACATCCGCTGCAGTTTCGCCGATGTAGTCATCAATGGCATCGCTTAGCGTGTCACCGATTGAACCGGACTCCAGCCCTTCTTCAAAAAGGAAATCGCTAATCGCCGGACCCAGCAATTCTTCGGAGAGAGGCTCAGCGTCCTCAATTTGCGACTCTACCACCTCTTCCACAGAGAATTCTGCAATTTCGGCAACTGCTTCATCGACCATGCCCTTAGACGATATTACAGCTAACAAGTCGATCTGATCAACCGTAGCACTTGCTGCGTATTCTCTAGCCAATTGCTCGCCTAAATCATCTCCAAACTCTGCTTGGAATTGTCCAATGTACTGGTTGTAATATTGCGAGGAAATTGCTTGATAGTGTTGTATATGTAACTGGTCTCTTAGATGCGGAATAAGAGACTTGCTGAGAGACTCCTTTATCTTTTTCAAGAATTCCGGTTTATGTAAGTGATTGCCGAATTTCTCGGAAAGTCTATGGCCAAGATGATTTTTAATGCTCGCACCGCCTTTTGAAATTGCCTTTCCAAGCTTCTCAAAAGCTTTCTTTCCCAAGTATTCAGCAACCGCTCCTATTGTGCGTCTGGAAGCTTCTCTAACAGCGCCCTCCCACCAATCCTGGTCGAATTTCGACATCCAAAGCGCCTGAGTTTGCTCGTTTTTCGTTACGCGTACGATGGTGCCGGGCTTGTCAACGGCAACACAATATGTCCGGTAGCCTTGTTCGTCCGCTTCATTCCAGGAATGCAGGTATTCCAGTTTTGACGGTTTATATCGTTCATCGAGGAACAGAAAGCCGCTGTCTCGAAAATCTTCAAAGGCTTTGTCGTTCACATCGCCCGGATCTAAAGCAAAGCAGACTTTGGCTCCTTTTCCCCGATCAACGGACAGAACCCGAACAGCTTCCAGGAAAGCGCCTGTGTTTTTGATCTCTTGATTGTCAAGTTGATTGGCATCCAGAAAACGTTCATAAAGGAGATTAGAATCCTCTGACGTATATAATGGTTGGAGGCTCGTTGCCCTCGCCGATTCTAACTCGCCAGTACGCTCTAGACTAACAGTAAATGGCGGCCAACTCTCATTTTCATACCTACTATGACTGCAGGCATAAATTGTTTGTTCAAAGTAAATGGAGTGCTCACCGGTTACACCAATCGGGAAATCGCTGAATGCCGCGACGCCATTTCTGTCAAAATCATAATTATATGTTCTTAGATACTGATGGTGAGTTGGTATCCCAGTGCTATCTAATAGTAGAATTAGAATGCTGCCACTTGAGTCATTGGGATGCAGTTGCACGTAGCCGCCTACGGCATCTCCGGCGTTCGCCACGAAAGTGAAACTGTCTTTACACCGATTTGAATGGCCTTCGGTTGGATATAAGTCACGAATCTGCCTTGTATCACTAAATTTAATTTGATTTTGCGGAAACTCTCGACCTACTAGGCTGATGCTAAACGAATAGGTTTCAGCAAAACCAGGCCGAATCCAATCCATAAATGAAGATTCTTCAGCACTTAATACTAGTAGATATGTACCTGAAAATGGAAGAATTAAATCGCTGAGTGAACTCGTCGCACTTTCACTATATTTTGACCATGTCGGAGATCCATTTCCAAGAAAAAAATCTTCCGCATCTACGGTTAAGTGTTCAGGAAAACAGTAAATCACTCTAATATATGGAGGATTGACTAAACCATCATCTTGGCCATCAATTCTTCTTGTTCGTCTGTTATGAGTTTCGACAAACGCGGTAATCACGTCCCCCACATTGCCATTGAACCAGTAGATATGCCTATAACCAACTTCCTCGTTCCTATCGCTTTCGGAGAAACTAGCGCTGAAATTCTCGCCATACGCTATTTGCCTCTCCAGTTTTACATTAGAGTCTCTTTCTGAAGTAACAAAGCTAGATTGTCTGAAACAATTGTGTATGGGGCTGCTCGCTGATACTGTTTCTGTGGCGACGAGGGATGTTTCGCTCGCTGGAGCCGCGTCTTCCTGCTCCGCGGGCTTGCAATGAGGCTCAAGCCAATATTCCCCGCCGCTGCCTTCTGCCGCCCAGCCCACTGTGCCCGACGGCAGCCTCACCTGCCACCACACATAGCCGTTTGCGGATTCGGGACCATTCAGCACATCGACGACATCGCCGCGTCGCAGCGAGCCTATTACCGCATTATTGGTGCCTGCGTACGAGCGCACATTCAACTGCACGTCGCGGCTGTAAGTTGCCTGTGAGCCGGGTCCCAGGCCGCAGGCATAGACGGGGAGTGAAGTTATCGCCAGCAGGCAAAACATGCCCGCTAAAATTATGGATCGGAGAATTAAGGAAGAATTAAGGAGAGCGCGGGGGGGGGGGGGGTAGGTCTATTTTGACGGAGCATGTTTAATATTCTCCACTAGAACTATTGCGAACTGATAATATTATAGTGCGCGATTGATGAAAGTCAAAAAATTCGCGAACGCTTAACCCATCGCTGAAAATGCAGCGCTCTCAAGCTCAGTTCACCCGCTCCGCCAGCACCAGCACATAAGCGCCAGCCGTATTCGGGTCGCCATCCGTACCAGCGTAACGCCGCGCGCGGATGTAGAAGGTGCCGGTGGCGGGCAGCGCGAAATGGTCGATCAAGGCGTTCTGGTCGTTGGCGGCGCGGTCATCGTTGCGCGTCACCACTTCCTGGGCGCCGTTCAGCAGCTCCAGCAGCGCGTCCAGGTTGCCATCGACGCGGGTCATCGAGATGGACACGACCTCGCCCCGCCGCCCGTAAAAGGCGTAGGTATCCGCTTGATTGTCTCCGTTGATCTGCCCGGTGACGCTGGTGCCGTAATCGAGGCTGACGGTGCCCGGCGGCACACCCGCAAAGGGGTCGTCCAGCAATTCCAGACTGAGCCGGTATGGGCCGCTGGTGGTTCCTATATTGCCATCATAGCGCGTGGCGATGATGAAATACTTGCCATCGGAGGGAATGCGAAAGTCGATGATCCTGGCGTTCTGTCCCTCGCCGCTGTCGTCGTCCTCTGCCAACGGCGTGAATCCGCTGTCGGCCAAGTACAAAAAACTGTCGAGGTCGCCGCTATCGCCCCGATCCATGCTGATGGTGATGAGATCGTTTTCGCGAGCGTCGAAGGCGTAGAAGCGCTCGAATTGGCCCGGGCTCAAACTGCCGCTGCGGGTATCGCCGTAGTCAATCGGCAGCGGCGCCTGGGGCGAGGCGCCCGTGCCGCTGTTTTCGGCCTCTTCCACGCTCAGTACGAAGCTGCCCGAGCTGTCGTCGTAACGCGTGGCCATGACGATATAGGCGCCGCTCTCTTGAATAACCAGGGCATCTATGCGCGCATTGCGCGTTTCGGCGCCCGGCTGGTCGTCGTTTTCGGCAATGACGAAACGATCGCTGTCGACCACGCGCAGGTAGGGGTCCAGCGTGCCGGAGGATCGCAGCATCGAGATCGTCAGGATATCGCCTTGTTCGGCCTGGAAGGTGTAATAGACCTCGGCGTTGGTGTCGCTGATGGTGCCAATGACCGAGTCGCCGTAGCGCAGCGTACTGCCCCTTTCGGACAGGACGCCTTTGCGCGTCATGCGCAGGTCATAGCGGCCAGAGGTTGTGCCCAAGCTGTAGCCGAAGCGGCCCACAACCACGAAATAGCGCCCGGTACGCTGCATGGTCAGGTCGTGATATACGCCAGAGGTCCCGACGCTGTCATCGCGGAATAGCGCCAACTGGCCGACATCGTCAAAAACAGCCAATACCGGGTCCAGGTCGCCATCGGTCGCGGTCAGTTCAAAGCGAATGACTTCGCCCCGCAGGCCGTCGACGAAGAAGACATCGCGAGGGTTATCGGCGTCGAGCAATCCGGTGATGATGCCCTCATGCTCGATGCGCGCGTCGTCGGTGCTGATCTCGCGCGATTGGGCGCTGACGACCGGTGCCAGCAGGCTGAGGAGCAGGCAGAAGCAGAGTCGAACCATGCCCCTATTTTAGCGGAAGACCGCGAGTCAAGCAGTCGAGCGTCCGCCGAAAGCTCAGCGGGCAGGCGCGAATACAAACCGTCGCTCCGGCGTCCTGTATCTGCGCTGTTGGTGAAATTTCAGAATCGGCCCTGACTAGGTTCTGTTGATATTTAGCATTGGCATTTTCATAAATGTGTAAAATAGTCTTATGACAAGCATAAGACTAGCTGACGAACAGTGGACGAAAATTCGGGATTTCCTGAAGCAAGACCCAAATGTTTATTTGGGTAACGAGGCCAATTGCCGCCTGTTCGTTGAAGCGGTGATATGGATATGTCGCAGCGGCGCGCAGTGGCGTTTGCTCCCAAGCGAATACGGCAAATGGAATTCGGTTTACAAACGCTATGCCGGCTGGTGCGAGAATGGCGTTTGGGAACGGATGATGGCAGCCTTCGCCGATGACCCGGATATGGAAAATGGGATAATCGACAGCACGATTGTACGTGCTCACCCCTGTGCCGCCGGCGCCCAAAAAAAGTGAGGAGCAAGCCTTGGGTCGCAGTCGCGGGGGTTTCAGCAGCAAGATACATGCCGCGGTTGATGCTTTGGGCAATCCCTTGCGTTTCTGCTTGAGTCCTGGTCAGGCTCACGACATCAATCAGGCCAGGGAGTTGGTGGAAGGCTTTGCCTTTCAGCGAGTTATCGCGGATCGGGGCTATGCCTCTCAAGAATTTGTGGACAGCTTGCTTGAAAGAGGCATAGAAGTGGTGATTCCACCGCATCCGCGTGCCAAAGAGCAGCGAGAATACGATAGATGGCTCTATCGCGAGCGGCATCTGGTGGAATGTTTCATCAACAAAATCAAACATTTTCGCCGTGTCTTTTCTCGATTCGAGAAACTCGATTCATCTTATCTTGGTTTTCTGCACCTTGTCGGTACACTCATATGGTTACGATAGAATGTCAACAGAACCTAGTCTCATCCCCAAAGGTCAACGATGAGTGTGCTTTCTATTATCATAATATCACAAGGAACGCGAAATCTTACGCAATACTAATCGTGCCTGAGCGATAAAATCTCAAGCATGCTGGCGCCGCTTCAAAATACGAATGCGCTATCAAGCGGCATGCGCCATATAGCTTGCACTGTAACCCGTTCCGCCCCATGTTATAATTCGAGCTTGCGTTGCCTATTGGGCATGGAGACTGGAATTGCGGCGGCTCTGCATCGCGCTAATCTGGCTGGCGGCAATCATGACTGCGAGAGCGCAAAACGGTGGTGACCTGGTCCATACCGTCGACGCCGGCGAAACGCTAATCACAATCGCCAAGGCCTATGGCGTCTCCCTCGAACAGTTGCTCACGCTTAATGAGCTTGACATCGACGCGATTCTGCCAATCGGCCGCCAGCTGATCGTGATTCCCGAAGGCGATTTGGACGACGAAGAGGAGCCGGCCGCCGAGAATACGGAGGCAGAAGAGATCGCTAACCTGGCCATCAGCACGGCCTCGGTTGCCGGTTTGCCGCCGGCGCCGGTTGTCGCGGCCGCCGCGCCCATGATGGACCCGGCGGATATCAGCCCGCGGCTTTGCTTCGCCGTCTTTGCCGATGCCAATCAGAATGGCATGCGCGAACCCGGTGAGGACTACCTCGGCGACGCGGCCATCCTGCTGCTGGATGAGACCGATGCCGAAGTGGCGCAATATCGCACCGACGGCCAATCCGAGCCGCGCTGCTTGGGCGACTTGCTCAGGCAGAATTACCGGATCCGGGCTGTGGCGCCGGAGGGCTTTGGCTTGACGAGCGCCGGGGACTTACGTCTTGATTTGCGCGACGGCGGTCATGTTCAAGTGGAATTTGGCGCCAAGCCGGGCTGGCAGCCTGCGGTCGGCCCGCTCTTGCAGCCGGTCGCCCCAGACGATGCGCTGGCGGACATCAGCGAACCGTCAATCCTGCGAGAACTCAGCGGCTTATTTGTCCTTATGCTGGCGGGCCTGGTGTTAGTCAGCGGCACGGTCGTCTCGATATTTCTGCGTGCGCGCTGATGCCTCAGCATAAGACAAGAGGAACGATGCGGCTCATCCGCTCGCTGCCGATATGGCTGAGTCTGCTGTTGCTGGGCGCGCCGGTTTCGCTGGCGCAGGACACGGGCCAAATCTGCCTGCAGGCTTATGCCGACGACAACGAGAACGGCATCCGCGACGAGATCGAAGCGCCGATTTCGCGCGGTGTGGCCGCCAGTTTGCTGAACGAGCGCGGCATCACGATTGCCTCGCTGCTGCTGCAAGACGCTGCCGACGGCCTGCTTTGCTTTGACGGGCTCTTCGCCGGCGACTACCAGGTCGTCATCTCTAGCAGCGAATACCAAGCCACCACTGCTACATCAGCCAGCGCCTCCGTTCATCCGGGCGCGGCGCCCGCGCGCATTGACTTTGGCGCCAAGCGGCTGGTCGGCGAGTATCTGCCCGATCCAGTGGCCATTGTCGGCGCGCTTGATCCGGCTGCCATGCAGACGCTGATTGTCGCCGCATTGGCGTCTGCCGGCGCCATCGTCGTGATGTCTCTGCTGGGTGCGCTCATCTATTTCCTGCTTATTCGCCGTCGCTTGCGGCGCAGGCCGTCGCCACGTCCCAGCGCTGCGCCACCTGTCGCGCCTGCTGGCGCGCCGCCGCATTCAGACGAAACCGATGCCTACCTGCGGCCGCGACAAAGGCTGGATCCCAATCAGGGATCGCCGCTGCTGTTTGCTGACGACGACCAGGACTTGGCGGGGTCAAGCTAGGCTGATGGCCCCTTTATCCACAACGAGACAAGCGCAGGGATAGACACCGTGACAGCTTCCGCCTATCTGCTGTTTTCTGCTGGCGACTTGCAGCTGGCCCGCGACAACCAGGACCGCGAGCCGGTGCGCAGCGCCTTAACCCTGCTCGACTCGCAACCTGAAGACGCGCTGGCCCTGGCGCAGCTGCAGGCGCTGCGATTCTTGTTTTACAGCGATGTTGAGGCCGGCCGGGCAGCTTTAGAGGCATTGCGGACTCCAGATTCGCCAGCATTCGACCCTTCAGACCTGCCGTCCGTCAAGCGTCGCTTCGGCTGGCTGACGGTGATGTCGCAGCTGCGGGATCACCCGAACTGGAATGACAGCGCGGAAACTTTTCGCGCTCTGACTGCCGACCCGGCGCCGCAACTGGATGACGGCGCCGACGGCGACTTGCTGCGCGCGCTCTGGCTGGCTGCAGTTGACATGGCCGCGGGCATTTTGCTGGAGGACGACGGGCGGCTTCAAAGCGCGGTCTCGACCTACCGCCGCGCCGTCGATCAGCACATTCATCCCGAGGGCTTCATCAAGGGCCTGGTCGATGTCGATGGTGCCCGGCAGACTTATGAAGCGCAATTCGCCGCGACTGGCGCGCTCGTTTTGCTGAGCGAAATGGCGCAGCAAGCGGGTGAAGATCTGTGGACGTATAACAATCGCGCGGTCAGCGTCAATACCGCCGCGACTTATACTTTTTACTACTATTTCTTCCCCGAGCGCTGGCGCTGGGAGGCAGGTCTCACGCGCGAGCAGACCATGACCATCATGCGTCGCGAAGGCGCCTTTTTTGAAATGGTGAACCGGCGCAGTCCATTGCGTGGCGGCGAGGATTTGTTCGCCGAGCAGCGACCGCTGTTTTCCGCTGTCGCGGGCGGACTGACGACCTTGACTCATGGGCTGAAGCCGCCGGCCAAAAAGCGCTGGCGATTGTGGTAAGGTCGGCCGAAGCTCCCTGGGCCTGCGGACCGCGCAATTGCTTCATCGTTTGCGCAAGACAACATAGAGCGAATCGTCTTTCTCCATTTCGCTGTATCGTTTGCATTCCATTATCTCAAAGTCCGGCTCATACAGACCCCTAAGCGTGTCTTCTCGGTAATAGACAAAGCGCAGCCCCTGATGTTCGGCAACATCATCGCCATACCAAAAGGAATGCAGGGCCAGCCCATTGCTTTCGAGGACTTGCGCCTGACGCTTGAAGGAAGCGCGCAGCTCGTCGCGGGATAAGTGGGGAAGCACTTTGTTGGAGTAGATGGCATCGTAGCGCCCGTCCGTGTCTATCGAAATGGCGTCAAGCTGCCTGACCTCCGGCTTTGGATGCAGCTTGCGGAAACGCTCGACGAATATGGCGGAGGCATCCGACCCGACCGTCTGGTAATGCTCATTGAGCATCAGCAGATCTTTGCCCGGTCCCATTCCCAATTCCAGCACCCTTGACCCGGGCGGCAAATATCTCCCAAGCGCCTCAATCAGCGGCTTCCCATCATAGCCGTCAGCCATGCGAATATACGCTGCCACATTATCCTTGTTATCGTAATAGCCCATGCATGGCTCTCCTCAGGCGCAATAGTCGCAAGCCAGCTTATGCCTTATGTGCAATTCAGCGCAATTCTACCTGTCATTTCGCGCAGACTGGGGAAATCTGACTCAGCCTCTTGACAAGATTTTTAAGTTAGTCTAAAAATATACTTAAATCAGCTAAAAGATTCTACCTGGAGGATTCACCTGTGAAGATTCGCCAATTGTTGATTGCGCTGCTGCTCTTGACTTGCCTACCGCAATTTGCCAGCGCCGGCGCAGAGGACAAGATTCCCATCGTCGCGACAACGACTCAAGCGGCCGACTTAATGCAAGTCCTGACGGCCGATGTGGACGGCATCCGGCTGACGCCGCTGATGGGCCCGGGCGTCGATCCGCATCTCTATCAGCCGACAGAATCCGACATCGTCGCCATGAATCAAGCGCAAATGGTCATATATAGTGGCTTGCACCTGGAAGGGCAGTTCGACGCCGTCTTCAAGGCGCTGTCCGAGCAGGGCATCGCCATTTACGCTTTGAGCGCGCCGGTGAAGGACGCCGGATTCATCATCGGCGGCTTTGACCTTTCCGACACGCTGCTGGATGTGGATGATCCGCATTTCTGGTTTGATCCGCGCAATTGGCAGCTGACAGCGCTGGATCTCGCCGATCGCCTGGCCGAATTCGACCCGCCGAACGCCGAAACTTACCAAGCCAACGCAGCCGCTTACATCGAACAGTTGGACTTGCTCTACGCATGGGCGGACGCGGGCATGCGCTCTATAGAAGAGGGGCAGCGCTATCTGGTGACAAGCCATGACGCCTTTCAGTATTTCGGCGCCGCATTTGGCTGGCGCATGCAGGCGATTCAGGGGCTGAGCACTGAGGACGAAGCCGGCGTCGGCGATATACAGGCCACGGTCGACTTCGTCATCGCCAACGATATTCCGGTGCTCTTCGTCGAAAGCAGCATCCCGCCCGATACCGTCGAAGCTGTCATGGAAGCCTTGCGTGCGCAGGGTCGTTCCGTGCGGATCGGCCTGCGCGAGCTCTTCGGCGATGCCATGGGCGAAAGCGACAGCTTCGGCGGCACATATATCGGCATGCTGGCGCAGAACGCCTTGACCATCATGCAGTCCTACCGATGCATGGGCCTTGAGGTCGATATTCTCGAATGGCCCGCCGATCTCGAGCCCAAGCCGCCGGACGAGCTCTGGAATGTCGATTGCGATGCCTGACCAATCCCACGGGGTACACGCGGCTGACAGCGCTCGGTTGGCGCTCGCAGTTGACGACTTGACGGTCGCCTATAACGAAAAGCCGGCGATATGGGATATCGACCTGGCCGTGCCCGAAGGCGTACTGATGGGCGTGGTCGGGCCCAACGGCGCCGGTAAGAGTACTTTGATCAAAGCCGTGCTCAACTTGATTCCGCGAGCGGCTGGCGCCGTGTCCTTCTACGGCAAGCCCTACGAACGCGCGCGCTCGCTGGTCGGCTACGTACCCCAGCGCGGCAGCGTCGATTGGGATTTCCCCACTTCGGTGCTGGATGTAGTCACCATGGGTCTCTACGGCAAGCTGGGCTGGTTCCGCCGGCCCGGCAAACGCGAACGCGAGCTGGCGCTGCATGCTTTGGATCAGGTCGGCTTGGTGGACTTTGCCGATCGGCAGATCAGCCAGCTCTCCGGCGGTCAGCAGCAGCGGACATTCCTGGCCCGCGCCCTGGTGCAAGACGCGCAAATCTATTTCATGGACGAGCCCTTCGCGGCTGTAGACGCCGTAACAGAAAACGCCATTGTCGGCATCCTGCAAGCGCTCAACAAACGCGGCAAGACCGTCCTGGTTGTGCATCATGACTTGCAGACGGTGGCGCAATACTTCGATTGGGTGACGCTGCTGAATGTCGAAGTGATCGCATCGGGCCTTACGTCCGAGGTTTTCACGCTCGAGAATCTGCGCAAAACCTACGGCGGCCGCGTCTCATACTTGCATGCCGCGAACGGAGACGCTTGATGGCGCAGGGGATCGCGCTCTCCTCAGCTGACCGGCGCGTTTGGCTCATCATCGGCGCCATAATATTCGCTGGACTGGTCACCATTCCCCTTAGCCAGCAAGTCTTCGGCCTGCGTCTCACCTATACCGTGAGCGTAGTGGCCCTGGGCGGTTCCATCCTCGGCTTGATCAGCGGCGTATTGGGCTGCTTTGCCGTACTGCGGCAGGAGAGTCTGCTGGGCGACGCGCTGTCGCACGCGGCGCTGCCGGGCGTGGCGATTGCCTTCCTGCTGGCGGGCCGCGAATTAAGCGTGCTCTTGATCGGCGCCGGCATCGCCAGCTGGATGGGCTTGCGTATGGTGGCGGCGATATTAAATACGACCCGCATCAAGCAAGACACCGCCTTGGGCATTGTGCTGGTGTCCTGGTTCGCCGCCGGCATCGCTTTACTGGCTTACATTCAGTCCATCCCGGACGCCAGCCAGGCGGGCTTGGATCACTTCATCTTCGGTCAGGCAGCCGCCATCATCGAGCGCGACGTCACCCTGGTCAGCGGCGTCGGCTTGGCGGTCTTGCTGGTCATCGCGCTATTCTGGAAGGAATTCAAACTGGTCACCTTTGACGCGGAATTCGCGGGCGCCAACGGCTTCCGCGTCGGGTTGATCAACACAGTTCTATCGACGCTAATCGTAATAACGATTGTGCTTGGCTTGCAGTTGGCCGGTGTGATATTGATGGTGGGCATGCTGATCGCGCCCGGCATCGCCGCGCGTCAATGGACGCGCAAACTGGATCAGATGGTCATCCTGGCCGCTGTCTTTGGCGCATTCTCTGGCGGGGTTGGCGCGGTCATCAGCGCCTTGGATAGCGATATCCCCACTGGTCCCATGATCATCGTGGTGGCATTCGGCCTGGTCTTGCTGTCGATCACGCTGGCGCCGGAGCGCGGTTTGCTATGGCGCCGCTTGCGCCAGCGGGCTAACCGCCGCCGTTTCGCCGCGCAAAACACACTGCGGGATATTTACCGCTACGCCCTGAGCCATGGCGGCGCCGACTTGCTCGCGCCCGCTGACTTTATTCGCGGGGTGGGCGATCGCAGCGCCGAGCTTGGCTTGCGCCAACTGCGCGCGGCAGGCCAGGCAGCGCCCGGCGCCGGCGGCTGGCGGCTGACGGCAGCGGGCATCCAGCAGGCGCGCCAAATCGCGCGCAACGAGAGACTCTGGGACATGTACCGTTTGTACGCGCATGAACTGGAGCTGCCAATCCTGCAAGAAGTCCGGCAGGTCGATATCGCTTCCGTCTTGCCGGCCGCGGCGGTTAAGCAGTTGGAGAGCAAACTGCAAGAAGTGGATGATAGCGCATGATGCTGCTGGAACGCGGGCTTATCGAATTTCTGCTGAGCATCGTCACGCGCGAGGAGTTGAATGCCTTCTTGCGTTCTCCGCAGAACACGGCCACTCTGGTCGGCGCTTTGATCGCCGTTTGCGGCGCGCTGCTGGGCACATTCTTGCTGCTGCGCGGCATGTCGCTGACGAGCGATGCCATCAGCCATACCGTGCTGCTGGGCATTGTGGTCGCCTTCTTGCTGATGACGGAGACCTTCGGCCTGGAAGGCGATACTTCGTCGCCGTGGCTGATTTTGGGCGCGTCGCTAGCGGGTGTAGCGACGGTGGTGCTGACGGAGATGCTCTACCGCTCGGGGCTGGTCAAGCAGGATGCCGCACTGGGATTGGCTTTTCCGCTGCTTTTCGCCATCGCCGTAATCCTGGTGTCGCGCTTCGTTGACGATGTGCACCTGGACGAGGACGCGGTGCTGGTCGGCGAGATCGGCCTGGCCTGGGCCAATACCAACAGCCACTGCTTCGACCACTGCGAGTCGGTCACAATTACGCCCGATCATCCCGCGGCCAAACAGACGCGCCAATGCGTCAATTGCCGCGAGTTGGGCATCAGCCCGCGCGATGAAGGCGCCGAGTTCAGGCGGATCTGCAGCAACTGCGGCGATTATACGCCGGCCCAAGCCTACCGCGCCGGTCTGCTGGAGCGCGAGCCGCTGCTGGTATTCTTCCCCAAGTCTATCACGGTGATGCTGCAGATGACGGCGCTAACCCTGGTTTTCGTGCTGCTATTCTTCAAAGAACTCAAACTCTCCACCTTTGATCCCGGCTTGGCTCAGGCGCTCGGTTTGCGGCCCGGCTGGCTCAACTACGGGCTGATGATCCTGGTCAGCCTGGTGGCGGTCGGCGCCTTTGACGCGGTGGGGTCGATTCTGGTGATCGCCTTCTTCATCGTTCCGCCGGCGGCCGCCTACTTGCTGACGGACCGGCTGTCGCTGATGCTGTTCGCGAGTCCGCTTATCGGCGCGGCCGGCGCCGTCTTCGGCTACGACCTGGCGCGCGGGCAACTATTCGGCGTCCTCCCGGTCAGCGCTGGCATCGCCGCCCTCAATCGCCTTTTTGGCCTGGAATTGGTCGAGCGTTGGGATTCGTCCATCAGCGCTTCCATGGTGCTGATGATTTTTGCGCTCTTCTTGCTGGCTTGGGTATTTTCGCCGCGCTACGGGCTGCTGTCGACCATGATCCGGCGCGCCAACCGCCGGCGCCGCTTTGCCGATCAAGTCGTGCTGGCGCATATCCACAACCACCAGCATACGGCGCTGCACAAAACTGAATGCCGCATGGACGCGCTGCACAGACATTTTCGCTGGCGGCGCGGCAGAATGCAGCGGGTGATGGCGCGGCTGCGCGCGCTGGGTTATGTCCGCGTGGTCGCTGGCATCGCCGAGCTGACGGCGCGCGGCGATCGGCAAGTCCACGCCTTCCGCCAGACTATGCTCGAGGCGAATAACATGCCCGATCTCGAATAATGCCGATCCGCTGAAGAGCGGACGGCGCGTTTTGCCGCTAGCATGAAACTCAACAGCAACGCCACGAGAGCGCCCCATGATTAGCTTGATCGCGACGGTCCTGAACGAAGGCGAAAGCATAAACGGCTTGTTGCAGTCGATCGCTCGGCAGACGCGGCAGCCGGATGAGATCGTCATAGTCGACGGCGGCAGCCGCGATGATACCGTCGCGATCATCCGCGGTTATGAAGTTCAGCTGCCCTTGCGCCTGCTGATTGAGCCGGGCTGCAACATCAGCCAGGGACGCAACCGCGCCATCAATGCCGCGCGGGGCGACATCATCGCGGTTACGGATGCCGGCGTCCGCCTCAACGATGACTGGCTGAAGCGCATCAGCGAGCCTTTGTGTCAGAATCCGGCGCTGAATGCAGTTGGCGGCTTCTTTGCGGCTGACGCGCGCAGGCCATTTGAAATCGCCTTGGGCGCGACCACGCTGCCGCTGGCGCGTGAAATCGACGCCGACTCCTTTCTGCCCAGCAGCCGCAGCTTCGCCTTTCGCAAAGCGTCTGCTCTGCGCGTCGGCTTGTATCCTGAGTGGCTCGATTTCTGCGAGGATCTGGTTTTTGATTTGCGCCTGCGCCGCGAAGCCGGCCCCTTCGCCTTTGAGCCGACGGCGATAGCGAATTTTCGACCGCGCGCTACGCTGCGCCAGTATTTCCGCCAATACTACTTCTACGCCCGCGGCGACGGCAAAGCGAATCTCTGGTTCAAGCGGCATCTGGTCCGCTATGCCACCTATCTGCTCCTGGCGCCGGCGATTTTACTGGCGGGCATCTTGATTCACCCGGTGTTGTGGGGCCTGTACTTTATGGGCGCGGCCACCTACCTGCACCGGCCCTATCGCCGCCTGCCCACGCTGCTGCGCCGCTCCTCGCTTTTCATCTGGCTGTATTGCATCCTGGCGATTCCCTGGCTCCGTTTCGTGGGCGATTTGGCGAAAATGCTTGGCTATCCAGTAGGTTGGCGCTGGCGTTTAGGGCATCTTCCGCCCGATTGGCGCCTGCCGCCGGATGCATCCTGCACTGGTCAGCGGCGACCATAGATTGTCGTTGGCATTGTTCAGATATGCGCCTTAAGGTATACTGGCGCCGAATGTAAACAGGATTATTCGCGCTTATCTATGGCCAATCGCAACGAAGGCAGTGAATGGGTCAGCCTGCGCCGCGCTGCTGATATCCTGGGTGTACATCCAGCGACGGTGCGCAACTGGGCGGATAGCGGCAAGCTGCCCTTTCGGCGCACGGCCGGCAAACATCGCCGCTTCAACATCAACGACCTGGGCGACTATGCCCAAGCCGGCGGCGACCTGGAGCCGGTCGAGCTGCAGGTGATTATGCAGAGCGCGCTGGGTCAAACGCGGATGCAGGTGGGCAGCGAGCGCCTGGAATCCGCGCCTTGGTATGCCGCCATGAGCGACGAAAGCAAGCAGTATTTGCGCGAGCAGGGCCGCCGCGTTTTGGAAGCCATGCGCAGTTTCGTCGCCGCCGGCGCGCCCGATGAAGGCCTGTCCAGCGCCATCGCCTTGGGCAAAGACTACGCCGAGCGATTAATCGCCGACGGCTTAACGCTGCCGCAAGCCACGCGAGGTTTCTACTTCTTCAGCGATTTTGTATTAAATTCGATCCTGACCTGGTCCGAACTGCGGCAGCCCAGCAATTCAACCGAATGGTCGACGCTCTTGCGCCAGGTAAATACCTTTATGCACGCCATGCAGCTCTCCATCGTCGAATACTATGAAGAGGAATGACCTCGACGCGGAAGTCTTTCACATCGCGCTGAGCATGTCACCCAATATCGGCGCGAAGACCCTCGATAACCTGCGACAGCATTTCAACGATGACCTGGCGGCGGTATTCAGCGCTTCGCCACGCGAATTGCAGCGCGTGCGCGGCATCGGCGCCAAAACGGCAGCCGAAATCAGCCGCATGGATCCGCACCGGGTTGCCGGCCAGATCGCATCCTGGCAGCGGAGCGGCGTCGCCATCGAGACTATGCAGCAGAGCCAGTATCCAGCGTCATTGCGCGAACTGGACGATGGGCCGCCGACCCTGTTCCGGCGCGGCAGTTTTCAGCCGGCTGACTGGCGGAATACGGTTGCCATCGTCGGCACGCGCGCGCCATCACAGGATGCCCAATTTATCACGCTTGAGCTGTCGATGAAGCTGGCGCGGGCGGCTTGCACGGTGGTCAGCGGATTGGCGCTGGGAATTGACACCGCCGCTCATACCGGCTGCCTGTCGGCGGAAGGCGCAACCATCGCCGTTCTTGGCAGCGGCGTGCTCAATGTCTATCCGCCCGGCAATCAAGCACTGGCTGAGCGCATCCGCGAATCGGGCGCGCTGGTGAGCGAGCTGCATCCCTATGCTAGCGCCAATGCGCAGCGTCTGGTCTCGCGCAATCGCATCATCAGCGGCTTGAGCCGAGCGGTGATTATCGTCGAATCCGATGCGCAGGGCGGCGCGATGTACACGGCGCGCTTCGCCCGCGAACAGAACCGGCCCGTCTATACCTTTGACTTGCCGGCGAGCGGCAACCAGTCGCTGATCAAGAGCGGCGCCATCGTGCTGAAACGCGACGATCCGCTCGAGTTTGTGCTTGGCGCGCTGAATGCTGCCGCCGCAGCGACAAATTAGCGGCTAGAACATTTGACGCAGAAACAAATGTTCATGTATAATACTTGGTAAATCTGCCTGCCCATGCCTTGGTGGCGCAGGTCGGGGTTAGCCATGAGGACAATCTGATGAAAGCGTTTAACAGACTTTCCAAGCGCCAGCAACACATGATGCGTTTCATGCATGCCTATACGCAGAAGCAGGGGTTTCCGCCGAGTATTCGGGAAATCGGCGAAGAGTGCGATATCGGCTCGACCTCTGTCGTGAACTACAATCTGAACAAGCTGGTTGACGCGGGCTATATAGTGCGCTCGGGCAAGGTTTCGCGCGGGTTGCGCATCGTCGGCCCGATCCCGGGAGTGACCACTGGCAGGCGCGTGATCGGCGCGGTCGGCCCGCATCGCGTGGCCTTGGTAGGGCGGATTGCGGCTGGCGAGCCGATTTCCCTGCCCGAAGACATCGGACACCATATTGAAGAAGATGACTACATCACGGTGCCGCCCAATCTATTGGGCAGTTATGACGCCAGCGAGGCCTTCGCCTTGACCGTGCGCGGCGATTCCATGATCGACGCCATGATCAAAGACGGCGATATCGTCATCTTGCGCCGGCAGAATACCGCCGAAAATGGCGAGATGGTGGCGGCCTGGCTGCCCGAAGACAATGAAACGACGCTCAAGCACTTTTATCACGAAGGCGACGGCGTCCGGCTGCAGCCCGCGAATCGCGATTACGAGCCCATCTACGTGCATCCGGCCAATTGTGAGATCAAAGGCAAAGTGCTATCGGTGATGCGCAGTTTCCACTGAGCGCAGGCGCCGAGACAACTCTAATTCAGAAGCCCAATTCTCGTTCCGCGCTCGCGCAGAGGCGCTGCCCGCCGGCGGCCAGCCACTGGTCGAATGTGTCGCTGCGATCGCTGCGCGCGACCGCGTCGCTGTAAATCCCCACCCCCCAGCGGTAATACGCCTGCGTCTCCCGCGACCAATTCTCGCGCGGTTTTCCAAGCACCGAAGCGCCGCCGTTATAACAGGCCAGCGTCAAGCCAATGACACCGTCAGCCGCGTGCCCGCACTGTTTGAGAAAGGCGCTGCCTCGCCGCGCGTTGGTGTCCGGCTCGAGCATGTTCTCGCCCTCGGCAAAGTGAAAGGGCATGACCTGGAACAGTCCTCGCGCGCCCGCGCCGCTGATCACGGTGGGGTGCCCACAAGATTCGATTTGCATCACGGTCGCCAGCAAGTGTGGATCGACCTGGTGCTCCGCCGACCATTGGCTGATTTCGCCTGACCAATGCTGCACGGCCGGGGCGAAAAACTCGGCCAGCTCAATTTCGCTTGTACCGGGCATCAAGTGAATCGCTGACCTGACCGCGCCGCCAATATCGCCCCAAAAGACGCTCGAAGCCAGCAGCAGCGCCAACGCGATCGGCAGCCACAGCGGCACATAATAGACGCCGCCGCGCTTGATCAGCCCGCGACCGCCGCGCATCTGCGCCAGGCTAAAGCGCAGGAAGCGCGCGAGATTGCTGGCATATCGCTTCGTAGCGCGGGCGCAGCGTCCCGCCCATGCCAGGAGCTCGCTCCGCCTGATGCCTTCTATTGTTTTGCGTAGCCTGTCCAAAGCGCGAGAGTCCCCGTTCGCATAGAAGCCGGCTGGCATTTCTGCTACACTTCCGGCAGCGTAGATTGCCTACTCACCATACGCGAATCTCACTTGCCCGGTAGCGCAGGAGCGCGCCACTTTCGCGTTCGCGAGCTCTCTCTAAAGAAGGCTGTAATGGAAGACGAGGCGCAGATGACAAAATTGCCGTTCCGCGAGCGGCTGAGCACGGGCGCGCCCATCCTGGCGGATGGCGCGATGGGCACTATGCTGCATGAGCAGTCTGACGCCCGCGTGGACGCCTGTTTCGACGCCATGAATGTCGACGATCCAAACGTAGTGCTTGCCATTCACAAAGCCTATATCCAAGCCGGCGCCGAACTGATCGAGACCAATACCTTTGGCGCCAACAGCTATAAGCTGGCCAGCGCGGGACGGGACGGCAAGGTCGAGCTATACAATCGCCGCGGCGTGGAGCTGGCCAGGCTCGCCATTGCCGAGAGCGACAGCGACGATATATATATCGCCGGCTCGGTCGGTCCGCTGGGCGTGGGCATCTACCCCTACGGCCGCCTGTCGCGGTCGAAGGCGGAAGCGGCTTTCGCCGAGCAGCTAAGCGTACTGGTCGATTCCGGCGCTGATGTCGTGCAGTTCGAGACCTTCAGCGAGCACCGGGAATTGCTGTTGGCGATAGGCGTGTTGCGCGACCTGGATCCCGACATGCCAATCATCGCCCAGGCGACCTTCTATCACGAGAATCTCAGTTACGGCGGCTATCCACCGGCGCGGGTGGCCAACGACCTGCACAAATCGGGCGCGGATGTCATCGGCGTCAATTGCGGCAGTGGACCGGCCGGCATCGCCGAGGTGCTGCGGCAGATGTGTTACGCCGTGCCCGACGCCGTCTTTTCCGCCATGCCCAACGCCGGCTTCCCCGAGGTGGTCGGCGGGCGCATACTCTTCCCGGCCACAGCCGAGTATTTCGCCGATTGCGCCACGACCCTGGTCAATATCGGCGCCACAGTGATTGGCGGCTGCTGCGGCACAACCCCCGAGCATATCGCCGCCATGCGCGCCTCCCTGGAAAAACCGTCGGCGGACTTCGTCGATCTGCATATCGGCCAATTCGACATCGAAGACGAAAGCCACCTGGCTGACGCGGCGACCGAATTGTCGCAGCGCCTCGAGGCTGGGGATTTCACGGTGACGGTGGAAATGGCGCCCTTGCGCAGCTACCGCACCGACACGCTGCTGCAAGCGGCGCGACGTCTGCGGGCGGCCGGGGCCGACCTGATCAACGTGGCCGATACGCCGGCGGCCCGCATGAAGATGAGCGCCTGGGCCGTGGCTCATTTGCTTCAGGCCCAACTCGGCATAGAAACGGTCTTGCACTTCCCGACCCGCGGCCGCAATATGCTGCGCGTCCAGGGCGATCTGCTGGCCTCCCACGCGCTGGGCCTGCGCAATCTCTTCGTCGTCATGGGCGACCCGACCCGCATCGGCGATTTTCCCGACGCCAGCGATGTCAATGATGTCGCGCCCTCGCGCTTGATCGGCGTCATCAAGCAGGGCATGAACCAGGGCGTGGACATGGCCGGGCACAGCATCGGCATGCCCAGCAGCTTCACCGTCGGCTGCGCGCTTAATATGGGCGCCGAAGATATCGACCGCGAAATCCGCATCTTGCAGAAGAAGATAAGCGCTGGCGCCGATTTCGCGCTGGGGCAGGCCATCTTCGAACCCGAGCGTATCCTGCGCTTTCATCAGCGTTATGAGGAGTTGACCGGCGCTGCCTTTGAATTGCCCGTTCTCATGGCGGTGATGCCGCTGCAGAGCCACCGGCAAGCGCGCTTCCTGAACAACGAAGTGCCGGGCATCAGCATTCCCGGCTCAATCATGGAACGAATCGCGGGGGCCGGCGCTGAGGCGCAGCGCGAGGGCGTCATCATCGCGCAGGAATTGCTTGACCAGATGAGCGGGTTGATCCAGGGAGCTTACATCATCCCCGGCGGCGATTATGACCCGGCGGCGGAAGTGACGGCCTGGCTAAAGCGGAGAGAAGCCTCATGACCCGCATCGGCGAATTTGACCTCAAAGTAGCCCTTATCGACAGCGATTATTATACGGAGAAAGCCATCCACGCTTATCTCGCCTGGGACCGCCGCACCCGGGCGCTGACGGACTACTCCAGCCTGGAGCAGTTCTGGCAGGCGCTTGACGGCGTCACAGCCGCGGCTCATCCCGATGCCATCATTCTTGATGTCAACAATATCGGCGAGCGCGGGGATATCCGCCGGTCAATTGAGCGTCTTGCGAAGACCATGCCCAATGCGACCCTGGTCTGTCTCTCGTATATTGACGACCTCGACCTCTTCTACGCCGCCGCGGAAGGGGGCGCGCGCACCTTTTTGCACAAAGATGATGTTCGCTACTATATCGCCTCGGCCGTATGCCTCGCCAGTCAGCTGAGCAACGGTGAACTTCTGTATAGCCAGAGCATGGATAAGGCGCGCCGCTTGCTTAATCACCAGCGCGTGACGCGGCCGCTCGCCATCGCGCTCCCGCAGCCCGTGCAATACGAAGGCTTACGCAGGCAAACGCGTAGAATTATTGAGCTTTATGCCATAGAGGGCATGCCCGCCGCGCTCATCGCCAACGAATTGAGCCGAAGCGTTCACTACATCCGTGACAATATCAAGGCGGCCTACGACGCCCTCGGCCTGCACGAATATGACGACACATTCCTCGCCAATATGAGCCAGCGAGAGCGCGCCTTTATGAAGCTCACGGCTTTGGAGCCGCCGCGCCGCTAACCCGCCGACTTTAAGAAATCAGCGCGTCCGTCTCCGAGGGGTCTTCCTCGTCTTGCTGCTCTTCCCGCTGCTTGCGCACCAGCTTCATAGCTTGCGTCCGCGTCAGCATGACGGATTGGTCGTTCTCGTTTTCCAGCGCCTCCGGCACATGCACGTGTTCGTCTTCCAGGTAGGACTTGATGGCGCCGCTGAAAGACTTGACCGGCGCTTCGTCACCGTACTGATGCCGCAGGTCCAGCAGATTCAGCATCAACCAAAGGAAGAGATCGCCCTCGGTGCGTGGCGTCTTGCGGCCCTTGGCCAAGTCGAGCACGTCATATTTGCGGATGAGGTCGATGGCTGGCCTGTAAATCGTGTGGTACCAATCGGCTGTGGCTTTCTCGGTCGTCAGCGCTTTGCCCTCCAGCCGCTCCATCACCCGCTGATGCAGGAAGATATGCCCCATTAGCTCATGATAGCGCGATGGCACCGACAGCTCGATCGACTCATGATCGGGCACTGCGCGCGATAGCCCGGTCTCGTCCAGGAAATTGGCGTAGGCTTCCGCCGATTCCAGCTCTTGCACACTCATACCCGGGCGCAGGGGCACGGTCGTCGGCAACTCGACAACATGCGCCTGAATGCTCTTGGCGCCCAGCTCCCGCGCCACTGAGACGCGGTGATTGCCATCGCGCACAAAATAGGCGTCGCCCACCTTGTACAATTCAATGGGCGGCGGGCCCTCCATGCTGTTCGCCAGCGCGTAGACGCGGCTCCAGCGCTCGCGCATATTGCCGCGTTTGGGCAGGAATGTCGCCGTGAAGTCTTTGTAGCGGCCCACGCTGCCCACGATGTGATCTAGCGGGACGTCGTGTACGCCTTCGTAGTGTTCTTCGTGCAAGTGCAGCCGACTGCGAATTTCGTCGAAACTCATCAATTCGTCGTGCCGGCCCCGCAGATGGCTCAAGAGTTCCTTCCAGAACACCTTGTTCTGGATCGACTGGAACTTGTGCTTGCCCTCGTTGTAGTAGCTGCGGAAATTGTGATCTTCTGCCATCGCCGCCTCATTTCATCATCGCGCATTCGCATTCATCCCCAGGCATTTCTTATTGGCATGGGGAAATCTCGTAATTGGCTTGCGCCCTCTTAATCAGCGAATACGCTCTATATCGCTCATCCCTATCTTGAAACGCGATATCTACCAAGCAATATCGGCAAGGCTTATTCACATGATAACATATTACCGCGCCCTAGCGGTAATATCGGGCTGAAGGCAGAGCAATCGCACCAAATTATTTTAACCACCGAGGACACCGAGATTTAACTCCTTTTCTGGCAAAAAGGAGGCAATGTAGGGGCGATTCTGTGAATCGCCCACGATATTCTCACTCTTTTCATGGGCGACACACAGTGTCGCCCCTACATCGTGGTAGATTTATGTGACATTCGGCACATAATTGGTTCTGGTGCGATTGCTCTGGGCTGAAGGCGGACTGCATTCCGCTCAAAGACAACTCACATGGACTTGGAAACGCAGCGGCGGCTGAACCAGATCAATCGCGACTTCTACCGCCGGACCGCGGCGGAATTCGACGCGACGCGCCAAAGAGCCTGGTCGGGCTGGCGGCGGATGCTGGACGCGGTCGACTTGCCGCTGGCGTCCGTAATGGATATCGGCTGCGGCAACGGACGGCTGGCGCGTTTTCTGGCCGAGCAGCAAGCGCATGCCTTCGCTTATATCGGCATCGACAGCAATCCCGAGTTGCTGGCTTACGCGCGCAGCCAGGACCCGCGCGTCAAGCTGGAATTGATCAAGCGGGATGTGATCCTGGGGACGCTGCCCGCGCGGCAGGCGCAGTTGGTGGCGCTCTTCGGTTTGCTGCATCATGTGCCCGGCGCGGCGCGGCGACGCCAGCTGCTGCAGAGCGCGGCGACTTGCGTTCTGCCCGGCGGCTTTCTGGTTCTGGCGGCCTGGCGCTTTTACGAGCAGGAGCGCTTCCGCCGGCGCATCGTGCCCTGGGCGGAAGACATCGCAGTGGAACGCCACGACTACCTGCTGGACTGGCGGCGGGGCGAGCGCGCCCTGCGCTATTGCCATTACATCGACGATGAGGAACACGCCGAACTGGTCGACGCGGCAGGCCTGCCCGTCATCGACGACTTCCGCGCGGACGGCGGATTAAATCGCTATACGGTGTTGAGGAGAGAAGCGGCGGAACGAGGCTGACGACCCCGCCCCGCCAGTTAAATATGTTTAGCCGCAATCGCCGCGCTGCAAGTGATACGGCGCGACTGCATGCAGATTGTCGTTCTCGTTGGTCTCGGCCACCTGATTCAGATAGTCGAGTCGCATGTTGATATTGTGCACCACGTCATAGTGCACTGTCGGCGTCAAGAATCCGTTTATCCGCTGGGACGCTCCCGCTGCCAGGGGGCCAAAGGCAATTTCAGTGCGTTCGCGCTCCGGCTGGCCCGGTACCAAATCGGTAACCTGGATCACGCCGCCGCTGGTGGACGCGCCATTGCCATCGTTGGCCACTGTTACATGGATGGCGTAGCCGACCCCGCAAGTCGCCGGGTGCGGATCGATGACCACGTCTCGCATTACCAGGTTGGCGCCGGTCGTTGGCGCAGGCACAGCTGTCGGAACCGGAATCGGCGTCGGCGGCAGCGGCGGCGGGTTGATCCGCGGCAAATTGCTGAGATCGCCTTCGGGGCGCACGATGTTGGGATGGATGAATCCGCTGCGGCCGGTATCCAGTTCGATGTAGAACCAGCCCGTGCCGAAGCTGCTGATGCCCTTGATGCTGGCGGAATCGCCTTCGTGCAAGCCGCCGACTATCGTATATAGAATGGAATCCCCCGCGCGAACGTTGGCGTTGACCAAGGCGATGACGCGTGGCCCGGTATCGGGTTCCTCAGCTGGCTCGGGCTCAGTCGCTGGCTCGGGCTCTTCTGCTACCGGTTCCACTGCTTCTTCTGCCGGTCCCGCTGGTTCTTCCACGACAACTACGACCTGCTCTACGGCGGCGAAAGGCGGCGGGTTGTTCTCAATGCGTATCGGGCTGACGCGGAAGAATTGCGGATCGCCAGCTGCCTTTTCGATCCGCAGGCGCAATTCGTACAAGCCGTCCGACAGGGTTACTGTATTCCAGGTGCCCAGGATGTCGTTGGTCACAGCTGTGATCCGCGGCAATGACGCCGGGAACCACTGGTTGTCCGCTTGGTCCGCGCCCTCTTCCATGTCCATCATGTCCAGCGCTAGCGGACGAAACTCGACGAAGAAATTGCGCATGTCGGCCAAAGACACCGTGCCGCGGATATCTACGCTGTCCCGCACGACGTAAACCGGCGGCGGAAAAGTGATATTAGCTTCCGGATTCACCATGTCCGGGTCTTTCGGCGCGATAATGCTTTCTTCGTCCTGCCCCTGCGCCGCTGGTATCAGCAGCAGCGCCGAAAAAATGAGCAAGATGAGCAATTGAATACGTTTCATAGCGAGGCCTCCTGAAACATGCGCTAATTCGGCACAATTGATTTATGAACCATACACATATGATACGGCGAAAGCATAACTTGTGCCCGCCACAATTGCACAGTATCGGTTATAAACGCCTTGTTTTTAGAATTGCCGAAAGACACTCTACCCGCCCTAGACCGATTCCGATAGGCTTCAAGCATGAGGAGCGAGCGCTGTCAAACCTTTGCAGACCTGGCATTCGCGCGGGAAGCGTGCTGGCAATGAAGCAATCCGCCGCGGTAGAGATTCGCGATCTGCACAAGACTTACAGTGAGGGCGACCGGACATTGCAGGTGCTTGACGGCGTCAGCCTTGATATCCGCCAGGGCGAATTCCTGGCCTTGCTAGGCGCCAGCGGCAGCGGCAAAAGCACCTTGCTGAATCTGCTCAGCGGCATTGACAAGCCCGATCGCGGCAGCATCGTCATTGAGGGCAGGGATATCACAACGCTCAGCGATACCCGGCTGACGCTCTTCCGCCGCGAGCGCATCGGCATAGTCTTCCAATTCTTTAACCTTATTCCTACCTTGACTGTGCTGGAAAATATCACGCTGCCGAAGGAGCTGGGCGGCGCCCGCCGTCAAAACGTTGAGCCGCGCGCCATCGAACTCCTGCGGCAAGTCGGCCTGGAATCCCGCGCCGATACTTATCCGGACAAGTTAAGCGGCGGCGAACAGCAGCGCGTCGCCATCGCTCGCGCCCTCCTGCATGAACCGGCTATCGTCTTTGCTGACGAGCCGACCGGCAACCTGGATGAGGATACCGGCGCTCAAATCTTGCAACTGCTGCTGCGACTCACATGCGGCGCCGGCAAAACCCTGATCATGGCCACGCACAATCCCGAAATCGGCAAGAGCGCCGATCGCGTCTGCCGCATCCACGACGGCGGGTTGCAGGTCGATGCCGGCTAAGTCTGGGCAAGCTGCACAAAGCTTGGCCACCTATCCGCTAGCCGACAAGTTATACTGCGGCGTAGGAGAATCGTATTCAATTTTAGGTCGAATATATACTGTCCGATGCTAGGTGTTTGGCGCAAGACGCGGTAAAATGATGGCAGGGCAGGTAACGCTCGGACTGTCCGCAGCAAAACTTTGTCGCGGTCTGGCTGTTTTCGTTGAAGTCGATACCAGGTCGAAAGGCGGAGGCCGATGGCTGACCCGAAGCATGACAGCAAAGTACGGACCATCCTCTCCGAGTTGCGGGACGTCAACAAGGATCGGCGGCGAACAGCGGTGATGAAGTTGGGCATGGTCGGTGGCGACCAGGCCGTGCGAACGCTGATCAGCATCGTGGACAACAGCCAGGAAGACTTGATTGTGCGCGGCCGCGCCGCCCTGATGCTCGGCAAACTCAAGGACGACCGCGCCGTTCCCCACCTGATCCGTGCGCTGGAAGCGCCTGGCTTCCTCACGCCCTATAATGCCGCGCAAGCCTTGGGCAAAATCGGCGATCCGCGCGCCGTGGACGCCCTGCTGGATTTCGCCGATAGCAGCCGCGACAAGACTCGCGACGCCGCTGTGCTGGCCCTGCGCCAGTTGGGCCACGAGTCCGAATTGGAGTCGCTTGCGGCGCCCCAGCCACCCATCTAGCGTGCCCACTGACGCTTAGCGCCAGCAACTGCCTCATTAGCCGACTGTATATTTCCCCCTTGATTCGCCTTCTAGCCAGCTTCTCATAGTCACGGCCCCGCCCGTTCTGGTATATTGCAGCTAAGGCAGTTGAGGAGAACTTCCCATGAATGAAGTGGTCATCGTTGATGCTATCCGCACGCCCTTGGGCAAACGCAATGGCTGGCTGCGGGAGCAGCATCCGGTCAAATTGGGTTCGCATGTGGTCGCCGCTCTGCTAGAGCGCTGCGACCTGGACAAGGACGGCATTGATCATGTTGTCTTCGGCTGCGTCAGCCAGGTGGCGGAACAGACCATGAATATCGCCCGCAATGTCGTATTGGATGCTGAATTGCCGATTGAGGTAGCGGCGACGACCGTCGACTTTCAGTGCGGCAGCAGCCAGCAAGCGATTCACCTGGCAGCGGCAATGGTCGCCTCGGCGCAAGCGGACCTGGTAATCGCCGGCGGCGTGGAGAGCATGACGCGCGTACCGATGGGTTCCAGCCTGGGCGAAGGCGGCGCGCTGCCCTTCACCGACAATATCATGGAAGCGTACAACATGATCCCGCAAGGCATCGCCTCGGACAAGATAGCGGCCAAGTGGGGCATCACGCGCGCAGCCATGGACGAGCTGGGTTTGGAGAGCCATCGCCGCGCCTGGCAGGCGACCGAGGCCGGCGTCCTGCGTCGAGAGATCGCGCCAATTCAAGGCGTGGACGACTACGGCAATCTCTTCACCGTGGAGCGCGATCAAAGCATTCGCCCGGCGACTACGCTGGCTAAGATGGCGGCGCTGGATGCCGTGTTCACAGCCGATGGCGTCACCACGGCCGGCAACAGCAGTCAAATCAGCGATGGCGCTGCCGCGGTCTTGGTCACGACAGCCGACCACGCCAAAACGCTGGGGCTGCGGCTGCGCGCGCGGATTATTGAGGCGGTCGCCATCGGCAGCGACCCGCATCTTATGCTGACCGGGCCCATCGCTGCGACTGAAAAAGTGCTGCGGCGCGCCGGTCTGGCCCTGGAAGACATTGACGTTTTTGAAGTGAACGAAGCCTTCGCCTCCGTCCCGCGCATCTGGGAGCGGGACACCGGCGGCGATATGGACAAGGTCAATATCCACGGCGGCGCCATCGCGCTGGGGCATCCTTTGGGCGGCTCAGGCGCCAGGTTGATGACCGCCCTGATCAACGCGCTGGAGACGACCGGCGGGCGCTACGGCTTGCAGACCATGTGCTGCGGCGGCGGCATGGCGACCGCGACCATAATCGAGCGCATAAACGGCTGAACTTGCGGCCCGGTGGTGGATCCAGGACCGACAGCTTGAGAAAACAGAGACGCCTTCCGCGAAAGGGGGCTGGACGGCATCTCGATTCGACAGGGCACGACGAAATGGTAATCGACCGCAAGCGACGATGACAGCTACCGGTCCACTGCGCATTTAATTTGGCGCAAAAGTATTAATGAAATCAAACAAAGTTGTTAGCAAGCTATTAGGATGATTAATTAACCAGATTGACCGGCGGTATTCGCGCGGACGCCGATAGCCTGCGGCGTCCCGCTTGATTGGCCGTTCCCGTTTTGACCCAGGGCCGGCGCCTGGGCGCCGCAGTCTTGCGCCGTCTGCTGCTGCTTCGTCGTCAATTCGCCGCGGCTCACCGGACTGTAATTGGGGTAAAGCTCGAGCGCGGCGGCGTACTGATCCTTCGCCTGGCAGGCATCCCCCTGCAGCGCCAAGGCGTCGCCGTAGTAGCGCAGCGCGTCCTGCAATTCGCCCGCGACTTGTCCATTCATGTAGTTCGAGTTGTGCTGATAATAGATCTCGTTGAAACGCAGCACGGCCAGGGCCGGGTTGGTGGTCTTGTAGCGCTGTCCCGTCAAGTATTGTTCGGCGACATAGCGCTCGTAATTCAGCTCGCCGATGTCGCCGTAGACTTCAGCGCGATCGGTCAGCACGATGGCCTCCGACAGCTTGCCGCTACGATACAGCAGCAGAGCCTGCGCCGATAGCGCCTGCAACGCCAGGCCGCGCACTTGCTCCCGGTTATAGTCGCCGTCCAGGCCGATGATCGCTTCCAGCGTATCAATCGCCGCCACGAAATCTCGCGCTTGGATATCCGCTTGGGCTTCGGCCAGCAGCGCGCCGAGATCGTATGTCCAGCCGCTGTCATCTTCGGCGGGGGTCGCTGATGCCGGGATGGGCGGCGGCGTGGAGATTGGGGCGGGTTGGGTGGCCGTCTGCGTTGGGATAGCCGTGGGGCTGGGCTGCGCCATCAAGTAAGCGGCCGTCGCTGTGGGCAAGAGCGGCAGCAGGCAATCGGGCGCTGGTATCACCGAGCGCAGCGACTCGATGCGCCTTCGCGCCAAGTCAAAGTTGCCCGCTGCCAGATCGCTCGGAATGAGCTCGCATTGTTTTTGCTGTGTGACCGCGGCCGCAACTGTGGCGTTGGCGCGCGCCGCCTCCACCCCCGTGCCCCAGCCGGCGTAGGCTGCGACTATGACTACCGCGCCAGCCAAAAGCAGAAAGATCGCCGCTGCCACCGCCCAAATCAGACAAGTGGCGGCACGCCCGCGCTGCCGCGGATGGCGGAGGTTGGTCACTTGCGGCTGCTGACTCGTCAAAGCCCCAGTCTCATTTCAAGATTCGCCGGTTAGGCATTGCCTCTGTCGGCAAGCGGCGCGAATTATAGTTCACTTCAAGTGGAGTCGCCAGACGGCGAATTACGCTTCCCTGCGGCGCCGGCGTCCGCTTGACGCGAATTTACTTCCCATGTTACACTGCCCGCATGAGGTGCTATCAGCCCAACGCCACGCCTATGCGGATGTCTTCGCTCCATACGGACAGACGGCTGTTGCGGCTCGCCTAGGCATCACACAGCGCAAACTCAAGGCCGTCTGTCAGCGACAGGCGGTTTTTTTGTTGTAACGAACGCTTGACGCGGTTGATCAGAGGTCCACAGCGCAAGCAGCCAGGAGAAAGAGACCATGTCAGCAGAATATATTCACGTGTCGGTGGCTTGGCCCTACGCCAATGGCGACCTGCACATCGGCCATTTGGCCGGCGCTTATTTGCCCGCCGATATCTTCGCCCGCTACCATCGGCTGCGCGGCAATCACGTGCTGATGGTCAGCGGCTCGGACAGCCACGGTACGCCTATCACGGTCGAGGCGGACAAACGCGGCCTCTCTCCGCGCGAAGTCTTCGAGCACTATCACGAGCGCTTCCTGCAGACGCAGCAAAAAGTCGGCATCAGCTACGACCTCTTCACGCATACCGATACTGAGAACCATCACCAGGTGGCGCAAGATATCTTCACACTCTTGCTGCAGCGCGGCTTCCTGTATAAAGAACGGCAGACCCTGCTATACAGCGAAAGCGAGAAGCGCTTCCTGCCCGATCGCTATGTCGAGGGCGTCTGCTATATCTGCAAGTACGCCCACGCGCGCGGCGACCAATGCGACAATTGCGGCAACTTGATGGACGCCATCCAGCTCATCGAGCCGCACAGCCGCAACAATCCCGCCGACAAGCTCATCAAACGCGACTCCGAGCACTATTTCCTGGACCTGGCCGCCTTCACCGAGCAGATCCTGGAATACCTTGCCAAGCATGAGCATCACTGGCGGCCCAACGTCAGCCGCTTCAGCCAGAACTTCGTCAAAGACGGGCTGCGAGGCCGACCCATCACGCGCGATATCGACTGGGGCATTCGCGTGCCGCTGGAGGGCTGGGAGGACAAGCGCCTCTACGTCTGGTTCGACGCCGTCATGGGTTATTTCACCGCCAGCATCGAATGGGCGAAAAACATCGGCCAGCCGGACGCCTGGAAAAAGTGGTGGTACAACCGCGACGCCAAGATCTACAACTTCATCGGCAAGGACAATATCCCCTTCCACACCATCATCTGGCAAGCCGAGCTGCTGGGCATCAACGGCATCTACAACGAAGACGACCCGACCTACGGCGATATCCCGCTGCAACTGCCCTATGATGTGCCCGCCAATGAGTTCATGAATATCGAGGGCGAGCAATTCTCCACTTCGCGCAATTGGGCGGTCTGGCTGCCCGATTTGCTCGAGCGCTACCAGGCCGATGCACTGCGCTTCTACGTCGCGCGCACCTTCCCCGAGCGCCAGGACAGCGACTTCTCCTGGGAAGGCTTCCTGGCGCGCGTCAACAATGAGCTGCTGGCGGCCTGGGGCAATCTGGTCAATCGCATGCTCGGTTTCGCCTTCAAGCGCTTTGACGGTACAGTCCCGCAATACGACCAACTCACGCCCGCCGACGAAGCCATCATCGCCGCGACCGAAGCCGGCTTCGAGTCAGTCGGCGCGCTGCTGGAGGCAGTCCGCCCCAAAGAAGCGCTGGAAGAGACGCTGTCGCTGGCGCGCGAGGTCAACGCCTGGCTCAACGAGCGCGAACCTTGGAAGACGCTCAAGCCCGACCCGGCCGATGCCGCCCGCTCGGTCTACACGGCGCTGCGCTGCATTGACAATTTGAAGATCCTTTTTGCGCCTTTCACGCCCTTCAGCTCGCAGCAGGTGCACGAGATGCTGGGATACGACGGTAAGCTCTTCGGCGAGCTCAATATCGAGAATTTCAGCGAAGAAACGCGCGATCACCTGGCGCTGGTTTATGACGGGAGCGCGGCGATAGGGCAGTGGGCGAAGAGCGAGCTGGCGCCGGGGCAGAGGCTGTGGGCGCCGAGTCCGCTGTTTGTGAAGCTGGATCCGGAGATTGTCGACGAGGAGCGTCAGTACCTGGGCAAGGCGCGTGCCGAGGGGGCGATTTCCTAGCGATTTGCCACAGCGCATCAGGTATAATCGCCAAGTTTCCGGAAGAGTGCGAAAATCTAAAAGGAATTTCTTATGCCGACGAAAGACACCACGGACAGGCGCGAAACCAGTAACGGCATGGAGAAAGAACTATGGCAGATGGCCGACGCCCTGCGCGGCAGCATGGACGCGGCCGAATACAAGCATGTCTGCTTGGGTCTCATCTTTCTGAAATACATCTCAGACGCCTTTGAAGAACATCGAGCCAAATTAGAGCAGATCGAAGGCGCCGATACCGAGGACCCGGACGAGTATCGCGGCGACAACATCTTCTGGGTGCCGGTGGATGCGCGCTGGTCAAACATTCAGGATATGGCGCGTCAGCCGACCGTCGGACAGGTCATCGACAGCGCGATGGAAGCAGTCGAGCGAGAAAACTCTGCCCTAAAAGGCGTGCTGCCCAAAGACTACGCTCGCCCGGCTCTCGACGCGCGACGCCTGGGAAAACTAATCGACGGGATCAGCAATATCCGCGTGGGCGACGCGGAAGCCCGCTCGCGCGATGTTTTGGGCAACGTCTACGAGTACTTCCTCTCCCAATTCGCCAGCGCCGAGGGCAAAAAAGGCGGCGAATTCTACACGCCGCGCAGCGTCGTCCGGCTGCTGGTAGCGATGCTTAAACCTTTTGAGGGCCGAGTCTATGACCCCTGCTGCGGCTCATCCGGCATGTTTGTGCAGTCGATTGACTTCATCGACGCCCACGCCAGCGGCAACGGCAATGGCGGCAAAGCCAGAGACAGAATCTCGATCTACGGCCAGGAGTCGAATTACACCACCTGGCGCCTGGCGAAGATGAACCTGGCCATCCGCGGCATCGACGCCCAGATCGCGCATGGCGACAGCTTCCACAACGACCGCCACCCCGACCTGCGCGCCGATTACATCCTGGCCAACCCGCCTTTCAACGTCTCGGATTGGGGCGGCGAACGCCTGCGCGAAGACCGACGCTGGCAATATGGCATCCCGCCCAAAGGCAACGCCAACTTCGCCTGGGTGCAGCACATCCTGCATCACCTGACGCCGCAGGGCCTGGCCGGCTTCGTGCTGGCCAACGGCTCCATGTCCAGCGGGCAGAAAGCAGAAAGCGCAATCCGCCGCGAGTTGATCGAAAACAACCTGGTGGACTGCATGGTGGCGCTGCCCAGCCAGCTCTTCTATTCGACGCAGATCCCAGCCTGTCTCTGGTTTCTGGCGCGGGGGCGAAAGCGACGGGGCGAGGTCTTGTTCATCGACGCCCGCCAGATGGGAGAAATGCTCGACCGTACGCACCGCCAACTGACGGAAGACGACATCAACCTCATCGCCGCTACTTACCATGCCTGGCGCGACGGATCGGACGACTACGCCGACGAACCGGGTTACTGCAAGAGCGCCTCGCTGGAAGAAGTGGCGAAACACGACTTCGTGCTGACGCCGGGCCGCTACGTCGGTATGGTGCCGCAAGAAGAGGACGCTGAGCCTTTCGCCGAGAAAATGACGCGCCTGGTGTCGGAGTTGCGGGAGCAGCAGTCTGAGGCGGACCAACTGGATGCGACCATCGCAGCTAATCTAAAGGAGCTTGGCTATGGGGCATAGATGTTGGGATTGGATTCGGCTAAAGGATGTATGCACTAAGATTGGAAGTGGTGCCACACCACGAGGGGGGAAGAAGACTTATACGCAAGATGGGCCAATTGCATTAATCAGGAGTCAAAACGTCTACAACAACTTTTTCAACAGAGAAGGTCTAGCCTTCATAAGCAACAAGCAAGCAGATGATCTCGCCAATGTTGAAGTCTACGAAAACGACATATTGCTCAACATAACCGGCGATTCAGTAGCTCGTGTCTGCCAAGTTGCAGATGACGTCCTACCTGCTCGAGTAAATCAGCATGTTGCAATCATTCGACCAGACTCCAACGTGCTTAATCCCTGTTTTTTGCGCTACTCCCTCGTTAGCTCCGAAATGCAGACAAAGCTATTGTCATGGGCCGGTTCAGGTGGGACAAGAAATGCGCTGACAAAAAGAATGGTTGAATCATTTGAAGTGTTTGCTCCAGTTGATGTCAAAGAACAACGCGCCATCGCCCACATCCTCGGGACCCTCGACGACAAGATCGAGCTCAACCGGCGCATGATCGAGACCCTGGAAGCCATGGCCCGCGCCCTCTTCAAGTCCTGGTTCGTCGACTTCGACCCCGTCCGCGCCAAGATGGCGGGTCGCGATACCGGCCTGCCGCCGGAGATTGCCGCGCTCTTTCCCGATCGTCTCGTGGCTTCGGAGCTGGGGGAGATTCCCGAGGGGTGGGGAGCCTCAACACTGGGCGAGCACGTTGACATATTTGATTCAAAACGTATCCCACTGTCACGTGCTGAAAGAGAGAAGCGACAAGGAATCTATCCTTACCATGGCGCAGCTGGAGTAATGGATCACGTCAATGACTTTCTGTTTGATGGAATCTACCTGCTCATTGGAGAAGACGGGTCTGTATCTGATGAAAGAGGTCTAGCGATAAAGCAATACGCTTGGGGAAAGTTTTGGGTCAACAATCACGCTCATGTGCTGCAAGGAAAATCGCCTGTCAGTACAGAGCAAGTGTATCTTCACTTACACTTTGAGCCAGTATTGCCTTTCGTTACGGGTGCCGTGCAGCCTAAGCTGTCACAAGGAAGAATGAAAAAAATTCCCTTTCTGTACCCTGATGCAACGATTTGTGCTGCCTTTGATAGGTTTCTTGCTCCATTATTTGAAAAAGTGCGTGCTTGCAGTATGGAGGCCCAGTCGCTTGCGTCCTTGCGCGACACCATATTGCCGAAGTTGATGTCCGGCAAACTGCGACTGCGAGACGCTGATTCCTTCCTAGAAAGGGCGCTGTAATGGTCCTGCATCTGAACGAGGCAGACGTCGAGCAAGCCTGCCTCACCTGGCTGGAGAGCTTGGGCTGGCGCATCGCCCACGGACCCGACATTGCGCCTGGCGATCCCTTCCCCGAACGCGCCAGCTACGAAGACGTCCTGCTTGAGCGGCGCCTGCGCGAAGCCCTCGACCGGCTCAATCCCCATCTGCCGACTGAAGCGCTGGAGGATGCCGTTCGCAAGTTGACGCGGCTTGAAGGCGCGACGCTGGAAGGGCGCAATCGCCGTTTTCACCGCCTGCTGGTGGATGGCGTCACTGTCGAGTACCGCGCTGAGGACGGCGATATCCGCGGGGCCCAGGCACAAGTGCTCGATTTTGAGGACGCCGGGGCGAATGACTGGCTGGCGGTCAATCAGTTCACCGTGGTCGAGCAGCGAAAGCAGCGCCGCGCGGATGTGGTGCTTTTCGTCAATGGCCTGCCGCTGGGGCTGATTGAGCTCAAGAACCCGGTCGACCCAAACGCGACGATATGGAGCGCCTGGCAGCAACTCCAGACTTACAGATCCGAATTGCCGGCGCTCTTCGCCATGAACGCGGCTTTGATCGTGTCGGATGGCTTAGAGGCGCGGGTCGGCACGCTGACGGCCGGGCAAGAATGGGTCAAAGCCTGGCGCTCGCTCCCCGGTCAAGCGTCGGACGACGAATCGAAGCCCGGCTTGCAACTCTTGCTGGAAGGAATTTGCGAGCCGGAAAGCTGGCTGCCGATACTGCGCGATTTCATCGTCTTCGAGGACGATGGCGGCGCCATTGCGAAAAAGATGGCCGGCTACCATCAGGTCCACGCGGTCGAGATGGCGCTGCGGGAAACGTTGCGGGCGGCCGGACTGCGAGAGACGGAAGCCGGACAGCCGGCGGGCGGAAAGCCGGGCGATGGTCGCATAGGCGTCGTCTGGCACACCCAGGGCTCGGGCAAGAGTTTGACCATGGCTTTCTACGCTGGGCGCGTCATCCGCGAGCCGGTCATGCGCAATCCGACGGTGGTGGTGCTGACCGATCGAAACGATCTCGACGATCAACTATTCGCTACCTTTTCGCGCTGTCAGGACATTCTGCGTCAGCCGCCAGCGCAGGCTGCTAGCCGAGCGGACCTGCAGACGAAATTGGCGGTGGAAGCCGGCGGCGTCGTCTTCACCACCATTCAGAAGTTTTTCCCGGAATCGAAAGGCGCGCGCTACCCCCGTCTTTCGGATCGCAGCAATATCGTGGTCATCGCCGACGAGGCGCACCGCAGCCAGTACGATTTCATTGATGGCTTCGCCCGCCACATGCGCGATGCTCTGCCCAATGCCTCCTTCATCGGCTTCACTGGCACGCCGATAGAGAAGCAGGACGCCAGCACGCGCGCGGTGTTCGGCGAGATGATCAGCGTATACGACATCCAACGCGCGGTCGATGACGGCGCCACCGTCCCGATTTATTATGAAAGTCGGCAGAACAAGCTCGATCTCGACGAGGAAGAGCGCCCTAAAATCGACCCTGACTTTGAAGAAGTGACCGAAGGAGAGGAGCTCGAGCGCAAGGAAAAGTTGAAGACGAAATGGGCGCAGCTTGAGGCGCTGGCGGGCGCGGAAAAACGTCTGAAGCAAGTCGCGCAAGATATCGTGTCCCATTACGAATCGCGGCTGGAAACCCTTGAGGGCAAGGCGATGGTCGTTTGCATGAGCCGCCGCATCTGCGTCGACCTGTATCGCGAACTGGTCCGTCTTCGGCCCGTCTGGGAGCGCAATGACGAAATCAAGATCGTGATGACTGGGGGCGCGAATGATCCGACCGAGTGGCAGCGCCACATCCGCAGCAAGACCGGGCGCGAGACCCTGGCAAAGCGCTTTCGCGATCCGGCCGATTCATTTCGCGTTGTGCTCGTGCGTGATATGTGGCTCACCGGCTTTGACGCGCCCAATCTGCACACCATGTATGTCGATAAGCCCATGCGGAGCCACAACTTGATGCAAGCTATCGCCCGCGTCAACCGTGTGTTTCGGGACAAGCCGGGCGGCTTCGTTGTCGATTATCTGGGTCTGGCGCCGGAATTGAAACGCGCGCTGGCGACTTATACGGACAGCGGCGGCGCTGGAAAAACCGCACTAGATCAAGACGAAGCGGTTGCGGTCATGCTGGAGAAATACGAGATTTGCCGCGCCTTGTTCCATGGCTTCGACTGGTCTCGCTGGTCGATGGCGATGTCCTCAGATGAACAGGTGGGCATGGTGGCGGCCGCGCAGGATCACATTCTGGCTCAGGAGAATGGCAAGGATCGTTGTCGAAAGTCCGTGCGCGAGCTCTCCCAAGCCTTTGCCCTATCTGTTCCGCATGAGGAGGCAATGCGCATACGCGACGACCTGGCCTTTTTTCAAAACGTTCAGGCGGCTCTGGCCAAGCGACCGCCGGGAAGTCCCCGGCCTGAAAATGAATTGGACCATGCGATACGCCAGATTATTTCGCGCGCAATCGCGCCGGAAGGCGTCGTCGACATATTTGCCGCGGCAGGTTTGGGCAAGCCCAAAGTCTCGATACTTTCTGATGAATTCCTGGACGAAGTGCGCGGCATGCCGCATCGCAACCTCGCCGTTGAGTTGCTGCAAAAGCTCTTGAAGGGTGAACTGGCGACTCGGCGCCGCAAGAATCTGGTGGAGGCGCGCTCGTTTGCCGAAATGCTGGAAAAGACACTGCTTCGCTACCAGAATCGCGCCATTGAAGCGGCACAAGTAATCGAGGAGCTAATTCAGCTAGCACAGGACATCCGCAAAGCCGAAAGTCGCGGCGAGGAATTGGGACTCACTGACGAAGAGCTCGCCTTTTACGATGCGCTCGGGACCAACGACAGCGCGGTCAAGGTGCTTGGGAACGATACTCTTCGTGACATTGCGCGTGAACTGGTGAACACTGTCCGCAGCAATGTTTCCATCGATTGGACCTTGCGGGAAAACGTACGCGCGAATCTGCGCAGGCTGGTCAAGCGCATATTGCGCAAGTATGGCTATCCGCCTGACATGCGGCAACAAGCAACTGAAACGGTGCTTGAGCAGGCGGAGACCCTGTCCGAAGGGTGGGCGATTGTCTGAGCGCTGTTGACGTATTTGTTCTGCCATTGTTAGCCTCCACCCCCGCCCCCATGCTATACTCCCGCCATGACCTGGCTGACCTCCCACTTCCACACGCGCAAGCCCATCATCGCCATGTGCCACCTGCGCGCCCTGCCCGGCGACCCCGGCTACGACCCCGCCGGCGGACTCGACGCCATCATCGACGCCGCCCGCGCCGACCTGCTCGCCCTGCAAGCCGGCGGCGTCGACGCGATCATGTTCTCCAACGAAGCCAGCTTGCCTTACCTCACCAAAGTCGAGCCCATCACCAGCGCCTGCATGGCCCGTGTCATCGCCGAGCTGCGCCCCGACATTGACCGACCTTACGGCGTCAACGTGCTCTGGGATCCGACGGCGTCCATTGACGTGGCGGTCGCCACAGGCGCGAGCTTCGTACGCGAGATTTTCACCGGCGTCTACGCCAGCGATTACGGGCTCTGGAACACCAATTGCGGCGAGATCATCCGCCATCAGCACACCGTCGGCGGCGCGCATATCAAGCTGCTCTTCAACATCGTGCCCGAATCGGCCGTGTATCTCTCGAATCGCAACGTGGTCGACATCGCCAAGTCGACCGTATTTGTCGCTCAGCCGGATGCCCTCTGCGTCTCCGGCTTGACCGCTGGCGCTGAGACTTCGAGCGAGACGCTGCGGCTGGTCAAAGCGGCTGTGCCCGAGACGCCCGTTTTCGCTAACACCGGCGTCAATCCGGGCAACCTGGCTGATACGCTCGCCATCGCCGATGGCACGGTCACCGGCACCGCCTTCAAGCGTGACGGCCACATCTGGAACGAAGTCGATGTCCAGCGCGTGCGCGACTTCATGCGCATCGCGAAGTCCGTCCGCGGCGGCTGAAGCGATGGACCCGCGCTGGCAGCAGGTTGCCGAGGTGCTGGTCGGCTACTCGACGGGCGTACAAGCGGGCGAGCGCGTCATGATCGCCATGGGCGGACTTGAAACAGCCCCGCTGACGCATGCGCTGTACGAAGCCTGCATCAAAGCCGGCGCCTTGCCGCAAGCGCAATTCCTCTCCGCTGATTTGCGCCGCTCGCTGCTGCTGCACGGCGATGTGCGCCAGCAGGCCTGGATGCCGGAGATCGAGTCTTATGGCATGGACTGGGCCGATGTGTATTTTGGCTTGCGCGGCGCCAGTACTATTGGCGATTTATGCGATATTTCTGCGGCCGCCCTGTCGGCTCACCAAGCCGCGCAAGGCGCGATATCCGCGCAGCGCTGGCAGAAGACGCGCTGGTGTCTGGTTCGCGTGCCAGAGGAATCGCTGGCTCGGGTCGCACAGGTCGATCTGAAGACGCTGCAAAATATGTTCTTCGCCGCCTGCCTGCTGGACTACCAAGCTGAGGCGGCAGCTTGGCGCGCGACTGCGGATAAACTGCGCGGCGCGAAGACCGTGCGCATCCTGGCCGGCGACGAAACCGATCTGAGCTTCTCGGTGGCCGGGCGCGGTTGGGTTGTCTGCGACGGCAAGATCAACCTGCCGGACGGCGAGATCTACACCGCTCCGATCGCCGACACGGTTAATGGCGTGATTCACTTCGATCTGCCCGGCGTGCTCGGCGGCGTATCGATGCGGGACATCCGCCTGGAATGGCAAGACGGCCAGCTTGTCTCCGCCTCCGCCGCCAGCAATGAAGACTATCTCCTGCGCATTCTGCGGACCGATGACGGCGCCAGTCGCTTGGGAGAGTTTGCATTTGGTTTGAATCGCTGCATCAATCGCTTTTGCGGCGATATACTTTATGATGAAAAAATCGGCGCTACGGTCCATGTTGCGCTGGGGCGGGCTTATGCCGATTGTGGCGGACTTAATCAATCGAGCATACACTGGGACTTGGTCAAGGACCTGCGCGTGGGTGGCGCTGTATTCATCGATGACAAACAGGTCTTGCAAGAGGGCAAGTTGCTGATTTGAAGCGGGGGAGGCGCCTATCGGGAGATTCCAGCAGGCAGCAATATTTTTCACTTAATTCAGAACAGGAGATCAAAATGTCTAATCAAAAACTCAGTCGCCGCGATTTTCTCAAGGTCGGTGGAGCAGCCGGCGCCGCCTTGGCGGGCGCTACGCCGCTGGGCAATTTGGCCCGCGTGGCCGGGCAATCGGATACTACCGTCAACGTTCTCACGGTCGGCGATCCCTGGGATCTGGCGCTGCAAAGCGTGGTCGACCAATTCACCGAGGCGACCGGCATCACCGTAAATATCGAGTCGCTCGGTTACACTGCCCTGCAGGCGCGCCTGGTCAACGCCTTCTTGACGCAGAGCGCCGATGCCGATGTCATCGCCGTCGACCAAATGTGGATCAGCCAATATGCTGACAACGGCTGGATCCGCTCGCTGGACGACTTCATCAGCATGGATTCCGATGCCCACTTCGACGACTTCCTGCCCGAGTGCCTCTATTCGCTGAGCACCTGGCGCAATCAGGTCTGGACGCTGCCGATCGCGTCATACGCCCAGGGCATCATGTACCGCACTGATCTCTTCGAAGCGGCCGGGCTGGACCCGTTGCCGTCCACAGTGGCCGATGCCGGTGACTGGACCTGGGAAGACTACTTCGGCATCCTTGAGCAGATCAACGGCATGGACCTTGATGGCACGTCAATGTACGCCAGCACCGTCATCGGCGCGCAGCCGGTGCCGGTCGTGCATATGTTCACCGGGCTTTCCGCCAGTTACGGAACGCGCTGGTTCACGCAATTCCCCGAAGCCCCCTGGGACTTCACGCCGACCATCAACAGCGACGCCAACCTGGCCGCGCTCAACGACTGGAAGCGCCTCTACGAGCTGTCGCCGCCCGAGTCGATCAACTACCTCTGGTTTGATGCCGGCACGCGCTACTCGCAAGGCGATATCGGCATGTTCTATCACTGGACGCCGTACTTCTATCTGGTGAATAACGAAGGCTATTTGACCGGCACGCCATCGCCGGTGGTCGACAAGACCGCGACCGCGGTGCTGCCGACGCGCACGGCCGGCGGCGATCAAGTGGTCAGCCTGGGTGGCTGGTCTCTGGGCATGCCGTCGACTTCGGCGAATCAGGAAGCGGCCTGGCAGTTCATCAAATGGGCCACCGGTTCCGAAGCGCAGAAGGCCATGGGCGAGGTCAACGTTAAGGGTCATCAGTTCGCCGATTTCAGCCGCAAGTCCAACTACGAAGACGCCGGTCTGAAGGATATCTATCCCTTCCTGGACACGCAGCTTGAGATGATGAATCTCGGCGATGGCAAGGTTGCCCGCCCGCCGGCGCCGATCTACACCTCGCTGGAAGGCGTCTACGGCTTGCAGATCAACCAGGCGATGTCGGGCCAAGTCTCGGCTGAGCAGGCGCTGGAGACTACGCAAACGCTCTTCCAGAACATCCTGAGCGGCAACCAGATGATTCCCTACGGCGTCGAGAGCTTCGACGACACGCTGGAGAATACCAAAGCTTTGCAAGCCAGCTTGTCGGGCATGTAGCTTGTCAACCGTCAAATCATTGTAGGGGCGACCTAGCAGGTCGCCCGTTTCAAGTACAATCCACATTCGGGCGACCCACCGGGTCGCCCCTACGGTACTAACTATTGGGAGGGTGGGGTTGCCCAACCGCCACTCAATCAACAGACGTCTGCCATACCTCCTGCTGGCGCCATCGGTCATCGTACTGCTGGCGCTGATTCTATATCCGCTGGCATTCGCGCTGCGCAACAGCTTCTGGTTCTGGAACCTGCAGATGGGTCCGGCGCCGCTCTATTATTCGGGCCTGGACAACTACCGTATGGTCTTCCAGGTCACGCCTTTTTGGGTGGCGCTGAAGAATACGCTGCTGCTTGGCTTTCTAGGCACATTCGCCCAATTCTGGTTCGGCATGGGCGTTGCGCTGCTGCTGCACACGCATCTGCGCGGCATGGGGCTCATGCGCGCCCTGCTGATCATGCCCACGACCCTGGCGCCAGTGGTGGCGGGCTTTCTCTTCCGCTATTTGCTGGAGCCGAAGGGCGGCCTGCTGCCCTGGGCGCTGGAGGGCATCGGCTTTCCCGTCCCGCCGCAGGGATTCCTCGGTAATGCCAACACCGCCCTCTTGAGCATCGGCCTGGTCGATACCTGGCAATGGACGCCCTTCTTCGCCATCGTGCTTTACGCCGGTCTGCTGTCCATCAACGAAGAAGTCAAGGAAGCGGCGCAGGTCGATGGCGCCAGCGGATGGCGCATGTTCTGGTCGATTACGCTGCCGCTGCTGCGCCCCATCGCCGCCTTCCTGGTGATGATTCGCTTTATGCAGCTCTTCAACAGCTTCGATCTGGTCTTCGTGCTCACCAGCGGCGGACCCGGCACCGCATCGCGTACGCTGAGCTTCAACCTCTATCGCGAGGGGCTGGTCAATTACAACATCGGCTTGACCGCCGCCATGACCTGGCTGGTGGTCATCATCGTCAGTGTCATCATCAATCTCTACCTCTTTTTCATCTATCGCAAGCGGGAGTGGTGAGCTGATGCAGCGCTTGCAGACACGTCACCGGCTCACCATCTACGGGCTGATGGCGCTGGTTATGGTCTTCTTTCTGGGGCCGATTCTCTGGTTCATCTTGCTCGCCTTCCGCCATCCCAGCGAAGCTTACACCTTGCCGCCGCAGCTTTTCTTCGAGCCCTATCTGGGCAACTTCGGCGATACCTTCGTCGACCCGGGCAAAAACGCGCCGCAGCTATTCAGCAGCGTCATCGTCAGCAGCGGCGCCACACTGCTCAGCCTGCCCTTCGCCTTGGCGGCCGCCTACGCCCTGTCGCGCTTCAGCATGCGCGGCAAAGATTTCATCATGAATTGGTATATCAGCCTGCTGATCGCGCCGCCGATCGTCTTCGTCATTCCTTACTTCATCTTGATGTCGCGCATCGGCTGGGCCGGTACCTACCGCGCTATGATCGTGACCCTGCAAACCCTGGCGATTCCCTTTTCGGTCTGGCTGCTCAAGAGCTTTATGGATGAGGTGCCGCTGGATCTGGAAGAGGCCGCTTGGGTCGACGGCGCCAACCGCGTAGCCGCCTTCTTCCGCATCATCATTCCGCTGGCGTTGCCCGGCATCATCGTCACGTCGATGTTCACCTTCGTCTTTAGCTGGAATAACGTGATCTTCCCGCTGGCGCTGAGCAAGCAGAGCACGACGACCCTGCCGGTCGGCACCATCAGCTTCTTCGCCTCGACCGGCGTCTACTGGGGGCATATCGCGGCGACGGCCGTGGTCGCCATGCTGCCGCCGATGATCATTTTCTTGCTGTTGGGACGCTACGTCGTCCGCGGGCTTACATTCGGCGCTGTGAAAGGGTAGGGCTTTCGGCTGGAGCCTGGCTGCCGGCCAACGCGGTGAAAGTCGCCGACTCATGTCATAGCCTGACCACCGATTTCGCCGATTAATCGTCCGAACACCCAAATCTCAGTAAATGCGAGTAAGTAATTGAACAGTCTGCCACAAATTCTACCCCCCTCAGTCCCCCCGAATCATCGGGGGGAAGCTTCGACGTACCTGTGCTGCTCCCCCTCTCCGATGATTCGGGGAGGGGGCCGGGGGTGGGGTAGACTGGCATGGATGTCGCATGACTTACTTGCTTTTAATTCTGTGCCCTTGGTGTTCTCTGTGGTTAAAATAATCTGATGCAATTGGCCTAGCAGTTGGGAGTTAAAGATGAGCAAGACAGGATTCGGCGTCATCGGTACCGGCATCGTGGGCGGCGCATGGCATTGCCACGTCTACCATCACTTGCCGCAAGCCGAGTTGGTGGCGGTCTGCGACTTGAACGAGGAGCGCGCCCGCGAAATCGCCGAGCGCTATGGCGTGGCGCAGGTCTATACTGATTATCGCGAATTGCTGGCGCGTCCCGATATCGCCGCTGTCTCGATCGCGACGCCGGACTTCGCCCATCGCGAGATCGCCGTTGCCGCTGCCCAAGCCGGCAAACACATCCTGGTCGAGAAGCCCTTGGCCACCACCGTCGCCGACGCCGAAGCCATCCTGCGCGCTGTCGACGAAGCCGGCGTCACGCTGATGGTCGACTTTCATAATCGCGTCAATCCCGCCTTCGTTACGGCGAAGCAGTCTGTTGGCGCCGGCGAATTGGGCGAGCTGAAATACATTTACGCCCGCCTCAGCAATACGACCTTCGTGCCGACCCAGATGCAGCCTTGGGCGAGCAAGAGTTCGGCGCTCTGGTTCCTGGCCAGCCACACGCTTGATATGTCCTGTTGGCTGCTGGATGACAGGCCCAAGCGCGTCTACGCCGTCAGTCGCAGCGGTGTCCTGAAGGCCTTGGGCGTCGATACCCAGGACTTCCATGTTGCCATCGTCGAATTTGAGGGCGGCGCGGTGGTCACGCTGGAGAACAGCTGGATCTTGCCCGAGACCGAGCCCAACGTCTTTAATCTCAAGATGGAAATCCTGGGCAGCGACGGCGTCATGTATCTCAATACCTCCGACAATCGCACAGTGGAGAAATACACACGCGATGGCGTCAGTTTGCCCGATACGCTAGGCTTCACTCTCGACGCCAACTCGGCCCGGCTCAGCGGCTTCGTACTGGAAGCGATCGCCCGCTTCGTCGATGCCGTTGTCGATGGCGCGCCTGTACTCGCGACCGGCGCCGAGGCAGCGCTAGTCACCCGCGCCCTGACTGCCATTGAAGAATCGGCGCGCACGGGACAGCCGGTCGAGCTCGACTAAGGTGGACGACGGGCTGCTGCTGGGCATCGACATTGGCACCTCCAGCTCAAAGGGTGTGCTGGTCGATCTGGCCGGGCGCATTGTCGCCGAGCATACAAAGGCGCACAGCTTCGATATGCCGCAGCCCGGCTGGGCCGAGCAAAACGCCGACGCCGTCTGGTGGAGCGACTTCTGCGATATCTCGCGCGCCTTGATCGCAAAAGCCGCCATAGACGCGGATCGGATAGCCGGCGTGGCCTGCAGCGCCATCGCGCCCGCCATGCTGCCGCTGGACGAGAATAACCGTCCCCTGCGCCCCGCCATCCTCTACGGCATCGACACCCGCGCCGGCGCCGAAATCGCCGAGATGAACGCCGCGCTCGGCGACGACGCCATCTTCGCGCAGAGCGGTCATGCGCTATCGGCGCAGTCGGTCGGTCCCAAGGCGCTCTGGTATCGCAAGCATCAGCCGGAGCTCTTCAAGCAGACGCGCAAGATCGTCACCGCCGCCACCTATCTTGTCTTCCGCCTGACCGGCCGCTTTGTGCTCGACAACTATGTCGCGCCCTACTTCACCCCCTTCTTTGATGTGCATGAGATGAAGTGGCGCAAAGACTGGGTCGAGCAGTTCTGCCCGCTGGAGTGGTTGCCGGAGACGCGCTGGTCAGTCGAGCGGGCCGGCAGCGTCACGGCGAGGGCGGCCGCCGAAACGGGCATCCCGGCCGGTACGCCGGTCGCTGTCAGCACAGCGGACGCGCTCGCCGAGGCAGTCGCCGCCGGCGCGGTCTGCAATGGCGACTTGATGGTGATGTACGGCACGACGCTCTTCCTCATCCAAACTACCGCTAAGTACCGTCCCCACCGCGACCTCTGGGCATCGGCGCATTTGCAGCCCGGCGCGGCGATTCTGGCGGCCGGCATGTCCACATCCGGCGCCTTGCTGCGCTGGTTCCGCGATGAATTCGCCGCCGAATTGCTCGCTTCCGAAGAACAGACGGGCATCAGCGCCTATGCGCGTCTGGCGCAGGCAGCGGCTGAGACGCCGCCCGGCGCCGACGGCTTGATTACGCTGCCCTATTTCAGCGGCGAGCGCACGCCCATCAACGATGTCAATGCCAAAGGACTCTTCTTCGGCTTGACGCTCAGCCACAAACGCGCCCACCTCTATCGCAGCTGTCTGGAAGGCATCGCCTACGGCCTGCGCCACAATATTGAGGTGATGGCGGAGGCGGGGGCCGCGCCACAACGTCTGATCGCAATCGGCGGCGGCGCCCAGGACGCCCTGTGGCTGCAAATCTGCAGTGACGTGACCGGCCTGGCGCAAGCCGTCCCGCAGCAGACCATCGGCGCGGCTTACGGCGACGCCTACATCGCCGGCATGGCGGCCGGCCTCTTCAGCGACTATAGCGCTCTGCGGGAAAGCTGGGTTAAGATCGAGCGCAGCATACAACCCGACCGAGCGGCGAAAGCGACCTACGACGCGCTCTATCCGATTTATCGCGATCTCTACCGCGACAATCGCCGCCACATGCGCCGGCTGTCGCAGTTTAACGAGGAACACCGTACACGTTAAGGAGTCGATAATGTCTACAAAGCAAGACAAGAAAGACGCCGACAATCTAGCCGCCGTGCTTGAGAAAATCCCGCTGATGTTCGGCGCTGACGCCGATGCCGGCAGGCGGATGCACGACACTATTATGGAGGCCGCGCCCGCGCTTAAGCCGCGCCTGTGGTATGGCATGCCCGGCTACGCCCTGGGCCGCAGCAAACCCGTACTCGTCTTCATCCGCAAAGACGACTACCTGACTTTCGGTCTCACCGAGAAGGCCAACCTGCCCATCGACGAGGACGCGCCCGACAAGCTCATCGCCAACGCCTGGTTCCTTAAGAGCGAGCTGGACGCGGCGACCGAAGCCCGGATGGCCGAGATCGTGCGAGGAGCGGTGGGTTGAGGCGGAGACATTCCTACTCGAACCGACAATATACATCCGCCCGCTTCTACTCCACAATAGGCCGCGTTTGCGCCAACGGGGAGACCCCATGACAGACCAACGCAATATGTACGACTCGCACATGCACACGACACTGTGCAAACACGCCCGCGGGCCGCTCAGCGCCTATGCCGAGCAAGCCGAGCGCCTGGGACTGCGCGGCATCACCATCACCTGCCACAGCCCCATGCCCGACGGCTGGAACCCCGCGGCGCGCATGACGCTCGAGCAGTTCCCGCAATATCTCGATATGGTGGCCGAGTTGCGCGAGCAATTCGCCGGGCGCGTTGATGCCCGCCTGGGCATGGAGAGCGACTACTTCCCCGGCATGGAGAGCTGGCTGGATGACCTGCACAGCCGCGCCGATTTCAGTTACATCCTTGGCTCGGTGCATCCGCAGACTGACGAATACCAGGCGCTGTATCTCAAAGGATCGACGCGCCTGGAATACGAAAAAAGCTACTTCGAGAACTTGGCCAACGCCGCCGAGAGCGGTCTATTCGATTGCCTCAGCCATCCCGACATCGTCAAGATCGTGCACCCCAAGCAGTATCAGGTGGCTGAACATATGTATACCATCCGCCATACGCTCGACCGCATCGCCCGCGCTGGCACGGCTATGGAATTGAATACCAGCGGCCTAAACAAGCCCTATCCGGAGATGAATCCCGGCACTGAAATCCTTGAGGAGATGGCGCTGCGGGGGATTCCCGTCGTACTCGGCTCCGATTCGCACGATGCCCATCGCGTCGGCGCCGACTTCGACAAAGCGCTCGCAAAGCTGCAAGACGCTGGCTACCAGCGCGTGAGCTATTTCATCGACCGCGAACGCCGCGAGCTGGAAATCAGCGAAGTCTTCCTGGCGCAGCTGCAGCCGCGTCTGGTGTGAGGCTCTTCGTACTGGCTCGGTCTAGCCGCTACGATGCCGCATACCAATCGGAGCGATTGAGCGGCAGATCTCCAGACGCGCCTTTCCCTTCGCGCGACTTGTAGAGCAGCGCCTGGTGAATCGAATTGTAGCCCGATTCGAAGCTCCAGCGCGCCCCCGCCAGGTATATCCGCCAGCGCCGATAGCCGACCGGACCCAACATATCCAGTATCGTGTCTTCATGCGCTTCGTAGCGCTTCAGCCAATTCTTGAGCGTCAGCGCGTAATGTTCGCGCAGGCTCTCCACATCGCGCACCTCGAAGCCGGCCTTGGCCGCTACATCCAAAACATAGGCGATATGCTGGCTGTCGCCGTCGGGGAAGATATACTGCTGCACAAACGAGTCCTTGGCCTGATACTGCGCCACCCGCGGCGCTTGAAACAGCGTGATGCCGTGGTTGAGGAAGACCCCGCCCGTCTTCAGCAGGCTATAGGCTTTGTCGAAGTATATCCCCAGATTTTCGCGCCCGACGTGCTCCACCATGCCCACGCTGACGATCTTGTCGAAGGGCTGGCTGTCGTCAACGTTGCGATAATCCAGCAGCTCCGCCCGGCAACGTCCCGATAAACCGGCCGCCTCGATGCGCTCATTGGCCAGCGCCAGCTGCTTCTCCGCCAGCGTGATGCCCAGCGCTTCGACGCCGTAGTGCTCGGCCGCGTGAATGATCAGCGCGCCCCAGCCACAGCCGATATCCAGCAGGCGGTCGCCCGGCTGCAGCCGCAGCTTGCGACAGATATAGTCCAGCTTGCGCGCCTGCGCATCGTCAATGCTTTCGGCCGGGTCCTGGAAATAGGCGCAGGAATAGACCATCCTTTCATCGAGCCATAGCTGATAAAACTCGTTGGAGACATCGTAGTGGTATTGAATCGCTTGCATATCGCGCGTGACCGAGTGTTTCGCGCCTGAAAGATGGGCGATATGATTGTTGCTGCCGGGATCGCGCGAGGGCAGGCGCAGCAGCTTGGGCGCGAAACGCAGCGTATCCGACAAACTCCAGCCTTCCCACAGATAACGCGCCAGATCGATTGCCGCGTAGAGTTCGCCTTCGATTTCGAAGTCGCCGAACATATAGGCTTCGCCCAGTTTGCGCTCGGTCGGCGGAAAGAACATCCTCCGCAGCGCCGAAGGGCCGTTCAACACGATGGTAAAGTGATGCTCGTTGCTGCCGCGCGGTTCCCAGATCGTCCCGTCCCACAGCCGGATGGCAAAATCGCGACCCGGATAATCGGCGAATACCGCGCTCAGCAAATCCAGCGTGTTGACTACATGACTATCTCGCGTCATAACTCGTGCGTTATACATATCGGGCCTCCTTCATCCACTATGCCGGGCGGCGACGACGGTTGGGAACGGGCATGCTCATTTTCTCAAGATTCGCGCCATTATAACAAGACTGGCAACGATGCGCTAAACCTAAGGTATAGTGCAGTGGTGGCTGCTACAGGCTTCTCCTCATGATTGATGCAAAGCGCCTGGACGCTGAAGCGCAATTGCTGGTCGTCGCGGATATTCCGCTGGCGCGCGCGGGCTTGACGGCGCTGCTCGAGGAGAGCGGCTGCTCGGTGCTGGCGCAGGTCGACGGCGCTGACCTGCAAGCTGATATCGACCGCTCCCAGCCCGACGCGCTCGTGATTGACTTGGGCTGGGACAGCAGCCTCATGCGCGGGCGTCTCAACCAGATTGACAGCGATCTGCCCGTTCTGGCGATCGTCAGCGAAGACGATTTCGCGTCGCTGGCCGCGCTGTTGCAAGGCTTGCGCGTTTTCCCGCAATTCGCGCTGCTGCTTCGCGAGAGCAATCCCGATACCATCGTCGCGGCGCTGGATGCGTTGGCGGCCGGCCTGTCCGTCATCGAGCCGCAACTATCCGCGCTCCTGGACGCGTCCGGTCGCGCGACCGAGGACCCCATGCTCAGCCCAATGACCGCGCGCGAGCAGGAAGTCTTGCAGCAGCTGGCGCGCGGCCTGACTAACCGCGCCATCGCTCTGGAGCTGGGCATCACGCAGCATACCGTCAAGTTTCACGTCAACGCCATAATGAGCAAGCTGGATGCGCAGAGCCGCACCGAAGCCGTCGTCCGCGCCACGCAGCTGGGCTTGATCGCGCTTTAGGCGCCGGGCGTGTCAGGCGCTTGCATTCTGTGGCAAGATACGCCTATGAAAGCTCTAGTCACCGGCGCTACCGGTTTCGTCGGCTCGCACTTGGTACGGCAACTCATTGAAGCCGGGCACAGCGTCCGCGCTCTCTATCGCTCGGAAAAGAAACTGAGCCAACTGGCTGATTTGGAATTGGAGGCGGTCCCCGGCGACCTGGACGATGTCGCGCTGCTTGAACGCGCCTGCGCCGGCTGCCAGCTGGTCTTTCACGTCGCCGCCAAAGCCGACTACTGGAAAGACAATGACCGCGATGCGCTCTGGCGGGTCAATGTCGAAGGCACGCGCAATCTGCTCTCAGCCGCCAAATCCGCCGCCGTTCGCCGCGTCGTCTTCACCAGCAGCGCCTCCACAATTGGCATCCGGCCCGGCGCGCAAAGCGCTGACGAGTCGGACAGTTTCAGCTTGCCGCCCGAGCGCTTCTGGTACGCCTATACCAAGCTCAAAGCCGAAGCAATTGTCGCCGAGTTCGTGGCCGATGGCTTGGATGTGGTGACGCTTAATCCGGCTGTCATCATCGGCCCCGGCGACCTCAACGCCATCTCCGGCAGTTTCATCATAGAGACAGCCCGTTTTCAGTGGCTCTTGCCCATGTCTTCCGGCGGTCTGGCGGTCATTGACGTGCGTGATGTGGCGTACGCCCACCTGGCCGCCATCGAGCGCGGCAAGCCGGGCGAACGCTATATTCTCAGCCGGGCCAATGTGACTTACCACGAGTTTTTCGGGATGATTGCCGCCGCCTGCGGGGTGCGCCCACCGTTGATCTCCACGCCGGACTGGCTGCTGGAGCCGACGGCGCGGTTCATCGACGTATTGCGCCGTCTGGGCATGCAGACGCCAATGGACGCCAATCAGACGCGGCTCGGCAGCGCGCATGTCTATTTCGACGCCGGCAAAGCCCAGCGCGAATTAGGGGCGCCGCAAATCGATATTGAGACCAGCCTGCGCGATACCTTCGACTGGTATCAGCAGCATGGCTACATCAAAGACACTTGGCTGACGCGGCTCATCGCTTGGTTCTAGCGGCTGGCGCGCGCCACCAAATCTTGGAAGAGCGGCAGCGCCCGATCCAGCATGCGCTCGGGGTGAAATTGCACGCCGATGACGCGGCCGTCGGTTGATTCGATCGCCTCAATCACGCCATCCGCAGCCCGCGCGCTTACCCGCAATCCAGGTCCCAAATCCGCCAGCGCTTGAATATGGTGGGAATTGGTCGACAGTCTCTCCGCGCCAAGTATCGCTCCCAGGCGACTGTCCGGCGCAACGCGAATCTCGTGCTCGCCCGCCCCGCGCTCGGCGCTGTGAACGTCCGTGCTCGCCTGCGCCTGCGCATCGCCGAAGATGCTGCCGCCCGCCAGCGCATTGGCGAATTGCATACCGTAGCAAATGCCCAGGAAGGGGCGATCCGCCATCGCTTGGAAGATTAACGCGTCGCTGCGATCTCGTCTCGCGTCCACAGCCGGCAAGTCGGGCGGCAGCGCCCCGATCAAGCCGCGTGTGATGCCCGGACCTCCAGTGATGATCAAGCCGTCCAGCATTGCGGCAAATGCACGCGCCGTCTCTTCACGCTCAAACAGTGGCGTGATGATGGGGAGGCCGCCGGCCGCTTCCACCGCCCGCGGATAACGCGCATCCAGCGACTGTAGCCCGTCTGCGTAACTCGTTGTGATGCCGATGCGCGCTCGTCCGCTCATGCGATCAGACTAGTGAGGCAGGTAGGGCGAGCCCGCCATATTGCCGACGAATTGCGGCAGGTTGCGCTGCCCCAGCATTTGCCGGATGGCGTGCGCCTCGCCTAGGTGAAACCAGTAGTGGTAGATGGTGCGGTGCAGCATGGTGCCGATGGTTTCTTCCAGCGGCTCGCCCTTCCATGTGAAACGCTCTTGCAGCGCCTCGGTCGTCAAGGTATCCAGAAAGCGGTCGGCATTGGCAGTGACCTCGTGAAAGGCGGCCCACGTATCATCCAGCTTGGGCGCCGAGGGCGGGCTGCCGAAACCGCAGACCTTGCGCAGATCGGGCAGTATCACCACTCCCTGCGCCAGAAACACGAACACTTGATTCTCATGCGCCGCCAAATGCCCGATGATCCAACTGATGCAATTCATCTGACCGTGCCGCACATAAGCGTCCGGCAGGCTCAAGCCGTCCAGACAGCGCAAGAATTCGCCGCGCGTGAAGCGCAACTGCTGCACCATAGGGTGTGCCATGACGCGCCCCTTCCCTCATTATTCGCTTGTTGGTGATGATAGTCGCCGTCGGCGGACGACGCAAGCGAGCGCCAGGCTCAGCAGCAGGGTCCTACCTGGACGCTTTGCGCGCCGTAATCGCCATTCGCGACCGGTATATTGCCAAGAGCGAGCAGGGCCGGTTGAGGCGCTGATTCGGGGGCGCAACAGAATCCCGCGTCGTCGGCAAATTCCGTGACGCATACGCCCGTCTTGGGCAGATTCAGCCGCACATCGCGCGCCGCTTCCCAATCGCCGCAGAGCGCCGCCACGACCGAGCGCGCCTGCTCATAACCGGTCGCCATCAGAAATGTGGGCGCCCGCCCGTAACTCTTCATGCCGATGATGTAGAAGTCTTTCTCAGGCTGCCGCAGCGCAGCCTCGCCATGCGGCCGCACCGTGCCGCAGCTGTGCAAATTGGGGTCGATCAGCGGTGCCAGACTGCGGGTGGCTTCCACCGCCGGGTCCAGATCCAGCCGCAATTCGCGCAGCATTTCCAGGTCGGGCCGCGCCCCGGTGCAGACGATTATCTCGTCCGCATGCAAATGTCGCTCTTTGCCATCCAGGTCGCCCGTGACGCGCAAGCCTTCTCCCACGGCCTCGACCGCGACAATGCTGAAGGGCGCGGCGATCTCCAGCGCGCCGGCAGCGACCGCCGCTTTGATGCGCATGCCAAGCTGACCGCGCGCTGCCAGGGCATCGGCTTCCCCGCCGCCGTAGACTTTTTGCAGGTTGCCGCCGCGCATCACCCAGACAATCTTGGTTGAAGGATGGTCGCCGCGCAATTCGATCAAATCCAGCAGCACGTTGATCGCCGAGTGCCCGCTGCCGACAACCAGCACTCGCGAGCCGGCATATCGCCCCCGCTCGCGCCCCTTGACATCCGGCAGGCCATAGGCGATGCGCTGGCGCAAGGCAGCTTCGCCGAGTGCGGGCAATCCATTTGCGCCCATAGGGTTCAGCTGGCGCCAGGCGCCAGAGGCGTCAATAACCGCAGACGCCTCAACCAGCGCTTCATCACCGTCATCGTAGACGATATGCAGATGAAAAGGCGCTTGTTCGCGCGCATGGTCCTTCACCTTGTCGAGCCCGCGCCGGCTGATGCCCGCGACGCGCGCGCCCGTCCGGATTACAGCGCGCATGGCCGGCAACTCCGCCAGCGGCCGCAGGTAACGCGCCACCAATTCTTCTCCGGTCGGCAGCTCATTGGCGGGCGGCATAACCCAGCCGCTGCCTTCCAGCAGCCGCGCCGATGCTTCATCCACGTTGAATTCCCAAGGCGAAAACATGCGCACATGGCCCCAGTCCAATATGCTGGCGCCGACTGTAGCCCCCACTTCAAACAGAACGGGAACTTCGCCGCGCTCCAGCAGATGCGCCGCCGCAGCCAAGCCGACTGGACCGCCGCCGATAATCGCCACCGGGTATTTCGTCATGACTGGATTCCTTATTTTCCACATTCAATATGTTCATTTGAAGCGCAGGCGACCGAACATCTTACGCAGCCTAGCCCCAGCCAAGCGTGGCTTTAATTCTCGACTTGTTGTTTCTATCACAATCATAATCGACGCTTTCCACCGTGAAGCGGTATTCGCCGTCTAATTCTTCCATGACATACCAAGTCAGCATCTGGCCCGGCGGGGCGTCGCCAATCATGGAGGCATAGTGGATGACTTCCCAGCCAGACTTGCTGTTCGGGTCCTTGCGCTCGGTGGTCACGCGATAATCATCCGCGCCTGGTACCGCGTCCCATTCCAGGTACACCGTATCGCCCATCGCCATCGCGCTAAGGTTGCCCGGCGCGGGCACGTCTGACGGCGTGTAGACGGTTTTCTTCCTGGAAGGCATGCTGGCATTGCCATCGGCGTCGACGGCGCGTACGCGGATGTTGTTCTTGCTGCAGGCGCTCAGCCCGGTGACATGGTGTCTGTTTCGGCGCGAAGCAGCCTCCCAGCCACGACCTTTGACGAAAACTTCATAACGATGCACCGATGGATTGGCATTCCAAACGACTGTGAGGCGATTTGGGCTGAGGTCTCTAATCTTTACGATGACAGGCTGCGCCAATGAATTCGCCTGAATCAGCGCGCCGCCAATTGTCAAAGCAAGTATCACAATCAAACAGCGCAGCGCAAGCGAATCAATGCGGTCAAGCGCCCCTTCCTTGTAAGGCGACTCTAAGAATATGCGTGACATGAAATGTTCCTTTGGGCCTGTATGACAGACAACCGAATTATTGGGATTGCGTCAGGTGTCCGTCAAGCAATCGTAGGGCAGCCGTCACGCTTCCGTAGGGCAACCGTCATGTTATCGTAGAGTAAGCGCTTGTTTCATGTGAATCGTGGGGGAGAACAAAAAATCCGCAGCCGAGAATCGATTGCGGATTTTCTTTGAACTTCCTGCTGCGCCGAATTGTCACTGGCGCTGGCGAATCAGATTGCGAGACGGCCTGCCTTATTGCCTGCAGTCGCCTACATTTTCAATGCCTTCCCATTCTTCCGGCGGCGTAAACGGATCAGCCGTATGTGCCTCAGTCCATTTCACCTCAGTTGCCCAATATCGCTGCCAAGCCCAGCAGGGCGCCAGAGCGGATTTGAACAGCTTCGACGGCTTGCTCGCCTGTCCGTCGGCGTCGATAGCGCGAACACGGTAGTTGTACCAGGCGCCGGGCTTAAGCTCCTCAAATTGGTGCCAGCTTTCGCCAGTGGCTGGATACCAGCCGCCTTTGCCGCCTCTTTTGCTAGGCTTCCACTCGTTATTAAAACTGCGTACATAAACTTCATAGCGGCTCGCGCCCGGCACTGGATCCCACATGACCACTGCTTCGCCGGCAATGTCTGTTTTGACGCGTAATATTACCGGTGGTTCCAAAGTCTGCGCTTGGATGACCGCGCCGCTGAGCAAGGCGAACAAGGCCAGGACCAAACCCAGCCGCACTAGGAATTTCTTGCTTTGAAGCATCTGACGATCTCCTCTATTTTTGTGCCAGGCGGCATTGTAGAGGCAGTCGCAGCGCTGTCAAGGGAAATTAAATTGCGATTTAATTACAGAATCGAGGCTTGGGTTTCCTGCGGCGAGCGCTCAATATCCCAGCTTCAGCGCCACTTCTTCCAGATGGTCGGTAGGTCCGATCAGCGTCAGTTCGTCTTCGAGATGCAAGTTGGTATAGCCATGGGGAACAATCGAATGCCCGCGCCGCACAACGGCCAGCACCAGGACGTCATCGGGCAAGATCAGCTCGCGTAGATGCAATCCGTCGATGCCCGGATCCGTGATTGTCACCTGTATCACATCGTGATCGGGATCGTCCTCGAAGACAATCGCCGCCAACTGAGGCGCTCTCACGAAGTGATCCAGCAGGTGCACCATGGCGTTGGCCGGGTCGAGCACATGCACGCCCAATTCGCGGAAGTCCTCCAGCAGATTATAGGTATTCAGCCGGACGATCTGCCGCGTGATGCCGAAGTCTTCGTAGAAGATCTGGCAGAGTTGCAGGCTCTCGGCATCATCTTGCAGCAAAGTTACCGCCACCTCCGTTTTGGGCTCGATGATCTTGCCGATCTCCGCGGCCGAAATTTCCGGCAGCCAATGTTCATGCGGCAGCCCGTCGCTGGCCGGCGCATTCGAGACGTGCGACTGATCGACATCCACCAGCTTGACGCGCCAGCCATGCGCCAGCAGCCGCTCAGCCAGTTGCCGCGACTGGCTCTCGATGCCGACAATCACTACATCCAGTATTTCGTCCGGCTGAATGTCCTTGGGCAAATGCGATTCGCCCACCAGCCGAATGGCGAACTTGAAGAAGGGCGGCCCGGTGAGCTGGCTGATGACGATCACAGCCACCATCAGCGTGGCGAAGTCATTGCCCAGCAGCGGAAACTCGTTCGCCACCTCTTTCGCCAAGCCCAAGCCGACGCCGGCCTGGGTGATATAGCCCATCCAGGTCAGCCGATTGAATTGCGCCGGATCGCCCGCGACCAGGCCGCCCAGGTAGCCGCCGACGAATAGCGCCAGCAAGCGCGCCGCGAATATCGCGATGGTGATTGGCAGCAGCGCCATAACGATGCCGATATCCAGCGCGCCGCCGATCAGCGTGAAGAAGATGACGAAGATCGGCATCTCCACTTGATGCAGCAAATGGCGCAATTCTGAGCGATAGGGACTGCGGTTCGTCAGCCAGAAGCTGGCCACCATACAAATCAGCAGCGGCTCAAACAGCAGCTCGACTGGCAGGTTGTTGTGGCTCCAATGCCTTAATTCGCCTGACAAATAGAACACCAGATAGCCGATCAGCAGCAGCAGCGGTATCTTCAGCCAGTCTTCCCAGTGATTGCGCAGGACCAGCGCCATCAGCTGCGCCACCGCGACCCCCAAGCCGATCGACGCCAGCACCTCAAATGAGACCAGGACGATAAAACCGATGTCGAATTGCCGGCCCGTCAGCAAGGTCGCCGCGATAGACGTGCTCATGGCGAAAAGCACGACGATCAGCACATCCTTGACCAGGGTCACGCCCAGCACCGTCTTGGTGAAGGGCCCGCGCGCTCGCATCTCGTTGATGATGGCGATAGCCGACGAGGGCGAACGCGCCGCTAGTATAGTTCCCCCAAGCAGCGCCGCCGCGATACGGCCGGCCGGTGGCAAATCGCGCATGAATGGGATGTGATCCGCCAGCAGCAGGATCGCCGCGCCGCACAAGATGTACACCGCTACAATTTGCGTCAGCGTATTCCAGCCGATGCTGCGATAGCGACCGCGCAGTTCATCCAGGGCCATCTCGCTGCCGGCTGCGAAGGCGATGAAAGCCAGCGCCGTCTCGTCCAGGAAGCGCAGCGCCTCGACATTCAAGCTCTCAATGAAGCGAAAGATAAAGGGACCGGCCATGATCCCGGCCACCAGATAACCTGTGATCAGGGGCAAGTGGAAACGAGTGGCCAGCTTCCCGATCTGGAATGCCGCCAGGGCGATGAAGAGGAAACTGGCGAGGGAAAACGCCAGGAATTCAATGTCCAAGGGCTAGTCCTCAGATTAAACGGGAATCAAGATTTACCCGGTACAAAGGCGCGCGTATTGTAGCAAGGAAGGGCCATCTGTACAGTCCGTACAGATGGCGCGGTCGACGATTTATTATCCCGCTCCTGCAGGAGCCTCTCTCAACTGCCTTTCCAAATCCGCGGCCAGCCGTCCCATAATCTGTACTGTCTGCCGCAGGTCGGAGGGCGTCGTGCGCGGATTGTTCGTTACCAGGCGCATGACCGTCTTGCCCTTCAGCTGCGTGGTCGAAGCGAAGGCGAATCCATTCGCGGCCATGGCGCCCTGCAGCTCATCCGTCACGCGGTTCGCCAATGCTTCATCGCCATCAGCTGGCTGGTACTGGAAGGTCACAATTGCCATCTGCGCCGGCGTCACAATCGTCCAGCGGCCCGCGTCTCGCAGCAGCGATTCGGCTAATTCAGCCAGTTCGAATCCGCGTTCGATCGCCCGCCGCACGGCAGACAAGCCAAATACTTTCAGGCTCATCCAAAATTTCAAAGCGCGAAAATAGCGCGTCAACTGGATGCCTTGGTACATAAAATTCATTTCCTGGCCGACCTCTTCTTTGCTGTGGGCCTCGGCATCAGAAAGGAAGTGCGCCGTATCCTTGAATGTATCGCTGAGCCAATGACGATCGCGCACCAGAATCGCGCTGCACTCAACCGGTTGGAACATCCATTTATGCGCGTCCCAGGCCAAGGAATGCGCGCGTTCTATGCCGGCCAGCGCCTGTCTTCTATATTGCGTTAGGCAGGCGGACGCGCCATAAGCGCCATCGACATGCAGCCAAAGGCCCTCGCGCTCGCAAAGATCGGCCAATTGATTCAGTGGATCCACCGCGCCCGAATTGGTCGTGCCCGCTGTGGCGGCGATGCAGAAGGGCCGCTTGCCCGCTGCCCGGTCTTCCGCTATCGCTCGTTCAAGCGCCGCTACCGGCAGCCGAAAATCGGCGTCGGATTGAATTTCGCGCAGTTGCTCCGGCGCGAAACCCAGGATGCGTAATCCGCGTGAAATGACAAAGTGCGCCTGATCGGAGCAATAGACGACGGCATCGCTCATATCGCCATCCAACTGGATTTGCCGCGCCACCGCCAAGCCCGTCAGATTCGCGACTGAACCGCCGCTGACGAACAAGCCGCCCGCTTCTTCCGGCATGCCGCAGAGATTGCGCAACCAGTTAATCGTCGCTCTTTCAACTACCGCCGCGCCCGTCCCCAGCGGATATAAGGCGTTAAAGATGTTGTAGCCGGAAGCCAGCGTGTCGGCCATGGCGCCGACGAAGTTGCTGGATGACGGGATATAAGCGAAGAAGCGCGGATGATCCAGGTGGTCTATTGTCGTCAGCACCTGGCGCTCGAATTGTTCCAATACGTCTCGCCAATCCGACCCGTTCTCGGGCAGCGGCTCCTCCAGGATTTCATCGAAGGTGGCGTGATCCAGCGCTCGCGTCACCGGAAATTGGGCTTGCGCCCCGGTATAATCCACCAGCATGTCGATGATGCGGTAACCCATTTCACGCATTTCATTGGCGCTGAGCTTCAGTTGGTCACGAGGGTTGGATCTCCGCATGAATGGTCCTTTCGAATTAGGCGCTCGGCGTAAAAGTAATGTTAATATATCTGTTCCAACTTCGCCGCTAACTCGCCCATTAGGCTGACCGTCGCTTGCAAGTCCTGCGGCGTAGTGCGCGGATTGTTGCAGCACATGCGCATGACCGGCTTGCCGCCCAGTTGCGTACCCGAAGCGAAGGCAAAGCCGTCTTCCAGCAGCCGGCCAACCAGGTCATGCGTCACGCGATTCGCCAGCGCCTCATCGCCGCCGGACGGCTGGTAACGGAAGGTGACAATCGCCATCTGCGCCGGCGTCACGATCTCCCAGCAGCCCGCTTGACGCAGCAGCGCCTCAGCCAGTTCGGCGTTGTCGAAGCCTGCGTCGATGGCCAGGCTGATGGCGTCCAAGCCAAAAACCTTGAAGCTCATCCACAACTTTAGCGCGCGAAACTGCCGCGTGAGCTGCACACCCTGATACATAAAGTTGAGCTCGTCGCCGTCTTGTTCGACATCCTTTAGGTACTCGGGCTGCTCCTTAAATGTTTCGCTCAACCAGCGCCGATCCCGCACCAGCACGACGCCGCATTCAATCGGCTGAAACAGCCACTTATGCGCGTCCAGAGCCAGCGAATCGACCCGCTGCATGCCTGCCAGCGCCCGCGCGCCACGCTCGGTCAACATAGCCGGCGCGCCATAAGCGCCATCGACGTGCAGCCAAAGGTCTTCGCGCTGACAGAAATCGGCGAGTTCGTCCAGGGGATCTACTGCGCCGGTATTGGTCGTGCCCGCCGACGCGATGACTAAGAAGGGCTTGCGCCCGGCCGCTCGATCCTCAGCTATTGCCGCCCGCAATCGCGGCAGCGACAGTCGATAACGCTCGTCGCTAGTTATCTTGCGCAGTTGATCGGGCGCGAATCCCAGGATTCTTAAGCCCCGCGAGATAGCGAAGTGTATCTGATCGGAACAGTAGGCGACGGCGCCAAGCATATCGCCTTGCAGACGCGCCTGACGCGCCACCGCCAGCGCCGTCAAATTGGCCACCGATCCGCCACTGACGAAAGTGCCGCCTGCTTCGGGCGGAAAGCCGAATATCTGCCGCAGCCAGTTGACAGTCAAACGCTCGACCTGAGCCGCTCCCGCGCCTTGCAGCCAGACCGCGTTAAAGATGTTGTAGCCGGCGGCCAGCGTATCGGCCATCACGCCAGCGAAATTGTTAGCCAGCGGGATATAAGCGAAAAAGCGCGGATGATCGACATGATTGGTCGGCGTGACCACTTGCGCTTCAAATTGCTCCAACACCTCGCGCCAGGGCTGGCCCCTTCGCGGCAGCGGCTCGCGCAATATGGCGTCCAGCGCTTCATGGTCCAAGGCCCCCGCCACCGGCCGCTCGGCGCGCCCATCGTAGTAGTCGATGAGCCGGTCAATGACCTGATAGCCGAACTCGCGCATCTCTTCGCGGCTGAATGACAGCGCCTCTCGCTCCTTCATCGCCCGGCAGTCTCCTTGTGATACCTCTTATATGATGGCGTTCGTCGCGATGACAGCCAAAACGATCAAGGCCACTCGATTGAGCAGCGGCTTGGAAAATCGGTCGCCGATGCGCACGCCGATCAAAGTCCCCAAATATATGAGCGGCGTCAGAATCAGCGCCATCAAGAGCACGTCAACAGTCATCGTCTTGGAAAGAAACAGCAATAGCAGCACTTGCAGCGGCGCATTTAGCAAGAAAAGCGTCATGGTGAAGGCCCGCGCCTGATTCGCCCGAAAGTCGCGCGTGGTCATCCACAGCACCAGCGGCGGACCGCCCATCGCCACCAAACCTTGCAGCACGCCGCTGAGGCCGAATACACCCGCCGAGACCGCTCTCGGCAATTCGCGGACCGACTCGCTGCGCGCGAATATCCGCAGCAGTACGCCGAGAAGAACACCCAGCCCTACTAAGCGCTTGACCGTGTCCGTATCCATGCTCTCGACGGATAGCAGCAGCAGTACGCCAATCGGAACAGTGAGATAGCGTACGATGGCCGCCAGCCTGACTTCACTCCAGGGGATATGCGCCCGCAGCTTCCAGGCCCCGAAGAGCACCTGAATGCCGATCGCCAGTGTCGTCAGCGCCACCGACTGCGACAAACTGAAGCCCGCCTCCACCAGCAGCGGCACCGCGATCATGCCCAGCGCGAAGCCGATCGTGCCTTGCACGATGCTGCCGCCAAACATAATGATGCCGGCTAATAGCAGCGACATTTTCCGCTCCCATGCAGCTTCTACGCTCAACGCGCAGTGTCACACAGACGGCTGCATTCGGCAAGCCCGCTGGCAGGGCCGGGCTCGCGCCGAGTTATAACAGCGTACAGGCCGCCTCTGCGCCTTTTGCCAGGTTGCAACGTATATGGTAGAGAGCGAAATGTCAGAAGCGTGTAAAAATTCCTGACTGCAAAGGCGAAAGGGCCTAATCAGGGCTACAATCAAGGTATCCGCAGACGAAAGGAGCTGGGTCGATCAGAAGCGGCGCGACTGATCTGCCAAGTGATATGGACAAACGAGCCATCGCTGAGCTAACGGTAAGTGAGCTGGAGGATTTGATCAAACGTACGGTAAAGAATTCGGTCGCCGAGGTTATGATAGAATTCGCCATGGAAGCCGATGTCGAAGCGCAGATGGTCTACGAGGCCGAAATCAACGACATGCTGCGCAACGAAATGCAATCTTATGGCACATTGCTCGCAGCCATGCCTGTTACGACCACCAAATTGGACGACTAGCCGCCTGCGCGAGCGTCGTGCCGCCTGATTAAGCCGGAATGAGGACAATTATGCATGTTTGGGATGCCATCCAGAGTAAACGCGCCATCCGTAATTTTCGTGACGAGCCGCTGCAGCCCGCCCACATCGACCGCATTCTAAATGCCGGCCGGCGTTCGCAAAGTTCCAAGAACAGCCAGCCCTGGCATTTCATCGCTGTGCAAGACAAGGCGCGTTTGGCGCAAATTGCCGAGTTGGGAGCGGGTATGGGGCATGTCGCCGGCGCCGCGCTTTGCGTGGTCATCGTCGTGCCGACGCAGAACGAGCGTACATTGTGGCATTTCTTTGATGCCGGCCAGAGCGCGGCCTACATGCAATTGGCCGCTGCCGAGATCGGCGTCGGCTCCTGCCTGGGCACGATATACCAACCCGACAAGGCGCGAGTCTTGCTCGGCATTCCGGCCGACTATCAGACGCGCTTGGTGATTTCCTTCGGCTATCCCACCGATGCCGACGGCGCAAGCCGTCCCCTGCAAGCAGGCGGCCGCCGCCTCATAGACGATGTCGCGCATTGGGAATCCTGGTAGCATGAGGCTGAGGTAAAGCAGCTCGTCCGCTATGACAGAAATATCGCTAGAGACGAATAAAGCAGATCTCCTATCAGCGCTGGGGCCGCAAGCGCGTCCTCGGCGGCTGCGTCTTTCTCCCGCTATACGCGACATGGTCCGCGAGACAACGCTTGGCCCGGCGGACTTCATCTATCCGCTATTCGTCCGCCATGGCGCCGATCAGCAAGTTCCGATCGCATCCATGCCCGGGCAATTCCAGTGGACTCTCGACCGCTTGCCGGCCGAAGCCAAGGCCATCGCCGCCCTGGGCATCCGCGCTGTGATCCTCTTCGGAATCCCGGCGCAAAAGGACGCTTGCGGCAGCGATAACTTCAGCGAGGGCGGCATCATCCCGCTAGCGATTCGCGCCATCAAAGCAGCCGCGCCCGCTCTTGTCGTCATCTCCGACATGTGCTTCTGCGAATACACCGACCACGGACACTGTGGCATCGTCAACTCGCCGGGCAGCCCCCAATTTGATCCCAACCTGCCGCTCGGCTACCTGCTGAACGACGCGACGCTGGAACTGCTGGGCCGCGCGTCAGTCGCCCATGCGCGCGCCGGCGCTGACATCATCGCGCCCTCCGGCATGGTTGACGGCATGGTCGCAGCGATTCGTTCCGCGCTCGACGGCGATGGCTACGCCCACGTGGCGATAATGAGTTATGCCACGAAATTGGCCAGCGTCTTGTACAGTCCCTTCCGCGATGCCGCTGAAAGCCCGCCGAGCTTCGGCGACCGCAAGCAATATCAACTCGATCCCGCTAATCGGCGCGAGGCAATGCGAGAAATCGCGCTGGATGTCGAGCAAGGGGCCGATATTCTGCTGGTTAAACCGGCGCTGCCCAGCCTCGACATTTTAGCCGAGGCTCGCCGGACAGTCGATTTGCCGCTGGCGGCTTACCAAGTCAGCGGGGAGTACGCCATGATCCACGCCGCTGCTATTCAAGGCTGGCTGGATTTGCGGGCTACGGCGCTGGAAAACCTCAGCTGCATCAAACGCGCCGGCGCCGATATGATCATCAGCTATTTCGCCAAGGACGCCGTTAGATGGCTGACATCGGCATAAGGTCTGTCCTTTCAAGATGACGGGCCGCCCATAAGCAACATATGCCGCCCACCTGTCAAATTACATGAGTCTCCAAGCAACATAGTCGACCAAGCATGGCAAGGGTTGCTGTCTGTGTACTTGAAAAATCTGGCTGAAACGCTGCGGAATCACATCCATTTCATTGTCATAATGCCGCTGCTCATCATCTTGCTGACCTGGCCCGCGTTCGCCCAGATCTTCAAAACGGATAGCTTCTGGCTGGCGACGCGAAATATTGACGCGAACATGCTCTTCTGGGATGCCTGGTATTTCAAGCTGCTGATAAGCGGACAGGCCGATTTCTACTACACGGACCTACTATTTCATCCGACCGGCGTGTCGCTTGCGTTCCACAATTTTAGCCTGCCGCACATGATTGTCTTCGCCGGTTTGCAAGCGGTCATGCCGGTGTCGAACGCCTTTAACTTGACGTTCTTGCTGCTTTCCTTCGCCACAGCCGCAGCCGGATACGTCTATCTGTATTACTTGTTTCGCGACAAGTGGATTGCGTTATTCGGCGCGGTAGTCTTTGGCGCCGGCGCCTTCATTCTGTCGCGTCCAGCGCATCCCAATATCGCTTTTATCGCAACGATTCCTTTGTCGCTCTACTTTCTGCACCGGGGACTGCTGGAAGCCCGCTTGAAACTCCTGCTCATTGCCGGCGCATTGGTTGGCGCAACTGCCTTCATCGGCATGTATACGCTCGTCTGTCTCTTGATAATGTTGTTGGCCTATCTGCTGTACTTTGCATTCCGGCGCTGGAAGGAAGGCGTGTTTTGGGCTCACGTTGTCGTTATGCTGCTCGTCATCGGCGGCTTCCTGTTCCTGCGCTTCTATCCGATGCTCGCCGACCCTCAAGGGATCTCCGGCGCCTTGTCCAAAAGTGCGGGTAGAGAAGTTGGCAAAGACTTGATGGCTTATTTTGTAAACAATAAGCATCCCTATACTAAGCCGATAGTCGCCAAGCTACTCCCGATTCAGCCCTTTGATCGCAGCTGGGGCAACGTGGTCTTTCTCGGCTACATTCCAATGCTACTGGCTGCTTTGGCTTTCATCCGCCACAAGAAACGCCGGCGATTGCTGCCCTGGTTGCTGCTTGCTGGTTTCTTCTTGATTATGCGTCTCGGCTCCTTTCTTACCTTCAATGGCACAGACTACCCGAATGTTATTCTTCCCAAGCATTATCTTACTCAAGCCTTTCCTCATCTCTTCAAGCCCTTCTGGGCAGTGGACAACTTTCATGCCGGTACGCTTTTCCCATTTGCCGTCCTCGCCTGTTATGGATTGGCAACTGTATTGCGCGCCCTTCCGGAGCGACGCCGGCTGATTATCATACTGCTTCTGACTGGCGCAACGGCATTTGAGCTCTATCAACCGCCAAACCCGGCTATCTTCCAGACGGAACGACTGGATTACAATCAGTGGTTGCGCCAGCAACCGGACCAGGAGTCCATCCGCCTGATAAACCTGCCATTTGGGGTCTCGCAACACAAGGTCTATGGCTTTTACCAAACCTATAATGGCTACCCTCACGCTGCCGGCCGCCCAACGCGAACACCCGCGACCGCTTTCGATTACATCAACAGCAATTACATACTCAGCGCCTGGAATAACAAGAGCGCATTCGCCTGTCTGCCCGGCAATCGCGAGGCATTCATCGCCGCCCAAGATCAACTGCTGTCGGACGGCTTCACGCATATCGTCTTGCATCGCTACTGGCGGAGTGTTGCGGCGGAAGCCAAATCGCTGCTCTATCTGCCGGCCGCCTACGAAGACAATTCGGTATCAATTTACCGGGTCGACGATCTGCATCTCAATTGCAGCAGCAGCGCCATCTTGAGTATGGGAGCGCAGCATAATCTTGCCGACCTCTACGGAAGCGGTCCCGCCTTGCTAAAAAATCACGTATCGGTCTTGGGCATTCACTCCTATGAGATGACTTATGGACAGCTCTTCGATTATTACTCGGGCTTGGATCAAGGACTTGTGAACCTCGTGCCACTCCGTGTGGAAAATCTCGTCAGCGGGCGTAGGTCGAGCCCCCGCCTGCCGCTAATCGACCATGAGTCGGCGCTGGCGGCGACCGATATCGTCTTACTCGCTTACGATCCGCGTTATACCGGTCCGGCCGTCGCGGATGCATACGAAGGCTGGGTCTCGTCGGCACTTGCTCCCTGCGGCGTCTTGGCTGAATCTGGAAGCGCTGTTGTGAAACTTTACTTGCTGCCTGGTTTCCCTTGCGCTCTCGCAACCGCCGCCGATCCACTTGGCGTACAATTCGACAATGATGCCCGGCTGGCAAATGTGATCGCGGAAATGCGCGACACAGCCCTCGATGTTTATTTCTTGTGGGAGCAACTGCCGGCGGAGAATTATTCGGTCTCCATTCAATTCTTCGACGCTGTCGGCAGCAAGGTCCATAATCAGGACTTCGTGCTCGGCGACGCGCCGCTTGCTTATCATCGCATCGACATGGCCAGCCTGCAGCCGGGGGACTATCAAGCGAAGTTGATACTTTACAACTTCGAGACTCACGCCAGCGTATCGGGCGAAGTTATCAGCAGCGGCGCGCGATTCGATAGGGAGCTCAACTTGACGGAGCTGTCTGTAGGCCAGTGATGACGCCGGCGCTCCATTTTTAGTAGAGTGATACGCATACATGTATACGCGCCTGAAGCCAATCACCCGAGGTATACGACGTCACATTCACTTTATCGTGTTCGTCCCGCTGCTTTTCATAGTCCTGACTTGGCCAATTTCTGCAAATATTCTCGATCAAGATACCTTTTGGCTGCCGTCGCATGATCAAGATGTATTCATGAAGTTTTGGGACGCATGGTACGGAATTGCTATTCTGCATGGACAAGCCGAGTTCTACTTCACAGACTTGCTGTTTCATCCGACCGGCCTATCGCTCGACTTTCACAATTTTAGTCTGCCGCATATGTTTGTGTTTGGCGTGTTGCAAGGCTTCATGCACGCGGACGATGCCTATAGCCTAACTCATTTGTTGATCGTCTTTGCAAATACGATCTCCGCCTACGTCGTATTGCTGGCATGGTTTCGCAACAAATGGGTCGCCTTTGCGGGCGCGATCGCATTTGGTATGCATCCCTACATAATCGGCCACTCTCAGCATCCAGACGTCACCCTTGTCGCCAGCATCCCGCTTGCGCTGTATACACTTCATCGCGGCATCAATGAGCGTCGCGCGATTTGCTTATTGATTTCGGCATTTTTGGTCGGTTTCACAGCATTCATCGGTATGTACATTTTTGTGTGTTTGTTGATCCTTTACTGCTTTTTCACGATATATCTCGTGTCCAGGTTTTGGCGAAATATCTGGTTCTGGCAACAGATAACAGTGGTTTTCACCATTGCTGCTGCAATAAGCTTGGTTCGCGTCTATCCCATGCTTTTCAACCAACACGCCCTGGACGAGGCGCTTGACAAGAAGCGCAGTGAACTTAGATCGGAAGATTTACTGGAATTCTTTGTGAATTTGCGCCATCCCCATACGGGCCCGGTTCTGTCCACATTATTCGACGGCTTGAACTTGCACAAGCACAGTGGCCACAGTTATCTTGGATTGACATTCTTTGCTGTAGTCGGATATGCGCTGATTTCCAGCCGCAAACGCTTGCGCCTTTACCTGTGGCTAGCGGCGCTTCTGTTCTTTGCCGCAATGAGGTTGGGCGCCAGACTCGAATTTAACGGAAACGTCTACGAAGGCGCATTTCTGCCGGGATTCTATCTCACGCGATCTCTCCCCTGGCTTTTCCGAGCCTTTTGGGATCTCGAGCACTATACGAGCGGGCTTCTTTTGCCTTCAGCAGTCTTGTTCGCCTGTGGTCTGGAACAGATTTCAGCGCGCGTATCCTCTCAATGGCGTCCGGGCGTTATACTGGCTGTCTTGCTTCTGCTTTCGTATGAACGCTCCCTAGTGCCACTTGACGGTATGACAGTACCGTTATCGCGACTGAACTTCGTCGATTGGCTTGCGCAAGAACCGAACCAGGATGATATTCATCTCATAAACCTGCCGATGGGAAGGAACTATACGGAGGTGTATGGATTCTTCCAGACTTACAACGGTTATCCGCACGTTGAGGGCCGAGCTTCTCGCACCCCTCAAGCCGCATACGACTACATTGAAGACAACGTGCTGCTTCAGGCTTGGCGACAATTCATTCCAACCCATTGCCTGCCGAGCTCGAATGGCGTCTTTCAGCAGGACCTAAAGCGCTTACAGTCCGACGGATTTTCCCATATCGTTCTGCATCATGATTTTGCAGATCTCAATTCGCTGCCGCGTACCTTTGATAAGACGCCACCCGCATACATTGATGACACTGTAACGATCTATCGCCTGGACGATCTGCATTTGGCTTGCAATAGTACCGCCTTGCTTAATCCAGGACCTCCGCATGGCCTTCCTGGTCTACTGGATATCAGTCTCGCAACGCCAGATCAATCCGTAGCCGTCCTGAGTCTTCACTCTTTTGACTTGGCGAAAGGAAAGTTGCTCGATTACTATTCAGCCTTGAATCCAGCTTCTGGCAGACTGCTTCCCTTAGGCGCTGAGGACCTGCTGCCCCAGGCCGACTCACCCGAAATCAATCCAGCTGCCGCGCTTGCGGCAAATCAGATGGTCATCTTTATTCATGATCCTCGCCATAGCGACCGAGACCTCGCTGCTGAATACAGACGCTGGGTCGCGCAAGACCATAAGTCTTGTGGCCGCCTGGACAAGGGCGACGAACTCCTGGCGGAATTGTTCTTGCTGCCCGAATTCCCCTGTGACCTGGTCGAAAACCACGAATTCAAGAATGTCGACTACGATAGCGGCCACCAACTTGGCAATCTCATTTTGCAGCAAAACGGGGACGCGCTCGACGCCTTCTTCAAGTGGAATCGGATTCCCTGGGACAGGCACTCTATTTCCATACAATTCTTCAAGGCCGATGGCGAAAAGGCGCACAACCAGGACTTCGTCATCAAACGCCATTCGCTAAGCCACCATCGTATCGACTTGGCCGATCTGGCGCCGGGAGATTATCAGGTGAAGTTGATTGTTTATAACTTCAAGACTCACGCCAGCGTACCGGGCGAGGTAGTCGGGGGCGATATCCGCTTCGAAAGAGAACTTGCAATCGACAGTCTTACAATCGAGTAGAGGCGGCCGAGCGCCTAGCCGAGTACTCTCTCCTGCTGTCGCTCGCGCGCTTTGGCGATCAAGCCGTCGAAAAGCGCCTGCTGGCTTCTGTCCTGCGCCGCCGTCACCTCGGGATGCCACTGCACGGCGATCATCCAGGGATGAGCCTGTGATTCCAGAGCCTCGATGATGCCATCCTCAGCTTCCGCCACCACGCGCAAGCCGGCGCCTAAGTCGCGCACCGCCTGATGATGGCCCGACGACGTATAGAGCGCTGTCTTCCCCATGACCTTGGCGATCAAGCTGTCCGGCTCGACATGCACAGCTTGCATGGCCCACAAGCCCGCCTCGTCGCGATGGATATCGTCGTCGCGGATATCGGGGATGTGCTCATGTAGCGTACCGCCAGCCGCTACATTTAAGATTTGCAGGCCGCGGCAGATACACAGCGTCGGCGTCTCCCGCTCCTCAAGCAGCCGCCGCGCCAACGCCAGTTCGCTTCGATCCCGCTCTCGGTCGGCCAATAGCACATTCGGATGCCGACGATTGCCCCCGTACTCCGCGGGATCAATATCCGTGCCGCCCGTCACCACGACGCCGTCCAACAGGGGCAACAACTGCTCCCAATCGGCAACTGCCGACGGCGCCAGCAGTGGAATACCGCCGGCCCGCTGCACGGCATCGACATAAGGCGCCGGCGTGCTGAAGAATTCGCGGTAATGCCGCGACTTGATATAACCTTCGCTGCGCCCTCCCGTTGTGATGCCGATCAGTGGTTTGCTCATTTGCTTGTCCTTGAGGTCAAGTCCGGCTTGCGAGAGCTACAAATATAGTCGACCCGGCGCAGAGGGACAAGCTTCAGCCGCGCAACCGGCCGCGCTCGCCTTACGTATGCAAAATAAGGTTTCAAGCGGCCAAGCGCGTCTACTATGCGCGCCGCGTTTAGCTTACACTTGAATGAATGACGCTTGGGAAGTCGCCCGTGCTACATCGACTGCGTTTTTACTTCACTTATGCCCTGCGCAATATTCGCCGCGGCGGCCGCTGGACCACGCTGGCGATCCTGTGCATCACTGCCGGCGTCGCTACAGTGGTCGCCTTGCGCTCGCTTGGCCTGGCCGTCGGCGATACCTTGACCAACAACGTGCGCGTGGAGGTAAAGGGCGATCTGCTGATTCGCAACGACAACATCTTCGGTGGCTTCGGCAGCAACGATCCTCGCGCCTTCTCGCCCGCGGAACTCCAGACCCTGATGGCCTGGGCTGACGCGAAAGGCGCGCAGACTTCCGCGTTCATGAGCGGGAGCAATATGCAAATTACCAAAGCCGGCGAGGGGCAATTTGGCCGCCCCAGCTTCATCGGCAGCAACTTCATTGACCCGCAGACCTATCCGCCGACGCATACCATCCGCGCTATCGACCCGCCCGATACACCCCTGGCTGATCTCTTCACCGGCGGCAATGACGTGGTCATCAGCGACAACCTGGCGCAGCAGGGCGGCATCAGCCTCGGCGACAGTGTTCGCGTCAGCGGCACGCAAGAACCATTCACCGTCCGCGGCATTGTCTCGGTGGCGGAAGAGAGCAGCGTTACCAATTTCCTGAATGCCTTCTTTGGTTTCGCCTACTTCGACCTGGCGAACGCGCAAGCGGCTATCAACGACGAGTTCGCGCCAAACCGCATCGCCCTGCGTTTTGCCGCGCCCCCCGACGAAGCAGCGCTTGACCAGCTTGCCGCAGAAGTCGAGGCGCTTGTGCCCGGCGTCCGCTCGACCGATATCTATGACTTTCTCGAGCGTTACGAAGTCATCTCGCAGTATCTCAGTGATTTTGTGGTCGTGATGGGCTTGGGCGCGCTGCTGGTCGGTGGCGTTGGCATCATGAATACCATGCTGGTTCTGGTTCGCCGCCGCACCTCGGAAGTCGCGGCCATCAAGACCTTCGGCTTGCGCGGGCGCCAGGTCGCTGCCCTGTTCTTCACCGAGGCGCTAATGCTTGGCGTCATCGGCAGTTTGCTGGGCATCATCGTCGGCATCGGCCTCAGCGTCATCGTCAACGAATACGGCGCTGTCGCCCTGCGCCAGCCGCTTATCTGGCAGATCTACCCGGAAGCTTTGCTCTTCGGTTTCACGCTCGGACTGGTCGTGACAGCCATCTTCGGCGTCGCCCCTATCCTGACCGCCGTCAAAGTCCGGCCCAGCATCATCCTGCGGCCCAATGAGAACCATCTGGTGGCGCTGGGTGTTTTGCAGTCGCTGGCGTTGCTGGTCTTCGTCACCATCAGCCTCGGTCTGGTCGTGGGTCAGATCGTACGCCCCTCATTTGAATTGACCGCCAGGCGCGCCGCCGCTGCTTCCGCGCCCCAAGAAGCCGCCGCCGCAGCCGAGCAGCCCAGCGAGTTCAACGAATCACAGCCAGGCCGCCCGCCCTTCGCGCGCGCCGACGGCGAATTGCCCTCGCCTTATCTGGTCGGCGTAATCGGCGTAGCGGCAGCGTTTGGCACCTTTGCCCTGCTGATTGGGCTGATCTGGCTGATCATCTTTGTGATCGGCAAAGCGCCCACCTTCGGCAGCGTGACCCTGCGCCTCGCTTTGCGTAATTTGTCCACCAATCGTCTGCGCACCGCCATTACCATTCTCGCGCTTAGCGCCGGCATGTTCGCCTTGAGCAGCATCACTTTCGTCGGCGAAGGCACGCGCGAACTGCTTAATCTCCAGCTTAGCCGCAGCTTCGGCGGCAATGTGCTCGTTTTTCCCTTTCCCGGCCTGCCCTCCAGCATGATCAAAAGCGCCATTGACGACGCGCTGCAAGACCTAGAAATTGACTACCGCACGACCATCGACAACTTCAGCAGTCAGATCACGCATCTCAACGGCGCGGCCATTGACGGCGACGGCGCTCTTGAAATCGCCGTCTGGCGCTCCGACAAGCCAGACATCTACAGCGGACAGCCGGCTGTGTCCAGCGGGCGAATGCTGACGCCGGACGACGCCGGACAGCCGCGCATCGTCCTGCCTATGGTTGTCGCGGCTACGCTCGAAATCGAAGTCGGCGACAGCCTCCAGATCGACAGCGCCGCCGACATCGAGCTGGAAGTTGTCGGCATAACTGGAGAGACGGAGGGTCTGGCATCCTTCGGCGAACCCTCGGCCCTGCTGCCACCGGATGTCCTGCCGTCTGCCGCCGCCAGCGAATTCACTTTGTATACCTTCCAGGTGCCGCAAGCCGAGCTGAACCGCGCCTTGGCCGAGCTGTCTTCGCTGATCTTCGCGCTGGCGATTGACGTGCAATTCATTGACGGTCTGATCGGACGCCTGATTGAGCAATTCGCCGCTATCCCTACGATCGTCGGGCTGCTGTCGCTGCTCGCCGCGGCCGCCATCATGGCAAACACCGTTGCGCTCTCGACATTGGAGCGCCGCCGTCAGATCGGCATCCTGAAGGCCATTGGATTGAAATCGCGCCGAGTTCTAAAAGTGATGTTCATCGAGTCCAGTCTGGTCGGTCTGCTGAGCGCTGTTCTCGGCATCGGCGCCAGCGCCCTGCTTATCAGCCTGCTTGCAGCCAGCGGCGGCATCGCCATTCCACTGCCGACAGATGCCCGCGTCACCGCTATAGCGCTCACGATCGCCGCGCTGCTGATTGGCTGGGTCGCCACTTTTCTCAGCGCCCGCGTCGCCCTCACAGAGCGCGTCATGAATGTGCTGCGCTACGACTAGGCGAACTGTCGAAAACCACGCTTCTCCTCGCGAAAGGCAGCGGAATCCCTAATGTTCCACAATTTGACTAGTTGATATTGATAGTGATACCTTGACGGCATATCAATCTATACCAAACGCTGCCGAACTGCGCAGAGCGCCAGGAGCCACCGATAATGAAGCATCTTCCAGGAGAGGAGCCCGGTTAAGGACTCGTCGAATATGCTCTACTCCTTGTATTGATAACGGTTGTAATCATCATCACGCTGGTATTGCTCGGCCCATCGTTCGGTGACTTTCTCGCCGGCGCCATCAATCTTCTCTCCGGGCAATAAATGGCCTGCTCTTGGCAGGTCCGTCGCTCGGTTAAGCCGGCCCTGGCTGATTGCCTAGTTTTTCAAGCTATGCTATATTGTGAACAAGCGATCGTTCTCAAGTCATGCTCGCCTCTACACTTATCGCAGGAGTTCTCACATGCGGTTTAACCCACGAAACTTGGAAGGACAGGGCCTCGTCGAGTACGCCCTCATTCTGGTACTGGTCGCGGTGGTAGTCATCGTTATCCTTGCACTGCTGGGACCGGCAATCGGCAATATCTTTTCCAACATCATCAATAGCTTGAACCCTACAATCGAACCGACCTTAACTGGGACCGTGACGCCAGCGCCCGGCAATTAGCGCGCCGCGCCCATATAGATCCCCGGAAGTGGGCGGTCTCGCACCGTCCGCTTTTTATCTTGGCAGCCGCCCAACTACATGCCTCCAAACTGTAAACTGACCGCCTCGTCGGCCGGCCGGCATCTTACGGCGCCGGTTGCAATCGGCTATACTCTTTCAAGCGTCCGCGCCAATCATATTTAGAGGTCAGCACATGCTACTTGAGGAGCTGTCAAACGCCATCGGCGTCAGCGGCGAAGAAGACGACGTTCGCGCGATTGTTCTCGCCGCCATCCGTGACTGCGCCGCCGATATCCAGGTGGACGCGCTCGGCAACCTGACCGCGACGCAGACGGGTACGGTCTATCCCGACTACAAAGTGATGATCGCCGCGCACATGGACGAGATCGGCATGATGGTGACGGCAGTCGACGGCAACGGTCTCATCCAGTTCACCAACGTCGGCGGCATTGACCCGCGCATACTGCCCGGCCTGCGCGTCAAAATCGGCGCCAGGCGCACTCCAGGCGTCGTCTTGTGGAAGCCGATTCACATGTGGCGCGATATGAAAACCATGGCCATAGACAGCTTGAGAATCGACGTCGGCGCCAACGACAAGAGCGCCGCCGAGCCCGGCGACCGCATCGCTTTCGACGGGCGCTACCAGCAACTCAGCGAGACGGTAGTGCGCGGCAAGGCTTTCGACGACCGCGTTGGCTGCGCCATCCTGGTCGATATTCTGAGCGGGGGACCCTATCCAGTGACCGTATGCGCTGCCTTCACCGTGCAGGAAGAGATCGGCTTGCGCGGCGCTCAGGTGGCGGCGCAGCGTTTGCAGCCCGACGCCGCAATTGTCCTGGAAGGCACCCCCGCCTACGATGTGCCCAATCCCAAGCTGGAAGCCGAGGCGGGCGACCTGCCCACGAATCCGGCGACGCGCCTGGGTCAGGGCGTCGTCTTGACCCTCGTTGACGGGCGAATGATCAGCGATCCGCGCGTGATGGCCTTCCTGAAGGAGACGGCAAGCGCGAACGAAATACCTTATCAAGTGAAGACTGTCGGCGGCGGCGGCACCGACGGCGGCGCAATCCACACCGCGCAGACCGGCGTGCCCACCATGACGCTGTCAGCGCCCTGTCGTTACATTCATTCGCCGACAGCGCTGCTGAACCTAGATGACTATGGGCATGTGCTTGGCTTGTCGCAGGCCGTTCTGAATCGCATTACACCGGTGACATTCCAGCGCGAGTAAGCGGCTGACTACTCTTGCAGCAGCAATTCCTGCCCCACCGACAGCTGATTCGGGTTGGCGAGGTTGTTCAACGTGACCAATTCGTTGACATCCACGCGGTACTTCAGCGAGATGCTCTCGATGGTCTCGCCGGCTGAAACCACATGGACCTTCGGGCCCGGCGTCGGCGATTCTTGCGCTTCCGGCTCTGCATCGGCCACCGAGGTCCTTTCGACTTCCACCAACTCGCCAGCTGCGGGTTGCGGCTCAACGGTCGGCCGTGGCTCCAACGTGGCATAATCGCAGCCAGGCCGCAGCAGCAGCTGACCTATCGACAGCGCATCGTCGTCGATTTGGCTGGCGTCCATGATTTCTTGCACGGTAGTGCCCCAGCTCAGTGACAGCCGGTATAGATTGTCGCCCGACTGCACCGTATAGACGCACTCGTGATCGGGATCGAGTTCTTCCTCAAAAGCCAGCGTTGGGGTGGCTCGCAGAAATGGCGTAACCGTCAGCGAAGGCGAGGTCGCGGCGATTAAAATCGGGGTCGGCAATTCCAGCGTCGGCTGCTCCACCTGGCCCGGCACGGTCTCGGGGGTGACGTACTGCCGCGTCTCGGCTGAGGCGTCCGCGCCTTCGTCCGACTCGACTATGCCGTCTTCAATGACTTCCTGAATGCTGGTCGGCGTGAGGGCGCTCACTACCGAGGCGCTGTCGACTTGCTGGAAGGGTTCCTCCGTCTGGCGATAGCAGGCAGCCAGCAGCGGCAGGCACAGCAGCAGAAGGATGAGCAGTTTTGGCTTCATAGGGTCTCGCCCTTTCACAGCGGAAATAGCTCATCCCCATTATAGTGCCGTCTCCCATGACGCGATAGCAAGCGCGCTGGCGATTCTGCCCCGTAACTTGGTCCTCATGGCAACAGAGGCCAATCGGACTTGACGAAGCTTAAGTCGACCGCCGACATTCACCTGGGCGCTTCAGCCATGGGAAGCGCCCGAAACGGAAACTGCGCCTGTGTTGCCCTGCCCGCTAGCCGACCTGAGGCAGCGCCTCCATCGCGCGGTCGATTTCTGCCTGCGGATACTCATAATCCGACAGTTGCCCGCCCAGATAGGCGTCGTAGGCGCTCATATCAAAGTGGCCGTGCCCGCACAGATTGAAGAGTATGACGCGTTCGTCGCCGGCTTCTTTGGCGGCCTGCGCTTCGCGGATCGCCCCGGCGATGCCATGGGCCGCTTCCGGCGCCGCGATAATGCCTTCCGCCTTGGCGAATGTGATGGCCGCTGCAAAGGTCTCCATCTGCGGGATAGCGTACATTGACATCAGATCCTGATCCCACAGCTCGCAGATGATCGAGGCCATGCCATGATAGCGCAAACCCCCGGCGTGCAGCGGCGGCGGCACAAAGCCATGACCCAGGGTATACATCTTCACCAGCGGCGTCATGCCGATCGTATCGCCGAAATCGTAGGCGTATACCCCGCGCGTCAAGCTCGGGCAAGCCGCCGGCTCCACGCCGAGCAGTTTCGTCTGCTTGCCCGCCATCAAATTCTGATGCAAGAAGGGCAGGGCGATGCCGGCAAAATTGCTGCCGCCGCCCGTGGGACCCACGACCACATCGGGATACTCTCCCGCCACTTCCATCTGCTGCAGCGCCTCCTGGCCGATCACGGTCTGATGCATCAAGACGTGATTCAGCACGCTGCCGAGCGAATACTTGTATACCCCGCCACTGGTCGCCGCCACCTCCACCGCTTCGCTGATGGCGATGCCCAGCGAGCCGGTGCTGTCGGCGTCCTGCTCCAGGATGGCGCGCCCGGCATTGGTCTGGTCGCTGGGGCTGGCGGTGACGCTGGCGCCGAAACTCTGCATAATCGCCCGCCGATAGGGCTTTTGCTCATAACTGATGCGCACCATGTAGACCACGCATTCCATGTCGAAGAAGCTGCAAGCTTGCGCCAGGGCCGTGCCCCATTGCCCGGCGCCCGTCTCCGTCGTCAGCCCGTTGATGCCTTCCTGCTTGTTGTACCAGGCCTGCGCCGTGGCCGTATTGAGTTTGTGACTGCCGGACGGCGATACGCCCTCGTACTTGTAATAAATATGCGCCGGCGTATCCAGCGCCTTTTCCAACCGGCGCGCCCGCAGCAGGGGCGTCGGCCGCCACAGCTTGTAGATGTCGCGCACCGCGTCAGGTATCTCAATCCAGCGCTCCTGACTGACCTCCTGCATGATCAACTGCATGGGGAAGAGCGGCGCCAGATCGTCCGGCCCCACCGGCTGATGCGTACCCGGATGCAGCACCGGCGGCAGCGGCCGCGGCAAGTCCGCCTGCACGTTGTACCAGTGGCTGGGGATCGCGCTTTGCGGTAGATCAAATCGGATTATTTCAGACATGAGCTATGCCTCCGCAGATTGAATGTGGCTGGTATTATGTCGAAGGCGGCCGCAATACGCAACAGGCGCGGGAGAGCTGCTTGGTTGTCCCCATGTGCTTTCTCTGTGCCCTCAGTAAGTGCAAGTTAATCATGCAGAAAACAAACTCGCTAGAAAAGCTCCCTTTCCCTAGCTCGCTGGGGCAAGGGGCCTGGGGATGGGGTAAGAAAAGAGGCATTCCACATTCTCATTACTTACTCGCATTTCCTTCTGTGCCTCTGTGGTGAATCACCCGCTACCGAATTCGCTATGCGGCCCGGCGCCACGGCATATTGACTCGCCGCGCCGCTCCCACTATACTCGCGCTGTGCTTGCTCGAGATGATGAGTCGGGCCCCTTGCGGCAGAAAATTCCGAACCGTGTCAGGGCCTAACGGCAGCAGCACTAAGGAAAATATCTGGGTGTCTTGCGGTTTCCTGACTCATCTTCTCGGGCAAGCACATTTGCTTTCAGCGCAGGCTGACGCGAATCCTGCCCTCGTAACCGCCGTTGGCATGGCTGAGCGCCAGCGTATAGACCCCATCCGCCGGCAATTCGTAGCCGCTGATCAGCGCGTCCAGCTCGCCGCCGCCATCATCGTCGCCCGTCAGCGGAAGCCCGCCAGTGTCAAGCAGTACAAGCAGCGGATCGACGCCCGCGCCCAAGTTGTCCCGCGCCGCGATCGTGACCGGCTGGCCCGCCTCGCCCGCAAAGCGAATGCGCGCCACCAAACCCTGCGCCATCTCCACCGTGACGCTCTCTCCGAAATCAATCTCCAGTTCAATGTTCTCGCGCTGCAGCAGCGTCATGCGCTTGTAGAAGTCAGCGCCGGCCAGTTGGTCTTGCCCCGTCTCGGCGGTGATGCCGCCCCGCGCCAGATAATAATCTTGCATGTCCGGCTGCAGCTCCAGCGCCAGCTTCAGGTCTTCCAGGGCCTCGTCCAATTTATCCTCGCTCTTCCAGAAAGTGGCGCGCGTGAAATAGGCGTAGCCGAGCTCGCTTGGTATGGCGCCCCGTTCGAATGACTCGATGGCTTCCGTCAGCGTATCGATGGCGCGGCTGCTTGCGCCTTGCGCATTCTCGCGGCGCGCTTTGACAATGGCGCGGTATAAGTCGCGTATCACCGGATTCACATCCCGTTCGTGCAAGTTCGCCAGGCTGCTGTAGGTTTGCTGCGCGCGCGGATTATAGAATAGCGATCGCTTGAAGTCGCTCTGCGCCTGCCGCGGGTCGCTCTGTTTCAGATGCAGCTCGCCGCGCAAACGCCAGAAGCCGCTGTCCCAGGGGCGGATATTTAGAACGGCGTCATAGTCGCGCAGCGCCTGGTCGAGCTTTTCAAGCTGTTCGTAGGCGAATCCCCGATAATAGTGCGCTTTCCACGATTCCTCGTCCGAGCCCAAAATGCCATCGGCCAGCGCGATGGCTTCATCGTATGCTTTTTCTTCCAGCAGCGGCAGCAGGTCTTCCAAGGCCCGGTCAATATCGAAGTCTTCCGGAAGAGCCGTCGGCGTAGGCTTGCCGATTGCCCGGCTGGTATTGGGCGCGGCAATACCCGCCAGCAAACAGGCGCAACAGAGCAACGACAGCAGCAGCAATTCTCGTTTGGACATCAGCGGCATCCCGGTGTTGATATACGCATTGGGGCGCTAGCGCAGACGGGCGACCGTGATCGTGGTATTAAATTGCACGCAGAAGACCACCGCCGATTGGTACACGCTCAGATCATGGTCATCGGGCAGGAAATAATTCTGATCGCCCACATTGCCTTTCAGCCGCCCCAGGTCGAGCGAACTGCCCTCCAGTTGCAGCGCGCTCAGCGGCTGCGGATCACGCGCCAGGTAAACGCGAACGTTGCTGCCCGGCGCGGAAACGAAATCTTCAAAACGCAGTATGCGCCGGGAATCAGGCAGCTCATATATGGTGGCGCGGCCCGCGCCCCAATGCAGCGCGTTTAGCTCTTGAAACTCGCCGCTGACCAGCGCGCGCGCCTCATTGACCGCCTCGGCGCTCTCGTCTAGTGGCGCCAACTCGACATCAGCGATGTTGACCAGCACCATCTCCAGCGCCATTTCCGGGCTGCGCGCGCGCATATCCAGCAGCGCCTCGCGTTTAGCGCGCGGCAGCGCCAGGAAGTCGTCCTGCAAGTCGATTTCCAAGCCGGGGAAGGCGTCATTCTCCCCGCGTTGCCGGAAGTAACCGCGCCAGACGGGAAAGGTCCAGACCGCGACCGCGATCAGTCCCACCAAGGTCAACAGTATCAAGCGAAAGCGTAATTCCATGCCTGCTGCAACTAGTCTATGCCACCGGAATCAACATTGCCTCAACCTGCATTTTGGCACAGCCCGTCACAGCGGACAAGCAGCACCTGTTGCCCAGCGCAGCCTGCACTATAATCCCAGTAGCAAGCAGGCACCAAAAGGCAACTCAATATGCCCTTTCGCTTCGAGTGGCGCGACGAAACAAGGTGCGCTATATGCTACATCGCCGAGGGCGACTGGAATTGGCGGGACTACCATCATGCGGCGCGCGCGTCGGCATTCACCCTGATGTCGGCTGAAAATCCCGTCGACAGCGTCATAGACCTGCGCCGCAGCACACGAATCGCGCTGCCAGCCGGCGCGGGGGCGCACCTCCGCAGCTTCGGCCGCGTGACTCAAGCCCGCCTGACCGGCCGCGCCGCAGTCATCGGATCGCCCGACGTCGATGCCGAAGGCCTGCGCGACGGCGTCTTGCATACGGCGGACGGATTCGTGAAGTTCGTCGACAGCGAAGCGGAATTGGCAGCGCTGCTAACGGAATGGGCGGCTAATCCACCCGCGCCTTAAAGGTCTTCGTGGCTGACCACCGGCGTCGCTGGAAGCGTCACGATGACCGGCAGGCACAGCAGCGATATCAGCGCCGCCGCGACAAAAGCGTTCTGCAAGCCCAGCGCATCGCCCAGTGCGCCTACCATAATTACGTTAACCGCCCGCACGCCGAAGGCATAGAGCATGAACACGCCGTTGGCGGTGGCGCGGTTCTCGGGCAGCTGATCTTGCACCAGCGCCAGAAACACTGGCGACACCGAAAGCGCGGTGAAACCCAAGCCGATGAGCAGCGGAATCATCAGCGCGCCTTCGACATGCACAAAAATCAGCATCAACAGCGCCGAGCTGATCGCCGCGCCGGCAACCATCCGGCGCCGTCCAAAGCGGTCGCTGAGCGTGCCGCCCATCAACGCGCCGCCAACGCCGGAAAGCTCATAAAGCGCCAGCGCGCCCGTCGCCAGCGTCAGCTCGAAGCCGCGTATATTGACCAGGTACACGACCATGAATATGCCCAGGCTGCTGGCCGCCATATTGCGCAGCAGCATCACGCCCAGAAGCGGCCCGAACACCCGCGCGAAGCGCTTTAACATGGGTTTGCTCTTGCCTTTGCGGCGCTCCCGCCTGGCTGAGACATCGCGCAGCCGCCAAAACAGCACCGCGCTCGAGAGCCAGCCGAAGAACATCAGCCGCCACAAGCCTTGCATGCCCCATTCTGTCACGCCGAAACCGACCAGCAGCGGGCCCACCGAGCGCGCCAATTCGCCTGCCGCCATAAAGAAGCTCATCCCGCGCCCGACTTTGTCGCCGGCCACATGCGCGATCATCGCCGGCGCCGGCGCGTGAAAGGCCATGATGTTCACGCCCACGCAGAATAGCAGCAGCGCCGCCGTGCCGTAGGTGGGCATGAAGCCGATCATGGTCGCCAGCGTCGCCGTGATCGCCGGCGCGAAAATCACCAAATAGCGCACAGAAATGCGGTCGGCCAAGTAGCCGATCAGCGGGCCCAAGAGCGATGGCGCCTGCATGAAGACCGGCAGCGAACCCGCCATCAGCAGCGTCAAGCCCAGCTTGTCGATCAGCAGCGGCAGCAGCGGCGAGATGAAGGCGGAATAGATATCGTGCACAAAATGCCCGCTGCAGATCAGCAATATGCGACCATAATCGAAAGCCGACTGGCGCTCGGCTCCGCTGTCGATTTCCGCCGCGGCTGATGTCATGTGGCATCCGTTAGGAGTCATGCAATTAGCGCGTGATTATAACGCATATCGAGCCCTTGCCAATTAAGTGGCGCGGCGTCGTCACAGGGCAGTCGCTTCAAAATATATTTCAACACAGAGAGCGCAGACGGTTGCGTAGGGCGCGTCGACACAGCCCGTCGACACCGAGTTTAGTTCCATTCAAGGCAGAACTCCTCGTAGGATCTTGGCGCTAATGGGTAAAAATGCCTGTAACGGCATCCAAAATAGCAGTGCAATTTCACAATCTTATAAATGAAAGACTTTCCTCTGTGCTCTCTGTGTCTCTGTGGTTAAATTTAGGTTTGTAATATGTTCATCATAGCGCATACTCATTATGACGCGATTGCCCTCCGCAGCGTCGTCAGGGCTAGGGCAGGAATTCCAGCTATGCTAAACTGAAGCTATGGGAAACAAATCGCATGGCTTCACCAACCGCCGCTACCTCGACGCCATCGACGATCATATCGTCATCTTTGATGGCGCCATGGGCACCAGCATCCAGTCCTGCGACCTCGCTCCGGCAGACTTCGGCGGCGAGCAATACCAGGACTGCATCGACTACCTCGTCATTACGCGACCGGATGTCATCCGCAAGATTCACGAGTCTTTCTTGCGCGTCGGCGCGGAAGCAGTCGAAACCAACACCTTCCGCGCGAATCGCCTCACGCTGGCCGAGCATGGGCTGGGCGATCAAACCCTGGAGATCAACCGCGCAGCCGCCCAAATCGCCCGCGCCGCTTGTGACCAGGTTGAGCGCGAGACCGGCATGCCGCGCTTCGTGGCCGGCAGCATGGGCCCCAGCGGAAAGCTGCCCTCCGGCGATGACCCTGACCTCAGCGACATTACCTTTGACGAGCTGGCCGATTTGTTCTGCGAGCAGGCTCAGGGCCTGGTTGAGGGGGGCGCCGACCTGCTGCTGCTGGAAACCAGCCAGGATATCCTCGAGGTCAAAGCGGCCATCCACGGCATCAACCGCTGCTTCGCCGCCTGCGGTCAGCGCATTCCCCTGCAAGTGCAGATTACGCTGGACGTGGGGGGACGTATGCTCTTCGGCACCGATATCAGCGGCGCGCTGGCCACGCTTGAGCCGCTGCCGATTGACGTGCTCGGCATGAATTGCTCCACCGGTCCCGAATACATGCGCCTGCCCATACAATACCTGATTGAGCGCTCGCCCTATCCCATCAGCGTCCTGCCCAACGCCGGCCTGCCCATCAATGTCGATGGCGAGGCGGTTTATCCCATGCAGCCCGACCCCTTCAGCGAGCTGGTGGGCGAATTTGCGCGCTGGGGCGTCAACGCGGTCGGCGGCTGCTGCGGCACGACGCCCGAGCACATCGCCAAGCTCTATCAGACGATACACGGCGCTCCCTATGCGGAAGTTCTGGCGGAGAACAGAGCGCGACAGGCGCCGCTGCAGCGCGAGATTATGCGGGAGCCACGCGCTTCCAGCGGCATGACGGCGGCGTGCATGATGCAAGACCCCGCTCCCACGCTGATCGGCGAGCGCGTCAACAGCCAGGGCAGCCGCAAGGTCAAACGCCTGCTGCTCGAAGACGACTACGACAGCATCGTCGACATCGCCGTCGGCCAGGTGGAGCGCGGCGCGCATATGCTCGATGTCTGCGTAGCCCTGACCGAACGCGATGACGAATTAGAGCAGATGCAGCAGCTGGTCAAGAAGCTGTCAATGGCGGTCGAGGCGCCGCTGATCATCGACACCACCGAAGCCGATGTCGCCGAAGCGGCTCTCGCGCTCTACCCCGGTCGCGGCATCATCAATGGCAATAACCTGGAAAACGGCCGCGAGCGCATCGATGCCATCCTGCCCATTGCGCTCAAGCATGGCGCGGCCGTCCTGTCCATGACGATAGACGAAGCCGGCATGGCGCATAGCCGCGAAAAGAAGCTGGAAATCGCCCGCTGCATTAGCGACATCGCGCGCAGCGATTATGGCCTGGCGCCGGAAGACCTCATCTTCGACACGCTGACCTTTCCCTTGACCACCGGCCAGGAAGAGCTGCGCAATGACGCGGTCGAGACCCTGGAAGGCATTCGCCTCATCAAGGAACAGCTCCCCGGCGCCATGACCGCCCTCGGCGTCAGCAATGTCAGCTTCGGGGTGGGGGCGGCCGCGCGCGGCGTACTCAACAGCGTCTTCCTTTATCACGCTGTCAAAGCCGGCCTGGATATGGCCATCGTCAACCCGGCTCATATCACGCCCTATTTCGAGATTCCCGATGACCAGCGCAAGATCGCCGAAGAACTCATCTTCAACAGCGATGCCGACGCGCTGCCCCGCTTCATTCAGTATTTCGAAGAAAACGAGGTGCAAGTCGCCGGCGCTGAAGCGATTGACCCCACCGCCGATATGTCCAGCGAAGAAGCCTTGCACTGGCAGATCGTCCATCGCAAGAAAGAGGGCGTCGAAGCGCTGATTGACGACATCCTGACGCGCCTGGACGCCGTCAGCGCGCTTAACACCGTGCTGCTGCCAGCGATGAAAGAAGTCGGCGATAAATTCGGCGCCGGAGAGCTCATCCTGCCCTTTGTGTTGCAATCGGCTGAAGTCATGAAGAAGTCGGTGGCCTATCTGGAACAATTCATGGACAAGGTCGAAGGCGCCAGCAAAGGCATCGTCGTACTGGCGACCGTCTACGGCGATGTGCACGACATCGGCAAAAACCTCGTCAAGACCATCCTGAGCAACAACGGCTACACCGTTCACGATCTGGGCAAGCAAGTGCCGGCCAACACCATCATCGACAAAGCCCTGGAATACAATGCCGACGCAATCGGCCTCTCCGCGCTGCTGGTCAGCACCTCCAAGCAGATGCCGCTGATCGTCAACGAGCTGGCGCGGCGCGGCCTGGATATTCCCGTGCTGGTCGGCGGCGCCGCCATCAATCGGCGCTTCGGCCGGCGCATCCTCTTCCTGCAAGAATCGCAGGAGCCCTACCTGGCCGGCGTCTTCTATTGCAAGGACGCCTTTGAAGGCCTGGCGGTCGTCGACCAAATTCTTGATGCTGAGCGTCACGAGCAATTTCTCGACGAAGTCTTCGATGAAGCCTACGCTGAAGTCGAGCGCGCCCCGCGCCGACGCCGCGCCCGCCGCACAGGCGCCCGCAAGACCGTGGCCGCCGCGCCCAATATCCCGAGCCCGCCCTTCTGGGGCAGCCGCGTCGTACGCGAAATGCCGCTTGAGATTGTCCTGCAGCACCTGCACAAGCCGGAACTATTCCGCCTCTCCTGGGGCGCGAAGAACACGCAGGGCGCTGAGTGGCGGCAGCTCTCAGCCGATTTCGAAGAGCGCCTGCTGCGCATGTCCAAAGAGGCCAAGCGCCGCGCCACCCTGCAGCCGCAAGCCGTCTATGCCTTCCTGCCCGTCAACAGCGACGGCGACCAGTTGATCGTTTGGGACGCGGAGGCCTACGCCGCAACGAGCGAAAGGCGCGAAGCCGCCCGCTTCAACTTTCCGCGCCAACCCGACGGCGAGACCCTCTGCATCAGCGACTATTTCGCGCCGCTCAAGGGGGACGGGCGCGCCGATGTCATGGTGCTGCAGACGGTGACGGTCGGGCATGCCGCCACAGTAGAGGTCGAGCGCCTGCAAGCCGCCAACGAATATAGCGAAGCCTACTACTTTCACGGCCTGGCTGTGCAAGCGGCGGAAGCGGCCGCCAACTACCTGACCCACATCGTGCAGGGCCAGCTGGGCATATCGGCAAATCGCGGCAAACGCTACAGCTGGGGTTATCCCGCCTGCCCCGAGCTGGCCGATCACGAGATCGTCCTGCGCTTGCTGCCGCAGCTGGAGAGCGATCTGGGCATGTCCCTGACCGAGTCCTGGCAGTGGCTGCCCGAGCAAAGCACCGCCGCCCTCTTCACCCATCATCCTGACGCCAAGTACTACTCCGTCGGCAATGGCGATAGGGCGGGGCAGATCCTTGGCTGACCTCCTTACAATGCGCGGCGCCAAAGGCTGGAACTCCGCCAAGCCAAGGTCGCTCCGGACGCCGGATTGGCTTGCGCGGCAGCGGTTATTGATACAAGGCGGTGAATGCCCTACTATGAAGGCGCTAGTGTTTTGCGGGGAAACAGCATCTACATGACCGATTATCCATACATCAAGACGGCGGCCAAGCTCAAGGAATTCCTCCAAACGATACCGTCCTTGGGCACGCCGAAATCAGTGTCAACGCGCTGGCTGCCTAAGGTTGGCTTCAAATCCGCCAATCATCGACCGATCATACGAATCCTGGATTTCATCGGATTTATCAAGTCCAACAAGCCGACTGATCGATGGCGCGCCTACCAGGCCGAAAAGTACGCGAGAACTGTGCTCGCCGAAGGGATCGCCGATGGCTATCGCGAACTCTTCAAGCTTTATCGCGATGCCAATCAACGTTCCGACGCCGAGCTCAAGGGCTTTTTTCAGAAACATATTTCCACCGGCGACCAGGCAATTAACTCAGCAGTCGCCACCTTCAAGGCTTTGTGTTCCCTCGCCGATTTCGAGCGCCCGAATGGTGATGGCTCGTCCAGACAACAAGAAGCGCATGTTCCGGCCAAGCAGCAGCCAATGGACTCCGGCGCCAGCGCAACCGCAGCCGTGACCGCTCCTTCACCTGCGCCGGCGCCCGATTATCCAACCATACATACGGATATTCAAATTCATATTCATCCCGATGCCGATGCCGAGCAGATTAGGGAAATTTTCAAGAACATGGCACGATATCTGTATGACAAAGATGTAGACTGAACGCCATGTATGAAAACGCCATCCTCAAATTGGAAGCCGCCAAACGCTTTCAGAGGAAAGTGAACGGACTCACACGACCCCCGGCTGAAGGCGCCAAGCCTGATACCGATAGAATTATCGATGCCGCTTTGGTGCGGGGCGCGCCGGGCAACTTCGTCAGGGTGGTAGATCAGATCAATGGCGCCTATGAACGCGGTTGGTACGATGCCTGCGCGGTCATGTTGCGGCGGTTGCTCGAGATGCTCATCATCGAAGCCTATGTCGCAAACGATATGAAGAACAAAATCAAAGGACAGAATGGCAGATTCTTGCGCCTGACCGGGCTGATACGAATGGCCTGCAGCGAATCCAGGTGGGCGCTTGACGACAATGGCGCTGTCCTGCGCGAGCTGAGCGCGATAGGGAATTGGTCCGCGCACAAAAGACGCTTCGTAGCCAATCGCGACGATATTGACAAGCATGTGTCAGCGTTGCGCATTGTCGTACAAGAGTTGATCTTCCTGGCGAAGCTGAAGTAACCCCAGGCAACATAGAATTCGAGCAACTTGGCCGAGTTGTTCACTCACCATCCCGCCGCCAAGTACTACTCCGCCGGCATCCTTGATAGGGCGGGGCAGATCCTGGGCTAGCCGCGACGCCCGTGCGAATTGGCGCGTATGATGGCATACAAGCTATACTCTTGATTTGCATCTCCTGGAATCAGATGGAGTTCACAGAAATGACCTACACACTCAAACGCATCGGCTTCCTTTCCGCCGTCAAGATCGCCGCCATCATCGCCGCTGCCGCCGCCGTCCTGCCCATCATCTTGCTGTTGCTGCTCAACGCCGTATTCAAATTCCTCGATATCGAAATCCCGCCCGATGTGCTCGGCCCACTTCTGGCGCAGACTGCCCTGATCGCAGCCGTCGCCGGCGGCCTCTCCACCGCTCTGACTGTCTCAATCTACAACGTCTGCGCGCCCATCTTCGGCGGCATCACCCTCGAGCTCAAAGCGCAGCGTCCTCCGCGCAAGCAGAAGGGCGAGGTTGACATTGAATAGGACTATTCCTACACTTTGACCGATAGCAACCGGTATGTCATAATTGAGATGATAATGCTATTGGAGATCGTCCATGGAAAGCAACATTGTACATCAGCACGGCGAGCGCATTGCCGGTTTGGAAGCCAGTTACCAACACTTGGCGACAAAAGACGACATTAGCAAGCTGCGATTGGAACTGGAGCAAAGCGTCAACCGGCTGCAAGCCAATATTGACGCCTTAAAGTGGGTGATCACACTCGGTATTGGAGGTGCGGCTGTATTATTGGGCGCCGTTCAAGTGGTACTTGCACTCGCACTGAGAGGATGAGAATGCCCAACCTGAAACAAGAATACGACGAAAAAGGCTACGTCATCGTCCGCAAGGCCATCGACGCCGACCTGGCCCGCGAAACGGCCGAGCACGTCCACTGGCTGGCCGAGCGCAACCCTGGCGTCCGGCCCGAGAAATTCGGCCACGACATGCTGGTCTCCGATCCCTTCATGCACCGGCTGGTGAGCGACGACCGCCTGGTGGATATCGTCGAGCAGTTCATCGGCTCCAACTGCGCCATGTGGGCGGCCCACTATATCGCCAAACCGCCCAAGCACGGTCAGCGCGTCCTTTGGCATCAGGACGGCAGCTACTGGCCCCTTGAGCCTATGGAAGTCACGACAATCTGGCTGGCCGCTACTGAATCCACGCGCGAAAACGGCTGCCTGCGCGTCCTGCCCGGCACACAGAACAACCGCTTGCTCTCGCGCAAGGAGATGATCGATGTGCCCGATGGCAAAAATGTGCTGGCGTCCGGCATCCATCCGTCGATGATCGACGACACCGATGTGGTCGATCTGGAGCTGCAGCCGGGCGATGTCTCGGTGCACAATCCCAAGATCATCCACGGCTCGGAAGCCAATACCTCAGACAAATGGCGCATCGGGCTGACCCTGCGCTACATTCCGACATCGACCCGAGTCAAGCGCGAAGGCGACCGCGCCATTCTGGTACGGGGCGCGCCCGACGCGGGCAACAGCAACCAATACGCCGACCGCCCCGCATTCGATCCTGAAATCCACATGCCCTTCCGCGGCCTGGAAGCGTGGACGCCGGCTTAACCTGCGCTTAGCAATCGTTTGCGAAATCTTGTGTACGGGCGATTTGGCGGCTTGCCCTCAACTTACTCAGTTTCACTCTGCGCCCTCTGTGACCTCTGTGTTTCAAAGAGAAATGTGACGAAGCCCGCCCATGCCCAAACCAAACATCCTCTACATTCACTCTCACGACACCGGCCGCTACTTGCAGCCCTACGGCCACGCCATCCCCACGCCCAATCTGCAGCGCCTCGCCGAGCAGGGCGTCCTCTTCCGCCGCGCCTATTGCGCCGCGCCCACCTGCTCGCCCAGCCGCGCCGCCTTGCTCACCGGCCAAGCGCCCCACAGCGCCGGCATGCTTGGTCTGGCAAATCGCGGCTTTGTCCTGGGCGATTTCAGCCAGCACATCATCCACACGCTGAAAGCGGCCGGCTACACATCGGCCCTGGCCGGCATTCAGCATCTCACCAACGCAGACTTTCATCGCGGCGCAGAAGCCGTGGGCTACGATCACATCTTGACCACCGAGCATGACCAGGCGCATACCGCCGCCGCCGACTTCATCCGCTCCGCGCCATCCGAGCCCTTCTGGCTGACCGTCGGCTTCTTCGAGACTCACCGCGAATACCCGATCGAGCACGATGTCAACCCGGCTTACGTCCAGCCGCCGGCGCTCTTCCCGGATACGCCGCGCGTCCGTCAGGACATGGCCAACTACATCGCCATGGCGCGCGCGCTCGACGACAAGATCGGCCACGTGCTCGCAGCGCTGGACGAGACCGGCATCCGTGAGAATACCCTGGTCATCTACACCACCGACCACGGCCTGGCTTTCCCGGCCATGAAGTGCAGCTTGACCGACGCCGGCATCGGCGTGGCGCTGATCATGCAGGGCGCCGGCCACTTCCAGGGCGGCCGCGCCATCGACGCCATGGTCAGCCATATCGACATCTTCCCGACCCTCTGCGACTTGCTCGATATCGAGCCGCCGACCTGGCTGCAAGGGCATTCAATGCTGCCCGTGCTGCGCGGCGAGGCCGATTCCATCCGCGACGAGCTCTTCGCCGAAGTCAGCTACCACGCCGCCTACGAACCCAAGCGCGCCGTACGCAGCGAGCGCTACAAGTACATCCGCCGTTACGACAATCGCGAGTCGCCCGTTCTGTCCAATATCGATGACGGGCTGGCCAAATCCGAAATTGTCGACTTCGGTTTCGGCGAGCAAGCGCCCGCGCCCGAGCAGCTCTACGACACCTTGCTCGATCCCAACGAGCGCATCAATTTGATCGACGACCCGGGCCATGCCGCCGTGCTCGCTGATATGCGCGCGCGCCTCGATAACTGGATGCAAGACACTGACGACCCACTGCTGGGTGGGCATATCCCGGCGCCGCCAGAGGCAGAGCTGAATGATCCCGATGGTCGGTCGCCACGCGATCCCTATATGCAAGCGTAGGAGATGCAGCCAGGAAAACAGATGACCGAATTGCTGCAGCGCCAAATCGACTACTACCGCGCCCGAGCGCCCGAATACGACGACTGGTTCTACCGCCGGGGCCGTTACGACCGCGGCGAACTCCATACGCGCCAATGGGAGAACGAAGCCCAGCAAGTACGCGACCAATTGCATAGCCAATCGGGTTTTGTGCGCATCTTGGAGCTGGCGCCCGGCACCGGCATCTGGACGAGCGAGCTCATCCAAATCGGGGGGCGCGTCACCGCCCTGGACGCCTCGCCCGAGATGATCAACATCAATCGCGCCAAACTTCAATCCGGCCGGGTGGACTATCAGCTGGCGGATCTATTCAAGTGGCGGCCGCAGCGCCAATACGACATGGTCTTCTTCGGCTTCTGGCTGAGCCACGTGCCCGCTGATAAACTGGCCGTCTTCCTCGACGCGGTCAAGGCCGCGCTCAAGCCCGGCGGTCGGCTCTTCATCGTTGACTCGCGCCAACCCGATCTCGCCACCGCCCATACCGGCACGGAAGACCTCGGCCAGGATCTGCAAAAGCGCGTGCTAGAAGACGGACGCCGCTTTGATATCGTGAAAATCTATTACGAGCCGTCCGCGCTCAGCGAAATTCTGCGCCGCCACGGCTTCGCTATCGAGGCTGCGACCACAAAGGACTTCTTCCTCTACGCCGACGGCGTCAAGGCGAGTTAGTTCAGCGTGTGTCGGTATACTTCAATAACCTGATCAGCCACGCGCTCCCAGGTCTGTTCCCGCGCTCGCTCGCGTCCGGCCGCTCCCATACGCGCCGCTTTTTCCGGATCCAGTAGCAATTCCAGCAGCGCCCGCGGCAGCGCCTCCGCCACCCCCGCTTGCGGGATGACCAGCCCGCTGACGCCGTCTTCAATGGCATCGGCCACACCACAATTGTCCGTGCCGACCACCGCTGTAGCGGCCGCGCTCGCCTCCAGCACTGATAAGCCGAAGCCCTCAAAATACCAGCCATCATTCATCGCTGGCAGCGCGAAAACATCCGCCGCCGCCAGCCAGGCGCGCAGCAAAGCCTCGTCGACGAAGCCCAAAATCCGCACGTTTTCCGCCAGCCCCAAGCGGTCGATAGTTGCGCGCACCTGCCGGGTATAGGCGCTGCCCGCCTGCGGATTGCCCATGATGAGGCATTGCGCTTCCGGCAGCCGCTCGCGCACAGTTGCCATCGCTTCCACCAGTTGCAGCGTACCCTTTCGCGGCTTAATCTCGCCTAGCGTGACCACGGTGGGCGCGGTCTTTTCGACCGTCAATGCCGGGCGCTGCCGATATGGCGCTGCATCCAGCCCATTGTTTATCACATGCGTACGCGCGCCGGGCAGCAGCGTCTTCGCCACCCGCTCCGTATGCCGGCTCACGCATATCAGTTGCGCCTGCTCAAAGGCGCGCCGATACAGCCCCCCTAGCGGGAAGCGACGCATGCGCGGCAAGTTGACGTAGCTGCCGTGGGCTGTGACGACCAGCGGTCGCGGCCCGCTTACCGCCGCTGCCAGAATAGCGTAGGGCTCAATCGTGCTGTGGATGACATCGCAGTCGCTGAACAGGCGCCGAATCTGCGGGTATTGTCGCATCGCTTTGAGGAGGCTATGACGCTCCGGCGGAGCAACCGAAGGCAGCATGGCATGCGTCTCAAAATCGACCGGCGGACTGTTGCGCGCGCAGACTACCGTCACACCGAGCCCGCGCTCGCGCAGCTGTCTAAACAGGTTGAGGCTGTAATTTGCCCAGCCATTTTTTGTACTAAGGTCGGAGGTAATCAGACCAATCCGCATGCGCTGAGGCTTGCGCGGGGTTTAGCTGTCGCCGTCTTCGGGGGAGGCTTGGGCTTGCTCGCGCGCCGCCAGCCGCGCCCGCCAAGCCAGGACCGCTGACGAGTCGTCCGCGGCAACTTCACTATGGAAATCCTCCATCGTGCCGATTCGCATCACCGCCAGCAGCAGCGCGATATTTATAAGGATAATCACAGCCATCACCGCTATCGCCATTGCCGTCCTCCCCATCAGAAGCGACTCTAATCAACCTATTATGACGGACGATCCGCCACAGGTCTAGGATTGTTTGCTTCGGCGGAGCGGATAACTCGACGTCCTGACGATTTCACTTAATCTCTGGGTCTCTTTTTTATGAAACCCAGTCCATTCGCGGGCCCACTCACATCGAAAGCTGTAGGGGCGAGCTATCAGGTCGCCCGAAAGTGTATGCCATGACATCGGCGGACGAGCCTGTGGAGTCTGTTGAAAAACAGTCTCAAGTAGAGTGGTTCACCAGGTATTGGATAGCAAGAGAATCTGCTTGTTGGGCTAGACACCGTGCCAAGCGCTTCAGATTCAGCGCGGCGGCGGTGAATGCCGCCTGCAATGCGACTTTGTTTTGCCCGCGGTAACGGCTTTGCCTCAAGCCATGTTTCCGCGCCAGTTCACAGATGGTGCTTTCTATGCGGGCGCGGGCGTCCATTTCCTTGACAAAGCCCGCGCTCGCCTGCTCTCGTCGCCGTTTTGTCAACTGCTGGTGATAGGGCGAAACTTCGAGGCTGCGTCCGCGTTTCTCAGTCGTGCACAGCGAGTTGAAAGGACACTGTTGACACTGTTTGCCGAAGCGGACGTGCCAGGCGACATCAGGCTGAGAAGAGGGATTAAAAGTGGTCGCCGCCTTGTCGGCTGGACAGCGGGCCTGCCGCTTGTCCAAATCAATGTCGAAATCTTGCAAACGAAAGCCGACCGGCTTGCGCGAATGGCTGCCGATAAATCCGCGCAGATCAAGGCCTTTTTGCTCGCTGTCTTGCAGTGTTTTGGCGTTACAGTAAGCCTGATCCACATACTGCTTTTCCGGCCACAAGCCGCGCCGATCCAGGCGCTTTTGTATCTTTCCCAGCGCCAAGCTATCGGCTTCAATGGCGCTGTGAATCCCGATGTCGGTGATGATCGGAAAGTCGCCATCGACTGTCTCCGTCACTTGCGCCTTGTAGCCGCGCCAGGCTGTGTCTTTCCCTTTGCGGCTATAGCGAACTGCGGGCTCATGCGGCGAAGTAATCACATCCCCTTTAGCGTCCGTATTGGCTTTGGCTTTTGGACCCGAACCGCCGTCCTCATCGTCTTGATCAAACTGCTCTGCCAGCACCCGAGCCAGCGTGATGATCTCGGGCAAATCTTGCCATGCCGTCTGCCCAATTTGCTCAAGCAGCCAGAAACCATCGCGCCCAGCGTCCACCATCGCTTGCTCAACTTGCCCCTTGCTCAAACGATAATCTCCTCGCTTTTGACTGTAAAAGTTGACAAAACTGGCCGGCAAGCTTTCGCATACCCATTTCGCATCGGCGTTTATCAAAGCCGCCAGCGCCAAGCGCAGCGTCTCCCAGACCAATTCCAGCCGGCTCAGGCGCTCCACCGCAGCCAAAACATGCGTCGCATCCGTCCGCTGACGCTTTGATTTCAGAAAGCCCGATGCTTGCACATAGGCCAAGACCTGCTCGAAGACCGCATATTCGCCGCCGTGCGCATAGAGCCGCTTGCGAAAATTGCACAGACTTGAATAGTTAAAGCCCGCCCAGGCCAGGTCCTGACGCAAGGCGTACTTCCAATCCAGCCGCAACCTTGACATCTCAGCCGCCTCGCGATCCGGCAAGTTCTCCAAAAATTGCAGCAACAGCACAAAGCAGAGCAGCACCGGATTGATAGCCCCGCGACCGGTATGATGATACATCGCGGTCAAGGCGCTCTCATCAATGATTTCTTCGGCTTTGTCGCCCAGCAAGCGGCAAACGCTATTTGCGGGCAATATGGCTTCGACTACCTCGCGGGTTGTCACCGGAATTTCCTTCGGAAAGGCCTGTTTCAATGACATCTCACACTCGCTTATGATTGAGATACAATGTCATTATAGGTCAATCAAGATTTTCAACACCGTCCAATGGCTCGCCCCTACATAGCGACCTTTTTGTGAATTTCAGGTGGTGACGTTTCATATTTTGTGTGAGCCAAGTTGTGACTTGCGAGAGGCTGTGGTGAAAAAATTGTACAGTATACGCGAATAGAATTAGGTCCACGATGTATACCGCTCCATTGAACCAAGCCGCGACAGCCACTATCATCAGCCGATAGTCCGCATCCGTATCCGTGAAAGGCAATTACCGTGCTCAATCCGCTTGACCTCAGCGCAGACGCGCCCTGGAAAAAACGTTTCCGCGCGCCCGCTATCGCCGGCTCGTCCCGGGCCGCGCAGAACCCCGGCCGCGGACTGATCGCCAGCAATAAGGACGGCGCCTGGCAGCTCTACGCCTGGGACACCAAGACCGACCAGTTGGCGCAGCTGACTCGCGATCCAGCCGGCGTCGCCCACGGCTTCATCTCCGCCGATGGCGAGCAGGTCTACTATCTGCAGGACCGCGGCGGCGACGAGATCGGGCACTACGCGCGCCTGCCCTTCAGCGGCGGCGAGCCCGAAGACATCAGTCCCGATTTGCCCGACTACGCCTCGCACTCCTTCAGCGAAAGCGACTCCGGCAACGCGCGTGGTTTCGCCGCTGTCTACGACAAGGGCTTCCACTTCATTATTCACGATCGGCGTCAGGCCAAGCCTGCCTTCACACTGACCAAAGAGGCATTGTCAATCGGACCCTATCTGTCGCAGGATGCTGAAATCGCCGTCATCGCCTCGACCGAAAAGACCGGCAGCGCCGAATACGCCCTCGAGGCCTACGATGTACCCAGCGGAGCGCTGATCGCCGAACTCTGGGATGGCGCGGGCAGCGGAACCGATGTCGCCGGCTTCTCGCCCCGGCCGGGCGATATGCGCCTGGCAGGCTCCTCCAACGCGGGCGGCTGCCATCGCCCCTTCATTTGGAATCCCCGCTCCGGCGAACGCCAGGATATCCAGTCCGATCAATTCAGCGGCGATGTCAAAGTCTGGCATTGGTCGCCGGACGCTCAGCGACTGCTGCTGCACCAATTCGACCGCGCCGTGCCGACCCTTTACGTCTACTACCTGGCAGACGGGCGTGTCCATAAGCTTGATACCCCGCCCGGCGTACTCAGCCCGGGCAGCGGCTTCCTGGACGATGGAGTGCTGCAAGTGCATCTCGCCGACTCGACCGCGCCAACACGCCTGCTCGAGCTCGATGCTGAAACCGGCGCCGTCGTCCGCACTGTGCTCGATCTGGGCGTCGATGTCCCGCCGGGCATCCCCTGGCGCTCGGTCACGTACCGCTCAAGCGGCGGCGCGGATATCCAGGCCTGGCTGGCCACCCCGCCGGGTGATGGCCCCTTCCCCACCATCGTCCACACCCACGGCGGGCCCACAGCTGTGCAGACCAACTCCTGGAAGCCGGACGCGCAAGCCTGGCTCGATCACGGTTTCGCCTTCTTCAGCCTCAACTACCGTGGTTCCACCACCTTCGGATATGAATTTCAGCACGCCATCGACGGCAACCTGGGCGACTTGGAAGTAGACGACATCGCCGCCGGTGTCGACTGGCTGCTGGCCAACGGCATCGCCCGGTCCGGCGCGTTGCTCAAGACCGGCGCATCCTACGGCGGCTACTTGACGCTGCAATCGCTGGGGCGGCGGCCGGAACTCTTCGCCGGCGGCATGGCCATCGTCGCCATCGCCGATTGGACGCTGATGTACGAAGACCAGGCCGGCACCCTGCGCGGCTACCAGCGCAGTCTGTTCGGCGGATCACCCGACGAGAAACCCGAAGCCCACCGGGTAGCCTCGCCCATCACCTACGCCGCGGATATCCAGGCGCCCATCCTGGTGCTGCAAGGCGCGAACGACACGCGCTGCCCCGCCCGACAAATGCGCGTCTACGAGCAGAGGCTGAATGACCTGGGCAAGTCCATCGAAATCTACTGGTTCGACGCCGGCCACGGCTCGCTGGCCGTCGACGAGCAGATTCATCATCAAGAGATGACGCTCAAGTTCGCATTCCATGTGTTGGGCGAAGCGGAACTAATAGACGATGTATCAGAAGATGAGAATCGACGGTCGCGGTTTGCCCGCTCGGCCATAAAGACGGCTATGAAAATGCCAGGTGCTAGGGTTGACCGCGAGAATTTTCTGCGCGCGCAGCTTCGACCGCATGTCACAGATGAGCAAGTCAATAGGGCTGTTGAGTTTAGACCGGCGCAGGCCGAAATACCCAGTGATTTGATTGATAGCATCGCCGACAGCGTTATCAAGTCGCATGTTGTAAAGGCTGCCGGGCTTTCGTTTGCGGCCGGTATACCTGGCGGTTTTGCGATGGCGCTGACCATCCCAGCGGATACTGCGCAGTTTGTATGGCATGCGATTGTGCTCGCGCAGAAATTAGCCTACTTGTATGGTTGGCCAGATCTGATGCAAGACGATGATCCTGATGACGAGACTGAGTTGCGAATGATATTGCTCATAGGCGCTATGCTGGGTGTTGAAAGTGCGAACAAGCTCCAAACGGAATTAGCGAAACAGATTGCCAGTGAGGTCAGTCTCAGGCTTCCCAGGCAAGCGCTCACGCACACTGCCTATTACCAACCAATTAAGGATGTTCTCAAGTGGTTTGGCATCAAACTAACCAAACAGACATTCGCCGATAGCATTGCCTCATTGATACCGGTAGTAAGCGGAGGTATTGGCGCGGGTGTAACTGTATTTACGCTTCGACCAATGGCACGGCAATTGAAAAACCATCTAAAGCAGCTCGCATATGCACAGCCACCCGAGGATGCTGCAGAGAGTGTTGACGAAGAATGACTAACTCCCCAGCCCAACCCTTCGCGCCCATTGACGGCGTCATGACCGTGCCCCTTGAGGCCTTCGGCGACGAGCGCGGCCGCTTCATGGAGACCTTCCGCATGGAGTGGTTCCCGCAAGCCAACTGGGATCGCCTGCAGAGCAACCGCAGCGACAGCAGCGCCGGCGTCTTGCGCGGCTTGCATTACCACTTCAAGCAGGTCGATTACTGGTGTCCGGTCGCGGGCCGCCTCCGCGTCGGCTTGGTCGATTTGCGCCGTTCCTCGCCCACCTACCTGGCGTCCGCTGCCATCGACATGGACGGCGACAATCCGCTGGGGCTCTTCATTCCCGAAGGCGTGGCCCACGGCTTCGCGGCGCTAAGCGACTGTACGCTGATGTACATCGTCAACAATTATTACGACGGCGGCGCGGACGAATACGGCATCGCTTGGAATGACCCGCAGGCCAATATCGACTGGGGACTGGCGAATCCTGAGCTCTCGCAGCGCGACCTGCACAACCCGCTAATCGCCGACATTCCGCCGGAAAACCAACATCGCTAATTGAAGTTGATTGTGCGTACGGGCGAGCCGGTGGCTCGCCCCTACCGAACGTCACTCCTGTGGGCTCGTTATTTTGTGTGAGCCAAGTTGAGACTTGCGTACGGCTGTGGTGAAATAACCCGTGTGGCTGCTTGCAGCTACTCCTGCATCCGCCCGTGCCGCGCCACCGTCAGCTCGCGCATCCGCTCAAAGACATCCACACCCAGCTGCTCGTATACATGCAGCAAGTCAATCAGCACCCAGTTCTCCCGGATTACCCCATTTTCGCGCCGCCAAAAATCCAGACTGCGCATGGTAATCTCTTTGTTCGGGGGCGCGATGCCCAGCCAGCCGTCGCCGCTGACCGTCATGTGCATGCCCGGCCAGGCGGTGAAGGCCACGTAATCGGCATCGCCGAACATGATGCCCTTGTCTGTGTAAACGCCGCGGTCGGGCAGCGCTTTCAAAAAGGGAATCTGATGCCAATTGCGGAAGCCGGATATCCGCCGCATTGAGCCGATGCCCGCCGGACCGTACCAGATAAACTTGGGGTGCCAGTAGCGCTCCAACTCCATCTGCTCGACGCCCTCAAGCGACCGTCCCATAGCATTGAGCATGTCCGTAATCCACTGCAAACTGGCGCGCGATTGCGCCTCGTCGTAGGGGCTCTCGATGATGCCGTCAGCAGTCGCCGGGCCGGGCGCGACCCACTCGACAGCCAAGCTCGGCGCCAGCGGCCAGGCGCCCGCCTGCATCATCACCTGCGGAATATCCCAGAGCGCCTGCATCTCGACAATCTGTCCGTCCTCGAAGCGGAAGAACTCGTGGTAGCGCATAGCCAGCAGGTGCATTGTCGGCGGGATGTCCAGCCAGGGACGCTCGAATACGCCCAGATAATGCCCGCAACAGCCGACCCAATCGGCGCCCTGCGATTCGCCCGCCATGACGATAAAGTCGCGCCGCTCCAAATCCGGCAGGGCGCGCAGCAGCGGCGCGTAGGCTTGCTCATACAAACCGGCGCCGCCTTCCAGCGTCTCCAGCGGATGCGCCAACTGCACCAGACAGTCAGACGCGAATATCTCGTTCAGCTGCCCGCGCAGCCGGCTCGGGTCACAGTCATACAGCGCCGCGCGAAATGCCCCAAAGCGCTCCTTGTTCTGATTGTGAATCGACTTTGTCATCCCATGCCTTTCCGGCACATTCCCACTTAACTGAACCAAGCTGAACTACTTGTGACTGCGTAGGGCTTGATTGATATTGGCGATAACGTCGCCGGAATTTTACCCCATCCCCCGGCCCCTTGCCCCAGCAAGCTAGGGAAGGGGAGCTATGTACGCAGCAGGACGCAAGGTATTTTGCGTGGGCGGCGGCATTGTCGCGTGGGAGTCTACAATCGTGGCGATATGGGAGGGGCGCGATCTCTGTGCCCTCTAACTACTCGGTGTACTCGGTGGTAAATCTTTTTCCGAGTCTCTGTGGTGAATTCACCCCACCAACCACTCGCTGGCGCTGAGCGCACCCTGCTGACGGAACTGATGGCGCATCCGCCCAAAGACATCCACGCCCATCTGCAGCAGCAAATGCGGCACATCAATCGGCACCCAATTCTCCACGATGGTCTCCTCATCGCAGCGGTAAAAGTCCATCACGCGCATTTTGAGCCGCTTGCCGGTCGCCGGAATGCCGAAGAGCTGACCGCCGGTGTGCGTCGCCCGCAGGTAGCCCCAGCCGCCGGTGACCGCGTAATGTCCGTCGCCGATGCGGATAAAGTGACCTTGCGCCGAGCCGCCGCGATCAGGAAAAGCCGTCAGAAACGGGATCTGATGATAATCTTCGTAGCGCCGTAGTCCGCGCGATGTGCCGATGCCGGCGGGACCATACCAGATGAAGTTTTTGTGCCAATGTTTGGCCTGCTCCATTTCATCCAGCACCGCGCGCGTGGGCGGTTCGCCGTTGTAATAACCCAGCGCGGCATGCATCTTCAGGATCGTCTCGATGGTCCAGCGCGAGCGAGCCTCGTCCTGCGGCGTCAGGATGACCCCATCCAGCGTCCGCGGCGGCAGCCAGCGCATCTCCCGCCCCAGGCTCGGCGCCAGCGGCCAATACCCGGCCTGGCGCATCAGATCCAGGAAATCAAGGAAGAGATAACTCTCGACGATCTTGCCGTCGCGCAGTTCATGTCCTTCGCAGTAACGCAGGCAGACAGCGCCCCGCGTCGCCGGGATGCCCAAGAGGTCCTGCTCGAAGTTCCCCAGATAGTGCCCCATGCAGGCGACCCAGTCGGCATCGCGATAGCGCCCGCCGGCCAGGAAAACTTCGCGCCGTTCCATATCCGGCAAGGCTCGCTGCAGGGGCAGCCACAGTTTCTCCAGCCCGGCGTCGATTCCGCGCAGCTCGTTGACAGGGTGCGTCACATGCAGCGCGATATTAGCCGCCAGCCCGTCTCGCGCGATCTCGGGCAAGCGCTCGCTCGGCTCCTCGGCCAGCGCTCGCATTATCGCCATCACGCGGCGCTTGTTGGCGATATTCCGCGCTTGGTCAACCGGGCTGTATTGGAATGTTGAGGTGAAATACTTGTCCTTGGTTTCCGTCATCGAGAGTGGCCCGTCCTTCAATCCAGCTAAAACTCCAAGACCTGTCTGCTACTGTGACGATGGCGCCTATCGCGCGGCAAAATTGTGAGTAAAGGATCGTCTGGATCTGCGTCAGCTTCGACCTTCGTTGAGCTTGCAGCCACTATCAAACTCCCTCGGTGTACTCTTTCTAACTCTGTGTACTCGGTGGCTAGGCTGTCGAAACCTCGCCAGCGCCGAAAGCCCGGCGGCGACGCGACAACACTCACGCGAAGACTTGCTTCAACAAGAAGAATTCGTCGAATACGGTGCTCTCGCTTGCGATACGGCCGTCCTTGATGATATGGTGACTGAAGCCCATCAGCCGCATCGGATTGCCTGTGGGCTCCCCATAGATGCCGTAACCGGTATGCGTCCCGCGCATAGCCCAGCGCGTCGCCACACGGTAACCCGCGCGTTCATCCCCCACATGACAGAAGTGATCGAGGCTCATTGACAAATCGGGGAAGGGAGACAGCAGCGAAAGCGCGTAGGTCTGGAACTCGTCGACGCCGTGGAATGAGCGCCCGGATGCCCCTTCAAAGACGAAGTTATCATGATAATACTCGCGCGCTTTGTTGAGCAGCTTCCAATTCCAAATCTCGTGCATCATGCGCCCGACGAAGTCTTCCGGATCAAAGCCTTCAGTTTGTGATTCGGGCCAGGGTTCCGGCGGCAGCTGGCCGACGCGGTGGTCGATATCGCCGACGACGCGCAGCGGCAAGTCACTGTCTTTTTCTTTGGCCGCCATCTCTTTGGCCGTCTGCACCGGATCCAAACCCAACTGCCTGATCAGCGTCAATTCATCGCGCGAAATCCACTCTTCGACCATCATATCGCGCACACAGACGCAGTCAGCGATAGTACGGTAGGAGACGCGCTTGCCCGTTGGCGGACCGTAGGGCGTCCAGCCGCGATTGGTTCCCTCATGGCGCAGCCGATGCGATGTATAAAAGCCGTCGACATTGTTGCCGCGCCATATCACTTCTTCACCGTACAGCCGCCGGTCGGGGAAAGAAGCCTGGGATTCGATGGTCGCCGCGATGACCGCCTCGCGCCCGAACTTCAGTCCGCTCGCTGTATGCATTTTTACGGTATTGGCGTAGTAATCGTAGAGCTTGCCGATGCCATGCTCTTCCCAAATCTCATGCGTGACGCCGATGATGTAATCGACAATATTTTTGTAGCGAGGATTGTAGCCCTCCATCGGCTGTGTCAATCCGCTGTCGGCCTCGTCCATAAATTGAATATCAATCTGGTTCGGCAGCGTAATCCGCGACTTCGCGTCCTCAGCTTTCGCCTGCGAAATCTGGACTAAGTTGCTCTGTTTCTGATCTTCGACCATCACATCACCTGTATCTAGTTCACCACCGGACGGCTCATCTTGCGCAACTGCTTGCGGCATAAGCTAACACGCCGCGCCAGCAAATTCAAATGCGCTCGACTATGGGAGCGGCAAATGCTGACGTTGCAGCCGTAGGTCCAACTTGTAAAGGTTTCTCTGTGCCCTCTGCGTCTCGGTGGTGAATTATCCGGCATAATTCTCGGCTGAATCCGCCTAGTCCCCCAGCGCCCAGTCCACCGCCGCCAGCGCATGCAGCGCCGTCGTATCGAAGCTCGGCAGCGAACTGTCCTCCGGCTTGATCAATAAGCCAATCTCGGTGCAGCCCAAAATCACCGCCTGCGCGCCTGCATCCCGCAGCCCGTCAATCACCGCTTGATACGCCCGCCGCGATTCCGCGCGTATCTCACCGCGAACCAGCTCCTCATAGATGATGCGATTCACCAGTTCGCGCTCCGCCGATTCCGGTATCAGCACATCCAGACCGAAGCGCTCGACTATCCGGCCTTTGTAGAAATCTTGCTCCATCGTGAAGCGCGTGCCCAGCAGCCCCACTCGTCGAAAGCCGGCGTCGACGATCGGCCGCGCTGTGGCATCGGCGATGTGGATCAGCGGCAGAGCCAGCGCCGCTTTGATTTCAGGCGCCATGCGGTGCATGGTATTGCTGCAAATCACGATGGCGCCGGCGCCGCCCCGCGCCAGTCGTCCCCCCGCTTCCACCATCCGCGCTGTCGCCTCCGCCCAATCGCCCGCCGCCTGCAACGCCTCGATCTCGCCGAAATCAAAGGAGTACATCAGGCACTCGGCCGAATGCAGTCCGCCCAGCCGCCGCTGCGCCGCCTGATTGATGATGCGATAATACTCAGCGCTCGATTCCCAACTCAACCCGCCGATCAGCCCGATAGTCTTCATGCTGCCTGTTCCATTCAACTCTTGATAATGAAGCCCAGAGCAATCGCACCACTATTCGGAAAATGCTTTGAGGATTTGCCATCGAAGCTTATCGTTCCGCGCTGACTGTAATCGCTTGCGCCGCAGGCTGATTTTTTTGGGGTGTTTTTTGAGCAAAGCCAAGGCGATATGCTGTAGCACAGCGAAATTTTCTGGGCTGTGTCCTACACGAATACGGCTGTCGTCTTGCCGAAAGGTCACATCCAAGACCCGATGGAGTTTATTTTCAATGTGCCAGTGCGAACGAATTATTCGCTGGAGTTGATTGGCATCCTTCCCTTGTAAAGAGGAGATAAAATAGCGCGTCTGCGTGTTTTGCCACTGCCCATCCAGTAATTGGGCATGTTGGACGCGGACTAGCGACTGCAAGCGCGTCCAGCCTTCTTGCTGGCTTAAGTCATTCAAGACAGCGGCATCGGTCATCACTTCACAGACCCGGCGCTCGACACGACCACGCGGCTTGCTGATTTCTTCGTTGTGACTATATTGACCTATCAAGCGCGGATGGCGGTCATCCGCATAAGCGAAAAGGGACTGGGCTGCATCGTACAAACTGCCCTGATTTTCCTTTAAGGCTATGACATAATCCGCTCCGTGCTCGCTAACAATAGACTTCACGATGTCTTTCTGACAGCCCATCGCGTCCAAAGTCACGATACAGCCTTTCAAATACAGCAATTTCAGCAATTCGGGAATTTCAGGTATCTCATTGCTTTTCGCGTCCACAGCGCGCTTGCCCAAGACCAAGCCGGCTTCCACTGACCAGGCATGCAACAGATGCAAGGCGCTCTTTCCTTGCCTACGATCATGGCTGCGCCGCATCGTCTTGCCGTCTATTGCCACAATATCGCCTTCAGCTAATACTGGCTTGATGCTGCTAATCCAATCTTGGTAGCACAACTGTACCTGCTGAGGGTCTAATAGTTGGAAGACGCGGGCAAATGTATCGTGCGAAGGAATACCGTTAGGCAACTCTAAAAATCCCCTTAACCATTCCTCTTTATCCTCGCCAAAATCAACAATGTCCACCCAGGTCTCGGCGCCGCTGATCACCGCGCAGATCGCGATGATGATGATATCCAGCAACGGGTGTAATTGACCATGTTCGCGACGCGGATCTTCTAAACTGGCAAAGGCCTCCGCTATGCCACTTGGGCTCATCTCGGGCTCTCCTCATCCGTATTGATGAACCCATTCTATTCACCTTTCATTTCTTGGTGCGATTGCTCTGAATGAAGCCTTGTAGGGCTTGTCCGCTACAGAGTTTATAATACGCATTTCTACCCCATCTCCCTACCCCGCCATCTCTATGGCGGTCATCCCGTATCAACGGGCAAGGGGAGCTAGAATATTGCGAATTGTGCAATAATATTCCGATTCTGCATGAATCCAAGTTCACATTAGCGATAATCACGACAAATCAGCGGTCATCCCCCCATTTCAATGGGGGGACCGAGGGGGGTAAACTAAAGGGCGATCACGGTGGCGCTGGCTATTCCAACCGCGCCAGCCGATGCAGCGCAATATCATGCCGCGTCTCGCCACGCTGCGCCAAATCCGCCATGATTTCGCCCACGACGCTGGCCATCTTGAAGCCGTGCCCGCTGAAACCCGCCGCCACTGATACCTGCGGCGCGCCCGGCAAAACGTCAAGCACAAAATGTTCATCCGGCGTATTGGTGAACATACATACCGCCATATCCAGCGTCTCCCCGGCGCCATCGGGAAAATAGCGCTCGGCGAAGCCGCGCAGCAGCGCCTCGTCTGCTTCGTACAGCGCGCGGTCCACCGTATCGGGATCGCAAGTCTCGTCCCGATGATGATAGCGTCCCAGCTTCATGCCCGACGTCTCCCCGCTCGGATTGAACTCCGGCAAGCCATAATAGCGCCCCTCTTCCACTTGCGCATTCCACACAGGAAAGCGCTCAAGGCCAAACCAGCCCGGCTGCTTCGGCGCCAGCCAGGTCAGCGCCTGACGTTCCGGCACAGCCACCCTCGCCAGTTGCGGAACCAGCTTGTAAGCCCAAGCCCCGCCACAGATGACCAGCTTCTCGGCGATATAGCGCCCGGCGTCCGTCCGCAAAGCCACGCGTTCATCCGCCAGAATCTCCCAGCCTAGCACCCGCTCGCCGCTATGTATCTCCGCGCCATGATGTCGCGCCAGTTGCGCGTGCGCGCTGATGCACAACTCCGGCAGCAGCAAACCGCCCTGCGGCTGAAAAACCGCCATTGTCTCCGCCGGCATGCGATAACCGGGGAAGCGCAAACTCAACTGCCGACTGTCCAGCACTTCGTGCGCGAAGTTATTCTCCAGGCAGCTGCGCAAACTGCCGCGGAAGACCTCGCTGCCCGCCGGACCCATATCAATGCTGCCGGTCTGATAAAAGAGCTGCTCGCCGAACTCACGCTCCAGCTCCGCCCATAGCTCATAAGAGCGGCGCAGCAGCGGCACGTATGACAAGTCTTCGTAATAGGCCAGCCGGATGATGCGCGTCAAACCATGCGACGATCCCAGCGCGTGCGGAATCTCAAACTGGTCGATGCCCAGCGCGTTCGAGCCGCGTTTGGCCAGGTGATACAGCGCCGCGCTGCCCATCCCGCCCAATCCGACCACGATGGCGTTGTAGTGTTTATTCAAATTCATGCATCCCTAAGACACACATTTGACGGTAAGGGGCAAATCCTGCCGATTCGAGTGCAGCCCGATCCGGTAAAGAATCCTCTATGCCTCTGTGCCTCTGTGGTGAGTTGCGCTGTGCCCTCGATTCACTCGTTCCTCAATAGGCGTGCCCGCCGAGCCCAATTCAGGCGCAGCCACCCCCAGTCTCAACCCACCACAAACCGCCCTCGACCCCGTTAGCCGCCAGCGCCAACTTCCCGCCACCCGGCGACAGCCAGCTCCAGGCGCGCGACTCCCGCGTCAGCTGCAAGGGCAGGGCGCTGATCGTCTTCAACTGGCGCGAACCCCATCCGAAACATTGCAGGGTCGGCACACCCTCAATCGGTCGTATCACAAAGATTTCCCTACTGGTCACGATGGGCGCGGGATAATTGTTGCCCGGCAATTCGGCTTCAAAGAGCAGCTTGCTGCCGCCATAGGTCGTCTGCCAGAAGTAGCCGCTCACATCGCCTTCCTGCCGGCCGACCACCGCAGCGATGCCGTCCGGAGACGGCCCGGGCACAGTCTGCGACGGCGGCAGGGAAGTAATCAATCCCGTCACCATTGCGCCGTCCACGTGCGCGGCGAAATAATGCACCGGGTCGCCATAAGCGCCGTAATAATAGGCCAGAAAGACGCCCGGATCCCGTGCCCACAGGAAGCCGCGCAGGCTATGCTGGTGCAGGTATTTGTGGATCAAGCGTTTGTACGTGCCGTCCGGCTCAGCCGAATAAATCGAATGCAAGTCGTTCTGATAGACGATACGCCGCGCTGTCGGCGAAAATGTCATCTGCGAGCCGTAATAAAGCTCGGGATTGAGATCGCCCGATTGCGTGATCATCGCCGCCGCGCTGCGCTCGATCATCTCCGGCGACACTCGGTGGGCGTCAGGATGCTCAATTTCCGCGAGCGCGTGATCCGGCGCGTGATACCGCCACCAGTCCAGCTCGGTGAAGGCCGTGCCCTCACAGCCTACGCCGTAGATCAGCGTCTCTTCGTCCAGCCATTCCAGCATGACGACTTCGTCAAAGGCGACCCGCTTGACCAGTGGCGTCTCAGCCAACGGCGCTGTGGCCGGCGAGATTGCCTGCGCGGCGACGCTCATCTTGACCTGCGCCGCGTCGCTCGCAGCGAAGACTTCGTAGGGCGCTTCGTAGACCTGAACGCGTCCCGGCGGCAGCGCATAATCCAGCAGCGCCGTGCCGCAAGCATCGACCAGAAATCCAAAACCCTCGCCGATTAATTCCTCGTCAGCGTCATAGACCTCAACGCTTATGCGGACATTGGCGTAAGCCTCTGTGCCATGATTGAGCAACTCTCCCGTGACCACCAGAGCTTCGCCGCCAAAGCCGTCCGGCCGCGTTCCAATCTCGGTATTCAAGAATATGAGTTCAGGCAGGTCCTGCGCGTAGGCAGTAAAGCACACTCCCAGGAAGAGTAGGGAGAGCGTAAACAGGACGCGCATGGTGTTTATTCTTGTGGCTGGGAACAATATAACAAGCTTAGGGCAAGCGGCTGACAATGTGCAGTACGATGGGGGTAGCCACTGCAATCAGCGCAGCAAAAAGCGCAATGCCCGTGCCTGCGATCCAACGAATGAGTTTTGCTTCCATCGCGATAATTTCCGCCTTTGTGGCCATGTGCGGACGTTCCGCGTCTCTTGAGGATTCAATAGCAGTGACACGCGTTGCCAAATCAAATTGGGCATATGCCATGAATGGACTTGCCATCAACCGTCCAATTCGTGATCGTAATTCTCACAATTCTACCACTAGAGGAATCGGATCGCGGCAAAAAGCGCTACTCCTGTTGCCACAATCCACATAATTTGCTGACGCGCTTGCCTTTCCATCAGCGCTTTCAACTCGGCGATATCGGCCTTGGTTGCCAAGTGCGGACGCTCAGCGTCTCTGGAGGACTCAATAGCCGTGACGCGCGTTGCCAAATCCGATTGTGCATTTACCCTAGTTTCACTTGCCATTCATCATCCTTATCGCGATCGCATTACTCACCATTCTACCACAAGCCCGAAGCCCCAAATATGCGGTACTTCAATACTCCAGAGCAATCGCACCAGAACCAATTATGTGCCGAATGTCACATAAATCTACCATGATGTAGGGGCGACACTGTGTGTCGCCCATGAAAAGAGTGAGAATATTGTGGGCGATTCACAGAATCGCCCCTACATTGCCTCCTTTTTGCCAGAAAAGGAGTTAAATCTCGGTGTCCTCGGTGGTTAAAATAATCTGGTGCGATTGCTCTGTTCAATACTCAGTTAGAGGTGACCTGTGGGCGATACCATGGACCGCCCACAGTCAAAACTCAATTTGAATCTACTCGCTGGCGCCGGTCATGCCTTCGAGCAGCTGCGGCAAGAACCAGATGTCCAGCAAGCTCACCGGCTCCATGTCGCCAGCCAGTTCGGCGCCGTCTTGCAGGTTCAGCGGTCCGGACCACAGGAACATCTCGCCCGCGTGCATGTCATCGGTCTGGAAGTCATGGATCTCCTGGGCGAAGGCCTTCAAGGTCTCGACCGTATCCATACTGAGGGCGTCGCCGAAGACGTAACCGCCTACGCTGACGTCCGTGTCAGTGTAGATGCCGTCATCGTTGATTTCGTCCCATTTCGGCTCCAGCCAATTCCATTCTTGCGACCAGCTGCCGTCGACAACGCGCTGCACGACATCAAGATAAGCCGGGCCCCAGTTGTAATAGGCCGCGCCCAGGCAGGCGTCCGGCGCTTCCGAACAACCGTTGACGTTGCCGTAAGGCACGCCGTAGCTCGCGTCGCCCTCCGCCATGTATTGGCCGGAAACCGTAATGGCCTCGGTTGTGTCAATGCCCGAGATGATGACGTCAGCGCCGCCATCGAGGAAGCCTTGCGCTACCTCGGTCGGGTCCAGCGTCACGCCCGGAATATGGAACCAGAAGCCGATCCAGGTCACCTCAAAGCTGATATCGTCGGCCATCATATCGTCGCGGTAATTCTCAGCGCAATAACGCGCGCCCAGATAACTGGAAGCGGCCAGGCGTCGCGTCTCGGGATTGATCAGCGCGCCCAGATAGCCGATTTGCCCGCTCTCGCTCGTCAGCGCGGCGGCGCAACCAGCGATCATACGCGGCAATTCCATGTAGACGTTGAAGTTGCCCACATTCGCCGGCGGCAGTTCAGGCAATTCATGCATGATCGCATGCTCGCCCATGACCACATCGCTCGCTTGAATCGCGTTACTGCCGGTGATATTGATGAAGGTCACATCCGGGAAGGCGGCGGCGACGACATTGGTGTCTTCCTCAAAGCTGTCGGAAGTCGTGAAGATGACCGACGCGCCTTCGTCCACCATCAGCTCAACGACCTCCATCAGCGTCGTCTCGGGTGAATCGGCCGGGTTCAGGCTCTCAAACTCAAGCTTCCTGGCGCCGGGCATATTCGCCTCAACGTAATCGCCTGCCTCGGAATGCGATGTGCTCCAGCCGCGGTCATCGTTGGGGCCAACCAGCACAACGCCAAATACAACTTCGTCCTGCGCAGCTGCCGGGAAAACCGCAATCAGCACCAGCGCAAGTACGATGAACAATAATGTCACTCTGCGGAACATAGATTCCTCCAATTTAAGCTCACCCACGGTCGAACTGCACGACTTTTGCCGTCGCCTAGAGTGTAACAAATTCTGGTGTGGCGGCAAACTTTCGATGTCAACGCCAAATTTTCGGCGATTTTCGCTATGGTCATTTTGCATTACAGTCGGCGGTAGCGTGCTACCAGCATCTCGCGCCGGATGCGGATTACATAGTCCGCTGGCCGGCCCGCGGTGATCGCGCTGATCTGCTCAAAGATGGAATCGGGCATAACGCTGCGGCGGAAACCCGCTTTGAATTCGCGCAGGTCCGCGAGAGTGTCGAGGTCGTGCGCAATGGAGAAGGTGGTCAAATGCTCTAGGCGAAAATTGCCCGCCGACAGCGCCGCGTCTATCGCTTCGTTGGCAGCGACATGGTCGGGAAAGGTGCTTGAGGAGTCGATCTCGCCCATGAAGAGGGTCGCCCCGGGCAGGTCCAGCTCCACTCGGCGATTATGCATGGCCGGGCGCAGATCAATCAGGCGTCCGCCGGGCAGCAGCACCCGCCGCGCTTCAGAAAGGGCATGGACCATACCCTCAGGCTCAATTCATCAGAAGGACAGCGAGAATATCACGTGATCAAAGCGGCAAGCCGGGAAGGGCAGGTAAACGCCACTGGCCGCCGCCATGCTTATCGATTCGGGTAAGGGCTCCGCGCCGGTCCGCGGCAAAGCGTTCAGCAGGTCAACGCCGAAAATCCGCCGCGGCAGATCGGAATATTTGCGCGTCAGACGGCCATCGCCGCAGCCGATTTCCAGTGCGCAGCCGACATCCGCCGAGAGCATATCGCGCAAGTAGCTCTTTTCGTTGCCCGCTGTGTCGCTGCGTATCGCCATCGCCCCTCGGCATCCGCTTAGCCGCAGCCGCCGCGTCTAAATACGTAGTCTACGTTGACCCAGCCCATAATACCCTCATATTCGACTTTGAACCAATCGCCCGACCGCTCGATCGCGATCAGCTGCGTACGAAACGGAATCTCGGCCACGATATTGCGCTCGGTCCCGGGACTGGTTCTTAGGTTGATGATGTCGCCGGCAGTCAGGCGGCAATCAATCAGTTCGTCCGGCGCAGGCTCTTCCGTTTCTGCCGGCTCAAGCAGCTCCTCCTGCGCTTCCCCTTCAACTGGAGCGGGCTCGGTCGCAAGCGGCAAGAATACCCGGCTCGACTCGCCCAGGTCATCGCAAGCCGGGCTCACTGCCAAATATGCCCCGCTGGACCAGCCCGGCTGCCCGTCGTATTCGACCAAAAACCAATCGCCAACTCTTGCCGTCGCGATCAATCTGGTCCCATAGGGCATGACGTCCAAACGCGCGAAGTAGACGCTGGGGCCAGCGCGCAGACTAAGGTAACCGGTGGTCTGCAATTGACAGATTGTTGGCGAAGAAGGGCCCGTTTCCGCGGCGGCCGCTGGAGCGTCGCTCGCATCGCTGGCTGTTTCGTCATCCCGCAGGAGCACCACCATCCCAATCCTGTCAACCGAGCCGCAAGTCATGCCATTGATCGTTTCGGCAGCCAAATTCGATGTAACTCTCGGCAATGTCGCGGTGTCCACAAATACGAGTCTTCCCCGCTTGAGGAAGCAGAATTGCACGTCAGATGCGCGCCCCCAAATGTCGATGGCGTCCAATACGCCGGCGTCAATCAACGAAGGATCGCCAATTCCGCCGGGCACGACTGACTGGCAATTCGTACCCTCTCCGATGGCGCGGACGACCACGCGGTTAGCTATCTCGGCGCAATCGAAATGCGGCGGTAGCGTTACCGTAGGTCTGCGGCAGTCAGCCTTGCCTAGGCTGGCAGCGGTCGTGCCCCAAGTTCCACCGTCAGTATCCACATAAAAAGTGTAGAACCCCGAGCTCAGATTCCCGAGAGAAAGAGATGTATCTCTGGTTGAACCGACGCGGCGTTCACCGCTAGAGCCGGGGGCTATATATGATACGCGGTAATTGGACACGCCGTCTACTGACGACCAGTCCAGGATTACGTTGTTGTCGCAGTCTCTTACCGCTCTCACACTGTTGGGGGCGCTCTGCGCCAGCGCGCCCGCCGCAGCCCATAGCAGCAACCCCAAAACAGCACATAACGCAAAAGTTCTTAACGTCTTGTACATATTCATGATTCTAATCGCATTTAATCTCTTTAGGATATGTTTGGTATAGATACTCTATCTTTAATTACGAATAATAGTCAAATTTTCCACGCTACACCACTTAATTGAATTTGAATTGCGATTGGTTATACTTGGCACTAGAATTGGATTATACCATTGCTGGCTCTGCGAAGGAGACCCTCCCATGCCAAAGGACCCGCTCAATATCACACTCCAGCGCCAAAGCGAAGAGCCGCTCTATCGCCAGCTAATCCAGCAAATCCGCGATCAGATCGAGAGCGGCACCCTGCCCGCCGGGACGCGCCTGCCCGCCAGCCGCAAGCTGGCCCGCCGCCTCGGCATCAGCCGCATCAGCGTGGTCAACGCCTATAGCGAGCTGCGCGCCGCCGGCTACCTCAGCGCCCGCGCCGGCCGCGGCACTTTCGTCGCCCAGGGACGCGTGTCCGCGCCTGCTGAAACGCCGCAGCGTCCGCCGCCGCCCGACCGCCAACGCGCCGCCTCCATCCGCGATATGATGCGCCTGGCCCGCAAGCCCGGCGTCATCGACTTCAGCAGCGGCTCGCCACCCAGCGAATTCTTTCCCGTCCGCTACCTGCAAGACGCGCTCAACCAGGTCATTGACCGCGACGGCGCCGAAGCCCTGTCCTATGAAGCCGCCGAGGGCTATATGCCGCTGCGCAGCGCCGTGCGCGATTATGTGCGCGCCATCGGCATCCAGTGCCGGCTCGCCGATGTGCTGATCACCGGCGGCGCCCAGCAAGCCATTGACCTGGTGCTGCAATCGTTGCTGAGCCCGGGCGACACCCTCGTCACCGCCGACCCCACCTACCTCGGCGTCATCGACATCGCCCAGGCGCGCCGCGTCCACATCCACGGCATTCCCATCGACGCCGACGGTATCCGCATCGACGCCCTCGACAATATCATCGCCGACCTGCGACCGCGGCTGATCTACGTCATGCCCAGCTACCAGAACCCGACCGGCCACCTGATGCCTATGCACCGCCGGCGTCAGCTTGTGCGCCTGGCCGCCCAAAACGGCATCCCCGTGCTTGAAGACGAGGTCTACCGCGAATTCCGCTTCGAGGGCGAAGAGCTGCCGCCGCTCAAAGCGCTGGACGACAGCGGCGTCGTCATCCATACCAACGCCTTCACCAAGGTGCTGCTGCCGGGCATCCGCATCGGCTATCTGATCGCCGGCGAGGCCTACAACGAGCGCCTGTCGCGCGTCAAGCAGGCCGCCGACATCTCCACTTCCGGCTTGCATCAGCGCGCCATCCACCTGCTGCTGGAGCGCGGCGTGCTGGCCCAGCAACTGGAGCGCAACCGCATCGAGCTGCGCCGCCGGCGTGTGGCTGCCCTGGCTGCCGCCCAGCGCTACTTCCCAGCGGGCAGCAAGTGGTTCTCGCCCCAAGGCGGACTCTACCTGTGGGTGGAGCTGCCGGAGCGCGGGCCCAGCGCCGCCGAAACCTTTATCGCAGCCCTGCAGCGCGATGTCGCTTTCGCCATTGGCGGGCTCTTCTACACTGGCGACGGCGGCAGCCACGCCATGCGCCTCAACTTCGGCATCCAGCGGCCGGACGCTATCGACGAAGGCTTCGGGCGCATCGGCGCAGCCTGGCGGACGCTGGCGGCGGAGGTCGGGGGTGTGGAGGCGGGGGCGGTGCTGTAGCGATTTGGCGCAGGGGTGATTTCACCGCAGAGGCACAGAAGTAATACCAAGAAAGTAATGCAAATATGGGATGCCGCATTTCTTACCCCATCCCCCGGCCCCTTGCCCCAGCGAGCTAGGGAAGGGGAGCTTTCCTAGCGAGTTTGTTTTTTGCATGACTTACTTGCACTTACTGAGAGCAGAGAGGTTAGCTCGCTTTTCCCGGTCTCGCTTTGCGGCTATACTAAATCTGACATCATTGAACTGAAATCAAATTCAGGCGAGGAAAACACGATCTCATGGCTACCACCGACATCCGCTTCAAGCGCATGAATGAAGAATACCAGAGCGTTCGCAATGCGCAGGACGAGCTTTTTGACAAGGTTGACACCTTTGAAGAGGCGCTCTTGGGGCTGACAGAGATAGTCGCTGAAAACTCGCGAAAACTTGACGCTATCATTACCCATCTGGAAGTCCCCTACCAAAAGCCGCCGATCGGATTCACGAAAGACTGACCATGGCGGCGGAGTTGCCGCGATATTCCGCCGGGATGGTTTCACCACAGAGGCGCAGAGGTGTGCTCGCTTTTCCCGATCTCGCTTCGGGAGTTTACTGAATGTGACATCATTCAACTTAATTCAAACGCTGGCGATGAATGCGAAACCAGATGGCTACCACCGACATCCGCTTCAAACGCATGAATGAAGAATACCAGAGCGTTCGCAATGCGCAGGACGAGCTGTTCGATAAGACCGATACATTTGAAGACGCGCTTTTGGGGCTTACCGAAGCGGTCGCTGAGCTAAACCGCAAAGTGGACGCTATCATTGCCCATTTTGACCTCTGAAAATCCAGGGTCCTGCACCGTGCCAACGTTCATTTGCTAAGTCAAGCTTATGGAGAAACTCATCGGCAGTCTTTGACGGTTCAGTCACGTCAGCAAAGAGGTCTTGCTCATACTCATTGTCTTCACTCATTTCATTCACCACATTTGTAGTGTGACTGGTCTCGAGTTTCGATTGTACAGAGTCAGAACATACGGTCAACTGACCATTTCTGAGTTCACCTGAATCCCGATTCCTTTACGTCGACTTCTGTCCCCGCGACCATTTAGTCGCCACTTCCCCACACCCCTGCGCTACCATCACCCCAGCCCATCTATACCTGCTCAAAAGGGAAATCCCCCATGCCCAGCCGCTACACAGACGCCCAGAAACAAGAAGCCCTGCGGCTTCTCGCAGTTCACCAAAATAACGTCCCGATTGTGCAGAATCTCACAGGCATATCGCTTCCTACACTCTACCGCTGGCGCCGACACGAATTCTCACAAAATCCCGACCTTATGACACAAAAAAATATTCCGTCTATTGATAATCATTCTCATAAAACAGAATCCCCATCGCCACCCGACCATCCCGGAGCCGAAATCATTCGAGACGGCGACCAGACCTACTATCGCCTGCCTGACGGTCGAGTCGTAAACAAACTACCCGCCGAACTCTCAGAGCGTCCCTTGCAAGAATCCGTCGACGATTACGCCACATTCGAACAGCCGGAAGAGCTGCCCGATCCCGACTCCGATGCGGCTTACTGGCACAAAGACAACCTCCTGATGCAGGTTGGCGGCGGCGTGCCCGGCAAGTCCTATCCCTATCCCCTGGAGGAGGACGAAGAAGAATCAGAGAATGATTTCGAAGACTTCCGCAAAGTACGCGACATGCTTATGAACCACGCCCACCGGCTGGCCGCCAACCTCAGGCCCGACGACCCCGATATCAACCGGCGCAGTCTTGCCCTGTCCCGTGTCCTCGACCAAATATATCAACTGGATGAGATGCTGCCTGATCTCAATCCTGAAAAGGTAATCCGCTTCGAATATACCTACAATGGGTCGGTCTACAACGTCCCGCCTTGGTCAGACGACGAACTGAAATATATGAACAGAATAATAGACTTGGAAAAAGAACTGGCGGAAGCGCTCAATGCGCTAGAAGCAGCACAATCTCCCCAACCCTCGCCGGATGATGCGCAGTAGACCGCGTGACCGAGCTATGAAGAAAAATCCAAAAACAATCTTTTCTCTGTGTCCTCTGTGCCTCTGTGGTGAATTAACCTGTGAGGAGTTCGTCAGCAAAAGAATGTCTTTGATACTTATAATGCCCGCGGGTGCGAATCCTACCGCCGCAGCAGCAAATTCACCACGCCCAGGCCGCCCAGCAGACGCGCCGTCTCCCGCTCGACCAGGGCCGCATCGCCCCAGTCGCTCAGCGAGCCGTCGGTCTCGATGGCCTGCACCCGCCCGAAGCCCAGTTGCAGCGCCTCGTGCAGGGCAGCAGCCGGCTCATGCCCGAAGGCTTGCAGCGCGCTCGGATTGTACTCCATCACCAGCGCCAGCCCGGGCGATGCCGCGATCGTCCGCTTCATGCCGCGCAGCGCCGCCAGCTCGGCGCCCTCAATGTCCATCTTCACCAGGTCGACCCGCCCCAGGCCCAGCACGGCCAGGCAGTCGTCGATGGCGACAGTGCGCACGCGGTAGCGCTGCATCTCGAAGCCGGCCTCACGCCGCGGCGCCACATCGCCCGCGCCCATGCTGGCCCGCTGCTGATGCGCCAGCGACTCGTCATAGTGCAGCGAACCGCTGGCCGACATCATCAGGTAGTCGTAGAGCTCGGCGCTGCCTTCGGTTTCAGCGGCCGCCAGCTGCAGCGCGCTGACCATGGGCATGCCGCTGATGTTGCGCTGCAGCACCCGATGCGTGCTCGGGTTCGGTTCCAGGGCGATGACGCGCCCGTCCGCGCCCGCGCGCCGCGCCAGAAGGCGGGTGTAATAGCCGACATGCGCACCGATATCCAGCGCGACCATGCCCGGCTGCGCCAGCCGCTCAAGCAGTTGCCGCGTCTCGCGCTCATGCTGCCGCGTCAGCAGCTCCAGCCGAAACCAGAAGGGGTCCTCGGCGATAGTCTGGAAGCCGGTGGCGCGCTCCAGCCCGGGCAGCAGCAGCCCGCTAAGGACGCGGTGCAGGGCGATATGCGCCGGGCGAATCCGCTTCAGCGTCTTGCGGTAGAGCTTGAGGCTGGTATCAAGCATGCTCATCATTATCAGTCGGGGTGGCTGAACGCGAGTAGGCTAAAGGAGTGTCCAGCGCCGGTCAATGCTGAATGGTCACAGGAGCGGCCGCCTCGTCCACGCACTTGGGATCGCTCTCGATGGCGTCCAGTCCCTGCAAGATGTTGCCGACCGTGGCGCTGTCTCCCGTTGCCTGCGCCAGATCCAGCGAATCCCGCAGCAGGCTCCAGCCCAGGGTGCAGGCCCCCGTGTAATAATGCGACAGCCCCAAGCGATAGCGGCAGGACAGGTCGTAGAAGCCGTCATCATAGCGCAGGCACTGCTGAAAGGCATCCCGCGAGGCTTCGAATTGGCGCTCGCGATAATGCAGCAGACCCAGCTGAAACTGCGCCTCAGCGTCCGCCGGCTGATATTCAACCGAGTCCTGGCAGAAGCCCAGCGCCCGCGCGAACTCGCCCACCTTGCGATAAGCCAGGCAGAGCCGCAACATGGCGCGGGCGTTGCGCGGCTCCAGCGACAGGATGCGGTTGTAAATGTCGATGGCGCTCTGGTCGTCATCACGCGCCAGGTACAGCCCGCCCAGCTCAAAGTGAATCGGCAGATAAGTCGGGCGCAGTTGCACGGCGCGCCGCAGATAGGTTTCGGCATCGCTATACGAGCCGACCGATTGCAGCGCATAAGCATAGGCGCGTATCAGATCGGCGTCGTCATCGTCGAGGGACAGGCCGCGCTCGCCGGCTTCCAGCCCGTCCGCCCAGCGCTGCGTATCGACATAGGCGCGCGCCAATGTGGCGTAGAGGGGGGTGAAGCGTGGATTCGACTCCAGGCCCGAAAGCGCTACGGGAATGGCGACGGAGGCTTGTCCCTGCCAGGTCAAGGCTGTGGCTTTCAGCGCGAAGCCGCGCGCATCGCGGGCATCAAGCTCCGTGATGGCTGCGCCATGATCATGCGCATCGTCATAGCGGCCCAGCTCGATCAGCAGGCGGCCGTGTTCATAGAGGTAGGCGATGTTGTTCGGCCGCTCTGCGACTGCCTGCGCCAGCAGTTCCTCGGCGCCGATTATGTCGCCGGCCAGGAACAGCACCGAGGCGCGGGTCGCCAGCTCGCTGGGCAGCGGCGTCGGCGCGGGCGGGCTGGCGCTGAAGCTCTGCACGACGCCTTGCACGGCCTCCCGCTGCCACAAGATCGCCAGGCCCAGCAGCAAGCCCAGCAGCGCGGCGATGATCATGTTGCGAAGCGGATGACGTTTGGGCTCGCGGAAGAAGGGCTGCGTGTAATCCCGCTGGATCTTCACCCTAGATGCCTCCGATGGGCGTCGGCGGGATGGGCGTCGGCGGGATGGGCGTCGGCAGTTGGGCGCTCTCGAAGCCGGGGCAGTTGGCGCGGATGTCCCCCAGTCCGATGTTGATGATATCAATTATGCTCTGCTCATTGGTGTAGAGAAATGCTTCCAGCAATACGTCCCAGGCTCTGGAACATTCGCCCAGAAAGTAGTAGGCCAGTCCGCGAATATAGTAGCACTCGACCTCGGTGGAGCCGTTGGCGACGCAATTCTCCAGCGATTCGAGCGCGCTCTCGTAGTTGCGGCGGTTGTACTGAAGCTGCCCAAGGTATTGCCAGGCAGGGGCGTAGCTCGGGTCGATTTCGGTGGCGGTCTCGCAGAAGCGCGTGCCTTCCAGGAATTCGCCGATTTCGGCATAAGTTTGGCAGATGCGCAAATAAGCTTTGGCGCTGTCCGGCTCCAATTCGAGGATGCGGCGATAGATGCCCACCGCCATCTCCTGGTAGTTCTCTTGGCGGTATTGCGCGGCCAACTCGAAGTATGGCGCCGTCAGCTTGGGGCTTATGGCCACGGCATTTTCGAGGGCGGCGATCGCATCGCTGCGGCGGCCGGTATAGATGAGCGGAATGGAGTAAGCGCGGAAAGCAAATGAATCAAGAGGATCAAGCTCAGTCGCCTGGATGCCGCGCTGCAAGCCCTCGGCGTAGCGGCCGATATTGGTATAGGCGATTGCGAGCGCGGCGTGCAGGGGCGCGAAATCGGGGTTAAGTTCCAGCCCCGATACCGCGACCGGTATGGCTGCCCCCGGGTCGCGCCACATCAAGGCGCGCGCCTTCAGCGCATAACCGCGCGCGTCATCTGCCGCCGCCGCAATCGCGTCATCGCCGATCTCCGCCGCCTTTTGGTCATTGCCGGCTTCGAGCAGGATGATGCCATATTCGTAGAGATAAGCGACATTGTGCGGACGCTGCTTGATCGCAAGTTCAAAGTTGCTCAAGGCTTCATCAAGCTTGCCTTCGCGAAAATGCGCAAAGCCTCGCTGGGCATACTGATTTGCCTGCAGCGTAGGCGTAGGCCGAGGCGTGCCCATGAACTCGTTCACGGTGGCTTCCACTTCGCCTCTAAAGACGTAACCGAAGGCGAAAGTGGCGCCGATGACGCAGGCCAGGAACAGGAGCAAAAGGAGCAGCGAGATGCCTGAAAATCTTCGCCGCCGGTCGCTGAAGAATTGTCTTCGATAATTCCGTTTAATCTTGCGGTAGGGTGTCATGCCGCCGGACTCGCTCGCTCAGTGCGCCTATTTTACCACATCGAGGATGCTGCCTGTTCGCCAGCCCGCAGCGGGCTATGGGACGGTGAAAATAGAATGCGACGCCGCGCCGTTTTGGCGCGCTCGCTAGCTGTGTATAATCGATGGCCAACGAGACTTCGCGGAGCTGTCATGACTGATCAAGTGAACTGGGCGAAGAAGATAGCGGCCCTTGCAAGAACCGGCCTCCATTACTCGAAGAGTCACTATGACACCGATCGCTATGAGCAGTTGCTGAATATCGCGGCGCAGATGCTGGCGGATGCCGCAGACACTGACAAGGAGCGCGTACGGGCTGTTCTCGACCTCGACGACGGCTATATCACGCCGAAGGTTGACGTTCGCGGCGCTGTATTCAGGGACGGCAAAGTTCTGCTGGTGCGAGAAGCGGTCGACGGCATGTGGACGCTGCCCGGCGGCTGGGCCGATATAGGCGATGCGCCTTCAGAAGCCGTCGAGCGCGAAATCCGCGAAGAGAGTGGCTACGAAGCCAGGGCGGTCAAATTGCTGGCGGTAGAAGATCGCAAACGCCGTCATCCGCCATCTCTGCACTATGTATACAAAATGGCGTTTCTCTGCGAACTGGTCGGCGGCGCAGCGCAGACCAGCGCGGAGACGACAGAAGTCGGTTGGTTCAGCCAGGATAATATCCCGCCGCTTTCCCTGGGGCGGGTGACGCCAGAGCAGATCGCGCGCTGGTTCAAGCATTGGCGCCAGCCGGATCTGCCAACCGAGTTCGACTAGCTGCCGTGTACCGTCGCTAGAAGTAAGGGGGCTGCGCTGAATGCCGCACGAATTCATAGCGCCGGCGATGGGTCTTGGCGTCAGCGCCGCGACCGTTCCCGGTCCGTTAATCGCCTACCTGGTGAATATTGCGGCAGCGCAGGGCTGGCGAAAAGCGTTGCTGGTTGTGATTGCGCCTCTGATCACCGATGCGCCGATCATCGTCCTAATGACCTTCATCCTGGGCCAGATTCCAGCGCAAGCGCTCAACCTGATTCAGCTTGTCGGCGGCTGCTTGCTGCTCTTCATCGCCAGCAGCGCGCTACAGAAGAACCAGGCTGGACGCCGCTTGAATCCGATCTCTGATGGCGCCGCAATGGCAATCAGCTGGCGCCGCGTACTGCTGACTGGCATCGGCATGAATATCCTCAGTCCCGGGCCCTGGCTGTTTTGGGGGACGGTGAACGGCCCGCTGCTGCTTACGGCGGTGGACGCCTCAGCGGGGCATGCGCTGGCCTTCCTGCTTGCATTCTACGGCACGTTCCTGGGCGGACTCTGCTGCTGGGTGCTGCTGATTCAGCAAGCGCGGCGCATGCCTGCGAATGTGCTGAATTACATCATACTGGCGACGGTGTTGCTGCTGCTGTGGTTTGGCACAGGGTTCATCACCGCCGCCATAGGATTTGAACAACTCCAGCCTTGGGCTGTCATCGCCCTAATCGTTAGCGGCTTGCTATGGTTGGGCAAAGCCCCGCGATAGCGGCCGCCGTTTGACTTCTGTTGCGGTCAGCCATCTACGTCAGCGCCAGAATGCGCGCTGGACCGCCAGAGCCTTCTTCGTACTTGGGAATACCGCAGACGATGGTCGCCTGGCTGTCCATAATCGCCTCAAGGTTGGCCACATTCTCAATGGCCAACAGTCCAGAGCCGAGAATCATATAGTGGGCGTCGAAAGTCGTGGAAGTCGGGCGATCAATGCTGAGCGTATCAACGCCGACGCCATGGATGGAGCGTTGGCTGACCAGCCATTCAGCCGCTTCGCCACTGAAGCCGGGGAAGTGCAAGCCGGTGTCGTCGCCAAAAAAGGCGGGTGTGCCGATGCGGTGTTCCCAGCCGGAATACATCAAAATGAATGCTCCCTCGGGAATATCGCCATTTTCCATCTCCCAGGCTTGCAGGTCTTCTACGGTCACCCCGGCATCGGGGTCTTCTTCCGCGCGGGATGAGATGTCAATGACCACGGCCGGCCCAATCAGCCCGTCCGCTGAAAAGCCGTCAACGCGCAGCCCGTCAGCGATGAAATGGCTCGGGAAATCCATGTGCGTGCCTTGGTGCTCTTCAAAGGTCCAGCGCTGCGAATAGATGAAGTTTTCTTCGACAGTGAATACAGTCTCCCGCGTGCCGGGCGTTACAACCCCGGGCCAGACGGGATTATCAGGGCTGAGCGTATGGCTAAGGTCGACAACTCCGCCAGCGCTGTGCATATCAGCGCGAGCGATCTGAGGCGCCAACGCGGCGCCGGCGGCGAGGACACTGCCGAGCTTGAAGAAGCTGCGGCGGCTTACACTGGGTAATCCCTCCTGCTTGATTCGCTCTTGTACGGTATGGGCAACGTGGGCATTACACATTATTGGACTCCTGAATTGGCTTTCTGAACATATCATCTGACGAACGCGATGAAAGCTCCTCCACCACAGTTCAGTCGGAATCTGCTTTAGAGTACAAGAAACTCGCGGTTTCATGCAGGGCAATTGCTGCGATTTTTCAGCACAGCCTGCGAATCATCTCGTTGAAGAAGCGCGGAGATGGCATTACAATGAACTTATGTGAAGTATGCAGGTCGCTAATGATACGTTATATCATTAACAGGTGTTGTTATGGCGACAAGAGAATATAAAATAGGCAATATGGACTGCGCCAACTGCGCGCGAGAAGTCGAGAGCGCCGTCAAGCAACTCGACGGTGTAGAGTCCGCGCGAGTAGAATACTTTACTAATACATTGGAATTGGTCGGCGATGTCGATTTCGCGCGTCTGCAAGAGCGCGTTGAAGCCGTGGGTAAAACTATTAGAGCTGCTGACGAAGCTGACTTAGGCCCTCGTGACGGGCTAGAGCGCGTGGGCGCACTGGGTTTCTGGGATTTCTTGCTGAGTCGGACGGAGAGCCGCCTGGCGATTGTTGGCGGCGCTTTGCTATTGATCGCGATCGTCGCCGACCTGTCTAAATTGCTGCCGATTGAAATCAGCAATATCTTGTACGTGCTGGCGATGATGGTGGCCATGAAGCCGATCGCGACAAGCGGCATCAACTCGCTGCGCATCAACCGAGAATTCAACATCAATATGCTGATGACGGTGGCTGCGATTGGCGCGTTGATCCTGGGCGAGTTTCTGGAAGCGGCTACGGTCATTTTCTTATTCGCCATTGGCGAAGCGATGGAAGGCTATACGGCCGATCGCGCACGTGACAGTCTGCGTTCGCTGGTGGCGTTGAAACCGCTGACGGCACAGCGATTGAGCGGGGATCGCGTTGAAGTGGCGCCGGTGGAACAACTGCGGATTGCCGATCACATCCGTGTGTTGCCCGGCGAGAGAATCCCGATGGATGGCGCCGTGATCGCGGGAAATAGCGCGGTCGATCAGGCGCATATCACTGGAGAGAGCTTGCCGCTGGCCAAGGCGCCGGGTGACGAGGTTTTCGCCGGGTCGATAAATGGCGAGGCAGCGCTGGAGATTCGCGTTAGTCGGCTAGCATCTGACAATACGCTGAGCCGAATCATTGAATTGCTGCAAAAGTCGCAATCGCAGCGAGCGCCCAGTCAGCGGCTGATCGACCGCTTTGCCCACATATACACGCCGGCAGTGGCGCTGGCCGCAATCGCAGTCGCCTTGATACCGCCGCTGTTTTTCGGCGGCAGCTTCTGGCATGGGCCTGAGGGCAGCGGATGGCTTTATCGCGCCCTGTCGATGCTGGTGATCTCCTGTCCTTGCGCCTTGGTGATTAGTACGCCAGTGGCCATCATCAGCGCGATCACGTCTTTGGCTCGGCGTGGCGTGCTTATCAAGGGCGGCGCTCCGCTAGAGGCGCTGGCGGGCACCCGAGTAGTCGCATTCGACAAGACGGGAACCTTGACGCAGGGCCGGCTCAGCGTAATGGCGACTCATACCAATGACTGCGCGGAGGAGCCGGACTGCGAACCCTGCGCCGAACTGATCGCGTTGGCGGCGTCGGTGGAAGCGCAAAGCACGCACCCCTTTGCCAATGCCATTCTACAGGCGGCTTCACAGCAGGGCGTGACAGTCGCTGGCGCCTCGGCGGTGGAGACGATAACGGGGCTCGGCGTACGCGGCACAGTAGCAGGCCAGCGCATAACGATAGGCAGCCACCGTTACTTCGATGATGAGTTTGAGCATAGCAATCACTTGTGCGAGCTGGCCGCTGGCATCGAGGATTCGGGCCAGAGCGCGATCATGGTGCATGACGGCGATACCGTTCGCGGCGTCATCGCGCTCGCTGATTCACCGCGAGAAGAAAGTCCGGCGGTCGTCTCGGCCTTGGGCGAAATCGGCATCGAGTCGGTCATGTTAAGCGGCGACAACAGCACGGTGGCGGAATCGATTGCGGGTCACGTGGGCGTGGATCGTTTCTACGGCGACTTGCTGCCGCAAGATAAAGTCATTGCTGTGGAGAAGCTGGCGGCCAAGCACGGGCAGGTAACGATGGTTGGCGACGGCATCAACGACACGCCGGCACTGGCGCGGGCTTCGGTCGGCATCGCCATGGGCGGCGCTGGCAGCGCGCAGGCAATGGAAACTGCGGACATCGTGTTGATGGCGGAAGGGCTGCATCAGCTCCCGGCGACCATCAAACGGGCGCGTTTCGCGCGGCGCTTGATCCGAGAGAATATCGCGCTGTCGATTGGCTTGAAAGCGGTGTTTCTGCTGCTAGCGGTGACGGGCAATGTGACGATGCTGGTTGCGGTGCTGGCTGATGTGGGCATGTCGCTGGCGGTGACGCTCAACGGGATGCGGGCCTTGAAGAAGTAGCTTAGAGGCGCAGCCCACGCGGTAAGATTTCATCAAAGAAGTGTCGCAAGAATGCCTGTGGAGTCTGCTCGCGGAGTAGATTGTCACCGGCAAACTCGACGAATTGTCGCGCTTCCATATCAAATCCCAATTGGCAACTATCGGGCGTCGCCCTCGAGGCATCATTGTCCAAGTCAAAAGCGTCAGCCGACGGATTCACCGCGAGATTGAGCATGAGCGCAACGGGAGCGCGCTTGCGCAATGCGCTATCGGCAACGCCAAAGTCAAACGCGTAGAGTTGACGTTTGCCGGCGCTGGTCGCTTCTATAGCATAATATCTGGTTTTTCTTGCCGGTATCCCGTTGCGCAAGGCGTCGTATTTTGCAGGGTTAAGCTCGCCATAATCGATAAATCTCAGTTGCAACCGAGCTTGCATATTCGTCGCGTCGAGATTGTCAATCGTATGCCTAAAGAGGCTCTTCAGATATGTCATGGCGTTTCGCCAGATTCGATATTCGCTTACTACGTCTGGAGAGACGATCTGTTCCAGCCGCGCCTGCAAGGAAACTAGCCAATCACGATTCTGACGCTGCTCATTGATGTTTTCATGTACAAGTTCAATAAACGATGTGAGATTACCGCTCTCCCAAGAACTCTCAAGCGAATCAATGTAACGAGGCCGGTCCTCTTCGGTGATGATGCAGGGCGGATAACCGCGCCGCATCAAGATTAGATTCATAAGGGCGCGGGCTGTACGACCATTTCCGTCTGTAAAGGGGTGAATCTGCGCCAGACAGACATGCGCGGCCGCCGCGCTGAATATCGGCTCGCTGTCGTGTTTTTGGTCCGGGTCTGTCGCATGTCTCACAAAGTCACTGAGCTGAGTCATGTGTCGCGGAACTTCAAATGCTTCGGGTGGCGCGAACTTTGAACCTGTGATTTCGATTTGCGTAGTTCGGTACGCGCCCGCATCCGCTTGTATGTCCTTTAATATTAGCGAGTGGATGCGGCGTAGTTCGTTCTGTGTAACCGCTACAGAACTGTCCATGCCGATTTCATGCACATAATCCAGTGCGGCTGAAAGATTGCGCGCTTCCTGCTGGTCTCTAAGCGGCTTGCCTCTAATCTCTTTGTTGGCTTGGATGATCTCCACTGTTTCGCCGTAGGTGAGAGAGTTGCCTTCAATCTTGTTTGAATGATAGAGTTCATCGAATTTCACTTGCTGATACATTTCGACCAGCGATTTTGATGTAAGCTCCTTGCTTGCCCAGGACTCACGGATTGCAACTTCCAAATTATGAAGAACGCCATTTAGGGCGTTGTCACAAGAGTATGGTTTTCCATTTATCGTACTTGGCATATGCATCGCTACACCTAATGCCGTTAAATTGTGGCGTCAGTCTATCTGACGGTCGTCAAAACGGTTCAGGGAGATTGGGCTGGAAACTGCTGAGGCCCTCACCCCCGCGGACGCGAAGCGCGGCTGTACGCATCGCTGAATCCGTGTTGCAGCCGCAGCTTTTCGTAAAGCCGGCCAAAGCGAAGCCGCGTATCGCGACCTAAGGATACCCGCATGTCCCAGGCGTCCTCGTTATCGCCGCGATAGTAGTTCTTCTTGCGCGCGACGCGGTTGAAGCCGTACTTTCGATAGAGACCCTGCGCGACCGAATTGCTTACCCGCACTTCGAGCACGATGTATTCGGCGTCTAGTTGCAGCGCCTTGCCGAACATGCCGGCGAGCAAAATCTCCCCGTAGCCCAGGCCGCGATTGACGGGGTGAATCGCAATCGTGTTGATATGCGCCTCACCCTCGATTTTCCACAAGCCGCCATAACCCAGGATCTCGCCTGTATTGCAGGTCGCCGAAAAGCTGCCGCGCAGCTTGTCGCGCAGGCGCGACCGCAGCGATTGACGCGGCTTGGGGACTAAGGGCGTGTCATCCGACAGCTCTTCCAGGACGACCATGTGACTGACGCGCGATTCATTGATTTCGAAAGTATAGGATTCGTAGGACCAGGGTGGCTCGAAACAGATGACGTCAATCGCCGCTACTTGACGGATGTCAGCGAGCCGCATATAGCGCAGGTTCAAACTCATTGCCGAAGAATTGTTTGGTGAATACTGGGGACGAGTTTAGCGCCCCTTGGCTGGGGGCACAACAAAGCGGCGCGTTGCAAGGGAAGAGGACCTGCCGGCTGTTCAAGCTTGGGCGCCGACAGGTAGTGGCGTAAACAGTCCTTACATTTCGAATATCTGTACAACGTCGAGGGCGGCCACCTCAATATAGGGGCAGCTCTTGGCCATCTCAATAGCCGCGTCCATATCGTCTGCTTCGACGATCGTTATTCCAGTGAGGCGATCTTCACGTGTTTCAGTGGATACGCCGCTGGCGTCTACGCGTGTGGGTGGACCAAATGGCATACCGCGATTGACGACCGCATCGCCCAATCCGCCGAGCCAAGCGAAGTATTTCTGCTGGTGCGCCTGCGCTTCTTCTTCTGAACCAGAAAACTGTGGTTCGCCTACATAGAGCAATCCGAATTGCGCCAAGATATTTTCTCCCGTGTAAAATTGCTTGTCATTGTGCTGCCGAGCGCTACGGCGTTATCGCGGCAGGCGCTGGCATGGCAACAAGCATAAGTCGGCGCGCGCGATGGTCAATACCGAACTTGGCCCTGGGTCACGCGGGAATCGTATAAATAAAGCGATCCACGTCCTTGTCTCGCGTTTGACAGCGCCAATTGCCATCGGGATCAACGACGCCGGAGGGCGCCGAGCAGCGAATGTCCACCGGCTCGCAGCTGTCCACGGTGACGATCCAGATATTGCTGGCGCGGGCGCGCATGCGCAGATTGCTGCTGTGAAATTGCCAATTCACATCGGACCACTCTGCTCGACTGCGCCCGCCGTTGACCGCGTGGAAGATGATGCGTGCGCCAAGTTCAGCCAGCCGGTGCGTGAGGTGGGTATCGGGCATGGGCGTACAAGTCGGGTTCGCCCACAGGTCGTTGCAGATCAAGCCGGCGATGGGCTGATCGGCGAACTGAAACGAGCGCAGCGGGCGAATCGCGTAGTGGTTGATTTCGCCAAGGGGCTCGGCGCTCATGGAACCGGTCGGCAGGGTTTTGCTGTGAAAACCGAGATAAGTCCCATCGGCCGTGTAAAAGCGCAGTTGATTGTAGGTCTTGCCGTCAGACGCTTCGACGAAGCAGGTCCCCAGCGCCAGCCCGACCCGCGCTCGAGCTGCTGCCGCGGTGACCCGCTGTAGCGCGTTTCGCGTTTCCGGGACATCAAATTCGTGTGTGTAGCCGCTTAGCGAGCCCTCCGGCGTCAACATGATGTCGGCACTCTGCGAACGCGCCCACTGGATGGCGTCTTCTATATATCGGCTGTTGGCAGCGATATCGCGAGTGACCGGCATTTGGATTCCAGCGACGCGCAGGCTCATACTTGTATGCTTCCCGTCTCAAAGTGTCCGCAGCCGGAGTGTAGAAACTCCCGTCCTGATTTGCAACAGTGGACAGTGAGGCTGTTCACTATATCTATACGACGCGGATCGTTAACAGCGGTAAGAGCCGTCGATCTTGAGCCGGCGCCAGGCATTGTGTATGCTAGTGTGTGCGGCGGGGGATCATTGCTAAAGATTCTGAAATGTGTCGAGCATATAACAGGCTGCCCGCCGCTTCGTGATTGGGAGAACTTGGCCCATGCTGAGCATCGCTGACATGGAATTGCTGCGGGACGCCTACAGCGCTCATTTCGAGTTGCGGCCGGCGGAAGCCATGCAGCTGATAGAAAATCCGTCCGCCGAGCAAGTAGTTGACCGAGCGTACGAAGGTATGGCGGACCGCGATCGCAATGTGCGCGTCCTCATGATGCGCGTCTTGCAGCATCAGCGGGGTGACGCTGCCATGCGCGGGGTGCTGGCGGGCCTGAATGATGACGCAAGGCGCGTCTGCGCGGCCGCGATTCAAGCCAGCGGCAATTACCTGGCTTATCCGGAAATTGTCGCGCGGCTGCAAGCGATCGCGCGCGATTCGAGGCTCAAGCGCAAATTGCGGCGGCGCGCGCTGAGCATGCTGGCCGGCGACGAGGGACGTCAGCCGGGAGACCTAAGCTCGGCGGCGTTTGATGCTTTGAGCGAATTGATGAACGAGCCGGAGTATCGCTTCAGCATCGTTTTTGGCTTGGCGCGCCTGGAATTGACGCCGCGAGTGAAGTCTCTGCTGGAGCGCTTCTCTCGTTCACCAGATGAAGTCGAGAGCGCGTTGGCGCAGCGGGCTTTGGGCGGCGAGCGCGTGGTTCATATCGATGCCTACTCAGGCGACGAATCGCTGCGGCGCCGGATCGCGGAGAGCTGCGATATCGCGCATGGACGTATGTACTATTGGCTGCCGCGGCCGAGTCTGCCGGCGGAAGCGCTCGCCACTTCCTAGGCGCGAGACTTACAGAGTTCAGGTTCGCTGCGTTTCAGAGTGGTCTACGCTCCTCAAAACAGCGGCATGCCCGGTATGCGCGCGCGAACGCGATAGAGCGTGGTGATGCCAGTGAGATACAAGCTGCGGAGATCCTCATCGCCCCAGGTGAAATTGGTGATCTGCATCGGCGTTCGCAGCCGGCCCAGCAAGCTGCTGTCGGCGCGGAAAATATGCAAGCCGCCTTGGGCGCAGCAGTATACGTTGCCTTCGCTGTCGATCTTCATGCCATCGGGCACGCCGGGCCCGTCGCCTTGGGTCTCGGCGAAAAGGCGTTGATTGGAGATGGCGCCGTCCGCCTCAACATCGAATACATAGATCTTGTATTCGGGACTGTCATTGATGTATAGCAGCGACTCGTCGGCGGAGAAGCACAAGCCGTTGGGTCGGTTGAGCGCCGTGGTCAGCAAGGTCAGGGACTCATCGGCCGGGTCCCAATGATAAACGCCGTTGAAATCGAGCTGGCAGGGGCGCGGGATACCCACTTTGGTCTCGCGTCCGTAAGGCGGATCGCTGAAGTATAGGCAGCCGTCGCGCTTGACCACGATGTCGTTGGGGCTGTTGAGTTCCGCGCCCTGGTAATGGGAGGCGATTACATTCATGTTCTCGCCATCCATGCGCGTCACGCGGCTGCTGGCGTGGTGGCAGCTGAGCAGCCGGCCGTCCTGGTCGTAGGTATTGCCGTTGGCCATGTGGCTGTTGCGTCGGTACAGGCTCAAGCCGGCGCCCGCCGACCATTGCAGGGTCGAGTTGCCCAGGATGTCGCTGAAGCGCAGGTGCTTTTCATAGGGATGCCAGACCGGCCCTTCGAGGAACTCCAGGCCGTCGGCGACTGTCTCGATTTCGGCGTGGCGGTCAAAGAGGTTGGTTAGCTGCGGATCGTGGACGTCAAGCTCGATGGCTGGCATTGCTAATCTCCATTCTCGGCGCGGCAAGACTGGCCCCAGCGCATCAGCTTTTGCGCTTTCTCGCTTGCGGTTTGAGCGTCTTGGCGTAGGCATAACTCTGCTCGAGATAGGGCAGCAGGCTGGCGGTATCTTGCAGCAGATGATCGGGCACGGCGACATATTCCTTCATGACCGTCCCGTAGGTCACCAGCAATTCGCTGTCGAATTCCGCCAGAAAAGCTTCGCGCTCCGCTTTCCCCAAGCGCAATCCGACTGTTCCGGCTTTGGTCAATTGGCTGAACATGTTACCCTCATGCGAGGTGTAGGGCAGCTTCGTGCCGCCTTTCAGCTCAATGTCCGGGTGAGCGTCGATGAGCTGCTGGTAGAGCGCCAATTTGTCGTCCGGCACATGTCCGTAATTACTGCTCATCGATTGCCTCTTGCTTGGTTTGCGTCTCCGGCCATCATCTTGCCCGGCAACAGGCATTGTGGCAATGGTTCATTGCGGCGCGCGAACTGCGTGACCGGCAGACATTGCGGATGTAGCTCTCGTAGCGAATACTGCGCCGCATTCATTTAACTACAGAGGACGCAGAGAACGCAGAGATTCTGCTTGGTTGTCGCAGTCATCAGGTAGTTGTAATCCACCACTCCACGATTTGTCCCAGCGTTGACGCGCGACTTGCGGCGGGTTCTAATTGCTGCGATACATCATCTACAGGCAACGCGACAAGCTGCATATCTTGGTGAAAGGCTGAGCATGGCGACTTATGATATAGCGGTGATCGGCAACGGTCTGCTGGGCAGCGCAGCGCTGCGTCACCTGACGGTCAACTGCCCAAAGTTGAAAGTATGCGGGATAGGGCCGGCTGAGCCGCTTGACCGCAAGACGCATCATGGCGTCTTCGCCAGCCACTACGACCAAGGCCGGATCACGCGCATCCTGGATCCCAGCCCGCTGTGGGGCAAGCTGGCCCGTGAATCCATCGCGCGTTACTCCGACATTGAAGCCGAGAGCGGCGTCGGCTTCCACCATCGCGTCGGCTGCTTGCGCGCGACCGATATCGCCGAGCGCGTCGCCGATATTGACGCCTGCGCGGCTGCGTATGAGCCGCCGTACAAACGACTCGATGCCGCCGGCTGCAAGCAAGCTTATCCTTTTCTCGCCTTCTCCGATGAATTCGTGGCTTGGGATGAAGCGGGCGAAGCCGGCTATATCAACCCGCGCCAGTTGATCGAGGCGCAGCTGAAAGCGGCCGCAAAGGGCGGCGCCACTATCATCCGCGAGATTGTCGAATCACTGGAAAGTTGCGGCGATGGTGTGTCGGTACAAACGCGAGAAGGCAGTGTATTGCGCGCCAGGAAGGCGCTGCTGACAGCCGGGGGTTACAGCAATACCTTGCTGCGGCGGAAGCTTGATATGCCGACCAAGTCGCATACGATTCTGCTGGCGGAATTACCGTCCGAGGAGATTGAAGGCCTGCGCGGCATGCCGTCTATCATCAGCTCCTTCGATCATCTCGAGGTGGAATCGCTTTACATGCTGCCGCCAGTGCGGTACCCGGACGGCAAGATTTACATCAAGCTGGGGCCGAGCGGACGGGACGAGCAGTTCTTCGACGCGGCGGAAGACGACCGCGAGCTTTTGCCCTGGTTTCAGAGCGACGGCAACCCCCTCACCGCCGCCGATTTGAAAGCGGCGCTGCATCGCATGATCCCCAACTTGAAAGTGCTGTCATATCAAACAGTACCCTGCTTGATCACCTATTCGGCGCATGGCAATCCTTATGTTGACGCGCTGGAAGCGGGCCGCCTGTATGTGACAACGGCCGGCAATGGCATGGGCGCCAAGTCATCGGATGAGATCGGCAGGATCGGCGCGCTGCTCTGCGCGACAGGCGAGTGGCATAGTGACTTGAATCGCGAAGACTTCCGCGCTGTTTATATGGATGGCGGATCGAAGTAAGTTTCAGCGTCGTTCTGCAAGGCCAGCGCAATGATGCGTTTGTGGCGCGGCAGCATGTTCTCGGGCAAGGCATCACGCGGGAAGTAGCGGATATCCAGCGATTCGTCGTCATTGACGCGCGGCGCTTCGGGCGGTAGCGGACGGCAGCGAAACACCGTCGTCACTGTCGCCATTTTGTCGCCGTTGGGATAGGTCACGCTATAGTCGCGGCCGGAAAGCACGGCTACCACGCGCTCCGGCTCGACTGATATGCCGGTCTCCTCGTACACCTCGCGGATGGCTGTGTCGGCGACGGTCTCGCCTGGCTCGACACCTCCACTTGGCGGCGCCCAGGTTTCGCTGTCGCGGCGCAGTTGCAGCAAGACCTCATCTCGCTCATTGATGACGACCGCGGTCACGCCGGGCAGCAGCAGCAAGTCGTGGCCGATCTTGGCGCGGATTTTGCTGATGTAGGCCGAAATCGGCATCAGCCGACGGAGACGGTTAGATCTACCGAGCCTTTGAGCGTATTGGCGACGATGCAGGCGCGCTCGCACATTAGCACCAGTTTCTCGAATTCAGCGCGGTCGGCGAAGGCGGAAGTGACGACCATGTCGATGGCAGCGAAACGCGCCGGCGCTTCCGCCAATTCGCCACTGACTTCAATGGCGATGTCGTCGATGTCGAGATCGCGGGCGCGGACGGCGGCCAGCAGGTTGCTGTTGAAGCAGCCGCCCAAAGACGCCAGTAGCAGTTCGCCGCCCATGGCGCCTTTATCGTTCCCGCCTTTGGCTTCGGGTCGGTCGATGTCGATGGCGTGATTACGTATTTGCGCGGCGGTGGTGGCGTCATCGACCTGGTTTAGCTTGACTTTGATTGTTGGCATTGGAGACTCCTGTTTTTATATCGGGCGACCGGGTCGGCCGCCCCTACAAATCCTTACGAGGTGTTGCTTGGATCAGCCTTTGACAGCGCCCATGGTAAAGCCTTGCACCAGGCTGTCAAGGAATAGGTTATAGGCCAGGCCGACGGGTATGGCTATGATCAGGGCGGCGGCGAGCAGAGGCTGCCAGAAATAGACATCGCCCAGGATGAGCTCGGTGGGCACGCCGACGCTCAAGGTGCGTTGGCGCGTATCGGCGATGAAGACCAAGCCGTAGATGAATTCGTGCAGGGTCAAGGTGAAGGTGAAGACGACCGTTGAAATGATGCCGGGCAGCGACAGCGGCAGGACCACGCGCAAGAAGGCTTCCACGCGGTTGTAGCCATCCACCAGCGCGGCTTCTTCGAGTTCCGGCGGGACGGCTTTGAAGAAACCTTGCAGCAGCCACATGCTGAAGGGTACGGTGAAGGTGGGATAGACGACGATCAGCGACATTGGACTGTCCTTCAGCCCCAGCAGCACCACAATGCGAAACATGGGTATGAAGAGCAGCGTCGGCGGCAAAAGGTAGACCAGGAACATCAAGATGCCGGCGCGTTCGCCCCATCTGCCGGTCAGGCGCGCCAAGGCGTAGGCGGCGGGCAGTGATAGCACCAGCGTGATTAAAACGACAGCCACGCCGACCACGATGGAATTGCGGATGAAATCGAGATAGGCGGTGTTGTTAAAGAGGGCGTCGAGATGTTCAATGGTGGGTTCCTGGCGGAAGATGAAGGGCTGTGGCCGGCGGTAAAGATCGCCATCGGCCTTGAAGGTATGCAAGAACATGATCAGGAAGGGCGATACCGCGAAGAAGCAGAATACCAGCACGACGAAATAGAAAGGCGAGCGGCGCAGGATATACGAGAACTCTTCGCGCGTGGCGCCGTATTTGCGGATGCGCCAGGCGATGCGCAGCCCGATCAGCAGGACGAGCAGGAATAGCAGCAGCGCCCAGAAGTTGGTCAGTATCCAGGTCAGCAGCGCCATCAACGCACCTCGGCTCGGCTGGCAGTGCGCAGCATGAAGATCGCCATCGCCAGCAGCAGGGGAAAGGCGAAGAGCGAGATGGCCGCGCCCTGCGCCAGGTTGCCGCCTTCGATGCCGACCTGGAAGGAATACAGGCCCAGCACGCGGGTGTAATCGACGGGGCCGCCGCGCGTCAGCACGTAGACGACCGTCATATCACCGAACATGGTGATCATGCTGAAAAGCAGGGCAATGACCATGATGGGCAGGATCAGCGGCAGCTTGATTTGCAGCAAGGTGCGCATAAAGCGCGAGCCATCGACTTCGGCTTGATCGAGGATGTCGGTCGGGATGGACGAGAGCCCGGCCATCAATATCACCGTGGCCAGGGGCGTCATGCGCCAGACTTGCACGAAGATGACGCTGATCTGCGCCAGATCGGGCGAGGCCAGCCAGAATAGATTGCGATCTTTGCTCAAGAGGCCGCCGGGACCGAGAAAGCCGGTCTGCAGCAGTAGATAGTCGATGGGGCTGTATTTGGTATCGAGCATCCAGAGCCAGCCGATCATCGCCAGCGAAACCGGCGTGGCCCAGGGCAAGATGAAGATGAAGCGCGCGAACCATTTGCCGGTGAATTCCTGCGTGAAGATGATGGCCAGGATATTGGCGAAGAGCAGAATGAATACTTGCGAAATAAGCGTGAAGCGGATTGTCGTTTCGAAGACTTGCCGGAAAATATCGTTCTCCCAGACGGCTTCAAAATTGCGCAGGCCAACGAAACTGAGATCGGTATTGCCGACGGTGACATCGGAGAAACCAAAGGCGATGGCCAGCAGGAATGGAAAGCCGACCAGCAGCAGGATGTAAATCAGCGCCGGCGCCAGGAAGAGTAGGCCGACGAAGCGCCGATTATCCAGCGGAAAGGCGGGCAGCGCCAAGCTCGCCATTAGAGCGCCTCGGCCAGGTTTTGCTTTGCGATGCGGGTGCCGCTGCGCGCGTCGAAGAATTTGAGATCGCTGTTGTGAACGGCGAACTCGTAGTCGCTTTCGACATCAAGCGAGACGCGCACGTTGGAGGGTACTTTCGCCAGCGTTAGTTCGCTTTCGCGGCCTTGCACATAGCCGTATACCAAGCGGTCCGAGCCCAGATATTCCACGCGCTTGACGTAGTAGTGGAAGATGCGCGCGTTCTTCGGATTGTCGTTCAGGGTCTTGGGCAAGAAGTGTTCGGGACGGAAGCCGAACTTAAAGTGGTCGCTGGCGAGGATGTTCATACTGGGCGAGCCGAGAAAGGTGGCGACAAATTCGTTGGCGGGGTCGTCGTAAATCTGCTGCGGCGTGCCGATCTGCTGAATCTTGCCCTCCGACATGACGACGATGCGGTCGCCCAGTCCCATCGCTTCAATTTGGTCGTGCGTGACAAAGACGGCGGTGATATTCGACGAGCGCTGAAAGTCCTTGAGCTCGTCGCGGGCGTTGGCGCGCAGCTTGGCGTCAAGATTCGACAGCGGTTCGTCAAGCAGCAGCACAGCCGGCTGCGTGACCATGGCGCGGGCGATGGCGACGCGCTGCCGCTGCCCGCCAGAGAGCTGCCTGGGGCGACGATCGAGCAGCATGTCAATCTCCAGCAGGCCGGCCGTGGTCTCCACTTTTTCGCGGATGCTGCGCTTGTTGTATTTCTTCTCACGGCGTTGCGCCCGCAGCGGGAAGGCAATATTGTTGAAGACATTCATGTGAGGGTAGAGGGCGTAGCTCTGGAAGACCATAGACACGCCACGTTTGCGCGGCGGGAGCGCCGTGACGTCCGCGCCGCCGATGCTGATCTGCCCGGCGGTGGGTTTTTCCAAGCCCGCGATCATGCGCATGAGCGTGGTCTTGCCGCAGCCGGAGGGCCCCAGGATGACCAGGAATTCGCCCTGTTCGATCTCCAGGTCGACGCCGTCAACGGCGTGGACTGTATCGAAGTATTTCTTGAGGCTGCTGATTTGGACGATGGGCATTGGCGCTTAATTCCTGCCGGACCGCGTTGTGCGAAACGGCGCGTGTTTCGCAAGCCAGTCGCTGATGAATTCGACTACAGCATCTAAGTTATTTGTGACTTGAGTATTTGTGAAACGCAACACGCGGAAACCTAATGACTCCAAATGTTGCTCTCTATCTTTGTCATATTTCGCCTGACTGGGCTCGTCATAGATGGCTCCATCAATCTCAACGACTAGCCTGACCTCGAAACAATAGAAATCGACGATAAATCGACCAATCGCTTGTTGTCGGCGAAAACGGAAGCCGTGGACTTGTTTCTTGCGAATGCGCTGCCAAAGCCTGTCCACCGTAGGCGTCGGGTTTCGGCGCATGTAGCGGGCCAGGTCCCTTATGTTGTCGTGGATGCTTCTGTCGGTATGCGTGATTGGCTTGTCGCCCATACGTTTACCCCATCCCCCGGCCCCTTCCCCAGCAAGCTAGGGAAGGGGAGCAAGGCAGCGTATTTCAGAATTTATCTGTTTAGCGCGGCTTGCGCACCCTCATCAGTTGGAGAGCGATTTTGCAGCGTTCCCCCTTCCCTAATTTATTGGGGAAGGGGGCTAGGTGTATAGTCCCGCATTAAGGTGGTATGGGTTTTGCTGAAATCGCTCCGGGGTTTCTCGCCAGCAATCACAGATGTATTCATAGGGGCTTCGCCCCTTCAGCGCCTTCAGCCTTTTGCCATAGTTGTAGGCTTGCAAGAACAACTCCAGGTGCTGACGCAGTTCCTCATGACTTTGGTAAAAGTATCGATAGACCGTCTTCTCTTTGATACTCCGGTTCATGCGCTCGACTTGTCCGTTGGTCCAAGGATGATAAGGTTTGGTCAAGCGATGTTCAATCCCCTGCGCTTGGCATATTTTATCAAAGGCCAGCTTGCTTTTGCGCCCCGACCGCGCTTGATGGGTAAACTGAGTGCCATTGTCGGTCAAGATGGTATGAATCTTGTAGGGTACGACTTCGATCAGCCGGCGCAGGAAGGCGCAAGCGTCCTCGCGTTTAGCGCTTTGACGCAGTTCAGCGAAGACAAACTTGGATGTCCGGTCAATGGCGACAAAGAGATAGAGCTTGCCCTGGTCAGTTCTGACCTGGCAGAAGTCCAGATGAAAGTAGCCGATGGGATAGTTCTTGAAGCGCTTCTTCTTGGCCGGTTTGCTTTCCGATTCGGGCAGTCGGTTGACGCCATGCCGCTTGAAGCAGCGATGCAAGCTGGAGCGGGTCAGATGCGGTATGGTCTCTTGCAGGGCGTAGAGGCAGTCATCCAGGGGCAGCAGAGTCTTGATACGGAAGGCTAGGATGATATCTTCCTCTTGCTGGCTCAAGACGGTGGAGCGGGGATTCTTGGGACCCATCGGCCGGTCTTTGACGGAGGCGCGCTTCTTCCATTTCGCGACGGTTTTGGGGTTGATGCCGAAGCGCTTGGCCAGCTTGGCTATGCTCTCTTGACTATTTTGGATTTCTCGGCGGGTTGCCTCCGTCGTTGTGGCGCGCGGGTGTAGAACCTGTCCCATAGGGCTTCCTTTTGGCTATGTGAGATCATCCCATTATAATCTGAGACTATACAGCTAGGGGGATGGGGTGAGCAGGCTGCGCTTTGGATCTTGGCTACATATCGCCCCCGCCGACCAGACCTTTGGCGCGCCACTCGCCGAAGATCTCCTCGACGCGTTCATGCGCCGCGGCTACCGCATCTTCGGCGGACTGCTCGCCCAAGGCGACTTGCGCCACCATGTTAGGGATGACGCTCTCGGCGAAAACCTGGCTGACGGCCGGATTGGTAACGCCCGGGAAACCAAGGTGAACCGACCAGTCGTTGACCGTCTTCAGGACTTCAAACTTGTTCGGCGGCGACGACCCCCAGGGATCTTCTTCCAGCCAACCGTCCAATTCCGGCACCGTGCTCGCCAGGCAGGGGAAGTTGTAGAGTTCGCTGTAGTAGGTCGCTTCGCTGTAATTCGCCGTGTGGTCCAGGATGAATTGCTTGGCGGCGGCCAGCTCATCGCCCTCGACATACTCAGGAATCACGTAGATTTGCCAGACATGCGAGGAGGCGTAGGCGCCGGCGGGACCCTCAAGCGCGGGGGTGAAGCCGATGTTGGCCGCAGCCGCTTCGTCGATCTTCTGCAAGCTGCGGTAGGCCGAATTGGAATTGAGGATATAGCTGAGTTCGCCGGCGATCAAGCCCTGATTGTTGCTGGCGGCGGTCCAGCCGAAGACCTCGTCGGTCATGGCTTCGTTCTGGAGCTGCGCCAGGTATTTTACCGCGGCGATGGTCTCTTCGCTGTTGAGCACGACATTTTCGTCTTCATCCTGGACGCTGCCGCCGAAGCTCCAGATCGCGGCGCGATTGGCCATGCGGCTGTCGAGCTCGGGGCTCATGCCGATGCCGACGGGGATGCCTGTAGCTTCGTAGATGGCGCGTCCGCCTTCGAGCAGGTCGTTGTAGGTCTTGGGCCCATCAGGATAGCCGGCCTCGGTCCAGAGGGCGATATCGTAGTCGCCGGGATCGGGCACGTACCCGTGTGTATAGGCGTACCAGGTATCAGCGACCGGCAGGTAGGAGGCGGCAGTGCAGGTGCTGGCGCGCTCGCCGTACATTTCGGCCGCGGCTTCGTTGATGTCGCGCAAGTCGTGCAAGCCGTCGATGAAAGAAGCCGGCGAGAAGAGGACTTCGACGATCGTGTGGCCTTCGCCGGCGTCGATCTCGGCGGCCAGCGTGGAGAACAACTCGGTGAAATTGACGTGGTCAACCGTCACGCCGACGCCATTGGCTTTGCCCCATTCGGCGGCGTAGCCATCAAACCATTCATCGTAACGCGGCACGAAATGGCTCCATTGCAGCAGGCTGATTTCCGTGCCTTCGGCGTAGTCGCCCTGGGCGGTAATGCCGATGCCCAGGACGGCAAAAGCGCTGAGTACAATTAGCAAACGTATCGCTCGATTCATGAAACAGTCTCCTTAAATCATAGAAAGTCTTTGCACCAGCCCAGCGGCCGGTTTCCAGTTTCGATTCTAACGAACAGTGATTTGCTTGGCAATGATTCCACTGCGCCGCGCGAAGCATAGGAGTCGCTGGCTCAGTCCGCGCCGCCGACAAGACCAAGGGAGCGCCAGTACGAGAAGATATCAGCGATGCGCGCGCCGGCCGCGGCCACGGCCTCTTCGGCATTTGCCTCGCCCAGGGCGACTTGGGCAATCACCTTGGGGATGATGTGCTCAGCGTACACTTGCGCGATAGCCGGGTTGCTGTAGCCGGGATAGCCGAAATTGACCGCGCGATCGATGGCAGTCTTCAGCACAGCGAATTTACCCGCCGGCGTAGAACCGAAGGGGTCATTGTCAAGCCAGCTTTCTAGTTCAGGGACGGCATCAGGGAAGCAGGGCAGATTGAACAATTCGCTATGGTAAGTGACTTCGCTGTAATTGGCGGCCAGGTCGAGCAGGAATTTATTGGCGGCTTGCAGCTGACTGCCTTCGACGTAGGCGGGTATGACGCTGATGAAGGCATGCGTCCCGCCGAAGGCGCCCGCTGGCCCGACAAGCGCCGGTGAAAATCCGATATTGGCGGCGGCTGAGCGGTCGATCCTTTGCAGGCTGCGGTAAGCCGAATCAGGGTTGAGAATAAAGCTGGTTTCGCCGGCCACAAGCGCTTGGTTGTTGCTGGCGCCGGTCCAGCCAAAGACTTCTGCGGTCATGGCTTCGTTCTGCAATTGCGCCAGGTATTTGACCGCTGCAACAGTTTCAGGGCTGTTGAAGACGGCCTTGCCGTCCGCATCTTGAACGCTGCCGCCGAAGCTCCATATCACCTCGCGGTTGGCGATTTCGCTGTCGATTTCCGGGCTGATGCCGATGCCGACGGGAATGCCGGTTGCTTCGAAGATGGCGCGCCCGCCAGCCAGCAGATCCTCGTAGTTTTCTGGACCTTGTGGATAACCCGCCGCCGACCAGAGTTCGATGTCATAGTTGCCATGATTGAGGGCGTAACCGGCCGAGAAGCCGTAATACAGCCAGACAGAAGGCAGATATGTCACCGCTTTACAGTGGTGGCGTTGCTCGCCAAAAAGCGCCTGCGCCTGGCTATTGAGATCGCTCAGATCGCGCAAACCTTGAACCAGAGAAGCGGGAGAAGATGGCAATTCGATAATGGTGTGGCCCTGGCCGGCGTCGATTTCAGCCGCGAGGGATGTGAGCAGTTCGGTGAGGTTGACATGATCAACAGTGACGGAAACGTTGTTGGCCGCGCCCCAGTCGCGAGTATAGTTGTCGAACCACTCATCGTAAGTCGGTACGAAGTGGCTCCACTGCAGCAGGCTGATTTCCGTGCCATCGGGGAAGCGCTCTTGCGCCGCTGACGGGGCCACTGTCGCAATGCTAATAAACAGCATCATCAGCGTTCGGATTGTTGATGTCATGGAGTTCTCCCGCGTAGCCGAAATCAAGGCGGCATTATCTTAGCTGGGCGAACTACATAAGGCAATGTTGCCGTGTCATTTGCGCCATGCGCTGCGGATTGCTTCTCGCATAAAAGATGTGGATTTGCTTCTTACTGGGGTGGCTAAGAATTGACGCCTAGAACAAGCTGAGTTGGCGCGCGGGCTGGCGACCGTTCAGCAGAACGTATTTTGCCAGTTTATGGGGCGTGCGGATGCCGATCTGCTTGAGATGCAGCAGTTCGCTCAGCGTCCCGCGGCGGCGCGCGCTGATGATGGCATTCGCGCCGATGGGACCAATTCCTGGCACGCGGAGTAGCTGCTCGCGCTCGGCTCGCATGAGTTCGACCGGCTGATGAATCAAGTGGACATCAGCCCAGGCTAGCTTGGGGTCGACATCGGTGCGCAGGTTGCCATCGCGCAGGAAGGGCAGTTCTTCGACATCCCAACGGTAGTCGCGCAGCAGGAAGCTGGATTGATACAAGCGGAACTCGCGTATCGCTTCGGTCGCCGGTAGATTTTCAAAGGGTGTGCCCGGCACCGGACCAAAAGCGGAATAATAGACTCGCGCCAGTTTCGCCAGGCTGTAGAGCTTGTCGCTCATCGAAAGCAATTCCAGGTCGGTATCGCCGACGGCGCCGACGACAAATTGCGTGACGCTGCTGGCCAGTTTTTCATTGCGGTGATCGCGGCGGATCTGCTCCGCCCACTGCAGCATCCGCAGCAGTTCTTCGATAAAGATCTTTTTGGGCGCCAGGGCGGCCAGGCGCGCGGTGGTAGGCGCTTCCAGATTGACCGAAATGCGATCCGCCAACTGCATGGAGCGATAGAGCTGGTCATATTCGATGCCCGGCATGATCTTGAGGTGGATATAGCCGCGGTAGCCCTGCCGGTTGCGGATGATATCGGCGGTGTCGATGATCTTGTCCTGAGTGGTGACCGAGCCCTTGATGATGCCGGACGAGAGAAAGAGGCCGTCGACTTTGCCGGCCTGTTCCAGCGTGTTGAAGGCGCCCGCCATCTCGTCCGGCGCAAAGGTGACGCGCTTGGTTTTGGCGCGGCCGGCGCGGAAGACGCAATAATGGCAGTTGCGCTCGCAAGCCGTAGTCATCATCGACTTCATTACCGCTTTGGGTCCGCGGGGTGTGCTGAGGTGGCTGATGCAATCGTTGAGGTTAAACTCCTGCTTGCGGCTGCGGCGTTTGCGCTCCGTCTGCGGGCTGTCGCCGGCCGGTTCGTGCAGGGTGACATCTCCCATTTGCGAGAGTTTGGTCAAGGTTTCGGAGACAAGTCGGCCAGCCATGCCTCCATAGTATAGAACATCTGTTTTAATGTCAAGTGACTTTAGATATGATTCTGAGGTAAATCCCCAACTGGGTATTCAAGCAGTGCTGTCCGAGTCGCGCCAGTCGAGCAGGAGTGGCGGCTGAATACGCAGCCAGGCGGGACCCTGAGACTTCAAAACATCGAATACGCTGGCCAGCACTTGATCAAACTCTACGTTCGCTTCAACCTCGGCGATGGTCTCGCCATTGTCTCGAAGCAAGGCCATACCTTGCTGGTACTTCTCCGCGCGCTCGGACAGATTCCGCTCGAAAAGCTCCCGATCTGTCGGGCGCTGGCGCATGCGCGCGTAGGCTTGCTTAGGGCTGACGCTGAGGTAGACCGTGAGATCCGGCGGGCGCGCCCAGCGATTTAATCCCAGGACGTCATCCATGCTCAAGCCGTCGCTTGACTGATAGACCAGCGAAGAGAGCGTGTAACGATCACAGATGACGATTCGCTGCTCGCCGGCCGCCAGAAAGGGGTCGACGATCTTGTCGAGGTGGTCAGCGCGATTCAGAGCGAAGGCTAATGCGAGGGCGAGCGGGCTGGCTTTGCTGCGCTTGGCCAAGACATCGCGGATATAGATTCCGGCAGCGGAAGGGTCGTGCGGCTGATAGGTCAGGGCGACTTGGTCACGGTGCGTCTGTGACAGGGCGTCATAGAGTTGGCGGGCGATGCTGGTTTTGCCGGCGCCGTCCATGCCTTCTATCACAAAGAAAAAGCCCTCGCATGTCATCAGAGTTACCGCTTCCTTAGCTCATCGTCGCATGTTTAGCATAACGTTCGCAATGGCGGCTGACAAGCGTAGCGCCGATCTGGAAATCGCAACTCGCGCGCTCTACGGAAGACAGCGCTTGCGGCACCAGTTCGGCTATACTGGTGTGAAGCAATCGCGGAGTAATTATACGCAGTGCAGCGACCGAGTCATACCAATCAGCCAGAGGTCAGCCGTAGGCGCATGCTGCGGAAACTGTCAGCCGCCGGGGGCGCCGCTGCCCTGGCTGCTTTGGGCGCTGCCGCCGGGTTATTCTCCCAGCGGCCGCGGGTTGTCGTCCTGCCCAACGAGGCCGAATCAAGCGAAGACGCTTTTCGGCCGCGGATCGTCAGCCGCGACGAATGGGGCGCGCTGCCGGTGGATCATACGGCGCGTAACGAACGCGGTCTCTACAAGAGCGGCGTCAACCCGGAAGGCTGGTATGAGTATGCGGGCGATTTGCGCGATAGCTATCAGACGCTGATCGTACACCATAGCGCCTTCTACAAAGCTGATGGTCGGGCGACGCTGCTGGAAGCGCAGCGTTTGCATCGGCGAGATCGCGGCTGGGCCGATGTCGGCTATCACTTCATGCTGGATGTCGACGGCGTGATATATGAAGGGCGGAATCTGGGCGTGCGGGGCGTGCATACGCAGGGGCGCAATACAGGTAGCGCAGGCGTCTGCTTGCTGGGGGATTTCCGTTTTCGCGCGCCGACGCCAGCCCAGTGGAGCGCGCTTGTAGTCTTGGGGCGCTGGCTGGCAGCCGAGTTGGAGCTGACGCATTTGGCTGCGCACAGTCAGTTCAATGAGGGCACGTTCTGCCCGGGCGCGCGGGTGATTGAGCAGTTGTCCGCGCTGGCTGATCAGCTTGGCCTGGGCTATGGCATCGATGGCTATATCCCGGCTGCGCCGAGATTGTGATCGATTGAGACGGTTCGTAGAATGGGAGAACGTGACATGGCAAAGGCATTAACTGAAGCGGAAATCAGCGCGGGCTTGGCGACGCTCAATAACTGGACGCGGGCTGGCGATGCGCTGGTTAAAGAATTCGCCTTCGACAGCTATCTGGCTGGACTGGCTTTCGCGTCGAGCGTCGGCGTGGTTGCCGAGGGCTTAGGTCATCACCCGGATATGGCGATTGGCTGGCGGCGCGTGACCGTGTCCTTCACCACGCACGATGCCGGCAACAAGCTGTCGGCGAAAGATATGGCCGCGGCTGCCGCGATTGACGCCTTGGGCTATCCTCGCTCATAAGTTCTTAATCAGGGTGTTGATGCCGCTTTAGGTATGGTCAGCTTGGACGTTGTAATGGAACTCCACTTTGCTGTGTAGCAATATCTCGTCGACGACAGCCACTATGCGACCAGATCCTGACAACTCACTCAAGATATGTATAAGTCGTGGGATATTGATAAGTTCCTCAACTGCGGACATATATCTCTTGACTATTGCCCTGACCGGATAGATCTGTTGAGCCTTCGATTGAATTTCCGCCCAAAGTTCACTCGTTGATTGTTCCGATTTCACTACGAACGTTATCGGAAAACGTACGACTTTATCTATGTCGAGAAAATACTTACGAACATCCGTGGTTTCTGTAACTTGGAAGAATCGGCCGACAGGTTTCATGACAAAGTCAATACCGCCGTCATTCGCATTCGTACGTCCGGTCTTGTACAGTTTTAGAGTCTCCATTTGTATAGATTCCAGTGTCCATCCCCAATAAATAGACTGCTCGTGAAAATGAGACTTAAGTATTGCGAAGCTCACGATTTCGAAAATCCGTGCATCGACGTTTGGCCGCAACAATTCTTGAATAAATTCGAATGCTTGTTTCGGGTCATCACGCGAGATTCTTTGAAGGTTTTCTACATCAGATATGAAAGCCTTGAGTGCTCCTTGCTTCGTTTCAATATAGGCATCAATAATGTCTAATATCGCTCTACCCAAGTTGTGTTCGTGGTTATCAATTTCGATCAGTAGCAATCGTTCATTGAACCAGTAGCGGGAAGTCTCTGGGTCCCTGATAATGGGCTGCAAACCCTGTTGAGGAAATCGGCCGCTGAACTCGTCGTTCAAGCGATTGTTGAGCGCGTGATTTTGTAGACTTGAGCCGAAAGGCAATTCTCTTTGCCTTCGAAAAAGCTCCGAGAACTGTGCGCCTCGGTAATCAGAGTAGGTGCCTGTTTGATCGAATTCGTACCGCAAATAGTCCTCAACCAGAACATAGATGGCATAAATATTGGCAAATGATCCTCTTGCTTTGGATCCCCTAGATGCAGATTTTGTTTTGTAGTTCAAATACTGAACGAGGTCACTTTTCTCGAAAATAGAATCGGCATTCAGACCGAAGTGGTCTGACAATATACGACGAATCATTGGAGTGAATTCATGTTCCATTTCGATATTCTACTTTTCTCCGAATAAAGATAGTTGTGCCGATGTCGCTACGTGCGGAAACGTTTTCTTGGCAATGGACTCCTCTTCACAGTCTACGTTCTCTTGAATCCTCAGACGGCGTAGTCCGATCTCTATGTATTCTTTCTGCAAGTCAATGCCAATTGAGCGACGACCAATTCGATTTGCCACTGCACAAGTAGTGAACGTACCAGAGAATGGATCCAGAACCGTTTCATCTGGATTGCTACTAGCCCTAATAATTCTCTCCATAAGTCTCTCGGGCTTCTGAGACGGATGATTCTCATATTCGGGCATGCGATAGCGTACTCGCGGGAAATACCAGACATTTCCAGGCACTTTCCGTGTATTGTAGGGTTGTGGAATGGGTTTTCGATAGTCTATCAATTTTCGTTTAGCTCCTGTCTTTGCTTCAACAAGTATGTCATCCGAATTGAAAGTATAGTTTTTGCGATCCTTCACACAGTGTAAGATAGGTTCGTATAACGAACCAAAATAATTCTTTGCTTGTACGCCCGAACTATCGTAGTGCCATACAATACGTGAAAGGATGTGCAAACGTGTTCTCAAAAACGTATCCAGATAAGGCATCCCTTGGGTGCTGCACATGACGTATAGCGTACCGGTTGGCTTAAGCTTTCTAATGCACAGATCTAGCCAAACATAGCACCACTTGGCGTAGGCCTCTTCAGATTCCCATTTATCCGAAAATCCTGAAAAATTCTTGCCGATATTGTAAGGCGGATCGGCGAATACTAGATCTACAGAGTTATCCGCAATCTTTTGCGACAGTACTTCAAGAGCATCACCCCAATAGATCCGAATTGTTCCTCGACTGAATGCACGAATCATGCGATTACCTGCTAGAAAGTTGGTCATTTAGAGCGTATCGTGTCAGAAATTTAACTTGCATTATGTTACTTCGTCAAATATCAGATGTTCATGATTACACAGTGTAGACTATAGCACAGTTCCGCCTATCGACTGCTGCAAGCGATTCATGCCATGCGCCTCTTGCTCTTCAACCTGATGACCGATGAAGCGGACCCGGTGCTGGGATTCGCCTGCGGCTGGATTCGTGAGCTGGCGGCGCGCTGCGAGTTCGTGGATGTCATCACCATGTACCGCGGGACGTATCAGCTGCCGGAGAACGTGCGCGTGTACTCGGCGGGGCGCGAGCGCGGACTGGAAAAGCCGCTGCGCCTCGCCCGATTCTACCGGCATCTGCTGCGGCTGCTGCGCGAGCGGCGCTATGACGCCTGCTTCGCCCATATGATGCCGCTCTTCGCCGGCTTGGCCGGTCCGCTGCTGAGCGCGCGGGGCATACCGACGGCGCTCTGGTATACGCATCGGGCGCGCTCGGCGCAGCTGCGCTGGGGCCTGGCGATGTCGCGGACTGTGGTCAGCGCGCACGAGACGAGTTTCCCCTACAGCACGGACAAGCTGCGCGTCATCGGGCATGGCATTGACTGCGACTATTATTCACCCCCACCCCCTAACCCGCTCTCGCCATCTCTATGGCGAGCATCTCATGAAGAGGGAGGGGGGATTCAAGCGTCAATCTCGGGCGGGGACATCCAAACTCCCTTCCCTCCTGGTGGGGGAAGGGCTGGGGATGGGGCGGCGCCGCTGGTGGTGCAGGTGGCGCGGCTGGCGGCGGTCAAGCATCAGGCGACCACGATAGGGGCTGTGGCCGGGATCGAGGCGCGGCTGGCGCTGATCGGCGGCGCGCAGGCGGGCTCTCCGCAGGGCTACGAGGAGGGGCTGCGCGAGCAGATACGGCGGCTGGGAGTCGAGGAGCGCTGCCAACTGCTCGGCGACATGCCCGCGGCGGAGGTCGTGGAGTGGTATCGGCGGGCGACCGTGGCGGTGAATATGAGCCCGGCCGGGCTCTTCGACAAGGCGGCGCTGGAGAGCATGGCATGCGGCGTGCCGACGGTGGTCTGCAATCCGGCCTTTGCGCCATTGCTGGGCGAGCACGCGCCCCTGCTGCTGACGGGCGGGCCAGAGGACGTCGGCGGATTAAGCGAGCGGCTGACGCGCTTGTTTGCGCTGTCCGCCGTTGAACGCGCCGAGATTGGAGCGGCGCTGCGAGAGAATGTGCGGCGCGAGCACAGTTTGCCGGCCATGACCGAGCGGCTGCTGGCGGTGCTGCGGACGGGGGAGTTGCCGCAACCCCCCATCCCTCAGCCCCTTCCTCCAAAATGAGGAGCGACTACCCCACCCCCGACCCCCTCCCCAGCAAGCTAGGGAGGGGGAGCAAGGCGACCATTTTACGTGATTCAGTTGAACGGTATCGCCATGGGAAAGGAATTAGCCGGCGTAGCTATAGCCGATCCCGGGCAGCGACAAGACTTCGGCAGCTCCAGCTTCTTTTATGATGGCGGCATTGATGGCTTCGCCGACCACGATATCGTGATCGCCGCCGATGTTGACGATCTGCGTCACCTTGCATTCGATGTAAGCCGCGGCGCCGGCCATGACGGGTACGCCGGTTTCGGGCGCGGACGTGAATTCGGCTTCTTGCATTTTGTCGGGCCGCTTTGCGCGTCCGCCGAGCGCGGGCTTGATGGCTTCTTCGTCAGCTTGCAGGAAGAAATTCAAGCCGAAGACGCCGCCGGCCGAGACGACGCCGTATGAATGGCAGAAATTCTGAATGCCGACGGCGATCAGGCGCGGACTAAAAGACATCTGCGAGACCCAGTTGACGACCATGATATTGGCGTCATCGTCGCTTTTGGTGGTGAAGGCGTAGAAGCCGTAGGGCATCATTTTGAGCGCGTTGCTGATGGTGTCGTCTGACATGCTGCGATTCTCCTCAGTCGATGGGATGTGATGCGCTTGACTATAGCAGGGCTGTCATGCCTTGTCCAACTGCGCCGAGATGCGCTCGAGGACTTCGAGGATTTTTTCGTCGGTGGTCGGCTCTGGTTCCGGTTCCGGTTCGGGTTCAGGCTCGATCGCCACTTCTTCTTCGTCGCCATCGAGCATATCGCCGATGTCGTCCACCGCTTCGTCGAGCTTGTTGACGACTTTGATCAGCAGGAAGATGGCGGCGGCGGTGATGGCGAAGTCGATGAGGACATTGACGAAGTTGCCGATGTTGAGGGTGGCGATCTCGGCGGATTCGCGGCCGAAGTTCAGCCAATCGAGGGGGATGACCCAATTGGAGAAATCGAGCCCGCCGGTGACCTGGCCGATGGGCGGCATGACGACATCTTTGACGAGGGAGGTGGTGATGCCCTTGAAGGCGGTGCCAATGATGATGCCGACGGCGAGGTCGACGACATTGCCGCGCATGACGAACTTTTTGAATTCTTCGATTACGCCTCTCATGTTGCGTCTCCTGGATTTGTGGCTGGTTTCATTCTACCCCCTCTAAATCTCCCCCATTGAAATAGGGGAGACTTTTTTCACCACAAACAGAGCCGGAGGTTCTTGCGTAATCCTTTTGACAGGCTATCATAGCGTGATTATACTGAGTGCGTGTTCAAGGAGGCGAAATGGCTGTCACAACCGATATTCGATTCAAGCGCATGCAGGGAAAATATCAGACGCTGGAAGTCGCTCAAGACGAGTTGTTTGACAAGGTGGACAGTTTTGAAGCGGCGCTGCTGGGTTTAACGCAGGTGGTCACGGAGAACCAGCGACAAATCGCGGAACTCCATCAAAAGGTGGACGCCATCATCAAGCACCTGGACGTGCCTTACAAGCCGCCTGTGGGCTTCATCAAGGAGTAAGTGTCGGGGATTTCACCATAGAGGCGCGGACTAGAGGAGGCAGCATGGCGACAACCGACATTCGTTTAGACCGCATCAAGCATGAATACGAAGGTGTGCGAAACACGCAAGACGCGCTGATGGATCGAATGGATACCTATGAAGAGGCGATTTTAGGACTGACGCAAGCTGTAGCGGCGAATCACGAGTTGATCATGGCGAACCATGAGTCAACCCAGCGACAGATCAAGGAATTGAACGAGAAGCTGGACGCGCTCATCAAGCACCTGGATGTGCCTTACAAGCCGCCTGTAGGCTTCGTCAAGGAGTGAGCGCCGGGGATTCACGACAGAGGACGCAGAGGGCTTAGTTGGAGTCAGCCCGCGCCAAATTCAAATCCAGCAGACGCCGCAGAATCTCCTCCTCGTCATCCAGCACGTCATACCCCCAGCCGTAGGCATCGCAGACGGCCTCATCCAGCGTCCGATGCAGCTCATCCAGGCGCGGGGCGAAGTCGGCGGCGGCGGGTTTGACACGCATATTGTCCAGGCCGCGCCAGACTTGCAGGGCGTTGTAGAGATTGGTTAGCGTGTAGTCTTTGAGGGCGGTCTGCGGGCGACTCACAGAGTCGCCCCTACACGATTTGTCTGAGGGGGCGGGGTTGAGCCATTTATCACGCTCTTGGTGCAGCTGCGCAGCGGCGGCGCTGATGGCGGCGTGTGCGGGATGGGCGCTGTCTTCGGCGCCGGGCGACCAGGGGAAGGGGAAGGTCTCGAAGGTGGTGGTGGGCGTGTAGCGGGGGCGGTCTTCGAGCGATGTGCCCATGCGCAGGGACCAGACTTCGTGCAGTTTGGAGTGCAGGACGCCGAAGAAATAGTCGTCGTCGCGGGCGATGGCATTGGTCGCTGAATCTGGCAGTACAAGAGTATCAAGCCATACAAATATCCGGTGTTTCGCAACTCGTGGTGTACAAATGAACCTAGCTATACCCGCATCGGACATTGCCTTGCGCATTTCAGGGCGAGGGCGTTGGTGCAGCCACCAGTATTCTCTACTGAATTTTTCAGCGTTGCTTTCGCGCTTCGCTTTGACATGTTCTACGACGTATTGTATAGGCAAAACAAATGTCTTTGCCTTGTCGTAGCTCATCATGTTGAAATCAATTACCCACATATTTCTTGAGCTACGAACAATATCACTACCGTTGACCCAAGGACGAACTACTGAGTAATTTCGTTCGTCCTCCTGAATCATGTTTTGCGCGATTTCTTCAGAAATATCAAATCCGCCAGCTTTCTTTGTACCTTCAAAACACAAGTTACCATTTTGAACTAATTTATGTGCAACGGTTATGTCAACAGATGCAGTGAGATCGGAATAAATTTGCTGTACTGAGATGTCATCTAATTTTCTGTTATCTTCGCTACCACCATCAAACCCTATCATAGAAACACGAACCGCAGCGCCGTCTAGTATCCAGTCACGGTCCGACCACGCCATGAAAATATCGCCCGTGTCTTTGATGCGCTTGAGCACTTCGCGATTGGCGCCGCCGCGTATCGAATTGGTCGCCAGCAATCCAACACGACTAACTAGGCCACTTTCAATTTGCTCACGCGCTTTTTCAAACCAATATGTGACCAAATCGGCGGATGCTATCACCCGACCCTTATATTTGTCATACAGTCGCTCTACATATTTATTACCCAATTCACCACGCATTTTGAAGCCGCCCAAGAAAGGCGGATTGCCGACGATGACATCGACGGCGGGCCAGTCCGGCGCAGTCGGATTGCCTTCCTCATCAAAAGCCAGAATCGCGTCTTTGCAGACAATATGGCCTTCCAGTTCTTCCAGGATGGGTTCGCGAATGGTGTCGGCGTAGGCGTTGTTGCTGCGCCACTGGATGTAGCCGATCCAGACGACGATGCTGGCCAGGGCGTGAGCGATGGGTTCGATTTCGATGCCGTACATTTGGCGCGGGTGGACTTCCGGCGTCGCCCGTTGCAGCCCTGCCCAGAGTTCATCTTCGATAACGTCTCGCTCGAGCTCCATCAGCAATTGCAGAGCCACATAAAGGAAGTTGCCGCTGCCGCAGGCGGGGTCGAGCACGGTGATACCCCGAATCTTCTTGAGTATTCCTTCGCGCAGTTCCAGCAATTGGGCGACGGCGGCGTTGCGCGCCCGTCCCGTTTGCGCCTTGTCGTAACGTTCGCGGACATTGGCGGCTTCCAGTTGCGCGGTTTTCCATTGGTCGAGCAGCGGATCCATCAAGACTGGCCTGACGATGAGCTCAATGTCCTCGCGCGAAGTGTAATGCGCGCCCAGCTGGGAGCGCTTGTTAGGGTCCAGGCTGCGTTCAAAGAGGGTGCCGAATATCGACGGCTCGATGGCTTTCCAGTTCAGGTCCGCGGCTTGAATCAGGGCCTCAAGCGCTTCCGGCAACAGTTCTTCGACATGCGTATAGATGAATAGTGTGCCGTTGAAGTAGCGGATGTCGCGCATCATCAGCTCGCCGCCGTCATTCATGGCCGCGAATAGATTTTGCAGATACTTTGTGAAGATGCTGGGTCTGTTGAGCGACTGCTTGACGATATGGGTGAATATGCCATCGGGATTGTCGTCCGTGATGGTGGGGAGCAGGCGGACGTCCTCGGCGAACATGCAGAAGACCAGCTTTGTGAGGAAGTAGGCGATTTGAGTGGGCTGGGCGTTCCACTGGCGCATGTTGTCGGCTATGACCTGAAAGGCTTTTGCGGCTGCCTTGGTCACATTCTCGGTATGATTCTTGGGGTGCAAGCGTTGGGGCGCTTTGAACATATCATGCAGCCAGCCGCGAACTTCGGCATTGGCGGCAATATCGCTGTGCTTAAAGACGTAGGGTCGGTTATCGGCATTATCGAAGTTTGTATGGATTTCCCAGCGTTTGATGTCGGTGACGACCAGTAATGGCGGATTCTTTAGGTCGTCCTTATATTCCTTAAGTTGTTTGAAGGCGGCATCGAGGTCTTTGTATTTGTCGGGGGATTTGTATTCGACGGCGAATCGTCCTTCGTAGTAGACATCGGCGCGTCCGTAGCCGCTCTCTTTTGTGACTGGCTGCTCAAAGATGAAGATGTCGCCGTCCGCGGTCAATCCATTGCCGCCCGGCATCTCGACGCCGACCAAATCGCAGACATCACGGAAATGCGATTGAGCGACCTGACTTTCGTTCAGAATCGTGTCTTTATATTTCTGGACGAATTGTTTAGGCGTCATCGCCCCTCCTTGGTCCGCTCAGCATTGTACCATGCGCTGAAATCGGGCGGCGCGCGCGCCTCGCGCAAGAATGAACGATGCTATACTGCCAGGTATGGAAAGTCAGAACGAACATTCGCACTGGATTGAGGCGGCCAAGCGGCGCGGAAACGCCCCATTTCTGCTGAGCCTGCTGGACGCCATTGAGCCTGTCGCGCCGGTGCTGGCGCAGGGTCTGCTGGTGGCGGAGCCGCTGGCGCTGCTCTGGGGCGGGGGTGGCGCGCTGCGGGCGCTGTCGGAGCAGCTGGAAGAGCCAGGTGGCCTGGAGGCGCTGCGGCGTTCTTTGGCTGACGAAGCCGTGGAGTGAAGCCCAATTGGATGAGACGACCCTTCAAGTATTCAGCGTCCTGTTTGTGCTGGCGACTGTCGTGCTGGTGTATACGGCGCGTTTTTTCCAGGAACGGAAAGCGCGGCGGGCTCGGCGGCGGGCGCAGCGGCAGATCGCGGCCTTTGACGTGATTCCCGACTGGGCCGGGCGGGCGATAGAATCGAGCCGGCCGCTGCATCTGGCTTTTGGCAGCGCGGGCATCGGCGAGGACAATACGGCTGCCGCGCTGGCGGGGGCTGAGTTCTTTCATCATGTGATTCAGCGTGTGGGCGCGGGCGATGCCTCGCCGATTGTATCGACCTCGGCGGCGGCGACTGTGCCACTGGGGCAGGACACGCTGCGGCGCGGCTGGCCCGCCGGCGGCACGCTGACGCGAACGCAGTGGTATCCGCAGGGCAAGCGCTCGATCGGCTACGCGGCGGCGGTCAGCGGCGTGATCGAGTCGGAGCGGCCGTCGGCGCATATCTTTGCCGGCAGCTTTGGTCCGGAGTTGGCGCTGATGATCGACAGCGCGGATCGGCGCGGGCAAGGCAGTCTGGCGGTCAGCGATCAACTGCAGGGGCAGGCGGTGGCTTATGCCATGGCCGACGAAGTCTTGATCGGCGAGGAGCTCTTCGCCGCGGCGAGTTATGTCGTGGAAGAAGGGCGGGCGCCGGCTGACGCCATTGTCATGGATGTCTGGCGCGCGCTGCTGATTATGGGCATGACGGTTGCGCTGCTGCTGGAAGTGGCCAGGCAGCTGCCCTGGCTGAGTTGGCCGGCGGTGGCGGTAGCTTCGTTGATTCTGATTAGCCTGGGCCTGCTGGTCTATCGTAGGAGATAAGTGATGGGCCAGGGACAGGGATCTGGCGCTTTCATTTCGGCCCTGGTCGCCTTCGCGGTCGGCGTGACGGTCATGCTGAGTCTGCTGCTGGGCGACAATCCCGCGCTCTTTGGCGATCAACCGGGCAGCGACGAGTTGGCGCGCCGGATCGCGCTGCCGGCGGATGTGCTGCTGCGACTGGTGGTGATCTTCCTGGCGCTGAGCGTCGTCATCGGCATTGCAAATCTGCTCTTCGTTCATGTGAGCCGGCTGACAAGCGGCAAGTTTTACAGCGCTGTCCTGCTGGCGAGTTTCGGCTTCACGATTTTCTGGTATGTGACGCGCCAGGGCGATACCTCGCTCTTGGAGGCGGTGCAGCTGCCGATCGAGTCGGCGCTGGCGGCGCTGCTGTTTTTGTCGCTGGTGCACGGCGGCTCGAGGGTGATGGGCAAGCGCCGCGACATCTGGGGTTTGCTCTTCGTAGCGGTGGTCCTTGTGGTGCTGCTGGCGAGCTTGCCGCTGGCCGAGTTGGCGCCGCTGCGGACCTGGAACGACTGGCTGATGCGCGTCCCGGTGAGCGCCGGCGCGCGGGCCCTGCTGCTGGGCATCGCCCTGGGCATGGTGGCGGCTGGCGTGCGGGTGGTGCTCGGTCAAGACCGCGCTTACCGGGGATAGCGGATGAGCGAAGAATTCAACTGGCTGGAATACAGCGAGAGCGTGGAGCGCGCCGCGGCCGAAGCTGAGGAGAGCAGCAACAGGCGAGGTCTGCGCCGCTTCCTGCCGCGTCGCCCGAAGCTGCCCGGTTTTCCGCGCCGGCCCCGCTTACCGCGCTTGTCGCGTCCCAATTTGCCAAGTATGCCAAATCTGCCGGGCCTACCCGGTCTTCCAAGTATGCCGCGTTTGCGACGGGGGGCGCCGGCGTCGGAGAGCGCTCAGCTCTCGGCGTCGGAAATGCTGGGCGGGCAGTCGAATCGGCCGTTGGAAGAGTTGGACGATCGCTTGCGCGCCCTGCGAGAGCGGTCTGGCAGCAGCGCGCCGGCCGCGCCTGCGCCAAATCAGAGCCTGTTTGATGTGGACGAGGTGCTGGTTTCGCCTGCGTTTCAGCAGAAACCCGGCGGTGTCATAAGCGCTGTGGCGCTATCCAAGGCGCAGCAGCAGCAGGTCGAGATGTTGAAAGACATTGTGGGCGGGCCCCTGCAATCGCATGAGGGCGACGGCCGCAGGCTGCCGCGGCCCGCTTCGGTCTTTTCTTTGAGCGCGTTTCCGCGATTGCTGGGTACGGCGCTGCTCTTGCTCTTGGTGTCGCTGCCATTCGTCTCCTCTGACTTCGCGGAGGGTGAGTTGCCTCCGGCTGAATTCCACGAGGATCGCCAAGGCCCCATCACCTTCTATAACTTGCTGGACAATATCACGCGCGACGACTACATACTGGTCGCCTTCGAGTATGGTCCGGCGGCGGCGGGCGAGCTGGACTTGCTGGCGGAGTTGCTGCTGCGGCATATTTTCGCTCAACGCGCGACGCCGCTGATCGTCAGCAGCAATCCGATTGCGGTCGTCCATGCGCAGAACATCATCAAGAAGATAAACCGGTCTGTCTTGGATGAGAATGCCCGCCTGGCGGCTGATGAAGACTATTTTTTGCTGCGCTACTTGCCGGGCGGCGCGCTGGGTCTGCGTGAGCTGAGCGAGAATTTCGCGGATATCGCCCGGATATCGTCGCGGGGGCAGCTCACTGGGCTCGACTTTTCTTCGCTGCAAGACATGGCGCTGGCTCTGCTCATCGCGGATAGCGCCGAAGACATCCGCAACTGGGCCGAGCAGGTGCTGCCCGAGCTCGAAAATATGGATTTGTTGATCGCGACCGGGTATGCGGCGCAGCCTCTGGCGCAGGCCTACGCCGACAGCTTGGACGACGTCATCGGGCCGCTATACGGCATTCGCGATGCCTATACCTACGGCGAAAAGCTGCGCGCGAATTTCGCCGCTCTGTTGCCTTCCGAGTCTGAGCAAGCGCCGCAGGTCGAGCCAGTGAAAGTGTCAAGCCGGCAAGATGACGGCAGCGATAACAGCGACCAGCCGCAACCGCAAGTTGAGCAGCCCAGGGTCATCGTCATTGTTGAGGATACAGCGACTCCGGGGCCGACGGCCCAGCCCACCGCGACCATGACGCCTCAGCCGACAGCGACTGACACACCCGCGCCAACAGCCACCGAGGCGACTTTTCTGGCTGTCGAAGTCATATCGCCGCAGCGCGTGAATATCAGGCGGCGGCCGACGACAGTCGACGATGTGCTGGCGCTGGGATACCCGGGCGATCTGTATGAAGTGCTGGGCACAAACGGCGATGGCAGCTGGTATGAGATCGCGCTGGATAATGGACTTGAGGGTTGGGTGGCCGCTTTCCTGGTGGAGGAGCGTGTGGTCACGGCGAGCGAATTTGACGGCGGGCGGACAGACGACTCGGCGAGCCTGCCAAGCGAACGCGCGGTCATGCGTTTGGATTTCACCTTTCGGCTGGGCAAGAATGAGCCGCGATACTATCAGGCCCTGGCGCCTGAATCGGGCGACCGACCGGAGTTGGCGCTGCTGAGCGATCGCAGCCAGGAGATACCGCGTTTGCAGGCGATGACGTTGGGTACGGTAGCGGCGGTCTTGGTAATTGTGATTGGCAATCTCTTGTATGCGGTTCGTGGGCTGCTGCTGCGGCGGAAAGCGCCAAGCGCATAATGGGGCGGGCTTGATGGCGGAAAACACAATCGCGCTGGTAAGCGCTATTTTGACGCTGATGGTATTCAGCTACCTGCTGGGTGATGTGCCCCTTGTCGGCAATCTTTACCGCATCGCTGTGTATATATTCATCGGCATGACAGCCGCTTTCACACTCATCGTCAGCTATGAAGGCGTCATTCTGCCATATCTGCAAGATATTCAGGACCCAACGACGAGTTGGACCTCGCTCGGCAATCGCGCCGATATTTATATCTTCTTCACTGCTCTATTATTTGCATTGCTGCTTTTGCTTAAGCCTGTCAAATCGCTGAAATGGCTAACTAATAGCGTCCTGGCTGTGGTGATTGTGGTCGGGGCCGCGGTGGGCGTCGTGGGCGCGCTGACCGGTACGCTCTTCCCGCTGCTGCAGGCTACCGTGGCAATACCAGATGATCTGACGGCGGACTTTGGCGCGCTGGTCGATACGCTGCTAATCTTCGTCGGCACGATGACCGGGCTTTACTACTTCCACTATCAGGCGCGGATCCGAGCTGACGGCGGCGCCGACCAGAGTTCAGTCGGGCGTGGCTTTCGTCACATCGGGAAAGTCTTTCTGGTCACGGCGCTGGGCGCGATTTACGCCTCCACCATATTGACCTGCCTGACGATATTGACGGAGCGGATTGGTTTCCTATTTCAATTTGGGGCCTGACCCATGTCTGACTCTAAGATTAATTCGATACTCGCGGCGGACTTCGGCAGCGTCAACACACGCGCGATGCTCTTTGATGTCGTGGAGGGAGAGTATCGCTTGGTGGCGCAGGGCCGGGGCCGCACGACAATCGGCACGCCAAGCGATGACGTACATCTCGGGCTGTCGACCGTCTTGCGCGAGATGGCCGAAGCGACCGGTCGCCACTTCCTTGATGAGCAGGACAATGTCATTCGCCCGGAACAGGCCGATCGCGTTGGAGTCGATTATTTTCTCACTACAGCGAGCGCGGGACATGCCCTGCGCGCTGTACTGGTCGGCTTGTATCCCGGGCACGACCTTGTCGCGGCCCAACAAGCCATCGCCCCCTTCTATATTGAGGTAAAGGCTACGGTTCATCTTGAAGATGGGCTAGGGCCGAAGGGGCGGCTGAACCGCATCGTGCATAGCCGGCCGCAGCTGATACTCATCACTGGCGGCACGGATGGCGGCGCGCGGACTGTTTTGCTGGAGATGCTGAGCGTCGCGCGGCAGGCGGTTGCGCTGTTGCCGATGGGCAGCCGGCCGACGGTTATCTTCGCTGGCAACAGCAGTGTGACCCCGTCGGCGCGTGAAATGCTAAGCCAGCTGGCGGAGGTTCTGATCGCGCCGAATATCGTGGGAAGCGGCGAAAACGCCTGGGAGGCGGCGCAGACTGTGCTGGCCAGCGTTGTCGACGACAACAAGCGGCACGGCAGGAGTTTCCAGCGAGTCGCCGCTATGACGGATTCCGGCATTTTGCCGACAGCGCGCGGCATCGAGACGATGACGGCTTTTTTCTCCCGCGCGATGCGGCAAGCGGTGCTGGCGATCGATATTGGCAGCGCCCGTTCGACCCTGTCGCTGGCGGGCGATGGCAGGGTGTGGACGGGAATCAGCAATGACATCGGCTTGGGGCATAGCGCGGCCAGCGCTCTGGAACGCGTCGGGGAAGAGGCGGTAAACGAGTGGCTGCCATTTCATCCGCGCAAAGGCGAGCTGACACAGTATGTCCTGAGCAAGGGCCTGCGGCTGGAGAGCGTTCCGCGGGATATGCGCGAGCGCACTATCGAATACGCTTTGCTGCGCGCCTGCCTGCGCTACATGCTGCGCGAGCCGGGAAACAGCGCGATTGATCCGGTGCGGGTCGGGATGGTCCTGGTGGCGGGCGCGGTCCTGACCGGCAGCGGGGGCGGGGCCTTGGATATGCTGATGCTGGCGGATGCGCTGCAATGCGAAGGCGTGGTGCGGGTCAAAGCCGATCCCTATGGCGCGCTGGCGGCACTGGGCGCGCTGGCGGCCGTGCAGCCGACTGCCGTGGTGCAACTGGCCAACAGCAATGTGCTGGAAGACGTGGGTACGTTAATCTGCGCCTCGGGGGTGGCTTCCGCCGACGCCACTGCTTTGAAAGTCAGCGTCAGGCTGGAGAATGGCGAATTGCTGAAGCGGGAAATCGCCGATGGCGATGTCTGGCATTTGCCCTTGGAGTCAAACGCTAGCGTAGATCTGCGCATTCAGGCGCGGCGGGGCTTGTCGGTCGGCGGCAAGCGGCGCATCCGTTTGCGGCTGTCTGGCGGGCGTGGCGGCCTGCTGTTTGACGCGCGCCTCGATACCTTGGAGAAGGAAACCTCGCTGACAGTGCGGGCGGTGAATATGCTGCGCTGGTTTGCGGCGGTCAGCGGGCGAGACGAGCCGGTGGTCATACCGGAGAGCTGGCTGGCGGCGTCTGCGGAATAGTCAGCCCCGCGACGTAATTCTAACACATGATTCGCGGCAATCGAAACTGCGCGAAGACCGGTAGTGTATCGAATTCGGTTGAAATTCATACGAGCCGATATGGGTTAAGCACACGCGCGACAGTAGCGATTAAACCTGTCCTCGAGTGAAATGCGCCTTTGGGGCGGAAAAGCCGTCTCAACATTCGATTGACCCGTTCCAAGAGGCTGGTCGTTCGTAAAGCCGAGCGCGGCCACTTAGGGTATCGCTGCAGTACCCGGAAAAAGGCAATGGTCTCCTGCCAATCTCGTTGCAGCGTGGCGACTAAATCAGATTGTGTTTCGGCATAAGTCCGACAGAAAGCATCCCTTAATTCTGTTGCTTCTCGACTGTCTTTCGCCTCAAAGATGGCGCGAATGGGTTGCAGGATGCGCTGTTTGAATTGACGGGCTTGTCCGCTGGGCAAGGCATCGGGGACTTGAATGCTCTGCCAGAGATTGCGCAGCTTGTGGAAGGCGCAACGTTGATGTGGTACATGAGGGTGCAGATAGTTCAGCGCGGCAATCAAGCCCTTGCTGCCGTCATGAATGAAGTGTTCCAGCCCCCGTTGGCGATATAGCTTGCGCGCCGCCAAGTCGGATAAGAGGCCTTCCCAAGCCTGGCGACTTTCATCCTCAGCCAACTGCCAGCCCACAATGCCCCAGCGCCGGTTTTGCGGATACAGTCCCAAAGCCACCAGGACACAGACTTTGCGCCGCGCTTTGACCGAGCGTTGGCGTTGGCGACTGTCGACTTTGCTCTGACCGGTATCCTCGAGCAAGGTCAGCCAAATGGCGTCCAGCATGACCACTGGCGGGCAACTGGTCAAGGGCATCGCTGGCGGCATCCGCACCGCTTGCGCCTCCCGATTCAAAGTCCGCAAGCCCATTTGAGTGCCACACTGCTCGCCGATTTCCGCCTGCATTTGCCGCAAACTCAAGCCTAAATCCGCCCAGCGCCCAATGCGATCACAGACATCATCCCAAATTTGTTGATAGGGCTTGAGGATGGAAAAGGGTATCTTGACACTGCCATTACATTGACAGCGCACACGCGGCAGCCAGACCTGCAACACCCCATAATCCGTCACTAATTGACGCCGACGCCGTCCATTGCGCACAAAATCACTAGCCTGCTGACTGCCGCAGACTTGACAGGTCGCTTGACTTTGACGCGATACCTGCGAGCGCCTTTGGTAGGCTTGGCGATACAACCGGGCGGTGACTTCCCGCTCCAGTTGAGATTCAATCATTTGAGACGCGGTCGCGGCCAGTTTGGCTCTCAGGCCCGCCAAAAAAGATTTGAAACCATATCCTGGCTGCGTTATCCTAGTGTACATGACGTGGCTCCTGTTCTTTTGCTTTGCTAGGACAACTAGCATGAATCGGAGTTCACGTCATTTCTATTTCAACCGAATTCGATACACTACCCGAAGACCTGTGATGTGTTGACCCCGTTGATGGCTGCGCAACGAAGTCGTGGCCGGGGCTGTCTTCAACGCAAAAATTTGATCATCCAGTCAAGCAGGGCGTCGTTCTGCGCTTGCTGCACTTTCATCGGTCCGCTGATGGATGCCACGTGCGCCATAGCGGGTATGCGCAGCATCTCAACCACGCAATCGTTGGCTTTGAGATGGGAGTAGAATTGCTCGGCCTGGCCGGCGGGGCAGCGATAATCAGCTTCACACTGGATGAGCATGGTGGGCGTCGTACAGTTATGAGCGTAGGTGATGGGCGAGCAGCGGCGATAGACTTCGGGGATTTCGTGCGGTTTGCCGCCGAGCTCGCTGAGGGAGCCCCAGGGGCCCATGTCGGCGGTACCGTAGCGGCTGACCAGATCCGTGATGGGATTCTCGGCGACGGCGGCTTTGAAGCGGTCCGTCTGCCCGATGGTGTAGCAGGTCAGGTAGCCGCCATATGAGAGCCCGCAGATGCCCAGGCGGTCGGGATCGGCCAGGCCTTGGTCAATGACGTAATCGACGCCGGCCAAGAGATCCTGGTGATCGAGGACGCCCCAGTTGCCGGAGAGGGCGGTGGCGAAGTCGTCGCCGTAGCCGGTTGAGCCGCGAGGATTGACAAAAAGCAGGGCGAAGCCGGCGCCGGCCAGCATCTGGAAATCGCTGCCGTACTGATAGCCGTACCAGCCGTGCGGCCCGCCGTGAATGTAAAGAATGGTGGGATAGGGAGGCTGGCCGTCGTTGGGGCGCAGCAGCCAGCCTTGGATCTGCGCGCCGTCGTGCTCATAGCGAAACTCGTCCACCTGCGGGAAGGCGATCCGATCGACCAGGTCCTGGTTAAAGGCGGTTAGCTGACGTTCGTTCGCGCCGTCCTGATCGGCCAGGCGGAGCTCACCCGGATTCTCCAGCGTCGAGGACAGGAAGAGCATCGCGCCGTCGCGGAGATCTTGCAGGGTGGTCGTTCGATTCCCGCCGACCAGTTGCTTCCAACTGTGTTCGCCGGACAGCGCTACCGAGTAGATGCCGCGCTTGCCCTCTTGAACCACATTGACCAGCGCGGTCGACGGCGAGGCCATAATCTTGCCCGAGCTGAATACCGGGAACCACTGCACTTCTACGCCCGTGGGCAAGTCAGTTGTACGGTTTTCGGCCTTGCCGCCGTCACGATCGACCAGCCACAAGTCGTCTTTGGTGGCCATGGGCTGGTCGCCTGTCGAGGCGATGACGATGATGCGCCCCCCATCGGGCATCCAGTCGGCATTCTTGATAAAGCCCCAATCCAGGTCCAGGATGTCGCTGCCTTGGCCTTCGAGATCCACGATGCGCAGCCGGGCTGAGAAGAGGTCGGGGCGGTCGGGGTCATGCGCGGCGAGATAGAGCAGCTCGCGGCCGTCGGGAGACCAGCGCAACGTTCTGTCGAGAAAGCCGTCGTCGGTCAGTTGCCGGGCTGCGCCGCCGTTGGTGGATTGGACGTGGATATTTTGCACGGCGTCATCCAGGTAGCCGACGCCGTCAAAGCGGTAGACCGGGCGCGTGACGAAATAGGGCTCGCTGGGGTCGCGCGGTTCGGCGTCGCTCGGCGCGGTGAAGGCGATGGCGCCGCCGTCGGGGGACCAGACCGGCTGACCGGCAACGCCTTGCTTCAGGTTGGTGAATTGCCGCGCTTCCCCGCCGCCATGCATCGGCAGCAGGAAGATTTGTTTTTTGCCGCAGCGGTCGGATACGAAGGCGATCTGGCGCCCATCCGGCGACCAGGCCGGCGCTGTCGAATTATTGCTCGGCTCGGTCAGCCGGCGGGCCGCGCCGCTAGTCAGATCGATCAGCCAGAGAGTCGTGGAGCTTGACATGCTGGACAGGTCGTTATGCCTTACATCGCAGACGGCCAGGTCAGCCGTAGGGGACAGGCGGGCGCTGCCAATCCGCGCGTAGCGAATGTCATCCAGTCTGTCGAAGTTGCGCTTGTCGGATGCGGGCGTCATGGCTCCTCCTCCCCGTTCTGCGGCTTTTTGTTCGCATATTCGTTGCGGAGCCACAGCTTCATGACCTGGCCGGCCGCGTCCAACTCGAAACGCGCCGTCTCGTTGGATTGCCCCGGCGCTTGAATGATAAATTCGTGATCGGCGCCGGTCGGCTCCAGAATGACGGGTGGATAGTCGAGATCGTCGAGCGAAATGATCTGCAGCTGTCCGTTGCGGATGAGGACCTTCTCATAGCCCCATTCGTGGAAGTATTCGCCTTCGTATTGGCGCCAGGCGGGATCGATTGCCGGTTTGGGTTGCTCTGCAGCCTTGATGATTTCGGGCAGGACCAGCTTGTAGCCCTGGTTGATGTATTCAGGCGGGTTGCTGCCCAGGGCGTTGGTCAGCAGGATAAGCCCAAAATTGTGCTCGCGGCAGAGTGTGAAGCCGGTCAGGTAGCCGGGATAGCCGCCAGCGTGGCCGCTGATGGTCCAGTCGTCGAGTTTGTAGATCATGCTGCCCAAGCCGTAGCCGCTTTGCCAAGACGGCTCGAGCCAGTGGACACGGTGCATATCGCGGCGCGAATGGCGGGAGAGCACGGCATCATTGGAGTCGTCCAGATGGAATGCGGCGTATTTGACCAAGTCGTTGATGGATGAGGCGGAGTTTGCCGAAGCTTCAAAGCCGTTCATCAAGAAAAAGGGCATAGGCGAGCGCTGGTGATTCTCGTCCAGCTGCGAATAACCTTTCGCCAACTGCGGGTCATCGCGCTGCGGCTGCGGATAGGTGGCGGACATGCCCAGGGGATCGAGGATATTAAGCTGGATGTAGTCGGCCCAGGACTGCCCCGAAACTTTAGCGATGACGCCGCCGAGCAGGGAATAACCGACATTGCTATAGGCGAATTTGTCGTATGGCGCTCGCGTGGGCGGCCGGCCTTTCATGGCCGTGACAAATTCATCCCAGTCGGGCGCGTCGCATTCGGTCCACATGGGATTATGGGAATCGCGCGGCAGCCCCGATGTATGCGTCAGCAAGTTGCGCAGGGTGATCTCGGGCGCGCCGGCGTAGCGCAGGGCGAACCAATCCAAGTGCGCCGACAGTGGATTATCCAGGCCAAGCCGGCCGGCGTCGCGCAACTGCAGGATTGAGACAGCCGTGAAGGTCTTGCTTATGCTGGCGATACGAAATCTTGTATCCAAAGTGACTTTCGACTTTGCGTCGAGATCGGCGTATCCGAAGCCTCGCCCCCAGATCAACTCGCCATTGTGAACCAGCCCAACCGCCAGGCCGGGCTGCTGATTTTGGTGCATTTTGAAGCGAATCCAAGATTCATAAATGTCGATGGCTGCCGCGAGATCGGGGTTATCAAGCAATAGAGCGTGTGGCATCGCTACCTCCAGTCAGGGTGCCTTTTCCGCCGGGGCTAATTCAGTGAAATTCGGGCGCCGTCCTCCATTGACAGCAACTGTTATCAGCACCTGATATCAGAGCCGCGGCCTTCAACAGTCGGTGGCGGCTCGCCCGGCGCCTCGCCAATGACGCCCTGCACGAACCAATCCATGTCGGTGTAAAGGTAGCCCTTGGGGAACTTCTTGTTCTTCTCCAGCAGCAAGTCGCCGGCTTGCGAATAGAGCGGGCCGTCCAGCGCGTCTTTGTTGGTTTCGTTCCAGGTGATGCGCCATTTCAGGGGCGGCGCTTCCATGATATGCGGAATCTGATCGTAGTCGTAGGGCGCCATGTCGATGATGCCGCGGCCGAAATTCTTGGTGGAGACTTTGCCGTCGTAGGCTTTGGCTTCCCAGTCGTCCTCGAGCAAGTCGTTGACGCGGCGCAAGTAATACCAGCCCCATTGCCAGACGATGCTGGTCATGTTGGCGGTGGGGCCGAATTCGCGCATATCGAAGCCGTAGCCGACGGAGCGCAGGCCTTTTTCTTCGGCGACTTTCTGCACTTCCGGGTTGTAGGTGTGCTGCACCAGGACATCGGCGCCGAGATCAACTAGCTCCAGGGCGGCGGCGCGATCGGCTTCCGGGTCGTTCCAGGCGCCGGTGAAGCGCACATGAACTGAGATGTCTTCACAAGTTCGGATGAGCAGCGAAGCCGCCGTGATGGCGTTGATATTGCGAATCACTTCGATGGTCGGCTCGGGGGCGATGAAGCCGATGATGCCGGAAACGGTCATTTCGCCGGTATAACCGCCGGCGACGTAAAAAGCCTGATACATGCGGCCGCTATAGGCAGCGACGTTGTCGGCGGTCTCGGCGCCGTCGGCGACTTCAAACTTGGTATCGGGGAAGTCCGCGGCGACCTTGAGCACCGCGTCGCTGTATTCGGATGAGGTTGCGAATATCAGCTTGTGCCCCTCTTCAGCGAGTTGGCGCAGTACGCCTTCAGCATCGTCGACCGACACGCTCTGAATGGTTTTGGTGCCGAGATCGGGCAATTGCTCGTCGAGATACTGGCGGCCGATGTCGTGCAGGCGGCTCATATTGTATTCGTCAGGGTCTTCGCTATAGATGAAAGCGACCTGGCTGGTCACTTCTTCAACGGCCGACTCGCTTGATGCGCCTTCGCTGCAGCCGGCGAGAACGAGTACGGAAGCAACCATGAGAGCAAGTGTATAGAAGAAGCTTTTTGTAGAAATCATTTGGCGCCTCCTGTGGCCCGACGGTAAGCGCCGGGCCCGAATAGAATTCATACTACTTTTGCTTCAAATAGGCTGCGGTTGCCAAACCGGCGCAGCACTGTACGCCGACCAGGCTGCGAATCGGAATTGCGCGATAGTCCAGCTCGGCTTCGAGGCTGCCGCCGTCGGCATTCAAGCGCTCAGTCGCTGCCTGGTTGGCGGCTTGAATTTGGCGATGATCGTTGCCGCTGACGATTTCATCGGCTAACAGACGCGCCAAGAGGCCGACATTCAGTAATCTGTAAAATCGCGAGGTATAAAGATTGCTGAAGAGCTCGGCTTGGGTCGCCGGTCGATTGGTTGAGTCGTCGTTCATCACCCACTGGCGGTCAGCTTCGCGGAAACCGGCGCTCATGGCGAGGAAGTCTTCCAGGGCGCGGCGGACCGGCGAATCCAGGCGCAGGGCGCTCTCGACAGGCGCGTATTGCTCGCGGATCCAGGCGTCGTGCTCGGTTGCCATGTCGAGCGCCTGCAAAATCGCGTCGCGTCGCAGCGTCGTAGAAAGCGATTGGTCGTTGACGCGCGGCTCCTCGAAATAGGGCATTTCCACGATGAGAAAGAAAGAGCCATAACGCTCGGCATATTGCGCGCTGGATGCCATGAAGCCCATAGCGGCTGCCGGATCAGCGATGCCGTTGCGCTCCAGATGATCGTACATATCGGTGCTGCTAAGCATGCGATAGATGGCCGGGGCGTAGGGCGCGGCGAAGCTCATCTCGGGTTCGCCCAGATCCAGCGCCAGCCCGAACCATTCGGGCAACTGATGGAATGTGTCGTAGAGCGGCGGGCATTCGCCGGATATATAATAATAGACGCCGCCGAAACCGGCGTTGTGCAGTGAGTAGAGCAGCGCGGGCTGAGTCTCGTCGATGACGCGCATCAGCGCTCGAGTTTCCGGCAGCGGGTCATCAAAGCTCAGGTTTTTGTATTCTATGGGGAAGGTCCACTCGACCTGCTCACGGCGGGCCGGCCGATAAAAGTGGCGGGCATAATTGCTGGGGGTGAAGGGACCGTCGAACCAGCCTTCGTTGAGGCGCATGCCGTCGGCGTCAATCGATTTGATGAAGTGCCAGCTGAAGCCGAGTTCCTGGCGCAGGGCGTCGTCCTCGCAGAGCCGCTGCGACAGGTATTCGATGGTCATGCAGCCGATGGGTTCGTTGGGGTGGGGGCCGCCGAAGACAAAGGCATTTTGTTCGCCGCCGCTGATGGAGAGCAATTCGATGGGATCGCCGGCGCGGGTGCGTCCGACCTCTTTAATGCTGACGAGATCGGGAAAGCGCTCGCGCAGCCGGTGGCTGGACACATTGAGTTCGTCGACCTTCAGGAAGGCTTGGTAGTCGGGGGTGTCGGCGGAGATACTTTGCAGATCCATTCAAGCTCCGGCGTCAGCTGACGGGATCACGATTCAGAACGAATAGATAAAACGAGCTAAGAACATCCCGGCCAAGCCCGTAAGAGCCTGACCGGAAGTAACTAGGGTGTTGCCAGAAGAGATCGGCCAGGCAGGCCTATCTCTCGTCCTCATTGATCCAGACATTGTGGTCGTCAGTGGCCAGATTCAGCGTCCACTCGCCGCCGAAGAAGTCTTTCACATAGTTGTTCTTGACCGTGAAGATGTTGAAGAAGCCGAAGGCCGGTTCGAAATACAACTCGGCGATGCGAGTCGTTGCCGCTTGCAACTGGGCTTCGCGTTCTTCTTCGTTGAGATTTTGCGCCGACAGATCCAGCAATTCGAAGATCTCTTCATCTTCGTAGCCCAGCGACGAAATCCAGCCGTTGCGTCCCCAGAGGGCATTGGTGCCGCCTTCGCCGCACCAGCCTTGTCCTAGATGAATGCCCCATTCGCCGGCCAGCCGGCGGGCGTTGTTGGTGCCGGGGTCGGCGATTTCGGGCCGGATCGTCAGGCCAACATGTGAAGCAGCGTCAACCATGGCGGCCACGTAATCGGGCGCCGGGTCAGAATTCCAGGAGAACATGGGGATTTCCAGATTGGAGCCTTCCCATTCGCGCAGACCGTCGCCGTCGGTGTCCACGATGCCCATCTCATCCATAAGCGACATCGCCAATTCGGGATCGTAGCTGTGGTATTCGTCGTATAGGCCTTCTACGTAGCCGGCCACGCCAGGACCTGCGGTACCGGCGCCTTTCACATGCGTGGGACCGCGCAGCGCTGCGTTGATGGCTTCGCCGTCTTTCATGTGGGAGAGCGCCTTGCGGAAGCGGACGTCGTCAAAGGGCGGCTTGTCCACCGACATGTAGAGACGCGTGGCGACCGGGCAGCCGAAGTTGAGCACGGTCATGTCTTCGTTGTCCTGGAAACGGCCGACGTCGTCGCCGGGCGTTACCGAACCCCACCAGTCGAGGTCGCCGGCTTCCAAGGCGATCATGCCCGCGGGCACATCAGGAATGACGCGGAAGATCACCTCATCCAGGCAGGGGTCAATCTAGTAGTCCTCATTGGCGCGCAGGACGACTTCTTCGTCAGGCGAATAGGAGACGAATTCGAAGGGACCGGAGCCCAGCGGATTCAGGCCGTAGTCATCGCCGTAGTGCTCAATGGCTTCCTTGGCTACGATGGCGGTGAAGGTCAAGCCGCGCGCCTTGTCGTACATGATGGCGTCGGGCCCGCTTAAGGTCAGCACGACGGTGCGGTCGTCGGTGGCTTCGGCGGAGACGAATAGGTTGCGCAGATCGGCAGCCATGATCGACGATTCGTCATCGTATTGGCGGTAGATCGAGTAGACCACGTCGTGCGCGGTCACTTCGCGGCTTTCGCCTTCGGGGAAGACATCGTTGCCGTCATGCCACATCATGCCTGGGCGAATATGCCAGGTATAAATAGTGCCGTCATCGCTGATGTCCCAGGATTCCGCCAGATCGCCGACGGGCTGGCCGGATTCGATGCGGAAGAGCATGCTGTTGATATTGGTGATGGCGTAAAATGTCCAGTCGTGCGCGGCGGTATTGGGATCCATGGGCAGGAAGGTGTCAACGCCGATAGTAAAGGTGCCGCCCTCTTGCGGGCAATGACCATCGGCCGCAACCGGCGCGATGGACATGACGGGCAAGATGCGCATTAGTTCTTTGGCGTTGCTGAGCATAGAGCCCCATTCGGCGGTGGGCGGCTGCGCGCCCAGGCCCAGATAGCTCAGCGTGGCGGCGATGAGAATCGCTTCGGCGACGCTGAAGGAACCCTGCACGACTACCACCGGGAATACATTGGGCAGGATGTGGCGGAAAATGATGGAGACGTCAGAGGCGCCCAGAGCCTTGGCGCCGACTATGAACTCGGTCTCGCGCAGCGTCAGCACCATGCCGCGCACGACGCGGGCGAACCAAATCCAGTAGACGACGATCAGCGCCACCATCATATTAAACAGACTGGGGCCGAAGACCGCGACCAGGGCGATGGCCAGGACGAGAAAGGGGAAGGCTATCAGCAGATCGACTACGCGCATGATGATCATGTCGGCTATGCCGCCGAAGTATCCGGCGATGGCGCCCAGGGCGACGCCGATGGTGACGGATATGCTGGAGACGGAAAAGCCGACCAACAATGAGATGCGCGCACCGTAAATCAGGCGGCTGAAACCGTCGCGGCCCAATTCGTCCGTGCCGATGAAGTGCTCGGCGCTGGGCGGCTGTTTGAAGTTGGTATAGTTGACCTTGTAAGGATTGTAGGGCGCGATCTGCTCGGCGAAGACGGCGGCAAATATGAGCACGAGCAGTACAGAAAAGCCCAGAATCGCCCGCGGGTTGCGGATGATCTGCTGGGATGCCTTGAACCAGAATGACTTGGGTCTGGTCAGTTCGTCAAAGTCGGCGTCCGCCTTTAGATCAATAATCTGCTCAGCCATTGGTAGCCTTATTGCAAACGTATGCGCGGATCAATGACCGAATACAAGATGTCATTGATGAGATTGACAAGAATGACCATGATCGAGAATACGAGCACCGTATTGGTGACGACCAGGTAGTCGCGGGCGAAGATGGCGTCGACGGCCAGCCGGCCGATGCCGGGCCATCCGAAGACCTTCTCAATGACGACGGCGCCGCCCAGCAAACTGGCGAATTGGCCGGAGATGACGGTAATGATTGGGATTAGCGCATTGGGCAGCGCATGGCGGAAGTTGACGCGGCGGATGCCCATGCCTTTGGCGTGAGCTGTGCGCACATAATCCAGGCCCAAAACTTCCAACATGCTGGAGCGCGCCATCCGCGTGACCAGTCCCAGCAGAATCAGGCTGAGCGTCACCGATGGCAGGACCAGCGATCGGGCGAATTCGATTGGCGTCTTGCCTTGACCGACGGTGGGCAGCCAATCGAGATGCAGCCCGAAGATCAACATCAGCATGATGCCGAACCAGAAGGCCGGAATGGATACGCCAAACAGGGCGAAAGTCATGGCCGCCGTATCAATCCAGGTGCCGCGCTTCAAGGCGGAAATGATGCCTAGAGGCAAGGCGAAAATCAGTACCAATACAATCGAAGCCAACGTCAGGATAATGGTATCGGGCAGCCTCTGGCCGATTTCGTAGCTCACGGGAGAGCGCGAGCGGACCGAGATGCCCATATCGCCTTTGAGCAGGTTGGTCACATAGCGGACATATTGCACGGGTAGAGGATCGTTCAGCCCGAGTTTCTCGCTGATACGCTCTTTTTCTTCCGGCGTGAACTGGCGCGCGTTGCTCATCATCAGTTCGATGGGGTCGCCGGGGATAAGGTGAATCAGCCCGAAGGTCACGGTGGTCACGCCGAAAACAAGCGGAATCATCAAGATTATTCGGCGTATTATGTATTTTTTCACGGGCTCGATCTTCGAGATCCAGAATTGAAGGCGGGTGAAACAGCCGACTGGCGTTTGGCGGTGCCGCTGACTAAAGGCGCGTCGGCGCGGCGAGCAGGACTATAGATTGTAACCACTGGATTGTAGTCAGGTTGCTTCGCTGTGTCAAACCGCCGCGTTCTCAGCTGGTCGGATTCCAGACGTATGTCCCGTCTTCCTGCGTAACTTTGCCCAAGCCGGGAAAATCCAGGTGGTAGAAGAGCGTCAAGAGGTCTTCGTCGACGCAGTGCTGCAGGACGCGACGGCGGGTTTGGACGGCGAGCTCGGAATTGGTATCGAAGGAGAATTGCCAATCGATGTTGGCGAATTGGAAGTGCTGATGCAGCAGGTCGACCACATGCAGCAGGCGCTCGCTGCCTGATTCCACCAGCAGACCGGCGTGGCCGAGCGTATGCCCAACCAAGTCGACTACTGTAACGCCCGGGGCGACCTCGTCGCCGGCGCTGACGAACTTGAAGCGATCTTGCAGAGCCTTGAAGCGGGCTAAATTCTGCTGGTTGCCTTCTGCCGATGAGGCGGCCCAGCGGCTCATCCACTCGTCCCACTCCGCCTGCATGGTCACGTAGGTAGCGTTTGGATAAACAGGGGCGCCGTCGGGCGTGAAAAAGCCGGCGATGTGATCGCCATGGAAGTGCGTGATGAAGACGATATCTAAATCGGCGGGAGAGAGGCCGAGGCTGGCGAGACCCCGCAGTGTGCCGCCCATGCCGGCCGGCCCATATTCGCCGAAGCCGACATCGGCCAAGACGCGCGTCCCGCCGCTGTTGACGGTGAGCAGATTCAGGCTGCCGGAGGGCTCGTTATCGCCCAATGCCGCTGCAACATCGGCTGGATCGACATTGGGATAACGCGCGATGACCGAGTCGCGGTCCATGAAGGCGGCGCCTTCCTGCAACACGGCGCATTCGATGTCGCCGATGGTCAGTTGGTGTACGCTCATTGGTAATTCCTTTGTTTGCCTGTATCGTCAGATTGATTCGCCTGCGCTTGGCGCGGCCTTATGCCCCGAATACTGCCAGCGCGGTCAAAAAGAACATGAGCCCCGCGCCCATTCTAGCTATGATGACAGCGCTGCTCGATCCAGTGTAGACGCGCAGCAGGCTGAAGGCGAGTCCTGTTAGCGCCGGGTATACGATTCCATGCCAGACCAGGTCGTAGGCGTCGGCGTAAGCGGCCCAAAAGACCAGCAGATGCAGGACGACAAAGAGCGCGCTGGCAGCGATGACGCCCGGCCAGGGACCCAGGCGCCAGCGCAGCGCGGGCAGCAGTATCGCCTGGAAGACCAAGGACTCGGCCAGCGGTTGCAGCAGGATCAAGAGCAGAGCGGCCAGGATGAGACTCGCGCTACCGTAAAAATGGAAGCCATAGATTTCCGGCACGGGCAGGAATTGACCGCTGGCCAAGTTGGTGATCAGGTCAATTGCCAGGGCGATGGCCACGCCCAGGAGCAGTACTAGCGGACGCGGCAGGCGGCCCGGGCTCATCCGGAGCGCGGCCCGGCTTTCCGGGCTGCTGCGGCGATTGACCCATACGAAGACGATACTGAGAGCCATGCCTAGCGCCCAGCTGAGCATCAGCAGGAAGGGCGTGATCTCCTGGCTGCCGAGCAGCAGCGACGCCAGCGCCGGGCCCACCACTATCAAGCAGATGAGCAAGACAAGGGGGCTTAGCGCCGCGCTGAGCAGGCTCCAGGGCGGGGCAGCGTCCTCCGGCAGCGAGAGCTTGGCTCGCAGGGACATTTCGCGGCGGTCGGTCTTGCCCATGGTCGAACTCGTCTCTAGCCGGGCGCGCGCATGACAGCCTCGTAGACTGCGGCGGTCTCCTGGGCGGTTTTGCGCCAGGAATAGTTGCTGGCCAAGGCCAAGCCCTGATTGATCATGGCTTCGCGCAGCGGCTGCTGAATCAGCAGGGCGATGATGGCGCCGGCCATTTCCCGCGCATTATTGACGATATAGGCGGCATCTTCCAGTACTTCTTCGAAGACGATGGCGTTGGCTGTGACAACTGGCGTGCCGGAAGCCATGGCCTCAAGCGCCATCAAGCCGAAGCCTTCGTATAGGCTGGGGAAGACGAAGACATCGGCCAGGCGGTAGAGCGCGGGTTTGTCGGCTTCGTCGACGAATCCGATCCAACGCAGATAGTCTTGAATATTGAGTTGGCGGCTGTATTTGCGCAAGTCGGGGAAGAGCCGGTCGTCGTAACGCGGTTCGCGCCCGGCGATGACCAGCGGAAAGGCGTCGCCATCGGCCTCGCCGACGTAGGTGTAAGCGAGCATAAGCGTGTTGACTTGCTTGCGCCAGTCGAAGCCGCCGAGGTAGAGCGTAAATTGCTCGGGTAGGTCATATTTCTGGCGCACTTCCTGGTCGCGCTCGGCGCCGACGCGCGGATGAAAGCGGTCGTCGGGCGCCAGGTATGTCACTGTGATTTGCTGCTCGGGAATGCTCAGTTGGTCTTCGATGTCTACCTTGGCGGTCTCGCTGATGGTGATGATGTGGTTGCTGCCGCGGGCGGCCGCGCTGACCAGCGAGGTGTAGAGGTTGGTGAAGAAGCCTCGACTGTAAACCGGATATAGCAGGGGGATGACGTCCAGCACGGTGGTGACCAGCTTGATGGGGCAGGACAGCGGGGCGCCCCAGTAGGGCACGTGGGCGATATCGGCATTGATGGCGCGGGCCAGCTGAGGAAATGCGCGCTGCTCAAAGAATACTTTGCCTAGCTTGCCGGAGCGATTGCGCCGGCCGCTTTCTACCGCGCGGATGCCTTGGGGAAGATCAGGCGGCGCAGGCAGGCGCGGAGGCAGGATGAGCGAGAGCTCCAGATCAGGCGCGACTTTGGGCAGATTCGCCAGCAAGTGGCGCAGGTACTGGCCGCTGCCGGTGGACTCCTGGTCATAGAACCAGCCATTTAAGGCGATGTGCACGGGCGCGGCGCCCCTCCCCATTGCGACTGCTGAGGAGCGGACATGTTGCATTCTACCCCATCCCCGGTCTGTGTCCCCTCGGTCCCCCGCCTCACGGGGGAAGTATCCCGTATCAACAGGGAAGGGTGACTCGAAGATGAGATCGGTAGATAAAGCGACATAGTTAGCGCGTTTGGATAGAAAACGTCATGTTTGGTGAACGCGCTCCCCCTCTCTGATGCTTCGGATGCCCGCCATAGAGATGGCGGGAAGGGGCTGGGGGGTGGGGTAGAAATTGCGATTCGCGCGACGCTAATAGGCGCCCGCTGGTCAGCCTTGCGATGAAGAGGGGAGCAGATCATCTGTTGTACATCTCCTCCTGAGAGTGAGCGATGATCTGGTCGATGGTGTCGTCGAGCGGCGTCGAGGGTTGCCAGCCGATTGCGCTGTTGATCTTGTCGATGCTGGGCACACGCCGGCGAAAGTCCTCGAAGCCGGGCTGCTGATAGGCTTGCTCGTAAGGCACAAGTTCGATCGGCGAGGCGCTGTCGGCGCGGTCGCGAACGCGGTGGGCCAGTTCCAGGATGCTGGTTTCTTGGTCGCTGCCGATATTGTAGAGTTCGCCGATTGAACGCTCGCATTCAGCCAGGCTCTGGATGGCCGCCACGACATCATAGACATTGGCGAAGCAGCGCTGCTGTTGACCGTCGCCGTAAACCTGGATGGGCTCGTTGGTCAGCGCCCAGCGCACAAAGCGCGGCACGACCATGCCGTATTGCCCGACCTGGCGCGGGCCGACGGTATTAAAGAGGCGAAAGAGCGTAATCGGCAGGCCGATCTCGGCATGATAAGCGAAAGCCAGAAATTCATCGACGGCTTTGGAGGCGGCGTAGCTCCAGCGGCTGCGCAGGGTGGGTCCGGAGAGCGTGTCATCGTCTTCGCGGAAGGGAAATTTGACGCCCTTGCCATAGACCTCGGAGGTGGAGGCGATCATGACCCGCCGGCGATAGCGGCTGGCGGTTTTCAGGATTGTCTCCGTGCCGCCGATGTTGACTTCGATGGTATTGATTGGCCGGTCGATGATGTTGCGTACGCCGACGGCCGCGGCCAGATGGAAAATAATGTCGCATTCGCTGACCAGACGATCAATCACATGGATGTTGCGGATGTCTTCCACGGCGTAGCGGAAATCGGGATTGGCGGCCAGATGCTCGATATTGGCCAGGCGGCCGGTGCTAAGGTTGTCGATGACGGTGACCTGGTAGCCGCTGGCCAGCAGCCGTTCGGACAGGTGGCTGCCGATGAAGCCTGCGCCGCCGGTGATTAAAGCGCGGGTCATGCGTCGTCCTCTCCCAATGTGGGCACTGTACATACCAGACGATTCTACACGTGAATGGTGATTGTTACTCTACTGATGCGGGAGAGACTGCGCCAGGTAGAGCAGCGCGACGGTCTCGCGCGTGACTTCGCCGGAAAACCCAGAATGGATTAAGTTGTCAATGGCGTGAAAGAGCCGCCGACGCTTGGCTGGCTCCAGTGCGCGATGGTCGGAGAAGGTATCGAGCAATTCGATGTAAGCGGTCGCGCTGTATTTGGTCGCTGTGTAGCGCTTGCGAATCGCGAGCCGGTCAAACAGGCCGCTGGCGGGAATGAGCTCGGCGTATTCGGTGCTGACTTCGTCGGGGTGGGGCGGCGGCTCGTATCGGCGCGAGAGCTCGGGCGCTATCTCCCTGTACACCTTTTGAACGGCGTCGACGAAGGGGCGGCTGGCATCGGTGACGACCGGTCGATGCCAGAAGAGCGCGAGGGCGCCGCGCGGCTTCAAGAGACGGTGGGCTTTGATGAAGCGGGTGGCAGGGTCGAGCCAGTGAAAGGCGGTGGCGGAGAGGACCAGCTCATAGCGGGCGGGGGCCAAATCGACCGTATTGAAGTCCGCCTGGATCACCTGCGCGGCCGGGTATGACGCCAGATTGTCCCGCGCGACCTTGGCCAACTCGGCGCCCAATTCGACGCAGTCGATTGTGTAACCGCGCTGCGCCAGCGGAAGGGTCGCTTGCCCGGTGCCGCAGCCGATTTCGAGAATCCGCGCGTCCGCTGTGAGGTCGGCGTAGGCGACGATGTCGTCGAAGAGCGCTGCCGGATAAGAGGGGCGGGCGCGGTCATAGAGCTGGGCGATCTGATCGTAGGCGCGGCGGCGCGATAGATTCTCAGTCATCGTAGAATGGTCAGAAGCGATTCTGCATGGACGTAGCGTAGCCCGTTAGCTCGGCGTAGCCATATCCGGTTTTGTCCCCGTCCACATTTACGGCGCCTTCCCAGTAGATGATGTCGGCGCTGTGCAACTCTTGATCGGGCATCAGCGGCGTTACCGAGATACTAAATGCATCGGGGCCGCTGACCGTGATGTCCCAGCCGGCGGGGTATTCGGCGTCGCTGTGGGGGCTGCGCCAGGTATCCTTGACGGCGATGTGGATTTCTTCGGCGCTGAGTTGGCGCGTGCTGCCGTCGGGCAGGATCAGCAGGCCGCCGAAAGCGGGCTCGATGCCGCCGTCGATCAGGCGAATTTGCCCCACCATGAGCTCGCTGTCATCGGCGAATATCAGGCCGAACCAGTCCCAGCCGCGGGCGTTTTCGCCCAGGGCGGAGGTACTGAATTCGTGATCCATCCAGGTATTTCCCTCGACGGTGAAGAGCTCAGCGCCGATTCTGAGGCTGCCGCTGGTCAGCAGGCGGGTAAGGCTGTAGTAGTAGCTGGCGTTGCCGATTTCCGCGCTCTTGGGGCTGAGCCCGCGATCGCCCTGCAGGGCCGGCGGCTTGGCTTGGCGCAGTTGCAAGTCGATTGCGAAGTCGGCGCTGGCGGCACTGATGCGTGTCTGCGTGGCCTCGCCGTTTTCAACCTGAACCTGCCAATCTTCCAGCCAGACGCGATAAATCGGGTCGACGGTCGCGCCGGCCAAGCCCGCCCCGCCGCGGGCGTAGCGGACATCGTGATAGAAGTCGCCGTTTTCAATATCGCTGAGCGTGAAGTGCGCCAGGAAAATGTCCTTGGCGCGGAATTCGGACGGCGTGATTGACGCTGTCGGCGAGAGGGCGCGGCGGAAGATCGTGAACTGGAAGCCGAAGCGACGCCCTTCGGCTGTCGCCAGCACCCCGGTGTAATACCACCATTCGGTTTGGAAGGCGGGGTGCGCGCCGTGATCGCGCGGGAACTGCCAATCCCAGGGGTCAATGGCGCGGGCGAAGCCGCTGATGTCCGGTGGCGGCGCCAGGATTTGCGTGTGAGCGCCTAGCGCATTGCCGTCGGCGGGTTCAATCAGGCTGATGCCGACGAGGAGAACCAGACCGATGACGAGCAAGGAGGTTGCGATGCGCCAGTTCACTGGGACGCGCCATTGATGATGTGGATTCGCCGACATCGTCAGGATGTTTGCGCCATGCCGGCGACATCCAGCACAGCATGCAGCAGCACGTTGGTAACGGCCTCGAGGTCCTCGGGTTCCGCGCTTTCCGATTCATGGTGGCTGATGCCGTCCTTGCAGGGCGCAAAGAGCATGGCGGTGGGGACGCGGTTGGCGACGTAGCAGGCGTCATGGCCGGCGCCGGATGTAATGAATTGATGCGTGACGCCCAGTTGCTCGCAGGCGCGCTTGACCGCAGCCACGCAACCTGCGTCAAAGGCGACGGGCGCGGTGTCCGATATTTGCTCGAGCGAGAGTTGCAGGCCGATATCAGCGGCGACTTCGGCGCAGACGGCGCGCAGAGCGGCATCCATAGCGTCGAGCGTATTGGCCGAGGGGTGGCGCAAATCGACCGTGAAGCTGACGGCGCCCGGAATGACATTGCGCGAGCCGGGGCCGACCTCGACTTGGCTGCCGACAGTGCCGCGCGCCAGGGGAGCGTGCTCGTGGGCGATGTCGTCCACCGCTTGCACGATCCGCGCCATGCCCAGCAGGGCGTTGCGCCGGCCCGCCATCGGTGTTGAGCCGGTGTGCGAGGCGAAACCTTCCAGCCTGATGTCGTACCAGCGGAAGCCCTGCGCCGCATCCACCACGCCGACGGCGATGCCTGCCGCGTCCAAGATGGGACCCTGCTCAATATGGCATTCGAAGAAGGCGGAGAATTCGTGATCGCGCGCGGCCGCCTCGCCGTGATAGCCGATGCGCTTGAGCTCGTCGATCAGCGCGGCGCCGCTATCGACCGCTTTGCGGGACTGCGCCCATTCCAGGTCGAAGAGACCGCCATAAACGCCCGAAGCCAGCATTGACGGGGCGAAGCGAGCGCCTTCTTCGTTGGTCCAGTTGACCACTTCCAGCGGCGCGGCGGTGGAGATGCCGTGGTCGTTCAGCGTGCGGATAACTTCCAGGCCGGCGAGGACACCGAATACGCCGTCGAAGCGGCCGCCGTAGGGTTGGGTATCGAGGTGGCTGCCCATGCCCACCGGCGCGCGTCCGGCATCGGCCCCGGCGCGGAAGGCGAACATATCGCCCATCTCATCGACTGTCATGTCCAGCCCGGCATCAGCGCACCAGCGGGCGAAGAGATCGCGGGCGCTTTTGTCTTCATCGCTTAGCGTGAGTCGATGACTGCCGCCATTTGCGGTAGCGCCAATCCGCGCCATCTCCATGATGCTACGCCACAGACGGTCGCCGTCCACGCGCAAATGATTGGTCATCGCTGTTCTCCGGCGAGCGACCTGATAGGTCGCCCCTACAATTTTCGCTTCCGCGCGGCCTCATCCATCTTTCAGGATCGGATCGTTGACGCGCGCTTGTCTGTCGCGCAGGCTCTTTTGCAGGCGCTGCGCCAGGTTTTCGTAGCCTGGCCGATTCGCCAGATTGATCTTCTCGTAAGGATCGGCGGCCAGGTCAAAGAGCTGCCAGGTGACTTCGCCGTCAACCACCGTTTGGATCAGCTTGTTGCGCTCGTCCTTGATGCTGCGCTGATAGGGCTGGCCTTGAGGATGGCCGAAGACGCTCTGATAGGCGGAGAAAATCTGGCGCCGGTGCATGTAGGTGACGCCGTTTAGCAGGGCGGTCAGGCTGTGCCCGGCGCCGGATTCGGGCACGGGAACGCCTGCAAGTTCGAGCAGGGTCGGATACATATCCAGCAGGTAGAGCAGGGCGCCGCAAGTCAAGCCGCGCGGTATGCCGGGGCCGCGCATGATTAGCGGGATGCGCATGCTGTGGTCGTAGAGGTTCTGCTTGCCCATGAGCCCGTGTTGGCCGACGCCCAAGCCGTGGTCAGAGCTGTAGATGACGATGGTGTTTTCGCTCAAACCGCGCGCGTCCAGCGTTGAGAGGATGCGCCCGATATCCATGTCCATGTGTGAGATCATGCCGTAATAATCGGCGATATGGCGCTTGATTTCGTCTTCGCCGCGCGGGTAGCCGGCCAGCAGCTCGTCGCGGATGTCGCTGACGCCGATGTCAAAGGGGTGCTCGGGCAAGAAGTTGGGCGGCAGCTCGATTTCGTCCGGATCGTACATGGTATCGAATGGGGCCGGCGGCGTGCGCGGATCATGCGGCGAGGTGAAAGCGATATAAGCGAAGAAAGGCTCCTCGTCATCGGCGCCGCGCGTGTTGAGGAAGTCGATCATTTCGTCTGTGAAGACTGTAGTGGCATGGCCATCGGCGAGATAAGTCTCTTCGGGCGGGTAAGCGCCGGCGGGGTCGAAGTCGTTGACGGGCATAGCGAATTGATCGTTCATGCCGCCGAAGAAGACTTTGCCGCTTTCGCCGAAGCAGCGGGCGTAGCTGCCGCGCCGATTGTGCCACTTGCCAGTGCCGAAGGTGGTATAGCCGTTCTGTTGCAGCAATTCGGGCAGCAGCGGCGCGTCATCGGGCAGCGGATCGGGCGTATCAAAGAGGCCGCGGCCGGTCATCAGCATGCCGCGGCTGGGCATGCAGACGGCGCCCGAGGTCGAGCCCATGATATGCGCCTCGGTGAAGCAGGTACCGTCAGCGATCATTTTGTCGAACGCGGGTGTGGATACCGGCTCTGTACCCAGCGCGCCGAGGGCAGAGTGGCGGTGGTCATCGGCGATCATAAAGAGGAAATTGGGTCTGGTCATACTGCCTGCCTTTTGGCGATTAACTCTACCAACATGATACTGTCTGCGACCTGGGCTGGCAAGCGCTTGCGCGTCATCATAATTTAAGAATTCTGTGCTATGCTTGGCGCATGTCACTCGATATAGCTTGCAGGTGATACGCATGATTCGTTTTCTAATTCTCGCGCTGCTCGCAATTATTGCGCTCGCGCCAGCGGCCGCGCAATCGCCAGAAGCCGCCTTGACGCTGCAGCATGATGGCGGCGTCGTCACAGCTTCCTGGAACGCCGACGAAACGCGGATTCTCAGCGCGACCGAACGGGGACAGGTTCAGGTCTGGTCGGCTGAAGAGGGCGAGTTGCTGCTAGAGATTTCCCACGGCGGCAACCCGGTCACCCACGCGATCTGGATGCAAGATGGCGCGGCGATCCTTTCCGCCGATGAAAGCGGATTGGTGCTGCTGAGCGCTGCGGCGGATGGCGCGCTGCAGTTGAGCTGGCAGCTTGATGGCATGCCGATTGCCTTGCGGCCGAATGCGGCGCAGACCGCCCTGCTGACGATGACGCGCGAGGGGCTGGGCGCGATTCTGTCGCTGAGCGATGGAGATCACCTATTCGATTTCGCGGCGCCGGTCGCGGTCAGCGGCGCGGATTTTAGCGCCGACGAAAGCCAAGTACGCGCCTGGACCGAAGCGGGGCAGGTACACACTTGGGATGTCGCCAGCGGCGACGAAGTCGTTTACTCCTTACCCGGCCGCGGTATGCTGCTCGGCTTGGCCTGGAGCGCGGATGACAGCCGGCTGCTGGCTTGGTATACCAGCGGGTCGGTCAATGTTTATAAGACGGACGGGGCGAGCGTCAGCGGGCGCGCCATCAGCGGCGTACGCCACAACAGCTTCGTGCAGCGGGCCATTTGGTCGAGCGACGAGTCGCTGGTGATGTCATGGGCGGGCGATGATACGGTGCATATCTGGGCGGTCGCCGGCGGTCGTTCGCAGCAGGTCTTCCGCCACGAGGACTGGGTGATCGGCGCGCGCTGGGATCCGGCCGAGTCGCGTGTGCTCTCCTGGTCGCATATTTACGTCTACCTTTGGGAGGGCGAGACGCAGTGGCAGCGCTTCGCTCATCGTAATTTGGCGCGTGGCGCCGTATGGAATAGCGAGGCGACGCAAGTCTTGTCCTGGTCTTGGGATGGGACAACCCGTGTCTGGGAGCTTTGACGCGGGGCTAGATACTCAGCCCCGCGGCGGCGACAACCAGCAAGGGCGTGAGGACGCCGATTAAGACGCCCACCAGGATTTGCAGCGTCGTGTGCCGCCGCAGCACAAGGCGCGCCAACACCACAAGCAGCAGCGCCGGTATTAAGAGCAGCCCCTGGGCAAAGCCGAACAAAAGCGATGTGGCGGCGATGACGCTCGACATGGCCATGGCGTGCAGGCTGACTTTCATGTAGAACGTGGCCGCCAGCATGATGGTTAACTCAACGATGCTGACCAGCACGACCAGCAGCAGGACAGGCTCGGCATCGTACTGCAGGTAGACGAGGCCAGTCAGGATACCGGCGACAATAGCGATGGAGTAGGGGATATAGCGTTCCTTGCTTTCGCGCATGTGCATATCGCTGATTTTGCCGTTGCGCACTTCGTAGGCGACGAAGAGCATAGGCGCGACGCAAATGGACAGCACAAATAAGGATGCCAAGGCAATGGCGCTGCTGCGGTTGGTCGCGCGCAGGAAAGAGATGGCGTATACCCAAACAGCCCAGACCACGGGCGGGCTGAGCAGCAGCGAAACGGCATGCGCCCAGAGCTTGTCTTCGCCTTGCACCCGGTGACGGATCGCTGCGGGCAGCGGCAGACGGATGTCCATAAGTTCAACTCTTGTCGCGATTCTGAACACTCATTATAGCAGTCTATCGGCGGAAGTCGCCAAGAGTATGCTGAGAAGGACAGGGCAAATAGGGGTGTGTCGAATTCTGTGGATATGTTCCTCTTAGCGAACACTGCGCATTTTTCACCACAGTCGCTCGCAAGTCACGACTTGACTCACACAAAATGCCTAACCCAATATGTTTGACTGTCGGTACGGGCGAGCCAAGGCTCGCCCCTACAATTTGTTAGTTTGGTGATAAATTCGTCATATATGGATTTTGATGCGATTGCCCTGTCACGCAGACCAAAATGTTTGACAAGCCATCGGCGAGAATGGTATGCTTAACAAGTAAGGAAGCGACATGCTCCCTACAGTGCATATTCAAAGGTTAAACATCATGCTCTCCAAGTTAAACCAGTTTACCCCCCCCCGAAAATATGTTCTAAATTAACGTCCGCAGCTTTTCCCGCCCCATTCGCAAGGTTGAATCTTGTCCGGCTCTTCTGCCTGGCGCTGCTCTTTTTGCTCGCGCTTGCCCCGGCCCAAGCCCAAGTCCAGAGGCTTACCTTCAAAAATGGTTTATCAAAAGGATTATTAAGAGGTATGCCAAGAAGCGTCTGGTTCAGTATAGACAACATTCCCGCTTCCGCCCAAACACTCGTGACGAGAGTTATCCCGCCGCCAACAAACTCAGCTACTTTGAGGAGAACTCGCTCCAGTACTAGGATAAATGGTATGCTATGGAATGAGGTCGCGATGAGTCAATTTTCCCCGGGTACGCGAGTATGGGTCGAAGTAAAAGCCCTGGATGCCAATGGCAATCGCGTCGGTTATGGCAGCGCGTCTATACGCACGGCCGATACCCGCAGCCTGGCTTTCAGTCCCAAGGGCAATCGCTTCACCGACCGCTTCAGCGTGCACATCAGCAATGTGCCATCAGCGACCACGGGCTTCGATTTTAGGGTCTTGAATCCTAACAATGGGCAGGTCATCGCCGCCCGCAACTACAGCACCAAGCCCAGCAGCTATGACAACGGCGCTATCAATGTCATTTCGGTCTGCGCCCAAGGCTGCAATGTCAGCGCCAAGCTCAAACCGGGCACGAGTTACCAGGTCGAGATTATCGCCAAAGAAGTCATGACCGAAATCGATCGGCTGCGTAAATCCGTGCGCACGAAGGCGGTTACACTGGGCAATACTGCGTCAGCGCAGGCCGCGCCAGCCAGCGAGCCTGCTGCGGAACCGATTGCCATCGCGGCTGATCTGCACAATGCTAGCGACGTCACCCTGCAATGGTCGGCTGTCAGCGGCGCGACCGGCTATACGCTGGACTACGCCGGCAGCGATATGACCAGCGGATCCTTCACACTGGGCGCGGGCGCGACCAGCCAGCGCATCACGGGTTTGAGCCCCGGCGTCAATTATAAGGCGACGCTCACGGCGACGCTGTCCGGCGGCGGGGAACACAGCGGCGAGATCCATTTCGTCATGCCGATGCCGCCACCACCACCGACGAATACACCGCTGCCACCGCCGACCAATACACCCGTTCCGCCGCCGACGAATACGCCTGTGCCGCCACCGACGAATACGCCCGTGCCACCACCTACGAACACGCCCGTCCCGCCACCACCACCCACCAATACATCCGTCCCGCCTCCACCACAACAGAGCTATTCCGTGCCGGGCAGCCTCATCCAGACTGTGCGCGACTATTACGATACGAATGTCGCTGCTGGCCGCACGGGCAGAAACTGGCTGCGCGTATTGATCGCCTTTGGCGTTGAGACGGATGATGAGCTCAGTCCGATGACGGCTTCAGAGGCGCGTGAACGCGTGAGCAGATGGGGCGGCTGGAAGCCAATCGCGGAGGCTCTGGAGCAACTCGAAGGCTAAGCGAGAATCTGTTGGGCTTGCCCGGAACTAAAATACCGATGACGATACTTTTTGTTGAGGTGGGCGCCGCGTTTTAGGGATTCACGACACTTTTACCACCGAGGGCAAAGAGAGGGATTTCGGGAGATATGGCGGTTGGTCGAGTTAAGGATGATCCACAGTTTCGCCGATTCTTTCTGTGGGCTAAGAATGATGCCTTTCCTCTGTGTACTCTATCAAACTCGGTGTACTCGGTGGCAATGATGTCGAGTATTCGCCTAAGCCGAACGAGCTTCAGCCGGGCTTGGCGGGGTCGAGAAGATCGAGCAAACCCGCCGGGTACAGCGGCGGCGCGTCAGCACTGCGGAAGAAGTCCAGGCTTTTCCAGCCAGCCTCGTAGAGGATGTCGCCGTCATCGCTCCCTTGCACAGCGATATCGTCTCGATTCATGTCAGGATCGAGGAAGCGGCCGTCGTAAATCATGACAATTTCGTGGCCTCGTTTGCCTTCGTAGCTGAAGATACTTTCGAGCGTCCCGAGGAGCGTGAGGTCAGCGACTTCGGCGCTGATCTCTTCTTGTACTTCACGGGCGACTGCTTCGGCAGCGCGCTCGCCGAACTCGATCTTGCCGCCGATGGGCCGGAAGAAGGTCTGGTCTTTGCGCGAGTCGTAGCCCTGCGAGACGAAGATTTTGTCTCCCCGGCGAAAGACGCACAGAGCCAGTGAGCGAATCCGCTTTTTCTTCTTTCGCTTGGGCATGAGGTCTTTCCGGATTCGTAAAATGTCGGGCGACTCACAGAGTCTCCCCTACGGATACTCCGTGTGCAATGAGTCTATTCGGCTTCAAAGCGGGTGCCCAGCGCTCTGGGCGGGTCGGAGCGCAAGAAGGCGCGCAGGCGGCGCTGTACGGCGCGCGGCATGTACTGCAGCAGGCGCTCGGTGAGTCCGCCGCTGACGATGAGCAGTGTCACGATCATCAGCAGCCAGGGCAAGGTATTGAGCAGGACGAAGGGAAAACTGATCTCCTGGCCGAAGATGAAGAGGCCGTTGGTCTGGATATAGCCGGAGATGGCGCGCAGGGCGGCGAAAAGGTAAGCGCCGAGCACGACGCGGAAGGGATGCCAGCCGCCGAAGATGACGATGGCCAGCGCTATCCAGCCGTCGCCTTGCATGGCGGGCGGGCTGGACCAACCGGGTTTGACGTTCAGCGAATAAGCAGCGCCGGCCAGGCCGACCAAAGCGCCGCCGAGGAAGGTGTACCAATAGCGCAGTCGCTGGACGGGCGCGCCGCGGGCATAGGCCGCCTCGGGCCGCTCGCCGATAGCGCGCAGAGCCAAACCGCCTTTGCTGCGGAAGAGCCAGAACCAAATGACGAACATCAAAACAAAGCTGAAATAGACCAGCGCGTTCTGCTGGAAGAGCACGATGCCCAGCACCGGAATGTCTTCCAGCACGGGGATGGCGAAGCGCGTGATCTGCGGGCCGGGAATGCGCGTGTAGTCAGCGCCCAGGAAGCGCGCCAGGTCGGCCGCGAGCAGCGTCAGCACAAAGCCGACAGCCACTTGATCGCGGCGCAGCTTGATGCTGGAAAAACCCACCAGCACGGCGATCAGCGCGCCGACCAGCATGGCCGCGCCGATGCCGACGGCGATCTGCGCCGGCAGGTCGAGTACGCCGGCTTCCTGCGCGGTCCAGGCGGCTGCGAATCCGGTCACCGCAGCCAGCGCCAGGCTGCCGTCCAGCGACAGATTGACGACGCCAGCGCGCTCGGTGATGGTCTCGCCCAAGCTGGCGATCACCAGCGGCGTGGCTGTGCCGATGATGCTGCCGAGGGTGTTGAGGAATTCTTCGTTCATCTAATCTAACCCCACCCCCGGCCCCTCCCCAAAGCATTGGAGAGGGGAGACCTGCGGAATCCTATTCATTGGAAGGGCTTTCGATAGTTTCCGTGTCAGTGCTGTCGGCAAGCGTCTGCGGGAAGAAGACCTCCTGTACGCCGTGGAAAAGGATCACGAAGAGCACCAGCATGCCTTGCAGGACGCCGGCCAGCGATGAATCCAGCTTGAGCGAGGGCGCGATCTGCAGGCGGGTGCTGCCGGTCAGGATGGCGGCGAAAGCGAAGGCGATCAGCGGAACCCAGAGCAAGCGGATGCTCAGCAGCAGCACGACCAGCAAGCCCAGGAAGCCAATCCCCCCGGAAGCCAGCGGGCGCAGGTTGTCGAAGGTGAAGAGCACGCGGTAGGAGCCGCCGATGCCCGCCAGCGCGCCACAGACCAGGAAGGCGCTCATGGACGCGCGCTCGGTGGCCACGCCCAGCAGCAACGCCGAGCGCATATTCGCCCCGACCGCCTTTAGGTTCAGCCCCCAGCGCGTGGCGTTGAGCATGATCATCACAATCACAAAGGCGGCGATGACCAGCGCGATCATGAAGAGGTTGACCGGGAATGTCGGCGCGAACTCTGGCAGCAGGGCCGGCTTGGGGAAGGGTTCTGTGCCTTGCGCCGATCCGCCGATGCGCGGCTGCCAGGGGCCGGAGATCAAGTAGATTGAAATGACGTTAACTAGGGCGTTCAGCGCCACGCCGCCGAAGATCTCGTTGACGCCCAGGCGGATTTTCAGCGCGCCGACGACAAATGCCCAGAACATGCCGCCCACAGCTGCCAGCGCAATCAGTATCACGTTGAGCAGGGGCGAGAGGCTCTCGGGCAGCAGCAGGTATTGCGCGCCCCAGCTGGCGAAAAGCGCGCCCATCATCATCTGGCCTTCGACGCCGATATTCCACAAGCCGGCGCGGAAAGTGACGACCAGGCCGATGCTAACGAGGGTCAGCGGAATCCAGAAGTTGAAGACGCCGCCGATTTTGCGACTGTCTTTGAAAGCGCCTTTCCAGAGGGATTCGACTACTTCGAGCGGGTCGCGTCCCACGGCGATGACCAGGGCCGCCGCCACTGCCAGAGAGATGGCGATGGGCAGGATGAGGAAGGCGATTTGGATGGCGAGTCCGCGTGGGTTTTTCATTAGGCTGAGTCAAGAATATAGTCGATTTCGCGGTACATGAGGTCTACAGGGGCCATCACACCATCTGAAGGTTGCCAAGCCCGCGACATAGTGATGACTTCTGCCAAATCTCGGCTATCGGAGTGGATGATACCATATCGATTTGCGAAGTCCCTAGCGCCGCTTTGCAATCCATTGTGAGCGACAAACCAACCGACAATCGGACCTCTTTGCCGAACGAACCAACTTGGTATGAGGTCCTTTACGTCTTCACTTCTCTGCTGAACACTGGTCAGAGCAGATGAAAACTGTTGCAGACTGCTACGCACGACTTGCCCAGAGTGCATTTTACATTGACCGATAATCCTCATAGGGCCAGTCCCGCCATTGAATAGATGTGATTTTCCGACAGAAGGAATCACAGCGAAGAAATCAATTCCAAATTCGTTAGATTGGCTGGTGAGAACACTATGGGTCGCACCACTAAGATTGCAGGCTAAGACACAAAGCGCTTCATACTCTCGTGAAGTATTTGAATGAATAGATCGAGAAATGTGCTTACGACTCTGAATTCTTAGCCGTAGATTTTTCTCCCGCCTTGATAAGAAAGAAGGGAAAAACTGAGGCAGCCAAAACAGTCGTCTTGAACCACGCGACACGATCCTAAACGTAGGGTAAAACCCTCTCTCACTCTCTTCATTGACCTGTTTACGAAACGTATCCCATATTCGGTTTGACTTGGTATCGGCCAACAATTCGGCCCTGATAGGGTCTTGAATGGTGGTTTCTTGAATTGCGTCCACTAGAAAATCGTCAAAGTCGAAATCCGGACGTTTAAAGTCTTTCTCAAAATACCATCTGGCGATTTGATCGGATTCGGCCATAAAGCTGTGTGTTTAATCGTCAAAGTTTCTCTTCACAAATGCGATTCGCTCTTCTAACTCGCTAAGCCCATGGGACAACTTTTCCTTGAGAACTAAGTCCTCTTTGAAATGAATTGGTGTGTACGTTAATTGCTTGACTAGGGAATCAATGGAGTCTAGAAGCTTGGAGTCGGGATGTTCCAATTCTCGCCTCTTTTCACGCCGCTCATCTGCTTCCTTTAAGCGTGCGGAAGCGACCGCCTCTTCTAGTTCAGTTTCGTATAGAAACCGTTCAAACTCTTGAGGGTCTCTCCTAAGGAGATATGAAATATCGCGTAGTTGCTGCACACTGCCGACTCTACGTTTATCCCAATCACCGCTAATGTCTTCCAGCTCTCTTCCGTCTTCTGGATCTTCTTTTGGATAGAGCCAACTCAAGAATCGATCTAAGTTGTCATCATTCTCGAATCTGTATACGTTATTGTCGTTATTCCAACCAAGCCATTCCTGAAGCTTTATATTCGAACGACCAAATAACTCCTGAAAATATGGATATGCTCGTTCGTCTATCTCCCGGGTATAGTTTGACTCGGTTTTTGCTTGCGCATATGCCTTATATGCGCGAATCCATTGACCGGCACCGTATCTGGAAAGCCCGAATTGCTTACCGAGTTCCGTCATAGTTAATCCGGTTTCTTCCCAACGCTCGGATAGCATCTTCACTTTACTATACGCAGACCAACCAACTATGCCAGTAATGTGTCGAATTCCTTGGAAAATCCACGAAGCCCGGTCGTCAGTTCCAATATATTCTACGCATGGAATATGTTGAAGGGACTGCACAACAGATTCACTTATATCAGCCCCTTGTTCGTGCATGTCTTGAATCAGCTTTGCTGCCGTCATTCTTCTATTTCCTTCTAGAACAACGTATTTCTCAGGCTTGAATTCACGAACAATAATGCGATCAATAGGCAGGTATCCATTTATCTCCATGTTTGCTCGAAGCTTATCGACATTAAACGATCTTTCCATCATTTTGTCGTGCGCCTTACTCTGGACACTAGCCTGATCTATTTTGTCGTCTACTACCGTTCGCCAATTGTCATCGATGAAACGAGGATTGTTTGGATCAAGATAAATCTGGTCTATGCTCAATTCAATCGGTGTCAATTGGTCGGAAATTATCGTGTCCACTGTTTTCGGCTAGCCGTCTCGTTCATCATCGCAGTCTTTGAACTCATCATACCAAGACTGCCCGTCCCAGAAAGTGTACTCATATTCTTCATTTGTTTCTAGCACGACGAATCTTGAACGGTTTCTGAACGGCGCAAGCAGTTTAACGATTTCCTCACGGCCATAAATCGGATAACGTTGCCGCGCATGATACGCCTCAAAGTCGTTCAAATCCAATAGCAGTCGCCAAGCGCTTTCTCTCATGTCGCACCTCTATCATCGTTTCACTAGCCCGATGATAGCGGCGCCACAGACGGTGCCAAGTCCACTACTTCAACGTAATCTGCACACGATGCCAGGCGTTGTTGACATAGCCCTTGAAATTCCAGACGCTGGCGATCGTCTCCGGTTGGCTGTTGGCGGCGCTGTCCCATGCGCGGACGACCAGCTCATGCGTGCCCGGCGGCAGGTCGAATTCCGCGCGCCAGAGTTGCCAGGTCCAGAGCTGCGGCTCGTTGAGGAATTCGGCGCGCTGCCAGGTTTTGCCGCCATCGGGCGAGACGCTGACCCAGGTGATTTCGTGCTCGCCGTCGCTCATGGCGTAGCCCTCGACGGCGATCTGTCCCGCCGGCAGCAGGCTGCGGTCTTGCGGGCGCACGATGACGGAATTGACCGGCAGCTTGGTGAGCTGCATGCCGTCATGATAATCGACATTGTACATGTTGATATGTGGCGGGAAGAGCTTGTAGCCGACTTGCTGAAAATGGTTGTCGGATGGGCTTTCCTGCACGCGGATATCGCTGAGCCACTTGACGCTGCGCGCGCCGATGTAGCCCGGCACAATCACACGCAGGGGGCAGCCATGCGCCAGCGGCAGGTCTTCGCCGTTCATCTCGTAAGCCAGCAGAACTTCGCAGCCCAGGGCCTTGTCCAGCGGGATGGAGCTGCCATAGGCTTCGCGCTCGCCATCGCGCAGTATGGTATCCAGGCCCAGGAAAGCGACATGCTCGGCCTCCGGGCTGCTGATGCCGGCGGCGGCCAGAATATCGCCCAGGCGCAGGCCGGTCCATTCGGCGGTGCCGATGGCTTCAATGTCCCAAGCCAGTTGGTCGTCTATCGGCTTGTAGCTGACCAACTCCTTGCGCCGGTTGCCCGCGCATTGCAGGGTGGCGGTCAGCGTGCGCCGCTCGAAGTTGTTCTTGAGCTCGTCCAGGCTCAGAGAGAGTTCGCGCGATACCAGGCCGCGCAGTCCCAGGCGGTAGCTGTCCAGCTGCAGATGCGGGATTTGACTGTGATTGCGGACGAAGAAGAGATCGGTGGGCGTCACGAAATCCTTGGCCAGCTGTCCCAGCGGCGGGCCGGCGTTAAGGATGTCATCGTAAGTTTTGGTGTCGTCGTGTTTTTCGCTGAGTGGCATGCGCGCTCCTAGATTTGGGCTTGCTTCGACATGAATTCGCCGCCAATCATGTGCCCCAGCTCGTCGATGCTGGTACCGCTGACGTCCGGCACTTCGTGAATACGCCCGGCGTAAAAGACGAAAATGCGGTCGCTGTAGGTGACCAGCTCTTCCAGGTCGGACGAGTTAAAGATGATGGCCGCGCCCTGCTGGCAGCGTTCCAGCAGTTGCGTCCAAATCCAGCGGGCGGAATCGACATCCAGCCCGCGCGTCGGCTGTTCCAGGATCAGCAGCTTGGGATCGTCCGGCAGCAGGCCGATCAAGACGCGCTGCTGATTGCCGCCGGAAAGCTGCTCGATATTATCGCTGGCGCGCCCTTTGACGCGGTAGCGCTCGATGCGCGACGCGGTGAGCTTCGCTACAGCATTCCAGTCGATTTGCAGCCGGTCGTCGGTGACCAGAGCTGTGTGCTCGGTCAGGGTCAAGCCGGCGATCAGACCTTCTTCCAGTCGGCCGTCCGCGCCGAAGACGCAGCCGTGCCGGAAGAGCTGCCGATAGCTGGCGTTGAGTATGTTCTGGCCCTTGTAGCTGAGCGCGCCGCTGGTGACGCGCTGCAAGCGAGCGCAGGCGCGCATGAACAGCTCCTGTCCGCTGCCGCCCAAGCCCGCCAGGCCGATGACTTCGCCGGCGCGGACGGTCATTGAGATCGGCTGCATGTCCAGCCGCAGATCGTGTACGACCAGTTGATCGGCCACGAGCACAGCTTGGCCGATTTCGAATTGCGGACGGCTCTGCGCTTCGAGTTCTTCGCCGAACATCATCGTCACCAATTGTCGTTTGGTCTCGGCGATGCGTTCTGCGGTCAGCCTCTCGTCGCTGGCGGGCATGTCCATTTCGCCGATCAGCTCGCCGGCGCGCAGCACGACCACTTCGTCACAGAGGTCGATGACGTCCTCCAGCTTGTGCGAAACCAGGAGAACGACCAGGCCTTCGTCATGCGCCAGCCGCCGCAGCGCATTAAAAAGGATGTCCTTTTGCTCGGCGGAAATGCCGGTGGTCGGCTCATCAAGAATCAGCGTTTCCACGCCCAGGGCCAGCAGGCGAATGATTTCCAGTTGCTGTCGCTGGGCGATGAGCAGATTGTCGATCGGCTGGTGCGCATCCAGCTCGAAGCCGAAGCGGGCGGTCAACCGCTGCAGGTCGGCTTCAGCCTGGGCGCGTTTGAGCGTGATGCCTTGCGCGCCGCCGTAGATGAAATTCTCCAGGACGGTGAATGCGCCGACATCGAGCGGGTCTTGCTGCAGCATGCCGATGCCGTTGGCGATGGCGGCCGTGGGGCCGGTGTAGTCTATGACTCTGCCGTCAATCTGGATTTCGCCTTCGTCAGCCGGCTGGAAGCCGGACAAGATTTTCATCAGCGTGGACTTGCCGGCGCCGTTTTCGCCCAGAATGCCCACGATTCGCCCATGGTTGAAGCGGACATTGATGTCATTGTTGGCGTACACGGGTCCAAAATGCTTGTGGATATGTCGCAGTTCAATGTCCATCGCGGTCATCCAGCCGGCTGTTCATTCCATCAAACGATGCTTTATTGTAGCGCAGTCCCCCTTTATGACCAATTTGCCCCGCGCGATGGCAGGGGGATCGCTTCACAATCATTTTGCGTCGTTCGCTACATAAAATCACAAAATGTAGGGGCGACATTGTATGTCGCCCGTGAAATCGCGCATAATCTTTTGCGAAAAATAATTTACCCCGATTTGCTCAAATCCCTGTCTGATGTGCTATGATGTTGATTAATGAAAAATATTAGGAGGTTGATGATGAGCACGCGAGATTTTGCACAAGCCTCTCCGCTGGCGAGCGCTGGCAGATTTGCGGGGGGGGCATTCCCAGGCACTTGAGTTACTAGCAAGGTTCCTCACTCAGTTTTCCCTTAGAACCAGAAACAATTTCATAGCGATCTTTGCGGCGCTGGTCCTGGTGTTGGCGCTGGCTGCGCTGCCGGCGCAGGCGCAAACCACGGCGACGATCAGCGCTCCCTCAACCCTGCCGGAAGGCGGGCTGGTGGCGCAGCAGGTTGGCAACTGCCCCGAAATGCAAAGGGAGAGGCCGACAAAAATGAGCAGCGAAACTGTCGCTGAGTTCTATACGCGCTATATCGCCTGGTATCAGGCGAACGATTACAATCGGAATTACTGCGAGTTTCGGGATATCCCCGATAATGCCGCGCGCGCGCAGACGGTGACGGTCACGGTACGCAATGCGCAGACGGGACTGTATAAGATCGCAAGGGAGACTTCTCTTAACTTTAAGATTGGGAATGATGTCAGTTTCGGTCACTTCACCGCTCTTTACAATTTGACGGCGGGCGAGACGAAGACCATTACATTCTCGGTGGTGTCTATCCCCAACTATACGCCGGGCGATACAGCCACGAACGCCATCGTGGTTCTTCCGCCGGGCGCGACATCATTTGCTGATGCCATAGCCAGGCATGAGATTACGATAGTCGACGATGACAACACCGCCTACGTTGGCCGGCGGCGACATCACCCCTACGGCGAGACCTGGAATAGCCAGCCGCACTGCTATTCCCACGGCTGCGCCTGGGACTGATGATTGCCTTGGGGTGAATGCGAGGGCAATTGCCTCAAAATGATTTTGAAGCGATTGCCCGGCGCGTATCAGGCGGATGGAACCACTTCGAGCGCGATGATATGTGGATGGCTGGCGGTTCCATCCGCGCGGAAGGCGAAAGCCGAGAATTTGTGCCAGCCGATGCCCCTTGCCAGCCAATTGGTAGTCATGCGGTAGTACTGCTCTTGTCCCGTCTCAGTTTCGCTCGATTGCAGCAGCTCTTCGTCGACGTATAGCTCGACGCGCTGTATCCCCGCTGCTGGATCGGAAGCGAGGATGTCGATATCGAAGATGATGCCTTCGACGACTCGTTGATTGTGGGGTGGGTAAAGTATCTGTACCAGGGGAATGGCGGATGTCGCGGTGGGCAGCGGTGTCGGCGGGGCCGGGGCCGATAGATTGCAGGCGCTGAAGACCATGAGACAGCCTACCAGGCAGAGCAGCATTCGCGCAGAATGGAGCGGCGCGCGCATTTTAATGGCTAGCGTGGACAAAGATTCGCGCTTAGGCCTCTTCGTCGGGCAATGCGCTGGAGCGCGGCGATGACCATTCATCAGCGGTCGTGCAATTGGTTTCTCATTCCAGTTTGATTATGGAACTCACTTTCCGCATACGCAAGCGCGATGCAAGCGGCGCGGCAATGAAAGGGCATAGGTAACACCAAAGTCCCTCGCTGGAATAATGGCGCGGACGCGTTATTCGGCTGTTATACCCGCATCCTGGCACAGGGCAATCGCATCAAAATAATTTTGCCACCGAGTACACAGAGAACACAGAGAAAAGCTGTTTAAGTAGTTAGGCAGCATCACCAGTTTCCGCCTTCTAATATCGCAAGTGTTGAGAAATGGTCGGATGTTACCAATATCTCTGTGTACTCAATTTAACTCGGTGTACTCGGTGGCTGAAATTCAGCTTGTTTCTTCGTCATTCCATGCGTGATCATTTTGAAGCGATTGTCCTGCATCCTGGCAAATCTCTCTGGACAAGATATCGTCGACATAGCTCGCTACTTGCGGGCGCGCTTGCTCGAGTGGCGGCGCGTCTTCGCTGGCGCCGAGCCGCCACTTCAAAGCCCGCGCGATGAGGTCTGACCATTGCGGAAAATGATGCTGCGCCCAGGCTGCAGCTTTCACTTTTGAAGCGGCCTGTCCATGCGCCAGGGTGTAGACGCCGCGAGCGACTGTGAGCACGATATACGACAGAAACATGATGTCTGACGTCTCTCTGACCGTTCGTCGATAGGCGCAGATATGCTCGCGAACGGCCTCAAGCCAGTCGGGCGTCGGTATCGGGTCTATCAGCGACTGGATGGACGGGCCCTGCAAGGGGACGCCATTCCGGCGCAAGTCGTACCAGCTGATCAGCCAGTCGTCGCCCGCTTCAATCAGGTGAAAGGGCTCACCCGGGCTGATGATGCCGATTGTGCTCTTTGCGACGCGAAAAGTCTTCAACGCCCGGCGCGAGATATAGGCCAACTCAAGGCGGTCGCGCCAAGCGGGATGGTCCTTGACAACGCGCGAATGCATGCGCTGCAGCTGCAGGAATTGGCGCTGATCCAGCTCCGCCCGCAGCACGACGACCAGATCAATATCGCTGATGGTGATGTCGAAGTCGCCGCTGATCAGCGAGCCGTAAAGATAAATGCCGACCAGATCATCCGTCAGAATCTGATTGAGCTCGTCGATCAAGCGATCGCTGATATGCCGAACAATGCCTATATCGCTGCTCTTCGCTGCGTCTGCCATGTTGTCAGTCGGTCCCAGGATCGATCCGGGCTCTGTGCGGAAATCTGCCTGCGAAAGTGGTAGACTTTGAGCCTATTGGATTCTACCTAGAAAGTTCCCTGACATGAAGATTGCGCGCATCGAGACTTATATTGCGGAGCAGCAGTTGGACAAGCCCTTCTACTTCTCGCAGTTTGAGTTTCAGTCGCGGCAGATCTGCCTGGTAAAAGTCATTGCCGAAGATGGGACTTATGGCTGGGGCGAGGGCTACGGGCCCGCGATCGTCGTCAAAGCCGGGGTTGAGTTTCTGGCGCCGCTGGTCCTTAACGAAGACCCGCTGCAAGTTGAGACCATCTGGAGCAAGATGCACCTGCGCTCGCTGGATTACGCGCGTCGCGGCGTACTGGTCGCGGCGATAAGCGCCATCGACATCGCTTTGTGGGACTTGCGCGGCAAGCTGCTGGGGCAGCCGGTTTCTGTGCTGCTGGGCGGGCGCCGGCGCGAGCGTGTACGGGTGTATGCGACCGGTCTGTACTTCACCGAGACGGATGATCAGGCGGGCGCGCTGGTTGAAGAGGCCCAACTGTATGCAGCGCAAGGCTTCAGCGCCATCAAGATGAAAGTCGGCCTGGGCGTCGAGACTGACGTTCGTCACGCGCGGGCGGTGCGGCAGGCGGTCGGCGATGATATCGAATTGATGGTGGACGCGAACCACGCTTATTCGCTCAGCGAGGCCTTAACCTTCGCGCGGCGGATTGAGCCACTGGGCATCAGCTTCTTCGAGGAGCCGCTGTCGCCGGAAGACTACGAAGGTTATCGCGATCTGCGTCAGCGGACTTCTATCGCCATTGCCGGCGGCGAATGCGAATACCTGCTGGCCGGTTTTCGTCAACTCTTGAGCCAACGCTGCGTCGATATCGCCCAGCCTGATATCTGCGGCGCGGGCGGCCTGACCGAGGTCAAGCGAATTGTCGCCCTGGCCAAGGCCTTCCAGACCAACGTGATCCCGCACAGCTGGGGCACGGGTATCGCTTTTGCCGCCGGCCTGCACCTGGTGAGCACGCTTGACCCGCTGCCCGGCAGGCTGCGCATGCCCGAGGCCATGCTGGAAATGGACCGCTCCGAGAGCGCCCTGCGCGATACGCTGACGCAGCCGCAGTTTACACAGGTTGACGGCAAGGTGGCAGTCCCGAATGCGCCGGGCTTGGGCGTTGATGTCGACGCCGCCTACTTGGCGCGCTACGCCAGGGGCGGATAAATGAGTCAAGCAATCCCGCTAGAGGCGATTCGAGCGGCGGCGGCGCGCCTCGCTGATATCGCAGTACGCAGTCCGCTGCTGCGTCTGCCGCTGGAAGATGCTCCCGCGGGAATCTATCTCAAGTTGGAGAATCTGCAGCCGATCGGCTCGTTCAAGCTGCGTGGCGCGGGTAATGCCATGGCGCTGGCTTCGCGGGGCGAACTGGCGCGTGGCGTCTATACAGCGAGCGCGGGCAATATGGCCCAGGGCGTGGCCTGGCGCGCGGCGCGGCTGGGCATCCCTTGCCACGTTATCGTGCCGGATCATGCGCCGGAGACGAAATTGGCGGCGGTGCGGCGGCTTGGCGGCGAGATCATCAAGGTACCTTTCGATCGCTGGTGGCAGGTGATCGTCACCGGCGAGTTCGCCGGCTTGGAGGGCCTTTTCATTCATCCGGTGAGCAACGCCGACGTGATGGCGGGCAATGGCACGATTGGGCTGGAAATCCTGGATGATATGCCCGATGTCGACGCCGTGGTCATTCCCTTTGGCGGCGGCGGGCTGAGCAGCGGCATCGCGTCGGCGATACGCGCGCTGAAGCCGGATACGCGAATCTACGCGGTCGAGGTGGAGACGGCGGCGCCACTGGCGGCATCGCTGCGGGCGGGAGAGCCGGTCGCGGTGGATTATCGGCCCAGCTTCGTGGACGGCATCGGCGGCAAGAGCGTACTGCCGGAGATGTGGCCGCGCGCGCGCGCCTTGCTCGATGATTCGCTGCTGGTGTCGCTGCAAGAAGTCAGGTCGGCGATACGGCTGCTGGCGGAGCGGCAGCGGGTGATCGCGGAAGGCGCGGGCGCTGCATCAGTGGCGGCGGCGCTGGCGGGCAAAGCCGGCGGCGGCAAAGTGGTCTGCGTGGTCTCGGGCGGGAATATCGAGGCGGAGGTTTTGTCGGCGATATTGGCGGACTTGGGCGATTAGCTACAGCTTTTGCGGCGGGTTAAACAAGTCGCGCTCGTAGCCGGTGCCGCTGCGCCCGGCCGGGCTGGGCATATTAAACTTGACGCCATCGAGAATCTCGTCCACCGTCAGCATTTGCATCTTGGGGTATTCCCGCTCCCCGATGCGCACATGCCCCGCCAGCGCCATCGTCTGCTGGAAGTTGCGCGCTTGCACCTGCCCCGGCGCATTCAGCGCAATCAAGCCGGCCATCTGGATATTCTCGAATTGCAGTACGCTGTTCAAGGCGCGTACGCTGTTGATGCTCAGATGCTCGCCGCCTTTGACCTCCAGCGCCATGCTTTGGAAGACCTTCTCGCCCGGCATATCAAAGTAGATGCGCCCGTCGATGCCGTCATCGGCGGATTTCTTCACATTGACGAAACCCTCGACCAGCTCGACGCACCACTTTTGGAATTGGTAGGGGTCTTGCTTCCACAGTTCATGCGCGCCTTCCCAATTCTTGGGCACGCCGTCGATGACATAGTCGATGCCTGCTTGCAGGTGCAGGCGCTCAGTCAGGCGGCGGCGAGCCACGCGGCGGATGGCGTGGATGGTGATGTCGCAGCCGATCCATTGGCGCCCCAGCTTTTCAGCCGCTTCAATCGTCGTCGCGCAGCCGCAGAAGGGGTCGAAGACGACATCGCCTTCGTTAGACGAAGCATTTACTATTCGGTTGAGAAGTGCGACCGGCTTTTGGGTTGCGTAGTCAAGTCGTTCTTTCGATATTGTTTGTCCTAAAGAATGAATATCAGTCCAAACGGATGGCACAGGGCGGCCTGGAACATTATCTAAATATGTCCTAGTTTTCCCCCGATACTCTTTATACTTTCGACCATCTATGTCAGTCTTTGTAAATTTCGAAATTGCATAATCGCTGAGGGGTGTGTATTGACGATTATATGTTGATATCTTGCCCAAAGCATAAAACAATAAGACGTCGTGTTTCCTATGAAATGCATATTTTGGCCCTCTGCCACCGGGAGGATACGACCAGATTATTTCATTCCTATAGCCTTTCTTCCCAAACACCACATCCATGACTATCTTCAAATAGTGGCTCGCAGTCGGGTCGCAGTGCAGGTAAATCGACGCAGTCGGCTTCATCGTCCACTTGATCCAGAGCAGACGCTCGGTCATGTACGCCAGGTAAGCGGCCATATCCGGCTGCACATTGACCAGCCCGCTGATGAAGCCGGCCAGAAAGTCGGCGCTGTGCCCATCGACGCCATGCTCGCGCAGCAGCTTGGGCAGCGTCTTAATGACCCGCATCTTCTCGGCGTCCAGGAACCAGGTGTCGGTGTAGGCTTCGACTTGGTCGGGGAGGGGGCGGCCCGTGTGGTCTTTGTAGATGGAGTTGTAATCGCGCTTGGAGTTAAACGGGGGGTCTAGGTAAACGAGGTCGACGCTTTCGGGAGACATCTTCTCGCGCATGATGGTGAGGCAGTCGCCGTAGTAGAGGGTGTTCATGCCCACCCTCCCCAGCGAGCAGAAGAATTAAGAATTAACGGGGGGGGCGCTCAGATTAATGGTCATTTTGGTCTCCAGGGAAGGGCTTTAATCCGTCGGCGGGACGGCAGCCAGCACAGGCAAGCCGGCGTAAGCCTCGACATCTTCGCGGCGGCGCACAATGGCGCTTTCCAGGTACTCCAGCACGAAGACGATGATGGCGCCCACGAATAAGCCGGCGATGAATCCGACCGTGGCGTTGATGCTAATGTTGGGCCGAGCCAGCACCGTGACGGGATTGTCTTGCAGGCTGGCGTAGATGCGGTCTTCGCGGCGGGCTTGCTGGTTTTGATCGTTGCGGTAGAGAATCAGCAGCTGCGCCCATTCGCGGGCGACGCGTTCGGCTTGGCCGGGGTCCTTGGATTCGGCGTCGATCTGAATCACCTGGCTATCGAGGTTGGGCGCGATGCGCACATCGCCGCGCAGCTGCGTGGGGCTCATATCCAGTTGCAGCAGGTCAATGACTTCGGCGGCGCGCAAGGAACTGTCGAGCCAGGCGACGTGATTGTTGAGCGTCTGCTTGGCGGCTTGCGTCAGCCCGAAGTCGATGCGGCTGGGAACGATCAGCACCTTCTGCGTGGCGCGGTAGATCGGGTCCATCCCGCGGCTGAAAAAGAAGGCGGCGCCGGCGGCGATGATGCCGAGCAGCAGCATAATCCAGCCGCGGCGAATCAAAATGCTGGCGTAATCGATGAGATTCATTGCCGGCTACTTTACCATAGAGGATAAAGCAAGTATACTCATTGTTGTAGTTGGTTGATTGCTTCAAAAGGGTAGTGACGGATCATGGCAACTCGCGATATCCGGTTTGAGCGGATTGATAATGAATATGACAGCTTGAGGGGCGCGCAGAATCGTCTGATGGATAAAGTTGATGATTTTGAGAGCGCCGTTCTGGGCTTGACCGAAGTCGTCGCCAATAATCGTGATCTAATCGTCGAGAACCGCGAGATGCTGCTCGCAATCATTAAGCACTTGGAAGTGCCCTACGAAAAGCCGCCGATGGGCTTCCGCCAAGAGTAGAACTGCATTTGCTCCGAATCTTCAGCAAGAGTCGCTATTCGGGCTTCCGACTAGCGACATCACCGAGACGTGATAGCCGATGCAGGGGCAACTTTTCCGCCGCCCCTGTTTTCATGCAACTTTCTTATTGTGAATGCCTAGAGTCAGCTGTTCCACTAGCGCGCAGCCGCCATTGCCTGCTCCAGGTCCTCGATGATATCGTCGATGTGCTCGATGCCGATGCAGAGCCGGATGGTATCTGGTGTGGCGCCTGAAGCCTCCAGCTCTTCCGGCGTCAACTGACGATGCGTAGTTGAAGCCGGGTGCGCCGCCAGCGACTTGGCATCGCCGATATTAACCAGGCGCTTGAAAAGCTTCAGCGCGTCGTAGAATTTCACGCCTTCATCAAAGCCGCCTTTGATGCCGAAGGTCAGCAGCGCGGAGGGGCGTCCGCCGGTGTATTTCTGCGCCAAATCGTAATAGGGCGAGCTTTCCAGGCCGGGGTAGCTGACCCACTCGACCTGCGCGTGATTTTCGAGATACTTTGCCACGGCCAGGGCGTTGTCCGTATGCCGTTCCATACGCAAAGAGAGCGTCTGCAAGCCCTGCAGGATGAGGAAGGCATTGAAGGGGCTGAGCGCGCTGCCGGTATTGCGCAGGGCGACCACGCGGGCGCGGGCGATATAAGCGGCCGGTCCCATGGCCTCGGTGAAGACGACGCCGTGATAGCTCGGCTCGGGTGTGCTGAACATATAGAAGCGCTCGGCGTGTTTCTCCCAATCAAAGATGCCGCCATCGACCAGGATGCCGGCGATGGTGGTGCCGTGGCCGCCCATGTATTTGGTCATGGAGTGCAGGACGATGTCGCAGCCGTGCTCGACCGGGCGGCAGAGGGCGGGCGTGGGCACGGTATTGTCGACGATGACCGGTACGCCGTGGGCGTGCGCCATGTCCGAGATCGCCTGCAGGTCCGGGATATTGCCGGCCGGGTTGCCGATGGATTCGCAGAAGACGGCGGAAGTCTTGCTGTCGATCAATTTCGCCAGGTCATCGGCGCCATCGCCCTCGGCAAAGCGCACTTCAATGCCCAGTTTGGGCAGCATGTGCCGGAACAAGGTCCAAGTGCCGCCGTAGAGCTGCGGTACGGAAACGATGTTATTGCCGGCTTCGGCCAGGTTGAGAATCGAATAGTTTATGGCGGCTTGTCCCGCGCTGAGCGCCAGAGACGCGACGCCGCCTTCCATGGCTGCCACGCGCTGTTCCAGCACATCGTTGGTGGGGTTCATAATGCGGGTGTATATGTTGCCGGGCACGGCCAGATTGAAGAGGTCGGCGCCGTGCTGGGCGTCGTCAAATTCGTAGGCGACCGTCTGGTAAATCGGCACCGCCACCGCGTGGGTGGTGGGCTCGCTTTCATAGCCGGTATGAATGGCCTGGGTTTCGAGTTTCATAGATTATTCTCCAGTCTTCGATTGCGCTTTAATTTGCGGCGTACTCTACCGCATTTTGCGCCGGGATGAGAGATGCAATTTCACCGCGGGCGTTAAGTCTGCGGCCGATGTTTCCATTTGGCTTTGGTCTGTTCCATTGTTGTGACGATGACGCCGTAGATGACGAGCGCGCTGCCGATGACTTGCAGCAAGGACGGAATCTCGCCGAAGACGAAGAGCGCGATGATGGCGCTGAGCACGACGCCGACCTGCAAAATGATGGCGACGGCGGTGGCGGTGAAGAATTGCAGCGTCAGATTCATAAAGACGTGGCCCAGCACTTGCGCCAGAATCGTCACGACAACCGCCCAGAGGTAGCCGTTGAGCGAATAGCCGATCACGGGCGTGTCGGTGGCGATGACGAAGACCGAGGTCACCAGCGCGGAACTGAAGAAGACCAGGAAACTGTAAAGCAGGGGCGGTATCAGGTTGTTGAGCTGCCGCCCAATCAGCAAGTAGGCGCCGAAGCACAAGGATCCGCACAGTGCCATTGCGCCGCCGAGCAGCGGGTCGCTGCCGGCTTCAACCGCGCTTAGTCCGCCGAGGCCCACCATGGTCACACCCGCTAGAGTCACCACCAGGCTCAGCCAGAAGCGCCGCGAGAATACCACGCCAAACAGGATGATCTCCGGCAGCACGATCCACATGGGCGTTGTGCGGCGCAGCACGCTGGTCATCAGTACGCTGGTATATTCGAGCGCGGCGAAGAGCAGCAGCAGGTTGAGCGACAGCCAGAATCCGGCGATAAAGGACAGCAAGACTTGCCGCCGGGTGAGGCCTGTCAGTTCTTTGCGGTAGCGGGCCCAGATCAGCGGCGCCAGACCGATGGAGACCAGCCAGAGGCGGATCCAGACGATGACCAGCGAGGGCATGCCTTCGCTCTGCGTAATGCGAATGACAATCGGCGTGACGCCAGCCGAGAAAATCATGACCAGGACGATGAATAGCCCGCGCCTGTTTCGCATAAGACTGGTCGCCTGCCTGAAGAAGAATCGCGCCATGCTAGCATAGCGGCCATGTGATAGCGATAGCCAGTGCCTGCGGTTGCAGGCAGCGCCACTTTTTGACAGCGCTAGCGCGACTTTGTAGAATCTGCGGCATAGGAGACATTGCCAGCCAGCAAGAAAAATCAACGGGAGAATCCATGACGGCAGCGCAAGACATGCGCGGGCTTAAGCGGGAACTGGTCGAAGGCGCGGCGCAGGTGGCCAGTATCGGCTTGGTGCCGCTGACGCAGGGCAACTTGAGCTTGCGTGATCCGCAGAGCGGGCACGTCCTGATGACGCCGCATGACTTCCCTTACGACCAACTGACGACCGATGATGTGCTGGTGCTGGATCTGGCGGGGGAGGTCATCGACGGCGAGCGCGAGCCGTCGCACGAATCGCAAGTACACCTGGCGGTATACGAGCGGCGCGCGGATGCCGCGGCCATTGTCCACGCCGAGCCGATATACACCAACTTGTTCGGTGTGCTGCACAAGGCCATCGCGCCATTGCATGTCGGCACGCTGATTGACGTGCGCGGCGAGGTGCCGGTGATGCCCTTCGCGCCCAGCGGATCGCGCCAGTTCGGCTACGATATGCTAGAGGTGATGGGTGACCGCAACGCAGTAGTCTGGGCCAATCACGGCATGCTGGCGATCGGCGACAGCTTGGCCAAGGCGATTCACTGTACGGTTATGGTGGAGATTTCTGCGCAGCTTTATCACATGGCCTTGCAGCATGGCGAGCCGCAGCAAATACCGGAACGCTATCACGGCATGTTGGTCGGTTGAGCGCGCTGTTGGCGCACAGCGTAAAGCGAAAGGAGGACATCGCGAAGCAGTCCAAAATGTATGTCTGAACCCAAACAAATCTTAGTATTTCAAGGAGAGGCGGCCATCCTCGATGGCTGCACGCCCTTCGGCGTCTACTGGCGCATTATGATGCCGGTCAGCTGGCCGGCCGTGGCCGTGGTCATCATCTGGCAATTCATGACCTCCTGGAACGAATTTATCCTGGCGCTGGTGACGATGACCTCGGGCGCGGTTAGGGGATAGCGCAGCTATGAGCTTGATGGGCATTGATGTCGGGACGACCGGCTGCAAAGTTGTTGCTTTCGACGAAGCCGGCGCGGTGCTGGCGCAAGCCGGGCGCGAGTATCCCTTGATCAGCCCGCAGCCGGGCTGGTACGAGTTGGACCCTGACCAGGTGTGGGACTTCGTTTGCGACTGCCTGCGAGAGGTCAACGGGCAGCTGGCGCGCGACCCGGTGAGCGCGCTGTCGCTCTCGTCGCAGGGCGAGGCGATGACGCCTATCACGCGCGAGGGGGCGGTGCTGGCGAACAGCCCCATCAGCTCGGACAGCCGCAACCGTAAGCAGACCGCCGAAATGGAAACGGCGTTGGGCGCGGCGAGGATCTATCAGTTGACAGGCCAGCCGATGGGCACGATCTATACATTGCCCAAGATACTTTGGTGGCGCGACAACGCGCCGGAGATTCTCAAGCGGACCTGGAAATTTCTCTGTTACGTCGATTTCGTCGCCTATCGCCTGGGGGTTGAGCCGGTCATCGATTACAGCATGGCGGCGCGCACTCTGGCCTTTGATGTAAACAAGCTCGACTGGTCGGATGAGCTGCTGGCAGCCGGTGGGCTGCGGCGCGATCAATTGGCGCGACCAGTGCCGAGTGGCACAGTCATTGGCGAGATTCCGCGCGCCCTGGCTGACGATCTGGGCTTCCAAAGTGGCGTAAAGGTAGTCACCGGCGGGCACGATCAGCCGGCTGGCGCATTGGGGGCCGGTGTGCTGGAGCCTGGACGGGCTATGCTGTCAATCGGCACAACCGAGGCTCTGGTCACAGTGACGTCTCGTCCGCGCATGGAGATGCTGGATTATCACCTGTCCTGCTATCCGCATGCCGCTCCGGGGCTTTTCATCACCCTCGGCGGCAATCAGACCGGCGGGCGTCTGCTGCGCTGGTATCGCGATGAGCTGGGGGCGGCGGAGCGCGCCATCGCGGAATCGAGCGGCCGCGACATATATGATGTCATCGTCGAGCAGACCGATGATGCGCCGGGGCGGCTGCTATTGCTGCCATATTTCGTGGGAAGCGGCACGATGCATGATGATGCGACCGCTACCGGCGCCTTGATCGGCATGACTTTCGATACCAGGCGCGCCGATATTGTTCGCGCTATCCTTGAGGGGCTGACCTATGAGCAGGCGCTCGTGCTTCGCCGGCTACATGAGATTGGCGTGGACATCAGCCATTTGACCGCTATCGGCGGCGGCTCGCGCTCCGAGCGCTGGATGCAGATCAAATCCGACATCACCAACTTGCCCGTGTCAGTCCTGCATACCTCGGAGGCGGCCAGCCTGGGCGTGGCCATGCTGGCGGGTTGGGCGACCGGCGTTTACGCCAGTTTGGCCGAGGCGGCGGAGCAGCTCATCAAGGTTCGCAAGACTTTCAGGCCTCGCGCCCAGCACAACGCGCATTATCAGCGCCAACTCACGATTTACGGCGATATGTACCAGGCCTTACGGCCCGTTTACCAAGCCATGGCGTCCAAGGACTAAGGGGCTGGCTCGGTTTACTCTCCGGATTCCAGGCGCCGCCGGCGTTCTTCGATCTGCGCCAGGACGTTGTTGGTGACTTTGGGGGCTTCTTTTTCTTTCTCTTCCAAGCGCGAGATATCGGGCTGAATGATGTCATCGGTGCTGATGACGACATCTTGGTCTTTGAACTCGATCGCGCCCTTGGGGTCGCTGTCAAGCGTCTGCTTCACCTGCTCGGCTTTTTCAACGCGGGTCGCTTTGACTGCCGGCGCTGCTTCAGCGGGGGATTCTGCGCGCTGTACAGTCTCGGCCGGCTTTGATTCCGCCGGGGCTTTGGCCTGACGCCTGCGTCCGCGTTCTTTTGGCTCGGCGGTCTCGCCCAGGTCCGCCAAAGCGTCGCCGACTTTCATGGTCGTCTCGACCGCTTTTTTGGCGCCGCGGAAACGGCTGAAGACGCCGCGGGCTTGCTCTTCGACTTCTTCGCTGGTCGGCGCCGGCGCGTCGCTGAGCACCCAGCGATACCCGGCGTATACACCCGCGCCAACTATCAGGAAGGGCAGAATGGTCTGTATAAGTTGCACCATGGTGCTCATCACCGCCAGCGCCGCCAGAGTCGCCAGCACCACGATGACAAGCTTGATCGTTTTCTCTCTGTCCAGCTGCATATTCAGCGCCCTCGGGTCGCGCTCAAATGGCCGCGGCTCTTTCATATCGGGAAGCGGCAAGCGCCATATAATGTATTATACGTGATTTGCCGCAGCATGGAGCGGCTGCATGTACGGTCGCATGGGAGACTATTTGCTGCCGTTTGACGGCGAATGCCATGATACAAGGGCCTTATGTGTAAACAAATGAGTCGAGCCTCCGGATAATTGCCCAATTATGCCTTCTGAATCTGTCATCTCCCATGCCTTCGTCTTGCCCGATCACAACTTTTATGAGTGGTTGGCGGTGCTGCGACCCTATCTGGCCAAGTTTGAACGGGTGGCGGTGGTGCGTTCGCCGGCCGGCAACAATCTCAATCGCTTCCGCAATGTCAGCGCGGTGAATGCGCCGCTCACCTGGTGGAACGACTCGGCCTTGGTCCATATCCGCCGCATATACCCCTCGGTCGTGATGGTCGATGTCATCGACGCGCAGACGCCGGCTGAACTCGAAAGCGTCGTCAGCCAGCGTGTGGACGCGGACGATCGCTACGGCGAGGCGGATAACGACCCGCAGCATATATTCAGCCGCTTCGTGCTCGAATGGCCCACCAGCGCGAGACCGATGGCGTTGCTGGAACGCTTCAACGCCGATGTCGAAAAAGGCGACCTGCGCCGCAGCATCAGTTTGTTGTCGCAAGAAAACGCCAATGTGATCTGCGCGGCGGCGGGCGAGGTGATAAACGCGGCTGGCGCTAGCGTTCAAGTCGAGACGCTGGTGGACGACGAACGCTTTATCACGACCTACGACGGGGTCAAAGACGCGCTGGTCTCGGTAGGCGATCAGCTGGCGCTGGGCCAGATTATCGCCAAGTCCTCTGGAGATCGCCTCTCGCTAACCGTGCAGAATCCGCCGGACAGGGGCCTTACGCTACTGGGCTACGACAATGTAATGAATCCGCGCGATTATATCTATATTCCGCAGTTGCGCGCTCGTCCCGTCACAGACGGACTGCGCGTGCGAAAATTGCCCAGCTTGTTCGCCAGCATCGTGGGCCGGGTCTACAGCTGGCATCTGCTGGAGTCATACGAACACCACGGGCGCGCCATGGAAAAGATCGGCGTAGAGAACAGCTGGCTCAAGGTCAGTTCGATAACCGGTGTTGAAGGTTACACCGCTGCCTGGCTGCTGCGCGCAACGACGCTCGACGAGGGCCAGGAAGCGTTCCCCGGCGTCAATCCAGTGGGCGTCAACCTGGACGTATTTCACCCGCTGGGCCGTCCGGCGCCGGCAAGATTGGGCGATCTGGGCTGGGTGCGTTTCGGATACAACGTTTCCAACGCGCGCGGCTCGGAAGATATCAATGCGGCGCTGCAGCGTTATCTGCCGCAGGTTGAAGCCTACCGCAACGCCGGCTACCGCGTGATTTTCGCGACCAGCCATCAGACTTACGGCGAGGGCAAGAACGAATTTTGGCCCTGGTCGCAGATGACGGCTGCCAAGTGGCGGCTGCTGCGCCAGCGCTTCGCGGACATGATGGGCAGAATCGCGGCGCAATGGGCCGATCGCGATTTGGTGGCTGCCTGGCAGATTTGGAATGAGCCGGACTCGTTAAGCGGCGCCGCTTCGGTACGGATGAGCGCGGATAATTACGGCATGATGTTTGATGAGGTCTACCGCGCCATCCGCAGCGCCGACAGCAAAGTCAACATCATCACCGCCGGCTTCAACAGCGGACCGGTCCGGGGCAGCGCCTACGCCCGCCGGATGTTGCGGCAGCTCTCGGACGATGTCGTGCCCGATGGCTTGGCCTTTCATCCCTACGGGCGCGGCGTTAACGGGCACCCGTTTTATTCGCGGTTCGGCCATATTGACGAATCGGTCTGGGCCTACAGTGGCGTCTTGCCGGAAAAGCCGCTATGGATCACCGAGTTCGGCGTACTCGATCGTCCCGATGACTCGGCTGGGCAAATCGCGCGCTACGCGTCCGATATGGTGCGCTATCTCAAGACGCAGTATCCGGGCCGGATCGCGACCTTGCTGTGGTACGCCTGGGCGCAGGGGATGCACAACGGCTACGGTCTGGTGGACGGCGCCGGCAACCCGCGCCCGCCGCTGACGGAGGAATTCTTGTCGGCATAGGCGCATCTCGCGCAGACTGAGTGACTTGCATCCGCGAGCGCCTCAAAAATCCGACATGCTCTACCAGTTGGAAAACTTGCGCCGCCGGTCGTTGACGGAGTAAAATCGAGGCACGGAAACATGGCGAAAGAGTGATCATTGTGAATAGACCTATGCTTTTACTGCCCATCGTTTTCTTGCTGCTGGCCAGCGCAGTGTCACCGGGGTTGGCTCAATCCGACTGCGATTTCAGCATTTCAAATTATGCTCGCGCTGTGCAGCTGCATGATATGGGTGATTACGGGCGGGCCTTGCAGCATTACGACTGCGCGCTTGTGGAAGACCCTGACGATCCGATCATTCCCATTCTGATCGAGAATGTCTATGAAGACATAGAGAGCGCCGGCCATGCTTGGGACTCGCCGAAGCAGCCGCTATGCGATCCGGCGCGCAATCATGGCGAGCTGGGCGCCGCGGCCTTTAATCGCGGTGACAGCAGCGGGGCGCAGACGCATTTGCATTGTGCTCTGCTGGTTGACGCGGCGAATCTTGCGGCTTTGACGCTAATGGGTCGCATCCACGCCAACTTGGGCGACGCCCATTCCGCCAGGCACTACCTGGATCGGGCCGAGTTGGCTCGCGCAGCGCATGCGGATTCAAGCGGGCCGGCTAGTGGTTTCGTGATGCCGGAGTGGCTTACGCCTTACGAGACGGCGCCCAGGTACCATGGCGTAAAGGGGCGGGGAATCGACTATAACAGAGAGCTGTCACCAGCGCCGGAAAACAGGCCTGTAGTCGTCGTAGTGCTTAGCGCGCGGATCACAGACCAGGCAGCGGATGCTGTGCCGGATGCGCGCGAATTGGCGCGGCAAGCCAGCCAGCGCGGTGACATTGACGCGGCCATACACTGGATGCTGCAAGTGACAAACGCGGCAGGCGCGACGGCTGACGACTACGTCTTTCTGGCCGAATTGTACGGCGCAAAGGATGACCTGAAAGCGGCAGCGCTGGCATTATCGGCGGCCGTCGAGCTGGCGCCGGCGCGTCTTGATATTCGCTGTAGTCTCGGCAGAACCTATAAGGCGCTCGGCGATTATGCGCGGGCGTCAGTGCAATTCTTTCGCGTGATTGCGCACGAGATCGGCGATATTTGCGGGGAGCGAAGTCAGTCGGAGTTTAGCCGCTCCAGCAAGCCGGCGGCGGAGGAATACAGCGCAGATTCGGTCTCGCCGGCGCAGGCGACGTTTGATCGCGGATTGGCGTTCTTGTCCGCGCGCAAGCGTTACGCGGCGGCGAACACTTTTCTGGCGGCTTTGGAAATCGACCCCGAACATCGGGCGGCGCGTTGTCATTTGGGCATGATTTTGACCAAGTGGGCCAATTATTCGGGCGCGCTGGCGCAATTGGACCACATTCTGGCGGTGGATCCACAAGACGAATGCGCGCGTCAAAATCGCAAGGCCGCCGTCATACGCATGATGGCCATGTACGTGCCATTGACCGTGGACGACTTCTTCTTCCACGCGCGGACTTACGTGCAGGTTGAAGAGTGGCAGCGGGCGCGTGACATGTTTGAGCGCGGGCTGGAGCGCGATCCGGCGCGGAGGGACGTACGCTGCGAGTTGGGCATGATCTACGCGGCGCTGGGCGACGAACGGGCGGCGCTGCGTGAATTTGATCGCGTGCTGACCCACGACGCCATTGACCCCTGCGCGCGCTCCAATCGCGAAGGGCTGATGCAGCGGCTGCGCGACCAACGCTGAGACGAGGCTTGCCGGCAACAGCATGCGTTATACATCGGCAAGGATTCCGTCATATCTGCTTTAGTATTGCCGCCTAAATTGAATAAGACGGGTAAGGAAAGAGAGCATCCATGTTATGCTCTCTTTGTTATGGAATAGGAGAGCAGAGATGTTTAAGAAATTGTCATTGCTGCTACTGATGTTGATTGCGCTGGGCGGCCTGGCGCAGGCGCAGCGTTCGCCGCAAGAGTTATACGAAGGGCAGGCCGCCGCGCCCGATTTCCCGGCCGACCTCGACTGGATCAACGTCGACAATCCGCTGACCATGAACGGACTGCTGGGCAAGATCGTGATCCTGGATTTCTGGACTTACGGCTGCATCAACTGCCTGCATATCATTCCGATTCTGGAACAGGTGGAGCAGAAATTCGCCGAAGAAGTGGTGGTCATCGGCGTACATTCGGCCAAATTCGAGACCGAAGGCCAGACTGAGAACTTGCGCCAGATCGTGCAGCGCTACGAAGTCCACCATCCGGTGATCAACGACCATCAATTTGCCGTCTGGAACAGCTGGGGCGTGAACGCCTGGCCCACTGTCGGCATCATCGACCCGCGCGGCAATGCCGTCATCCGGCAATCGGGCGAGATTCCCTTTGAGGCCTTTGACAATTATCTCAGCGGCATGATCGGCTACTACGATGACCTCGACGAGGGCATCATTGACCGGACGCCGCTCGAATTGGCGCTGGAAGGCGCGGGCGACCCCGGCACGCCCCTGCTGTATCCGGGCAAGGTGCTGGCGGACGAAGCCGGCAAGCGCCTCTTCATCGCCGACAGCAGCCACAATCGCATCGTGATCGCTGATCTCAGCACATACGAAGTGCTGGATATCATCGGCACGTCCGCGCGCGGATTCGACGACGGCGGCTTTGACAGCGCGACCTTCGACAAGCCGCAGGGCATGGCGCTGGACGGCGACCTGCTTTATATCGCCGATGTCAACAACCATGCGATACGCGCGGCCGACCTGGCGGCGCGAGAAGTGATCACCCTGGCGGGCAACGGCATCATGGGGCGCAGCCGGATTGAATTTGGGAGGAGCGTGGCTAACGCGCTGGGCGTCTCGCTGCGCAGCCCCTGGGATGTCGAGTTGGACGATGCCGGACGCCTGCACATCGCCATGGCCGGCACGCACCAGCTCTATATTTACGAGCCGGAGACGGCGGCGCTCTACCCGTCGGTCGGCAATGGGCGCGAGGCCAATCTCAATGACGTCAGCCTGGCCGACAGCGAATTGGCGCAGCCCAGCGGACTCTACTACGCTGGCGCCGGCCAACTTTATTTCGCCGATAGCGAATCCAGCACCATCCGCCTGGCCGACTTTGAGAGGGACCTGGTCACGGTCGGCTCCGGCACGACAGAGAACAGCCTCTTCGACTTCGGTGATATTGACGGCGAATTGGGCGTGAATCGGCTGCAGCACGCGCTGGGCGTCGATGGCGATGCGGCCGGCAACCTCTATATCGCCGATACCTACAACAGCCGCATCAAGATCGTGCGCGCCGGCGAGACCAGTACGCATACCCTGTTCGGCAAAGGCGGCTCGGGCGGATACCAGGACGGCGCATCGCATCTGGCGCAGTTTGACGAACCCGGCGGCTTGAGCTACGCCGATGGCATCGTATACGTGGCGGACACCAATAATCACGTCATCCGCACGATTGACCTCGCAGCTGGCATCGTCGACACCATCGAGTTCAAGAATCGAGAAGCGCTGATAATTGACGATTCGCGGCTGACGCTGCTGGGCGGGAACGCCGGCGATAAGTCGATCATCATGGCTGGCACACACCAGATCTCGACCGGCGAGGCCGCGCTGAACCTGCGCTTTAAGCTGCCGGCAGAATTCAAGATCAATCCGCTGATCGACAGCCGGGTCAGCGTGACCTGGGGCGAGCCGGTCCAGCAGACGACGGCGGCGGTCAGCGGCGACAGCGTCAGCATCCCGCTGCAACTCAGCGCGGAGGACAGCTTCGTCATGGCGGACGTGACGCTCTACTACTGCCGCGAAGGCGAGGAAGCGCTCTGCTTCATCGATGTATTCAACTATTTCGTCACGCTGGAAGTGGCGGCGGAGCACGAAATACGGGAAATCACGCTGGAGCGCGAGATCGAGCCGCCGGATGTGTAGGGGCGCTCTGCCCCCGAGTCTACCCCCTCAGTCCCCCCATATTAATGGAGGGAAGCTGGTTTCGATATTAGCGGACTTGGATGAATTGAAGTCGTTGCTGATGACCATCGGACTCTTCAAGTCGGCTGGCGCTGCCTAAGCTCCCCTCTCTGATGCTTCGGAGAGGGGGCCGGGGGTGATGTAGATAAACCGTGCCCTACCGTGCGCCGACGACCACGCTGCCCGCGCGCAATTCCCCGCCGCGAGCATAACTTGAGGCGATCTCGCTATCCACATCCAGGCGCGCCAGCAGCATCTGCAGCTCGGCGACATCTTCCAGCGGCTCGCCCTGCAGCGCAGTCAGGATATCCCCGACCAGCAGACCGGCCGCGGCCGCCGGGCTATCCGGCTCGACCGAGACGATCAGCAGACCGGCTTCCTGGCCCAGCGACTCAGCCATCGCCGCTGGCAGCAGCGCCGATTGCAGGCCGATGCCGAGGTAGGCGGACTGGATTTTGCCGTCAGCCAGCAGCGCGGCGACCGACTTGGCGATGACGGCGACAGGAATAGCGACGCTGACGCCACCCGCGAAACCGGATGTATTCAGGCCATAGACCGCGCCATCAGCGCCGAGCAGCGGCCCGCCGGAGAAACCGGGGTACATGGTTAGGTCGGTCTGGATGATGCGGCCCGCCAGCAGGCCTTCCCAGCCGCCCGCCTTCCAAGCCTGTTTCTTCCAGCCGCCTTTACCTTTGCGTGGAGCTTCACGCCGGCCTTTGGCAGCGCGCCGCCTGCCCCTCCTAGAGTGGGCCGGATTGACGATGCCGCTGACGATGCCCAGCGAGGCTTTGACGCGCATACGCGGGCGGCCCAAGGCGAGTACTATGTTGCCCGCGCGCAACTCGGCCTCGGCCCGCGCCACCGGCTGCAGAGCGGCTTCCGCTCTGAGCAGAGCCAAATCGTTGCGCGGGTCGCGGCCGACCAGCTCGGCGCTGACGCGGCCCCCATCAGGCAAGCCGATGCTGATCTCGTCATCGCGCTCGACCACGTGATGCGCGGTCACGATCAAGTCTTCGGCCCAAGCCATGCCGCTGGCGGGAATGCGCCGGCGCGCGTCAACGCGCAAGACGCCCTCGGCGGCGCCCGCGACCAGGTCGGCCATATCGTTCGAAAAGTCTTGCAGTGTGTTTGACACAGAGTTCTCCTCAAATTGATTTGCGTTATGTTTATTCTGCAACGGAATCCGGCGGGCTGATATTAGACCTTTGGGCAGGTTGCCTCTGGTCAGATGGGCAGGCGCGCAAGATTCGGAGCGTGGCTTGGCTTGACGCTCTGTTACAATATCGGCGATCAGAGATTCTGGAGTGAAAACTTTGTCGCTAGTGCAATTAGCCGCGCTGATCACGCTGGGCGCCTTCTGGGGCGCGTCCTACATCTTCATTCGCATCGCGGTTGAGCCGATGGGGCCGCTCTTCCTTATGTTCGCGCGCGTCGCGCTGTCCGGGTTGATCCTGGTCGCGTATGCGCGCTGGCGCGGTCAGCGACTGAATATACGGGGTCATTGGCGCAAGTTTATTGTTCTGGGATTTTTGGGCTCGGCGCTGCCCTTTACGTTGATCGCCTGGGCCGAGCTGACGGTCACCGCGTCGATGGCGGCCATCTTGATGTCGACCACGCCGCTGTTTGCCACGCTGGTGGCGGCGGTCGGTCTGGGCGAGGAACTGACGCCCGCCAAGCTGATTGGCGCCCTGCTCGGCATCATTGGCGTGGCGATAACAGTCGGCGGCAGTGATATGACGCTGGGCGCCGACGTCATCGCCGCCACATTGGCGCTGCTGGGCGCGACCTTCAGCTACGCGGTCGGCGGCGTCTTCGCCAAACGCGCCTTCACTGGCCTGAACAATATGTCAATGTCGAGCGGCCAGCTGATCGCGGCGGCCTTCATCTTGGCGCCGGTTTCGCTGGCGGATTTGCCGCAGGAAGCGCCGCCGATGGAGGCGCTATGGGCGACCCTGGGATTGGTCGTTATTTGCACCGCCGTAGCCTACCAGCTCTACTACTATCTCATCATCAGCGCCGGGCCGACCAAGGCGCTAACCGTGACGCTGCTGGTGCCGGTATTCGGCGTGGTTTTTGGCGCGATCCTGCTGGGGGAGAGCATCAGCCCGGGCATCATCATCGGTCTGCTGGTTGTGCTGCTCAGCGTCGGTCTGGTGACCGGGCTGATCTCGCCCAGGCGGGCGCGAGGAATACAAAATCCCTCCTAGGCGGCCCTATTCCCATCAACGAAATGCGGGACTAAGCGTCAGGAGGGATGCTTCACTGCCGACAGATTAGCGCGTTCGCAGTTGGTCGAGTTACATATTGAGCGCGTCGTAGCCCGGGCCTTGGGTGAAGAAGTCGTAATTCGGCGCGATATCGGGCGTGAGATCGACGATGTCGCCTTCTTCGTGCTCGATGATCACCTTGGTGTCAAAGGGCAAGCGTTCTTGACCTTCCATCATCTCGTATTCGGACGAGACCTCTTCTTCGACGAATATGGCTTCGAAGGGACACTCCGGGATGCAGGCGCCGCAATCGATACAAGTGTCGGGATCGATAAAATACCAGGGCCATTCGTTCTCGGGTTTGCCGGCGATGATGCATTCCACCGGGCAAACTTCTACGCAGGCGCCATCCCGCAGGCACAGGCTCGTGATGATGTGGGTCATTTGACGTCTCCTTGCCAGTTTCGCGCTGCGCCTATCCCCAGTCGCAAGCGAAACGAATACATCTGAGCTTAACTAACGCTATGTTAGCTTAAATCAATCGGCGACGCTATAGCCTTTGCGGGATTTTATCCGTCATTTTCGTGCTTGTTAAGTCGCGACTTGCAGGCAGTTTTCAGAAAGCGCCGACAGTGCTTCTGCGCGAGCAGCGCGCGGACTTGAGAGCCGACTCATGTCTGATATAATGACGGAGGGTCGCAAACGCTCCAGTAGCTCAGGGGATAGAGCATTGGTTTCCTAAACCAAGTGTCGCAGGTTCGAATCCTGCCTGGAGCGCTGCTGCGCCACGCGCTGCGAAAGAGGTAAGCGATTTGGCTTCGACTCCGAATACGATATCATCTGGGAAGGGAGGACCTTAGCCATGACTCCGAAGAATAGGCCGACACCGAGTAGCGAATTGCGTGATGACGCGCGCGATGCGGATAGAAGCGCGTTCGATATACCGGCTAAGGAAGAAATCCTCGAGGATATTAGCGAGGGATACCGCTTTGTCATGTCCGGCGGCAAGGGACAGCCAGTTGATGAAATGCACCGCGAAATCGCTGAAGAATTGGCGCGTGAAGAAGTAGAAGAAAATGCGGATATCCGTCTATAGCCTTCAGCGATACAAGCGACAACTGAAAAGACTTGAAAAGAAATACAGGACTGCTTTGGAGCAGTCCATTTTGCTTGCGGAGAAAATCTCCCTTGGTCGAACTCCCGGTGATGCGATTCCGGGATACGATGGCATCGTATTCAAAGTCCGGAGAAATAACAGGACAGTGCCGGGCGGCCCCGGAATGGGATATCGATTCATATACTGCATTCATCCGCCCGACCAAGCAACTATGCTTTCCGTTTACGCAAAGACGGAGCAAACAGATATCAGCGACGGCGAGATCGTGCAGCTTCTACGAGAAGCGGACAGGTTGCTTCCCGGAGACTAGGTTCTGTTGACATTCTATCGTAACCATATGAGTGTACCGACAAGGTGCAGAAAACCAAGATAAGATGAATCGAGTTTCTCGAATCGAGAAAAGACACGGCGAAAATGTTTGATTTTGTTGATGAAACATTCCACCAGATGCCGCTCGCGATAGAGCCATCTATCGTATTCTCGCTGCTCTTTGGCACGCGGATGCGGTGGAATCACCACTTCTATGCCTCTTTCAAGCAAGCTGTCCACAAATTCTTGAGAGGCATAGCCCCGATCCGCGATAACTCGCTGAAAGGCAAAGCCTTCCACCAACTCCTTGGCCTGATTGATGTCGTGAGCCTGGCCAGGACTCAAGCGGAAGCGCAAGGGATTGCCCAAAGCATCAACCGCGGCATGTATCTTGCTGCTGAAACCCCCGCGACTGCGCCCCAAGGCTTGCTCCTCACTTTTTTTGGGCGCCGGCGGCACAGGGGTGAGCACGTACAATCGTGCTGTCGATTATCCCATTTTCCATATCCGGGTCATCGGCGAAGGCTGCCATCATCCGTTCCCAAACGCCATTCTCGCACCAGCCGGCATAGCGTTTGTAAACCGAATTCCATTTGCCGTATTCGCTTGGGAGCAAACGCCACTGCGCGCCGCTGCGACATATCCATATCACCGCTTCAACGAACAGGCGGCAATTGGCCTCGTTACCCAAATAAACATTTGGGTCTTGCTTCAGGAAATCCCGAATTTTCGTCCACTGTTCGTCAGCTAGTCTTATGCTTGTCATAAGACTATTTTACACATTTATGAAAATGCCAATGCTAAATATCAACAGAACCTAGGCAGATTTCATTCACACATGCATCGAGCTTTCAAATTCCAAGCTAGGTCACAACATCTATAGCATGATTTCCTGCGCCTGCGACTGGATATTATCCTGCGCGGCATTGGCGAAGTCATCAAGCGGCATGGCGCCCAGGTCTTCGTCGCTCCGCAAGCGCACACTAACAGTCCGGTTCTCTATATCGCGGTCGCCGACGATCAGCAGCCAGGGGATATTCATGCGCCGGTGCTGCTTGATCTTCGAGCGCATATTGCGGTCTTGCAGGTCGGCTTTGACGCGCAGGCCGCGCGACTTAAAAAAGCTCTCGATCTCGCGGGCGTAGTCGTTGTGGCTCTCGCGTATGGGAATGATGACGGCTTGCGTGGGCGCCAGCCAGGGCGGAAATGCGCCGGCGAAGTGCTCTATCAAGATGCCGATGAAGCGCTCCAGACTGCCGAAGGGCGCGCGGTGAATCATGACCGGCCGCTTGCGCTCGTTGTCGCGGTCGACATATTCCAGGTCAAAGCGCTGCGGCAAATTGTAATCGACTTGCACCGTGCCCAGCTGCCATTCGCGTTTCAAGACATCGCGCACGATAAAATCGAGCTTGGGCCCGTAAAAGGCCGCTTCGCCCGGCTCCAGCTGATAATCCATGCCCAAAGATTCGCAAGCGTCGATGATGGCGACGGTGGCCGCCTCCCAGAGCGAGTTGTCGCCCACATATTTGTCGCTGTCGGGGTCTCTGGTGCCGAGGCGGGCGCGGAAATCGGTCATGCCCAGCGAGCTGAATACGTGCTGAATCAACTGGACGACTCCCTTGAACTCTTCCAGCAACTGATTTGGCCGGACGAAGAGATGGGCGTCATCGACGGTGAAGCCGCGCACACGCGTCAGGCCGCGCAATTCGCCCGACTGTTCATAGCGATAGACCGTGCCGAATTCGGCGTAGCGCAGCGGCAGATCGCGATAAGAGCGCGGTTGACTGGTGTAGACGCGGCAGTGATGCGGGCAATTCATGGGCCGCAGCAGGAACTCATCGCCGTCGACGTCTATCGGCGTATATTGGCTGTCGGCGTAATAGGGGTAGTGTCCGGAAGTCTTGTACAGCTCGATATTGCCCAGGTGCGGCGTGACCACGGGCAGATAGCCGCGCTCGATCTGAATGTCCCGCAGCCAGCGCTCCAGCGTGTCGCGCAGGGTCGCGCCATTTGGCAGCCAGAGCGGCAATCCCTTGCCCACCATCGAATCGATGATGAAAAGATCGAGCTTTTCACCCAGTACGCGGTGGTCGCGCTTGATCGCTTCTTGCAAGCGAGCGCGGTGATCGGCCAGCTCAGCGGGATTGGTCCAGGCCGTGCCGTAGATGCGCGTAAGCTGCTGGCGTTTTTCGTCGCCGCGCCAATACGCTCCCGCCGGCGGACGCAGCGAAATGCTGACCGCTTTGGGATTGATGTCCTTGGTGCTGTCAACGTGCGGCCCGCGGCAGAGGTCCGTGAATTTATTCTGCGTATAGATCGTCAGGCTGTCCGCCGGGTCGCTGATAGCTTTGCCGTTGTCGTCAACGCGGCCATTTACCAAGTCGTCAATGAGTTCCAGCTTGTAGGGCTGATCGTGAAAGATCGCTTTGGCCTCGGCCGGGCTGACTTCGCGCATGGTGAAGTTATGGCGCTGCGACAGAATTTTCTTCATGCGCTTCTCGACCCATTTGATGTCGGCTTCGGTGAGGGCAGTCGGCAGGTCGAAGTCGTAATAGAAGCCATCCTCAATCGGCGGGCCAATGGCGATCTTGGCCTCTGGGAAACGTTCCAGCACCGCTTCCGCCATTACGTGGGCAGCGGAATGTCTGATCTTGTATAGCTGACTGTCTTCGTAGCGTTCTTCGGCCATCGTTTGTCCTCAGGTCGAGTCTCATTTCCTGCCGAGCCTGGCAGTCGCATCAGGCGGCAAACGCTGGAAATTATAGCGGAGAATGGAAGTGCAGAGGTAGGGGCAGCCGCGGAAGCCTGATAAGCGCGCTGGGAATAATCTACTGGTTTGAGGCTTAGTCGTCGATCAGAACCAGCACTTCTTCAATGACCGCTTGCGCAATGGCCTGGGTGGCCAGCTTGCTTTGCGGGGGAGGGTCTCGCGGATCGGCTCGCTCGTCTTCTGTGACGCGGGTGAAGAGACTCTCGAAGACATCTTGCGCGACCAGATTGTCGATCGTATCTTCGATGATCTCCGGTTGCAGTTGTTCAACGATGATATGCGGAGTATCCAAAACGGCGTAACGCACGGGCGGCGTCTCTGGTATCGATTCTGTAACCATCCAGGTTAATGACAGTTGTCGGTGAATATATGACAATGTGGCGAACAAAGCTGTGTATACCGTCCCGTCTTCCATCTGCACGAGCACATCACAGGCATCGCCCTCCTCGTGCATTTCGCATAAAATCTCTTCCGGGACGATCATGATATCGGCAATAGAATGATCGGACATTAGTTCCTGTTCCCTGTTTTGTACGCCTCGACACTCAATATTATATGCACATTGAAGCAACATTAGAATAAGCATATCATGAATTGCGGCGCATTTGTTATGTTGATTCACAATCATTAAGCGCCATTGCTTTGGCGGGTCTCCAATGCAAATTTGACAGTTGTCGATTATCATGCTGGCGATGCCAGACAGAGAGAACAATCAATGCAAAACCGCGACGAATCCGATCATCCGCTTAATCAGAAAGGCAGGGTACGCGCGCCGGCGCCCCCCAAGCGCAAGCCTGCTCGGCTGGTGGACCGGCCGCTGCTGACATATACCCTCGTGGCGCTTAACGGGCTGATATTCCTGGCCGGCTATCTTATGCCGGAGCTGGAGTGGGAACTGTTTTTGCGCGGGGCTTTGCTGCCGGAGTTGGTGGTTTTCAATGGCGAGGTGTACCGGCTATTCACCGCCATGTTTCTGCATGGCAGCCTGGCGCATGTGCTCTTCAACAGCTACGCGATTTTCATCGTCGGCCAGACGGTCGAGCCGATTTTTGGGCGGGCGCGCTTCCTGTTGATTTATTTTCTGGGCGGCTTGACCGGCTCGGCAGCCAGCCTGGCTTTGGGCGGGCTTGGCGGCGCGTCAGTGGGAGCGTCGGGGGCGGTCTTCGCTATCTTCGCGGCGCAAGGTGTGCATCTCTATCAGCATCGCGGCGTGTATGTCAATGCGCGCGCGCAGTTGCGCCACATGGCCATACTAATCGGCATCAACTTGCTGATCGGATTTTTGCCGGGTTCGCGCATTGACAATTGGGGGCATATCGGCGGCATGCTCGGCGGGGCCGTCCTGGCCTGGCGCATCGGTCCGCGGCTGATTCGGCCGAGCGCGCCGGTTCGCAGCGTACGTGATCTCGCCAAGCTGGATCGCAATCCGCTGCGCTTGCATTTGCCCGAGCTAGTGATCTACATCGGCGCTTTGATCGGCCTGGTTGTTCTCGTCATCAATCTGCTGGCCGCGTAGCTGCTCCAACTCAAATCGTAGCCGGGCGATCTGCTGCGCCGACTCTTTGCTCTCCTGCGTAAGCCTGGTGATGACAGTGGAGAAGTAGAGCTGAATGAAGAGCATAAAGAAGGCCGCGAGCAGAAAAAGCAAATTAGAAGGGTCATAGATGCCGACCAATGCCGCCAAACTATGGAGGAGATCGCGCCAGAGACCCAGGATCAGCATCACGACGGCTGTGCCCAGCCAGAGTAAGGAGTATTCCTCGCTCAGACGCCGCCGCCGCACCAACTCCAAAATCACCAGCAGAGAAATCAGAGCGGCGCCAACTGTGAAGACAATCGAGCGATCAATCATGTCGAACCTCCCTGAATCGGGCCAAGGGAACCGCGTCGAGTCGAATTGTAGCTTAGCATGAATCAGGTTTAATCATGCCGCAGACCCTGATTGAACTGACCGGCGACGCTGGCGCCCCGCTGCTTAATATCATGCCCGCCAACGGCTTCCCGTTGCAGACCTACTTGCCCCTGCTGCGCGGCCTGGAGGGCTTTCGTTCGATCAGCCTGCCGCCGCGCGCGCTTTGGGGCGATCAAGCCGCGCCGGCCACGCTTCGCAGTTGGCGCGATGCCGCTGATGATCTGCTGCGAGGGCTTGAACGCTTTGGCCTCGAGGACATCGTCGCCCTCGGACATTCGCTGGGCGGCGTGCTGTCGATGTTGGCGCTGATCAAGGAACCGGAGCGCTTCCGGGCTTTGGTCATGCTCGACCCGGTGCTGCTGCCGCAAGCTACGCTCGACATGCTGACCAGGGCGCGGGAAGCGGGCCGTATCGATGACATGCCGCTGGTGCAAGGCGCTAGGCGCAGGCGACGATTCTTCGATAGCCGCGAGGACGCCTACAGCCGCTTTCGCGAGAAGCCGATCTTCGCTGATTGGCCGGCGGAGGCGCTGAGCTTGTATGTCGAACACGGTCTGCGCGCCCGCCAAAACGGCGCTGGCTTTGAGCTGACATGGAGCCCGGAGTGGGAGGCGCACTATTTCTCAACGGTGTATCAATGCATCTGGCAGGACTTGCCCAAGCTGAATAATCTGGCGCCGACCTTGATTATACGCGCTGAAGACAGCAATACCTTTCCCGATATGTCGTATTTCCGGGCACAGTCGCTTGTGCCGGATGCGGCATTTCACGAAATGAAAGGGCAGGGACATCTCTTCCCGCAGGCGGCGCCACTGGAGACTGCGCGCCTCATTCGCGATTGGCTGGGGACGTCACTCTCACCTTGACATTCGGCGGCGGCCGCTCTACAATTCCCGCTGCCAAATCAGGGCTGGATGCCGAGATAGCTCAGTTGGTAGAGCATCGCACTGAAAATGCGGGTGTCCCCAGTTCAAGTCTGGGTCTCGGCACAAGAAATACTCGTCCACAGGGCGGGTATTTTGCGTTTGGGATGTAGTATGGGCATAGGCTAGAGCTTCAAGTACAGCGCGGATGCCATTATGCGCAGTGGCTGATTTATGAAAACAATCCTCCTCATTTCGCGCTGCCCGCCCTATCCGCTCCATCTGGGCGACCGGCTGATTATTTGGCACTTGGCGCGGGAGCTTTCGCAGCGCGGCTATATCATTGACATGTTGGCGCTCTATGATCGCGACGATGATCCCGATCAAGTGGACAATTATCGCGCTTACTTCCGGCATATCGAGCTGATTCGAGAGCCGGCTCGCGACTCCCTTTCCTATCTGCGCCGTCTTGTCGGTCGCTCAGCCCGATTCGCTGAGACGGCCGAGCGTAGTTTCTGTCCGCCTTTATGGCGCGCTATCGCCGACTTCTTGGGCCGGCATGAATACGACTTGGTTCACTGCTTCGGCTCGGTCAGTGTCTACGAGTTTTTTCCGCTATTCGCTGACCACCCCAATGTCATCACGCCTTACGAATCATACGCGCTGTATTTGCAGTCAGCCGCGGCGCAGGGCGACTGGAGCGCCCGGCTGCGTTTGCCGCTGGTCAGGCGCTTCGAGCGCTTCATGTTCGCGCCCTTCGACCGGACCGTGGTCATCTCGGACGCCGATCGCTCGCTGCTTCTCGGCTTAAATCCGGCGCTGAAGATTGAAGTCATCCCCAATGGCATCGAGCGTGAGCGCTTTCGACCGCTCGAATGTGGGCGCGATCCTTGTACGATGCTTTTCGTGGGCAATTACGAGTACGCGCCCAATCAAGACGCCGCGCGAATTTTGGCGGGGCGGGTGCTGCCGCAAGTAAGGCGGGCGCTGCCTGACGCTCGCTTGCAGTTGGTTGGCGCCAATCCGCCCGCCTGGCTGCGCGACCTGGCCGGAGATCACATAGAAGTCACTGGGCGTGTGCCGGATGTGGCGCCGTATTTGGCGCGAGCGACCGTCTTCGTCTGCCCGTTGCGTATCGGCGCCGGTCTGAAAAACAAAGTATTGGAAGCCCTGGCGATGGGCATCCCGGTCGCGGCGACTCCGCTAAGCGTGGACGGCATCAATGTCCGCGACGGCGAGACAGCGCTGGTCGCCGGCGTCGACGACATCGCGGCGAAGACAATTGAACTGTTGGGCGATTCGGCGCTGCGGGAGCAACTTTCGCAGGGCGGGCGCGCGCTGATTGAAGCGCAATACATCTGGGAGAAGACGGCTTCCAGCTATGAAGGGCTTTATGACGAGATTTGCCGCGCTAGATGATTTGCAGCTGATCGCGCTCGGGCAAAGCCGGGAAGGGCGCCTGCGGCAGCGTTTGATACCAATAGGCGACCGAGGCGATATCGTCTTGCAGCGGCAGGTAGCGGCGGTTGTAACCCCAGCCCAGCGCCTGCATGGTCACGCTTAAGTCGGTTTCGAAGCGGATGGGGTCCATGATATGCCAGCGGTACATGCCCATGCGGAATTGTGTCTTGTAGTCCGTATCGGGGCGGATCACCTGGTGGAAACCGGCGTAGGGCGTGGTGTAGGTGACGTAGCCTTCGTTATGCTGCGGGCTGGGATCAAAATTGTAGGAGCCGCAAAAGTAGTCTTCCGTGCCGGTACCGCAAATTGTGGGGTACTCATCGCCGTCCATGTAGAACTTGATCTCGCCCTCGCCCCACCAGCCGTTGTTGTTCGCGCCCCAAGCCATATAAGTGCCGACGTAATGACCGCGTCCGCTGATGCCGTCGACGATGGTGTAGACATCTTTGTAGGGCAGGGGGTTGACGCGGCGGAATTGCGCGTGGAAATAGGCGGCGTCTTCCGGCACATCTGTCAGCGTGTAATTCACCTGATAGTAGAGCGTCATCTCTTCTTCGGCGATATTGCTGATGGTCATGCGGCAGTGCTTGCGGAAGGGCATTTCCCAGTAGGAATTGAAGGCGCTGCCCGGGTTGACGCATATCGGCAGCGATGTGACCTGGGCGTATTCGCCCCAGCCGACGGCGAAGAAATCACCAATGGGGCATTCGACCGAGGGCTGTTCATTGTCATCCCAATAGATGCGCAGGATGCAGAAGCGCCAATTGCCGGTGGGCGTCAGCCAAATCTGCTGGATGGCGCCGGGACCGGCGATATCGGCCATAGTGAAGGTATCGCCGGCCGCGATGCGCACCGAAGGCGAGACCTTCCAGCCATGCCCCAGATCGCGCGCGGCCTGGCTGCCCGTGCCTTCATCCGCCATACCGCCGCGCCCTTTGGCGCCGTCGAAGTTCTCGGCGCTGAGCGAGCGCGACTTCGCTGACGAAAGCCGCGACAGATTGCCCAGATGCAAGCCCAAGCCATTAAATCCAATCATTAGCAAACTCCCGTATTGTGCTGTTTACGTGTCCGGTGTGGCCGTTGCCAGCTCTTCCGTAGCGCTAGCGAGGTTGTCAAAATGCAGCTGGAACACCGCGCATACATCCGGATGCGAGCCGACATAGACATAACTGATATTGTCGCCTTCGTATTCAAATGAGCCCGCGCTGGCGCAGGGCTCCACTTCAAATGCCTGCGCGCTGGCATTGCCTTCCTGCCCGCCCAGGATGCAATTGATGACCTCCTGGTTGATGCGCGACTGATTGAGGACCAGCGCCCCGCCAATCTTGGGCGCGGTCACGGTCGAATCGAGCTGCCGGTAAAACTTGGCCGCCAGCGCGCCGCGATCCTGGAAGCACTGCAGAATTTGTTCCGCTTTGGCGAGGACGGCCGTAATGCCCACTTGACCGCTCAGCAAGGACGCGCCGCCGAAAGCCGCGAAGGCGCCGTCGATTGTCGTGTCGACATCCGTGGCTGAATAGGCGGCCAGGTTGGGCAGGAGTCGCTGGGCCGATGTCGCGTCGTTCGGCGTGTTGCCCGTGTCGCTGCAAGCGACGGCAAGAATCAGCAGCAGCGACAAAAGCGCGAAAATCCTCAAATGCTTCAATCGGCGTCTCCGCGAAGAATCACGTCCAGTATGCAACAAGTGCATTTTATCAGAAGTTGCGAAAGGCGGTGGGCGGCGGCGCTTCGAATCGCGGTTATGACCGATTGGTCTCGGAGAGCGCTGCCAGCTAGTCTTGCGTCCTGCGATTTGCTAGACTAGCGCGACGCGGTTGAATGGGAGACAGGCAGAGACATGAAGCTGATTCGATATAGGTATGACGATGGAGAGGGTATCGGCCTGGTTCAAGGTGATAAGGCAGCAGCGCTTGCCAGCGCCGACTTGCGCGAACTTATGCTCGATGGAGTCGTGGCAGAGCAGCTTGGCATCGTCCATCCGCTGGATCAGTGTACGATTCTGCCCCCGCTGATACCCGGCAAGATTCTGGCTATCGGCCGCAATTATGCCGAGCACGCCCGCGAGCTGAACAACGAAGTGCCGGCCGAGCCGCTGGTCTTCGCCGTCATGCCCAGCGCGGTCATCGGCGACGGCGATGTCATCGAATGGGAGGCGGCGCTCACATCTCAGGTGGATTGGGAAGGCGAGCTGGCGGTCATCATCGGCAGGACGGCGCGCCGAGTGTCGCGTGCGCAGGCGCTGGATTACGTCTTCGGCTACACTATCGCCAACGATGTCTCCGCGCGCGACTTGCAGACGCGGGACAAGCAGTGGACGCGCGCCAAGGGGCTCGACACCTTCTGCCCGCTGGGGCCGGTAGTCGTTACGCGGGACGAGATCCCCGACCCGCAAAATCTGCGCATCGTGACGACAGTGGACGGCGTCGAAAAGCAGAATGGCTCGACAGCCGACATGATATTCTCGGTCAGTTTCCTGATCGCGCATTTGTCGCGCGCATTCACGTTGAATCCGGGCGATATGATCCTGACCGGCACACCGAGCGGCGTGGGCAAAGCCATGAATCCGCCCGAATTCCTGGGTGAGGGCAGCGTCGTCAGCGTGGAAATCGAAGGCATCGGCAAATTGACGAATCGCTGCCGGGTCTTGTAGATAGCTCTGTACAAGTTTAATTCACCACAGAGGCGCAGAGGGCGCAGAGGAGTTGTAGGGGCGATTCTGTGAATCGCCCACGATATTCTCACTCTTTTCATGGGCGACACACAGTGTCGCCCCTACATCGTGGTAGATTTATGTGACATTCGGCACATAATTGGTTCTGGTGCGATTGCTCTGCCAATGACGTTATCCACCTGACTTATGCTATACTACAGGCGGAATGTTTGGAGTGACTGGCAGTCGTGGAACGAGCCCCTTCACCCATAGCGACTAAAGCCGATGTTCAGCGCCAGACTCGTGTACTGGTGATGTGGATAATTGGAACACAAATTGCATTTGCTGTCATTATGATTTTGCTATTCGGTATTTTCTTTTGCACTGCTACTGGCTCGCCTGCGCCACAACCTCTTGTGACATGAACCGCACACTATTCGCCGCAGACTGCCTCGATGTACTGAATGACGTCGATGCTCTTGAGGACTCCTCAATAGACCTCATCTACCTCGACCCGCCCTTCAACTCCAACTCGAAGTACAACCTGCCCTTCAAGGGCCGCGATAAAACCCACAAGCCGGTTGAAGCCTTCGTCGACATCTGGAAGTGGAGCGACCAGGACGCCGAGACCCTGGACGACTTACAGCGCGACCCGCGGACGCGCCCGCTGGCCACCATCATCCAGTTCGCCCAGGACGTAGAACAAATGAGCGGGGGGGGGCGAGGGGTACATCGCTGGCGTCATACCTGCTGAATATGGCGTTGCGCCTGCGAGCCATGCGGCGGGTGCTGAAAGACACGGGCAGCATTTATCTGCATTGTGACCCGACGGCGAGCCATTATCTCAAGCTGCTGATGGATGCGATTTTTGGGCGGAAGAACTTTCGCAATGAAATTATATGGCATTATCGCCGTTGGACAGCAGGAACAAAGCACTTTCAGCGAATGCACGACGTGCTTCTACGATACACATTGTCTGGGCAGTTTAAGTTTAATTTGCAATATGAACCTTACGGAGATTGGATAAAGAAAGATTACGGGTACTTCGACGAGGAAAAAGGAAAAAGATGGCGCTGGCACACCGTTAAAGGAAATAGATATAGGGTGTATCTTGAGGACGAGAACAGAGGCGTAAAACTAAATGATGTCTGGCAAATGACGCATCTCGGTTCAACAAGCAAAGAGCGAATGGGCTACCCCACACAGAAGCCACTCGCCCTTTTGGAGCGCATCATCAAAGCCAGCAGCAACGAAGGCGACACCGTGCTCGACCCCTTCTGCGGCTGCGGCACCACCGTCCACGCCGCCGAATCGCTGGGCCGAAAGTGGATCGGCATCGACATCTCCAAGTTCTCGAGCGGGCTCATCCGCGACCGCATCCTGCACAATTTCAAATACCTCAACGTAGATGATATCGAAATGCGCGGCACGCCCGATTCGGTGGACGAAGCGCGTAAATTGGCGCGGCATGACCCCTTTGAATTCGAGAAATGGGTCTGCGGCTATATCGGCGCGGAGGGCATGTTCCGTGAGCCGGGCGAGAAAGGCGCCGACGGCGGCGTTGACGGCGTGCTCAAGTTTTTCCCCGTGCGCGAGGGCAAAAAGGTCAAGCCGGAATACGCCATCGTGCAGGTCAAGGGTGGTAACGTCAGTCCTGACTCGGTGAAGGCGCTGCATGAAACGGTGCGCCGCTACGAGGCGACGGCCGGCGTGCTGGTCTGCTTCGGCGACCAACTGGGTACGGTCGAAAATCAGCGCGTCAAAGCCACCTTCAGCGATGCTTGGGGCAGCTACCCGGTCATTCAGGGCTTCAGCGTCGAGAGCTTGCTCGGCGACGATCCATTGGACTTGCCGCTCTATGGTTACAAGCGGCGCGGCGCCATGCTGGGTCTGTAGTTTTCTCTGTGCTCTCTGTGCCCTCTGTGTTGCCTCGTTTTCCTCTGTGGTAAACTAAAATAATGCCAAATCCAATCACCATCCAAGACATCCAAGTCATCTTGACGCAGCCGGGCAAGTCGCGCCTGTGCATCGTCAAAGTTATCACCTCCGAGCCGGGGCTATACGGCTTGGGCTGCGCCACCTTTACGCAGCGCATCTTCGCTGTAGCCACCGCGATCGAGCGCCATCTGAAGCCATTTTTGCTGGGGCGCGCTGTCGACCGCATCGAAGAGATCTGGAATATGTCGATGGTGCAGGGCTATTGGCGCAACGGACCCGTGCTTAATAACGCCATTTCCGGCGTCGACCAGGCGCTATGGGATATCAAAGGCAAGCGCGCCGGCATGAGCGTCTGTGATTTGCTGGGCGGCAAGTCGCGCGAGGCGGCACAGGTTTACGTGCACGCTGACGGGCGCGACAAGCAGGAAGTCGTGGATCGCGCGCGCGCCTATATGGAGCAGGGTTATCGCTTCATTCGTGTGCAGATGGGCGGCTACGGCGGTAAGGGCAGCCCTATGGTCAAGCCCAGGAACGCCCCGCCCGGCGCCTACTACGACCCGCGCGATTATTGCCGTCAGATGCTGGATATGATCGCTTACGCGCGCGAGCAACTCGGCGAAGAGATTGAGCTGCTGCACGATATCCACGAGCGCCTGGCGCCTATCCACGCGGTTGAGTTCGCCAAGGACGTTGAGCAATTCAAGCTATTCTTCCTGGAGGACGCGCTGGCGCCAGAGGATATCCACTGGTTCCGCATGATTCGCGCTCAATGCGCCACGCCGCTGGCCATGGGCGAACTCTTCAACAACCCGCAGGAGTGGCAACTGCTGATTCAGGAGCGCCTCATCGATTTCATTCGCATGCACATCAGTCAGATGGGCGGCATCACGCCGGCGCGCAATGCGGCCATCGTCGCTGATATGTACGGCCTGCGCACGGCCTGGCACGGGCCCAGCGATACCTCGCCTGTTGGGCACGCCGCTAACTTGCAGCTGGACCTCTGGCATCCCAATTTCGGCGTGCAAGAATGGTATCGGCCCTCGGAGCTTGACTACGCCATCTTCCCCGGCTTGCCTGTTGTCGAGGACGGCTATCTTTATCCCAATGACCAGCCGGGGCTGGGCATCGATATCGACGAGGACTTGGCGGCGCAGTATCCCTGCCGGGATATTGTCGAAGATTGGACGCAGACGCGCCTGCCCGATGGCAGCCCCGCGCGGCCCTAACGCGGCAGCCCCGGCTGTCGATGACACAAGGGAAGGGGCGCGTTATAATATTGTTGAGAAGAGATGCGCTGAGGTTGAATATGGCGATCCAGACAAAAGAACTGATGGCGGTGGAAGAATACTTTGCTTGGGCCTTGCAGCAAGAGCAGAGGTACGAGTACATCGACGGAGAACTCATTGAGATGACGGGAGCCAGCAACGAGCACAGCCAAATCATAATGAACATTATTCTGGCATTAGGGAATGCGGTCGATCTATCGCGATATGCCTTGCGTAACCAAGGCATGCGTGTGCAAATCAGCCCCACCCGCTATGTCTATCCTGACTTGTCAATCATCCGCGGCGATCCCCTCTTTCGGGACGCCAGCAAGTATAACTTGATGAATCCCTGCTTCGTGCTTGAAGTGACATCGCCCTCCAGCATCGCGCGCGATCGCTCGGACAAGCTTGGCTACTACTTCTCCGTGCCGTCTGTTGAAGCCTGCCTCATCGTCGACCAGCACCGCCTCCGCGCCGAGCTGTATAAGCGCGGCGATAGCGACTGGCAGCGTCAGGTATTCAGCGAGCCTGCCGATGTCATTTCGCTGGCAATGCTCGGTTGTGAACTCCCACTCGAACAAGTCTATCGCGGGATTGCCTTCGAGGAACTGTAGCTTTCCAGCGTGTCCGGATTGCATACGTTCGCGTGTCTACCCTCAAGCAAGTAATCGACGATCAACTGCGCCGCTTCAACCGCGACCGTCACTTGCGTATCGGCGAGGACGGGACGCAGACGCGCCTGCCCGATGGCAGCCCCGCGCGGCCCTAACGCGGCAGCCCCGGCTGTCGATGACACAATGGAAGGGGCGCGTTATAATATTGGTGAGAAGAGATGCGCTGAGGTTGAATATGGCGATCCAAACGAAACAACTCATGGCGGTGGAAGAATACTTTGCTTGGGCCTTGCAGCAGGAGCAGAGGTACGAGTACATCGACGGAGAACTCATTGAGATGACTGGAGCCAGCAACAAGCACAGCCAAATCATAATGAACATTATCTATGGCTTCTTCAGCGGTCTCGATTTATCGCGATACGCCATGCGAACCGAAGGCATGCGCGTGCAAATCAGCCCCACACGTTATGTCTATCCCGATATGTCAATCATCCGCGGCGATCCCCTCTTTCGGGACGCCAGCAAGTATAACTTGATGAATCCCTGCTTCGTGCTTGAAGTGACATCGCCCTCCAGCATCGCGCGCGATCGCTCGGACAAGCTTGGCTACTACTTCTCCGTGCCGTCTGTTGAAGCCTGCCTCATCGTCGACCAGCACCGCCTCCGCGCCGAGCTGTATAAGCGCGGCGATAGCGACTGGCAGCGTCAGGTATTCAGCGAGCCTGCCGATGTCATTTCGCTGGCAATGCTCGGTTGTGAACTCCCACTCGAACAAGTCTATCGCGGGATTGCCTTCGAGGAACTGTAGCTTTCCAGCGTGTCCGGATTGCATACGTTCGCGTGTCTACCCTCAAGCAAGTAATCGACGATCAACTGCGCCGCTTCCAGCGCCACCGTCACTTGCGCATCGGAGGTGCTGGCGGCCAGGTGAGGGGTGTGCGCCACATTTGGCAATCCAATCAGCGGATGGTCGGCGGGCGGCGGCTCCTGCTCGTAGACATCCAGGGCGGCCCCGGCGACGATTCCGCTTCGCAGCGCAGCCGCCAAGTCAGTCGAGTTGATTAGCGCACCGCGGGCCGCATTGATGATGCGGATGCCGCGCTTCATCCTGGAGATGGAGTCAGCGTTGATCATGCCGCGTGTTTCGTCCGTGACCAGGGCGTGCAGCGAGAGGTAGTCCGAGCGCGCGTACACGTCGTCCAGCGCGAGCAGGGGCACGTCCAGCGTCGCGGCGATTTCTGGCGGCAGGTAGGGGTCGTGGGCGATGACGCTCATCTCAAAAGCCTGGGCGCGCGCGGCGATGGCCTGCCCGATACGCCCCAGGCCGATGATGCCCAGAGTCTTGCCTTTCAGCTCCACGCCGGTGAAGGCTTTGCGATCCCAGCGTCCCTCCGCCAGCGACTGATGGCCCTGCGGAATATAGCGAGAGAGCGCCAGCATCAGCCCAATGCTGTGCTCGGCGGTTGAGATGGTATTGCCGCCCGGCGTATTCATGACGATGACGCCTTGCGCGGTCGCGGCTTCCAGGTCGACATTGTCAACGCCGACGCCGGCGCGGGCGATGGCCTTGAGTTGCGGCGCGCTGGCGATCAGCTCGGCATCAGCCGTCACGCCGCTGCGGATGATCAGCGCATCGGCATCGACGACGGCTTCCAGCAGGGCGGCGCGTTCCATTTTGCCGGGCGCTGTGACGCGAATCCCGGCGCTCGACTCAAGGATGTCGATCGCCTTCTGATGGACGTTGTCAGGAACGAGTACATGAAAAGTCATTGGATTCGCCATCGTTGTCTCCCCTTCCCTCATTTTGGGGAGGATGGGGGCATCGCCCGCGCCATGAAGGCGTCGATGCCGCTGAGGACCTCCCGCAGCATGTCCATGGTCACATCGCCCATGTGCGGCAAGCGGAAGGTCTCGCCCTTGATCGCCCCGTAGCCCTTGTCCATGGCGTAGCCGACCTCGCTCTCCATGTAGGTGCCCATGGCGTTGACGTCAATGCCAAGCGCATTGTCCACAGTAGTCACCGTGTCGCTGCGGTAGCCCGCCTGCGCATACAAGCCGAAGCCACGCTCCAGCGCCCAGTCATGCGTCGCGTCGCGCATTGCTCGGTGGCGCGCCCAACGCGCTTCAATGCCTTCCGCCAGGATCGCGTCCATCTGCCTGTCGGCGGCGTACATCAAGGCGATCGGCGGCGTCGACGGCGTGTTGTTCTTGAGCAGCGATTTCTCCAGTGTCAGAAAATCAAAGTAGTAGCCGCGGTTGTTTATGCTCGCCGCGCGCTCGAGCAAGCGATCGCTGACGGCGGCGAAGGCGATGCCGGGCGGCAGGGCGAAGGCTTTCTGGCTCGAGGTCAGCGCGATGTCGATGCCCCAATCGTCAACGCGCAATTCCGTGCCCAGGAAGCCGCTGACGGTGTCGACGAAGAAGAGCGTATCTTCATGCTGATTGACGACCTCGCCGATCGCTTGAATGGGGTTGGTGACGCCAGTGCTGGTTTCGTTGTGCACGGCGCAAACGGCGTCGTAGCGCTGCTGGGACAGGGCATCAGCCACCATCTCGGGTGTATGCGCCCGGCCCCAATCGACTTGAATACAGTCAACTTGCTTGCCGTTGGCGCGGCTGATTTGCGCCCAGCGCTCGCTGAAGGCGCCTCCGGTCAGGTGCAGAACGCGGCCCTCGTCGCGAATGCCGCAGCGCACCGCGCCTTCCCACAGGCCGCTGCCGGAGGAGCCGCTGACATAGACGCGGCTGTCGGTGAAGAAGGCGCGCTTCAGCTTGTCTTGCAGGCGCGCGAAGAGTTCGGCGAATTCGCTGCTGCGGTGGCCGATCATCCATTGCGTCTGCGCCTCGAGGATCTCGCGGCGGACTTCAACTGGTCCCGGCAGAAAAAGTTTCTTGTGTTCAAATTGGCGCATAGAGCGAATGTCCTACTCCAAGGTGATTTGTGTGTCCTGCAATCCGGCGAATTGTAGCCCCGCGACATTGACGCGCAAAGGGCGAAATCGACATTGGCGCCCGCGCGCAGAGCAATCGCACCAAGAAATGAAAGGTGAATAGAATGGGTTCATCAATACGGATGAGGAGAGCCCGAGATGAGCCCAAGTGGCATAGCGGAGGCCTTTGCCAGTTTAGAAGATCCGCGTCGCGAACATGGTCAATTACACCCGTTGCTGGATATCATCATCATCGCGATCTGCGCGGTGATCAGCGGCGCCGAGACCTGGGTGGACATTGTTGATTTTGGCGAGGATAAAGAGGAATGGTTAAGGGGATTTTTAGAGTTGCCTAACGGTATTCCTTCGCACGATACATTTGCCCGCGTCTTCCAACTATTAGACCCTCAGCAGGTACAGTTGTGCTACCAAGATTGGATTAGCAGCATCAAGCCAGTATTAGCTGAAGGCGATATTGTGGCAATAGACGGCAAGACGATGCGGCGCAGCCATGATCGTAGGCAAGGAAAGAGCGCCTTGCATCTGTTGCATGCCTGGTCAGTGGAAGCCGGCTTGGTCTTGGGCAAGCGCGCTGTGGACGCGAAAAGCAATGAGATACCTGAAATTCCCGAATTGCTGAAATTGCTGTATTTGAAAGGCTGTATCGTGACTTTGGACGCGATGGGCTGTCAGAAAGACATCGTGAAGTCTATTGTTAGCGAGCACGGAGCGGATTATGTCATAGCCTTAAAGGAAAATCAGGGCAGTTTGTACGATGCAGCCCAGTCCCTTTTCGCTTATGCGGATGACCGCCATCCGCGCTTGATAGGTCAATATAGTCACAACGAAGAAATCAGCAAGCCGCGTGGTCGTGTCGAGCGCCGGGTCTGTGAAGTGATGACCGATGCCGCTGTCTTGAATGACTTAAGCCAGCAAGAAGGCTGGACGCGCTTGCAGTCGCTAGTCCGCGTCCAACATGCCCAATTACTGGATGGGCAGTGGCAAAACACGCAGACGCGCTATTTTATCTCCTCTTTACAAGGGAAGGATGCCAATCAACTCCAGCGAATAATTCGTTCGCACTGGCACATTGAAAATAAACTCCATCGGGTCTTGGATGTGACCTTTCGGCAAGACGACAGCCGTATTCGTGTAGGACATAGCCCAGAAAATTTCGCTGTGCTACAGCATATCGCCTTGGCTTTGCTCAAAAAACACCCCAAAAAAATCAGCCTGCGGCGCAAGCGATTACAGTCAGCGCGGAACGATAAGCTTCGATGGCAAATCCTCAAAGCATTTTCCGAATAGTGGTGCGATTGCTCTGCGCCCGCGCCGAGGATGCTTGCCGCGACAAGGAAAACTGCTATACTCTGCCGCAGGATTCCAGTGATCTCAAGGTCAGCGGCGAGGCTGCCCGCGGCGGCGGAGGAAACATGATGCAAGTGGCGAATGCGCCCTGCTCCTGGGGCATTATCGAGAATATCGAGGGCGAACGCTTTGACTACGCGCGTGTTTTGGACGAGATCGCCTCAACCGGCTATGCCGGTACGGAATTGGGCGATTGGGGCTTTATGCCGACCGACCCCGACGAACTGCGCGCAGAGCTGGACAAGCGCGGCTTAAAAATGTTGGGCTCCTGGGTCAATGTCAACTTTCAGGACAAGGACCGGCATCAGGAAAGCGCTGATGAATGCGTGCGCACCGCCAAGCTGCTTGCGGCCGTGGGCGGCAGCGATGCGCTGGTGGTGCTGGGTCCAGACCCCTACACCAATCCTATGCGCAGCTTGAATTCGGGACGGATCACGCCGGAGATGAGCCTTGATGAAGGCGGCTGGCGGATGTTCGCCCAGGGTACCGACCAGGCCGCGCGCCGCGTGATGGACGAAACCGGCTTGCGCTCGGTCTTGCATCATCACACCGGCACCTGGATAGAAACGCCGGACGAGACTGCGCACTTGATGGATATGACCGATGACAAGGTCGTGGGCCTGGTCTTTGATACCGGGCACTGGTCCTTTGGCGGCGGCGATCCGATAGCTGGCATTCGGCAATTCGCGGAGCGGATTTGGTACGTCCACTTCAAAGACCGCGACCCCAAGATACAAGAGCAGTCGCGGCTTCACGAATGGGACGGGCCGACCTCAGTAGGCAAAGGCATCTTCCCAGAGCTGGGCCAAGGCGATGTCGACTTTCCCGCTTTACTCCGCGAGCTGGAAAAAATCGGCTATGACAGCTGGATCGTGGTTGAGCAGGACGTATTGCCCGGCATGGGCAGCCCGCGGGAATCGGCGCAGCGCAACCGCGACTACTTGCGCAGCATCGGTGTATAAGCGGCGCTGATGAACTTGCCGCTGGGTGACATCGTCCGCGCGCAGCACCGCCTGCGACCGCTTCTACAGCCGACAGCGCTTGAAGCAGCGCCGGACGTGGGCAGAAATATCTGGCTCAAGCTGGAAAATTGCAATCAAACGCATTCTTTTAAGGTACGCGGCGCGCTGAACGCCATCCTCTCGCTGCCCGAAGACGCGCGAGAACGGGGCATTATCGCCGCCTCATCGGGCAATCATGCCGCGGCCGTCGCTTACGCCGCGCATCTGACCGGCGCCTCGGCAAGTATACTGATGCCGAAGACAACCCCGAAGAAGAAGGTCAAGAACGTTCAGCGTTATGACGCTGAGGCGGTCGTTTTCGGCGACAACTATGACGAAGCGGAAGCCGAGGCCCTGCGGCGGGTCGCTGAAGGCGGCACGTGGGTTTCGCCCTATAACGATGCGGGCGTAATCGCCGGCGCTGGAACGATCGGGCTGGAGATTGTGGAGCAACTGCCGGAGGTGGAGCGGGTCGTCGTACCGGTCAGCGGCGGCGGCTTGATAGCGGGTGTTGCGGCGGCGGTCAAGCAGCTCAACACGTCTATCGAAGTCCTGGGTGTCAACGCCTTGTCGGCGCCGGCCATGTACAACGTCTTCCATGGGGCGGAGCATCCGCAGGTCTGGGATACATTGGCCGATGCGCTCTCCGGCGATATCGAAGCCGGCTCGATCACTGTGCCGATCAGTCGCCGCTACGTGGATGACATCGTGCTGGTGTCTGAGAGGCAGATGGCGGCGGCGATGCGCTATATGCTTGAAGCGGCCGGCTGGGTGGTCGAAGGCGGCGGGGCGGTGGCGGTGGCGGCTGCGCTACACGAAGTTATTCCCGCGGACGGCCGGGCGACCGCGTTGGTGGTCAGCGGTGGCAATGTCGATCTGGCGGTGCTGCGACGAGCCGTATTTGACCAAGAGCCAGGGGACGCTACCAATGACTGAGTCGCAGACCATCCAAGATCATAGGCGTGCCGCGGAAAACTTGCTGCAGGAATTCGTGCGAGGTCAAAGCGAAGCCATCGACCGCGTCCATGATCATTTGCCACAGGTAAAATTCGGCGAGCGCGATGAGGCTGCACGATTCTCGCTGACGCTTGGCGACGCGCGGACCGTCATCGCCCGCGAGCAAGGCGTACAGAGCTGGGGCGAGCTGCGCTTGCGGGCGAAACTTGACGAATTGCAATCCGGCGATGAGCTGGCGCAATTCAAACAGCTCGTCTACGCGCACGATGCCGAGAAACTTGACGAGCTGCTGTCGGCGCATCCCAAGCTGCGCGATACGTTGGACGATCCGCACTTTTGGTTTGGCTCAACGGCGCTGATCATCGCCAAAGAGCACACTGATGTGGTGGACGTGCTGCTCAAACACGGCGCCGACATCAGGGCGAAATCGCAGTGGTGGGCGGGCGACTTTCACTTGCTCGAGGGCGCATCGGCGGATGCTGCGCAGCAACTCATCGACCGCGGCGCGGAAATCACGGCGCATTCGGCCGCCGAGCAAGGCTGGCTGGATTGGCTGGAAACGGCCTACGAGCGCGACAAGACGATCGTGAATCAGCGCGGCGGCGATGGCAAGACGCCTTTGCACTACGCCAGAGCCGCAGAAGTGATGGACTGGCTGCTGGAGCGGGGCGCTGACCTGGAAGCGCGCGACCTCGACCATGCCTCGACGCCGCTTCAATGGATGCTGGGCGAGCAGAACCTGGATGCTGCGCGCGAACTGGTAGCGCGGGGCGCGCAAGTCGATATATTCGCCGCGGTCATCCTGGGCGAGCTGGATTTAGTCACAAAGGCTTTGCAAGCAAATCCTCATGCAATACGCGCGCGCGTCAATCAGGCCGGCTACGAATTGACGCCCCCGGCTGACGGCTCGCATCAATACGTTTATACCTTCAACGCGGCCGGTTTGTCGCCGCACCAGGCGGCCCTCGAATACGGGCGCGACGACATCTTTGCCTTGCTGCTGGAGCATAGCCCGGCTGATGTCAAGTTGCTGGCGCACTGCGCGGAAGCTAATTCCGAAGCGGCGCAGGTCATCGTGGCCGCGCATCCAAACATAGTGGCGCAAATGAAAGACGGCGACCGCCGCCAGTTGATCCACGCCGCCTGGACGAATAAGGTCGATTCCGTCAAGCTAATGGCAGCGCTCGGTTTTGACTTGCACATTCGCGATGACGACCAGATGACGCCGCTCCATGCAGCCGCTTTTCACGGTTTCGCCGATGTGATAGGCGCCTTGCTGGAGGCCGATGACGAACCGCCGCTGACCTGGCTCAACCATTACGATGGCACGCCTTTGACCACCTGCCTCTACGGACGGAATCATAGCTGGCGCGACGATGGCGATTTCCCGGCGAGCATAGCATTGCTGGTCGAGGCGGGTTCCGAAGTTCGCGCCGAATGGCTGCCGACTGGAGACGACAAGATAGACGACATAATGCGAAAGGCGCTGGAAGCGGACGCTTGACGCAACGGGAACCAGGCTCGTTAGGGCTCCAGATCGTCGCTGACGACCGAGCCGTTGATCTGGATCGCCTGTTGAAAGGCGATTATCAGGTCGACGCTTGAATCTGCCGCCGAACTGATCATAGCTTGCGCCGCTGCAAGAGCGGCATTGGAAGGCGCTTGCGAATCGAGAACATTCGCCCGCACCCGGACGCCCTCGTCCCGAATTACCGTCACATCGCTGATGCTTGCGCGCGGCAGCGTCTCTTGCAGCGCGGCGCTTGCCACTTCGGCCAAGGGATCAAGCGGCAGAATGACCTGGCGCGCAACGACCGTCAGATCGACATTCTGCTGATAGAGATCGTCAATTAGCAGCTGGGCGGCTGTAACTTCTTCCGGCGTGATGGGGTGGTCGGACTGGACGATTAACAGCACTTCGAGCGGCACAGAAGTAATGACTTGATACTCAACGACGATGGCGCCGTGAAAGGCTTCGGATTGCAGCCGCTCGCGGATATGCGCTTCGTCGACCGCCTGCGTGCTCAATCGGGCGAAGACCAGCAGCAAGATGATCGTGGTGACGAAGAGCACCAACCACCAGGCGCGCGACTGATTCAGGGAAGCGCCTTCGCGATCTTCGCTGGGGTGCATGCCCATCCACAAAAAGGTGATGTATTGCGCCGCAATAATGAAGGCGATATTGGCCAGGAAGAGCAGATTCGCGCCGAAGGCCAGGTCGATATCGCGCAGGGCGATGCCCAGGCCGATGGTGCAGAGCGGGGGCATCAAGGCGGCGGCGATGGCCACGCCGGCCAAAGCGGCGGGAATGCCCTTGCGCGCTGTGGCATAAGCCGCGACCCAGCCCGATACCAGCGCAATGGCGGCATCCAGCAGGTTGGGACTGCCGCGCGCCAACATTTCTTCGGTCGGCGTGTCGATCGGCAGCAGGACCCCCATCACGATCGAGATGAACAGAGCCAGGGTCACCCCGGCGAAGAGCGTCACGCTGGCGCGGCGGGTGAGGTGCAAGATTCCAGTCGCCATGCCGGTCGAAAAGCTCGACAGCGGCGACATCAGCGGCGCGACCAACATGGCGCCGATGATCACCGCAGCGCTGTTGGTCAGCAGGCCGAGGGTGGCCAGCGCCGCCGATAGCACGATCATGACTGTATAGTCGAGGTTGCTGCTGGCGTTTTTTTGCGCGCTCCAGATGAGCTCGTTTTGCTCAACCAGGGTCAACTGCGGGTTGAGCCGCGCGATCCCGTGCTCAATGGCGCCGCGAATGCCCCGGTGCCATTCGATCTGCGAGATCATGATTACCGGCCCCGGCGCGGTATTTAGCAGTTGATTGCTCAGATCGTTGATGATGTGTCTTTCAAAGTCAGTCTTCTGCGAAAAGCCCATGACCAGCAAGTCGTCCGAGGTCATGCCGCGCACGATTTCCGGCGCCGGATTACGACCGATCACTGCTTTTGGCTTCAGGTCCTTGTTGCGCGGCAGATGCCCTTCGTAGCGCTTGATGGCCGCCTCGTGCTCGGGATCATAATGATAATCGAACTGAACGCTCATTTGGCGCAGTGGAATGCTGTGCTGCAAGGCGAAGCTTACGCCGAGTTTCATGGCGATGACGGAGGGCAGGCCGCCGTCAACCGGCACGACAACGCGATCAAAATGGGGCGATACAGCGCTTCGGTAAATCAGTACGCCGCAGGGCGCTGCCTCGATCACATTTTCGACGACCGTTCCCAGCTTCACTCTGCCTTGTGTCGGTCGCTGAACGCCCAGCAAGATAACATCCGTATTGCGCTCGCGCGCCACATCCAGGATGCCGCGCGATATGCTGGCCGACATCTCGGTCACCAGTTCTACGCGGTGGCCGGCGTCAGTGTTGCGGAAATCTTCAATGACCTGGTTGACCTGATCGCTGACTCTGTTGGTATGCTCGGCATCGCCCAGCGAAATGACCAGGGCGATCACCAGGCCGTGTGCCGGGTGCACCATTTCGCCGGCGATGCGCAGCATTTCAGCGGCAGTATCCGGCCTGCCCACAGGCACGACGACCGTCCGCGCATAATATTCATCATGCGGCGAGAATGACTCAGAATCGACTGTTTGAGAAATGCTCAGCTTCACGATAAATGCTTTTACATACTGATTTAAAAGAGAGGCTCTATTGCAGCCGACTCAGCGCTTGCTGGCTAACTGTGCCGCGCTGTTTCGGCTAGTCCAGGATTACGGGACGCCCCGTAAACTGAGTGCTGGTATCGCCATATTGCATCATCTCAATACGGACGCCGCTGGGGTCAGTGATCCAGGCTTGCCAAGCATTATCGGCGCCCATTTTCTTGGCTGACACCTCAACGCCGCGATTGCTTAGCCTGCCGATGACGGCGTCCAGGTCTTCTACTTCAAGACAGAAATGTTTGATGAGCGCGTCGCTATTGTTGGGGGCGTCGCTTATCGCAAATACTTCCAGGAAGGTTGTTTCTCCCAGCTTAATATAGAAGCCGATGCGCCGGCCAGCGCGGATAAACTCAAATGCCTTTTCCAAACCCAGGGCTTCGACGTAGAAGCGCTCGGCCGCGTCCAAATCTATCGCCCCGATACAAACATGCGCCAGTCGCTTGAACATGATTTCGACTTTCTGATCGCGAAAAACGGATAATTAACAAGAATTATCGTATCCCAACTTGGATTATGTCGCAAATTGGGCGCGAAGGTTTAGCAGGGCGCTCCGGACCGCTTTCCAGGCCGGCGACTGCACAGAAACGACTTCAAAGTGGCCCGCATCCGCCAGCACAGTGAGGCTCGATTCATCGCCCAATGCGGTTGCCGCGTCGACGTAAGCGCGCGCGTTGTCCAGGATGCCGGCATCCTCGCTGCCGACTATGATCGTCTGGAGTTTGCTGATAGGCAGCAGCTCAGCGGGGAGCCATTGCTGTAGTTGTCAGGCGCCTCCGCCGGCATGCCGCCCATGATGGCTAGCAGGGCGTCGCTCGGGGACTCACCAGACGCAAGCAGTCCAATATCCGCAAAGGGCGCCAGCGCCAGGATTGCGTGGACGGGAACAGGCCTGTCTGCGAATAGTGGGCTTGAGCGTTCGATACGATGGCGCGCGGCCAGCCACAACGCCAGATGTCCGCCGGCCGAATGTCCCATGCTGATGACCTGATCCAGGTTCAGACGATGCGCGTCCGCGATTTGCCGCAGATGGTCGGCCGCCGCTGCGACGTCGAGGAAGATCTGCGGAAATTCGCCGCCGTTTCCATGCCGGCGATATTCGATGTTCCAGACGGCAAATCCGGCATCGGCCAGCGACGCCGCCAGGCTCCCCAGCGGGCTCAGGTCGTAGATCTCGCGATAGCCGCCTCCGTGGACCAGGATGACGACCGGGTGAGGCGGCGAGGATCGCGGCAGCGTCAGTTCGCCGAATTGCTGCGAATCACCCCCGTAGGCATAGCGAAAGTCGGGTTCGATGCGGGGGAATCGCAGGTAGTCTTCGGCTGTAAGCAGGGGCGACATGCTGTCTCTTTTCCGTCTCGCTGGCGGACTGGCGCCGCGCGCTAGAGAATCCCCAGCGGATTGTCGGGATCGACAGAATCGGCAAAGGGAACATGGCGGATGACATTTGTCAGTTGGTAGACCGAGCCCAGCCAATTATTAAAGATGGCTTTGGCGGTATCGCCCCAGGTATTGTCCAGCCAGGGCAAGAATGCGTCCTCGGGAAACTCCGGAAGCTCGCGGCCCTTCTCCAGCGCGGATTGCGCTTGGCGGATGTAGCGCTCGGCCAGGTCGCGCGCTTCAATCGGGAAGTAATTCTCCGGGTAGGGCGGTTGGGCATTCCGGCCGTGGAAATAGCCCAGCAGGTCGCGTTTGTATTCTTTTAGCAGGCTGTTGATATCGTATTCCGGGTGCCCCTGAAAGTAGACCATCCGCAGCTGGTCCGGGCTGACGGCCATGTGAACTTCGCCGTCAAAGCTCTGGATGAGTACCGTCAGGCCGGCGTCTTCAATCTGCTGGCGCGTTATGGAATTCCAGCGCGAATGCGGCACATCAAAGCGCGTATTGATTTCGCGCAACAGGGGGTGATACGGCTGCGTCACGCGGTGCTCAAAGACGCCCCATTTCTTTCTGTCGCGCTTTACGCGATCAATCTGGTAGAAGTACTTCATCAGCGCGTGGGTCGACAGGCAGGAGCAAATGGTGGATGTGACGTGCTCGCGCGCCCACTCGATGACCTCGGTCAAAGGCTGCCAGAAGTCTTCTTGATCCAGGCTGGGATTGGCGACGTTGGCGCCGGTGATGATTAGCGCGTCCAGCCCTTCTTGCTTGACCTGCTCGAAAGTTGTGTAGTACTGGTCGATATAAGATCGCGTTTCGGCGCTGCGCTCCAGCCCGGGTACCGAAAAGACGTGCACGTAGAATTGGGCGATCTGGTTGCTGTTGCCGACCAGCCTCATAAACTGCCGCTCGGTGATTTCCAGCGCCGAATCCGGCATCATGTTGAGCAAGCCAATATGCAATTCGCGGATGTCCTGCGTCAGGGCGCGGGATAACGAAAGCACTTCCTGGCCGCGCTGCCGCAGGCGGTCAAAGCTCGGCAAAGGCGTATGGGCAACTAATGGCATAGCCGGTTGGCTCCGTCGTGTTCGGATGAAACGGGTCGATTCAGGCACATGAGTATATCACTCCGTAGCAGGCGGGCAATGCTCGTTGCTCGGGCGCACGCGACTGCCGCTGCCTCGCCTATAATGAGATTAGGCGCGCGCTGGCTGGCAGCGGGCCCAGACGGGAGATGGCAAATGCTGCAAAGAATCCACCACACGATCGTTCGTTACAGTCTTATCGGCTTGGGCATCGTCATCGGCGCGCTGTCCTTGATCGTCTTCCTGCAGCCACTGGATATCGCGCCGGCGGGCGTGGCCGGGGCCTCGACGCTCTTGAATGAACTCTTCGATACGCCGATCGGGCTGATGATTTTTGTACTCAATATACCGATTCAGCTGCTAGGATATATTATGCTGCCGAATGGCGCCCGCGTCATTCTGCGCAGCGTCGTGATCATTCTGATATTCTCGGTTGTGGTTGATAATCTGGGATCGATGGTTCCGGACGGAGGCATCAGCGACGAGCGCATGCTGAACGCGCTTTTCGGCGGTATCACCGGCGGCATCGGCGTGGGCTTGGTTTATCGCGCCGGCGCCACATTTGGCGGCACCTCAACGCTGGCGCTGATATTGCAGCGGCGTTTTGGCTTCCCCATGAGCACGACCTTTCTCTGCACCGATACGCTCATCATCATCGCCGCTGGCCTGGTCTATGGCTGGGAGGGCGCGCTCTACGCCGCCGTGGCGCTGTTCACCGCCGGCCTGGCCACCGACTACGTGCTGGAAGGTCCCAGCGTCATACGCACGGCCATGATCATCACCGACAAGCCCAACGAGATTTCCCAGCGCATCTTTACGAGTTTGCAGCGAGGCGCCACCAGCTGGACCATCAAAGGCGAGTACACCGGCATCGAACGCACCATGCTTTACGTGACCATCGCCCGATCACAGGTGCGCGATCTAAAGGAAGAGGTCTCGCATGTCGATCCGAATGCTTTTGTGGTGATCGGCATGGGCCATGCGGCTTACGGCGCCGGTTTCCGCCGTGTCAGAAGGCTGCCGATGTGAGCTAGGGCAGATGCTCGCCGGCATTGACGTGCAGCAGCTCGCCGGTGATGTAATCTTCGCGGCAGAGAAATACCACCGCGCGAGCAAGATCTTCCGGCTGGCCCGTTCGGCGGAGAGCGCTGCGCTCGCCCTTCTGCGCCCAGGCTTGGTCAGACGTCTCGCGCCCGGCGGGTTTCATGATGGGACCCGGCACAACGGCGTTGACGCGGATGGCGGGACCCAGCGACAGGGCGCTGACTTGCGTCAACATCCACAGCGCCGACTTGCTGATGCCGTGGTGGGGGCGCGCCTTCCAGGGGCCATCGGCGCCTTGATCGCAGATATTGACGATGACGCCGCCTGAAATCGGGTTCTCCGCCATGAGACGCGCCGCCCGCTGCGTAATCAAAAAGGGCGCGCGCAGATTCACCGCCATGGTCAGATCCCAGTCTTCGAGAGACAGCTCAAGCAGGTCACGGCGCTGGAAAACCGAGGCGTTGTTCACGACAATGTCCAGGCGCCCGAATCGTTCTTGCAGCGCCTCAAAGAGCGTTTCTACACCGTCAACTTGACTGATGTCCGCCGCCACGCCACAGGCGTCGACGCCCAAGGACTTGATCTCTTGCAGCGCGTCGCGCACTTCGGCCGTCTCAGCGCGGTGATAATGCACCAGGATGTTGACGCCTTGCCTGGCCAATTCCAGCGCGATGACCTTGCCGACGCGGCGCGCCGAGCCGGTCACCAGGGCGACTTTGTCTTTCAGATCCACTTGCATGCCAGCGCTCCTCGTGCCTACGTATCGGCTTGCTCCAAGGCCTTGAGATAGGCTTCCATGTCCTCGGAAGTCATCTCGCCCAGCTTCATATAACGAATTTCGCCCGCCCCGTCTATGACGAAGGTGGTCGGCAGATTCTGTACGCCATAGTCGCGCTTGACCACCTGGCTGATATCCATGGCGACCGGCAGATTCGAAATGCCGACTTCGTCCAGGAAGCTGCTGATCACCGCCGCGGGCTCGCCCAGATTGATGGTGAGCAAAGCCGGCCCATTGTCGTCGCCCGCGTACTGCGCGACGAATTCCTCCAGCGCCGGTAGTTCACGCACACAGGGGGCGCACCAAGTCGCCCAGAAGTTGAGGAAAAGCGGCCGTCCAGCATAATCCGCCGGTGATACCAGGGTGACGCCGTCTAACAGCGGCAACTCGAAATCGGGCGCGGCGAAGTTGACCACGCTGCGCGGTGGCGCCGGGACAAATGTGGGCGTGGTTGGCTCTGGCGCGCGGACGTCCAGGGCGAGCATCACCAGCGCGGCGAATATGCCGAAGAGCGGCAGGATAAGCAGAATAAGCGTGGCTGGGGAGGTTCGAACGACTGATTCTGATGCTGTGGTTGCGTTTGCTTCCAACTCGTCGACCGGGGCGTCCATAGTGATTCAAATGAGCTTGCGGCAGCTCAAAATGACCAGCCTTCAGCGGCCATGAGATCGTCGAGCGTACCGCAACTGATGTCGAATCGACTGCATATGGTCGGAATGCGCACTCTATTGCCGCGCTCTCGTTCTTGCGTGATGACCATTCCTTCAATTGTCTTGGCTCGGGCTATCAGATAGGGATCGGCTGGGGCCTCCGTATCCCTAAGGTCTGTGGCAACGACATGTCGAAAACGTGGCATTTCGAAAATTTCACGAAGAAACATCGACTCATTCTCGGTAAGCCTTGGAAACAGATCCAAGTGTGCTTGCGCCCATTCGAGTTCACCGTTGCCTTTGTCTCTTTGGCCAATCTCCCTCATGACATGTTGTATAGATGTGATCGCGCCACTGGCCACCAACTGATCGAACTCAATCCAAAGTGATGGAAAACGCGCGCGTTTGTAGCAGCCAAACAGTTGCTGAAAGCTACTCGTGTCCACGACGTATTTCAACGTGAGTCCCCTAAAAGAGTGTCCTCTAACTGTTCAATGTGCTTAGGCTTTATCGCCAAGTAATCCGCCAACTCCTCTTCGTCGATTCGATCCTGATAGTATCGCTTGAATGCCAAGGATACATATTCCTCACCAAGATACGCGATTCTGGTGTGGTAGAAGTTTCCGCCTCCGCTACCGCGTCTTCGCGAGACCTGGTTGTCCCATGCTAGTTTCGCGGCTTGGTATGTCGCGTCAGATACTAGGCCTCTGTCACGCAGCTTTCGGAAAATCACTTCTCGGCTGACAGAGAACTTAAGGGCAAGCGATTCCGCCAAAGATTGCGTTACTTCCTTATTGTGAATTTCTTTCGTCAGCGCTCCCTCCGGGACCAAGACCTCACCCGCCAAGCGATTGCATTCCGTCTCAATGCGTTTTCTGTCTGCCGACAAGGGACTCTCGAATTCGATATCGATATCAATCCCGCTGGTTCCAAATAGCAGATGCGCTAACTCGTGAAAGAGCGTGAAAATCTGACGAGTCTTGGTATTTGAATTGTTGACATAAATGACAGGAAACTCGTTATCGTAAAGGCTAAAGCCACAGTAACTTTCCTCACGGAATGCATCCTTGAATATGGTTACGCCAACATTGAAGAAAGCCTTACGCCAAGATTTCAGCGCAATGTCATCGTTTTGCCATTCAAATTGATCATCTAGGCTAATACCGAGAATCTCGCGGACTTGCGCAGCCATTTCGCCGGTACGGTCGTCAAGACTGAATGCCAATTCTCTGGTCACCATGCGGTGTGCCGGGTTTCGACCGTCACTCAATTCAGCAAGCCCAACCTGAAATGCGCGAGCCTTATGAAGCAGCAATCGAATTCGCGGCGGAATCTCAGCGAATTGCTCAGATCCGATCGTACGAAAAGTCTTTTCAATCTGTGGGAACAGAGGGGGTTCGGGAAAGAAGAAAATCGCCACCGGTACCCACAAGTCTTTGGCCAACAACTCGAGTTGCCGGTAGGTAGGCTTAGACTCTCCGCTCTCCCATTCGGCGATTTTCCTAAATTCGGGGCGCTTCTTGGCGAGCGCCTCAAGCGTGTAACCTAGTCTCTCCCGTGCGACCGTCAGTACTTGCGTCGTAATGGGCATCCGTTCAGTAGCCATTACCATAAATCCAATTCGTTTCCGAGTTCACTCTAACCTTGCCCATCTCGGCTGTCAAGCGAGCTGGCAACAGGCCACGAGTAAATGAAGTTCTACTCAAACACCCAGCCATCCACATCCCGCGGCCAGCCGCCGCATAACTCAGACTCGCTGAAGAAGTTGGCGATCTCGATCTCGCCGTTCTCCACGCTATCAGAGCCGTGCACCAGGTTGCGTCCGATCTCCAGCCCGTAGTCGCCGCGGATGGTGCCGGCGGCCGCCTCGGCGGGCTTGGTGGCGCCGATGGTCGCGCGGGCCGCCACGATGGCGTCAGTGCCTTCCAGCGCCATCACCACCACCGGCGCCGAAATAATGTAGTCGACCAGCCCGGCGAAGAACGGGCGCTCGCGGTGTACATCGTAGTGTTTCTCGGCCAGATCTTTGCTCACTTGCAGCAGCTTCATGCCGATTATTTTCAGGCCGCGCTGCTCAAATCGTTTGATGATTTCGCCGGTCAAGCCGCGCTGTACCGCATCGGGCTTGACGATGATTAGTGTACGTTCCAAGAGATTGCCTTTCTCAGTATGCGCCCCATGTCAATCGGCGCTTATCTTACCGCTGCGGGGCGCGAATGTGTATGCGCAGACGCCGCGCTGAGACGAATGGGTTAGAAGTGTGTAAAGGCATCATGGCGTCGGGTAAATTCTGCTATGATACTGGCAGCAAAATGAGAGGAAAGAGCATGGCTTCGGCTTTCTGGGGTAATCAGTCAGTAATTGTGACCGGCGGCGCCGGCTTCCTGGGACGACACGTGGTGGACAAGCTGCGCGCTGAATCGGCCGGGCGCATCATCGTGCCGCGCCGCGCGGCATACGACCTGCGCGAACAGGCAGCCGTAGCGCGCCTTTACGCCGATCACCCCGATGCGACGATGGTGATTCATCTGGCGGCCAATGTCGGCGGCATCGGCATCAACCGCGAGCATCCGGGATTGTTTTTCTACGAGAACCTGATGATGGGCGTCCTGATGCTGGAGCACGCGCGGCGGGCCCGCGTGGCCAAATTCGTCGGCATCGGCACTGTTTGCAGCTACCCCAAATTTGCGCCGGCGCCTTTCCGCGAAAACGATCTCTGGTCGGGATACCCGGAAGAGACCAACGCGCCCTACGGCTTGGCGAAAAAGATGCTGCTGGTGCAGAGCCAGGCCTATCGGCAAGAATACGGCTACAACGCCATCCACTTGCTGCCGGTCAACTTATACGGCCCGCACGACAAATTCGATTTGAAGTCGTCGCACGTCATCCCGGCGGTCATCCGCAAGATGGTGGATGCGCAGGAGAGCGGCGCCGGCGAAGTGACCTTGTTCGGCGATGGTTCACCCACCCGTGAATTCCTGTTTGTACGCGACGCCGCCGAGGGCATCGTGCTGGCGGCCGAGCGCTATGACGGCGCCGAGCCGGTCAACCTGGGCAGCGCCTTCGAAATCAGCATCCGCGACCTGGTCGAGATCATTGCCGACGAAGTTGGATTTACGGGCGAGTTACGATGGGATACCAGCAAACCCAACGGGCAGCCCCGGCGCAAGCTGGATGTCAGCCGCGCGCAGCGAGAATTTGGCTTCGTCTCGCAAACCAACTTCCGCGCCGGCTTGCGCGAAACAATACGTTGGTATCGCGCGGAGGGACGGCAGGCGCTGCCCGACCTGGCGCAAGCCTGATTTGACATCCCACGGGCGATAAGGTAAAAGTAGTGGCGCTGTGAGGCGACCGCCATTCACGGCGTGTTGGCGCGGCTGCCGATACAGCGCGTCGACTGAGTTCCTGTTTACTGACTCAATATAGGAGAGATTGGAATGCGGAAGTTACCTAAGTTCTTGCTGATAGTTGCTCTGCTTGCCTTGATGCTGCCCGGCTCATTGGCGCAGGACGCCACCGAAATCACCTTTGCCACCTGGGGCAATACCACCGAATTGCAGATGTTCAACGACATGATCGCCGCCTTTGAAGAACTGCACCCCGACGTTGACGTGACCATACTCGAGCGGCCGGGCCAGGGCTATCGCGATCAGACCATCGTAGAGATGGCAGCCGGTACCGCGCCTGATGTCGTGCGCGCCGGATTCCGTGGCGACTTTGCCTTTTACGCCCATGCCGGTGGCACGATTGACTTGTCGCCGTACCTGGAGGAAGGCTTCTCCGAGGACTTCTTCCCAGCCGCCTGGACGATCGCTTCGGTTGATGGCGTTCCCTATGGCATCCCCTTCATGACCGACACGCACGCGCTCTTTTACAATGTCGACTACATTGAGCAAGCTGGCATCAACGTCCCGACCTCGATGGATGATTGCTGGTCCTGGGAAGAATTCTCGGACATGTCCCGCCACGCTATGGACAACAGCGATGCCGACTTTGGCCATGCCGCGCTTTGGAACGGTAAGCGCTGGATGCTCTTCCTCTATGGCAACGGGGGCCAGGTCTTGACTGACGACCTGAGTGAATCCACTATGGATTCCGAGGCGGCCATCGAGACGATCGCCTGGACCAAGTCCTGGTATGACGATGGTTTGGCGCCCTTCAGCACCTCGATGAAGCTGTCCGAACGCGCCGACGAGTTGTTCATCAACGGGACCATCGCCTTCTTCATCTCGGGCAGTTGGCACCTGCCGAATCTGCGCGAGAACATGGTCAGCCAGCGCTGGGACATAACTTATCTGCCCTGCACGGAAAACGGGGTCGATGCCGATCTCGGCGGGAATGGCTTCGCCGTCACGCGTGATAGCGACAATCCTGAAGTAGCGGCCGAGTTCGTCAAGTTCATCACCAACACCGAGAATATGAAGTACTTTGCCGAGCAGGCATTCTTCAATCCGGTGCGCTACTCATCGCTGGAAGGGCTTAGCTATCCTGAGTTCAACGACATGATGCTGCTCTTCGCCGAAGTGGCGGAAACGGTAGACGCGCATCATGCGTCCGTTCAGGGGCTGCCGCTGTTCCCTGGCATCCAGAACATCATTCAGGACGAGCTGGATCTGGCTTTTGTCGCCGGCCAATCGGCTGAGCAGACAGCGCAGAATATCCACGACAAGATTAACGCGCTGCTGGCTGAAGAATAGAAGCAGACCTCGTCGGGGGCCCACTCGCTGGGTCCCCGCTTTTTCGGTCACAGGGCACTAATCTTGGTTGCGACGAATCCCGAAACGATAGGGGCGGAACCTGCGCGCAATTGGCGCGATTGGTGGAGCCTGAATCAGCGCAAGGTCGTGCCATATCTGTTTATAACACCGACGCTTGCGATTTTTCTTGTCTTTGTCTTATTCCCCATCGCTTATTCGGCGGTCATCAGTTTCTTCAAGTGGAATGGCATTAGCGAGCCGGAATTCAGCGGCGTAAAGAATTACTTGCGGCTGCTTGAAGATCCCATATTTTGGACATCCCTGCAGAACACGGTCAACTTCACGCTCGGCGTCGTGCCCTTGAGCATGGCTTTTGGGCTGCTGGCTGCCTTGGGTTTGAATCGACCACAGTTGCCCGGGCGCGCGGTCTTGCGGGCGATTTATTTCTTACCCTTTGTCATTTCGGCGGTGGCGACGGCCACGACAGCGGGTTGGATCTTCGGCGATACCTTCGGCGTGCTTAACAAGATGCTGGTCGAACTTGGCTTGAAAAAAGTTCAGTGGTTGACCAATCGCCATACCGCGATGATGACCGTGGTCATCGTTACGATTTGGGTGCGTCTGGGTTTTTGCATGCTCATCTACCTGGCCGGCTTGCAGTCGATACCGCCCGATCTTGTGGAGGCGGCGAGAGTCGACGGCGCCTCGCGCTGGCAGCAATTCCGCCACATCACCTTTCCCCTGTTGAAGCCGACCACATTCCTGTTGATCGTATTAAATATCATATATTCCTTTGAAGTTTTTGATCTTGTCTTCGTACTGACGAACGGCGGTCCCGGTTACGCCACCACCGTGTTAACGGTTTTTATCTATAACTCGGCATTTCAAACACAGCGCGTTGGCTATGCCAGCGCCATCGGGATCGTCTTCATGGCCATAATCATGACGATTACGCTCATTCAGTGGCGTATTTCCAACGAAGGCGGGAGGATAAGCTGATGGCGGATTCGGCGATGTCGACTACGACCGTCTCCGACCGGCTTAGCCTGCGGGCAAAAGAACGGCTCGCGACTTTCGGCGTCTGGCTGGCGCTGGCGGCGGGCGCGCTCATTATCGTATTCCCCTTGTACTGGATGCTGGCGACCACCCTAATGACGCGCGAAGACGCATACTCGCGCGAGTTGATTTTGGCGCCGCCACAAATCATTTTTGACAACTACGTCAACGGCTGGAATAACTCCCCCTGGCCGCGCTGGTACGGCAACACCTTGATCATCGTAGTGACGTCCGTCGCCGGCTTGACGCTATTCGGCTTAATGTCGGGATTCGCCTTCGCCAAATACCAGTTCCGCGGGCGAAATCTTCTGTTCCTGCTGATTCTGAGCACCTTGATGATTCCTCTGCAGGTGCTACTGCTGCCTCGCTTCCTGCTCGTGGCGCGGATGGGTTGGGCCAATACGCACTGGAGCGTCATCGGCCCGCACATGGCCGATATCTTCGGCTTGTTCTTCGCCCGGCAATTTATGCTTGAGATTCCGGACGAATTACTGGAGGCGGCGCGGCTGGACGGCGCCGGCGAATTCACGATCTTTACGCGCGTCGTTGTACCCTTGGCGAAACCAGCGATCGCCGTCCTGGTCATTCTCGGCTTCTCCGCGCGCTGGAACGCCTTCGCCTGGCCCCTGGTCGCCCTTACCCGGCAGGAGATGTATACCGTGCAGCTGGGCATCAACTACATGCGAGGCTATTATTTCACCGACTTTCCCGCGGTCATTTCGATGGTCGTCGTATCTATCATTCCAATCTTGATCATGTTCCTCGCTTTCCAGCGCTATTTCATAGAAGGCATTGCGCGGACTGGAATTAAGTAGGGAGGTTTTGCAGGCAAGCGCCTTAAAATTGGTATTGTGCTCACTTTGCTGGTAATATTGTGCCAGCGCTGTTTCGTGGGCCAGACTGGCGTCGCCATTTATTACGTGGATGCGCCCGAATTATGAGTTCGGCTGGCACATACGAAACCTTTTTATAATTGGCGATTTTGACATGCTCGCATTTGTCTTACGAACTCACTATTCCTCACATCATTCCGATCACGGGTTTGATTTGGTAAGGAGGGTAACGCCTTGAGCACTTTACTTGAGGTCAAAGACCTTGTCGTCAGGTTCTATACACAGGAAGGTACCGTCTATGCCGTGAACGGCGTGTCTTTTGATCTCGAAGAAGGTGAGACGCTTGGCATTGTGGGCGAGAGCGGCAGCGGCAAGAGCGTCAGTTGCCTCGCGCTGATGGGCTTGATACCCAGCCCGCCCGGCAAGGTCGAATCCGGCACGGTCGTATTTGAAGGACGCGACTTGCTGACCCTCAAGCCGGATCAGATGCGGCTCATCCGCGGCAAGGAAATCGCCATGATTTTCCAGGACCCGATGACCTCGCTGAATCCGGTGCTGACAATCGGCACGCAGATCACCGAATCGCTGAAATTGCACGAAGGCATGAATACCACGCAATCGCGCAAACGGGCGGCGGACCTGCTGGATTTGGTTGGGATTCCCGACGCTTACCGGCGGCTGGATGATTATCCGCATCAATTCTCGGGCGGAATGCGGCAGCGCGTCATGATCGCCATGGGCTTGTCCTGCAATCCCAAGCTGCTGATCGCTGACGAGCCGACGACCGCGCTTGATGTGACGATTCAGGCGCAGATCATCGAGTTGGTCAAGCAGCTCAAAGACGAATTTAATATGGCGATGATTTGGATCACGCATGATTTGGGCGTGGTGGCGGGCATCGCCGATCGTATCCAGGTGATGTACGGCGGCCGAATTATGGAATCCGGCACATCGCACGAGGTGTTCCGCGACAGTCGCCATCCATACACGGTGGGTTTGCTGGGTTCATTGCCGCGGCTGGATTCCAGCGGCGAAGAAAAACTGACGCAAATCGAAGGGTCGCCGCCGGATATGCGCAACGAGCCGGTGGGTTGTCCCTTTGCGCCGCGCTGTGATGTACGCGAACATTTGCAGTTGGAGAAGTGCTGGGACGAGCGGCCGCCGCTGGAGACGGTCCCCAATGCCAGTGGTGCAGAAGCGCACATCATGTCCTGTTGGGCCGATATCCGCGAGGGGGTAGCAGAAAATGTCTAGTCCAGCCACCATGGTCGCCGACGAGCGCAAAACGCAAGACGGGGACGATTACATCCTCGAAGTCAACAACCTGAAGAAACACTTCCCGATATCTTCCGGCATTGTCTTCCAGCGACAAGTTGGGGCGGTGCGCGCCGTGGACGGGATCAGCTTCAATGTAGTCCGCGGCGAAACCCTCGGCCTGGTCGGCGAATCCGGCTGTGGCAAGAGCACAACTGGCCGGACGATTCTGCAGCTCTATCGGCCGACGGAAGGCAGCGTCAAGTTCGAGGGTCAGGAGTTGTCGACCATGGCCGGCAATGATCTGCGGCAGATGCGCCGGCGTATGCAGATTATCTTTCAAGACCCTTTCGCGTCGCTGAACCCGCGCATGACTGTCGGCAGCATCGTTAGCGAGCCGCTGCAAATCCACAAGATGTACGCCAACAAACAGGAACGGCAGCAGTATGTGGAGCAGCTGATGGAGCGGGTGGGGCTCAATCCCTATTTCATCAACCGCTATCCGCATGAGTTTTCCGGCGGGCAGCGGCAGCGTATCGGCATCGCCCGCGCGCTGGCTTTGCAGCCCAGCTTTATCGTGGCTGACGAGCCGATTTCGGCGCTTGATGTGTCGATTCAGGCGCAGGTAGTGAACTTGATGGAAGAGCTGCAAGACGAGCTTGGCTTGACTTACCTCTTCATCGCGCACGACCTCAGCATGGTGCGCCATATCTGCGACCGCGTCGCGGTGATGTACCTGGGCAAAATTGTCGAGTTGGGGCCGGTTGACGAAGTCTACGAAAATCCGCAGCATCCTTATACGCAGGCCCTGCTATCGGCGGTGCCGGTGCCCGATCCGGTTGTCGAGGACAATCGTCAGCGCATCATCATCGCCGGCGACTTGCCCAACCCGGCCAATCCGCCCACCGGCTGCAATTTTAATACGCGCTGCCCGGTGGTCTTCGACCTCTGCTATCAGGAGCCTGATCCGCCGCTGATCGAGGTGCGCCCGGATCACTATGTGAGCTGCCATCGGGTGACTTAGGGGTGATGTGTCTTGCGGAAACAAAATATGTTGCAGCTGCCCGGCACTGATCCGATAAACGACCCTGCAAGACTTTGGCAATTGCAGTGCGAACTTCTGGGCATGGCTGAGAAATTGTTTGGTCCAAGAGATACGTCGTTCAAGATTTGTCAGCCAGAGTTTCGTCCCGATGGCCCGAGAATAAGATTTACCCCTGACAATACAGGTGTGTATGCGGAATTAAGTCCTAACGGCCGGCTCTACTGGCCGACTGTACTGTACGAATTGGCACACGAGACGGTACATTTACTTAACCCGGGTCTTCTCGGTACAGAAAACAACCTTGAGGAAGGCGTGGCTGTCGCTTATTCAATTTATGCTCTACGACAGTATCATGTTCCCGACTCAGAAATCGACAAGTATCCCAAAATGGAACAATATAAATGTGCGTTGAAATTGGCAAATTGCTTACCTGAAGGTGCTCTGAAATCTGCCGGGCGTATCCGTCGGGAGGTGGGTCGGTTGAGTGATGCTACATCCGATGACTTGCGAGGCTTGTATTGTGGCTTAGAACCCTCAATTGCGGAGAAGCTGGCCAGCAAGTTCACCTAACAGTAAACTTAAATCTGTTGAAGTCCATCATTTGCCACAGCCGAACCGTTCTCTGAAAGTACACGCGCAGAGGAACCGACTTCGCCGGCGTAGCCGCCCAAGTCTACAGCGACGTACCAGTGCCCGGAGCAAGGTATTTCAAAGCGTACAGGCGACTGCTTATAGTGCCCGCCGGTATATTCGAACCGACGTCCGCTCCGATACATGATAAAGTTATGACTATCCAGCAAACGAACATTGGCCGCGTTCGTAATTGTCACTTCGACGGTTTCGCTTCCCGACAGGTGCCCCAAGTCATGTTTAATGAACTGCATCGAAACGCGCCCTTTCACTCCTACTACAACGATTCTAACACAGTTTCGGCTGACTTCACTTCGTCAATCCGTTCCGGGCTGTGGTGGTGAAAGCACAATGTTTTTAGACCCTCACTCTTCATGCCCCTTGGTTGCTTGATTCTGCGCGTCGTACTCCTTAATAACTTCAAAAATCTCGTCTGCGATTTCGGTAATCTCGTAAATATCAGTGCTTAACCCAATGATGATTGCCAGCCAAGCGCGGTAAGCGCTAAGTTCCTCTATAGTGATTCCATGCCAGACAGGAAAAAGAATACGGTCGTCTGAGACCCAAACGTTTTCCAGCATGTTAAGTTCATGAAGCGTCCACCGTTTGGCGAAAAACGCTTTCGATAGAACAAGGATCCCGAAGCGACTCGAACTGATACCCGCGTTCAACTTTGCGACCAGATTGTCGCCAATTCTTAGTTCAAACTCGTCGTACCAGACTCTCAGTCCGCGCTCCTGAAGCAAAACCGCGAGCGGACGCGCCACATCGTCTTTGTCTTCAGACGCGTGGGAAAGAAACACATCGTATTCAAATTCAACATTCTTGATGAAGCGCTGCGCCAATTTTCGCTCCCGTCCAAGGACTCATGCCTGTAATGCAAATCTGACAGAGTGCAGATCCGATGCGGGTTGTATAAGTCTGATAATTTAATCAAACTTGCATGATGCACAAAAGGGACGAGCCGCCGGCTCGCCCCAACAAACGCACCGTTTAGTGTGAATCACGCAGCCGCCGGACCATCCACAATCGCGACGAACTCCTCGGCGTTGAGCGTCTCGCGCTCAATGAGAATCTCGACCAGTTCTTCCATTTTGCCGCGCTGCTCGGTCAGCAGGTTTTTGGCGCGCTCATAAGCCGACTGCAAGATACGCTTGACCTCGTCATCGATCTGCTGGGCGTAGTGCTCGCTGTAGTCGCGCTGCTCGCTGATCTCCCGCCCGAGGAAGACCGCGCCTTGACCGTTGCCATACGAGCGCGGCCCGAGCAGGTCGCTCATGCCGAATTGCGTCACCATGGCCCGCGCCATGCGCGTCGCCTGTTGCAGATCGTTGCTGGCGCCGGTAGTGAACTGCTTGTAGATGATCTCTTCGGCCGCCCGCCCGCCCATGGCCGCCACGATATCGTCTTCGAATTTCTCGCGCGTGATGAGCATGTCATCGCCATCGGGCAGCGGCATGACGTAGCCGCCGGCGCGCCCGCGCGAGACGATGGTGATCTTGTGCACCGGGCTGGTATTGTCCAGCAGGTGGAAGAGCAAGGCGTGGCCCGCTTCGTGATAGGCGACCTTCTCTTTCTCCTCCGGCGTGATAACGCGGCTGCGGCGTTCCGGCCCCATGACCACGCGCTCCATCGCCTCCTGCATTTCGCTCATGCCGATCGACTTCTTGTTGCGGCGCGCCGCTAGAATCGCCGCCTCGTTGACCAGATTCTCCAGGTCGGCACCGCTGAAGCCGGCAGTGATTTTCGCCAGCGCCTCCACATCGACATCGCCCGCCAGCGGTTTGCCGCGCGAGTGCACCTTGAGGATTTCCTGCCGCCCCTTGACATCGGGATTGTCCATCACCACCTTGCGGTCGAACCGGCCTGGGCGCAGCAGGGCGGGATCAAGAATGTCCGGGCGGTTGGTGGCCGCGATGATGATGATATTAGTGTCGTTGTCGAAGCCGTCCATCTCCACCAGGATCTGGTTGAGGGTCTGCTCGCGTTCGTCATGGCCGCCGCCCAAACCGGCGCCGCGATGCCGCCCGACCGCGTCGATTTCGTCGACGAAGACGATAGCCGGCGATTCCGCCTTGGCGCGCTCGAACAGATCACGCACGCGACTGGCGCCGACGCCGACAAACATCTCCACGAATTCCGAGCCGGAGATACTGAAGAAGGGCACCCCGGCTTCACCGGCCACGGCGCGGGCCATCAGGGTTTTGCCCGTGCCCGGCGGCCCCACCATCAGCACGCCCTTGGGCACTCGCGCGCCCAGCCGGATAAACTTCTCCGGTTCCTTGAGGAATTCGACGATTTCTTTGAGATCTTCTTTGGCTTCTTCGGCGCCGGCCACATCTTTGAATGTCACCTGCGGCCTTTCCATATCGCGGGACACGCGCGGCTTGCTGCGGCCAAAGCTCATGGCCTGGTCCTGCCCGGCGCGCATCGAGCGCATCATGCGCCACAAGAACCAAACGATGATCAATATCGGCACGATGCCGATGAGAATCTGGAATATGATCTGCGACGTATCGTCGGCCGGCTCAAAATAGTAATCGACGCCTGTTTCGCCCAGCGCTTCCAGCTGCGAATAAAAGTCAGCGGACGGATTCTTATACACCGTTTCGGTGGTGTTGTCGGTGTAAGTGACGATGAGCTCGCGCCCGCCGCCACGCTCGACGATGCGCTCGACGCGCCCCTGCCGCACATCATCCAGCAGGCGATTCATCGGCCAGCTATTGTCAAATTGTGTGGCCGCGCGCCCATTCAACACCAACAGCGCCAGTGCCAGCACAACGATGCCGAGCACGATCCACATGCGCTGGGCATTGCGATTGCCAAATGGCGATTTGCCGCCGTCGCTGTTCTTCTTGCCATCCTTGCCACCTTCGGTGACGTGCTGCGGAGATTCTGGCCGATTGTTCATCAAGCAAGCTCCATTCGATAGCCGTGCAGCGGTCTGAAGTTCCGCCTCATTATCAATGACCCTATCGCCGGATAAAAGGTGATAAATTGGCGCGAACATCGCGGCGCGCAGCCGATTTGCCGCGCTGATCTTCCTCGTCAGGCTTCACCCTATCCTAAACAGCTCATCGCTGATTATTCTTACCGCTTCCTGTATCATAAAAGGTGAACTTTACCGCTTCCGCTATAGGACAGAAGACGCGCCAATGGCCGACCGCAGCAACGAAGAATGGATTGCCGCCCTGGCAGCAGAGGGCGGTGAAGCGCAAGCCGAGGCATTGTCGGATTTGCGCTGGCGGCTGCAGCGCGGCATTTATTTCTACCTCAGCCAGGATCGCAGCGACTTGCGCGGATTGGCGGCGCAGGAACTGACGCAGATGGCGGAAGACATGGCGCAAGACGCCACGCTGCGCGTCATGGCTAATCTGGCCAACTTCCGTGGTGAGAGCCGCTTTACTACCTGGGCCAACAAGATCGCCGTTCGTTTGACGATCAGTGACTTGCGGCGCGCCCGCTACCGCGACTTCAGCCTGGATGAATTGACCGCTGACGGCGATCTGCTGCCCGCTTCGGCCCGGCTGGCAGGTCCCTCCTCGCCGACGCCGGAAAAAATCGCCGAGCGCGATGACGTGCTGGCGAGAATCGAAGCGGCGCTGCAAGAGGCGCTGACCGAGCGGCAGTATCAAGCGCTGGTGGCGGTGGCGCTGAAAGGGATACCGATGGATGTGCTGGCCGAGCGTATGGGCACCAATCGCAACGCCTTGTACAAGCTCATCCACGACGCCCGCCGCAAGCTCAAGACCCACCTCGAATCGCAGGGCATCTCGACCGATTACATGATGAACCTGTTTCAGAATTAGGTCCGCGACGGCTTCAGCGCCAGCAAGGTCCCAAAGCACATCTCATCGCTCGTCCCCTCGCCCCAGACGACATAACGCGGGTCGTCCGACAGCGAATTGTCCCAGGTGCAGGTCATGCGCAAGACATCGCCCCGCTCCACTATAATCGGCTGCGCGAACTGGTACTGTCCCTGCCAATGGAAGTCCCAGCGCGGGATACCCAGCAGCAGCAGCGAGTCTTCGCTATCGGGATTCAACTCCAAGCGGAAGCTGCGCCCAAGCTCGTGCATGTGGCCCAGTACGCCGTACAAGGTGGCATCATTCCTCAACGGGAAGTCGCACTGCCCAATCGACCTTTCGCCCTTGTTGTCCGCATAATCGGCCACGGTCTGGCTACATATCCGCAAGAGATTGTTCGGGAAGCGGCTCGCGAAGTCGCCATATAGCTCGCCGACGCGCTGCAAAGCCGCCTCGCGTTCACATTGCGGTCCCTCGACGCCGGCTGGGCAGGGGATCTCGACTGGCGCCGCCAATGACATAATGGTCAGTTCATCCAGCTCGGCCGCGCCATCCGCAAGCTGCAGCAGGATGCGCGTATTATCGGGCTGCCGCGTCGTCCACAAGTTGTAATGCATCTGCAGCACGATGAATTGGCTCGGCTCGATGCGATGGCCCCCGCCTGGCGGGAGCTCCACGCCGAATGCGCCCGGTGTCCAGCCGCCGATCGACCTGGCGCGTTGGCGCAGGCCCGGTCCGCCATAGCATTGCCAGCCGGGCTTGCCATCTTCGCTGGCTTTGGCTTCGGCCAGGGTCCAGGCGCTGGCTTCCAGCACATATACAAGCGCGTGATGCGCCATCTCCAAGGCTTCGGGGACGATGTCATAGCCGGTGATGAATTGTGGCGCGTCGATGTCCAAGGGATAGGCGAAACAGCGGTAATCATCCAGCAGGTCCGCATTCGGCAAATATGGCTCATCCAGCTGCAGGGTCAGGTCGGCGCGAATCTCGACCAAGCCGACGCCCTCCGTTGGCGCAGGCGCATAATCGTCTGGATCACCCAAAGGCGCGCCATCATCAGCCCAGGCGGCTATCGTTGCGATTTCGCTATCGGACAGGCTGCGGTCGCGCTTCAGCGGCAGGTTCTCGCGCGAGGGCATCCAGGGCGGCATGATGCCATTCACCACATGAAAACGAATATCTTCCGCGGCCGCTACGACTTCTTCCGCTTCAGTGAAGGGCGCATAAGCGGCGATTTGTCCTTCACTGTGGCAGGCGGCGCAGGCCGATTCAATGATCGGGCGAACATGCTCGTGGAAGGTGGGGTTCTGCGGCACGGCGACTTGGCTGATATCGACCGCTTTCGTATCGTCATCGCGCTCTTCCTCACCATGCGCCAGCGTTGGCAGCGAACTGGCAAAGATCAAAAGGCAGATCATTAGATAGCGCATCAAGGTTCTCCCGCAAGCTCGACCAATGGTCCGCCAGCGGCGGACAGAAAAAGCCAATCTACTTTACCATACTGTTTGCGATGGTTTGTAAACAAACTGCAAGCGGAAAACGCGCATGTAACGGCCTTATGCCAGCGGCCGTCCGCCATCGACCGGGATGATGTCGCCGGTGCTGAAGCGCAACTGCGCCACAGCAGCGTAGACCGCTTCCGCAACGTCCTCGGCTTGGGCGATGCGCCCGAGGGGGGTCTTCTCTTCCTGCTCGGCGATGAGCGCGCGCGGCATGCTGCGGGCATAGTCGCCGTCCACCCAGCCGGGCGATACCGACAGCACGCGTATCTTGGGCGCCAGTGCCCGCGCCAGCGAACGCGTCATGCTGTCCATGGCCGCTTTGCTGGCGCAGTAGGCGACATTGCTGCCGACGCCGGTGCGCCCGGCGATAGACGAAATATTGATGATGACGCCGCCTTCAGCTGTCATGAGCGGCGCCAGCGCCCGAATCGACGCGAATGCGCCACGCCAGTTGACGCGGAATATGCGATCGATCAGTTCGTCGTCCAAGCCGTCGAGGTCATCATGGGCGACGCCTTTGCTGATGCCGGCGTTGTTCACGAGGATGTCCAGGCGGCCGTATTTGTCGCGGATAGCATTTGCCAACGCTGCCTGCGCGGCGCTGTCATCGACCGGGCAGCGCAGCACCAGATGATTGCCGCTGGCCAACTGACTGGCGGTCGCGCGGGCTTTGTCTTGATCGCTGTTATAGGTGATGACCAACTGCGCGCCGGCACCCGCCAGCCGTCGGCAGATGGCGCGGCCGATGCCACCTCCGCCGCCGGTAACTAGCGCTACTTTGCCCGTCAAATCTGACATCAGGCGCTTCCTTCGCTGCTCGCTGCGTCCGCGCTCAGAAACTGCGCATGGCGGGAGGCAAATGATCGACGCGGTTCAGATAATGCAGCGCCGGACGCGTCCCGTCGTAGTCAACCCGAGTGATGGCGGTGTTATTGTGATAATAGCGCATGGAGTAGGCTTGAGACGGCAATTGGCCGAAGATCGCCTTGAGCAGGGTATCGAGGAAGCCCGCGTGTGAAACCAGCGCGACTGTCTCATCAGAGTGGCTGCGCTCCCTGAGATCATTGGCGACCTTGATGGCGCGAAAAGCGCTATGCGTCTCCGGCTCGTAACCCAGCGCGGCATCGTACCAGCCCGCCTCCGATACGCCGTCCGGCAACTGGTAATCGGGGAACTGGCTCTTTATCGCCGAGTGCGACATGCCGCCGAAGCCGCTGACGCGCCCGTTCTGCCGCAGGAACATGCCGCCTTTCTCATGTAAATCCAGCCAAACACCCGGTCGCAGATTCAGCGCCGCGCTGACCGGCTGGGTAGTCAAAAGCGAGCGGTACATGGCGCTGGTATACAGGCAGCTGATGCCGAAGGGCTGGTCGGCCAGATCCCCTTCATTGGCCAGAAATTCCGCCAGTGCCTCGCGCTGCCGATAGCCCAGTTCGGTCAGGTCAGGATCGACTTTGCGCCGGTGCTGGTTGTCGGACGTCAGAACATTATTTTCGGATTGCGCGTGACGGATTAAGTAAACATGCATGAATTTGACCTCTGCCAAAATTATGAATCAGACTGGGGGCGATTATAGGTCAAACTGGGCGGAAAGTAACCCAAGGATCGCGCGCAGATTGGTCGCGGCGACGGCGCGCTGGCTTTACAGGCTGGTCACAAGATTCCGCCCTCGCTACACTTGTCGCCGAACACACAGGAGACGAAAAGCGACGCAAATGCAAAAAGTGGTCACGCTGACGATGAACCCAGCCCTCGATGTCGGCAGCAGCATCCATTCGGTCGCGCCGGAGATCAAGCTGCGCTGCGCCGCGCCGCGCTTTCACCCGGGCGGTGGCGGCATCAACGTGTCGCGCGCTATCCGCTTTCTGGGCGGCGTGTCGAGCGCCGTTTACGCCGCCGGAGGCCACAACGGTATGATGCTGTCGCAGTTGCTGGACGACGACGGCATCGACCATCATCCGGTTCCGATCGCCGGCATCACACGGGAGAATTTGGTCGTCTACGAAGAGAGCACGTCGCTGCAATACCGCTTCACCATGCCCGGCCCCGAGCTGACTGCGGACGAGTGGATCGCCTGTCTGGAAACGTTGTTCGACCTGGAGCCCGACTACATCGTCGCCAGTGGCAGCTTGCCGCGGGGCGTGCCGCTGGAGTTCTACGGCGAAATTACGCGTTACGCCCGGCAATACGGCATCCGCGTCATCGTGGACACGGCCGGGGACGCGCTGAACCGCACGGTGGGCAAAGGCGTTTACCTGTTAAAGCCCAACCTGCGCGAGCTGGAGCTCTTCGCTGGCGAGAAAATCCAGGGCGAGGCGCATATTCGGCAGGCTTGCCGGCGACTGATCGCCGAAGGTCTGGCGGAAGTCCTGGTTGTCTCGATGGGCGCGGCCGGCGCGGTACTGGTCACCAGCGCGGACTACCTGCATGTGCATGCGCCGGTGGTACCGATCGCCAGCAAAGTCGGCGCGGGCGACAGCATGGTCGGCGGCATCGTCATGGGCTTGGCGGGTGGGCGTAGTCTGGCCGACGCCGTTCGCCTGGGCGTGGCCGCTGGCAGCGCCGCAGTCATGACCACGGGCACACAGCTTTGTCAAAAAGAAGACGCCTTTCGACTTTACGATGAGATTGCCGCGCCGGCATGAGCGGCAGGCTGGACGAAGCAAAAAGGAGAAGCTGCTGTGAGCACAGTTCAAGCGCGAAACGTGAATCATCCCGAACATCGCGAAAACTTGAAAGCCGAGAAATACAATGTCATCCGCGAGGCCATGCTGGCTGCCTTGCCCGAAGACGACTGGATGTCCTTCGCCGATCTGGAAGACGCGGTCCGCGCCCGGTTGAAAGACAGACAAGTACCGGCGCAGCTCTTCCCCAAGCCCGGCTCGGTCCGCTGGTATTGCAAGGCGGTGCAACTGGATCTTGAAGCGCGCGGCGAGATCGAGCGCCAGCCCAAGAAATCGCCGCTGCATTTGCGCAGGCGCCGCTGATCGCGAGCTCAGTCGCAGTCGACTTCGCCCGGCGCCAGCTCTTCGGCGCTATCCCAGATGCGCTGCCATTCCTGCAAGTACAGTTCGGCAATGGCGGCGTTGCGGACGATGACGATATTCTCGTCATTGTTTTTCGCGGCGCTGCGGGAGAAGTTGAAGGAGCCGGTAATCACGGTGTGGTCGTCTATGATGATGACCTTGTGATGCAAGACGTAGCGATTGCCGTCCTGGCGTACTGCCGCTCCGGCGCAATGCAGAGCCGGCAGCTGGCTCCAACTGGCGAGGCTGTTGCGATTTTCGAAGACGCCTTCTAGCGTGACGCTGCGGCTCGCCGCCTGACTGAGCATCGCTTCCGCCAGCTCGTCCAGCGAGAAGACGAATGTCATGAAGCGAATCGACTGCGCAGCGCCTTCGACCTCCGCGATAAGCGCGCTTATTTCGTCGGTCTCGGGGGCGAAGATAATGCTGACATCCCCGCCGGCATGGTCGAACTGAATGATGCCGTCGTCGCTGGACCTGACGCCGAATTCAGCGCGCTCGAACATCTCATCAAATTCGGCCTGAAAGGCATAAACGGCGTCGGCGTTCTCCAGCATCAGGATGTTGTTGTTATTGCGATAAGTCCCGTTGACGGTGAAATTCCAGGAGCCGGTCCAGACGCTCTTGCGGTCGATTATGGCGAACTTGTTGTGCATCAAGCCGGAGCGGCTGTCATCGCGCACATCGATTCCGCGCTGCGCCAAATCGCGTAGATGCGGGTTGCGCTCGTCATGCAGTCCATGGTCATCATCGGCCACGATCCTCACCGTCACGCCCCGGTCTGCGGCTTGCGCGATGGCATTGTGAATCGGGTCGCTGTTCAGTTCAAAGGCGGCGATGTCGAGCGTGTCAGATGCTGAAAAAATGGCGCTTGCCAGCGCTGAATCGATCCCGTCAGCGTAATCGGCTTGATCAACGCTCCCGTCCGGCTCGTTGAAAAAGACAGCCCAGCCCGCGCCAATATAGCCGCGCCCGAAGGCGAAATCTACTTCGCTGTAAAGGGACGGCGTCGGCTCGCTGACGGAGAATGGCGCCGATTCGCTGGTTGGGCGCCCAACATGAAACGCACGCAAAACGAAGGCGACGATGACGAGCAGCACGACGCCGCAGGCGGCCAGAATCTTGCGCGCTTGCTGTCGCCGGTGCTTTGCGAGCAGTTCCTCGGGCTGGTAATCCATTTGTATGCCGAATCTAGAGCAACAGGGCCGATTCAGACTGTACTCGCAGAAGGGCGATTATGCCATGCGCTGTGTCTGCTCACAGGCAGGCGACCGTTACCCTAGTAAGTTCAAATAAGTCATGCAAATGCTTACCACAGAGAACACAGAGGATACACAGAGGACACTGAGTAAATCAGTTAAATGACCGTATGCCAGCGACAGTTTCCCTTCGTGAGACGTCTGCTAACTCGCGACAGTATCGAAATATAATTGAACCCTCTGTGTCCTCAGTGTGCCCTCGTGAGCCTCTGTGGTAATGGAAAATGTCCTTGAAACAGGATTTGCCAATATATACCTGGTTCTACTCCTGATAGTCACGTCGTGCTATAATGCGGCGGTTTGGAAACCTGACTATACTTGTGACTCATGTCCCTGCTCACCGCGAACAATCTGGGCAAATTCTACGGCGCTGACGAAGTCTTCGATGGCATCAGCATCGCTATACCGGCTGCGGCGCGCATCGCCTTGGTGGGGCCCAATGGCGCCGGCAAGACCACCCTGATAAACATCCTGGCGGGCATCGATCTGGCGACCAGCGGAACGGTGCATGTGGCGCGCAATACGCGTATCGCCTTCTTGCCGCAGCGCCCGGAACTGGTCGGCGAACACAGCCTATGGGATGAACAGCTCAAAGCCTTCGCGGACTTGCGCGAGATGGAAACGCGGCTGGCGCAGCTTGAGCAGCAGATGGCCGATGACAACAGTTCGGCGCGGGCGCTGGAGGCCTACGGTCCTCTTCAAGCCGAGTTTGAGCGGCTGGGCGGCTATACCTATGAGACCCGCATCAAGATGGTGCTCAGCGGCCTTGGATTTACGGCCGACGAATACGCGATCCCCCTGCCGCAGCTTTCCGGCGGGCAGAAGACGCGCGCCCTGCTTTGCCGCCTGCTGCTCGAGGAACCGGATCTGCTCATCCTTGACGAGCCGACCAACCATTTGGACATCAGCGCGGTTGAATGGCTGGAGAAGTTCCTGGAGTCCTTTGCCGGCGCTGTTCTCGCGGTCAGCCACGACCGCTATTTCATCAATAGCTTCGCCAGCGCAGTTTGGGAGATCGAATACAAACGGCTGCAAGAATATCGCGGCAACTACAGCGCCTATCGCAAGCAGCGCGCTGAACGGCGAGAAACATTGCGGCGCGAGTTTGATTCGCAGCAGGAATTCATCCGCAAAGAGCGCGAGTTCATCCGGCGGCACATGGGCAGCCGCGGCACTGCGCAAGCCAAGGGACGGCTCAAAAAGCTGGGGACGCTGGAAAAACGCGGCGCCATCCTGGAAAGCGGACCCCGACAGCGGCGCAAGATGTTTCTCGAGATGGGGAACTATCAGCGCAGCGGCGATCAGGTGATCGTCACTCGTGATTTGACCGTCGGTTATGAAGCCGGCAAGCCGCTGCTGACTGTGCCGGACAGCCTTATTTTGCGCGGCGAGACGGTCGCGCTGATGGGCCCGAATGGCGTGGGCAAATCCACCTTGCTCAAGACACTCTGCGGCGATCTACCGGCGCTGGCGGGCGAAGCGCGGCTGGGCGCCAAAGTCAAGCTGGGCTATTTTGCCCAAGCGCATGAGACGCTCAGCGAGACGATGACACTAGTCGACGAGGTGCTCGCCATCAAGCCGATGCCGATATCGGAGGCGCGTGATTGGCTGGGACGCTTCCTTTTCAGCGGAGAAGATGTCTTCCGCTCGGTGTCGTCTTTGTCGGGCGGCGAACGCGGGCGGTTGGCGCTGGCGAAACTGGCGCAGGAAGGCGCTAATCTCCTGCTGCTGGATGAGCCGACCAATCACCTCGACATCGACAGCCAGGACGTCTTGCAAGACGTGTTGGCTCAGTTTGACGGGACGATTCTGCTGGCCAGCCACGACCGTTACTTGATAGACGCGTTGGCAACGCAGGTCTGGCAAATGACGCCCGGCGAGCTATCGATAACTTACGGCGGTTACCAGGAATTTCTGCGCGCGCGGAACAGACGGCAGCAAGCGGCGGACGACACGGCGCAACAGACGTCACGCGCCAAGGGCAAACGCCTACCAGCACACATGGACAAGAGGCAAGGCTTGAATCCTTACGAAGCCGCCAAGCGCGCCAGGGAGCTGGAAGCGATGATCCATAAGCTGGAAAAGAATCTTGACGAGATCGCCAGTCAACTGGACGGCGCGAGTCTGGCCGGCGACGCGGGCAAAGTGCGGACCTTGGGCAAGACCTATACGCGCACGGAAGCGGAATTGGAAGCAGCGCTGGAGGAGTGGGGCAGGCTGGCCGAATAGCCCGCGTCTGGCGCGACTTCGCACTGCCAATTCTCCCTTGCGGATGTATCATTGTCGCTGGGCGGTCGCCCGCAATTCTCTTGGCCAACAGCAGGAATCTGTGGAGAGTCACTTTGGATATCACTTGGTACGGCTTCAGCTGCTTTCGCATCACGGAACGCGGTCATACAACGGTGGTGACGGATCCGCATCATCCGCGCTTGAACTTGGACAAGCTGGGCCTGAAGGCGGATTTGGTCACGATCAGCCACGAAAGTATGGCGGAACAGGTTGAGGCGATCCGCGGCGAGAAATACGTGATTAGCGGCGCTGGCGAATATGAAGTGGGCGAGCTTTTTGTCACGGGCATTCCGCTGCATGTGCAGGTTGAAGAGACCGGCATGGTGCGCGGCAACATTGCCTATCATCTGGAATACCCCAATAATCTCAATATTTTGCACCTGGGTCGGCTGCATCAGAAGCCGGAGCAATCGATTATCGAGCAGCTAGGCGACGTGCATGTTCTGCTGCTGCCTGTTGGCGGGGCGGACTTGAGCGGCGACGACTTGGCCGATTTGATCAGCATGATCGAACCCAGCTACGCGCTGCCAATGCAGCCGCTGGACGTCAGCGAAGCAGCTTTCACCACGGCGCTGGATGGCTTGCTTACCGGCATGGGCGCCGCCAATGTGGAATGGCGGGATATGCTCCGCGTGACCTCATCCAGCCTGGACGAGCAAACACAAGTCATACGGCTTCATCCGGCGCAAGCAAGCTCGTAGGCGCTTGAATACGGCATGCGGCGACATTTGCGTTATAATGCGGATATGGAACCGACTGACTTCACGGATGTAGCCTGATGCAAAACGGCAGCGTGAAACTCCTCATGAAGTGGGATATCAAACCCGGCTTGGATCAAGAGTATTTCGAGTTTGTTATGCGCGAATGGGTCCCCAATACAACCAAGTTGGGGCTGACGCCAATTGAGGCTTGGTACAGCGTCTACACCAGCACGGATATTCCGCGGATAATGGCGGGCGCCATCGCTGAAGACGAAGATTCCATGCGCCAGATCATCACCAGCGCCGACTGGGCTGAGCTGCAAGACAAGCTGTTTGAATACGTGGAGAACTATAGCCACAAAATTGTTCACGTGACCGGCGACTACCAGCTCTGAGCCCGGGTCACAACTCCGTAGCATCGCAGCAGCGCGCTCAACGTAATTCAGCCAGCGCGCGCTTCCATTTTGCAGGTTGCATCAAAATAGGAGTACTGCGGTCTTTGCCTAAAGAGTAGTCGATAGATTCTTTGTGCGACGACGAATCATACTTGCGGAGCGTCTGGTGTTGATACGGAAATATGACGGCAATCCCTTTGACAGTGCTAGGTTCTGTTGACATTCTATCGTAACCATATGAGTGTACCGACAAGGTGCAGAAAACCAAGATAAGATGAATCGAGTTTCTCGAATCGAGAAAAGACACGGCGAAAATGTTTGATTTTGTTGATGAAACATTCCACCAGATGCCGCTCGCGATAGAGCCATCTATCGTATTCTCGCTGAAAGGCAAAGCCTTCCACCAACTCCCTGGCCTGATTGATGTCGTGAGCCTGACCAGGACTCAAGCAGAAACGCAAGGGATTGCCCAAAGCATCAACCGCGGCATGTATCTTGCTGCTGAAACCCCCGCGACTGCGACCCAAGGCTTGCTCCTCACTTTTTTTGGGCGCCGGCGGCACAGGGGTGAGCACGTACAATCGTGCTGTCGATTATCCCATTTTCCATATCCGGGTCATCGGCAAAGGCTGCCATCATCCGTTCCCAAACGCCATTCTCGCACCAGCCGGCAAAGCGTTTGTAAACCGAATTCCATTTGCCGTATTCGCTTGGGAGCAAACGCCACTGCGCGCCGCTGCGACATATCCATATCACCGCTTCAACGAACAGGCGGCAATTGGCCTCGTTACCCAAATAAACATTTGGGTCTTGCTTCAGGAAATCCCGAATTTTCGTCCACTGTTCGTCAGCTAGTCTTATGCTTGTCATAAGACTATTTTACACATTTATGAAAATGCCAATGCTAAATATCAACAGAACCTAGTCAAATCGGCTATATTGTTGACTGATTAGACGCGGAAGGATGATACCCATGCAGCCGAATGACCACGAATGGAAACGTGAAGTTCATAGCTACATTGACGAGCAGATTGAAGAGCATAACACCGCTAATCAGCGTGAGTTTGAGCGCCTGCGAGACGGCCAATTGGCACTCCAATCTGACATAAGCAGTCTGGAAACCAAGGTCACTGCTGACATAAGCAGTCTCGAAACCACGCTAACTAGTGAAATCCGATCGGTTTTAGCCGCTTCAGCAGAGGCTCACCAAGAGATCATCGCTCGACTTGAGAGGCTCGAAAACGGTAAAACCCCCTCGGAATAGCGAGGGGGTTGTCACTCCGCCGCCGCTAGAGACTAAGCTAATACGACCGCGAAAGCGGTCTTTTTCTATAAATTCATTTGCGCTCAGATCCCATCAAAAAGGCGAGACGCCCAGCGCCCCGCCTTTGGTTCGCTCTCTCTGATTCGGAAGGTTTAGCTGTTTAGCCCCCCATTGCCACGCGCAGTGAGTCGCAGGCTGGGCAGCCGCCTCCTGGGCGTACGATAGCGTAGCCCGCTTGCGGGTCGGAACTCCAATACGTCGCATCTACATTCCACACTATCAGCAGGCGCACGTAACCCGATCCCCGCGTCCGATGTACCGCGCCGGCGAGCCAGGCGGCCTGTTCCGCCAGCGTATTGCCGGATGCCCAGGCGAAGCCGCCGGGCAACTCGCCTATCCCTTCACCGGTCAGGTAGCCCAGCTCGGTGATGCAGAGGGGCTTGCCGGGGAAGAAGCTGCGATAGAGCGTCATCATCCGTGGCAAGTACCAGGAATAATGGCCGGAACTGCCGACGGGCGCGCCGCTGGTCACGTCAGGGGGTACGATGCCGGCGTTGTAATGGACGCCGACGCAATCCATCACGTTTGCGGCGCCGGCGGCAGCCATCTGTTGAAGGTAGCAGTCGTCATCGCCGCCGTTGGGCCCGCAGCCCTGGAAGAAGCCGGTGGGCGCGGGGGCGCCGCTGATGACCATCGTGCTCGGATTGGCGCCTTTGATCGCGTTGTAGGCCGCGCTTAGCATCTGCACGTAGTTGGCGCCGCTGATCTGACCCGCAGGCCATTCGCGGTCGATATTCATCTCATTCCAGACTTCAATGGCGTCCGCGCCGCCGCGCGCCAAGCCGGCCACGAAGTTGGCGAAATTCTGATAATAGGCGCCCGGATTGCCGGAGATCTGGTTCTTGTCGCCGATAACGCTCAGCAATACCTTGAAGCCGTTGCCGTGGGCGCTGTCAATCAGATGCTGGTGATTGCTGGCCGGCCCGCCATGCCACTTGACCTGCCGCTTGACCCAGGTCATGCGCGCATTTTTCATGTGGCCGGGATGGGCGAAGCTCAGCGCTTGGCCGCCCAATTCGAAGCCGCTGGTATTGGCTGTGCTGGGCGGCGCCGGTCCAACTGGCGCTACTTCACCAGGCGCTTCAACGGGCGCTGGCTCCGGTGGCGGCGGCGGGCCGGGCACTTGCAGGACCTGGCCCACGCTCAAGACATCGGGATCGGCGATGCCATTCATGCGCGCCAGCTCAATGTAGTTCGTATTGTATTGTGCGGCAATAATGGCCAGGCTCTCGCCGCGCTGCACAATGTGCGTGGCGATACCGGTGGGCTGCGCGGGCGCGGGGGCGGGGGCCGCGGCTGAAGCGCCGCCCGGTGACGGAATCGTCAGTTGGTTGCCGGCGTGGATGATGTATGGTTCGCTCAAGCCATTGGCGCCGGCGATCTCCGCCACTGTGCGGCCGTGTCGACGCGCAACGCTATATAGCGTTTCGCCGCGCTGGACAACGTGGACTTGCTGAGCCATGACTGCCGCCGAGCCCAGCGACATCAGAACCAACAAAGTTAATAGAGCAATGGTAAGACGACGCATATCTACTCCTTGCCTGCAGCTAACTGCCAGAAGGTTAAGGTCACGCGAGTCATTCTAGCATGACTGCCAGAAGTACGCTGAAGGGAAAGAGACAATTGTCGCGGGAGAGAAATCGCGCCCGTCGCCAGGGAGGGCGCCAAAATCGCTAGTGGCCGATTTCTAGCCCCATGTCGACCACAGGCAAGCGCGGATCCAGGCCGGGCAGCGTATCGCGCACCCAGGCCAAGTCCGGGTCCTCGCTGTAGGCGAATTCTCTTGTGGAGCCGGCCAGGAAATTTAAGGTGTAAGTCACGGCGCCCGGGGCGCTGACCATCGTATAGAAGCCGGAGGGCATCAGGATGATATCGTGCTGCCGCGCCATCATCTGTACGTCCGAGCTTTTGTCGGCGCTGTAGACGCGCTGATAGGCATAGCCGGTGGGTCGGTCAAACTTGTAGAAGCTGAAGCGATTCAGCTGCGCTTCCAGCACTGTGCCGCGGTCATCGGTACGATGACTGTCGTGTTTATGCGGCGGGTAGCTCGACCAATTGCCGCCGGGCGTGTACAGCTCGTAGACCAGCAGCCGGTCGGCCGGGAAGTCGCCGCCGATAATGCGACACATCTGCCGCGAACAATTCCCGCCCCCCAACAGCGAGACCTGGACGTCACGCGGTCGTATCAGCTGCGGCTGCATTTCGCGCTCGGTTGGCGCCCAGCATGAGGCGAATTCGAAGTTGTCGCTCAAGGACTCGATTTCAAACTCGGTTCCCGGCGGCAGGTAAACAGCGTAGGGCATGCCGCTGAAAACGCTGTCGCGCCGACCGACGCCTTCGAAATCGCCTTTGTTGCTGCGGATATTGCAGCGCCCGCTGAGGACCACTGCGACGTATTCAAAGGCGTCTATAGCAATCTCGAAAGTCTTGCCTTGCCCCAGGCGCAGGGCCGCGAAGTTCATGGTATCCCAGCCGGCGCGCTTGGCGTCAATGGCGGCAAAGGCGCCGGCGCGGCCCTGGTCATCCGACGGGATGTGAAGCCCCCCTGCAGTCAGAGTCGCCATCTTGGCTCTCCCCTAGAATTAAGTGACCAGACCACGCGTGACGCGCATGAACATGTGCTCGAGGTCTTTTTCTTCTTCATTAAAACCCAGCAGCGTGATTTCGCTTTCAAAAAGACGCTGGCTCAACGCGCCCAATTCTTCGTCATTGCCGGCGAAGTCTACTCGCACGCGCGCGCGCCCGTTCTTGGGCGTGATAATCTCGGCGGCGTCTACTTTGCCTATGTCGCTGACGAGGCTGGTCACCGCTTCGGCGTATTCGTGATTCATCACGGTGATGACGATTTCGCGGTTGGCCATGAGCTGCAGCTTCAGTTCGTCGATGCTGCCCTGGATAATCAACTCGCCTGCCTCAACAATGCCGATATGCGAGCAGACGTCTTCTACATCAGCCAGGATGTGCGACGAGAAAAAGATGGTCTTGCCCATATTTGCCAGCTCGCCCAGCAGCTCGCGAATCTCGACCCGCGCGCGCGGATCCAAACCCGATGCCGGTTCATCGAGGATGAGCACATCGGGATCATGCGCCAGGGTGCGCGCCAGTGACAGACGCTGCTTCATACCGCGGCTGAGTTTGTCCACCATATCTTCGCGGCGGTGATGCAAGTCGACCAGCTCAAGCAGATCAGCGACCAGCGCCTTGCGATCGCCCTCGGGGATATCGTAGCAAGCGGCGAAAAAGTCCAGGTACTCCCAGACGCGCAGGTCTTCATACACGCCAAATTCATCGGGCATGTAACCGATAGCGCGCCGCACCGCCCGCCGGTCTTCCAGCACAGAGTGCCCGGCCACCCAGGCCTGCCCCTCTGACGGGCGCGTCAAGGTGGTCAAGATGCGCATGGTGGTCGTCTTGCCGGCGCCGTTGGGGCCGACGAAGCCGTAGATCGAACCAGTTGGCACTTCCAGCGAGATGCCGCGCAGCGCTTCAAAGCTGCCGAAGGACTTGTGCAAGTCATCTGTCTTGATTATCCAGTCCATCGCCTCTTCCTCAATTCGCCGGCCTGGCTCGCCGCAGCCGCGCAGCCGCAAGTCCACTGTTGTTGCATTTCCATAAGGCCGGCCGCTATGAGTAACGTCCGGTATGTTCGATGCGGATTTTCCGCACCCGAGCCGTGCCCATGCCATCGCCGTAGCGCAAGCGCATCCTCACCGCTTTGCCCGGCCCCAGGTAGCGCCGCGGCGCGTTGAACTCCAATTCGCTGCCCTCACGGTAGCTGAAAATATCGTAGTCGCCCCGGGTCCAGTCATAGAGCTCGACGCGCAGCGCTTGCCCGTAGCCGCCGCCGCGGTCGACGTCCACCAGCATGTGCTCCACGCTGTCCATGGCCAAGCCCGGCAGCGGATGAAACAAGAACTCCACGCTCTGCTCTTCGTACAAATTGAAGCCATCGGTACCGTTGTCAATGACGCCTTGACGATCCAGCGTCATCCAACTGAAATTCTCTGTGGTCAAGGTGACGCGCTGAGACGGCAATTTAAGAGCGACATCCAACTCGATTACGTAGAGCGTGGTGTCTATGGACGTCCAGCCGGCGCCGCCGATGCTCAGGTCTCGCCGCCATTCGTCGCTCCAGCCCAGCAGGAACAGCCCGCTGCCCCGCGCCGAGGAGCCGAATTGATCCACCATGAAACTGGCGAGAAAGGCCTGTTCTCTGGCGGCTTGGCGCTCTGATTTGGATTCGGCATTCAAGAAGGAACGCGTCCGCAGATAGCGATCGCCCTGCAAGTCTTTGATCGTGATGTTGCGCCCGCTGCCGGAAAATGGCGACAGACCTGTGGAGCTGCGCGCGATATGCGCTTCCAGCGTGTTGGGCTGCGCCGGTCGGTCAGCAATTTCGGCTTGCAGCGATTCGCGGTCCAGCGTCAGGATGTCGCCGGGCGCAAAGTCTTCTTCGAGGCGATACTCCAGGCTTGGGCCCAGAATCACCGCATCGCGCAGGGTCACCTGGCTGTTGTTGCTGATTAGACCTTGGTAGGCGGGGATCATGCGCCCGCTTTCGGCTATCTGGTAATCCAGCGTGAAGCTGCCGTCGATGGCCGGCTTGGGGATGCGCCCGGCGATGCTGAAATTGGCGAAGATGCCGCCGTCTACGGTGAAGTCCTTCGCGCTGAATCCGCCGCCCTGCGAGATTTCCGTGCCGGTCTGGATGGTATTGCTGGCGAAAATATTGCTCGGCGTCGTGGCGCCGGCTACCGCCAGGAAGTGGCCCTCGGGCACGGTCAGTGAATAGGCGGCCCGCCGCGGCGACAGCAAGCCGACGAATTGATTCACCTGCGCCTCGTCGCGCTTGGCGTAAGACTCCACGTAGGTAAGCCGGCTGAGGATAATCTCGGAACCACGCAGGTTGAAGCCGACGGTCCAGGCGATGCCGGCGAAGCAGACGATCACCAGCGGAATCGTGAACCAGCCCCAGCCGTTGCGCCGCAGTCGCGACAGAATAAAGTAATTCAGCGGGCCAATCAGAACGATATAGGAGACCAGAAAGAGGCAGAGCGTCTGCAGCGGCGGCAGCAGGTCGACGCCGGGCAAGTTGGCCACGGCTTCCGCGCCCCAGGTCGGCAGTGTAAAGCCCTCGCGCCAGGCGGGATGCGGCGCGCGCGTGGCCAGCAGCGTGAGCCATAGATCGTCTAGTCTGCCCCAGCTCGCCAATGGCTCCAGCGTGGGGTCGGCCGCCAGGTAATCGACCAGACCCGCGCCCAAGGTACGCCGCGCCAGCAAGGGGATGTCGCCCTGCGCAGCCAGCACCTGCGCATCTTCGTGCAGCGCGCCCAGTGAGATGATCGCCCGTTGGTCCAGCCCGGCGCGTAGATCGCCTATGAATCGGGCCAAGGCATTCAGATTGCTTAACGAACGGCTGTCTTGCGGGACGATCGGCAGCAGCTCCAGCAAACCCGCTGCGCTGATCAGCGCGGTTGGTCCGCCGCAGACGATCAGGTGCCCGCCGCCTTCCACCCATTGCCGGATGGCCGTCCGCTGGCTGCTGGACAGGCTGTCGCTGTCGATATTGATAAGCATCATCATGTCGAGCGCGGCTAGCGAGCCGGCGAAGTCGGGAATGTCGTTGATGCCCCAGTTGGCTTGTTCAGCCTCAAACCCGCCGATATGTACGCCGGTTAAACCGGGCGGCGCGGTATTGGGGCCGGTAACGACCGCGTAAAGCTGATCTTGCGGGCCGAGGTCAATCAAGCCGGCTTCTTGCGCTGCGCGCACCTGGTCATCGTCGTCAATTAGTTCGACGCGCACATTGTCGGGGAATGTCCGCGCGCGGATATTCAGCAGGGCGGACTTTTCCGAGCCGCTGGGCAAGTCGATCGCGGTGCTGAAGGCGTTGCCGACGACTGTCCCGGAAGTTTCCGGGCGGATGACCAAACGCCCGACAAGCGATTCGCCGTTGTTCCTGAGATTGACGGTCACCGGCGTCCAAACGCCCGGGCGAAAGAAGGAGTCGAATCCCACTTCGACCGACATTTCAATGACATCGCGAAAGTTGCCCTGTCCCGTTGCCGGCGTCCAAGACAAGGCAATCAGCGCGATGACACTGATGAAGAGCTGTCCCGCCTGTCGTCGAGACATGGGTAATCCTGCGATCTAAAGTGAAATCGCCAATTATTGTATCACGCCGTCGGCGGATGTCATGTGGGCAATTGCGCGCGGCGCGGCGGGAATGCGGCAACATTAACGCGCGCAAATCTGAGATTCATTTTTCACTATTGCGCGACATCTTTGCCACCGAGTACACCGAGTTAGATTGAGGACACAGAGTTAAAGCATCAGTCTTGGTCCAAATCCCTCTCTGTGTCCTCATATTTACTCTGTGACCTCGGTGGCAAAAGTGTCGTGAATCCCTAAAAGCGCGGCGGCACTTGGGAAGATGGGGGCGATACGCTATAGTATTCGCGGCCTTACGAACAGGGAATCCACAAGGGAGCGGGATATGGTTTATCAGGCAGCGGGCAATCGCTATGATTCGATGACATATCGGCGCGCGGGCCGCAGCGGCCTGCTGCTGCCGGCGATATCGGTTGGCATCTGGTGGAACTTTGGCGGCGTTGACCAGCTGGAAAATTGTCGCGATATGCTGCGGACAGCTTTCGATCTGGGAGTTACTCATATCGACATCGCCAACAATTATGGGCCGCCGCCGGGCTCGGCTGAAGAGACCTTCGCGCAGATCTACCGCCAGGACCTGGCGCCCTACCGCGATGAGCTGATCGTTTCCAACAAAGCCGGCTATCGCATGTGGGATGGACCCTACGGCGAATGGGGCTCGCGCAAATACTTGATCGCCAGCTGCGACCAAAGCCTGAAGCGCACCGGGCTGGACTATTTCGATATCTTTTACAGTCACCGTCCCGACCCGGATACGCCGCTGGAAGAGACGATGGGCGCGCTTGATCACATCGTCCGCAGCGGGCGCGCGCTCTACGCCGGCATTTCCAGCTATCGGCCCGAGATGGCGCGTGAAGCCGCGCGGATTCTGAAAGAATTGGGCACGCCCTGCCTGATCCACCAGCCGCGTTACAACATGTTCGACCGCTGGATCGAAGACGGCTTGATCGATGTGCTGGGCGACGAAGGCATCGGCTGCATCTGCTTCTCGCCGCTTGATCAAGGCATCCTGACGAATAAATACATCGGCTCGCTGCCGGGCGATTCGCGCGCTGTGAAGCTGGACTGGGGCGATCGGCTGCCGCGGGAGAAGATCGACAAGGTCATCCAACTCAACGAAATCGCGCGGGAGCGCGGGCAGAATATGGCGCAGTTGGCGCTGGCCTGGACCCTGCGCCATCCCGAGATGACCTCGGCGCTGATCGGCGCCAGCAAACCGGCGCAGATCGAGGACGCGGTCGGCGCACTTGATAACCTGGCGTTCAGCGCGGAAGAGTTGGCGCGCATAGAAGCGATTCTCAGCGCTTAACTCTAGCTGGAGCGCAGGGGCAGCCGCCGATGACTTTGCTCGTCATCGACCTCGGCAGTTCATCGGCGCGGACGCTGCTTTTTGATGACGGCGCGCGGCTGATCGAAGACTCGATTTGCAGCCGCAAACACGACTTTTACTCCGATAGCGCCGGGCGCGCTACAGCCGATGCGACTGAGTTGCAGCGCCTGGTCGAGTCCTGCATCGACGAGATCTTAAGTCATCCGGCGGCGCGGTCCATTCGCGCGGCAGGCATGGCCAGTTTCGCCGGCAATTGGCTGGGGCTGGACGCCGACGGCCGAGCCTGCACACCGGTAGCGACCTACGCCGATACGCTAGGCCGTTCAGAGATTCCAGCGCTGCTGCGGAAAATTGGCGGCGATGCCGACGCCTATCATCAAGCCGTTGGCTGCATGCTGCATCCGGCCTACCTGCCGGCTCAGTACGCTCAGCTGCTGCGGACGCAACCCGATTTGGAAGCGCGGATCGCCCGCATCAGCGACATCGGCGGCTACTTCTACCGGCAATGGTTCGGGACTGAGGCGCCGGTCAGCTATTCCATGGCGAGTTGGTCGGGTCTGCTTGAGACGGCGCAACTTGACTGGCATTGGGAGTATGCGCGGCTGCTGGTTGGCGAGCGCTTGCTTAAAATATTGCCGCGTCTGGCGGATTACGACGGAGCGCAAACGGGGCTGCGCGCTGAGTACGCCCGTCGCTGGGAATTGCTGCGGGACAAACCCTTTTTCCTGTCGCTGGGCGATGGCGCCGCCGCCAATATCGGCTCGGGCGCGCTTGACAGCAGCCGGATCGCCTTGACCATGGGCACGACCTCGGCGCTGCGGGTCGTCAAGGACAGCGAGCGTGTTCCCCGCGGGCTCTGGCGCTATCTGGTCCGCGCCGGCATGCCACTGGTCGGCGGCGCCACCAGCGAAGGCGGCAACGTCTATCAATGGGTCATGGAAGACCTGCTGAATGACGACGGGAGTCTGGAAGATCGGCTCAACGGCCGGGCGCCCGACTGCCACGGTCTGACGGTGCTGCCGCTGCTGGCGGGCGAGCGCAGCCCGGGCTGGCAGCCGAACGCTTCAGGCACGGTGCATGGCATCCGCCGCAACACCAGTCAACTCGATATCTTGCAAGCGCATCTGGAAGCGGTGGCGATCCGCCTGTCGCTGATCTATGACCTGCTCAAAGCGCCGGGCGCGACTGTGGCGGCGGGCGGCGGCGCGCTGCGGGCTTCGGGCGCCTGGGCGCAGATGGTGGCGGACGCCTTCGATTCGCCGCTGCAGATGCTGGCGGAAGCTGAGGTCACGGCGCGCGGCGTCGCCTTGATGATGCTGAAGAGCCTGGACGGGGCGGACCCGGCTGCTGAACCGCCGAGGATCGGCCGGGTTGTGGCGCCGGATCCTGGAGGCGTGTCGCTGCTGAGAGCGGCGCGCGAACGGCAGGTCGAGTTGTACCGGCGTCTTTACGGTTAAGCACCAGACGAATCGAGCAGCTTGGCGTAACCCGCCATGTCTTCGGCCGAGTCGTTACAGCCACAAATCAAGAGCACGAGTTGGGCGTCGGCTGGCAGACGGTCCTTGATGCGCTCGGCGGCCGCCAATGTGCTGGCGGCGGCCAGTTCCGGGCACAAGTCTTCGCGCTTTATGAAGTACTGCTGGGCCGCAATCATATCCAGATCGCTGACCAGGATGAGATCTTCCAGGTGCTCGCGGCACAAGTCCAGCGCGGCTTCTCCGACAAAGGGCGCGCTGAGCGTGGCCGAAAGCGAGGCCGGCTTGATATTGACGATCTCCCCCGCGTCCAACGCCCGGCGCATGGTTGGCGCTGTGTCCGGCTCAACGCCCCAAATACGAACGTCAGGCTTGGCCGCTTTCACCGCGGATATGATGCCGGCGATGAGTCCGCCGCCGCCGATGCTGACGATGATATCGGTCAGGGTCGGGCAATCCTGCATGATCTCCAGCGCGACCAGGCCGTTGCCAGCGATTTGTTCCGCATTGTCGAAGGGGTGCAAAGCAGTGCGGCCCTGTTCGGCCCATTCATCCGCGCGGGCGAAAGCGGCGACCGCATCGGGCAGCAATTCGACCGTAGCGCCGTAGTTGCGCGTCGCCTCTATCGAGCCAGCCGGCGCATTCTCCGGCATGCAGACGATGGCGTCGACGTCGAGTATACCGCTGCAATAGGCGACCGCGCGCGCGAAATTGCCGCCGCTGACAGCGACCACGCCGCGGCTCAGCGCCTCGTCTCCCAGCGCCAGCATCTGGTGGAAGGCGCCGCGCGTCTTAAAGGAGCCGCTGTGCTGTTGCATCTCGAGCTTGAGCTGCACAGCGCAGCCCAGGCGCGCGCTCAAGCCAGGCGATGCCCGCTGCGACGTGCGCAGAATATGGGGAGCGACCGCTCGCGCGGCCGCTTCAATCTGTTGCAGGGTATTCAAATCGACTGTCATCTTGCCATCCTGGGATGAGCCGCGGCCAAGCAGGTTGCGGACAGCTGCGGCTCAACTGAAGGTCTGCTCCCTAACAGAAGCTATTCGCCTGGACGAAATCACCGCTGATCCAGCCGTCTCTGCCACCGTAGCGGACATTGTACCAGTAGGGGGTTCTCGCGGCGACAAGAAGCTGTACGCCCTCCTGGATGAGGCCAATCACCTCGCCGTCTTCCGGGGTCCGGCGGAAGTTGAGAACCCCGGTGGTGGTCACTTGGCATTCCGTCAACAGGGGCTGAGAAGCCACCAGCATCACCGTGCCAGGCTGGTTGATCCAGGCGCAGGTCGAGTCGCCTGCCTGGTAACTCAGCAATTCGTGGAAGCTAGGGACGATACCGCCATTCTCAAGCATGACGATTGAGCCAGGCTGCTCGAAACAGACTTGAGCGCCAAAGTCCAATTCGCCGGAGATGACAATAGCTTCAAGGGATTGCGAAAGCCCCGTTAAGCCGGACATGCCTGCCTCTTCGCAGGTCACGCCGTTGTTGACTGCTGTGACCGAGACGGAGTCGTCGACGTATTTACAGGACTGCGGCGTGGGGTAGGTGTTTTCCGGCACAACGACCCTTGGCGCGGGCGCTTGTCTCGAGGCTTGAAGCCAGGGGTCCGCCGGCAGAGCCTGCGCCGGCTGCCGCAGCGCTGCGCTGCCATCCAGCAGAGTTAGATAGTAATCGTAGGCTTGATCGCCGAAAACGCTGCAATAGCCAGCGCTCGCCTCAACCGCTTCAACGAAGTGGACGCCGCTCCAATGCCGCGATTGCCCACAGGATTCGGCGAAACCTGACCAGGTGTCAAAGGTCAGGGTCGTATCGTCCGCCGGCGTAACGCCCGGCTCAATACGAGAGGAGCCAGCCGGGTAACTGACGCTCCAATTCAACTCATCAGTGCCGCTGAAGCGCCGCAGGGCTTGGGCATGGGCATAACAGCCGCAGGTGCTGCCCGAGGGGTATTCCGGGTGGTCGGGCTCTGGCAAATACGCTTGCCATTCATTGGCTGGCATTTCCCGGGTCCCTTCGCCGGGACCGCCCCAAGCCGCCACCAGTTCGTCGCCGTACACATAGGCGATCGCGCTGTTTGGACGGACGGCGTCGTAGCGCAGCTTCTCCTGCCAAGTCACAATCGAGGCGTCCATCCAGGCGGATACCTTGAGGAAATAGCCGCGCGCGATATCGGCCGGCGACAAGTCCATTTCTCCCGCAAGATGGATATAGGACAGGCCCAGAGAAGCGATTTTGTTGTCGAAGAGCTCGGCATTCAGTTTCATCTCATCGCTGAGATTCGCCGAGGTCTCCAGCACGACATCCGCCTGCGCCTGGTAGGCATCCCGAGTCTCCGGATTGCTGGCGGCTGGCGGGGCGACGCGCAGCTCGCGCGGGTCGAAAGGCGCCATCGGCTCCATATTCGACAACTGCGGCGTAACAAAATGCTGCACGGTATACACGCCCACGCCCTGCCGGCGCAAGCCCGGCTGCCAGCGGGACGGATCGCGCAAGTCGAATGCCGAGTTGACCGGCGCGTACCCGGTCGTATCCTGGTAGTCCCCCGTCTGGTTGATGCCGTCATAGAGTCTGGCTTCATGCGCGGCTGCCCCGACGACATTGCCGATGCCGACCGCAGTCTCAAGGTCGACGCTCGTGTCATCCGGGTCCAGGCCGATGTCGCGCAGCATTTCGCGCCAGACATTTTGGCGCTCCGGCAGCAAGCCCATTAACGCATTGTAGGCGCCGTGAAGCATGGCCGTGTTGATATTGGCGTCGATCCACTCTGCCTCGGGCCGCCGCGGGATGCGGGAATACATGCCGACCGCCGTGGGATGATATGGCGCAGCCGCGTCAACCATGGCCAGCGACACGATAAACCGGAATCGGTTAATCAGCGTCGCGTCCCCCAGCGTGGGCGATACATCCGCTCCGATGACGGCGTAAAGGCGCGGCAGGACCACCTGGTGAAGGGGGTCTGGCGATTCTGCCGCATCAAACGCAATCTCAGCGCTTGGCAGTCCCTGTCCCAGTACCGGGCTGCCTGACAGCAACCCGCAGAGAATCACCAACTGGAGCCAAGTCCTGGCTACTGTCGTGAATCTTCGCATAATTCACCCCTCTACTCTTGGATAGAGACGATGTTAGCGTGTTATGTATTAGAAACTGGACGGCTGCCCTACGCATTGCCTGCTGGTAGCCAACGCACTAAGGAATCTTATGCAAAAGGACGAGGGATCATGCGGAAGTTGTTAAGCGTGCTCTTCGATCAAGCCGAAACGATTGCCAGCCAGTGCTCACTCAAATTCGATAGCGCGGGTGCTCGCAATGCAACTGCTATCAGGCTCATTGCGCGGGTCCATAATGAATGACTTGGCCATGCGCACGGCGCATCGATCCGAGCGCAGCACACCATGGCCCACATGCGGCAGGACAAAGCTGTAGGCTGTCGAGAGCGTCTCGCGCGCTTGGTCAGCATAGGAAGGCGGCGTGATGGGGTCGAAGTTGCCGGAAAGCAGCAGAGCCGGGATATCGCTCGCCACCGGCGCATTCGCCAGCGCAGGCCGGGCTTTTGCCTGCCATAAGTCGCAGAGCCGATGCAGTGTCGCCGCGCCTTCGACCGGGTAACGCAGGAAGCCGTCCAGGTGGGGGTGCGCCTGCAGCATGCCGGCGTAATCGCGGTCTTGCGTCGAGCCGTATTCCTCTTGGCATTGCACGGTATAGTGCATGCCCAGGCTGAGCGAAGTCATGGCTGCCTCGTATATGACGCCGATTCGCACCGGGTCCTGCGTATGCCCTTGCGCCAAATCCAGGACAAGGCGCGGGATCAGCCTAATGGAATCCACTTCATACAGCCAGCTGAAGACCCAGTCGTACATGCGATAGCCGCTGATCTCAATGCTCAGCTCCTGGTAGCCACGCGGTGTATACATCGCTACCAGCGGGGTCTGGTTAAGCTGATGGTAGAGTCGGTAGAACCGCGTTTCCAAGTCGGGGTACTGGGCGCTGCAATCGGCAGCCGCCTCGCAAGCCGCGAAGAGCGCAGCCAGCGCGCGCTCGCCATTGTAGTAGGCGTCCAGGTAGATGTCGGCCTGCGGCGGATAGACGGAGTCCAGGATCACGCTGCGCAGGTATTGCGGGTGATCTCGCATCATGGTCAGGGCCAGCCGCGAACCATAAGACACGCCCACCAGGTTCCATTGCTCGTAGCCCAGGGAGAGCATGACGTTGACCACATCGCGGGCGATATACTCGCTGTGGAAAGTATCAAACTGTACGCCCTTGGCCGAAAGCCGCTGATGGCAGTCGGTCAGAATCTCAAGCACGAGCGCGGCGTAATCGGCGTGATGGCTCTGTAGAATCTCATCCAGCCGAAAGAGCGCTTCGCGGCAGTAGAGCGGTGGATTGGAAAGCCCGGTGCCGCGCTGGTCGATGACGATGATATCGCGATCGCTGGCGAAGGCGCGCAGGTACTTATTAAATGACGTATCTAATAGCTGCGAGCCGCTGCTGCCCGGCCCGCCGACAAGATAGACCAATGGATCCGGCTGAGATACTGCGCTCCGGCTCTGGATCAGCGAGAAATAAATCTCGACCTTGCTGTCGGCTGGATTGTCATAATCTTGCGGCAGGGTCACATAACCGCAGCGAACCAGGTGACCCGCCGGGCGCGCGATGCAGTCCGCCTGCTCGACGATGCCCTGCGCGCTCGCGGCGCCCAGCGTTATCGCCAGCATCAGGGCAACAATGTAGGGTCTCATGCTCATGCGGCTGCCTGCAGTTGTTTCGTCAAGTTAAACACATCTCGCGCCGCAAATCAAAACTTGGTCATACGGGGGGCCGGGCAATCGCGGCGCCTCTCGCGCTATTCCAACCATCCGCGCCCGTAGCTATAATGCGCCGCATGAGCAATCTAGCGGCAAGCAATTCCGTGTTCTGGCGGCGTGGCATCATCGTTATCGCGTTCTTGCTCGTAGCCGCGCTGCTGCTGGCGTTTGACCTGCGCAGCCGCGGTCTGGCCTGGCAATTCATGTGGTCGCAGACCGGCGAAGAAGGCGCGCCGGGCCAGTTGCGCGGCATGATGGAAGTGGCGGGCAACCTCATTCGCGCGCCGCTTGAGTCCGATGCGCTGGCGCCGATCGATCACAAAGCGGATATTCCCTACGGCATCAATACCTTCCTCGAGCAAGAAGTCGAGCGGCCCAAAATCGAGGCGATGCTGCAGATGATCAGCGATGCCGGCTTCGTATGGCTGCGGCAGGAGTTCCCCTGGGAAGACCTGGAAGTCGATGGCCGCGGCCTATTCAGCGATTCGCGCGATCTCAACGGCGATGGCGCGCCGGATGTTCCCGATACCTGGCTCAAATATGACCAGATCGTTGACTTAACCGAAGCATACGGCTTGCGGCTGATGGTTCGCTTGAGCAATCCGCCGGCTTGGACGCGCGCCAATCCAGACGCGGGCGACAACGCGCCGCCGGATGACTTGCAGGATTTTGTCAATTACGCGCGGGCGGTGGCGACGCGTTACCGCGGGCGAATAACACACTACCAAGTCTGGAACGAGCCGAATATCTACCCGGAGTGGGGCAATAATCCTATCGACCCGGCCGGCTACGCTGAGATGCTGTGCCGCGCCTACGCCATGCTGAAAGCGGTCGACCCGGACATCGTCGTCATCAGCGGCGCCATCGCCCCCACCATCGCGCTGGATGGCAGCCGCGATCTAAGCGACCTGGTGTTTTTGCAAGCCCTCTACGATCACGGCGGCGGCGATTGCTTCGATGTGCTCTCGGCACAGGGCTACGGACTGCGCAGCGGCCCCAGCGACAGACGGCTGCGCGCGACCAGCGTCAACATCGGGCGCCACAGCTATTACCGCGACATCATGGTGCGCAACGGCGACGCGCATAAGCCGATTTGGCTGAGCGAGGCGGCCTGGAATGCCACGCTCGATGCCGAATTGCCGCCGGAACAAATCTCACTCTACGGCAACTATGGCAACGTGACGCAGGAGCAGGCGGCGCGTTACATGCCGATGCTCTACGACCGCATCCAACATGAGTGGCAGTGGGTCGGCAATGTCATGTACTGGTTCTTCACGCGCAAAGACCCCTTCGAAGCTGATCAAGCCTTCTATTATTTCCGCATGGCCGAGCCGGATTATCAGCCCGAAAAGCCGACATTCACCCCGCTGCCGGTGTATCACAGCGTCCGCGATTACATTCGGGGGAGCGAGCGTGTTCTGCATCGCGGAACGCATCAAGCGGAGACTTGGCAGATTGACAGCGCTGGCGCGGTCATCGCTGACGAGACGGCTCGTTTCGGGCGCGCGGTGAGATTCGACGCCGGGCTGGCTTTTATGGCACAGGGTACGGCGCTGGAAATTCGCTGGCGGGCGGCGCAGGGCGAGGCATCCGCATGGCGCGTCAGTCGAATTCCGCTCTCGGGCGGCCTGGCTCCGACCCAAAATGTCACTTTCGGCTCGGGAGCGATCATCGTCGACGAGATCACCGTTTACGATCGGGGCGCGAATCGTCTGTTCTCCTGGCTGGCGCTGGCGGCCGCGGGAGCAAGCGTGACGCTTGGCGCGATTCTGCTGGCTCTGGCGCAACGCGGGCGATGAACACACTTGGCGATCCCTCGCCTTTGCCGATGACCCAGCCTGCCCGACGCCTGCCGTTGATGGCTCTGATACTGGCGATTTTGCTGCTGGCGAGCGCCTTGCGTTTTCATCGCCTGGGCGAGCAGTCGCTGTGGTATGACGAAGGCGTGTCCTATTGGCGCTCTTTGCGCGCGCTGCCCGAGCTGATACCGCAGATGCAGCACGATGTGCACGTGCCGGTCTATGTCACCGTGCTGGGCTGGTGGCAAAGGCTGACCGGCGTCTCGGAATTCGCCCTGCGCGCGTTTTCGGCGCTATTCAGCATCAGCAGCGTGGCTTGGACTTTTGCGCTAGGGCGGCGGCTGCATCATCCGCTGGCGGGTTTGGCGGCGGCTGCCTTGGTAGCGCTCAACAGCTTCAGCATTTATTACGCGCAAGAGGCGCGCATGTACGCCATGCTGGCCGCTATCGCCGGCGGCAGCATGTGGCTCTTTGTCGGCTTTCACTTGTCGCGCCGCCACAGGATCGCGGTCATTGCGCTCGGCCTGATCAACGCGCTGGGCATATATACGCATGTCGCCTACGCGCTGGTAATCTTGGCGCAGGCGCTTCTGTTTGCGCTTTGGCTGGGACCTGCGCTCTTCCGCGAATGGCGCGATAATGCGGCGATGAATCGCAACCTGCGGCTTTTGATGCAATTTGTTGTCGCCAACCTGCTGACTTTGACGCTTTTCCTGCCTTGGCTGCCGGTATCGTTGCGGCAAGTGTTCGCGCAGCCGAATCTGTCGCAAGTGATGCCGCTTGACCAGACGCTGCGGCAGATCCTCGGTCACTTAGGCTACGGCATTACCTTTGAACACAACTTTACCGATATGACAATTTTTTTCTTAATCATTTTGTTTTTCGGATTGATGCCAACTGTCATCCGCCGCCGCGAGCTTTGGACTATCGCGGCGCCCAGCGTGTGGGTCATGGTCTCGGTCGCCGTCTACTTGTACCTCGAGTTGACCACGCGCTATTTGCGATTTCTGCTGCCGGCGCAGATGGCCTTGGCGCTGTGGCTGGGGCGGGGCGTCTGGCTGCTCTGGACGCGCGACATCGGCGATCGCTGGCCGCTTCCGCGCGCGCTTCCAAGGCTGGTGGCGGCTCTGGCTTTCGCCGCTTGTCTCTATGGCTTAGCCTCTGGTTTGGACGCCCTGTATCGGCATCCCGATTTTCAGCGCGATGACGTGCGTGGGTTAGCGGCCCGCATCGAATCGGCATTGCGCGAGGGTGATGCCGTAGTAGTGAGCGCGGCCGGTTTCACAGAAATTTTCGCTTATTACTACCGAGGCGAGGCGCCGGTGTACGGCTTGCCCATATCACGAGACGGCTCGGCCACCCGCGCGCATGTGCTCGAGCTCATCTCGGCGCACGATCGCTTGCACGTCATCTTTTATGGCGCCGAGGAACAAGATCCCGATCGGATTGTCGAAACAACGCTCAATCGCAACGCCTACGAAATCAGCGACAGTTGGGTCGATGATATGCGTTACGCGCAATACAATAGCGAAGGCTTGGCAGCGACCCTGGTAGCGGCCGGCGCAAGCTTTGGCGAAAGCATCAGCCTGGATGCCTACGCCGTCGGCGCGCGCGAAGTCACAGCGGGCGATGCGCTGCCGGCGCAATTGGTCTGGAGTACAGATGCCGCGCTGGATCGGCGCTACAAGGTCTTCCTGCAGCTGCTGGATTTGGATGGGCGGTTAGTGGCGCAGCGCGACAGCGAGCCTGTCGGCGGCTCGGCTAAAACAACGGCCTGGCCAGTTGGCGAATCGGTCGTCGACCAGCACGCCCTTTTGATCCCGTCCGGCCTGCCTGCGGGCGAGTATACCTTGATCGTTGGACTCTACGATATCAACGACCCGGCGGCGCGGCTGGCTGTCGAGGGCAAGTCGTATCTCGATCTGGGAACGGTCGCTGTGCGCTAGCCGCAGCTGTCTCGCTTGTGCGCCCGCTCGCCGGCCACGTAAGTCGCTCCGATGGCGCGGTCGTCGGCGCAGATCATCAGCGCGAAGAGCAGCTCATCGATTGACTCGGCTACATTACTGCGCAAGGCCAGCAAGGGCGTCGCCCGCGCATCCAGGACCGCGATATCGGCTGCGTAACCCGGCTGCAATTTGCCAACCCGGTCGTCGATGCCCAGCGCCTGGGCGCTGCCGAGCGTGGCCAGGAAATAACTCTGCGCCGTCGTCACTGATATGCCGCGCAGCTGCGCCATCTTGTAAGCTTCGCTCATCGTCTGCAGCATGGAAAAGCTGGTGCCGCCGCCGACATCCGTGCCCAAACCGACCGTGACTGGCCGCGCGGCGTCTCGCGTCCTGGCGATGTCGAAGAGCCCGCTGCCGATGAAGAAGTTGGAGGTGGGGCAGTGGGCGATCTTGGCGCCGGTCTCGTGGAAGCGGCGCAGCTCGCCTTCGGACAGGTGGATGGCGTGCCCGTAAATCGCTCTCGGGCCCAGCAGCCCGTAATGGTCGTAAATGTCGGTGTAATTCTCCCGCTGCGGATAGAGCTCAGCGGCGCGCGCCACTTCGGCGCGGTTCTCGGAGATATGCGATTGCAGGCGGACATCAGCGTGCTCGCGCATTAAGACGCCGGCCAGCTCAAGCTGCCGGGGACTGCTGGTCAGGGCGAAGCGCGGCGTCACCGTGTAGAGGCAGCGTCCGCGTTTGTGCCAGCGCTCGATCAGCGCTTTGGAGTCGTCGTAGCTCGCTTGCGCCGTATCGAGAATATCCGCCGGCGCGTAGCTGTCCATCATCATTTTGCCAGCGAGAAGCAGCATATTTTCCGCTTGCGCCTCCTCAAATATGGCGTCCACCGAGCCGGGCGCGGAGGTGCAGAATACCGATGCGGCCGTCGTGCCATTGCGCTGCAGCTCGGCGATGAAGAACTCGGCGATGCGCTTTGCGTGGGCCGGATCGTTGAACTTCGCTTCGGTTGGGAAGGTGTATTTGTTCAGCCACTCCAGCAGTTGCGTGCCGTAGGAGCCGATGATCTCGACTTGCGGGTAGTGGATATGCGCGTCGATGAAGCCGGGCAGCAGAATCGAATCCGGATAGTGGCGGATGTCGATTTCATCCGGAAGCTGCGCTCGGATTGCGTTATAGTCGCCGATCGCCTGGATGCGTCCGTCGCGTATCCAGATGAGCCCGTCCGATTCGTAGACAACACAGTCCTCCGGCGCGTTGAAAAAGGGGTCGGCGATGGGGCTGTAGATGACGCCGCGCAGGGCTAGCTCTTTCATGGCGTATCCCGTCTAAGGCTCGTGACATCTTCCCAGCCGCCGCTGGTCCAGGAGCGAATCATGGCGGCATGCACCTCGGCCACAGCCAGCGCATCGGCAAAGCTTGGCGCGCCGGGCCGCTCTCGCGCTACCGCCTGCAAGAAATGCCGGGCTTCGATGATTTTCATATCTTCGTAACACAGGCCGCTGCCATCGCCCGGATTAAAGTTGCCATGGAAGGGGTATCTGTCGCCGCCCACCAGCCGGATATAACCATCGTGGCCCCAATCGTCATCGGGCAAGTAAAGCTCCAACTCATTCATGCGCTCGAAATCCCAGTTGAGCGCGCCTTGCGTCCCGTTGAGTTCAAAGGCCATTTGATTCTTGGGCCCGAAAATCGAGCGCGACGCCTCGAACGTGCCGCGCGCGCCATTCTCAAATTCGACCAGCGCGCCCACGTAATCTTCGTTGCTGACGGCGCCTTTGGGATCATCCGGGGCGCCGTGCGAATAATGCGTGCCTTTGCCCGGGATCGGCAGCGGACGCTCGCGGATGAAGGTATGCGAATTGCTGACCAGCCGCTTGACGCCGCCGCAAACGTAATGCGCCATGTCCGTTACATGCGCCATGATATCGCCGAGTACGCCATAGCCGGCGACTTCCCGATCGAAGCGCCAGGAGAGCAATCCCAGCGGGTCGCTGCCGTACATGCTGAAGAAGCGCCCGCGATACTGCGTCAATTGGCCCAGTTTTCCGGCGTCTATCAGTTGCTTGGCGTGCAGCACCATCGGCGCCCAGCGATAATTGAAGCCGACGAAAGACAGAACACCGGCGCGCCTGGCGATGGCTTCGATCTGCGCGGTCTCATCGGGCGAGCGCCCGACCGGTTTTTCGCAGAAGATATGCTTACCGGCCGCGGCCGCGGCTTCGACTATTTCGACGTGCAAATTATTGGGCGTGGCGATGTTAACGATCCGCACATCGGGGTGTTCGATGACGTCCCGCCAACGGGTGGTCGCGCTGGCAAAGCCAAGCGTCTCCCGCGCCGATTGCGCCCGAGCCTCGACGTTGTCGGAACAAATGACCAGCCGCGCCACTACGCCATCGTCGGGGAAGCGCTGCCGCGCCAGCGCGTAGGACCGCGCGTGTACCTGGCCCATCCAGCCCATGCCGATTACGCCGATACCTAGCGTTTTGTTCTGCATTAGATCTCCTGTTTTGGCGCGGGTCAGCGTGATGTCCGCGGGCTGCGGAGTCAGGGTGAATCGGGTGGTTCGATATGAATGCGGAAGCTGGATTTCGGATTCTCGCAGTAGACCCAGGCGCGCGTCTTGCTCACCAAGGTGACGCTAACGCGCTGATAGGCTTCGCCTTCATAGTCGTCGAGCCGCTCCAACTCTTCTTGGGTGACTTCAAAGAGCATGCCGTCGACGGTCGAGCCGGCGTGGGGCTGCAGTATTGAATAGACAAAGTGGATACCTGTGAGCTTGGCCAGGCGATAACCGCGCAGGGTGTCCGGCTGGCCCTCGCCCAAGGTGCGCCCGAGCAGCTTCTCTTGGGTGGCCGGGTCGCGGAGCGTGCCATAGGTGAATAATTTGTGCATGTCCGCGGAGCTCTCCTTCGCGCTGCTGCGTTCAGTCGGATTTCTGAGGGTGCGCACCGTCCAAATAACCCGCGATCCATTTTAGCATGTCGACCGAACCTTGTGGATTGGCTTCTCCGTGCATAAGTTGACGATCTATGGTGTCGTCGCTGCGGATGAGCGACGGTTTGCTGCGGCGCTCGGCCATCTGGATAATGCGTATGGCGAGATTGCGCAGATTATTGGCCAGGATGTGGCGCTGCTCGGATGAAAGCTCGCGGCTGAGTACATCGACTTCGCGCCGGATCGTCCGCGGGTCAGTTTCCGCGAGGTGAGCGACGTCAAAGGCTTCCGTGATATGTTCCAGCATGATAAAGGCGGTGTTTATCGCCTCTGTCAACTCGGACGGCCCGCGACTGTGCAGCCAGCGTCGCATCGCCAGCACGGTCATCAGAATGTGCTTCTGCGCTTCCATGTGACGCTGCGCGTCCAGCTCGCGTTGCAGCCGCTGCAACTGCGGCATGGCGCAATCGTGCGTATACTCGCGCCACCAGTTGTTCACGGCGTCTTGCAGGCTTTCGCTGAATGCGATCTGACGGCAGATTCTGGCCAAACCTTCGATGACCACTTTGAGGTCTTCTTCCGCGGCAAACTGGGTCAAGAGCTGCGCTATGGCTACGCGCGTCGCGCCTTCGACCTGCAATTCCTGGCAGGCGCCAAAGAGCGTCCACAAATGGCGGTACGAAACTTGAACGTCGTGGTGCTTGGCCATCACACGGGTCAGCGCCTCCATCAGTCGCTGCGTCTGCGGTTCCCACTGGAAATAATCAAGCAAGTCGAAGTAGGTGTCGATCACATCGCGCGGCGCTGCATTATTGGCGCTGCTGGCCGCATTCATGATGGAAAGGACCTTGTCCAGGGGCAGGCCATCCCGCTCGAGCGTATCGCCCAGGCGCGGAAAGAGCAGTTCGTGTTCCGCCAGGTGGCGCACAGTCTCGGCCATTAATTTTCGATCATCGCCATCGATGACATGCCCAAAGAGGATATCCAGCGCTTCGTCCGTCATTTGGCGGCTTGCTTGCGTTGCCAGATGACGAATAAGCGCCGGCGCGCGATAAATAGCGGGCAGCTCGGCGCGTCGTTTCGCACTGGCGAGCGACAGCAATCTTTGCGTCGAGGCTGCGGTCACCAGCAATTGATCGGAAGTATTGACGCCATGAAACAATGCCAGCAGGAAGAACTCCGCCTTTTCGTCAATCAGCGCGTCCAGAGTCTCCGCTGAAGCGTTCTGCAAGGCCGCGCGTACATTGTTGTCCAGCGCCGCGATTAGCGCCTCGTCGTCGTAAAGATCGTCCACGATATCCGGGACGCGGCGGGCGGCGATCAGAATCAGCTGTATACCCAATTCGCCATCGCTGTAGGTGCGCTCGGCGGCGGCCAGGATGCTATCGCGCAGGATCTCCTGCAATTGATAGGCCATTGGCTCATGCGCGATCAATTCAAGCCAGCCCGCCAGCGTACCGACGTCGCCCTCCTCGATGGCGACTTCCAGCGATTTCTGTGCCGCGTGTTGCAGGTGCGGCAGCCAGGATTCGTCCAAGCCCTGGTGAATAAAGCGATTGCGAATGAAGACGTAAACGGCGTCGGGCTGCTCGTCCAGCAGCTCGGCAAATTTGCCGAATAGAGCAGCCTCCAACTTGGCGTCTCTGTCCAACTCTTGCGACAGCCAGCGACCGGCGGCCGCGTCCCGATTGTTGAGGGCATTCTGCAGCAACTGCTCGATATAAAGGCGGCGCAGATTCTTGCTGGGAGCGTCCGCGCCTTCCAGGATTGCGATCAAGACGTCGGTGGCGACATCCTCCCCGCTGCGCACGTGATGATCGACCCAGAATCTCTCCGCCAGCTGCCGCAACTCGCTTGACAATTCCGCGGGCTGCGCCAGGGAAAAGTCTGCGACTGCCATGCGCTGTATGTCCGCCGCCAATGCGGAAATATCCCCGCTCCACAGCAGGCGCAGGACATCCAGAAAGGGATGATCGGCTGCTTCGCTTATGATGCGTGGTTCCCGCCAATCGAGCTTTAAGGCGGCGTCTGCGTCTGAGTCTACGGTGGAGTCTGCTATGAACAAGATTTGGGGTTTGCTTTGGCAATTGATCGGCGTATGGCTGGCGAAGGTGATGTAAGCCGCCAGCCGCCCGGGAATCAGCGCCTGGATAGCGGAGATCAAGTCCAAGCGCATGTGGAAATCGGGCGGGAAGCCGCTTATCAGCAACTGACGCTCGTCAATGACCGCGCCCAAAAGGGACAGCAGCGACTCGAAGCCATCAGCCGAAAACGTGTCAAGCATGACCTGCAATTGTTGCGCGCGGGTCATGCTGTCTGTGGCGTCGAATTCGGGCGGAGGCAGCGACGGCAGAGTGACATTGACATCGCCGGTCGCTTCCGGCAGCAGCGCCAGCCAATCTTCAAACTGAACGGCCGCCTCGGCAACGGCGCTTAAGGGTATAAAAACAAAATGGTCGTTAAATGTTCCCGCTTGTTCCGCTGGTTGGGCGGTAATGAGAAGCCGCTGCGGACCGTCATACTCCACCAGAGCCAGCGCTGGTTGATCGACGCCTTGATCGTCTGTCATGGGCGCCATGTCGATGATGCGCGTGTAAAATGCCGGGTCGAGCGAAGGGAGAGCGCCGTTAAACAGCAGCAGCATACTCCGCGTGTCGCCAAGTTCGTCTTGCTCGTGACCGAGTACCAGATACTCCAGGGCAGATGCCACACCGGCAACCTTTGGCCCAATTTACAATTGGCTCGATGCTCCATTGTGTCAAATTGCGCGCGGACTTGCAAGCGCATGCGTTCCGCGGCTGTTGACTGAATGCGCTGGTAATGTAAGACTCATCGTTTTCCCTTTCCGCTGTGAATGCCGCGGAGTTATTGGCAAAGCCCATACAGCTTGCCCTTGCTCCAATGTTATAATCTACCCGTTTGACCCGCAGGAAACGGGAGTCGATCATGAAGCGTAAATTGATGTCGTTTTGCTGCATTCTGCTGTGCTTGCCGCTGGTCGCGTCAGTTTGGGCGCAGGGTGCGCCGACGCAGATTGATGCTGCGCTGCTGGATTTGAGCGCCCGCCTGGGACAGTCAATCAGTCTGGGCAACTTGTCCAATTGGCGCTGGGAACAGAAGAACTTTGCCGACTCGGCGCTGGGTTGCGCTACGGCGAGCGGCAGCGGCGGCTCGGTCCTCGGCTATCGATTCGAATTGACATACAACGCGGTCACATACGACTACCGTGTATCGGCGGATAGCGCGATCGTCATCTATTGCGGCGAACTCGATCCCGTTGCGCCCGCGGCGGTGGAGACGCAGTATTCCAACCGCCTTTGCGGCGAGACCGCGACCGACGGGCCATATATGCGTTCGCGCCTAATCTACGGTATCGAAGCAGAGGTGATTCAAGGTTTCCTGAATCTGCGCGGGCAGCCGTCCGCAGATGGACAGGTGCTGCTGCAGATTCCGGCCGGCCTGCCCTTTGATGTCACTGCCGGGCCTGACTGCGCCGAGGGCTTTGTCTGGTGGCTGGTCAATGTCAACGGGCAGACCGGTTATATCGCCGAAGCCGGCGAGGGCGCTGTATTCGTGCAGCCAACCGCGCCGCTTGCATTGCCCAGTCGCGAAATCTTGAATACCCGGTTGGCCAATTGGCTGCAAGAGCTATCGCGGGTCGAGGGGAACTTCCGTCAGCAGCATGGTTGGTCCTCCGACGGCGCACATCTCGCTTTGCCCGGCGCGCGCGGCTCGGACAGCATCTGGCTTTACGATTTGCGTAATCCGAGCTTGGCGCCGCAGTTGCTGGCTTATGACGGCGGCATTACCACGCTCAAGTTCCGTCCCGATCGCCAGCAGATTCTGTTCGGCAGCGAAAGCGGCGCGCTGCATCTCTGGCAGCTTGATCCGGGCGCGGAATCGGGCTATGTCGAACAGCTCTACCTCAACGCTCACGCTGGCGCCGTCTCCGCCCTGGCATTCAGCGCCGACGGCGGCCGTTTCGTCAGCGCCGGGGCGGAAGCGCATTCGCACTTGCCCGGCGAGCGAAAATGGGCGGCGATAGTCTGGGACATGGCAACAGTGGCGCAGCAGGCCATCCTCTCGGGTCATCAGGGCTTGATTCGCTCAATCGCGCTTAGCCCGGATGGCGCGACTGTGGCAACCGGCGCCGATGACGGCACGCTGAGATTCTGGGATGCCAACAGCGGCGCCAACCTGGCCACGCTCGATTTGGCAGCGCCTGTGGCAGCGATTGACCTGCGCCGCGACGGCAAATTTATCGCGGTCGCCCTTGCGCGCGCCAGCAATAATCTGCAAGTTGTCGACGCCGCGACGATGACAGTCGCGCGCAGCCTGCAGGCGCCAAGCGCCGGCGTGACTTCGCTGGCCTTTGACCAAAGCGGCGCCATGTTGGTCGTCGGCGCAACCGAGGGCGTTCTTTCGATCTGGGACGCGAATACCTTTGAGCTGCTAACTACGCGCGAAACGGACGACGAAGTCCAAACGGTCAGCTTCAGCCCGGACAGTTCAATGGTTGTGGTCAATATGGACAAGCACACGCTGGCCTTCTACGGCGTGCGGCTCGGCTCAGGCTAGCGCTGAGATGCCGGGTAGTGTATCGAATTCGGTTGAAATTCATACGAGCCGATATGGGTTAAGCACACGCGCGACAGTAGCGATTAAACCTGTCCTCGAGTGAAATGCGCCTTTGGGGCGGAAAAGCCGTCTCAACATTCGATTGACCCGTTCCAAGAGGCTGGTCGTTCGTAAAGCCGAGCGCGGCCACTTAGGGTATCGCTGCAGTACCCGGAAAAAGGCAATGGTCTCCTGCCAATCTCGTTGCAGCGTGGCGACTAAATCAGATTGTGTTTCGGCATAAGTCCGACAGAAAGCATCCCTTAATTCTGTTGCTTCTCGACTGTCTTTCGCCTCAAAGATGGCGCGAATGGGTTGCAGGATGCGCTGTTTGAATTGACGGGCTTGTCCGCTGGGCAAGGCATCGGGGACTTGAATGCTCTGCCAGAGATTGCGCAGCTTGTGGAAGGCGCAACGTTGATGTGGTACATGAGGGTGCAGATAGTTCAGCGCGGCAATCAAGCCCTTGCTGCCGTCATGAATGAAGTGTTCCAGCCCCCGTTGGCGATATAGCTTGCGCGCCGCCAAGTCGGATAAGAGGCCTTCCCAAGCCTGGCGACTTTCATCCTCAGCCAACTGCCAGCCCACAATGCCCCAGCGCCGGTTTTGCGGATACAGTCCCAAAGCCACCAGGACACAGACTTTGCGCCGCGCTTTGACCGAGCGTTGGCGTTGGCGACTGTCGACTTTGCTCTGACCGGTATCCTCGAGCAAGGTCAGCCAAATGGCGTCCAGCATGACCACTGGCGGGCAACTGGTCAAGGGCATCGCTGGCGGCATCCGCACCGCTTGCGCCTCCCGATTCAAAGTCCGCAAGCCCATTTGAGTGCCACACTGCTCGCCGATTTCCGCCTGCATTTGCCGCAAACTCAAGCCTAAATCCGCCCAGCGCCCAATGCGATCACAGACATCATCCCAAATTTGTTGATAGGGCTTGAGGATGGAAAAGGGTATCTTGACACTGCCATTACATTGACAGCGCACACGCGGCAGCCAGACCTGCAACACCCCATAATCCGTCACTAATTGACGCCGACGCCGTCCATTGCGCACAAAATCACTAGCCTGCTGACTGCCGCAGACTTGACAGGTCGCTTGACTTTGACGCGATACCTGCGAGCGCCTTTGGTAGGCTTGGCGATACAACCGGGCGGTGACTTCCCGCTCCAGTTGAGATTCAATCATTTGAGACGCGGTCGCGGCCAGTTTGGCTCTCAGGCCCGCCAAAAAAGATTTGAAACCATATCCTGGCTGCGTTATCCTAGTGTACATGACGTGGCTCCTGTTCTTTTGCTTTGCTAGGACAACTAGCATGAATCGGAGTTCACGTCATTTCTATTTCAACCGAATTCGATACACTACCAGATGCCGCGCTTAGTGCAGCTGAGACTGCAAATGTGATATACTGTCAGGAAATTAAGTAAGATTATAACCGATTCACGCGGGGGAAATTATGGAAATACTTGAATTAACGGGCAAATCGGTAAAGTCGTACGAAGTAAAGGACCTGTTGGGACAGGGCGGTTACGGCGTCGTCTATCGCGCTCGCCAAAGCGCCGTCCTGCGCGAAGTGGCCATCAAGGTCATCCTGCCCAAATACGCCAACTCTCCCGAATTCATTCGCCGCTTTGAGAGCGAAGCGCAAGTAGTGGCGCGCTTGGAGCACCCTCACATAGTGCCCCTGTATGATTATTGGCGCGAACCAGACAGCGCTTACCTGGTGATGCGTTATCTGCGCGGCGGAAGCTTGCGCGACATCATTGATACGCAAGGCAAACTGGCGTCCGATGTGGCGGGCAAAGTGCTGGAACAAGTGGGCTCGGCATTGACCTTCGCCCACCGTAACGGCGTTGTCCATCGCGATGTAAAAGCCGACAATATCCTCATGGACGAAGACGGCAACGCTTATTTGAGCGACTTCGGCATCGCCAAAGAAGTCGGCGCCGATGGCGGCGGCGGGGGCAATATCGAAGGCACGCCCGCCTACCTGGCGCCGGAACAGATCCGTGGCGGTGAAGTAGGCCCGCAGAGCGATGTCTATGCCTTCGGAATCATGCTCTATGAAATGCTATCGGGAAAGCGGCCCTTCGCCGAATTGACCCTGGCGACGCTGGTTTACAAGCATCTCAATGAACCGCTGCCGATGATCGATCACGACGAGCTCAACTTGCCGCCGCAATTCAACGCCATCATCCAAAAGGCAACCGCCAAAATCCCGGAGGAACGCTATCCTGACGCCATAACCCTGGTCAAGGAATTCCAGCAAACGTTGCGGCAAGGCTCCGCCGCTATTGAACTTGATCTGGAAGAGCTGGATCTGGACTTTGCCGAATTCGAACTGCTAGAGACCAAGAACCCCTACAAGGGCTTGCGCGCCTTCCAGCAAGCGGACGCGGCTGACTTCTTCGGGCGTACCGAGATGATTCAGCGGGTGCTGGATCGATTGCAAGAGCCCGTCGTGGAGAACAACTTCCTGGCGGTGATCGGCCCCAGCGGCAGCGGCAAGTCCAGCTTGGTCAAAGCCGGTGTCCTGCCAGCGCTGCGCAGCGGCCGAGTGCCCGGATCGGAGAATTGGTTCTACGCCGAGATGGTGCCGGGCGAGGTGCCGCTGGAAGAATTGGCCTCGGCGTTGCTTAGCGTTTCGTCTTCGCCATTGCCGGGCGTCGTCGATACCTTGCGCGAACATGCCGATGGCTTGGCGATGGGCGTCTACGAGGCGCTGCCCTCTCGTGAAAACAAGCTGCTGCTGATGGTCGATCAATTTGAAGAATTGTTCACGCAGGTCGAGCTGGAGAGCGACCGGCAGCAATTCCTGGATCTGATTCTGAACGCCGTCAACGCGGAAAATAGTCCGGTCATCATCATCGCCACACTGCGCGCCGACTTTTACGATCGTCCCTTGCTGTATCAAGGCTTCGGCGAGTTGATCCGCGCGCGCACCGAATTAGTGCTGCCGCTGAATGACGAAGAATTGGCCGAGACGATTGAAGGGCCGGCGCATCGCGTTGGCGCTGTTTTGGAAGAAGACTTGATCGAGACCATTATTGATGACGTTAGAGAGCAGCCCGGCGCGCTGCCCTTGCTGCAATATGCCTTGACGGAATTGTTCGAGCGTCGCGACGGCGCTTTACTGACCAAGGCCGCCTACCAAGACATTGGCGGTACATTGGGCGCCTTGGCAAAACGCGCGGAAGAAGTATACCGCCGCTTCAACGAACCCGGCCAGAATATGGCGCGGCAGATGTTTTTGCGACTGGTCACGCTGGGTGAAGGGCAGGAAGATACCCGCCGGCGTATTTTGCAGTCCGAGCTGCTGACTTTGGGCGACCGAGAGGTCGTTGAAGATGTCATCGATCGTTTCGGTCGCTATCGACTGCTGACCTTTGACCGCGACGAGGCGACGCGCAGTTCAACCGTCGAGGTGGCGCATGAAGCGCTGATTCGCCAGTGGGAACGCCTGCGCGAATGGCTGACGGAGAGCCGCCAGGACGTCCGCATGGAGCGCGAGTTGCTGCACGCGGCTACGGACTGGGAAGCGTCCAGGCAGGACCCGAGTTATCTCATGCAGGGCAACCGGCTGCTGACCTTTGAAGAATGGATGGCGGGCTCCACGCTATTGTTCAACAAATTGGAGATTGAGTTCATGTCCGCCAGCCTGGCTGCGCGCGACGAACGCGATGCCATGGAACGCGCGCGGCAAGAGCGCGAGCGCGAGTTGGAGCGGCAGAAGGCGCGAAATATGCGCATCGCCGCTGGCATCTTTGCCGCAGCCGCGGTTGTCGCCGTGATTTTGAGCTTGTTCGCCTTCGACCAACGCAATCAAGCCGAAGAACAGCGAGTCATCGCCGACGAGCAGCGCATGGTCGCCGACGAGCAGCGGGTGATCGCGGTAGACGCCATGCACGTGGCTGAGATCAACGAACAGAAGAACCTGAGCCTGTCGCTGGCGGCCAATGCGCGCACGGCCCTGAGCGAGAATGATCCGGCACTGGCGCTGCCCGTTGCTATTGCGGCGCGCCACGTATTCGATCCGCCGGAAGCGGAAGTCTTGCGTATTCTAGGCCGATCCGCCTTTTCACCCGGTCCGCGCTACCGCTTCTCTGACTCGCCGCGCTCGATCCTGGGCGTAGACATCTCCGCCGACGGCGCCATGAGCGCTTATGCAGGAACTGAAGGCGTGATCTATTTGGTTGATACGAGTTCCGGAGAAGCGCTCGGCTCAATCGAGGCGGGCAGCCCCATCAGCGCAGTGGCCTTCAGTCCCGATGGCGCGCGGATTGCCGCCGCCCTGGCTGATACTACTGTCGGTGTTTGGAATATCGACGGCGGGGAAGAAATTCACCGCCTCAGCGGCCACGAAATGGTCGTCAGCGATGTCGAGTTCAGCGTCGATGGGCAAACGCTGGCTTCCTCCAGCGCCGATACGACAGTGCGCTTGTGGGATGCCGCCAGCGGTGAAGCGCTGCATACCTTGCAGGCTCATATCGACTATGTGATCAAGCTGAGCTTCAGCCCCGACGGCGCGCGGCTCGCCAGCGCTTCCTCGGCTATCGGCATTCCTACCAGCGACCGCACGAATGAAAACAATACCGTGCAGATTTGGGATGTCGCCACCGGCGAGAAAATTTTGACGATTCCGCCTGAAGGGCCGGGCTATTACCGTGATGTCGAATTTAGTCCGGATGGGCAAACCCTGGCCGCCTCGACCTGGAGTTCGGCGCTGGGCGGCAACATCCGCATCTTCGACGCCCAAACCGGCGAACAGGTGCAGCGAATCTACGCCCACCGCGAGAACATTCCCAATATCGAATTCGCGCCCGATGGGGAATCACTGGCCACCGCCGCCACTGACGCTTCCATCAAGATCTGGAATATCGACCTGGCGGTGCCAATCGCCAGCTACGTAGACTTTGGGCTGGCGATTCAGGACATCGAGTACACGCCGGCGGGAGACTACATGATGATCGCGCTGGGGAGCGAGAACCACTTCCCCGACGGCAGTGACAATCCGGCAGGCAGTGCCGCCATTCTTTGGGATTTGCAAAATCGCGCGCAGTCGCATGTCTACACCGGGCACACTGACTGGAGCTGGGCGACGGATGTCAGCCCCGACGGCCGCCTGGTCGCCTCGGGTTCGGGGCCGCTGCGCTTCCCGGCTTCAATTGACGATCTCGACGCCACGGTGCGCGTTTGGGATGCCGATACCGGCGAGCAGCTGCACGTCCTGGAAGGGCATGAGAATACAGTGGATTCGGTCAAGTTCCTGGCGGATTCGCAGCAGCTATTGTCTTCCAGCTGGGATGGCACAATACGCCGCTGGGATTTGAATGAGGGCGTCGAGATCCAGCAATATGTCGTGCCGGGCGAGCGCGTCTACATGGTTGAGCTTTTGCCCAATGGCGCGCAATTCGTTTCGGGCTCCACCGACGCTATCATCCGGCTGTGGGATCTTGAGACCGGCGAGGTGCTGCGCGAATACAGCGGTCATACGGACTCCGTCAATGGCGTGCATGTCAGCGCCGACGGCACGCGCATGGTCAGCGCCAGCGGCGATTTCGGCGGCGATGACTACAGCGTGCGTCTGTGGGATGTCGAAAGCGGCGAGCTGCTGATGACCTACGAGGGGCATTCCCATATCGTCAACTACGCCGAGCTCTCGCCCGATATGGAATACATCATCAGCACATCCTGGGACGATTCGGTGCGTATGTGGAATACAGCAACCGGTGAAGAAGTCCAGCAATTTGTGGGCCATGCCGGCAATACTTTCGGCATCGCTATTACGGCTGACAGCGGCACGCTCTTGACGACTTCGTCCGATACCACCGTGCGCATGTGGGATGTCGCTTCCGGGGAAGAACTGAATCGCTTTGAAAATCACAGCGACTGGATCCAGGAAGTGGTCTTCAGTCCGGATGAATCCTTCGCTGTCTCGGCCGGGCAGGACAATGTGGCGCGGCGCTGGCGCATCCAGCGGACCGCCGACGATTTGATCGGCTGGGCGAGCGACAATCGTTACATCCGCGAGCTTTCCTGCGCCGAGCGGCAATCTTATCGGCTGGAATGCGCCCCCTAAAATCGAATCCCTCTATAATGGTGGTGCGCTTTTCTGTCTGTCGTGTCTGATCCAGAGAGCCACCACCATGCCAGACGACTACAGCAACGACCAAGCGAATAAAGGCGAATTCGAACATTCCGCGTCGGCGATATTTGGCGAATTGCTGCGGCAGGCGGCTGCCAAATCCATTCCCGGCAAATCGGCGTCCGGCGCTGAAGATGCGGCAAAGGACGGGCCGGATTCGCCCGAGTCCGCAGCAAATTCCGCGGCCGCCAACGACGAAATCAGCCTCGAGCCCGCAGCGGCCGAGCCAAGCGTACGACGTATACGGCGGCGCCTGTTTCTTCCCAGACCTCACCCGTCCAGCATGGCGAGCGGTTTCCTGGGCGCCATCTTTGTGGTGGTCGTCAGCACGGCGCTGGTTGCCACCCTGCTGATGTTCTTCGTAAATCCGGAATACGTAAACCCGGCGGTGGTACAAGGCTTGCAGCTCGAGAGCGAGGCGATCATTGCGGGCGTAGCCAGCGGGCGGCCTACGCCGGTTCGCACGCCGCACTGGCTGCGGCGCATCGGTATAATTTCCGGCCATCGCGGCCAATCTGCATCCGGCGCGCGTGACCCCGGCGCAGTTTGCGAAGACGAATACGGCAACTCAATCCTGGAAGAAGCCGACATCAACTTTGCGGTGGCGACGCGCGTGGTCGCCAGCCTGGAAGGCATGAACTACGCGGTGGAAATGCTGGACGAATTCGATCCGCGCCTGAACAACTATCGGGCGGAGGCGCTGGTGTCGATTCATGCCAACACCTGCTACGACTTTGGCGAATATGTATCGGGCTATATTGTCGCCATTTCCGAGGCGCGGCCTGAGTTCGGCGCGGACGCGTTTCTGCGCGAGTGCATCGCTGAGAATTTCGGCGCTCATGTGCCTTTGGAGCGCAGTTATAACTTGACCGATGACATGACCGACAACCACACCTGGCGCAAAATACATCCGCTGACGCCCGGCATGATCCTGGAGATGGGCTATATGCTGGCGGACCAAGCGGTGCTAACAGAGGATCCCGATTTGCTGGCGCGCGCCATCGTGGACGGCATCTTGTGTTTCATGGACAATGTGAATCGGCCGACCAGCCAGCTGGCTCCGGGGCGGCATGCCTCCGGTTACATCATTCCGGCCATGGTAACGCCGACGCCGATTTTCGGCCGTTAAGCGCGCGGCCAAGCATGGGCGGGCTGCGCTGTACTGCAAGGGCGTCGGTAGTGTATCGAATTCGGTTGAAATTCATACGAGCCGATATGGGTTAAGCACACGCGCGACAGTAGCGATTAAACCTGTCCTCGAGTGAAATGCGCCTTTGGGGCGGAAAAGCCGTCTCAACATTCGATTGACCCGTTCCAAGAGGCTGGTCGTTCGTAAAGCCGAGCGCGGCCACTTAGGGTATCGCTGCAGTACCCGGAAAAAGGCAATGGTCTCCTGCCAATCTCGTTGCAGCGTGGCGACTAAATCAGATTGTGTTTCGGCATAAGTCCGACAGAAAGCATCCCTTAATTCTGTTGCTTCTCGACTGTCTTTCGCCTCAAAGATGGCGCGAATGGGTTGCAGGATGCGCTGTTTGAATTGACGGGCTTGTCCGCTGGGCAAGGCATCGGGGACTTGAATGCTCTGCCAGAGATTGCGCAGCTTGTGGAAGGCGCAACGTTGATGTGGTACATGAGGGTGCAGATAGTTCAGCGCGGCAATCAAGCCCTTGCTGCCGTCATGAATGAAGTGTTCCAGCCCCCGTTGGCGATATAGCTTGCGCGCCGCCAAGTCGGATAAGAGGCCTTCCCAAGCCTGGCGACTTTCATCCTCAGCCAACTGCCAGCCCACAATGCCCCAGCGCCGGTTTTGCGGATACAGTCCCAAAGCCACCAGGACACAGACTTTGCGCCGCGCTTTGACCGAGCGTTGGCGTTGGCGACTGTCGACTTTGCTCTGACCGGTATCCTCGAGCAAGGTCAGCCAAATGGCGTCCAGCATGACCACTGGCGGGCAACTGGTCAAGGGCATCGCTGGCGGCATCCGCACCGCTTGCGCCTCCCGATTCAAAGTCCGCAAGCCCATTTGAGTGCCACACTGCTCGCCGATTTCCGCCTGCATTTGCCGCAAACTCAAGCCTAAATCCGCCCAGCGCCCAATGCGATCACAGACATCATCCCAAATTTGTTGATAGGGCTTGAGGATGGAAAAGGGTATCTTGACACTGCCATTACATTGACAGCGCACACGCGGCAGCCAGACCTGCAACACCCCATAATCCGTCACTAATTGACGCCGACGCCGTCCATTGCGCACAAAATCACTAGCCTGCTGACTGCCGCAGACTTGACAGGTCGCTTGACTTTGACGCGATACCTGCGAGCGCCTTTGGTAGGCTTGGCGATACAACCGGGCGGTGACTTCCCGCTCCAGTTGAGATTCAATCATTTGAGACGCGGTCGCGGCCAGTTTGGCTCTCAGGCCCGCCAAAAAAGATTTGAAACCATATCCTGGCTGCGTTATCCTAGTGTACATGACGTGGCTCCTGTTCTTTTGCTTTGCTAGGACAACTAGCATGAATCGGAGTTCACGTCATTTCTATTTCAACCGAATTCGATACACTACCAGGGCGTCTGTGACTTGGAAAATTCGCCTGCTCCTGCTATACTTGGGGCGCAGTAAAGAGGAATGGAGAAGTCGCATAGAGGCCTAGTGCGTCCGCTTGGAAAGCGGATACGGGAAACCGTACGTGGGTTCGAATCCCACCTTCTCCGCTCTTGGAAGCCCGCTAAGCGGACTTTTTTCTTAGTACGCACCGGGCGCGATTGACGCTGCGTAACAGCAATATGAGGGGGAGCCAAGTGATCGAATTGAAGGTCAACGGAGAAGCGCGCCAGCTTGAAGCCAGCCCCGAAACGCCGCTGCTGTATGCGCTGCGAAACGACCTGGGACTCAAAGGCGCGAAATACGGCTGCGGCACGGAGCTTTGCGGCGCTTGCAAAGTGTTGGTCGATGGCGTCGATGTGCCCAGCTGCCAATTGCCGGTCGGGCATGTCGCCGGCTTGGAAATCACCACGGTCGAAGGGCTGGCTGAGGGCGACGAACTGCATCCGCTGCAAGAGACATTCCTGGAGGAGCAGGCGGCGCAATGCGGCTATTGCACGGCGGGCATGATCATCGCGGCGCAAGGCTTGCTGAACCGCGTTCGTTACCCGTCCGATGACGAAATTCGCGCGGCGCTGTCGGGCAATCTTTGCCGCTGTGGCGTGTACGACCGCGTACGCCGCGCCATCAAGCTGCGTATCGGCCGCTTGGAAGCGCCGAACTTGCACGTGATTGAAGGCGATCCGCTGGAAGTTGGCGGCACGAAATCCGCGAGCAGCCCTTCGCTGGAGGAATTCCCGCTGATTGACAACTGGATCGCCATCAATGAGGACCGCAGCGTCAGCGTCTTCAGCGGCAAAGCGGAATTAGGGCAGGGCATCGCGATGGCGCTGGCGCAGATAGCGGCCGAAGAGCTGGGTCTCGGCCTGGATCGTATTCGGGTCGTCATGGCTGACACCCGGTTGACGCCGGACGAAGGCGGCACGACCGGCAGCCGCTCCCTGGAGACCAGCGGCGTCGCCATTCGCTCGGCGTCGGCCGCGGCGCGCGAGCACTTGCTCTCACTGGCATTCGAGCAGCTGGACTCGTTGACGCCCGCGGCTGCACTCCGCGTAGAGGACGGCGTCATCACGGACGAGCGCAGCGGCCGGAGAGCCGATTACTGGGAACTTCTAGCGGACAAGCGATTTGATCGGCCGATTCGCACGGATACAAAGCTGAAATCGCCCGACGCCTACACTCTGGTCGGCCGCTCGGCAAAGCGCCTTGATCTCGTTAGCAAGGTCAGCGGCGGCGACAGTTACGTTCACGATTTGGCGCCAAGTGGCTTGTTGCACGCCCGCGTCGTCAGGCCCCCCGGATATCACGCCCATCTGGTCAACCTTGACAGCGAGGCAGTCCTTCAGATGCCCGGCGTGGTTGAACTGGTGCAGGACGGTCAGTTCATCGCAGTCATCGCTGAGCGCGAGGAGCAGGCGTTGAAGGCGGCGGATAAAGCGCGAGATTGCGCCAACTGGAGATACGAGGCGGAATTGCCGCCGGCCGACCAAACTTACAGCGATCTCTTGAGCAAGCCGCGGCAGTCGCAGCTGGTGAAAGACGGCGCCATTGTCGATGACGCAATTCCCGCGATAAAAGCGCCCGAAGAAGCAGCAATTACGACGCGCGCGACCTATACGCGTCCCTTTCAGATGCACGCGTCGCTGGGGCCGTCAGCGTCGCTGGCGCTGTGGCGCGAGGGGCAGCTGACCGTTTGGTCGCATACGCAGGCGGCCTTTGTACTGCGCGGCGCGCTGGCGCAAGTACTCGAATTGGACGAGTCGCAGATTCGTGTGATTCACGCTGAAGGCGCCGGCTGTTATGGGCATAACGGCGCCGATGATGTCGCCCTGGACGCGGCCCTTGTGGCGCGCGCGCTGCCGAATCGGCCCATTTCACTGAAGTGGACGCGCTGGGATGAGCACGCCTGGGAGCCCTACGGCTCGGCGATGCGGCTGCAGTTGCAAGCCAGCCTGTCCCCACGCGGCGAGATCATCGATTGGAATCACGATGTCTGGAGCTACGCGCATTCGACGCGGCCGGCTCTCGGTCTGGAAACATCGGGTTTGCTGGCATCATGGCATCTGGCCCAGCCCTTCGCCAGGCAGCAGCCGCGAGCGATGGGCGGTTATCACTCGGGCGCGCATCGCAATGCCGATCCCATTTACGCGCTGCCACGCAAGCGGGTCGCGCGTCACGCCGTCGCCGACAGCCCTCTGCGCGTATCCGCGCTGCGCAGCCTGGGCGCCTACGCCAACGTCTTTGCCATCGAGTCTTTTATGGACGAATTGGCCGCGGCCGCAACCGCCGATCCGCTGGAGTTCCGCCTGCGTCACTTGCGCGACGAACGCGCGCGCGCCGTCCTGCTGGCTGCCGCTGAACGCGCCGGCTGGGCGAATCGCGAGCAGGTCAAGGCGGCGGGTGAAGGCTGGGGAATGGCGCTGGCGCAATACAAGAATCTGCAATGCTATTGCGCCATAGTCGTCAAGCTGAGCGTGGATTGCGAAAGTGGCGAGATCGACCTGCGACATGTCGTCATCGCCGCTGATGCCGGGCAGGTGGTCAATCCCGATGGACTGAGCAACCAGCTCGAGGGCGGCTTCGTGCAGGCGGCCAGCTGGACGCTCTACGAAGAAGTGCAATTCGACCGACGCGGCATCACCAGCGTCGACTGGGAGACCTACCCGATATTGCCCTTCTCCGCCGCGCCGAGCATTGAGACGGTGATTGTCAACCGTCCGGGACTGCCCTTCCTGGGGGCGGGGGAGGCGTCGCAGAATCCAACGCCGGCCGCCATCGCCAATGCGGTATGCGATGCGGTTGGCCTGCGCCTGCGCGATATTCCCTTCACGCCGGACAAGGTTCTGGCTGGAATAGACAAAACCACATTAAACTGAATTGTAGGAAGCCGCCCGCACGCGCTTACTTCGTCAGCTTGATAACCGTCACGTGCTCGTTAGGCGCTGCTGCCGGTCCCAGAATGACCGTGCTGTCGCCAACGCAGTTCACAGCCAGCGGGCTCTCCACCCCCGCATCCAGCCAAGTCCCGGCTTTGACGCCCAGCTCCGGCAAAACCAGGCGACCGCTCGGCGGCCAATCAAATATGTGCACGTAGATTGCATCGCCTTTTCGCGTCGTTCGATAACCCTCCTGCCCCTGCAGCGGACCCGGAACCGTGCCGTATATCGACTCGCCGTGCGCATCCAGCCAGGCGCCCATCGCTTGCAGGCGCTCCACGCTGGGCTGGGGAATCGCGCCCTCGGCATCGGGACCGATATTCAGCAAGTAGTTGCCGCCCTTGCTGACGATCTCCACCAGGTTTTGAATCAGCTGCGTGGTTGACTTCCAGTTGTGGTCCTGCGTCTTGAAGCCCCAGGTATCGTTGATGGTGGCCGGCGTCTCCCAGTCGATTTCGGCTTGCAGATCAGGCGGGATGGCGTTGTCCTGCGCGGTAGCGTAATCGCCAAGTTGATTGCCCAGCCTGCCGCAAACCAGGCAATCCGGCTGCAGCTCATGCACCAGCTCCAGGAGTTCCTGGCTCTGCTGACGCCCGATGATTTTGGGTGTGTCGAACCAGATGATGGCGATAGGTCCGTAATTGCTCAGGATCTCGCGCACCTGCGGCTTGACGTAATTGTCGATGTAGTCGACGAAGTCTTGCTCGTCTTCGTTGAAATCCCAGGTGTTGCCGAAGCCGTTGGGGTGATGCCAGTCTTGCGTCTGCGAGTAATACAGGCCAAGTTTGATGCCTTCGCGCGCGCAAGCCTCGGCCAAGTCCTTGAGGATGTCTTGGCCGTAGGGCGTGCCATCGACGATGTTGTAGTCAGTCTCCTTGGTGCCGTACATGCAGAAGCCGTCGTGGTGCTTCGAGGTCAGGACGATGTACTTCTGCCCCGCAGATTTGGCCAGCTTGACGATCTCATCTGCATCGTACTTGACCGGATTGAATTGCGACGCCAGCTGTTCGTATTCGGATATCGGGATTTCCGCGCGCAGCATGATCCACTCGCCGATGCCGGGGATGTGCTCGCCATGCCAGACGCCGGCCGGGATGGCGTAGACGCCCCAATGGATGAACATGCCGAACTTGGCTGCGCGCCACCAATCCAGGCGCGGATCTTGATTGGCGCCGGGTCGTTGTCCGCGTTCCGGTCTGAAATACTCGATTTCAGTCATGAGCTCTCGCTTTCGTTCTAACTGTTGGTCGATTTATGTGAGTGCTTAAGTCCCCTCCCTGATGCTTCGGGGAGGGGGTTTGGGGGCGGGGGGTAGGCTACGCGTTAAACTCAATCGCATAGGCGCAGACATGGTCGCAGGGCGGCTGTGCTGGCACGGACAAGCGCAGACCGGCGTCATCCTGCGTCCAGCTGATCGCATCGTCCGCGCCCAACATACGCACACCGGCGATGTCCACCGAGCCGCTGCCCAGGGACTTGATCAGGGCCTGGCCTTGCGGATAAGCCAGCAAGAAGGCGTAGAGCGTATTGCCTTTCTGCGTGAAGCGGATGTCGGCGGCGGTGAAGGCTTCGCGCGCGGTGTCGGTGAAGGCGCCTTCGGGCACCGGCGTCGGCCCTTCGCCGAAGACCTGCCAGGGCCGCGTCTCGTAGATGCCCTCGCCATTGACCTGCAGCCAGCGGCCGATCTCGCGCAGCATGTCTTGCTCGATCTCAGGAATTGTGCCATCAGCGCGCGGGCCCACATTCAGCAGCAGCGCGCCATTCTTGCTGACGATATCGACCAGATCGGCGATGATGTCGCCTGCCGTCTTGTAGTCGTGATCGCGGATATAACCCCAGGAGTTCTTCGAGACCGAGGTATCGTTCTGCCAGAAGAATTTACGCGCGTCGCTGAGTTGGCCGCGCTCAATATCGAAGACAGCCACGCCTTCCGGATAAGAATCGTATTTGTGGTTGATGGCCACGCCCTTGCCCCATTCCTCGCCGCGGTTGTAATAGTAGGCGGCGAAGCGCTGCAAATAGGGCTCGAAGACGACCTGCTCGATCCACCAATCGAACCATACGACTTGCGGCTGATATTTGTCGACCAGCTCGCAGCAGCGCGCCAGCCAATCTTCCAGGAATTTGGCGTCCGGGCGCGGCGTCCAGTCTTTCTGTTTCCATTCGGCGCGATTGGTCTTGTCTTTGGAAGCTTCGACGGCGGGACCGTACAAACCGTCGTTGGCCGGGTCCTGCACATCGGAGGGGAAGCCGCGCCCGCCGTCGAAGAACCACCAGTGCTCGGCGCGGTGCGACGAAACGGCGAAGACCATATCCTGCTCGCGCACGGCATCGGCCAGCTCGCCGCAGATATCGCGCTTCGGTCCCATCTTGGCGGCGCACCACTCGGTCAAATCGCTGTCGTACATGGGGAAGCCGTCATGGTGCTCGGCCACTGGCATGATGAAGCGAGCGCCGGCGTCCTTGAAAAGCTGCGCCCACTCCGCGGCGTCGAACTTCTCGGCGGTGAGCATCGGGATGAAGTCTTTGTAGCCGAATTCTTGGTGGTCGCCCCAAGTCTGCCGGTGGTGCTCAAAGGCCGGGTCGTCTTTAAGGTACATGCGCCGCGGATACCATTCGTTGCCGAAGGCGGGCACACAGTAGGGTCCCCAGTGGATGAAGATGCCGAATTTGGCGTCGATATACCATTCGGGAATCTGATACTGACTCAGGGATTCCCAAGTCGGTTCGTATTTGCCGTTTGCACTTGTCATTGGCGCGCTCCTGGTCTGCGTCTGATTTTTTGAATCAATTCGTTGCTACATGCCAGCGCTTTCACTATACTTGCGCTGGCGTAACCGGCGAAACCGGTTGCGCAAAGTCTAGTTTAGCGGCTCTGGGCTGTCAAGCGAACTCGATTCTATGTACGAAGAAATCTTTCATTTTGCCTCTCAGTCTGTTGTGGTAATTGAATCACTGTCTGAGGCCAAAGAATTAAGCGGTGGCTCTGGTTTTCTATTCGACCAAGATGGGCATATTGTCACCAATGCGCATGTGATTGAAAACGCAGAGAAGATCGTCGTGAGATTTCGGGACGGATTGATCGTGACCGCTAAACAGGTAGGGATCGATCGCTGGTCTGATCTTGCTGTTATCAAGGTCGATGTGACATCGAATTTGCCAAGACCTATTCCCTTTGGAGACTCGGAGAACTTGGTTGTTGGTCAGCGGACTTTGGCGATAGGAAATCCTCACGGGCAACACTGGTCCATGACCCAAGGAATTATAAGCGGGTTGGATAGATTAATGGATAGACCGGATGATTTGCCGCTCCCAAGCGTAATCCAAACAGATGCCGCATTAAATCCTGGCAATAGTGGGGGACCGCTGATCAATCTAAAAGGTGAATTAATTGGCGTTAACACTTTTACATTTTCAAATGAAAATAATCAAGTTGATAATCTTGGCTTTGCCATACCTTCCAATCTTACTAGACATGTCACCGAGGCATTGTTGGCAACTGGCCACACAACCCACAATTACATAGGCTTAACTGGTACTGATATCGATTTAATCATGAAAGACGATGTTGGACTTCCCAACGAGGTCCACGGTGTGCTGGTGCGAGATGTCATTGAATGCAGCCCCGCCGAGCGCAGTGGTCTCCGCCCATATTCTGTCGAATTCGACGAGGCGGATTCTGGGCACTTTACCAGATCCTACGATGTGATTACCGAGATTGATTATTCGCCCATAATTGGACTGGCAGATCTGTCACGTTACCTGACGCTTGAAGCTACTCCCGGCCAGACCATGACTCTGACAATTATTCGCAATACTATCATTGTTGAAGAATTATTGCTCCCGATAATGGCTTCCAGCTTTCCCTATACCTCATCCGTTTACGTGGATGGGAAACAGAATAAATCTCATAGTTTCATAGGTATTTCCGGGGTCGAGTTGGACGCTACATTTATCAATGACCGTGGGCTTCCAGTGAAGAGTGGCAATGTGTTGGTCAGCGAAGTGGTTGATGGTAGTCCCGCATGCTATGGCAATCTACGGGAGTATTCTATTGAAACGTGGTCCAGGCAACAGTTGCAAAACATTGGGGAGCCGGATTATGGGCAGGATACCGACGAGAAAATAGATATCATTACTGCAATCGACGGCATTGATGTGGGAGGAATGGACGACCTAAACCGTTACATGGCACAGAATACTCGATCCGGTCAGATTGTAACCCTAACAATTTGCCGCGCTGAATATCTACGATATGTGATGAGAATCTCACTAACTCTTGACCAGCATTAATATCAAGACGAAATCAGATGCGTCGGGCAAAACTCTACCCCCATTGACTGTTAGGTGTAAGGAGTGAGCTATGCGGCATGTCCCTATCGGCAACACCGGATTGACAACCCCGCCGGTCGTCTTCGGCTCGACCGCCCTCGGCAATCTCTTTCGCGAGTTCAGCTACGAATCCAAGCTGGAGACCATGCGCGCCATCTTTGAGCATCTGCCTAAACCGGTCGTCATAGACTCGGCGGGCAAGTATGGCGCGGGCTTGGCGCTGGAAGTGATGGGCGATTGCCTGCGCGAGCTGGGCATTGCCGATGACGAGGTCATCATCAGCAATAAACTGGCTTGGCTGCGCGCGCCCTTGACCGCGCCGGAGCCGACATTTGAGCCCGGCGCCTGGTTCGGCTTGAAGCACGATGCCGTGCAAGACATCAGCTATGCCGGCATCTTAACGTGCTTCAAGCAAGGGCTGGAGTTGCTGGGCGGCGATTACAGCACGCAGCTGGTTTCCGTGCACGACCCCGACGAGTATCTCGACGCCGCTGACTCGCCGGCCGAACGCGAGCGCCGCTTCGACGACATCCTCGGCGCCTATACGGCTCTGAGCGAGTTGAAGGCGCAGGGGCAGGCCAAGGGAATTGGCGTCGGCGCCAAGAACTGGAGGTCGATTCAGGAGATTGACGCGCAGGTTGAGTTGGATTGGGTCATGTTCGCCAACAGCTATACGCTCTATTCGCATCCGGCCGATTTGCTGGCTTTCATGGATTCGCTGCATGAAAAGGGCGTGGCTATCATCAACTCGGCGGTCTTCAACGCTGGCTTTTTGACCGGCGGCGAATTTTTTAACTATGTCAAGCTCGACCCGTCCAAGCCGGAGCATCAGGAGAAGTTTACTTGGCGGGAGAAGTTTTTCGCGCTCTGCGAGCAGCACGGTCAGACGCCGGCCCAGGTCTGCATCCAGTTCGGCAAGTCGCATCCGGGCATCGCGGCGCTGGCGTTGAGCACCAGCAAGCCACAGCGCGTCAAGACCAATGTCGACGCCATGTCCGTGCAGGTTCCGGCGGCCTTCTGGGATGCGCTCAAGGAAGAAGGCTTGCTCGCGGCGGATCATCCGTACACTTGATCTTCCAAATTAGCATGAGGATTTGACGATATATGTCGCTTCGCTATAATGGTGTTGACTACGGGCCGAGGGCATCAGATCCGATTTTGGGAAGGAGTCGATCTTGGGTACGCAAGAGCAGCTTACAAAGCATGCAGCAGATATTGGCGAGCTTAAGGGCAAGCTGGACTCTCTCGCTACCAAGGATTTCGTGCGGGAGCAAAATGCCGCGCTTCTGAAGGACATTTCCGAGAAATTCGACAAACAGACCAGCTATATTCAAGAACAGACAAACGATATTCAAGGTGAAATCCAAAAGAATCGCCAATTCCGAACCCGCGTAACAGCGATTTTCACAGTCGTTGCCGTAACGTTGTCGGAACTTGTCGCCGCCATCAACGCATTCGTCGGCGCGGTGAGCATAGGCTTGATCCAGCTCTAGTCCACCGCTTAATACCCCGTTAGTGATTTTTCTGGCTTGACGCATTGCTTGGATCCGGCAATTTTACGCTGTAGAATTCCCGGCTGGGCAAAGCGAAAATAAGGAAACAGCATCCATGCCAAGCGAAGCCCCAAACATCCTCTTCATCATGTCCGATGACCACGCCTCGCACGCCATGAGCTGCTACGGCAGCCGCATCAACCAGACGCCCAACCTCGACCGCATCGCGAACGAAGGCATGCGCTTCGACAACTGCTTCTGCACCAACTCGATTTGCACGCCCAGCCGCGCCGCCATCCTCACCGGCACATACAATCATATCAACGGCGTCACCACGCTCGACACGAAGATGGACAACCGCCTGCCGACATTCGTCAAGGACCTAAATGCCAGCGGCTACCAAACGGGCATGTTCGGCAAGTGGCATCTGGGCCAGGGACCGGCGCATGAGCCGACCGGCTTCGACGACTGGGCGGTGCTGCCCGGGCAGGGGCTGTATCACAACCCGACCTTTATTTTTCCCAGCGAAGACGGCTCAGAACGGCGGTCGGTCAAAGGCTACGTGACCGATCTGATCACCGATATGAGCCTGGACTTCTTGCGGGCGCGCGATGCGGAGCGTCCCTTCTTCCTCATGTGCCATCACAAGGCGCCGCATCGCCACTGGGAGCCGGACGAAAAACACGCCGACATGTACCTCAACGAAGACATTCCCGAGCCGGAGACGCTTTACGACGACTATGCCAACCGCGCCTCAGCCGCCGAAGCCGCGGAGATGCGCATGGGCGTCCACCACAGTCCGCTTGATCTAAAGGCGGAAATCCCGCGCGACCTGCCGGAGATGGAGCTGCGCAAGTGGGCCTACCAGCGCTATATCAAGGACTATCTGCGCGTGGTGGCAAGCATTGACGACAATGTCGGCCGCCTGCTCGATTATCTGGACGCCGAAGGTCTGGCCGAAAATACCATAGTCGTTTACACCTCGGATCAGGGCTTTTTCCTGGGCGACCACGGCTGGTACGACAAGCGCTTCATGTACGAGGAATCGCTGCGGATGCCCTACATCATGCGCTACCCAACGAGCATCGCCGCCGGCAGCGTCAACCAGGACATGATCCTCAATGTCGACTTCGCGCCGACTTATCTGGAGCTGGCCGGGCTATCAGCGACTGACGACATGCAAGGGCGCAGCTTCGCCTCGTTGCTGCGTGGCGATACGCCCAGTGACTGGCGCGACAGTATGTATTATCGCTATTGGATGCACAAGACACACCACAACGTCTACGCGCATTACGGCATCCGCACCATGCGCTACAAACTGATCTATTACTACGCCGATGCCATGGGTACCGAAGGCAGCATTGAAGGCACATACGAGCCGGAATGGGAGCTATTCGACCTCGAGGCCGACCCCTATGAGCTGAATAACATCGTAGACGACCCGGCTTATGCCGACTTGGTGGTTGAGCTACGGGCCGAAATGCACCGCCTGCAAGCGGAGGTCGGCGACCAGCGTTATCATCTTGATGTGGAATAGTCGGCGGCCAGCAGCAATTTTTTGGCCCCCGCGATGAAACGGCGGAAACCCGCTTCCATATAGGGATACGCGAACCAGTCATCCGGATCCGTCATGGGACGGGCGCTGGCCGCCAATTCAAAGAGCGCAAGATCTCGCCGCGCCAGCGACCAGCCGGCCGCCGCCTCGTATTCGCGCAGGAAGACATCGGCCGCTTCCGGCTCGCCCTCGATGAAATAACCCATGTGCGCGTAGGCCACATCAGCCGCTGGATGCCCGTATCCGGCTTCTTCCCAATCCAGCACCGCCGCGATCTCGTCGCCGCGCCAGAGGATATTGCCCGACCAATAATCGGTATGGGCGAAGCGTTGCTCAACCGGCGCCCAGCGCCCCCAGCGATCATTAACCATATGCCAGACGACCTCGCCGTCCGGATCCGCGCGCATATAATCCGGCACGCGGCCGCCCTTGATGAACCAGGCGACTTCCACATCGTCGTTCATCAGGTAATGTTTGTCGGATTCGCTGAAGGGCGTCTGATGGATGCGCGCCAGCATACGCGCTGCCTTGGCCGCCATCCGGCCCCAACGTTTCGCCTCAGCCGGCAGCTCTATAGGGGCGCCCGGAACGTATTCCGTGACGATGCCCGGCAAGCCCAGCAGCGAGCCATCGGCATCCAGCAGCAAGGGCGCCGGCACGGGAACGCCTTGTCCGTGCAGCATTTCCAGCGCGTGGAATTCGCAGCTGTGTTTATCGTGGCCGTCTTCGTAATTGTCCGGGTTATAGCGCCGGATGACGATCTTGCGTTGCTGCCCGTTCGCGCCCTCGGCCGCGACCAGGTGCGTGAAGTTGCTATACGTGCTCGGCAAGTCATGCACGCCGAACTGCGCCTCGCTTAAGCCCAGCGCGTCCAGCACCGCTACAACAGCTGAGGTCGAGGGCATTCCGCCCCGTGACCAGTTCATCGCAGTTCCACGCGCCAGGCTGCCGCCAAATCCGTCTTGAAGCAAACTCCGCTCGCGTCAATCGTCAAGCCCTCAGCCGACTGCGCCCATTTCACCGGCTGGTCGGATTCCAGCAGCGACACATGCTCGACCGCTACAGACTCGTCCAGCGCCGCAAAGGTCACTGACCGCTCGGGTATGCCCAGCGCCATGGCGTAGACGGTCTTGCCGTCTTTGGACTGCGTATAACGCCGGTCGTCTACAGTGCAATTATCGTATTCCCAGAATTTATGCCCGCGCCGCTCGACTATCAGCTTGTCTTCATCGCCTTCAGCCTGCGTGGTCCAGGGCACGGTATTGTAGATGGCTTGTCCATTCCAACGCAGCCACTCGCCCATTTGCAGCAGCGGCTGACGCTGGCCGTCGGGTATCGTGCCATCTGGCTTGGGCGACAGCGACAGCATCATGGTGCCGCCGCGCGCGCTGCAGTCGATAAGCTTGCTGAGCAGCGTATGGCCGCTGGCGTATTGCTGGTTCTCCACCCAGCCCCAGGATTGATCGCCGATGCGCATATCATCGTTCCAGGGGCGCTCATAAACCGGCGGGCGATCGCGGCCCTTTTCGAAGTTGATAACGCCGAAATCGGGGTGGAAGTTGTACTGCATGCTGACCGGCAGCTTGTTGAGCACCAGCACCTCTTTGTCCCAGCCGCGCGCCTGATTCAGATAATGCGCCAGGATCTCCAGCGCCGTGTCTTCGTAGCCGTCTTCGCGGAACTTGCCGCCGTCGAACCACATCATATCTGGCTGATATTTGTCGATAACCTCGCGCACCTTTAGCTGCCACTGTTGGAAGAAGTCTTCGAATTGGCTGGTCTGCTGCACCCAATAAAAGTCGGCCAAGTCGGGATCGAAGAGTTCCCAGCCTTCCGCCATTCCGCGCTCGACAGCCGCCTTGTCAAAAGTCTGATCCCACTGGTTCCAGCCGGCCAGGAACCAGTTGAAGCCGCGGATAATGTGAAATGGCGCAACCAGGCGCAGGTCGCGTTGGCGCAAGGCGGCCGCCAGCTCGCCGTAGAGATCACGCTTCGGGCCCATCTTGCCTACATTCCAGCGGTAGACATCGCTGTCCCACAAGCCGAAGCCATCGTGATGCGCCAGCGAAAAGCCGGCGTAGCGCGCGCCGCTGTTGGCGAAGAGGTCGGCCCATTCCTGCGGATCGTAGCGCTCGGCGCTGAAGCCGTCGATGAATCGCGTATAGCCGTAGTCGGCGGGCGACCCGAAACGCTGGCAATGCTGCCGATAGATCTCGTGCGAGGGATCGTTCATCCACTTGCCGTACCATTCGTTGCCGAAGCCGGGCACGGAATAGATTCCCCAATGGGCGTACAAGCCAAATTTGCTGTCGCTGAACCACTGCGGTACTACGTGCTGTGTCAGCGATTCCCATGATGCCTGGTATGTCGTCATTCCATCTCCCGCTTGTTTTTCTCGTCTGATGCAGGTGTGGCAAGCCTGGGCTCTTTCACCCACCATAACAGCAGCGCCGCGCCGATAATGCCACAAAGCAAGGACAGGACAAACAGCGCGCTGATGTCAAAATTCCCTGCCATCCAACCCGCCAGGATGGGGCCGGCGAAAGTAAAGGGCGCGATCAGCGTGTTGGTGAGGCCGATGAAAGTTGGCTGCTCGGCTGGCGTGGCGAATTCCAGCACGATATTGAAGTGCGAAACGACATCGCTCGATATGGCGCAGGCCAGGCAGAAGAAGGCCGGAATCAGGCCGAGCACGCTGGTCGCATTCAGCGCGAAAACCGCCGCCAGCGCCATGCATGTTGCCGAAATAACCAGATTGCGTTTGTGCCCCCAGCGGTCGCCAAGCCAGCCGAATGTCAGGCGCATCAGCGCTTGCGAACCAAAAAATATCGCGTTGATGAGGCCGATGTCGGCGCCGCTCAGTTCAAATCGCAAATTCGCCAGGATGATGAAGAAACTCACCGCCATCATGCTCAAGCGCAGCATGGCGTAACCCACTAGAAAGCGCCGATAGTTGCTGTGCTCGCGCAGCACCGCTGGCAGCTGTTTCAAATAGTGCCGCAGCGGAACTGTCTGTTTGATGTCGTCGCTCTCCGGTTCCCGCGTCAAGGACAGCGCAAACCAGGAAATCGCCAGCGGCAATCCCGCGATCAGGAAGAGCAGGGTGAAATTGCCCGGAAAATCGACGGCGTCGAGAATGCGGCCGACGAAGTAAGCGCCGACGACGCCCATCAGCAGGCCGCCGCCATCCGCCAAGCCGAAGAATATGCCGCGCCGGCGAACGGGAATGACCTTGCCGATCATGGTAAACCAGGCCGGCGTGACGAGGCCCCCGCCCAGAGCCGCGGCAGCGATGCCGATGAAAAATAGCGCCAAAGCCAGCCCGGGCGCCTCAACGGCGAAGAGCAGCAGCGCCAGGCCAATCAGCGGGTAGGGCAGGCGCTGCAGCGAGCCGCTCACCAGCAGGACAAAGGGCAATTTGCGTTTCAAGCCTTGAGCGTGATTGGCGACCAGCAGCTGCGGCAACAGAAAGGACAGGCTGAAGATGGCGGAGATCATGCCGACGGCGATCTCGGAATCGGTCAAGCGGCTGACCAGCAGCGGCATGATGGTCTCTTGCGAAACCAGGCTGATCGCCAGCGCATAAAACATATTGTCGAGAACATTGACCGTGAAATTCCAATCGCGGTCCTTCTCGATTGCGACTTGCGCTGCGCCGCCCGTCATGCGCTGCTCTTCACCTTATCCATGCTCATTGGCCGGGGCGGCACGTGCCGCGGCTCCTTCACCCAGAGCGCCAGGAGGACGCCGCCAACCGCGCCGCAAATCAGCATCAAGTCGAAAAGCTGCTGGAAGCTGTTATCCGCCACCCAGCCGCCGAATATCGGCGCCAGGAAGACGACCGGCGCCAGCAGCGTATTGGTCAGTCCGATGTAGGTCGGCTGGTCTTCGGGCAGGGCGAATTCGAGTACGATATTCAGATGGGAAATGCGGTCGGCGGCCAACGCTGTGCCCAGCAGGAAAAATGCCGGGATCAGGGTGATAACGTTGCTCGCCAGCGATGCGGCCAGCGCGGCGCCCGCTGCCGCAAAGGCGAAAATCGTCAGGTTCAGCTTGTGGCCGCGCCGATCGCCCAACCAGCCCAGCGCCAGCTGAATCACCGCCTGGCTGCCCAGCAGAACGGCAGTTAGCAAGCCAACATCAGCGCCGCTCAGGTCAAAACGATCGTTGCCGAAGACGATAAAAAAGCTGGCGCCCATCAAGCTGAAGCGGCCGATGGAGTAACTCAGCAGGAAGCGGCGAAAATTGACATTGCGCCGCAGCACCGCCGGCAACTGTCGAAAGTAGTGCGATAGGGGTATGCGCTCCTTCACAACCGGGCTCTCCGGCTCGCGATTGAGCGACAAGCCGATCCAGGATATGCCCATGAATAAGGCGGCAATAAAGAAAAGCGTCGCGAAATTCTGCGGATAGGCTACATCGTCCAGGATGACGCCGACAAAATAAGCGCCGACGAATCCCATCAAGGTGCCCAGGCCGTCGCTGACTCCGAAGAAGATGCCGCGGCGATTGACCGGCAGCACCTTGCCGATCATGGTGAACCAGGCGGGCGTGGCGACGCCGGCGCCAAACGCGCCCAAGCCGATCACCAGGTAGACCGCCAGCAATGCCAGCGTCGGCGAGCCTTTGGCGAAGAAATACACGGCGAAACCGGCGAAAACATAGGGCACGCGCTCCAGCAGCCCGCCGATGAACATGACAAATGGCAATTTGCGCGTCAGCCGTTCGGCGTGATTGGCGGCGAATAACTGCGGCAAGTAAAAGGAGATGCTGAATATTGCCGGCGCCAGACCGATGGCGATCTTGGAATCGGTCAAATTGTCGATCAGCAGCGGCATGATCGTTTCGCGCGATATCAAGCTGAATGCCAGCGTGATAAAGGTGATGTCGATCAGATTGACCGAGAAATTCCAAGGCAGGTTCTTCTTTACGAATGGGTCAACTTTGGCGGTCAATTCAGTCACCCAGGCCGGAAATTTTGATGGAGTGCGCATGCGACTGGGGAAGATCCGGCAGCGTTAGACGCAGGTCCGCGCCGTCTTGCCGCCAGGCAAGGTCGCTGTCTTGGCCGAGCAGTTGGATGGAAGCCCCGGCTGGCGCGCTCAGCCCTTCGATAGCGATCTCGCTTTCAGTCGGTGTGCCCAAAAGCGTGACGTACAGCGTATCATCGGCCTTGGTGAAGCGCAGGTCCAACCCTTGTGTGGTCGTGCCATCGGCGCGGGTCCAGGGGCGCGTGTCAAAGATGGCCGCGCCATTGCGATCCAGCCAGCGGCCCAGGCTGCGCAGCCGGTCGGCTTGATTCTCCGGAATTGTCCCGTCCGCCATCGGCCCAACGTTGAGCAGCAGATTGCCGTTCTTGCTGACGATATCGATGAACATGTGAATCAATTCGTCTTCGGCCAGCAGCTGCTCATCGCCCTCGTTGCGGTTGTAGCCAAAGCTGTGCCCGATGCCGCGGCAGCATTCCCATTTCACCTCTTGAATCTCGTCGAAGGTGGCGTATTCCGGCGTGATGTAGTCGAAGTGCGGGCCCTGCGGCACAAGCAATTTGCCGCCCGCCTTGCGCCGCTGCTCGCGTGATTGCGTGAAGCGGTCGTTGATCAGGCCCTCGGGCACGCTGTTGTAATAGTAAGCGAAGAGCTCGCCCAGGTCAGCCGCCGCCGGATAGCCGATATCATTCCACATGATTGAGGGCTGGTAGCGGTCGATCAGCTCTTTCCAGTGTGCCACCGAGTAGTCGACGAATTCGGGCGTCTGCACGATCGTGCCGAAGACATCGGCGCCATCGTTAATGCGGGCCTCGTTGAAAGCCCAGTCCAGGCCGCCGGAATAATAGAGCGCCATCTTCATGCCTTGGTCGCGCACCGCATCAGTCAGATCACCGACCACATCGCGCATCGTGTGGTAGTCCGGCTTGCGCGGGCAGGGAATGTCGCTAGGCCACAAAGTGAAGCCATCGTGATGCTTGGTGGTCAAGACCACGTATCGGGCCTTGACCTCGCTGAAGAGCGACGCCATATCGTCCGGTGTCCAGCGCCTTAGCGCTGAATTAAACCCGGCCGCGAAGTCATCGTAGTCGAAGTCCGCGCCGTAGTTCCGCGTATGCCACTCGCGCGTGGGGCTATCTTCGAATTTTAGCGTGTTCAAATACCATTCGGCGTAAGAATTGAGCCGGAACCATTGGCTCATATCGCCGCTTTCGAAGACCTCGCCGATGTCGCCGCCGTGGGGCGCCCAGGCCGGCACTGAATACAGCCCCCAATGGATGAAAATGCCTAACTTGGCGTTGTGATACCAGTCGGGTACTTCGTGCGTCCTGACAGATTCAAGTGTTGGTTCGTAGGTCATATTTCCGTTGCCTCTTCTCTGTTATGAATAGATTTTGAGAAACTCACCATTCTTCCTGACGGATGCTCCCATCCGACATTGCCAGCAGTATGGACTCGCCGGCCAGCGCTATGCAGTCGACAGCGCCCGCGACCGTCTCCTTCCAGCTTGCGCCGCCGTCGCTTGAGCCCAGCACGCCGTCGTTCACCTGCGCGATGATGCGCGAATCGTCCGCCAGCGCGATGGCATTCACTGCGCCATCTGTCTCCAGCAGGGTCTCCCACTTGTCGCTATTGTCGCTTGAGCGCAGCAATCCCTGCGCCTCACAGCCGGCATAGAGCGCGCCGCATTCAGCCAGCGCCAGGCTCAGCACAGTGTCGTCGCCCGCGGGCATGGATAAGTCCTGCCACAAGCGTCCGCCGTTTTCGCTTTTGTAGATGCCGCTGCTCGTGCCCGCGTAAGCCAGACGGTCCTCGGCGAATCGCGGCGAAAGGGTCAGGGCGTAGATGCTGTGATCGAATAGGCCGTGATTGACCGCCAGCCAGGTCGCGCCGCCGTCAGTCGAGCGAAAAACGCCGTCCTCGAATGTGCCCGCCAGGATACAGCCACCGGCAGCGAAACCGGGCGCAGCAGCCAGGCAAGTCACCAGAGGCGCCGGCGCGCGCAGCGGAATCGCCAGCCAACTCTCGCCGCCGTCAGACGAACGGGCGACGCCGCCGCTGATGCCGGCCAGCATCAAGCCGCTGGCGTCAGCGATGGCGAGCGCCAGGGTAGGCATGGCTTGATCGGGCAGCCAGGAGCGAAAGAGGCTCTGCACGTTGCCTGGCGCGTTTATACGATACAAGCCGCTTTGGCGCGCGGCGTAGATCGTTCCGCCCTCAGCGACCACGCTGTGCGCCCGGTCTATGAGATCGACAGTCGTCATTTAGGGCTCCGTCATGGTTTCAGGATCGCGATGCAAGACCAGGACATCTATCGTCAGCGCCAACGCTGCGCTAGAGACCGCGCGCCGCAGCGCTTCGACCTGCACTTGCGCCACATCAACGATGCCGGCCGCCGCTACATCGACGAATGCCTCTTTCATCACATCGAAGCCGCCGTTGGATTCGCCCGGCGTCATTTGCGCCAGGATTTCGCTGGGGTCATAGCCGGCGTTTGCCAGCAACAGACGCATCGGCGCTATTGCTGCGCGCGCCAGGATTAAGCAGGCAGCGTGTCCCTCCAAGTCGTCATGACGTTCCGCTTGCGTCAGCAGCCAGTCGCGACAGGCGGCCAGCGCCACCCCGCCACCCGGAATCACGCCGCCGCTGGCCGCGCCTCGCAAAGCGCGAATCGCGCGCTCCGCCAATTCCTTGCGTTGCCGGATCTCGTCTTTGGCGATGCCGCCAACATAAACCGTCGCCAGCCCGCCATTCAGCTTGCCCAAGCGATTCAGCGCCCGGTCCCGCGTATCATCATCTTCAGTTTCGCGATAGATTTGGCGCAGGCGGCGCGCCTGATCGCGAATCGCCCGCGGATCGCCTTTGCCGCTGGCGAAACCGAAGTTCTTATCGTCGGCCCAGACCCAACGCGCCCCGCCAAAATCGCCTGCCGCGACCGTCTCCAGCGATTCGCCGGCTTTCAGTAAAATCGGCCGTCCGCCGGTTAACAGGCAAATATCAGCTTGCGCCGTGCTTAAGTCGCCCGGATGAAATTCGTCAATGGCGACCACGACCGTGCGAATCTTGTCGCTCAGCCGCTTGTCCAGGACGACCGACAAGCCCTTCTCAGAGATTGACGCCACCACCAGCAGCAACTGCTTGATGCCCCGGCGCAGCGCCAGTTGCATCAGCGGAATCAATTCCGCCGGTTCCTCGATTTCCATGTCGGTCACCAGAATCGAGGCGTCCTGCAGCTCGGCCACCTGCCGGAGACCGCCGCGCAGCATCTCTTTGGATTGCGCGCCGCCTTTCCAATAGCAGCCGGCGACATAGTTGTATTCCATACCGCGGCCGTGTCCTTCGCGAACATCGACCTGCCCGTAGGGCCCTATCGTGTACAGTACTTCGCCGAGGATGCGCGCCATCTCTTCGTCATAACAGACGGAAAACGCGGCCGCCTGGAGTTCCGCTTCGCTGCGGAGAAAACGCGTCTCTTCCGTCAGGCGTTCAATGAGGCGCGGCAGAAGTTCCGTCAAGCGGCTGCGCAAGCGCATGGGATCGGCGCCGGCAGCTAGGAAGCGCAGGCCCTCGCTATAGATCTGTTCATACAAGACGGCTGTTGTCGCGGCGCCGTCGCCCGTTTGCTGATGCATACGCCACAACACTTGCCGCAACAGCATGGCGCCAACGTCTTCGCCCGGCTCGGGCAGCGCAATGATGCGCCGCGCGATCAGGCCGCCGTCTTCCAGAAGCTCCAGCTTGTCCAGGTTCTGCGCCACTGAATGGCGCGGCAGCGGACCCAGCGTAGGCGCGACCGCCTGCGTCAGCGTGGATATGCCTCGCTGCAAAGCGCGCCGTGTCTGTGGCTGATGGATGACCTTTGGCTGTGGCATAAAGCGGTATCAAACCTGGCTCGCATTTTGCAGCGTCGGAATATATGAAAAGAGCGACAAGCGTTCTTCAGTCAGTCAGCGGCGGCGATGACGCTTGACGCACGCTTGGAAATAATAAACTTGTATGCTCTTGCGGGCAAGACGGGTTCTCGACAGATCAGCCCATCTACGAAACTGATTACGTGTTTGTCGGCAAACCGTTTGACAAATCGGTAATCCTGACCTACTATGCGAATCACGTCCGCATCGGCTCAGCAGGTTTGTGCCGTGTGCCGGTTAATTCGCTAGAAGAGTCTTGTCGAAGGAGGCGCCTAACCCAGTATCGATAAGCAGCAGTACTTAGTTTGGCCGAGAAAAACTATGGAAAGGAACCGACATGAGCACTGAGAAACTTTCACGCCGCGCGTTTTTGAAGCTCGCAGCCGCCAGCAGTTCCGGTGTCGCGCTCGCGGGATTGGGTCCCTTGAGCAATATCGCCGGCGCCCAGGACCAGGTCGAGTTGACTTTCGGCCGGCACTGGGAAGCGGCATTCCGCCCGCGCCAGGCCGAGTACGATGAAGGCTTTATGGAGCGGCATCCGGATATCGACATCAACATTACTTACAATACCTGGGCTGACCACAACAACGTGGTTCCGGCTTGGGCCGCCGCCGGCACCTTGCCCGACATCATCTACGTACACGGCAGCCGCGCCACGCCCTGGGCGCATGAGGGCATCATCATCGACATCCATGACATCGTAACATCTGACGAAGAGTTTAATGTCGATGGCATGTGGGAAGAATCGGTGCGTTTGTACCGCGTCGACGGTCGCATCCACGCGCTTCCCTACGACCACGGCCCGATCATCCTGGGCTACAACAAGGATATGTTCGATGCCGCGGGTATGGATTACCCGAGCGAAGACTGGACGATGGAAGACATGGCGGCTGCCGCTGCCGAGCTGACCGATCCTGATGCCGGCGTCTGGGGCTGGGACGGTGGCCTGGACCTTGGCAATGGCGCTGGTGGCTTCTTCACCGGCGCTTGGGGCGGCGTCCACATGAACGAAGACGAAACCGAGATGACGATGGATACGCCCGAAGTTCGCGCGGGGCTCAACCACTGGTACAAGATGATCCACGAAGACGGATCTGGCGCTAGCGGTACGCAGCGGGAAGCATTCCCCAACTCGCAGCCCTTCCGCGCCGGTGTGGCGGCAATGGGGCATATCGCCACCTGGAGCACGCCCAGCATGCGCGCGCTGGCCAACTTCGAATGGGATGTCGCGCCGACGCCAATGGGCGCCGACGGTTCGCGCTATACTGGCGCCTTCGGCAGTGGCTACGGCATCACGCCGACCAGCGACAAGCCCGATGTCGCTTGGCGCTACCTGCGTGAATACCTGTCACTGGATGGCATGATCTTCATGTGGAGTCTCTCGGGCCGCGGTTCACCGGCGCGTCCGGAAGGTCTGGAAGTCTGGCTGAATTCCGACCCGGCGCCGCCCAGCGGACGTTATTTCCTGGAAGCCATGTTCGACTATGCGGTGACAGGACCTCCCTTCCAGTCGCTGGCGGCCGCACAGGTCAGCCAGATTCTGAGCCGTGAAGCCGACTTGCTGCGCCTGGGTGAGACCAGCGTTGACGAAGCCATTGCCACCATCACGGAAGAGGGCAACGCCGCCCTCGACTCTGTAGCCGAAGACATGTAGTTCGCTCTTGCAGACTGCACATTTCCGGGGGAGATCGCTCAGCGGTCTCCCCCAATTCTGTAGACCATAATAACGAGCGCTGAACTTATGCTACGACGTTACTTCCCGGCAATTTCGGCCGCCGCCCGGCGCGAAGAGCGCATATTCTATTTATTCATCTTGCCTTGGCTGTTCGGCTTGGTCGTCTTTAGTATCGGCCCCGTCTTCGGCATGTTGGGGTTGAGCTTCACCGACTGGCGGATTTCCCTGGACAACCTACAGTTTGTGGGCTTGGAAAATTATACGAAATTATTCTCCGATCCCATATTTTGGACATCGGTGGGCAACACGCTGTATATTGTCGTCGGCCGCGTGGTCTTTGGCACCTCATTCGCGTTGCTGCTGGCGATTTTGCTCAATCAAAAAATACCGGGCATCCCATTCTTCCGCGCCGTCTATTATTTGCCGACGGTGACGGCGGGCGTGGCTGTGGCACTGGTATGGATCTGGATATTCAATCCGCGCTTGGGCATCCTCAACTACACCTTGAAGCAGATCGGCATTCAGGGTCCCGACTGGATATTCAGCAAGACCTGGGTCAAGCCGTCGCTCATCATAATGAGCCTGTTCTCCGTCGGGCCCAATATGATTATCTTGCTGGCGGGATTGCAGGGCGTGCCCAAAGAACTCTACGAATCGGCCGAGATCGACGGCGCGGGCAATTGGGCGAAATTCCGCAACGTCACGCTGCCCATGCTGTCGCCGGTACTCTTCTTTGTCATCATTATCTCTGTCGTCAGCTCCTTCCAAAACTTCACTGAAATCCGCGTTATGACGGAAGGAGGCCCCGGCGAATCAAGCAACGTCTTGATTTGGTATCTGTGGGAGAACGCCTTCATATTCTTGCAATTGGGCGTGGCCGCCGCGGTCGCCTGGATCATGTTTGTCATTCTTATGGCGCTGACCGGCATTCAGTTCCGCGTGGGCAGGCGCTGGGTGTATTACGAGGCTGACGCGTAATGGCGCCGCGCAAACGCAAAGAGGGCCCCGCTTGGCGAAAGTCCATTAAGGGCCGCCGCGCCATCGGCATCATCATTACCTTTGCTCTGTTGATCCCGCTCGGCATCGCTTTTATGCTGCCTTTCATCGTCATGGTGTCGACGGCGCTAAAGCCGCTGAATCAGGTTTTCGCTTTTCCGCCGCGCCTGATACCGGAAACTTTGCAGTGGGAAAACTTCGCCGATGGCTGGTACGGCTACGGCTACGTCAACTTCACCACTTGCACCTGGAATTCGCTCAAGATCACCATCAACAACATCGTCGGCAATTTGGTATCCTGCACCTTGGCCGCCTACGCCTTCGCGCGATTGAAAGCCAGGGGCAAGAATTTCTTCTTCGCCATCGTTCTGGCGACCATGCTGCTGCCCAACGAAGCGCTAGTGGTACCGCAGTATATCCTCTTCAACAAGTTGGGTTGGCTGGATACGCATCTGCCGCTGATGGTGCCGCCCTGGTTTGGTTGGGCCTTCTTCATTTTCCTGCTGCGGCAATTCTTCCTGACCATTCCCGAAGAGTTGATCGATGCCGCCAAGATCGACGGCGCCGGGCACGCGCGCATCTTGCTGCAGATATTCATCCCGCTGTCCAAACCGGCGCTGGCGACCTTGGCTATCTTCGCCTTCATCGGCAACTGGAATAACTTCTTCGGCCCGCTGCTCTATCTGCGCACACCGGACGTGCAGACGCTGCCGGTTTGCCTGGTGCAGTATCAGGGCGCCTATGGCAACACCGAATGGCATCTGATGATGGCGGTGGCCACGATTGCGGTCATCCCGGTTTTGCTGGTTTTCATCTTCGGACAGCGCTACTTCGTCGAAGGCATCGCCACTTCCGGCGTCAAAGGCTAGGCCGCTCGGTGGCAGCGATAATGGCTCCCGCGCTCACGCAGAAGATCGTTCGTCGGCGGCTAACGCAAATGACTTTTTGATAGACCAGAGATAAAAGGGATCGCTAGTATTCGTCGCATGAAGATCCTCGTCCGCCTGGCGCTGCCGGTATTCTGTCTTACCTTTCTCACCGCAATCGGCAAGCTTGAGCCCTTCGTTGACGTCAGCGAAGCCGCCGGCGTGACGGCCACGCATAGCGGCCACTGGGAGCTTTTTGACGACGATTTCGCCAGCGGCTATCTGGGCATCGGGCAAGCTTGGGGCGATTACGATCGCGATGGCTGGCTCGACCTCTATGTCACCGGCAATCGCGATCCCAGCGTCTTGTATCGCAACAATGGCGACGGGACCTTTTCAATTTCCGAGCTGTCGCCGCAGGTCGCGCTGGATGATGCGGACACCGGCGGCGCGGTCTGGGCAGATTACGACAATGACGGCTGGCTGGACTTGTATGTGCTGAATCACGGCGCCAACACGCTCTTCCACAACGACAATGGCCGCGGCTTCAGCGATGTGACCGAGCGGGCGGGCGTCGGCGATGCCGGCAAAGGCACAACCGCGACCTGGGGCGACTACGATGGCGACAGCTATCTGGATCTGTACGTTGTCAACTGGTCATGCTTCCCGGAGTGCGGCGACCCCAATATCACGCGTGAACACGACGAAGCGCGCGACACGCTTTATCGAAATCGCGGCGATGGAACCTTTGAGGATGTGACGCGCCTGATGGATTACGAATTGCTGCTCGGCTCGGGCTTCAGCGCCAGCTTCGTCGACTATGACAACGACGGCGACGCCGATATCTACGTGGTCAATGACCAGTTCAAAAACATGCTGGGCAATATCCTTTGGCGCAATGACGGCGCCGGTTGCGACGGCTGGTGTTTCAGCGAAGTCTCCATCGAGGCGGGCGCGCGAGCCTTCATCCACGGCATGGGGCTGGCGGTCGGCGATTACGATAATGACCTCGATTTGGATTTCTACTTCTCCGACATGGTGAACGGCATGGTGCTGCTGCAGAACCAGGGCGATGGCGCCTTCGACGATATGGCGGAAGAAGCCGGCGTAGTGGTGGGGCCCAGCAGCGCGGTCGGCTGGGGTACGGTCTTCTTTGATTATGACAATGACAGTTGGCTGGATCTCTACCTCACAGCCACCGAATTCATCCAGTTCGATATTTTTTCCGGGCCCGAAGGCATGATGTTCGAGTATCGCGACTTCTTGTTCAAGAATCGCGGTGACGGAACTTTTGCTGACGCCACGCCGCAAGACTGGCTTGACAATCTGCAGCCGAGCATGGGCTTGGCCTACGCCGACTACGACCGCGACGGCTTCCTCGATTTTGTGCTGGGCAACTGGAACGAGGGCTACCGACTGTACCGCAATACTGGGGCCATCGGCAAATCCAATAACTGGCTCAATGTCCGTCTGGTCGGCGGGGGCGACATCAATCGCGATGCCATCGGCGCGCGCGTGACGATCACGACCGCTGACGGCCGCAGGCTGCTGCAAGAGGTCAAGTGCGGCTCAAGCCTGGGCGCCGGCAATGACATGGCGCTGCATTTCGGCTTGGGCGCGGAGACTATTCGCGAGTTGCGGGTCCGCTGGCCCAATGGCGCTGAAGAGACGCTGAAAGATGTCGCGGTCAATCAGTTTCTGGAAGTCAGCTATTCCGGGTGACAATGCAAACTTAGGGGCGACCTATCAAGTCGCCCATTGCATAATTATGGAATGGCGGCTATTTGGGCGGGTGACTCAACGAGTCGCCCCTACAAGTCTTGTCCGCTACTCAATTTCCGATGACGGTACGTTTGGTCGGGGCGGGCGTCGCGCTTTTAGGTATTCGCGACACTTTTGCCACAGAGGGCACAGAGTAAATATGAGAGCACAGAGAGGGATACCGGGACATATGGAGCTGGGTCGGGTCAAGGATGGTCCGCAAGTTCGCCGATTCTGTCTTTGGACTAAGCATGATGCCTTTCCTCTGTGTCCTCTCTTTAACTCGGTGTACTCGGTGGCAAAGATGTCGAATCTTCGCCAATGTCGAGCGAGCGACGGCGGCGTTACAGTACCGGACAAGCCTTACATGTATAGTCCCGCATTAAGGTGGTATGGGTTTTGCTGAAATCGCTCCGGGGTTTCTCGCCAGCAATCACAGATGTATTCATAGGGGCTTCGCCCCTTCAGCGCCTTCAGCCTTTTGCCATAGTTGTAGGCTTGCAAGAACAACTCCAGGTGCTGACGCAGTTCCTCATGACTTTGGTAAAAGTATCGATAGACCGTCTTCTCTTTGATACTCCGGTTCATGCGCTCGACTTGTCCGTTGGTCCAAGGATGATAAGGTTTGGTCAAGCGATGTTCAATCCCCTGCGCTTGGCATATTTTATCAAAGGCCAGCTTGCTTTTGCGCCCCGACCGCGCTTGATGGGTAAACTGAGTGCCATTGTCGGTCAAGATGGTATGAATCTTGTAGGGTACGACTTCGATCAGCCGGCGCAGGAAGGCGCAAGCGTCCTCGCGTTTAGCGCTTTGACGCAGTTCAGCGAAGACAAACTTGGATGTCCGGTCAATGGCGACAAAGAGATAGAGCTTGCCCTGGTCAGTTCTGACTTGGCAGAAGTCCAGATGAAAGTAGCCGATGGGATAGTTCTTGAAGCGCTTCTTCTTGGCCGGTTTGCTTTCCGATTCGGGCAGTCGGTTGACGCCATGCCGCTTGAAGCAGCGATGCAAGCTGGAGCGGGTCAGATGCGGTATGGTCTCTTGCAGGGCGTAGAGGCAGTCATCCAGGGGCAGCAGAGTCTTGATACGGAAGGCTAGGATGATATCTTCCTCTTGCTGGCTCAAGACGGTGGAGCGGGGATTCTTGGGACCCATCGGCCGGTCTTTGACGGAGGCGCGCTTCTTCCATTTCGCGACGGTTTTGGGGTTGATGCCGAAGCGCTTGGCCAGCTTGGCTATGCTCTCTTGACTATTTTGGATTTCTCGGCGGGTTGCCTCCGTCGTTGTGGCGCGCGGGTGTAGAACCTGTCCCATAGGGCTTCCTTTTGGCTATGTGAGATCATCCCATTATAATCTGAGACTATACACTTACATCCCTGCTTAACTGCTACATCTTACGACTTCAGATACAGCTTGATCACCGGCGCCTCGGCGCGCGGCTGGACGACCGGCAGCTGCAAGGTCGCGGAATTGGCCTCGTCCACGCTGAAGTGAATCTCGCTGCCGTCATGCAGGAATTCGGCGTATTCGATGCGGTCGCCGATGTCGTCGATGTGCAGATGACGGAATGGATAGGCGAAGATATGCACGTAAAGCAGGTCGTCATTTTGCGTCAGACGGCAATCCTGCGGCGCAGTTAGCGCGCTGGCGTTGCAGCCGTAAATGGACTCGCTGTGCTGGCGCATCCAGTCGCCATAGACCCGCAGCGCGTCTTCGGCGCGGCTGTCCAATTCACCCAGCGCGGTCGGTCCCACATTCATCAGCAGATTGCCGCCGGTCGCGACCGTATTGACCAACATGCGAATCAGCTGACCCGGGCTCTTCCAGGTGGCTTCGTCGCGGTGGTAGCCCCAGGAGCCGCTGAACGTCTGGCAGGTCTCCCAGACGACCGGCTTACCATCGACATGCACCCACTCCCGCGGCTGGAATTGCTCGGGTGTGTAGATGTCGGCGGAGGAGGGCAGGTCAAGCCGGTTGTTGATGATGATATCGGGCTGCAGCGAGCGGCTAAGCGCCTCCAGTCCTTCGCTGTCCCAATCGTCGCGCCCCTTGCCGTCCGGCCCCGGGTAAGAGAAGTCGTACCAGATCACGTCGATTTTGCCGAAGTTGCTTAGCAGCTCGCGCACTTGATTCTTCATGTAGTCGCGGTACTTGCTCATGTCGCGTCCCTGATTCAAGGCGGCGCGATCGGGATGGTTGCGCTGCGAGTGGCGCATGTCGACGGTGAAATCGGGATGATGCCAGTCGATCAGCGAATAATAGAAGCCGATCTTCAGGCCGCGACTGCGAAAGGCGCGCAGGACTTCACTCAGCAGGTCCTTGCCCCAGGGCGTGTTAGTGGCTTTGTAATCGGTGTATTGCGAATCCCAGAGGCAGAAGCCCTCGTGATGCTTGGACGTGATGACCATATATTTCATGCCGGCCGCCTGCGCCAGCTCGGCCCAGTGATCGGGATCGAAGCGCTTGGGGTTAAAATACTTGAAGTAGGGCGCGTACTGCTCGTCGGTCAGTTCTTCGCGGTTTTTCACCCATTCGTGGCGCGCCGGCAGCGCGTAAAGTCCCCAGTGAATGAACATGCCGAAGCGGTCGTTCACGAACCAGTCGGTGTTTCCCTTGGTCGGCTTGGGCTGATACATCGTGTGCTTCTCCTTTATTGGCGAGCGCAGAAAGCTTCCCGCAATTGTAGCCAGTGATTCATGTTGCTGCATCAAGCGGGGGCAAGGTCACGCTCAACTCGTCCGCGAGTTGTTTCAGGTCGGCCCAGACGCGATCAGGCAAGGGAATGCCCGAATTGATGCGTTCGGCGTATGAGAGCGATTCCGGCTCGCCGGGCAGTAGCACTTCGTCGAAGCCTGCGGCCGGTTTCACCGATTTCACGTGTTGTTTCAATGCCTCAACTTGCTGGACGAAATCAGTATCTTCGTCGAATGCGTCCGGCAAAAGCGCCATAAGCAGGGTGGGATTGCCATAGTGGAAATCGGGCGAGACGATGGGGCGTTTTCCCGCGAGCAGCGTCGGTATGATCTCCATCATCATGGCCAAGCCCGAGCCTTTGTAAGCGCCCATCGCCAGCAATATCGCGCCATCGTCAATGATGCTGGCATCGGTGCTGGGTCGGCCGTTTTTGTCGAGCATCATGCCTTTCGGTACGCTTTCGCCTTTGGCGCGGGCCAGCAGCACCTTGCCGTGCGCCATGCCGGCAGTGGCGAAGTCGAGCAGCAGCGTGCCCTCGCCAGCGCAAGGCACGGCGAAGGACATGGGATTGGTGCTGAAGACTTTCTCGCGGCCGCCGTATGGCGCGACCCAGCCGCTGTACATGCTGCCGCTGGTGAAGCCGATGCCGATCAGCCCGGCCGCGGCAATCAATTGAGTATATTCGCCCAAGCGCCCGATATGCGCCGTTTGGCCCAGCGATACGGCGGCGATACCGTGTTCGCGCGCCAACTCAACAGCGAGCTCGGCGGCGTAGCGCGCGCCAGTTTGCCCGAAGCCGTAGCCGTTGGTGACCATGGCAGTGGCGCCGAAACGCTTGCGTATGAGTGGACGCGCAGCCGGTTTGATCATGCCGGCGCGGATCATGTTGACGTACTGCTTCACGCGCAGCACACCGTGCGAATCATGCCCAAAGAGGTTGGTCATCACCAGCGATTCGGCCACGACCGCGGCGATGTCCGGCGGCGCGCCGGCGGCTGCGAAGATGTCGCAAGTCAACTGTTCGAGGGATTCGGCGTGAATCGAAACGGGCATGGGCAGGAGCCTTTTGAATGTGGACAATCCGCTGAAGTGTAGCCTTGAGGATTCCGCCAGGCAACCTGCGCGGCAAATGTCGCGGCTTTTCGCTATTATCGGACGTGAGACAGATCATTTAACCATAGAGACACAGAGGGCACAGAGAGGATTGTTCAACGCCAGGCGCGCTACTCCAGGCACTGCGACCACCTTGCTCGGCGGCGCGGCGATGCGCTAAGATTTGAGCTTCACAGACTGACTGAACGAAAGACGAGCCTATGAAGCCGGCCAATTTGCTCTTCATCATATCCGATCAGCATCAGGCGGCGGTCATGGGCTGCGCCGGGCATCCGCTGGTTCAGACGCCTAACCTCGACCGCTTGGCTGCCGGCGGGACGCGCTTCAGCAATGCCTACACCAACTGCCCGATATGTGTGCCGGCGCGGGCGTCGCTGGCCACGGGTCAGTATGTGCACAGAATCGGCAATTGGGACAACGGCTTCCCTTATGACGGGGGCGTTCAGAGTTGGGGGCATCGCTTGAAGGCGGCCGGCCGCCGCGTCGATTCCATCGGCAAGCTGCATTTTCGCAGCGCGGAAGACGACAATGGATTCACCGAAGAGATTGAACCGCTGCATGTGGTTGACGGCATCGGCGACCCGGCCAGCGGCATCCGCGATGGCTCTGTGAAGCGCGATTGGCGACCGGGCATTATCGAAGCGGGACCCCGCGATTCCACCTATCAGCAGTATGACGTTCGCAACCGCGACAACGCAATCCGCTGGCTGCGAGAGCATCAGAACGATGAGACGCCTTGGGCGCTTTTCTTGTCATTTGTCACGCCGCATCCGCCCTGGTTTGCGCCTCCGGAGACTTACGAGCGTTACCCGCACGAGGCTATTCAGTTGCCGCCGCAATGGGAAGACTCCAGTTGGCCGCGGCGCCCGACCTACGATCACATGCGGCGCTTCTTCAGCTGCGAGCAGTCCTTTGACGAGGCGACCATCCGCCGCCTGCACGCGACTTATTACGGCATCTGCACATTTCTTGACCAGCAAATCGGGCTGGTGATGTCGGCGCTGGATGAGCTGAATCTGCGCGGGAGCACACGCGTGATCTATACCTCTGACCACGGCGAGCATTTGGGCGCGCGCGGAATTTACGGCAAATTCACCATGTACGAGGAAGCCTGCGCCATTCCTTTTATCATGTCGGGGCCGGATGTACCGAAGGCTAAGGTGCTGGACACGCCGATCTCGCTGGTTGATTGCCATCCGACCGCGCTGGAGGCCTTGGGCTGCCCGCGGGAAGAAGCGGACGAGTCGCTGCCGGGCGAATCGCTGTGGCGGATCGCGGCGGCTGATTCCCAGGATCGGACGGTATTTTCGGAATATCACGCGGTCGGATCGCCCAGCGCCTACTACATGCTGCGCGATCGACGATACAAGTACATTTATCATGTCGCCGGGCCGCCTCAGCTTTTCGACCTGGATGCCGATCCGCATGAGGTGGACGATTTGGCGCGGCAGCCCGATGCGTCTGCGCAGCGGCTGCTGGCGGAATATGAGGCGAAACTGCGCGCGATCCTGGATCCGGAAGCGGTTGATCGGCAGGCGAAGGCGGATCAGCAGCGCAAGATCGCGTCGCTGGGCGGGCGCGAGGCGGTGGTCAAGCGGGGCGCTTTTGTCAACTCGCCTGTGCCGGGCGAAGCGCCGCGCTTTCAGGCATTTAAGTCGGCGGACTAAGCGGCTGCCACGGACGAATGAAGCCCAGAAAAAAACCAGCCCGGCGGCTGGTTCATGGCTTCGTGCCTGGAGAGATTCGAACTCCCGACACCTGGTTCCGTAGACCAGTGCTCTATCCACTGAGCTACAGGCACTTGTACGCTAGCCAGCTTAGCCCCATGGCGGCAAAAAATCAAGAGTCAATTGCTCGCAGCCAAGTGCAAGCGCGCCTTGTCGCTTTTGCGCGCATATCGGCACAGCCTTATAATTAACCTGACTGGATGCGCTGTAATTTAGCGGAGAGAAAGCCTTGTTCGCTGGGACGAACAGAAGCCTGCTAGCGGGCGGATATCGCGCCTTGGGCATTTTTATGACGGCCCTGCTGTTTTGCGGCTTACTCAGCGCTTGCAGTTTGGACTCTCTGCTGGCGCCGACCGCGACGCCGCTACCCAGTGATACGCCGCTGCCGCCGACAGCGACCAGCACGGCGACTGCGACAGCCACGATTACTGAAACCGCCACGGCCACTGCTTCGCCGACTGTCACGCCCACCGCCACAGAAACCGCGACGCCGACAGCCACGCCGACGGTCTTCGGCGTCGTGCGTTCTCAGCGGCGCGCCAATGTGCGGCGTGGACCGGGCACTAATTACGGCATCATCGACAGCCTGGCGCCCGGCAGTGGCGTGCAAATTCTCGGGGCCAACGAAGAAGACGATTGGTATCGCGTGCTGCTGGCGGACGGTGACGAGGGCTGGGTCAGTCAGTCGCTGCTGGACCTCGACGAGGGGCCGCCCGCGGCTGAAGCAGAATCCATCACGCTCAGCGGCGAGACGCGGGTGGTCGTGCAACTGGCGGATGGGGACAGCGCGGCGGAGGATGGCGTGCCCTTATTCAACGTCACGATAGCGGATGTCGATTCACTGAATATGACCGCCACCGCCCTGGTTGGCGCCGCCCAGACCAGCACGGCGGAGGCTGCTCCCGCTAATGCTGCGCCCATTGCCAGCGCCACACCCAGCCCGACCGCGCCTGCCGGACCGACCGCGGCGCCGCGCCTGGACGTCAATGTCTTCGCCTTTTGCAACGATCCGGCATTTGGCATCCGCGCGCCCTCAGATCTCAGGCCTGGTTCTACGATCAAGATCTTCTGGGCCTGGTTCGCCACTACCGAAGCCTATGTGCGCGACCACATGGCCAACGCCACGCACGAATTGCGCGTCAACGGCGAAGCGATCCGCAGCGTCAATCAATACCGCGGCAATCCCGCGCGCAGCGGCAGCCAGTATGTCGTCTACTGGTATGTGCCTTACGGTCCGCTCGCGGCCGGCGAGTATAGCATCAGCTACCGCGTGACCTGGCGCAGCGCCATTCAAGACGGGCATGGGTCATACGGGCCCGGCACGAGCACTGAATTTGAAGAGGAAAGCTGCAACTTTGTCGTGAGGTGAGGCGAGGTGGGAACTGCGGATCCATGGCGCGTGACCGAGCTGGGCGGCGGCATCGTATGCGCGAGCGAATCTGGAATCCGCATGGTACTACCGCGCGCCAGCAGCGACGCCTACAGCGACGCGCAGATCAGCGATTACGCGACGCGAGCCGATTTCAGCAACAGGCCGCCGCTGCGCCTCAGCCTTTGCGCTCGCTTCCAAGGCGAGCTGAAAGGTACAGCCGGATTCGGATTTTGGAATCAGGCCTTCATGCCCGGGCAGCGTTCGTTTCGCTTGCCGCAGGCGCTCTGGTTTTTATTCACCAGCCGGGACAATGACATCGAGCTGGCGCGGGGCGTCGCGGGCAACGGCTGGAAGGCGGCTGCGATCAACGCCCGCGATTGGCGTTTCCTCGCGCTGCTGCCTTTTGCGCCGCTGGGCTTCCTGCTGATGCGCAGCCGGGTGCTGTATGATACGCTCTGGCCCATCGGTCAGCGCGCTATCGGCGTCAGCGAGGCGCTGCTTGATAAGGGGCTGCTGCGCGAAAGCCGCCGCTACAGCATTGACTGGCAGGCTGGGCGCGCCATATTTGCAGTGGACGGTGAAGTCGTGCATCAAGCCGACGATGTGGCAAAGGGACCCTTGGGCTTCATCGCCTGGATCGACAATCAGTACACGGTCCTTACTCCGCAAGGCAAGTTTAAGCGGGGATTGCTGGCGCCGCCGGGCGAACAGTCGCTGGAGTTGAGCGATATTCAGATCACAGGGGCAAAGGCGGGCTGCTCATAGGGCGCGACAAACCAAGATGATACAATTGAGTCATGATCGTTAAGCCGGCCCGGACCCGAGATGTCAGATAGCGCCAATGACGGAGACTTCAGCGAATTGCTTGAGGCTGTCGCCAGCCGCAAACGGATGCTGCTGGAGTATCTCACGCAAGAGCGCTTCCTGCGGCGCTTCCAGCCGGCGCATATTCGCGACGCCGTCTTCAGCTACGTGCGGGCTGGCGGCAAGTCTTTGCGTCCGGCGGTGGCTATGCTGGCCTGTGGCGCGCTTGGCGGCGATGAGTCGCGCGCGCTGCCGGTGGCCGCGGCCATCGAAATCTACCACACCTGGACGCTGGTGCACGATGACGTGATTGACCGTGATGATACGCGGCGGGGCCTTCCTACAGTGCACCGCGACTTTGCCCGGCGGGCGGCGGAAGAATTTGGCTGGGCGCCGGATGAGGCCGAGCATTACGGCCGGACGATAGCCATGCTGGCCGGCGATGTACAGCAATCCTGGTCCTGGTCGCTGCTATTCGAGGCGCATCTGGAGTATGGCGCGCCGGCCGAGGTTGTTTTGCAGCTGGGGCAAGATTTGGCGAGCCAGGTAACGCCGCTGCTGGTGGAAGGCGAAACGCTGGATGTTCAGTATTCGGGCGAGGCGCTGACGCTCAGCGAGTCGGCCGTCATCGACATGCTGTGGAAGAAGACGGGCGTGCTCTATGAATTTGCCGGTCGGGCGGGCGCGGCCATCGCGCTGAAAGACGCCGATGCCGACTTGCCGGCGGCGCGGGCCATCGCCAGCTTCTGCAGCCTTTGTGGCGCCGCCTTCCAGATTCAAGACGATATTCTGGGCATCGTCGGCGACGAGCGGCAACTGGGCAAACCGGTGGGATCCGATATACGCGAGGGCAAGACCACCTTGTTGACGCTCAAGGCGCTGGAGCGGGCCGATGCTCAGCAGCGCGAGTCCATCTTGCGTACGCTTGGCGCTTCCAAGGCCAGCCCGGTTGAGGTGCAGGCCGTAATTCAGTTGCTGCGCGAACTGGGAACGATTGCTTATGCCCAGGAGCGCTCGCGCGAAACCGTCGAAAAGGCGCTGGGCCATTTGGCTGCGCTGCCCCAAAGCGCAAATCGCGGTCTGCTGGAGCAGTGGGCGCTGTACTTGATCCAGCGTCAATTCTAGTCTACGCGAGTATTGCCATGAATTCGGGCCCATGTTGACGGGGAGGCGCGCGTGGCTGCGCAGAGCTGTCAGGATTGTAGCGCTCTGGCTGGTCGTCGCGGCGGGTGGCCTAAGCGTCTGGGTGCTTGACGACCTGCCGTCGCTGGACGATCTGGACGCGGGCTTGGCGCTACCGTCCACGCGCATCTACGATCGACACGGTCGCCTGCTCTACGAGATTCTGCCGCCGCAGCAGGGGCGCAATCGCGTATTGCCCTTGTCCGAGATTCCGCGGCACTGCGTGAACGCGATCATCGCCACCGAAGACGCCAACTATTATCGTCATCCGGGTGTCGACCCGCTGGGCATAGCGCGCGCGCTGTGGCTGAATCTGCGCGGCGGAGAGATTGTCGCCGGCGGCAGCACCATCACGCAGCAGACGGCTCGCCTGCTTTTGCTCGATCCGCGGCGGGGCAGCGAGCGCAGTTTGCGCCGCAAATTGCGCGAGGCGCTCCTGGCGCTGAAAATGCAGCGGCGATTCAGCAAAGACGAAATTCTCGAGCTCTATCTAAATCAGGTCTATTTCGGCAATCTGGCTTACGGCATTGACGCCGCCGCCCACGCCTACTTTCAGAAGGGGGCTGGCGATCTCTCGCTGGCGGAATGCGCGCTGTTGGCCGGGATCGCGCAGAACGCCATCACCAATGATCCGCTGGCGCAGCGCGAACGGGCCAAGTCTCGGCAGGCGGTCTCGTTGCGGCTGATGGCGCAGCAGGGATACATCAGCGGCGAAGAATCGCGGACGGCCCTTGCTGACGAGCTGCAATTTGCCGCCGTGCCCTTTCCCATTAAAGCGCCGCATTTCGTCATGGAGGTCTGGCGACTACTGGAACGAGACTTCGGCGCAGAGTTGCGTGAAGGCGGCCTGGAGGTGGTCACGACAGTCGACCGCGACTGGACGCGGCAAGCGCAGGACATCGCGCGGCGTCAGCTGCGGGCGCTCAACAATCCGGCCCAGGGCGCGCGCCCGGCCAATGCCAACAATGCCGCGCTGGTGGCGCTCGATCCGCGTACCGGTGAAGTGCTGACCCTGCTAGGCAGCCCCGACTACTTCGACGAAGCGATCGATGGCGCGGTCAACGCGGCGCTGGCCTATCGTCAGCCGGGCAGTACGCTCAAACCATTTACCTATGCCGAGGCGATGAATCCGGCCTATCCGGACGCCTACACCGCCGCCACGATGATCCTCGATATTCGCCGTCCTTTCGTCACCAACAAAAAAGAGAGTTTCGCGCCGGCCAATTACGGTCACGTGGAGCACGGCCCGATACTGGTGCGCGAGGCGCTGGCATCGTCCTACAATATTCCGGCGGTGGTGGCGCTGGAGCATATCGGCGTCGAGCGCTTCCTGCGTTTTGTCAGCGAGTTGGGTTTGGAGAATCTGCGCGACAACGCGCAAGTCGATCTCTCGATCACCCTGGGCGGCGGGGAGGTGCGTCTGCTTGATCTGGCCGAGGCCTACGCCGCGCTGGCCAACGGCGGCTACGACATTGAACCTCAGTTCATCCTGAGCATCACTAATGCGCGCGGCGAGCAGATCTATCGTTACCAAGCGCCGTCACTTGAGCGCCGGCTCTTGGACGAGCGAGTCGCCTATATCATCACGGACATTCTCAGCGACAACCGGGCGCGCTTGCCGTCTTTTGGCGCGAACAGTCCGCTGAATGTCGGTTTCCCCGCGGCCGCGAAAACGGGCACCACCACAGACTACCGCGATAACTGGGTCATGGGCTACAAGCCGGATTTGGTGGTCGGCGTCTGGGTGGGCAATGCCGATAACGCGCCCATGCTCGATGTCAGCGGGGTCAGCGGCGCCGGACCGATTTTTAATCTCTTTTTGAGGACGGTCAGGCGCGGCGGACCGCATGCCGAGTTTGCCGAGCCGCCAGGCATCACTAAACTGGAAGTCTGCCGCATCAGCGGATTGCTGCCCGGCGAGAATTGTCCCCAACGCATTGAGGAGCTGTTTATCCGTGGTAGCGAGCCAATCGAAACCGACAGCTTTTACCGGCCCTTTGTCATAGATCGCCAGACTGGCGCATTAGCGACGCCGAACACCGCCCCCGCCAACCGCAGCGAGCAGGTCTTCCTGATATTGCCCGACGAAGCGCGCCGCTGGGCACTGGAAAAGGGCATACCTCAACCGCCATTCGCCAAGCAATACCTGGCCGCTGATAATAGCGATGCCCAGCGCATAAGCTCGCCTGATCCCTACACCGTATACGAATTGTCGCAACAAGTCCCGGCTGAGGCGCAGCGGCTGCGCTTGGCGGCACTGGCGCCGGCGGGCACTGTGTCCCTGCGCTTCCTGCTCAACGGCGAGGACGTCGGCGGCGCGGAGCGAGCGCCTTGGCAGGCCTGGTGGACGCTGGAAGCGGGACAGTTTACTCTGGTGGCCCAAGCGACACTGTCGGGCGGGGGGCAACAGCTAAGCCCATCAATACAGTTTTCCGTCGTTGAGAAGCAGGCGCTTTCAGCTTATGATCGAGGCAGATAAGCTCATCGGACACGCAACGCCAGGCAGTCGCCTGCGTAATGCAAATTAATGACAGTGCATTCGCTTCATACCAAGTTGTTTATCTCGCGCGCGCTGCTTGCGCTCGCCACGACTCTGCTATTCCTAATACTCGGCGGCAGCGAGACTCGGGCGCAGGCAGAGCCGACCATGACGGCGCAGGAATTGGTCGACGGCGCGGTTGATCAGCTGCAGGCGGCTGACAGTTTCAAGTTGTCGATTGCGCAGACGGGAGCGCCCTATCCGCTGGCACTGTCATTTGATGGCGTCAACTTGCTGCCGGCGACTTTGACCGGCGCGGAGGCGCAGTACGTCAGCCCCAATGCGCTGCACATAAGCGCGTGGCTGCAGTTTTTCCTTCCCTTGGCGCTGGACATTTATTCGCAGGACGACCGCCAGTGGCTCAGCTTCCCCAGCGGCGCGCCCTGGATTCTGCTGCCAGCCTTTGAAGACTTCGATACCAATCGACTATTGGCGGCGGGCGACGGCATTGAATACGTCATGGAGAACCTGCGAGACGCGCGTCTGGTCGAGCGAGATGCGCCGCCGGACGAAGACGACGATTGGCAAGTGCGCGGGCGGGCTGCGGGCGCGGGTGTTTCCGGCTTGCTTTTCGGCTTCATCGAACCGCAAGATGATGTCGAGATCAGCGCCTTCATCAGGCCCGAAGACGGGCGCTTCGCTACTCTGGAGATCACCATGTTGGAGACTGTTGGCGATCCGCAAACGGAGCCATCAGTTTGGCATATCCGCTTTTACGATTACGACGCGCCGCCTGATTTCGAAGCGCCGGAAGCTTAGGCCGGCTCTTTGTCGACGGCCGCCTCCTCAGGCTGGCTATTTCGCCTTTCACGAATGTAATAAATCGGCTTGTGCTGCGACTCGTGGTAGGTGCGCATGATCATATCAGCCACGATGCCGGTGCTGACGAATTGGACGCCGAGCACCACCAGCAGGGCGGCCAGCTGCAGCAGCGGGCGATCGCCGATTTTGTTCTCAGTCAGCAGCTTGAACACCGTTAGGTAGGCGCCCAGCAGCGTGCCGATGCCGCCGACCAGGAAGCCGGCCGCGCCAAAGACGTAGAGCGGGCGATTGAAATAGCTTAGAATGAAGACAACTACGATCAGGTCGAGCACGACTTTGAAGGTGCGGCCGAAGCCGTATTTGCTGCTGCCCCATTGGCGCGCTCGGTCTTTGACCGGTATCTCGGCCACGCGGACGCCCATTTGGCGGGCCAGCGCCGGAATGAAGCGGTGCAACTCGCCGTAGAGCTGGACGCCTTTGACCACATCAAAATGGTAGGCTTTCAGCGTACAGCCATAATCGTGCAGCTTGATGCCGGTGCTGCGCGAGATCAAGCGGTTGGCCATCGCGGAGGGTATGCGTCTGAGAAAGAGCGGCTCTTTGCGGTGCTGCCGCCAGCCGCTGACGATGTCGTAGCCCTCGGCGAACTTGTCGAGCAGCCGCTGGATATCGCGCGGATCGTTCTGCAGGTCGGCATCGATGGTGACCACGATCGCGCCGCGGGCCGCGTCAAAGCCGGCTGCCATGGCCGCTGTCTGCCCGAAGTTGCGGCGAAAGTGGATGATGTGCCAGCGCCGATCACGGGCTTGCACGGCATTCAGCAGGTCGTAGCTGCCGTCCTGGCTGCCGTCATTGATGGCGATGACCTCGTAATCGCGCCCGCTGGCGACGAGGGCCGCGGTCAGCTCGCTGTGCAGCTTGTCGATATTGCCTTCTTCGTTGTAGATTGGGACGACGATGGAGAGTTCCAGTTCGGGGTGCAGAATGTCGTGCGGCCTGTTGTTCATAGACCTTCTCCGCAGGGCTCACGGGCGGATTCTATCATTCAAAGCGCGGCATATCCAGATGTCGCCGATTCGGCGGCAGAGCATTCGCATCTGAATTGGCGCTATCCGCCGGAAATGCAGAGGAAAACAATTAACCACCGAGTACACTGAGTTTAATGAGCCTAACGCGAATAGCCAAAGGCAATGCTAGACGGCGCCCACAGCCGCTCGCGGACGTAGGTCAGTCGTGGGCGACGCGTCCAGCGTGTAAAGTAGACGTCGTTTATTCTGTTAGAATAGCGGCATGACAAAGTATAGAAACGCGATGGACAAATCTCGCAAAATCGATCCTGCTGAATTGGACGCGAGCGATGGGACGGCGCGTCGACTGCAGGGCCGCGACGACACGGCGACTACAGAACTGGTAAAAGTCGAGCCAAGTCCGGACGCGCCATTCCCCCTGCCGCACGTCTCCGAGCTGGATGAGATCACCCCGCGAGACGCCCGCCGGGATACTGGCAAGCTGGTGACCTTGCCCGCGTACAACCAGATCGCTGAGGAGACGGAGCCGGCGCTAACCGAGTTCAACCGTCCGATCCCTTCGGCATCGGGGCGCGGCCCGGCCAAGGGCCCCTACCTGGCGCCGCGCTCGCCCTCTGACCCGACCTTGCCGCCAAGCGAGTTTCCCGACTCGTTTGCGCCAGCGCCGCCTCCGCCGCAGCGCTCGGGCTCGCCGGAGGGCTCAAGGTGGCCGGGCAAACGCAGACGCAAGCGCCGACTGCTTGGTTTGCCACTTGGCTGTTTCTGGATGATGGCCGGGCTAATGTTCACGTTTTGCGGCGGCTTGACCTTGCTGACAATGGGCGCGGCTATGGTGTTCCTGCCGCAGGTGGAAGCCGAATGGACGGCCCGCGTGGCTGAGGTGGACAATTATCGCGGCTTTGAGAGCACTTTCATTTATGATCGCCATGGCAATGAGCTGTATGAAGCTTTCGGTGAGGGGCGGCGCGTACACGTCAGCTTCGACCGCATCCCGCGCTCGCTGATTCTGGCGACTATCGCCATTGAGGATGACTCCTTCTTCGTGAATATGGGCATTGATGTCGGGCACACCGCCCTGGCGGCGCTGAATTACCTCGGCGCCTCCGCCGGCGAGAACACCCCGGGCGGCAGCACCATCACGCAGCAGCTTGTACGCAATGTCTTCTTTGACTTCGAGAAGCGCGCCCAGCGCAGCATCGCCCGCAAAGCCGAAGAAATCTTGCTGGCGATTTTCTTGACACAGTCCAAGAGCAAAGAAGAAATTCTGGAAATGTACTTCAACGAGATCTATTACGGCAATTTGGCTTACGGCGTGCAGACTGCGTCGCAGACCTTTTTTGGCAAGGATGTCGACCAGCTGAGCCTGGGCGAATCGGCCATGTTAGCTGGCTTGCCGCGGGCGCCGGCCAGCCTGGATCCGCTCAACCCCGATCCGATCGTGCAAGCGGCGGTTGATGTCCGCTGGCGGCAGGTTCTGGGCGAGATGCTTGAAGAGGGTTTTATTACGCAGGAGCAGGTGCGCGTCGCGCTGCAAGAGGGTTTGACCTTCGTGCCGGCCAAAGTGTCGTTGACCGCGCCGCACTTCACGGTCTACGCGCAAGGAGAGCTGGAACGGCTGATGCTCGGCCTGGGTTACAGCCCGGAGGAGATTACCGGTGGCGGGCTGCGAGTCTATACCACCCTGGATCAAAGCGCCAATCGCCTGGCGCAGCGGGCCGCCGCCAATCAAGTGGCGCAGTTGCGGGCGAAAAACGTCAGCAATGCCGCCGTCGTGGTGACCAAGCCAGCGAACGGCGAGATCATCGCCATGGTCGGCAGCATCGATTACGACAACGAAGCCATAGATGGCAGCGTCAACGTAACGACGGCCTTTCGTCAGCCGGGCAGCACCATGAAACCCTTCACCTACGCCGCGGCCATGGAACGGGGCATGTCCACCATTGATGTGCTTTGGGATACAAGAACGCACATCGCGCTGCCGGGGCTGCCGGTGTATACGCCGCGCAATTTCGATAATGAATTCCACGGGCCTATGACGATGCGCGCGGCATTGGCCAACAGCTACAATATCCCGGCCGTGCAGACGCTGCGCCAAGCGGGCGTCGACTATCTGCTGGTTTTTCTTCGGCGTCTGGGCATCAGCACGCTTAGCGAAGACGCTTCGCAGTACGGCTTGTCGCTGACGCTGGGCGGCGGCGAGGTCAGCCTCATCGAATTGACCAACGCCTTCGCCGTCTTCGCCAATCAAGGCGTCTATGCGCCCGTAACATCCATCCGCTGCGTCATCGGCAGCGACAACCAGATCATCTATCAATATGAGAAGGGCTGCCCGTCCGGGACTGTGTCGAGCGAGACCGTGACGCGCGGAGCCGAGAGCCTGCGCGTGCTGGATCCGCGCGTGGCCTTCGTCATCACGGACATGCTGTCCGACAACCAGGCGCGCTCCGACGCGATGGGCTTCCACAGTCCCTTGCGCGCTGACCATATATTCGCCTCGGTGAAGACCGGCACCACCGACGACATCAAGGACAATTGGACCATCGGCTATACGCGCAATGTCGCAGTTGGCGTTTGGGTGGGCAATAACGATGGCGACCCGATGATCAATTCTTCAGGCCTTACCGGCGCGGCGCCGATTTGGAACAATGTGCTGACCGGCATCTACGGAAATCGAGAATTGCTGGGGACATTTGCGACTGAAGGCAGGCTGCTCAACGACCAGCCGATTCCGCCGGCGGGCGTAACCTTGCGCCAGGTTTGCGATGTGCGCCGTTTGATCGAGTTGTCGACGCGCTGCCCGGCGACCATCAACGAGTGGACTTTGGACGGGCCGGCCGGCATACCGGATGCCGAGGGCAAATTGAGTTATCCGCAGGTGGCGGCGCGATATCCGACGCCGGCGCCGGTCGCGGGTTCAGTTGTGTTGGAAGTATCGCACGGCGTCTATCAGACCCTGGCATTTCCGCTGCCGCCGGAAGTCGGCGCCGGCATTCAGTTCCGTGTGGCGCCGGGGGAGCAGCAGCCGATCCCGCCCAACTATTGCCGCGTGCCTGTCGAACATACGCAGGAGGCGGTAGCTGCGGGCGCGCAGAATCTGTGGTTCATTGGCGGGCCCAGCACATCACAGCCTGACTCAGTGGAAGCGGAGCGATACGCGCGCGAGAAAGGCCTGGCCTACTTGCCGACGGTGGATTGTTGGCCGGGCGTGTACGGCCTGCAATCGATTGGCAGCGTAGGCGCCATCCTGCAGATTCAGCAGCCGGCCAGTGGCCAGTCAGTTAGCCACGTTATACCTATTGTAGGCACGGCGCAGTACGACTCCGGCCAGGCCGAGTTCTATCATATGTACATCCGCGGCGGGCAATTCGCCGATTGGACGCCGCTGGGCAACGCGCAGCATCGCACTGTGGTAAATGGCCAATTGGAGATGCTGCACGCCGATGCGCTGCGTTCGGGAAATTATGTGCTAAGACTCGCTTTGCTGCGCGGTGGCCATATTGTGCAGGCGAGCGATATCGTCTTCAGTGTGCCCTGATCGTCGGGCGAAACGCGATGTACACGGGTTTTGTAGGGGCGACCAACTTGGTCGCTCGTCAGAGTAGTAAGATGAGATTTCGGGCGACCTGATATGTTGTCCATACAGATTTCGACATTATTGCAGATGAAAAGTAGTGTGTTCATTACAGCAGAGACGCAGAAGGCACAGAGATTAGCAGATGTGCGGACGACTTAAGACTAGCACCGAAGGTCCCGCCCCGCTGATTTCGCGTGAGTCGCTGCGGCAGGCGCGTGTGATGCCCTGGAAAGCCGGCAACGAGTTGCGTCGGCTGTTGCTGCTGCCATGCGTCTGGTGGGCGCTGCGCGGCATCGAGGTCGGTGGCGCTTGGCGCTGTTACGGGCTGCCCATCATCCAGTGGCACCGACAAAGCGAAATCCGCATAGGCCGGCGCATGAACTTGCGCTCGACGGCTCGCAGCAATCCGCTGGGACCCAACCATCCGGTCATCATCAGCACACGGCGGGCCGGCGCTCGGCTGACCATCGGCGACGACTTCGGCATGACCGGCGGCTCGCTGGTCTGCGACGAGCGCATCAGCATCGGCGATCGCGTCTGGGTCGGCGCCAACACCGTCATCGCCGATACCGACTTTCATCCCTTGCAGCCGCAACAGCGAAAGGCAGCGCCACTGGACGCCAAGACTGCGCCGATTGCTATCGCCGATGATGTCTTTATCGGCATGAATGCGCTGATTCTGAAAGGCGTGACTGTCGGCGAGGGCGCGGTGGTAGGCGCCGGCAGCGTCTTGCGGCGCGATGTGCCGGCGGGCGCGATAGTCGCGGGCAATCCGGCTGTGGTTGTTGGCGAGCTGACTGACTAATCCAGATAAACCAGGTCGTAGGTCAAGAGGATCGAATCGCCCAGCGCGAGGAAATCACCGTCGTTTAGCGCTGCGTGACCGCTGATCTGCGCGCCGTTGACGCCTGTGCCATTGCTGCTGTCGAGGTCTTCGACGTTGTAATCCTGGCCTTGCAGCGTCAGACGCGCGTGATAGCGGCTCACTTGCGGGTCACGGATTACGATGTCGTTGGCCAGGTCGCGCCCGATGTTGACGACCTCGCGTTCAAGGCGGAAGAGCTGATTGAGCAGCGGTCCGCGCCGCATGACCAGCCAGTAACCCGGTTCCTCCGGCATGACGCTCTTGTCTATATCGGTCAAATCGTCTGCAACCGGTCGGGCGATTGGCCGCTCGGATGTCGCGCGCTGCTTGAAGTCGGCGACAAAGTGATCCCAGAAGTGATTCTCGTCGCCGAAGGACGCTCGATCGTAGCGATTGACCAATTGCAGTCGCGGATGTTCGTTCGCCGCGTCATCGACGAGGGCGAAGACCGGAATGCCGCGGCCCAGGGCGAGCGACCATTCGTAGGTGACGGCGACAGATTGCGCAGCCGCGGCTGTCAGCAGCAGGATCAGCGCGTCAGCAGCCTGAATGGCCGCTTCCCGGCCGGCATGCCAGCCTGAATCGTCGGCGGCATTAGGATCCGCCCAGGGTCGATGGCCCTGCGCCAGCAAAATGCGCCGGATTTCCGCTGCGCGCTCTTGGTCCTGCGGCGCGTAAGAGAGATAGACATTGATCATCGGCTGCTCGGCGTCACTGCGCCCGCCCGATCCGGCAATATCAGCGGCGGAGGCGGTTGATTCAAATTCGGCATACCAGTCGATTATGATAGCGAGCGAGACTTATGGCAAATCTGTCGCGCGCTTGGCTGTAGTGTCGCACGAATGCTGGAGCGAAGTGGCGAACGCCGCGCAGGATAATTCACCACGGAGACACCAGAGCAATCGCACCACTATTCGGAAAATGCTTTGAGGATTTGCCATCGAAGCTTATCGTTCCGCGCTGACTGTAATCGCTTGCGCCGCAGGCTGATTTTTTTGGGGTGTTTTTTGAGCAAAGCCAAGGCGATATGCTGTAGCACAGCGAAATTTTCTGGGCTGTGTCCTACACGAATACGGCTGTCGTCTTGCCGAAAGGTCACATCCAAGACCCGATGGAGTTTATTTTCAATGTGCCAGTGCGAACGAATTATTCGCTGGAGTTGATTGGCATCCTTCCCTTGTAAAGAGGAGATAAAATAGCGCGTCTGCGTGTTTTGCCACTGCCCATCCAGTAATTGGGCATGTTGGACGCGGACTAGCGACTGCAAGCGCGTCCAGCCTTCTTGCTGGCTTAAGTCATTCAAGACAGCGGCATCGGTCATCACTTCACAGACCCGGCGCTCGACACGACCACGCGGCTTGCTGATTTCTTCGTTGTGACTATATTGACCTATCAAGCGCGGATGGCGGTCATCCGCATAAGCGAAAAGGGACTGGGCTGCATCGTACAAACTGCCCTGATTTTCCTTTAAGGCTATGACATAATCCGCTCCGTGCTCGCTAACAATAGACTTCACGATGTCTTTCTGACAGCCCATCGCGTCCAAAGTCACGATACAGCCTTTCAAATACAGCAATTTCAGCAATTCGGGAATTTCAGGTATCTCATTGCTTTTCGCGTCCACAGCGCGCTTGCCCAAGACCAAGCCGGCTTCCACTGACCAGGCATGCAACAGATGCAAGGCGCTCTTTCCTTGCCTACGATCATGGCTGCGCCGCATCGTCTTGCCGTCTATTGCCACAATATCGCCTTCAGCTAATACTGGCTTGATGCTGCTAATCCAATCTTGGTAGCACAACTGTACCTGCTGAGGGTCTAATAGTTGGAAGACGCGGGCAAATGTATCGTGCGAAGGAATACCGTTAGGCAACTCTAAAAATCCCCTTAACCATTCCTCTTTATCCTCGCCAAAATCAACAATGTCCACCCAGGTCTCGGCGCCGCTGATCACCGCGCAGATCGCGATGATGATGATATCCAGCAACGGGTGTAATTGACCATGTTCGCGACGCGGATCTTCTAAACTGGCAAAGGCCTCCGCTATGCCACTTGGGCTCATCTCGGGCTCTCCTCATCCGTATTGATGAACCCATTCTATTCACCTTTCATTTCTTGGTGCGATTGCTCTGCGGAGACACCGGGGAACATAGATAATTAGTTTGAATCGTGGCGGTTGTCAAATCAGCAGCATCCAGCACTCCCACAGGCTCGGTAGAGCGTTTCATTCCAGCGCCCGCCGGTAGACTGCGATCGTTCCCTCAACCATGCGCCTGATGCTGAAGCGCTCTTCAAGGCGGGCGGCGCCCAGCAACCCCATGTATTTGCGCAGCGCGCGGTCATCCAGCAGACGCGCCATCGCCTGCGCCAGAGCAGCGACATCGCGCGGCTCAATCAGGATACCGGACTCGCCGTGCACGATCACTTCAGGAATCGCGCCGACGCGGCTGGCGATCACGGGAACGCGGCGGGCCATGGCTTCAAGCAGCACCAGGCCGAAGCCTTCCCACAGGCTGGGTGCCAGCAGCAGGTCGAAAGCCGCCATCAGATCGGCGGCGTCGCTGCGCCAGCCCAGCCAATGTGCGCGGTCAGCCATGCCCAGCGCAGAGGCCAGCCGGCGCAGCTCGTCCGCTTTTTCGCCGTCTCCGGCGATGACCAGGTGAGCCTGGGGAAACTGCGCTCGGATCCGGCGCATCGCTTCCAGCGCGTATGGGATGCCCTTCTGCTCCACCAGGCGGCATACCATGCCCAGGAGCAGGGCATCCTCATCCAGCCCCAGATCGGCTCGCAGCCCGTGGCGGGCCGATGCGATAGCGTCGTCACTTGGCCAGGCGAAGTCGATGCCGTATTGCACCACCGTGATTTTGTCAGCGGGCGCGCCCTCCACCTCAATGGCGAATCGTCTGATGGATTCCGAGATAGCGATGCCGCCGCTGGTCCAGCGCCACAGCCGGCGATGCAACTTGCGCCAGCGCGGACGATAACGAAACTGATCGTCATTATGGCGGCTGCTGATGACGTGACGGATGCCGGCGGTCCGAGCGGCGAAATAGCCGAAGAGGTCGGCGTGTATTAGATGCGTATGAACAAGATCGGGTTTCTGGTCTCGCAGCAGAGCGCGCAGCTTCCACAGCAGCGCCAAGTCGTAGTCTCGGCGGATGAAGAGGCGAGTGATGGGGATGGCGCCATCCTGAGCCTCGGCCAGCATGTCGTCCATGGGCTGGTCGCGCTCGACCAAGATTACCAGGCGGGCGTCGACTCTGCGCTTTCTCAAGCCAGCCAAAAGCAGTAGCAGATGACGCTCCGCGCCGCTGATGCGTGTGACTTTGATGATATGGACTACGCGCATACTACCTCGGTGGAAGGCGGCCGCTACGGATGTCGGCACAGGCGCCGGTCGCGCGCGAGCGCTACGCAAGCCTAGCGCGGAATAATCTCATGGGACAGGGGGCCGATCAGCCCGCGCGAATCCTTGGCGGCGATCGCAATGGCGGCGTAATCCCTGAATCCGTCCCAGGCCAGCTTGGTTTCATCAAATGAGAACTGCTGATATATCAGGGAATCGCGCGGGCGCAGCGCGACGATATAACTTGCGGCGTCTTCCACCGGCTCCCAGACCAATTCTTGCTTGCCGTCGTCTCGGGCGCGCAGAACGATATTGACCGGCGGGCGCGGACCATCGGCCAGCGAAATGACGATTGCCAAGATGGATTGGGTGGCGCGGCGCAGGTAATCGGGCTCGATAAACTCAATCGTATCGGTTGGGTCGGCGTTGCGCTTTTCTTCATAGGCGTTGATCAGGCGAATGGCGGGGTAGCCCAGCTCGCTGAAGGAGAAGTGATCGCCATAGCGGTTTTCGCGGTCGATTTCGTCTTGCACGCGCAGGTCGAGCTCGAGCTCGTAGTTGTAGCCGAGGAAATTGGCTTCGCGGGCCATCTTGCGCGAGACTGAGCTGTCATTGGGGCCGGCGGAGAAAACGCGCAGCTGTCGGTCATTGCGGTTGCCGTTAAAGTCGTGCACATTGCCGATGGTATCCACGTTGATCATGCCGATCACATCAATGTCCTTGTCGCGCACCCAGACGGCAAACGGGATGCTGCCTTGCCGGTTGAACTCTTCCGCTGAGAAGAGGACAAACATGATGGTCGCTCGGTATTGCGCAATACTCAAAATGCGCGCGATTTCCAGCAGCGCCGCCACGCCCGAGGCGTTGTCGTTTGCGCCCGGCGCGTAAGCCTGGCCATCGCCGCGCGGCTCGCCAATGCTGTCGTAGTGCGCGCCGATGATGATGGTGCCGGCGTTGACCTCGCTGCCACTGATCGCGCCGATGATATTGTGCTGCCTGGTCTGTATAATATCGGTGACAATGGCCTCAAAACTCTGCTCAAAGGTGTAGAGATTGCCGCCGGAGGCCGCACCAATTATCTCCAGCTGATCCTTGATGTACTTGCGGGCGGCGCCGATGCCTTCGGTGACCGACGTCTGAGTCGAGCCGATGTGGCGCGTACGGAAGTCTTGCAGGCTGCGAATATGCGCCATCAGCCGGTCGGATTCGACCTGTTCCAGCAGAGTCGGCAGCAATTCGTCGCTGGGCGCGACGGCGGTGACTTCGATATCATCGATGACGACCGGTCGCACGGCGGCGTATCCCAGGGTTGCCTGCGGCGTGAAAGTGGGCAAGGGCGCCAGCGTCGGCGGCGCATTGCTACTAGCGCCAAGGTTGCAGGCTATCATAAGCAGCATCAAGCCTGCCAAGAGCGCCACGCTGCGAAGATGGATGTGGGTCCGGTTCATAGTGGCGATTTTAGCATAGATTGTGAAGCGTATTACTGTCGCAGGCGTCAGCAGCGACTAGCGTAGAGAAGGCGCAATGCAGTCGGCGCGGTCGCGGGGCAGCAGTTGCTGTCAGTGCGTATAGGATTGCAAAACTGAACTGGGAAGCGGAGGAGGGCAAATGAACCTGCTGATCATAGGCGGCACGACATTCGTAGGGCCGGCGCTGGTGGCAGAGGCTTTGGCCAGCGGGCATCGAGTGACCCTGTTCAACCGCGGCTTGAGCAGCCGGTCGCCGGTCGCTGAAGCCGAGTTTATCAAGGGTGATCGCGAGACCGATCTGCATCGCCTGGCCGGGCGACGCTGGGACGCGGTGATCGACACTTGCGGCTATATTCCGCGCCTCGTCGAGCTATCGGCGGAAGCGCTCAAAGGGACGGTAGGACACTACACCTTCATCTCGACCCTGTCCGTTTATCCGCTGAATGGCGCCGCCAATCGCGATGAATCCGCCAAGCTGCTGACGCTGGACGACCATTCGGCGGAAGAGGTTACTGACGAAACCTATGGCCCACTGAAGGTCCTTTGCGAAGCGCAGGTACAAGCGGCTTTTCCCGGCTGCAATCTGATCATCCGCCCCGGTTTGATCGTGGGCCCGCGCGACCCGACCAATCGCTTCACCTACTGGGTGACGCGCGCCGCCAGGGGAGGTCCCGCCATCGCGCCGCCGGCCGATCAGCCGCTGCAATTCGTAGACGCGCGCGACTTGGCGGCTTTCACGCTGCGGCGGATAGAGCAGCGCGCGTCGGGCATTTATAACGTGACCGGGCCGGCTGCGCGACTGACGTTCGGCGAGCTGCTGCCGCAGGTTAAGCAGGCGCTCGGGAGCGATGTGCAGTGGCAGCACGCCAGCGACGACTTCCTGCGCGAAAATGACGTGGGCGAGTTTATGGAATTGCCGCTCTGGATTAACGGGGCGCTGGCGGAAAGTTTCATGACTTTTAATATCGACAAAGCAATTGGCGCCGGCTTGAGATTCAGGCCGATCGCCGGGACGATTCGTGATACCTGCGAATGGACGCTGACGCTGCCCGCGGATGCGCCCAAGCCGGCTGACCTGCCGCGCGAAAAGGAGCTGAATTTGCTGGCCGCCATTAGCGGCTAGAGGATGCCCGCATCCTCAATCACTCTGCTGATGCGAAAGTCCGGCAAATCCAGCACAACCACGGATGGCATTTTGAGTCTTTGCCAAAGACGATAGCTATCAACGGGATTGTAATGCGCGGTAAACAATACGATCACGGTCCCGTGGCTGATGACCACAATGTTTTCTGTCTTGGTCGAGCTTTCCAATATGCATTCGATGCCACGCCGAAAACGATGTTTGGATTCTTCTGCCGTTTCGTCGCCGAAGGCCAGTTCATTTTGCGCGGCGAACAATCGTTTCATCCGCGTATGGAACTCCGCTAGCGATCCATAGGGCGCATTTGATTGTCTGCTGTGTTCGGCAAGTAAAGGGCATTCGCTGAGGGGCACATCGTTCAGTTCCAACGCAACGCGCTTTGCTGTTTGTATGGCTTTGGGCATGGGACTGCTATACAAGCGTTTCGCTCGATAGGGCTTCAGATGCTGCGCCAAGGGGCGGCAGCGGCGCAAGCCTTCTGCTGTTAGCCGCCAATCCGCGGCCGGCTGCAAGGGATTGTGATCGCTGTTGCTATGCTTAACCAAGACCAATTTAGGCATATTGGCGCTCTCGATCCGCATGATGCAGCATACAAGCGCATTAGGCGACAGCAAAAATGCTCACGGGTTTAGCGCGGGAGTGGTTCCAGCTGCAGAATACGACAGGACAACTGAGCGCTGGCTAGTCGAGATAATCGCGCAATTTGCGACTGCGGCGCGGGTGCCGCAAACGTCGTAGCGCGCGTCCTTCAATCTGCCGGATGCGTTCGCGCGTCAAGCCGAATTTCTGCCCGACTTCTTCCAGCGTGTAACAGTGCCCGTTTTGCAGGCCGAAGCGCAAGCGCAGGATGCGGGCTTCACGCGGGGTCAGGGTGTTGAGCAGTTCCTCGATCTTCTCCTTGAGCAGCTTGCTGAAGGCGCTGTCAGAAGGATTCGGCTCGCGGTCGTTTTCGATGAAGCTGCCGAGTTCGCTGTCGTCGTCCTTGCCCACCGGATGCTCGAGACTCAAGGGGCGCCAGGACACTTTCAGCATCCACTGCACCTTGCGCGGCTCGCACTCCATCACCTCGGCGATTTCCTCCACCGAGGGCTTGCATCCGGTCTCTTGCTCCAGGTCGCGGGCGACGCGATAGAGCTGCCGAATGCGATCGGTCATGTGCACCGGCACGCGAATTGTGCGTCCTTGATCGGCGATGGCGCGGGTGATCGTCTGCCGGATCCACCAGGTTGCATAGGTGCTGAAACGGTAGCCGCGATGGTAATCGAACTTCTCCACCGCTTTCATCAAGCCGAGATTGCCTTCCTGGATCAGGTCCAGAAAGGGCACACCGCGGGACATGTACTTTTTGGCAATGGAGACGACAAGCCGTGTATTGGCCTTGATAAGATGATCGCGGGCATTGAGCCCGTCTTGAATCAGGAATTGCCACTCGGCCCGGCGCTCGTGTTCGGGCGCTTCGACCAATTGGTCGGCGGCGAGCTCGCCCGCTTCCTGCCGCATCGCCAACTGCACCTCCTCCTCTGTCGTCAAGAGGGGGACGCGCGCCATTTCCTTGAGATATAAGCCCACCGTGTCGCTGGAGGCTATTTCACCCAGGTCGTGGTCTTCTTCGTCCTCGATCCCGATATCTTCCCCGAAGTTTTCATCCAACAGGTCCAAGTCAGCATCTTCGAGGAAAAACTCGAAACTGGTCTTGTCGCCTTTTTCATCTTCCAGGTATGCCATCAGGTCGATATCCGACTCAAACCTTCCATCATACTCGTTCACTGCAACACCCCTCACGTACAGAATGCGCCAACACCCCATGTATAGCGCGCATCCCTTGGCATATGGCTACGATAGTAATTGCTTCAATACTGCCAATCGTGGATCAAATACGAGTCCTTCGTCCGCTTCCGACTCGAGAGGTTCTCGCGATTCACCCGTTTCATTTAGATTGTTTCCGCTTATCGCGCTCAATCCGCGACAGCTATTATTACATACCGCCCGATAGCCCTCTTCAATGAGTACCTCCTCCCGCAGCAGCGGGGCAAGATCAATATCGCCATTGCTATCGATAAAGAATACGCTTTTGCTGGTGTCTGAATGCGCGGCAAATAGCTCCGCGACATCCAGCGTAAATGTGTGGCTGAACGTGTCCAGGCAGCGGTCGCATTCGCGGGTATGGGCAACCTGCAAAGCGCCCTGCGCCAGGATGCCTTCTTTAGTTCGCGTCAGGATGAGCTTGCCGTTCAAGGCATCCAAATACAATTCGTCGTCGACTTGCAGCCGCTGAGAAAATGTAATAGGAATCTCTTTAGCGTTGCCGGGGCCTTCCGACAGCAGGTATCCCACTTGGATGCGCAGGAGTCGCTTTTTGAGATAACCGCCAGGTAACACGCTAACGCCGCTCCCCTTAGTTGTTGGGCAGTTCAGCAACATGTATGATGTGTAGATAATCTATATCCTTAGAATTATATAAGCCCATCTTGGTGGCTGTCAAGCGAATTGACCTGCGGTAGTGTATCGAATTCGGTTGAAATAGAAATGACGTGAACTCCGATTCATGCTAGTTGTCCTAGCAAAGCAAAAGAACAGGAGCCACGTCATGTACACTAGGATAACGCAGCCAGGATATGGTTTCAAATCTTTTTTGGCGGGCCTGAGAGCCAAACTGGCCGCGACCGCGTCTCAAATGATTGAATCTCAACTGGAGCGGGAAGTCACCGCCCGGTTGTATCGCCAAGCCTACCAAAGGCGCTCGCAGGTATCGCGTCAAAGTCAAGCGACCTGTCAAGTCTGCGGCAGTCAGCAGGCTAGTGATTTTGTGCGCAATGGACGGCGTCGGCGTCAATTAGTGACGGATTATGGGGTGTTGCAGGTCTGGCTGCCGCGTGTGCGCTGTCAATGTAATGGCAGTGTCAAGATACCCTTTTCCATCCTCAAGCCCTATCAACAAATTTGGGATGATGTCTGTGATCGCATTGGGCGCTGGGCGGATTTAGGCTTGAGTTTGCGGCAAATGCAGGCGGAAATCGGCGAGCAGTGTGGCACTCAAATGGGCTTGCGGACTTTGAATCGGGAGGCGCAAGCGGTGCGGATGCCGCCAGCGATGCCCTTGACCAGTTGCCCGCCAGTGGTCATGCTGGACGCCATTTGGCTGACCTTGCTCGAGGATACCGGTCAGAGCAAAGTCGACAGTCGCCAACGCCAACGCTCGGTCAAAGCGCGGCGCAAAGTCTGTGTCCTGGTGGCTTTGGGACTGTATCCGCAAAACCGGCGCTGGGGCATTGTGGGCTGGCAGTTGGCTGAGGATGAAAGTCGCCAGGCTTGGGAAGGCCTCTTATCCGACTTGGCGGCGCGCAAGCTATATCGCCAACGGGGGCTGGAACACTTCATTCATGACGGCAGCAAGGGCTTGATTGCCGCGCTGAACTATCTGCACCCTCATGTACCACATCAACGTTGCGCCTTCCACAAGCTGCGCAATCTCTGGCAGAGCATTCAAGTCCCCGATGCCTTGCCCAGCGGACAAGCCCGTCAATTCAAACAGCGCATCCTGCAACCCATTCGCGCCATCTTTGAGGCGAAAGACAGTCGAGAAGCAACAGAATTAAGGGATGCTTTCTGTCGGACTTATGCCGAAACACAATCTGATTTAGTCGCCACGCTGCAACGAGATTGGCAGGAGACCATTGCCTTTTTCCGGGTACTGCAGCGATACCCTAAGTGGCCGCGCTCGGCTTTACGAACGACCAGCCTCTTGGAACGGGTCAATCGAATGTTGAGACGGCTTTTCCGCCCCAAAGGCGCATTTCACTCGAGGACAGGTTTAATCGCTACTGTCGCGCGTGTGCTTAACCCATATCGGCTCGTATGAATTTCAACCGAATTCGATACACTACCTGACCTGCCAACCAGAGCAATCGCACCAAGAAATGAAAGGTGAATAGAATGGGTTCATCAATACGGATGAGGAGAGCCCGAGATGAGCCCAAGTGGCATAGCGGAGGCCTTTGCCAGTTTAGAAGATCCGCGTCGCGAACATGGTCAATTACACCCGTTGCTGGATATCATCATCATCGCGATCTGCGCGGTGATCAGCGGCGCCGAGACCTGGGTGGACATTGTTGATTTTGGCGAGGATAAAGAGGAATGGTTAAGGGGATTTTTAGAGTTGCCTAACGGTATTCCTTCGCACGATACATTTGCCCGCGTCTTCCAACTATTAGACCCTCAGCAGGTACAGTTGTGCTACCAAGATTGGATTAGCAGCATCAAGCCAGTATTAGCTGAAGGCGATATTGTGGCAATAGACGGCAAGACGATGCGGCGCAGCCATGATCGTAGGCAAGGAAAGAGCGCCTTGCATCTGTTGCATGCCTGGTCAGTGGAAGCCGGCTTGGTCTTGGGCAAGCGCGCTGTGGACGCGAAAAGCAATGAGATACCTGAAATTCCCGAATTGCTGAAATTGCTGTATTTGAAAGGCTGTATCGTGACTTTGGACGCGATGGGCTGTCAGAAAGACATCGTGAAGTCTATTGTTAGCGAGCACGGAGCGGATTATGTCATAGCCTTAAAGGAAAATCAGGGCAGTTTGTACGATGCAGCCCAGTCCCTTTTCGCTTATGCGGATGACCGCCATCCGCGCTTGATAGGTCAATATAGTCACAACGAAGAAATCAGCAAGCCGCGTGGTCGTGTCGAGCGCCGGGTCTGTGAAGTGATGACCGATGCCGCTGTCTTGAATGACTTAAGCCAGCAAGAAGGCTGGACGCGCTTGCAGTCGCTAGTCCGCGTCCAACATGCCCAATTACTGGATGGGCAGTGGCAAAACACGCAGACGCGCTATTTTATCTCCTCTTTACAAGGGAAGGATGCCAATCAACTCCAGCGAATAATTCGTTCGCACTGGCACATTGAAAATAAACTCCATCGGGTCTTGGATGTGACCTTTCGGCAAGACGACAGCCGTATTCGTGTAGGACACAGCCCAGAAAATTTCGCTGTGCTACAGCATATCGCCTTGGCTTTGCTCAAAAAACACCCCAAAAAAATCAGCCTGCGGCGCAAGCGATTACAGTCAGCGCGGAACGATAAGCTTCGATGGCAAATCCTCAAAGCATTTTCCGAATAGTGGTGCGATTGCTCTGCCTGCCAACCAGCACTGAGTTCAGCAATAATGTGGTCTTGCGGACAGAAGTGAATCGAAAAGAAGATGAACGTTCAATTAATCGGCGCTGCCAGGACTGCGCATGACGCCTCAGCCTGATCCATCAGCTTACGCGGCCGACAATCCACCAGCGGTATTCTTCATTGCCCCGGATAACAGCTTTGAGCGGCAGCATGCCATGCTATCCGGATACGATACCATAGCGCTTTCGGCGGCGCAAGCAGTCGTGGAGGGCTTGATAAACCGGCGCGCGGCGATGGCTTTCATCGACGCTCGCCTGCTGGAATGGGAGTCGCTGACGTTGGCCTGCAAAAATAACGCGGCCACGCGGCGTATTCCGCTTTGTCTCGTGAGCGACGATGGCGATACGCGGGCGCAGGCCAGCGACTGTGGCGCGGACTTGGCGTTGAGCTGGAAAGAGCTGGACGCTCAGATCACGGACATCGTGGCCGCCTTCGCCCGTGTGCCCGACCCGGCTATGCTAAAGCAGTTGGAATGCGAGTGTCGAGACCAACTGCCCCCATTGGCGGGGCAGGGCCTGCGAGCATTCAACGCGGGCGAATTCTACCATCAGCACGACCTGTTTGAGGAGCAATGGAACGAGACGGCGGGCCCGGTTCGTGATCTGTATCGCGCCGTCTTGCAAGTTGGAGTGGCTTATTATCAGATTGAGCGCGGCAACTATCGCGGGGCGCTGAAGATGCTGCAGCGCAGCGTACAGTGGCTGTATCTGCTGCCCGATGTCTGCCAGGGCATTGACGTGGCCCAACTGCGCCGCGATTCGTACCACGTGCGCGCCGAGTTGCAGCGGCTGGGGCCGGATCGTCTCGACGAGCTTGACCGCGGCCTGCTCAAGGGACTGCGCTGGCAGCCGCCTCAGGCATCCAGCACATAGCGGGCGAACCAGTCGAGCATGGCCTCATTGTGCGCGCGCCGCAGGTTAGCCGCGCCGCTGATCGAAGCGCCGTGTGAACCGCCGGGCTGCCGCAGCATTTCGACGGTACAGCCGTTGGCTTTCAGCACAGTGTAGAATTGCTCGCCTTGTTCGGCTGGGCAGCGCCAATCCAGTTCGCTCTGCACCATTAGTGTTGGCGTGGTACAGCGGTGCGCGTATGTGATGGGCGAGCATCTCTCGTAGACTTCGGGGATCTCCTGCGGGTGCCCGCCCATTTGCTCAACGCCGAAATAGATGCCGATATCGCTGGTGCCGTAGAAGCTGCGCCAATTGGTCACTGGATTTTGCGGAATCGCCGCTTTAAAACGCGTGGTCTGGCCGACGATCCAGCAGGACAGGTTGCCGCCGCCCGACAAGCCGCAAACGCCCAGCCGATCGGCATCCGCCAAACCCAGCTCGATGGCGTGATCGACGCCGCTCATCAAGTCCTTGTAGTCCAGATTGCCCCAGTCGCCCTTGATCGCGGTCGAGAAATTGTCGCCATAGCCGGTGGAGGCGCGATGGTTGAGGAAGAGCACGCCATAGCCGGCGCCGGCCAGCATCTGAAAGTCGAAATGAAATCCGTAGCCGTAAGCCAGATGCGGGCCGCCGTGGATGTACAAGATAGTTGGATAGGGCGCTTCGCCCCTGGGCGGCTTCATGTACCAGCCTTCGACGCTGACGCCATCGACGCTAGGCCAATTCAAGCGCTGCGTCTGCGGCATGTTGATGTCGCCCAGGAAGCCCGCGTTGAGCTGCGTCAACTGTCGGGACGCGCCGCTGGCGAGGTCGGCCAGATGCAAGTCGGGTGGAGAATTTAACGTAGTGCGCGCGTACAGCAATTGATGGCCGCGCAGGTCCAGCGGGAAGTCGACGCTGTCGCCGCTTGTTACGGCTACAAATGATTCCGCTCCGCTAAGCGCGACGCGGTAGATATGGTCTGTGCCGCCGCGCTGCACCGTAGCGTAGGCCGACTTGCCATCTGCGGATAGCATGACGTTTTGCAGGCTTAGCGAGGCAACCGGCATATCCAGCATGATGCGTCCGCCTACGCCGACATCCAGCCCGCCGCTGCGGCATTCGATGTCGCCCGATGACAGGTCAAGAGCGTAAAGGTCCGATTTTGTGCCGATCGGCTTGCCATCATCGGGTCGGCCAACAAATACGATGCGCGTCCCGTCCGGGGTAAAGCTGGCGCTTTCGATATTGGCCCAATCCGCAAGTACGGTGGATTGCTTGCCCGCCAGATCGACCGTCATCAGATCAGGGGTCAGGGTGCGTGAGTCATCCTGGCGCATGTTGGCGTCATAGAGGATGCTGCTCCCATCGGGCGACCAGCGCGGGTTGCTGTTGTTATTGCGATCATCGGTCAGCCGCGTGATTACGCCGCCGGCCAGATCAAGGACGTAAATGTCATTCACTTCATCATCGAGATAGCCGATGGCGTCAAAACGGTAAACCCTGCGGTCGACGCGGTAGGGCTCGGTGGACAGGTCTGCCGCTTCGCCGTCGGGCTTGGCGCAGAAAGCGACTTTGCTGCCGTCCGGCGACCAGGCCAGTCCGCCGCTGATGCCGCGTTTGAAGCGGGTCAGCTGGCGGGCTTCGCCACCGTCCGCCGGCAGCAGATACAGCTGCGGCTTGCCATCGCGGTCGGATACAAAGGCGATCGTTTTGCCATCCGGCGACCAACACGCTCCAGCATCGACCGTGCGTCCGCTGGTCATTTGCCGCCTATCGCCCGAAGCGAGATCCAGCAGGTATATGGTGCTGTATTCTTTGTCGTCATCCGCATCAATCTTGTTGACGGTGTAAATTATCTTGGACGCGTCCGGTGACAGCGCGGCGCCGTTCAAGAAGCGCAGGTTAAGCAAATCGTCTTGCTGGATCGTTCTTATCATGAGTATAGGTTCCTCGAAAGTCACTAGTTGGGTTAACGCTACTGCGCCCATTCTAACAGCTTAGCGCGCTAAATTCAGGGACTCCGTGAAAGCGGGGCTGATGAGCGCGGGCTGTCGCTAAGGCGAGAGTCGGGTAAGATTAGACTATGCTCTGGTCGGCGCTCGAAGATTGCGCCTGGCGAGAGAATATCGGCGATGGACACGACAGTGGAGGATGCCGGATGACAAATGCGCAAGACTCGAAGTCGCTATCGCAGGCGCGTTATACGCGCTTTGCTGATGGCTACGTCACCAGCGAGACGCACGCCAAAGGCAGCGACCTGGATCGCCTGCTCGCCATCGCCCAGCCGGAGCGGCACTGGAAGGCGCTGGACATCGCCACCGGCGGCGGGCACACCGCGCTCAAGTTTGCGCCATTCGTCGCGCATGTCATCGCCAGCGATCTCACGCCGCGTATGCTGGAAACTGCGCGCCGCCATATCGTCGACGACAAGGGAGTAAGCAACGTCTCTTTCCAGGAAGCGGACGCGGAAGACCTGCCTTTTGAGTCCGCCCAATTCGATCTCGTGACTTGTCGCATCGCGCCGCACCATTTCCCGGATGCGCAGCGCTTCTTGCGCGAGTGCGCGCGCGTGTTGAAGCCGGGCGCCCTCCTGATGCTGCAAGATCAGTTCTTGCCCGACGATGACGAAGCGGCACAATTTGTCGAGGCCTTTGAGCGTCTGCGCGATCCCAGTCATCATCGCGCCTTCAATGAAGCTGAATGGACGAGCATGTGCGCCGCGGCGGGTATCGCAGTGGAACATATCGAACATTACATCAAGCGACATCAGTTTTTGGCTTGGGCGCGCCGTCAAGGCAATGATGACGCCACCATCAAGCAGCTGGTTCAGATGCTGCGCGAGGCGCCGTCGGCGGCGCAGGCATGGATGGGCCCGACCGAATGGGGCCGAGAGTCCGCGACCTTTGTCAATCGGCATATCATCATACGCGGGCGCGCGCAATAGCGGGAGCAAGCTGTGCCTAAGCTATTCCTGGCGAGCGGTATCTTCCACCCCGAGCTGGGCGGACCGGCCACTTACCTGAGAAGTATCCTGCCCGCCCTGCAAGAATCGGGCTGGGATCCGCGCGTACTGACCTATGGCAACGATCCGCTTGCTACAGCGTATCCTTATCCGGTCACACGCATACGACGCCAGAACTTGTTCCTGCGATATACGCGCTATGCCTTAAGCGCGCGGCGCCATCTGGCCTGGGCGGATCTGGTATACGCCCAGACGATTGATCTGCCGCTTTGGGGCGCGCAGCGACTGCCGCGGGTCATCAAGATCGTGGGCGACCAGGCTTGGGAGCGCTGCGCGCGCAAGGGCTGGATTCCGCCAGAGATCAGCGTTGACGATTTTCAGCGTTTCACCGGAGACGCGCGTGTTCGCTGGCAGAAGCGGGCGCGCGCGCGGCAGATACGCGCCATGGACGCCGTGATTGTGCCCAGCCAGTATTTGAAGCAACTGGTGATATCCTGGGGCGTCGAGCCGGCGAAAATACACGTCATTCATAATGCGCTGTCGCCCCCGGCTGCGCCGAGCCAGAGCCGGGCGGAGATTCGCCGCGAACTGGGATGGCCAGATCGGCCGACGCTAATCACGGCTGCGCGCCTTCAGCCCTGGAAAGGCATCGACCATTTGATAAACGCTATCAGCGATATGCCGGCGTTGGGCCTGATTATTGCGGGTGATGGTCCCGATCGCGGCCGGCTGGAGCATTTGGCGCGACCGCTCGGCGATCGCGTTGTATTCACCGGCCAGCTGGCTTCAAATGAGCTGCATCGTCTAATGGTCGCCGCAGACGGACTAGCGCTGTATAGCGGCTATGAGGGCCTGTCTCATACGCTATTGGAGAGCCTGCGCCTGGGAACGCCCGTCCTGGCGAGCGACAAGGGCGGCAACAGCGAGATTGTCAAGCAGGGCGTGAATGGCGTGCTGGTCCCTTATATTGATTTGGCGTCACTGCGCCGGGGAATCGAGCAGCTGATGGAGCGGCGCGAGGAGTACGCATCCAATTGCAGCAGCGGCCTGGAACGATTCAGCTTCCAAAGAATGGTGGGAGAAACTGACGCGCTATTGAAGTCTTTGCTATGACGGGCGGCGTCACCGTTTCATAAAACGATAGCCCACGCCACGCGATGTCAGGATGTACTCCGGCTGCTGCGGATTCGTCTCAATCTTTTGGCGCAGGTAGTGGATATAGAGTTTTAGGCTGTCAGTGGCGTCGCTGTATTCTTCGCCCCAGGCTTCGGTAACCAGCTCTGCGCGCGTGACGACGCGCCCGGCGTTGCGCGCGAGGACGGCCAGCAAGTTGAATTCTTTCGGCGTCAGGTGTTTGAGTTTTTTGCGGATCCAAACCTCGCGATTCATAAAGTTAATGCGGAAATCGCCCTGGTTGAAGGCCAGCTCCTCGCTCAGATTAGTTCGCGGGGAGCGCCTGAGACGGGCATGGATGCGCGCCACCAACTCATCGTCATCCCAAGGTTTGGTGACGTAGTCGTCGGCGCCGATATCCAGCCCTTTAACAATGTCGCCTTTGTCTGTCCTGGCGCTCAAGAAGATAATCGGCATGTCCGACATTTCCCGCAGCTGCCGGCACATCTCCCAGCCGTCTTTGTCTGGCAAGATGATATCAAGCAGGACCAGATCAGGCTGATTTCTATATGCCTGACGCAGGCCGCCCTGCGCGCAGTAGGCTTCAAAAACTTCAAAGCCGCGCCTTTTTAGCACGCCGGAAACATAATCTACGGTCTGCTTGTCGTCATCTATGACAAGAATTTTTTCAGACATTACGACTTGCTCCCGAGATCATTAGACAATCATATAACATTAGTGATGTTTGACGCCTAAGTATATTAAGAAATCAAGTATGAGACGACTGTTCTTAGTTCTATCCGCAACACGAATATAATTTCAAATTCCAATAATATTATAACCAAGCGACCGGATTCTGTTCTGTTTGAGCCAACCGTTTTTCTATGGTGCGCTCCTGCCCACTCCAAGACTTGCAGCATCCTGCGCAAGAGTCTCGGTTTGTGAAAAACTTCCCCTGGATTGTTATGGTATGGTTTGAACCCCTACTTTATTTGAGCGCATAATTTGAGGTTGCAACCCGAAGAAGAAACTAATTTTGTCATTTTTTTCATACATTGCAAGCTTCTGCATAACGTTCAGGCAAGTCAGATTCTCCGGAGCCTGCGTTCTGCGCGGACGCAGACAATGGACATAGCTCAGGCGTTTCAGCTGCGTATTGAGCGGATTATCCGCTCGAATTCAGTTGTCACGTCGGAAGGAAGGTCGTCAAAGTCGACGACGGTAACTAGAAGAAAGTTGCCTTCAGCCAGCGGTATGAACAGATCGTCCTGGCCCTTATCGGTCGCGACAACTTGGAAAGACAGCGCTCCGCCGGCCGGCGCCAGCAGCGTGATGTGTATGCCATCGGCATTGGCAGCGCTCTGTTTGACCAATCGCCACGATGACGGGTAGTCGAATTGAAAGCTCCCTGCCTTGAAATGGCCATCGGCAATCTCAACAAACGCGCCTGGCGTATGCCTCAGTTGGGGCGGCGCGGAAGCGGACGGCAGGGGCGCGCAAGCTGTCAATATCGCGCAACAGCAGACTGCAATAATGAAGGCCATCGGCCGTGAGAAGGCCAAGAGCTTACATCTCGGCAATTGAACGGGTATCAGTCTTGCCGACGCCATTGACCATGCGTATGGCGCGAATGGTATTCATCATCTGAGTGATGTCCTCAGACTCGACGTAGGCAATGCAATCATCTGGCCCAACAACAAGGTCCGCCCGTTGCACTCCGTCAACGGCACGGATATCACGCAGGGAGTCGGCAAAATCGACTGACATGTTCAGATGGATTAGTACGTATGCGGCGGGCATATGACCTCCTTTGGCGCTGCGCATTCTTCTACATTTATAGCCTCGCAAGCGCTTAAAGGCAATTTGCGCGGATTATTCCCACTCAATGGTGCCAGGCGGTTTGCTGGTGATGTCGTAGGTCACGCGGTTGATGCCGGCTACTTCGTTCACGATCCGCGCGCTTGCCTCTGCCAATAAGTCGTACGGCAGCCGCGCCCAGTCGGCGGTCATGAAGTCATTGGTGGTGACCGAGCGCAGCACCAGCACTTCTTCATAGCTGCGATTGTCGCCCATGACGCCGACGCTTTTGACTGGCAGCAGCACGGCAAAACTTTGCGCGGTGCCTTCCCGCAGCAAGCCGGCATCGCGCAGCGCGTCAAGGAAAATCGCATCAGCCTGGCGCAGTTTTTCCAGCCGCTTCCAGGTGATTTCGCCCAGGCAGCGAATCGCCAGCCCCGGCCCGGGAAAGGGCTGTCGCCAGACAACCTCTTCGGATAGTCCCAGCGCCAGGCCGATCTTGCGTACTTCGTCCTTGAAGCAGTCGCGCAGGGGCTCGATGAGCTCAAATTGCAGGTCAGCAGGCAGGCCGCCGACGTTATGATGCGATTTGATCGTCTTGGCGCTCTTGCTGTCAGCGGCGCTTTCGATGACGTCGGGGTATATCGTGCCTTGCGCCAGAAAACGAATGCCCTGCAGGCGGCGCGCTGCCTGGCTGAAGGTATCGACAAAGAGCTTGCCGATCGCTTTGCGCTTGGCCTCGGGTTCCGTCACGCCTTCCAGTTGGCTCAAAAAGGTCTCAACCGCGTTAACGGCGATGAGATTCATGCCTTGTTGCTGACGGAAGACCTGGACGACTTGCTCCGCTTCGCCTTTGCGCAGCAAGCCATGATCGACGAAGACGCATGTCAGCTGATCGCCGATGGCGCGGTGAATCAGGGCGCCGGCCACGGCAGAATCAACACCGCCGCTCAACGCCAGCAAGACGCGCTCGTCTTTAACTTGGGCGCGGATGCGGTTTACAGCGTCCTCAATGAAAGCGTCGGCGGTCCACTTTTCTTGGCAGCGGCAAATCTCATAGACAAAATTGCTCAGGATGGCGCTGCCCTGCGGGCTATGTTGCACTTCCGGATGAAACTGCACGCCGTATGCCTTGCGCCGTAGATCGCCGATGGCGGCGTGTGGCGAATTGGCGGACTGCGCCAGGGACGTGAAGCCGGGCGGCAACGCTTCAATGCGATCGCCGTGTGACATCCATACTTGCAGTTCCGGCTGCAAACCATCCAGCAAGAGGCTGTGCGTCTCATGCGTGATGGTTGCCGGGCCATATTCGCGCTCGTTGGCAGCGGCGACTTGGCCGCCGAGGGCGTCCGTCAGCAGCTGCATGCCGTAGCAGATGCCCAAGATTGGGCGATCAGCAGCCAAGAGGAAGCGCGGCAGTTGCGGCGCGCCGGGGTCGTATACGCTGTTCGGACCGCCCGACAGAATGTAACCCGCCGGCTTGTGGCGGTTGATGTGATCGGCGCCGCCGTCGTAGGCAAAGACTTCTGAATAGACGCCCAACTCGCGGATGCGGCGGGCGATCAACTGTGTATACTGCGAGCCATAATCGATGACAGCGATGCCGCCTTGTTTCAGATCGTCCGTCATGGTTTCTCCGCGGTCACGGCAAACGCTTTCGCAGCGAGGGCGCCAGCGTGTCCCGCGCTAAAATGCTAGAGGAGAAAGTCGGCCGGCTGAGCCCAGCCGCCGCTGAAGACTAGATCAGTCAGGCTTTGCCGTTCGCGTTGCGAAGCCTCTCGCTGACGATGGCCATCGCCTAAATGATCGAGGTCGCTAGTGCGATATGCCATGGCGACTGCAGTATAGGGTTCGTAGTCGTCAGGGATCTGATACGTTTCCCGGGCCTTATCCGGATAAAAGCCGCCCATCTGATGCGCGTACACGCCATGATCCAGCGCCTGCAAAACCATCTGCGCAATCGCCTGTCCCAAGTCATAACCGGCATGTCGGTTGATTACGCCCGGTTGGCGAAACTTGTGCGCGACGGCGATCATGAGCAGGGCGGCGTGTTGCGCCCAGGGTTGGTTGCCCTCTCTGATGACCGATAGCAGCCGTTGAAACTCCGCTTGGTTTTCTCTGCGCGCGACGATGAAACGCCAAGGCTGCAGATTGCTGGAGGATGCTGCCCAGCGTCCCGCTTCAAGAATGCTGAGCAGGGTCGCCCGGTCGATACCTCGTTCGCGGTCAAATCCAAGCGGACTCCAGCGGCGCTGGATCAAAGGCTGCAGCGTATGCGGGGTCGCGGGAAGTTTATGTGGCGTCGTCTCCGGCTGCTGCGGCTCGGATTGCAGAAGCGCGTTATTTCCTGCGAGCGCGTCGAATACCTTGGGCGCGATCAGCCAGACCAGTTCGCCTTGGGTCGCGGCGCCGTCATAAACATCCACGCGCGCCAAGCCGCCCTTCTTCATGGAGACATTCACGCCGGTCGACTGGTGTACGACCAGGCTCATATCGGGATTGTGGCCGACAAACATAACTTCCGCGGCGCTCTGCATATCCCTGGTCAAGTCGTGGACGTCGTCCAGGTCAAAGCCGAAGTTGACTTCGTCCGCCAAGGTCACCGGGCGATCCAGGGCAGCGGCGATGAGATCCGCGGTTTGGCGGGAGCGCAGGCGGGGACTGCTATAGATTCGCTGGGGCCGCAGCTTGAGCTGCCGCATGACTGTGGCGGAATGCGCCACCCGGCACCGTCCTCGCGCTGTCAATTCGCGGGCGAAATCACTTTCCGCCATGTCTTCGGCAATTCCGTGGCGAACGAAATAGAGTTTCATGTCAGGGATCCGATTTGCTTGCGGTCAATTGGCTGCCGGCGCGGATTCGCGCTTCTCGCTTTGGGTTTCGGTCTTGCTGTCCGCTTTGGATTCTGTTTTCTTGGCGGCCGTGTCTGCGCTCTTGCCGTTTTCGTTCGCGCCGGCGGGTTTGGCCGGATTTTTCGCTTTGTTGTTGTCGTTGACGTAGAATCCGCTGCCCTTGAATATGATCCCGGCCGGCTGGATGACCCTGTTGACGACTTGGCTGGTCGTAGGGCAGACATGCAGCGGTCGGTCGCCAAATTTTTGTCGAATGTCGAAGGTTGTGCCGTCCTCACGACGATAGGTATATACAGGCATAAGCGCGCACCCTCAGTATCTTGCGTCAAGAGCAGTAGTTTAGCCGAAAATCCGCGAGAATTGCACAGCTAATTCTTGAGCAGGACTTGTCTATGGTTTGGCCGCTTCGTATACCATCGTTTCGTAGCGCATGGCGGCTTCACTGCCGACGTAGTCTCCATGCTGCTCAATGCCACGCAACTGCTCGTCAGCGCTGAGGCCAGGCTCCAGGCGCTCAATGTTGCGAAAGCCGGCCTTTTCCAACGCCGCTGACAATGTCTCCCCGTCGTAGATGAATTTGTGCCGCCAGCCGTGGAAGGAATGATTGATGACCTGCGCTGGATTGTAATCGCCGACTTGCGGACGAAATCGATCCATGATCCAGCGGATGTATTCTTGCTGGGGATCCGCCTCAGGCTGCGTATAGACGGCGATAATCTGTTTAAGGTCGGGCGTTGCCAGCCTGATACGTCCCTCGGCTTTTAGCGCGCGGAAGCACTGGCGTAGCATGTGCTCCGCCTCATCGAATTCCAGGTGCTCGATGACATGCTCGCTGAAGATATAATCCAGCGAGTCGGATGGAATTGGAAAAGGACGGCTCGCGTCAAGAAATACAGTCCCCGGCTCAAAAGGATAGAGCGTGGTATTCAGCCAGCCGTCCAGCAGATTGTGACCGCTACCGATTTGCAGTTTGGCCACGCGGGCGCCTGCCAGATAGTGACCGATCTTGGCCGGAGCGGTCCAGCGCCAGTATAGCTGTCGCAGACGAAATGCCAGACTCGCCACTTAATCCCCCAATCCGCCAGGCGACATGCGCGCGTGGCGGCGTCTGTCCAAGGCCGGGCAGCCCGCTTTCACCTTTAGTGATCCCAGTCGATTACTCGGCGCGGATTCAGTCTGAGACACGAAGTTCTATCGAAGCGAATATCTGATTGAGCAGGTCGGACTCGCGCTGCAGCTCGCCGTCCGGCGCCACAATGATCGCCAGGACATAATTGCCAGACAATTCCAGAGTCAGTAGCAGGCTGTCGCTGCCGCCGACGCTGACGTACGATTGCGCACTGTCGCGGCCATTGATCTCAATGGTTTCCGCGGCGCTATAGCGCGGCCCCAGGGCATCGTCGGCGGCCGCGCCGATGAAGGCGTCTACAATACTGGCGGCATTGCGCGCTCCCAGCCGCTGCACATCGGAGGCCGATAAGATTGTCAGGTTGGCGACGACCGAACCGGCGGGCAATTCCTCGCCGTCGTCCTGCAAGCGGAGCAGGCGCGGGTAATTGAATATGATGATGCCAGTGTCGCTCACTTCGTAATGCCAGTCAGCCGGGACGTTAATGGCGAAGCCTGGCTGGAGCAGGGTAGCGAAAAAGGTGACCCGCTGCCATTGGATAGGCGTCGGCTCGGGCGCGACCGTTTCAGCGCTTTGGCAGGCGCTGGCAAATGACGCGATAATTACGATGCACAAAAGCAATGTCAGGCGCGTGAACATTAATACCTCTATACGCGCAAATGAATCTTCTAGTCAATTGTGGCAGACAACGGAAAAACGCGCTAGCGAAAGGGAATGGGCTTGCGCGGGACAACAGAAATGTTCTGTGCGGGGGCGGCGGGTTGACAGTAATCCGGCCGGCGGCTTCGTCAGCGGCAGCGTCTTTCGATTTCATTGTATTCCCTCGGGCAGTCTTCGGCGACATTGTCAACGAAATCGACGTTCTCCAGATCGAAACTAGAGTAAGCGCGGCCCGCCAGCGCGCCACCTTTGGCCGCCTCGTTGCGCAGCAGGGAAGTGTCTATTAAGTCGACGTGCCCATAGACCAGCATCCCGCCGCCTTCTCCCTCAGTGCGATTGTCGTTGATGACGCTTTCAGTGATTCGTATCGATGGCGAGCTCGGGCCGAATATCGCGCCGCCGCCGTCGGTGGCTTCGTTTCCGGATATGATGCTATTCGTGATATTGACGGATCCGTCGTAAATGTAGAGCGCGCCACCCTTCTCACCAGCCATGTTGTTCGCCAGAACGCTGTCGTTGATAACGATGTCGCTGTCAACGCTGTAGATAACGGCGCCATTCAACGCCCAGTTGCTTGTGAATTTAGAGTTGTTAATTTGCAGTCTGCCATAGCGAAGAATTATCGCGCCGCCGTCGAAGTCTCTGAATACATTCGAGGCTGCGTTTGTCAGCCTTAAATTGTTGATCGTCAGATCGCCAAACTTGATGCTGAATACAATATTCCCATCCGCATCCAAAAGCCGATTCTCACCTTCAATTACGATTTCGCTGGTGATGTCGGGCAAGGGTTTGTCAGGTGTGTACATGTTAGTGACGTTCGCTACGGCGTCTTCAAGCCTGAGGTCTGCGCTGAGGCGGATGGTATCGGCGCCTACGCCGGCGATGCAGCCTCCGGTCGCTTCGTCGCGGTTGGCTGAGGTAATCGCGTCAGCCAGGCTGCACTCATTATTGACGATAATGTCCGGGCTAGTGATCGTCCCGCGTATATGATAGTCGTATTCGCCTTCAATCCATTCCACCGCTTCGTAGGCGCCGATGTCGCAGGCGTCGCCTTGTGGGCGCGGCGTGCCCTGCTGGTCGGCGTCCAGGCAGTAGTCTTGATGGGCGCGATTGATGGCAAGGCTCTCGCGGCGCAAGGGAAAATAGAGCGGAGAGCCGGCGACAGGATTCAACTGCGGATCGCCGCTGTAGCGTGGTTCGCAGCTGTCGTCCGCGATCCAGTTGCCTTTGTTACCCGCCAAGCCGCCGACGCAATCGCCGCCTTTGTTGCCGGCGAGTAGGCTGTTGCGCAGCTGCATAATATCGGGTTCGCGCAGGTAGACGCCGCCACCATTGAACGCTGCATTCTGTGCTATGGTCACGTGGGTTAAGGTGGAATCCCGATTCTCCAGGTATAGTGCGCCGCCGTTTCCGCCAGCCTTATTGTTGTTGAATGTGGAGTTTGAAATCAGAACGTCGCCCCGGTGCGCAAACATCGCGCCGCCGCGCTCAACCGCTCGATTCTCGACAATTGAACTGTTCTCTATACTGAGAAATCCAATGGGTACCATCAAGAAATTTACATTGAGAGCGATAGCGCCGCCGTCAGAGGTCGATGAATTGTTAGAAAGCGTAACGTCATATAATGTCGTTTTGATGTGCCAAATGTTCAGCGCACCACCGATACCGATCGCGCTATTCTCCGCCAACTTGCTGTGACGGATTTTCAGTGTTCCTTCGGCTGCGCCAATGCCGCCTCCTGCCTGTCTCGCATGGTTGTGAAAGATCTCGCTATCAATGATTGACATATCGGCACGGAAGCCCCAAATGGCGCCACTATTTGTGGCTACGTTAAAGGATATGGCGCTTTGCAGTAGATCAAGCGAACTCTCATAAAGATAAACGCCGCCGCCCGCTTCTGCTGTATTTCTGGTTATGACAGACTCGCTGATGGACACTGTACTGTAGTGGGCATAGATCGCACCGCCGCTTTCAAGAGCGAGGCTGTTCTTGATACTGCTGTTCGTCAGCGTTACTTCGCCGCCATGGACGTAAATCGCGCCGCCGTGCTCGTCGCTGAAGCCGTCGACGATGTGCAGGTTGTTGATCGTCAGTTCATGATTGTAGACCACGAAAACCTGATGCAACTTGTCGCCGCTGATTTGGTGTCCCCAGCCGTCGATGGTCAAGTCTGTCACGATAGCCGGCAGCGGTTCAGTCAGTTTGATGTCTGTTTTCAAGTAGATGCGCGGTTTACCCCAGGTCGGCATATGACAGCCGCCGGTGGACGTCTCCGTATTGTAGGCTGTGATGGCGTCGTGCAGGCTGCAGTTATCATCGACGCGGATTTCTCGGGCCAGCGCGGCGGGCGGCGCGAGAACCACGAAGTGCATCAACATGCTGAGCAACAATAGGCGAATGGGATTTCTCTGGATCATCATCGACCCCCAGTGCGAGTCTTGCATTCTCGCATGTTAGCGGAGTTTCAGCTGACGCTGGGCTGCGATTCGCCTACGCTCGCTTGTGGCGCTGCTATTGAATCAACGTTTGCTCGGGGGTAGTATCGCAATGTGATTAGTCTCACTATCGCGCTCGCTGGACGGGGGTGGTTCTTGATTCGCTGCGGCACTGACATGATCGAATGCGAGCGCATTGCCGCCGGCATTGAGCGCTTTGGGGAACGCTTTCTCCAGCGCTTTTTCACTGCTGGCGAGCGCCAAGACTGCGCTGATCAACCGCATCGTCTGGCGGCCCGCTTCGCCGCCAAAGAAGCCGTCGCCAAAGCCTTGGGCACGGGCATCGGCGATGTCAGCTGGGTCGAGATTGAGATACGCACCGACGGCGAACGGCGCCGCCCGACGCTCACGTTGCATGGCAAGGCCGCCGCGCTCGCGCAGGGCATGCGGCTGACCGAATGGGACGTCAGCTTGTCGCACACCGAATCGCTGGCGATCGCCGTCGCCGTCGCGCTCCGCTCTTCCTAGTCGGCTTGCAGGTCATCAAAAAGGCGCATCAGCTTCAAGGCAATCTGCAGGTTGAGCCGCGTGGCCGGCGCTGACAGGTCGACATCGCAGATCTCCTTGATTCGCGCCAAACGATAATTCAGCGTACTGCGGTGGATGTGCAGCGATTCGGCCGTCTGCACGCTGTTGCCGCCGGCATCCAGGTAGGTTTCCAAAGTAACGAACAAGTCAGCGTGGCGCTCGTCCAGCAGCTTGCGCAGGACCGGCACATGCGTGTTCCGCGCCAAACTGGCTGGTCCGGCATGGAACAGCGTATGAATATAGCCAAGCTCATCGAATTCAAGCACGGGACGCTCGCTGGCGGTGCGCTGGGCGATCTCAAGGACTTCGTTGCACTGCTGATGCGCCGCGCCCACCTGGTCCATCCCCGTGAACGCGCTGCCGATGGCGATCTTCAGGCCGCAATTACCATTCTCCAACTCATCAAGCAGGGCCTGGATCATCGGCTTAATCGCCTCGTCAGCTTGCACCAGGATGACGACCTGACCGGCAAATTGCGCAGCCACGGCCTGCAATTCGCGCCGGGTCAACACGGCGTTGATGGTGCGATAAGCGCCTTTGGATGTCGGCGGCTGGCCCTGGCTTATGTTGACGATAAGCATGCGCCAGGGCTGGCGCAGATCAACGCCATAGCGCAGGGATTGATCCCGCAGGATCGTCTCTCCGCCGCCCTTGCCTTCGATGAGCTGCGCCATCATGCTGCCCTTGACCGATGCTTCGGCGGCTTGCAGCGATTCCTGGTAGAGCATCAGCAGGGCGGCCACGGTCGCGCCGATTTCAATCGCCATCATGTCGAGGGGGGAAAGGGCGTGGACATCGGCGATGATCCACATATAGCCGTAAATCTCGCCATGGACGACAATCGGCGCCAGCAGACGTTCCATCTCCAGCCCCAGCGCCGGCATCACCGGCAGCTGCACCGGCCGCAGCGTCGCGCGGATTCGCGGCAGATACTCCACTTCAAGCGCGTCTATCAGTCTGGGATTGGTTCGCCCATGCTTGATCGTATAGCGCCGCGCTGAGTCCACCTCGGCGATATTCTTGTTGGCGATGGCTTCGAAGCGCTCGTTTTCGATGCTGATGGAGTGGGCGACTTGATCGGCGAGCATATAAGCGAGTTCGGCGAATCCGCCGCCTTCAAGCACCAGGCGCGACAGACGCTGCTGAATCGACAGCGCGCGGCTGATAGTGTCCAGGCTCTCTTCGGCAATGCGTTCGTTGATGACTTTGGCGATATCGACAAAGCGCGTCTGATAGGGCAATTCAATCAGCGGAAGCTGCAGCTCATCGCCGATGGCGCGCAGATACTCGGGAATCTCATCAACCAGCAAGCCGATGGTGATCACGACGGCCACGATGCCCTTGGCCGCCAGCTGACGCAGAAATTCGCATTGCGCGTCGGGCTCGTCGGGCATGTTGTACACGGTGGTCAGCACTAATTCTCCGCCGTGCAGCCAATCAGCCGCGTTGGGCACGCTGACGGTGTAGACCCAGCGAATGGGATGCTCTGCGCCGCCCGCGCCCGCGACAACACGGGCATTCGCCAAGATGGGGAGATCTAATGCTTCTTTCAGCGTCAACATGAGCGGCCGCTCGGTAGCCTTCGACAGTTACTGCTGAAAAGTATAGTTTTCCTAGCGCCAATGCGCAACGAGCGAGGCGGGCTCAAGCCATTGGCATGTGGTGGCTGGCGGCGTAGCGGCCGGTTACGTGATGCGAAAGCTGCCGCTCGATATCGGTCAGCAGCCCAGACGCGCCGAACCTAAACAAGCGATTGTTGAGCCAGGCGTCGCCCAACTCTTCTTTGATGAGGATGAGCCAACTGAGCGCGTCCTTGGCGCTGCGGATGCCGCCGGCCGGTTTGAAACCGATGCGGCAGCCGGTCAGCGCTTCATAAGCGCGGATCTCGCGCACCATGGTCAGGCCGACATCCAGCGTGGCGTTCACCGGTTCTTTGCCGGTACTGGTCTTGATGAAGTCGGCGCCGGCCATCATGCAAACCTTGCTGGCTTTGGCCACGTTCCAGAGCGTGCCCAGCTCGCCGGTCGCCAGAATGGTCTTGATATGGGCGTCCCCGCAGGCGCGGCGCATTTCGCAGACTTCGTCGTAGAGCGCGCGCCAGTTTCCGCGCAGGACGTGCTCACGCGAAATCACGATGTCGATCTCCTGGGCGCCCGCCTCAACCGACTGGTGAATTTCTTCAATACGCTGCGCAAAGGGGCTGAGCCCGGCGGGGAATCCGGTGGAGACCGCGGCTACCGGGATGCTGCTGCCGCGCAGCGCCGCCAAGGCATCCTGGACCCGCTGGTGGTAGACGCAGACAGCGCCGACCGTCAGACTAATGCTGCCGATGTCGAGCGCGTCGATGATATCTTGGCGCAGGGGTTGGCGCGCCTTGGCGCACATACGCGTGACTTTGCCCGGCGTATCGTCTCCGGCCAGGGTGGTCAGGTCAATCATGGTAATCGCCCGCAGCAGCCAGGCCGCTTGCCAGTCTTTTTTGACGCTGCGGCGTGACCCCAGTGATTGCGTTCGGCGCTGCGTCGCGCTCAAATTGACCGTGGTCGCGCGCACCCAGCCCAGATCCAGCGGAATGCCGGGATTACGTTTGTGATTAGCCGCTGACATAAACTTTTACCTTGGCGTACGCTCGATAAAGGCGCTGACTTCGGCAGCGATCTCAGCGCCCTTCTCTTCTTGCAGGAAGTGCCCGGCGCCGCGGATTGTGATCTCCGGTTGATCGGCAGCGGTCGGGAAGAGACGGCGGAAGAATCCGGCAGCGCCACCCAGGATGGGGTCGCCATCGCTGAACATGACTTGCGCCGGCTTGGACCACTGCGACAGCGCCCGCCGGGCTGCTTTCATTTCCGCCGCGCCCGGCATATCCGGCGAAATCGGCACGAGCGATGGGAAAACGGCGGCGCCCGCCTTATAGCTGTAGTCGGGGTAGGGCGCGTCATAGGCGGCAATGATGTCGTCGGGCAGTTGGTAATGTGTAATGGTCTGCGCAATCAACCGCCCGACCTGCATGCGAGTGCCCACCTTCTGGCTGAAAGCCCGCCATTGTAAGAAGGCCTCACTGATTTTGTCTTCGCCGGTGGGCAGGAAGGTATTAAGAACGACCAGCCGCGCGAAGCGTTCACCGTGATCCGCCGCCAAGGTCAAACCCAGCAGGCCGCCCCAGTCCTGGCAGACCAGCGTGTGGTTTCGCAAGTCAAGCGCTTCTATCAATGCCAGCAGCTTGTCATAATGCATTTGGAAGCTGTAATCTTCCAGCTCCGAATACTTGTCGGACTTGCCAAAGCCGACCATATCCGGCGCGATTACCCGGTAGCGCTGCGCCAGAGGCGGGATCATGTGCCGGTACAGATAGCACCAGGTTGGCTCGCCATGTAAACAGAGGACAGTTTCCGCGCCCGCGCCCTCATCCAGATAGTGCATGCGCGTATCGCCGATCTGAACGTAGCGCGGCGCAAAGTTAAAATCGGGCAGATTCTGAAAACGCTCGTCGGGTGTGCGAAGGACGGGCATCAATCAACTCCAATCCGTTGCCGAGATCGGAAACATGCGGTCGTCGGTCTTTACCTGCGACTGTGCAGCTAGCGTTCAGCCTGTATAATGCAGGGCATGTTTGCCAAGACACCTTCTCGCAACTGTGTGCGACTGGACGAATTCTAACAAGCTTGCCCTGGCTTGCACAGAACCTGCCGGCTGCCGCGCTGAATTGCGGCGGACCCTCCACCAGACCAACCGAAGCGATATACAAACGAATTGAGACCTTCTTATGCTGGATAAACTGGCCGAAGTTGAAAGCCGCTATGACGAAATCGAGTCGCTGATGGGCGATCCGTCAGTCGCCACCGATTACGAAAGAGTGGCTGAACTGGCGAAAGAGCGTTCGAGCTTAAAAACGATCGTTGATGTTTATCGTCAGTATCAGAAACAGGCGCAAGAACTCGCCGGCGCCAAGGAATTGCTGCAATCCGCTGACGATCCGGAAATGCGCGAAATGGCGCAGGAAGAAGTCGCCGAATTGGAATCAAGCAGCGCGGCGCTTTTGGAAGATCTCAGGCTGATGCTGCTGCCCAAGGACCCGCGCGACGGCAAGAATGTCATCGTTGAGATTCGGGCGGGCGCAGGCGGCGACGAAGCCGGCATTTTTGCTGGCGATCTGATGCGCCTGTATACGCGTTATGCCGAGTCTAATCGCTGGAAAGTGGAGTTGCTCGATATCAACGAGCAAGGCAATGGCGTTTTTAAGAACATCACCTTCAAGATTGTGGGCGGCGGCGCCTTCAGCCGGCTGAAATACGAGAGCGGCGTGCATCGCGTGCAGCGTGTGCCTACTACCGAAAGCCAGGGACGCATCCATACCAGCACGGCGACCGTGGCTGTGCTGGCGGAAATGGATGAGGTTGACGTCCAGCTCAACATGAGCGATGTCGAGACGCAGGTTTTCCGCGCCCGCGGCGCTGGCGGACAATCCGTCAATACCACAGACTCCGCCGTGCGCTTGATTCACAAGCCGACCGGCGTGGTCGTCGAGATGCAAGATGAGCGCAGCCAGCTGCAAAATAAGCTGCGCGCCAAGCAGGTCCTGATCGCGCGGCTCTACGAAGCTGAAGTGGAGCGGCAACGCTCGGAGCGGGAAGCCGAACGCCGCGGGCAAGTCGGCAGTGGCGATCGCAGCGAGAAAATCCGCACCTACAATTATCCACAGGGGCGGGTCACTGACCATCGCATCGGCTACAGCAACTTCAACTTGCCCGCTGTGATGGACGGCGATTTGGATGTCTTTATCGATCAGCTGGCGACCCAGCAGCAGGCCGAAGAGCTGGCGACCGGCGGCGGGTAATCGTGGCGACTTTGCATCAGGCAGCTAAGCGCGAGGAGACGACGGTTGGGGCCGCGCTGCAGCAGGCGCGCGCTGCGCTGGTTGCGTCCGACACGGTGGATCTCGACGCGCAAGTGCTGCTGGCGCATGTTCTGGAATGCGAACGCGCCTTCCTCTTCGCTCACGGCGAAACTCCGCTCGATTGCAAAACGTGGACGCAGTTCCAGTCATTTCTGCAGCGCCGCGCGGCAGGCGAACCGATGGCCTACATTCTGGGTAAACAGGGCTTCTACGATCTGGAGCTGATGGTGACGCCCAGCGTACTCGTGCCGCGCCCGGAGACTGAATTGCTGCTGGAAGAAGCGCTGCGGCTGACGCAAGACTCGCCCGGCGCGACGGTTGCGGATATCGGCACGGGCAGCGGCGCGCTCGCCGTAACCTTTGCGCGCCATCGTCCGCAGTTTGAAGTCTACGCCACGGATATCAGCGCGGACGCCCTTGAAGTTGCGCGACAGAACGCGGAAGCGCAGGCTGCAAGCGTCAGCTTCTTTCGCGGTCATCTGGCGCAGCCGCTCATCGAGCGCGGCATCAAAGTCGATTTGCTGATGGCGAATCTGCCCTATATCGCCAGCGATGAGCTGGATACGCTGGCAGTGAGCCGGTGGGAACCGCGTCAGGCGCTGGATGGCGGGCCGGATGGATTGGCATATATCCGGGAATTGCTGCTGCAGGCGCCTCGCGTTTGTCGTGCCGGCGCCCATGTTCTGCTGGAGATTGGCGCTGGTCAGGGCCCTGCCGTCTCGCGGCTCATCATTGGCCTCTTTGGCGCGGACTGCTGCGTTTTGAAGGACTATGCCGGACTCGACCGCATCGTTCGCTTTCAGCATTGACCAGCGCCGAGCATGAGGATGCGCTAGGGGTCGGTCCGCAATTGCGTTAGAATCCCGCGCAATTGCCTGCCATAGCCGAGCGCGACAGTCTTATGCCTAGCAGAGCCGACTTTCTCATTCGCGACGACATCAGCTTCTTTAATCACGGCTCCTTCGGCGCTTGCCCGCGGCCGGTCTTCCAGCACTATCAAGCCTGGCAGCCTGAGCTGGAGCGGCAGCCGGTCGAGTTCTTGCTGCGACGCCGGCAAGAGTTGATGGCGAACGCGCGCGGGGTGATCGCCGACTATCTTAACGTGCCGGCCGGGCAGGTTGTCTTCGTCGCCAATGCCACCGCCGGGCTGAACATCGCCTTACGATCGCTGCAATTGCGCAGCGGCGACGAAATCCTGACGACCGATCACGAATACGGCGCGGTCAACCGACTGCTGGAGTTCGTCGCGGACAGAACCGGCGCCGGCATCAGACGGCATCGAGTTCGCCTGCCCTTTGTATCCGATGAAGCTTTCGCCGAGGCCTTCTTCGCCGAGGCATCGGCCCAGACCAAAGCCATCGTGATAAGCCATATCACCTCGCCGACTTCGCTGATTTTCCCGGTCGAGCTGATCTGCCGGCGGGCGCGTGAAGCAGGCATTCTGACCATCATCGATGGCGCCCACGCGCCGGGCCAGCTGCCGCTCGACCTGGGCGAAATCGGCGCTGATATGTACAGCGGCAATTTTCACAAGTGGCTCTGCGCGCCAAAGGGCTCGGCATTTCTGCATGTCCGTCCCGAGCGGCATGACTTGATCGACCCACTGGTAATATCGCACGGCTGGTACCCAGGCAGCGACTTTGTGGAGCGCAATGAATGGAGCGGCACACGCGATATCGCGCCCTTCTTGACCGTGCCCGCCGCCATCGACTATCAGCGCGCGCGCGAATGGGATCGTGTGCGGGCGGAGTGCCATGAATTGGCGGCCCGGGCGCAGCGTGAACTCTGCGACCATTATGGCTTGCAGCCGCTGTCGCGCGATCAGTTCGCCCAGATGGTCACGATCCCGCTGCCGGATTGCGATGCCGGCGCCGTCCAAGAACGACTCTATAAAGAGCATCGCATTGAAGTACCGCTGGGCGAATTTGCCGGTCAGTGCGGGATTCGCATCTCGGTGCAGGCCTACAACAGCGCCGAGGAGCTGGCGCGGCTGCTGGCTGCCTTGAAGTCGTTGATTGGCTAGCGCTCGAATGTGGCCAGGGCGCTGATGTAATAGGTTTGCGGCGCCAGGTCGATGGGCTGCACGCTGCGCAGTTGGTAGCCGGCGTCAAGCAGTTTTCGGCTGTCGCGCGCCAGAGAAGCCGGGTCGCCGCTGACGTAGACCAGCCGCTCAATACCCAGCTTGGTCAGGTGTTGGATCACCGCCTGGCCCAGGCCCGCGCTGGGCGGATCCGCGACAGCTACATCGTAGCGCGCGCCTGCGTCGGCCATGTCGGCCAGGACGGCCTCGACTTGACCTTCGATGACATCGACATTGTCCATGCTGTGCAGGTTGACATCAGCGTCGCTGACCGCCGGCGGATAACTCTCGACCAGCGTGACCAAGGCCGCTCGCTGCGCCAGGAAGGCGCTGAAAATGCCCACGCCCGCGTAGAGGTCGAGGACGCGTTCATCGCCCTTCACGCGCAGCGACTTCATCACTTGGTCGACTAACTGTTCGACCGCACTGATATTGCTGCGAATTGAGGAACCGGCGGTGACACGGAATTCATGGCCGGCGATGGAGTAATGGCTGAATGCGTCGCCAATCAGGTTGATCGGCTCGCGATCGGGCAAGATCAGGTTGACGCTGAGGGGCAGGTCGGTGTGCAGATCCGGCTCCTCTTCAGCGCTGATGTCAAATATCAGCATCATGCGCCCGTCGCTGCCGCGCCGCAGGGTCATTCGGCGAGCCGGCGCATAATCCAAATCCAGTTGTTCCAGCAGCTCCAGCAGATCGGGATGGGTGATGAGGCATTCCTCAATCGCCTCGAATCCGCCGCCGTCGCGCCGCAATCCCCAGCCGCCATGCTTGTTGCGCGATAGACGAAGCGTGTGGTTGTAGGCCCAAGGCTCCGGCGCCGGCAAGACCGGCCGCAGCGCGGCGTCGATGAGCGCATCGGGCAGCTTGCCCTGGCGCGACAGCTGATCAGCCAGGACATCTTGTTTGAGCAGAAGCTGCGCCGGGTAATCGATATGCTGCCATTGGCACTCCCAGCAGCGACCCGGCCCAAAATGCGAACAGCGGGGCGCGACGCGGTCGGCCGAGGCGGCGCGCAGATTTACTCCGCGCGCGAACAGCGCTGAACCACGCCGACCGGTGATCTCGGCCGCCACCGACTCGCCCGGCAGCGTATAGGGCACGAATACAGTCTTGCCGTCAAGTTTGGCCAAGCCGCGGCCGCCCTGCGCCATATCGCTGATAGCCAGCTCAACCTGTCGGCCGCGATCGGCGCTCCGATGAGCCCGCCCTTGTTTTTTTTGCGCTCGCCTGCGTTTAGCCATTTGTCGTTGGAAACATTGCTTTAGTATAGCCGAGACTTCCGCATCAATAGCAAAGATCCCGCCTGGCAGCGGGACCTATTCAAGTTCGAGGCGTCATTAAGTCTGCGGATTATCCACTGGCGCTGTAGTCGATGCCGGCCATGTCGAGCTCGCGCTGCGTCATCCGCTCGAAGATGTTGTAGGGCTGCGCGCCGCTCAAGATTTGTCCGTTGATGAAGAAACCCGGCGTTCCGCGTACGCCCGCCAATTGGCCGTCCAAGCCGTCGATTTCGACTTCGTCGAGGTAGCGGCGTTCATCGAGGCAGGCGGTAAATGCGTCGATGTCCAGCTCATGTTTGGACGCAGTCGCGAGGTAGAACTCCCGCCCCAGCGCTTCCTGGTTGGAGAAGAAATCGGCGCGGAATTCCCAGAACTTGCCTTGCTCGAAGGCGCATTGCGCCGCTTCCGCCGCCGGCGCGGATTCGGGCGTCAGGCGCGCGAAATCCCGATAAACGTAGCGGATGTACTCGCCGTAGTTTTCCAGCAGCGGCGCGAAGGTCAGGTCGAAATGCCGCTTGCAGTAGGAGCAGAAGAAGTCGCTGAATTCGACGATGACCACCGGCGCGTCTTCATCGCCAAGATAGGGGTCGTCGTCGACCAAGGCGAATCGGTCTGGCGCCGCGTCTTCCGCAGCAGCCAGATCGCGCTCTTCCAGCACGCTGAGGATGACAGCGCGCAACTGCGCTTCATCCACCGTGACGGCAGCCGCCTCTTCCGCTGGATTCAGCGACCCGCTGCCGATGACCAGCCCCAGCAAGTAACAGGCTACCGCGACGACTACGTAGCTCAACAATTTGCGCGGGGTAGAGGTCTCGCGAATTTGCGTCTGGCCATTGGCGCTGTCTGATTGATTGTCCACGTGGATATCCTTGTCTTCTCGAGTCATGATTGCAGTGTACTCTAAATGCCCATTATCGCCCATGAAGATCTTTGCGGCGGGCGAGCGCGATTCGCTGGCAATTCTTCAGCAAGTAGAGTTCTTGCGGCATCACCCGCTATAATCATAAGGAGGGTTTAAGGGGAGGACTATTTGACCAAACGACTGTCGGGCTTAATTGTCAAGGAGCAGAGTGGGTTCTATTGGGTAGAAGCCGAAGACAGCGCCACCTATAGGTGTCAGTTGCGCGGCCGGCTGAAAGAAATAGCCAGGTCATCGGATATTGCCGCTATCGGCGATCGCGCGGTCATCAGCCTGCGGCGCGAAGAAGGCGCCGATGTATTGATGGGCGTCATTGAAGCGCTGGCGCCGCGCAAGAGCGTCTTGTCGCGCGCCGTCCGCACGACCGGCAAGCGGGGCGCCGGAAAAGCCGAGCGCGAACAGGTCGTCATCGCCAATGCCGATCGGGCGCTGTTCGTATTCTCGGCCACGCAGCCATCGCCGGATTTGAAGATCCTCGACCGTCTGCTGGTAGCTGGCGAGCGATCAAATATCGCGGAATTGATCATCGTGCTGAACAAGATCGATTTGGCGTTCGCGGCTGAGCTGGACGATATCTTGCGTGTATATGAAGGCATGGGATACCCGATTATTCGAACCAGCGCGCTCCGTGGCGATGGAATCGACCGGCTGAGGTCGCGCCTGGCCAGCGGCATCTCCGTCTTTACCGGTCCTTCAGGAGTCGGCAAGACCAGTCTCTTGAACTGCATGCAGCCCGGTTTGGGGCGCCAGGTGAAAGATATCGGGCGGCAATCCGAAGAAGGTGTGCATACCACGCGAGACAGCGCGTTGGTGCGGCTTGACAGCGGCGGATACATCGCCGATACGCCGGGCATCAGGTCACTTACCGTCTGGGACATTGAGCCGGATGAACTGGACGCCTATTTCCTTGATATCGAGCCCTACGTGCTGGAGTGCAAATTCGGCAATTGCACTCACACAGACGAGCCCGCGTGCGCGGTGCAACGGGCAGTCGCGCAGGGCCATGTCGCCGCCTGGCGCTACAAAAATTACCTCGAACTGCGCGAAGAACTGCGCGATACCTACATCGTTTACAATCGCTGAGACGCCGCCCTATTCCTCAAACAGGTTCTCGCCCTGGGACAGCCGCCGGGCGATGCTAAAGGTCTGCAGCTGCGAGCGCATGGTTGGCGCGTGAGCCGCCAGATAACGGGCAGCCGCGATCAAAACGTGGTTCGCTCGCTCTTCGGATTCCGGCTTGATCAAGCGGTACTGATTAAAAGCGGCTTCGACGCACTGGATGGTGTGGAAGTCGCGGTCCTCGCGCAGCAGCAAATGCCCCATTTTCGCCATCAGCTTTTGGGGCGATCCGCCGCTGACCAGGAATTGCGCCACCAGGCTGCCGGCCGGGTTTACCTGCTGCTGCAAGTTGAGCATGTCCTCAAAGTTGTCAAGCAAGGCATCGGGATCGGATACCGGCGAAGGCTGCGGCAGTTTGACCGATGGCAAATTCAGGAAGCGGTCCAGGTAGATGCTCATAGCCGCGTCGAAGACGCCGCGAATCAAGCCGATTGAATCGACCCGCTGCAAGCCCTGGTGCACGGCATTGGCGAAAGTAAATGTATGCAGCGCCGTGTCCCAATCGCCAAATTCGTTGCTGGTATGGAAGTGCGCGATGCGGCGCGCGGCCGCATAGGCCACAATCCCTGCGAGTGTCACGGGGCTCACGCCATCGCGCAAGGCGTCCAGCAGCAGGTCGACAATGGCTTGCGGGTCGTCGCTTAGAAGATCGGCTGTCATAGCCTCGACGTCAACCTGGGCATCGCGCGCGGCGCCGGCGGTCAGCGCCTCTTCCAGTTCAGCGAAGGCCGTTTCAAGGACTGGAATCAGGTCGATGGGCTTGCGCCAGGCGTTGGACTCTTCCATGCGGCGGGCTTCGGTAAGATTCGGCACGACGCTGGTGAAGGCCAGCTCGGCGTTATCCCAACCGGTCAAATCCACCGATTCCAGCGCTTTGTTGATGAAGTCCAACGTATGCCCGGCGGCGAGATAACGGTGGTCGGTCGCCGCGGTGAAAAGCATATCGGCGATCTGCTTGTCATCGGCGCCGGCCCGCAATGCCGAGACGATGGCCCGTTCGCCGGCTTGCGCGTCGCGCACTTCGACGAATTGCCGGAACCAGGATTTCAGCGTGGGAATGTCGGTCTCGTCGTTGGGCAGGGGCCGCGGATTAAAGCGGGGAGACATGCCGGCGGTATCGCTGGCGACATCGGCTAAACCGTGGAAGAGCGCCAGCGGTCGATCCACTTCGTCCAGCCAGGGAACCAGATTCATGGCGCAGCCGTGGGTCGTCAAGCCGCGCCCCCAGTCCATGCCGCGATACTGTGTGCCGAACTCCAGCCCGATGCGGAAGGGCTCGACCGGCGATACGCCTTGGCTAAGCATATTAATCACGGCTTTGGCGACCACCAGGCTAAGGTTGTGCTGCAGGCCGTCGCGAAGTCGATTGGATTGGTGCTCGAAAGTGTTGGCGCGCGGGCGCATGTCGACATAGATCTCGCCCTCTCGCACTTCCACCGGGTAGCTGTCAATGTCGTCGGCCCAGAGATCAAAGGCGCCGCCGCTCGCCAGGTCGAAGCGCGCGTGATGCCAATGGCAGCTTAGAATGCCTTCTTCTACCGAGCCTTTATCAAGCGGAAAGCCCATGTGCGGGCAGCGATTGTCGAGGGCGTAAACGCGTTCGCCATAAAGAAAGAGCGCCAGCGTTTTCCCGTTGGGATGTACGGTGATGCAGCCCTTGCCCTGAAAGTCTTCCATGCGCGCCACCGATACAAAGTCCTCTCTTTGCAAAACCATCTTATGCTCCCCGGCAACTCCAGTTGACAGTCATCATTTTCAGTTGGCGGCAGACTTGCGCCACCTGTAATACTGATGTTTGCAGGGCGACCGTTCTTACCGCTCAGCTAGTCCGTCTTGGCGATAGCAGCCGCTTGATTGCCCAGCGCGCAAGTGCTAGACTCTCGGCAGAACCCGGAGGACCGTCAGTGCCCGAGCAAGCTCTGTATTTGAAGTGGCGTCCGCTGTCTTACGACGATGTGGTCGGGCAGCAGCATATCACTCGCACCCTGCGTAATTCCTTGATTCGCGGGCGCGTGCGCCATGCCTATCTATTCAGCGGGCCGCGCGGCACGGGCAAGACGACCACTGCGCGCTTGCTGGCCAAAGCGGTCAACTGTACGCATGAAGACCCGGCCCGCCGGCCCTGTAATGCCTGCGCCAATTGCGTCGCTATTAATGAGGGGCGCTTCCTGGACTTGATCGAAATCGATGCCGCCTCGCACACCGGCGTGGATGACGTGCGCGAGCTTCGCGACAAAATCGCCTTTGCCCCGGGCGAAGGCGCCTACAAAGTCTATATCATCGACGAGGTGCATCGCTTCAGCGGCAATGCTTTTGACGCGCTGCTGAAGACCCTGGAAGAGCCGCCGGATCACGCGATTTTTGTGCTGGCCACGACGGAGATCGACAAGGTGCCGGCGACGATCAAGAGCCGCTGCCTGCAATTTGAATTCCGCCGCGTGTCCCTAAACGAGTTGACTGAGCGTCTGGCGAGCATCGCCGAAAACGAAGGTCTGTCGATCGAGCCGGCGGCGCTTGAATTGATCGCGCGGCAGGGCACCGGCAGCGTCCGCGACAGCATTAGCCTGCTCGATCAAATTGTGACTGATCCCGGCGAGACCATCAGCCTCGAACTGGCGCAGAACCTGCTGGGAACAGCCAATTCCCTGCAGGTGCGTGACTTGGTCGACGCGCTGGCGGAGGAAGACGTCGGGCGCGGCATCCACCTCATCAACTCGGCGATAGACGGCGGCAGCGATCCCCGTCAGTTCGGTCAGCAGGTTGTCAACTTTCTGCGCAACGTGATGCTGGCGCAGACGGCATCCGCTGCACTAATCGAAGCATCGCAAGAAGAGCGGGATCTTTACACAGAGCTGGCGCAACGTTTTGAACGCGCTCGCTTGCTGAAGTCGATCCGCGCCTTTAATGCGGCGGCCAACCAATACACGGGGGGCTGGCAGCCGCAGCTTGCGCTTGAGCTGGCGCTGATCGAGATAGTCCAGGAAGCGGAATCGACACCGGCGCCGACATCCGATCCGCAACCGGCAGTAGCTCGCAGGCCGCGTCCGCGTTCTGAACAGGCGTCGGCGCCGGACACCAAGACCGATCCTGCCAGCGGCGCGGATGGCTATGAACGGGTCGCGGCGAGCGGACCTGGCGAGGCGCCGGTGTATCCCGTGGCCAAGATTCAAGCGGGCTGGATCGAGATACTGACGCAGGTGCATCGTTACAACCGCAACATCCCGCCGCTGCTGGAACATGCGCACGTGAGGTTGATCGAGGGCAACCGACTTATCCTCGGTGTGCAGACGGAGTTATTTCAGCAGAAAATCGCCGACCCCAAGCGCTCCAAAGTCATCGAACAGGCCATATTTGACCTGCACGAGGTCAAGCTGCGCCTGGAAGTGCGCGTGGTGGATGGCGTGATGGCAGCGGCCGAGACGGAGCAAGCCGAGACGCCCGCGCCTGACGATCCCTTGATCGCCGCCGGCAAGGCGCTTGGCGGTATTGTTGATGAATAGCGGCCAAGAGTCTCAACGGAATCGTTGAATGCAATTACTTACCCTTAGTATAATTAGGCGACAGACTCGTGACTTCAGAGGAGACCAGCAATGAGCAAACGACGCGGCAACAGGCGAGCCTCCAGCGGATTACCGGGAGGCGCCAATCCAATGGCAATGCTGCAGAAGATGCAGCAAGATATGGCCGAGGCGCAGGAAAACCTGGAGCATGAAACGACGGAGGTCTCGGTTGGCGGGGGCGCGATCAAGATCGTCATTACCGGTCATCAGCGCGTACAGTCCGTCGAAATAGACGCCGCTGTCATTGATATGGATGACGAAGAGTGGCTGACCGACTTGCAGGACCTCTTGGTCGCGGCGGTAAACCAGGCGATCGAGCAGAGCCAGGCAATGGCGGCTGAACGGATGGAACAAATCACCGGTGGTCTTGGCGATATTCCCGGTCTGGGCGGCCTGTTGGGCTAGCCGGCTCAGTCTAACGCTCATGTTGTTTACGTGTGACGGTTACGGGTTGACTGCTGGACGCCGCCGATGAGCAGCGCAATCCCCGAGCCCGTGACCAAACTGGTGGAGGCCTTCTCGCGCTTGCCCGGCGTCGGCCCCAAAACGGCGTCTCGTTTGACCTACTATCTGCTGCGCGCGCCTGATGAATTCTCCCTGGGTCTAGCCGAAGCCTTGGGAAACCTCAAAGCGCAGACCCGCTTTTGCAGCGTGTGTTTTAATATAACCGTCGCAGATCCTTGCCCGATTTGCAGCTCTCGTGATCGCGATGCGGCTACATTAGCCGTGGTCGAGGAACCGCTGGACTTGATGGCGATCGAGCGTACTGGCGTGTATCGAGGACGCTACCATGTACTGCATGGCGCCATATCGCCGGTGGAAGGCATCGGGCCTGACGACTTGAAAATTCGCGAACTGGTCGCCCGTGTTGAGCAGGGCCAAGCGGGGGAAGTCATTATCGCCACCAACCCGGGCATGGAAGGCGACGCTACTGCCATGTACCTGCAGCGCGAATTGGCGAGCAGCAATGTAAAAGTGACGCGTTTAGCGCGCGGCTTGCCCACTGGGGGCGACCTCGAATACGTTGATTCGATCACCTTGATGCGCGCTCTTGAAGGACGCAGCGAGCTGTGAGTTCAGCAGTGGTCGGATCGTTCAGCCGCGCCATACGACTGCCTCAACTTTATCTCTACTTCAGCGGCCTGGTCCTACTCACGGGATTAGCGCTGTCGCTCGGCGATTACACGTTTATATCGCCCTGGCTGCGCGTCGTCGTGGGCTTGCTGGTATTCTTGCTGCCCGGCGCCTATCTCTTTGCGCTGGTTCCGACGCGCGACTCATGGGATCTTATCGACGTCCTCGGTTATGGCTTTGCCTTCTCGGTCGCGCTGATCACGGTGCTGGGTCTCATTACACGTACCTTGTCCTGGACGATTGATGCTGTCGAATTCGTCTGGTATTTGCTGGCGTTGCTGGGTTTTGTGGCCGTAATTTTCAGAACTCGCGGGCAGCCGCGCATTTGTTTTCAAGCGCGTCCGGCCACCGTGGCCTTGCTTGCGATTGTATTGGTCCAAGGCGCGCTGTATGTGTATGCCGCCGCGGCATCTGCCCCGAGACGCGATGACCGAGACCGACATCACGCGGAGACCAACAGTTTCTTGCGCGAGGAGCCATTGGGCTGGGCGGAGCCCTATTACGAAACGGGCAATTTGATTGCTGACCGCATGTACCTTACCTATTGGGTCCTGGCGCAGGCGCTCGCAGTCGAAATCAGCAGTGTACCCATTCTGCTGGCCCGATACTTGATACAACCCTTCGTTGCCATCGCGTCAATGGCGGCTATGTATATTTTCGCGCGCAATCTTGGCCACAGACGAAAGACGTCGCTGATAGTTGTAATCCTCGGTTTGTTTGCATATAGCTTGCTGGTGGATAACCATGACCAGCCTGCGTCTCATTTCTTGGTCGAACTGATATTTGACAAGACTGTGGTCGGTTTTGCGCTGGCGCCGCTGGCCATGTCCAGCGCCTGTCTCTGTTATCGAAAACGAAATTGGCGGGCCGGCTTCGCCTTTGCGCTAACCATGTTCGCCTCCACCTGCGTACATTCGCTCGTAGCCGGTTTCGCGTTTTTCATCATCTTGCTCTGGTGTTTGATCTTGTGGTTGACGGATAAGGAGGGTCGGCGACAGGCTATCCAAATTGGATTGCTGGCGGCAGTTATATTTTCTCCCGCAATTCTCTTGCGCATCACGACCGGCGATACGACCATATACAACTTCGGCGTCGACGGGGCCAATATTCGCGCGCACAAGATTTTGCAGTTGGAATGGGAGAATCCGCTGGATGATACCAACATCGTTTACATGATTCATCCACAAACTGCCGGAGACCCGACCTACATAATTCTCGGCCTGACGATTCTGGCATTGCTGACGCGCCGGGCAGATGCGCGCGCGAAACTGATGTGGGCCTTCTTTGTGGCGGCCGCCTTGGGTTTACTGCCCTACGCGTCCTCGCTTTATGGTCGCTTGGTGTCGGTCAATCATATCATTCGCGTTCTCTGGCTATTGCCCTACGGCTATATGCTCTACTTTGTCGTGGATACAGCCCTGACGCAGCTGAAACGCGGAAAGCCCCGCATATACCACAATGTTGTATGCTACGCGGGCGACCGCGCGCTTATTGCCATTTGCGTCCTGGCGCTTCTGTTGACCGCGCATTCCTTGGCAAGGCGTGGCTCAATGGATTTCACGGCCGGGATTGCGGTTTCGCATGAGGATTTGGAACTGCTGGCTATGGCCGATTACATTGAATCCAATCATGATGATCGAGTCTGGTTCGCGGGAAGCCCGCGTTATCGTCGCGACCTCATCTCCGCGACTGGGAAAGCGATTGCCCTTTCGCGCTATTCTGCTGACAGAATGGTTTATTATTCGCGTCTTTCGGCTGAGCAAGCCGCGATGCAGGAAAACGATAATTTCCGCCTATTCAAAGCGGATGCGTCGGTCGCGGAGAAACTGGCCATAATTGACCGCTATGGTATTGATTATCTTCTTTTTCATGAGAAATACGCCTGGATGATTGACGGGCTTTACCAGCAAGATAAATCCCGCTTCGAATTGGTTTACAGAGGGCAAGAGCTGCGTCTGGTCCGGATCCATTGAGTCCGAGCACAAGGGCTTGGTATCCGGGGCAGTTGCTATCCCGCGCCGAGCTAGAGAGTCATTTCTGCAAGGGCGTCATCGCGGGCGTGACTTGCTGGCGATTAGCCTGCGGTAGAATGGTGAAGAGATCAGATACTACGGACCAAAGCAAAGGCTGGGAGCACAGTGAGCCGATCAGTCAAAAGTTTTTTCAGGCAGGTCATTCGGAGGCCGGAATTCTATATCTATTCCAGCGGCTTTGTCCTTCTGGCAGGATTAGCGCTATCGCTGGGCGACTTTACGACGGTGTCGCCCTGGCTGCGAATCGGCGTCGGTCTGCTGGTCTTTGTGCTGCCCGGCGGCTATCTCTTTGTGCTGATACCACCGCGTGACGCATGGGATCTCATCGATGTCGTCGGCTATGGTTTCGCCTTCTCTGTCGCGTTGGTCACGGCTCTGGGTCTTATCACACGAACGCTGGCCCTGTCAATTGATACAGTAGCGTGCATCTGGTATTCGCTAGCGCTGCTGGGTTTCGTCGCGCTGATGCATAAGGTCAAGCGGAGCATAGAAATTAGCCTGCAATTTCAATGGCCTATGGCCGCGATCATTGCAGTTGCGTCTGTCATAGTGGCGCTTTATGCCTATTCCAGCTTTTTTGCGGTGGCGACTACCGACGACCAGAATCGCCATCACGCGGCTGTTAACGGCTTCCTGCGCGATGAACCCTTGGGCTGGTCCGAGCCATACTACGAAACAGGCAATCCCATCGCCGACCGAATGTACCTGACGTATTGGGTGCTGGCGCAAGCGCTGGTCGCGGAAATCAGCGGCGTGCCGATTTTGCTGGCGCGCTACTTCATCAATCCCTTCGTGATGATGATGACGGTCGTGGGGATGTACGTATTCGCGCGCAATCTGCAGCACGGGCGCAAGATGTCGCTGGTCTACATGGTGTTGGGATTGCTGGCATACAGTCTGGTTACGGACATAGGACCGCAAGCTGGGTCGCAGTTCTTTGTGCGCGCCTTGCTGGACAAGGTTCTGGCCGCTTTTACGCTGGCGCCGATCGCGATTTCCAGCGCCTATCAATACGCGGTCTCCAGAAACAAGCGCGCTCTGTTTGCCTTCGCGCTGACCATGTTTGCGGCTGTATTCGTACATTCTATTCTCGGGGGATTTGCAGCCGTCATCATTGGCGTCTGGTGCCTGATTCGCGCGCTCACAGAACCCGGCGGTCGCAGGAACGCCATTCAACTGGGCCTGCTTACACTCCTTATTTTGGCGCCCGCGTTGCTGTTGCGATTGTCGACGGCGGAAAGGACTATCTACAATTTTGATGAGGCGCCTTTGGAGGATGAGACGAGGGTGTATGTTTTTGATGCCATCAACCCGCTTTTTGATGACAACAGGTTTTTCGCGATTCACTCGCGTACGGCGGGCGACCTGACTTATATATTGGTAGCGCTGACATTGGTGGCGGTGGTCGCGCGCCGATTGGATTCCAGGAGCAAGCTGATGCTGGCGGTCGCGCTGACTGTGTGCGTCGGCTTGCTGCCCTGCACAGCCTGGATTTACGGAAGACTGGTTTCAGTGAACCATATCAATCGTGTGCTGTGGCTGATCCCTTACGGCTATATGTTAGGATTTGTACTTGAAACCGGCTATACGCTCCTCTGCCAGCTGCGTCCGGATATGCAACAGTTGCTGCGTCGGCTAGGCCATGACCGCGCGCTCGTTGCGCTTGTTGTTTTGGCCTTGCCGGTCACGGCACATTTTCTTCAATCTAACGAGCGCGTGGGCTTCAACCGCGATATCATGACAGCAACTGCGGTTGACGCAGAGCTGGCGGAAGTCGCCGCTTACATCGACGCCCAGCATGATGAGCGCGTATGGGTCGCTGCCAGCATGGAATCGCGCAGTCTTGCGATTGCGTCGCACTGGAAAGTCATTGGCCTGTCGCGTTTCACGCCGGAACGAATGTCATATTACTCGAATTTGCCGCTAGAGCAGGCCGAAATGCAGTCCAGCGACAATGAACTGCTATATCTGGCGGATGTGCCGGTCGAGCGGAAGCTGTCTATCATCGACCGCTACGGCATAGACTATCTGCTTTTCCCAAAAGGCTACGCCTGGATGGTGGACGCGCTTTATCAGACGGATAAACAGCGCTTTGAACTGGTATACTCGGGTGAAACGTTTCGGCTGGTCAGGGTGCATGAGCAAGAAGGACAATCTTAATGAAATCGATGATGAGGTCGCTGGAGTACATAGTAGTTGTATAGTCTCAGATTATAATGGGATGATCTCACATAGCCAAAAGGAAGCCCTATGGGACAGGTTCTACACCCGCGCGCCACAACGACGGAGGCAACCCGCCGAGAAATCCAAAATAGTCAAGAGAGCATAGCCAAGCTGGCCAAGCGCTTCGGCATCAACCCCAAAACCGTCGCGAAATGGAAGAAGCGCGCCTCCGTCAAAGACCGGCCGATGGGTCCCAAGAATCCCCGCTCCACCGTCTTGAGCCAGCAAGAGGAAGATATCATCCTAGCCTTCCGTATCAAGACTCTGCTGCCCCTGGATGACTGCCTCTACGCCCTGCAAGAGACCATACCGCATCTGACCCGCTCCAGCTTGCATCGCTGCTTCAAGCGGCATGGCGTCAACCGACTGCCCGAATCGGAAAGCAAACCGGCCAAGAAGAAGCGCTTCAAGAACTATCCCATCGGCTACTTTCATCTGGACTTCTGCCAGGTCAGAACTGACCAGGGCAAGCTCTATCTCTTTGTCGCCATTGACCGGACATCCAAGTTTGTCTTCGCTGAACTGCGTCAAAGCGCTAAACGCGAGGACGCTTGCGCCTTCCTGCGCCGGCTGATCGAAGTCGTACCCTACAAGATTCATACCATCTTGACCGACAATGGCACTCAGTTTACCCATCAAGCGCGGTCGGGGCGCAAAAGCAAGCTGGCCTTTGATAAAATATGCCAAGCGCAGGGGATTGAACATCGCTTGACCAAACCTTATCATCCTTGGACCAACGGACAAGTCGAGCGCATGAACCGGAGTATCAAAGAGAAGACGGTCTATCGATACTTTTACCAAAGTCATGAGGAACTGCGTCAGCACCTGGAGTTGTTCTTGCAAGCCTACAACTATGGCAAAAGGCTGAAGGCGCTGAAGGGGCGAAGCCCCTATGAATACATCTGTGATTGCTGGCGAGAAACCCCGGAGCGATTTCAGCAAAACCCATACCACCTTAATGCGGGACTATACAAGTAGGGTATCCACCGATTTACTTGCTGCTCAGTGGGCTGATCTTGATCGCAGGCGCGTCGCTCTCCCTTAGTGGAGCAGGCATCTTCGGAATATGGCCGCGCGTCATCATTGGATTGCTCGTTTTCATTCTGCCAGGCTGCTATCTATTCGTCTTGGCGCCGCCGCGCGATGACTGGGATTTAATCGACGTCCTTGGCTACGGATTCGCATACTCTTTGGCGCTGGTTACGATTCTTGGGCTGATTATGCGAACGCTGGCTCTGTCAATTGATGTGGTTGAGTTTGTCTGGTACGCGCTGGGATTACTTGGCTTTGTCGCTGTATCTTGGCGGACAAAACATTCACTAAGAATTAAGATATGCTTGTTTATCCCCCCCCCCCCCCCCCCCCCCCCCCCCCCCCCCCCCCCCCCCCATTATTAATACTTATTGTGATTGTATGCGTCATGACTACGATGTACATCCACGGCTCCATACACATGGCGTCGAACTCTGACGATCAAAACCTCCATCTCGGGACCATTCAAGGTTTCATGCGCAGTGAACCCCTGGGCTGGTCCGAGCCATACTATGAGTCGGGGAACCGGATATCGTATCAGTATTTCCTCGATTATTGGGTATTGGCTCAAGCCTTAGTCGTGAAAATCAGCGGCGTACACGTTTTGCTGGTTCGCTACCTGGTGAATTCCTTTGTGCTTGCGATTGCTGTGGCGGCGATGAATATCTTCGCGCGCAACCTGGGGCATTGCCGGAAGCATTCATTGAGTGTTGTCATCGTCGGTCTGTTCTCGCTCAGCCTGATCGCTTGGAAAGGCAACTTGCCGGGTAATCAATTCTTTGTACATGCCCATCTCGACAAGGTGCTTGTTTCATTTGCCTTGGCGCCTGTCGCCATCTCCAGCGCCTGGCTCTACGCAGAATCAGGCAGCCGCAGCGCGCTATGGGGTTTCGCCTTATCTTTCCTGGCCTGTGCCTTCGTGCATTCGGTGATAGGCGGCTTTACTTTATGCGTTATTGGAGTTTGGAGTTTGCTTCAATACTTAACGAATCGCACTGTGCGTAAATACCTTTTCCAGATTGCGTTGCTATCCTTGGTTTTGTTCCTGCCCTCCATTCTGATGAGATTGAATGCCACTCAGCCGTCAATCCAACCATTCGGAAGTGGTGGCTGGTTTTATGGCATAGCGCCGCGCTACGCAGGTTTTCTGACATATCTGGTGCTAGTACTGACTGCAATTTGTGCGGTGGCACGGCGAGACGCTCTGAGCAGGCTGATGATTTCCTTCGTGGTGGTCATTGGCATTGCCTTGTTCCCGCTAACTGCCTGGATATATAGGATTTTGTTGCCTGAGAGTCAGATTATTAGAATCGTATGGCTCGTGCCCTACGGCTACATGATAGTCTTTGTTACAGTTACCGTGTGGTGTGCGATTTCATCCCGTTTTTCGCTGTCGGCCATGTCTGTGGAGAGGCTTCGTCTTACGCTTCTGATTCTGGCATTCCCAATTACAGCTTTCTTCCTTCAGTTTCATAGCCGAGCGGATTTCAGCAAAGATATCGCAATTGTAACTGAAGAAGTATCTGAAATGCTGGAAATCGCTACGTATATTGACAGTCATCACGACGCCCGCGTCTGGGTCGCAGCAGCCCCGGGACAGGATGGTGAGCTTCGCAATAAAACCATCTCATTGCACTGGAAGGTGATTTCGCTTTCTCGCTTCTCCGCAGAGCGGATGGCCTATTATTCGAATTTGCCACTTGAGCAGACCCAGATGCAGCGTTCAGATAATTTCAGACTCTATGACGACGCTGTGCCGGTTGAGGAAAAATTGGCCGTCATCGACCGCTACGGCATAGACTATCTGCTTTTCCCAAAAGGCTACGCCTGGATGGTGGACGCGCTTTATCAGACGGATAAACAGCGCTTTGAACTCGTGTACTCAGGTGAAACGTTTCGGCTGGTCAGGGCGCATTATTAATTGAGGCTATCTGGTTCCTGCGCGCCATCGCGGTATTTTTGTCGCACACAACTGAACGCCTTTTGTAAGACTTTTCGACCGATTCGTCCTTGACAGTTGAAAATGCGCTTGCTATGCTGTTTGGACTGAAAGTGAGGGTGCGTCTCTCGCTTTTTTGCGCGGCTTAGTATAGGTGTGTCGCGTGGTGCGGATTAACAGCAGAATAGCAGGTTAAGACAGAGCGAATCAAACCCTGTGAATACGGAGAGTTTGATCCTGGCTCAGGATGAACGTTGGCGGCGTGCCTAATACATGCAAGTCGAACGATAAGGCGCCCTTCGGGGTGCTGGAGAGTGGCGAACGGGTGAGTAACACGTAACTGATCTGCCCTTTAGACTGGGATAACCTTTGGAAACAGAGGCTAATACCGGATGTTCTCGCGGTAGTTAGAGCGCCGTGAGTAAAGGCTTATGCGCTAAGGGATGAGGTTGCGAGCCATCAGCTGGTTGGTGAGGTAAAGGCTTACCAAGGCGATGACGGTTAGGGGATCTGAGAGGGTGGCCCCCCACACTGGGACTGAGACACGGCCCAGACTCCTACGGGAGGCAGCAGTAAGGGATATTGCACAATGGACGGAAGTCTGATGCAGCGACGCCGCGTGGGTGAAGAAGGTTTTCGGATCGTAAAGCCCTTTTCTATGTGACGAGAGAGGACGGTAGCATAGGAATAAGTGTCGGCTAACTACGTGCCAGCAGCCGCGGTAAAACGTAGGACGCGAACGTTATCCGGAGTTACTGGGCGTAAAGCGCGCGTAGGCGGTTATTTAAGTTACCTATGAAAGATACAGGCTAAACTTGTATTGGTTAGGTAAAACTGGATAACTAGAGAGAAATAGAGGGAAGTAGAATTCCGGGTGTAGTGGTGAAATGCGTAGATATCCGGAGGAATACCAGTGGCGAAGGCGGCTTCCTGGATTTCCACTGACGCTGATGCGCGAAAGCGTGGGTAGCGAACGGGATTAGAAACCCCGGTAGTCCACGCCGTAAACGATGTACATTAGGCGTTCGGTTACGCAAGTAATTGAGTGTCGCAGCAAACGCGATAAATGTACCGCCTGGGGAGTACGGTCGCAAGGCTAAAACTCAAAGGAATTGACGGGGGCCCGCACAAGCAGCGGAGCGTGTGGTTTAATTCGAGGCTACGCGAAGAACCTTACCTGGGAATGACATGTTGGTAGTACGGAAGCGAAAGCGGAAGGGCCCTTCGGGGAGCCAACACAGGTGCTGCATGGTTGTCGTCAGCTCGTGCCGTGAGGTGTTCGGTTAAGTCCGCAAACGAGCGCAACCCTCGGTGCTAGTTATACGTGTCTAGCATGACTGCCCGTGACAAACGGGAGGAAGGTGGGGATGACGTCAAATCAGCATGGCCTTAATATCCAGGGCGACACACACGCTACAATGGTCGGTACAATAGGTAGCGAAGGGGCGACTTGGAGCGAATCCTTCAAAGCCGGTCTCAGTTCGGATTGCAGGCTGCAACTCGCCTGCATGAAGTCGGAGTTGCTAGTAACCGCGAATCAGCACGTTGCGGTGAATACGTTCCCGGGCCTTGTACACACCGCCCGTCACGTCATGGGAGTTGGTCGAGCCTGAAGTCGGGAAGCCAACCTTCTGGGGGCTACTGCCTAGGGCAGGATCGATGACTGGGACGAAGTCGTAACAAGGTAGCTGTAGCGGAAGCTGCGGCTGGATCACCTCCTTTCTAAGGGAGCGGTTAGAGATAACCGCGAGTTACATGTAGGGGCGACTCTGTGAGTCGCCTTTGCGAGAGTGTGTAAGACAAAGGGTGTAGAGACGCTGGTTTTAGCCTGCTATTGTGCTGTTAATCGTATAAGAGATTGGTTTGGATTTGGGGCAGTAGCTCAGTTGGTTAGAGCGCGCGCCTGATAAGCGCGAGGTCGCAAGTTCAAGTCTTGCTTGCCCCACAGGAATGGGGACATAGCTCAGTTGGGAGAGCGCCTCGCTTGCACCGAGGAGGTCAGGGGTTCGAGTCCCCTTGTCTCCACAGGGCAGCAAGGGCCGGCCGGCTTGTCTTGACGCGGGGATATAGCTCAGTTGGGAGAGCGCGTCAATCGCACTGACGAGGCCAGGGGTTCGAGTCCCCTTATCTCCAAATTAGGGGCGGGATGTTGAGTTGTGGGTTGCGCATGAGATTGTCTCGCGCGCAACCGGGGATTCAAGATCCCGAGCCAGTCGTCAGCTTTGGCGGGCGAGTGCAAATTAACAGTAGAATAATCAACGCGAAGGTAATACCTATAAGCGCGTGCCAGATGAGCCGGAAACACCGTACGATAGTACGGAAAGCGATTAAGGGTACACAGTGGATGCCTAGGCATCTCGTGCCGAAGAAGGACGTGTTATACTGCGAAAAGCTTCGATGAGGTGTATAAGACCGTAAGAGTCGAAGATGTCCGAATGGGGAAACCCGGCGGCGTTCAAATGCCGTCATCCCGCGAGAGCGGTAGGGGAACCGTCCGAACTGAAACATCTAAGTAGGGCGAGGAAAAGAGAAGATTCTGCGAGTAGTGGCGAGCGAAAGCGGATTAGCCCAAACCATATGCCACGGTGTATGGGGTTGTAGGACTTGAATAAACTGCGGAAACTGGAAGCCGAACGATCTGGGAAGGTCGTCCGAAGAGGGTGAGAGGCCCGTAGGCGTAAGAGAACGCAGTGTCGAGTATCCTGAGTAGCACGATACACGCTAACATTGTGCGAAACAGGGGGGTCCACCCTCCAAGGCTAAATACACGAGATGACCGATAGCGCATTAGTACCGTGAGGGAAAGGTGAAAAGAACCCCGGCGAGGGGAGTGAAATAGAATCTGAAACTGTGTACTTACAACCGGTCGGAGGGATGAGAGATCATCCTGACGGCGTGCCTTTAGGAGAATGAGCCAGCGAGTTAATGTGCGTGGCGAGCTTAAGACAGAGACAGTCGCAGGCGCAGGGAAACCGAGTCTGAAGAGGGCGGTTAAGTGGCGCATATTAGACACGAAACCAGGCGAGCTAACCATGGCCAGGAAGAAGTTACGGTAACACGTAATGGAAGTCCGCACCCACCGATGTTACAAAATCGGGGGATGAGTTGTGGTTAGAGGTGAAATGCCAAACGAGCCTGGAGATAGCTTGTTCTCCCCGAAATAGCTTTAGGGCTAGCGTTGTGAGTTGGGTGTCGGAGGTAGAGCACTGTATGGGCTAGGGGGCGTCAAGCTTACTGAACCCAAACAAACTCCGAATGCCGTCATGCCGATCACAGCAGTTGGACTGCTTGAGATGAGTTAAGTAGTCGAGAGGGAAAGAACCCAGACCCTCGTCTAAGGTCCCGGAATGTATGCTAAGTGTAAAACGAGGTGAGTGTGTTGAGACAGCTAGTAGGTTGGCTTAGAAGCAGCCATCCTTTAAAGAGTGCGTAACAGCTCCCTAGTCAAACGCATTTGCGCGGATAATGTAACGGGTCTAAAGCATACTACCGAAGACAGGGATAACGAGAGTTATGGTAGGGGAGCGTTCTGATAGCGGGGAAGGTGTGCTGTGAGGCGCATTGGAGCGATCAGGAGTGCGAATGCTGGCATGAGTAGCGAGAAATAGGTGAGAACCCTATTCGCCGGACGTCTAAGGTTTCCGACGGAAGGTCAGTCCGCGTCGGGTTAGTCGGGCCTAAGCCGAGGCTGAGAAGCGTAGGCGATGGACAACGGGTTAATATTCCCGTACCGGTATGTGGAGTGAATGCGGCAGCTTGTGGTAGAGTCAGCCTCTGAGTGGATTGAGGTGGTAAGCGGTGAGATGCCGTGAAGCCGTGCCTTAGGGCAAGAAGTGACAGTATCCATGGGACGAGAAAAGCTGTATTGATGTTGAAGCATGCCGACCGTACCGCAAACCGACACAGGTAGACGAGTAGAGAATACGAAGGCGAACGGGAGAACCTCTGCTAAGGAACTAGGCAAAATGGATCCGTAACTTCGGGAGAAGGATCGCCTGGTGTAAGAGCCAGGTTGCAGTGAAAAGGCTCTGCCGACTGTTTACCAAAAACACAGGTCTCTGCAAAAGCGCAAGCTGAAGTATAGGGGCTGACGCCTGCCCAGTGCCGGAAGGTTAAGTGGAGTTGTGAGAGCAGCGAAATGAAGCCCCGGTGAACGGCGGCCGTAACTATAACGGTCCTAAGGTAGCGAAATTCCTTGTCGGGTAAGTTCCGACCCGCACGAAAGGCGTAACGAGTGGAGCACTGTCTCAGCAGGGGACCCGGCGAAATTGAAGTATGCGTAAAAATGCGTATTACCCGCAGCAGGACAAAAAGACCCCGTGGAGCTTTACTGTAGCTTGCCATTGCGTTAGGGCGCTACTTGTGCAGGATAGCTGGGAGACGTGGAAGCGCGCGCGTCAGCGTGTGTGGAGTCAATGTTGAGATACCAGCCTGGTAGGGCTTTGGCCCTAACCTGAGCATTCACAGTGCTAGGGACAGTGGCAGGTGGGCAGTTTGACTGGGGCGGTCGCCTCCGAAAGAGTAACGGAGGCGCCCAAAGGTTGGCTCAGATGGAATGGAAACCCATCGTAGAGTGTAAAGGCAGAAGCCAGCTTGACTGCGAGACTGACAAGTCGAGCAGAGACGAAAGTCGGGCTTAGTGATCCTACGGCACAGAGTGGAATGACCGTAGCTTACCGGATAAAAGCTACCCCGGGGATAACAGGCTAGTCTTGCCCAAGAGTTCAAATCGACGGCAAGGCTCGGCACCTCGATGTCGGCTCATCGCATCCTGGGGCTGAATAAGGTCCCAAGGGTTGGGCTGTTCGCCCATTAAAGCGGTACGTGAGCTGGGTTCAGACCGTCGTGAGACAGGTCGGTCTCTATCCGCTGTGGGCGTTGGGAATTTGCGAGGAGTTGCCCCTAGTACGAGAGGACCGGGGTGGACGAAGCGCTCGTGCTTCAGTTGTCGCGCCGGCGGCATAGCTGAGTAGCGACCTTCGGGCCGGATAACCGCTGAAAGCATCTAAGTGGGAAGCCATCCTCAAGAAGAGATTCCCCATTGGTATAACCAAGTAAGACCGCTGGGAGACTACCAGTTAGATAGGCGGGGGGTGTAAGCGCAGTAATGCGTGTAGCTGACCCGTACTAATGGTCGAGGGCTTTCCGTACTATGGTGCGGTGTATCGGGCTTATGTGGAACGAGCGAGTGGTAGTGCCTAAGTGTTGATTATGAGCTGATCTTGACCCTGAGGGTGTGAGCAGGGCAGAGCAGTGTTGGTGGCTAGAGCCGCGGGGGTACACCCGGATCCATCCCGAACCCGGCAGTTAAGCCCGTGAGCGCAGATGGTACTGCATTGGAGACGATGTGGGAGAGTATGCCGTCGCCAACACTTCTCTGCCCTGTTCCTGCCCTCTTTTGCTAAGTAAGTCTTCATTCACGTTCTTGTTATGCCACCTGCGTTCATGCCCCAGTAAAATAGTTTTACAGTTCGTTTACGACTCCCCCGATATTCTCCAGTATAATTCCTTTGTCTCGGCGATTTCCGCCGCCCCCGCACACATTTCACAACCGGAGGGGTGAAGTCCTCAGGCATTCTCCGGACAACTGTGCGACCTGTAAAGGATTCCCAAATATGGACGTGATTCTCGAATACTGGCTCCAATTCGGTATAAATCTTATCGTAATTTCGCTGCTGATAGCCGCGCTCTATTGGAGGCGCAAACCCAGCCGCAATTACGCGCTCGCCATGATCGTTGGCGGCTCTCTAGTATATGTGGTGATACGGCTGCTGGTGCGGGCCGAAATTAGCCTGGGTGTCGGTTTCGGCATCTTCGCGATCTTCTCTTTGCTGCGGTTTCGCACTGTGGCGATTTCAGTGCGGGATATGACGTACCTCTTCGCAACCATAACCCTGTCCCTTGTCAACGCGATGCTGATGACCTTTGGCACTTGGGAAGAGGTCGCCGCCGTAAATCTCGCGATTCTGGCTACCTTGTCACTTTTGGAATTCAGCCGCGTGATGCGAACTCGCGTCAGTTTCAGATTGTCCTACGACAACCTTGAATTGCTGCATCCAGGGAGACGAAAAGAACTATTCGCTGACATCTTCGAACGCACAGGCATCAGGCCAGCGCGCGTATCCATTAGCCGGATCAGTATCAAGAGCCAGAACGCGCGCTTGCGGGTCTGGCATATAGAAGAGGACGAATAACATGGCCAACCATCGTACTGGACTATCAGCAAGAGCTTTTGCCCTTGCGTTGCTGGCTTGGCTATTGCTGATCACCGCGGCGCTGCCAACATCAGCGCAGACCGCCGAACGCCCGGCCGGGTGGACAACTGAATCGCACGGCAACCGCATCCCAGCCAACTATGAAGTTGTGCTGCCCGACGACCGCATCAACGAGATTTACATCACGTTCTCACCGGAGGTCTGGGCGGCGGAAGAGGCGGACATGGTCGAAATCTATGGCGAGCGCGGCGCCGGTGATGGCCGCGGAAATGGTGGTCCCGGCGGGCGTGCTTACGGACGTCTACCCCAGCTAAATCTTACAGATCTCGCGGCGCAGCTTGATCGCAGCGAGGAAACCGTGCAGGCTGCCATTGCCCTGCTGCCCGACTTCAATGCCGTCGCCGAAGCTCTCGAAATCGATGCAGATCAGCTTATCGAGGTGTTAGCGTTGCCGGAAGGGTTCAGACCTCCGGCTGGCGCTGGTCGTGGTGGCGGCCAAGGCGGACCGGGGCGGACCGGTGGTGGCCCCGGTCAAAGAAACCCAATCTGGGTACCCGTTACCGTAGAATTTGGCGGTCAAACCTGGTGGCAAGTCGGCTTCCGCTACAAAGGCAATACAGCCCTCAGCATGAGTTGGGGCATTAATGCGACCGCCCTGCCGTTCAAGTTGGACTTCGACGAATTTGAGGACGCGAATCCCGAGTTAGACAATCAACGCTTTTATGGCTTCAAACAGCTGGGCTTCGGCAATAATTTTGGGGATCCCTCGCTGCAGCGGGAGAAGGTGGCGGCCGATGTTTTTCGCGCAGCCGGCGTGCCAGCAGCGGAAACCGCCTTCTACGCGGTTTACATCGACAATGGAGATGGCGAAGGCTTTCAACCTTGGGGCTTCTACACGGCTGTTGAACTGCCGGACGATACCTTGATTGAAACGCAATTCGCCGACGACGATGGGAATATGTACAAGCCTTCCGGTGGCGGTGCAACATTTGCTGCTGACAGCTTCACCGAGGAGAGTTTTCCCAAGCGCACCAACCGACAGTCCGAATTTGCAGATGTGCTAGCGCTCTTTGAAGCCCTGCACGCCGAGACACGCTTAAGTAATCCTGTTGCCTGGCGGGAAGAACTGGAAGCGGTATTCGATGTGGAACGTTTCCTGCGCTGGCTGGCGACAAATCGGTTCGTTCAGAAGCGAGACACCTACGGTACGATGGCGAAAGATTTCTACCTTTACGCTGATAGCGCCAGCGGACAGTTAGTCTGGATCCCCTGGGATAACAATGAAGCTATGGACGACGGCAGCCAAGGTCCTGGACGTGGGCGAGGGGACCCGGGCGGCCCCGGTGCTGGGGACCAGTCTGCTTGGACATTTTCGCTTGAGGAGATTACAGCCGAAGTGTGGCCACTGATCGGCTTCCTGCTCGAGGACGAGGTTTACGCTGAACGCTACTTTGAATTGGTAGCGCACATCAGCGCCGACGTATTTGCGCCGGAACGTATTGAGCCGATCTATGAGACGAATTTCCGGATGCTGGCCGATTACCTCGACGAATCTGAAGAGTCAGCTGCGGTTGACGCTTTGCGCGCTGCAACTGACGAGCTGGTGGCGCATGTAAATGAGCGGGCCGACGCGGCCGAAGCATTTCTGCTGGAGCATACCGCCGGCTAGCCATCTGCTTACCGCGCGTGGGTCCGCGATGGAAGTTGGGCCTGCGCGCCTGGTCTGTCCAAAAGTGCATTGGCTCACCCGGGCCCATCACTGTTTCGGCAGATAGGCTCGCAAATGCAGATGGTACTGCATTGGAGACGATGTGGGAGAGTATGCCGTCGCCAACACAGAGCAATCGCACCACTATTCGGAAAATGCTTTGAGGATTTGCCATCGAAGCTTATCGTTCCGCGCTGACTGTAATCGCTTGCGCCGCAGGCTGATTTTTTTGGGGTGTTTTTTGAGCAAAGCCAAGGCGATATGCTGTAGCACAGCGAAATTTTCTGGGCTGTGTCCTACACGAATACGGCTGTCGTCTTGCCGAAAGGTCACATCCAAGACCCGATGGAGTTTATTTTCAATGTGCCAGTGCGAACGAATTATTCGCTGGAGTTGATTGGCATCCTTCCCTTGTAAAGAGGAGATAAAATAGCGCGTCTGCGTGTTTTGCCACTGCCCATCCAGTAATTGGGCATGTTGGACGCGGACTAGCGACTGCAAGCGCGTCCAGCCTTCTTGCTGGCTTAAGTCATTCAAGACAGCGGCATCGGTCATCACTTCACAGACCCGGCGCTCGACACGACCACGCGGCTTGCTGATTTCTTCGTTGTGACTATATTGACCTATCAAGCGCGGATGGCGGTCATCCGCATAAGCGAAAAGGGACTGGGCTGCATCGTACAAACTGCCCTGATTTTCCTTTAAGGCTATGACATAATCCGCTCCGTGCTCGCTAACAATAGACTTCACGATGTCTTTCTGACAGCCCATCGCGTCCAAAGTCACGATACAGCCTTTCAAATACAGCAATTTCAGCAATTCGGGAATTTCAGGTATCTCATTGCTTTTCGCGTCCACAGCGCGCTTGCCCAAGACCAAGCCGGCTTCCACTGACCAGGCATGCAACAGATGCAAGGCGCTCTTTCCTTGCCTACGATCATGGCTGCGCCGCATCGTCTTGCCGTCTATTGCCACAATATCGCCTTCAGCTAATACTGGCTTGATGCTGCTAATCCAATCTTGGTAGCACAACTGTACCTGCTGAGGGTCTAATAGTTGGAAGACGCGGGCAAATGTATCGTGCGAAGGAATACCGTTAGGCAACTCTAAAAATCCCCTTAACCATTCCTCTTTATCCTCGCCAAAATCAACAATGTCCACCCAGGTCTCGGCGCCGCTGATCACCGCGCAGATCGCGATGATGATGATATCCAGCAACGGGTGTAATTGACCATGTTCGCGACGCGGATCTTCTAAACTGGCAAAGGCCTCCGCTATGCCACTTGGGCTCATCTCGGGCTCTCCTCATCCGTATTGATGAACCCATTCTATTCACCTTTCATTTCTTGGTGCGATTGCTCTGTCGCCAACACTTCTCTGCCTTGCTCCACCCTCTTTTTGATTTAGACAGATGATTTGGTAGCAGCGCTCTGTTCGCCGCTCGCTGGATTACACACTTTTTACATTCCTCTCATAGTTTGATGACATCGCTTGTATATAGTCCCAGCGGATTCTGACTTTTTGAACGAGGCTGGAATATGCAATTCGTCCTGGAGTACTGGTTACATTTCGGCATCAACCTAGGGATAATAAGCCTACTGATTGCCGCGCTCTATTGGAGGCGCAAACCCAGCCGCAATTACGCGCTCGCCATGATCGTTGGCGGCTCCCTGGTATATGTGGTGATACGGCTGCTAGTGCGGGCCGAAATTAGCCTGGGTGTCGGTTTCGGCATCTTCGCGATCTTTTCTTTGCTGCGGTTTCGCACTGTGGCGATTTCAGTGCGGGATATGACGTACCTCTTCGCAACCATAACCCTGTCCCTTGTCAACGCGATGTTGATGACCTTTGGCACTTGGGAAGAGGTCGCCGCCGTAAATCTCGCGATTCTGGCTACCTTGTCACTTTTGGAATTCAGCCGCGTGATGCGGACTCGCGTGAGTTTCAGACTGTCCTACGACAACCTTGAATTGCTGCATCCGGGGAGACGAAAAGAACTCTTTGCCGACATTTTCGAACGCACCGGCATCAGGCCCGCGCGCGTATCCATTAGCCGGATCAGTATCAAGAGCCAGAACGCGCGCTTGCGGGTCTGGCATATAGAAGAGGACGAGTAATATGGCGAACCATCGTTCCGGACTTTCAGCAAGAGTTTTTGCCATTGCGTTGCTGGCTTGGCTACTACTCATCGCCGCGGCGCTGCCATCATCAGCTCAAACTTCTGAACGCCCGGCCGGGTGGACAACTGAATCGCACGGCAGCCGCGTACCAGCAAACTACGACCTTGTCCTGCCCGACGACCGCATCAACGAGATTTACATCACATTCACACCGGAAGCCTGGGCGGCGGAAGAAGCGGACATGGTCGCAATCTATGGCGAGCGCGGAACCAACGAAAGAGGCGGTTTTGGAGCGGGCAATCCTCGACAGATGCAAGCGATGATGGCGCAGATAGCTGAACAACTCGACCGCAGCGAAGAGCAGCTGATGGTAGCCATGCGACTAATGCCCGATATCAACGCTGCGGCGCAAGAGCTTGATGTGGAAGTCAGCGAGCTGTTCGCGGCGCTGCCCATGCCCGGTGGCGCCAGCGTCCCGGCCGGCGCGGGCCAAGCCGGAATCTCCTTCCTGGCGCCAGGCCGAAACCCTGACATGGAGCGCATGCAGCTCGCCTCTCGGAACCCCATCTGGACGCCAATTACGGTGTCCTTCAATGGCGAGACCTGGTGGGAAGTGGGCTTTCGCTATAAGGGCAATTCCACGCTCGCCATGGGCTGGGCGGACGGACGCGATGACTTGCCCTTTAAGCTCGATTTCGACGAATTTGAAGACGAACATCCCACGCTGGATAACCAGCGCTTCTACGGCTTCAAGCAGTTGAGCTTCTCCAACAATAACTTCTTTGATCCGTCGCTGCAGCGCGAAAAAGTAACTGCCGACATCTTTCGCGACGCTGGCGTACCGTCGCCGCAAACATCCTACTATGCGGTTCACGTTGACAAAGGTGACGGCGAAGGCTCGCAGTATTGGGGGCTTTACACGGCGATCGAACTTCCCGACGATACCCTTATCGAAACGCAATTCGACGATGATGACGGCAATATGTACAAACCCGCCGGAGATGGCGCGACATTCGCTTTCGGCAGCTTTGATAAAGTTAGTTTTGACAAAGAAACCAATCGCGATAGCGGCTACGACGATGTGCTTGCGGTATTCGATGCGTTGCATGCTGAATCGCGGCTGAGCGATCCGAACGTCTGGCGCGCTGGACTCGAAGCGGTGTTTGATGTCGCCGGCTTTCTGCGCTGGCTGGCGGCGAATACGCTGTTGCAGAACTGGGACACTTACGGCGTCGTGGCGCATAACTACTACCTCTACGCCGATGCGACCAGCGGGCAATTGGTGTGGATCCCCTGGGACAACAACATTGCGTTGCAGGCGGGGATCGCGGGTTTGGCTGACCAAAACATCCGCGCCATGCGCCTGGCGGTACCCAACTTTGGCACAGCGCTGAGCCTTGACCTCGACATTGACCCTGACCGCTGGCCCCTCATCGGATTCCTGCTCGCTGACGAGACCTACAAGCGAGCCTACCGCGAAGAAGTCGCGCGGATAAGCAGCGAAGTCTTCACTCCCGAACGCATGGTTTCTATTTACGAGGCGAACTATCAGATGCTGGCGGCTTACCTTGAAGAAACGGACAACGCGGATGCTATCGGAGCGTTGCGCCTTGCCACTGACGATCTGGTCGCGCACGTCCATGAACGCGCCGTGGCGGCGGAGGAATTTCTGCTGGGGCAATCGGCTGACTAGCGTACTGCCGGCCCTAGCTCGGCTCGTCATCGCCTGGTGGAGGCAGCTTACAGCTGATTGACGCGCGTTTTGCAGGCGGGCGGACGCGCTCAGAGTAGCAGCACACCAGCCGGATCCATCCCGACTATGCTCGCGCGCGCAGATGGTACTGCATTGGAGACGATGTGGGAGAGTATGCCGTCGCCAACATTTCTCTGCCCTGTTCCTGCCCTCTTTTTTTTGCGCATGCTGCTACAGTTGAAACATCGCCGACAATAGTTGTTGATACCACTCGCCCGGAGGAGTAGACTTACATCAGACTCTCGTGAGCCAGATACGTGATTGGGCATCAATGCTTCGTCGTGCATTCCAATGGTGGATTCTATGTCTGGGTTTCGCCCTGCTATTGGTAATCGGTTTTGTCTTCTGGTATAGCAATCCCGCGCCGCTCGTTAAGAGTGTTGCGCACTCCGACATCACTGTTAGCCTGACGGTCAGCCGCAGCGATATTCTTTTCCCGGGCGAGTGTCTCGTCATGCAGTGGGATGTCATGAACACGCAGCGCGTCCTGGTAAATGACGAGCTTTCGCCTGCAGCTGGCGAAAAGACACTTTGCATCGACGAAAAGACAGAGCCGACGCTTCAAGTCATGCTTATGGATGGCAGTGAGGTCACGATCAGCCAGCCGATCAAGGTATTTGCGACGCACCCGGTCTTTGTGACGATTGCTCTCTTCACTGTTGTGCTGATGGTTATGGGCATTACCGGCTTGCTCCTGCAAGCGCATCTGCATTTGGGCGCGACTGAAAGCATCCGCGCCGCTGTGCGAGTTGTGTCCTGGATAGCTATTAGCATCGTAATATCTCTGCTGACTATTGAGATCTTAATGCGCGCTTATCTTGGCGCCGCCGGCAGCCGCGATCAAAAGATCATGTATCTCTATACGCTCGAGGAGGTCCGCGCCCTGCAGAGCAATATCATGCCTGTGCCTTACATTAGCTATGTGCCCGATCCTGCCTACGAAGGGCACAATGACCTGGGCTACCGGGGACCGGAGATTGCGATTCCCAAACCCCAAGGCGCCTACCGCATTGTTTCCGTCGGCGGCTCAACGACCTATAGCACGGGCACTACAGAGGAAGAATCCTACCCGGCCTTTTTGCAGGCGATCCTGCGCGATACCTACGGTTACGGCAATGTCGAAGTCATCAATGCCGGTGTTAGCGGCTACACGTCCTGGGAAATACTCGCCAGTTTTGCATTCCGCGTGCTTGAACTCGAGCCGGACATGCTGATCTATTATGGCGCCCTCAACGATCTAGTCGTGCGTGAACGGCTCAGCGAGGACTGCTATCGCGGCCTCAATCCACAGCGCGGCCTAAACGGGAATCGAGGGTTGTATGTTGAACGCAATGCAGCGCTTCCGGTCTCTGCCCTGTACCGCTTGATAGCGATTTCCTTGGGCTGGATGAGCAATCCCTTGGCGCTGGATTCCGCATTTGAGCCATCGCGGGTGCGGTGTTTGCGCGATCCCGGCGCCAACACGCTGGCAAATCGCCTGGTCGCAAATGCTCCAATCTATTTTGAGCGCAACATTCGCAATCTCATGACACTGGCGCTGGCCAATAATGTGCAGCCGGTAGTCTCGTCATGGATTTACAACGTGGAAGCCGATCGTCCGCAACTGTGGAAACAGTCAATCGCCGAGCACAACGCCGTCATACGACAAATCGCTGTGGAAATGGCCATACCTTACATCGATTTGGCGGAGGACTTTCCCGTAAACAGCAGCTATTGGGAACTTGACGGCGTCCATCTTGTGGCAACGGGCACATACGAGCAAGCCAGGCGCTATGCGGCCTTTCTTGATGACTCTGGACTGCTGCCCAAGCCGGACAATGTAGCAAGCGCGGGGCGGTAGAGCGCATCACGTTCCAGGCAGCGGCAACGTGCGAGAGACCAGACAAGCGATTGCGGACAACCATTGAAAGCACGGCAGTTAAGCGCGTGAGCGCAGATGCAATGGCAATGGTTTCGGTGAGGGAGAGTATGCCGCTGCCAACGCATCTCTGCTCCGCCACCGTTCTTGCCCGAAAGCCGGTCATAGAAACTCGTGAGTCAGAAACCTTAGGCTGTACGCTATCCCCGAAATGATGTGTAAGCCAAATAGAAGCGAGGCACAGGCGAACCGTCTCGAAAATCTGAGGCCGAATGCCTGCAAACTGCCATAACCATGTCGCAGTTCCCGCGCGTATTGCTCCAACAGAAACAGAGTCGATGCGAACATCAGTAGAAAAACGGCGTTGTAACTGGTCCAACTGAAATTACCGTGCTTCATTCGTGGTCCTGACTCATAGAGCGAGTAGGTGACCATGATCGCGCAGAAAAAAACGGTCCACGCAAAGTTCAAAAAAAGACTTCGTCTCGCCTGCTTTGCATACAGCAGACCTACGCCCAGGGGAAACACGATTGAAAGCAGGAGTTGTATTGGAATCCTCCAGGTTGGCACAAGCAATTGCATAAACGTCAAGAATCCAATTTCGATAGATGAACCATCGTCGAAGTTAACATATGAAATCGTCGCCTGCAGCCCCAGCATAAGTGTCGCCGGAATGATAACGCCGAGCGCCAGTAGAGTCCAATCTACGCGCCCGCGCCGCAACGTCCTCCAGAACGCAAAAAGAATGCATCCAGGAACAAGCGCCAATGCGAAGCTGGGTTTGGCTAAGATAGACAAGACCATCAGAATAGCGCAGAGCAAGAGGTTGTAAATCCGATGATTCAGGTCGCGGTAAGTCTGGTTCTGGAAAACCCGAAATGCCAGGACAGAGCCAGCAGCATGTAGGCTACAAGGGTCTTGTTTCTAGTCTTAATCTGCAATGCGATAATCCCACTATAGGGAAGCGATCTACAGCAGAGCGCTCCAGGATAAATTGCGTAGCAGGAGTTTACCATATATTAAGAGAAGCATCTCGCATATAGTCTGACATTATCTACATTTTGACTTAATCTCTTGAAAACAGTTTCATTTACGCGGGCATATCGAAAATGCCAGAAGATATCAGTGCTTGCGTGTGAAAATAGCAGTGACAATCTACGGGACAGCCTCTTTCCCAAGCCTGTTAGCCAAGCTAACTGTCGCAGGAGGTTCCGCTTTGGAGACGATGCCGTGGCGATTGGCTTGGTTTGGCAAGCCGATTTGATACGCGAGACAAACTTCTTGCTTGGCATTGGATCTGCGTTCGGTCGTTTTCGCCTTAGACCAATGCTAAACTGGCATACGATTGTTACTCGTCGCGACCAATACTGTATACAGCAGCGAAGAATTCGACTCCATGAGCCAACATAAATCGTTTCTCGTCCTGATTCTTTTGCTTTTCTACGCGATCAACGCGACGCAGCTTAAGGGCAGGCCGGCGACCGTAGACGATCTCGACAGCGTTAAGCACCTGTATAGCAACACATACGACAAGTCCTATGACTTGCTCCAGACAATTGAGAGCGTGTCCCTCCTCAGCCCGGAACATGGTCCCGGCTATTACGTCGTATTGAACGCCTGGCGGATCTTGGTTGGCGACGACTTATTCTTGGCGCGCCTGCTCTCCGTATTTTTCAGTCTTGCCACAATCTGTATTGTCTATCGTCTGGCGTCATTAACCGGGAACAGTTTGATCGCGCTTTCCGCTCCTCTGATCTTGGCCTTTCTGGCCTATCTTCATTACTATTCTCAAATCGCAAGAGTGTATCCGCTTTTGCTGCTGATCGGCGGCTGGCTGCTTTGGTCTTATTGGCGAACGGTGGCCGGGAAGCGAGCCTTCCGCTGGCAATGGCTTTGTCTATTTGCATCAGTGTCAGCGCTGCTGTTTGTTCACTACTTCGGCGCCCTGCTATTGGCAGCCGTCGCCATCCACCACGTCTTTTTCGTTCCCAAAAACAAACGCTGGTTCATGGCAACCACAGTGATGGCTGTCGGCTGTTCTTTATTTGCCGTTTGGATGCCCGTATTTCTACGAAGTTATAGCCAAAGTCAAGCTGTTTTGGCGGACACCGTCCTGGCCTTCCCTGAGGCTGCTCTGACCATATTTCGCATTTTTTCCAATGGACTTTGGTTTTTGCCGCTGCTCGCCGCCGCGGCTCTACTGATACTTCACCGGCGTCTAAACCCGGCAGAAACTTATCTCGCGATCATAGCGGCTATCGTTTTGATGTCTCTCCTGCTCCTGAATGAAATCACGCCGATCCTCACCGAGCGCCGCATGAGATACTCAATCATACTTTCTGTGCCCTTATGTTGCGCCTTGGCTATCGCGTTGAACCGGCTTACTTCATCCAGGCTGCTTCTTGCTTCAGCGCTCTTGATTTGGATCGTCGCCTCCGCTCTATTTTCAGATTCGGATGATCTGGCGGTGTACACCAACCAGAGTTCGCGCGCCCGCTTGAGCATCCCGCACTATCAGGCTTTCATTTATGAAGCGCATAGACTGCCGGGCCATAACGAGCCAATTCTGAGTTTTCATCCAAGCGCGCCAGTTTCACGGTACGCGTTCCTGACCTATTATCGGCTGCGGCTGTCTGACTGGTCCGATGTTGTGCATGTCTCTAGGGACGAAGATGGAGAGTTCGTCATAGAAAGCGGGCTGTCGACATACGCCTCGCTCGACGCAATCGCGGAGAATAGTCGCGGGATTTGGATTGCTCACAATCCCGAGGAGTCGTCACTCTCAGCAATGGGCAGCTTTGCCGAATGGTTGACAGATCATTTCCAAAACTGCAATCGCTTTCTCGACAAGCCAGAGGTCGTCATCGATTTTTATTTGAAGCGGAACATTCCCTGTGACCTGATCAAGGATGCAAAGCCCTTTGAAGTCAGTTACAGCAACGGCGCCGAGCTGGCAAACTTCATATATGAGCAGGATTCTGATTCGCTTTCGATATATCTGCGATGGCTGCGAACGATAGACGCTACCTATTCCTTCACTGTGCAGTTGTTCAACGACGAGGTGGAAAAGGTAGGGCAACTGGACAGGGTAATCAGCGGCGATCCCATCGACTTCGCTACTTTTGATTTAGCTGGCTTGGCGCCGGGCGACTATGTCGCCAAGCTAATTGTTTACGACAGAGAGTCGATGCTCAGCCAGCCCGGCGTGTCTCTGCAGGACAACCTGGCATTTGAACGGGAAGTCGATATTCTCAGTTTTTCCATCCCCGAGTGAATCCCCTGTCAACGCGTTCACAATCACTAATTCTGCGGGACCTTCTCGCTCCCCCGCAATACCGAAGCCCGGCTATTTGCCCAGACGCGGGCGTAGCGCAAACGTCAAGCGCGCGACCAGCTAACTTGGCGGGTCTTGGCGCGTGCGCAGCTTACTGCTTTTCGGCAGCTCCCATCTCCTGCGCCGGTCATCGTTATCGGCTAGAATGAAGTCGCGGATTTGCAGTGGGCGTCTCAAAGGGGTTTAGGGCATGGTCTGGTCAAAGAGTTCGAATCTGAGCGCATTTGCTACGCTGTTCTGTCTGTGCTTTGTATTTGCCTACGGCGTCGCCAATCTCAAGACTGATCCAATCAGAAACGACGAATTCAGGACGCTAAACCATGTTGAACCCGTATGGCTGACGCACTCGCGCACAATTCCTGAGACGATCCAGAGCGTTGCTATACTCAGCCCCCAACACGGACCGCTCTATTTTCTAATTCTTAACGTATGGCATAAGTTGGCGGGCTCTGACCTGTTTTCGCTGCGCCTCCTCTCGGTGTTGTTTGGCGTCATGTCGGTCGCGATGATATATCGACTGGCGCTGATTTTCGGAAAGCGCGGCGATGCGGCGGCGGCGGCGTGGGTCTTGTCATTCCTTGCGTTCTACACGTTCTTTGTCCAGTATCTGCGAATGTACTCCTTACTCCTGTTCGCCACAGGTTTGGCGTTGTGGTCGTACTGGATAGTCAGACGATCCAAGTCGCAGCGCCCGTGGGCATGGGTATTGCTTATCATAGCCATCGCGCTGCTTCCATATATTCATTATTTGGGCGGTCTAATTGTAGCTGCTATCGGAACGTACCATATCGCATGTTTCACCAGGCACAGACGATGGTGGCTGATCCTGGCGGCATTAGCTGCCGGAATCCTGGTATTCGTGCCCTGGATTCCGATCGTCCTTAGCGGACTTGTAGAACATCAGCTGGACCAGGGCGCGGCAACTGCGCGGCTAACATTTGTTGACGCAATGCGCGCGGTTGTGTCTATTCTCTCCAACGGAATCCTGCCTGTTGCTCCTTTCGTAGCCGGGCTGGCGCTAGTCGGTTTCAGAAGGATGACTGTCGCCGAAAGGTATCTGGGATTCGTCGCTCTTTTTGTGGCAATTACCCTGTTTGCCCTCAACGAAGCGGCGCCGGTGCTGGTGGAAAACCGGATGAGATACGTGTTGGTTCTTGCCGTGCCATACTGTTGCCTGGTTGTCATTGCGCTGCGGAAACTGCAATCATGGAAAACGCTGCGGATTGGCCTTCTTGCGTGTTGGTGTTTGACATTCTTCTACTACCTGGGTACGGACGACTACGCGACTTTTACCAATATCTTGCAGCACGAGACAAGGAAGATACCTCGTTATCAGGAATTCATTTACGAATCTGAAAAGATTCCGGGGCGCGACGAGCTCATTTTGAGTTTTCACGCCGACATGGTTCTGTCGGCTAGCAAAACGCTGGATTATTATCGCAAGATGCTGCCAGACTGGGCCTATATCGCGCACATCACATACGACGCAAATGACGAGCTTCTTATTCAGAGCGGCCATGCCAAATATGGATCGCTTTATGCCATCGCAGCCAACAGCAAGGCAGTCTGGGTTATCCATGATCCGGAACAAACTACTCTGACTGATTTACCAGTTTACAGCGAATGGTTCCTTGAACACTTTAAGTGGTGCAAGCGCTACCATGAGGCGGAGTCCACCAGTATCGACTATTACGTCAACCATTCGATTCCTTGCGAGCTGATTAACAGCGAGTCAGCATTTACCGTTCACTACGATAACGGCTTTGTATTGGGAAACGCGATAACAATTCAGAATGAAAGTGAGCTCGAGATTTATCTTCGGTGGGACAAAACCTACGGCAAAGACTATTCGCTGTCCATTCAGGTTTTTGACCAGGCCGTGGAGAAAGTTCGCCAGTTGGACGCTGTTATCTCCGGCGAGCCAATTGACGTCTTTGAGTTTGACTTGGCGGATCTGGCTGCGGGCGAATATCAGGTCGATCTAATCGTGTATCACTTTGAATCTCGCCAGAGTGTACCAGGGCGCGCGACAAGTGATTTTGAGCGCGCGGTGAAATTGCTAGGTTTTGAGATTTCTGAAAGATAACCCTTATACCTGCGCTGTCGCCATATCAACTTCTGTCCGCATTGCGCGAGCTTCTCTTCATACGGTCAGGATGACGCCGGTTATATTGCCGACGAAATGATTCTACTGTAGGCTAGCGCATATCGAGTTGGCGCCGCGCCAGGGCTTTGTTGCCGCGCGGGCGGAGAAAATGAGGACAAATTGTGGCCGGAAAGGGTAACCAGAGGGTGCATGGTCTGCTCGTTGCCGCTTGTCTGTTTGCCGTTTACTTTCTTGGCGTTGCGAATCTCAAAGCGGAACCCATCTCCCACAGCGAATGGAATTCGCAGCAGCATCTATTCAAGACCTATATGGATCCTGCCTATACGGTCGCCGAGACGCTTTCGAGCGTCAGCGAGCGCAGCGCGCAGCACGGACCGCTTTACTTCGTCCTGCTAAACATTTGGCAGAAATTCGCCGGGCGTGATCTGTTTTCGCTGCGTCTTCTTTCCATCTTTTGCGGCATTCTCTCAATTGCCTGGGCTTGCCGGCTGGCTTCAATCTCGGGCAACAGAGACATAGCGACAATCGCCGCGATCTTGACAGCCTTTGTCGCTTATCTGATATTTTACGCGCAGCTCGTTCGGATGTACTCATTGCTCTCGTTGCTAGTCGCCATCGTCGCCTGGGCCTACTGGAAAGCGATGTCAGCTGCAAGAGCGCCGTCGGCTTGGGGCTGGGCATTACTTGTCGTTTCGTCGGCCGCCCTGATTTACGTCCACTACTACGGCATTATAGTCCTGGCTGCAATAGGCCTGTATCACATGCTCTTCGCGGCGAAGGACAAGCGCTGGTTGCAGGTTTGCGCGGCGATGATTGTGGCGGGCCTCGTATTTGTTCCCTGGTTGCCGGTCGTGGTTCGCGGATGGACAGAACTGAGAATCCCTAGCGAGAATCTTTCTCTTTTCGACTCCATCGTGACAGTCGCGCAAGTGTATACCAATGGATTGGCGCCGATCCTCGTGGTGTCGCTGGCGGCATGTCTCTTGCGGTTCAGGCTGCTAAACTCATCGCAGCGGTATCTGCTCTTCCTCGCGATTTCCATTCTAGTGATGATAATCGTTCTCAACGAATTCACGCCGGTATTGGCTGCCAGACGCCTGCGTTACACGATTATCCTCGCCGTTCCGCTGGTCTGCTCTATTGCAATAGGGCTGACCCTGCTGCCCGCGCGCAAATTCGCCATCCCGGCGCTTGTGGGCCTGTGGATACTGGGCTGCTTTGTCTATGCCGAATCTGATGAACTGAATGTTTTTACCAATCGAAAATACCAGAATAGCGACGCCGTTCCATCTTATCAGGACTTTCGTTACAAAGCCGAGAGCTTGCCCAGCCGGAATGCGCTCATATTAAGTTTCCATCCGGATACGATGGTCGACGACTATAAGGTCTTGGCATACTACCGCTGGGTGCTTTCAGATTGGGCGCATGTCGCGCATATCACTTATGACGCCTCGGGCAATCTGGTAATTCAAAGCGGACTATCGACCTATGCTGCGTTGGATGCCATTGTCGACAATAGCAATAGCATTTGGGTGATTCATAATCCGCAGCAGACGGACTTGAACTCGCTCGAGGTCTACCGAAATTGGTTTACGCAACACTTTCAGATCTGTCGTCGCTTCATTGACACTGAGCGAAGCGTCATCGATTACTTCGTCAAGATTCCCATACCGTGCAGCTTGATCGCGGACGGGCGGGGATTCGAGATTATATACGATAATGGCGCTTGGCTGGGCGGCGCGGAGCTCGCGCAGAAGCCGGACCAGCTTGCTGTATACCTCTGGTGGCTGCAAAGCGATGAGGGGGTGTACGCCTACTCGCTGCAAGTCTTTGACGATCTGGGGGAAAAGGCCCAGCAGCTCGATGCCGTTATCACTGGCGACCCCGTTGACGCGCGCGCGCTTGATATTTCGAGCTTGCCGGCCGGCGCCTACTCTGTTGAGCTCATTGTTTATGATCGTCAAACCGGAGCTACCCAATCGGGAACCCTTGTCAGCGAGAGCCGATCTTTTGAACGCGCTGTTGAGCTACACAGATTTGTAGTCGAGAGATAAGGCATGAGAACGCTTGACCGAAAATGTGTCCCGCTAGCGATAGTGGTCATTTGCCTTTTGATGTTTTATGCGGCCGCTGTCTCAAACTTGACGCGCTTTCCCATTGGCAACGACGAGTACAACTCCTGGAATCGCATTCTGGATAGCGCCACCGGCGCCCCGTACAGCTTGCGCCAGACAGTGGACGACGTCATCGCTGAAAGCGCGCAGCACGGGCCAGCCTATTTTGTGTTGCTCAATGTCTGGCGGACGCTGGCCGGTTCTGAGCTCTTCACGCTTCGTCTGCTGTCGGTGTATTTTGGACTGCTTGCTTTGGCGGTCACCTATCGTCTGGCCGCTTCTGCGGGCGATCAAGAGCTTGGTCTCGCGGCCTTCTTCATTGCAGTTTTCCTCGCCTATATTCTTTACTACAGCCACTTGGCAAGAATGTATACCCTGCTGCCGATGACGTCGGGCTGGCTAATCTGGTCCTACGCGCGCGTAATTCAGCCCGGGCGGGCGCCTTCGCGTATAGCTTGGATAACCTTATTTTTGTCGGCGGCAGCGATGCTTTACATCCATTACTTCGGCATCATGCTGTTGGCGGCGCTTGGCCTCTATCATCTGGTCGTCGCGAAGAAAAACCGTCTCTGGCTGAAGGTGGCGCTGCTGATGGTCGCGGCCGGTTTATTATTCCTGCCTTGGTTGCCGGTCGCCATCCTGGGCTTTCCCGGGCGGCCCGACGTCGCCGACACGCGCCTGCCTCTGCTGGGCTCGCTTTTGCATATCTTGCGCATTTTTTCTAATGGTCTCATTTTCATACCACCGCTGGCCCTCGGCGCGGCTGCCATAAGATATCGGCGGCTGAAACCCGGTGAATTGTTCCTGGTCTTTGTCGCTGTCGTTACCTTGCTGCTTATTCTGCTGTCGAACGAGCTGGCGGCCATATTCAGCGAATGGCAGATGCGCTATATGAGCGTGTTTGTCTTGCCCTTCTGTTGCGCCCTGGCCATAGGTTTGCGGCTGCTGCCCGGTTGGGAACTCTTGCGGCTGCCCTTGGCGGCAGTGTGGATCGCCGCCTTTGCAGTCTTCTACCGTTCGGAAGACCTGCTCGTCGCAACTGGCGCGCGCATCCAAAACCTGGATAAAATTCCGCGCTATCAAGACTTCATTTACGAAGCAGACAGCTTGCCGGGCTACAATGAACTGATCCTGAGCGTACATCCTGAGGCGCGAATAACGGTAAGAAAGACGCTCGATTATTACCGAAAAGTACTGACGCGCTGGTCGCACATCGTGCATATTTCCATGGATGAAGATAAAGAAGCGGTAATCCAGAGCGGGTTCACAACCTACGCTACATTGGACGCCATCACCGCCAACGCCAACGGCATCTGGCTGATCTACAATCCGCAGCAGACCGACTTAAGGTCAATGCCCCTGTACACAGATTGGCTGGCCGAGCGCTTTGCGCTTTGCAAGCGTTACCTGGACGAGCCGGAGAGCATCATCGAGTATGTCCTGCATCGCGCCTTCCCCTGCGAGCTGATCACAGATGTCAGCCCCTTCGCCGTTGACTACGATGGCGGCACACAGTTGGCGAACTATAATATTGAGCGGTCAAGCGAGTCGCTGGACTTTTACTTCTGGTGGGGGCGGACGATCGGCAAGGATTACTCTTTGTCGCTGCAAGTGTTCGACGCCGAAAACGACAAAGTACTTTGGCTCGACGCCGTGATCTCGGGCGAGCCCTTGGACCACTTTTCCTTTGACATTTCCCAACTAGATGTCGGCGACTACGTGGTCAAACTGATCGTCTACGATTTCGTCAGCATATCCAGCCAAAGCGGCACTGTCGTCGGCGAGCAGCGGCACTTTGATCGCGACCTCGAGCTGCTCCAGTTTACCGTCGACTGAGCTAACCTATCGACTCGTTTTCAAGCTGGTCAGCGCGACCTGCGCCCGGCATACCGCCTTGCCCCAGTTGCTGGTCTCCCGTATCCTACTAGGTAGCCGTCTTGACGGTCTGGCGCGCCTATACCTTGGAGAACCTTGTATGCAACGCAAACTGCTGTCGCGTATCGCTGTCATTAGTCTGCTGCTGCTATCGGCCTTGTCCGCACTCGCGATTGGCGAAAAAGATGAAGACGATACGCCAACCGCCAACGCGATAAATGCCGGCGCGGCGCTGATCGTAAACGATGATGGCGGGCCGGTCAGCATTAGCGGCAATCTCCACTATACCAATGCCTTTTTCACCAGCGGCGTGGCCGAACCGCTGATAATCCTGGAAGAGCAGACGGGCTTCGTGGACCGCAATCAGTACTTCATCATTCCGCTGGAATCACAAGTGCCGGGACAAATCACATCCGACTTCTTCACCTCGCCCTTTTCTTACAGTTTGTCGCTGCCCCTGGCGCCTGCGGGCAGCTTGCGCGATGTAGACAATGACGGCGACGACGACATCGGGGTTATGGTCTTCGCTGTGGCGTACTGGACCAATCTCTTTGACGGTCCCTTGCTGGAGAAATGCGATCAGCACGGCGGCGGCTGGTCGACGGGTTATGCCTCTACTCGCGCCAGCATCGATCCCGAAACTCGCTGGGAAGTCATCGGAGGAAAATTCATCATCTACGCGCCTGAACCCGGGCAGGGATTTCCCTCCGGCTTTGGCTCTGACGGCTTGCTGTTTACAGCCGACGATCCGATTGTCACTGTGCCGCAAGGCTACTCGGTGGTGGATCTGGACGAAGACCCCTTCGTCTTCGATCGCGCCGCTCGCCAGATACTGGATTTGCATGAGCCGGAGACTGCCGCCATCAACGATTTCTCCGCGCTTTCGTATAGCGAAGCCTTCACGGCAATGGTTGATCTTTTCCGGCGGGAATACGCCTTTAGCGACCTCTACGAGCTGGATTGGGACGCGCTGGAAGCCACGTATGCGCCACGCTTTGCCGAAGCTGAAGCGGCGGAAGATACGGATGCCTATGCGCTGGCCATGCGCGACTTTTTGTGGGAGATTCCCGATGGGCACGTGGGTATGCCCTTGACGCCGCTTGGCGATCTTTTCCGCGAAGAGACGGATGGCGGCCTGGGAGTTTCCCTCGCGGAGCTGGATGACGGGCGCATAGTCGTCAGCTTTCTGCTGGACGGTAGCCCCGCCGCCAACGCCGGCATTGAGCTGGGCGCGGAGATTCTTGCCTGGGATGGCGGCACAGTCCAGGAGGCCATGGAGCGCGAATTTATCTGGGCGCATCAAGCGCTCAGCACCGAGCACACCTCGCGCCTGCAGCAGCTGCGTTACATCACGCGATTTCCGCTCGGTACTGACGTCGATATCACCTTCCGCAATCCGGATAGCGAGGAAGAGCAGTCGGCAACGCTCACCACCATCAGCGAACGCGCGAGCTTCACCAATTCATCCTTCTTTTCCGGCGTGGAAGACACAGCGCTGCCGGTTGAATTCGAGATTCTGCCCAGCGGCTACGGCTATGTTGAAATCCATTCTTTCAGCGATAACGAACGGCTGACGGTGCAGCTGTGGGAGCGCATGCTGGAGAAATTCATCGAAGAAGACGTCCCGGGCATCATCATCGACATGCGCCACAACGGCGGCGGCAGCGGCTACCTGGCCGATCAACTCGGCGCTTATTTCTACCAGGAAGAGCATGTCCTGGGTTTTACCAGCTCCTACAACGAGGCGACCGGCGAATTTTACCTCGACCCGCGCTCGGAAGACCGCTTTTGTTTGCCCGAGGAAGACTTGCGTTATGATGGAGAACTCGCCGTGATCATCGCGCCGGGTTGCTTCAGCGCCTGCGAGTTCTTCTCGTATAACCTGACCATCGCCGATCGGGCCGCCATCGTCGGCCACTACCCGACCGGCGGCTTGGGCGGCGCTGTGGACGACATGCTAATGCCCGACGACCTGGACATACGTTACACGGTCACGCGCGGACTAAACGCGGACCAGGAGATCCACATTGAAGCCCAGGGCGTCGCGCCGACGGTCGTGGTTCCCGTCACCCTGGAGAGCCTGACCAGCGAAGGCGATCACTTGCTTGAGGCCGCCGAGAACTACTTGACCGACCTAATTCTGGGCGAACTCATCGACGGCGGGGAATTGTCGCTGGGCATCGGCAGCACGGAAGTACATGCCAACGGCGCGGTTGGGCCGGATCAGCGCGTGCGTTACCGCGTCACTCTGCCAGCCAACCGAACGGTCAGCGTATTCCTGGCCGGCGAAGACGACACTGTGGATACCGTGCTGGGTATTTACGATCGAGAAGGCCAGCAGCTTTTGGGCGAAAACGACGACGCCGATGACGACACCCGCAGCTCCGCCTGGACTGATCTGGCGGTCGGCGAGCAATCGGGTGTGTTTATATTTGAAGTGAGAGTCAAGAACACCAGCGAGGCGCAGACCTTCACGCTCAAGGTAGTCGGCGTAGAACCGGAGGAGGAATCCGAAGCCGGGCAAGAAGACGATGACGAAGACGAACCGGGTGAAGAGGACGATTCAGGCGACGAGTAGGGCGGGCTCCGAACCCAGCTTGGACGGCCCAGTTCGCTGAATGTGGTGACTTAGTACCACTCACGCTCATCGATGATCGTACGCGCGCTCGGGTCAATGCTGCCGGCATCGACAAAGTTCACCGCGTCAATTCTCAGGCGCGCGGCTTGCTGCGCCAGGGCGCTGAGTTTCTCGGCCAGGCCAGCGGAAGACGCCTCCTCATGCAACTCCAGATTCACCGTGACCACATCGCGGTTTTCTGGTCGCGTAACGACCGCCTGAATCGCCTTGATTTCCGAGAATTGCATCACGGCATATTGCAGCTGGTTGGGATGTAGAAACATGCCGCGGACTTTGATAGCGTCGCCGCTGCGCCCGAACAAGCCCAGCAGTTGCTGTCCCTCGCATGGCGGAGCCGGCTGTGGGGCCAGCGCGCCCAGGTCACCCGTGCCAAAGCGGATCAGCGGATAGGACTTGTTGAACGTGGTGGCGACGATCTCGCCGGTATCGCCCGCGGGCAGCGGCGCGCCCGTCTCCGGATCGCATATCTGCAAGTAGAGGCCCGGCATGATGCAGAAGCCTTGTACGCCGGCTCTGGTGTAGCCGATGAAGCCCAGATCGGCCGTGCCGTAGGCCGAGGTGGTCGTCATGCTGTATTCGCCTTCAAAGCGTTCGCGCTGACTCTCGGTATAAGGTTCGGCTGAAAACAGCGCTTTCTTCAGCGGTACGGCGCCGGCGCCCAGGCCCATCTCCGCCGCCTTGTCCAGCAACGTCATCAGATAGCTCGGCTGGCCGACAAAGCCGGTCGCGCCCAGGGCCATCATCATCATGATTTGCAAGTCGGTATTGCCGGGACCAGTCGGGATCACAGTCCCGCCGCAAGCGCGGATCGCTTCGTCCAGCAAAATCCCGGCGGGCGTCAAGTGGTACATGAAGGTGTTGAGCACGCGGTCGCCCCGGCCGATTCCGATATAGCGGAAGGGCGCCAACTGCGTCTGCGGATCATCCAGCGGCGGCTGCGGGTCATATATCGGCCCCGGCGAGATGTAGATCCGCGGCAAGTCGTCCGGGTCTATCGTAAGGAAACCGCCAAAGGGAGGATTCTCGCGGTGGATCTCCACCAGCGAGTCTTTGTTTAAGACCGGGATGCTAGCGAGATCGTCAGCGCCGTTAATCTCGGAGGGCGCGACTCCGGCCTCGTCCAGCAAGGTACGTATCGCCGGTGCATGTTCGTAGGCGTATTTGACCAGGTCGCTGATTCGCGCATCGAAATCAGTCACGAGTCTTCTCCAGATTCGTTAGTCAGCAGTTGAGAGACGAGGGCGACAGACCCCGGCATGGGCTAGCCCAACCAGCGCTTTCGGCGCTTGTAGTGCTTGACGTCGCGATAATTCTTGCGTCCGCCGGCCTGGTTGAGCCCCAGGTAGAACTCTTTGATGTCTTCGTTTTCGCGCATTTGCTCGGCCGGCCCATCCAGGACGATGCGGCCGTCTTCCATGACGTAGGCGTAATCCGCCAGCTCCAGCGCGGCGCGCGCGTTTTGCTCGACGATCAAGACCGACATGCCTTCCTGACGATTGATGTCACGGATGATGTCGAATATCTCGTGCACCAGCATGGGCGCCAGGCCCAAGGATGGCTCGTCCAACATCAGAATCTGCGGATGCGCCATCATCGCTCTGCCGATGACCAGCATCTGCCCTTCTCCGCCGGAAAGATAACCGCTGACGCGTCGGGACAGCTTGGCCAGCGTCGGAAAGTAATGATAGACGCGCTCCAAATCGTCGCGAATGTGCCGGCCGCCGGCATAGACCATGCCGCCAACGCGCAGATTCTCTTCTACGGTCAGATGGCGGAACAGCAGCCGACCCTCAATGACCTGCACCAATCCCATGCGCACAACGTCTTCGGCGCTCAAGCTATCCAGCCGCTGCTCGCCCCAATGAATCTGGCCGCGGGTCACTTCGCCCAATTCGGCCTTCAGCAAGCCGCTGATCGCCTTCAGCGTGGTCGACTTGCCGGCGCCGTTTGGGCCCAGCAGCGACACCACTTTGCCGGGTTCCACTTCGAGCGAGATGCCGCGCAGCACCAGAATGACGCTGTTATATACCACCTCGATATTGTTGACGGATAAGGTCTGCGTGGTGGTAGACTCTGAGGCGTTTTTCGCTTTTGCCAAGGACATTGGCGCAGTCTCACAATTGAAACGTGGCTAAACTCAGATTTACAAGCGCTCCCTCCCGCGTACTGGAGAGGGAGCAGTGTCTACGATTAGCTATCCGCGCAGCTGAGGAACCGGCATGAAGTCGGTCAGAGCATGTACGACGGGAACGTAGGCCATATTGCCACCAACGTCAACGAACATCGCATCTTCAGGGCCAGTTGCAAAACCCGAGAAGTCAGCGTTCGCGTACTTGAGCACCGCAATACGATTTTCAGTCGCGTCGCGCATGCCATCTTCGTAGTGGAAACGCATCAAGCCGCCCATTACCTGGTAGTCCATGCTTTCGACCGTTGCGCGTATGTCCGCGCCTGTAACTGCCTGCAAGCTACCGACCGAGTTGATCGTGCGGATATAGGTTTCGATGATGCTGTCGGCCGACGCCCAGGTCAGCAGGTAGGCGATATTCTGCTCAGTTGCCGAGCGCTCATTGATCGCAAACTGTTGTGTGATGAACTGTATGGCTGAGCTGCTGGTCTCCGTCCACCAGAGGAAGGGCATCGAACCAAACATGCCATCCACCGACGGCAAGCCATTGGGCTTCAGCACACGCTGCCCAAGGATGCCCACGCTGGTATCCATAACCCAGTTAACGCCGGCCAGCTTGATATCGTCTTCCATGCCCAGGTCGACCAGGGTGCCAGCGATCAAGGCCGGCCCAGTCGCCAAGGTATTGGTGTAGATGATATTGGCGCCGCCGTCGATAGCATTCTGTACCTGCGTCAAGATATCGGAATCGGTAGGCAAGAAGAACTGTGGTTCTTCCAGGACTTGAACGCCCAGGCTGGCGCAATACTCCCGGGCCGCCGGCTCGGTGCCCGCCCGGCCAAATGCGTTGGGCCAGGTGACGAAGCCAATCACCGGATCGGAGAAAGTCTCCGGAACTGCCGCTACAAACTGGCAGAAAGAGCCGAATTGGTTGATATAGAGTGGGTTGCTGGCGTAGAGCCAACCCGGCGTTTGGCCGTCTTCGCCGTAAAGGCTTTCAATGGAGCCGGCGGAAATGAAGGAGACGATTTCGTCGGCCGCCAATTGCTCGCGCAGCAGCTCGCCATCGTCCGAGCTGTAGAGCAGCAAGAGATCCAGCTCGTCGCCGTAGTTGCCGGTGAAGCGGTCGTAGGCGCTCTGCGATGCTTCGCGGTTGCCGCCCGTGTCTTCATAAACTTGCTCCAATTGAGCGCCGCAGACGCCGCCGCGCTCGTTCCAGTATTTCACAGCGTCCGTCAAGGCGGCGACAATCGGCTGCGTGATGAAGGCGAAGGCACCGCTTAAATCGCCGAAATGGAAGAGGCGCAGAGTCTCGCCGGTCAAATCAACTTCGCATTCAGTCAAGTCCGATGGGTAGTCCAGCATCTCCTGCGCCAGGCTGGGCATTGCGCTCGCCATCAGCAGCAGAAGGATAAGCAAGGTAGATAGCCTCTTCATGGTAATTGCTCCCTTATCCGATTTCGTTCAACATTCTTGTACATAGCGATAGTGCTTACTTCACTTAGCTTATGCTAAAGCGCCGCTTTTATCAACTTGGCTCGATCAACTAATAGGCATAGGGGCGGATCTTCCAGGCCACCTTGAACACTTCCCAGCGGTGGGCGATGCCGCGCGGCTCCAGCACCAGGAATATAATCAGCGCGCCGCCGAACACAATCGGGTTGATGGCGCTGGTGATGTTCACCGCATCGACGAAGGGGAAGAGTTGCGGCAGCCAATCCGATAGCCAGGGGCGCAAAAAGGGAATGAAAGCTTCCTGCAAAACGCGAATAAAGGTGACGCCGAAGAGCGCGCCCAGCGGGTAGCCCGCGCCGCCGATTATCAGCATCGCCAGCATCTCGATAGACGTGTCCAGCTCAAAGGCGTTGAGCGACAAACTGTTGCGCTCGTAAGCCAGCAGGCAGCCGGCGACCCCGGCGTAGACGGCGCTCAAGAAGAAGGCGCGCAATTTGTATGTGAACACATTGATGCCCAGCAGCTCCGCCGCCAGGTCGTTGTCGCGCACGGAGATGAAAGCGCGGCCGGTTCGCGTGCGGATGATATTGCGCGCCAGGAACATCAGCAGCACCGACAAGGGCACGATGAGGTAATACATGGCTGTGTTGCTGGCGAAGCTCAGCGCTTTGCTGCGGAGGACGATCGCCTCGAAGCTCGCGTCATCTGATTCGGCTTGGATCGTAATCTGGTACTCGCCCGGCTTGCTGGCGATATATGACAGGCCGGTTGCCTGGCTTTCGTCGTCCCGCTGCACGGTCATGTATACATCGCCATGGGGCACGACATCGCCGCTCGGGTTCGTCAGTATAATGACGGGGTAGGCGCCTTCAACCGCTGCGAAGCTCACGGAAATCACATCGACAAAGTAGGGCGCGCCGGCTTCAAAAGTCAGTGGCGTATCGTCGAGCAAGGAATCATCGGCATAAGCTGCAAAAGGTCCGATTATTGGCGCCGGCACATTCAGGGGGCGCGTGCCGCCGGTGAAGTCCTCCAGTGGATAACGCAGCACCCAGGGGATGATAAATTGCGCCGCCAAGGTCGCCATGGCCAGGTAGAAGCCTTTGACGCGCAAGGACGGCAGCCCAAACAGCAAGCCGACGAATCCCGTCAGAAGGGCGCTGGCCGGCAGCGCTATCCAGAAGCTGAAGCCCAGTTCCCGCGCCATCATGGCCGAGCCGTAAGCGCCGACCGCCATAAAGGCCGCGTGCCCCAGTGAAATCTGACCGGTGTAACCCACCAGGATGTTCAAGCCCTGCACCGCGATGACGAAGACCGCGATGCGCGCGATCAAGCTGACGTATTGGTCGCTGATCCAGCCCAGCTCCAGCGGGCCTGACGCCGATACGAGCGGAATCAGCAGCAGCAATACGAAGGCCGCGTTCTTCCACAGCTTGTCGCGCCAGGTGCGGTCGATAGACATATCCTCATGGTATGTCGTGTCAAATACGCCCGCCGGATTGATATTCGCCATAAACGCCCCGTCCTAAATGCGCTCGATGCGTTTCTCGCCGAACAAGCCGTCCGGGCGGATGACCAGGACGACCATCAAGACGACATAAGGCGCCAGATTCGTGCCCATCTGTTCCGACGAGTTGATCAGCGTGCCAAATTGCTCCACGATGCCGATGATGATGCCGCCAACCAAAGCGCCGCTAATGGACTCCAACCCGCCCAGCAGCACCGCGGGAAATACCCGCAGCGCCACGAAGCTGATATTCAGCGACAGGCCGACTGCGCCGCCTTGCAAGACGCCGGCGATGCTGGCCAGAAAGGCGGCGACAGCCCAGGTAATCGCCAGAATCACGCGGACGCGCAAGCCGACCGACTGCGCCAGTTGTTGGTCTTCCGAAGTCGCGCGCATCGCCAAGCCGACGCTGGTATAGCGGAAGAACAGCAGAAAGCCGACGAAGGCGACGATGGCCAGCGCGAAGGCGATCACCAGCTCGACGCGGACGATCGCGATGCCGTCCAGCGCTTCCTTGAAGGCATCCAGGCGAATCGGCTTGAAGCGACTGTTGGTCTGCGGGTCGACGAAGACCGGCAGATTCAGCTCGACGGTGCCCCAGACGATCTGCGTCACGCCGTGCAGCACTTCCGCCACCGCCAGGGTCATGAGCACAGCGGTGAAAAGCGGCTGCCCGATCAGCGGTCGGATTGTAAAGCGTTCCACCGCCAGCCCGGTCAGTATGGCGCCGGCGAAGACGCCTGTCAGGGCGTGCAGCCAGCGCCAATCCGCGCCGCCCACCGTCATCAGCAGGGTCAGAATCACGCTGCCGGCGACCGTAATTCGGATGTTGCGCGCCTCCCGCAGGTCACGCCAGCTCACGGTCGACATCATCATCAGCATAGTCGCGGTCGAGAGCAAGCCGGCGCTGATGACCGAGATCTCGCTCACCGTGAAGAAGCTCCAAAAGATCATGCCGCCGACGACCATCATCCAGCCGTGCGCGAAATTGAAGACGCCCGATGCCTTGTTGATGACGACGATGCCCAAGGCCACCAAGCCGTAGACGCCGCCGACCAGCACACCCGAGATCAGCGTCTGCACGATGCGCGCCGCTTTCTTGCCCGCCAACTGGTCGCCGATGATGAGAACGAGCGCCAGGGCTGTGACCGCGTAGAGCGCCCAGGTCAGCTGCCGTTTATTCTTGTGGAAGAAATCAGTCACCAGTGGTGTCCTCGTAATGTACTTTGAATGCCTATTGTGGGCGACGCACCGAGTCGCCCCTACAACTCGTCGTGTCTGCGGTCGAGCCGATTACACGCACTTTCAAACCTCAGTAGAACAGACTAAGTGATGCGAATTTCGTCGGATTTTCCAATCACAACAGCGAGTCACCCTTCTCTGATGATTCGGGGAAGGGCCGGGGATGGGGTAGAAAAGCGGCGAATTAGGCATTCTCATTACATTCTCGGTACTACATCTGTGCCTCTGCGGCTAACTCAAACATCGGCCACACGCAGCTCGGTATCAACTGTCCCCGTCCGGCCGTCGCGGTACTTCACTTCCGCGCTGACACGCACCTCGCGCTTGCCCCCGTAAATCGCCTCCAGCAAATCGTGATACTTCTCCTGCAATGCGCCGCGCCGCAGCTTTCTCGTGCGCGTCAATTCCGCTTCATCGGCGTCAAATTCCTTGTGCATAATCACGAAGCGCTTGACTTGCGAATACGCCGGCAGGGATTCGTTTACGGCGCGCAACTCCCGCCGGATAATGGCGTATACTTCGTCCCGCTGCGACAGGTCAACATAGGTGGTAAAGGCGATGCCATTCTTCTCCGCCCAGCGCGACACATTCTGGAAGTCGATGACAATGATCGCCGAGACAAATTCCATGTCTACGCCGCCGATGGTCATCATGTCTTGTACGTAGGGACTGAATTTGGCGCGGCCCTCGATGTACTGCGGGCTGAATTTCTCGCCGGTCGAAAGCTCGATCAAATCTTTGACGCGCTCCAGGTAGATCAAGTGCCCGGTCTTCTCATCCATGTGCCCGGCATCGCCGGTGTAGTACCAACCCTCGATATCCAGCGCCTCGCCGGTTTTGTCGGGCTGCTTGTAGTAGCCCTTGAAGCGCGCCTTGGTGCGAATCAGGATCTCCTGGTTCTCGGCGATCTTAATCTCCACACCCGGTACGATCACGCCGACGGTTTCGAAGCGCACATTGCCGCGCAGGTGCACCGTGCCGAAGGTCTCGGTCGAGCCGTAGAATTGGCGCAGTTCAATGCCGATGGCGCGGAAGAAGCGAATAATGCCCGAGCTTAACATGGCGCCCGCGGTGAGCGCGTTGCGCGCCCGCGTCAGACCCAGTTTGTCGCGCAGTGGCTCAAAAATGGCATACTCCCCCAGCCAACGCAGAAAACGCAAATGCGGCGGAATCGCCAGGCGCTCGTCTTCCAGATCAATCTCGCGGTAGGCGATGGGCATGAAGACGCGAAAGAGAAGGCGATTGATCAGACTGCTGTCGTTGATGCGGAATTGCACCACGCGCGCCAAGTTCTCCCAGACGCGGCTGGGGAAGAGCAGGCCGGCCGGCGCTATCTCGCGCATATCGGTCGGCACCGTTTCCGGCCCTTCCGGGAAGTTCACCTGTACGCCATTCAAGAGATGCGTGGCGAAGCCGAATGCTTGCTCGGCCAGCCAGGCCATGGGGCTGAAGGACAGCCAATTGTCGCTCTGTAAGGTATCGACATAGCGTTCGTTCAGGATGTGCCCGTAGACTAGCTGAAAGTGAGTGACTTCGGCGAATTTGGGCAGGCTGGTCGTGCCCGAGGTCATGCTCAGGATGATGGTGTCCATTGGCTGGGTCGCGCGCGCCATCCGGTCGAATTTGTCCGGCAGTTCCATGCGATGCGCCGCCCCGGTGGCCTGCAGGTCGCGCAGGCTCATTAGCCAGGAGTCGTCGTATCCCCACATGCCGCGTTCGTCCCAGTAGACGACGCGCAGAATTTGCGGATTTCCGTCTTTCAATTCGAGCATCTTGTCGACTTGCTCTTGATCGTGCGCAAAAACGAATGCCGCGTCGGTTGAATTGATGACGTAGTGGATATCTTGCGGGCTGGCATCGCTGAAGACGCAGCAGGTCTTGCAGTGCAGTGCGTGGGCGGCGATCTGCGCCCAATACATTTCCGGATCATTCTCGCCGATGATCAGCAGCGTGCCGCCGCTATTGAGACCCAGCTTGTCCAGCCCCATGGCCAGGTTGACCACTTCTTCGTAGACGGCGTTCCAGCTGTATTCCTGCCAGATGCCGTAGCGCTTTTTGCGCTGCGCCACCGTATCGCCCAATTCGCTGACGCGGCGCAGGAAGCCCTTGGACAGCGTATCCTGGTCGGGCGGTACCGGCGTGATGCGATGCTTCAATCTGGAAGTGAAGACAGTACCGGGGGTTGCTTCGCGGTAGGGGATCTTTTGCTGGTCGGCGACGGCCATTTTAATGCTCCCCTTCACCGAGGTAGGCGTCGATGACCGCTTCGTCGCAGCTGATCTGGTCGGGCGTGCCTTCGCCGATCTTTACGCCGAAGTCGATCACGGCGATGTGATGCGAAATGTCCATGACCAAGCTGATATCGTGCTCAATCAGCATAATCGTCATGCCTTGCAGCTCATGAATATCGAGGATGAAGCGAGCCATGTCCTCCTTCTCTTCGATATTCATGCCCGCCATCGGCTCATCCAGCAGCAGCAGGCTCGGCTCCAGGGCCAAGGCCCGACCGAGTTCGACGCGCTTGCGCAAGCCGTAACTCAGGGTACCGACGATGGACTTGCGAATATGCTCCAATTCGAGGAAGTCGATTATTTCCTCCACACGTTGGCGGTGGGCGATTTCTTCACGCTGAGCCGGACCCCAAAACAGCGCGCCTGTCAGCATATTGGTCTTCATGTGGATATGCCGCGCCGCCATCAGATTGTCTAACACCGTGGCGTTGGTGTAGAGCGCGATATTTTGGAAAGTGCGCGAGATGCCCAGCTTGGCGCGCTCGTATGGCGGCAGGTGGCTGATGTCCCGGTCGTCAAAGATGATGCTTCCCTGTTGCGGCGTGTAGAAGCCGTTGATGCTATTGATTAAGCTGGTCTTGCCAGCGCCGTTGGGGCCGATGACTGCGAAGATCTCGCCGGCGCCAATCTTGAATGAGACATCCTGCAAGGCTTTGATGCCGCCGAAACTCAGGGAGATATTGTCGACATGCAGCTTGACCGGCATGATCAGCCTTAGGCCTTGGGTCGCAAAGCGAGTGCGTCGCGCGGTGTCAGCGGAGTGGGCGACGAGCGTATGACGAACCCATTACTAAGATACCAGAGGGCACTATTCCGGGCAAACGCGCGCTACAGGCGCTGCGCCAGCCAATCGCGAATGTCGCCGATGATTTCGTCGCGGCAGACTTCGTTGACCAATTCGTGTCGCAGGCCCGGATAGAGCTTGAGCGTCACATCGTCCGAGCGGACTGAAGCAGCCAGAAACTCCGAGCCGGTGGCGGGCACGAGTCGATCGGCTGTGCCGTGCATAATCAGCAGGGGGACCTCAATAGCCGAGGCATCACGGCAAATTTCGCGACACAGGCGTATAAGCGCCGCGGAGGTGCCGACGCGCCACATGCCGCGGTCTACCAGCGGGTCGGCCAACCACTCGCGCAGCATGTCGGCATCGGCCGTGAGCGCGCTGGGCGCGCCCGGTGGAGACAGGCGCAACTTGGGCAGGTAGAGGGCGGCCCTCAAGCACAAGGCGATCAGCCAAGCCGGCCGGGCGAATTCGCCATGTAAAGGCGTACCGCAGGTGACCAGCCCCTGCAATTGACCGGGATGGCGCAAGACGAAACCCAAACCGATTAACGAGCCCATGCTATGACAAAATGCGAAGGCTGGTACATCCGGGCGTGTCAAGCGAACGATGCGGTGGAGCTCGCCGAAGTCAGCCACAGCCATTTGAGGCGCCGGCATGAAGCCGCGCAGGCCGCCGCTTTTGCCATGCCCGCGCTGATCGATGCCGATACAGACAAAGCCGCTGCCGGTGAGGGCTTCGGCGACGTGGCGATAACGCCCGCTATGCTCGGACAGTCCGTGCAGGATGTAAACGATGCCGCGCGGTTCGCCGGCGTCCGGCAGCCATTCACGATAAAAGATCGGCAGCCCGTCCGCGCCCTCAAACTTGTGCTCGCGCTCAATCATTCTCGCCGCCCTTAACTTGCGCTGAGCCTGAACGCTTACCCTCTCATCGATTCGAGCTGTTGACGGATCGCCAGCGCAAGCTGGTTCATTTCCGCTTCGCCGCAGCGCTCTGACAAGGGTACACCAAGGCGGCGCATAACCCTATAAGCGAGGTCTTCCGGCGCTTGATCCGCCCAGCGCGGCACAATGTGAAAATGCGCGTGCGGGTGCTCGGCGGATTCGGCGAATTGCATGATGTAGGTCTTTTGGCAGCCGGTTTGCTGCTTCAAGGCCAGCGAGACCACTCGCAGCAGCGCGCCGAGCTCGGTCGCTTCGGCGGGGGTCATCTCATCCAGCGCCTCGATATGCCGCCGCGCGATCAGCACCAGCCAGCCCAGATAGGAAGTATTGTAGGCATGCGCCAGATCCCAGTTCCCGCTGCGATAAATGCTGTCCCAGGGCGGCGCGGCGTTTCTGTCCCGTTGGCGTATTAGCTGGCAGCTCTTGCAGGTCGTCATTTGTACGCTCCTTGGTCAGTTCTCTCCTTATGTACAGTACGTCATCGGCCAGGTCTCCCCGGCGATCCAAGCTATTGCGCTGTGAGCGCAGCCAGTATAATCTCACGCGGTCTGGTAATGAAAACGAGCGATATACATGGGCGAAGCAACTGCAGAGCGGGGAGCGCTGGCTCTGGTGGGTATGCCGGGCGCCGGCAAGACGGTCTGCGCCGAACATCTTCAAGCCAAAGGCTACTTCTCGCTGCGCTTTGGCGGCGTGGTCGTGGACGAAGTCCGGCGGCGCGGCTTGACGGTCAATCCGCAGCACGAGCGCATCGTGCGCGAAGCATTGCGCGCGGCGCATGGCATGGCGGCGATGGCGCTGATCTCGCTGCCGCGCTTGCAGCGGGCGCTAGAAGCGCATAGCCACATCGTCATCGATGGCCTCTACAGCTTCAGCGAATACAAGTTACTCAATGAAAAACTGGGCGCGCCGCTGGTGCTGGTGGCAATAACGGCGCCGCGCCATCTGCGCTATCAACGGCTGGCTGCGCGCAGCGATCGTCCGCTGATGCCGAGCGAAGCGCGCGAACGCGATATGCTGGAGATTGAGCGCCTGGAGAAAGGCGGGCCCATCGCCATGGCCGATTACACGCTGCTCAATGAGCGCGCGCCGGCCGACTTGCTGCGAAAGCTGGATGCGCTGCTCGATACCTTGGGCTTCGCGCCCTAAGCCGGCCGGTTTTCGTTTTATGCTGTGTCCTCAGTAGCGCCGAGTTAGTCGAGCAAAAATCCTCACTAGGTCGCATTGTAGGCGTGTCGCCCGAAAATCCAAACAGCAACAACGGGCGATTCACAGAATCGCCCCTGCAACGTCCCATTTTTTGTCGCTTTTAATTGCTGGAATTACTTCTGTGTCTCAGTGGTGAATCCCCAGTATGGTATCCGGTTTACGTCCTTTGTCCCCAACTCTCACCACTCCCGCTTATGTTGGCGCTTGCGTCCGCTGACAAGTCTCGCGTATAGTTAAGGGCGATGTTTGAATTGCCGTTGCGGTAGACGAAGGATCCCATGACCGCGACCGACTCCATGCAAGAATACTTGGCGGAAGCCTACCGCATCGCCCATTATCAGCCGGACGACAACTTCGTATCCACCTCCTCGCTAGCGGAAGAGATGCACGTTTCGGCGCCGGCCGTCACGCGTATGGTGCAACGCCTGAAGCACGCCGGTTTCCTCGAGCACGAGCCCTACCGCGGCATCCGCCTGACCGAGGCCGGCGAACGCGAGGCGCTGGCCAACATCCGGCGTCATCGCCTGGTCGAGCGGTTCCTGGTCGATGTGATGGGCTTCGGCTGGCACGAAGTGCATGACGACGCCGACGACTTGGGTTTGGTCGTCAGCGATATCCTGGTCGACAAAATGGACGAAATGACCGGCTATCCCAAACGCTGCCCGCATGGCGAGCCGATTCCGCATGCCGACGGCTTCCTGCCGCGCGTGATCGACTACCCTCTCTCCGAAGTAGATGTCGGCCTGGATTATGTCATCAGCCGCGTACACACCCATGACGCCCACAAGCTGCGCTATTTCAGCGAGCTGCGGCTGGAACCGGGCAAACGCTTCCGCCTGGTGATGCGCGCGCCCTTCAAGGGCCCTCTGCAACTTCAAGTCGATGGGCAAACGCACTTTCTGGGGCATGAACTGGCCGGCACCCTGCGCGTCTGCAGCGAAGACGAGTATCAACTGGTCTAGCCGGCGCGAATTTCCTCGTATCGAGAATCCAATTGTTTGACCGACGCCACAGCTCGGCGCGCTCTTGGCTGAGCCCTGGAAAGCGACCGTCACTTGATCTCCGATTGGCATGAAAAGCGCGACAGCTTTGATCAGGGACTCGCTCCTGAGCTGGTGCGTGAACTATGGCATGGCGACCCGGCCTCGCTGCGCTGGATCGGGCAAGACTACAATATCGTCTTCCGCTTCGAAGCGGGAGGACGCGGCTTCTACTTGCGCATTTGCCATGCTTGCTTGCACCCGCTGCCTCAAGCGCGCCAGGTGATGCATTTCCTGCGCTTTCTCGCCGCTGAAAATGTGCCCGTCGGCGAACCGATAGCGTCGGTCAACGGCGAATATATCGAGCTGCTCGATGGCGGCTACTTCGCCGCGGCGCAAAAGGAAGCGCCCGGGCAGCCGATGCAGGACTTTATGCTGGACCGAAGGGTCTACGAATCCTGGGGCAAATCGCTGGGAAAGCTGCACGCCGCCTCGCGCCGCTATCAGCCCGACCCGGCAATCCCCTATGAGTTTCCCGCAGTGCAGCAATTCTGGCGCAATATCGCGCCGACCGTTGCCGGCGCCTCATCCGACATCCAGCGCGTCTACGCTGAGCTGACCGAGTATATGGCCGGCTTGCCGCTGCGCGACTACGGGCTAATCCACGGCGACTACCGCCCCGGCAATGTCATCTGGGATGGGTCGACCGCCCGCGCCATCGACTTCGACGAGCCGAATTATCACTGGTACATCGCGGATGTCTGCCGCGCGCTGCTGGAGTTGTGGCATCAGCCGGCGGATGAGCGGCGCAAGTTCCGCCAGGCCTTCATGCGCGGCTATTTGAGCGAGCACCAGATTGACGAGTGGTGGGTCAGCCAGCTGCCCTATTTCGCGCAGCACCGCGCCCTGCTGATGCACGCCTGGGATGTGCAGGAGGGCGGCAACTGGGGCGAGGTGGTCAAGTGGGTGCTGGAGCGGGTGGAGTGGTAGTTAACCTGCAATTTGAACTGGATAACTGCTAAACTGTAAGTGTTCAGAGCAATCGCACCAAGAAATGAAAGGTGAATAGAATGGGTTCATCAATACGGATGAGGAGAGCCCGAGATGAGCCCAAGTGGCATAGCGGAGGCCTTTGCCAGTTTAGAAGATCCGCGTCGCGAACATGGTCAATTACACCCGTTGCTGGATATCATCATCATCGCGATCTGCGCGGTGATCAGCGGCGCCGAGACCTGGGTGGACATTGTTGATTTTGGCGAGGATAAAGAGGAATGGTTAAGGGGATTTTTAGAGTTGCCTAACGGTATTCCTTCGCACGATACATTTGCCCGCGTCTTCCAACTATTAGACCCTCAGCAGGTACAGTTGTGCTACCAAGATTGGATTAGCAGCATCAAGCCAGTATTAGCTGAAGGCGATATTGTGGCAATAGACGGCAAGACGATGCGGCGCAGCCATGATCGTAGGCAAGGAAAGAGCGCCTTGCATCTGTTGCATGCCTGGTCAGTGGAAGCCGGCTTGGTCTTGGGCAAGCGCGCTGTGGACGCGAAAAGCAATGAGATACCTGAAATTCCCGAATTGCTGAAATTGCTGTATTTGAAAGGCTGTATCGTGACTTTGGACGCGATGGGCTGTCAGAAAGACATCGTGAAGTCTATTGTTAGCGAGCACGGAGCGGATTATGTCATAGCCTTAAAGGAAAATCAGGGCAGTTTGTACGATGCAGCCCAGTCCCTTTTCGCTTATGCGGATGACCGCCATCCGCGCTTGATAGGTCAATATAGTCACAACGAAGAAATCAGCAAGCCGCGTGGTCGTGTCGAGCGCCGGGTCTGTGAAGTGATGACCGATGCCGCTGTCTTGAATGACTTAAGCCAGCAAGAAGGCTGGACGCGCTTGCAGTCGCTAGTCCGCGTCCAACATGCCCAATTACTGGATGGGCAGTGGCAAAACACGCAGACGCGCTATTTTATCTCCTCTTTACAAGGGAAGGATGCCAATCAACTCCAGCGAATAATTCGTTCGCACTGGCACATTGAAAATAAACTCCATCGGGTCTTGGATGTGACCTTTCGGCAAGACGACAGCCGTATTCGTGTAGGACACAGCCCAGAAAATTTCGCTGTGCTACAGCATATCGCCTTGGCTTTGCTCAAAAAACACCCCAAAAAAATCAGCCTGCGGCGCAAGCGATTACAGTCAGCGCGGAACGATAAGCTTCGATGGCAAATCCTCAAAGCATTTTCCGAATAGTGGTGCGATTGCTCTGCCTGCGGTAGTGTATCGAATTCGGTTGAAATAGAAATGACGTGAACTCCGATTCATGCTAGTTGTCCTAGCAAAGCAAAAGAACAGGAGCCACGTCATGTACACTAGGATAACGCAGCCAGGATATGGTTTCAAATCTTTTTTGGCGGGCCTGAGAGCCAAACTGGCCGCGACCGCGTCTCAAATGATTGAATCTCAACTGGAGCGGGAAGTCACCGCCCGGTTGTATCGCCAAGCCTACCAAAGGCGCTCGCAGGTATCGCGTCAAAGTCAAGCGACCTGTCAAGTCTGCGGCAGTCAGCAGGCTAGTGATTTTGTGCGCAATGGACGGCGTCGGCGTCAATTAGTGACGGATTATGGGGTGTTGCAGGTCTGGCTGCCGCGTGTGCGCTGTCAATGTAATGGCAGTGTCAAGATACCCTTTTCCATCCTCAAGCCCTATCAACAAATTTGGGATGATGTCTGTGATCGCATTGGGCGCTGGGCGGATTTAGGCTTGAGTTTGCGGCAAATGCAGGCGGAAATCGGCGAGCAGTGTGGCACTCAAATGGGCTTGCGGACTTTGAATCGGGAGGCGCAAGCGGTGCGGATGCCGCCAGCGATGCCCTTGACCAGTTGCCCGCCAGTGGTCATGCTGGACGCCATTTGGCTGACCTTGCTCGAGGATACCGGTCAGAGCAAAGTCGACAGTCGCCAACGCCAACGCTCGGTCAAAGCGCGGCGCAAAGTCTGTGTCCTGGTGGCTTTGGGACTGTATCCGCAAAACCGGCGCTGGGGCATTGTGGGCTGGCAGTTGGCTGAGGATGAAAGTCGCCAGGCTTGGGAAGGCCTCTTATCCGACTTGGCGGCGCGCAAGCTATATCGCCAACGGGGGCTGGAACACTTCATTCATGACGGCAGCAAGGGCTTGATTGCCGCGCTGAACTATCTGCACCCTCATGTACCACATCAACGTTGCGCCTTCCACAAGCTGCGCAATCTCTGGCAGAGCATTCAAGTCCCCGATGCCTTGCCCAGCGGACAAGCCCGTCAATTCAAACAGCGCATCCTGCAACCCATTCGCGCCATCTTTGAGGCGAAAGACAGTCGAGAAGCAACAGAATTAAGGGATGCTTTCTGTCGGACTTATGCCGAAACACAATCTGATTTAGTCGCCACGCTGCAACGAGATTGGCAGGAGACCATTGCCTTTTTCCGGGTACTGCAGCGATACCCTAAGTGGCCGCGCTCGGCTTTACGAACGACCAGCCTCTTGGAACGGGTCAATCGAATGTTGAGACGGCTTTTCCGCCCCAAAGGCGCATTTCACTCGAGGACAGGTTTAATCGCTACTGTCGCGCGTGTGCTTAACCCATATCGGCTCGTATGAATTTCAACCGAATTCGATACACTACCTGACCTGCCAACCAGAGCAATCGCACCAAGAAATGAAAGGTGAATAGAATGGGTTCATCAATACGGATGAGGAGAGCCCGAGATGAGCCCAAGTGGCATAGCGGAGGCCTTTGCCAGTTTAGAAGATCCGCGTCGCGAACATGGTCAATTACACCCGTTGCTGGATATCATCATCATCGCGATCTGCGCGGTGATCAGCGGCGCCGAGACCTGGGTGGACATTGTTGATTTTGGCGAGGATAAAGAGGAATGGTTAAGGGGATTTTTAGAGTTGCCTAACGGTATTCCTTCGCACGATACATTTGCCCGCGTCTTCCAACTATTAGACCCTCAGCAGGTACAGTTGTGCTACCAAGATTGGATTAGCAGCATCAAGCCAGTATTAGCTGAAGGCGATATTGTGGCAATAGACGGCAAGACGATGCGGCGCAGCCATGATCGTAGGCAAGGAAAGAGCGCCTTGCATCTGTTGCATGCCTGGTCAGTGGAAGCCGGCTTGGTCTTGGGCAAGCGCGCTGTGGACGCGAAAAGCAATGAGATACCTGAAATTCCCGAATTGCTGAAATTGCTGTATTTGAAAGGCTGTATCGTGACTTTGGACGCGATGGGCTGTCAGAAAGACATCGTGAAGTCTATTGTTAGCGAGCACGGAGCGGATTATGTCATAGCCTTAAAGGAAAATCAGGGCAGTTTGTACGATGCAGCCCAGTCCCTTTTCGCTTATGCGGATGACCGCCATCCGCGCTTGATAGGTCAATATAGTCACAACGAAGAAATCAGCAAGCCGCGTGGTCGTGTCGAGCGCCGGGTCTGTGAAGTGATGACCGATGCCGCTGTCTTGAATGACTTAAGCCAGCAAGAAGGCTGGACGCGCTTGCAGTCGCTAGTCCGCGTCCAACATGCCCAATTACTGGATGGGCAGTGGCAAAACACGCAGACGCGCTATTTTATCTCCTCTTTACAAGGGAAGGATGCCAATCAACTCCAGCGAATAATTCGTTCGCACTGGCACATTGAAAATAAACTCCATCGGGTCTTGGATGTGACCTTTCGGCAAGACGACAGCCGTATTCGTGTAGGACACAGCCCAGAAAATTTCGCTGTGCTACAGCATATCGCCTTGGCTTTGCTCAAAAAACACCCCAAAAAAATCAGCCTGCGGCGCAAGCGATTACAGTCAGCGCGGAACGATAAGCTTCGATGGCAAATCCTCAAAGCATTTTCCGAATAGTGGTGCGATTGCTCTGCAGAAAGTGCGCCCAATCTTGCGCACTACATAGACAGAACCTTGGTGCAATCGTTCAATCCGAAACTTAGCCGAATTCTGGGCCTCGTTGAACTGTTCAGCTCAGAATGGAAGCAAAACCTAGGTGAATCAATTCACGGTAAGCTTTCTAGTTCTCTAGGAAGTATTGTTGCCAATCGAAACAAGATTGCTCACGGAGACGACAGCGATATTACATTGGAAAGACTCGCCGGCTATTTTGCGGATGCGCAAGAGGTAGTGAGGTTATTTTACCAAGAATGTGATCCAAACAAAGTAGAGAAGTATTTGCGAAAATCCGAGAATTCCATATAATGCAACGCTGACCCGATTCACCCCCTCCCATACATCCGCCCGCCGAACTCCTCCGCCAGCGCGTCATCCAGTTCATCGGCATACCGCGCCAGCCGCCGAATGATGGCATCGGCCTCGGCCGCGTCCAAGCCCGCCAGCAGCCGCTCGTGAAAGACGTAGACCACGTCTTCGTGCACGCCCAGCGCCGCGTTCGTCAGCTGCAAGTTCAGATCCAGCAGCCGCCGATACAACGCCAGGAGATGCTGCTGCGGCAGGTGCATGATGGGCGAAAGCACTTGCAGGTAGCCTTGCTCCTCGGGCGTCAGATAAACTTCGATCAGCGCCGAGCCGCGCTGGAAATGCCAGCCGAAGCCGCTCTCGACTTCCATGCGCGCAGCGCTCGCATCCACGCCGATGGCCGCCAGGATGCCCTCGACAGCGTACAGCGACCCGGCAAATTGCCCGGCTGTCTCGTCCGGCTGCTGCTCGCCGCGCCCGAAGAAACGTCCCACGTTCTAGCTCTCCTATCCGCCGGCCGCCGCGCGACTGGTTTGCCTCTGACCGCAGCGCAAGCAGCGCCCCTCATATTGGCCGACCTGCGCCCGACAATGGATGCAGGGCTGCGCCTCGCTCTCGCCGTAAAGCTGCCTGAGCGCTTCGCGATCGGGCTCGGCCGACGCGCCGCGACTGTCCGCCGCTAGCGCCGCCCCGCAAGTTTCGCAGCTGCGTCCGCCGTAGCGCCCCGCTTGCGTCAGCGAGCCGCAGGCCGGGCAGTAGCCGGCATGTGGCAGCAACTGACGTTCGCGCCGGAGCCCATCCGCCAGCGCCTGGACATGCGAGATCTTGATGGCGAGCGCGGCGCCCGACCTGTCGCTGTTCCGCGTTAAGAGGCCTATCAGCTGACCCTGCGCGTCATAGAGCGGATTGCCGCCTGCGTCCGGCAATTGAATCGGGTGTATATTCGTCGCCAGCCAGGGAGTGGATCGGCCACGGTCGGCCCGGCTCAATTGACCGCGCAGCCGCGTGCCTGTGGCACAGTAAGCTGTAATGGTCAAAATCTCTGCTGCCAGGCTTGGCGGCGCAATGGTTGGCTTGCGCGCGAGGCTCAGCGGCGTCGCGATGAGCGCTAAATCGCGCTGCGGATAACGCCGGACGACCGCGCCTGAGGCTTCCTGCTCGCCAGAAATATGCAGGGCAACTCGCAGCGCGCTGCCGACGGCGTAACTTGTCGTCGCCAGCAGGCCGTCTCCCGCGATGAATGCGGCGCTGGCCGGGCCGTTAGCCCCGCCGTCGATTCCTACCACGCGCGGGGTCTGCGGCAGTTGGCGGGCGCTCTCTGCCCCCTTACGCATGACCGGCAGATGGCTCGGCTGGGATGGCGCGGCGCGCAATTGTTGTAATCCTTGCCGAATCTGCGCATTCTCCGGTTCGTGCTCCAGCGCCCGCTCGAGGCAGCGGACTTTGAAGTCGCGATCTTCGCGCGATTCCGCCAGCCAGACATAAGCCGCCGCGCGCGCCTGGGCATCCAGCGCCGGGCTGTTGGCCAGTCGGTTCAGCTGATTGGCGGCCGCCTCAGCCTGTCCATTCTGCATCATCTGAATCGCCTGCCGCAACTCGTCCTGCGCCGTCATGCCAGCCTCAATAACTTCAGCTATCATTCTAGCTTGATTCCGCCCCGCCCGTGCGCCGGCACAGGCCTTATGGTAGGCTCGACGAGACGAGTAGGGGAGACCACGATATGCGTATTGAAGGTAAATTGGCTGACATGGGCTTGGCTTTGCCGCCGCCGATCAAAGCACCGCCGGGTGTGGAGCTGCCCTTTTCGTTTGTGCGCGTCCACAACGGCATCGCCTATGTCTCGGGCCATGGGCCGCAGCAACTCAATGGATCGGTCGCGGGTCCATTCGGCAAGGTGGGCGCTGACATCAGCGTTAAAGCGGGCTACGACCTGGCCAAAGCGGCGGCGCTCTCAATGCTGGGCAGCTTAAAGCGTGAAATCGGGGACCTCGATCGTGTGTCGGCTTGGCTGCGCCTGTTTGGCATGGTCAACTGCGCGCCGGATTTCGCCCAGCAGCCCGCGGTGATCAACGGCTGCTCCAACTTGATTCTGGCCTTGTACGGCCCCAAAGCAGGAGCCCACGCGCGCTCGGCGGTGGGCATGGCCTCGCTGCCCTTCAACATGGCAGTCGAGATCGAGGCGACCGTTGCCATCGACTAGCCCTCAAGCGCGATCCAGCAGCAGGTTCATAAAGCCATCCACCCGCGCTTGCCAGCCCGGCGGCACATAAGTTGTGCTATCCAACTGGAAGACCAGGGCCTCGCCGGCGAAGGTTGCTCCCGCCTTCAAGTCGCTGCGTTGGAAAAGCCGAGTCTCACCCCCCAGCGGCGAAGGCTTGGCGCCAAATGCAACCGCGTCATGCTGAGGCGCGTCGACCGCTGCCAGCTCGGGTTTGTCGATCAGACCGATTCCGTTGAGGCGGCTGTTGATGATCTCGACTTCCCGCCAACGCATGGCGTGTCCATAGGCGCGCTCGTGCTCCAGATGGAAAGCCTCGACGACATCAGCGCCGAAGGGAATGTTCAGCTCGTAAGCTTGCCCCTCATAACGTATGTCCAGGCTGCCAAAGAAGCGCATATCGTCTTCGGCGATGCCCTCCTGATCCAGCTCACGTCGGGCGCGCGCCAGCAGTCCGTCTTGGCTCGAGCGCAAGTCACTGATGGCGTCCTCTGAGGCGCGGCGGATGACCGACTGGCTGTACTCCACCGCGACATCGGCCAGCAGCAGGCCCAGGGCGCAGAGTACGCCCGGCGCCGGCGGAACCAGAACGCCGGGTATGTCCAGCCCTTCGGCCGCGGCGCAGGCCTGCAGTGGTCCGGCCCCGCCAAAGGCCACCAGCGTGAAGTCTCGCGGGTCGTGGCCGCGCGCTATGGACACGTGGCGGATCGCGCGGTCGATATTCACGCTGGCGACCTCGATCACGCCTTTGGCCGTATCCACCACGCTGTAGCCAATTTGCCGCGCCAATGCCTCCAGGGCGCGCTCGCCGGCGGCTAGATCCAGCGCCATATTGCCGCCGAGGAAACGCTCCGCATCCAGCCGGCCCAGAATCGCGTTGGCATCGCTGAGCGTGACTTGTTCTCCGCCCAGCCCGTAGACTGCAGGACCCGGATTGGCGCCTGCCGACTCCGGACCCACGCGCAAGGCGCCGCCAGCGTCCACCCGCGCAATCGATCCCCCGCCAGCGCCGATGGTCTCGATATCCAGCATGCGCACGCGCAAGGGCAAGCCGTCAATCGCGCTCTCCGCCCGCGGCTGCGGCTCGCCGGCCACCAGCGCGACATCGGTCGAGGTGCCGCCCATGTCCAGCGTGATGATGCGGTCGTAGCCCGCGACTGAGGCCAGGTGAAAGGCGCCCATGACGCCAGCTGCGGGTCCGCTGAGCGCAGTGTGGACTGCCTGGCGCCGCACGCGTCCGGCGCGCATGACCCCGCCGTCGGACTTCATGATGCGCAATGATGTGGTCGGCGGTAGCGCGGCTTCCAGCTCGCCGATATAGCGCGACATGACCGGGCGCACGTAGGCTTCCAGGGCGATGGTGCTGGCGCGCTCGTACTCGCGGAACTCCGGCAGCACATCGGACGACAGCACGACCTGCCAGGCTTGCTGAACGATTCCGCGTTCCAAGATGCGCCGCTTGATCAGCTGCTCGTGCTCGGCGTTGACATAGCTAAAGAGCAGGCAGACGGCGATTGAATCGACTTCATCGTCGGCGACGCGGTCCAGGACGCGGTCCAATTGCGCCATATCCAGCGGCAGCAAGACCTCGCCGCGGAAGTCGAGGCGCTCGTCCACTTCATAGCAGCGCTCCCGCGGGATCAAGGGCGCCGGTATGCGCGGGTGAATGTCATAAAGAACTGGCCGGTCTTGCCGTCCGATAAAGAGCAGATCACGGAAGCCGGCGCTGGCGAGCAAGGCGGTTCGCGCTCCCTTGCGTTCCAGTATGGCGTTGGTGGCGACGGTTGAGCCATGCGCCACTTGCTCCAGCGCGGAAATATCGCCCGAGGCAATCGTCTCCAGGCCGGCCAGCATGGAACGTTCCGGGCGCTGCGGGTTGCTCAACAATTTGTGTATGGAAAGCTGACCGCCGTCGCTTAATACCAGGTCGGTAAAGGTGCCGCCGATATCGACGCCTGCGCGCATTGTCGCTTCCTATCAAGACAGTTGCCGGCTGCTAAGTCCGCATCATACCACTGTCCGTCGCCTGGCGGAACTGGGGCGTCTTACCCGGCGTTTACGCGCCTCTTTCAGCGTTCTTACGCTGCGCAAGGATTTCTCCTACACACGGCGCGTAACCTGTAATTGATTCAAGTTGAATGCGATTGATAGCAAAGGAGACATGAACATGATGATTCGCAGTCGTCGCCCCTACTTCCGTCTGGTGGACGACCTGCTGAGCGATGCCTTTGGCAGCGGCGGCCAGTTCGAGGCTCGCGGCTTCGGTCTGGCGCTGGATGTCGAAGAGAGCCAGGAGGCCTACATCGTCCGCGCCAATTTGCCCGGCGTCCCGCTCGCTGACATCAGCGTCAACATCCACGAAGATGTGCTGACGATCGCCGGCGAAACGGCCAGCGACGAACGCGGCGAAGACAGCCGCCTGCTCATCCGCGAACGCCGAAGCGGCAAGTTCAGCCGCAGCCTGCGCTTCCCGACGGTCGTCAATGGCGAGGCGATTGAAGCCAAGTTTGATGAGGGCGTGCTCAGCATCACGCTGCCGAAGGCGGAACACGTCAAGCCGCGGCAGATCCCGGTCACAGTCAGCGGCAACGCCAACTAAATCAGCCGGAAAACGAGACTAAGAGCGGTGGATATCCTCCGCCGCTCTTTGCGTTTTCGTCCGCTCGGCAACCTGCTGATTGCGTCAGGAAGTGGAGGGCGGTTTGCCCCAGCCGCCACCGCCCGGCGTTTCGATGATGACGCGGTCGCCGGCGCCCAGATGCGCGGTATGTTTGCCGCTTACGATCTCATCCACGCCGCCGCGGCGAATGGTATTCAAGCCGCACTGGCCCGGCGCGCCGCCATTGACCCCGTAGGGAGCGCGCAGACGGCGCTCGGAATTAACCGTGGCTGTTGCCGGAACCAGAAATTCATATTCGCGCACGATGCCGTCCCCTCCGCGGAATGCGCCTGCGCCACCGCTGCCTTCGCGCAAATGATAACGCCGCACACGCATGGGCAGGCTGTATTCCAGCGCTTCCACCGGTGTATTTAGCGTATTGGTCATGTGGCAGTGCCGCCCCGACAAACCATCCCCGCGCCCGGAGGCGCCGTGACCGCCGCCCAGAGTCTCGTAATAGACGAACTGCTCGTCGCCGTCGAAACCACCGACGGTGAAATTATTCATGGTCCCCAGCGACGCCGCCGGAATGTCCCCCGGCAGCGCCTGCGCCAACGCGCCCAGCACCGTGTCAACCACGCGCTGGCTCGTTTCGGTGTTGCCGACCACCACCGCAGCGGGAAAACGCGGATTTAAGAAACTGCCCTCCGGCGTACTCACCTCAACCGGCTGGAAGCAGCCGTGATTCACCGGGATATCCTCATCGGACAAGAGCCTGACGCAGTACCAAGTGGCGGAGCGGACGATGGCGGGTACGGCGTTGACATTGCCTAATACCTGCGGCGCGCTGCCAGTGAAGTCGACGCGCATTGTCACGCCGCTAACCTCGATCTGGACCTGAATCGGTATCTCGAACTCCGCTTGGCCATCGCCTTCCATCGCATCGCGGTAGCGATACACGCCGTCAGGAATGCCGGCGATGACTGCTTCTGTCATTCGCCGCGAGTAATCCAGCAGCGCGCTGGCGTGTTCGGCAGTCGATTCGACGCCGTGCTCGATCATCATATCCGCCAGGCGGCTCTCACCGATGCGATGCGCCGCCAATTGCGCTTCCAAGTCGCCGATGCGTTCGGCCGGATTGCGGCTGTTGGCCACGATCAACGCCATCGCGCCCTCGTTCATCCAGCCGCTCAGCCGCAGCTTCAGCGGCGGAATGATGATGCCTTCCTGATAGAGCTCCGTGCTCAGCGGCGACGAGCCCGGCGTCATGCCGCCGACATCGGCGTGGTGCGCCCGGCTGGCCACAAAGTAGCTCAATTCGCCACCGGCGAAGACCGGCGATATCATCGTGATATCGGGCAGATGCGTCCCGCCATGATAGGGATCGTTGAGCACGACCACATCGCCCGGAAAGAACTCGTCGAAGGCCTCGACTGCCGCCGCCACGGATGCCGGCATGCTGCCCAGGTGCACCGGGATATGCGCCGCCTGCGCGATCATGCGCGCCTCGGCATCAAAGACCGCGCAGCTGAAATCGAGCCGTTCACGGATATTCGGGCTGAAGCTGGCCCGCTGCAGCGCCACGCCCATCTCCTCGGCGACGGCGGCGAACAGATTCTTGAATACCTCAATGCTGATCGCGTCTACCGCCATTGGCGCGCCTTTCCTGCGAGTCTGATATGCTTTGAAACTAACATAGTTTGCGCGGGCTGCAAAGACGGTCCTCCCGCTTTGAGCTGTCTGACGCCGATGGTAAGATTCATTTCACGCGAGCGATCGAAGCGAAACCTCCGAGGGATTTGGCCATGCACGTGCTGCTCTTCGCCAACGGCGCCTTCAATCACGGCACGATGGTACAGCGCTGCCTGGACCAAGCCGAAGCGGCCCGCGTCATTTGCGCCGACGGCGGCGCGCTGCACGCTCGCGCTTTGGGCTTAAAGCCGCGCGCGATCATTGGCGACATGGACTCGCTGACGCCACAGCAGGTCGCCGACTTTGCGGCGGATGGCGTAAACATCATTCGGCATCCGTCGGACAAAGACGAGACCGATCTCGAATTGGCGTTGCTGCACTGCGCTGAAATCGGCGCTGAATCGGTGGCGATCCTGGGCGGCTTGGGCGGGCGATTCGATCAGACGCTGGCCAACATCTTGCTGTTGACCCATCCTGCCTTCAGCCAGCTGGATATCACCCTGGCGGACGGCGAGCAAGTCACTCGCCTGCTGCGGCCGGGCGCTCACAAGATCCAGGGCGATGTCGGCGATACCATCTCGGTGATTCCCCTGTCCGCCAGCGCTGAGGGCATTTCCAGCGCGAATCTGAAATACGCGCTTGACGACGATTCTCTCCAGCTGGGTCCGGCGCGCGGCATCAGCAATGTGATGCTCGCGCAAGAGGCGCAGGTCAATTTCCGTCGCGGGTTGCTCTTGCTGGTACACACTGTCGGGCGCGCCTGATGCGAGAATTCACGGTGATCAAACGCGACGCCTTCAGCAGAAGCGTATTTTCGTATACTGGTGTTTTGGTAGAGCGGACTCAAGGCTTCGTCTGCATTGACGCGGTATTCGAACTGGACGATCGCGACCTGGGTTACGTCTGCCTGCGCCGCGGCGACCGCTTCCGCGAGTGGTTCTACGCCGATCAATGGTTCAACATCTTCCGCGTGCAAGACGGCGAGTCGCTGTCCCTGAAGGGTTGGTACTGCAATATCACGCGGCCGCCAGTTATCGCAGAGGCAAGCGTGGCGGCGGAGGACTTGGTGCTGGATGTCTTTGTCTTTCCCAACGGCGAAACGCTGTTGCTGGATGAGGAGGAATTCGCTCAGCTTGGCTTATCGCCGCTAGAAAAAGAAAAAGCGTGGCAGGCGGTTCGCGTCATTGAGAACTGGGTATCGCGGCGCCTGCCACCCTTTGATGAGATACTGCCTTGATGGAGTTCGCTGCACTCGGCCAGCGGCCTCCAGGGCGCTGCTGAATCACTCCAGATCCGGCCGAATCACCAGCACCGGCACATTCACATCGTGCATGACCTTGTTGGCAACGCTGCCAAAGACCAAACGCGCCAAGCCCGAATGACCATGCGTGGTCATCACCGCCAGGTCGACATTTTCGGATTCGATGTAATCGATGATATGCTGACCGACGCCAACCGCGTCAATAATATGCAAGCGACATTCCACCCCTTGTTCCCGCACTTCATTACGCAGGCCAAGCAGATGCTGCTTGATCTCCTCCCGAATCCGATTCGCCAATTCATATTCCCCGGCGATGGCCAGCGAATCGACAAATTCGTGCATTGGCGGCGTGAATACGTGCAACAGGATGAGCTCGCCGCCGCTGATGCGCGCGAAATCTACCGCATAAGGTATCGCGCGTTCGCTCCAGGCGGAGCCATCTGTTGGCACAACAATCTTCTTGAACGGGCGATGCTGGAACATCTGAACCTCACTTTCGTCGTTGATAAAAACTAATTTCAGTATATCACAGTTTCTATGGAATTCTTGATATGTTGCATTGACAGCGCGCGGAGAACCTGTATAATTTCCGCCGGAAATCTACAAAAACCTAAAGAATAATACTAGTGAAACAGTCCCGCAACGCCAACCTTAGCACGGGCCGCAATCTAAAACTTGCGCTTTTCCATTTGGGATCGGGCATGGTGGACGTCTTGGCGACCGGCGTCTGGAATCGGATCATGGTGGCTGATCTGGGCTTTAGCGCGGCATTCGTCGGGCTATTGACCGGCCTGCGTTATTTCCTCGCGCCCCTGGGTGTGCTCGCCGGTCGCTACTCGGATACCCACACAGTCGGAGGCTACCGCAGGCTGGTTTGGATCTGGCTGGGCCGCGCCATGATGGCGGTCAGCACGGTGACCCTGGGCTTCGCCACCGCCGAGCTGGTGGGCCGAGCGCAGGCCGGCGCCGCGGATGCGATTCCCTGGGTCATCTGGCTTGCGCTCGTCGCGTCATTCCTGCTCTTCAGCTTGGGCAGCGCCCTCTCGGGCACGACCTTTCTGGCGCTGATTCATGACCGGGCGGCTGAAAATCAGCGCGGTCGCGCAGTCGGTTTGGTCTGGACATTTCTTCTCTTGGGCTTCGCGGCCGGCGGCGTATTTTTTAGTATCATGCTGCCGCACTCGGCCGACGCTGGCGCAATCGGGTTCACAGCGCAGTCTGTATTGAACTTGTTTGTGGTGACCGCCGGCGTCTTGTCACTGATCTGGTTCCTGTCTCTGTTGGGGGAGGAACGGCGGCATTCATCTGCCAGTACCCCGGTGTCGAATGACCCTTTGAGCCTGCGCAGAGACCTCGCCTTGGTGTGGCGGAGCCGTGAAATGCGCTTCTTTCTCTATTATCTCACGCTTTCGATGCTCTTCGCTTTTCTGCAAGACACCGTGCTGGAGCCCTTCGCGGGCCAGCTATTTGACATGGGGGCCCATGTCACCAACCGCTTCTCAGCATATTGGGGCGGCATGGCGATTATCGCTTCGTTTGTCGTTCTCTACTTCGCAGGCCGTCATCCGCTGTTTACCAATGGCAATCTGTCGCGCGGCGGCATCACTATATTGCTGCTGGCTTACGCTGTATTCGCCCTGTCGTCTCTTGGCGAAGCGCGTCAGTTGGTGACGCCGGGCCTGGTGCTGCTGGGCCTGGGCTTGGGCATCTGGAATATCGGCACCCTGGGCTTGATGATGGAATTGAGCCCAAATGGACGGGCGGGGACTTTCCTGGGTTTCTGGACCCTTTGCGTAACGTTGGCGCGCGGCGCGGGCGTCGCAGGCGGCGGCATAGTGCGCGATCTTATGCTGATCCTCTCAGGCCAACACGCCATCGCCTACGGATCAGTATTCTGCTGCGGATTCGTCGGTCTTCTGGTCGCCTTTCTGGCATTGCGGCAGATCCGCCAGACGGACCCGGGGGCGTCTTTGCGGACGGATGCCGAAGTGGCGACCGTACTGTCGCATTCTATGGAATAATGCCTGGCGGCATTTCGCATCAGCGGGGCGAACAGCGGAAGATCACTCGGCTTCCTTCATCAGCGCTTCTACGTCCGTATAACCCATAATGTTGTGGCCGGCATCGACGTAGATGACTTCGCCAGTGATGCGCCGCGAAAGATCCGAGGCCAGGAAAAGCGCCAAGTCGCCGACATCGTCTTGGCTGACCAACTCTTTCATAGGCGCGGTCACCTCAGCATATTTGAGCAGGTCACGGAAACCAGCGATGCCGCCCGCCGACAGCGTTTTGATGGCGCCGGCGCTGATGGCGTTGACGCGAATCTTGCTGCTTCCCATATCGGCCGCCAGATACATCGTGATGGCTTCCAGCGCCGCTTTGGCGACGGCCATAGCGTTGTAGTTGGGCACGACTGTGCGCGAGGCGTTGTAGGTCAGGCTCATGATGCTGCTGCCCGCCGGCATTAGCCTTTCGGCGCGCCGCGCCAATTCGATCAGGCTAACGGCGCTGATATCGATCGCGCTCAAGAGCGCCTCGCGCCGCAGGTCAACAAAACGCCCGCCCAGCGCATCACGCTCGGCGAAAGCCACTGAATGCACCAGCACGTCCAGCTTGCCGTATTTCTCAGCGACAGCGGCGAATACCGCATCCATCTCGGCGGCGTTGCCGACATCGGCCTGGATCATCAGCTCGCAGCCGATGGACTCGCCCAATGGGCGGACGCGCTTCTCCAGCCGGTCCATGGCATAGCTCAAGGCGACGGTTGCGCCCTCTCGATGCAAGGCGCGGGCGATGCCCCAGCCGATGGAGTTTTTGTTGGCGACGCCAAAAATGAGTGCGACTTTGCCGTCCAGTAAGCCCATGTTTCCCCCGCCAATCCTCTATATCGCTGTTTATTCGTCCTGCCCCTTGTCAGAAAGCCGTCGAAGTTCAGATTCCAGCAACAGAATCCGCATGCTAAGGCTTGCGCGTCCGTCCTGAGCTTCTCTCTCGTTCTGATGTCGCTGAGTCGTCTCTCGGTCCAGTCGGCTATTGACTTCTCTGTTCCGAGAATCGGACCCCGTCTCGAGGTTATTGATTCGCTGATCCTGCCGGTCAAGCTCGCGATGGATAGAGTGTCCTAACAAGCGATACGCCGTAAATACCGCACCCAGTACCGCAACGACGCCACCGACGAATCCTAGAATCAAGTTTGCGTCAAGCATCTTACGGCGTTCAGGACAAGCCAAAGGCGTCGAAACCGCTGAGATCTGCCGGCTGCAAAATCTCACGGTATTTCTCGTTGGCGTAAGCGACCAGCTTCTTTAGGTGGTTGGCATCGCGTTCGTCGAATATCTTGGGGCCGCCCCATACAATCAGATCTTGACCTTCTACCAGCGCTTCCCTGCCTAGTCTGCCGGGTGAACCAACCATCGCTGCGCAAAATACCTCTGCCCAGCGCGGCGGGGGAATTTCAGAAAGGACAAACACCTGCCGACTCAACTCTACATCGTCGGGGAGCAGGTCCTGGCTGCTGTCCTTATCATGACGCGAGATTGTAATGTCTTCCCACTCGCTCATTGAATCCTCCCACTGGCCGCTGTACAGCGTTTGCCGCTGTCGGGTCTCAAGTTGGCTACGGCTATCTTAGCGCATCGAGGGGTCCCCTGCCAGACCATACTCGCATTGACCGAGCAGTCGCGACCTGCTACCCTGAGAACTGACGAAGGGGCGATATTTCGCGGCTGAGCGCTGCGTGGAAGTGGATGATGGCAGAATCTGAACGAGTCTTGGTCACGGTCGCTATGGACTTTTCCGATGAAATCATCGGCGAGTTGAGAGAGCTGTCGCCGCGATTGCAGGTAGAACGGCACTTCCCCGATGTCTCGCACGATGTCATGGCCAGGACGGAAGTCCTCTATACCACCGGATACTTTCCCGAGCCCGAGCAAGCGCCTAAACTGCGTTGGATTCAGCTGCATACGGCGGGCGTAAACCACGCCATTGATCACTCGATTGTCCAAGCGGAAGACATCATCGTCACCACTACAAGCGGCATCCATGCCAGCAACATGGCGCAGTACTGTTTGATGACGATGCTCATGTTCAACTACAAGATGCGCCTGGCTTTCGACTTGCAGAGCCGGGCGGAATGGCCGGCCGAAGCGCATGGTGTTTTTTCGCCAATTGATATGGATTCGCAGACGGTCGGCATTGTTGGCTATGGCAGCATCGGCCGCGAATTAGCGCGCATCTGCTCGGCAATTGGCATGACCGTGCTGGCGACCAAGCGCGACATCAGCCGGACCGAAGAGTTGAACGCCTTTATCATGCCGGGCCTGGGCGACCCGACCGGCGACATACCGGACCGCATCTATCCAGCGGATACAATCACCTCGATGGCCAAAGATTGCGACTATCTGGTGGTCACGGCGCCACATACCGACGACACCGAGCACTTGGTTGACGACGACGTATTCGCGGCGATGAAGAACTCGGCGGTTTTGGTCAACGTATCTCGCGGAGCTGTCGTCGACGAAAAAGCGCTGATTACCGCATTGTCCGCCGGGGTGATCGCAGGCGCCGCTCTCGATGTCTTCGAGGAGGAGCCGCTGCCCAGCGCCAGTCCCTTATGGAATCTGGACAACGTCATCATCACGCCGCATTTATCCGGCTTCACGCGCGACTATCACAAGAAAGCGGCGCTGGTATTCAAAGAGAATCTGCGCCGCTATCTGGAAAACGATCCCTTGCTCAACCAATTGGACCGCGCCAAAGGCTACTGAGACGCAGCGGCCCGATCGCGGTCAGGAACGCAGCTCGGCCTTGAGGCGATGACGCGCCGCGCCGATGATCTTCTTGCGGATCTTGGCGGCGTTCTTGTCGGTCAGTGTGCGGCTCTCGTCCTGGTAGGTCAGCGAATAGGCCAGGCTCTTTTTGCCGGCCGGGATCGGATCGCCCGAATAGACGTCAAAGAGCGTGACATCTTTCAGCAGCCGGCCTCCCGCTTGTCGTATCACCGTTTCAACCTCGCCGGCCGGCAAATCCGCGCTGACGATCAGGGCGATGTCTTCCAGGACGGCAGGCGTCGTCGGCAGCGGTGTAATCGCGTGCAAGCGCTGATGCTGTTGAATCAGGGGCGCAACCTGAAGTTCGGCGTAGATTACCTTGGCTTCCGTCAGTTTGAAGCGCGCCGCGACTTGCGGGTGAATCTCGCCGAAGGCGCCGATGCGCTCCCGTCTGATCAGCAGGTCGGCCGAGCGCCCCGGATGAAAACTGCTGTGCGTACCGCGCTCCAGGCGATAATCCTCAATATGCAGCCCGGCCAGCATATTCTCGACGATGCCCTTCATGTCGTAGAAGTCCATTTCAGCTGAATTCGCGCCGTCCTGCCACCAGGTCCGGCTGCGCGCGCCGGTGAGCAAGATGCCCAAATGCAGCGGTTCCTCCGGCAGCAGATCGCCGCCCCCCAAGTAGACCTTGCCCACTTCAAACAGCCGCTGCGCCGACTGATAGCGGGCGTTATTGACCGCGCTCACCAGCATATTGATCATTAGCGTCTGGCGTAGTACGTTGCGGTCGCTGGCCGCCGGATTGGCAATTTCAACGTATTGCGCATCCGGCAGCGAAGACGCCACGCCCTCTGGCACGAGCATGGCTTCGCTCTCGCGGCTGGTAAAGCGATAGCTGATGACCTCATACAAGCCCTGGCCGACGAGAAGGTCGCGGACTCTCTCTTCTATGAACACCGCCGTATTCTCGCGCTGCGGCGGCATCTCGTCCGCCATGATCGTTTCGGGGATTTGATCGTAGCCGATAATGCGCGCGATCTCTTCCAGCAGGTCGGCTTGCCCCACGGCCGGGTCGGCGCTGATGTCAAGCCGATGATCAGGCGCCGTAGCCCGGATGGTGTCGCCGTCGATCGTCACGTCAAATTCGAGGCGCCGCAGCACGTCAGCGGCTTCTTCCAGCGTGACATCCATGCCCAGCAAGCGCTTCGCGCGCTCGATAGGTACGTCAACCGTAACTGTCGGCGGCGGCATGGGATAGTCATCCAACACGCCGCGGGCGACCTGGCCGCCGGCCAATTGCCGCATCAGCTCGATCCCGCGGCCACAGCCCAATATCGCCTGCGAGGGATGAACGCCGCGGCTGAATCGCGCCGAGGCTTCGGTGTAGACGCGCTGTTCCTTGATGGTTTTGCGAATGCCGATATTGTTCCAGGCAGCCGCTTCCAGCAGCACGTTGCGGGTCGCTTCGCTGATTTCCGTCTCGCCACCGCCAATCACCCCGCCCAAGCTCAAAGCGCCGGCGGTATCGGCGACCAGGATAGTCTCCGCGCCCAGGTCGCGCTGCAGTCCATCCAGGGTCTCCAGTTGCTCGCCGACATCCGGCAAGCGCGTGATGATCGTGGGCGCGCCACCGGCGCGTTCCGCGAGCTTGTCATAGTCGAAGGCATGCAGCGGCTGGCCCAGCTCGAAGGTGATGTAGTTGGTCACATCGACGATGTTGTTGCGCGGACGCTGTCCGATCAGCTTGAGGCGGTGCTGCATCCAGAAGGGCGACGGCTTGACCTCTGCCTCGCGCAGCAAAGTCAAGGTGAAGCGCGGATTCAGCTCCGGCTCGCGTATTTCAATCCCAACTTGCCCCTCAATCGCCGAGCCTTCCGCCAGAAAGTCGAACGACGGGTAGCGCATGTCGACATCCAGGATCGCGGCCACTTCTCGCGCGACGCCGATCATGCTGAAGCAGCGCGCCAGGTTAGGCGTCAGTTCGATATCCAGCACTACATCTCCCAGCACATCGGCCAGGGGCGCCCCGGCAACATAGCGCTCGTCATGCTCCATGACGATGACGCCTTCGTGCTCATCGGAGATGCCCAGTTCCTTTTCCGAGCAGACCATGCTCTTGTTGAAAATGCCGCGCAGTTCCTTGCCTTTGAGCGTCATTTGCCGTGGTTTGGCGCTATGCCCATCCCAGACCCGCGCCCCTTCCCTGGCGAAGGCGCTCCATATCTGCGGGTTGATTTCGCCCCGGTCTTTGTAAGGGAAAAGATTACTGGCGCCGGTCACGCATTGTTCCAGCTCCGCCGCGCCGTAATCGACCATCGCCAGCACCAGCCGGTCGGCTTGCGGATGCGACTTTACCTCGACGATGCGCCCGAGCAGCAGCTTCTCCCGGTCCCAGACGAGATGATCGGAACGCGGCATTTGCACGCCCGGCGCCTGTTCCTGCGGCAGGCCGATGTAGCGGATGTGCGCCACTTCCAGGCCGGCGACTGTCAAGCGTTCCGCCAGCAATTCAATCGGGATGTCGATGTCGACGTAGTCTCTTAGCCATGAAACAGGTACAAGCATCTGTCACTGAGTCCTTTCAATTGCTCTGCAGAGCCCTAAAATTGCTGTAAGAAGCGCAGGTCGTTGCCCCAGAAATAGCGAATATCCTGGATGCCGTGCTTGAGCATGGTGATCCGCTCCGGCCCCATCCCGAAGGCGAATCCGCTCCATACGCTGGGATCATAGCCGCCGTTGCGCAGCACGGTCGGGTGCACCATCCCGCTGCCGGCGATCTCCAGCCAACCGGTGTATTTGCAGACGCGGCAGCCCTCCCCGCCGCACAAGAAACATTCGACATCAACTTCCATGCTCGGCTCGGTAAAGGGGAAATAGGAAGCGCGAAAGCGGACCTTGGCATTGGGGTTGTACATGCGCCTGGCGAACTCGGCGATTGTGCCCTTGAGGTCGCTCATGCGGATATTGCGCCCGATGGCCAGGCCTTCCACTTGCGTGAATTGAATCTCGCTGCGGGCGGTGATCTCTTCTTGGCGGTAACACATGCCCGGCAAGATGACGCGCATCGGTTTTGAACCGCCATCGCCGAGCTCGCGCATGGCGCGGATTTGCCCGGGCGAGGTATGCGTGCGCAGCAGCGCTTGGCTGTCGGTCGTATAGAAGGTGTCCTGCATATCGCGGGCCGGATGATAGGGCGGCAGGTTGAGGAGTGTGAAATTATAGTCATCCGATTCGACATCACGGCTCTGATACACTTGAAATCCCATGTCGGCCCAGATGCGTTGAAACTCGCGGTGCGTACGAGTAGTAGGATGCAATCCGCCTCTCATCCGCGAATAAGCAGGCGCAGTAATATCAATTTCTTCTTCCTCAAGGCTTTGCGCAATTTGCCTAGTTTGAATGGTTTCGACTTGCTTATCGTACGCCTCGCGAACAATGGCCTGAGAACGGTTGACCTGTTGTCCCACTGCTGCGCGCGACTCTCTAGAAACGTCGCGCATTGAACGAAAAACTGTTGCAAACGGCCCTTGAGTTCCCAGATTCAGACTTTTCCACAACTCCAACTCTCGAATATCTGAAATGACCTCTAGATTCGCAACCATTTCGTCAACTGTATTCCGCAAGTTGTCTGTTATATGCTTGATGATTTCTTGTTGTTGCCGCGATTGCTCATCAATCATGGGCTTTAACGTTTCTTGCCGCTGTCGCTCCTGAGCTTCAACCATCGGCCTAATTGATTCCGTCACTCGCCGGTTCATTGTTTCTTGTTGGCGCGTTTGCTCATCAATTATGGGCTTTAACGCTTCTTGCCGTTGTCGCTCCTGAGCTTCCATCGTCGGCCTAATTGATTCCATTGCTCGCTGGATCATTGCTTCTTGTTGGCGTCGAAACTTGCGTAATGCCTCTTCCAAACTCTTTGACATTATTCATCCTTTCTTCCCATCATCCGTATCAGTCGCCAAAACAAAAAACGCCATCAATCCCATCAGGGACGAGAGCGTCAAGTTCCCGCGGTACCACCCCAATTCAGCGCCAGGCGGCGGCGCTGCGCTTCATTTGCCCTGTGACGCCGGGCTGGCGGAGCGGGCTACTCTGGCGAATTTACGCCATTTCACCCCTCGGCTCGGAAGTGAATTCTGCAACTGTCGCCGCGGCTGCTTTCAGTCTTTGGCGGCCGCTCCCTGCTGCGTCAGGCGTCAATTAACGCGCTTGCAGACTGTCTTCGTCATCGCCTTTGAAATCGGTATTTGATTGCCGACATTATCGCGCGCCGGGACAAAAGCTGTCAAGTGGGCATTCGTCGTCTGTGAATCAGGCGGGCCGCTATTCGCGCGAGGTATAGTCGCCCTTGACGATCCACTTGTACGTGGTCAATTCTTCCAGCGCCATCGGACCCCGCGCGTGCAGCTTCTGTGTGCTGATGGCCACTTCCGCGCCCATGCCCATCGCGCTGCCATCGGTGAATCGCGTGCTGGCGTTCCAGTAGACCGCCGCCGAATCCACCTCGTTGAGGAAGCGCTCGGCATGTTCCACCGTCTCGGTCAAGATGCTGTCGGAATGCTGCGTGCCGTGCCGCGCGATATGCGCGATCGCCTCGTCAACGCCGGCGACTACTTTCAAGTTAAGCGTCAGGTTATACCACTCGGTGTCAAAGTCTTCGTCAGCCGCCGGCACAACGCGCTCATCGCCACCGACAATCGCATAGGCGCGCGCGCCGGCATGGAAGGCCACACCCGCCGCGCCCAACGCATCGACTACCTGCGGCAGCAGCGTCTGCGCCACCGACTCATGCACCAGCAAAGTTTCCATCGAATTGCAAACGGCCGGTCGCTGTGTCTTGGCGTTGTCCAGCACCGGCAATACGCGGTCCAGTCGAGCGCTATCGTCAACGAAAATATGGCATACGCCGATGCCGCCGGTAATCACCGGAATGCTGCTGTTTTCGCGACAGAAGGTATGCAGCCCGTTACCGCCGCGCGGGATGATCATATCGATGTATTCATACATGCGCAGCATCTCGCTCACATGCCGGCGATCCGTGCTGCTGATGTACTGGATGGCAGCGGCCGGAAAGTCGTGCTGCGCCAGCACCGCCTGCAATACCGACGTCAACTGCATGTTGCTGTTCAACACATCGGATCCGCCCCGTAAGATGACGGCATTGCTGGTCTTGAGCGCCAGTATCGAAATATCCACCGTTACGTTCGGGCGTGATTCATATATCGTGCCCAGGACACCCAGGGGCGTGCGCCGCTTCAGCAGCTGCAAGCCGTTGTCCAACGTCGATTCGAGCAAGACATCGCCGACTGGATCCGGCAGGTCAGCGACTTTGCGAACATCGGCGATGATGCCGGGCATCCTGCGCTCCAGGGCGATGCGGTCGCGGATCCAGATCGGATCCATGCCATTCTGCGCCGCCAAATCCAGATCTCGCTGATTCGCTGCCAGAATCCCCGGCGTATTGGCTTCCAGCGCAACGGCGATGGCGCGAATGACAGCGTTTTTCTCGGCAGTAGTCTTCTGCGCCAGAATCGCCGCTGCTGCCTTCGCCTGTATTCCCAACTGATTCAAATCAATCGCTTCCAAGACAGCTTCCATCGTTCGCGCTTTCTTAACTGCCGGTAATCCCTTTGAGATGTACTATACCAGAATGGAAATTGCAACGGCCATGACTGCGGGGACAGAGCAATCGCACCACTATTCGGAAAATGCTTTGAGGATTTGCCATCGAAGCTTATCGTTCCGCGCTGACTGTAATCGCTTGCGCCGCAGGCTGATTTTTTTGGGGTGTTTTTTGAGCAAAGCCAAGGCGATATGCTGTAGCACAGCGAAATTTTCTGGGCTGTGTCCTACACGAATACGGCTGTCGTCTTGCCGAAAGGTCACATCCAAGACCCGATGGAGTTTATTTTCAATGTGCCAGTGCGAACGAATTATTCGCTGGAGTTGATTGGCATCCTTCCCTTGTAAAGAGGAGATAAAATAGCGCGTCTGCGTGTTTTGCCACTGCCCATCCAGTAATTGGGCATGTTGGACGCGGACTAGCGACTGCAAGCGCGTCCAGCCTTCTTGCTGGCTTAAGTCATTCAAGACAGCGGCATCGGTCATCACTTCACAGACCCGGCGCTCGACACGACCACGCGGCTTGCTGATTTCTTCGTTGTGACTATATTGACCTATCAAGCGCGGATGGCGGTCATCCGCATAAGCGAAAAGGGACTGGGCTGCATCGTACAAACTGCCCTGATTTTCCTTTAAGGCTATGACATAATCCGCTCCGTGCTCGCTAACAATAGACTTCACGATGTCTTTCTGACAGCCCATCGCGTCCAAAGTCACGATACAGCCTTTCAAATACAGCAATTTCAGCAATTCGGGAATTTCAGGTATCTCATTGCTTTTCGCGTCCACAGCGCGCTTGCCCAAGACCAAGCCGGCTTCCACTGACCAGGCATGCAACAGATGCAAGGCGCTCTTTCCTTGCCTACGATCATGGCTGCGCCGCATCGTCTTGCCGTCTATTGCCACAATATCGCCTTCAGCTAATACTGGCTTGATGCTGCTAATCCAATCTTGGTAGCACAACTGTACCTGCTGAGGGTCTAATAGTTGGAAGACGCGGGCAAATGTATCGTGCGAAGGAATACCGTTAGGCAACTCTAAAAATCCCCTTAACCATTCCTCTTTATCCTCGCCAAAATCAACAATGTCCACCCAGGTCTCGGCGCCGCTGATCACCGCGCAGATCGCGATGATGATGATATCCAGCAACGGGTGTAATTGACCATGTTCGCGACGCGGATCTTCTAAACTGGCAAAGGCCTCCGCTATGCCACTTGGGCTCATCTCGGGCTCTCCTCATCCGTATTGATGAACCCATTCTATTCACCTTTCATTTCTTGGTGCGATTGCTCTGCTGCGGGGAGTGCTAAATTACGAAAATGACGACCAATATATCCTGTCACAGAAAACTGCATCGCGCATTTCCGACCAGATCACATGACGACAGCATATACATTCCCTCATCAAATTCTAGGGATTCGCGACTATCATTAACAGTAGCGTTCCTGTGAGCCCTATCGGAGCCAGCCAAATGCTTTCATCACGACTGACCGGCGCGCAGATCGTCAACTGGAGTCTGATCTTCTCCCTGCTGCTTTGCGCTGCCATAGTGGCTATGGGCGGCGTCCTTAGCCAGTTTGAAATCATCCCGCTGCCGGAAGATCCGCTGGTCTACGAGTGGCAGCTGGCGGAGCAGACAGACTGGGGACAGCTTACCGCCTGGTTGGGATTCGCGCTGCATCAGCTGCTAATCTGGGGCACGATATATTACGCCCAATCGCGCTACAGCAAGCGCGACTACGGAGACAATCTGCGACCGGTAAATGTCTGGGCGCTGAGCATTAATCTGATTTTCATCATCCTGCATTACTTGCAGACCATGTTCTTCTACGATGCCATCGCCCAGGACTTGCCCAGTTGGACGGCGCAGTTTGCCGTCGCCCTCATGCTTATTGTCATATTGGGCATGGAGAATCAGCGGCGGGGGCTTTTCTTCGGCAAGAAAATCGGGTTCCGCAAAGCCTTTACCGACGGGCTGCGCAAATACCACGGCTATTTCTTCAGCTTCGCCGTGATCTACACATTTTGGTTTCATCCGATGGTCCCGACCTGGGGCCATCTGATCGGCTTTATCCATGTCATTCTAGTGATGACGCAGGGCTCGCTGATGTTCCTGCGCGTCCACCTGAACAAGCGCTGGATGTTTCTGCTGGAAATCCTGGTGTTGCCCCATGCCTTTCAGGTCGCGCTGAACCAGAGCAGCGATATTTGGCCGATGTTCTTCTTCGGCTTTGCCGCCATATTCCTCATCACTCAGATGCACGGCTTGGGGCTGAAGCCTTGGACGAGGCAACTGTTCTACGGCTCATTCCTGCTGCTGATGCTCTACGTCTACCTGGTCATGCGCGAGCCATATCAAGTCAACGAAGTATTGCGCATTCCGCTGATTGAGTATCTGGTGTTGTTCATCATTTACTGGATCTATTTGGCCGGGGCTCGGCTGGCTAGTAGCGTGCGACGTTTCACGCGCTGATTTGTCATGCCTTGCACTGGAATTGAAGAATTCACTCGTTGCTCCAACTCGTCTCTGGAACAACCGTTTTGTAACTCAGTCATTCGCAATTTGAGCAAGATCATCAGCTGAATGCCCGGAGCATATAGGACGAAATGTACCTATGCGACGCCATTGATCCACGAGGGGCGAAACGTCGGCACCGGGTCGGACTACAAGAGCGCCAGGTTGTTTCGATGCAGGGCCGCATCGCCGTAGCTGTAGCCGAGGATGGCCACGATTTCGCTGGACTTCCGGCCGCAGAGCTGGCGCAGATCATCGCTCTTGTAGTTGCTCAGGCCGTGGGCGATCTCGCGGCCCTCAGGCGACAACACGGACAGAGTCGCGCCGCGCTCGAAGTCGCCTTTCACCTCGCGGATGCCAACCGGCAGCAAGCTCGCGCCGCCTTTAAGCAGCACACGCGCCGCACCGCCATCTACGACCAGCGTACCCTGCGTGCGGTCTGTGAGCAGCCAACGCTTGCGACTGTCGGAGCGGTTGTGCGCCGGCTCAATGGTGGTGCCAATCTGCTCGCCATCGACGATGCGGCTGACCACCAGGCGTTCACTGCCGCTTGCGATAACAGTCTTGATGCCGCTGCGGCTGGCGATCTGCGCGGCCTGCACTTTGGTTACCATGCCGCCCGTGCCCACGCTGCTGCCGGCGCCGCCAGCGATATCAAATAGATCGTCTGAAATCTGCGCCACATTCTGAATCAGCGCCGCGCCGGGATTCTTGCGCGGATCATCCGTGAAGATGCCGGGCTGGTCGGTCAAGATAATCAGGAGGTCGGCGTCTACGACGCTTGCGACTAATGCCGACAAATTGTCATTGTCGCCGACGCGGATTTCTTCGGTGGCGATGGTGTCATTTTCGTTCACAATCGGGATGATCTGCTGCTCAATCAGGGTGTCGAGCGTGTCGCGCGCATTGAGGTAGCGCACCCTGTCGCTGAGGTCATCGCGCGTCAGCAAGATTTGCGCCGCGCTGATGGCGAAGATGTCGAAAAGGTCTTGATAGACGCGCATCAGGTGGCTCTGGCCCACCGCGCTCAGCATTTGCTTGGCGGGCACGGACTTGCCCAAATCCGGGTAGTCCAGGCGTTCGCGGCCGGCCGTCTGCGCGCCGGACGAGACCACGATGAGCTCGTGGCCGGCTTCATGCAATTCAGCCACCTGCTGCACCAATTCCAGCATGCGCTGGCGATTCAGCCGCTCGGTGCCCTTGGTCAGCACACTGGTGCCCAATTTGAGTACGATGCGCCGCATTAACCGCCCCTTTCTGCGGGCATTCTAGGGCAGCTTTTTCGCAGATGGTAGGCGAAACCGCGCGAAACTTGCGCTCGCAGTGGCGCCCTAGCGCGTCCGCTGCGACAGTTTCAGCACATAGCCCAGCCGCAGCGCCGCGCGCCGCAACAAATCGGCCGCATCGTCCAGCGCCGTTTGCAGGGGCATGGGCTTGTCAACGATGGAGAAAGCGGCTTGGACGCCGGCGGCATGCAATTGCGCGTCGTCGATGTTCAGCCCGCCCACCAGGGCGATAGTCGGCACGCCTTGCGTCGCCGCTAACTTCGCCACTCCGAGCGGCCCCTTGCCTCCCAGGGTCTGCGCGTCGATCTGGCCCTCGCCGGTGATCACCAACGACGCCCCCGTCAGCTTGTCCTCGAAGCGGTTCTGCGCCAGCACCAGATCAATGCCGGATACGATCTCGCAAGATAAGAAGGCCATCAAGCCGGCTGCGAATGCGCCCGCCGCGCCGCCGCCCTTGATGACCCGCACATCAACGCCGCGCTGCTCGTAGAGGCGGGTGAAGCAGTGCGTCAAATTGCGCTCAAGCTGCTCAACCATCGCCGCGTCTGCGCCCTTTTGCGGGCCGAAAATCCGCGCCGCGCCCGCTTCCCCAAGCGTGGGATTTTCTACATCCGAGGCGATGACGATCCGCGCCTGCCCCCAGCGCGTGTCCATGCCGCTCACATCGAAAGTCGCGATCTGCGCCAGTCCCGCGCCACCCGCCGCCACTTTTTTCCCGCGCTCATCCAGCAGCCGCAGACCCAGGGCTTGCAGGCAGCCCATGCCGCCGTCCACCGTCGCGCTGCCGCCCATGCCGATGATAATCCGTTCGACGCCACGCGCCAGCGCTTCAGCCATCAGCTGCCCGGTCCCATAAGTCGAGGCGGTCATGGGGTTCAGCTCTTCCGGCGCCAGCAGCTCCAGCCCGGATGCCAGCGCCATCTCAATGACTGCCGTCTTTCCGCCGTCCAGCAGTCCATAGTCGGCTTGTATCGGCCGGCCCATCGGATCAAGAACGGGCGCGGTCAGTCGTTCCCCGCCGGCTGCGAGGAAGGCATCCAGCGTCCCGTTGCCGCCGTCGGCTATTGGCATCTGCTCCAGGTCCGCGCCGAGACCCGACTGCTGCAGGCCCGTCTTTATGGCGGCGCAGGCTTGGGCGGCGGTCAAGCTCTGTTTGAATGCGCCGGCGGCGATCAGTATCTTCACAGTGTCACTTTCCTTCATTGGCAAATGGCGCTGCAAACACTATGATTAAACAGCATCTGCGACGTGAATTATACCAGCAGCAGAGAGGGCGCGGAGATGAAGGCTGATGACGCGCTGAGCGCCATCGAATCCAGCGGCATTGTAGCGGGAATGCGCGGTGCCTTTCCGCCGGATGTCGCGCTGCGCGTCAGTGAGGTGCTGCTCAACGAAGGCATTCATGTCTTTGAGATGATGATGAATTCGGAAGAGCCGATCGCGGCTATGCGAGCCGTCAAAGACGAATTTGGCGCGGCGGTTTGCGTCGGAATGGGCACGGTCCTTGATTTGGACGCGGCGCAGGCTGCCCTCGATGCTGGCGCCGATTTTGTCGTGTCGCCCGCATTCCAGCCGGAAATCGTCACGGCTGTCATGGATCGCGGCGTTCTTATGGGCCCGGGCGTGGCAACGCCCTCCGAGGCGGTGGCTGCTTGGGACATGGGAGTCCGACTGCTGAAGCTCTTTCCTATCGGCGCGCTCGGCATCGACTATTTCAGCGCCATGTTCGGCCCGCTGAAGCATATGACCTTCATGTGCAATGGCGCCATGGACGACCGCAATGCCCGCGAATTCATCCAGGCCGGCGCGGTCGCTTGCGGCATGGGTGGCTGGCTGGTCGGCGATGGAACCTGGTCGAAATCGCGGCTGCGCAGCCGGGCGCGTATCCTGGTGAATGCGGTCAGCAGCGCCAAGGGCGGGCCGGAGCAGATGTCCGTCTAGTGCTATGACCCCCGACCCGCCACTTCCACCACAAAAACGCCCCAACAGCGGCTGCTGGCTCATTGGCTGCTCGTCCATGCTTATCGCAACAGCTTTGACGGCGCTTGCGCTTTTTCTGCCGCCGATTGATCTGCCGGATCGGCTGCTGGCGCGATCCTACACAGCCCTCAACGCCGGCTCGCCACTGCTGACTTATGGGTCCGAACTGCGCCTGATTCTGCCGGACGATACGGCCGCTACCGACTTCGCGCTTAAGATCACGCGACTTTCTGCAGCGGAATTTCGCGGCGACAGCCCGGATCAGCCCGAGTGGCTGCCCGCCGCTCGCAGCGCCCTGCCCGCGGATTTCACGCTGCAAAGCGCTCTGTATATCCTCGACTCGCGCGGCGCGCCACCGGCATCGCTGAGCATCGAACTCAGGCATGCTGCCGACTCTTACCGCCTGTCGCTGCGCGGCTGGGATGGCGACTCCTGGCGCTTCATTCCTTCCGCGCGCTCCGGTGACGTCTCTTCCGGAACTGCCGACTACGCGCCATTAGCTTTTGCACTCTTTGAACGTAGGCCTGCCGCGCCCATAGTGCTGCTAGCGCAAGCAGTCAGCCATGATCTCAAAGCCGATGTCGTCGGCGCAGCGAGCATCTTGAGCCCCGCTGGCTTGCGGCCGAGCGAGCAGGGCGGCTTGGTTGGTAGTCTGGCGCCCGGCGGCGATAGCGAAGCCGCCTACCAGTACCTGCCGCTGATCCGCAATTTCCTCGATCCCCAAGCGCTCGACACAACCACTGTCGAGACTATCCTGGGCGATCCAGCGCTGCGCCGGCGTCATATCGAGCAATTTCGTCGGCTGGTGAGCGTCAACGAGTTTGATGGCGTCATTATCGACTATCGCGGCTTTACGGCCGATCTTGGTGAGGATTTCGCGCAGTTTGTCACCGAACTCGGCGGGAGCCTTACGCAGGAAGGCGGTCTGCTGGGGGTTGTTGTACCTGCTGAACGCAGCGCTGAGGGCGAGTGGCATAGCGGCGTTTACGATTGGCGGCGGATCGGTGAGGCGGTTGACTACTTTGTGCTGCGCGCCACGCTCCATCCCCAAGATTTTATCAGCGGCTCAAACGGAAATCTTGAGGGCTTGCTGCGCGCTGCCACGGGCGCAGTCGACGGCCACAAACTGCTGCTCAGTCTCAGCGCCAGCTCCCAGCGGGAAGTCGACGGCCTGCTGAGCGCAACGGACTGGCACAGTGCCTTCGCGCCGGCCGGCGATGTAATCCTGCAGGCTGACGATATCAGCGAGACTGGCTCCATCGAACCCGGAACCGTGGTCCGCGCCTCGCTCAGCGGTTATCGCCTGCGTTCCGGCTTCGACGAAGGCGCCCAGACTTCATACCTGGACTACATTGACCAGAGCGGCGCTCTGGTAGCGCGAACCTGGCTGACTGACGCCGCCGCCCTGCGACATCGCCTGGAGCAGACTTTGCCTTTCGCCATTGCCGGCGTGGCTTTTGGCGACTTGCTGGCGGTCGACAACAGAGCGCCGCTGATGGAGACGATCATGAGCTACAAGTCGTCGCAGCCCTCCGCGCCCGAGCCGCGCGAGTTCGTCGCGCGCTGGTCGATAGACGCGGCCGACGGCCCGCTCGATCAAATCGACACTCAGCTGGACAAGGACCTGGTCTTGACGCTGGAAGCGCCCGACGGCAACTACGCCGTCAACTGGTCGGTCATAGGCGGGGGCGGCCCTATCAGCGGTCGGCAAGGCGCCGTACTGCCGCTGTTCGAGCCTACGCCCACGCCGACCCCGACCCCGACTCCCATGCCGACGCCCGTGCCACGCGTCATCGTTGCCGCGCCCAGCAATACATCCGGCGGCAGCTTTGACAACGCGCCTCCTCCTGCTGGCAGCATTCGCATTGAAATCGGCGGCCATGTTACGGACACCGGCAGCCCGCGCGCCATCGGGCCCATGCGGCAGGCCGGCATGACCTGGATGAAAAAGCAGGAGCGCTTCAGTTGGCGCGGTCCCGCGAATGTCGCTCCCGTTATTTCTACCGCGCACAGTCACGGCTTCAAGATACTCATCGGCACAGTCGGCGATCCCAATGAATTGGCGCAGGGCGGCCAGGCATACATTGATTCCTACACGGACTGGCTGCAGCAGATTGCCGGCCAAGGCGCGGATGCCATCGAAGTCTGGAACGAACCCAACCTCGACCGCGAATGGCCGCGCGGCCAAATCAGCGGCCTGGCATACGCAGAGATGCTCGCGCAGGCCTATCGGAAGATCAAACAGGTTAATCCGGCCACCATGGTTATCAGCGCCGCGCCCGCGCCCACCGGCGTTTCGGACCGGCCGGACCGCGTCATGCCCGACAATCGCTGGCTGCGCCAGATGGTGGAAGGCGGCGGGCTGAATTACCTCGACTGCGTCGGCGCCCACTACAACGAAGGCATCGTCCCGCCTAGCCAAACCAGCGGCGACCCGCGCGGCGACAATTATTACACGCGTTATTTCTACGGCATGCTGCACGGCTATATCAGCATCACGCGCCGTCCAATTTGTTTCACGGAGTTGGGCTACGTCACCTCGGAGGGGCTGCCCAACCTGCCGGAATATTTCAGCTGGGCCCAGAATGTCACGCTGCAGCAGCAGGCGACTTGGCTGGCGCAGGCGGCCGCGCTGGCGTCTCAGAGCGGGCAGGTGCGGCTGCTGATCGTCTGGAATATCGATTTCACGCAGTACGACGCCGATCCTCAGGCGGGTTACGCGATCGTGCGCCCCGACGGCTCCTGCCCGGCCTGCAATACGCTGGCTGCGGCCAGGTGATAGCGCCGGCCAGACTCCCGCTGAGGCGCATTCTGTTGTACTCTCGTGTATAAGCGAGCGTGGAGCGTACGTGGTAACCAAGAAGGTCTTCAAGCAGATACGCGGCTTTGTCATCGCCTGGCTCGCCATCACCGTCCTGGTGTGTCTGGCGACCTTTCTCGCCGTTTACTTTACCTATAATCCGGAAGAGTTGGATCTGGCTTCGAGCAATCCGCTGCCACTTGATGAACCCGAGGCGGATTCTGAGTCAGAGGAAGCGCTTATCATCCTGCCCAGCGCTTCGCCCTTGCCGACTATTACGCCCGCTTCAGCGCCGCCCAGCCCAACAGCCTCCGCGCCGCTAGCAGCCGCTGACGGCGGGTCGAATCCCATCGAGGCGGCGACCGCAACGTCCATGCCGACGCTACTCCCCGTCGATGTCATGCGCTACCAGGTTGGCATCCAGGTTGAGCAGTCGCCCGACTTCAACTACGAGAACCAGGACAACTACTACCGATCCGTCACTGACGACTTGGGCCTGCGCTGGATTAAGCATCAGGTGCGCTGGGAGGCGATGGAAACCCAACCCGGCGAGATCGATTGGAGCGTACTTGACTTTATCATGCTCAGCGCTCAGCGCTTCAAAGTCAAGCTGCTGCTATCGGTGGTTACGGCGCCGGATTGGGCGCGCGAACCGGGCGTGGACCTGAGCCGGGAAGGTCCGCCGGCCGATCCACATAACTATGCCGACTTCGTCGCGGCGATCGTCAAGCGCTATCCGGGGCGCATTCACGCCATTGAAGTCTGGAATGAGCAGAATATCGACCATGAGTGGACATCCCTACACGGTCTTAGCTCGGCGAATTACGTCGAGCTTCTGCACAGGACCTATGATGTCATAAAGGCCATTGACCCCGGCATCATCGTGATTAGCGGCGGGCTGGCGCCGACGGGCATTAGCGATGGTCTTAGCGCGACCGACGACCTTGCCTATCTGCAGCAGCTGATCGACGCGGGTGTGCTGGATTGGGCGGACTGCATCGGCGCGCACCACAATGGCTACAATATCGGCCCCGACCATCGCTACGACCAGATACCCGATGACGCGGACGCAGTATTTCGCGGTCCATTCGAAAATCCGCATCCCAGCTGGAGCTTCCGCAGTACCCTTGAGGGCTATGCCAACACCATTCGGCTGGCTGGGGAAAATACCAAACTCTGCGTGACTAAATTCGGCTGGGCATCAGCGGAAGACCTGGAAGGCGCCCGCTCCGGCTTAGCATTCGCGCTTGACAATACGCTTGCCGAGCAGGCCGAGTGGCTTCGCAAAGCCTTGAGCAATATGGAGGAATGGGGCTTCGTCTGGCTCGCCTTCATTTGGAATTTCAACTACGGCCCGCAAGCAGGATATGACATAACAAACGATAATGTTCCTTATTCGCTGATCGGTCCGGGTTTCAAGTTTCGCCCGGCATACGACGCCATCAGAGATTGGCAGCAAGACTATCTGGCGCGCGCGGGACAATAGACATGCGGGGCTCCACTCGCCGTATCATCGTCGTTGTAGTAATTGTGGCGCTCGTATTGGCGGCGGCTGGCTTCCTGGTCCTGCGCGAAGCCAGCGCCCGTAACGATCCGTTTGACGCGGCCGCGGTCACAAACGCGCCCTTTCCCTCCCTTACCTATGGCATACAAGCCTTTCTCTGGTGGGATAATGGCGAGGCAGGCAAGCATCTGGATTGGGTCCGGCTGCTGTCCTTCAGTCACGTCAAACAGACCTTCGCCTGGCGCGATCTGGAGCCGAAGCCGGGCGTCTGGGATTGGACGCAGTCTGATCGCATCTTCCGTGAGACCGCGCGGCGCGATTTGGGCATCATCGTAAGGTTGGGGCAGGTCCCCAGCTGGGCGCGCGCATCCGGCCAACGCTCCGCGCGCGACGCCCCGCCTGAGGACATTTCGCGCTGGGCGGATTACTGCGCAAGCGTCGCCGAGCGCTATCAAGGCAAAGTCGCTGCCTATCAAATCTGGAACGAGCCCAACCTCAGCCGCGAATGGGGCGACAGCCCGCCCGACCCCGCTGGCTACGTCAAGGTGCTGGCCGCTTGCAGCGAAGCCATACGTGTCGCTGATCCCGCGGCCGTCTTGATATCAGCCGGGCTGGCGCCGACAGGCAACAACGATGGCAGGGCCATGCCCGACGATATCTACCTCGACCACATGTACCGCAATGACTTCCAGCAGCATATTGACCTGGTTGGCGTTCATGCGCCCGGTTACTCCGCGCCCGAGATCAGCCCCGATAGCGAGGACGCCTTGCAGCGCTGGTTTACCTTTCGCCGCGTCGAAGATATGCGCAAGATCATGCTCAGCCACGATGACGCCGAGCGACAGATGGCCATTATGGAGTTTGGCTACACGACCGAGCAGATCAATCCCGACTATAAGTGGTTCAGCGTGACCGAGGCGCAGCAAGCCGAAATGTTGGAGCGAGCCTACGAGTACGCCATCGCCAACTGGCGCCCCTGGGTCGGCCTGATGGTGCTGATTTATTTGCCTGACGGGTCCTGGCGGCATACGGACGAGGAGTACTGGTGGTCAATCGTCGAACCGGATACGGGTATCCCGCGCGACGCCTTTTATACCGTGGCCAATATGCGCAAAGTCTGCGGCGGCTTTATTATTCCCGAGCGCGAATCCGATAGCCCGGTAGCCGAAGGCCGGGTGAAGGCGCCGATTTGTCCGAATTAAGCAGCTCAATTGTCCGCTTCTATACTACAATGTTCGCATCGTTGTAGCTCATTTGCTAATGCTCCACAGGATTGCCCATTTTGGTCTTGGCGATCCCGCAAGCGCGCAGAATAATTGACACATTATGTATACTTGCTGACACCATGACGACCCAATCAACATTGCTCAATCTAGTCAGGGGTCACGTCTTGATGACGAGCAGGATGAGCTACTTCCTCGTCGTCGTGCTGCTCGTCCTGGCATCTGCGTTGCGCATCATCGACCTCTCACACCTTCCGCAAGGTTTCAGCGACGACGAAATCATCAATATTCGTCTGGCGGATAATGTGCGGCAGGGTGACATTTACGTCTTCTTCCCGGGCGAAGATGGCGGCAGAGAGAGCCTGTACCATGTCCTTGCCGCTTTCGTCACCAGGTTTGTCGGAGAGGGCACGATCGGCTTTCGCATATTGTCTGTGTGGCTGGGCGTACTGTCAGTAGCCATCATTTATACGCTCGGGCGCCATCTCTTCAATCCCATCATAGGTGTCCTGGCCGCCGGTCTGCTTTCCGTCAACATGAGCGCGATTCTATTGTCCCGCACAGTCTCGAGCGATGCGGCCGTTCTATTTCTGGTTTCAGCCACTATGTTGGCCTTGGCGCGCTCGCTGCCCGTTTATCGCCGCACCCGCGTTGTAACCTCCAATGTCGTATCTTTTGCCGCCCTGGGCGTCTTGCTCGGCATCGGCTTCTACCTGCACCCTTCCAGCTTGTTTATTGTTTTGGGCGCAATGGTATATATTTCGTACTTGGTCTTTGTGCGTAATGTATTGTTTCGGCAGCGGCGCAGTTACACGGGTTTCGCTATTCTGCTGATGCTGATCATCAGCATGCCCTATGTCATATCGAGCATCAATCTGCCCCAGTATTCCGCCGGGCAGCGCATTCTGTCGCATTATAGCGACGGCTTGATCCGCTCGATTGTGGAGGGATTTATTTCCGTCATTCACACTGGCGACGCGAACCCGCTCCACAACCTGCCCGGTCGGCCGCTGACCGATATCTTCAGCGGCCTCTTTATGATAGCTGGCTTCTTCGTTTGCATTCTTCGCCGCCACCGACCGCGCTTTATGCTGCTGCTGCTCATGTTCTTTCTGACGCTGCCGGCCGCCTTCATCGTGGAAAACAGTCCTAACTTTTCGCGAATGAGCGTGATATTCCCGCAACTTTCGATCTTCTTCGGGATGGGATTTTATTCTCTCATTCGTTCGCGCGTATTCGTGGATGTCGTCTTTCGCCGGCTGGCGGTTGCCGGTGTGCTGGCTCTGCTCAGCTTGAACCTGATTTGGACTTGGCAGGATTTCTTTGTCGATTGGCGCGATAATGAGATTGTTATGCCCCTGGTCAACGGCGAGTTGGGGCAGATCGCGCATTATCTTGATGTCTCCGCGGACGAGACGCCGGTGGTGCTTTGCAATCCGGCCTGGGATTCTTCTCAGTCTGAGACTGCGCTAATCGAAATTGACAAGACCCGGCTAATGATGAATCGGTCCAACCTGGTGTACAGCGAGGTGAATTGCACTCACAGTCTGCTGCTGACAAACGGTGGCGAACGGCAGCGAATCGTCTTCTTTAATGAGGAAACGCGGGAGAATGTCCACCCGTATCTGCAGGAGTGGCTGGCGACGGGCCAAGCGGTAGCCGGCGAAGTACCGCGCGGAGGCATCCTGGTATTGGAAACGACCGAGCTGCTGGCCCACCGCGCCGGCGAGCTGACCACCACCGCTCCGGTCTCCTATGCGCCGGAAGTAAGCGAGCCCGAGCCCATCGCCCCGCCAATTCGCTTCGGCGGCAACCTGACCTTTCTCGGTTACGAACCGAATGTGCAGCGAGAGTACGCGCCGGGCGACTCGGTTGAAGTCATCACCTATTGGCGGGCGGAAGGCGAACTGCTGCCTGACCTGACCTTGCTGACCCACGTGCTGTCCAGCCCGGTCACGCCCATTGGCATCCGGGACGTGCTGTTTGTCAATCCGGTGCTGCTGCGCGACCGCGACGTATTCATCCAAGTGACCCAGGTGCAGCTGCCGGCTGAAGCCTTGCCGGGCGAACTCCACGTCTCTGTCGGCGCTTATCGGCAGGCCGACCTGAAACGGCTGCCCGTCCTCGATGGCGACGAGGAACGCGGCGACAGAATCTTTCTTTATAGCATCCAGGTACTAGCGCCGGCCCCCCCCGACGAGCAGAGCGGCGGCTGATGTTCGAGCTCGTATTCCTGGGTACCTCGGCCTCGGCGCCCTCGATATACCGCGGCCTGCCGGCGCTCGCCGTATTGGCGGACGAGCAGCGATTCCTGGTGGATTGCGGCGAGGGCACGCAGCGTCAAATCCTGCGCAGCGGCATCGGCTTCAAGCGGCTCAACCGCATCTTCCTGACGCACCATCACCTGGACCATTTACTGGGCCTGGGCGGTCTGCTCTCGACTTTTGGCCGCTGGGAAGCGATCGACGAGATTCATATTTGGGGGGGGTATTCCGCGATCAGACGGGCGAAATCCCTTGTCCATGAGGTCGTCTTTCTCAGCGAGACGCCACCCGTGCCGATTCACTTCCACCGCGTCGCGCCTGATGAAGTCCTCTTCAAGGGGCGCCGATTCTCCGTCCGCGCCTTCCCCGTGTCTCATCACGTCCGCGAAGCTTACGGCTACATATTCGAGGAAGACGCGCGCCGCCCATTCCTGGCCGATAGAGCGGATGCCCTCGGCGTCCCTCACGGTCCCGAACGCAGCCAGCTTCTCGCTGGTGACTCGATCGTGACGCCAGCCGGCCGCGTGGTGTATCCCGATGAAGTCTTGGGCGATCTTATCAAGGGCACAAAAGTCGTTATCACCGGCGACCTCGGGCGCACCGATGATATCCACGATGCTGTACAAGATGCCGACGCGCTGGTGATTGAGTCGACATTCCTCGAAAGGGACGCCGAAATCGCGCGGCGAGTCGCGCATATTACCGCCCAAAATGCCGCCGAGCTGGCGCGCGATTGCAATGTGAAGTTCCTTTTCCTCACGCATATATCACGCCGCTATCGCGAATTCGAGGTCATACGCGAAGTCCGCAAGGCCTTCCCCAACTCGTATGTCCCGCGCGATCTGGATCATTTTGCCGTTTTCCGCGATCAACTGCCGCAGAAACTTGAGAAGCAGGCCGGCGGCAATGACGAGGATTATCTGCCCGAAGAAGGAGAATTAGGATGAGCCACAGCTTGTCACAGCGATACCGTGATTACGTTGGCGAACTCTTCGCGCGCGAAGACGCCACCCTGCGCTACGTGCGCCAACAGACCGCCGCCCGCGGCCTGCCGCAGATCAGCCTGGAGCCCAATGAAGCCAAGCTGTTGCAGTTGCTGGTGCGGCTCTCCGGCGCCGTACGCGTTGTCGAGGTCGGCACACTGGCCGGTTACAGCGGCATCTGCATCGCGCGCGCTCTGCCGGAGCAGGGCCAGCTGATTACCATTGAAGTCAGCAGCCTCCACGCCGAAGTGGCGCGCGCGCACTTTGAATATGCCGGTCTGTCGGACAAAGTGACTGTCATGCAGGGCGCGGGCGTACAGGTGCTGCCTGGCCTGGCGAAAGACGCGCCCTACGACTTGATGTTTATCGATGCCGACAAGGGCAACTATCACAATTATCTGGATTGGGCGGCGGACAATCTGCGCGTCGGTGGCGCGGTGGTGGCCGACAATGCCTTTTGGGGCGGCAGAATCTTCGATCCAAAAACTGATGACGACCAGGCCATGGTGGCCTTCAACCAGACGCTAGCGGATCATCCGCAATTCGACAGCGCCATCATCGAAGTCGGCGATGGTATCGCGCTGGGTGTGAAGACGAGCTGAGTGTCCGACTCAGCCCAAGTCGCTAACGTCAATCATGCCCGCGCCATAGACTTGGCCGGCTTCAATCACGAGGGGCGCGGCCGAATCAACCGTGGCAATCAAGTCGTAAGTCGTCGCGCCTGTGACCCGCACGGGCACGATCTCTCCAACCGGCAGCTCGCCCTCGACTAACACATAGCCATCGATCTCCGGCGCGTCGCGGTAACTGCGGCCCAGGCTGATGACATCGCCGGTGTCAGCGCCGCTTTCGTCTTCGCCCGCGCCATGCCCTTCGACCAGGATGTCAAGCGTCTTGCCCACAAGCGCCTGATTCTTCTTCAGGCTGATCGCGCTCTGCAGTTGCATCAAGCGTTCGTAGCGCTCCTGTTTGATGGCGTCATCGACGTGGTCGGGCAGCGCGGCGCTCGGCGTACCCAGCTCGTAACTGTACTGAAATGCGCCCACGCGGTCGAACTCCAGGTCGCCTGCCATCTGCAGCAGTCCTTGGAATTCTTCTTCGGATTCGCCGGGATACCCCACGATGAAGGTCGTGCGCACCGCCAGCTCGGGCATGGCCTCGCGCAGCTTACCGATCGTGTCGTAAACCCATTCGACTTTCGCCGGGCGTTTCATCCGCTTCAATGTCTCGCGATGCCCATGCTGCAGCGGGATATCCAGATAGGGCAGAATCTGTTCATGCCGGGCCATTGTCTCGATGAGCCGCGGCGTCACGTAGCCCGGGTAGGCGTACATGATGCGCAGCCAGGGGATATCCGGCGCCGCCGCCACGATGGCGTCCAGCAAATGCGCCAAGCCATCTTTCATGCCCAAATCGTAGCCGTAGTCGGTGCTGTCCTGCGCGATCAGCATGACCTCGCGGACGCCCAGCGCTTGCAGTCGCGCGGCTTCCGCGGCGATCGACTCCAGCGGTCGGCTGACAGCCGTGCCCTTGATGCGCGGGATGGCGCAGAAGGCGCAGGGCCGCCGACAGCCGTCAGCGATCTTGAGATAGGCGGACGCGCCTTGCAGGCTGGCGCGCAGAACGCCGCGCTCATCCAGCCCAACGACCTTGGCTTCGTCCGGCAGGTGATAGAGCGGGGCGGGGTGTAGCCGCTCGCGCAGCCGCGTGATGAGGTCGAAGATGTCCATCCAGCGCCGTGTGCCGATGACGCCGTCCAGGCCGGGCACGTCTTGCACCAGCGTATCGCCGTAGCGCTGTGACAGGCAGCCGGCCGCGATCACCATCTGGTCGCCGCGCTTGATCGCCACCAGCTCGCGCAGCGCTTCGACTGACTCCTCTTTGGCGGCATTGATGAAGCCGCAGGTATTGACGATCAGCACCTCGGCGGCTTCGGGATCGCCCACGCCGCGCATGCCGCTCGTGTTAAGGATCTGCGCCATGCTCTCGCTGTCGACCGTGTTCTTGGCGCAGCCAAGGCTGAGCAGGTAGTACTTATCATTGCGCGATCTGTCCTCGGCTTTAGTCACGTTCCCTCCTTCGTCGGCGGCAGACCCGCCTGCGTTACCCGCGGCGGCAGAATCGCCGTCGGCTCGGGCGGCTCAGTCGCGGTCGGCGTCGCGCTGGGCGCGATGACTTCAGTCGGCAGCGGCGTCACGGTGGCTTGAATGGTCGGAATGTCGCTGGCAATCGGTGTCACCGTTGGCGCCGGCTCCGCTTCGACTATCGGCGTCGGCGACGCCGCAACTTCTTGTCCAACTGCTTCCACCACTGCTTCCACGGTATCGGTCGCCGTTGGTGTTTCGCTGGCGAGGTCGCTGGCCGGCCCCAACGTTACAACCGCCGTATCCGCCGTAAAGCGGATGTCTACTCGCTGGCCGCGCTCGCCGATCGGCCCCTGCCGCTGACCATTCCAGATCAGGTCGAGCGCCAGGGCGTTGCTCGCCGAGAGCAGCACCTCGCTTTCCGCGCTGTATTCCAGCAAGGTTTCGGCTGAAGCGATGCCGACATAGACTTCCGCGCCGTCAACCTCCAGGCTGAGCCAGCTGCGTTGTGTCAGCAGCAGACTGACCAATATGCCGCTGCCGGAATACTGCGTTCGATTCACGGCGAATGCGGCCGTCGGTTCGGGCGCGTCAGTGACGGGCGCTGCCGCGGTAGCCGATGGCGCAATCTCCGGCGCTTCGGTTGCCGTTTCCTGCTCGGCGCCTAAATCCGTGCCGACCAGCTCAAATGTCACGAAGGCGATCACGGCGATCGCAGCCGCAGAGAGCAGCAGCAGAAAGAGGGCGCGCAATACGCCGCGGCAGCCCGACGAGCGCCGCTCCACCAGCTCGATCTCTTGCAAAGGCTGCGTCGAACTGAAGGGTTCTTCAACTGGTACAGGACGGCGCCTGCGACCGCGCCGGCTGCGGCGGCCCTTCTCTTGCGCCAGGCGCATCTGGTCGTATAGCAGCAGGACATGGTCTTCATCTTGTTCCAGAAAGCGGGCGTAGATGCGCAGCAAACCGCGAATCTGAATCTCGGGCACACCCCGTACTTCAAATTCGCCTGCCTCAAACGATTCCAGGATCGGCTGCCGTATCCGCAGCTTGGCGACCACATCCTCGATTTCGATTTCTTTGGCTTCGCGCGCTTCCCGCAGATACTGCCCGAGCGAGTAGGCGTCCATCTATTGCCTCAATGAAATAACCCCGCCTGTCCAGTATAACCTGAATGGAACGGGGTTATGCAATCGTAGTCGTGTTATGAAGGACGGACGTTCACGTCGGTTGCTTTAATCGGGTACCGGCTCGGCATCCACTTCCGCGACGGCTTCGGCAAGCGCTTCGCCCAAGTCCTCGGTCTCTTCAGCGGCGATTTCACCCGCGTCTTCAACCGGCCCGGCGTAACGGAAGCCTTCGGTCATGATGTCCTCCGCGCTGACTTGCTCGCCGCGTTCACGAGCCGCCAGGAATTCCGGCAATTCGTCTTCCGGCACGATGGTGATTTTCAGCGCCGGCGCCAGCTCATTGCCCAGGCGGACAGCCACTTGGTGCGTCCCGACTTCGCGCAGCGACTGCTGGCTGATGCGCCGCCGGTTGATGTCCACACTGGTGACGCGGTCCAATTCGTCGGCGATTTCCTGCGTCGTCACCGAGCCGAAGAGCTTGCCCGTCGAGGCCGCGCGCCGCCCGAAGATCAGCTCAACGCCGTCGATCTGGCGCGCCAGGTCGTTCAGCATGTTGTTGTATTGCGCTTTCCGCGCCTCGACATTCTCGCGCACGGTTTCGGTCTGCCGCAGGGCTGAAGGCGTGGCTTGCATCGCCATCTTGCGCGGGATCAAGTAGTTTCGGGCGAATCCATCGGCCACCTTCACCACCTCGCCGGCGACGCCATGTTTGTACAAGTCCTGGAGCAAAATAACTTGCATCTGTCTATCCTCACCACTTCCGCTGCAACTGCGTCTCGCAGAGCGTCTTCTATCGACTGAACCCGTATATTATAAGGATGTCGGCGGCGCTGCCAAGTGGCAATCCTGCGTCGCGTCGGCGGGAGCAGGCGGGAATATGGGCGCCAACCAAGCGCTGGACAATCGCCAGATAATCGAAAAGGCGCTGATCGTACTCGTCGGCTTCCTGGCCAGCGGCTTGCTCGGCCTGGTCCGCATCGCAGTCGTCGGCGCGCAATTCGGCACCGGCGCCGCCAACGATACCTTCGCCGCCGCTCAACAACTGCCGGAGACCGTCTTCGTGCTGGTCGCGGGTGGCGCGCTCGGCTCGTCGTTTATCCCGGTTTTCGCCCGCATTCGCGAGCGTGACCTCGATCAAGCCTGGCGCCTGGCCAGCGCGGTCATGACCCTGTCAGCAGCCACGGCCGCGCTATTCGGCCTGCTGGCGGCCGGTCTCGCGCCCCTCCTGGTCAGCCATCTGCTCTATGTCGATCGCCCGCCGGAGCAGCAGCAGCTGATGGTGGAGATGGTGCGCCTGATGATGATTACGCCGATCATCTTCAGCGTCAGCGGCTTGATCATGGGCATATTGCAATCCTACGCCGCCTTCTGGCTGCCGGCCATCGCCATCAGCATGAACAATATTGGCATCATCATCGGCGCGCTCTTGATCGCGCCCGCCCTGCCAGCGCATCCAAGCGTCGGCCAGGTCGGCGATCTCAACGTCATGGGCCTGGCTTATGGCGCCGTTTTAAGCGCTGTCCTCCACCTGCTTGTGCAGTTGCCCGGCTTGTACAAGATCCGCGCCCGCCTGCGCATCCTGCTGTCGCTCCGTATACCCGGCGTCCTCGACGTGATTCGCTTGATGGGACCGCGCGTCTTTGGCCTGGCCGTGGTGCAGCTGAACTTCTACGTCAATATCCGCTTCGCCAGCGCCATGGTCGATGGCAGCGTGGTCGCCATCCGATACGCATTCATGCTCTGCTTTTTTGTGCTGGGCATGATCGGCCAGAGCCAGGCCTCGGCGGTGTTTCCCACGCTGGCGGCGCTGCGAGCGCAGGGCGACTACGACGGCTTCAAAGACCGACTGGCGCGCGCCATGCGCAATGTGCTCTACTTGGCCTTTCCCGCTTCGGCGCTGCTCATCGTCCTGGGTGAGCCCTTGGTCGGCTTCCTGCAGCGCGGCGCCTGGACCGCGGAAAGCACTCAAGCCGTGGCCTGGGCGCTGAGCTTTTACGCCATCGGCATCGCCGGCTTCGCCCTGCTGGAAGTCCTGTCGCGCGCCTTTTATGCGCTGGAAGACACCTGGACGCCGGTCATCGCCGGCAGCGCCGCCATGCTCAGCAATATCGTACTCAACCTGATATTCATCCAATTCATCGGCGATCCGGAAAGTTTGGCGCGCGGGGCCTTCGCCGGTCTGGCGCTGGCCAACGCCCTGACCACCATTGTCGAAGCGCTGGCGCTCTGGTGGCTCTTGCGCCGCCGCCTGGCGGAACAGGGCGCCACGCCGAACATACATGACAGCGCAGTACTGGTCAGCGCGGGCGGCAGTCTGCTGCTCTCGCTGGTGATGGCCGCCGCCCTGTGGCTGCTGAAGAGCGCCGTGCCCGCCGATAGCGCGCTGCTTGCGCTCACCGGTTGCGTTGTCGCCGCGCTGATCTTCTTTGCCGGCGGTTACCTGTTCAACATAAGCGAGACGCGCTATCTACTGGCGCCATTGCTGCGGCGAGCGCTGAAGCTGGTGGCGCGCTAGGAAAGGTCTAAGGGTGAACAGAATATGAGCAAGCAACTGGAATCCAAAATCGCAGTCATCACCGGCGCTGGGCGCGGCATCGGGCGTGGTCTCGCCATCGGTTTCGCCGAACAAGGCGCCAGAGTCGTCTGCGCTGCCCGCAGCCAAGCCCAACTCGACGATACCATTCAGGCGATCCGCGACTCGGGCGGCCAGGCCATCGCCCTAAGCTGCGATGTCACCCGCCCGGACGATGTGCGCGACTTGTACGCCGAGGCCCGTTCGCATTACGGTCCCGTCGATATCGTCATCGCCAACGCCGGCGGCAACTTCGAGCGTCGCTCGGTCGAAGACAGCGACATCGACAGCTGGGAAACCACCCTGCGCGTCAATTTGCTCGGCGTCTATTACACCTGCAAATTCGCCATCCCCGATCTCAAGACTAAAGGCGGTCATATAATCGTGACCGGTTCCGGCATGGGGCACCGCGATGGCGGCGCCGGCTCGGCCTACAGCGCGTCAAAAGCCGCGGTCTGGATGCTGGTTCGCAATCTGGCGACCGAGCTGCGCGACTACGGCATCTGCGTCAACGAGTTGATTCCGGGCTTGGTCGATACCGACATCTTGATCGCGGCCGAGCGTCCTGCCGATTCGGCGCTCAGCCTGGAGTGGTTCAAGCAGCCGGCCGATGTTGTGCCGCTGGCGCTTTTCCTGGCAACGCAGCCCCTGACCGGTCCCACTGGCCAGAGCTTCAGCTTGATGCGCCGCGACTCGCAGTAGGTCTAGCCTGTCAACTTGGCGAAAACCGCCTTGAGGTACTCGGCTTCGGCGAAGGCGATGGGATGATCCAGCGCGTGCGAGGTCTTTTCCAGCACTTCCAGCTCGTAGCCCGCCACAGATGCCGAGCGCGTCACCAGCTGATAGAACATATCCGCGTTGATGCGGCTGGAGCAGGAGGCCATCATCAGCACCCCGTCGTTCGTCAGGAGGCGCAGCGCCATCTCCACCAGCCGCCGATAAGCCAGCACTGCATTGCGCATGCTGGCGCGGCTGTTGGCAAAGGCTGGCGGATCCACGATGACCAGGTTGAACTTGCGCTTGGCGGCGATCAACTGGCGCATGCCCTCGAAGGCATCAGAAGCGATGACATCGACCTGATCAGTATCGAAGCCGTTGTTCTCGACATTGAGCTTCAAAGTCTCCAGCGCCGGCTCGCTAACATCAATGGCCGTCACCGAGCGCGCGCCGCCGGCCAAGGCATAGACCGAAAAGCCGCCGGTGTACGCAAATACATCCAGGACGCGCCGCCCCTTGGCCAACTCGCGCGCCTTGCTGCGGTTGTCCCGCTGGTCGAAGAAGAAACCGGTCTTGTGCCCTTTTATGACATCCGCCTGAAACAGCAGCCCGTTTTCCACAAACTCCACTTGCCCGGACGGGTTGTCGCCGATCAGCTGCTGGCCGTCGCGCAAGCCGAAGAGCCGGGCGACATTCAGCCGGTCTGACTGCAGCGTGCGGCTCAAGCGCAGGACGAGATCGTCAAAAATGACCGTCTCTTCCAGCGCCTGTATCAGCGGCTTCAAATGCGGAATCCAGGCCGTGGTATACAGCTTGAGCGCCAGCGTGTTGCCGTAGCGGTCGATGATCAGCGCGGGGAAGCCGTCGCTCTCGCCATAGACCAGGCGGAAGCCGGTCGTTTCCGTGCTGATTAGCGGCTGCCGCTTGGCTTGCGCCGCCCGCAGCTTGTCCGCGAAGAAACCCTGATTGATGCGCATCGGCTGCAGCGATTGCAGCACTTTGATGCGTATTGGCGAAAGCGGATCGTAAAGCCCGACGGCCAAAAAGTTGTTGTCGGCGCGGTCGTATATGACCGCCAGATCACCGCCGTTGCCCAAATGACTCTGCTTGATGATCGAGTCTTCAAAGACCCAGGGATGGCCCCGACGCACAGCCCGCTCGGCAGCGCTCTTCACCCGTACGGATATATTCTTCTCGGCCCTTTGCGGCAGTTGATCCAGGTCTATCATTTGTGTTGATTCCGCGCGCTCCCCGCGTCAAACGCGCGGCTAGGCATCGTCCACCAGCTTTATCTTGAGCTCGGCTTGTTCCAGCAGCGCCTGACAATGCGCCGAAAGCCGCTGACCCCGCTCATACAATTTCACCGACTCTTCCAGGGGCAGTTCGCCGCTCTCCATGCGCGCCACCAGCGCTTCCAGCTCCTGGTAGGCTGCTTCGTAGCTGAGACTCGTCAGTTCTTCCATCAATCGTCGACCCTCACACCAATCTGGTCCCTTGCCAATTGTATGTCCAAGCGCTGATTCCTGCTGACTTGCGCCGCCTCGCGGATGACCGCGCCCGATTCGTCGCGAACCAAGGCGTAACCGCGCGCCAATATGTGACGCGGATTGGCCGCCTCCAGCGCCTTCGACGTATGCAGCAAACGTTCCCTCAGTTGCTGCAGACGAAGCCGCTGCGCCCGCGCCAGTTGATCGCGCTTGTCCTCCACGCGGCGCTGAGCTTGCTGCACGGTCTTCAAGGGTGTGATAAAGCGCAGCGCCCCCTTCAGCCGGCGCAGATCCCGCTCTCGTTCGTCAAGCGCATCGCCGATATGCGCGGCCAAGCTGTTGCGCAGCCGATCCAGGTCGAGCAGCAGGTCGTCGCGATTGGGCGTCGCCAATTCGGCCGCTGCCGATGGCGTGGGCGCGCGTAGATCCGCCACGAAGTCCACGATGGTGAAGTCGATCTCGTGGCCAATGCCGCTGATGACCGGAATGCGACTGGCGGCCACCGCCCGCGCCACCCTCTCGTCATTGAAGCACCACAGGTCCTCCAGCGATCCGCCGCCGCGCGCCACGATGATGACATCGACATTCGTCTCGCGATTGAGCTTTTGCAGCGCCCGCGCGATCTGGGCCGGCGCCCCCGCCCCTTGCACCAGCGTGGGACTGAGGATGACCTCGGCCAGCGGAAAGCGCCGCCTCAAGACGTTCTGCAAATCGTGCCAGGCGGCCGCCGTCGCTGAAGTAACCACGCCGATTTGCGACGGGAAAAAGGGTATCGGCCGCTTGCGACCGGGGTCGAACAAACCCTCGGCATCAAGCTTGGCTTTCAGCGCCTCGAATCTCAGGTGCAAGTCGCCCAGGCCGCCTACCGCTTCGATCTGGTCGGCATAGAGCTGATATTCGCCGCGCGCCTCGTACAGTCCCACGCGGCCATGCGCCAGAATCTCATCTCCGGCTTGAACATCGGCGCGGACGCCCCGCGTCGCCCCGCGAAACATCACGCAGCGCAATTGCGCGTCGCTGTCTTTGACAGTGAAATACCAATGACCGGAGCGCGCTTTGGTCAGATTTGACAGCTCGCCGCGCACCCAGATGTCATCCAGGATTTCATCGGCTTCAAATAGATCGCGAATGTAGCGCGTGAGCTCTCGCACTGAATAAGTTTGCATATTGTTCCCGTTGTGGCAAGACGCCTCGACAGCTACAATTATCGCTGATTTCATAATTTTAGCGAATGAGGATCAATGATGGCGTTTCTCAACCAGGCCCAACGCAAGTCGCTGCTGGACGAACTCAGCGGCATGAAACTCTGGCGCGCCAAGTTCAAGCTGCGTCTGATGGACCCCAAATGCCGGCTGCGTTACTTGCGCAATGTGCAGCAGACCGGCGAGTGGCACACCAGCTACATCCTCGAGACTTTGGGCGCGCAGGTGACCTTGGTCGAAGTCAACCACGCCGCGAATGACCAGTATCGCAACCAGCAGAATTTCGAATTCGTCAACGTCATCGTCGAACCCACGCCCGACAATCACAGCTGAACAATCCCTGTGTAGGACGAGAAGCAAGGAACGGATATACAGATGAAAATCGAACTCATTGACCTCAGCATCCGCGACCTCGTCGCGGCTGCCATGACGCTGGCGATGGTGACGAAGTTGGCTGCGGCGCTAGTCCATCACCAGCTCAAAGTCGGCGCCGCCCAGCACCCGGCCGTTGACCTGTATCTCCAGCCGCTGCCGCCCGGGATAATATCTGCGCGTCGAGATGGGCCGTATCGCCAGATTCTTCGTGATTGATAGCGCTTCGCCCGCCGCCAGCCGCGCCTTCTTCAGCTTGAATACTTTCGGCACGGTCCTGCCGTTGGCTTTGCGAAAGCGCATCACGAAGTCGATCATCAGCTTAGCTTCTGCCGTCCCGCGATTCAGCAATTCAAAATCGAACTCGAGCTCATTGCCGAATTGCAGCACCGCCGGCGCCAACTCCAGGCCGCTTAATTCGACATTCACATCGCCGAAGCCCAGGATCGCCAGGGCCCGCTGATCGCCGTGCTTGACCAGCGTCCTCAGCGCATGATTGATCAGCCAGAGCCGCTCCGGCGACGCGCCGTCTTTCCAGGCTTCCATCCGCTCCAGCAGCAGCTCCGGATGATCCTTGCTGATATCATTCAAGTGGTTGGCTGCCGAGCGCCGCACATAAAGGGACGGGTCATCTTTCAGCCGTTCCAGCAGACTGAGCGTCGGCGAGGGATCGGCGATGAATTGCCGCAGCGGCGGCGCCCAGGGCAGACGCGGACGGCTGCCTTCGCTGACCAGACGGCGCACATGCTCGTCGTCATGTGCCGTCCAGCGCTGCAAGCGCGCCAGCGTCGCCTGGGGATGCGCTACCAGAAAGGGACGGATGGCGAATTCGCAGGACGAGACGCGCGTAATCACAGGCATGGCGTCCAGCGACTCGCGCGGATAATCGACGCCGTAGACTTCGACAAATGCCGGAATCGCCATCAGCCGCAGGCCAGCCTCTTTGCCGGCTGGAACGCCGCCTTCGCGCTCCAGCATGGCCAACAGAATCCGCAGCGCGTCGGGATACTCGGCCGGCAAGAATTCCCGCAGCTTGGCCGCAATCAAGCGGTGCCGCGCCTTGAGCTCGAGCCCGTCCAGGTCGGCGACCACTGCGTCATTGAAAGCGGCCGCGTCAAAGGCCGGATGCACGTCGACGATACGGTCAGTAATCTGCTCGACTAATCGCCCGTCGATGAAGTCCTTCAGCAGTGGAAATTTAGCCATATTATCCCCTGCGCAACAAGCGAAGACGTAAGACTTGTCCGGTACTGCTGTTCATACTCAAAGTCAAATGGAATCGTGACATCAGTATACCGAAGAAGCTACGATCCTTGCGCAAGTCAACGGATTTCTAAAGATGTTGCGATGAAAAGTTCCCCTTCCCTAGCTTGCTGGGGAAGGGGCCGGGGGATGGGGTAGTTCTTTCCTATCCCTGGCCCGGATCAGCGCTCTGCCAGAAAGCGACGCGATTACCAGTGGGATCGAGGAACATGCCCAACGAACCGAAGCCCGGGATGTCCTGCCGCGGCAGAATCACCTGCCCGCCCAACTCGCTGACCCGCGCCATATCGGCGTCCAGGTCATCGCTGTCGAAGTACAAGATGACATCACCCTGCTTTAGACCGTCACCTACCTCGGATAGCGCCACGCCCATATTGTTGCCCAAATCGAACATGGTGTATGTAAAGTCCGGACCCATCGGGATGTCAGTCGCCTGCCAGCCCAGCAATGCGCCGTAAAACGCCTTCTGCTTGTCGTTGTCCGTCGAAGAAATCTCCACATGTACAATTGGACGCATGATGCATTCTCCTTCGCAAAGCGAATATCTGGTCGTTGCGCCAATCTTAGATTGTTTGTTCTAGTCTTGTCAAGCCCTTCATTTGCGCGCTCTTGGCCGAATGCCTTCGTGACAGTCGAGACGCATCAAGGTCGTCCGCATCAATGCCGTTCACTTGCACCTTTCGGCGTCTTCCTGCGTATACTGGTATGTGAAACTAGCGCTTGACCAATTCAACACAACACGACAATTCGAGGTGAATAAATGCGCGTCATTGTGCATACGGGCAAGGGTGGAGTAGGCAAAACGAGCATTTCCGCGGCGACCGCCCTGCGCTGCGCCGAGCTGGGACTTCGCACAATCGTAATCAGTACCGATACCGCGCATAGCCTGGGCGACGCGCTGGATATGGAAGTCGGCCCCGAAGCCACTCAAATCGCCGAAAATCTCTGGGCTCAAGAAGTCGATACCCGCTATTCCATGCAGAAATACTGGGGCAAGATCCAGGAATACCTCGGCGCATTCTTCAACCGCGAGGGCATCGCCAAGGTCAACGCCGCCGAAGTCACCATCATCCCGGGCCTGGAAGAGGGCGCGCAGTTGCTCTGGATCAGCGAGTATTTCCAGGCCGGCGAATATGATGTGCTGATCGTCGACGCCGCGCCGACAGCCGAAACCATCCGCCTGCTCAGCCTGCCCGATGTGACGCGCTGGTGGGTCGAGCGCTTGATGCGAATCGCTCGCGGCCTGGACAGCGTCATCCGCCCGGTGCAGAAGCTGCTCTCGCGCGGCAAGAAAAATGACCTTGGCATCGACATCGCCGACAACGCCTGGGATCAGGTGCAGCTGCTCTTCGATACGCTTGACGGCGTACGCGAACTGCTCACGGACCCGGAATACGCCAGCATCCGCCTGGTCGTGAATCCGGAGCGCATGGTCATCCGCGAGACGCAGCGCACCTACACCTACCTCAACCTCTATGACTACGCCACGGACGCCATTCTGGTCAACCGCGTATTCCCCGACGAAATCACCGACCCCTTCTTCACCACCTGGAAAAAGCGCCAGGCAAAGAATATCGAGTTCGTGCGCGAAGCATTTGGCAGCTTGCCCATGCTCAAGGCGCCGCTTTTCGGCGAAGAAGTCGGCGGGTTGGACACGCTGCGCCGGCTCGCCGATGAACTGTATGGCGACCGCAATCCGGCGGAACGCCTCTTTGACGGCGTGGTGCACAAGCTGGAACAACTCGACGGCGATTCGCAGTGGATGCTGCGCGTGCCCATCGGCTTCGCGGAGAAAGAGCAGCTCGATCTTTACCGTTCGCGCGAAGAAATCACGCTGAGCGTGGGGCCCTACCGGCGCAACATCGTCCTGCCCGACGAACTGCAGCACCTGGAGATCACCAGCGCAAAATTCGAGGACAAATTCCTCAATATCCGCTTTGAAGAACAAGCCTCGTAGGCGCCTGCCTGGGTGGGTTTTCGCTGGCGGTCGCTGTAAATTGCGGGGGAAAGGGCAGGTGAAGCGCCCGCCCTATAATTGCGCCTTAGTCGTCCAGCTCGACTCGAATCTTGCCGCTGGAGCTGCTCGCTTCTTCTTCATCCGCCGCCAGGTTCGCGCTGGCCTGCCGTTCCTGTTCCATCTCCCGCTGCGCGTCGGGGTCTTCCATTTCGCTGGCTTTCTTGATTTCATCGATCGCAGCGTCGATCAGCACGCGGAAACCGGTGGCGAATTCGTTGCCGGCCGCGTGCGTATGTTCTTTGAAACGCGGCGGCAGCAAGGACTCCATCGCCTTGCCAAATTCCTCCAACCCGCGGCGCTGATGGAAAATGAATTGCTCCAGCGGGTTCTTGCCCTCGTCGCCTTCCGGGTCCTCCGGCAACGGATTCATCTCTTCGTTCATCGCATCGCTCCTAAGCCGTGTGCCGCCATTTATTCAGTATACGCCCGCCCGTAACAATGGTTGCGCAGGTTTAGGCACGGTGCTTTGGCTGATCTGCTATGTCCAAGAATGGGAAGCCGACTCTGACATGGCGTCAGTCTTCTGACTGCGCCAATTGCTGGATCAGCGCCAAATCCCGCTGGATGCCCCGCGACCGCCAGCTGAAACTGAAAATCAGCGTTCCCAGAATCACGAAGACAGACGCCAGCCCCAGAACGAGGTAGCGTGAGTTGTCCGGCGTGATGAAGAAACCCAGCAGCGTCCGATTGAAAGCATCAGCCAGCGCCGCCAGATCTCCTGGCTCGCCCTCTTGCAGCGCCACATAGCTTTCATTGCCGAAGACCGTGCCCATCGCCGTGACGCTATCGCTCGCATAAACGATCCATTCGCCGCTCAGAAGGTTGACAATTTCCGATGGCGATAGATTACTTATGTCAATCCCGGCAATTGTCTTAGCCGCACTGGCGATTTCCGGGGAGGCGTCCGCCAGCCCATCATCCTCCTGCGTGATCGTAACCAGCACAGTCCTCGCCGCTGGATTCCGCTCGACCAAGCTGATCACAATGAATCCAGCCTCGCTCCGCCGAGCCATCGATGAAGCCGTTATCGCCTCATCAATGTCAAATGCCAGGACATGCCAGGTGCCGTCCGCCAGGTTGACTTTGTCGCTATAAACCGGCTGGCCGATGTCCATCCCCAGAAGGTCATTTAACTCCGTCTGCGCAGCTTCAATGCCGTCATCGGCTGATACAAGCGCTGTGCGAATGGTCGCCTGCGCTTCGGTCAGTTCAAACTGCGCGAAGTCGGCGCTGCTCTGGTTTGCCCAGCCTTCCAGGATCGGCACATTGACGGCGCCAATCCGATAATAGGGCACGATCTCTTCGTGATTGCTTCCGCTCGCGCTGCCCGCAAGCAGGAGCAAGCACAAAACAATGACTGCTGCATATATGGGTTTCATCATCCCTCAATCGCTCAAGGCCTGGATCATCTGCTGGTCCAGCGCTTCCCGGCGCGTCTCCAGCCGATAGCGATGCCACATCAACGTGATTGGCATCAGCGTCAGCCACAGCAGCATGCTGGGCGCCAGCGCCGTCACCACGCCACTGGTCGCTTCAAAGCTGCCTTGCGCGTTCTGCGGGCTGGCGCCGACGATCACCGGGTGAATTGTCTCGGGCACGACGCGGATGATAAATAGCGTGGTCAAAACGCTGACAAAGGCGAAGATGCCGTAGACCGACATGAAATTGCGCTTGCGGCTCATATCGTCGATGCCCGCGCGCAGCATCAAGTAAGCGGCGTAGATCAGGCACATCACCACAGCAGAGGTCAAACGCGGGTCCCATGTCCACCAGGTATTCCAGATCGGCCGCGCCCAAATCGCTCCGGTGAGCAGGTTGATCAGCGCGAACGCCAGTCCGACTTCCGCGCCGGCCAAGGCAATCCGATCCCAGGCGTCGTTCTTGCGCGCCAGATAGAGCATTCCACCAACCACCGTCGCGCCGAATGCCGTGAAGGCGCCGAAAAACGAGGGCATGTGGATATAGAATATCCGCTGTATATCGCCCTGCTCGATGTCGGTTCCGGCCACGACCAAGCCCAGGTACAAGGTGGCCAGAAAGCCTAAGGCTGTCAGCGCCGTCAGTACACGCAACAATCTCGGCTGCGGCGAGTTATCTAGCTCAAGCGGATTCTGCAAGATCTGTTTCCCTTCCTCCGCGAATCGATTGAAACCTTATAATTCCTACAAAATTCTACCAAGCAAAGCTACAATGTTAAGCCTCAGATTCGCTGATGCGTTAAGGACCTCGTCCGGTAGAGTTGCTCTTTCAGCTTCATTCTTCAACGACAAATCCGTAAAGCAGCAAGCACAATGCCACATAGATCACGGTGACCCCGGCCAGCAGCTGCAGCCAGACTTGCCACTCCGGCGCGCCATTCAAGACTCCCTTGGTCGCGCGCACCGCCGTGAGCAGGAAGGGCAGGGCGACCGGCAGTAGCGCGATTGGCAGCAGCGCCTCGCGCGCCCGCGTATGTACAGTCATGGTCGCTAGCAATGTGCCAATCGAGCAGAATCCGACGATGCCGACGAGCGTCGTGAAGATAACTCGGATATCCAGCATTTGCATGCTGTAAAGCACGGTCATCAGCGGCAGCAGCAACAAGCCGACGATGCCGGTGAATATGCAGTTGCCGGCGAACTTGCCTACGAATATGGCCGAGCGCGACACCGGCGCCAGCAGCAAAGCGTCCAGATTGCCCTGATCGCTTTCTTGCGCCAGACTGCGGTTGAGCCCCAATAGGCTGGCAAATATCAGCGTGACCCACAGGACCCCGCTGACCGCCTCGGCCCGCGCGGCGCGGTCCAGCTCCAGCGCGAAGCTGAAGACCAAAATGCTCAGCAAGGCGAAAAGCGCCATCACGCTCAGGAGCTCACGCGATCGCATCTCCGCGCGCAGATCCTTGGCGACGATGGCCAGCACGCATTTTAGAAAGGGCGTGGTCATGCTTTTGGCGCATCCCGATTGAGCTCGGCCAGCCTGCCCCGGTCGCAGGGGCCATCGAAAGCGATCTTTCCTCCAGACAGCACCAGGGCGCGCTCAGCGGTCTTAGGCGCGCGCGCCACTTGATGCGTACTCAGGATGACGGTGCGTCCGGCATGTTTTGCCCCCGCCAGCAATTCATCCAGTCGTTCGCAGGCCGCTTGATCGAGCCCACTGTAAGGTTCGTCCAAAAGCAGAATATCGGGCTGATGCAGCAGCGCCCGCGCGATGCTGAGCCGCTGTTTCATCCCGCGCGAAAATGTCCGCACCAGGGTATGGGCGCGCTGGTCCAAGCCCGCCTGCCGCAGCAACTCATCGCCGCGCGCTTCGCGTTCGTCCGCTTTAATGCCATACAGCTTGCCAAAAAAGACGAGGTTTTCGGTCGCGGTCAGGCTCTCGTACAGCAGCGGTCGATGCGCCACCAGACCGATCTGCGCGCGCACCGCCATCGCCTCGCGCGGCAGCTCCCAGCCGCCAATGCGGATCGATCCGGCGGTCGGCTTGCTCAGCCCGCTCAGTAGCCGCAGCAGCGTCGATTTGCCGCTGCCGTTGGCGCCGAAGAGCAAGACGGATTCGCCCCGCTCCACGCTGAAATCCAGCCCCCGCAAAGCCGGCAGCAGACCGAAGGCCTTGCTCAGATTTTCGACTTGGATGATTGTCATGGTATCCGTCTATTCAGCCGCGGCCATGCGCTCGGCCAGTTTCGCCTTGAGTTCGCGCCGTCGCTGGTGATACAGGTCATGGTTAATCCGGCCTTGATCGTGGTCCGCATCCAACCGCGCCAGCTCGGCGACCAAACTGTCTACTTCGCTTGGGCGACGCCGTCTCCAGCCCAAACCAAGCAGCGTTGCGCCGATCAACACTGCTGCGCCCGCGACCAATAGCGGCACTGCTTCGCTGGTAATGACGGCGGGGCCCGTGCCGCTGGTATCGCCACTGATGCGAAAGGATAGCTGTGGCTCGCCCTCCATGTGCAGATGCCCGGCGTAGACGCGCAAACCGTCCGCAGCCGTACTCTCGTCCTCCACCAGCCATGTATCGCTGTCGATCTTCAGGTTATCTGAAAGCGTGACCATCACCTCGGCATCCAGCAAATTGCTGAAGTCCTGCTGAAAATCCAGCTCCCGCTGATAGGGCAGGAAGTACTCCAGCTTGATCTGATGCTCAGCGTCCGGCGCCACCGGCAGCGTGTCGATCACCGAGTTGGGCAGATTGTCCAGATTCTCGATGAGCACGTAGCGCCCGCCTTGATCGCCGCTGAGGGCGCGCGCTCCCCGCGGGAATTGCAGGAGCAGTACCGCCTCCCGCCCGTCATCAAAAGCGCGGCCGCTGGTATAAATGCGATCCGAGGCATTGCGGAAGCCGACCGACTGCGAAACGTACAGGCCCGCGCCCCAGTCCTCCCATGTGACCGCTTCAATGTACAGGTCAATTCGCGCGACGGAGACGACCAGCGGATCTGTAGTCTCGTCGTAGATGGTCAGCATTTGTTCCGGCGCACCCTCCGATGGCGAAAACTGCGGCAGCCGCCGACTGAAAAGCCGCCCGTCGTAGACCGCCCCGACAACATAACTGTTATCTGACTGCAGCGGGATATCCGAAAGGTTGAAGCGCAGATCCGCATCAACCGAAGTCTCAGCGACCTCGAAGCCCGCTGACGAGTTGCCATAACGCAATTGAATCCGCGTGCCGGCCGGGACGCTGCCGCCCGCTGTGCCGTGATTCACTTGACCGCGAATCACGCCCAGAGGCGCCTCAAATCCGGGCGAATCGTCGGCAGACTCCAGCGAATTCATGCGCGCATAGGCGAGGGCCGCGCCGATTTCCTCAGCGCTCAGCGCCCCGTCAAAATACTCGCGGTTCAGTGTCGTGCCGTATTCATCGTCGCTGAAAACCGGCGGGATTGTGGCCGGGAGCGCGCAATCCGTACAGCGCTCGCGCCAAAGCGCCTCGCCGGCGTTCAGCAGCTCCTCATCGTAGCTCAGCGTATAGCTGTATAGCGTCACATCCCAGCGCTCTTTTTCGCTGAGCGCATTTTCCCAGGGCGGCATCAACTTCTCGATGCGGCCCTTGCTGACTGCCTCGTACCATTCCAGCGGCGACTTGGGCGCGACCATGGCGCGATCTGTCATGTCAAGCGGCCGCTCGACGCTGCCCGCCTTGACCAACTCTCCCAGTCCATCGCCAGTGACGCCGTGACATTCGGTACATCGTTCCGCGAATATCTGCGCGCCCTTGCTGATATCGGGCTGCCAGTCGGTGGAGACGGCAGGCGGCGGAACCGTCGCCACGATTTCGGGCTCGCCGCCCAAGCCGCTGCAAGCGCCCAGCGCGATGGCTGCCGCAAGCGCGCATATACCGCGGAGCGCGATCACTGTATTCCCTCGTCAAGAGCCGGCAACTTGCCTTCGCGATAGGCAGCCACAGCCGCTTCGATAGCCCGGTCGATCGCTTCTGAATCCGGCGCCGCCGCACTTTGCTGCGCATCCAGTTGGTCTTGCAAGCGCAGCAGCGTAATGCCACGCGCCACCCAGACCTCGCGCTCCCGTCCGTGATCCGCTTCGCTGATCTTGCCTGTCGCCAAGTCTTCGTCCAGGTCGCGGATATTAGTCAGCACACGCTCATAATAGTTGCCGACGCGCTCGCGTTGGGCGTCGGCATCTGACCCTGCGCCTTGCCTGCTTCGCGCCGCGCCCAGCAGCGGATGGGCCACAATCGCAACGGCGATCAGCGCCAGCAACATCGACAAAAGCAATCCCGGAATGCTCATCGCTGCTCTGCCAATAGCGCTTCGATGGCGCGGCTCAGCTTGTCATAGCGGATGCTGCCAAAATAGAACTGACGCACATCGCCCGCTTGATCAATCAGATAGCTCTCCGGCGGCCCTTCCACCCGATACAGATTCGTCACGCGCTGCTGGCGATCTTCGCCATTTGCGTAGCTGATGCCAAACTCTTCAATAAAGTCCAGCGCTTTCTGTGGCGAGCTCTCCAGCATGTTGATACCGATGATGGTAAATCCGGACTCGCGATAATCGCTGTAGAGCGCCTGCAGATCAAGCGCTTCGTCACGGCAGGGCGGGCACCAACTGGCCCAGAAATTGAGCAATACCACCTGTCCGCGAAAATCCGCCAGCTCCACCACTCCCCCGTCGAATAGCGTTAACGCAAAGTCCGGCGCCAGTCCGCTCAGCGGCCGCCCGCGATTCCGCTCCGCCAACTGCAGCGCCAATATGACGGCCAAAACCGCTACTGCAGCCAGGATAGACAGCGACCCCGGGCTCAGCCCCCTGCGCTTGGGTTTTGCCGCTCCGGATTCGAGGAATTCCGGAGGATTCTCTATACTCATCGTCCTCGCTGACCCAGGTTAACTCAACGCAATGCCCGAATATCATTCTCGAGCCGCTGACGGTAGCTGTCTTCGCTGAGATCGGCGCCGGCGGCCCCCTGCTCCAGGCTTAACTGCTTCGCTTTCCCGAAGCGCCGAAATGTATGCCAGCCAACAGCAAGCGCCAGCAAGGTCGCCAAGACCGGCAGGATGAACGTCAGCGTCCGAATCAGCGGATCCTGGGGCACACCCACGACGTGATCGCCAAAGCGGGCCACGAAGCTGTCAATCACTTCTTGCGGCGTCCGCCCGGCAGCCAGCTGCGCGCCGATCTCGTCTTTCCACTCCAGACAAGCGGTCGTCTGGCATTCGTCCAGCGGGATATTCTCGCACACCGGGCAATACATCCGCTCGGCCACTTTGATGACATCGTTGTCGCTCGCGCCGTACTCTTGCGCATACACAATGACCGGCAGATTTATGAAAACGACAAGTACAAAAAAGCCGAACTGGGCGATTAAACCGGGCAGGTCGGTCAAGCTGCCCGGCTGCGCTCCCCCTCTCCAATGCTTTGGATGTACGCCATAGAGATGGCGTGGAGCGGTCGGGGGATGGGGCAGAATTGTCCGGATAGGCATCATTCAAGCGCCTCTTCGCGCTTGCGCTGATGGGTCGCGGGCGTCAGCTTGGGATAGACCGCGACCACCGTGCCGATGATGAGCAGAATCCCGCCCCACCAGACCAGGTTGACCAGCGGGTTGATGTAGATGCGAAAGGTGGCGCGCTCCTGATTTCCGCCGATCAGCAGGACATAGAAGTCGTTCTCCAGCGTACTGTGCGCGCCCGCGATCGTCATCGGCATCTGCTCGTAATCATCAATGCGCGGCCGCAAATTGGCAATCTCGTCCCCATTGCGGAATAGCGTCACCGTTGTGATATTCATCATCCGCCCGTCGACCGCTTGCGCCCGAATAAAGTCGTCATAGCGCAGGCTGTAATCGCGCACGGCGATGGCGCCGCCGCGCTGCAGGGTATGCTGTACCTCTGTCTGAAAGACCGTGCTGCCGATGATGCCGATGCCGATCACCGTGACGCCAAGGTGCACGATATAGCCGCCGTAACGCCGCTGATTCCGGCGGAAGAGCGCCAACAGCGCCCGCGGCCAACTTTCGCCCAGCGCGCCTCGCCGCGCCTTCGCCCCGCGATAAATCTCGTACAGCGCGACATTTCCGGCGAATAGCACGACGCCGTATCCCGCCGCTGCCACCAACAGACCGGTCCCGACCAGCGCCAGGGCCAGAATGCTGAGCAGCGTCAACAGCAGGGGGGGCCACAGCGCGGCGCCCAAACGCGGCAGCGAAGTCGCGCTCCAGGCCGAAAGCGGCGCCACGCCCATCAAGATATACATAGCGATAAAGAGCGGCACAACGAAGAATTCAAAGGTCTCCGCGCCGATCGTGACTTCTCTGTCGAAGACCAATTCGGATATGATGGGCAAGCCGAAGCTGCCCCAGAATATCGCAATGAAAAGCGCGATGAACACAACATTGTTGAGCACGAACAAAGACTCGCGGCTGAGCAAGTTGGCGAACTGACGCTCGTCGCGCAATTCGCCCCGTCCCCAGCGCCACAGCAGCAGACCCAGCGCAATCAGCGTAATCACGGCCCAGAAGGCCAACATGGGGAAGCCGACCTCGCTGCGGGCGAAACTGTGCACGCTTTCGATGACGCCGCTGCGTGTGGCGAATGTGCCGAACATCACCGCGGAAAATGTCGCGATCACCAGCAGCATATTCCACATCTTGAGCATGCCGCGCTTTTCCTGGATCATCACGCTGTGGATGAAAGCCGTGCCCATCAGCCAGGGCAGAAAGGCGGCATTCTCCACCGGATCCCAACCCCAATAGCCGCCCCAGCCCAAGACGTCATAAGCCCAGCGCCCGCCCAGGATCAGCCCCACGCTCAAGAATATCCAGGCGATCAATGACCAGCGCCGCGTGGCTTTGATCCAGCCGCTCGACAGCTCGCCCGCCGCCAGCGCCGCCATGGCAAAGGCAAAGGGAATAGTAAAGCCAACGAATCCCAGGTAGAGCATCGGCGGATGGATCACCATGCCAAAATGCCGCAGCAGCGGGTTCAAGCCTTGCGCGCCCGCTCGCAGCGCCGCGTCTGTTGGCGCCACGGCCCCGGGCGGTATCAAGGCGCTGGATATCTCACGCGCTTCCGCCGGCAGCAGCCACCAGCGCTCAAAGGGATTCTCCAGAAACAGCGACAAGCCGAGAAAGAAGGCCAGGGTCGACATCATAAAGGCGATCGCGAAGGGCATAATCCGCCGTTCGCCGCGCCAGTTGAGTCCAATCGCGGATACCGCGAACAAGCTCATCAAGAGCGACCAGAACAGCAGCGAACCCCGCTGCGAGCCCCAAAGCGCGGTGAAGCGGTAAAGCGCCGGCGTCTGTGGATCGGTGACGCTGTAGACGTAGGACATTTGATACTGCTCGGTCATCAGCGCGATGACCAGCATGGCAGTCGCCAGCAGCACCGCCGGGAAAGTGAGCAGCGCCGCGTTGCGTCCGCTGCGCTGCCAGCGCTCCAGTTGTTTAAGCCCGCCCAGCGCCGAAGCGGCCACCGCGTAAACCGCCAGGGCAAACGCGATCGCTAGCGCCGCCAGCCCAATCTCCGCCAGCATTATTGATGTTCCGGTATCTGACTTAAGCCTTCGGGGCCGGTGCTCTCTTCGAATCGGCTCGGGCACTTCAGCAGCAGCTCACTGGCGTGGAAGACGCCGTCGCCGGCTAATGCGCCCGTCAAAATCGCCTGCGCCTCATGCTGCAACAGGTCCGGCATGGCTGCGTCTTCCACCACGATTCTTAACCGCGGCGCAGCTTCATCCTGCAGCGCCTCGCGCAGGGCAGTCGCCAAATCTTGATAGCTGCTGGGTATATTGACGATCTCGAACTGGATGACGGCGTTTTCGCTGTCGTAGTCGATCGTCTCGCCATCGACCGCGCCGGAGATCCTCACGGTCTGGCCAAGGTAGGCCGCGTCTTGCAGCACCTCGTCCACCGTGATGAAATAGCGCGCGCCCTGCAAGGTTCCCGATACCAGCAAATACAGGACCGCTGACAAGATAATCAGGCCCGCCATCAGAAACTTTGCCCGCTCCGACCGTTTGGGCTTGTCCAGGTTTTTGGGTTTTTCCCAATTGGATTCCGTCATGTGAGACTCCGTTGGGCGCAACTAATCAGGCCGACTCCTCGTCTTCCCGCGATGTCTGGCTCCAGCGTATCACCAGTACGCCGATCATGCCGGCGATGCCCAGAAACAGCACCAGCATTGCCAAGCCGGCCGGAGACGAAGACGTCTCGCTGTCTTGCGCCAAGGCCGTCCCGACTTGCGACAGCACAACCATCAGCAGCAGCGCCAGTCGTCTTGCACTTTTCCACACTACAAGTTTTTTCATTGTCACTCCCGACTCGACAGTGATGTTGTTCGAGCGCTGACGCCCGTCACAACAGCGACTAAGCCGCGCTCAACTTTACAATATCATAGAATGTAAAGGCCACCAGCAGAACCATTGCGGCCGCGGCCACCACCAAATAACGCCAGCGATGCGCATAACCTATCGTCCAGAAGCGTCGCAAGCTGAAATAGATGGAGACCATCGCCGCCAGGTTGATCAGCAGCAAGATGGGCACGGTGGCATCCACAGCCACGCCGACCAGCGGCAGCAGAAAGGGCAGCAGGGCATACTGCAAGATGCAGCGCGCGCCGGAAAAGGCCAGCGACAGCGTCAGCGCATTTTCAGCTTTGCGCGCGCTTCCCGCCGCGTCCTCTGCCGACGAGCGAGGCTTGACCAGCAGCAGCCGCGTCATCAGACTGTCGGCTCGGCTCACTCGCAAACTCATGCTCCCTGTCCCTTTCTCCAGCGCACTCGCCGCCTAATATACTCTCGAATTGTATCAGCAGCGCCTCGCTATTCCGATAGTAACTCCGATAGTTTGCTCTTGAGATGTGAATTGTGGAAACAGCAACCCATAATCTTGTCTCAGGAAAGCCTGGACGCGTGGGCGACAGTGTGAGCCGCCCACACAGACGTGGTCGATCCGAGGATCCCTCCGCTAACTCACAGCGTACCAGCGTTGAATCAATGTCATGATTGCTCGCCATGGCGATTATTCGCCGCCCAGCAACTGATCCTGACTGTCGAGGAAGGCGACCAGATCAGCCAGCTGCTGGGTCGTCAGCTGCCGACCATATATCTCCGGCATCATTCCGGCATAATCGGGCGTGATATAAGCCATCGGCTGGATGATACTCTCTACCAGGAACTGACGATGACTGTAGTCAGCGAAGGCGGGCAATGCCAGGCGAAGCTCGTCCACACGCGTCCAGGTGCCGGCCGTCAGCGGCGCCACCGCTTCATTCTCGTGGCAGCCGGCGCAGCCCAGCGTACTCCCGCCCAGAGCCGGCTCCAATCCGTTGTAGAGCAGTTGGCCATTAAGCGGATCGCCGTATACGTCGTCGAGCTCGACCAAGATAGCCTCGACATCCGCCCCCACCGCCTGCGCCAGGATCAAATCGTCCAGCGAAACAAAGGCCAAAGTCTGCTCCAGCAAGCGGTCGATTTCGACTTCGTTCGGTTCATAGCCGCAGTCCAATGCCATGGTCTGATATAGCGCGCCCAAGCGAAAGAGATTGGCCAGCGCCAACTCGGCGTCGTTGACGAAGTCGAGCGTCAAATAAGCCGCGAAGGCGCCTTGCTGCCGCGTCAACGCGTCGGCCCGGCAGGCTTCGTCTTGGGCCAGGCCGCTCGCCGTTAGCAGGACACTCAGCGCCAATGCCAGAATGGTTTTTCGCATTTTGCGCCTCCTTTGGAAGTAAAAGGCAGAAATCAAAAAGCCCCCGAATTCGAGGGCTCAAGCATGTCTAAGGTTGCGACCTACTCTTGCGTCAGCAAGTAGCTGACGATATCCGCCAGTTGCTGATCGGTCATGCGTACGCCGAAGTTGGCCGGCATCAAGCCCGAACTGTATGTGTCCACCACATAATCGCCCGGGCGCGTAATGCTTTCGACCAGGTACTGCTCCACGCTGTAGCCGGAGAATTGCGGCAACGTCAGCCGCTCGGTCGATACGCGTGTGAAGGTGCCCACCGTGTCCGGCGCCGATGAACCATTGCGGTGGCAATCCGTACAGCCGAATTCGGCATCATACAGCAACTCGCCGCTCACGGGGCTGCCCACGATTTCGTCGGCTTGCCAGCGCGCCAGGATGCCCAAGACATCGTCACCGGCCGGTGGTGGTGGCGGGTCAGTCGGCAGCGAGCCATCCGCCAGCGGTTTGCCGTATTGGGCGACTGCCAGGAAGTCTTCAGTCGTCCAATTGGCGCCCTTGTCATAGTTGAGGATGTACGCGGCCAGGTCTTCGATTTGGTCTTGCCGCAAGGGACCGCCGGCAGTCTGCGACCAGGCGGCCATGCCAGTGCCGCTGGGATAAACCCGCGCGCTGCCCGGCCTTCCGTGAATCAATGTCGTCACGACATAACCGTGCAGATCGCCGGCCCAGCCCACTTGCGCCAGGCGTGTGCCATTCGTATTGAAGAAGACCTCAACTTCGTTGTCAGCCGTTCGGTCGCTGTCCTCAATCGTTTCCCATTGCGGGAAGAGTCCGTTATCTACTGCCTTGTCCAACGTGCCAAGTATGGCGATGCGCTCGGCCACCGCCGCCTCAATCGCCAGCTGCTGTTCTTCAATCTGCGCTTCCAGCTCGGCGATGGCAGCGATGATTTCGTTCTGGCGCTCTGCCGAAGGCGGATTCTCCGCATTGGTCAATTCAGCCACCAGGTTTTCCGTCTCTTTGTTCAGCCGCACCAGGGTCCGGTTAGCGCTGGTGACGGCCGCGGTCTGCAGCCCCACCGGGTCAAAGCCGAACAGATGCGGATTGTTGAGCCCCGGCGCGCGATTGTCGGCGCCGTAACCCTCTTCGCCGTGGCACTCGGAACAGAGTGAGGCAAACAATTCCGCGCCTCGCTCAATCGACCGACCGGTATGCTGCCGCACGAAGGACTGCATCCGCGCTTCTTCGTTTATGGCGACCCAACCCACCAGGATCATCATGCCAACGAACATCGTGATGCCAGCCAGAATCCGGCCTTCGATTGACTTAATGAAGAGTAGTCGACCCATGTATCGTCCTTGTGTCTCCCTCGCCGCGAAGCGCTACGGGCTGCGCAGCGCGCAAGTGTTAATCGAAATACGCCGATGCCTGGTGGATGAAAAGGTGGTCGCTGTAAATACGCCGCGCCGGGACCGGGTTGCCAGCTTCATCCAGCACGGGAACTTCTTCCATAAGTGACTCGCCATCGTCGCCCAGGACCGGATTGCCTTCGCTATCAACCACGGCTGCTTGCTCGGTAGCGTAGACCAGGATCGGCTCGCCGGATTCATCCAGCTGCACGTTGCCGCCTTCGATCAAAACTGTGTCCCAACTCACGACCCAGTCCAGCCGCTTCAACCCGGCCTGATTATCCGTGATGACCAGCGCGCCCCAGACGTTCGGCAGCTCTTCGGGCACGTCGTCCAGGTGATGGGCGAATTCCTCCATCACCTGCATCAATTTCGGCGCCTCGTCTGCCGGCACACTGCGGAAGCGCAGCGGCAGTTGGTTCGCGCCCAAATGTTGATCCTTCAACTCCTGAATCATCTGGGCAAACTGACCGTTGGCTGCCGTCTCGGCATTGATCTGCGCGATCATTTCGTTGCTGGTCATGTCATCATGATGATGCATCTGCGCCGTCGTGTAGGCGCCGACGATCATCTGATCGAAGGGTATCGTCCGCCCAGTGCCTACCTTGCTATGCGCCGGTTCAAAGGTCAGCTCATGCACAATCTCGGTCTCGGCCGAGGTCTGCACGGCGAACTTCGCCAAGCCCATATAGCTCAGCACCGTTGTCACCGATACCAGCAGCATGGCGATCGTCAACATGAAACGGCGATGCGCGAAGCGCCGGCTCGGCGTCACATCCATATAGGGCAGCATCGCCAGGCCGCCCAGCGCAATCGACGGGAAGGCCACACCCCAGAAGAATTTGTCGCCCAGCTTCAGAGCGCCCTGAATCCATAGGAAATACCAAGGCGCCGTGGTGCCCAGGGGCGTCACCTGCGGATCGGCGTGATTCTCCAGCGGCGCATGATAGAACCATATGCAGAGCACCGTGATGATGAAAGTGGTCGCGCCCAGCCAGAACATTTCATAAGTCAGCATGTCGGGGATGAAGTAGACGCGTTTGTCCAGCGGAACGCGCTTGGCCGAATCTTCCCCGATGTTCTCCTTCTGCGGCGGCAAGCTGTGCCCGTGGATGACCACTTTGTAATAGTGCACACCGAAGAATACAAAGAGCAGCGCCGGCAAAGCCAGCACATGCAGCAGATAAAAACGCAGCAGACCATTCGCGCCCAGCTCCGGCGCGCCGCGCAGCAGCAAGTTTACCTGATCGCCAACCACCGGCGTCGCTTCCGCCATTGACGCGCCGATCGTCACCGCCCACAGCGACAGCTGATCCCAAGGCAGCAAATAACCGGAAAAACTCAAGAAGCCGGTTATTACCAACAAAATCAAGCCGCTGAACCAGGTAAACTGTCGCGGCTTTTTGTAACTGCCCGTGATCCACGTTCGCATCATGTGCAGCGCCACCACGGCCACCATGAACTCGGCGCCAAGACGGTGCATATCGCGCATTAGCTGACCCAGCGGCACATTGCTCAAAATCGTCAGCATATCGCCATAGGCGATCTCCGGCGACGGCGTATACCACAGCATCAGCAAAATGCCGGTGATCGTCTCGAAGAAGACAAAATATGACGAGAGCCAACCCAGCCGAAATGTCGGGTACATGCCCGTCACATCACGGTTGAAATAAGATGGGCGCATGTGCAGCCAGAAGCCGTCAGCATGCGGCGTCAAACGCGGATTCGGCCGGCGGCTGGCGCTTTCCCCGCGAAAGGCTTCGCGCAGGTCCTGCACATTCAGGCCGGCGGTCAGGCGCTCGACCGAGTCGTCGATGCCCTCAAACACCGCCTTCTTAAAGCCTTTTTCCTTGACGTCATCCAGGAAGGACGGAAAGGGGAGGATGGTCATGGAAACTCCTCGTGTGATTTCATCCGCGCTAGGGGTGCAGTTCGCCTACGATTCGTGCGCCGGTGTCAATTTGTATGCTGGTGATCTCCCGCTCGGGATCCAGCGGAATGGGACCGCCATCGCCGGGCGTCTCCACCGTCGTGCCATCGGCATAAGTCACCGTGGCGATGAAGATATCCAGATTGCGCGGCGCCGGACCTTCAATCCAGGACCCGCTCAATTGGAACTTGGAACCATGGCAGGGGCACTCGAAACGACCGTTGGTCGGCACCCACTTGGGCAGGCAGCCCAGATGCGTGCAAACGCCATAAAGCGCCCGCAAGCCTTCGCTGGTGCGCGTCACATGGAAGCGACCGGCCGGCACCGATGTCGGCGCAGCGCCAACCCCGGGCAGCTCCTCCGGATTAAAGGCGAAGGTGCCGCCGAACTCGCCTTCCTTGAAGCGCGGGAAGGCAAACCAAATCAAGCCCGCGCTAGACTGGCCCAGCAGCAGCGCCATTGACGCGCCCCAGATGTAGTAGAGGAATTCGCGCCGGCTGGGCGCCGCCACCTGTATGCTCGGCCGCGCCGCAGCACGGGCCACCGGCGCGCTCATCGCAGTAGGATTCGTGGATTCTGCTGTCGCCATTTTGCCTTCCATTCCAACAGAACTGCCGCGCATTCTGTTAGGATTTCAAGTCGATTCCAGCGCATGAAATTGCGATAGTTAAATATATCACAATCAAACGGGGGGATACAAGTAAAAAGTTTTCGGGATTCTGTCGGCGGGTCGCGCCCAAATCGGAAAATATAGGGGCGACCAACCAAGACTCCCGATTGATATTCATAGCAGTCTATGTTACCGTGCTCATATTATCGATTTCGCAATGAAGCGAGAAGACATGATTTCCAAGATACACAACGTTCGAGGGGTTGGGCGATTCAGGAACTTTGAAAGCAAGCAAGGAATCGATCTTGAGAAACTGACTCTAATCTATTCGGATAATGGGAAAGGAAAGTCCACTCTGGCCGATATCCTAAGGTCACTTGCGGAGAAGGATGCATCTAGTTTACTCGGGCGACATACAGTTGGTGCAGCCGATCAGTTTGTCAAATTGGACACTGACAATGGTCTGAGATGTTTTCACAATGGCCGATGGATGTCTGGTACTGATGATATACTGATCTTTGACGAGATCTTCGTAACGGAAAACATTTATATGGGGCAAACTGTAGGACTTGAGCATAGGCGAAACCTGCTTCCGATTATCATCGGCGATGTGCAAAAACGAGGAGTAATTCAGGAAGAGCAATTGAAGGAGTCAATAAAGTCAAGTAACAAATCTATCAGTGACGTCAGAAAGAGAATTGAAGCGATTGTCCAGACTTCCGGGATTGAATCAGTTCCATCCATAACGTTTAAACAGTTTATTGCTCTATCACCAGTCGCGGATGTTGATACAAAAATTGAAAACAAGCAAGTTCAAGTTGACCGTATCTCAGACTCCGACCGGATAAGGAGTGAAAGCAAATTTCAAAGCATTGAAGTGCCCAATTTGCCGTCGGACGACTTAAGGCGAGTGCTTCGCCAGTCGCTGAGCGACGTTGCTGGAGACGCAAAGGTGGCTCTAGAGTCTCACATTGACGCGTTTTCTGGAAACAATATGGAAGGCTGGATAAAGGATGGTACACATTTTGAGAGTGAGAGCGGTGACACCTGTCCGTTCTGTGGTCAATCTCTAGGTGGCTCAGATCTCATTTCACATTATCAGGCTGTCTTCGACAAAACCTATCAGGACTTTGATAGTGAAGTTTCAACCTTTGTTACGCGGTATATAAACGTCAAAGAATGGGTTTCTGAAATCAAGAATGCTTTGGAAACTAATCGAGTTCGGGTAACGTTCTGGGCAGAGCATCTAGCCAACATCGAAATTCCTGCGCTTGAATTGGACGTTGTTGAGAGCATTTTGCAAAACACAGAGTCCGAAATGATAGCGGTGCTTAATGCGAAACAGTCTGCATTGTTCAAACCAGTGGAGTTAAGTCCAGGATTAGAGGCAGCATTTGCACGATGGAATACGGCCGCAGAAAAGATTCGGGAATATAGTTCAGTAGTTCAGGCGTTAAACAGGTCTATTGACGAACTCAGAGTGGAGTCGGAAAGTGGAAATCTCATTCAGGAGAAACAGGAGCTAGTAGAACTTCGGTATACGAAGCTCCGCTATTCTAAGGACGTATCAAACGACTGTGTAACCCATGAAGAACAGTCCAATGCTTTGAGTGACTTGAACGACGATTTGTCCAAGCAACAGGAGGCCAACTCGAAGGCGATTAGGGAGACGTTCGAGACATATGGTACAAGTCTAAACAAGTACCTAAGTGAGTTTGGCGCTGGATTCAACATAGTTGAATTAAAACAGACACGCATCGGTGGGCAGATGCGCGCTGATTATATGATTGCGCTATCAGGCGAAAAAATCGCACTAGGAAACGAAAAAACCGATGTATCAAAACGATCTTTCAAGAACGTACTCAGCGAAGGTGACAAGCGGACGTTGGCGCTAGGCTTCTTTCTTTCGAAGCTTGACTTACTAGAAGACTCAAGTGACAAAGTAATTGTTTTTGATGATCCGGTAACAAGTTTGGACGAGAATCGGCAACTGTATACGAGTGAGATCATCGGCAAAATAAGTATAGATGCTGACCAGGTAATCGTGCTGTCCCATCGACCGGAATTCCTTTATAAAGTTTGGGACCATTTTGGAAACGGGGCCAAATATGCTGTGCCTTGCAAACTTCTAGAAATTCGGCACAAGGAACGGGAAGTAGATTCGAGCGAAATCGTAGTTGATTGGGATATTCGCGCGTCTGTAAGGAGTGCGCATGCTAGTAACTTACGGAGAGTGCTCGATTTTATGCAAGGGTCATATACTTACGAGCCCAACTATATCGCTATGTTGTTGAGGCCAATAATGGAGACTCATTTCAAAGCGTGTTATCCTGAAGACTTCAGTGGCGACATGAATCTCGGTAGTTTTTTGGGGTGTATTAATAGTCCTGACGCCAACCCTTCTTTGAATGCCCTAAAGGGCGACGTTGCCGTTGAATTGGACATACTTAACAGGTATTTGACTCCAAGCCAGCATAACGGTGATCTGCCACCAAGCGTTACGCGTGATTGGGTTCTGCCATATTGTCGGCGTGTGTTGGCTGTTGTGGGCCGGATCTGATTCAATCAGAGAGTTGCCCCCGCGGTGTCGAAGAAAGCCTCCTCCCTGATTCATCGGATGCTCGCCATAGAGATGGCGAGAAGGGGTTTGGGGGTGGGGTAAACGCCCAACCCGCTCAATACGCCTTCCGCACAATCCCGTTCGCCTCTTGCAGCTCCCGCACAAAGCGTATAATCAGCGTCACATCCTCACGCGACACCTGCGGCTGAGCTGGCATATCCCCATAGGGCCAGTGATGCTGCCGCACGCCGGTCGCCGCCGCCAGATAAAAGGCGTCGTCCGAATGGTGCCCCGGATTGTAGATGTCGTGGATCAGCGGCGGACCCAGCTTCGTGCCCGACGCGTTCGGGCCGTGGCAAGCCTGGCAATTCGCCTTGAACAGCGCTTCGCCTTGCTGGCCTTCCGCCGACAGCTCGGCCGGCAGCACCTCAACCGTAACGCCCGCGCTGCCTTCGTCTGATAGCGCAAAGTAAGCCAGCAGCGCCACCGCGACCAGCGCCGCCAATCCCAGCGCCGCGGCGAGCATCAACTGCTTGCGCCGCTTCAACTCCCGCCTCTCTTCTTGTCGCTTAACCGTACGCTTGGTCATCCGCCGCGCTCCGACCCTGGCTGATTCTGCCAATCAGTGTACCCGACAAGCGCCGCCGCGCAATTACTGGATGCTTGCAGCTTCCGCGCCAGGCGCCAAGGTCTGGCGAAATCTGTAGGAGCGAGCCTTGGCTCGCCCTCGCAAAAGAGTGATCTTGACCCGTTTTGGTGGACACAGGATTTGTCTAATGCATTGTCTCTTCGATTTGCACGGGGCTGGCAAATCCCAGCGACGAATGGAGCCGGCGGCGGTTGTACCATGCCTCGATGTAGTATGCGATAGTCCGCCGTGCATCAGTGATGGTGTCGAAGACGCGATTCGCGCACTCGGTTTTCAAAGTAGCGAAAAAACTTTCTACCATGGCGTTGTCGTAGCAGCTGCCGGCGGCGCTCATGCTTGGCTGTATGCCACGGTCAGCCAGCAACTGTTGGTAACGCTGGTCCGTGTACAGGCTGCCGCGGTCACTGTGATGGATAAGCGGACCGCGCCGCCCCGCTTGGCGTGCATGAGATCAGGTACCATCGCTCATGGACGACGTGCCTTAGGGTAGTATCGTGCCTGACCAAACAGGCGGGCCGTTGGGCAGGTAGACGCACCGATTGAGCAGGTGAACGACCGCGGCGGCTCCATGCTTGCGCACTATCCTCACGCTCACGTTGCCCTGGTTACGGAGGCGGGGCGAGCGGGAGCGGGATGCATCCCGCCAACCCGAACATCGACACCGGATTCTGCGTACCGGTTTATTGCGCGGCCGCCGCGAAAATGCGTCGACTGGATTCAGCTCCCGGGTTTACAGCAGGCGACTGGTCAGAAGCGAAACCGGGGATGTGGCAGCAAGTGTGAGGGCTTATGATGAGACGGACGAGACCGCCCCTTTTTTTATAGCGTACGATTAGCTGGAAAGGGGATTAGGGGTTTTTGGTGTTTTCCCAGGGACAGGGACATGCCGGACCAGATGCAATCCGACACGGTCCTCCGACCGGATATGACACTTTTCAGCGGGCAGATGAAGCCGACGTTGGTAACAGACAGTGAGTACACGTCATAGACCAGTGCCTATGCAAGGGGACGGTTCTGCACGTATGCAGCGCTCCGCTGCTCGCACGTCAGACAGCAACTCAGAACGAGCGCACAGCCGATATTGATGTTCAACAAACAGAAGGCGAGGCGTCGCACAATAAACCCGCCTGACAGCTGTATTGGCGCCGCCCGCAATGGGCAGCCCGGACAAGCCTCCTCTGATGGCCGCTGTATTCACGAGCACTGCTGTCATGCGCTTGACAAAACCCAGCGTGTAGCGAGGAGCACCGCCGTCCTGGAGTGTAAAGTCAAAGTAACATTCCGTGGCGCTAAATTCACTGACGGCCACCGCCGAATAGTCTTGATGAGGGCACAATGACCTTAGCGCCCGGTTGGCGCATGTGCCGTAGGTCAATGCGCCTGCGATTGGCATCCGGGCGCAACTGCTTTGGGGTGGTATCGCAACGCTGCACTACACCGGCCGTTGAATGGCATCCACCTTGTCGTCAATGCAACTGACACGTTCCATCAAGGTCGTTACATTGACGTTCAAGGCATCGAGCTTTGCGTTGATCTGCTTGTGCGCGGTCGTCCAGTTGTTGCCCATGGCGATGATGTCGCTCTTCAACTCGGTTTTTTGTGCGGTGATGTCCGCCTTCAACTCGTTCTTTTGCAATGATATATCGCCCTTGAGGTCCTCTTCAGACGCTGCGATCTTCCGATCCAGCCAAGACCGTGCCTGCCAAAACGGAAAGCGCGGTGACAAGCCCAGTGGCGATTACTTGCAAGAGCGCTAGGGTTTTCGGCGATCATAGCACGGAGCCCTCACTATGATCGGACGATACTCATAATATTATGTTGCCAGCCGCGGGTTACTTCAAATGAGAGTTTGGTAGTAATGCAGCAGCGCGCGATTGACCCGCAAATCTCCAAAGTGACGACTCCGAGCGTCCAGGACGAAGCCAACAGCCGGCATATCCGCCTGACATCGACGCAGGGCGCCGCCCTGATGCTCCAGCCGGATGTATCTCGACTGCGCGGGCGGGGGATGTGGCGATTATTGCCTTGCTGCTGGCCACCGGCTTGCGCGAAGGCGAAGTCGTCCAGCTGGAGATTGACGATCTCTACCAGACTTATGGCAGTGTGCCGGCCTTGCGCGTGAAATCTGGCAAAGGCGCCAAGGCGCGCATGGCGCCTTTCGGCGATATGTTGTGGGCGCGCCAGATTAGCGAGCTGTGGCTGGATGGACGAGAAACGGGGCCGGTATTCACGCGGATGCGCCAGGGCCGGGGGATATGCGCAGTCAGGAAGCGACAGCTATGCCCATGACCACGCGGAGCATACAGCGGATGTTGCGGCGTTATCCTATTTGGATCGATGGGGCGCTAAAGGCGGTGACGCCGCATGATTTGCGCCGCAGTTACGCGCGCAAGCTTTTCCTGGCGGGGATTTCAGTTGAGGTCATCCGGCAGAATCTGGGGCATGTCGATGTCAAGACGACGCAGGATTATATCGGGGTGCTGGATGGCTCGACCCGGGCCCCGGTGAGTGTCTATGAGCCGTCTGAAGTTCTCGCCAGGATGCGCGCGGTTATGTCTTAGTCGCGCGCTAAGGCTGCTTTATTTATGATTATCGGTTGCAACAGTAGATCTGTTGTTTTCAGCGGCGATACGATCGAGAGCCTTTATGCCCTACAAGCATTTGCGCGACAAGCGCGCCTATGACCGCCGCTATCGGCGTGAAAATATCATGTCGCGGCATCGCGATCGGGCCCGCCTTGCCAATCGGCGCTATGGCAACCCAAAATTGATAGCCGCCGACGTAGCCGCCGTCTTCACCAACCGGGCCAGCTGCTACTATTGCGGCGCGCCTGTTGACAGCTGGTCTGGAACGCTGGAGCATATTGACGCGGCGCTTGGCAGCAGTCCAAGCAATCTGACAGTCGCTTGTCCGCCTTGCAACAATGGCAAGAATAACAGGCCTAAAAGCATTTGGCTGAAACGGCTTGCGACGCGCGGCATACGACATGAGGACTTGCCCGACAGTATTCCAGTACAGCGCAGAATGCTTTAGCAGCTAATGCCGCGGCCCGGCGAAAACCAACGCGATTCAACCAGACCGAACCTAACCGGCTTCTCAAGTTTTCCAAGAGGGTATGCAGCGCCACAAAACCGATGTCGCGCACCAACAGGTAAGCCAACTCGGTGAGCGCGACATCAGGCAACAGCAGCCTTTCAGATGCTGTCTCGAATGCGAACGCTGCTGCCGCCCGGTGGTTGATGTCTTTGGAATTGTAGAGCGCAAAGAGGTAGCTGGTGTCTGCGATGATCGTCATCGACGAATTCGCCGGTCAATGTGATTTGCAAATTCGCTGGTTAGAATCTCTCGACTGCGAGCGAAGGTATCAACGGATTCCTTGGAAGCCGTACCTGATTTGAGGGCCAGCTGCGCGAACCTGCCCAGCGATTCTGGAGGGCACTCCCCAGCTAGTTCATCTCGCAGCTCTTCAGTCGCAGAAGCAGGCTCAACTCCCGGAACTTCCGCGCCATCCTCAGATGCTTCGCTGCAAGCGGCGGTCTGCTTTTCAACGAGTAATTCCGCAAGTAGATTCTTTATGGAGACGCCGCGCTGGTTTGCGGAATCAAGCAACCATTGTGCGAGTTCATCCGGAATCTCGACCATCATTGCAGAGGCACCCTTTCCCTGCCAATCTCGTACACGTGAAGGCGATGAATGCACTCCTTACAGAGAGTATACCCGAGCTATATCAGAATCAAGACATTCAGCTTGCGCGAAGCAGGCGCGCTACTTAAGTGTTGGCGGCCTTGCCGGGACCAGTCACGTTCACGGTAATGCTTGAGGCGTGCTCAGAGCGTCGGCAGCAAGTCGAGATAATCACAATGGCGGGGGCGGAAGATGCTGAAATCGCGGCGGACGAAGGTGGCGATTCGGGTGACACTCAGGCGCTCGGCGCTCGCCATGATCAGGACCTCATCAACTTCATTGACGACTCAAGGTGATGAGCTGCGGATGTGGCTAAAAGCGTAAAATCTTCTACGCATATTGGGCCAGCGGGCGGATCATGCAGAGTGCTCTGAAAGCCAGGAATCATAGCGAAGAGCATCGCCCCGTAACCGACAACTGCATTCTTTCCCTCGGACAACCACCTTTGCGCGCTCCGTAACATTTCTGCATGTCGGCGGAGTGGTCCACCAGTTTGAGGCAATGCGCCTTTCACCCAATTCTGCAGCCGCCTCAACGGATGATCCGAGTGTGAGTGCAACATCTCACGCCGGTCGTGGATTGCTTCATCTAACAGTTTTGGAATAGCTAGTTCCGTGGCGAGGTGTAACAGGGCCGATGCTATCACGGACACTTTGTCAGTGAAATGCTCAATGACCCACTTTGCCTCATCATATCCCAGCCAGGCATATTCTTCCCAGATAATGTCTGGCTTTGTTTACTGTCACGGGACCGAAAAAACGGTGGCAAAGGCGCGAATAACGTCTAGCCGGCGCATCTCACCTGAATATGCCGCGCTTGAGAGCGTACGCCCGCGACGGAAGTTGTCGAGCACTTTTGGGGAGTGAGGCGACTATTCGTATGTGAAATTCCATTCATTTGCTGTAGTCCGCCCATAAGGCTGCTTTGATTTCTGTCATTAGTCTGAAAGTGCGGAGACATTCAGGAGCCTGCAGGATTGTGGACGAGCGCCTTCCAAATGAGGATAATAGAATAGTTCGCATATGCAGCCAGTAAATCCTAGCCCGTGACAAAATATATCCTTCGCCGTCTAATCCAGACGCTTCCAGTTGTCTTCATTATGAGCGTCATCGTCTTCGGCTTGACCTTCCTCATCCCAGGAGATCCTGTTGTCGCTATTCTGGGACCGGATACCGCACGCACGATGGAATCGCTGGAGATCGCGCGCAAGGAATTAGGGCTCGACCAGCCGCTGCCGATCCAGTATTTCAACTGGCTGGGCAAAGCGCTTCGAGGCGATTTGGGACGCTCGACGCGCAACAAGCATCCGGTATCGGAATCGCTGGTGCAGCGTCTGCCGGTGTCAATTGAATTGGCAGCCGTGTCGATCGTAATCGCCGCGATTATTGCCGTTCCCTTGGGCATTCTGGCGGCTATACGCGTCAATTCCCGCTGGGACCTGTCTGCTAGCTTGATCAGTGTGGTCGGCTTAGCAATACCGAATTTCTGGCTCGGAATCTTGATGATTTGGCTCTTCGCCGTACAGTTAAAATGGCTCCCAGCTTCCGGCTATACGAGTATCTTTGAGGATCCAGTCGCGGGCTTGCGCCATATGATCATGCCGGCTTTGGCATTGGGCGGCGGCGCCTCAGCCGGACTAATGCGCCACGTGCGCTCAAGCTTGCTGGAAGTGCTGCGCGATGACTATATCCGTACCGCGCGCGCCAAGGGCTTGCACGAGCGCCGCGTACTCTTGCGTCATGCTCTTAAGAATTCGCTCATTCCAGTTGTCACCGTCATGGGCCTTACGCTCGGAGGTCTCATGGGTGGCTCGCTTATTGTGGAAAGCATCTTTCTTGTACCGGGCGTCGGCAGCCTTCTGGTCACCGCGATTTTCCACCGCGATTTCCCGGTTATCCAGGCGGGCGCGATGGTGTTGGCTCTGTTTGTAATCTTGATCAATCTGGGAGTGGATCTACTCTATGCCTTCCTCGACCCGCGCATCCGCTTCGGATAAGCCAGGCGCCGCGGTTGATGCGGTAGCCAACGTCCCGCAGGCGCGGGCGGGGTTGTGGTATCGCGTTCGGCGCAATCGCCAGATGCTCATCGGGATGGTCTGCGTCGGAACCTTCGCGCTGCTGGCATTGTTGGCGCCCGTCATCGCCAAAGATCCGGCGGCGCTTGACCTCATGAACGATCTGCTGCCACCCTCGTCAGACGCGCCCTTTGGCACTGATGAGTTGGGTAGAGATCAGTTCTCGCGTATCGCTTATGGCGGGCGCGTATCGTTGCAGGTGGCGATGCTTGCGGTGGGAATCGGTCTTATCTTTGGCGTGCCGGTCGGTTTGGTCGCCGGCTATTATGGCGAGCGTATCGACAATGCTACCATGCGGATCATGGATGGCTTGCAGGCGTTTCCCGCTGTTCTGTTGGCGATTGTCATTGCTTCGGTGCTGGGCTCAGGTTTGACCAATGCGATGATCGCCATCGGTATCGTGAGCATTCCGGGTTTCGCCCGTCTCATGCGTGGGCAGACGCTGCAGATCAAAGAGACGGATTATGTGCTTTCCGCACGGTCGGTCGGGGCCAGCGATGCGCATATCATCGTCCGACATATTCTGCCCAATGGCGTCGCGCCGATCATCGTAGCGGCGGCGGTCAGCAGCGCCGGCGCTATCCTAACGGAGGCTTCGCTGAGCTTTGTCGGTTTGGGCGCCCGCCCGCCAACGCCCAGCTGGGGCGGCATGCTGCAAACTGGATATCCCTACCTCGGAACCGCTATCTGGCTCAGCTTGTTTCCTGGCCTGGCTATCGCCGTGACCACGCTCGGTTTAAACTTCATGGGCGATGGCTTGCGCGATGTGCTAGATCCCAAGTTGCGTCGCGGCGGAAATTGAGCGAATTTATTTGCGTAATGAAAGGGGGAGCGGTAGAGTTTTGTTACCGATTTCTAGAAGCACGATAGGAGAAAACATGTTTTTGCGAAAATTATTCTTCGTATGTGTTATTTTGGCGCTCGCGCTGGCGAACGCTACCGTCATCGCGCAATCGGAAATGCCGCAGCGTGGTGGAACTGTCAGCGGCGTCTGCGTCGCTGCGCTCACCAGTCTTGATCCGCAGAGTACGCAGTTGGGCGTCTGTGACCGAATCGCCTATGACGCGCTCTATAACCAGTTGATTCGTATCAACACCGCTGGTGAAATACTGCCGGAGATCGCCGAATCGTGGGACGTCAGCGAGGACGGGCTAAATTACACTTTCCATCTCCGCAGTGGCGTAACTTTCCATGATGGTACCGCGCTTGATGCCGAAGCGGTGAAATTCACTATCGACCGCATGCGCGATCCGGAATCAGAATCGTATATTGCCGGCCGTTTGACTGCGATCGAAGCCGTCAATGTCATAAACGAGGGGACGGTGGAAGTTGTTCTGAACAGCTTTAACGCGCCGTTCCTATCCACACTCGCCGGAGCCACGACCATAGTCTCGCCAGCAGCCGTGGCTGAATATGGCGATGATTATCGTTTTAACGCAGTCGGCTCCGGTCCCTTCAAATTGGTTTCCTGGACGCCGGGCGAAGAAGCGGTGTTGGAACGCAACGAGAATTATTGGGAAATCGGCGCTGATGGCGAGCCCCTGCCCTACCTCGATGGCGTTGTGCTCACTGGTATTGAAGACAATACGGTGCGCTTACTCAACTTGCAGAGTGGTGAATTCGATCTCAACGAGCGGATTCTGCCGCGCGATGTGCCTACGATCGAAAGTGATGCCGATTTGACGGTGATCGAAACGGTCAACGCCACAGCGTATACGGTGACATTCAATGTTAGCCAGCCGCCTTTCGACGATGTGCGCCTGCGTCTTGCGGCTCAGGCGGCACTGCAGCCCGATGCCTTGATCGAGAATCTCAGCGAAGGCATCGGCTATTACGCCAACTTCCCCTTCCCGCTGGATGCCTGGTATTGGGTCGACGAACCTCGGCAGGTCTACGATCCCGATCTCGCGCAGCAGCTGCTGGCTGAAGCCGGCTATCCCGATGGCATTGATGTCATTTACACCCACATCAATCGCACAGTCGACGCGCAGATGGCACAGATCGTTCAGGCGATGCTGGCGCAAGTCGGGATTCGCATTGAGATTCAGGCGCTGGAACGAACCAGCTGGCTGGATATCTGGTTGGTTGGCGCCGGCGAAAACACCGAGGGGCAGATGGCAGGCTTCCAAAATGGTGTCTCGCCTGGGGATCCGGACGGCAAAGCCATGTTCTTCCAGCCCGGCGGCATTGTCAACTTCGCCGATTACAATAATGAAGTTGCCTGGGGCCGTATCGAGGATTCGCGCACAACACTGGATCAAACCGAGCGCGCGCAGGCGTGGGCGGACCTGGTGGAGATTCAGCTTGAAGAAGCGCCATACGTCTGGGTGGGCAATATCCCTGTCATCGGCGCCGCGCGCGCACGCGTACAGGACATTACTTTGACGCCGAGCTCGGGCTGGCTGCTGACACAGACTTGGGTGAACGACGCTTAAGACCGTCCAATGCCCCATTTCAATCCCCCTCTTCATTTAGACGGAGAGGGGGATTTGCTATAATTGAATGGCGTCCTTCCTCGCGTTCAGTCCGGTCAGGAAGGCTAGCGTAGTGGGAGAAAACAAAGATGGAAGTAACCAAAGCGTCCGCCAGACGAAAGCGTGACCACGAGAAGCTGTTCATCGTTGATACAGATGTGCATCACGGTGTCAAGGGCTGGACTGATCTTAATCCGTATCTGCCGCAGGTCTATGCCGAGCGTTTGCGCGACCATGGCGGCAGCGGTCCTTCCAGCCAGTATTGGCACAATGGCGGCATCCGTGGAACCCGCGCTGATTTCATGGCCTTTGACGATCCAATACTGTCAACACGACGACAATTGTTGGATGACTGCGAAATTGATATTGCCATTTTGACCGGTTCAACCGGTTACGGCGCCTGCAGTATGCCGGATGCGGATTTGGGCTCGGCCATTTGCTGCGCATTCAACGACTACACGCTCGAACATTGGGTCGCGAGCGACGAACGCTTTCGCGTTGCGATGGCAATCAACACTCAGGATCCGCTTGGCATGGCGAAGGAGATTGACCGCATCGGCTCTCACCCAGCAGTGATCGCGATCATCATGCCCGGCGGCGCTACAAAACCTTACGGCAATCGCGTTTACGACCCAATCTACGAAGCCTGCGAACGGAATCGGCTGGCGGTGATGATCCACTTCAATGGCGAGGGCGTCGGCATCAATGGTCCGCCCACTGCCGCCGGCTGGCCCACTCACTACGTCGAAGGGCGGATGATGCGCGCGCCTGTTTATATGGCGCATATGGCGAGTTACATCTTTGAAGGCACCTTTGAGAAGTTTCCCGGCTTGCGCGTCATCAATGTCGAAGCAGGTTTCGCCTGGATGCCTTGGTATCTCTGGCGCATGGACTCCGACTGGAAGTCACTGCGCTACCAGGTGCCCTGGGTCAAGAAGCCGCCAAGCGAATATGTCAAAGACCATGTCCGTGTCAATACACAGCCGATCGATGAGCCGGAGAATGAGCGTGATCTGGAGCAGATCATCGAATGGATGTACGGCGATCGGACCCTGCTCTTCGGCAGCGATTTTCCCCATTTCGACTTTGATGATCCGCGTCAGACATTGACGCGCTTGCCGGATAAGTTGCGTCGCCGCATTTTCAGCGAAAACGCGCTAGAGACCTTCCACAAGTTGCAGCCGTCGGTATGAGCGCATGGGACGCCACATCATCTGCCGCGCTGAGGCTTTGCAGGTCGGCGAAGTTAGCATAGTCGAAGCAGAAAAACGCAGCATCGGCATATTCAATATCAACGGCAAATTTTACGCGCTGCGCAACACCTGTCCGCATAAGGGCGCGCCTTTGTGCCGCGGCATCATCACCGGCTTGGTGGTCAGCGACGAACCGCTACAAATGCTGATGACACGCGATGGCGAAATCGTACGTTGCCCCTGGCATGGTTGGGAATTCGATATCACCAGCGGGCGCTCGGTTTTCAATCCGCACCGGATGCGGGTTAAGACCTACGATGTCGCTGTGGAACAAATGGTAGAGGAGGACCCCTCAGTTGAGACATACGCGGTTCAGGTCGAAGAGAATTTCATTGTGCTATACATCTGAAGCGGAGTTTCCTTAATCTTGCGCAAGATTATAACGCTAAGCTGGAAGCACAAGTACAGTTTGCGAGGGTGCAGTTCCGCTGTTGATCCGAAACTATGCAAATGGGCCATGAGCTTGGATTTCCGCAGCGCTTCACGCGCAACTTTCGAAGCGAGTTCCCCTGCAAAACAACGATCAGGAAATTGTAAGTAAAGGCTGCTTTATTTACGATTGTCGGTTGCTATGGTAGCTTCAGCGCTGTCTACCATGAACTATCGACTGCCAGTTTGCTTAACGTCCGTTGATATTTACTTCTCCCGGACAGCTTTTTGCATTGCGAGCAAAAACATGTTACCTTCGGTCTAAAGTATGATGATGTATCATCATATATAAACTTTTGGCTATTCTTTGCTTGTTCATAAGATGATAATTGAACAACTCTCCGCTCGACGCCTCTACGAACAGCTTGCCGGGCGCATTCGACATCTGATCCTGAAAGGTGGGCTGAATCCGGGTGACAAGTTGCCGGCCGAACAAATTCTCGCGCAAGACTACGGGGTTAGCCGCACCGTCGTCCGTGATGCGGTCAATACTCTGTAGCGGGATGAATTGGTCGGGGACCAGCCCGGCCTCGGCGCCTTCGTCGTCGCCGCTACCGACCAAGGCTTCGTCCAATGGCTGCATCTGACAATGACCCTGAACCTCAACGACAACATGGCGGACCTAGTCGAGATAGGCGAGTTCAGGCCGCCCGCAACTCAAGTGCGACCTGCATTGGAGACGAGAAACGATGAACAAAATAGAACAATACGAATTTGATCGAGTCGGCTACATCGTCATTCCAAACTTCCTGACCGACGAAGAGTTGAAGACGCTTTCGGCCGCGATCGACGCCTTGGAAGAACACGCTCTGAGCCAGGCCGATCGCCCGCCGGACAAAATCAGCGCCTTCGGCCTCGAGTATCGCCATGACGCCGAGAGAGGCTATTTCGCCAGTGGCACTCGGGAACACGGCAATACCCTGATCATCGAGGACTTCTTCAACGCCAATCCCACATTTGACACGCTGGTCGATCACGCGCCGACGATGGCCTACATACACGCGATCATCCAGGAACGACCAACCATCAACAACTGCGAGATTCGCATCCGCTACCCCGGCAACCAGACCGGTTCGCACATGGGCGGACCAGTCGGCCGCAAACACCGCTATTACTACTCGGGCAACGGCATCGACTGCATGATGGTGCGCATGGTCTATTTCGTTCACGATGTGGGGCCGGGGCAGGGAGAATTCTGCGTGGTACCCGGTACGCACAAAAGCAATATGGCTTCGCCTTACGAAGGTACCAATCCCGACACTGAACCGGATATGATCGGACTGCCGGTCAATGCCGGCGACGCTATCCTGTTCACTGAGAATCTGCGCCACGGCGGTTTCACCAACCGATCGAAGCAGACGCGCAAAACGTTGCATGTCGGTTATGGTCCCTACTATATGAAATCGCAGAATCATAGCACCATGGACGAAGAGCCCTATATCTTGCCCGGCACTTTCGCGCGCCTGAACGATGCACAGCGTCTGCTCTTCCGCGCCCACCGGACCCTGTTGGAGAACAGCGGAAATGATTGATATCGAAAGACAGGAACTCGCGGGAATCCCTTGCATCACCCTGCGTGATACGCGGGTGGAAGACGCGCCGGTCATCATCCATTATCATGGCTGGACGGGCAACAAAGGGACGGTCGAGAGTCCGGACCAAAGCCTCGTACAGCTGGCATCCGTAGGGTTTCTTGTTGCCGCCCCGGATTGTTATGAGCACGGGGAGCGCGCGACCGACGCCTGGTCCCGTGCCCAATTCAATGGCTGGGCTTTCATCTGCCAGGCGATGGACGAGACCCGCCAAGAGGCGGGCGCCTTGTTCGAGGCGGTCATGACATTGCCCTACGCTTCCCGGCGCAATCCACAGGTGACCGGCGGCTCCATGGGTGGACTGATCGCCCAGATGGTATTTGCAGAGAACAAGGCATTCTCGTCGATGGCTTCGGTGGTCGGCCGTTCCAGCTTTTACCAAGCCGATGAATGGTGCCGACATGCGCAGCGCGGGGCCTGGTGCGACGATTGGTGCGCTGAATATGCGACCCAGTCCCATCCAGAGCGCTTCGCCGACCGGCCGGTCTTATTTATTGACGGCGCCCTCGATACCGATTGCCCGACCGAAGTCAACGCGGAAACCGTGCGGCGCATCAACGAGCTGGGAGGCCAGGCAGAGCATTTCTTCGATCCGGACTTCGGCCACGGCTTTTCAGGTCTTATGCGTGCCCGATTCGTCGAATGGCTCGTGGCTCACGGGGAGCCGCCATTGACGGCTTGCAAGACATGACTGATTGACGAACGATTACCAGTGGAGAAACGGATCATGGGACATGACGTAGACAAGATTATCGCGGAGATAGAAGAGCGCAGCTACTGCATCATCCCTTCGGTCATTTCGCCGGAGAAGGCCGACGAGGCGCGCATCATTCTGGAGGGCCTGCTGGAAGCGGAAGCAACTGACGCCAGCCGCGCGGCAAAGACCCAGCGCGTCGGAGGTATCGCCGTCAAACATCCGATCTTCCTCGAACTAATGGCGCATCCCCTGATCGTGGCGATCTGGAAACAGTATCTCGATGAAGATGTGATCTGCTCGACTTGGACCGCCAATACCAGCTACCCGGGATTCGGCGCCTACAAATGGCATCCGGATTTTCCTTATCAATGGCTGAACTATCCCTGGCCGGAAAGCAAGATAAGCGGACAAACCATTTGGCTTCTCAATGACTTTTCGGAGGAGAATGGCGGCACCGGAATCATGCCAGGCAGTCATCGCAAGGGTTACCGGCCGCCGGCGGAAATGATTGACAAGTGGCGCCCGGACGGCGAGATCCTCACCGGCGTTCGTGGCAGTGTCATGGTCTATAACGGCGCGACTTGGCATACCGCCCGCCCCAATAACAGTGACAAGCCGCGCAGCGCGTTGCTCGGCATGTACACCCGCCCTTGTTATATTACGCAGGAAGATATGCTGGCGCAGCTGCGATTTATCGCCAACCCGTCCGAAATCGTGCAGCAGCTGATGGGCGCAAAGCGACGTCAGCCGGTGATTGTGGGCAATCGCTAGTTTGTGCTGGCATCGAACGGGAACGGCGAATCGAATACAGAAGAGCAACCTGAGGAGGACTTATCGGCAATTCGTTAAAGTGGTAGGTATTCGAGCGTTGCAAAACGCACATAAAAGGAGAACAAAATGTTTAATGCAAAACGCAGTATTATAGTCTTAGTTCTTGCGATGTTGCTGCTATCCGTATTTAGCCTTGCCATTGCCCAAGACGAGGAATTGGTATTCGGTGATTTGCCCCGCAGCGAGACCTTCATCGTCGCCTCGCAAGCGCCGCATAATGATGTCTGGGATAGCTTCAACTACTATCAAGCGCCGACCTATAACAACGCCACCGGCTACGCCAACGTGATCGTTGAGCCAGCCTTCATCACCAGCCATGATTTTCACGCCTGGCTAGCGCAATCCTGGGAATACAATGAAGACGGCACGGAAATGACCTTGGTCATCACTGAGGGCGCCAATTGGAATGATGGCACGCCTCTCACGATGGACGACTGGCTCTTCACCCTCCAATACAACCAGGAAAACGCCGATAAGGGCATTAACTGGTCGTCATTCTTGAGGGATGTGACCTGGAGCGCTGAGGGCAACGAGATTGTCTTTTCCCTGCCGGAGCCCAACTGGCGCTTCCATTACAACTTCACCGGCATCGGAACCTTCACGCCCGTGCCTAAGCACATTTGGGAAGGCCAAGACCCGACCACCTTCAAAAACCCCGATGCCATCCATTCCGGTCCCTACCGTCTGGTAAGCAGCAACGCCGACACCCGTACGACAATATGGGAGCGACGCGATGACTATTGGGATCCGGATCGTATGCCAGCGCCGAAGTACATGGTGTGGCTCAAGCGGCCGGAAGCCGATGTAGCCGTCTTCGAATGGGAAGAGGGCAACTACGATCTGGGACGGATGCCGAACAGCGTAATGATTCGGATGATGAGCGCCAATCCGCATATCAAGCCGCTGGTGCACCAGGATCCCTGCCCACGCGGCCTGATATTCAATACCACAATTCCGCCGCTGGACGACAAGCTCTTCCGGCGCGCGCTCGGTCTGCTGTTGAATCGTCAGGCGGTCGCCAACCTTGCCAACGTACCCGGCTACGTAACGCCTGTGCTTTGGCCGAATCTCGGCAATCCCGACGAGCGCTACTACGACGCGGCGGCAGCTGAGGAATACCAGGTGACCACCTTCGATCCGGAAGCGGCGGCGGCGCTGCTGGATGAAGCCGGTTATCCGCTTGTTGATGGCAAGCGCGTCGACCAGAATGGGGAGCCCATTTCGCTCGATGCCTTATACATCGACATAGGTAACCCGGGCTGGACTGTCTGGGCTTGGCTCCTATCGGAGCAAGCGCAGTTGGTCGGTATCGAGATCAACCCGCGTCTGCTCGACATTCCGACCTTCTTGACACAGGGACCTAACGGCGAGTTCGACATAATCTTCCGCTGGTTCTGTGGCAACCTGCCTGGTGACCCGATCGCGCTCTTTGAGGGCTTGCACTCCGATCACGCCCTGCCTATCGGCGAACGTTCGGGCGGCGTCCCGGGTCGCTACAGCAATCCCGACATGGACGCGATCGTCGAGCAGTTGAGAACCGCTAACCCGGCCTCGGAGGAAGCGCAGGCGCTATTCCGGCAAGCCTATCGACTCTGGGCTGAGGAAGTGCCTTACGTGACCCTGTACGGCGAGAATGAAGGCGTGGTCTTCAACACCGAATACTGGACAGGCTTGGCAGTGGGTCAGGCCTGGGTGCACTGGACACCGGCCGCGCGCCAGATCATCGACTTCCTGGAACCGGCCAACAGGTAGTTGCCGCTCGCAGGTTCGCCGTTCGATTTCGGGAGCGGCGAACCTGCTCCTTTTCATGACTGACAATGTGTATTCAGTGACAGCACCGTGACTGCGAACTCTGACGCGCGTGCGGGGGAATCAGCGGCTGAAGGGCAGGCCGCCGCAAGGCGCGAAGTCTTCCAGTACGTGATACGCCGCTTCGGCGTCTATCTCTTTACTCTTTGGGCGGCGATCACCGTCGCCTTCTTCGTGTTTCGTCTGGTGCCCGGCGACCCGATGAATATCCTACTGGGCAATTTGACACGAGCGGAGGGGCGACAGCGGGATGCGGCGGCCGAGGAAGCCATTATCGCGCGTTACCGCGCAATTTTCGGCATGGATGAGCCGCTTCCGCTGCAATACGTCAATTATCTGCGCAAGGCAGTTTTGGGCGGCCTGGACCTGGGCCCGTCTTTTGTCGAATATCCGGCGCAAACGAAAGACCTTGTCTTCCGTAGAATGCCTTGGACCATTGGCATATTCACCACATCGGTGCTGCTGGCCTGGCTGGTTGGCACCGGCTTGGGCGCGCTGATGGGCTGGTTGCAGCGTAGTCGCCTGTCGCAGCTGGCGGTGATGGTTTCGACGCTGCTGCAGATAACGCCGGTCTATCTGGTCGCGCTGGGGCTGATCATCTATGTCGGCTACACCTGGCGAATCCTGCCTGCCGGCGGACCGTACGCCCGCCACTTGCAGCCGGAGTGGAGCTGGGAATTCATCAGCAGCCTGCTGACACATGCCATCTTGCCTATGCTCTCCAACATGATCGTCATCGGCGCCGGTTTCACCCTGGGCATGCGCGCCCTGATGATCAGCGTGCTAGGCGAGGATTACTTGACCTTCGCCCGCGCCAAGGGTTTGTCACCTTTTACAATCCTCAGGGATTACGCCTTTCGCAACGCGCTCATACCCCAGGTCACGGCGCTCGCCATAATCGTCGGCGCTACCTTAAATGGAACATTCATTATTGAAGTGCTCTTCCAACTACCGGGCCTTGGCACGCTCTTCGTCCAGGCGATGGGCCTGCGCGACTTTAATACGATGCAGGCGGTTGTCCTATTTTCGATATTTGCCGTCCTCACCCTGACTCTGATCGTCGATCTGGCGCTGCCCTTGCTTGATCCACGCGTACGGAGGACGGCATGAGAAATCCCCGTATCGTCGTCGGTTCAATCATGTTGGCCATAATGATCATCGTCGCGCTGGCTGGTCCGACTATGGTCAACCAGCTGCTGTTCCCGGGCGAACGACCGGGCATGCGCGGCAGCTATCGGCCTTATCAACTGGACTCGGTCGAGCATCCTATCGGTACCGATGGCGACGGGCGCGATGGTCTAATGGTATTTATTACAAGCATCTGGCCCTCCATTCAGATCGGTGTGATCGCCGGAGCGACGGCAACCGGGCTCGGTGTCGTCATTGGTTTTTTCGCCGGTTACGCTCGCGGCCGGCTGGATACCCTATTGCGCATTCTGATCGACATGGTGCTGGTGATCCCCACCTTGCCGCTGCTGCTGATGCTCGCCGCCTATATCGAACGCTGGGACTTGTACAAGCTCGCATTGATTCTGGGCCTCTTTGGGTGGTCCTTTGTGGCGCGGGTCATTCGGCCGCAAGTGCAGAGTCTGCGCGAACGCAGTTATGTTGACCTGGCGGTGCTTTCGGGCGAGAATGCGCTGGAGATCATCTTCCTGGAATTGCTTCCGCCGCTGCTGCCATATATCGGCTACGTCTTCTCCTTGAGCATCGTCGGATCGATGCTGGCCGAAGCCGGTTTGCAGATTATCGGCTTGGGCGCGGGCGGCTTGCCCACGCTGGGTTTTATGATCGCCAAAGGCTTCCGCGAGAGCGTTATCGCGGTGGGCTTGTTGGGACAGATGATTCTACCCGCGGGCGCGCTGATCTATGTCTTCCTGGCGCTGAATCTTATTAACACCGGTTTGGACGAGGTCTTCAACCCGCGTCTGAAGACGACGATCGAGGTGAATGACTAATGTCCACGCTGCTGGAGATCCGCGGCTTGTCAGCCGGCTTGCAAGGGCGGCGATCGGTGACGCAAGTGGTCAGCAATGTCGATCTTGATGTGCAGGCGGGTGAAATCCTCGGCGTCGTCGGTGAGTCCGGCTGCGGCAAAAGCACGCTGGCGACCGCCATCATGCGCTTGCTCGTGCCACCACAGGTGCTGCAGACCGGTTCCATCACCCTGCGGCTGAAGGACGGCGGTAGCTACGATTTGCTGCAACTCTCGGACAGCGCCTTGCGTCCGCTGCGCTGGCGCCAATTGTCATATATCCCGCAAGGCTCAATGAATTCGCTGAACCCGGTCCTGCGCGTGGAGCGACAAATGACGGATACGCTGCTTCAGCATGGACTGTCCAAAAAGGAGGCGCTTGGGCGTTGCATTTCCGCTATGGAACTTGTCAATCTCGAGCCCAAGATCATGGACAGTTATCCCCATGAGTTGAGCGGTGGCATGCGCCAGCGGGTCATTATCGCTGCGGCGATCAGCATGCATCCAGCTCTGATCGTCGCCGACGAATTGACGACCGCGCTCGATGTGGTCACACAACGGCAGATCCTGCAAGAACTGGCGGATATACGCGATGAGTTGGGCGCGACGATCATTCTCATCACGCATGATATGGGCGTGGTCGCCCAAATCGCCGATCGTATCGCCGTAATGTACGCCGGGAAAATCGCCGAGCTTGGCACGGTGAACGGCATCTTCGAGACACCGCTTCATCCCTACTCGCAAGGCTTGATTGGCTCGATCCCGCGTGAGAGCGGTCAACGGGTCGAGGGCTTGCCCGGTGAAGCGCCCAGCCCCTGGAACTACCCGCGCGGCTGTCGTTTTCATCCGCGCTGCCCGAGAGTGTTCGCTCCCTGCAGTGAGGACGTACCGGCGTTACAGGAACAAGAGACTGAGCGCTGGGCGGCTTGCCATCTGTACGATGCCGAGGTTGTCGCCGATGCCTGATCTGTTGGTTGTGGAAAACCTGCGGCAAGTATTCGGCGGGCGTAATCCGACCTTCGCCGTGGACGATGTGTCGTTCACGATACCCGCGGAACCGACGATCGTCAGCCTGGTCGGCGAAAGCGGCAGCGGCAAATCGACAATCGCTCGCATCATCCTGGGCTTGCTGCGGCCGACCGCGGGCCGCGTCAGTTACAATGGCGCCGACATCTTCGCCAGCGATCGCAAGTGGAATCGCAAGTTCCGCAGCGAAGTGCAAGCAGTCTTTCAAGATCCCTATAGCGTTTACAACCCGGTCTACAAAGCCGAGCGAGTCCTGAGGCTGGTCATCCGCAAGTTCGGGCTGGCGGAGCGCAAAGCGGACGCGAAAACGTTAATGGAAGAGGCGCTGCGCGCAGTTGATCTGCGTCCGGAAGAAGTGCTGGACCGGCACCCCCACCAGTTGAGCGGCGGCCAGCGACAGCGCCTGATGCTGGCTCGGGTCTACCTGATGCGCCCTCGCTTGATCGTAGCCGACGAGCCGGTATCAATGATTGACGCCGGCATGCGTGCCTCGTTTCTGAACATACTGCAAGATTTCCGCGATGCGCATGGGATTTCAACACTGTTCATCACCCATGATCTCTCGACGGCGATGTACCTGGGCGGGGAAATCATCGTGCTCTACCAAGGTCGCATTATGGAACAAGGCGAGACCCAGGCGGTGATGAAGGCGCCACTGCATCCCTACGCGCAGCTTTTGATCAGTTCGATACCGACGCCAGACCCGCGCCGGCGTTGGCAAGAGGACTTGTCGGCCGCGCCCCTGGCGGAGATTGGGGTCAGTGGCGCCAGCGGTCGCGAGCGCTGCCTGTTCGCCGACCGCTGCCCGCAGGTCATGGACAGATGCTGGACGGCGCGCCCGAGCCTGCAAGCGCCAAAACTCGACGGAGCGACGCCGGCGAGGCGGGATGTCGCCTGCTATCTCTACGAGTGAGCGCCCGCCGCAGCTGAAGATCCGATTGGCCGATCGTCAATCACGCGAATGCGAGGTTTTCTCAAATGGACAGGGCTATTGAAGTAGATTCGATTTCATTGAGCGGCTCTGACTGGTATCTCCATGCAGACACCGAAGGCGGCGCAGAGGGCTTGCAAGCGGCCAATGTGCCGGCGCCCGGCTGGATTCCCGCTCGGGTACCGGGCAATATTCAGTCAGACTTGGAAGCGGCGCATAAGCTGAAGCCGCTTTGGTATGGCGCTGGCGATCCATGCTTACACGATGCGGCACAGAATGACTGGTGGTATCGGCTGGACTTCGCTGCGCCGGCGGCATGGGCGGGCAAGCGACTCAAGCTGGTCTTCGACGGCGTCGATTATTCCTGCGACGTCTGGCTTAACGGACAGCATCTGGGCGCGAACGCCGGCATGTTTCGCCGTTTCGGCTTCGACGTTGCGGGCATCGTCAAACCCGGCGAAAGCAACCGCTTAGCGATCATGATTGATCAGATCCCACCCGAACTGGTCCATATTCTAGCGGCATCGGACGGCGCCATGAGCGGTGGCGGCGAAAATTACCCGAAAGAATGGGGACCCGATTTTTTCGTCGTCGGTATCAACCAGACGCGCCAGTTGCTCAAAGACCTCAAAAGCCCAACCAACTTCGGTTGGGATTGGGGCGTGAACATCTACACGCTTGGCATCTGGCAGGATGTGCGACTGGAAAGCAGCGGCGACGCCCGGATTGAGTGGCTGCAAGTTCGGACTGAGCTGCAGGATGATAAGCGCTTGGCCACCATAAATGTGAATCTGGAAATCGACTGCCTGAGCACAATGGGTGTGGCTGCCGAGATTCGGATTGAGGGTCAGGCGGAAACACTCGAGTCGAGCGTTTCCGCGGCGCTGGAACCGGGTGGAAACAGCGTCGAGCTCGAACTCGAACTGCGCGACCCGGCGCTATGGTGGCCAAACGGCCAAGGCGCGCAGCCACTTTACACGCTGGAAGCGCGGCTGCTGAATGCGGAGAGCGGCGAACTGCTCCACCAGCGCTCAGCCCGCTTCGGCGTGCGCGACATCCGCTGGGAACAAGTGGAAGGCGCCCCCGACGATTTCATCAATCCATACCAGCTTGTGATCAATGGTCGGCCGGTGCGCATGATTGGCTCAAATATCCTGCCACCGGACTTGCTCTTCGGCCGCATGGACGAGCGCGGTCCGCGGCTGATGCGGCTGGCGGCGGCGGCGGGGATGAATACATTGCGGGTCTGGGGCGGCGGCGTGTTCCCAAGCGAAGCGATGCTTGATCTGGCGGACGAACTGGGCATTATGCTGTCGCAAGAATTCCCGATGTCAAGCTGCCGCCCGGAAACTGATGACGTCTTCCTGGCAAATCTCGAGGCGACGGTACGGCAGCTGGTCAAACGCTATCGCAATCACGCCTGCATCATTGAGTGGTCCGGCGGCAACGAGATGTGGTGGTATCAGGGCGATGACCACGCGGCGCTGCATCTTCTGGAGCGCATCGTCTCCGAGAACGACGATCGTTTATTCCGCGCGACCTGTCCCATCCAGGGTGCGCGTCACAGCCCCTGGCATTACGACCCGCAAACGCACTACAAGCACTATGATGATGAAGAGCTGCTCGATACCGGCTGGCGGCGCGGCGAGAACAAAATGATGCGCTATGGCGAGTTTGGCTGTCATTCGCTGGCGCATCTGGAAGTCTGGCAGCGAGAGATTCCACCGGCCGGTCAGTGGCCTGCCTATGACGAAGACAACCCTGTTCTCATTCGCAAGAACCTGGCGCAGGCGGTGTTTACCAAAGAGCATTGGCTGCTGAAATCCATCCTCGATTCCCAGTTCGGCCCGATTGCCACACTTGAGGCCCTGGTCAAAGCCGGCCAATACCTGGGCGCGCATGGACTGCGCTACGCGGTCGATGCCCTGCGACGGCGGGGACCGAGTATCGGCGGCATCACCACGTGGGTCTTCAACGAGCCCTGGCCCAACGGCGGCGGACCCTATCTGGTCGATTATGACGGCCGACCACTGATGACGTATGACTTCCAGGTACAGGCGCTAGCGCCCCTCAGCCTGTCGCTGAAACATTCGTCAAATCTGTACGACCCTGCCGCTGGTCTTGATGTCGAACTCTGGTTGGTCAGCGACGCGCCGTTGCCGACCCCTGACCTGCGCTGGCGCTGGCTGCTGCGGGATGCGACCGGTCGAGTGCTGGCGTGGGATGAGGGCGGCGCATCAATCAAACCGATCCAGACGATCCACTTGGGCGCAGTCAAATCGGGTTCGCTGGAAGAGGATACAGCGGGCTTGCTTGTCGTCGAGGCGCAACTTCACAGCAGCGACGGGGACCTCCTCTCCGAGCGCTTGCACATTTTTGGCTCGTCCGCTGCGCCAGCGCCGTTGGCAGGATTAATCTCTGACACAGCGCCAGGACTGGCAAGGACAGCGCTAGAGGTCACAGATTGCCTGCATCAACAAGATGACGGCGGCGAGAGCCTGCAGATCGAATTGACCAACAGCGGCGACATGACGGCGCTATTCTGCGAGCCGCATCCCTCCCTCAGCTACCGAACCGACATCGATATCGACAACAACTACGCTTTCATCCCGCCGGGAGAGACCCGCGTCATCACCATCTCGGCGCCCACAGCATCTGATATGGAGCTGTCTCTGACACAAACCGGCTGGCGCATCTCCTGCTGGAACGCCGACGATCTGACGATCGCGCCCGGCGACGACCTGCTGTTCTCCATTGGCAGGCGCGATGCCATGACCCGTGATTATCAGGGGTTTTCGGATATCTCCACCATCAGCGGCAAATTGGACCTGACCATCGCCGGCAACCGTCCCGAGCCCTCCACCCTGCCTTTCCTGATGACGGGGGATCGCACCGTCCGCTTCCACTTCGATATCACCCAGGGCTGGCGGCAGCCGTCGTGCTTGCGCTTGCATACCGCCGACCAGGACTGCGAGCGCGCCGTCCAGCTGCTGGTGACCGTCAACGGCAATCAATTCGAGGGCTCATTGCCGACCGGACTCGGCATACAGAATCGAGATCCCGCTCACCTGGCATTCCCGCAGACGGCCACGTTTCACTTGCCGGCCGGGACGCTGCAAAAGGGCCGCAACACCTTGGAAATTCAAATCAGCAACGCCGCCTGGTTCACTTGGGATGCCATCGACCTGGCCATCAGCGGCGGATAATCGGACGGCCCAATTCGAGTTGTCCTAGAATTCCTCAATCTTCAATGACCGCAACTGATCTTCGTCCAGCGGGCGAGGATCTAGCGGCGGCAGTGGCAGGTCACCAATGCCCTTTGCCGGATCACCATTTGCGGACGCAGCCGTATCTTGCGTCTGCGCTCAGGCGGCAAATCCCACGAGTGACGCCATGTGATTATTAATAGCGGAAGCCGCTAATCGTTCGGTTCGCAAGTGCTCGCGCCAAGCTAGGACATTGCGTTTCAACCAAGAGCTGATTTTCTCCCGGCTGCAGCGTTCTTCAAAGAAAGTATGAAAGCGATCGAGATGGAACCGGTTTTTAAGCGGCACTGCCTCCGAGCGAATGTCCGCAACGGCCATTTGCAGGTAGAAATCCAATCATTCTCGATGGCTATCTGATGGTTGCTACAGAAGGGGGCTTTCCTGAAGCAAACCGGTGTACGCGTTGATAACACGGCGCAGGAAAGCAGGTCAGCAGTGATGATACACATCCCAGTCGAAGTAGGTTGAAAAGGCTTCGCTGAGAATATCGGCCGAATGCGACCGATTCATCGCTGCGTGATGTTCGAAGCCCTTGGTGCAGATATGACGCATCAGCGTCTGCAATTCCGGCACTTCGACAACGGCGCGGCTGCCAAACGTGTCCAAGGGGGCATCGACGAACATGCCGTCGCCAACGTAGGCGCGCATCACACCGTTGCGGTCGTCCGTGGTCACACGCGCATAACTGAAGGGGCCCGGCGGCGTACGGCCCGCGACCACGCCGTAGGTATTCTCATCGCCTAAAGTCGAGCCCAAGATCGGCGCATACTCCATTTTAAAGTCGTCATCAAAGAAGCTCTTCGCCCAATTGCCGCAGTGGAAGACAACACACTTGTTCGGATCATCGGCGTAGTTATTGTTCCAGTCGACCAGCGCGCTCGGCGTCTCCGACGCCAACTGTAGCGCGTACATCGAGACGACGCCGGTGATATCCCCCTCGCAGGCGCTGGGCAGCAACTGCTCGCTCATCATGCTCATCAGCGTGCAGATGTTGACGCCGTAGTTCAGTTGCAGCGAATCCCAACATTGCAGCGCGGTTGCCGTGATATCCAGCGCGCCCATCCACTCGTCGAGAAGGACGCCGATCTTTGCCATCTTTAGCAGCGAAGGGGCAGGCACACAGAGCAATCGCACCACTATTCGGAAAATGCTTTGAGGATTTGCCATCGAAGCTTATCGTTCCGCGCTGACTGTAATCGCTTGCGCCGCAGGCTGATTTTTTTGGGGTGTTTTTTGAGCAAAGCCAAGGCGATATGCTGTAGCACAGCGAAATTTTCTGGGCTGTGTCCTACACGAATACGGCTGTCGTCTTGCCGAAAGGTCACATCCAAGACCCGATGGAGTTTATTTTCAATGTGCCAGTGCGAACGAATTATTCGCTGGAGTTGATTGGCATCCTTCCCTTGTAAAGAGGAGATAAAATAGCGCGTCTGCGTGTTTTGCCACTGCCCATCCAGTAATTGGGCATGTTGGACGCGGACTAGCGACTGCAAGCGCGTCCAGCCTTCTTGCTGGCTTAAGTCATTCAAGACAGCGGCATCGGTCATCACTTCACAGACCCGGCGCTCGACACGACCACGCGGCTTGCTGATTTCTTCGTTGTGACTATATTGACCTATCAAGCGCGGATGGCGGTCATCCGCATAAGCGAAAAGGGACTGGGCTGCATCGTACAAACTGCCCTGATTTTCCTTTAAGGCTATGACATAATCCGCTCCGTGCTCGCTAACAATAGACTTCACGATGTCTTTCTGACAGCCCATCGCGTCCAAAGTCACGATACAGCCTTTCAAATACAGCAATTTCAGCAATTCGGGAATTTCAGGTATCTCATTGCTTTTCGCGTCCACAGCGCGCTTGCCCAAGACCAAGCCGGCTTCCACTGACCAGGCATGCAACAGATGCAAGGCGCTCTTTCCTTGCCTACGATCATGGCTGCGCCGCATCGTCTTGCCGTCTATTGCCACAATATCGCCTTCAGCTAATACTGGCTTGATGCTGCTAATCCAATCTTGGTAGCACAACTGTACCTGCTGAGGGTCTAATAGTTGGAAGACGCGGGCAAATGTATCGTGCGAAGGAATACCGTTAGGCAACTCTAAAAATCCCCTTAACCATTCCTCTTTATCCTCGCCAAAATCAACAATGTCCACCCAGGTCTCGGCGCCGCTGATCACCGCGCAGATCGCGATGATGATGATATCCAGCAACGGGTGTAATTGACCATGTTCGCGACGCGGATCTTCTAAACTGGCAAAGGCCTCCGCTATGCCACTTGGGCTCATCTCGGGCTCTCCTCATCCGTATTGATGAACCCATTCTATTCACCTTTCATTTCTTGGTGCGATTGCTCTGGCAGGCACACCCTCAGTCTTGACATAGGCGGTGATCTTGCCGATGCGCTCTTGGACGCGCGCGTCGTCGTCGGCAAGTTTGCGCGCCGGTCCAAAGATGTCAGTCAAGTCGAGCGTCTACACACTAATGCCAAAGGCCTGGAGTAGTTTCTCGCTGTAGCGGGTTGTGTTAAAGGCGTTGGGACGCGCGCCGACCGCGCCCAGCCGCGCGCTCTTCAAGCCGCGAACCACACGGCAGATGCCGAGGAACTTGCGGAGGTCCCGCTTGAACGATCCGCTCTTGGGATACACCGTGTGATCCTGCGTCACGCTGTAATTGAAGCCGTATTGATACAAGTTGTTACAGACAGAGATCTTGCCGCAGAAGGCATCGCGCCGCCGCGATGGGATCAATGCGTTGAGGTCGTCGGGATAGGCTTGCACCAGGATGGGCACTTGCAGCTCTGACAGTTTTATCGTCTCCGCGATGCCCTTTTCGTCGCCGAAATTCGGGAGGGAGATGAGGATGCCATCGATCTCGCGGCGATGTTGATTGAAGAGGTCGGCGCACTTCTTGGCGTTCTCCCAAGTCTCCACCCGCCCAGTTTGGTGGCGTCCTCGTCCAGGAGGATGGGGCGGACATTCTCCGCCGCGAGCACTTCCAGAATGTCCTTGCGCCCTTCGGTGATGAGCGCGTCGGGGAAGAAATCGCGATTGCCGATGATCACGCCCAAAGTCAGTTGCTTGTCTGCCATTTCAGCACCTCAATCAAAATGTTGTACAGAAAATCACAGGACCTGCCGCACAGCCGCTTTCCAGCCGCCGTGCAATTTTTCCGCCATGTCAGCGGTCATCGCCGCCTGATATTCACTGTAGTTGGCGGCCAACTCGCGCAGTTCGCTCATGTCACGGATGCCCAAACCGAGCATTCCGGCGTAGACCGCGCCCAGCGCCGAGAGTTCGGGCAGAGCCGATGCGCGAACGGCGATGCCGGTTAGGTCCGCGACCACCTGCATCAGGAAAGCATTTTGCGTGGCGCCGCCATCGGCGCGGATGATCGTAAGATCGGCTTTGGCCTCATCCTTCATCAGGTCAAGGACCTCCTTGATCTGGTAGGCGATGGATTCCAGCGCGGCGCGGGCGACATGCGCCTTGGTGGCTCCGGGCGTCAAGCCGACGATGGCAGCCTTTACATCAGCCCGCCAGTATGGCGCGTTTAGGCCGACGAAGGCGGGCACGAGGTAAACCCCGCCATTGTCCTCAACGCTGCTCGCCAGATGTTCGGTTTCGGCGCTGTTATCGATCAGTTCCAACCCGTCGCGCAACCAGGCGACGGTCGCGCCTGCATAATTGATAATGCCTTCAAAGGCATAAACTGGCCTCGTTTCGTAGACCCAACCCATGGCGGTGAGCAGCCCGTTCCGCGAAAGCAAGGGCTCGTGCCCAATATTCAGCATGACCGATGAGCCAGTGCCGATGGTCACTTTGGCGTCGCCAGGCGTGTAGCAACGTTGGGCGAAGAGCGCCGCCTGGGAATCCCCCATGACGCCGCATATAGGTATTGGAGATTCAAGCGCACCCTCCAGATCGGTCTGCCCGAAAAAGGCACTGCTCTCGTGTACTTCAGGCAATGCGCCGGACAGAATCTCAAAGAGAGCGCAGAGGTCTTCGTCCCAGGCCAGCGTATTGATATTGAAGAGGAGTGTGCGGCTGGCATTGCTGTGATCGGTGGCGAAGATCGCGCTCCTCGTCAAGCGGTAGATCAAGTAAGCGTCAATCGTCCCGATCAGCGCGCTTCCCGTCTCAAGCCGGCGCCTGATATCTGGCTCTTCGCGCAGCAGCCAGGTAAGCTTCGGCGCCGGGAAATATGTATCAATTTTGAGTCCAGTCCGCGCGAATACCGTATCCTCATGACCGGCGCTGATCAATTCCTGGCAGATGGGATCGCCGCGGCGACATTGCCAGACGATGGCGGGATAGAGAGGCTCGCCAGTCGCGCGGTCGAAAACGACGATGGTCTCGCGCTGATTGGTGATGCTCAGGCCGGCGAGCTGGCGCAAGCCGGCGCGATGACGCGCCAGGAGTGTCCGCGACGCCGTCAGCGTGTTCTGGTAGATTTCTTCGGCGTCATGCTCAACCCAACCGGGCTGTGGATAATACTGCTTGTGTACGACCGTGGCTTGATCCAGAAGCTGGCCGGATAAACTAAAGAGCAACGTTTTTGTCGCGGATGTGCTTTGGTCGAGCGCGAGAATCGTATTCATCGCCTAGCGCCTGCTCAGCAATTCTCTGGCGGTCTTTGCCAGCCCGTCGGTGGAGATGCCATAGTGGTCAAAGATCTCCAGCTGATCGCCCGTTACGGTGTATTCATCCGGTATCGCAACAATCTTGAAGGGCAAGCTGAGACCTGCATGCAGCAAAACTGCGGCGCAAGCTTCGCCCAGCCCGCCATAAACACTGTGCTCTTCAACGGTGATAATAGCGCGGGAATGGCGCGCCGCGTGAAGCAGAGCGTTGACATCGAGCGGTTTGACCGTGTGCATACTGATGACTCCGCAGCAGATCCCATCGGCCTCCAATGCCTGCGCCGCCAGCAGCGCGCGTCCGGCTGGCTCGCCAGTTGCGATAAATGTAAGATCACTGCCTTCACGGAGGATGATAGCTTTGCCAATCTCAAATCGGGTGCAGGGCGCATGCAATTCCAGCAGGGGCTTCTTACCATAGCGGATGTAGGCAGGACAGGGGTGATGCATCACCGCCTTAATCGCCTCGCTGGTTTCGAAATTGTCCGCGGGCGCAAGTATGTCGATGTTATTGATTGCGCGCAGGGCGGCAAAATCGTGCAAGGAATGATGGGTGGTCCCGAGCGCGCCGTAACTAACGCCGGCACTGATGCCAATGACTTTGGCCGGATGATCGGAATAGGCGATGTCATTTTTGATCTGCTCCAGCGAGCGAGCGGTGAGGAAGCAAGCTGGCGAGACGGCGAAGACCTTCTTGCCCGACATTGCCAGGCCGGCGGCGACGCCAACAAGATTCTGCTTGGCGATACCCATTTCTATCAGCTGGTCGGGCAGCTCTTCGCCAAAGGCAACCAACTTGCCCGACCCGCGGGAGTCGCTGGTGACAACTACGATAGACGGGTCACAGCGCGCCAGCTTAAGCAAGGTGCCAGCGAAGACTTCCAGGTTCGCGCGACCTGTTGCCGGCGCGATCATAGGGCAGACTCCGCGATTTCCAGCTCGGCCAGCGCCGCTTGGTATTCGTCGTCGGCCGGCACCTTGTGATGCCATTTCACGACGTCTTCCATGAAACTGACCCCGGCCCCCTTGATCGTGCGCGCCAAAAGCAGATTGGGCTTGCCGCGCTCAAAGGGAAGACGGTCAAACGCGCGCACGAGCGCAGCGACATCGTTGCCATCGCAGCCGTTGACGGCGCAGCCAAAAACGGCGAATTTCTCCGCCAGCGGCTCCAACCCCATTACATCCTCGGTAGCGCCTGTGATTTGCAATCCATTGCGGTCGACGATGATGACGAGGTTATCCAGCTTGTAGTGGCAGGCGGCCATAAGCGCTTCCCAGCTGGAGCCTTCGGCAAGTTCGCCATCGCCAAGCAAGGTGAAGACGCGATGCGGACTTTCGCTAATTTTCGCGCCCATCGCCAAACCGACACTGACGGAAAGGCCGTGCCCCAGAGCGCCGGTGTTGTGCTCCACACCGGGGACCTTGCGCGTGGGATGCCCGACAAAGTGCGATTGGAAGCGGCTCAAGGTATCCAACTCGGAAGCAGGGAAGAAGCCTTGGTCCGCCAGCACGACATAGAGCGCCTCAACCGAATGTCCCTTGCACTGAACATAGCGGTCACGCTCGGTAGAGGAGAAGTTCTGCGGCGTGATATCCATGACGTAGTTATAGAGCGCGTTCAGGATGTCAATGCAGGAATGGCTGCCGGCGGTATGCCCAGCTTTCGCCGACTTTATGCTGCGCAGAATCGCCTTTCGATATTCGATTGATTTTCGCTGCAATTGTCTTACCTGCACAGCAGATTCCTTGCTCAGGCCGACGTTCGAGGTCATGCCATCAAAGCGCCAGCCGTCCATTGATCGGTGATCACGGTATTCACTAGCCCACCCGCTAAAGCGCCGCGTATGGCTTCTATCTTGCGCTTGCCGCCGGCTAGAGCCAGAACGCGGTTGGCTTTGACAAGCTGCTTCAGTCGAATGCTAACCACGCGCTTGTCAAGCGGCAGCGCCACCTGACGGCCGCCTGCGTCATAGAAGCGCAGACAGATATCGCCAACTGCACCCGCCTGCTTCAACGCGCTCAGCTCAATGGCGGAAAATACATTGCCGCTGCTCGCCAGAAGTTTCGATGGCTCGATACTGCCGATACCGACGATGGCAAATGTAATGCGCTCGAAGCAATTCAGCGCTTCACTCACATAGACATCCGTTTCCAATTCCCGACGAATCTCCCCGGACCGGGAGACACCGGGCGCGGGAAGATAGACCGGCTCGCCTTGCACTAGCGCTGCGAAGCGCTCCGTGATGCGGGCAGCGTACATCTCCGCCGACGGCTCCCCCATTCCGCCCAGGATTTGCACAACTTTGGCGTCTGACGCGCGCGCAAGCGGATGCATCGCATCCACCATCGCCAACAAAGCCGAGCTCCAGGACGACAGTCCGACCACTTCATTGCGACCCAGCGTCGTCTCCACGTAATAGGCGGCGGCGCTGCCAATATGGTGGATGACCGCCTCATCGCTTTCATCGTCGCAATGCACGACAATTGCAGACTTCAGCCCGTATTTGGAGCAGAGTTCATCCTCCAGCTCGGTGTGAATATTGGTCGGGATATTCACCGTCGTCTTCACAATCTTGTCGCGCTCGGCACGGCGCAGCAAGCGGGAGATAGTCGCTTGCGACAGATCTAATTGCTGCGCAATCTTCGACTGCTTCAGGTGGCGCATGTGATAGAGATATGCCACTCGCGACATCAACCTCAGTTCCTCTTGCGTGGCAGCGCGTCGGACATTAACCATAACCGTGCCGGTCTCAAACCGGCGCTTCTAACCTTTCTCTGAAAAGCGAACTGCCAGATAAGGCTTGGTCGGCAATTCGACGTAGTAGGTCGGCGTCGTCCTTTCGGAATACGTTTGCCTTTCCATCCTGGCAAGATCGAAGGGTTTGATTTCTCCCGGCGTGATGGTCAGCGCGCGCGTGTCTATGATGTCGACATTGTATCGCCCGTGCTTGGAATAATTGGGCATGATCTGCTGCTGATGCTCGCCCAGATAGATGAGATAGCAGCCGCCGTTGACGCCACCACTGACACGCGTCCAGAACCAACGGGTGAAAGGATGCGGGAAAAGATCGTTGTCGCCGACAGTCGCAAGTGGGGTCAATCCGCCCGGCAGTTGTTCGATGATTTCTCGCAGAAAGGCGATGCCGCGCCAGCTATCGCCATGCAACACACTACCCTTCGACCACCAGAGGATGTCCTCCGGGTGCATATAAGTTTCGCCGTGGCCGCCATAGCCGCCATTCGCCACCATGATCCAGAAGCGATGCACCTCTTCTTCGGCGGAGATATTACCCCAGTAGAAGGGGATATTACCCTCGTATTCAAGTTCGTCATCAATGACCGGCTTGCCATAGGCTTCGCGCCATTCGACGACGCGCTTTACATCCCAGTTCTGGATGCAGACGTGGGTGACGGCGTCCTTGGTGTGGTCATAGTTCATCGCCGGATCGCCATTATGGATCGAGCGCAGATGTTGATACGGGTCTTCCTCTTGCAAGATCTGGAAGAAATTGTCCCAGCGCTCCATCGGTTTGTCCCGCAGCATGAAGTCGTATTCATTCGCCAGCGACCACCAGACATTGCGAAATGCTGCCAGCCGGGCGATGAGATAGCGCAGGTAGCTGTAGTCGGTCTCTTCGTCCATGACGGCGTAACCCCAACGATCGTAAGGGTGCCAGATGATAATATCGGCCTCGATGCCCAGCTCCAGCAATTGCGATAAGCGCTTTTCGAAATGAGCGAAGAAAGCCGGGTCAAAGCGCGTCAGGTCGTTGTTGCCCGCGCTATCTCGCGCGTAGGGATAATAGACGGGCTCATTGCGATTGAAGGGATAATGCTTGGGGAAGACGCAGAAGCGAATCTTGTTGAAGGGCTTCTCCGCCAACGTTTGCAGCGTCTGTTCTTCCAGCTTATCGCCTTGATGTATCCAGGCGTAGCAAGTGGTGCCGAATGAGTAATAGGGTGTGCCATCGGCATAAGCGAAGTGAAATTGATCACGCACATGAACCGGTCCGTGATTGTCAGCGCCGGGCGGCGTACATGTGAAGCTGCCGCTCTGCCCGTCAAGTTCGGGGAGATTGCTGCTGGTTTGGAACTGCCATTCGCCAATTTGTGTTGGCATACAACGGATTTTGTATACGCCGCCGCCATCGTAAAAGCCAGGCGTTTCAATGACAGTTTCGCCACAGCGAAACTGCGCGCTGAGCTTAACATCAAGGAAGGCATTGCCCTCCGCGGAACCGGCCAGTTCAAGTTCATACATGCCCCATTTTTCGATGCTCATGCTTGCTCCAATTCTCGTTCAACGATATGGCAATACACTTCGCGTCCATCCGGCATGGGGGTCTCGCCGGGACGCAAGTCGGCGCAAATCTGCTCGGCGAGCGGGCAGCGATGGCGAAAGCGACAGCCTTCGGCGACAAAATCTACCGCTTCCATATCTTGCATGGCGATGTCGGCTTCTTCCCATTTCTTGCCCATCGTCGCCACCGAACCCAGCAGCAGCTGTGTATATGGATGCTGCGGATCGGACAGGATTGCGCGGGCATTGCCGAATTCGACTATCGTGCCGCGATACATCACGGCTATGTAATCGCTGATGTAGTAAGCGGTCGCCAGATCATGCGTGATATAGAGGAAGCTCGTCCGCGTCTCCTCTTTCAGCTTGAGGAAGAGATTGATGACGTTCATCCGCAGGGACGCGTCAATCATGCTGACCGGCTCATCAGCGATGATGATACTCGGCTTGGGGATCAAAGCGCGCGCGACCGAGATACGCTGCAATTCGCCGCCGGAGAATTGATTGGGGTATTTGCCTTTGACATCAGCGTAATGCATGCTCACCGCGACCAGCGCATCTTCCACCAAGTCCTCCGCTTCGGCCCCCTTTGCCCCCGACACTTTCATCGCTGTCCGCAACAAGTAGGCATCAACCGTGCGGTAATTGCTGAAGGCCTCGAAGGGATTCTGGAATATCGGCTGCACCATGGACATGAAAGTCTTCTTGTCCGTTTTGGCGCCCTTCCCCGCCACCACTTGATCGTAGACCATCGCTTGTCCATCATTCGGCGCAATCAGGCGTAGCATCACTTTCGCCAGGGTCGTCTTGCCACTGCCAGATTCGCCGACCAAGCTAATAATTACCGGCTCGTCACTTTGCACATGCAGGTTCACCTTGTCCAAGGCGTTGATGCGCACGCGGTTTATGAATCCACCGAGCCGGTAAACCTTTTGCAAGTCCTTGGTCTTTAGAATTGTCTTCATAACGGTGGCTCCACGTCCGGAATGTCTTCCCCGGCGAAGTGACAGGCAGCGAATTATTGGGACGATGCTCCGTCAGCGGCGGCTCCTCTTGCCGGCAAAGTTCGGTCGCGAGGGGGCAGCGCGCCGCAAAGCGACAGCCGCTTAAGTCGTCCCACAAGCTGGGTGGCCTGCCTGACACCCCCGCGCGCAAGTGGTCATCGCCGATGTCTGGCAGCGATTCGATCAGCATCCGCGTGTAGGGATGGAGCGGCGCAGAAAAGACGTCGGGGGACTCACCGTATTCCACCACTTTGGCTGCGTACATAATGATCATGCGGTGCGAAATTTGAAAGTGGACGCCCATGTCATGCGAGACAAACAGAATAGTGTTGCCCATCTGCCGCTGCAATTTGAGCAGCAGCAAGAGAATGCCCTTCTGCACCACCACATCGAGCGCCGTTGTCGGCTCATCGGCGAGGATGATATCCGGCTGGAAGAAGGTCGCTAACGCGACCATCATGCGCTGACGCATGCCACCGGACAATTGATGTGGGTAAGCGTCCAGCGCTTCGGCGGGTAGCTCCAGTTGCTGAATGTACTGGCGGACGCGATCAAGCGTCTCGTCTTTGTTCGCCTTCGGCTCCAGAAAGTCGACGAACTGCTTGCGGATGCGTATCACCGGATTGAGCGAACTCATCGAGCTTTGCGGAATATACGAAATGCGTTTGAACCAGTGCTCTTGAATCGTCGCGGATGTGACCTCTCGTCCGTCATTATCGGCGAAGCCATAATTGACTTCTCCCTGCTCCAACGCCAGTGGATACGTCAAATCGCCATAGACGACCTTGAGCAAAGTAGACTTGCCGCAACCCGATTCCCCAGCGATGCCGACGATATTGCCCTCGGGGATAGACAGATCGACGCCTTCAACCGCCTTGACGCTGCCGCGCACGGTCGTGTAGGTCGCCACCAGCTCATTCAGCCTGATCATGAGTGTCCTCTTCTGGTGGCGAAATGCTGGTTGTAGCCGGTCGATGTAAGGAACAAGCCGAGGAAGAGCAGTACGGTCGTCACGACCGGCGCCACAATCCACATATATTGGCCGATGAACATCGCATTGTAATTCAAGGCCCAGAAGATGATGGAACCTAGAGTAGGCACTTCCACGTTGCTTAATCCGATGACGGCGAGCGCAGCTTCGGTATTGATTACGAACAGAATTGAATTGATGAAGCCGACAACCAGGTAGGCATAGACGTGGGGAAATATCTCGTAGAGGATGATCTCCAAGGTGCTGCTGCCGGAGAAGCGCGCCGTGTTGATGAATTCGCGCTCGCGCAAGGACAGCGCCATCGAACGCACCGTTCGCGCGTTCCAAGCCCAGCCGAATATGACCAGGACCGTGCCAAGATACCAGAACGATGTCTGACCGCGTATCAGTGTGCCCAGGACAATCAGAATCGGAAAGCTGGGAATGGCGATGAAAGAATCCATGACCAGCATGATGAGGCGGTCGTATACACCACCGACGTAGCCGGAACTCAAGCCCAGCAGCAGCGAAAGAATAACGGCGAAGAAGCTGACGCCAACGCCCAGCACCAGCGAATTGCGCAATGCAAACACCAAATACCAAAAGATATCCTGGCCGATAGAATTTGTCCCCAGCAAATGATCCCGGCTGACCGGCATATTCTTGAAGTAGGTGCCCTGCTCCGACGGATTGACATCGGTGAAGATAGGCAAAACAAAGCTGCCGATGGTGAGAATCAGCAAGATAACGATGCCGAGTTTCAGCCGAAAGTTGAGCCTCACACGCCTACCTCAGCCGAATCCGCGGATCAATCAAGGGATAGAGGAGGTCGATGATGAAGGCCGCCGTCGCCACCGATTTTAGCCGGGCGAAGACGACGTAAGGCTCTTCTTTGGTGGCGAAAGCCAAGGCCTTCATACTGAGGATATTCCAGCCGAAGCCCGCCAGAATCAGCGTCATGGCCGGCAAAAATGAGTTGTAGATGATGACGTTGACCTTCTTCCAAGTCAGCGGGCCGGGGCGGATGGTCGTCGAAAGCGGAAACCACTGCCAGATATAAGCGAATTGCAGAATGAGAACGAGCGCGAGAATGTAATAAGGAATCGGATACAGCACGACGCCGACCACTTCCAGCGTGGTGGCAAATCTGCTGTTATGAAAAAAACCGGCCAGCAAACCGATGAAATTGCCGATGACAATTGAAACGCCGAGCAAGCCCAGCGTCCAGGGAAGCGCCGTCCAAATAAACTCTGTGACCGGGCGGGGATAAGAATACAGCGAGGGACCAAAATCGAATTGCAGTACAAGACTGTTTACGGCGTCCGCGGGCGATTTACATGATCCCGCGCCAACGAGAACGCGGGGCAAGGTCTCCATGTGCCACACTGTCTCTACTCGCCTGTCTTGTGCAATTTCCGACCTATGGGAGTCAGCGGGCGATTCCAGGCTCCGCCATCTCGAGGTGTATCCCAAGCAGATCGCTTGCTGATTTCGTCATTGAGGGATTGAAGCAGTCGGGCCAGCCAGCGCACTGGTCGGTATCACAGGAACACTCTACAAAACAGCAATTTTGACCGCCTGCACAACTATCTGCGCAACAGCCCGCCACATAGAACCAGTTACCCCAATATTATGCTCGCGGTAACGCTCCGATAATTTGTGCTAATCCACGTGACCACGTCGGCGTCTTTTGTATACATATCAGACCAGCAATATGATGTACGTAAACCTTCCTTTTCGTACTTGATAGGCGGTCTGATATGATACAGACCATCCGCCGACATTCCGGCCATGATCTGATCGGGCCGAGGCACATTCAGGATCGCAGTACACAGCAAGTCACAGCAGAATCGATGTCCTAGCGCAACCTTCATGCGAACGGCAGCCGGATTTTCTCGCGTCTCGCCCGCGCATCCGATGCCTGCGCATAGCGCAGCGTGGTGGCCGCATTGGCATGACCCGCCTGCTCCTGCAGATCGCGCACATGCCCGCCAGATTTCAAACCAACGGTGATCAGGGTCCGGCGCAAATCGTGCGACGCCAGCTTGCCCAAACCAGCCGCGGATGCCGTTTTCCCTACAACAAGCGCTACCACCTCATCTGAAGTCGGCGACGACCGCCGCGCGATAAAACAGTGGGAGCTGGGTAGCTGATTCACTATCCGGGAGAATGATAATTTCGAACAAGGATTGCCTTTTCGAGGTCAACTATCTATTGGGAAAATTGTCATTTACATGATAAAGAATAGCACTACAAACTACGTAATCTGCTGCGAAGGTAGTCGTTCGACTTCAGCTTCGTGATGCTTGTTGGGCAAGATAGCTACATCTATCATCGTGCCCGGTTTGCTTCACAGAAGGCTATACTGAAGCAAACTGCCGATCGACATCGACGATTGCTGCTAGTCGCCAAATGTTGTGATTGCCCCAATTATCATCACGCTTCTGGCGGCAGATTCAGCATTATACAGATTTTGCTGCACATAGTTCTTGTGCAGTTCGAGTTAATAGCTGGTCGCTGCGGTGACATCAGCCGCTCGGCAAGCAGCGGCGTGGCACGAGTCAAGCGGACGCCAATTTGAAGTGGTTCCTCGTTACAATGTTGTATTGACGCAGGATGCGTCCCAGCTAAACGAGCTCATCGCCTAGAAAGGTGATCCAATTATGATTCCGAAGCTGTTTGACTTAAGCGGACGTGTGGCGCTGGTTACCGGCGCCGCGCAAGGAATGGGGCGCGCCATGACGCTCGCGCTCGCTGATGCCGGCGCCGACCTGCTAATTGCCGACATCAATACGGCGCAGCTGGAAACCACTGCCGACGCCATCCGCAAGATGGGCCGACGGGCGCTTCCCGTGACCTGTGATGTAACGGACATCGAACAGATTCGAGCGATGTTCAGGGAACTTGATCGCGAATTCGGTCAGTTAGATATTCTGGGCAATGTCGCCGGGCCAGGGCAGTTAGGGAGGCCGGAAGACATCGAACTCGAGCTGATGTCGGATATCATCCTTGGCCTGACGGTGGCGCGTTTCTGCTGTTGTCAGGAGGCGGGTCGTCGGATGTTAGCGGGGGGAAAAGGCAGCATCATTAATATCTGCTCGATCGGCGGTGTGTCGGCTTTGGGTCGCGGAAATTTCCCGTACAGTGTCGGCATGGATGGCGTCGCGCAAATGACGCGAGAACTCAGCACGGAGTGGAGCGGCCGAGGTGTGCGCGTCAACGCGATACTGCCAGCGCAAGTAGTCAACCCGGGCTTGGCGGAGCGCATGCAAGCCGACCCGCAGCTGGAAGCACAATTCCTGTCGGGCATACCAATCGGACGTATGGGGCAGCCTGAAGACATTGCTGGTCCGACAGTCTTTCTGGCATCGGATGCCTCGGCTTGGATCACTGGCGCATTGATTCCGCTGGATGGCGGCAACCTGGCGCTGAATGCGGGCGGTACACCCGGTCCGTGCGCTTAGCAAGGCCCTGCCGCCCGGCGCTACTCGGCAACTACCGGATTGCTCAGTATGCCCAAGCCCTCGATTTCCATATTGACCGTTTCGCCGGGCCTGAGCCAGCGCGGTGGTGTACGCGCGGCGCCGACGCCCGGGGGCGTACCGGTCGACACAATATCGCCGGGCTCCAAGGTCATCACCTCGCTGATATCGGCAAGGAGCTGCGGCACACTGAAGATCAGTTGGCTGGTGCTGGAATCTTGCAGAGTATCATCGCCGATCCACAAGCGAATGGCGAGATTATGCGGGTCGGGCAATTCGTCCGCGGTGACAAGTGCCGGTCCCATCGGCGCGAAGGTATCGAAAGATTTGCCCATGGTCCACTGGCTGGTGCGGGTCTGGTAGTCGCGCGCGCTGACATCATTGACGTTCAGATAGCCGGCGACATATTCCAAAGCATCCGCTTCTGAAACGTGACGAGCCCGCTTGCCGATGACAAAGCCCAGCTCGGCTTCATAATCGACTTGATCGGTCACTTTTGGCAGCACGATGGCGTCGCCGCTGCCGATCACAGTATTGCTGTACTTGCTGAAGACGATCGGATAGTCTGGCAGCGGCTGGCCTGATTCCGCGGCATGATCGGCATAATTCAGGCCGATACAAAGGATTTTGTCGGGATTCGGGATTGGCGCCGCCAGTTTGATCGCGCTCATTTCGAGAAGGTCAGTTGCTTCTTCAGCGGCAGTTTCCGCCTTTTGCAAGGCCAGCGGACCGGCTTCCAGCAGCGCGCGTATGCTGGAAGGAAGTGAAGCATCGGCCGCCAGCAGGTCGACGATGGCCTCTCGACCGTCTCGCTTGACAATAGCGCCGGGCCGATTTTCGCCGTCTTTTACGTAGGTAACCAGCTTCATGCATTTGTCCTCGCCACTTAGTTCACAAGCCAGAGATAAGGTGTTTCTACATATTGCCCCACGCGCTGCAAGAAGCGCGCGGCCGGAGCGCCATCCGTCAGCCGATGGTCGAAGGTCAAGCTAAGTGTAAGCATGTGCCGAATGGCGGTGCGTTCCGCTTCCGCATTAATCACGACTTGCCGCGCCACGATCCGCCCGATGCCCAGGACGGCAGCTTGCGGCAAGCTGATAATTGGTGTGAAGGCGTCAATGTCGTACATGCCCAGATTGGTTATGGTGAAGGTTGCGCCGTGGAGCTGATCCGCCTTGAGCTTGCCTTGTCTGGCGAGCATCACCAGGTCGGCGCTCGCTGTTGTCAGCTCCAGCAGTGACAGCCTATCCGCGCCAGCAATGACCGGCGCGAACAGGCCCCGTTCGCTATCAACCGCCACGGCAATGTTGATCGCGCCGCGCAGGATGACTTCGTCGCCTTCTATCGAGGCGTTGAGCGCCGGGTGCTCGCGCAGCGCCCTGGCCACCAGTGTCGTCAGCAGATCCGTATAAGTCGGTACGATGCCAGCGCCGTCGGCTTTGAGTTTGCGGCGCAACTGCACCAGCTCAGTCGCATCGACTTCGCTTGTGAGCGTAACCGGCGCCGCGGTCCGCGCGCTTTCAACCATGCGGTCGCGCGTCACTCGATGTACGCGGGTCATCGCTACCCGTCGGTCATCCGGGATAGCTTCACGCTCGGCGGCAAGTTTCTCCACATCCTCGCGGGTGACGCGAGCGCCAGCAAAACGCGCCGCCAGCTCATCGAGGTCGAGGCCGGCATGCTGCGCAACGCGGCGCGCGACCGGCGTAATCCTGAGGTCACCCTCAGGCGTTGCGGTAGCCACCTCGGCAGCTGCGCGTACGTCCCTTTCCACGATGCGTCCGCCGCTCCCGCTGCCGGTCAAGCTCGACCAGTCGATGTTGAGTTCGGCGGCGATGCGTTTCGCACGCGGGCTGGCAGCAGGGCCGCCGCTTCGAGACTCTCGGCGTTCCTTTGGGTAGGCGGCTTGGCTGGCGGGGGCAGGTGACTCAGCCGACTGAATGGATGTCGCCACAGTTGGTGTTTCTTCCAGCTCAAAAGGCGGCGCTTCACCCGGCGCTACGAGATAAGCTAGAAGCTCACCTATCTTCACCATCGAACCCAGCGACGGCGCATCCGGCAATATACGCAGAATTCCGCTGTCAAAAGCTTCGATCTCCTGCAGGGCTTTGTCGCTCTCGACTACAAAGATGATGTCGCCCGCTTGCACTTCGTCGCCATCTTGTTTGACCCACTCGTCAAGGACGCCTTCTTCCATGGTCCAGCCGAGTTTGGGCATTACGATTTCTATTGCCATACGCCAGCCTATCTAGTCCGCCATTCTACCCACTGAGACAGCGAAAGTTATGCTATCTGGCAGAAGCCACGCGCTGCGGCTACTCCGCCAGCAAATCCCGAATCGCCCCGGCGATCGCGGCTTGATCAGGCGTGATGGCGCCTTCCAAAGTTGGGCTGTAGGGAGTCGGTGTATGCATGCCATTCAAGCGGGCGATGGGCGCGTCTAAATCGTCAAATCCGTTTTCCATTACCAGCGCGCTGATTTCCGCGCCAATGCCGCAGGGACCAAAAGTTTCGTCGACAATCAGCAGACGGCCGGTCTTGTGAACCGATTCGAGTATTGTGTCTATATCCAGCGGCGCCACTGTGCGCGGGTCGATCACTTCAATCTCCGTGCCCTCCCGCGCCAATTCCTCGCTGATGGCGAGCACTTTCTGCAGCATCACGGTCAAGGCGACTACGGTGGCGTCACCGCCTGACCGGACGACAGCCGCCTGGCCGAAGGGAATGCTGTATGCTTCTTCCGGCACATGCCCGCGCTTGTTGAGCAGAAGTTTATGCTCCAGGAACAGGACAGGATCATCTCCCGTCAGCGCAGTCCTCATGAGACCCTTAGCGTCATAGGGCGTCGAGGGCAAGGCCACGCGGAAACCGGGAATATGCACAAATAGAGGATAATAGCTGCCGGAATGGTGTGTAGCGGCGGCGCCGCCAATCCCAAAACAACCACGCAATACCAGCGGCATCTTGATTCGCCCGCTGCTCATATATTGAATCTTCGAAATCTGGTTGAACAATTCGCCGATTGAATCCAGGATGAAATCGACGATCATAAAGTCGACGACAGGGCGAGTTCCGGTCATGGCGGCGCCGGTACACATGCCGATAAATCCTCGTTCGACTATCGGCGTATCCCGCAGTCGCATCGGCCCGTATTTCTCGTACAGCCCCAAGGTGGTATTGAAGTTTCCGCCGCGCTCCCCGATGCCTTCGCCTACAACAAAGATGCTGGGGTCTATCGCCATCTGCTCGGCCAGCGCTTCGCGAGCCGCTTCGGTGTATGTAATCTCTCGCATAGGCTTAATCCTGTGCGCCAAATATGAAATCAGCAGCAGTAGCCGGATCCGGGAAACGGCTGGAGCGGGCGAAATCCATTGCGTCTTCGACGATTATCGTTACCTCTTCTTCGACAGCATCTATTGCAGCTTCGTCGGCCTGCTTGTTGACGAGGAGCTCTGATCTAAAGGTCGCGATGGGATCGCGCTTCTTCCAAGATTCGACCTCATCCACGGTGCGATAACCGCCGTCGCGCATACCTTCCGCATGTGGTCGCAAGCGATAGGTCTTACATTCGATCAGCGAGGGACCGTTTCCGGCGCGGGCCTGTGTCACCGCTATCTTGGCGGCTTCATGTACAGCCAAGACATCATTTCCATCTACACAGACAGCGTTCATGCCGTAGGAGACGCGTACGCGCTCCGCCACATTTTGGTTGCGCGTCGCCTCGCGGAAGGGTACCTCAGTGGCGTACATATTGTCTTCACAGACAAAGACAACGGGCAGATCCCAAATCGCCGCGAGGTTGATCCCTTCGTGAAAAGCGCCATTGCTGACGGCGCCATCACCAAAAAAGGCGACGCTTACTCGGTCCGATTCAAGCAGTTTGAAGCTGTAGCCGGCGCCGGCGCCCTGCAAGATACTGGGGCCAACAATGCCGCTCGTGCCCATCAATCCGACTTCAGGGGCGAAAAGGTGCATGCTGCCGCCGCGTCCCTGGGAGCAGCCGGTCGCTTTGCCCAACAGCTCGGCCGCCACCTCACGGGCGCTAACGCCTTTGGCCAGCGCATGCCCGTGCCCGCGATGCGTGCTGAAGACAACGTCATCCTGGCGCAAATTGGCGCAGACGCCGGTCGCGATTGCTTCCTCACCGACATAAGTGTGGCAGGGACCGGGAACCAGACCCATCTGGTGAGCGCGGGCAAGCTGCTCTTCCGTCCGCCGAATGAGAACCATCGTGCGGTAAAGCGCCAGCAGCTGCTCGCTGCTTAATGCCAATTCATGGCTGTCCAATGCGAAGTCTCCTCTAATACCTTGGCTACGGACTGAAATTCGGCTGATTGACCGGCGACAGCGGCTTCTGACCCGTCAATACCCGCACGACATCTTCGGTCGCCTTCCGCCGTACATCGACTTTTGATGCTTCAGAATACCAGGCGCCGTGCGGGGTGATAAGAATTCGCTCGTGGTGGAGCAGCGGAAAATCAGCGGGTGGCGGCTCCTGGCTGAGCACATCCAGCGCCGCGCCGGCGATGCTGCCCGCCTTAACCGCGTCCAACAAAGCCGCATCATCGATCAACTCGCCACGCGCGGTATTGATTAGGAAGGCGGTCGGCTTCATCATTTCAAGCGCGGCCGCGTTGATGATATGGCGCGACGACTCGGTCAGCGGTGTATGCAGCGAAATGTAATCGGATTTGCTAAACAAGGTATCCAGGTCGACCGGGTCGACATTATGTTCAGTTTCCGCGTCCAAGCCTACATATGGATCGTGGGCGATGACGCGAAGCCCAAGCCCGGACGCCTTAGCTGCGACTGTCCGCCCGATGCGTCCCAAGCCGATGACGCCCAAGACCTGTCCCTTCAAGCGAGGCGCCGGCTCAATTCGCGCGACATCGTACCAAGCGCCAGCTTTTACCGAGGCAACCATCTGTGGCAAGCGCCGCGCATGATTAAGCAGCAGTGCGACGGCATGGGTAGACACTTCGTCAATGGAATAATCAGCGACGTATGTCACCCAAATGCCGCGCTCGGTGGCCGCCGGGATATCTATTGCATCCAGGCCGGTACCGACGCGAGCGATAATTTTGCAGTTTTCCAAGGAGCGCATCAGTTTGGCGTCGACTTCTTGAATGGTAACCATTATTGCATGCGCCCGCCTGGCGATCGCGCGCGCTTCGCTGCTGTCCAGGTTTCCCGTAAACACAGTCGTCGCGCCGATTGCCGCCAGCGCTTCTGATTCGAGCTGTGTATCGGGAAAGGAAGCGTGTGCTATGACTACAGTGGTCATACCGTTTTCTACCTAATCATGATCATCTTAAGCCGTCAATTGGGGGCGAGCTTACCATGTGTGGCTCCCACCGGCATTCAGCGCCAGATTGCCGCCGTCGATCGGCAGCAGCGTACCGGTGATGAAGGCGGCGGCATCAGACGCCAGGAAAATGGCCGGACCAACAATGTCTTCGCTTTCGCCCATCCGATTCATGGGAATGCCTTTCAGCAAATGCGTCACCAAGCCGGGATCCGTATTGGGATCCTCCAGCCAGTGTTTGACGGACGGTGTCCTCATTTGGGCCGGCAGCAACGCGTTGACGCGTATATTGTGCTGCGCCCATTCGACAGCCAACTCACGTGTCATCTGGTGGACGCCGGCTTTGGCTACGCTGTAAACGAAATTGCCGCGTCCCAGAGCCAGCGCGCCGGCGATTGAGCCGATGCTGATGATGCTGCCGCCTCGGCCTTGCTTGATCATTCGCCGCCCGGCCTGCTGCGCGCACATGAAAAAGCCGGTTAAACACACCGAAAGCGCGAGATTCCAATCCTCCAGGCTCATATCTTCAGGGCGAGAGCGATTGAAGGCGAAAGGACCATTGACCAGAATATCAATTGTGCCGAAGGCTGAATCGAGTAGATCAAATAGCTGCGCTACTTCGTTTTGATTCGCGATATCACACTGGCAGACGACGGCCCTTTGCCCGCTCGCTTCTATCTGGCTGGCGGTTGCTTTCAGACCTGAGAGGTTGATATCGGCCACGACGAGGTCCGCTCCAGCCTCGGCGAAGCCAAGCGCTATCGCCCGCGACAACCCGGAGGCCGCACCCGTCACAACTGCTACTCTTCCCTGAAGGCCAAACCGTTCCATCAAAACCATTCACCCCATATCAGTACCTTACAATGTCGCCACTAACTCTGTTCAGAGCCGAGGAAGGCTTCGTAACTAACGAGTACACGCGTATAAGCGGCTTCAAGGTGCGTTTCGATAAGCTCAAGCGCCCGCTTCTCGTGGCGATCGCGGATGGCGTCCAGGATATCCTGGTGCCAGGGCAGCATGTACTCGCGAAAGTCAGCATTCGCAACATTGCGTGAGAGGAGAAATATGTATATCTGCGGGCGCAATGTCGACCAAAAATGATACAGCCGTTTGTGCTGGGCAGACTTTATGACGACCTCGTGAAAGCTGACATCCAGGTCGGCAGCACGCTGCACAGTCACTGTGTCGTCAAGAACCGATCGCATATCATCCAGAACAACTTGCATCTGCGCCAAATGTGAATCATTGTGGTTCTTGACCGCCAGTTGAACAGCCAGCTTTTCGAGCGCCATCCTCAACGAATACACTTCGTCGAGGTCTTCCCTTTCCAGCCGCGCAACCGACGCGCCGCGATTCTGCTCTCGAATGACCAAGCCTTCGTATTCCAGTTGAATAAGCGCTTCACGAACGGGACCGCGGCTGACGTTGAGCGCTTCAGCCAGTTCTTCTTCTCGCAAACGGATACCCGGCTGCAGCTGTCTATTCCAAATGGCTTGACGCAATGTCTCCAGAACATCATGAGCCAATGGTCGTCTATCTTGGATTCCAGTCAAATTGGCCAGCGATGCATTTGTCATTAAACGATTCTCAACGTTCTGTTTACTGTTTACAATAGCTAGAGATTACACAGTGTCATGCTTAGAGTCAATCGCGCTTATGTGGCCGCGGCTGAGGCCTTTGACTCTAAGATCTTCAATGGAATGCTCCACCGTAGGTTGCCAATGCCTCGTCTGCGCTCGGTCCTTAAATTCGAATAATCCGGGCGGAGCATAAACGGCTGTATTCATACTGCGGTACGCGCGCCATCAATCATCAGGGCCTCTCCATTGACGAAACTCGCCGCATCCGATGATAAAAACAGGACGACCTGCGCTACCTCTTCCGGCAGCCCGTAGCGCCGCATTGGGTTGCGAGCGACGAATTTATCGCGCACCGAATCCGGGTCGTCCGGAGCATACATGCCAGCCAGCGAATCAATCATTCGGGTTTGGATCGCGCTGGGACAGATAGCATTTACCCGCACACCGTATTGCGCCACTTCAGCGGCTGCGGTGCGCGTTAATCCAATGATGGCATGCTTGCTGGCGGAGTAGGCGCACAGCCCCGGCGCGCCGACCACTCCGCCCACCGAGGCAGCATTGACGACGCTCCCGGCACCCCTTTCTACCATATACGGCAGTACGTATTTCAAGCCCAGAAACACACCCTTGAGATTGATCGCCATTACTCGGTCAAAGACATGTTCCGGGTATTCCATGGTTGAGGCGACGACGCCTTCAATGCCCGCATTGTTAAAGAAACAGTCAATACGCCCGAAATGACGAATCGCTTCCTGGGTGTAGGCTTGTACTTCCTCCACATGGCTTACATCAGCGTGATAGGCTACCGCTTCGCCACTTAATGCGCGGATCGCGTCCCTTGTGGCAAGGGCAGCGGCGCCATCGATGTCAACAGCAAACACACGCGCGCCCGCGGCGGCAAATGCCACGCAAGCCGCCTCGCCGATTCCATTGCCAGCGCCGGTCACCAGCGCGACCTTGCCCTCAAGACTCATCGGCGCCGGCCTCCGTCGCCAAGTAGTCGTGCAAGACCTGGCCCCAAGGCAATACGAAGTCAGTACGCCAGTAAAAGCCGGAGATCATCTCGCGCGCAGGCAGCTTATAGACGGGCGCCTGCGCGTTGGGGCGGAGCTCAATCGTCGCCGGCCCGGACCAGCATTCATGCACAGTAACATTTTCGAAACGTCGCGCCGTTAGCTGGCGGATGGCGATTTTGCCGTCCACACCGTTGACGACTTTCAGATTGATATTAGTCCGGAAATCGCCGACTTTAAGCATCTCAGATAGCTCTGCGCGCTGCGTCTTATAGGGCATGGTGGCCGTGATGATATCAATATCGTTGCGTCTTACCGTGCCAACAAACAGGTCGCCGCGGACTTCCAACCGCGGCTCTCCCCCTTTCTTCGGCTGCCCATAAATCTCACGTCCGACTGCTACTGCTCCCACGCTGCTCAAATACAGGTATGGCGAATAAGCGCCGCTAATATCTGTTCCCGGCAGAGTGACAGGCAGTTGCACCGCCGACTCACTATAATTGCCGAACATATCGGCATCGTGCATGTGATAGATGTGGACGATGACGGCATCGCTTTTCAGCTCGAGTGGCGCGGGTATCAGGCGGCGGGCAGCGTCGATGTCCGTACGATAGAGGATCGTCATGATATCCACGTTCCGCATCTCCATTGGGAAACGCGGATAAAGAGGACTATCGAAGGGCGTCTCGAATATCGAGTTGGCGTTGTTCTGCTCCACTACGCGATCCTCCCATTAGCGCAATCGTGCCTTCGCCTGCTGTTGTCGGGCGATATCAACCTCAGTGACAGGCATTGGAATGACAGGCAGTTGAAATCGGGACAGATTTATCTTAACTGAAGTCGACCTCGGCATACTCGTTCTCCGCGCCGATGAATCCAACGCGGATTATTCGTGGTCCAATCTCGCTGGTGAAAAGCAAATCAACTTGGTCATTGCAGAGACGACAACAGTGCCCAAAATACTTGTAAGATCTTTCCTCGATCTGCTGCATGGCTACCCGGCGAAACAGGGCTCGACCTGCCCCTTGACACCAGTATGAATGCGGAACAGATCGCCCGCCAGAGGTTGCTGTCGAGCTTCCTCGTCGGTCAAGCCGATAGCCGCCGTCGTGACATAAAGCTCGTCAAGATTCTCGCCGCCAAAGGCGCAGCTGGTCGGATTCTTTACCGGTAAGCGAATCTCACGCTCAATCACCCCATCCGGGTCGAAGCGGACGATACGCCAATCGAGAATGCGCGCGCTCCATACGCAACCTTCGCTGTCCACGCACAATCCATCCGGCAGCCCGGGCACATCCGGATCATGAACGAATACGCGGCGGTTAGCAATGCTGCCGCTTTCCAGGTCAAAGTCGTAGGCATAAATCGTGTGGATCATGGTATCGGTGAAATACATGATCTTGTTGTCCGGGCTCCAACCCAGTCCGTTCGCAATTGTGATTCCGCTTTCCATTCTGTGTACGGAAGCATCGGCGTCAAGTCGATAGAGCGCGCTGGTGGCGCCTTCAACAGTCATGGTACCGGCCCAAAAGCGCCCGTGGCGATCCACCTTGCCGTCATTGAAGCGCGACTCGGGTTTGTCCGCTTCCGGGTCGGCGATGTATTCCAGCTGGCGCTTTTGCATGTCCCAATAGGCGTAGCCCTTGGCGGTCGCCAATATCAAGCCGCCCGACTCTCGAAAAGCCAGGGCGCCCACTGCAATGTCCATTTGCGCCATTTCATGCTGGCTCTCTTTGGGATCGTAGCGAAAGATTTGGCTGGACTCGATATCCACCCAATAGAGCGCCTTTTCCTCGGGATGCCACAGTGGACCTTCGCCCAATACATTGCCCAGCGAAAGGACATGTTCGACTTCATTCATCGCTCAGGTCTTTCTTCATGCAGAACCAGTTGCGCTGGCGCCGCTAATTGTCGTACTTTCGCTCTACGGTCTCCAGGTCGTCGAACCAGAGCGCCATGCGCGCCATCACGCCGCCATCGACAGTCAAGGTAGTACCAGTGATATAGGCCGCATCCTGCGACGCCATGAATACGACGGCCGCTGCGATGTCCGGCCCATAGCCGATGCGCCCCAGGGCGATCTGGTCATCCATCATATGCGGGTCGTAATTGGGGATGACTTCGTAGGCTTTTTCCACGTGAATCGAGCCGGGGATCACGCAATTTACGCGGATGCGATGGGGCGAGAGATCCAGCGCCATTGCGCGTGTCATCGCGTTAAGTCCACCTTTCGTACTGGCATAAGCCAGCATACCGGGGAAGGTCGCCATGCTGTGCATTGACCCGATGATGATGATAACCCCGCCGCTCCCCTGCTCAACCATCAGCTTGGCAGCCGATTGGGAACACATATACGTGCCTTTGAGGTTGATATCAATGACACGATCCCACTGCTCATCGTTCATTTCCAGGAAGGGGATGACCGGATCAATCGCCGCGTTGTTGACCAGAATGTCAATGCGCCCAAAATCTTCTCGCAAGGAAGCATACATGGCATCGACCTCGCCTCGTTGCGCGATATTCGCCCTTACCTCTGTCGCTCGCCGCCCCTTTGCGCGAATCTGCTCGGCAATGTCTTCGGCGCCGGCCTCGCTGCTGGCATAGTTGACCAGCACATGCGCGCCCTCATCGGCCAGGCGCAGCGCGATATGCCGCCCGATGCCGCGTCCGCCGCCAGTGACCAACGCCACTTTGTCTTTCAATCTCATGGCTGTCCGATCCAGTCAATTACAAATGCTCCCCCTCTACCCTTGCGGGAGAGGGGGACGAGAGGATTGGGGTTTAAACCCCCTTCTAGCCCTCCAGGAAGAAATCGACGGTATCAGCAGTGATGGTAAACGACTTCGTGATCACCGTGTTGGGCAGTGCGATCCGCCCACCTTCACGCGCGACTATTCCTTCGGCCGCGACATACATAAATGTCACGCCAAAGAAGCCCTCCGCGAAAGTATCCTGGGCGATCGTGCCCATGACAGTGCCTTCCTTGATGTCCTGCAACAGCGAGTCAGCACGGTCGCCACCGACCACGTCAATGCTATCAACCAGACCCATGTCATTGACGGCGTTAGCCACGCCTTCGGCGAAGGCATCGCCCGAATAAATGATGTCCATATCGGGATTGGCTTCGATCAGGTTGAGCGCGCCGTTGTACGCGCCGTCCATCGAAGCGCGGTCATCGACCGGTTCGAGGAACTGGTAATCGCGACCGGAAGCTTCCAAGGTTGTGCGGAAGCCGTTGAGGCGATCGCGGTGCTGCTGCGCGCTGATGAAGGCGACCACGCCGATCTTGGCGCCATCGGGATAGCGATCCAGCACCAACTGCGCCGCCGACTCGCCGAAGGCGAAATCACCGGTGCCGACGAAGGCATGGCGCGCGCTCCGGTCGATCAGATCGCCGTTGAATTGGATGAAGGGGATGCCGGCTGCCATCGCTTGCTTCGATACCTCGGGGATCAGCGTGACGTCAAAGCCGATCATCAAGATGCCCTTGGTATCCGGCTTGGCGACGATCTCTTCCAGCAGTTTGATCTGTTCAAGGGCGATGCCATCGGTGGGTGGAGGACCCACAATCTCCACATTAATACCCAGCCAATCAGCGGCGGCTTCTATGCCTTCAAAGTGCTGCTTCCACCAAGGATGCCCGAGATTGCCACCAATCATGTAGTAGGTGCCATCGGTGCCAGCGGGAAGAGTCGGCTTGTCAGGTTCGACCCCGAGGAAGAAGTCGACCGTTTCCGCGGTGATGGTGAAAGACTGGGTAATCGAAGTGTCGGGCAAGGCGAGGCGACCACCTTCTTGCGAGACGAGACCTTGACGCGCCACATACATATAGAGCACGCCAAAGAAGCCCTCGGCGAAGGTGTCCTGCGCGATTGTGCCCATGACAGTGCCGTCCTTGATGTCCTGCAGCAGCGAGTCAGCTCGGTCGCCACCGACCACGTCAATGCTGTCGACCAGGCCCATGTCATTAACGGCGTTTGCCACGCCTTCGGCAAAGGCGTCACCCGAATAGATGATATCCATATCGGGATTGGCTTCAATCAAGTTAAGAGCGCCGTTGTAAGCGCCGTCCATTGACGCTCTGTCATCTACCGGTTCGAGGAACTGGTAATCGCGACCCGATTCTTCGAGCGTTGTGCGGAAGCCGTTCAGACGATCGCGGTGCTGCTGCGCGCTGATGAAAGCCACCACGCCAATCTTGGCGCCATCGGGATAGCGATCCAGTACCAATTGTGCTGCCGACTCGCCAAAAGCAAAGTCGCCCGTGCCAACAAAGGCATGGCGCGCGCTCTTGTCGATGAGGTCGCCATTGAACTGGATGAAGGGGATGCCGGCTGCCATCGCCTGTTTCGATACCTCTGGTATCAACGTGACATCGAATCCAATCATCATGATGCCGGCGGTATTGGGCTTGGCTACAATTTCCTCGAACAGTTTGATCTGTTCCAGGGCGATACCATCAGTGGGCGGCGGACCGACGATCTCGACATTGATGCCGAGCCACTCAGCAGCCACTTCAATGCCTTCAAAGTGTTGTTTCCACCAAGGATGGCCGAGATTGCCGCCGATCATATAGTAGACGTCCTCGTCGCTATCTTGCGCGCCGACTGATGCGACCGCGCCAATGAACAACGAGAGTACCAGCAAGAGAACCATAAACTTCTTCATCATACTCTCCAGAAAATCCTACTGTTGTGAAAAATCTATTCGCGGTAAGTGAGGATCATGAACAAAGCTTGGACAATGAACTTGGCCTCGATTGTCACCACGATGGTGATGCAGATGCGCTGCTAAACCCATCTGCCCCCTTCTAGTGTGTATCCCGCGAGTAACTGGAAAACACAACAGGTCTCTACGACCGGCGATTACCGGTCATCATCAATCGGTTGCCCCTTGCCTTTTGCTCCAGGCATCGAAAGCAACCGCCGTGAACAGCACCGCACCCAAAACGAAAAACTCCCAGTAGACGGGCAAGCCCAGCTGTATGGTCGCACTCCGGATCATATGCATGAAGAAGAGCCCCAGGACGGCCCCTAACACGCTCCCCTCCCCGCCAGTGAGCGCTGCGCCACCGATGACCGCCGCGGCAATCACGCGCAGCTCCAGCCCACCGAGAGTATTCGGCGGCGCAGATGTCAGCCGGCTGGCCCAGACGATGCCACACATAGCCGCCGCCATGCCCGTGGCGACAAAGCCGATCAAGGTGATGCGATTGACATTGACGCCGTTGAGCGCCGCGCCTTTCCGGTCGCTGCCGGTGGCAAAGATATGCCAGCCGAAGCGCGTGCGATTCAGCACCAGCCAGCCGAGAAAGATGACGACCGCCGCGTAAAACACAGGCATCGGCAGCGTACTAATCCTCATTTCCTGCAAGAAGGGGAAGGTCTCGCCCAAGTCTCGCAAGGGCTGAAAGCGCGCGATATCGCGGAAGGAGCCGACAAAGTTATGGCGTGATTCGCCGCCTGCCACACCGGTGGCGGCGCCTTGCGCCATCCACCAGGTCGCCAAGGTGGTCATCAGCGGATTCATGCGCAGGCGCGTTACTGCGAAACCGTTGATTACGCCGACTATCAAGCCCGCGGTCAAGCCGATTGCAACGACCAACAGGATCAGGAGCGTATCGTCCATCGTGCCCAACAAACGCGAGAAGGTCCAGCCAACCAAGACCACGCTAAGGTTGGCGATGCCGGTCACCGACAGATCGAACATGCCGCCGATGAGCAGCATCGCCATCGGAATGACGACCAGCATGTCCGGCGCGACCTGCGAGAGGAAAATGGGAAAATGCGTCGGACCCAGGAAGCCAGGCGCACCGCCCAACCGCACCAGAATAGTAAAGACCACCAGCACCAACAGCAGTTGGATCTCACGCTGCGCCAGCAGACGTTTCCAACGCGATTCGCTAGCCGCCTCGTCAGTGCTGGTATCAAATTCTTCTTGCTTAACTGCCATAGCCTTGCTCCGTTGTCGTGACAATCCAGCCTTACATTGGCGACCGGCCTGCTAAAGCAAATCGGCGCCAGTGATCATACGAACGACTTCGGTGGAATCGGTCTCTTCCTTGATTAGCGTGCCCACTGTGCGTCCGTGACGCAGCACCGTGATACGATCGCAAATTCGGAATACGTGCGCCAAATTATGGCTAACGACGATTATGCCCTTGTCTTGCTCCTTGAGGTGTTCAATCAAGGTCAGCATTTCATGCGCTTCCTTAACGCCGAGCGCTGCTGTAGGCTCGTCAAGCAGTAAGATTTCCGCGCCGAAATGCACGACCCGCGCAATGGCGACCGCCTGCCGCTGCCCACCGGAAAGGTGACGCACGCGCGTGTGAACGGAGGGCAGATTGGTCTTCAACTGGCGCACGACCTGATTCGCCTCCGCGGTCATCTGCCGCCGGTCCAAGATTCCGTTCCTGGTTAGCTCGCGTCCGACATACAAGTTGGCGACAACGTCGCGCGTCGCCAGGAGCGCCAGGTCTTGATAAACAGTGGCGATGCCTAAGTCGAAGGCGTCGTTGGGGTTATCGATCGTGACGGACTGGCCGCGCACGATGATTTCGCCCGCGTCCGGTTTGTGCGCTCCTGACAGCACCTTGATCAAGGTCGACTTGCCAGCGCCATTGTCGCCGACCAGCGCAACTATTTCGCCCGCTCTAACGTCGATTTGCGCGCTGCCAAGCGCCTGTACCGTGCCATAGGCCTTTTCGATGTTGCGCGCAACCAAGAGGGGCTTTTCTCCTCTAGACTCGGCGGACGCCTCCCTTGCTTCTGCTTGCGGCGCACCCATATTCACCTCGATCAAATCCAACTTAGCGGAATCGCCACACGATCAATCGATCGACGATGAGCGTCGGCATCTCTTGCCGAACCGGCCCGGCACGACCGGATGGTTGACATATAGGTTCGCAACTGATGGGGCGCGCGTGAAGACACTGGAAGAAGCAGTTACGTGAAAGAAAATACTATACATTCTTCTAATTAGCACCTGATAATTGTATGCGAGTTAACAATTTGCTGTTTACAACGCAAACTATAGCGTTTCTCTTGTCGCTTGTCAAATATTCCATTCCGCTAAAGGGACTGCTGCTCGCGAGCACAATGTTGAGCGACTAGAACTAGCCGAATGACAAGGCCTTCAGCTGTTTGAGAGCCACGAAACCACGTCAGATCGGGCTGGCGCAAAGGGCGTCCTGACTCCGCTAGCCAGCGATTGCAGCGCCTAATCTACGCAGAGCAATCGCACCAGAACCAATTATGTGCCGAATGTCACATAAATCTACCACGATGTAAGGCTTGATTTGTATTGCAAAGAACACAGAAAACCAACCGTAGTATAACTGTTTTCGTATGGAATACCGGGTCAATACCTACACAAAGTATCAAAAAACCATGATATTCGCAGAATTTAGCTCCCCCTCCCTGACTCGTCGGGGAGGGGGCCGGGGGGTGGGGTAAAATTCCGGCGAATTCATCGCTAATACCAATCAAGCCTTGTAGGGGCGACACTGTGTGTCGCCCATGAAAAGAGTGAGAATATCGTGGGCGATTCACAGAATCGCCCCTACATTGCCTCCTTTTTGCCAGAAAAGGAGGCAAATCTCGGTGTCCTCGGTGGTTAAAATAATCTGGTGCGATTGCTCTGTGATATTGCCCTGCCCGCGAGCGGACGCTCACATCACCGCGCCGCGCTCGACATCCCGATACGCCTCCATCGCCGCCGCCTTGACCCCTGCGTCCACCAGCGGGAATGTGCCCAGCACGTGGGCGAATTCGGCTTCTGTCAGACCGTAGATATGCGCGATGATGCCATCTAGCTCGGCGCGCAGCTTCGCCCGCCCGGCCGGATCGGTCACGCCATTGCGGTGGCTGCCCAGCCCGACCTCAGCCGCTAGGTCGTCATATTCCGGCGCCGTGCAGATAAGCTGGGCGGCGCGCTGGGCGATAGAGTCGAAGAAGCGGTCGCCCGGCATCAGGCGTGGGATGGGGAGTTGCCTAACGTAGAAAAAATTTAAGTGCGCTGAAACTTTTTGCCGTGCAATATAATCTACAAGGTAACTATTGGAAATAGTGCACACAATGAGCTGCGACACGTTATCAGGAATATCTGAATTGTGGTGTATCGCTTTGGCAGTAGGTACAGTATTGCCTGCAAAATTTAGTGGCGGAAGGACCGTCATAATCATCGTACGCTCATTGGTCGAGCTAGCCACATCCCGAAAACCTAGCCGATACATCTGATAATCAAGCCGCTGCCCGACATCCTCACCCTTCCTGCCCAGCACACGCTTCCGACCAGCCGCCTCGTCAATCCAGTAGCGCGGCGCGGCGTAGCCATGCTGGAACTGCCAGATCATCTTGCCCTCGTAAAGCGGCAGTCTGCCCGCTCCCGGCGCGTCATGGAAGAGGTCGCTGTCGTTTGTCATGTCGAATTCGCGTGTTAGCTTCACATTCCACTTGTCGGGCAATTCTTCGCCCAAAAGCGGGAAGCGCAGCATCTTCTCGACGATGTCCACATCCAGCGCGCCCTTGAATTCGGTCACCGACAGCGACGAAGGCGACGAGCGTTTGATGAGATCGACGCTGACCTTGACGCTGTCTTCAGCCGGAAACTGCTCTAGCTCTTTGACATCGTGGCGCATGAAAGCGGCCGGGAAACTGAGGGTTTGCCCGCCTTTTTCGATTGACAGCACCACGAATTTGAAGCTCTTATGTACGCCCTCAAAGATCGCTTTGCGGTTCTCGAAACCGAACAAACCCGTGACTTTGGTTTTTTCAAAGAGCATTTGCCGCAATTGTTTTGTGCCCAAATCGCTGTATATGCCCGATGGGATGACGATGCCACAAGCCCCGCCGGGCTTAATAGCCGTCTTCTCCCGCAGCAGGCGAAAGCACTGCTCGGTGAAGAGCTTGTAGAGGTTGATGTCGCTGCCTTGCTTGCGGCCGTTCACGCGCGAAATCTGATTCTGGTATTGCGGGGCGCTGCGATAATAGGCGCTGACATGGCGGTAGTCGCTTTGATATTGCAGATATTCGCGCCTTATATCGGCGTCTTCCAGCAGTTGCGCCTTGATTCGCCTCTTGTCGACTCGGTTCGCCCTTTTCTGGCGCATGCTGTCGTCATATTGGGCGAAGAATTCTTCGTCTTGCGGCTTGAAGACTTCCCAGGGTGGGTTGGTGATGATGACATCAAAGCCGCCGTGCTCCTCGATGATTTCGTCGAACTCGTAACCCCAGTGGAAGGGATTCAGGGCTTCTATGTCGGTTGTCTGCAGTGGGCGTTTCTTCGCGCGTCCTTTGAGCTGCGCACCCTCGTACTGGATTTTTAAGGCGCGGAAGTCGTCCAGCAGGATCTCGTTGAGAACGCCCTGGGCGTCGTGGCGCTGCGCGTTGATGCGTCCGCGCAGGTCTTGCAGGTGATCGGAATAGGCGCTGTCGGTTTTGCGGTAGAGCTTGATCAGGCGATTCTTCTCCGCTAGCGCGCGCTGGTAATCCTGGGCTTTGACGCGCTGGAGCATGTCTTGCGTGCGCGCGCCCTCATCAAAGCGATTGTCATCGACGCTCAGCAAGCCAATCAGCGAGTTGCCGGCCATGATATTGAAGTCGATATTGGGCAGGGGTTCCAGGTCATCGAGCGACTGCGCCACGCTGACCAGCGCCAGGAAGAGGCGCAGTTTGGCGATCTCGGTGGCTTCATCCATGATGTCGACGCCGTAGAGGTTTTTCACGATAATCTGCTTGCGGATGTAATAATTGATGGAGGGATGCTCCCGCCGGATTTTTTCCGCCTGCCGCCGCAGGTTGCTGTCGTTCAGCCGGTCAATCGCCCCAAAGACCGCGCCATAGATATTGAGCAGGTTATTCATCGCCGCCACCAGGAACGCGCCCGAGCCGCAGGCGGGGTCGAGGATCGACAGCTTGGGCAAGACAGTGAACAGCAGCGTGCGGCATAGCTCGGCATCCAGCCGCATCAGCACATCGCTCAAGTCGCTGAATTGGCGGACGCTATGCTGGTTGACCTTCTCCAGAATCACGCTGTGGATGCTGCGCTGGCAGAGGTATTCGGTGATCTCCCCCCGCGTGTAATAAGCGCCGAAGGCTTTCTGGTTGATGTATTTCTCGAAGATATAACCCAGCACATCGGGGTTGATCTCGTTGTCGCGCGCGCCCGGCGTATCGTCCAAATGCCAGGAATAGCGACCGAAAAGGTCCAGGACATTCTCGAAGGCGCGGTCGGGGATCTGGATGGCGACGTTATCGAGTTCCAAGCGGTGGCGGATGAATAAGCCACCGTTCAGGTAGGGAATGGGCCCGAGCAAGCGTTTTGCCTCGGCGCTGCGTTCGTGTTCCGGCTTGGCAAAGCCCTCAAAAAACAGCGCATCGAGGAATTCTTGGTAGTAGCGGTCGCGTCCGCGTCTTCGGCTTTCCTCCAACTTGTCGTCGAGGTAATTACTGTTACCCTGGATGAAATCGCGCTTCTGCAAGAAGTAGATGAACATCAGCCGGTTGAGCAGCACCGAGGCGTACCAGTTGCGGTCGGCTTCGCGCGGGATGCCTTGAATCAGGTTGATGAAGTCGACGCGCAGCCCGCTGAATTCGCTGTAAAAGCGCTTGGTGACGGGCAGAATATCAAAGGAATCAGCAAATCGCTTGGTGCGTTCTGTGATGGGTAGGCTGCCGTCGGAGCGTCGGTCGCCCATCTCGATGACCATGCCTGCAATTTTGCTCAGGAAAAGGTCGCCGGGCTGTTCCTTAAAATAGTAATGTTTTCTTGGGTGTTTTTTTATTACCCTCTCGTTTGACCCAATACCAGATGCTTTGTGTTCTAATCTTGTCATTATCGAGGAAGACAATCAAGTTTTCGAACGATATTTTCTCGATGTTCTTGTGAATATTTTTCAGCGTTCTGGCGTCCGGCAGCGCGTTGGAGCGGGGATTTACTGGAAACACCTCAAATACCGTCTCCGAAATGAGGCGATACTGGTAGCCGGTGTTCCCAATATTCACTGGCCGCGCTGGCGGAACGCTCTCCCACCCAATTTCTATTAGAAGGTTTTCGAATTCGAATGCTTGCATATATTCTCGCGCTCTAGTGCGGTTCAGCGCCATTTTGTTCTACTCCTCGGATAAGTCGAATAAGCCCAGTGAACAGAGGATGCGCGCTTCCCGCTCCTCATCGCCTTCTTGTTTTCGGCTCAGGCGCTCATCTTGCCACAAGCCGATCACCAGCTCCGCCAGGTCCTCGTCCTGGATTTCGGCGCGGATTTGTCGGTTCAGCTTGTCGCGCGCCGATTCTAACAGGGGATGGCGATAGATGTCGTCAATGGCCGCTTCCAGCCCCTCCCTATTGCGAAGCAGCGGCAGATCCTGGACATAGCCTTTTAGTCGCTCATAGGTCTGGCGGCGCGTGCTGTTGGGGCGTCCCAATTGCCCGCCGGTGGCGGCGATATAATCCGCTTCCTGTGTCTTCCGCACTCCCGCGAGCACCAGATCGTGGTGCCGCGGATGTCGCGCCTGCGTCGGCGTGTCCGGCTCGCATTTGGCGGCGCGCAGGATCGCCAATTGCGACTCAGTGACGATTTCCGCTTCTTGGTCCAGCCACACAAGCGCATCGGTGTCATCGCTCGATTTCACATAAGTGATCACGCCTTGGGGGCGGTCGACAGAGCCCAGATAATGCCGTGACGAATAGACCACATCGGGCAACTCCTCGATCTTTTTCTTCAGCTGCGGATTGTCCTTGATGGCGTTGGCCCATTCTTGCCAGGCATAGGACGACAGGTCAACTTCGCTATCGGCTTCCAGATCGAGAATGCCAGACTTCTCGGTGTATAAATCGCGCAGCTGTTGGGCGGTTCTGTCATCTTCAAAGAATTGCTCATCGGAGCCAACGACTTCGCCGTTCTCTTCCAGCCGTTGCCGCACCCGGGAGCGTAGACGAATGATCTCTTCCACGCCATCCGCCGGCATGAATGAGTAACAGCGGATTTCCTCAGCTTTCTGCCCAATGCGGTCGACACGGCCCGCCCGTTGTGACAGTCGGATGATCGCCCAAGGCAAATCGTAATTGATGACGATGGCGCTGTCCTGCAGGTTCTGCCCTTCACTGAGCACATCGGTGGATAACAAAACCCGGATTTCATCCGCCGGTTTTCGCTTCAGTTCGTTGCTAACAGGGCTGAAGCGCCGCGCCAAAGCGGTCGGATTATCGTGTTGCCCGGTGGCTGCTTCCAGTTCCGCCGTGCCCAGGCGAGTCAGTTCGCTCTGCAGGTAGCGAATCGTATCGGCGAACTGGGAAAAGACCAGCACCTTTTCGTCCGCATGATCGCGGCTGATTAGTCCGTGTAAAGCAGCCAGCTTGGTATCTTCGACGACATCCCAATCGCCGCAGAGCTCAATCACCGCCGTCAAGCGATCAATGTCTTCTTGCAGTTCCTTCCGCAAGGCATCGGCGAATAAGGACGCGCGCAGCCACTTGAAACGCCGTCTATAGCGGCCGCTGAACAAAGCATAAGCCGTGCGGGCGCGCTGGGTATAATTCTCGTCAAGATCTTCCACGTCCGTTACATCATCCGAATTCCCCTCATTTTCCAAGCTCAAAGCGACATAGATCGAATCGCTATCTTCGTCTTGGGTATCGGGATCCAGAATATGGGCATCCAGCGAGCCGATAGGCAGCTCCAGGTCGTTCTCTATGGCGTGGAGAAAGACGTAATTGCGCGCGATGTGCCGGTCCACCGATTTTAGGAAGGACGCACCACTGCTTTCCAGGCGCTTAAAGAGGTTTGTGCGGCAGAAGCCCATCAGGCGTTTGCCAGCGCGGGACAGGTTCTCGATTTGCTGCTGTTCGCCCGCCTTCGCTGTCTCGGCTGCCTTGCCGTCCACATATTGACCCAAGCCGTACCGTGGCAGGCTCAGGTCGTTAACCAGCTCAACTACTTGGTCGGAATAGAGCCGGTCGTACTGCGGGCTTGCCTTTAGCGGAATGGTTTTCGGGACGCGGCGGGGAAAATAGAAGCGCTTTCCACTCTGCAGTTGCATGAATTTACGCCCGGTAACAGGGTCGTCTTCAGCGTAATTGTTCTCGATGAAGCTGCGCGTACGGCGCACCAGATACAGACGCATCAGATCGCGCCAGTCGTCAGTGTGTTCGCTTTTCTCAAAGGCAACGATGGAACGGGAATGAGCTGTCGGGAACTGGTATTTGAATTGTGCCTCGCCGACCTTTTTCAGGTATTGCTCCGGTCGAATGCCCAGCACATCTTCTTCGCCGATGAATAAACGCAGCTGCGCCGACAGGTCCAGGTAATTCTTATTGTAGGGCGTCGCCGATAGCAAGATGCAGCGGCTTTCGTTGGTGCTGATGTAGTCATGAACAGCTCGATAGCGCTGCGTCTCGCGATTGCGCAGGTTGTGGCTTTCGTCAACGATCACGATGCGGTAACGGCGCAGGTCGGGCAATTCCCTGGTCACCATGCCAAGGGAGACGACTTTGGCCGTGAGGCGATAATCTTCCACATATTTCTGCCACATCTGCTGAAGGTTTGGCGGGCAGATAATCAGGCTGTCCCAAGAGCGATCGTCCTGGAAGATTCTTGCCAGGGCGGTGGCCATCAGGGTTTTGCCCAGCCCGACCACATCCCCGAGCAAAACGCCGTCGCGGGTGTTGAGATGGTGGGCGGCTATGCGTACAGCGGCCGCCTGATAATCCAGCAGCTGCTCGGCAAATTCGCGCGGCAACTTGAATTCATTTAGCCCGGCGCGCGCTTCTTGCGCCAGGTGATAGGCGATCTTCAGATATAGCTCGTAAGGCGTGAGCATATCTTTTCGCGCCCAGCTATTGTCGATGACCTCGATCAAGTCTTCGGTAATGTCGAGGCACCAGCGATCATCCCAGCGCTCTTCAAACCACGCCTTGAGCTTCTGACAGGCGTCGTAGTCGCTGACTTCGGTGTTCAGCTCGCCTTGCTTGGATAGGCCGGCCAGGGTCAGGTTGCTGCTGCCGAGGAAGGCCAAGGTGGGCGTGTTGTAATCCTGCTTGTGGATCAGATAAAGTTTGGCATGGAGCGAATCGCGCAAGTACAGCTTCACCGTCACTTTGCCCGAGCGCAGTTGCCCGACGAGATCACGAAGTCCTTGCTCATCGTCATTGTTAGGCGCGCCTAGTGCCAGCTGGCGCCGGAAGTCTTCGACAATCTGGCGTTTGCGCCGCATCACTTGCTGCTGATCGACCGGCTTGCGAGCTTTTAGGCTGAGATATTCACGCAGTTCATCGCGGGGCGTGGGATTCATGCCGATCAGTATGCGACAGTAGCCCTCATCACCGCCTGCCAGCTGGTCTATGTCCGCTCGCAGCAGTCGCCAGCCGCGGAGATTGAAATAGCCTACACAAAAATCCGCTTGGTCAGCGGATTGCATCGTGTTCTGCAGCGCGGTGAGCAGCTTATCCGATATGTTGTCAAAGATTCTTGGCACAGAAAGTCCTTTGCCAGCAGTAAGGCCGCCAATGTGCGGTCAGCAGGTAGACAACCCTACTCATCTTGGATTTGTTTCAAGCCCTTTTCAAGCACCATCTCGCGGAACTCGGCGCGGCTGATGCGTGTTTCCTTGGATAAACCCGCGTTCCATTGATAGTACGCGTCGTCCAGGCGCTCGGCGAGCTTAGGTATCAGAAAGAACGACACCGTTTTGCGCTGGACTGCCTTCGGCGGCCTGCCCCGCTTACGCCTTGGCTTTTCTACTGCGCGCTCCTCTACAGGCGCAGCATCCTGATCCTTGAAGCGCTGGCTAAACAATGCGCTGAGCTGTTCCTGTCCCTGCTTGTCCTTGGCCATCGTTATCCTTCCTTCATACGTTGCATGACATGTTTTGCCAGGCAAACATAGTCTTCTCGGCTCTCGCGTTGCGCTTTGGCGCGGTATGAACTGGTCGGCCGGTAGCTGAATATCGAGCAGCCCGATTGCCTGGCATCATCAATGACCGTTTCGCGGCGGCGCAGGACCGGCGTCAAATACTGCGGGATGCTCTCCTGCAGCCCGGCCATGAATTCCTTTTGATCGGTATTGGGCACATAAGCCACCGGCACCACACCGACGATATCGATATTGTCAACCGTAGATACAATGGAATGAGTGGCGCGTTAGAAATAACGCCCTGTTCAGCAGCTGGAGCTGCTAACCTGGACGGGGACTACCCCACACTCCTGGCTCATCGACGACTTATCAACGCTATCAGGAGCCCCATGTTGACCCCATTTCCCTAGCTGACATCCGCAACAGTGTCTGAAAGACAAACAACCGCCTTCCGCCAGACGCGATTCTTTTGGTCGAGGGAAAGGCTGATCCTCGCCTATTAAGTGACCTCGTGGCAGCACTCATCCGTGATGACGGTTCCGGTTACCTGCGTCAGCTAACAAACCCAGGCGCGCTGCCGACTTACAGGCGGAACAACAGACAGAGAAAATGCGGCATCCAAGATCATCCAGAATGGTTAGCCTATCTCACGGCTCGTCGCATCATCAAACCGGCGTTGGCCGCCGGCGCCTGGATTGAATACAACGACTACTACGGCAGATATTGTCTCGTCTGGCACGAAAAGCGCAGAGACGACAGCCGCGGCGCACGCCGCCGGCGTTTCATAGACCCACCGACCATCAATGGCAATAAGATCGGCAAGTCAATCTGGTTTTCAGGCGAGAAGACAGATGAGCCTTTCCACTATGTCGGCACACTTGCTGAATTGATACACGCAATCGCCCTCGCACACGGGGAAGTCCACATTGTCGAAGGTGAATTTGGTGTCTGGTCGCTGCGCCCCCTGAGTATACGCAATGCCATCGGCATTTACGGCAGTACAAATATCCCCAAGGACATCGCTGCCCTTCTGGATGAACTCGGCGTCAAGAAATTCGTCTACTATGCCGACAACGATAAGGTCGGAGAGCAGGGCGCTGCAAAATTGCTGGCGCTGCTTCTCGAAGCGGGCTGGCCAGGCGAGGCGGAATATCGCCAGTTCTCGGGACCGGGCATACCTGAGAAGGGCGACGCCAACGACCTGTTATGCCATCACTATCCAGATCTGTCGGCGGCCCGCGCTGCCCCGCTTTGTGCCTCACGTAAAACCAAAGACCAAGCCTAAACCATCACCCGCGCCAGACTACAATACGGACGGCTGGGGGCGTCAACGAAGCCATCACCAATAAACTCGGTCTTATCGCTTCGGATTTCAAAGCCAGCGGGTTCACCAAGAAGAATTTTAACTGTCTCAATCCGCAGCACGAGGACAAAACTGCCACGCATTCTGTTAGGATTTCAAGTCGATTCCAGCGCATGAAATTGCGATAGTTAAATATATCACAATCAAACGGGGGGATACAAGTAAAAAGTTTTCGGAATTCGGATGGCGAGCAGCATACTTCTAGACCCAGAGCAATCGCACCAGAACCAATTATGTGCCGAATGTCACATAAATCTACCACGATGTAGGGGCGACACTGTGTGTCGCCCATGAAAAGAGTGAGAATATCGTGGGCGATTCACAGAATCGCCCCTACATTGCCTCCTTTTTGCCAGAAAAGGAGTTAAATCTCGGTGTCCTCGGTGGTTAAAATAATCTGGTGCGATTGCTCTGCTTCTAGACCTAAGGTCAATTTACCTGCTGGCGCTTAGTTTGGTATAATCGCGGTGAATTGCGTGACTTGCGCAGTTGTGGAGTCCATGCCCATGATATCGAAAATTCACGGAATCAGTGGCCTAGGCAGATTTCTCGATTTTCGGCCGAGCCCCCCGATCCGCTTGAAACGGTTAAACCTTATTTACGCGGAAAATGGTTTGGGCAAATCGACGCTCACAGACATGTTCAGGTCGTTGATTGCCGATGAAAATAGTGGTCTTGCGGCCCGAAAGACGATCGGGATCAATAGCCAGGAAATCTCTTTGGAGCTGGCAAACGGCCACATCCTTGAGTTTCGCTCTAACCGCTGGAACAAAGGCCTTGATAGGGTGGCAATCTTTGACGAAAGGTTTATTGATGAAAACATTTATTCTGGGCTAAAGGTAGATCTTCAGCACCAGCGTAAACTCTTTCCTATAATCGTCGGCAGCTCCGCTGTGAGTCTTGTTGAGGAAGAGCAACAGCTCAAACGCACCATAGAATCCAGGAACCGGACGATTAGACGACTTAAGTCTCGTATCATCGCTGTCATACCTGAGCCGAATCTTGGCTTGAGCGATAACGAGAATCTGGACTGGTTTCTCGCACTGCCACCATGCGCGGACATTCAAGCAAAACTTAATCGCCAGCTTCAGATCGTTTCGCAACTCGACAGCGTTGAACGTTTGAGAGCGTCTGCCTTGAACGAACTCCTAATTCCAACACTTCCTATCGATGATCTTGAGTCGCTGCTAGACACTACCATCGACGACATGGCGGACGACGCTGTCGAAATCGTAACTTCGCACCTCGCCAAGTTTCAGTCCAACGCCAGACTTCGCGCATGGATTGAAGAAGGCATCCATTACGCCGCCGACGACAGCGATTCCTGTCCGTTTTGCGGTCTGCCGCTCGAAGGCTCAGTGCTAGTCCACCATTATAAGGCTGCGTTTAGCCTCGAGTACAAACGACTCAAGAACAGAATTGCGAATTTTCCGCGTCAGCTTTCTGGAATCGACGATGCGACGCAGCAAAATCGGGATTTCGCGTTGCAAAACTTGAGACAGCTGTATCAGCTAGGTCCGCCGCTATCCGAAATGGATTTGATTGAAGTTGACTTCGGAAATATGCAAAAGACCTTGGACGGCCTAAAATCCGCAATCGGCGATCTGTTAGAAAGTAAGAGCGCTTTGCCGCTTGAGAAGGTACCGCTCCCCAACACGGCGCGGCGCCTGATCAACAAATGGGTGCGGATTGTCCATAATTTAAAGATCTACAACCGGCAGATTGATCGCATAAACGTCGTGATTCGCCAACTTGAATCTGAGTTGCATTCCAGAGATATTAATGCCCAGAAGAAGAAGTTGACAGACCTCAAAGCCACCAAGTCTAGGTTCTGTTGACATTCTATCGTAACCATATGAGTGTACCGACAAGGTGCAGAAAACCAAGATAAGATGAATCGAGTTTCTCGAATCGAGAAAAGACACGGCGAAAATGTTTGATTTTGTTGATGAAACATTCCACCAGATGCCGCTCGCGATAGAGCCATCTATCGTATTCTCGCTGCTCTTTGGCACGCGGATGCGGTGGAATCACCACTTCTATGCCTCTTTCAAGCAAGCTGTCCACAAATTCTTGAGAGGCATAGCCCCGATCCGCGATAACTCGCTGAAAGGCAAAGCCTTCCACCAACTCCTTGGCCTGATTGATGTCGTGAGCCTGGCCAGGACTCAAGCGGAAGCGCAAGGGATTGCCCAAAGCATCAACCGCGGCATGTATCTTGCTGCTGAAACCCCCGCGACTGCGACCCAAGGCTTGCTCCTCACTTTTTTTGGGCGCCGGCGGCACAGGGGTGAGCACGTACAATCGTGCTGTCGATTATCCCATTTTCCATATCCGGGTCATCGGCGAAGGCTGCCATCATCCGTTCCCAAACGCCATTCTCGCACCAGCCGGCATAGCGTTTGTAAACCGAATTCCATTTGCCGTATTCGCTTGGGAGCAAACGCCACTGCGCGCCGCTGCGACATATCCATATCACCGCTTCAACGAACAGGCGGCAATTGGCCTCGTTACCCAAATAAACATTTGGGTCTTGCTTCAGGAAATCCCGAATTTTCGTCCACTGTTCGTCAGCTAGTCTTATGCTTGTCATAAGACTATTTTACACATTTATGAAAATGCCAATGCTAAATATCAACAGAACCTAGGTATTCTGCTGCAATCGCAGCGCTCTGCGACTCATATAGCGAAGAATTGTTGCTGCGGGAGTCCGAGAAAGCCAAAGTCAGGTCTCTTCAAAGAGCTTTGAAAGAGGAACTTTCGAACGTGTTCCAAAACTATAGTCGAGACCTGAATTCGTATTTGCGTAGATTTGGCGTGGCATACCAAATACGAGACCTTGCGCATCAGTCAAGCGGGGGCAAATGGAAAGCAAGCTATTATCTAAGTATGCTCGACGAAAAAATACCAATGCGCGCGACCAAGAGCCACTCAGGACTTGTTGGCCCTAGTCAAGCGCTTAGCGAAGGCGACCGCAGAGCGCTGGCATTTTCGTTCTTTATGTCAAGCCTGCGGGCGAGCGTCAACCCATATAGCAGTCTACTCGTATTCGACGACCCAGCGACCAGCCTTGACGATGTGCGGAAGCAAACTGTCATTGAGGGCATTCTGGAAGTTAGTGCCCAGTTTGCTCAAGTAATTGTAATGTCGCACCGGCGAGATTTTCTTAACGCGCTCTGGAAAAGCTACCAAGAGCGGAGTTTCCAAGATGACGCCGCGGCACTGCTTTCGATTCAGCCCCAAGAAGGTCTTCCGCAATATAGCGTGATTCGCGAACGCCAAGCGACCTAATTGTATAGTCTCAGATTATAATGGGATGATCTCACATAGCCAAAAGGAAGCCCTATGGGACAGGTTCTACACCCGCGCGCCACAACGACGGAGGCAACCCGCCGAGAAATCCAAAATAGTCAAGAGAGCATAGCCAAGCTGGCCAAGCGCTTCGGCATCAACCCCAAAACCGTCGCGAAATGGAAGAAGCGCGCCTCCGTCAAAGACCGGCCGATGGGTCCCAAGAATCCCCGCTCCACCGTCTTGAGCCAGCAAGAGGAAGATATCATCCTAGCCTTCCGTATCAAGACTCTGCTGCCCCTGGATGACTGCCTCTACGCCCTGCAAGAGACCATACCGCATCTGACCCGCTCCAGCTTGCATCGCTGCTTCAAGCGGCATGGCGTCAACCGACTGCCCGAATCGGAAAGCAAACCGGCCAAGAAGAAGCGCTTCAAGAACTATCCCATCGGCTACTTTCATCTGGACTTCTGCCAAGTCAGAACTGACCAGGGCAAGCTCTATCTCTTTGTCGCCATTGACCGGACATCCAAGTTTGTCTTCGCTGAACTGCGTCAAAGCGCTAAACGCGAGGACGCTTGCGCCTTCCTGCGCCGGCTGATCGAAGTCGTACCCTACAAGATTCATACCATCTTGACCGACAATGGCACTCAGTTTACCCATCAAGCGCGGTCGGGGCGCAAAAGCAAGCTGGCCTTTGATAAAATATGCCAAGCGCAGGGGATTGAACATCGCTTGACCAAACCTTATCATCCTTGGACCAACGGACAAGTCGAGCGCATGAACCGGAGTATCAAAGAGAAGACGGTCTATCGATACTTTTACCAAAGTCATGAGGAACTGCGTCAGCACCTGGAGTTGTTCTTGCAAGCCTACAACTATGGCAAAAGGCTGAAGGCGCTGAAGGGGCGAAGCCCCTATGAATACATCTGTGATTGCTGGCGAGAAACCCCGGAGCGATTTCAGCAAAACCCATACCACCTTAATGCGGGACTATACACCTAATCACTTCAATTCTCATAGATGACAGTTTGTGTGAAACCATCTAACCTCGGCACTTTACGCCCTTCGTGCCTCCGCGCCCAAGACCCCGCCACGCTAGTACGCCTTACGCACAATACCGTTCGCCTCTTGCAGCTCACGCACAAAGCGTATAATCAGCGTCACATCCTCACGCGACACCTGTGGCTGAGCCGGCATATCCCCATAGGGCCAGTGATGCTGCCGCACGCCGGTCGCCGCCGCCAGATAAAAGGCGTCGTCCGAATGATGCCCGGGATTGTAGATGTCGTGGATCAGCGGCGGACCCAACTTCGTGCCCGACGCGTTCGGGCCGTGGCAAGCCTGGCAATTCGCCTTGAACAGCGCTTCGCCTTGCTGGCCATCCGCCGACAGCTCGGCCGGCAGCACCTCAACCGTAACGTCCGCGCTGCCATCGTCTGATAAGGCAAAGTAAGCCAGCAGCCCCACCGCGACCAGCGCCGCCAATCCCAGCGCCGCGGCGAGCATCAACTGCTTGCGCCGCTTCAACTCCCGCCTCTCTTCTTGTCGCTTAACCGTACGCTTGGTCATCCGCCGCGCTCCGACCCTGGCTGATTCTGCCAATCAGTGTACCCGACAAGCGCCGCCGCGCAATTACTGGATGCTTGCAGCTTCCGCGCCAGGCGCCAAGATCTGGCGAAATCTGTAGGGTTCAGTCTGGGCGCCCCCCATTGCGACGCGGCGACTGAGGCGGGTAGAATCAGCCCCATGACCACCCGTGCCATCACCCACGACAAGCTCACCTGGATCGACATCGTGCACCCCTCCGCCGCTGATGTCGAGGCGCTGCACCGCCGCTTCCCGCACTTCCACCCGCTCAACCTCGAGGACATCCGCAGCCGCATCGAACGCCCCAAGCTCGACCAGGACGACGCCTACCTCTTTCTCGTCATGCACTTCCCGCTCTGGGACGCCCGCGTTGAGCTCTCCCGCTCCAGCGAAGTCGATTTCTTCCTCGGGCCCGACTACGTCGTCACCGTGCATGATGGCGCCCTGAAACCGCTGACGGCTGCCTTCGACGCTTGCCAGAGCGACGAGAACGAACGCAATGGCTTGCTCGGGCGCGGCGCCAACTACGCCCTGCACTCGCTCATTGACCGGCTGGTCGACTACGTCTTCCCCATCCTGAACAAGGTCGATGGACGCGTCCACGCCATTGAAGACGCGCTTTTCGAGTCGGACGCCAGGCGCGTCATCCAGGAGATCGCCCTGCTGCGCCGCGACATCATCTCGCTGCGCCGCATCGTCCGCGGGCAGATCCCCATCGTGCAGCAGCTTGAAGCCTGCGATCACCCCATCTTGCACGAGCACATGGAGGAGTACTTCGGCGATATCGTCGACCACCTATTCAAGCTGCGCGACATCGCCGATGAGAACTTCGAGATCATCAACAGCTTCGCCGATACCGCCGACACCCTGGCCAGCTACCGCATCAACGAGGTCATGCGCATCCTGACCGTCATCTCCGTCATCATGCTGCCCCTGACGCTCATCTCCAGCATCTACGGCATGAACATCGTTCTTCCCTTTGCTGATAATCCCCACGCCTTTATAATCACAGCCGGCATCATGCTCATCATCGCCCTGCTGATGCTATACCTGTTCCGCCGACGTAATTGGTTGTAGCACGGTCTATGCTCGCCCCCGCTACGTATATTGAGACCAAGGCCGCGCTTGACGCCGCCGTAGTACGCCTCAGCGCCGAAGCGCGCATCGCCTGCGATACCGAGTCCAACAGCATGCACGCCTACCGCGGCCGCACCTGCCTCATCCAATTCTCCACGCCGCGCGAAGACTTGCTCATCGACACGCTCGCCCTCGCCGATGTCAGCGCGCTCGCCCCGGTCTTGGCCGATCCCGCCATCGAGAAGGTCTTCCACGCCGCCGAGTTCGACCTGATCTGCCTCAAGCGCGACTTCGACTTCGATGTGCTCAACATCTTCGATACCATGGCGGCCGCGCGCGTCTGCGGTTACCAGCGCATCGGCTTGGGCAATATGCTGGAAGACCTGCTGGGTGTCGCGCACAGCAAGAAGCACCAGACGGACGATTGGGCGCGCCGACCACTGCCTGAAGGCTTTCGCCGTTACGCGCAAATGGATACTCACCACTTGCTGGCCCTGCGTGATGCCCTCTACGCCGAACTTCAAGCTGCGAGCCGTCTCGAAGAAGCCCGCGAATACTTCGTCGATGTCACCCGCTTCGAGCTGAAATCGGGCGAATTTGATCCCGAAGGTTTCTGGGCGCTCTGCCGCCCCAACTCGCTCAACGGGCGGCAGGTCGCTATCTTGCGCGAACTCTACATCCTGCGCGATGAATTGGCGCAATCGGTCGATCGCCCACCACACCAACTTATCTCCAACAAGGCGCTGCTGCAATTGGTCAAGTCGCCGCCGCGGTCGGTCAAGCAGCTCTACGATGTGCGCGGCCTGCCGGCTTGGCTGATCCGCCAAAGCGGCGACGAATTCATCCAGGCCATTCAACATGGCAAGGCCAGCCGCGTCGATTACGTCGCACCCGAGCAGGAGACCATCCCGCAACAGGTCGTCGATCGCTACAGCGCGCTGCACAGCTGGCGCCGCGATACGGCTCAGGCGCGCGGCGTCGAATCGGATGTCATCATCAGCAAAGACGCGCTCTGGGCCATCGCCCGCCGCAAACCTGCCTCGCCCGACGAACTCGACGGCATTCGCGGCCTGGGTCCCTGGCGCCGCAAGACTTATGGCGCCGCGCTGCTTGCCGCCGTGAACGGGCGCGCCAACTAAGCGAGCGAATTTACCGCCATGTCACGCCGCATCCGCTTGCCGAGCTCTGCCGACAGGTCCTCACAATCCAGTCGGGAAACGCTGGCGCAGGCGCGGGCAGCGGCGCTGGGCCTGCTGGCTGCGCACAAGCCCGCCGACGAGAAGGAAGCGCGCGACATTCGCCGCATCCAGTCGCTGATCGCGGCGCAGGCCAATATTTTCAGCCGCAACCGCGAGCTGGGGCATGTCACCGCCTCCGCAGTCATCGTCGAACTGGAGTCATGCCGGACCCTGCTCCATCATCACAAGCACTTGGGTCGTTGGCTGCAGGTTGGCGGCCACCTGGAAGACGACAGCGATATCGCGCAAGCAGCCTTGCGCGAGGCGCGCGAGGAAACCGGCTTGCCCGATTTGCGCTTTCATCCCGCAATCGACGCGGTCGCGCCAATTGATGTTGACGTGCATGCCATCCCTCAGAGTGGCGACCAACCCGAGCACCTGCATTTGGATTTCCGCTACGTCCTGGTGACGAGCCAGCCTTGCGCGCTTTCGCCGGCCACGGGCGAATCGACGCAATTCCGCTGGCTGAGCTTCGCTGAGGCGCTCGCTATGGGCGACGAAATCGACGCTGCCTTGCGCCGTCTCTTGCGCAAAGCCCGCGACCTGTTCTGCGATGGCGCCAACAGCTTAAGATGAGCGTTGCCGGCTAAGCTGGCAGGGATATGGCAGCGAGCGCATTTGCTTTCGATTGCCGCCGCCTATGTGCTAGACTACGGCTAATTCAAGGGGAGAGAGCGAGGTCAATGATGTCGACTGACCGGACCGAACAGCTGCGCGCCATTCGAGACGAGCTGGTCAATCTCAAGGAATCGCCGCTCTACGACTATCGCCAGCGCAACGGCTATTTTCCGGTGATCGGACAGGGAGACCACTACGCCGACATCATGTTCATCGGCGAAGCGCCGGGCAAGAATGAAGCGGAGACCGGCCGTCCTTTTTGTGGCGCATCGGGGCGCATTTTGGACGAATTGCTCGCGTCCATCCAGTTGGAGCGCCCGGACGTCTACGTGACCAACATCGTCAAAGACCGTCCGCCCAATAATCGCGATCCGCTCAAGACCGAAATCGACTTGTACGCGCCCTTTCTAGAGCGGCAGATTGGCATCATCCAGCCCAAGGTGATTGCCACCCTCGGCCGCTTCTCCATGGAGTTCATATTGCGGCGCTTCGGCGCGTTCCAAGCGAATCAGAAGATCAGCCAGTTGCACGGCACGGTCATCAAAGTACGCACGGCGTATGGCAGAGCTTCCGTCGTGCCGCTTTATCACCCTGCCGCCGCGCTCTACAACGCAAGCCAGCGAGATACGCTGGAGGAAGACTTCCAAGTTTTGAAACAGTTTATATCAGCGGGCGATTCGGGTACAATGAAGTTGCTCTAGCGCCTCGCCATGATAAGGACACTTACTGATATGGTTTTGGAACGACAATTAATCAGCGCAGATATGTTTCTCGATTATGTCGATCAGATTGAAGATGACGATCGTGTTTTTGAACTCGTGGGAGGAGCAATCGTCGAGATGTCGCTGCCAAACCCGGAACACGCTGAAATTCTGTCTCGACTGCATGCCAGGCTCGCCACGTACGTTTATGAAAATGATCTCGGACGAGTTGCAGTTGGTGATGTACCCTATGTTGTGGAGCGAAACCAGGAAGGCAAGGATACCGTCCGTGGTCTCGATCTGACATATTTGAGTAAGTCTCGCGCTCCGCTGCCTCTGCCTCGCCAAGCAATGATAATTATGCCTGATCTGGCTGTTGAGGTGATTTCACCAAGCAACGAAGCAGCCGATATCCGCTTGAAGGTTCGACAACTGCTAGAGGCCGGCGCCTCCATGATCTGGATTGTCTATCCCGATTTGCGGATCGTGGACGTATACACAAGCAGCGGAGTCAATACATTGGAAGCAGGCGATACGCTGTCCGGCGACAACGTCCTGCCCGGATTCGAAATCCGCGTGGCCGATATTTTCCCATCGTAAAGAGGCCACTTACCGAAGCAAGCATGGCGGACGTCAACGCGCTCGTCCAAATCCTCTGGGATTACATGCTGGTCGGGCACGAACTGCGCAGCGCGGATTGCATCGTCGTCCTCGGCAGTCATGATATCCGCGTCGCCGACTACGCCATCAGGCTGTATAAACAGGGCTACGCGCCTTATCTGCTCTTCTCCGGCGGAGTCGTTCAGCAGAATGCCGAGCTGGGCGTCTTCTGGGACGCCACCGAAGCCGATCTTTTCGCCCGCCGGGCGCTGGCGGCTCGGGTCCCGGCCGAATCCATTCTGATCGAGAACCGCTCGCTTAATACCGGCGAGAATATCCGCTACAGTCGGCAATTGCTGGAGTCACGCGGCTTCGATTTTCAGTCCTTCATCATGGTGCAGAAGCCATATATGGAGCGTCGCGTCCTCGCGACCGCGCTGCAACAGTGGCGAGGCATAGACTTGGTGGTGAGCTCGCCGCCAATCGCTTGCGCCGATTACCTCAGTGGAGAGCTGCCCCGTGATGCGGTGATACAGCATATCGCGGGCGATTTTCAGCGGGTCAAGGTCTACGGCGAGAATGGCTTCCAAGCACCCCAAGAGATTCCCGCCCAGGTTTGGGACGCCTTCAAGCAGCTTGTCGCGCTCGGCTATGATCAGCGGCTGGTCGAATAAGGACTGTCAGCGCAATGGATGCTCGTGCTGAGGCGGGCCGACTTCAGGCGGGATGGGGCAGACGTATGGCGTCCGCTCAACGGCGGCGCGGAATTCCGCCTGCGCCTCTTGCAGTAATTCCGGCGACAAGACCAGTTCAGCCGCCGCCAGCGCCATCACTTTGGCCGCGTACATCATGCCCTTGTGCCCGATCGACGTTCGGCCGGTGGCGACTACGCCCCAGGAATGCGCCGCCGCTCGGCTGGCCCACGCAGCGGTTTGCAGCATGCTGCAGGGCGCGTGCCAACTCATATCGCCCATATCTGAGGAGCCCGGCGACACGTAGCCTTTGTCGGCGCTGGGCAGCACATCGCTGATCAGCGGCTGCTCAGCGCGGTCAGGATCAACGCCGTAGCGGCTGACCAAGGTCTTGACGTTGGCGTCGCCGAAGTGCTGGTTGATCTCCGCGGCGTAGGCTAGCTCGTCTTCGCTGAAGTCGATGCCGCCCAGCCGGCGCATGACTTCGTATTGCAGGTCGGCCAGCGTCTCGTTAGACAGGACGCGCGTCGAGCCCGATTTGTAGACGATTTCCACCTCGGTGTCGGTCATCATGGCCGCGCCTTTGGCGATGCGTATGACGCGCTGGCTGACGTCTTCCAGGTTCTGCTGTTCATAGGCGCGCACATAATAGTAGCTTTCGGCGTAGTCCGGCACCACATTCGGCGCCAGCCCGCCGCTGAGTATGGAATAGTGCAGGCGAACATCATCAGTGACGTGCTCGCGCAGGTAATTGACGCCTATATTCATCAGCTCCAGCGCGTCAAGGGCGGAGCGGCCCGAATGGGGATCGGCGGCGGCATGGGCGGATTTGCCCCTGAAGCGAAAGTAATAGCGGTTGACGCTGAGCAAGCTGCCTTTCATGGCGGAATTGGTATACCAGGGATGCCAGTTGAAAGTAGCGTCCAGATCGTCAAAGGCGCCATCGCGGCCCATAAAGACCTTGCCGCTTCCGCCTTCTTCGGCTGGGCAGCCGTAATAGCGGACTGTGCCCTCATGCCCGCTGCGCTGCAGCCACTCCTTAAAGGCTACAGCCGCCGCCAGACAGCCTGTGCCCAGCAGGTTGTGCCCGCAGCCGTGCCCGGCGTCGCCGGCGCTGATGGGCTCGCGCAGGCTCTGGTCTTTCTGCGACAATCCGGGCAGGGCGTCGTATTCCCCGGCGAAGGCGATGACCGGCCGGCCATCGCCCCATTCCGCCAGGAAAGCTGTGCTGATGCCGCCCAGATCCCAAGTGATGCGGAAGCCCTCTGCTTCCAGGAAATCAGCTTGCAGCTTCGACGCTTTGAACTCCAGGAATTGCAGCTCCGGGTTGTCCCAGATTTCGTCCGACATGGCCGTAAATCGAGTCTGATGTTCGTCCACCCAATCGGCGATGTCCGCTTTTGATTGCATGGGGATGCCCTCGCTAGAGTAGGTGTGAGACCGCCATGATATCGCGCGGCGAGCCGACAGCCTAGTGCCGCAGCTGCCGATCAGGCGGGTGTTGCGAAAATATTAGACCTTGACCGTGGCGATCACCTGCTCGTTGGGGTCGGCGGTGGTATCGGGCGGCAAGAGCTTGGCGGAAGAGCCGGGCAAGGCCAGCGTCAGCACGCGAAAGCCATGCCGGTGCCCCATATCGCGGATGGCCACCAGCAGTTGGGTGCTAAGGTTGCGCGGAGACCAACAGTAGACCTCGGCATTGCGCTCATTGTAAAGCTGCTGATGGAAACAGACGAAGGCTTCATGGCCCGAGGCGTTGACATAATGGCGGTGTTTCTTGCGCTCGATGATCTGCGGAATGCCGCGCCAGTGTTCGATCCATTCGCTCTCCCAGAGCGCGCGCGGGCTGGTCCAGCGCCCGACCGCCAGCGCCCAGCCGTCGATCAGGCTGGCATCCGTTTTGTCGAAGTCTTGGCTCTTATAAAAGCTCTGGCCGATCTGCGCCTGCATGGCGTAACGCGTCAGCCGCGATTCCTCCGCCGTGCCAAAGTATTTGCGATAGTAAGTTGACGCGTCCTGGTCATAGGCCGGGTAATCGACCGACAGCTGGCCGGGTGCGCGCGCGTCAACCAGGATGGTGTCGGCTAGCAGCAAATGCGTTTCGTCTGCGCAACCCTCGGCGACCTGCAAGTCCGCGACATGAAGATGTGTGCCTAAGGGTGTCAGCTCGCGATTGTAGAAGGCTTCGGCGTAAGCGAGTATCCGGCCATGATCGTCCACCACATAGGCCAAGCCGTTGCCGCTCAAGAGATGACTCAGCCAGATGGCGCCAGTTTCCAGCGACAGCCAGGCGCCGCCATGCAGCCAGCGTTCATAAATCGTCAGATCAGCGTAGGGAAGGTTCTCAACTTGACCAAGCGCGTTCAGTCGCTGCCATATGGTCACGCGAGAGGCGAACAAATCCACAATTTTTTGCGTATCGTCAATGGTGGCCTGGCGTACCAACATGACATAACCTCTGCCGCAACGGTTGCGCCCTATCGGTTCAGAATCTACCATATTATAGCGCAGTGCCGCCGTCGGCATGCGGTCCGGCCCTTTGGATTCCGCAGCGGCGCCGCCAGCGCAATCGGATTGACGCCGCTGAATCGGAGCAGGCTATGCTTCTGGCAATCGACATTGGCAATACCAATATCCATCTGGGCCTGTGGGATGGGGGCGCCTGGCGTCTCTCCTGGCGGGCGCGGACGGTCGCGCAGAAGATGACCGACGAATACGCTGTCCTGGCGCGCAACTTTCTGGATACGGCAGGGGTCGATTTCCAGTCGATATCGGCGATCTGCCTGAGCAGCGTCGTGCCCGCGCTGACGATAACATTTCAAGACTTGGCGCGGCGCTACTTGAAGCTGGAGCCGCTGACGGTGAGCAGCAGAAGCCGTCTGGGCGTCAAGGTTGCCATCGACATGCCGGAGCAGGCGGGCGCCGATCGGCTTTGCAATGCCGTGGCGCTGTCGCAGCTCTTTGGCGCGCCCGCGGTCAGCGTCGACTTTGGCACGTCGACCAACTTTGACGTACTTTCGGCGGACAACGAGTACATTGGCGGCGTGATCGCGCCGGGCATCCGGCTGGCTCATGACGCGCTGGTCAGCCGCGCCGCGCAGTTGCACAAAGTCGACCTGGTTCCGCCGCCGAAACCCATCGGGCGCAATACCATTCATGCCATGCAGTCGGGCATATTTTGGGGTTATGTCGGCATGATCGATGCGCTGCTGGGGCGTATTTTGGAGCAGATCGATTCTTCGGCGACCAAGGTAATCGCTACCGGCGGGATGGCGCCGGCCTTCAAAGAACATGTGGCGCTGATAGATTATGTCGCGCCCGAGCTGACGCTGGATGGTCTGCGGCTAATACATGAGTTGAATAGCTAAGCTGCGCCGATAAGACGCTCAGCCAATTCCAATGCGTCTACCGGCCAGAAACACTCAGGGCGAGGACGAAAAACATGAGGCAGTCCGTCCTGGGGGCGGCAATTGAGAATGCGCTCAGCCCATCGATCCGGAATCGATTTCAGTCCCCAAACGGCGCCCAATAGCGCGCCAGTGATGGCGGCGTTGGTGTCGGTATCTCCACCGCGCATTACCGTGTCGATTATCGCGTGCTCAGGGTCTCTGGCATGGAGGAGTTGCCAAAGCGCGTTTTGGAAGCCGATCAGCACCCAGCCTGCCTGGGAGACGAAATCGGCGGGCGGCGCTTCGGCTGCGCCAGCCACCGCGGCGTAGAGGGTCTCGTCCACTTGCGCTTCTAGAGCCCAATACACGATTTGCTCGTACAAAGCTCGCGCATCGCAGCCACTGCGGAGCGCATGGGCGATCGCCATTGCGAACAAGGCGTTGGCGTCTTGACAGACCGGATGTATATGGGTGATCGCGGCATCTTGTCGCGCCCACTCGGCTACCTGCTCTAAATCGTAGTTGGCGCCAAATACACCGAGGGGACTGATCCGCATCATTGCGCCATTTGCCTGGCTTGCGTGATTGTGACGCCCCTGGAGACCGCTTTTAACAGTGTAGCCGCAATCAAAGGGCCCGGAATCCAGCCAGAAGATGTAGGCTCGCCGGGCTGCCTCGCGATCATAGCGTCCCTGATCGACCAGAGAGCGGGCCAGCATCAAGGCCATCTCGGAATCGTCGGTCGGTTGACCGGCGATCGTCCGCCAGGTTCCGCCGTCAGCGAGGTCTCTTACATCGTCGGGATAATTCCTAAGAATCTGTTCCGGGGTCTGAAACTCAACCAGGCTCCCCAGCGCGTCACCGGCGAGCTGCCCGAGCAGACAACCTTGGGCTTGTTCCAATATGTCGCTCGAAGATGTCTTGCTTCTGTCGATAATTGAATGTGGCAAAACCTACGCCCTATCGTTCAGCGGTCGGCAGTATTTGAATTGTGTTAGCTACCGCAAATGCAAATGCCCCTGTTGAAGGGGCATCAAAGAGGCTCCGTAGCTTGGACTTGAACCAAGAACCGATCGGTTAACAGCCGATTGCTCTGCCAATTGAGCTACTACGGAATAAAGTACTGCTATACTATCAGCGTGATAGGACGCTGTCAAGATAATTTACGGCAATCGTTTGCTGTCGCTTGTAGAGACATTCCAAGGGCAGGCTTCATCTTGTTGGATATACGACCGCTCGGCAATCGCAAGGACTTCAGCGAGTTCTTTCAATTCCCCTGGCGCCATTACGCTGATGATCCCAATTGGGCGCCACCCCTGCTTTCCATGCGCCGTCAATTGCTGGATAAATCCAAACATCCGGCCTGGGCCTACATGGATGGCGAGTTCTTCGCCGCCTGGCGCGACGGCGTGATGGCGGGGACGATCGTTGCCTTTGTTAACCATGAACATAATCGTTTTCATGACGAGAATATCGGCTTCTTTGGCTTGTTTGAATCTGTCGACGATCCAGAAGTTTCTGGCGGGTTGCTGGACGCGGCCAGCGAATGGGCAGCGGCGCGGGATGTGGACGCGATTCGCGGACCCGCCAGCTTCACCATCAATGAAGAATGCGGCCTGCTGGTTGACAACTTCAGCCCGCCCGTGATTATGATGCCCTACAATCCGCCTTGGTATGCCGGCTTGGTGGAGGGCGCCGGTTTCGAAAAGGTGATGGATGTACACTGCATTTATCAGGATCGCAAAACGATCGCAGCCAGCGACTCGCTGGAACGGCTGGAAAGGCTCGTCAGCCGGGCGGCGCAGCGCAGCGGAATCTCGGTGCGCAGCATGCGCGCCAGGGACAAAAAAGCCGAATTCGAGCGCTTCCGCGAGATTTACAACGCGGCCTGGGAAAAAAACTGGGGCTTCATCCCCATGAATGACGCCGAGCTGCAGGCATTGATCGATGATTTAGGCATGTTGGTGGAGCCCAAGTTGGCCTTTTTCGCTGAAATCGCCGACGAACCCGTCGGATTCGCGCTGACGATTCCCAACTTCAATGAAGCGCTGCGCCGGGCATACCCGCGACCGGGTGTGCCGGAAATCGTCACGATGGCGCAAGTGGCCTGGCACTGGAAAATTCGCAAGTCGATTCGAGGCGTCCGCATGCCACTGATGGGCGTCAAGCAGGAGCACCGCAACAAGGGCGTGGAGCTGGCCATGCTGCTGGAAGCGATGAAGGCTTTGCTGCCCTCACAGTATGATTACCTTGACTCGGGCTGGGTTTTGGAAACCAATCCGCTGATAAAGATTAGCTTGAGCCTAGGCGGCAAGATCTACAAGACGCATCGCTTCTATCAGAAGTCGCTGGTCGCCTAGCGCTCGGCCAGCTGTTCGACTACCTGTCGCGTCGCTTCCGCCGCGGAAAGATCGCCGTGCAAGACGTGCGCCAAGGCTTCCTGCATCAAGCGCGGCGCGGTCCCGCCTTCGCCCTCAGGCAATGGCAGCGCTGCGCTCTGCAGCAATTCTGCAAAGAATTGACTATTGGCGGCGGGGGGCAGGCTTTGGTCCAGTATGGCGGGTTGAGACGGCAGATGATAAAGCGCCCGCGAAAATTCGGCATGAAAGGCGGGCTCCATCATCCATTCCAGAAAGCGCGCCGCAAGGGCTTGTCGGCCGCGGTCCGGCGTCACGATCACCCACAGCCAGCCATTGAGGATTGACGAGCCGTTGCCGTCGGCAGTCGGAATCTCGCCGGCAACAACATTGATGGCCTGTTGGTCAATCATGGCGAGGTATTCGCTGGCGTTGAAGATGGCCAGTTGCGGGCGCTCCAGTTGATTGGCGAAGTCGGCGGCATAGGCGGCCGCCGACTGATAGGTCAGGACATCGGCTGTTATCAGGCCCCTTTGCACGAGGACATCGTAGAATTCCAGCACCGTTAATAGCGCGTCTTCGTTGATGGTCATCACGCCGTCTTCTGGCGTCATTCCGCCGGCGGCCAGGTATTGCAAATAGAAGGTCTGATTCAAGCCGTTGGCGCGCGCCGCCGGGAACAAGAAGGCAACGTCGTCGGACAGCATGTCATCAAAGCTGAGCAAGTTGCGGGCGGCCGCCACTGGCTGCGTATAGACGCTATGCAGCAGATCGAAAAAGTAGGGCAGGCCGTAAAGCGAGAGTCCGCTATCCAGCGGAATCTGGCCGAATTCCACGCCATCGTCCAAATCGTTAATCAGGGACGATGAAAACAGCGTTTCCAAAGATTGCAAATACTCGCTGGCCAGCGCTGGACCAAAGTCTCGCCGGCGAATCAGCGCGACGTCCGGCAAAGCTTCAGGCGCGACTTCTTTCCCGGCGCGAATCGATGCCAGGATGCCGCCGATTCTGCCGACATCCTTGATGCGATAGCTCGCGTCAATGTTGTTGCTGGCGGAAAACGCAGCGCTGTGTTCGCTCAGCAGTTGATAGGCATCGCCTGATTCGTCGGAAATAAGCGGCGCGGGCAGCCATACTTTCAGCAGCGGCGCCGCGCTGCTCTCAGCCTGATTGGCGCTGTCTTGGGCGCTCGCCAATGTCGATGTCAGCAGCAGTAAAATGACTGATGCCTGTAATAGTAGACGCCTCACGGATTGCTTGCCTCGGATGCTCAGTTTCAATCCATAACTATTGTACTCGAATTGTTCGCCGAAACCTGGCTGCTGGCGCGTCGTGCCCGGTCGATCAGCACTGACCCTAAAGTTCTGTCAACTCGAAGCAATTTTGTCCAGCATTCAGGTGAATATTTCCATTACCTCGTCGGGGCGCTGGGCAATGTGGATCATTCCGTGGTAGCCATCGCCAAGATAGGGGCTGTTTTCGAGCTCGCCGATTACCTTGGCCCACAGGATGCCGTAGCAAACAAAGGGACGTCGCGGAACACCGCCGATGCGCATCAATTCCCAGGTTTCAGCGATCTCGTGTAATGTGCCGATGCCGCCCGGCATAGCCAGGTATCCGTCCGCGTTTTCCACCATGTAGAGCAGCCGGTCGCGCAGGTCGGCAAAATTGACAACTTCATCCAGGTACGCGTTGGGCTTGACATCAAATTGCAGGCCGATCTGATCGGTAGTCACGCCGATAACATGCCCGCCTGCCAACTTGGCGCCTTTGCTGACGGCTTCCATGATTCCGTAGTAGCCGCCGCTCATAACCGTGTGCCCAGCTTGCGCCAGCGACCGCCCAATAGTCGTCGCGTCCTCGTATTCGGGCTGACGCGGACGGACCTGGGAACTGCCATAAACAGTGATGGTCTTCATAATCTCCGCGGTTTCCGCTCGTGCATATCTAACGCGAGTATAGCAGACCTGCCAGCCCTGTTTAGTGCCGACTGCCGCAGGGCTGCATATCCGGCGCGAACGAATTGACGCAAATCAAAAGCGCCCCCTAATCTTTGGGCGGAACAGTTTACAGTTTTGTGCGTTATACTTTGTAGACGAAATGAGACAGGTAAGGGGACAAACGATGCTGAGGAAATACACGATTCTTATCGCCTTGATCGCGCTGGTATTTCCGGTCGCATTCGCGCAGGCGGATGCAGTGGACGAAGTATTCTGCGGCGATCTTTCCCAGAGCGATTGCCAAATACTGAGGGACAACGCGGCGGTGATGGACAGTCTGAACTCATTCGCGGTTTCTTTGAGCATGAGTTTGGAGGCGGATTCAGCAGAGCCGATGCGCGTGTTCGCGCAGGCCAATGGCCAGTTTGAGCTTGACGATGAATCGTTGCAGTCCATTAACGAGAAGGCCGCAAACATGGCCGAGGCGGATTGGGGCGAATTGGCGGAGATATTCCTGACATCGGCCAAGGCGAATCTGTGGATCGATATGACGGATTCCTCGGGCGAGGAAGAAGTCAAGTCGGAAATCACATTGCTCTTGAAAGACGGGATTCTGATGCTGAGCGCAGAAGCCCTGTCGGCCATGACCGGCGAAGATATGACGGGCATGGAAGGCTTTGGCATCGACCTTAACGATGCTATCGGCGAATTGCTGATGGAAACCGGCGCCATGCCCGCAGCGGACTCGGCGGAAATGCAGGAAATGGAAGCTGTCGCTGATTCGGCCATGACCATAGTCCGTCTGCCGGATAGCGACGTGAACGGCGCGGCTGTGGCTGTCTTCAAGACCGACTTTGACGTGAACGCCTTCTTTTCGCTAGTCAGCGCCGAACAGATTGTCGCGGCATCAAGTGACTTGGATGAACCACAGTCCGTGAGCGAGCTCATGGACTCTATTGAAGTCGGGGAATTCTCGGTTACCCAGTATATCGGTCTGGGCGACAGCTATACTTACGGTACTGACATCGCGGTGGACGTCAGTATGTCCTACATGAAAGACGATCAGTTGCAAGATTCGTCTATCGTCCTTGACATGGCTGCCCTGCTGTCCAACTTTGGCGAGCCGGTCGATGTCCCGATACCGGAAGACGCCTTCGTCTTCCCGCTGGCGATGTTGCTGCAGATGGGAGCGGATAGCTGATATTGGCGTTGTACGGGTTGGGTGATGAGTCAAACGCCCGACCCGGCTTCTGCGCAATCGGGCTAAAATACGGAGAGGGTGGGATTCGAACCCACGGTACCCCGGAGGGTACAACTGTTTTCGAGACAGTCCCGATCGTCCACTCTGGCACCTCTCCATAGCAGACCTCAAGTATACACAGCCACAGTCGAATTTGAACACTTTCTTGCCGCGGCAGAAGCTCAGCTTTGGCCCGCGGCCCGCAAGCGGCGGAAGAAGGCGCGCAGCAGTTCAGCGGCTTCCTCGGCGAAAAGACCGCCTTCCACTTGTACTCGGTGGTTCAGGCGGTGATGCCGCGTGATGTCGGTTACACTTCCGGCCGCTCCCGCTTTGGGATCGACCGCCGCGTAAACCAGGCGGGGCAGGCGCGCCAACACCATGGCGCCGGCGCACATAGAGCAGGGCTCGAGCGTACAGTAGAGCGTTACATCGTCCAGCCGCCACATGCCAAGAGCCGCCGCCGCTTCCCGAATGGCGATGATTTCAGCGTGAGCCGTGGGGTCCTTGTCGGCTTCGCGCTGGTTATAGCCGCGCCCGATTATCGCGCCTCCATGCACGGCGACGGCGCCGATGGGCACATCGTCGGAGGCGAGGGCGCGTTCGGCTTCGGCAAGCGCAACGCGCATCCACTTCCGATCTTCATCAGTGACGGGCATATTAGAACAGGTTCATTTGAGCGGGCGCGTCGGGATCCTCTTCGGCGTCGGCGCTGTCCTCTTCGGCAGTATCCTGCGCGTCGGCATCAGTGTCCGCGGCGTCCTCGCGCAAATCCAGGCTGTCTTCGAATGTTAGCGGGTCGGGTTCTTCGTCTTCGGCGGAGCCAATTACGGCAACGGGGAAGGCGCTACCCGTATCGGACGCCCCGGCTTCGGGATCCGGGACTATCGGCTGTCCGTCGGCATCGTGCGCGTCCTCGTCGATTGGCATACATTGGGGGCACATGCACTCGGCCGGGTGCGGCTGCGATGCTTGCGCTTGGTCAAGAATCTGCAGATCCGGCCTGAAGTCTTGCGGGATGTCGTCCACATGCATGGTGGCTTCAATGCGCAACTGCGCCAGTTCATCTTCTCCGAAGCCGACATTCTGCATGACCGCAGTCAGCGATGGCAATGTCACCATGTCATCGTTGCGGACGACATGTTTGTATTGTTCGCGCAAGCTGCGCAGCCACTCATCAAAAAAGACGCTGCGTGAATCCATCGCTTATGTCCGAGACCAGTTTACCTTTTTAGTTGCTGCTTGAAAATATTATCATGCCTTCGGCTGCTGATCCGGATGTCGTTGGTACAGGCGGGTGATATGCAGCAGGGCGTCTTTGCCGTGATGGTCGAGCGCATCTAGCGGCAGGCGCCAGGTCCAGTTGCCGGCCCTTTTGCCGGGCCTGTTCATGCGCGCGCTGGATCCCAGTGCCAAGACGTCTTGCATCGGCATGATAAAGACGCGGCCAGCGGAGCGCATACCCGCTCTCGCCATAGACCAGACGATATCCTGGACGTCGTGGCCGAGATAGTCATTGACGAAGCCACGCGTCCTGGCGTCGACTTCATTCTCCCACCAGCCTCGCGTGGTATTGTTGTCGTGCGTGCCGGTGTATACGATGCAATTGATTGGGTGATTATGCGGCAGGAAGGGATTGGCCGGGTCGCTCCAGGCGAATTGCAGCACTTTCATGCCAGGGAAGCCGAACTCATCGCGCAGATTCTCGACGCCGGGCGTAATTACGCCGAGGTCTTCAGCCATAATTGGCAGCTCGCCTAGAGCCGCGTGTATCGCTTCAAAGAAGGCCGCGCCTGGGCCTTCGACCCAGCTCCCCTTGACCGCTGTAGCCTCGCTGGCCGGGATTTCCCAATAAGCTTCGAAACCGCGAAAATGATCGATGCGCGCGTAGTCGACCAGGTTCAGCAGGGCGCGTATGCGCTGTATCCACCAGCGGTAGCCCTTGGCTTGCATCACATCCCAGCGGTAGAGGGGGTTGCCCCAGCGCTGTCCGGTCGGGCTGAAGTAATCGGGAGGAACGCCGGCCACGACTGTCGGATTTCCAGTCGAGTCCAGAAAATATTCCTCCTGATGCGCCCAGACATCGGCGCTGTCATGGGCGACGAAAATCGGCAAGTCGCCGAAGAGGCGAATGCCTTTGCCCGTTGCATAGCTCTTTAAGGCTGTCCATTGCCTGTTGAACAGCCACTGCCGAAATCGCTCCGCGTTGACTTGCTCGGCAAGCGTCGCGGCGGCATTGGCCAGCGCCGAGCTTTCGCGCCGCCGTAATTCACCGTCCCACTCGACCCAGGGTCGCAGCCCGTGCTGCCGCTTGAGGGCCGCGAATAGCGCGAAATCCTCCAGCCAGAAACGATTCTCGTCCACAAAGCGCTCAAATTCGCTGTGCAGCGAAAGCCTTTCGCTCCGGCTGAAATTTCGCCAGGCGATGGCGAGCTTCTCATTGTGATAGGGGCCAATCCAGCCATAGTCCACACTAGCGGCTGGGAAGGGTGGGGTGTCGGCCAAATCGCTTCTTGTCAGCAAGCCATCGTCGACCAGCCGGTCAAGGCTGATCAGGTTGCTGTTGCCGGCGAAAGCCGATAGCGTCTGATAGGGCGAATCCCCATAGCTGGTGGGTCCCAGCGGCAGCACTTGCCAGATGGATTGTCCCTGAGCCTCCAGCCAGTCGACAAAGCGGTAAGCGCCGGCGCCCAGATCGCCGATGCCATAGGCGCCATGTAGCGACGAGGGGTGAAGGAGGATGCCGCTCGAGCGCGGAAGTGAAATCACGGTGTTTGCGACAGCAACTTAAGCGCCGCCACGGCCGCGCCAGACGATGCGACTGTCGTCTCGCTGCCATCGGCCAAACGCCGCAGCTTGACCTCTCCAGCCGCGAGCTCATCGGGCCCGATGATGGTGACCAACGGGATCCCTTTTTTGTTTGCGAATTGAAATTGTCTTCCCAGCTTGCGCGATGGCAGATAGAGTTCGGTATTGATTCCAGCTTGTCGCAAGCTGTCCGCGACCCGCATGGAGGCGCCGCGCGTATCCTGGTTGAACACCGTCACCAGCACTTGTACCAGCGTGCCGCCGAGGTGGCCGGGGTAGAGGTTGAGTTCGTCCATCAGGTCTATAATGCGCTCAATGCCGAACGAGGTGCCGGTCGTGGGCAGGCTTTGCCGGCGAAACATGCCGATCAGATTGTCATAGCGACCGCCGCCGGTGATGCTGCCCAAGTTCGGCTGGGAGATGACCGTTTCAAAAATTGGGCCGGTGTAATAGCCGAGGCCGCGCGCCATAGTGAAATCGAATTCGTAGCAAGCCGGCGGGACCTTGGCCTTGGCCAAGAGCGCCGCCAATTCGCGCAGCTCGGAGACGCCGTTATCGTCTTCACCGATGGCATCGGCGATGAGATCCAGGCTGCCAGCGCCCGCCGCTTTTGCCTGGATCAGGTCCATCATCCGGCTGACGGCATCGGCTGCGATGCCGCGCTCGGTCAATTCTCGCCTTACGCCCTCCGCGCCGATTTTGTCGAACTTGTCGACGCTGCGGTAGAGATCGGGCAGCTGCTCATTGGACACGCCGGAAAATTCGCCGATGGCGACCAGCAGTTTGCGATGGTTGATCTTGATCTGGAATTGCGGAAAGCCGAGTCGGCTCAATATGCGCTGCATTAGCGAGACGATTTCAGCATCGGCGCTCATGCCGAGCACGCCAACGATATCCGCGTCGCATTGCCAAAATTCGCGGTATCGACCTCGCTGCGGTCGTTCGCCGCGGAAAACCGGCGCAATATGATAACGCTTGAAGGGAAAGTTCAGTTGATTTTCGTATTGCCCAACCACGCGCGCCAAGGGGACTGTCAGATCATAGCGCATGGCCAGGGGCTCACGCGTGCTGCGACCATGCTGCGCGGTGAAGATCAATTGTTCGGCGTCTTCGCCATACTTGCCGAATAGTGTTTCATGCAGCTCAAGGATGGGCGTGCCGATCGGCTCGAAACCGAAGCGATGAAACTCGTCCGTGATGTTATCGAGCGCATAGTTGCGCCGCAGCATGGTTTCGGGCAAGAAATCTCGAAAGCCCTTGGGCGTGCGTGGAGTGACACTTTTACTCATCGCGTCTCCGGGGTCGGCTGTCGACATCACGTCTCGTGTTGAACTGTGTTGGGCGCTCAGCCGGCTGTCGCGCGGACGGCCAGCGCCTGTCGCTTGACCTCTTCAATTTGCTCGTAGTGGCCGACCTCGTGTGACAGCGCGAAAAGAAAGGCAGCCGGCGCATTCATCTCGCCGAATCTGGCGGTAAAGCGCTCCGACACATCGCGAACTACATCTAGCAGGGGCGCGTCGGGCCAGGTTTCGAGGTAGGCGTTGCGCATGCGCTGGCTCTCTAGCAGGCGCTGGCGCACGTGAGCGACAGTCCTGATATCGCGCCAGGGCGTCTCATAACGCGGGCGCTCTGAAGCCGGGACGCCACGCGCCAGAAGCGAACTCAAAGCGGCGCCTTCTTCGGAACTGGCTGTCACGTGGGCGATAAGATGGCCGAAATTCCAGCCGATGGTCTCCTCGCCTTCAACCGCGAAAGGATCGTCAGCCTCGGCATCTTCCGGTGAGAACACGATATCGGTATCGCTCAAGCCGTCGACAAGACCCAGCATGTAGTCGATACTCTCGTCGCTGAGGGCTTTTAGCTCGGCCGGGCCAATGTTCGCCTGCGCCGCATAGTCGATGAAGCTAAGGTCGCCATCACGCATGGGTGAAAAGTCAATCATGGTCGCTGCTCCTGGATTTGCCTGCGTTTCCAAAGTCATTCTACAGAAGGCCAGCGCATCTGCAACCTCGCATAGGGCGACGGCTTCAATGTTGCGGCAGATCCGCCCGGCAACTGCCTGGCTGCCGGGGCGCAAATCAATGCTGGTTGATTGGTGAAAAACTAAGGCAATGGTAAACTGAATTGGCGCGCGACGTTTTGTGGTCCTCAAGCGCCCGGAAAGCCTAAGTCTATGCTGACTGACGTCGAAAAAATGCTTTTTCTCTTGCTGGCGTTGTTCGCCTTGGGCGCAAGCTACGCCGGCTTCAAAGAGATGTTTCTGATCATCGGGCGCGGCCAGGGCCAGCTGGGATTCGACGGCATTATTCGCAGGGCATTCTCGGCGCTCAGCGCTTATCTGACGCAGCGAACGACGCTGAAAACGCGCCCTTTGACCAGCGTGATCCACTGGGGCGTCGTCTTGGGTTTCACCTGGTATTTTCTGGTGAACGCGGTTGATCTTCTTATCGGCTTCGCGCCCGCCTTCGAAAGCCAGCTGCATTCTGCTGGCGCGGCTTATGACGGATTTCGTCTGCTCAGCGATGTACTGAGTATGGTTGTGCTGCTGGGTATGGTCTATTTTCTACTGCGGCGCTTGCTACTGCCTAGTAAAGCCGACCTGAGCTTTCACGACAATATTCTGTTGCATAAGCGGGTCGCGGCCGGGGCTGTCAAATTAGACTCGCTGATCGTCGCGGTCTTCATCCTGTTGCACGTTGGGGCGCGTTTTTTGGGCGAGTCGGTAGCCCTTGCCCAAGCCGGCTATGACGGCTATATGCCCTTCGCCTCAGCCGCGTCAGTAGTTTGGACGGGCCTGAATGCCGATGCGCTGGAGGTCCTGCGGCACTTGTTTTGGTGGGTCGCCCTGGGCGGGATCCTGCTATTTCTGCCCTACTTTCCGCAGAGCAAACACGCTCATCTATTCATGGCGCCGCTCAATTTCTTGACGCGACCGCGACGGACATCGCTGGGCGCGCTGACGCCGCTCGATTTCGAGGACGATGAGATCGAGCAATTTGGCGCGGGACGGCTTGAAGATTTGCACAGCACCCAAATTCTGGACGGCTTCGCCTGCATCATGTGCAACCGCTGTCAAGATGTCTGCCCGGCTTATTTGACCGGCAAGGAGCTATCTCCCGCGGCGCTTGAAGTCAACAAGCGATTCCACATCAAAGACCATTGGGACGGCCTGGCTGAGGGAGCGGAATCGGACTGGCCGCTGGCTGGCAATTTGCTGAGCGAATCAGCCTTATGGGCTTGCACAGCCTGTGGCGCTTGCATTGATATTTGCCCGGTCGGCAACGAGCCGATGTTCGACATCCTCGATATCCGGCGTGATGCCGTGCTGATGCGGAGTGAATTTCCCAGCGAGTTGCAGGGCGCCTTCAATGGCATGGAACGTGAAGGCAATCCCTGGAAAATCGCCGAGCCGCGCATCGCCTGGACAGATGGACTAGAGTTCGCCGTGCCGACCGTGGCCGAAAATCCCGCGTTTGACCTGCTCTATTGGACTGGCTGCGCGGTCAGTTACGACCCGCTGGCGCAGCGTACGGCTCGAGCGCTGGTGAAGCTGCTGAGCGCGGCGGACGTGAATTTCGCCATCTTGGGTGATGAAGAGCGTTGTACAGGCGATGTGGCGCGGCGGGCGGGCAATGAATACCTGTACTTTGAGCTGGCGAATTCCAACGTCGAGACCTTGTCTGAGCTCAAGCCCAAGCGTATCGTGGTCACTTGCCCGCACTGCTTGCACAATATTGCTAAGGAATACAGCGACTTTGGCGGTAACTATGAGGTAGTGCACCACAGTGAATTGATCGCCGAGTTGATCGCGCAGGGCAAGCTGCCGGAGGGCGCGAGCGCGTCGCGCTGGAGCAACGTGACCTTCCACGATCCTTGCTACCTGGCGCGTCATAATGATGTGGCGGACGCGCCACGTAATGTGCTGAAGACCTCTGGCGCTCCCTTGATCGAGATGCCGCGCAATCGCAAGAATTCATTCTGCTGCGGCGCGGGTGGCGCGCAATTCTGGAAAGAAGAGGAGCCGGGCCACGGGAAAGTCAGCTCGGAACGCTTCCGGGAGGCGGCCGCCACCGGGGCCGAAGCATTGGCGGTCGGCTGCCCCTTCTGCATGCGCATGCTGGAAGATGCGAGAAACGAGACAGAGGGTGGCCCTCAAGTCGTCGATATTGCCGAAATTGTCGCGGAGCGGCTGTAGCTTGCGTAGCCAGCGCCCAGCGGTTGCGTCCAAACGATTTCTTTGAGGGCTCAACTGCTGCTATTCGTAACGGCAGCCTGGCGCGAAGGATAATCGGTGAAATTCCAATTCTGCGAAGTACCGACGATTGAAACTGAGCGGCTGACGCTGAGGCGCATCACCGCCGACGATCTCGACGACTGGATGGCGGTTTGGCGCAGTCCGGGCGTACTCGACTATTTGATCGACTTTGAAGGCGCGCCACAAGAAGATATGGGACGCGAGATCGTCGAATGGGCGGACCGGATATTCGTCGAGAAGTCGGGAATTCGTTGGGGTCTTACGCTTAAGCCGGAGAAGCAGATGATCGGATCCTGCGGCTTTCACCTTTTCGACAGACGTCATCAGCGCGTGGAGATCGGCTACGAGCTGCATTCGGATTATTGGCGTCAGGGCATCATGTCCGAAGCCGTCCGCGCCGTGCTGCAATTCTGCTTTGATACGCTCGCAGCGCATCGCGTTGAAGCGGATGTTGTCGAGGGCAACGTCGCCTCCGCCGCGCTGTTGAAGAAGGCGGGTTTCACGCTGGAGGGCGTGTGGCGTGATCGAGTGTACAAACGGGGCGCATTTCAGAGTCTTTGGCAGTACGGTTTCTTGAAGCCGGAGTACCATGCTAGGCGCCGCTAAGAGACAGACTGTGACCCGACTGGACAAGATTTATCTTGCCGCTATGGCGCCCGTTCTGCTCTTGGGTTTTGCGCTGGGCGCGGCGCAGCTGAACGTCGACATACTGTGGGTCGATGAGATGGCGTCGGTCGCGGCAATGGGGGCGGAGGACCCTCCATACAGTATTGCGCAGATCGTCGCGAAAATCGTGCGGCATCAACCCGACCTTGTTCCCTTGTATTACGTAATCGGGGCGCGCTGGGCGCAACTCGTGGGTTGGTCGCAGGTGCCGCTCCGCTATCTGTCGCTGCTGTTTGGGGTCTTGTCGATAGCTTGCCTGTACCGGTTCGCGGCGGACGTTTTCGACCGACGAAGCGCTTGGCTGTCCGCCTTACTGTATGCCAGCAACGCAATCATCATCATTTACTTTCATGAGCTGCGAAACTACAGCCTTTGGCTGCTGCTGAGCATTGTCCACTTGCGGCAGTATTGGCGACTGGTTGATGGCGCCAAAGCGGACGCGACCACCTGGGCCAGTTTTATCGCTACAACTGCTGCTTTGCTCTACACGCATCCCTTTTCTCCGTTTGTGCTGCTCGGTCTTGGCCTTCATCATCTATTGCTAGTGGCAAGAGACCGCCGCTGGTGGCGCGTGATCATTGCCTGGGGCGCGGGTGTTGCTATTTTTCTACCGTACTTACCGCTGGTCTTATCAGGCGTCTCCGAGGCGACCAACAGTCGTTCGGTACAAGCAGAGGCGCTTTCTTCCTTGGAGTTGATCCCGATACTGGCGCGCGTAATGGCAAACGGCGTTGACTTCTTATGGGTGGTTGTCGTAGTCGCGGCCGGGTGGGCACTTTGGCGGAAGCCATCTCGGTCGATTTCGCGGCTGTTGCTGATATTTGCCGCTGTGGCGATTTCGCTGCTGTTGTTCCATGCGTTTGACCCGTTTGTATCGACGCGTCGGCTGCGATACTTTCTTGTGCCGTTGACCCTAGGCATCTTACTCTCGGCGTGTTTTCTCACGTCGATTCCCCGTTGGCGCGTCATCGCGACCGCATTCGCGATCGTGTGGATGGTCGCCGGCTACGGCATTTATCAGCAAGGGGAGCATTGGAAATACGCCGGCCACCATTCCTTGCTCCCGGCACATCCTCCACTTCATCGTTTCGCCGATGCTCTTCATTCCAAGACCCGTCCCTACGAAGCCATTCTTGGTTTCACGCAGGCGTCGTTTTTGAACGACGGTCTGCGATTTGGATTCAGCACCGTGGACTACTATTCTGAAACTGTGCTGGGCGTTAATGGCGCCTTCATCTGGACCGGGCTGCAGGGAAACGAACTCCGCGAAGAATTTAGCCGGCGAGTGGGTGAATACCCCTATCTGACCTTCGTCTACCAACCGCATGACTTGCCCGCAAACTTCAATGAAGCGCGGACCTTGTTGGAAGAAACGTACTCTCCCTGCAAAGTTGTCGTGGATACGGACAGCATATTCGCGCGGCGCTACAACTACCATACGCTCGATTGCGGCCGTCAATTGCGGTCGATTGAATACGACAATGGAGTCAAGGTCACCGACAGGTTTGCGGATTTCGATAGGCAGAAGCAGTCGATTCGCGTCGTTACCGGCTGGGAGGTTGCCGACGAGGCACAGCTCGACGAGTACAATGTCTCGATTCAGATCATTTCGACAGATTGGCAGAGCGTAGTTCAGGCGCCTGATCGGCACCTGTACGACCACATCTTGCCCTGGTACGTGGTTGAACTGTCAACCGCCGATTTACCCGCGGGCGGCTACCGCGTAATGGTTATCCTTTACGATCGCGATACCGTCAAGAAGGTAGCGGGGGTTGACTCGGCCTCCGGGCTTTCGAGCGATCTTCATTCCGTCTTCTCGTTCACCATTGAAGGCTAGCGGATGGCTAAACGTAGAACATCCCGAGACCTTCATCTTCAGGCCTTCTCCCCGTGGGTTTTGATGATTCCGCTGCTGCTGCTGGCGACCTTCCTGGCGGCGCAAGGCTTGGGCGCAGATTTGATCTGGTACGACGAACTGACCTCGATCAGCCACGCTGGCGGGGTGACCGGGCCCTTTTCCCCACTTGACATCTTAGACTCGGTTAGCCAACACAGCCCCAAGCATACGCCCTTGTTTTTTGAATTGCTCGCCGGCTGGGGCACGCTCGTGGGTTGGCATCACGTCGCTCTGCGCTGCCTGCCGCTGTTTTTTGGCGTGATCGCCTTGGCCTGGACATTTCGCCTTGGGGCGGACTTCGTCGACCGCTGGACGGGCCTTTGGGCTGCCGCCTTCCTCGGCTTAAACGTATTCTGGCTGGAATACTTGCACGAGATTCGCATGTATTCCCTGCAGTTCATGCTGCTAATGGCGCTGGCCTGGCATTACTTTTTCCTCATTCGCTCGGGACAACGAGCGCGCTGGCATCATTGGGCCGGACTGACGCTTGGCGCGGCGGCCCTGCTGTATACGCAGCCGTTCTCAATCTTCTTTCTTTTGGCTTTGGGAAGTTATCACTTTCTTTTTGCGAAACCGAACAGAACCTGGATTAAAGCGTCGCTCGCCATGATCGTCGCCGGCTTGCTGTTCCTGCCCTGGTTGCCCGTAACGATGCATGGTCTGTCGGCCAAGTTTGACACGGCTTATGACGCTGTTACATTGGAGCAAGCGACTGACATTTTCGTCCGCTTCCTCAGCAACGGCAGCTGGATTGTTCTGCTAGCAGTGATGGCAGCGGCCTTGTTTCGCGCGCGCCAAGGCGACTCGCTGCGCCGCATATTCCCCTTTTTGTGGCTGGCAGCCGCTGTATTGCTACTCCTGCTGACCGCAAACGAGGCGGTCGGCCTGATTCCCTTGCGCCGCTCGCGCTACTTTTTTGTGACATGGTCCATGTGGATCATGGTGATTGGCTGGAGCCTGGCCTGGTTCAAGCCGCGCTGGATTGCGCCGCTGATTTTGACGGCCTATCTGGCGTCTGGTTTTGCTCTGCGGCGCGCTGACGGCTATCTGGAGTACCAAGGCACGGTGGGGATCGTTAGCGCATATCCGCCACTCGCCGAATATGTGGATACGCTGAAAGGCGAGACTGAAACGCAGGACTTTGTCCTTGGCTTCACCCGCACCGACTTTGTCAATGCGCGCGGAAAGCGCGGCAAATCTACAGCGGATTACTATATGGAAACCTTGCTGGGAATAGATGGCGTTTTCGTGCCAGCCGGCTTTGACGCGGAAACCCTGGCAGCTGATCTGCCGCGGAAACTGGACGACCATCCATACCTCCTTTTCACTCACAACCCGCTCTCGCCGCCCAGAAATCTGGCGCTAGTCGATGACTACTTGCGGCAGTCCTACAGCGCCTGCGATGTCGTTATCGACGTCTCTACTCTATTTGTGCGGCGCTACGTCGACAAGGCGCTAGACTGCGACCGTGAATACCAGCCGATTCACTATGAGAATGGCATTCAAATCGTCGATAAATTCGCCGAGTTGCGCGCCGATGACGGCGTCATTCGCGTCGTGACAGGCTGGGAAGTAGCTGACAAAGAGTTGCTCCACAAATACAACGTTTCGATTCAGATCATCACAAAGGACTGGCAAAATGTATGGCAGGCGCCGGACCGCCATCTCTACAGCAACGTGCTAAAGTGGTACGTCGTCGAGTTGCCGACGGCCGGCCTCGCGCCTGGCGAATACCGGGTCGTTGTCATCGTCTACGACCGGCATCAGCCCAGCGCAAAAGTCACCGGAGAGGACATGACCACGGGGGAAATTGGCTCGATTTTGCCCATCATGGCATTCACGATTGAAGATTAGCGTGTCAGAATCGCGTTTCAAGCGGCTGTTGCGCCCCATTTATGCGCCGCTGCTGCGGGCTTTGCGTCGTAGACAGCAGCTTGCGCGCGATCAGGGCCGCGTCCGCGATGAAGTACGGCGAGCGCTGCAGTCGGACAGTCCGGTGAAAATCATCATGGGCGCCGGTCAGACTCGATATGAGGGCTGGATCGCCACCGATATGCCGGCCTTTGATCTACGCAACAGCGACCATTGGCGGGCGCTATTTCCGCCGGCATCGATCGACAGAATGCTGGCCGAGCATGTATTTGAGCATCTCTCGACCGCGGAACTAGCGCGCTTCCTGCATATGGCGGCTGACTATCTGTCGCCGGGCGGGCGCGTCCGAATCGCCGTGCCGGACGGATATCATCCCGATGCTGATTACATCAGAAGCGTGCGACCGGGCGGAATCGGAGTCGGCGCCAGCGATCACAAAGTGCTTTACACTTGTGATCTGATTGGCGAGCTGATGCGCAAACAGGCCTATCAATTTGAATTGCTGGAATACTTTGACGCGGAAGGGCAGTTTCATCAACGAATGTGGAGCGCGGAAGACGGCTTCGTCGGCCGTTCCGCCAATCATGACGCGCGAAACGCTGACGGGCAACTCAACTATACCAGCCTGATCGTCGATTGCTGGCCGCAATAATCAGCATCAACTGACGTCACCGCTTGGCGCATTGTCCGCGCAATACCAGCCCGGCTACAAATTCAGAAAATGACCTTCCAGGCCGTGCGCGGCTTCTTTTAAGGCTTCGCTGAGCGTCGGGTGAGCGTGAACATTGCGGGCGATTTCTTGTGGCGTAAGCTCGGCGGATCGCGCCAAAGTCAGCTCGGGCAGCAGCTCGGTGACATCGTGGCCGATCATGTGCGCGCCCAGGATTTCGCCGTATTTCTTGTCGCTGATCACTTTGACAAAGCCGGTGGCGTCGCCCATTCCCCGCGCCTTGCCATTGGCTTGGAAGGGGAATTTGGCCACATTGATCTCATAGCCGCGCGCTTCGGCTTGCTCCTCGGTGTAGCCGAAGCTGGCGACCTGCGGCTGGCAGTAGGTGGCGCGCGGCATCATGTCAAAGTCGAGGGTCACAGTCGGCGCGCCGGCGATATTCTCCGCGGCAACGACGCCCATGGTCTCGGCCACATGCGCCAGCATCAGCTTGGCGGTCACATCGCCGATGGCGTATATATGCGGCAAGCTGGTCTGCATTTTCTCATTGATTTCGATGCCGCCCTGCGAATTGAGTTCGACGCCGGTATTCTCCAGCCCATAGCCTTCTACGCGAGGTTCAAAGCCTATGGCTTGCAAGACGCGCTCGGCTTGCAGGGTCTCCTGCGAGCCGTCATGGTGGCTGACATCGACCTCGACCTGCTCGCCTTGGTCCTTGATGGAGTCGACGCGGGCGCCCGTCAAAATCTTGATGCCGAGCTTCTCGAATGCTTTGGCCAGTTCTGCGCTGACCTCCGGGTCTTCCAGCGGCAGTATGCGATCCAAGAATTCGACCATGGTCACGTCGACGCCGTAATTGCGCATGATATAAGCAAATTCAACGCCGACCGCGCCGGCGCCCGCGATTACGATGCTGGCGGGCAACTTGTCCTCCATGATCTGCTCTTCGTAGGTCACGACGCGCTCGCTGAGCGCCGTGCCCGGAATCAGCCTTGTGGAAGCGCCGGTTGCGATAATCAGGTTCTTGAAGCTAATCGTTTCGCTGTCGCCGTTGTTGAGAGCCACGGTAAGGCTGTTGGCGTCTTCAATGGTCGCCCAGCCTTCGTAAGTCTTGATCTTGTTCTTGCGCATCAAGAATTGCACGCCTTTGGTCAGCCCGTTGGAGACGCGCCGGCTGCGCTTGAAGGCTTTGCCGTAGTCGAAAGAGAAGTCGCCGCTGATGCCAAACGCATCGGCCTGATGCTGCAAGATGTAAGCCAGTTCGGCGTTGCGCAACAGCGCTTTGGACGGGATGCAGCCGACGTTTAGGCACACGCCGCCCCAATACTTCTTTTCGACGATCGCTGTCGATAGCCCCAATTGGGCGGCGCGGATGGCGCCAACATAACCGCCTGGACCGGCGCCCAGCACGACAAGGTCAAATTCAATGGCCATGTATCGCAATCTCCTGCTACTCGCCTATTGCTGCAACCGCGCTAGTCTACCGCAGCGCTTGCTGCTATTGAAGAGGTTTCGCCCCACAGTCTTACGAGACACTCGGGCGGCGGCGCTGTCGCCTGGCTTCGAATAGAAAAACGGCGGCGGCGCTGGCGACATTGAGCGATTCCGCGGCGTCGGACATCGGAATCGCGATGACCTGGTCAGCCACAGCGCGCGCCTTTTGGCTGACTCCGCGCGCTTCGTTGCCCAAAATCAGCGCCCACTCGCGCTGCCAATCCACGGCCGCGTAGTCGCAGTCCGACTCAGCGCTTGATGCGTAGACAGTCAGATCTTGGCAGAAGTTCGCAATTTCGGGCCAGGATGCCTCGACCACCGGGAGGCGAAAATGCGCGCCCATGCCGGCACGCAGGACTTTTGAATTGTAGGGATCTACGCAACCGGGCGCCAGAATCGCGAGCTCGACGCCAGCCGCGGCTGCTGTCCTCATGATCGTTCCCAGATTGCCGGGCTCACGGACTGCGTCAAGAATCAGGACGCGCGACGTTGGATTCGGGATCGGCGGTTTCGGAATCGCGAACACCGCCAGGATGCCGGGCGGCTGCTGTGTATCGCTGGCGAAGGACAGGACTTCAGTACTCACGGGAAGCAGTTCGCATTTGCAATTCTGCAACTGAGCGATCACTTGGAAGTCGGCGTTTTCCAGCGAGTACAGCGCCAGGTCCGGACGGCCTCCGCTGGAGAATGCGTCTGCGATAAGGCGGTCGCCTTCCAGCACCAGTTTCCGTTCGCTGCGCCGCAGCCGCGCCTTGGTCTGCAGCGACTTGACGTAGCGCACACGTTTGTTCTGGGTGCTGCTGATGGCATCCATGTCCGGCTCTCGGAATTGAAAAAGGGTCAGTTTCCCGACCCTTCGGCTGGTGATAATCTTTGGAAGTCTCGCTAGAGGCTTTGCTTGGCGACATCTGTGATCTTGCTGAAGGTCTGCGCATCGTGTACCGCGATGCCGGCCAGACTCTTGCGATCCAGGCTTACGCCCGCTTTTTTGAGTCCGTGCATCAGCTGGCTGTATTTCAGCCCGTTGATGCGGGCGGCGGCATTAATCCGCTGAATCCACAGGCGGCGCAATTGACGGCGGCGCTGGCGGCGGTCACGGTAGGCGTACCACAGGCTGCGCATCATCGCCTCGTTGGCGCGCTTGAAGTTCTTGCTGCGCGTACCCCACTGGCCCTTGGTTAGCTTCAGTACCTTTTTGTGGCGGCGGCGCCTGACGAAACCTGTCTTGGTTCTTGCCATGAGAATTCTCCGTACCTGAACGACCCGTCGCTCGGTTGCGCCGGGCATAAGATCGCGATCAATGTGCCTAGTCTACGCGGGCGGGTTGGCCTTGTATTTGCCGAGATAGGGCGCTAGCCGGCGAATGCGGCGCCGCATGGCTTTTTCGCCAACTTCCAATGACTTGTCCCATTGACGCTTGACGCGCTTGGCCGACCGTCGGCGCAAGTGACTCTTGCCGCCCTTGGTGCGAACGATTTTGCCGGTAGCCGTCATACGAAAACGCTTGGCGGTAGCTTTGTGCGTCTTCAATTTGTACTTGGTCGTCTTTTTCTTGCGTGGCACTATTGCCTCTCCGTGCTTTGCTTGGTTTCCTTGGTCGGCGCCAATATCATGAGCATGTCTCTGCCTTCCATGTTAGGCCACTGCTCTACCACGCCTACTTCTTTTAACGCTGCTTCAATTCGTCCAAGGCGGTCGCGGCCAATATGCTGATGGGTGATTTCCCGCCCGCGGAAACGCACGCGGAACTTCACCTTTTTCCCTTCAAGCAACCACTTTTCGGCGCGCTTGATATCGAATTGCAGATGGTATTCATCTGTCTTGGGACGCAGCTGGATTTCCTTGACCGTCACCTTGATCTGATTCTTTTTCGATTTGCGCTCCTTGCGCCGCTGCTCATACTGGAATTTGCCATAGTCCATAATCCGGCAAACCGGTGGGTTGGCTTTCGGCGCAACCTCTACTAGATCCAAGCCTGCGTCGTCAGCTCGATCTTGCGCGTAACCTATGCCCACGACACCAATATTGGTGTTGGTATCGTCAATCAATCGGACTTCACGCACGCCGCGAATATTGCTGTTGATCCTGTGCGGTGAATTTGCTATCGGTGCACGACCCTTCAGTTGATTGTTACAAGCCTAACCAGCGTGGATTTGTTATCCGCGCGGGCACGAAGTTTAACATGGCAACTCGATTGCTGTCAACTCTGATTCGGCGCGGGCCCGCGTCAAGCGTCCAAAGCGAGGTCGAGTGCGCGCAGTCTATGCACGGACGACTCGTACAAGCTGATTAGTTCTTCGTCGCTGCCCTTGAAGCGGCGCAAGGTTTGCTGCGCGCAGGCGGTGCAGCCGCGCATGGCTCGGTAGCTGTCCGTTTCACAGCCCAAACAGCCATTGAGTTCGATCATGACTGACATCAACGCGATCACTTCAATGCTGGTTTCGCTCTTGGCGGAAATTTTGTCGATCAACTGCCGCCAGGGCTCGCCGCGGGTGTTGCGCAGCGCCGGGATGGCGTAGTGAGGAAACAGGATCTCATTATCAGCGTACAAGGTCGTTTGCCTTCCGGGTTTACCAAATTGAGCATAAGCCCGAATATGCGCGGGCGCAAGTCGTGGGCGCGCGATTCCTAAACCAATTTCAGGGCGCGGATCAACTCGAGAGTGGCAGCCATGGCTTCGTCGGCGCCAGCGAGCGTGCCATTCCAGAGGCTGAAAAGAACGCCCGCCACGTTGCCTCGCGCCGTCACGAGCCTCAAGGATTCAATGCTCTCCTGCAGGCTGGGGCCGCCGGGCTCGGGATAGCTCATGGCGGGCATCTCGGCACAGTCGACCACATCGGTGTCGAAGTGAATGTACAAGGGTTTCTTGGGCAGCTCAGCCGCGTGCAGGGCGTCAAGAGATTCGAAAATCTTGACCTTGCTGGCGCGCAGCATGTCGCCTTCTTCGGGATCCAGGTTGCGAACATCGGTTACAATCACGTCCGACTCGTTAATCGGCAGCAACTCAAGGCCCTGCATTAAGTGCTGATTGCCGCGGCCGACCAGCGCCGCCAGGGGCATGCCGCCGAGGAATCCGCTGGGCGTTGTTTCGGGCGTATTGAAATCGCCGTGCGAGTCGTACCAGAGCACCGTGGGCGACTTAGCCTCCAAGCCCTTGACCATGCCCAGACAACTCGTGCAATCATTGGCAAACACCAACGGAGTCTTGTCGCTCTGCGCCTGAATCGCCTCGGCCAGGGCGCGATTAACCGCGACCACAGCATCATTCCACCGGGCGAAGTCCGGCTCAATGTCGACCCACTCGGCGTCCAGATCGTCCGCGATGCCTGCTTTGCGCAGGGCTTCCACTTCGCGACGATCGGGCAAGGACTCTCCCAGATAATATGGCGCCCCGATACATACATAAGATTTCATCATAATCTCCAGCTTCTTACTGCATAAGTTAGGATTTTGTGCACAACCTGCCTGGCGCAAATTCAATGTCGGCCAGCGGGTAGGCGGCGCCGATGCCCCTCAGATGCCTTTCAAGTGCGTAACGGGTATCTGGAAGGTTTCCTTGACTAGCTGCCAATTGAAGGCGACAAACTCGCGGTTAAGCGAGAAGGGATACGACAGAGGCGAGCGAATGCGCTGCGCCTGCACTGGGCTGCGATAGGTCGCGATGCCTTGCAGCTGAAATAGCCAGCTGGCGCGCAGCATGTGGTAACTGTCGCTGACCAAGACCACATCGGTAATGCCCTTGCCATCCATGATTCGCCGACTGTAGATGGCATTCTCCTCGGTGCTGCGGCTTTGCCCTTCCAGCAAGATCGCTCTGGCCGGCACTTGGGCAGCGAGCAAGATTTCGCGACAGGCGGCGGCTTCAGAACGGGGATAAGACTCCGCCTGCCCGCCGGTGCAAATGATGTAAGGCGCAATGCCCGCGCGCCAAAGATCGGCGGCTTGCAGGCTGCGTCTGGTCAGGGCCCAGCCGGGGCGTCCGTCGCGAAGCAGGCCGGCGCCCAGCACGATAATGGCATCGGCTTCCTGCGTCGTGTCGATTGTGCCGACAATGTGAGCAGCGCTGACGAATGCGATAAAGTAGAGCGCAGATGCCATGAGTATGATGATGATGAGTTGTTTCGCAAATCTAAGTGTCGGCAAGGTACTCTAGCATTCGCTGTAGCCACAGGTCAGACATTTGCGGCAATTTTCAGCGCGGATCAGCGTGATTGTTCCGCAAGACGGACACATGTCCGCGCCGGATATTGACGAGTTGATTGTCGTGCCGCCTTCGTCCTCGGCCAATTGAAGGGGCGCGCTTCCGCCTTGCATGGGCAGGTCCAATTGCAGCGGCGCTTCCTCCGGGAAGAACTCGATCTGCAAGACGCGCGCTACCGCATCGGGCAAGGAGAGCACGCGCTTGGGCCCGAAACCAATTGGACGCGCGCCGCCGATATCCTGCAACTGCTCGATGATCAGCTTGAGCATCTCGCGGCGATTATGCGGCGCGGTCGTCCGCAGTTGCAGCGAAATCATGCGGCCCAGGCTCTCGGCATCGGCCTGGATATCACTGCCGGCTTTGCCGATGGCGATGAATACTTCAAAGGGATTGTCCTGGTCATCGCGGTTGATGGTGATATAGGCCTTCCCAAAAGGCGTCTGCGTTTTCACCGATGTGCCTTGCAAACGCTCGGGACGCGGATAGACGCGATGGGGTGTTGTGGCGGGCTCGGCGTTTTCGGCGGCAGTCGCTGAGTGGAGGTCTTCCATCTCGCTTTCGGCGCGCTCATCGCCCTTGAGCATGAGCACTTGCTCGTCGCGACTGCCGTCGCGGTAAATGGTGCCGCCTTTGCAGCCGAGCTGGTACATATACTGGAAAAGTTCGCTGACCTGCTCGACGGAGTAGTCATTGGGCACATTGCAGGTCTTGGAAATGGCGCTGTCAATCCATCGCTGGAAGGCGCCTTGCACCTTGACATGCTCTTGCGGCGCCAGGTCCATGGCGGTGACGAAGTAGTCAGGCAGCTCCTCGGCCTCCGGATGCGCCTCATACCACTCCTGCACAATCGGCACTTGCTCTTCGTGCAAACCCAGGCGGCTCTTGCGATAATAGACCCAGGAGAAGAACGGCTCCACGCCGGTGGAGGTATTGACCATGGTTCCCGTTGTGCCGGTCGGCGCTTGGGTCAATAGGGTAACGTTGCGAATGCCGTTTTCACGAACCTTTTCGCGCACCTGCTCCGGCATGCCCTGCATAAAGCCGCTCTCCAAAAACTTTTCCGCGTCAAACATGGGGAAGGCGGCTTTTTCCCGCGCCAGATCACTAGACGTTTCGTAAGACGCGACCGCGATCGCCTGGTATATCTCGTCGATCAGCGCGACCGACTCATCGCTGCCATAGCGCACGCCCAGCTTGAGCATCAGTTCCGCGATGCCCATCGTGCCCAGGCCGACTCGCCGCTCGGACATCTGCACGTCCCGATTTTCCTCGAAGAAATAGGGCGTCGTGTCTATGACGTTGTCGAGGAAACGAGTCGAATACTCTACCGTCTGGCGCAGCTTGTCCCAGGCGACATCGTGGTTGACCGAATCGTAGAATTTCGACAAGTTGATGGCGCCCAGATTGCAGACGGAGAAAGCGCCCAGCGGCTGTTCCCCGCAAGGATTGGTGCAGATTTGCGGATTGAAATACCAACTGTTGGCCATTTTGTTGCTGCGCTCGCGGAACCATACGCCCGGTTCGGCGCTGGCCCAGGCGCTTTCGATAATCGCGTCCCAAAGCTCGCGCGCTCTGACGGTCTTGTAGTGGACGACCTGCCTGCCCGCGGCAATCCAGGTGTCCACATCGCCGTCCCAAAGTTCGTCGTAGTCCGGATCCCGCGAGTCGGGAAAGACCAGATCCCAGTTGGCATCGGCTTTTACCGCCTCCATCAATTTATCGGAGACGCCTACGCTGATGTTGGCATTGGTAATCTTTCCCGATTGGCGCTTGCTATTGATGAAGTTAAATACATCCGGATGCCAATCGTTGAGTATCAGCATCAGCGCGCCGCGGCGGCTGCCGCCTTGTTCGATGAGGCCGGTGACGAAGCTGTACAGGCCGCCCCAGGACACGGCGCCGCTGGATCGTCCGTTGACGCCTTTGACATAGGCATGACGCGGACGCAAGGTCGAAAGGTTGATGCCGACCCCGCCGCCGCGCGACATGATTTCGGTCATCTGCGTCAGGGTGGTCATGATCCCTTCACGCGAGTCATTGGGCGAGGGGATGACATAGCAGTTGTAGAAGGTGAGGTCCTGGTCCGTGCCGGCGGCGGTGAGTATGCGCCCGCCCGGAACAAACTTCCAGTCATCGAGCAGCCAGCGAAACTTGCCCGCCCATTCATCTTGTTTCTCAGGGGTCGCCTCGGTTTCAGCCACGCCGCGCGCGACGCGATCCATCATCTGCCCGGGCTCAGTTTCAATAGGCTTGTCGACATGCTCCAGATCGCGCGCGACCCTTTCGCCGTCGAGCAGTCGTACGGTGACTTGCGGCAGGTCGATGTCGACCGCAGTGCCGATTTCGCGCTGGCCGGTCTTGGCGTTGATGACCACAATCACCGTGTCTCCGACCGACAAGCTGCTGCGAGTCATGTCCTTTTGGGCATAACGATCAAGAAAAATCTTGTAACCGAGGTCGTGAAGTTGGCTGACGGCGGTCTGTGATTGAATCATGAGGTCTGACTCCTGAGCTGTGGAAACGTATTGTGGACGATGATGGCAGTTTAGAAAGACACTGGTTCAAACTTGGCAATTGGTTGCTTCACTGGCCAAGTTTATTGCAAGAATGTGGTGAATTCTTGGGCGCGAATTCGACGACGCATTTTATCATTTAATCGGTTGATTGCCTAATCTCTATGTCGTCGAAATTGCATGAGTTCGGTTTGAAATAGGCGCTGTTAGTTCGTCAATACTCTATCAACACTGTATCGTCCGCGGTGAATTTGTCTGGGCTGGAACCCCTGCCATGCCTACGGATTGGGAACAAAAAGGGCGGGCCATGCCCACCCCGAATTGCAAACCTGGTCTTAACTTGCCGCGGCCTTACTGGCGGCGATTGCGCTTCCGCAAGAAGGCCGGCAGCTCGGTGTTCTTGGGGTCGATATTATCGTAGGTACGCGGATCCTCTTGGGGCGGCGACGGCGGCGCCATCCGGCTCCTTTGGAAGGACGATCCGCCACTGCTGGTAGACGCGCTGTCGGGGGACGCTTGAACTTCCACGTCTTCATAAATCGGTCGTTGCACAGGTGGCGCCTGCGGCAGCGGCGTCGTTTGACGGATTGGCAAGGCGCCCGCTTCTTGCATAGTCGTTTCGAGACGACTGCGCTCGAAGCCGGTAGCAATTACCGTGATGTGAACCTCATCGCCCATGCTCTCGTCGATGTGCGCGCCAAAGATCAAATTACTTTCTTGATGCGCGCTATCCTTGATGATGGCGGCCGCTTCGTTAACTTCAAAGAGGGTCAGGTCGGCGCCGCCCGTTATCGAGAAGAGGATGCCGCGGGCGCCATCGATAGTCACGTCTAGCAAGCCGCTGGTGATCGCCATCTCGGCAGCGGAACGCGCCCGGTCGTCGCCGGCCGCGCGACCTACCGCCATCAAGGCAGCGCCGCCTTCCGACATTACGGTGCGAACATCGGCAAAGTCCAGGTTGATGAGTCCGGGCACGGTGATCAGCTCGGAGATGCCCTGGATGCCTTGGCGCAGTACATCATCCGCCAGCGAGAAGGCCTGCTGCAGCGTTGAACGCTTGTCCGCCATTTGCAGCAGACGATCGTTGGGGATGACGATTAGCGTATCTACCTGGCTCTTCAGCGCTTCAATACCGGTTTTCGCCAGTTGAGCGCGGCGTGTGCCTTCAAATGTAAAGGGGCGAGTGACGACGCCGATGGTCAGCGCGCCGAGTTCTTTGGCGATCTGCGCTATCACGGGCGACGCGCCCGTCCCGGTGCCGCCGCCCATGCCGCAGGCGACGAAGATCATGTCGGAGCCGCGCAGCACCTCGAGCAAGTCTTCCGAGCTTTCCTCGGCCGCCTTGCGCCCGATTTCTGGATTGCCGCCCGCGCCGAGCCCGCGCGTCAGTTTATCGCCGATTCGCACGCGCGTCTTGGCTTTCGAGAGCATGAGCGCCTGGTTATCGGTGTTTACCGCGATGAAGTCCACGCCGCCCAAACCCTCGTTGATCATGCGGTTAACGGCGTTGCCACCGCCACCGCCAACGCCGATGACTTTTATCTGCGCGAAGTTTTCCCCTGTAATCAAATCATTGACCATGATGACGTCCCTTTTTAATCAGCGCATCAACTCAACGCGTACGGCAAGTTATTGAAATCATTGTACGCGTATTCAAAACTACTGCAAATCAAATCAGCGGCAATAATATACTTTAATTTTGCCGGGCAATTCTTATTCATCTTGCGGCAAGAAGCGCCGCAGAAAGTCGTTCATCCGCCGCCCCCAGTTGCCGACCGGCAGGCCCATGCTGGCCGCCAATTCAGGCTCGGACATGGTGTCCATTTCCAAGCCCAGCCGCAGCAGCCCGACGCTGGTGCTGTAAGCCGGGTTCTTGAGCGTGTCGGCCATGCCGGTGATGCGCTCGGGATGGGCCAGGCGGACGGGCAGGTTGACAATGCGCGACGCCAGGTCGCGATAACCCGGCAGTTGTGAGCTGCCGCCCGTGATGACGGCGCCAGCGCGCAGCAAACCTGCGTAGCCGGAGCGTTTGATCTCTTTTTCGACCAGCTCAAAAATCTCCTCAAAGCGCGCCTCAATAACCATCGCCAGGTCACGGCGCGAAACGGGCAGGATCTCGCCGCCAAAGGGCTCAACCGGGAAAACTTCGGACTCGTTAACAGCGTTCATATCGGCATGACCGCGCTGTATCTTGACTTGTTCGGCCAAGCCGAAGGGCACGCGCATCCAATAGGTGATGTCCTGTGTGACGTGGTTGCCGCCAACCGGAATGATTGCGGTATGCCAGACGGTGCCGTCAATGAAGATGGCCAGGTCGGTCGTGCCGCCGCCGATGTCGATAACGACAGCGCCCATCTCGCGCTCGTGGTCGGTCAGGACTGCATCGCCGGCTGCCAGCGGGTTGAGAATAAAGCGATCGACCAGAACGCCGGCCGACTCGACCGCGTCCTCCAAATTGGCCAGGCTGGTCGTTGAAGCGGTGATGATATGCGCGTCGACTTCAAGCCGGAAGCAGTGCATGCCGATCGGGCTGCGGATGCCGTCCTGGCTGTCAAGCGTGTAACTTCTCGGCACAACATGCAGAATCTCGCGATTGTGCGGGATGGCGATATTGCGCGCCACGCTCATGGCCTTTTCCAGATCTTCCGCCTGAACGCTGCGCGAGCCGACAATCGTGGCCAGCCCGCGGCTCGTCAGCGAGGAGATGTGGCTGCCGGCAACGCTGACGAAGGCGCGGTTGATATCATAGCCGCTTGATTTTTCCGCTTTGCGGATCGATTTGGCGATGGCGGACGACAGGGCGCCCACGTCATTTACCACGCCCTTCTTCATGCCATCGCTCGGCTCGATGCCCAAGCCGACGACATAAACATCTTCCGGCCGCACCTCGCCGACAACAGTGCAGATTTTGTGCGTGCCTACGTCAAGTCCAACTACCAGGTCGCCCATGCGGTTCTATAGCCCCCACAACAGTCTGTAGAACGGTGCATCGGGATTCGCTATATTCAGTTCGGCAACGTCAATTGCGCGACTGCTAAGATTGCCCACCAGCACTTCGTATATCTTGATTTTCTCTCTCATCACTGCAGCCGAGTCAGCCCCCATCCATACTTGCCAACCCAAGTCATTGGTCCAGCCCAAACCGTGCGCCGGATGAAAATCCAGATGTCCGCCCTCCGGCAGAATCTCTCTGAGACGCAAGGCGCCCAGTACCATATCCTTGTCAAAGTCCCTCGCCTCTGGCAGCGGGCGATCACTGCCGTCACGCACCAGATTCACATGCAACAGACCGGGCATTTCCGCGCGGGCCGGCATAGCGCGCCCTTGTACATCTATCCAAGTCTCTTGCCCGCCATTTGACCAGACAACCGCCGGCTGTCTTTCTTGCACCAGCAAGGTGACCAAATCGGGCGGCCAGCCAACTTCTACTGATACGTCCGCTACCGATGCCGAGCGCAGCAAGTTGCGGCGGATTTCGGCCGGATCCAGCCAGAACATGTGGTAGTTGGCCAATTCGGAATAGGCAAAAACCTCTTCACGGGTAATGAAATCGTTGCCGCGCACCTGAATTGCTCTCACATAAAAGACATCACTGGTGAAAAAGACTACAAGCGTCAATCCAAACAAGACCAAGAGCACGCCGCTGATGACCCGCCAGCGCGATACCACCGGCCGACGCTCACGGCGCGCCGCTGTCGACAGCTTTGGCGCGGCGCCAGGCGCGGCCCGATGCAGCACACCAGGTGCACGGTCGGGTTGTCGCCTGTGCGCTTGGACATGACTTGCCACGTAGGGTCGTCCACCGGCTGTTGGATGATGCCTCCAGTCAATACGAGGTTCAGTTTACACTTGGTCAAAATAGGGCGCAAACGGCTTGGGGCGCAAATTCACTGCCATTCGCCAAGCGTTTGGATTTCGAGCTCGAGGACGACGCCGAAGCGTTCTTTTACGCCCGCGCGCACAAGCTGAATGAGTTCAAGATAGTCGCTGGCGCTGGCGTCGACGCTCAGATTTACAAAAAAGTTGGCATGTACTGGCGATACCTGTACCGCGCCGAGGCGTTTGCCCTTTAATCCGGCCGCTTCTATCAGCCGCCCGGCGTAGTCACCCGGCGGATTCTTGAAGATGCTGCCCAGGCTGGCGCCGGGCGGCTGTGTCATCCGGCGGTATTCATTGTTGTGATCCATGCGTTCTTGAATTAGCGCCGCGTCGTCGCGCCGCAAACTCAGCTCGGCGCGCATGACGAAGAAGCGCCGGTCTTGACGGTATTTCAGCATGGAGTAGCGGTAGGCATATTGCAGGGAATCGACATCGCGCCAGCGCTTTCCGCCCTCCGCATCGTAGACCAGAAGGCGCGTCAAGGCGCTGGCGATGTCGCTGCCGTGCGCGCCGGCATTGTTGACCGCTGCGCCGCCCAAAGTACCGGGCACGGCAATGGCCCACTCCATGCCGGTCAGCTCGTTTTCCTGGCAAAAACGCGCCAGGCGAATCAGATTGGCGCCGCTGCTCGCTTGCAGCAAGACCGCGTCGCCGACACGTTGCAGCTGAATGTCCGTGGCGCGGTTGATGATAGTCAGCCCGCGAATGCCCGCGTCAGCGACCAGCACATTGGCGCCGCCACCGATGACGGTCACGGGCAGGTCGCGGCGCCAGGCTTCTTCCAGCAACACAATTGTATCTTCGTAGGCGGGATCCTTGGCTACGAAAAGATAGTCGGCGGGCCCGCCCAGTCGCGCCGCGGTAAAGCGCGCCAGTGGCTGCTCGCGCGGCAAGCCGTCAATCGAGGGCAATTCCGGCGATGGCATTGGCTTTACACCGGGCTATTCAGGTATTTGTCGGCGATGACATTGGCGTCGCCGGCGCTGAAGATCAGCACGACGGCCGGCGCGCGGAGCGACCGGCGCAGCCTGTCAACCGCAAGGTCGAATGTCGGGGCGTATGCCGCTGGCTGACGGGATTGCATCTCCGCGACCAGGGCGGCGCTGGTCACCCCGGCGATGGGTGATTCGCGCGCCGCGTAAATTGGCGTGACCAGCACCTGGTCGGCTTGCTCAAAGGCGGCCAGGAATTCGGACCAGAATTGTTTGATGCGCGAGAAGGTATGCGGTTGCCAGATGGCCCAAATTTGATGCTGCGGATAGCGCCAACGGGCGGCCTGAAGGTTGACCTTGATCTCAGTGGGATGATGCGCGTAGTCGTCAACGACAACTACTCCGTCACGAACGCCGCGGATTTCGAAGCGCCGCGCTGTGGCGACAAAACTGCCGAGCGCCGCGGCGCCTTGCTTGACGCTGACGCCGCGTTCATAGGCCGCAGCCAGGGCGGCCAGCGCGTTGAGTACGTTGTGCAGGCCCGGTACGCCGAGGCTGACTTCGCCCTGGGCCACGCCATTTCGTTCGACGGTAAATCGGGTAGATGAGCCGCTGAAATCCAGATCGGCAGCGCGCCAGTCCGCATCAGCGGCATCAACACCGTAAGTCCGGACAGCGCACCCTTCCCGGCGACGTGATTCGGCGAGCCTACGCGCACCCGGGTCGTCGGCGCAGGCTACAAGTATACCATCGCCCGCGATCAAGTTGACGAAGCGTTCAAAGGCTCTGGTCAAGTCGTCAGGAGTTTCAAAAAAATCGGGGTGATCGTGTTCGACGGTCGTTACTACCGCCAGGTTTGGGTCCAGGCCATGAAACATGTTGCCGTATTCGTCGGCTTCAATGACGAAGGAATCTCCGCAGCCTAAAGCGGCATTCTTACCTGTGGCGCCCATGGATCCGCCCACGATGTAGCTCGGGCTTACCCCGGCTGACTCCAGGATATGGATGATCATTGATGTGGTGGTCGTCTTGCCGTGCGCGCCGGCGACCGCGATGGTGTCGCAGCCGTGCAGCAGGCTGCGCATGAAACTTTTGCGGCGAAATACGGGAATGCCAAGAGCCTTTGCCGCGACTACCTCGATATGATTGTCGCCGACGGCCGATGTGGCCAGCGCCAGGTCGACGCCCTGTACATGGCTCGCCGCATGACCCTGAAACACGCGCGCGCCATCCGCTGCCAGCTGCTCGGTGATTTCGCTGGACTGCATGTCAGAGCCGCTGACCACGCAGCCGCGCTCAAGCAAAATGCGGGCGATGGCTGACAGACCGGCGCCGCCGATGCCGATGACATGAACGCGAGCGCCGCGGCGCAATTCCAGCATGTCAGCCCCGGCCGATTTCGCGCAATAGATTTGCCAATCGCTGTGCGCCTTTGGGATTCGCTAGTGCCTGCGACTTGGCGCGCATTTCCTTCAATCGCGCGTCGTCAAGCATCAGGTCGGACACGGTTTGGTAGAGTTTTTCGGACAGGTCTTCGTCGTTGAGCCGGACCGCGGCGCCGCGTTCGGCGAGATAGTCAGCGTTCACCTTCTGGTAGCGCCAGGCGTAGGGGTAGGGCGCCAGGATGCCCGGCAGCCCAAACAGGGGCAATTCCGCCAGGGTGCTGGCGCCGGCGCGGCAAAGCGCCAGGTCCGCCGCGGCGAAGGCCAGGCCCATCTCTTCGTGCAAGTACGCGTAGGCATGGTAGTGGGGGTGTTCCGCCAGGGCGCCGACCTGCCGCTGTGAGCGTTCCCAATCCAGTTCGCCGGTGATATGAATCACCTGAATCCCGCTATCCAGCAAGCGCTGCAAATGCTCTCCCAGGGCGATATTTATGTTGCGCGCGCCGCGGCTGCCGCCGAATACCAGCAAAGTCTTGCGGTCGGGCTCCAGCCCAAAGTGCTGAATCCCCCGCGCTTTGTCAGCGCATAGCCGACTTTCCAACAATGGGTAACCGGTCACAACAGATTTGTCTCGCGGGAAAAAGCGGGCGGAGGGCGCCACAGTAATCGCGATCTTTTGAGCAAAGGGCTGCAGCGCCTTGATCGTCAGCCCGGGTTCGATATCCGGCAGATAGATGACCGTCGAAATGCGCAGCAGGCGAGCGCTTAGCGCTACCGGCAGATTGGCCCAGCCGCCGGTGAGCAGGATGACCTTGGGGCGAATTCTTAGCTGAATGACGAGCGATTGTACGGTTCCCAGAGATAGCTTCAGCAGGCTGAACAGAACGCGTATCGGATTGACGCCGTGGACGGGACCCGCCAAGACGTCATGGTAGCCAGCAAAAGCCAAGCCGGATTCCGCCGCCAGCTTGCGTTCCATACCGCCGACCGCGCCGATGAAATACAGACTGGGCACCTCGTCATCCGCCAGGAGCAGCGCCTGCGCGGTCGCCAAGGCCGGATAGACGTGACCGCCTGTTCCGCCAGCTCCGATCAATATTCGCAATATCGCTTCTCCGTTCCGAAGTCGGTTTTGGCCGCGTGGCCACGCGATGAACGCTTAGCATCAGTCCAACGCCGATCATGATCACCACCAGCGACGATCCGCCGAAACTAATGAAGGGCAGGGGCACGCCCGTTGACGGAATGACGCCGGTCATGACCGCGATATTCAGCAGCGCCTGAATGATCACCCAGGAGGTGAAGCCGACGCAAAGCAAAGAGCCGAAGTTGTCTTTCGCAATCCGCGCCATCTGGAAGCCGCGGATGGCAAAGGCGATATACAAGGCGACAACCACCGCCGCGCCAAACACGCCGAGCTCCTCGCCGACAATGGCGAAGATGCTGTCGGTATGCGGCGCCGGCAGCGCGCCGAATTTCTGCTGCGACTGGCCGACGCCCACGCCGATCCAGCCCCCGCGCACAAAGGCGGTGATGGCCTGCAAGGTATGATAATCGGTCAATGTGATGTCGCTGAGACCAGCCAGAAAATTGGCGATGCGGTTTTGGGCATAAGGCCAATATTGCACGACGACAATGCCGACCGCAGTCGTAATGCCGCCCACCGCCAGCATATGGAGCAAGTTGGCGCCGGCGACGAAAAACATGACACCGGCCGTAAGAGCCACGATACCGGCCGAGCTCAGATCAGGCTGCAAAATAATCAAGCCCGAGATCACGCTGACCACTGCCATAAAAGGCAGCAGCCCAAAAAAGAAGCTGTCCACGCGCGCCCCTTTGGATCCGAGCCAGGCAGCCATATACAGCACAACCGCAAATTCAGCCAACTCGCCGGGCTGCAAGCGACCGCCGGCGAAGGAGCGCCGCGCGCCGAATTTAAGCTCGCCATACATTCTCACCGCCACCAAGGCTACTATCGTAAAGAGCAGCATCCAGATAGCGAAACGTTTCCAAAAGCGATAATCGAGTGTGGCAAAGAAGAACAGCGCGATGGTCGACAGTATGACGTTGCGCAGATGTTCCTCGACGAAAAAGCCGGATGCCGTGCCGTAGGTCTGGTTGCTCCAATCCCAGGTCGCGCTGAAGACCATCAGCCCGCCGATAATGAGCAGCAGCAGCACTATCGCCAGCATGGGTTTGTCAAAGGTCGCAATGAAACGGATCCTCTGATGCTTGACGCGGCGAACGCTGTCGTCGTTGACGACGGTCAACCCGGGACTGCGCCGTATCTGGCGGCGGATGCGACGTTGTCTGCCGTCATGGATAGCTTGTTCAGTCATTCAAATTCTAGCCGTCTGCGTTAACAGATTCATTATAGTTCAGATACCAATTGGCGAAAGTGGGCGCCGCGCGCAGCAAAATCATCGTAGGCGTCGTAACTAGTGCCGCCCGGCGACAGCAGCACGATATCACCCGCTTGCGCGACATCGGCAGCGCGCTCAACTGCTTCGTCAAGCGTCTGGACGCGAGAAAGCTGGTCGTCCCGCACGCGCATTTTTTCCATGAGATTCATCACTTTTGAAGCCACTTGTTTGGCGCCGTCTTCGCCGAAAACGATGATATGCCGCGCTTTACGCAGAGCGAAATGAATCGCCGCCTCCCAAGGCAGGTCTTTGTCAGCGCCGCCGATGAGCAGCACCAGCTGTTCCTCGTAACTGGATAAAGCAGCCAGCAATCGTTCGGGCGCAGTGGCGATGCTGTCGTTGACCCAGGTTACGCCGCCCACTTCGCGCACAGTTTCCAGGCGGTGCGCTACTGCCTGGAAGTTGCGTATCGACTTGCGCATAACATCCGGCGTGACGCCCGGGCGATCAATCGCCAAACCCATGCCGCCGGTGATGGCGCAGGCCGCCAGAACGTTCAGAACATTGTGATCGCCGCGCAGGGGGATCTCTTCGCGCTCGCAGACCACATGCGGCCCCATGTCATAACTGGCTGATCCGGCCACCAGCAGCCGGCTGCCCAGCACGAAAGCGCCATCCGGTACCATGTCATACAGGCTGAACGCCAATTGCTCGCCGGCGACCACTTGCTCCAGCGTTTGGCTGACGGGGCTGTCCCAACCCAAGACCGCCACGTCCGTCGCGCGCTGATAGCGCAGGATATTGGCTTTGGCGGAGACGTAATTCTCAAATGTGCCGTGCCGATCGATGTGATTCGGCGTCAAGTTGAGGACGGCGGCGACCGTCGGGCTGGCCGACATCAGTTCCAGCTGAAAACTGGACAACTCCATGACGACGATATCTGCGGCTCTAATCCGTGGCAGGTCCTCTATAAGCGGATTGCCGATATTGCCGCCGCGCCAAACCTTGTATCCGGCCTCGGCAACAATGTTTGCAACGAGGGCTGTGGTGGTGGTCTTTCCGGCGCTGCCGGTAATGCCAATGACCGGGGCTGGGCAGCGCTCCAGGAAAAGCTGGGCGTCGTTGGTGAGGGGAATGCCTCGTTCGCGCGCTTCCTGCAGTATGGGCAGGTCAAGCGGGACGCCGCCCGACACGCAAATGCAGCGCGCGCCAACCAATACCTCGTCGGGATGCCCGCCCATATAAAAGCGCAGGCCTGGATAGTCGCGGCGGCGCAAGCCCAACTCTTTGGCGCTGCGGCTATCGGTGACTACTACTTCTGCGTCAACGGTGGGCAGCCAGCGCGCGAGGGCGGTCCCCTGGCGCCCAAAGCCAAAAACAACTACCCGCTTGCCGGCCAAAGGGTCGCGTTGCGCCATTAAAAACTCGACTCTCGCTTAACTAGGAACTGGACAGAGCACTAATATTATAGTGCATCGGCCATCTGCGACTTATTCAGACTGGATCATTTGTCGAAGTAATGAACACTTGCTCGGCGAAGTCGAAAGCAGCCCCGGTCGATTACAGGAGCGCGAGCGCGACGCCCACGAAGGCGCTGAGAATGCCGATCAGCCAGAATCGCTGCACGATCTGCGTTTCGCTCCAGCCGCCAAGCTCGAAATGGTGATGGATCGGCGTGCGGCGGAAGGGCCGTATATCGACGCCGTAGAAGCGTCGGCTCAACTTGGCCGAGGCGACCTGCAAGATCACGCTGAGGATTTCCATCACCGGCACGATGGCTATGACGGGCAGAAGCAGCCAATGACCCGTCATTACAGCAACCGTGCCCAGCGTGGCGCCCAAAGCCAGGGAGCCGGTATCGCCCATGAACAATTGCGCCGGGTGCGCGTTATACCATAAGAAGGAGAAACAGGCGCCCACGATGACAAAGCATAATTCCACCATAAAGATCTGGTTCTGCAAAAAGGCGATGACGCCATACGCGCCAAAAGCGCTGGCGGTAATGATGCCCGCTAGACCGTCCAAACCATCGGTAAAGTTGGTGGCGTTGGACGATGCGACAATGATGAAGGTGCTGATGCAAACGAATAAGACGGGATGCAAAGGAATCGCGACTTGCACCAGCGGCAAAATCATCGAATTGGCAAATGAAAACTCAAAGTGTGAGATGACGGTCGATGCGATCAGCGCCAACAAGATTTGCGCGGCAAACTTCATCGTGCCCGATAAGCCCTCGCCAACATTGCCGCGTGAAGTCTGGATTCCCTCCCAATCGTCGATGACGCCAAGCAGGGCAAAGCCGATCAGCACGATCAGCGGCAGCAAGATACTGCGGCCGGAACCTTCTTCGACGATGGGCGATATATTGAGCGCCAGCGTGATGGCCATGGTCGGCAGAATGATCATGATGCCGCCCATCGTGGGCGTACCGACTTTTTGCACGTGATGGCTGTCCATCAACTCGGCGCGGATCTGTTTGCCGAGCTTCATGCGCTGCAGAATCGCTACAAATGGGCCGCCCCAGATGACGCCGAGCAGGAATGTTGCCCCGCCGACACTGAGCGCCAGCGGTAATTGACCATCCATATGATTTCTTTGGCTAGCTTTCGCTTGTACTGAGTTCCGCCTCAGCCGCTGCCAGGCGACTTCTGACAGTATCATCCGGTATTTCCAACAAAATAACAAGGCGCTCAGCCACGCGCCGAAATACCGGGGCTGCTACCTGGTAGCCAAAATCACCATCAGGTCGATCCAGTTTGACCATTACCACTGCTTGCGGATCGCCGGCTGGCAGGAAGCCAATGAAAGACAGAATTTTGGCGTTGCTGCCTTCTTCAAAGGCGACTGCCGTAGAGATTCTCGCGGTGCCGGGCTTGCCGGCGATGGTATAGCCGGGCAGTTGAGCCTGCGGCGCGCCGTCTTCAACGACGCGGATAAGCATGTCTTTGACGATGTCGGCAGTTTCAGCCGAGATGACTCGCCGAATCGTAGTAGGGCGGGCGTCTTCGGCGCCTTCTTCATTGATAACGCGCCGCACAATGCGGGGCTGCCGCATTATGCCGTCGTTGGCGATTGCGGAAAAGGCAGTGATCATCTGCATTGGCGTAACTTCGACGCTCTGGCCGTGGCTGTTCAGCCCCAGGAAACTTTCGTTCCAATCGGAATCGCCGGGGATTCTGAGCTCGCCGCGCTCCTCGGCAAACAATCCGACGCCGGTTGCTTGCCCCAAGCCAAAGGCGCGCATCATACTGTAAAAGCGTTCCGTGCCCATTTCCAAGGCGATCGTCGCCGCGCCAATGTCCAGCGAGTTGACCAGGATCGAACTGACATCGGTGGTACCGTGGGATTGAAAGTTTGGATTCCATATATCCCTTCCGCCAACTTCAAGATAACCCTGGTCATTGTAAGTCCAGAACTTTGAGACGATGCCTTCATCGAGGGCGCTGGCTACGGTCAGCACTTGCATCAGGGTGCCGGGCTCGTAGGTTTCGTTGATCGCCGGGTTGACGCGCAGATTTGGATCGGCAATGTCCAGAAAGCTGTTGGGGTCGATAGACGGATGGTTGGCGAGCGCGAGCACATCGCCGTTGCGCGGGTCCATTACAATGATCGTGCCACGGAAGGCGCTGTATTCTTCTACCGCGGCTTTCAACTCGGTTTCCACCCAGAATTGCACATCACGGTCGAGCGTTAGCACGATATCGTGGCCGCGCTGCTCGGCAGGTCGGTCTTCCGGCAAACCAAAGGGAACTTTGCTGACCGAGAGGTCCAATACGCGGCCCGAGAGCGTGTCGTTGTAGGCGCCTTCGACGCCGAGCGCGCCTCTGAGCCCGTCGTCTACCACGATGCCGACCACGTGCGCCGCCAATTCGCCTTGCGGATAGAAGCGTTTGGGAATCTCTTCCAGACCAAGTGAAATGTTATCGAGCGCAGCGACGGCTTGACCCTGCTCGGCCGAGATTGGACCCGCGATGAACTCCCAGACCCGGTCGCTGGTGATCTTGCGATACAGTTCAAAGTCGTCGATATCCAGGATAGCCGACAGTTCATTTGTCAAGTTGTCGCTATCGGAAACGAGATCCGGACTGACGCCGAGTCGGTATTGCACCACGTTGAAGGCGAGCGGTTCGCCGTCGCGGTCGTAGATGCGGCCGCGCTCGGCCGGGATGCGCAGGGTTGTGTTGGTGATGGAGTTGCCGATCTTTTCCAACTCCTGCCGAACGGAGCGCGGGAAGAATTGAAAATTGGCCAGATTGATAATCAGATAAGCCGCCATCAAGATCAGGAAGAGCGCCACGAATGGCAATCGCGCTTGAATGGTCGCCTGCTGTGAAGACATCCGTTGCATGGCGAGATTCCCGTCAGACGCCGAAGGACTGGAATTGATCGCGTAACAGCGCGAATTGCTGCTCCAGCCAACCGCCGAAAGTTTCGTCGTATATTGGCGCCGGTGGTTCAACCGCTGTGACGTCGGCGCTGGAAACCATTATCCGATCCCGATTCGGGTTGTAGCCGTCTATCAGGATGTAATCGATATCGGCATTGGTGGCGGGGCGGAAGCCGATCGCTTCAGCCCGCGCGAACAAACGGGGCACGGTGCGGTAGCTGGCGATCTCTCCAATCAGCCCTTCGTTCTGCCGTTTGAGCTCATCTCTCTGTTTAATCAGCTCTTCAATTTGCCGATTGGTAATGGCGAATGAAGCGACCTGCGACAAATACAGGCTGCCAAGGATGAGCAATATCGCGACCCCTAGTATCGCCAATGCGGTCGCCTGGTTTCGCGTGCGAAACCGCTTGCGGCTGAAGGTATGCTGAATCCATGCTTGTGACATCGAATGCCGCGATCCCTGACTTGGGAAAAACGAACTGACCGCAACTTGACGCAAGCTGCCAATCGAACCTGTATTCAATGTATCTGAAACGGCATAACGCGCAACTCAAGTTCAAGGCGCTTGCAGTCTTTCGACGACGCGCAACTTGGCGCTGCGGCTGCGGGGGTTAGCGTGTAATTCATCTTGACCGGGGCTGATCGGCTTGCGGTTGATTAGCCGGATACTTGCGCGCCGCTCCTCAATGGATGCCATGCCCGGCGGGGCTGCGACGCTGGTCGAGAGGCGTTTGAAGGCCTGCTTGACCAGCCGGTCTTCCAGGCTGTGAAAGGTGATAACCGCCAGGCGGCCGCCAGGACGAAGCAGATCGACGGCCATCGGAATCACGCGCTCCACCGCATCGAGTTCCTTGTTGACGGCGATGCGCAGCGCTTGAAATACTTTGGTCGCCGGGTGCGTTTTGGATTTCCGTTTGGCTGGAGCCGGAATGGCAGCGGCGACCACATCGGCCAACATGCGCGTCGTGGCGATGGGCCGATGCCGCAGAATTTCACGGGCGATGCGGCGCGAATACCGTTCTTCGCCATAGCGGAAAAATAGTGCCGCTAGCTCGTCAGCAGCCAGGTTATTGACGAGATCACCCGCGGTGTCTCCCGCTTCATCGCGGTCAAATCGCATATCCAGCGGGGCGTCGAATCGAAAGGAAAAACCCCGCGCCGGGTCATCAAGCTGATTGGACGACAAGCCCAGGTCGAGCAAGATGGCGTCGACAGCCTGCCAGCCCAAGGCGCGCGCGGCAGCCTGCATGTCGATATAACTGCCCTGGTGGAAGTTGACGCTGTCAGCGTAGGCAGCCAACGCTTGCCCCGCCGCCTCGATGGCGCGCGCGTCGCGATCTAGGGCCAGGACCGCGTCGACGCCGGCCCCCAACAACGCGCGGCTGTGCCCGCCACCGCCGACAGTACCGTCAATCAGGCGTGAGACCTCAGGCGCTTCAGCTTGCAGCGTGGCGATGACTTCGTTCACGAGAATGGGAATGTGTTGGCTTATCGGCATCTGATTCCCGCGTAGAATAAATACAATAGGCAACTTGGAGCCGCTTGTTTCGCGCGCCCGCAAAAGCCCTTGCTGTTTGCATCGCTGCGAACAGCGATCATGCTAAAATGAGTAATATCCTACCCGTTCATGCCTAGGTTCTGTTGATATTTAGCATTGGCATTTTCATAAATGTGTAAAATAGTCTTATGACAAGCATAAGACTAGCTGACGAACAGTGGACGAAAATTCGGGATTTCCTGAAGCAAGACCCAAATGTTTATTTGGGTAACGAGGCCAATTGCCGCCTGTTCGTTGAAGCGGTGATATGGATATGTCGCAGCGGCGCGCAGTGGCGTTTGCTCCCAAGCGAATACGGCAAATGGAATTCGGTTTACAAACGCTATGCCGGCTGGTGCGAGAATGGCGTTTGGGAACGGATGATGGCAGCCTTCGCCGATGACCCGGATATGGAAAATGGGATAATCGACAGCACGATTGTACGTGCTCACCCCTGTGCCGCCGGCGCCCAAAAAAAGTGAGGAGCAAGCCTTGGGTCGCAGTCGCGGGGGTTTCAGCAGCAAGATACATGCCGCGGTTGATGCTTTGGGCAATCCCTTGCGCTTCCGCTTGAGTCCTGGCCAGGCTCACGACATCAATCAGGCCAAGGAGTTGGTGGAAGGCTTTGCCTTTCAGCGAGTTATCGCGGATCGGGGCTATGCCTCTCAAGAATTTGTGGACAGCTTGCTTGAAAGAGGCATAGAAGTGGTGATTCCACCGCATCCGCGTGCCAAAGAGCAGCGAGAATACGATAGATGGCTCTATCGCGAGCGGCATCTGGTGGAATGTTTCATCAACAAAATCAAACATTTTCGCCGTGTCTTTTCTCGATTCGAGAAACTCGATTCATCTTATCTTGGTTTTCTGCACCTTGTCGGTACACTCATATGGTTACGATAGAATGTCAACAGAACCTAGTCTACCAGCGCTAATGCCCTACGAGAAACCGCCTTATATTGAGACGATACTCAAAAACTTGCCCGCCAAGCCCGGCGTCTACCTGCTAAAGAATCGCCGTGGCAAGATCATCTACGTTGGCAAAGCGAAACGCCTGCGCAATCGTGTCCGCAGCTATTTCACCACGCAGGCGGACGGCAATAGCAAGACCCTGCGCATGCGCGAAGAGGTCGAAGATATTGACTTCATCATCACCGAGAATGAAGTCAAAGCCTTAATCCTCGAAGAAACGCTGATCAAGAAGCACAAGCCGCGCTTCAATATCGAGTTGAAAGACGACAAGCGCTACCCGTATATTCGCGTGGGCTGGGGCGAAGCCTTCCCCAAAGTCGAGACGACCCGCCGCATAGCCAACGACGGCTCGCGCTACTTCGGCCCCTATTCAGCAATGTGGGTGGTGCAGAAAACGCTGAGCGACTTGCGCAAAGCCTTTCCCTACCTCACTTGCGATCGCGAGATCACCGGCAAGGATGAGCGAGCTTGCCTCTTCCACGATATAAAACTCTGCAACGCGCCTTGCATCGGCGCGGTGACGCGCGATGAATATCGCTTCATGATTCAAGAGTTGATGGATGTGCTCAGCGGGCGCGCCAATGATGTTCAGCGCCGCTTGGTCAATGAGATGAACGGCGCGGCCGAGAGTCTGAATTTCGAGAAGGCGGCCGGCATCCGCGACCAGCTCAAAGCTATCGACTTCATCACCAACAAACACAAGGCGGTGGGCAAAAGCATGACCGATCACGATGTGATCGCGCTGGCCCGCGACGACCGCGACGCCACTGTGCAGATCATGTTCATTCGCAATGGCAAGCTAATCGGCAGCGATTCGCGCGCGATGGACAATACCGAGGGCGAGAGCGATGCCGTGGTGCTGGAGCAATTCATCAGCCAATTCTACGCCAATTCCGCCAATATCCCGCGCGAGCTGATATTGCCCAACGAAGTCGAAGAGGCGCGCATTCTGGAGCGCTGGCTGAGCGACAAACGGGCCAGCTCCCGGGTGACGATCCACGTGCCGCAGCGGGGTGATAAACGCAAGCTGGTCGGCTTGGCGCAAGAGAATGCCGTGGAAAGCCTGCATATGATGCGCGCGCAATACGAAGCCGACACTACCAAGCACGAAATGGCGATGGCGGAATTGCAGGAATCGCTGGGGCTGCCGCGCATACCCAACCGGATCGAGTGCTTCGACATAAGCACCACGCAGGGCACGGCAATCGTGGCGAGCCGCGTGGTCTTTGTGCGAGGGGCGCCGCGAAAGAGCGAGTACCGTCGCTTCAATATCCGCAGCGTCGCTCATGCCGGCTCCGATGACTATCTCTCCATGAGCGAAGCGCTGACTCGCCGCTTCATGCGCTGGAAGAACGCCGTGGAACAAGTGCGCGAGTTGAGTCCCGATGGGGTAGAGAAGGACGAAACCTGGCGACTGCTGCCGGATCTGCTGCTGATTGACGGCGGCAAGGGGCAACTGAATACAGCCAAAGCGGTGCTGGACGAATTCGGCTTGGCCGATCGCGTTCCGCTGGCATCCTTGGCCAAGCGTATTGAAGAGATATTCCTGCCGGACAAGCTGGACTCGGTCTTATTGCCGCGGCGCAGCGAAGCGCTCTATTTGGTGCAGCGCGCTCGCGATGAGGCGCATCGCTTCGCCATCACCAGCCACCGCAAACAGCGTCGGAAGAAAGGCATGGCCAGCCGACTGGAGACTATCCCCGGCGTCGGTCCCAAACGGCGCAAGGTCCTGCTCAAGCACTTCGAGAATTCCATCGACGCCATCCGCAGCGCCAGCGTCGCCGAACTGGCCGCGGTTAACGGCATCAGCAAAGAGGTGGCGCTCAATATCAAGAGTCACTTGGATTGAAAAGCAAATATATTCAGGATTGGTGCTTGAGTGTATTGCCCGATGTCAGAATCTCTACTGACAATCAGTTTTATTCCTATCGAACTCACTGGTTAGAGTGTCTGCGAGCTCAGAGTCTATTCCGGGGAATATTCGTTCTAGGTTCACCGTCGAAATACTCGAAAATGATGAGCAAGGCGGCATTTCATTTCGGATGCGATGTGCACCTACAATGGCACCGCCAGGTAATCTGCTAACCAAGTTATGGACACACTTATATGCATCGTGGTTGTGATACACAAACTTGTTCTTTGTGATTCCGCTTAACTCTTGAACATGATAGGAAAATGCGCTGGCTACGCCTTCTTCGAGATTGTTGGCTTTGCATCCTTTTCTTGGGTTAAGTAGGTGTATAACCTCATGCGCCATTTGATATAGCACAATATTCCAATTTTCCTCTGCACCGTCTCCCAAGTTAATCCTTACCAATCTGGTGGTTCGGTCATCAAGAAAGAATATATGAGGAATTCCACCCACGACTTCTGGAGGGCAGATAGACCAAGACGTATCGCGCTCCCCAAATAGCTCTCTAGTCCACAGCAAGAGATCTGTCTGTAATCTCTCCATTCCGCAATCGTCGTCTCCGGGTCTGGTATCAGGTAGAATGACTTTACAATTCATGAATTTCCTTCCGAAGCGTTATGTTTTGAGTCGCCACAGTTACGTCCACCCAAATTCGTAGCTGATGCACATACTGAATGAAGTTCTGCTCCGCAAAGTGCGGTCTTCACCAACGTCGCCAGCACTTCGCAGGAGGTCAGCGCCGTCAGCATTTTCTTTCTGGCATCCATTCAAATATCGGTCTCGCTTCCTCGCACACCGCCCGTCTGAAATAGCGGCTCAAATCTTCTGGTGTGCGCAAATCCACATCACGGCCGATAATCCGACTTAAGTCAACACTGTGTTGGAAGAATGCCAATCCGACTCGTGCGTCAGCCTTGTATTCGACCAGCAAATCAATGTCGCTATCGGAGCGTAAATCGCCATGCAGCGCCGAACCAAAGACCGACAGGCGTCGGATTGGCTGACCCGCGCAGTACCTGCGGATTTCATCATACGGCAATCTGATAGCCGTTTCCTGACTCACTGCGATGTCCTCTCTTTTGTCAAATCTATTATAGCGCGGGTTACACCTAGATTCGCAGTTGATGCACGTGCCGTATGAAGTCCTGCTGCTTGAGAATATCCATCAGCGCTTCCGGCAGGGCTTCGTCGAAATTGAGCACAGTCAGCGTATTGCCGCCGGGCTCGGCGCGGCCGGTATGCCAGCTGGCGATATTGATGCCGTTCTCCGCCATCAAGCTGCCGACTTGCCCGATCACGCCGGGCCGGTCATAACTTCCCATAATCAGCAGATAGCCGCGCGGCTCAAAGTGAACGCGATAACTGTTGATCTGCAAGATGTAAGGCTTCTGCCGGTCGAGCAGGGCGCCGGCGATGCTAATCTCCTCGCCGTCATCCAGTGTCGCCTGGCAGGTGATGACGTTGCTGTATTCGCTGATCTTGATGCCCTTGGCTTGCGTGATTTGCCAGCCGCGCTCGGCGGCCAGCACTGGAGCATTCACGTAACTGACGTGGTCGCCCAGGATCGGAGCGAGCATGCCTTTGAGTATGCCGACCGTCATCGGCTTTATGAGGCCGTTCATGTCGTCGCCGATGATCTCGATGGCGATGCGGCGTATCGGGCTGCGCGCCAGGAGTTGCTGCAGCGCGCCGATGCTCTCGGCCAACTGCATATAGGGGCGGATCTCGGCGAAGTTGACGCCGGGCAGCAATGGCATATTCACCACGTTGCGGTAGTCGCGGTCGTCCAGGGCGTCGATAACTTGCTGGACGATCTGCAGCGACAGGTCTTGCCGCGCCTCGACCGTATTGTCGCCGATATGCGGCGTATGAATGACGCGGTCCAGGCCGATCAGCGGGCTGTTGAAGGGCGGCTCTTCGTTCCATACATCCACCGCCACGCCAGCCAGGCGTCCGCCCTTGAGGGCCTCCGCCAGCAGAGACTCCTTGATGACGCCGCCATGTGAAGTATTGATGAAACAGGCGTCCTCTTTCATCAAGCGCAAGCTGTTCTCGTCAAAGAAGTCGACCGTCTCCTTCGTCGCTGGCACGTGCATGCTGACGTAGTCCGAGTCGCCGAGCAGCTCCGGCAGGCTCACCAAGACGATGCGCCGGTCATCGACCTGCTCTTCACGGATATAAGGATCGTATGCCAGCACGGTCATGCCCAGCGCCAGGCATAGTCGAGCGACGCGGTGGCCCACCCGCCCCAGACCAACGATGCCGATGGTATTGCCATGCAGTTGAACGCCGACTTGTTGCTGTCTGTCGAAGAGCCACCAGCCTTCGCGCAGACTCTCGTGAACGGTCGGCAAGTTTCGATTGAGCGCCAGCATTAGCGTCAAGGTGTGCTCGGCGGCGGCAATCGCGCTCACTCCCGGTGTATTCATCACCAGGATGCCGCGCTCGGTAGCGTAGTCGATGTCGATGCCGGTCAAGCCGGCCGACATACGCGCGATCAAGCGCAAGTCAGGCGCATGGTCCAGCAGGGGCGCGTCCAGCTTGAAGTCGGAACGCGTGATGATTGCGTTGGCATCGGGCAGGGCGGCGCGCACATTGGATGTCTTTGGCGGCACACAGGTGACCTGGAAGCCGTCGCTGCTTTCGAGCAGCGCGATGCTCTCCGCAGTAAGGTCGGTTGCTACAACGATATGCTGCCGATTCACGCAAACAGCCCTTTCGCTTTGATCTCGTCCATGACTTCGAATAGATCGCCAAACACGTTCTCGTTCACGCTGGCAAATTCTTCAACAGCGGAATGCGACAGATCGGGCACGGTGAAGCAGGTCATGCCGGCGGCGAGCGCAGCCAGCGTACCGGCATGGCTGTCTTCCAGCGCCAGGCAGGCGGCAGGCGGCAGGCCCAATTGCTCCGCCGCGTACAGGTAAATGTCCGGAGCCGGTTTGCCGCGCGCCATGAACTGCGCCGAGTAGCGCTTGGGAATCAGCTCGGCCCAGCCCATGAGACGTACAAAGTGTTCGATGACGACTTGCGTCGAGCTGGAGGCGATCGCCCGCGGGATTCCTTGAGCCGCGGCGTAGCGCAGGATCTCATCGGCGCCCGGGTGCGCCTTGATTCGCTCAGGCGGCAGCGACAGCAGACGCTCGGTAATGGCCGATTCGATGGCTGCTGCCGAGTCGCCAAGTTTGGGATAATGCTGCTGAAGGATGGCAGCGAACTCATCCACGCGCATGCCGATGCCCATGTTGCGCACCTCGTCGCTGTAGGTGTAGCCGAAGGACTCGATCAAGTCCACTTCAACTTCATGCCAGACCGGTTCCGAGTCGACCAGCAGGCCGTCCATGTCAAATATAAGCGCGGAGAATGTCATGCTAGTTCTTGTCCTCAAAGTCGCGAAAAAAGCTGTCCCGCAATGAGTCATCGTTGAAAGTTACCGTCTGCTCGTTCAGCGCCGCCGCGATCCCCTTGCGGAAGGCGCTCTCGTGAGTCGTGTCTCGCGTTGCTTTCCAGCCGCGCAGACCGGCGGCCAGCGGCAGTATGGGCGACAGCGACTCGGCATGAAGAAATACTTGCGAAGCGTCAAGCAAGGCCTCGCGCGCCACGACGCCGCCATAGCCGACGAAGAGGTCAACCGCGTCCTGCGCCGCCAGATCGGACGCGCCGTCGCCGATCATCAACCGGCGTCCCGGCATGTCACCAGCCAGTTCGCCGATAATCCGGGATTTCCCGTGAGACACTGTCAAGGGACCCGTACTGTAGTCGAGGTAGGCCTTCGCTTGCTGCGCCCCCGGCTCGTGATAATCCCACCAGCGTCCCGATAATTCGTTGTACTCCAGCTCGACCGCGCGAATCCGCTCGGGCTCGACGCCGAGCCGGCGCCCAAAGCCCTTCACCGCGTCAATCAAGCCGCCGCTGATAATGAAAACTTGCTTGTCGAGAAAGCGCAGCGCGGCGATGACCTCAAGCGCGTCTTCGACGGCCGTTTCCCAGTAGCGTTCCTCAACTGCCTTGAGTTGCGCGCGAGTCGGTTTGATAGCCTTCAGCCGCTTGCCGTAGACATCGGCGAGGTCAAGATCGCCGTCCATCGCCTTGTTGGTCAGCAAGCCGACGCGCCTGGCCTTGCCCTTTGAGCGCGCCAATTCGTCTATGCCCTCAATGGCTGACAAGGTGCTGTCGCAATCGAAAAACACGAGATCAAATGGACGCCAGCCGCTGCTGCTCATATCGTTATCCGCTGAACTGTCAAAAGCGCGATCATTATAGGCGCTGCATCTGAAATGTGTACCGTAGTCTGAATCTAAGTAAGTGCAAGCAAGTCATGCAAATTCTTACCACAGAGAGCACAGAGGACACTGAGAAAAGCAGTTAAGTGATCGTATGCCAGCGACAGTTCTCTTTTGTTGGATGGCTGCCTCACTTGCGGCAGTATCGCAAAAATATAGAACCCTCTGTATGCCCTCGTAAGCCTCTGCGGCAAAGGAACGACGTCCTTGAAGCAGGATTTGCATTACATACATGGTTCTACTTATATAGGCTGCACAAGTTAATTAGTCGCGAGCGCATCGCGGCAGGCAGGCGCTTGAATGCCGTGCGACGCTCCTCTATAATCTAATCGCAATTCGTTTGAATTGCGCCGCGTACAAAGCTCGGGAGCCATATTTTGGCACGAAAGCCTGCTGATCAATCGGTCGATCGCGAAGACATTCTGTGGGCCGCCGCGGAAGTGCTGCATCGCAACGGCTACGAAGCGACCACGATGAAAGACATCGCCGCCCAGGTGAACTTGACCGCGGCCAGCTTGTACCATCACTTCAAGAACAAGGACTTTCTTCTGCTGAGCGTACTTGAAGTCGGCCTGGACCTCACCATCGACAAGATTGAAGTCATCGAATCTTCGGACCTGACCTGCGCCGAAAAGCTCGGCGGGATGATTCGCTCGCATGTGGTCAGCGTAACGGGCAACGTGGCGGTAGGCGCGGCTATGGTTTTTGAGATACGCGCCTTGCTCAACGCCAATGTGGGCGGGAAAAACGGAGCCGGCGCGTTCAACGCCGAGTTCGCGGCGCGGCGCAAGCGCTTCTTCGCCCGGCGCGACTACTTTGAGGGCTTGTTTCGCAACACGGTGCAAGCGGGCATCGCCGCCGGCGAGTTTCGACAGGTTGACGCGGCCATCGTGACCCGCGCCATGCTGGGCGCGCATAACTGGGTGGGGGTCTGGTTCCGTGAAGGCGGGCGGCTCACCGGCGCGGAAGTGGCGGATGTCATGGTGGATACCTGGCTGGCAGCGCTGCGAGCGTAGAAACAAGGATTGCTATCATGGCTGAGAAATATTCTATCACCACTTGGATGCCAACTTATAAAGAAGTACGGAACGTCCTAAACGTATTGGAAGGCAAGCGTTATTCAAGTTGGCTGTCTTTGAAACAAGCAATCTCTGTAGTGATACGGAAATCGGAGAACAAAGGAAAGTTCGTTGATCCTGAAAGATACATCCCAGAATTATTGCCCGTGGACGACCAGGACTTGGCTTATCGCTTTTGGCGCGAGGCACACGTTAAGCCGCACATGGCTTGGGATTCGGTGAGTTTTGCGCGGCTTCATCAGCTGGCTAACTTTTCTGAGGATCGAATCACTTTGACTGAAGCTGGCATATCATTCGTTCGTAATGATGTGCCCACGATAGCTAAGATTGACGGATACGAAGGAATTATCTTCATCCTACAAGATGTGGCTGAGCGAGGACCGGGCGGGGAAAGTCTGTTTCGGGATTCTTATAGAGAGTTCCTTCATCAGCACACCACGTTCTCCCCAGAGAAATCTGGCTTTCAAGTCTTGCGCACTCGACTAATTAACCTTAGAGAGCGAGGCTTGATCGAAAAACGAGGCAAGAACTACCAGGTTACTGACGCTGGCATCAATTATCTCGTCCAATGGTCGGCAACTGAAAAGTTTGTCTCAAACACGGTTCAAGACAGCAGCCATTATTCGCAAATTATCAAGCTCAACAGACGAAACAACTCGGTTGAAAGGCAACGCCTCTCTCAGCACCTTGGCAACATGGATCCAAATCAATTTGAGCGCCTGATTCAACACTTGCTTGAGGTAATGGATTACGAAAACGTCGAGGTCACTGATGTTAGAAATGACAAAGGCGTCGATGTCGTAGGCGAAAAAGAGCTGGGAATCAGCCGCGTTCGCGAGGTTATTCAGGTTAAGCGCCAGCAAACGAACGTGGGGAGACCTGTACTCGACAGTCTGCGTGGTTCGTTGCATCGCTTTGATGCCGTGCGGGGAACAATTGTGACGACCAGCGGCTTTTCGACAGGCGCGAAGGAAGCGGCATTTGAAAAGGGTGCTGCGCCTATTACCTTGATCGACGGGGAAAGGCTGTTGGACCTGCTTATCGAGCACAACATCGGCATCCGCAGACACGAAATAAGGATCCTTGAGTTTGACGGCGAGAGCCTGAGCCAGTTTGTATCGGAAGATGAACTAGAAATTTGATGCTCCCGAATAGTTAGCGAGACAAGCCATGCAAAACATCCTAATCACAGGCGCGAACCGAGGCATCGGCCTCGCCCTGACAAAAGAGTACCTCTCCTACGGCGACAATCGAGTTTTCGCGACTTGCCGCAATCCAGCAGGCGCCGCGGAACTGAACGCTCTGGCGGAGTCCCACGCCGGTCGGCTGCTCGTACTGCAGTTGGACGTCAACGATGAGGCGTCCATCAAGCGCGCGGTCGACGCCGTCAGCGCGGATGCCGGCGGCTTGGATGTACTCATCAACAACGCCGGCATATCGGGCAGTGACGGCGCCAGCAAGATGGGCCAGCTCGTTTCAGCGCAGGTGGCCACGGTCATCACGACCAACGCCGTGGCGCCCTTGATCGTGACGCAGGCGTTTCGCGAATCGCTGCAGAAGAGTGATAATCCCCGCGTTGTCATGATCTCCTCCGGCCTGGGCTCCCTGGCCGGAGCTGGCGGCGATAACTATGCCTATCGCATGAGCAAGGCGGCCATGAATATGGCGGCGCGCGCGCTGGCATTTGATGACGGCATGGCGGGCATTATCTCTGTCACGATGGCGCCTGGCTGGGTGCGCACGGATATGGGTGGCCCGTCAGCGAATCTTACGCCAGAAGAATCGGCTCGGGCAATGCTTGCGGTGATCAGCGGGCTTGGCGCCTCGGACAATGGCAAGTTCTACCGCTACAATGGAGTAGAGTTGGATTGGTAGACTTTTAACCTCGGAAAGGGTGTACACGTCGATGGGATATCAGATCAAAAAAGCGGCCGTCATTGGCGCCGGCACTATGGGCGGGGGAATCGCCGCGCTGCTGGCAGGCGTGGGCATCGAGACATTGCTGCTGGATATCCCGCCGCCCGACAGCGAGCCCGCCGATGGCCCGCAAGTGCGAAACTCAGTGGTGGCGGGCAATCTCAAGGCCTTGCAGAAGATGCGCCCGGCCCAGCTATACAGCCCCGATGATCTGAGCAATATCCAGATCGGCAATATTGAAGATGACCTGCAGAGAGTTGGCGAGGCCGATTGGGTCATCGAGGTCATCGTTGAGAATCTCGAGATCAAGCGCGCGCTGATGTCCCGTCTGGTGGAGCTTGTCAAGCCAGACGCCATCGTCACGACAAATACCTCGGGCATTCCCGTCAGCAGCATCGCCGAAGGCTTGCCTGCGCCATTCACGCGGCGATTCCTGGGCACGCATTTCTTCAATCCGCCGCGTTACCTGCGTTTGCTGGAGATCATTCCCCACGCCGGTAGCGATAGCGAGATTGTCGATTTTATGATGCGCTTCGGCGCCGATGCGCTTGGCAAGGGCACGGTGCGCTGCAACGACACGCCCAATTTCATCGGCAACCGCTTTATGTCAATGTCGGGCATGCAGGCTACGAATTACGCGCTGGATCACGGCTATACAGTCGAAGAAGTTGATGCTTTGACCGGCCCGCTGATCGGCCGCCCCAAGACGGCCACGTTTAATCTCAACGATCTTGTCGGTTTTGACATTGCTGTCGGCGTGGCCCGCAATCTTTACCACGCCATTCCCGATGACCCGGCTCGCGAGCTGCTGATGCACCAAAATAACGCCGAGCTGTCTGACGAATTGCTGGAGCGCGGCTGGCTGGGGCGCAAGACTGGTCGGGGTTTCTATCATATGCGCCGCGACGGCGCGAAAAAAGAGCTTTGGGCGCTGAACCTGGAGACGCTGGAGTACGAACCGCCCAGCAAGCCGCGCTTTGACAGCGTGGGGCAATATCGAAAGGTTGAACCGCTCGGCGAGCGCATTCGTCTGCTCATCAACGCTGATGACCGCGCCGGCCAATATCTGTGGCATCTGCACGCCTTTCTGTTGGCCTACGCCTCAAACCGTGTGCCGGAAATCACCGCTACCATCGTCAATGTGGACAACGCGCAGAAATGGGGCTTTGCGCACCAGCTGGGCCCCTTCGAAATCTGGGATGCGATTGGCGTGGCGGAGACCATCGACCGCTTTGAAGCCGACGGCTATCCGGTCGCGGATTGGGTCAAGACCATGATCGCTGACGGTTATGCGACCTTCTATCAGCGGGACGAGCAGGGCAAGGTCAGCGGCTATTACAGTCCGCCGGATCGCGACTATCGGCCGCTGGAATCTGATGCGCGCGAAATCACCACGGCCGACTTGCGCGCTTCTGGCGCTGAAGTATACAGCAATGGCGACGGCAGCGTTTACGACATGGGCGACGGCGCCTTGCTCTGGGGGTTTACCACCAAGCAGAACAGCATCACCGCGGGCTTCATCGAGTCGGGCTGGCGCGCGCTGGAATTGCTTGAGGACGAGCGTTACTCGGCCTTGGTCATCGGCAATGACGGCGAACGCTTCTCGATCGGCGCCAATCTCGACCCCTCGGCGCTGATGGCTGGGCTGGAAGGCATCGAGAAGACCCTGGTCAGCTTGCAGGACTTAACGCAGGCGCTGCGTTATGCGCCCAAACCTGTCGTCGTCGCCGCGCGCAATATGGCGCTGGGCGGCGGCGCGGAATTGGTGATGTCGGGCGCTGCAGTGGTCGCCCATGCCGAGCTCTACATGGGGCTGGTCGAGGTGGGAGTCGGTTTGGTCCCGGCCGGCGGCGGCTGCAAGGAAATGGTTCGGCGTCTGGTCAGCCCATTGGCGCGGCGCGGGTCAGACGATGTGCTGGCCGGCCTGCAGAAAGCCTTCGAAAGTATCGCGACCGCCAAGGTCAGCGGCAGTGCGAAAGAAGCGAAGGCGCTCGGTTTCCTGGCTGAGACGGACAAGATCGTGATGAATCGCGCGCATCTCTTGGGCGAGGCGAAGGCGCTGGCGCTGGCTTTGAGCGAAACTTACGAGCCGAAAAAGCTGGAACCGGTCTACGCCGCTGGCAGAGACGCCTACGCGGCGCTGCTGCTGGGCGTGGCGGGATACCAGGAAGCCGGTTACGCCAGCGAGCACGATGCCCTGATCGCCCGCAAACTGGCTTACATCTTGACGGGAGGGGCGCTGTCCGAGCCTCAGTGGGTGGATCAGCAATTCATGCTGAATCTTGAGCGCGAGGCTTTCCTGAGCTTGATCATGGAGACCAAGACGCAAGAGCGCATCATGCACATGCTGCAGACGAACAAGCCGCTGCGGAATTAGTTTGTCAGGAATCGCTGAAATCTACGAAAAGAGTCAATTCGTTGCAGCCTATTCAAGTCGGGCATGGCGTCGATAATTTGTTTCGCATGAATCCGATCAACATAGCGGCGGCCTCTGTGCTCTTTGAAGAGATTGTTGAGTAGGGATTTGGGATTCTGTGTTTGATCTACCTTCCTGCGCCGTTGAACAGTGACTGGATGAGTAGGTCTCGACAAGACGGATTTTAGCGCTCTTTCATCCGCCAGAAGCCATGCTTCGAGTTCTTGCTGAATACAGACTAGATAAACCGCTTCGCTTTGCACGTTAGCGCCGTCTAGCGAATCTAGTATCGCCTGTCGCTCCACTTTCAAACATGGCTTGGATTTCAAATCTGGCCAGGCCGGGCGCAAATCCCAGATGATGATAACTCTTTCGCAGCGGTCTTCAAGCAGTTGAGCCGCCGCCCTCCCACACTCCGCGATCAGCTTCGATTTGTCGTCAAGTGTCCTGGATGTGATCTTTATTTTGGAATTGATTCGCCTAGCGAGCTGCAAACATACCGACTTGTCGGCGCCGCCCGGTCCGCATTCGAAGATCATGCCGACCTTCATGCACCATTTGTCCCGGTAAGCGCTCCCATAGTGTACAAGCGCCCAGGGGCGAATCGCTGTGACCAGCCTTCAAGCTCATCCCTGTCGGCTGGACGTGAGAATGTCGGAACGCCACCTACCCGTTCCACAAGCACAATTGAAGACAAGGGCAACAGATCCAGCAAGTATGGTGAATGCGTAGTCACGATAACCTGAGACCGACCGCTTTCGACCAAATCTTGTATTTCGTCGACGATTAGGTGAATCGTTCGCGGATCCAGTCCGTTTTCAATTTCTTCAATTACAATTAGCGGAGGCGGTTCGGGATGACGAAATAGAGCAAGCAAAGCCAGAACTCGCATAGTACCGGTTGATAAAAGCCAGCCCATCACCTTGTACTCTGACTCTGTTATCTCCAAGTGCGTTTGGCGGCCAAGAGCGTCTGTAAGGACTGGTTTCAGGTCACGCATGTACGGCAAGACATATTGTAACGCCTCCAATATGCCGTCAAACGTATCAGGGTACCATTCAAGGATTTGGCGCAAATACTCAGCAATGTTAGCGCCGTCGCTTCGCAAGCTAATTTTTCCTGCGGTACTCGGAGTCGTCCGCGGCTCTCCCATAAGCCACGGATTCAGAGTTACAAACTGCCAGTCGAATCTAATCCCATACCCCTTGATATCGTCAAAATGCTTATCATCGTCGGATCCGTTGGCATAATAGTACAGGCCACCTTGTGAAATGATCGCGTCGCCTGGCAGCAGGCCAAATTGCAGCTTGTTATTGAGATACTGAATATACCCATTGGAGTCGCGTTCAAGTACCTTTCGATTCCTATAATGGACACTTTCCTTTTCGATAAAGATTGACCCCGAATTCGGCTCCTTGTTCACTTCTAAAATCGTATTGTAAAGCGGTGTGCCTAATTCTTCTTTGAATAGCGGCGAAAAATAAAGTCCACTTAGTTCAAACACAATCGGATTGATTATTGGCGAATTTTCTGTTTCTATTTGTCCATAGTCCAACGGCGGGTTTACAACATACTCAAATCCACGCCAATCCTGCATGGCCTCGTCCAGCCCATTTGTGACGATTCGCTGATAGGTCTGCAAGCCCTCCGCTAGGCTGCTCTTGCCCGAGCCATTGTCACCAATCAGTACAGTTAGTGGCGTGAACTTAACGACACCACTGTCGCTTATCGCTTTGAAATTCTTTAGCCGAAAGGACTTCAAGGCCAACTCGTTTGACATCTTCGCACTCCGTCATCCACTGCCGCACATTTTACCACAGCCGACCTGCTACATTGACCTCGCGCGAATAATTGCTAAGATAAACTGACTCAAGACTTGAAGGGGCAAAACATGCGCCAAGCAGTGATCGTAGCGGCATCGCGTACGGCGGTGGGAAAGGCGGTGCGCGGCAACACCAGAAACGCCCGCTCGGACGAGATGGCAGCGGCAGTCATCAGCGACCTGATGGCGAAGACGGCGGACAAACTCGATCCAGCTGAGGTCGATGATGTCATTCTGGGCTGCGCCATGCCGGAAGGCTCGCAGGGTATGAATTTCGCCCGCGTGATCGCCTTGCGCGCGGGACTGCCGGTTGATACGCCCGGCCAGACTGTTAACCGCTTTTGCTCCAGCGGCCTGCAAACCATCGCCCTGGCCGCCAACAGTATCATCGCCGACCAAGCCGATGTGGTGATTGCCGGCGGCGCCGAATCGATGTCGTCCGTGCCGATGACCGGTCATCACCTCAGCCCCAACCCGCATATGGCCGCAAACGACCCCAAGGTCTATATGAGCATGGGCTTAACCGCCGAGCGGGTAGTCGCTGAGTTTGGCATCAGCCGCGAAGATATGGACGAGTTTGCCTATCACAGTCATCGCAAGGCGGCTGCGGCCACCGATTCCGGCTACTTCGCCGAGGAGATTGTGCCCTTCGCCTGGGAAGAGACGGTGGTCGGCGAGGACGGAATGCCGGCTGTCGTCACAAAAGTGCTGGACCAGGACGAGCATCTGCGGCGCGAGACCACGCCCGAAGCGCTGGCAGGCTTGAAGCCGGTTTTTAAGCCCGGCGGCTCTGTGACGGCTGGCAATTCCAGCCCTTTGAGCGACGGCGCGGCCGCGGTCATTGTGATGGATCGCGAGAAAGCCGAGCGGCTGGGTCTGACCCCGCTGGCGCGATTCGTCGGCTTCGCGGTGGCCGGACTGCGGCCGGAAATTATGGGCGTCGGACCAATCAAAGCGGCGCCCAAAGCGCTGGAGCGCTGCGGCTTGACACTCGACGACATCGACATCATTGAGCTCAACGAAGCCTTCGCCTCGCAGTCGCTGGCGGTCATGCGCGAGCTGGAGCTCAACCCGCAGATCGTCAATGTCAACGGCGGCGCCATTGCGCTGGGCCACCCGCTGGGCTGCACGGGAGCGAAACTCACGGTGCAGCTCATCAACGAGATGAAACGCCGTGACAGCGACTATGGCATGGTGACCATGTGCATCGGCGGCGGCATGGGCGCGGCCGGCATCTTTCAGAACTTGAACTAGAGATTCGCCGCAACGTCAACGCGATCGGGAGCCGAGATGTCCGCGTTTTACACCACCGTTGCGCGCTTCTACGATTCCGAAAACGCTGACAAAACCGACGATCTGGACATGTACAGCCGCCTCGCTGCCGAATTCGCAGGCGAGATTCTTGATGTCGGCTGCGGCACCGGGCGCGTCCTGCTGCGCCTGGCGCGCGATGGCTGTCGCGTGTATGGAATCGATAACGATAGTGCCATGCTGGATCGACTGGACGCCAAGTTGCAGCAGTTGCCGCAACTGCGTGACGTAATCTCGTATGCGCGCGGCGATGTGCTGAGCCAGCAGTGGGATCGTAATTTCAGCTTGATCTTGCTGACTTACAACGCGCTGATGCACTTTCACGAGCAAGACCACCAGATCGCATTGCTGCGCCAGTTGCGCGCCTGCCTCGCCGAGGGCGGCCGCTTGGTCATCGACTTGCCAAATGCCGGGCCCGCCTTCGCAGCCGAAGACAGCGACGCCCTGACCTTCGAACGCAGCTTCCTTGACCGCGAAACCGGTCACCTGGTCATGCTGCAGTCCCTTACATATTTGGACCGAGCAGCGCAAATGCTGACTGTGGAATGGATATATGATGAAATAGACGGCAACGGCACGGTAAAACGGCTCATCGCGCCCCATCGCCTTCGTTATTTCTTTTTGCCTGAGTTGCAGCTCTTGCTTGAGCGCGCCGGGTTCACTGTGGAGGCAGTTTATGGCGAACCAGATGGAGCACATTATGACGCGGACAGCGAGCGGATGATCGTTTATGCAGCCGGTGTGTGATGACGTAGTCCTGCGATCCCGCGTGGGCGGATCCCTTGTACTGGCTCCGCTGCTCGGAGTGCTGTTGCTTGCCGCAGCGCTCTCGCTTTCCAGCTGCCGATACTTGACTCCAGCCACACCGGCCCCTTTCCCCACGGCCACAGCGATTCTCAGACGAGACCCGATTCCCACCGTCGAGGTTCTGGATTCGGAGGCATTGTACGGCCAGGACATCCGCTCAATCGGACAGACGAATCCAAGCCTGGCCTCGTTTCCGGCGGGCGCGATCTTGCCGCCCGCTCCGGACGGGCGCTCCGAGCGGGGCGTGTCGGTAATCCTGGACGCCGAGACGACTTTGTTTGGCGAGCTGTATGCGCCGGTCGGGCTACGGCAGCCGGGAATTCTCTTGCTTGGCACCGACTTGGCCGGCTGGGGCGCCTTGCCGGCGACGCTGTCGCAACATGGCTTCGCAGTGCTGGTCGTCCAGGCCGAGCCCCTGACGCCGGCTCGGCAGGTCGAGGCGATTCTGCAGTCGCTCATCGCGGCGCCGGGCGTCGATGCCGGTTCCATTGGAGTCATCGGCGCCGACCGGGCGGCTGATATCGCGGCGCTGGGCTGCGCGGTTAACTCGCTCTGCGACGCGCTGGCCCTGCTGAGCCCTCGCTCGCGGGATACGCTTGTTAATATGATGCCTTCTTATGGCGCCAGGCCGATCTGGCTGGCAGCCGGCCAAGATGATAAGGAAGCCTTGGACGCGGCGTCGGCTCTCGCGGCGGCCGCGGCGGGCGAGGCCAAGTATGTCGAAGTTAGCGCGGGGCGCGGTGCGGAGCTGCTGGGTCGTCAGCCCGATCTGGCCGACGATTTGCTTGCTTGGATGCTACGCCAACTGAAAGCCCAATAGAATGCATGAAATGAAGACCGACAGGACGGCAAAACATGGCTGAACTCTTGCAGTTGTTTCGCTCACGGCAAAATGAAATGCTTGATTTCTTGACCGCAATGGTGGAGCGGGAGTCGATTACGCGTGATAAGGCCAAGGTGGACCGCTTGGTCGATTTCATGGATGGCAAGCTCAATTCTCTAGGAGCGGATTCCGTCGAGCGGATTCCCCAAGTGGAAGTCGGCGACTTTCTGCAGGCGACCTGGAATCAGGCGGCGCCGGGCAAACCCTTTCTGTTTCTGGTCCATATCGATACGGTGCACCCCATCGGCTCGCTAGAAGCCATGCCGATTAAGATTGAAGGCGGGCGCTACTACGGCCCGGGGGCGCTGGACATGAAAGCCGGTACGGTCATCATCCTCGAAGCCATAGGGCAATTGATTAAGCGCGGCGCCCTGCCCAATCGCCCGATTCATCTGCTCATGACGACGGACGAAGAAATCGGCAGCCCCTTCAGCGAGATGCTGATCAAAGAGCTGGCGGCCGGATGCGAATTGGTGCTGGTGACGGAGCCTGCCACCAAAGAAGGCGCGATCAAAACCTGGCGTAAAGGCGGCGGAAAGTACGAACTGCTCGTCGAGGGGCGGGCGTCCCATGCCGGTATCGCGCCGCAAGAGGGCATAAACGCCATCATCGAGTTTGCGCAGCAAGCCCTGGAAATCAACCGCCTGAACGATCTCAAATACGGAACCTCAGTTTCGATCACAGTCGTCGAAGGCGGCTCGGCCGGCAATGTGATACCGGCGCAGGCTCGGGCGCATGTCGATACGCGGGTGCTGACAATGGAAGCCATGCGTGATCTGCACGAGGCGCTAAGCAATCTGCATCCAAAAATGCCCGGCGCCAAGGTGAGTTGCATTCGCCGCCACCATCGCCCGCCTATGGAGCGACGTCCGGCCCTGTTTGAGAAGGCTGCCGCGATCGGCGAAAGACATGGCGTGACGATCTATGAAGGCGGCACCGGCGGCGGTTCGGATGGCAATTTCACAGCGGCGATGGGTATACCCACGCTGGATGGCCTGGGCGCGCACGGCGATGGCGCTCACGCCCTGCACGAGCATGTGATTATCGACAGCCTGCCGCGCCAAGCGACGCTGATAGCCGCTCTGCTCATGGAGTGGGGCGACGGTTTGTAGCATCAGGGCGCAGGCTTAAACTTGTAGACTTGCGACAATCCGCCGCGGATTCTCTTGTAGATAAATCCCCATAAAGCCGCTGCCAACAGTTGCTACCATCTGCGTACGCTCCAACAGAACTGGATTGTCCGCAGATGGACGTTCTTTTTGTATCCGCATTTGTCATGGCGATCAGTTTTGCCATTCAGCCCGGCCCCATCGGCTTTGAGGCGCTGCGCCGCGGCGTCTCGCATGGGTGGGGCGCAGCTCTGCGCGTCGAATTGGGCTCGCTGGTTGGGGACGGCGTCTGGGCGCTGATCGCATTGGTCGGCGCCGCCATTCTGTTTCAGAATCCGCTGGTGACGCTCTTGTTGGGTTTCTTCGGCTGTGGCTTGCTGCTGCGCTTTGCCTGGGATGCTTGGAGAGCCTCCCGCGCTGATGTAGATGTTGCCGCAGCCAGAGATGAGCGCAAGAATCACTTTGCGGCGGGCGCTATGCTATCCTTGTCGAATCCGCAGAATGTCACCGCTTCGCTGGGCATGAGCGGCGTAATTGTCGGTTTAGGTTTTCTTAATCCGGAACCTCTGCATATCCTGGTCTTTTTCAGCGGCTTCATGATCGCCCAGGTCTGCTGGTGTTTCTTCTTCGCCACCCTGGTTGAATTCGGGCGCCGCCTGCTCACTCAGCGCGTCTTCCGCTGGATTAATATAATGTGCGCCGTGTTTTTGGCCTATATGGGCGTCAAACTCTTGCTGCAGACCGTGTTGATGTCTGCTGGACAGTTTTGACCGCCATTCCGCGACAAGTCTGAGTGACAAGTAGTTCAGATTACCCGAGCCGGGGCTTGGTGTGTTATGATCCGTTTCAAGTTCTCGGTAGCTAGATAGTTTCATTACTTTTCTCTTTCGCAGAGGAGTTCATTGTGCCAAGAGACAATTATGATGTGCTCGGAGTCTCGCGGAATACAGACATTAGAGATATAAAAGATGTCTACCGTCGTTTGGCAAGCGTTACCATCCCGACGTTAGCAAGAACCCCAGTGATGAAGAAAAACTGAAGGAAATAAACGAAGCTTACAGTGTGCTCAGCGACCAAGTCAGACGAGCTCGCTACGATCGGACTGCAAACGCTGACTTCACTAGCAGCGGCGCAAGGCAAAGCAGTGGACGCAAGACAGAGAATGGGCGGAAATACGGCGCGGGGCAGAAGACCGAATCTGATGAAAAGACCGGTGCCGAGCAGAGAAGTAACACTTAGGAAAAGAGTCGAGCGGAGTCGTCACGGAGCGAAGACATGGGCTACGATTCAAAAAAGTATGGTGACAATAACAATCCAGTTTCGTTCGTAAAAATCGGAATCGGCGTTGCAATCGCAGGAATGATTTTAGTTTTTTTGTTTTCCCCACAATTTGCCTTCTTTTTCTTGTCTATTAGCCGAGCGGCAAATCACTCCGCACATAACGAGGTATTGGCATCTTTCCCGAACCCACATCCAACCCATACGCCGCTCCCCACCTATACGCCGTTGCCAACGCACACGCCATTACCGACACTTACGCCGCGCCCCACTTATACACCGTTTCCATCGCCAACGCCTGTCCCGCTTGCCTTCATCATTCAGCAATTGGAGACACAGGCTCAACTGGTGGTAGTGAAAAATGATATCGCAATGCGTAATTTTCACGTGGGGATTGATGATCGGTTATGCAGCCACGGCGCCGACTTTACAGCGCAAGGCGTCATTGAAGCCGGTTTAGATTTTGCCGCCATTGACGAAGACCGCATGAGTTTTGACACCGAAAAACAAGCCTACTCGCTTCAGTTGCCCGCGCCCGAATTCACCAGCTGTCGAATTGAATACATTCGTCTACAGAAAAACACGTTCAGTTTGTGCAATCCAGACTGGGATCAAGCGCGCATCTTCGCTGAAGCGCAGGCAATGGCCAATTTCGTAAGAGATTCCGAGGAAGCAGGACTGCTGAGTGACGCGGCGGATCGCAGTGCTGAGATTTTGGAGGATTTCGTAAAGACACTGACCGGAAAGCCAGTCAGCGTCGCTTTTGATGAACGAAAAGACAAACCTATCATGTCAACCTCGTGCTTACCTGCGGTTCCCGTAGGCTGGCATCATGATATTAGTCGCAATGTCTGGAAGCAAAACGAAAATTGACGGCTGTCCGCACTGTTTGCTAAATCTCGACGTAGCGCTTCCAGATTTCCGGCCCGGAACCCAGCGCGATCACCAGGTAACTGGTGCGTGGTATCTTGGGTTCCCAACGCAAACGCATGCCGGCGACATTATGCAGCCGATTGCCCTTGCGGTGGTTGCATTTGGCGCAGGCGCAAGCGGTATTCGACCAGGTGTCGCGGCCGCCCTTGCAGCGCGGAATGATATGGTCGATGGTGAAGTCGCGCTTGCTCAGCACCCTGCCTTTAACTTGCGCGCCCAGCTTTACCCCGCAATAGATGCAGGTATAATCATCGCGCACGAGCACGCCTTTGCGGCTCCAGTGCGACTTGCGGCGCGGGACGTTCACGTAGGAACGCAGCGCAATCACGGAGGGCACTTCAAATTTGCTGCGGACTGTATTCAAATACAGCCCGGTCATCTCGACAGCGATGGCTTTGCCGCCGAGCAGCAAATTGATAGCTCGCTGTACAGTAATCACAGACAGCGGTTCCCAAGTACTTCCATTCAACAGCAGTACGCGCTGCTGCAAAACGCTAACTGTCGACACGATGCGCGGCGCCTTTCAACTCAGCCGAATGCCTGTGCAGTCGCTCGCACATATTGTATACCACGAAATCTGCCGTTTGCCGAATGTTCGCTCAGCGCTCATTGGCGCGGGAGCCAAGGTGCAGTATTATGGTCGCGCCAGCCCACAGGCGGCGTCATTCTACGCGATGGCCGCCGTCGCCTAAGGACTGGGTTATTGAGGACGGCAAGGGCTTATGCTGGAAAAACCTGATCTTGCGGATACCAAGATCATCAAGCAGCTTGAATCGCAGCACGCGCTTAGAATTCGGACGCTGGAATTTTTGCCGGTCGGCAACGATCAGCGCGCCTGGAGCTATCGCGTCGAGGCTGACTCCGGCGTCTACTTTCTCAAGCTGCGCAGGGGCGGAACCAAGCCTGCTTCACTGATCGCGCCGCGCTACTTGAAGTCTATAGGCATTGAACAAGTCGTCGCGCCGCTAGCCGCCTGCTCGGGCGCGCTGTCAGTTGCCGCCGGCGACTACGATTTCATCCTTTACCCATACATTGATGGCAAATCTGCTTGGCGGATGTCGCTGCCGCTCTCGGTTTGGCGTCGCTGGGGCGTGACTATGCGCCGCATCCACGGCAGTACTCTCACCGCTCCTGTGCTTGCCCTGGCTGAGCGCGAAGCCTTCGGCGTGAAGTGGCTGGATACCATTGACCGGGTGGAAGACGTATTGCAGCGACAGGACGCTCGCGGGAGTGTCGCTGCGCAAGCGGCGCGCGTTTGGCGCGATCAGGAGGCGGAGATCCATCGCTGTCGGCGCAGATATCGGGAAATGGGCGCGCTGCTGTCAGCGGATCCGCCACCCTTCGCGCTCTGCCATGCGGATATTCACACGGCCAATATCATCCTTGATCCACAAGGCGAGGTACGTATCGTCGATTGGGACGAAACAGTGATTGCGCCAAAAGAACGCGATTTGATGTTTTTTGTGGAGGACGGTCACACGCGCGAGGAGACCGATGCCTTCTTCGCCGGATACGACGGCGGCGAAATCAATTGGCTGGCATTGGCCTATTACAAATACGATTGGGTGGTTCAAGAATTTGCCGATTATGGCGAGCGGATCTTTCTCTCCGACCAAATCGGCGGCCAGGACTTGACAGCCGCGCTGGTCGAGTTTAGGCGCCTTTTCGAGCCGGACGATGTGATTGACCGAGCGCAGCGCGTGTTTCAGCGGATGCTGCGCCAGCCGGCCTATTCCCAAATTGGCATAGGCTAAGCGTCGGCTGTTTCGCGCCGCGGCGAGCGCGAATACTTCTATAATGGTAGTGAGACCAGATCTGTTAAGAGGCTGACGACATGTGCCGGCGAATCCTGCTTCTGCTTTCCATGCTTGCCTTGGCCGGCCTGCCCCAAACCATTGCGCAGGGCAGCCGGGTAACGCTGCTGGAAGTCTTCGAGGTACAGCCGTCTCCGTCCGCTCCGCTCGGTCTGAAAGACAGCGTCGCCCTCTACTTCAATCGGCGGGTTGACTGCACAGAGGCGGAGGAGGCCTTCAGCGTGAGGCCGGCTTTGTCGGGCGAGCTGCGATGCGACCAGTTCAGCCTGAGCTTCACGCCGGCCGTCGAATTTGAGCGGGACAAGACATACACTTTTGCGATTACGCCGCCGCTGCGGGCTTTGGACGGCGCGCCACTGCTCGATCCGTATGAAGCGACCTATTCCACCGCCGGTTATCTATTCGTGTCGGAAGTCTTTCCCAGCGCGTTGGGCGGGGCGGCGCCGGTTGACTCGGCAATCACTGTTGTATTCGACCGTCCGGTTGTGCCGCTGACGCTGCCATCCGCAATGGACGACCTGCCTCAGCCGCTCAGCATTGAGCCGGCAACGGCGGGCAAGGGCGAGTGGGTCAACAGCGCGGTTTATACTTTTGCGGCCGAGTCTCCGCTGAAGAGCGGGCAAACTTACAGCATAACGATTGCCTCAGACTTAGTAGCCGTCGACGGCGCCGAAATGGAAGCTGGCTATTCCTGGACCTTCGTAACTGCGCATGCCTCGATCATAGCGATTGATCCGCCGCTTGATGCGACTAGCCTGGGCCTCGAACCCAAGTTACAGGTACGTTTCAACCAGGTCATGGACCGGAGTGCCATTGAAGACGCATTCTATCTGCGGCTCTTGCCCGCCGGAGGCGATCGCGGGCTCAGCGGGGAGTTCGTCTGGGCCGAAGACAGCATGGGCTTCGCCTTCACGCCTGAGGCGCGCCTGGAGCTGGATTCTATTTACGAAGCTGGATTCAGCCCAGATTTGCGGCCTGAACTGCACATTGGCAGCGAGGGGGCGGCACCATCGTGGCGCTACCAGACCGTGCCCGAACCCAGTATTGTGGCCACGGAACCAACTGACGGCGCGCAGGAAGTCAGCCGCGGCGGATTTTCTCTCTTCTTCGCGTCCACGATGAATATATCGACTCTGGCCGACCGCATCACTATCGAGCCTGAACCGCTGGCGCCGCCGCGCGTCTATTACAGCGAGTGGGCCAACCGCTATACCGTCTCCTTTGACGCAGCGCCTTCAACAGCGTACGCCATTCACATCGCGCCCGGCATGGAAGACATCTACGGCAACGTGGTCGCCGAGCCGACAGTTTTCCGCTATAAAACCGCGGCCCGTACGCCTTTGCTCGGTTTCCATGTGCCGGGTCCCGTGGGCTTTTACAACGCTTATCGTAAACCGATCCAGCTCATTGCGCAGCACCGCGGCGCCGACACTATCGACTTTGCGCTTTACCGCGTGCCGCTGGAAGCGTTTGTTAGTCGTTTGACGCAGGCAGACAACTATGATCCAACGCAGGATTATACTCCGCCGGCCGATGACCTGCTAAAGAGCTGGCGCGTCGAGTCGGACGCGCCGGAAAACGTCCAAGCTAACGAGCTGCTGGAATTGCGCGATGGTCAGGGGCGGGACCTGGAAAAGGGTGTCTACTTTATTGAGGCGAAGGCGCCCGGGTTTGAGCGCTACACCTGGCGGAATCGCCATTTTCTAAATGTCGCCACCGCAGTTTTGACGATCAAGCAGGCAACAGACCGCCTGACAATATGGGCGGTAGACCTTGATTCGGGCGTGCCAATTATCGGCGAGCGCATCGCAATCTATGGACGAGGCGGAGCTTCTCAAGGAAGCGGCGTCACCGACGAGCGCGGGATCGTACAGATTGACATCCCTGTCACGCCGGATCTGTTCGCGCGATTTGTGGCCGTCATGAATGGCTCGGAACACTTCGGCATCGGCTATACGGATTGGTCCAACGGCACAGAGCCCTGGCAATTCGGCTACGGTTTTTCTTGGTCGCCGCGCGCGTATCAGGCCTACCTGTACACCGACCGTCCCGTTTACCGCACCGGCCAGCCGGTATATTTTCGCGGGGTTGCGCGCAGCAAAGACGATGTCGTTTACATGCCGGCGCCGCTTGACACGGTACCGGTTGTCATCCGCGACGCGCGCGGCGAAATCGTCTACGAGCGTGAATTGGCAGTTAGCGACTTCGGCAGCTTCAACGGCCAATTCGACATCGCGCCGGATGCCTCGCTGGGCGCTTACAGCTTGAGCGTGGAACTTCCAGCAGAACGCGAATACGGGCAAGAGGGCGGCAGCATCAGTTTCCTGGTGGCTGAGTATCGACTGCCGGAGTATCAGGTGACCTTGACCCCCGAAACGCCCGGAATCGTTCAGGGCGACTCGATCGCGCTGGATGTTGAAGGCAAGTATTTCTTCGGCGGTCCCGTTTCGAATGCAGAAGGCGATTATGCCGTCTATTCGATGCCCTACGCATTTGAATACCGCGGCGATGGACATTACGACTTCGCCGATTACGACATTTACCAGGCGGAGCATGAACGATACGGCGTCAATCGCATCATCAGCGAGGGCAGCTTAACCACCGACGCCGAAGGCAAAGCCAGGCTCGAATGGCTCGGCGACTTGCAAGGCGAATCGCAGAGCCGGCTCTGGCGCGTGGAGGCATCAATTCGCGACGAAGCCGGGGCTGCGCTATATGGCAGCGCCAGCCTGGTTGTGCACCAGGGGCTGCTCTACCTGGGCGCGCGCGCTGCGGATTATGTCGGCCTTGCCGGCGAAGACAGCGTAATCAAGCTCATCGCCGTGGACTGGGACAGCCGTCCCGTGGCCGATCAGCCGATAGCGGTGCAAGTCGTCGAGCGGCGCTGGAGCAGTGTGCAGGAGCAGGATCCCAGCACCGGCGCCACCGCCTGGACCTGGGATGTGGAGGAGATTCCAGTAGCGGACGGCAGCGTCATCAGCGGCGCTGATGGCAAGGCTGACTTCGTTTATCAGCCGCCAACGGGTGGCATATACAAGATAATCGTTTCCACGCGGGATTCGGCGGGCAATCAAATACGCGCGGCCACCTATGCCTGGGTCTCGGGTCCAAACTACGTCAGTTGGCGGCAGCGGAATGACAATGCTATCGACCTGGTGCCGGAGCAGACCGAATACAGCGTCGGCGATACGGCCAAAATCTTGATCGCATCGCCATTTCAAGGCGTAACCGAAGCGCTGATCAGCATTGAGCGCGGCGATGTCCTGCGCGTGGAGCAGGTGACGCTGACCAGCAATTCGCAGATTTACGAATTCGAGATCCTGCCGCAGTATGCGCCCAACATTTTTGTGTCAGTCTTCCTCATTAAGCCGGCGGACGAGCAGAATGCCGTCGCCTCCTGGCGCATCGGCATGACGCAACTCACGGTCGATATCGAACAGAAAGCCTTGAACATTGAGATATCAGCCGACCGCGATACGGCCTCGCCGCAAGAAAGCGTCCAGTATCAGCTGCGGGTGACTGACTATCAGGGCGATCCGGTCGTGGCTGAGGTCGGAATTGGCGTAACTGATCTGGCCGCGCTGTCGCTGGCCGAGCGCAACAGCGAGCGCATGCTGGACGCGTTTTTTGGTCCGCAAGAGCTCAGCATACGCACTTCGAGTTCGCTGGTCGTCAATGCTGACGCAGCCACAGAAGCTATGTCCGAGCGCAAGGGCGGGGGCGGCGGTTTATTCGAATCGGGCATCGTGGACCTGCGCGGCGAATTCATCGACACGGCCTATTGGAGCCCGAGTGTGGTCACCGATGCGGCCGGCATGGCAACGATTGATCTGCGCCTGCCGGATAATCTGACTATCTGGCGGCTGGATGCCCGCGCCTTGACCGCAGGGCGCGCCGGACGCCTGCTGGTCGGCGAGCAGACTTTCGATCTGCGCAGCACGCGTCCGCTGCTCATTCGCCCGCTGACCCCGCGCTTCTTCATCGTGGGGGACAAGGCGCAGTTGGCGGCTATCATTAATAACAACACCGGCATGAATGTCTCAGCCAGCGTTTCGCTTGAAAATATCACCGGTCTGAATCTGGCTGACGAGAGCTCGCTAGTCCAGGACGTGATGATTCCTGCCGGCGGCCGCAAGCGCCGGACCTGGCTGGCGACGGTCGCGGATGTGGACACGGTCGCCCCTTCCTTTGTCGTGCGCAGCCAGGATGGCGCTTTCAGCGACGCCAGCATCTCGCCGGTCAGCGCAGACCGCGATGGCACGCTGCCGGTATACCGCTATGTAGCGCCGGCGGTGCTTGGCACGGCTGGAATGCTTGCGCAGGGCGGTGTGCGCGTGGAAGCCCTGCGCTTGCCGCAGAACCAGGCATCCATAGACGGGCAGCTCGAGATCCGCTTGGACAAATCCTTGACCGGTGTGACCGAAGAAAGCTTGACCCATCTGGCAGCCGACACGCAGCAGAACCGCGCCTGCGCAGGCGCTATCGTGAGTCGCTTCCTGCCCAACATCGTTGCCGTTCGCGCGCTTGATGAGATGGGCATTACGGATGCGGATTCGCGCGCCACGCTGGATGGGCTGGTCACGGAAGGTTTGCAGGAACTCTACGCGCGGCAGTTAGCGGACGGCGGCTGGAGCTGGTGCTCCTATCCCGAAGCGCACCCCCTGACGTCCGCCTACGCGCTTCTGGGACTGGCACAAGCCGCGGCTGCCGGCTATCCGGTTGACGCCGCCGTCATCGGGCGCGCGCGGGCATATATTCGACAGACTTTGATTAGGCCTTCACTGGCGCTGGAAAACTGGCGGCTGAATCGCCAGGCATTTTTGTTGTACGTGCTGGCGCGATCCGGCGCGGCTGATGTGGCGCGCAGCACGACGCTATTCGAAAGTCGCGAGCGGCTGAACCTCGATGCCATCGCATTCCTGGCGCTGACGCTGCATAGCATCAATCCGGAAGACGATTTTCGCCTGGAGGCTTTGACCCAGCTGATGCTTAACCGCGCCGTCACACGGGCGACCGGAACCTTCTTTGAAGAGACTTATCAAGACCGCTGGAACTGGTCGTCGGATACCCGCTCGACTGCTCTGGTCTTAAATGCGCTCATCAGGCTGCGACCTGAGAGCGAGCTGCTGCCCAATATTGTCAGGCACCTGGCGAGCGCGCGCGTTGAACCGGGCGGCTGGGGCTCGCGCCAAGACGACGTCTGGTCAATCATCGCCTTGACGAACTGGATGCTGCACACTGGCGAATTCAAGGCCGATTATGCCTATAGCGTCGCCGTCAACGGCAGTCACATCTTGCGCGACGCCGCCATGCCCGCTCATGCACAGCGAGCGGACGAGTTCAGCCTTGACTTCGCCAACTTGCGGAAGCAGGAAACGAATACCATCGAATTCGAGCGCGGCGCTGGCGAAGGGACCCTGTACTACCGGGCTCATCTTCACGCCAATCTTCCCGTGGACGAGATCCCGGCCGTCAATCGCGGCATTGATGTTACGCGCAGCTACACGCTCCTTGGCGATAAAGCTGCTGATTCAATCCAAAGCGCCGCCATTGGCGATACCGTGCAAGTTCGCTTGCGGCTGGTCGCGCCACACAGCTTGCGCTACGTAGTAATAGAAGACTTCTTCCCCGCTGGCGCCGAAGCCATCAATCCCGAACTGGCGATTAGCCCGCAGTTGGGCGCGTTGCCGGCTGGCGAGCGCATCGACCCGCGCGATTCCGGCTGGGGCTGGTGGTACTTTGATCATGTCGAGTTTCGCGATGAGAAGGCGGTCATCTACGCCAGCCATTTGCCGCCCGGCGTCTATGAGTTTGTCTATAGCATCCGGCCCTCAGTCGCTGGCGAATATCAAGTGCTTCCGCCCGTCGCCAGGCAACTCTATTTCCCCGAGGTTTACGGGCGCGGTGAAGGCAGGTTGTTTACGATATCAGAGTAGGGGCGGTCCGCTATGACTCAACCATCTGGACCGCCCGCGAATACTCATCTACAAAGACGCCGCAGGGCCCGCCTTTGTCGCTGGCGAGCAGATCCACTTCCTCGCCGGCGAAGTTCAGCACCGGGTGGTAGAATTCCGCCACTTTTTCCGCTTCGCCAACGATGTAATGGGCGATGAGCGCGCGACGGAATCGTGTCGCGCTGGTATTGGGATAACTGCCGTGAATCACTTGTCCGTTGAAGAAGACCACATCGCCAGCCTGCATGATGACCGGCGCCGCTTCGCTCCCTGGCGGTATCGGCACGGTGGAAGCGCTGAAGCTCTGTGACGTATCGGCTTCGACCGTACATAGGCGGGGCAAGTCATGCGTACGGGGCACAATCCGCAGGCAGCCGTTTTCTTCATCGCAGTCGTCGACCGCCATCCAGGCCGCCAGGCAAGTGCCCGGATGCACCCGTACCGGCGACTGGTCCTGGTGTAAAGCCTGCCCCCGCGCGGTCGGCGGTTTGAAGTAGAACATGGTCTGGGCGGCGTAGGGCTCGGCGCCGAGCAGCGCGGTCGTCCATTGCCGCAGGCGCTCATCCAGCAGCCAATCGAGAGAGAATTGGTCGAAGCGATGCGGGTGGATGATGCGCGGGTAGGCTTTCAGCGGGTCGTCTTCGCCCAGCAGCAGCTTATCATCACCGGCAAAGCCATGGCCGGCGGCGTTGAGCGCCATGTAATGTCCGCGAATAAAGTCGATCTCCGCCGCGGAAAAGAGCGAAGGAATGACCACATAGCCGTCTTCATAGTATCGGTTAATCAAGGAATTATTTTCCATTGTTTGTCCTGTTTCACATCAGCTTGAGCAAGCGGGGCGCCAACTGTTCGTAAGTGTAATACAAGAGCGGGCTGCTGGCGAAATCCCAGGCGCCGATGTGCCGTGTCAATACGCCGCGGAATCCGCGCTTGAATTGATACACGCCCCACAGGCTGTCGCTTTCGTCAAAGCTGTCGGGCGCTCCCCACATATCGTAGGTCGCGTAACCCTGCGCCTTGGCCCACTTCATCGCCTCCCACTGCAAAGCGTAATTGGGCATGCGTCCGCGTTCTTCGTTGGCTGACGCGCCGTAGAAATACCAGCACTTGCTGCCGAAGTGGAAGAGAATGACCTGCGCGATAGCCACGCCCCGGTATTCGGCGATCAAGGCATGGGCCAGCCCGGCCTCCATGAAAGCGCTCCAAGCCCGCTGATAGTAGGCGAGGGGACGGATCAGAAAGCCGTCGCGTTGCCCCGTGATTTGATAAAGCTGATAGAGCAGGGGCAGGTCGTCGACGGTGGCTGCGCGAACCGTGACATCCTTCTTGGCGGCGACCCGTACTTTACGGCGTGTGTTGCCGCTCATCGCCGCCAGGAGTTCGTCCTGGGATCGCCGCAAGTCGATGCATAAGGTATTGCGGAATTGCACTTGCGAGCCGGAAAATCGCCAGCCACGCTTTCTCAGCAGCGCCAAAACCTGTTGCCCCTTGTTATCGACCTGGTCTTTCTCGCCCCCCGGCAGGCCGGTGGCGGCGGCGACATCCGGATCGATTTTCAGCCAGACGACGCCGAAGCGCGCGGCGCGCTGTTCCAGCTCGTCAAGTACTGCGTCGGCCAGGTCCAGGTCGGCATAGTCAAGCGCCGGGCCCTTGCTGACGACCATGACTTTCAGCGGGCCCAGCTTCCTGGTCGCCAAGCTGGCCTGCGCCACGACTCGCCCATCGCGTTCGAAAGCCAGGCGCTGCAGCTGCCAGCCGCCCGTGACGCGCTTGAACTCGCCCCATTCCCAAGTCTGCAAGATATGCGCGCCGGGCAGACTGCGCAGACTCTCGTTCCAGTGATCGCGCTCCCTGATTTCGTTGATCGTAAGAATGATGGGCTTCCTTTTCGTCTTTAACGCCGAAACTTCAGGGCCGCCCTATACGCCGCGTATACCAGCGGATTCCAGGCCAGATCCCAGGTCCCAAGCGTCCGCGTCACCTGGCCGCCCCAGCCGCGCTTGAAGCCGTATACGCCCCAAAGTCCGTCTTTGCGGCTCTTGAATTGCGCTTCCAGTGTCGCAACGTCATAGTCCGGCACGCCCCACAGATCGTAGTAGCGGCAGCCGCGCTGCTGGGCCCATTCTATCGCCGCCCACTGTATGCCATAGGTTGCGTACAAGTTGCCTTGCGCTCTTGAGGACGCCCCATAGAGATACCAGGCGGTGTCGCCGAGCGCGAAAACCATGATGGCGGCCAGCAAGTCATCATCGTGCTCGGCCAGCAGCAGCGTGCCGTACCGCGGCATAAACAAGTCGTAGACCGCCTCATAATAGTCGGGGCTGTGTACGCCAAATGCATTGCGCTCGCCGGTCTGCAGCATCAGGCTGCTGCACTGCTGCAAATCGCGGCGCTTGCCTTCCCGATACACGATAGGGCCCGCGCGGCTCTTGCGGATCTTGCGGCGCGTGCCCTGGTTCATCCGTTGCATTATGGCGCTGTCATCGCCGCTGATGTCGATGATTATTGTGGTCGGCGGTTGAATCGTCTGCGGACTGGGCTGGAACCCGGCCTGAGACAGGTCCGATGCAGACAATGCCCTGTTATGGCCCGGCTCAAGCTTCAGGAAGGCGGCGCCGGTTTCGCGGCGGATCGCCTGCCAAAGCCGCGGATAAAGCGATGAGTCGCTCGCGTAGGCGCCCATAGGCACGTAGGCCAACTGGCCAGCGCCGGCGGGCAAACGCTGCAGCAGCGCCAGCGCGCCGGCCTGAATGCCATGCTCGTCCGAGAGGGCGATGATGCGCGCATCCCAGCCAAATTGCGATTTTAGCTCGCCCCATCGCGACAGTTGCAGGAGATGGCCATAGGGCTGCGCGCGCACGTAATCGTCCCAGGCGGTCGCGGCTGGCTGGCTAATGGCAAGTTGCTGAGATTGTGAAACAGTCATGAGTTCATTTTGGGGCAGCTTGAATTCCATTCATAGTGCAAATTCAGCCTCGCCGATGATAAGATTTCCGGCGCGGCAATAGGCGGTGATTTCAGCCCCACAATCTTGATTATGGGTGAAAAGCCGAACACCAGAGCAATCGCACCAGATTATTTTAACCACCGAGGACACCGAGATTTAACTCCTTTTCTGGCAAAAAGGAGGCAATGTAGGGGCGATTCTGTGAATCGCCCACGATATTCTCACTCTTTTCATGGGCGACACACAGTGTCGCCCCTACATCGTGGTAGATTTATGTGACATTCGGCACATAATTGGTTCTGGTGCGATTGCTCTGGCCGAACACAAAAGTCCGTTGCATTAGCGAAACCCTACTGCTATACTAATGCAGTTTGTGATAAAAGGCGCAATCCACATTGAAGCGACGCCGATTGTGTACGATAATCCGGCTTGAATCATGGGCTTTACACGGCGCTTTGAGTGGTCAGCCCGTAAAGAAAAACCGTCGCCTGGCGTAACTTAGGATGCACCACTGATGAACGTTTTGAATGAATGGGCATTTGTCGGCTTGTTTGCCGTGATGGCGCCGGTGTTCCCGGCCCTGCCTATCGTCATTGCCTGGATCTTCCGTCCGCGCAAACCGAACGCGCTCAAGAGTTCTACTTATGAATGCGGCGTTGAGACTATCGGCGACACCTGGGTGCAATTCCGCGTACAGTACTACATTTATGGTCTGATTTTCTTGGTTTTCGATGTCGAAATGGTGTTCTTATTCCCATGGGCGGTGGCCTATAACGAGATGAGCCTTTTTGGATTCATCGCCGGTTTTCTCTTTATTTTCTTGCTGACGGACGCGCTTTTCTACGCTTGGAAAAAGAACGCGCTGGACTGGAAATAGGCGCCAGCTGACGCGAGCGGGAGACGACAATGGACGAGCTGTGTACAGGTTTGTGCCGCCTCATGGTGGATTCCGGCGCGGATGCCGGGCTGGCGCAGTTTTTGTCATTGCTGGTCGGTGTGCTGCTGGTCAGCGGCGTACCGCTGCTCACCGTCATTCTCCTGATTTGGATTGAGCGCAAGGTGGCCGCGCGTATTCAAGACCGCATCGGCCCGAATCGCGTTGGCCCCATCGGCTTGATGCAGACCTTCGCCGATCTTCTCAAACTGCTGGGCAAGGAAGACATTACGCCGACCAATGCCGACCGCTGGCTGTATAACGCCGCGCCGCTGGTGTCATTCGCCTCGGTCGTTCTCATTTGGGCGGTAGTGCCCTTCACGCCCTTCCATTACGGCGTCGATCTCGAAATCGGCGCGTTATTCTTTGTGGCCATCGCCTCCTTCGGCACGCTGGCCATTATGGTTGCCGGCTGGGCCAGCAACAACAAATACGCGCTGCTGGGCGCTTTTCGCGTGGTGTCCCTGCTGGTAAGTTACGAGGTGCCCTTGGTCTTCGCCTTGCTGGTGCCGGTTTTGCTAGCCGGCAGCATGAGCATGCTCGACATTGTTAACGCGCAGACGGGCATGTGGTTCATTGTCTTGTCGCCGTTGGCGTTTGTCATCTTCTACGTGTCCTCGCAAGCGGAAACCGGACGCGCGCCATTCGACTTGATCGAGGCGGAGTCCGAACTGGTGGCCGGCTTCAATATCGAATACTCGGGTATGAAATTCGGCATGTTCTTCGCCGCCGAATTCTTGCACGTTTTTACAAACGGCATCTTGATGGCGCTGCTATTCTTCGGCGGCTGGTTGGGTCCGCTGTACTACGAATCGCCGCTGATTGCTTTCGCCTGGCTGGGCTTGAAGGGCGGCATCATCTATTTGACGACGCTGTGGCTGCGCAATACAGTGCCGCGCTTGCGCATCGACCAGATCATGGCTTTTAACTGGAAGTTTCTGGTGCCGCTTTCCATCGCCAACTTGATCTTTATATCGGCCGCGCTGAAAGTGATGCAGGAGCTTGGCTGGGCGCCCCGCGAGATGATTGGCGCCAGTTTTGCTGATTTGCTGCCGACCACGGTGATCCTGCTGCTCATCAACGGCGCGATGATCATCTACCTGATGGGCATTTTGCGCAAGAAGGGCAGAGAGGCGCGCCGAGAATCGCCGTCGGCGCGCGCAACGCTGGCTCAAGCGGCGGCGGACTAGGGGGCGGCCATATGGAACTCAACGCAGTCACGATCGGGTTCGTCGTGTTTACCATATTCACGCTTGGCGGCGCTTTTGGCGTCGTAACCACGCGCAACCTCTTCCAAGGCACGATTTGGCTGATGCTCAGTCTCTTCGGAGTAGCGGGTTATTTCGTCCTGCTGAGCGCGCCTTTCCTGGCGGCTGTACAGGTGCTGGTTTACATCGGCGCCATCGCTATCCTGATCACCTTCGCGGTCATGCTGACGCGCAGCGTCACGCGTATCAAAGCGCGCTATGTTCGCCTCATACCCAGTTTCATCGGGTCGCTGGTGCTGTTTCTCGTTTTGCTGCTCGGCATCACCATTCCGATATTCGGTGGTCAATTGCCGGAATCGGCGCCGGAGTACGTCGCCACCACGCGCGATCTCGGCGCGGCGCTGGTGGACGAGAACGGCTATGTCGTGCCCTTCATGCTGGCATCGGTATTGTTGACGGCAGCCATGATCGGCGCGATATTCATCGCCCGCGACGAGACGACGTAGGGAGGAGTGACAAAATGACGCCTCTCTGGATGTATCTGGCGGTCGCTGCGGCCTTGTTTTCACTGGGTGTCTTTGGCGTGCTGGCGCGGCGCAACGCAGTCGCGATTCTGATGAGTGTTGAGCTGATGCTGAATGCGGTCAATATTAACCTGGTGGCGTTCTGGCGCTACAGCGAAACCGGAACCGACCTGCTGCTGAACGGCTACGCCTTCACCGCCTTTGTGCTGATAGTGGCGGCGGCGGAGGCTGCCGTCGGCTTGGCGATCATCATCACGGTTTATCGCAACCGGCGTTCGGTAATACCGGAACAAGCCGTCGCGCTGAAAGGGTAAGCACCCTGATGGATTTCCTTAACGACCCAAACGCATTGCCTTGGCTTATCCCGGCCGGGCCCTTGCTGGCCTTTCTGATTATCACGCTGATAACCAACAAGTCGAAGCTGACGCCGGCCACGGACCAGCATGAATACGGCGGTCATCATCCGGATTACGAAGGCATGTCCGTGCCGGTGGTTCACCCCTGGAGCCGCGTAATCAGCATCGTTGTCGGCCTGGCCGGTGTCATCGCAGCGCTCTTGATTAGTTGGCAGACGCTCAGCAACGCCTCTCAGCTGCATCACATCGGCCCCGAGGTATTGGAAAGCAATATCGCCTGGATGGACACTGGCGACACCACTTTTAATATGGGTGTCCTGGTCGACCCGGCCACCGTGATTATGCTGGTGATGGTGCCTATCGCCGTCTTGATGATATTCATTTACTCCATCGGTTATATGGCGCACGACCCGCGGCAGGCTCGCTTTTTCGCGCTGATTTCGCTTTTCGCCGGCGCTATGCTGACGCTGGTGGTGGCCGATAATGTGCTGCTGCTATTCGTCGGCTGGGAGATTATGGGCGTCTGTTCCTACATGCTCATCGGCTTCTGGTTCGAGAAGGAAAGCGCCTACAAAGCCGCCATCAAAGCATTTACCACTACACGCATCGCTGACGTGGTCATGCTCTTGGGCATCGCCTATCTATACAGCATCACTGGCACCCTCAGTTTCCGCGAAATTATGTACAACCCGGAAACGCTGGACATGCTGGCCACGACCACGCCTATCATTTTTGGCGGCTGGACCGTCAGCGCGGCCAGCATCATCGGCATCTTTCTCATCATCGGCACGGTGGGTAAATCGGCGCAGTTCCCGCTGCACGTTTGGCTGCCCGACGCCATGGAAGGGCCTACGCCCGTTAGCGCGATGATCCACGCCGCGGCCATGGTCTCGGCTGGCATCTTTTCGCTCATTCGTTTGTATCCGCTATTTGCCGCCGGCGGCGATCCACATCACGGCGTTATGACCGAGCCGCTGGCATTCATGGCGGTGGTCGGCGCATTCACGGCTTTGCTCGCGGCAACAATGGCGGTGGCGCAGAACGATGTTAAAGCCGTGCTGGCTTACTCGACGATTTCGCAGTTGGGCTTCATGATGGCGGCCCTGGGCATCGGCGCCTATATCGCGGCCGCCTTCCATCTCATCACCCACGCTTTCTTCAAAGCCCTGCTTTTCATGGCGGCCGGCTCGGTGATTCACGGCATGGAGCATGGCGAACACCATGTCCACGAGCACGAACACGCTCATGGACATCCTTCCCCTGATGCTTCGGGGGGAACGAGGGGGGTGGAGCACTTTGACCCGCAGGATATGTTTAATATGGGCGGCCTGCGCAAGACCATGCCGGTCACCTTTTGGACATTCTTGATCGGCGGCTTGTCGCTATCCGGCTTGCCGATCATCACCGCCGGATTCTGGTCCAAAGACGAGATTCTGGCGGACGCCTGGCTGGGCATTGAGAAATACGGCAGCGGCGCCCATGCGCTGGTTTTTGTGATGCTGGCGCTGGCCGCCTTCATGACCGCCTTTTACACCATGCGGCAGATATCGCTGACCTTCGGCGGCGAGCCGCGCACTGAAGCCGCCAAACATGCCAGCCTGGGGCAGGGACTCATCAGCTTTACCATGACGCTGCCGCTGATCATTCTGGCCGCGTTCGCCATCGTTGCCGGCTTCGTCGGCGTGCCAACAGATTTTCCGGTGCTGGGTCCGATCTTCTCGCCGGAGCACAACGCCTTTCATCATCTGGTGATCGAAGCGCTGCCGCTGTCCGAGTCGACCGCCGCCTTCGCCTCCTTGCCCGATTATCACCCGTACGCGCCGCCCTTTAACATCGTGCCCGTCGCCACTTCGTTCATCGTAGCGCTGCTGGGTTTGTGGCTGGGATACATGGTCTATTGGCGCAATCCGCTCAAAGCCGGGCAGAGCGATCCGCTGGTGAAGAGCTTAGGCCCGCTGCATCCCTTGTTCAAGAACCGCTATTACCTGGACGACATCTATGGCGATGTATTCGTCAAGCCGTCGCAATGGCTGGCGCGGCAGGTCATCACTTTCCTTGATCGCGGCATAATTGACGCCATCTTGCATGTCATCGCGCGGATTTCCACCTGGCTGGGCGACTTGACCAAGGTCCTCAACCTCTGGCTCATCGACGGGGTCGGCGACGGCATCCCGATTGCCATCTTCAACTTCGGCGGCTGGCTGCGGCGTATGCAAACAGGACGGATTCAGCAGTACCTGCTGCTGGTGCTGATCGCTGCCGTTCTTATAGGCATCGTCCTGGTTCTGTCGTCGGGCGCGGCGCTGGCGCAATAGGGAGACGCATTCATGATTGATGTTTTCGGGATAGACGCGCTCTCGGTTCTGGTCTTCGGCCCGGCTCTTAGCGCCTTTGTCGTAGCGTCGCTCGCCTCGCTGGGCCCCAGCAAACAAGTCGGGCGCTGGGTCGCGCTGATTCTGTCGCTGCTGCTGGCGCTGCTATCCATCAAGGTCTTCTTTGATTACCAAGCTGCCGGCCTGGCAATCGGCGATGATCAATTTATCGTGACGCAAGACAGCGCCTGGTTCGAGGCGCTGAATTCGCGCTGGACGCTGGGCATTGACGGCATCAGCGCTGTCATGGTTTTGCTCACTGGCATCTTGACGCCGCTGGCGATCCTGGCCAGTTGGAATATCGAAGATCGCTCGAATATGCATCTGGCGCTGCTGCTCTTCTTTGAGACCGGCAGCATGGGCGTGTTTGTGGCCATGGACCTGATGGTCTTCTTCCTCTTCTATGAGTTGACGCTGGTGCCGATGTACTTCCTCATCAATCAATGGGGCAGCCTGCCAAAAGCCGGCGTGAAGTTCAGCGGGCGCTTCTACGCGTCGACCAAGTTCATGCTCTACTCCTTCGGCGGCACGTTGGGTATGCTGCTGGCGACCCAGCTAATCGGCTGGTCGGCCGGCACCTTTAATATCACGGATTTGACCGAGGCCTGGCCGCTCTTCCGGCAAGGTGAAGCGCTGCTGGGCACTGACGTCAGCACAGTGAAGGCGCTGGCATTTGTTGGTTTCTTCGTGGCCTTCAGCATCAAAATACCGATCTGGCCTTTCCACACCTGGCTGCCTGATGCTCATGGCGAAGCGCCGACGGCCGGTTCCATGCTGCTGGCTGGCATCATGCTAAAACTAGGCGCTTATGGATTCATTCGCTTGGTTATCCCCTTCTTCCCGGATGTCTGGCTGACCGAAGTGGCGATCATCGGCGTTAATGTGGCCACGCTCTTCGCGATTCTGTCTGTAGTCGGCATTGTGCTGGGGGCTTTCGCCGCCTTTGGCCAGACCGACATAAAACGTCTGGTCGCTTACAGCTCGGTCAATCATATGGGCTTCGTCGGCATCGGCATCGCTGTTATGGCGCAAACTTACGCGCAGATTTGGACGGGCGCCAATCCCAATCCCGACCTGCAATCGGCAATCCTGGCGACCAACGGCACCGTCCTGCAAATGTTCAACCACGGGTTAAGCTCGGCGGGCATGTTTTTGCTCGCGGGCGCGCTTTATCACAAGACGCATACGCGCGAGCTTGGCGATTACGGCGGGCTGTGGGTGAAGGCGCCGGTGATGGGCGCGATCTTGCTCTTTACCAGTTTCGCCAGCCTGGGTTTGCCCGGCCTGAACGGATTCGTCAGCGAATTTTTGATTGTTCGCGGGGCCTGGCCGGTCTTCACCGCGCTGACCGCCATCGCTATGATCGGTTTGCTTTTCACAGGCGGCTACATTCTCAAAGGCATTCGCGCCGTTCTTCATGGTCCCTTTAACATGCGCTGGCGCGATTACAATCTGGAGTTGACGCCGGCAGAGCTGCTGGGCATGGCGCCGCTGCTGGTATTGATGCTGTTGACCGGTGTCTATCCGAATTGGATCCTGCCGATTATCAACACCACGGTGTCGACCATATTCGCCGGCTTGGCGAGCTAGGACTGCATTCATGGATGGAACTGGATTCTCAGTTCTCACAGCGATCATCTTCATCCCGATCATTGCGGGTGTGGTTATCCTTTTCCTCGATCGCAAGAACCGTGATCTCGTGCGCGGCGTCGGCATCACGGCCGCCTCGGCAGTGTTGGCGCTTTCGCTGGCCGTATTCTTCGGTTACGACAATTACGTCAAGTCTGAAGATGGCTTAATTAGCCAACAGCAAGCCCTGCTTGAATCCGGCGCGGAGCTCAGCGGCGCGCAGATGTTCGCTGATGCGCTGGCCTTTGAGCAGCGTATCGTCTGGGTGGAGTCGCTCGGCATCGCTTACCACGTTGGCGTCGACGGCGTGTCCGCGCCGATGGTGCTGCTGACCGGCATGGTGGCGGTGGCCGGCGTCTTGATTTCCTGGAATATCCAGGACCGCCTGCGCGAATTTATGGCTTTCTTCATGTTCCTAGTGGCCGGCGTCTACGGTGTATTTATCGCGGTCGATCTCTTCATGTTGTTCTTTTTCTATGAGTTGGCGATCTTCCCCATGTACCTCTTGATCGCGGGTTGGGGCTGGGTCAAGCTGCGCGAGTACGCGGCCATGAAGCTGACGCTCTACATTTTGGTCGGCTCGGTCTTTGCGCTTGTCGGGGCGGTAGCCATGTACTTCGCCGCGGGCGCCTATTTTGCCGGCGGAGGCGCTGAGGTCTTTCAGGCGGCGCTGGCGAGCGGGCTGCTGCCGGCCGATAGCCAACCCTATAGTTGGAGCATAACGCAGCTTACGTTGGCAGCGGAAAACGGCGCCTTCTCGGTTGAGATTCTGGGCATTGAAGGTTTGAGCTTCGCGCGCTTCTGGTTCCCCTTCATGTTCATGGGCTTCGGCGTCTTGGCCGGTGTCTTCCCCTTCCACAATTGGTCGCCGGATGGCCATGTAGCGGCGCCCACGGCGGTCTCCATGATTCACGCCGGCGTGCTGATGAAGGTTGGCGCATTCGCGGCTTTGCGCGCTGGTATGCAGTTGCTGCCCGATGGCGCGGATACACACCTGCCCTGGATCGTCTTCTTGACGCTGATTAATGTCGTATACGGCGCGCTCATCGCCTTCCGTCAGCGCGACTTCAAATATGTCATTGGCTTCTCCTCAGTCAGCCATATGGGGCTGGTTAGCATGGGCTGGGCCACGATGAACCTCACTGGCATGACCGGCGCCGGCTTACAGATGTTCAGCCACGGCGCCATGACAGCGCTGTTCTTCGGCGTTGTCGGCATGGTTTATGACCGGGCGCATACCCGCGATATTCCCAGCTTGGGCGGCTTCATCAAGGTGATGCCCTGGGTGGGCGTGGCCTTTGTCATCGGCGGTTTGACCAGCATGGGCATGCCCGGCTTGAGCGGCTTCATAGCTGAGTTCCCGATCTTCCAAGGCATGTGGGCCGCGTCGGAGCAAATCACGCTGCAGCTGGGCAGCTTCCAGCTGAGCAACTATTACAGCGTCATGGTCATCATTGCCGCTTCCGGCATCGTCATTACGGCCGCTTACGTGTTGCGGGTTGCCGGGCAAGTCTTCTTTGGCGAATTCGACGCCGAGCGCTTCCACGATGTCGGCAATATCGACATTACTGACCGCATAATACTGATCATTCTGGGCGCGCCGTTGATCATCCTGGGCTTGTATCCGCCCATCATGGCGCCCATGATCGAGTCCGGCATACGACCCCTTATCGCTTTGTTGGGAGGTGGCTAGATGGAATTTGGTCTCTGGGCACAGCTGCCTTCCGTTCTGCCGGAGGTCGGCCTGACTGCGCTGGCGATCGCGGTGCTGTTCGCGGACCTATACGGGTCAGCAGTTACGCGCCGCAATGTCGTCACTATTTCCGCGGTAGGCATGGCTTTGCTAGCGCTCGTGCCCCTGATCTGGCTGCCTGATCCCGCGCTCTTCGAAAACGGCACGCTGCTCTGGGGCGGGATGGTCAACTACGACCCGCTGTCGCAGATCTTCAAGGTGATGCTGTTGCTGGCGGGCGCAGTGACCTGTTTGATGGCGGCTGGCGACAAGGGCGTCGGCGACAAGGGCGAATTCTATCTCATCGTTATCGTGGCCACGCTCGGCGGCGTCATGATGTCTAGCGCCAGCGACTTGATTTTGGTATTTGTGGCGCTGGAGACCCTGTCGATTCCACTGTACATGCTGGCCAGCTTCCGCCGCGGCGATACGCGCTCGGCTGAGAGCGGCATGAAGTATTTCCTGTACGGCGCTTTTGCCTCGGCCATCATGCTCTTCGGATTCAGCTTGCTATACGGCTTCACTGGCACGACCAATCTGGCCGGCATTGCGGCTTCGTTGGGCGGTGGCATCGGCGACAGCATCGTCGGCGTGATGACCGCGCTGGTGATGGTCGTGGTCGGCTTCGGCTTCAAGATCAGCGCCGTGCCCTTCCATTTTTGGACGCCCGATGTCTACGAAGGCGCGCCAACCCCGGTAACGGCATTCGTCAGCGTATCCAGCAAGGCGGCCAGCTTTGCGCTGCTGGTGCGATTCCTGACAGCCGCCTTCCCGGTTGAGCTAGCTATCGGCGGCGTCATCATCCAGGATTTCTGGGTGAATCTGCTCATCGTCGTCTCGATCGTGAGCATGACCCTGGGCAACGTAGTCGCCCTGCGCCAGAGCAATATCAAGCGCCTGCTGGCTTATTCATCGATCGCCCAAGCCGGCTATACGCTCATCGGCGTGGCCGCGCTGCAGGGCGCGAATGACAGCCTGGCGGTAGCCTCCGTGTCCTTCTATATGTTCATGTATATCTTCACCAATCTGCTGGTGTTCGGCGGCGTCATCCTCTTCATTTCGGCGACGGATTCGGAAGAGATCAGCGATATGGCCGGTCTTAATCGGCGCAGTCCCTGGCTGGCGCTCTTCATCACCATCGGCCTGCTTTCGCTGGGCGGGATTCCGCCGGCAGCCGGATTCTTTGGCAAGTTCTTCTTGTTCCAGGCGGCGGTCAACGCCAACCTGGTGGGTCTGGCGCTGATTGCGGTCACCAACGCCATCATCGCGCTCTACTATTATTTGGTGGTCATCAAAGTGATGTATGTCGATGTCGGCCCGGACGACGACAAGCCGATTGCGCTTCCGCGCTCCTATGCCTGGTCCTTGGGCATCACTGCGCTGGTCGTTTTATTGTTGGGCACGATCGCCGTAACGCCGATTTACGAATGGGCCACTTTGGGCGCGGCTGGTTTATGATCGCGGTGGCTATGCGCATTCGTTTGTGATAAAATTCTCGAAGTCTGCCGCCAAGACGGGCAGGCCAGTGGTTTGTCGATGACAAGACGTGCAGTTTATGAAGACAAATAACAATCCCCTTTCAACGTATGGATTGGTTGCGGGGGTTGTTGGGCAGGTCGGATGTCTGGTCCTGCTGGTTATTCTTGGAACGATTTTGCTCGGTCTGGCTTTGGATGAGGCCCTAGGGACACGCCCGACTTTCATATTTGTGATGCTGCTGGTAAGTGTCCCATTGAATCTTGCGGTTTTGTTCTTTTATACGCGTCACAAAGCCAGGCAGTTGCGAGGCGCTGCCAGACAGAAGGAGGAAGATATAAGTGAATAGTTTTTGGAACGGAAAACGCCGTTTCGTCGCTTTACTCATGTTCCTGGGTGGTGTGTTCGTCGCGCTGCGCGTTCCACCGGTCATACCCTTTATCCAGCTGCCCGGCGAGAGGTTCCCGGAAGGCTATGATATCCCCTTCTTGGATATCCGCCTGACGAATACCTTTGTCGGCTCGGTCATCGTCTGGATTGTGCTGCTCCTATTCGTGGTCTACGTCACGCGGCGCCGGCCCAAAGATGGCAACGAAGTTCCTCCAGGCGGCTTCTACAACATGTTTGAGATGCTCTTCGAGGGTTTGATGGGTTTCGTCGGCGGTATCGCTGGCGGCCGTCACTTCCGCTTGATCTTCAACATGTTCATGACGATTTTCCTGGTCGTGCTGCTGGCCAACTGGATGGAGCTTGTGCCAGGGGTCGACACTATCGGTTTCATTCATCCGCACGTCAAGGAAAAGTACGACGTGGAGAAGGGTGAGTACAAGGTAGTCACAACCGACGGCTATGAGATTTATCAGGGCTTCCTCGGTATTTCCTACGTCAACGGACAGTGCGACTGGATCAGCCCGGCCGACGAAGCGGCAGCTGATGAAGCGGCGCTGACTGCGGCAGCAGCGGCGGCCAAGGCTGCCGAAATGGACCTGAGCCAGGACGCCGCCTATGCTCGTTATCAAGCCGAGCACGACGACCACGGCGAAAGCGATGGCGGCGAAGCGACCGGCGATGCCCACGGCGACGATTCGCACGCTGACGAAGCGGTTGAGTCCGACGCGGCCACGGCGGCCTACGACGAAGTGCTGGCGGCGCGCCTCGCGGAGAAGCAAGCCCGCCTGGACCGAAGTTGCTACACCGGTGTAGCGCTGGCGCCATGGGAATCCGGCGGCGGCGACGATCATGAGGACGAAGGCGAACATGCCGACGAGAAACACGGCATCCCGCTGCATCCCGACCCGAGCAGTGAAGAGGCGAAACTTGTGCCTTGGGTCGTTTTGCCTTTCGTGCGCGTGCCTTCCACCGATCTGAACATGACGCTGTCAATCGCATTGATTGCCTTCGTCATGATTCAGTACATCGGTTTCAAGGCGCTGGGCATCGGCTACCTGACCAAGTTCTTCAACTTCTCCACGCTCTTTAAATCGCCTTTGGGCGGTATTGATGTGGCGGTAGGTCTGCTGGAACTGATAGGCGACTTCGCCAAAATCCTGTCGTTCAGCTTCCGTCTCTTGGGGAATATCTTCGCCGGGTCGATTCTGCTCTTCGTCATGAGCTTCCTGGTGCCGATTTTGCCTTGGCCCTTCTTCATCCTGGAGTTCTTCGTCGGTGTCATTCAGGCGCTGGTATTCGCCCTGTTGACGGCAATCTTTATGAATCTGGCGACGGTCAGCCATCATCACGATGATGAGCATGACCATGCCGAAGCACACTAGTCTAGTTTGAGCAAATCTGGAGGAAACATCAATGGATCCACAATCAACGATTATCTTGGGTAAAGCGATCGGCGCCGGCTTGGCGATGATCGGCGCGGCCGGCGGCGGTATCGGCATCGGCCTGGCAGTGGGTGGCGCGGTGCAAGCCATGGGGCGCAACCCGGATCACACGCCGACCATCCAAACCAACATGATCCTCGGCGTAGCCTTCGCGGAAGCGGTCGCCATCTACGCCCTCGTTGTCTCGCTGATTATCCTCTTCGTTCTCAGTTAAGCTGAGCTAGAGACTCACTGGAGGAAATGATGAGCGTACTTGACAATCTGGGTATCAATCCCGGTTTGATGTTGATCTGGCTGATCGCCTTTATCGTGCTGTACACGGTGATGACGCGCTTCATCTATGATCCGCTGACCAACGTCTTGAACCAACGCCGTAACCGCATCGCCAAAGGTCTGGAAGATGCGGCGGCCGCGGCGCGGGCTCGTGAAAACGCCGAGGCTGAAGCCGACAAGATCCTGGCGCAGGCGCGCGCCGAAGCGCAGAAGGTCATCGATGAGGCGCGCGGGCGCGGCGAAGAAGTCGCCGGCACGATCGAGCAGGATGCCCGCCAGGAAGCGGCCAAGATTCAATACGATGCGCAGAACGAAGCCGTGGCCATTCGCAATCAGGAATTGGGCAACTTGCGCGAACAGGTGCTGAATATCTCGGTGGCCGTAGCCAGCCGCATCCTGGATGACAGCATCAGCAAGACCAAGCAGAAGTCGCTGGTGAACAGCTTTATCGCTGATTTGCCGGAAGGCGCCACGGGTCTTAGTGGCAGTGTCGAAGTCGTCAGCGCGATGCCCTTGACGGACGCCGAGCAGAAGAAAGTCCAGTCCTCAATCGGCGCCGACGAAACCGAATTCATGGTGGATCCCTCGATTCTGGGCGGATTGATCGTGCGTTGGTCCGGCGGCATGGTCGACGGCAGCGTTCGCTCGCAATTGAACGAGTTGGCGCGCAGCCTGAATTAGCCGCCTGCTGCATTACAAGTCAAATCCAAGCGCGCTGGATAGCTTCCGGCGCGTTTTTATTTGTCACAGTCGCGGTTAGGTGCTTGAATAAGTAGGGAAACGTCATTGTCTTAACGAGGTCGTGATCGGTCGAAATGCCTACGACACTTAACGCGCTTCTGGCTGCGATTCCCGCCGACCAACTGGTGTCGATGCGTGGCGACCTCTCTATTGAGATCAACGCCCCCGTGGTCGAGTCGAGCCAGGATGTCCGGCCGGGCGGACTCTTCGTCGCGCGGGCCGGGGCTTCCACTGACGGCCATCATTTCATCCCCGACGCTGTAGCTGCCGGCGCCGCCGCGGTCATCGGCGAGGATGTGCTGCTGGACTTGCCGGTTCCTTACGTACGCGTGAAAAATTCGCAGCAGATTCTCGGGCGCTTGGCAGCAGCCTACAACGGCTATCCATCGCGGAAGCTTGTGATCATCGGCGTCACCGGCACCGATGGCAAGACGACCACCTGTCATCTGCTGCACAGTATTTTGCAGCGCCAGCCGGGCTTTCGCGTTGGTTATATCAGCACGCTGTCGGCAGACTTCGGCGGCGAGGCAGCGCCGACCGGGCTGCATGTCACCACGCCCGGCGCGCCGCAGGTGCAAGAATATCTCGCGCGCATGGTTGATGCCGGTCTGACGCATTGCATATTGGAAATGACCAGCCACGGCCTGGCGCAGGGTCGACTGAACGGCGTCGACATTGATGTCGCTGTGCTGACCAATGTGACGCACGAACATCTCGATTTCCACGACAGCTGGGAAGACTACTGCGCCGCGAAAGCCATCATGTTTCGCATGCTGTCCGGTAGCTGGCGCAAGCCAAATGTGCCGAAAACGACCGTGATCAACGCTGACGATCCTTCGTCCGACTACTTCGCTGCTATCCCAGCAGAGCAAACCATGACGTATAGCGTACAGAAGTCGTCCGATTTCCGCGCTACAGAGATTGCTCACGGTCCATCGGCAACGTCATTCGCCGCCGGACAGCAGTTCGAAATGAAACTGCGCGGAAACTTCAACGTCTTTAATGCCTTGGCGGCGCTTTGCGCGGCCAGAGCGCTGGGCGTGGATTGGGAAAACGTCAGGCGAGGGATTTCTGAAGTTCCTGTGGTGCCTGGCCGTATGGAATTGATCGACGAAGGCCAAGACTTCATGGCTATGGTCGATTTCGCGCATACGCCCAACGCGCTGCGACGGGCGCTGGAGGCGGGCCGGCAAATGTTGCAACCCGGCAAACGCCTGATCGCGGTGTTTGGCAGCGCCGGCCTGCGCGACGTCGCCAAGCGCCGGCTCATGGCGGAGACGGCGGCCGAATTAGCAGATATGACCGTCTTGACTGCGGAAGACCCGCGCACGGAATCGCTGCAAAATATCCTCGAGATGATGGCGGTCGGCTGCATTGCTCGCGGGGGCGTCGAAGGTGAGACATTCGTCCGCGTGCCCGACCGCGGCGAGGCGATCTACTACGCCTGCCAACTGGCGCAGCCCGGCGACCTGGTGATGGCTTGCGGCAAGGGGCATGAACAGAGTATGTGTTTCGGCGAAACCGAGCATCCCTGGGACGACCGCGAGGCCATGCGCGCCGCTTTGCGTGGAGCGCCGCTGGCTACCTTGCCGACCGCCCGAATGGGCTCAGATTGATTAGCTGAGGCTATGCGCCAACTTGACTGTACTATGTTTTAATTGCGGTTGGCGCACAGAGCAATCGCACCAGAACCAATTATGTGCCGAATGTCACATAAATCTACCACGATGTAGGGGCGACACTGTGTGTCGCCCATGAAAAGAGTGAGAATATCGTGGGCGATTCACAGAATCGCCCCTACATTGCCTCCTTTTTGCCAGAAAAGGAGTTAAATCTCGGTGTCCTCGGTGGTTAAAATAATTTGGTGCGATTGCTCTGGGTTGGCGCATCTATGGTAAAATCGTGTCAGTCCAACGCGCTTGAGGGGAATGTGCACGATCTCGGCATTGTCATTGTCAACTGGAATACACGCGAGTTTCTGCGCCGCTGCCTGGAAACGGTCGTGCTCAGCAGCGGAATAGACCGATACCGCGCCATTGTCGTTGACAACGCGTCGACTGACGGCAGCGTCGACATGGTACGGCAGCTATTTCCGCAGGTTGAAGTCATTGTCAACGACGCCAACATTGGCTATCCGCGCGCCAACAATGTCGGCCTGCGACATTTGGGTTATCGCGCCGCTGGCGATGTGGCCGAAACCGCGCCCCGATACGCGCTCCTGCTCAATCCGGATACCGAACTGCCGCGCGACGCCCTGTCGCGGATGGTCAGCTTTATGGATTCGCGGCCCGATATCGGGGCGGCAGGCCCTAAATTGCTGCTTGGCGATGGCAGCCTGGACAAAGCCTGCCGTCGAGGCTTTCCCACCCCGTTGGTCAGCTTCTATCATTATTCCGGTCTGGCCAGGTTCTTCCCGCGCAATAGACGTTTCGGCCGCTACAATATGACCTTCGCCGACGAAGACGCCGAGCTGGAAGTGGATTCGGTCGTTGGCGCCTACATGCAGGTGCGACGGGCAGCAATCGAACGCGTCGGCCTGCTGGACGAAGCCTTCTTTATGTATGGCGAAGATATCGACTGGGCCTTCCGCATAAAGGAAGCCGGCTACAAGGTCTGGTACCATCCGGCGGTGACGGTGCGCCATTTCAAGCGCGCAGCGAGCCGGAAAAACCCCAAGGCGCAATTTGAATTCTGGCGCGCCATGCTCATCTTTTATCGCAAACATTTTCGGCGGACGACCTTTTTCCCGCTGCATCTGTTAATCCTGACCGCGCTCCTATTTAAGGGGGGTCCCGGCTTATGGCAAGAGATCCGCAATCCGAAAGCTACACGATAGCGCCTCGGCCAATACGGCTTAGCAATGACCATCTAAAGGCGCTTTCCACGCTGACGCTGCTGCTTGTCGATCTTCTGATGCTGGTTGTCGCTTTTCTCGTAAGCTACGAAGCGCGCGGGATATTGCCGTTCTTCCCCCGCCCCGAAGGACAGCCTCCGTTGACTAACTATCTGCCGACGATGATCTTGCATAGCGCCACGATCATTGTGATGTTTTATTTCTCGCAACTCTATCATTTGAAGCGCGCCTCAAGCCGCATCGACCAATTGCGCAGTCTGGTTGGGGTGGTCACGCTGGGAACGCTGCTGGCTAGCGGCACACAGGAGTTCCTCTTGCAGAATACTGCGCTGGAAACGCTGTATCCGCGAAGCCTGCTGTTCTACGTTTGGTTCTTCAGCCTGATTCTTGTAGTGGTCGGGCGTGAGTGGCACCGCCGTTTCTGGACATTCATGCGCCGCCGAGGCGTCGTCCGCGACAGTCTGCTGATCGTAGGCGATGGCGAAATCGCGCTGAAGATCACGGACCTGGTCCGCAACAGCCCCGAACTCGGCTATGACATTGTGGGCATCGTCACGGCCGAGGAAAAGCAAGGCGACATGCTGGGATATCCTTATATTGGCGTCTACAGCGAAATCCCGCGGCTGATTGACGACCAGCAAGTCGAGCAAGTGATCGTAGCCCTGTCCGACTATCGGCGCGGCGAATTGGTGGAGCTAATCAGCCTTTGCCAGCGCGGAAAAGTAGATATCAAAGTCTACCCCGATATGTTCTCTTACATGGCCGGCGACCTAAACGTTGATGATCTGGGCGGTACGCCGCTTTTGACCGTCCGCGACATTGCCTTGCGCGGCTGGAAGCTCAGCCTGAAGCGCGCCCTCGATCTCATCGGCGCCACCGTTGGCTTGGTGCTGCTCTCGCCCTTTATGCTGATAACGGCCTGTCTGATACGCCTCGAATCCCGCGGATCAGTATTCTATTGGCAGATGCGGATGGGCTTGGACGGCAGACCCTTTCCCATGATTAAATTCAGGTCAATGCGGCCGGACGCCGAATCCAGCGGGCAAACCTGGACGGTCGAGAATGACGCCCGGGTCACGCGCCTGGGCCACTACATGCGCCGCAGCAATTGGGACGAGATACCACAGCTAATTAACGTATTGCTTGGCCAGATGAGCCTGGTGGGTCCGCGACCGGAACGCCCGATGTACGTGCAGCAATTCCGCCGACAGATACCGGATTACATGATGCGGCATCGCGAGAAGTCCGGCATGACCGGCTGGGCGCAGATCAACGGATTGCGCGGCGATACTTCCATAGCGCAGCGCACCGAAGCCGATCGCTTTTATGTGGAGAACTGGTCGCTCTGGCTGGATATCGTCATTATCATCAGAACGATTTGGCAGTCGATTACCCGCTCCAATCCAAACGCGTATTAACAGGATTCGCGGCCATGGATCTCGATTCATTGACCCAGGCAATGCACGCTTTTGTTGAGAGCAAGGGCTGGTACCGGGAAGACTCGCCCAAGCGGCAGACACAGCGTAATCTGGCTACTTCGCTGGTATTGGAAGCATCCGAAGTGCTGGAGCATTTTCAGTGGAGCGGCGAGGTCAGCCGCCCGGACGAGTTGGCCGACGAATTGGCGGACGTCATGCTCTATCTGCTGCAATTGGCCAGCTGCAGCGGGATTGATTTGGGCGAAGCAGTAATGACTAAACTGGAGAAAAATAACGCCCGGGAGTGGCGCGAAAGCCCGAATGACGGCGGCATGTCCAGGGAGTAATTCCTCTACGCTAAGTGGCACCTTAATCGACAGGCAGCCGCTTAGAGTCTTTTAATCTGCCCTGAAAGCACTACAATACCTTGCGTTTTGCATCCAGCCGGATAGGCTCAAGCGCATTGGCAAGTATTTTTCTGGGTCTCATCTCTGTCCCGCAGACGTATTAGCGGCCGCGGACACAACTAATCACGAAGGAATAGAAGCTATGTCAGAACAGTCCGTCACCGCTCAAAGCGAAGACTTCTCGCGCTGGTATAACGAGATCGTCTACCGTGCCGATTTGGCGGCGCCCAGCCCGGTGCGCGGCTGCGTGATCATCAAGCCCTACGGCTACGAAATCTGGGAAGGCATCAAAGCCGGGCTGGACAGACGCTTCAAGGCCACCGGCCATCAGAACGCTTACTTCCCGCTATTCATCCCGGAGAGTTACATCCGGCGCGAGGCGCAGCACGTCGAGGGTTTCAGCCCTGAATTGGCCGTCGTCACTCACGCTGGCGGCAAAGAACTCGAGGAGCCGCTGGTTGTGCGCCCGACTTCGGAAACCGTCATCGGCGAAGCCTTTAGCGACTGGATACAATCCTATCGCGACTTGCCGCTATTGATCAATCAGTGGGCCAATGTCGTGCGTTGGGAGTTGCGCACGCGCCCCTTCTTGCGCACGGCTGAGTTTCTCTGGCAAGAGGGGCATACCGCCCATGCCACACACGACGAAGCCGAGAGCGAGACCCTGCAGATGCTTGATATCTACGCGGACTTTGCCATCAATGACGCGGCGATTCCGGTTATCAAAGGCGAAAAGAGCCGTATGGAGCGCTTTGCTGGCGCGCTGCGCACCTACACCATAGAAGCCATGATGCGCGACAAGCGAGCGCTGCAATCCGGCACCAGCCACAACCTGGGACAGAACTTCGCCAAGGCATTCGACATACGCTATCTGGCCGAAAGCAATAACCAAGAGTATTGCTGGACGACGTCCTGGGGCTTGAGCACGCGCATGGTCGGCGCGGTGGTCATGACTCACGGTGACGACAAGGGCTTGCGCCTGCCGCCCAAGCTGGCGCCCTATCAAGTGGTAATTGTGCCGATATTCAAAGATGATTCGCAGCGCGGCGCGGTCATGGACGCTGTGGAGCGTCTTCGCGGGGCGCTCGACGACGCCGGCATCCGAGTGCATGTAGACGATCGCGAAGGACAGTCGCCCGGCTTCAAGTTCAATGACTGGGAAATGCGTGGCGTGCCGTTGCGGATGGAAATCGGACCGCGGGACGTCGAAAAGAACAATGCCGTGCTCGCCCGCCGCGACATCCTGGGCCGCAAAGGCAAGCAATTTGTCTCGCAAGATGGCATCGTCGATGTCGTACGCTCGCTCTTGGCTGACATCCAGAGCAGCCTGCTTGAAGACGCTCGCGCCTTCCGCGATGCGCATATCAGCGACGCGGCGACCTATGATGAGTTGCAGTCGGTGATCACTGATGGCGACTGGGCGCGGGTCTTCTGGGACGGCGACGACGGCGATGAAGAGGCCGTCAAAAATGAGACGGGCGCTACTATTCGCTGTTTCCCCTTTGACCAGCCGACTGAGCAGGGCAGTTGCGTCATATCCGGCCGAACCACGGAGCGAGTGGCCCTCTTCGCCAAAGCATATTGAGTTGATCGCGTGTATATCTTGCTGGGGCGCTATGACGTCAGGCGCGGCGGGCTCAGCTGCTCATTCAGCGCTTAACGCCAATTAACACGCTGTATCAGAAACTAACGGAAACTCATCCATTGTGAAAATTGACACAATCACAAACTTGCTGTAAAATAAGCAGGTGTACGAAAATATTTGTCTAAAGCGCGTAAAGCGGGCAGTAACAGGATGCGCGGGAAACGAGACTTCTGAGTCGCGCGCAGCTTGTGGGGAAGGGGGAACCGGGGGAGACTTTACTTAATTGTTCTTGCTGGATGTTATGACTATACGCCGTAGCATATCCCGTAAACTTGTTGCCCATGCGTGTACGTGGAACTATGAGTTATCCGCCGCCTTGATAGAGTACCGGCCGGCGTAGTAACTTCTTGGACTAAATTATGGCTGCATATCTGATTGTAGACGTCGACGATCTGCTCAAATTCACCGCCGAACATGGAGTAGACTTGCAGGAGTTGGCAGTGGCGCTGCGCGGCAATGCAGCGCTGGTGGCCGGCTTGTATGACACGTCCAACCTGAAGGCGATCGCCATTGCCGATTGGCGCACGGAATTGCAGGGTGAATGGCAAGTTGAACCGGAAGCCATGTTCCGCAGCGTCGGCTATGAAGTCTTTGATGCTGACGACCGCAGCTGTTTGCCCGACTGCCTGCTCGATGGCCTCTTTCGCCACGATCCCGCCCCAATCAGCGAATTGATTCTGGCGACAACCAGCCTGGACCTGCTGCCGCTCATCTCCAAACTGAATCTGACGCGAAATTCGCGCATTCGCGTTTGGGGCGCCGACGAGAATATGTTGGCCGGGACCGAGTATGAGGATTTGGTCATCTATCAATTGCTCGACGGCCTGTATGGCATTCGCACGAAGAATGTCTGGGTCTACATTGACTTTGAGAACATTTCCATCAGCCTGAACGAACAGGGCTTCGTGGTGAACCTCGACCACTTGATCGAGCGTCTGGTGTCACAAGCCAAGGCGCATGGCAAGCTGGTCAAGATGGCGGCCTACGCGCCTTGGGGGCAACGTGGCGCATTGCCGCCGCTGGTGGATTCATCCGGGCGTGAAGTCGCCGGGGAAGCGCCGGCGCGTCTGATGATGGCCAACATCGACCCGGTTTTTCATCTGCCCGGCAAGCAAAGCGCGGATATCCGCATCGCCCGCGATGTGCTGACGGACGCGGGACATCCGGAAGCCGGCGACGTCATTATTCTGGCCACCGGCGATCGCGACTTCAACGATGTGGTTAATCCTCTGCTGCAGCGCAATAAGACAGTCATCGTTTGGGGCGTGCGCGGCAGCACCGGGCGGCTGCTGCAAAGCCATCCCTCCTTGCAGCTCGAGTACATTGACGACTTCACCGACCTGCAGACGCATCAGTCCTTGAGCGCAGTGGAGACCGAGCACGACATTGAAAGCTTCATCCCGTCGCAGTGGTCCAGCGTCATCATTCAATTCCATCGGCTGTCCGCCGCGTCGGAAAATGCGACAAGCACCGTGGACGAATTGATCAATCAGCTTATCGACGCTCGAGATGTGGTCTCATCCGAGCGAGGCGATGACTTGGTATCTCAGGCGATTTCACTGGGCATCCTACAGCAGCAGAGTGCCGGCGGCGTTAGTCTCAACATGCAGCACCCCGTGGTCGAAAAGACCCTGCTGATTGTCAATCGCATGGTGCGCCGCGTTGCCAATACCTTGAGCTCGCGCAATTGGGAGTATGTCAATTACGGCTTTCTGCTGAAAGGCTTGGCGATGGAGCGCGACCTCGATCGACCGGGCATGAACGAAAACGACCAATGGCGCTCGCATTGGATTGATTGCCTGGTGCGTGAACGGGTCTTGCAGCGGGACCTGGTGCCGCATCGCCATAATCCGGATGATTTGGTGCCGGTTATTCGCATTCCCTCAGCCGATGCGCACCCGATCGCGCGCCAAACTGAGCAGGCCCATGTCGATGGTGAAGCGGCCGCGCAGAAGTGGCAGGGCGTCCCGCCGCATCAGCTATTCGATACTGAGGCCGAAGTCGCTCGAATGGTGACGCGGATCGTGGTGAGCGTGCAGCAGTTCACCAGTTTCCGGAATTTCGCCTGGTGTCCGCTGGGCAGCTTGCACCGGAGGCTGCGTGAATTCGACAGCGGAGTGATCTTCCAGCAAGCTGTGGAATACTTGCTGGTCAACGACATGGTTTCCGTGAATGAATACCCCAATCCACGCAGTGACTACAACACCAAGGGTATTGAGCTGGACGAGAACAATCCCTTTGTGGCTGTTGTGCTTGCGGAGCGCGATGAGTTCGTGCAGGTCTTGCTGCAGATGTACCGCAATAATACGACCATCACGCAGGCTAGCATTGAGCAGCATCTGCCTGACGGCTGGGATGTTCCGCTCTGGATCTCAACCATGCGCGTCGAGAATGTATTGAATCCGCTGCCCGGCAGATCGGATCAGTACAGCTTGTTTCGCACGCATCACTCAGTCAAGCTGGTTGCCAACGACGATGTAGACGAAGTCGCCGCCGCCGGCAACTAGCTCGCCATTGTCCAGTGTTGTCATCGCTGATACAATCAGTGCGTTGTTTTGACCGGCAGGCCCCCCGATCCGGCCTGTCTGGTGGCTAACGAAGGGACGGAAATCATGCCATTGGATAAAGCAACGAAGAACCAGATCATCAGAGACTTTGCCCGTGAAGAAGGCGACACGGGCTCGCCCGAGGTGCAGATCGCGCTGCTCACCGCGCGCATCTCGCAATTGACCGACCATCTCAAAATCCACAACCACGACGAACACTCGCGCCGCGGGCTGCTGAAGCTGGTGGGCCAGCGCCGCCGGCACTTGAGATATATTTCGCGCAAGAAGCCGGACGTCTATCGTGAATTGCTGCAGCGCCTTAGTTTGCGCCGCTAATAGTGGACGCCCGGCGAGGTCCAGGCAAGCCACTCGATAATATCGGCTACCCGGGCATTTCTTGCTCTCTGCGAATTACCGCTTGGATTCAATCTACTGAAGAAGAATGATGCGTCAGCCCTGGCTAGCAAAAGCAGTTTGCTTGGCTTGCTTTGTTCTCGGCTTATCTGCATTTCAACAATATGGAGAACTCTATGACACTCGACATACGTGAATATCGCTGCATGGTAGGGGAAAAAGAGGTCATTATCGAGACCGGCCGCCTCGCCCAGCAAGCCGGCGGCGCTGTAACCGTCCGCATGGGTGATTCCATGCTCTTTTGCTCGGCAACGATGGGCTCACCCAGAGCGCATTTGGATTTTTTCCCGCTGAGCGTCGACTACGAAGAGAAGATGTACGCCGGCGGTCGCGTGCCGGGCGGTTTTTTCCGCCGCGAGGGCCGGCCGTCTGAAGGCGCGATTCTAACCTCCCGCGTGATTGACCGAACGCTGCGTCCGCTCTTCCCCAAGAATATGCGCAATGATGTGCAAGTGATTCTGATTTCGCTGTCGCACGATAAGGAACATCATGTCGACATGATGGGCATCATCGCCGCGAGCACGGCTTTGATGATTTCCGACATCCCCTGGGGCGGCCCAGTCGCCGGCGCGCGCGTTGGCCTGGTCGATGGCGCGCTGAAAGTCAACCCAACTTACACGGAGATGGAAGCGAGCAAGCTCGACTTGCGCGTTTCCGGCACAGCAGACGCCATCAACATGGTCGAATGCAATGCCGATCAAGTAGACGAAGACATGATGCTCGAGGCCTTGTTCATGGCCCACGATTCGATTCAGGAAATCGTCGCGCTGCAGCTGCGCATTCGCGAAGAAATCGGCAAGGAGAAGCTGGAACCGTCGGTCGACGAATATGCTGAGTCATTGCTGGCGGAGGTGCGCGAAAAGGTCGAAGCGCCAATCCGCGAGGTGATGACCGCCCACAGCGACCGAAATGCCCGCCGCGAGCCGCTGGGGGAGATCAAAAAAGCGCTGCTCGATGAATACACGCAGAAGAACGAGACTATCGCCGAGGCCGACGAGCAATTCAACATGAAGCACGTCACACGCGCCTACGATCAAGTGATGAAAGATGTCGTGCGTGGGCGTATTGTCAATGAAGGCATTCGTCCCGACGGGCGCGATTTCGCTACGATGCGTTCCCTGGCCGCCGAAGTGGGCTACGTCCCGCGTGTGCACGGCTCCGGCTTGTTTATGCGCGGCGAGACGCAAGTGCTGACGATTGCGACCCTGGGTACGCCCCGCGATGCGCAATTTATGGACGGCCTCAGCCCGGAAGGCGACAAGCGCTACATCCATCATTACAACTTTCCGCCATATAGCACGGGCGAGAGCTATCCCTTGCGCGGTCCCAAGCGGCGTGAAATCGGGCACGGCGCCCTGGCGGAAAAGGCGCTGCTGGCGATGATGCCATCCGAAGAAGAATTCCCCTATGTCTTGAGGCTGGTCAGCGAAGTGATGAGCTCAAACGGCAGCACCTCGATGGCTAGCGTTTGCGGCAGCACCCTCGCGCTGCTGGACGCCGGTGTCCCGATCAAGAATCCGGTCGGCGGCATCGCCATGGGCTTGATAAAAGAGGGCGACAAGATCGCTGTTTTGACCGACATTCAGGGCATGGAAGATCACATCGGCGATATGGACTTCAAAGTGGCCGGTACCGTTGAAGGCATCACCGCCCTGCAGATGGACATCAAGATTGCCGGCGTCACCCGCGATATCATGCGGCAGGCCCTGGCGCAGGCGAAAGATGCCCGCCTGCAGATTCTGGACGTGATGCAGGCGGCGATGCCTGCGCCGCGCGCCACGCTTAGCGATTATGCGCCGCGTATGGAATCCTTCCGCATCGCTGTCGACAAGATCGGCGCGGTAATCGGGCCCGGCGGCAAGAATGTCCGCGGGCTGCAGGAAGACCATGGCGTCAAAGTCGATATTCAAGATGACGGCCTGATATTCGTGGCCGGCGAATCAGGCGCCGAAGTCGACAAGGCGATCGAAAAGATCCGTAATATGGTGGAAGATCCGGAGCTCGGTCAAATCTATACCGGCAAAGTTACCCGCGTGGAGAACTACGGCGCCTTTGTCGAATTTCTGCCGGGCACTGAGGGCATGGTGCATGTCTCGCAGCTCGCCGACTATCATGTCAAGAGCGTGGAGGAAGAAGTCAGCGTGGGCGACGAGATCATGGTCATGGTCATCAATGTGGACAACACCGGCCGCGTCCGCTTGAGCCGGCAGGCGGTCCTGGAAGGCTGGGACGTCGAAGAGGCCAAGCGCCGCGATGCCGCCGGCAGCCGTCGTGGGGGCGGTGGCGGGCGTCGCGATGGCAATCGCCGAGGCGGAGACCGTCGCAGTGGCGGTGGCAACCGCGACCGCCGCAACTAGGACGGGCGCCCCGAGAATACTCAAACGCGTCGCGATGCAGCTGCGGCGCGTTTTTTGATTATTGACCGGATGAATTTGGAGGATCCTGAAGCATGACCGATAAGGGCGACGCCGCCAACAACGCCCTCGCCGAGACCGACAACTATATAGTCTGGGAAGTGCGCGAGCCCGATGGCGAAATCACCTACCATGTCGAACTGGGCGCGGTTACCCTGCACTTCTTCCGCGAAGAATGGGACGAATTTCTGCGGCTGATCAAAGTAGCGTCGAGCAACAGTTGATGGATGCGCGGCGCGTGCAAAGTCATTTTGTCGCCGTCATGGCGAAGCATCTGCCGCCCAGCGCTTCCAGCCTGCGCCTGCTTGATCTTGACGGGGCTTCGGCCGGCATCCTGGCGAACTGGCGCGCCGATCTTGACACCTCGCATCTAATGCCAAGTGAGCTCGACGCGGCTGGGCTCGCGCCCGGTTCCTTTGATGCCGTGGTCGCCTATGATATCGAAATCAACGCGCAACTGCTCAGCGAATCTCTGAGACTACTTCGCCCCGGCGGCAGGCTAATCATGCTGCAATCGCGCGGCTCGGTCAGCGAAAGTCAGGCGCGAATTCTGCGCGATCAGGGCTACACGCGCCTATTGCTTGAGCCGGCGCTGGACGGTCTCGGCGTTTTGCTGCGCGGCGAAAAGCCGCACCTAACGGCGGATACGGCTGAGCGCATTCGCAATGTCGCGCAGGCCGACGGAGACCTGCTTGACCTCGATCATTATGCCGGGCGCTACCTGCACCTTCTGATTCAGCAGCTTCCGAACAAGCCGGTTTGGAAATTAGCCAGCGACCAGATTGTGACCTGGCAAGCTGCTGCCATTGACAGTGGCGCCTGGCAAGTACTGCTGGCCTTCAGCAGTTTGCCTAAGGCGGTCGCTTTTTTGCAGCCGGCTGTTCTTCAAGGCGTCATCCGCGATGTCAATAAGGTCGGCAAGTTCAGCCGCGCCACTGCAAAGTCCTGGACCTGGGACGTAGTTTTGAATCCGACTATGGCGTCAGTTCAAGGCAAGTCGCTGACCACCGTGCAGATCGACCCCGCCAGCGCCGAAGCGCCAGACGAGTAGCGGCTGCCGTGGCGCTGAGCCTGGACGACATCGCTTTTCTTCGCAGCGAGCGCGGCAGGCACGTTTTGGCGACTTACGCCGACTGCGATATCTCCGCTGGCAATACACTCTCGCTGTTGACCAGTCTACGCAAGTCGCTGTCGATGGCCGAAGCGTCGGCCGTGCTGACGACATTGCGGCTGCGCAAAACGGCGGTCTCGAAGTTTCCGCGATTCGCCAGCGACATGCTATTCACCGAAGCGGCTTTGCAGCAGGCCAGCCACCCCCAGACGCGCCGCTACCGTGCCGGACTGGTCGCATCTCACAGGGTGCTTGATGTCTGTTGCGGCATCGGGGGCGATAGCTTGGCCTTCGCTGCGGCTGGCAAGGCCGTGCTCGGGCTCGACATTGACCCGATTCGCATCGCCATCGCGCGGCACAATGCGGCGGCAGCGGGGCTCTGCGCGGTGTTCGAGGTAGCCGACGCGGCCGGGCCGCTTCCGCACCGTTATAGCTGTATCTTCTTCGATCCCGGGCGCCGCGACCTGCAGGGCAGGCGAATCCGCCATGTCGAACATTACCAACCGCCGCTTTCACTGGCTCGCGCTTGGAAGGCGGACGAAATCATTGTTAAGCTCTCGCCCGCGGTGGATCTGCGGCAGCTCGCGGCCTACGGCGGCCAAGTCGAATTCATCTCGGCGAAGGGACAATTGGTCGAAGCGCTGCTCTGGTTGCACCGACCGTCATCAGCGCCCCGCGCGACCCTGCTAAGAGACGGTGGCGCCTACCATCTAACCGGCGAGCGTCCGGTTGGAGTTGAAATCACATCGCCTAAGACATGGCTGTTTGAACCCGATCCGGCTGTCCTGCGGGCCGGGTTGGTGCAAGATCTTGCGCAGGCATTAAACGCCGCCATGATCGACGAGTCAATCGCTTATTTAACTGTGGACGCGCGCGTCGAAACTGTTTGGGGTCGATACTGGAAGATTCTGGACTGGTTGCCATTCCAGTTGAAGCGATTGCGGCGCTACCTGGTGGAGCGCGGTGTTGGGCGCGTCACGGTGAAGAAGCGCGGTTTTGCCATGACACCGGAGGAGTTGATTGCTCGCCTGCGGCTGAGCAATGGCGATGAGGCGCGTGTATTGATGATGACGCGTCACCAGGGCAAGCCCATCGCCATCGTCTGTGAGCCGTGGTAGTGTATCGAATTCGGTTGAAATAGAAATGACGTGAACTCCGATTCATGCTAGTTGTCCTAGCAAAGCAAAAGAACAGGAGCCACGTCATGTACACTAGGATAACGCAGCCAGGATATGGTTTCAAATCTTTTTTGGCGGGCCTGAGAGCCAAACTGGCCGCGACCGCGTCTCAAATGATTGAATCTCAACTGGAGCGGGAAGTCACCGCCCGGTTGTATCGCCAAGCCTACCAAAGGCGCTCGCAGGTATCGCGTCAAAGTCAAGCGACCTGTCAAGTCTGCGGCAGTCAGCAGGCTAGTGATTTTGTGCGCAATGGACGGCGTCGGCGTCAATTAGTGACGGATTATGGGGTGTTGCAGGTCTGGCTGCCGCGTGTGCGCTGTCAATGTAATGGCAGTGTCAAGATACCCTTTTCCATCCTCAAGCCCTATCAACAAATTTGGGATGATGTCTGTGATCGCATTGGGCGCTGGGCGGATTTAGGCTTGAGTTTGCGGCAAATGCAGGCGGAAATCGGCGAGCAGTGTGGCACTCAAATGGGCTTGCGGACTTTGAATCGGGAGGCGCAAGCGGTGCGGATGCCGCCAGCGATGCCCTTGACCAGTTGCCCGCCAGTGGTCATGCTGGACGCCATTTGGCTGACCTTGCTCGAGGATACCGGTCAGAGCAAAGTCGACAGTCGCCAACGCCAACGCTCGGTCAAAGCGCGGCGCAAAGTCTGTGTCCTGGTGGCTTTGGGACTGTATCCGCAAAACCGGCGCTGGGGCATTGTGGGCTGGCAGTTGGCTGAGGATGAAAGTCGCCAGGCTTGGGAAGGCCTCTTATCCGACTTGGCGGCGCGCAAGCTATATCGCCAACGGGGGCTGGAACACTTCATTCATGACGGCAGCAAGGGCTTGATTGCCGCGCTGAACTATCTGCACCCTCATGTACCACATCAACGTTGCGCCTTCCACAAGCTGCGCAATCTCTGGCAGAGCATTCAAGTCCCCGATGCCTTGCCCAGCGGACAAGCCCGTCAATTCAAACAGCGCATCCTGCAACCCATTCGCGCCATCTTTGAGGCGAAAGACAGTCGAGAAGCAACAGAATTAAGGGATGCTTTCTGTCGGACTTATGCCGAAACACAATCTGATTTAGTCGCCACGCTGCAACGAGATTGGCAGGAGACCATTGCCTTTTTCCGGGTACTGCAGCGATACCCTAAGTGGCCGCGCTCGGCTTTACGAACGACCAGCCTCTTGGAACGGGTCAATCGAATGTTGAGACGGCTTTTCCGCCCCAAAGGCGCATTTCACTCGAGGACAGGTTTAATCGCTACTGTCGCGCGTGTGCTTAACCCATATCGGCTCGTATGAATTTCAACCGAATTCGATACACTACCGTGAGCCGTCCTGATTTGGGTAAAGTGAACAAATCCCTTATAATCGCAGATACAACGTATTCACTCCTGCATCGCTAGGATTCGCCAAATGCTGATACGTCCAGACGAACCGCGTCAACCTCGCCTAATTACCTGGGACGAGGTCGATCAGCTTATCGACGGATTAGTCCCGCGCATCCAGCACCTCGGGCCCTTCGGCGCCATGGTCATGATCACGCGCGGCGGTGTTATTCCGGGCGGCTTACTGGCCGAAGCGCTTAGCATTCAGCATCTCTTGACCGCTTCGGTAGATTTCGTGGCGACGCGCCAGGCCGGCATGATGGCTTGGCCTACTTTCCTGCAGTTTCCGGATCCGGACTTGCTGCGGGGGAGGCGCACCTTGATCGTCGACGATGTATGGGGCAGCGGCCGTACCAGCATAGCCGTGCGCGAACGAGTTAATTCAGCCGGCGGGATTCCCTTCAACTGCGCGCTGCATTTCAATCCCTATCGAACCATGTTCTCCAACATAAAGCCGGATCTGTATGGCGACGTAACCGACACCTATGTCGTATACCCATGGGAGATAGACCGCGGAATGTTGGGACGCGCGTTTGGTGACTCGCAACCGGAAATCTAGCGCAGGAAGATTAATGTCGATTCCCGGCTGCGTGGCAATCTTCAGACTTTGCGCTATAATGTTTTTTCCGACGGCAACCAGATGTTTATGTCCGCTGGCAGTTGACCGTGCAATACAGTATAGGAAATCCACGCGGTTTAATGGAGATCTAAGGTGAATCCTGTACTAATGCGGTTAAGATCGGTACGGCGTAGGTTCCGCCAGGAAACAATGTAGCAGTGAGCGCCTGTGGCATGGCATTGGCTTAGGGTGCGCTGATAACCTGCATAAGCAGGAGGCAATCAAAATCCTATGAGTGAAGCGCAAGAACAAAATCCTTTGGCTGACGAGAATTTCGAGGAGATGCTTGCCTCGTCCTTCGACTTTTCATACACGCCGCCGCGCCGCGGTGAAATCCGTGAAGCGACTATCCTGCAGATTGATGAGCGCGAGATTATAGTCGATCTGGGCGCTAAACAAGATGGCATTGTGCCATCGCAAGACCTGGAGCGCATGGAGGACGCTTTTCGGGAGAGCCTGGAAACAGGCGCCAGCGTTCCTGTTTATGTCGTCAACCCCCGCGACCAAAATGATAATCTCATTGTATCGATCAATATGGGCTTGCAGCGCTACGACTGGGAGAAAGCCCGCGAGCTGCTGACTTCTCAAGACGCAGTTGACGTTAAGGTCAGCGGATACAACAAAGGCGGCGCGCTGGTGCGCTGGAATCGACTGGAAGGTTTCATTCCAAGTTCTCATTTGGTATCGACCAATTTGTCTGTTGATCGCAAAGAAGCGATGACGCAATTGATTGGCAACACACTGGGCGTCAAAGTAATCGAGGTTGACCAGGACCGGCGTAGGCTGATCTTCAGTGAGCGGGAAGCGCAGAAGGAATGGCGCGCCAAGCGCAAGGCCAAGCTGCTGGCGGAGTTGAACGTTGGCGATGTCGTCAACGGGGTTGTAACCGGCTTGCGCGATTTTGGCGCTTTCGTCAACATCGGCGGCGCGGACGGCTTGATTCACGTCAGCGAGTTGGCCTGGCATCGGGTAGATCACCCTCGCGATATCCTGCATATCGGCGAGGAAATCGAAGTCTATGTGCTTAACCTGGATCGCCAGACAAACCGCATCGCGCTGAGCCGCAAACGCCTGCTCAATGATCCCTGGGACGATGCCCAGTTCCGCTACCATGAGGGTCAGTTGGTATCAGGCTACGTGACCAACGTGGTGGATTTCGGCGCCTTCGTCGCGTTGGAAGACGGCCTGGAAGGCTTGCTGCACCTCAGCGAAATGGGGGACGGCGCCTTGAAAGAACCCTATTCCTACGTGCAAAAGGCTGATCAGCTATCGCTGCGCATCAGCCATCTTGAACCGGAGAAGCGGCGAGTCGGATTCACCCAACGCTGGGGTACCGAACTTGACGGTGAAGAAGAGGCGCCGCCCGCGGAAGTCACAGCCGAGGGTGATGACGTAAGCGCGGAAGCGGAACCGGCCGGCGATTCCGCTGAAGAAACGACCGCCGAAGCGTCAAACGCCGAAAGTGCAGAGGAAACGAAGTCAGACTAAAGGCCTTGCAGCCCGGAGTTTTCGAGCGCCTGTCATGCGGCAGGCGCTCGTTGATTTCCATCGTCGGATATGTTGACAGCTTGCGGGCGCGGCTGTATAATTCGGCGCGATTTCCTAGGTGAGGTCCATTCGTCCGTTCAAGGTCCTAATCGCAGACGTCTTGGAAAGTCCGAGCCTGGTTGTTCAGCGAATTGCTGAGCCCGGGTTTTATTTTTGCTTGATGGCCGCGCGAGGCCAAACGTAGCCGGACAGCTGGGAGTGGTGGCGGCTTGCGATTGATCGGCGCGACGACGCTCACCGGAAATCAATCCAATTTCGTAAGAGGAGAGTGAGTAGTTATGCATACTGAATCTGCAGTAAATGAGTTGGCCGAAGAGATGGACTTTGCAGCGCTGTTGGAAGAATCGCTGGCCGCCAGCCATCTGGAGCGCGGCGATATCGTTAATGGAACCGTGCTTTCAGTAGACAGCCAGGGACTAATCGTCGATATCGGCTGGAAGCAAGATGGCATTGTGGCGCGTGGCGATATCGAGCGAATGGGTAGGACGACGGCCGATTACCAGGTGAACGCGGATATCGCTGTCGCGGTCGTAAACTTAAGCGACCACGATGGCAACCTGATTCTTTCTGCCGCGCAAGCCCGCCAGAACGAAGACTGGCTGCAGGCCGAAGAGTTCATGAACAGCGAGACGCTGTGGACGGGCGAGATCGCTGATACCAACAAGGGTGGCGTCATCGTGTCCTTCGGACATCTGCGCGGCTTTGTTCCCGCCAGCCATGTGCTGGATCTGCCGCGCGGCATGAAAGAAGATGAACGCATTGCATTCTTGCAGACCTTGATCGGCAACGAGATTACAGTCAAAGTCATCGAGGTCAATCGCAAACGCCGCCGGCTCGTATTCAGTCAACTGGAAGCCGAACAGGAAAACCGCGCCGCGCGCAAGGAAGCCTTGCTGAGCGAACTTGCTGAGGGCACATCGCGCAAGGGCGTGGTCAGCGGACTATGCGACTTTGGCGCTTTTGTTGACCTTGGCGGCGCCGACGGCTTGATCCATATCTCCGAATTGGCTTGGCATCGCGTGCGGCACCCCAGCCAGGTGATCGCAGTGGGCGAAGAAGTTGAGGTCTATATCCTGAATCTGGACGCGCAGGGCAAGCGCATCGGGCTCAGCCTCAAGCGGCTGCAACCCAATCCCTGGAGCCTGGTGGACGACATGTATCACATCGGGCAATTGGTCGAGGGTGTCATCAGCCGGCTGGAATCCTTTGGCGCTTTCATCAGCCTGGAGCCGGGCATCGAAGCCTTGCTGCACGTCAGCCAGATGTCTTCAAATCCTGACGAGAACCCGCTGCGTCATCTTTACGAGGGGCAGAAGCTGCTGATGCGAATAATCAGTATCGAAGCCGATCGGCAGCGCCTCGGCTTGAGTCTGACGGAAGTTACCGCCGCGGAAAAGGCGCAATGGGATGAGCGCCAGATTGAGTTGGTAGCTGCAGCTGCGGAAGCGGCCCAGTTGGAAGCCGAGCAGAATGAACTCGCTGTGCAGGCCGAATTTGCCGACTTGCAGGAACAAGACGACGATCTGGAGCAGGACGAGATCAAAGCCGAAGAAGACTCGCTGGAAGAACCGGCGCTAACTGCAGAGCAATCGCACTAGAACCAATTATGTGCCGAATGTCACATAAATCTACCACGATGTAGGGGCGACACTGTGTGTCGCCCATGAAAAGAGTGAGAATATCGTGGGCGATTCACAGAATCGCCCCTACATTGCCTCCTTTTTGCCAGAAAAGGAGTTAAATCTCGGTGTCCTCGGTGGTTAAAATAATCTGGTGCGATTGCTCTGCGCTAACTGAGAGTTAGCCTGTTGCTGGCGGAGATTCAGAGGTATACTGCAAAATCTGTAGGGTCATGATTGACTACGAGTTTATCAGAAGGTGGTGAGAAGAGCATGGCTTCAGTCAAACTCAAGCCAGGCGAGAGTCAGGAACAATTGTTGCGCCGCTTTCGCAAGCGCGTAACCAACGCCGGCATCTTAAGCACCGTTCGCCGCAAGCGCTGGCATATCTCCAAGAGCGAATTGCGCCGCATCGAGAAGAAAAAGGCGATCCGCCGCTCGCGGCGGCGTCAACGCAAAGTCTGATTGCTACGCGGCTCAGACGAATCGACGGCGTACCACAGTTTGACTCAATCGCGCGGATATCCGCTGTGTAACTAGTATGCAGCGGATCTTTGCGTTATAATCGCGGAGCGAAAATCATAAATCAGGAGGCATATGGCTAAGAAAGAAGAAAAAATAGAAGTAGAAGGCACGGTTATCGAGGCGCTGCCAAATACGCAGTTTATGGTGGAACTCGATAACGGGCATCGCGTCCTCTCTTATTTGTCGGGCAAAATGCGCAAGTTCTACATTCGAATTCTCTTGGGCGACCGTGTAAAGGTAGAGATGAGCCAGTACGATATGAATCGCGGCCGTATCATCTACCGGCACAAGGACAATGTGCGCGCCTGATCGTCAAGCCGTCGTCGCTTGATAGGCGGCTAAGCCAAGGGAGCATCAACATGTTTCCCCTACAGAGCTAAGCAACGGGTCATCGCAAGATGGCTCGTTTTTTTGCGCGTTGTCGAGATGGCCGAGTCGAGTTGCTCAGCCCCGCTTAACGCCCCAGTGTATCGCCATCGTGCCGAACATCAGCGTCTTAAATCCGACATCGGTGAAACCCGCCCCTTTGACCAGATCCGCCAGTTCCTGCGGCGTCTTGAATGCCTGCGTCGATTCAGGCAGATAACGGTAAGCGTCGCCGGCCGCTTTGCCGCCGACCAATCGGCCAACCAGCGGGATGCCATGTTTAAGGTGCAGCATGATCAGCGGTTTCAGCAGATTGTCGGGCGCTGGCGAGGTATCCAGGATGACGATGCGGCCCGCCGGTTTCAATACGCGCCACTGCTCGCCCAAGGCCCGCGCGATATCTACCACGTTTCGCATCAGATAACCTGAGACCACCGCGTCGAAACAGCTGTCGGCATAAGGCAGGCGCAGCGCATCGGCGCCCGTCCAGGCGACTCGCTGTCCAAATGGCGCGCGCCCTTTGCCCACTTGCATCATCCCCAGGGAGAAGTCGGCGCCCACGACACGGGCTGCCGGCGCGGTCTTCAGCGCCAGAAACGCGATGTCGCCCGTTCCCGCCGCAATATCCAGCAAGCTGCCTTCCGGCGGGATGACCGCTTTTTCCACCACGATTCGGCGCCATTTCATGTCTTGGCCGCCGCTGATGAGCCGATTAATCAGATCGTAGCGTTTCGCGATCCGGTCAAACATCTCCCGCACGTAGATGGATCGCTCGTCACCGTTAAGTTGCGCCATTAGGCTGCCTAGTCCGCTGGCCGCTTCGCTTCGACCAGCATCCAGTCGCCCATCTGTCGCCGCGCGTAGGGCTGTAGACCGGTATTCCGCAGGGCGTCCTCGACTTCGTCCACCTGCGTATCGATGATGCCGCTGAAAATCGCCAGACCGCCCGGGCGCAGGATCTCGCCCAGCCGTTGATTCGCCATCTCAATGATGATACGCGCCAGGATGTTGACGACTACCATATCGAAACGGCGCGCCGAGCTCAACAAACAGTCATGGCTGCCGCGCTCGGCCCTTACTTTGTGTCCCACGCCATTTGCTTGCGCATTTTCACGCGTGGACTCCACCGCGATGGAATCTGTGTCCAGCGCCAGCACTTGTCCGGCGTTCAGCTTGGCCGCGGCGATGGACAAGATGCCGCTGCCCGAGCCAAGGTCCAGCACAGATTGCCCAGTCTGCAGCAAGTCCTCCAGCGCTTGCAGGCATAGCTGTGTAGTAGGGTGACTGCCCGTGCCGAAGGCCATGCCCGGATCCAGCGCGATTTCGATGTCATCCGCCGCCAGCGGCAGGTCAATCCAAAGCGGGCGCACCACCAGCCGCCGGCCAACGCGAAGCGGTTTATAGTGCGTTTTCCAGGCTTCGGCCCAGTCGTCGTCTTCTACTTTGCGATAGACCGGCGTCGGCATCGGGTACATCAGCCGCATGTGGCCCAGGGCCGTCTCCAGTTGTGATTGTGTTGCTTCCAGTTCGTCATCATCGGGGAAATAGGCGCGCAAGGTCAGGCTTTGGGGCGGGGGAACCTGGTCTTCGTCCCAGATATCAGGCGGGATGCCATCTTGCTCCAGCGAAACGCCTTGGTGACCAAAGCGCTCCAGCACCTCGGCGACCGCTTCCGCGCTCTCGCCGTCAACTTGCAGGGAGACTTCTATCCAGGCGGAATTATTTGTCATCGCCGGCGAAGAAGTCCATCACCTTGTCGAAGAAGCCGCGTCCGCCGGTCGGCGGTGTAAGCTCGCGCCCGAGGGAGTCGGCCAATTGCTCAAACAATTCGCGCTGATGCTCGGTCAGCTGGGTCGGCGTCCGCACCTCCACGTAGACCAGCTGATCGCCGCGGCCGGAGCTTGAGCCGTCCGAGCGCAAACGGGGGAAGCCTTTGCCGCGCAGCCGGAAGACTTTGCCCGTTTGGGTTCCCGGCGGGATTGAAAGCTCTTGTGCGCCATCCACCGTATCCACAGTGATTTTGTCGCCCAGCGCGGCCTGCGCCACGTTGACGCCGATATCAAGAATGATGTCGTGTTCATTACGTTTAAAGTAGGCGTGATCTTTGACGCGCACGCGGACGAAGAGGTTGCCGGGCGGCGCCCCTCTTTCGCCGGCATCGCCATCGCCCCGCACTTGCATCTGCAAGCCGTCGCTGATCCCTGCCGGGATCTTCACATTCAAGACGGCGCGTTTGCGTTTGCGTCCTGAGCCATCGCAATTGCGGCAGGGATTCTGGATGATCTTGCCCTTGCCGCCGCAATTGGGGCAGGTATGCGACTGCACCATAGAGCCGAGGAAAGTCTGCCGTACGCTGCGCTCTTCGCCACTGCCATTACAGCGCGGGCAGGTTGTCGGGCGCGTTCCGGCTGCTGCGCCGCTGCCATCGCAGTCATCGCAGACTTCCAGCCGCTGGAACTCGATCTCTTTCTCGACGCCATAAACCGACTCGACGAAATCTATAGTGACATCGACGCGCCGGTCGCGCCCTCTACTGGCGGATCGCTGGCGTCCGGCCTGCTGCTCGCCAAAGGCGCTATTGAAGATATCAAAGATGTCCTCGAAGCCGCCGAAACCGCCGCCGGGGAAGCCGCTGCCCGCGCCGTTGACGCCGGCGTGGCCGAAGCGGTCGTAGCGCGACCGTTTCTCGTCATCGGACAGGACTTCGTAAGCCTCGTTGATTTCCTTGAATTTCTCTTCAGCGTTGGCTTCCTGGCTGACGTCGGGGTGGTACTGGCGCGCGAGACGGCGAAAGGCGCTCTTGATCTCGCCCGTATCCGCGCCCTGCGAAACACCGAGCAATTCGTAATAATCTTTTGGCATGTGTGCAACCTCATTTTCTTATCAAGCGTCCTGAACACCCGAAAATCAAGAGTAGGCGAATCAGAGTCCGTCAACTTCCCGCTATAGATACTTCGTATTTTTTGCTGTCCCTTGTCCACTTTTCTCAGCTAATTTTGCAAAAAGTGGTAGCGCTTCAACTGGTTTCGGGTAAGCCTTTTCTAGGAGAACCATAAACTTTTCCCAAGACTCCGATACTCTCATAAGGGCAATTACTCCTTCTATATGCCTTTGAAGAGCAGGATGTCCGTGATTTGGCGTTAGATGCTGATGGTGCCTGTGTCTACGGTTACCACTGGGTAAGGTCGGGTTTCGATTGCGAAGTTCTTCCAATACGCCCGGTGCCAAGCGATCATAGATAATGTCATTTGTGTAGTGTCCTACAACTTGAGGACGGGCAATTGCATGTTCTGCAGGCCACCCTTTAAGTCTACAGATTTGCTCATAAAACTCAATCGGGTAAGTTTTCATCCACGGTTGCATTTCTTCTGCAATGAATTTCTCCAAAATCCGAGCAAGTGCGCGTTCTACTCTGATTCGCTGGTAGCCGGTAGCTTCATCAATTAGGGCAGTAATGCCTACACGAGCAAGACCACGAAGAATCAGATCCGCATTCCATACTATAGGATCTTGTTGTGCTGGTACTGCATTGTTGTCCCTTGCTTTGAGTATTGCTTCACATAAGTCGACAAAGGATAGTGCCGGATAACCATATGCGGTTCTGCCTCCGTGCGGTGGAGTAAATTCAATTGGAGAACTAAGGACATTCTTTAGCTTGTCTGGGATAAAGGGTTTCAACCATTTTGCTTGCGCAATTCGCGGCATAAGTGCGCTATCAACTGCTGAGCCAGATTTTCCTCCACTTGATGTTCCCAGACTTTCGTTAAATCCCCGCTCACTTATTACGCGTGTTTCATCTTCAAGGACATAGCACGTAATCTTGGCACCACTGACAATTAGCGGCTTGTCCTCTGCACCGGCTAGAGTCTTGAGTGGCTTCGATTGATTGCAGCCATTGTTTTCTTTGCCATTCCTTGACATTTTCATGCTCTCCTTGCTTCATTCATTGAATAGGAGCGACATGTTTCTGCCGCTCCTTGATTCTGTTGCACTTTGAAGCGATCTACGTCTCGCTGAACTCAGCGTCGATGACATCCTCGTCCTCAGGTGGCGCTGCCGTGCCCGCCGGCGCGCCTTCCGCATCCTGATACATCTGTGCGCCCAGGGTTTGCAGCTGGGCCATCAGCGCCTCGGTGGCCGCCTTGATTTCGCTGACATTCTCGCTGGCTTGCGCCTGCCGTATCGCCTCGATCTTTTCCTGCGTCTGCTGAACGGCGTCTTCCGGCAGCTTGTCCTTATGCTCTTCGATCAGCTTCTCGGCTTGGAATATGGCGCTTTCCGCCTGGTTCGCCACCTCAGCCTGTTCTTTGCGCTCGGCATCCTGGCTGGCGAATTTCTCCGCCTCGGCCACCATATTGTCGACCTCGTCGTCGGACAGCCCGCTGCTGGCGGTAATTGTGATCGCTTGCTCGCGCCCGGTCGCCTTGTCTTTGGCGCTGACGTTGAGTATGCCGTTGGCGTCGATGTCAAAGGTGACTTCGATTTGCGGCATGCCGCGCGGCGCCGGCGGTATGCCATCGAGGATGAACTTGCCCAGCGACTTGTTGTCCGCCGCCATGGGCCGCTCGCCCTGCACAATATGAATCTCGACCTGTGTCTGGTTGTCGCCAGCCGTGGAATATACCTGTGACTTCTTGCTCGGGATGGTGGTATTACGATCAATCATCGGCGTGGCCACCGCGCCCAGCGTTTCCACGCTCAGCGTCAGCGGCGTAACATCGAGCAGCAGAATGTCTTTGACATCGCCGCCCAGCACACCGGCTTGAATCGCCGCGCCCAGCGCCACAACCTCATCCGGGTTGACGCCCTTCGTCGGTTCCTGGCCGAAGAAGCCTTGCACCGCATCTTGAATGGCCGGCATACGCGTCATACCGCCGACCAGCAAAACGGCGTCCACATCGCCGGTGGACAGGCCCGCGTCTTGCAGCGCCTTCTTGCAGGGCTCGATGGACTTGCGCACCAGCTCGTCCACCAGGCTTTCGAACTTGGCGCGCGAAAGGCTAATGTTCAAGTGCTTGGGACCGCTGGCGTCGGCGGTAATGAAGGGCAGGTTGACTTCGGCGGAAAGCGTTGAGGACAGCTCAATCTTGGCTTTCTCCGCCGCCTCTTTCAGCCGTTGCAGCGCCTGGCGGTCCTGGCGCAGGTCGATGCCATTCTCCTGCTTGAATTCTTCCGCGATCCAGTTGATGACGCGGTCATCAAAATTGTCGCCGCCCAGATAGGTATCGCCGTTGGTAGACTTCACTTCGAATACGCCGTCAGCGACTTCCAGGATGGAAATGTCAAAGGTGCCGCCGCCCAGGTCATACACAGCGATGATGCCTTCGTTGCGATCGCCCAGGCCGTAAGACAAGCTCGATGCCGTCGGCTCGTTGATGATGCGCAGCACCTCCAGCCCGGCGATCTTGCCGGCGTCTTTGGTGGCGTTGCGCTGCGCATCGTTGAAATAAGCCGGCACGGTGATCACGGCCTGGTCTACGGTCTCGCCCAGGTAGGCTTCCGCGTCGGCCTTGATCTTCTGCAGCACCATAGCCGATATTTCCGGCGCGCTGTAGTCGCGGTCGTTCATTCGTATGCGCACATCGCCGTTCGAGGCTGCCGAGATATTGTAGGGTACCAGCTTTGCGGCGTCGCTGACTTCGGCATCGCTGAACTTGCGCCCCATGAAGCGCTTCACCGAGAAAATCGTATTCTCCGGATTGACCACCGCCTGATTGCGCGCCACGCGCCCGACCAGCCGCTCGCCGGTCTTGGTGTTGATGGCGACCACAGAAGGAATCAGATTGCCGCCTTCTGACGATGGAATCACGGTTGGCTCGCCACCTTCCATCACAGCGACGACCGAGTTGGTTGTGCCCAAGTCAATGCCGATTATTCTTCCCATTGTTGTTTCTCCTTACTGCATCGTCTTCTGTTTTCTGCTTTGGCGAACTGGCCGCCTTCAACTGGCCACCTTGACCAGCGCCAGCCGCAGCACCGTGTCGCCCGCCCGGTAACCCTTCTGCAGGGTCGCGATGACATGACCGCTTTCCACTTCGTCGCTCTCTTCCGCGCCGATGGCTTGATGCAGATTCGGGTCGAAGAGCTCGCCTGTCGGGTCTATCGCTTCGACTTCGTACTGCTCCAGTACACCCGCGAATTTGCGCTGAATCATCGCGACGCCGCCGATCCAGGGATCCTCTTCCAAGGCCTCGGGTACGCTCTCAAAAGCGCGGTCGAAGTCGTCGATGATCGGCAGCAGCGCCTGCAAGGTATCAAGCGCCGCGCGCTGAAAAAGTTCCGTACGCTCTCGCTCAATCCGCTTCTTGTAATTGCTGAATTCCGCCCGGGCTCGCTGCCAGCCGTCTTCGTTGGCTTGCGCTTCCTTCTGCGCCTCGATGAGCATCTGCAGCAGGTTGGCGCCTTCGGGCAGGTCAAGCTGCTCCTCTGCTCCCTCGACGGGTGCTTTCGTCTGCTCCGGCGCGCATTCATTCTCCGGATTGTCAGCGCTGGCGGCAGCCTCTTCCTCGCGCTCCAGCTCGTCGGCCGGGCTCTCGAAATCGCTCATGCAATGTTCCTCTGCTGGTGTTATCGCGAAACGGTCAAGCACGACCTCATTATGCCGGGCCTATGTATGACCAACGTCAGAATGGGCAGAATTATAGTCAGGAAAATGGCGCTTTTCGAGGCAAACGCTAAAGTCTAACGAAGATTATATGTTTAGCTGCCCGGTATCTTCCACATTGTCTTGGTAAAGCGTCGCCAGCACGTTCGTCATTAGATTGGAGACGTAGCGGACGGTGCTAATGGCGTGTCCATAATTGATATGCGTCGGTCCCAAGACGCCGACCGCGCCGCTCATCCTGCCGGGGTCGCCATAGCGGCTGAGCACAACGCTGGTGCGGCTGAGGTTCTCATATCGGCCATCGCCGGCGATCACCACTTGCACATCCTCCCGGTCGATATCGGACGTCGGCAGCCGGTCGAGCAATTCGGTAAGCAGCGCGTTGAGCACCGTGTGCTCCTCCAGGATTCGCATCGCCTGCTGCGCGCCTTCCTCGTCAGCGAAACTGTCCATGATCCGGCTCAAGCCGTCGCGATAGATATAACGCGCCCGATTGTTGTCCAGGTTTTCGATCAACTCGGCCGTCAGCTCGGCCACTTCTCGTTCCAGCATGGGCAGGTTGATGCTGCGCAGGCGCACTTGCCGCGCGCCCAAATCGGCGCAGGTTTCGTTCACGCGTTTGGCCGCCTCGCCCAGCTTGTTCTGTGGAACCGGCTCCGCCAAGGTCAGCATCCGCTGGTGGACGCTGCCGCTATTCAGCACCAGCACCATCAGCGCCAGCCGGCCCTGAATGGAAATCAACTCGACGTGCTTAAAGGAATTGGCCTGCGATACCGGCGGCGTTACGATCGACGCGGTCTGTATCGACCGGGCCAGTAGCGCTGCCGTCCGCCGCATCCATTGTTCCATGCCGCTTTGCAAGGTCCCGACCCGCTCCGATATATGGCTCTGTTCGCCGCGTGTCAGGCTGCGCGTTTGCAGCAGTCTGCGCACAAAATAACGAAAGCCGGCGGCGGTTGGCACGCGCCCGGCCGACCTGTGCGGCGCGGCGATATAGCCCAATTCTTCCAACTGCGCCATTTCATTGCGCACCGTGGCCGAGCTGATGTTCAGCTGGAAATTCTCGACCAGATAGCGGGAGCCAACCGGCTCCGGCTTATCCGAATAGGCCTGCACGATGCAGGTGAGAATATCCTCTTGACGATTGCTCAGGCTGGGCAAACGGCGCTCTTCACTCATGACTTCTCACGGCGATCCGAAGTTGGGACTCATTGCGAGTTGAACAGATGCTATCACGCGCCTGATATAATGACAATTGACCAATGCTCGCGGGGCCGAAGCCACGACAGAATCGCCTCCGGCGCGCTTTGGCCGCTGCTTCAAACGAAGTTCTGATGTAAGATGACGCTCGGGCTAATCGTCCAAGTCATAGACAATTGAAGCGGGGACTTGTGGATGTTCACAGCCGCGCAAAATAACAGGAGAGAAACACAAATGGGCGCCAAGACCTTCGATGTCAACAAAGACGAATTCCAACGCGAGGTGCTGGACAGCAACACGCCGGTTCTGGTCGATTTCTGGGCGGAATGGTGCGGCCCTTGCAAGATGATCGCGCCGATCGTGGATGAAATCGCAAACGAGTACGAAGGCAAGCTGCGCGTCGCCAAAGTCGATGCCGACGAGAATCAGGAAATCCTGATGAACTACGGCATCATGGGCATCCCGACGCTGATCCTCTTCAAAGGCGGGGAAGCGGTCGAACGCATTACCGGCTTCAAGCCGAAAGGCAAGATCGTCAGCCAGTTGGCCACGCATATTTAGTGACTGCGAATGCTTTTGCTCAGCGCTCATCGAAACTCGGTGAGCGTTTTTGTTTACTCCGCGCCGATCTTGAAACGCGCCTAAAGGAAACCGCCTGCCGCCTCGTCTTTGACACTATCACGCCCGAAGAACTAGCTGGTATCATCGAGCGCATCGACTCGCTCGAAATCGATCCGCAAGGCGCCGTGCATGCGCTGCTTTCCGAGCGCAACTTCGGCCGCCTCAAGTAGCCAACGGGAGTTGCCGTGAAGCAGATGCAAATGACCAATCTGGTGAAAGTGCCTGGCGCGAAGTTCCACCCGGAACCAGTAACGGAAATCGACCAGGAAGAGGTGCAGCAGTCTTCGACCATGCGCTTCGGTTCCATGAAGGTCTTCTGCGGCAGCGCGTCGCAGGCACTCGGCGGCGAGATCGTCGATTACATCTGCGGCGTATCCGAATACAACATCAAGCCAGGCGTCTACACGCGCGCGGTCTTCTCCAACGAGAACATATTTATCAAGCTGGAAGAAAGCGTACGCGGCAAGGACGTGTACCTGGTGCAGACCATGGCCTCGCCGGTTCACGACAACTTGATGGAAATGCTGATCATGATCGACGCGCTCAAGCGCGATTCGGCCTGGCGCATAAATCTCGTTGTGCCCTATATGAGCTACACCCGCTCGGACAAAAAAGACCAGCCGCGCGTGCCGATTACCGCTCGCCTGATCGCCAACATTATCGAGATCGCCGGAGTCGATCGCTATATGACGGTTGATCTGCACTCGGGCCAGATTCAGGGCTTCTTCAACATCCCGGGCGATGCGCTGACCGCCTTCCATCTCTTGACCGACTACGTCATCCAGAAGATAAATGACGGGGACCTGGACGACCTGGTTGTGGTGGCGACGGACCTAGGCTTCGCCAAGCAAGGGCGCAATTGGGCGGAAACGCTGGGTGTGCCCTTGGCTTTCGTGGAGAAGCGGCGCGTCGGCAATGGCGAGAATCCCCGCGCCTTATCGCTGATCGGCAGCGTCGAAGGCAAGAATGTCCTGCTGGTTGACGATGAAGTGAACACAGCCGGCAGCGTGGTTAATGCCGTAAATGTCGTCCGCGAATATGGCGCGCGCGATGTGCTTTTCGCCTTCACCCACCCCTTCTTCTCCGAAAAAGCCTATGAGCGCTTTGCCGGGCTGAATCTGCGCGAAATCATCTTCACCAATACCTTGCCAATCCCGCAAGAAAAGCTGCTGCCCAATATGACCGTGCTCTCCATCGCGCCCTTGCTGGGCGAGGTGATCCTGCGCGCTCACGAGGGCAGAAGCGTCGGCGCCCTGTTCAATGAATGAGGCCGATGGCGCCGCCCCTCCTGCTGTAGAGGATTCCGCTTCCGAGATTTCTACAGCCGCAGTCGTCGTGAGCGCTGGCGGCTTTTTAGCGCTGATCACCTTTCTTTATGCGCTGGTTGACCGAATCGGCATTGATGAGCTGCAGCAGATGATTGCCGATGCCGGTTTCTGGGGACCGCTGCTATTCGTCGGCCTCAAGGCGCTGACCTTTACCTTCGCGCCGCTTTCCGCGGGTCCAATTCAGTTCGCCTCCGGCATCCTCTTCGGTGTAATACCGGGCACTCTGTACTCCGTGCTGGGCGAGGTCATCGGCGGGACGATCAACGTGCTCATCGCGCGGCATCTGGGCCGGCGCATCGTCGCGCACTTCGTTGGCGCTTCGGCATTAAAGCGGGTCGACAACTTCTATGAGCGCCATCTCAAAGATTGGAAATCGCTGCTCGCTGCCCGCTTGCTGCTGTTTTCTGTTTACGACTTCATCAGTTACGCCGTCGGCTTCGGCAAGATCAGGCTTTCGGTGTACGTGATCGTGTCCTTCGTCGGCGGCTTGCTGCCTACCTACATCTTTGTCCTGATCGGCAGTCAGGCGGCGCAGAATCAGGACGTATTGCTGCTAATTTATGCTGGCGCGGCGGTTCTCTTTGTGGCCTTCGTTCTGTTCCGGCGTCCCGTGTCTGCGCTGTTGGAGAAATTTCAGGATCGACCCTGACTCGTCGAGCGGACAGAGCAATCGCACCAAATTATTTTAACCACCGAGGACACCGAGATTTAACTCCTTTTCTGGCAAAAAGGAGGCAATGTAGGGGCGATTCTGTGAATCGCCCACGATATTCTCACTCTTTTCATGGGCGACACACAGTGTCGCCCCTACATCGTGGTAGATTTATGTGACATTCGGCACATAATTGGTTCTGGTGCGATTGCTCTGTCGAGCGGACTGCGTATCCGTCACATGCCGCAAACGCTATGATATAATCGGCTCTAGCATATCAACCCTTATCGCGTGAGGACATATGTTCCGCAACATCGTCAAAAAAGTATTCGGCGATCCCATGGAGAAGGCGCTCTCGGGCTATCAAGAGACGGTAGACCGGATCAACGCGCTTGAACCGGCAATGCAGCAGCTCAGCGACGAGCAGATGCAAGCCAAGACCGCCGAATTCAAAACGCAGCTACAGAACGGCGCCGACTTTGAAGACGTCCTGGTTGAGGCATTTGCTCTCGTCCGCGAAGCATCGGTGCGGACGATCGGCCTGCGCCATTACGACGTCCAGCTCATCGGCGGCATCGTCTTGCACGAGGGGCGAATCGCCGAGATGAAGACCGGCGAAGGCAAGACCCTGGTCGCCACGCTGCCGCTCTACCTCAACGCCTTGGTCGGGCGGGGCGCCCATCTAGTGACGCCCAACGACTACTTGAGCAAGCACGGCCTGCAGTTTATGGGGCCGATTTATCACCTAGTGGGTCTGTCCGCGGCGGTGATCCAAAATACCGGCGGCCAGCCCGACAGCGGCTCTTTTCTCTTCGACCCCAGCTTCATCTCCGATGACGCCCGCTATCAGAATTTGCGTCCCATCAGCCGCCGCGACGCCTACCAGGCCGATATCCTCTACGGCACGAACAACGAATTCGGCTTCGATTATCTGCGCGACAATATGGTGCTGACGCACGACCGGCTGGTCCAGCGAGAATTGCGCTTCGCCATTGTGGACGAGGTTGACAATATTCTGATTGATGAAGCGCGCACGCCGCTGATCATCTCCGGACCCTCGGACGAACCCTCCGACTTTTACCGTCGCTTCGCCTCCATTGTCAAACGCTTGAAGATCAGCAGCGAAGACAGCGTCGAGGCGGAAGAGCCCAATGGCGATTACGTGCTCGATATCAAAGACCGCATCGTTTACCTGACCGAGCGCGGCGTCGAAAAGGTAGAGCAAGCATTGGGCGTCACCCAGCTATATCATCCAGACAACGCGGAAATGCTGCCATATCTCGATAACTGTCTGCGCGCCCAAACCTTGTTCGAGAAGGACAAAGAATATATCGTGCAAAACGGCGAAGTCGTCATTGTCGATGACTTCACCGGACGCCTCATGCCCGGCCGCCGCTTCTCCGAAGGACTGCATCAAGCCATTGAAGCCAAGGAAGGCGTGCAGATCCGTCGCGAAAACATCACCATGGCGACCATCACCTTCCAGAATTTCTTCCGCATGTACGACAAGCTCGCCGGCATGACCGGCACCGCGCTCACCGAAGCGGAAGAATTCGAGAAGACTTATGAATTGGACGTCGTGCCCATCCCGACGCACCGTCAGGTTATCCGCGCTGACGAGAATGATTTGATCTACGTCAATGAACGGGCCAAATGGAATGCCATCGTTCAGGCGATTCAGGAGCGCAACGAGCGCAATCAGCCTATCCTGGTCGGCACGGTCGCGGTGGAGACATCGGAGCGCCTCAGCAATTATCTCAACAAAGCCGACATAAAACACGAAGTCCTGAATGCCAAGCAGCACGAGAAAGAAGCTGAAATCATCACGCAGGCGGGGCGTCCCGGCGCCGTCACCATCGCCACCAACATGGCCGGGCGCGGCGTCGACATCCTGCTCGGCGGCAATCCCGAAGGTTTGGCCCGCGCGGCCTTACGGCGTCAGGGCGTAGACCTCACCGCCGCCAGCGGTTCGCAATGGCAGAAAGCCCTGGCCGAAGCCGAAAGCACGGTCGAACGCGATCGGCAAGTGGTCCTCGATGCCGGCGGGCTCTTTGTGCTGGGCACAGAGCGCCACGAAGCGCGCCGCATCGACAATCAGCTGCGCGGCCGCTCCGGCCGTCAAGGCGATCCCGGCGAAACGCGCTTCTACTTGAGCCTTGATGATGATCTCATGCGCCGCTTCGCCAACGACAATGTCAAGCGCTTGATGAAAACGGCCGGCTTCCCGGAAGACGAAGCTATTGAGCACGGCATGATCAGCAAGTCTATCGAGCAGGCGCAAATCCGCGTCGAGGGGCACAATTTTGACATTCGCAAGCGCGTCGTCGAGTACGATGACGTCGTCAACCGCCAGCGCGAGATCATTTACGCGCAGCGTCTGGATTGGCTGGCCAAAGACGCCGACCAATTGCACAGCGATTATCTGACGATGATCGACGACCAGGTTGCCGCCGCTGTTGAAGATATATTCGCGGCCGATTCGCAGGGCGAGCATTTGGATGCCGCCGCGATGTATCAGCAGCTCGCCAGCAACGGCCTGCCGCTGCCGGAAGCTATCACCGCCGAAAATATCGACGATGCTGAGCCTGAAGACCTGACTGCGGCGATCAATGAACACATCGGCGCGCTCTTTGAAGAAAAGAAACAGCTGCTGGAAGAGGCGCGCGAAGGGCTGATGGAAGTCGCCGAACGCCAGACGCTGATCCGCGCGCTCGATCATTATTGGCAGCGCCACTTGACCGATCTGGATATCCTGCGAGAGGGAATCGGCTTGCAGGCCATCGCGCAGAAAGACCCGCTGGTTGAATATCAGCGCCAAGGCTTTCAGATGTTCCGCGTGGTCGAAGACACCTATCGACAATTTGCCTCGCGAAATATATTCCTGGTCCAGCCGGCTGTGGTTCAGACACCCCAACGCCGCCGGCAGATGCGCGAATATCGCCCCGACGCCTTTATGGGCAATACCGACCGTCCGACGCAGCAAACCGTGCGCAAGAGCAATCGCCGCCCGGGCCGGAACAAACCTTGCTGGTGCGGCAGCGGCAAAAAATACAAGCAATGTCACATGCGCGAAGACCAGCTTTCGGGCAAGTTCCAGCAAGCCGGCTGACTCCGCAAACCGTGATGTTCCGCATCGGCGACATAGAAATCTATCTCTTCAACGACGCCACAACCTGGGTTGATCCGGGCGGCATGTTTGGTTTAGTTCCGCGTGTGCTCTGGTCGCGTTACCATGTGGCCGATGCGCGCAACCTGATCCAGACCGCCAATCACAATCTGCTCATCCGCGCCGCCGGGCGAAACATCATTGTGGATACGGGCTACGGCAATTGTCTCAGCGAATCTCAGCGCAGGCGCGGCGGCATCACATATTTTGATGGCACGCGTCAGGGCTTGCAGTCGCTTGGCATCGCGTCGGCTGATATCGACATCGTCATCGACACGCACTTGCACGACGACCACTGCACCGGCAACTTCAGGCTGAGCGCTGACGGATCGCGCGCGCCCGCCTTTCCCAATGCCGAGTACCTCGCGCAGCGCCGCGAGTACGAAGATGCTATCCACCCCAACGAGCGGACTCGCGCCACCTACTTGCCGGACAACTACGTCCCGCTATACGAGTCCGGTCAGCTCAGGCTGCTTGATGGCGACTGCGAAGTTGTAAGCGGAGTCTCAGTCTTGAGGACGCCCGGGCACACCCCCGGCCATACGAGCGTCCGCATCGAAAGCGGCGGGCAGCATGCCGCCTTCCTCTGCGACCTGGCCTCGCTGGCGGTGCATTTCGAGCGCCTCGCCTGGATGACCGCTTACGATGTCGAGCCGCTGGTGACCCTGGAAACCAAGCGCGCTTGGCAGGGCTGGGCGCTGGCGACCAAGGCGCTGCTCATTTTCCCTCACGATATCGTAGGGCCCGCTGGCCGCCTCATACTTGACAACCGCGACCGACCCAAAATCCAGCCCGTGGATGTCGCCTACGACAATCCAATAGACGACTAGACTCGGGTTTCTATAGAGATTTTCTCTGTGCCCTCTGTGTCTACTTTCACAACCCCTCAATGAATCAAAGCAGAAACTAGCACAACTTGCAGTTTTTTTGTAGACTTTTGGTGCGGTGCGCGATCCCCGTGTGTCTTTGGCAGAAAGTATGCCCTACAGAGTTTGGGACGGAGGCGAACTGACGAGCCGCTTGGCACTTAATTGATGCCCAAAAGTAGAGTAGGTCTTAGAACCTCAAAGCGCCTCTGCACCGCTGTATTACTGGCTCAATGGTACAACCTACGAAACATAAGCGCGTTCGCATCTCGCAAGGCGATTTCGCTGTGGCGGGTCGCTATGACTGCACAGCAGGTTGCGATGTAGACGCAGACTATGTCGTTGTCTCGCTTTTGAACTTCAAATCACAGACAAACGAAATTCGGCAGATACCTCAGACTCAGGCAAAAGCGAATGCAGCTGCAAAGTGGCTCAAACAGAACAAAGTAGAGTTCATAGTTCTAGAATCGACCGCAAATTATCATTTGACTTTTTATCACGCTTGCCGAAAACTTGGTCTGAATGTACACATCATCAATCCCGCTCAAGTCACGGCGCTACTTCGAATAGAGGGCAAGTCGGATAAGGCGGATGCGACAAATCTAGCCATGCTAGCCGCTACTTTTCCCCTAAGAACTTCCAATGTTCCAGATGCCCAACAAATGGAGATTCGTAGCAACTTGCGGAATTATGACCGCGACAGAAAAGCATTAATTAAAGTTAAGCAACGGGTTCATCAAGAACTTGCGCAGTTTGGAATAAATATCTTCCGGGAAACTACGTTGAGAACCCAATCAGGCCGGGCGTTTCTGGAAGCGCTTTCTCAGACAGAGGACGCGGCGGAAATGATTGTTCAGAATCACTGGAAAGGTTCACCTAGCAGCCGCCCAAGATTGATAGAGGCAATGGGGAAGACGGAAGAACTCCCAACTTGGCTTCGTCAGGAACTTGAAGTGCTAAGAATTGACCTACTTGTTCAAGAGCAAAGAATTAGAAACCGAGAACAACAAGCGCTAAATCATATCGAACATTTTGAGCTAGCGCCTCAGATCGCTTGGATGTCCACGACACCAGGAGTAAACTGGCTCGTAGCTTTACGACTAATTGGTGAAATGGGATCGGACTTTTGGCAACGATATTCAACATCAAGAGCCTGGTGTAAGGCTTTAGGGGTCGCCCCGAACACTCTTGTTTCTGCCGGGAAAGTCCTTAAAACCTCGAAAGCCTTAGGAAATAATCATGCCAAGCGACATCTCCTCATGCAAATGCGTAATTGGTTATTGCGAAACCATGAGCACCCATTGAAACAGTGGCAAGTACAATATAGAGCTAAAGCGGGCTTTCGCAAATCAGTATCCGCGTGCTGCAATAAAGCCATGACCAGTTTATATCATCAAGGCCGGCACGGCGGTTTACCGTATAATCCGAGTCGGATGAAGTTACGATTCCCTGAAACAATCTAGACGTACGCATTCGCGACATGGTTGTGTTTTTGTGGCTGCCCCGAATTACGGGCGAGCAACTCTGTGGTGAATTTTATGTCCGCGCCGGCTGACACAGCGGACAATAATGAGTCCCCCGTTGCGCCACGCGAATCTTGCTGATTGCTGTGCCGCATTGCAGGCAGGGCAGGCCCGTCCGTCCGTAAACGAAGAAATGATTTTGCGACTCGCCTTTTTGTCCGTCCGGCTTGCGATACCAGTTGATGCTGGCGCCCTCGTGCTTAATGCCGGATTGCAGCGCATCGCGAATCGTCCCCCGGAGCCGAGCCGTTTCGTCGTCGTTCAGCGTTCCGGCCGCTGCCGACGGATGGATGCCGGCGCGGAATAGCGCTTCGTCGGCGTAAATATTGCCCACGCCAGCGACGAATTCCTGATCAAGCAGCTGAGCTTTGATCGCCCGCTTGCGCCCACGCATTCCGGCGCGGAAACCTGCCAAAGTGAAGTCCACGCTTAGCGGCTCCGGGCCCAGATGACCAAGCAGATTCGCCAAGTCCTTCGTCAAGTAGACACGCCCGAATTTGCGCACATCGGAAAAGCGCAATTGCTGCTCGTTGTCCAGGTCAAAGCGAACATGCACCCAGCGATCCGCTTCATTCGACGACAGCGCGTCCGCCACATAGAGCCGGCCCGACATCTTCAGGTGCACGACCAGCGTATCGTGCTCAAGCTTGATGAGGATGTACTTGCCGCGCCGGCCGACCGAGCTGACGGTTTGCCCCGCTATGCGCGCCGCGAATTCAGCCGCGCCCGGGGAGTGAATCGTCGGCGCCCAATCGTGCCACATGCTCTCAATCCGCCGCCCGATTAGCGGCCCCCGCAAGCCACGGACGACGGTCTCAACTTCGGGCAATTCAGGCATAAGATTCCCACTTATCCGGCGACCGGATAATCTCTGCAAACATCGCGATTCAGCCGAACGATTTGTCAGCGCGAATGCTATAATACGGCTATCCTTCGCCGAATTGAAGCCATAGCGCCCCCGCGGAAACTGACGCCATGACCAGCGAGTTCGTCCATCTTCATGTCCACAGCGAGTTTTCTCTGCTAGACGGCCAGAGCCGCATCAAAGAGTTGGTGGCGCGCGCCAAAGCGCTGGAAATGCCCGCCCTCGGTCTCACCGATCACGGCGTGATGTTCGGCGTGCTTGATTTCTACCGCGCCTGCGCCGAAGCCGGCATCAAGCCGGTCGTGGGCATGGAAGGTTACCTCGCCCAACGCGGCATGACCGACCGCGACCCTCGTTTCGACCGCCGTCCCTATCACATGCTGCTGCTGGCGAAGAACATGACAGGCTATCAGAACCTGCTCAAGATTGCGTCCGCCGCGCAACTCGACGGCTATTATTATCGCCCGCGCTTCGACAAGGAATTCATGGCCGCGCACGCCGACGGCATCATCGCCACCAGCGGCTGCCTGGCGTCGGAGATTCCGCGCTTGGTCACTGACGGTGAAGAGGCGGCTGCGCGTGAGCAAATCGGCTGGTATCAAGAGGTATTCGGCGCGGAGAACTTCTATCTCGAGCTGCAAGGCCACGAGATCCCGGAGCTGGACAGCCTCAACCGCTGGCTATGCGATTACCGCCGCAGCGGCCATAGCGCAGTGCAATTGGTCGCGACCAACGATGTGCATTATGTGCGCCAGAATGATGCCGATGCGCACGATACGCTGCTCTGCATCCAGACGAGCGCGCTCAAGAGCGAAAACGACCGCATGCGCATGGAGCCTTTCAGCAGTTATTACTTGAAGTCCGCCGATGAAATGCGCGCGGGATTTGGCGCCGCGCCCTCAGAATTGGTTGACGAAGCCTTCGCCAACTCCTTGAAAATCGCCGAAATGACCGAGATTGATCTCAGCCCGAAAGGCTATCACCTGCCGGCCTTCCCGGTGCCGGCTGGTTTCGATGAGTACAGCTACTTGCGACATCTGATCGACATCGGCATGGAGTGGCGCTTCGACGCTGACTGGCGCGGAAATTCGACTTTTGTGGAGCGTATCGACCGCGAGCTGAACATCATCCACAGCATGGGCTTCGACACCTATTTCTTGATCGTCTGGGATCTATGCGAGTTCGCCCGCAATGCCGATATCTGGTGGAACGTGCGCGGCTCTGGCGCGGCCAGCCTGGTCGCCTACAGCCTGGGAATTACCAATATCGATCCCATCCAGAATGGCTTGCTTTTTGAGCGCTTCCTAAATCCGGGCCGCGTCAGCATGCCCGATATCGACCTCGACTACCCGGACGACCGCCGCGGCGAAATGATCGCCTACACGGCGATGAAATATGGTGAAGACAAGGTCGCCGCCATCATCACTTTCGGCACTATGGGGGCGAAGGCGGCGGTGCGCGATGTCGGGCGCGCGCTTGATGTCGACCTGGGCAAGATCAACCGCGCCGCCGCGCTGATCCCGCAAGAAGCTAGACAGAGGAAAATCCGCGAATACGTGGATGGCAGCCCGGAATTGCTTGACCTGTACAACAGCGACTTGGAATTGCGCGAGGTCATCGACACCGCCGGCGAATTGCAGGGGATGACCCGCCACGCGTCGACCCACGCCGCCGGCGTCATCGTGGCTGACCGCCCACTGGTGGAGTTGACGCCGCTGCACCGCATCACCGGCAAAGATCCATCCGGTGGCGCGCTCAAAGCGGTGACTCAGTTTCCTATGGAGACGGCCGAATCCATCGGCTTGCTCAAAGTCGACTTCCTCGGTCTGTCAACGCTGACGATCATGCGCAAAGCCTGTGAGCTTATCGAACGCCACCGCGGCATCAGCTATGACATCGACAGCCTGCCCTATCGTAATGAATCCGCTAGCGACGAGCAGCGCGTCATGCTGGACGACGCCTTCAAGATGCTGGGGCGGGGAGAGACCATCGGCGTGTTTCAGGTGGAGTCCGGCGGCATGAAGCAGATGCTGCGCCAAATGCGGCCCCGTGTCTTCGAGAATATCATCGCCGCCATATCGCTTTTCCGGCCTGGCCCGATGCAGTTCATCGAACAGTATTGCGACCGCATGCACGGTAAAGAAGAGATCAAGTATCTGCATCCCAAGCTCGAGCCCATCCTCAGCGAAACTTACGGCATCATCGTCTATCAAGAGCAGATCATGCAGATTGCCGGCGAGCTTTTTGAATATGAATTGGGCGAAGCCGATTTGATGCGCCGCGCCGTATCCAAAAAGAAACCCGAAGACCTCAACAAACATCGGGCAATATTCATGGAGCGCGGCCCGGCCAATGGCATCCCGCACGAGGCCGCCGAAGACATCTTCGACATGATCGAATTCTTCGCCGATTACGGTTTCAACAAACCCCACGCCGCTGATTACGCCGTCATAACGGTGCAAACGGCTTACCTCAAGTGCCATTATCCCGAAGAATACATGACCGCTCTGCTGAGCGTGCAGCGCGACGACCTGACAAAAGTCGCGACATTCTTGGAAGAGTGCCGCCGGCTCGACATCCCGATTCTGCCGCCCGATGTCAACTTCAGCCAGTTGGATTTCGACATCGAAACGCTGTCCGACGGCCGGCGCGGCATCCGCTTCGGCTTGGCCGCCATCAAGAACGCCGGCGCGAAAGCGCTGCAGGACCTGATCGAAGAGCGTGGCGAAGCGCCATTTGACAGCCTGGTTGATTTCTGCCAGCGCGCTGATTTGCGCAAGTTGGGCCGGCGCTCGCTGGAGAGCCTGATCAAAGTCGGCGCGCTGGATAGCTTCGGCACCCGCGCCACACTCATCGCAGCGCTCGACGGCATCATCAGCACCAGCAGCAATTATCACCGCGACCAGGCAATCGGCCAGAAGGTGATGTTCGATAGCGCCGCCGCTTCCGATGACGATTTACTAAAAGCGCTGAAGTCGATCAAGGAATACAGCCCCCGCGAGTTGCTCAAGTGGGAAAAAGAGCTGCTCGGGCTTTATCTCACCGGGCGCCCGGTCGACCGTCATCGCCATCTCTTCGCCAGCCAGAATCTGCACTCGATTCACGATCTCAAGAATCCAGCGTCTGTCAAACCGGAAGGCGTGCGCGTGGCGGGCGAGATTACGACGGTGCGAAAGCTCACCACCGGTCGCGGGGACATGATGGCCGTATTGAGCCTGGAAGATTGGCATGACAGCGCCGGCATCATGGAAGTGGTGCTCTTCCCGCGTACCTACACCAGCGTGGTCAATACCTTTGCCGCAATCAACGCTCAGCTGCCTGAAGGCGCGCGGCAAGTCTCTTTGGCCGAGGGCGAGATTGTACTGATCAACGGAAGCTACGATGATAGCCGTGGCGAACCGCAAATTATCGCCGAGAGCGTTTCGACTGACTTTAACAACGCCGCCGCCGCTGATCCGCTGCCGGAGCAAATGGAAAACAGCCCCATGGTTTGGGACTCCAACGACGAGCCGCCGCCTGACGATGACTGGCGCGGGCCCAATGGCGACGAGCCCGATGTAGAAGTCGAATTCAGCGAGCCGAGCGCCGCAGCTGAGGAGCCGTCTGCGCAGCTTCAAAAAGCGGATGAAACCGAGCCGGAATGGGTGAATGGCGACGGACATCTGACCATGCCCGATGAGGCCAGGCCGGCAGCGCAGCCAGCGCGCCATATCGCCGTCGTCTTGGAAACCACCAACGAACCCGACAAAGACAAGCGCAAGCTGACCCGAATTCACAACACTTTGATCAAGTATCCCGGCAACGACAAGTTTTCGATCGTCATCCGCCGCGGCGAGACCGATAAACGGCTAACATTCCGAGACAAGACGACGCAAATCTGCGACGCGCTCCTGGCTGACCTGCGCAAGATCGTCGGCGGCGACGAATATATCACGGTGGAAGACGCCGACGCCCGACGGCAGCATCAATAAGCATCATCAGCATCATTTAAGAGCGCTGCGTCTACGGCTGACGCAAGGCTGCATTCGGTAGTGTATCGAATTCGGTTGAAATTCATACGAGCCGATATGGGTTAAGCACACGCGCGACAGTAGCGATTAAACCTGTCCTCGAGTGAAATGCGCCTTTGGGGCGGAAAAGCCGTCTCAACATTCGATTGACCCGTTCCAAGAGGCTGGTCGTTCGTAAAGCCGAGCGCGGCCACTTAGGGTATCGCTGCAGTACCCGGAAAAAGGCAATGGTCTCCTGCCAATCTCGTTGCAGCGTGGCGACTAAATCAGATTGTGTTTCGGCATAAGTCCGACAGAAAGCATCCCTTAATTCTGTTGCTTCTCGACTGTCTTTCGCCTCAAAGATGGCGCGAATGGGTTGCAGGATGCGCTGTTTGAATTGACGGGCTTGTCCGCTGGGCAAGGCATCGGGGACTTGAATGCTCTGCCAGAGATTGCGCAGCTTGTGGAAGGCGCAACGTTGATGTGGTACATGAGGGTGCAGATAGTTCAGCGCGGCAATCAAGCCCTTGCTGCCGTCATGAATGAAGTGTTCCAGCCCCCGTTGGCGATATAGCTTGCGCGCCGCCAAGTCGGATAAGAGGCCTTCCCAAGCCTGGCGACTTTCATCCTCAGCCAACTGCCAGCCCACAATGCCCCAGCGCCGGTTTTGCGGATACAGTCCCAAAGCCACCAGGACACAGACTTTGCGCCGCGCTTTGACCGAGCGTTGGCGTTGGCGACTGTCGACTTTGCTCTGACCGGTATCCTCGAGCAAGGTCAGCCAAATGGCGTCCAGCATGACCACTGGCGGGCAACTGGTCAAGGGCATCGCTGGCGGCATCCGCACCGCTTGCGCCTCCCGATTCAAAGTCCGCAAGCCCATTTGAGTGCCACACTGCTCGCCGATTTCCGCCTGCATTTGCCGCAAACTCAAGCCTAAATCCGCCCAGCGCCCAATGCGATCACAGACATCATCCCAAATTTGTTGATAGGGCTTGAGGATGGAAAAGGGTATCTTGACACTGCCATTACATTGACAGCGCACACGCGGCAGCCAGACCTGCAACACTCCATAATCCGTCACTAATTGACGCCGACGCCGTCCATTGCGCACAAAATCACTAGCCTGCTGACTGCCGCAGACTTGACAGGTCGCTTGACTTTGACGCGATACCTGCGAGCGCCTTTGGTAGGCTTGGCGATACAACCGGGCGGTGACTTCCCGCTCCAGTTGAGATTCAATCATTTGAGACGCGGTCGCGGCCAGTTTGGCTCTCAGGCCCGCCAAAAAAGATTTGAAACCATATCCTGGCTGCGTTATCCTAGTGTACATGACGTGGCTCCTGTTCTTTTGCTTTGCTAGGACAACTAGCATGAATCGGAGTTCACGTCATTTCTATTTCAACCGAATTCGATACACTACCCTGCATTCATCTTTGAAGGTCGTTGCAGAATCGTCTAAAATACGCGGATGGAGTATCTTGCGCGCCCTCCCTTTGCTGGCGCCAATGTGAGAACATGACGGAGTGGAGACAGCAACAATGAAACGGATTGCCGTCATGACTAGCGGCGGCGATGCGCCCGGCATGAATGCCGCGGTGCGGGCGGTTGTGCGCGCCGGCCTCGACCGCGACGTCGAAGTATATGGCATTCGTCAGGCCTACCAGGGTTTGCTGGCCGGCGACATGGCGCTGCTCAGCAGCCGCGAAGTGAGCGGCATCCTCCAGCGTGGCGGAACGGTCTTGCAAACCGCGCGCAATGAGGAATTCAAGACGCCGCAGGGTCAACGCAAAGGCAAGCGGCGGCTCAATGAAAACGGCATTGAAGGCGTCATCATCATCGGCGGCGACGGCAGCCTGCGCGGCGCGCTGGCGCTGCACAATATGGGCGTGCCGACGGTCGGCATCCCCGCCAGCATCGACAACGACATCTGGGGCACGGATACCAGCATCGGTGTGGATACCGCGCTTAATACCATCCTCGATGCGGTCGACCGACTGCGCGATACGGCGACCTCGCATAATCGCTCATTTGTTGTTGAGGTTATGGGGCGCGACTGTGGCTACTTGGCGGTGATGGCGGGCATCCTGGGTGGCGCAGAAATTGTGGTCACGCCGGAAAACGGCGTCACCATGAACGAAATCGCCGTCGCGCTCGAAGACGCTTATGTCCGCGGCAAGGCACACGCCATCGCCGTCTTGGCCGAAGGCGCGCCCTACCAAGGCCCGGAGCTGGCGCATTTCCTCGAGCAGAAGCATATTGGCTTTGAAATACGCTTGACCATCCTGGGTCATACACAGCGCGGCGGCAGTCCGACAGCCTTTGACCGGCTGCTGGCGACCCGTATGGGCGTCTACGCGGTTGATCTGCTGCTCGCCGGTGAATCCGGCAAGATGGTGGCGCGCGTCGGCCGCGAACAGCTGCCCGTGCCCTTGGCCGAAAGCACAGCGAAAACCCGCCAAATCACGCCGGAATACTTCGACCTCGCTCGGATTCTCTCTCGCTGACCGCAGCCGGGCTCACTAGCCCTTTGGGTCCGCCACATCCACGATCCGGCAGCCTAGCAAGTCGATCAAGGCGCGAGTCTCAAGGCGCAGCTGTGTGCCACGCTGCCCGGCGCTGATCACGATGCGCGCGCTGGCTGCGCAGCGTTCATCCAGGTAGACGTCCCATCGCTTCTGCATCAAAGCGAGCGCGCTGATTCCACCGACTTGCAGGCCGGTCAGCTTCTCGGCCGCGGCATGCGCCGCCAGCGCCAATTTCTTTTCACCCAGCGCTTTGGCCAGCCGCTTCAGGTTGAGCGTGCAGTCACAGGGCAGCATGACCAGGACCGGTTTCTTTTTCGAAGGCCGCTCAACCACCAGGGTCTTGAATACCTCGTCAGCCGGCAGTCCGACGGCCTGCGCCACCGCTTCGGCATCGCGAATCTTCGGGTCGTAATGATGCGTCTCGTAGGGAATCGCGCGGGCTTCAAGCAGGCGCATGGAATTGAGCTTTTTCGTCTTCGACATTGCTTCTTGCTCGCCTTGCTGAGTCTGCTTCCCGCTGCTTAGCCGATGCCGCGCGGTTCATACTGCCGCCGGGCCAAGCGCGCCATGATACCCGGCGCGATGACACCGCCAGCCAATATAAGCCGGTCAAACAGGCTGAGGATGAGATGCCTTGGCTTCCGCTCCGCAGCTTTCACAAGCGCAGCAGCTACGTCGTCAGCCGTCTTGGCGGGCAGGCCGCTGCGATTGCCATGCCGCGAACCCAGCCGATTCTGATTGAACTCCGTTACCGTCCGCCCGACCAGCACGTCGGTCACCGCGATTTTGTCCTCCGCCAGTTCAAGCCGCATGGAACCGGCCAGGCTGGAGACGAAGGCTTTGCTGGCGGAGTAGGTCGCCGTGTAAGGCGTGTGTACCCCCGACACAACAGACGATATGATCAGAATATGGCCGCCGCCCGCCCGCATCGCCGGCACTGCGGCGCGAACGCTGTGCATCACGCCGTCGATATTGGTTTGCAGCACCGTATTTAAGTCGTCCCAGTCGGCGTCGGCCACTGCGCCTTGCTGCCCCACGCCGGCATTGGCGACCAAAATATCCAGCCGGCCAAATCGCTCGGTCACTTGCTGAATCGCGCCTGCCAAGTCCTGTGGATAGCGGACATCACCGACGACGGGCAGCAATCCACCATGCGGCGCCGGCAGTTTTTCGACCTCCGCTCGCAGCGCCTCGAGCCGGTCGGCCCGCCGCGCGAAAGCACATACGTCATAACCGGCTCGCGCGAAAGCCAGCGCCGCTGCCCAGCCGATCCCGCTGGACGCGCCGGTGATGAGGACGACACGTTTCACCTCAATGGTCTCCGTGTCTCAAGTTTCGAGAATTCCGCGCTCCTCAAGTAGCTTTCGAATTCTGTAAAATGCTGACTCAATGTTCCCAGCCGCAAACGGCCTATGTCCCAGGCCATAGATGTTTGAGAATTCTTCGCACCCCTCTTCAAGCAGAATGATAGCTCTGTCGAAACCTAATCTGCCTTGAAACAGGCCCGCCTCGTGAATTACATTCATGCGAGCTTGCCTAGTGCCGTCAACACGTTCGTCTTCAGCCGTCATTATAAGAAAGGCGAACGCCGCGCTGTCCAACATTTGTGACAGACGTTCCGTAATTGTAATTCCTTCGGTCGCTACACGGTTGAATTCATCGCACTCGAGTCCTAAATCGTCTTCTAAGTAGTCTTTCAGTTCACGCCAGAGCAACGACCGGCCATGACCAATGAAGATCTTCTTGCCGGTCATTTGGGTAGTTGCCTCCGTAATTTGAACTCGTTCAATCTGTGCAATCGTTTTCTCAACGAGGTTACGCAGCTCATCAATAGCTTCAAACGTACGAACGCTCCATAGTACTTCTGCCTTAATCTGGATATGCGGTGGAGTCAGAATCCCCTGCTGTTTGGCAATTGGATCGTTTGTAATCATCTCGTTTGGCCGTTCCAGCGCGACTATATCTGAAACTGATTGAGGAACAAGAGCCTCCACCCGTTGAGACAAATCACTAACTGAAGCGGTATTGATCTGCTGCGCAACCCCAATGATATCTAGCAAACTTTCCTTCTTGTCCTTAAATATATAAGTCCATCTTTTTGTTTCGTTAGATATTTTCCGTATATCTTTTTGATCTATTCCTTCGTTTATCACGGTCAGAACATGGTCAAATGAGTATTCCGCCCATTTCGATTCTTCGCGCAACTCTCCAAATAAATCTACTTCAAAGCCAAATCTGCGGTCAAAATGTGTACCGATCGGCGGTATCTCGAATTCTCGATAATACACGCGCGATTGATATCCATACCAAGAACCACACCACGCCTTCTCAACCTTCTTGATGTTCTTAAGTAGTGTGTCAAGAGGCCACTGATATGCTAGATCGCCTGCGTATGTCGTGGCGTCCCGTAACCCCTCATCTATACTGCGGAGTTCGTCTACTAATTCGATCATTGCCTCATCCTCAATTCTTGTTCCCTGCTTTCCTTACCCCCTTGCAAAATGGTATCAGATATTGTGCCTCGCGTCTCAGACAACCAGCGGCTCCACATACACACCGAAGACCTCGCGCATGACGTCGACCGTTTCGTCCAGCGCGGCGTCCGGCTCAAGCGTTGTAGTCTCCCAGCGCTTTATGTAGTATCTTGGTTCCTCATCGACCTGGTGTCTTGCCATACTCCAGCCTCTTGCTAGCAGGTTGGTCAAAGTATAGCACCGACGCTCGCTCGCCCCATCTGCAGTCTCGACAGCGGTTTGGCCATCGCAGCCTTCCAGGTAGTGTATCGAATTCGGTTGAAATTCATACGAGCCGATATGGGTTAAGCACACGCGCGACAGTAGCGATTAAACCTGTCCTCGAGTGAAATGCGCCTTTGGGGCGGAAAAGCCGTCTCAACATTCGATTGACCCGTTCCAAGAGGCTGGTCGTTCGTAAAGCCGAGCGCGGCCACTTAGGGTATCGCTGCAGTACCCGGAAAAAGGCAATGGTCTCCTGCCAATCTCGTTGCAGCGTGGCGACTAAATCAGATTGTGTTTCGGCATAAGTCCGACAGAAAGCATCCCTTAATTCTGTTGCTTCTCGACTGTCTTTCGCCTCAAAGATGGCGCGAATGGGTTGCAGGATGCGCTGTTTGAATTGACGGGCTTGTCCGCTGGGCAAGGCATCGGGGACTTGAATGCTCTGCCAGAGATTGCGCAGCTTGTGGAAGGCGCAACGTTGATGTGGTACATGAGGGTGCAGATAGTTCAGCGCGGCAATCAAGCCCTTGCTGCCGTCATGAATGAAGTGTTCCAGCCCCCGTTGGCGATATAGCTTGCGCGCCGCCAAGTCGGATAAGAGGCCTTCCCAAGCCTGGCGACTTTCATCCTCAGCCAACTGCCAGCCCACAATGCCCCAGCGCCGGTTTTGCGGATACAGTCCCAAAGCCACCAGGACACAGACTTTGCGCCGCGCTTTGACCGAGCGTTGGCGTTGGCGACTGTCGACTTTGCTCTGACCGGTATCCTCGAGCAAGGTCAGCCAAATGGCGTCCAGCATGACCACTGGCGGGCAACTGGTCAAGGGCATCGCTGGCGGCATCCGCACCGCTTGCGCCTCCCGATTCAAAGTCCGCAAGCCCATTTGAGTGCCACACTGCTCGCCGATTTCCGCCTGCATTTGCCGCAAACTCAAGCCTAAATCCGCCCAGCGCCCAATGCGATCACAGACATCATCCCAAATTTGTTGATAGGGCTTGAGGATGGAAAAGGGTATCTTGACACTGCCATTACATTGACAGCGCACACGCGGCAGCCAGACCTGCAACACCCCATAATCCGTCACTAATTGACGCCGACGCCGTCCATTGCGCACAAAATCACTAGCCTGCTGACTGCCGCAGACTTGACAGGTCGCTTGACTTTGACGCGATACCTGCGAGCGCCTTTGGTAGGCTTGGCGATACAACCGGGCGGTGACTTCCCGCTCCAGTTGAGATTCAATCATTTGAGACGCGGTCGCGGCCAGTTTGGCTCTCAGGCCCGCCAAAAAAGATTTGAAACCATATCCTGGCTGCGTTATCCTAGTGTACATGACGTGGCTCCTGTTCTTTTGCTTTGCTAGGACAACTAGCATGAATCGGAGTTCACGTCATTTCTATTTCAACCGAATTCGATACACTACCGCCTTCCAGCCGATTTGACCCGCCAATGCCGATTCGGTAACATCAGCACTAGCGGCGTGATCGGCGCCGACATTCAGGTAAGCTCTCCGAAATTACGTCACGAGCGGCATTTGCATATGGTTGGGGACAATAAGCAGGCGGATAAACCAGCGATGCTCGTCACTGACCATGTGGCGGAGGCCAGCCGCAAGGTTTTCTTGGGGCAGTTGCTGCGGATGAAAGCGCAGGAAGCTGGCAGCCGCACCGGCGAAGACATTGAGTCCGTGCATAAAATGCGCGTCGCCGTCCGCCGCATGCGCAGTCTGCTGAGGTTAGTCAGCGAATATCATCAGAGCAAGGCGATTGCCAAGACCGAAAAAAAGCTGCGTCAAATCGCGCGCGCTTTGGGCGCGATTCGTGATCTTGATGTGCTCATTCTGGAATTGCAGCATTTCAGCGCTGCCTTGTCTCCAGATGCCCAGCAGCAAACGAATGCGCTCATCAGCCGCCTTGAACGCCGTCGAGCCAAGCGGCGCAAGCGCTTGAACACATTTTTTGACTCGAAAGGCTACGAGCGATCTTTGCGCCAGCTGGAGAGCTTTGCCGAGAATCCGGGAGAGCGAGCGCGACGGTTGAAGCGTCCGCACGAGCCCCATAAACTGCGGCATGTTCTGCCTCTGCTGCTTCATCAGCGCTTGGCCCGCGTAAGGGCATACGACACCGTACTGCCCGCCTCGGACGACAAGCGCCTGCACGCGCTGCGCGTGGAATGCAAGCGCTTGCGCTACGCTTTGGAGTTTTTCGCGCCTGTCCTCGGCTCATCTGTGGACGGATTTCTGGAGCTGATCAAGGCGATGCAGGATACGCTGGGCAGGATCAATGACATTGCCGTCTTTGTCAGCCAGCTGCAAGGACTGGACGAGCTCTCGCCCGAGCAAGCGGCGCTGGTTGAAGACTACATCGCCAGCCGCAACAATGAGCTCATTCGCTTGCGCGCAATATTCCGTGATGAATGGACGCGCTTCAACACGCGCGCGGTACAGCGGAAGTTCTCCGACGCCGTGCTCGTCTTGCGCTAGTTTGTCGATCAGCTGCGCAGCTTGTGCGTGCCCGGCAGTTGCAAGAATTCACCGGCCGGCACACCGTCCACAACCAGCGGCAGGAAACGTTGCTCTTGCGGATCCCAGACCCCGAGCGCGAATACGTAGTCATAGTCGTTGCTTCTTCGCGTGTCGCTGGCCAGGCGCAGGATCTGCCGATCGTTCACGATCTCGCCCACTTGCCAGTGCGATGTCGCATAGTTGCCGTGTCGGTGGGCTGACGGCAATAGACGCCACTCTTGGGCCGCGGCGCCGCCTTCGCCTTCGAGCACTTGCAGGACAAATTGATAGTCGCGGTCTAGCGCCTGCAGCGCTTGCCACGTGAATTGCAGCGTAATTGGCGTCGTCTTGTGAATATGGGCCGGGAAGGCGCCGCGAGCATGAACCTGCAGGCGGTCGCCGAAAATATTCTCGACCAGGGACTGTCCATCGACGCCGAACTTTTCCGGAAGCCTGTGGCGGCTGCGCATATCGCCGACTTCGTGCAACTCATAGCTAAAGAAGCCGTCGTAATGCGCCTTTACCGTTTCAAATAGGTCGTGACGTCCCAGGGCGGCGATCAACTGCGATTCTTCCGGAATCACTCCCTGCGCCAGATATGCGTCACGCGCCTTGGCGCCGTAGATCAAGTGGGTCGCGCCAAGCGCCTCTAATTCGTCGAGCGATGTTGCCGCGGCATCAATGATCTCCATTTGCGGGAAGAAAAAAGGCAGTCGCTCTTCGCCGGGCGCCAGAACAACGGGATCGCGCTCAGACTCCCGCAAGTAATCTTCCAGCCCAAGCACAACCTGCATCAGCGACGGGTTAAAAACCTCATACTTTTTGAAGTCGTCTTTGAGTTCTCCGCGCAGCAACCAGATTGACGTCCAATCGACGTTTGTCGCCACCGAGACGGTACCCGGCACACAAACCAGGATCAGGACGACATGATAGGCGCGGCGGATTCCCGCGCTCCACGCTTGAATGCGATCTCGATTCAAAATAGTCCCGAGACCTATCGCGCTCGGCAGGCACAGAAGCGGCAGGATGGCGAATCCAAGTCGATAGTGGTAGCTATAGGAGAAATAGAAGGTTACGAAGTACGGTGCCGCCAACAGAAGCGCCCACAATGACGTACACAGCAATGGCGCGGTCTGTTGACTGACGGGGCGCTTTAGCCTTTCGCGCAAGCCAAGCGCAATCAAGGTCAAGCCAAGCACGATGCCCAAGGCCTCTTCCACTCGCAGATAGCTTGCCGGCGGGTCGACCCGGGCGGGAAACAGCGCTGCGTTGGACGCAAGCACACCGGCGACAAGCAGTGCGATGCCGATGTCCACCGTTGCCACTTCGCGCCGTTGCAGCCGATGTCGCAAGACGATTGCCAGGCAGCCGATCAGCACGACCGCAAGCAGCGGCGCCAAATAATCGCCGTTGCGCAGCGCGCGCGTCAGCCAGACGGCCTTGGGCAGTGTGATTGCCTCATGGCCGAGGAGCAGGTTGCGCGCATACCAGAAGAGTCCCATCGGCAGGCAAGCCAGCCCGGTCCAGAATGCGAGCTTGAAACGCGGCAGCCAGCGACCAGGGTCAAATCTGCTGCGAATTAACTCTACCGCGACTAGCAGCAGAATCCCCCAGATGAAGGCGCCGGCCGTCGGCTTGGTGAACAAGGCGATACCCAGCATAATGCCAGCCAGAATCGCATTCGCCCGCCGCTCTTTGTATTCGTTTTCTCCCCGCCACGCGCTCAGGAAGAATAAGGCAGCCATCGTGAGTGTGAACGCCAGCGGAATTTCCAGATCGCCGCGGAAGGCCCACTGCCCGACGTAGGGATGCAGGCTCCACAAGGCGGCTGTGATAAAACCGACGCGCCGATTTATGAGACGCGCGCCCAAGAGGTAAGCCGCCAAGATGCTGCCGATATGCATCAGCGGGATGACCATGCGCGCGGCGTGATCGTTGATGGCGCCGATCAGCACTTGTACATAGGCGTATTGAAGCTGGACGAATTGCGGGTAGTAGCCGATGTCATGCGGAATCATGCCTTCCAGAAAGTAGAGCCGGGCCTGGGATCCATAGACCCAGAGCGCGTCGTATACCGTGAAAGGCCAGAAGGCTGTATGTATCCAGCGCAGCGCCACCGCAATCACGATCATCGCGACAATCAGCTTTTCGTCGCCTGCGAGCGGGGGCTGCTGTGGACTATGGCTTGCAAAAAAGCGTCTTCTCTTGCGCCATGCGATCACGGCGCCGGCAATGGCAATTATTATGCTGCCAGACAGGATCCACTCGGCGGTCAACATGCGCGTATCCAACTGCGCGCCCATCACGCCCAGTATCAGCATCCAGGCGGTCAGCCAGGCAGGCCCCAGCGCCAGCGCCAGCGCTGCTACGAGCGCGCGCGAATGCCACTGTCGCGTCGAGAGCGCGGCCAAGGCCCAAGGCAGACCCACACCGCCGACCATCCAGAGCGACGGCAGCAGGCCGGGTAGCGATTCTTTGATCCAGTAGAGCGATGTCATACGATTATGCGCTGTGACTCTGCCTGATGGCCGCAGCGAACCTTACCAGCGCGTAGGACGCGAGGACGATCACTGCGGGCAGAAGCGGCAAGTAATAGCGCGCCCAAGGCAGGGGATTCAGTCGCAGCGTCACCAGCGCCGATCCAACTATCCATATTAACAGCAAGAGCCGGTGTTCCACGGTCACACTGCGATTGCGCGCCAAGTGGACCAGGCCGAATAGCGCCAGCAGCAGACTGATCAGCCCAAGGCGCGCCGACGAGCCAATAAACAGTAGCCCAGCCAATCCGGATCGCTCGTATGCGGCGATTTGCGCGCCGATTGCGTCATAGGTCGCCCAGTTCGGCGCTTCGAAGTATTGGCGCTCGCCCGCGAAGCCATACTGAAACCAGCCATGTAAACGGTCTGCAAGGGATGTGTACCCGCCAAAAATGTTGACTTGATCTTGCAGCAGCTCCTGGCGCAGCTCAATGACCACTGGCGCGACTGCCAAGGGGCCGTTCCACCAGGCCGGGTTGAGGAACAGGAACACCAGGCAAGTCAATACGCCGGCAAATGCGATGCCGGCCAGATCTGAAGCGGGCTTGCGCCAATCTTTGCCAGAGCGGCGCAGCAGGCGCCAAAGTGGATCGACGCTGCAAGCGAGAAATACCAGGGCGCAAATGCTGACGTTGGGGTGTTTCGCCGCAATAGCGAAACCTGCGCTGGCGCCGAGCAGCAGGTAGCGCTGCCAGCGCCGTTCTTGTAGCAGCCATGCCGCGGCCATCAGCACCAGCATGAGGCCGAGAATGTGGCTGCCTTCCATCATGGCTCGCCGCCCGTTGATCAGCATATTGGGGTGCAGCGCGAATAATGTGGCGGCCAAATATGCCGTCGGCCGGTTAATGGTCAGCTTGGCGAATTGAAATAGCAGCGCCGCCGCCAGCGCCAGCTGGACAGACGAAGCTAGCCGCGCCTGCCCTAATAGCTCGGCGTCCGGTATAGCGCCGCGTACTGCATTCGCGTCGTAGTCATTTGCCCATGACCAGTCTCTGTTCAGGTCTCGCGGCCCGAAGCCGTTCATCGCCCCCAGCCAGCCGTAAATGATTTTGGAGACGGAACCGTTTAGCAGTCGGAGCTGCTGCTCCTGGGGATTATTCTGCCAGTGAGGGTCAAAATATACTTTGGAAAGGTCGCCTTCGACGAAGATGGTTTGAAAGTCGCGACTCACGACCATCAACGTAGACTCGTCGCCATGAAAGGGCACAATCGCGGCGCCGGCGATGATGTACAGGGAGAGACAGCTCAGCCACAGCGCATCAACCCAGCGAGGAAGTCTTTGCAGCGTCGGCATGGTTTGTCCTCTTGCCGTCTGGATGGGTGGCGCCTATTAGATTATAGGGCTGTTTCAGTTTGGAGGAAACTGTGTCCAAACTATATCACAACCTGGTTGCGCCCCGGGAAGGGAACGCATCCGCCTATTCCACTTCGGGCAAGACTTGCAGCGACAGCAGAAATTCCACCACAGCGCGTTGATCCGCGAATGGTAATTCAGTGAACGCATCGCGTGAAGCCCTCGCTTCACCCCCATGCATCAGAATGGCTTCGGATACTGTTGTCATGTCTCCCCGGTGGCCATAGGGCGCCGAACTGCCGACATCCCACAATTTCCTAGTGATAAAGAATTCGCTTCCCGGGCGCCCGTTCACGTCGGGACGGCTATCCCGTAGGACTTCGTTGCAAAAGAATCGGATGGCCTCGGGATGCTCTTCCGGGTCACAGAGGTTATGCCGTTTCAGATCGGTGAAGGCGCGCACAATTGCGCCTTCGCCGGCGCGCTCCAGTCGCGGCGGCTGACCCTCGGCCGTCATGTCAAAAACGACAACCTGGGACATATCCGTCATGGTATTGGCTGGATTAAAAGGATTGGGATCCGTGAATAAACGCGATTCCAGACGCAATTCTGGCACATGACAAGTCGTACAGCCTATCTGGTCGAATATCTGCTCTCCCCGTATCGCGTCCTCGCGGTGTTCAGGATTTTCCGGAAGCAGGCGTCCGGGCGTGGCCAGCGCTGCCTGAAATAGAGTGATCGCCGTAATATCACCGATGGTAAGTTCGCGCCGTACGCCGTCCTGGTCAAAGTCGGCATCCATAATCTCCGGATTAAGATCAAAACGCTCCTCAGCTTGCATGCCATGATGCTGGTTCATCGCGTTAGCGGAGAATTGTCGCAGCGAAATTTTTGTGCCGGCTTGGTGGAAGGGCTTAACCACCAGGTCGTGGTCGATGCCCACGATGCCGCTCGAATCTTGCGCGCCGTCGGCTGTGATGGTCAATTCGCCGAAGCTCACCCCTTTGGTGACCAAGGCAGTCGTCACTGACGTACCTTGCTCCTTGGCTTTGACGAGGGCCGCATCGCGCAGCGCCTGCAGGTCCACGGTCATTTCCCGCGCCAGCATTTCGATCGGTCCCGCGCCGAACATGCCCAGCGGGTTACGATGGTTGCTCATCATCATTGATGTCGTTTCCAAAACCGGGTCGGCATGCTGCGCCAGCAAAAATACATTGCCGACGAATTCCGCACTGCCGCCTACACGCGGCTGATTGTGACAACTGAAACAGGAATTTGAATCCGGCGCGGAGACGCGGCTGAACGCCATCTCATCCGCGTCTCGCTTTTGCGTCCCGCCTGTAGTAGCGGGCCGTCCTTGCCCGTCGCAAACGTTGAACAGCGTTATAAACAATTCCTCGCCATGGTCGAGGACTTCTTCAAAGCTCAAGACGCCGGTGAGGATGTCGGCTTGCTCAATGTGGCGTGACAGGGCAGGGCGCTCTGGCAGGCCAGCAGGGCAAAGATCCTCTTGCGCTAGAATTGCGCCAGTGATGGGAGCAACCAAAGAAACAATAAATGCAATCGCGATTTTCCACATAGTAAACCCCTTTTTGAGCGAAACTGATCAATAATCGAAGGGCTGGTTGCAGGATTGGACTTCTTTATATAAGTGTGCGCCTTGCGCCGGGGGCATTCCCGTGGAGCGGGCGCCGAACTAGGCTGTGGCGTCGGCCGCCGGCGGCTTAATCTCCGCCAGCAGATCATTCTTGTCCACCGCCTGCCCCGGCTCGACGTGTATGGCGCGCACCACACCGTCAATTGGCGCTTTCAGTTCGTTCTGCATTTTCATTGATTCTAAAACAATGAGCGTATCCCCCTTGGCCACGGTTGCTCCCCGCTCGGCAGTCACGTCTACGATAAGCCCCGGCATGGGCGCCTTGACTTCGCCCGAACCGGTGGTTTGCGTTCCACGCCGCTGCATCATGAGCATAGCGCGCTCATCAAGCACTTGCGCCTCGAATTGGCGCCCGCTCATCATGACGGCGATCAGCCCTTCATCGTCATTTATAACCGCTTCCAGCGAGCGGTTCTCGGTAATCACCGAAAACAAGTCGCCGCCGAGATTGAGAAAGTCGACATCGCGCGCTTCTCCGTCGATGAGCACACTGCCATCATGATCGATTTCTATCTCGTAGGATTGGTCGTTGATGAGGGTGACGTATTTCATCGATGCATCCTCTCGAAGCGTCCCATCCACTTCCAGTTGCTCGCATCGCGCTTGGCCGGCGCAACCACCTGCGAGGCCAACTGCCGTTTGCGGTGGGCGAAGAGCGTCGCGGCAATTGCCACCGTCTCCAGTTCGCTTCTGGTCGGGTCCTGCTCATAAGTGTTCATATTGAAGCGGCGCTCGACAAAAGTCGTGTCGAATTGCCCGGCGATGAAGCTGATGCTGTTCAACAGATTGATGTGGAAGGGGATATTGTGCTTCAAACCCATGATGCGATATTCGGACAGCGCTCGCCTCATCCGCAGCATGGCTTCCGAGCGCGTCTCGCCCCAAGTGATCAATTTAGCGATCATGCTGTCATAATAAGGCGTGATTTCTGAGCCGGAAAAGACGCCGTTGTCGACTCTAACGCCGGGACCGGTCGGCAGGATCATCGTGCTGATTTGGCCGGTGGACGGCATGAAGTTGGCATAGGGGTCTTCGGCATTGATGCGACATTCAATGGCCCAGCCCTTTGGGTCCAGCAAGCTCTCCGTCGGGCCCATGCGCCGGCCGCGCGCGATGCGAATCTGCTCCTTCGCCAGGTCGACGCCGGTAACCAACTCCGTCACCGGGTGCTCGACCTGCAATCGTGTATTCATCTCGAGAAAATAGTAATTCTTGTCTTTGTCCACCATGCACTCGATGGTGCCGGCGTTGATATAGCCCACGGACTCGGCCGCGGCGATAGCCATGGCGCCCATTCGCTCGCGCAAGTCGCGGTCTACGAAAACGCTCGGCGCCTCTTCAACCAGCTTCTGATGCCGCCGCTGAATGGAACATTCGCGCTCGCCCAAGTGCACGGTATTGCCATGGGCATCGGCCAGGATTTGAAACTCGATGTGGCGCGCGCCTTCCAAGAGCTTTTCGACGTAGACATCGCCGTTGCCGAAGGCGCTTTCGGCTTCGCGGCGCGCGGTCGCCAGGGATTCTGCGAAGTCTTCCTCGCGATGGACCGGGCGCATTCCCGTGCCTCCGCCGCCGGCCACCGCCTTGATCAGCACAGGAAAACCGATGCGCCGCGCGGCATGGACCAGCTCGCCATCGGGCATTCCGGCTTCTGTGCCGGGTATCAGCGGGACATTGTTGCGCCTGACAGCCGTGCGCGCCGCTTGTTTGTCGCCCATAGTCGCGATTGCGCTCGCTGATGGGCCAATCCAGACCAAACCCTCGTCCATTACCTGCTGAGCGAAATCGGCATTTTCGGCCAGGAAGCCGTAACCGGGATGGATGGCGTCGGCGCCGGTTCGGCGCGCCACTTCAATCATCTTGTCCTTGCGCAGGTAGCTCTGCGCCGGCCGCGGCCCGCCGATATGCACCGCCTCATCAGCGTAGCGGACGTGCAGCGCGGTGCGGTCAACATCCGAATACACGGCCACTGTGGGGATGCCAAGATCGCGGGCGGCGCGGATGATGCGCACGGCGATTTCACCGCGGTTGGCGACCAGAATCTTGTTAAAGGGACCTGTCTGCAAGCTGATTGGCCTTTGCTATTTGCGCCGGGCGCTAGAGCGGGATATTGCCGTGCTTCTTGGGCGGGTTCTCATCGCGCTTGTTTTGGAAGACTTGCAGCGCATTGATCAAGCGCGGGCGGGTATTGTGCGGCTCAATGATGTCGTCGATGAAGCCCCGGCTGGCCGCAATATAAGGATTGGCGAAGGTCTCGCGGTATTCGGCCGCCAGTTCTTGCTTGCGCGCCGCCGGATCATCCGCCTGCTGCAACTCGCGGCGGTAGATGATCTCGACGGCGCCCTCCGGGCCCATGACCGCAATCTCGGCGGTAGGCCAGGCGATGTTCAGATCGGCGCGAATATGCTTGCTGTTCATGACGCAGTAAGCGCCGCCGTAGGACTTGCGCGTCGTCACCGTCAGCTTGGGCACGGTCGCCTCGCAGAAAGCGAAGAGCAGCTTGGCCCCGCTCATAATGATGCCGCTGTGCTCTTGATCGGCGCCGGGCAGGTAGCCGGGCACATCGACGAAGGTAATCAGCGGCACGTTAAAGGCATCGCAGGTTCGTACAAAGCGCGCCGCCTTGACGCTGGCCTTTATGTCCAACACGCCGGCCAGGACCATCGGCTGATTGGCGACTATGCCTACGGCCGTGCCACCCAGTCGCGCGTAACCCACCACAATGTTGCCAGCGAATTCTTCATGCACCTCGAAGAAATGCCCGTCGTCAACGATCAGCTCAATGACTTCTTTGATGTCATAGGGCTGGTTGGGATTCTCCGGCACGATGCTGTCCAGCGCCGCTTCGGTCCGCAGCGGATCGTCCGTCGGCGGCAGGGCAGGCGGATCTTCCATATTATTTTGCGGCAAATAACTCAGCAATTCTCGCACCATCGTCAGCGACTGCGTCTCGTCATCGGCGACGAAATGGCAGACGCCGCTGGTGCTCCCGTGCACTGACGCGCCGCCCAGTCCCTCAAAACTGACGTCCTCGTTGAGCACCTGCTTGACCACTTCAGGACCCGTAATGAACATATAACTGCTGTCTTTGACCATGATGATGAAGTCGGTCAGCGCCGGACTGTAAACAGCGCCGCCCGCGCAGGGCCCCATGATGACGCTGATCTGCGGGATGACGCCGCTGGCCAGGGTATTTTGCAGGAAAATATCCGCGTAGCCGCCCAGGCTCTCGACGCCCTCTTGAATGCGCGCGCCGCCGCTGTCGTTCAAGCCGATGACGGGCGCGCCCACCTTCATGGCCATTTCCATAATCTTGATGATCTTGGCGGCATGCGCCTCGCTCAAGCTGCCGCCCATGACCGTAAAGTCTTGCGAATAGACGTAGACCAGGCGGCCGTCGATGGTGCCCCAGCCGGTCACGACGCTGTCGCTCAGCGGGCGGTTGTTGTCCAGGCCAAACTTGCTGTTGTGGTGATGCACAAAAGCATCCACTTCACGGAAAGTTCCTGGGTCTAGCAAAATGTCCAGCCGCTCGCGCGCCGTCTTTTTGCCCTTGTCATGCTGCCGCTGGATGCGCGCTTCTCCGCCGCCCAGTTGGCTCTCGGAACGTTTGGCCCGCAACTGCTCAATCTTGGGGCTGATGGTCATGCAAGGTCTCCCTGGTTGGTGATGTCGTCCGCGTTGATTCGGCCTCCGCTAATTCTAACACCAACTGTGACTGAATGATTTTTCATGCGGAGACAAAGCAGCCAACGAGTATAAGCGGCGGCGCATTCAAAATGTAGTGCCAGTCTGTATCGGGCAGTAAGGCGGTCACTGCTGCGCGCTAAGGGCATTGACGCGCGCAGACAATCAGGTTGATGAGCGAGCGCTTCAACCAGGCCGAGCCGTTATCCCGTTGCGCTTAAAGCGCCCGGGCAGGCAGCGCCGGCGCGCAGCAGAGCACAAGTTCCTTGACCGCGCGCACCTCGTCCAGGCGGCGGACCGGCGCGGTATGCGGCGCATTGAGCAGGGTCTCGGGATCTCTGCGAGCTTCCTCGGCGATGGCCTCCATGGCCTCGACGAAGGCATCGAGGTCTTCTTTAACTTCGGTCTCGGTCGGCTCGATCAACAGCGCCTCCGGCACGATCAGCGGGAAGTAATTGGTCGGCGGGTGAAAGCCGTAATCCATCAGCCGCTTGGAGATGTCCAGCGCGTGCACATCGTCGACATTGTCGACATGACCTTCCAGCACAAATTCGTGCCCGCAATAGCGCGGATAAGGCACCGTATACGTCCGCATCAGCTTGGCGCGCAGATAGTTGGCGTTGAGTACGGCGTAGCGCGTCACGTCTCGGATGCCGCTATCGCCATAGACGCGGATGTAGGCGTAGGCGCGCAGGTGCATGCCGAAGTTGCCATGGAAGGCTTTCATACGGCCGATGCTTTTTTCGGGCATGACAAAACCGTAGAGCGGCGCACCATTTTCATCTTCCTCTTCAATGATGCCGACGACCGGTCCCGGCAAATAAGGCCGCAGCTTCTCGTTGACGCCGACTGCGCCGCTGCCCGGTCCGCCGCCGCCGTGTGGCGTCGAGAAGGTCTTGTGCAGGTTGTAGTGCATGACATCAAAGCCGAGTTCGCCCGGCTTTACTACGGCCATCAGCGCATTCATATTAGCCCCGTCCATGTACATCAGCCCGCCGGCGTCGTGCACAGTTGAGATGACCTCGAGAATAGTCGACTCAAACAGACCGAGCGTGCTGGGCACAGTGATCATCATGCCAGCGATGCGGTCGCGCAGCTCACCCTCGCAAGCGGCATGCAGCGCCGCCATATCGACATTGCCTTTATCGTTTGCCGGCAACTCGCGCACACTCATGCCGGCCATGGTCACGGTAGCCGGATTGGTGCCATGCGCGCTGTTGGGAACCAGGATGATGTCGCGCTGGCCTTCGCCGCGATCGATGTGATACTGGCGAATCATCAAGATGCCGGCGAATTCGCCCTGGGCGCCGGCTGCGGGGGAGAGACTGACATCGGAAAAGCCGCTGATCTCGCCCAGCCATTGCTGCAATTCGTGCATCAAAAAGAGGGCGCCCTGCGCGCCGCTCTCGTCGGTCAGCGGGTGCAGCTGAGCAAAGCCGGCCAGCCGCGCGGCGTCTTCGTTGACCTTGGGATTGTATTTCATGGTGCAGGACCCCAAGGGATACAGGCCCTGGTCGATCGAGTAATTCAGCTGGCTGAGCTTGACGAAGTGACGCACCACTTGCACCTCGCCGACTTCCGGCAGCGCCAGGTCATCGCGCAGCAGCTCAGCCGGCATGGGCGATTCCGGCACATCGCAATCGGGCAGGTTGACGCCGATGCGTCCCGGCGCGCCCAAATCATAAATCAGCGGTTCGAGTAGCTGCGTTGAATCGGACGCTAGCATTAGCTAAGCCCTCCCAGAACTTCGACCAGGCGATCGATTTCATCTTTCGCATTGATTTCGGTGACGCAGACCAGCATGTGATCCTGCAAGTGGAAATAATGCTGCCCCAGGTCGTAGCCGCCGATCATGCCCTCTTCAAGCAGGGCTGCGTTAATTCTTGCGACCGGACGCGGACACGCGGCAACGAACTCGTTGAAAAAAGGCTTGCTCATGTCCACACTGTAGCCGTCCAGCCGGTTGATCTCTTGCGCGGCGTAATGGGCCTTGTGATAGTTGAGTTCGCCAACGCGGCGCAGCCCGTTCTTGCCCATCAGCGCCATGTAGACCGATGCCGACAGCGCCATCAAGCCCTGATTGGTGCAGATATTGCTGGTGGCTCGCTCGCGCTTGATGTCTTGTTCGCGCGGCCGCAGTGTCATGACAAAGGCGCGCCGGCCGTCGGCATCTTTTGTCTCGCCGATGATGCGGCCCGCGATCTTGCGCACGTGCTTCTGGCGGATGGCGAAGTAACCCAGGTAGGGCCCGCCAAATCCGAGCGGTATGCCCATCGGCTGGCCTTCGCCGACGACGATGTCCGCGCCCAGCTCGCCCGGACTCTTGAGCAGCGACAGCGCCATGGGATTGGCGACCACCACCAGCAGGGCGCCGCTGCTGCGCGCCGCCTCGGCCAGGGTGCTTAGCTCGTCGATCTGGCCGAAGAAGTTGGGATATTGCACCGCGATCATAGCGGTATTGTCGTCGATCATTTCCATCAGATCGACGATCTCGCCGCGTCCGCGGTCGCCAATGATGCGGATGTCTCGTCCCTGATGGTATGTTCTCACGACCTCGCGGTATTGCGGATGAATGGCGTGGCTCAGGATGACTTTCTTGCGTTTGTTTCGCGTGACCTCGAGAGCGACGGTGACGGCTTCGGCGAGACTGGTCGCGCCGTCATAATGGCTGGCGTTGGCGGCGTCCATGCCGGTCAGCGCGCACATCATGCTCTGGTATTCGTAGGTCGCCTGCAGCGTGCCTTGGGACACTTCCGGCTGATAAGGCGTATAGGCCGTGTAAAACTCGCCGCGCAGCAAGATGTGATTGACCACGGAAGGAATGAAATGGTGGTAAGCGCCGGCGCCGCGGAATACCGCGTAATCTTGACCGTGGTCATTGGCCTCGCTGATCGCCAGCATCTCGGCGGCGACTTCCATTTCACTCATAGGCGGCGGCAGGTCCAGCGCTGGAAAGCGGTGAGATCGCGGCACCGCGTCGAAGAGTTCGTCTATCGTCCGCGCGCCAATCTCGGAAAGCATAACGTCGGATTCAGCTGGGGTATGGGGTATATAGCTCACGGTTTTATTGACCTCATCAAAGGCTGGCGATGCGCTTGCCTTGCGTCTGCGCTGGCTGGATCTGCAAGTTGGCGGCGCGCCTAGCGGCTGTCGCAATAGGCGTCATAGGCGGCGGAGTCCATCAGGCCGTCGATCTCGGCAAGGCTGGAGGCGCGGATCTTGACCATCCAGCCTGCGCCGTATGGGTCGGCATTCACGACTTCGGGCTCGTCTTCCAGGGCGGAATTAACTTCAATGATTTCGCCGGCCGCCACGCTGTACAGCTCGGAGGCCGCCTTGACCGACTCGACCTCGCCGAAGGAGCCGCCAGCCTCGACAGCATCGCCGGGGTCCTTGAACTCGACATAGACGATATCGTTTAATTGGTCTTGCGCGTAATCGGTGATGCCGATGGTGACAATGTCGCCAGCCACAGCAAACCACTCGTCCGACTCAGCATATTTCAGTTCCGCCGGCGTCTTCCATTCGCCCATTGTTGTCTCCTCTCCGATCGTATAAATGAAAAAGGCGCATCTCATGCCGAGTATGCGCCCTGTCGGTTCCTTGACCTTCAGAGAATCTCTCCCCAAGAGTCCTTTTGCCTGAGAGTTTCACGCAAGTTGGCCTACTTGTCGCTTGCCCCTTCGGCGTTTCGCGCGGCGGCGAAATCTCTCTTCTTGAGGAATTTCCATTGTAACTGCTTTGTAGCGTGTCCGCAATGCAGGCCAAGCCCAGTTGACGCCCGCAACGAGTAACCGCCCGTCTTCATGCCTTGCGCATACCTGGCTATGCTTTACGATAGAGCATAGGGGCGCCTTGACATGGGCCAGTTGGGGAATGCAAGTTTGAAGACGAAGCGAGTCTCGATTCTTTTCGGCCGATTGCTTTTTGGCCTGCTGGCCGGTCTGCTCTTGGGCATCGCCGCCCTGGCGATCTTCCTAATCTATGACCGCATGCGGGAACCAGAGACAGTCAGTACGGGTCCATTCGAGATAGAAGGCGCGGCTGTTTTCGACGGCATTCTGGCGATAGATCCGCCAGTCGATATTCCGCCCTTTGAGCTGACCGACAGCAAGGGCAGGCCAGTCCGCCTGGCAGACTTTCGCGGACGCCACACGCTCTTGACATTTGGCTTCACCCATTGCCCGGACATTTGCCCGTTGACGCTGAACGACTTCGGGCGGATTCAACAAGCGCTCGGAGACCTGGCGGACAGTATGTCCTTCGTCTTCGTCTCCGTAGACGGCAAGCGCGATACGCCCGCGGCCTTGCGACAATATTTTGAGTTTCGCCAATTGGACGACATCAGCGCGCTCACGGGCGACGAGGCGTCTGTGCGGGCGCTGGGCGAGCCCTTCGGCCTAGCGTTTGAGATTAGCGACGAGGACAGATCAGACGGCTACTTGATCAACCACACTACCGGCTCTTTCCTGCTGGATCAAGCCGGCCGCTGGATCAAGCGCTATCAATTTGGCGTGCCGCCGGACGCGATTTCTGACGACCTACGGGCGCTGCTGCCTCAGTAAGTCGCGAAGCCTATACCTGTACAAAAGTGCGCGGCGCTTGAGGCGCGATTGAAGTAACCACTTCATAATTGATGCTGCCGAGCCAAGCGGCAATCTCGTCGGCGCTGATCTCATCGTCGCCCTGCTTGCCGAGCAGAACAACCTCATCGCCGGCTTGCGCGCCCGGGATATGACTGACGTTGATGGCAGTCTTCTCCATGCTGACTCGCCCGACCAGAGGAGCGCGCTGGCCCCGCAGGAGCACTTCCCGCCAGGTCCGCGGCGCCCGGCGCAAGCCATCTGCGTAGCCCACCGGCAAGACCGCGATCTTCTCCCGTCCTTGCGTCCGATAGCTGTTACCGTAGCCGACGGCTGACCCAGAAGGCAGCGTCTTAACCTGGGCAATTGTGGTCTTCCAGGTCATGGTGGGCTGGAGCCAATCTGGCCCCTCGCCGTCTCCCAGCGGGTTCAAGCCGTAGAGCAAGAGGCCGGGCCGCACGAGGTTGAAGTGGCTGGATGGCTGGGTCAGCAGCGCGGCGGAATTGGCCGCGTGAACGTACTGAAATTGAAAGCCGTTTCGCTCCAGCCCGCTGACCAAGCAAGCAAAGCGAGCCAATTGTCCAGCCGTGTATTGCGAATCCGTATCCGCTGACGAGAAGTGGGTGAAGATGCCCTCGAGTTCAATCGCCGGCTGTTCGCTTACAAATCGGCATAGCTCGTCGGCGCCGCCTGACAAAACGCCGAGCCTGCCCATACCCGTATCCACTTTGATATGCGCCGTTAGCGAACCAAGGCTGTCGTACGCGGCCGACTGATACTGCCGCGCCTGCTCACAATCGTACACAGTGACGCTGACGTCTAAATCGATAGCGCGCCGTATCGCTTCCGGTGGCACAAAACTCAGCGTCAGGATCGGCGCGTCAATGCCGGCTCGTCGTAGTTCAAGCGCTTCTTCAATATTGGCGACGGCCAAAAGATCTGCGCCGTTGCCGATGGCCACGCGAGCAACCTCCGGCGCGCCATGACCGTAGGCATTCGCCTTGACCACCGCCATCAGGGATAGGTCGTCTCCGACCAGTGATTTGATCGAGCGGACGTTTGCTGCGACCGCATCGAGATCAACTATGACTTGGCTTGGATAGCCATAATTTGGACATGGCGTTGAATCACCCCCGTCGGAAAGCGTGGACACAACTTGAGCCTGACTGCGCTGGAGCATATCGGGATTGACTCGCGGCACTTGCGCCGTAGATTGACTTACAGCCGCAGTATAGCCTTGGCCTGGATTCACTGCCCGTGTATCACGCCAGAATCGCGGCGGGCGCGGCGCCTCCTGGTCAAGATTGCTTGACCAGCTCTTGTGCTATAATATCGGCGGTCAATCTGTCAGCGCGGAACTACCGTCGGGAAACCCTTGCGAAACGGCAGCGACAATAATCCAATACAAGGCACGACGTCAAACGCATCGACTCTGGTACCACTATGTCATTCGAATTTGAGCTTGTCGCGACCGACGGCAATGCGCGAGCCGGCATCCTGCATACGCCGCACGGAGACATTCCCACACCGGTATTCGCTCCTGTAGGCACGGCAGCTACCGTCAAAGCCGTCCCCCCGCGCGACTTGGAAGAACTCGAAATCAATTTGGTGCTGGCCAACACCTATCACCTCCACTTGCGCCCCGGCGATGAGCTCGTGCGTGACCTGGGCGGCCTGCACAGCTTCATGGGCTGGAGTGGCCCGCTGTTGACGGATTCCGGCGGATTCCAGGTATTTAGCCTGGGCGAAATCAACCGGATTGATGACGACGGCGTCACCTTCCGCAGCCATCTTGACGGCAGCGCGAAACGATTGACGCCGCAGCGCTCAATGGCAATCCAGCGAAATCTGGGCGCGGACATCATCATGGCATTCGATCAATGCCCAAATCCCAACAATCGCGAAGAAGTACAAGCGGCAAGCGCGCGTACGCATCGCTGGCTGCGGCTCTGTCGCGATGCCCATCCTGACGACATCGATCAGGCCCTGTTTGGCATTGTACAAGGCGGCGTCTTTCCCGATCTCAGGCAAGAATCGGCGCGATTCGTTACCGAGATGGATCTCAAGGGTTACGCCATTGGCGGATTAGCAGTTGGCGAAAGCAAGCCGGAAATGTACCAGACCCTGGACGAGACTATTCCCTGCTTGCCCCAAGACAGGCCGCGCTACTTGATGGGTGTAGGCGAGCCGGATGATTTGGTCGAGGGGATATGCCGCGGCGTGGATATATTTGACTGCGTCATCCCCACGCGTCTGGCGCGGCACGGGGCTGCCTTCACGCATGATGGTCGCATCAATTTGCGAAACGCCAAATTCAAGGCGGACGAATCCGCCATTGACGCAGCGCTTAACAACTACACCAGCCGCTTCTCCCGCGCTTACTTGCGACACTTGATCGTCGCCAAAGAGCTGCTGGCTTACACCCTCATAAGTCTGCACAATATCGACTTTCTCGCGCGTCACGTAGAAGCTATGCGGCGCGCCATCATTGCCGGGACCTTTAGGGAATATGCAGCGCAATTCCTGCCTCGCTACTTGTGTCACGATCGGACCATGGAGTAGGACCGCTAGCGTATGGGGCGCGCCCGGCGGCATTCGGCAAGCTGCAATTTCTCTGGCAGGATACAGAGCGAGTCGGGGTGGGCGAAAGCTACACGCCCTTGCCCTGATCAGGTCTGCCGCGAGTTAAGGTCAACATTCGCAAAAAGGTCGTCTTCATCCACGCGGTCCCGTTCCGGCGCCGGGAAAACGCGCGTAAATCCTTGCTTGCTGTATAAGAATCTGCGCAGCCAGCGCGAGCTGCGCGTGATCCGTCCGCCGCCCTGGCTGGCGTGGCAGCTGCTCGCCCGCTCCCAGACATCGAAGTATCGCGCCACCGGAATGCGGGCGTGCACCGGCTCAATATGCTCGAGGGTCTTCACCACATCGACATCCTGATTTCTGCCCACGCGCCTGGGATCCTGCCCCTTGAGCCTGGCGCTTAAAATGCGCAGCCAAATCGTTGCCTTTGGAAAAGCGGCATAGTACAGCTTCTGCGGGCGATAGGCGCTGTTTGGAGCAGCGCCGCTCGCTGGCTTGCGCAGCTCTTCAAAGGCTTGTACCGTCGCCCGTTGTATGGCGATGTGGTCCGGGTGGCCGTAGCCTCCGTACCGATTGAAAGTAATGATCACATGCGGCCTGGCGCGCTGCAGGATTTCTTTCACCTTGGCGGTGACGCGCGCTGGATGGTTCTGCCACTGATAGCACAGCGATTCCGGGTGACGCGAAGTCTCGCTGCCCGGCATGCCGCTGTCGCGGTATCCCAGCATAAATACTTCTTTGAATTTGAGATGCCGCCGGGCGCATTCGAGTTCGCTCAGTCTCAGCGCGGCAGTGGTCGCAAATTTCCCGCGCAACTCATCCGGAACCGTGCCGACCTCGCCATTCGTCGCGCAAATCAGATAGACATCAATGCCGTCATCTATCCACTTCGGAATTGCCGCGCCCAAGCCGAAACTCTCATCGTCGGGATGCGCATAGCTAATAAGCAGGCGGCCGCGCTCCATTGCTGTCCCTTGCTATCCGATGCTTTGGCTACGATTCACCCTATTATACTTACTGCGCCTTGTCGAAGGCAGTGCAGCTTTCCTATACTAGCCGCGGCACGCAATTCGGAACGCGAATACGAGGCCTGATGCGCAATTATAAATGGTCGATAATTCTTGGGTTTTGCGCGGTAGTGATTGGCGTGCCGCTGCTGACCGGCATGAGCAGCGGGCAAGACAGAAGGCTGACGCCCGCTGTTGCAACGGCGACGCCGCGCGAATGGCTGCAATCCCCCGCCATCATCAGCACTGCAATCGCCAAGACCTATCTGGCCGCGCCTGATAAAGAGGTGGGGCCCTGGGACTATCCAACCGGCGTAAATCCCTTGACTGGATTGGCCTACCCCAGTGATGAAGCGATGAGACGCCGCAATCTGATCGTGAAGGTCTCCAACTGGCCGCCCAAAGTGCGCCCGCAGCACGGGCTCAATCTGGCGGACCTCGTATACGAATACGAGGCGGAAGGCGGTGTGACGCGATTTGCCGCGCTTTACCGCAACAACGCGCCGGCGCAAGTCGGATCGGTCAGGAGCGCGCGCCTGCTGGATATTGAGCTAATCAGCATGTATGCCGCGCTGCTGGCCTACTCCGGCACCAGCGGCCCCATCCACGACATTTATATCAACGCGAATTATCGCCCGCTGCTGCTGTCTCCATCTCTCGGGGACAACTGCGACAACGCTGGCTTCTGTCGCGATGCGACCTTCAGCGACCGCGGCTATGAACACACGATGTTTGGCGATACGCGGCAAATGTGGCAGCTGGCCACCAGGCGCAATCTGAATATCGGCTATCGCGCCAACGGTTTCGCTTTCAGTTTGCGGCCCAATGAGGGCGGGACGGAAGCCCGCGACCTGTACATCAAATGGTACGACAGAACCGACGTGCGCTGGCAGTACGACGAGGTCAGCCGGCGCTACCTGCGTTATTCGGACGGGATTCCACACCTGGACGCCGTCGATAACTCACAGCTAATGGCGGACAACCTGGTGATCATACAGGTAGATCATAGACGACGTCCTGACTTATTCACGGCCGGCGCGATAGACGAATCGTATGAATTGGCGCTTTGGGGACGGGGCCCGGCATACGTAATGCGTGATGGCATGCTTTACGAGGGATTCTGGTGGCGGCGCAATCAGAACCGGGGCGAGGCGCTGCGCCTGATCTTCCCGGACGGCGAGCCTATCTTGCTCAAGCCGGGGCGGACATGGATCACCATCACGCGCGAATTGGACTGGGCGCAGATCAGCAGCCGGCTGGCCGATCCATCGGCGTCGATTGTTGCGACGCAATCCTAGCCGGACGATGCGCGCTGCGGGGTAACTGCTGACCATGAGAACGAATGCCCGATTCGGGCGGTAAAGGCGCGGCTGTTGCAAGGTGCGATAAAAGGCTTTCTGCTGGGACTTGTAGTCTTTGTACTTGTGGTCGGTCTGGCCGCGGTTGGCGTCTACATCGCCACGGACGGACAGATCGTGTTCACAGCCCAGAATCTCGTCCTGCGCCTGCAACTGGCAAACCGGGGGGCGGAACTGGATGCCCCATTCAGCAGCGACGCCAATCCGGTCCGATTTCAAATAGCGCCCGGCGCCGGGGCCCGCGCAATCGCCGCGGCTCTCTTTGACCAGGCGCTAATTCGCGACGCAGATCTATTCATCGACTACGCGCAAGTTGAAGGTTACGATCGGCGCTTTGAGGCGGGCCTGTACTTTCTCAATCAGACGCAGTCCATCAGGCAGATTGCGGAGATCCTGACGGATTCCAGCAAGAGCTTCATCTCATTTCGTTTGTTGGAAGGCGCGCGGATTGAAGAATTGGCCGACTTGGTCGACCAAAACGCGCTGTTTGACTTCACGGGCGCGGAATTCTTGCGCTTGGTCGACGAGGCCGCGGACTTGCCGACCGCCTTTGCCGCCTGGGCTGGCATACCCGAGGGCGCCTCGCTGGAAGGATTTATGTTCCCGGATACTTATCAGCTGCCGCCTGATATCGTGGCGCTGACATTGCGTGATACCTTGTTGCGCGCGTTCCGCGAACGCGTCGGCGATTCGCTGCGCGACGCCGCGCTGGAGCAAGGCTTTACTTTGTATCAGGTGGTGACGCTGGCGTCGATCGTCGAGCGTGAAGCCGTTTGGCGCGACGAGCACGCTCTCATCGCCAGCGTCTACCGCAACCGCCTGGACATCGGCATGGCCCTGGAAGCGGACCCGACCGTGCAGTACGGCATTCAAGGCGCGCGCGGAAGTTGGTGGCCCCGGATCACTCGCGCAGACTACCGCGATGTGATTTCCCCCTACAACACCTACCTCAATCGCGGATTGCCGCCGGGGCCGATTGCCAGCCCGGGGCTATCGGCCATTCAAGCCGCTATTTACCCGGAAGAATCCGAATACTTCTATTTTCGCGCCGCCTGCGACGGCTCGCATTATCACAACTTCGCCATTTCTTTTGATGAGCATCTGCAAAACGGCTGCTGAGTTCCGGCACGCGCCGCTGCTGAGGTTCGAAACAGCACTTACATGTCATTGCCATCGACGACGCCATGAAATAGCGGCAAGCGCGGCACTGGCGCCGAACTGTACTCGACTGCCCCCGCCAATTGGTCCAGGGCAGCCTGCAGGCGCCCATCGTCGTTGGCATGCACGGTCATCAAGAGGTCGCCGATTGCGACTTCGTCGCCGACTTTGGCATGGACTTCGATCCCCACGGCATGGTCGATCAGGTCTGCTTTGGTCGCTTTGCCGGCGCCTAGGTCCAATGCCGCCCGGGCGACTTTGTCTGCCGCGACCAGGGCCACATACCCGGAATCACGCGCCAGCAGGCTGTAGCGCAGCTTGGCTTGCGGCAGTTGACTCAGGTCCTCAATCAGTCGCAGGTCTCCGCCGTGGGCCGCGACCATGCGGCCAAAGTAGTCATAGGCGCCGCCGGACCTCAGCGCGCGGTCAACTTCCTGGCGCGTTTCGGCCAGATCCGTCCGGCTCTCGCCTTGCCCGGCCAAGCGCAACATATGAGCAGCTATCTCCACGCAGTGGTCATGAATGTCAGCCGGGCCATTGCCCTGCAGGGTCAGTACCGCTTCTGACACTTCAAGCGCATTGCCCACCGCGGCGCCCAGCGGCTGATTCATATCGGAGAGCAGGGCGACCATATCACGGCCGGCATCCACGCCGATCCTGACCATGGCAGTCGCCAGCGCTCTCGCTTCGTCCGGTGTTTGCATGAAGGAGCCTATGCCCGCCTTCACATCCAGTACGATTCCGCTGGCGCCGGCAGCCAACTTTTTGCTCATGATGCTGCTGGCGATCAAAGGCAAACTGGCGACAGTGCCGGTGACATCGCGCAGCGCGTAGATAAGGCCGTCGGCCGGCGCCATCGATTTGCTTTGCCCGGCCAGCACGATACCGGTTTCTCGCGCAATACGCCGAAACTCAGCCTCGGAAAGGTTGGCGTTGTAGCCGGAGATCGATTCCAGCTTGTCCAGCGTGCCGCCGGTGAATCCCAATCCGCGACCGCTCATTTTGGCGATTGGCGCGCCAAAAGACGCCACCAGAGGCAGTACGATCAGCGAGGTCTTGTCGCCGACGCCGCCGGAGGAGTGCTTGTCGACGGCGTAATCGGTGATGTCGGACAAGTCCAGCATGTCGCCGGATTCGGCCATGGCCATGGTCAGATTGACGGTCTCCGCGCGATTCATGCCTTGGAAGAAGATCGCCATTAATAGGGCGGAGGCCTGGTAATCCGGGATGTCGCCGGCGGTAAAGCCCTTGATGAAAAAGCGGATTTCGCTTTTTTCTAAGGGCTGGCCATCCCGTTTCTTTTCAATCAGGTCGATCATTCGCATCAAAGCACGCTCCTCAATATGCCGCTGGAGAGACGGGCGTCGCGATTATACATCATGTCGCCGGGAGAATTCCTAGGGTAGGCCCGGCTCGGGGCAATCACAGCAAAATATTTTTCACCACAGAGTTGCTCGCCCGTAATTCGGGGCAGCCACAAAAACACAACCATGTCGCGAATGCGTACGTCTAGATTGTTTCAGGGAATCGTAACTTCATCCGACTCGGATTATACGGTAAACCGCCGTGCCGGCCTTGATGATATAAACTGGTCATGGCTTTATTGCAGCACGCGGATACTGATTTGCGAAAGCCCGCTTTAGCTCTATATTGTACTTGCCACTGTTTCAATGGGTGCTCATGGTTTCGCAATAACCAATTACGCATTTGCATGAGGAGATGTCGCTTGGCATGATTATTTCCTAAGGCTTTCGAGGTTTTAAGGACTTTCCCGGCAGAAACAAGAGTGTTCGGGGCGACCCCTAAAGCCTTACACCAGGCTCTTGATGTTGAATATCGTTGCCAAAAGTCCGATCCCATTTCACCAATTAGTCGTAAAGCTACGAGCCAGTTTACTCCTGGTGTCGTGGACATCCAAGCGATCTGAGGCGCTAGCTCAAAATGTTCGATATGATTTAGCGCTTGTTGTTCTCGGTTTCTAATTCTTTGCTCTTGAACAAGTAGGTCAATTCTTAGCACTTCAAGTTCCTGACGAAGCCAAGTTGGGAGTTCTTCCGTCTTCCCCATTGCCTCTATCAATCTTGGGCGGCTGCTAGGTGAACCTTTCCAGTGATTCTGAACAATCATTTCCGCCGCGTCCTCTGTCTGAGAAAGCGCTTCCAGAAACGCCCGGCCTGATTGGGTTCTCAACGTAGTTTCCCGGAAGATATTTATTCCAAACTGCGCAAGTTCTTGATGAACCCGTTGCTTAACTTTAATTAATGCTTTTCTGTCGCGGTCATAATTCCGCAAGTTGCTACGAATCTCCATTTGTTGGGCATCTGGAACATTGGAAGTTCTTAGGGGAAAAGTAGCGGCTAGCATGGCTAGATTTGTCGCATCCGCCTTATCCGACTTGCCCTCTATTCGAAGTAGCGCCGTGACTTGAGCGGGATTGATGATGTGTACATTCAGACCAAGTTTTCGGCAAGCGTGATAAAAAGTCAAATGATAATTTGCGGTCGATTCTAGAACTATGAACTCTACTTTGTTCTGTTTGAGCCACTTTGCAGCTGCATTCGCTTTTGCCTGAGTCTGAGGTATCTGCCGAATTTCGTTTGTCTGTGATTTGAAGTTCAAAAGCGAGACAACGACATAGTCTGCGTCTACATCGCAACCTGCTGTGCAGTCATAGCGACCCGCCACAGCGAAATCGCCTTGCGAGATGCGAACGCGCTTATGTTTCGTAGGTTGTACCATTGAGCCAGTAATACAGCGGTGCAGAGGCGCTTTGAGGTTCTAAGACCTACTCTACTTTTGGGCATCAATTAAGTGCCAAGCGGCTCGTCAGTTCGCCTCCGTCCCAAACTCTGTAGGGCATACTTTCTGCCAAAGACACACGGGGATCGCGCACCGCACCAAAAGTCTACAAAAAAACTGCAAGTTGTGCTAGTTTCTGCTTTGATTCATTGAGGGGTTGTGAAAGTAGACACCGAGGCACAGAGGAGCGCGTAGGGCGCGTAGACACAGCCCGCCCACTCCGACTGTCGGCACAGAGATTACTGTCTTTTGTTGGCGATTGTCACACCAATCTTGAAGATGTAGGGGTGACACTTGTGTCACCCCTACAAATGCTAGGATTTCCTTGGTTCAATCAGAATACTGATTGACGCGCAGTCGTGGGCGAGCATCAGTCGTGCGCGCAGTCATGGGTGTAGCAATGCGGCTGACTTCTCCAGCTCGCGCCATAGGGGTGATGTCGCCGCTGGCCTATGTAGTAGGAGTCGTCATCGTCGATTATCGTTATCGTATGCGAGCCGATAACCGCGCCGTTGCGCCCCAAAATATTGATGGTCTCGGTTGTGTTGCCGTCTTTGGTGAAATTCGGCTTGCCGCGTAGCCTAAGCTTCAACGTGACTCCAGATCCCGCTTCGGTATGGAGTAAAACAACGGTCTCCCGACTCCCAGTCCCAAAAAATTCAAGGCGCGAACTAGGGATCAACTGGGCCTTGTAGTTTACCACCGCTTCGAAATTATGGAATGTGACCAGCAGTTCCGTATAGCTGTGAGTTCTGTTAAAACGGTGACCGTCGTCCCCATCGTCCCTGAACTCGCAGTAGTTCCGGTTGTATTTGTTCGCATTGAGAAAGGCGATCACTCTTTGATACCAAGCCGCCACTGTTTCTCCGCCATTTTTTGTAGGTATCTCCATTGCCTTTTCGGGGCAGTTGCCAACTTGCTGCGCCACCAGCCCGCCTTCCGGCAGACTTGTCGGGCCGACGACCGTCGCCGTGGTGGTGCTTTGCGCCTGCGCGGGCAAAGCCAAGACAAGGACTAGCGCCAAGGAGAGCGCCGCAACTATCGCTATGAAACTGTCTCTGGATCTATGGGAAAACTGAGTGAGGATTCCTGCGATTATTTTAGGGGCTGGAAATCTCCCCCCCCCCCCGCAAATGCGCCAGCGCTTGCCAGCGGAGAGGATTGTACAAAGTCTCTCGTGTTCATCATCAGCCTCCTATATTGTAGTTACTTCACATCATACCACATCAGACATGGATTCAGAGCAATCACTTCAATATGAACATAATACAAACTAAAATATAACCACAGAGACACAGAGACACGGAGTACAATCTTTCACTAATATATTGTGAAATTGCGCTTCAATGTTGAATCTTGTGATAAGCATATTCACCCATTTGTATGCCGATCCTAGAGGAGTTCTGCCCCGAACAAACTTAATCTCTGTGCTGGCGGTCTGTGTCTACGCGACCCTCTGTGTTCTATGCGGTAAAAATATTTTGATGCGATTGCCCGGCTGTCCGGGCGGTCAAGAATTGACTTAAAGGCAATTGATTTGTACGATTTGTGGGGAGCGGCTATGAATCAATCGTTTCAAGAAAAAAATGGTAGTTAATCGAGGGACGTGATCGTGACGCAAAAGACCAAAAGCATGCCACAGCGCAATCGGCTGATTCTCGGCGGGGTAATCGTCGCAGCGGTCATCGTCGCCATCGCCTTCGTTGCGCTGTCCAGTCAAAGCTCCTTCAGCGAGCTGACGACGGATTACTCCAATATCACGCAGGCGCGGCAAGACGATGGCGGTTTTGTATTAGGCGAGCCCGACGCGCCGATTACCGTCGTCGCTTTTGAGGACTTCCTCTGTGGCCATTGCCAGCGCTACAAAGCGACTACCGAGAAGTTCATCGACGAGTTCGTCGCCAGCGGCCGCGCGCGCTTTGAATATCGCATGCTGCCTGTCGTGCATGCCGGCTACTCGCGCCTGGCCGGGCAGTTGGCGGAATGCTCTGAATCGCTGCGCCCGGGCACATTCTGGAACGCGCACGACGCGCTATTCCAAATCGCCAGCGCCCGCAGCTTCAGCGACGCCTCCTCCCGCACTTTCGCCGAAATGATGGATATGCCGTATACCGATCTGCTGGAATGCACGCAGGACGCCGTGCAGATCGACAAGGACATCCAGCTCGCCAATCAATACCAGGTGACCGGTACGCCAACCGTGTTTGTCAGTTACGGCAACGGACCGCTGCAACGAACGCGATTTGGGCAGCAGCCCAATTTTGACCAGCTGGCCATCCTGGTGCAGGAAGCCGGCGGCTAGGACATTTGGGCGCTTATTCGGGCAGCACTGACAGGACGAACAACATGCGCAGCGTGGAATGGGAGCGGGGCGCGGTCAAGATGATCGACCAGCGCGCTCTGCCCTGGAAGCTGGAACACGTGCTTCTGGACTCGGTCGAAGCGGTTGCCGAGAGCATACGCAATATGACCGTTCGCGGCGCGCCCGCCATCGGGGCGTCGGCGGCTTTCGGTATGGCTTTGGCGGCGCAAAACAGCGAAGCGGCTTCCGTTGATGCGCTGATCGACGACTTGAGGCGCGACGGCGACATGCTCAAGGCTGCGCGCCCGACAGCAGTCAACCTGGCCTGGGCGGTGGACAAACTCCAGGACATCGCCGATAGCGGCGAATTCAACAGCCCGGATGATCTGCGCGAGATATTGCTGGCGGCGGCGCAGCAGATTGCGGATGACGACGTCCGCATCAACAGCCGCATGGGCGCGCTGGGCGCCGGCTTGATTGCCGACGGCGCGACCGTCCTCCATCATTGCAATACCGGCGCGCTGGCCACGGTCGATTATGGGACCGCGCTCGGTGTCATTCGCGCCGCTTATGAAGCCGGCAAAGACTTTCATGTTCTGCTTGATGAGACGCGGCCGCGCTTGCAGGGCTCGCGGCTCAGCGCTTGGGAGTTGGAGCAGCTGGGCGTGAGCTATGACATCATCCCGGATACCGCAGCCGGCTACTACATGCAGCAGGGCGAGATTAGCATCATCTTGGTCGGCGCTGACCGGGTGGCGGCCAACGGCGACTTCGCCAATAAAATCGGCACCTACCAGTTGGCGGTCATGGCCCAAGCGCATAACATTCCCTTTTATACGGTCGCGCCGACTTCGACCATTGACCTGAGCTTGAGCAGCGGCGAGCAGATCCCAATTGAACTGCGTGACCCCGCTGAAGTAACGACCCCTTATGGCAATCCCATCGTGCCGGCCCATTTCAAGGCGCTTAATCCAGCCTTTGATATCACGCCCCATCGCTATCTCAGCGGCATTGTCACCGAGAACGGCATAGCCCGGGCGCCCTTCGTCGAGAGCTTGCGGCGCGCGGTGGCCGGCGAGCAAGTTTAGCCTCGGCGGATCATCCGTAGCCGCGCTTCGATTCTGCGCTATAATGCCGCCTTGACTTATCCGCCTTGCAGTCCACGGACATCAGCGATGCAAACATTGGTTACCGGCGCGATCGCCTACGACTACTTGATGCGTTTCCCCGGCAGATTCCGCGAGCATTTTCTCTCGGATGAACTGCACGATATGAGCCTCAGCTTCCTGGTGGACGACATGACCAAGCACTGGGGCGGCACAGCAGCCAACATTGCCTTCTGCATGGCCAAGCTCGGCTTGCGGCCGAAGCTCATGGGCACGGTCGGGCAAGACTTCGGCGACTACCGGCAATGGCTGGAAAACAGCGGCGTCGATTGCAGCACGGTGATTCAACTTGACGACGTATTCACGGCCTCGTTCTTTTCCAACACCGATGTCGATAACAGCCAGTTGGCTTTCTTTTACGGCGGCGCCATGAACCGCGGGCGCAATTATGGCATCGCGGATGTGACGGACGATGAGCCGGATCTGGTGGTTATTTCCCCGTACGATCCGGTCGCTATGGTCCAGTTATGTGATGAATGCCGCCAGCGCGATCTGCCTTTTATGTATGACCCCGGGCAGCAAGTTGCGCGCCTGAACGGCGACGAGCTGGCGCGTGGTATGCGCGGCGCTTATGTGCTGGTGATCAATCTCTATGAAGCCCGAATCATCTATGAAAAGACCGGGCTGGGGCTCGACGATTTGCGCGAGCGAGCCGAAATCGTCATCATCACCGAAAGCGAGAAAGGCTCCAAGATTTATAAGGGTGATCAAGTCATTGAGGTAGGGGCCTTTGCGCCGCGGACGATTGCCGACCCCACGGGCGCGGGCGATGCTTATCGCGCCGGGCTTATCCTCGGGATGAGCCAGGGCTTTCCGCTGAAACTGTCGGCGCAGATCGGCGCGTTAAATGCGACTTATGTGCTGGAAGTCGTGGGCACTCAAAACCACACTTTCAGCATGGCGGAGTTCGTTCAGCGCTTCCGCAGCCTGGCGGATGACGGCGGCCTGCTGGATACGCTGCTGTAGCGCGCTGGGCTGACATGATTCACGACAGCAATTTACAATTGTGCTAGAATGCCTGCGTTTGGGCAAAACAGCTCCGACCGGGGCAAAGTCTGGGAGACAACATGGCAATTGCACACGACGTCAAAGACCTCGAATTGGCCACCGGGGGGCGCTACCGCATTGAATGGGCCGGGCAGGAAATGCCTGTACTGAAGCAAATTCGCGAACGATTCGCGGCCGAAAAACCCTTGGCGGGCTTGCGGGTTTCGGCTTGCCTGCACGTCACCACCGAGACCGCCAACCTAATGCAAACCCTGCAGGCGGGCGGCGCAGATGTCGTGCTGACGGCCTCCAATCCGCTGTCGACGCAAGACGATGTGGCGGCCTCGCTGGTCACCAATGACGAAATTCCGGTCTATGCCATCAAGGGCGAAGACAACGAGACCTACTATCAGCACATACATGCCGCGCTCGATCACAAGCCGCATATCACCATGGACGACGGCGCTGATCTGGTAGGCACCATCCATAAAGACCGGCGCGAAGTCCTGGACGAAATTGTCGGCGGCACCGAAGAGACGACCACCGGCGTGATTCGGCTGCGCGCCATGGCCAATGACGGCGCTTTGAAGTTCCCAGTAATCGCCGTCAATGACAGCTCGACCAAACACCTCTTCGATAACCGCTACGGCACTGGCCAAAGTACGCTGGACGGCATCATACGCGCCACCAACATCTTGCTGGCTGGCCGCGTGGTGGTCGTGGCGGGTTACGGCTGGTGCAGCCGCGGCATCGCCATGCGGGCCGCTGGATTGGGCGCCAACGTAATTGTCACCGAAGTCAATCCGTTGCGCGCCTTGGAAGCCGTCATGGACGGCTATCGTGTTATGCCAATGGCGGCGGCGGCGGCGATCGGCGAGATTTTTGTCACCGCCACCGGCGACATCAATGTCATCGACGGCCATCACTTCGCCGTGATGAAAAACGGCGCCATCGTCTGCAATAGCGGCCACTTCAATGTCGAGATTAATCTGGAGGCGCTGCATGACATGGCCGACGCCGGTCCCCAGATCGTCCGTCCTTTCGTGGAGGAGTACAAGCTCAACGGGCGTTCCATCTATATTCTGGGCGAGGGCAGGCTGATTAATCTGGCCGCGGCCGAGGGCCATCCGGCCTCAGTAATGGATATGAGCTTTGCCAATCAGGCCTTGGGCGCCGAGTATATGATTCGTAATGTGGAAAAACTTTCGGCGCAAGTCTATACTATACCTGCTGATGTCGATATGGAGATCGCCCGCCTGAAGCTGGTGGCAATGGGCGTCAGCATTGATGAACTGACTGATCAGCAAGAAGCGTACCTCAATCAGTGGCAGGAAGGCACTTGATTCGCCTTTCTGTGCGCGGCGCGCAACGCCCATTTCGCCGATCCTCATGCGCTGACACGGGTTGACCTGTTGAACTCACGGCGCGCAGGATTGGAGAGCATGAAATCTATCCGAATCGTAATCGTCATTCTGGCGGCCATTCTAACGCAAGTAATGACCGCCTTGCCGGCGACGGGGCAAGAGTCGGCGCAAATCCGCTTCGTCCACGTGGACCCCGGCAGCCCGGCTCTGGACGTCTTCGTAAATGGCGAGCTCGTTGCCACCGATGTGACCTACGGCAGTGCAACGGCTTACATGGGCGTGCCAGCGGGCGAGGTCGCAGTCACGGCCAATCTGGCTACGACATCCGTGCAACTGCTTGACAAAACGCTTTCGCTGGATGCCGAATCCACGGCCGTGATTCTGTCGTCCCGCGCTGACGGGACTGTCCACCTTGCGGCTGATGATCTCAGCGAGTTGGCTTTCGGAAAGGCTCGCTTCTCGCTGGTTAACTCCCTGGTCCCTCAGGCATCCGTTTCGCTAGCAGATGCCATCGACGGACTAGTCACACAGGCCGTACTTGCAGGCGGCAGCGGAGAGGGGCCCCACGAAGTTGACGCGGGCAGCTACGAAGTTTCACTTCACTCAACTGAAAGCGGTACGGAAGCCGCTAGTCAGCGATTCGAAGCGGCGCTGGCGGCTGGAACCAGCCATCTGCTGATCATTCATGGCGGACAAGATGAGCCGCAGTTGCTCTCGCTATCGAGCGCGACCGAAGGCGGCGTCGACAGCGGCAGAATCCGCTTTGTGCATGCAGTCGCAGGCGCCGCGCCACTGGACTTGCGCATAAACGACCAGCTTATACTGCCCGCGCTGGCTTTCGCTGCGCCATCCCAGCACATCGCGCTGCCCGGCGGTTCACACCGCCTTGCCCTGTTCCTCGGCCCGGCGGAGATCATGTCGGAGCAGTTGGATATCCGTGCCGGGCAAATGAGCACCCTCGCAATCATGGGCTCCAATGCCGGGCTGAAAATGCGCAGCTTCAGCGATTCTGCTGACAAAGTCGATGAGTCTTCGGCCGTTGTCAGCTTGATTAACGCTATTCCGGGCAGCGTCATCAGCCACTTGCAGATGGAGGGAGGCGCGATCGCCGCATTCAACGTGCCCTTTGGCGAGGCGGGCGATGCAGCCAAGATCGTGCCCGGCACGCAGTCAATGACCGTCCACCTTGATATCGGCGACGATCGCGGCGCGATAGACGTGCCCGCGCGCCACTTTGCCGGCGGCTCCTATTATAATTTGATCGCCTTGGCCGGCGGGGCATTCTCGGCGCCGCGCCTGCTCATCGTGGAGACGAGCGTGCAGCGTCAGGCGCCAGCGATGACGCCGATGATGGCACAGGAGGAAGCGGAGGAAGACGCGCAGACGGCGCCTGCAGCAGAGCAGCAGCTTGAAGAGCAAACTGTTATTTCGGCAGCGGCTGAGGAAGAATCAGCTCCAGAAACCGAAGCGTCGCCAGTGGAAGAGGCGGAGCAGCTTGAGCCTTCTAACGAGGAACAAGCGGATGAAACCCACGCAACTGATTCTTCCGCGCTATCGGAGTCGATGCCGGCTGAAGACGATGAGCCGGCGGAGACCGAGGCCGGGCCGGCAGAAGCCCCAGCAACCGCAGCCACAGATCTGCTTGTGGCAGGGAACGAAGTCTCCAGCGTTACGCCCTTCGCCATCGTGGTCGTTGATGTGGAGTCGGCTTTGCATATTCGCCAATACCCTTCGAGCGACGCTAAGTCTCTCGGACTGCTGCCGGCGGCAAGCCACCTGCTGGTACTTGGCCGGCGCGCGCCTGCTGATCTCGATAGCGACGGACTCAGCACATTGCCCGTTTATTTGAGCGATTACACGGCGGACCCAGCCGCGACGCTGCTGCCGCATCAGGATTTGCCGGCGGCCGACACCTGGTTATTTGTGGTATACATGACGCCCGATGAAGGCGCGCTGTTCGGTTGGGTAAACGCCTTCTATCTCCAGGTCTTTGACCGCCTCGGCGAGCGCCAGCGGCTGGCGAGCCTGGCGCCGGTAGGGCAGGACCAACTGGGCGGCGCCTCCAACACGGATATACGTCCGCCATCGCTGTCCGACCATCTCGCCGCCCGAGTATTTGGTCTCGATCCAGATGACTTGCTCAATCTGCGCGTTGGCAACGGCGCCAACACCGAAGCCCTCACACAAGTTGCAGCCGACTCTGTCCTTGGGTTTATCGGCCTGGACGCCGCGGAGGAATGGGCCTTCGTACGATATGAATCTCCCCAGGGAATCATCGTCACAGGCTGGGCCAGTATGGAGTTTGTCCAGCTGCTCCTCAATGGCAAGCCCGCTTACGCCGAATATTTGCGAGCGCTTGATCCCTCGGCGGTGCCCGTAATCGGCGATGGCATAACCGGCGCGATCCAGCCGGCGGACCCGAGCGCATCGGAAGAATCTGATCAACCGATGTCCGGCATCGTCGGCGAGGTAAACGTCAACTATGATTCAGCTTTGCACTTGCGGCGCTATCCGGACTCCACATCTGAATCGATGGCTCTGATACCGCGCGGCGCGCTGCTGCAACTTGACGGCGTCACCGAGAGCAAAGGCTGGTACAAGGTCGAATATGAAGGCGATGATGGCTGGGTGGCTGGTGATTATCTGATTCTGAGCATGGACGGTCGTCGATACGCGCGCGCCTTCCTGGACAATCAACTGCCGCGATTTACTGACCAAGGCTCCTAAGCCGGCGCAACCGGGATTCACCTGCCTTTGCTCGCCCGAAGTCACCTAATCCCGCGTCGACTATGGACGTCGCGACCTTTCGACTGGCAGCGCCTGGCGCTTGGTCTATAATGTCGCTGTTACCCGCTGTAAAATGGTCAGGATTCACCTTGTTTCAATCCGCAGGCGCCAAGTCGAATATTCGCCGAACTGAGTCGCCTTTAGCGATACAAGCGGGCGAATCTACAGGGTGTGCATTTTGCGTGTCTTAATCACCGGCGCAGGCGGATTCGTCGGCAATCACCTGGCGGCTCACCTGGGTCAAGCGCAGTCAAATGCGCAACTATTCGGCACGACCCTGTTTGAAAGCGAGACCGTGCATCCGGCGATCAGCGAAAATCGCCTGATAGACCTCAAGGATGATGCGCAGACGCGCGCTCTGCTGGCCGACTGTCGTCCCGATGCGATCTATCATTTGGCGGCGCAGGCTTTCGTACCTCGGTCCTTTGAGGATCCCTGGGAAACGCTGGAAAACAACATCCGGTCCCAGTTGAATATCATCAAAGTCTGTTTGGATTTGAATCTGCGCCCGCGCATCTTGATTGTCAGCTCCGCCGAAATATATGGCGCGGTTTCGGCCGATCAGCTGCCTTTGGACGAAGACAGCCCCATCCGTCCCACGAATCCCTACAGCGTTAGCAAAGTGGCGCAAGACATGCTGGGATTGCAGTATCATCTCAGCCACGATCTGCCGATTATGCGCGCGCGCCCCTTTAATCATATTGGCCCGGGCCAGAACAGCCGATTTGTCGCGCCGGCCTTCGCCATGCAGATCGCCAGCATTGAGGAAGGTCAGAGCGAGGCGGTTATAAATGTTGGCAATCTGACGGCAAAACGGGATTTTACCGACGTACGCGATATCGTACGCGCTTACCGCTTGATCGTTGAGAAGGGCCAGCCCGGCCAAGCCTATAATGTGTCATCCGGCCTGGCTCACAGCATTGAACAGCTGCTGAAGATCTTGCTTGGCATGAGCGAGATAGAAATCGAGATTCGCGTCGATCCGGCGCGTTTGCGACCGGTGGACGTGCCGGAAATCCGCGGCGATTCCGGCAAGCTGCGGCGCGACACCGGCTGGCGGCCGTCGCTGTCGTTTGAGGAAACGCTGCAAGATGTGCTGGATGATTGCCGCTACCGAGGAGAACAAGGGTAAGGAAAACTCGCTGATGACAAAACGAGCGCTGATCACGGGCATAACCGGGCAAGACGGCTCCTACCTGGCCGAATTTCTGTTGAGCAAAGGCTACGAAGTCTACGGCATGGTGCGGCGCACGAGCACAGTGCGCTATGAACGCATCCAGAACATCCAGCGCCAGCTCAATCTGATTCAAGGCGATATGGGCGATCTGTCCAGTTTGATTACGGCGATCAGTACGGTAGAGCCGGATGAAGTCTATAATCTGGCGGCGCAGAGTTTTGTGCCGACCTCCTGGAATCAGCCGGTTTTTACCGGGGACATCACCGGATTGGGCGTGACGCGCATGCTGGAAGCCGTTCGCGCGGTAAACCCCGGTATTCGCTATTATCAGGCCTCAAGCAGCGAAATGTTCGGCAAAGTCCGCGAGGTGCCACAGACCGAGACCACGCCATTCTATCCCCGCAGTCCCTACGGCGTCGCTAAGGTCTACGGGCACTGGATCACGGTGAACTATCGCGAGAGTTACGATATGTTCACCTGCAGCGGCATCCTCTTTAATCACGAATCGCCCCGCCGCGGCATGGAGTTTGTCACCCGCAAAGTGACATACCATGCCGCCAAGATCAAACTTGAAATGGGGAACGAAATCCGCATCGGCAATCTGGATTCGAAGCGCGACTGGGGCTACGCCGGCGATTACGTGCGCGCCATGTGGCTGATGCTGCAGCAAGACCAGCCCGATGATTTTGTCATCGCCACCGGTGAGACGCATTCGGTTGAGCGCCTGCTGGAAGTCGCCTTCGGCCATGTCGGCTTGAATTGGCGCGATTACGCCGTGCAGGATGAGGCGTTCATGCGCCCGGCGGAAGTTGACTTGCTCGTCGGCGATCCAGCGAAAGCCAAGCGCCTCTTGGGTTGGCAGCCCGATGTGAGCTTTGAAGAGTTGATCGGCATGATGGTCGAAGCGGACTTCAAGAAGCTGCGCGATAATCCGAACCTGGTCATTTGATGTCGGCGCCGCGCCTGATTGACACGCATTGCCACCTCAACTTTCACGCTTATGACGAGGACCGTGATGATGTGCTGCGGCGCGCGCGCGAAGCCGGTGTGGATCGCATCATCATTCCGGCGATCGATCTGGAGATCTGTCAGCAAGCGCTGGCATTGGCGGATCGCTGCGCCGGCTTGTACGTTGCGCTGGGCATCCACCCCAACAGCTGCAGCGACTTCAGCCCGAGCATGCTGCAAGAGCTGCGAGAGTTGGCCCGCCCAAAGCCGGTGATTGCCATCGGCGAAATCGGGCTGGACTATTACTGGGACAAATGCCCGCCGGCGAAGCAGCAGCGCGCGCTGGAACTGCAGCTCGAGTTGGCGGCGGAATTGCAATTGCCAGTCATCCTGCACAACCGAGAGTCAGCCGATGACCTTATGGCTATCCTGGATGCCTGGGCGCCCACTGTTCCGCCGGGCCTTAATCAGCGGCTGGGGGTTCTGCACTCGTTTTCCGCCTCAGCCGAGGTGGCGCGGCGCGCGCTGGAGTTGGGCTTCTACCTGGGTTTCACCGGGCCAATCACCTACAAGAACGCTGACCAACTGCGCGCAATCGCCGCTGACGTACCCGTCGACCGTATGCTCATCGAAACCGATGGTCCTTTTTTGGCGCCTCAGCAGCGGCGCGGCAAACGCAACGAACCCGGCTATGTTCGCTATATCAACGCGCGGCTCGCGGAATTGAAGGGCGTGACTGCAGACGACATGGCGCGGCAGACAACCTTAAACGCCGAGCGACTCTTTGCCTTGCCTTGAACGCCGCCGCTTCCGCTCACGAATTCGCCCGAAGCCTGCTAAACTGCTGCTAGCGTGACATTAAGACGGACCCATTTATGGTGCGCTTGTCAATCATCATCGTGAACTGGAATGTTCAAGAACTGCTGGATCGCTGTCTGGCGAGCATCTACGCCGCCGATCTCCCGCCTGGCAGTTTCGAGATCATCGTGGTGGATTCGGCCAGCCAAGACGACAGCGTCGCCATGGCGCGCGAGAAGTATCCCGCCGTTCGGCTGCTGGCGCAGGCCGAGAATGTCGGTTTCACGCGCGGCAATAATATCGGCTTGGCGCAGGCGCAAGGCGATTTCCTCCTGCTGCTCAATCCCGACACGGAAGTCAGCCGCAACGCGCTTGGTACGCTGGTCGAATACTTGCAGGACAATCTCTCGGTGGGCATCGTCGGGCCGCATACACTAAACAGCGACGGCAGCCATCAGTCGACCCGCCGCCGCTTTCCCACACTGAAGACGGGCATCTTTGAAAGTACCTGGCTTGCCCGGGCGGCGCCCTCCAGCGTTGAGCGCGACTATCGGATGCTCGAATCCGACGATGACGACATCACCATGGTCGACTGGGTGCAGGGCTCGGCGCTTATGCTGCGGCGCGAGCTGTATTGGGAAATCGGCGGGCTGGACGATGCCTATGTCATGTACTCCGAGGAACTGGACTACTGTCGCCGCGCCAAGAATGCAGGCTGGCAGGTCGCCTACCACGGCGGTGCCATCATCACTCATCACGGCGGCAAGAGCAGCGAGCAAGTTGCGGCGCAGACCTTGATCCATTTTCATACCAGCAAATTGCGCTACTTCCGCAAACATCACGGGTTTGGGCACTATGTATTATTGCGGACCGTCTTGCTGCTGCAATTCGCCTGGCAGTTGGCGCTCGAATTCCTAAAAGGCGCGCTGGGCCACAAACGCGATCTAAGAGCCGAGCGCGTCCGCCAGTATTGGCGTGTTCTCCAGAGCGGCTTGAGGGCCGAGGGATGAAGATCGGGCTCATCAGCGGAGAATTTCCGCCTATGCCCGGTGGGGTCGGCGACTTCACGCGACTTCTTGCGAACAACATAAAGGAGCAGGGCCACGATGTTTTTGTTCTGAGCCGCGCAGGTTCCGCTGATGAGCGACTGCCGCTCGATACGGTCCGCAATTGGGGCGCCGGCTGCATGCTACAGATTCGACGCTGGGCGCGGCGCTGTGGCGTCGATCTTGTCAATCTACAATTTCAGACGGCAGCATTCGATATGTCGCCTTTTATTCACTTTTTGCCGGCTACTATTGGCGCGCCGGTGGTTTCCACGTTTCACGATCTGCGCTATCCCTACCTTTTTCCCAAAGCGGGCCCGCTGCGTGATTGGATTGTCATGCGGTTGGCGCGGGCGTCTCGGGGCGTGATCGCCACCAATCGCGAGGACGAAAGTAGGCTGAAGTCTGCAGCGCCTTGCCGGATGATCCCCATCGGCAGCAGTATTAAACGCAGAGCGCTTTCAGCATCGGGGCGCGCGGCCCGCCGCCGGCAACTCAGCGCCGACGACGATTGTCTGCTGCTGGGACACTTCGGCTTTGTCCAGGCGATCAAGGGCGTGGACTACCTAATTGACGCCTTGACGCGCTTGAGAAACAGCGGCAAGAATGTAGGGCTGGTATTCATTGGCGCGCGCAGCAATACGATTGACGACGGCGCGGATAGCCGCTACCAGCTAGCCTTAGACGAGCGCATCCGCCAGCAAGATTTGCAGGATGCTGTGCATTGGACGGGCTATCTGCCTGACGATGATGTGGCGGCTTGGCTCGGCGCAGTCGATCTCATGGCGCTGCCATATGTGGACGGCGCCTCCTTTCGGCGCAGCAGCTTGATCGCGGCGCTCCACCAAGGTTGTGCCATAATAACTACGCAACCGGTCGTTGCGGCGCCAAGTTTTGTCCACGGCGATAACCTTTGGCTGACGCAGCCTCGTTCCTCAGAAGCAATCGAAAATGCGATTTTGCAGTTGCTGTCCGATCCACAACGCATAAATGCGCTCCGCGCTGGCGCCGCGCGCTTAAGCAAGAAATTTGACTGGGAAGGCATCACGCGCGACACGATAGATTTCTACCAATCCTGCCTATGACGGCCATTGCGGATGAATAGAGCTGATAAGTTTGTCCACAACACGGATGCCCGCGCGGTAGCTGCGCTGATATTGCTATGGCTGCTGTTTTTCTGGCGCTTATTCACGCCCAACGCTGCGGACCAGGCATCGCTGGCAAAGGGCGATTTCTCGGGACAATTTGTCGCGTTTGGCGCCTATCAGTACCAGCGCATCTCTCAAGGCGAAATTCCGCTGTGGAATCCTTATAACAATGGCGGCCTGCCTTTCATCGCCGATACGCAGGCTGCCGTCTTCTATCCGCCGCGCTGGCTCACCATCGGCCTCAGCGCGCTCGGCGGCGGCTGGAGCTACAACGCCTTGCAGATGGAGATGACGCTCCATGTGCTTCTGTACACCCTGCTGATGTATCTCTTCGTTCGGCGGCTGACGCTGGCTGATCCGCGAAGTCCGCTGGCTGCCCTCTGCGCGGCGGTAATCATCGGCTACGGCGGTTACACGACCGGCTACCCCCCCCTGCAGCTCGCTGTGTTGGAAGCGGCGATATGGCTGCCGTTGGCCGCCCTGGGCATCTTGGAAGCGACGCGCGCAGGACCGGTCGCGCCGCGTTTCATCGCGCTGGCGGGCTTCGGCCTGGGCATATCCTGGCTGGCTGGCCACCCGCAGACGAGTTGGTTCCTGACCTACCTGGTCGCCGCTTACCTGGCTTATCGTTGTTACGCCGGGCGCGTCGGCTGGCGACAGTTTCTCGGTTGTCTGGGCCTATTGTCGGCCATCGCATTTGGCGCCACAGCGGTAACACTGCTCCCCGGCCTGGAGTACTTGCAGTTGACAGCGCGCGAAGAATTGGGCTTCGCCGCCAAAGGCAACGGATTCCCAATTAAGGACATTGTGCAATTTGTCTTCCCCGGCTCGGTCAGCCAATTGTCTCCGCTATACCTGGGCTTGCCGGCGCTATTTTTCGTCGCTGTCGCCGTCTTCCGCAAAGAGAGCGACAGCCGCTTCTGGCTGATCGCGGCCCTGGTAGGACTGCTGCACAGCCTGGGCGAAAACAGCGCCTTCTACTCTTTGACTTACAACTTCGTTCCCGGCTTGCGATTCTTTCGCGGCCAGGAACGCGCGGCCTTTGTCGTTGCCAATAGTTTAGCGGTACTGGCCGGATTGGGCATCGCCGTGGCGACCACCTGGCCCAATCACCTGTACCGCAAGCGAGCGATTCGACTTTGGGCCGCTTTCACCGCGCTGGTCAGCGGGATTGCGATTCTGGCATTCTTCGCCTGGACAGCCGACGCCGACGCGTGGGGAGATCTCTTCAGCATCGCCCTGCGCATCGCCTTGGTAGGTTTAGTCGCTCTGCTCTTGCTGCGCCGCTTGCTGGCGGATCCCGGCCGGCTGACTTATCAGCTCGCTCTGATAGTGCTTATCGCCTTTGAGCTGTTCTCGGTCAACATGGATCATCCGGCTGTCTACGACTCCGTGCCGCACGACGAACAACTAAGTATGAAACCGCCACCACTCGTCCAAAAGGTCCTGGATGACGAAAGTCAGCAGCCTTTCCGCGTAGACGGATTCATCGGCTTGGAAGACAACCACGCCAGCATCTACGGCATAATGGATATGCGCGGCATCAGCCCGCTATTCCTCAAGGGTCCCTACCACATCATCCACCGCAACTACGTGGACAACCCCTTGGCTTGGGAACTCTTCGCCGTCAAATATGTCTTCAGCCACCGAGAAACGCTGTCGGCGCCCAGCCAAGTCATCGGCATCGAGCATGAACAAGACGGCTCGGTCTATCTGCATCGCCTGAATGACCCGCGCCCCTTCGCGCGTCTTTATTATGCGGCTGAGGTCATTGACAGCGATCAGTGGGCGCGCGAGCTGATGGACGACCCAAGATTTGACGAGCGCGAAAAGCTTGTCGTGCATCAGGCGCCGTTCTTGAACTTGCCCGGCCAGGCCGCTGGAGGAAGCGCAAGCGTTGTCTCCTTCGCGCCCGAAGAGATTGTCATAGACGTTGCTACTGAGGAAAATGCACTCCTATCGGTGTCCCTACCGCAGTATCCGGGCTGGACTGCTGCGCTCGATGGCGAGCCGGTACCCATCTTGCGCGCCTACGCTGGCTTGAGCGCAATCGAGGCGCCCGCTGGCCGGCATGTGCTTACGCTGCGTTTCTCGCCAAACAGCTACCGAATCGGCTTGGCCCTAAGCGCGATCACCTGGATTGGACTGGCGCTTCTTGCTTTGTGGATCTTGCTCAGGAGATAGCCCGTGCCAAGCGCAAATGCAGTCACCATCTGGATCAGCCGACTGGATCGGCGTACCTATGCCATCGCAGTCGGAACCTGCGTTGGCGTAACAGGCGCAGCCATCGGCCTGCTGATCGCTTTGCTGGGACCGCTGCTGGCGGCGGCGGCGATTCTAGGTCTGCTGGCTGGCCTGTATATCATCACCGATGTGCGGCTAGCGCTCTATGGCATTGTCCTCATCGTGCTGCTGCTGCCTTTCGGCATTCTGCCGGTCAAAATCGCTATCACGCCGACCTTGCTGGATCTGGCGCTGGGCGGATTCCTGCTCGTATACCTCTGCCAGTGGATGACGGGACGCCGCGGCGGCATCAAGCTGACAGCGACGCATGCGCTGATCGCGGTCTACCTGATGTGGCTGGTGCTGGCCTTCGCCCTGGGTTTGCGCCATGCGGGACCAACTTCGTCGACGCTGCGCCAATTCGCCGAGACGATTCTGAGCATCTGCCTGGTCTTCATCCTGGTCGATCTGCTGCGCAATCCGGCGATGTTGAGGCGTCTGGCGCTGGTGATTCTGCTGGCGATTGGCGCGCAGGCTTTGCTGGCTGTCGCGCTCTACGCGGCGCCCGACAACTTGGCAGAGGCCCTGCTGGTGCGGCTGTCGCGCATAGGTTATCCGGCCGGCGGCGTCATCCGCTACATCGAGGACAATCCCGCCCTGCGTGAACGCGCCATCGGCACCTGGGTCGATCCCAACGCGCTCGGCGGCATCCTGGCGACCGCGGCTATCATCATCGCCCCACAGATCGCCTCCAGGAGACCGGTCATCCGCCAGCGCTGGCTGACCCTGCTGATTTTCCTGCTCGTCGCTCTGGCGCTGCTTCTGACGGCCTCACGGGCGTCCTTACTGGCGCTGCTTGCCGGCCTGCTGGCTATCTCTACCGTCCGCTACCGCCGTTTGCTGCCGATTCTGGCGCTGGCCGCGCTGCTTTTTCTCGTCTTGCCGCAGACCCAGGATTATCTCGATCGGCTGGTCCAGGCCTTCCAAGGCGCGGACCTGGCGACGCAAATGCGGCTCGGCGAATGGAAGGACTCGCTGAACCTGATTGCGCGCTATCCCTTGGTGGGCGTGGGTTTCACCGGTACGCCCGATATCGACATCTACGCCGATGTCGCCAATATGTACCTGATGATGGCCAATCAGATCGGCTTGACCGGGCTGGTCATCTTCCTGATCGCGATGTCCGGCGTACTAGTCTACGGCGCGCGCGCCTGGGGCGCTGCCAAAGCGCGACCGGAATTCGCCGCCATTCATCTGGGCTTCCATGCGGCGCTGATAGCCGGGCTGGTCAATGCCGTGGCCGACCTGTATTTCTTCCGCCTCGACTTTCAGTCTTCAATTACCTGGTTCTGGCTGATCGTCGCGCTCTGCCTGGCCAGCTCGCGCCTGGCGCGCGAAACGGAGACCGAGCGGGATTGAAGCCACCGTTGCATTCAGCGCCGGAATGGTCTAGCATAGCTAGCCTACAACTGAATCACAGCTTTCCGCTCCGCAACGCGAGTGAATGCGGGGCTACGATCCGAGGAAAGGGACACTCATGAGAGACTATGAACTGACGTTCATTATCCGCATCTTGCCTTCAGACGAAGAAGTTAATCAAGCCATCGACCAAGTCATCGGTTTCATCGAAATGGGTGAGAATGGCGTGGTCAAAAGCGTCGACCGCAAAATGTTCGGCCGTCGCCGCCTGGCGTATGAAATCAACGGTCAACGCGACGGCCATTATGTTTTCATCAAGGCGTCAATTCAGCCCGATCACCTGATTGAATTGGAAACAGAACTCAAGCTCTTTGATTCTGTGCTGCGCTACTTGCTGGTGCGGGAAGAAGGCGAAGTAAAAGCCACTGCCTAGGTCCACAGCGAGAGTTGCGACCGAGCTGCTATGCGCGTCGCCTGGCGATCCTGCAACACATGCAGAAGTTGAAATGGAGAAACTGAGAAGTGAGCGAAAATAAAGAACCCAAGAAAGAAAGCACAAGCTCAAGATCCGCTCCCGACCGCGGTCGTGGCGGTGGTGGACGTGGCGGCGGACGACGCGGCGGCCACTGGCGTCGGCGCGGACGTGGACGGCGCGGCCGGACGACCTATTGTCCCAAAGGGCGCTGCTTCGATTACAAGGACTTTGACACCCTCTCACGCTACGTAAACGAGGGCGGCAAAATCAAACCGAGGCGTCAAACTGGCAATTGCTCTCGCTGCCAACGCGAGCTGGCGCGCGAAATCAAACGGGCCCGTCACCTGGCTCTGCTGCCCTACGTAGAGTGACGCTGGCCCTTTCTTAAGGCTGCGGCCTATTGCTTGGCGCGTAACCGGCGAGTTGAAGCGCGCTGTCTACTGCATATCAATTGAGGAGTTTGCGGATTCATGTCGAAGAAGTCTCAAACGACTGGCGTGCCGAAACGCCGCAGACGGCGTAGACAGGCTGTAGCGGCAGACGGCGCCGAAAACATCACACAGAGCGCGGACGAGTCGTCCTATAAGAGCCGCGCCGAGCGCGAGGAAGAGCTGCAGAAGTGGGTGATTCGGGGCGTGGTCGCCGTCGTTGGCGTCTTGATCCTGCTGGTGGCCATCGCATTCGCCTTTGAACAGCTGATCATTCCCAACCAGGTGGTGGCTACGGTTGAGGGCCAAGGCATAACCGTACGCGAGTTTCGCCAAGAGGTGTTGCTGGAACGCAATCGGCTCCTGCTTCAACTCAACCAGATTCAAGACTCGGGAATCGATCTTCAGCAGTTGTCGCAGCAAGAACCCTATTCCACCTGGATCAATGAAGTCAACGTGCCGGACCAGTTGGGTCTGCGTGTGCTGAACGACATGATTGATGACCGCTTGCTAGCTCTGGAAGCCTCTTCGCGTAATGTCAGCATCGACGATGATGCCGTCCGCCAGGCGGTCGAGGATTATTTCGGCTTTGACCCGGCGGCAGTGGCCTTGATCGGCGTTGAGCCTACGGCGACGCCTGAGCCGACTATCACGCCGACCCCCTTCGTATCGCCAACGCCCACCTCAACGCCCGAACCAACAGCAACGCCGGACCCGGACGCGACCGCCAAAATCGACGCCACCGCCACGGTCGACGAGCCAGCCGTTACGCCGCAGCCGACAGTTGTCGAACCGACCTTGAGCGCGGATGAAGTTCGCGACAACTTCGTTGAAGCTGAGCGTGACTACCGCGCATATTTCGATCGCGTCGGCGTCGCCGATGATACCTTGAATTCCTTGTTCGAACGCAATGCGCTGGAGACGCTGCTGGCCGATGCGCTGATTCCGGACGATGCCGGGCTGCTCTACGCTGATGTTCGGCATATCCTGCTGGATGACGAAGAGACTGCATTAGCAGCGGTTGAAGCGCTGAACGCTGGCGAGTCCTTCGCAGCCTTGGCGCGCGCCATTTCTACCGACCCGGGCAGCGGAGCGCGCGGCGGTGAACTGGGCGAAGCCTACGTTGGCAACTACGTGGCGGAGTTCCGTCAAGCCATTGAAGATGCGGAAGTTGGCGCTTTGGTTGGGCCAGTCGAGAGCGAGTTCGGTTTCCATGTCCTGCAAGTGCGCAGCAAAGAAGAACGCAGCGGCGCCGAACAGGACTCGCAGCGGGAGCGCGCGCGGCAGCAGGCTGTGCAGCAACTGAAGGAGTCTCTGCGTGAAGATCGCGACGACAACGTAGAGATCTTCGACATCTGGCTTGATCACGTTCCTCGCAGTTGAGCCACAAGATTTAGCTGGCTGAATGGGCGGCTGAGCAGTTTATATTTCTGCTCGGCTGCGTTTCTTTTTCCGTGTACCGCCTGTCTTCTCACTTTGCCCCATAAGGCGACGCGTCTATAATGCAGGCATGAGCGTCAACCCGGTAGACAAGCTGGAATGGCAACTGGAATCGCTGATTGAAGGCGCATTTATGCGCTTGTTTCGCCGTACCATCGACGCGCGCGACATCGCCGTCTTGCTGCTGCGGGCGATAGAGGACAACGCCAGCGCGCCGAAGTCCTTACGCGACAGGCCATCCGCGCCAGATCAGTTTCTGGTGCAGATGAATCCGGCTAACATTCAAGGTTTCCTGGCGGAATACCCGGATCTTCCCCAACGCCTGGCGCGGCTCATTGTTGATTTGAGCGAAGAATCGGGCTTCATTTTGTCCGCCAACCCCAGCGTCCAATTGCTGCCCAACGACAAGCTGACGACGCTCGAAGCGATTATTACGGCCGAGCGCGTCCCGGCGATGAGCGGCGAGACCGCCAAGATGCAGCCGGTGAATGCCGATGCCGGGCAGCATCGAGCGCAGAATCCCTCGCTGCATGTTAGCGACGCGCGCGTCATTCCCCTGGTAAAGTCGGTCGTTAATGTTGGGCGCGAGAGTTATAACGACATTGTCATTGCTGACGGTTATATTTCACGCCACCACTTGCAGCTGCGCCGGCGTTTCGGCGTGTACTCCCTGTTTGATGTCAACAGCCGCGGTGGAACGCGCGTCAACGACAAGAGCGTGGCGGAGCATCGACTGCGCAACGGCGATGTGATCGCCATCGGCCACACGACGCTTGTCTACACGGACGATGATGGGCAATCCGCTGGCGATGGAACGACACAGATTCTGCCCTCGGACTAGGTCGGGAATGTGAACATTGAAGTCACGATCTTTCTTCTGCGCCTCTTGGCGGGGCTTTGCCTGGCTGGTTTTTTGTTGGCGCTGTTTGTCATCATTTGGCGCAACGCAGGCGCCGCCGTTTATCAGCCGGCCGCGGCCGGGGCAACGCATGGTTACCTGGTGTGCGAGCAGCCCGCGCTGGCTGGCGACGCCCTTCGCTGCTCGCTGCGACCGATAGTAACTATGGGTCGGGCGGAGGGCAACACAGTCGTCATCAGAGATGATTTCGCCAGCGCCAATCACGCGCGGATTGTTCTGGAGGGTGGCAAGTGGTGGCTGGAAGATCGGGGGAGCCGCAACGGCACGCAGCTCAACGGCGAGACGATTCTTCGCCGCACGATTCTGACCGGCGGTGACGAGATCGGCATCGGCAAATACCGCTATCGGCTCCACCTGAATCGGGAGAATATGGCGATGTAGCGCCGGGCCGCCCTTCGCCATAAACGGCCTTGAGTTTGACCCGCAGGGAGGCGGACGATGGAAGCCATACGAATAGCAGTTATTGGCGGATCCGGCTTGTACAATATGCCGGCCATTTCTGACCTTGGCGCGGCAGAAATGGATACGCCCTTTGGAAAGCCGAGCGGGGTCATCCGTATCGGCAGCTTGGGTGGCAAGCGAATTGCCTTTCTGCCGAGACACGGCGAAGGCCACGTGCTGTCGCCATCGACCCTGCCGTACCGCGCCAACATATTTGCCTTGAAGAAGTTGGGTGTTCGCTTCATCATCGCTGTGAACGCCGTCGGGTCGCTGCGCGAGGATTACGAGCCGGGGCATATCGCCACGATTGATCAAATCATTGATTACACCATTCAGACGCGTCCGCGCTCGTTCTTTGAGGACGGTCTCGTAGCGCATATCTCGGTGGCGGATCCAACCAGCGCTTACCTCCGTAAAATAATCGCTGACGCCGTCGAAGCGGTCGGCGGGACGGCGCATCGAAGCGCGACCATTCTGGTTGAAGATGGCCCGCGCTTCGCCACGCGGGCCGAAAGCCACTTGTTCCGCGCCTGGGGCTGCCACTTGATCGGCATGACCTCGGCGCCAGAGGCATTTCTGGCGCGGGAAGCCGAAATCGCCTATGCTTCGCTGGCGCACGTCACCGATTTTGACAGTTGGCATTCGCATGAAGCGGATGTCACTTCCGATCTCGTCATTGAAACGCTCAAAAAGAACATCGAGACGGTACAGCGAGCGCTGGCCGTCGCGCTTTCGCAGGTAGACGATGACCATATTGATCCGGCGCACACCGCGCTCGGGTCGGCCCTGGCAACACCGCCGGATGCGATGGACGCCAACGCGATCGACCGACTGCGGCCTATCCTGGCGCGCGTGCTCAACCTTGACTAGGACAGACGTCGACAACCGGCTGCCCCTCTTGCGAGTCCTTGCCGGTTCACGCGGCCGGGGCAATGTCTGGTTGCTGCTGCTGCTAGCAGGCGTCTTTGTATTCGCCGGTTTGGCGTCGATTGCGATCACCCGCCTGTCCGGCGCCGACCTATGGGCGGGATTTGCCGTTTGGATAGTCTGCGCGCTTGGCGCCGCGACTGTGTTGAATCGGCGGCTGCCGGGCCACGATCCGCTGCTGCTGGCTCTGTCAATGTTTCTTAGCGGCTGGGGCCTGGTGGCGATTGAGCGGCTCGCGCCAGCATTCGCCGATCGGCAGGCGCTGTGGCTGGCGATCAGCGTACTGGCCATGATTGGGATCGCTATTTTCCCCCAAGTCTTGCGCTGGCTGCGCCTTTATCGCTACATTCTATTGGCGGCGGCCTTGCTGCTGCTATCGGCGACCATCGTATTGGGTCGCAATCCCTCTGGCTTTGACTTCGCTCCGCGGCTATGGCTGGGCATCGGCGCCTTCTACTTCCAGCCGTCCGAGATCATGAAAGTAATTCTGGTCGCCTTTCTGGCCAGCTATCTGGCCGAGCAGAGCGCAACCTTGCGGGCGCGCAGCGACGCGCCAGCCCGTGCCAGCGGCCTATCGCTGCGCCTCATCGGCCCCATACTATTGATGTGGCTGCTTTCCATGGTCATTCTGGTATGGCAGCGCGATTTGGGTACGGCCATGCTTTTCTTCATCGTCTTTCTGCTGCTGCTCTACCTTTCCAGCGGGGATTTGCGCCTGTTCCTTGGCGGCGCGCTGCTCGTCCTGGTGGCGGGCGCCGTGGCTTACCATCTCTTTGATGTTGTGCAGCTGCGCGTGGATATTTGGCTTAATCCCTGGCCCGAAGCTGACGGACGCGCCTATCAGATCGTTCAGAGTTTGATGGCCTTCGGGGCCGGCGGCATCGCAGGCACAGGTGTCGGCTTGGGCTCGCCCGGCTATATTCCCGTGGTCCACTCTGACTTCGTCTTCGCCGCCATTGCGGAAGAGTGGGGGCTGCTGGGCGTCATCGCCATTCTGAGCAGCTTCGGCGTCCTGGCTTGGCGCGGACTTGCCATTGCCCTGCGCCACGGGGGAAGCGCGTTCCACAGGCTCTTGGCCGCTGGCTTAACAATGACTTTGCTGGTGCAAGCGCTGATGATCATGGCGGGCGTACTGAAGCTGCTGCCCTTGACCGGTGTCACGCTGCCTTTCATCAGCTATGGCGGCAGCTCGCTTTTCGCTTGTCATATCATGATGGGACTTTTGCTGCGTTTGTCTGCGGGGGACCGCTAAGTGCAGTATTCGCGAACGATTCGTCATATCCTTGCCGGCACACTGATCTGCCTGGCGCTTGTCGGGCTCTCGGCGACTTATTGGGCTTTGGCCGGGCAAGATTCCCTGCTGCTGCGGGAAGACAACCCGCGCATCATCGAAGCGCAGCGCGATGTCCGGCGTGGCGGCATCTTTGACACGGTGGGGCGGCATCTGGCGCAGACGGTCCAAGGCGATGCGGGACTGGAGCGGCGTTATCCGCAGGCATCCGCCTACAGCATTGTCGGCTATTACAGCTTGCGTTATGGCGTGGGCGGCGCGGAATCAGCCTACGACGCGCTGCTGTCTGGCGCCCGCCCCATCGAGAGCATCGCCGACTACTTCAAGCGCAAGATCCTGAATCGGCCCCAAATCGGCGCCGATATCATGCTTACCTTGGATGTCGCGCTCCAGGAATCGGTCGTCAGCGCGCTGGCTGACGCCGCCGGGACGGCAATCGTCCTGGACGTGCGCAACGGCGCTGTATTGGCGCTGGTCAGCCAGCCGAGCTTCAATCCCAATACGCTGGATACGGACTGGAGGTGGCTGGTCGAAGCCGAGGGCAAACCCTTCTTCAACCGCGCCTTGCAGGGCAACTATCAGATCGGCGCAAATATCTACCTCATTTGGCTGGCGCAGGCGCTCGAAAGCGGCTTTGACCTGTCTTGGCGCTTTACTGACGCTGCCGATCCGGTTGATCTCGGGGATGGCATGACCGCCGCCTGCCTGGTTAATCAGGCTGAGGCTGAACTGACCCTGGGCGAATCCCTGGCCTTTGGCTGTCCCGCTGCATTCGCCAGCTATCGTCAGACTGGGTCGGCGCTGGCCTACGACGATTTGCTTTCGCCTTACGCCTTCCATGATCCGTTGACGCTGGCTGGTTTCCCGCAAAGGGAAGCGATCGAACTTGCGACGGATGATGACAGTCTCAGCCCCGCCGATCTGGATTTGCGACATGCGCTGGGCCAAGGCGACGTGACCACAACACCGCTCCATCTCGCCACCATAATCGCGGCGATTGTCAACGACGGCCTGGCAGTAGAACCGGCGCTGTTGTCAGGCTTGCGTCAGCCAGATTCCGATCGGTGGCTATCGCAGGCGCTCGACTTGTCGAGCCGGCGCATAATGGACGCTGAGACTGCTCAAGGCCTGCAACTTGTGCTGCGGGATGCCTGGACGAAGCTCTGGGCGCCGACGCAAGATTCTCCGCTATTCGGCGCATACATCGCCCGGTCCTATTCAGGCGATGAGACGCAACTCTGGTTGAACGGCTTCGTTGAGAGGGACTCTGACGGCGCTCTCGCATTTGTCGTCCTGCTGGAAAATACGGATGATGTATCGCGAGTCCTGTCCATAGGACGCGATCTAATCGATATCTTTGCGGGCGATCAATAAGCGCCGCCAGGGAGATGTCAAGCTTGTCGCTTTATCCGAGAAGGGAGACGCCGCGCGCCTCGAGCTCGCGATTGAAGGCCGCCAAGTCACCGTCGCACAGACTCGTGAAGGCGTCAATCTGCGTCCGGATCGCTTCGGATAGCTTGTCAAACACCTGGTGCGATTGCACAGTCGGCGGAAACTCTCCCAGACCCACGACTGACGGCAGGCCGCTCAAGCGGCGTAAGCTATCCGTGCCCTGATTCACGCGCCCGGCCCAGCCCTCGCGCAAGTCGGGCACAAAGATCTTCGTCTCAATCTCTCGTACTCGAGCACAGAGCTCGCCAGTGCTCTGCGCCAGGTCCGTGTGTTCAGCCGAGTCGGCCAGTCGGTCCTTCAGGCTAATCAGTTGCCCGCGGTAGCGGCGCATGCTGTTGACCGTCTCGGTCGCATGGCTATAGCAGTCGTAAATCTTCACCAGCAAATCAAATTGCTCCTGCAGTTCCTCGTCAGTCGCCGACGATGTCGCGTCTTTGATCAGATCGAAACCCTGTGTGTGCTCCTCGCCGCCGACCGAAAGTGATAACTGATATTTGCCCGGTGGCACTGTCGGGCCGGGCATCCGCTCGAATTGCGGGTCTTTGCCATTCAGCGCGGGCGACGTGGGTAGGCGCATATCCCAGACGAAGCGGTTCCAGCCCGCCTTCGCCGTAAGATAGACGATGGTCTTGTCCGGCTTCTCCTTTTGCTGCTGCCGATCTGATTCATCCATGCTGCTGAATTCGCGGAGTAGCGTACCGTCCGTGTCAGAAATGCTCAGCTTGATTATGTCGGCCGGCGCGTCTTGCAGGAAATACGTCACGAGTACGCCGCGCGGCAAGTTTTCGCCCGAATCCAGGAACTTGCGCTCAACCACATTTTCAGGCGTCGTCCTGTGCGTGTAAGCGGCCGAGACGCCGGTCGAGCTCATATAGGTCTTGCCCGGCTGATCGACCAAGCGGCGCCCGTCGATGCTCTCGAGTATGCGTTGCGTATCGCGCGGCTTGAGCAACATCGCATGGCAGGTCTTCAGGTCGTCGCTCAATTGATGCAGTCGGGTCAGATCATCCAGGATCCAGAAGGAGCGTCCATGCGTGGCAGCGACGAGATCGTTGTTCTTGACCAGCAAATCGTAAATGGGAGTGACCGGCAGGTCTAGTTGCAAGGGCTGCCAATTTGCTCCATCGTTGAAAGAGACGTAGACGCCGGTTTCGGTCCCGGCGTACAGCAAACCCTCGCGCGCGGGATCACAACGGATGACGCGTACAAAGTCATCGTCCGCAATGCCATCGTTGATAAGCGTCCACGACTGGCCGTAGTCGCTAGTCTTGTAGAGATAGGGCGCGTAATCATCGTGCTTGTAGCGTAGGGCCGCCAAATAGCAGGTGGCTGGATCCTGCGGCGAGAGTTCCAGTGTGCTCACCATGGACCAGTCCGGCAATTCCGACGGCGTAATTTCGGCCCAAGTCTCGCCGCTGTCCTTCGTGATATGCACCAGCCCGTCGTCGGAACCGGCCCAGATGACACCGGGTTCATGCGCTGATTCCGCCAGCGCGAATACGGTGGCATACACTTCGGCGCTGGCCCCTTCGCGATTGACTGGACCACCAGTGACTTGCAGCGTAGCCGGGTCGGCGCGTGTTAAGTCAGGGCTGATGGGCTGCCAGCTGTGGCCCTCGTCTGTCGACTTGAAAATCAGATTGCCGCCGATGTAGAGCGTATCCGGATCATGCGGCGAAAAGACGATGGGGTAGGTCCAGGCGAAGCGATATTGGTAATCAGCCGCCGCTTCGCCAGAAGTGACCTCGGGCCAGGTCGTCACCAGCCGCAGCTGCTTGCTGCTATGATCATAGCGCTGCAAACAATTGCCGCCGCCGGGCGAGCTGCCGATGGCGCCGACAAAGACGATGTTGTCGTCATCGGGCTTGATAGCGATGTAGCCGCTTTCACCGGAGCCGGCGATAAAGCCGTCCAACCACATCAGCGAGGACTTTTCGTTGCGGCTGGGAACCGCCACGCTGCTGTTGTCTTGCTGTGTGCCATAGACGAAATAGGGCTCGCGATTGTCCGCCGCCACATGATAAAATTGCGCCGTCGGCTGATTGAATATCGACGACCAGGATGCGCCGCCGTTGAACGAGACGCAGGCGCCGCCGTCGTTGCCCTGCACCATGCGCTTTGGATTCTGCGGGTCGATCCACAGGTCGTGATTGTCGCCGTGCGGGGTGCCGATCACCTGGTAGCTGCGGCCGCCATCAATGGATTTCCAGAAGCGCAGGTTGTTGACGTATACCGTGTCGGCATCTTGCGGATCGGGCGTCAAGTGCATGTAATACCAGGCGCGCGAGATAATGTCGTTGTTGCGCGCGACGAATTTCCAGCTGTCTCCGTGGTCATCGGAGCGGTACATGCCGCCCTCTTCGTGCTCCACCAGGGCGTAGACGCGCCCGGCCTGCGCCGGCGACGCCGCGATGCCCGTCTTGCCCAGGATTCCCGCCGGCAGCCCCTCATTCGCCGAGATGTTCTCCCAGCTATCGCCGCCATCCAGCGAACGCCAGATGCCACTGTCCTCGCCGCCGCTGCTCATCATGTGAAAGCTGCGATATGCCTCCCAAATGCTGGCGTAAATGATGCGCGGATTGCTCGGGTCAATGCTGAGATCGACCGCGCCGGCCTTGTCGCTGACGAAAAGCACCCGCTCCCAGTTCTCGCCGCCGTCCGTAGAGCGGAAAACGCCGCGCTGCTCGTTGCGCCCGAATGCGTGTCCCAGCGCCGCGACATACACCGTGTCCGGGTCGGTCGGATGAATACGCAGCTTGCCAATATGCCGCGTGTCCTCCAAGCCGATGTGCTTCCAACTGCGGCCGGCATCGGTCGACTTGTACACGCCGTCGCCGTGCGAAACATCAATGCGGATGGTGGCTTCGCCCATGCCGGCGTAGATGACGTTGGGATCGGCTTCCGATACTGCCAGCGCCCCGACCGACGCCGTGTTGAAATAGCCGTCGGAGATGTTCTCCCAGTACTGCCCGGCGTCTTCGGTTTTCCAGACGCCGCCGGCGCAGGCGCCAAAATAGAAGGCGCCCTGCTCGGTGGGGTGGCCGGTGACGGTGACCACCCGTCCGCCGCGGAAGGGTCCGATGCAGCGCCAGTGTCCGATGTTGTCGAGGGGAAGGTTCATTGCGTTTGCGCTTTCTTAGATGGTGGATGGATGTGAGATGGCCGTTATTGTAGCTTACTCGCGACGCCTGATGCTAATCTTGCTTCCATTGCATTACTGGCTCAAATCGCGCAAAATACTTGCAACCTGAACGTTCACGCTTTTTGAAAGGAGGCGACAAGTCATGTTGATACGATTTGTTGTCGAAAATTTTCTGTCCTTCAAAGACGAGGTCGAGTTCTCGATGGTAGCGGGCGAGTCGGACGAGCATACAGATCACATACATAAAGTTAGGGATACGCGAATCCTTAAGACGGGTGTGATCTTCGGAGCAAATGCGTCGGGAAAGACTAACCTAATAAAGGCAATGAGCTTCGCCCAAAACTTTATTACCAGCGGTTCACTTTCGACTGATTACCGCAGGCTAACTCCATTTCTACTTGACAATGAAAGTGCTGCAAAACCCTCGAAATTCCAATTTGAACTCCAATGTGGTATCGGTCAATTCTTCGATTATAGCTTTGTTGTTGACAAGCACAGAGTTCATTCTGAGTTACTCGTCGAGACAACTGATGACATGACCGCATTAGTCTTTGAGCGCAAGACATCTGCGGATGGAAAGACAAACATCGAATTTGGCAAGATCTCCGTACTCGTCACAAATGAAGATGATCCCACGGACTTTTTGCTCGATTCCGGCGATCCGCGTCAATTGTTCTTGACCCAATATAAACAGCTTGAAGCGGAACTTGACGAACAGCGAATCCCATTTCTTTCACAAATCTATGATTGGTTCAACTCCACTCTGGCTCCAATATTCACGGACTCTGTTCCTGCTGCCGGGCTTCCAATTGGCCTGATGCAACCTGGCGAACTTAAAGAGCGATATCTTGAGATACTAGACAAACTCGATTTGGGCATTGATGAAGTGGGACTGATGGAAGTTTCCGATTTCGACCCTGACTCTCACTTGTCGGACGATTTCAAAGAAGACGCGAAACAACTTACGCAACGGTTAGAACCGGATTCCGACCAACGAGCCGTATTCTACAATTATCGTCGCGACACGTACGTGTTTGCAGATGCAATACCTAATTTCGCCGAGTACAAAATGGCAACGATTCACAAAGTAAGAGACACGGCAAGTAAGATATTTTTCGACTTAGAGATGGAATCTGACGGTACAAGACGACTGTTAAAGCTCATCCCGGCGCTTTTCGGTCTTCTGAACGAAAAGGCTGATTTTGTTTTCGTACTGGACGAACTCGATAAGAGTTTGCACACGCAACTAAGCGTCAAGCTTTTGGAACTATTCCTAGAAAATAGTGAGCATCGCAAAAGCCAGCTTATAGTGACTACGCACGACACTAGCCTGTTAGACTTTGACCTGCTTCGACGAGATGAAATCTGGTTCATTGAGAAAGTCAGGCTCGGCGCCTCGTCACTATATTCTCTCGAAGAGTTCAGGCTCCCTGAAAATATGAATATCGAAAAGGGATACCTTGGCGGACGGCTTGGCGCAATCCCTGTGCTATCCAGTTTCGACAAACTTCAATGGGTAGAGTAACGATGGCAAGGAGAAGACAACGTCGCGGCAAAGGCAAGCGGGAAAATAGAAAGCCAAAACAGCGAATATTCATCGCAACTGAAGGGGAAACAGAGTACATATATTTCAACAAGCTCAAGACTGAAGTCGGTGCCGAGAACGTAGAAGTGCTAAAGAGTACAACTAAGACAGATCCAGGAAGTGTTCGCAAGCGTCTCGCAAATTACAGGCCGAAAAACGGTGATATCCGAGACGACGACGATCTTTGGCTTGTGATTGACAAAGATGACCACGACCTAAACTCTATCTTTTCGGAAGCGGACAGAAGAAAGTATCGATTTGCAGACAGCAATCCCTGCTTTGAACTTTGGCTAATCTTGCACTGCAAAACACTACAGCAATTGCCAGGACTTGAGGGTAGCGCCGCGGAAGGAGGCTGCGACAAAGTCGTCGAATTTCTAACAAAGAACGTAGATTCAAAATACCATAAGACCAAATACGACGTTAAGGCCTATGTTGATACAGAGCAATCGCACCAAGAAATGAAAGGTGAATAGAATGGGTTCATCAATACGGATGAGGAGAGCCCGAGATGAGCCCAAGTGGCATAGCGGAGGCCTTTGCCAGTTTAGAAGATCCGCGTCGCGAACATGGTCAATTACACCCGTTGCTGGATATCATCATCATCGCGATCTGCGCGGTGATCAGCGGCGCCGAGACCTGGGTGGACATTGTTGATTTTGGCGAGGATAAAGAGGAATGGTTAAGGGGATTTTTAGAGTTGCCTAACGGTATTCCTTCGCACGATACATTTGCCCGCGTCTTCCAACTATTAGACCCTCAGCAGGTACAGTTGTGCTACCAAGATTGGATTAGCAGCATCAAGCCAGTATTAGCTGAAGGCGATATTGTGGCAATAGACGGCAAGACGATGCGGCGCAGCCATGATCGTAGGCAAGGAAAGAGCGCCTTGCATCTGTTGCATGCCTGGTCAGTGGAAGCCGGCTTGGTCTTGGGCAAGCGCGCTGTGGACGCGAAAAGCAATGAGATACCTGAAATTCCCGAATTGCTGAAATTGCTGTATTTGAAAGGCTGTATCGTGACTTTGGACGCGATGGGCTGTCAGAAAGACATCGTGAAGTCTATTGTTAGCGAGCACGGAGCGGATTATGTCATAGCCTTAAAGGAAAATCAGGGCAGTTTGTACGATGCAGCCCAGTCCCTTTTCGCTTATGCGGATGACCGCCATCCGCGCTTGATAGGTCAATATAGTCACAACGAAGAAATCAGCAAGCCGCGTGGTCGTGTCGAGCGCCGGGTCTGTGAAGTGATGACCGATGCCGCTGTCTTGAATGACTTAAGCCAGCAAGAAGGCTGGACGCGCTTGCAGTCGCTAGTCCGCGTCCAACATGCCCAATTACTGGATGGGCAGTGGCAAAACACGCAGACGCGCTATTTTATCTCCTCTTTACAAGGGAAGGATGCCAATCAACTCCAGCGAATAATTCGTTCGCACTGGCACATTGAAAATAAACTCCATCGGGTCTTGGATGTGACCTTTCGGCAAGACGACAGCCGTATTCGTGTAGGACATAGCCCAGAAAATTTCGCTGTGCTACAGCATATCGCCTTGGCTTTGCTCAAAAAACACCCCAAAAAAATCAGCCTGCGGCGCAAGCGATTACAGTCAGCGCGGAACGATAAGCTTCGATGGCAAATCCTCAAAGCATTTTCCGAATAGTGGTGCGATTGCTCTGTATGTTGATAGATGTTTAGCTGCAATTGAGAACGCAAGAATCTCTGACAGGCGCAAACACGAGCTTTGGATGAAATCCATCGGTTCTCGCGTCTACAAGCTCGCCCAATCAATCATCGACTCCGCCACCTAACCCACAACCCCCTCCACTAACTCCGCAGCCCGCGCGACCCCGCCCAGCGCCGCCATCTCCCGCGCCAGGCCGCGCGCCCGCTCCAGCACCCAATCCGCCGCCAGCAGCGCCTGCGCCCCCTCGCGAAGTTGACCCTGCCGCACATCATGCGCCGTCAAATGCAAGCCCACCTTCGCTTCCGCGACCCGCCGCCCCTGTATCCGCTGATCGGCAGCGTGCGGCACGACAATCTGCGGCAATCCGTTTATGACAGCGCCGTGAGTCGTGCCCATGCCCCCGTGATGTATCATCAGCCGGCAGCGCGGCAGCACATGCTCGTAGGGCGCCCAATTCAAGAGGCGTGTGCCGGCCGGCAGCGCCCGCTTCAACTCGGCTTTCTTCTCGGCCGTAATCGGATTCCAGCCCAGAGTCACGATGGGGATGAGCCCCGCGCTGGCTACCGCTTGGGCCGCCCAGGAATAGAAGCCTAGGTCGCCGGTGAAGACTGTGCCTAGAGTGACCAACCCCAGCGGGCGATCGGGCGGAATGTCTCGCAGCCACTGTGGCGCCGGATCGGCCGCTAGCTTTGGCGCGCCGCCCACAAATTGCGTCTGCGGCAAGATGGTGGGCAATTCGGCTTGGTGCCAGTCGGGCGTGAAGTAGGTGATATGCAGCGCCTCGCTGACAATTGAGGGCGTCGAGCCGCGCGAAAAGTTGCGTCCGCTGACGTCAAAGCGATCGCAGAGCCGCTGAATACGCTGCTGACTGTCGCTGCTTAAGTCGCGCTGCACCGGGAATAGCTGGTTGGCATCGAGAGTCGCTTGCGCCGGCCAGCCGCAAATGATGAGCGGAATGTCCAGCAGCTCGGCTACGAGTGCTGACGCGCTCAGAAATGGATCGGACACGATGGCATCCGGCACGCCGATTTCATCTTCCAGATCCAGCAGAGCCTCAACGGCATCCGCGACCAGATCTTCGCTGAGCCAGGTGTCCAGCGCCCGCGTGTATCGCAGCATGACCGCCTCTTGAGGTGGCATGCCGCTCAGATCGGGCGGAGGCGGCGGAGGCCAGAGCCAGCCGGTTTTGCGGATAGCGCGGAAGCCGATACCCCGCTGCGTGATCGTCGGCTCCAAAGGCGCTTCGCTCAGCCAGAGGACGTCGTGTCCGCGGTCTTGCAGCGCCTTTGCCGTCTCAAAGAAGCCGCCCCAGTCCGTGTGGCTGAAGAGTGGCGCGGAAACAAACCAGAGCCTTGCCATAACTAGGTGTCCAGCGCCGGGGATTTCACGCCGGCTCCGGAATTCTCAAGTATGGCGCCAGGTACTGCCCCGTATAGCTGGCTTCGTTGGCTGCGACTGCTTCCGGAGTCCCCTGGGCGATGATTTCGCCGCCGCCGCCGCCGCCTTCAGGACCGAGGTCGATGATATGGTCGGCGACCTTGATGATGTCAAGATTGTGCTCGATCACGACGATTGTATTGCCGCTGTCAGCCAGCTTCTGCAGCACATTTATCAGCTTGGCCACATCAAAGGCGTGCAGGCCGGTCGAGGGTTCGTCCAGAATGTAGAGGGTTTGCCCGGTAGCGCGCTTCGACAGCTCGCGGCTTAACTTGATGCGCTGCGCCTCGCCCCCGCTCAAGGTTGTGGCCGGCTGCCCGATGCGGATGTAACCCAAACCAACCGCATCCAGCGTCTCCAGTTTGCGGCGGATGCGCGGCAAGTTCTCGAAAAAGGCCAAGCCTTCGCTGACCGTCATGCTGAGCACATCGGCGATGGACTTGTCCTTAAAATGTACTTGCAGCGTTTCCCGATTGAAGCGCGTACCGCGGCAGACTTCGCATTGTACATAGACATCGGGCAAGAATTGCATCTCGATTTTGTTCAGGCCCTGGCCCTCGCAATTCTCGCAGCGGCCGCCCTTGACGTTGAAGCTGAAGCGGCCCGCTTTGTAGCCGCGAATCTTGCTCTCGGGCAATTCGGCGAACAGACTGCGGATGTCGTCAAACATCTTGGTATAGGTGCCGGGATTGCTGCGCGGCGTACGCCCGATCGGGCTCTGATCGATATTGATAATCTTGTCGATCTTGTCCGCGCCGATGATTTCGTCGTGGGGGCCGGCTCGTTCGCGACTGCGGTTGATCAGCTGGGCCAGGCGGCGATAGAGGGTCTCCACCACCAAGGAAGATTTGCCGCTGCCGCTGACGCCCGTTACACAGATCAATTTGCGCAGGGGGAAGTCTACATCAATACGCTTGAGGTTGTTGGCGCGCGCGCCTCTGATGGTCAGCGCCTCGCCTGAGCCTTCGCGGCGACAATCCGGCAGTGGAATCTGGAAACGTCCGGACAAGAAAGCGCCGGTGCAGCTCTCGGCGGACCGCGCTACTTCCTGCGGCCTGCCGGCTGCGATGACCTCTCCGCCATGTTCCCCCGCGCCGGGCCCCAGGTCGATCAGCCAGTCGGACGAGCGCATGGTGTCCTCATCGTGCTCAACCACCAGCACGGTATTGCCGATATCGCGCAAGCCGGTCAAGGTGCGGATCAAGCGTTTGTTATCTCGCTGATGCAAGCCGATTGACGGCTCGTCCAGCACGTACAGAACGCCAGTCAGTTGACTGCCGACCTGCGTCGCCAAACGTATGCGCTGCGATTCGCCGCCGCTTAAGGTGGCCGCGCTGCGGGATAGCGACAGGTAGTTCAGCCCCACATTACTCAAGAAACCAACCCTTGATTGGAGCTCGCGCAGAATCTGATGCGCGATCTGCTGCTCTCGATCCGTCAAGATCGCGCCCTCGCCGCGCAGCGAATCCACCCAGTCGTTTAGTTCGTCAATGGGGAAATGCGTGACATCGTGGATGGTCTTTCCGCCGATGGTTACCGACAGGGCTTCCGGGCGCAGCCGTTGGCCGCCGCAGGAACGGCAAGGAATCTCGCGCATATACTCTTGAATCTTGCCGCGAATATATTCGGATTCGGTCTGCCCGTAACGCCGCTCCAGATTGGGGATTACGCCCTCGTGCCGCGTTGACCAGGTGCGCTGCTGGCCGTTGGAGTGATAGTAGGTGACGTCGAAGCGTTTGTCGCCTGAGCCATACAGGACCAACTCCTGATGTTTTTTGCTCAGCTTCTTCCAAGGCACATCCAGCCTGAATCCATTCGCCCGCGCCAGGCTGCAATAGACATTCCAATTCCAGCCGCGCTTGTCCTCCACGCTATGTCCATTGGCGTTGATCGCGCCGTCCGCGATGGAAATCTCTTTGTCCGGCACAATCATGTCCGGGTCGATCTCAAGGCTGAATCCCAAGCCCTGACAAGTTGTGCAGGCGCCGCTGGGAGTGTTGAAGCTGAACAGGCGCGGCTCCGGCTGTGGCACGCTGCCATGCCCGTTGGGGCAGGCCAGATCTTCGCTGAACAGGTGATCAACCGAATTGTCGCGATCGGTCACATCCTGAATGATTATCCGCCCGTCGCCCAACTCCAGCGCAGTTTCGATGGCATCGGTCAGGCGCGTCTCGAAGGCTGTGGCTTCCTCGTACTGTTCGTTGTCGTATCGGCGGATAATCAGGCGGTCAACCACTATTTCGATGTCGTGAATGACATAACGATCCAGCTCGATTTCTTCGTCAAGATCGCGCACCTCGCCATCCACTCGAACGCGCGCGAAACCCTGTTTGCCGATATCGTCGAGCGCTTTTCTGTGGTTGCCCTTCTTGCGGTGGATCACCGGCGCCAGCACCTGTATCCGGCTGTTGGCGGGCATGTTCAATACTTGGTCAACAATCTGCTGCGCGCTTTGCGCCGATACCTCGACGCCGCAGGCAGGGCAGTGGGGGATGCCGACGCGGGCGTAAAGCAGCCGGAGATAATCGTAGATCTCGGTCACTGTGCCGACTGTCGAGCGCGGATTATGACTGACGCTTTTCTGGTCGATCGAAACTGCCGGGCTCAAACCCTCAATCTGGTCGACATCCGGTTTTTCCATCAAACCGAGGAATTGCCGCGCGTAGCTGCTCAAGCTCTCGACATAGCGCCGCTGACCCTCGGCGAATATCGTGTCAAAAGCCAGCGATGACTTGCCCGAGCCGGATAAGCCGGTGATGACTACCAACTGGTTGCGCGGGATCTCGACGTCGATATTCTTGAGATTGTGTTCGCGCGCGCCGCGTACGATGATTTTGTCTTGCATGCCGCTCTGGATCCGATTGTGATTTAGCTAAAGAATGCTGTCCGGCGCAATATCTGCGTCGATGCGCCGAAGACCCTGCCTGATTTGACTGAAAGCACAGCCGCATTATAACCCTTGGCGGCTGGCATTTGAACGGACATTCCGTCCGACGCATTCATTTGAGGTTATCCTTTCCTCGTATAAATCCGCCGGCAGAAACGGTATGATAAGGTTGGGTCCGGGATATCAGGCGCGATGAGGCTTGTATGGCAAATCAGTTTCAGTGGGATGATCCATTCCTGCTCAATGATCAGCTGAGCGAAGAAGAGCGCATGGTGCGGGATGCCGCGCGAGACTACTGCCAGGATCGGCTCATGCCGCGCATCCTGGAGGCGAATCGGCGCGAGGTCTTCGACCGCGACATCTACAGCGAGATGGCCGAGTTGGGCATCCTGGGCGCGACCTTGCCGGAAGAATTTGGCGGCGCCGGACTGAATTACGTCTGCTATGGTCTGATCGCGCGCGAAGTCGAGCGGGTGGACAGCAGCTATCGCAGCGCCATGAGCGTGCAGAGTTCGCTGGTTATGTACCCGATTTACGCCTACGGCAGCGAAGAGCAGCGGCGAAAGTATTTGCCCAAACTCGTCAGCGGCGAATGGATCGGCTGCTTTGGCTTGACCGAGCCGAACCACGGCAGCGATCCCGGCGGCATGGAATCAAGAGCGACCAAAGTCGACGGCGGCTGGACCCTGCACGGCAGCAAGATGTGGATCACCAACTCGCCGATCGCTGATGTCTTCGTCGTCTGGGCCAAGGCCTTCGGCGCAGAGCGCGAGGGCGCCATCCGCGGATTCATTCTGGAGAAAGGCATGCCGGGCTTGTCTGCGCCCAAGATCGAGGGCAAGTTCAGTTTGCGCGCCAGCAGCACCGGCGAGATCGTGATGGACGAGGTCTTCGTTCCGGACGAAAACTTGCTGCCCGGCGCTGTTGGCTTGAAAGGGCCCTTCGGCTGCTTGAATCGCGCGCGTTACGGAATCAGCTGGGGCGCGTTGGGCGCGGCCGAATTCTGCTGGAACGCGGCGCGCCAATACACGCTGGATCGCCGGCAATTTGGGCGCCCCCTGGCGGCTAACCAGCTGATACAGTTCAAATTGGCGAACATGATGACGGACATTGCGCTGGGCTTGCAGGGCGCATTGCGGGTCGGACGGCTGCTGGATGATGACGCCGCCACGCCGGAGATGATCTCGCTCGTCAAGCGGAATTCCTGCGGCAAGGCGCTGGATATCGCCCGGGCGGCGCGCGACATGCACGGCGGCAACGGCATCTCGGACGAATTCCATGTCATCCGCCACGTCATGAATCTGGAGGCGGTCAATACTTACGAGGGCACCAGCGACATCCACGCCTTGATTTTAGGACGATCGCAGACGGGCATACAGGCCTTCATGTGAGTCTCGCCGTCAGTTTTCGCGGGGCGACGGCCTCAATCATAAAGCTGCGGCGGCTGGCGCTCGTGCCAGTCTTGCGTCTGCTCATAGGCGTAGGCGATCCGGTAGAGCGTGGCCTCGTCAAATGGCCGTCCCATCAGCTGGTAACCAATTGGCAGGCCATCCGGCGTGAACCCGGCTGGCGCGCTGAGTGCTGGCTGCCCGCTCAGATTGGCCGGATAGACGTGATGAACAAAGCCATCGGTCGGCGTCTCTCCATCATCCGCGTCAGCCCGCGGCTCGCGTACGTCACTCAGCAGCGGGGCTGGCACGGGAATGGTCGGCGAAAGCAGCGCCGCCAGGTTCTCGCGCTGAAAAAGCGCCCGGGCGGCAGAGCGAAAGCGCTCGCGTGCCCGTAGCGCGGCGACATATTGCGTCCCCAGCACCGCCTGGCCGATCTCCAGCGTAGCGCGTGTGCCGGGACTGTACAGGTGTCCTTTTTCGCGAATCAGCTCTTTGTGATAGCTGGCGGATTCCACCTTGCCGATGATGTTCAGCGTCTCCCGGGTAAACTCCAGTTCGGGCAGGCTCACCTCGATAATCTCGGCGCCCAAATCCGCCATCTGACAAATGACGGCTTCCGTCGCCGCACGCACCTCGTCGGTAAGGCCGGGATACAGAAAGTACTCGCGCTCAATACCGATCCGCATGCTGTGCGCGCCACGATCAATGCCGGCGGTGAAGTCCGGTACCTCCACGCGAGCGGAATAAATGTCTCTGGGATCGTGACCGGCAATCGCTCTCAGCATCAGGGCATTGTCGCGCACTCGGCGGGTCAGAGGCCCGATGTGATCATGCGACCAGGCCAGCGGTACAACGCCAAAGGCGCTCACCCGGCCGTAAGTCGCTTTCATGCCAACCAGATTGTTGATTGAAGCTGGAATACGGATTGATCCACCCGTATCCGTGCCGATGGCCCCGAAGGCCGAGCGCGCCGCCAGCGCCACTCCTGAACCGATGCTGCTTCCGCCGGGAAATCTCTCGAGGTCCCAGGGCGTACGCGTCGGCGGTTCACTGCCGCCGCAGGAAAATTCGTGACAGCGCGTTTTGCCGATAATGACGGCGCCGGCCGCGTAGAGCCTGTCGACCACCCCGGCATCGTGGTCCGGTACAAAACCCGCCAACACTTTCGAGCCCACTTCGGTCAGGATGCCTTCGGTATAGCAGTTGTCCTTGACGCCAATTGGGATGCCGTGCAGGGGACCGCGATCGCGGCCGGACGCCAGATCTCGGTCAGCCTGTTCAGCGGCCGCCAGCGCTAGATCAGCCGGCACAGTGGCGTAGGCTTGCAGCGTCGGCTCGGTCTTGTTGATGCGCGCAAGCGTCGCCTCTGTCAGCGCGACCGCTGTCGTTACGCCGCGGCGCAAGGCGGAAGCCGCTTCACTAATGGACAGATTGATGAGAGCGAGCTGTTCAGTCATGCCAGCCAGCGTCCATTTTTAGTATCGGCGCAAAGTCCTGCAGCTCGTCTCGTTCCAGCGCGTCAAGCAAGCGCAACTGCTGCGCCAAATCCGCCAGGTCTTCCGGGGGGATATTCAGCCCCAGCGCTTTTACAAGTTGCACTAGCCCATCTGTATCCTTATCCGGAGTAGAATTCTCGTTTAACTGCGGCATAGGTTTTACTTTCCCTAAATTGATTCCCTGAAAAATCGGCAAGCAGACCCGATCAGAATTTAGCCAATGCTCGACTGATATGCTAGTTTCTGAACCAATGTACTCTATATCAGTGACGGCAATTGCCATGCGACAACATAATCCTCTGTTATGCGTCGGTAGTCTTTGGTTACAATACAGGCATCAGATACGAGGATAAATCCATGACGAGCAAGACCTTTGAAGTGCCCAACATCGGCTGCGCCGGCTGTGTGCAGGCGATATCGAATGAGTTGAGTGACCTGGAAGGCGTCGCCAGCGTCAGCGGCGATGTCAGCAGCAAAACGATGCATATCGAGTACGCGCCGCCGGCGACCTGGGAGGGCATCGTCGAGACGCTGAAAGAAATCGACTATCCGCCGGTCGCCAATTAGACGATCCGCCTCAGGAAAATGCGCCTCACGGCTGCGAGCCTCAAAGACAAGGCTCGCGAACTCGGCTTTAATCTGTGCGGGATAACGCTGGCGCGGCCCTCGCCCACGCTGGCCGCCTACCTGCGTTGGATCCAGCGCGGCATGCAGGGCGAGATGGCCTATATGGCTCGGCCGGATCGCGTACGGCGGCGGCAGGACCTGCGCGAGATCATGCCTGGCGCCAAGACGCTGATCCTTGTCGGCATGGATTATTACGCGCGCTACGCGGCTGAGGAAACGCTGAACGATCCGGCTCGCGGTCGGATCGCATCTTATGCCTGGGGGCTGGACTACCACCGCGTGCTGGAGTTGCGGCTGGCTGACTTCGTCGACTGGCTGGCGGCGATGAGCGGCGGGTCATCGGCGCAGAAGGTCTATGTCGACACGGGCGCCATCCTGGAGCGCAGCCACGCGCAGCAAGCTGGCATGGGCTTCATCGGCAAGAACACCATGCTGATTCATCCGCGGCGGGGCAGCAGCTTCTTCATCGGCGAGATCGTGACATCGCTGGAATTTGACGACTACGACGCGCCGCACCGCGAGACCATGTGCGGGACCTGCACACGCTGCCTGTCAGCCTGCCCGACCGACGCCTTCCCCGAGCCCTACGTGCTGGATGCCCGCCGCTGCATCAGCTATCACACGATCGAGAATCAGGGCTGGATAGACCGTGAGCTGCGCGCCGACTTCGGCAACTGGATTTTCGGCTGCGATATTTGCATGGATGTTTGCCCTTTTCAGCGCTTCGCGGAAGAGACGGAGGAGGTGGCTTTCCTGCCCTTTGAGCTGGACCGGGTGGCGCCAAAGCTGACCGATATCCTGATGTCCAACGAGGCGTCATTCAGAGCCATGTTCCGGCGCACGCCGGTCGAACGCGTGAAGCGCGAGCGCATCGTGCGCAACGCCTGCATCGCGGCGGGCAATTGGCGCGGCGAGCAAGCCATCCCGCACCTGATTCAGTTGCTGTATGACGAGAGCGCGCTGGTGCGGGGGCATGCGGCCTGGGCCTTGTGGCGGACGATGGAGCTCGATAGCAGCAAGCTGCTGAGCGATCTGCATCGGCGCGAAGACGACGAGCGGGTGCGTGGCGAGGTCGAGGCGCTGTTGGGGTAACGTTTGGGCGGATTGCTCCATTTTCGGGCGACTCACAGAGTCGCCCCTACACCGCGTCGTCATCAAGATCGGGATACCGCCGGTGCCAGTCTGCCCCATCCTGGTAGGCTTTGGCGACGGCGAGGGTCTCGGCTTCTTGGTGCAGGCCGCCGACGAAGGTGATGCTGGTGGGCGTTCGCTTGTTGGTGAAGCCGTTGGGCACGACCACAGTGGGATGGCCGGTCATGTTGGTCAGCCCCAAGGTTCGGCCGCCGTAGCTGGGCGAGATGAAGACGTCCACATCGTTCATCAGGCGCGCCATGTCGGCGATGATCTGGCTGCGGACGCGGTTGGCGTTGATGTACTCCACCGCCGGGATGAAGCGGGCGGCGCGGAAGACGTTGGGCCAGGCGTCATCGTCCTGGCGCGTCAGGGCGTCGACCGAGCCATCGCGCGTGATCTGGTCGAAGGCGGCCGCCGCTTCCGCAGCCAGGATCACCCAGAGGCCCTGAATGTCGGTGTCGGGCAATTCAATCGGCGTCAGCTCGAAGCCCTGCGCGCGCATCTCATCAAGCACGGCGGCGCTGTTGACATCGTTGACGCGCTGCAGCTCCTCGCCGGCGGGGCGATGGTGGGCGTCGGTATCGCCGGCATCAGCCGCGGTGAAGGCGCTGGCGACATAGCCGATGCGCAACGAGCGCGGATCAAGCGCCGGATCCCACTTGAAGGGCTCGGGCGTCAGCGACATGTCCAGGCCGTCGGGCCCATAGATGGCGCTGAAAACCAGGGCGCAATCCTCGACCGAGCGGCACATGGGGCCGATCTTGTCCAGGCTCCAGCTGAGCGCCATGGCGCCGTAGCGGCTGACGCGGCCGTAGGTCGGGCGCAAGCCGGAAACGCCGCAGCGCGACGAGGGCGAGACGATGCTGCCCATGGTCTCGCTGCCGATGGAGAAGCCGACCAATCCGGCAGCGGTGGCGGCGCCCGGGCCGGCCGATGAGCCGCTGCTGCCCTCGGACGTATCCCAGGGATTCTTGGTCACGCCACCGTACCAGACATCCCCGTTAGCCAGCGCGCCCAGGCTCAGCTTGGCAATCAGCACTGCGCCGGCGGCTTCAAGGCGCTGCACGACAGTCGCGTCCACATCAAGCTGCTGGCCCTCGTAAGGTTTGGCGCCCCACTGAGTCGGGTAGCCGCGAGTCGCCAGCAGGTCCTTGGCGCCCCAGGGGATGCCATGCAGCGGTCCGCGATACTGCCCGCGGGCGATCTCGTCATCGGCGCGCGTCGCCTGCCGGATGGCGAGCTCGTTGGTGTAGGCGGCCACGCATTGCAGCTGGGGATCGTAGCGGCGCAGGCGGGCCAGGTACATCTCGGTCAGCTCGAGCGAAGTGACCTGGCAACTGCGGACGAGCTCGGCCAGCTGCGTGACGGTGTAGAAGGCGGCGTCTTCGAGATCGGCGGGGCGGGTCACGGGTGGCTGAGCGCTCATGGCGTAGCTGCGCGGGACGGCGGCGGGCGCGGGATCGGCGGCTTTGACCTTGAAGTGCAGCGAGAGCGGGACGCTGTTGTCCAGCGGATTCGCGCGCAGGGCGGCGAAGTGCCCCAGGCGGTCGGCGAGCGTTTTGCGCATCTGCTGGCGCTGGGCGGGCGTGAATTCGAGATCGAGCAGGGCTTCGGCGGCGGCGATTTGCTCGGGGCTGATGGCGGGGTCTTGGTCGGGCATAGGATTCCTCATGCGCTTAGCTTATGGGGCGAGTTTAGCACATGTCAATTCACCACAGCGGCACAGAGGCACAGAGAGTTATATTCTTGGGCACAGAGTTTTCTGTCCGATTTTTGCCCGTTTTGTCCGGTTCTGTCCGACGGAAAAGTTTTTTCGGACAGAAACGTAGGGTGGCTCGGCGGCTCGGCGCAGGCTATGGGGTTGTTAAGCTGCGGGTTGTGGAGAGCGTAGCATGGGTTGGGTGTTGGGTGGTGAGTGGATGGTCGCGTTTGGGGATTCTAGGGGCTTATAGACTAGAATAACCGACAATTGCATTATACATTTTCCAATTCTTTCTTGAGTTGGATTTGTCAAGCATCTTCTTCATTCGCTGATTCGCTTGTCGTAATTGTGCAAGCGTCCATATATTCGCTTTGCGCCGATTACATGGTGGGCACAACAAGCAGAGATTCCTTTGATGATCGCTACCCGCGTCTGCTCTCGGAACGATATGGTCAATATCAAGATAATCCAATTCAGGCGACAACGAACCCGGCATAGTGGGAGGCAACATCCCGCAACCTTGACAATAATGCCCATCTCGCAATGCCAAAAAAACGCGCATTTCGTTTCTGTCGTAGCTAGGCGCACTTGTTCGCCTACGCCCTCGCCGCTTACCTTTCGGAGCGGGAGGCAACGAGAATGTTGCAGGAAAAAGCCCTTTAACATCTGTACGTGTAGGTGCTTCTGTGCTGACGGTAACATGGTCATCCCACGCGAGCGACAACTTAACTTCCTTGGCAAGGCGATCCTTAACGATAGTCTTAGCTGTATAGTCCCGCATTAAGGTGGTATGGGTTTTGCTGAAATCGCTCCGGGGTTTCTCGCCAGCAATCACAGATGTATTCATAGGGGCTTCGCCCCTTCAGCGCCTTCAGCCTTTTGCCATAGTTGTAGGCTTGCAAGAACAACTCCAGGTGCTGACGCAGTTCCTCATGACTTTGGTAAAAGTATCGATAGACCGTCTTCTCTTTGATACTCCGGTTCATGCGCTCGACTTGTCCGTTGGTCCAAGGATGATAAGGTTTGGTCAAGCGATGTTCAATCCCCTGCGCTTGGCATATTTTATCAAAGGCCAGCTTGCTTTTGCGCCCCGACCGCGCTTGATGGGTAAACTGAGTGCCATTGTCGGTCAAGATGGTATGAATCTTGTAGGGTACGACTTCGATCAGCCGGCGCAGGAAGGCGCAAGCGTCCTCGCGTTTAGCGCTTTGACGCAGTTCAGCGAAGACAAACTTGGATGTCCGGTCAATGGCGACAAAGAGATAGAGCTTGCCCTGGTCAGTTCTGACTTGGCAGAAGTCCAGATGAAAGTAGCCGATGGGATAGTTCTTGAAGCGCTTCTTCTTGGCCGGTTTGCTTTCCGATTCGGGCAGTCGGTTGACGCCATGCCGCTTGAAGCAGCGATGCAAGCTGGAGCGGGTCAGATGCGGTATGGTCTCTTGCAGGGCGTAGAGGCAGTCATCCAGGGGCAGCAGAGTCTTGATACGGAAGGCTAGGATGATATCTTCCTCTTGCTGGCTCAAGACGGTGGAGCGGGGATTCTTGGGACCCATCGGCCGGTCTTTGACGGAGGCGCGCTTCTTCCATTTCGCGACGGTTTTGGGGTTGATGCCGAAGCGCTTGGCCAGCTTGGCTATGCTCTCTTGACTATTTTGGATTTCTCGGCGGGTTGCCTCCGTCGTTGTGGCGCGCGGGTGTAGAACCTGTCCCATAGGGCTTCCTTTTGGCTATGTGAGATCATCCCATTATAATCTGAGACTATACACTTAGCCTTTGGCGATTGATCAATGCCAACCCATTGCCGCCCTAGCTGCTCAGCAGCTACACAACTTGTAGCACAACCACAGAATGGATCGAGCACCATATCGCCCTTATTTGATGATGCTTCGACTATGCGGCGGTATAGCTTCAAAGGCTTTTGGGTTGTCCAGCCTACACGCTCTTTTGATGTTCGACCCACCATTGGTATTTCCCAAACATCCCTCATTGACGGCAATGTGTACCAACGCCCCTCTTCGTCTTGATATTCTTTAACATTTTTGAACCTATACGGCTTATATTCTCTGTTATATGAGCGCTCAGTAGGCAGATGAAAAGTGTATTCATTGGATTTGACATAAAAGAGTAATGTGTCGTGCTTGCGAGCAAACCAGCGCTTACCTGCCCCTCCCGAACGATATGACCACACTATTTCATTCCTGAAGTTGTCAACGCCAAAAATCGAGTCAAGCATCAGACGCAGGTAAGAGTTTGCAGTCGGGTCGCAGTGCAAATACAGACTTCCCGTTGGCTTTAAGATACGATGCATCTCAATTAGCCGTACTGACATAAATGCTAAGAACGCCGCCATATTTGGCGAGTGCGCATGATACGCGGCTTCTATGGTCTCATTCAACGCAGGCCAATACTCGCGGGTGTGGTCAAGCCACTCTTTGTGAATATCTGACTTTTTCTCTCCGCCACTAGTGCCAGGCGGCGCTCCGTGCCAGTGCCATGTGTCATCCATCTTCTGACCTTCGGCTTCGCCGATCCCCTGAAACTTCTTGTCTTTCTTAAACGGAGGGTCGGTAGCTACCAAGTCAACTGTATCGGAATCCATTCCGAGAAGAATCGGCAAATTATCGGATTCGTAGAGTGTACGACTTTCAAAGTTTGCCGCTGTCATATCTCAAAACACCATCTCTTTTGCTAGATACAAAGAGAATACCATAACTTGGCTATTCAAGCATGCAATCTCTTTTTGCCACACACAGCACCGAATTGTTATACGGTCGCCGAGGGATATACGGCTAAAATGCGGCGGATTCAGCGACAGAGAATGATGGATGGAGTGTGAAGGGTTGAGATAATGATCGCAAGCGATTTGATACTAGTTGGGCGTGCAATTGAGCAAATCTAGGACGTGATATCTCGCTTAAGATATATACGGCCTTTCGTGAGAATCTTGCGATCTGTGTAATAGCGTCCGGTTAATTTGTTTTCGCCAATATTCAAAACTACAGTACCCCTATGTCGATCCATCGTATCAACGCCGAGTTCATCCGGTTCATTGTGAAATTCGTAATGTAAGACACAACTAGACCTGTCATGACGCACTATGGCAGCGACTTCGCTAGACGAAGCCGATTCGTCAGTCTTCCACACTATCCTCATTTGTGTCCAGCTCTGGAAAATCCTCACTTCAACCGATTTCTTTACTGACTCCTCTAACGACTGTCCTGGATTGTTTTCGAAAGAAGAGATGATTTCTCCTTTCCAAGTACCATCTAGGTCCGGTACGCTTACAATTCCTACCTTGCGCCACAAGTTGTGACGCCACAGCCTATTTACAAATTGTCTATGAATGAAGCCAAATAACACCATTGTCGTTGGCGGCTGGATTACAAGCAATCCGCTATGCAAACCCTCAACTACCGCAATTACTACATTCAGAATCCCAATCAGGGTGACGCTAAGGACATACAGCCACACATTCCATTTGCGACGTTCATCAGAACTATAAGAATACTCGTGCACTATGGATAATTCCGCCACAGATTTTGCAGACCGCGTACGAGCGTGCGAGCGTCATCAGGATTCCATTGAGTAGTTTCAGTGCCAAAAAGGGTGTCCTGTTCATTCTGGCAGTTAAATGTCTGGGCCGCATTAGTTGCTAGCTTTTGTTCGAGCCAGGACAGGATACCTTGCTTGACGGGATGCGTGAAACTGCGGATTAGGTACATTGTAAAGCAGACATTTGACAAAATACGACGGGGCAGTTGATTCGGAGAGCTGTCTATGGTCTATAAGCCTGTTCCGCGCGTTCTTAAACATCCGAATGGTTGGTTTGTAATTGTTTCGAGTCCGTCCGTATTCGTTCTTAGCACTGCCATTTTCTTTGTGAAGCTTCGGATAATTGTTGATCCAATTGTTCGTTTCCAAATCAATGAATGTGATGCCCAAGCCTGACTTGCTATCATGCGCTGAGCGATAACGGCTGTAGTGACGATACGATAGGCAGACCACAACATCCGCCTGCAACCGGCCGCTGTTACCTCTGACGCGAACACAGCGGTTCTTCGATTCTACTGCACCCGTTCCATAGTGCGTCTTCAATGCGGATATGACACTTGCGCGGAATTCGCGCCAGGTCTCTTCCGCTGACTTACCTGAGCTTCCGTACGAAGAGCGCTGATACTCAGGAAACGCACTGAGATTGTTCCACTCGGGAGAATTGAGTTCAGCAACTATATCTACGTCGCTGTCAGCTCGAATATTTGTGGCGTTGGCGTACGACCCTTGCAAATAAATCTCAAATGGCTTTCCGCTCATGTAGAAGGAACCGCGCAGCGCATTCTTGATCGACGCGTATGTGTTCTGCGACTGTTGTGTCGCTCCTTGATTAGACCATCGTAGAAGTTGAGAATCAGGAATAGGCATGCGACGTACCTTAAGTCTTGGATGAATACACAGTGTTCACTCTACTACGGATTGAGACGATGTAAAGTATTTCACTGAAACTCTTACGATATTCTATTAGAGCCGGCCGATGACTGACTCGAATCTAACCGAAAAATGGCAGCCGCTTCCCCCGCAGCCTGAGCGAATTGCTCACCACGAACACAGACGAGAAGGCCATGGCCGCCGCCGCGAACATGGGCAGCAGGCCGCCCAGCATGGCCACGGGAATCAGCACGATGTTATAGATGAAAGCCCAGAAGAGGTTCTGGTGGATGGTACGCAGGGTGGCTTGGCTGAGATCGAGCGCAGTCGGCACGGCCGTCAGGTCGCCGCGGACCAGGGTGATGTCGCCGGCGTCGATGGCGATATCGGTCCCGCCGCCGATAGCGAAGCCGATATCGGCTTGAGCCAGGGCGGGCGCGTCATTGATGCCATCGCCGACCATGGCGACCCTCGCGCCACCCGCTTGCAGCCGCTCGACAGCGCCGGCTTTCTCCGCTGGCAGCACCTCGGCCATGACCTTGGAGATGCCCAGTTCGCGGGCGATGACTTGGGCGGTTTGGCGGTTGTCGCCGGTGATCATGGTGATGTCGAGTCCGCGCGCTTGCATGGCCTGGATGGCGGCTTGGGACGAGGGTTTGACCGTATCGCCGATGGCCAGCGCGCCGGTGATTTTGCCGTCCAGCGCCAGCAGTACGACGGACAAGCCGCGGCTTTGCGGCTCGCTGATATGGCCGGCGATGGCCGAGATGTCGATGCCGCGCTCGCTGATGAAGCGCCGGCTGCCCAGCAAGACCTGCGCGCCGTCGATTGTGGCCTGGATGCCGCCGCCGGGGATGGCTTGGAAGTCTTGCAGAGGCAGCAGATTTATGCCGCGCGCTTTGGCTTCGTCAAGCAGCGCCAGGGCGATGGGGTGTTCGCTGGCGGCTTCGGCTGAGGCGCCGAATTGCAGCAGCCTGTGTTGGCTGACGCCGGGCGCCGGGATGATTTCGGCCAGTGCTGGTTTGCCTTCTGTTATGGTGCCGGTTTTGTCGAGCAGCACGGTATCCAGCGCGCCGGCGCGTTCCAGGGCTTCGCTGTCGCGGAAGAGGATGCCGTTTTCCGCGCCGCGTCCCGTGCCGACCATGATGGCGGTGGGTGTGGCCAGACCGAGTGCGCAGGGGCAGGCGATGACGAGCACGGCGATCATATTGAGGATGGCTGTCGGCAAGGCTGCGCCGCCGATGGTCAGCCAGCCGATGAGCGTGATGACGGCGAGCGCGATGACAGCCGGCACGAAGTAGGCGGCGACGCGATCGGCCACGGCCTGGATGGGCGCTTTGCTGGCTTGGGCGTTTTCCACCAGGCGGATGATCTGCGCCAGGACGGTGTCGCGGCCGACGCGCTGCGCCTCGATGATCAGGCGGCCGTGCTGGTTTATTGTGCCGGCGATGACCTCGGCGCCGGCGGATTTGTCGACGGGTAGGCTTTCGCCGGTGAGCATGGATTCATCCAGCGCCGAGTTGCCCTCGCTAACGACCGCGTCTACCGGGATGCGCTCGCCGGGTTTGACCAGCAGCAGATCGCCGGGCAGGACATCGTCGATGGGGATCGACTTTTCGCGGCCGTCGCTCAGCAAGGTGGCGGTCTTGGGCGCCAGGCCCATCAGCTTTTTGATAGCGGCGCTGGTGCGGCCTTTGGCGCACGCTTCCAGCAATTTGCCCAGGGTGATCAGCGTGAGGATGACGGCGGCGGATTCGAAGTAGTCGGATTTGCCGACCACGTCGGAGAAGTCGAAGACGAGGCCCAGCAGCACGATGATGCCGTAGAGGTAAGCGGCGAAGGAGCCCATCGACACCAGCACATCCATGTTGGCGCTGCCGTTGCGCAGCGATTTGAGCGCGCCGCTGAGGTATTGCTTGCCGAGCAGCAGCACGACGGGCGTGGCCAGCGCGGCGAATATGAAGAGCCAGATGTCGCCCGCCAGCCAGCCGAAGTTGTCCATCAGAAACGGAATCTGATGCATAAAGTGGCGGGTCATGCTGAGCAGGGTCAGCGGGATGGTGAAGGCGGCGCCGATCTTGACCAGGCTCGTCTGTCGGGCGATATCGGCTTGGCGGGCGGCGGCTTCGGCATCGTCGGGGGCGTCCATGGCGGCCGTGTCGATGACGCCGTAGCCCGCGTTCTCCACCGCGTCGACCAGATCGCGGCGGCGCGCCAGGCCGGGCAGGTAAGTCACGCTGGCTTTTTCGCTGGCGAGGTTGACGGCGGCGCTGATGACGCCATCGGTTTTGTTGAGGGCGCGCGCGACGTTCTTCTGGCACATGGCGCAGGTCATGCCGGTGATGGGCAGGTCGAGCGAGGCGCTGGCGACGCCGTAGCCCGCGCCATCCAGCCGCGCGACCAGATCGCTGGTTTTCAGCTGGCGGTTATCGTATTGGACGGTGGCTTGCTCGGTCGCCAGATTGACGCTGACATCGGCCACGCCCTCGGCTTTCGCCAGGCTGCGCTCGACATTCTTCTGGCACATGGCGCAGGTCATGCCGGTGACTGGCAGCTTGATTTCCTTCGTGGTCATCGGATGCTCCCCCGGTCAACTGTTGATCAGTTTGAGGATTTTCTGCAAATCGGCGGCGGCGGCGGCTGGGTCGTCGGCCAACTCGCCTTGCAGCGTATTTTCAATGTAACAGTCAAAGAGATGATTGATCAGGCTGCTCATGCCTTTTTCGATGGTGCGGGCGCGCAGCACGCGCTCTTCGCAGCTGCCTTGATCGGCGACGATCATATCTTCTAATGCCGACAGCTGGCCCTGGATGCGGCGCAGGCGATTGACCGTCTTGCGGTTGTGGTCGTGGCGTTCGGCGTGTTGCTTTGAGACGAATGCTTCAGCCATATCAGCCTCTTTCGAATGCTCTTATACATATACCCCTATAGGTATTGATGTGTTTACCGTGTCTATTCTTACGCAATTTGGCGAAGGAGGGCAAGCAATCAGTTGCCGGGAAGTATGAGCGGGACGTCGTTGCAATTGCCGCCGAAATTGGTGGCGTCAATGCGGACCCAGACGCTATTGGCGAGTTTCCACCAAGGCAAGCTGTCGGCGCCGATGCCGCGGGAGAGGGGCTGGGCGCTATCGCTGTGCGCCATGACGGCGATGATGGGCGCTGCGGGATCGGGACGGGAACGCATATTGGCGCCGTCCGGGCCGGCGACGATCTTGCAGGGGTCTTCCGAGCTGATGTAGGCGAGCGGGCTACTGCCGTCTTGTGGCGCGGGCGTCGCCAGCGAATACACCGCCAGGCTGACGCGGCTGGGGTGGATCAGCGTCTCTATCGGCAGGTTGAGCAGCCGCTGATAGTCGTATGCGTCCGCTTCGGTCGGCGCGCCAGCCGCGACCAGGCTGTGCTTCGCCGCCATCTCAATGGCTACGCTGGTTTGAAAGCCGCGCCTGACTACCTGCGTGACATCAGCCGCCGTAACGCTTGCCGTACCGTCGATGATATGGATGAGCGCGCCGCTGCTGATCTGCGCTTGCAGCCAGGCGGTTCCGCTGAGCAGGATGCGAATGCCGTTGATTTCGAAATAGGCGGGCGTGGTGAAGTTGGGCGCTTGCAAGAGAATGCCGCTCTCCCAGCTGCCTTCGCAGGGCGGGTCATCAATGCCGCTGTGGAAATCAAAGATCTGCCAGGGCAGCCACAGTGGAATCGCGTCGCTGTCGGCATCCAGGACGGGCAGGGCATCGCTGGTGGTGGAAACGACCGACTGGCTCATCCATCCGCGCTGATCGGGCGCCGCATAGACCAGCCGCCAATTCCGATTCGGGCTCATGCCGATGGCTTTGAGTTTGCTGCGCACGGCCAGCGGCGTGATGATTTCGGCGTCAATATGCGGCAGCGCTCGCAGGTAGGCGCCGCGGCCGGCGGTGACGGTCAAGTCAATCAGCGGCGACGGCTGCTCAACAGCAGGCGGAAAAAAGAGCGCCACATTACCATAGGCGACCAGGGCGGATTCGCGCGTCTCAAGACTGTCGCCGGCATAGGCGGGGAAGATGGCGCGCGCAGCCCCCCATGTTCGCTCTTCCGTGCTTACGCTCAGCCAGTCCACGCTGTCGATCGGCAGGGTATCGCCGGGCTGATGCAGGGTCGGCGAGTCCAGGTCAGATTGTCCCTGTATGGCCGCTACGGTAGGATGGCCCAGACAGAGTGTGCCAGGCGATTGCTCGGCGCAGTGGGAGACTATTGCGGCAAGCGCTTCAGTCTGAGGCGCCGGGCAGGCGGAATCTTGCGCGGCGACGGCGGCAGTGAGCGAAATGGCGAGCAGCACTGCCAGGCAGCGCCTCATTTTGTCACTCCCTGTTATCAGTCGGAATCGTTTCGTACAACTCCAGCAAGACGCCGCCCGCGCTCTTGGGGTGGATGAAGGCGTAGCGCCGGCCATCGCGTTCGCGCGGACTCTCGTTGATCAGCTCGCATCCGCTTTCGCCAAGTTGCGCGAGCTTGGCGTCCAGGTCGGGGACTTCCAGGCAGAGATGGTGCATGCCGGGTCCGCGCTTGGCCAGGTATTCGGCCACGCCACTGTCGGCTGTCGTCGGCTGGATAAGTTCAATGTGGGCGTCGCCCAGCGTCAGGAAGGCGATGTCCACGGCTTCGGCGGGAACCGACTGCACATCGCCCGCTTGCGTCAGGCCGAGGTTTTCGCGCCAGAATCGCAGCGCGGCATCCATGTCGTCGACGACGATGGCCAGGTGATTAAGTTTGATGTCAGTCATGCCCAATTCATTCGCGGTCCTGTTCGAGACGACTGTGGCAATTCTCGCGGATTATCACTCTTGTCGAGTTCTGCACAGGTTTCTTCACCATCGAGGAAGGCAAGTACACACAGAGTACACAGAGTGTTATCTTTGATCGACATTATGTCTTCGCAATTTTCCACGCCAATCGAGACAGAGTGCAACGGTTACGTCTGTTTGAATGTTATAATGGGAGGCTGATTGCGGAAAGCGAATCAGCGAGGAAGGACTATATGGTCCTAAACGAAATGACGCGCCCGCTGAGTCTGGCGTTGACGGATGAGCACGAGATGCTGCTGGCGGCTGTGCGGGATTTCGCCCAGCGCGAGATCGCACCGGTGGCGGCCGAGTACGACGAATCGGGCGAGTTCCCGCTGGACACGGTGCGCAAGATGGGCGAGATGGGTCTAATGGGCATTGAGATGCCGGAGGAATATGGCGGCGCCGGCATGGATACGCTGGCGCATGTGCTGACGATGATCGAGATCGCCAAGGCCGACGCCAGCCACAGCACCATCCTCAGCGTCAACAACTCGCTCTACTGCAATGGCATCCTCTGGTTTGGCACGGAGGCGCAGAAACGCGAATGGATCACGCCTGTGGCCAGCGGCGAGCAGATCGGCGCTTACAGCTTGACCGAGCCGATGTCGGGCAGCGATGCCGGCAATATGGCCAGCCGCGCCTTGCTGAACGAAGCCGGAACGCACTACATCATCAACGGGCGCAAGAGCTGGGTGACCAGCGCGCCCTTCGCTGACCGCATCGTGCTCTTCACCATGACTGCGGCCGACGAGAAGCATCGCGGCATCACCTGCTTTCTGATTGACACGAGCCGGCCGGGTTTCAGTCGCGGCAAGACCGAGCCCAAGCTCGGCATACGCGCCAGCGCCACCAGCGAAATCATCTTCGAGGATTACGCCTGCCCGGTTGAGAATGTGTTGGGCGGCCTGGGGCAAGGATTCAAGATCGCCATGACCGTGCTCGACGCCGGGCGCATCGGCATTGCGGCACAGGCGCTGGGCATCGCCGAGGCGGCTTATGATGCGGCGCTGGTCTATGCGCGGGAACGGGAGGCCTTCGGCGCGCCAATCGGCAGCTATCAAATGATCCAGCAGAAGATCGCCGATATGAAGACGCGGATTGAAGCCGGCCGCGGATTGATTTACCAGGCGATTATCGCCAAGGAGCGGGCGTTGGCGACCGGCGGACGCTACACGACCGAAGCCAGCATGGCGAAATTGTTCTGCAGCGAGACGGCTGCATTCGTTACTGACGAGGCGCTGCAGATCCATGGCGGTATGGGTTACAGCAAGGAATTGCCAATCGAGCGTTATTATCGTGATGCGCGCATCACACGAATTTACGAAGGCACGAGCGAGATCCAGCGCATGGTGATCGCTCGCAAGGAATTGGGGTTGCGATGAGAGCAGCAGTTTTGACGGGACACGGCGGCCCTGAGGTCGTCGACTATGTAGAAGATTTGCAGGCGCCTGAGCCGGGCTATGGCGAGGCGCGGATCAAGATCAAAGCGGCAGCGCTGAACCGCTTGGACCTCTGGGTGCGCGCCGGCTGGCGGGGTCTGGACTTGGACTTTCCTCATGTCGTCTGCGCCGATGGGACCGGCGTAGTGGACGCGCTGGGCGAAGGCGTGACGACGGTAGCGGCGGGCGATCGCGTCTGCATTGACCCGACCATCGTAGCGCCCGACGATCCGGCGCTCTACAGCGGGTTGGAGAATCAGACGCGCATCGCCATCCTGGGCGAGCATCACAGCGGGACGGCGGCTGAGTATGTGGTCCTGCCGCAGCGCAACTTGATGAAGATGCCGGCCGATTTCGACTTCTGCGAGGCGGCGGCGGTCGGCCTGGTGGGTGTGACCGCCTGGCATTCGCTGATCACGCGGGGCGGCTTGCAGGCGGGCGAATCCGTCTTGATTGTAGGCGCGGGCGGCGGCGTCAACAGCATCAGCATTCAGATCGCCAAGCTGGCCGGGGCGAAGGTGTACGTGGTCGGCAGCGACGCCGAAAAATGCGCGCAAGCCGAAGCGATCGGCGCGGACGCAGCGATCAACCGCGAAGACGAGCCGCAGTGGTCGCGGTCCATATACCGGTTGACGAATCGGCGCGGGGTTGATGTGGTGGTCGATAATGTCGGCGCGGCGACCCTGGGGCAGAGCATGCGCGCTTGCCGCATCGACGGGCGGATTCTGATCGTCGGCGGCACCAGCGGCTATCAGTACGAACTCAATGTGGCGCAGCTGTTCGCGCGGCATATCTCGCTGATCGGCAGCACGATGGGACCGCATCGCGATTATGTCGCCTTCATGGAGCAGGTCTTCGCCGGCAACATCAAGGCAGTAATCGGCGCGCGTCTGCCGCTGAGCGAGGCGCGACAAGCCCAGCAGATACTGGAGGAGAATGCGGTATTCGGCAAGGTCGTGCTGGAGGTTTAGCGCGGCTGGGCACGGGAAGCAAAGAATTAAGCACAGAGAGCACATGAATTAGTTCCAAGCGAGTAATGAGAATTAAGGAACTGCGGTTTTTCTACCCCATCCCCGGCCCTTCCCCGAATCATCAGGGAAGGGTGTCTCGTTGTTGCGGATGGAATATCCAGCGAAATTCGCATCTGCTAGTTGGCTCTACTGAGAACACAGAGCCTGGCCCATGGCCATCCAACGCTGTGCTTTCTGCGTTCTCTGTAGTGGGAAATATCTGGCTCATGCAATCAACAATAAATGCCATTTGACGGTACGGATGTATTTCTGCTGGCGAGCCAACTGGGCTTTCCGGATCTGGAGCGGGCTGCCAGCCGAGCCGGCGTGATGAGTGTGCTGCAGGTATCGGCGTACTACGCCGAGCGCCGGGTGCGGCATTCGGTGGCGCGCGTCATTGAATACCAGACCGGCGAAATCACGATGCAAGTTGTATTTCAGGGTGTGAATTTGGATGAGCCGCTGCGGCTGGCGGTGGATCGGGAGCGTATGGAGCGGCTGGAGAAAGCGCTGCTGCGGGCGCGCTTCGAACAGCTTGGCGATCAAGCCGGCCTCTCTTATGCCGAGCGCAGTCTGTGGCTGGTTCAACGGGCGGCGGGGACGCACGTGCACGGGATCATGGTCGCGCCCGATCGGCCGGAGACGCCCTATACAAGCATCGTCAACGCGATTGACGACTATCTGCCCGAAGCGATCCGCGAGATACCGCTGAGGTGACCGCGATGGACGAGGCCAATCTGCGCGAGGTCGAGGTCAAGCTGCATACGCCCGATCTGGCGAGCGTGAAGAGCGCGCTGGAAGCGGCCGGCGCGACGCTAGTGAAGCCGCGGCTATTCGAGCGGAACCTTCGCTATGACAGCGCTGGCGGGATGTTGTCGGCGCAGGGGGTGGTGCTGCGCTTGCGGCAAGACGATGCGGTGCGCCTGACATTCAAGGCTGATGAGCGGGTGGTGGACGGCATCTCCAGTCGATTTGAAGCGGAGGTAGAGGTCAGTGATTTCGCGCTGATGGATGTGATCTTGCAGCGGCTGGGCTATGAGGTGGCGCTGATTTACGAGAAGTATCGGACTACCTATGCGCTGGACGGCGCGGAGGTGGTGCTGGACGAGCTGCCCTACGGGAATTTCACCGAGATCGAGGGGGATGCGGCGACGATCGAGCGGGTGGTGGAGATCTTGGGCTTGGCTGGCGCGCGGCGCATGGGCGGGAGTTACGTGTATATCTTCCTGGGCTTGAAGCGGCAGTTGGGCTTGTCGGCGCGGGATTGTACGTTTGAGGCGCTTGCGGGTGTGGATGTGGATTTAGGGGATTTGAATTAAACACAGAGATCACAGAGGGCACAGAGAAAAGCTGGAAAACGGTAGGGGCGAGCTATCAGGTCGCCCGAATATGTACCAATCAAGTTCAACGGGCGACCCAATGGGTCGTCCCTACGATTTTCGATGCGGAACGCACATTCGTCGCCGAATTCGGTGTAGGTTTCCTTGTGCCTTCTGTGTCTACTTTCACAACCCCTCAATGAATCAAAGCAGAAACTAGCACAACTTGCAGTTTTTTTGTAGACTTTTGGTGCGGTGCGCGATCCCCGTGTGTCTTTGGCAGAAAGTATGCCCTACAGAGTTTGGGACGGAGGCGAACTGACGAGCCGCTTGGCACTTAATTGATGCCCAAAAGTAGAGTAGGTCTTAGAACCTCAAAGCGCCTCTGCACCGCTGTATTACTGGCTCAATGGTACAACCTACGAAACATAAGCGCGTTCGCATCTCGCAAGGCGATTTCGCTGTGGCGGGTCGCTATGACTGCACAGCAGGTTGCGATGTAGACGCAGACTATGTCGTTGTCTCGCTTTTGAACTTCAAATCACAGACAAACGAAATTCGGCAGATACCTCAGACTCAGGCAAAAGCGAATGCAGCTGCAAAGTGGCTCAAACAGAACAAAGTAGAGTTCATAGTTCTAGAATCGACCGCAAATTATCATTTGACTTTTTATCACGCTTGCCGAAAACTTGGTCTGAATGTACACATCATCAATCCCGCTCAAGTCACGGCGCTACTTCGAATAGAGGGCAAGTCGGATAAGGCGGATGCGACAAATCTAGCCATGCTAGCCGCTACTTTTCCCCTAAGAACTTCCAATGTTCCAGATGCCCAACAAATGGAGATTCGTAGCAACTTGCGGAATTATGACCGCGACAGAAAAGCATTAATTAAAGTTAAGCAACGGGTTCATCAAGAACTTGCGCAGTTTGGAATAAATATCTTCCGGGAAACTACGTTGAGAACCCAATCAGGCCGGGCGTTTCTGGAAGCGCTTTCTCAGACAGAGGACGCGGCGGAAATGATTGTTCAGAATCACTGGAAAGGTTCACCTAGCAGCCGCCCAAGATTGATAGAGGCAATGGGGAAGACGGAAGAACTCCCAACTTGGCTTCGTCAGGAACTTGAAGTGCTAAGAATTGACCTACTTGTTCAAGAGCAAAGAATTAGAAACCGAGAACAACAAGCGCTAAATCATATCGAACATTTTGAGCTAGCGCCTCAGATCGCTTGGATGTCCACGACACCAGGAGTAAACTGGCTCGTAGCTTTACGACTAATTGGTGAAATGGGATCGGACTTTTGGCAACGATATTCAACATCAAGAGCCTGGTGTAAGGCTTTAGGGGTCGCCCCGAACACTCTTGTTTCTGCCGGGAAAGTCCTTAAAACCTCGAAAGCCTTAGGAAATAATCATGCCAAGCGACATCTCCTCATGCAAATGCGTAATTGGTTATTGCGAAACCATGAGCACCCATTGAAACAGTGGCAAGTACAATATAGAGCTAAAGCGGGCTTTCGCAAATCAGTATCCGCGTGCTGCAATAAAGCCATGACCAGTTTATATCATCAAGGCCGGCACGGCGGTTTACCGTATAATCCGAGTCGGATGAAGTTACGATTCCCTGAAACAATCTAGACGTACGCATTCGCGACATGGTTGTGTTTTTGTGGCTGCCCCGAATTACGGGCGAGCAACTCTGTGGTGAAATTTCAGCAACGAATGCGCGCTTGACTCTTGCGCCGCACTTGAGCATTGTGCCGAGTCTTCGTATCATGCGCTCTGTTTTGCGCGCGCAGAGCGGATGACAGATCCCGTGATTGAGCTGCTCAACATATTCATCGACAACTTGGCGCCGGTGCTGGCGATTGCCGGCGTCGGTCTGTATCTGCGGCGCCGCTTTGACACCAGCCCGGTCATGATCTCGCGTATGATGTTCCACGTCTTTTCGCCGGCGCTGGCATTCAACGCGCTGTATACGCGTGATATCAGCGGTGGGGACTTCTTGCGCATGTATGGCGGCACGGTGGCGCTGGCGCTGACGGTCGCGTCTATCGCCTTCCTGGCGCTGCGCTGGGGGAAGATCAAGCCGGATGAGCGCGCCGCTGCGCTGGTCTCGACCTTTGTCTTTAACGGCGGCAACTTCGGCATCTCGATCGTCAGCTTTGCTTTTGGGGCTGAGGCGCTGAGTTACGCCGTCATCGCCTATGTGGCGGGTTCGACCACGGCCTATACGCTGGGCGTCTACATATCGTCAAAGGGCAAAGCTTCTATACTGGGGTCGCTGAGCAGCATTTTGCGCACGCCGTCAGTCTACGCCCTGGCGCTGGCCTTCGGGCTCAAGGGGCTGGGCATCAACGAGCTGCCGCCGGCGCTGGGCCGCACCTCGCAGTTGCTGGCGGACGCGTCTATCCCCTTGATGTTGGTATTGCTGGGCTTGCAGCTGGGCGGGCTGGGAAAACCCAGCGGCTGGAGATTGGTCTTCTCGGCCAGCGCGATCCGCTTGCTGCTGGCGCCCCTGCTGGCGGTTTTCTTTGCGTCACTCTTTGGACTGGAGGGCGCGGCGCGCTTCGCCTTCATTTTGCAGGCGGGTATGCCTACCGCGGTCATGACCATCGTGCTGGCTCACGAATTCGGGACCGACCAGGATCTGGCGCTCAACCTGATCATGGCCACAACGATGGTCAGCCCGATTACCTTGTCGCTGCTGATTTATCTGCTGCAGAATGGCCTGATCTGAATCAGCGTGCGTCAACTGTGTAATACTAGGATTTCACTTTCTTAGTCTTGCTCAAACCATTATAATAGCCGCGGCAATATAGATAGGGAGCGCAAGTGCCCAGCCACAAACTCGTTGAGGCAGTGCCGCTTGGCAAGCAATCGAGACAGTTGCGAATCCTGCGCGTGGGCTGGCATGATACACGCGCGTTATTTCGCGAGTTTCGCCGACCGCTGTTCATCTTCTTTCTCGCCGTTTTTCTCGGCGGCTACATCTACATGAAGCTCAACAACGACTTCTCCGACAATGAGCCGCTGAATTATGTCGACATGCCTTATATCATGCTGGCGCTGATGGTGCTGGAAGCCTCGATAGAAGTGCCGGAAGAGCCTTATCTGATTATCTTCTGGTATATACAGCCGCTGCTGGCTGTGTATATCGTGGGGCGGGGCGCGGCGGATTTTCTGCGGCTCTTCATCAATCGCGAGGAAAGGCGCAGCGCCTGGGAGGCAGCAGTGGCATCAACTTTCAAGAGGCATATTATCGTGGTCGGCATCGGCCATACCGGCATGCGAATCGTGCGCGAGCTCACGCAGATGGGTTTCGAAGTCGTGGCGGTGGACCTGGGCGTTAGCAAGGAGGCTCACGAAGCGCTGCATGATGTTGATGTGCCCTTGATTGCGGGCGACGGCCGGCAGGTTCAGGCGTTGGAAACGGCCGGGCTGAGCCGGGCCTCAGCGGTGGTGGTCGCTACTTCAGACGACCACGTGAATCTCGAAGTCACCATGCGCGTGCGCGACATGAATCCGGAAGTCCGGGTGGTGACGCGTATGTGGGATCGTCAGTTGGCGCAGCAGATCGAGCGCTTTTTCCGCGTTGAAGTATTAAGCGCGTCCGACCTGGCGGCTCCGGCCTTTGCCGGCGCGGCGGTGGGCGCGGAGATTACGCAGAACTTGCATATTGCGGGCATGGAATACAGCATGATCCGTTTGGTCGTCCGAGATAATTCCTTCATGGACGGTCAAACTGTCGGCGCGATTCAAGACAGCGAAGGCGCGGATATCGTCCTGCTGCACAAGGGAAACGACAGCTTGCCCGATGTTCACCCCAACGGCGACATCGTGGTGCGCGGCGGCGATACACTTGTGCTCTTCGCCCATCACGATCGCATCACCGAGATCCTCGGTCGCAACGAGAGCGGCGGCCGCTAGCGCTGCGGTTGCGTCTCACTTACGCCGGGGAAAACGTGTCAGGATCGTGACCGGCTCCGGCATCTTGATGCGCTCGCTGAGCGAGAGATTGCCCAGATCGGTCGTCTTGGCGCGGGCTGTGCCGGCGTAGAGCGCCAGTTGCGTGCCCACTTTGCGGAAGCCCTTTTCCATCAGCGCCTGCCCGAGCTGGTAACCTTCCGAATCGATATTGCAGCTGGTGACCTTGCCGACGACGCGCCCGCGCGGGCTGACGATGGGGTCGCCATAATGGGCCGGGCGCGCGCCGCGGTTGTCCATGCGGAAGCGGCTAACCTGGAACTTGCGCTGCGCTTCGTGGGCGATGAAGGCGGCCTTGCCGATGAAGAATGGTTTGTACAGCTTTACGTAGGCGCCGAAGCCGGCATCGGCCGGATTCATATTGAGCTCGCCGGCCAGTTCCAGCCCATAGAGCGGCAGACCAGCTTCGGTGCGCAGGCTGTCGCGGGCGGCCAAGCCACAGGGCGTCACGCCGGCAGCAACCAGCGCCTGGAAGAGCGGCGCCGCTTGATCGGGATGCGCGAAGAGCTCGTAAGCGACGCGCTCGCCGGTGTAACCGGTGCGCGAGACGATCAGGTCGAAGCCGCCGAGCGTAACCTGCGTCACACCCGCCCATTTCAGCCGCTTGATACGCGCCTTGTCGTCGGCGCTGCCGTCCAGCGAGAGCAAGCAGTCGCGGCTCTTTGGGCCTTGCAAGGCGATATCGACGCGCCGCTCAGCGCCCCATTGCCGCAGGCGCAGATCGCGCAATTGGAAGCGGTCCGTGCCGGACAGACGCCGGCTCGGGTGGCGTGGGTCGATCATCACCTCGCCTTTGATGAGGGCTTGCAGCCATTGCCAGTTTTTGTCGTTATTGGAGGCGTTGACCACCACCAGGAAGTGTGCTTCCGCCAGCCGGTAAATCATCAGGTCGTCAAGCGGGATGCCGTCCACATCGAGGAAGTAGGTGTAATGCGAGCTGCCGACTTTAAGGCGCTTGACATCGTTGGTGGTAATCTGATCGAGGAAATCTTCCGCGCCGCTGCCCCGGATGTCGAAAACGCCCATATGCGCCACATCGAATATGCCGGCGCTGCTGCGGACGGCGCTGTGCTCTTCGCTGACCGAGCGATACCAAAGCGGCATATCGTAGCCGGCGAAGGGCGCCATCTTCGCGCCCAAGTCAAGGTGCAGCGCGTGCAATGGCGTCTCCTGCAGCATGTCTACGGCGGCGACCTCCGGTTCAAACTTCGGCAGATCGGCCGCGGGTTGGCGCGGATAAAGCTCGCCGTTCATGCCGATGCAGTAAGTTTTGTCGGCGTAGCCGGCGCTATCCGCCAGCATTTCCGGCTCGCCTGCGCCTAGCACACGCACGGACACAGGTCCGGGCGCCTTGGCATGTACGTCAGAGTCGTCGAATAGGACGAAGCCGTCACTGAGGCTGCGCATCCAGGCGACGGCGCGATCGGCCCACCCGGCCAGGGTCAGGCGATATTTGGTCTTGGAAAGCCGTTCGACGCTGCCGCTTGCCATAGCGCTGCCGTCCTTCTCGAGGACGCGCGTCGGCTGTCGCTCGCCGTCTTTGAGCGCGGCTGCATCGCTGGACAGGACCATTTGCAGGAAATCTCCAGTTAGAGACGGCGCGCCGCTAACGCTGATTTCGAGGCAGCTCTCAACCGCGTCGTGATCCAGCTGATAGAAGTGCGGGTAGCCATCGGCCGCGGCGTCCGTATCAATGCCGAGTTGGGCGGAGAGGGCGCGCGATCGCCGCTGCGCAGCTTGCAGCAGGTCAAAGTCAATCTTGGCGCGCGCCAATGGACGAACGCGGCCGGTCAAGCTGAAGGGCAGGCAAGCGCCCAGCACGTCAGCGATGATGTCGCCGAGCTCGTCGATTTGAGCTTCGTTGATGCCGCGCTGGGTCAGCCAGGTGGCGCCGAGGCGGATGCCGCTGGGGCGCAGGGCCGACGTATCGCCCGGGATCGTCTGCCGATTGACGACGATGCCAGCCAGGTCGAGGATGCGCGCGGCCATGTCGCCGCTCAGTTTGGTTCCATCCGCGCCGACAACTGACTTGCAATCAAGGAGCAGCAAGTGCGTGTTCGTGCCGCCGTAGGGCACACGAAAGCCGCGCTCGCTCAGCTTGGCCGCCAGCCGCTCGGCGTTGATCAGAGTTTGCGCTTGCATTGCGCGGAATTGCTCGGTCGTGGCCAGACGCAGGGCGACCGCCAAACCCGCCATGGCGTTAATATGCGGCCCGCCTTGTTCGCCGGGGAAAACTGCGCGGTCGAGCTTGCTGGACAGGTCGCGCCGGTGGGTGATGAGAACCGCGCCGCGCGGACCGTTAAGCGTCTTGTGGGTGGTGAAGCTGACGACATCGGCGATGCCGACCGGGTTGGGGTAAACGCCGGCGGCGATCAGACCGGCCACGTGGGCGACATCAGCCAGCAAGTAAGCGCCAACCGTATCGGCGATCTTGCGATATTCGTCCCAGTCGGCGGCGAAAGGATAACTGCTGAAGCCGCCGATGATCAGGCGCGGCTTGTGCTCCAGCGCCAGCTGCATCATCTGTTCGTAGTCGAGTTTTTCGCTCTCCGGGTTAATGGAGTAGCTGACGATGTTGTAGTTAATGCCGCTGCGATTGACCGGGCTGCCATGCGTCAGATGGCCACCCATGATCAAGTCCATGCCCATGACGGTGTCGCCGACATCCAGCAGCGCGGAATAAACGGCGTTGTTGGCGGGCGCGCCCGAAAGCGGCTGCACATTTGCGTATAGATCGTCGGCGCTGAAACCGTTGCCCTGGAAGAGCTCGGCCGCGCGCCGCCGCGCCAGCGATTCCAGAATGTTGGCGTATTCCGTGCCTTTGTAATAGCGCTGATCGGCGTTGCGGCGGAATTCGGGCAGTCGCTGTTCGTAATCGAGTATCTGGGCTTGTCTCATCCGGCGCGAGTTTGACAGCGGATAGCCTTCGGCGTAAAGGTTGTGGAAAGGAGAGCTGAGGGCATTGCGCACGGCAGCGGGCACCGTGCTCTCCGACGGGATCAAGATGAGCTTGTCTTGTTGGCGGGCGGTTTCGTGGCGGATGAGCTCGGCAACTTCGGGGTCAATTTGGTCAATGCCGTCACGGAATAGGAAGTCGTTGGAGGTCATGGACGGAGCCTTGTTTTTCGTATTGGATTTCTGGCGACTATAGTATCACGGCGTTGTTGCTGATTCCACGCCATTCGCGTTGAGAATGCTCTGAATACAGCTTAAGTCAAGAAGCGCTATTTCCAAATGTCGCTGGTATTCTCAAAGTGCGGCAATTGGCAAGTATCCTCTTGTATGCACGTGACAAGTTCCATGGACACAACTTCGGCGATTCGCGCGTTGATTTCAGGACCGTAGTGCCAGCCAGGCTGATAGTAGGAATCGTCGGTGTATTCGGCTCCCAGGAAATCCTCAGCGTTAATGAAGTGGTATACATCCTGGAAGTGGTCAAGCAGAAATTGCCAGGGCGCTCGCTCGCCATCGTGGAACGCTCTGAAGTGGTCTTTGCGCGGTAAGTGGAGCACCGTGAATGTCGCGTCGCTGCTGGCTACATCTGCGGCAAAGGCGCCAACTATCGCCTCTCCCAGTTGCCCTCGTTCGCTATCGGGTCCGTACACATGCGCCGGCGCAACCACAGCATTCAAGTGACTTATTGTGTCATATAGCAGGCCCGCCACGCGGCTCATCCTCCATATCGGGGACGAAGCGTCACGGCCCTTGTAGAATGCTTCATGCGTAGCCAGGGGATGGCTGTCGAATGCTCTCATCACGTCCAGCAAGTCCTCCGGAGGAATGACCGGCGAGTTGACTAGGTTCTGTTGACATTCTATCGTAACCATATGAGTGTACCGACAAGGTGCAGAAAACCAAGATAAGATGAATCGAGTTTCTCGAATCGAGAAAAGACACGGCGAAAATGCTTGATTTTGTTGATGAAACATTCCACCAGATGCCGCTCGCGATAGAGCCATCTATCGTATTCTCGCTGCTCTTTGGCACGCGGATGCGGTGGGATCACCACTTCTATGCCTCTTTCAAGCAAGCTGTCCACAAATTCTTGAGAGGCATAGCCCCGATCCGCGATAACTCGCTGAAAGGCAAAGCCTTCCACCAACTCCCTGGCCTGATTGATGTCGTGAGCCTGACCAGGACTCAAGCAGAAACGCAAGGGATTGCCCAAAGCATCAACCGCGGCATGTATCTTGCTGCTGAAACCCCCGCGACTGCGACCCAAGGCTTGCTCCTCACTTTTTTTGGGCGCCGGCGGCACAGGGGTGAGCACGTACAATCGTGCTGTCGATTATCCCATTTTCCATATCCGGGTCATCAGCGAAGGCTGCCATCATCCGTTCCCAAACGCCATTCTCGCACCAGCCGGCATAGCGTTTGTAAACCGAATTCCATTTGCCGTATTCGCTTGGGAGCAAACGCCACTGCGCGCCACTGCGACATATCCATATCACCGCTTCAACGAACAGGCGGCAATTGGCCTCGTTACCCAAATAAACATTTGGGTCTTGCTTCAGGAAATCCCGAATTTTCGTCCACTGTTCGTCAGCTAGTCTTATGCTTGTCATAAGACTATTTTACACATTTATGAAAATGCCAATGCTAAATATCAACAGAACCTAGCGATAAACTTCCGTCTTCAATGATGAAGCGAGGTTTGGAATATACCGCGCCGCCTTGCCAGTAGAGTTGGTGAAATACATTCACGTTTCGGTCAAGATTTTCAGCTTGAAATACGAAAATTACCATGTCGGGCGAGAAACGCTTGCCGAGCGATTGCCAGCGGAGAAAGGCCTGCGTCATGCTGTATCCGCCGACTCCGAAGTTAAGCACTTCCGCCTTGAGACCCGCCCGGTTGAGCTCTTGCTCGAGGAGCAAAGCCCATGCTTCTTCGTCTGTAACTTCGTCCCCGGCAACAAATGAATCGCCAAATAGCGCGATGCGCAGCGTATCGGCTGCGGGCTTCATTGTATATTCGCGCAGGGCCCGCAGCCCGGCGCCGTTAACCGTAAACGTCCCATCCTGGCGTTTTGAATTCGGGCGATAAGTCCATCCTGTTGCGGGATCGGGAATAAGGGTTACCGCTTCCTTGTTATTGAAGTATTCCTGTAATTCACTCTCTATCCTGTCGAGCGGCACAACATAAGGCGGCAAAGTACGGTCAAAGATAAGGAACTGACCGTTTGAATCCGTGTAGCCTATCAGACGTATGCTCAGCTCCAGAGTCGCCAGCGTTAGCAAAACGATGACGCAAACAGCCAGAGCGCCTTTCGCTATTTTCCCGATCATTCATTCTCTCTATTCACAAGGCACAACTCGTCTAGCCAGGCTACCATCATACGCGAAACTGGCCCATGAAGGAAGAATCCGCGCTGAGATCTGTGGCAGCATAGTGGAATCGGAGGTCTCTAAAGGTCATTGGCATATTACGTTTCAACGTCTCCACTGTAAGCTGAGATTCTAGCACGATGACAGTCAAAGTAATATTGGGATTCGGGATGATGATTGGCTGAATTAGCCCCGCGCGAGATCGCCCGCGATCTGAAATGCGGAATAGTCGTCGAAGCGAGACAGGCTGCACGCTTCGCTTTGGAGGCACGATTGGATTTCTTGCGCTACGGTCTCGGCCAGCAGGGCGTTTAACTCCGGCCCATAGTGCTTGGTAGCGCTCCAGAATTCGTCGTTGGCGTGGTCGGGCTGCAAGTGGTCTTCAAACGGGATGTAGTTATAAGATTCGCGGCAGTGATCAAGCAGGAATTGAAAGGGCGCGGCGATGCCATTGAGCCGCCAAACCAGGTGGGCTTGCAAGGGCAAGTGCAGCGCGATAAAGGCCGCGTCTTCTTCCATGACGTCCGCGGCAAAGGCGTCGATGATGGCTTTGCCCAGTTGCCCGCCTTCGCCAACGCTACCGTACATATCTGGGCTGGCGTCCTCTTGTTTCAGCGCTTCATACAACAAACTGGCGAGCCGGCTGGACGCCCACCAGTTCGATGCCTGGTAGCGGCTGCGATAGTAATACTCATAGTCTGCCAGCGGCTGATCCGCGAAATGCTCGAAGGCGGCGACCAGTTGATCCGGCGGCAGCGCGGGCGAATTCAGCAGGTCCAGCCCGCCATCGGCAAGCGCGAAGCGGGGTTTGGTCAGCGGCGGACCGCTTCTATTCATCAATTGGCGAAATATGTTGAGATTGCGCTTGAGGTTATCGGGCTGCAAGCCGAATATCACGATGTCCGGCTCAAAAGCCTTGCCCTGATGCAGCCAGCGCAGATAGGCCTGGTCCATGCCATAGGCGCCGACGCCGAAGTTCAAGACTTCCGCGCGTATGCCGGCATTGAGAAGCAGCAGCTCGAGGCGCGCGCCCCATACTTCAGCGTCGCTGACATCGTCGCCGGCGGTGAATGAATCGCCAAACAGAGCGATGCGCAGGTGATCCGCAGGCGGCAGTTGGCTGTATTCGCGCTGGGCGCGGATGCCGGCGCCATTAATCGTAAAGGCGCCGTTTTGGCGCACGCTATGCGGTCGGTAGGTCCAACCGAGACGCTCGTCATAGATGACCGTGGAAATATCTTCCAGGTCCAGATATTGCTGGACGGGAGCGCGCAGTTTTTCCAAGGGCAAGCCCAGGGGCTCCAAAGTGAAGTCCAGGAAAGAGAATCGTCCGTCGGCGTCGGTGGAGCCGGCAAGACGCACCAAGGCCTCCAGCAGGACGAGCGTGAGTACGATGGCGAGGCATGCAATCAGGAGATTCGCGGCGATATTACGCAACTGATTCTCCTCCGGGAAGTACGCGGGTTCTTTGAATTGGCTGAGCATGTGTATGAAGCTAGTCAATACTATCTCAAGGTCGCTACTTGCGCAGGCGCTAACCTGTGGCCATGGATCGGCCACCCAAGCGCAAACTGCGACTTTGACAATCGGCTTGCGCGCCTATAAAATCCTTCCTATTGTCGGCTCCTGTTGAGTCGGATTCTGTTCGCGCGCAGGCAAATGGCAGGCGCTGATTGGGAGGCGACCCCCACATGAAAGCATATCAGACTGAAAACATCAGAAATGTCGCTCTAGTCGGGCATCAAAGTTGTGGCAAGACCTCGCTGGTTGAAGCGCTGCTGTACAACACCGGCGCCACCACCCGCATGGGACATATCTCGGAAAAGAATATGATCTCGGATTGGGACGATGAGGAACGCGAGCGCGGCTTGTCGCTCTCCACATCTTTGGCGCCCGTTGAGTTTGACGATGTCAAGATCAATATCATGGATACGCCCGGCTTCACCGATTTTCAGGGCGAGCTCAAGAATGCCATCCTGGTTGCCGACTCGGTTGTGGTGGTCGTTGACGCCGTTTCGGGCGTCGAAGTCGGCACTGAGTTGGCCTGGGAATACGCCCGCGCCAGCGAGCAGCCGGTGATCGTCGTGATCAACAAGATGGACCGTGAGAACGCCAACTTTGAGCAAGTGCTGGAGCAGCTGCGCAGCCAGTTTGAAGACTACAAGTTCATACCGGTGATGCTGCCCATCGGCGCGCAAGCCGACTTCAAAGGCGTGGCGAACGCGTTGACCCAGAAGGCCTACTACGAAGCCGGGTCTTCGCCGTCAGACTTGCCGGCCGAGTACGCCGACGCGCTCGAAGAAGCCAATATGGAATTGATGGAAGCGGCGGCGGAAGCGGACGACGAGCTACTGGAAAAGTATTTCGAAGAGGAAACGCTATCATTTGACGAGATCCGCCAGGGCATGCGCCAGGCATCGCGCTCGCCGGAGCTCAAGACTGTGCCGGTCTTCGCCACGTCGGCTACGGGGAATATCGGCACGGTTCCTTTGATTGAAGCGCTGGTGGCCTATGCCTCGTCCCCAGCCGAGCGCCGGGTCAATATCATGCGCGGCGATGACCCTGATGTCTTGCAGCCGCCGCAAAGCGATGACGACCCCTTGGCTGCTTATGTCTTCAAGACGCTCAACGATCGTTACGTGGGCACCCTGAATTATTTCCGCATATTCTCGGGGACGATATCCAGCGACGGGCGCAACCTCAATGGCAACAGCGGCACGGAGGAACGCTTCAATTCGCTCTTCGTCATGCGCGGCAAGGAGCAGCTGCCGGTCGACAAACTGCAGGCCGGCGATATCGGCGTGGTCGCCAAGCTGACCAATACCAAAACCGGCGATACCTTCGTTGATTCAGATGCTAGCATCCGCGTCGCCAAGCCCGACTTTCCCGCGCCGCTTTACATGCTGGCGGTCACGCCGCGGGCGCAGGCTGACAGCGCCAAGATGGGCCCCACGCTCAGCAACTTATGCGACTCGGACCCGACGCTGCGCTGGCGGCAAGATGGCGATACGCGTCAGACCGTGCTTGAAGGCATGGGCCAGATTCACCTGGAAGTGACGCTGAAACGGGCTGAATCACTGGGCGTGAATATCGACACCGACATGCCCAGGGTGCCCTATCGGGAGACGATCACCAGCAATGCCGAATCGAGCTATACACATAAGAAGCAGACCGGCGGCGCCGGGCAATATGGCCGTGTTGACTTGAAAGTTGAGCCGAACCCCGAAGGCTTCGAATTCGAGTCGAGCGTATTCGGCGGGGCCATCTCGCAGCAATTCGTCGCCTCCACCGAGAAGGGGATTCGCGCTGTCCTGCCCGATGGCGTAATCGCGGGCTATCCGGTCGAGCGCGTGAAAGTCAACATCTTTGACGGCAAGGAACACCCGGTAGATTCCAAAGACATCGCCTTTCAGATTGCTGGGCGCGAGGCCTTCCGCGACGCCTTCCGCAAGGCGAAGCCCGTCTTGCTCGAGCCGATCATGGATGTCAAGATCACCGTTCCGGAGACGATGATGGGCGATGTCATGAGCGACTTGAATACGCGCCGCGGCCGCGTACAGGGTATGGACACGATTGGCTTCAAGAGTGTGGTGACCGCTGAAGTCCCGTTAGCCGAGATGCTGCGCTACGGCAATGACTTGCGCTCGATGAGCGGCGGGCGCGGCATTTACACCATGGACTTCAACCGTTACGACAAAGTGCCTACCTACGTTCAAGACGAGATCATCGCCGATGTTCAGGCGGCCGCCGCGCAGTAGGCTCCAATAGAAAAGGCGAGGTCATTTGCCTCGCCATCTTTTGTTCTCTATCTGAGACTGACGCAAACAAGCTTGAGGTTATTCCTGTACGTCGATCGGTTCTTGAGTATCCGAGCCGTTCTGCTCGGCATTTTCAGGCTCGCGCAGGTGCTTGGCGACTGATGCGGGTACAAACTCGTCCGTGTCGTCTTCCAGGTCCAGAATACGCAAGATCTCTCCGCGCTCCACGGTTTCTTTGGAAAGCAGCAACTCAGCCAGCTTATCAAGTTCTGAGCGATGGTCATCCAGCAGCTCGCGCGTTTCCTGGTAGGCCACATCTATGATCCGTTTGATCTCGGCATCGAGCTTGGAGGCGGTGTCGTCGCTGTAGTCGCGGCCGCTGGCGATGGCGTATCCGAGGAAGGGCTGCTCGTCGTCGTCTCCATAGTTGACCATGCCGACTGAATCGCTCATGCCGAACATCTTGACCATGCGGCGGGCGATCTGCGTCACCTGCTGAATATCGTTGGCGGCGCCGGTGGTGACATCGTCGAAGACGATTTCTTCGGCGATTCTGCCGGCCAGCCCCACGCGAACGTATGCTTCCAGTTGTTTGCGTGATTGGTGCAGCGAGTCGTCCTTGGGCATGTAGAAGGCCACGCCTAAGGCGCGCCCGCGCGGAATAATCGTGGTTTTGAGCAGCGCCATGGCGTCCGGGATCAAGAATGAGACCAGCGCGTGCCCGGCTTCGTGATAAGCGGTGATGCGGCGATCTTTGTCATTGGACAGGGGCGGCCGCTTGGTGCCCAGGCGGATGCGCTCGTAGGCGGTCGTGAAATCCGACATGGTGATCAGGCGCCGGTCGTAGCGGGCGGCGTGCATGGCCGCCTCATTGGCCAGGTTGGCGATGTCGGCGCCGGAAAAGCCGATGGTCGCCCGCGCCAGCGACTGCAGCTCAACGTTGTTGCCCAGCGGCTTGTTCTTGGTGTGAATCTTGAGAATCTCGTGCCGTCCCTTGACGTCGGGCAGGTCGACGGTGATTTGGCGATCGAAACGGCCGGGCCGCAGCAGGGCCGGGTCCAGCACATCGGGGCGGTTGGTGGCGGCGATCATGACGATATTGGTGTCGTTGTCGAAGCCGTCCATTTCCGATAGCAACTGGTTCAGCGTTTGCTCGCGCTCATCGTGTCCGCCGCCCAAGCCAGTGCCACGACGGCGGCCGACGGCGTCGATTTCGTCGACGAAGATGATCGCCGGGGCATTTTCTTTGGCGCGCTTGAAGAGGTCGCGCACGCGGGACGCGCCGACGCCGACGAACATCTCGACAAATTCCGAAGCGGCGATGCTGAAGAAGGCCACGTTGGCTTCGCCGGCGACCGCCCGCGCCATCAAGGTCTTGCCGGTGCCGGGCGGGCCGATCAGCAGAACGCCGCGTGGCACTTTCGCGCCCACCTTGACGTATTTTTCGGGCTGTTTAAGGAAGTCCACAACTTCCGTGAGTTCCATTTTGGCCGCGTCCTGCCCGGCGACATCGTCGAATCGTATCGCCGGCATTTCGGGCGATTTCTCGCGCGCCTGGGATTGGCCAAAGGAAAAGATGCCATTCATCTGGCCTTGGGCCCTTCGCCCCATCCAAACGAAGAAACCGATGATGAGCACTAGTGGCAGGAAATTCAAGATAATTGATAGCCAGGGCGAGGTGCTGCTGTATTCCTGATTAACCGGCTTGATGTCATTCCGCAGTCGCAGACGTTCGATTTCGGGACCGGCGAAGACCGGGATTTGCGTGGTGAAGCGCCTTACGCTCTGCGTCCGGCCCGAGGGCGCGACGACCACGATGCTGCTCTTGAACTCGCCGACGATGGCGGTGGTATCCTGGTAATCGAAAGCCGATACGTTGTTGAGCATCATCTGCTCGTAGAAGTCGGAGTAGGCGATTTCCGGCGTCGACGAAATGCCGCCCAAGATACCGGGCGAAGAAATCAGGGCGAGCAGCATAACCAGAACCAGCAGGCCCGGCGACACCCAGCGGCGCCAATTCGGCGGCGGCTGCGGTGGTCGATTGCTGTTGCCGCCGCTGTCGCTGTCCTCGTTGTTATTGTTTTCCCAGAATTGCATGGAGTGATAGTACCCGCAAAATGTGGTTTGTATAGTCTGATTATAGCCTATCAGGACAGCGAACTGTGCAAGTATTGTCTTAGAAATGTGCTTGGCGCGGACGAGAGCCGCGGACGACTGACGATATCGCTTAAGGCAGATGTCCATTATGCTTAGCTATCAAGCGCCAGCGGCTGCCACTGCGAAGCCAGCTTACTATACTGAGAACGAGGCATCTGATGAATCGACTGAAAGACGAGAGCAGCCCCTACCTGTTGCAGCACGCGGACAATCCGGTGGACTGGCATCCCTGGTCGGACGAAGCCTTTCGCATGGCGCGCGAAGCGGACATGCCGGTTTTGCTCAGTGTGGGTTACAGCGCCTGCCACTGGTGCCACGTGATGGCGCATGAAAGCTTCGAGGACGAGGCCACGGCTGAGATGATGAACGCGCTCTTCGTCAATGTCAAAGTGGATCGCGAAGAACGGCCGGATGTCGACGATATTTACATGCAGGCGGTTCAGGCTATCGCCGGGCAAGGCGGCTGGCCGATGACCGTGTTCTTGCTGCCCGATGGACGACCATTTTATGGCGGCACCTATTACCCCAAAGAGAGCCGCTATGGCATGCCATCATTTCAACAGCTGATGGGAGCGGTGCACGATGCCTATCGCAATAAGCGCGATCAGCTGGAGGCGCAGGCGGACAATCTGCATCAAGCGCTGAAGCGGGATGTATTGGGAATTGGCCGCGCGGATGACAGCGGCTTGACGCTGGAGCTGCTGGACGTGGCGGCTTTGAAGATGATGGACGCCATGGACGCGGTCAACGGCGGCTTTGGCGCCCAGCCGAAATTCCCCAATCCCATCAGCCTGGAGTTTTTGCTGCGGCATGTCGACCGGACGCAAGACAAGCGGGCGCTGCAGCTGGCGACGCTTACGCTGCGCAAAATGGCGCAGGGCGGCATTTACGATCAGGTGGGCGGCGGATTTGCCCGTTACAGCGTGGATGCGCACTGGCTGGTACCGCATTTCGAGAAGATGCTCTACGACAATGCGCAATTGAGCCGCCTCTATTTGCATGCCTGGCAGCTTACGGGTGACGACTTCTTTCGCCTGGTCGCTGAGGACATCTACGATTATATGCTGCGCGAGATGACCGCTGCCGATGGCGGATTCTACAGCGCGACCGATGCCGATTCCGAAGGCGTCGAGGGCAAGTTCTTCGTCTGGACGATTGAAGAGGCGCGTGAAGCGCTGGCGCCCATAAGTGATAATTTGCCGCGCGCCTTGGAGATCGCTGTCGAGTACTTTGGCATGAGCGCGGAAGGCAATTTTGAGGGCTCGAATATACTCTTCATTCCCCGCTCGCCTGCCGAGACGGCCGAAGTCCTGGGCTTGACTCTTGGGCAACTGGAGCAGGCAGTATCGCAAATCAAGGTTCAACTCTACGCTATCCGCAGCCAACGGATTCCGCCCAGCCTGGATGACAAGATCCTGACCGCCTGGAACGGCATGATGCTGGCGAGCCTGGCGGAAGCGGCGCGTCTTTTGGGACGTCCGGACTACCTGGATGCCGCGCGCCGATCGGGTGAATTCCTGCTCAAACACATGGTCGGCGACGAGGGGCGGCTCTTCCGCTCGCATAAAAACGGGCGCAGTACGCTTAATGCCTACCTGGAAGATTACGCCAACCTCGTCGATGCGCTGCTGGAGCTATATCAGACGACATTTGAGGAGCGCTTTTTCGCCGAGGCGCGGCGCTTGGCGGAGGTAGCGCTGGCGCGATTTAAGTCGGCGGATGGCGGGTTCTACGATACGAGCGACGATCACGAGTCCCTGATTGTGCGACCGCGCAACTTGCAGGACAATGTGACGCCCTCGGGCAACGCCATGATGGCGAAGCAGCTTCTGCGGCTCTCGGCCTATACCGGCGACTCGCGCTATGACGAAGCCGGCAGAGAGGTGCTGCGGAAACTGAGCGACGCCATGAGGCAGTATCCGCAGGCATTTGCCGAGTCCTTGAACGCCGCCGATATGCTTATCCGCGGCATCGACGAGGTCGCATTCATCGGCGATCTGGAGAGCGCGGAGGGCAGCGAGATCCTTGCGACGCTGCGCCTGCCTTACCGCCCGAACATGATCGCCGCCTGGTCCCGGCAGGATGTGGCGCGGCATGAGGTGATTCCGCTTCTCAGCGAACGAGCGCTGGTCGATGGGCAAGTTACCGTATACGTCTGCCGAGATTTCGCCTGCCGTTTGCCGGTGACCACCGCTGAGGACACGGCGGCGGCGCTGAAGGACCGGTAGCTGGACCGCGGCGGCACGTTATGCAGCAGACGCGACAAACGGGTCAAGGGTATTTCAGCGCCCTGCTTCACACGGTGGTGGGGCAGGCTTTCGCCGCGGCGGGCTATCAGCGTGAGCAGTCGCCGCTGCAATCGGCGGGCGGGCGCTTTACTTATGCCAAGGACTTTGACGACGGGGCGCGTGGCATTATCGACTTTCAAGTCTTGGTGTACAGCGACACCATGTGGTCGAGCGGTTCGGCGTCGCGCTTCCGTGTGCAGCTGACGCGCGCGCAAAAGGCGCCGGGCCGCGCAGTCGTCCGCAGCTTGAGCCGACTGGTGGTGGAAGACTTCGGCGTCAACATACTGCCGACGGCGGATCACTGGTGGAGCTATCGCGATACGGATTCGCTGGGCCAAGCCCTGGCCGAAGCGGGTCACTTGATTGTCGGCTACGGATTGCCCTGGTTGGCGGGTGAGTTGAGTCCGCCGGGAGACTAAATTACAGCGAGCTTGCTTGACAAGCTGACATCGGCTTCGTAACATGACCGAACTGGACTTATCCGGCGGATTCTCTTATATGCTGCGGTTCCGCAATATCGTGCTGGCAATGTGTTTTTTCGTGAGCGCCTGCAATATGCGCGGCGCCGACAGTACTCTGCCGACACCGAATGAAGACAACATCATCTACGTCTACGTCACGGCCACGCCTCTGCCGGTAGAGGCGCAGGCTCTCCCGGCTGAAACCGCCACAAGCACACCTACGCCAACAGCGACGCCGACAGCGCAGCCTGCGCAGCTGTTTCAGCAGGGCGATCGGCTGGCGCTTAACGGCTATTTGGAAGACGCGGCCGGCATATACCGGAGGCTCTTGACTTACGGCAGCGCCATCACGCCGCAAGAGCGGGCGCAGGCGGCATTTCGCTTGGGGCAGGTCACGCTGCGGGCCGGTTTTTTCCAGCAGGCGGCCGATGCCTTTACCTTGCTCGTCACAGACTTTCCCAGCAGCGCGCAGATCGCGCAGGCTTATTTCTTGCGCGCTGACGCCCGAATCGGCTCGTCGCAATGGGAGGCGGCGATTGCCGATTTGCAGCAGTACATTTCGCTGCGCCCCGGCTTGATCGACAGCTATGTTTATGAGCGAATCGCCGATGCGCAGATCGCTCTCGGTCAAACGGACGCGGCCTTAAATAACTACGAGCGCGCCATCAGCGCCAAGCGGTCCAAGGTGCCGCTGCTGGTCCTGCGTGAAAAGCTGGCGCAGATTTACATCAAGCTCGAGCGTTACGGCGATGCCCTTGCGCAGTATGACGCGGTCCTGGCTGTGGCGCGCAATGCGCCTTACCGCGCCAATATCTCCTTCAGCGCGGCGCAGGCTGCGATAGCCGGCGGCGACCTGGCCGCGGGCGTGGATCGCTTGCGGGCGGTGATTGAGAATTACGCGGGCACGGCTACCGCCTGGAAAGCCCTGGACTTGCTGAGCCAGCAGGGCGTCTCCTACGACGGATTGCAGCGCGGCCGGGCGGCCTACAGCGCGGGCGATTACCAAGCCGCAATCGCTGCCTTCAACGAATACACCACGACGCATCAACTGGCCTCCATACCGGCTGACCTGTTCTTGACCTTGGGGCGGGCCTATCGGCAGATCGGCAATTCGGATGCCGCCACCGTAGCCTTCCAGACCATTATCGACCAGTATCCGCAGGATCCGCTCTTTGGCGAGGCGCTGCTTGAGCGCGGACGGACCCGTTTCCTGGCCGGCGACAGCCTCGCTGCGATTCAGATTTATCTCTCAATAGCCGATACTTATCCGCTGTTTGAGCAGACGGCCGGCGTGGCTTTGTGGCGAGCCGCTTACTTGTACGGCACCAAGGGCCAAACAGCGCTGTCGCGGCAAGTGTTCACACGCCTGGCGGATAGCTATCCCGATCATGAATTCACCACCAACGGGTTATTCAACGCCGCGTCCGCCGCCGTCAGGGACGAAGAGTGGACGGTCGCTGAAAACCTCTACGCGCGCATCGCCAGCTTGACCAGCGGCCAGGATCAGGCGGCTGCTTATTTGTGGATGGGCAGGATTGGGCTGATGCGAGGCGAGGAAGACTTGGCCCAGCAAGCCTTTGACTTGGCGATCGCAGCGGCGCCCGATAGTTATTTCGCGGCTCGCTCGGCTGATTTTCGCCTCGGCATTCAGCCCTTCCACCCGCCCGATGCCTGGCGATTCGACTTTGATGAAGGCGCGGAATTGGCTGCTGCAGAGCAGTGGCTGCGGCAGACATTTGGCGTCGAAGAGCAGGGCAGTCTTTGGCGCCTGAGCACAGCGCTCAACGACGATCCCCGCATGATTCGCGGGCGAGAGTTGTACGCGGTCAGCGCCTTTGACGAAGCCTTCATCGAGTTTGAAGATCTGGTGGATGAAGCGCGCGACGAGGGCAATGTGCTGGATAGCTATCGGCTGGCGCTATATTTACGCGGGCTGGGCATCTATCGCGAGAGCATCATCGCGGCTGCGGATGTCATCATCGCCTCGGGCATGGGAACGCTGGAAGTTCCGCCTTTCCTGGCCCGGCTGCGCTTTCCAGCTTATTATATCGACGTCATCCAGCCGCAGGCGGCAGCGCGCGGCATCGACCCCTTGCTGATGCTTTCGTTAATCCGCCAGGAGAGCTTGTTCAACACCTTCGCTACAGCTGGCGCGGGCGAGAAGGGCATGATGCAGGTGATTCCGTCGACGGCGCAGTACATCGCCGAGCAATTGAATTGGCCGGATTATCAGCATAGCGACCTCTTTCGCCCTTATGCGGGTGTGGCATTTGGCGCCTTCTATATCGACGAACAGCTGGATCGCTTCGACCAGAACGCGATTGCGGCGCTGGCAGCGTACAACGCGGGACCGGGCCGCGCCTACGACTGGAACGCGCTCTCCGGCGGCGACCCCGACCTGTTCATGACTGCGATAACTATCGATTCCACGCGTCATTACGTGCAGTTCATATACCGCAACTATAATATCTATCGGGCGCTGTACGGACGCGACGAAGCGTAGCGAATTTAATCAATTCGTTACCGCGGCTCGAATTTCGCGTATAGTATGATAAACATCATATCGACAGTTCGACTGTCCCTTGCCATAAGCGGCAACTGCGGCGGTCAAATGTAAGCTGATCCGTTTATTAGAAACCTTCTAGTATGTTACACTTTTAGCAGCGGTCATTTTCGTGGGGCGGCAGCGTCATGCAAACGCATCGTCTTCTTGAGAATCTGCAAGCTCAACAGCACAAAAACCCGGACGAATTCTTCGGCATGCACAGCTTGCTGGAGCAGCGAGACGCCAGCGCTACCTTCGCGTCGGTGAAGAAAGTCGCGGTGCTGACGGAGTCGTTCCTGCCCAAAGTCGATGGCGTAGTAAAGACCTCGTATTTGACAATCCGTTACTTGCAGGAGACGGGCCGGCAAGTGCTGATATTCGCCCCGGATATCGCTGTCGATCAGGTGGGTGATTCGCAAGTGATTCCCTTGCCCTCTATCAGCCTGCCGCAAGCGCCCGAGACGCGCATGGCTCTGCCGAATCCGGTTGTCGCGCGCCAAATCAAGGAGTTTCAGCCGGACCTGATTCACTTGTTCAGTCCGGCGGCGATGTCGGTGAACGGCATGGCAGTGGGCCGGCATTTGAACTTGCCGATAATCGCGAATTATCAGACGGATTTACCCGGCTACACCGAACAGTATGGTTTCCCCATGCTATCGGGTCCCGTCAATCGTTGGTTGCGCTATATTCACAATGGCTGCCACCTGACGCTGGCGCCGACGCGCACCATCATCCGCGAATTGCGCGCGACGGGCTATCGCCGCGTCCGGCACTGGGGGCGGGGGGTGAACACCGAACGCTTCAATCCGCGGCATGCCCGCCCGGCAATGCGCCAGCGCCTGCTCAACGGCCGCAATCCGGATTCGTTGCTGTGCATCTTTGTTGGGCGTCTCGCTAATGAAAAGCGGATTGACTTGCTCTTGGACGCCGCCAAGTCGCCCGGCATCGCCTTGACGATCATCGGCGACGGCGCCTTGCGAGAGCAACTGGAGAAAGTCTTTGCTGCGACGGACACGCATTTTACCGGCTACCTCATCGGCGATGAGCTGGCGCAAGCTTATGCCAGCGCCGATGTCTTTGTATTCCCCGGCGAACACGAGACCTTCGGCCAGGTGATCCAGGAAGCGATGGCCTCGGGGTTGCCGTCAGTGGTCGTGAACGCGGGCGGCGCGCCTGATGTCGTGGAAGACGGCGCCAGCGGTATTGTCGTGGAGCCGGTCCGGCAGGCCTTCGTCGAGGTCATCCAGCAGCTGCGCGATCAACCGGAGGTCCGCCGGCGAATGAGCCGCAACGCGCGCAAGATGGCCGAGGAGCGGCCCTGGTCGGCATTGATGGAGCAGCTTGAGGGCTACTACGAAGAAGCCTACAATATGAATCAGCGCTTCAAGAGTTTGTTCGGCTTCACCAATTACCACCGGCCGCTGTCGATCCCCGCCCGGTTGGTGCGCCGGCCGCGCCGGAACGCTGACCTGACACCATTTGGCTTTTAGCGCGTATAGCTTGCTTGTAGTGGCGCAATGCCATCGTTTGTCGGCGGTTGCACGGTCAAGGCGCCGGCATGGGCCGCTGCTTGAATCGAATGGCTGAGGACAAAAGGCAATATGCCAAAACAAACCAAGAGACGCACGCTGGCCCTGATTTCGCATGACGGCAAGAAGGCCGATATGGTCGGATTCGTCAAGGATCATCACCAGCGGCTATCGGAATTCGATTTGGTCGGAACCAATACAACGGGTCAGCTTATCACTGAAAAAGCTGGGCTGCCGGTCAAACGCATGCTTTCCGGACCCTATGGCGGCGACGCGCAGATTGCGGCGATGGTGGCCGAGGGGAAAATCAGCGCGGTCTTTTTCTTTGTCGACCCGCTGGGCAAGCATCCGCATGATCCGGATATTCAAGGCCTGCTGCGCATTTGTAACGTGCATAATGTGCCGCTGGCGACCAACATCGCTACCGCCGTGCTGCTGATTAATGCATGAGAGCTGCCATTCTAACGCGTTTCTTGCTTTTGCCGCCGTCAATCACGCTACATAATAAGAAACGCGCTGCGACTGCCCCATGCCGAAGGGGAAGCGGGAAATCTATAGCCCGGCGCATTCATCCTCCATGGTTGGGGAAGGTCCGTGACGGAACAAGATCGCATAGTGGTAGATTGGGTCATCAAAGCCAGGCTGGGCGATCAAGAGGCTTTCGCCGAACTGGTCCATCTGTTTCATGATCCGGTTTACAACTTTTGTTATCGGATGCTGGGCGAAAGCGGTGAGGCGGAAGATGCCTCGCAAGAGACCTTTTTGCGCGTACACCGCAATCTGCACCGTTATGATATCTCGCGCTCGTTCAAGACCTGGCTGCTATCTATCGCGTCCAATCATTGTATTGATCGGCTGCGCAAACGGCGGGTGCAATACGTCTCGCTGGATGACGAGCCGACGGCGGCAGCCCTGGCTTTGAGCAGCAGCGACCCCACGCCGGAGCAAGCTGCCCTTAAACTGGAGCTGAAAGACGCCATTCAACAGCTGCTGCTGCAGTTGGACGAACATTATCGCCTGGCGGTGATTTATCGCTACTGGTATGAGTATTCTTACGCCGAGATCGCGCAAGCCATGAATACGACCGAGAGCGCAATCAAGAGCCGCCTGCACCGCGCGCGCAAGAAACTGGCAGACTTGCTTGACGAGTCCATTCTGGACGGAAGCGGCAGCAGGCTGGCCGACCCCGGCACGAAAGGAACCTGAGATGTCCGATGAGCGGAGCCTGCCTCAGCAGGACATGATGCAAGAGGCACTGGATGGGCAGTTGTCCGAAGAAATGGCGGGCAAGCTGGTCGAAATCTTGCGGCGGGACGAATCGGCAGCGGATGAATACAGCCGATTGCAGCGGGTGGACAACTTGCTGCGCCGCGCGCCGCAGAAGCGGGCGCCCGCGCGCCTGGCGGCAACCATCATGGCGCGGGTGGCGGCTACCATGCAGGCCGAGACCGAAAAATCGGGTTTGTCGCCGGAAATGCAGCGCGTCATGATGTTAAGCCTGTCGGCGGCCATGATGGCGATGATGCCCATGATGGAAGCGGCATCCTGGCTGGTGCTGAATGCGCAGCGCAACCCCGAATTGCTGAGCGATGTCATGATGGAGACGATCGGCTGGATGTCCCTGGTCACCAACGCTCTGATACAGTTGCTGGAAGACGCGGAAAATCTGGCGCGCACTGACCCGGAGGTCGCAGCGGCCACGCTTGCGCTGACGCCGTACTTGCTGTCGACTATTCTGGATTACCTCGACGATCTGGAGCTGCAATAGCGAAGCAGCAAAGACTCGCGCAGAAGGCCTCAGCGACCTGAGCCAAACAGAAAAGAGGCGCTGTGATATAGCGCCTCCTGGACTTCAATTTGAGTCTAGCCGCCCTCATCGGGAATCATTTCAATCTTGCGCACCTTGTAGGTGACCAAGCCGTCGGGCACTTCCACTTTGACGCGATCGCCTACCTGTTTGCCGAGCAAGGCTTTGCCTACCGGTGAATCGAGGGATACGCCGCGCCGTCCATGGGTGATCTCCTCGTGATCGAGCAGATCCATGGTGAACTCCTCTTTCTCCGATGCGTCGTAGACGGTCACGCGGTTGCCAGGCGTGATGGTATCGGGATCTTCGTCGGCGTCGATGATTTCGGCGCGCGCCAGCACATTTTGCAAGTGCGATACGCGTTCGTCCAGGCGCTCCTTCGATACCATCGCGTCGAAGAAGACCGCCTCTTCGCCTTGATCGTCTTCGCGGGCCTCGGCAAGCATCTCAGCGACTTTGTTGTTCTCTTCGCTGGTGAGCACGTTAAGTTCGCGCTGCAACTTATGGTAGCCTTGCCGCGTCAACTGAATGCGTCGTTCCGCCATGATTTCTTCCTTTCGTGTTGCAATCACCAAGATATACGGCGACCCTTGCTAAAAGTTCTATCTACCCCTCATTGGACGCAGCAGCGAGGGTAGTAGACGAAACGCCCTGCCCACCGGACAGGACGTACTATGTCGTTCACTTGTATGCTTATACGCGAATTATACTAGAATACTCTCTTTATTTCAAATCGATAACCGTCCGACTGCATTTGGCCGGTATTGAAGTGGCGCAATGCCTTGCGTCACCGGCAGCTTCTCACGGCATTTTTACCTATCTCGCCTGATTTGTCAAATCTGCATCCCGTACCGGGTAGTGTATCGAATTCGGTTGAAATTCATACGAGCCGATATGGGTTAAGCACACGCGCGACAGTAGCGATTAAACCTGTCCTCGAGTGAAATGCGCCTTTGGGGCGGAAAAGCCGTCTCAACATTCGATTGACCCGTTCCAAGAGGCTGGTCGTTCGTAAAGCCGAGCGCGGCCACTTAGGGTATCGCTGCAGTACCCGGAAAAAGGCAATGGTCTCCTGCCAATCTCGTTGCAGCGTGGCGACTAAATCAGATTGTGTTTCGGCATAAGTCCGACAGAAAGCATCCCTTAATTCTGTTGCTTCTCGACTGTCTTTCGCCTCAAAGATGGCGCGAATGGGTTGCAGGATGCGCTGTTTGAATTGACGGGCTTGTCCGCTGGGCAAGGCATCGGGGACTTGAATGCTCTGCCAGAGATTGCGCAGCTTGTGGAAGGCGCAACGTTGATGTGGTACATGAGGGTGCAGATAGTTCAGCGCGGCAATCAAGCCCTTGCTGCCGTCATGAATGAAGTGTTCCAGCCCCCGTTGGCGATATAGCTTGCGCGCCGCCAAGTCGGATAAGAGGCCTTCCCAAGCCTGGCGACTTTCATCCTCAGCCAACTGCCAGCCCACAATGCCCCAGCGCCGGTTTTGCGGATACAGTCCCAAAGCCACCAGGACACAGACTTTGCGCCGCGCTTTGACCGAGCGTTGGCGTTGGCGACTGTCGACTTTGCTCTGACCGGTATCCTCGAGCAAGGTCAGCCAAATGGCGTCCAGCATGACCACTGGCGGGCAACTGGTCAAGGGCATCGCTGGCGGCATCCGCACCGCTTGCGCCTCCCGATTCAAAGTCCGCAAGCCCATTTGAGTGCCACACTGCTCGCCGATTTCCGCCTGCATTTGCCGCAAACTCAAGCCTAAATCCGCCCAGCGCCCAATGCGATCACAGACATCATCCCAAATTTGTTGATAGGGCTTGAGGATGGAAAAGGGTATCTTGACACTGCCATTACATTGACAGCGCACACGCGGCAGCCAGACCTGCAACACCCCATAATCCGTCACTAATTGACGCCGACGCCGTCCATTGCGCACAAAATCACTAGCCTGCTGACTGCCGCAGACTTGACAGGTCGCTTGACTTTGACGCGATACCTGCGAGCGCCTTTGGTAGGCTTGGCGATACAACCGGGCGGTGACTTCCCGCTCCAGTTGAGATTCAATCATTTGAGACGCGGTCGCGGCCAGTTTGGCTCTCAGGCCCGCCAAAAAAGATTTGAAACCATATCCTGGCTGCGTTATCCTAGTGTACATGACGTGGCTCCTGTTCTTTTGCTTTGCTAGGACAACTAGCATGAATCGGAGTTCACGTCATTTCTATTTCAACCGAATTCGATACACTACCCCGTACCGGCCAAGGGGCATATCGTTGGATTATTGGCGCTGGTAAATCTCCGGGTTAACGCAGGTCGGCAAGGGTTGCTCGTGTAAGCCGGCGATCACATTGTCCACCGCCATCTCCGCCATTTTGGCTCGCGTGGCGACGCTCGCGCTGGCGATATGCGGCAGGACCAGGCAATTGTCAAGCGTGAGCAGGGGATCATCGAGCGGGATGGGCTCGGGTTCGGTGACATCCAGGCCGGCAGCCAGAATCTCGCCGTCGCGCAGCGCTGCGTAAAGCGCCTGCGGATCCAATACGCTGCCGCGAGCCGTATTGATCAGTATAGCGGTCGGTTTCATCTGTTTCAGTTCTCGCTCGCTAATCAGATGGTGCGTTTCGTCCGTTAGCGGGACGTGCAGGCTCACGAAGTCGCTCTGGCTTAGCAGCTCGTCCAGCGACACTTTCTCCCCGCCCAGTTGTCGGATTTCGTCGGCGCTCTCCAAACTACTGACCAGTATGCGCATATTGAAGCCTTGCGCGCGGCGCATGACCGCGGCGCCGATGCGTCCGCAGCCGATGATGCCTAGCGTCGCGCCGAATACGTCCTGGCCGGACAAGACCGTCGGGTGCCAGGTAAGCCACTTGCCGTCCTGGATATATTGCCGGGCTTCGGGAATCCGGCGCGCCGTCGCCATCAGCAGGGCGAAGGCGAAGTCGGCCGTGGTTTCGTTCAGAACCCCGGGCGTGTTGCCGATGGGGATGCCGCGCTGGCTGGCGGCGGCTATGTCGATATTGTCGTATCCGACCGCCAGGTTGCTGATAACTTTAATCTCGGGGGCGGCATCCATCAGCGGCGCGTCAATGCGGTCCGTGAGCAGACAGAGCAAGCCGGCAAGCCCGCCAACCTTGTCCAGAATCACATCGTAATCGGGCGGCAGGAATTCATGCCAGACTTCCACTTCGCAGTGCTTGGCCAGGCGATCCAATGACGCCGGCGGCAATTCACGTGTGACAAATACTTTGTCTCGACCCATTATTGCTTCTCCCCATGAGGTTTCCCGCGCGAGATTATAACGCAGTTTCACCATCGCGGTCAGCGGCGACGCCGGCGCATGGAAAGGAGAACTTCAGAGAAGAGTTGAACTGAGGGCTTAGGGCAGGCAGGGCAATGAAATCTTCACAAGCGTGCCTTTGCCGGGTTTGCTGCCCAGTTGCAGGCGGCCGCCGCAGCCTTCAATATGGCGCCGGGCAAGATACAGGCCCAGACCCAGGCCGGGATCGGGTTCGCGCGACTGCCAAAAAGGCTCAACCGCAGCATCGGACGTCGCTCGAAATCCCCGGCCTCTATCGAGGATGGCGATGTCGGTCTTATAACCAAACTCCTGCACCTTGATTTGCGCCTTATCGACATCGGCATGCAGACGGATATTGCGCGCGATTTCCCCAAATGCGTAGGAAAGATACTCTTCGTCGCCAATGGCGCAGAAGCGCGTATCAACCGCCGGCAGAGCGATGTCGCGCAGAAGCGAACGGAATCGGTGGATGAGCACTGAGCCGTCGAATTCGTCATCGGCGTACTCCAGCATATCGTGTCGCAACAACGAATAGTGCCAGATATTGGTCATCATATGCTCGATCGACTGAAATGCCTCGATGACGTGGGAGATAGTGGCCTGCTGCTCTTCGCCCAGGGGGCCGTCGAAACCGGCTGATAGATTGTCCAGCGCCGCCTTGGCCGGGTGGTTCAGGGCGTTGAAGCGTTCCAGCACGAGCGAGCGCGTGGCCGCGTTTTCGATGCCAAGAGAGGTAATGACATCCATGACCAAGGTGTGCAGACCCCAGCAATAGGCGTGAATGCGCTTGCAGCATTCGCGTTGGTCGCCCGTGGTCGCGCCGAACGCGCCTGCCATCATGGATTCCATGAGCGAGATGATATCGCTTACGGGGTCAAGCAGTTTGTTATAGGAAATGTTTGACACTAATCGGAACTCAATCTCTACGCTTATTTCAATTATAGCGCATCAATCCCCAATACGGGGTGATTGAGGGCTTAGGGCAGGCGGAGCGCTCGAAAGGCGTCAAACAAAACAAAGCAGCCGGCGCTTAGCCAACTGCTTTCGCATTTCTAACTTGTGGCTCTCGGGCTGGGGCAATCAAGGCCGAGAGTGCTATGGCGCTAGAAGCTATTTGAGTTCGACGACGGCGCCGGCTTCTTCCAGTTTGGATTTGCCGTCTTCGGCCATATCTTTGCTGACTTCCTCGAGCACGGTCGCGGGCGCGGATTCGACCAATTCCTTGGCTTCTTTCAAGCCCAGCGGGGTGATGCCGCGGATGGCTTTGATGACGTTGATTTTCTTGGGGCCGATCTCTTTCAAAATCAAGTCAAATTCGGTCTGCTCTTCTTCCGGCTCAGCCTCGGCGCCGCCAGCCATTGCGCCGGGCGCCATCATCATCATGCCGCCGCCAGCGGCCGCTTCGACGCCCCAGGCGTCTTCCAGTTTCTTCTTCAAGTCAGCGGCTTCCAGAATGGTCAACGCGCTGAGTTCTTCTACCAGCTTTTCCAAGTCTGCCATTATTGCTTCCTTTCCTCAGGATTCGATCGCTATCAGATGACTACTTGTTTGTGTGTACCCGCACAGCGCGCGAGGCGCACGGGCTACTCGGCGGCGCCGACGCCTGCTTCTTCCTGCTTATCGAGATAAGCTTGGAGGACGTTAACCACGCCGCCCGTTGCTTGATGCATCACGTTTACGATGCCTTGGGCCGGCGCGACCACCATGCCGGCCAGCTGAGCGCGAAGTTCGTCGAGCGTCGGCAGTTGGGATACGTCTTCAATTTGCCGCGCGTCCAGAATGTCGCCATTCATCATGCCGCCGGTGACCTGCATTTTCTCGGCGAAATCCGCTTCGTCAATGTGCTTGAACAGAGCCTTGGATACGCCGGGCATGTTGTCGCGGCCGAAGATATAGGCCACCGGGCCGGTGAGCAAATGCTCGGGAACGGTCCAGTCGGCCGTTTCCAGCGCCTTTTTCATCAGCGTATTCTTGGCGACGAGGTAGCGGCCGTTATGCGCGCGCAAGGCGTTGCGCATGCCTTGAATCTGCGAAACGCTCAGTCCCTGCGTTTCTACGACGACGAAACCGTCGCACTCATTCAGAATGTCTACGTACTCTGCGACAAGTTCTTCTTTGCGTGCCTTTGTAACTGGCAAGTGCCGCTCCTTTCTTCGTCAGGCGCGTATCCCGGCATGGGAATTGACCTGACCCGATCAACGACGAAAAAGCGACCCGTTTATGGAGGTCGCGTCAAATTCCAATCAATACAACTGGAGAAAGGCTTTTGCGCGTGCCTCGGCAGGGGATTAAGGGCGGCTGCCCGCCTGCTGTCTACGGATTGCGTCGATATTCAGATGTTAGCAAGCTCGCATTATAAGGCGGATACAACATTGGTCAAGGTTCAGTTTAGGATTTGACGCCGGCTTGTTGCTGCGCTACAACTTGCCAGAACAATTTACAAGCGAGGGCCAGGCAGATCATGGAATTGGATCGCGACGCGCTGCAAAAGAAAGTGCATGAAATGTACGCCCGGGAACACGCCGAACTGGGCGAGGCAGGCACTATTGAACACTTGGAACGCGGGCGGCAGTGGCGGCTGGCGGAGACCTTGAGCGCGGGCGGTATTCTGGTATTTCCGCACGCGGGCGTAAACGATTGCGGCTATCAGATCGCGGCCTGCGTTCATGCCGCGCTGGATAGCGGCGCCGAAAAGGTCGTTGTGCTCAGCGTGCTGCACGCCTTCACTGCCGAGATGGAGGCGGCGCGAGTGGCCGTAGCCGCGGGCGAGGACCCGGCGCAATTCGAGTTCTGGGGCATACAGGGGCCGGGCATGGACGGGCGGCGCGAATGGTTGGGCGATCACGCCTTGATCAGCTGGCGGCATTTCTGGCGGGCTGAGCTAAAACGGCGCGGCATTTCAGAGCAGCGAGCGCCAGAGGTATTTGAGCGCTATCCCTATCTGGCCGGCGGCAGACCCCAGGCTTTGCCCGGTATCGACGAGCTGGCTCGCCTGATGGAAGACGCGGTTGTCGTCAGCACTGCCGATCCCTTTCATCATGGCATCGGCTATGGAGACGCGCCGGCAGACGCCTATAACCACGACGCGACAGGCTTGGCGCATGCCCGAAACATGATCGAGTCCGGCATCCGCATACTCGAACGCGGCGACTACTGGGCATACAACCAGCACTGCATCGAGTCCAAGAGCGATGCCCGCGATACCGGGCAGGTATTCCGCTACCTGCGCGGCCCGATGAAGGGCGAAGCGCTTGACATCAGCTTTACGGATTCATCCGAACTTTACGATCAGCCGCCCCCAACCTGGGTTGCCGGCGCCTTGATCGAGTGGAAACTGACTGGCTAGCGCTCGGCCGGGCGCATTGCGATTCTCGCTCTATTGCGGATCGCAGTCGCCGTCTATGTTGAAGTGGCGCTCAAAATTCTTGAGCGCGCGCTGCAGATTCTGCTGACGCAGGCTCTGCGTCAAATCGCCGCGGGTGCGCTCCAGGACGCCGCGCACGACATCGGTTTGCCGCCGCAGGCCATGTGTCAGCGCATCGGGAAAGTCGAAGGTCACCAGTTGGTCGTAAATGTCATCCATGACCCGCAGCAGTCGCTCGGCTTCGTCGCTGTGCCCGTCCGCCCGGCGCATGATATCCAGGATGAAGCGGCGCAGTTCGGTTGCCGCCTCGCCCAGCCCCTTGAGATAAGTGGAGCTTTCGATGCCGAGGTCGGCTGACGATGGCAGCGGCTCGCCCCTGACGATGGCTAGCGTGATGTGGGCCTCGGCCACTTCTTTCAGCGCGTCTTGCGTGTAGCCGGTGTGATACAGGTCGGGGAAGTCTTTGACGATTGACTTCAGTTCTTCGCCGCCGGCATTGACCCGCTCGAGTTTCTGATTGGCTACGTCCCATTCCCGCCGGTGGATGGCGCGGATGCTTTCGGAGCAGTGGCGCACGAGTTGGCGCGAGAGTACGATGGCTTTGTCGCGGGCGGCATTGCGCTCTTCCAGGTCCAGGCGGATCGTCTCGCAAATCTGCTCCAGGTTATTCATTGTCATCGTCCGCCGGTTTTACCGAGCCGAATAGTTGATCAGCCAGCGTTTGGCGGGCCGGCGTATCGATCTTGCCGTGGCTCGCTTCATACTTGCTCATATTCTCCTGCAGGGCGTTCAGGAAGAGCTTGCTGTGCGTCGGGGTCATCATGACGCGCTTTTGCAGTCGCGCGCGATCGTCATTGGGCATGACCTGGATGAAGTCGAAGATCACTTCGTTGGCCGTGTGCGTGATCATGACCATGTTGGAATAGATCGCGCTTGGGTCTTTGGGCAACTCGACTTTGACTTTGCGTTGGCCGGTCTGTTTTTCAGTCATACAGTCCTCGCGCTATTCTGCAGTGACTGCTCATTATAGCCGATGTTGGCGGTCGTCTCAGGGCTGTTTCTGTTGGCGATTGCGCCGACCAAGGCAGCGCGCCGATTCAGCCTCGTTGCGTCGCGGCCTTTCAGGTAGCTTAGAGCGAGCCTTGAAGAGTCGCAGTCCAGGACGGAGTTTATGCCCACATATATTTATCGGATTCAGCCGGTGCGGCCGGCCATGCTGGCTGAGGGGCCGACCGCAGAAGAGGCGCGTATCACGGGCGAGCACTTCGATTATCTGAATCAGCTGATGGCGGATGGCCTGCTCATCTTGGCCGGGCGTACGCTAAACAGCGATTACTCGGCCTTTGGCATCGCCATTTTTAGTGCGCGCGACGATGAACACATGCGACAAATTACCGAAGCCGATCCCGGCGTGGCGCAGAAGCTCTTTCGCGCTGAGTGGTTCCCATACCGCATTGCGCTGCATGAGCCCGGCAACATCGAGACGGATTAGGCTGTGATGGACAAATCACCCCGGCATATCGTCGCCGCCAGCGCCTTGATCCGCAACGAGCAGGGCGAGATCGCGCTGGTGAGGACCGAGCGCCGCGGCTGGGAGCTGCCCGGCGGGCAGATCGAATTAGGCGAGTCGCTGACCGAAGGTTTGCAGCGTGAAATTATTGAAGAGTGCGGCATCCAGGTCGAGTTAGGGCGGCTGCTTCAAGTGCGCAGCAATCTAAGTTCAGCAATAGTGATTTTCTGTTTTCAGGCGAGTTATATCAGCGGAGAACTGCGACCCAGCGATGAAACACCCGAGGTCCGCTGGGCGAGCCCGGCCACCGCCCTGGATTTGATTACCGCTCCCATTTTGCGAAATGGCTTGCGTGACTTGCTGGAATACGACGGGCCTGTGGTTTATCACGCCTACGAAAATAGACCCTTCGCGCTTATTGAAACGCGGACTTGCTAGCGAATAGGCTCGCGCTCCGGCAGCCCGGCGCTTCTGGGGAAACGCCGCGGCGTCGGCCGGATCTTGTCAATGACGACGAGATAGCGCGGGTTATCCAGCGTAGGCAGCCGCAGCTCTTCAATCGTGAATAACTCGCCGCCAAGTAAATCTATGGCTTTGGCTGCCTCGTTAGTTTCCTCAAACGCCGCTGTGCCGCGCATGGCGATCACTTGGCCGTCAGGGCGGGCCAAGGGCAGGGTGTATTCCATCAGGGCGGGCATTTTGGCGACGGCGCGGGCCACCACGATGTCGTATCGCTCTCGGTGCGCTTCGCTGCGTCCGGCGTCTTCGGCCCGCGCGTGCACGGCGCCTACGTTGGCCAATCCCAGCGCATCGCAGGCGTATTCTATGAAGCGCAGTTTCTTTCGCGTCGAGTCGAGCAGAGTGGAGCGCAATTTCGGGAAGGCGATGGCAAGCGGCAGGCCGGGAAAGCCCGCCCCTGTACCCACGTCGATGAGCGTCTTCGAGTCAAATTGCGACACGACTAGCGCAAGGGAAAGCGAATCGAGGTAATGCTTGACGACGATCTCGGCCGGATCGGTGATGCCGGTGAGATTCATGCGCTGGTTCCAGTCCAGCAGCAGATCCGTCAGCGCGTCAAACTGCCGGAGTTGGCTCTCCGACAGGTCGAAGTCCAGCAGAGACTTGGCGTGAGAGCGCAGAAGGGACAATTGGGCCGGGCCCGACTAATTCTGCGGAAAGCCGGGATAGGTCTTCAGCGGCATGGCGGGCTGCTCGTGCAAGACGGCGATGCCATGCGGATTCTGCTGGATACGGAATCGGCAGCGGCTGCCCAGCCGTTCGTTGGCTGTGCCGGGTCCGAAATCCTCGTAGCCGTCGCTGATCGCTTCCGACCAGCCGACCGCGAAACCGATGTCGTATACGCCCTGCTCCCATTTGGCGCCGAAATTGGCCGTGTAGAAGACCCACCAATTGAGGCTGCCCGGTATCTGCTTGATTTCGCTTATTTCTGCCGGAATCGGGAGAGAATTGAGCGTCACCGAATATTGGGCTTTGTTGATGTGGTCTTGCACCTGCTCGGCAGTTTTGGCGAACCAGGACCAAAACACGCGAATCTCGTCAGTATCGTACAAAATACCCGGGTCGGCCCCGTCAACATCGACGCACTCGGCGAAGATCAGTCCGGGGTCAGCCACGCGCCCCGGCGTAATGTCAGCGCTCGGGCGCGCGCCAATCTGCACAATCGGCTCAACCGGCCGCGAGTATACGGGATTGAGCATACTGCCGTTTGGCGTGAATACTCCCGATGACGCGACAAGCTGCGGAAGAGCCGAGACATCAATTCCTTCTACCAGTGTGCTGCCGGGCGCCTCGCAGACGCCCAAAACGTCGTCTGACGGCTCCTGAAACAGCGTGATGTCCGGGTCATTTTCGCTGGCGATGCGAATGACGACGCTGATGGGCGTGTTCAAGGCGCGCGTTGCGCCGTCGAGCCAGTAGATCATCTGGCTTACGGAATAGTCGCCATCAACGCTGACGCGGCGCAAACCAGTGATGGCCTGGCCCAAGCCACCGTATTGGTCAAATGCCTGATAGTATATGTCGTAGCCAGGCTCCATTGTTCCCGACAGGTCGATCACCATGCGGTCTTCGCATGCGCTGTAGAACCAGTTGACCGTAGAGGAGAATTGGGTTTCGTCCTGCGCCTGCGCACTGAACACCATAATGATTGCCAGCAGCACAACGACAAAAAAATTCGCTAAACGCATGAGATCTCATTCCTGTCTGAACCATCAAGGACAGTCTTCAGCAACTATTTTACCGCATTTGCCCAGAAAGCTCAGCCCGATTTCATAGTCGGCGCGCAGCTGGACATTATTATGTATAGCATACATCGCTTACAATGAAGTGGGAAACCGTCCGCAACCAGCAGGGAGGCAGCATCCAAGTGAGCAAACGCACAATCTGTATATTAAAGGGGGACGAGACGGGTCAGGAGCTGCTGGAGCAGGCGCTGCGCGTGCTTGATCCCAGTGTAATCCGCATGCGTGACCTGGCCTTTGAGACCTTCGACTTGTCGCTGGAGAATCGGCGGCGAACGAAAAACCAGGTAGTGCGCGAGGCGGCGGCGCGCATACTGGAAACCGGTTTGGGCATCAAGGCGGCCACTATCACGCCTGGCGATCCTGACGATGTGGGCAGCCCCAATGCGCTGCTGCGCGATCTGGTGCACGGCAGCGTGATTCTGCGCACGGGCAGGCGTATTCCCTCGGTATTACCGCTGGCCGGGGTGCATTCGCCGATTGCGGTGGTGCGCATGGCGGTTGAGGGCGCCTACGCCGCTGAAGAGTGGCGCGAGGGCGAGGGACTGGATGAAGTCGCCTACAACAAGCGATATATCAGCCGGCGCAGCTGCCGCGCGGTGGCCGAATTCACCTTTCAATATGCGGAGCAGCACACGGCAACTGTGTTTGGCGGGCCGAAATACACCGTGAGTCCCGTCTACGAAGGGCTGTTCAAAGAAGAGTTGGACCGGGCGGCGGACCTGCATCCGACAGTTCGTTACAACCCTCAGTTGATCGACGCGACTTATGCGTTGCTGCTCGAGACATCGGGCGAGCCGCTGGTGATCCCGGCATTAAACCGCGACGGCGACGCGCTTAGCGATCTGGTGATCAAGATGTTTGGCACCATTGCCGGCGCCGAGTCGGTCATCATCGGCTTTGACGACGACTTCAAGGTCAAGGTCGCCGTAACTGAAGCGCCGCATGGCACCGCGCCCGGCCTGCAGGGCAAGAATATCGCCAATCCCATGGCCATGATCCTGGCTTGCGCCGCGCTGCTGCGTTATATCGACGGCAGGGACGCGGCGCTGGCTAGCCGCGCGCTCTACGAAGCGACTCTGGAATCGGTCTACAACGGCATCAAGACGCCTGATCTTGGCGGACGAGCCAGCACCTCGGAATTCGTAGATGAAGTGATTCGCGAGGCGCGCGGTAAACTTGAGGTATGGGATGCGCTGGGTGACTGAGCGCAAGGGCGGAGGCGGCCGGAATTGGACGAGATGCTCAACCGCGATGTGGCGGACTTGTGGTCGGTTCTCTTTGATATCGTCACTGACGGCGAGAAGCGCCTGGCCAGCCACTTCAAAGCGCATCAACTGACGCCGCCGCAATTCTACGTGCTCAAAACACTGTCCGAGAACGACGGCGAGTGCCGCATCGGTGATATCGCCCGCGACCATCACTTGACTAGCGCGACCATGACCGGCTTGGTCAAGCGTTTGGAAGGCATGGACCCGCCTCTGGTGCTGCGCAGGCGCAATCTCGAAGACGGGCGCTCGGTCGATGTCGTCCTGACAGTCGACGGCGCGGAACGCTTTGTGGCGGTGCAGCGCGCGCTGATGGATCAATTGCGGGCGGTCTTCGCGCTGCTGCCGGAAGCGGAACGACGCGATATCATCGGCAAGGTACGCTTGTATTTCAGCGTCTTCTCGCAGCGATTTCCCGTAGGACGGGTATCCTGAAGCCGCCGCCTAGGCGCCTGTATAGCGGTCAAACCACTCGATCATTTCGGTTAAGCGGCTGATGCGGTGGACGGGTTCGCCGCTGCGCGACAGTTCATGCCCCTCGCGTGGATAGCGCAGCATCTTGACCGGCGTATCGGTGGCGCGCCGCACCCAGGCGAACAGCTGCTCGCCCTGCTCAATCGGCACACGAAAGTCGTTTTCCGAGTGTATCAGCAGCAGGGGCGTCTTGATGCGCGCGGCGTACTTCAGCGGCGAGTTGTCCCAATAAACATCGTGGTCGTCCCAGGGTTCGGCATCGAATTCGTTTGACATCAGCAGCGGCACATCGGACGTGCCGTAGAAGCTTGATATGTTGTATACGCCGCGCTGCGAAACTGCGGACTTGAAACGGTCGCTGTGGGTGATGATCCAGGCGGTCATGTAACCGCCATAGGAGCCGCCGGTGATGGCCATGCGCTCGCCGTCAGCGAAACCCAGCCCCAGGAATGCGTCCACGCCCGCCATGATATCGTCCATGGCGACCGGACCCCAGGCCGCGTGCAGCTTGCGCTCGAATGCCTCGCCATAACCGCCGCTGCCGTGCGGATTGCAGTAGAAGACGGCATAACCGCGGGCCGCGTGGAATTGCCATTCGTGCCACATCGACTTGGTCGAGAAGCCCCAGGCGGCGTGCGGGCCGCCGTGGATGTTCAGCGCCAGTGGCGCCTTGTCGCCGGCTTCATGGCCGACCGGCAGAATATACCAGCCCTGCACCGCGCCATTGGGCGACTCGTAACGCAGCTCGTGAACGTCTTGCACGAAGACTTCATCCAGCAGCGCGTGATTGAAGTTCGTGGCTTCCTTCAGTTCTCCGTCGACGAGGACGTAGAGTTCCTGCGGATTGCCGGGCGTGGAGACGGTCATGGCCAGCAATCCGCCGCGTCCGCTATGAATTTGCTCGATTTCGTAAATGCCTTCATGCGCCGGGCTTAGGCTGTCGCTTTCCGGGTCATAGCGCCAGGGCAGGATCTTGCCTTCGCTCTCCAAAGTCAGCGCCAGCGTACTGTCAGGCGACCAGGCGTAGTCGAAGGTTTCGCGGTCGATCGCTTGGTTGACAATCCGCGTTTCCGAACCGTCGGCAGCCATGACGAGCAAACGCGTTGGCATGTCGGTGATGCCGATGGGGCTGCGCTCGCAGGCGATCCACTTGCCGTCGGGCGATGGCTCGGGCGCATAGACGCTGTATTCGCCGTCGGTCAGGGCTTCTTCCACGCCGCTATTCGCGTTCAAGCGGAATATGTTTAGCGCTCGCCAGGGCTCGTCGCCTTCAGGGATAGTTGTCCTGGAGGTATAGATCGACTCGCCGTCGGGCGACCAGCGCGGCGCGGCGTAGTCGGCGTCGATTGCGGTCAGGCGCTTGGGCTTGGTCTTATTTGATTCGGCTGCGGCTATCACAAAGATCTGATCGTAGCGTTCGTCTACGTAGGCTGTGCCCTGTCTATAGGGGATGCGCCACATCGGTCGCGGGTCCCAGCGCTTGAGCTCGTCTTCAGCTTTGCGCTCCTTTTGATGTTTGCTCTCCAGCTTGTCAGCGGGCTCGGGCTGTGGCTCGCCGTTGGCGTCCTCCGTGTTTCGTTCCTCGCGGCTCATCGGCGCCAGAATGGCGATGCGGCCGCCGTCGGGCGACCAATCGGGGCTGTGCGCGCCGTTTTCCATACTGGTCAGCGCGCGCGCTTCACCGCCTGGCGCAGCGGTCGGCAGCAGGTAGACCTGCGGTTTGTCGCCCCGCGCCGACACAAAAGCCAGCTGCGTCCCGTCGGGCGACCAACGCGGCTGCGAGTCTTTGTCTCCCCGCGTCAACTGCAGGAGCGCGCCCTCCGCCATCGCGTAGAGCCAGATATTGCGCTTGTACGACTTCTCCAGCGGGTCCGGCGATACTTTGACGAAAGCTATGGAGCGGCCGTCGGGGCTGATCTGCGGGTCCTGCACGTAATGGATGCGGTTGAGATCCTCGGCTGTTATGGGGCGTTTCCTGGCGGTCATAGGCTTTTCCTAGTTATAGTTCGCGGAGAAAGGTTGTTCCTGATTGCAGAAGCTCGGGAAATCGCGCTTCCCGCGCCAGCTCGCTGATTGATCGCGGCGGCTGTGGCGCTTCAGGCATGGGACGCAGGGCCAACTGCCACCAGCCGGTATGGCGCCAGTTTCCCGCTTTAAATCCCACATTTTCGAAGACGCCGATTTTGCGGAATCCAGCGGCTTCGTGGGCGCGGATGCTGCCTTCGTTGGGCAAGGCGATCACGCCGACGGCGTTGCAGTAACCTTGGGCGCGCAGTATCGCCACCAGCGAGTGATAAAGCGCGCGCGACACACCGCGCCGTTGAAAACCCGGGTGTACATATACGGTCGTTTCAGTCGTCCACTGGTAGGCGTAACGGGCGCGAAAGGCGCTGGCGTAAGCATAGCCGGCCAGTCGACCGCCGATTTCGCAAACCAGCCAGGGATACTGCGCTAATGTCTTGCTGATGCGCGCCGCGATCTCGTCGACGCTGGGAACGGAGCTCTCGAAAGAGATATGCGTGTCGCTGACTATGGGGGCGTAAACCTGAAGGATGTCGGCGGCATCGGAAGGTGTGGCCAGCCGGATGGTGGCGCTCATTACGCTTTGTTGACCTCGCTGGCCAGGGATTCCTCTTCCTCCGGACGCCAGACGGCGGTGGCAATATCGATGTATAGGACGCCGTCAAGATGGTCGATTTCGTGCTGAAAGACGCGGGCCAGCCAGCCCTTGGCGGTCAAACGAATCGGCTGCCCCTGCCGATCCTGCCCGGCAATTTCAATGCTGGCGAAGCGCTCGACATCGCCCAGCAGACCTGGCAAGGACAGGCAGCCTTCGACGCCAGAGGCCTTGTCGTCGCTGCGCCAGACGATGCTGGGGTTGGCGACAATATAGAGCTTGCCGGCGTCCTCGCCATATTCTTCAACGCTGTCCTCGTCATCGGGCAGGCGAACGACGATGAGGCGGCTGCTCTGGGCGACCTGCGGCCCCGCCAAGCCTACGCCTTGCGCCGCCGTCATGGTTTCGATCATGTCATCGATCAGAAGCTGCAACTCGGCGTCGAAGCGGGTTACGCGCTGGGCTGGTCGCCGCAGGAGCGGGTTATCCGGCTGGATGATGGGCAGGACGGTCATCTGTTGGTCTCGTATCGGCGGACAGGTCGCGCGGCCGTGTATCGTCAATAAAGGCGCTGGCAAATACAACAATGCGACTGTTTTACGCGTATATAATTCAGGACCTGCTTCGCTCATCTGGCAGGGGGATTGTGCCGCATTTTACAGAAAATTTACACGGTAATTCTGCAATGGCGCCACATTGAAAACAGGATGACTTACAATGAGTATGAGTCGGAAGCTGGCGCGGTGGCGGGCCCGCGCAAGATGGCGTTGATGCGCCCGAACTTTAATTGCCGAGATGGTTCCGCTCAATGATTGTGGAGGTGGCCAGACTTGCTGCGAACCAAGACAGAAACCATTCTCATCGTGGATGATGAGCAGCGTATCATCGATCTCGCCAGAATGTATCTGGAGCCGGATGGTTTCTGCGTGACCAGCGCCACCAGCGGTACGGCGGCAAAGCGCATGATTCTGCGCGACAAACCGAGTTTGGTGGTGCTGGATTTGATGCTGCCCGGCATGGACGGGCTGGAAGTCTGCCGGCGCGTCCGCGAAGAATCCGATGTGCCGATCATCATGCTGACGGCGCGCAGCGAAGATATCGACAAGATCGTCGGGCTCGAGCTGGGCGCTGACGATTATATGACCAAGCCCTTCAATCCCCGCGAACTGCTGGCGCGCATCAGAGCCATCCTGCGCCGGGCGGACCGCGCAGATGCGGCGGATGCTTCGCCCGAGCCGATTATCGTCGGCAACTTGCTCATCGACCCGCAGCGCCGCCGCGTCGAGGTGGCCGGCAATGCGATAGACTTGCGTATGAAAGAGTTTGACCTGCTGCAAGTCCTGGCGGAAAACAAGGGCGTGGTATTCAGCCGCGACAAGCTGCTCAACGTAGTCTGGGGCTACGACTTTGGCGGGCAGACGCGCACGGTAGATGTTCACGTCGCCCATCTGCGACATAAGCTGCAAGGCATGGATCTGGCTATTGAGACGGTCTGGGGAGTGGGATACCGCCTGGATGATGAGTAAACTGCCGCGCATCGCCTTTAACTTGCGGCTGCGCCTGCTGACGTCCTATCTATTGATGCTGATGGTTGCCTTGGGCGTGATTGCCCTGGCCCTATTTGTGTTAATCGGCAATCGCGCGGCGCCGCCGGAGCCCACCTTTGAGCGGCTGGCCGCGCTGACGCAGGGGCTGAACTACATCGACTTTATCGCCGACATTCCCGTCGACCGCAACTCACAAATCTTGCAGGAGCGAGTGCACGATCTGCTGGCGGTATTTGCCCAGACGCGCAATGTGCGTACGCTGCAAGTTCGTCTTTCGGCCGATGGCACGCGGGTGGTCTACGACAGCTCGGGCAGTTACCGGGCCGGCGATGCGATTCAATTGCATGGCGAGGGCTACAAAAATCGCCAGCTGCAGAAGGTCTTGTCGCGCGGCAGCGAGCAATTCTTCGGTCGCTTTCTGGATCCTAGTGGCGGCGAATGGCTGTATGGCGCTGTTATGTTCGGGCGACCGCGTCACCTGGAGCGCCAACCTGCTAGTGATCTGTGGCTGCTGGCGGAGCCGCGCCCGACGGTCAGCTTGCAGGAGACGCTGGCCGTATTCGGCAACGCCCTGGCGCCCCCGCTGCTGCAAGCCGGCGTCGTGGGCATATTGTTTGCTGTACTCTTGGCGGCGCTGATCAGCCGGACGATCGCGCAGCCCCTGCAGCGTCTGGCCCGGGCCGCCACCGATGTGGCCGGCGGGGATTACGCGGTAAATGTGCCGGTCAGCGGTCCCGCCGAAGTACGGACGCTGGCTGAATCATTTAATCGCATGACCGCCGAGGTCATGGCGGCCAATACCGCGCAGCGCGATTTCCTGGGCAACGTCTCCCACGATCTGAAGACGCCGCTGACGTCGATTCAAGGTTATGCGCAGGCCATCATTGACGGCGCGGCTGACAAGCCGGAGGAGGCTGCGCAGACAATCTATGAAGAAGCCAGCCGGCTAAATCGCATGGTGGTCGAATTGACCGACCTGGAACGGCTGCAGGCTGGCAGGCTGTCAATGAACAGCGACATATTGCGTATGGAGCGGCTGACCGAAGCGGTGGCGCAGAGCCTGATAGTTGTGGCGGAGCAGAAGGACCTCAAGCTGGAGTCGTCAGCGGAGCCCGCGCCCCTGGTCATCGGCGATGGCGACCGGCTGGCGCAGGTGCTGGTCAACCTGATCAGCAACGCTTTGAAATTCACGCCGCCTGGTGGAGCGGTGCATGTAACGACTGAAGCCGCGCCGGATGGCGTGACGGTCTCGATACAAGACAATGGCATCGGCATCCCGCCGGAAGACTTGGCGCGCGTCTTTGAACGCTTCTACCAGGTGGACAAGGCGCGCGGTCCGCAGCGCGGGACGGGCCTGGGACTGGCCATCGCCAAAGAGATCGTCGAGGCGCATGGCGGACGCATCACGGTTGAGAGCCGTGGGCGGGGCCAAGGAGCTACGTTCCGCGTTTGGCTGCCGCGGGCTAGCGCCGGCGAAGTCGGTCAGAACAGCTTTTGACGGCTGAGAAGTCCTAACTCAACGTGTCATCGCTTGCCGGATCATAAGCCAAGGCCGGCAGCGCCAACGTCACCCGGACTTCATTCCCGCGCTGAAAGTACCGGTCCACGCTGGTGCGCGCCACCAACTCCGTGCCGTCCGCCAAGGCCAGGCCCAGCCGCTGATAGTGGCCATAGAACTCGCGCCAGCGCACAACAGCGGGCGTGCCCTGGTCGTCGAAGCCAACGGCAAGCGCTTCGGGACGTATCATCAGTTGCACCTGGCCCGATTTGGGATGAAAGAGCTTGACTTCGCCCAGACGACTGGACGCGGTCATACCATGCGCTTCGGCCGGCAAGAAATTAGCTTCGCCGATGAATCGCGCCACCTGGACATTCGCCGGGCGGTTGTAAATCGCGTGCGGAGTCGCCACTTGGACCAGCTTGCCCTCAAATATGACAGCAATCTCATCGGACAGGCTGAGCGCTTCTTGCTGATCGTGGGTGACAAATATGGCGGTGGTTGCAGTCTTGAGCAGGATATTGCGCACATCGGAGCGCACTTGCGCTCGCAGGCCGGTATCCAGATTGGAAAAGGGCTCATCGAGCAGGAGAATATCCGGCTCCGGCGCCAGCGCGCGCGCCAATGCCACCCGCTGCTGCTGTCCGCCGGATAATTCGTGGGGCATGCGGCTGGCGAATGGCGTTAAGCCGACCAGCGCGAGAAGTTGCTTGACGCGGCGCTCATTGTCAGTGCGGGCGCCGCGCAGGCCAAAGGCGATATTTCCCGCCACATCCACATGCGGGAAGAGCGCGTAATCTTGAAACACCATGCCGACTTTGCGCTTTTCCGGCGGCGTGAAGCGAGAATCATCGGCGACGATGCGATTGCTGATCTGGATGCGTCCGCTGGTGGGTCGTTCGAAACCAGCCAGCAGGCGCAGCGTTGTCGTCTTGCCCCCGCCGCTGGGCCCCAGCAGCGTCAAGAATTCGCTGGGTCGCACACGCAGCGTGATATCGTTCACGGCCGGCGACTGGCCGTTGTAGCGTTTGGTCAGGTGATCCGCTTGCAGCGAGTATTCCATAGGTTCAGCACGGCGCCGCGTATATTGACATGCCCAAGCATATTGGAAATGTCGGATGCATAAAGGGGAAATCGCGCCAGAGCGCAAGCTGGCTGCCGCGAGTGGCTAGGGTACTGCCTTCTCCTGCCGCAAGATGACGAACAGCACAGTCGCTGATACCAGGATCAGCGCGAGCCCGGGCAGCGCTATCGACGACAGGAAGGCTTCGTCGTAGGCGCTCCAGATGCGCGTGGCGAAAGTGCGGAAGCCGATAGGGCGCAATATCAAGGTAATCGGCAGCTCCTTCATCACATTGAGGAAAACCAGCGCCAGGCCGGCCAGTATCCCGGCGCGCGCCAGCGGCACGGTGATGCGCAGCAGCGCCTCGCGCGCTGTCAAGCCCAGGCTGCGCGCCGATTCTTCAAAGCGGGGATTGATCTGCTCCAAAGCGCTTTCGGTTGCGCCAATGCTGTAGGGCAGGAAGCGAATAGCGTAGCCGAGAATCAGCAGCGGCAAGGTCTGATACAGAGTGAGCATGTGTTGCGAGGCGAAAAACACCATGGCCAGCGCGATGACGATGCCGGGCAGGACGTTGCCGGCGTAGGCGAGCTTGACCAGCCAGCGGTCAAAGCGGGAGGACGCGCGCACCGCCAAAAGCGCCAAGGGCAGCGCAGCGGCGGCTACGACCAGGGCTGAAATCGCGCTTACGCCGACTGTGTTCCGCAGCAAAGATTCCAGGGGCACGCGAATCGGGTCGGTAAGCATGTGCCCGGCCAGCCACTTGAAGAGAACGAGCAGCGGGATGGCGACGCCCATGAATATGACGGCCGCGCAGAACAGGACGCCCGGCAGCTTCAATCTGCCTAGCTGAACCGTTTGGAGCTGGCGCGACGCGCCCGTGCCTATGCGATAGTGCCTTCCGTGGGATTGCAAGCGAGACTGCAAAATCAGCAAGAGCATCGTCATGGCGATGAGGACCAGGCCCAGCACGGAGGCTTTGTCCATGCGAAATGATTCTGTTTGGATGAAGATGGCGCGCGTGAAGGCGTTGAAGTGCATGACGGCCACCGCGCCGAAGTCGCTAAGGCAGTACAGCGACGTCATCAGCATGCCGGTGGAAAGCGCCGGTCGCAGCTGCGGCAGCGTGATCTGGCGGAAGACTTGCCAGCGGTTGAGCCCCAGGCTTTGGCCCGCTTCTTCCAGCGCGCGGTCCGCATGCAGCAGGGCCGCGTGTACCGGCAATACAATGTAGGGAAAGGTGACAAATGTCAGGGTGAGCGTCGCCCCGACGAATCCCTTGATGCTCGGCAGCCGATCCACGCCGAATGGCTCCAGCGCCGACTGCAGGATGCCCTTGGGCCCAAAAGCTTCGCTGAATGTAACAGCAGTCAAGTAAGACGGGATGACCATCGCCGCCAGCCCCAGCACAAGGAAGACCCGCCGAGCCGGCAGGTCGCAGCGGCCGGTCAGCCAGGCGAAGGGGATGGCGATCAGGGTCGCAAGGAAAGTGGTCGCCAGCATCAAGCCTACGCTGTTGCCGACGATCAGGATGGTGCGCGTTCTTAGCAAGTAGTCAACGCCGTCTTGCCCGGCGCCGACCGCGCCAATGATCAAATAGACTACCGGAATCATGACGCAGGCCACGATCGCCAGGCTGATTCCCTGCACGAGCTGGCGATTGCCCAGATGCCAGCGCCCCGGCAGATGTCGCTTGCGGCCGTTGCTGCGGAATCGTGGCGGAATGATGCTCGATAACTGCATGGCAACCCTTGGGATTCAATCGGGCGAGGACAATCCCCGCCCGCGTTTGCGCAAACGGACGCCGGGCTTAGTCCAGCGCGCCGCTGTCTTCGATCATTTCTAGCGTGCCCTGCAAGTCAGCAAGGTCCGACAGGTCGATTTCTGGCGCTTCGATATCCGCCAGCGCCGGCAAGTCGACAGCTGGCGCCACAGTTTCCACCAGCGGATACTCATAGGTCGTCTGGGCGAAGTATGCTTGCGACGTATCACTGAGCAGGTGGTCGACCAATGCCAGGGCCTGATCTTGCTGGTCGCTCGTCCGCAGGATGGCTGCGCCGGCGATATTGATCAGCGAGCCGACATCGCCGCCGGGGAAGAAATGCAGCGTCGCCGTAATCTCGGGATCTTCGGCCAGAAAGCGATACAAGTAATAGTGATTGACCAGTCCCACCGGGATTTCGCCATTGATGACCGCCTGGACGATCGGCGTGTTCTTGGGATAGGCCTGGACGTCGTTGGCGATCATGCCGGCCAACCAATCTTCCGTGTCGCAATCGCCCAGCAGCACGCGCATGGCTGTGATGTTTGAGACGAACGAGGCGTTGGTCGGCGCCCAGCCAACCAGCCCGCGCCATTTCACATCGGTCAAATCCAGAATGGAATCGGGCAGTTCGAGCGACAATTCTTCCAGCATTTGCGGATTGTAGACCAGGACGCGCGCCCGTCCGCTGAGACCGACCCAAAGGCCGTCGGGCGAAACAAATGCGGGATCGACAACCCGGTCTAGCGTCGCCTCGGGCAGCGCCTGCAGCATATCAGCCGCCGCCAATGCGCCCAATGCGCCGCCGTCCTGCGCGATGAAAACATCGGCCGGGCTGTTCTCGCCTTCGGTGAGGATCTGGTTGGCGACCGCGCTTGTGCCGCCGTAGAGGACTTCAACGGCAATGCCACTATCCTCGCTGAATTGCGCCAGAATGGGACCGATCAAACTTTCGTTGCGGCCGGAGTACACTGTGAGGACTTGGTCCTCATCGGCGAATGTCGGCGCGCCAACAAGCGCGACAAGCAGGACTGCCAGGACAAAGAGGATGAAACGTCTTGCGGACATGGGTACGCTCCTTGCGTTTGTCGCAAATCCACGTTAGGATCTGCAAAGATAGACGAAGGTCAATCGGGAATGTGAACAGGTGACGAAGCCTTCTCATCCCGATTGACCTTTCTGTTTTAGCAGAAACAGCTTGAGCCTGTCCACGCCACTGGTAAAGTCCGAATTGTCGGCGCCGCAGGGCGCGAATTCATAGCCCTTACGCTTGGGAATTAATCGCTCAAGCCGGCCGAGTTGCATCCGGTTAAAATTGCAGTTGATGTCGGCAGGCAAGTGGCCTGCCAGCGCAATCGATTTACTGGCGGCTTGTTGCTGAACCTAGACAAGGTTTGAGTAAATCAATAAAGTTGATGCGACCGGGTAGTTAAAGACCGCAGTTCGGAGAGCGACCAATGTCAAATTGGTGGGGAACGCGCAAAAACGTCTCAGCCCGCCTAGTCTGGGAAGTCGAGGCGATGAAAGCCGCCTTTGGCAATACCTTTAAGTTGGTCGTGCCCCCATTTGGCGGATTGCTCTATTGGCAAGGCATTGTCGAGATCAATATGAGCATCCTGGATTCGCCGCGCCACAGCCTGAAGCTCGTTTATCCCAAAGAGTATCCCAATCGTCCGGCTGAAGCCTACTGCGTCAAACCGCGGATTTACAGCGAAAAGCACCAGTACGAAGATGGTCAGCTATGCTTGTTCAATCCGAAAGACGGCGAACAATACGGCTGGAATCCGTCCAAGTCGACCGCGGTGACCGTTGGCGGCTGGGCGATACAATGGCTCTACGCCTATTACACCTGGCGCTCCACCGGCAACTGGCCCGGCATTGAAGAACGGATCAAAGCGAGCACACCCTTGCCCCGCCGCCGGAGACGTTGATCATGCGGACAGCGGATGAACCGGAATTCATCAGGCTGGTACAAGCCGAGGTCGAACACATCAGGAATCGCTTGCGGGGGATGGCCATGATTTCACGCGGGATCGTACCCAATCTGGTTTTGTCGCAGCGAGCGGTCGAGCGCATGTTATCGGCGGCCAGCCAATTTATGGCGGATGAAACCGGCGAAGCCATGGTGGGTTTCGTCATCAAAGACGACACGCCGGAAGGGCTGCCAACCATTTATGTGCTGGACACCATTTCGCCGGACGAAACGGCTGTGCGCCGCTCACACACATTTCAGCAAGGCGACGCCCTGCAAGACGAGATCATTTGGTGGCTGCAAGAGAATTGGCACTTTCACCGCGAACGCCATCGCGGCACAGGCTCGCTCCAGGATCGTTTCGATGTTCCCTTGAGGTATCTGGGCGATTGGCACAAGCAACCCGGCTCCATGATTCAACCCAGCCATGGCGATCACATGACGGCGCTGAACTGGCTTGACGATGATGAGCTGGGCATGGATTCGCTGCTGGTGCCGATTGTCACGGTGGGCCATGCGCCAATCATCGGCGAAACAGACCTGGCGGTAAACTACATCACAGTGCCCATGGATAACGGCTCGGATATGCGCGTGGACTGGTGGTATATCCACCGCGATGTGCGCAAATTCCAGCCGGTGCATCCGAAAGTCGTGCCCGCCGGGCAGCTGCCGTCGATGATGAAATACGGCTGGCATGTGGTGCTGGCGGATCGCCTGACCGACGAGACTTTCGCGCTGGCGGACGATGGGCTGCTGGTCCGCACGCTGTTTTACGAATGCGACGGCGAGGTGCCGCTGGAATTCTGCTTCGTCACCATCAGGCAGGGCGCTTCGTCCTTTGTCCTGTTTGTCACTCAGCATGACTATCCGCATAGCGCCCCGCAGGCCTATCATGCGCCTTACGTCGCCGGCGTTGACCTGATGGATCCGGTCGCCAGCTTTCAGCTGCTGTGGGACGCGGCCACGCCGATTAAAGACCCGCTGGATTGGCAATGGACCAGCGACAAAAAACTCATTGACTACCTCTACGCGATTGAAGTTGAAATGGGATTGCGTCAACCGCCGATTCAAATCATTCCGGTGTTTGATGCCACCGACCAGCCCCTCAGCGATGCTGACGCTGTTGGCGGCGGGCTCGAGCGACCAGATGCCGGCGATGCGCATGCGGATACCGAGGCGCAAGAGCATGACTGACATGTGGGAACGGGTAGAGCGCCTCATCGGGGCTGACAACCTTGGGCGACTCGCCGAGAAGACTGTCGCCGTCGTGGGCCTGGGCTCGGGCGGCGGATTCGTCGCCGTCAGCCTGGCGATGAGCGGCGTCGGCAGATTCGTGCTGGTGGACAACGATGCCCTGGAAGCGGGCAATGTGACCCGACATGTCGCAGACCTGCGCTATGTCGGCTGGAACAAAGCCGAGGCGGTGGCCGATTTGATCCTGAATCGCAATCCCGAGGCGCAGGTTGAAACGCGCGCCGGCTTGATCGAAGACCATTGGGATTGCCTGGACGATGTCGACATCCTGGTCGCGGCGGTTGACAGCGAACAAGTGAAGTTCACGATCAACGAGCGCTGCCTGGAGAAACGCCTTTGCGCATCGTACGCCGGTGTGTACGAACGCGGCGAGGGCGGCGACCATGTCATTATCCGCCCCTTTGACGGCCCCTGCTACGCCTGCTGGTCGGAAGCGACTCGCGACGGCGTCATGGTTGCCATGGGCGCGGGCGGCGAACTCGACTACGGCATGATTGGCGAGGCGGGCACGCTGGAAGCCGAACCGGGGCTCTGGGTGAATGTCACCAAGGTGGCGGGCATTCAGACCGATCTCATCATCAATGAGGTGCTTCGCGGCAGCAGCGCTCATGAGCCGATGCCGGCCAATACGCTGATTGTCACCAACAGCTACATGGACATTTTTGAGGGACAGGAAAACGACCCCCATACCGGAACCTGGCTTGAAATAGCGCGCGATCCCGATTGCCTCGTCTGCGGCGAGCGGCTCAAGCAAGGCGTCAGCAAACTGGTCGAGGGAGACGCGGGCAGCATTTCCTTGGCGGATCTGGCGGCTTCCGGCTTGACTACTGATATCGAATTTGAAGACGAGGACGACTAGGCCCGCTCCAACTTCAGTTGCCAACCCGCGACTATTTTCCGCAGCCTCCGACGATGCTTCAGACGCTCGCTTTCCTGGAAGCGGCAGCGATGCAGCAGATTGTCGCCACCGTCTGGCGGTCCTCCTGGGTCGCCATAATACAAGCTGAAGTTGTTCCGAATCGCTACTCGATAGACACCAGCATCATAGACCGGCGCGCGATAGGGCAGTTGGCGTTCAGCGATGCTCAGCAGCATTCGGCCTTCATCGTAATGCGCCCAGACGCCTGGCAGATACAGGGTCTGATAGCCGTAGTAACCCTTGTGATGGTACCAGACAAGGGCTGCCGACCAGGCCGGGCCGCGCAGCGATTTGGGACCGTAACATAGCGCGTGCCGATAGTCCCTGCGGGCGAGTGGGGCCAGCGCGTCAACGGCGTTGATGCGGTCCAGGGCGCGCTCATGCGGCGTCGGCGGCAGTGGCTTGCGTCGTCTGCTGCCGAAGGGACGACCATCGGCGATTTGCTTGAGGATGGCTTCGTAGCGTTCGTCGTCGTGTTCAGCATTCATGGTCGCTGGTGTCGGCTTGCGCCAGGACTCGGCTTAGACGGCTGCCAGAAACTCACGTACGCTCGCTTCAAACAGCGCCGGATGCTCCATATTAGGCAGGTGCGCCGCATTAGGCAGGATGAGTTTTCGCGCTTGTGGCAGCTGTTCAGCCAAGTAATCGGCCGCTTGCTGCAGATAAGGCAAGTCGTTCTCGCCGATGATAACCAGAGCGGGCATCGTCAGCTCGGTCAGGCGCTGCGCCGCGGGAATGTCGGTTGTCTTGCTTTTGTGATCGCCAATGCCGCTGAGCTCATGCACGGTTACTTGGCGCGCCATTTCAAATGCCTTGGCGCGGATTTCCGGGTCAACATCGTCCCGCGAGCGCCCGACGCCATCGAACCAGATTTTTATGTCCAGCTCGGCTACCTCATCAACCTTGCCTTGCTCGAAGGCGGCTTCAGACCGCGCCATCAGCTCGTCGGGCCAGGCGGCGTCGCCTTCAAAGCCGCGCGGATCGCTGCCAACGAGCAACAGCGCCGATACTCGCTCGGGCTGCGCCAATGCGAATTCAATCGCAAGCCCGCCGCCCATTGAGCAGCCCATCAGGATATAGGGCGAGGGCACTTCCAACGCGTCCAGCAAGCCTTTAAGGTCGTCCTGAATGTTAAACTCGCCGGCGGCGGGCAAGCTGCGCCCATAGCCGCGCATATCAAAGCGCAGCGTCTGATAGCTGTCGGCGAGCGCAGCGAATTCATGCTCCCACATGCGGCAGTCGGCGATGCCGGCGTGAAGCATGACCAGCGGTTGGCCGTCTCCCGCGCGCTCAAAGTAGAGATTGGCGCCATTGACCACGACGAAGCCTGTTTCGATGTCCAATGCCCCTCTCATTCCAGCGCTACCTTAGCCAACTCGACGCCTTCGCGCAGGACTTTCTCATAGACATTGTAACGTTGATAGACATGCATTCCCACGCGCTCGTAAAGCGCCACGGCGTTGGTCAGGCTCTGGCCGTCGACGTCCAGATGAACCAGCCGCTTTCCGCGATGCCAGAAGGCCACGAAGCTGTGCTGCAGCATGGCCGACGCCAGCCCGCGCCGGCGATAGCCACGACGGACGCCTACCGTATCGACATAGCCGGCTTCGGGATCGCGAAAGTCTTGTGTCAATCCGAGCAGGCAGCCGACCACTTCTCCCGTCGCTTCGTCAACCGGGAATATCACCAGCTTTGGCTCAAAGTAGGGGTCGTTGTCGAGCCAGTGGCGGAATATCTCGAGGTCTCTCTCAAAGGACTCTTCGATAAATCCGAAGTGGTCCGAGAAAGAATCGCGCACGACATCGACCAGCAGGGGCAGGTCGGTCTCATGGCAATAGGGACGCGTGACGATGCCGTCGGGCCAGGGCGGGGGATGCGGCCGCTCCGTCAGCTTGATTTCCATATCGTAGAAGCTGCGGCAGACGCTGAAGCCGGCGTCTTGCAGCGCGCCTTCGGCGTAGGCATGTCCTTGGCGCGCGCCGGATTGCAGGCTGACCCGCGCCTCAGCCGGGCAGCGGGGGATGACCGCTTCGGCTTTGGACTCGCCCCAGTCCAGCAGCTTGCGCTCAAGTTTGCGCGCAAGAAAATCGGGATGCACGCTCCATCTCACGCCGGGGCGAACCGGCTTTTCGGCCGTCGCCCAGAATGTGGCGTAACCCGCCAGCCTTCCGTCCGCAGCGAAATAGGCGATCGACGAGTTGGACAGGTCAAAGCCGGGCTCCTGCCACTCCAGCAGCACAATTTCGCGATCGATGCGGTCCTTTACGCCGATGGACGCCGAGATCGCATTCTCAGTCTCGACATAGCGTTCGACGTCATCCAGAGAAAGCGGACGAATTTCAAATTCGGGCAAGCTCATCTTGATTCCGTTCTTGTGGAAGATTAGGAGAAATCGTTGTTTGCTGGCGCGACTTGCGGACGCGCCGCCGGCGGATTATAAGGAGAAAAAGTCTTGCTTAACAGTGTTTCCCTTTTGCGGTATTATGACCGCGCTTTGACGGCGCGCCTGGAACGGGGCTTGAATGAACAAAACCACCAAGACTTTAACCTATGTCATCGGCATTATCATGACGATCGCTATGGTCGGCAGCCTGATTCTGCCAATGTTGTCCGGGAATATCGGTCAGGCCGGGATTGATGCCGAAGCAGCGCGCCCGACTCCACTGCCCGAGCCGACCTTGCCGCCGCCCCCGGATACCGCCTCGATCAGTTTTGACCGCTCCTACCTGCACAGTTCGGGTTTATTCACTTTAGGCGCGCCTACCGGCTGGATCCAAAGCGCGGGCAGCAATACGGCCGATGAATTGCGCACCAGCTTGACAAACGCGTCTCTGCTCAGCGTGGTCGAAGTTCGCATCAGCAAGAACCATGCCGGCCTGGCCGATAGCGAAGCGCTCAGCGCCTTTCTCGACAACACCTGGCTAGGCCAAACCTGGAGCGGCTACTCTCGCTGGGACGAGACCAGCCGCAAAACCACCGCCGACGGCATCGTTCAGATTGACTTCAATTTGTCGCGCGGTCGATCTCACATGATTGCAAGGCAAGAATCGTGGCTGGAAGGCGGCGACATATACAGCATCCGTGTTGTCATGGCCGAGAACGCGCCACAGGAGCTCAAGTTTATCTTGCAGGGCGTGGCGGACAGTATCGAACGACTGCCGTTTTACGCGGATGCGCCTTTCGGCTGGGACGCCTACTTTGACAATACCGACAAGCACATCGTCCGCTATCCATCCGACTGGGATGTTACTGATGCTGCCGAGGGCGTACCGGCCACCATTGTCGGCGACCTGGCGTCGCTGGTCATATCAACCGTCGACGTGGCGATCAGCAGCGAAGAAGAAGCAATCGACTGGATTGAGAGTTGGCGCAGCGGCGTGAAAGCCCGTTCCGTAGAATCTGTCGAGATCGATGGGAACGCCGGATTCAAGGTTTCTTATCGCCTTTCCACGCTTGACGGCGACTCCGAAAGCGGCCTGGCAATCATGCTTAACGGCGCTGACAATCGGCTGCATGTGGCTAACCTGCGCCTGAGCGACATCAGCGAAGATCTGCTCAATGTAAATGCGAGCGACTTTCCCTGGCTGGCCACGATTGATTCCTTCCGTCTTGTGCCGGATTTCCAGGCCGACCTTCAGTAAAGCGCCGGTCTGGCGATAGCGATGCGGCCAGCTGCGCCGGTCGTCCATCGTGAACCAGCTTTGGGGCTGCTGTGATGGGACAGCCGAAAGAAATCCTGCCTAATCTGTGGATATACGAGACGGTCTCGGATGACATTGCCGTACGCGGCGTCCTTGTCGTCGGCGAGCGTCAGGCGGCGGTCTGGGATACGCTGACTCACCCGCGCGACGTATCCGCGCTTAGCGCCATTTTGGGCGACAAACCCTTTTACGTGGTATACAGCCATGCCGATTGGGATCACTGCTGGGGCACGTCCGGATTCAGGCGACCGCCCTTGAGCGTAATCGGCCACGATGAATGCCTGCGCCGCTTTGAAGAAGACGTGCCGCTGACACTGAGGAGCATGCAAAGCGCGGAAAGGGGCAAGTGGGAGGACGTGCGTCTGGCGCCGCCCAACATTACTTTTAATCTTCGTATGTACCTGGACCTCGGCGGCGTCACGCTGGAGCTGCATCATCTGCCCGGGCATACAGCAGATTGCATCGTGGGCTGGATTCCGGAATGGGGAGTCCTGCTGGGCGGCGATGCCATCGAAACGCCCTTGCCCGTTGTCAATAGCGCGCCGCTGCTGGGCGCCTGGCTGTCCGCGCTGCAGGGTTGGGCGAATATGCCTGGTCTCAGGCGGTCGATACCGTCTCACGGCTCGACGAGCGGGCGCAGGGCTTTGGATCAGACGGTCGCCTATTTGGCGTCGCTTAGGGGCGATCAGGAGTTTGATCTGCCAAAGAGACTGGCGAAGTTTTACCGAGAAACGCATCAGAAGAATCTGCAGCTGCTCGCTGAAGAGCCGGGCCGTCATGCATGATGTGCTGCCGGATGTCCTGCAGGAAGACTTGCTGGTTGTGTTCTGCGGCACAGCGGCTAGTACCGTATCGGCGCGCGAGGGCGCTTACTACGCCAATGCCTCAAATGCCTTCTGGCGTACGCTGTATCAAACCGGCATGACCCCGCGGCGATATGCGCCCAGCGAGTTTCTGCGCTTGCTCGAGTTGCGAATTGGGCTGACTGATGTGGCCAAGGGAGTTGCCGGCAGCGACAGCAGTTTGCGCCAAAGCGACTTCGGGCCCGATTGCCTCAGCGACAAGATTCGCCGCTTTCAACCGCAGATTGTAGCTTTCACCAGCAAAGCCGCCTGGCGCGCCTGGAAGCGACTGTCCGCCGCCGATGCAGTCTCGTATGGCCGGCAGCTAGAAAGCCCGGGCTCTACTGAATTCGTCGTGTTGCCATCGCCGTCGGGCGCCGCCCGGGGCTATTGGGACCTATCTTATTGGCAGGCGCTAGCCGACGACTACCGGCGTCGTATGCGACTCGGGTAGGTTCCCACCGTGCGCGTTTATCGAAACGACAAACTGAGGGCGCTCGACATCGGTTTCGAGGCGCCGCGCGCTGGCGATGCCGGCTACGATCTTTACACGATCGCAGCCCACAGCGTCGAACCGGGGCAGCGGGCGCTGATCGATACCGGCTTGCATCTGGAAATTCCCGCCGGCTTTGTCGGCTTGGTCAAGGATCGCTCCAGCGTGGCGGCGGCGGGCATCCACACTCTGGCCGGCGTCATCGACAGTTCCTACCGTGGCGAGCTCAAGATACTCTTGGCCAATCTGGGCAGCAGTCGCTACCAAATTCGCGCGGGTCAGAAGATCGCGCAGCTGCTTGTCGTGCCGGCTTATACCGAGGTGGTTGAGCTTGTGGATTCGCTGGAGTGCCTGTCGACCTCGCAACGCGGATCAGGCGGATTCGGCTCAACCGGCGAATGATCTGGGCCGCAAGTTCCGCGCCTATTCCGCCGGATTGCCGTCGTCGGCGGCAAACACCCCTCCGCTGATAGACTCGGCGGCATCGGAGCACAGATAGAGCGCAGTGTCAGCGACATCGCCAAGCGAGCGGGCGCTGACACTCCACGCGCCTGCCGTTTCCGAAGCTGTGATTTCGCCCTGAGAGGCGCTGCCAGCCGCAATGGCGTTGACGCGAATCCTATGTGGCGACAGCTCGCGAGCGGCCTGCTGTGTCATGGCGATCAGGGCCGCTTGGCTCGCCACATAGCCGATGCCGCTCGGCAGCGTCGACCCCAGCCCTTGGGCGGATGCCAGATTGATCATCACTCCGCCCCCTTCGTCCGCCATGACACGCCCGGCCAGTTGCATGCAGAAGAATACGCCGGTGATATTCATTTCGAGTTGGCGGCGCCAATTCCATTCGTCGATTTTTAGCATCGCTTCGGGATGAAAGATTTGCGCCCCATTGACCAGGATATGAAGCTTTCCGAAGGCGTCGCGCGCCATCTCGATCATATTGGCTGTCTGGAAGCGGTTGGAGGTATCGGCCTGCAGCGGGATGGCCGCGCAGCCACGCTCTTGGATTTGCTCGCAAGTACGCTCGGCGCGCTCGATATTGATATCGCTGACCGCCACTGACGCGCCCTTAGCCGCCAGAGCCAGCGCTATCGCTCGTCCGTGCCCGGCGCCGCCACCGGTGACCAAGGCCTTGCGATTGCTTAGATCAATGCTCGGATCAGACACGAGGAAGTAACAGATCTGAGAGTCGGCGGTTGTTGGCGTCTAAAAGGGTATGTCATCGACGGAGGCCGGCTGATCCGGATAATTCGACGCCCGATCGCTCTGCTGAGATGGTCCGCGTTGCTGGCCGCCGCCGCGCTGTTGGCCGCCGCCTTGCCAGCTGCCACCCTGCTGACCACCACCGCCACCGCCGCCATCGCGCCCACCGAGAAATTGCACGCTTCGGGCGGTCATATCCAACGAAGCCGCTGCCTCACCGTTGTTGTTGACGTAGCCACGGGCTTGCACATTGCCGATTACCATTACCTGCCGGCCTCGTGACAGGTAGGTATTGCAAGATTCCGCTTGATTGCCCCAGACGGCTACCCGATACCAAGTGGTCTTTTCCTGCTGCTCATTGGTCTGCCGGTCACGCCAGCGTTCAGAGACCGCCACGCTGAAGTTGCATACGGCGCGTCCACTTTGCATATAGCGCAGTTCGGGATCGCCGCCTAAATTGCCCACGATTATTGTTTGATGCCATGACATAACTTAACGCTCCCGTCGACTTTGCTCTATCCGCTTAAGTTTGACAGTTTATCAGTGAGAATTTGGCGCACGACGCTCGGATCGCCCTTGCCGCGCAGTTCGCCCATTATACGCCCGAAAATCGCATTGACCACTTTGTCGTTGCCATCCAGGTAGCGCTGCACCATGTCATCGTTGGCGCGCAGGACATTGTCAACGGAGTCGCCGATCAGCGCTGTGTCCGATACTTGCGCCAATCCCTGCTCGTCTACGATTGTACGCGCATTTTTGCCCGTCTCCCACATAGCCGGCAGCACACGTTTGCGCGCCGTGCTCTGGTTGATGACGCCGTCTTGCACCAGTGCCAGCAACTCGGCGAAGCCAGCTGCGGAAACGGGTATCGCGCCGATGGCTTCTCGCTCTATCTCTTTGGCATTCATCAGCCGGAACAGATCGCCTGTGATCCAGTTGGCTGCCGCTTTCGCTTCGGTGCCGCTGTCGATCATCCGCTGGAAGTAGTCGGCGACCGCGCGTTCCGCAGTCAATACGGCGGCATCGTAGTCGCTCAAGCCCAAGTCCTCAACGTATCGCTGCTGCAGCTGATCGGGCAGGGCCGGCAGCTTGGCGCGGATCTCGTCGACCCAGGCCCGGCTTACTTCCACGATGGGCAGGTCGGGCTCCGGGAAATAACGATATTCGTCAGCACGTTCTTTGTAACGCTGAACTGTGATGCGCTGCGCCGTTTCGTCCCAGCCCAGGGTGGCCGGCTTCACCGATTCGCCGCTCTGGTATAGCTTGATTTGCCGCTTGACCTCGTAGTCTATCGCCTTGACCATGTTGCGGATGCTATTCAGGTTCTTGATCTCGGTGCGTTCGCGCAGCTCGGTATCGCTTGAATGCAAAACGCTTACGTTGGCTTCGAAGCGCAGAATGCCTTTGGACATATCGCCGCTGTTGACTTCCAGATAGCGCAAAATCGAGCGCAGTTTTCTGGCGTAACTCGCGGCTTCGTCCGAGCTAAACAGATCAGGTTCCGACACGATCTCGAGCAGCGGGACGCCAGCGCGATTGTAGTCGACCAGGCTGCCGCCCATGACGTGACTGAGCTTGCCGGTATCTTCTTCCATGTGGGCGCGGCGCACACGGATCGTTTTCTGAGACCCGTCAGCCAAATCAATGGCGACGTAGCCATTGATTGCCAGCGGGCGGTCGTATTGGCTGATTTGGTAGCCCTTGGGCAAGTCGGGATAGAAATAATTCTTGCGCGCGAACTGATTGATCGGCGGTATTTCGCAGTTGAGCGCCAAGCCCACCATAATGCCGTATTCCATAGCCTGCATGTTGATGACCGGCAAGGTACCCGGCATACCAAGCGACAGCGCATCAACCGCCGAGTTTGGATCTGCTTCGACGCTGTCAACGACGGGGCAGGGGCTGAACATCTTGCTAGCCGTCTCGAGCTCGGCGTGGACTTCGAGGCCGATGACAGTTTTCCATGCGCTCATAGGGGCATCACCGCGCGCAAGTTTGACATGACCCATAATGTAGCCCAAAAGTTCGCAAACGCAAGGGAGTGAATTACGATTGGGTTTAGTAAAGAAAACCTCGGCATTTGCGCCGAGGTTGGTAATACGCAACTTTGCGGGCCTATGATTACGCCAGCGCAGACTCCATCGCGGGCTGCTGCAGTCCGCGTCTCTCCAGGAAGCGTTCCAGGCGGCATAGCGCCTCACGGATATTGTCTTCGCTGGTGGCGTAGCTGGCGCGGACGTAGCCGCGGCCGCTGCTGCCGAAGGCGCTGCCCGGGATGAGAGCGAGCCGTTCTTCATGCAGCAGCGCTTCGCAGAAGGCCTCATCATCCATGCCGCTTATGGCGATGCTGGGAAAGGCATAAAAAGCGCCGCGCGGCTCAAAGCAGCTCATGCCCAGTTGATTAAAGCCGTCTACAAGCAATCTGCGGCGGCGGTCGTATTCCTGACGCATCCTCTCGACATCATCTTCACCGGCGTGAATGGCCTCTAGCGCTGCCGCTTGTCCCATCGTCGGCGCCGACATGATCAAGTACTGATGGATCTTGTACATGGCTTGGGTGAAGGCTTTGGGCGCAGTTGCGAATCCGATGCGCCAGCCGGTCATGGCATAGGATTTGCTCATCCCGCTCAAGACGATGGTGCGCTCATACATATTAGGCAGCGTGGCGAAGTTGATGTGCTCAATGCCGTATACCAGCCGCTCGTAGATCTCGTCGGAGATGACGACCAGGTCATGTTTCTCGGCCACTTGAGCGACTTGCAGCATATGCTCCATCGTCAGCGCGGCGCCGGTAGGATTGCTGGGATAGCTGAGCAGGATCGCTTTTGTTCGCGGAGTGATTCGCGCTTCCAAGGCGGCGCCGGTGATCTGGAAGTCGTCCTCGACTGTTGTGGGCGCCATCACGGGTACGCCACCCGCCGTCTCCACCAGGGCTGGATTGGCGACAAAACATGGCTCGACCACCAGCACCTCGTCGCCCGGATCAAGCAAGACCTTGAGCGCCAGGTACAGCGCTTCGCTGACCCCAACCGTTACCAGCACTTCGTCGTCAGGCGAGTAACCGAGCCCGTATCTCCTTTGGATATGCGCCGCGATGGCCGCTCGCAGTTCGCATGTCCCGGCGTTTGAGGTATAACCTGTGTTACCATCGCGCAGGCTTTGCATTCCGGCTTCGACGATATGCGAAGGCGTGACAAAATTCGGCTCGCCGATGCCAAGAGTAACCACATCGTCCATGGTGGCGGCGATGTCGAAATAGCGTCGGATGCCGGATGGACGCAAGTTTTGAACGCTCTTGGATAGATAGCGGCTCATCAAATGGATCTCCTCCGAAGTCGTAACCTCTCACTTTATATCATTGAATTTCCTGTCGGTCATCACACATCCGCCCTAAAGTGTTGCGCTACTTTTGCTACACTCTGTAGCAATTTATTCGCTCGGTGGCATAATTGCAGGGAAACATTAAAGCAGAATGTATGAAGACTCAGCGCCGACTAATGTCTCTTTAACGGAAGACCATCAGACTGGAAAGTACAAGCCGGGGCGGATTACGAGGGGAATATCATGGCATTGCCGAGCCTGTTAAACTGGGAAATATCGCGCGACGGCTTGCATCAGATCGCTCTAATCGTGGGCGCGTGTCGCGTCGCCTGTTCGGACCCGCGGCCGAACGATCTGCACTTCAGCCTCGATCTGACTGACAGCGGATTCTCGACCTCGATGATCCGTGGCGGCGGCCTGCTGGAATTCGACCTCAATACTTTGCAGTTGAGGTTCTCACGCTGTGGCGCTTCGGTCTTTACCCTGAGCGCCCGCGGGCATTCGCAGGTCTCGCTAGCCCAAGCGCTGATCGCAATCTTCAAAGACAGCGGATACTCAATTTCGCCGTCGATGAAGCATATCACGCAGGAGGGCGCGCTGGAAATCGACGCGACTCTGGCGCGGGATTACCTGGTCGCGCTCGACCGTCTTTATACGACTTTGGCGCGTTTTCGGGCGAGGCTAGCAGGATACATGACGCCGCTTGTGCTTTGGCCGCACCACTTTGATATGGGGTTCATTTGGTTTCCTGGCGGCGGCGCCGACGAACATGCCGATCCGCAAATCGCATTCGGCTTCGCGCCTTTCAGCGACGGGCTGGATCGTCCTTATATTTACGCCTATGCCTGGTCGAAAGCCACCGGCTATATAGAGGCGCCAGTGTCCGCCCCGGCACAGGCGATCAAGGAAGGCTATACCGGCTTGTATGCCGCTTATGACGACCTGCGCCAAGCCAGCGACTTCGATTCGGTCATTGAGTCCATACTGCTGCAGTTTCAGCGGCTGGCTGCGGCGCAGTTGCAATAGCTCCGTCAATTTTGACCATTGAAGCTCGGGAGTTCTGCTGGTCGTGAGCGAATGGACAGTAACGAATCCGGCAAGCGAGAGTTCGCCGCGGTACGACCTTTTGGCCGCGGCCGCGTACTATAGATAGGCGGGCAGCCCGTATGACATGCGATCATCGTAGCGAAGCGCCCTTCATTGCGCGGGGGCGGATGCGCAAGTTTGTGTATCCGCGCGCCCAGAGCAATCGCACCAAGAAATGAAAGGTGAATAGAATGGGTTCATCAATACGGATGAGGAGAGCCCGAGATGAGCCCAAGTGGCATAGCGGAGGCCTTTGCCAGTTTAGAAGATCCGCGTCGCGAACATGGTCAATTACACCCGTTGCTGGATATCATCATCATCGCGATCTGCGCGGTGATCAGCGGCGCCGAGACCTGGGTGGACATTGTTGATTTTGGCGAGGATAAAGAGGAATGGTTAAGGGGATTTTTAGAGTTGCCTAACGGTATTCCTTCGCACGATACATTTGCCCGCGTCTTCCAACTATTAGACCCTCAGCAGGTACAGTTGTGCTACCAAGATTGGATTAGCAGCATCAAGCCAGTATTAGCTGAAGGCGATATTGTGGCAATAGACGGCAAGACGATGCGGCGCAGCCATGATCGTAGGCAAGGAAAGAGCGCCTTGCATCTGTTGCATGCCTGGTCAGTGGAAGCCGGCTTGGTCTTGGGCAAGCGCGCTGTGGACGCGAAAAGCAATGAGATACCTGAAATTCCCGAATTGCTGAAATTGCTGTATTTGAAAGGCTGTATCGTGACTTTGGACGCGATGGGCTGTCAGAAAGACATCGTGAAGTCTATTGTTAGCGAGCACGGAGCGGATTATGTCATAGCCTTAAAGGAAAATCAGGGCAGTTTGTACGATGCAGCCCAGTCCCTTTTCGCTTATGCGGATGACCGCCATCCGCGCTTGATAGGTCAATATAGTCACAACGAAGAAATCAGCAAGCCGCGTGGTCGTGTCGAGCGCCGGGTCTGTGAAGTGATGACCGATGCCGCTGTCTTGAATGACTTAAGCCAGCAAGAAGGCTGGACGCGCTTGCAGTCGCTAGTCCGCGTCCAACATGCCCAATTACTGGATGGGCAGTGGCAAAACACGCAGACGCGCTATTTTATCTCCTCTTTACAAGGGAAGGATGCCAATCAACTCCAGCGAATAATTCGTTCGCACTGGCACATTGAAAATAAACTCCATCGGGTCTTGGATGTGACCTTTCGGCAAGACGACAGCCGTATTCGTGTAGGACACAGCCCAGAAAATTTCGCTGTGCTACAGCATATCGCCTTGGCTTTGCTCAAAAAACACCCCAAAAAAATCAGCCTGCGGCGCAAGCGATTACAGTCAGCGCGGAACGATAAGCTTCGATGGCAAATCCTCAAAGCATTTTCCGAATAGTGGTGCGATTGCTCTGTCCGCGCGCCGAATTCTACTTGGCAAATGCAGCGACTTTAGTCTACACTATGAAGTTGAAGGCGCAGTCGTCGCAAAGTTGACTACAAGCGGCCGTAAATTGCGATTCAGCGTCACGACAGAGGTAGGTCATGAGCGACGAAAACAGAAACCGCAACGATGATATTGACGAAAACCTGAACGGTCCCTCGGGCGAGGATATGGATGATCGCCTGGAGCGCCTTGGCGGGGAGCCGGCGCCGGCCATAACGCCGGAAGAATTCGAGCGCTTGCAGAAAGCCGGGCAGGTTCACATCGACTCTCGCGGGCGAGTGCGGACCGCGCGCCGCAGCGGTGCCGAAGCGGGCGTGTCGCTGCGCAAACGCCGGGCTTGGTACGCTTCAGACTGACGCGAACAGCTTCGGCGGAGCCTGATGCGGCGGTGTGCAGTCTAGCCCTATGCTGCCGCGTAGCGCCCCTTTCCGCCGACGATTGCCATTTCCTCGTTTACCTTTATGAAACTCATTAAGATGCTCGTTGCGATCGTGAGATCGTCGTGGTTGCAGCATGGAATTTGAGCATGGCGGGAATAGTCAGTTTTGATCACGTCAAAGCGGCGCTGGAGCTGGCTGACTTTGACTCGGCTGAAGCTCGGCAACGCATGGCGCCGGCGCCGCGCGGCTGGCAGAAACGGGATACGCCGCCGACGCCCGCGGCCGTCATGATTGTTATCTTTGCCGATGCGCTGGGGCGCCTCAACCTGGTGTTGACCTTGCGTAACGCTGAGTTGCGCGGGCACAGCGGACAAGTGAGTTTTCCCGGCGGACGTCAAGACCCGGACGACGCCGACTTGACCTGTACCGCGCTGCGCGAGACTTGCGAGGAGATTGGCCTCTGCCGCGGCGACTTTAACATAATCGGAGCGTTGCCGCGCTTTTACATCCCCACATCGCACTTCGAGGTATTTCCCGCCGTCGCCCGTTTCGACGGCGTACCGGCATACAGGCCCAATCCTGCCGAGGTCGCCGATGTGTTTAACTTTGGGCTGGATGAGCTGCTCAAGCCAGCGTACAAGCAGGTGGAAGAGCGCCAAATCCGCGGCGTCAAGGTGCGCGTACCCTACTACGCCGTGCAGGACCATAAGGTGTGGGGCGCCACCGCAATTATGCTGAGCGAGCTTGAAGGCCGATTGCGCCGGGTCGTGCCGCGGGACGCGCTGCATTCCATAGCCGCGGCGAACGCATAGTGGACTGGTTTACAGCCGCGATCTCATCGGCCTTCGGTTTGTCGGCGCAAGCTCTGGTTTTCCAGCGCCTGCAGAAACACTATCCGATCAACGCGTTTATGACTTGGGCCTGGCTGGGCGCCACTGTGGTGCTGGCGGTCTTGTTCTTGCGGCCCGCGCATTTTGACGCGATAGTCCGCAACCTGCTACCGTTAGTCTTGTCCGGCGTAGCCAGCATGGCCGGGAATTACGCTTACAACCGGGCGATCCGGCTGCAGGGCAATATCGGCTATGTGGAAGCGGTTATGTCATGGCGCTTGATCATCACCTACCTATACTCGCTGCTCTTGCTGGAATCGGCTTTCGAGCCCTTGCGCCTGGCGGGTATGGCATTGATTATCTCGGGACTGCTGGCGGTTTCGGGCGCGTGGCGCATCAGCGTGAAAGAGCTCCGGATTGCCTGGCTGAGTTGGTCGCTGCTGGGCGGCTTGGCATTTGCGCTGGTTTCGATATTCGCGCGCTTCGCCAACGATGACGGCGTCAGCGGCGAAGTTTCGCTGATTGTCGTCTTGCTTGTCGCCGGCATCAGCTTCTTATTCGCCGCCATTGGCGAGAAATCTTCATTGAGGGTCAAGTTAAAGCACAGCCATTTGATAGCGGCGGTCATTTTTTGCGCGGTCCTCGGCAACGCCGCGCTGTTTATTGCCTATGCCAAGTCGCCGAACCTGGCTTATGCCATCGCAATCGACAATTCGCGCATCATCATCTTGTTCCTGGCTGGCTTGGCCATGTGCAGCCAAACCTGGAGTATCGCCAAAGCCGCCGGCATCGTCTTGACATTCGCCGGCATCTTGCTGCTTGCATAGGCGATGATGACAGCTGTCTGACCGCGCATTCCTTACTTGTGCGCAGCGCGCATGATTGCTATGCTTGATTTAGCTGGATATACACGAAGGCAAGTCCAGCGTCGCCCGTAACGGAAGACATGGATAGCATCCCCAGCATCATACCGATTTTAGCGGTCACGACCGGCGCTGGCGGCGCGGGTGAATGGCGCACGCTGATATTCTACGTGCTCATCGCGCTCGGTGTCTCCTTCCTGTGCTCGGTGTGGGAAGCGGCGATGCTGTCCACGCCCGTGTCGCATATTGAGCTTCTGGTGCAGCAGGGCAGCAAAGCGGGCGTCATCATGCAAGGTTTGCGCCAGAATGTCGAACATCCTATCTCGGCTATCCTCACACTCAATACCATCGCGCATACTGTCGGCGCGGCCGGCGCCGGCGCTGAAGCAACGGCTATTTTCGGCAGCGAATTCTTCGGCATCATCTCTGCTGTGCTGACCCTGATGATTTTGATATTCTCTGAAATCATCCCCAAGACGCTTGGCGCGGTATACGCCAAAGCGCTGACGCCCTTCACGGCATATTCCCTGCGCGTGCTGCTGGTGGCGCTGAAGCCGGCCGTATTCGCCTCTGATTTCTTGACGCGCTCCATGCGGCCCAGCGAAGAGGCGCCCACGGTGACGCGCTCCGAATTGCAGGTGATGGCGCGCATCAGCGCCGAAGAGGGCGGCATAAAAGAGCGCGACAACCGAATTGTGGCCAACTTGCTGCAACTGGCGGACGTGCAAGTGGAAACGATTATGACGCCGCGCACTGTGATGGTGACGCTGCAAGAAGATGAGACGGTTGGCGACGTCATGCGCTCGCATGCCATTCTGCCATTTTCGCGCATACCGGTTTTTGGCGAATCGGCAGACGACATCAAAGGCTATGTCCTGCGCCACGAGATTTACAAGCGCGCCGCGGCCGACGAGCACGATGTCAGGCTGCTCGAAATCGCGCGGCCCCTCGGCGTCGTGCCCGAGACGAATTCGATTGCGGATGTGCTGGACGATTTCATCGCCAAGCAAGATCATATATTATTGGTGATCGACGAATACGGCGGCACTGCCGGCTTGATAACCATGGAAGACGCGGTTGAGACCTTGCTGGGCATTGAAATCCTGGATGAGTCGGATCCGGTTGCCGACCTGCGCGAATTGGCGCGCCGCCGTTATCAGCGGCAGCTCCAGCCGCAGACGGATAGCCAGCCCGAGGCGCCTGACTCCGGCCGCGCCGAATGACGGAACTGCGCCTGCCGCTTCCCGCATACGCCTATCGCTTTGACCTGTTGCTCGAATTTCTGCGGCGAATCGCCTATCCGGCGCGACTGGTCGTCAAGGGCGACACGCTGTGGCGTTATACCGAGGGCCAGCTTCTGTCCTACCGCGAGTCAGATGATGCTATCCTGGTTCGCGGCGACAGGCTGCCTGCGACGCTAGTCCGACGGGTAGAGCGGACGTCGCGGCGCTGCTTGGGCCTGGACCAGGACCTGACTGAATTCTACAGCCTGGCGCGGAGCGACGCCGATCTGTGGCCGGTGGTAGAGCTGCTTGTGGGATTGCCGATTTTCCGCAGCGAGACTGTCTTTGAGGCGCTGATTACGCTGATTATTGAGCAGCACATCGCCTGGAAATCGGCCATGCGCTCTCAGCGAGAACTGCTGCAATTCGCCGTTTGCGCGGCGCAGGTCGGGCGGTCGATGGTCTATGACTTCCCATCGCCGTCCAGGTTGGCGCGCGCTACTCAAGCGCAGCTCAAGCCCTTGAAGATTACCAACAGGCGTATAGATCTGATTATCGCCATTGCGGCTGCCGTGGACGGCGGCGAGCTTGACCTCGAAGGCATCCGTGATTTGCCGCCGGCGCAGGCTTATGAGTGGCTGCTGGCAATTAAAGGCGTGGGACATTGGACGGCCGGCAATGTCATCGGTCGCGCGCTGGGACGATATACCTACGTCAGCCACAATGATGTCGCTTTGCAAGCGGCAGTGCGTCATTACTTTCATGGCGGGGCGGGCCAAAAGAGCGCTGCGCAGGTGAGTGAAACGCTGAATAGATACGGCCAATACGCCGGCATGGCCGGGCATTTCACTTTGCTGAGATGGGTCCTGGATCGCTACCCGCCGCTGGACCGCTGATCGCGCCGATTTGGCTCAGGCGCCGAGTTCGTCGTAGAGCATGTCGGCATTGAGCGACTGCAGCACCGTGTCTTCGCTCTCAAGGGTCAGCGAGGCCGCGGCCACGCCCAGCCGCATCGCCTCGTCAATGGGCACATCGTTGAGGATGCCGAAAATTACTGCGCCGGAAAAGGCGTCCCCCGCGCCCGACGTGTCCACTACTTCGGTATGGATCGCCCGCAAATAACCGCCGCCGCTGCTATCGGCATAAGCCAAGCCTTGCTCGCCCAGCGTCACGACGGCGATGTTCGCGCCCAAATTGACCAGTTGCTGCGCGGTTCCAATGGCGGATTCGCGCTCGGTAGCCGGTTCATCCAGATTGCAGAGCGCGGCCGTTTCACTGGCGTTGGGCACGATCAAGTACAGGTTGGCAATGTAGTTGCACAGGCGGCTGGCCATCCGCGGTGAAGTGGGGTCGGCGCAGACGCGCACTTGATAACGAGCCGCCAACTCAAACAGCGTGTCAAGCGTGTCTTCGGAGAGCGTGGCGTCGACCACGACCAGCGCGGCATTCTCAAAGAGCCATTCGTGCTCCAGCAGATAGTCGGAATCAAGGGTGTCGGCGATGCCCAAATCATCAACGCGGGTGCAGTTGTCTTCCGTCTGATATAGCAAGATGGAGGAAGCGGTGGTGGCGCCGCTGACCCGCAGGACGTGGCTGCAATCAATGCCGGCCAGGCGGGAATGCGTGATCAGGTGCTGGCCAATGTCATCGTCAGCGATGGCGGAAAGGAGGACAGTCTCTATGTCCAGGCGCGCCAGATTCTCCGCGATATTCCTGGCGACGCCGCTGACGGAAGTATGGATATGCCCGTTTTGCCGGGCGCCCGGCTGCAAAACTTCAATCGTGCGGGCGCTGATCTCGAGCACTGCCGATCCGATCACCAGGACAAAATCGCCGTCCATTAGCCCGCTCCTTTTGTCCGCCTAACCGGCAGAACTTGATGTGCTGCTGTCATCCGTCCGGCCGGCTTCCGGCGGCGGAGGCTGCGTCGGCTGCGAGTTGGCGTTCGCCAAATCTTGCGGCGCCGGGGTCGGCACATCAAGGCCCAGGGTGGCCGGGTTCAATTCTGCGCCGCCGATCAAATCAGCATTCGGCGGGTCCGCCACGCAGCGGAAACCAACCCAGCGCTGGAAGCCTTTGGGGTCCCCTGACTGTCGATGCACGGCGCGGCTGAAGAAGGGTACGCTATTCCATGATCCGCCGCGCAGGACTTTCTGCTGGCCCGCGACTGGTCCCTTGGGATTAACTGCGACGCCCGCAGCGGCCTGCTCTTCGTAGTAGCGCTCGCTGTACCAGTCGCTCACCCACTCGGCCACATTGCCGGCCATGTCGTAAGCGCCGTAGAAGCTGGCGCCGTTAGGATAGCTGCCCACCGGAAATGAGCCGGGCGGCGTATCCAGAGGGCGATTGGTCTTGGCCAAAGCGTTGTCCCAGCGATTTCCCCAAGGGTAGATGCGTCCGTCGTCGGCGCGGGCTGCCCGCTCCCACTCGGCCTCGGTGGGCAGGCGGCGGCCAACGGCTTCACAATAAGTCAGCGCGCCGTAGTAGGTCACGCCATAGACCGGGTGCGGCCGCAAGCCTGTGCCGATGCTGTAGTTGGCGCCATCAAAGATGATGGGGGCGTCGGGACTTTCATTCTGCGTTTGAATGCAGGGGAAGCCGGAGCAGCCGTTCACATGCGTGTCGGGACCGCGAACGTTCAGAAAGGCGACGTACTGGTCAAAGGTCACCTCGGTAATTTCCATTTGGAAGGAATCGACCGTGACCTCATGAACAGGGTAGGAGTCGAAGGCGTAACTCGCTTCGCAGGTGCCGCCATCTCGTGTGCATTCGTTTACCGCTTCCGCTACTTCGACGGGCGTCGTGCCCATGCTGATCGTGCCGCCCGGAATGCTGACGGTCAGGCTGCGAACCAGAATCAAGACTTCGGGAACGGTATCGGCCGGCTGCAGCGGCTCCGTCGGACTGACGGGCGGGGCTTCGGTGGGTACCCGAGTCGCTTGTACTTGCACGGATACAATCTCGTTCGACGCCGCTTGAATCGGCGTCGGCTGCGCGACAGTAACCGGCTGGCTGTCCGGCGTGGCTGTCACTACTATATACTGGGACACGGGCGTTGCTGTGGGTTGATTCGGGTCCTCAGTGGGCGTCATAACGACATGAACCACAGTGGTAAAGACCTCTGGCGCCGGGGTGGGCAGGAAATACGCCGGCACGGTCCCTTCCAACACAACAGCGGCCATCACGATCACGCCGCAGAACAACCCCGGGATAAAGCCAATAAGTCCCCATTGCCAGGCGGCGCTGCGATTGCGCCTGCCGCCAATTGGTCTATAGGACATTAACGCTCTCCTTCTTTGTCAAAGCGCGAATTGCGGTAGGCAAGGGCCTTCGATATTTGCGTGAGCGCGGTAGCCATTCTCGCTGCCGCCGAGCGGCTTTGGTTGCGCTGCTTGTTGCCGTTGCGCTGCACAGTTCTATACAATTATAGTCTAAACGACAAGGCGGTCTTGGTAAACGGCTGCGCGCAGCGCCCTTGAGGCTGCGTCGGCTCAGCTTCGCTTGACACTGGCATTCGCAGGGTTTAGGCTTAGTTAATTCCATTAGTGCTGCGCCAGCGCTGACGCAATTCAGCTTAGAAGGGCGGTGGCGGGGTTCCGCCGCGAGGATCGCCAAGTTGACTCGAATCTCATTACCACCGATTGTCGCGCCGGCCTTTGGGCAGGATGGCGTCCGGCCGGTGAACCTGCGAACAGATCTCCGTCCGCTGGCGGACTTGATCGAGCTGGTGTTCGCTGACTCAATGGACAGCAGCGGTCGTTCCGCCATTCGCGAGATGCGTTATCTGAGCAGCTTGGGCTACGGGCTAAAGCTGATCGCGCGGCTGAACGAACTTGCGCTGGGCATCAGCCTGGGCTTTGTCTACGTCTCGGACGGCAAGCTGGTCGGCAATGTGTCAGTTTATCCCGCAAGCTATCCGGCGGGTTTCGGCGAGACTTGGATCCTGGCCAATGTCGGCGTCCACCCGGATTACCAGCGGCGAGGCATGGCGCAGGAATTGATGCGGGCGAGCCTGGAAATGATCCGCCGGCGGGGCGCGGCTCGTGTGATTCTGCAAGTGAATTATCAGAACGAGGCAGCCTTGCGGCTTTACGAACGACACGGTTTCATTTATGAGCGCGCCTGGCAAGTTTGGCGGCGCAGCGGGTTTCTTCGCGCTCCCGCATCCAGCAATCGCGGCCTGCCGATTGACCGCGCGCGGCCGAGCGACTGGCAGGCTGAGTACGCCCTGGCGCAAGCTGCGCGTCCCAATAGCCGCGGTGGACTGGGCTGGCTGAAACCGGTACATCGGGCGGCCTTCAATCAGTCGCTATGGCGGCGGATGCGTAATCTCGTCGCGCTTAACAGCGTCGAAAAGATGGTCATACGCGATCAAGCAGCGGACTCGATTTTGGCTTCGTGCTGGGTGGAGAGCGCTCTGAGCTTCGGGAACATCCGCGCCTGGCTTTTCGCTGATCCAGCCATTGATCATCAGCCGCATGCTGAGGCGCTGCTTAACTGGCTGGCGTCGCGCTTCGATCGTTCCACGATTGTATTCGAGCACCCCAGAGATGACGAGGTCGTTAGCGACCTGCTCAAGGCCCGCCAATTCACCGTCAAGCGCGATCTATGGCATATGCGCCTGGATCTCTAAGGCTTGTCCGCTACTCAAATGCCGTATGGACCGAGGCCGGCGCAGCATGTCGGGCGGGCGCCGCACCTATAAGGATTATCGACACTTTTGCCACCGAGCGCACAGAGTAACTTTGAGGACACAGAGGGAAATTTAAGGATACATGGCGGCTGGTCGATTAATGGATGACCCGCAGTTGTACCGAATCAGTCTTTTAGAAGGCATGATACCTATCTTCTGTGCCCTCGGTTTAACTCGGTGTCCTCGGTGGCAAACGCGTCGAAACCAGACCAATGCCGAACGCCTGCCGTCGTCGACACAGTGGCTCACAAGCCTTTTAGCCGCAAAGACTATACGACGGACTCAAGTTTCGGGCGCCTCTTTCGCCGACGGGCGCAAGCGCTGCGGGCGAGGCGCGCTGCCCAAGCTTGATACCGGCGGCGGAGCTTGTTGCTGAGCCGCAACAATCTTTTTTGGCAGCCGAGGCGGCCGATTTCGGTCTGGGTTGTTGACCGCGCTAACGACTTGCTCGTTAGCAGCAGCCGAATGGGCGCCGCCTGAATTTGCTGGCGCGTCGGAGCCGATCGCCGCAGTCGCGCTCTGCCCCGGCGCCGCCTGTAAACCGCCCCCGGGAGATTCGCCCAGGTAGTCGCCGAGCATCTTACGCTGCTGCATGGCGTCGAAGCGGGCGCGCCGCAGCGACTTGTTGTGCTGTCGGCGGGAGATTTCCTGTTGGATTTCCTGGGGCCGCGCCACCTTTACGAAGAGTTTCGGTTCGTCGGCGCCGACCAGGGACATACGCACATCGCCATACTTTAGCAGGGCGGCGAAGAAGCCGCTGGTCACCGACTCTACATTGTCGATTCGCTCGACCAGGATCTGATCGCGCAGATTTTCCAGGAAGAATGGGCGTTTATGCACCAGCGTGATCGTGTCGTCAGAGATGATATAGACATCGTTGCGCCAATCCCAGTCCAGCCAATAAGAAGTCAGGCTGCCGGCCAGAAGCGCAATCATGGCGACGGGAAAAGTGATAACGCGCAGATCCGGCCCCACGAGCGTGAATGTCAAAATCAGCGCCGCCAACGACACTAAAATGATGAGTATGGGCAACGCGGTGTGCTGCGCCCATACGCTAATATGCTTGCGATAGACGATGTCGCCGTTGCTCATCTCGATTCGTGTGCTGAGGAAACCCTTGCTGCCCGATAGCGGCTTCGGCGGCCCATCGGCGGATTGGCTGAGCGCGTCGTCCGCCGCCTCGCCCGACATCATGCGCTGCATTTCGGCGCGCACCAGCTTGTGATGGCGCTGAGCCTTGCGACTCTCGAAGTACTGCCTGTTTTCCATAATCAAGGACTGAAATCGCGCCGGTGAGGGCATCAGCGCCATTTCCAGGTTGCCTTGCGAGCCGGCGGTCTTGACGATCACGCTTCCATAACGAAAGATGCGGGCGAATGGATCGTAAGGCGGAAGCTCATAGTTGACCTCATGAACGCTGTCCAGGCCCACCTGCGTAACCTGCCGATACATGGTCAGGATGGTCCGGTTGATGCGGATGATCCGCTGGTCGGTGACGATGACCGAATCGTTGCGCCATTCCAGGTAAAAGTACATTAGCGCCAGCCCCGGCAGACCCAAGGACAAAGCGAGGAGGACCAGCGAGGGCGCTTGCGCCTCCAGCGCGGCCGCGCCCAGCCACATGGCCGGCATAAGAATCAAGGGCAGCCAGGCCGTACGCGCGAAGGACCACCAGTGTCGATGCGTCTGAATCAGAATTTCTTCGTCTTCACGTTGCTCGGCGAATTGCGGATTGATTGGCCCGCTTCTTGACTCGGCGTCCTCGGTTCCCAGCGCCGCGCCAATGTCCGGGTGCTGGCGCAGCAGCTGATTGAATCTGAGGCGCGTCAGTTGCAGCAGGGTGACGGGTTGCGCCGCTCGCATCGTTGCCGATTGCATGGCCTCGGCAAATAGCGCCTGTTGATTGAGGCTTTGTCCGGCGGAAACCGTTGCCAGCGGGGTCTGGCTGCCATCTTCGTTGGTCTGGAACAACACAGCCTGCCCGGTCAAGAGCAGCAACAGGCCATCGGCAGGGGCGCCCTGAACAAAGATGTCTTCGCCAGCGCGAAAGCTCTTGCGCTCCAACTGACTTTGGATCCGCTCAAGCTGATCCTCGCTCAGCGTGGCGAAGAGCGGAAGGCTGTCCAGCCGGAATGACTCCTGCATAAAGTGGTCTTTCGCCAAGGCTTGCGCTGCGTCGATTATATCATCATGAAGCACGGCGCACGTCGCTTGCGGCCAGGTGAAAACGTTAGGGCCGGGCAATCTCAACTCGAATTGCCCGGCGAATATGGTACAATCACGAGGACTTAAGGTATTAGGCGAGGAGATCACTATGGCGAGTCTTGGTGGACCCGAACTTCTTTTAGTTCTTGCGATTGTTATTTTGCTCTTCGGCGTCGGGCGCGTATCCCGCATCGGCGGTGAACTTGGCTCGGCTGTGGCGAATTTCCGCAAAGGTTTGCAGGAAGGCGCCAAGGGCAAAACGGAAGAGACTGAAGAACCCGAAAACGCTAAGTCAGTCTAGCTCAGGTTTCTAGTTTGGCTTTGGCGAGCGCCTGCTTGATCAGTTGGTCGCTGTTCAGCATTGACCTGTGCGGAATGCCCCGGGGCGCCTTCAGGTTATGCAAGATGACATCGCGGTTATGTCGTTCAATTCTCTCTTCAAGTTGATTGGCATAAGTCGACCGCTTCCTATTCGCCTGCCCCGCAAAAGCCGACCTGCTGGCTGCAAGAGCGGCGGCCCATTCCTTTGCTCTCGATTCGATCTCGGCGCGAATGCCTGCCTCGCTCTGCTCCACTGACTTGGCAAGCGTCATCCACCCCGGCATAACTTCGTTGTCCTGCATGATCTTAAACGCAGCGCGCTGATCCGGCGGCGTGTGGCAATCCTCAGTCAGCGGCAGCCTTTTTCCGGCGCCGGGCAGGTCGGATATATCGCCGTCGCCAATGACCTCGCTGAGCAGGTGATCAACAATGCGGGCCCAGCGGTCCATCGGTATTCGCCTCTCACGTCCCTAAGAAACGCTATGCGCCTGCGTCCGGCCCGGGCAGCTGAAGCGTCTGCACGATGCGCCCCTGGGGGTCAGCGAGCGTCAGCTCTTCACCGGGCGACCAAACACTTTCCTCTCTTCCCCAGAAGCGCGCATTGGCGGTGCTGGTGCCGCTGCGCGTATATAGCACGACGCCGGTCTGCGGAAAGAGCAGGACATCGCGGAAACTGTAGGTATTGCCATCGGCGTCCGACAGCGTCCAGTCGCTGATGTTGATATTGCCGCCGATATTCTGCAGGCGAATGGCTTCCGCGGTGATGTCGCCCAAGCCCTGCGCGTCCTGGATTTCGAACTGTGGCCTGGCCGGCGTGCTGGTGGCGGTCGGCAGTGGCGTCGCGGTGGGCGCGAGCGTCACCGGCAATGGCTCGCCCGTGCGCTCGTCAACGCGGCAGCCCGGATGCGGGATCAGCAACCGCTGGCCGATCTGCAAGTTGGCGGCCGTATTAACTGTCATACCATTGGCGCGCAGGAGGTCGTCCAATTCAACGCCTTTGCGCAGCGCGATAAAATAAGCCGAATCGCCGGCCAAAACGGTGTAAAACTCGCAAGTCGAGTCGATGATTGGTCCGCCGGCGATCGATGGCGTCGGCGTACTGATGACAACATCGCGGGCGCCGAGAGCGCCGGGATCAATCGCCCGGCCGGACGCGCCTTCGGCTTCGGCCGCGATGTCCGCCGGCAGGTCAACTTGCGCGCGTTGCCCTTGCGCTGCCAGGGAGGTCGCCAACTTGGTTGGCAGGGGCGTGGCCGTGTAAATCACTTCAACGGTGATGATCTGGGGAATCTTGACGCCTTCGCGCTGGCTCTCATACACGATTAGCGCCACATAAGTACCGCTGACGGCGGCGAGGAATGTCAAGGCCAGGAAGATGATCTGAGGCAATATCTTCTGCTGTTGCTGGGGGCGCTGCCTTTGAATCATGCCCTGTTCCCGCGTCATGGAGCCGCCTGACAGACATACTAGCACAGGCGATAGGGACTGGCAACGCGCTCGGATACGTGTTTGAATCTAAGCGCTGATTGTATCGCGGAAATGGCGGCGCAGCGCAGCGCCCGCGGGAGAATCCAGGTCCATGAAAGTCTTGCTGGCAAGCGCCGAGGCCGTGCCCTTTGCCAAAGTGGGCGGGCTGGCCGATGTCGTTGGCTCGCTTACCGCAGCTTTGCGCCGGCTTGATGTCGACGCGCGCGTCATGCTGCCCGGCTACGGCTTCATCAATCACGAAGGATACGGCGTCGAAAAGCTGCTGAGCTTCGAGTTCGCTCATCGGCTGGGCCTAAGCGAAGTGACGCTCTACGCGGCTGAACTTGATGGGACTCCCTTCTATTTGCTGCAGTCGACGCCTTATTTCGGCTTGGAAGGCGAGGTCTACAGCCAGTGGAATTGGGACATGGAGCGTTACATCTTCTTTAATCAGGCGACTATGGCGGCTTTGCATCAGCTTGATGAAGCCATTGGCTGGTTTCCAGATGTAGTTCACGCCAACGACTGGCACACCGCTCTCTTGCCCTTCATGATTCGCGATCACGGCGGCGGCAGCCTGGCCAGCGTGATGAGCATCCACAATATCGCCTATCAGGGCGATTACGCCGGGGGCTTCTTATGGAACGCGGGGGTTGACGGCCGACATCATGCCGATCTTGTTGAACTGGGATTGACGGACAATTTGCTTGGTACAGGAATCGCCTACAGCGATATGATTTCCACGGTCAGCCCGCGTTATGCTCAGGAGATTCAATACCCCTACGCGGGTTATGCGCTGGCGCAGCTGATCGCTCGCCGGGCGGCCGATATGCGCGGCATCCTCAACGGTCTCGACTGCGAACTGTGGAACCCGGCCACCGACCCGAAGCTGGTCAACAATTATGAGGCGGAAAACTTCCTCAATGAGCGCCCGCCTAACAAGCGGCGCCTGCAGTCTTTCGCGCGGCTGCCCTTGCGTCAGGACGTAGCATTGGTGGGCATCGTCAGTCGGCTGGCGGCGCAGAAAGGCTTCGATCTGGCTTTGCCCGCCTTGCGCAACATTCTGGGCGCGCGCGATATGCAGCTGGTAGTATTGGGCACGGGCGAGCCCGAGATAGAACAAGCCTTCTGGCAACTGGATCAGGACTTTGGAGACAAAGCGCGCGCTTTCCTGCAGTTTGACGGCGCCCTGGCGCAGCAAATCTACGCCGGCTGTGATATCTTTTTGATGCCGAGCCACTTTGAACCTTGCGGAATGGGCCAGATGATGGCTATGCGCTACGGAGCGCTGCCGCTGGTTCGCGAGACGGGCGGGCTGGCCGATACCGTCATCAACTACGACGATGCTGATGCCGACGCCGGAACGGGATTTGTCTTCCATTGGCAGGAGGCGCAAGCGGTGGAGGGAACGCTGCATTGGGCTCTGGATGTGTTTGAGGGGCGGCCGCAGCCCTGGCGCCGGATGCAGCTGCGCGGCATGAAGACTGACTTCAGTTGGCGAAAGAGCGCCGGGGAGTATGTCGAAATGTACCAGCAGGCGCGCGAAAATGCCCTGAGCCGAGTCAGCTGAAAATATTAGATGATCCATTAGCAAAGAATTGCTGCGATAAAGGAGTGAGGCGTGAAGATTAAGGCAGTTATTTTGGCGGGCGGCAAGGGCACGCGCCTGGGTGTATTGACGATCAAGCGCGCCAAGCCGGCTGTGCCTTTTGGCGGCAAGTACCGGATCATTGATTTCGCGCTCAGCAATTGCGTCAACTCCAACGTCTTTGATGTGCTGGTGCTGACACAGTATCGCCCGCACAGCCTGAACGATCACATTGGCAAAGGGCGCCCTTGGGACCTGGATCGCTCCTTTACCGGCGGCGTCCGTTTGCTGCAGCCTTTTCAGGGCAGCTTCGATACCGACTGGTACGCCGGCACGGCTGACGCGGTCGCCCAGAATCTCAACTTCGTGCGCCAGGGCCGGCCCGAGTTTGTACTGATCCTGTCCGGCGATCATATCTATGAGATGGACTACGACATGCTGGTGCAGTATCACCGCGACAAGGGCGCGGACGCCACAGTCTGCACCATCCGCGTGCCGCTGGACGAAGCCAGCCGCTTTGGCATTGTCGACACGGACAAAGATTTTCGCGTCATAGACTTCGTGGAAAAGCCGCCGGCGCCCCCCGGCAATCTGGCCAATATGGGCGTGTACGTCTTCGATTATGGGGTGCTGGAACGCGTGCTATTGGAAGACCAGGCTGATCCGGATTCCGAGCACGACTTCGGTAAGAACATCCTGCCCAAGATGGTGGCGGACCACAGGAATATCTTCGCTTATCCCTATGGCGGCTACTGGATCGATGTCGGCACCATCGACGCCTATTGGGAAGCGCACATGGACTTGCTCTCGAGCCCGCCGTCGCTGAACTTGAACGACCGCACCTGGGTGATCCACACCCGCAGTGAGGAGCGGCCGCCAGTACGCATCGGCGCCGACGCCAAAATCATCGACAGCATGATTACTGACGGCTCAGTCATCGGCGCCGGCGCTGTGATCGAACGGTCGATTCTATCTCCGGGCGTCTTCGTGGGCCCGGGCGCGGTCATCCGCGAGTCGGTCATTCTGAATGACGCCTATATCGAAGCCGGGGCCCGCATTGACCGGGCCTTGGTGGACAAAATCGCGGTCATCGGCAAGAATGCGCGCGTGGGTTCCTGGCAGGATATGGGCGACCTGAAAATCACCAGCGTCGGCAAGAATTCGCGGGTCCCGCCTGAGTTCACGATCGGCGCCGGGTCCATTATTGGCGCGGATTGTACGCATGACAGCTTCGCCCGTTTCAGCGATATGACCGTGCCGGCAGGCAGCGATGTCGAATTCGCTTCAAGGATACGCCGGTAGACCCAAGGAATTGTGGCAGCGCCCGGGCGGAATCCGCGTGGGCAGAAAGGTAAGGATATGGGCAAGATTAAAGTTGGCGTGCAACTTCATCCGCAGCATGTGAGTTACGCCGCTTATGCCGAGGCGGTTCAGGCGTCGGAAGCGCTCGGCGTCGACTCGATCTGGAATTGGGATCATTTCTTCCCGCTCTACGGCGACGGCAATGATAATCATTTCGAAGGCTGGACACTGCTGACAGCCATCGCCATGCTGACTTCCCGTGTGGAAATCGGCACATTAGTCACCTGCAACAGCTACCGCAATCCGGCGTTGTTGACGCAGATGGCGAATACAGTCGATCACATCAGCGGCGGGCGGCTGATTCTCGGCATTGGCGCGGGCTGGTTCGAGAAGGACTATGAGCAATTCGGCTACGAGTTCGGCACGGCTGGCAGCCGCTTGCGCGATCTGGGCGAGGCGCTGCCGATAATCAAGGCGCGCATGAGCCAGGAGTTGCCGCCGCCCGTGCGCAATCCCATCCCCATCATGATCGGCGGTGGCGGCGAAAAAGTCACGCTGAAGCTGACCGCTCAGTACGCCGACCTGTGGAATGGATTTGGCCCACCCGATGTATACGCGCATAAGTGCGCCGTACTTGACAAGTGGTGCGCTGAGTTGGGGCGGGACCCGGCTGATATCGAACGCACCGTGTCCTTGACCGAGGCGGGCGATATTCCCGACCGGCTAGACGCCTATGCGGAAGCGGGCTGCACACACTTCATCATGATGACGAAAGTACCGCCGGATTATGACCGAGTTGGAAAATTGGTCGCCTGGCGCGATCGCGTCAACGGCTGAGCGGAAAGCAACAGGTCTCACTTGAGGAGACCTGCTGGATTGATTACGTAGTTACGACGCAGTTGTCGCTGCCGTGTGGATTTGGCACGTAGCGCTCCGCATCCGAATCGTTGACCCAAGTCTCGCCGTTCACAAGGTATCGGTACTCGTGACTGACGCCCTGCGCAAAGACGCGCGATGTCATAAAGTGGCCGTTCTTGAGCCGTCGCATGGGATGCGCCTTGATGTCCCAGTCAGTAAAACTGCCGACCAGGTGGACGGTTTCGGCTTCTGGAATCGCTTCGGTGTAGAAGCCTACATAAATGCGCCCATCTTTGCGCAGCGTCTTCTTTATCATCGCTATACCTCGACTACTGAATTTTCTCCGCTGAATGGATTGGGAACGTATTGATCCGCTTCCCAGTCATTTTGCCAGAAACTGTTGTCGACCAGATAGCGAAACTGAAAGCGCTGATCAACCGGCAGCTCGATAGTGGCTTTGAAGCGCCCGTCCTTCAGCGGCTTCATTGGCGTAGCGGCTTCATTCCATTCGTTGAAGTCGCCAACCAGCGCCACATTTTCCGCATCAAGCTCACGCGCCGTATAGAATGCTACCTGGCACACGGGCTTGCTTTTCAAATATCGTTTCTTCAGCATGTGTCCCCTAGGGTGGTTGAGTAGACAATGTGCGTCAACGTGTATGACACTTATCGTATCATAATTGCAATGTCAATAGAAGCGATTCCGCTGACTTCGCCGGTAAGCGACGCCGGATATTTGTACGAAATGGCTATGTTCGCTCACGCTGCAATATAGTCTGCTTCGTTGATCAGCGGGGTTGATCTGGCTCGAATCAAGATGTATTTATGAGCAATAAGCCGATACAATCTTCCGCTTGAAAGGTAGACTAAATCGTAATCTCACAGGAGACGACAATGGTACAGCCGGTTGCGAGAGTCAATGTAGCGCCGAAACTTCCGCTACAGTTGCGGAGACTGCACGAACTGACCTACAACCTGTGCTGGGCATGGGATCATGAAGCGATATCGCTCTTCCGGCGCCTGGACCCGGATTTATGGGAAGAGACGCATCACAACCCGGAATGGATGCTGGGACTGATGGATCAGGGCCGGCTGAACGCCCTGGTCGACGATACTTCGTTTATGGCCCATTATGCCCGCGTATGCCAAGCCCAGGACGAATACATGCGGGCTGAAGACAGTTGGTTTGCCCGACGCTTCGGGCATTTGCAGCGGCCGCCGGTCATCGCGTACTTTTCCATGGAATTCGGACTGACGGAGTGCTTGCAGAATTATTCCGGCGGCTTGGGCGTGCTCAGCGGCGACCACCTCAAAAGCGCCAGCGACCTGAACCTTCCCCTGGTCGGCGTCGGCATTCTGTATCAGGAGGGCTATTTCCAGCAGTATCTGAATGCCGATGGCTATCAGCTGGAATCTTACCCGCTCAACGATTACGTGAACTTGCCGGTGAAGCTGCAAACGGATGCGGCCGGCGCGCCGATAAAGATTACGATTCCGCTGCCCGGGCGTGACTTGTTCGCGCAGATCTGGAAGGTGCAGGTTGGGCGCGTGTCGCTTTACCTGCTCGATACTAATATCGACGAAAATGTCCGCCCGGAAGACCGCAATCTGACGGATCGCCTCTACGGCGGCGATCGGCGGACGCGCATCCGGCAAGAGATTCTGCTAGGCATCGGCGGTGTTCGGCTGCTGCGCGCCTTGGGCATCGAAGCGGATATCTATCACATGAATGAGGGTCATTCCGCATTTCTGCTGCTAGAGCGGATTCGCCACAGCATGCGCGAGGACGACTTGACCTTTGAACAGGCGAAAGCGCTGACGGCGGCCAGCAGCGTTTTCACAATTCACACGCCTGTGCCGGCCGGCTTGGAGCGCTTCGGCTTCGATCTGATAGATGAGCACTTCACTGAACTTATGACCGAGCTTGGCTTGTCTCGCGATCAATTTCTCGACCTGGGGCGTGAGAATATGGGGGGCTACGAATTGTTCTCCATGTCCGTGATGGCGCTAAACTTGTCGTCCGGCACCAATGGCGTGGCCGAGCTGCACGGAGCGGTATCGCGCGCGATGTGGAACTGGATGTATCCCGGCGTGCCCGAGCACGAAGTGCCGATCGGCTCGATCACCAACGGCATTCACGTTCAGTCCTGGGTCAGCCCGGAAATGGCGCAGCTATTCGACCGCTATCTGGATCCCGCCTGGCGCGAGGAAGAATCGCGCCCGGAAGTGTGGCAAGGGGTCAAGAGCATCCCGGACGCCGAGTTATGGCGTACGCATGTCCGCCGCCGCGAACGTCTGGTGGCCTTCGCGCGTGACCGGCTGCGTCTGCAATTGCAGCGGCGCGGCATGTCGCAGACCGAGATTGAATCCGCCCATGAAGCGCTGAATCCGGACGCCTTGACTATCGGCTTCGCGCGGCGCTTCGCGACGTACAAGCGCGCGACCTTGATCTTCCGCGACCTGGGTCGCCTGCGCCGGCTGGTAACCGATGCCGACCGCCCGGTGCAATTTATCTTCGCCGGCAAAGCCCATCCGCATGACAATGAAGGCAAAGAATTCATCCGCACCATAGTCAATGTCGCCCGCGATCACGACTTCCGCAATTCGGTGGTCTTTCTGGAAAACTTCGACATGAATGTCGCGCGCTATATGGTGCAGGGCGTCGACGTCTGGCTGAATACGCCGCGCCGCCCCAAAGAGGCCAGCGGCACCAGTGGCATGAAGGTCATCTACAACGGCGGCTTGAATTGCAGCATCCCCGATGGTTGGTGGGCGGAGGCCTACGCGCCGGATCTCGGCTGGTCAATTGGTCACGGCGAAGAATATCCCGAAGATGAATGGGCCCACCAGGATTATGTCGAAAGCCAAGCGCTGTACAACCTGCTCGAGCAGGACATCGTCCCGCTTTTCTACGGCCAGGCGCGTGGCAGCTTGCCGCGCGAATGGATCCGCCGGGTCAAGCACAGCATGTCGTCGCTGGCGCCGCGATTTAATACGCATCGAATGGTGCAGCAGTATGCCGAAACTCTGTATTTGCCGCGTTTCAAAGTCAGCCAGTCAATGACCCAAGACGCTTTCGCCGGCACGGCAGCCTTTGTGAATTGGGGCCAGATGCTTGACCATGTCTGGCACGAGGTGAAAGTTCTCGATGTGGATATTTGCGACGGTGATGTTGAGGTGGGCAGCCGGACTGATATTCACGCCCGCGTGATTCTAGGACGGCTGCGGCCGCAAGATGTAAACGTGCAACTCTACTACGGCATGCTGGATAGCGCCGGCAATATCCGCGATGGCCTATCGGTCGATATGTACGTCCAAAGCGAAAATGGCGAGGGCATCCATACCTTCACTGCTGAGCATGTTTTCCAGCTCACGGGCAATGTCGGCTTCTCAGTGCGAATCTTGCCCTTCCATGAGGTTCTGCACACATCCTTCGTGCCGCATAAGATCGTCTGGGCTTGAGCCGGAGCGATACTGCCGACGCGGCGCCGCTGCCAGACTATGGCCACGCATTGACCGCGAATCAGGCTTCTACTACAATAAGCGCGCAATCAATTGGCGAACAAAGACATGCAATATCATATCTGGACGCTCGGCTGTCAGATGAACGTGGCCGATTCGCAACTGCTGGCGTCTGAACTGGAAAAGCTGGGCCACAACTCAACGCAGAACGGCGACGAAGCCGACATCATGATCGTGAATACCTGCGTCGTGCGGCAGAGCGCCGAAGACAAGGGCTTGGGCCGCCTGCATCTGCTCAGCAAAATAAAGGAAGCGCAGCCCGACAGAGTCATCGGCGTCATGGGCTGTATGGTTGGCGTGCGCGATCCGCTTTGGATGCGACAGCGCTTGCCCTTTGTCGATGTCTTCATGCCGCCTTCCGATCCAGCGCCAATGGTCAGCTTCCTCCAGGAGCGAATGGACGAAGCCGATGTGCTTGAGCTGGAGGCGCAGGCGCGCGAATCACGCGACGCCTTGCAAGACGGCGAGTTGATCCTGCCTCTGCATGAGCGCGGCCAACTGGTCAGCGCTCACGTGCCAGTCGTCTATGGCTGCTCGCATGCTTGTACCTTCTGCATCATTCCTTTTCGGCGCGGCATCGAGCGCAGCCGGCCCATCGGCGAGATCGTGGCGCAGGCCCGCAGCCTGGCCATGCAGGGCGTCAAGGAGATTACGCTGCTGGGCCAAATAGTCGATCGCTATGGCAAAGACATCCCCGACGGACCTGACTTGGCCGATCTGTTGCGGGTTGTGCACAGTGTGGCTGAAGAAGTCGGCCTGGAGCGGATTCGCTTCCTGACCAGCCATCCCAATTGGATGAGCGAGAAGCTGCTGGAAACCGTCGCCGAATTGCCCCGTGTCATGCCCCATATCGAGGCGCCGATCCAGGCCGGGGACGACCAAGTGCTGGCGCGGATGCGGCGGGGATACACGGCAGATCAGTATCGCAAGTTGGTGGCCAAGATTCGCCGGATCATCCCGCAAGTGGCGATTCACACTGACATCATCGTGGGCTTCCCGGGCGAAACTCGCGAGCAGTTCATGCAGACCTACAGGGTGCTCGAAGAGCTGAAACTGGACAAGGCGCATTTGGCGCGCTACAGTCCGCGGCCGCAGACGGTCAGCCAGCGGCGCATGGAAGACGATGTGCCGGAGGCGGAAAAACGCGAGCGGCACAAGCTGCTGGAAGAATTGCAGGCGCGCGTTGTGGCCGAGATTAACGCGCAATACCTTGGCCAAACGGTAGAAGTCCTGGTGGAAGGCAAACACAAGGGCAGGTGGCGCGCCCGCACGCCGCAGAACAAGCTGGTCTTCTTTGAAGCTGAGGGCGACTGGAAGGGGCGACTGGCGCAGGTCGAAGTCACCTGGACCGGACCCTGGAGCATGCAAGCGCGCTTGTCTCAGCCCCAGAAACAGGCCGATCCCTTGCTGGTTGTCGCCGGTTGATTACTTTCTGGCACAGCAACGCAATTCATCTACTCACATTGCGCCTGCTGACAATCGGCCTCTGTCTGCTATTGACCGCCTGCAACTTGCAGGGCCGGACGACCGATTCAAGGCCGGCGCGCGCGACCAATATCCCGACCGGGCCACCCAGCATTCAAATCGCCTCGCCCAGCGGCGGCGATGAATTTGTCGTTGGCGAAGAGATCCTGGTTTCAGTCTTGGCCGGCGACAGCATCGGCGTCAATCGCGTGCAGCTTTTTGTGGACAATCAGATTGTGCGCACGGTGTCGTCCGAGTCCCTGCAAGGGGACCTGGCGATGCAGGCGATCTTGAACTATACGCCGCAGCGGCACGATTTGGGCCTGATTACGCTGCGGGCTGTGGCATATCGCGGCGCGGTCGTCAGCGAGCCGTATGAGATCAACGTGGTCGTGCGTGAATCGCCAGCGCAGATCGTAGCTACTCCGGTTCAGCAGGGCAACATACCCTTCATTCCGGACGACGGCGTCTGTCGCGCCTTGGTGAACGTGCCGCTGAATTTCCGCAGGGGCCCAAGCACCCGCTATCAGATCATCACGGTGCTCGCCAGCGGCACGCTCGCGCCGATCACCGGCCGCAATAGCGAGCACAACTGGTGGCGACTGAACGTGGACGGCCAGATCGGCTGGGTTAGCGGAGACTTCACCACAGAATATGGCGATTGCGGCAGCATAGCGGTGGTTGCCGGCTGACCCCAGGGCAATCGCATAAAATTATTTTGCCACCGAGTCCACAGAAGTAATTCCAAGTAAGTCATGCAACATAAAATGGGACGGTGTAGGGGCGATTCTGTGAATCGCCCATTGTTTTATTTCGTGGATTTTCGGGCGACACACAGTGTCGCCCCTACAGTTCGACCTTGTGTGGATTTTCGCACGACAAACTGGGTTCTACTTCGGTGTAATCGGTGGCTGAAATTCAGCTTGTTTCTTCGTCATTCCCTGCGTGATCATTTTGAAGCGATTGCCCTGCCGGCTGACCCGTGATTCGTTGGTGACGATGCTTACATGTGCTAAAATCGACTGTAAGTTCTTCTGATTGACGCCGCGGAATCCACTATGGCCATAGCCGTAAAACAGATCATGCTGATCATGCGCAACGTACAGTTTGCGATTGATGTCAAGCGCGCCTTGGAGGCTTTGGGCGAATATAGCGTGACCACAGTGGCGGACGCGCGCAATGCCATGGAGCAACTGCGCGAGACGCCACAACAGCTTGTCCTGCTAGATACCGACAACCTGACCGTTTCGCCCGCCATCATGATTGAAATGATTCGCTCGCGCCAAGAGGACATCGCGATAGTCTTGGCGCCGGATCAACCGGACGTGCATGAACTTGCCAAGAGCTATCGCGCGCAAGGCGTCGTCGATGTGCCGGCGATGGCGCGGGATCTGATACCAGTCCTCGAGCGTTCACTAGAGGCGGATATCGGGGTGGCGCCGCAGTCTCCGGGGGGCCAAGCAGACGAATTGAGCGAAGATACGATTAGGCTGGAGTCGCTGGTAGGCGACGCATTGGGCGAGGCAACCGGGCTCAACTACACGCGGCGGCGCTTGCAAGCGTCGCTGGATCTGCTGAATCCTGATCCGCCGACCAAAGCGGTCAACGACGCGATGGAACTCCTGGTCGAGCCGGAAGACGAAGGCGATACAGTACGCTATCGTGTAGTCCGGGTTGGTGACGGGGAATCATCGGCCGTCCATATTCGCGATGTGGAATCGGATGAAACGCCCTTGTCGCCCGCTAGCGAATTCGAGACGCTGCGAGACCTGGCGCAGCGGTTCGGGGCGCAAGTTGGCGATAGACCAGTCCCCGCGCCAGCGCAGCGCCAGAGTGAGGTCGTTCCTGGCGATGAGGATGACTTGGAAGACAGCGCGGCATTTGAACGCATGCTCAACACCGTACTGGATGAAAGCACGCTGCTGGAAGACCTGACGATGGAGTCGCTCTTTGATACCACGCGAGAATTGCCGGGAGCGCCGGGCCGGGAAGCCATCCCCGCCTGGCTGCGCGAGACGGAAAAGTTCATCCGCGAACCGAATTTCCTGCCCGACAGTTTGCCGCCGCTAAGCGCGCTGGAAGGCGTGGGCGAAACCACGATCCCCGCAAGTCTAGCCGGCAATGCGCATGATGACTTGTCGGCTGATTCAACAGTTGATTCTGCGGTCGTCGAGCAGAAGGACAGCAGCGCCGAAACGTCTTGGGGGCTGCTTTCGAGCCGAGACCGGGATCCGTACCTGGCGCAGTTGGCTGTGACCATGACGCGGGTCATGAGCGATATGACAGCCGATGCGACCGTGCTGACGCAGTCGAACCGAATCGTGGCTTTCTCGGGCAATTTGAGCTTGGAGCAATTCCGCGCTATCCGCGGCTGCATCGCCGACGACTGGAGCGCGCAAGACCAGCAGTCGCGAATACGTTTCATCAAGGTTCCCAAATCCGGCGCCGATTATATGCTCTGTTCGCGCGGCACGGTTGGCGGCCATACCCTGACGATGATCTTCGCCGGCGGCAAGCAACTGCAAGAGATTCGCCGCCAGGGCGACCGAATGCTGAACGCGCTGGCAGGTGTGACCGATGGCGAGGCGCCGCCTGCTGAGGGCGAGCCGGGCGAGTTGATAGCGGACTCGGCGGATTCTCGTACGCCTATCGCCTTTGTCTGGATGGTGGCCGATCCGGCGCTGTTGCTGCGCCGAAGCGTGGCCGAGCAACTGGTTTTCTGGCTGGAAGTCCAGCTGAATGCCTTGAATTGGCGCGTTCACCGCTTGGATGTGCATCAAGACTTCATCTATCTTTACGCTGACGCGCCGGGACGGGCGTCGCCTGAATCACTGATTCGCACGGTGATGGATCGCTCGCGCAGCATCGCCTGTTCGGAAGACAAGGCTTTGCCAGACGAATTGTGGGCCGATGCCTACCTGGTATTGCAGCCCGGGCGGGAATTGAGCGAACGTGAGTTGCGCAACTTTCTTCAATTCGCGCGCTAGCATTGCCTGACGCCGTATTCTGAATTGCTGCCCGTGGCCGCGCCTCAATTTCGCCTGTGACAAAAAGCCAGCGTCGATTATACTCTTCGCCAACCTTGTAGCAGTCAAGCGCCGAGCGGGAGCCCATGGAAGCGCGAGAAGTCCTGTACTTGATAGATGGCCATGCGCTGGCGTATCGCAGCTATTTTGCGCTGCAGCGCGGCGGATTCACCACCTCATCTGGCGAAAGCACCGGCGCCGTCTACGGCTTCAGCCGCACATTGCTCGATGTGGTCGAGCATCATCAGCCCAAGTATTTGGCCGTCACCTTCGACGAGGGTTTGAGCGCGCGCGAAGAGATCTACCCCGACTACAAGGCGACGCGGATCAAAATGCCCGAGGACTTGTCGAGCCAGATCGAACGGATAAGAGACCTGGTCGAAGCCTTCAACATTCCCCGCTTGACCATGCCTAATATGGAGGCGGACGACATTCTGGGGACGATCAGCCGGCAGGCGGTCGAGCAGGGTTTGGATGTGCACATCGCCACGGGCGATCGCGACATACTGCAGCTGCTGGGCCCGCATGTTCGCGTGCAGCTGCCGCAGAGACGTGGCCCCGATGTCGTGATAGATGTGGCCGCCTTTCGCGACAAATATGGTCTTGAACCGAGCCAATTGATCGACCTTAAAGCGCTGATGGGCGATAGCTCGGACAATATCCCCGGCGTAAAGGGCGTCGGCGAGAAATCCGCCACCAAGCTGCTGCAAGATTACGGCGATTTGGACACAATCTACGAAAATCTTGATGACATTGGCACGCGTGTGCGCAATCGACTGATTGAGGGCAAAGACATGGCCTATCTCAGTCGCCAATTAGCCACAATTATGTGCGATCTGGATATCAAACTTGATCTGGATGCCTGCATCGCTCAAGACTTTGAAGTCGGACTGGTAGACGGCCTCTTCTCCGCGCTCGAATTCCGAACCATGCGCGAACGGCTGCACCGTGTGTATGGCGAGCTGCACGGCGAGGACTTCGAGTCGAGCATCGCGCATGCCCACGAAGTCGTCGAGACCGTTGTCGTCCGCGACGAGGCGCAGCTGGCTAAACTGGTCGAAGCCTTAAATAGCGCCAAGATGATCGCTTTTGATACCGAAACCACCAGCATCGACCAAATGTCGGCGGACCTGGTCGGTATCGCGCTGGCCGTGGACGAGAAGCGCGGCTATTACTTGCCGGTGGGGCATCGCGTGGTTGGCGGCGAAGGCCAGCATAATATGTTCGCCCAGCCGGTTGGCGAGCAGCTGCCCCTCAATACGGTTATCAATGCTCTGCGCGCCCCGCTCGAAGACCCGAAGATCCCCAAGACCGCGCACAACGCCGTTTATGACTTGATGATAATGCAGCGCTACGGCATCAATGTGGCGCCGATCGCTTTCGATACCATGCTGGCGGAATGGGTCCAGAACCCAATCAGCAAATTCCTCGGTCTTAAGGCTTTGGTAGCGCAAACGCTCGACATTCAGATGACGGAGATCTCGGAGCTGCTGGGCAAGGGCAAGAACCAGATTTCTATGGATATGGTCGAGGTAGATGCCGCGGCGCCTTATGCCGCTGCTGACGCGACCATGACATACCGCCTGGTCGAACCCTTGCAGGGCGGATTGGCGGACTCGACGCTTGGCGCTCTGTACGACAGGCTCGAGTTGCCCTTGATTCCGATCGTCGGCGCGATGCAGTACAAAGGCGTCACGCTGGATGTTGACTTCTTGAGCGATATGAGCGACCGACTGGCGACCAGCATCCATGGCCTGGAAACAGCCATCTACGAGGCCGGTAATATCGGCAAATTCAACATCGGCAGTCCCAAGCAGTTGAATATGGTTTTGTTCGAGGTGCTGGGACTGCCGACCGACGGCCTCAAGAAGACCAAGCTCGGATTCTCCACCGATGCCACCACGCTGGACGCGCTGCGCGATCAGCACCCGATTGTGGACATGATTGTAGAATATCGCGAGCTCTCAAAACTCAAGAGCACTTATGTCGACGCCTTGCCAGCGCTGGTCAATGCGCGCACTGGCCGCTTGCACACCAGCTACAATCAGACGGGTTCGGCGACCGGGCGCTTCAGCAGCAGCAATCCCAACTTGCAGAATATCCCCATTCGGACCGAAGTCGGTCGCGAGGTGCGGCGGGCCTTCGTAGCGCCGGAGGGCTACTTGCTGCTGGCCGTCGATTACAGCCAGATCGAACTGCGCGTCATGGCGCATATCAGCCAGGACGAAACCTTGATCAGCGCATTTCATCAGGGGCTGGATATTCACCAGGCGACGGCAGCGACGGTCAATGGCATCGAGCCCGAAGACGTCAGCTATGAACAACGGAGCTTCGCAAAACGCGTGAATTTCGGCTTGATGTACGGCATGGGGGCATTCCGGCTGGCGCGCGACAGTGATTTAACTCTGGCCGAGGCGGAAGCATTTATAAGCACCTATTTCGAGCGTATGCCGGGCGTTGAGCAATACATCAAGGACACCAAGGAGTTCGTCTGGCGGCACGGATACACAGAGACGCTCTATGGCCGGCGGCGCATCTACCCGGCGATCAAGTCAAACGGCAACCGGCGCAGCACCTCGGCCGAAGAGCGCGCGGCCATCAATATGCCGATTCAGGGCACTGCGGCGGACATATTGAAGCAGTCGATGATCAACCTGCACGCGCGTCTCGCAGACACGCAATTCGACGCGGCCATGATCCTGCAGGTGCACGATGAGCTGGTGCTGGAAGTCAAAGCATCAGAGTTGGATGCCGTAACGGCGCTAGTCGTCGAGACGATGGAGTCGGCCTTGCCGGATGGCAAAGCCCTGCGTGTGCCTTTGCGCGCCAACGCCAGCTACGGCCGCGACTGGTGTGACATGGAAGAGATTAACTGAGGCCGGGCTGCGACAGGACTCATACTGAATGACAGTTAAAAGCTGTTCTGAATTCGAAAGCGAGTTGGTGCTTAGGTGAGACACTTTCTTGATCTGGCGAGTTGCTCTAGTGACGAGTTGCGTGAACTTATCGAACTGGCGCTGAGCTTGAAGGTTGAATGGCGCGATGGCGGCAACGCGCCGACCCTGCAAGGCAAGACCCTGGGCATGATCTTTCAGAAGCCGTCCTTGCGCACCCGTGTGTCCTTTGAGATGGCGATGAAACATCTGGGCGGCGACGCCATCATGCTGGGCCCGCAGGAGATCGGCTTGGGCGTGCGCGAGAGCGTGCCCGATGTCGCTCGCGTTTTGTCCAGCTACGTGCAAGGCATCATGGCGCGTGTATTCGCCCACCAGGATGTGGTCGAGCTGGCGGAATACTCCCGTGTGCCGGTCATCAATGGTCTGAGCGATGATTACCATCCCTGCCAGGCGCTGGCGGACATTCTCACCATTCGCGAGTGTTTCGGCCGGCTACAGGGTTTGAAGCTGGCCTTTGTAGGCGATGGCAACAATGTGGCGGCGTCGGTTGCTCTGGCTTGCGCCCATTTTGGATTGGACTTCAGCATCGCCACTCCGGAAGGCTACGAGATGAAGGCGCCGATCCGCGAGCAGGCGCGCGCCATCGCCGCTCGCAACGGCGTGAATTTGGAGATGCACACGCATCCGCAGGCGGCAGTCTCCGACGCAGATGTGGTATACACCGACACCTGGGTCAGCATGGGGCAGGAAGCCGAATCCAGCGAGCGGGCCGAGGAATTCGGCGCTTTTCAAGTGAACGCGGGTCTGATGAAGCACGCCAATGCATCGGCGATCGTTTTGCATTGCCTGCCGGCGCATCGCGGCGACGAAATCACCGACGAGTTGATGGATGGCGCGCGCTCAAGAGTTTTCGAGCAGGCTGAAAACCGCTTGCATGCGCAGAAGGCGATTCTGCTACGCGTTTTGGCTTAGCGTTTGCTATTTCCCCGCGCTCCAATGGCAAGTTTCGCTCCATAAGATCTACGGTCGGCTTCCCGCCGGTTTACCGACGCTAAAGCCGCTTCTTTCATATTCAACAGTCGTTTCCGCCTTATGCCGCAGCAATCGGTGTTAAAATAGCATAACGCAACGCTGTCTGGCGTGTTAGCAAGATTGGCTAAACTCAGCCGTCGCAAGGCGCAAGCTACGCCACTGCTTGTATTGGAAGATCAAACGTGGAACAGATCCTTCTCATATTACAGGGCCTCCAGCTGACGGACATTGTCGATATCGGCATCGTCACCTTGCTCTTTTATAGCATCAGCTTCATGTTTCGCGGCACACAGGCCGTCGCGCTGTTTCGCGGCATCGCGCTGCTGGTGATTGGGCTCATATCGGTGGCCGCTGTATTACGACTGGAGGCGCTGAGCTGGTTGATTGCCAACAGTCTTACCGCCTTGGCCATCGCTATCCCGGTGATTTTCCAGCCGGAAATTCGGCGTGTTCTTGAGCGTCTAGGCAGAGGCTTGATTATCGGATCTCGGCAGGCGCCGCAGCAAGTGCGGGTCTCGGTTATTGACGAGGTCTGCGCCGCCTCGGAGAAACTATCTTCCCGGCGACATGGCGCCTTAATCGTGCTGCAGCGCAACAGCAGTTTGCAGGAGTACGTTCGCACCGGCATCAGCCTGGACAGCATAGTTTCCGCCGACCTGCTGGCCACCGTATTCTGGCCGCGCACCGAGCTGCACGATGGCGCCGTGATCATTAGTCGCGACGGACGCATTGCTTCGGCCTCCAGTGTTTTGCCCATCACCGCCAGCCGCAATCTGCCCAATCCCAATCTGGGCACCCGGCATCGCGCGGCGGTGGGTATCAGCGAGGTTGGCGACGCGCTCTGCGTGATCGTGTCGGAAGAGACGGGCAAAATCTCGGTGACGAACGCCGGGCGGATGATCCTCGACCTCGACTCGCAACGACTGCGTCTGATTCTGAATGCCTACTATGGCCCGACCGACGAATCCTGGACGTCCTTCCGTTCTCGCGTGCGTGAGATGTGGGCGGACTTGCGGCTGCGCATGCGGACGCGCAGCAGACAGCAGACTCAGCCATGATTCGCCGGCTCCTGCGCACGGAAATGGCGGGAAACCTGCTTTGGTTAGCGGTTTCAGCGCTCTTGGCGACCGGCGTCTGGTATATCGCCGTGACATCGGCCGATCCAATCAGGCAGCGCAACTTTAACGCGATTCCGATTCAGTTTGTTCCCAGCACGATGGCTATCATAACGAACAGCGCGGCGCGCACCGCGAATGTGACCCTCCAGGGATCGCAGACAATAGTCTCGTCGCGCCTGGCCAGCGACATCGTCGTACGCGCTGATCTTTCGCGCCTGGGACCGGGAACGCATTCAGTGCCCTTGGCCGTCGAGGTGACCAGGCCCGATTCCGACAGCTTCCGCCGCCTGGTGTCTCGCGTTGAGCCGTCGCAAATCAGCATAGAATTGGAGCCGAGAGAATCGCGCGACATCCGCATAATTGTTGAGCTCGTTGAGGCGCCGCCCGTTGGCTTTAGAAATGACGAACCGCAGCCGGATATCGACGAGGCGCTGGTGAGCGGCGCGGCCAGCCTGGTGTCTCAGGTAGTGGCGGTTCGCGGGCAGCTGGATCTTTCAGCCAGCCGGAATCCACTGGAAGTCGATTTGCGCCTGCATGCCATCGACGCCGACGGCAATCGCGTGAACGGCGTCGAGTTGGAGCCGCAGACCGCCTCAGTCGCCGTGAATATCTCGCGCCGTGATGACATTCGTCAGATCGCAGTGCGCCCCAACGTCTTGCTGTCGACGCTGCCTGACGGATTCACCTTGAAGAACCAGAGTTATGAACCGGAGTCGCTTTTTGTCAGCGGCGCGCCGGATCAGCTGGAGAAGATATCCGATACTTTGCTGACTGCGCCTATCAGTTTGGAGGGACGCGAAGAGGGCTTCGTTACTAGTGTGCCGGTGCAATTGCCTGGCGGTGAATTCTTTGTGATGGGCGGCGACAGCAATATCACGGTTTCGATTGAAATCATTCCTATCGTCGTGTCGCGTCAAATCGACAGCATTGAGGTGGGCCACATTGGGCTGGACGACGCCTATGAAGTATCCATCGTTCCAAAAACGGCGTCCGCTATCGTGACCGGGCCGGTTGTTTACGTGGATGCCCTTTCACTTGAGGACATTCAGCTTGTGGTCGATTTGGACGGGCTGGCGCCCGGCGTCTACGATCTGTCGCCCTCGATCTCTATCACCAAAGGAGATCTTAGCGAAGCCAATGTGTCGCTATCGCCGGCCGAACTGAACGTGGAGATTACGTCTCCGGAGACGGCCGACGAGGGCGATCCTGCTGCGGACTCCTTAGCCGACAACTAAGCTCAAGTTTTCATTTTAGCAGCGGACAGGGCGTATCGTCTTGCCGCGCAGGCTACATGTTTGTCATATTGGGTAGATGTACCCCGTCTACCGAAAGCCGCGCTCGACGTCTACAATACTGGCGCGGAATGCGGATCATCACCGGAGCAATTACGACGCAATGTCCAACAAGAAAATCGTCGCCCTGGTCGGCCGTCCTAATGTCGGCAAGAGTACGCTGTTCAACCGCTTGGTTGGCGAGCGCCTGGCCGTAACGCATGAGATACCCGGCACGACGCGGGATCGCTTGCACGGCGAGTCATTCTGGAACGGCGTGACATTTCAAGTCGTAGACACCGGCGGCATCGAGATCTATCAGCCGACCGGCTCGCGCGATGTTTCCCCCCTGGCTGAAGGCAGCGCCGATTTTGTAGCCGAGATTATCGAGCAGGCGCTGATCGCCATCACGGACGCGGATGTGGTCATATTGGTTGTCGACGCGCAATTTGGCGTTACCGCCGCCGATGAAGCGATTGCCGAGATTTTGCGCCGATCCGACAAGCCGGTGCTTGTCGCGGCCAACAAGATCGACGATCTCATGCACGCTGATGAGGCCTACGACTTTTACAGCCTCGGGCTGGACGCGGTTGTTGGCATCAGCGCGATTCACGGGCTTGGCGTTGGCGACTTGCTGGATGAATTGGTGTTGAAGTTTGGAGACGCGGAAGCCGATTTTGAGGAGGAAGACGAAGATGACCATCTGAAAATCGCGATCGTCGGACGCCCAAATGCCGGCAAGAGCACCTTGCTGAACAAGCTTATCGGCCGCGACCGCGCCATCGTTAGCGAGGTCGCCGGCACCACGCGCGATGCGATCGACACGGACATCAGTTGGTTTGGCGAGCGCGTAACCTTGATCGACACCGCCGGCATCCGACGCCGCGGCCGCATCCAGGCCGGCGTCGAGAAATACAGTGTGATTCGCGCCATGAAAGCCATAGGCCGCGCCGATGTCGCCTTGCTTGTCATCGACGCCAACCTGGGCGTCACCGAGCAGGACGAGCATATCGCCGGATACATTATTAATGAATACAAGAGTCTGGTCATCGTTGTTAATAAATGGGACGACATCGATAAAGACGCCCTCACCATGAATGCCTTCAGCGAGAATATCCGCGACCGGCTGCATTTTGTTCGCTATGCGCCGATCATCTTCATCAGCGCGCTGGAGGGGCAGCGCATACATCAGGTCATGGAGGTGGCGCATCGGGTCTGGGAAACGCGCTTCTTCCGCATGGCGACATCGGATGTAAACCGGCTAATGCGCGAAGCGGTTAGCAAACATCCGCCGCACGGCAAAGGCACAAAACGGCTGAAATTCCTCTACGCGTCGCAGGTGCGCGCCGATCCGCCGCTGATTCTCTTCCATGTTAATGATCCGTCCCAGGTGCATTTTACCTACAAGCGTTATTTGGAAAACCAGTTCCGCGAGGCCTACGATTTTGAAGGCACGCCGCTTCGTTTGAGCTTCCGCGCCAGGGCCAACAAAGGCGCGCGCTCGATGGAGGGCTCCGCCGCTGACGATTGACCAGCGAATGCAGAGCGAATTGAAAATGACGGTCGACCGCAATGCGCATTGCGATGATGGTGGCGGAATCCTATAATCAACGCAGTAGTTGGCCGCGCCTGCCTCATTGTCGTGCTGGAACGTCAATCATAGAGGCGGCAAAGGATGGTTAATGTTCCGCAGCCACATCGACGAATTGCCGCGGCCTCGCCTGGACACGCCCGGATTCTTGCTGGAGATTGTCAGCACCGTGGTATTCGTCATTGCGGTCACCGTATTGTTTGACTTGGCGATACCGCGATCGCTGGTTGACGGGCATAGTATGGAACCGACCTTTTATGAGGACGATCGCCTGGTAGTCAGCCGCGTACACTACCTGCTGGGGCAGCCCGACCGCGGCGACATCGTCGTCTTCAATTCTTTGGTGCTCAGCGAAGCCGAACGCGGCATCATGCTCATAAAGCGTATAGTTGGACTGCCCGGAGAAACGGTTGAAATTCGCGATCAGCTGGTGCATATCAACGGAGAACCATTGGACGAGGCCTATATCAAGGAAGCCTGCCGCATCCAGAGCTGCAGAGACGAGTCCTGGACGCTGGAAGCGGATCAGTACTTTGTAATGGGAGACAACCGCAACAACAGCCGGGACTCTCGGCGCTTCAACGCCGTGCCGCTGCAGAAGATTGTGGGGCGAGTGGTATTCCGATATTGGCCGCATAATTCGATCGGGATCATCCCGAACTAGGAAGCTGTTGCGATGGATGCCAAAAACAGAGGATACGCTTGCCCGCGCTGCACGGTAGGGCGTTGTACGCCGCAAGCAACCACCTTCGCCGATGTCTTTCAAGGGCAGCTGCTCTGCATTCCTAATACGCGCGCCTATATCTGCGATGTTTGCCACTTTGCCGAGTTTGAGCCGGAATTGCTGGACGCGCTCTGGAATGAGTTGTATAGCGAAGCCGCGCTGGATGACGTGAAGCCCCCTGCTCGCCACAAACGCGGATCAAGTTACAGCGAAGGCTCTGGCTAGCAGCCGGAAGATCTTACCCAGCGCACAATACGGAGATGCCATACATGCCGCAAACGGAAAGCGAACTGCGCCAGTTGATTTGCCGCGTCGGTCAGTTAATGTACCGGCAAGGGTACGTGGATGGCGCCGCCGGAAATATCAGCGCGCGTCTGGACGGCGACCGGATCCTGATGACTCCGAGCGGCTTGGCGCTTGGTTTTCTGGAGGCCGAGCAGCTGATCGTCGTTAATTTGGCGGGCGAACGGGTGGATGAGCCCAGCGAAGCCAACGCCCATCTGCGGCCGACATCCGAAAGCGCGATGCACCTGGAGTGCTATCGGCAGCGCGACGATGTCCATGCGGTGGTCCATGCGCATCCGCCCACGGCAGTCGCGCTCACATTGGTCGGCTACGATTTCCAGCAGTGCATCATCCCGGAGATGGTCGTGCTGCTGGGCATGGCGCCGACAGCGCCTTATTCGACGCCGTCCAGCCAGGAGAACAGCGATGCGATAACGAATCTGATCCGTGAGCATGACGCTATCATGCTGTCCAACCACGGTTCATTGACAGTCGCCAAGTCACTCTGGGATGCCTACCTGATGTTGGAATCGCTGGAGCACAGCGCGACAATCCTGCATCGCGCGCTGCAGCTTAGCGGCGATCTCAAAGCGATTCCGCCTGAGCAGATTGAAAAGTTGGTCGCTTATCGTGAGCAATTTGGTTTGCTGCGCCCCGGCGATCGAGAACGCTTCAAAGCTTATATATCAAATCAGTAAACAGTCATGAGAGTACTGGAAATTATCTAATGACGGACAACAATGTCCTAGATCATTGGGATAAACGTTCACTGGACGCGCTGTTGCCGCACTTTGAAAAGGCAAAAGTATCTGTAAAGATTTCTTCTGGCTTTTTTACAATCAGCGGATTTAATCGGATTCAGTCTGCTCTTATTGGAACAACGACACTTATATTGGTAGGCTACGATGACACACAAAGTGCCAACCTGGTTGGCAAATTATTGGAGGATATTCGCGTTGATTTGATGCGCTGGGAACATGAGAATAGACGCGAGGCAGTCTCGCTACTGGTAGCCAAACTCAGTAAACAGGAAATATATTTTCGGGAGAATGACGATGAACCTTATGCCGATGCGCGTATTCGTAAAAACGATCATGGCAAAGTGTATATTGTTGATGATCGGATGGTGTGGTTGGGTTCACCTAACCTAACGAATAAGGGACTGTTAGAAAATCATGAATCTATTGGCGCACTTATTAACCCTGAACGCGTCCAGATTTGGGTTAAATTCTTCCAAGAAAAATGGGATGCGCCTGATACTAAGGATTTGACTCTTGAACTAATGCAGCGACTTCGTGCCTGGCTTGAACTTGCTGACCCATTTCACGTGTATTTGAAGTCAATTCAGGCGCTTGTTCCCCGTGAAGAACCTGAACCGCCCCGTAAGCGATATAAACTTCCAGCTGATTACCAACAGGTAATCATTAAACGTGTTGTACGTCAGTTGAAGACCTACAAGGGTGCTATGCTTGTAGCTTCAACAGGTATGGGAAAAACGGTAATGGCAACCGATGCATGTTACAAGTTAGATCGAGAACGTCTTGTCGACACTGTATTGGTTTTTGCTCCCAAGCTTACCCATCTCAATTGGGAGGAGGACTTGGATAATGCGGGCATTAATCACCAAATATTCAGTCGCGAAATCTTGGGGCAGAAGCGCAGTTCTGGTAAGGAAGCGAAAAAAATCCAACGTTATCTTGATAAACTTGATGAGCAATACATCATTATCATTGATGAAAGTCATTATTTTCGTAATGAAAACAAGCCCGGTGGTAAGCAGAAATTGAGCTTTTCACGAGTAATTGACCGTGTTAGAGAAAGTGGATGTTATGTCCTTCTGTTAACTGCGACTCCTTATGCAAAAGGATTTGAGGACATAAACAATCAGTTGAAACTGCTCCCTCATTGTGCGCCAGAGCAGAGACGAAGAGTATTAAGGCAATACGTACTACCCAGTATGGTTCAAGAGGTGATAAGACATCCCAATGCTTGGGCTATTCCGGAGTCTGGCTTTCCTGAAACTTTCCATCGTTTAGAGGTCGTAACACTCATAAGTACATCATGGGTCGCTAGAAACTTCGGCATTTCGACTGCTGAAGGTGATTATGTAAAGCGACCCGATGGCGACATGTGGATTCCACAACTCAATCTGGGCAGAGTAAATGTCCCTCTTCCTGTTGAAAAGGAAATGAAGAAACTTATCGGACGTGGTTTATTCAAGCATGTACATCAATCTTTTCCGACGCGTGAAGGTGGATTCAATACTACCGATAGAAGTATTGAAGATAAGGTATCTACTGCATGGGCGAGCTCGCCGCTAGCATTAACAGAAACTTTATATAAAGTGATGGAAGACATCTATGACGCCAGTTTCAAGATTTCTCAAGACAGGAGACAAGAGTTAATTCATCCGGTGTATTCTAATCTGCGAGGCATGACTTATCAGGATGATCCGAAACTTCAGGCCTTACTTCAATTGATTATGAAGCATTGTGGCGAAAAGGTCGTTATTTTTACGGAGCGTCATCCGACGGCAACTTACCTTGAAAATGCTATAAAAGAACTTTTACCTAATAGATCGGTTGCCACGCCTATACGTCTCTTGAATCCTCTGGAGTACGGTACTTATGAAGATGACGAAATCCAAAAGATGATAGAGAACTTCGCTCCCATCTCAAATGGTATTAAACCTACGTCAAACGACATCGATATTCTCATATTGACAAACGCACAAAGCACAGGGATCAACTTACAAGATGCAAATGTAGTAATCAATTACGATCTGGCATGGACACCTGATGTGATTCTGCAACGGACTGGCCGTATCATGCGCTTCTGGCAACAGCCTCGGAACGTCTACATTTACGCTTTCGTTGCAGTATTCGAATTTGACGATCCTGTTCTGCAATATGAAGCTAGCAGTGTTTCAAAGCAACTATCATCTTTGACAAAACGAAGCAGAGAGGCGGAGGAAATTGCAGAAGTTCCGATACTGCCTCAAAGTGATCGAGAACGCATTACTTCTTTAGGTTCCTTTAGTATGGTGACGCTAGCAGACTTGGGAGAGTTAGATGCGACAAAGGTAGAGGATTATTCGGGCGGCTCGCCATTTCTCAAACATGTCACCGCTTTGATCCAGAATCAGGAACTCGCAGACAATCTCGCTGATGATATCAACAGTGCGAAACTATATGATGGTGAGCACGAAATTGTTTATCTTTTGATCCGCCACCAGAACGAGTTTGAATGGCTTGTATTTAACGTATCCTTGGGCCAATCTGCAGCTTGGAGTAATGATAGATTGCTTGAAGCTATTGCTTGTGATGCGGATGAATCAGTAGCTGTGATCGATAAGGAACTGCTGGAAACTGTCGCTCAATCAATGCGTAATGAGTGGTGCAAGCGAAACAATGTACAATCAAGCGAAGTCGAACGAATTTGTGCAATGTATCTCAAACCAAGAAACAAAGAAGATAGCTTAAATGATTTGGTAAAGATTAACGCAGTTGCTTAAAACGTTGATGTGGCCTTCAGATTAATTCTTTCCATTTTTCCGATTTATTGAGTAATTGTTGCCGCCGTGCTCGCTCCGAATGTCTACAATCAAATCTTGACTGGCGCAACGCTTCGTTGTATCCTTGCTGACGCCTGCTGGCCCCTTCGTCTAGCGGCCTAGGATGCCACCCTTTCAAGGTGGAGACACGGGTTCGAGTCCCGTAGGGGCTACACAGTCTGAGCAAAACCATGTGCCTGTCGCCGTCAATGGTGATAGGCATTTTGTTTTATTGCTGCTCATTGCCGCGGGCCGATAATTTGACAGTATCGGCATACAGGATATACTTTCTCTGATCAGCGCAGGAGATCTCCGCCACGGCGGAGACCAAACGATTCTAATGATCAATCGTCTGCGCAGGTTGAAGAGGAAGGACGAGTCGGCTTTGATTCGCAAACTGCGGATGCGCGCAAATGGGAGAGAACTGCGAGAAAGCGAGGAATATTTGGAAATAATCTGTTTGAATTTAGGATGCTTAGAAATGAAAGTGGAGAACAACACCAAATGAATCAGAACAGAATTTCAATTGTAACGATCATGGCCCTGATTTTGCTTCTAATTGCTGGAGCGTCATCAGCGCAAGACAATAATGTGACGATATGGGCGGCCGACGATGACACCGGCAGCTGTTGGTCGAATCTGCTAGTGGACACATTCCCGCGCGAAGACATTTCTATTGAGGTCGTATTGCAGCCTGGCACGGGTCTTGTTGATGCGCAGCGCACGGCCCTGCAAGGCGGCGCGGGCCCTGATATCACCTTCTCGCATGGCCCCTCGTTCATGCTGGAACTGGCGAATGCCGGCTTGCTGCTCTCACTGGATCATTACGCCGACGAATACAACTGGGGCGATCGTTTCGCTCCCTGGGCGCTTGATCTGGGCCGCGTCGAAGGCTCGCTCTACAGCTTGTCGGAGGAGCTCGAGACTGTCATCCTCTATTACAATAAGACGGTATTCGATGAGAATGGCTGGGAGACGCCCAAGACGATGGACGAGCTCTACGCTTTGGCCGATGCCATTCAAGAGGCTGGTCTGGTGGTCATGGGGCCGGCATTTGGAGAATGCGCGCCCTGCTACGAATGGGCGGTCAGCGTCTTCCTCAGCCATCACGCGGGTCCGGAAAAGGTATACGAGGCCCTGACCGGTCAGCGGCCTTGGACCGATCCGGCCTTTGTCGAGGCGATTACAGCGCTGAAAGACATCGTGCAAGGCGGCTGGTATATGGGCAGCCTTGATCTCTTCTTCTCGGATACGTTCGACTCGGCGCACGCCTTATTTGGCACCGGCGAGATCGCCATGAGCTTTGAAGGCACCTGGATGCTGGATAACTATCAGCGTGATTTCTTCGGCGAAGCGGCGGGCAATATGAACGAATGGGACTGGTTCGCCTTCCCGACGTCATTCTCCGATGAGCCGCACTTTATCATCGGCGTCGGCTCGAGTTGGGGCGTCAGCTCCGCGACTGAGAATCCGGATGCTGCCGCCGCAGTGCTCGACCACTACTACAGCACGAGCTTCCAGGCCGCGTCGCATGCGTCATGCGGCAATGCGCCCGCTCCGCTGATTTACGAAGGCGATGTCTTCGCCGACGCAGACCCGCGAGAAGCGCGCTTGTATCAGGAGTTCGGCAAGGCGTCGGCTGCCGGCAACGTTGGCTATACCAGCTGGAGCTTCTGGCCCGCTCGCACCAACGTCTGGCTCTGGGAGCAGATTACGCGTGTCTACGATGATCAAATCTCGGTTGAAGATTACCTCGCCGGTATGCAGTCCGAATTCGAAGAAGAATTTGCCGAGGGTCTCATCCCTCCGATTCCCGCTCGCTAAGTTTTGAGCTTCACATTGGTGTTCCAGTGCGGTTGTCGCTGGAACACCAACACTCACTCTTGTTCGCGCATGGCGGAAGAGTCGAATTAATGCTTAGCAAATTGCCTTTCAACAGCGAATACTGGACGCGTTATCGCGTCATGCGCTATTGGGTCATCCCCTGGCTCTTCATGCTGCCTATTCTTGGCTTGCATGCCTTTGTAGTCGTGTTTCCGGCGACGCAAGGCGTCTACTATTCATTCACCGACTGGTCGGGAATTGGCGAAGCCGAATTCATCGGACTGCGCAACTTTGAAGAGATGTTCTTTGAAGATCAGAGCCACTTGGACGCGCTGTCTCGCAATATCCAGTGGATGCTTTTCTTCATCACCGTGCCCTTTGTTTTCGCGCTGTTTGGCTCAAGCTTGCTGGCCAAGGTCAGGCGTGGCGCGATGTTCTATCGGACGGCGCTCTTCTTGCCGTTTATCTTGCCCAGCGTCGTGACGGCCACGATCTGGCGCTACCTGTATAATCCGCGCTTTGGATTGCCTACCCTGGTAGGTTATGACAAGGCGCTGCTGGGCCAGTCCGATACTGCGCTTTGGGCTATCGCCTTTGCGGACAACTGGCACTTTTGGGGTTTCCTGATGGTGCTCTTCCTCACGGCCATGCAAGGCATTGATCCGGTCTTGTATGACGCCGCCAAAGTCGATGGCGCCAGTCGTTGGGAAGAATTCTGGCACGTCACATTGCCCGGAATCCGGCCGGTTGTGCTGTTTATGATGATGATGGTCATGATTTGGGCCTTCCTGGTTTTCGACTACATTTTCATCTTGACCGGGGGCGGTCCCGCAGGAGCGACCGAGGTGCTCGGGATCGACATTTACAAGAATGCCTTCCAGCGCTTTGAAGCCGGTTACGCCGCGGCGCAGGGCATTACGATCTGTTTATTCGCCGGGTTAATCGTCAGCGTCTTTGCCTTTTTGCGCAAACGGGGATGGGAAATATGAGAGCGCGGCCGGAATTCTTTCTCTTCCGCAAGCAGCGTGAGAGCAACGCCTTTAATCACTTTTTTCTGTCTATCCTGGTAGTGTTCTCGCTGGGACCGGTGGTCTTGTTGGGCTTGAATTCCGTCAAGTCAAACTCCGAGATCGCCTTGAATCCGCTAGGTCTGCCGCGGCAAGTCCATCTGGAAAATTTCGGCAACGCCTGGGAGAAAGGCGAATTTAGTCGCACATTCAAAAACAGCGTCATTCTGGTCATAGGCACGGTCGCAGCCGAACTGGTGCTGGGCGGGCTGGCGGCTTATAGCTTGGCGCGCAAGAATCCGCCCGGCGCCAACTTCGTCATGATCTATTTGTTGGTGGCCTCAACCGTCCCAATCTGGCTGTATCTGGTGCCGCTCTTCTTCTTGTGGCGGCAGTTGGGACTGATCAACACCTATCACGGACTCATCCTGATATACACCGCCTTAAACGCGCCCTTCTCGATATTCCTGCTGCGCTCGTATCTGATCGGATTGCCGGTGGAACTGGAGGACGCGGCGCGGGTCGATGGGGCGAACGAGTTGCAGGTTCTGCTGCGGATCATCGTGCCTTTGGCTTGGCCAGGTTTCCTGACCGTCGGCCTGGTGGTGGGCTTGGGCATCTGGAGCGAATTCCAGGTGGCGCTGATTTTTGTACACAAACCTGATATGTTCCCCGTCACCACTAGCTATTTCAAGTTCACCGACCGTTTCGGCCGCGATTGGGCGATGACCAGCGCGGGCGCATTCATGATGATCGCGCCGGTGCTTATATTGTTCTTGGCGCTGCAGCGTCGTTTCGTCGAGGGGCTGACGCAGGGCGGCGTCAAATTCTAGGCGCCCTTCAAGGCTTGTCCGATACTCAAAAGCCGATGACGATACGGTTTGTTGGGGGGTGCCGCGCTTTAAGGGATTAACGACACTTTTGCCACCGAGTACACAGAGAAAATATGAGTGCACAGAGAGGGATTCCGGGAAATATGGCGGTTGGTCGAGTCAAGGATGATTCACACGTTCGCCGATTCTGTCTGTGGATTAAGAATGATGCCATTCCTCTGTGTACTCTATCAAACTCGGTGTACTCGGTGGCAAAGATGTCGAGTATTCGCCTAAGCCGAGCAAGCGGCAGCTGAGTCACAGTACTGGACTAGCCATTTAGCTGCGCAGATCAACGGCGAATTTGATCAGATGGTCGGGCTGCTCCCGGATGTGTTGAAAGACCTGCGTGGCGTCTTCCAGCGTGTAGACCCGGTTAATCAAGCCGCGGCAATTGAGGCGTCCGCGGCGCATCATAGACAAGATGGCGCGGAAAGCGCGCTGGCTGTCCCAATAGGGGAAGTCGCGCGATTCATGACCGTAGCCGCAGCCATGCGGCACGATCATCGTCAGACGATTGTGATGCCATTCCCTGCCCAGGAAAAGGTCTTGCGCCTCGCCTTGGTAGAAACCCGCCGAGCAGACCAAGCCGCCCACCCGCGTACAGCTGATTGCAGTATTGAGCCCGATATAGGCGCCGGTCAATTCGATGGCGACATCTACGCCCATGCCGTCGGTCAGATCGCGAGCTTGCAGCGCCAGGTCGCCATCGCGCGGGTCAAAGCTGTGGTCAGCGCCGTATTCGCTGGCGAGCGCCCGCCGCTGGGGCAAGAGATCGGCGGCTATAATCGTTTCGGCGCCGGCCTCGCGCGCGATGCTGACCGCCAGCAGCCCGAGCGCGCCCAAACCAATGACGGCCACTCGATCGCCATAGCGTAGGTTGGACTCGCGGATGCAATGGATGGACACGTAAGCCGGCTCGAGGCAAAGCGCGACCAGCGGATCAATGTCGCCCAGGCGCCAGACCTGGTTCTCATCGCGAATATTTGTCTCGCGGATATCCATCACTCCGATCACGCGGTCGCCTGGCGAAAACTTCGTCACATCGGCCCCAACCGCTTCGACCACGCCAAGTCCGCTGGTGCCGGTAGTCCACGGGCTGTCGTGGCTCGGGCGGCCAATAGCGCCCGGGTCGTTGGCATCTATAAAGACGTGGCGCTCGCTGTCGAAGCGCTTACCGGCAAATGTCCGTCCGTCCAGCATGGCAAAGGTCGTGCCGTGCTTGCCGGAGGCGAACTCGGTGCGCACCAGCAGCTCGCTTGGCTTGAGCTCGCGATCTTCGTAATCCAGGACGCTCGCCTCGTATAGGCCGGTTAACGCCAGTCGTCTAGGCATGCAGGATGTCCTTTTTTGCTTTGTCTTCAAGAGCGCGTCGACGCATCGTGAATCGTTAGCGCCTCGGCGGCCCACTGCGCATAATCAGCATTGCGCTGCGCGGATTATACAGAACTACGGCAGCAGCTACAAACTAGGGCGCAATCCCCGCATCTGACCGCAGCGCAGGTCCTCCGGCTCGAAACTGATGCCGATCAAGTGGGGCGCGCCAGCATCGCCACATCTCAGGCACTATGTCGGCAGGCGAATCCCGGCAAATGAGTAGTCAAGATAGGCTGAATGCGATATGTTTGACGACAGTCGCAAGCATCTATAGAGTAACCGCTTGTCGAATTGCCAACATTAGGGCCGACTTTAGCCCTCGGCAGGCACCCTTGGACAAGTACCGGAGTCTAGCCGTGACCAATAAAAAAGGAAAGCGTATTTCGCCCGTGTCGCTAAGCCAGGTGTCGATTGACGCCGGATTCTGGGCCGAGCGGCAGGCGGCCAACCGACAGCGCACGATCCCCGCCATTTACGGCAAGTTGGAAGAAACCGGGCGCATCAAGGCTTGGTCGATGGCGCGCACTCACGACATGCCCAAAGAGCGCTCGGTGGTTCATATGTTCTGGGATTCGGACACCGGCAAATGGCTTGAGTCGGTCGCCTACAGCCTGGCCACCCATCCTGACCCCGAATTGCAGGCGCAGGCTGACGCGCTTATCGACGCCGTTGCCGGCGCGCAGCAAGACGATGGTTATCTCAATACCTATTTCCCAGTCCTTGATCCAGAGAGCAAGTGGGCCAACCTGCGCGATTGGCACGAGCTTTACAACGCCGGGCACCTCATCGAAGCTGCGGTTGCGTACCATCAGGCGACAGGAAATCGCAAACTGCTGGATGTACTTGTTCGATTCGCGGAACACATTGACGCAACCTTTGGCGCTGACGACAGCAAGCGGCGCGGCTACCCCGGGCACCCGGAACTGGAGCTGGCGCTGGTGAGATTGTATCGTGAGACGGGCCAAGGCAAGTGGCTGGACCTTGCCAGCTACTTCATTGAAGAACGCGGTCAAGAGCCGCACTACTTCGATATTGAAGCGGCCAATCGCGGCGAAAAACGCGAGGACTTCTGGGCCCAGACTTTCCGCTACTGCCAGGCCCATGCGCCGCTGCGCGAGCATACCGAAGCCAACGGTCACTCTGTGCGCGCTTGCTATCTTTACGCCGGCATCGCCGATGTCGCGCTTGAAACCGGCGATGACGATTTGCTGCGCCTGTCACGCCTGCTTTGGGACGACCTGACGCAGAAGCAGATGTATATTCACGGCGGGGTCGGTCCGTCGCACTCCAACGAAGGTTTCACATTTGCTTACGACATGCCGGACGAAACGGCCTATGCCGAGACCTGCGCCGCGATCGCGCTGGCTTTCTGGGCTCATCGTATGTTTCACCTCGACCCGGACAGTCGCTACATCGACATCATGGAGCGCGCCATCTACAACAGCAGCTTGAGCGGGCTGTCCTTCAGCGGCGACCAGTTCTTTTATGCCAATCCATTGGCGGCCTACCCAGGCGTGAACCCGATGGGCCGCTGGAGCGGCATCATCGATCGGGGCCACTACCGACGCGTTGACTGGTACTTCTGTCCCTGTTGCCCGCCGAACATCTCCCGCTTGATCGCCAGCATTGGCGAGTACTCTTATTCGCAAGCCGGAAGCCGCGTATACGTGCAGCTTTATCATGACAATAAGGTCGCGCTTAACATAGATGGACAAACGCTGACGCTGGCGCAGAATACCAGCTATCCTTGGGATGAAGCGATACAGTTCACTGTCGAGACTAGCGAGCCGCTGAGCTTTGAGCTGGCGTTGCGGATACCGGACTGGTGCTACGATTACGACCTGTCGGTGAACGGCGAACGAACGTATGTAGCGCTTGACAGGGGTTATGCTGTGCTATCTCGGCAATGGGCGCATGGCGACAAAGTGGAGTTGACGCTGGCGATGCCGGTCGAGCGGGTGATGCCACATGCCAACATACGGCAGACGGCAGGCCAGATTGCCTTGCAGCGAGGTCCGCTGGTCTACTGCCTGGAAGAGGTCGACAACGGACCGCGGCTGGCGAATATCGTCATCCCGCCGGATGCGCCAATGGAAGTCGCCTTCGACAGCGAGCTATTCGGTGGCGTATCCGTGATAACCGGGCCGGGCCTGCGTATTGAGCCGGCTGATAAAAGCCCCGCGCTTTATCGCCATCACAGCCAAACGCGTTATAATGAGAAGGAATTCACTTTTAAGGCGATTCCGTACTATCTTTGGGCCAATCGTAATCCGGGCGAGATGCGCGCCTGGATTCGCTCAAGCTAGCTGGGATTGAACCGGACATATTGTGCCGGGTGATAATCCAAAAATTTGCTGACGGCTTTCCTCTTGGTTTTCCAGGCCTATGGATTCGCGAGTATGCGTTTTCCCGCGCGGGACTTCTGGATTAGTAATGTGATGGAGAAGCTCTTCCTGGCGCAGCGATACTTTATTCAGGGTGTCGTTATGACGGGGCTGAAGGGTTAGAAATCGCCGGCGGACTCAAGCCCAGAAGGCTTTTTCGAGGTCGTCAAAATCTGAGGCAGGACCTTCAAACTTGTTGCGTCCCAACTCGAGAACATAAACGTAATCGGCGATCTTGAGCGCTTCGCGGATTTCCTGATCGACCAGCAAAATTGTTAGTCCTTCTACATCGCGCAGATCAATCAGCATGCGATAAACTTCTTCACTGAGCAACTTGGCCAAGCCGGCCGTCGGCTCGTCGACCAAAATGACTTCCGGGTCGGTCATCAGCGTACGGCCGATTTCGACCATGCGCTGTTGCCCGCCGGAGAGACTGCCGGCTTGATCGTGTTGCTTTTCGCGCAATATGGGAAAGCGCTTGTAATTCTCTTCGATTTTGCTTTCCATTCTTTTGCTGTCGTTCTGGAATGTCCAGGCGCCCATCATCAAGTTTTCGCGCACGCTCATGTGTTTGAACACGCCGGGCTGCTGCGGGATATAACTGATGCCAAGGCTGATCAATTGATGGGTCGCGGTGCCGGTAACATCTCTGCCATTTAGCAGGACCTGCCCGCTGTGCGGGTTCAAGAATCCATAGATGGCCTTGAGCAGGGTGGACTTGCCGACGCCGTTTGCGCCCAGAATCGCCGTGATCTTGCCGGTTTCCGCTGCCAGGCTAAGTCCGCGCAAGATATGCAGGTCTTCATAGTAGCCGACGTAGAGGTCCTTGATCTCTAGCATGCTTAATCGTCCTCATCATGGCCGAGGTAGGCGTCGATTACAGCCGGATCGTTCTTCACCGATTGCGGCTCTCCATCGGCGATCAGCGCGCCATTATGCAGCACCAGCAGCCGCTGGCTCAGTTCAAAGACAGCGCCCATGTCGTGGCTGATCAGGATGATGGCTTTGCCGTCCTCGTGGACGCGGAAAATGTACTTATAGATGGTTTCCTGCAAGCGCGGATGCACACCGGCGAAGGGTTCGTCGAGGATAATCACCGACGGCTCGAGCATGAGCAGGCGGCCCAATTCGAGCAGTTTGCGCTGCCCGCCGCTCAGCGCCCGGCTGAGTTCGTGGGTTAAATGCTCAATCGTCAGCATGCCAAGAATTTCCTGCGCCCGCGCTTCCAGGTCAGCTTTGCGCGCGTTGGGCTTCAGCGCCAGCCCGGGTACCATCATGTTCTCCATCACGGTCATGCGGCCCAGCGCTCGAGTGATCTGAAACGTCCGCCCCAAGCCGGCGCGAGTCACATCGTAGGCCGGGTGGCCGTCAATGCGCTTGCCATTGAGATAGATCGTGCCCGAGCTCGGTTTCAGCATGCCGCTCAGCACGTTGGTTAATGTCGTTTTCCCGGCGCCGTTGGGGCCGATCAAGCCGATCAACTCGGGCTTGGTGACTGAGAACGATACATGGTCGACCGCCTGGTTGCCGCCAAAGCGCATGGAGATCTTGTTCAGTTCCAGATTAATGTCACTCATCGTCCGCCTCCATCGGCTCGACGATGTCGTCGCCATCGCCATCGCGCTTGGATACGGTTTCTTTCATGGCCAGGTCGCGACCGCTAAACCAGGTGATGAAGGGATAAAGCAGGCCATTGCGCATATAGCGCAGCGTAAAGACCATGACGACGCCAAACAGGGCGAAGCGCCAGGCGCCCGTCTCCCATACGAAGGCGTCTCCGCCATCAGCTGTGGTGAGCCCAAATGGCAGCGAAATCACCACTTCGCGCATGGCTTCCAGCATATAACGGGAAATAAACGCGCCGGCCGCCGCGCCGATCAGACTCTCCATACCGCCAATCACGGCATAGGCAATAATCAGCGACATCTGCAGCACTTCAAGTTGTTCGGGGATAATCCGCTCCGAGCCTACATCGCTGTAAAATACGGCGCCGGCCAAACCGACAATCATGCTGGTGAATACGAATATCAGAATCTTGTAACGCACGACATTGACGCCCAAGGCCGAGGCCGCGTCTTCATCCTCGCGCATGGCGCGCAGGAAGAGACCGATCGGCGAATTGGCCACCCAGTGCATCACCAGCAGGCATACGATCAAAAGCGCGAACATCAGGTAGTATTCGACCTGCCGCGCCGTATCGACGTCAGCGATTTGCAGCAGGGGGCGCAGCGACAGGCCGTTTGAGCCGCCGGTGTAGTCATATTCCGTCAGCATCATGATGCGGAACAATTCGGAGAAGGCGATGGTGAAGAGCGCCAGATAAGCCGAGCGCAGCCGCAGCAGCAGCCAGCCGATGACCAGGCCGACCAAACCGGCGACCAGTGTGCCGATGATGATCGAGCCTATGGCGGAGAAGGATTCCGGCGTAATCGCGATGCCTAGCATGGCGAACACGATACCGTCACGGGCGATCAAACCGGCGACGTAAGCGCCGATGCCCATGAAGGCCATGTGGCCGAATGAAAACTGCCCGGCGATGCCCGCTAAAAGGGCCCAGCTGGACGACATAATCGCGTAGAAAAAACCGCTGATGAAAACAGTCTTGGCGTAATTGGATTGCGATGTGTCATTGGGGAACCACAGGAAGAACAGAATGATCAAGCCCAGCACGATGTAACCCAGCCTGCGCCGGCCAATGCCTTGATCGATTCTGGACTCAATCTGTCGCAGGTACAACATGGCTAATGCTGCTCCCTGCCGAAGAGCCCGGTCGGTTTAAGCAGCAGCACCAGGGCGAATATGACCAGCGCAAAGGCTTCCTTATAGGCGGCGCCACGGCTGGGATCAGGGTGGCAGCCCGCGCCCAGCGCTTCCACGATACCAACTACGATGCCGCCCACCAGCGCCCCGGGCACCGAACCCAAGCCGCCCAGCACGACGATGACGTAGGAGCGCCCGACCATCTCCGCCCCGACCCAGGGCACCCAGGCGAAAATCGGAATCAGCGCCGCGCCGGACATGGCCGCCAACATCGAGCCCATGCCAAAGGACAAGGTGTTCATATTGGTCGGGTTGATGCCGGTTACTGCGGCCGCTTGCCGGTCTTGGCTGGTGGCGCGCAGGGCCCGGCCCGTCCAGGTGCGCTGCAAGAAATAGAGCAGGGCGAAGATGAGGATAATGCCGACGACCATTGCGAAGGCGCGGTCGCCGATAATATTGATTGGACCAAATGCAAAGTCATCCGTGATCTGAGCGCGCTCAAGCGTGAAACGGCGAATCTCGATGAAGCGATCCGTCCGCTGTGGGAAGGGCCCGGCGACAGCCAAAGTCGTATACTCAATCACGAATCCGAAGCCGAAAGTAATTAGAATGGCGTATTCCGAAATTCGCTCGATCAGTCCTTCGTGCATGGGCTTCAGGAAGATGCGTTCAAATATGGCGCCCATCAGAAAGACGATTACCGCGGCGACGGGAATGCCCCAAATGGGGTTTACTTGTACTTCTGTCCCGGTCAATTCACTGAGCAGATTGCCGGCATGCAGCAAGAAGTAAAATGAAAAATAGCCGCCCACCATATAAAGCTGCCCGTGGGCGAAGCTCACAATGCCCTGTACAGAATAGATTAAGGTCAGGCCAACTGCCATCAAAGAATATATACAGCCGATAACCACGCCGTTCGCCGTTTGCTGCGTCAAGTAGGTGACCGAGAATGGCGCTTGCACGCAGGGATTGGTGGGATTCTGAATGGCGAATAGCAAATAAATCTGCCAAGCGCCCAACGAACCCAGGATGATCATCCAGTCGCGATTGATCTTGGGCGTCGTCTTCCACATCAAGCCAAAAATCAGGGGGCCTATCGCGAAGCCGCCGAGGGCCGCCGCGGTCAAGACATTCTGGTCGTCGGCTTCTTCGTCGCGATAATGCCGAGGAATGAAGTATGCCGCCAGCGCTGCCCAAAGCGGGCCGGCCAAAATCAGCCAAATCGCAGAGGGAAAATGCGGATCAACCACCCGCACCATAACTTGCGAAGAAACGAATACGGTGAGTATGACGCCGATGGTCAAGGTCGTCCGGCGAATCAGCAAGGGCTCAAAGTAGAACAATCCAAGGCCGACCGGTCCCAAAGCGAAACCGCCGATGACGCCGGCGACTTTCAGAGTCGTGTCAGGGATCAGATCTTCATTTTTGCGCCCGCGGTTTACATTGGGAAGGGCAAACAGGCCCAGGACCGCCCACAGCGGGCCCGCTACCATGAGCCAGAGTACAAACAGAGTATCTTGAATAACCATAAGTTCGTATCACGCTACCGTTGTTGGCGGATCGACCTACGGATCCGCCGGCTTCGATAAGGAAAACAAGGGCGACCGCTTCAGTCGCCCTTGTGTCTACGATTCGCTAGGGTGAGGTACCGGGCGCGATATAGCCGGTGCCGTGGGTTTGATAGACCTCGGGATAGACTACGGCCGCATCCAAGCCACTCTGACCCGGCTCATAGTACTGCATGACGGTCACGATCGGGTCTGGCCACTGATGCCACATAAAGGCCGGCGTGCCTTCCGGCAAGTCCGGATTGTGGCTGCCGTACTCGAAGTAGTAGCGTCCTTGGGACAGCTCGATATCGACCGCTTCGATCGCCCCGACAATGGCGGCGGCATCCGAATAGCTGCCGGCGCGCTCCATCGAGTCCTTGAGGATATGGACGGCATCGTAGGAAGCCATGGCGAAGCTGGGGATGATATCCCCCCAGGCCTCTTCGTACTTGGCGTTCAACTCGACTGCGGCATCGCTGAACAGGCTGGGGATTATGCCCACGCGATTGAAGGCGCAGTAGTTGCCATCGGGGACGGTCGCCCAATATTGATCTGACTGGAAGGCGAACTGATTGGTGACGCAGATGGTGTCATCACTCGGCGCAATGCCCAGCTCAGACATCTGCTGCGTGAGGTTGAAAGAAGTCTCGCCCGTGACGAGTATGCGGATGACATCCGGCGCTTCGGCGCGGGCCTGGATCCGGCTCAGTATCGGGACGAAGTCTTCCGTGCCCAGTTCGACGTCAATCTTGCTGACTGTGGCGCCAGCTGCTTCAAAGCGCGCTGCCTCGTCGGCCGCCGCCGGTTGACCGTAGTCGGTATTCTCCACGATCAGCACCACATCATCCACGCCCAGGCTGAGCAGCCAGTCAACGACTACGCTGCCGACCATCGAGCTGGCGGGCGAAATCCGGAAAACGTGATCTATTCCGTCTTCAAAGCGTGGGGGCTGGCCGTCGTACTCGCGGATACCGTTGGCGCTGACATTGTCGTTCCAGGGCTCAGAGAAAACCGTCGGAATCTGGTTCGCTTCCAGCATGCCCATGGTCGCCAAACCAACAGCGCTATGATAGACGCCGACCATCGCGTCGACTCCGTCTTCTTGAATCAAGCGTTCCGTTACAGCCTGACCGCGCTCGGGGCTGCCTTCCGAATCGCCGGTGACAACATCAAGCATGTAATTGACGCCGTCAATCTGGACGCCGCAGTCAGCGTTAATATCGTCCGCTGCCTGGTTAAAGGCCCAATCCATTGCCACGCCACCGGCTACCGCGCCCGGCGCTGAAAGCGGCGCCAAACCGCCGATAGTGATGGTATAATCTGCGAATTCGCAATGCCCGTCCGCCTGCGCGATGCCCATCGGCAATACGGCAAGCAAGGCAACCAGGCAAATTAAAATTGTTCTGCGTTTCATGTGGAGTCCTCCAACTAGATAAACAAATGTGATTGCGGCAAAATGCCGCACATCGCCGCCGCCCAATTCTGTCGAAACCGGCTCTTGCTTGTCGCGGCGTCGAAACATGCTGGTCTTGCCATACATTTCAACGTGTCAATTGAGCAATTGAGGCGGCGGACAGAAACCGAAGTCAGTAACTGAGGGCTAAACTGGCACGTCGAGACCAGCACTACTGTATGTGAAGATTATCGTGAACAGCCGGTTTTGTCAAGCTGGGGCGGTTTCCCGCGCGGGCGCCGCGTTTGACAGGCGATTATGAATGGACTACATTTTCAATGGAATGGTTTAGCATATGACCTTGGTTAGGATGAAAAACATGGGCGAGATGACTATCGGCTGCGCGCTTTGGACTTTAGGGGCGACACCCGACGTGTCCAGTTTGGCGCGACAAATGGAGATCGCGGCGGAGATCGGCTGTACATCGGTGCAGCCCTGGATCGTCGACTTTGAATTTCGTCCCTGCATCCTCGACCCCGAAGTTGGCTCGGCCGCCGACCGGACTGAAGTCCTGCGCATAGCCAAGTCGCTCGGGCTCTCGTTCAGCGGCTTCTGCGCGCAGCTGAAGGGCGCCGCGACCTACGGCGGATTGGAAGAACGCGAAGGCTTGCGCTGGCGCATTGACAAGACCAAAAAAGCCCTGGATACCACCGCCGAGCTGGGCAGCGACATCGTTTCGACTCATGCCGGCGTCCTGCCGGAAGAAAAGACCGACCCGGCTTATCAGACGCTGTTGGAGTCGGTGGGCGAGATCGCTGAGCACGGCGCTCGCGTCGGCGTATACTTCGCCATGGAAACCGGGCAGGAATCGCCAAAAGCGCTGGGAGACTTCATCGACGAAGTCAACAGCCCCTGGTTAAAAGTCAATTATGATCCCTGCAACTTGCTCAAGTTCGGCTCGGAAGCGGGTACGATACAAGGCGTGTATGCCTTGGGCGACAAGATCATTCATACCCACGCCAAAGACTGGAATCCAGATACCAGGCAAGCCACCTGCGGCGAGGGTCTTGTGCCCTGGGACGGTTATATTCAGGCGCTGCGCGATATCGGCTACCAAGGCGTATTGGCCATCGAAGACGAGACCGGCAACGAAGACATGATTGAGTCCATTACGCGCAGTTACGCTTTTTTGCAGGGCTATCTCAATGATTAATGTCGGTATCCTCGGCGCCGGCGGGATTGCCGCGCTGAGCCATCTGCCTGAGATCGCGGCTGTCGACGGCATGCGTGTGACGCATATCTGCGGGCGCAAGGAGCGACGCCTGCGCTTGCTCTGTGACCGCTTTGACGTGCCGCGTTACTCGACTAACTGGGCTGATCTGCTCGCCGACGATGAACTTGACGCGGTTATCGTGGCGCTGCCGCATCCCCTGCATGCCGAAGCCGGCCTGGCTGTGCTGCAGCAGGGCCTGCACCTTTTTATGCAAAAGCCCTTATGCACTACTGTTGAAGAAGCGAATCAACTGGTGGCGGCGAGCGAGGCGCGACCGGCGCAAATCGTCTATTGTCGCCCGTCATTTGACGCGATTGTAGTCGAAATGAAGCGGCAACTTGAGGCTGGCGCGGTTGGTACGGTATCCGGCGCGCTGGCTCGGCACAGTCACGGCGGGCCGGAAATCTACTACGCTGAGGTGACGGACAGCTTCAAAGAGCCGCGCGTCGAGAACGACTTCTGGTTTTTCGATGCCGATACCGCCGGCGGCGGCGCGCTGATTGACATGGGCGTTTATTCAATCGCCAATATCGTAGCGCTCTTGGGCAAAGTAGATCATGTGACGGCGCGTATGGCCACAGTTGCCAAGCCGACCGGAATGGAAGACACCGCCACACTGATCCTGGAAATGGCCAATGGCGCCTTGGCCACTGCCGAGACCGGCTGGTGCGACCCCGCGCGTTCATCCTTCTTGCGGATACACGGCACAGCCGGCAAGCTCATCAAACGCGGAGAGTCGATCGATTTCATCCGCCCGAGCTCATACGAGCGTGAATGGGCCGAGCCGCTCGTTGAGGCGATCACACCGGCGCCGGCGGTCAACCAGCATGAAGAATGGCTGCGCTGCATCGAAAGCGGAGCGCAGCCTGAGCTATCGAACTTGTGGCTGGCGCGTCATGTCACCGAGATTATGCTGGCGGCGGCCGAATCAAACGAATCCGGCGTGCGCATCGCCATCGAAACAGATCCCTACATCGGCTGAAGCTTACACTTGAAGCTTAGACCTCGACGCCGAGCGCGGTGAATGAAAGCGGCGGCAGGCTCATTTCGGCTTTGCCGTCGATGATCTGTGGCGCGTAAATGGCCTGCGTCGTCAGTTGATTCGGGTTTTCCCAAGTGTTGGCCGCCTTCGGATCCTGGCCGGCCAGCTGGTGCGCTGACGAAATACGCTTCGGCGCCACGTCTTGCCAGTGAATTTCAAGCGGCACTCTCTCGGTCTGGCTGCGATTGACGATGAATATCGTGTTCTGGCCCCGTGCCCCGTCGTAAGCGGCGGATACATCAAGCAGCGGCATGTCGCCGTAATTCTTGGTTTCGTAGCGCGGCGACTCAACCAGCAGGTCCAGCGAGTTGCCGCTCGCCATCTGGCTGAACATCAGCAGGGGATAGTAGATGGTCTGCTTCAGCATGTCATCGCTCTTGGTTAATATCGGCGCGATGACGTTGACAATCTGGGCGATGCATGCGATCTTGAGCACATCGGCTCTGCGCAAGAATACGTTAAGCCATTGCGCCACAACCAGGGCGTCTTCCAAGTTGTAGACTTCCTCAATGAGATGCGGCGCTTCCGTCCACTTGCCCCGCCTGTCGTCCTCACTGCGCGCTTTGTACCAGACATTCCACTCGTCCCAGGACAGGTAGACCTCATGCTTGGAACGCGTTTTGGCTTTCACGTAGCGCAGTACCGCGGCCACCGTGTCGACGTAGTCCTCTAGTGCGGCGCTATGGGCGAGGTAGCTGGCCGTATCGTCTTCGTCGTTATCCGCGTAGTAGTGCATCGAGTGATAGTCCACCAGCTCCCAGCACATTTCCAGACCGATGCGGTCCCATTCGGGATAAGTCGGCATCTTTGAACTCGACGAGCCGCAAAGCACCAGTTCGATTGACTCGTCATGCAGGCGCATTAGTTTGGCCGCTTCCCGCGCTTTCGTTCCGTACGCCGCGGCTTCCAGGTGGCCAATTTGCCAGGGCCCGTCCATTTCGTTGCCCAGGCACCAGTACTTGACGCCGTAGGGGGCGCTTTGGCTGTTGGCTGCGCGCATATCCGCATACTTGCTGCCGACCGAGGCGTTGCAATATTCGACCAGGTTAGCCGCGTCCTGGATGCTGCCAGTGCCCAGATTGACCGCCAGCATCGGCTCAGTACCGATCTCGCGGCAGAAGTGCATAAACTCGTCCGTGCCGAATTGATTGCTCTCGATGGACTGCCAGGCCAGCTCGCGCGCGCTAGATCGTTGGTCTTTGGGTCCGATGCCATCTTCCCAGCGATAACCGCTGACGAAGTTGCCGCCGGGATAGCGCATTGAGCGGTAGTTCAGCTCGCGCAAGGCAGCCAGGACATCTTTGCGCAAGCCGTTTTGATCGGCCTGTGACGAGGCGGGATCATAAATGCCTTCGTAGATGCACCGCCCCATATGTTCGGCGAAGCCGCTGAAGAGCAAGGGCGATATCTCGCCGATGACGCGTTTGCTATCAATATAAAGACGGGCGGTTTCGGACTGGTTCATATCTTTACCTCTCGATTCTTTTCACTTTTGCATACGGGTTATCACCGGTTCAAACTCAGGCGCCCGCGCCTAATCTTCTCTGACCAAATCCAGCACCGATGCTTGCCAGATGTCGCGATTGTATTCGGCGATGGTTCGATCCGACGAGAAGAAGCCGGAACGCGCCGCATTGAGGATGGACATTGTTGTCCAGCGTTCCCTGTCGGCATAGGCCGCAGCGACCTGCTGCTGGCATTTCAAGTAGCTGGCAAAATCGGCGCAGATCATGTATTCGTCGTGGTAGAGCAGCGAATCAACGATGGGGCGGAAAATCTCGGTGTCGCCACCGGAGAATTGCCCGCCGGCGATCCAGTCGATAGCGTCGCGCAGCGCGGCATTTGACTCGACATAATCACGCGGGTTGTAGCCGCGCGCTTTCGCCTCGAAGACTTCCTCCGTTGTCAAGCCGAATAAGAAGAAATTCTCCGCGCCCACTTTTTCGCGGATTTCGATATTGGCGCCGTCGAGCGTGCCGACGGTCATTGCGCCGTTTAGCGCGAATTTCATATTGCCCGTGCCCGAAGCTTCTTTGCCGGCCAGCGAGATCTGCTCTGAGATGTCCGCAGCCGGATAAATCAACTGACCGGACGTGACATTAAAATTTGGGATGAAGACCACGCGCAGACTATCGGCCGAAACCGGGTCCCGGTTCACCACATCAGCGACCGAATTGATCAGCTTGATGATTAGCTTGGCCATGTAATAGCCCGGCGCGGCCTTGGCGCCAAAAACGAAGGTGACCGGGTCCTGCTCGGCTTCGGGGTCCAGCTTCAGTCGCTGATACAGAACTATGATGTGCAGCGCCTTCATTAGCTGTCGCTTGTATTCGTGCAGGCGCTTGACCATGACATCGAACATCGCGCCGGTATCGACGGCCAGCCCCAGCTTGTCATTGATATAGTCGGCCAATTGCCTCTTGTTTGCCTTTTTCATAGCGCGCCAGGCTTGACGGAACTCCGGGTCATCGACGAAGGCTTCCAGTTGCGCCAGTTCGTCCAGGTTGGTCAGCCAGCCGTCGCCGATTCGCTGAGTGATGAGATCAGCCAGGATGGGGTTGGCCAGGCGCATGAATCGCCGCGGAGTCACGCCATTGGTTTTGTTGCCGAATTTCTCCGGCCACATATCGGCAAAGTCGGCGAATACGCGTGATTTCAGCAGATCGGACTGCAGCTCGGCGACGCCATTTATCGAGTAGCTGCCGATGCAAGCCAGGTTGGCCATGCGCACTTGTTTTTCCACCGCTTCTTCTATAATCGACATTCGCTCAACCCGACCGGAATCGTTGGGGTAGGCCATGCGCACATCGTCCAGGAAACGACGGTTAATCTCGTAGATGATTTCCAGGTGACGCGGCAGGACGCGCTGCATCAACCAGACGGGCCACTTCTCCAGCGCCTCCGGCAGCAAGGTGTGCTGCGTTGAAGCGAAGGTGGCGCTGGTGATTTTCCAGGCGCGTTGCCAGCCAAGCTCGTATTGGTCCAGCAGCAGGCGCATAAACTCGGCTATGGCGATGACCGGGTGGGAATCGTTGAGGTGGATGACGGCGACGCGGGGCAATTCCTCCCATTCGGCGTTCTTGATCATGAAGCGCTTGATGATATTGTTCAGCGAGCAGGCGACGAAGAAGTACTGTTGCTTCAGGCGCAATTCCTTGCCTTGCGGCGTGTTGTCATTGGGATAGAGCACCTTGGTGACGTTCTCGGAACTGGTCTTCTGCTCGACAGCGCGCGAATAATCGCCGACATCAAAGAGCTGCAAGTCGAATTCGCGTGTGGCGCGGGCGCTCCACAGCCGCAGCATATTCACGGTCTTGGTCCGGTAACCCGGCACCAGCGTGTGATAGGGCTGGCCCATGATGGTCTGCGCCGGAACCCAGCGGACGCGGTACTTGCCCTCGCTGTCGGCATAGTGCTCGGTCCGCCCGCCGAAGCCTACCTCAACCATGTCGTCCGGCTGGGGGAATTCCCAAGGGTTGCCGTAGTATAGCCACTCGTCCGGGCTTTCTATTTGCCAGCCATCACGGAAGGATTGGCGGAAAATGCCGTACTCGTAACGAATGCCATAGCCGACCGCCGGGATATTGAGCGTCGCCAGCGAGTCCATGAAACAAGCCGACAGCCGGCCCAAACCTCCGTTTCCCAAACCCGGCTCAATATCGAGCGCGATGAGTTCGGCGATGTCGATGTCATGCTTCTGCATGGTTTGCCGCGCCAAATCGTAAGTATTGGTATAGAGCAGATTTTGCTCCAGTTGCTGGCCCACCAGGTATTCGGCGGAAAGATAATACACAAATTTTGGATTCTGGCGAAAATAGCAATCCACATTCTGCTGCCAGTTGTACATCATGTAGTCGCGGACGGTAAAGGCGAGCGCCTCATACAGGTCGCGCGGCGTCGCCGTGTAGATGGCTTGGCCGCGCGTATAATAAAGATTGTCGCGGAATGCCTGCGCGAAGGCCTCCTGCGAGTGCTCCACGCGGCTGATATTTTCGAAATTCGCGATGACCATGTTATTCCCTGTCGTCTACCTGCTGCTGACCGCTCAAAATTGCGTCGCTCGTCCCCGACTTGCGAAAAGCCGTGAAGCCAAGGAAGATTCTACAATAATAGACCGCAGCTGAGGTTTTCGCCAACATCAGCCTCGACCACGCGACCGTGCTAGAATGAATCGCGTCCGCGATGAAGGGAGCCATGCGATGAAACGTCCCAATATCCTAATCCTGTATACGGATCAGCAGCGCTGGGACGCTCTGGGCGCCAACGGCAATAACGATATTATCACGCCGAATCTTGACAAGTTGGCTTCCCAGGGCGTCAACTTCACGCATCACTTCGTGCAGAACCCGGTCTGCATGCCCAGCCGAATCAGCATGTTGTCAGGGCGCTATCCCTCCTCGCTCGGCATAACGCGCATGGGCGTGCCTGTGCCGGAAGACATCGTAACCTTGCCCCATATCCTTAAGCAGTACGGCTATCGCAGCGCCAATATCGGCAAGCTGCACTTCCTGCCGCACGCCAATCGCGATCATCGCCTGCCGCATCCGTCTTATGGCTTTGATCGCCTGGAAATCGCCGACGAGCCGGGCGTCTACGAAGATGCCTATCGCGCCTGGGCGCGGCGAAAGGCGCCCGAACAGATGGATGGCATCAGCGCCGGCATCCCACCAGCCACCCGCGTTTGGCAGCGCGTCATTGGTTTCGATGATGAGGTCGTTCATCGCGGCGATCCAGACGGACGGCATGACTTTGACGGCGCAATCCCGTTCCCGGCCGATGATGGGCTGACGCACAGCGCCTTCGTGGGCGAGCAGACCATTGACTTCATCGAGCAAAGCGGTGAAGAACCATTCTTGTGTATCGCCGGATTCTACTCGCCGCACGCGCCCTGGATGACGCCGCAGAAATATCTCGATCTGTATGACCCTGATCAGCTGTCAATTCCGGAGTTTCCCGCTCACATCAATGCGGGGCGTCCGCCGGAACCGGAAGCGCCGTTCTCCGACGCGCAATTGCGGCGCGCGCGACAGGGCTACTACGCTATGATCAGCGAAGTCGATCACTTTGTCGGCAGAATCCTCGACAGTCTGGAAGCCTGCGGCAAGCGCAACAATACGATAGTTGTCTTTACATCGGATCATGGCGAGTGGCTAGGCGATCATCTGCGTTATGGCAAGGGCTACCCGGCCGATGACGCCGTGAGCCGCGTGCCGCTAATTATCTCAGCGCCCGACGGCTGTCGCGACCAAGCGCATCACGATGTCGTGGAAGCCGTCGATATCGTGCCGGCATTGTTGGAACTGGCCGGGATTCAGATTCCGACCTTCATGCAGGGCGAAAGCTTGGCGGGCCTGGTCGAGGGCCGGGACGCGCGGCGAAAGAGCGTCGCCCTGACCGAAGGCGACGGCTGGAAATCCCTGCGGACCGACAGGTACCAATATCTCGTTCACGCGGACGGGCGGGAAAGCTTGTGGGATATCGATGCCGATCCGGGCGCGTACACTGATGTCGCGGCCTGCGGCGACTATGCCGATGAGCTGGCGGATTGCCGCAAAACGCTCCTGCAGCGACTGCTGGAGATTGAGCGTCCGCTGCCGCGCGCCTGGGCCTACTAGGCTTGACCGGTATTGCAATATACACATGAAAACATCTGGAGCAATGCAGTCTTTGTACAAAATAGCAGGTCTATCCATGCGAAAAGTAACAGATTCCAAGGACATCCGCAGAATCTAGCTCCCCTTCCCTAGCTCGCTGGGGCAAGGGGCCGGGGGATGGGGTAAAATGTCGGCGAATTCATCGTTAATACCTATCAAGCTTTACTAGCGCGAGCTGGCTTGAAGCTAGACGAAGGGAAACTCAGCGACAGTATGATCGGCAATGCGCTGCCATAGGCTCTCCACCGCGCGGATGTCGTCTTGATTCAAGCTGATTTTCTGCGGGTCGCGGGTGTAAGGCGAATCGATCACGCCGCGCCGCCACAATACATATTTGTGCATTGACACGCCGTAGACCATGGCGTAATTCAGCAGCGGCAACAATCGAAAGTGAATGCGCTCAGCTGCTTCGATATTGCCCTCGCGATACAAATCATAAATCTTGACCTGCACATCCACCATGCCGCCGGCGGGCATATTGCCGCAAGCGCCGCGTTTCAGCTCGTCAATCAGATAGATGCCGTTGGCGCCGCCAAAGACGCCCAGGCAATCGCCGCCGTCCAGTTCGAGAATCTGAGTGATGTGCTGCAGAATCGGAATCGTCTCTTCTTTGATGTACTGGATATTGCTTTCCGCAGCCAGCAGCTCTACCAGTTCACGCGGCGACAGGGGCGTGCCGATGGGCGCGGGCGCGTTTTGGATGATGAGCGGACGCTCGAAGTCGGCCAGCTGGCGATAATATTCTTGCACTCCCGGCTTGGATGCTTTGCGCAGGTAGGGCGGCATGGCCATCAGCGCTGTCGCCTCGTGTTGGCAGGCCTGCTCGGCGAATTCCAGGGCCAGCTGCAAGTTCAGCCCCTGAACGCTTACCACGTAAGGAACGCGTCCGGCGATTTGTTTCCCGGTGTACGCCACCAACTGCTTGCGCTCGCTGTCGCTGAGCGTGAAAAATTCGCTGGCCAGCGCAGGAGTGACCAAGCCCTGTACGCCGCCGGCCATGCAGTAGTCGATCTGCCGGGCCAAACTGGTCCAATCGATGTCGCCGCCGTTGGTGAAAGGCGTCTGAAGTATCTGAAAGATTCCAGCTAGCACGGTCATGCGCTCCTTGTTTTCGATTCCGTTGCGGATCAAGGGTCAATCTCCTACACTATACCCGTCTCGCAGAATCGAATCTAGCGACAGGAGTACAGCAGTGCAAATCACGCATGTCGAAGCTATTCCCGTGCGCATCAAACGGGAGGAGGCCTATCTGGGCGGATTGCCGGCCGGCGCCGACCGCGAGGCCTACTTCTTGCGCCCGCCTTATCGAGCGCTGTATTCCGCCTATTTCGAAACGGCCTTTGTCAAGATCAGCACGGCGGATGGCTTCTTCGGCTGGGGCGAGGCCCTGGCGCCGGTTGCGCCTGAAGTCGTGCAGCAGATCATCGAGCAGCTGCTGGCGCCCGCGCTGATCGGTCGCAGCCCGCTGGATGTCAATGTATTGTGGAACATTATGTACGACCTGATGCGCGAGCGCGGTTACTACGGCGGATTCATGCTCGACGCCATCAGCGCCTGTGATACCGCGCTCTGGGATCTCTGTGGCAAGATACTGGGGCAGCCGGTTCATCAACTGCTGGGCGGCGCCTTTCGAGATGAGATTCCCTGTTATGTTTCCGGCCTGCCGCGACCGACCGCCGAAGAGCGCGTTGATCTGGCGCAAACATACACCGAGCAGGGATTTGACGCCTTCAAGCTGGCTGCCGGTCACGGCGTTCGCGCCGACGTCAAAAGCGTAGCCGTCTTGCGCGACGCGCTTGGCGAGGACGCGGCGCTTTTGCTCGACGCGCACTGGGTGTATTCGCTGGACGAAGCCCTGCAGTTGGGTCATGCTCTGACTGATCTGGGCGCGGGTTTCTTCGAAGCGCCGATAAATCCGGAGGATATTGAGTCACACGCGCAGTTGGCCCAAGCCATCGCCGTGCCGGTCGCCATCGGCGAGACCGAGCGCACACGCTATCAATTCCGTCCCTGGCTGATGCAGAAGGCGGCCGACATCTTGCAGCCCGATGTGGGGCGGGCGGGCATATCCGAGGTATTCAAGATCGCGGCAATGGCGGAGGCCTTTAATGTGAAGATGGCCCCGCATCTCAGTGTCGGTTTGGGTATCTGCATCGCTGCGACGATTCAGGTGGCCGCGGCCATTCCCAACTTGTACCTGCTGGAATACCAGCCACCCGTATTCGAAATCGCCAACGCCTTGTTGGAATCTCCGTTGGTCTGCCGCAACGGCTGCTACGAAATACCCTCGGGCGCCGGAATCGGTGTGGCGCTCGACGAAGTTCGCCTGCGCCAGTTGCAGGCTTGAGCGTCGCTGTCTACTCAGGAACGAGCGGCGTCTGCGGACGCACAATCTGCAGGCGCTCCGGCGTCAAGCGCGCGATCAGCTCCTCAGACACCTGGTAGCCGTGCCGGAATGTGCCCCAGGATGGACCGTAACGGAAGACGATGATGTGGCGGTTCCCCTCGTTGACTCGCTCGGCCGACCCGTGACATAACGCGTCCACAAATAGCAGCGCATCGCCGGCCTCCATATTGATGCGTAAGGCGCCCTCTACGCCGTCAACTGAGGCCGATTCGCCAAGCATCCGGTGCTTTTCTGCGTCGGGATGCGGGAAGTGGGCTTTGTGGCTGCCGGGCACAACCATAGTCGCGCCGTCGCCGGGCCCGATATCGGTTAGCGCCATCAGTATATTGATCTGCCCGCAGTGGAACTCGCCGTTGTAGAAACGGAATTGTGTGCGTTTGGCGCCTTCGTGTCCGCCCGAATGCAAGCCGATCGCCTCGCCAGGACCGCGTATGTTGGCGAAACATTCGTCAATGAAGAGCGGACCGTGATTGTAGTCGAAGGTGTTGGCGCCGCCGACAAAATACTTGACCTTGTCGATCCATGACGGGTGGTCGATGAGTCGTTCAAAGGCTGTGCCGCCTTCGTAAATCTGCTGCAAGTTCAGGCCGTCATTGTCGCCGTAATTGTGCCCGTGCACGTATCCCTTCCATTCGCCGGGCGCGATCGGCAGCAGCGCGTCCATGGCGGCGTTGATGTCGGCGACTTCTCCGGCCGCCAGCGCGCCTTTCAGCAACAAGAAGCCGTTGAGATCAAAGAAGTAACGCTCTCTATCCGTGACCATATCCGCTCCCATGATTGCCTTCTGCGCCCAACTACTCGTAACAATGAACTGCGAAAACAGCAGCTGGACTGTCGCCTTGGCTGTTCAAGACTTCAAGCTTCAACGCGTCAGTCTCGACCGACCGTTCGAATTCAATTGTATTCACCGTCTGATGATTGTCGGTGACTTCCGCCAGAATTGCGCCGGCGCTATCGCTGATGCGATAGTGCTTAACGGCGAAAGGCATAACCGCCTCGGGATGCCCGCGAAGGGTGGTTTCCATGGCGTGGTCAAAGTCGGTGTCAAACATGAGGGTCACTCTGCTGATGCTCTGCGGCGCGACCCACTTGATATCCAGCTGCGGCGCCGGGTCATCTGGATCCGCGACCCAGGCGTTCGCTTGAGAGGTGGGACGGGCTAGGCCGTTGCAGATATTTTGCGGGTCAAATCCGTTTATCGGCGGCGAGAAGGTCATCGCCATATTCTGTCCTTCGGGCCGGCGCGGCGGCGTCCAAAATTCGAAACTCTCCACGCCGATGTCCTGCGGCGGCGTCTGCGTCCGACGATATTGCAGCGCTAGCAGTCCGGTGACGCGCATTTGGCTCAGATGCAAACGAAGCGCCGGATTCGCCATGACGCAGACAAAGACGTAGCGTCCGTCTTCAATCAGCTGATCGAAGTCGAGCTCGACGAGCTGACTGTCGCCCGCCGGCAAGTCGATACGCAGCGACTTCAAGACGACATCGGGACTGTGGTTGTCCACCTTGCTGCTCATGCGCAACTCGACATTGAGTTCGGTCGCTTCGACGGCGTCAACCGTGATCGTCATGCGCGGCACGCGACCACGCTGCAAGGGCAGCATCTGCGCATAGGGGCTTTCCAGCGCCAGGAGCGGGCCATCGTCCGGCATGCTTTCCAGGCAGAGTTTGCTCGACGCCGTCACGCTGGCTTGCCCGACCAGGTTCTCCTCGTCATCTAGCTTGAACTGCGGAATGTAAGCGCCCACGCGCTGTAAATCGCGCTGGAGCAGTTTCACTTGATCAGGCTGGGCGATATCGCGCGGCAGAAAATCGCCCAGAATGCAGTGCGCCGCCGCCATGCCGACCGATTGCGCTGCGGAGGCCAAGGTCAGCATGACGCGTGTCGAGCCAAAAGCCACATGCGAGGCGCTCATGATGCGGCCCGCGATAAAGAGGTTGCGGATATTTTTGCTGTATTGTGTGCGGTAGGGCACTTGGTACACACCCTTGGCGTGCCACTGGTCGCAGCCGGGCAGCTCGCTGAATACGCCGTCAGCCGGGTGCAAATCAATCGACCAGCCGCCGAAGGATATGGCATCGTAATGCTGGCGCTGCTCGATGACATCTTGCTGGATCATCATATAATCGCCTTCAAAGCGCCGGCTTTCGCGCTTGCCGGGGATATGACCCACCCATTCCAGCGTCAGGGTCTCGGCATCAGGGAATTCGCCGGAATTCTTGATGTAATTCCAGACGCCGTAGACGACTTTCCACAGCTGCCACTTGATCGTCTCGGTCTCGTGTACGGTATCCAGACGGCCACCGTATTCGATCCACCACAGGCGGCAGCCATCGATCGCGGTGTTGAAACTGCGAAAGCGGGGTATCTGCGTGATGTCGTCGAGCGCATAACTCGGCGGCACAAACTTAACCGGCTCGCCGATATCTTTGCTGTAGAAATATATCGAGTGCCCCAGCAGGTAGCCGTACTCTTCGCTCGGCGCGAACTTCTCGCCGAATTCGTCGCGCGACTCCGCGCCCATACGGAAAGCGGCGCCGGCTTGAAAGGCGACAATGCCATCGCCGGAAGCATCGCAGAAAAGCGGCGCGTAGAGCTCATACTGGGTCGAGTTCTGGCTGCAAAATGCGGTTACGGATTCGATCGTCTCGCCGTCGGATTTCTTTACGCGGACGGCGGCGGTATTGAGCAGCAGCGTAATATTGTCCTCGTCAACGACCTTTTCCAGGAGGATCGTATCAAATATAAGCGCGTTGCCTTCTTTGTTGCGGTACATATTCTCGACCAGAATCTCGTCGATGACGCCGCCCTCGCGCGCCCAGCGATTGTTGTTGTTCATGTGCGAGGTAGCGCCCAATGCCCATAGTCGTACCTCGCTGCTGGCGTTGCCGCCCAGAACCGGACGATCTTGCGCCAGAACAACTTTGATGCCGGCGCGCGCAGCTGTGATAGCCGCGCAAGTACCCGCTAGTCCACCGCCGACAATGACCAGATCGCTATCGATCCGCTTCGTCATGGGCGGACGGGCGTCAGGCGAGAAAGGCTCGCTCAGCATTCTTGGGATTTGATTATCTTGCTTCATAAATTTTCCTTATGCGTTATAGCCGCTTTTCAGTTCGCCAGCTGCGTATGAAGTTCGCTGCGGATAGCCTGATTTTGGGTCTCAGGTCCTACATGCCATGCCGGTCGGGCTCGACGCCGTGCTGGGCGCACCATTCGTTCAGCGGATTAAAACCGCCGCTGGGCTGGAACTCAAGCGTGTCGTCAACTTCCTCGCCGACCAGGTATTTCTCCAGGTCGCTGAGTTTCTCCAGGAATGACAGCTCTTGTTTGATGTAATCCATCGGCTTCAGCCAGCGATAGCAATAGCCGATCATCACTGCCTTGCGCGTAAATGCGCTGAAGTTCGGCGCGCCGGCGTGCCAGGTGCGATACTCGAAAATGACGCAATCCCCCGGATTCAGCAGTGGCTCCAGCGCGTTGACCGGGTCGGTTGCGCCCTCGGGTATGTCGATTCGCTCCGTCAGCTGATTGCTGCCCGGCGCCAACATGGTGACACCCGAGTTGGGCTCGCTCAAATCAGTCAGATAGAAGGCGCACTTCAGCCCCAGCCGCGGATAATTTCCCTGTCCCAAGTCCAGTTGCGTGCGGCCGCCGTCGCGGTGCCAGCCGGGCTGTCTTATGCTGTCTGGCGTGCCGGGCGGGTCGGGATGGCGATAGATGAGGTGGCTGGTGGAAAGCTGCAAATTGGAGCCCATCAACTGGATGACCAGCGGCAAGGTAATCTCGTTAGTCAGCAGCGGAATGAAAGCATCGTCCAGCATGATGCAATTGCGGAATCCGTCATAATATTCACTGGTCTGATAGCGATTCAAACGCTCGTCCGTGGCGATGAGCCGGTCTCCGGCTTCGATCAAGCGGCCAATCAGAGCCTGATCCAGCGCATTGTGTACGATGAGGTAGCCCTCGTCACGAAATTGACGGCGCTGCTCATCAGTTAATTCGACAAAACCATTCATGAGGCCTCTCCAGAAAATGCCCTAAGTTTAGCTTGCTGCTAAGTATAGGTGAAGTACGCCGTGGCGACACATTTCTGCTCGCTGCGAAGTCGCGCCCAATGCGCGCTGTAGCCCGGCGGGAAGGCATGATGCTGATAACCCTGCGCCTCAACGGTAAAGCTGCCGTAGCGCTTCCACTTGCCATTGCCCAGGAAATCGACTTCAAGCGTGAAGTCGACTGGGCTGTCGCTGTCGTTGCTCAAATGCAGCGTTTTCTGGTCGAAACCGGTCATCAGATAAGGGTCGGATGTCTCGCCGGCGCTGAGCTCGTCTTCCCACCAGACGCCGCCCCAGCCGGCTGGCTTGCCGAACTGCCAGAGGTCGTCCGTCTTGCCGAAGTACAAGCCCGACTGCGGCTCGCCCGCCAAATGGTTGGCGCCGTGATGCGGGCTGGCATTATCCGAACCCAGCACCAACATGCCGCGATAGGTGCAGAAATCGCCAAGCACCCAGAGATGCGTCGAAATAGGGCGGATGCCCCAGATGTGGTTCTCGTAGGCCCAGGGCGACAGCTCATAGAACATCCCGTGGCAATCCATGATGAAGCGCTCGTGGTCGACCTCGCGGATGCGCGGCCACTCCGTCTGCCACATGTGGTCAAAACAGTGGCTGGCTTTGGGCAAGCGATAACGCTTCCACTCGCCGTTGGCTTCGGTGAACACTTGCAGAATCGCCGAACGCTTGTCCCAGCCCATGGCAAAAATCGTGCCGGCGAAATTGCCCCGGCCATTCACTTCAATGAAGGGATTGCGCTCGATAATCGTCCATTGCTCGCCGTCCCATTCCGCCAGGCGGCCCGCCGCTTCAGCGCCCGTGAAATCGCGCTCGTCATAGCTGTTGTTGGCCACCACCACCCGCCCGAAGTTGCTGTAAGCCGCTTTGAAATGCGCGTACTGGTGATCCGGCACGCCCAGCTCCACCGTGAGGTCTGCCAGGAGAGTCGTCTTTAGGCTGTGCACGTTCATCTCATAGAATTCGCCCTCCATGCCCAACATGTAGACCATGTCGTTCGGGCGCGTGAGATGGCGCATGGTCGAGCATATCCGCACTTCCACCAGGTCCGGCACAGTGCGCACATTGCCGGACGCGTCAATGACATGCGGTCCGATGATGAGCTGATTGGACTGCCAATGCGCCATGCGATTGGTGTAGGTGCCGACATAGCTGGCCGGGTGCTTGCTGATTTCCAGCTGCTCGTTTATCGAGAACAGTCCCGTGCCGACGCCGCTGGCTGATTTATGCGAGACGTAAGTGACCAGCCAGAGTTTGCCGGCCCAGGCCATCATCGCGCCGATGCCGCATTCGCTACGAGGCGGGCCCAGCTCCGCCGTCAGCGCCAAATGAGGGAATACGCCGCTCGCGTTCAAGTATTGATTGGATGCCATTCCGTGTCACTTTCCGGTTGAGTAGGGATAAATTAGTCCATGCTCTGCTGCCGGGCCACTAATCGGCAGCCAGCGCGCGCCAAGACAAAGCGTATGTTGGGTGGCGCGTCCATTGGCCGGTGACTCAGCCCTTCAAGCCGGAGATATTCGCGCCCTGGATGAATTGTTTCTGGAAGAGGAAGAACACGATCAGAACCGGCAGCACCATCATGGTAGAGGCCGCCATCTGCTGATTGTAGATGCCGCCTTGCCCCGGCAAGGACGTGAACTTGTACAGCCCAACTGCCAGCGTATGCAGATCCGGGTCCTTCAGATAAATCAAGGGCCCCAGGAAATCATTCCAGCTGTTCTGGAAGCTCAAGATAGCGATGACGACAATCGCCGGCTTGGCCAGCGGAATCATCACTTGCGTGAAAATACGCACTTCGCTGGCCCCGTCGATCTTGGCGGCGTCGAGCAAGTCTTGCGGAATGCCCAGGAAGAATTGCCGACATATAAAGATATAGAAGGCGTTGCCAAAGAAGGCGGGCACGATCAGCGGATAGAAGGTGTCGATCCAGCCGATGGCCTCATAAGCGGCGTAGACCGGTATGAGTCGCACGGCGAAGGGCAGCATCAAGGTCGCCAGCAGAATCAAGAACAAGGTATCTCTAAAGGGGAAGCGGAAACGCGCAAAGCCGTAAGCCACTATCGTGCAAGAGCCAATGTCGCCAATAATGGAGACAACCGTAATTAGCATGGTGTTGCGGAAGGTCGTGCCGAAGTTCCAGAATTTCAGCGCCTCGGTAAAGTTTTCCGGCATCCATACGCGCGGGATCCACTGCACCGGGAATACGCCGACTTGATCCAGGGGCATGAAGGACGACATGAACATCCAAAATAGTGGCGCCAGGAACCACAGGCTCATCACAATCAGCAGCCCGTACAGCAAGATGCGCCCGGTGATGCGCGTCAGCCGGTAAACCAGGTCCCTTTCAAAGAAACCCTGTTGAACCATGCTTGCCTCAGGCGCCCTCATTCGCCGTTCTCCCCGCCTTGATAAAAGACCCAGCGCTGCGATGTCGTCACAATGACAGCCGTGAAGAAAAAGATGATCATGAAAAGAATCCAGGCCAGCGCCGACGAATAACCCATTTGCGGCGGCAAATACTGAAAGGCGTGATCAAACAGATGCAGCACGTAGGTTCGTGTGGCGTCTCGCGGCCCGCCCGTGCCGTCCGTCATGATGAAGACTTGCGTAAAGACTTGAAAGGCATTGATGATATTGATGAGGATATTCAGATAAATCGTCGGCGTCATCAAAGGAATGGTCACGCGAATCAGGCGCTGGAATACATTGGCGCCGTCGATTTTCGCCGCGTCATAATATTCTTCCGGTATGCCTTGCAGACCCGCCAAAAAGATGACCATCGTCACGCCGACCCAGGTCGTGCTCATGATTAGATAGCCGATCATGGCGATATCGGGATCGGCAAACCAGCGGAACCGCGGCAAGCCAATCGCGTACAGCAGCGAGTTGAGCAAGCCCGCGCGCGCGTTGAGCACATACAGCCAAATAACGGACAGCGCCACAATGGGCACGACCGACGGCAAATAAAACAGCGTGCGCCACAAGCCGAGGAAGCGCACTTTCAGGTTCAGCAGCAGCGCCAGCGCGAAGCCCAGCACGATGCGTATCGTGACCGAGCCGCCGACATAGACGGCAGTATTTTTTAGTGACTTCAGGAACAGCGGATCATCGGAAAATATGTTGCTGTAGTGTTCAAGCCCAATCCATTCCGGCGGCTGCACAATGTTGTATTTCGTGAAACTAAGCAGGAAGGAGGCGATGAAAGGAAATAACGAAAACAGAAGCACGCCAACGATCCAGGGGCTGATGAAGAGCAGACCCATCTTCGCCTCGCGCTTGCGTATTGGCGACATATCGCGCCAGCGTTCCCGCCGGCGACCGCGCATGGCGCTGATTTGCGAGCCGAATGATGTGGCCATTTGCTATCTGATGGTCTAGTAAGCGCGGAATCAGGCATGGGACATCAGCCGATGCCCCATACCGTAATTGGCTCGGTTTAGCCGTATTCTTCCCAGAATGCGTCCAGCAATTCCTGAATCTCGCCTTCAGCGCTTGCCAGCGCGTCTTCAACGCTGCTGTCGCCAAAGAGCACATCTTCAACCATGCGGTTGATGATTTGATTGGCTTCCGGTTGCACCGGCGAAACGGTGACCAGGTTATCCAAAGCCGCAACGCCCAGCAGCGATTCAGCCCGTGGATGCACGACGCCGTCTTTTTCGTAGCCGTTGCAGTCAATCAATGGCGAGGGACGCTGCTGCTGTTGAATGAACCAACAGGCGCCCTTGCCATCAATTTCCGTCGTCAGCCACTTGACCAGCTGCCAGGCCTCGTCAGGATGAGCCGCGTTCTTGGGGATCATATATCCCCAGCCGCCATGCGCGCCACCGCGCCGTCCCGGGTCGCCCATGGGGCCGTGTGGAATCGGCGCTACATCATAGTTCAAGGTCTCGGCGTGGTCTTCAACTTGGAAGAGCGTCCAGGAACCGTTGATCTCAATCGAAACCAAGCCCTGAATCAGCGGACCTTGATCGAATTCGCCGGCCATTTCCCAGAAGGCGTTTAGCTCTTCGATGCCGTAGTTGATCTCCGCCATCGCCGACATGAATTCCAGCGCCTGAACGCCGGCTTCGTTATTGATGGTAATGGTGCGCAGGTCAGCGCTGATCCAGTCTTGACCGTTGGCATTGAGCCAAGTGAGGAAGGCGCCAGGGCCACTGGTAGATTGCGTGTTGACACCCACGCGTTCCAAGAAGCTGCCATCACCGAGCCGCAGTGTTTCCGCCACGTCCAGCATCTCGTCCCAAGTCTGTGGGAATTCTTCAATGCCGGCTTCAGCAAAGTGATCGGTGTTGTACCAGGCGATGCTGAAGGCGCCGCCACCCGGCAGCGGCAGCATCCAGGTCTTGCCGTTGAATTGTGTACCGGCAAACTCGGATGCGTGGAAAATAGCCGGATCGATGCCATCGGCCGCCATGTAATCGTCCAGCGGGATGATCGACTCGGTAGCCGCGAAGAAGGGCAGGTCGTGCCGGCCGAACATGGTCACATCGGGCGGATTGCCGGCGGCGATAGCGGCCAGCAGATTCTGCAAGCGGTTATCCCAGGGCAGGAATACGTTGTCCACGCAGATGCCCGGGTTGGCGTCTTCAAATGCGGCTACTTGCTCTTCCATCAGAGGAATGCGATTGCCGCCCCAATGATGCCAATAGGTCAAGGTAACATCGCCCTCGCAGTCGGGGTTCTGCGCCGAAACCGTCATGGATAACGGCATGACCGCCAGGACGATAACCGTCACAAATAACATAAGCGTTGCTTTCTTAAGCACGATATTCTCCTTTCATCGTGAGTACAGGTTCGCAGGATTGCGATTTTTTCAGGCTGCGCCAATCTCTTGCTAGAGCAACCCGTAACTAAGATAATGCGAATTGAACAATAATGCAAAATCAATTTTCACAGCAGCCGCCTATAGGCGATGCGTCGCCCGCAGCAAGGCATCGCGGCTTTCGCCCAGCGCCTTGGCTGGATTGGGCAAGCCCGGATTCAGCTCCAGGCTGAGCGCGCCCTGATAGCCGATATCCGCCAAAGCCTGCAGCATAGCGTCGAGCGACTCCTCGGTCATGACGCTGTCCAGCAGGCTCAAATGCAAATCGCTGATGCCGTCGTTGTCGTCAAAGTGCATATAACCCAGCCGATCAGCCGCGTTCAGTATGGCGCTGGCCGGGTCCTCGCCCGACATCTGCAAGTGGCCGCTGTCGATTAAGATATACAGATTCTGATGGCCCGCCCGGCGTATGAATTCCAAAGTCTCGCTGGCAGTCGGCAGCGCCGTGCCCGGGAAGTGCTCCAATGCCAGTTTGATGCTGCGCTCGGCGGCGCGGTCGGCCAGGCCGGTCAGGGAATCGCTGAAGCGAGCCAGCGCGCTGTCATCACGGGCTTGCCCCGGCACGACGTAGACCGTGTCGGCACAAAGCTCCGCGGCGAATTCGATGCTGCGGGCGACGGTGTCGAATGCCGCTTGTCGTTTGGCGCCATCCGCGTGATCTAGCGCCGCCCCCGCCGGCAAGCCAAAGGATGCGCCCAGGCAGGAGGCGCGCAAATCAAGCTCCTGCGCCAGCAGCCGGCTTTCCAGCGTGCGCAGCTGCGTTGGCTGAATGTCTATCCAGTCGAATTCCAGCGCGCGAACCGCTCGCAGTATGTCAGTCTCTGGTCCGCTCAAAGCCCAAACACAGCAAGAGATCTTCATCCGGCATCCTATTCCGCGGCGATATTTCCGACGATAATACTAGCGCATGCACAGCGGCTTGTCACGCTTTGACAAGGCGCGTACACTTGGCGCAGCCGCTAAAGCAGGGGAGAGACCATGGATCGCAAAATCGCGCTCATCACCGGGGCTGGCTCGGGCATCGGCCGCGTGACTGCCCTGGCGCTCTGGGAAGCAGGCTATTCCTTAGTGCTGGCCGGGCGCCGTGAAAACAAACTTCGCGATACCTGGTCAGTCGCTGGCGTCGGCGCTGATCGTGCCTTGATCGTCCCGACCGATGTCAGCGACCGTCATGCTGTTGCGCAGCTATTCGCCGCGGCAAAAGCGCGCTTCGGCCGGCTGGACTTGCTGTTCAACAACGCCGGTATCAATGCGCCGGCGGTCCCGCTGGAAGAGCTGAGCGAGGGGCAGTGGCTGAGTGTCGTCGCCGTCAACCTCACCGGCGCCTTCTGGTGCTTGCAAGAAGCCTACAAAATGATGAAGGCACAGCGACCACAGGGCGGACGCATCATCAACAACGGCTCGATCTCGGCGCATGTGCCGCGGCCGCATTCGGTCGTGTACACCGCTACCAAGCACGCCATGACCGGACTCACCAAGTCCACTGCTTTGGACGGCCGCGACTACAATATCGCCTGCGGGCAGATTGACATTGGCAACGCCCGAACCGAGATGTCGGACAGGCAGCAAAAGCGCCTGGAGGCCGCGGCGGAATCGGCCGAGCCGCAGATGGACGCGCGTCATGTGGCCGATGCCGTGATTTACATGGCCAATCTGCCGCTGAACGCCAATGTCCTCTTTATGACAGTCATGGCTAATGGCATGCCCTACGTGGGACGAGGCTAATCGCGCATGAGCGAACTGGTATGGAAAACAGCGGTTGAGCTGGCGGGAATGATTCGGCGCGGAGAGGTCTCAGCCGTAGAAGTCTTGACGGCCTGCCTTGAGCAGATTGATGCGGTGAATCCGCAGTTGAACGCCATCGTCACATACTTGCCGGAGCGAGCGCTCGAGCTGGCGCGTCGGGCTGATGAGAAGCAGGCGCGCGGCGATGAACTCGGCGTTCTGCACGGTTTGCCCATCGCCCACAAAGACCTTTTTGAAACGGCGGGCATCCGCAGCACTATGGGTTCGCCGGCCTACAGCGACTACATCCCCGAGTCGGACGATCTGATCATCGCGCGCTTGAAGCAGGAGGGCTGCATAACCCTCGGCAAGACCAATGTGCCGGAATTTGGCGCCGGCTCGCATACCTTCAATCCGGTCTTCGGCGCGACCCGCAATCCCTACGACAGCTCCAAGACCTGCGGCGGCAGCAGTGGCGGCGCGGCTGTGGCGCTGGCGGCCGGCATGATCCCCATCGCCGACGGCAGCGATATGGGCGGCTCGCTGCGCAACCCGGCCAGCTTCTGCAATGTAGTCGGTTTGCGCCCCACGCCCGGTCGCGTGCCGCAATACCCCAAGGGCAATGCCTGGTCGACGCTCAGCGTGGACGGCCCGATGGGGCGAACGGTGCAAGATGTCGCTTTGATGCTGCAAGCCATCGCCGGTTACGACAGCCGGGCGCCGATTTCGCTGCAGCAGCCGGCATCTGACTTTGCCGCCAATCTCGAACGCGATTTCGCCGGCGTGAAGATCGCCTGGAGCCCGGACCTGGGCGGCTTGCCTGTTGATGCGCAGGTGACGTCTGCAATCGAGCAGCAGCTTCCGATCTTCAGTGAATTGGGTTGCATTGTCGACAAGGCCCAGCCCAATTTCGCCGATGCCTATGATATCTTTCAAACGCTGCGCGCCTGGAACTTCGAACTGTCTTTCGCCGAGCGCATTGCCGAATTCGGCGAGGACGCTTTTAAGGAGACGATACGCTGGAATGTGGCGCGGGGCAGACGGCTAAGCGCCGGCCAAATCAGTCGAACGGAAGCCAAACGCACTGAGCTATTCCACCGCGTACGGGAATTCCTGGAGACCTACGAGTACCTCTTGCTGCCGACAGCCCAGGTAGCGCCCTTTCCCATCGACTGGGAGTATCCCCGGGAAATCGCAGGCGTCGCCATGAACACTTATATCGACTGGATGATGACATGCGCCTACATCACCGTAACGGGATTGCCGGCGATTTCCGTGCCCGGCGGCTTTACGGCTGAGGGCTTGCCCGTTGGCTTGCAGATTGTCGGGCGCCCGCGCGCGGACTTCGCCGTGCTGCAGCTAGCCTACGCCTTCCAGGAAGCGACGCGCTTCTACGAACAGCGTCCGCCTCTGAGCGGCAACGACTAGCCGGCGCTCGGCTCGGCATCTTCCTGATTTGGCGCCTTTGCTTGATTCGGCGACTGGAGATAGCGCTTGGACCTCAACCTGATAAACTGGCTGCTCGCGCTGTCGCCGGTCCTCGCCGTGTTGCTGCTGATGGTCGGCTTGGGCTGGGGCGGCAGCCGCGCCGGTTTGGCCGGTTTCCTCGTCGCGCTGCTCTTGTCCTTGACCGTGTTCGGCGGAGACTTTCAACTGGCAGCCGTCGCCATCGGCAAGTCGGTCTTTCTCGCGGTCGATGTGCTCTACATCGTCTGGATGGCGCTTTTCTTTTACAACGTAACTAACGAGGCGGGCGCCGTCGCCTTAATCGGCCGCAGTTTGCCGCGCCTGACGTCAGACCGCGCCGCGCAGAGCCTGCTCATTAGCTGGGTGTTTGTTTCGCTTCTGCAGGGCGTTGGCGGCTTCGGCGTGCCGGTTGCCGTGGTCGCGCCCTTGCTGGTTGGCTTGGGTTATACCGCCACCCAGTCGGTCATTATGGCGGCGCTGGGCCACGGCTGGGCGGTGACCTTCGGCTCCTTGGGCACATCATTCGTCGCCTTGACCGCCGTCACAGGTTTATCGGGCGAAGTGCTAGCCCATGACGCCGCGCTAGTCCTGGGCATAGCCGGGCTTTTCAGCGGCGGGCTGGTCGCCTTTGTCAGCGCCGGCTGGAGTGGATTCCTGCGCTCCATACCTATGCTGCTCATCGTCGGCGCGGTCATGGGTCTGACGCAGTGGTGGATCGCGACCAACGGCATGTGGACCCTGGGCTCCACCTCAGGCGCGTTGGCGGGGGCGGTCGTGGGCGTCATCTACGTGCTGTCGCCGCTGCATGCTGGCAGAGCGCAAGCAGCTCCGAAATCCGCCGCAGGCGAGCGCCCGCGCAGTATCGCGTTGGCGTTGGCTGCCTACGTCATACTGTTGGTTCTGGCCTTCTCGGCGAATCTAATCGGCCCGCTGGAGCAGCTGGTGGATATGATTCGTATCCAGGTCGACTTCCCGGCGGTCGCGACCAGCTATGGCTGGCTAGTCCCGGCCGAGAGCGGACGCGGCATCAGCGTCTTCGGCCATGCCGGGGCGATTCTTTTCTACGCGGGAGTCATCGCCTTCCTTTTGTATCGGCGCGCCGGCTACTATGAGAGTCAGTCCATCTGGCGCGAGATTTGGGCCAAAGTGCGCCGCTCCGCCTCCAAATCCACCATTTCGATTCTGGCGCTGGTGGCGATGGCGGCTTTAATGACCCACACGGGCATGACGCAAATCATCGCGCGCGGCATCAGCGAAACCTTCAGCGCCCAGTTTTACCCCCTGGTCGCGCCCTTCATCGGCGCCCTGGGCGCTTTCATGACGGGCAGCAATACCAATTCCAATGTAGTCTTTGGGGCGCTGCAGCAAGAAACGGCGACTCTGCTGGCATTGAGCGCGCCGGTGGTGCTTGCCGGTCAGACGGCAGGCGCCTCGCTGGGCAGCGTCCTGGCGCCGGCCAAAGTCATTGTCGGCTGCAGCACCGTTGGCTTGGCTGGGCAGGAGGGTCCCGTGATCCGGCGCATGCTGCTGCTGGGCTTGATTCCCGTCGCCTTCGTCGCGCTCTTCACCTTCGCCAGGCTGGCAGCGTCGTGATTCGACTGGCGATGCTTGGCACAGGCTCGATCGCGCAGCCTCATGCCGAGAGCGTGCTGGTCTCGACGCTTTTCTATGGCCGCGAGGGCTGTGAAATCATGCGCATCGTTGACGCTGCCTACGAAAGCAGCCACAGAGGGCAGGTCGTCTTCCTGGGGGATGAGCTATGAGCGAGCTGGCGCTTTTTGGAGGCAGCAAGACGCGAACGGCGGCCTATCCAAGCTGGCCCGTTCACGACGAGCGGGATGTCGAAGCGGTCGCAGCAGTCGTCCGCAGCGGCAATTGGGGCGGCTTCCCTTATCCGGGCCCGCAAACGCAGCGCTTTCTTGATGCCTTTGTCGAGATGCATCGCGGTCAATACGCCGTCGCGGTGATGAACGGCAGCATAACCATGGAAGTCGCTTTGCGCGCGGCCGGCATCGGCTGGGGCGACGAAGTCCTGGTTCCAGCTTATACCTTCCAGGCGACCGCCTCCGCGCCGATGATGGCGGGCGCTATTCCGGTGCTGGTGGATATTGATCCCTACACCTTCTGCATCGACCCCAAGGCGATAGAAGCCGCGATTACCGACCGGACGCGCGCCATCATCCCGGTGCATATTGCCTCGCAGATGGCGGACATGGATGCCATCATGGCTATCGCCGAACAGCATAACTTGATCGTCATTGAGGACGCGGCCCACGCACACGGCGCGATCTGGTCGGGAAAAGGCGCCGGCACGCTGGGGCATTTCGGCTCTTTCAGCATGCAATCGACCAAGATCATGACCGCTGGCGAGGGCGGTGTGCTGCTCTGCCGCTCGCAGGAACACGCCTGGCGCGCGGCCAGCATCATCGACTGCGGCCGGCCCCATGATCCTGCCGGCGAGATCTACACGCAGGGAGGCAACTACCGTATGACCGAGTTGCAGGCGGCGCTGCTGAATGTCGCTCTTGAGCGCTTCCCGGCGCAAGCCCATATGCGCGAGCAAATGGCGAACTTCATGGACGAGTCGCTCAGCGAAATTGAAGGTGTCCGCGTTCTGTCGCGCGATTCTCGGCACGAAAAACGGGCGCTCTATCGCTACATCTTTGCTGTCGATCCCGATTCCTTCGGCGCGACCAACAAAGTTGTCGCACGGGCCATGCAGGCCGAGGGCATCCCCTGCTGGAGCGGCTATGATCCCATGTATCGTTACGAGCTCTTCCGACCGAAAGATTCGCGACTGGCGGCGCCGTCGGCTTTCCCGGAGTACTTTGATCTTGAGAATATGCATTTGCCCGTTACTGAGCGGATTAGCACGCGCGAAGGAATGTGGCTTGATGAGGAAATCTTCCGCGACGGCGAGGTCGCTGTAGATGAAGTTGTTTCCGCGCTGAAGAAAGTGCAAATGGCGCTGGCGAGCGACGCTTCGCTGGCCGACCGCATTCGCGCCCTCGGTTAATCTTTTCGCACTGTCGTGGGGTATCCGACCGGGTCGACCATGACTTCGATCAGCATGGGAGCGCGGCCAGACAATCCGGCTTGTATGGCAGCGTCGCAATCTCCTTGCGACTCGACCCGGCGGTAGGCCATGCCATAGGCGCGGGCGATGAGTTCAAAATCGGGATTGTGAAATTCGGTGCCAAAGGCGGGATGATCCGCGCGCAACTGCGCCGAGCGTATCAGATCCAGCGCCGCGTCATTCATGACGACAACCAGCACCGGCAGCTGCCGTTCAACCAGCAAGCCCAGTTCGCCCATGACCATCGCCAGCCCGGCATCCCCCGTGATGCAAATGGCGGGGTCACCCGTGGCCGCGGCGGCCGCGATGGCGCTGCACAGCCCGAAGCCCATCGCCGATAGTCCGTTCGAGACGAAGTAGCGATTGGGCGCGCGAGCGGGCCAGTTCAGCGCCGCGAGTATCTTGTGCGAGCCGACATCGGTAGTCACAATAATATCGTCCCGACTGTTCTCTCGCAGAGAAGCCAGGAATGTTTGCGGCAGAATGCGCTTGACGCCCGCTGTCGGCAGGCTGATCCGGCTCTGCTGGTCGCGAAATTGCCGAACTCGCTCTTCACCCCAAGTTTCTGCCGACAAGCAGCTAATATCCGCGAGCGTGCTCAGGATGTCGTCGATGGGGCCGACCGCTTCCCATGCGCTGGCAATTCGCGGATCGTGATTCTCCCATTCAGCGATCCAGATCAGCGGCGTTTCATAATCCCAAGGCTTGACCAACTCGACGACATCAAAGCCGATGGCAATGATGCAGTCGGCTTCGTCCAGCAATTCGTAGACCGGGTCGGCGCGCGTCAGCCCGATGGCGCCCGCGTATAGCGGATGCTCGGTCGTCAGCGCGCCTTTGCTCTTGGGCGTATCAATGACCGGGGCGTCCAGTCGCTCCGCGATAGTACGAATGGCGCCATAGGGCGCGCCCGGCTCCAGACCGAGGCCGACCACGATGATTGGTTTGCGCTTGTCCGAGAGCAGCGCGCGGGCGGCGTCGATGTCTATCTCACGTTGCGGCGCTGATGCAGCCGGAGCAGACGGGCCTGTGCAGGCTGCCTCTTGCAGCGCGATGCGATTGTGCAGGCTGAGATGCACCGGGCCCGGGCGACCCGCTTTTGCCAGGCTCAGCGCGCGGTGAATAGTCAGGACCGCATTTTGCGCCGAGAGCTGCGCCGAAAATTTGCACATGGGCTGAAATATGGCGGACAGATCCAGCACTTGATGCGTATGGCGGCCAATCAGCTCGGGGTCTGTGCTTGCAGTGATTAAGAGCACTGGCGCCCGGTCGAGGTGGGCATGCGCCAGTCCGGCAGCAGCGTTGGACGCGCCCGGGCCGAGCGTCGTTAGCGCCACGCCAATCGTGCCGCTCAACCGCGCCTCGGTCGCCGCAATGAAACAAGCGCTGCTTTCGTTCTTGACCAGCACAAAGTCAATCCCGCACAAGCGAATCGCTTCCAGGATTTCGACATTCTCGCCGCCGGGCAAGCCGTACACGCGTTCAACCCCGGCGGCCTTCAACTCTGCGGCGAAGTAATCAGCGACAGTCGCCATACTCAGGCGCCTTGTCCGTACTGTTTCGAGACTGTCATTATGCAGCTTGCCTTTCTGGTATCAATGAAGCGTGTCCTGACCGGGCGCATATCCAGGCATGATTACATTGAGGGCGCGTATGGCCCGTGTCGACATGGTCGCGGCCAGGCGCGGCTGACAATGTGCCGGTACGACGGAGACCATCGCCGTGATCAGCCATTGGCTGGGACATTACTGAGCAAGAGATGAACGCTCAACACGAAAAGCGGGATCATCATCATCCACTCAAAAACTTGCTGGTTGATGCGATCGATCAAATAACGCGCGACCATCACGGCGGGCGGAATGAGCGCAAATACCCAGGCTATGCTGAGCAAGCGCTCAATATCAAACAGGCCAAGCAGAAAAAATCCAGGCGCCTTGGTCAGGTTTATGACCGCGAAGAAGAGCGTGGTCGTGCCTATGAAGCGGCGCGCCGTCATCTGCGGTTGCAGCAGCAAATATGCGGTGAAGGGCGGCGCCCCAACGTTTGCCAGCGTCGAGCCGAAACCGGACGCCAAGCCAGCGAAATAGCCGTGCCATTTCCGGGGTCGATAAGTAAGCGCAGCCAAACGGTCGCTGGCGATTTTGAAGATCAACGCCAGCAGCGTCAAGCCGCCAATGACCCGATTCAGCGTGAGAGCGTCTATGTCCTTGAGCACGAATGCGCCCAGAACCACCCCGGCCAATCCCGGGATGAGCATGAGGCCGATGCAGTGGCGGTCCCACTGCTTCCAATAGAAATATAGCGCGAAGCCATCGGCGAAGATCAGCAGGGGCAAGACCAATACAACAGCAACCTGCGGGTCGATAAACAAGGCTAAAATGGGTACGGTGAGCGCCACCGGTACCGGACCGCCCAGGCCGCCCTTGGAAAAGCCGATCAATATGCCAACTAGCGCGAAAACGAGAATCTCGTTTGTCAAAACAGAATCTGTCCTTAATCTACTGGAGTAGCAGCCATTATACTGTATTCGCATTCAGCATCCGACTATAAGGCTTGTCCGCTACTCAAATTCCGATGACGGTACGTTTGGTCGGGGCGGGCGCCGCGCTTTTAGGGATTCGCGACACTTTTGCCACCGAGGGCACTGAGTAAATATGAGGGCGCAGAGAGGAATTCCGGGAAATATGGCGGTTGGTCGAGTCAAGAATAGTCCGCACGGTTGCCGTATCTGTGATTGGACTAAGCACGATGCCTTTCCTCTGTGTCCTCTATCTAACTCGGTGTACTCGGTGGCAAAGATGTCGCATCTTCGCCTAGGCCGAGCGAGCGGCGGCGACGTTACAATACCGGACAAGCCTTATAAGATTGAGTGTCCGCTACTATATTGCGCCGGCGCGTGAGCGTCTTGCCGAGACCACAGACTGGAGAATCCGCCGTTGGACATCAAGCAGTTAAATGACGAAGGCCGTGAACTTTGGAACCGCAAAGCGCGCTTCTGGGATGAATTGCAGGGCGATAGCGGCAATGTCTTTCATCGGCGCCTGGTTGAGCCCAGTGTCTTGCAGCTGCTGGAGCTGCGCGCTGGCGAATCCGTGCTTGACGCCGGCTGCGGCAATGGCGCGTTGACGCGGCGTCTGGCGCGCGCAGGCGCAGTCGTGACCGCCTTTGATTTCAGCGCTGTTATGATCGAGCGCGCGCGCGAACGCAGCAGGGCGGCCGGCGACAATGTGGATTACCAGCTTATTGACGCCACCGACGAAGCGGCGATGCTGCAACTTGGCGAGCGGCGCTTCGACGCCATTACCTGCTCGATGACCTTGATGGACATTCCGGCGGTTGATCCGCTCTTTGCCGCGGCCAGCCAACTGTTGAAGCCGGCGGGACGATTTGTCTTCTCGACCATGCACCCGGCCTTTAACTCCAACAATCCCATTTTTCTGCACGAGAAAGAGGACCGCGACGGCGTCGTCAGCGACTACTTCTCCGTCAAGCTGCGCGCCTACCTGGACATGCCGCCGGTCAAGGGTTCGGGCGCGCCCGGCGAGCCGACGCCGCACTATTATTACCATCGCTCGCTGAGCGAATTGCTCGGCGCTGCCTTTGCCGCCGGTTTCGTCCTGGACGCCTTGCTTGAACCCGCATTTGAGGCTGAAGTCAAAGACAGCTCGACTAGTCTGGACTGGAGCCGATTTCGCCAGTTTCCGCCGATTCTCAGCGGTCGCCTGCGTCTGAGTTAGATCGACGGGTTGCCGGCATCGAGGACCGCGGATTCGTAACTTCCGCCCGTGTAGGCTTCGAGCAACTCCGACAGATCTTCAAGGGCGGATTCGATGTCTGAGCCGCCGCCACTGTGATGCGCCTCCACCGTAATGACGGCCTCGGTCGTGCCGACGTTGGCGGCGCTGGTTGCGCTCTGCCGCCAGCACCAACGGCGCGCCACCACCATCTTGTTCTCGTCGGAAAAGACGACTTCGCCCGGCTCGGGGTGCATGGCTTCGCCGCTGGCCAGCTCGGTATACAGTTCGCTGCCGTTAGAATAATGCACGGTGATCGGCGCCGCTATCTGGCGCGTATCGAAGATGGCGACCGGCAAGCCATAACGTATGCTGACCAGATTGCCAATATCGACCAATGTGTTGATGCAGGGCACATCGCCCTTCTTTGTCAGTCGGCGCAGAAGGGCTTCCGCTGCGCTGCGATACTTGGTTGGGGATACGCCGAATGCGCTGAAAGCCCGGCGCCAGGCCTTGAGCGACGGCAGCTCGCTAAGCGGCGTGTCGCCAATGCGCGCCTTGACCGCGGCTTGCTCAGCCAGGTAGCGATCTTTCAGCGCCTTCGACGTTGGCGTGTTTGTCATGCCCCGCGCGACTATGACCCCGGCGCAGAGATTCGCATAATTGTCCGTGATTTGCTTGTCGTATTGGAAACTTGTCATCTCAGCCTCCTGCGGCCAGTTCCGGGGCGGCCGCTGCCATCCCAATCTCGTTATTGTCCAGCCAGTAAACGATCCTCAGCCAGACCACGAGCGGCACGACTGCGGCCAGGGCCGAGGCAAATACGATCGCCCGCATGCCGCCATCGCCCACCGCGTCAATGGCGAAACCTACCGCCAGGATGCCCAGGGTCTGCACCAGCTCGAATCCGGCGAAATCAAGCGAAAACATGCGCCCCAGGTACTCGTCATGCACCTGCTGCTGAATGATCACCGAGCTGTAGGTCCAATTGATTGACCCGCCCATGGCCCGCACGACCACCGCCAGCGCCAGAAACTCCAATGACGGCGCCAGGCCCCAGAACAGCCAGCCGATCGCGATCAAGGCGAAACCGACGCCTATCAGCCGGCGCAGCACGCTTACGGAATCGTCGCTAAATCGATTGGCGATTAGCGGGCCGACAATAGCGCCAATGCCGAAGGCGGCCCATAAGATCGCCATCGAGGTGATGCCTTGGTCGCCCAGAACAAAAATCTGCGTGCCAAAGAAGATGAGCAGCGCGTCCGAACTGGTGATGCTCTGCCCGGCTTTGACGAACAGCGCGGCGGCCGTTTCTGGATGTCGCCGCAAGTAACGGATGCCGTCGAGGAATGTACGCTCGGTCTTAGCCTTGACTATGCGCGACGCTTGACCGATTTCCGAGCGCGGACTGTCAGGGATCACTATCAGCATGACCAATATCGCGGATAAAACAAAGGTCATGGCATCGACCAGCAGCGCTATCTGCGTGCCGAACAACTCGGCCACCAGCCCGCCGCTTATGGCGCCGATCGCCAACATAGCCGACCAGGTGATGCTGCTGAGCGTATTGCCGATGATGAGCTGATGCCGATACAAAATGCTAGGCATTATGGCGTTGCGCGCCGGCTCAAAAACCGAGGAAATCATAAACTGTATGATGACAAGCACGTAGATCAGCGGCAGGGAATCCGGGCTCTGTGAGGCGAAGAGCAGGCCCAAAACAGCAGCCGCGCGCAGCAGGTCGCTGATAATGAGCAGCCGCTTGCGATCAAAGCGATCCGCCAGCACACCAGCCCAGGGCCGCACAAGCAGCGGCGGCAGCATTCTGGCGATGAGAAAACCGCTGACTGCGATGCCCTGATAACCGCTGCCCTCGGTGTAGGTAATGATCAACGCTGAGACGACGATTGTGCTGAACCAATCGCCCAGCAGGCTGACGAGCTGCGCCGCCCACAGCTTGGCGAAATCATGATTGCTGCTGAGGAGTCTGATGTAGTCCATTGGCAGTCTCGAAAGTGGAGCGCCAGTGTACAGCACATCGCTGACTGATGCACGGCGCAACCGACGCCCCGGCTGAAATAGCCGCGGGCGGGTCAAATTTGCAGCCCTCTCCTAGCGCCTGTAGACTAACGTAAGATCGCAAGCATGCGAGGAGAGGAAAGATAATGGAGAGCCTGCTCTACGTTGGGGGCGGCGGATTCTTCGGCGCTAACGCCCGCTATCTGCTGACGCTCAGTACGAATAATGTGCTGACGCCGCTGCTGGGCGTTTTCCCTTACGGAACCCTGCTGGTCAACGTCGTGGGTTCGTTTGGATTGGCTCTTTTCGGCGTATGGTTCGGCGCCCGCAGCGGACTTTCTCCCCAGCTGCGCCTTCTCATAGGCAGCGGGTTCTTTGGCGCCTTCACGACCTTTTCGGCCTTTGCCAACGAAAGTTACGCTTTGGCGGACGATGGCAAGATTGCGCTGCTTCTGCTTAATGCGATCCTGAATTATGGCTTATGCTTGATTGGCGTCGCGCTGGGTTTTCTTTTGGGCGGCCGTCTCTTTGGCGCGGCCTGAGCTATCCTGACTACGATATGACCGGCATAAAAACTTTGATATGACCGAAGACATCATCAAAGTCATCATCCTGGCGCTCGTCGAGGGCGTGACCGAGTTCCTGCCTGTATCATCCACCGGGCATCTCATTGTTGGCAGATCGTTGCTGGGCCTGAATGGCATGGGCGCAGTATTCGAGATATTCATTCAATTCGGCGCGGTCGTGGCGGTTGTGATCTACTACCGCAAGACCCTGTACGGGCAATCGGCCAAACTGTCTTCGTCGCCGGAGACCCGCCGCTTCTGGTCCCTGGTGGCGCTCAGCTGTCTGCCCGCCGCAACGCTTGGCTTCCTGGCGGGGGAGCGTATTGGGCAAGTGCTGTTCTCGCCTCAGGTGGTGGCCGTCTCACTAATTGTAGGCGGAGTCGTCTTCCTGCTTGTTGAACGCCTGCCAAGCTTTCAGCCGCGTGAGAGCGATCACGGCAGCATCATGCAGATTACGGCACGACAAGCGCTGACGGTCGGCTTGGTGCAAGTACTGGCTCTGATACCGGGCGTGTCGCGTTCCGGCAGTTCTATCATCGGCGGCATCTTGTCCGGGCTGGACCGCCGCCAAGCTACGGAGTACTCGTTTTTCTTGGCCATTCCACTTTTGGGCGGCGCCACGCTGTATCGCCTGGCGATTGTTATTCATACGCTTGACGCCGGCGAACTCTTCTTACTGCTGCTTGGCGCGGCGCTATCGGCGGTTTTTGCCTGGTTATCCATCGAGTGGCTCTTGAGATTTGTATCCAATAACAGCTTTGACGTATTCGGGTACTATCGCATTATTGCCGGACTTCTGATTCTTGCGGCGGTCTCCTCTGGGCTGATCTCTTGACTATTCGATTTCCGGCGAAACGGAATCAAACCGTCAAATACTGTCCCATTCTCGTTTGTCCGTTATTTCGTCTCTATCTATAATGAAGCGCGGGGATGTATTTGGAGTCTCCGGCGTTTGTGTATGATCGCGGGGAGTTTGGCATGAGGGTTGAACGCTTCTGTGATGAGGAGTAGCCGATTGATGTCTGACCTTTCCTGGCGCTTTCAACTCATGCTGCTGCTGGGCGCTGTTGCGCTGCTCACGACAGCGTGTTTTCGCGATACGTCTGAGGCGATCCAAAATCAGCCTGTTGCGCGCGAATATCCATCGCCGACCGCAGTGCAAGAAGAAGAGCCTACCGCGCTGCCGCCCACGGCTACCGTGGAACTGGCGGCGACCGAGCTAGAAGCGCAAGCGACTGAGCCGGTCGCGGATCAGTTCGCGCTTACGGCGACGGCCTTGATCGCCCTGCAGACGCAGCCAGCTGCTGGCGAAGGGTCTTCGGCAGGCAGCGTTACAACAGGGGGCGACATTCCGGCCGGCCAGGCGACAGCCATTCTACAGCCGCGCGCGACCATCCCGCCAGGGCAAGACTGTGTGCATGAGATTCGCTTCGGCGATACCTTGTTCCAGCTTTCCCTGGCATACGGCGTGACGGTTGACGCCATCTCCGCTGCAAGCGGAATCTCCAACCCCGATCGTATTGCAATTGGGCAACATATCACGATTCCACTTTGTGGCACGACCGGGTTTATCCCACCGCCCACATCGATTCCAACCGCAACCCTCGACATCGCGACCATTCCTGCGACGAATGAACCGGAGGAGCTTGAAATCGCCAGCAGCGATGACACGCGCAGCGCCCTGATCGAGCAAGCGCAAGCGTCCCTTCTCGATAACGCGCTTTCTGATCCGTCGGCGGCTTTTAGCGCGCAACTGGCTGGCGAAGCGACGCCAAGCCAAACTTACACCGTGCAGCAGAACGACACCTTGTTTGAGATCGCGACATCCTTTGGCACGACCGTGGAAGTCCTCGCTGCCCTGAACGATATCGCCAATGTCGACAACTTAATCGCCGGCCAGGTATTGCAGCTCCCCTAAGCCCTGGCGCCGGCAATCGCGCTGGCTGCGGCTATGACCGTGAGGAATCTCCAGGACTTTTGCTAGCCCTTGCCGAGTTTGGCGCGGCTGTGCTACAATGCGCCGACTTCTGACAGACAGCAAAGCGCCTACGGGCGCATTTTTCTGAGGGTACGCCGCCATGAGCCAGGAACTGATGCAAGCGCTGGTTGCCAAAAACAATCGGCACCCCAAGATTGAATCGGGCGATACCGTGAAAGTTCATGTACGTATCGTCGAAGGAACTCGCGAGCGCGTCCAGGTATTCCAGGGTGTCGTGATTCGGGCGCGCAAGGGCGGCAACGAAGCCAACTTTACCGTGCGCCGCATCGCCAGCCACGGCATAGGTGTTGAACGCACCTTCTTGCTGCATAGCCCGCGCGTCGAAAAAGTCGAGATTTTGCGCCGGGCAAAGGTGCGCCGGGCGCAACTTTATTATCTGCGCGACCGGCGCGGCAAGTCCGCCCGCCTCAAGGAACGCCGCTAGACAGCAAGCAGCCACAGAACGACAGCCGAGGGCCTGCTGCGGCGCGTCCCTTTTTATTTGCCCGCAGCCCTTTCGCGCAGCGTATAATGTGTGCCTTTGTTGGCGCCCACTTTGTTAAGAACGCCCTTCTCCACCAGATCCGCCAAATCCAGGCGCAAGGTCTCCGCGGAAACCGAGTGTATCAAGCTGCGGTATTCGCGGTTGGTAATCGAGCCCCTTTCGCGGATGTATTGCAGCGCGCGCGCCTGGCGGTGGTTGGTATCGCGCGACCATTCGGGAACTCTCGGTCGTATGCGCTCGTTGTGCAACGCGACCGCGAAGCTATAGGGTCGGGCGTCGAAGCGCGGCGGGGAGTGCCCGGCTTGTTCCATGACTTCCATCATCCGGTCGATGCCAAGCCCAAGCTCCTCGATATAGCCCCAATGGAATAAGCCCCCGACCAAACGCGGATTGCGCGAAAAGTGTTCGTCCTTGATATTTTCCACGGTGATGAAGCCGGGCAGTCCGCCGGGCGATATCACCTCCAGTCGGTCGGAGAACATGCGCACCTCAATGCGGCGGCCGCGCAAGCGATAATCGCGGTGGCAGATGGCGTTGACCAAGGCTTCGCGCACGGCGAATTGCGGGTACTCAAATGTCTCTTCGCGCTCCAGGCCCTTCACGACAGCGCTGATCGCCATCTCGCTCCAGACCAGGTTCCAGGTCGCTTCAATGAGGCGGGGCACCGAACCCGTAATTTCTTCGCGGCGGGTATAGCCGGCCAAGCCCTGCTCGCCGCGCGGCGTCGTGCCGACGAAACGAGCGAAGACCACGCTGCTCTGCGGCAGCCAGCGCTGCGGGTAATCGCTGAAGAGCAGCAGACCGCAGACCGTGGGCTTGCCATCGGCCGTAATCGCGCCGATCTCCGCCAGCAGCCGGTTGATCTCGCCGCTGTGAACGCGCTTGGTTCGCTCGGCGCGCTTTTCAAGGTACTCGTCGATTATCTCGCGACTGAAGTCGTCAGTTGTGGCGCCGGGCACGGCTTCGGTTTCGAAGTCGCCAGTGTTCTTGGCGCTGGCCAGGCGCAATATTTCCTGCCCGCCCAAGGGCCGGTTGACCGCGCCACTGCGAATGAGAACGCGGCCGTCGGCCAGGGCGTGTAACTCGGTGCTGCGCGGAACGCGGATCGAAAACGCCGGTATCAGCGGCTCAACGCGCGCGGAATTGTTCCCGGCATTTTCGCCTTCAGCTTCATGCCGAGTCGCATTGCTGCCCGATGGTTTCAGTCGGATGGCATCACAGCCATCGATGACGACCGGCGGATTGTACAGATCATCGGCCCGGCCCAGTGTGCGCTCAATCTTTTCCTTCGCCGGAAGCTCCTGCGCCGGGCTACCGTCGGCATTGACGCCGACGACGATTGTGCCGCCTTCGGTATTGGCGAAGGCCACCAAATTTTCGGCAATTGCGTCGGCATCCGCATCTTGAATGAAGGCCACCCGCGGACCCTCAACAGGTTCTATCAATGTATCGTAGGACATCAATAAACCGCTAGCCTCATTGTCGAAATGTCAGCATCGCGCCTGTACAAATCATAATCGCACGATGATTTATCTGACATTATAATGGGGTTTCCGCAGGGGATAACGTACTTGGCAGGTCATATTGGAGGGCTCGAACTTGTTGCTGGACCTTATCGCGCCGATGTCGCAGGTGTTGCTGAGCTGGGCGCTATTGTTCCTGCTTTTCAGCGGGCTCGGTCTGTGGGTATTTAAGCTGCTTGGAAAACGATTCGCGTCGGGCTGGGATTGGCTGGATAGCTTCTGGCTGGGTTGGGCGCTGAGCATTGCCGTATTGCAGATCTGGCACTTGGTCTTTCCCGTAAATGAGATGATTCTGCTGATACTCTCCGCGGTTGCGCTGTTTCAATTGTTCAATCAGCGAGAAACTGCCGCTCGCCTGATTACTCAGTTGCGAAGCGACCGAGCCTGCCTGTTAGCCATAGCGCTACTAGCCCTGTGGCTGTCAAATCGGGCGCTCGCCATGCCGACGGCTTTCGACACCGGCTTCCGCGACATCCAGGCCGTGATGTGGATCGACGCGTTTCCCATAGTGCCGGGGCTGGGAAACCTGTTTTCGTCTCTAGCTTTTAATCACTCGGTCTATTTGTATGACGCCTTGCTTGACGCATCGATCTGGTCCGGACGGTCGCATCATATCGCTACCGGTTTGCTGCTCATGGCCTATCTGGCGCAGGCGGTAAAATCGGCTTTGAAATTGCGCAGTTGTCAGTCTGAAGCCGCTATCAGCTGGTCGTGGATACTTTTCACCGTAACGATCCCGTACCTGCTGTTCTACACCGTTGACCGGAGCGGCATAACCCATTTTTTGACCGATACAGTCGTTGACCTGGTCGGATTCCTGTGTATGGCGTATTTGCTGGATTTCCTAAAGGATTGGAATCCCCGCGAATCCGACAAGCAGTATCTGATCTTGCGCCTGGCGGTTCTGGTTCTCGTGGGCTTCACTATCAAACAGACCTTCATCGTATTCGGCCTGGCGGTCGCGGCAACGGTCGTCTTCCTTTGGCTGAAACGAGGCGCTTATCGCCAGGATCGCGAGCGCGCTGTCCGGCTGCTGCGGCGGACCGTGATATTGGCCGGCGTCATGATAATTCCTTGGCTGGCCCGCGGCGTAGTATCCAGCGGCTATATTGCCTTTCCCCAGGCTGTGGGAAGGGTAGATGTCGACTGGGCCATCCCGCGTGAGCAACTGCTGAGCAGGCAGCGCACCATGTCGACAAATACCCGTATTCGCGGGGGCGTCCAAGCTGAGGTGCTAGGGTCTTGGGATTGGTTGGGACCATGGCTGCAGAAATTCGTACGCAATATCATGCCCACCATGCTGCCGTCGATTATCTCCGCCGGCGCGCTTGGTCTGTACGCCGCCGGCCGATTGCGTAACCGAGGCAAGGCTCGCGCCCGCGGCCCCGGCCTATTGGCGCTGGTGCCCTTGCTCATCATGTTGATTTTCTGGTTCTTCACTTTCCCCGAGCCCAAATATGTGCGCTACGTCTTTTGGAGCCTGGCCGCGCTTTCGGTGATACTGGCATTTGAAGCATGGTCGAGTGTTGCTTTTCGTCTGCGCATCATCGCAGTATATGGATTGGCTGCGCTCTGTCTGGCTTACGTCGCCTTTCTCATCGTTGCGCGTCAGAGTTACCCGCTGCCGGCCGGGCCGGATGACGGCTTCTATGACCATTGGCCTATTCCCTACGATCAATTCGTGACAAACAGCGGCCTTCAGCTTAATGTACCCAGCGGGAACGGAACACAATGTTGGCAGGCGCCCCTGCCATGTACGCGCTATCCGGATGCTCGCCTGGAGGCGCGCGCGCCGGGAGAACTGCGCCACGGTTTCAGGATTGCGAATTCCGCAAGCGCGGGCTCAACCGATTGATAATGTCGCTATAGATTGCCTGATAGAAGGCGCGGGACTCATCCTATGATGACCATACTGCCGTTGGTAATGTTTGCGGTGTCGCTGCTGTTCCTGCGCGCCTGCTTGATTACGCTGGGCTTCTACAAAGAGCCCATCCTGTCCGCCTTTCAACAATACGGCGACGAAGTGGGGTTCAGCCCGCTGTTTGACTCCTGCCTGTGGGGGCTGGTATTGGCTTACTTGATCTTTACTCTGCTTGTTCCCTCATCGCTTCTGGTGCTCCTGGGCATCTTCGCCTTTGTTTTCTTTTTTATGCTATATTGGCGTGTGCGGGATAATATCCTGGACCACCCGGAGATATTCTTGCGCTTTCCGGGCTGGTACCGCGAAATCGTTGACCGCACCACGCGCGAGGAGCGCCGCAAGCTGTCGTATATGTGGCTGGGCCTGCCGCTGCGGACGCGCCTGCTTTACAACGCCCAGCACGAAGAGTTTCGCAAGTGGGTGGAGTTGGTCGTGCTTTCGGTCGCGTAACTGCAGCGGATACCACTCCGCCAGCGCCGGGAATACAAAGGACCCGGCTGCATACCGGGTCGCGAAATAAGCTGGGAGACCTGGACTCGAACCAGGAATGGCGGATCCAGAGTCCGCTGTTTTGCCAATTAAACTATCTCCCACCGATTGACCACAATGCTAACATCGATAGCGCCATCATTCAAGACTTGCGCTGCAAACACCGCCAGCCCCTCCGTGGCGCTGACAACGGCAATGCCAGCCGCGAACGCTTGTCAGGCGCGTTCCTTCAGCGCTTGTAGGGCCAGTTCAATGCGGCGGATAGACTCGGTTCGGCCCAATATCTCCATCGTTTCAAATGTCGGCGGCGATACGCGCTGACCAGTTACCGCCGCGCGCAAGGAGCCGAATACCTGGCCGTTTTTGTATCCAATGTCCTTGGCGTATGCCGCCATAGCGCTGTGCTGAGTCTCGCTGCCGAAATCGTCCAAGCGCTGCAGCACGGGAATGGCGCCTCTGAGCACAGTAGCGGTGCCGGCGCCATCCATTTTGCGCTGGATCAAGACTTCGCTTGGAGGCGCTTCAAATGCCTGCCAATCCGCAAAAAAGAAACCAGCCATGGCGACGACGTCATTCAGCGTCTTCAGCCGCACTTGCAGCAGCGGCACGACGCGGCGCAGCAAGTCGTCATCAACCGCGTAACCCGCCGCTTCCAGCACCGGTTTGAGTCGCCGAGCAAGGTCACCATCCGCGGCATCCTGGATATATTGGCTGTTGAGCCAGTCCAGTTTGGCGATGGGGTAGGCGCTGTTGGCCGGGTTGACGTCTTTGAGTTGGAAGCGCTCAATCGCTTCTTCTGTAGTGAACCGCTCGCGATTCTCGCCGAAATTCCAGCCGATATTGGTCAAGAAATTCATCACCGCTTCGGGCAAATATCCCGCGTCGATGAATTCATGCGCCAGCACGGGAACGCTCTTCCCTTCGGCGGCGAATTGCTGCTTGCGTTTGCTGAGCTTGCCCTTGCCGTTGGGGTTGAGCAGTACGGGCAGATGGGCGAATTGCGGCTTATCCCAGCCCAGGGCCTCCCAGATTCGAATATGCAGCGGGAAGGAGGGCAGCCATTCCACCGCGCGCGTCACATGAGAGATTTTCATGTGGTAATCATCTACGATATGCGCCAGATGATAGGTGGGGAAGCCATCTGATTTTAACAAGACCGCGTCCTGCAATTGGGCGTTTTCGAAGACGACATCGCCGCGAATCATGTCGACGCCGGTCGTCTGGCCGCTCAGGGGCATCTTGAAGCGGATGACATAGGGCTTGCCTTGCGCTTCCAGTCTGTCGGCCTGCTCCGCCGAAATGTCTCGATAGCGCCGATCATATCCGCCGCCGGACGCGCGCATCTCCGCCAGTTCCTCGGCGGTGGCAAAGCACTTATAGGCAGTCCCTTGCTCGACCAGCTGCTTCGCCCAGGTCTGATGCAGCTCCAAACGCTCGGACTGAATGTAGGGTCCATAGCTTCCGCCAACGTGGGGCCCCTCGTCGATATCCATCCCCAGCCACTCAAATGACTCCAGGATGCGTTCGAGCGAACCGGGCACGCTGCGCTTTTGATCGGTGTCTTCGATGCGCAGGATGAACTGCCCGCCGTGGTGACGGGCAAACAGCCAGCCGAATAACGCCGAACGGATGCCGCCTATATGTTGCGGACCGGTCGGGCTAGGGGCGTAGCGAGTCCGCACCGGGACCTCAGAGCGTTTGCTCACAGTTGCAGCTCCTTAACATGTTTGCGGACAGTTTGACTTGGCGGAAGGCCTCAGATGCTGAGGCGCCGACGCCGCACAATGACGCTCTGCACCAGGCCGATGCCCACCATGGTAAACAGCAGCGACGTCCCGCCCGAACTGACAAAGGGAAGCGTCAGCCCCGTCACCGGCAGCAGATTGAGATTCATGCCGATAGACACAGTCGTCTGAAAGAAGATCATGGCGGCCACCCCGAAACAGATCATGCTGCCCAGCGGATCGCTGGCTTCTCTGGCGCCTTTTAATATGCGCGTAAGCACGATGGCGAACATGCCCAACAGGGCCACGCCCCCAGCCATGCCAAACTCATGCGCGATCACGCTGAATATGAAGTCGGTATGGCGGACGCGCAGGAATCGCCCGGTATTCTGAGAGCCGACGTAGTAACCCTTGCCCAAAACGCCGCCCGATCCAATGCTGATCAGCGCCTGATTGATATTGTAGTAGGCGTCCGATTCCGTATCGGGCGCCAGAAAGGTCTCCACCCGCAGTCGCTGATAGCCCGGCAGCAGCGGGAACGCAATAATCAAGAGGACTAGCCCGGCGCTGAGGAAGAGCGCGATATGGCGCAGCCGCAAGCCGGCCGACCAAATAATCACGGCCCAAATCACCAGAAACACGATGGTCGTCCCGAGGTCGGGCTGAAAAAATATCAACGCCGCTGGGAGCGCCATGTGCAACATGCTGCGCAGCACCGTCGACAGCTTGTCCAGCTGCAAATAGCGCTGGGCCAGGTACTGCGACAGCGTGATGATCATCATGATCTTGCCGATTTCCGAGGGCTGCAGCCGGATGCCGACATTCAGCCAGCGCTTGGCGCCGCCAGCGCCTTCCACGCCAAAGACTTGAACCAGCAGCAGCAGGATGATCATGGCGGCGTAAATCCACATGCTGATGCCGCCCAACAGACGATAATCAATCGCGGCCACTACCACGACTACAGCGAAGCCGATAATAGCGAATCTGATCTGGTCCGGCACACGGCTGATAATGTCATCGTCGATCGCGTCCTGCGTGGCGCTATCGATCATCAAGATGCCGAAGACGACCAGAGCGACAGTGGCGGCAAATAGCACATAATCGAAGCGACGCCAGATACTGATTTGGTCCATGTTGCAGGTAGCTCTTGGTCTGCAAGCTGAGCCTCAATTATACAGAATGCGTAGCGGGCAAAAAGGGTGGAGGGCATTCGCAGGCGCCGGCCCTTGCGCGGCCAGTTTGCGGCGGCGTAATTATAATCCGCCTGGAAAGGCGCTGTGATGGGGGACCTAGGTCTTCTTGTCATCCTTTTCTTCGGAATCGGTGTCTGACTTGCTGGTTTCATCGGCTTCAGCGAGAGGCTCGCCGACTTCACTGTCGCTGGACTCTTCTTCGCGAAGGTCGTCGTCGCTGACCGCTTCGGACGCCTTGCCCGCGCCATTTGAATCTGAGCCGCCAGCCGCGACTTCGGGACCCAGCTCGATTTGGACTTGCTTCTCCTTGGCAAAGGGAATCTCGGCCACCAGCTTGCTATGACTGCGATCGCGCTGCTCCAGGGCGATTTCCACCCGCTCCTGGTCGACGACCAGATACTTGACGATCACCGCCAGAATCTCCCGTTTCATGGCTTCCATGCGCTGCGGCGGCAGGTGGATGCGGTCGTGCTGGAGCACAAAATGGAGCCGGTTCTTGGCGGTGGCGCCGCTGCCTTTCTTCGCGCGTCCAAACAAACGATTTAATAGGCTGGTCATGGGTAAATCCTTTACTGGTAGCCGCTGCTGATTATGTCGTGAATGATGACGGTCTCTAGAGACCTTCGAAAAGTCTGACCAAGCGCCGGAAGAACCCGGGATCGTCTTCGAGATTCATAAAGGGCACGTCTTCCCCGGTCAGCCGGCGCGCCACATTGTTGAACGCCATGCCGGCTTTGGAGTCCGTGTTCAAGGTCACTGGAACGCCGCTGTTGGATGCCGAAAGCACCAGCTCGTCTTCCGGTATGATGCCGATGATCGCGAGGCCCAGAATGTCAATCACATCGTCCGACGACAGCATCTCGCCTTTCTTGACCAATTCGGGTTTTATGCGGTTGAGGATCAGACGGCCGGGTCCCTTCTCCGCAGCCTCGATCAGGCCGGTGATGCGATCGGCATCGCGCACGGCCGACACCTCCGGATTGGTCACGATCAGCACTTCGTCCGCCGGTTCCAGCGCGTTGCGAAATCCGCGTTCTATGCCCGCCGGCGAATCGATCAAGACAAAATCATGCTCCTCGCGCAATTCGTCTGTAAGCTTGACCATGTCTTCCGGGCTGACGGCCATTTTGTCACGCGTCTGCGCGGCGGGGATCAGAAACAAGTCTTCAAACTTCTTGTGCTTGATCATGCTCTGCCGCAATTTGCTCCGGCCCTCGACGATGTCGACCAGGTCGTAGACAATGCGATTCTCCAAGCCCATGATGATATCCAGGTTGCGCAGGCCGATATCGGCATCGATGACGACAACTTTTTTGCCCAGGCTCGCCAGGGAAATCCCAAGATTGGCGGTAGCAGTGGTCTTGCCGACGCCGCCTTTACCTGATGAAATCGTTACAACTTTGCCTGCCATTCGGCATCCTTTCTCGGTTCAATCCCTGGCTTCCACGATTATTTGATTGTCTCTAATGAACGCGACTTCCGGCATGACATCTTTGCGCTTGCCGGGCGGGGAAGTCACCAGATGGCCGGCGATCCGCAGCTGGCTCGGGCTCATATCCAGGGCGCAGACCACCGCCGATTCGTCGCCGTTGGCGCCAGCGTGAACATAACCGCGCAATTTTCCCCAGATGACGATGTCGCCCGCGGCGATCACCTTCGCGCCCGGGTTGACGTCCCCGTATACGACAATGTGCCCTTCGCTGTGGATCGTCCTGCCGGAGCGCAGCGTGCGCCGAAACAGCGTGCCGTAAGTTCCCGTTTCTTCCGGATTTACCGGCGCTGTTTCTTGCGGTATCGGCGTAGCGGTCGGCGTCTCCCATCCGCGGTTGTTCTCGGTCGCCACCTGCAAAGCGCTCGCCGACTTGCGCGTCGTTTCGCTCTCGCTCTGCACCAGCGAAAGCGTCAGGCCGCGCCGCTCCAGCAGCGCCTTCAGCGAACTGAGCTCGTATTTTGGCACCGGCCTCGCGCCAAGTTGAATCGTAATATTGGCGCCGGCGAAAAATTCCGCCTTTTCGTCAATGCGCGCGGCCAGATGATCCGTGACCATTTGCCACTTTTCGGTCGTGCTGAGCTCAATCAGCAAGCCGCCATTTACGCCTTTGATGGCGATTAGTTCTTCTTGCATGCTGGGATTCTTCCAAATCTGCGCGCGGAACGGCGAGCAATCTACAGTTAAATATACTCGTTTTTGAATAATCTGCAGGGTAGGCAAGCTGTCAATTGGCTGGAAATGGCAGGGATGACGACAATGATTTCGCCCGACAGCGGAGGCGCCCGCAAACGGGCAGCGATTTCCTTAGGAATTTATGATGTTCAGCAGCAGAATTGCCGGAACCACGAAGTAAACTGCCGAGACTACATGAATCCATAAACCAGCGTCATTCGCCAGCGATTTGTTGACCCACTGGCCGAAGGTATTAATCGCGTAGGTCATCCACATCACCTGGATTATCATCAGCGGCAGCAGCAAGATTTCTCGGTTGCGGCCCAGGTAAACCAAGCCAAAGACCACGAAGGCAGCGTAAGCGAACATGGTGACGACGCCCAGTGGCGGGTACCAGCGGGCCAGCCGAGCCAGACCAATGACGCCGAGCGCGATGCCCAGCACGCTGAATTGCGCGATGACAAGTTGCCCCAGCTCGATCCAGCGCGTCGCTTCCCGCCAGCCCCATATGTTGACAACCGGAGTCGCCGTCATGAAGTAGGTACGCGCGAGCAGTGCGAGACCCGCCAAAACCGTCAGCGTCAGCGCCAGCCAGAACCAGGCGGGCAGGCGAGCATACGACAGAAAAAGCGCCAGCAGTATAGCCGGCGCAAATAGCACGACCAGCGGATCGTTGACCGTGCCAATGGCCAGGAGCAGCAGCAGACCCAAAGGTTGCCAGGGCTTTGGCGCCACAGCCGGCTTGATGCCCGGCCTGGGATTGGTCAGCATGATCATGTCAACGAGAAGGTAAAGCAGCCAGGCGCTGACGAGCCCGGTTAGCCTCAGGCTCTGCGGGGTGCCGATCTGGCTCCAAAAGAGGATGACAAACACGCCGATGCCCAGCCCAATGCCCACTTCCCGGCGTTTTAGCAGGATCGCGCTCGCAAGCATCGCGAAGAAAGCGGCGGCTGCGGCAATGACGATGGTAGCAGGCTCCGTTGCGCCGCCACCCGTCTGTGACCAGAACACCGGGCAAAGCGCCAGCGTTAGCCCGCCGGCGGCAGATGCCACAAAGCCCATTGGCCGCATGCTCGCCGTCACGCCAAGTATGGCCAGCGACAACCCGCAAGCTCGCGCCAAAGGCGTCTCCCCAACTGTCATCAGCAGCAGCCAGGAGGCGCCCGCGGCCATAAACGCCGGGACCCAGGTCCGCAGCAATTTGCGCCGCTCTGAGGTAAGCAACTTCACGCTAGGCTTCTCCTGCCGGCGCCAGACCGTCGAGAGAGTTTTCGCCCCGTTCAGCCTTCAAGCGGTAATACTCTTCCATGGTTTTGCGCACTATCGGCAGGGCAGTCGCCGAGCCTTCGCCGCCGTTGTAGACGAAAGCGATGATGATGATTTCCGGATCGTCGTAGGGCGCGTAACCGGTGTACCAGGCGTGCGAGGGCCATTGGCCGGGCACGCAAAGATTGAGCGGCCGGGCGATATCATCGCAGTATTCGGCTGTTCCAGTCTTGCCCGCGACTTCTACAAAAGGCAGCGCCGCCGGCTGAGCTGTTCCGCCTTCGCCTATTACCGCCTCGCGCATCCCTTCGCGAACCAGCGCCAGCGTTTCGTGGGTCACAAACGCCGGAATGTAGGGCTCGCTCGGGGCGCGGAAGCGAACCGGCTGGCACACTGAACCGTTAAAACTGTAATTCAGCGGGATGTGGATTCGGTAGCTATGCAAGTCTTCTATGCCGGGATCGGGATTAAGATCGACGGTGTTGCGATAGCCTTCCGGGTCACAGCGGTTGGGATCGTACCACTGCGAGTTGCTTTCGCAGACGCAGGCCAGGCTGGATTCCCGCTTCATCAGCATGTCTTCCAGCAAGAGCAGGGTGAGCTCTTCCCCCGGTTGCATCATCTCGCGATTAATCGTGCGCAGAACATGCGGCTCGAATGGATCAATGACCTGCCGCTCCTCATCGAGGAACTCGCGGATGACCGTCGGCTGATACAGGACGCCGCCATTTATTGTGGCCGCGACCGACGCCAGCAGCTGCAGTGGGGTGACGTTCACATAGCCCTGACCAAAAGCGGCGTTGTAGGTGTCTCCGGTCGACCAGCTTTCGCCCTCGTTGCGGCGCTTCCAATCTTCGTCGGGCATCCGATTGGGATTCTCAAAGGGCAGCTCAATGCCGAGTTCGCTGCCGATGCCAAAAGCGGTGCCATAACGAAAGAGATCGTCGATGCCTAGTCCACCCGGGCGAATTGTCCGCGCCGACAGATTCGGATTGCCGCCGCCGATCTGATAGAAATAGACATCGCAGCTCCAAGCGATGCCGTTGATCATGTTGACGCGTCCGTGTCCCTCGCGCAGCCAGCAGACAAAGCGCTGCGAGGCAGCCCGGTCGTTGGGCGCATATCGATTCTCGACCAGGATCTGCCCTTCGTCCAAGAGCAGCGTGTTCGGGTCGATGACGTTTTCTTCCAGGACTGCGGCGGCCGTTATCACTTTCCAGACCGAACCAGGGGGGTATATGCTCTTGATCGTATTGTTCACCAGGGGCCGCAGGGGATCGTTGACGATTTCGAGATAGTATTCCCCGTCAATTGCGCGAGCGAAGCGCGAGTTGTCGTAGCTGGGGTAGCTGACCAGAACCAGAATCTCGCCCGTGCGCGGATCCATCGCTATGACAACGCCTTGACGCGAGACTGTGCGCCCAACCAAAGTGTTTAATTCCTGCAATTGATCGATCAGCGCTTGCTGCGCAAAAGCCTGCAATTCCGTGTCGATAGTCAGACGTACATTTTGCCCTGGAATCGGCTCTACCTGGTTGATCACTCTGACCACTTCGCCGGCCACATCCACTTCGCGCAAAACCGTACCGCGGACGCCCGCCAACCTGCTTTCCAGATAACGCTCGATTCCCTCGTAACCTATGCGGTCAAATGCCGGATTGTAGCCCTGCGCCCGCAATTCCACCGCCTCTTCAGCCGGGATCGGCCCCATATAACCGATGACATGCGTCGTCAACTCGCCGGTAGGGTACTCCCGCACCGCGACCGCTTCGACATCGACGCCGGGCATGTAGATGCGCTCCTCCAGAATCTGCATGGCGACCAGTTGCGGTACGTCCTGCGCGACGATGACCGGCCGAAACGGTTCGAATCCGGCGCCTTCTTGCGCCAGTTCTTGTATGCTCCGGACGAAGCGACTGGCTTGCTCGGCGATTTCACGGGTGGGCGGGACGTTGACCAAGGCCGACAGCCGGTTGTAGACGGCCAGCTCCTCCTCTTCATCATCCGGAAGCTGCGCTGGAATAATGGTCACGTTATAAGCCGGCACGTTGAAGGCCAGCCGCCTGTCGTTGCGATCGAAAATAGCGCCACGCCTCGCAGCTATCGGCAGGCTCTTCAGTCGGTTTTCATCGGCATTTGCTTGATAGTCGCTATGCCGAACAACCTGCAACTCGTACATGCGGATTGCGAATAGGAGAAATACGGCGAATATGACCGCCTGGAAAAATGTCAGACGCCAGGTCTGAAACGGGATCAGCCGGTTTGATTTCATGATTGATTCACCACGCCGGATCCAGGCGTCAAGCTCTGCGGCGCAATCTGCAAGCCGCCTTCCAGCCGCCGCTGAATAAGGCGGACCACTGCATACACCGGTATTACAGTCGCCAGGTTGTAAAGTATCGACGGGATGAGAACAAGGCGCAGCACGGTGAAAAAGTCGTAGTTCAGCCCCGTTAGCGCCAGCGCGAACACGGTATAGAGCGTCAAAACGATAGTAGCTGCCGGCGTGACAGCAACCAGAAACAGTATGCGCACGCGGAAGAGTTGCCGCGCGACGCTATTGACGAAAAAGGCGAATAAAATCAGGACTGCCGATGTAGTGCCAAGCGGCAAGATCGACAGCGAATCGAGGGCCAAGCCGCCAACCAGCGCCCAGATTAAGCTCTCCGTCAACTCAGCGCGGACTGACCAGCACAAGACAAACAGCATGACCAGGCTCAGCTGGCCCCGTGTCTGCTCGAGCATGGGAATGAAGTTGCCGACTAGCGAGACCAGAAAGGCAATCGCATGCGGAATGATGCTTGCCGACAAGGCCGCTGACAGACCCAAGACCACTATGGACAGATAGCGCCCCATATCAGTTGTCGCCCATTTGCTCGAATATCGTCAGATCAATCGGCTCAAAACTGGTGATCACCAGCACAAACTCCAGCGTTTCAAAGTCGATGAGGCTGCGGACTTCCGCTTCCTGGAAAAGCTCGAATTCGAACTGGCGCACGCTTGTCACTTGGCCCACCACGATGTCGGCCGGGAAATTGCCGCCGAGACCTGATGTGATCACCAGATCGCCCTGGCGTATTTCTTCGTCGAGGTCAACCATCGTCAGGCGCAGCACACCCGATGCCTGGCCGATGATGCTGCCGTGCGCGCGCGACGTCTGCAGCCGGGAGCTGACCGCGCTGTTTTCGTCGTTGATCAGCTGAACTTGCGCGGCATTGGCGCTGACGTCGATGATGCGCCCCACCAGCCCCAGGTCTGTGGTGACGGGCATGCCCACCGCGATGCCATCGCGCGTGCCGCGATTGATGATGACGCTGCGGGCGATACCCGTCTGCTCGACCGCGATCACGTCCGCAGTGAGAAACTCCTGGTTTTCCAGCGCGGAGGTATAGGTCAAGAGATCGATCAATCGCTCGTAGTCGCTGGCCGCTTCGCGCAATTGGATGGACTCAATCTGCCTGCGCGCCAACTGCTGCTCCAATTCCGCGATCCGCTCGCGCAATTGCCCTAGGTCGTTGAGTTCTTCTAGCGTCGAACTGATGGACAGCGACAGGCGATTAAACAGGCCGGACAAACCGTGAAGCGGCGCCGCGACCAGGCCCTCCACCGATGTCAATGCGCCGGCGGCGCTCAGCAGGATTAAACCTCCGCAGAGGCTCAGCATTAGCAGCAGCAGCATTATTCGGCTGGGGCGCCCGAGCGTTCTCAAGCCTGCGTCCTTGCACTAGCTGGAACAGCTTAATTCTAGCATAGTTTGCGGGCGCGCTATGGGGGGCTGCGCTTGACCCGCTGGGCCACGCGCGCCAATTGCGCTTGCCGAGATCAGTGGCGGGTGCTGCCGCGTTCCGGGCCGGTGAGCAGGCGGCGCAGATTATTGTAGTCTTCCAACACACGGCCGGCGCCCCGCGCGACGCAAGTCATGGCATCGTCCGCCAGCCAGGAACGGATGTTGACCTCTTCGCGCAGACGCTCGCCCAATCCGCGCAATTGGCCGCCGCCCCCGGCAATGGTGATGCCGCTTTCCATCAAGTCGGCAACCAGCTCCGGCGGCGTATCATCAAGCGCGTCTTTCACTGTATCGACAATGATGCTGACCGAGCCGCCAATTGCCTCGCGAATCTCAATCGAACTGACTTCAACCGAGTCGGGCAGGCCGGTTGTCAGGTTTCGGCCCTTTACCATATAAGTGCGTTCTTGAGGCAAGGGATAAGCCGAGCCGATGTCAATCTTGGCCTTCTCCGCTGTCGGCTCGCCGATCAGCAGATTGTGCTTGTTGCGCAGATGCTGCACGATGTCTTCGTCCATTTCGTCGCCCGCCACCCTTATCGAGCGGCTGATGACGATGCCCCCCAGCGAGAACAAAGCCACTTCCGTGGTGCCGCCGCCGATGTCGACGACCATGCTGCCCCGCGTCTCCAGCACCGGCAAGTTTGCCCCAATCGCCGCGGCAACCGGCTCCTCTATGAGATGGGCCTCGCGCGCGCCCGCATCCAACGTCGCTTCAATGACCGCGCGCTTCTCAACTTCTGTGACGCCGCTGGGGATGCCGACAACGACGCGCGGCCGCGGAACTGGCACCCAACTCTGCTCATGCGCCTTCTTGATCAGATAGTCCAACATCCGCGCGGTGATTTCATACTCGCTGATAACACCATCGCGCAGCGGTCTTACAATCAAAATGTCTTTGGGGTTTTTGCTCCACATTTCCTTGGCGCGGGCGCCAACTTCGATGGGAGTCCGTGTCTTGCGGTCGATAGCGACAAAAGACGGTTCGTTGATGACGATGCCCTTGCCGCGTACGTAGACCAAGGTATACGCTGTACCCAGGTCGATGCCGATGTCGAGCGAGAATAGCCCAAACAAGAAATCCAGGGGACTTAGCACTGATGAATCCTCGACGTGATGCGCACACGCCGCATTATATCACAATTAGGCACAATCAATTGCAAACCAAAACAAACGCCACACAAACTATTGCTGCATACGCACTCTCCTAAACCCAATATAGCACCGAATCTCGTATGTTTCCCAAGTTATAAGCGCGAGGTTATGATTAGCGCTTAGGTGGAGTCGTCGGCAAATCGTAGAGAACAACGCCATGATTCTCGAGCGAGTAGAACAGAATCTGGAAAAAAGCGGGGTCATCGCCGGCTCTGCAAAGCTCATCGTAGCGGTATCCGGCGGCTGCGATTCCGTCGCGCTGCTTCACATGCTGTGCAAGCTGCGCGGCTCGCTTGAGGTCGCGCTGCACGTCGCGTCGCTCGATCATGGCCTGCGTGGCGCGGCGGGCCAGGCCGACTTGGACTTCGTCGGCCAATTGGCGCGGAAATGGCACCTTCAATATACGCTCAATCAGGTCGATGTGCCGCGGCTTTCCCGCGCCTGGGGCTTGGGCATTGAGGCGGCGGCGCGGCGCGCGCGCTATGATTTCTTGGCAAAGGTCGCCCGGCAGGAAGATTGCCAATGCGTGGTCGTCGGCCATCATGCCGATGACCAGGCCGAAACCGTCCTTTTGAATATCATTCGCGGCAGCGGCCTGCGCGGATTGGGCGGGATGCGGTTCTCGTCTCCGATGCCAGATCATCCGCAGCTCCAACTGCTTCGACCGCTGCTTACGGTCACGCGCGCCGAGTTAGAGCATTATTGCCAGGCGAAAGACTTAGTCTACCGGCAAGACGAAAGCAATTGGGATACCAGCTTCGGGCGCAACTTCCTGCGGCACGAGGCGCTCAATATACTAAAGCGCTTGAATCCCGATGTAACAAGCGCCTTGAATCGCCTGGCGGAATCCGCCACCGTAGACGAAAATTTTATCGCTAGCCAACTGGAAAATCTGGCCGAAGTCGCCCTGAGCAGCAGGGAAGACGGCTGCAGCATCAGTCGGCCACTGTTCTTAAGGGCGCATCCCGCGCTGCAGCGCCGCTTGCTGCGTCGGGCTTTTCACCTCCTTGCAGCGGGCGGCGAATCACTGAGCAATGAGCTTACGCTGGATCTGGTCGCCTTTTGCCAATCTGCGCGCACAGGCGCCAAGCGCGATATCGGCGCCGCTCTCGAGCTGCGGATCGTCTATGACGACATCCGTATTCAGCGCAAGGGCAGCCAGGAACCACCGGGCGACTATCGACTCATTCCCGCCGAAATGGACTGCGTTTTGCGGGCTGAGAAACCGCTTATGATAGGCGGACTTTCAATTCGCGTTTGCGCCGAAGCCGGCGACTGCGAAACGGGCGTGGCGCTTGTTCTGCCGGCCGGCGGCGAATTGCGGCTGCGGACTCGCCGGGCGGGCGATCGCTTCAAGCCAAAGGGCATGGGAGGACGCTCGCGCAAGCTCAAAGACTGGATGATAGACTGCAAAATCCCTCGCCGCCTGCGCGATCAGATTCCGCTGCTCTGCGCCGGTGGCGAAATCGTCGCCGTCTGCCTCGGCCCCGCCTGGCGCCTGGCGCGCGTGGATGCCTTGTCGGGGAGCGCAAGCTCGGCCACCGTCGTCTGTCTCGACTAGCCGCCGCTCTAAGGCTTGATAGGCATTGCAAAAAATACAGAAAACCCACCTTAGTCTAACTGTGTTCGTACGATATATTGGGTCAATACCTGCAGAAAATGTCAAAAAAAATGAATTTCGCAGAAGTTAGCTCCCCCTCTCTGACTCGTCGGGGAGGGGGCCGGGGGGTGGGGTAAAAATCCGGCGAATTCATCGCTAATACCAATCAAGCCTTCTACTTTCTTATATTCTCGTGGCGTCGGGATTCGCGCCGGTGCTATAATTTAGGGTGACACAAGGTATTGGACCCGGCGTTCAAGATGGCTGAGAGACAGTTGATGTGGCTCTTGCTTGTAGACGGCGATGGCGTCAGTCGATATACCGTAAGCAAGGCGCTGCAGCGCGCCGGCTATATGGTTGGCGAGGCGGGCAGAGGTAAAGCGGCTCTGGAGCGCTTTGCCAAGGATGACATTGACCTTGTCCTGTCCGAAATCGACCTGCCCGACATGAGCGGCATCGACTTGTTGCAGGCCATCAGAGCGCGCTCGCAGGACAGCATTGTCATTCTCATGGCGGAATCCGTCAGCGTCGAAACCGCAGTTCAAGCGCTGCGCTTCGGCGCTCGTGATCTCCTGATCAAGCCATTCTCCAGCGAAGATATTCGCGCCAGCGTCGAGCGCGGCATCGTGACCGCCCGCAGCTTGAGACGGCGGCGGCGGCTGCTTGATACGATCGAGCGGACCGTGTCCGATTTGACGCGCGAGGTCGCTTTTGCCGCTGGCGAAATTGATGACGAGAGCGAGGCGTCGCCGGCTCAACGCGGCGCGGGAATGGCGGCGCGTCGGAATGTCATCAGTCTGGGTCCGCTTTCAGTCTTGCCCGGCAAATATCAGGTCGCGGCTGGCGACAGATCCGCCAGCTTGACACCGACCGAATTTGACCTCTTGCTCTACCTGGCTGCCCATCGCGGCCGCGTCGCCTCTTGCCACGAGTTGGTCCGCGAAGTTCGCGGCTATGTCACCGATGAAGAAGAAGCCCGAGAGGTCATCCGTCCGCATGTCAGCAATTTGCGGCGGAAATTAAAGGCCCTGGGTGATATCGACCCGATCGTCAATGTGCGCGGCGTTGGTTACCGTCTCGCCGAGATAGCCGGCGAAGACTGACCTTCCTCTCCCCATACAATCGCATTGTGATATGATTCTGCGCGCTGACGGCCTACGCTGCGCGGAATTGGAGAGCTTATGCGCCTGGTATTTTGCCTGCTTCTGGTTTGCCTTCTGCCCGCAACAGTTCAAACGCAACCGGCGGACTGCGGCGCAGCGGGTACACTCTCCCGCGAAACTTATGTCGACCCGGGCGCCGATCAAGAACGAAGATTCCACATCTATCTGCCGCCCTGCTACAGCTCGGGGGCCGACCAATATCCGCTGCTGATGTTGCTGCACGGTTCCAACGCCGACGACCTGCAATGGGCGCTGCTGGGCTTCCTGCAATCACTCGAGACATCCATTCATGCGGGCGCGGCCCCGCCCATGATTGTGCTCATGCCCTTCGGCGGGGCAACGGCCAATGACAACTCTTTTGGCGACAACAGCTACGACCGCGTGCTGCTCGACTTGCTGGCCATCGTAGCGGAGCGCTATCTTGTTAGCGATAAGCGCGCCATCGGCGGCATCTCCCGCGGCGGCTTCTGGGCTTATCATCTCGGCTTGCGCTTCCCCGATCAATTCGTCGCCATCGGCGGCCACAGCCCCTTCTTCGACGCCGACCACGTAGCGGCTGCTTACAATCCTTTGAATCTGGCAGTTGCGCTCTCGCCCGACACGCATCTCAAGTTATGGCTGGACCGCGGCACAAATGATCACGCTGCGGCCGGCATTGAGCAAATGCATGTCAATTTGGCTGCGAGCGGGGCGCCGCACGAGTACATCGTTTATCCCGGCGGCGATCACAGCGAGGCGTCCTGGTCGCGCAATATCGACGATTACCTAGCCTTTTACGCGGGCGCGTTTTCACCTGAAGTCGCGGCCAATACAGCTGATGGACGCGGCAGCCGAGACGAACTCGAGCTTTGGCTGCCGGCTGCGGGATTTGGCGCATTGCTCGCATCCATCGACTCTGCCGAGCTCGCGGCGCTGCTGGCCGGGCATTACGACGGCCGGCTGATCCTAAGCGAGCCCGCCGCGGCCCGTCTGCGTCAACACGGCTTTACCTTCCACGCTGGCATCAGGATTGTCGCTCACGATCAGCTCTTTAATGCCCTCTGGCGGGACAAGCGCAGTTTTACGCTGCTGCCAGCCAACGAGCTGGAGATGCGTCTGCGCGTTTTATGGCTGGATGATATGCCTGTTGTGGATCAACTTGACCATTATGCGCTGGTATTCGAGTCCGACTTTCCCAACTTCAGCCGCGACAAGCTGACTCGCATTACGCTCTCCGGCACGACGGCGCTCGCCCGGCATACGTTGCCCGCGATTGACGCCATCGGCGTGGAGCGCGCTGCCAGCGGCATTCGCGACTACGTTCGCCGCTCAGATTACTTTCAGATCACCAACGAGGCATCAATAGCGCCTGCCTGCCCGGACATGGGCTTTGTGGGCAGGGCTGGCAGCAATTACAGCATGTGTATGAAGCCCGAACATGCCGCGATTTTCGACCTGCTCGATGTTGACGTGGTCGACCTGACCGGCAATCATATCAACGACTTCGGCTACGAGCCGCTGCTGCGCGCGTTGGACTATTTCGAGCAGCGCGGCATTGCGCTGGTTGGCGGCGGACGAGACCCGAACGCGGCGCGCCAGCCGCTAATTCTCGAGCATAAGGGCTCGCGCATCGGCTGGATCGCCTGCAACGAAGTGGGACCGGCCTACGCCATTGCCAACGACGACCCCAACTCGATTTACGGGCCTAGACCGGGGGCGGCCGCCTGCGACCGCAATTGGCTGCGCGAGGCGCTGGCTGTACTGGCGGCACAAGTCGACCTGGTGCTGCTGACGGTTCAATATCGCGAATTTGAGCGCTTCACCCCGACTGACGGGCAAAAGTTTGCCTACCGGACCTTCGCCGAATGGGGCGCGGATATCGTCATCGGCACCGCCGAGCACAAACCCATGACCTATGAATTCTATCCCACCGGACGCGGCGAGACCGCCTTCATACATTACGGCCTGGGCAACCTCTACTTCGACCAGTTGCCCTGGGGCAATCGGCGGTTTTTCCTGGATACCCTGTACATCTACGATGGCCGACTGCTCACGGTTGAAGTCTTCCCCGGCATCATCGACGACCGCGCGCGCCCCCGCCTGCTCACCGGCGAAGACCGCTTTAACTTTCTTCATTTCATGTTCATCCAGAAAAACGAATTCTAGCGGTGTCTTCGTCAGAGGCCGGCCGCAAAGTTTTTCTTATGCAAATCAAACGCAATCCGCGGCAAAATAGTGTGTCGCGCCAGCGCTGGAATCCAGGCCAGCCATACTAGGCGAGGCCCGCTGGCTTGGGCTATAATGGCGCTGCTCCGGATGATTCAAGCTGGGAAACGGACCGGGACTTAGTCTTGACATGTCGACCCTAAATCCAGACCTAATCTCCAAAGATATGGACGCCGTCCTGAATGACGCCGTGCCGCTGCTGGAAAAGCATCGCAAGTCGTCGATTATGCCCGAAATGGTGCTGCTCGCCTTGATGAGACGTGAGAACACTGCGGCCCATCGCATGCTTACCATGTTCGAGTCCAGCCGAGGCGTCGACCTGGAACGCCTGGAGCGGCAGGTCAAAGTCGCCATTCAGTCGCGGCGCGATCCCGACGGCAGCCTGGACTTTGTCGCCATCGGCAACAAGAAAGTGCCGCTCAGCCGGCAGTCCATTGTCTTGCTGGACGACGGCTTGACCATCGCCAATTCGATGAACCAGCAGAAGATCGACACCGACCACGCCCTCGCTGTTCTGGCGGAAACTTCAGTCAGCACCGGCGGCATCCTGCGCCAATTCAGCATCACGCCCAAGTCGATCAAAGACGCCTACTCCGACGGCAGCCAAATCATCCCGGCGCGCGAAGATAGCACCACGGTTGACTACGTCAATCGCGCCCGCCGCGGACTGCTGCGCGCCGTGCACTTCCGCGAAGACCTGCTGCGCAACATGATCAACGTGCTGACGCAGTCGGTAAACCGGCACATCATCCTGATCGGACCCGATGGCGTTGGTAAGCGCGCGCTGGCCTACAGCCTGGCGCTGCTGATGGCGGAGGACAAAGGGCCCGCCGGCTTGCACAACCTGGTGCAGATCAGCGAAACGGCGCTTCTGGACGGCGACCAGGAAGCCTTTCGCGCGGGCATGAGCGCGGCGCGTAATGGCATCCTCTTTCTGCCGCTGATACATCGCTTCTTCGGCGGCCCCATCAAGGCCGACTTCAACAAAGCGACTTCTCTAGTGCAGAAGGCCTTTCTGAGCGATGATCCCGTCGTCATCTGCACGACTAGTTTGCAGGAATTCGAAGCGCGCATCCAAGGCGTAAGCGCCATCATGGAAAACAGCCAGGTCATCCGCGTCGACGAGCCCTCGCTGGATGAAACCGTGCGCATCCTTGAGGTGGTCTCCCCGCACTTGGAATCCGATTATCAGATCACGGTGGAGCACGAGGCGCTAAAAATGGCGGCGCGTATGGCGCAGCGCTATCTCACCATCAATCCGCTGCCGCAAAGTGCCGAGCAATTGTTGCACCGAACCGCCGCCATGGTCAATATGGGCAAACAGGCGCACCTGGCTTTCAAGCCGGAAAACAACGACGCCCAACTGGATGTAGAAGATGTCACCCTGGTCACCAGCCAGATGACCGGCATTCCGGTGACCAAGCTGGGCGCTGACGAACGCCTGCGCTACGCAAATATGGTCGAGCACCTCAGCCAGCGCTTGATCGGCCAGCAAGAAGCCGTGCAGCTGGTCAGCCGCGCCATCAAGACGGCCCGCGTAGGCTTGAAAGACCCGCGGCGCCCCATCGGAACGTTCTTGTTCCTCGGCCCGACGGGCATCGGCAAAACTGAACTGGCGCGGGTGCTGGCCGACTTCATGTTCGGCAGCGAGGAAACCCTCTTCCCGCTCGATATGAGCGAATACAAGGACGAGAGCAGCATCAACCGGCTGATTGGCTCGGCCGTCGGCTATGTCGGCAGCGACGAAGGCGGGCAACTCACCGAGCGGATTAGGCAGCAGCCCTATACCATCGTACTCCTGGACGAGATCGAAAAGGCGCATCCGCGCATCATGGATGTGCTGCTGCAAGTGATGGAAGAAGGGCGGCTCACCGACGGCCGCGGCAATGTCGCGCGCTTCAGCGAGGCGGTTGTGATCATGACCAGCAATATCGGCTCGGAGCATCTTATGGTGCGGCAGATCACCGATGACCTGCGCGAGCGCATCATGGACGAGGTGCTCGACTTCCTGCGCCCGGAATTCGTCAATCGCCTGGACGAAGTCATCTTGTTCAACGCCCTGAGCGACGACGACTTTGTGCTGATTCTGGAATTGCTTATCGCGAAAGAGAATAAGCTGGCCAAAGAAAGTGGGCTCACGCTGACCTTCACCGACGGCGCAAAAAAGTGGCTGCTGGACCAGAACGACGAGCCCGAATACGGCGCCCGTCCGCTGCGGCGCATTCTCCGACGCAATCTGCGCGAGCCGCTGGCGGATTTCCTGCTGCGAACTAATCCGGAAGAAGGGGCCGAGGTGCGCATCAGCTCCAGCCGCAAACGTGGCGGCGGCCTGGAATTCTCGTTCCGCTAAGGCGCGCGACTTGACGTGCGGCGAAAATACGGCAAAGACGACAGATAAGTTAGGGGTATCCATGGCGACACTCGATCAATCGATTTTCCGCAAATACGATATCCGCGGTATCGCCGCCGGTGGCTCGCCCCAGCTGACCCCCGAGGTTGCTCTGCTTGTGGGTAAAGCGCTGGGCACATATCTGCCGCGGCATTTCGGGTCGGAGAGAATCTTCGTCGGCTCCGATAATCGGCTCACTTCAGGGCCGCTAAAGTCCGCCGTCATTAAAGGCCTGGCATCGACCGGATTGCCCGTCACCGATATCGGCGAAGTCCTGACGCCGACCGTTTACTTCGCGTCCGCCTCCTATGATGGCGCTGGCGCCGGCGTCATGGTCACGGGCAGCCACCTGGATACGCGCTACAACGGTATCAAGATGGCTTATGGCAAGCTCGCCCTGGCCGGTCAGCAGATTCAAGACTTGCTGCAAATCATCGACAAGGAATCATTCGCGGAAGGCGCAGCATCGGTATCGGAAGATGCCGATATGATTCACCAGCACATGTCGGCCATTCAAAGCAAAGTCGCGATGGCCAAGCCGCTGAAGGTTGTGCTCGACGCCGGCAACGGCTTGAGCGGTACTTATGTGCCGCCGGTGCTGGCAGCGCTGGGTCTGGATGTCGAGTGCCTGTACTGCGAGCCGGATGGGACATTCCCCAACCACTTGCCCAACCCCGAAGACCCGGAGATGACCCGCGACTTGGAGGCCAAAGTGGTCGAGCTGGGGGCGGACCTGGGCTTGGCTTTCGACGGCGACAGCGACCGCTGCGGCTTCATCGACAATCACGGCCATCATATCGCGGCCGATCGACTGCTGGCGCTGCTGGCCCGCGACCTGTTGAGTCGTCATCCCGGCACGCCCGTGGTCTTTGATGTTAAAGCGTCGCAAGCCTTGCCGGATGAAATCTCCAAGTACGGCGGTGTGCCGGTAATGTGGAAATCCGGCCACAGCCTGATGAAACAAAAGATGAACGAGATCGGCTCTCTCCTGGGTGGGGAGGTCAGCGGACACCTCTTCATCGGCGAGGATTACTACGGCTTCGACGACGCGCCACTGGTCGCGCTGAAGACGCTGGAGATAATCAGCCGCTCCCAGCAATCGATCGCCCAAATCTTTGCCGACATCCCCAAACTGGTCGCCACGCCCGAGATCGTGCTTTCCGCCCCTGACGACCTAAAATTCAAAATGATCGATGAGATGACTGCGAGCCTGCAGGGCCAGTACCAGGTCGTGACGGTAGATGGCGCGCGCGTGATATTCGATAGCGGCTGGGGGCTGGTGCGGGCCAGCAATACGCAGCCGGCCGTGACGCTGCGCTTCGAAGCCTATACGCGCGAGCAAATATCTGCGTACATGCGCGTATTTGAATCGCAATTGATGCGATATCCACAGATCGACCGCGGTCGCTTCGACGCGCTCCTGGTCGAATTCAGCGCCTGATCCATTCCCGGGCCATCGCTTCATACCGTGACTGCGCGGCGTAACTTCTTCCAAAACATCTACCGCCATCGCGCTGAAAAGTACGACCGGCTGGTAGCGCGCGAAGATGCGCAGGGCAACCTTTTCGCCGTGCTTAACGAAATCAGCCCGCTCGACGGACTGCGCGTGGTGGAATTCGGCGCCGGCACCGGCCGGCTGACGCGCTTGCTTTCCGTGCTGGTGAAACGGATATACGCATTCGACATCGAGCCCGCGATGTTGCGGCAGTTGGCGCCACAAATGCGCGCGACCGGCATGGCCAATTGGTACGCCGCCTTGGGTGAAAATGGGCGCATGCCCCTGGCATCCAATTGCGCCGATCTCGTCATAGAAGGCTGGAGTTTCGCCCATGTCATGGGCTGGCATCCCGAAGACTGGCTTTCGCGGACCGACGCCATGCTGGCCGAGATGGCGCGCATCCTGAAGCCGGGCGGCACAGCAGTACTGATCGAAACGCTTGGAACCGGGCGGCGACGTCCACAGCCGACGGACAAGCTGGCGCGGCTTTACCGGCATTGGCAAGAGCGGCATGGCTTCCAATCGCGCTGGATTCGCACCGACTTCCAATTCGCCTCGCCGGCGGAAGCGGATGAGCTGACCCGTTTCTTCTTCGGCGACGCGCTGGCGGACGAATGCCTCACCGGCAGCGATGTCATCCTGCCCGAGTGCACCGGCATCTGGTGGAAACGGATTCCCTGGTGAATCCCGCAAAGGCCTGAACCATCTTGGCAGTTTACGCCCATATCAGCTTCGTTTGAGATGCCGGGTATTGCGCGACCATTCAGTCGCCTCCGACAGCCAGCATTACGCTACACTCGCATGGGAGCGAAATGAATCCGAGGTCAGATCATGCTGCTTTGCCAAAACCTTCGTCTACATTAATTTCCCGCAGAAGGATTTTCTGTCCGAAAAAATATTTGCGTCGGACAGAAAACTACTGTGAAGTCGTCTGCGACCAGGTCTCCAGAATGGAATCGGAAAACCATGAAGACATACCCAGCTGAATAAATGCGCAAATCGTTCTCTGTTCTCAGTAAATGCAAGTTAATCATGCAGAAAACAAACTCGCTAGAAAAGCTCCCCTTCCCTAGCTCGCTGGGGCAAGGGGCCGGGGGATGGGGTAAGAAAAGAGGCATTCCACATTCTCATTACTTACTTGCATTTACTTCTGTGCCCTCTGTGGTGAATATTCCTGTCTACAACCCAACGAAAATCGCATCGCTCTGAATTGGAACAGGTCTTGATGCGGACGGCAGATGCGCTCCTCCGCCCGATGCGCTACTATTGAAACATGCTCGAATTCAATTATTATGTTGAGCCTATGCAAAACTTGATCTCCAGCACAGTGACCAGCGGGAGCCGCTAAATTGCAGAAACTAGGCCCGCCCGGCGAAATGCCCAGCCTCGAATTTGAAGTCGACCGAGAACACTCCGGCGTTCGTATGCTGGGTTGCCTCACCTTCTTTTTTGGCGCCATAGGCTGCTACTTGATTATCAATACCATTTTCCCCAATGGCGGGTTGATCACATTGGGCGCGTCTCTGGCCATCGCCGTAGCCATGACTTATGGCGCTGATTACCTGAGCAAGAGGTACTGGCCCAGCAATCGCGCCATTCAATTCGTCGACGATGTGATCTTGTTGGTCAAGGGCAATAAAATTCAAGGCGAAATCGATGCCGCGGGCAACGTCAACTTGCTCCAGTGGCATTTTGAAGCCAAGCGCCACCCGCGCGTGCCCAAGGGCTGGTATGTCGTGGCCAACGCGCTGGAGCAGGACGGCGAGTTTATCGTCAGCTACAGCATCGCCTCGCCCGCGGACTTCGATGCCTTGCCGCTTTCGCGACTGTCGCAGAAGTATCAGCGCAAGAAGAAGAAGAAAGACGAAACGCGTGATTTGCGCGAAGCCGGCAGCCAGCGCCGGATCGCCCAAGCCGAGTTTCATCGTGGCGAATTTGGCGCGGAAATGTCGCTGGAAGACTACCATGCCTACCTCGATTATCTGGCGGACACCTATACCTCCTGGATGCCCAAAGAAAAATGACGCTGCTGGGCCGAGTCGCATTCTGCATTGCCGCTATCCTCACTGCTGTCTCGCCTCTACGAGCGCAAGGCGCCAGACTGAGCCTCGGCGACATCGTCGAAGGCAGCTTGGCCTCCGGTGAAACCCACCGCTTTGCCGTCAACGCCCTGGAATTAACGCTTGTGTCTTTGCGCGTGGAATCCCTTGATGGCTCGCTGGATCCCGTCATCGAGATCTTCGACAGCAATGACGAGCTGATCCACGCAAGTGACGACTTTGACTACCCCGCCACGCGAGATGCGGCCATTCAGGCTTTTGTGTTGCCCAAAACCTCGACCTATTCAATCGTGTTGAGCGGCCATGCCGGCAGCAGCGGCGACTATCGCCTCTATTTCCTGCCCGGCTATGATGTGCTGGCGCTGCACGATGCCACGATGGAAAAAACCGAGTGGAAGGTTGTACTCAGCGATACGGCAATCGACATTTCAGAATCCAGCCTGTTTGCAGTCGAGTTGCAAGGTTTCGCGCGCTCGGCCGTGGTGCAGGCTGAACACTTCCCGCAAGCCCAGGATCTTTACTTCCAGGCGACATTTCACGAAGTAACCTCAGCCGCAGACTGGAATGTGGGTTTGGTCTTCCGTTACATCGACAACGAGAATTACCACCGGCTGCTGCTTAGCAAGACCGGTTACTGGCGCCTGGACCGCTTCGATAACGGCGAACGCGTGCAACTCAAGTATTGGTCGACTCATCCGGCGATCCTGCCCGGCGAGAAGGATTTTCGCCTGGGCATTTTAGCCAGCGGACAGCACTTCGACGCCGTTTACAACGGACAGGTCGTTGGCTCCGCGTCCGGCAGCGCAGCGCCAATCGCAGGCGGTTTCGGCATCGCTATGCGCACGGATGAAGTCACGGGCGGGCTGATGTCCTTTGCCGTGCTGGAAACCCTGCTGACCCTGCCCACGCGTGTCAACGACCGGATTCTCTTTCCACAGCGGGTTGTCGAACGGCAGAATTACTTGATGGCGCTTGACCTGGCGCGCAAACAGTTGGCGCCGGCCGGCCGCAACGTCGGCTTCGTTCAGCCGGAGAGCTCCGTGCGTCATGCGCGCGCGGGCGTGACGCGTATCGCCATCTCCTCCCAACGGATGTATGAACAGTTTGCGCTCGGCGCCTCCCTTAGGCTGGGAACTGCCGGGGCTGGCAACGGCGGCTGCGGCATATTCTTCCACTTCAATGACGACAATCACTATACTTTGGCCTACGTGACCGAAGACGGTGACTTCGGTGTTTCGCGGCGCAGCGGCGATGCCTTTGAGCCCGGCCTCTACGGGAAGCGCGCCGCTACTGAAGATCCCCAGCACTACCTGCTTGTCATCGCGACGGACGAAGAAATGCACTATTTTCTGGACGAAGTCTACGTCGGCAGTCTGGAGTCGCAACCGAGAACCGGCAGCATTGGCATTGCCGTGGTCAACTATGAAGCGGTGGATACCACGTGCCGCTTCACTGACTTGTGGGTGCAGAGCTTCGACGAATGAAGTTCGCAATTGTCAGCAAACTCAGTCAAGTTCCGCCTGCCAAAGCTCGCCATTTGGGGACCGGCGCGCTGGGCTGCTGCCTTCTTCCGTTGCGCATGTTGATGCTAGCCCCAACCTCATCCAGCAGCTGAATCAAAAGCTTCTGCTTAACTGCGGCGTGGGCCGGATCATTCCACAGATTCCGCATCTCTAGCGGATCACGCTCGCGGTCTATGAGTTCGCCCCAGTCTTGCGCGTGATAATGAGTCAGTCTCCAGCGCGGCGTAATCAAAGTGCGCATCCGCAAGGCGGCGAAGTCATCGTCGTTTTCCACCAAAGCGGCGCCGGGGCGCGGCTGGTCTGCGCCCGCCAAGAGCGGCATCAGCGAGCAGCCCTGAACCCCCTCAGGCTCAGAGGCGCCTGCGAATTCCAAAAGCGTCGGCGCGATATCAAGCGTGGATTCCACACTGCTGATCGTTTGATCAGCGGCGACGCCGGGACCGCGGAAAATGAGTGGCGTCCGCAGGGCGCTTTCGTAAGTCAGCCCCTTGCCATACATGCCGTGATCGCCCAGATAATCGCCGTGGTCTGAGACAAAGACGATGATCGTATTGTCATTCATGCCCAGCCGATCAACCGCCTTAAGTATCCGGCCGACGCTGTGGTCAAGCAGGGAGACCATGCCGTAGTAGATGGCTTTGACCTGCCGCCAGTCGTCCTCGTCGTAGGTCCCATAGTTGTGCGGCGGCGTGCCGATGACGCGATCCCTGGGTCGCGCGCCGTCTGATGCTGGCGTCTGCGGCCCGCGATAAACTCGCTCGTGCAAATCCGGCATGTCGAAGGACTCAGAAACCGCTGGTATCGGCGGCGGCATGTCAGCCGGGTCGTAGCGACTGGACCACGGTTCCGGCACAGTGAAAGGATAATGAGGATCGGGAAATGAGATGTGAAGAAAGTAGGGCGCTTCGCTCGCTGTCTCCAGGAAGTCGATGGCACGGTCGGCAATATAATGGCTGGAGTGGACCGACTCGGGCAGATTCCAGCGCCAGCAATTCACGCCATTTTCATAGGGGGTAGTATTCGCTTGGCGTTCGTCAAGGTCCGGCACGCGCTCGCGCAGCCATTCCGTGTAGCGATTGCCGAAGCAGCGGCTGCCGTGGCCGTTGACAAGATCGACTGCTTGAAAGCCGTAATAGCTGCCGCCATCGTCAGCAAGCGCCTGGGCGACAAGTTCCGGTTCAGCGGCTTGCGGCGCCAGATGAATCTTGCCGATTGAAGCCCTGCGATAGCCCGCATTCGACAATACGCGCGGCAGAAACCGCTCGTCGTCCGGCGTATAACAGCCGACCATGCGCGTATGCAATGCGGAGGGATAGCAGCCGGTCAAGATCGAGGCGCGGCTTGGCGTGCAGGTGGGTTGAGTGACGAAACACTGCGTGAATCGCGCTCCTTCCCGCGCCAGCCGATCAATGTTTGGCGTCTTTACGATAGGATTGCCGAAGCAGCCAAGCGCATCCGCGCGCAGCTCATCACAGAGAATCATGATGATGTTCGGCTGCTCAGGCATTGTTGGCCGCGCCCTGCATCAACCACTCGAGATCAAAGCGCGCCAGGGTCAAGTGATCGTCGGTATTCCCGCTGGAGGCGTCGCCGCGCTCAAACAGGCAGAGCACGGTCTTGTCCGCGCCGACCGCCAGCGCGCTGTAACCGGCGTAACCGGGCTCGATGATCTTCGCGAAAGCCCAGGATTGGCATTCGTCAAAGGAGAGTTTGACCGCCAAGTTCTTGCGCGTGCGGAAGATTGACGAGCCTTTGGCGTCTTCGCCGTCGATATTGTCCGGGTTGCAGAAGAGGATGCGGCTCGCGTCTTCCTCCGCCCAACTGTGGCGGAAGAGTGTGCCCTGGCAAGTTGGCTCAAGCAACTGCGGGTCGAGTTGCGGGATGGACCATCCGCTGATGCCATCGCGGCTGCGGCTGATGAGGCGGCGCTGCACACCGCTGCCGTTGCGCATGTTTAGCAGCATCGACCCGTCCTCCAGTTCAACAATACCGGTTTCGTTGAGATTGGGCACGGTATCGGGAATCATCTCGCCGCGCTGCCATGTTGCGCCGTCATCGTCGCTGTAGATGGTGGCGCAGCGGTTGGGGCGGTGCGCGCTGGTTCGCGATGTCGAGAGCCAGACCGGGATGATCAGCCGACCGGATCGCCGCAATCGGATGCCATTGGGCAGGCCGATGGCCAGGACGCCCCAGTCATACTCGTGGCGGAAGTCTTCAAATACGGCAGTGATTTCGCGCGGCGCGCTGAATGTCGCTCCATCGTCGAGCGAATGCATAGCGAAGGCGCGGGCGTAGCCGTAACAGAACAGGACATGTACGGCGCCCGTAGTGCTATCGACAATCGTATTGACGTTGTGCAGCGGACCATCGCCAAAGTCCCGGTGGTCCAGGAGACGGCGCGGCTCGTCCCAGGTTGCGCCCTGGTCGACACTGCGGCGCATGACGATATCTATCTTGTCCCAGTCGCCGCCACGGCCGTATCGCGCTTCGGCATGGGCCAGGGCCACGCCGCCGGGCGAGACGCAGATGCCCGGAATCCGATACATGGTATAGCCGCCGGTATCGCGCGAGAAGAGATCTTGACGTTGAAACAGCATCGCTTTCAGTGTCCAGTGAGTTGCTCGGGGCCGGTATCGGTCGCCAGCGCCAGCGCGTCAAAACTACGCTGCATCAGCTTTAGCTTCGTCTCGGTCAATGCGGGGTCGTCCCATAAATTGTCGAACTCATAAGGGTCGTTTGCCAGGTCGAACAATTCGCCGATTCGGCGCCCGTGATAAACCACCAACTTGTAGCGCTCATCGCGGATCATGGTGGCGTACGTGCCATTGATGCCTTCGCGAACCAAGGGGTTAAGCGCGCGGTAGTATTCGCAACGCACAGCCTCACGATGGCGATCGGCCGCTCCCGGGTCCGCGAGCAGCTTGCCCAAGGATTTGCCTTGCATGCGCTTGGGTATGGCGACGCCCGCCAGCTCCAGCAGGGTGGGCGCGATGTCGATTAGTTCGACCAGGGATTGACGACGTGCGCCGCTCAAGAATCGCTCGGGCCAGGACAGGATAAGCGGCACGCGTACCAAGCCCTCGTAGAAGCGGCAGCCCTTGAGCAGCAGGCCGTGATCGCCCAGCATTTCACCATGATCGCTAGTGAAAATGACCACTGTGTTTTTCAGCTGCCCGCTCCCTTCCAGCGCGTCCATCATCCGTCCGACATTATCGTCGATCTGCTCAATCATGGCGTAGTAGGCGGCCTGGATGCGCTTGGCGTTAAATTCTTCCGGTCGGCGAGCGGTAGTCTGGAAGTCGATGGCGCTTAACTTCGCTTGCGCCGCCAAGTCACTCTCGCGGAATTTGGGACCGGGCATCGTGTCGATGTCAAAGCGATCCATATAGGCTTGCGGCGGGTCAAATGGCGCGTGCGGATCAAAGATGTTGACGCTCATCAGCCAGGGCTTTCCAGCGTGATCAGCCTTGATGAAATCAATAGCGCGGTCGCTGCACCAACGGGTTTGATGCAGCTCCGGCGGCGTGTCTTGAGGATGCTCCAGCATTTCCGCCAGATCGTGTCCCTGTTGCTGAAGCCAGTCGGCGTAGTCGTGGCCGGTCTCCCATCTGGCGTGCGGACCGTGGCTCCAGTGAAATACTCGATAACCGTCGTGTTGCGGCCGCGGTTCAATGCGCCCTTCAGCGCCGGCCAGGTGCAGTTTGCCCGCCAACGCGCAATCGTAGCCGGCATCCGCCAGCAGCGCGCTAACCAGCGGCGCAGCCTCCGCCCAATACTCATTGCCGTTGCCGCAGCCGTGTACGCTACTGGGATACATGCCGGTGAGGAAGCTGGCGCGGCTTGGTGTGCAGATCGGGCTCTGGCAGTAGGCGCGCTCAAAGCTGACGCCGTTTTCGACCAGCCTGTCGATGTTCGGCGTGCGCAACTGTGTGTTGTTCAATGCGCCGATGGTGTCGTAGCGTTGCTGGTCGGTGCAGATCCACAAAATGTTGGGCCGCATCAACGAATATCCTCCAAGTCAATGTTTAGGCCGACCAAGTGGGCGGTATCGGCAATATCGCCGGCATTGCTGTAGTCGACCAGATAGATGCTGCCGTCCTCGCGTTGAATCCAGGACGAATAACCATGGTCTGGCCAGGGCGCCTGGGCGGGATGATTGCCGTGCAACTGTATCATACGCTCGCGCTGATACTGATCCGGGTATGCGCCGGAAGCGGCGTCCCACGTCCATTCAAAGTCAGGCAGGTTGGGGTTGCCCAGCGCATAGCTGACGCGTCGCCAATAGCTGCGGCCGCTATCGCCGAACTGGCCGAACTGCGCGCGCCGCAAAGGGTTGCCGCCATGAAAATCGCCAGCCGGCCATTCTTCGCGAAATACGCATCGGTGCATCACAGTCTCGCCATCGAGCTTGACCTGCAGCCAGCCGCGATGATGATGCAAGCCGACGCGATGATAGCGCGTCATGTCGGCAGGATGCCGCATATCATGCCGGCCGCGGCTTATCGCAATATAGTCGGGCGCGATTGTCAGCAGTTGGCCCAGGCGCGAGATGGACATAAAGGCGACGCCGCTATGCCCGGCTGAGGCTTCAACGCGGACCTCCGCCTCGAAGTCAACTGCGCTGAAGGCTGACTCCGGCGGCAGCAAAGTGTAGCGGCATTCGTGCTCGGGGAGATTCTCGATGAGCAGCGCGCCGTCCCGCAATTCGGCGCTGTATTTCCGCCGCGGTCCGCCGATTGCATATTCGCCGGCCTCCTGTTCTAAATCGCCAACCCAGGCATAGGCGCCCAAGCCCCCGTTGACATGGCGGCCGGTCACCATGACGCGCCCATCCATCAATTGCTTGGCGTAGGGTCGATGAAACGCAAAAGGCAGCATTTGCGGTTCTGACCAGGTATGCCCGTTGTCATTGGAGAAAGCGACGAAGGACGGGATGCCTCCCGAATGATTCTCGCGCATAACGCAGGCCAGCCGCGCGCCGCCGTCCAAAACGACGATTGCGCCTTCGCAGAAGCGGTGATAGCCGTTATGCGCGATGGTGCTGCGCTCCGACCAAGAACTGCCGCCGTCGTCTGAAGTCCATAAGACTTGGGCGAATTCTTGTGTGGCGCCGCGCATCAAATGTGATGTCACGCCCAGCGCGCCATCGGGCAGGTCGATTATCCGGTCGGGTTCAAAGCCGCCGATGCCGCTATCCGTCTGCGCCGCCGTCCAGGTGTCGCCGTCGTCCTGGCTCCAGTAGAGCCAGTTGCCGGGCGGCTGGTCTTCGTGGAAGTGGCCGTCATCGTCATGATCGATTATGACGACCAGGCGGCCGTCATTGAGCCGGCTCAAACGCGGCGTGACCAGACGCTCGTCGCCTTGCGTCAGGTCGGCGCGATCAATCTCGCGGCGCTTGAACCAGGTCGCGCCTTGATCGTCGCTGGCCAGCAAGGTCAAGACCTGGTCTTGCAGCGACCAGTGCGCGTCGACATCGCTGTAGATCAGCATGTAGCGCCCGGAGGGCAGGACGATTATATCGGGGTTCTTGGTGAAGCGCCCGGGACTGCGCCAGATGTCATTTACCTTGTGGGCGAGTGATCGTGTATGAATCAGCACAAGTGTCTCCTATTGGTTGAAATAAGCGACGCAACGCGCATCAATTCCGGCTCGGAGGCAGACAATTTCCGAGCGTCATTGACCGGCGTCAAGCTCCACGAAAGCCAGGCGCAGGAATTCGTAAGGATGGCTCTCGCCGCCTTCGTAGAGGCAAAGGATGCGACCGTCAGGGGCGACCGCCAGGTCCGAATAGGCGCTGGGGCCTGCGTTTAAGGCGATTTGGCCGGGCCAGGTTGCGCCTTTATCGCGGCTGCCGCGCAGTGTCATATTGACGCGCTCGCTGGCGCTGGCTGGGTTGGCGAATAGCAGAGTCGAGCCCGCCGCCCGCTCGTCGTTTTGATAAGCGATAATGCTCGCCTGGCAAATGGGTTCGACGAGCGCCGGGTCAGTGCGTTGGTCGGCCCAGGACATGCCGCCGTCCGCGCTGACCGCAACTTGCCGCGCGCGCTCGCCGGGCGCATAACTGCGCATATTCAGCAGCAGACGACCGCCGCTGATTTCAACGACTTCGCACTCATTCACCTGGGGCTGGGGCGTACGCCCGCCCCGATGCCAGCTCGCGCCATTGTCGTCGCTGTAGATGATATGCGAGTAGTAGTCCTTGGTCCCGGCTTCGATATGATCGCAGGGAACAACCAGGCGCCCGCTGTGCGCGCCCTTGCGAATCTGGATGCCATGTCCCGGTCCGGTCGCGTACCAGGTCCAGTCCGACTGCTTGACATCGCCGGTGATCTCTGCCGGGCTCGACCAGGTCTGTCCGTCGTCCTTGGATGTCGTCACATAGACGCGACGGCTGTCCTTGCTGCTGCCGGCGATGATGTCGCGCTCGTGGTCATCACCGCGGTTCCAGGTCATCAGCAGGTGGATTGCGCCGCTGTCGCAGTCGACCACCGGTGCCGGATTGCCGCTGGTATTGCCGGGATCATCCCAAACGACTGACTGGCGCGACCAGGTTGCTCCGCCGTCGGTCGAGCGCTTGACCAGCAGCGCGATGTCGCCAAAATCGCTGCGGTGGTGTTTGCGCCCTTCGCAGAAAGCGAGAATGGTATTGTCCTTGGTGACAGCCAGCGCGGGAATGCGATAGGTATGGTAGCCATCGCTGCCGCTGCGCCAGAGGTCGACCTGCCGGACATTCTGTTTGAACATTCGACTTAGCCTTTAATGCCGCCAATCATGATGCCTTTGACAAAATAGCGCTGGACAAAGGGATAAATGAAAAGGACGGGCACGGTACTGACAATGATAAGCGCCGAACGCAACGACGCCGCCGGCGGCGGATCTTCAATGAAGGCCAGTTCCTCAAGGCCTTGCATATTAGTCGTTTCGAGCAGGCTGCGCAGGATAATCTGCATCGGCTTGAGATGAGATTTATCAATGTAAATCGCGGCGTCAAACCAGGAATTCCAGTGCCAGACAGCATAGAACAGCCCGATGGTGGCGATGACCGGCATGGATAGCGGCAGCACGATACGCAGCAGGACAGTCGGCGGCGACGCGCCGTCGACGATGGCGGCGTCGAATAGCTCCTCAGGCAGGCTCATAAAGAAGTTGCGCATAATGAGCATATTCCAGGCGTTGATTAGGCCGGGGAAGACCATCGACCAGAGCGTATTGCGCAGGCCCAAAGCGTCGACGAGAAGAAAGCGCGGTATCAGCCCACCGCTGAAGACCATGGTGATGAAGACGAATATCGTAAGCGGGATCCGGCCCGGCAAGTCTCTCTTCGCCAGCGCATAAGCCATGGTGATCGTGAAAGCGAGGTTGAAACCTGTCCCCACAACGACGCGAAAGAGCGTCACACCGTAGGCGTTGAGAATGACCTTGCTGCGTCCGAAAAGGATATCGTAGGCGCCCGTGGAGAGGGCTTCGGGATAGAGCACGTAGCCGCCGCGGCGAGCGAACTCGGCATCGCTGATGAACGAGGTGGAAAATACGATGATGAAGGGGATCAGGAAGGCCAGCGTCAGCAGAATTAGCAGTAAGTATATGGTGGTGTGAGCGAACTTTTCGTTGCGTGACAGCTTGAGCATCCGCCTTCTCCTACCAGAGACCCGGCTGGCCCAGTCGGTTGGCCAGGGTATTAGCTGCAATCAAGAACAAGAAGGCCATGACGCCTTTGAACAAGCCCACGGCCGCGGCAAACGAGTATTTTAAGCCCAGCAAGCCTTCGCGATAGACATAGGTATCGATGATATCCGACACGCTGTAAACCGCTGGCGAGTAAAGCAGCAGGATTTGTTCAAAGCCGGCGTCGAGCAGATTCCCGATTTCAAATATAAAGAGAATGGTGATCACAAAGGCGATGCTGGGAAGGGTGATATGGCGCGCCATTTGATAGCGGTTGGCGCCGTCGATGGCTGCCGCTTCATACAGCGCCGGATCAATCGCGGACATGGCGGCCAGGTAAAGAATGCTGCTCCAGCCGATGGTTTTCCAGACGTGAGTGAGCGTCAATATGCCGCGGAATTGATCGGGATTGGTCAGGAATGTCCAGCGCTCGCCCGTCAATTCATTGAGCCATTCCGTAAAGAGACCGCCGCTAGTCGCCACCAGCGCCGTCACCAGCCCCGTGGTCACTACCCAGGAGATGAAGTGCGGCAAATACGAAACCGTCTGCACGAAGCGCTTGAACTTGACGCGAAAGACCTCATTGAGCATGAGCGCGAATATAATAGGCGCGGGAAAGCCGAAAATGATCTTCAAGCCGCTGATGACCACCGTGTTTTCGATGACATTCCAAAAGAAGATGGAGTTGAAAAAGCGGTTGAAGTGCTTCAGGCCTACCCAGGGCGCTTCAATAATGCCGCTGACGCCGCCGAAGGGCGAGATGTCCTTGAAGGCGATCACGATGCCAATCATGGGCAGATAATGAAATATGATGAAATACAAGATGCCCGGCAAGGCAAGCAGATAATAAAAACGGTAAAACCAAATGCGTTTCATAAGCCGGCGCCATTTGCCGTCGCTGGTCACTGGCGGCGAATAGCGGCTGTTCGGCATCATGCTGCTGCGGGCGGTCATCGGGCCCCGCCTGACGCTTGTGCGGAGACAGCGAGATGGGCCCCCGGCAGCGCCCCTCTCCAGCCGGCGCGAAGCCGAGCGGACAGGTCGCTTAAGGTCTGCGCGGAGCTCGCGTTTCCGGCGATATTGTCGATTTCAGCGTGCTCTTCAGCGTGATCGTACAGCTCCCGCTCAAGCGCCTCGCCCGAGCGAAAGTCTTGCCATTCGGTATAACGATAACGCTCCGTGCGCATGCTATAGCCCATCACTTCCGGCTCGCCGAGATAAGCCCAGGGGCGGGGAAACTGGCTGAAGGCGGCGGTCTTCCAGGGCAGCTCCGGCTGCTGCAGCAGCGGCGCCAAACTGATGCCTTCCAGGTCAGCGCGCGGCGGCAAACCGCAGCAATCGAGCAAGGTCGGGTAAATGTCGACGAACTCGACGAGCGCGGCGCATTCACCGGCGCCAGCGCCCGGCGCGGAAATAATCAGCGGCGCGCGCGTATCCAGTTCGTAGTTGCTTGTTTTGCACCAAAGCGCCTTCTCGCCCAGGTGATAACCGTGGTCGCCCCAGAGAACGATGAGGGTGTTATCACGCAGTCCTTGCGCATCAAGGGCGTCCAGCAGCTTGCCCACTTGGGCGTCCATGAAGCTGACGCAGGCGTAATAGCCGTGCCTGAGGTTGCGCGCCATATCGTCGGGAATGGGGCCGGTGTCTGGAACATCGCTGTAACCGCGCAGCTCCCGGCTGTTATGCCAGGCGAAGTCGGGAATGCCGACTGGCTTCTCCGCGTATTCCGGCGAGGAGATTTCACTCGCGTCATAGCGATCCCAGTAGCGCTTGGGCGCGCTGAAGGGCAGGTGCGGCTTGCGGAAACCGACCGCTAGAAAGAAAGGCTCATCCCCAAATTCAGCGATGATCTTGCAAGCGGCGTCGGCGACTTTGCCATCGCCATAGGCGCTGTCGGGCGCATCAGCCGCTTCGGTGGCCGCCATCTTGCAGCCGGGCCAGCTTTCAGCCTGGGGCGCTAGATTCTCCGGCAGCAGGTAGTCGTCGCTTTTCCAGACGACATTGAGGAGCGCGTCGCCAGACCAGGATTGCGGATCCTGCGCTTGGGGCGAGCCGTGATAAATCTTGCCGACCGAGCGAGCGATATAGCCATGTCCCTTGAAATACTCCGGCAATGTGACGGCATCGGGCCGCGATGCACGGAAATTCGTGCCGCCGCAATGCTGCGGCAGGTCGGCCAGCCGGGCCGGCAGCTCATGCCGGAAATGGGATTTTAGGTCCCAGACTTTAATCGTATCCGGCCGCAAGCCGGTCATCAGCGAGGCGCGCGAGGGGTTGCAAACGGCTTGTTGGCAATAGGCGCGCCGGAAAACCATGCCATCAGCGGCGAGGCGATCGATGTTCGGCGTAATCGCGTTGCCGTCGCCGTAGCAGCCCAGCGCCGTCCGCAAGTCGTCGACTGCGATGAAAAGTACGTTCGGCTTGTCCATTGGATTCAGTAGGTCTCGCCCAGCGCAAGGCGTATGCCGTATCAGTTAGCTACGAACAGGCGCTCATGTAAGATGGCGGGAGACATGCAGCCTCCCGCCATCTGCGGAAACTGGACTATACGCCGCCCAGTTCGTTGTATTGAGCGGAAATGGCGTTGACCCAGTCGTTAATGCCGGCGCGCTCCAGGTCGTTCATGAAGTCGTCCCATTGATCGAGCGGGCGCTGGCCGGTGATGAACAGAATGGTCTGCTCATCCAGCAAACGGGTAAGATCGCCCAGAGTCGGAACCTCATCGGCGATCCGGCTCAGATTGTAAGCCAGCCCGCCGTCAAAGGGCCACTTGGCGTCACCGAGGTCGATCAGCTGCCCGCCAAGGTATTCCACGTGCCAAGCGCGGGACGGGTCGTCCAGTGCGTAGCGGATCTCGATATTGAGGTTGGGCAGCATGTATTCGCTGACGTAGCCGAAGCTCAAGTCCGGGTTGACCAAATTGGAATCTTCATCGAGGTAGCTCCACATCTCGTCTTTGATGCCGTAGCGAGCGGTCAACTGATTGTCCGTGGTATCGGCGCTGTAGACCCAGTCCATGAACTGGATGACCGCCGCCGGGTTCTCCGCTTTGCGCGTGACGGCGTAAGCGCTGGCGTTCTGCGGGCGAGCGGTGGCGATGTATCCCATGTCGGTGGTGATGCTGGTGCGCGCCCAGGCGATGCCTTCACAGCCGCTCTCAATTTGCGGTGTGATCAGCGTGATGCGCGAGTACCAGCCCATCCACACGCCCAGGTTGCAGGTGCGGAACAATTCCGGCGCGTCAAAGCTCGTGAAAGTATCGGGGAAGAAGTAACCGGCTTCCCACCAGGAATTCAGCTCGGTCACCCAATCGAGGACGCCCGGCTGCAAGACCCAAGGCTTAACCATGCCATCGTCAGGGTCAAGCCAGTTGGAATGGCCATTGGGCGTGAAGCCGCCGAGAGTCGTCCAGCGGATGTCCCCCGGGCGCGTGGCGACCATGGCTTCGGGATTATACTCCCGGAAAGCATCAATCGTCGCTTCCAGTTCATCCCAGGTCGTCGGCACATCCAGGCCGAGCTCGTCCAGCCAGTCCTGTCGCACCCAGGTGATGTAGGGGCTGGTTGGCGTTGAGCGCGGGATGCCCATGATTTCGCCATCGGCGTTGCGCATGATATCCCACTGCTGCTCGGGAATGACTTGCATGATGTTCTGACCGTGCTCCGCCAGCAGATCGGTAATCGGGATGATCGCCATGGCGTAGTCGTGCCAGCCATTGCCGGGCGCCTGGAAGAGGTCGACCGGGTCACTCGAGCCTAGCAGGAGGTTCAATTGCTCGGTCGCGCTGGCAGCGCCGCCTGGAACAATGGTGACCGGACGCACGCCCGATTGCTCGGCGATATGATCTTGCACGCGCTGCAATACATCGGGATCGCTGCCGCCGGCGTCAAACTGGAGTGTGCCGGAATTGTTAAAAATGTAGATGACTGGCTCATCCTGGGCTATTGCCGATGGCAATACCAAGATTAGCACTAAGAGCAATGCAACAATACGCATCCTGGTCATGCTGTTTCTCCTTGTTGAATGTGAATAGCAAATGCAATGATGAAACTCTCCAACATAATTGCCGGGTTCACCTCCTTTGCGGCGCTTCGCCTGGCTCTCCGACTTCGGTTGCCGGGGCTATTCTGGCAACGCATTTTTTCAACCGACTCACTATAACGAATTGCGCTGGACATGTCAAAATCGGGCTTAATCCAGCCAGCGAAAAGGGACCTGCAACTTTGCAGGACCCTTTCTGTAATCGTTGAACAGGCTTGGCTGGACCTAGCCCGCCATTGCGCCGGCAAGCGCGCCGCACGCGGGGCAGCCGCCGCCGGGCCTAATGATGGCGTAACCGGCCTGAGGATCGGCGCCCCAGGCTGTGAAGTTCACATTCCACACGATCATCAGCGAAACGCGCCCGGAATTGCGCGATAGACGAGCCGCGTCCGCCAGCCACTGTGCTTGTTCGCCAACCGTCACCGGATCATTCGGCGTCCAATTGAAACCAGCCGGGATTCCGGAGGGCATGGCTTCGCCGCTCAGATAGCCCAGTTCAGTCCAGCAGACTTTGCTAGCGGGAAAGTACTGCGCGCCCCGCTGCAGCATGGTTCCAAAGAAGTACGTGGGATAGTAGCCGCGCGGGTCGCCGTTGGTTTGCGTCGGGCTGAGGACGCCCTCGTTGTAATGCAAGCCCAGGCAGTCCATGTATTGGGCGGCGCCGGCTTGCGCCATCTGCGCCATGAACGTATCGTCATTGCAGCCGCCGTCTCCACAGCCAGCTGCGCCGAAGTAGCCGGTTGGCGCCGGCGCGCCGCTAATGACAAGCGTGGCCGGGTTGGCCGCCTTGATGGCCTGGTATGCGGCTTGCAGCAGCCGCGTGTATGAGCCGCCGTTGATCTGAACTGCGGGCCACTCGCGGTCGATATTGGGCTCGTTCCACACTTCAATGGCGTCCGCGCCAAGCCTGGCCAGATGCGCCACATATTCGGCGAATTCCGCGACATAGCCGTCAAAATTGCTCGCCAGCTGGCTCTTGCTGCCGAGCGCGCCCAGCAGCACCTTGAAGCCCTGGGCATGAGCTTGGGCGATGATATCTCTGCCGTCCGAGATGCCATGTCTCACTTGCTTCTTGACCCATGTCATCCCGGAACTCTTCATCGCCGCAACGGCTGCTCCATCCAAGCCGGCGACGTGGCCGCCCAGTTCGAATCCGGCGGGTCCCGCATTGGCCGGTCCCACGGCAATCGCAGCCTCTTGGGCTTCGGCCGTCTCGGCGGATTCTGGCGCGGGCGGCGGCGTGTATTGCGGCGGCACAACGATATCATCGCAGATGACCGAGTCTTGCAGGTCGAAACTGACTCGCGCCTGGTATTCCTCGTTCGACGTGGTCGTGAAAATATATGTCCAGCCGAAGAGTATGTCGTTGCGCTTTGCATCGTATGGTACAGAGTCGGTGCAATTGTCGATGCCGGCGGCCCCGTAGAGGCTCATGCTGGCGATGCTGGTCCAGTTATCTTCGTAGAAGCGCCAGCGCCGGAGCCGCATCGTCGCGCCAAGGTCTTCCTCAACCAGGTCCCGCGCTACCTGCATACCTCTCATCACCGGGCTAACCTGCACCGGCTCCGCTTCCGCGTCTTCTTGCGCCGTCAAGGGCAGGCCGACGGAAAGCAGCAGCGTGAACGCCAGCAGCACAGGAAACAATCTCGAAAATACTTTGGGCAATGGTGTCTCTCGCATAAGCCTTCTCACTCGTTGCTAGTTTGCTCGTGAACCAAAAGCATAGCGAATAAAAACGAGATTGCTATGGTTTGTTAGTTGGTGAGGCAAGGGGCCTACTGCGTTCAGTACGCGCGCTGCCGACGGGGCGCAAGTCAGCGCTGCGGCCGTTGCTGGCCGGGCATATCCCGCGGCAAGGTGAAGTAAAATGTGGAGCCGCCCCCGATCTGGCTTTTCACCGCAATCTCGCCGCCATGCGCGTCTACAATGGATTTGACCAGGTACAAGCCAAGGCCGGCCCCCTGCGTTCGCCGCGTGATGGTATTGTCGATTCTGTAGAAGCGGTCGAAGACGCGGTCGATCTCGTCTTTCGCGATTCCGGCGCCTTCGTCGCGCACAAACACCGTGACGCTCTGCTGGCTGAAGCGCCCGCCAACCGTGATCGTCTTTTCTTCGGGCGAGTACTTGATGGCGTTCGTCAGCAGATTGTCGATGACCTGGCGCAGGCGTGTCTCGTCGCCCAGGATCGTCGGGAAGTTTTCCGGAAAACTCAGCTCAATGCGGCGCCCTGCTTGACTTTCCAGCCGGGCAGCGGAGCGCGCCGCCAGGTCGCTTATATCAACATCGGCTTTGTTAAGCTGCAATACCTGCGCCGACTGAATCTTGCTGGCGGTAAGCAGGTCCTCGACCAGGTTGGTCAGCCGGTCGGTCTCGTCTTCAATGATCGCCATTTTCTCGCGGATTACATCTCGCTCCCACTCGACATCATCGCGGCCCAGCGTACTGGCGTATCCCTTGATGATGGCAATCGGCGTGCGCAGTTCGTGATGTATTGTCGAGATAAAGACGGACTGCATCTCCTGCGCTTTGCGAATGTTGGTAATGTCGCGCACATTCGCGATGATGCTTTCCAGTTTGCCGTCGCTATTCAACAGCGGCGCATAGGTTATGCCGATGCCGAGCGACATGCCGTCGCGGCGGATCATGTCCCCCTCGACATAAAGCGTATCGGCGGCCTGCCCGGCCCAGCCAGCATCCTCAAGATCCGGGCCCTCCAGATTAGCCCAGACGATGACTTCGCGTTTGGGCAGATGGAGCAGGTCCGCCTTGCGCCAGCCCGACATGCGCGCGAATGAATCGTTGGCTTGCTGAATCGTAAGATTCGGATCAAGGATCAGGACGCCGTCGCCGCTGCTGTTGATGATGGCTTCCAGGCGCTGATGCTCGTGCTGAATGTCGCCATATAGCTGGGCGTTATTTACGGCGATGGCGGCTTGGTCGGCGAAACTTTGCAGGGTCGTCAAGTCTTCCGGCGTTATGCTGGTCTGGTAGGAGCGAAAGACGATGAGCAGCCCCAGAGGGTTGCGCGCGAAAACCAGCGGCATGGCAATGGATTGCGCCAGGTTCGCGTCAATGGCATCGGCCATCTCGCGCAGCTTGGTATTAAGAAACTCGCGGCTGAAGCCCTCGGCGTCGCCGGGGTCCATGAGCTCTTGCAGCTTGACGTTGAGTTCAGGCACTGTGTCGGCAGCGATGCCGCTGAAGGCGCGCACGTAGAATCTGCCGTCATGCTTGTTGCTAAGGGCGACGATGCCGACGCGCCCGGCCAGCATCACCAGAGACGCGTGCAGCACGCGGCGCAATACTTCGCCCAAGTCCAGTTGTGCCGTGATCGCGCGCGTGATTTCCAGCAGAAAATCTCGCTGCTGCGTGCGTAAATCGGGGCGCATCAACATAGCTGAATTGTATCACCACCCGGCATGGCCGCGCCCGTCCAATGCATTGGACCAACCGCCGCGTATCAGAAGCGCCTGTCCAATTCGCTGATGTCGATGTTGCCGCCGGCGGTTGCCACCAGCGCTGCCGCGCCGACCAAAGCGACATCGTCGCCCAGCGCAGCTCGCTCTATGCGCAGGTCTTGGACAAATGCGCTGTCCAGGATATGTGCTTCGACAGCTTGGCGCATGGGCGCGAAGAGCAGCTCGCCGGTCTTGGACACGCCGCCGCCGACCACGACGATCTCCGGATTAAAAAGGAGCAGTGCCGTCACAATGGCCATCCCGATGATGCGCCCGGCATAGGCCAGATTGCTGATCGCCAGATCATCGCCCGCGGCCGCCGCCATGCCCACGACTTTGGCGTCAATGCCTTCCAGGTCGCCGCCAACCATGTCAGTAATTCTTGACTCGGCGCCATCAGCTAAAGCGGCTTTGACGCGGCGCGCGATGGCGGGTCCGGCCGCTTCCAGCTCGATAGACGAGACGCGGTTTTGCTCCACAATGATCGGTATATGCCCCAGCTCTGCCGCTAGACCGGCGCGCCCTGATACCAGCCGGCCCTCGCTGATGATGCCGGAGCCAATGCCTGTGCTCACCGTAATGTAGACCAGGTGGCGACAGCCTTGCGCCGCGCCCTTGCACGCCTCGGCCAGGGCCGCCACGTTGGCGTCGTTCCCGACATAAACCGGCAGCTTGAAGGCGTCCGCGATCATGTCCCCCAACGGCACATTACGCCAGCCGGGCAGGTTGGGCGGCGCGATGACCACGCCCGTTTTTGGATTTAAGGGACCCGGCGAAGAAATCCCGATGCCCTGAATCTCGTCGCGATTGGCAGGCATGACCTTGTCGATATAGGCTTTCATCCGCTCCACTGTGGCTTGCGGGCCCGATTCCGCCTGCGTAAGCGTATTTTCCCGCTGCAATATATTGAGGTCGCTGTCGCAGCGGGCGCTACGAATTTGCGTTCCGCCCAGGTCAATCGCGATGATCTGTTTTCCCATCAAAGGCACTCCATTGGTTCATGTCGTTTTGTCCGCGCCCTGCAAGCTAGACGGCCGATCGTAAGTATTCAAATGGAACAGCGCGTATTAGAACATTTCTGCTATTGAGCTTGTGGCCGCGAAATGACGCTGATAGAATAACATGGATTGGCCCGAGCATTTAGCAATGTAACGCAATAAAGCTGGGACAACCTCATGGCTCGTGTCACGCCGATGCGGCGGCAGTATCTCGAAATCAAAAGCCAATATCCGGATTGCATCCTCATGTTCCGCATGGGCGACTTTTACGAGATGTTTGATGACGATGCTGAAGTAGCCGCCCGCGAGCTCGATATTACGTTGACATCGCGCGCGCAGCGCAAAGGCGGCGAGAAAATCCCCATGGCCGGCGTACCCTACCATTCGGTCGACGGCTATATTGCCAAGCTGATCGAAAAGGGCTTCCACGTGGCCGTCTGCGATCAAGTGACGGAGCCGACGGGCCGCGGCATTGTAGAGCGCGAGGTTACGCGCGTGATGACGCCCGGCACCGTGGTCGAACCAGCGCTGCTTGAAGATGGCAAGTCGAATTACTTGATGGGCATTCTGCCGATTGGCGATCCCGAATCTGGGACTTGGCGCCGCTGCGGCATTGCCTTTGCCGATGTGTCCACGGGCGAATTCTGCGCGACGCAGTTCGCCGGGGACGACATCGGCCTGCGGGCCTTTGAAGAATTGGCGCGGGTGGCGCCGCGCGAAGTCATCATGCCCGAGATCTGGGTGGAGCGGGGCGCGACATTGCCCGAAGGCATCCATCTGAGCCCGGCGCAAGACTGGACCTTCGAATTCGACGGCGCTGCGCAACTGCTGCTGGATCACTTTCGTGTTTCCAGCCTGGCTGGATTCGGCCTGGATGATCAGCCGGATGCGGTGGCGGCGGCCGGCGGCGTCTTGCAGTATTTGCGCGCGACACAGAAGCAGTCGCTCGATCAGCTGACTACCCTGCGCGCCTACTCGACTGACTCGTTTATGGTGCTCGATCAGTTTACGCGCCGCAACCTGGAACTGGTAGAAACCATTCGCGGCGGCAGGCAGCGAGGCAGCTTGCTGGGTATACTGGGCCGCACAGTGACGCCGATGGGTGGGCGGCTCTTGCGCAAATGGCTGAGCGAGCCGCTGCTGGAAATTAATCGGCTTAACGCCCGGCTGGATGCCGTTGAAGCCTTGACCGGCGGAGATGTCTTGCGAGGCGAAGTCGCCGAAGCGCTGAAGCCGGTTGCGGATATGGAGCGGCTCACCAATCGAGTTGTGATGGGGAAAGCCGGACCACGCGAGCTGGTGGCGCTCAAAGCGGCCCTGGCCATGATACCCCGTTTACGCGAACTGATTGAAAGCACGCCAAGCCTAACGGCCATTGCCGAACGTCTTGACCCTTGCGAGCAGGCCTTTGAGCTGATCTCGCGGGCCCTCACCGATGATCCGCCGACGACATTAAATGCCATCGGCGTCATTCGAGACGGTTATGCGCCCGAGCTGGATGCCATCGTCAGCGCATCCCAGGACGCGCGCGACTGGATCGCCAATTTGGAGTCGCAGGAGCGCCGCCGCACCGGCATCTCCAACATCAAGGTGAGCTACAACAAGGTCTTCGGCTACTATATTGAAGTCACAAATGCACACAGAGACAAAGTGCCCGACGACTACCTGCGCAAACAGACCTTGGTCAACGCAGAGCGCTATATCACGCCCGAGCTGAAAGAGTATGAATCGCGGGTGTTGAACGCCGAGGAAGAAATCCTGGCGGTGGAGCGGCAGCTCTTTGCCGACTTATGCCAGAGCGTGGGCGCGCAGAGCGAGCGCCTGCTGAAGACTGCCAACGCCATCGCGCACCTGGACGGGTTCTTGTCGCTGGCGGAAGTGGCGGTGCGAGAGGGCTACGCGCGGCCGACGCTGACAGAAGACAACGTGCTCGAAATCGAGGCCGGACGGCATCCGGTAGTCGAGAAACTTCTCGAGCGCTCGACCCGTTATGTCGCCAACGACAGCCGCTTCGATTTGATGTCGCGGATTCATATCATCACCGGCCCTAATATGTCCGGCAAATCGACCTACATCCGACAGGTGGCGCTGATCACCTTAATGGCGCAGATCGGCAGCTTTGTCCCGGCCGACTCGGCTACGATCGGGCTGGTGGATCGCATATTTGCCCGCATCGGCGCCCAGGACGAAATCCACGCCGGCCAGAGCACCTTCATGGTGGAAATGGTGGAGACGGCGCGACTGCTCTCCGGCAGCAGCCCGCGCAGCTTGCTGATCCTCGACGAAATCGGCCGCGGCACTTCGACCTACGACGGCATGGCAATAGCGCGCGCCGTCATCGAATTCATTCATAATAATCCGCGCCTGAATTGCCGTACGCTCTTCGCCACGCATTATCATGAGCTGACCGAACTGCCCAATATATTGCCTCGTACGGCGAACCACAATGTGGCGGTGGCGGAGCAGGGCGATGGCATCGTATTCTTGCATCGTGTGCTGCCCGGCGGGGCTGATCAGAGTTATGGCGTGCACGTGGCGCAGTTGGCCGGCATGCCGCGCTCGGTGGTTGAAAGGGCGCGCGAATTGCTCGCTCAGCTGGAAGCCGGCGGCAGCGATTTCGCCGCATACAAACCCAAACCACAGCACCAGCAATTCAGCTTCTTTGATGCGCCGGAGAATCCGGTAGTAGCGACGCTGCGCTCGCTCGAGGTTGACGATCTTAGCCCGTTAGAGGCCTTGACCGCGCTTTACGAATTGAAGCGGATGGTGGCGGAGGCATAGGTGTTTGTATTTAATACGGTCGTGATCGCCACGCATCGCCGCTCCGGCACGCAATGGGCGATTGACGCCTTGCGCAACAATAGCCCGGACATCAGCGATACCTATATGGCGCTTGAGCAGATGGAGGCGGATCATGACGCCGCCATCACGCTGGCGAATTTCCGCCGGCAGCTGCTCAATCTTGAGGGCAAGGTGCTTATCAACGTGCACGATTTGCCCTCCGCCGAATCCTGGAACGGTTTGGACGAGCGGCTCTTCGCGCGAACGATTTTGAAGAATTCGCCCACGATTTATGTCCATCGAGACGGGCGAGATGTGATGGTATCGCTATATTATTACATGCGCTCATTCAGCGAGACGGTGCGCAACCAGTCCTTCGCGCGTTTTCTGCGGGGCGAATCGGCGTTGGCCGGCGTCGACAGCGGTTTCAGCCGTCCCGGATTCTGGGCGCATCATGTGCAATCCTGGCTGGACAAGGACAACTTGCTGGCTGTTTCCTACGACGACATCGAAAGCAACTACGAAGCCACTGTTAGAAGAATGGCGAACTTCCTCAACGTATCGCTGACTCAGAATTTGCAGCCGGTAAGCGCGCTCGGCCGGCATGACGGCGACAGCAAGTTTGACAGCATGTTAGGCAGGCTTGGCATGCGCCTTGGACGCAGCTCGCTACCGACGGGCCCGCGAATCGGCCGAAGCGGCGACTGGCACAGTTTGTTCGACCGGCGAGACCGCGAATTCTTCATGAAAGAAGCCGGCGACATGATGCGGCGCCTGGGCTACGAGAAGTAAGCGCCGACGCCTCGCTAAATAGAGAAGGAAGTTAGCTGCCGGGGATGTGCGCCGCGTCGGGCCGCGCTTCGGGAATCTGCGCTTCTTCTTCAGCAAGTATGCCTTCCGAAAGCAGGACGCGATTAAAGGACGTGATGGCGACTTCGATCATGTCGAGATTCGGCTCGTTGGTTGTCAAGTGCTGCAACGCCAGATTCGGCTTGATCATGAAGCGGATCCAGGGCTTGTCCAGGTTGGCGGCGGTGTACTTCAGGAACTCGTAGGCCACGCCGGCAATGACGGGAATGAAAACGACGCGCGACAAAATCAGCAGGCCGAAAGGCGGGCGCCCAATCAGGGAGAAGACCAGGACGCTGACGAAGACGACGGTCAGCAAAAACGCGGTGCCACAGCGCGGGTGTTCGATGGGGTAGCGGCTGACGATCTCCGGCGTCAGCTCGTCGCCGGCCTCGTAGGCGTTGATGGTTTTGTGCTCCGCTCCGTGATAGGCGAAGATTCGCCTGCCGTCTGTCGTCCGGCCGACGAACCAGATATAGACCACCAGAATCGACAGTTGCACCACGCCCTCGATCAGATTGATGAGGAAGGCGTCCAGGCCGATGGGCAGCGCCTCGTATGCCAGAATATTGCTGCTCTGCGCCGCGACGACAGTTTCGTTTCCCTGGTCGTCGACGACGATCTCGTTGGCGGCTGTGCTGAGCCCAAGCAAGTTGCCGATGCCGGTCGCCGTAGCGGTCGGCAGCAGGAAAAAGATGCCCACGCCGATGAGTAGCGATACGGCGATGGTCGCCCAGCCGATGGGCCCATTGAAACTGACGTCGTCTTCTTCATCCAAGGCGATGTCAGCAGACCACATCAGCGCGCGGATGCCCAGGCCGAGCGCGTCCCACAGGCCGATCAAGCCGCGCAGAAAAGGCGTGCGAGCGATGCGTCCGCGGTAGAGCCTGGCGCTTAGCGGCTGTTCATGCACAACGATCTGACCCTTGGGGTCACGCGCGGCGACGGCCATGGAATGCGCCCCGCGCATCATCACGCCTTCGATGACGGCTTGCCCGCCATAGGAGAACTTTAGCTCGCCCGCTTCCCGCTTGGCTGATCGCTGCAAAGCGGCCTCCAATTTCGACATAAGCGTCCACTATACGACGCCGTCCAGCGGCGGTCAAGCGGAAACAGTGTTCGCCGGATTTCCCGCGGGTCGTATATCAAGCAAGCGCATTTGCAGCGACCGCCTGCCATTCCACTCGTTGATTTCCGGGTGATAAACGCAATCAATACGGTCCAGTCGTTCTTGCGCCCAAGCGCCCTGGCCGAAACCGATAGCGTCGATTGGCGGGGCGCCGTCGCGCGCCAGGCGAAGCTTCAGGTGCTGGCCTTCAGCGCCGACTCGCCGACAGTGCCGGACTTTCAGATCCCGCGTCAAGAATGTCGCTTGCGGATTCCCGTGCCCGGTCGGCTCCAGCAAATCAAGCTCGGCGAGCAATTCCTCGTTTATCTGGGAAAGGTCAACTTTGCAGTCGATTGGCAGCCGACGCTTGAGCTGCCGTCCGCCAAGACTCGCCTGCGCTTTGCGCTGCAACTCCTGGCGGAGCACATCAATGTTCTTATTGAGCACGGTGAATCCGGCGGCCATGGCATGCCCGCCATGCTTTACTAGCAGGTCGGCGCATTCGTCCAAGGCGCGGGTGATGTCGAACTCGGGAATGCTGCGGCAGGAGGCGCGGCTTTCTTCTTCGCCGAATTCAAGGACAACGGCGGGGCGGTAAAATTCTTCCGTGAGTCGCCCGGCCACCAATCCAACTATCCCGGGCAGCATGCGTTCATCTCCGGCGAAGATCAAGGGGACGTCGCCGGTTTCGGTGACTTGCTTGCTGATTGCCGCCTGCGCTTGACGCGTCAGACCTTGGCGCTCAAGATTCAGGTTCTGCAGGTGGGCGGCATGGGGCCTGGCGTCTGCCAAGGTCGGCGCAGACAGCAGCTCGAAGGCCGCCATCGCCGAGCCCAATCGCCCGGCGGCGTTGATGCGCGGTCCCAAGCCGAAGCCGATATTGCTCGCTTTGATCTGCCCGGCCCGTAGCCCGGCGACCTGCGCCAGCGCGGCGATGCCGGGCCGCCTGAATTGGTTGATGGTATCGAGCCCATGCCGCACCAGGCGCCGGTTCAGGCCGATATTCAGCGACATGATGTCCGCCACAGTACCCAGCGCGACCAGGTCGAGCAAATCAGACAGGCGCAGGTTGTCGGGATAACTGCTGCGGTCGCTATCCCAACGACGCAGTAGCAGCGCCTTGGCCAGCATAAAAGCGACGCCGACGCCGGCCATGCCCGGCTCGCCCGCGCAATCGTCTTGGCGCGGGTTGATCACGGCCAGCGCCGCCGGCAGCTCCGGACCGATGGAGTGATGATCCGTGATGATGATATCCAGCCCGGCGCTTTTACCCGCCTCAACTTCCGCGATCGAGCGCACGCCGCAATCGACCGTGATCACCAGCTCCACGCCATCCGTCGCCATTTTCTCCAGCGCCGGCGCGTTCAAGCCGTAGCCTTCCTGGGCGCGGTCGGGTATATAGGGCGAAACTGCCGCGCCCAGTAGCTTCAGCGTTTGGGCCAAGAGCGTCGTGGCGCAGACGCCGTCCGCATCGAAGTCGCCATAGACAACTGTCGGCTGCTGGCGCTCAATGGCCAGGCTGATGCGATCGACGGCTTTCTCTACGTCCTTGAGGGCAAAGGGGTCTTCATCAAGATTTCGGCTGTGGACGAATTCCTGCGCGCGCGCCGGATCTTCGAAACCGCGATTGAAGAGCAACTGCGCCAGGATCGGGCTGAATCCCCTGTAAGTCCCCAGGTGTTCGGCTGGCGCGGTTTGCGCAAGCGCCCATTCTTTTTGCGACATAGACTGAGCCGGCGATGTTCCTTAGAATGGTGGTCGATACTACCATCAGGGTTAGTGAGGCGCTATGGCAAGGATCGTCTTCATGGGCACGCCCGACTTTGCGCTGCCCAGCCTGCGACAGCTGATCGCAGCGCATGATGTGGTCGCGGTTGTCACGCAGCCCGATCGACCGGCGGGGCGCAGCAAGCAACTCAAGGCGTCGCCGGTCAAGCAGCTGGCGGAATCAGCCGGCATACCGACGCTTCAGCCGCGACGGATCCGTGAGCCGGGGGCGATGGAAGCGCTGGCCGGGCTGGATGCGGATCTCTTTGTGGTGGTCGCGTTTGGACAGATTCTGCCGCAGGCCGTCCTCGATATGCCCAGGCGGGGCACGCTAAATGTACATGCCTCCTTGCTGCCGCGCTGGCGGGGCGCCGCGCCGATCCAAGCCGCCATTCGCGCCGGCGATAAAGAGAGCGGCGTGACCATCATGCTGCTGGACGCCGGGCTGGATACCGGGCCGGTCCTGTCTCGGCATGCCATTGCGCTCTCGCAGAGTGAAACCGGGCAGAGCCTGCACGATCAGCTGGCTGTGCTTGGCGCCGATCTGCTGAGCCAGACGCTGCCGCGCTACCTGGCCGGCGACATCAAGCCGCAGGCTCAGGATGATGCGCTCGCCACATACGCGCCCCAGCTCAAGAAGAGCGATGGCAGGATCGACTGGACGCGGCCGGCGGCGGAAATCGAACGACTGGCGCGCGCCTTCACGCCATGGCCGGGCGCCTTCACCCAGTGGAAGGGCAAGCAGCTGAAGGTCATTTCGGGACGAGCAGCTGAGGGGAATTTGCCGGCGGGCCAGGTTGACGAACTGGACGGGGTGATTGCCATCGGCACGGGCGAAGGCGTTTACCTGCCGTCAGCCTTGCAGATGGCCGGCAAAAAGAACTTGCCCGTCGCGGACTTCGTTAATGGCTACCGCGATTTCCTCGGCGCGCGCCTGGATTAGCAGTCCGTCGATAGGACGGCGCCAATAGCGCCAGGAAGAATCGATGACGCATAGCCCCGAGTTGGCGGACAACCATCCCTTTTTGACGCGGCGCAATCGAACCATTCTCCATCTGTCGCTGCCGATCTTGCTGTCATTAATCGCGGAACCTGTAACTGGTTTGGTCGACACCGGCTTCGTCGCGCGTTTGGGCGCGGCTCCATTGGCTGCATTGGGCGTCGGCACAAGCGCGCTTAGTTCCGTATTTTGGATCTTTGGATTTCTCGGCATCGCGACGCAGACAGATGTCGCGCATATGTACGGCCGCGGTCAAGTAGCCGCCGCCGGGCGCGCCCTCAGCCTGGCGTTCGCAGTAGGGATCGCCTTCAGTTTGCTCTTGAGCGCATTGCTGATTCCTGGCGCTTCTATCGTTTCGCGGGCGCTGGGTGCGGAGGGAGAGGTGCTGGATCTCGCCGCGCAGTATATTCAGCTTCGGCTTTTGGGCGCGCCGGCTGTGCTGGTCGTCATCGTAGGCTTTGGGGCGCTGCGCGGTCTGCAAGACATGAAGACGCCGCTCTGGATCGCGCTGGTCATCAATCTGGCCAATATCGGCTTGGACTATTTGCTGATCTTTGGCTGGGCTGCGATGCCGGCGCTGGGTGTGCCCGGGGCGGCGCTGGCGAGTTCGCTGAGCCAGTGGCTGGGCGCAATCTGGATGCTTTGGGAAGTCCATCGCCGACTGGGATTGAGCCGCGACATCAGCTGGCGGGATAGTTTCCGCTTGCTGCGCGTGAGCCGGGATCTCTTGGTCCGCAGCGGCTCGCTGACGCTCTTCCTATTGGTCGCCACGCGCGTGGCCACGCAGATGGGTCCGGAGGCCGGCGCGGCGCACCAAGTCATACGGCAAGTCTGGTTCTTCACCGCGCTCTTCGTCGAAGCCTTCGCCACGACGGCGCAGAGCCTGGTCGGTTACTTCTACGGTTCCGGCAGCCTGGGGCACGCCAAGCAAGTCGCCTATTCGACCATGCGCTGGAGCCTGGCGGCGGGCCTGGCGCTGATGCTCGCCATGCTGATCGCGACCCCAATCGCAAGCGAGGCCTTTGTGCCCTCCGACGCCGTGTTTGCCTTCACATTGCCTTGGATCATCGCAGCGGTCTCACAGCCGCTAAATGCGCTGGCATTCATCACGGACGGGATCCACTGGGGCACCAGCGACTATCGCTACCTGCGCAATGCCATGCTGCTGGCGACGGTCGCCGGGCTCTTTGGTCTTCAGCTAATTCCAACGGAAAGCGTCGAGTCTTTCAGCGCTGTCTGGCTGGTGACGGTAGGCTGGATCGCGATTCGCGCTTTCTGGGGCGTGTTGCGGGTCTATCCCGGCATTGGGGACAGCCCCTTCCGGTCGCGTCTCGGCATCTAAAGAGCGTCTAGGGCCTATTGCGAATCTCGCGACAAAGTGCGTTTTCGCTCGTATATGTTATAGCGGGTGGATGATTTCACGTCGAGTGTCACTGCCCGCCGGAAATCGTAGCTTGAGCAATAAAACTGTTGCTTAAGCATAAGTCTGGAGAAGACAAAGCCATGAAAATTGATGTGCGCAAGCGGCTATATCGTTCGCGCGGAGACCGACGGGTCGCAGGCGTCTGCGCTGGCATAGCGGATTACCTGGGAGTGGATGTCTCGCTTGTACGGATTGCCTGGGTAGTGTTTGCCATAGCCGGCGGGCCCGGTGTCCTGCTCTATATCATCATGGCCGCCATCGTGCCGGAAGAGCCGGAGTTCGTCCAGGCGACGGCGGAGAAAGCCAAGCGCGTCGACCTCGACGAATAGTCTGGCGCCAGTCGCTTGCGCTCACTCCAATTTCAAAGGACAGTGCGTCAAACCTTGTCCTCGTAAGATTCACTTGCCGCCTGTGCAATCAGAGCAAATCGCTGATCGCCTCGCGCTCTTTTAAAAGTTCCGCTTCCGTCGCGCGGATTTTGCTCCGCGCGTAATCGCTCAGCGATAGCCCGCTGACGATTTCCACCGACCCGTCGCCATTGCGCCTTAACGGGAAGGAATAGATCAGGCCGCTTTCTATCCCGTAGGGATTCCCCTCGCTGGGGATGCCGGCGCTGAACCAGTCGCCCGGCGGCGTCGGCTTGATCAAGCTGCGGATGGTATCGAGGGCGGCATTGGCAGCGCTGGCGGCGGAGCTCTTGCCGCGAGCGTTAATGACAGCCGCGCCGCGTTTTTGTACCGTTGTCATAAACTCGCCTTCGAGCCATTGACGGTCGCTGATGACTGCCTCGGCTGATTCTCCCCTGACGAGCGCGTGTTCGAAATTGGGGAATTGCGTCGCGCTGTGGTTGCCCCAGATCGCCACATTGCTCACCTCGCCGACAGGTATGCCGGCTTTCTGCGCCAGCTGAGACGCGGCGCGGTTCTCGTCCAGGCGCGTCATCGCGTACCAGCGATCAGCCGGGATATCGGGCGCGTTGGCTTTGGCGACCAGGCAATTGGAATTGCAGGGATTGGCTACCACCAGCACACGAATATCGGCAGCGGCGTAGTCGTTAATCGCTTTCCCTTGCGCTACAAAGATGGGCCCGTTGGCGGCGATGAGGTCGCTGCGCTCCATGCCGGGCCCCCGCGGCATACCGCCGACCAGAATGGCCCAATTCGCGTCTTTGAAGGCAACCGCGGGATCATCAGAAATAATGATGTTATGCAGAAGCGGTTGGGCGCAGTCCTGCAATTCCATCACCACGCCGCGCAAGGCGTCCATCGCTGGTGGAATTTCGAGGATCTGCAATATCACCGGCTGCCGCGGACCGAACACTTCGCCGTTGCCAAGGCGAAAGAGCAAATTGTAAGCGATCTGGCCGGCGCCGCCGGTTACCGCAATACGAATCGGTGTTGTCATTCCTGTCTGTCCTCTCCGAATTGTCATCGGGCAAATGCGCCGCGATTGTACTGGAATTGCCTGTCCTTTACAGCGATGATCCTGTCGGCTCTTCAAGATGCGGCGTTTCGGCAAATGACTGTATCCGCCAGATGTCCTGGTAGCGCGCGAGCGTGGTGATCGATGTATTCAGTACCGGCTTGGCGGGCAAGAAGGCGAACATGCTGGCGAGGAAAATCATCATGGCCGAGCTATGCCCGACGATCGCCACCGTCGTGCTGCCGTCATTAGCGCTGGTGATCTCGTCCCAGGCCGCTTGCATGCGCAGCTGCACATCCAGGCGGGATTCGCCGCCCGGAACGCGATAACGCCGATAGCCCGACTCCCATTTCTCGTAGGCGACCGGGTAGAGCTTGGCCACTTCCGCGAAGGTGTGTCCTTCGAAATCTCCAAAAGCGATCTCAGCCAGGCGTTCGTCTTCATATACCGTCTTGTCCAAGTGGCCGCCAATAATCTGAGCGGTTTCTTTGGCGCGCGTTCGCGGGCTGGTATAGATCGCGTCGATGGACCAACTCCGCAGATATTGCGCCAGCAAACGCGACTGTTGCCTGCCGCAGTCGTTGAGGGGCACGGGCAGCGCGCCTTGCAGCCGCCGCTCGGTGTTGAAGCCGGTTTGTCCGTGACGAATGATATGTACTTTCTCAACGCTCATCGCGCCCTCTCAGTCTTGACGTATTGTGCGGCGACAGGCAGAATTCCTAGCGACTGTGCAGTTTATCATAAAGAAGGCAGTAATCGAGTGACAGACGAACGCAACGGCAATGTGCCGCAGCCGAGCAAGTTGACCTTGTACGGATTGGCTATGGTCGGCGGACTTGGCTTGACGCTTATGATGCTTGGCGCGACCATAGGTGTGATTTACGGAACAGCGCTGGATGCGGAAGCGACGCATTCCCTCGGATTGATGATCGTGGGCGGCCTGCTGCTTCTCGCGCTAGCCATCGGCTTCTGGCTGGGATGGGCGCGGCCCTTCGAGCGCTTCGACGACATCAACATTCCGGCGGAGCCTGAGCATCACTGACCTCCCTGATGACCAAGCAAAAGATGCCCGAACGCCAGCCGATCTCAGAACGAGTTGCGGCTATTGTGACGCGCATTGATGCGGGCGCGTTGCTGTCTCGCCATCGTCTTGATGCCGGCGAAATAATGGCGCAAGGCGATCTCACCCTCCGATTCGGAATCATTTACTTGGGCAAACCGCAGCTATCGATCGTGCCGGATCTGGTCGTGGCGGATTATGGCGAGATGCTGGTGGGCGAGGCTATGTGGGAATTTCTAATGAAGAGCGCGCATCTCTATCCGCGCGCCGATGCCTGTGGTTTCAGCCAGGGCGGCAATGAAGACATGGTCCTGCTCAAGCAGTTGGATTTCGACCATCCTTACGATGTATTCGTTTACCTTAAAGACAGCGATCGCGAACCACTGGCCCGGCTCTCTGCCTTGATCGCCAGCGATCGCAGACATTTTCCGGGGCGACTGCTTGCTCATCTGCCGAGCTTCGACAGCTTGGACGCCTGGCGCGCTCATGGATGAGTTGGATTCGATATTCAGCGACGATTGGGGCGACGATCATCGTTCGGGCCTGGTCGCGGTGATCGGACGGCCAAACGTCGGCAAGTCCACGTTAATCAATGCCCTGCTCGGTCAGAAGGTGGCGATTGCCACGCCCAAGCCGCAAACTACCCGGCAGCGACAGTTGGGCATCTATACGTCAGACGCTGCGCAAATTCTATTCGTTGATACACCGGGCATGCACAAACCGCATACGCTGCTGGGCGACTATATGCAGAATGTAGCGCGGCATGCGCTCCGCGACGCGGATGTCGTTCTCTGGATCGTCGATGCCTCTTCTGCTCCGCGAAAAGCTGACCGTCAAATTGGCGACGCGATAGGCCAGTTTGCGCGGCATACACCGCTCGTATTGTGCCTAAACAAGCGCGACCTCTGCGACAAGAATTTCGATGACAGATCGCATCTGGAGCTAAGCGATACGCCGCAGGTAGTGACGACCAGCGCCACCGAACTGCGCGGCCTGGGAGACTTGCTCAGTTGTATAAAGCCTCTGCTTCCGCTTGGTCCCCGCTATTTCCCGGCAGAGCAAGTCAGCGAAGCCAATATGCGTTTCATCGCCGGCGAGATTATCCGCGAGAAGGTCATCGAGTTTACCGGCGATGAGATTCCCCATTCGGCAGCTGTTGAGATAAAGTGGTTTGAAGAGACGCCCGGCATCAGCACGATTGAAGCAGTCATCTATGTGGAGCGGGAATCGCAGAAGGGCATTGTGATTGGCAAGGGCGGGCGCATGATCAAACGTATTGGCGTGGCGGCGCGCGCTGATCTGCAGCAGGCTTTGGAGACCAAAGTACATTTGGAGACGCGAGTCAAAGTGCTCAAGAATTGGCGCAGCAACGAAGCCTTTATGCGGCGCGTCGGCTACGCGCTGCCCAAGCGAAAGAAAGCCTAGCTAGGGGCTAAAGGCATTAAGATGGCGCCGGGTCGTGGCGATATCTTTGTCGATCTGGGCCACCAGATCCTCCAGCCCCTCGAAGCGTCGTTCCGCCCGCAGGCGCTTTTCGAAATGTAGCTCCATTTTCTCGCCATATATGTCGCCGCTGAAATCCAGCAGATGCGCCTCAACGGTTACGTTCTCGCCAGCAAATGTTGGGCGCTGGCCGATGTTGGTTGCGGCCATGTATCTGACATCACCCAGTACAGCCCAGGTGGCGTAGACGCCATTGGCGGGAACGAGCTGCTCGTCCCATACGGACAGATTGGCGGTCGGGATGCCAATGGTGCGTCCGCGCCCTTCGCCGGCGACGACCAGTCCCTCCAACTCATAGGAACGCCCCAGCATTTCTCTTGCATTCTCGACGTCACCGTGGCGCAGTTGCTCCCGGACGCGGGAACTACTGATTTGCTTGCCGCTGCCTTGATCAGTGATCAGATCCACGGCGTTAACCGTAAAGCCGTGACTTGCGCCCTGGGCTCGCAGGTAGGGCACATCGCCCTCGCGCTGGAAGCCCAAGGCGAAGTCAGCGCCCACCCACAGTTCCTTCATTCGCAAATTGTGGACCAACTTGTCGACAAATGCAGATGCGGACAGCTGGCGGATATTCTCGTCAAACGGCAGCGTGATTACGCTGTCCACGCCATGCGCCAATAGCAGCTCGGCGCGCTTCTCGGGCCTCGTCAGATAGTAGCGCTCAGTGGTTTTGTCCAGAACCTTGTCGGGGTGGGGGAAAAACGTCACAACGATAGCCTGCTGGCCGGCGGCGCGCGCGCATCGCACGAGATTCCTGATCAGATTTTGATGGCCGCGATGCACGCCGTCAAAAACGCCGATGGTAACAAGCGAGTCTGTAATAGGCTCAGCGTCTTCAAAATCGCGCAGGTGTCTCATTGTTCTTGGCTTTGACTTCGTCCCAGACCGATTGTATCAAGACAGCAGCGGGAATACTTTATGCGGTTTCCAAGTCTCATCGCGCGGCACAAGTACGGCGGCAAGTTGCTGTTTTGAGTCAAAGGCGAAGACTGTCTCCGCTTGAATGTCGCCGGGCCGCTTGATGAACCCGCCCTGTTGGACGCGTTGAACCTCATCAGCCGATAGCGTAACGCAAGTCTTATCGGTCAGCGCGTCGAAGGGCGAAATTATTTGGCTCGTCCAATGGTCGTCGTGCATTACAGCATCAAGCGCGATGCTTTGGTCAAGGCGAAAAGCGCCGCTGGCGATCCGCGTCAAACCCGAAAGGTAGGCGCCGACCCCCAGCGACTCGCCCAGGTCGTTCGCCAGGGAGCGAATGTATGTGCCGGCCCCGCACTGAATCTCCAACTCGAGCACGGGCGCGTCCCACGAAATGATGTCGATCGAATATATCGTTACTTTGCGTTCGGGACGAGCAACGGTCTGGCCCGCCCGCGCCAGTTCGTACAGCTTCTTGCCTTTGACTTTTACCGCGCTGTACATCGGCGGGATCTGACGGATTTCACCGATGAATGGCGGCAAGGCGTCCTCTATGTCTGCTTGCGTCAGGCGGCTGGCGTCTCGCGTAGCCAGGACATCGCCCGCCGCGTCAAACGTCGTAGTAGTCGCCCCGAAGGTGATGCGCGCGCGGTAGACTTTGCGGCTGCGCATCATATATTCGCTGAGCCGCGTGGCTGCGCCCAGGCAGATGATCAGCACGCCGTCAGCGAGCGGATCCAGCGTCCCGGCATGGCCAACTTTCACTTTGCCGCTGCTGGGCCGGCATCGGCGGCGTATGGCCGCAACGACATCGTGGCTGGTCAAATGCAGGGGTTTGTTCAGGTTGAGGAATCCGGCGGGGACGGGATCGCGCAAGCCAGCTAGCCTCCCTGGGCGATAGCTTCGCGGGCCAGTGGCAGGACGGAATCTTGAGCCTGCTGCAGTGTGCCATTCACCGTGCAGCCGGAGGCCAGCGTATGTCCGCCACCGCCCAGCCGAAGGGCCAGGCTGGCCACATCATAGCCGGGCTTGGCGCGAAAACCGACTTCCACCTGGTTTTCGGCCAGCTCCTTAAAGACGACAGATACTTTTGCCTGGACCACATTGACGAGGTAGCTGACCAAACCGCCATCCGACATCGACTTCAAGCCGACCCGGTCGATATCGCACTGCCTGATGGTAGCGTAGATCAGCCCGCGCTCCAGCGTGACCGACGGCAAGACCAGTTTCCAAAGCTCAACCTCTTTATACGGACGGCTGTTGAGCGTGTTGGCCATGATCTGTGACAGCGAAGCGCCGCGTTGCATGAGGTCTTGCGCAATTTCGAGGGTTCGACTGTTGGTCGCGCTGATTCGGAAGCCCTGGGTGTCGGTTACGAGGCCCGTCAACAAGGCAATGGCGACATCAGTGGAGATGTCCCAGCCCATGTAAGCCAAAAGATCGTAAACAATCTCGACGGCGGCCACGGCGTCCGGGACTATCAGATGAATGTCGCCGTAACGGGTATTGGTGGGATGATGATCCAGATTAATCGCGCGTCCGCTGTTCTCCAGGCCGTATGCGCCTGCCTTTCCAATACGGCTGAGGTCGCTGGAATCGACCGCAATCAGCAGGTCGAAACGGCCGGCGGAGAGAGCAGGCAGGATGGATTCGCTGCCTGGAACGAAGCGGAGCGCAGCGGGAACGCCATCGTCAATTGCGGCCTTGACCTTTTTGCCGCGCGCGCGCAAAGATTGGGCTATGCCCAGCAGCGAGCCGACCGCGTCGCCATCGGGCGCGATATGCGAGACCACCAAGATAGACCGCGCGGCGTCAATGGCGTCGGCGGCAGCCTGCCATTGCGGTTTAGTTGTCATCGCCGACCTCGTCGGGAATCTCCAGGCTGGAGATAATCTGGTTGATGCGGTTGGCGCTTTCCAGCGTGTGATCCCAGTGAAAGTGCAACTCGGGTGTATTGCGCAGCCGAATGCGCTTGCCGACTTCGCGCCGCAGGAAGCCCTTGGCGCGGCCGAGCGCCTTCATAACCACGTCCTCCCGGCTTTCGTCGCCCATGCCGCTGACGTAGACCTTGGCGTACATCAGCTCGGGGTCCAGCGACACTTCCGTTACGGTGATGTCCTGCAGGCGCGGGTCCGATACCTCACGCAGCAGGAGATGGCTCAGGATTTGCTGAATGCGGTCGTTCATGCGCCCTTGTTTGATAGACATGACGCCGCCCTAATTCACGCGTTCGCGAACGAAGAATTCGATTAAATCGCCTTCTCTGTATTCGTTGACGCCATCCAGACCGATGCCGCACTCAAAGCCGGCGCGCACTTCCCGCACATCTTCCTGAAAGCGCTTCAATGACGCTACGCCGACGCTATCGACCGTCAGCCTTTCGCCGCGTTTGACGCGCGCTTTGGCATTGCGCCGCGCCACGCCATTGCGAATCATGCAGCCGGCGATGAGGCCGCTGCGGGGGATCTTGAAGATTTGACGCACTTCCGCCACGCCGATGACGCGATTGGCGTATTTGGGTTCCAGCATGCCGTGCAATGCTAATTCAATGTCTTCGAACAACTTGTAGATGATTTGATAGCGGCGGATTTCAACGCCGTGCACTTCGGCCTGGGCCAGGGCGGCATTGTCAGCGCCGACAGTAAAGCCGATCACGATGGCATCGGAGGCGCTCGCCAGCATGACATCGGATTCTGTGATTCGTCCTACCTCCTGGCGCAGAACGCGAATGCCAATCTGCTCTTCATTGCGCTGGGAGATATTTTGCAGCTCGTCAACAATGGGTTGAATAGAACCTTGTACGTCGGCTTTCAGGACGATCGACAACTCTTTTGTTTCGCCGGATTGAAATTGTTCAAAGAAATCGTCCAGCGTTAGCGCGACGGGCGCTTGGCCGTCAGTTTGCAGCAGGCGCTCGGCCTGACGGCGCTCTTGGGCCAGATTGCGAGCGGTCTTGTCATCCGGCGTAATCTCAAACATAACACCGGGCGCGGGCGGCGAATCCAAACCGAGCACCGCCACCGGCATAGATGGAATGGCGCGCTTTACGGCTTTGCCCGAGGAATCAAACATAGCCTTGATCTTGCCATGGGCCGTGCCGGCGACGATCGAGTCGCCCCGTTTCATCGTGCCATTCATGACCAGGAGCGTGGCCATGGTGCCGCGCGAGCGGTCGACCTCCGCTTCGATTACGGTTCCGCGCAGTACGCCCTGCTCATTCGCCACGATTCTGTTGGCGTCCGCGACCAGAACCAGCGCCTCGAGCAGATCTTCAACGCCTTGGCCGGACAAGGAATCGATCGGCAGCATCATCGTTGATCCATCCCAATCGTCGGGAATTAATTCCAGCTCGGCCAACTGCTGCTTGACCAAGTCCGGGTTGGCGTTGCGCCGGTCGATTTTGGTGATCGCCACTACGATGGGCACGTTGGCGGCCCGCGCGTGATCGAGGGCTTCGCGCGTGGTCGGCATGACGCCGTCGTCGGCGGCTACGACCAGAATGGCGATGTCCGCCCCGTGAGCGCCTCTGGCTCGCATAGCGGTAAATGCTTCGTGACCGGGCGTATCCAGAAAGGTGAGCGCGCGTCCGTCATGTTGCGCCTGATATGCGCCGATATGCTGCGTAATGCCGCCGGCTTCGCCTTCGGCCACAGCCGTTTTGCGTATGGTATCAAGCAAAGTAGTTTTGCCGTGGTCGACATGGCCGAGTATCGTGATGACGGGAGGGCGGGGCGTCAGCGAGTCAGGCGATTCGCCTTCATAAATTGAGCTCCACTTTTCTTCGCGTTCTTCAGCTCGCTTTTCTTCTTCTTGCGCCGCCGCTTCTTCGCTGGCGGATTTGGCCACGAAGCCGAGCTCTTCGACGACAATCGCCGCTGTGTCGAAGTCGACCGTCTGATTGATGGACGCCATGATCCCGTTCGAGATCAAGGTCTTCATTACATCGATTGGGCTTACTTCTATCAGCGTCGCCAATTCGCGAACGACAATGTAATCCGGTATCAGGATTTCATTGGTTGATTCATCCATTCCTGCCTCCTTAATTTGTTTCGACCGTTCGAGGCAGGATGGTCGATCCCGCCTTCGCTAGCGTGGCTGGTTCATGAGGGTGTCATCTGCCGCAAATAGTCACGGTCGCCATCACTCAAGTCTTGACGCAGCGCGCGCGCCAATTGAGAGCCGGCTGAGGCCGATGTCCAGCAGCCAGAGTTGCCACACAGATACGCGCCTCGTCCATTCATCTTGCCAGTCACATCAATCCGCAATTGCTCATCCGCCATTACCAAGCGAGTCAACAGTCGCTTGTCGGTCTTTTCGCGACAGACCACGCAACTGCGCTCGGGCCGGTGTTTTTTTGCCATGCCAAGCCCCCGCTAGCGGGCTAGAAGTCGTAGTCTTCCCAGGCTTCTTCATCCCAGCTGCCCCGGCCGCCTTTACGGCGACGCTTGGCGATAACCTCGCCACTTTGCTCGTCCAGGACGAGCTGGCGCCGTTTTTGGCGATCCTTGCGCCGCTGCTGCTTGCCTTTACGCAAGTCGAGTTCAAATTCGCGTTCACTCTCTTCATCATCGACTTCTTGTTCTTCGGCGTCGGTCTTGTCCGGTTTAGACAGGACCTCCCGCTGTACATCAACATCGGGCGCAAGCGGGACCGCGGCGACCGCTTCGGCTTCTACTTCAGCTACAATCGGCTGGCCAAAGGCATCGACCATGACCTCAGTCTGCCCATCCTCGGACGCGGGCTGCTCCGCGGTGCTGTCCGCTTCTGTCGCGTCACTCTCCGCGTCCGCTGCATGCTCAGCTTCGGCTTCTGCCAGCGCTTCTTCTTCCTCTTCGTCCGTATCTTCAATTGAAATTGCTTCCTCAAGCAGTTTGTCGATATCGGCGGCCATGATGATATCGAGAGCGGCTTGCAGCTCCACCATGGGGTCGACCCTTTCAAGTACCGGGGTTTCTTCCTCAACTTCTGCTTCAGTTTCTGCGATAGCCTCCGCGCTTGCTTCAGCTACAGCGTCCGCCTCAGCTATAGTTTCGGCTGACTCGTCTGCTTCAGTTGCGGCTTCGCTCGGGGATTCCAATTCAGCATCAAGCGTCGATTCCGCGTCGGCCTCAGCCTCAGCCTCTTTGCCGTCTGCCGCCGCGACTTCAACGACCACAGCCAGCGGCGCCAATTTACGCTTTACCGCTTCATCATTGGACAGGCTCGTCAGCATCACTTCACCGACATTCTCAAAAGGTTCCAGAATGTCGAGCATCTCTTGCGACACCGCCAGCACATCCAGCGGCAGTTCGAATAGCTTGGGCGCAAGCGTCTCGCGGATGGCTTCTCGCTTCTGCAGATACACTTCGCGCGCCGCGTCGCGCTTCTCCTGCAGCACGTGTTCGACGACATCGGCCAGGCGACCGAGCGTTTTGTATTCTTCCGGCATAATCGCCAGATCGTGCTGCTTTTTCTCCATGATGCGCATTGACTCGGCGATCAAATCGGCGTAACTGTCGGTCAAGGCGCGCAGCGGCTCGCTCTCCAGCTCATCCAGCGCATTCTGCACTGTCTCGGCCACGCTCTTGATATCAATACGCCAGCCGGTCAGTTTTGCCGCCAGCCGGGCATTCTGCCCTTCACGGCCGATCGCCAGCGACAGCTGATCATCGGGCACCAGGACAACCGCCGTCTTGCCTTCAATCGGATCGTCGTCGAGATAAACACCAGTGACGCGGGCCGGGCTGAGCGCCTTGGATATGAAGGCGACGGCGTCCGTATTCCACTCAATCACATCAATCTTTTCGTTGTGCAGTTCCTTGACAATATTCTGAATACGGATTCCGCGCATGCCCACGCAGGCGCCGACGGGGTCAATGCCATCTTGCAGCGCAGCGACAGCCACTTTGGAGCGATGCCCGGCTTCGCGAGCGATATTCTTTATTTCGACTTGTCCGTTGTATATTTCGGGCACTTCGTATTCGAGCAGGCGCCGCAGCATGTTGCGATGCGCCCGGCTGACCAGGATCTGCGGTCCGCGATTGCTCCTTACCACCTCGACCACATAGACGCGGATCTTCTCGTGGGTCCGATAGCGCTCGCCGGGGATCTGCTGCGCGCGCGGCAGGTCAGCTTCCGCGCGACCCAGGCTGAGCGTCACTTTGCGGGAATTGACACTCTGGACCGTACCGGTGATGAGGTCGCCTTCGCGGTTGATGAATTCATCGTAGAGCGAATTGCGCTCTGCTTCGCGAATCTTCTGTAGTATGACCTGCTTGGCAGTTTGAGCGGCGATGCGGCCGAAGCTGCGCGTGGTATTGTCGACTTGCACCATGACGATATCGTTAATCTGCGCCTCGGGATTGAAGAATCTGGCTCTTTCGAGTGTCACTTCAGTCGAATCGCTGAATACGTCATCCACCACTTCTTTTTCGACGTAAACTTTGGCGCGCCCGGTGACGGGATCAATCTCCGCTTCAATCGCCTGTGCCGCGCTGGCGCCCGTGTCCTTTCGGTAGGCCGATACCAGGGCGCTCTGCAAGGCCTCCAGCACGATATCGGACGGCAGCGCGCGCATCTGCGCAATCTCATTAAAAGCAATCTGCAATTCGTTTGACATTCTGCACCACTCCACGGTTCGAGCCGGCACGAAATCACGAAGACCCGCTAGCCCGATATAAAACGAAAAGTGGGGGCTGCCCACTTTTTCCGTACACTTACCTCTGCGCCGACAATAACATGATTGGCGCCCGTCGTCAAGCCTGAGCAGCTGTCAACCCAGAGCAATCGCACCAGAACCAATTATGTGCCGAATGTCACATAAATCTACCACGATGTAGGGGCGACACTGTGTGTCGCCCATGAAAAGAGTGAGAATATCGTGGGCGATTCACAGAATCGCCCCTACATTGCCTCCTTTTTGCCAGAAAAGGAGTTAAATCTCGGTGTCCTCGGTGGTTAAAATAATCTGGTGCGATTGCTCTGGCTGTCAACCAGAGCAATCGCACCAGAACCAATTATGTGCCGAATGTCACATAAATCTACCACGATGTAGGGGCGACACTGTGTGTCGCCCATGAAAAGAGTGAGAATATCGTGGGCGATTCACAGAATCGCCCCTACATTGCCTCCTTTTTGCCAGAAAAGGAGTTAAATCTCGGTGTCCTCGGTGGTTAAAATAATCTGGTGCGATTGCTCTGGCTGTCAACCCAGAGCAATCGCACCACTATTCGGAAAATGCTTTGAGGATTTGCCATCGAAGCTTATCGTTCCGCGCTGACTGTAATCGCTTGCGCCGCAGGCTGATTTTTTTGGGGTGTTTTTTGAGCAAAGCCAAGGCGATATGCTGTAGCACAGCGAAATTTTCTGGGCTGTGTCCTACACGAATACGGCTGTCGTCTTGCCGAAAGGTCACATCCAAGACCCGATGGAGTTTATTTTCAATGTGCCAGTGCGAACGAATTATTCGCTGGAGTTGATTGGCATCCTTCCCTTGTAAAGAGGAGATAAAATAGCGCGTCTGCGTGTTTTGCCACTGCCCATCCAGTAATTGGGCATGTTGGACGCGGACTAGCGACTGCAAGCGCGTCCAGCCTTCTTGCTGGCTTAAGTCATTCAAGACAGCGGCATCGGTCATCACTTCACAGACCCGGCGCTCGACACGACCACGCGGCTTGCTGATTTCTTCGTTGTGACTATATTGACCTATCAAGCGCGGATGGCGGTCATCCGCATAAGCGAAAAGGGACTGGGCTGCATCGTACAAACTGCCCTGATTTTCCTTTAAGGCTATGACATAATCCGCTCCGTGCTCGCTAACAATAGACTTCACGATGTCTTTCTGACAGCCCATCGCGTCCAAAGTCACGATACAGCCTTTCAAATACAGCAATTTCAGCAATTCGGGAATTTCAGGTATCTCATTGCTTTTCGCGTCCACAGCGCGCTTGCCCAAGACCAAGCCGGCTTCCACTGACCAGGCATGCAACAGATGCAAGGCGCTCTTTCCTTGCCTACGATCATGGCTGCGCCGCATCGTCTTGCCGTCTATTGCCACAATATCGCCTTCAGCTAATACTGGCTTGATGCTGCTAATCCAATCTTGGTAGCACAACTGTACCTGCTGAGGGTCTAATAGTTGGAAGACGCGGGCAAATGTATCGTGCGAAGGAATACCGTTAGGCAACTCTAAAAATCCCCTTAACCATTCCTCTTTATCCTCGCCAAAATCAACAATGTCCACCCAGGTCTCGGCGCCGCTGATCACCGCGCAGATCGCGATGATGATGATATCCAGCAACGGGTGTAATTGACCATGTTCGCGACGCGGATCTTCTAAACTGGCAAAGGCCTCCGCTATGCCACTTGGGCTCATCTCGGGCTCTCCTCATCCGTATTGATGAACCCATTCTATTCACCTTTCATTTCTTGGTGCGATTGCTCTGGCTGTCAACCTTTGGCAGCGCTGGCGCTATCGGCCTCTCTTATTCTCCCCGGCAGACTGGCCCGCTGTTTACTCCCGCAAGAATGGCGCGAACTTCAGCACCCTGCCCGCGCCGGAATCACTGACATAAACGTAACCGTCCGCATCGACGGCGATACCGCCGATTTCCTGAAATTGCCCGACTGCCGCCAATTCTCCCGCTTCGCCGAAGGAGCCAATGCACTCGCCGGCGGTGTCGTATACCAAGACGCGCTTGCTGTCCGGATCGGTGATGTAGAGTGTGTCGCGCGTTTCGTCCAGCGCCAGGTAAGGCCGATTGAAGGTGCTATTGTACCAGCCGCGCACCCGGAAGTCGTCGAGGTGGCCGCCATTTAAGTCGAACACAGCGATGCGCCGGTTCCAGGTATCGGCGACGAAGAGGCGGCCGTCGGCATGGATCGCCAGCCCGCTGGGTTCGTCCAATTCGCCGGGACCGCTGCCGCCGCTGCCGATATCGTATTGGAAGACTGCTTCGGCACCGTCCAGAGCGTAAACGCGAATACGTTTGTTGCCGGTATCGGCGATGTAGATTCTGCCCGTATTGTCGATAGCGACATCGCGCGGTCCCCAGAAGCCATCAATTGGATCAACCGGCGCGTCAAAGCCAAATTCTCCAGCCTGGCCCCAGCTCGCAAGCGGCGCGCCTTGCGCATCAAGCTGCTGTATGCGGTAATTCCAGGTATCCACGACCAGCAAATCGCCCTCGTCCGAAACCGCGACACTGTTGGGCCGCCTGAAGCTGACCAAGTCGGTCTCGCCGTAGCTCCGCTGGAACGTCCCCTCGCGGTCGAAGCTGAATATGAGATTGGCATTCTCGTCGGCGACGAAGACCTTGTTGCCCGCAACAGTCAGCGCCAGGGGGTGAACGAATCCCTCATCGGGCTGGTTGAATTCCAGGATGGGGCTAAGCGAGCGCCAGTTGGCTGCGCACTGGTTGATTTCGGTTGGAATATTGCTCGGGACATCGCCATCGCCCAGTCCGTATTCCCAGATCATCGAGGCGAAGTCTTTGCGAATGTAAACATGCATGCGATCGGAAACGGGCCAATTGGTCAGTGAGAAGTCCTTGCCCGTCGCTTCGCCGTATTTGTCGTAGTCGCGCGCCCACCAAATATCGAATATGCCCTTGCGCAAGGCAGCGGCATTGGCGTTCTGCGGCGAAAAATCGAGCAAATTATTGATTCGCTCCGGCGTCAGCCCAAAGTACTCCTGCATCGGCCACCACATTCGCATATGGTCGCGCCGGATATAGCGGTCTTCCAGAATTGGCTCGACATCGCCGCGATGTCCGGCGCCTACCACAACAAAGATGGCGTTTTCGGTATTCTGGACCGTTGGGTTCGAGCCGACGAAAACGGCATCGGTGAAGTTGCGGAAGTACCAACTGTAGGGCCAGGACACCTCGTCGTCATAAACGAACTTGAGGTCCAGACCGTCGGTCATACGCAGGCTCATCTCTTCGATGTCGTCGAGGACCCACTTAACCGCGGGGCCGGCGTGCGCGTAAACCAGCAACTCGGTCGGCAAATCATAATTGATGAACGATGCCATCCAGGCCGCGCGCAGGGTGAACACGCTCAAGACGCCGAAGAGCGCAACCGACAGAATCCGCCTGATGTGCAGCCAGCCGGTCTGGCGCGCCAAGCGAAACAAAACGTAAGCAAAGGCAATGGCGACAATCAGGGCCGCCAGCCACTCGTAGGTTTGCTCCAGTTGATATTTTGCGAGGCCCGCAAAGGGCATATCGCCGGCGATGAACGATCCAATGACGCGAAGCAGGCTTATCACGAATAGCGGCGTGATGAACAGCGCGATCCAGCCGCGGGAGACAAAACGAGACCTTTCAATACGGGAAAAGACCCCGCCGAAAAACCAAGCGTTAATCAGTATCATCGGTGTCGTGAGATGGGTGGCGAGCCAAGGCATCTTCTCGCCCGCCAGCGAATAGCCGACCAGATTCAGAATCGCCCACCATGCCAGCAGTAAAAGGAAGGGGAGGCGGCTCAGTTGCCCGTCGTCGATCGCGGCGGCGACCGAATCAGGCGGGCTGCCGGACTCGTCGCTCGTTGTAGTGATCGCGACCTGGTCTGTTTCGACGGCGCTGCGGCTCGATTCGTCGTCAGCTGGGTCGGTCGCAGCGTCAGTCGAATCGTCGCCGCCCGTGGACTCGAAGTAGGCATCCAAGTCCGCCTCGATTTGACTTCGGCGAGTCTCTTCGATCTCCAGGAGTCGTTTGCGCCGCGACTTCCAGAAGCAGGTGACGCCGGCGAACATAGCGCTGACAGTGCCGACAATCGGCAAGAATTCGTAAGTGGGCATGATGACAAGCAGGTAGTAGTACTGCGGCTGGCTGCCGCGGCGCACGCCCTGCTGTTCCAGCCAGTAGCCCAGGCTGTAGATCATACCCGTGCCCAGCCCGGCGATATTGGTGAATACCGTCGTGAAAAAGAAGGCGAATATCACGTGGAATATCGCCGCTGATATCAGCCAGCGCTTACGGTTCCAGCTTAAGCCGATAACCAGCGACAGCGCCATCAGCGGCGCGAATACCAACACTCCCACAAGCAGTTGACCGACTTGCTCCGCGCCGCCGACATTCGGCAAGCTGGTCAAAATGCCGCGAATCCCCTCCGGCAACGACTCGGCAAGTGTAATGAAATCGCCAGCGGAACCGCCCATAAAACGGGTAAACAGGGCCGTCGTCCAGGGAAGTATGAGCGTCAAGATCAAGACCAGAAAATCGACCTCAGGGAATTGGTAGAGGTAGCCCCAGAAGCCGCCCTTTTCGCTTTTGTCCTCGGCCGATTTGTCGTCTTCCGCGCTGAGCCGCCTGGCATCGCGGACGAGAAAGACGATAACAGCAATGGCGATCAGCCAGAGCGCGAGCGCGGGCGCTAGTCGAATGCTTGAGCTAGCGTCCACCTCCGGCGACTCGCTGGTCTCTAGATCGGGGATGGCCGGTTCAGCCGTCTCGGTCGGGCTGGGGAAATGCGATAGCTCTTCGATGAACAGCAGTCCGCCGGCGGTCGCCAGCGCGAGCAAGAAAATCAGAGCCAGCTCGCGCCAGGGTATGCGCTTCCACCGGTCACGGAAGGCATAGAGCGCTGTCGATACAAGTACAAAGGCGCCGCTCAAAATGGACAGCGCCATCCACAACAGCCAGCTAGAACGCTGCGTATCCGAAAGATCTTGAAAGGGAGTCCCGCGGCCCGCGATTATCTCAGCCGGAATGATGTCGACAACGATATACATCCCCAGCGTGATCAAGCCGCCCAACAAAATGCCCAGCATGATCGACTGGAACAGATAGTGGCCGCGCAACTGCAGGCGCTGCTGCGCCAGCCGCACCAGGAAATAGATCAGCAGGAAGCTGGCGAAGATGGCGATATAAATGAAGGCAGTTTCTTTTGATCCCAGATTTAAGATCATGGCGGTGGCGAAGAGGTAGAGCCAAATAGCCCGCCGCCGGTAACGCGGCCCGCCATCGAGGTACATCAATATGCAATAAGCCATGATCATGCCAAAAAAGATCGATGGCGTGTCATGGCGAATGTAGCGGTTGTAATAGAGGATCAGAGGCGAAATCAGCAGCATGGTCGACGCCAGGATCGCGCCCCATCGTCCCAGCCACTTACGCCACAGTAGCGGGAACATCACCATCAATACGCCAAGCAGCGCCGTGTAAATTCTGCCCGAGAAATCATTGTCGCCAAACATATAGAACGACAGCGCAGTCGCGTGGAAGAGCACCGGCCCGTGCATCAAGGGCGTATGCTGGAAGTTGCCCTCATTATAGAGATTGTAAGAAAAGCGCGTATGCAAGCTCTCGTCGTGGCTCATGACACGGCTGTCCAGCATGTGGAAGCGCGTGAAAATCGCCAGCAACAGAATCGCGAGGTAGAGGGCGAATTCCCAGTTGAGCGCGAATCGTTGCGACAGAGCTCGGCTCAAGACATTGTCTTCCTGCTGATTGGGGGACGTTATCATCTTGCGCTAGCCTGTGTTCCGCGCTGGGAGCGAATTATCAATGAATCGTCAGAACCGCGGCGCCGGTGTACTCTGCAGCATAGGCGCCTGGACGCGCGCCCCCGGCTTCACGGTCGCAAAGAGTGGAGCGCCGGAAACGTCTTGCGCCGGCGGACGAACGACAACGGCGTAATGCGGCGCGCGCGGAAAATCAATCGAAAGCGGGGAGGCGTGATAACTGAGCGCGATCGGCAGCATTAGCGCAATGACAATAGCGAGGATGGCTAGACCATAGCTGAATTGCAAGCTGGATCGCGAGCCAAAATCGCTAAACCATAGCGTCTGCGACTGTGGCGCTTGCAGTTCCGCCTGCAGCGTTGACCACATCATTTCGAGCCGCTGCGAATTCGGCCGGCCAAAGGTAGGCAAGCTGCGTTCCAGCTTCTGCGAAAACTCGCGATGGCGCATATATTCTCGATAGCAGTCCTCGTTCTCGTCGATGTATCGCGCCACCCGGCGACGCGCGGGATCGGCAAGATCGCCGCTTAAGTAGCGGGCCATGTGAACTTTGCAATAGCGATACTTAAATCTGACCATCTTCTGCTGCTAGCCTCTAGCCTTTATCGCTAATGTACGCGCAGTAATTCTTCCAGCAGGCCCAGCCCGACCGGCTGCAATGCCTGTCGCAAGCGCTCGTGCCCAAGACGCACTCGGCTTTCCGCTGTTTTCTGCGGGCAGCCCATAACTTCCGAAATTTCACGATAGGTCATGCCCTGTCCATAGCGCAGCACGATTGCTTCGCGCAGTCGCGGGGACAGGTCTTGCAGCGCATTCGAAATAGATTCGCTGGCGTCGCGCCGAATTGCGGCTGCTTCCGGCGCTTCTGCGGGCGGCGCCTTCAACTCCAAGCCAAGCCACTGCGTAATGTCGACCGTTATGAATCGCTTGCGCCGATAAGTATTACGGCAGCGGCTGATGGCTATCGTATAGAGCCAGGTCTTCAGCGATGCTTTACGCGAATCGAAGCGCTGCAGATTCTTGAAGGCATAAAGAAATGACTCTTGCAATATGTCTTCGGCGTCTTGCTCATTCAGGAGTAAGCTGTAACAGAGGCGATACAAGCTCGCGGCGAAGCGATCATACAGTTCGGCATATCCGGTCTGGTCGCCTTTGAGGGCACGGTTGACGATGGCGTCAATCTCTTCGCGCATGGCTAATCGCTTGTTTGTCATAGTCCCTCGCTTATTCCGCACTGCTGGCCGACACTTCTCATTCTACACGCGGCGGCGCAATCGTCCTCAGTATTGCGCGCTTCAATCAAGAGTCGCGCCGTCATAAACATCCTGTCTCAACCACAATACTACCGCCTCTTCTTCGATTCGGTCAGCGTCAAGCTGCCCATGCGACCACCAAGCCGGCAGGTCCCAGCGGTCCACTTCGTTCAAGGCAAGCTTGCGGCGCAGCGTAAAACGCTGGCCAACGTAATTGCCGTTGATGGCGGCGGTCTGAACTTGATCGTCGGCCATGATTATGTTTGCTTGCCCGTCCGCAACGCTGGCCGCGCGGACGAATCGCGCATTGGGGAAATCGCGAACCAACCAGGCCATCAAGCCATCTTCGCGGATTATGCCGTCGCTATCAGCCACGATCGCAAGCTCCAGCGCCGGGAAACCCGACGAATGCCGGTTCGCCAATTCAAAGAGCGTATCGCGCAGCAGATAGGCGTCTTCGCTGACAGCGGATTCTCGCCACAAACCATCAGGGTAGTGGGCGTCCGCGACGGCAGCTTGCCAAGCGCCGCCAAGGCCTGAGAGCAGCAGGAATACAAAATAGCCGATGCCGGCGCCTTGCAGGCAGGTGCCCAAGCCCCAGAAATTTGCGACCAACAGAAACACGATTGCCGCAATGACTCCGCTCGCCAGCAGCAATCCCAAGCCCTGCGCCAATCGTAGCTGTGACGGATCCGCCAGGAAGGCGAAAAGCTCGCCGACGGTCATTTCGGCCGGCAGAATTGTCATAAGGCGAGCAACTTGCATAAATTGCACGGACAAAATGAACAGGCACAGAAGTACAGCCGCGGAAATCGCCCATTTCGCCCACCAGTATTGTGTGGTGTAGAGAAGGCCGTCGCTTTCGCCTTGGCTCTCGTCTTCATTCTCGTCGCTAGCTGACCAGAGCAAGACTACGCGTCGATTCACCAGAAGCTGTGTAATGCCGTAGCTCGCCAACAAAGTGAGCGGCACAACGACCCACAGGGCGTCCGCTGGGCCGGCGCCTGGGTATAGCAGCAAGCCGACGGCGCCTAGCGCTGCCCAGGCCGCGGCGAAACGGTCCACGTAGGTTACATCGCCGTGTTTCCACAAAAGCCAGGCGCCGCCCAATGAGAAAATGATTAGCAGCGGCTCTTGCAACAGCAGGACGGTCAAACCAAGACGCGCGCCGCTCCCCGAGCGGCTGTGAAAGACGCCGCTGATGGCGGATTCAATTAGCTGTCCTACGGTACTGAGTCCGGACGGATTCAGCATGAAGAGGGTCGCCGTGGTTGCGACAAGCACAAATGGGACTAACAGCACTTTAGCGAAAGGAAAGTCGCGAGTTCGTGTCACGGCCATCTGCAATATATCATCGCCGGGCAGCTCAAGGCGCTGGGGCGCGCTAAGGGCGGTGCGCCATACCGCCAACCAGCCCGCAAGCAGCAATATCAGCAGCAGCGGGACACCTGCCGGGCCCGACAGCAGCAGCATGGCTGTGACGAAGGCAGTCGCCCAATAGGCGTCTCGCAGGCGCAGAGAATACCAATAGCGCCTGATCATCCAGACTGCCAGAATCGTGAACAGCAATACAAAGCTGGCGCCGTCGGCCGATCGCGACGCCGCCAGTGGCGTGGTCAGCAGCGACAGCAGCACTGCCCAGACGAAGGTGCGCGTCCGCCCCAGGCTGTCGCGGAACAGAAGCGGAGTCATGGCGAGGGCCAAGCCAGCCAGGGCGGAAGCGAGGCGGGCGGTAAATTCGTTCGCGCCAAGCAGCGAGAAGGCTGTCAATTGCGCCAGATAGGTCAACGGGCTGCTGGAAGTGGCGAATGCGCCGGGCGCGTCGTCTTCAATCGTATGCCAGGCATGCAGCGCCTGCCGCGCCTCAGCATCCGATACGGGCACGCTGTCAAGCATGGTAATTCGCAGAAACAGGGAAAGCAGCGCCAAGCCTATGTATGCCAGCCATTCAGCGTCAATGTTTATCGCCGACGCCATTGCAGATGCGACGCTGTTGCCTGGATTCGGCCCATCCGAGTCAATGGGCATGGCGCCAATGTCAGCTTCCATTATCTGCCGCCCCCGAGATTATTATGCGGCCGAGCGAGGCGTCTCGCGACTTCATTCAGCAGCGTCGACATGGAATATCCTGGATTCTCCAGCTTCGCATACAATGGGCAGGCTGTCCAGAAATTTGTCTTCGCCCAGGCTGCCGTACTGCTGGCGCTCGGTTGAGCCGTACATGATATGCGAAATTCGATACCGCTCAAGGATATGTTGCACCTCGCTCATCTCGTGGCGCGTATACAATTCTTTCAAGTCACCGGCGCGCGACCCGGCGATCTCATGGTAGCTGGCACCCCGCCACTGTCGTTCGTGGTTTTCCCAACCTAACACAATCGGGATGCCGGCCAGTGTACCGACTCGACCAAAAGCGACATTATACGCTTGGCCAACCGCTTCCGCGACAACAGCGTCTGTTTGGCCAACTAGTTCGTCCAGACAATATATGACCTGCTGATCGTTGAAGTCCATCAAACCGGCCGCGCCATCGAGCGTCAGCGGTTCCTGAATAAGAATGTCGAATCCATCAAACACCGCGATCCCGCCCGCCTGGGCTCGCAGCAGGTCAGGCTCGGTCGCATCGGCCAGGCTAACACGCGAATACAAGATGGCGCCTCGCGCGACAGCCTCGCCGTCATGCGCTTGTCTAATAGCATTCTCCCAGTCGCCGGGCGGCGAGTAGCGCTGCTGCTCCGATGCGACTTGACGCCCGCTTTCTATCCAGGCGCGGTGGCGGGTCGCTGCGATCCCGTACAGCAGCCCGGCGACTATACTAACCAGAAACAGAATCCCTATTGCTACACGTAGGATGACATTCGGCGACGGCCGGCCGCGATCAATCAGAACGCTGTACAGGGCGTAAGCCGCCGCAATACTCCAGAGCATCCAGGCTTGGTAATACAGCTTAAACACTGTGTTGATTCGTACATAGAAATTGTCCTTCAAATAAAAGAATTCGCAGAACAAGGTCAGACAAAGCCCCATGCCAATCAATAGCAAAACAAAGCCTGTCGCGCTGGAGTAGCTGATCCCGTTGAAGGCGACTTCGCCGGACCGCGCCGCGCTGTCTTTGTCGGGGAAAAGGCGGGCCACCACGATGCCAATGCCCAAGGCAAGCAGAATCGAGGTCAGCCCATATTCGAGTCGCCGTTGGGCAAGCTGGCCCAGGACCTCGCCGCTTAACCCCTGCGCGCCAGCCAGATTGCCGGTAATTGGCGTACCGGGATTGCCGATGGCGATGGTGACGCTCAAGAGCATCATTAGCGCCAACATGCCCAAGAGCACACTGACGCCGACCTTGAAGCCGAGCCGCCAGTTCAGCTGACTCTCGGCTCGACCGCGCCAGCTTTCCACAAGCAGGTAGGCGCTGAGAATGACGATTAGCGGTCCAAACATGATGAAGAAGCGCTGAAACAACGAGGGGTGCAACAAATTGGGTAGCACTCCACCTGCCTGCGACCGAAAGCCGACGAAGTAGGGCAAATAGGCGACCCCGGCGACGAGCGCGAGCATCACGCCGAACTTCGGTAGCGCTAGCCAATCCCAGGTTGTAAGCCGTCCTTCCTCGCTCGTCATCAGCCGCCGCAGCGCTTCCGCGCCAACCAAGCCCAGGAGAAATGCGGGCGCGTCCCAGGCGTTAAGAAAAGCGAGCCCCCCCACCGCCACGCCGTATAAGAGCAGCTGACCGGCCGACGCTTCCCGGCGCCAGAGCGCCAGGTTGAGCATCAACCCGATGGCCGTTATTGCGAAGGGCAGCGACAGCACGTGGGGATGATTATCCGACAAGATGAAACTGAAGGCCGGGAATTCGCCAATCGGCTGAGTGCCGGTCAGCCTGCCGTTCAAATCATAGTCCGTCGGCACACGGCTGGCATTGAACCACCACCAATGATTCCAGGACGAAGTATCCAGATTGAGCGGCGAATTCGCTTGCGGTTGATATTCGATCACGTCGAAATCCGGCAGCTTCTGCGTGCCCCAGAACTCAAAATATGACTGAGGCGCGCTGCGTGAAGCCAGCGGAAGCTCGAGCAAGATGAACTGGAAGTTGCCCATGAGCAACATAATCAGGATCCCGACAATGCCGGTGGCCATCGCGGCCATGCGAGATGCCGACTGCGAGCGCGAACGCGCCAGATTGTAAAGCACGCCAAATGTAGTTAGTCCAGTAAGCGCAAACTGCGACGCCACCGTCAGGTTAAAGCCAATGGTGCTGCTGACCCCGCTCAATGTGGCCAGCGCGGACGACATGACATAACCCATGTAGTAGTAGCTGATGGCAAAGCCGGACATCCAGGGGTCATTGGGCGGGAAGCCGGCGCTGCGCTGCGTCGCGCTCAGGAAGGCCAGCTCCATCGGCTTTTCGGTGCCAACCAGGTCATTTTGATGCGCCCGATAGAGTGCCCAGCCCAGAAACAGTAGGGCGAAAAGGATCTCGGCGACGACAAAGAGGCTGCGATTCTCCCGCCACCAATCCGCGAACAATTCGCCGTCGCGGGCGCGAAAGTAGAGCGCTAAAGACGCCGCCAAAACCAGCAGCCAGGTCAAGATGATGCTTCCGGCCGAGTTATCAAGGAAGCCGTAACTGCCCAGCAGCCAGAAGACCCATGTCACGATCAGCATGCCCAGTGTACGCGCGAGCGTATAGCCGCTGTCCGGCAGCGCCGACAGAAAACGCAGGGCTAGCGGCATGATCGCTACGCCAGCCAGAGTAATCCAGAGCCACCAGAAGAAAAGCAGGTGACCTTCGCGCGAAAGCCAATCCAGAATCAGCGTCATGAATGTCGATCTACCAGATATTCCATCAGAGCGCCCTTGTTCACCTGATAGATCTTGCCCCCGTCTACCTCGTAGCTCACGGAAAGCAGACCTTGTTCCACCATGCGGTCGAGCTTTTCCAGGCCTTCGACAGTCGCATGCACTGCTTCCAGTCCGCTCCGTATGATGTAGCTTACGTCAAAGTGATGAATAATATCGACCGCCACGTCTACATTGTCGCTATTGTAAAACTGCTGGATATTGCGTTCTCGCTGGAATATCCACTCGTGCATCGGGAAGAACGTGCGCTGCTGCCGCTGATGGAAATTCCAGCCCAACACCGAGGGCAATCCGGTCATAATTGAGAAGCGCCCGTTCCATTGGTACTCGCTGCCGGGCCGCCGCCCTTCAAGGATTACGGGAGAACCCTCGACATTTTCTTGCATCCAGCGAATCAGTTGATAGTCGACATTGAGTTCAATCAGGCGGCTTTTGCCTTGGTCGGGCGATGTCTCAAAATGGGTCGACCGCGTCATATAATCCATGCCGTCCAGCGTGAGCGGCAGGTCCGGCGCCATGCGATCGTAGGAGCGCGCGCGCGTGGCCATGATGGGAAACAGGCCGGCTATCGCAAACAATAGCACGCAAGGCGTGTACCACAGGACTTGCAGCGTCCGGCTGAAATCTTGCGATGCCCGCCATAAGCAAGCGAAGGCCACTCCGCCCGCCACGCTCAGCAGCAGCCAGACCTGGATGTAAAACTTGAAGACGGTATTCTGCCGGCCGATGTCGCCGCCGATGACTATGACCTCGACGCCGAGCGTCATAGACAGCGCCAATCCGATCAGGACCAGCGTGAAGCGCATGAACCGGGACTGCCCGGGCCGGAAGAATAGCAAGGAAATCCAGCAGACCAGCGGCAATACGATCAAGGCCGCCTGATAACCGGCGATCGTGAGAACGATTGCGAACAGCGTTATCGCGGATACGAGAACTATCGCTCGGCTCGCCAGTTGCCGGTGCTCGAGCAGCGCTTTCACCCGCGTGTCGCGCAGCCAGTTGCAAGTCTCCCATAGCAGCAGCGAAACGATGAGAAACAGAAATAATCCATGAATATCGAAGTAGGCCCAAAGAGGTGTCTTGCCGCCTTCCCACAGTTGAATGCTGTTGTAAGTTGCCGCATACCAGGAAGTGTAGGGTAGGGCGAAAGCCAGATTCAGGAAGATGAAGCCGCCGACCGACGCGGCCAGCTCCAGCGCTGAATCGCGCACCAGGAGATAACGAATGATGAGCCACAAGATGGCTGCTCCCGCTGCCGCCGCAATCGCGACTCGGAGCGCGCCGAAAATCCCAGCCGTGATTGCAGGATTTGGTCCGAGCGGCAAGGGCGCTCCGCTGGCCAATACGGAAACTGCGCCAAATGCCGCTAGAAGCGCGGCAATTAGGGCGAAGTAGAAGCGCGACTCAGCTACGCGGCGGAAAGTCGCTTGCCAACGTAGGCGCCAGGCGTAGGACAAGGCCACGATCGAGAACAGCGTCATCGAGGGCCAATCCCAGGTATTGGTCGCCTGAATCGCGCCAACGGTCAAGGCGATAAGCGCTATGGCGGCAAAGCGGTCAATCCTTCGGCGATGATCGCGCCCGGCCTGCGCCACTTCGTTGAACAGGAGCAGCACCGTCAGCAATATCAAGGGCATGCTGATCATATGCGCGTGCAAGTCGCCGTAGAGAAAAGTGAAATAAGGCATTTCGGTGATGGCGCCGCCACGAACGCCGGGTGTCTCCGCCAAGACGCGCGAGGGTCCCCAATACCAGCGGTCGCTGCCGATGGGCAAATTTTCGCCTTGCAGGGCGCGCCCGGCGCCGCGCAGCAATCCGCTTATCAGCGCTGTCGAGTTGTGGACCTCGTAGCGCAAGCTGTCCCATGGATGCAGTTCGGACGCGCGCCGCGACAATTCAGCGAGGGTTTCAGCCGAGGCAGGCGCATCGAATTCGGACTCATATTCGTCGATCAGATACTGATGCAGCCCCTGCGGCCTATGGTAACCGCCGAGCGATGCCAGACCGTTGCCGAAGACGCGCACGGTGTCGAGATTGCCCAATACGACGCATAAGACCAGGGCCGCGATGCCGGCGACCCAGGGATTGCCGAGTTGCCTTCGGGACCGCTTCGACTGGCTTGAACCGCTACGAGACTGACGCCAGCGCGACAGGATGTTGAATGCGGTCGAGAAGGCGCCGAGTCCCGTCAAGCTGAAAATGGTGGGTATCATCAGGTTGTAAGCGAAAGAGGGAACGACGCCCAGCAGCAGCGCCGGAGCCCCCAGCAAAACATAGCCAAAATAGTAGTAGTTGATGAATCCGCCGGAAAACCAGGGGTCAATCGGCGGGAAAGTGGTGCTGCGCAAGACGCCGTTCAGGTAGGCGAAGTCCATCGGTTTTTCGCCGCCCTTATGAGGATGCCATAGGTCGGGGTTGGTCAAGCGGACAGCGATCATCACCAGGAAGGCCGCAACGGTTATCAGTTCGATCCACGCCAGCCGCTTCCAATGGTCGCGAAGAAATTCGACGAATTGGATGCGGACCAAAGTCGCGCTAAGGACAGCCAGAATTGCGATCGACAGTAAAATTCCAACTTGTGACCAGATCGGGATCTTCAAACTTGATACAGCCCAGGCGAACCAGGCGACGATAAGCAAGCCCACAAGTTTGCTGAGACCATAGCCGCCATCGGCCATTCTGGGCATGACCGCAAAAACCAGGGGAAAAGCGATGGCGCCAAATACGAAGAGCGCTGCATACCAAATGACGACGCCCGCCGCCTGATTGGAATTGACGAGACTGTCGCTGAAGAAGCGTTGCGACCAGGTACCGCCGCTGCTTTGGACATCGCGCTCTTCCGGCGGGAAGGTCAAGGCGGTTGGAACGGGCTGGGCGTCTACCAGTCGCCAATAGAAGACGCCCAAGAGCTGTGCCTCGTCGCTTGAATTCTGCAATTCCTGCGATTGCTTCACAGATGCCTGCGACAGCGCCGCTTCCACCGCAGCGCGCGAGTAATCTTCGGTTTTTCTGAAGATAAAAGCGGTGGGATGATCATAGACGTGGAAGGTTTCGTCGGCCTCAAGTTCGTTTAACCAGGCCGGCGAATCGTGGATGGGCAGGTGCTGGTCGGCGACGCGCCATGGGCCGAACTCGAAAGTTTCCTCGAATACGGCTTCAAGCTCGTAGCCCAATTCGCCCGCGAAGAGCTTCTCGTAATAGAGCGTGGTCAAGGGCCAGCGAAGCAGATTGCGAGGCTCGCTGTCATAGAATCGATTGCTGGCAATCGTCAGATAATCGCCGATATCAAGCGTACGAATGATATGGTCATATTTCACTTGATCGTCCACCGGATGGGACATGATCTGATCTTGAAGATTGACAAGCGCGTGATCTGGCTGGGTTCGGCGGCAGTCACGCGAATTGACTAATCCCGGCGGCGGGTCGTGAGCCAGCGTGACCCCTTCAGGGAGCGAGCAGATTATCGTGCCGGGGACGCGGTTGTCCCAGCTGCCTTCAGTGAGCACGACAGATCCCGATCCGATGACGTCGCCACTGCCGGCGCCTACCACCATCACGAAGGAATAACGCCCGTCTTCCACGACTTGCAGGGGCTGTTCGAAAGGAATGCTGTACGATCTGCCCAGGGGGTGCCCGTCTTTTACAAGGTCCGTTCGCAAGACGGCTGTGGCCACCGGAGTAGGCTTGTCCTTGGCGTAAATCCTGAATAGGAGTTCTTCGGCTTCGGGATCGCCAGAGGGGTCGCCGAGATGCGGCGCGAAGACAGCTTCAATCCTACCTGTTGCCGGCGCCGTAAACGCTACTTCAATTGGCTGGTCCTCGCGGTACAGATTGGCGCGGTCAAATGGCGGTCCCTGCATTTCGCCCCAGGCGTAACCCGTGTTGTGTATGGCGATATTAATCAAGGGAACAGCTTCATCGGCGCCTTCAATCCTCATCGAGAAATCGCCGGGAATACGCTCAAACATATAGTGCCCGGACTGCACCAAGGTGTTCTGATGCCGGTAGACGTTCGCGAACATCAGGCCCCAAATGACGGAGAATCCGACAGCGAAGGCGGTGAGGAGCAGCGGTCGCCATCGGCTGGCGCGGGGCAGGACGGCTGCGCCCAGGAGCAGTATGCCCATAGCCAGGGCAGTTATCGCCGTCGCGTCCGTAATTCCGTGGGAAATCTGATAGCCGCCGACAATGGTCAGCAGGCCGCCCGATATGACCAAAGGCAATACGATGCTTGGCGAACTCCGTCCGCGGGCTTTCGCCTGCGCGAGCCAATCGCATAAGCAGTGGCCGGCTATGACCGCCAGCGCGCCGTAAAGGGGGAGGAAATAGCGCAAGCTTAAGGCGGTCAGGCGGTTCATGAACAAGAAATAGCCGCCGACCCAAATCAGCAGCAGCAGCAGGTCGCTCGATGCGCGCCGGTTCCGCAGCAATCGATATGCGGACCAGCACCAGCCGAACCAGCCCACAACGCCGAATGCTATTCCCATGCCCCAGAAGAGCATATCTTTTAGCGGGTAAATGAATGCGGGGCGCGCCAGCCATTGCCAGGTGGGTGGAAAGTCCTGCAGGCCGGACACGCCGGTATTAACGCTCTCGAGATTCTCAATCCAGCGAGAGTTCGGCAAAAGGCCGAAGATGCCCGGCCCGGCAAATGCATACGGATTCAGCAGCCGAAATGCCAGAAATGCGCCCAAGCCGGCTATGGCTAGCCCAATAATGTGATAAACCAATAACCTTGAGCGTTCCTTCGGGTCGGTATTTCGCGCGAAAACAGGCGCGGCTCGAATGAACGCGGCGAAGACAATGATTGACGCCAAGGGCGCCACGTTGATGCGACAGGCGACGGCGGCCCCTGTGAAAACGCCAAACAGCAGGTAGGCGCGCCATCGGCCGCGCTGTTGCACGCCGACGGCATAGTATAGCGCCATCGTGACCATGAATGACGTGGCCGCGTTGACGGTGCCGAAGTGCGCTTTCTGTATCGCCAGAGGGGCGGCGGCATAGAACAGTGCAGCAAGCAGACCAACCCAATCGCCGCGTATCCTGCGCCCGAGCGCGTAGACCGCCAAAATCGCAAGCACATCGAAAATCATCGATATGCCGCGCCATACCAGGTGACCGCCCTGATAATCAAATAGCGCGATGCCCGCTTCGGCAGCGCCTCTCACAATCTCACTGCCGAAATGGGCGAGAAACAGTGGCAGCGTACCGTATACGAAGAAGCCGTGAGCCGCATTGTGCGGATTGAGCGGCGAACAGCGCGTATCGAAATAACCGCCGACGCCATTTGTCTCCGGATAATAGTGGCTGCATCGCAAAGACTGCAAATCTGTGGATGTCAACTGATCGACGCTCAAGATCAGGGCGGAATCGTAGGCATTTTGCGATCTGCTGATCAGCAGCGCATCGACTTCTTGCGTGAGCAGCGCGACTTCCGCATGCGACAGATCCGGAAAGACTCGTACGCGATCTGTCCCAACCAGCCAGGTTGCGGCTTCGGCGGCAAAGGCGTCGCGCACGACGCCAATCACGAGCGCGTTCGAATTCAGCAAGTCTTGGCGACTGCGTACGGCGTCGCGGGCGCGCGCTGTCAGGATTTGTTGTTCGGGGAAGTTTATCCGGTCGTCAGTAAAAGAGTTGCCGCCGCCAATTTGTGGTAGCAACAGCGCAGTCAGAAAGCGTTCGTCGGGATGAGTGTGAGCAAAGTCGTCCCAATTGTGCCCGACCAGTCGCAAAGCGCCGCCATAAACCAGTATGGCCAATAGTAGTAAAGGCGGAAGCAACCGGCGCCGTATCGACAGATTATTGGTATTCGCGCTATTAATATCGCTCATCTATTTGTCGATTATCCCTTTATCCTGGATAGGTCTAGCTGTTTGCAGCCAGGAATTCATGTAGGCCGTCTTTGCCCAGCGCAGGAACGCGGTACGTGAAGAATGACTTCTCCGCAGGAACTTGCCTGATTTCCAGCTGCCTGCCGGCGGGGAACCACTCGCGCAGCCGCGCGGGCGCTTCCTCGTTGCGCGCGGCGTAAAAGAACAGCAAGTCTCGGTCGGCAAAGAGTCGGTACTCATCAGTACGCCGCAAGCCGTGGCTGATATATTGGGGCAGGCGGTTTGTATCGACCATCGAATTTTCCCAGCGTACTGAACCCGCTTCTACACCTACGGCGCGATGATCCCACCAATGGGGCGAATTTAAGATAAAAGCATTGCCGTAGGCGCCGTCGCTCTCGGCGAAGCCGCGCAATATTTGCCCGGCTACAGCGTGATTCCGCGCGGACTGGCTGTAGTTGTGCATAAAGTCGCCGAAGTACAAATCGCGGTTGTACTGATACGAGGAGACAATCACCGCAAGCGCAAATCCGACAGCGACGGCAGGGCCCAGGATACGCGGCAGAGCCCGATAGCATTGGCGGCACAAGATGGCCACCGGCAGCGCTATGATCACATAGGCGGGAGGGATAGCTCCGCTGGCGCGCTGCAGGCTAGGCACTTCTATCGGAAACGCGATAGCTAGCGCAATTAACAGCAGCATTACGAAGAACAGCAGCGGAACAAACCAAAAAACCGGATCCCGCTCGCGCGCCATCAGACCCAGCCAGGCGGCGGCGCCCAATATCAAGAATGCCCCGGTGACCGGGTCCAGAGCCGGCTGGCCGGGTACCGCCGAGACCCAGGTATTGTCTTGAGAGTGATGAAACATCAGCAGGGCGTTGCGAATATTACCGAGAAATGTAGCGCCACTCTCGCGCAGAAAATCCAGGCGCTCAGCGTCGCTCGTAGGTTGGTCGCCGAACATGCGGGTTGTCCAGCGCTGAGTGAACTCGTAGGGTTCTTCTACCCAGTAATGAAACGTAGGCAAAAAGACAACGCAAGCAACTAATGCCAGTACGGCCAGGTTGAGCAGGTAGCTCGCCCGCATTCGCCAGGAAAAACGACGTATGAGCAATGCAAGCGCAATGCTCATCACATATATGAAGGGCAACATGCGCAGGGACTTATAGGTACACATGCCGAGACTTAGCGTAATGCCGGCCAGGATGAAGTCCGCACGGCGATTATGCCGCAAGGCGCGTACGAAAAAAAGGGCGGACAGCGCGGTGAATAGCGGCGAGAGCGGAATCCGCAAGCCTTGCCGAGCCAAAACGACGTGCCAATAGCTGACCGCAAGCAAGGCCGTCGCCAGTATTGCGACGACAAGGGCGTATCGACGGCGATGCTTCCCGATGACCTCAAGAGCGAACCAAAACATGACGGGCAGAGTCAAGAAGCTCTCCATCGCAGTTACCAGCACAAGCGTGGTTCTATCGAAGTGGAATCCTGGCAAGCCCGATACAAAGGCCAGGAGATATAGTTGAATCGGCTCTCGGCCGCCGTTATTGGCCAGAAAAATCGGGTAATGCTCTCCCAGGTGGATCCGATAGGCGTCGACGATATTTACGACCATGTCGCTTATCAATTCAGGCGGAGCGGAGTCGATCTGGTCAAAACGGAAACTGGCGCCCACGATCAGAATCAAGACAAATGTCATAAGCGTCAGCAAGTCGCCGCGCAGGCTGAAGCGACGGGCCCGGTCAATTGCGGACGCGCCCCAGTCAAACAGGTCCCAGCGCAGTGGGGCGAATACGAATGCCCAGGCTACGATGCTAGCCAGCCAAACCAGCATGGTTGGCGGCTCAATGCGGTTTCCGCTGGTGTTGGCCCATACCACGAGACTGAGACCAGATGCAAGCAATAACAAGAGCTTTCGACGCCGGCTGACTTCTCGCCAGGCAGGCGGGCGCAGAGGCTTGCGGTCTACAATCCAAATCTGCTCGCTTGCCGGCGATTGCTTGTTGACATACGAAACTTGTCGCAATTGTAGACGTCGGGAAATGACGTTGATGGCAAGCAATATGACAAGGCCGGCTATCAGTAGAATCAGCGCGGAAAGCGCGGTGTCAACGGCTGATTCTACTGGCGCCGACAGGGAATGCGCGAAGCGAAACAGGGCGCTGACCACGATGATTGCTGGTACCAGCCGGGCGCCCCACAGCAAGCGCCTCTCACGATCGCAACCCTCCCAGTATGCTGTAATCTGTGACCAATATCCGCTGATATCGCCGATCAGCCAGAGCAGAAATCCCAGCCATAGGTAGGGCGCGGCAACCTGAAGCGAATGGCCGCCGGCCCTGGTGATGTCTTCACTTCCGCGCGCGTAGATGCTGCCGGCCAAGGCACATATAAAGGCGAGCATATAAATGGCGAGTTTCCGGTATTCCGATTGCCGGAGTCCCTTAGTCGCGACTTTTAATGCAGCCCGCGCTGAAAGACCGCTGACCGTATCAGTTTCGCTCAGGATGGCGGCCGGCTGATGCGCCGCGAAAATTTGCCCGCGCGCTTGAGTCGATCTGCTGGCTAGCCGAAGGCGGCGCATTGTCGACGCTGGCGAGCGCCACAGCAGCGCCAAAAGCTCGCTGATGGTCAGATCCTCAAAGGAGCGGGCTGGCGTCGCCAAATCGCCACCATCTGCGTCCGACGACCTGGCGGCCAAACTATCGTCTGCCTGCGGCATACCAGCTTCGCCGCCTGCGGTTGGCTCGCCTGGCGCCGCGGGCATTTCAGCGCGATCGTCTGACATCGGGCTAGCGACCGTTCCGCGGGCCGGCAGCAGAAAACCAGCAGTTTCGGATCATGCTATTGTCCCGCTCCTTCTCGCTAGGGTCTCGCGAATTCGCGAAATGTCGCCTCATACTGATCCAAGGTGTCTTCCAGGGAGAAGGTCTCGGCAATTTTCTCCCGCGGCTTGATATACGTTTCCGGATCGTCAAGCACCATGAGTATAGTCTCGCCAATTGATCTCCAGTCGCCTGGAATCGCCAGTTTGCCCATGCCAGTCTCTTGTACCGGTACGCGCCCGCCAGGAATATCGGTCATGACAACGGGCGTGCCGCATAGCATGGCCTCGACCTGTACCATTGCGAAGCCTTCACTGTCGCTGGGCAAAACAAAGACATCACAGGCCGCATAAAAATTGGCCAACTCCTGCTTGGTTTCAAGCAGGCCCAGGAACTTAAGCTGTGAGCTGAATCGCTCCATCAGCGTTCGATGCCGATCCCAAGTGTCTTCATAGGGAATTTCATGCTGCCCGGTAAAGACTATCCGCGCATTGGGAAATCTTGTGTTGATGACTTCCAATGACTGAATCAGCAGCTCCGGTCGCTTTTCCTCGACGAACCGTCCTGAGAATCCAATCAAGGGACCGCCCTCATGCTGCAATTGCGCACGTAGTTGCCTGGAGCATTCGGCGTCGGGCGCCGGGATTGAGATGGGTGGGCAAGCCGTCCTGACCATCGCGCGAAACGGGACCAGCCAGGCAGAATTATCGGCGTAATCGTCGCTGGCGTTTATGATGCATGATGAGCGGCGAGCCATGTACTTGAAGATGGCGAACATCACTGCGGAAATGAAGCGATTCATTGCGCCCTTGGGCAATATCAGGTCGCTGTGATGGGTGGCTATGATCTTGAGACCGGCAATGCGCGCGACAAAGGCCGCCAATGCCGACTCGAACATCGGTGTATGGATATTGACTAGATCGTGTACTTTCATAAAGCGATACAGCTGCCACGGATACGACGGCATGATGAATCCCCGGCTGATCCGTATAGGCGCCCAAAGCCGGATAACGCGCACGCCGTTGAGCGTGGACTCGCCGAGTGGCGTCTCCTTGGTATGACGCGCAACAAGTACCGTAACATCGTGGCCCCGTCGGGCAAGCCCTTCGGCAACCAACTGGGCATAATAGGTAAGTCCGGTCGGATGCGGATGGTAATAGAGCAGAAGCATCAATATCTTGAGCTTGCTTCCTGATCCTTTCTCAGCATAGATCGTCGGCATGGCGTCTGGATCCGTTTGAAGGCGTGTCAGAAGCAATCCAATCTCATTCTCAGTTGAGCGAGCGGCCCGTGGAACAGTGAGTCCGCGAATGAAACCAGTAGGCACTGGCTCAACTCACAGTATACACCTCTGGCGTGATGAGGTCTCACCATCGGTGGCGATTTGCATACCGAACGAGCCGACGGGATCAAAACGGCGCGAGAGACTGCATTGGCGGCCCGGCGCCCGGGGGAAGGCCATGCCGCGCAATTGGGTCTAATCGGCGATGTATTAGCTGCGTCGCAACTTGACACTGCCTTCTCCACCATTTACAATCGGCGCCAGCTAGCGGGTATAGCTCAGTTGGTAGAGCGCCTGCTTCCCAAGCAGTAGGTCACGGGTTCGAGTCCCGTTACCCGCTCATCACATGGATGCCTAAAGACGTCCACCGAATCGTGGCGTCTTTCCATGCGCGCGCCATTGACTTGAGCGCGCAGGCCAATATAGAATAGGCGCGTTTCGTCTCATCTCGTAGCTTGATAATCTTGTTGAATACTGACAGGGTCAAGTGAAAGTCAAGGAGATCTTATCTATGGCAGAGTTTCAGCTTGCTGCCGAGTTGCGGCAGCAGCGGGGCAAGAAAAACCGTCAGGTGCGACGCAGCGGCTTCGTTCCGGGCGTTGTGTATGGTCCGTCAATTGACCCAATCGGCGTGCAGTTTCCCTATCGCGCCATAGAAGTTACCTTGATGAATGCCGGCGGAACTAACCTGATCGACATTGAAGTGAACGGCGAGTCTTATCCGTCGCTGGCGCGTGAAGTGCAGCGTGATGTGGTTCGCGGCGACATTTTGCATGTGGATTTCCTGGCTGTGGACCAAACGCAGCGTATCAGCGTGGAAGTTCCCATCGAAATGGTAGGTCGCAGTCCTGTCGTGGTTGCGCGCGAAGGCATCCTGATTACCGGCAGAAGTTCGCTTACGCTTGAGGTCTTCCCCAGCGACATCCGTGATCGCATTGTGATTGATCTGGATGAGCTGACCGAGTTGGGCTCTGAAGTCTTGGTGCGCGATCTTACCTTCGGCGAGAGTGTTACCGTTCATAACGATCCCAACGAAATGCTTGCCAAGATCGTTCAGCCTGCGGCGGCCCGCGCTGAAGAAGAGCTTGAAGACGAAGAGGGCGCGCTTGAAGATGGGGAAGAGGGTGAAGAAGGCGACGAAGAAGAAGCCGAGACTGATTAGTTTTCCGATTCTTCGCGTTCTATCGCGCGCCACAAGTGAGGCCGCAATTTCCAGAATGAAACGACCGCTGCGTCGAGGCTAGCTTTCCTCAGTCGCCCCGTTGCTGCTGAAAGCGCCGCTGTCCATATCGTCGCCGTCATCCTCAGCAATCATGATGGCGATGCCGGCGACCTCATCAGCGCCATCCAAGCGCATCATGATGACCCCTTTTGTATTGGGGGAGACCTCCCGTATTTCATAGATACGCATGCGCGATACAGAGCCACCTCTGGAAATCAACATGACCTCGTCAGATTCTCTAACGCAACGCAGAGCGATCACGGGACCCGTTGCCGATTTACGCTTGAGTGTGCGGTTGCCAAATCCAGCGCGGTTTTGGACTGTGTAATTCGTTACAGGACTTCGTTTTCCATAGCCTTTGCGCGTAACAACGAGTACCAAGGCATCGTCATCGGGTACGACATCCATCCCGACGATCCGGTCATTGCCTCGAAGTTCCATGCTCTTTACGCCGGCTGCCTGTCTCCCATACACACTGACATTTCCTTCGTGGAACAATATGCTCTGACCATCGGCTGTTGCCATAACGATCTTCTGGTCGCCACTAGACCACTTCACCCAGCGCAAGCAATCGTCATTATTCAGACTAATCGCTCTTAGCCCAATGCGTCGTATGTTTGCAAGCGCTTCCTGCTCGATCCGTTTTATCTTTCCGCGCTCAGTAGCCAAGACGAAGTAGCCGTTGCACGCTTTTTTTTGTTCATCGGACAGCGCCAGGATGGCGGTAATGCTCTCACCATCCTCCAACTCAAGAATCTTCTGAACATTGACGCCCTGCTGGTCTCGGTTCTTCTTGTCAATCTCATATGCGAAAAGGGAAAAGACTTTGCCTCGATCGCTGAAAAACAGCACGGTGTCATGGCTATAAGCGGAGAAAATATCGAGCAGGGAATCTTCTGCTTTTAGCGCCATGCCTTTCATACCCTTGCCTCCGCGATGATGCGTAGGGTATTCACTCGACGCCACTCGCTTGATATAGCCGCTCTCCGTCAGCGAAATGACAACATTTTCCCGGCGATAAAGTCCCGCCTCGTCTAAGTTATAGTTATCAACCTCCAGCATCGTAGTGCGCTCATCACCGTATTTCTCGACGATTTCCTGAATATCTTCGCGGATGACAGTGCGTATCTTGCGCGGTGAGCCAAGCAAATCCGCCAAGTACTGGATGCGCGCCTGAACGGTGTCGTATCCATCTTGAAGCTTCTGCCGCTCCAGCGCGGCCAGCCGGCGCAACTGCATATCCAGGATGGCATTTGCCTGAATCGTATCAAGCTCGAAGGTCGTAATCAGCTGCGCGCGTGCGCTGTCCACATCGGTGGCGTTGCGGATGATTCGAATGACATCGTCGATATTGGCCACCGCTTTGAGCAAGCCGCTCAAGACATGCGCGCGGGCTCGCTGCCGACGTAGATCGAATTGCGACCGCCGTACGATCACATCGTAGCGATGTTCAATATAGAGCGTCAAACAACGTTTCAGACTCAAGAGCCTGGGTTCGCCATTGACCAGAGCCAACATTTGAATACTGTGCACAGTCTGCAACTGGGTGAAGGAAAATAGCTGGTTGAGTACCCGCTTGTATTGGGCATCCCGCTTTAGCTCAACGACGAGGCGCATGCCTTGTCGGTCAGATTCATCACGTAAGTCTCGAATTCCTTCAATGCGACCTTCACGTACCAAGCTCACGATTCGTTCAACGATTCCCGATTTGCTGGCTTGGTAAGGCATTGATGTGAAGATTATTCTTTCAACATCAGTGGGGCGCTCTTCTGCAATCTTTTCAATGACCGCTTTGCCCTGACCATTTTCCAGCAAGTATGTCGAGCGGACAGCGACCCGCCCCTTGCCATTACTATAAGCTGCTATGAGATCAGGACGTCTCTCATCACCGAGCCCGATTTTGGCGCCTGTCGGGAAATCTGGACCCTTCACAAACTGCATTAAATCTTCGACCGACACGCTGTCGCTGTTCTCGTAGTTGTCGATCAAATGCGTTATCGCGCCGGCCAACTCGCGCAGATTGTGCGGCGGGATATTGGTCGCCATGCCCACCGCGATACCGCTGGCGCCATTCAGCAGCAAATTCGGCAGCCGCGCGGGCAAAACAGTGGGCTCGTCCTGAGTGCCGTCGTAGTTCTCGGCGAAATCCACCGTCTCCATGTTGATATCGGTCAAGAGTTCGCTGGCGATATTGGCCATGCGCGCTTCGGTATAACGCATGGCGGCCGGTTTATCGCCGTCCTGGCTGCCAAAGTTGCCCTGGCCGTCCACCAATGGATATCGCAGCGAGAAGTCCTGCGCCATGCGCGCCATGGCGTCATACACCGCTTGATCGCCGTGGGGATGATACTTGCCCAAAACCTCGCCGACCAAGCGAGCGCTCTTTTTATAGCCGGTGCCGGGCCGCAAACCCATGTCGTGCATGGCAAAGAGGATGCGCCGATGAACAGGTTTCAAGCCGTCGCGGGCGTCTGGCAGCGCGCGGGCCACAATCACGCTCATGGCGTAATTCAAATAGCTGCCGCGCATTTCCTCATTGATGGTAATTGTGCGGATTTCGCCGGCGTTCTCATCAGGTGGTTGCGGATCGAGTCTATCCATCGCAGGCTGCCAATCACAAGTCCGATTGGCAAACTTCTCCTTTCGTCACGGCGTAATCTCAGCGCCGCAGTTCCGGCAATTCTCGAGCTGTCAGGTTAAGATTGAGCGGCGATTCACACACCAGCAAGTCGCACAGGATTCGCCTGCCAATTCCACGCTGCGCCCACTGTTGCGCCCTCGCCATTATTCATACTGATTCTAACATATCCGGGCTCGATTCGCTACGTGGATCGGCCACGTAACCATAGCCTGTTGAACCCTGTATAGCTTAACCTTAGAATGCGAAGGCCGGCCCGACGCTGTCATCTGGCGCATTCGTACAAGAGACTGGCTTCTTGGAGAAAGCAAATGCGCCAAACTGGACCAAAGCGAAGAAATTGCGCCGATTTGCTTGCCACCGTAAACTCATGCGCATATAATGTAACCAAATGTCGAAGGCTGGCAGTTATAAGGTTTGGCTAAAAGTCTTTGCCATTACATCGTTGCATCGCTACCGTAAATCTTAAGTCTTTTAGGAGGAACTCTTATGAACAGCGATGATATGAGGCGGGGTGTGATTCCGGGGGTAATCGCGGGTTACATCTTTTTGGCTTATGCAGGTCCGGGAATGCAAGACATGATCGGCGGCATGATTAGCGCGGATGCGTTTGTCGGCTTCATCTTGCATATCATCATCAGTATAGTAATCGGCACCCTCTACACTGGCGTGTTCATGCAGTATGTGGACTTGGGCAACCCCTTGGTCAACATTGTGGTCGGTGGCTTGATTTACGGGCTTATCTGGTGGATTTTGGGTGGCCTGATCATCATGCCGGCGATTGCGGGTGGCGAAATGCTGCAGATCGATCTCAACAGCACCAGCCTGTTTGGGCATGTCATTTTTGGCCATGCGCTCGCCTTCCTGGTCGTCTTGCGTGACGCCGCGATGGGAATGGGCGACGACAAGTAGGCGCCCCGGTAGTGTCAGTGTAGAGACAAATACTTTGGGCCAGCAAAGGAATCGCTGGCCCCTTTTTATTTCCACGGTTGCCGCTTTTGCAAACTGGCTAGTATTCGCTCAACACTTGTCGATTGTTCACCGGCAATTTGTTGAGGCCTGTCAACCCGAACGCTTCCAGACGCCGTTCACCATATTGAAAAGCAGCAGTTCCTCTTGCGCTTGGCTCACTCCGCCTGCTTCCGTGATGACTCGCAATTGTGGGTTGCCAGTGTCACTCGTCAGAATGAGTTGATCGACCACCGTGTAGACTTGGGGCGGCGCGTTCCGATTGAATCGCGCGTAAGCCGCGCGGCGGACGCTCTCGTCAGACCTGTCGTAGAGTCGCAGCCAGGCTTCCTCGGCGCGCGCGGCGATAAGCTCGGATTCAAGCTCGAGACGCCATTCGATGAAGTCGCGCCAATCCAGGTTAGCCTGTGCAAGCGGGTCCGGAATAACGCCCTGCAAAATCGACATGCTGTCGGTTGCGCTCAGGTTGGCCAAGAGCCGCGCGACCGCGTCGGCGCCATAATTCTCGGCCAGCGATCCCAGCAGAGAATCGCTGTCGTCCCCGCCTGTCATCCAGGCGGCGAGCCAGCCGATAGCTGCCTGACGCAAAAAGAGCGCGTCGTGCGGGTAGGCCGCTGCCTGGTAATTGCTGTGGGCGTTGACGATCCGCTCGGCAAGGAGTTGGCTGGTTCGCAGTTGATAGCCGCTGTCGAAGGGCGTGTCGGCGCGCGCAATATCAAGATACGGCGACAAGATTTCCAGGTGCAGATTTCGTTCGTCGCGCCAAACTGCCGCCGTATCAGAATCGAGCGTCACGTCCACGATCACAGCCGGCAGGCCGCTGCAATCAAAGACGACGCAAGCGCGGCGCATCCAGTCCTCCAGCGCCTGGCCCAGGTCGGTCGCAAATTGTTGGTCCACGGCGCGATAATTGATTTCAAGTCCAGCGCCCTGATATTGTAGATTTTCGCCCCAGAAAGAATGGTCGGGGGCCGTGCGCAGCCAGCCGGAATCAGTGCGTCGGTAGAACCATAGTCGACTGTAGGGCAGGTTGTTGACGTTCTCTTGCACCAGAACGCGCGCGCGTTCGCCATCAATTCGCACAGCCAGAATGTCTCCGGTGAGCTCGATTGCTCCGGCGGCCTTTAAGTCGCTGTACTGCTGGAACATAGCGCGCTGCTGGCCGATCCAGCTTTCGTTTTCAGCTGCCTGTGACGCCAGCCAACTGTTGATATCGCCGATGCGGAGGGCGGCGACTTCCGCTTTGACGGTGTCCTGCAGAAGTTGCGCGAATTGGTTCTCAACATCGAGCAGACGCTGCCGGACGATAAAAACGCCGAGCGCGATCATGGCCAGCAGCAAGGCCAGCAACAGCAGTAAGCGCAGAACATTTCGCCTGCGCCGGCGCTTGGCCAGCGGATCTTCGCCGTCCGACCGGTCTATCTGTTGCGATTCGATGTCCCACTCGAAGCGGATCTTGCTCATTCCAGGCTCCGCGTTTCAGTAACTGCGGTGACATCGCCGGCGGAAACTTCGTGCAATCCGCCGTGGTGATCTTCGACCAGCAAGCTGCCCTCCGCCGTTACATCAAGCGCCCGACCGCGAATGCCTTCTGCTTCAACCGGGTGTCCCAGCATGTTGAGCCGGCGCCTCCAAGTTTCAAACACCTGGTCGGCGTCGATTCGCTGATACCAGTACTCGACCCGCTCTAGCAGCGTTTTAATCAGTTCAGCGCGGTCCAGCGGACGACCGGCGACATACTCCAGGCTTGCTGCCGATTCGCGCAGGTCAGTCTGGCTGAAATCATTACGCACATTAACGCCAATACCCAGCACAACGCCATCTAAATTGTCCTGCATCCAGACGGCCTCAACCAAGACTCCGCTGATCTTTCTGTCTTGTACTTGAATGTCGTTGGGCCACTTTATGCCTACGTCGTCGCAGCCGACCTGCGTCGCAAGCTCAAAAACGCATAATGCGCCGATCATGTTTACGCGCGTCAGCAGCGCTGCCGGCGGCCGCAGTACGACCGAGAGCGCCAACGCCGCATTGGGAGGCGTGCGCCAAACGCGTCCGCTTCTGCCGCGCCCACTCGCCTGTTCGTCCGCGATGACGACGGCGCCATCGGGCGCGCCTTCAAGCAGCCAGGACTTCGCCAGATCATTGGTGCTCGTTACGCGCGGGAAGTAGCGGAATGGCTGCGCCAGTTTCTGCTGTAGAATGCCTTCCGAAAGCGTCATTATGCCGCGCCCCTTCGCTGGATTCTGTACATTGTATCAGACCCGGCGTCGCCACTAGAATGGAATTCAGAGAATCGCGAATTGCGGCTGCAACCTTGCCTATGAAGCATTTATGGACGCCCTGGCGCATGGAATATATCGGCGACAAGAGCAAAGGCGAGAATCAGACGTCGTGTATCTTCTGCCAGGCCGCGGCGCAGCCCGACAGCGACCTGACTACCAACGTGATTGCTCGTTCCGCTTATACTATTGCGATGCTCAACCGCTATCCCTACACTTATGGTCACACGATGATCATCCCCTATGCGCATGTCGCCTCAATCGAAGATATGCCTTCAGAAGCGCTCGCCAATCTTATGATGATGACCAAAGGCGTCATGCGCGCGCTTCGGGCCATTGCCGATCCGCATGGCTTCAATGTCGGGGCCAATATCGGCGAAGCGGCCGGCGCCGGCATCGCCTCGCATTTTCACTTGCACGTTGTTCCGCGCTGGCCGGGCGATGCCAACTTCATGGTGACAATCGGAGGCACTCAGACGGTCGCTGATACGCTATCGAGCACTGCGCGGAAGATGCGCGAAAATTGGGAGCGGCTGACATGAAAGCTGCCACCGGGCGCGCAGACTCGGGCGTCATAAATCCGAGTCAGCGGATGCCACCGGCGTCGCTTCTAGTTGCGAATCGCCGTCTTGTACGTCGTCGCCCTCGGCGGTGGGCTCCGGCGTCGGCGTCAACGCCAGTACTTCGCTAGCCATTTCCCAAGGGATCGTGAAGGAATCCCGAATCACTTCCACCTCTTCGTCTTCAAGTTCTGGTTCCGGCTCCAAAAGCGCGTCGGTTTCATCTTCGGGCACAGCGCTGGCATCCGCCTCATTCGCCTCATCAATGTCGTCCTCTCTCTGGCTCACCGTCACCCGGTATTCCGCTTTTGGATAGGATAGACCGTCGTTAACATACAGACCGACAATCACGCGATAGTCGATCATATTGAATTCGCTGGGGAAGCGGTGATAGGTCTTATAGGCTTCGCCCCAACGCCAGTATACGGTGGGCAGCCTCGGTGAGGCATCCGTTTGCGCGATGATGTTCTCGTCGTCGTCAAGCATGTGAGCGAATACAGTGTAATTCTCGCTCGGCGCTGATTCCGCCTTCCAATTCAAGATAATTTCATTCAATTCCAGATCAAGCTGGAACGACTCCAATAATATTGACTCGTCGAACTTCGGCTGGTCATCGCCGGGAATCTCGTTGGCCGCGCTTGAAACCGCTTGAGAGCGGGCGGCCACCACCGCGCCGATGTCAAGCAGCACCGGCTCGATCAGTTTGCCCTCGGAGTCGGTGGCGGGTATCCCGGCTGCGCTCGTGACATCTTCCCACTGAACTTTCAGGTCGAAGGGGTAGCGGCCATACGCCGCATTGTTGATGCTGATCACGTACTCATCGGGATAGATGGCGCCAGCCTGCCAACGCGATGTTCTCAATGAACCGGCGCCGGGAAAGGTGGTGTAGCGGCCTATTTCCTGCTGATTGTCATCGACCAGCTTTAGGAGGATGCTGTTGTCCGTCGGCGATGGCTGGGACACCTGCCAGTACAGTTTGAAGTGGACGCGGTCCCCGGTGCTGTAGCGTCTGTCGACGCGCTCATAAGCCACCAGCGCGACATCGCCGAACTCCGCGTAAATCGGCAGTGCATTCGCCGGTACATCTGGCACTGGCCGCGGCGCCGCGTATTGACCGGCGATGACGGTTAGCGGCGCGAAGAGCGCAACCGCGCCCAGGATTCGCAGTTGCCAGACCATGGTGTCGTGCAGCAATTCTTTGGGCACGGCGTCGCCGGCGCGCACAAATTCCAGGTTCGGCGGGCGCAATGAAAATACGATCCACCAGACGACTTCTACCAAGCCAACAGCCAGCAATGGGATCGCCACAGCAATCAGCGGAAACAGCATGCGGCCTTCCAGCGCGTGTGTGAGCGTACTCCAGAATAGTATTCCCAATATCGCGAATACCAGGGCGCTCGATAGAGTAAGCAAGTGCGCCAACTCATAGCGCGCATAAGCGAAATCGCTGATGGCCAGCAGTTGAAGAATCAGGAAAATGAAACCGATGACGCTCAAAAAAGTCATTACGTCAAGCAACACATAGAAGATGCTGGTGACCTGGATATTGAGCGCGCCGAACAAGCCCCAAAACGACATGCGAAAATGCTGAAAGTCAGCAAAGATATCGACCAGATTGAAGGTGATTCCGCGGGGCCCGGCGATGTTCGCCATGGTGATAATGCCGAGGGGCTCGCCATAAATCTGTACGCTGCGCACAAACCACCAGCCGGAGATGAGCATCCAGAGCAAAACGACAAGGCCGAAGAATGTCAGCGCGCCACGTCGATTATTCGTTTTGCGCTGGGCGAAAAACGCCGCGCCAACAAACATTGGCAGCACAGCGAACGCTGTCAGCTTGGTCAGACACGATATGGCGAAGAGCAGCGCAATGGCCAGGGAATATCGCAGCCGAAAGCCATCGCGCAAGGTGCGCAGCAAGAGCAAGATCAAGGCGCCGTTAAGCAGCATCGCCAAGCTGTCATTGCTGACCGACGCGCTCACAAAGATAAACATGGGGTTCAAACCGGTTAGCGCTGCGGCAACGAAGGCTACGGTCGGGCGCTGCGGAGCAATCAGCTCGCCGACTTTGAAGACGAGCACAATCGTTGCCGCCCCCATGGCGAGGCCAAGCGCTCTTATGATCAATACGGCCAGGCCGGCGTCGCGAATCATGGACAGGGATTCGTCATGTATGATGAGATTCTTGTTGCCAAAGGACTCCGGCTGAAGCGCGTTGACATGGGGATTCAAAAAGCGATATTGGTCGGCATCGTCGATGTCAACAGGCGAGGTAACGAGCGCCATCAGCATGTAGTAAAGCGGAGGTTGGCTGCCATGCTGCTGATACAGCGTGTCCACACCGTCAAATTGCTGGACCGGCAAGCTGCCGTGTTGGCGGATATGCTGCACGAAACCAAAATGCCAGATTTCATCATTCGCTTCAAATACAGGCGTCGCGCCAAGATAAAGTACGCCAAATACCAGGTAGAACAGCAAGATCCATTGCAGCGGACTCAGAGGGATGTCTATGGAATCAACCCAACGCCACAGTGCTTGAGCCTGCGCAATCATCCGCGCCAGCCCGCGACGCGCCTGGTATTTCAAGATTCGAAACGATTGGGTCAGCCGAGCGATTCTTGCCTGCATGATTCCGAAACAGTCCCGTAGCAGCGCGCTTAGTAGAGAGCGCAACATTTACCGCGAGTATAATCCCGAATCGCCCAAAACGATACAGACCCGCGCTTCTCTGCCAACATATACGTTGTGCCGGCCATGGTGTCGCGCTATGGAGATAAACGTGGAGTCCGGCCTAGGCGCTGGCGGGCGCGAACATGTCTTTGGAGCCTTCGACGTAATCTATGGATTGATGTCGGAAGTAAGTATTGTACAACTCCGCATAGTGGCCACCCTTGCGCAAGAGCTGCTCATGATTGCCCGCTTCGATTATTTGGCCTTCGCTCAGCACAATTATGCGATCGGCGCTGCGAACCGTGCTCAGACGGTGGGCGATGAGTATGGATGTGGAGCGCGCCAGGATCAATTCAATAGCGTCCTGAATCTGCGCTTCCGTGAATGGATCGATGCTGGCCGTGGCTTCGTCCAGGATGAAGATAGACGGCTTCTGGACCAGGACGCGCAACAAGCTGACCAATTGGCGCTGGCCCAGGCTGAGCCTGCCTCCGCGTTCGCCTACGTCGCTGTTCAGGCCTTCAGGCAAACTTTCCAGCCATTCTCCATGCCCGATGCTCCCTGCGATCTCATTGATTTCACTCAAGGTCGCCGCTTGGTTGCCGTAGCGAATGTTGTCTAACACCGTGCCGCTAAATAGAAAAGGCTGCTGCGGCACGACGCCGAGGCTTGAGCGGAAGCTTTTCAGGTCTAGCGAACGGATATCGCGGTCGTCTATCAAAATCCGGCCGCTCTGAAATTCGTAATAGCGGGTGATCAGCTTGGCGATGGTGCTTTTGCCCGCGCCGGTATGCCCGACGAAAGCTACATTCTCCCCGGGCTGTATGTCCAGGCTGAAGTCGCGTAATACTGCGTCGCCGCTGTCATATTGGAAATCGACATTCTCGAATTGGACTCTGCCCCGCAGCGGGTTCAGCGTCGCATTGTCGGTTTGGACGACTTCGTTTTCCGCGTCGATCAAGGCGAAAATTCGTTCCGCCGCGCTTAGGCCTTGCTGGAACTGGCTCCAAAACGACGCCAGATTCATGAAAGGGAACCAAAAGCGGTCGACACCCTGGATAAACAGGAACCAGGCGCCCGCGCTTATCGCTCCGCTCAGTACCGAATGCGCGCCGGACCAGATCACGATGGACAAGGCAATGGCGGACAAGACGCCCAGGGTAGGGAAAACCAAGGACATGACAAAGCCGCGGCGCAGGTTGATGACGTAACTGAGCACGTTGACGGTGGAAAACTCGTTGTAGATCATCGCTTCCTGGCGGAAGTTCTTGGCGATGCTGATGCCCGTAACGCTCTCCTGAATATTGTCATTGACCACGGCCATGGCGCGCGCGCCTTGCCGCGTAACGATACGCGCCAGATAGCGAAATATCAGCGAGGCGCAGACGACCAGCGGCATGGTCAAAAGCAGGACGATTGAAAGCTCAAGCGAGTAGCTCAACAGCGCTATGAACAAGACAATTACCGTGAGAAATTGCGATGCCACTTCGCTGCCCAGCAGCAACACATCGCCGAATTCTTGCGTGTCGCTGGTGACCCGGCTCATCACGGCGCCGGATTTGTGCCGGTCGTAAAAGGCCAGATCGCGCTCAATGGCCGCATTGAAGGCGTGTTTGCGCATTTGCGCCACGATGCGCCCGATTACGACCACGGCGAAGCGCCGCCGGATGTAATTGCTGAAGTACTCTGAAATGGCTACAAAGGCCAAGAGCAGCATAATTAAATGCAGCCGATCGCCGGAAACGACCAATTCATCCACCCCGGCGCTGATGAGAACGGGGCGCAGCGCCCGCACCGCCCCAACAACCAGAAATCCCGCCAGTGTCAAGATTACAGGCAGCCGGTAGCGGACGACATAGCCGGTTATGCGTTTCAGCAGCTGAAGGTCTGAATACTGTCGATCGTATTTGTCGCTTTGCAGGCCGCCAAAAACCGCCGCCACAGCAATCTCCTTCCTCAGTAATCCTGAGCCGGCGAATCCGCAGGCGCGTAGCGGTCAAATATGTGACGATAGGACTCGGACGTCCGCAGCAGTTCCTCATGCGAGCCCTGCGCCACGATGCGCCCCCGCCGCAGTACAACAATATGATCAGCCCAGCGGATCTGCGAGAGCCGGTGGGTGATCAGCAGGGTGGTGCGCCCGCGCGCCGCGGACCAAATCGCCCGCTGAATTTTGTCTTCGGTCGCGCTGTCGATCGCACTGGTGCTGTCGTCCAGAATCAATATCGGCGGATCGGTCTGGAAGGCGCGCGCCAGCGCCAGCCGCTGCCGTTGCCCGCCGCTGAGGGTCATGCCGCGCTGACCGATCACCGTATCGTAGCCGGCGGGAAAGGCCGAAATAAACTCGTGCGCTTGCGCCGCCTTGGCGGAATCAATGATGCCATCGCGATCGACCTCGTCGCGGCCGAAAGCGATATTCTCCGCCACACTCCGGCTGAAGAGAAATATGTCCTGTTCGATAATGCTGATCTGCGAGCGCAAAGCCTGCAAATTCCAGTCGCGCGCATCGACCCCGTCGACAAGCACGCGACCCTGGTCGACATCATAGATGCGATTGACCAATTTGCTGAGCGTGCTCTTGCCGCAGCCGGTCTGGCCCACGATGGCCACGGTTTGCCCCGGCTCGACGCAGAATGAGATTCCCTCCAGCACCGGCTCATCTGGGTTATAGCCGAATGAGACACCTTCAAAAGATATCTTCCCGCGTATTGTTCCGCTGTACCCCTGAGCGTTTTGATCAAGCGTAGTGGTGGTGGTCATGACTTCAAGAATGCGCGCGGCGCTGGCGTAACCGGAAGCGATGCGCGCTGTTGAAAATAACGAGATGAATACAGGAAACTGAAAGAGGCTGATGAGGCCCAGGAAAGCTACAACTTGCCCCTCGGCGATAGTCCCGGCTTGAAAGAGCGTTGCCGCGTGCCATAGCGCGCCGGCATAAGTGATACCCAGCAGAAATATCGAGAGATATCGCGCTTCAAATTCGCCTTGGTCGATAAAGCGATCGCGGACGAGATCGGCCAAGCCATTGAATGTCCGGACTTCACTGCTTTCCTGCGCCGCGCCTTTGACCACCTCCAGGCCATCAAGCGACTCCGCCAGCCGGGCATTCATATCTCCAAAGTGGCGGCGCACGTCTTGCGCGATCGGATGCAGCCGCTTTATGAAATAGACCTGGACTATGATATGAGCAAGGATGAAAAACATCGGCATCACGATCAAGTCGGGATGAATGCCCGGCGCATAAAGGGCCGGCATGATGAGAAACATATTGGCGCCGGCGATCAAATTGACGCCCGGATTCATCATCAAGTTCATTTCGCGTACGTCGTTGGTTACGCGCGCCATGGTCTCGCCTACCGGCTGCCGATCGTGATAACTCATGCTCTTGGCCAACAGGCTGGAATAAAGCTCATCGCGGACGTCGCGCTCAAAGCGCTGGGCGAAGACTTCGGCCGAAAAGTTGCGCAAGAATTGCAGCAGCGAACGCAGCGACTGCGAGGCGATAACCAGCAATACGCTGTTCAGCACCAATCCAAGCGTCTCGTCGTTTTTCAGCAGAATGGCGTCAAAGGCGCTGCCAACCGCGCCGGGAACAACCCCCGCGAGAAAGGCATTGCAGAAGGCGCCGACCATCAGCAGCAGGGCGGCAATCGGGTGGCGCGCGACATGTGAAATGATAAATCGAATTGGGCTGCTGTGGTTAGTTCTGATGGGGGATTTAACGCTGAATTCGGCAGCCATCAATGTTCCTGCAGTTGGCGGAAGCGCAAAACGGGAGTGTAGCCGAAACCGGGAAATACCAGAATGGACGATTTCGTCCAGGTTGCGCCTGTCTGGCGAGTTTCGGCGATCACTCCACGGTGAATGTGAAGGGCAGTACGCCGATGTCATCGTCTCCCGCGAGATCGGCGCCGCTGACCGGGAGTCGCTTGATCTCGCCGCTTTCGCCATCGCGATAGTAGAGCAGCACCCAAAGGCGATAGTCGCCCGGCGGCGTTCCCAGCGGCAAGCGAATGGCGCGGTTGTCCCATAGTGGCGCGTTCGGCGTCCATTCGCTTGTCGGCGTGAATCCAGCTTGCGGGACGGTGTCCCAGCCCTGCGCAATCGGCTGGCCCGAATCCGCCGACGCGATGAAAGTAGCGACCGTGTAGCTGACTTCCCGCCGAGCGCTTGCCTGCCAAAGCAGCGAAAACTCGACCGTCTCTCCTGCTTTGTACGGGTTGTCATTCCGCGCGACGAAGCTCAGCAGCTCAATGTCGTCGCCAAAGCGCAGATCGGTGGCGAATTCGCCGGCGTACAATGACATGGGGTTAGATACTGGCGCCTTCGTGCTGTACTCGAGCAAACGCACGTCGTCGTAGGGCTGGGAAAGGTTAATTTCTTGAACTGGATAGGCATGCATCGCCAGATAGCGCTCCAGCGGTCGGAAGCTCCAGGACATAAAGGGGCTGGTATTGGCCAGCAGCCAGATGCGATCGTGGCGCCCCGCCACATGCTGAATCACGCGCAGCGAATGCACATCAAACCAGCTATTGGCGTTATTGGAAACAACCTGCGCCGGTTGCCTGTCGCTTGCGGCCTGAGCCAGCGGACGCGGCAATACAATGACGCGGGGAGCGGCCGCAGTATGATGATTCAGAATGAAGTTGCCATAATCATTACCCGGCAGCAGCAGAATGTCGTCCGGCGCGGAGGACCGCTCGAGATAGGCCAGCGCCTCATGCAGCTCCTTCTGCTGCGAGTTGGTTCGCGGGTCCTTGGTATAGGCTGAACTGAGGTTCAGGTACACGGCGGCCAGGCAGAGCGGCGTCAGGATTACTGGAGCATAGCGCAGCTTGCTTTGGCGTCTCTGGAGCAGCAGAATCAGCATCGCGGTTATCACGAGGATAAGCAAACCAAAGCTGATACCCCACAACGGAAGGTTCGCTCGCGTCCACAAGAAGTCAAAGCCCAGGTCCTGCCATCTTTGCGGCAGCACGAACCAGCGAAAATAAGCTGGCTGCCACATGGCCGGCAGCCATTCGGATAATCCTTGTGACTCCGCCGGCAGCGTCGCGCCAAAATGTACCCAGCTTAGCGCAACGCTGTTGAATTGGATCCATACGCCGTATAGCAGCAGCGCGCCCCACAAGATTCGCAAGCGTCTGTTTACCGAGCTGATGAGTCGCTGTGCCACGGGCGCGGCCGCCAAGATCAAGATCGGAATGGCGGGCAGGAGAAATCGCGGCGGCCAACTGAGACCGCCAAACCAGTGCGCGCCTGTTGTCAGCGCGTGCCCCAGTACATAGCTGACTGACATCAGACAGATCATAAGCAGCAGGCGGAATTGCTCTTGACGCCAAAGCAGCACAGCGCCGGCCAGCGATAACAGGACGATGGGAGATGTCCCCCAGATACTGGCGCCCGGGCTCAGGATGTAGCTGCGCAGCGCGGCGCCGAGGTAGGTCGGTTCAACGTGAAGCGACGCTGACAGATGCTGCAGCGCGGCAGGCAAGGGATCGATCAGCATGGGGGCGGCAAAGAGCGCCAGCGACAGGGCCAGAATAATCAGCCCGATGCGCCGTCCGGTAGTCCCGTGAAGAATGCGAAGCTCAGGCAGCGCAAATACAATGGCTGCCGGAATCGCCAGCGCAGCCGAGTACTTGGTCAAATACGCCAAATAGAGACTTACGCCAGCGACAATCAGGCTGAACAGCCGCTGCGCCAGCGGTCGATCACGCCCCAGTTGGGCCGCCAGTAGAGCGAACAATATGAACAGGGCAGACAGCGGTTCGCGGAAAAACGTCTGGCTATAGGCCCAAAGATTAGTCCCGATGCCGGCCGAGACCGCGACCAATACAGCGACGGCCTGGGAGTAATCCAAGGCAATGACCAGCAAATAGAGCAGTCCGGCGATAAGCGCGCTTACGAAAACATTGAAGAGCCAAACCGTATGTATGACGCCCAGCCTCGGCAGCGTCTCGGCAATCTTTGACAAGGGCAGGGCGAGTTGGATGTTGAGCCGCTCTTCGACTTCGTAATCGCTCAGCGGAAGACTGTGCTTCTTCCGTATGCGCAGACTGGGTTTGAACCAATTCGATTCGTCCATAAGCCAGTCGCCATGGCGCGACAGGCTGGTTACCGCATCCAGCGCGCGCAGCGTGTCGCCGGATTGCATGACCGCGCGATAAGTCAGCATATAGACGCAGGTCATCAGGCTGACCAGCAAGAGAAAAACGCTGAATCGATACGCCTTTGCAGTTGTCGGCGGCATCGCGGTCAGTTCACGCTGTTGCGGGCGAGCGGCCGTTGGCGTCGCGCTTTTCGTTGATGATGTTGTACAGAGCTTCGGCGATGCGGTGCAGATCTTCGCGGTTAATTTGGCGGAAGGCCATGGCCAGGCGGATAAAGGCTTGGTTGTTGTCGTCCGCGGCAAACCGAACCAAGTCCGAATCGGCAGGAGCTTGCGGCGCGCCTTCGCCAGGGGGCAAATCTTGACCGGGCTGCAATTCGTCCGAACTCAGGAAATACCTTAGGTCCTGACGAACGGCCTGGGCCAGTACGCAGAGATCATGTATCGGAATCTTGACTTCGCCAAATTCATAGCGCTTGATCAGATCGATATCCAGGCCCGTTCTGGCGCCTAGTTCTTCTACCGCGAAAGCCTGCATTTGTCTCGCTAATTTCAGCTTCGCGCCGATCATGCGTTGGCGCAGCAAGTAGTATTCAGCGCTGCGGGCGAAGTTGACTTCCGCTGATTCAGCGTCTTCGCCGGCAGCGGTCGCCAGAAGAAATCTCGTCAAGCCTTCAAGCTGCGGCAAGCTGGGCACGGACTCGCCAAGTTCCCAAGCTTCAATCAGCTGAGCGTCAACCTGCAGAAACGAGGCGCAGTCGTCGACCGAGCGCTCGGCCGAGAGTCTGCCGCGCCGAATCAATACGCCAATAATCCGGCCGCGCAGATTATGCGCTTCTGCTTGATTCTGTGTCGCTGTTGCGGATGACGGCGAGGATTGCAGCCCCTCAAGCGCCGCTTGCGTCAGGTCAACGTAATCCATCAAAGCTCTCAAACTTATGTGGCACAGATTATAGACTTTCGCCAATCTTCAGGCAAGCGAGACGGGTCCGGACTTGACTTGCGTGTATACCGTGTGTACATAGGCATTGCAAGTATAATGTCTATGTACACAGTTTGGGAGGACAATCATGGACAGCCTGGATTTAAGAATCGCGATTTTGGAGTTGAAAGAAACGGGTCGGCTTTCGCGGGTCGCCACGACCGAAGAGGTGCGGCTGAAATTGGGTTTGGGTACTGAGAAATTGCGCTCGATTAGCATGGCTTTCCGCAAGTTGGAATTTGAGGTCAAGACTGAACAAAAAATTCGACAAAATGAACCGAACATCCCCCGCATCTACAATGTACCGGCGCGATTTCCCGATTCTGTCTACATGGAACGGCGTTTGCGCCAGCGGGGATTCAGCCTGGGACAGGTCAAGACACAAATGCGGCAGGCGGCGCAGGTGCCGGATTTCGTTGATAAAGCTATCGGGGAACTGCTAGTGGAAAATGTGCCGGTCGAAAAGCGCGGCGAGCTGGGCAAAGCTATCCGCAAAGTGATTTTTGACATGCACCACGATATGAAGTATGATTTGATCACGCGCCGAGAGGTAGCGGAATGGATTGGAGAGGCACCGAGCAGTCCTAAGTCGGCAATCGAGAATCGTATCCGCGGCTTGGTCAGGTTTCAAAATCGGGATAAGAAAAGGAGTAAATGATGTCAATTTCCATCCCCAAACGCACCGAGGCTTGCCTGAAGTTCATCCGCGAAGGTTTTGACGCAGATCGGACAGTAGCCTGGATGCTGAAGCAGTTTGCAGATGAACCGTCTATGGAGCGCTCAAAGTACCCGGAAAAACTGGCGCGCAACATCATCACCATGGGTGGCACGGGCGATCAGAGAGAGATGAACATCGCCGCTTTCGACCGGGCGCTCCAGCAGTATATGCGCGACGAGCGCGAAAAGACGGTCTACGAGCTCCAACAGCAGAAAGAACAGCTGGAGATTGAGCTGCGAAAGGCGCAGGACGAAATTTACGTGCGTGACGGCGACCTGCGGAAGCTGTATGAGCGGGTTGATACCCTGCAACAGGATAAGGTCGCGCTTTTGACCGCGGAAGCAACGGCGGTCGCCTAAAATCACTATCTCGGCGTGTATGGAGCCTCTTCGGAGGCTCTTTTTAATCAGGTGATTGATGAAGCGAAAGAGCACGGTCCGTGAGCGAGAAAATAGATTCCAACAATAAGTCGTCAAAACAAAGCTCTAAGTAAGAAACGTCTTGGCCCACCTCCTGTAAGACTCCATATCGACGATACCCGGAAAACGTCGCCAAGTCGCTGTTCGGGATCAAGTCAGATAAGCCCGACAAGGTCACTTTCCAGCGGGACTAATCCCGCTGGATGGCACTTTGGTATATAGGCCCCATTACTTTTCAAGTAAAATCGCCTTGCCTGTCGCGAGTTTCGTCCCCATTGCGACAGTCATTTGCCGACGCTAGAATACTCGCGTCCGACTAGGATGGAGAACGGTTCATATGCCGAACTGGGCGCACCACGAAACCAATCGCCTGTCGTGGAATGAAGGCACGAAGGCGCACAACAGCCATAAAGGCGATCAGGCCTCATTCTTCAGCGCGGGCGGCGATACGCTGTTCCGGGAAGAACGGGAGTTGCTGGGCGATATTGGGGGCAAGACTCTGCTTCATTTGCAGTGCAATTGCGGGCAGGACACGCTCAGCATCGCCCGGCGCCTGGGCGCGGATGTGACCGGCGTTGACATCAGCGATGAGGCGATAAGATTCGCCCGCGAACTTGCCGATCAATGCGGTATTCCGGCGACTTTTGTGCGTGAAGATATATATGATTTCTTCCTCAGCAATCAGCGCCGCTTCGATGTCGTTTTTTCGTCCTATGGCGTCATCTGCTGGCTGTCCGATCTGAAAGAGTGGGGGCGCGGCATCGCCGGCTGCTTGCAGCGAGGCGGGCGTTTTGTGTTGGTGGATTTTCACCCGGCTTTTGCGATGGTGGATGAAGACTGGCGGCTGCGATTCGATTATATGGGCGGTTGTTTCCACGAGTTCGAGTCGGGCATAGGCGATTATGTGGCGCTGACCGGCGCGGCTGCCGAAATCGACCAATTGGAGCCCGGCATTAGCGACTTTCGCAATCCTTATCCCGGCGTTGAATACCAGTGGGGCATCGCCGACGTGGTTATGGCGCTGGTAGATTCAGGCCTACAACTGAGGAGCTTGCAGGAATACCCGTATTGTAACGGATTCCGGCCCTTTCCCGATATGACGGACTACGGCAACCGGCGTTACGGCCCTGCGCCGCACTTGCCTCGAAACATCCCGCTAATGTTTAGCTTGGTCGTTGAGTTGGCGCTGCAAACGCCCATTCGTCAGCAGCGTTCGACGATGCCGTAGTTACTAACGCAAGCCAGCAAATCACTTATTTGTCGGCGCGGTTCTTGTATCTTCGTCGATTTCAGCCGCCAACTGCAGCGCATCGGCTTTCATTTTGTCGCTTAGCGCAAAGTCGCGACTGAAATAGACGGACTCGGGAAAGCGGTAATTCCAAGCGCGATAGAAGTCCGCGCGCCGAAAGTCACGGCTGAGATTGCAGTCAAATCGCAAGAGGTAGCCGTTGGCAATGGGGCCCTCGTTATCATGCTGAATGTGCGACAAACCCCAAGTGACGCCCCTTCCATCGCCGCTGTCTACGAATGCGTCTGGCACGTAGGGTCCTGCGGCCACCGGCGGCACGGTGACTTTGCCGACCACTTCAAAGTTCAAGCCATCCGGCGCGTACTGCACGGTGTTTTTCTCCGGCCCTTCAACGCTGGTGATTGCGACGATGCCTGCGCGATAGGGATACAGGAAGGTCTCATGACCGCTATTGGTCAATGGGTTCAGCGGCGATTTCACGAAGGGGCCGCGCGGGTCATCCGCGACCGCCACGCCCCAGCCGACGCCCAGATCGTGACGATAGGTCCTGCCGAATTGCACACCTTTGTAATACAGCCAGATCTGCCCGCGATACACCAGAACGTAAGGGTCATGCAGCTTATGCGAATCCCATTCGCCAAAGCTGGAAATCGCATCGGCGTCGTCAGCCTCGCCGGCAAAGTCGCCACGGCGGCCCGGCCGCAAGATGGGTTGGTCCAGCTTGGTCCAGGGACCATCGGGAGAATTCGCCCAGGCCATGCCGATTTGATGGATCGACCTGTGTTTCCACACGCTCTGAATCACCTGGTAGTACAGAAAGTACTTGCCCTCAAGCGCCAGAATATCGGGCGTAAACACGGCGCGGTCGTCGAATGCGCCTGTCGCGCCGCGGCGGACCGCCGGCCCTTGTTCTTCCCAGTGAAAGCCATCCCGCGAAGTAGCGTACCAGATATCGGCCATGTCCCAATCCCAGGCCGGGCGGACTTCGCTGGCCCGCGCGATTCCCTGCCAGGCGAGCTCGCTTTTCCGGCGCGTATACCATACGTAGTAAGCGTCGCCGACCTTGATCACCTTGGAGGGGTCGCGCCGTGTCACGCCCGGTTCTTTGCCGATCCCGCCGATGGCCGAGTAACGGAAGGCCGAGAAGAAGTCGCTGCCCTGATCCTTGTAGACCCCATAGCTGTCGTAAACCCGCTCCATGGCCCGGCTGATTGGTCCGGCTGGTCGGGCTTCCGATGGACGCTCCGGCTCATTGGCGTATGTCAGTTCTTGCATATTACGCTCGTTCAGCGCGACATCGGGCGAGAAATACACCTCTTCCGGAAAGCGAATATTGGTCCCGCGGAAGCCCGCCCGCTCCAGGCCGCGCCGCAAGTTGCAGTCGAAACGCACAATATAGGAGTTGCCGCTCTTCATTTCTTCAGTGGCAATATGCGACAGCCCCCAGGTGATGCCTTTGCCCGGCTGCGTATCGCAGTAGGAGTCGGGCGCGAAAGGCCCGGCGGCCAGCGGCGGCAGCGTCACGTGAGCGACCACGTCAAAGTTCAGCCCATCGGCGGCGTATTGAATCGTATCTTTCTCGGGGCCGTCATGCCCGCAGATAGCGAGCAGGCCTTCGCCATAGGGAAAGAGGCAGGTCTCGTGCCCGCTATTGGTGACGGGATTCAAGGGCGATTTTATGAATGGTCCCTCCGGACGATCAGCAATCGCCACGCCCCAGCCAATGCCGCGCGAGTATTGGGTCGTCCAGCCCATCGGCTGGCCTTTGTAATATAGCCAGTATTTGCCGCCGCGGACCAGAATAAAGGGGTCGTGCGCCTTGTGGCTATCCCAGTCGCCATAGCGCATGACTTCGTCCGAATCGTCGTCGCCCAGCCATTCGCCGGGGCTGCCGGGCCGCAAGACGGGGGCGTCGGCGCGCTGCCAAGGCCCATGCGGCGAAGTCGCCCAGGACATGCCGACGGAGTTGCGCGTTCGCGTCTGATAGGGATAGTCGACCGCTTGATAATAGAGGTAGAACTTTTCCTGCGTCATCAACACATCGGGCGTGAACACAGAGCGCCCGTCGTATGCCCCTGCTGGTCCGCGAGTCACGGCCAGGCCACGCTCTACCCAGTTGAATCCATCTTGGGAGGTGGCGTACCAGATTTCCGCCAGATCCCAGTCAAAGACTGGCGCATCCCAAGTCTGCTCACGATGAGGCGGCTTGTTACTATGGTCGCGATCATTGGCGGTTTTGCGCCGGGTATACCAAACGAAATACGTGCCGTCGATGCGCAGCACAGTTGTTGGATCGCGCCTGGTTACGTCGGCTTCCTTGCCGATTCCAGACACGCGACTATATTTGAAGGTCGTGTAGAATTCGCTGGTCGAATCTTGATAGCGCCCCCATTTGTCGTAAAGGCGGTGTGATGCGGCGCTGAGCGGACGATCCAGCGGTTTGTCCAATCCCCTTTCGCCCGGCAGGCGTGGCTTGTCGCGGTCAGCGGCGCGCATCTAATATGCCTCTTCCAGAATCATCGCGGCCGCTTTTTCCCCGATCATGATGCAAGGCGCGTTGGTGTTGGCGTTGATAATCCGCGGCATGATCGAGGCGTCGGCCACGCGCAGCCCGCTTATCTTATGTACGCGCAATCTGTTATCCACAACCGCCTGCGCATCATTGCCCATCTTGCAGCTGCCAGCCGGATGATAGATTGTCGTGGCGAAATCGCGGATATAGTTGATCAGATCCTTATCGGATGTGACAGTTTCGCCCGGCAGAAACTCGGCGCCGCGATAGCGATCGAATGCGCTTGCCGAGACGATCTCGCGACCCAATCTGACGCCGGCCAACAGCACTTGCACATCGTCTTCGTGGCTCAAGCAGCCGAAGTCGATGAGCGGCGGCTCCATCGGATCGTTCGACTGCAAGCGCAGTTGACCCGAGCTCTTGGTTCCGACCAGGCCGGCAAGAACGGTGAAGCCGTGCCCGGCGGGCGTCTCGAAGCCATGACGGATGAACCAATCGGGCCCGAAATGATACTGCAATTCCGGGGCTGGCGAATCCGAGTTGAGCCTGACAAAACCGCCGGACTCGCCGAGATTCGATGTCAGCAAGCCCATTTTGCTTTGCTCGTAAAGCTGCGTTTGTTCAGGCGAATCTTTGCCGACCAGACTGATGAGCTGCAAACAGTGGTAGGCGATGGGGACTTGCACGTGGTCCATCAAGTTCTGGCCCACGCCGGGCAAATCGGCAATCAGCGGAATCTCAAACTCCGCCAGCTGATCCGCCGGCCCGATGCCCGAAAGCAGCAGCAATTGCGGTGAGTTGATTGCGCCCCCGCACAGGATCACCTCACGCCCGGCGCGCGCTGTTTTGTCCTCGCCCTCATGCCGATATGTCACCCCAACGCAGCGACCTCGCTCAATGAGTAGCCGCGTGACGTGGGCAAAGGGCAGGGCGGTGAAATTGTCTCGTTCCAGCGCCGGGCGCAGGTAGCCGACCGCTGTGCTGTGCCGTTGGCCTCGCTTCTGCGTGACTTGGTACAGGCCGAAGCCTTCTTGCGCGCCGTCATTAAAATCGGCATTGTGGCGGTAGCCGATTTCCAGAGCGGCGTCGACGAAGGCTTGGCTCAGCGGATTCGGATCCTGCGGGTCGGCCACGTTGATCGGCCCGCCTACACCATGATGCGCCGATTCGCCGCGTTCCTGGTGCTGCATCTTGCGAAAGAAGGGCAGAACCTCCGCGTAACGCCAGCCCGAGTTGCCCTGCGCCGCCCAGCCATCATAATCGGAAGGATGACCGCGCTGGTAGACCATGGCATTCATCGAGCTGGTCCCGCCGTATACTTTGCCGCGCGGGACGTATTCTCGGCGATTGTTGAGGCCCGGCTGGGGTACCGTCTCGTAATCCCAGTCGACATCGCTATGGAACAAGTCCGAGAATCGAGCTGGAATGTGAATCTTCGCCTCGCTGTCAGGGCCGCCCGCTTCCAGCAAGAGTACCGAATTGCCTTGCTCTTCACTCAGCCGATACGCTACAGTTGCGCCGGCCGAACCCGCTCCGATGACAATGTAGTCTGTGGCCATCATATGCTGGCCTCGTCAATTTCCGTTACTTGGAATTATTGCGACAATTTGACGCGCTTATGTCTATTGTCTACAATTTACAGATTGTACTGCTTCGCGTTTGCTCCGGCAACGAATGTCGTGTCAGACGCGCAACGAATAGGGAGGCATGATGAGCGAATTAAAGGGCGCATTCCCCGGCAAGCTGCCGCTGGAAAAACCGACCGACCGTCCGCTGAGCGCTGCGATGGCGCGGGTCTACGATATTTGGACACCAAAGCAAGATATTGGCAATCCATTCTATACGACATTCAGATATTCGCGCGTCACGGGCATCGGGAAAGATGAAACCGAGCTTTCCGTGTCCCGGCGGGATCCTTCGAAAGTTCTCAAGATTGGCGATACCTACTACGTTTGGTATACGCGGCGGCGCACGAAACATATGCCGGTCGGGCGCTTCAATATCCACCAAGGAGATGAAGAAACTCCGGTCGTGGATTGGGACCTGGCCGACATCTGTTACGCCACCTCAAAAGACGGCTTTGATTGGGTAGAGCAGGGCGTTGCGGTGCCGCGCGCGCCAAAAGGCTCCTATGGCGACCGCTCGCTTTCGACGCCCGATATCCTGGTGTTCAATGGACGCTACTATCTCTATTATCAGACCTTTACAACAATGTGGCGTCAGAACGACTGTGTCAATGTCAGCGCCGCCTGGTCGGATTCGCCCGATGGTCCCTGGACGCGTCTTGACCGGCCGGTGGTCCCGCAAGGCGCGCCCGGCGAATGGGACAGTTGCGCCATTCACGATCCCTATCCCTTGATCTACCAGGGCAAAATTTGGCTCTACTACAAAGCCTCGCCCGTCGATAAGTCGCCGGGCAACTTGAGGCTGGCGCAAGGCGTGGCGATCGCCGAGCATCCGGAAGGACCCTTCGTGAAATCCGAGCTGAATCCGGTGACCAACTCAGGGCATGAAACGATGCTCTGGCCCTATGAAGGCGGCATCGCGACGTTGCTCATCCAGGATGGACCGGAAAAAGATACCGTGCAATTCGCGCCCGATGGGCTGAACTTCGTGCCGAAAGCGCATGTACAGCACTCGCCGCATGCGCCTGGCCCTTTTTGCCCCGATGCCTTCGCCGATTCTGGCGATGGCCGCGGCATCACCTGGGGCTTGAGCCACATCCACCCGCAGATGCCAAATACCAATAAGGGCTTATACATCGTGCGTTTCGATTGCGCGCTCTCGCGCGACGCCGACAGGCCAGCGTTCAAGCGCAGCAATCTGCATTGGCACGAACCATCCTGGTTCCAGCCCGAACTGCGATTGCCCGACGACTGGCGCGAGCGCATCCTGGAAGAGCAAGCCGGCTTGGATACGCCGACTATTGGCGTGTAAACGGAGTTCTAAGCCGCGTCAGGCTCAGCGGCCCATCCAGCCGCCATCGACCACCAGGATTTCGCCGTTCACAAAGTCAGAAGCGGCCGAAGCCAGGAATACAATGGGTCCCTTGAAGTCGTCGATATTGCCCCAGCGTCCTGCCGGAATCCGCTCAAGTATGGCGCGATAGCGCTCCGGATCGTTCTGCAGCGCCTCGGTGACGTCCGTGCGGATATAACCCGGCGCGATGGCGTTCACTTGTACGCCGCGCCCGGCCCACTCGTTGGCGAGCGCCTTGGTCAACTGGCCGATGCCGCCCTTGCTGGCCGCGTAGCCGGGCACCGTAATGCCGCCCTGAAATGTCAATAACGAGGCGGTGAATATGATCTTGCCGCTGCCTCGTTCCAGCATGCCTTTGCCCAGCTCGCGGCTGAGAAAGAACTGCGAGTTGAGATTCGTCTCGATGATCCTGTCCCAGTAATCATCAGGGTGGCGCTCGGCCGGCTCGCGCAGAACCGTGCCGGCGTTGTTCACCAGAATATCGATTACGGGATGGTCGGCGGAGGCTTGCTTGATGAAACGATATAAGTCGTCGCGGCGGGAAAAGTCGCAGCGATAGCCGCTGAACGCGCTGCCAATGGCTTTGATGTCGTTTTCGATGTCGCTGCCCGTTGCTTCCAGGTTGGCGCTGACGGCGATTATGTCGGCGCCGGCTTCCGCCAGGGCATTAGCCATGGCCCGACCGATGCCGCGGCGCGCGCCTGTGACCAGGGCTGTCTTGCCATCAAGCCGAAAACTTTCCATCACATTCATTTATAACTCCAGCAGAATCTTCATGACTTGCCCGCCTTTGTCCATGTCCTCGAAGCCGGATTGCAGCGCTTTTAGCGGGCGGATATCGGTAATCAGATCGTCGAGTGGCAAAGTCCCCCGCGCGGCCAATTCGATGGCGGCGCTGAAATCTTCAGACTCGTAGACGCGGACGCCCTGCAAGCGCAATTCGCGCCAGAAAAAGCGGAACAGATCGATCTTGGGCGCTTGGGCGAAAATCGCCACCACAACTGCCAGACCGCGAGTGCGCAGCAACTCGGTCATGACGGTTGCGCCGGCCTGCGAACCCGATACTTCAAATACGATGTCGGCCCCGGCGCCCTGGGTACGCTGCAAAACAAGCTTTGTCAGGTCGGTCTCATGCGGATTGACGGCGCCCAATCCGAGTCGACTCGCCAAGTCGACGCGATAGGGATTGATCTCGGATACCAGCACCTCAGCGCCCGCTTGTCGCGCTACCAAAGCGACCAGCATGCCAATCGGCCCGCCGCCGAGCACAACTACCTGGTCGCCTGCTTTGACATCTGCCAGGCGCACATCGTGGCAGGCGACCGCCAGCGGCTCAATCAGCGCGCCGTGCTTCAGTGAAAGATGAGCCGGCATTCGGTGCAAGGTGTAGGCCGGCACCGTCCAATAGCTTTGAAACGCTCCCGGCGTGTCGATGCCCAGAAAGTCCAGATTGTGGCAGATATGACTGTGACCCGCTGCGCAGGCCGGGCATTCGCCGCAGGGCGCCAGCGGCATGACAACGACTTTATCGCCAATTGCATAGTCTTCTACGTCTGCGCCGAGTTGATATACGGTGGCGGACATTTCGTGCCCCATGACCAAGGGCATCTCGACCCGCGCGTCCATGGCGCCATGATAAATATGCAAATCGGTCCCGCAGATCCCGCAGTGCGAAATCTTGAGCGTTACCTCGCCATACTTGGGTTCGACCAGCTCGCCTGGTCCATGGCGTATTGTGCGATTGCCTTCGTAATAGGCTGCTTGCACCATATCGAGATTCCTTTGTTCAAGCGGGCAACACTTGTAAGCGCCAATTGTCTGGCTGCGTACATCTATTGGATGTTTGCCGTCAATGCATCGACCGCGGCCGCTCGATCGCCGGCGCGTATCGCGTCCAGGATGCGCTCGTGCTCGCGGTAGCTATCCATAATGTCAACCAGGCGATTGTAATGCATCATCATGCGCATGGCTATCGGCTGCCACAGCGCGATCATGTCCTTGTCATCGTGGCTCTGTATGATGGCCTGGTGAAAGCGCAGATCGTGTTCCGTCAGCGCGTCAACATCATTGCGTTCGCAGGCTTGCCGGATATCCGCGAGGATCTCTTCCCAAAGCTCGATGTCCGCCTCGGTGATGCGTTCAAAAATGCTCTCCAGCACAAAGCACTCGATGGTACGGCGCAATTCCACCACCAAGGGCCGCACCTCATCACTCGGATTCTGCGCCACCCGAACGCCCTTATTCGGTTCGAGCACCAGCAGACCCTGCTGCGTGAGCTGGCGAAAGGCTTCGCGCACCGGTCCGCGACTGACGCCAAACCGCTCCGAGAGATCAATCTCGCGCAAGGGGGCGCCCGGTTTGAGCTTGCTGGACAGCACATCTTGCCGCAAGCGCGCGGCGATCTGTTCGGGAAGCGTACGGTAGATTTCGGATGTTGGCATCGGATCGTCTCGGAACTGTTTAAGTCATCTCAACTTCGATGGCGCAGTGTAAGCGCTGCTGCCGAATTATGTCCAGCGCAAGCTTGTATGGCTTGAGCTATTGCTTGTAGGGGTCGGCGGCGTCGCGCAGGCCGTCGCCCAGGAAATTGAAGGCCAATACCGTGACGATGACGAACAGACCCGGTATCAGCAGCCAGGGACTCTGGCTGAGGCTGCGGATATTCTGGGCGTCTTGCAACAGCACGCCCCAACTGACCGCCGGCGGACGGATGCCGATTTCCAGGAAGCTCAGCGCGGTCTCGGCCAAAATCATGCCGGGCACCGACAGGCTCAGCACGACGATGAGAAAGCTGGCGAAGGAGGGCAGCAGGTGCTTGACGATGATGTCGAAATCGCCCATATTGGAGATTCGCGCCGCCATGACGAAATCGGCCTCGCGCAGTTCCAGCAGCTTGCCGCGGACGGCGCGCGCCAGGGTCGTCCAGCCGACCGTCGCCAGTACGATGGTAATGCCAAAATACACCTGTATCGAACTCCATTCCGCTGGCAAGGCAGCCGCCAGCGCAATCCAAAGCGGAATCTGCGGAATCGAAATGATGAATTCGATCACGCGCTGAATCACAAGGTCCACGGTTCCGCCAAAATACCCGGATACACCGCCGATGAAACAGCCCAGACCGAAACTGATTACAACGCCTAGCACGCCAATCGACAGCGAGATCCTGGCAGCGAACATCGTGCGCGAATACAGGTCGCGCCCCAGATTGTCCGTGCCAAACGGGAAATACACTCCCGGCTCATCCACACCTACAAGGTGTATATTTGTCTCGACAAGGCCTAGTAATTTGTAGGGCTGGCCTTCAACAAAGAACCTCAAGTGATAGCGCCTGGATCGATCCTCCGTGTAATTGCGCTGCAAAGTATCCATATCCAGTTCTTGCTTAAGATCGTATATGAAAGGCACAGGGTGAAACGCGCCCTCATCATCCACGAAATACAAGATTTGCGGCGGCGCCATGGCATATTTCACGTTGCGCTGCTGATGATCGTTTATGGAATAAAACTCGGCGAATAGCGCCAGCGAATACAGGAATGCGATCACAACCAGCGAAAACATGGCAAGCCGGTGGCGGCGGAACTTGCGCCACACCAACTGCCACTGCGACGCCAGGTAATAGCTCTCGTCATATTGAACGGGATCAGGCTTGCCGCGTGCCCGCCGAAAAAATCGTTGTGGCCACATGACTCAATTCACCTAGTTAGCCGCGCGTTCCATGCGAATTCGTGGATCAACTACCACGAGGAGGATGTCAGATACCGTTGTTCCAATCACTGTAAGTATGGTCACAAACATCAATAGCGTCGCCGTCAAAAAAGTATCCTGAGCGATCAATCCGCGCAACAGCATGGGGCCCGCTGTCGGCAGGCCAAGTACGATTGCCGTTATCGTCCCACCGGAGACTAACGACGGGAATAACCAGGCCAGGCTGCTGACGATGGGGTTCAAGGCGACTCGCACCGGATACTTGAATAAGAGCCTAACTTCGCTGACGCCCTTGCTGCGGGCGGTGATGACGTACTGCTTATTCAGCTCGTCAAGCAGCGTGCCGCGCAATACGCGTATCAAGCCCGCTGTGCCGCCTGTCCCGATTACAATAATCGGAATCGGCAAATGCAGCAGCAGATCGCCGACTTTTGCCCAGTTCCATGGCGCGTTGAGATAATCCGGCGAAAACAGCCCGGTCAGATTCAGCCCAAACTGTCTGAAACCTATATAAAGCAAAATAAGCGCCAGCATAAAGTTGGGAATCGCCAAGCCGATGAATCCGATAATCGAAACGACGTAGTCGCCAAGTGAGTACTGATGAGTCGCGGAGTAAATGCCAATAGGTATGGCGACCGAATAGGTAAATATTGCGCTTAAAATCGCAATTGAAAATGTCAATACCAAACGCTCGCCGATGATGTCCCGCACCGGCTGCTGCCAATCAAATGAAAAGCCGAAGTTGCCCTGTATGACTTGCTCGATCCAGCGAAAATAGCGCGCGTAAAGCGGCAAGTCCAAGCCATACTGCTGACGTAACTGCTCGACCTGCTGGTCGGTCAGGTCTTCTCCAGCCTGCTCCAAACGGCTGATATACGTCGAAAGGTAGTCGCCCGGCGGCAACTGAATCACAATGAAGGTGACAACCGACACCATCCAGATCAAAAAGACGAGGTATATGAGACGTTGTAAGATGTAATTCTTCATGAATTTGCAGTTCTACGGCCCTGCTGCCTATGATCCATGCCGAGTTTTTGTGCGGCAATCTGGATCAATGCTATCGCTGGGGCGGCATATTGTCAACAATGTACACTTGACAATCCTTTGTAAATTGCCCGAATCTTGGATATGATTCTCGTCAGCGAGATGCAGTGGCGGGCCTTGCAAGCCCGCCAACATGTCACCGACGAAGAGTGATTTGCGGTCGAACGATGCGGCGGATTGGCTATGATCATCAAGCGCCTTGACACGCGGCACTATATTCTGCCTCTGAGCCACCCCATGACGGACGCCACGCACGGTGTCATGACTCATTTCGAGGTGATTCTCGCCGAGCTGGAGACGGAATGCGGTCGCACTGGCTATGGCTACACCTATACCATCGGCAGCGGCGGGGCGGCTATCAAGGCCTTGATTGCGCGCGATCTTCAGCCGATCCTCGTCGGCGCCGACGCCAGCCGCATTGAGCAGATTTGGGAGCGCATGTGGCGTTGCATGCACTACGTTGGCCGGGGCGGGCTGGTCGCCTTCGCCATGTCGGCGCTGGACATCGCGCTGTGGGATCTCAAGGGAAAGCGAGAAGGGCTGCCGCTCTGGAAATTGCTCGGCGGCTATTCCAACCGGGTGCGGGCCTACGCCGGCGGCATTGACTTGCAGTTGAGTCCCGGCGAAATGATCGAGCAGACGCGCCGAAATCTGCGGGAAGGCTTCCGCGCCATAAAGATCAAGGTGGGCCGAGACAGGCTTTCGGAAGATGTCGAGCGGTTGCGGGCGGTGCGTGAATGCGTCGGCCCCGATATCCCCGTGATGATCGACGCCAACATGCGCTATACGGTAGAGCGCGCGATTCGGGCGGCGCAAGCCTTCAAACCATTTGACGTGTTCTGGTTTGAGGAGCCGACAATCCCTGACGACTATTCGGGAATGGCGCGAATCGCGCGCGAAGGCGGCATTCCTCTGGCCGCGGGCGAAAACCTGCATACGATTTTCGAATTCCGACACACCATCGAAGTCGGGCAAGTCGCCTTTCCCGAGCCGGATGTCTCGAATATCGGCGGCATCACTAACTGGATGCGCGTCGCCAAGCTCGCCTATGCCCACAACTTGCAGGTCACATCGCACGGCGTTCACGAGCTGCATCTGCACTTGCTGGCGGCGATTCCCAATGCCTCATATCTCGAAGTGCATAGCTTTGGACTGGAACGCTACATCAAGAATCCGCCTTGTCTCAAAGACGGGATAATGACGCCGCCGGATACGCCCGGCCATGGCGTCCGCTTTGACTGGGAGCGGCTGGCTGAACACGAAGTAAGCTAGGGGCTGAGCTTTTGAGTTTTCTTTGATATTGTTAACAATGCACAATTTACAATCTATGGCAAAGGGCATTTAATACGGAAACACGCAGCGTAAACCGCGCTGCTACAGCAGCAAGCGTGACGTGAAAGGAGAGCTATTGACAGTAAAACTGAACCCGCTCGTATTGAATTGCTTATGAACTTAGGGAGGAAGACAACCATGAAGCGCAGTATTCTTAGCCTGATGTTTATCCTCGTTCTGCTGCTGTTGTCAGCTGCCGGGCTGGCGCAGGACATGAGCGAAGGCGACCTTGTTTATCCATTCCAATATGCCGACCTGGACGCCTACGCCGCCGCAACCGGCAATTCCATTGACATGTGGGGCGAAGCGCCGATGCTGGCCGACCAGGTTGCCGCCGGCGATCTGCCGCCCGTCGAAGAGCGTCTGCCCGCCCAGCCTGTCGTTGTACAGCCCTTGGAGTCCATTGGCGAATATGGCGGCGAACTGGCCGGTCCCTCGACCAGGCCGACTGGCGGCGGATGGGACGTGCTTGAGATGCGGTTGCAGAAGCTGCTCACGATCGACACCGATCTGGCCAGCATCATCCCCAACATCGCCCGCGCCTACGAAGTATCGGACGATCAGACCACATTCACCTTCCACATCCGCGAAGGTCACCGATGGTCCGACGGCGAGCCCTTCACCACTGACGACTTCCGCTTCTATTTCGAGGACGTGCTCGGCAACACGGACTTGACGCCTAACCCTGGCGGTCCTTGGGTATTTGACGGCGAATTACCGCAGATCGAGTACATCGACGAGACGACCGTCCGCATGACCTATCCTGAGGCGCGTCCGACTCTTCTGATCTCCCTTGGCAGCGAAGTCGGCCATCGTGGCTTTCGTCCCCAGCATTACTTCGCAATATCATGCCGACTACAATGCCGACGCCAATGATCTGGCCGCTGAACTGGGCTTTGAGGATTGGGTGCAGATGTTCAACGCCAAGATGAAGCCCTACAACTTCACCTGGGATCTGGGCGCCGAGACTGATGCCTACTCGCCTACGCTGAATACCTTCGTTTTCGCCAGCGAGGATGCCTTTGGCAACAAGTACTACGAGCGCAATCCCTACTTCTTCAAAGTCGATACCGCCGGTAATCAGTTGCCCTATACCGACACCCTCCGCCGCATCTTGGTCGAAGATTTGCAAGTGCAGGATCTTAAAGGCATTGCCGGTGAATATAGCCATTACGGCTGGGGCACCCTCTTGAGCTACCCCACGTACCGAGACAATGAAGAAGCTGGAGGCTATCGCACGGCTCTGGCGGAATACAGCCGCGGCAACGAGTATTCGGTCATGTTCAACTTCACCACGCCCGACCTGCCGCTGCGCGAGATCTTCTGGGATATCCGCTTCCGCCAAGCCATGTCCGTGGCCATCGATCGCGATGAGATCAACGAGCTGGTCTACTTCGGCCTGGCGAACCCATCGGCAAATTCGCCCGTGCCATCGTCCCAGTTCTTTGAAGACTGGATGCTCACGAACTACGCGCAATACGATCCTGACCTGGCCAATCAGTTGCTAGACGAGATAGGACTTGATCAGCGTGACGGCGACGGCTTCCGTTTGCGCCCCGATGGCGAAACACTTTTCATCAATTTTCAGGTTCATGTACCTGAAGACTCGTGGCGGCAGATGGGAGAGTTGATAGTCTCTTATTGGAACGCAGTTGGCGTCAAAACAAGCTACAAGCTCATCGCCGCGGGCTTGTATGATGAACTGCGAAACGGCAACCAGGCGGACATGACGGCCTGGGGCACCGATATGCTAGACATAGGTGAGATGGCCAACGGCTTGGCAAACATGCGGCCCAGTTGGGGCGCGCGCGCTTCGGGCATTCCCTGGCGTGACTGGCTGCTATCTGACGGCGAAGAAGGGGAAGAACCGCCGCAAGAGATCAAAGACCTCTGGGCTGCCGGCGAAGCCTTCCTTGACACGGTCTACGGTTCCGATGAGTGGCTCGAATTGGGCAAGGAATTCTATCGCTTGTCCATGGGCGGACTATACCAGATCGGCACCATTCAGCGTCCGCCGCAGCCCCTGCTCTTCAAGACAAACTTGAAGAATACGCCGCCGAACGACACCACCGGCCAATGGAGCTGGACCTATCGCCAATGGGTCATGTTCATGCCCGAGCAGTGGTACTTCGAGGGTGGCAGCAACTAAGCTGAACCCCCAATATGCAGCGTTCGTCGTGGTGTGGCCCTGGGTCACGCCACGACGCTCTGGAAACAGGACTCATCTATGCCTCAAAGCGCCGCCATGCAACGTTTTGCTACTCGGGACGCGGACAACCCTTGGTTTACGCAATTCCGCTACATGCCCGCGCCCGGATTGGGTTACGAGCGTGGCATCGTCCGGCGCGACCCAAGCTGTATCATTCAGGTAGCGGGCCTTTACTACGTCTGGTATACGCGCGGAGCGCATCCTTGCGTTCCGGTCGGCCATGGGCGCGCGACTGACACGCTTCCGGCCATGCCCTGGGACCTCACCGATGTCTGGTACGCCACATCCACCGACGGCCATACCTGGCAGGAGCAGGGTCCAGCAGTCGAGCGCGGACCCGCCGGCAGCTACGATGAACGGAGTATATTCACGCCCGATGTGCTGGCTCACGATGGGCGCTACTATCTGGTTTACCAGGTGACCGCGGCGCCAACCTGGCGCAGCACGCCGGAATCCATCGCCATCGCCTGGGCCGATTCGCCGACTGGCCCCTGGACCAAGAGCAGCGCGCCGGTCGTCGAACCCGACCCCTCCGGCGAAGTGGACATTCGCGCGCATCCCGAGCAAGCTACAGTCAAGGGCACATTCGACAGCCTGCGCGTGCACGATCCGGCTTTGCTTTACCGCGACGAGCGTTACTGGCTTTATTTCAAGGGCGAGGGCATTGGCCACAGCAATATGGATAGCAAATGGGGCCTGGCCATCGCTGACGACCCGCTCGGGCCCTACCTAAAGTCGCCGTTTAACCCGATCACCAACAGCGGCCACGAAGTCATGGTATGGAATTACGCCGGCGGCGTCGGCGCTTTGCTAACGCGCTGCGGGCCCGAGAAAAATACCATTCAGTTCGCCGCCGACGGCATCAATTTTCAAGCGCAGTCGGCGATAATCTCGCCGCCGCAAGCCGCCGGCGCACTGCGGATTGACGAAAGCCGCAACACGGAACCGCTCGCCGGTTTGAGTTGGGGGCTCAGCCACGTAGCGACCTACAGCTCCCATAGCGTCGTGCAAGGCCATGATCCGCTTGGCTTGCTTGCCAACGACGAACCTTGGGATTTCATCGTTCGTTGGGAGCATTTCAGCAAGCGCCCCGCTTTCGACTAGACTAAGCGCAGACTGGCCCTTTTCATGTCTCGGCGTCCGAATGTGCTGTTCATCATCACAGACGACCAGGGATATGGTGATATTGCCTATCACGGCAACCCCTGGCTATTAACGCCAAACCTCGATCAGATGGCGCGCGAAAGCGTTCAGCTGGACAATCACCATCATGATCCGCTCTGTTCGCCTTCGCGGGCGGCGTTGCTAACCGGGCAATACGCCGCGCGCAACGGCGTCTGGCATGTGATACAGGGTCGCCACCTTTTGCATCCGAACGCGCTTACCATGGCCGACCATTTTGCAGCCAAGGGCTATCGCACCGGCATGTTCGGCAAATGGCACCTGGGCGACAATTATCCCTTTGTCCCGCAATATCGCGGCTTTAACGAAGCGCTCTACCACAAGGGCGGCGGCGTGGGCGAGCTGCCTGACTACTGGGGCAACAACTACTTTGACGACGCCTATTTCCACAATGGCGAGCCGCTGCCCTGCGCTGGATACTGCACCGATGTCTTCTTCGCCGCGGCTGCGGAATTTATCAGCGAGCCGGATGCCGCGCCCTTCTTTGTCTATCTGGCGACCAATGCCATGCACGCGCCCTTCCTGGTTGAGGACCGCTATACCGCGCCCTACCGGGAGCTGGGCATACCCGACGCCGGCGCCAGCTTCTACGGCATGATCGCCAACTTCGACGAAAATCTCGGGCGGCTGTTTCAGCGACTTGAGGAACTGGACTTAGCCGAAAACACCATTGTCGTTTTTACATCCGACCACGGAACGGCCGCCGGCTTCGACGCGGCCACAGGCTGTGGCTACAATGCGGGCATGCGCGGCGTCAAAGGCTCGGTTTACGAGGGCGGCCACCGCGTCAACTTCTTCGTTCGCTGGCCGGGCGAGCTGCCTGCCGAGCGCAAGCTGACTCAGCCGACAGCGCATATCGATGTCTTACCGAGTGTGCTCGATCTCTGCAATATAAGCGCCGAAAATGCGGCAGACTTTGACGGCATAAGCTTGGCGCCGCTGCTGCGCGGCGAAAAAGCAGACTTGCCCGAACGTGCTATCGTCATCCAATTGCAGCCCGATCTGCCGCAAAAGTGGCATCATACCGCGCTAATCAAGGGACGCTGGCGGCTTATCAACGGCGAGGAACTCTACGACGTGGAAAGCGACCCGGGGCAAATCAACGATATTGCAGCTGAGTCGCCGCAGATAGTCGACTCTTTGCGCCTGGAATATGATCGATGGTGGCAAGATCTGAAAGGCGCTTTCGCTCAGACGGTGGCGATTCCGGTCGGCAGCGAAGACGAGAACCTGACGATATTGTCGGCGCGCGATTGGCATCCCACGCGGGGGCGAGTGCCCTGGAGCCAAACATGGATCGACGATCCCGCCTATGACGCTGAAGGCTACTGGATGATTGACGTGTTTGCTGCCGGAAAGTACAGGATAGAACTGCGTACGCATCCGCGGGAAGCCGATTTGCCGATGGGAGTCACGAGCGCGTCGCTACTCATCGGCGAGGACGAGTTTCGGCAGTCTTGCCAGGCCACTGACACCATGACTGCCTTTGATGTGCAGCTAAGCGCCGGCCTCACATCGTTGAGTTCATTGCTCGTCGACGCCGCCGGACAACGCGAACGCGGCGCCTATTATGTCTATTTGTGCAAAGTGTAGAGTTTCTGTGGAGCAGCACTGATGGGTTTGAAGCGATCTGACGTACTGATTACGCGCCCATGCGGCATGGATGTTTATCGCCGCTATCGCGCGACCGGGCTGGGCTGGGGTTTCTTGCCCGAGCCGGACCGCCGCGGTTTGCCGCCGGATGAAGAGATGATGCGCGATGTCGACGAAGCGCATCGCTGCGGCGTCAAATTCCAGGGACGGGTCGAGCTGGATGCTGACTGGATGGGCATGATTGACTACGACTCCAACTTCATGGAGTCAACAGTGCGCGATCTGAACAACAAGCCGGCGGTGACCTGGTGGGCGCATACTTACAAAGGACATCCCTCGTACCACTTCTGCACCAACGCGCCCGGATATCGGCGCTATCTGATGGTTCAGCTGCGGCGAGTGATGGAGGCGGGCGCCGACTGGCTGATGATCGATTCCGCCATTCCCACCATCGGGGCGCTCAACGCGCGCTACGGCGGCTGCTTCTGCCTGCACTGTATGGCCGGATTCCGCGATTTTCTAAAGGAAGACCTCGATCCAACGACGCGAGAAAGTTTGCAGACGGGCGACTTGGCGTCTTTTGACTATCGCGATTATCTCCTGTCGCGGGGATTCACCGATGAGCGCTATCGCGCCGAGATACTCGCCTTTCCCGCCACGATTCCGCTGGCGCAGGAGTACTTCAACTATCAGTGGCGCGAGGTCAACGCGCTGTTTCGGGAATTCAAGCATTATGCGCAAGAATTCGGCGAGGATGTTCCCATGAGCTCCAATTCGCCCTACTACTGGGCGGAGTTCATGTACGCGGTTGATGCGCATGATTTCTACACCAACGAAATGGAGTATCGGCCGCCGGAGGAAGAAGTCTTGCCCAGCGAGCCGATTTATACCTTCAAACTCGCTGACGCGCTGGGGAAGCTGGTGGCGATAACCGGCGTGCCCAGCGCCTTTGAACCCTACCGCCTCAACGACCGCCCGGGACACATCCGGCTCTGGATTGCGCAAGCCTACGCTCACGGGCACGTCTTTATGGCGCCGGACAAAATGTGGACGCGCCGATTCGCCGGCCAGCCCGACCGCTGGTATCACAGCAAGCCCGGCGATTACGAAGACCTCTATCACTTTGCGCGCGATTATCCGGACTTGTTCGACGGCTACGAGTCCGCAGCCTCAGTGGCGCTGATCTTCAGCAACAACGCGGTTCGTCAGTACCTTGGCGAGCGCCTGAGCAGCGGCCATCTCGGCGGCCAAAATCGCAGTGCGCCCAAGACTGATTTGGTGCGCGCCTGTCTTACACTGAGCGCCGCCAATGTGCCTTACCGCATCATTGTCGCCGGCGATGACTGGATCGACGACCGCCTTCTCGACGCCGATCTAACAAAGTATCGCGCGGTCGTCCGCTTTGAACCATCGCATTTGGGCGGGGAACAAGAAGCCAGGCTCGCCGGCGGGGCGAAGCGACTCCTGACCTGGTCGGGCGCCGACGATTTGATAACAGCAGCGGGTCAAGATCTAGCGGTGGCCGGCGCCGAGAATCTGTCCGTGCTGCCTCGCATTCAGCCGGGGAACGCGAATTCGCCACTGATCTGCCACTTGCTCAACAGCAACTACGATCCGCAGACTGATAGTTATCGCAAAGAGAGCAAGTTGGAATTGACCGTCGGGTCAAGCATAGTCGGTCGGATCTATACGTCCGCGACACTCTTCGCGCCAGGCCAAGCGCCTGTTGCGGTCGATTGCCGCGCGAGCGAAACATCCACCAAAGTGACTATCCCGAACCTGGGCATGTGGGCCATATTGAAGTTGGAGTGAGTCCTAGGCAAAGTCGCCCGTCGTCCAGCGCTGGCGAATAGCCGTCAACTGAGACAGCATTTGCTCGCGGGCCCACTCATCTTCAAAGAAACTGCAATGCTCAAAGAAGCGAAACAGGTCATCAAGCCGCTCCAGGATCTCGTCATGCGTCGCCTCAGCCGGGGCGGTACCGAATATTCGTCGCCGCAAGCGCGGGGCAAGCCATTCAGGGGGCGGCGCGCCGGTCTCGAGGATGTGCTCGCTCGCTCTGAAATAACGCGTAACGGCCGTCTCAGCCGCGCGATTCGTCGTCCACAGTATGACGCGGACGAGCATGAATGCGCCTAGCAAAGACGCCAGCGCGAAGACCGCCAGCAAATCCATCAGTCGTCCTCGTCGACGCCGCGCAGCTCTAATTCCTCGGCGAAATGGCAGGCGGCGAAGTGCCCGGGCGCCACCTCACTCCACTCGGGCGTTTCAGCGGCGCAGATATCCTGGGCATAGCGACAGCGCGGGTGGAAATAGCAACCGCTGGGCGGATCAGCCGGATTGGCCACTTCTCCCGGCAAGATGATACGATCCATCTTGATTTCCGGATCCGTGGTCGGAACGGCGGAAAGCAGCGCCTCTGTATAAGGATGCTTGGGATCGGTAAAGAGCGACTCGGTGTCTGCCATTTCCACCAGCTGGCCCACGTACATGACGCCGACGCGATCCGAAATATGCTCAACGACTGAGAGGTCATGCGCGATGAAGAGGAAGGTCAGATTGAATTCTTCTTGCAGGTCTTCCAGCAAGTTGAGAATCTGCGCCTGAATAGAAACATCAAGGGCCGACACGGCCTCATCGCAGACGATAAGACGCGGGTTCGGCGCCAGCGAACGGGCGATGCCGATGCGTTGTCGCTGCCCGCCGGAAAAGGCGTGCGGATAACGGTTGAGGTGCTGGATATCCAAGCCGACTACGTCCATGAGCTGGCGTACGCGGTCCTGGATATCGCGCGAATCGGAGAGCAATTTGTTGTTGCGGATCGGCTCGGCGATGATATCCAGCACAGACATACGCGGATCCAGCGACGAGTAGGGATCCTGGAAAATCATGTGAAAATGCTGGCGTACATCGCGCAGGTCGCGCCGTTCCATAGCGGCGATATCGACTTCGTCGCCATCCGGCATACGAAAAAGCACCTGTCCCTCGGTCGGTTCGATTGCGCGCACGATACAACGCCCCAGCGTCGTCTTGCCGCTGCCGGATTCGCCAACCAAGCCGAAGGTCTCGCCTTCGCGAATGACAAAACTGACCCCGTCCACCGCCTTCACGTGGCCGTGGACAGTGCGGAAGAAACCTTTCTCAATCGGAAAGTGTTTCTTGAGATTGCGTACATCCAGCAACACTTCACCGATTACTTTCGCGGGGGGCGCCGGCGACTCAGGCATAGACCGGCTCGCTTTCTTCGCTGTGCAGATAGCAGCGAACAAAATGCTGATTTCCCATGTCAACCAGCGACGGGACAGCCGCATCGCATTTGCCGGCTATAAAGTCATCGCAGCGCGAGGCGAAACCGCATTGCGGCGGCGGATTCATCGGTACGGGCACGTTGCCGCGGATGGCATCCAGCCGTCCCCGCCCACGGCCGCCCAGGCGCGGGATAGACTTGAGCAAGCGCTGCGTGTAGGGATGCAGCGGATTCTTGAACAGCTCCACAGTCGAAGCGCGCTCAACGACACGGCCGAGATACATGACGTTGACCTCATCGGCGATTTCAGCGATCACGCCCAAATCATGCGTGATGTACATGATGGCCATGCCAAACTCATTCTGCAGTTCTTTCATCAGTTCCAGGATTTGCGCCTGCACCGTCACATCCAGCGCGGTGGTGGGCTCGTCAGCAATCAGCAGCGACGGACTGCAAGACAAGGCCATCGCAATCATCGCTCGCTGGCGCATGCCGCCCGATAGCTGGTGCGGGTATTCATCATATCGCTGCCTCGGGTTGGATATGCCCACGCGATTGATCATGTCGAGCGCGATGCTCTTCGCTTTTCGTTTGTCGCGCGTGATATGCAGCTGTATGGCTTCTATGATTTGCGCGCCAACCGTGTGCACTGGCGACAGGCTGGTCATCGGCTCCTGGAAAACCATGGAGATTTCCGCCCCGCGAATGGCGCGGATTTCTCGGCTGCGCGGATTAAGCTGGCACAAGTCGACCGGGCGACCATTGCTGGGCCGCAGAATTATCTGGCCCGACTGGATCGCGCCCGGCGGCGGCACAATTTGCAAGATCGACTGCGCGGTTACGCTCTTGCCCGAACCCGATTCGCCGATGACGCCAACGGTTTGATGGGGCGCGATCGTTAAGTCTACGCCGTCTACCGCCTTGAGCGTCCCCTCGGGCAAGTTGAAATAGGTGCGGAGGTCGCTTACCTCAAGGACGTAGTCTTGGTCGGTTCGCATCGGGCTTCCGGCGTTGGCTGGGAAATATTGTCATAATGTAGACAATCTACAAAATATTGTCAAGTTTTCCGGCACGGCGTCGTTCTCAGGAAACTTGCTGCAGCGCCTGTTTGGATACAAAAATGACGCCCTGCGAGGCGCCAGTGTCATGTACGATTCATGGAGTGGGCGATGTAAGACTCGAACTTACAACCTTCCAGGTGTAAACCGGATGCTCTGCCAATTGAGCTAATCGCCCTGAGCCGCCAAGTATAGCGCTTACGGCGGTACGCAGTCAAGACTGTCCTTGTTTACATCCGCGGCGGCGTCACGCCAATCTGGCCTTGATACTTGCCTTTTTTGTCCGCGTAAGATTGCTCGCAAGTTTCATCGGCCTCGAAGAACAGAACCTGCGCCAGGCCCTCGTTGGCGTAGACCTTGGCCGGCAGCGGAGTCGTATTGCTGATCTCCAGCGTCACGAAGCCTTCCCATTCCGGTTCGAAAGGCGTGACGTTCACGATAAGACCGCAGCGGGCGTAGGTTGACTTGCCCAGGCAAATTGTCAGAACATTGCGCGGGATGCGGAAATACTCCACCGAGCGCGACAAAGCGAAGGAGTTGGGCGGAATAATGCAGACGTCGCCCTGATAATCGACGAAGGATTCGCTGGCGAAATGCTTGGGATCAACCACGGCCGAGCGCACATTGGTAAAGATCTTGAATTCATCAGAGACGCGCAAATCATAGCCATAGGAAGAAACGCCGTAACTGATGGCGCCGTCGCGCACCTGCTGATCAACGAAGGGTTCGATCATACGACGCTCGCGCGCCATTCGCTTGATCCAGTGGTCAGGTTTGAGTCCCATAGTGGCTTCCTGTCTCTCGACTTACATACGCTCGGGCGCTGACATGCCCATCAGTCTCAGCACACGGTAGAACACAACCGCCGCCGCCCGGTAAAATCGCAGACGCGCCTTGGCGACATCCGGCGGCGCCTCGCTGTGCAGCACACGCACCCGGTCATAAATCGGATGAAATACGGACGCCAGCTCATGAGCGTAGAAGGCGATTTTATGCGGCTCGTAGTTGAGCACAGCCTGCTCGATGACATTGCCTAACTCAAGCGCCTTGCGGATGAAACGCAGTTCGTCGGCGCCGAGCAAGCCGAGGTCGGCGGCTTCATCGCTGAAGCCGCGCTCCTCGGCTTCGCGGAAGATGCCGGCGCAGCGCACGTAGGCATTTTGAATGTAATAGACCGGGTTCTCGTTGCTCTGTTTCACCACTTGGTCGACATCAAAATCCAGCTGCGAATTGGGACTGCGCGCCAGCATATGATAACGGACCGCGTCGGCGCTGGTCATCTCGACCAAGTCATCGAGGGTATCAAAGTCGCCGGCGCGTTTGGATTGCTTGACCGCTTCGTATTCGCCCCGCGCCTGGTTCCAGCGCACGGCGCGCACCATCTGCACGAAGATGACATGAATCGGCGCCGGGTCCATGCCCAAGGCCTGCAAGCCGTATTTTACCACCTGCGCCTGCGAGAAATGGTCTGTGCCCAGCACATTGACGGCGATATCAAAGCCACGCTTCAGCTTGTCGCTATGATAGGCGATATCGGGCAAAGTATAGGTCGGCGCGCCGTCGCTCTTGACCATCACGCGATCTTTTTCGTCGCCGAAGGCACTGCTGCGAAACCAGGTGGCCGGCTCATAGCCTTTGGCGGTGACATCGGCGATCTCGGCGGCATCAGCGTCTTCCCAATGCGTGCCTTCGTAGACGTGCCCGTTTTCGCGCATGAGCTCCAGCGTCCGCCAGATTCGCCCGCATTCAAACAGAGACGTCTCGTTAAAAAACTCATCATGCTTGATGTCAATAGACGCCAGCGAGCGATTTATCCACTGGAACATCTGCGATTCGGCCGCATCCTTGAAATAGGCCCAGTCTCTAGCCCGCAGCGAGTCGCCGTTTTCATCCACCAGCTGCGCCGCCACATCAACAAGATATTCGCCTTGATAGTAATCGGCCGGGTAGTCCAGGTCGTCGCCGATCTGCTGCAGATAGCGCAGCATCAGGCTCTTGCCTAATATCACCATCTGGTTGCCGGCGTTATTGTAATAGTACTCGCGCTGGACCTGGTAGCCGGCCGCTTGCAGCAGGCGCGCCATGGCATCGCCGATGACGGCGCCACGGGTATGCCCAATGGTGATCGGACCGCTGGGGTTGGCGCTGACGAATTCGACTTGCGCCGTCTTCCCCGCGCCGATAGCAAGCTGGAAGAAGTCCGCGCCCTCCGCGATGATGGTATCTACTTGTCGCTTGAGGTAGTCGGCGGCGATAGTGAAATTGATAAACCCCGGCGGCGCGATGTCGATATGGTCGATAAAGTCCAGCGAGTTCATGCTATCCACGATCAGTCGGGCAATGTCCAGCGGGCTCTTGCGCGCCAGCCTGGCCAGTCCCATAGCCGGATACGATAAATCGCCCTGGTCGGTGCGCTTGGGCGGACTGACCGGAATCGCAGGCACGTCAAATGTCGGCAGCCGGCCGTCCGCTTGCGCCGACAAGAGCGCAGCGCTGATGGCCTTTTCTAATTCCTGGTTGAGCTGTTTCAATGAATATCGCCTTGTTTTTGAGGTGCTGTAAACGGCTACGGATTCTAGCAAACTTGCTAATTGTAAGATATAGGCACTTGGCGCGCCGCTTGCCAAATGTCGTCAAGTCCATCAGCGCGAATCGGCTGCGAGCGGCCAGCTTTCATTGCCCAGACCTGGCTGTAATCTTCTTGCCAAATCGCGACCTCAATATCGCGCATTTTCAGCTGCTCCAGTTCGCGGCGCATTCGTTCTTCGCTAAAGGTTCGCGTAGGCATCCAGCGGGTGTCAATGCGAATGGTCGTTAGCAACAGCCCGCCCGGCCGCAAGACGCGCGCCATTTCCGCCAAGGCCTGCTGCGGGCGCGGCATGAACTCCAGGGCCTCCAGGCAGGTTACCACATCAAAGCTGCCATCCTCGAATGGCAGGTCGCTGGCATCGTGATGCAGCAGCGATACAAATGACTCGAAGCGACTGGCGACGACCTTGTCGCGCGCCCTTTCCAGCATGAGCCTGCTGGCGTCCAAGCCGATGACCCGCCCCTGAAAGCGCGCATTCCGCGCCATAATCAGCGGTACGCGCGCCGTGCCGGTGGCTACGTCCAGAATCAGCGGATCGGCGACAGGGGCAATGCGATCAAGCAGCGGCTGAGATATGAGCGTGATATCGGCGGTCTCATCAAATTGTTTGATGCGGTCGTAGCGCGCGGCGTAGAGATCATAAAGCGCGACCACCACGCGTCGGCCCAGGTAGACGCCCTCCGTTTCGAAGATCAGCCACCAGATCAGAAAGGCGCCGAAGAGAATTACAGCGCCGAGAAGCAGGAATTTCACAAATGCACTCACTTATAGAAGGCAGTCGATACGCTTCGCCGCTAATGATAGCTGGATACGAGCAGATCGGCCTCGCGAAATTGCATCGCGTACAGCTTGGCATAGAGACCCTGCCTCGCCATCAATTCGTCGTGTCGTCCCAGCTCAACAATGCGCCCTCTGTCCAAGACCACAATTCGATGCGCGATACGTACCGTGCTGAGCCGATGCGCGATAATCAGCGTCGTGCGATTCCGCATCAGCCGTTCGAGCGCTTCCTGTACCAGTTGCTCACTCTCGTTGTCGAGGCTGGACGTGGCTTCATCCAGTAGCAGAATCGACGGGTCCTTGAGCAGCGCCCGCGCAATCGCCACTCGCTGTCGCTGCCCGCCGCTGAGCTTGATGCCGCGCTCGCCAACGATCGTGTCATATCCCTTCGGCAGTTCCATGATAAAGTCGTGAGCGTTGGCTGATTGCGCCGCGGCGATCAATTCCGTTTCGTCGGCGTCCAGCTTGCCATACAGAATGTTCTCGCGGATGCTGCCGCCGAAGAGCAAAGTCTCCTGCGGCACGATACCGATGTGTTGTCGCAGGCTGCTCTGCGCGATAGATCGGATGTCGCGACCGTCAATTAGAATGCAGCCGGCGTCGGGGTCGTAAAAGCGCGGGATCAGGTTGAACAGGGTCGTCTTGCCCGCGCCGCTCGGGCCGACCAAGGCGATGATTTCGCCCGCAGCGATATCCAGGTCGATATGCCGCAACACTTCCTGGTCATCATCATAGGCGAAGCTGAGGTCGCGCAGCGAGATGGCGCCATCGACCGCCGCTGCCTGAACCGCGTCCGGCGCGTCCCGCACATCCGGCTGGGTATCCAGAATCTCGAAGACGCGTTTGGTGGCGCCCAGCGCTTCTTGAAATTGCGAGTAAACGCTTATCACCCCGGCGAAGCTGGCCGCGACTGTCATGCCGTAGATCAGAAACGAGATGAGTTCGCCCGCGCTGAGCCGCCCGTCCAGCACCTCGCGCCCGCCAAACCACAGCATCATCGCCAAGCCGGCAAATGCGAAGAAGCCAATAATGGGACCAAACACGGAACGCACAGTTAGCAGCCTGACCGCAGCGCGAAAGGCAATGTCGATCGCCTGGTTGTAGCGGCCGATCTCGTAGCTTTCGCGCACGAAGCTCTTGACTTCGCGGATATTCTGAAAAACTTCTTCCGCTACGACGGTCGCGCCGGCGATTTCGTCCTGCACTTTAGTACTGGTGCGGCGGATGGCGCCGCCGAGCACGAAGGCGACGCCGACGATTATCGGCATCAGCACGATGATAAACATGGTCAGCCGCCAGTTGAGGTAAAACATGATGGCTATCGCGCCAACCAGCGTCAGCGATTGCTGCAAGAATGTGCTGACGCTGCCGGTCAGCACTGTGCGCACCACCGTGACATCGGAAGAGATGCGGCTGATCAACTCGCCAACGCGCCGATCGGCGTAGTAGCGAATCGAAAGCGTCTGCAGGTGGGCATATAGCTCGCAGCGCATATCGACCACGATGCGCTCGCCGACATAATTGAGATTGTAGTTCTGCAGAAAACTGGCCAGCGAGCGCAACACAAAGACCGCCAGCAGGGCCAGCGTTATCGCATCCAGCAAGGCGGTGTCCGCATCTATGAAGACCGAGTCAATCACGCGCTGAATCACAGCCGGAAAGACCAGGCTGAGGGCGGAGGCCAGGATCAAGCCGACGGACGCTAGCAGCAGCCGCAGCTTGTAGGCGCGCAGATATGACAGCAGACGGCGCCACTGCATTTTTGTAACGGGTATGTCGCGCCGGTCGGCGCCGCCGGGCGAGCGGATGCGGTACATCATGGCTGCTTCTCTCCAACACGCTTGCGGATGCCCAAGTATACCGGCGCTCTCTGCGGCGTCGGCAGATCCCGAGCCGGTTCAACCCTCTGGCGGAGAGCCATCAGCGTCATCAGGCGGCAAGTCGCGATCGGCTGCATCTGGCGAGTCGAGGGAAAGATCGGCGCCGTCTTCGACTTTGATGGTTACGGGTCCGTCAACGTCATTTTCGCTTGGCAAAGGAATGTCAGGCCTGTCCAGCGGCTCCCTCTCAGTCGATTCCAGTTTCTGCGGCGTCGGATCTCGCAGCAACTGCCAGGGCGCGTCGGCATCGAGCGTGATCGAGTGTCCGGAGGGGAACTCAACCCGGCTCTCCTCATGGCTGCGCATCACCGTGACGCCGTGCTGCTCAATAGTAACCGGATGATCCCAGGTGAATTCGCCGCCCAGCCAGACTTTGTCCGCGGCGATGATGCGGATTCCGATCACATCGCCGAGCAACGTCAAGGGCGCGATTCCATCCAGATGGTGGTCCTCGCCAAAGCCCGTGGCTTCATCGGCATGGTAGAACTGCGCCAATCTGCCATCCCGCTCCAGTACGCGCACCTGAGCGTCGAGCAGTCGTCTGACGATCGCCGTCGCTTCCTGGCGATAGCCGGCTTTGAGCAAGCCCTCGCAGACCAGCGTCAGCCAGTAAATCCAGATCCCTCCGCCGCCGCGGGCGTTGGACGGGTCGTAGTTGCGGTCTTCGGCGCTGACCATCGTGAGCCCGTTGGGCTGCAAGAAATGCGCTTCATCGAGCGCCAAGTCCGCCACGGCAGCTGCGCGTTCCCGCGAAAGTCGCCCGGTCCACAAGGGCAGCAGCGCATTGATGTCCAGCCGGCTGCTGTCAAGCGTACGGGCATACACCTTGTACACCCGGCTGAGCCCCTTGATCGCGATCCGCTCCACTTGCGATAGCGGCTGCTGAGTAGTAAACACGCCTTGCCGATTCTGCCAGAGAAAGTCGTCGACCGACGCTTCGACCAAAAGAGGGACGCCATCCAGGTCCTTGCCCTCGAGCCTCATGGTGATGCGCGGCCGCTGTGATACGCCGCCGACCACGCGCACCATGATTCGGGCTGGAATCTCCAGATCCTGCGCTATCTCGTGCGCCTGGTCGCCCGCGCCACGGTAAACCAGATCGACGCCGGCGCCTGTCAAATGCGAGTCGCGGTCGCGGTAGGTGTAGCGGCTGCCATCCCAGAACTCCTCCAAACGCGCTTCCAGCAACCGCAGCTGTTGTTCAGCGAATGCGGCCGTCTCACACTCGCCGAGCAATTCCGCCAGTTGCCGCAGCGCATCGGCTTCGGAAATCAGGTAGGCCAGCAGATCGGGCGACTCCAGTTGGCGCAGGTCGGCGCCCTGGGCCCAGGCTTGTCCGCGGCCGAAGGTAGGGAAGGCGATATAGCCCATCTGCCGCTCTGACTGCCATTCCGGCACACCGTCGGCATCGGCGTCTTCCGCCAGCCAGCGCGAGAAGAAGGCGCGCAGCGCGGGCAGCGCCTCGGCCGCGAATGCCAGGTCTTCAGCTTCTTCAACCAGCATCAAGCTTAGCCGCGCCAGAATTGGTATCTGCAAGACGCCTTGTCGCTGGCCGCCCAGGCCGGGCCGGCGATCGATGAAACCGGTCTCGTCGGCAGCGGCGAAATAATTGCGCAGTATGCCCTTGGCCAGCTCAGCATCAATGCCGGCGAGAGCCGCAATCGCCGGGTAGGTATAAGTAGGGTCTTGCCCGGACCAGGCTCTGACGTGGTCGCTGCCATCGCCGCGCCGGCTCCAGCCGCGGTCAGCGCACCTATAGGCGACAAGAGAGTGGTGGGGCAGGTTCTCGGTCGGTTCCATGAGGGATTTGATCAACTGGGCCGCCGAGTAGTCGATCAGCAGATCCCATGACGGTTTGCCCGTGCTGATTTTGGGAAGCGTGGCGGCGTGGCGGTCGATCCGCTCAAAGTAGGGCGCCCAGGGTCGCGACATCCAGTTCATGGCGACGCTGTACGAATCGCGCATATCGGCCAGCCCGGCTACGACAAAGGGGATACGAATGCTTTCGCCCGGCGCCAGCTCAATGAGGCAGCCGATCTTGGGACTGCTGATCCTGCCGCCGTAAACCTCGACGCTGGCGCCCTCCAGCGTGGCAACCGGATTGAGATTGCCGATCTCTCCCAGATGCAGCGCCAGACTGTAATCTGCCATGGTCAGCACATTGAGCTTTTGATTGCGGCCCTTGATGACGACATGCCCGAACAGGTCGAGCTGCAGGCTGTGGTGCTCGGCGCTGTTATTGAACAGGTTGAATTCGCCCCCGGCCGCCCGCGAGTCCAACACCCAGAATCGCGCGACCAAGTCGAGGTCTTCGAGCAGCGCCGCTTCGACCTGAAGCATGTCCGCCGCGAAGTAGGTGATGACCGGTTCGCGCGCATAACCAAGCTGTTGGTAAATGACCCGGCTCTCGACGCGCCACATAGGAACCAGGCTGACCAATCCCGCTCGCCCGCCGTATTCGGTCTGGAAGGCCAGGGCCGCTTCGTCGCGCGCTCCCAGGCGCAGCGCCCAAGCTTGGTCGTCGCCATAATCAGTGCGACTGCTGCGCGCGTCCGCCGCCAGATGAAAGTCGAATGGGCGATCGGCTTTGATGCTCTGCCGCCTGAGGTTGCGCATGATTTTAGCTGCCGGGCTCAACTATCAATGGTCCAGGTGAATGTCTCTTCAATAAAGCGAAAATCGTCGCCGTTTGCGGCTCTCACCTGATGGTAGCCCGGGCCCGGCACGTATTCCTTGTCTTCGTTAACGAAGCCGCCTTGCTTATAGACGTAGCGCGATGTATGCCCCTGCTCCAGCCCAAGCGCCCAGCCGACCTTCTGGCGGACCTCCAGATTTTCCCGCCAAAGCTTGCCGAAGCCGCGAATCGGCTGATGGAGATCCTGCGGCGCTACCAGTTGCGGATCATACTCGGCTTCGCCTTCGACGAAGGTATCGTCATAGACGGACCAGATATTCTTGCCGGCGCTGTCCGTGGTAAGCACCCATATTTGCCTGTTTGGCTGTAGCCAGAACATCCAGCCGTGTTCAAAGCGCTGTTCAGCCACGTAAACCTTCGCCTGCACTGGCGTGGGAAAAGGATCCGGAGTCGGCGTGATCGTCGGCAGGTCGGTGGGCAGGACTTCAGTGGGCGCGGCTGCGGTAGCGGCGTGCTCGGCCGTTCCGGTGGCGGCGATGCTGCCCAGGGTCGCGATATGCTGCGTCACGGCTTCAGCCTCCGCGGTAGCGGTCTGCTGCTCCGGCGCGACGGTCGGCCCCTGGCAGGCGCTGAGCAAGGCGACAAGCGACAACAGCCAGATGAGATTTTTGAAGTCGGGCATAATCCTGGCTCCGTGAATGATGGTGTCGCCATTGTAGCAGAGCGAAAGCGAACCGCAAGCTAGGCGGGCCCCGGCGCAATCGCAGCGGGTTTTCATCTGTTCATGCATGCCTGAAACTTATACGATGTCTATTCGCAGCCAGTTGCGAAGGCATATTAAGTGGATATCAAGCCGCAGAAAATCACCTTGAACAGATCAAGCGGAGAGCTTATTGTTGAGTGGTCGGATGGCTTGCTGAGCAATTACCCCTTGAGTCATTTGCGTGAGGCTTGTCCCTGCGTTGAATGCCGCGGCGGGCACGCCAATATGGGCCTGGAACATGCGCCGGACGATATCCTCAAGTTGACGCCGCGACGCTCGTACGCGGTTACAGCGCTGGTCGCGGTTGGCAATTACGCCGTGCAGCCGACTTGGGATGACGGGCACAGCACGGGCATCTACACCTGGGAATACCTGCGTGTTATCTCTCCGCAGCAGTTGGACTAGTTACAGGATGATATAGGCTGGCTCAGCGTCGATTTGACCTTGCAAGACCAAATCGTCGGCGGATTGACTCAGGGCGCGGTCAAGGGCTAGTTGCGATCCAGGGCCTGGTCTGTCAGCATTGAAGTCGCCTGCTATACTGTGCCGCATTCTAGCGTCGACAAACCATACGGGAGCATCGCCATGAAGCCGCCTTCGCTGGAGACGGTCGAGCGGGCCATAGGCGCAGAGCTGCTGCGCGCGAGATATGTCTACAGCGAGCGCGAGGCCATACTCTATGCCTTGGGCGTCGGCGCGCCGGCTAACTGGCTCGCGCCGGATGAATTGAAGTTCGCGCACGAGTTGCGCGCTGACTTTCAAGTTTTGCCCACTTTCGCCGTCATCTTCGCCAAGCAACTCCACGATCTGGCGCTGAGCGGAGATCTGGCCGGCATCCAATACAATCCCATGATGCTGGTGCACGGCGAGCAGCAGTTGAAACTTGCAAAACAACTGCCACGGAAGGCAGTCGTAGACTCGACCGTAACGGTCGCCGACATTCACGACAAAGGCAGCGGTCTGCTGATGATCCTTGAAGTCACAAGCTGCGATGAAGCCGGCGATTTGCTGGCGCAAGCGCGCACATCGATGTTCATCCGCGGAATCGGCGGCTTCGGCGGCGAGCGCGGCCAAAGCAGCGCGCCAAGTCTGCCGGAACGGCCCCCGGACGCGGTCATCGAAGAAGCGACGCTTACGCGGCAGGCGCTGATCTATCGTCTGGCCGGCGACGCCAATCCGCTGCACGTCGACCCGCAGATGGCGGCGATTGGCAAATATGACAAGCCGATTCTGCACGGCCTCTGTACCTTCGGCTTTAGCGCGCGCGCCGTACTCAAGCGCTTCTGCGACAACGACGCCGCTAGGTTGACGGCGATCAGCGCGCGTTTCAGCCACCATGTCTTCCCGGGCGAAACACTCATCACCGAACTGTGGCTTGAGGGCGCCAACGAAGTTCGCTTTCAGACCAAAGCAAAAGAACGCGATGTGGTGGTGCTAAGCCACGCCAGCGCGCGGCTTCGACAATAAGTTATGGACTTGCAGTTCAGCGAACACCCCCACCGGCGCTATAACCTGCTGCTTGACGAGTGGATTCTGGTCTCGCCCCATCGCACCAAACGCCCCTGGCAAGGCGGGCGGGAGCAGGCGCCGACCGACCAGCGGCCGCGTTACGATCCCGAATGCTATTTATGTCCGGGAAATATGCGTGCCAGCGGCGAACGCAACCCCGACTATGCGCATACCTTTGTTTTCGTCAACGACTTTTCCGCCGTCTTGCCAGAGGTGCCGGAAGCGGAATCGGACGTCCGCTCGCTATTTCGCTGGCGGTCCGTACGCGGCGAGGCGCGCGTTATCTGCTTCTCGTCCAGGCATGACTTGACCCTGGCCGAGATGTCGACTGCGGAAATCCGCCGGGTGGTTGACCTCTGGGCTGAGCAGTCGCGGGAGCTGGGCGAGCGTTACAGCTGGGTCCAAATCTTCGAGAATCGCGGCGATCTGATGGGCGCGTCAAATCCGCATCCTCACGGCCAGATCTGGGCCACGGACTCTCTGGGCGCCATCGCCCTTCGCGAAGACGCGCAGCAGCGCGAATACTATGAACGTAACGGGAGCAGTCTGCTGCAGGATTACGTGCAGGAGGAAGAGAGGCGGGGCGAGCGCACGGTAGTCGAGAATCGGAGCTGGCTGGCCGTGGTGCCTTTTTGGGCGGTCTGGCCCTTTGAAACGCTTCTGCTGCCGAAGGCGCCGGTCCGTCGACTGCCCGATCTCGATAGCGCTCAGCGAAGCGATTTGGCGGATATTCTGCCGCGACTGCTGACGAAATATGACAATCTCTTTGAAGTATCCTTCCCCTATTCCATGGGTTGGCACGGGGCGCCGTTTAACGGAGAAGCCGGCTGGCACTGGCAATTGCACGCGCACTTCTACCCGCCGCTGTTGCGCTCGGCAACCGTGAAGAAATTCATGGTAGGTTATGAGATGCTGGCGGAGTCTCAACGGGACATAACCGCGGAACAAGCGGCCGCGCGACTTCAAGCCGTCTCCGATATTCACTACAAGCAGCGCCGCGTGCAAGAAGGCAAGGGCGGCTGATGGGCCCACAGCATCGCTCCCATTTTGTCACTTGTAGCCTAAGCGCGATATTGACATTTGGCCCACAAGCGTTATACTGCGGACTGCTCATCAGCCGAAGTGGCGGAATTGGCAGACGCGCTACGTTCAGGGCGTAGTTCTCTTCGGGGAGTGTGGGTTCGACTCCCACCTTCGGCACAGAAATGACCCGGCGTTCAGGCCGGGTTTTTTGTTGCGCTCGCCCGCTGAAAATGCGCCGTCCTGGCGCTGTCGGATTCCGCGCGCTGTACTAAGATAAGAGTAGGCACCTCCGTACAAACTGTGACCTGATATGACCGAGGCGATAGTCAACAGCGGCGGCGAAGCAAGGGCGCCGGCGCGCAATCATTTTGGGCGTCGATTGACAAGCATTCAACTGATGTTGGCCGTCGCGCTGACCATCGGTTTGGTGCTGGCGCTGAATTTCAGCAGCCGCATCAGCCTGGACCGCGACCTGGCGCGAATACACGCCGAATTCAGTCGCGAAATCGACGTGCTGCTAGCCGAGCAAAAGCGGCTGATCGCCGAGTTGGACTATGTCAAGAGCGATGCCTACGTCGAATACTGGGCGCGCGACGAAGGCAAAATGATACGCGAGGGCGAGTTCTTGATTCTGCCGCAGAGCGTGGGCGCGGCAGCCGCTGAGCCGACCCCGCCGCGCCGGCTGGTCGAATTCCAAACGACCGAGCCAAAGCCCAACAACTGGGAATTGTGGTGGGCGCTGTTTTTTGACGAGCCGCCGCCAGGTCGCCAAGGCGCATAATTGGCCGAGCGCGCCGAATCTACGTTCGCGGCGCGACCCTCTGGATGAATGGCGGCTGAACGCCGGCGAAGTCGATGACACGCGCCTCCGCTTGTCCCTGCTCGAATTCGAGAAGAGTGCCGGGCTGACAGCAGTTGACTTTGACGACGGCCAGCGCGAATATGTCCCCGTCCGGCGCCTCGACGCTGCTGGTGAGCGCGCCAACCGCCCGGCCCCCGTAGTACAAAGGCGCCGGCGCGGAAACAAGTCTCGACAAGTTTACTTTGACCATGGCCTTGGCCACGCGCTCGCGGCTCTCCATGCGCGCGATAATTTCTTGGCCGGTATAACAGCCCTTGCTGAAACTGATCTCGTCCCAAAGCCCCACTTCCAGCGGAATATAATCTGACGACAATTCCCGCCCGCCGGGGCGTCCGCCGCGTATGCGCAAAATGTTGAATACGAGCGAGCCGGCTGGCCGCAGTCCAAGGGGATGACCCAATTCAAGCAGTTGCTTGTGCAGCGCAGCGGCATCATCGGCCGCGCAAATCAGAGACCAATGAGCGCCGCTAAGTGGCTTGCGCCGCGACAGAATTGTCGAGAATCCGGCGACTACGCAATCACGACTACCCATGGCCGGCAGATCGCGTAGACGCCCGTCGAGCGCAAAGGCGATCTGGTCGGCTCGCGCCCCATGCAGGGCGAATTGCGCCGTAGTCTGGCTTTGGTCACTGACTGCCGCTTTGTCGCCGAAGAAGATATTGCGCCGCAGAAAGTTGGCCAGGCTGGGGCCCTGGCCGGGCTCGCTGATGAGCAGCAATCCCTCCGGCCGATGAGTGCAGTCGACTCGGAATAATATGCGCGCGTTGGCGTCGGTGAAAACCGTCGCTCGCCCGTCGTTGACCGGCAACGCGCTCAGATCATTGGTGGACATGCGATTAATCAGGCTCAGCCGATCGTCGCCGCTGACCAGAATTCGGCCCTCGTGTGATCGATCCAGCAGAATCGCAGCGCGGTCGGCCGCCTCATACTCGGCCGACAAATCGCCATAATCCAGCGGTATGCCGTCAGGCGCCAGGCGCGCGCCCATATCGCGGTGATAAGGCGCTAAATGGCTCATTTGGGCGCTCCGGCCAACTGGCGCGCTGCTAATTCTCGCTGAACGATGCCGCGCGTTTGGTCGATAGCGGCTGATAAGGAGTCGTTCACCACGACGTAATCGCATTGGCTTTGATAGGGCAATTCCAGCTCCTCCGCCCGTTGCAGGCGCTGATCGATATCGGTATACGGGTCGGCGCGCTCCTGCATGCGTCTCTTCAGTATAGCCAGTTGCTCGTCAATAGTCGCGCCGGGCGCCGTGACAAAAATTTGCACGACATTGTCCGCAAAGGTATCGGCCAGCACCTTGGCGCCCAGTACCTCGATGTCGGCAATGCGAATCTCGCCGGCTGCCAGGCCATCGGCGACTGTTTGGCGCGGGATGCCGTAATATTTTCCGGGCGTCACTTCCTGGTATTCCAGCAGTTCGCCAGCGGCGATCATCTGCTCAAAGCGCTTTCTGCTGACGAAGAGATGTTCGCGCCCCTGCGCTTCGTCGCCGCGCATCCGGCGAGTGGTTGCTGTCGCCAGTTGGCGAATGGCCGGGTTTTCCGCCATCAGCGCTTTCATGATGGCGTTTTTGCCGGCGCCGCCGGGTCCGATCATTACAAAAATCATCCCCGGGAGTTTCTTGGATGAAGTCACAATGTGCTATCCTTAGACAAGAAACTTACACCATAAAGTTTAGCAAGAGGACTGACCTTACTCCATAGTAAAGCATGAATCAGATTTCACGTCGAAGACTGCCTGCTCAAGTCCAAGCGCCGTCGCCAACATGCGAGCGAGGGTGGCGGCGTGACAGGTCATAGCGAGAGGAATGCGACATGCCGGCGAGAATCATTGACGGGCAAGAGGTAGCCAAGCGAATCCGCAGCGAGATTGGCGGCGCGGCCGACGACTATGTCAAGAGCACTGGCGCAATGCCGGGCCTGGGTGTCGTCCTGGTGGGCGACGACCCGGCCTCGGCCATGTATGTCCGTATGAAGCGGCGAGCCTGCGAACGTGTCGGCATCCGTTCCGAAGCGCAAATCTTGCCCGCGGCCTCCACGCAGCAAGAAGTGGAAGACGCCGTCCGCGGTTTCAACGACGATCCCGCGATTCACGGCATCCTGGCGCAATTGCCCTTGCCCGATCACATCGACGAAGAGGCCGTGCTCAGCCAAATCAGCCTGGCCAAGGATGTCGACGGCATCCATCCCGTCAACATCGGCCGGCTCGGTATGCGCGGGCGCGAGCCCAGTTTCATACCCGCCACGCCTACGGGTGTCATGATTCTGATAGGCGAGACCGGTGTGCCGATTGAGGGCGCGCAAGCTGTTGTCATCGGCCGCAGCAACATCGTCGGTTTGCCAGTGGCGCTGATGCTGACCAATGCCAACGCCACCGTGACCATCTGCCACAGCCGCACGCGCGATCTGCCTGCTGTGGTCAAAGGTGCTGATATCGTCGTGGCCGCTGTCGGGCGCGCCGAATTCGTTAAGGGCGACTGGCTGAAAGCGGGCGCAGTCGTCATTGATGTCGGCTCCAACTCCGTGCCGGACGAGACCAGCGAAAAGGGTTATCGTTACGTCGGCGATGTAGCCTTCGAGTCGGCGCGGCAGGTGGCCGGTTACATCACCAAAGTGCCCGGCGGCGTTGGCCCCATGACCATTACCATTCTCTTGGCCAATACGCTGAAAGCGGCGCAACGAATTGCAGGCATCAAGCAGTAGCATGAGACCCGGCAGAGGCTGAGACTAATATAATGTTGGCAGACAGCGGAAGTCGCCTATCATGGCACATGAAACAGAGACGATTAGCTCCATGACAAATTTGCTGCTCAAGAACATTCGCTGTTTGGCCACCATGGACGAAGGCCGGCGCGAATTAGCGGACGCCTGGGTTTTGATTCGCGACCGCAAAATCGCCGCCTTGGGCCTGGCCGATGCGCTGCCGCATGACCTGCAGCCTGATCGCGTCATCGATCTCTCGAACCACGTTGTGCTGCCGGGGCTGGTCAATACGCATCACCACATGTTCCAGTGCCTGACGCGCGCCCTGGCCCAGCAATCAGAGCTTTTTGACTGGCTGCAATTTCTGTACCCCATCTGGTCCGGTTTGCGATCAGAACACGTTTATACCGCCGCCAGGCTGGCTATGGCTGAATTGCTGCTGGCAGGCTGCACCACCGCCAGCGACCATCACTATATCTTTCCCAACGATGTGCAGCTTGAAGACGAAATCCGCGCGGCGCAGGAAACAGGCATCCGCTTTCACGCCGCGCGCGGCGCCATGAGCCTGGGCGAGAGCGACGGCGGATTGCCGCCCGACCATCTGGTCGAGCGCGAGCCAGATATTCTGCGCGATACGCAGCGCCTAATCGAGACCTGGCATGACCCGAATCCGCAAGCCATGCTGCGAATCGTGGTGGCGCCCACATCGCCTTTCAGCGTCACTGTCGACTTGATGCGCGAATCAGCTGCGATGGCGCGCGCCTATGGCGTGAGCATGCACACGCACCTGGCGGAAAATATCAAGGATGTCAGTTACAGTCGGGAGAATTTTGGTATGCACCCCGGCCAGTACGCCGAAGCTGTCGGCTGGGTCGGGGAAGACGTCTGGCACGCGCATTGTGTGCAGTTGAACGCGCAGGAGATCGGCTTGTTCGCGCGCACCGGATCAGGCGTTTGCCACTGCCCCTCGTCCAATATGCGCCTCGCTTCGGGCATCGCGCCCGTACGGCAGATGCTGGACCAGGGCGTCAAAGTCGGTCTGGGCGTGGACGGCTCGGCGTCCAATGACAGCGGGCACTTGCTGGGCGAGGCGCGACAGGCCATGTTGCTGCAGCGCGCGCTGGGAGACCCGGCCGGCTTGTCGGCTCGTGAAGCGCTGGAGATGGCAACCCTGGGCGGCGCCAGCGTTCTCGGGCGAGACGATATCGGGCGCATCGCCGCGGGCATGTCCGCCGATATCATCGCCTTCCGTCTCGACGACATCGCACTGGCGGGCGCGCTGCATGACCCAGTGGCGGCGCTGGTTTTCTGCCAGCCTTCCGCTGTCGATTTGTCCATCATAAATGGACAGATCATCGTGGAAGACGGTGTGCTGCAGACGGTGGATGTGCCGAGCCTGGTGGAAGGGCACAACCGGCTCTCGGCGCAGTTGATCCGGGGCGAGGCTTGATCTGACGCTGCCGAGATGGGAGGAAACGCATGTCAATCGTAGATCGCCTGGCGGCCGCGCGCGGCGACGCCTCTGCCGATTTGGTTCTGCGCAATGCAAACCTGGTCAATGTCATCAGCGGCGAAATCTACCCGACCGACATCGTCATTCATGACCGCCATGTTGTGGCCCTGGGCGCCGGCTACAGTGGCCGGCAAGAAGTTGATTTGACGGGAAAGTTCGTCACTCCCGGTCTCATAGACGCGCACGTGCACATCGAAAGCAGTTTGGTCACGCCGGCGGAATTCGCCCGGGCCGTGCTGCCGCATGGCGTCACCACAGTGATCACGGATCCCCACGAAATCGCCAATGTCTTGGGCTTGGAAGGCATGCGTTATATGCTCGAACGGGCCAAGCACGGCCTGCTTAACATGTTTGTCATGGCATCAAGCTGCGTGCCCGCCACCGATATGGAAACCTCGGGCGCGCGCCTGGAAGCGGAAGACCTGGCGCAGTTGGTTGATCATCCCTGGGTGCTGGGCCTGGCCGAACTGATGAATTATCCGGGCGTGGCGCTGGGCGATGAAGGCATGCTCGACAAGATCGCCCTGTTCGAGCATCTGGCACTGGATGGTCATGCGCCGGATATGAGCGGCCCCATGCTCAACGCCTATGTCGCCGCCGGCGTGCAGAGCGAGCACGAATGCACCACGCTGGAGGAAGCGCGCGAGAAGCTGCGGCTGGGTTTGACGATCTTCATCCGCGAGGGCACCACGACGCGCAATCTCAAACCCCTGCTGCCGCTGGTGACCGAAGCCAATCACGGCGCCATTTGCTTTTGCACCGATGACCGCATTCCCGCCGATCTGATTGATCACGGTTCGATCGACCATATGATACGCATCGCCATCGCAGAGGGCATCGACCCGCTGCTGGCTATCCGCATGGGCAGCAGCAATACCGCCCGCCACTTTGGACTCAAAAAATACGGAGCAATCGCGCCGGGCAAATACGCCGATTTGCTGGTTGTCGAGGACTTGCGCGACTTTCGGCCAGAGCAAGTCTATCGTGGCGGTATTCTGGTAGCCGAGAACGGGAAAATGACGGCCGAATCCGGACCGCCGCGCCGCGTCGACCTGCGCAGTACAGTGAATCTGTCGACGGCTGCCCCGGATTTCGCTGTGCTGGCGGAGAGCAATAGAATCCGCGTCATTGAAACGATTACCGACCAAGTGGTCACCGAGCGCCTGGTGGCAGACGCCAAAATTGTCGACGGCTCTGTGGTCAGCGATGTTGAGCGCGACATTCTCAAGTTCGCCATGCTGGAACGACACCGCGCCAGCGGCGACATGGGCCTGGCTTTCATCAAGGGCTTCGGCTTAGAGCGCGGGGCCATCGCCGGCACTGTGGCCCATGATCACCATAACCTGGCGGTGATCGGCGCCGACGATATCAGCATGGGCGCAGCCGTAAATGCGATTGCCGAAATGGGCGGCGGCCTTGTCGTGGCTGATGGTCAGCGGGTTTTAGCATCCTTGCCTCTGCCCATTGCCGGCTTGCTCAGCGACCTGCCCATCGAAGTTGTGCGCGCGAGATACGACCGCATGATTGCGGCGGCGCATGAGCTGGGTAACCGTATGAGCGATCCCTTCATGGTCATGAGCTTTATGGGGCTGGAAGTGATTCCCAAGCTGAAACTGACTGATCAGGGCTTGGTCAATGTCGAGCAGTTCAAATTGGTGAATCTCTTTGTGTAAAATTGACTGTATTTTTCGCCGTTTTTGGTTAAAGTAGATGACTCATAGATTGAGCAACGCATAGGTATCGACATGGTAGACCACAATCAACTTCAAGAGTTGCGGCATAAAGTGGAAGAACAGCGCCGGCCAATCGTCAGATTCTTGCGCGAGATCTGCGCCATCCCCAGCATGGATAGTCAAATTCGCGATTGCGGCGAACGCATCGCCTCTGAGATGACCAAGCTCGGCTTCGACGAAGTATTCTGGGACAAAATGGGCAATATCGTCGGGCGCATTGGCAGCGGCGACAGTATTTTACTTTATGACAGCCACATCGACACCGTAGGCATTGGCGACCCGGACGAATGGGAATGGGATCCCTTCACGGGCAAGATCGAGAATGGCATCTTGTATGCCCGCGGCGCCTGCGATGAGAAGGGCAGCACGCCGGGTATGGTCTATGGCTTGGCGCTGGCCCGCGACCTGGGTTTGCTCGATGGCTTCACCGCCTTCTACTTTGGCAATATGGAAGAATGGAATGACGGGCAAGCGCCCCAGGCCTTCGTCCAGACCGAAGGCATCAAGCCTGATTTCGTCGTCATCGGCGAGCCGACCAAGATGCAGATCTACCGCGGGCACAAGGGCAGGGTCGAGTTCAAGATCGTGGCCAAAGGCAAGAGCGCCCATGCCGCCAGCAATTACCTGGGCGACAACGCCATCTACAAATTGCTGCCTATCATCGAGCGCATCAGCCACATCGAGCCCGAGTTGGGCGACCACGACTTCCTGGGCCAGGGCCGCATCACCGTCACGGATATGGAGGTCAAGACGCCCAGCATCAACGCCGTGCCCGATGAGGCGACCATATACGTCGACCGCCGCATCACCTTCGGCGAAGATCCGGAGACGGAATTGCAGCGGCTGCGCGCGATCATCGGCCAACGCGATGATATCCGCGCCGAGATCCTGCTTTATGACGAGCCGAGTTATACCGGTTTCGTTTTTCCGCTCGACAAAGTTTATCCCGCTTGGGCCTTTGAAGAAGACGAACCGATCGTCAGGGCGGGCCTGGCGGCGGCTGAAGTGCTTTATGGCGCGGTCGATACCGGCAAATGGGACTTCTCGACCAACGGCATTTATTGGGCGGGCAAAGCCGGCATCCCCAGCATCGGCTTCGCGCCGGGCAACGAGATTCACGCGCATACTGTATTGGATCAGGTGCCGCTTGAAGATGTAGTGCGCTCCACCGAATGGTACGCCTTGTTTCCGGCAATCTTGCGGCAGACCATGAATGGCGCCCCGTCCAGCTGAAGCCGGTTTGATGCGCAGTTTGCAGTCGAGATAATACGGGCGCCTGGCTAACAGAGATGATGCCATAAACCATCAAAGAAAAGAGGAAATATACATGCAGACGGATTTACGAGGTCGCGACCTCATTAGCGCACAAGATTGGTCACGAGAAGAGATTGAAACCTTGCTGGATGTCGCCTGGGATTTGAAGCGCAAACGCGCGCTGGGCGAGCCTCACGCTCTATTGCGCGACAAAGTGCTGGCGCTGCTCTTCTTCTTCACCAGCACGCGCACGCGCATCAGCTTTGAAGCCGGCATGGCGCAGCTGGGCGGCCATGCCCAGTTTATCGACCACACCACGACGCAGATCAGCCACGGCGATACGGCCAAAGAAATCGGCGAAATCGTCGGCCGCTATACCGACGGCATCGCCATCCGGCAATGCGATTGGGGCTTCGGCAATGCCTATATCAACGATGTGGCCGAAGCCAGTCGCGTGCCCGTGCTCAATATGCAATGCGACATCTATCATCCTTTTCAGATTCTGGCCGACTTGATGACCATCCAGGAGAAGTTCGGGCGGGACCTGCGCGGCAAGACCATCAATATCAGCTGGGCCTATGCCTCCAGCTATCAGAAGCCGATTTCGGTGCCTCAGAGTCTGGTTCTGCTGATGTCGCGTTTTGGCATGAACCTGCGCTTGACGCGGCCGCCCGAGTACAAGCTGATGCCGGACATCGTGGAGCAGGCGAGAGAGAATACCCGCCGGCATGGCGGCTCCTTCGAGATCATTGACGACTTCGACGCCGGTTTCGATGGCGCGGACATTCTTTATCCCAAGAGCTGGGGCAGTTGGCTGACGACCGAAGACGATGACGAATCAGCCGAGATCGGCGCCCAATACAGCGACTGGATCACCGACGACCGCCGCATGTCGCTGGCTAATGATCATGCCATCTACATGCACTGCCTGCCGGCGGACCGCAATATTGAAGTGACCGACAGCGTCATCGACGGTCCGCAAAGCGTTGTCTATGATGAGGCCGAAAATCGACTGCACGTGCAGAAAGCGGCTATGGCACTGACGATGCGCTAAGATCCGGGTCATCTTCCTGCCCGCGCCGTCGCCGCGTTGACGCGGAAGCAGTCGGTCGAAGATTTTGAGAGACGCTGAAAATGATTGACAAACTTGTAGTGGTTGCGATCGGCGGCAACTCGTTGATCCCCAACCCGCGCGATCCGGGCATTGACAGCCAATGGGAGGCTGTGCGCGAAACTTGCCGTCATATCGCCGATATGATCGCGGACGGCTGGCAAGTCGTGGTGACGCATGGCAACGGTCCCCAGGTCGGCTACATCATGAATCGTTCCGAGATCGCCAAACGCGAAGCCGGCATCCACGAGGTCCCGCTCGATCTGGTGGTGGCGGACACGCAAGGCAGCATTGGTTATATGCTGCAGCAAGCGCTCGACAATTCGCTGCGGCGCGTCGGCATGAACCATACCGTGGCCACCCTGATTACGCAGATGCGCGTAGATCCCAAGGACCCGGCCTTCGCCCATCCGGACAAACCGGTCGGCGGTTTCTTGACCGAGGCGGAAGCGCGAGCCGCCGAGGCCGACGGCTGGCATGTCATGGAAGATGCCGGTCGTGGCTGGCGCCGCGTGGTCGCTTCGCCAAAACCCCTGGTAGTGAACGAGATCAACGCTATTCAGGCCCTGGTATTGGCCGGGTACATCGTTGTTGTCTGCGGCGGCGGCGGCGTGCCGGTGGTGCGCAACGAATTCGGCAGTCTGCGCGGCGTCGCCGCTGTCATCGACAAAGATCGCGCCAGCAGCACCCTGGCTCAAACCCTGCGCGCCGATTTGCTGCTGATTTCGACCGGCGTCGAGCGCGTCTGCCTGGACTTCAACAAGCCGTCGGAGCGGCGGCTGGATACCATTACCCTGGAGGACGCCCGGCGTTACCTGGACGAGGGGCACTTCGCCCGCGGCAGCATGTACCCGAAAATCGAGGCGGCTATTGATTTCGTTCATAGCGGCGGTCCCCGAGCCATCATCACCAACCCGTCGAATATCACGCGCGCCTTGCATCGCGAGACGGGCACGCAGATTGTGCCGGGCGGGTAGAGCTGATGATGACGCAGCCAGCGCCGCCGGCACTGACTGAATGTCGGTCTTTCAAGCTGATGCTGTGATGGCCGAAATTAAGACATTGCGCTGTGTCATCGGCGGCTGCGCCTACGCGGTTGATGAGGTCGCTTACACCTGTCCGCGGCATGGCGAATTGGGCACGCTCGACATCTTATACGATTACGAGGCGCTGCGATCCAGCCTGGATCGCGATGCGCTGACCCTTGGCGGCTCAAGCGACTGCTGGCGCTACCGGGCACTGCTGCCGATCGCGAGCGAAAGCCGCGTGCCGCCGCTTTCTGTCGGCTGGACGCCCTTGTACGAGTCGCCGCGCATCGCGGCCCTTCTCGGCCTCGACCGGGTTTGGGTCAAAGACGACGGCGCCAACCCCACCGGTTCCTTAAAAGATCGAGCCAGCGCTTTGGTATTGGCGCGGGCGCTGGAAGCCGGCATTGATGTCGTCAGCACCGCCAGCACGGGTAATGCCGCGGCGGCCTTGGCCGGTGTAGGCGCTTCCTTGCCCGAGATCGATACGATCATCTTTGTGCCGGCTGCGGCGCCTGCGGCCAAGGTGGCGCAATTGCTGGTCTACGGCGCGCAGGTGCTGCTGGTCGATGGCAGCTATGACGATGCCTTTGAGCTCTGCCTGGCTATCTGTGAGGAACAAGGCTGGTATTCGCGTAATACCGGCGTCAATCCCTTTACCACTGAAGGCAAAAAGACGGTCGCCCTGGAAATCGCCGAGCAATTGAGCTGGAATGCGCCCGATGTCCTGGTGGCAAGCGTCGGCGACGGGAGTATCATTAGCGGTGTGCACAAAGGATTTAGCGATCTAATGCGCCTGGGCTGGATTGAGCGAATGCCGCGCTTGATCGGCGTGCAAGCCGAGGGCAGCGCTGTGCTGGCGGAGGCCTTTGACGCCGGGCTGGCGCCGGAAGATATTAGCCGGCAGCCGGTCGCGACCATCGCCGACAGCATCGCGTCGGAATTGCCCCGCGATCGCGCCAAGGCTTTGCGCGCTGTGCGCTCTAGCGGCGGCGCCTTTGTACGGGTTTCGGACGCGGCCATCAGCGCGGCCATACCAAAATTCGCCCAGCTGAGCGGCGTCTTTGCCGAGCCGGCGGCGGCGGCCGCATTCGCCGGCTTGGAGCGCGCGCTTCAGCTAAAGATCATTCAGGCCGAAGAAAGCGTCTGCCTCTTGAGCACCGGCAATGGTTTGAAGGATATCGCCCGCGCCCGCGAGTCGGTAGGCGGCGGCATAGCGGTCGCTGCGGACATCGCGGCCGTCCGCGGGGCGCTGGGGAGCGCGGGACTGTTATGAGCGCGCGACCGGTTTATTCGATAGTCGCGCCGGTTTATAACGAGGCCGGCAATTTGCAGCGCTTCTGCGATGAAGTGGCGCTCGCGCTGGATTCGACCGGCGAGAGCTGGGAATTGCTGCTGGTGGATGACGGCAGTACGGATGGATCCAAGGAAATCATGTTGCAATTGGCGGCGGCCGATTCCCGTTTGAGTGTGATCGGCTTGGCGCGCAACTTCGGGCATCAGATCGCGGTCACAGCCGGCGTCGATTATGCTCGCGGAAAAGCCGTCATCTTGATCGACGCCGACCTGCAAGATCCGCCAGCCGTAATCCCGCGGCTGATCGACAAATGGAAAGAGGGCTTCCAGGTTGTGTATGCGGTGCGATCGGAGCGCCGCGGCGAGAGCTTTTGGAAACGATTCACGGCCAAGTTGTTCTATCGTATGATCCATCGCATTACTGACATTGACATTCCTGTGGATACCGGGGATTTCCGCTTGATGGACGAGCAGGTGGCCCAGGTGCTGCGGCAAATGCGCGAGCACCATCGCTTCGTGCGCGGCATGACCAGCTGGGTGGGCTTTAAGCAGACCGGCGTCGAGTATGTTCGTGAGCAGCGGGCCTGGGGAGAAACCAAGTATCCCTTGCGTAATATGATCGCTTTCGCATTGGATGCCGTCACCAGTTTCTCGTTCTTTCCCCTGCAAATAATGATTTATGTCAGCTTTATATTGGCTAGCGCATCCTTGGTCGTCGGCGCCATTGTGTCGTTCTTGCGCCTGGCGCGCGGCGAGGAATTCTTTGGCGGGCAAGCGACGACCATCATCTTGCTCCTGCTGCTGAGTTCCTTTCAACTGTTTTTTCTTTTTGTCATCGGCCAGTATGTAGCGCGCACCTATAATGAATCGCGCGATCGACCCTTGTATGTGGTAGCCTCAACGGCAGGATTGCGGCGAGCGCAGGCGCCGACGCAGCGCGTGCAGGTTTCGGCCGCGTTTCCGCATCAAGCGGAAGAAGAGACGCGTAATGACGGCGTCTGACAAAGGGCAATTGGCGCTGGTGGCGCATTATCGTCAGCTGGTGGAGGCTTATGAAGCGCTCGACAGCAAGATTGACGAATTGATTATGGCCAACGGCGGCAAAAGCGAAGACATGTCCGCCGCAGACATGCGCCTTTATCGAAAGTGGGCCAGGCAGCGGAACGAAATGTTAAACGAAATGCGCCTGCTGGAGCGTCAGCTGAATCTGATGGAAGACGATGCTTCCGGCCCGAGTTGAGGAGAGCTTCATGGTTACCGGTCCCAGCTTTGAAGAAATGCTTCACCCTCAAACGATAGATCCGTCCCTGCGCGCCGACGCGCTGGCGGCCTTGGAAGAAGATCCGCTTAATCCATTGAACCTGTACAATATCACCTGGCGCGATGCCCGCGATCGTGTGTATCACCTGGTCTTGCCCAGCGAACTCACTGGCGTCGACGCCCGCATTGTCTTGATTTACGGCGGTAAATTCCCTTCCGGCAGCCACAAGGTCGGCGCGGCCTATTCCGTGCTGCTTGAGAAACAATTGCTGGGCGAGGTGGATCCCAATGTGCATACGCTGGTCTGGCCCTCGACCGGCAATTACGGCATCGGCGGCGCCTTTATCGGCTGTCGCATGGAATACGACAGTATTGTGGTGCTGCCGGAAGAGATGAGCCAGGAGCGCTTTGACCGTATCACCAGCTATGGCGCCGGCATTATTCGTACGGCCGGCAGCGAAAGCAACGTCAAAGAAATCTACGACGAGGTCAAGCGCTTAAGCGGCAGCGATCCCCAGATTCGCGTCTTGAATCAATTCGAAGTGATGGGCAATTACCGCTTTCATTACCACGTCACTGGCAATACGCTGGCGGAGCTGGCGGCCGAGTTGCAAGCCGAGGGCGTCGGCGCCGGCAAGATCTCGGCCTTTGTTTCGGCCATGGGCAGCGCGGGCACAATCGCCGCCGGCGACCGGCTCAAGCAAGTCTGGCGCGACCACAAGATCGTCGGCCTGGAGCCGATTCAGTGCCCGACCTTGTATAATAACGGCTATGGTGCCCATGAAATTCAGGGCATCGGCGACAAACACGTCACCTGGATCCACAATGTCTTTAACATGGACGCGCTGATGGCCATTGACGATATGGATGCCCTGAACGGGCTGCGCGTCTTGGCCGAAGCAGCCGGGCGGCAAGTTTTGGCGGAGCGATTCGGCCTGGATCCGCAGCTGATAGACCAGCTGTCGCAGACTTTGGGCATCAGCGGGATATGCAATATTATTGGGGCTATCAAAACAGCCAGGTTCTACGACATGAAGAGCGACGATGTGATTGTCACCGTCGCCACCGACGCTATGGAGCGTTACGGCTCGGTCATGGCGCAGTTGCGCGACCAGCACGGGCCCCTGGATGAAGCGACGGCCACGGCTATAGTCGACGGCGTTTTCCACCGCGCCGGGACGGACTGGGTCATGGAAGGCAGCCGCGACGCCCGCGAGCGCTGGCACAATCTCAAGTATTACACCTGGGTGGAGCAGCAGGGCAAGTCGGTGGCCGAGTTGGACGCGCAACGGGATCCGGCTTGGTGGGTTGGCCATCAAGAGCAAGTGGCGGAAATCGACAAGCGCCTGCTCGAGCAGCGGGGGCATTGAGATCAGCCGCTCGGCGGCAGCGAGAATGGCTAGCGCGCAAACGCAAAATAAAAAGGCGGCCGGCTACCGCGAGTCGCCGTACGTAAAAAGAGAGATCAGGGACGCTTATGTACGCCGACGACCGAGTGCTGGTCGGGGTGCTCAACCGGAAAAAAGACTTTGAAATCGCCCGCCGGCAGCATTGGTATCGCATACCGGAGCGGCAGTTGCCGCGCGGCTTGAACGCCGAGTACATCGCCTTCTTTCTCAGCGGCAAGGTATTCCGCGGGCGCAGCGGCGCCATCGCCTATTTCGCGCGCGTCACCGGCTTTGAGCTGGCGCGGCGGGCCGACTTATTGCCCGGCGAAGACCAACGGGCGGCGGATATCTATTTCAAGCTGCAGTTCCGTAACTTGGTTGAAAAGGATCCGCCGATCGAAAATATCCCGGCGCGCTCCATCAGTTTCATCCGCACCACCTGGGATCGCTTCATCAGCGCCGAGACGATCGCCGATCTCTATTGCGCCGGCGACTTCTATGTCGATCGCGTCTATCACGCGCTGCGGAATTAGACCTCAAGAGGCAAGGGAAGAGATCGTCTATGTTAATCGTCAACGCCAAGCTCATTACCTTGGGCGCCGAGCCCCAAGTCTTGCCAGAAGCGGCCTTGTATATCGACGGCGAAAGCATTGGCGCCATCGGCAGCCGCGCCGACCTGGAGGCGCAGCATCCGGAGGCGGAAATCGTCGACGCCCGCGGCCAGTACGTTATGCCCGGCGGGATCTGCGCGCATACGCATTTTTATGGCGCCTATGCGCGTGGCATGGCGATGCCAGGCGCGCCGCCGCGCGACTTTCCGCAAATCTTGCAGCGCTTGTGGTGGCCGCTGGATAAAGCCCTGGACCGCGACAGCGTACGCGCCAGCGCCTTGGTATGCCTGGTGGACGCCGTCAAACACGGCACGACCAGCTTGGTCGACCATCACGCCAGCCCAAACTTCATCGACGGCAGCCTCGATGTCATCGGCGCTGCGATTGATGCGGCCGGTTTGCGCGCCGTCCTCTGCTATGAAGTGACGGACCGCGACGGCAGGGATAAAATGCGGGCCGGTATCGCCGAGAATTTGCGCTTCTTGCGCGTGTCGGCCGGCCATCCGCGGCTTCGCGGCGCCTTTGGCCTTCACGCCAGCTTGACCTTGAACGACGAAAGCTTACGCGCCTGCGCAGATGCCATGCCGGACGAGGGCGGTTTTCATATTCATGTGGCCGAGCATGAGGCGGACGAAGCCGACAGCCTCAGCCGCAGCGGTTTACGCGTGGTCGAGCGCCTGGATCAGTACGGCATTTGGCGCGATTCCACCATCGCCGCCCATTGCGTGCATATCAACGAGGCCGAGCGCGATATTCTGCTGGATCGCGGCGTTTGGGTCAGCCACCAGCCGCGCTCCAATATGAACAATGGCGTGGGCGCCGCCGATATCGACGGGCTGCTGGAGGCGGGCATCAAGCTCTGTTTGGGCAATGACGGCTTCAGCAATAATATGTGGGCCGAATGGAAGGCCGCCTATTTGTTGCACAAAGTGGTGAATCGCGATCCGCGCCGCGCTGACGGCATGGCTATCGCTCAGATGGCTTGGGACAACAACGCGCGGTTGCTGGAAGCGTTTTTCCCGGGCCAAACCATAGGCGAGATTGCGCCTGGGGCAGTCGCTGACCTGATTTTCGTCGACTATCAGCCCTTCACGCCCTTGCACGCGGGCAATTTGCCCTGGCACCTGCTCTTCGGTTTTGAAGCCTCAATAGTCACGACTACGATATGCGCGGGTCAAGTTTTGATGCGGGACCGGCAACTGCTGACGCTGGACGAAGCGGAAATCGCCGCCGAAGCCCTGGCGCTGGCGCCAAAAGTATGGGAGCGCTATACGCGAATCGCCCAAGATACTTTACAATCCTAGCTCTTGAAGGGGCAGTCAAACCGAGGCAACGATGAAAACACTGGCGATATTGGGCGGGACCGGCAAAGAAGGCGCCGGCTTAGCGATGCGCTGGGCCCTGAACGGCTATCAGGTCGTAATCGGCTCGCGTGAAGAGAGTAAGGCGAAAACGCGCGCGGCGGATATGAACGCCGAATTGAGCGGCGACTTCTTAGAGGGTATGGCCAACGACGCCGCGGCCGCGTCAGCCGATATCGTGATATTGAGCGTGCCCTATAGCGCGCATAAACCAACGCTGGAGAGCGTGCGCGAGCAGTGTCGCGGCAAGATTCTGGTTGACTTAACCGTGCCGCTGCGTCCGCCCGAGATTATGGCGGTGAATCTGCCCGCCGGCGGAGCAGCCGCCCTGGAAGCGCAGGCGATTCTCGGCGCCGATGTCACGGTAGTCGCCGCCTTTCAAAATGTGAGCGCCGTCAAGCTCAGGCAGTTGGATCGCGATGTGGACTGCGATGTGCTGGTTTGCGCCGACAGCGAGGCGGCCAAGGCCAGCGTGTCAGAGCTGGTAACGGCGGCCGGCATGCGCGCCATCGACGCCGGTCCCTTGAAGAATGCGGTGGCTGCCGAGTCTCTGACGCCTATCCTCTTGCACATCAACCGCGCTTACAAGGTAAAAGGCGCCGGCATTCGCATAACCGGATTGGACGGCTAGCCATGGCCAGCGCGCCAACCTTCGCCGCTTGGGCGATACCGGCTATCCCGCTGATCAAAGCCGGCGATGATCTCGTTGATATCTTGTTATCGCGGGCGGAGTCGGCCGGACTGCAATTGTCCGACGGAGACGTCCTCGTGATCGCCTCCAAGATCGTCGCCAAGGCCGAAGGCCGTTACGTGGCGCTGGACAGCGTCTGCCCGTCGCCGGAAGCCTGCGCGTTGGCGGCGGAGACGGGCAAAGATCCGCGCCTGGTGGAACTGATCTTGAGCGAATCGCAGCGCGTCTCCCGCAAACGCAAAGGCGTCTTGGTTACCGAGCACCGGTTGGGATTTGTTTCGGCCAATGCCGGTATAGATCAGAGTAATATTGAAGACGGCGCTGAGGCCGCGCTGCTGCTGCCGGTGGATCCAGACCTGTCAGCCGACCGGATTCGCGCCGGATTGCGCCAGCGACTGGGCGTTGACCTGGCCGTGGTCATCAGCGATACGCACGGTCGCGCCTTCCGCGTTGGCAATGTCGGCGTCGCCATCGGCGTTTCCGGCTTGCCCTCCGTGCAAGACTTAAGAGGCAGCCGCGACTTATACGGCCGCGTGTTCGAGGTGACGCAAGTGGCTTATGCCGACCTGGTGGCTTCGGCGGCCCACCTTCTCTGTGGGGAGGCCGATGAAGGGTTGCCGGCCGTCTTAATGCGCGGGCTGGATTTGCGTTCGGAGCAGGGACGGGCGACCGATATGATCCGCGCGGCTGAACATGATCTCTACCGCTAGCCCGGCCATGAAGGCGCCCGAATTGTCGGCTCTGATTCGCGGGCGGCGTTCACTGAGGCGCTATCATGCCGACGCCGTGCCCAGCGAATATATCGAGCGGATTCTGGAGGCAGCCGTCTGGGCGCCGTCGGCACACAATCGCCAGCCCTGGCGCTTTGCGGTCATCAGCCAAACGGCGACCAAAGAGCGGCTGGCGCGTAAAATGGGCGCCAAGCTGCGCAGCGATTTGTCCGCCGACAGCGTTCCGCAAGCGGTCATTGACGCCGATGTCGGGCGGTCATACCAGCGTATCACCGGGGCGCCGCTTCTGATTCTGCTGTGCATGAGTCTGCAAGATATGGACGCTTACGGCGACCAGCGGCGCAAGGCCCACGAGCGCACGATGGCGCAACAGAGCGCGGCCATGGCCGGGCAGAATATCTTGCTGATGGCGGCCAGCCTGGGCCTGGGCGCCTGCTGGATGTGCGCGCCGCTTTTCTGTCAGGACTTGGTCGCTTCGGTGCTGGACCTGCCGGCCGATTGGCAGCCGCAAGGTCTGATTACGCTGGGTTTTCCAGCGCAGCAGCGGACGCGCGACCGCGAAGCTTGGGAAACGAGAACGATTTGGCGTTAGGCATGAGGGTTGTGGTATTGATCGGCGGGGTAGGCGGCGCCAAATTGGCGAGCGGCTTGATGCAGGTCGTCGCGCCCGAGCAGCTGTCATTCATCGTCAACACCGGCGACGACTTCAGCCACCTGGGCCTGAAAATTTGCCCCGATTTGGACACCGTGATGTACACCCTGGCCGGCTTGGCGGACCCGGAACAGGGCTGGGGAATCGCCGAAGACTCCACCGCTGCATTAAAGAGCCTGGAGCAATACTACGGCGTCGAGATCTGGTTCCGGCTGGGCGATAAAGATCTGGCCACTCACTTGCTGCGCACGCAACTTCTCCGCCGCGGGCATTCGCTCACTGCGGTCACCGACTGTCTCGCCCGGCGACTGGGCATTTCAGCGCGCCTGCTGCCCATGTGCGATGACAAAATCCCGACAATCATCAAGACAGAGCAACACGGAGAATTGGGTTTTCAGGAATACTTCGTGAAACATCGCTGGCAGCCCATCGTAAAGTCAATAGAGCACAAAGGTTGCGAAAGGGCAGCTATGTCGCCGGCAGTTTCAGCCGCTCTTGAAACGGCGGATGTTATTCTGATCGCGCCGTCCAATCCCTTGTTGTCGGTCGCGCCGATTCTGGCTATGCCAGGCCTGCGAACAGCGCTGAAAGTCGCGGACGCGCCGGTCGTGGCCATCACGCCTATCATTGCTGGCGCGGCCGTCAAGGGACCGACGGCCAAGATCATGTCCGAGTTGGGCTTGGATGTTTCCGAGGCGGCCGTTGCGCGCTTTTACGGCGACATCATTGACGGCTTCGTCAATGACATTCGCAACCAGCCATTATGCGCTGACAACCTGCGCACAGTGCAGCTGAATACGCTCATGACGGATACAAAAGCCAAAGTCGAATTGGCGCGCAACACGCTGGAGTGGATCGCCGGGTGGGCCCTATGAGCCTCTGGGCCATCATCCCGGTCAAGCCGCTGATATACGCCAAGAGCCGCCTGACGCCGGTCCTTTCCCCCGATCAGCGCTTTGAATTGGCCCAGGCCATGTTTCGGCATGTCTTGGCGGTGACCACTACCATCCAGCAGGTAACGGGCGTGCTGGTTATTTCGCGCGATACCAAGGCGCTGGCGATCGCGCGCGAAATGGGCGCCAAGACTTTGCAAGAGGGCGCCATGTCGAATCTGAATCCGGCATTGCTGCGCGCGACCATGGTGGTAAAGAGCTGGCGCGCCGATGCGGTGCTGGTGCTGCCGGCGGATTTGCCCTTCATCAATGCGGAAGACCTGCGTGATATGATCGCTTTGGCGGCTGATCGCTCGCTGGTCATCGCGACCGACCGCAATCGGGACGGCACTAACGCGCTCTTGATTCGGCCGCCCCTCGCCATCGAATACGATTACGGCGGCGGGAGTTACCGGCGGCACCTGCGAATGGCGCGGGCCGCAGGTCTGCAAGTACGGGAATTTCAATCCGATCGGCTTTCGCTGGACATTGATGTGCCGCAGGATTTGCGAGAATATCAGGAGATACTGGATCAGGGACACTTTGGTCATCTGCCGTCCTTCCCGGTCATGTACGGCGCCAATTGACGAGCTGGCGACATTTGCAAGCTAAGCGGATTCTGAATGATAATATTGAGAGAGCAGTAGTGGATAGCGAAGTGGAGATTCCTCATGGCTGATCGCGTAGCGCTTTATTTGCAGGACGCACATCCCTTGGCGGACGCCATCGAATATGTGAAGTACGCCGAGCTCTGCGGCTTCGAAGCCGTATGGCAAGCCGAGAGCCGCCTGGTTCGCGATGCCATCGTCCCGATGGCCGCTTTTGCCGCAGTCACCTCGCGCATAAAGATCGGCTCCGGCGTGATCAACAACTGGACGCGTAATGCCGCCGTGGTCGCAGCCACCTTTCTCACACTGGACGACCTGGCGCAAGATCGCATCTATTGCGGCATCGGCGCCTGGTGGGATCCGCTGGCGGCCAAGGTCGGCATCACCCGGCGCAAAAACTTGCTGGCGATGCGCGAAGTGGTGACGGTCGTGCGCCGCCTGCTTAATCGCGAGCGCGTCAGCTTCGACGGCGAGTTCGTGCAAATGGACGATGTTGAATTGGATGTAGTACACGGCCGCAAAGAGCCGCGCAATGTGCCCATTTATATCGGCGCGACTGGCCCAAAGATGATGGCCTTGACCGGCGAGATCGCTGATGGCGCCGTGCTGAATTATCTGGTTTCGCCTAAATATAACGACATGGCTATGGCGCAGCTGGAGATCGGCGCCAAGAAGGCCGGCAAATCGATCGCGGATGTAGACCGCCCGCAATTGGTCGTCTGTTCGGTCGACAACGACCGCGCCGCGGCGCTGGACGCTGCCCGCAAATTGGTCACGCAATACCTTGGGCAACAGCCGCATATCATGAAGGCAAGCGGCGTCAGCCAGGATTTGCTCGATGAAATCAACCAGGTCTTGACCTGGCCGGCCACCGAGGAACAAATCATGGAAGCGATGAAGCTGGTGCCGGATGATGTGGTGCAGATGATCACCGCTTCGGGTACGCCGGACGAGGTCAAAGCCAAAGTGCGCGAGTACGTCGACGCCGGCGCTACCTGTCCCATACTCTACCCGCTGGGGGCTGATGTTCGTCTGATGATCGACACCTTCGCCGGCGGTTATTCCAGTTGAGCTGCGTCCGGTACTTCTGAAACGCAGCGCTCTAGCGAAGGCGGTCGGCGTGGTCAAGATTCTCTGCGTAAGCGATACCGAGATGCCGCAGTTGCACAGCGCGGTTAATTTGCGCCGCCAGTACAGCGATATCGATATGATCATCAGTTGCGGCGATATGCCGCCCGGTTATCTCGATTTCATCACCAGCATCATCAGCGTACCCATGTTTTACGTGCGCGGCAACCACGATGAAGTTTACGACTCGGAACCGCCCGGCGGCGTCAATCTGCATCAACAGGTGGTGGAGTACGGCGGCTTGCTCATGGCGGGTTTGGAAGGGTCGATCAAATATAATCGAGGCGCTATCCAATACACGCAGTCTCAAATGCATCGCATGGTGCTGGGCCTGGCGCCGCCGATACTTTGGAATCGCTGGGCGCGGAAACGAAAGATTGATCTCTTTGTCACTCACTCGCCGGCGCTTAATATCCATGACGGCAATGATGTGGCGCACCGCGGCTTCAGCAGCTTTCTCAATTTCATGAAGTGGTATCGTCCCCGTTATATGCTTCATGGGCATGTGCATATCTGGGATCGGCGCAAGACTGTGCGCACGCAATATGAATCGACCTGCGTTTTGAATATCAATCCCTTTACCGTTCTCGACCTGGATCCGATCTAGGCGGCCGGCCCGACCGATTCAGTCAAGGAGGCGCGTCGACCATGTGGCAGGCTTATCACTGCGTCAGCAGCGTGTCCGAGGCCTTGGCCCTGCTCGACGAACACGGGGCTGCCGCCCGCATTGTCGCCGGCGGCACCGACCTCATCATTGAGATGGAGCACGGGGCGCATCCGCAGCTGCAGGCGCTGGTTGATATCACGCGCGTCCCCGGCCTGGATCTGATCAGCCAGGAGGATGACGCTATCGTGCTGGGTCCGCTGGTGACGCACAACCACGTGGTCGACAGCGACTTGATCCGACGCCGCGCGCTGCCGCTGGCGCAAGCCTCATGGGAAGTCGGGGCGCCTCAGATTCGCAATCGCGCCACCGTCGCCGGCAATCTCATAACCGCCTCTCCAGCCAACGATACCATCACGCCCTTGATTGCCCTGGGCGCGGCAGTGACCCTGCTTTCTGCAGACGGCCAACGTACTGTAAGGCTGGAAGACTTCTACAGCGGATTCCGGCAAACCGTCTTGCGACCGAATGAGCTCCTGAGTTCAATCCGAATTCCGCCCTTGGCTGACCACCAGCGCGGCATCTTTCTGAAGTTGGGCTTGAGGCGCGCACAAGCCATTTCCGTCGTGGATGTCGCCGCCGTCATTGGGCGCGACGAAGACGGTATCGTGACCGATGCGCGCATCGCGCTCGGCAGCGTCGCCGCCACCATCGTTACTGTGCCCGCCGCCGAGAAGGCCTTGATCGGACAGCCCCTCGACAGTGAGGTCATGGCCGAGTGCGGGCGTTTGGCCAGTGCGGCTGTTACGCCAATAGATGACGTGCGCGGCAGCGCCGAGTATCGCAGCGAGATGGTTAAGATCTTGGTGGCGCGCGCGCTGCGGCAGCTGGAGGCCGAGCATCAAGAGCCGGGCATCCCGGCCGCGCCGCCGATGCTTTGGGGCGAAAATAGCGCTCGAGTTCGACAGGGCTTGGCACAGGGCACAGTGCATTTGCCCGATACACCCATCGAGAGCCGCGTCAACGGCCGCGATGTCAGCATCTCCACCGGCCAGCAGAAATCGCTCTTGCACTGGTTGCGCGACGAGGTCGGCTTGCCCGGCACAAAAGAAGGCTGCGCCGAGGGCGAATGCGGCGCCTGCACAGTTTTCCTTGATGACGTGGCGGTGATGTCCTGCATGGTGCACGCGCCCCGCGCGCATGGCGCCGAAATCGTGACGGTCGAGGGTTTGCAGCGGGAGGAGGCCCTGCATCCGATTCAGCAGGCATTCATAGACGAAGCCGCCGTCCAATGCGGTTATTGCACGCCGGGCTTCCTGATGGCCGGGGCCAAGCTGCTGGAAGAAATCCCCGAGCCGGATAGCGAACAGATCAATTACAGCATCAGCGGCAACCTTTGCCGCTGCACCGGCTATTACAAAATTGTTGAAGCATTCCGCCAGGCCAGCCGGGCGAAATCGCGAGTCCCCTAAGGACAGCTTATGGATCGACGGGTGCCCACGACGGGCAGCGAAGAAATCGAACTCTACATGCGCACTTATTATTCGCTGCTGCGCTCCAGCGACAGCATCAAGATCGAAACACTGGTGGAGAGCCACTTGGCCATGGCGTCCTCCTTGCATGATCGCGCCGTGGCCGCCGAGCCCGATGCATCCGCCTTGATGTACAGCGCCTTGCGTTTGCCCGCTTGCATCATAGAGACCGAAGAAGTCTTGATCGGACAATTGGAACGAGGCTTTGCAGCGGCCGGTTACAAGAATGTCGCTGACTGGCAGCGCGTGTATGCGCCGGGACGCCGGCGACGCACCCATTTCAACGGGGGCAGCGCCATGGCCGTTTTCATCGTCAGCCGCTCGGACATTGACGATTTGGTTCCCATCCTGACCGCCTTCCAGATCGAGTGGAACAAGCTGCATCAGCTGCTGCAAAATCAGGACCTGTACGAATCGCTGCTGCCCTACGCCGACGGCGGCGACGTGCCGGCGGAAGAATTCGAGATTCTGGCGGCCGGTTTGCATATGGCGGTCAGCGACCTGCAGCGGCTGCAACTGCTATGGCAGGACGAATTTGTGACCAACCTGCTGCTCATCGGCCGGCAGCGCAAAAGCATGACCCTGCGTCTCATTTCCGGATCACTGGCGGACTACCGCCGCGCAACCGACGCCTGGTGGCAAGAGCTCTGCGAAGAAGTGTCACTCGCGGGCATCGATTTGCAGGAGCGCCCGGTTTATTTCGTCTCCAGCAATACGCATTCCTTGATTAACTTGCTGGCCGGCTTCGCTCGGCGTTTTGAAGAGAGCCTGGTCAACTATATTGAGCAGTTCGAAGAAAAGTCTTTGCTGACTGAATACGAAGACCTCAAGGAGAGTTATCACAAGAGCACCGATAACTTTTTGTATTTTGTGCTGCGTCAATACCTTTCGGACCAGGGCAGCCGCGCCAAACGCGTCTTCGAAAAGGAAGAACATCGCCTGGGCATCCATCGTGTGCCCAGCCGGCATGGCTTCGAAATGGAAACGCAAGTAATCGAATTGGGCAAGCTGGAGGCGCAATGGTTCGATCCTCGCTTGGGCCGGGCCGATGACCTGGAACCGCTGCGCCATAGCAACGCCGTCGTGCTGAATATCGACTATCCCCTGGGCATGGCGTCCTACGAATTGCTCAGCCGGATTTCGCAGGGCGTCGGCCGGCTGGATGGCGTCTACGTCATGGGCAAAGCCGCTACGCTTAACGGCCGCATCGGCGATATGATGATCCCCAATGTCATCCACGACGAACATTCGCAGAATACTTACCTTTTCCGCAACTGCTTCACAGCGCGCCACGTTCGCTCCTGGATGGAGCACGGCAACGTTCTGGACAACCAGAAGGCGGTCACTGTGCTGGGCACATTCTTGCAGAATCCCAATTATATGAGCGTCTTCTACAAAGAGGGTTACACCGACATCGAGATGGAAGGCGGGCCCTACTTGTCCGCCATTTACGAAGCCTTCCGCCCGCAGCGCCATCCCATGAACGAAATCGTCAATCTGCACTCGGTCAATTTCGATATAGGCTTCCTGCACTACGCCTCGGACAAGCCGATGAATCGGGGGCAGACGCTGGGCGCGGGCAGCTTGAGCTATGGCGGAGTCGAGCCGACCTATGCCGCCGCCATTGCCATCCTGCGGCGTATCTTCTACAACGAGACGGAAAAGTTGATTGAGACCACCTTTGAATCCCTGCCAACATACTGATTATTCGTATTGACTATGCTTCCTTAGGTAAAGGATACGAGGGCCTTGAGCGAAAATACGCCTGCCATCAGCGAATCCATCAAGCGGATTGACGCTTTAGGCAAAGTAACCGGCGAGACGAAATACCCCGGCGACATCGATATCGACGGCCAGCTTTGGATGCGCATCAAGTTCAGCGAGCGCGCCCACGCCCGTGTGATCAGCGTCGACAAGCGCCAAGCCGAAGCCCTGCCCGGCGTCGTCAGAGTCTTCACCAGCGGCGATGTGCCGGTCAACGAATACGGCCTGGTCATCAAAGACCAACCAGTGCTCTGCGGCCCCGGCGGTGACAAAGTCGGTACCGATATCGTCCGCTGCTACATGGACATGGTGGCCACGGTGGTCGCGGAAACTGACGCCATCGCCCGGCAAGCCCTTGATTTGATTCAGGTCGAGTATGAAGATCTGCCCGCGGTTTTTGATCCGGAAGCGGCCATGGCCGAGTCCGCGCCGCAGCTGCACCCCGATAGCCCCGGGAATCTGGCTGCGCAATACCGCATTCGCAAAGGCGATATGGCGGCCGGCTGGGCCGCTGCCGATGTCGTGGTGGAAGGCGAATATGACACGACCTGGCAAGAGCACGCCTACCTGCAGCCGGAAGCCGGCTTGTCTTACATCGACGAGGAAGATCGCGTCACTGTCATCGTAGCCGGCCAATGGACACACGAAGACCAGGAGCAAATCTACCACGCGCTAGACTTGCCGCCCGAACGGGTGCGGGTAATCTATCCTGCCATCGGCGGCGCTTTTGGGGGCCGCGAAGATATGTCCGTGCAGATCGTGCTGGCGCTGGCGACCTGGATTTTACGCCGGCCGATCAAGATTCAATGGAGCCGCGAAGAGTCCATCCTCTATCATCACAAGCGCCATCCCATCAAAGTGCGCGCCAAGTGGGGCGCGACTAAAGCGGGTGTAATCACGGCGATATATTCTGAAGTCATCGGCGATGCCGGCGCTTACAACTACACCTCCAACAAGGTGCTGGGCAATGCGCAGCTTACAGCCAGCGGCGCCTATGAAGCGGAAAATATCCACATCGATACCTATGCCGTTTACACCAATAATATCCCGTCCGGCGCGTTTCGAGGCTTTGGCGCGCCCCAAGCGCTCTTCGCGGCCGAAGGCCAGATGAATCGCCTGGCGCAGGCTTTGAATATGGATCCGCTCGAGCTTCGGCTGATCAACTCAATTCGCGACGGCAGCCTGGGCGTGGTCGACAGTCCTTTTCCCAAAGGCGTGACCATGCCACAAGTCTTTGAGGCTTGCGGGCGAGAGTCCTGGTGGCGCGAAACAGCGGCCGGCTGGTCTCTGCAAAGCCCCGCGCAGCCGGCTGACACCACGAAACGGCGTGGACGGGGCATGGCCGGCGGCTTCAAAAATGTCGGATTCAGCTTTGGATTTCCCGAGCACTGTTGGGCGGGTATCGAGCTGCGCGGCAGCGCCGAGATAGAGACTGTGATTCTGTACCACGCTGCGGCGGATGTCGGTCAAGGCGCGCATACCGCCTTGATGCAAATGGCGGCCGCTGCGGTTGGCGTTTCCTTCGATCAGGTGGAAATTGTCGCATCCGATACCGCTACGTCGGGGTCGGCGGGCAGCGCCTCGGCATCACGCCTCACCTTCATGTCCGGCAATGCCATTCGCGGGGCCGCGGAAATCGCCCTGCAAAAGTGGCAAGACGAAGAACGCCCGGCCCGCGGCGAATTCATGTACCACCCGCCGCCGACGACCGCCTTTGATCCCGAAACGGGCAAGGCTGAGCCGAACTTCGCCTATGGCTACGTCGCTGAAGCAGTGGAGGTCGAGGTTGATATCGAAACCGGCCAGGTGCAGGTGCTGGAGGTGGTTTGCGCCAATGACGTCGGCAAGGTGATAAACCCGCAGCAGTTGCAAGGCCAAATCGAAGGCGCGATCGTCCAGGCGCAGGGTTACGCGCTGATGGAATACTTGGTGTCGCGCGAGGGCCGCATTCAAAATCCCTACCTTTCGACCTACCTCATCCCCACCTCTCTCGATGTGCCGCCAAAGGTGAAGTCGGTGGTGCTGGAGCATCCCGACCCGATTGGCCCCTGGGGCGTTCGCGGCATGGCGGAGATGCCCTTCCTGCCCTTGGCGCCCGCGATCGCCGCCGCCATCTTTGACGCCACGGGCGTCTGGCTGGACTCCCAGCCCTTCACCGCCGAAAAGGTAGTCAAAGCGCTGCGCCGGCACGGGATCGGCGCCATCTAAGCACATTTGGGCCAGCTGCTTTCGCCTGCGCCAGCCTCAATACGCGGCGTACAAGCTCGGCCGCCCTGGAAAAGCCCGCCATCGCGCGAACATCCAAAGCGTGTGGCCTTGAATTTTTTAAGCGTGGACAGCCGCATTCATGTTATCATTGGAGCATTAGTCACTGGTCGCAGCGCAATAGCAGACTCTTGGCGCACAATGATGGTGCGGCGTATGGAGACAGAATGAAACTCAAGAGCGCATTTGACCTGAATCGCGGCGAAGTCGTGTCACTTATTGGCGCCGGCGGCAAGACCTCATTGCTGGTCAGCATGGGCTACGAATTGGCGGAAGACGGCTGGCGCGTACTCGCTACGACCACGACGAACTTAACGGAAGAGCAGTTGGGGTTTTTTCCCTGCGCGCTGAAAGCCGACGCCGATGCGGCCGCCATTTCGGAAGCGCTAAACGAAAATCAATTCGTTCTCCTCTACGATGAAGTCCGCGCCGGCCGCGTATACGGACCGCCGCTTGAGTGGACGAAACAGTTGCTCGACCGCGTTGACTCGGACATCTTGCTGGTGGAAGCCGACGACGCCTGCGGATTGCCCTTCAAAGCGCCGCTCGCCGGCGAACCGCGGATCCCCGCCGAGACATCCTTGGTCGTTTCTGTGGCTTCGCTGAGCGCGCTTGGCGCCCCCCTGGATGCCGATCACATCTATAATCCGCGGGCTATGATCGAGAGATACGGTTTCGTCGAGAATAGCCCGGTGAAGTCGCCTTGGCTGGCGCAGGTGCTTCGTGATGAAGACTTGGGCTTGAGCGGCGTTCCTGACGATGCCCGCGTACTGGTCTATCTGAATCAGACGCCTGAACGCGGCTACGTGCGCGGCCGAGCGCGATTGATCGCGCGCTTGAGCCTCCAGAGCAAGCGGATTAGCGCAGTCGCCCTGGGCTCGGCCCGCGGCGCTGAACCCGTGCATGAAGTGCAGCGTCCAATTGGCGCTTTGGTGCTGGCGGCCTCAGATGCGCAGAGCGCCAGCTTGTCGGCCATCTTGCAGCCAGCCGAGCGCGGCCGCGCGGCCGTAGCGCATGTCACGGAGAAAGTCTTTCGCTCCCGCATCGATCATGTGCGTGTGATTACGGGACAGCGGGCGAGCGCTGCCCGCCAAGCCGTTCAACATCTGGGCGTCAAAATCGTACATAATCGCGCCTGGAAGACCGGCGGATTCGTTTCTTCTTTGAGAACCGGGCTGCTGTCATTGCCGGAACATGTCGCAGCTGTCATCGTTTTGCCCGGCGATCACGTCCAGCTCCAGCCTAAGACGATTTATCAGCTCTTGACGCTGTACGCTCGCGGCCATGGCGAGTTTCTCATTCCACGCTTTCAAGGCTGGTCGGGCTATCCGGTCTTGATTGGAAAGCGCTATTGGGCGGACATCTTGAAGCTGCCCAGCCAACTTGGCTTTTCAGCCCTTGCGGAGCAATTCGCGGAATTCATTACCTACCTGGATGTGGACTCCGATTATGTCTTGCGCCGCGCCGATCTGGGGGACGCGAGCCGGCTGCTGAGCCTGACAAACCGCATACGAGACCGCGGCCGCTAGCCGCCTTCTTGCTGGCTGATCAACTCACGGATCATATCGCGAGACCAGACGCCGGTCGCCGATGTGTCAATATTGAGACGCAGCGTTGTCGGGCGCTTGTTCTTTTCTCCCGTCGCCTTGGATCGCATTTCGTCGAAATACTGCATCGGCGTGATGACGATCAATACCTCGTAGGGCTGGATCACGTAATCGAGCGGCGGCGCGTATTCAAAATCAGTGCTGTGCGACTGCCGGATGCCGACCACGCCGGCGCGGTAGCGCATGGACAGCGCCAAGTCCCGGATGGTGTTGCCGATCCAGGGCGAATCATCCTCCATGTACAATTCGGCCGTTTCAATGCCTGTGATCTCATTGTAGAGCACATGATGCAAGAAGTTGGCGATCTCGGGACGCGTGGTCGACAGCAGCACAAATTGCGCCGCGACGTGAAACGGGCTGACGACGCGGTCGGCGCCCGATCGCTTCAATTTGTCGATCATATCGTCTGTCGTGGCTGTGACCGAGATTAACAGCGACTTGCTGATGCTGCGAGCCGATAGCACGGTCAGCACCGCGGCGGCTTTGTCTTGCATCGAGATCATGATCGCTTGCGCCCGGTCTATTCCGGCAAGCTTCAAGACGTCTTCGCTGGTGGGATTGCCATGGATCACGCAAAAGCCGCGCTGAAGCCATCTCTGCGCCAGGGACTCATCGCTGGTGAGCAATACAAAGGGACGCGCCGGGTCCAGAAAGCGAACCGCGCTTTGGATAATATGGTCGTTTCCGCAGATCACAAAATGCTTGGACATCCCCGCGATCGTGCTTACGCACTCGGGCAAGCTCATGATCTTGTCCAGGCTCTTGCTATCGCGCGACTGCACCAGCCGTTGGAATGTCGTGAAGCGGATATCTTTGCGCTTGGCGGGGCGGCACACATTTTGCAGGACTGGAATCATTGGCCCGGGGGCAACGCCCAGCAAGATCTCGTACTCGCGCAGAACGCGTCCGCCGCCGGGCGCGTGCGCGAAATCGCCGTTTTCCAGGCGGATGCCAATGATGCCGGCGTCATACTTTTCCCGCAGTCCCAGATCGCCGATGCGCTTGCCGATCCAAGGCGAATCGTCCTCCAATTCCAGCTGCGTGATCTGATGATTAGTCTCCTGATCGAACAATATGCTATTGAAGTAGTCGTTGACCGCCGGCCGCAGGGTCGCGCTGTTGAGAAATTGCGAGGCTACTTCATAGGGCGCCAGCACAACATTGGCGCCGGCCTTGATCATCTTCTGCTTCAGCTCTTCTTCAACGGCGGCCGCAGTGATGTACAGACGCGGGTCCAAGTTGCGCGCTGTCAAGACCGTGAGCAGGCTCTCGGTGTCCTGATTCAACATGACCATGATCGCCTGGGCGCGGGTAACGCCAGCTGCCAACTGCGAGTCGTCATCGGTCGGGTCGCCATCGATCACCAGAATGCCAGCGCTGCGCAAGCGCTCCGCGTATTCGGCGTCTTCGGTAATGACCACTATCAGGTCCAGCAGCGTGGTATGCTCGACAAATATATTGTGAAACAAAAGGAATAGTCGGCGGACGAATTGCTGAAGCGCCGCAAAGCGCCCCGATTTGGGATGACCGAGCAGCCGCTGCAGACGCGACTCCAAAGGCCGATACGAAGCATCCTGGAGTTGCGCCCGGCGGATTTCCGCGCCATGTAGCACGTAGCCGATGGTTTTATCTACCAATTCGCCCGTGCCGCACAGGATGTAATGGTTTGTGAGCCGGTCGATTTTCTGCCGCAATCGGAAGTTGCGCCGCCGCGCCATCGCTTCCGGACTGAAGAGCAGGGCAAACGATGAAGACAGAAAGAAAGCCAGGGCGCCCAAACCGGCAAAGACCAATCCCAAAGTAAAAACTCTGCCGATTTCCGTCGTCGGAACCACATCGCCGTAGCCGATCGTCGTTAACGTGATGATGGTCAAATAGATGGCTTCAATCAAGGTCTTGCCTTCGAAGACCATGTAACCGGCAATACCGATGGGTACAATGATCAAGATTAAAATCGCCGCCGCGCGGAATTGCCTTCGGACGTCGTTCAAGCCTGTAACTCCTTACAGAACAAGTCTCTGTAACGCCCTCATTATATCGGAGAAAGCCTGGTTGTGATAACATGGCGATAGCGCGACGTCCGCGCTGCGCTGCGGTCCAGCGCTGGCAAGCAAGCTTTGGACAGTTACACATAAGGAGGCCACTTTTGAATCAACGTGAGGCATTCAGGCGAGCGGCAGATACAGTTCGCGAGCGCGCGAATCTGCGGCCGACCATTGGTCTGGTACTCGGTTCGGGTTTGGGCGGCCTGGCCGACGAGCTGAAGGACAGAGTTGTTGTTCCCTATGCGGAGGTCCCGGGCTGGCCGCAATCTACCGTGCACGGCCATCAGGGCAATCTGGTAATCGGCGAGCTGGAAGGGCAAGTGGTGGCGGCGCAGCAAGGGCGCGCTCACTTCTACGAGGGCTACGACCTGGCGCAAGTCACTTTCCCCATTCGCGTGATGAAAGAACTCGGCATCGGCACTGTGATTCTCACCAATGCTGCTGGCGGCGTCAATCCGGCCTACAAGGTCGGCGATCTGATGCTGCTGGAAGACCATATCAGTCTGCCGGGCATGGTTGGCGCCAATCCGCTGATGGGCCCCAACGATGATGAACTGGGCGAGCGCTTTGTCGGCGTGGCCCAGGCCTACGATCGCAAGCTGCGCCGCCGCGCCCTTGAAGTTGCGCGCCAACACGAGATTCCCCTGCATAGCGGCGTCTATTTTGGTTTGTCCGGTCCTTCGTTCGAAACGCCGGCGGAGATCCGCATGATCCGTACGCTGGGCGGCGATACGGTCGGCATGTCTACCGTGCACGAGGTGCTGGTGGCGCGTCACGGCGGTATGCGCGTCATGGCCTGCTCGGGCGTGACCAACGTAGCCATAGACGCCGTCGATACCGACTTGGAAACCAATCATTTGGAGGTCCTGGAGGCGGCCGAGATCATCGTGCCGCGCCTCACAACCATCCTGAAGGGTGTGCTGCGTAACTTTCCGACATGACCGCTGTAATCGCTCTCATTGATCAGATCGCCATCGGCATATATTTTCTGATTGGCGCCGGCATCCTTTTTGCGCTCCGGCGCTTCCTGATTCAAGGCGAAGAATACCGCTCCTCTTATTTTGAACTTGAGCGTGACCTGGCGCGCTTTCGGCGTCTGAATGCCGTCACCCTGATCATCTTGCTCATCGAATTGGCAGTGATAATCTTTGGCGTCCAGCAGGTCATTGTGCCTGAGCTGCTTGATGACCGCAGGATCGAAGCGCTGCTGAATGAGACCCGGTCCGAAGATGGCGTCTTCGAAACTCCCGTGCCGGCGCAGCCCGCCGACAGCCTTGGCATTGATCCAGTCGCGCTGCCACGATCGGTCGATACCGGCAACCAGTTGCGGGCCACGCCCTTGCCGACGCCCACGCCAGTTGGCACCATCATTCCGGCCGATCCGCCAGAAGGCTGCGGGTCACCGGAAGCGCAACTGGTCATCCCCGGCAATGGCATGCGCGTTTTCCAGCCGCTGCCAGTTGTCGGCACGGTATTCACCGACCAGTTTTCCTACGCTTCGATCGAGATCAATGGGCCCAGCACCCGCGGCAATTTCCAATTGATCGACGATCAGCCGTCGGAAGTCAGAGAGCCTGAAGAGTTCAGCTTGTTTGTGCCGGCAGGCTATGAATCGGGCGAATACCAATTTCGTCTGATGGTGTACGACATTACCAACACGCTAAAAGCGTCTTGCCTGGTCCACATCTATATCTCCGAGCCCCTGCCAACCTTGACGCCAAGCAGGTAATTCCGGGCTCGCGTCCGTAATCCGAAGCGGATTCCAGCCAGACACCGCACTCGGCATCCAAATATTACAAGCCAGGCGCCTGGTTGGCGCGCCGAATGCTGTTGTGCAATGCGTATTGGACGGACTTGGCTTCAATCGCGGATTTCACGCACCTTGCGGTTGACGCGCCGGCGCCAACGCCGTGAACGCGACCGCCACTTGGCGATCCGGTATTGAACATGGCGCCGCTGCCGATTGAACATGGAGCCGTGCTGCTCGCTCGGTTCGGGCACGCCCCAGCGGATTAGCATGGCGGCCCAGGCTAAACCGCCGCCGAATCCCACCAGCGCAATATGATCTTTGTCTTGCACCCGCTTCTGCTCAATCGCCTCGCACAACGCAATCGGTATCGACGCGGCGGAGGTATTGCCGTAGCGCTCCACATTGCTCATGAACTTGTCGGCATCAAGGCCCAGCTTGCGGGCGGCCGCCTGCAGGATGCGCAGATTGGCTTGATGCGGGATCACCAGATCAATGTCGTTCACCTGGATGCCCGCTGCCGTACAGGTCTGTTCGATGCTCTCGCTGATGACGCGGGTGGCGAACCGGAATACTTCGCTGCCAGCCATGTACATCTTGTAGAGTTTGGCGCCATTCGAGCTGGCGCGTGAATCATCGGCGTCTATGCTGCCGACGCTGGGAATGCCCAGCAAGTCGCTGCCGGCGCCGTCCGATCGCAACACGCTGGATAGCACGCCGCCCGGTACCTCGCTCGCCTGCAATACGACTGCCCCGGCGCCATCGCCGAACAAAATGCAAGTGCTGCGATCCTGCCAGTCCAGAATGCGGCTCATGGTCTCCGCGCCGATTACCAGCGCCGACTGAATCGATCCGGCGCGTATCGAATCGGCCGCCATATTCAGCGCGTAAACGAAGCCGGAGCAGGCCGCGCTGAGGTCAAAGGCGCCGGCCTCATGCGCGTTCAACCAGTCTTGCACCAGGCTGGCGGTACTGGGGAAAATATTCTCCGGCGTCGACGTAGCGACCACAATGAGGTCGAGATCGGTAGGCAGAATGTCCGCGACCTCTAGCGCCTGCTGTGCTGCCTTATAGGCCAGAGTCGCGGTCGACTCGCCTTCGTCGGCGATGTATCGCTGACGAATGCCGGTGCGGGCGAAAATCCACTCGTCGCTGGTTTCTACAAAGGTAGACAGCTCCTCATTGGTCAAGGCCGATTCCGGCACCGCCATACCCCAGCCAACAACGTGGGCGTGGCGCTCCGTCGCCTCATTTTTGTCGCCGCCGCTGCTAAAGGTGGCCATTGTCTTGGTATTCGCCAAAGATTACGACAGCGTTGTGCCCGCCAAAGCCAAAGGCGTTGGACATCGCATGGCGGACTTCGTGCTGGATACCGCAATTGGGTACATAACTCAAATCACAGCTTGGATCGGCTTCCTCCAAATGGATGGTAGGCGGGATGAAATTCTCCCGTATCGCCATAATGCTGAAGACGGCTTCAATAGCCGCGCCCCCGCCCAGCAGGTGTCCCGTCATCGACTTTGTCGAGCTCACCGGGATCTGGTAGGCGACTTCTCCCAGCGCCCGCTTCAGCGCGTTGGTTTCGGCCGTGTCATTCAAAGGCGTGCTGGTGCCATGGGCATTGATATAGTCGATATCTTCCGCTTCCAGGCCGGCATCCCGCAGCGCGAACTCGACGGCTTTGGCGGCGCCTTCCCCGCTCGCCATGGGCGCGGTGATGTGGTGCGCATCCGACGTATGTCCGTAGCCCATCAGTTCGGCGTAGATGCGCGCGCCGCGGGCCAGCGCATGATCCAATTCCTCCAACACCAGTATGCCGGCGCCCTCACCCGGCACGAATCCATCTCGATTGAGATCGAAGGGACGCGACGCACAGGCGGGGTCGTCATTGCGGCTCAAGGCGGTCATATTGTTGAAACCGGCGACGCAGAGTGGAACGATTGCCGCTTCCGACGCGCCGGCGACCATGGCGATGGCGTCTCCGCGGCGGATGATGTGCATGGCTTCGCCAATAGAATTGTTGCCCGAGGCGCAGGCGGTGACGATACAATGATTTGGTCCGCGCAGGCTGTAGACCATCGAGACAGTCCCCGAGCAAGAGTCGCTGAGGATCTTGGGGATGGCTAGGGGCTTGATGCCGCGATGCCCGCGCGCGTCTATGCCCTGTTGCGCTTCCACGAAGGAATTGATGCCGCCGACGCCCGAGCCAATGACGCAGCCGATCTCGTACATATTGTCCGCGGTGATCTCTAGTCCGCTGTCTTCAATCGCTTGTCGGCTGGCCTCAAGAGCAAACTGGGCCACACGATCCATGCGCCTGGCTTCTTTGCGGCCGAAGAGCTTGTCGGGATCAAAATTCTTGACCTCGCCCGCCAGCTGGTTCTGCGTCAGCGCTCGGTCGTACCGCGTAATGTAGTCAATGCCATTGGCGCCAGCCGCGGTGTTCGTCCAGGCCTCGTCGACATTGTTGCCCGTCGGGCAGACGATACCCATCCCGGTGATGACGATTCTCTTTCTGTCCAAGCACTCCTCCACTGCGGCATCCGGCGTTCGCGCGAACTATACATCCATTGTAACACTGTGTGGCCGCTTCAGTTGCTTTACAGGCAGACCAATGGCGCCTATAATATTGCCTTTAGCTTGTACGGTTGCGGATACGTTTCGGTTCGCTCCAGGTCAAGGGCATGGCATGATTCTAATCACTGGCGCGACGGGCCTCGTCGGGCGAAATCTGGTGCAGCGCCTGATGGCGGAATCGCTGCCGATGCGTTGCCTGCTGCCTGAGTCTCGTGCACGGCGTTTGCCTTGGGACGTTGGCGATCCCAACGCGCCCGAAATTATCTCCGGCAGCGTCACCGATGAAGAAGCGTTTTTCCGCGCGGTGACCGGCTGCCACACCGTAATCCATCTGGAGAACGCGCTCTGGTGGGGCAGGCGCAGAGACCTTGAAGAAATTGAACTTGCCGGCGCCAGGGTGTTGACCGCAGTCGCGCGGGCAGCACGGGTAGGGCGGATCATCACGCTGAGCCAATTGGGCGCGGCCCCGTCCTCAGCCTACCCGCTGCATCGCGTCAAGGGCGATGTCGAAGCTGTCATTCGCAATGGCGGCGTTGCCTTCACCGTGATCCGCAGCGGCATCGTCTATTCACCCGATGACGCCTTTATTAATCACATTGCCAGTATGTTGCGCGCCAATCCGCTTTTCTTTCTGATGCCCGGCGGCGGTGAGGTGGCCCTGCACCCGATCTATATTGACGACTTGATTGAGGCCATTGTCCGCAGCTTAAATCTCTTGCGACTGGTGGATGCCACGGTCGATATCGGCGGCGCGGAATACGTATCGCTGCGCGATATGATGCGCACTGTTATGCGCGTGACGGGCATGCGGCGGATTCTGGTTTCCATTCCGCCTTATTTCTTGCGTTGGCTGACCGAAATCTACAATCGGCTTTTGCCGCGCTCGCTGATGACCAGTCAGTGGCTGGATATTCTGGCGGCGAATCGTACGGCGCCCTTGGGCAACGCCTATGATTACTTTGGTTTTCAGCCGCGCCGCTTTGAAGAGACGCTGCTTGAATACCTGCCGCAGCGCCGTCATTTTGTCGGCCTGCTGAGAGATACGCTGCGGCGCGCCCCGCGGCGAGCTTGAGGATTGCGCAGGATAATATGGACGCTATCAGAATCGAAAGGCTGATGAGCGCAGCCCAGCACGATCAAGCGGTCGAACTGCAGAAAAACTACTGGGGCGCCGACGCCAAGAATCTCGTCCCGCGCCACATGCTTTTCTCGATTTCGCATTACGGCGGCCATATCTTGGGCGCTTATGACGGGCGGGAGCTGGTCGGCTTCGTCATGGGATTCGTCGGCACAGACATTGATTTCGACGATCGCGACGCGCGCCCGGCCATGGCCAACTTGCTGGTTATGTCCAAGCGAATGCTGGTGCTGCCCGGCTATCGCGGACGCAATATCGGCTATCGCCTGAAGATGGCGCAGCGTGATATCGCCATGAAACAGGCCATTCGACTGGTCACCTGGACGGTTGATCCCCTGCTGGCGGCCAACGCCCACTTGAATATTCGCAAGCTGGGCGCGGTCATCCAGCGTTTCTCGGCCAACTATTTCGGGCTGGATGAGCCGCACAGCTTGCGCGCCGATCGCTTGATCGTGGAGTGGTGGGTCGCCCATCGCCGTGTTGTCGAACGCGCGGCGGGCCGCGGCAGCAAATTGACGCTGGGCCAATATCTGGACGTCCACGCCCCCATAGTCAACCGCGCTGATGCCAGTGGCGATTGGCTACGGCCGCGTCCAATGACTGCCGTGCCCGGCTCGTCATTTGCTCTGGTGGAAATCCCGGCGGATTTCCGCGAGCTTGAAGCAGCCGAACGGCCTTTGGCGGACCAGTGGCGCTATCACATACGGTATGTATTCAGTAAAATGCTAGCTGCGGGTTTCGTCGTGACGGATTTTCTCACCGATCAATTCGAAAGCCGCAGGGGTACCTTTTATTTGCTGAGCCGTCACTTTGACGACGATGATCGCAAGAATTAAGGTGGGCAAATGACTTTCAATGGCGATTCCGTTGCTTTCATCGGCGCGGGTGTGATGGGTGAAGCCATGATCAAAGGCTTGCTGCATCAGCAAGTTCTGGCGCCGGACAACATCACAGCCTCCGATCCCCGCGCCGAACACCTGGATGCGCTGCGCCAGCGCTACGGCATCCACACCACAACCGACAACGTCGCGGCAGCTGAGGCGGGTGATGCGCTGGTGCTTTCCGTCAAGCCGCAGGTGATGGGCAAAGTCCTTTCCGAGCTGAGCGGCCATGTTGACAGCATTAGTTTGATCGTCAGCATCGTTGCCGGCGTGGAATCGAAGACAATCTCCGAAAGCTTGCGCAACGGACGCGTCGTGCGCTCCATGCCCAATACGCCCGGGCAAATCGGGCGGGGCATCACCGTCTGGACCGCTGCGCCGCAAGTCGCGGACATCCAACGTCAACAAGCGGAAATGCTCTTGGGCGCCCTGGGCGATCAGATTTACGCTGACGACGAAAGCTTTCTCGATATGGCGACGGCGCTAAGCGGCTCGGGCCCGGCATACGTCTTTATGTTTATGGAAGCGCTGATTGACGCCGGCGTCCACATGGGTTTCGCCCGCCGCGATGCCGAGAAGCTGGTGACCCAGACCTTGCTGGGCTCGGTGCAGTATGCGCAGCAATCCGGCTTGCACCCAGCGCAGCTGCGCAATCAGGTGACGAGCCCGGGCGGCACCACCGCCGCCGCGCTGCATGAGATGGAGAAGGGCGGCTTGCGCACAGTACTTTCCGAGGGCGTCTGGGCCGCCTACCGCCGCTCGCAGGCCCTCGGCGCGAAATCGGACTGATTCAGGTACAGGCGCCGCTTGTATCCACAGCCTCTCGCTGGCAAAATCAAGCGGCCGCAACCGCGGTGACGGCTGTTGAAGCGTCGCTAACAGGTTCAACTTGGCAAGTACCAGAATCCATTTGTGAAATAATGGACAAGTGACGGCGCGTACGCTACAATAGTAGTAGTTTTGCCGTGAAATAACTGTCGTACAAGAAAACCTGGTGATCGACAGGTTTAGAGCGTAACCGAAACGCACTGTCTTTCGTCCGCGTGGATGAAACTTATCGTCAGCAAGTGAATAGAGCTAGCGCAAGGAGCCAGCGAATGGCAGACAACATTTACGATTCGATTCTGGAGCAAATCAAAGATATCGAGCTTAGCAAGCTCGCATCAGTTGAGGTCGGTTACGTCGAAGAAGTCGGCGACGGCATCGCCCGCATCTCCGGCCTGGACAATGTGCGCTACAACGAATTGGTGCAATTCGAAAACGGCGTGGCTGGCATCGCCTTCAACCTGGAGAAAGATAACGTCGGCGTCATCATCATGGGCGCCTACGATGACATTCAGGAAGGCGACATGGTAAGCGCGCTTGAACGCATCTCCTCCGTGCCGGTTGGCATGGGTATGGTCGGCCGCGTGGTGAACGCGCTGGGAGAGCCGATCGACGGCCGCGGCCCCGTTCAATTTGACGAATATTACAATATCGAACGCATCGCGCCCGGCGTGATGGAAAGACGCAGCGTCGATCGCCCGGTGCAGACCGGCATCCTGGCCATCGATACCATGATCCCGATCGGGCGCGGACAGCGCGAGCTGATCATCGGCGACCGTCAGACGGGCAAAACCGCCTTGGCGCTGGATACGATCGTCAATCAAGACGGCGAGGATATGTATTGCATTTACGTCGCCATCGGCAAACGCCGCGGTGAAGTGGCGCGCATTCGCGAAACGCTGGAGCGTGAAGGCGCCATGGATTACACCACGCTGGTTGTGGCCTCAGCCTCGGACGCAGCCGCCCTGCAGTATATGGCGCCCTACGCTGGCTGCGCCATCGGCGAGTGGTTTATGGAAAACGGCAAGGACGCGCTGGTCATTTATGACGATCTATCCAAGCACGCCAACGCCTATCGACAAGTCTCGCTTTTGATGCGGCGCCCGCCCGGCCGAGAAGCCTTTCCCGGCGATGTATTCTATCTGCACAGTCGCCTGCTGGAGCGCGCTGCGCAGCTCAGCGACGAACGCGGCGGCGGCAGCTTGACGGCCCTGCCAGTGATCGAAACCTTGCTCGGCGACGTATCAGCCTTCATTCCCACCAACGTCATCTCCATTACCGATGGCCAGATTTATCTGGAATCGGAATTGTTCAACGCTGGCTTGCGCCCGGCGCTGAATACCGGCATCAGCGTCAGCCGCGTGGGCAGCGCTGCCCAGGCGCGCGTTATGAAAGACGTCGCCGGCGGCCTCAAATTGCAGATGGCTCAATTCCGCGATCTGGCTGCCTTTGCCCAATTCGGCTCCAACCTGGACAAAGCCACGCAGCAACAACTCGATCGCGGCATGCGCTTGACCGAGCTCTTTAAGCAGGTGCAATATCAGACGCTGTCGCTGGAAGATCAGGTCGCGCTGACCTTCGCCGGCACCAGCGGACTTACCGATGACGTGCCTGTGGAGCGGATGCTGGCCTGGAAAGAAGAATTCCTGCGCTCCTTCCGCACGCAATTCTCCGATACGAGCGAATTCATCCGCGAGAATCGCAACGAAAAGGCCAAGGACGAGATTGAGGCGAAACTGGAAGCCGACATCAAAACCTTTAACGAGGCCTGGGCTTAGTGCTGCCAGCGAAAGCAGAAGGGAGACACTAGATGCCCACGCTCAGAGAAGTCAAGAATCGCATCCGAAGCGTGCGGAATATCACGCAGATCACGCGGGCGCTGGAAGCCGTTTCAGCCTCACGCGTTCGACGCGCGCAGGCGCGTGTGCTGGCCAGCCGCGCCTTTGCCGAGAAAGCCTGGGAGATTCTGGTCAACATCCAGGCGGCCAGCAAATCAGTGCCCCTGCATCCGCTTTTGACCCAACGTGAGGAAGTCAATCGCGTCATGGTTGTGGTAATCACCTCCGATCGCGGATTGGCGGGCGCCTACAACACCAACATCCTGCGCGTGGCGCAGCGCTTTGATGAGCGGCTGGGCAAGCCGGTGGATTATGTCGCCGTCGGCCGCAAATCGCGCGATTCGCTGGTCCGCTCGGGCGCGAACATCGTCGCTTCCTTCAGCGATTTGCCGGCGGCGCCGACCATTGCCGATATTACGCCGATAGCGCGCATCGCTATGGACGCCTACCTCAGCGGCGAGGTTGACGAAGTCCTCATCGCCTATACCGACTTCATCACTATGCTGTCGCAGCGCCCGGCGGTGCTGGGCTGGCTGCCGCTGACGACCGAAACGATCGCCCAGCAGGTGGCCGCCGAATACGTAAAGGACGTCGCGGCTGTCAGCGAGGGTACGCAGAATTACGACTATGAACCGAGCGCGACCGCCGTTGTCGAAGAAATCGTACCGCGCTTCACGGAACTGCAGCTCTATCAGGCGCTGCTGGAAGCGCAAGCCAGCGAGCACGCCGCCCGCATGGCCGCCATGCGCAACGCCACCGACAACGCCACGCAAGTCACTGCCGACCTGGTGCTGCTCTACAACAAAGCGCGGCAAGCGGAAATCACGGCTGAAATCCTGGACATCGTTGGCGGGGCTAACGCGCTGCAGCAAGCGATCGACAACAGCGCCGACGCTATCCTGGACGCGCAGCCGACCCAAGGACATTTGCTCGACGCCTGAGCCCAAATTCAAAATGCGCTCAGCCAACCGGAGAATCAAGTAAGGAGCTTGGAAGATGGCAGAAATTCAAGGGACGGTAACGCAAGTGCTGGGCAACGTAGTGGATGTCGAATTCCCGGCCGGCGCGTTGCCCGACATATTCGACGCGGTTGAAGTGCCGCGTGAAGACGATGACAATCTTGTTCTGGAAGTCGAACTGCACCTTGGCGAAGGCGCCGTTCGCACCGTGGCCATGGATTCGACCGATGGCTTGGCCAGAGGCACAGCCGCCTACGCCACCGGTCAGCCGATTGCTGTGCCGGTTGGCGCGCCTACCTTGGGGCGAATCTTCAACGTGCTGGGCCGCCCGGTGGATATGGGCGAAGAGGTGCCGGAAGATGCCGAGCGCCGTCCCATTCACGCGGACGCGCCTTCATTCGAGGACCAGTCGCCGACAATTGAGGTCTTTGAGACCGGCATGAAAGTCATCGACCTGGTTGCCCCGATGACCAAGGGCGGCAAGACGGGCATTTTCGGCGGCGCCGGCGTCGGCAAAACCGTGACGATTCAGGAGTTGATCAACTCCATCGCTACGCAGCACGACGGCTTGTCCGTTTTTGCTGGCGTGGGCGAGCGCACCCGCGAGGGCACCGACCTCTATCACGAAATGAAAGAAGCCAATGTGCTCGACAAACTGGCTATGGTATTCGGTCAGATGAACGAGCCGCCGGGCGTGCGTCTGCGCGTCGGGCTGTCCGGCTTGACGATGGCGGAATATTTCCGCGATCAGGGCCGCGATGTGCTCATCTTCATCGACAATATCTTCCGCTATTCGCTGGCGGGCGCGGAAGTCTCGGCGCTGCTGGGACGTATGCCGTCCGCGGTGGGTTACCAGCCCAACCTCGGCGAAGAAATGGGCATGCTGCAGGAGCGCATCACCTCCACGCGCAGCGGCTCGATCACCTCCATGCAAGCGGTATACGTGCCGGCGGACGACTACTCCGATCCGGCGCCAGTTGCGGTTTTCACCCATCTGGACAGCACGATCGCGCTGGAACGCTCAATTGCGGCGCGCGCCCTCTTCCCGGCGGTGGACCCCCTCGCCAGCACCAGTAATATTTTGCAACCGGAAGTGGTAGGCGACGACCACTACGGCACGGCTCGCGAAGTCCAGCAGGTGCTGCAGCGCTACAAAGATCTGCAAGACATTATCGCCATTTTGGGCGTGGAAGAATTGTCCGACGACGACAAGGTGCTTGTGGCGCGCGCGCGCAAAATGGAATACTTCCTCAGCCAGCCCATGTTTGTGGCCGAGCAATTTACCGGGCAGGCTGGGCGCTACGTGCCGATCAAGGACACGGTGCGCGGTTTCCGCATGATACTGGAAGGTGAAGTCGACCAAATTCCCGAACAGGACTTCTATATGTGTGGTCCGATTGAGGATGTGCTGGAACGCTACGCGAACCGCCAAAGCGCCTAGGAGCCAATCATGCCGATTCACATCGAGTTGGTGACGCAAGAGCAGAAGGTCTTCGAAGAAGCCGAGGCCGATATCGTCATTGTGCCGGCTGTCGAGGGCGAGATGGGCGTATTGCCAAACCATGCGCCCGTATTGACGACATTGACTTTTGGCGAGTTGGTCGTGCGCAAAGGCGCCGCCGAAGAGCGCTTTGCGGTTTATGGCGGCGTGGTTGATGTGCGGCCCGACAAAGTGGTCGTCCTGGCTGATCTGGCCGAGTCGTCGTACGCGCTGGATCTGGAAAAGGCGCAAGACGCCCGTGATCGAGCGCGGCAGCTATTGGACGACGGACTGCCCGGCGCGGACAATCGCGAAGCAGAACTGGCCCTGCGGCGCGCCAATCTTGCCGTGCGCGTCAGCCTGAAAATCCGCAGTCGCGGCTCCATGCTGCGCATTCTTGATGAGGAGAGCGCTGAAGCCTGATCCCTCTCAAAAGCCTTAAATCTTCCGACGCCCGGCGCTGCCTCTGTAGTCCGGGTCTTGTTTTTGCTGTAAAATATCCTTAGTGCGCATTACTAAAGAGTGTTGATAAATCTTATGGCTCGCTTCGGAAAGCGTCTGGGCGTCGACTTGGGCACGGTGAATGTGCTCATTTACGACAACGGCCGCATCGTATTGCAGGAGCCCTCTCTGGTCGCCCTCCTGGCTGAAGAGGAACGAATCGTCGACTTCGGCAATCCAGCCCGCGAAATGCTGGGTCGCGTCGACGACGAAGACATCCAGGTCATGCGTCCGCTGCAGAACGGCGTTATCGCCGACTACGAAGTTACCGAAGCAATGCTGGAGTACTTCTTTAGCAAGATCGCCGGCCGTATGCGCCTGTTCAGACCGTCGGTTATGGTCTCCGTGCCTTACGGCGCCACCAGCGTCGAAAAGCGTGCCGTTCGCGAAGCCATACTCGCGGCGGGCGCGCGCGAGGTGCAGCTGATGTGGGAGCCGCTGGCATCGGCGCTGGGCGCGGGTTTGCCGGTCAGCACACCGGCGGGCGGCATGGTTGTGAACATCGGCGGCGGCATCACCGAAGCGGCTGTGCTTACCATGAACAACATCGTGCGGGCGGAGAGCGGCCGAGTCGGCGGGCTGCGTTTGGATGACGGCATCATCAGCTACGTACGTCGCAAGTATAACTTGACGGTCGGCCAGCCCACCGCCGAGTCAATCAAGATCCAAATCGGCGCTGCCGTTGACCAGCCGCAAGAACTGTCGATGGAGATACAGGGCCGCGACAACGTGTCGGGCTTGCCGCGCACGGTTCGCGTCACCACCGGTGAGGTAGTGGAGGCGCTGGCTGAACCCCTGGGACAAATCGCTACCGTTGTTCGAGCCGTTCTGTCCACCACGCCGCCCGAATTGTCATCGGACATTATCGACCGCGGCATCGTCCTAAGCGGCGGCGGCGCGCTTCTGCGTGGCATCGACGCCTATCTGACGCGCGAAACCGGCGTGCCCGTTTACCAGGCCGACAATCCCTTGATCAATGTTGTTGTGGGCTGTGGCCAGGCCCTGGAAGATCCCGCCATTATGCGGCGGCTGGCCCAAACCAATTACTTCTGATCCTGACATCAGCCGAGAGCCGGCTCTCAGCCATCAAGATAATATGTCATGCGCTGCAGATGCGTGACCGGGTCGATGTATTGGATTTGCACGCTGGCGGGCACGTTGATGTTGATGGGCGCGTAATTGAGTATCGCTTCTATGCCCGCTGCCACCACCTGGTCCGCCACTGACTGGGCCTGCTCGGCCGGCACCGCCAGCATGGTGATCTTGATGCCTTCCTCGCGGATCGTGTCAGCCAATTTGCCAAGGGGCCTGACGACGAAATTGCCGATTCGTTGACCGATGACGTCGGGACTCACATCAAACAAGTGGGCAATGCGAAATCCCCGGTCCTGAAAACCGCGATAATGCGAAATCGCGCTGCCCAGGTTGCCGGCGCCAATGACCACAACCAGCCATTCTTGATTGATCTTCAAGACATCCCGGAGCTTCTCGATGAGGAAATCGATTTGATATCCCGTACCCTGCTTGCCGAAGCCGCCAAAGTGGGAGAGGTCCTTGCGAATCTGCGCCGAACTGATATCCAGGCGTTTGCCCAATTCATGCGACGACGTCACCTGCTTGCCCTCTTGACGCAAACGACGCAGCGCGCGCAGGTACAAGGGCAGGCGACCAATAACGATATCAGGAATGGATGACGCTACGTTGCCGGGCATGAAAAGCGCTTCCTCACAGCCGGATTGTGAAACTTTATACAATAACCATCCTACCACTCCGCCGCCTCCCTCGCTAGCCGGTATGGGGCAGTATGCGCATAAAATGCGCCGCGTCATCAACGTGGGGGGTGGAGCGGCCCGTTTCCCCGCCCTGCTTGTAAGCCGCCCGCCGCAATGATAGAATGACAGGCACAGTCGCTTACCGCGTCGACGCTAGGTTTTGACGCTCGAATTGGGAGAATTTTAAGCGCCATGTCGCCTGATCAAGACAGCAAGCCGACCAGCGAACGCCCGCTTGCCAACGACCTGGAAATTGTGCATGACAGCATGCTGGATGGCTTGAGCCAGTTGGCGGATTACTTTGGCTTCAGCAAGGTGATGGGCCAGCTCTACGGCAGCCTGCTCTTGAGCGCGGAGCCGCTTTCACTTGACGATATGATGGCGCGCTTGGGCATATCCAAAGCCAGCGTCAGCACCAACATCCGCTCGCTTGAACATATGGGCATGGTGCGACAAGTTTGGGTGCGGGGCGGCAGCGGACGCCGCAAGTATTATCAGGCTGAAACCGATTTCTGGCAGATATTCTCCAATTTCCTCAGCGGCCGCGAGTTGCGTGATTTGGAACACGCGCTTTCGGTGATGCAGGAAAACCACCAGCGTATCTCGGCTTCAATCAACGACCTGCCGCCCGATCAGCAGATCCTGGCGCGTCTATACCTTGACCGCATCACGCAAATGCAGGCTTTGTTTCGCTTTGCGCAACTCATCATCAGCAGCGTCATGAATCAGGTTAGCGGCATCGACGTCTCCGCTGTGTCCAGCGTCGAGCTGCAATAGTTTCTCCCTTGTAGCCTTATTGCCTCCTGTCTATAATTCTGGTGTGGGTGGCGCCTTGAGGAAGTGGCGGAATTGGCAGACGCGCATGACTTAGGATCATGTCTCTTTGAGGTGAGGGTTCGAGTCCCTCCTTCCTCATCACGATCTATCAATCGAGGCGCGCGACGCGCCTTTCGACTTTATAGCTTGGAATCTGATTTGGCACACACGACCAGCGGCTGACTGAGGTTGTGAGAATACAGGGACGAATCTTGAACTTAACGACTGAACGAATAGAAAACCACCGCGCCCAATTGACGGTCGAAATCGAAACCGACGAGCTGGAAGACGCCAAGCGGAAAGCCGCCCGCAAGATTTCGCGGCAAGTTCGCATCAAGGGCTTCCGCAAGGGTAAGGCGCCATACCGGCTGGTCGCGCAAGCTGTGGGCGAGGGCGCCATCCTCGAAGAAGCTGTTGAGACGCTCGGGGACAATCTTTACAAAAAAGCCTTGGAAGAAGCCGAAGTCCTGCCTTATGGCCCCGGCGCCTTTGACGACTTTCAACTGGAACCGTCGCCAACTTTCGTGTTCTCCGTGCCATTGCAGCCCGAAGTCGACCTCAATGAATATCAGGATATCCGCGTCGACTTTGAGGCGCCGGAAGTCAGCGACTACGATGTTGATCAAGCGCTGAAGCAGTTGCAGCAGCGCGCGGTCGAGGTTCTTGATGATTCGGTAGCAGTGGCCGCGCCCGGCAACCGCGTCACCATCGCCGTTGAAAGCGAGTTCGTCGATGGCGAGCCTCAAGATGCGGTAGCCGACGACAATGACGAAGCCGACGCGTCGGACGCGCTGACTGACGGTAGCGTCGAAGATAATGAGCCTGACCAGCAGGCGCCATACATTCCCAGGCAAGGCGATACTTTTGTCAGCGACGAAAACGCGACCATCATCCTCGATCCCAACGAAGATCCCTTTACTCATGGCTTTGTCGGGCATCTCATTGGCTTGGAACAGGGCGCTAGCGTTGAGTTCGAATTGACGATACCGGATGACGATGCCGACGAAACAATTATCGGGCGCCGCGTGGAATTCCATGTCACGATGAATAAAATCGAGTCCATCTCCATTCCCGAATTGGATGACGACTTTGCGCGCCGTGTTAGCAGAAATCGCGGCGATCTGGAATTGGATTTGGCCGGCTTGCGCGCATCAACCAGAGATGAGCTGGAGCGGTCGGCGCTGTCGCAGGCCAAGTCGGAATACTGCGACCAGGTATTGGAGAGGATGGTTGAGGGCGCCGAAATCGTCTATCCCGATGTCATGCTGGACCAACAAATCGACGACATGATCGGCGAATTCGAGCGCAACCTCCAGCAGCAGGGGATTAGCCTGGACGATTATTATCGCTTGACCAGCAGCACAAATGACGATTTGCGCGAACAGAATCGCGAAAGCGCTGCCAATTCCCTGCGACACTCGCTTGTCCTGCGGGAATTCGTAAGTGCGCAGGATATCACCATCAGCGACGAAGACATTGCGGCGCGCCTGGATGCGGTTGTATCCGGTTACGGTTTCAACTCAAATCTACGCGAGATGTTCGATACCCCGCAAATGCGCGACAACATTCGTAATGACTTGGTCATGAGCCACGCCAATGTGCATCTTTTTGCTATTGGCCGCGGCGAGGACCCGGCCGCAGCTGTCGAAGCCATGGAAAAGCGGTTCGCTGACGATGCGCAGCGCGCCCAGGAGCGCAGCGAACGGCTGCTCAAATTTCAGGCCGAGGACGAAGCGGCCGCCGCGGCGCTGGCAGGCGATGAGCAGGACGGTTCAGTCCTTGACGGCGACGGATAAAACAAAGACCGAGAGCGAAGTCGATGAAGCCGGTGATGTCGAGCAGGCGCAAGAAGCGTAAACTCATTTGACTACGCGACAGAAAGGGTTGCAGCAGCGCATGAATCAATTCCAAAACGTAATCCCAATGGTAATTGAACAGGGCAGCCGCGGCGAGCGAGCTTATGACATCTACTCGCTGCTGTTGAAGGAACGAATCGTCTTTGTCGGCTCCGGAATCAACGACCAGATCGCCAACTTGATCGTGGCGCAACTGCTCTTTTTGGAGCGAGAGGGTCCCGACCGCCGCATTCAGATGTACATCAATTCACCCGGCGGCGCTGTCTATTCCGGCTTGGCGATTTATGACACCATGCAGCAGATCGCCGCGCCCGTGGGCACGGTCGCCGTAGGCATTACCGCCAGCTTTGGCACGGTACTGCTGACGGCGGGCGAAAGTGGCATGCGCATGGCCTTGCCCAACGCCACCATCCATATGCACCAGCCTCTGGGCGGCGCTCAAGGGCAAGCATCCGATATCGTGATACAGGCCGAAGAGATTGTGCGTTTGAAAAAGCGTATAATTGATATATTCGTCAATCACACCGGCAAAACGCCGGAAGAAGTTGAGCGCGTCACAGACAGAGACGTCTACATGACGGCGCAGGAAGCCACGGACTTCGGCTTGATCGACGCTGTGCTGATCGGTGAAGAACGCATGCTGGAAGGAGTCTGAGGTGAGCTTCTCGCCCATCAAACACCGTTGTAACTTCTGCACCCGGTCACATGAAGAAGTGGAACGGCTGATCGCCGGGCCTGAACATATTCACATCTGCAATTTCTGTGTCGATCTCTGCCACAGCTTGCTGCAGAGAGAAGAAGCCAAAGAAACCAAGCTGGAAGACAAATTTGAGTTTGATCTCGCTCTCTCTCCGCGCCAAATCATGCAGCGCCTGGACGAATACGTCATTGGCCAGCAAGATGCCAAGCGCGTGCTGAGCGTAGCCGTCTACAACCACTACAAGCGTATTCAGGCGGCTGATGATCCGGTTGATGTGGAGCTGGACAAAAGCAACATCTTGCTGCTGGGTCCGACCGGTTGCGGCAAGACCCTGCTGGCGCAGACCCTGGCCCGCATCCTGGATGTGCCGATTTGCATCACCGACGCCACCGCGCTCACTGAGGCCGGTTATGTGGGCGAGGATGTGGAGAATATCCTGCTGCGACTGATTCAGGCGGCCGATGGCAATATCGAGCGCGCCGAACGCGGCATTATCTATATTGACGAGATCGACAAGATTTCGCGCATGTCAAATTCCAATCCCTCAATCACGCGCGATGTATCGGGCGAGGGCGTGCAGCAGGCCTTGCTCAAGATTTTCGAAGGAACCTTGGCCAATGTGCCGCCTCAAGGCGGGCGCAAGCATCCGCATCAGGAGTTCTTGCAGATCGACACCAGCAATATCCTTTTCATCGTCGGTGGCACCTTCTCCGGGCTGGATGAAGTCATCCGTCAGCGCATCGGCGCCAACAGCAGCATCGGCTTCGGCGCCAAGCAAGATGCCTCATTCGAGGGGCAGGACAACCTGCTGAGTCTGGTGTCTCCGGAAGATTTGGTTCAGCACGGCATGATTCCCGAAATGGTAGGGCGTTTGCCGGTTTTGGTTGCGCTGAAGCCCCTGGATTTGGATGAACTCGTCAGGATCATGATCGAGCCGAAGAATGCGCTGATACGACAGTACGAACATTTGCTGTCGCTTGATAAGGTCGAGTTGGTCTTTGAAGACGCTGCCATGCGCGCGGCCGCCGAATTGGCGCTGGAACGGGATACCGGGGCGCGCGGCTTGCGCTCCATCATCGAATCCTGCCTGCTCAATGTCATGTTCGAGGCGCCGAGCCACGAAGAAATCAACCGGGTCGTGATCAGCGAAGCGGTGATCCGCGGCGAAGAGCCGCCACAGGTTTACAGTCGCGACGGCGGTGTGATGGACCTGCTGGAGAAGATTGACACCGCCGCCTGAGTACTAGGGTGTGACGGGCAGCAGCAGCACTTCGGTCGCGTCGGAAACCTGGCTCTGGAAACTCTGCGCGTCGAGCTGAGTAGCCTCCTCGCCGGCGCCGCCCCAATTGTAGGGAATGGCCCACCGGGGTTGCATGGACGCTACCAAACGCGCCGCGTCGGTCACGGACAACCTGCCGTAGCCGTCAATCGGCAGCAATATGATGTCGGGCTTCAGATATTCGGTTTCGCTGACGGTATCCGCTTCGCCCACGTAATAGATGTCATATAAGTCCAGCGAGATCAAAAAGCCAAGCCGGCCGTCTACCTTTTGGTCGCGCGGATCACGAGATGACAAGGCCGGTATCGCCTTGATATTCGCCCGTCCGACATTGATGCTTTGCCACTCGCGCAGCACCTGAGTACCGGGGATGATGCGGCCGGCGCTTTCGCTGCCGACAACCACGGTGCTCTCCCCGCGAATCTTCTCGACGTCCGCCGGCGAACAGTGATCGTAATGATCGTGGCCCACCAGAATGACATCGGGCGGCGAATCCGCCTTGACCACTCGCCAGGGCGCAATTTGGATGAAGGGCGCGCCCTCAATGGCGAAGCTTCCATGCCCTTGCCAGCGGATTCGATCGATCAATTATCACTTCCCCGTCATCACGATATGGCTTTGACCTTAATGCGATGCGCCACGCCAGTCCGGATTGCCAGATTATAGACCGCTCGCTGGCGACTTTCCATCATGTATGGCTGGGCGGAAGTCGCCGCTGGCCTTTCCATCTACACGGCGCTGGAAATCTGCTGTATGCTCAGCCGTCGTTCAGGTCTAGCCGGAATCGCGGTGGTACGCCAGTGCTGGTTGACGAGGCAAAGCTATTTGTAGCCAGCGGCAAGGGAGGCGACGGCATGGTCTCCTTTCGCCGCGAAAAGTACGTGCCCATGGGCGGACCATCCGGCGGCGACGGCGGACGCGGCGGCGACGTCGTTCTCCAGACCGACGCCAACTTGAACACCCTGTATTTCTTCCGCAAGCGCAGCCACTTCAAAGCCAAGCCCGGCGGCAAAGGCGGGTCCAGCAACAAGACCGGCGCCGATGCCGACCGGCTGGTTGTGCGTGTTCCCCAAGGCACGGTGGTTCGCGATGCGACGACCGGCGGCCTGATTGCCGACCTGCTTGGCCCGGATGCGGAGGTGGTGGTGGCGCCCGGCGGTCGCGGCGGACGTGGCAACGCGCGCTTCAAATCGGCATCCAATCAGGCGCCGCGTATGGCGGAAAAGGGCGAGCCTGGCGTAGAACGCTGGATCACGCTCGAGCTGAAGATGATCGCCGATGTCGCCCTGGTCGGGCTGCCGAACGCCGGAAAGTCTACCTTGCTCTCAGTAGTGAGCAACGCCAAACCCAAGATCGCGGACTATCCCTTTACCACCCTGGAGCCTAATCTGGGTACCGTTGTTTACGACAACTTGGATCTGGTATTCGCTGATATTCCCGGGCTGATCGAAGGCGCGCATCTCGGCGTCGGTCTGGGTCACTCCTTTCTTCGCCATGTGCAGCGCAGCTCGCTGATAGTGCACATTCTTGACGGCTCGGCTGATGATCCCTTGGCGGATTATAATCAAATCAGAGCGGAACTGGCGCTCTATGACGAAGATTTGGCCGAACGTCCGGAAATCCTGGTGGTGAACAAGATCGACCTGCCCGATGCTCGCGAATACCTGGAATTGCTCAACGAGAGTTTTGCCGAACGCGGCATCCAGGCGCCGCTGGCGATCTCAGCCCTGACGCGGGAGAATGTCGACCGGCTGATACAGCGCGTGTTTGAACTTTCCGCCAATCTGCCCAAGCCCCATTTATCGCAGAAGGCGGACGAGCCTGTTTATGAGCTACGCGACGACGATGGCATGGCTTTCGAACTGGAAGTCAACGACGGCGTATTCTTCGTCCGCGGCGACCGCATCGAGCGCGCGGCGGGCATGACCTATTGGGATTATGAAGAAGCGGTGCTGCGCTTCCAGAAAACGCTTGAAGCGACCGGCATTGCCGCAGCCCTGGAAAAAGAGGGAGTGAGCAGCGGCGATACCGTCTTTATCGGCGACTTTGAACTGGAGTGGTCGGAGTGAGGCGGGAGCGAATCGGCATACTCGGCGGCTCCTTTGATCCGCCGCAGATCGGCCATCTCATCCTGGCGGAATACAGCCGGGAAGCGCTGGATATCGATCACGTCCTTTTTGTCCCGGTCGCCGACCACCCGGTCAAACGCGGCGAATTGCGCCTGCCGGTCGTTCATCGGCTGGCCATGCTGGGGCTGGCTATCAATGACAATCCCAACTTCAGCATTTCGCGCGTGGATATCGACCGCAATGGTCCGCATTATTCCGCTGACACCATCAAATTGATACGCGGGCAGTACCCTCAAGCCGAGCTTTACTTCGTTATGGGCGGCGACAATTTGCGCGCCTTGCCCACCTGGGAGCGCGCGCCGGACCTCTTTCGCTGCTGTCGCCTGGCGGTGATGAAACGCGCCGATGAAGACATCACGCCCGATATGCACGATGATGTCTTGCCAGGTCTATCGGATATGGTAGATATTGTGGACGTGCCAATGCTAAGCGTCTGGCTGTCATCCACCGTAGTTGTCAGCCGCCTTCGCGCAAAACGCAGCGTTCGTTATCTGGTTCCGGATGCCGTGCTAGCCTATATTCATGACAATGACCTCTACGGCTGATCCATAATGCTGCGAACTATTGCGACTTTCGCTGCTTTCCTCTTGCTTGTGCTTGTCGCGTCAAGTCTGCTTGCTCTGGATAATCCGCCCGTCCCCACGCTGAACGTGCCGACGCTCGTGCCTGCGGCAGCCGCCGATGAATCAGCCGATTTCTTGCACGCCGAATCGGCAATTGCCGAGATCACGGCGACCGGCATCTTGCGCCTGGGCCTGCTCTATAACGATCCGCCTTATAGTGAATTCACCTTCCAGGGCGAGCTGCGCGGTTTCGATATTGATCTGCTACGCAAAATCGCTGCCGAATGGGATAGCGAACTGGAATTCGTGCAGGTGACGCGGCTGAATGCGCTGGAAATGTTGAATCGTGGCCAAGTGCATGCGCTGGCCTCGGCCATCGTCCGATATCGCGACCGCGACGCCGAGCTTGAGTTTAGCCAGACTTATTTGCAAGGCGCGCAGGCGCTGCTGCTGCGTGAAGACAGCCCCTTCCAGGCGCGTTCAGAATTGCTCGATCAGCCGATCGGCTATGTGCAGGGGACTCGCGCGGAAAAAGCGACAGAAATCTGGAGCGCGCAGGCCGGCAGGACATTGAACTTGCAGCCTTATTTGACGCTGGACCGGGCGGTCGCTGCTGTGATGCAGGGAGAAATCAGCGCTGTAGTGGCTGAGAAGCAGGCGTTGAACCGGGTCACGGCTGACTTCGCGGAATCGGTCCGAATCCTGGATGACGCAGTGACGGTTGAACCAAGAGCCTTCGCCGTCAGACGCCAGGACGCGCCCTTGCGCGACGCCCTCAACAAGACGATTCAGCTTTTGGCTCGTGAGGGCGAACTGGATGTACTCTTTCGCGAATACTTTCCCGACGAGTCTTATAATCCGGATGCCTTAGCCATCTGGTCCGGCCTCGGCGAAGAAGCGCTGCCGTCGCAGTTCGCCAATGAGATTGCTTATCCGGCGACTTACGCGCTGCCGCGAATCAGAAGCACGGGCAGGCTCCGCGTCGGCGGAATTACAGATACTGCGCCCGGATCGGCGACTGGCAGCCTGAATATGCTGAACCGTGCGCTAGCCGCCGAGCTGGCGCGGCGTTGGGGCGTCGCGCTCGAGATTGTATCCGGTGATTCCGTCTCCGCCGCCGGCCTGCTCAACAGCGGGGGGGCAGACCTCGTATTCGGCATGAAGCCGGACTGGAACCTGGCCGGCCAGATGGATTTCTCCATGCCCTACCTGCTGCACGGCGATCGACTGATGGTGCGCGCAAATTCTGGTATTCGAGGCTTTAATGACTTGCGCGGACGCTTTGTCGGCATTCTGCGAGGCGACGACACGGCGCGGGAACGAGCCCAAGCCTGGGCAGATAGCATCAATGCCACTGTGCGTTATATTCAAACGACCGAGCGCGACGCGGCCCTGACCCTGCTGGATTACAACAACGCCAACGCCATTTATGCGGACAACCTGGAGCTCTTGGCGCATCTGGAAGCGAATCCCAACACATTGCGTCTGACCGAACGCTGGTATAGCCGCTCCTACTATGCCATCGGGCTGCCCTACAATGACATTGACTTGCGGCTGCTGGTGGATTACACGATCCAGGAGCTGATCAAGGACGGTACGCTCTACCGCTTTTCGGCCGGCCTGATCGTATCTGATTCCCTTCCGAAATTCGACTTGACGCCAGGCTTGAGCAGCTTCGCGGGCTTCAATCTGTCGCACCCCGCCGCTGACCCCGCAGCACAATCGTAACCCCCAGCAACAGCAGGGCGCTGCCCAGCGCTTGCCACGAGGTAGGAATCTCGCTGAAGATGACAAAAGCCCAGAAAGCGGCCAGGACGGGCATGACCTGGGCAGTCACCGTAATCACAGTGGGCGACACGTATTTCAGCACGAAATTGAGCGCGCCGTGTCCGATGATCTGCGCGAGAATCGCCAGCAGCAGCACCCACAAATAGCCGCGAATATCGTAACCGACCAGCGACACCCGGCTCAGGCCAATTATCAGCAAAGTCACCGCCGAGCCGGCCGTATACACCAGCCAGATATAGGGAATGAATGATGTCGTCGAACGGACCGTGCGGCCAATGGTGATATAGAGAGCGGCGGAGCAAGCGCTGATCGCCGCCAGTAGCACGCCCAAACCCGGGTTGGCGTCGTCGCTGATGACGGGCGCGCCGGAGCTTGCGAAGGCCACGACCAGTCCGCCCGCCAGCGCCACGCTTATACCCGCCCAGATGGCGCGGCTGAGTGTGCCCTTTAGCAGCGTGACTTCAAAGACCGCCACCCAGATGGGAATGGTCGCGATCAGCGCCTGATTGATCATGATGCTTATATGCGTAAGCGATGTCGCCATCAGCGTGATATTGATGCCGAAAAGTGTGCCGGCGGCCACGGCCAGCCAGCGACTGCGGGTCGGCATTTGCCTGATTTCCTGTCGGCCCCGATACCAGATATAGGGGGCAAACATGACCGTGCCTGTGAACATGCGCCCGAATGCTACCAGCGCCGGCGGCATATCGTATTGAAAAGCGTAACGAACGCAAATCGGGCCGAAAGACCAGGCGAAGATTGATATGCCTACCAGAACGCCAATTTGCGCGGTAGAGGGCGCCAGACCCTTAGTCCGCATCATCACGCTTGCTTTTCGACTGGCGGATTTCGCCGCGGCTGGCGAGCAATACGCCAATGACGATGATGATGCTGCCCGCGATTTGCTGCTGCGGCGGCAACTCGCGAAAGAGCACCAGAGCCAATAGCGCGCTGCCCAGCGGCTCAAGCTGGGAAAACATGCTGACCAGCGCCGCGGGAAAATACTCCAGCAGATAATTCAGCGAGGAGTGCCCCAGCAACTGCGGTATCAAGCCCATAGCCAGCAGCACCGCGTAGCCCTCAGCGGCGTAGCCGGTTACGCGCGTCGACGTCAGCAAGATTACCGCGCAGCCGCAGACGGCCGCCACGCCGTAGACCAGCCAAACGTAGGGAATGACGGGCAGCCGAGCCCGCAGCACTCGTCCGATGAGCATATACACCGATACTGACAGCGCGCCAATCCACGCCAGCAGCGCGCCTGTCGCCGTCGCGCTCAGGTCGTGCGCGCCGCGCGCCGTCAACTCAGCCCCGGCGTTGATGGGAATGCCGATGATAACGCCTCCGGCGAGCGCAATGATCAAACCGGCGACGACCAATCGCGACAGCCGAATATGGAGAAACAGTACTTCGAGAATCGCGACCCAGATGGGACCGGTCGAGACGATGACAACGCTCACAAGGACTGTCGTGTATTGCAGCGACGATACCCAGGCAGTGAAGTGAATGGCCAGGCAAAGCCCGGAGAGGATGATCAGCGAGAGCTCCCGCCGTGACAATTTGGCCACTTGGTGAATATGCCGTCGGAGCGCCAGCGGCGTCAGCACAAGGGCGGCGATGGCGAGGCGCGCAGCGGCAATCAGCAGCGGCGGCATGGCGGCGTCCAGCGCGTAGCGGATGAGTATGGCCGCCGACGATGTGGCGACGACAGCCAGCAGAATCACGAAATAGGCGCGCATTGGGGTTGTTCGCACGCCTGAGTCTTCTTTCGGTTGCAAGGTCTGCTCTCCCCGGGACACAAGCCTTTATCATTGCGCGAATCCTTCAGAAAACAAGTCGGAATCAAACGGGGCAGGCCGGCGCCAAGCAGGGCAATTGCATCAAATTATTTTTCAACACAGAGAGCGCAGAGGGCACAGAATATTAGGAGTTTAGACGACTATTCTACTAAATCTGCGGCCAGGAATAGGCAACAGTCACTAGCGAAACGTGATTTGTCACCACAAATCACAGTTCAAATAAGACATGAACACATATTTTTTGTTTTTCTCTGTGCTCTCTGCGCCCTCTGTAGTTGATTTTCAGTTTAGATTCCCACCTTTTCAGCCGCTATCATTTTGATGCAATTACCCTGGGCGCCAAGCACATGGTCTAGGAAGTTCGCGCTTCTGCGAGTACAATTTGGGGGAGTCCTGCGCCGGCCTTAGTCCAGACTGTTGGCGATAACGCGGTCTGGCGTGTTAGAATGTCGGTGAATATCGTTCGAATCCACAAGTACATTAGGAGCGAGTAGAGTCATGGCCTTTGAATTACCTTCTCTTCCCTATGCAGAGGACGCGCTTGCGCCACATATTGATGCCCGCACTATGGGTATTCACCACGGCAAGCATCATGCCAGCTACACCGCCAATCTGAATGGCGCTGTCGACGGCACTGATCTTGAAGGCAAGTCTATCGAAGAGATCCTCGGCGACCTGTCGGCAGTTCCGGAAGGCATCCGTACAGCCGTACGCAACAACGGCGGCGGCTACGCCAACCACAACCTGTTTTGGCAGATCATGGGTCCCAACGGCGGCGGCGAACCCAGCGGCGCGCTGGCGGACGCGATCAATAGCGCTTGCGGCAGTTTTACTGATTTCAAAGCGCAGTTTTCGGATGCGGCCGCCAATCAGTTTGGCTCCGGCTGGGCTTGGCTCGCGGTAGATGGCGGCGCCGTACACGTTTGCTCGACGCCCAACCAGGATACCCCGCTGATGGATGGCAATACGCCCATCCTCGGCATTGATGTCTGGGAACACGCCTATTATCTCAATTACCAAAACCTGCGCCCCGATTACATTGCCGCATTCTTCAATGTGATCAATTGGGACAAAGTCGCGGAGTTATACGCGGCGGCAGTATAATCTAATCGTAGCGACGGAACACAGTGCGCTCTTCGGTTCGCTGTGTTTTGTTTTTTTCAAGCAGGCCAGTTGGGGAGATGCGGCAATGTCGAGTCATTCGAAGGGTCTCAGCCGCCGCGATGTCTTGAAGCTGGGGGCGGCGGCAACTGTTAGCGCTGGTTTGGCCGGCGCGCCTTTTGGCATAGCAGCCCAGGAACGTCAGACAGCTCAATCCCAAAGCGACAGTTGGCCCTTTGAGTTGCCGGAGTTGCCATACGCTGAAGACGCGCTCGAACCCTATATCGATGCCCGTACCATGGGCATCCACCACGGCAAACATCACGCCGGCTACACCAACAAGCTCAACGCGGCGATCGAAGGCAGCGATCTGGTCGGCAAAAGCATTGAAGACATCCTCGCTGATTTGGAGGCCGTGCCGGAAGACATCCGCAGGGCAGTGAGAAACAACGGCGGCGGCTACGCGAATCACAGCTTGTTCTGGCAGATCATGAGCCCGGGCGGCGGCGAACCGAGCGGCGCTCTGGCTGACGCGATCGACAGCGCTTTTGGCAGCTTCACAGGTTTCCAAGAGGCCTACTCGGCGGCGGCCGGCGGCGTCTTCGGCTCGGGCTGGGCCTGGCTGGCAGCGGACCAAGGCGCGCTCAGCATCAGCACGACGCCCAACCAGGACACGCCCTTGATGAAGGGGATGACGCCGATTCTCGGCATCGACGTCTGGGAGCATGCCTACTACCTCCACTATCAGAATCGGCGCGCGGATTATATCGCCGCCTTCTTCAATGTGATCAACTGGCAGCGGGTCGGCGAGCTGTATCTGGCCGCTTGACCGGCTTGTCGTTCTAAACTTCAGCGAAGGGCGCTACAATTGTGGCGCTCTTTTGCTATTTGACGTTGGCTGACAGGAGATGATCCGATGACCGAGTATCGTATCGAGGCGGATTCGATTGGCGAGGTGCGGGTGCCGCGGGAAGCGCTCTACGCCGCGCAGACGCAGCGCGCTCTGGAGAACTTTCCCATCACGGGCATGAAGCCTCTGCCCGCCTTCATCTGGAGCATCGCGCTGATCAAGCGGGCGGCCGCCGAGGTCAACATGGAGTTGGGCCTGCTCGACGCCGAGCTGGCGGCGGCGATCATCCAGGCCGGCGACGAGATCCTGGCAGGGCAGCATCACGAGCATTTTGTGGTCGATCCTTTCCAGGCGGGCGCGGGCACCAGCCACAACATGAACGCCAATGAGGTGATGGCCAACCGCGCCAATCAGATTCTCGGCTACGCGGTGGACGCGGCGGACAAGCCCGTGCATCCCAACGATCACGTCAACATGGCGCAATCGACCAACGATACCATCCCGACTGCTATTCGGCTGGGCGCGCTCTGGCGGCTGGACGAGCTGCTGGAGACGCTCGCGCGCTTCGTCGCCGTGACGCGAGGCAAGGCGGCCGAATGGGACGATGTGGTCAAGACGGGCCGGACCCATCTGCAGGACGCGGTGCCGATTCGCCTGGGGCAGGAAGTGGGCGCCTGGGCGACAGCCATCGAGCGCGGCAGCGACAAGGTCAAATTCGCGGCCGAGGGGCTGCGGCGGCTGGGCATCGGCGGGACGGCGGCCGGCACCGGCTTGAACGCGCATCCGCAATATCACGCTCGCATGGTGGCCAAGCTGTCGGCGTTGAGCGGCATCAGCCTGTATGAGAGCGACGACCTCTTCGAGTCGATGCAATCGATGCAGGACGCGGTCTTTTTCTCGGCGGCGCTGCGCAACCTGGCCATGGATTTCACGCGCATCGCCAACGATCTGCGCCTGCTGTCAGCCGGGCCGACCACCGGCATCGCCGAGCTGACGCCCCCGACCGTGCAGCCGGGCTCGTCAATCATGCCGGGCAAGGTCAACCCGGTGCTGGCGGAGATGCTGAATCAGGCCATGTACCACGTCATGGGCAACGACAGTGCCGTGAACCTCTGCGGCGCGGCCGGGCAATTCGAGCTCAACGTGATGATGCCGGTCATCGCGCATAACCTGAACGAGATGATGCAGCTGATGATCGGCGCGGTGGGCGCCTTCACGGACAAGCTGATGGCGGGCCTGGCGGTCAATCGCGAGCGGGCGGAGAGCTGGCTGTCGCGCAATCCGATTCTGGTGACGGCGCTGAATCCCATCATCGGCTACAACAATGGCGCCAAGGTGGCGAAGCAGGCGCTGGCGCAGGGCAAGAGCGTGCGCGAAGTGGTGCTGGAGCTGGGCTTGATGGAAGCGGCGGAGCTGGACGCGGCGCTGGATGCCTACGCGATGACCGAGGGCGGCATCGCGGAGTAGGGGTTTGGCGGCCGCGTAAGGGAATGTGTTTGCCGAGAATATCAAGCCTGCTACAATAAGTAGTCAGTTATGATGCTGAGTCTCCGACAAGTGTCTGTCGCATGATTACGAAAACACAACTACATGACTTCAAGGAAAATGACTTAGAAGCTCTGTATGAGCATTTGCGGTCGTGTTCGTCTTCGCTTGAAGCGCGAGTAATTTTGGAGAACCTTGGCAGGCTACCTAGTGAATTTGACGGTGAAGTCTTCATACCTTTCTTGACCGATGCTATCAGAGACACTCGATATTGGGCGGTGAAAAATCTTGGAAAGCTTGAAGATATTAGCTTCTTGCATCGGCTCAGCGAAATTGCCGTTGAGGATGGGAGTTCGACGGTCCGGCGTGAAGCGGTATCCGCAATTGGTCGTATGCGGAATGAACGCGCGATTCCGACCTTGGTCAAGTTTTTGCGTGACGATGATCCCAATGTGGTGCTGCAAGCGATACGCGCGCTCTTGGTGTTTAAGTCGCATGAGCGAGTGAAAGAGTGCTTGCTCGGCTTGCGCGACCACCCGAATGAGCAAATCCAATATGTCCTTGACATGGAATTTGAGACCAAGCTAAACATATCCGATTATGGTATGCACCATGAGTCGCCTGACTATATGAAAAACGTAGTCGTCCAAGGTGATACTCGGGAGATAATGAAGCTATTGCCGGATGGATGTATCCATCTCACTTTCACTTCTCCGCCATATTACAATGCGCGGGATTACTCTATCTACAAGAGCTATCAACAATACTTGGATTTCCTGGGCGAAGTATTTGATGCAGTTCACAGGATAACAAAAGAGGGGCGGTTTCTACTTATTAACACTTCTCCAGTGATTGTACCTCGCATTAGTCGCAAGCATTCCAGCCGCCGTTATCCGATACCGTTCGACTTGCATAACATCGTTTGCGATTTGGGCTGGCAATTCATCGACGACATCGTTTGGGCAAAGCCGGAAGCGTCGGTCAAGAATCGCGTCGGCGGCTTCCAGCAGCATCGAAAACCGCTGGGATACAAGCCGAACATGGTAACCGAGTATGTGATGGTTTATCGCAAGAAGACCACTCGCTTGATTGATTGGAATATGCGGCAATATCCAAAGGCAGTAGTGGATGACAGCAAAGTGCGCGGCCATTTCGACACGACGAATCTCTGGAAAATTGACCCAATGAGCGACAAGGTGCATAGCGCGGTCTTTCCGCATGATCTTTGCGATAGGGTAGTGCAGTACTATTCCTTTGTCGGTGATCTTCTGTTTGATCCATTTGCTGGCAGTGGCACATTTGGGCTGGCGGCCAAGAGGCTTAAGCGATATTTCTTTCTCACGGAAATAAAGCGCGAGTACAATGAAAGAATGGAGCAAACAATTTCGCGCGGAAAGTTAAACGGCGTAGACGCAAAATTTCTATCGCTTGAAGAATTCGGTCAAGAATTGTCGCAAGATAATCGGCAATCAGTTAGAAAGGCAAAGGCAGAAAATGAATAGCTCACCGACATTGAGTTTTGTCATCCAATGCAAGGCGTTTGGATCGCATGGTGAATTTGTTAGATGGTCTCAAATGAAGAGCTGCGGGAGCAAGTCAGCGGTCACTCGATACCTAAGAGAGCATATTCTTTCGCTTGGCCGGCCAGCAAACTACAGGATAGTAGTTTCGGATAAACACAGCGACGGAGCAATATCAACACACTACCTGAGCGTAGAACGCTGGTTTGAATCGCGTCGGTTGCCCGTAACGAATATAGTGAGACCGACAACAAATGCCGCTTGCTGATGAGGCGTTGCAAAATGTCCTACGAATGATCCTAAAGGGCGAGCACTATCGTAAAGCTGTGCTTCTACAGATAAGCGAGGACTTTCTAAGATTCTCAGTGCAATTCTTCAAGGATGTCGTTTACGCCAAAATCGAAGGCATAGGTATTGATAAAGATTGGTACAAAGATAATTTCCTTGGTGGCAAATATTCTCCTAAGGAGACGGCGATTTACGCCGGGTTGAACGCCAAATCTATATTCAACATCTATGGTAGTTCCACCCGCGAAGTCATTATGAAAGTCGCTCCAGCGTTCTATGATGAATTGTTACAGCGGGTAGAATCTCTTGTCAGTAATGAATATTCAAGTGTCAACCTGCACCTGACAATAAACTATAGAGACATCAGCGTTAGTCTGACCTTGGAAGAAACTCTCATCGTCGTCAATACCCTAGCCGCAAAACACGCCGAAATCCGCGGCGGCGCATGGAGCGGTCTCGGCAAGCGCCTTGAACTCCCACTCATGCTTAGCTTGGCGAAACTGTATCAAGTGCCCTCAAGCCACTATGCTGGCAAAGGCTTGACAGGCGAAAACCGGGAACTTGATTTCCATTTTTTAAGTAATTCAGGAGATCAGTTCTTCTGTGAAGTGAAACTTATGGGAAAGGGCAACCCGGAAAGTGCCGACAGCACAATCGCGCGTCGGTCGAATATCTTCATCGCTCAGACTTTATCCGACAAGAACAAGAGCCAACTAACGAATCGTGGTCATCACTGGGTTGAACTGGGCGCGAAAGACGGCTACAAGCGAATCCACACCGTCTTCACCTATCTCGACATCCCTTGCCAAGATTTCGCCGGCGATTTAGACGCGGCGCTTGACGAAATCATCCCGCAAGTGTTTGCCGAAATCGCCTGATACTTCTAGTCTCAATTCGCAACCCCCGCCTGAACCCGCTATAATCCCGCCAATCGAAATCACGCCGCAGCCACAGCCCATCCGCTCAGCCAACGGGAGGTGAATATCGCCATTCAGTTAGCAGGACATTTCAACTGGTTTTCGTTCGTATCAATCGAAAAGTGAGGTAGAGAAAATGAAGAGAGCACTACTATTCCTGTTCATCATCGCCCTGCTGCCGCTGGGCAGCGCGCTGGCGCAGGACATGCCCCACGCCGGCGAAGAAGTCGTAGCCACCTACATGCAGTCCGGCACCTACGATGTCGGCGCCGAGAATATCGCCGACGCCTTCAGGGAAGAGACCGGTATCGAGCTCGAGCTGGTGGCGTCGCCTTGGGCCGTGCTGAATCAGAATCACATCACCGACTTGACCACGGGCACGGGCGAGTTTGATGTGATGTCGGGCGAATTCTGGATCGCCAGCGTCTATGACAAGATGCTGCCGCTGGACGACTTCGTTGAGCGCGACGAATTCGGCGGCGATTACATCCCGACCATTTGGCAGCCGGGTCCCTCCGGCTATTACGATGGCAGCCGCATCGGCATACCCTATAGCGCGGATGCTTATGGCATCGTTGTCCGCACCGACATCTTTGAAGAAGCCGGCATCTCTGCGGATTGGGAGACTTGGGACGACTACATCGCGGCGCTGGATGAGCTGGCGATGCACCTGGAGGGCACGGATATCGCGCCGAGCGTCTTCTCCTGGGGCGCGGCTGAGCAGACGCCGTCCATCTTCCTGGGCATGTACGATGGTTATCTGGTGGATGCCGATGGCAATTACGCGCTGGACGAAGGCGCTGCGCTGGCGGCGTTGGAGCAGATGGTGAGCCTGCTGGAGTACAACCCGGAGGGCGCTGCCGGCTTGAGCATCGACGAAGCCAATTCGGTCTTCTTGACGGGGAATGCGGCGAGCATGATTTGCTGGGTCAGCTTTATGCGCGCTTCGGCGCAAGATCCGGATGCGTCGCTGGTGGTCGATAATTGGGCGGTCGCGCCCTTCCCCGGCCCGGGTTTCCCCTTCTTGTCGGCTTGGAATCTCTTCATTTCCGAGTACAGCGACAGTCCGGAAGCCGCGTGGGAATGGGTCAAGTATTACATCAACGCCGAGCAGGCCACATCGCGCTTTGTCGAGCTGGGTGTTGGCTCGCCCTACTTGAGCACCTACGAAGATCCGGAGCTGGTGGACGCCTACAGCCACGACTTCCCGGGCATGGTGCATAATCTGGGTCGCGCGCAGTCGGTGCCCTGGGTATTCGAAGCCTTCGAGATCTTCTTCCGTAATACCAGCGAGTTGGTCATCGGTTCGATCAGCGCCGAAGAGGCTCTGGCTAATACCTTGGCCGGCTGGTCCGAGGTGACGGTGCCGCCGGCGCTGGTGCAATCGGCCGCGGCGCAGGGTCAGCAGCAGGATATGTAGTTGGCGTAAATTGCGTCAACGACTGTGAATGCGGACCTGAGCGATGTTGAAGAAGCCGGCGACCTGGCACAGCAGGCACGACGTGCCTTGGCTGATCGCATTTGTGCTGCCGGCTTTTCTCATCGTTGTGGCGGTGCAGTTTTACCCCTTGGCCTATTCTGCTGTGCTTTCCGTTCAAGAGTGGTCGCTGACCGAATCGCAAGCGCCTAAGGGTTTCGTTGGCCTGGATAACTTCATCAGAGAGTTGGGCGACGAGACCTTCAGGCGCTCGGTGCGCAATAGCGTCTGGATCACCGGCGGGGCAGTCTTCCTGGAGATGATTCTGGGCGTCTGCCTCGCTTATTTGACCATGGGCTCGAGCTGGCGGATGCGCGCCGTGCGCACCTTGCTCATCTTGCCCATGGTGATCGCGCCCGTGGCCGCCGGCACGCTGTGGCGCATCTTGCTCAACTACCGCGCCGGCTTGGTCAATCATCTGCTGAGCCTGATCGGGATTCAGGGGCCGGAGTGGCTGGCGTCGCCGGACTGGGCGATTGTGTCGGTGATTCTGCTCGACACCTGGCAGTGGACGCCTTTTGTGCTGCTGGTGGCGGGCGCGGCCATCGCCAGCATTCCGGGCGACCTGCTGGAAGTGGCGGCGATTGACGGCGCCTCGCGCTGGAAGACCTTTGTGTATATCGAGCTGCCGCTGCTGATGCCGCTGCTGCTGCTGACGCTGGTCTTCCGCATGCTGGAATCGCTGCTGTCGCTCGATTCGATCTATTCGCTGACCTTCGGTGGCCCCGGCTTCAGCACTTATACCTTGACTTTCTATATTTATACGCAAGGGCTGCGCAACTTTAATTTCGGCGCAGCCGCGGCTTCGTCCTGGATATTTATGGCTTTCGCGAGTTGCGCGATTGCGCTGGTATTCTGGTTCCAGCGCCGGGACTGGTGATGGCAAGCGGCCGCCGCATGAGTCTTGCTCGAAGCTCGAAACCCCGCCGTAGAGCAGATGTATACGCGGCGGATCTTGCTCGACAATGGACACGAGTTTGGCCAGAGCCTGCTTGAGATTGAGATGCAGCGATGAAGCGGGGTATATCTCCCAAACAGCGAATGCTCAATTTGGCTCAGGGCCTGATCCTGTTGGCGGCCTGTATGGTCGTGATCGTGCCGCTGGTGTATCTGATTATCAACAGCATCAAGCTGCCGCGCGAATTCTTGACCGTACCGCCGACGATATTGCCGAGCGAGGTCACATTTGAGCATTATCAAGAACTCATTGAAGGCAAGAAAACGGTACTTTATTTTCAAAACAGTTTGACGGTCGCGGTCTGGACGACCGGCATCACCATCTTGACAGGCACGCTGGCTGCCTACGGCTTGGCGCGCATGCGGCTGGCGGCCAAGATTCTGGCGCTTGTCACCTTCGTCTTTCTCTTTATTCGCTTTTATCCCCGAGTGACCACTGTCATACCTTTCTTCCTGGTCATGCGACAGTTCGACTTGCTGGATACCGTCTGGGCCATCATCATTGGCCAGCTGGGTATTACCATTCCCTTCGTGACCTGGCTAATGCTGGTGGTCTTCCAAGACCTGCCCAGCGAAATCGAAGAAGCGGCGGTGGTGGATGGCGCCAGCGTCTGGCAGCGATTTTGGCGCGTCGTCTTGCCGATTGTGATGCCGAGCGTCTCGGCGGCGGCCATTCTGACGGCCTTCTTGTCCTGGAACGAATTCCTGATCGCATCCAGCGTGGCGCGGCGCAAGGCCAGCGTGTTGTCCATTGCGGTGGCCAGCTTCGTCAGCGACAAAGGCATTCAGTGGGGACCGATGGCGGCCATGAGCGTGGTGATGATCGTGCCGATGATTGTCTTCGCCTTGTTCGCGCAGAAGTACCTGATCCGCGGCATCACCTTCGGCGCGGTGAAGGGATAGCGCGCCGACGTATGTCAGCGGGTCGCTCGCTCAGGCGTCGTGCGCGCGCTCGTAGGCTTGACGCGCATAGGCGGCGAGGCGATCGTCGATCTGCGCCGCATCCTTTAGCTCAATCATGTGGGTAATATTGGGCATGGCGCCCAGACCCACGCCCTTGCGTACGTATTCGCCGAAGGCTTCGTCGCCCAAATCCAGACCGACGCGAATATTGGTCTTGTTGATTTTGGCGCAACCGAATACGCGATCGTCCTCAAGCGAGACATAGGTCTTGGTAGGTATGAAGAGCATGCCGGGCAATTCCGACTGCAGCACAGCGGCAATCGCGTCATAAAGCGGTCGCTGCTTCTCTTTACCCGCGAACAATTTGCGGAATAGCGTTGGATAATGAAAGACGGGTTCGCCACCATTGAGGAATATGCCCGCCAGCATCGAGGCTTGCATATGGTTGAAGGCTTTCTCGCTCTTGAGCCATTTCACGATCTCGTTGTTCTTCTGCAGGCCGGCCGATTCCAGCGTCCGCATCCATTCCGCAAGGTCTGCGCCTGTCTCCTCAGCAATAGAGGTGAGAAAGGATTGCTCCAGCTCGCGCGCTTCCTTAGCCATGTTTCGCTCCTTCATTTTGTTGAGGCAGGAGAATTCCACATTGAGACGCTGTATGCCAGACTGAATTGCCGGCCGCCGTCGGTTGTCCGCCGTCCGATTTGACTCGGGCGCGCCGCGAGCGCCGTATCGAATTCTACAATCAGGCATTATAATGCGCGCCTGTTCGAGAAGTCTGGCGCGCCTATGCCGCCGCAACGGAGGTAAGAGATTTTGGAGCGACAAACAGCCTACGAGATTGTCTGCGAATTTGTGCAATCGGAATCACTGCGCAAGCACATGCTGGCGGTCGAGTTCGCCATGCGCGAATACGCCCGGCACTATGACGAAGATCCCGACGCCTGGGGATTGGTCGGATTGCTGCACGACTTTGACTGGGAGATTCATCCCTCGCTGGAGCAGCATCCCATGGACGGGGCGCCTATTTTGCGTGAGCGCGGGCTGGACGAAGAAGACATCCGCACGATTCTCAGCCATGGCCCGCTGGCGGCGGATAATCGCGTGACCCCGCGCGACAAGGCGCTCTACGCCGTGGACGAGCTTACCGGCTTGATTACGGCGGTGGCGCTGGTGCGGCCCAGCAAAGACATCCGCGACGTCAAGGTCCGCAGCATTCGCAAGAAATGGAAAGACAAAGCCTTCGCCGCCGGCGTCAACCGGCAGGATGTGATTGAGGGCTGCGCGGTCTTGGGCGTGGATGTCTGGGAGTTTCATATCCCGCTGGTTTTGAAGGCGATGCAGGATCACGCCGCCGAATTGGGGCTCGACGGCGTGAAGGTCGGCGCTTAATAGCGGACTTGCACGGGCGTGCCTATGGGCGCGAATTCCCAAAACCACCTGGCGTCTTCGTTGGTCAAATTGACGCAGCCGTGGCTCATGGGCGTGCCAAACATCGTATGCCACCAGGTGCCGTGTATGGCGTATCCTTTGTAGAAGTACATCGGCCATTCCACATTGTCCAGGCTGTAGCCGGGTCCGCTCATGGTCTGCGAGCGAAACTTGAGATATATCTTATAATCGCCCAGCACAGTCGGCGTCACCATTTTGCCACTGGATATGAGCGCCCGCTTCCTCAGGACGCCATTTTCGTAAGCGTAAATGGATTGTCGGCCGATCTCAATGACGATCTCGCGCCCAACACCTACTCGCGGTCCTGGATGATGGTTAGTGGTATAGAAGAGCCTGTAATTGGAATCTTCCGGCAGATAGCTCAGGTACTCTTCAAAACCAGGTATGCGCAGCACCTGCCCCGTGTGCAGCGTGTAGGGCGGGCTTAGCCCGTTGATTTTGGCGAGCGCCAGCCAGTCCAAGTTGAACCGTACGCCGAGTTGCGTTAGGTATTCGCCCCGGCGGACGATATATTGGCCGAGGCCAGCGGCAGGATAGACGGAGGGAGCGGGAGCGTGCAAAGCGCGTACCGTAGCTGCTGCTGGGGCGTGAGCGGGATCTGCAGCTGGAGCAGAAGCTTCAGGAGCAGCTGGCTCGGCAGCGGGCGGCGCCGGCGCTTCCAGATTGGACACGCGCAGCTCCAACCCCGAATGGATGAAATGCGGATCCGTGATGCCGTTCGCGGCCATCAGCGCCTCTGCCGTAATCCCGTGCCGTCGCGCGATGCTGAATATGGTGTCGCCACGCTGGACAGTATACGTTCCGGCAGCGCTTGGCGTGACAACGGCGCTGGACGATGCGCTGACAGCGCTCCCTCCAGTTGGAATGCTAAGCTGCTGCCAAGCGTATACGAAGTGAACGTTGCTGATGCCGTTGGCTGCAGCCAGGGCATTGATGTCCACGCCGTAGCGCTCAGCGATCACTGCCAGGGTCTCGCCCGGCTGGATGGTATGTGAAGCGGCGGACAGCCCTTCCGCCTGGACGGAAAGCGCTGAAATCAAGCCAGCTACTAGCAAAAGCCCAATACTACGTATGAGAATCATTATCCGCCTCCCAGACATTTTAAGCAGTTGGACACTACCGCAACTTTTGACGCCCGCGAAACGCGCTATTATGAATTGAAGCGGGCGTGTTTAGCGTGTAGAATCAGGACATCCTGCTATGCGATTTGCCGCAAGCCTAGAGATTGCGCCAGTTTGCGCGTAGCGGTGTAGTTGTGGTCGATCGAGAGCAGCGGCATCCGGCAGGACATTAGCGTAGAAGAGGCGTAGGCTGAACGTATGGCGAGCGTCGCCAGATGGGGGTACACTTTCTGGCGTAGCGTGACTAAAGCGGAAGGACTTACGATGCCCGATATCCTAGAGAGTAGACGGAAAACGCGCGCGTGGCTAATACTGTCGCTTGGTCTCGTAATCTTCGCTGCGGCTTCGGTGCTGGCGCAGGATGGCGGCCGCATTCTGGCGGCGGGCAGCGTTTTGTCAGGCTCAATCGGAGCTGACTCGGGCGCTGCAACGTACGTGTTTGACGCGCCGGCGAACAGTACCGCGAGGCTAACGCTTGGCAATGTGTCGGGCGCTGAGCTTTCGCTGATTGTCAGCGATGTCAATGGCAATACCATTGGACAGGCCAGCACGAGCGCTTCGCCAGCGCAAGTTGAGGCCGCGATCGGCAGCGGCGGCCGCTATATTGTCTTTGTATTTTTCGCGCCGGGCGGCGTCGCCCAAGACACGTCCTTTGACCTGGGCTTGGAAGTGACGACTGTGGAAAGCGCCGCATCATCAGTTGCCGCCGCGGAAATTCCGGATCAGCTCTTGCTGGGCGCCGGTATGGAAGTCAGATTGTCATGGACGGGCGCTGCGGACCTGAACCTGGAAGTGCGCGACCCCGCGGGGCGGACCTTGTTCTGGAATTCACGCACGACGGACAATGGCGGCGGCTTCGGCTTTGACGCCAATGGTGTGTGCGCGGTAATCAGCGAAAGTCCGCAAGAGTCGGCGACCTGGCAGCCCGGATTCCTGCCGACCGGCAGCTATGAGATCATCGTCTACTACGAGCAGGCTTGTGACCCGCTGACGGCGACTGTGCCCTTCAGCGTAGACGTCGAAGTCAACGGCGTACTGAGCGGCACGATTAATGGCACAATCGCTCCGGGTGTATTGGGGCAGCAGAATGTATACGTGGCGCGCTTTGAAGTGGGCGCGGAGGGCGCGACGACTGTCGTGCCGGGCGGCGTTTATCCGCCATCCAGCGTGACCCTGCTGCCGGCTTCGCTTGACTTAAGTACATATATCGCCACGCCTATAACGCGCGAAGTGGCTGTTGTGGGCGAAATCACTAATGCGCGGCCCTTTGTCGCCTATGCCTTTGAAGGCGTCGCCAACGAGTTGATTACGGTGGATATGCAGGCGACCGGCGGAAGCCTTGATACGCTGCTGCAAATCGTCGATCCCGCTGGAAACGTGGTTGATGTCAATGACGATGCTGTTTTGGGGGAGACGACAAATTCCCGCATTTCGGACGCGCGTTTGCTTAGCGGCGGCAGGCATACCATTATCGCTACGCGTTATGCCAAAGAGGCGGGCGGAACAGTGGGCCCCTACCAGCTTACCTTGACCGGACCGACCGGCCAGGCGGCGCCGCAAGTCAGCACATTGAATCTGCCGCAGGGCGATGTCGAAGTCAGCTTGTTCTGGAGTACCGGCGCGGACCTGCAACTCTTGGTGCGCGATCCGGCCGGGGAATCGGTATTTGATGACAATCCGCTGGCGACAAGCGGCGGCATTCTGCAAGAAGTGGGCAATGCCAACTGCGTGCCGGCCGCCAGCGGCGCGCCGGTATCGTATGTGTATTGGCCGGAAGGATTCTTGCGGCCCGGCACCTACGAAGTGGAAGTTTGGTACCAGAACCCCTGCGCTGACTTTCCTCCACCGGTCAACTTCACGCTGCAGATTGAGGTCAATGACGTCGTAATCGCTCGCATGCGGCAACTGCCGCAGCCGGACCAGCGCCTGGTCGCCAATTTCACCGTGCAGCCTTCCGGCTTCGCGGTAGCGGGCGAAGCGGGCTTTATTGACGCCGGCAGCGCGACTCTCGACTATCAGGCGGCCGCGCTGGGCGCGCCGGCAATCGCGAGCGGAACATCGGTCAATGGTACGATTTCCCCCAGCAATACCTTTGACGTCTATCAGTTTGATGGCGTCGCCGGCGAAACTGTGACCATTAGCATGAGCGCAGTGACGCTGGCTTTGGACACGAATCTGTATTTGATCGGACCGAGCGGGCGTGAACTGGTCGCGAATGACGATGGCAACCCGGTCGCGCTGGGCTTGACAGGCCGAAAGACCGACTCGCAGATCGGCGGATACGTCTTGCCGGAGAACGGTCCTTATACCATCATCGCCACGCGCTACGGGAACCAATATGGCGGAACGATCGGTGTATACGAATTGTCGCTGACGAAGACTTAGCGCTGCAGCCGCGCCTAGGCTCAGAGCAATCGCACCAAGAAATGAAAGGTGAATAGAATGGGTTCATCAATACGGATGAGGAGAGCCCGAGATGAGCCCAAGTGGCATAGCGGAGGCCTTTGCCAGTTTAGAAGATCCGCGTCGCGAACATGGTCAATTACACCCGTTGCTGGATATCATCATCATCGCGATCTGCGCGGTGATCAGCGGCGCCGAGACCTGGGTGGACATTGTTGATTTTGGCGAGGATAAAGAGGAATGGTTAAGGGGATTTTTAGAGTTGCCTAACGGTATTCCTTCGCACGATACATTTGCCCGCGTCTTCCAACTATTAGACCCTCAGCAGGTACAGTTGTGCTACCAAGATTGGATTAGCAGCATCAAGCCAGTATTAGCTGAAGGCGATATTGTGGCAATAGACGGCAAGACGATGCGGCGCAGCCATGATCGTAGGCAAGGAAAGAGCGCCTTGCATCTGTTGCATGCCTGGTCAGTGGAAGCCGGCTTGGTCTTGGGCAAGCGCGCTGTGGACGCGAAAAGCAATGAGATACCTGAAATTCCCGAATTGCTGAAATTGCTGTATTTGAAAGGCTGTATCGTGACTTTGGACGCGATGGGCTGTCAGAAAGACATCGTGAAGTCTATTGTTAGCGAGCACGGAGCGGATTATGTCATAGCCTTAAAGGAAAATCAGGGCAGTTTGTACGATGCAGCCCAGTCCCTTTTCGCTTATGCGGATGACCGCCATCCGCGCTTGATAGGTCAATATAGTCACAACGAAGAAATCAGCAAGCCGCGTGGTCGTGTCGAGCGCCGGGTCTGTGAAGTGATGACCGATGCCGCTGTCTTGAATGACTTAAGCCAGCAAGAAGGCTGGACGCGCTTGCAGTCGCTAGTCCGCGTCCAACATGCCCAATTACTGGATGGGCAGTGGCAAAACACGCAGACGCGCTATTTTATCTCCTCTTTACAAGGGAAGGATGCCAATCAACTCCAGCGAATAATTCGTTCGCACTGGCACATTGAAAATAAACTCCATCGGGTCTTGGATGTGACCTTTCGGCAAGACGACAGCCGTATTCGTGTAGGACACAGCCCAGAAAATTTCGCTGTGCTACAGCATATCGCCTTGGCTTTGCTCAAAAAACACCCCAAAAAAATCAGCCTGCGGCGCAAGCGATTACAGTCAGCGCGGAACGATAAGCTTCGATGGCAAATCCTCAAAGCATTTTCCGAATAGTGGTGCGATTGCTCTGGCCTAGGCTGGAGCCGACTTTACAATGTTGGCGGGCTTTGATATGATGCGGTGCTGCTGTCGAACTGAGACATACGAAAGTTAAACTGAATGAAACGCGGCTTGCTGGTCCTATGTGCTTTGATTGCGGTGGTGGCGCTAGCTGCGTGTTCCGCTGACGTCAACTTGCTTGATGAAACGAAACTGAGCGACGCCAGCTTGATCAGCGGCGAACCCTGCGCGGCGCCCTGCTGGAATGGCATTACCGCCGGAGAAACGCGCTATCGCGATGCCAAGCTCATCATCGAAAGCGACGATCGCTTTAAGATTTCGGACGAGCCGTCGCCGGAAGACGGCAGTACAGCCAGAAGCTTCACCTTTGCCGAAGAGGAGAATCCCGCTTGCTGTCAATTGGTCAGCCGCGATGGCGATATGGTATCTTCATTCCTGTTGCAGACCGCGCCGATCATGAACTTCGGCGCCGTTTACGATATCTATGGCGAGCCGGATTATCTGGGCGGGGAGCAGGTCAACGACGAGCAAGGTTATATGGCGCTGGTCTACAGCGATGTGCCGCTCATCCTCTACGCCTTCGTCGCCAATCCGCCGACCGGCGCGATTTCGGTGACCAGCCAGATTATCGGCACGATGTACCTGGGCCAAGCCGAAATGCAGGAATTGCTGACCTGCGCCAGTCTATACCAATGGCAGGGATTCCAGGACTTCACCAGTTACGTGGAACGTGAATTCGACTACGTTGGCGAAGGCGTCGGCGACGAGGAAATCTGTCCGACAAATCAGTAGCGCGCCATAAGTGAGCGGGCGCTGGACATTTCAATTGTAGGAGCGGGAAGACAATGGCGGAACAGACAGGTGCGCTGACGATCGGCGCGGAAGTCACAGGTACGGTTAGGCATCTCGGCTTATACGGCGCTCTGGTCGATATCGGCACCGGGCAAGACGCGCTGCTGCATATTTCGCAGCTTGGCCAAGAAGAAAAACGCAAGTTTGAAGAAGTCGTTCAGCCGGCCTCTGAAATCAAAGCCTACGTGTATAGGACTCGGAAAGGCGGCCACGTTGCGCTGACGATGGATAAGCCGCCGGCGGTGCCCTGGCAGACGATTAAACGCGGCAATACCTATACCGGCCAAGTGATCCGCATTGAGGACTTTGGCGTATTCGTGGACTTCGGGGCGGAACGCCCGGGCATGGTGCATGTCTCGGAAATGGCGGATGATTTCGTCAAGTCGCCCAGCGATGTGGCGTCCGTGGGTCAAGAGGTCCAGGTGCGGGTTATCAAGAAGAATGGTCGGCCCAGGCAGATTGATTTGTCGATGAAGGCCGCGGTTGCAGAGGCGGCAATCGAAGCCGACGACGAAGAAGAGGAAGATCTGCCAACCGCGATGGCGCAGGCCTTCCAGCGGGCGATGCGAAATGATGAAGCGGAAGAGGCGCTCGAGAGCCAGCCGCAGAACTCACGAAACAGCCATCGGGAAGAGCAAGAGGAGATCTTGCAGCGCACGCTGCGTGGCGCTTAAGCCTCACTACAATCTCCGCAGCGGATTGAATTTGGAGGAGCGCCGACGCGCTCCTTTTCGTTTTACTGCTTAGCCATCAGCCTCGACCGTTTCGCGGTAGACGCGGTAGGCGATGGTGAGAAATAGTAGCGTGAAGTTCGTCTCGTGGCTCAAACACCAGGGGCAGAGCGCCTCCAGCAAGAAGAACTGCACGTAAACCAGCCACATCGAGAACAGCCAGGCGAAGATCCCGATGCCAAAGACGAGCAAGCTGCCATATTGTTCCAGGAAGGAAAACTTGCGCTCAAAGAGCATTACCAGGCCGATGAGCGCGTAGACGACAAAACCCAGATAGGCGATGGGCACACCCGCCAACTCGGAATACTGACTGTTGAGCACGACATTGCAGTCGAAGGGCCCGGCTTCGACACAGGCGGCCGGGGCCGCGGCCAGTTTCAGGTAACTCAGATAACCGGCGATAAACAAGCCAATCAATACGAGCAGAAACTGCGCGCGCCGCAGCGTGATTCCTTTGCCGCGGCCTGTCTCAGACTGCATAAAAGCCTCCCGCGCCTAATCGAGCTCTCGAAGAAGCATCACATCCACAACTGCGCCGACCGGCAGAAAGGTCCTGCCTTCGGGAATCACGGCCAAGCCGTCGGCGAGCACCATCGACATCAGCGCGCCAGAACTCTGAATTCCGGTGGAGTGGGCGATGAGTCCGTCCGCGCCTTGCTGCAAGGTAACGCGGTTGTAGCTGCGGCGTCCGTCTGACTTCAAGTCGTCGGCAAGGGTCGCTTGGATGGCGCGCTGCTTAATTTCGCGTCCGGCGATCTTGGCTAAGGCCGGGCGGACGAGCACCTCGTAGGTCACCATGGTCGACACCGGGTTGCCGGGCAGCCCGAAGAAAGGCACACCGCGCAGCCTGCCGTATGCCAGAGGCTTGCCCGGCCGCATATTGATGCGCCAGAAGTCGATGTCGCCCAGTTCATCCATGACGACTCGGACCAGATCGGCGGCGCCGACTGATACACCGGCCGTGCTGATGACCATGTCGGGATTGATCTCCAGGGCGCGGCGGTAGAGCGCGCGGATTGATGTCAAAGTATCGGCGGCGATCGGCAGCCTGATGGGAATGCCGCCCGCCTGTCGCACCAGCCCCGCCAAAGTGTAACTGTTGGTATCGCGGATTTTGCCAGGTTCGAGCGGGTGGTGGATATCGACCAGTTCATCGCCGCTGCTGAGAATGACGACTTTGGGCTGGCGGATGACGGCGACCTTGGCGCAGCCGATGCCGGCTAACATGCCGATTTCGGCCGGACCGATGACCGTGCCTGCCCGCATCACGCTGTCGCCTTGAGCGATGTTTTCGCCCGCGCGCCGTATATTCTCCCCGCAGCGCAGACTGCGATAGAGCTGCACTTGGGCCGGGGCGGCGACTGTGTCTCCCTTCAACCAGTCATCGTCGGTGTCCTCGACCGGAATAACCGCATTTGCGCCCGCCGGTATAGGCGCGCCGGTCATAATGCGCGCGGCCTGGCCCCGATGAAGCTGCCCGCTGGGCGCGCTGCCGGCCAGAACATCCATGACCACCGGCAGCGCTGCCGGATCGGATTGGCTGGCCGAGACACTGTCTTCACTGTGCAGGGCGTAGCCGTCCATTGCTGAGTTGTCGAAGGGCGGCAAGTCGATGGGGGAGACGATGTCTTCAGCGATGACGCGCTTATGCGCCTCGGGCAATGAGATGGTCTCGGCCGGCAGCGCGCTCACGCTATCCAGTATATTTTCTAGGGCAGTATCAACGTTGAGCAAGTCGCTCATTTGCCGTCTCCCGGGCCTAGCCTACGGGCGCGCATTATAGCATAGATTTATCAGCCGCTTGCGCTGCGAATCGGGCTGCTTAGGTAGTGTATCGAATTCGGTTGAAATAGAAATGACGTGAACTCCGATTCATGCTAGTTGTCCTAGCAAAGCAAAAGAACAGGAGCCACGTCATGTACACTAGGATAACGCAGCCAGGATATGGTTTCAAATCTTTTTTGGCGGGCCTGAGAGCCAAACTGGCCGCGACCGCGTCTCAAATGATTGAATCTCAACTGGAGCGGGAAGTCACCGCCCGGTTGTATCGCCAAGCCTACCAAAGGCGCTCGCAGGTATCGCGTCAAAGTCAAGCGACCTGTCAAGTCTGCGGCAGTCAGCAGGCTAGTGATTTTGTGCGCAATGGACGGCGTCGGCGTCAATTAGTGACGGATTATGGGGTGTTGCAGGTCTGGCTGCCGCGTGTGCGCTGTCAATGTAATGGCAGTGTCAAGATACCCTTTTCCATCCTCAAGCCCTATCAACAAATTTGGGATGATGTCTGTGATCGCATTGGGCGCTGGGCGGATTTAGGCTTGAGTTTGCGGCAAATGCAGGCGGAAATCGGCGAGCAGTGTGGCACTCAAATGGGCTTGCGGACTTTGAATCGGGAGGCGCAAGCGGTGCGGATGCCGCCAGCGATGCCCTTGACCAGTTGCCCGCCAGTGGTCATGCTGGACGCCATTTGGCTGACCTTGCTCGAGGATACCGGTCAGAGCAAAGTCGACAGTCGCCAACGCCAACGCTCGGTCAAAGCGCGGCGCAAAGTCTGTGTCCTGGTGGCTTTGGGACTGTATCCGCAAAACCGGCGCTGGGGCATTGTGGGCTGGCAGTTGGCTGAGGATGAAAGTCGCCAGGCTTGGGAAGGCCTCTTATCCGACTTGGCGGCGCGCAAGCTATATCGCCAACGGGGGCTGGAACACTTCATTCATGACGGCAGCAAGGGCTTGATTGCCGCGCTGAACTATCTGCACCCTCATGTACCACATCAACGTTGCGCCTTCCACAAGCTGCGCAATCTCTGGCAGAGCATTCAAGTCCCCGATGCCTTGCCCAGCGGACAAGCCCGTCAATTCAAACAGCGCATCCTGCAACCCATTCGCGCCATCTTTGAGGCGAAAGACAGTCGAGAAGCAACAGAATTAAGGGATGCTTTCTGTCGGACTTATGCCGAAACACAATCTGATTTAGTCGCCACGCTGCAACGAGATTGGCAGGAGACCATTGCCTTTTTCCGGGTACTGCAGCGATACCCTAAGTGGCCGCGCTCGGCTTTACGAACGACCAGCCTCTTGGAACGGGTCAATCGAATGTTGAGACGGCTTTTCCGCCCCAAAGGCGCATTTCACTCGAGGACAGGTTTAATCGCTACTGTCGCGCGTGTGCTTAACCCATATCGGCTCGTATGAATTTCAACCGAATTCGATACACTACCGCTGCTTAGATTTGTTGACACCTGCAAAGCGAATGGATAGACTCTCTTTGAGTTAAGCGGTTTTCTTGGTAAACCTTTCCCTAAATGAGGAGGTTAAAATGAGACGGGTTCTCACGACATTTGCATTATTGGCAGCGATTACGTTGATAGGCGCGGCGCTGCCTACCGCGGCGCAGGACGCCAGCGAAGTGACGTTGACGATGTGGACGCACGATGGCTTGTACGTGCAGTTCTTCAGCGCGCGCGCCGAGGAGTGGAAAGAACGCCACCCGGATGTCGACTTCACTTTCGAATTCGAGGTGGTGCCGAGTGTATTTGACAAGGTGCTGGGCAATTTGGCCGCCGGCGAAGAGATCCCCGATTTGCTGGGCATCGAGCAAGGCTCGTTCCCGCGTTTCATGCAGGGCGGCATCATCGAGAGCAAGTTCCTCGACTTGACCGATCTGCTGGCTGATGACTATGACTTGATCGTGGAAGGGCGGCACACGCCTTACACGTATCAGGGTCGAGTCTATGGCGTGGACAGCTCGCTATGCGGGGTTGTCTACTATTATCAGCCGTCGATCTTCGAAGAACGGGGACTGTCGGTGCCGACGACCTGGGACGAGTACCTGGAGACGGGCGCGATACTGGCGGAAGAAGGCATCGCCATGTCTTACATTACTGACCACGGTGGCATGTTCATGATGTATTTGCTGCAGCGAGGCGGCGCGATTTTCGACGAACACGGCGAATTTGTATTGCCGCAGGAGGAGAATCGGACGATCGCGATTGAAGTGCTGAACTTGCTGAAAGAGGGGCTGGACAGCGGCGCGATTCGTTACGTGCCCAGCGCCGAAGTTTGGGGACCGGCGATCATAAATGCCTACCGCGAAGAAAACCTGGTCGGCGCGATTATGCCCGATTGGTATTCCGACTATATCTTGAAACCGCAGGCCGAGGATATGTCCGAACAGTGGCGTATCGCGCGCATGCCGGTTTGGGACGAAGGCACGAGCCATAAGACATCTGTTTGGGGCGGCACCGGCTTTGCAGTGGCCAAGGAAAACGAAAATGCACGATATGCCTGGGAGCTGCTGCAGTATACCTATGTGACGCTTGAGAACCAGATCAAGCGCTATGAGGAGATTGCCTACTATCCGACGATGCCAGCCGCGTTCCACGATGAGCGCATCGTTGGTTTGGAGGATCCATTCTATGCAAATCAGAAGACGGGCGAGGTGTTCGCGGAGATCGTGGATGATGTGCCGATCTGGTATCAGAGCCTGTTCCGCGCGACCTTCGAACAGCAGATGGCAGCTGAATTGGCCGTTTTCTTTGACGGCTCGGTGACCGCTGAAGAGGCGATCGACAATGTGATTGTTTACCTGGAAGACGAGATCGCTTTCGCCGAATAAGTTGGCAATCCGGCGCTGGCAGGGCGGCTTGCCCTGCCGGCGCTCCCCAAACTGGAGCAGCGCATGTTTCAAGCGGCCGTTGCGCGCGGACGTGAGGCGCGGGAAGGTGGCGGCTTTGCCCAGTACAAACTGGCGCCATACGCCTTCATCTCCCCCTTCTACATCCTGTTCGGTTTCTTCTTTCTGGCGCCGAGCGTGATTGCGCTGGTGCTGAGCCTGTTCCGCTGGGACGGCATCAACGATCCGCGTTTTGTTTTCGCTCGCAATTACGGACGCCTGGTCAGCGACAAAGTGTTCGCTCAAGCGGCGACCAATACGGCGGTTTACGCGATCGCCAGCCTGTTCATCGTCATACCCTTGGCGCTGGTGCTGGCGGTGCTGTTGAACGCCAAGTCTTTGCGATTTAGCAGTGTTTGGCGGGCGATGTATTTCACGCCCATTGTGACATCGACGGTGGCGATTACCTTGGTATTTCAGATTCTCTACGATCGCGACGTGGGCTTATTGAACGCGCCGCTAATCTATTTGGGTTTGGAGCCTATCCATTGGCTGGGCGATCGATCGTGGGTCAAGGTGGCAATCATCATTCTTATCACTTGGCGCTCGACCGGATTGCTGTCAATATATTTTCTGGCCGGCTTGCAGAGCATTCCCGAAGAGTTGTACGAAGCGGCGTCGATAGATGGCGCAAGTACACTGCAGAAGCTCTTTCGTATCACAATCCCTATGCTGCGTCCGATCATCTTGTTCGTTAGCATTATCGTGCTGTTAAGTTCTATACAGATATTCGATGAAATCCAGATTCTTACCAATGGATCGGGTGGGCCCGCCAACGCCAGCATGAGCGTCGTGCATTATCTGTATGTTCGTGGCTTCACACGCCTACGGCTGGGTTTTGCTTCTGCGGTCGGCACAGTACTCTTTGCTACCGTATTCATTTTGTCGCTAATTCAGCTGCAGTGGTACGGCGTCTTCCGGAAGGAGGACTGATGGACGAGCGATTCGGTCAGCGCGTGGGCGTTGTGGCGCTGCACGTGGTGGTCATCAGCGGCGCGTTGCTGACAGTAGCGCCGATCGCCTTTATGATCTTCTCGTCGTTCAAGACGACGACCGAGATATTCACGCTGCCGCCCTGGCTGCCGCCCGCGGAGTGGTCATTCAAGAATTACGAAACCCTGCTGACCAAGTGGCCCTTTCCCTATTGGTATATCAACAGCATCATTTACGCTGGGGTGGTGACGGTGTTCGTGTTGTTCTTTTGTTCGCTTGCCGGTTTCGCCTTCGCCAAGTACAACTTTCGCGCCAAGAATGCTTTATTCATCATCTTAATTGGCTCGACGATGATTCCGTTTCAGCTGATATTGATTCCGCTTTTCATCTTGATGAGCCGGATCGACTGGATAAATCATCCCGCGTCAATGATCATCCCCTGGATGGCGCCGGCTTTCGGAATCTTCTTGATGCGGCAGTATATTCAGGCGGTGCCTTCGGAATTGATGGAGTCGGCGCGGATTGACGGCGCTTCGGAGTTTCGGATTTACGCGCGGATAATCGTCCCCCTGGTGCGGCCCGGCTTGACGACGCTGGCGATCTTAACTTTTCTCGGCTCGTGGAACAGTTACATTTGGCCGCTGATGGTGCTGCGCGGCAACAGGGTCATCACGCTGCCGGTCGGTATTGCGACCATGCGCAGCCAGGCGACTGCGGCTCAGGTTCCCTACGGTGAAATGATGGCGGCGGCGAGTATGGTGTCGGTGCCGGTGATTCTGTTGTTTCTGATGCTGCAGCGCTACTTCATATCGGGATTGACGATAGGCGCAGTCAAGGGCTAGCGTCCCGCGGCTTCCAAGAGTGCCGCTGACGTAATGTCGACGACTATGCGCGACTTTTTGGACGCGCCTTGACAAAGGCAGCAGGCTAGGGTTACAATTCACCGCGATGGAAAATCGCCTATAATTCACAATTGGGAAAGGGCTCAGGGGCTGTGCCTTCTGTTAGTCTTTTGTCATTCAAAGGTGATAGTGCTTGCATTTCATCACTTCATCAATCTTCAATCAACAGATTCATAGCGCATAGGAGGTTACGCCTTGGAGGCGAAAGACTTTAGCGCATTACGTATTAGTTTGGCTTCGCCAGAGCAGATTCGCTCCTGGTCATACGGTGAGGTCACCAAGCCCGAGACGATCAATTATCGGCGTCTGCGTCCGGAAATGGACGGGTTATTCTGTGAAAGAATCTTCGGCCCAACACGGGACTGGCAGTGTTACTGCGGCAAATACAAGAATATTCGCTACCGCGGGATCATCTGCGACAAGTGTGGTGTTGAAGTCACGCGTTCCTCCGTAAGGCGCGAGCGGATGGGGCATATTGAATTGGCGGCGCCGGTTGCGCACGTCTGGTATACGCGGCGCGTGCCGAGCTATCTGGGTTTGCTGCTGGATGTCAGCCGGCGCAATCTGGACCGGGTGCTTTATTTCGCGCAATACGTGGTGACGACAGTCGACGAGGATGCGCGCAGCAAGGCCATCGCCCGTATCGAGAAAGAGTTGCAATCCAAAGAAGAAGAACTCTCGGGCGCCATTGAAGACCAGATGACGGCTTTGCGCGACAATCGCGACCAGATCGCCGAGGAATTCGAAACCAAGGCCAAAGCCATTCGCGACCATTTTGACACGGAGTTGGCGCGGCTGAGCGACGAAGTCATGACCGAGGCGCAATCGGCGCAGACCAGTGTGGAAAGTTTACTCGGCCAAATTGCCACTGAGGACATCAAGCTGGATTCGGCTTCCGCAGTCGTGGTCGCCAAGGGCGAAACCATCGCCAACGATCATATTTCCAAAATTCAGACTTTGGTCAATGAGCACCTGAGTTCGCTGCAGGGCGAAATCGAAGCCTTGGCACAGGAAGAGATTGGCAATGTCAGCGGTGAAAATGACTCCGCCAACGTCGATGTCGACAGCTCGATGGATGAGCAGCTGAAGGAGCTGGACGGCAAGCTGCGCAGCTTGCGTGAAAGCGCCGACAAGCAAATTGACGAATTGAACCAGTTGCAGAGTTTGGTAGCCTACTCCGAAACCGCCACCAAAATCCGCAATGCGCAGAAGAAAGACTCGCCCTTCATTTCCGAAAGCAAGTACCGGGAATTGAAGAGCAAATTCGGCAATGTCTTCCAGGCTGCTATGGGCGCCGAGGCCTTCTACGAGATCCTCAGCAATATCAACATGACGAGGATGGCCGAGATGCTGTGGGATGAAGTGCGGACGGCCCGGTCCAAACAAGTCCGGCGCAAAGCGACCAAGCGCCTGCGCGTCGTCGAGAGCCTTCGCAGCAGCCGCGCCACGGTCATGGACAAGGACGAAACCAAGCAAGAAAACGAACCCCACGGCAATCGTCCCGAGTGGATGATTCTAACCGTCTTGCCGGTCATTCCGCCCGACTTGCGGCCGATGGTGCAGCTGGATGGCGGACGCTTCGCCACCAGCGATTTGAATGACTTGTACCGCCGTGTGATTAACCGCAACAATCGACTCAAGCATTTGCTGGATTTGGGCGCGCCCGATGTCATCGTCCGCAACGAAAAGCGCATGCTGCAGGAGGCGGTCGACAGCTTGATTGACAATAGCCAGCGCGGCAAGGCCCTGAGTCGGCGCGGCCGGCGCGAGCTGAAATCGCTTAGCGATATGCTCAAGGGCAAGAAGGGGCGCTTCCGGCGCAACCTGCTGGGCAAGCGCGTCGACTATTCCGGGCGTTCGGTAATCGTCATCGGGCCCAAATTGAAACTGCATCAGTGCGGCCTGCCCAAGACGATGGCGCTGGAATTGTACCGTCCCTTTGTCATCAGCCGGCTGGTCGCTTACAACTACGCCAGCAACGTCAAGGGCGCCAAACGCATCATTGAGCGCGAACGGCCCGAAGTCTGGGAAGTGCTGGAAGAAGTAATCAAGGAGCGTCCGGTTCTGCTCAACCGCGCGCCGACCCTGCACCGCTTGGGCATCCAGGCCTTTGAGCCGCTCTTGGTTGAAGGCAAGGCGATCCAAATTCATCCCTTGGTGTGCTCGGCCTTCAACGCCGATTTTGACGGCGACCAAATGGCCGTGCACGTGCCCTTGAGCGAGCAGGCGGTAAAAGAAGCGCGCGATCTGATGCTGAGTACGCGCAATCTGCTCAAGCCTTCCGACGGCGCGCCCATTGTGGGGCCGTCGAAAGATATGGTGCTGGGCAACTATTATCTGACGATGGATCCCTCTGTCGAAATCGTCGCCTTGCGTTCGCGCGCTGATGACTTCCGCACCGAGAGCGCGCTCTACGCCGGCGAACACAAAGTGGGCATTGCCTTCCGCTCCAACGGCTATTACTATGCGCAATTCCGGCACGTGCCCAATAGCGAATTGTATCTTGATGAGACGGCGCCCGACGAAAACGGTCGCCCGCAGGTGGTCAAGTCAGCGGTCGATCGCACTGTGGCCGCGCTGCTCTCCGGCGAAGTCGATTGCATGCTGGCCAACGCCTACGAGATGCGCAAGTATCTGCGCGCGAATAACCTCGAAGATCGGTTGGAAATCACTAACCTGCACGAGCGGCGGGTCGTGGTCGATATGGATGAGGTCGAGTATCTGTATCGCATTGGTCTGGTCAACTTGCACAGCCCGATTCTGCTGGGCAATGTCTACGATGAGCTCAGCCCGCAGGATGAGCCGGAAATTTGCACGGTAGGGCGGGCGATATTCAATCGCATCCTGCCCGACGAGATGCGCTTTGTTCAGGAGACCTTGGGCAAGCGCGGGCTGCAAGACTTGGTGGCGCGCTGCTATCAGGTGATCGGCGGCGAACGCACGACGGAAGTTGTCGATGCGATCAAGAATTTCGGCTTCCACTACGCCACCATATCCGGCACGACTATCGCGGTCAGCGATTTGACCATTCCCGATGAGCGCGCGGATATCTTGCGCGAAGCCGAAGACGTGGTCACCCGCGCCGAGCGCGATTTCCGCCGCGGCTTGATGACCGAAGAAGAGCGCTACCAGATCACGATTGACGAATGGAATCGCGCCAAGGACTTCTTGCAGGATCAGATTCAGGATGCGCTTGATCCCTATGGACCGATCGCGATTATGGCGCTGTCCGGTTCGACCAAGGGCGGCTTCGGGCCGATTACGCAGTTGGCTGGCATGCGCGGTTTGATGGCAGATCCTTCGGGCCGCATCATCGACTTGCCGATTCGCAGCCACTTCCGCGAAGGCTTGAATGCGCTGGAATACTTCATTTCCACGCACGGCGCGCGCAAAGGCCTGGCCGATACCGCGCTGCGCACCGCGGATGCCGGTTACTTGACCAGGCGACTGGTTGATGTTGCCCAGGATATGATCGTCAACCGCTGGGATTGCGGTACCAATCGCGGACTGCGGATTTTCCGCGCGGACGACATCGCCGGGCAATCCGTTGAAGAACGGATCGTGGGCCGCTGCTCGGCGGAAGATATTGTGGATCCGGAGACCAATGAGCTGATTGTCGGCCGCAACGAGATGATCGACGAAGACATCGCGACGAGAATCCAGCAATCTACGCTTGAAGTCGTTGAAGTCCGCAGTCCGCTAACCTGTGATTTGGTTCACGGCGTCTGCGCAATGTGCTATGGGCGCGACTTGGGCACCGGCGAGATGGTGAACATCGGCTCGGCCGTGGGCATTATCGCGGCGCAGTCCATTGGCGAACCCGGCACGCAGTTGACGCTGCGGACTTTCCATAGCGGCGGTACAGCGGAAGTTCGCGACATCACCAGCGGTTTGCCGCGTGTAGAAGAGCTGTTTGAAGCGCGGCGCGCGCCCAAGGGGGAGGCAGTAACGACGGCCATCGCCGGCGTACTGCGCTTGACCGAGCGAGAAGACGGCGCCCGCATCGCTACCGTCATAGACGAGGTGCTGGAGAGCGAGGAACACGATATCCCCGAGGGCTGGGATCTAGTCGCCAAGGACGGCAAGGATATCAAAAAGGGCGCGGTTATCGCCCGCAACGGCGACGAGGAAATTGTGGCGGACCTGGCCGGCAAAGTTCATATCGAAGAGTCCAAAGTCTACATTCGCTTCCAGGACGACACTGTAGAAGAACTTGAGATTCCAGCCAATGCCCGCTTGCGCAAGAATATCTACGACGGCATGAAGATAGCGGCGGGCGAACAACTCACGGAAGGTTCGAAGAATCCGCATCGGATTTTGCGTGTCTTGGGCGCAAACGCCACGCAACTGTACCTGCTGAGCGAGATCCAGGAAGTTTATCGCAGCCAGGGCGTGAATATCGCTGACAAGCACTTTGAAACGGTAATCCGCAAGATGATGTGCAAGGTGCAGATTACCAGAAGCGGCGACAGCGACTTGCTGCCGGGCGAGTTGATTGACCATCTCAATCTCTTGGAGATCAACGAGCGCCTGATCGCCGAAGACGCCGAGCCCTGCTCGGGTACGCCGGTGCTGCTGGGCATCACCAAGGCGGCATTGAGCACGGAAAGCTACCTGTCAGCCGCCAGCTTCCAGCATACCATCAAGGTCTTGGCGGGCGCGGCCATCGAAGGCCAGGTCGACCCGCTGCATGGCTTGAAGGAGAACGTGATCATCGGCAAGCTGATCCCGGCGGGCACGGGCTTCCATGCCTATCATGAGCGCGAGGTGATTGCGCCGCCGGTTACTCTGGAAGCTCAGGGCGCGCTGGACCTGGATGAGGTCGGCGATGTCGACGACTTCGAGAATATGCTCAGCGAATTGTAAGCGCTGACAGCCCTAACGAATACGACGCGGGATCCGGCGACGGTCCCGCGTTTTGTATTCTTGCGGATTCTAGGGGCGGCGTTCCAAGGCGTGATACAGCGGGCGCCGGCGCTTGTTCCTGCTGCCGTCAAAATGCGGATAGAGCAGGCTGTAGCCGGCCAGCTCAATGCGATTGTAGACGGTGTGCTCTTCCGCATAGCTCAGATTCCAGAGGATCATGACGCCGATATCGGCGCGTGACTGGCCGAGCTGGAAGGCGCGCATGCTATAGTTCATCTGGTCCTGCGCCGAATTGTAGCTCATCCAGGGGTCGGGCGCTTCCGTGGGATAATCTTCCCAGGTCGCCCAGCCGAATTCAGTCACCCACATTTGCGCCTTGCCCCCAAATTCGGCGATGATGCTGGCGTAATCCCGAATAGTCTGCCGGAAGAAGAACTGCGGCCGGTCGTCCCAGCCTTGCCCCTCGACATTGTCGCAGCACAGGAAATCGGGCGGATTGCCCCAGCCGTAGGGGTGGACGCCGATTTTGACGTCGGCGTAACGCCCCAGGCCGGCCTGGTACATTTGGCGCAGAAAGGCGCGGTCATCGACCGAGACCCCGCTGTGATTGCCTGTCGGCGCCAGCCCGGCGGTGATCAGCGTGATATTGGGCGAGTAGGCGCGTATGGTGTCGTAGGAGACGCGGAAAAGTTCCATATAGCTGGCGCCGCTGATGGGACGGTTGCCGGTCCATTCGCGGCGCAAATTGGGCTCATTCCAGATTTCGATGGCGTCGATGTAGGGTCCGAGTTGCTCCATAATCTGCCGCAGGAAGGCGGCGAATTGGTTCAAGTCATCGGGCGGGCCGTCTTCGTTTCGATTAGTGTGCCGCGCCCAGTGAGGCGCCTTGACGACGCTCAGCATCACCTGGAAGCCGTACTTGTCGGCTTTCTGTACGTGCAGTTGAAACAGGCGGAAGTTCTGGTCAAATTGTCCGGCGCGGTCGGGCTGCAGCCATTCCCAGGACGCTTGCACCTTGACCCAGTTGACCCGCAGCGGCTTGATCTGCTGCAGGCTGTGCTCCCAGCCGTTGACATCAATATTGTAATGCAGCTGAATGCCCATGCGGGCCGGGTCGAGTCGCGTCTGGTCAAGGGCTACCGGAGTGGTATAGGCGCTGCCGGGTTGGGTGACGACTGTCGTCGGGGTCGGCGGCTTGGAGGTATTGGTCGGCGGCTGCGTATACTTCGGACCTACAATGGGGCCGAAATCCTGAGCGCCTGTCTCCGCCGCTGGCGAGCCGCGGCCCGTGGGCGCGGCCGTAGGCTGTTGCGCGCCGTTGACGTCTGCTATCGTCGGTTCGACATTCTTGGCGGTCAGCTGCACCTCGGGCGCAATGCTCACCGGAACCTCGCCGGAGCAAGCGAACAAAGCCGGGCAGAGCAACACAAGTACGAGTAATCTCAGCATTTGACTGGCTTTGGCCGAAAGCGATCCGCTGGAAGGCTGTGCGGCGGGTAGTTGTCGGAAAGTCGGCGCAAGTTGGAGTCTTTTTGGGTCAGTTGGTTGGCGTAGAAGGCGCGATTGCATTTGACACGCTCTCAGAAGACATTCTACAATGAGAAACTGAAGTCCGCATGAGTTACTATCGTCGCGCTCCCGACGATTCTTATACGCTTTAGGCCTGTTGCGAAGCCGCAGCCGGCAGTAGTCAGATTGACCGGATGGATTCTTAAGTCGTCACATAGACGACGGCTGTGCCAAGCCTGGATTTACGCCGGCCAGTCTGCCCGGTAGCGCTAACGATGACGACAGTCGCAATTCGGTTTACAACGTCGATGGTGGATTCCGGCGAGGTCGCGCAATGACAGATCAATCCAATCATCAGGTTAATATCGAAAGCGAAATGCGCGAAGCCTACCTGAGCTACGCCATGAGCGTGATCGTGTCGCGTGCTTTGCCGGACGCGCGCGACGGGCTGAAACCGGTACATCGGCGGATTTTGTACGCCATGCATGACATGGGCATTGGCGCCGGCAGCACGCACAAGAAGAGCGCTCGAATCGTTGGCGAGGTCTTGGGCAAATATCATCCACACGGCGACGGCGCTGTCTACGAAACGATGGTGCGTATGGCGCAGGACTTTTCCATGCGCTACATGCTGATCGACGGGCAGGGGAACTTCGGCAGCATCGATGGCGACGGCGCGGCCGCCATGCGCTACACCGAAGCGCGCACGGCCAGAATCGGCGACCAGTTGCTCGTCGATATCAACAAGGACACCGTGGATTTCGTCGAGAATTTTGACGGTACGCTCAATGAGCCGGCCGTGCTGCCGTCGATGGCGCCGAACATGTTGATTAACGGGGCGTCTGGAATCGCCGTGGGCATGTCGACGAATATTCCGCCGCACAACCTGGGCGAAATCTGCGACGCGCTGGTGCATATGCTTGAGAATTGGCAGCGGCTTGAAGAAATCGATGTTGACGAGCTGATGCGATTCGTCAAGGGGCCCGACTTTCCCACCGGCGGCGTCATGTTCAAAATGCGCGGCGAAGATAATATGCTGCGGCAGGCCATGGCCACCGGGCGCGGCAAGATTACCCTGCGAGCCAAAGTGCATATTGAGGATATGGGGCGCGGCAAATCGCGCATCATCGTCAGCGAACTGCCTTATCAGACCAACAAGACGACGCTGGTGGAGCGCATCGCCAGCCTGGTGCGGGCTGGCAAATTGGACGGATTGGTCGACCTGCGCGATGAATCGGACCGTCAGAATTCGGTGCGGCTGGTCATCGAATTGCAGCGCGGCGCCGACGTCACCGACGTATTAAAGCGACTCTTTAAGTTGACGCCGCTGCAATCGACTTTCGGCATTATCATGCTGGCTTTGGTCGACGGGCAGCCGCGTACCCTGGGTTTGAAGCAGGCCCTGCGCGTCTTCCTGGAGCACCGGCTGGAAGTGGTCCTGCGCCGCAGCGAATTCGATTTGGCGCGGGCGCGCGAACGGGCGCATGTGCTCGAGGGGCTGATCATCGCGCTGGACAATCTGGACGCGGTCATCAGCGCCATTCGCAAATCGCGCAACACTCACACGGCGCGCAAGAACCTGGTCAAGAACTTTGCCGTCACCGAGATTCAGGCGCAGGCTATTTTGGACATGGCCTTGCGGCGCCTGGCCTCACTGGAAATCCGCCGCATTCGCGATGAATACAAAGAAAAGCGCCGTTTGATCAAATCGCTGGAAAATCTGCTGGCGAGCCCGGCGAAGCAGCGCGGGCATATTGCCGCGGAGCTGAAAAAGGTGAAAGCAGAGTTCGGCGACCGGCGGCGCACGATTGTCTCCGAGGGCGAGGCGACCGGCGTGACGCAGGCCGATTTCCTGATGCCGGAAGAGCAGACTGTGGTCATGCTCAGCACCAAGGGCGATCTGGGCCGGACGCACGGCGACGATGCGCCCAAGATCACCACCACGACCAAGCAGCCGCCGCGTCTGCTGCAACATAGCACAACGGCGCAGATTCTGTATCTATTTGCCCACGACGGTTATTGCGCGACTCTGCCCGTTCAACAGATACCGCAAGTAAAGCAAGCGGCCGACGGCCTTCGTTACAGCGATCTGACCGACCTTGGCGCAAAACGAAAGATTGTCTCCTTTCTCTGCTTGCCGGCGGATCTGCAAACGGGATACGTCTGCTTATTCACGGCGCAGGGCCAAGTCAAGCGCCTGCAAATGCTGGAGTTGCCCGGCGTGATGTCTCACGAATTCAGCGTGATGAGGCTGGCGAAGCGCGACCGCGTCGTCGCCGTGCTTTACAGCAGAGGCGAGGATGAGATCCTCCTGACAACAGCAAAGGGCTACGCCATTCGTTTCAGCGAGGATTATGTAAGAGCCACTGGTATGGCATCGGGCGGCGTACGCGGAATCGGGTTAAAGGACGATCGCGCGGTCGCTGCTTGTCTCATAGCGAAGAAGGCAACCCACTTTTGGCACGTGGACAAACGGGGGCAAGCCAATCTTACTGAACTCTCAAAAATTCAATCACAAAATCGCGGCGGGGTAGGCAAGCAACTCTGCGACGCCAATAGCCGCGGAAGCGAGTTTGTCGCTGCCGCTGTGGGCCGCTTAAACGACACCTGCCTGGTTGTGACCAGCCGGGGCAAAGCCAAATACATGACCTTGGGCTTGGCGGCAATAACTGAGCTTGAGGCTACAGGAATCAAACCCGTCATCGCGCTGCGTGACAAAGAGTCAGTCATCGGCGTCGTGGAGTATCGCCAGCGGATTGACATGCCCGCAGATGATCTGCCGGCGGGTGAAGAACTCAGCCTGGAAGAGATCGAAGCGCTGTTGAACCAGGCGGAGGCCGCCGAAGACGAAGACATCAGCGCTTCGACGAATGGCGCCGACCCCGCTCTGAGCGATGACGATTGACCAGGTCCTCCAGTTCAGCATCGTAACGCGGCCCCACCACAGTCCAGTCAAAGGCCGTAATTTTCGCTCTCAGCGCGCTGGTATCCAGCCTATCGCTGCCTTCCAGATGATAACGCAATTGCGCCGTGAGCCGGTCTCGCTTGTACAGGCAGGCCGGTTTGAGCTCGTAGGGCAGCAGGTGCGGGTAATTCAAGCGGTCGGGCAAGATCGGCAGGCAGCCGCAGTAGATCGCCTCGCAGATCGACATGCCGAAGAATTCTTGCCAGGCGGTGCTCACCACATAATCCGATTGCCAGAGCAGACGCGCGTATTCCGCGAATGATTCGACGTAGCCCAACTGTATCAGATTGTCGCGCAGCAGCGATTGCGCCGCGTTAAAAACCGCGGGCATCTTGCCGAAATGCTCGCCGGTGATGGCCAGCTTGAAATCATGACCCTCGGCGACTAATTTGATCATGCTGTAGATGAATGTGGCCGGGTCTTTGTCCTCCTCCCAGCGGTGGTTCCACAAGATCGTCGGCGGTTGGTCTTTGTCTTTGACGGCGCGGTACTGGTCGTAGCGCTGCAGATCGATGCCAACCGGCAGTACGCGTGACTTGGCTTTGATTTCATCTATCGTCTGCAATTCGTAGTAATCGCGAAAGTTTTTGAGCATGCGCGGCAGCTGCTGCATGAAGTCGGCCAGGTGAAATTCGCTGTTGAAGAAGACGGCATCGGCGCAGAGCGCGCTGACGTAGTTGATGAAGCCGTAGCGCCAGCCATGCCCTTGGCGTTGGTTCTGCGGATACGACAATTGATTCTCGTGCAGATACAGGGCGATCGGCACATCTCCCAGCTGGCGAAATGTCAGGGCGCGGAAAATGGACAGGTCGATCATGCTGGAGGCGATGATGAGATCGGGCCGCGAATCCAGCAGACGCGCGAAAGTGATGGCTGCGCCCTGCATGCGCCATTTCCAGAATTGCGGTGGCATGGTGATAAGCTCGATTTCGTGTTGCGAGAAGCGCTGGAATCCGTCCGCCCAGGTCTTGTGGCTGCCGCCGTAATAGGATTCAAGCAATGTGATATGCATGGCGCGGCGCGGGCTCAGCCGGTGTTGCGGCGGCGCGCCTCAACGACATTGGGCACCAAGTCGATCAGGTTGAGGATGCGCGTCAGCTGTTGGTTGCTGGAGATTTCCAATTCGAAGTTGAGCGTGGCGATGTGCTGGCGGGTACTGACGTCGATCGAGGCGATGTTCACCCGCTGATCGGCGATGATGGTGCTGATCTCGCGCAAGAGTCCTTCGCGGTCAAAGGCGACCACCTCGACCGGGACCAGGTAGCGCTGCGCTTCGTCCTCCGGTCCCCACGAGACATCGATCAGGCGCTCGGTCTCGCGCGAGGCGGCGATGTTCGGGCAATCTTCGCGGTGCACGGTGACGCCGCGTCCGCGCGTGATGTAGCCGATGATGTCGTCACCCGGCATAGGCGCGCAGCAGCGCCCCAGATTAACGAGCAGACCGCCGGCCCCCATGATGCTGACGCCTTTGGCGACGTTGGCGCCGGCCGGTTTCGATCGCGGTTTCAGCAGGTCGTCATCGCTGACGCTCTCGGCGGACTTGCGGCGTTCTTCTTCCAAGACGCGATTGGTGATCTGCGGGCCGGTGACGTCGCCGGCGCCGATGGCGGCCAGGAAGTCGTCGAGCTTTTCGAAATTGTGCAGCTTGGCGACCGACTCGAAGGTGACTTTCTCCAACACGCCCAGCCGTTTGAGCTCACGCTCGAGCACTTCGCGTCCCATGGTGATATGCTTGTCGCGATTCTGCTTGCGCAGCCAATGGCGGATCTTGGTGCGCGCGCGGTTGGTGATGGCGTAGTCGAGATCGGTATTGAGCCAATCCATGCTGGGTCCGCCGCGCTTGGCCGTGAGGATCTCCACCTGGTCGCCCATCTGCAGCTTGTAATTCAGCGGCATGAGGCGGCCGTTGACCTTGGCGCCGCGGCAGCGATTGCCGACATCGGTATGAATATGATAAGCGAAGTCGATTGGCGTGGCGCCGACGGGGAGGTCGATGATGTCGCCATTCGGCGTCACACTGTAGACACGGTCCTGAAACACCTCGGATTTCACTGTATCGACGAATTGCGAGGCGTCATTCAGCTCGGGGCCGAATTCCATCAGCCGGCGCAAGTACTCGAGACGCTGTTCGAAGGCCTGGTCGTGCCCGTTTTTGCCTTCTTTATAGCGCCAGTGCGCGGCGATGCCGTATTCGGCGTCTTCATGCATCTCCCAGGTGCGAATCTGCACCTCGACGGTCTTGCCTTCGTCATCGTGTACGGCGGTGTGCAGGCTTCGGTAGAAGTTGTCTTTGGGATTGGCGACATAATCATCGAACTCGCCGGGAATGGGACGCCAGAGATTGTGCACTATGCCGAGCGCCAGGTAGCATTCCGCCAGGGTATCGACCAGGACGCGCATGCCGCGGATGTCGTAGATTTGTTCCAGCGGCAGGTCTTTCTTGGTCATCTTGCTGTAAATGCTGTAGATATGCTTGGGGCGAGTGGTGATGGTCACATTAATGATTTTGGCTTTGCCCAGCTCCCTCGTCAGGCGTTCCTTGATGCGCTTGACGTAGCTTTCGCGTTCGTCTCGCCGCTCGTCCAGCGCTTTGGCGATCGAACGATAGGCATCCGGATTCAGGTAACGGAAGCTGAGGTCTTCCAGTTCCCATTTCATCTGCCAGATGCCGAGTCGATTGGCGAGCGGCGCAAAGATGTCCATCGTCTCCTGCGCCACCGACTGCTGCTTGTGCCGCGGCATATAACCCAGCGTACGCATATTGTGCAGGCGGTCGGCCAGCTTGATCAGGACCACGCGCACGTCATCGCCCATGGTCAGCAGCATTTTGCGAATATATTCCATTTCGCGGTTGATGGCGCTGGAACGGCGCGTGTCGCCGGTCGCGGAAACATTCTTGATCGGCAAGTTTTTTAATTTGGTGACGCCATCTACCAGCTTGGCAATTGTGCCGCCAAATTCGCCGCGCAGCAGCTCAATGCTGACATCGCTGTCTTCCACCACATCGTGCAGCAAACCAGCGGCGACGGACTCCGCATCCATCTGCATCTCGGCCAGGATACTGGCTACCGCCACGCAGTGTGTGAAATAGGGCTCGCCCGACTTGCGCCGCTGCCCGCTGTGGGCTTGTTCCGCCCGCTGGTAGGCGGCGGTTATCAGGTCAACTTCATGGGGTTTGAAGTCAGGCAGCGAGTTCAGGAGGGACTCGAGATCGCGCGAATAGAGGTCGGCTGAAGTCAACATACGGCCGTCACCTTGAGGGAAATGGTCCACCATAGATTAGCATACTCTGGCTGCGTTGTCGCGTTTTTCGAGCAGAGAGCAGAGCAATCGCACCAAGAAATGAAAGGTGAATAGAATGGGTTCATCAATACGGATGAGGAGAGCCCGAGATGAGCCCAAGTGGCATAGCGGAGGCCTTTGCCAGTTTAGAAGATCCGCGTCGCGAACATGGTCAATTACACCCGTTGCTGGATATCATCATCATCGCGATCTGCGCGGTGATCAGCGGCGCCGAGACCTGGGTGGACATTGTTGATTTTGGCGAGGATAAAGAGGAATGGTTAAGGGGATTTTTAGAGTTGCCTAACGGTATTCCTTCGCACGATACATTTGCCCGCGTCTTCCAACTATTAGACCCTCAGCAGGTACAGTTGTGCTACCAAGATTGGATTAGCAGCATCAAGCCAGTATTAGCTGAAGGCGATATTGTGGCAATAGACGGCAAGACGATGCGGCGCAGCCATGATCGTAGGCAAGGAAAGAGCGCCTTGCATCTGTTGCATGCCTGGTCAGTGGAAGCCGGCTTGGTCTTGGGCAAGCGCGCTGTGGACGCGAAAAGCAATGAGATACCTGAAATTCCCGAATTGCTGAAATTGCTGTATTTGAAAGGCTGTATCGTGACTTTGGACGCGATGGGCTGTCAGAAAGACATCGTGAAGTCTATTGTTAGCGAGCACGGAGCGGATTATGTCATAGCCTTAAAGGAAAATCAGGGCAGTTTGTACGATGCAGCCCAGTCCCTTTTCGCTTATGCGGATGACCGCCATCCGCGCTTGATAGGTCAATATAGTCACAACGAAGAAATCAGCAAGCCGCGTGGTCGTGTCGAGCGCCGGGTCTGTGAAGTGATGACCGATGCCGCTGTCTTGAATGACTTAAGCCAGCAAGAAGGCTGGACGCGCTTGCAGTCGCTAGTCCGCGTCCAACATGCCCAATTACTGGATGGGCAGTGGCAAAACACGCAGACGCGCTATTTTATCTCCTCTTTACAAGGGAAGGATGCCAATCAACTCCAGCGAATAATTCGTTCGCACTGGCACATTGAAAATAAACTCCATCGGGTCTTGGATGTGACCTTTCGGCAAGACGACAGCCGTATTCGTGTAGGACACAGCCCAGAAAATTTCGCTGTGCTACAGCATATCGCCTTGGCTTTGCTCAAAAAACACCCCAAAAAAATCAGCCTGCGGCGCAAGCGATTACAGTCAGCGCGGAACGATAAGCTTCGATGGCAAATCCTCAAAGCATTTTCCGAATAGTGGTGCGATTGCTCTGGAGCAGAGAGGCAGGGCAATCGCATCAAAATATATTTCAACACAGAGAGCGCAGAGGGTCGCGTAGGGCGCGTCCACACAGCCCGTCGACACCGAGTTTAGTTCTATTCAAGGCAGAACTCCTCGTAGGATCTTGGCGCTAATGGGTAAAAATGCCTGTAACGGCATCCAAAATAGCAGTGCAATTTCACAATTTTATAAATGAGAGACTTTTCTCTGTGCTCTCAGTAAGTGCAAGTAAGTCATGCGACATTCGTGCCGGTCTACCCCACCCCCGGCCCCTCCCCGAATCATCGGAGAGGGGGAGCAGCACAAGTACGTCGAAGCTTCCCCCCGATGATTCGGGGGGACTGAGGGGGGTAGAATTTGTGGCAGACTGTTTAATTACTTACTCGCATTTACTTCTGTGTCTCTGTGGTTAAATTTAGGTTTGTAATATGTTCATCAAAGCGCATACTCATTTTGATGCGATTGCCCTGAGCAGAGAGGCTGGCTGACCGTCTGCACGCGCTTGGCGTGAAATGCAGACGCGAGCTAGCCGCTGACTTTATGTCTCAGGTAGGCTTCGATAAAGTCGCCCAGCCGGCCGTCGAGCACAGCAGTGGTATTGCCGATTTCGACGCTGGTTCGATGATCTTTGACCATCTGATAGGGATGCAGCACATAGGAACGGATCTGATTGCCCCAGCCGGCGTCGACATTCTCGCCTTTCAGCTCGGCCATTTCCGCTTCTTGCCGGGCGCGCTCCATCTCGAAGAGCCGGGCTTTGAGAATCTGCATGGCGCGGTCGCGGTTCTGCGCCTGGCTGCGCTGGTTCTGGCATTGCACGACGACGCCAGTGGGAAGATGCGTGATGCGCACGGCGGTGTCGTTCTTCTGCACATGCTGGCCGCCGGCGCCGCTGGCGCGATAGGTATCAATGCGGATGTCGCGATCTTCGACTTCGATTTCTATATCGCTCTGTATATCGGGCCAGAGCTCCACTTTGGCGAATGACGTATGGCGGCGGCTGGCGCTGTCGAAGGGGCTGAGGCGCACAAGCCGATGCACGCCTTCTTCGCTCTGCAGATAGCCGTAAGCATATTCGCCTTTGACGCTGACTGTCACGCTTTTGAGACCGGCTTCGTCGCCGTTGCTGCGATCAAGGATCTCCGCCTTGTAGCCGTTCTGCTCCATCCAGCGCAGGTACATTCTCTCGAGCATTTCCGCCCAGTCCTGCGCATCGACGCCGCCGGCGCCCGCGTGTATGGCGAAGATAGCGTCTTCGCTGTCATAATCGCCCGCCAGCATGGCTTGCAGGGACATAGCTTCGACGATTTCGCTCAGCGCTGCGGTTTCGGCTTCGAGTTCCGCCTGCATATCACCGTCGGCGATCTCGGCGAGCTCAATGGCGTCGCTGATGCGGCCGGCCAGCGTGCCCCAGCGGTCGACGGCAGACTTAAGCTTGGAGAGGCGCTGCATGGTCTTCTGCGCCGCATCGGGATTATTCCAAAAGTCGCCCTCGCTGGCCTCGCTCTCCAGTTCGTCAATGATTAGCTGCTTGCCGGCGATGTCAATCCGCGCCATCAATTCGTCGATTTGCCGCTTGAATTCGCTCAGCTGGCTGATGATATTGTCCATTGTTGGCGCGGGCAATTGCCCGGCTTCACCTTTCTGTGTTGTGGCGGGCCGCGTTCTGCTGTCGGTATCGCTCGTACATGAGTATCGCGCCGCTGACGGATACATTCAGCGAATCGCTCATAGCGCCGGCCATCGGTATGCGCGCGAGTTGGTCCGCTTGCGCCAACCAGGGCTCGGGCAGCCCCTGGTCCTCCGAACCCAAGACGATGGCAGTTCTTCCTCCAAAGTCGAGATCAAAGAGGCTTGTGGCGCCGTCGACAGCGGCGGCTACAATTTGGAAGCCCTTCTGCCGCAAGCAGGCGATCGCTTCGCTAGTTCCAAGCTTGAACACATTGTCGCGGAAGCAAGCGCCTGTGCTGCTGCGAATGACATTGGGATTATAGAGGTCGAGGGCGCAATCGACCAGTATGACCGCGTCGATGCCGGCGGCGTCGGCACTGCGCAGCAGGGCGCCGACATTGCCCGGAACGCTCAACTCGACCAGCACAGCGACATGATTGAAGTCGGATTGGCCAAGTTCAAGCGGTCCTCTGGCTGGTCGACTGCGCATGACCGCGACCATGCCGTCGGGATTCTCTCGATAACTGATGAGCTTCATCAGCTGCGGCGTGACCTGATGCATCTCGACTTCGCCCAGCCTCGGGACCGCGGCCATTTCCGGACAGTGCAGCAGGTAGTCAATGGTGTAGCCGCAGCGCAGCGCCCGCTGCAAGTCGCGTCCGTAATCAATCAGGAAGCGCCCGGCATTGGCGCGGCCGCGTTTGCTGCGCAGGCGTTTAACTTGCTTGATTCGGCTATTCTGCTCGCTGGTGATGATCAAGGCAGCGGTCAACCTGTCTAGTCATCTTCGTCGTCAAAGAGGCTCTCGACGAAGAATTCCGGCGTGAATAGCACCAGGTCGTCGACCCCTTCTCCCAATCCCAGATAATGTACGGGCAGGCGCAGGTCATGAAATATGGAGAAGACCATGCCGCCTTTGGCCGTGCTGTCGAGCTTGGTGACGATGACGCCGGTGACGCCCGCCGATTCCTGGAAGCTCCTGGCTTGCTCGATGGCGTTCTGGCCGGTGGTGCCGTCCAGCACCAGCAGGACTTCATGCGGCGCATCAGGCACGACTTTTCCCGAGACTTCGCTGATTTTGGTGAGCTCGCGCATGAGATTGTAGTTGTTTTGCAGACGTCCGGCGGTGTCGATCAGCAGCACGTCATGGCCACGGGCTTTCGCGGCGACTGTGGCGTCAAAGACTACCGCGCCCGGGTCGGAGCCCGGCCGGTTGGCGATGACAGGCACATCCACTCGGCTGCCCCAGGTCTGCAGCTGTTCGATGGCGGCCGCGCGGAAGGTGTCGCCGGCGGCGATCATCACCTTGCGGCGCGACAAGTTTTGCAGTCGATGCGCCAGCTTGGCGATGGATGTCGTCTTGCCCGATCCGTTGACGCCGACCACCAGAATGATTGACAGCTCGCGGCCGGAGATGTCCATCGCCGGCGGGAAGTCCAGCAAGCCGGACAAGGTCTCCTTGAGCGCGCCCTGCAGCTGACTGGTCTTGGTCATGCCTTCGCTGCGCACGCGGTTCTGCAAACTGCCGATCACATTCACAGTGGTGTCGAAGCCGACATCCGCCTGGATCAACAGCGTTTCCATGTCCTCCCAGGTGTCCTCGTCAATCTCGGTATTGCCCAGCATCTGCGAGATGCGGCCGAAGAACGACTGTCGTGTTTTGGAAAGTCCGCGCCGGAAAACTGCCAAGAAGCGCCCCCTGCTTACCGACCCTGCAAGCGGCGATTATACAGTCTGGCGCCGGGCGCAACAATGCGCGTTCGTGGCGAAAATGATATTGCTGTATAATTAAAAGAAACTGAATTAAGAAAGCAGAATTGGCAAATGGTGAAGGTGAGTCGTTCTAATGTCCCAAACAAGTGATGAATTTCCGATCATTGTTTGGCTGGACGGTTCCTTGTCCAACCCGCACTGGGTAGTAGACAGTCCGGAGATGGTGCTGGGCCGGGACGATGGTTGTGATATTGTAATACCGGTAAGGCAGATAAGCCGGCAGCATGTGAAGATCATAATGGAAGGTGGCGCCTGCGTCATCGAGGACATGCGCAGCAAGAACGGCACCTGGGTAAATGGCTATCGCTTGACCGGCATGCGCCAATTGGAGGACGGCGATGAAATCCGCATCGCCAAAGATATACGCCTGCGCTTTGTAGGCTCGGGCGGGACCGCGCCCTCGACTTCCCGTATGCTGCCCGATGTCATTCCCTCTAGCGCCATGACGGGTTTGCGCTTGCGTCTGGATCCGGAATCGCGCGAGGTTGTCATCCGCGGCGAAACGGTGGATCCGCCCTTGAGCTTGCCGCAATACCGCCTGCTTGAGATCCTGTTCGTCAGCCAAGGCGGGGTCTGCAGCCGCAACGATGTCATGGACGCCGTATGGCCGGACGCCATGGGCCTGGGCGTCAGCGAGCAGGCGATTGACGCGCTGGTGCGGCGCTTGCGGGACCGCCTGGCCGAGTACGACAGCGAGCATCAGTACATTGTTACGGTGCGGGGTCACGGCTTCCGGCTGGACAATCCCCAGGACGAATCAGCCGAATGAAGTATCAAGATCATCTTGATAGCGCCGCTCTGGAAGAGTATGCTTCTGCCTTGAATACGCGGGCCAAACAAGCGCGCGCCAGCGGACGGCTGAGCGCTTCTGATCTGCGCCATCGCATATTTGAATCCGGCGGGCTGTGTGAATGGTGCGGCCGCGGGCTGGTCAATGATGCCTTTGAGCTGGATCATATCATCAGTTTGAAGCAGTGTGGCGCCAATACAGCCGAGAATCTGGCGGTCGCCTGCCCGGACTGCAATCGACAGAAGGGCCAAAAACACCCGGCTCGTTTTGCCGCCGAGATCAGCCTGGCGACGCCTCGCAAGACAGCGCTGGTAAAGCGGATTCTGCGGCATTATGCCATGGAGTCTCTTGAGCAGGCGTCGCTGTTTACTGAGCCCGCGAGCCAAAGGGAATCGGCTGGCAAAGACAGTCGCGATAGTACGGGCGAGCCACATTACCGCTGGTAACCGCCCGGGCTATCGCGCTATGGGAGCAATTGCTTGGAAAAGACAATCGAAGAGAGGCTCGGCGACCGCGAGCCGCGGGCCGGCGGAGATGCCGAAGCCTGGCAAAGCGTTCTGGAGCTATGCGGCGACCAACTGCGCGACAACGCCGGGCGCGAGAAGAAGGATGATCCGGTAGAAAAGCGTGTTTGCTCGCGCAGCTATACCTTGAAACAGGCGGCGCGGCTGGCCGGCGTCAACTCGGCGACCTTGCGCCACGCGGCGACCGAGCTGGCGCTGGACAGCTTTCTGGACCCGCGCGGCAAGCTGCGTTTCCCGGTTTACAGCTTCAAGCCTACCGCCGCCGATCCGGATCTAAGCGAGATGATCGCCGGCTATGAGCGCCTGGGGCCGGATACGCTAAGCGCTGCGCTTGGGATGGACAAGCGTCGCCTCAAAGGCCAGTTGAGCGAGATGGGATTATCGGCCAAAAACTTGACTTGGCGCGATGTACGCGGCTTGTGGAATTTGCCGGAGACCTACGCGGAGTTCTATCAGCTGCTGGTCGCAAAGACTGAAGACAAGGAAGAAGGAAAACCCAATCGCAAGCGCGGCAGTCGCTCGCGACGGCGGCGGCGGCAAGAAGCCAAGAAGAAGCTGCGCAATCGTCTGATTGACGCTTTCCCCAAGTGGCGCAATGCCTATCGCGAGCATCAGCAGCTCTATTTGCATATCGGCGAGCCGAATAGCGGCAAAACACATGATGCTCTCCAAGCGCTGAAGGACGCCGGCTCGGGCTGGTACCTGGCGCCGCTGCGGCTGCTGGCTTATGAGATTTTCGATCGCCTCAACGGCGAAGGCGTGGCCTGCAGCCTCTTGACTGGCGAGGAATACATCCCGGTAGATGGCGCGCGCATCACGGCAGCGACGATTGAAATGTTCAACGCGACCGAGAGCGGCGCCTGCGTCATCGTCGACGAAGCGCAGATGCTGGCCGACGCCGACCGTGGCTGGGCCTGGACGCGCGCGCTGATGGAGTCGGCTGCGCCTGAGATGCATATCATCGGCCCGCCCACCGCCCGCCGGCTCATCGAGGTGCTGGCCGAAGCCGCCGAGATTCCATGCGAGTTGGTCGAACATCAGCGGCTGGCGCCAATCGCCGTGGCCGAGCGCCATTTCACGCTCGAAACGCTGCCGGCTTCAACGATACTAGTGGCCTTCTCCCGACGTGCTGTGCTTGACCTGAAGATGAAACTCGAACGCTTGGGTCGGGCGGTATCGGTGGTCTACGGCAGCTTGCCGCCCGAGGTGCGGCGGCGCCAGGCGGATCGTTTCGCCGCGGGCGAGACCGAGATCTGCATCGCGACCGATGCAGTTGGCATGGGCTTGAATTTGCCGGCGGATGTGGTCTGTTTCTATGATGTGGAGAAGTTCGACGGCAAGAATGACCGCCGGCTTTACCCCAGCGAAGTTCATCAGATCGGCGGGCGCGCGGGACGCTATGGCATGTCGACCACCGGCCTGATCGCCGCCATGAGCCGGGCCGACCTGGCTGTCATTCGCGAGCTCTACGCGCAGGAACCGGCCGAACTGACTTTCGCGCGCGTGGCGCCCACGGTTGACGACCTGGATCTAATTCCTGGCAACTTGGCGGAACAACTGGCGCAATGGGCTGAACTCAAGTCGATTCCCGAAGAACTGCGGGCTGTGATCACGACGGCGGACCTGGACGAACGCATCGAATTGGCGAAAATGCTCTCGGACGAGGAGATCCAACGGCTGGGCCTGGCCAGCGCGCTGCAGCTGGTTAATGCGCCGACGCGCAAGGCCACGCGGGCTTACTGGCAAGACTGCGCCTACATGATCCTGGAGAATTATCAGATTCCGCTGCCGCCCGACGCGCCCTCGCCGATACGGGATGGCGGCGACTTGGAAGCGACCGAGTTCTCAATCGCTAGCGCCGACATATATTTGTGGCTGTCGCGGCGGCGCGAATTCGCGCAATTCTGCGACGCCCACGCGCAGGTGCGGGAAGAACGGCGCGAGTGGTCGCTGTCGATCGACGAGGCTCTGCTGCGCAAGCTGAATATCGCCAGACGCTGCCGGTCCTGCGGCGCGCTACTGCCGTCGCGTCATCGCTATCGGATATGCGAGAATTGTTTCGGCCGGCGGCGCTTCTGATGTCAGGACTCGCCGTGCGCTTCATCGACTGAACCGGGGAAACCCTCTCTTTCGAGCCGCTCCAGCGCAGCGCTGGCGGCCGCCTGGGCTGCCGAGCGCTTGCTGCCTCCGCTGCCGCTGGCGATTACCTTGTCACCCAAGGCAACCTCGACGCGGAATTCTTTCTCGTGTTCTGGTCCAGCCGAACCGACCACCTCGTAGGTCGGTACTGTGTTCAGGCGCCCTTGAGTGAGTTCCTGCAATTCGCTGCGGGCGTCAATGTGCAGCCTGTTTGATATGGTTTCGTCCAGGAGTTCGAGCATCGGCGGCGACACAATCTCGACCGCAGCGTCCAGCCCACGGTCGACGAATATGGCGCCGACAACCGCTTCGAAACCCTGGCAGAGAATCGTCAGCCGCTCGCGCCCTCCGCTGAGTTCCTCCCCGCGCCCAATACGCAGAAACTCGCCCAGGCGGAAGCGCGTCCCGATCTGCGCCAGCGACTCGGTCCTGACGAGCGCCGCGCGCAATTGCGTCAGCTGGCCCTCGCTGGCATCAGGGAATCGGCGAAACAACATGTCGGCCACAACGATATCAATGACGGCATCACCGAGAAACTCCAGCCGTTCGTTGTCGCGGACTGCGGCTTTGCCTTCGTATTCATTGACAAAGGACGAGTGGGTGAGGGCTTGCTTCAGCAGCTCGGGATATTTGAAGCTGATTCCCAGTATCGCTTCAAAGTTGCTGATTGCATTCGCCGACTTGTCCATTTGATCCTGGCTGTTATTGCGCGTCTTTGGCCGTCGGACGGTAGTCGCCTTCAATCCAGGTTTCGCCGGATTTGCCGACTTCTTTTTTCCAGACCGGCACGATCTCTTTCAAGCGGTCGATGCCATAGCGGGCGGCTTCGAAACAGCCGTCATCGCGGTGTGGCGCGGAGCAGGCGCAGAGCACAGTGTTGTCGCCGACCTGCAGTGTACCGACGCGCTGGATGATGGCGATGCCCTCGACTTTGTCCCAACGCGCCCGAATCTCGTCGGCGACTTGCTGCATCTTCGCCAGCGCCATCGGCTCATAGGCTTCGTATTCCAGGTATTCCGTATTTGGCAGATGGCCGTCTTTGGCGGTCAGTCCGCGAACCATGCCTGTGAACATACAGACGGCGCCGGTACGCGGAGTAGAAATAGCGCCGATGATTTCGTCGTGATTGATTGGCTCGCTGGGCAGGCGGAAAATCTCGGGTCGTTCGGGAACCGCGCCACCGCTGACCGGCGGGAAGAAAGCCACCTCGGCGCCATCGGCGAAACAGTCGTGGTCGAAGGCGAATTCTTCATTGATGGCGGCCAGCGCCACTTCCAGATTATCGGCGGCGGCGGGATAGCGAGCGGTCAATTCTGCGCGCAGCTGTTTGATGTCTGTCACGCCCTCGTCCAGCTCCAGCGCAAGACTGCGCGAGCCGACGACATCGCGCAGCGTGGCGAAGAAAAGCACGGTGATGCGCATGGCCTCCTCTATGCCTCCGCCAGGTAGTCGCCGCGGATGCCGCCGCGTTTCTCCAGCAGCCGCAGATCCGTGATGCGCATGGCGCGGTCGACAGCTTTGGCCATGTCGTATATGGTCAGCGCCGCCACAGTGACGGCGGTAAGCGCCTCCATTTCTACACCGGTCTGGGCAGTGGTTTTCACCGTCGCCTCGATTGTGATCCTGCTGGATTCGTCGTCAAGGGACAGGTCGAGCGAAATCTTACTTATAGGCAGCGGATGACAGAGGGGGATGAGCTCGGCTGTGCGTTTGGCCGCCATGATGCCGGCGATACGCGCCGTGCCCAGGACATCGCCCTTTTTGATGTCGCCCTGGCGAATCAGGCGCAGCGTTTCCGCCTGCATTACGACGGTAGCGCCGGCCCGCGCCAGTCGCTGCGTCTCGGCTTTGCCGCCGACATCCACCATTTCGGCTTGTCCCTCGCTATTGAGGTGCGTAAGTCTCTGAGAAGTCATCTTGGCTTTACTCTGGCAGAGGGTTTTGTATTGTTGCGATGCCGCAGCGCTCAATGCCGCTCTTCGTCAAATGGAAACTGTCGCTGCATACAATCAGGGAATTGCTTTACTCAGTGCCCTCTGTGTATCCTCTGTGCTCTCTGTGGTAAGTATTTGCATGATTTGCTTGCGCTTACTTCTGTGTTCTCTTTGGTGAAAAAGCTGTACGAGGCTCTGCAAAGGCGCAAGTAAATGCAGCGTACCGTATTCGACCATGTGCTTGCGCCCGTCTAATCCAGGCAGGACGATCAATCGGCTCGCGCGAGCCATTTCCGCAGCGTTTGCGTCAGCGCGTCCGAATCCAAGTCTTCCACATTATGCCATAGAATCCCGTTGTCGTGCCCGCGGAACCAAACGTCTTGCTGGCGGATGAATTCATGTGTGCTGAACTTGGTTCGCTCGATGGCTTGCTCCAGGGGAATGTCGTCGAGAAGATGGCCGGCGATTTCCAAATAACCCAGCCCGCTCATTGACGGCAAGGCGCGGTCGTATCCCATGTCCAGCAGCCCTTGCACTTCTGCGACGAAGCCGGCGGCGAACATCTCATCGACGCGCCGGTCGACGCGCGGATACAAGCTGGATCGCGGCAGCGTGAGCCCCAGCCTGATGATGCGATAGGGTGGCGGCCGCTTGCGCTGCAATTCGCTGATGGGCCGGCCGCTGACGATTTGCACTTCCAGCGCGCGAATCACGCGGCGCGTATTATTGGGGTGGATTCTCTCGGCGGAAAGCGGGTCGACGCTTCGCAGCCGCTCGTGCAAGGCGACCGGCGAACGGCTGGCGACGTAGGCCTCCAATTCGGCGCGAATTTCCGGGTTCGGGGGCACGCGGGGTATCGACCAGCCTTCCTCGACCGCGCTGATATATTGTCCGCTGCCGCCAACGAGGAGGGGCAGTACTCCGCGCTGATGCAGGTCATCAATGCAGCGATAGGCAGCATCCTGATATTCGGCCAGGCTCAAGCTGTAATCGGGCGCCACGAAATCGATCAGGTGATGCGGGACCAATGCTTGCTGGGCGGCGGTCGGTTTGGCCGTGCCGATATCCATGTGCTGGTAAATCTGCCGGCTGTCCGCGCCGACGATCTCGCCGCCGAGCGACTGCGCCAGCTCAATGGCCAGGCTGGTCTTGCCGACGCCGGTGGGGCCAAGCACGATGACAAGTGGGCGCGCTTCACCAGTCAAAGGCGTCCTCCACATGATCCAGCTTTGGCGGTCGCTTGCCATCCAGCGCGACGGCGATGACATCGATCTGCCACTGCGTATCCGGATCGATTTCCTTGTCGTTTAGGTATTGGTAGACCGCTTTAAGCATGCGCTCTTTTTTGCCGACGGTGATCCCGCCCAGCGCGGCTTCCGTGTCCGCGGCGCGGCGTGTTTTCACTTCGACGAATGTCAAAGCGCCCGCTCGCTCGGCGACAATGTCGAGCTCGCCGAAGAGGCTCGACCAATTGGCGTCAAGGATGCGGTATCCCCGCTGACGCAAGTAGCGCCGGGCTAGCGCTTCGCCTTGGGCGCCCGTCCGTTTTGTAGGTGGCATATTGCTTCGTCTATTGCTTGTCTGCTGCTTTGGCGCGACTGTCACCCTCGTATTATAGGGGAATCTGCTGCGAGTAGCACGATCCTCTGAAAAGCCGAAACGTATCCGTCGTTGCTTCATACCGAATAAACTCTGCCACCGAGTGCGCCGAAGAGGTTGCTTAGAGGTATCTTGTCAAAGACAGATTCGGCAAAGCAGCGGATTATCCTTGACTCGATCCACCTCCATATTTCGCGGTATCCCTCTCAATAAATGCAAGTTAATCATGCAGAAAACAATCTCGCTGGAAAAGCTCCCCTTCCCTAGCTCGCTGGGGCAAGGGGCCGGGGGATGGGGTAAGAATAGAGGCTTTCCACATTCTCATTACTTACTTGCATTTACTCCTGTGTCCTCGGTGGCAAACGGGTCGAAAATCCGCGTATGCGCGGCGCCCGCCGCAAAATGCTGCGCCGTGCAGACTCGCGATTCGACAAGCCGGCGCTTGAAGTATTTGCGTTTTCCGCTACCATCTTTTGCTTGGTATTTCTCAGGCGAACCAAAGTCAAGCTGATAGAATCGTATGCAGGCGGGGACGCGCGTCGCCTGTGCTCAAATCGCGCGAATGGAACTTTGCGCAGGGGAGACTGAATCCATGATTGATCTGAATACAACGGTAACCTTGGCTATCGCAGCGGCCGCGATTGGACTGCTGTTTGCGCTGTATCAGCGCAGTTTCGTGCTTTCGCAAGACGAGGGCAGCGAAAGAATGCAGCAAATCGCCGCGGCGATACAACGGGGCGCGCAAGCCTTTCTCAGCCGAGAATACCGCGCTGTTGCGATCCTGGTCATCATTGTCACGATTGCGCTGGTGATATTAAGCCAGGTACCGGGTTCCGGCATGTCCATCTTGACGGCGGTTGCTTTTGTATTTGGCGCCTTGGCCTCGGGCTTGTCGGGCTATATCGGCATGTACATCGCGGTGCGCGCCAATGTGCGCACGGCGCAGGCGGCCTCACGGAGCTTGAACCAAGGCCTGCGGGTTGCCTTTGCCAGCGGCACCGTGATGAGCACCATGGTCGTCTCGCTGGCGCTGCTGGGCATCAGCCTGCTGTTCATCGTATTTGTCAATCAGCTGGGAGATGCGGCTCAAGCGGCGTCGGCGCTGGCCGGCTTCGGCTTCGGCGGCACATCAATCGCCATCTTCGCGCGCGTCGGCGGCGGCATCTACACCAAAGCGGCCGATGTAGGCGCCGACCTGGTAGGCAAAACCGAAGCCGGCATCCCCGAAGACGATCCCCGTAACCCGGCGACCATCGCCGACAACGTTGGCGACAATGTTGGCGATGTGGCCGGCATGGGCTCGGACCTCTTTGAGAGCTACGCCAGCTCGATCATCGCGGCGATCTCCCTGGCTACTTTGACTGGCGCCTTCGTTGGCGAGGGCTTGGTGGCGGCGCAAGTTTTTCCCATTCTGGTGGCGTCTGCCGGTCTAATCGTCAGCATAATCGCCAGCTTCCTGGTCAAGACCGAAGAAGGCGCCGACCAGGAGCGCTTGCTGGGCAGCATCCGCACCGGCATCTACAGCGCCTCCGTCATGATCGGCATTGTCGTCATCGTTCTGGGCTTGAGCTTGCCCTTTGGCGATATGAATGGCGGCATCATCATCGCGACCTTGAGCGGCTTGAGCGGCGGCGTCTTGATCGGCTACTTCACCGAGTACTTCACTGCCGATACTTATGGCCCGACCAAAGCGCTGTCAGCATCGGCGGAAGGCGGCGCCGGCATCGTTGTCATCCGCGGCCTGGCGCTGGGCATGATGAGCACGCTGGCGCCGGTGATTGTGGTAGTGGTCGTCACTTTGCTGGCGACATCGCAAGCCGGCCTCTACGGCGTGGCGGTAGCGGCGGTCGGCATGCTCTCGACCTTGGGCATTACGCTGGCGACGGACGCTTACGGTCCCGTAGCGGACAATGCCGGCGGCATCGCCGAAATGTCCGATTTGCCCGAGGAAGTTCGCGACCGCACTGATGCGCTGGACAGCCTGGGCAATACCACCGCGGCCACGGGCAAAGGCTTCGCTATCGGCTCGGCGGCGATGACCGCCCTGGCGCTGACAGCCGCTTTTATTACCGCGCTGACAGCCGGCGGCAGTTCCGCGCTGGGCGCCGCGGCCGAACCGGCTAAACTGCTGCTGAATCCGCAATTTGTCACCGGCTTGTTCATCGGCGGCTTGCTGCCATACGTATTCAGCGCGCTGACGATGGTTGCAGTTGGCGACGCCGCCCAGCAGATCGTCGAAGAAGTGCGGCGGCAATTCCGCGAAATCAAAGGCATCATGGAAGGCGAGCAAGAGCCCGATTACGAGCGCTGCGTGGCCATCAGCACCGACAGCGCCATCAGGCAAATGCTGTTGCCCGGGATTATCGCGGTGGGCGTGCCGGTGGGCATGGCGCTGCTGGCGGTCATCGGCAAGGGCAACGTAATCGGCGACTTCGTCGCGCCGATTTCGCTGGTTGGCGTGCTGCTGGGCTCGCTGGTATCCGCCTTCATGCTGGCGGTGATGATGGCGAATGCCGGCGGCGCCTGGGACAACGCCAAGAAGAATATCGAAGCCGGCAACTACGGCGGCAAAGGCTCGGACGCGCACAAGGCGGCGGTGGTCGGCGATACTGTCGGCGACCCCTTCAAGGACACGTCCGGTCCCTCACTGAATATCTTGCTGAAATTGCTGGCGATCGTCTCACTGGTGATTGCGCCGCTGATCGGCAGCGCCTTTCCCGCCAGCGCCGACTTGATCGATCCGGATTCGCCGCCGGCCATCGAGCAGACGACGGACAATAGCGGCAGCGAATCTGCGGGCGGCTAGGCTAGCCACAAATTGTGCTGAAACAGCATCGGAGTTTGTCTGGTGCTGTTTTTGATTCTGACAAAACCAAGCAAGCGGAATGGCGGGAGAATAGCGCGTGAAATTTGAAGCCGACGGGCCTCGCGGTCTCTACTTTGAAGAGTTTGAAGTCGGCACGACGCTGCGCACCCGCGGGCGTACCATAACCGAAGCCGACCTCGTGCAATTCGCGGCGCTGACCGGCGACTTCAACCCCATGCACACTGACGCCGAGTACAGCCGAGATTCATTCATGGGTCAGCGGGTGGCGCACGGCATGCTGACCATCAGCTACGCCGTCGGGCAGGCATATCAGCTCGGCATCCTGGAGCGGACGGTGCTGGGTTTCCGCGGCCTGGAGATGAAATTCAGCAGCCCGGTCTACATCGGCGACACCATCCATGCCGAGCTGAAAGTGGCCGAAACCAAAGCCGCTCGCCGTCTGGGCGGGGGCGTGGTCACACTGGATATCCGTATCCTCAAGCAGGACGGCGCCGTGGCGCAAAAGGGCAGGTTGTCATTGCTGATGATGTCCAAGCCCTAGCGCCACCTCCTCAGTCGCCCGCTAGAGCGCGACGCGTACGCCAATGCCTGTAGGCGAATAAGATGCGCAGCGGCAGCCCGTCAAAGGCGAGCCGTGTAAAGACCCCCAGCAGATTGCGCCTGTGCGCCAGCCTAATGCGGTCGGTCAATTCGACGCCGCCTTCCACCTCGCGAAAGATGTGCTCATGACGCCAATAAGCCAGCGGCCCTTTGACTTGCCGGTCGGCGAAGGAGTGGGGCCTGGTCCCGGGCTCATGCCGCGCTATCCAGCGGAATGGAATCGGTCCGAACCATAGCGTAAACTCTATTTCGCCCTCGCTTAGCGAGCGGCGGTCATCACGGTGCAGCTGCATGATTATCGGCGGCGGCGTCAGGCGAGCCAGGGCGCGCGGGTCCTCATGGAAGCGTGTGACTGCGTCCAGCGTGGCAGGCAGTGTGCTCGACTTTTCAAAGCGGCGCGTGTTGGCGGGTCTTTCGTTCACGGATTTATCGAGCTCGCTATCAGCGCTTCATTTGCTTTTTATGCTAGCGTAGCCGGTTTTCATTCCCGTGATAGGCTGATTGGCTGGCTGTGAGATTGTGAGCTGCTAGGAACGCTGCGCATTTATGGCCCGGCGGAGATCGGCAGTTGCGGCGGCGGGGTCAGCAGCGAAGATGATGCCCCGCGACGAATTGATGATGAGCCCGCGCCCGGCGCTATTGAGTCCGGCGCTGAGTACAGCCTCGAGGTCGCCGCCTTGCGCGCCGATGCCCGGCACAAGCAATGTCATATCGCCGGCGATAGCGCGAATCTGCGCCAATTCAGCCGGGTTAGCTCCCGAGGCGACCATCATGCAATTGCCCTGTGTGTTCCACTCCGACTGCACCTTATCCGCCACAATCCGCCAGAGTGGGCGACCGCCTGCGTCCAGGTTCTGGATATCCGCGGAGCCGGGATTCGAAGTGCGACAAAGGATGATGCAAGCTTTGTCTTTGTGGTCGAGGAATGGCTGCAAGGCATCGCGCCCCAGGTATGGGGTCAGCGTGACGGCGTCGAAACCGAGCTCGCCGAAGATCGCCTGCGCGTAGGCTGCGCTGGTATTGCCGATATCGGAGCGTTTGGCGTCGCAGATGCTCAGAATGTCGGGATGCCGCTGGCGGAGGTATTCCAGTGACTGCGCCAGTTGCCGCCAGCCATCGGCGCCATTGACCTCGTAGAAAGCCATGTTGAACTTATAAGCGGCGGCGAATTCGGCGGTGGCGTCGATGATGTTGCGGTTGAACGCCAACTGAGGCGATCCGCCTCTGCGGAATGCGCTTGGCAGCTTGTCGATATCACTGTCCAGGCCGACGCAGACCAGGGAGTTTATCGCCTGCGCTCGCGAATCGTATTTGTCGATTGCGTTCATTTGCTCTTCTGTTCCCAGTTCTGCGGATCGGCAAGCCAACGGCGAACGACGGCGATCTGCTCCTCGTCCAGCGCGCCGCGCGCTCGCGCCTGGCTCAGCACGGTGGCAAAGTCAGTCAGCGTGTGCAATCGCAGGCCGGCGCAATCAAAGGCCTCCGTGGCGGCGCTGAAGCCGTAGCTGATGATCGCTAATACATCCGCAACCCGCGCGCCAGCGGCCCGCAACGCGTCAACGGCTGACAGGCTGCTGCCCCCGGTGGTGACCAGGTCCTCAATCAGCAGAACGCGTTTGCGTCGCACATCGCCGCCGTCGATGCGCTGGCCTTTGCCGTGCGCCTTCTCCTCCTTGCGTACGAAAACGGAGGGCTTGTGCGAAATGTACGCCAGCGCCGAGCTATGCGGCACACCGCCGACCGCCACCCCGGCGATAATATCGAAGTCGAAAGCCGCCGCGTCAATCAGCGACTTGAAGCCCTCGACAATAATATGCCAAGCCGTCGGATGATAAATCAGCGCGCGATTGTCGACGTAGACCGGCGAGCGTATGCCAGACTTAAAAGTAATCGGCGCGTCCGGCGAAAAGCCGACGGCGCCGATATCAAGCAAGGCTTTCGCGATGGACTGCTTCGTACTCGTGCTCATGCCGGGCAAGCTCACTTTCTATGATGGCGGCAGCCAAGGGACCGCGATAGACAAGAGCCGACCAATACTGCCCGGCTTTGACGCCGAGCGCGCGATACTCGTCGAAGCTGGCGCCATCCAGGATCCCGCCGCAAGCAATGACATCGACGGCATAACCGCCGCGGCGTCTCTCCGCCAGCAAATGACGAAGGGCAGCCAACGCTTCGGGAAAGAGCGCGCCGCCGCCGGCCCCGGCGGACGCACCGTCGTCATCTGGGCTGGGCCGCGCCCTGGTGTTGGTGGCGATAACCGCTTTGACGCCAACTTCGTGGCAGACGCGCATCAATACCCGGTATTGCTCGGCGTCCAAGCCGGGGCTGATCTTAACCCAAAGCGGGATATCCTGCTTGTGCCTGCGCAGACAAGCGACCATTGCGCCGCAAAGCCGCTTGGTTTCGCTCTCTAGCTGGAAACCCTGCGGATCGTCTTCGGTGTTGGGGCAGCTTAGGTTCAGCGTGAACCAGGTCGGCTGGACGCCGGCGTCGAGGAAGAAATCGAGCGCTTCAATTACATCGCCTTCCTGCTGGCCGATTTCTGCGACGCCAGGTGAGACAGCGATATTGATGCCGAACTCCGCCGGAAGCTGATGGCGCCGTTCGCCTAGAAAGCGCGCGGCGGCTCGGGCGCCGGGGTTGCGCAAACCAACCCGATTCTGTGTCGACTGCGTCCCCGCGTCGCGCCAGATCACTCTGCCCCTATTGCCCAAGCGCGGATAACGGGTGAATGAGCCGAACTCGACCGGTCCCGCCAGCGCCGGCATGATGCGCCAGCCCGGCATGATATTGCGCCCGGCCGAAACTTCCCGCAGCGCTTCGGCTTCGTCGGCGAAGCCATCGCCTTTGACCAAGCCCGCAGCCAGAATCAGCCGACCGGAAAGGCGCGCGCCACCGACCTCGGCTGTGACGGAGCGCGCAGTGCGGCGATGCAACCATCTCGCGGCAGCCACCGATACGTTTGAGCGCTCAAGCAAGCGCAGGGATGCGATAACAGCATCGTGGGCGCGCTGAGGCGACAAGCGGAAGAAGAGCTGTCGATTCCAGGCTTGATACGCGGCAGCGACGAAGCGCAGCGCGCGTCCGGCGGCTCGCGTCTTCATGCGACCAATCCAAAGAGATCGCGGCCGAAGCCGGGCGGGCTCAGCACGGATTCGCCATCGTAGACTTTGTGCCCGCGTATCCATACCTCGCGCACTCTGCCGCTAACCCGCATGCCTTCAAAGGGCGACCAGCCGCATTGGCTGACGAGATGCTCGCGCTCGATAACATAGCTTTCATCGGTGTCGACAAGGGTGTAAGTCTTGGGCAACGGCGTGATGCGCCATATTCGCTGGACGTTGAGCGAGAGCATGTCGCAGGCGCGCTGCAGCGGCAGGCGACCGTCCTGCGCCGCTTGCAGCATCAAGGGCAGCGTCGTTTCCAGGCCCGGTACGCCGTAGGGCGGCGAGTCCGACTCCTTCTCCGCGATGGTATGCGGCGCATGGTCGCTTTCGATTATGTCGACGGCGCCGAGGCGAATCGCCCGCCATAGTGCGCGCTGATCCGACTTGCGCTTCAATTCCGGTTTCATCAATCCGAAAGCGCCCAATGTCGGCAGATCGTCTTCGGTCAGGAACAGGTGATGCGGGCAGACGCCGACGGTGACGGGCAAGCCGTCTTCTTTGGCTTTTGTTAGCAGGTTGATCTCGTATTCGCTGCTGATGTGCAGAAAGTGCGTCGGCTGCCGGTATTTGCGCACCAGCTCGAGTATATTGCCGACTGTCTCTTCTTCGGCGTGGACCGCGATGAGCTTGCTGGGCGTCCAGGCGCGATAATGCCGCTCGCGCATGGCGCTGGAGTCGATGAGCAAGTCGCCGGTGGTGGAATTGTTGTAGATTTTCAGGCCGCATACGCGCCGCGCGATAGCTTCGTATTCGGCGGTGTTATCAGCTTGCGAGGCGCCGAAGTACAGCCCCCAATCGCAATGCGCGGCCCGGTCTATGCGCTGGGCTTTAGCCAGCAGCAGCCCCTCGTCCACCGTGGAAGGGGCGGTATTGGGCATATCGAAAACGGCCCAATACCCGCCAGCGATGGCGGCTTTTGTCTCCGACGCAAAGGTCGCTTTATGAGTCCAGTCAAGATCACGCAGATGAGTGTGGGGATCGATCATGCCGTTGATCTTGAGCAGCGGCATCAGACATAAACTCCGCGCAGAACCTTGACCAGCAGCGCCATGCGGACAAACATGCCATTTTCCATTTGTTCGAAGTATATCGCGCGGGAGTCAAGATCCATGATGTCGTGGTCTTCTCTTGTGCCCATCTCGTGCTTGCGCGGCAGGGGATGCAGCAGAATCGCATCAGGCTTGGTTTGCGCCAGCACCTGCGGCGTCATCACATAACGGTCTTTGATGCGCTCGTAGACCTCCAAATCGGCAAAGCGCTCTTCTTGCACACGCGTCCAATAGATCACATCCGTGTCAGCGATGATTTCTTTTAAGTCGTCGGTTTCGTATACCTTGATTCCGTGCGACCGCACCAATTCGGTGATATCGGCCGGCATCCGGAGATTCTCAGGCGATACCAGGCAGAGCCGCACATCCGCAGCGTCGTAATAGGCGATGAGCTTGGCCAGCGAGTGCACCGTCCGCCCATGCAGCAGATCGCCAACCAGCGCGATCGTCATATTGTCCAGCGACTTCTTCTGATCGAAGACCGTGAATATGTCCAGCAGCGCTTGCGTCGGGTGTTCGCCGATGCCGTCGCCGCCGCTGATGGCCACTGTGGGATTGTCAATGCGCTGGTTGAGCCGGTCGAGGTAATACGCGGCTTCGTAAGACGACCCGATTTCCGGATGACGCAGCACGACGACATCGGAGTAGCAGCCGGTCGCGCGGACGGTATCGGAGAGATTTTCGCCTTTGTACATTGACGAAAAACGCACGCCATTGCTGACGGCGATCACATCCCCGCCCAGACGGCGCATAGCCGCTTGGAAGGACATATCGGTGCGCGTGCTGGCTTCGAAGAACAGAGACGCCATCACCTTGCCGGCGCAGAGTTCCGTCAGGCCGCGGTCCTGACTGCGAATGCGTTTGCGGATGCTAGTCGCCGCGTCAAACAAGATGTCGAGGTCTTGCCGCTTGAACTGATCGACAGAGATGATGTGCTTGCCGACGAAGTCGCCGTTGATGGCGGGCGGCTGATAACTGAGGGCGTGGTCGCTAACCGCAGAGCTGCTGAGAGTCGCTTCCGCCAATTGGACCTCCCCTTAGATTTTCACCGCTAGCAATCTGCGCTATGCCGGTGTCACTCATCTGGCACTACGAAACTCGCAGGCGATGTTGACTCGCCCGCGCCACATTGAGACAATGATAACAGACCTGCGCTTTTCTTGCCGCTCTGCTAGAACAATCCGACCACTTTACCGTCTTCGTCGATATCGACATTCATTGCCGCTGGCGTCCGTCCCAAGCCGGGCATCGTGCGCACATCGCCGCAGAGCGGGTAGATGAAGCCGGCGCCCGCCGACGCGCGGATGTCCGTAATGGTAATGCGGAAACCGTCCGGCGCGCCCTTGAGTTTGGGGTCGTCGCTGATGCTGAGGTGAGTCTTCGCCATGCAGATCGGCAGCGAACGCAGCCCTTGTTCCTCGTATTGGCGGATCTTGCGGCTGGCGATCGGCGCGTAATCGACGCCGTCAGCGCGATAGATTTCCCTCGCGATGGTTTCTATCTTGTCTTTGATCGACATGTCGTCGGGGTAGAGCAGGCGGAACTCGTTGGGCATGTCGCAAGCGGAAACGATCATCTCGGCCAGCTCTACCGCGCCCGCGCCACCTTCTGCCCAGTGCCGCGCGACAGCTACGCCAGTAGCGCCGGACGCCAGCGCAATCTCCCGCAGGGCTTGAATCTCAGCATCGGTATCATCGGCGAAGACGTTAATCGCTACCACCGGGTTGACGCCGAATTTCTTGAGATTCTCCAGGTGACGCACCATGTTGACGGCGCCGGCTTCGACATCGGGCACATTCTCTTCTTTCAAGCCTGGGTCGATCAGCTTGCCCGGGATGATGCGGTACTTGCCGGTATGCGCCTTGAGCGCGCGGATGGTCGTCACCAGCACAACGGCGTTGGGTTTAAGCCCGCTGATGCGCGACTTGATATTAAAGAATTTCTCGGCGCCGATGTCCGCCCCAAAGCCCGATTCCGTCACTACGTAGTCGCCGCATTTCATGGCGATCATGTCGGCGATGATGGACGAGTTGCCGTGGGCGATATTGGCGAAAGGACCGGCGTGCACCAGGGCCGGCGTATTCTCCAGCGACTGCATCAAATTCGGCTTTATCGCTTCCTTCATCAGCACCGTGGCCGCGCCGGCAGCGCGAATGTCCTCGGCGGTGACGGGATTCTTGCTCTTGTCATAAGCGACCACCATCTTGCCGATTCGCTGTCGCATATCTTGAAGCGAGGTTGTCAGCGCCAGGATGGCCATGATTTCCGAGGCGACCGTGATATCGTAGCCGGTTTGGCGCGGGACGCCGTCGAAGCGTTTGCCCAAGCCGACGATGACATTGCGCAGGGCGCGATCATTCAAATCGACCACCCGGCGCCAGGGGATGTTGTGGATGTCGATGTCCAGCGCGTTGCCGTGGTAGACCTGCGCATCCAGCATGGCCGCGATCAAGTTGTGCGCGGCGCTGATGGCGTGGATGTCGCCCGTGAGGTGCAGATTGAAGTTCTCCATGGGCATAATTTGGCTGTAGCCTCCGCCAGCGGCGCCGCCTTTGATGCCGAAGGTGGGGCCCTGCGACGGCTGCCTGACGGTGATGATCGCGTTCTTGCCGATGTGCTTCATCCCCTGGCCAATGCCGACAGTGGTGGTGGATTTGCCTTCGCCCAGCGGAGTAGGGGTAATGGCCGTTACATCGACATATTTGGCGTCCGGCCGCGACTTCAGCCGGTCAAGGACTTCCAGGTTGACTTTGGCCACGTATTTGCCATAGTGTTCCAGGTCTCTGTCCGGATCCAGGCTCATTTGCTCGGCGATTTGATTGATGTGGACGAGGTCTGCATTCTGTGCGATGGAAAGGTCCGACGGCATATCCATGAGCTTCAACCTTTTTACTCGCTTACGAAGTCGCAGGCCGCAGCGCGGAGCGGGCAGCCAGGGCTGGTTGACCATCGCTCGCGTCTGCATCCGCGGCGGCTGCTTTCATATTAAGTTTAGCACGGCGCCGGTCCCAAAATAGTATATTCGGGGATAAGATTGCCAAATGTCAAACAGACTGAATGCCTCGCGAATTGTCATTTGGCCTAACGCATGACCGCGCGAGCGCAGATACATAGCCGGCTGATTTCCGCCAGCCCGATTTATTACGGCTGGATCATTTGGCTGGTCGCGCTAATCGGCATGTTGTGCAGTTTCCCCGGTCAGAGCTTTTCGGTCTCTCTCTTCATGGACTTCTTCATCGAAGATTTCGGGCTGGATCGCACGGCGATCAGCAGTTTGTACGGCGCGGGTACTTTCGCCGCCTCGCTTGTTCTGACCTGGGTCGGCCGCCAGATCGACATTTGGGGCAACCGGCGAGTGGGCGTTGCGGTCGGCAGCATATTTGGCATCGTGCTGCTGCTCTGCTCTTTGATAAACGGGCCCATCATGTTGTTTTTCGCTTTCGCCGGCATGCGCGGCTTGGGTCAAGGTTCGCTGCCGCTGGTGAGCTCCACCGCCGTCGCCAACTGGTTCCGCTATCGGCGCGGCCGCATGATGTCGCTGCTGGCGCTGTCCTTCGCGCTGTTTCAGGGACTCTACGTGAATGTCGCGCGCGTACTGCTGGAGACGATGGACTGGCGCCAGGCCTTCATCGTGCTGGGCGCCGCTGTGGCGCTGCTGGCTGTGCCGGCTTTCGCCTTTCTCATGCGGAATCGGCCCGAGAGTTACGGACTGACGCCCGACAACGCCGCGCAAGCTGAGGGCGGCAAAGAGGCGGCGGACGCTGACGCCGAAGACAATTGGACGCTGGCGGAAGCGTTGCGCACGCCAATTCTCTGGGTATTCATCGTCGCGCGAATGCTGCCGTCGGCCTGGGGCACCGGCTTGATCCTGCACCAGGTATCAATATTCGCCGATCTAGATTACAGCGTACAGGTGGCGACGGAGACATTCGCCCTGATTTCGATTTTTACCGCGGGCTCGGCATTGCTGGCCGGCTATCTCATCGATCGTATCAAACCTTCCTACGTGGCGGCGCTGCAAATGCTGGCCTTGCTGGCCGCGTCTCTGCTGGCGATGAGTATGCGCGAAACCTGGCTCTTGATCATGTACGCCTTGGCATTTGGGCTGGGCATGGGCATCGGTTACGTCTTTGATGGCGCCGTCTGGCCCAATTTATTCGGGCGGCAGTTTCAAGGCGAAATCCGCGGCTTTGTCTACACGGCCAGCGTCATTGGCAGCGCCATCGGCCCGGCCATATTTGGCATTAGCTATGACTACGCCGGCGGCTACGACCTGGCGCTGTGGGTGGGGGCCGGCTTATGCCTGGTTGTGCTGCTGCTGGCTTTGGCTGTGCCCAGCCCCAAGCGCCGTCGCAAAGTCGCCGCGACAGGTTAATCTGTTGCTGCCGCGCCCGTGACTATCGCGATCCAATCTAGTCGTCGCGCTTGAGAATGAGCGCGCCCAGCGGCGGCAGGCGCAAACTGATGCTGTAGGGAAAGCCGTGGCTGGCTACATCGTGGCTGTCAACGCCGCCGAAGTTGCCGACATTGCTGCCGCCATAAGCCTCGGCATCGCTGTTCAGCGCCTCGCGGTAGAATCCGGCGGCCGGCGCGCCGAGACGATACTGATCCCGCACCACCGGCGTGCAGTTGAGCGCGATGATGAGGAAGTCGTCCCTGTCTTCGGCATAGCGGATGTAGCTGTAGACGCCCTGGTCGGCGTCGTTCGCCTCGATCCAGCGGAAGCCCTCTGCTCCAAAGTCGACTTGCCAAAGCGCGGGCTGCTCGCGATAGAAGTGATTAAGATCGCGTACCCAGGCCTGCATCTGCTCGTGTTTTTCGTAGTCCAGCAGATGCCAATCCAGGCTGCGCGCTTCGCTCCATTCGTTGAATTGCGCAATCTCGTTGCCCATGAAGTTGAGAATCTTGCCGACCTGTGTATATTGGTAGCCGAATAGCAGGCGCAGGCCGGCGAATTTCTGCCAGTAGTCGCCGGGCATTTTGCCGATAAGCGAGCCCTTCATGTGCACAACTTCGTCGTGTGAGAGCGGCAGCACAAAGTTTTCGCTGAAGGCGTAGAGGCTGACGAAGGTAATCTGGTGATGGTGAAAGCGGCGGTGCACCGGATCCAGTTGCATGTACTTGAGCGTGTCGTGCATCCAGCCCATATTCCACTTCAGCGTGAAGCCCAAGCCGCCAACATAAGTCGGATGCGAGACCATCGCCCATGACGTCGACTCCTCCGCGATGGTGACAGCGCCCGGCGCCTCGGCATGCGCCAGCTCGTTGAATTCGCGCAGGAATGCCAGCGCGCCCAGATTTTCGTGGCTGCCGTATTCGTTGCGGATCCAGTCGCCGTCCTCGCGCGAAAAGTTGAGGTATATCATCGACGAGACGGCGTCCACGCGCAGGCCGTCGATGTGGTAGTGCTTCAGCCAGAACAGGGCGTTGGCCAGCAAGAAGTTGCGCACTTCGTTGCGGGCGTAATTGAAGATCATCGTGCCCCAGTCAGGATGTTCGCCCTGGCGCGGGTCTTCGTGGCTGTACAAGTGCGTGCCATCGAAGTAATTCAAGCCGTGGCCGTCTTTGGGGAAGTGCGCCGGCACCCAATCCAGGATCACGGCGATATTGCTCTGATGGCAGCGGTCGACGAAGTACATGAAGTCTTCCGGCGCGCCAAAGCGGCTGGTCGGCGCATAATAACCGGTGACCTGGTAACCCCAGGAAGCGTCCAGCGGATGCTCAGCCACCGGCAGCAGTTCCAGGTGGGTATAGCCCATGGCAGCCAAGTAAGCCGGCAATTCATCCGCCAGTTCGCGGTAGGTCAGATAGTCGCCAGCCTCGTTGCGCTTCCAGGACCCCAAATGCAATTCGTAAATGTTCATCGGCTGCCGCAAGGGATCGCTCGCCGCCCGCGCCTTCATCCACTCGTCGTCATTCCATTGGTAGCTGTCCAGGTCGTAGACGATCGAGGCCGTGTGCGGGCGCAGCTCGTGGAAAAAGCCGTAGGGGTCGGACTTGGCGGCCGAGTAGCCCTGATTATGCGAGCGAACCTCGTACTTGTAGCGGGCGCCGGCCTCGAGACCCGGCACGAAGATTTCCCAGATACCGGAGTCGTTTTGAGTTTCCATCGCATGACTACGCGCGTCCCAGCGGTTGAAGTCGCCGATGAGCGCAACTCGGTAGCAATTTGGCGCCCAAACAGCGAAATTCACGCCCGTCACGCCATCAATGGTACGGAAATGAGCGCCCAGCTTATGGTAAATTTCGTGATGCTTGCCTTGTCTGAAAAGGTAAACATCGTAGTCCGTCAGCAGCGGCGGGTAGCAGTAGGGATCGCCGAAAACTTCAGGCTGCTCGGCGTCGGCGCCGGCTTCGAAATGATACGCCACGCTGGCCCAGGTCGTGTCCAGCTCAGCGACGAACAAGCCGTCCTCATGCAGCCTTTCCATCTGCGCGCGCTCGCCAGTCTCGTCGTTCACGATTTCAACCGCTCTCGCCCAAGGCCGGAAGGCACGGATGGATACAGCATCGCCCAGTTGGCGCCGGCCCAGTATGGTCGAAGGCGCGCCGATTTCGCCCTTGACCAGCGCGTCAATGGCGTCTGGATGAATGGATAGCTTCATGGTTTGTCCTTGATGGATGCCGCAGCGCAGTCGCGGTATTATAGCTGCTTTCGCTTGAAATCGAAGTCCGTCCGTTGGTGGCGCACGCTGGCTGCTCTGCTTCAATCCTTTTCACCACAAAGGCATATGCGAATGCGCAAGCGAGTAATTAATAACTTCTCCACCGAGTACACCGAGTAAAGTTAATTAGCAATTGTACGACAGCGACAGGCTCCACAAAAAAGTTGGCGACGCCATTTGCGCGAGCATCGAATCATCCAGATGCCCCTGTGCCCTCAAGATTACTCGGTGTACTCGGTGGCAAAGTGTTTGTAGTTCAATCAAAAAAATGATGCGCTCCCGGACTGCGGTCCGCTTGAGCGATGCGGTCAAATATGTTATCATAGAAAATATATTCTAAAAAGCATTTTTGAGGTCTGCCGCTGCCTTTTGCGGAAAATCCAATCATGAAGGCCAAAACGCGCAAAATACTTCATTTGGATTTGGACGCCTTCTTCTGCGCGGTTGAGGAGCAGTTGAATCCGGAGTTGCGTGGCAAAGCGATAGCAGTTGGCGGCAAGCCCAACGAGCGGGGCGTCGTATCGTCAGCATCGTACCCGGCCCGCAAGTACGGCGTCCGCTCGGCCATGCCAACCGCCCAGGCAATTCGCCTGTGCCCGCATCTCATCGTGGTCGGGCAAACGCGCGGCGCCTATTCCGAGCGTTCGCGCGCGGTCATGGAGATCCTGCGCGATACGGCGCCTTTCGTCGAGCCGCTCTCGATAGACGAAGCCTTTCTCGATGTGACGATTCTGCCCGCTCCCATCGAGACCATCGCGCGCGATCTGCAGCAGCGCATCAATCGGGAGCTCGACTTGCCTTGTTCGCTGGGCGGCGCGACCAACAAGCTGGTTGCCAAAACGGCTAACACCATCGGCAAGGCGCGCCAGCCAAAGGACAAACCGCCCAACACCATTACGATCGTTCCCGCGGGCGAAGAAGCGGCGTTTATGGCGCCCTTGCCCTTGCGAAGTTTATGGGGCGTGGGAACGAAGAACGCCGAAACGCTGCAGAAACTTGGGCTGACGACGATCGGCGATGTCGCGCAATGGACGGAGGAGGCGCTGACGCGGCGCCTGGGCAAGCTCGGCGGCGATATCTGGCGGCGCGCGCAGGGAATAGACCATCGCCCAGTGCTGACCGAGCATGAGACGAAATCCATCAGCAAGGAAGTGACATTCGCCAAAGATCTGGCGGACGAAGCCGAGCTCAAACTGACCCTGCGCCGGCTGGCTGATGGCCTGGGGCGGCAGGCGCGCAAAGCCGGATTAGCCGGCTCAACGGTCAAACTTAAGCTGCGCTGGGCGGATTTCTCCACCGTCAGCAGACAAACGACGCTTGATCAGCCGACGGATCTGGACGGCGAAATTTATGCCAACGCGCGAGACTTGTTTGACCAGTCGTGGAAGAAGGGCAGGCCGGTCAGGCTGCTGGGCGTGGGGCTCAGCGGCTTTGGGAAAGCAGCGCGGCAGAGGGGCTTGTGGTCGGATAGCGCCGACGAGAAACACGAAGAAGAATTGCTGGGCGCGCTGGATCGCCTGCGTGACAAATACGGCGAGAAGATGATTCGCCGCGCCAGCGATCTGCGCCATCATCCGCACGAGGACAACAAACGCTGAGTTGCGCCCGAAACGGCTCAGACCAGCGTGAACAACTGGTGGTAGACCCCTTCCAGATCCAGCAGCTCTTGATGGCTGCCCATTTCAACTATTTTGCCGTGATCCATCACGACAATAATGTCGGCTGAGGTAATGGTGCTCAGCCGGTGCGCGATCACGAAGCTGGTGCGACCTTCCAGCAGGCGTTCCAGCGCGCCCTGGATTTGCCGCTCGGTTTGTGTGTCGATATTGCTGGTCGCCTCATCCAGAATGAGCACGCGGGGGTCGGCCAGCAAGGCGCGCGCGAATGCCAGCAACTGGCGCTGTCCCGTGGAGAGCAAGGCGCCGCCTTCCATGATTTCACTTAGGTAGCCGTCCGGCATATCGACGATGAAGTCATGCGCGCCTACCGCCTTGGCCGCCGCGACCACCTCTTCATCGCTGGCGTTCAAGCGGCCATAGCGAATATTGTCCATGACCGTGCCCGAGAATAGGTGCGTATCCTGCGGGACGACGCCGATCTGCCGCCGCAGGCTGTTCTGCGTGATATGTCTGATATCGCGGCCATCCACCGTCAGTTTGCCGCGCGTCACCTCGTAGAAGCGCATGATGAGCTTGATCATAGTCGTCTTGCCGGCGCCAGTGTGCCCGACGAATGCTACGCGAGCGCCGGGCGGCACATCCAGGTTGATCCCGTCCAAAACCAGGGGACCGGCCTCGGAGTATTGGAAGGAGACATTCTTGAAGCGGATATGGCCCTCGATGCTGGGCAGCTCGTCCGCGTTGATATCGTCGCGAATGTCAACCGGGAAATCCATCAACTTGAAGATGCGATAGCCGGACGCGATAACGCTCTGCAGCAAGTTGTAGCGCTGCGCCAGCAGTCGGATGGGGAAAAAGAATTGCTGGATATACAGGATAAAGGTCAGCAAGACGCCCACGGTAATCCGTTCGTCGAGGACCAGCGTGCCGCCCACGAAAATCAAGGTGCCGGTGGCGACGCCGCCGATCATCTCGACCGTCGGAAAGAACAAGCCGGCGATCAGCGCCGCGCGCACAGCCGCTTGCCTGCTGGCCCAATTGATCTGGCCGGAGAAGCGCTGGTAATTGCGCTGCTGCCGGGCGAAGGCCTGGGTGACGCGGACGCCGTTGAAGGCTTCCGACAATTCGGCGTAGACCTTGGCGTTGCTGTCCGAGACTCGCAAGTAAGCCGCGCGGGCATGAATGCGCCAGAAGTTGGCGATCAGCAGCAAGGCAACCAAGACGGTAAAGGCCACTGTGGTCAGCGGTACGTTGATGACTAGCATCGAGATAAGAATGCCGAAGAGCATCAAGAATTCGCGTATGGTGCCCACAGCGGCAAAAGTAACCGCTTCGCGCACCACATTGACATCGCTGATGACGCGCGCAATCAAGCGCCCGACTTCGTATTCGGCGAAGAAGCCGATGGACAGATACTGGATGTGATCAAAGAGTTGATCGCGCAGGGTCTTGATGATCGTCTGCCCGATAACCGCCATATTGCCGACCTGGATGCGGAAGCCGACGAAGCCCAGCAGTTGGATGACGACAAAGGCGACCACGCCCGAGAACAGGATCGACATATCGTTATTGCGAATGCCTTCATCAATAGCCCAGCCGATCAAGGGCGGGCTGGCGACATTGGCGAACACCGTGAAAAACATGGCGAACAGCGCCACAGCTAATTCACGGCGATGCGGCCTCAGATACGAAAGCAGGCGCAGCGTAACATCACGGTCGAAGCCCGGCTCGTGGTCGTCTTCAATCTCCAGGATGCTGGGTTCGGCTTCTTTGCGCTTGTCTTGCGCGGCGAGCGGTCGCTTCTTATTGGAATTCAGTACAGCCATAAACTCCAGTCTCTGCCACTTGGCTAGGGTGTATATTTGCCCGTGAGGCGGTCAATCAACGCTCGGAATTGCTGTGTTGAACGGCGCTCGTCCAGCGGGATCTTGATGATGCCGGCGATAATCGCCTCGCGGCGCACGCGCTCTTGTTCTTCCAGTTGCAATTTGTAGATGTCCTCATAGAGCCCGCCGTCCTGAAGCAGGGTCTCATGCGTGCCATGCTGAATGATTTCGCCGTCGCGCAGGACGATAATCTGATCGGCATTCAGGATGGTGCTCATGCGCTGCGCGATCACGAAAGTAGTGCGCCCTTCCATGATGCGCTCAAGCGCCTGCTGAATCAGATGCTCGGTATGCGTGTCGACGCTGCTGGTGGCGTCATCGAGGATGAGAATTCGCGGATCCACAAGCAGCGCGCGGGCGATAGCTACCCGCTGCTTCTGGCCGCCGGATAGCGTGACGCCGCGCTCGCCAACCAAAGTGTCATAACCATCGGGAAACTCGCTGATGAAGTCGTGCGCATTGGCGGACCTGGCGGCTTCGACAATTTCGCTATGAGTGGCCGCGGGGTTGCCATAAGCGATATTCTCTTCAATGGTGGCGGAAAACAGCAGCGACTGCTGCATGACGATGCCGATTTGGCTGCGCAAGCTATGCAGATCGAAATCCCGCACATCGATGCCGTCGATAGTGACGCTGCCCTCGGTCACATCGTAAAAGCGCGGAATCAAGTTGGCGATGGTGGTCTTGCCCGACCCGGTCAAACCGATGACGGCGACCACGTCTCCCGGCGGCGCTTCCAGATTGATGTCTTCTACGACAGCGGGGGTTTGCTCGCTGTATCGCGTGCTGACATTCTCAAAGCGCACATGCCCCTTGAAAGCAGCTTTGATCGCGCCCGGCTTGTTGATGATTCGCTCTTCCTCGTCAAGCACTTCAAAGATGCGCTCGCCGCTGGCCACGGCCTGTGTTGTAAGAAGAATCACGAAGCCCACAAAACGCAAGGGCTGTGCCAGCAACAATACGTAGGCATTGAATGTGACGATCAAGCCGATCGAGATGCTAGCCATGCCTTGCTGTTCCAAGAGCCCGCCAAATAGCAAAACCAGCGCGGTCGACATTGCCGCCAGCAAGGCGCTGGCCGGCAAATAGGTAATCCACTGCGTGATGAAATCGAGCTGCTCGTCATAGAGATTCTCATTCTCCTTGTGGAAACGCTCAATCTCATACTGCTCGCGGGCAAAAACGCGCACGACCTCAGCGCCCAGGGCGTTCTCTTGTATGTGATTGCTGAGCACCTGCATGCGGTTCATCACTTTTTTCCAGCGCGGATGGATGCTCTTGACAAAGCGCTGTGAATACAAGGCCAGCGGTACCAATGGAATAAAGGCGATAAGCGCCAGCAGCGGACTGGTCGCCACCATAATCGTAAGGACGCCCGTCAGAAGCAGCAGGACATTCAAGCCATCCATCAGGCCGTATGAGAAATAGCGCTGAATCTCGTTAACATCGCTGATGGCGCGTGTGATAATGGTGCCGACCTGCGCGCTGTCATGGTAGGTGAATGACTGGCGCTGGACCTTGTCGTAGATTTGGTTGCGAATATCGTAAGAGATGCAGTGCGACAAACGCTCGCCGAAGAACCGGCCGAAAAAGGCGGTCATGCCTCGCAGGACCCCTAAGCCGATCACGAGGATGCCCGCGCTAAGCATGTAGGCGCTGTCCTTATTGGCGATGCCGATATCTATCACATCGCGCAATATATAGGGTACCGAGACCGCCAGAATGTTAGTGCCGATAATCCCGACCAGGGCGGTAATCACCCAGAGCCGGTATTTGAGCAGATAGCTCATCAGCCGTTTCCAAATGCCGATCGGCGAGTATTTCCGCGCCTTCGGCGGCGCTTCAAGCGGTGATTCTTTGGCGGCAGTCGCCATGAATGGACTCCTGGCAGGGCGGTAAGGATTGCTGGCTCTGGCAGACGCGTGTCCGGCCAATAATTGACGCACAATCAGTCAGTGTACAGCAGGCAATAGCAAAATACTACGAGCAGTGACGGCAGTTTGGGGAATCCGGCAGCGCCTCGATTCGCACTGGCATTAAGGCCAAGAATCGTAACAATACAGGCAGAACTGAACATGGGCAAAAATGGGAGCGTTGATATGTCTGGCTTGAAACCGCTAGCGCTGCAGCTGTATTCGCTGCGCGAGGCTTTGGCTGTGGATTTTGAAGGAATCGTCCGGCAGGTCGCGGACATGGGTTATGTCGGCGTCGAACCCTACGGCGGCATGCCCGGCGGCTTGGAAAACTCGGCGGCGCTCTTTAAGGAACTCGGCCTGCAAGTGCTTAACAGCCACGTGCCCTTTCCCGATGAGGAAAATGCGGACGACGTCTTAGCCATCGCCGAAGCCTACGACCTTGATCGCGTTTGCATCGCTTACTTGCCGGCCAGCGAATTCGAGACCGTCGACATGATCAAGCGGACCTGCGAAATGCTCAACCGCGCTGGTCAGCTCGCCAGCGATAATGGTTTGCAGCTGGGCTATCACAATCACTGGTGGGAGTATAAACAGCTGAACGGTACCGCCACGCTGGATCTGATGCTCGACGAGCTGGACGATAGCGTCTTCCTGGAGCTGGACACGTATTGGATCCAGGTCGGCGGGTTGGAAGCGGTTGATGTCGTCCGGCAAGTTGGCGCCCGCGCGCCGCTGATCCATCTCAAGGACGGCCTGCTGGACCCACAAGGCGATATGACGGCGGTCGGCGGGGGCAAGATGGACGTGCCCGGCATCGTGGCGGCATCCGCCGAGACGGCTGACTGGTATATCGTCGAGCTGGATCGCTGCGCCACCGATATGCTGGAGGCCGTGCGCGACAGTTATGCCTATTTGACCTCGAACGGCCTGGCGCGCGGCAAGAAATAGCTGTCCCGCTGTTATTGGCGCAGGAGCGAGCGCATGAAAGTTGCCATAGACGAGTTACGCGATGTCACACGACGGGCGATTGCCGCGCAGGGCTTTGACCAGGCCGACACGGAGGTCATGCTGGACATTATCATGTACGCCCAGTTGCGGGGAAACAACCAGAATGTCATCAAGCTGCTGGGCGCGGGCATGCCCGCTGATCCCGCCGCTGGCGAAATTACAATCGTTAAGGACAGCAAATTGTCAGCGTTGCTGGACGGCAGTTGGAATCAGGGCATGGTCGTGCTGTCGCGCGCGACTCAGCTGGCCATCGACAAGGCGCAAGCCCACGGCTTTGGCATCGTCGGCACGCAGCGCACCAACTCGCCCACCGGCGCGATAGGTTATTATGCGCGCTGGATGGCGGAGCAGGGCTTGATCGGCTTCGTCTGTTCCGGCGCGCCCGAACTGATGGCCATGCACGGGTCCTATGAGCCTTTTCTGGGGACAAACCCGCTGGCGATCGGCATCCCCGCGGCGGGCAATCCTCTGGTATTCGATATGGCGACGGCCGCCATCGCCTGGTACGGCGTCATTCTGGCCCAGGCCGAGGGGGATGCGATACCGGAGGGTGTTGCATTTGACGCTGAGGGCCGCCTGACCACGGATCCGGAAGCGGCGCTGGCCGGCGCGATCAAGGCCTTTGGCGGCTACAAAGGCGCGGCGCTGGCGCTCATCGTCGAAACGTTGACGCGCCCGCTTGTCGGCGCCACGCGCAAAGAAGACGGCACAAAACTGGATTGGGGCAATCTGGTTTTCGCAATTGATCCTGAGCTGCTCGCCGATGATCTGGAGACCTTTCAGGCTGGCGTCAGCGATTTGCTGAGCCGCGTCAAGCAACTCAAGAAACTGCCGGGCGTTGACGAGATTTTTACGCCGGGGGAACGGGGCGATCGCGTCTTTGAGCGGAATACGGCCGCCGGCGCGCTCGACCTGGACGAACGTGTCTGGCGCGAACTGAACGAGGTCGCGGACTTAGCCGACAATGCCGATTGACGGCAGCATTCGTTCGTAGACCACTCCGGCCTGTCCGCGCCGGTCGGATGGCGTATTGGCCAAGCCGCCGCGAACGAAGAGGTGACTCGAGCCTTCCCCGCTTAGGTTCAGCGCGTCAACGGCGCCGGCTTCTCGCATCAACTCGGCCAGCTCGCCCAAGGTAGCCCCGGCGCTGTCGGCTTGGGTGTTGCAGGCCGGGTCGCAGCCATCAACCAGCGCCAGCAGCAGATCGCCGTCCGCCATGATGCCGATAGCCGTGCGCGCTTTGCGTGCGCCGTCCTCAGCCGGATCGGTGAATACAGGCGATATGCCGATAATTCCCTCCTTGCTGGCGCAGTACTCTTCATCGCTAGTCCCGTCCGTCAAGATACTCTCGCCGCCGCGTAATAGGACCGGCCCCGCCTGGATACCGGAGACGGCGCCTTGAGCCTCATCGGCGAATTCGTACTCGACCCAGGCGTCTTCAATGATGCGCTCCTGAGTGCCGGGCGGCAGGGCATCGCTTTGCAGCGAGAGCACAAAACCATTCTGCGGTATCTGCAGACCGCCGCCACGTTTCCAGCTGCTAACCTGCCGATTGACCAGCACGAATTCCAGGCGGTCTTCTGCTGTCGGACTGCGATCCAGCGGGCGCCCGGACTGCCGCAAGCCGCCGGCGCGTGTGTACAGCGCGATCTCGCGCGCTTCGGCTGGATTCACCTGGAAGGAATAGGCATCCTCGTCACTGTTGCTTAGCGCGATGTCGCCGGGCAAGAGCAAGCTGATATCGCCCAGGCCCAGGGTCTCGATGCGCCAGCTTTCGCCGTCGTAGAGCAGCGCGCCGCGCCGATACACGGGCGGGCGCAGTATCGTATTGGCCGTCACCATCAAGCCTACGGCATCTCCGTAACCGGAATGGTGGCTGATCAGGTCGTCATGCTCATGCAGAAAATGTGACGTATTGAATACGGCATGGCGTTCGTGGTTCTGGACGAAGTGACGCACAAAATCGCAGCGGCCGATGCGCACAAAATTGTGCTGCGTGTCAAAGGGGCTGAACATGCGCGGCTGGTAGCTGCCCCGTTCGATATTGGGATATAAATCCAGTTGAATCGACTCTTCCAACCAACCCACAATGGCCTCTGCGCGAGCGCGCCAGTCTTCATGCTCCGGCGGCAATTCAACCTTCCACTCATAGGTATCGCTGATGTATTCGTGCAATTGCAGCCAGCCTTCCGCCAACAGCTTGCGCAGAACATAAGTGACATACGAGTTGGCGCTGATGATCTCTTCGCCGTCATCGGTGGCGTAGCTGAGACCCGGAAACAGTTGGCTGGCGCGGCGATCGGTCTGCATGGCTGTCCAGGTCAGGATGTGCGGGCTTTCATCGCCGTGCGCCAGTGCCCGAGCGTAGTGCATGCGCGCGATGTCTTGCTGCCGGACGTAGCTGCTCATCGGGTGCAGGTCTTCAAACTTGAGCTGGTCGGCCGCGATCTTAACCCAATGCGCGCTCGCCCATCTGTCGTCGTCGAGTTGACGCCGCTCGCTACGATAGAGAGGTTCTGTCATGCCGCCCATCCTGATTGAAGTGTATAGATTTAAGTATAAGCTCAATGGTCAATCTGGCAAAATCACAGCCCCTGATCAGCATCCCGACTGCTGTGGGTAGAATTACGGACCGTGCCAAAGCTTTCATTGCTCTTTCCTTACGCTGCGAAGGCAACATATCGTACATTGCCGCAATCGTAGAAAAGAGTTGTTAGCTACCTTTGGTCAGCCTGAAAAAAACCTGTAAACCTGGATTGGCGTCTGCTTAGGGGATCAAGAAAAGCGATGTCTGCCGGCCATCCAGCCAGCGCGTCTCGCCTCCGCTGAGCGCCGCGTCTTCTTCCAGCATGATGCGTAGATCTTGCCCGTCCCATTCAGGTACGCTCATGACGATATTCAACTCAATGGAATAGACCGTGTCATCGAACAAACGGTATTCGCCAGCGCCGGGTACGCCATCTTGCCGATCCCACAATCCTATCAAGGGACCGGCGGCGTGACCGTGATACCCCAGCGGGTGCGTGTAAATCTGGGCGCGTATGCCTTCCGCTTCCGCCCGTTCCAGCGCGCTGCGCAGGACATCGTTGCCGCTGCGGCCGACACGCATTTCCGCCAAGAGTATGTCTTGCAGCTTGTTGCCATCTTGTAAGGCGGCGCGTATGCCGGCCGGCGCGTCGGTCTCGCCCCCCCTTAGCACGTAAGCATGCTGCTGCTGATCGGTTGCTAAACCCAGGTAGTGGAAGCCCATATCGCAATGCAGCAAGTCGCCCGGCTGAATCGTAACGCAGGAGCTTTCGAGGAATTCGAAGGACTTGCCCGGCGACTGCACATCGATGGTCGGTTGAAACCAGGCGCTCAGTCCAGCGCCCTGCATCGTCTGCCGCATCCACCAGACGACATCGTCCGTGGTGGTGATGCCCGGGTGGATGACTTCGCTGGAGAAAGCGCGCGCGATGATCTGATGGCCAATCTCCACCAAACGGGGATAGGCGCCGATCTCCTCCGGCAGGCGCCGCTCCAGCCAGCCTACGCAAAGCGCTTCGGCGCTGACCAAGCGTGATGAGTAAGGCTCGCCCAGCGTTTGACTGACCAGCTGGTGTTCGGTATGCGAGATGCCGTCGCCGAAGGCGAAAGTTGACGATACGTTGACGCCGATACGCTTGGGATCACGCTCGCGCACCAGGCGCGCCAGGCAGGCGTATTGCTCCTCCTCGTCGGGATTCCACTCGGCTTCATAGAAGCCCTCGATGCCGTAGCGCGACACTGTCAACCGCTCCACATCGCCGTCGGCCTTGCGCGTGAAAAGCAAAATTGTGCGCCGGCGGGCGGACATTGAGGTCGCCGGCAGCAGCGACATGATCACGGGGTCTTCGTTGTATTCTTGGCAGGCCACGACCCACATATCCAGGTCCGCGCGCTCCATCAGTTCCGGCAGCAGCGTTTCCAGCCGCGCCTTCAGCCAGCCGTCGCGTACCTCAGCTTGCCGCCGCAGGGGCAGGGTATCGCTTATAAATGACATGCTTTTGCCTTTCCCTAAATCCGGCTGACTAGGCAGCCGCCAAGACTGATTGCCAGTGAAGCCTCAGGTGGGACTTGCTGCGGCGATACGACATGTAAAGGAATGACAGCTCTAACACTTGACCCAGAGTCAAGCCGATCGCCGCCGCCAAAATGCCCGGCATCCCCAGCGCGATGCCGCCCCAGACGGTCAGCGCGGTCGTAAGGAATCCCAGGCTGATGGCCTGATAAATGGTGGTGGTGCGCTGGCTGAGCATGAGCAAGGCGCGAAAATAGCTTTGCAGCGTGGTCAAGAGCGGAATGAGGACTGCCGCCCGCGCGCCTGACTCAACCAGCGCGCGCAGATGCTCTGGCACGCCCAGGACGCCGCCGACGTAGACAGTGATCAGCGGGGTATAGGCGAAGAGCAGCATAATAAAGCTGAGCGCGAAACCCAGGCGCAAGGTGAAATTGCGCAGCAGACGATGGACGCGCTCGCTATTGTCGAGCGAAATCACCACCTCTTGATAGGCCATGCCGCCCGCGCGTGTGGCGAACATGATAGAAAGCAGTACGGGCCAGGCCGCCAGGCTTTGTAGCGCATCCGGCGTATTGGCCAGGCCGCGCTCGACCGCCGGGTAAATCAACATGCTGACCAGGCTGGTGATCGCCAGCGGGATATGAAAGCGCAACACCTGCCGATAGCTTAGCTCCGGCAGGCCCGCTCGGCGAGGCGTCTCCAGCAAGCGCCGCACATCAGGCCGCGAGATGATGTGGGTGTAAGTTGTTTCCGCCAGTACGGATATAGCCAGCGCCAACGCGCCGATCTGGGCGCCGGCGATGTTGGTGATGGCGCCCAGCCCTACGGCGATGCCGCCCGAGACCAGCACACGCAGCGCTGTGCCGTAGCCGACGTAGCGCGTGTTGCCAAAACGGATGATTACGCCCTGGTGAAAGCGGCGATAACCGATGAAGGCGCCCCAACAGATCATGATTTTCATGCCGGGACGCGTCGCTTCAATGATGTGCGCCGGAATGTTGAGCACGGCGCCGAGATACAGGTCCAGCAGGGGAGTGAACGCCATCAGCACCGCTATGCCCGCGATAAAGAGGTTGATCGCCAGCATGAATCGCCAGAGCCGCTGAAAGGACTGTCGGTCTCGCGCCAGCGCGTTGCTGGTTGCCAGCAGCATGATAATCGGCGTTTCGATGAGAATCGACAGCGTGAAGACCAGACCGAATGCGGCCAGTTGCGTCTCCGAATCCGGCTTGCGGCTGATCACGCCTTGAATCCAGGGCGCTTCCAAGGCCATCATCAGCCAGGCAAGCGCCAGCGGAAACCAAAACTTCAGGACTTTGCGATATGTCATCGAATTCATAGACTCAGTGACCATCATCTAGGCGCGTATGGTACATGATTCAGCGCAGATGCAACAGCAGCAGGCGCAGATCGATCATCATCTTGGCGCGGGGGATCAGGTGTCAGCTTGCCGCCACTGCGCCGCTGCGTTATGATGAGCGCTGCCTCACGCTTGTATTGGTCCGGAGGACAAGTTTGACGTTTTGGGATCGCTGGCGCATCCCGATTATGTTGGCGCCGACGATGTCGGTCATCTTCTTCTTGTTCATCGGCGGCTTGATATACGGCACAATGGTCAGCCTCGGCTGGCAGCCGCTGATCGGCCGGACCGAAATCTCGCTGCGGGCTTATCAGAACATCCTGTTTTCCGGCGAGTTCACGGAAGTCTTCTGGCATGGCTTGGTACTGACAATCTGGGTCAGCGTGGGCAGCACGGTGATATCGGCGATATTGGCGCTGATGACCGCGCTGCTGCTGCGCCGCACTTTTGTCGGCAAACGCTTCGCCGTCTTCCTCTACCAATTTAACCTGCCCGTGCCGCATGTGGTCGCGGCCATCGGCATTCTCTTCCTCTTCTCGCAAAGCGGCGTACTGTCACGGACCGGCGCGCAACTGGGCCTGATCAGCTATCCGAATGAGTTTCCAGTGCTGGTGCGCGACCGCTATGGCATCGGCATGATGCTGTCCTTCGTCTGGAAAGAAGTGCCCTTCATCGGCGTTATCGTGCTGGCCGTGCTGCAATCGCTGGGCGTTGACTACGAAGATCTGGCCCGCAGCCTGGGCGCCAATCGCTGGCAGCGCTTCCGCTACGTGATTCTTCCGCTGGTGATGCCGGGCGTGCTTTCCGGCTCTATCCTGGTCTTCGCCTTCACCTTCGGCTCCTACGAAGTGCCGGCGATTCTGGGCGTGCGCTTTCCCCGCACCTTGACCGTAACAGCCGTGCGTTTCTTCCGCAATCCGGACCTCAACGCCCGCACCGAAGGCATGGCCATCAGCATCATCATTTCAATTATCGTATTCTTCCTGGTGCTGGGTTATATGTGGCTCAGCCGCCGCGCGATACGGCAGGATTGAGCGCTATGGCTGCCATGAGCGTTGGAGTTTCGCAGACCGGGCTGGCGAGAAAGCGGCTGCTGCGCGCGCTGCACTACTTCGCCGTCATCTTGCTGATATTTCTGCTCTTGACGCCTCTGCTCGCTTTTCTCTTTAACGCGTTTTCATTCCGCTGGTTTTATCCGCAGCTCTTCCCGGACGAATTAAGCATGCGCGCTTGGGAGAGCACATTTTCCGCTAACTCAAAAGTGCCCGAAGCCTTGCTGAATAGCACCATCTTGGCCGTGGGCGTCACCATGAGCTCGGTGATTATCGGTATGCCGGCGGCACGGGCCCTGGGTTTGTACTCCTTCCGCGGCAAACGTGCCATCGAGTTTCTGATCATCTCGCCGACGATTGTGCCGGGCATCGCGGTGGCCATGGGCTTGAATATCAACTTCATTCGCTGGGGACTATCGGGCAACTTGCTTGGCGTCGGACTGGTGCACCTGGTGCCGGTCATGCCCTACGTCGTGTTGACGCTCTCAGGCGTCTTCGCCAACTACAATCCGGAGTTCGAACAGCAAGCGCGGTCCCTCGGCGCGGGTACGCTGCGGACATTCTGGCATGTTACCTTGCCGGCCGTGTTCCCCGGCATCGTGGTGGCCAGCCTTTTCGCCTACTTGATCTCCTGGAGCCAGTACATCTTGACCTTCCTGGTAGGCGCGGGGCAGGTGATTACCATGCCGGTGCTGCTATTCTCTATCGCCTCCGGCACCAATAACGCGCTTACGGCGGCCATGTCGTTGGTATTCGTCGCGCCTTCGATCCTCATCCTGATCCTGACCGCGCGCTATCTGTCGGGCAAGTCGAGCGCGATCGGCGGATTCGGGCAGATCTAAGCCGGCTGTCTCTAACTTGGCTCAATCAGCCGGCATCAGACGCGCGTAGGCAGGGCAATTGCATCAAAATGATAGTGGCTGAAAAGGTGGGAATCTAAACTGAAAATCAACTACAGAGGGCGCAGAGAGCACAGAGAAAACAAAAATTATGTGTTCATGTCTTAATTGAACTGTGATTTGTGGTGACAAATCACGTTTCGCTAGTGACTGTTGCCTATTCCAGGCCGCAGATTTAGTAGAATAGTCGTCTAAACTCCTAAAACTCTGTGTCCTCTGCGCTCTCTGTGTTGAAAATAATTTGATGCAATTGCCCTGGTAGGCAGAGCAATCGCACCACTATTCGGAAAATGCTTTGAGGATTTGCCATCGAAGCTTATCGTTCCGCGCTGACTGTAATCGCTTGCGCCGCAGGCTGATTTTTTTGGGGTGTTTTTTGAGCAAAGCCAAGGCGATATGCTGTAGCACAGCGAAATTTTCTGGGCTGTGTCCTACACGAATACGGCTGTCGTCTTGCCGAAAGGTCACATCCAAGACCCGATGGAGTTTATTTTCAATGTGCCAGTGCGAACGAATTATTCGCTGGAGTTGATTGGCATCCTTCCCTTGTAAAGAGGAGATAAAATAGCGCGTCTGCGTGTTTTGCCACTGCCCATCCAGTAATTGGGCATGTTGGACGCGGACTAGCGACTGCAAGCGCGTCCAGCCTTCTTGCTGGCTTAAGTCATTCAAGACAGCGGCATCGGTCATCACTTCACAGACCCGGCGCTCGACACGACCACGCGGCTTGCTGATTTCTTCGTTGTGACTATATTGACCTATCAAGCGCGGATGGCGGTCATCCGCATAAGCGAAAAGGGACTGGGCTGCATCGTACAAACTGCCCTGATTTTCCTTTAAGGCTATGACATAATCCGCTCCGTGCTCGCTAACAATAGACTTCACGATGTCTTTCTGACAGCCCATCGCGTCCAAAGTCACGATACAGCCTTTCAAATACAGCAATTTCAGCAATTCGGGAATTTCAGGTATCTCATTGCTTTTCGCGTCCACAGCGCGCTTGCCCAAGACCAAGCCGGCTTCCACTGACCAGGCATGCAACAGATGCAAGGCGCTCTTTCCTTGCCTACGATCATGGCTGCGCCGCATCGTCTTGCCGTCTATTGCCACAATATCGCCTTCAGCTAATACTGGCTTGATGCTGCTAATCCAATCTTGGTAGCACAACTGTACCTGCTGAGGGTCTAATAGTTGGAAGACGCGGGCAAATGTATCGTGCGAAGGAATACCGTTAGGCAACTCTAAAAATCCCCTTAACCATTCCTCTTTATCCTCGCCAAAATCAACAATGTCCACCCAGGTCTCGGCGCCGCTGATCACCGCGCAGATCGCGATGATGATGATATCCAGCAACGGGTGTAATTGACCATGTTCGCGACGCGGATCTTCTAAACTGGCAAAGGCCTCCGCTATGCCACTTGGGCTCATCTCGGGCTCTCCTCATCCGTATTGATGAACCCATTCTATTCACCTTTCATTTCTTGGTGCGATTGCTCTGCCCTGGTAGGCAAACGGGCTTGACACAAGAAAACGGAAGTGCTAAGCTGAATCAATTGTCTGGGGGCGTGGTGTAGCGGTTAACATGCCGGCCTGTCAAGCCGGAGATCGCGGGTTCAAATCCCGTCGCTCCCGTCAGTCGGAGACACTTGCTGAGGTGTCTCCGTTTTATTTTGGCTGCCTGCGCTGGGTCATGGTCTTCAACGCGTCCTTCCGCTATGTCGACAATTCACTCTATATCGACGATATTGAGCTCGCGTCGATTGTCCGCCAGGTTTGTACGCCGACGTATGTCTACAGCCTCAAGCGCGTTGGCGAGAATTATCGCCGCATACGAGAGGCATTCGCTCCGCTCGCTGCGCAGATCCACTACAGTGTCAAGGCCAACGGCAACCTGGCCATTCTTCGCTCGCTGAGCGACGCAGGCGCAGGCTTCGATTGTGTGAGCGCTGGCGAAATTGATCGCTGCCTGCGAGCCGGCGCTCCCGCACCGGACATCGTATTCGCGGGCGTCGGCAAAACCCGCGCGGAGATTGCCTTCGCCGTGTCAGCGGGCATCGGCTGGTTCAATGTCGAGAACCTAGCCGAGCTGCGCTACATCAACTCAAGCGCTGACAACCTGGGCGTAGACGCTGTGAACGTGGCGCTGAGGCTCAATCCGCAGGTCACGGCCAATACTCACCCCTATATGGCGACCGGACACGGCGCCGCGAAATTCGGCTTGACCGCCAATGTCATTGGCGACATATTGGCGCGGCAGAGCGACTACCCGCGGCTTCGCTTCGCCGGCATCCATATCCATATCGGCAGCCAGCTGGGCGATACCGCGGCTACGCTGGCGGCTCTGGACGCGGCGCTGGACCTGATCTCGGCGCATCCCCGCATCCGCACAATCAATCTGGGCGGCGGGCTGCCGGTCGCCTATCGCGCTGACGATGCGCAGCCGTCGCTCGAAGCTTTGGTGAACGAGCTGCTGCCGCGGCTGGAGGGATATGACGTCCTGCTCGAACCCGGCCGCTCGATCGTGGCTGACGCGGGCTTGCTGGTCGCAGAGCTGCTCTACGTCAAGCGGCAGGCGGGGCAAAACTTCTACATCATTGATGCCAGCATGTCCGAGTTGATTCGGCCAGCGCTTTATGACGCACATCATGAAGTTGCGCCGCTGCGAACGAGCGACGGCGAGACGGTGATGGCGCAGGTTGTGGGACCGGTCTGCGAATCGGCCGATGTCTTGGCGCGCGATCGCGAACTGCCCGCGCTGCAAGCGGGCGACCATGTGGCGCTGATGACGGCCGGCGCTTACGGCATGTCGATGGCCAGCAACTACAATGCGCGTCCGCGGCCGGCGGAAGTGGCGGTGTCAGAACCGGGAGATAGCTGGCGGGTCAGCCGGCGGCGGGAGACCTTTGACGATCTCGCTCAGAGCGACAAATAGGCTTCAATCTCTCTTCTTGATGTGACTTCACAATGGGCAGGCTAGACCGGCTTCATTGAGCAAATCTAACTAGGGTTCTAGTCGGTCACGGAATGAGCGCAACCTATCCTCAACTACTGGGATCGCTTGCATTTGCTCAAAGAGATAATCGTCGTTAAGGCGCTCGGCCGTCCAGGTGCTGTCATTCCGCCTCAGCACTGCGACATTGGGCCTGCCGCCGACTCCTAGCCCGGCATTCACTCTACTCACATGATCCAAGGTCCATAGGACACAAAACAGACCGGCCGCGATAGTCTTTGGAGCAGCGTCGTCCCAGAAGATTCGTTTTACAAAGGCTAAGAATGGGTCTGCCTGAAAACCGCCGCTGCCTAAGGAGAAGAACGGCGCTTCAAAAGTAACTTCTATCGAGTTGGCGACCTCGTCATATACAAGCAGCGTCGGTGTGTCTCTGTGCGGGAGCGCTATCATCAGATTACAGCGGATAGCTTCGGCCAGACCAGTTCCAAATACTCCGTCGGCGTCTCGCGCGCGTTCAAGCGCAGACCCGACTTCTGTCCACATGAGTTCTGAAATCAGCCCTCTCAAATCCGCCAAGTTCTCGACATCGCCAAGCGATGTCCAGTTGCTGCTAATGCGTTGCTCAATTAGCTGATTCAATCCAACGGCACCGGCGCCCGCGAATATTCCATCAGGCTCAATTAGCTTTATCTTGTTTTGAACTTCCTGTTCAATTGCCGAGCCAAATGTAGTGATGCTATCTGCATCGACAACGATTCCCTCCTTACACTTGACACCAACTATCAGCGTCATGTCGCAATTAACCTTGGAATACGCTATTTACCTTGTACTGCGGAAAATCAACGTAAATCGTCCTGACAATCTCTTGAAAGCCAACCTCTCTCGCCCATTTCACTTTCTCATCAATGAAGTCTCGTATATGATCTGGGATTACGCGATGATCCGTAGCAGCTGCCGTATAGGATGCCATGTACTCCTTCCATCCGCCTCGCGGATGCCGTCTAATTGTAATGAGACCTTCCCGTTCGAGCAGTTCAGCATCCCGATAAATCGTGACGCAAAAGGGACCGTAATCGTACGGTTGAAATTGGTAATAGTCTGGCGGAAGCTCGTCGGGAAATTGCATTCCCACTAGAAACGCTATCTTCTGCAACTGCACAGGTGTAACCGGCTCCCCGTTGGCAGCAGTGATGATCTTCAAAAGCAAGTCGGTCCGCTTCATGTTGTCCCCTCCCCACATGACCTGGCGACCGCGCGATATTAACTATATCCTAGCACATTTGTTTTGAAGGTTCAACTCAAAATCGTTCCAACCAAAAAAGACCCGTTTCGGGTCTCCCATTCTGTGCTGATGGGAAGATTTGAACTTCCGACCTCGCGATTATGAGTCGCGCGCTCTAACCAGCTGAGCTACATCAGCTCAATAGCGGGGGCTGGATTCGAACCAACGACCTTTGGGTTATGAGCCCAACGAGCTACCACTGCTCCACCCCGCATCATCAGGCAACGCTAAACGTTGCGGATTCTTAGCTTAACAGCCGTGCGCAGGCTTGTCAATGGCGAGCTTGAATCCGCGCGAATTCACTCTCCTAAGGCAACCCATCCTTGCATGAGTCGCAGCCGGAACGTTATAATCAGCAGTGCAACGAACACCTGTTCGCAGACCAGAGGCCGAGCCGTGCCCGAATTTGAACTGGACTCCCCATTTGCGCCCACGGGCGATCAGCCCACCGCCATCGAAGGCTTGCTGGCCGGCTTGAAGCAGGGACATAAGCATCAGACCTTGCTGGGCGCGACCGGCACCGGCAAGACCTTCACCGTGGCCAATATCGTCCAGGCCACGCAGCGGCCAACGCTGGTGATGGCGCATAACAAGACGCTGGCCGCGCAACTCTACGCCGAGTTCAAGCGACTCTTCCCGCAAAACGCCATCGAATACTTCGTCAGCTATTACGACTATTATCAGCCCGAAGCCTACGTGCCGCGGCACGATCTCTACATCGAGAAGTCGACCGACATCAACGAGCAGATCGAACGGCTGCGACTGTCGGCCACCGCCTCGCTCTTTTCCCGCCGCGATGTGCTGATCGTGGCTTCCGTGTCCTGCATCTACGGCATCGGCGATCCGGTCAATTGGCAGAAAATGTCGGTTGAGCTCAAGGTCGGCGAGGAGGTCCGGCGTGAACGCGTGCTGCGCGACCTGGTGCGGATTCAGTACAGTCGCAACGACCTCGAACTGCGACGAGGCGCCTTCCGCGCGCGCGGCGATACCTTGGAAATCGTGCCCGGTTATTCGGAGACGGCCTTCCGTATTTATCTCTGGGGCGATGAAATCGAGAAGATCGTCGAATTCCATCCGCTCACCGGCGAGGTGGTGCATGTGCACGATCTGGTGACCATCTTTCCGGCGCGCGAGTATATCACCGATGACGAACATATCCGCGAGGCGCTGCACGACATTGAAGCGGAACTTGAGCAACAGGTCGCCCATTTCAAGCGCGAGGACAAGCTGATCGAAGCGCAGCGCATCGAACAGCGCACACGCTACGATATTGAAATGCTGCGCGAGGTCGGCTTCACCACCGGCATTGAGAATTACTCGCGCCACTTCGACCGGCGTCCGCCAGGCAGCGCGCCCTATACCTTGATTGATTACCTGCCCGAAGACCATCTGCTCATCATTGACGAAAGCCACATGACCATCCCGCAGATACGCGGCATGTACAACGGCGATAAGGCGCGCAAACAGATCCTGGTCGATTACGGCTTCCGCTTGCCCAGCGCGCTCGACAACCGCCCGCTGCAATTCAACGAGTTCTGGGAGCGAGTAGGGCAGACGGTCTATACCAGCGCCACGCCCGGTCCCTACGAAGCCAAACATGCCGAGCAAGTGGTCGAGCAAGTCATCCGGCCGACCGCCATCGTCGATCCGCAAGTCGACGTACGGCCGATTGAAGGCCAGATCGACGATCTGCTCCAGGAGATCGCCCTGCGCGTGCGCGAAAGACAGCGGGTCCTGGTCACGACGCTGACTCAGCGCATGTCGGAAGAATTGGCGGGCTATCTCAACGAGCTGGGCATCAAGGGACAGTACTTGCACGCTGAGGTCGATACCCTGGAGCGCGTGGAGATCCTGCGCGATTTGCGCATGGGCGTCTACGATGTGGTGGTCGGCATCAACCTGCTGCGCGAGGGCTTGGACCTGCCAGAGGTGTCGCTGGTGGCCATCCTGGACGCCGACAAAGCCGGCTTCCTTCGCTCCGAACCCGCTCTGATACAAACCATTGGCCGCGCCGCCCGGCATGTCGAGGGCAAAGTCATCATGTACGCCGACAAAACCACGCCGGCTATGGAAGGCGCTATTGACGAGACCGATCGCCGCCGCGCCAAGCAGGAAGCCTATAATCGCGACAACGGCATCGAGCCGCAGCAAATTGTCAAGGATATTCAGGACATCACCGACCGACTGCGCTCCATTGACGGCGAGGATGCTGACGACGAGGTCACGGTCGATCTGGGCTTGCAGGCTTTACCCGCCGATGAATTGCAGCATATGATCGACGAGTTGGAGCGCGAGATGAAGAAGGCAGCCCAGGCCCTTGAATTCGAGAAGGCCGCCGCCTTGCGCGACCAGATCTTTGATTTGCGCGGCGCGCTAATGCAGGAGCGCGGTCTCGAAGGCGACCTGATGATGACCTAGAGTCCGTGGATGCGCCGCGCTTCGGCGATCACGCGGCCGATATCCCCGCTTGACGCTGCCGCGGGCGCTTGCCCGTAGGGATCGCTGATTTCGTCGCTGCCCAAAAGCGCGCGCATTATATTGCGCCAGCCATGCGCCAGAGCCCCCAAGTCGTAGCCGCCTTCCATCACGAAGACGACTTTCCCGCCGCAGAGCCGCTCCGCCATTCGCAGGCACTCGCGCGCCAGATGATCGTAGCCCGCCAGGCTCAGCTGCATGTTGGCCAGCGGATCAACCCAGTGCGCGTCGAACCCGGCCGATACCAGTAAGAGATCAGGCGAGAAACGCTCGGCAGCCGGCCAGACTACTTCGGCAAAGATTCGCTCATAGCTGGCGTCGCCCTGCCCGCCGGCGATGGGGACATTCAGCGTAGCGCCCTTGCCCGCGGCGGCGCCCGTCTCGCGGAGCGCGCCAGTTCCGGGATAGAAGGGGCTCTGATGAATTGAGATGAACATGACGTAGGGATCGGCGTAGAAAATGTCCTGCGTCCCGTTGCCGTGGTGGACATCGTAATCGATGATGAGGACTTTGCCGCAATTATGCCGCGATTGCGCATGCCGAGCGGCGATGGCGATGTTGTTGAGCAAGCAGAACCCCATCTGCTGCTCAACTGTGGCATGATGCCCGGGCGGCCTGACGACCGCGAGCGCGTTGTCGGCGGCCCCGTCAAACATGCAATCGACCGCGCAGACGACCGCGCCGGCTGCCAGCCGCGCCACTTCCAGCGAAACAGGCAGCGCGTAAGTATCGTGGTCAAGCCGCGTAATCCGATCACCCCCCGATACGGCGACCAGGCGATCCAGGTGAGCGCGGTTGTGCGCGGCGAGAATCTGCTCGTCGCTTAAAGGCGCCGGCGCAAGTTGCTCGACTTGGTCCAGCAATCGCTGCCGGCCAAGCTGCTCCCACACCGCTTTGATGCGACCCGCGTGCTCCGGGTGCCGCGGGAAATCGTGCTCGGTGAAGCTGCTGTGTGTTGCGTAGGCTGTGGCCACGGCGCGCTCCCTTAGTTCTCGCCCTCGTCCCGCGGGTACAGGATCAGGTAGTCGAATCCGTTCATGTGTATCGTCTCGCGATGTAGATAGTAGCGGTCAATCGCCTCCAGGACAGCCGGCGGATAGAATAGCGCCCGCAGAATGACCAAGCCAAATTCTTGCCCTTCGATCATAGCGACTAGCTGCTCCCCGGCAAAACGCCCGGCCAGGTCCAGGTTCCGCAGTTGAGTCGGGTTGGTCACCACATCACGCCCGGCCGCCATGGTGAAACCGGCTTCCTCGCTCAACACGGGATCTTCCGCCTCATTGATCAGCCCGACGATGCGGTCGCCCGCCGCTCGATCTTCCTCGGTTAGGAAATAGCCGATCTGGGCGTAGCCGCCCACCAGAAAGGTCGCCGAATCGTAGAAGTTTTCCCGCACGTTGCTCTCCACGCCAAGCACACTGGCAATCCCGGCAAAGCCACCATCCGTCGGCAGCTTTAGCGTGGCGCGCGCGTAACCCAGGTAGAGCAGCGGAATCAGCACAATGCCGGCGGCGCAGAGCGCTGATCGGCGCAGGAATTGCAATTTGCGCGGCAGATCCAGCGTGCCTCCGCAGATCCGCGAAAAGAAGAGTCCGCTGAGGATGCACATGGCGGCGACAGACGTGACGAAATAACTATCGCCAGCGCCCCAGGTACCGGATGCGATGCCGCCCAGCAGCGCTGTCGCCACGAACCACAAACTGTAAATCGATAGACGGTCGAAATATGTCTCGTAAATCAGCAGCAAACAGGCCGGCGCCAGCAGGAGGCCGTGCAACTTGAACCACAAGATAAACAGCCCGAGGGCTTGTACGCGGTCGAAATCATTGACGTTGGCGACGATGGCCTGGATCCACCATTGACCGTCCGAAGCCAAATTCAGCGCGGCGAATATCGCGCTGCCGGCCAAAACGAAGCTGAGCGTCCAGCGCAGGGCGCGCGCGGGCCCTCGCAGCAGCATCCAGGCGATAGCGGCGAGCGCGCTGATTGCCGCCAGCTGCTTGGTATAGCCGGCGCAGATCAGCAGCAGCAGCGCAAGGGCAATGCCGCGCCTGTCTCGCTTGGGAAATGATGCGCTCAGCAAAACGATCGCCAGCGCTTCAAAGGTGACCATCATCATGTGCTGCCGAAAAAGCGGGCCAATGTGATAGACAAAGTTGGAGCTGAGAAAGGCCAACCCGGACAGCAGCGCAATATGCCGGTACCGGCCGCCTTCACAGTAGACGGCCCTGGCGATGGCGGCGGCGGCCACTAACGATGCCAGGAATCCCAGCAGCCGTCCGTACCAATAAGCCGGGCCGAAAAGGCGGGCGAAGGGCGCCAACATGACATGAAACAGCGGCGGATAATTGCTGGCGTAGAAGGGGTAAGTTTCGGTATCGCGGTAGGGCAGTTGCAGGCGGCTGAACAGCAGAGTGTCGTGAACTTCAAAGCCCTCGCCCTGGTCATAATCATAGGGGAAGCCAAGCAGGTTGATGGCGTACAACACGTATACCAGCAGCGAGAAAGACAGCGCGACGACTGCTGCCAACATCAGCGTGTTATACAGGCGGCCGATGGGTTGAGTCATGCTGGCGCGTCGCCCAGCGGAATCAGCGACAAGCCGATCAGCGTCAAGACCGCCATCAGCAGCAGCGCCAGCGATTGCGCCGGGCCGATGCCGCCTTGCCGCCCGACATCCAGCAGGTCAATAGACAGGATCGCCAGGAATCCAACCGCGCCCAGTATCGCCAACACAATGCCGAGCTGGCGCTTGCTGAGACCCTCTTCAGGTTCGCTCATAGCGGGAAGTGTAGTCAGATTCAGCGGCGCTGTAAAGTGCGCTGGCCTCGTTCCCAAGGGAAGTCGCATTCACGTCGAGATCCGTAGGGGCAAGCCTTGGCTCGCCCACCCGCACACAGCTTGGGGCAACAATCTTTTGCAGGCCAGGTCGTAACTTGCGAGCGGCTATGGTGAAAAAACCTGTACTGCGTCCGCAACGGGTGCGCAAATATCGATTGTGACCTATCCCTAATGACCATACATTTGCCCCCTCGCTCGTGATAAGCTATGCGGCTGAACCAGCCCGAATGAACCCAATCAACACCAGGCCTGATAGGAGCGGCAGCAATATGATGAAGACACATACCTGTGGCGAGCTTCGTGAAAAAGACGCCGGCATACCGGTAACGCTGGCTGGCTGGGTGAACCGCCGGCGCGATCAAGGCGGCTTGATATTCATCGACTTGCGCGACCGCTGGGGCATCACACAGGTAGTGCTTGATCTGGAAGCGGCGCCAACTGCGCATGCTATCGCTGACAGCGCCCGCAACGAGTTCGTGCTGCAAGTGCGCGGCAAGGTGCGGATTCGTCCGGAAGGCACGGCCAATCCCGACTTGGCAACCGGGGACATCGACATTGTCGCCGACGAGATCGTCATCTTGAATCGCTCGCGCACACCGCCCTTCTACATCAATCGGGAAGAGGGTCAGCTCGACGAAGCGCTGCGCATGCGCCATCGCTATCTCGACTTGCGCCGCGAACCGATGCAAGAGAATATCTTGCTGCGGCACAAGACCGTCAAATTCATCCGCGATTTTCTCGATGCTGAAGACTTCGTCGAAATCGAGACGCCGATACTATTCAAGACCACGCCGGAAGGCGCGCGTGATTTCCTGGTGCCGAGCCGCTTGCAGCCGGGCATGTTTTACGCGCTGCCGCAATCCCCGCAGCAATTGAAGCAGTTGCTGATGGTCGGCGGATTCGAGCGCTATTTTCAGATTGCGCGCTGCTTCCGCGATGAAGACTTGCGTGGCGACCGCCAACCCGAATTCACCCAGCTTGACCTTGAGATGAGTTTCGTCGAGCGCGAAGATGTGATGCGGCTCATGGAAGCCTTGGCGATAGCCATCGTAAAGCAGCTCACGCCGCAGAAGCGTCTAATCGCCGAGCCCTTCCAGCGCATTCGCTATCAAGACGCGCTGGAGTCGTACGGCACAGACCGGCCCGATATCCGCTTCGACCTGCGGGCGATTGACATCAGCTGCATCGCCGGGCGCAGCGCCTTCCCGGTCTTCGTTGACAACGTCAAGGCGGGCAAAAAAGTTAAGTGCATGCGTGTGCCCGGCGTCGCCGGCGCGCTCAGCGGAACGCAGCTGCGCAAGGTGGCGCGGGACCTCGAGAATATGGCCCGGCGCGCGGGCGCAAAAGGCTTGGCCTATATCACCATTCCGGCCGACCTTGAAGGCCAACTGCGCGGCCCCATCGGCAAATTCTTCAATGTCGAGCTCAAGCTGGAGTTGATCGAGGCGATGGGCGCGGAAGGCGGCGACTTGCTGCTGTTCATGTCCGACGCGGACGAAATCGTCTACGCCGTAACCGATGCGCTGCGCAATCACTTCAAAGCCGAAATGGACCTGGACGACGACTTGCTGGCCTTCTGCTGGGTGATCGACTTTCCCGAATTCATCCGCGACGAAGAGAACGACCGCTGGGACCCATCGCAGCATATGTTCACTATGCCGCTGCCGGAAGACTTGCATCTGCTGGATAGCGATCCCGGCGCGGCCCGCGGTTCGCAGTACGACATGGTCTGCAATGGCTACGAAGTCGGCGGGGGCAGCATCCGCATCCACGACCGTGAGATCCAGGAGAAGATTTTCCCGCTGATCGGCCAGAGCATGGAGCGCGCCATGGCAGAATTCGGCCACATGCTGGAAGCCTTTGAGTATGGCGCGCCACCCCACGGCGGCATGGCCTGGGGCATCGACCGCCTGGTGATGCTGCTGGCCGGAGCGCCCAATATCCGCGAGGTGATCGCCTTCCCCAAAACGCAAGGCGGTACGGATATCATGGCCAACGCGCCCTCAACGGCCGAAACCGAGCAGCTGAGCGAATTGCATATTCAACTGGATCTGCCCGAGCCGGAAGAGGCGCACTGACTCAACAGAAGTATTTCCAAACATTTAATGCGAAAAATATTGGAAATCGTAGGGGCGATTCTGTGAATCGCCCGGCGCTATGATCGTGAATCTTAGGGCGACATATCATGTCGCCCCTACACGGCTTGATTTGTATTGCAATACTGGCGCGAAAATGAGGCAAAATCCTGCACGATACCCGTCGAAATTGGACAATATCGCAGTTTCTGTTCTATTTCGCACCTGGCGACGCTCCCCTTCCCTAGCTCGCTGGGGAAGGGGCCGGGGGATGGGGTAAAATTCCGGCGACTTCATCGCAAATACCAATCGAGCCCTACAAGCGACTTGATTTCGATTTCTCGGTAATTTGTTGGACCTTCTGAGATGAAAGCGGCGAGGGACCGGTCGGCAGTCGACTCGTCGCTTTACTTTTCCGCTTCGTCCGAATTCAGTATATTGCCCTGCACCAAACCGGCGATGATGCCGCCGCCGAAGATGCCAACCAGGTAGGGAATCAAGTACGATGTATCACCGGCGACCAGGGCCGGTCCCAAGGTACGCGCCGGATTGAGCGAAGCCCCCGTCGCCGGACCGCCCGCCAGGATGCTGGCCGCCAGCGTGAAGCCGATGGCGATGCCGGCAAACTGGCCCGCGCGCCCAAATCCCGCCGCCTGAATAACCGCGCTGACCAGGAAGAAGGTCAGAATCGCTTCATAAATTGCCGCTGTCCAAACCGAGTCTGCGGTCAGGAAGCCGGTGGTCTGGCCAAAATTGTAGCTGTTTTCGCCCAGGAAGGCCGCCACGCCGGCATTGTCCTGCGGAAAGACCGCTGCCAAAACCAAGGCCGCGATGATTCCGCCGATGAACTGGGCCGCGATGTAATAGGCCGACCGCGTCCAGTCCTGCTTGCCGCTGATGGTCAAACCTACCGTAACCGCCGGATTAACTTGCGCTCCCGAGATATGACCATAGGTATAGATCAACGCGCACAAAACCAGACCGTGCGCCAAGGCAGGAACCACGACGCCAAAGACCGGCGCCACTAACACCGCTGCCGACCCCACAAATACCAATACAAATGTGCCGATCAGCTCGGCAATGCTTTCTCTAAGAAGATTTTCATCCATGACCCTGCTCCTCAATACGCCAACCAAAATATAACGACATGCCCATTATATGCCTTTTGGCAGCTTGCGCGCATTAAGCTTGAGCGGCGATTTGAAGTCTGCGGCATGATTTGACAGGCCAAGGCGATTCTGCTATAATCTGCCTCACCTGCTGTATGCGTGATAGAACTATATGTGCCGAGCCAACATTCTCTATAGGGGAGTCTATCTTTGGCAGCCCATGTAATAGGCCTGAGCCAAAACAGCGGTTGTCAAGCGATTCCCGGCCTGTAAATCTGCAGGTTCGAGACACTATGGCTACACGGTACGGTGGGTAAGCTTTGATAGGCAGCGCGCGAAATTCGTGCGCTGCTATCGTTTTCATAACAAAGCGCGGGCTTAAATAGTCGAGGGCGCCGGGTAATTTGCCGCAGCGCGGCAGTTAATCTCGCTGCCGCCGAGCGGCCGTTTAGGGCGCGTAGTCGTCCCCAAAGGTCTCCCGCAGCAGCACAGGCAAGCGCTCCACGATGGGTATCAAGACCTGCTGCTGATATTCCTCAGTTGTATATTCCTGTACGTACTGGAAGTTCATGACGCGCATTTGAATGTTCTCGGCTTCGACTTCTCTGGCGAAGAAGGCCAGCTGCACAATCTGCTGGATGTCCAAGCCGGTTTGCAAATTCTCGCTCAAGCTGGCGAGCAGGGCGGGTACCTGAGCGACAAGCTGCAGGAAATTGATGCTCAATACGCGTTCGCGGATGCCGCTGATGACCTGCTGCTGACGGCCGGCGCGCAGGACATCGTTATTGCCATGCCGCGTGCGGGCGAAGCGCAGCGCGTCCTCGCCGTCCAGGACATGCCTGCCCGGCGCCAGATAGAAGGGATCGTAGCCGTAATTCTTGTCGGGATAGCGCTCATCGTTGATGGTGTAATCGATGGACACTTCAATCCCGCCCAGCAGATCGACCAAATCGACCAGAACCTTAAAATCGACCAGGACATAATTATGCACGCGCATTCCCAGATTCCAACTGACCGTCTGCTGCAGCAGGCGCGGTCCGCCGCCGGTCGCGCGCACTTCGCCCAGGAAATAGGCGCGGTTAATCCGGTCGCGCTCTTCCTGCCCGGGGATCTCCACCCACAAATCGCGCGGGATACTCAGCAGGCCGATGCCCTTCGCAGCCGGATCAATGCTGACCAGCATCAAGCTGTCTGTACGCACCGGTTCGTTGGATTGGTCCTCGCGGCGGTCAAGGCCGGCGACGATTATCGTGTAGCGCGATTGCCCGTCCCAAGGCGCCATCTCGATGACGCTGCCATCATCCAGCTTCAAGACATCCACGCCAACCCGCCGGCCATCGGCGATGAATTCGTTGCGAGCGTCCACCGCAGTTGGCAGCACCGGCGTCAGGTCGGCCGGGGTCATCACGATCTGCGCAGACTGGGGCACGCGCGCCAAAACGAACATGGCCACTATCAGAATACCAAAGACAGAAATCATGCCGCCTGCTAAGATGACCCAAGCCCATTCATTGCGTCGGCGTCGGCGCATGGCGCGTCGCTGACGTCCATGCGCGAGCGAATCTCGCGGCAGCGTCCTCTGCTGGCGTCGCGTGAATTGCGCCGTGCTGTAGAAGGGCGCTTCGTTGGAGTCCGACAAGCGCGGCGCGGGAGACAACCGTGTGCTGGTCGCGCTCGGCGCTGCGGAATCGCCGGAGTTCTCTCGGGTCTGCTGGGGCATTCAGTGCCGTTTCCATGGCTACACGGTTGGACGCTAAGTGACAGTATAGGCAAGGTCACAGAATGCGGCAAACGCGCAGGATACGAGAATCCAAGTACAGCGACGGCGCCCGCAACATGGCTGTGGACAGCGCGATTGCGCAGGCGGTCGGCTCGGGACGCCAGCCCCCAACCCTGCGGCTCTACGGATGGAAGCCCTACTGCTTATCGCTCGGCTACGGGCAGCGCGCGCGCGATGCCGATAACGAGGCGCTGCGCCGGCGCGGCTGGGATCTGGTGCGGCGGCCCACCGGCGGCAAGGCGATTCTGCACGGCGATGAATTGACCTACAGCCTTTGCCTGCCCCTTGATCATCCGCTGGCCAGCGGCGACATTGTCGCAAGTTATCGCAGGATAAGCGTTGGTTTGCTGCGCGCCCTGGACTGTCTTGGGCTGCGCGCGACCGCCAATCCAAACGATGAAAGCGCGTCTAGCGAGGATGCCGGGCCGGTATGTTTCGTACAGCCGTCGCATTATGAGATTCTCTTCGACGGCCGCAAACTGGTCGGCAGCGCGCAACTGCGCCGCAAAGCCGTGATGCTGCAGCATGGCACGATCCCGCTCCGCGGCGATGTGGCGCGGATTTGCGACGTGCTCAGCTTCGAGTCGGTGGCGGAGCGGGAAGCGCAGAAGCTCCGTACGCGGCAGCGAGCCCTGACGCTTTCGCAAGCCCTGGGGCGCGAGCCCTCTTGGGGCGAGGCGGCTGCCGCCCTGGAGACCGGCTTTGTCGATGCGCTTGGGCTGTACATTGTGCCCGGCGCTTTGTCAGCAGCTGAGGAAGCCGAAACTGAAGCCCTCGTCCGCGACAAATTTGGCAATCCCGGCTGGACCGGCAAACGCTAGCTCCGCCGCGACTGTAGTCAAAGCGGCTCGCGTTAGAATACCCGCAGCAGCAAACCCTTGAGGTACTCGCCCTCGGGAAAACTCAGCGCAACCGGATGGTCCGCGGCAGCCGAAAGGTGGCGGATAACTTGCGCCTGCCGCCCGGAATCCGCCAGCGCGCCGAAGACGATCTTCTGGAATAAATCCCGGCTGATGGCGCCGGAGCAGGAGAAGGTCATCAGGTAGCCGCCTGCTTTGATCAGCTTGAAGGCGCTGAGATTTAGATGCTTGTATCCGCGGGCGGCGCGCTGTGCCTGAGACTTGTGCTGGGCCAGCTTGGGCGGGTCCAGCACAACGAAGTCGAAAGTTTCGTTCTCGCGCGCACAGTGCTGCAGATAATCGAAGGCATCGGCCTGGATGAACTCGGCTGTTTCGCCATGCGTTTTCTCGTCGTAACCATTGAGCTGGAAATTGCGCTCCGCCAATTCGAGCGCCGGGCGCGACGCATCCACATTGACCGAATGCAGCTCGCCGAATTGACCGGCGGCCAGCGCGAATCCGCCGCTGTAGCTGAAAAGATTCAGGAGCTTGACTCTTTCGCGGGATTCCGCGCGGCGACGCCGAATCAGATCGCGCAGCAGCTGCCGATTGTCCCGCTGATCGAGATAAAATCCGGTCTTCTGTCCCTTCTTGATGTCCACCAAATAGCGCGCGCCCTCGTCGATTTCCACGACATCGGGCAGCGGTCCTCCCCGCAGCAGCCCTTTTGCCGGCTGCAGTCCCTCGTGCTTGCGCGCCTCGACATCGCTGCGTTCGTAGATATTCCGCGCGCCCGTTGCATCAGCCAGCGCGGCCGCGACTGCCGATTTCTGCTGGTCAATAAAACGGGTCAAGGCTTGCAGAACGTACCAGTCGGCGTAGTGGTCGATGATCAAACCGGGCACAAAGTCGTTCTCGGCATTGAGCAAGCGGTACGCGGCATTCTCGGAATCGGCAAGGTGAGTAGCTCGCAAGCTGACGGCGCGGGACAGCATCTTCCGCCACCAATCGTCGTCGATGGCTTCATCCCGCCAAGACAAAAGGCGCACCTGGATCTGGGATTGCGAATTCCAATATCCGCGAGCCAGGAACCGGCCCTTGTGGTCGACTACGGTGACGAGGTTGCCGTCGGCAGCGTTCTCGGCATGGCTGACGGCGCCGGAATAGATCCAGGGATGTTGATTGCGGATGGGCTTGTCGCGCCCTCGCTTGATCCCTACCACACCTTCAGCCACGATAGCGCCATTCGCGTTCCAGCTCTCATTCGCCGAGCAGAGCGCGCAGCTCGTCTTCGCTGAGGACGGGCACGCCGATCTTCTCGGCCTTCTCGACCTTGCTGCCCGGCGAATCGCCGGCCACGACATAGCTGGTTTTCTTGCTCACGCTGCCGGTCACTTTGCCGCCGTTGGCCTCCACCAGCGTCTTGATTTCGCCGCGCGGCGCGCTCATCGTGCCGGTCAGGACAAAGGTCTTGCCCGCCAGCGCCGTGCCGGCCGCCACTTTCTCTTCGGCCTGCATATTGACGCCGGCGGCCTGCATCTTCGCTAGCACAGTCTTGTTGTGCTCCTCAGTGAACCAGTCAACAATGTTTTGCGCCAATATGGGGCCCAAGCCTTCTATCGCATGCAATGGCCGCGACGCGTTGATGAGCGTTTGCAGCTGCTCTGCGACAACCGCCACTGATTCGGCCGGCAGGTTCAACGGGCGCAGCAGGCGCTCGAGCCGCGACGCGAGTTCTGGCGCGTCAAGGTAGCGGGGCGCCAATTCAGTCGTAGGGTGTTGCAAACGCTGGAATAGTTTCTCTTGGTCGGGATGGTCTCCGGTCGATGCGGCGATCAGCGGACGGGTATTTTGAATGAAAGCTGCCTCAGCGGCGCGAACTTGCTCCGCCGTCGCCAGCAGATCGGCCATCGAAGCGAAGTTGTCGGTCAGCAGCCCTGCCACTGTCGATCCCACGCCGTCGATTCCCAGCGAGGTCAGCACTTGGGCGAAGGGACGCGCTTTCGCCGCTTCAATCGCGCCGAGCAAGTTTTCGACTTTCTTTTCGGCGAATCCTTCCAGCGCCAGCAAGGGCTCCGCTTGCAGCGTGAAGATGTCGGCTTCGTCTTGTATAAGTTCATTCTCGATAAGAGCGGAAATGGTCTGCGGGCCCATGCCTTCAATATCCATGGCACCGCGGGATACGAAGAATTCCAACGTGCGCATGATCCGTTCCGGGCAGGTCGGATTGGGGCAGAACCAGTCGATAGCGCCTTCAGGCTGCACTACTTTGGTAGCGCAGAACGGGCAAGCCTCCGGCGGCAGAATCGGCTTTTCATCGCCGCTGCGCGCGCCCAACACCGGGCCGATCACATAGGGAATGACATCCCCCGACCGTTTGATGACGACGCGATCGCCCTGCCGAATATCCAGCGCGGCCACTTGATCGTAATTGTGCAGGCTGGCGCTGGAAACGGTTACGCCGCCGATGAAGACAGGTTCAAGCTGCGCGGTTGGCGTCAGCTTGCCCGTGCGCCCAACGCCAATCGTGACGCCCAGCAGGGTAGTGGTGGCTTCTTCAGCCGGGAATTTGTAAGCGATTGCGCCACGCGGGTCTTTGCCTGCCACGCCAAGCTCGCGCGCGGCGGAAAGGTCATCCACCTTGAGCACCATGCCGTCAATCTCAAAGGGTAGATCGTCCCGCCGCGCTTCCCAGCCGGCCAGTTGCGCCGCCGCCTCGACGAGATCGGAACAGCGGCTGGCATCGGTGATGAGGTTAAAGCCCATGGCGCCGAGGAATTGCAGGATCTCCCACTCGCTCCGCAGCTCGACGCCTTCGCTGTCCACGATGTCGTAGATATAGGCGGTCAGTTTGCGCTTGGCCGTTTCGCGACTGTCCTTCTGTTTCAGCGAGCCGGAAGCGGTGTTGCGCGCGTTGATATAAGCGGGCAGTCCCTGCGCTTCCTGCTCTTGGTTGAGCTTGAGGAAGGCGTCCTTGTGAAACAGAATCTCGCCGCGGACTACCAGCCTGGGCGGCGCGGCGCCGGATGCTGGGTCAACGGGAATCCGCAGCGGCACGGTTCGTATTGTCTTGACGTTGGCGGTCACATCGTCGCCCAGAATGCCGTTGCCGCGCGTCGCCGCCCGTGTCAATTCGCCGTTTTCGTAGCTGATCACAATCGAAAGGCCGTCAAGTTTCGGCTGCAAGACATAACCCAGCTGGCTGCCCGATGGCAGAAGCCGCAAGTTACGCTCCTCCCACTGGCTTAAGTCCGCCACGTCAAAGGCGTTGGCCAGGCTGAGAATCGACGCCGGATGCTCGACCTTGGGGAAATCGCCGCTCAAATCCGAGCCGACGCGCTGCGTTGGAGAATCCGCGCGCGCATATTGCGGATGCTCGGCTTCAAGCTGCTGCAATTCACGAAACATGCGGTCGTATTCGCCGTCAGTGATGAGCGGGTCGTTCAGCACGTGATAGCGGTAGATGTGGAAGTGCAGCTTCTCGCTCAGATCGGCGATGCGGCTGCGAATGTCTTGAGTCACGGGTCCTATCCTGGATTCTCGGATACCGTCTGCAAATAATTGGCCACCGCCCAGCCGATCACTTCAAATTGCGGATCGTGCAGCTGCCACCAGCTGAAGCCATCGGCTTCCTGCGGCCCGCCGATGATGTTAAATACCGTGCCCGCCCTGGCGCGGAACAAGACTTGACTATTGTTTATACTCGGAATATTGCGCACGTTCAATTCATCGCTGCCCACATTGTAAACTACGGCTTTTATGCCAACACCCAGCGGTATCGGTGTATTGGTGACGATGACGGTCGGGACTGCCGGTCCGGTCAATGCCAGGCTGGCCGGCGTCTCGGCCGCCAGGATGATTTGGGAACCGCTGCCCGGCGTGCTTGTGTCGATTACAGCAGTGTCATCGCTGCGGTCCGCTGGCGCCGTCGCCACCACAATCACCCTTTCCAGCGGCGCCGCTGCGGAGTCCTGGCGCAGCCCAACAAGCGCTGCGATGGCGCCGGAGATGGCGATGAGCACAAATAGCAGGGCTGCAACGAGCCAACTGAGCGGGATGTAGAGCGGGTTCCGGCTGCGTCTAACTGCTCGTCTGAATTGCCTGCGGGCCGCCAGCTGCTCGCGGGTCGGCGCCGGCAGGCGCTGCGGAGCGCCCTCTGTGGTAGCGCTATGCTCGCTGTCTGGCGCGTTGCGCCGCGGCTCTTCAGTCATGTCGGCGTACCGGCCCGCTTTAGGGGCGAGCGCTTAGGTTCTGTTGACATTCTATCGTAACCATATGAGTGTACCGACAAGGTGCAGAAAACCAAGATAAGATGAATCGAGTTTCTCGAATCGAGAAAAGACACGGCGAAAATGTTTGATTTTGTTGATGAAACATTCCACCAGATGCCGCTCGCGATAGAGCCATCTATCGTATTCTCGCTGCTCTTTGGCACGCGGATGCGGTGGAATCACCACTTCTATGCCTCTTTCAAGCAAGCTGTCCACAAATTCTTGAGAGGCATAGCCCCGATCCGCGATAACTCGCTGAAAGGCAAAGCCTTCCACCAACTCCTTGGCCTGATTGATGTCGTGAGCCTGGCCAGGACTCAAGCGGAAGCGCAAGGGATTGCCCAAAGCATCAACCGCGGCATGTATCTTGCTGCTGAAACCCCCGCGACTGCGCCCCAAGGCTTGCTCCTCACTTTTTTTGGGCGCCGGCGGCACAGGGGTGAGCACGTACAATCGTGCTGTCGATTATCCCATTTTCCATATCCGGGTCATCGGCGAAGGCTGCCATCATCCGTTCCCAAACGCCATTCTCGCACCAGCCGGCATAGCGTTTGTAAACCGAATTCCATTTGCCGTATTCGCTTGGGAGCAAACGCCACTGCGCGCCGCTGCGACATATCCATATCACCGCTTCAACGAACAGGCGGCAATTGGCCTCGTTACCCAAATAAACATTTGGGTCTTGCTTCAGGAAATCCCGAATTTTCGTCCACTGTTCGTCAGCTAGTCTTATGCTTGTCATAAGACTATTTTACACATTTATGAAAATGCCAATGCTAAATATCAACAGAACCTAGCCATTGCTGAAATCGCTCAAATGTCCAGGTGTTGACGACCTGCTCCGCCTCCACCCAGGCGCGCCGGGCATTGGTCACGCCGAAGTCCATCAGGTCCAGGTGCGCAATCTGATGCGCGTCTGTATTGATGGCGAGCAGCACGCCCAGTTCATTCGCCAGTCGCGCCAACTCCGGTTTCAGGTCCAGGCGCAGCGGATTGGCGTTGATCTCCAATATGGTATCGTGCTCTTTTGCGGCGGCTAATACAGCGTCCCAATCGGCGTCAACGCCTTCACGATTGGGGAATTGGCGCGCCGAGGGATGCCCGATCATATCGACATGCGGGTTGCGTATGGCGTTCAGCAACCGCTCGGTCACTTGCGCGCGCTTCTGCTGCAAGCCGGAGTGCAGCGAAGCGATGACGAAATCCATCTGCGCCAGAATCTCGTCGGGATAATCCAGGCTTCCGTCGGCTTTGATATCCATTTCCGTGCCTGCCAGGACTTCGATTTGGCCGCCAATTTCCGCGTTGAGTTCGCGCACTTCTTCGGCTTGCGCCAGCAGCCGCTCGATGCTCAGCCCGTTGGCGATGCCCAGACTGCGCGAGTGGTCGGTGATGGCGATAACGCGCAGGCGGCGCTGAATACAGGCCTCGACCATCTCGCGGATGCTATGCTTGCCGTCGCTCCAGGTGCTGTGCATGTGCAGGTCGGCAATGATGTCGTCTCGAGTGATCAGTTCGGGCAGGCTTCCCGCCCGCGCCGCCTCGATTTCGCCGCTGTCTTCGCGCAACTCCGGCGGCACATATTGCAGGCCCAGCGTCGCATACACTTTCTCTTCGCTGTCGCACAAGATCTTCTCGGCGGATTCGATGATATTCTTGTCGTCGTCCACCGGGCTGAGGGCGTGCTCGTTGAGGCTAAGTCCCTGATCAAGCGCGATCTGCCGCATCTTGACATTATGCGCCAGGCTGCCGGTAAAATAATTGAGCGCCGTGCCCCAGCGCGCTTTTTCAAGTACCCGCACGTCAACTTGCAAGCCGGAGAGCAGCTCGACCGAGCTCTTGGTCGGTCCATGCCCGAGTACGCGGCCCACATTCTCCATCGTCACGAAGCGCTGCATGATGGGCCCGGAGTCGTCGCCCGCGATCAAAATATCGACATCGCCGATCGTCTCGCGTCCGCGGCGGATGCTGCCAGCCAGCGCGCCCTCCTGCGCCTCAGGCAGCTCCAGCAGATGCTCCAGGATTCGTTGCGCCGCGGGCAAGGCGTCGCCAATGGAGCTGCGGCCGGTTTGGCGGGACAGCGCCTCAATGCCATCGAGAATCTTTTGCTGGCTTTTGGCGCCCATTCCGGCCAATGCAGCCAGCTTGCCGGCCTCAGCGGCGCTCTGCAAGTCAGCCACCGTCGTGATATTGAGCTGCTCCCAAAACAGCTTGGCTTTTTTCGGGCCGACGCCGTTGATGTGCATGATGTCGACCAAGCCCTCCGGCACGTCGGCTTTGAGGCGCTCGTAAAAATCCAGTTGGTCGGTTTCCAGCATTTCGTCGATTTTGGCGGCGATCGTTTTGCCGATATAACTGAGATCGGTCAGCGCGCCTTCGTCGGAGATCACGCGCAAATCGCGTGGCACAGCGCGGATCGTCTCGGCCGCCCGGCGATAGGACAGCACACGGTGAATATTGTCGCCGCGTATCTGCAACATATCGGCGCAGCGCGCAAAAATATCGGCAATCTCTCGGTTGCTGAGGCTCAATTTGAACTCCTGATGCTCGTGGCGATTTTAGAACGCATATTCGAGATTAGTATACCAGAATTCCAGGCGTGCTTGAAGGCGGTTTGCCTGCTGTTTCGGGTAGAGCGGTGATTACGATTGATCTATCAACTTCGACTGTGTCATGCTTGCCACGGAAACCTCACGCGCAACATTTACCGCTCCCGTAACTGAACTGCGCTTGACATAGCGGCGCATTCACGCTAGCATACCGGCAACTGAATACAAAGAAAGACTGTGAACCAGAGTAGTACGCATCATCCTGCGGTTCAGAGAGTCGCCGGAAGCTGGGAAGGCGATACACGCAGAGATGCCGAATGGGCTGGGGAGTCGCGCAGGTGAAAGGGCAGCCGATTAGCTTGCGACGGAGAGCGCACCGTTAGCAGCGCGGGATATCGACCACAGGTCTGTATCCGTTGAGCGACCCGCCCCGGCGGGTAATCAAGGTGGCACCGCGGGAACCCTTCTCGTCCTTGGTTGGATGATTTGGGTTCTTTTGATTTTCCAGGGGGCTAGGCATGCTAGGAACGATGCAAGCGGAACGAACCGATATCAAGCCTTCGCGCGCTGAAATCTATCAGCACTTTGAGCAAGGCGACCACGTCCCCGTCTACCGTACGCTGATAGCCGACCTGGAAACGCCGGTGTCGGTCTATATGAAGTTGAAAGAGGCGGGAGCGCCTGCCTTTCTGCTGGAGAGCGTCGAAGGCGGCGAACAAGTCGGTCGCTACTCCTTCATCGGCGTGAACCCCAAAGGACTAATTACTGTCAAGGACAATATAGCGAGCTTTGAGCGAGACGGGCAATGCACCAAATTCGCCATTCCCGAAGGGCAAGACCCGCTCCATGTCATCAAGCGGCATTTTCAGACCGTCAACCCGGTAGCTCTGGAGGGATTGCCGCGCCTGGTAGGCGGCGCCGTTGGGTATATGTCTTATGACATCGTGCGCTACTTTGAGGAGCTGCCCGCCACCGCCAGCGACGACTTGGCTGTGCCGACGGTCGCCTTTATGCTGCCGGACACCTTGGTGATCTTCGACCATGCCATGCACCAACTGACGGTCCTGGCCAACGCGCACAATACCGGCGACGATCCCGATGCAGCTTATGACCGCGCCGTGGCCAGCATTGACGAAATGGTCGCAGCCCTGTCGCGGCCGCTGGCGCATGATGCTTACGATCAACCGAGCGGCAACCTGTCCAGCGACCCGCGCTCTAATGTGGAGCAGGCCGTGCACGAAGACCGCGTGCGCCGCGCCAAAGAGTACATCCGCGATGGCGACGCCTTTCAGATCGTCCTCGCGCAGCGTTTCAGCCGCCAGACCGAAGCCAGCCCCTTGCAAATTTACCGCGCCCTGCGCGCCACCAATCCGTCGCCCTACATGTTCTTGCTCGAATTCAGCGATGACTTGACGCTGGTGGGCGCTTCGCCGGAAATGCTGGTGCGCCTGGAAGACGGCATCGCCTACAATCGACCCTTGGCCGGCACCAGGCATCGCGGCGCCACTGAAAAAGAAGACCGCGCGCTGGAAAAAGAGCTGCTAAACGATCCCAAGGAGCGCGCCGAACACGTCATGCTGGTCGACCTGGGACGCAACGACCTCGGGCGCGTTTGCGATTATGGCACGGTGCAGGTCAAGAAGATGATGTATGTCGAACGATACTCGCACGTCATGCACATCACCAGCCAGGTGGAGGGTGTGCTGCGCAAAGGCATGGACGCTTTTGACCTGCTGCGCGCCACCTTTCCAGCCGGTACGTTGAGCGGCGCGCCCAAGGTGCGGGCCATGGAAATCATCGAAGAGCTTGAAGAGACGCGGCGCGGTCCCTACGGCGGCGCGGTGGGCTATTTCAGCTTCGACGGCTCAATGGATATGTGCATTACCATCCGTACGCTGCTGATGCAGAAGGGCACAATCAGCGTGCAAGCCGGCGGCGGCATCGTGGCGGATAGCGACCCCACCGCCGAATACTACGAGACGATCAATAAAGCCAAGGCCGTATTCGAAGCGGTCAAATACGCCGAGAGCGGCTTGACGTAGGCGGCCGACGGCCCGAGCGAGGAATTGTCATGATTCTGGTGATCGACAACTACGATAGCTTTACCTACAACGTGGTGCAGGAATTAGGCGAACTGGGCGCGGATCTGACCGTGTATCGCAATGACAAGATCACGGTTAACGAAATCCGCCGTCTGGCGCCGGAACGAATCGTAATCTCGCCCGGACCCGGCTTCCCGATTGACGCGGGCCTGTCGCTCGATGTCATCCGCCAGCTGGGCGCGCAGATTCCGCTGCTCGGCATTTGCCTGGGCCATCAGGCCATCGGCGAGGCCTACGGCGGCGTAGTCGTGCATGCGCCCGAACTGATGCACGGCAAAACGAGCATGATCTATCACGAAGGCGATACCATCATGTCCGATATCCCCAATCCCTTTGAAGCGACCCGCTATCACAGCTTGATCGTGCAGGAAGAGACGCTGCCGGATTGCCTGATGGTCACGGCGCGGACGGCGACCGGGGAGATCATGGGCATTCGCCATAAAGAGCATCCGGTCATCGGCGTCCAGTTTCACCCGGAGAGCATTTTGACTTATCATGGAATGCAGATGCTGGGCAACTTTCTGAGCTACCAGCCGATGGAAGTTATTAAAAGCTAAAACGAGTAAAGGATTTCTGATGGATATTCAACAAGCGATTGACGCGCTGAGCCGCTACGGCCACCTGACCGTGGAGCAGGCGGAATCGGTGATGGAACAGATCATGACCGGCGGCGCGACTCAAGCGCAAATTGGCGCCTATCTGATGGCGCTGCGCATGAAAGGCGAATCGATCGAAGAGATCACGGGCAGCGCCATCGCCATGCGCAAAGCGGCCGCCAAAGTGCCGACCAATGTCGATTCAGACCTGCTTGATCCGGTTGGCACCGGCGGCGACAAATCCGGCACCTTCAATATCAGCACAACATCAGCCTTTGTCGCTGCTGGCGCGGGCATTCCCGTGGCCAAACATGGCAACCGCGCCGCAACCAGCAAATGCGGCAGCGCCGATGTGTTGGCGGAGCTGGGCCTGAACCTCGACCTCAGCCCGGAGCAAGTCGGTCGCTGCATAGACGAGATCGGCATCGGTTTTATGTTCGCCGTGAAAATGCACCCGGCCATGCGCCACGCCATCGGCCCGCGCCGCGAGCTAGGCATTCGCACCATCTTTAACATCCTCGGCCCGCTGACCAATCCGGCCGGCGCGCAGCGTATGTTCATCGGCGTCTTCGCTGCCGAGATGACTGACTTGCTGGCGCAAGTGCTCAAGGCGCTAGGCACGACCTCGGCCATGGTCGTCAACGGCTACGGCGGCCTTGACGAATTGACCGTGACCGGTCCCAACCGCATCAGCTACTTGCAAGAGGACGGAAAAATCACGCATTTGGATATTGATCCCACCGAGCTCGGCTTCCACATGGCCAGCATCAACGATCTTAGGGGCGATGACGCGCCAACCAACGCGGCCATCCTGCGCGCTGTACTGGATGGCAGCGACAGAGGACCCAAGCGTGATATCGTGCTGCTGAATGCCGGCGCGGCCATCATGTCAGCCGGACGGACGCGCTCAATCGCTGACGGCATTGTCCTGGCTCGTGACAGCCTCAATAGCGGCCGGGCGCTGCAGAAGCTGGATAACTTAATTGAGATGAGCCAGAGTTTCGCCTCGTGAGCCAATTCTTCGTCGCTACCGATACGGTCCTCGACCGCATCCTCGCCCGCAAAGTGGAAGAGCTTGCCGTCCGCCGGGCTCGCGTCCCGGAGGCGGAGATGCGCGCGCGCGCGGCTGCAATGGCCTTTCCCCCGCGCGATATGCTCTCCGCGTTGCGTGGCGAACAAGTCAGCCTGATTGCAGAAGTCAAACGCGCCTCGCCCAGCAAGGGCTTGCTCGCCCAGGATTTCGCGCCAGTGCTGACCGCGGCCACTTATGCGCATAATGGCGCATCCGCCATTTCGGTGCTGACGGACGAAGACTTCTTCCAGGGCAGCCTCGACTACTTGCGGGCGATTCGGCGGGCGGTTGATGTGCCGCTTTTGCGCAAGGACTTCATCATCGATGCCTACCAGGTCTACGAAGGCCGAGCGGCCGGCGCGGACGCAATCTTGCTCATCGTGGCGGCGCTCTCCGACGCGCAGTTGGCTGACCTCTACGCGCTGACCGTCGAACTCGGCATGACGGCTCTGGTCGAAGTGCATCAGGAATGGGAGATGGAGCGCGCCCTTCTGCTCGGCGCCGACTTGATCGGCATCAACAACCGCGACCTGAAGACTTTCCATGTCGATCTGTCCACCACCGGCCGCTTGGCTGGGATGGTTGAAGGTGATGTCGTCCTGGTAGCGGAGAGCGGCATTCATAGTACCGCCGACGCGCGCGCTATGGGGCGACTCGGCGCTAGCGCGATCCTCGTCGGCGAATCACTGATGAAGGCGGGCGACGCCGCCGCGCTCACACGTGAGTTGAGCCAGCTCCGATGACTAAGATCAAAATCTGCGGCATTCGAACGGCGGACAACGCGCTGATGGTCGCCCGCTCCGGCGCCGATATGATGGGGCTGAATTTCTATGCCAAGACGCCGCGCTACATACAGCCCGCAGCGGCGCGTGCAGTTGTGAGACAATTGCGCCGGGAGTTGGGCGCTGCCTGCCCCACGATCATCGGCGTGTTCGTGAACGCTGACGCAGAGGAGATTCGCGCAATCGCTGCGGAAGTCGGCTTGGACTACGCGCAGCTCAACGGCGACGAATCGGCGGAGTTCCTTGGCGCGCTGCCGGGGCTGGCTTTCAAGGCGATTCGGCCGGCCGATGAACGCGCCGCTAGCGCTGAAGTAGCCGCCCTGGCGAGCGCGTTTCTAGACGACGCCGATGCGCCGTCGTTGCTGCTGGACGCCTTTAATCCCAAGCTCTACGGCGGCACTGGCGAGACTACCAGCCTGAGTATCGCCAAAGTAGTAAAGGATGCAGCGCCACGCATGATGCTGGCCGGCGGGTTGAATCCCGATAATGTGGCCGAGCGCCTGCGAACGATCAAGCCTTGGGGCGTGGACGTGGCCAGCGGCGTCGAAGCCGGAATGCCGGGCATCAAGGACGAAGCCAAGGTGCGCGCCTTTATCGATGCAGTACGGTCAGCCGACGCGTGATCGAACACTTCGATATCTATGACGAAGCGCTAACTCACATCGGCGTGAAGCCGCGTGAAGACGTGCACCGCGACGGCGACTGGCACCAGGTTTTCCATTGCTGGGTGATTGGGCGCGACCCTGATGGCGCCGCCTACGTCGTGCTGCAGAAGCGCGCGCTGGACCGCGACTACGCCGGCAAGATTGACATCAGCGCGGCGGGACATCTCGAGGCGGGTGAAAGCGTATGCGACGGCGTACGCGAGATCCAAGAAGAACTCGGGCTGCAAGTCGCGTTTGAAGACTTGATTCCGCTGGGCATTCGCTTGGGCGCGACGAAAATTGGCGACTTCATCGACTGCCAGTTTTGTCATGTCTACTTCTACGAGTGCAACCGGGCGCTGGAGACTTACCATTACCAATCCGAAGAAATCCTGGGCTTGGTCAAACTGCCCATTGAGCAAGGCCTGCGTCTCTTCAATGGAGAGGCATCATCTGTCACGGTTGAGGCAGTTGGACTGGAAAGCGACACGATCGAACTCACGACTGAGGATTTCATCCGCAGCGTGGACAATTACGTGCTCAAAGTACTGATTTTGGCGCGGCGCTATTTCGCTGGCGAGACGCAACTCTGGATATGACGAACACGAGGACATTTGCTTATGGCTGAACTGTATATTCGCACTGACATCACTGATCTGCCGGACGAGCGCGGTTATTTCGGCGAATTTGGCGGTCGCTTTGTGCCCGAGACGATCATGCCCGCGCTGGATGAGCTTGAGCGCGCCTATGCCGAAGCCATCGCCGATGCGCAATTTCACGCCGAGCTGAGCCACCTGCAACGCACCTATACCGGCCGGCCCACGCCCATCACCCACGCCCGTCGCTTGAGCAAGACCCTCGGCGGCGCGCAAGTCTACCTCAAGCGCGAAGACCTGGCGCATACCGGCGCGCACAAAATCAACAATGCGCTGGGGCAGGGCTTGCTGGCAAAGCGCATGGGCAAACGTCGCATCATCGCGGAGACCGGCGCCGGGCAGCACGGCGTAGGCACGGCGACCGCCATAGCGCTGCTGGGCCTGGAATGCCACGTCTATATGGGCAGCGTCGACATCCGCCGGCAGCAGCCCAACGTCTTTCGGATGAAGTTGCTGGGCGCCGAAGTCATCCCGGTCGAAAGCGGCAGCCGCACGCTCAAGGACGCCATCAATGAAGCCATGCGCGACTGGGTCACCAATGTCGAAACAACTTTCTATCTGCTGGGATCGGCACTGGGTCCGCATCCCTATCCCATGATGGTGCGGGATTTCCAGAGCATTATCGGGGCTGAGGCCCGCGAGCAGATTCAAGCCCAAACTGGCCAGCTGCCCGATGCCTGCATCGCCTGCGTTGGCGGCGGCAGCAACGCCATCGGCCTCTTCCACGCCTTTCGCGATGATACGGCCACCGAGCTGATCGGCGTCGAAGCCGGCGGGCGCGGCATCGAGAGCAAAGAACACGCCGCTCGCTTCGCCGACCTGGATATCAGCCGGCCCGGCATCTTGCACGGCACGCGCTCCTACGTCATGCAAAATGACGACGGCCAAATCATGGAGACGCACAGCATTTCCGCCGGGCTGGATTACCCCTCGGTCGGCCCCGAGCACGCCCACTTGCGTCAGTTGGAGCGCGCCTATTACACCATGGCGACTGACGAGGAAGCGCTGGAAGCCTTCCAGGTATTGAGTAAGCTGGAAGGCATCATCCCGGCTTTAGAGAGCGCGCACGCCGTCGCCGAAGCCATCAAGCGCGCCCCGAACATGCCGCGCGATAGTGTGCTTCTGGTCAACTTGTCCGGGCGAGGCGATAAAGACCTCGACACCGTAATCAGCATTCTGGACGACTAGGAGAAGCCTCGTAGGGGCGACTCTGTGAGTCGCCCGAATGCGACATCCACTAGGCGCCGTCATTCCGCATGACTGAATTGGAATTATCTGAGTCTAAGACATCAAGGGACTTTATGACTGTGACACGAACTTCCCACGGCATTGCAGCGCTGGACGCCATGTTCGCGCGCGCCAGATCACAGAATCGCGCCGCATTTCTGCCCTATTTTCCCATCGGCTATCCGACCTATGCCGCATCGCTGGCCACCATCAAGGCCCTGGCGGATTCCGGCGTGGACGGTTTCGAGATCGGCATCCCCTTCAGCGATCCCATCGCCGACGGTCCCACCATCCAGGCGGCCACCCAAGTCGCGCTGGAAGACGGCACGACCGTTCTAAAGTGCCTGGACGCCGTTCGCGCCCTGCGCGGGCAGGGCGTCACCCAGCCGATGCTGATGATGGGTTACGCCAATCCGCTGGTGGCTTACGGTACAGACGCCTTCGTGCGCGATGCGCGCTCAGCCGGCGCTGACGGCTTGATCGTGCCCGACCTGCCGCCTGAGGAAGCCGCCATGTTCGCTGATTCCTGCCGGCGCGAAGGCCTGGCGCTGGTCTTCATGCTGGCGCCCACCAGCAATGACGAGCGCGTCAAGCTGGCCTCCGCCAATGCCACCGGCTTCATTTACGTCGTATCGCTCACCGGCATCACCGGCGCCCGGCGCGAGTTGCCGGCTTACCTCAAAGACTTCATCGCGCGGCTGCGCGCCAGCACGGATAAGCCGCTGGTCCTGGGATTCGGCATCAGTACGCCCGAGCACGCCCGCGAGGTCAGCGGCTTGACCGACGGCTTCATTGTCGGCTCGGCGTTGGTGCGGGCTGGCGGCGAGAGCGTCGAGACGGCGCGGGACCTGGCGGCGTCCATGGTCGCGGCAATATCGACATAAACGTTGTCAGAACGATTTGCCTCGCGTAAGGCTAATGAGATGCAGGCCCGCCGTTGACATCTCGTAATTGATCCAGTATTTTGTAGCTTGACTGTATCGCGAAGCTTGAGTCGCCACATGAGCGTTTTATACCTTGCCAGATTGCGCTATTATTACTACCCAAACTGCATAGACCGGTCTGGGTGATTCGCGCTGGCAACCGATTTCCACGCTATACATAGCGATAATGGAGGCGCAGAGTGAAACACTCGGCGTCTTTTTTTGTTAAATTCGAAGGAGTATAAATTGACGATGATACGCGGCGTGCGCGGCGCTACCACAGTCGAATCCAACGCCAACCAAGCCATACTGGAAGCGACTCAAGAACTGCTGGCCGCCATGATCGAGCGCAACGGCATCGTTGAAGACGACGTGGCCAGCGTACTGTTCAGCGCCACGCCCGAGCTCGACGATACCTTCCCGGCCAAAGCCGCTCGCGACATGGGCTGGACGCGCACCGCCTTGATGGGCTTCCAGGAAGCCGATGTCAAGCACGGGCTGCCCATGTGCATTCGCGTCCTGATTCACTGGAATACTAACAAGTCTATTGACGAGATTCAGCACGTCTTTCTGCGCAAAGCTGTAGCGCTGCGGCCCGACTTGGCGTCGGCCGCTGAGGCGGAGGATTAGCTATGTCAGCCAGCTTCCACGCGCGCCATCTGGCTGTCGTCGGTCTGGGTCTGATGGGCGGCTCATTGGCGCTGGCCATGCGCGACCATGCCGATCATATCGCCGGCGTCGACCACGACCAGCGAACGCGTGACTACGCCCTGTCGCGCGGCATGGTTGACTGCGCCAGCGACGATCTCTACGAAGCCGTGAATCGCGCCGATGTGGTGATTCTGGCGGCGCCGGTGCGTGTGATCGTGGAAATGCTGAGGATGCGGATCGGCTCCTACCTGCGCTCCAATACCCTGGTCATTGACATCGGCAGCACCAAGCAAGATATCGTGGACGCCATGGCCAGCTTGCCCATCGGCGTCAACGCGGTCGGCGGCCATCCTATGACTGGCAAAGAAAACGGCGGCATCGAGGAGTCGGATCGCTCGCTCTATGAGAATCGACCCTTCGTACTCTGCCCCTCGCGCCGGACGACGCCCGCAGCCCGGCTGCGCGCGCGCTCTTTTGTCGAGACCCTGGGCGCCCTGCCGATTGAAATGGACGCCGAGCGCCACGACCAAATCGTGGCCGGCATCAGCCACCTGCCATACTTGCTGAGCGCCACGCTTGTAGCCACCGTAGCGCGGCAGGCGGAACAGGACCCGGCTTACTGGGAGCTGGCGGCGGGCGGCTTTCGCGATACCACCCGTCTGGCGGCCAGCGATGTGACCATGATGGGTGATATCCTGAGCACAAATACCAAAGCGGTGGCGACTTTGCTGGCGCAATTTCGCATGCAATTGGCCATGCTGGAGACGCTGCTGATCGCCGGCGACGACCATCAGCTGAGCGAATCCCTCCAACCTCTGCGGCATGCGCGGAAGGAATGGGCAGAGAATTATGAAAACGGACGCTAGGCAGGGGAAATTCACGATTCGTCCCGGCTCGCAGCTTCGCGGAACGCTAAGTGTGCCCGGCGATAAGTCGATTTCGCATCGCGCCGTCATGTTGGCTGCCATCGCGCAGGGCACTTCAAATATCCGCAACTGGCTGGCGGCCGGCGATACCGAGGCCACCCTGGGCGCCATGCGCGACCTGGGCGCGCAGATCGAAGTCCACGATGAGTCGACGCTGACGATTGACGGAGGACCGCTGCGCCCGTCACCCGAGCCCTTGAATCTGATGAACGCCGGCACCGGCATCCGTCTGCTGGCCGGTATCATGGTGGGCCAACCATTCTCCAGTGTGCTCGATGGCAGCGAGCAATTGCGCCGCCGCCCCATGAAGCGCATCACCGAGCCGCTGACACAAATGGGCGCCGACATCCAGCCGACTGATGGCTGCTGCCCCTTGACCATTCGCCCGGCCGCGCTGAAAGGCACACGCTACGATATGCCCGTGGCCAGTGGACAAGTCAAAAGCGCTGTGCTGCTGGCCGGCTTGTTTGCCGATTCGCCCACAACCGTGACCCAGCCCGGTCCCGCGCGCGATCACACCGAGCGCATGCTGCGGGCCATGGGCGTCAAGATTGACCAAGATGACCAAGAGGACCAAGCCGGCAACTGCCTGACGCTCCATCCCAACGGGCGGCTTGATCCGCTGGACATCACCGTGCCGGGCGATCCCTCCTCGGCTGCTTTTCCGCTGGTTGCCGGACTGCTCGTGCCGGGCAGCCAGCTGAGCATCGCCGGCGTCGACCTGAATCCCACCCGCATCGGCTTGCTGGACGTGCTCCAAGAAATGGGCGCGGACTTTGTTATCAGCAATCGATCGTCGCAAGCCGGCGAGCCGGTCGGCGATATTCAGGTGAGGTCAAGTGCGCTCCGCGGCGTCGACATCGGCGGGGATACGGTTGTGCGCATGATTGACGAATTCCCGATTCTGATGGTGGCGGCCACCCAAGCCGAAGGCGAGACCGTCGTCCGCGATGCCCGCGAGCTGCGCGTCAAAGAAACCGACCGCATCGCCGTGATGGCAGCCGAGCTGCGCAAATTAGGCGCGGTAATCGAGGAACGCGAAGACGGCTTCCGCATCGTCGGCCCGCAGAGCCTGACCGGCGGGCGCGTCGATGGCCACGACGACCATCGCATCGCTATGAGCTTGACCATCGCCGGGATGCTAGCGGCTGAGGGCGCCATCGTCACGGATGCCGCCTGCGCCGGCGACAGCTTTCCCGGCTTTGCCGAGACGCTTATGGGCTGCGGCGCAATGCTTTTACCTGAGTAGAGCAGGATCCGAAAGGCGCCAGATGGCTATCAAACGTGTGGGGGTGATAGGCTTCCCGGTGGAGCACAGCCTCAGTCCCATCATGCACAACGCGGCTTTTGCGGCGCTCGACATGCGCGACTGGCATTACGACGCCATGTCTATCCCGCCCGATATCTTGCGGCTGGGCCTGCGCGAACCCAAGAACCACGGCTACATCGGCATCAACGTGACGGTGCCGCATAAGGAAGCCATCATGGAATACGTCCGGCCCGACGATAAAGCGCGGGCGATTGGCGCGGTCAATACCGTGGATTTCCGCAATAATGTGGGCACAAACACCGACGCCGACGGCCTCATCAATGACCTGCGCGCCAACCAGGTCGCCATACGCGGCCAGCGTGTGCTGGTCCTGGGCGCCGGCGGGGCGGCGCGGGCCGCGGTTTACGGGCTGCTGCGCGAGGGAGCTAGCGTCGTGATCGTCAATCGCACCAAGTCACGGGCTGAAAAACTGGTGGCGCATCTGCGCGCATCCGCGAGAGTAAAGGGCGCGGCGGTGATGACGCTGGACCAGGCGGCTGACTGGGGCATGTCGCTGATTGTCAATTGCACATCGGTCGGCTTGCACCCCCATATCGAACAGTCGCCCTGGATCCACGGACTGCCCTTCCCGGAAGGCCTGACCGTCTACGATATGGTCTATCGCCCGGCCAACACGGCGCTGATGCAGCAATGTGTGGCCCACGGCGGCCGCGCGATTGGCGGGCTGGGCATGCTCGCGCGTCAAGGCGCCATCGCCTTCGAACTCTGGACCGGCGTCGAGCCGCCGATTGACCTGATGTATCGCGTCCTGCAAGAGGCGCTGGAAACTGCGAACGAGGACTAGAAACTGATGCCAATTCGATTCTTCACCGCCGGCGAAAGCCACGGACCCGGCCTGACCGCCATCCTGGAAGGCATGCCGGCCGGGCTGCCATTGACCGGCGAAGACATCAACCTTGACCTGCGCCGCCGCCAAAAAGGCTATGGCGCCGGCGGGCGCATGCAGATCGAAAAAGACCGCATCATCATCACATCCGGCGTCATGAACGGCATGACCACCGGCGCGCCCATCGCCCTGCAGGTGCAGAATCGCGATTTCAAAAGCTGGAAAGAGCGCGATATCAGGCCTATCACCACGCCCCGGCCCGGCCATGCCGATTTGACTGGCGCGGTCAAATACGGCTATCGTGAATTGCGCCTCTCCCTGGAGCGAGCCAGCGCGCGCGAAACCACCATGCGCGTCGCCATCGGCGCCATCTGCAAGACCTATCTGCGCCAATTTGACATCTCCATCGACGGCTACGTTTCGCAAATTGGCCAGGTCATCGCCGACCTGGCCGATATGCCGCTGGACGAACGAATTGCGCGTAACGAAGACAACGATGTCCGCTGCCCCGATGCTGATGCCGCGGAGGAGATGCACGCGCTCATTCGCCAGGTAAAGATTGACAAGGATACGCTGGGCGGCGTTTTTGAAGTTGTGGCGCGCGGCCTACCGCCCGGCTTGGGCTCGCATGTGCACTTCGACCGCAAGCTGGACGCTCGCTTGGTTGGCGCTATGGTCAGCATCCAGGCCATGAAAGGCGCCGAGATCGGCAGCGGCTTTGCGAATGCCGGCAAACGCGGCTCGCAGGTGCACGACGAAATCGTGATCGACGAGGCGGGCCTGCTGTCGCGCTCGACCAATCGCGCTGGCGGCTTGGAAGGCGGCATCACGACTGGCGAGCCTGTGCTTGTGCGCGTGGCCATGAAGCCGATCTCAACTATGCTGCGCGGCGCCGGCTCGGTCGACCTGGCCACCGGCGCAGCCAACCCCACCGTTTATGAGCGCAGCGACTTCTGCGCTTTGCCGCGCGCGGTACCGGTAGGCGAAGCGATGATGGCCATTGTGCTGGCGGACGCGCTGATGGAAAAGCTGGGCGGCGACAGCCTGGCGGAAATGAAGCCGCGCTTTGCCGCGCTGCGCAGCAATCGACTCGACGACCTACCGATGGACAATGTCGACTGGCGCTTTGGGTACGAAGTATGAATACGGCGCAGAACATCGTCATCACCGGTTTCATGGGCACGGGCAAAACGACCGTCGGCGAAATCGTCGCGCGCAAGCTGAATCGTCCCTTCGTCGATATGGACGTCGAGATCGAAACCCGCGCCGGCTTCAGCATCCCGCAGATATTCCGGCGCCAGGGCGAGGCGGCCTTCCGCGATATGGAACGGCAGTTGGTTCATGAGCTGGCGCTGCGGCACGGCTTGGTCATTGCCACCGGCGGCGGCGCACTCGTTGATGCCAACAATCGCCAGATGATGAGCCAGCACGGCATCGTCATCTGCCTCAACGCCAGCAAATCTGAGATCCGCGCCCGCCTGTCCGAGAACCAACATCGCCCGCTGGCCGCTGAATGGGAGGCGCATTTTGACGCGCGGCTCGGCGCCTATGCCAGCATTCGCCATCAGATTATGACTACCGGAAGGGCGCCGGAAGACATCGCCGCGGACATTCTTGCTCTGGCTGACGACGCGCTCTACGTGCGCAGTCCCGATGGCGGCGGTTATCCGATACTTATCGGCAGCGGCCTGCTGCATCAATTCGCGGCCGACCCGGAAGCCGCTGGGCTAGCCGGGCATGTCGTAGTCGTCACCAATGAGACGATTGCGCCGATTTACGCTGAGAACTTGGTGGGAGGGCTGCCCAACGCCAACCTGATAATCGTTCGCGATGGCGAGCCGCACAAAAACCTGGATACGGTGCGCGGCATTTACGACGACTTGTTAGCCCTGGGCGCGGACAGACGCACGACCTTGCTGGCTTTGGGCGGCGGTGTCATCGGCGATATGGCCGGCTATGTCGCGGCGACCTATATGCGCGGCATTCCGCTCTTGCAAATACCCACCACCTTGCTGTCGATGGTCGATTCGAGCGTCGGCGGCAAAGTCGGCGTTGACCTGCCCCAAGGCAAAAATCTCATCGGCGCCTTTAAGCAGCCCAGGCGCGTCATCATCGATACCGATGTGCTGGCGACGCTGCCGGAATTGCAATGGCGCTGCGGCATGGCCGAGGTCATCAAGCACGGTCTGATTGCGCAGCCCGCGCTGCTCGAGCCGAGCCTGTGGCAGCCCGAAGAAGCGGCTTACCTGGTTCGGCACGCCGTACAAGTCAAAATCGACATCGTGGAAGCCGACCCTTATGAAAACGGCATCCGCGCCCATCTCAACCTGGGCCATACCTTTGGACACGCCATCGAGAAAGCCACCAATTACGCCGTGCCGCATGGCGAGGCGGTCGCCATCGGTACCATGAAGGCGGCGCTGCTTTCGCGGAATTTGGGATTCATTGACGACGACTTGGTGGCGCAGATTCAGCGGATACTGTGGCAAATTGGCTTGCCCACCGACATCGCTCTGGATACTTACCGCTGGTACGCTGCGATGGCCACCGACAAGAAGTGGCAATCCGGAGTGTCGCGTCTGGTCGTCCTCAAAGCGCTGGGCGAAGCGGCAGTGGTGGAAGGTTTGCCGCGCGAAGATATTATGGCGGTTCTGTAATCGAGGTGCGCTTAAGCATGACCAAGGGAATACTGCTCTTACATGGTCCGAATCTCAACCTGCTGGGGGCGCGGCAGCCCGAAGTCTACGGCAGCATGACGCTGGACGCCATCAACGCGGCGGTCGAACAACACCTGGCGTCATACGACATTGAACTGAGAATCGCGCAATCGAACCACGAAGGCCAGCTGATCGACCGCTTGCATGAAGCGCGCGACTGGGCCGATGGCGTGGTCTTTAATCCCGGCGCCTTCACGCATACCTCGGTCGCCTTGCGCGACGCCATCACCGCCATAGAGCTGCCGGTGATCGAGGTGCATTTGTCCAATATTCACGGACGCGAAGCCTTCCGTCACAAATCGCTTTTAGCGGGTGTCTGCCTGGGCCAGGTCGCCGGCTTTGGCTGGCGCAGTTACATTCTCGCGGCCGATGCGCTGCTGCGCCACTGGGACTTGCTGAGCGATTAGCTGGTCAGAATCTATGAATACTTAGGGCAGTTCGTTGGCTATCTCGCCGATTTCCTTGAGCGGCGCCGCCAATTATACTTCAGCCATAAAAGACGACTTCACAGGCGAATCATGCAATCAGCGGCGGACATCCTCAAAGACGTGAAGGAGCAGCGTGTACAATTCGTGGCGCTGTGGTTCACAGACATCACCGGCCTGGTCAAGAGCGTGATGATCCCGGCGGCCGAACTGGAAAATGTATTCGAAAACGGCTCGCACTTTGACGGCTCCGCTATCGAGGGCTTTGCGCGCGTGGCCGAGAGCGACATGGTGCTGGCGCCGGATGAATCAAGCTACGTCATCCTGCCCTGGACAAGCGGCGAAGAAAAGACCGCCCGGCTGATCTGTTCCATTCACACACAAAACGGCGAACCCTTTATCGGCGATCCCCGCAGCCTGCTTGTCAAGGCGCTGGATCAAGCGCGAGACATGAACCTGCGCTTCAAAACCGGCATGGAACTCGAGTATTTCCTCTTCCCGTTGGACGCCGCCGGGCTGCCCTTGATCGCATCGCGCAATGACATCGCCGGCTACTTCGATATCCCGGATGACCCCATCCGCTCCATGCGCCGCAGTATGCTTACCGCGCTTGGCGCCCTGGGCATCAAGGTCGATTCCACGCATTCTGAGACAGGACAAGGCCAGCACGAAATCGACTTCCAATACGATGACGCCTTGCGCTCGGCGGATAACATCCTGACCGCTCGCATTGCGCTCAAGACCATCGCGCGCAAGTTCGGCTACTACTGCACCTTTATGCCGCGCCCTCACGCCGAGCTGCCGGGATCGGGCATGCACACGCATCAGAGCATGCACGATCTCACGACCGGCGCCAACGTATTCGCGGACAGCGACAGCGAATACGGCTTGTCCGAGACGGCTTCGTTCTTTCTGGCCGGCCAGCTGGAGCACGCCCGCGCCATGTGCGCTGTGCTGGCGCCCCTGGTGAATTCCTACAAGCGCCTCGGCACCAGCTTTGAAGCGCCGGTCAACGTAACTTGGGCGCATGTGAACCGCAGCGCGCTAATCCGTGTGCCCAGCACGGCGCCCGGCAAGGAATATCACACGCGGCTGGAACTGCGCTGCCCCGACCCGACCGCCAACCCTTATCTGGCCATGGCAGTCATGTTGCAGGCCGGGCTCGATGGCATCGTGCACAAGATGGAATTGCCGGACCCGATGGAAGAAACGCTGCTGCAATCGATGCCGGGCCGGCGGCGCCAGATCGAAGTGTTGCCGCATTCGCTGGAAGAGGCGCTCGACGCCCTTAGCGAAAATGATGTGATTCTGTCGGCTTTGGGCCCTTATGTCAGCGACCGCTATATTGCCGCCAAACGCCAGGAGTGCGACGAGTACAACCAGCAAGTGACGGACTGGGAAGTCCAGCGCTATCTCAATCGCTTTTGACGATCAGCCCGTGGATGCGCCGCAGGGCTGACCGCGCTTCCTTCGCTGGCACAGCCAGGGTGAAACTGCAATTGGACGCGCCCAGCGCCAGCCCCAAAATTTCGATTTCCCCCAGACAATCCAGCAGTTGAGCTTGCAGTCTCGCGGCCCGGTGCAGATCGCTCCCGATCGCCGTGACCAAAGCCACCGTGCCGATTTCCCAGGGCATCTTTTCCGGGTATTCCGCCATCTTGGCAATCAAGGCGCGTTGCAAGCGATCGACGCCGTCGATGCCGATGCTGGTAGGGATCACCAAACAGATGAAACTGCTGGTCGCCGATTGCGACGCAATCATCACTTCGGTGCGCATGCCCAGCGTTTTGAACAGCGTATTGCCAACCAGGCGCGTAACGCCGGCCAGCGATCCGCTCGCGGGACGCCGCAGCGACAAGCCGTGGATGGACGTGACCGCCTTTAAGGACGGCGCGCCATCTCCTGTGCCGGTATGCACCAACGTACCAGTTTGCTCCGGCGCGGCGATGTTCTTGATCCGAATTGGCAATTTGCGCTCGGCCAGCGGCGCGATCATGCGCGAATGGAGCAGCCGCGCGCCAAAATACGCCAGATCCGCGGCTTCGTCATAACTGAGACGAGGGATGACTTTTGCATTGGCTACTTCCTGCGGATCGGCCGACATCATGCCGTCGACGCCCGTCCATATCCACAACTCGTCCGCGTCGACTAAGGCGCTGAGCACCGATGCCGTGTAGTCCGTGCCGCCCCGTCCCAAGGTGGTCGTTTCGCCGGCGGGCGTCGTGCCGATGAAACCCGTCACGACCGGGATCATGTCGCTGCGCAGCATGGGCAGCAGGGTCGCCTCAACCCGCTGTCGCGTCAGCGCCAGATCCGGATGCGCATTGCCATAAGCATCGTCGGTGACCATGATGTCGGCGCCGTCAACGGCCGCGCAACGAATCTCATGCTGTCGCAGCAGCGCCGCTACAATGCGCGCGGACAGACGCTCGCCGGCGGCTACCACCGCGTCGCTGTAGGCCGGCGACAGCTCTTCGTTGAGATTTGTCGCGATCGACCGGCACTGATCCAGCATGTCCGACAGCAGGCGATCGATTTCGGCTTTTAACGTATTGCGATCCGGGCGCTCCAAGGGCAGCTGATCAATGATCGCCAGGTGTCGGCTGCGCAGATTGGCCGCTATCCGGCGATAACCGCGCTGGTTGGCGATGCGCGCCAGTTGAGCCGCTTCAAAAAGCATGTCGGTAACGCCGTCAAGCGCCGATACCACAACCAGGATCTGATCCCACTCGCTCGTTTCTTTGGCGACTGTGCCCAAGACTTGCCTGAGCGCGGCCGCCGTGCCGACGGACGAACCGCCATATTTCATGACCAGTGTAGACATAAGTGCCTTGCCGCGCCTCCAAGGCCAAGTAAGGGAGCTGAGTAATCCGGTGGATTTCCCCGAAGGTCCACCTGCAATTCTAGCAACATCATCGCGAATCGCACAAATGCGCCATGTGAATCTCAGACTGTTCGTATTGCGGATGCCCTCATTTTCGAGTAGAGTGATAGGCGTTCAAACGAGCCAAAGTCCGGCGTGAGCGTGGACGCTGACACAGCATAATCCAGGCCGAGCCGATAACCCTGCAAAGGCGTATCCATCATGGCAATTCCAGCGATTGAGAATAGCGAGCTGGTAGCGGGCGTACGGTTTCAGAAGATTGGCAAGCTCTATCATTTTGATTACGGCGGCTACCCCGAACTGAAGCAGGGCGATTATGTCATCGTGGATACCCGCCGCGGCCGCCAGATGGGCCAGGTCATGGGCTTCACCGAGCCGGACGCGCATCGTGACCTGCGGCGTATTCTGCGGCCGGCCACTCCGCGCGATATGGTATTGCGGCAGCATTGGGAAGCCCAGCAAGACGAAGCGCTTGAGATTTGCCGCGAAGCTGCCGACAGCTTGCGCCGCCTGTCGGACGTGAAGTTTGTAGCGGCGCAATACAATTACGACGGCAGCGCCATTACTTTCCTCTTCAGCGCCGAGCAAAAAATCGACACTACCGTCTTGCAGAAGCGCCTGCAGCGCAGATTCGAAGCGCGCGTCGATATGCGGCAGATCGGCCCGCGCGATGTGGCCAAACTCTTGGGCGGCTTCGGCGCTTGTGGCATCACCCGCTGCTGCAGCACCTTCTTGACCGACTTCAGCCCAATCTCGATCAAGATGGCCAAGGCGCAAGGCATCTCGCTGAACCCTTCCGAAATCACCGGCATGTGTGGCCGGCTGCGCTGCTGCCTGGTATTTGAATATGAGCAATACGTGGAAGCGCGCAAGAAACTGCCTCGCCGCAACAAGCGCGTGGGCACGCCTCATGGCGAAGGCCGCGTGCTGGATCAGTTGCCTCTGAAAGACGCTGTCCTGGTCGATGTCGACGACGCCGGCCGCAAGGTCGTGGAGCGCGAAGATATCATCCCGCTCGAAGAATTCCGCAAGTTGGCCGAAAAGGCGCATTCCCCCTGCGAAAAGCACGGCGACGGCAGCTGTGAATGCGGCATGCCGCCCGGCCAACGTCAGGCCGATCGCGTAATCGCGAAACCCGCGCCCGCCCCGACAACGGAGACGGCCGAGACGACGGAGTCGGCCGCTGCGCCGAAAAAGGATAGCTCCCGCCGTGACGGCTCCCGCAAGTCGCGCGGCAAGCCAAAAGATGGCCAAGCGCGCTCAAGCCGACGCAGGCGCGGCAGACGGCGCGGTGGACGGCGCGCCAATCGCAAGCCTGATTCAGGCGCTGACGAAGCCAAGTCATGACAACGAATAATGGACAAATCGGCCGCGTGCTTGGTGTCTTCGCGCATCCGGATGACCCAGAATTCTTCGCCGGAGGCACCTTCGCCAAGTGGGCGCAAGATGGCGCGGAAATCACTTTCGTAATCGCCACCAGCGGTGACAAAGGCAGCGCCGACCCGGAAATGACGGCCGAGCGCCTGGCGGAAATCCGCGAAGAAGAGGAGCGACAGGCCGCTGCCGCCCTCGGTGTGAAAAATGTTGTCTTCCTGCGCTACAAAGACGGCGAGCTCTTCCCGACCATGGAACTTCGCCGCGATATCACCCGGCTGATTCGCATGAAAAAACCCGATGTCGTGGTTACGCTGGATCCTACCGTGTACTGGCGCGGCACCCGCAGCATCAATCATCCCGACCATCGCGCGATTGGCGCGGCCACTCTGGAAGCCGTTTTCCCGACCGCGCGCGACCGCTTGAACTTCATCGAACATGAGCGGGACGAGGGCTTGGATACGCACAAGGTAAGCACCGTTTATATCGCCGGCGCGGCCGAGCCGACTCTGACAGTCGACGTCACCGACGCCGTCGAACGGCAGATTGAGTCGCTGCGCGCGCACAAAAGCCAAATATCGGATATGGAAATGATGGCCGAGCGCATCCGCGAGCGCTCGCTGGATCCGAATTCCCCGCCGGAATATCCACGGCGTATTGAAAAATTTCGCGTCATAAAGATGGGATAGGGCAAGATGACAATTGACTTTCTGGCGGACGCAGCAGCCCTGCGTGACGAATTGATCGAGCGGCGGCGTGATTTCCACCGGCATCCCGAATTGGCATTCAAGGAACATCGCACTGCGGGCATTGTCGCTGATGAACTGAATCAGCTGGGCTTGGAAGTGCAAACCGGCGTCGGCCAGACCGGCGTAGTCGGCATTCTGGAAGGCGCCTCCGACGGGCCGACCGTGCTCTACCGCGCCGACATGGACGCCTTGCCCATTCACGAAGCGAACAGCGCGGAATACGTTTCCCGCGCGGCCGGGGTGATGCATGCCTGCGGCCACGACGGGCACACGGCAATCGCGCTCGGCATCGCCAAAGTCCTGTCGAAACGCCGCGATGCCCTCAGCGGACGGGTCAAATTCGTCTTCCAGCCGGCAGAAGAAGTTGGCGGCGGCGCGTCCTCCATGATCGCCGACGGCGTCCTGGATACGCCCGCGCCCGATTATACCTTGGGCATACATCTGTGGAACGACCTGGAAGTCGGCGCGGTCAGCGTCGTTTCCGGGCCGACTATGTCCGGTGCGGGAGTATTCGAGATCACCGTCACCGGCAAAGGCGGGCACGGCGCCATGCCCCACCAAACGGCCGATCCCATCGTTTGCAGCGCGCAGTTGATTCTCGCCTTGCAGACCATTGTCAGCCGCAATGTGGATCCGCTGGATTTGGTTGTGATTACGATCGGTACGCTTGAGGCCGGCAGCGCCCGCAATATCATCCCGCAGACGGTAAAGATGGCCGGCTCGTTCCGGCTGTTTCGCGAAGAAACGCGCGAGTTGGTCAAAACGCGCATCCAGGCTGTGGCCGATGGCGTGGCCAGCGCCATGGGCTGCCGCGCCGATGTCGACTTTGGCCTGGGCATTGGCGCAGTTGTCAACGACGCCGATGTCGCTGAGCGCGCGCGCCATGTCTTCGCCAATTACGCTGACGCCCTTACCGTAGTTCAGCAACCCTGGATGGCATCCGAAGATGTCGGCTTGCTGATGCAGCGCAATCCCAGCGCCTATCTGCTGGTCGGTTCCGCCAACCACGAGCGCGGCCTGGATTATCCCCACCACCATCCGCAATTTGACATCGATGAAGATGTGCTGCCGCTTAGCGTCGGCATGATGTCAGGCCTAATCGCCGACTACCTGGGAGTCAATTCCTGAATGTCAGACGCACCGCCACTCAAAGGCTTGACTTGAATTGCAAGGAATACAGAATATCAACCGTAGCGCACATGCTTTCGTACGAAATAGCGGGTCAATACTTGCGAAAATCATCAAAATACAATGAAATTCGCAGCAGTTAGCTCCTCCTCCTTGACTTGTCGGGGAGGGGGCCAGGGGGTGGGGTAAAATTCCGGCCAATTCATCGCAAGTACCAATCAAGCCGCTCAAGTGGCTGCCGTCAAACGGCTGGATCGTGCTCTCGGGTCGCGCCGACCCCTTGAGCGAGATCCGCGCCCAAGCCCTGAGCCGCCACAACGCCAGCGGGGCGATCGCCTATATCACGCTAGCGGACGATCTCGGCGATGAGCTGATGGACGATATGGCGGAATTGGGCGCCTCCAGCGGCTATTTGGTCGACCTGGAGGAGCAGGACAACAACGAAGTCTACGAGCGCCTAATCGGAGCGGCCATGATCGTGGTTGATGCAGCCGGGCAGGGCGACCGGCTGTTGCGGCTGCTGCGGCGCACAGCGATTCACGCTCTAAAAGAAGCGCTCAACCGGGGCGCTCTGCTTTTCTTTGAAGGCGCGGCCGCCGCCATCGCTGGCGAATTTATCCTGGTCGCCGACCATCGAATTGAGTTCGGCCTGAATCTTTTGCGAAATGCCCTGGTGGCCATCGATGCCAGCAGTGTTGCCGGGGACGATGCCCTGCGCGCGGCCCGCAGCGAGTTGCCGGATGCGATATTCCTGGGTCTGGCGACCGGCTCAGCGCTGGTGTTGGGGCCGCAAGGGCAGATCGAGACCTGGGGCGAGCGACCAGTAGCCATCAGTCTCGGCGACCCGACGCGAGCGAATGCCGCTTTCAGCAGCCTGTCGGTCACTGAGAGTTAAGTCGGTCGCAGCCAGCCCAAGATTTAGTCAACGAGTTAATTCAACAGAGTGCAGCTATGCCAATAACGATTTTGATCGGCGCCCAGTGGGGCGATGAGGGCAAGGGCCGCGTGGTGGATTGGCTGGCTGGTTCAGCCGATATAGTGGCGCGTTATGCCGGCGGCGACAATGCCGGCCACACGGTGGCGCTCAACGGCAAAGTATACAAATTGCACCTGGTGCCCTCTGGCATACTGCACAGCCGCGTCGTGTCCATCATGGGCAACGGCATGGTCATTAACCCGGTGAACCTGGTGCGGGAAATGCAATCCCTGCGCGCGATTGGCGTGGACATCACGCCGGAGCGTCTGGTGATTAGTTCACGGGCGCACATTATCACGCCGGCGCATATCGCCCTCGACTCCGCCAAAGAAGCGGCGCTGGGCGATGCCAAAATCGGCACCACCTTGCGCGGCATCGGCCCGGCCTACCTGGACAAGACCGGGCGCGCCGGCATCCGCACCGGCGACATGCTGCTTGATGTTGAGGAATTCACCGAGCGGCTGGTCAGCGCCATTGAATCCACTAACGAAGTCCTGCGGAAGCAGGGCCGCGAAGCCCTGGATCCCCTCGCGGCCGCGCAGAGCTATCTTGATGCCGCCGCCGTCTTGCGGCCCTATATCAAGGATACGTCGGTCTACCTGCATCAGGCGCTGCGGGCCGGGAAATACGTTGTCTGCGAAGGCGCGCAAGGCACGCTGCTTGATATCGACCATGGCAGCTATCCCTTCGTTACCAGCTCATCGCCGACGGCCGGCGGCGCGCTCACTGGCTTGGGCGTCGGACCGCTTTTCGTCGAGAAGGTGCTGGGCGTGGCCAAGGCTTTCAGCACACGCGTCGGCGGCGGTCCCATGCCCACCGAGCTCGATGGCGAGATTGCCCAGCTTCTGCGCGGCAGCGGCGCCAACTTCTGGGACGAATTCGGCACCACAACCGGGCGTCCGCGGCGCTGCGGCTGGCTGGATATAGTCATGCTGCGCTACGCCGTTAGCGTCAACGGCTTCAGCGAAATGATGCTGACCAAACTTGATGTCCTCTCCGGGCTGGACGAGCTGAAGCTGGCCGTCGCCTACGAAATTGACGGTAAGCAATATGAGTATCCGCCAGTCACCAATGAGTTGCTGCTGCGCGCCAAACCGATATACGAATCGCTGCCCGGCTGGCAGGAAGACATCGGCGGCTGCCGCGAATTTGCTCAGTTGCCCCCTGCCGCCCAGCGCTACGTTGAGCGTGTCGCGGCGCTCTGCGATGTATCCATCAACAGCGTCAGCGTCGGCCCGGAACGCGACCAGTTGGTCACGCAATCGGCGAGCTAGGCGGGGCGACTGAGGGAGAGATCTTGCATCGCCCGGCAATGAACTGTAGAATTGTGGCGATGGTGGGGGCGGGAGGAGATTCGGGATGAAAGCGCTTGCGGCAATTGTAGTAATCTTGGTCGTGCTGCTGGCCGGCGGCGCGATTACATCCAACTTGCTTTCGTCGGATCTTGCTATTCAACAGACTACCGACCCCAGCGGCGACTTCTTGACCGCCACGCCCGATCAAGCGCTAGCCTTCATCCTGGTCACCGGCTTTATCATCTTCAATGTGCTGGGCGCCGGCTTGACCCTGATGATCGTCTTCTGGCTGCTGAATCGCCAGGTGACCGCGGTTCGGCAGGCTTCGCGCCCCTAAGCCGCCTGACCAGGAATTTGCGCCGCTTCCACGCGACTCTTCCATGACTGATAAGCCGTCCCGAACTCCAAGTATTCGCGCCATCGCAGCAATAGCGTTGCTCGCGCTCATCGTCTTTGTCGCAATTATCGCCGCCGTACTTTCCAATTCCGCGCCCGGCAGCAGCGAGATTAACGCGCAGTCCTACGCTGAAGAAGTCGCAGCCGCCCTCGCCAACGCTGACACTCAAATCGGCGGCGACCTTGTCTATGAATTGGAATGCGACCTTTGTCACCTGCAAGGGGATGGCAGCGTATCGCCGCTCTTCTTTGGCCTGGCTGATGTGGCTGCCGAGCGGCGACCGCCCTTGTCCGCCGAGCAATACCTCTACGAAGCCATCCTGTTTCCGGCGCTTCACCTGGTCGAGGGCTATTCCAACTCCATGCCCAACAACTATCAGGACCGCCTGGCGCAGCAAGACGTCGGTCATATCATTGCCTACCTGCTGGGTTTCAAAGCAGGCGTGATCGACCCGTGACCAGCCTGACTCGCGGCGCCTACGCTGCAGTGAGACCTGCCGGGCATCTTAAATCCCCATGAGCCTTGACACCTTCTTAATCTCGGCGCTGGCAGACGAACTGAGCGACAAGATCATCGGCGGCCGCGTCCAGGACATCATCGATGTCGACGACATGTGCATTGGGCTGGAGGTCTACGCCGCGGGCCGGCGCCACTACCTGGTCCTCAGCGCCGACGCTTCCTTTCCTCGTGTCCACTTTGCCGACGCCAAACTGCGCCGCGGCGCCGCACAGCCGACGCAGCTAGGTCTGCTCTTCCGCCGCTACATTGAGGGCGGGATCGTCACCGCCGTGGGGCAGCCGCCCTGGGAACGATTGCTGCATATCGACATTGAAGGGCGCGACGGCCGCCTGCAGATCATCGCGGAACTCATGCCCAGGCGCGCCAATGTCCTGCTCGTGCGCGACGGCATAATCCTGGATTGCTTGAATCGAGTAGGGCCGGACGACAATCGCTATCGGCTGAGCTTGCCCAATCATAAATACGTGCCCCCGCCGCCGATTCGCGACCAATTGCACCCGGCTTCACTGACCGCGCTTGATATCGAGCGCCTGCTGCACAACGCCGAAAAACCGACAATACAAATCCGACGGCTGCTGCCCGGCTCCATTCTCGGCTTGAGTCCGCTCCTGGCCAAAGAGATCGCCTTTCGCGCCGTCGGCGATGCGCGCGCCAAAGTGGCGGATGCGGATGGCGCCGCGCTCTACGAGTCCTTTCGCGAGCTTGTTACGCCGCTGCTGCAGCGGGAATGGCAGCCCGGCATCGGCAGCATTGACAGCGTCGCGGCAGAGGTCAGCGTCTTCCCGCTGCGCCATATGCAGTGGGGGGCTTGCTCGAATATCAGCGAGGCGATCACACGCTACGTTGGCGCGCTTACTGGTCCGGACGTCTATCGCGCCGCGAAGAAACCGGTGCAGGCGGCGCTGGATGAGGCCAAAGCCAAACTGTTGGCCAAGGCAGCGTCGCTGGAGCGCAATCTCAAAGACGATAGCGACCTGGAATTGTTGCGACAATCCGGCGAGTTGATTCTCGCTTATCAGTATGCCATTCAAGCGCATCAGACCGAGTTGAGCGCGCAGTACGACCTGGATGGGCCGGCGCTGGTCATACGCCTCAATCCCGACCGCAGCCCACTCGAAAACGCGCAAGACTATTTCAAGCGCTATGAAAAAGCCAAAAGCGCCGCCGACGCCTTGCCCGGGCTGATCGACGAAACGCGCCTGGAACTGAGCTTTCTTGACCAATTGGAAAGTGACCTGCAGACTGCTTCCAACTGGCCCGAAATCGACGATGTCATACAAATCTTGCAGGCTCGCGGCCATTGGCAGGGCAAGCAGGTCCGGCGCATGGGCGGTGGACGTCAGGGTCCGCTGCGAGTCGTCAGCCGCGATGGATACGTCATCTGGGTGGGGCGCAACAGCCGCCAGAACGAGGCGGTCACTTTCAAACGGGCTAATCCGCAGGATATCTGGCTGCACGCGCGGCAAGTTCCCGGCGCCCATGTCATCATTCGCAACGACGGCCGGCGCATCAAGGACGAGCTGATCGCGGAAGCTGCTGCCGTGGCCGCCTGGTACAGCAAACGCCGCGCGGACTCCAGCGTTCAAGTCGATTACACTCGCGTCAAATACGTCAAGGCGATAAGAGGCGCTGGTCCCGGCATGGCGACCTATCGCAACGAAAGCACGCTGAGCGTTCGGCCGCAAGACGAGAGCATTCTCAGTAAACGCGAGTAAGTCATGCGACAATCATACTCGCCAGGAAAGCTCCCCTTCCCTAGCTTGCGGGATGCCCGCCAAAGAGATGGCGGGAGAGGGGCCGGGGGATGGGGTAAGAAAAACGGCATTGGGAATTCTCATTGCTTACTTGCACTTACTTCTCCTGAGGCCTGCGCGCTTTCGATTAGGAAAATTCGGGATTCGGCTGCGTTCCCAGTACGCGCCGCGTCGCCTCAAAGACCTGCCGCGCCGTGATGTCTCGCACGCAGGGGTGATAGGCCATATTGTCTTTCCGCCAGTCCAGTATGCGGCAGGGCCGACAGCCGATATCTGATGTCACAACTTCGTGCAGGCGCGGGTCGCCCCAAGGCGCGAATTCCTGCGGATCTGCCGGCCCAAACAGCGCCACAGTCGGCGTTCCTACTGCCGATGCCAGGTGCAGCGCGCCGCTGTCCGGCCCCAGGACCGCCCGCGATCGCGCATAAAGCGCCGCCAATTGACCCACGCTGGTTTCGCCCGCTATGCAGACAGCGTCCGCAGACATGTCGGCGGCAATCTCATCCGCCAGCGCCGCTTCCGATCTTGTCCCGGTGAATACGATCGATGCCCCGAATTCAGCCGCAAGTTGGTCAGCCACCTGCGCCCAGTTCTCCGCGCGCCAGATTTTGCTGGCCGCGCCCGACCCCGGATGAATGCAGACAATTGGCTCTGTCGTCTCAATCGGCCAGCTGTCAATCAGCTTGCCGATGGTCTCGCAATCCGCTGCCTGCAAGGGATATTCCAGTTTGATGTCGGCCGCGTCCAGTATTCCCGTCCACGACGCTGCCAGCCGCAGATTTTGTTCGACGGCGTGCCCGTACTCGAATTTGACGACATCAGTCAGGAATGGCGCGACATTCTCCAAATCATAGCCGACCCGCCGGGGTATGCCGGCCAAATGAGCGACCATGGCGCCCCACCAATGATCCGGGCGCATGATGATTGCGCTGGCGTAGCCGACTTTGCGCAGAAGTCGCGCTGTCTGGATGGCCAGCCGCCAAGGCGCAAGCGCGGAGGTCGAGGCCCGCTGAAAACCGGGAAAGGGCAGGGTCAGCACGCGGTCAATCTCGTCGTAGTTGGCCAGCGCTTCGGCCGCCCATCCGCCGCAGAGCGCATGTATGCTCAACTCCGGACGGCTGCGTTTTAGCGCCTGAATCGCCGGCGTGGACAGCAAAACATCGCCCAGGTGATCGGGCCGCACGATGAGCAGCCCTTCGCCGCTTGCTGGCGCCGCTGCGACCGGAATCCGCGCCATGCCCGCCAGAGCGCGATCCCGCAACCGCTGCTTGAAGCCGGCGCTCCGCAGCTCGGCCGCCCGCCGCTCGTTACGTACGACGAGCTCGGCTCTATCCACTGGCCAGGCTCTCGTACACACGCAGCAGAGTTGGCATCAGCGCGCGCCAGTCATAATATTCGCCGACCGCCTCCATCGCCCGCGCTCCCAGGTCAAGGCGCCGCGAATCATCCTGAAGCAAGTCCAAGATGGCCCGCGCGAATTCATCGCCATCGTCCGCGATTTCAAGCGCGCCACGAACCTCGCTGTTCAGGCCCGCCGCGCCGATTGACGTTGACAGCACGGGGCAACCGGCCGCCATCGCCTGCAAGATCTTCAGCCGCGTCCCGCTGCCCATGCGAAGCGGCACGACAAAGAGAGCGGCTTCGTGCAAATATGGCAGCACTGACTCGACCCAGCCGGTCAGCTTGATGCGCGGGTCCTGCGCCAACACCCCAAGGCGCGGGTGCGGGTTCCTCCCCACGATACTCAGGCAAGCCGCCGGCTCTCCCTCCCAGACACGCGGCATTATCGCCTTACACAGCCATTCAGCAGCGTCAACATTGGGGCGATAATCCATCTTGCCGCTGAACACGATATGTCGCTTTGAGCGCGTATGGCCCGTCGGCGCGCGATATTCGGCCACCGCGATGCCATTTGACATCACCGTGATGGGCGCGCCCCCGTATCCCCCCAGCAAGTCTCGGTCTTCACCGCTGACGGCGATGACGGCGTCGACCTCCGCGCAGACGCGTTCTTCAAAGCGCGCTAGACGCCGCGCCTGAGCTGCCGAATAGAGCGCGGCAGGCATGCGTTTGACCCGCCCGGCATCGACGCGGGCGATAACGCGCTGCAAGTCGGCTTCCGCGTTTAGCGCGTCGTAAACCACCTTCGCGCTGCCCTTCGCCGCTAGAATCACTTCCAGGTAGCCGCCCAGCTCAATGCCCGAGAATTGCACAATGTCGAAACGCTCCGATTGCAGGATTTGCCGCAAGGCGCGCTCGTAGGCGGCGCTCGCGAGCCTGGATTCCAAATCCGCTTGGGAACTGGTCAATAGCGTTATAAGGCGCTCGCTTCGCGTTCTGTTGGGCAGCGCTACCGTTTGAACTGTGCGGCATAGCTCAGTGAGCGGACTCGACGACGGCGCTTCCGGGCTGGCGCGAAAACTGAGCAGCGTAACCTCATGCCCGGCCGCGCGCAGCCCACGGATGATGCCCATATTGCGCAAGGCGGCGCCCGACTCGCTGGGGTAGGGCAAATCCGGCGTGAGCAGCAGGATCTTCATTGCTCGCCTAGCTTAGCGCGTGATCATAACAGTCTAGCGCGATGCGGGCCGTTTCGCTCCAGCGGAATCCAGCCGCCCGCTGCAGCGCCGCCTTTTCTTGCTGCCCGCGCCATTGGCTGTCGCATAAGACGCGGGCAAGCGCGTCGGCGATCGAGCTGATGTCCTGCGGATCGATCAGCAATCCCACATCGCCCACGATCTCCGGCAGTGAGGCGACTCGGCTCACGATCGGCGTCCTGCCGCAAGCCATGGCTTCCAGCGCCGTCAAACCAAAGCCCTCGTAAAATGACGGCGTAATCAGAGCCAGGGCATGGTTGTAAAGCGCCGGCAGCTGACCGTCCGCGACCTCCTGCTTGATGATAAGGTCGTCGTTGATTCCCACCGCGCGCAAATCGGACATCAACTGACCATAATGCCAGCCGGGGCGGCCGACGATGACCAGCTTTGGCGCATCGGGATAATCCAGCTTGAGCTCGCGGTAGGCCTGCGCCAAGCCAACCAGGTTCTTGCGCGGCTCAAGTGTGCCTACAAACAGGAAATAGCTATCCGGCAAATCCAGCGCCCGAATCGTCGGCTCGGAACAAGCTCGCTCCTGTGGCATGAAGCGCTCGTCCACGCCCAGCATGTGCACAGTAATCTTGCCCGCTGGCACATCGAGAATATCCATCAAGTCGCTCTTGGTCGCCTGGCTGTCGGCCAGTACGTGGTCGGCGCGCCGCAGGGAGGCCGTGATCTGCCCGTTGTAGTAGTGGCGGCTTTCGGCGGTGATGTACTCGGGATAGTGGATGAAACTGAGATCATGCACGGTGATCACATGACGTTTACCGCCGTACAGGGGGGCGATGAAGTCGGGGCTGTGCAGCAAGTCGAAGCGGTGTCGCGACAGTTCAAGGGAGAGCGCGGCTCGCTCCCAGGGATGATGCGGCGGCGTCCAGGCGTCGACACTCCGTAAACGAGCGGACAAGCGCCCCCGCGCCTTTCTGCTCTGCACGAGCGTGAAGTCATGCGCCGGCTGCAGCTGTTCGAGGGCGCTGATTAGGGCGGTGATATACCGGCTGATGCCGCCAACACGATAATGAGTGAGCCGGGCGTCAATTCCGATATGTGCCATGCGGCGAGTATAGCGGTATCATTTGGCGTATGCTAGCCAAAACCGGCCCCGCGCAGAATGCTGGCGCAGGGTGTCGCGACGACAAAGGAAGCGCAGGATGAATCGCTACGATGTACTGACCTTTGGTGAATCCATGATGCGTTTGACGCCGCCCGGTTTCTTGCGGATAGAGCAGACGCAATCCTTCGACATTTGGGTCGGCGGGACCGAATCCAACACAGCCGTCGGCTTGGCCCGGCTGGGCATGAGGGTCGCCTGGCTGTCCCGATTGCCGCGCTCGCCGCTCGGTCGCTACATCAGCAACCGCATCGCCCAGTACGGCGTCGATGTCAACCATGTGGTCTGGGCCGACGACGAACGGCTGGGCATCTACTTTCACGAGAAGGCGCAAACTCCCCGCGCCAGCGAGATCATCTACGACCGGCGCGATTCCGCCATCAGCCGCATGCAGCCGGGGGACCTGCCGGAGGGCCTGTTTCAGGCGGGCGTTTCGCAGCTGCTTCACGTCACAGGCATCACGCTGGCGATCAGCGAGACAGCGCGGGACAGCGTGTACGAAGCGCAGAGCCTGGCCAAGGCCGCCGGCTGGCGCCTCAGCTTCGACACCAATTATCGCAGCAAACTCTGGAGCGGCGCGCAAGCGGCTGCCGGCTGCCATCGGGCCATGTCGCTGGCTGACGTCATCTTCTGCCCGCTGGGTGATTATCAAGTGATGTACGGTCCCGCCCAAGCCGACGACGCCCTGAATACGCTCGCCGCGCGCTACACAGATACGCTGATTGTCATGACCTTGGGGGTAGACGGAGCGCTGGCGAGAACGCCCGCCGGCGAGACGATTCGACAGTCGGCCATACTCGCCGGCGAAGTCGGGCGGATCGGCGGCGGCGACGCCTTCGCGGCTGGTTTCCTTTATACCTGGCTGCGGCAAGATGATGTCGCCGAGGCGCTTAAGTGGGGCGTGGCCATGTCAGCGCTGAAATACACCATTCCCGGCGATTTGCCCCTGGTCGATCGCGAAGCGGTGGCCGCTCTCGCTGCCGGCGCCGGCGGGGGCGGGCTCATCCGCTGATCACTGCTGGCAATGTCTCGCCATTCTCGCCCATTGTCATATAGCGCGCTACCCAGTATTCCTCTATAATCCAACGCTTATATGATACGAAATCCAGCCCCCTGCGCATGAAATCAAAAATAAAGAAACGCCATCCCTTTGTCCGCTTGCTCAATTATGCTGGGGTCTACAAGCGTCGTGTGGCTTGGGCGACCAGTTTTTCCGTCTTGGGCAAACTCTTTGACATCATGCCGCCGGTGCTCATCGGCATGGCGGTGGATATCGTCGTCGAACGGCAGAATTCCTTGCTGGGCCGCTGGGGCGTGGCTGATCTCTCGCTGCAGCTGATTATCCTCGGCGTCGTAACCCTCATCGTCTGGCTGCTGGAATCCGTCTTCGGCTATCTGCAGCGCGTCTACTGGCGCAACCTGGCCCAATCCATGCAGCATGATTTGCGCGTCGAAGCCTACGACCACGTCCAACACCTCGAGCTCGGCTACTTCGAAGATCAGAGCACCGGCGGCTTGATGTCCGTGCTGAACGACGACATCAACCAGTTAGAGCGCTTCCTGGATATCGGCGCCAACGACGTAATACAAATCTTGACCACCGTAATCGCCATCGGCGGCATATTTGTCTTCATCGCCCCCAGCGTCGCCTGGATGGCGGCCCTGCCCATTCCCCTCATCATCTGGGGATCGCTGAAGTTCCAAAAGCTGCTCGCGCCACTCTACACTTCCGTGCGCGAACAAGTTAGCGTCATCAACCATCATCTCTCCAATAGCTTAAGCGGCATCGCCACCATCAAGAGCTTCACGGCAGAGGACTTCGAAGCCGAGCGCCTCCGCTTCGAGAGCAACGAGTACCTGGAGCGCAACCGCCGCGCCATTCGCTGGGGCTCCGCCTTTACGCCCCTGATCCGCATGGTGATCGTCACCGGCTTCATCGCCATCACCATCGCCGGCGGCAAACTGGCCCTCGATGGCATTCTGGAGATTGGCGCCTACAGCGTCCTGATCTTTATGACGCAGCGACTGCTCTGGCCGCTGACCCGCCTGGGCGAAACCTTTGATCTCTACCAGCGCGCCATGGCCTCCACCATTCGCATTCTCGACTTGCTGGGCATCAAGTCGTCCATCATTGACGGCCACATTCACCTGCCCACAGCGGACGTTCGCGGGCAGATGCGGCTGGAACAAGTGGAATTTGCCTACAGCGACGGGCGCGAAGTGATTCGGAAGCTTTCGCTTGATATTCCCGCGGGTGATACCATCGCCATCGTCGGGGCGACCGGCGCCGGCAAGAGCACCATCATCAAACTGCTGCTGCGCTTCTACGATGTCACCGCGGGCCGCGTCTTGCTCGACGGCCTGGACTTGCGCGAACTGCGGCAGGAAGACATTCGCCGTGCCATCGGCCTGGTCAGCCAGGATGTCTTTTTGTTCCACGGCACTGTCCGCGAGAACATCGCTTACGGAGACCCGGACGCCCCTCTGGACCGCATCATTGAAGCCGCCAGGGTAGCCGAAGCGCATGAGTTCATCACGCAGTTGCCGCAAGGCTACGACACCGTCGTTGGCGAACGCGGGCAGAAGCTGTCCGGCGGTCAACGCCAGCGCCTGTCCATCGCCCGCGCCGTGCTGACCGACCCGCCCATACTAGTGCTCGACGAAGCGACCTCATCGGTCGACAACGAAACCGAAGCCGCCATTCAGCGTTCGCTGGAGCGCATCGTCATCGGGCGCACCACAATTGTCATCGCCCATCGGCTGTCTACCGTCCGCAATGCCGATATGATCTATGTGCTGCAAGATGGCCAACTACTGGAAAGCGGCCACCATCAAGACCTGCTGCTTCTGGACGGGCTATACGCTTCGCTCTGGCGGGTGCAGACCGGCGAACTGGTGCTGGCCGGGGCAGCGCATTAACGCACTTGCGCTAACAGCTCATCAACCACCACCATATTCTGCACCGCATCAGTCGGGGGGAAGCGCGGCGCGCGCTTGTTGATCAGCGCGTCAGCGAAATCTTCCGCCATGAGTCGGTAGTGGTCGGTCGCCGGGATAACATGCTCGCTGTATTCGTCGCCTTGCCAATGCCGCACCAGCGTATCGGCCGACTTGTCCGGCACGAAGCTGGTAGGCACAACAATCATGCCCTCGCTGCCCTTGAGCGTGTACGAATGTTGACGATACGCCCGCAGGCCGCAGTCAAAATGGCCGATAACGCCGGAAGGAAACTCGAAGGTAGCCGCAAGCGCTTCGTCGACGCCGGTCGTCTCGCCGATGCGCCCGCTAGCCGTCACACGCGCCGGTTCTTCGCCCGTCACAAAGCGCATCAGATTGACGCAGTAGCAGCCGACATCCATCAGCGCGCCGCCTGCCAAGGCTTTGCTCAAGCGGATATTGGCTTCGTCGCTGATCGCAAAGGTGAAACTGCTGTTGATTATCTGTAGCTCGCCGATGCCGCCCGCGGCCACAATCTCCTTCACCTTGGCGTGCTGCGGATGAAAGCGATACATAAAGGCTTCCGCCAGTAGCACATCATGCGTTTCAAAGGCGTCCACGATGCTCTGCGCCTCTGCCGCGTCGCTGGCGAATGGTTTTTCGCACAAGGTCGGCAGTCCCGCCTCAGCGCACTTGATGCTCCATTCGGCGTGCATGCTGTTGGGCAGCGGATTGTAAATGGCGTCAATCTCGGTATCCGCGATCAATGCTTCGTAGCTGCCCATAGCCCGCGGTATATCCTGTTCTGCGGCGAAAGCTTGCGCGCGCTCCAGCGACCGACTGCAAACCGCCGCCACGACGCCGTTGCTTGAGGCCTGGATAGCCGGTATCACGCGGCGTCCGATATTGGCCGTGCTCAAGATTCCCCAGCGTACTTTGTCTGTCATAGCTCTCTCCCCCGTATTACGGCCTCGCTGTTGGTCAACTTCGCACACTTCTCGCATGCAATCCTCTGTGTCCTCAGTGATTCCAAGTAAGTAATTGATATCCTCAACTTGGTTGGCTGCAGGAGCAATTCTGTAAATCGCCCGAAAATGAAAACATATAATTGAACTCTCTCTGCGCTATCTGCGTACTCTGTAGTTGGCTTTTGTTCTATGACTTCCTTGCACTTACTTCTGTGCCTCTGTGGTGAATCCACCTGTCAGGCGCTCGGCCCTGCAGCCTCATAGCCAAGGCCCGACGATTCTAGCGAGTTCTCCGTTGTCTTTCAAAGCCGTCATAGCGCGCTCGACCAAATTCCAGGCGCCGACTCGGTCTTTCCGCACCGCAATCGCGTAGGGATCGTGTGTGACAAATTCGGCGTCCGGTCGCCATTCTGCCTGCGATTTCGCATACAGGCGAAATGTCGTCGCGTCCGTCAGCGCGCCTTCGGCCTGCCCGTAGCGCAGCGCGTCCAAAGCGTGTGCGGGCAGCTCGTACGGCAATTTCTGGACTCGGACTCCCTCCCGCTCCCAAGCCCGAATCTGGCTGTCGGCGCTGCTGGCGTACTCATAGGCGATCCGCTTTCCGCCCAGCTCGTCCACATCAAGCGCCGCGCCGACCTCGCTGACAAGCACCAAGCCGTTGTCATAATATGGCCGCGAATAACGCACATCCTCACGCCGCGCCGGCGCCACGCGCAGCGCCGAAATTAGCAGATCGACTTTGCCGCTGATAAGCGAATCGTACAGCCCGTTGAAGCTAATGCTCACGAAGCGCGCCGGTAATCCGATTTCTCGCCCAAGCGCCTCGCCCAGGTCGATATCCAGGCCGCGCAGCTCGCCGCCATCATCGTAAGCGAAGGGCGGAAAGCTGCCGTCCACGCCAATGACGATCTCGCCGCTTGGGAAGGCCACAGCCGGGTCCGGCGGCTGATAATGACCTACGACGGCGCCGACCAGAAAGGCCAGCGGCAGCGCCACTGTCAAACCGCTTAATATTCGCTCTGCTGCTTTCATTCGTCCGCTCGCGGCGGCGGCAGCCACGGCGCATCGCTTTGCGCCCAGCCGCGCGCATAATCTTGCAGCGCGAAATAGATCGGCTTTTCCACGAAACCGGAGCTCACCAAGGTAAAGTTGTCCGGATAGCTGTAGACATCGGCCGGATAGCGCAGCGCCCAAATGCAGAGCTTCTCCAGCCATTGCCACTTCTGCTCAGCATACTCAAATGCCCGCACAGTGTAGGCCGAGCGCTGCGATGGGCGGACCGCTTGCGCCCAACGGGGATGATCATTCCAGCCGCTCTCGGTGATAGTGACCGGCTTGTGCCCATCGCCATTTGCCAGCATGATATCGCGCAGCAGCTCGCTGCGTCGGAAGTTCAAGCGGTCGGGCGCCGGCTCGGCTTCCGGTGGTTCTTGAAAACCATAGCTGTGAATAGCCAGGGCGTCGAAATATTTCCCCGCGCCCAAGTCGTACATTTCCTGCAAGAAGTCCAACTCGTTGAGTCCCGCGCTGCTGCCTCTGCGCTCCAGGGTAGGCGCCAGCGCGCCCGCCAATACAACAGCGCTCGGATTCGCCTGTTTAATCGGCGCGTAGCTGGCTTCCAGCAGGCGAACATAGCGAGCCGGATCCACCGGCTGATAGCCCCATTCAAAGCTGAGATTCGGCTCATTCCAGATGATGAGGCGATCCACCGATCCCGCGTAGCGCTCAGCAAAGGCCGCGGCATAGTCGGCGAAGTCCGGGTACAACTCCTCGGTCAAATAATTGAGCGTCTCTGTATTGTCGTCACGGGCCCAATCTGGCACCAGCCCCAGCCGGCCAATGACGCGCAGTCCCTGCCTATCGGCCTGGCGCACGATGCGATCGGTCAATGTCCAGCTGTAACGACCCGGCTCGCGCTCGACATAAGCCCAGGGGAAGAATTGCACGATTGTGGTCGCGCCCAACTCGCGCGCTAGCTCCAGCGACCGCATAATTGACTCGTCCTCGACCTCGTTTTCCAGCAAGGTATGCAGGCAAACCTGCGGCTTTTCAGTTGATACCATGTGCCGCTCGGCGGGCGGATAATCTTCAGCCGGCTTGCGCGCAAGCAAAACAAGCAGCGCTAGCATAACCAGCCCGGCCACGACGACACCCGCGCCTTTACGCTGCCGCTTGGAATTAGCCTTGTTCGTGCGCCCTGACATTCGATGTGACAAGGCCTCTGCAATCGGTTACAATACGCGTTGCTGGGCGGTGCATCCACTATAGTGCCAGGTGAGCCGGTCAAGCAAGGTCGGCGCTTGGGGGGATGAGCAAAAGTGGCGCAGCGAATCATTGCGATGTGGTCCGGACCGCGGAACATCTCCACTGCGCTGATGCGGTCCTGGGCCAGCCGCGCCGACACGCGTGTCATCGACGAGCCATTTTATGCGCATTACCTGAAAGAAACCGGTTATGGTCATCCGGGCGCCTGCGAAATCATCGACGCCTACGAGACTGACTGGCAGCGCGTGATCGACCATCTGCTGGCGAAGGACAATGGCAAAGCGATCTACTTTCAGAAACATATGACGCAGCACATGCTCCAACATATCGACCGATCATGGCTCAGCAAAATATCAAATTGCTTTCTCATTCGTGATCCGCGCCGGATGCTGCTCTCATTCGCCAAGGTGATTCCCAATCCGCGGCTGGACCAAACCGGCTTGCCGCAGCAGATCGAGCTTTTCAACACGGTGAAGCAGGCGACCGGGCAAGTCCCGCCAGTGATCGCCGCGCGCGATGTGCTGCGCAATCCCGAGGCGATCTTGCGCCGGCTCTGCGCCGCGCTGGATGTCGACTTCGACCGGGCCATGCTGCGCTGGCGGCCCGGCAAACATGCCAGCGACGGCATCTGGGGGGAGCACTGGTACGCCAGCGTGGAAAGGTCGACCAGCTTCGCGCCCTACAACGAGGACGACACACCCGTTCCCGCGAAGATGCGCGCCCTGCTGGACGATTGTCAGCAACTCTACGACCAAATGTCGCCATACTGTATTCGGCAGGATGATTGATGAAACAAGCTTTTAATCCCAAGAACAAAGACTTGCTGATCAATATCAATGGCGAACTCTACCATCGCGATGTGGCCGGCATCAGCCCCTTCGATTCTGCAGTGCAAGGCGGCGACGCGGTCTGGGAGGGGCTGCGCCTCTATCAAGGGCGCATCTTCAAGCTGATCCCGCATCTCGACCGCCTGCGCGACTCGGCCCTGGCCATGGCTTTCAGCGAGATACCCTCGCGCGAGCAGATCATCGCCGAGATCGGCAAGACTCTGGCCGCCAATCAGATGATTGATGGCGTCCACATCCGATTGACCTTGAGCCGCGGCCTCAAATATACTAGCGGAATGGATACGCGACTGAATACCAGCGGGCCCACCTTGATAGTGCTGGCCGAGCATAAGCCGCCGGTCTACGACAAGAGCGGCATCCGCTTGATTACCTCGGGCATCCGACGCATCCCGCCCGATTGCGTCGACCAGAATATCCACTCCTGCAATCTGATAAACTCGATTCTCGCGAAGATCCAGGCCAACGCGGCCGGCGTTGACGACGCGCTCATGCTCGACTATCAAGGCTACGTCGCCGAAACCAACGCCACGCATATCTTCATCGTGCGGGACGGCGTCGTATTGACACCGGACACCGGCTCTTGCCCGCAAGGCATCACACGCGCGGCCGTGCTGGAAATCTGCGCCCACAGCGGCATTCCCTGCCAAGTGAAGAACATCTCCTTGAGCGAGGTCTATCGCGCTGACGAGATGTTCTGCACCGGCACTATGGGCGAGCTGGCGCCGGTCATCGAGCTCGACGGCCGGCAAATCGGTCGCGCCGCCGGCGGCGACATGACGCTCAGATTGAGCCAGCTTTTCCGCGAACGCACGCGCCGGGAAGGCTATCAAGTGGTGGATTTCGCATCCGCCGGTTAAACTATATTGCTTGTGCTCTAGTCCAATAGGAGAAACCTCGAATGTCAGATCTTTCATTTGTTGGAAAACCAACGCCGATGATTGACGGTCCCGCCAAGGTAACCGGCAACCTGAAGTACACCGGCGACCTAAAGCTGTCCGGCATGCTGCATGCGCGCTTCGTCTTGAGTACCTACGCTCATGCCGCCATCAACGGAATCGACGCCGAAGCCGCGCTGGCCATCCCCGGTGTGCGCTCCGTCTTGACCGCCGCCGATCTGCCCGATATCACACCCTCCTCGCGCGCCAGGCTGATGCTCGCCCGCGACCGTGTGATTTTCGTGGGTCAGCCGGTCGCCATGGTGCTGGCCGATACCGCCGCCGCCGCGGCCGATGGCGCCGAATTGGTCGACGTCGACTATGACCCGCTAGAAGCGGTGACGTCAATGGACGCGGCAGTCGCGGAAGGCGCGCCCGTCATTTGGCCCACCGGCATCCCCACCGGCGCGGAAGACGAAGCCGCTCACGGCGCTGATACCGGCGGCGAATCCGAAGAAGACGAGGGCGAAGCCTCCAACATCGCCGGCCGCACGCACATGGAAACCGGCGATGTGGCCGCCGCCTTTGCCCAGGCCGATGTCGTGGTGGAGCGTACCTTCGAGACGCCCATGGTGCATCAAAGCTCGATCGAAACGCAGGGCTGGGTGGTGCAGCCCAACCCGATAACAGGCGGCGTCACCATGTGGGGCAGCCTGCAATCGCCCTTCGGCGCGCGAATGGACGTGGCCGATGTGCTCGGCGTGCCGGAATCCGATGTCACCGTATATGGCATGCCGGTCGGCGGCGCATTCGGCGCGAAATTCGGCCTCTACGAACCCCTGATCGCACTGGTCGCGGTCACTGTCGGCCGGCCTGTCAGCCTGATTCTGACCCGCGGCGAGGAGCTGCTGACCACCAACCCGGCGCCGGGCCTGCGCATCGCCGCCAAGCTGGGCTTCAAAAGCGACGGGGGACTGCTGGCCATGCAATCTACCGTGACAGCCGATTCCGGTGTCTACCCCAGCGGCCTCGGTGGCTTCGCCGCCATGCAATTCGCCAGCTTCTATCCCTGCGAGAATCTGCTGCTGGAATCAATCAACGTAGTCACTAACAAACAATCCGTAGGCGCCTACCGAGCGCCGACATCGCCCACGGCCTTCATGGCTGTCGAGACTCTCTTTGACGAAGCGGCCGCGCAGCTGGAGTTGGATCCGGTGGAATTGCGCCTGATGAACGCGGCCCGCGGCGGAGATCCCGCGCCCGATGGCGGCGATTTCCCCACTATCGGCATGGTCGAGACGCTTGAGGCCGCTCGCGAGCATCCCTTGTGGCGCAACCGCGATGAGTCGCGTCAGCAAGGCCGCGGCGTCGGCATCGCCATCGGCGGCTGGATGGGCGGCTTGGAACCGGGCGCCTCGGTCTGTAAGCTCAATCGTGACGGTGTGCTGCAAGTGCAGATTGGCACGGCCGACCTTTCCGGTACGCCCACCTCCTTTGCGCTGCTGGCTGCCGAAGCTTACGGCGTGGCGCCCGACAAGGTGCGCTTCGTCTACAGCGACACCGATAGCGCGCCCTACGGCGGCGGCGTCGGCGGCAGCAAAACCCTGTATACCCTGGGCAACGCGGTCATCCGCGCTGCGCAAGACGCCCGGCGCCAAACACTCGCGATTGCCGCGGAAGAATTTGAAGTATCAGCGGAAGACCTGGAGATCGTCGACGGTCGCGTACAAGTCCGCGGCTTCCCCGATCGCTCGATCACATTGGGCGAAATCGCCGGCAAAGGCATGACCTTCGGCGGCAGATATGAGCCGGTGCATGGCAACGGCAGCCAGGCTGTCACCGATCGCGCGCCCTCGTTCTGCGCTCAAATCGCCGAAGTCGAAGTTGATGAAGAAACCGGCGATGTTAACCTGCTCAATCTGGCCGTGGTTCAAGATGTCGGCCGCGCCATCAATCCGCTGGCTGTCGAAGGCCAGATGCAAGGCGGCGCCGTGCAGGGCGTCGGCTGGGCGCTCTACGAAGAGATGCGCTACGACGAAGACGGCCAGTTGCTCTCCGGGTCCTGGATGGACTACGCCATGCCCGATGCCGTGCAAGCAGCGCCGATTCATACGCAGATCGTCGAAGTGCCGTCCCTCAGCGGTCCCTTTGGCGCGCGCGGCGTCGGCGAGCCGCCGGTCATCCCGACCGTCGCAGCCATTGCCAACGCCGTCGCCCATGCCACCGGCGTGCGCCTCGCCCAAACACCCATGACACCGCCACGTGTACTGGCCGCTCTGAATGACCGCAAGAATGGCGAATAGGTTGACCGCTGCCCTGACCCGGTAGGGGCGAGCTACATCGAAATGCTGTAGGGGCGAGCCTTGACTCGCCCTATAGCGATGGTTTCAAGGGCTCTCTTTAATCTCAGTAATTCCAACTAAGTAGTACGACAAAAAATGTGACGTTGTAGGGGCGACTCTGTGAGTCGCCCACCGGCAACATCCACTACAGTTCCGCTTTTCGAATGACCAACTTGGTCACACTTCTATACCTGTTCATTATGAATCCCGCCCTGCCTCCACTTGCGCTCACGTCGAAAACCGGAGAGGCGACCTATCAGGTTGCCCGAAAGTGTATGCTATGCCATCGACGGGTGAGCCAATGGCTAGCCCCTAAAATTTCTCGCTATTTGGAGTTCATTATATTGCGTGAGCCAAGTCGTGACCTGCGATCGGCTGTGGTGAGTCACCTGGTGCAGAACTCGGTAAGCGGCGAAATTCCTTAACTGACGATACCCTGTTTCACACGCCAGCTCACAGACGCCCGCCGTCAACGGACAGCACCTGACCCGTTACCCAGCCGGCGTAGTCCGAGGCGAAGAAGAGCACAGCGTGCGCGATGTCCTCCGGCGATCCCAGCCGCTTCAGCGCAAAACGCTCGACCAGCGCGCGCTGGCCCTCCTCGCCATACGATTCAAACTGGCGGATGGAGTTGGGATTGGACAGTACAAAGCCCGGCGCGATATTGTTCACCGTGATGCCCCAGGCGCCCAGCTCATGCGCTAGCTGGCGCGTCAAACCGATCTGCGCCGCTTTGGCCGATGCGTAAGCTTGAATCCCGGTCAGGCTGACGCCCAGGCCGGCGCCGCTTGAGATATTGACGATACGGCCGTAGCGCTGCGCTTTCATGCTCGGCGCAGTCGCCTGCGCAAAATAGAACGCGCCGCGCGCATTGACTTCAAAGATGCTGTCCCAGTCTTCTTCGCTGATGTCCTCCAGCGGCCGCCCGACTTGCCCCAGCACGCCGCCGGCGTTGTTGACCAGAATGTGAACGCCGCCGTCTCGCGCCACGATCTCAGCCACGAATGCGCGCACAGCCGCGCGATCACGCACGTCAACGACGCTTACGCCGCAACTGCCGTCCAGCCCCTGGCAGAGCTGTTGCGTCTCCTGCAATTCGTCGCCCAGCACATCACAGGCCCATACCGACGCGCCGCGTTCAGCGAAGGCCAAAGCAATGGCGCGCCCAAAGCCGTGTGCCGCGCCGGTGACGATGGCGGTCTTGCCGTCAAAGCGAATGTTCATAAGCGCTCAGCCTTCAATTCGTCCAGGTTAGTCAAGCTCTGCTCGCGTTTGCCGACTTCGATCTCGCGGATCATGCCGACCCAGCTGCGTGTCAGCGGCATATCAAAGCCGATCTCCGCGGCTTTCGCCAGCAGCGGCTCGTACATAATCACTTCGGTCTTGCGCTTGCGCACCGCCAAGTCCCGCCAGATGCCGCTGTGCGTCTTGGCGGACAGCTTGTTGAATGCCACCAGCGTGTCGAGCGACTGATGAATAGCTTCGGCGTCGTCAGCCAGAAACGCCTTGGGTTCAAAGCCGTTGAAACCGTAGGCCTCAATGCCCAGCCTGTCGGCCAGCTGCAGCACCTCCTGCGCGGGCGCGGATGTAAAGCTGACGATAGAGGCTGTCCGCCAGCGCTTCGGCGATGGATTGCTGCGTCAGCGCCGATACAAAGAGCATCGCGCCGTAGGCTTCTTTGCCCCAGAGGTAGCCCCAGATATTGTCCGTCATCAGCGTATTCTCGTCGAAATGGCGGAAGATCGCTTCCATCGTTTTCAGCCGCTCGCTGATGGCGCCGTCCAGTTCGCCGATGACGACAGCGCCGCGTCCGCCGAAGAGGATCTCGCCCGGCGCATGATAATCGGCGCTGAAGTTGATAAAGCTGCCGACAGTCCGCTCGCGACCGACAATGTCCTGAATGATCAGTTCGTTCAGGCCGTTCTGCACCGACATGACGAAGCCGTCGTCAGCGAGGAATGGCGCGAGCGCGAGCGTAGCTTCCCGCGTATGCTGCGACTTCGTGCAGAGCAGAATCGTCTCATATTGTCCTTGCAGGTCGCCCGGCAAGAAAGCTTCGGCAGGCGCAGTGAACTCGTCAACCGGCCCCGTGATCGTCAAGCCGGAAGCATTGATAGCCTCTACGTGCTCGGCCACGACATCAACGAAGCGGATATCATGACCGCTGCGAATCAGATATGCGCCCAGTGTGCCGCCGATAGCGCCGGCGCCCCAAATCAATATGGTCATCAGCTCCAGTCTCCTTCGAGCAAGTCGCGGGTTTCCGCCACTGCCACCTGCCAAATCGCCATCATGTCGGCGTCCGAGCGTTGATAGTAGCCGCCCATATTGCCGTCGACCAGTTGCTCGCGCGTCTGCTGCGGCGTAAGCAGCGCCAGCTTGTCCAGGTCGAACAGCGCTTTCCGCTCGGCCGGCAGCGCCACGCCCTCCAGCCGCGTCCAGGGATAATTCTCCATCCAGGAGGCATGAGAACCGACCGGGTCAATCTCCAGTACCTTGGCCCAGGTCTTGGGCGCGTTGTACCAGTTATGCCATCTGACCGCGCTATCTGGATTGTCCATCATCCACTCGCGCAGCATGCCTTGGGCAGGGGCGTTTCCGCCGTGGCCGTTGACCAGCAGAATCCGCCGGAAGCCCGCGCGGCGTATGCTATCCAGCACATCGCGAATCAGCGCCAGGTAAGTCTCGACGCGCAGCGTGATTGTGCCGGGGAAGGCCGTCCATTGCTGCGCCAGCCCGAATGGCAGGACGGGATACACCGGCACGCCAGCCAATTCACCGGCTTCTTCCGCCAGCCGCGCCGACAATATCGTATCCACTGTCAGGCTGAGGTACGCGTGCTGCTCAGTGCTGCCGGTCGGCAGAATGCAGCGATCGTCGTGCTCGAGGTATTTCTCCACTTGCATCCAGTTCATCTGGGAAATCAGCATAAGTCGGCCGGCTTTCTGTATTCGGTCAAAGTAATGTACGCGGTCGCTAACGCGGGCAGCCAGATTTACAGGCCCCACTCGGCGCGCGCTGATTCCATATCGCGCCGGACTTCGCCATAGTGTCCGCTGCCGCCGCGTTTCCAGCGCTCATCAACAGGATCGCCCGCCGGCTGGTAACGCACATCGCAACTGAGGCGGAATCGGGTCGTCAGGTTGGTGGTGGACGCGTGCATGGTGTGCATGCCGAAGATTATCAAATCGCCCGCGCCATAATCAGCGCCTTGCCATTGCCCGCCGAAGCGCTCGACAATCTGCATCGGGTCGCGTTCGAACCAACTGCTAATGCCGTCGCGGTCGATGTCCATGCGGCCGTAGGTGTCGCGGATGCGAGCGAAACTGTCGAGCTTGTGCGAGCCGCGGCAGATGGCCAGCGTGCCTTGCTGAATGGGCACATCGCCCAAGGGAATCCAGACGGTGTAGAGATTGCTGGACCCGCGACCCATATAGACATAATCGAAGTGGGCGCCGGTGTACTCTTCGTTGCCGATGGCGCGCAGCCACTTGAAGGGGAAGCTCAGCGCCGGCTCGCCGAAGAGCCGCTCAAACAGCGCGAAGAGGGCGGGGTTCTCCAGGGCAGCCAAGACTGCCGGGTGGTGGGCGATGCCCGTGCCGCCCATCATGCGAATGTTGCGCCCGCCTTGCGGCATCACGCCCTCCAGCACCGGCGTATCGGGCAGCAAGACTTGCTGTTCCCGCATATGGTTCAGCACGGTTTCGCGAGCGGCAAGCACCGTCTCTCGCTCTATCAAGCCGCGCAGCAGCAGGTAGCCGTCTTCGTCCATACGCTGCCACAGAGCCGCAACATCCCCGAGAGCGTCGTTGCTCTCCCGCAGCGAACTGAGATCACTACTGGGAAATTCCAGGTCGCGGTAACCGAATCGAACCTTCATAGTCTCTGCCAAATTATTGAAGACGATTCGATGATATTATATGCAAAGCCCAATATCGCCAAGTTCGTGCTGCAATTGGAGCGCTTAAATCCGTGGACAGGTAAACTTCGCAAAGCATACAAGATTAACTCTGTGCCCTCAGTAAGTGCATAGTAAGTCATGCGACATTCGTGCCGGTCTACCCCACCCCCGGCCCCCTCCCCGAATCATCGGAGAGGGGGAGCAGCACAAGTACGTCGCAGCTTCCCCCCGATGATTCGGGGGGACTGAGGGGGGTAGAATTTGTGGCAGACTGTTTAATTACTTACTCGCATTTACTTCTGTGCCCTCGGTGGTGAAAAAATCCCTGCGGTGTCCGCCTGGAGAACTGTATCCGTGATATTCGCCATTCCCCTACGCAATCTCGCTTGCAATTCACTGCGAATCGCGCCAAACTCTTGACCGGCGCGGACGCCAGCTTGAATATTCTCGCTTGCCGCGCCGTATTGACGAACGCAAAGGATAGTTGATGAATCAGCAAGTTCTTACTCGGGTAGACCCGCGCGCCATGATCCGCCCCGGCCGCAAGATCACCGGCATCTCGGCCATTCTGCTGCCCTTTACCGACTCCGGCGAAATCGACTGGGCCGGGCTGGCCGATCACCTACGACGCACGGCGGAGGCGGGATTGACGCCGGCGGTTAATATGGACACCGGCTTCGCCAATTTGATCAGCGAAGGCGAACGCCAGCAAGTCTTGCGTTTGACACAGGACGTACTCGGAGGTGCTGCTTTCGTGGCGGGCGCCTTTGTTGCTGACGAGCCGGGCGCGGGCTTCAATGCGGATGCCTACTTCCAGCAGGTGGAGAGCATTCAAGGATTTGGCGGCACGCCGATCGTCTTTCAATCGTACGGGCTGACGCAGCAAGCCGGCGCCGATATCCTACGCGCTTATGAGACGGTCGCCGCGCGGACTGATGGCTTCATCGCCTTTGAGCTGGGCAAGATGTTCGCGCCCTTTGGCGCCATCTACGACCTCGATACCTATCGCGGCTTGATGGAGATACCAGCTTGCAGCGGCGCCAAGCATTCGTCGCTCAGCCGGCAACTGGAATGGGAGCGGATCCTGCTGCGCGATGAAGCGCGGCCGGACTTCAAAGTCTACACTGGCAATGATCTGGCGGTCGACATGGTCATTTACGGCAGCGACTACCTGCTCGGCCTGAGCACCTTCGCTCCGGATCTATTCGCGGAGCGCGATGCCATGTGGCTGACGGGCGATCCGGCCTTTTTCGAGTTGAACGACCTCATCCAATACCTCGGCTTTCTGGCCTTTCGACCGCCCGTGCCCGCCTACAAGCACTCGGCCGCGCAATTCTTAAAGCTGCGTGGCTGGATAAATTCCAATCAGACGCATCGTGATTCGCCGCGCCGTCCCGATTCCGATGTCGCCATACTGCGCGATATCGCCGAGCGTCTCGGCGTATTGCATGAGGGCTAGCGCATGACAATCAAACGGGTGGCGCAACTGCGCAGCTTTGAACAATTCACAGAGTATTGCGAATCCGTCGGCGCGTCGCTGCCGGTTGACGAGCTCGCTCTGGCTGGCTACGAATCGCCGCTGGCGCGTGAGTATGTCTACCGCGATCACAAGCTGACGAACAGATTCGCGATACTGCCGATGGAGGGCTGGGATGGCACGGCCGACGGTCAGCCATCGGACTTGACCCGCAGGCGCTGGCGACGTTTTGGCGAGAGCGGCGCCAAGCTGATTTGGGGCGGTGAAGCGGTAGCAGTTCGACACGATGGCCGAGCCAACGCGCGTCAGTTGGTGATCAATGGGGGCACGGCGGCCAGCCTCGAGAGCTTGCGGCTTGAGCTTCTGGAGGCGCATGCCGAGCGCTTTGGCGCTGCCGACGACCTGCTCATCGGCTTGCAGTTGACGCACTCCGGCCGCTTCTGCCGGCCGAACAGCGCCAAATTGGAACCCCTGGTGCTATATCGACATCCCATTCTCGATGCCAAGTTCCAGCTCGATGACGACGCCTGCGTCATGACGGACGCCGACATTGAGCGTCTGATCGCCGACTTCGGACGGGCAGCGCTATTGGCCCAGCAAGCCGGCTACGACTTCGTCGACATCAAGCACTGTCATGGTTATCTGGGACATGAATTTTTGAGCGCAGTGGACCGGCCCGGCCGTTACGGCGGCAGCTTCGAAAACCGCACGCGCTTCCTGCGCGAGACGGTGGAGCTCTTGCGAAAATCAGCGCCCGGACTGGATATCGGCGTGCGCTTGAGCGCGGTGGATTGGGTTCCTTATCGCCCGGGACCGGATCGATTGGGCGAGCCGACGCCGCACCAGGGAGCGCGTTATCCCTACGCCTTTGGCGGCGATGGCACGGGCACCGGCTGGGATCTTGACGAACCGGCGCGCTTTCTGGCGCTGCTGCGTGAGTTGGACATTCAGCTGGTCTGCATCACAGCGGGCAGCCCCTACTACAACTTCCATATTCAGCGTCCTGCGATATTCCCGCCCTCGGACGGCTATCTGCTGCCGGAAGATCCCCTCGTTGGCGTGGCGCGGCAAATCAAGATCACCGCTGAGTTGAAGTCGGCCTTTCCCGAGCTGACGATTGTGGGCTCGGGCTATTCCTATTTGCAGGATTGGCTGCCCAATGTGGCCCAAGCGGCTGTTCGCGAGGGCATGACGGATTTCGTCGGCTTGGGCCGAATGGCGCTGAGTTATCCGGAGTTGCCGGCTGACCTGCTGTCGGGCAAGACCTTGCAGCGCAAACGGATATGCCGCACCTTCAGCGATTGCACGACGGCGCCGCGCAACGGCATGGTATCCGGCTGCTACCCGTTGGACGACTTCTACAAGTCCAGCGACGAGTTCGCAAAGCTGGCGGCGATCAAGAAAGAGACCGCGCGCTAGTATCGCTCGGCATCAACCAGACAGCTGCTAAACCCAGGCGTATTCGGACGCGGCGAAATTGACCATATCGCCGTGATAATAAGGCACGGTCGCCCGTTCCGGCTGCGCCAGCGCATCCAGGCGCTTATGGTCTTCGTCGGTGATCTGGACGTCAATCGCGCCAAGATTGTCATCCAGGTGCGCCATCGTGCGCGGCCCGATGATCGGGCTGGTCACGCCGGGCTTGCTATTCACCCAAGCCAGCGCGACCTGGCCGGCGCTGCAGCCTTTTTCGGACGCCAGTTGCTGGACCAGGTCGAGAATGCCGAATCCCAGCTCGGTGAAATGCTGGTCCCGGCGGCGTTCGTTGGCGGCCCCGCGTCCCGCATCAAAGCCGAAACGGCTGTCGCCGGGGATGGGCTCTCCGCGCTTGTATTTGCCGGTCAGGAACCCGCGAGCCAACGGCGACCAGGGAATGATGGCGAGACCGTAGGACTGCGCCATGGGGATCATCTCGCGCTCTATGCTGCGGTCGAGCAGATGGTAAGGCGGCTGTTCGCTGACGAAGCGGTTAAGCCCGAGCTCCTTGGCGACCCAGAAGGACTCCATGACGCGCCAGGACGGGAAAGTACTCGTGCCGATATAGCGGACTTTGCCCGCGCGAATGAGGTCGTCAAGCGCACGCAGCGTCTCGTCGATGGGAATCTCGGGATTGGCGCGATGCAGTTGGTAGAGGTCGATATAGTCGGTTTGCAGCCGTTGCAGCGAGGCATCGCATTGCTCGATGATATGGCGGCGATTGTTGCCGGCCGAGAGGATATCATCCTCGTCCATGCGGCCGTGGACCTTGGTGGCCAGCACGATGCGGTGGCGTTTGCCATTGCGCTTCAAGGCGCGCCCCACAACCATTTCGCTGCCGCCGCTCACATAGACATTGGCGGTATCAAGGAAATTGACGCCCGCATCAACGGCGCGGTCGATCATATCAAAGCTCTCCGCCTCTGATGTTGGCCCGCCGAAGTTCATGCAGCCGAGACAGAGTTCGCTGACCATTACGCCTGTGCGGCCGAGTGAGCGGTATTCCATAGTCTGCTCCTATTATGTGATTGCTGAGGACTTCATTTTAGCGCGTCTCGCCGCAAGATGTATCGGCAATATGGTCAGACGTGTCGCTAGACGATTCCGCGCGCAGTACGTTAAGATGGATGTTTGTAACTCAACGATAGAGGCAGAATCATGCGACATTTTGGAACGACGGCTGATGGCATTGCGGTAGAGGAGTATACGCTGTGTAACGCATCCGGCATGGAAGTCAAACTGATCACCTTCGGCGGGATTCTGACGTCGATCCGCGTGCCCGATCGCGGCGGCCATTTTGCGAATGTGGCTCTGGGATTTGACCGCCTGGCGAAATATGAAGCGGAACACCCCTATTTTGGCGCCATCACCGGCCGATACGCCAACCGCATCGCCGGCGGCAAGTTCAGCCTGGATGGCGCTGACTATGAGCTCTTCAAGCAAGACGGCGTCGCCTCGCTGCACGGCGGGGAAGTCGGTTTCGACAAACGAAATTGGGCTGCGCGCCAATTCGATAACGGAGTTGAACTTTCGTACCTGAGCCCGGACGGCGAGGAAGGCTATCCCGGTAATCTGAACGTGACCGTGCGCTACAGCCTCGACGATGAGAATATATTGCGCATCGAGTACTCGGCTGCGACGGACGCGCCCACCGTGCTCAATCTGACCAATCACAGCTATTTCAATTTGCTGGGCGAGGGCGAAGGCACGATCTACGATCACATTTTGACACTGAACGCCGACAGCTACACGCCCACCGATGCCCGTCAAATCCCGACCGGCGAGATTACGTCAGTTGCAGGCACACCCTTCGACTTTCGTGTGCCCAAGACGATTGGTCCTGGCCAACGTTCGGCCGATCCACAGATCATCATGGCCAAGGGCTATGACCACAATTTCGTCTTGATTCGCGAGGGATTGTCGGACGGCGAGTTAGGCTTGGCTGCCCGCGTCTACGAGCCGCGCTTGGGGCGAATCATGGAAGTGTGGACGACTGAGCCGGGCGTCCAGTTTTATGCCGGCAACGTGCTGGATACGACGCTGGTCGGCGCTAGCGGACGGCTCTATCGACAGAGCGACGGGCTGGCGCTCGAGACGCAGCACTTCCCCGACTCGCCCAATCAGCCCGGCTTCCCCTCGACCGTGCTGCGCCCCGGCGAGCGATTCCATTCGGCTACGGAATACAGGTTCTCGACTGATTAGGATTTCTACTCTTGCGCGGTCGGATCAAAGGCATCGCGCAGACCATCGCCGATGATGTAGAGGCAGAGCACGACAATCGTAATCAGCAGGCCGGGCAGAATCATCAAGTGAGGCGCTTTGCCGATGAATTCGCGCGATTTGCTGAGCATATTGCCCCAGGTTGCCGTCGGCGGCTGCACACCCAGCCCCAGAAAGCTTAGAGCCGCTTCAATGAGCATGACGATGCCTATGTTCCGCGCCAATGTAACGATGGTCAGGGAGAAGACATTGGGCAGGATGTGCACCTGCATAATGCGCAAGTCAGAAGCGCCGATCGCTTTCGCCCCGACGATGAACTCGCGCGACCGAATCGCGAGCGTCTCGCCGCGAACAAGGCGCGTGGTAACGGTCCAGGTCAGAAAAACAATGACCAGGATGAGAGAATTGGCGTCCGGGCGGAATACTGCGGATATCACGATCAGCAGCACCAGCCCGGGGATTGCGTTGAGTGTGGTGATAATCCAGTTGATCAAGTCGTCGATAAGGCCGCCATAATAGCCGGTGATGATGCCCATAGTCACGCCGATAACGAGGGCGAGAAAAGCCGACATAAACCCAATGAAGAGCGAAACCTGCCCGGCGTAGAGCAGGCGCGCCAAATGATCCCGACCCAGGTTGTCCGTGCCCAGCAGATGCCCCTCGCTGAATAGCGGCAAGTACTTAGACTTCGACGCATCAGTAGTGTTTGGGTCAACGCCGAGCGCGCCCGTGATAAGCGGCGCCGTGATGGAAGCTACTGTCAACAGCACGATGATGCCGATCGCCAGCATAGACAAGCGGTCATTCCACAAGCGGACCAGCGCCAGGTCGGTCAGCGATCGGCTGCGCAGCGGGCCGTCCAATTCTCCGTTGGTCGCGCCTATTTTATTCGACATAAAGCGTTCCTAAGAAATCCGAATGCGCGGATCAATGATCACGTAAAGGATGTCCGATAGCAGAAAACCCAGAATCGTGCCCAGAGACGCAAAGATCACGATGCCCATCACGACCGGATAATCTTGCTGAATGGCCGAGGTGAAGGTGATCCTGCCGACGCCGGGCCAGGCGAAAACCGTCTCAATGATGATAGCGCCGGCCCAGACGTTGGTGATGATCGGGCCCAGCAAGGTGGCAACCGGAATCATAGCGTTGCGCATGGCGTGACGAAAGTTGACCGCTGTGGGCGATAATCCCTTGGCGCGGGCCGTGCGGATGTAATCCTGGTTCAGCACTTCCAGGGTCGACGTACGGATATAGCGTGAGAACAGCGCCACGAAACCGGCGGCGAAAACAATCGTCGGCAGTATCAAATAGTCGATTCGCTCAAGAAATGAGGGACAGACGCCATATAGATTGACCACGCAGCGTCCGCCAATCGGCACAATCTTAAGCTCGACGGCAAACACGAACAAGAGGATATACGCGAGCCAAAAGTTGGGCACGGCGTCAAAGATGACCGCCATCACGCGTGAGACATTGTCGAACATGCGGCCCCGCGTTACGGCGGAGAGCACGCCTACCGGAACGCCAATGACCAGCGACACCAATATCGCGGCAATGCCCAGCTCGAGGGTGGCTGGCAGGTTGGCCAGGAAGATCTCCATAACCGGCTTCTTCTTGATGAAGGAGCGGCCGAAGTCTCCGCGCAGAATGCCGTAATTTTCCCCGGGCGGTTCGGGTACGCCATCGCCGTCTTCATCCAGCGGCGTCAGCAATTCAAAGGCGCCGTCGGCGATGCCGTCGCCATCGGCATCCCAGCGCAGCCAGTCGTCACCGGCCAGCCAGCGCAGGTATTGAATGTGGAAGGGATCGTCAATGCCCAGTTGAGCCGCCAGACGGGCGCGGGTCTCGGCTGTGATGTTGGGCGCGAAATACAGCCGCTCAACCACGCTGCCCGGCGCCAGCCAGAGCAGCAGATAGGAAAGCAGGGTAATACCAAGAAAGGTGGGAATTGATTGAATGAGACGGCGAATAATGTATTTGATCATCGCAAAGCAGTTCGGCTTGGCGGACGGATTGTTAAATGAAAGAACGCGCCGGAGCGGGACCGGCACGTTCTTCTGAAAGACTAGAGTAGCGCCTTAGGGGCTGATGGCGATGTCCGCCATGTTGGCGTAGCGCGTCTCGGCATAGGGGTGCCAATTCTGGACCGAATTAGCTTCGGCATACATGGAGAAGGGCGCAAACAACCACCACCAGGGCAGGTCATTATGCAGGATGCGGCTGACCTCGTGATACAGCGCCTGGCGTTCGTGGAAGTCGCAGCCGGGCAGCGCGAGCGCTTCGTTGTAGAGCTCGGTCACACGCTCGTTGCTGTAGGAGACGAAGTTGAAGCCGCCGCCGACCAGATCGCCAACCGGCGTGAAGACGTTGCGCGCATCGGTGTCTTGATCGAGATTGGTGAATCCGATCATGATGGCGTCAAAGTCTTGACCCAGCAGGAACTGAACCAAGGCGCCGAACTCTTGTGTCTGGAAGTCCACCGCGATGCCGATTTGGCCCAACTGATCCTGGATCACTGTACCGGCCGCTTCGCGCACCAGATTGCCGGAGTTGGTCAGCAACTCAAAGGCGAATTCCGTGCCCGCCTCAGCATAGAGCGCGTCTTCGGTGGCTACCAGCGGCGTGCTGGCATCATCATCGTGATCGACGAAACCGGCTTCAGCCAGCAGCGCCAGAGCCGCTTCCGGATTGTATTCCCAAGGCTCCATGCTCGAATCGTAGCCCCATAGCGCCGGTGTGCCGAAACTGTTGACTTGAACCGCTTCGCCCTCGGCCGCGCCTTCGATGATGTCATCGTAGTTGACCGCTTGCGCAATCGCCTGTCGCACACGAACATCGCCGAACAGCGGGTGCTGTCCCTGATCAATTGGGTTGCCATCGTCGTCGAGACCATTGGCCGGGTTATTGCGATCGGCCAGGTTGAAACCTACGAAGGTCAGGCCGTCATCGACATACTCGTAAATCTGGAATTCGCCCTCTTCAGCTAGGTCACGGAATTCCTGCATTCTTGTAGCGGGCACCGACGCCGAGCCGGCAGTGCCGACCGAGTTGACTTCGCCGGCCAGGAACTGCTCAATGCCGACGATTTGATCGGGAACGTTGCGGATGATGTAGCCCTCGGGGGAAACGGACATCCAGTGGTTGTCGTTGCGGATGAGGCTGGTCTGTTCATCGGGGACCAGCGCGCCGAAGTTGAAGACGCCAGCCGTCACATTGGGATTCTTGTTGTATTCCAGTTCATCGATCCTGGCGTAGTCGCCTTCCAGCTGCGGCTCAATGATGTGCTGCGGCAAGATACCAAAGTCGTCCAGTTCTTCAATGACACGGCAGGACGCCAGCTTGAGCGTAATCACCAGCGTGGTGTCGTCGACTGCCTCTACGCTTTCGACACTCTGCAAGACGTCCGTCCGCGGCGAGGAAGTCTCTCCGCTGGCCAAAGCGTCAAAGGTGAATTTGTAGTCCTTGGCGGTCACGGGCGTACCGTCATTCCAGGTAATGTCGTCACGCAGGGTGAAGGTGTAGGTCAAGCCGTCCTCGGAAATGCTCCAATCCAAAGCCAGACCATTGTCCTGGTCGTTGCGCCCGCCCTTCATCGGCGCGCGCGTTTCCGGATCGTAATTGTAGAGACTGGGGAAAAGAAATTCGTTGAGCGCCAACTCAACCGTATTGTTGGAAATCAGGGGATTCATGTTGGTGGGATCCCCGCCGAAGTTGGTGCCGATTAATATGCCGCCTTGTTGCGCGCTTGCACCGGCCGCGATAAGCGTGACAAGTACAAGTACAAAGAGGGCGCGAAGTGATTTGTGCATGACGTTCTCCTGTTTGCTAGCCTTGCTTACATTGCTGATTCGATTAATCAGGCGCAGTAGAGTATACCAGCCTTCGCCACATTTGCGCCACGATTGGATTCTGATAAGCAGGCATGATGCCCCGCTATGGCCTGCCAAGGCCCCGGGATGACTTGGCGAGCAGACAGTTAATTGGCGGGCGCCGCGCGCGCTTATCGGCGAATATTTGTTAAACTGCAGAGACGACGGGTTTGCAGACGAGTAGGGCAAGACTGATGAAAGCGATTGATACGATTGTTGTTGGGGCCGGCGGACGGGGAAATGCCTATGGCGATTTCGCGCTTGAGCATCCGCAGGAAATGCGGGTAGTGGGCGTGGCCGAGCCGGACGCCTTCCGCCGCGACCGTTTCGTCGGGCGGCATGATATCGCGCCTGATATGGTCTTTCACGACTGGCAGTCTCTGCTTGAATCAGGCGACCAGAAAGCGGCGACGATCATCAACTGCACGATGGATCGTTTTCACTTCGAGTCGACGATGAAGATGCTGGAACTCGGCTATGACGTTCTCTTGGAAAAGCCGATGACGCCGGTATTGGAAGAGAACATCCGCTTGGTGCAGCAGGCGGAAGCTACAGGCCGTGTTCTGCAAATCTGCCATGTGCTGCGCTACACGCCATTCTGGCAGGCGCTGCGAGACGTGATTCATTCCGGCGCGATCGGCCGCGTCATCAGCATTACGCATCGTGAAAACTTGATCTACTACCATATGGCGCACAGTTTCGTCCGCGGCAACTGGCGGCAAGAAGGCGCCTCTGGGCCCATGATCTTGTGCAAATGCTGCCATGACTTTGATGTGCTCTTGTGGATACTGCAACAGAAAGTGGCGCACCTCAACTCCTTTGGCAGCTTGACGCATTTTCGGCCCGAATACGCCCCCGAAGGCGCTACGCTGCGCTGCACTGACGGCTGCCCGGCGGCGGACACCTGCAAATACGAAGCCACAAAACTCTACGTTCGCGATGACGACGGCTGGCCGCAGAATGCTGTGTCATACGCGCCATCGCGGGAGAAGCGCCTGGAAGCGCTGAAGACAGGCTGGTACGGGCGCTGCGTCTATTATTGCGACAACGATGTGGTTGATCATCAGACGGTAAATATGGAGATGGAGGATGGCGCTACAGTCACGCTGGTGATGAACGGGCAGGGCGACGAGGAATGCCGCACCATGCGTTGGGACGGCACAAAAGCGACCCTGTATGGCAAGTTCTCAGGGCGCGGCCATGAGATTCGCATTCACCATCATCTGACGGGCGAGGTTGAGCAGGTTCCGATTGTCGCTCGCGACCAAAGCGGGCACGGCGGCGGCGATTATGGCATTGTCCGCAGCTTCATCAATACGATTCAGGGTCGACCGGACGACAGCGTCACGACGGCGAGGGAATCGCTGGAAAGTCATCTGCTGGCCTTTGCCGCGGAGGAGTCGCGGTTGAATAAGACCGTCATCAATATGAACGAATTCCGGGCGCGTCTGGAGCCCTAAATGGACAGGCTGGGTTGACCCGGAAACGAAGACTGAGAAGAGCGCAAAGTATTCAGAGCACCCCCGACAGGATTCGAACCTGTGCGCCTGGTTCCGGAAACCAGCGCTCTATCCCCTGAGCTACGGGGGCTCTTCACCTTCAATATAACAGAACGGCGGAAGACCAGCAAGCCCGCCCCCGGTGGTAGTGTATCGAATTCGGTTGAAATTCATACGAGCCGATATGGGTTGAGCACACGCGCGACAGTGGCAGTTAAGCCTGCCTTGGAGTGAAATGCGCCTTTGGGTCGGAAAAGCCGTCTCAACATTCGATTAACCCGTTCCAAGAGGCTCGTCGTTCGTAAAGCCGAGCGCGGCCACTTAGGGTATCGCTGCAGTACCCGGAAAAAGGCAATGGTCTCCTGCCAATCTCGTTGCAGAGTGGCGACTAAATCAGGTTGTGTTTCGGCATAGGTCCGACAGAAAGCATCCCTTAATTCTGTTGCTTCCCGACTGTCTTTCGCCTCAAAGAGGGCGCGAATGGGTTGCAGGATGCGCTGTTTGAATTGACGGGCTTGCCCGCTTGACCAGGCTTCGGGGACATGAATGCTCTGCCAGAGATTGCGCAGTTTGTGGAAGGCGCAACGTTGATGCGGTACATGAGGATGCAGATAGTTCAGCGCGGCAATCAAGCCCTTGCTGCCGTCATGAATGAAGTGTTCCAGCCCCCGTTGGCGGTATAGCTGTCGCGCCGCCAAGTCGGATAAGAGGCTTTCCCAAGCCTGGCGACTTTCATCCTCAGCCAACTGCCAGCCCACAATGCCCCAGCGCCGGCTTTGCGGATACAGTCCCAAAGCCACCAGGACACAGACTTTGCGCCGCGCTTTGACCGGGCGTTGGCGTTGGCGACTGTCGACTTTGCTCTGACCGCTATCCTCAAGCAAGGTCAGCCAAATGGCGTCCAGCATGACCACTGGCGGGCAACTCGTCAAGGTCATCGCTGGCGGCATCCGCACCGCTTGCGCCTCCCGATTCAAAGTCCGCAAGCCCACTTGAGTGCCGCACTGCGCGCCGATTTCCGCCTGCATTTGCCGCAAACTCAAGCCTAAATCCGCCCAGCGCCCAATGCGATCACAGACATCACCCCAGATTTGTTGATAGGGCTTGAGGATGGAAAAGGGTATCTTGACACTGCCATTACATTGACAGCGCACACGTGGCAGCCAGACCGGCAACACCCCGTAAACCGTCACTAATTGACGCCGACGCCGACCATTGCGCATAAAATCACTAGCCTGCCGACTGCCGCAACGTTGACAGGTCGCTTGACTTCGCTGCGATACCTGCGAGCGCCTTTGGTAGGCTTGGCGATACAACCGGGCGGTGACTTCCCGCTCCAGTTGAGATTCAATCATTTGAGACGCGGTCGCGGCCAGTTTGGCTCTCAGTTTCGACAAGAAAGATTTGATGCCAGTTCCTTGCTCCGCTATCCTAGGGTACATGACGTGGCTCCTGTTCTTTTGCTTTGCTAGGACAACTAGCATGAATCGGAGTTCACGTCATTTCTATTTCAACCGAATTCGATACACTACCCCCCCGGTTCAAAGCAACTCCCGGCCGCGCCGAGTGGCGAGCGCAGTCCGGTCCTGCCAAGACCAGGCTAACTTGATATAATGGCTGCCTGGCGAGGAGCCCCCTCGCATATTCGAAAGCGCGGCGTCGCAAAGACCATGTTCAGGCAATTGTGTTGGCGGTTCTTTGTACCGGTCACGATGCTATTCTTGGCTGGCTGCAACGCGTTCGCAGCCGGTGATTCAGTCGCCACCATTGGCGCTGATCTCACGATGTATGCCGCCGAGCGCGACATGATCCGCGCAGCTGCGACCGCCGAGAGCAATATGGCGCTAGAGACTGTCGCCGCCGCCAGCACGCGCGTGGCCGAGTTGTCAGTTGTTAACGCGGCATTGGGCGCCACCTTACGGGCGAATTACACCGGCACCCCAGAAGTTGAAGCGGTTGTCGTCAGCGCCGAAGACATGGGAAGCTCCCTGGAAGACGACATGATGGACGACTCGACGGCGGGCCAGCCGGCAGCGGGGCAGATGGAGGTATCAAACCTGAGCACCGCCAGCGGCATTGATTCGAATAGCGGCTGCTCAAGCGGAACCGTTCGGCAATTCAGTCAAAGCGTTCCGGAGATATACGTTACGGCGCGTGTCACGGGTTTGCGCGCGGGCGCTGTCTTTCAAGTCTCCTGGTTTCGCGGCGCTGCGCTGGTTTACGAGTGGGCGTGGCAGTCCACTTACTCGAAATCTTTCGAATGCATCTGGTTCTTCGCCACTCCGGAAGATTTCGCATTTACGCCAGGGGGCTATTCGGCGACTATGACGGTAGACGGCCTTGAGCTGGGCAGCACTGCGTTCGACATCCTGAGCAATTGACCGGAGACTGAGACATTGCAATCTTTTCGCCGCATGCGAGTCCTGTATCTGGGGCTCGTTATCGTGCTGCTTGGCGTAGCTGTTCAGAGCCAGGATACAAGCCAGACGAATATTGCCAGTGGCTTGCAGGCGTCGCCCGCAACTGACGCCAACGCCGATGCGCCTTCAGCTACTTTGGCCGCGCCCTACATTGACACGATTGAGCCGGTTGAGCACAACGTACTGCACCGCCCGATCGAATTGTCTGATGACTTGGCGCACTGGGTGGACCGCAGCTACCCCTATGGCAGTACACAGCACGGGGCGCGCGCCGTCCATTTGGGCGTCGAATTCGTGAATCCGCGCCATACGCCGGTCTATGCCGCCAAGTCCGGCATCGTTGTCTTTGCCGGCGCCGATGACGAGATCTTGATTGGTCCGCAACTCGACTATTATGGACTAGTCGTTATCTTGGCGCATCAGATCGAGTCATTGGCCGGGCGACAGGTGTTCACTTTGTATGGACATCTCGAAGACATAAGCGTGGCAGCCGGGCAGTCTGTAGAAGATCTGACGCGACTGGGGCAAATTGGTTCGAGCGGAGTAGCGCTGGGGCCGCATTTGCATTTCGAGCTGCGCGTAGAAGACCCCTTCGACTATAGCATGACGCGCAATCCTGAACTGTGGCTGCAACATTACGTTGCAAGGGGCATGATTGTTGGCAGAGTCCGCGATCAAGAGGGCGAGCCAATTTATGGCAAGCGTGTTTCCGTCCGTTCAGACACCGTCAATCGCGATGTGTATAGCTACCAGAGTGAGGTCGTAAACCCCGATCCAGTCTGGGACGAGGACTTTACGGTGGGCGACCTGCCGGCTGACCACTATCAAGTGATCGTACTCAACAAATTAGGCAAGATAGGTTTCACCGAAACTGTCGTCGTAGAAGCCAATCGCACGACATTTGTCGATGTTGTCCTTGCCGACGCCTAGAGGTCTCGCTTGATTCAACGATAGATACGATAATCGATGGTGATAGGTCCGTTGCGCGTTACGCTTGTTACCTGCATGGTGCCGCGATGTCCGTCCGCGGTCATCAAGGTGAATATCCTGTTGGCGAGTTGGTCCGCGTTTGCGATGGTGGCGCTGGCCGGCGCAGCGGAGATGACATCGAAGTGAGTTTGGCTCAAGGCTGAGAACTGGCCCATTGCGGCGAAGGCGGCGCTTCCCAACGCGGCCAAGTCGTTGCCGGTCCAGGACAAATCCGGGTTGGCATCGCCGTCCAGATCAATGGACCCGGCGGAAGTGGTCCATGTGCCGCTCGACAAGACCGGGCGGTCGGCCACATAATTGTATACAAAGTTCTGATTGTTCGCTTCCCCGGCGGCGCCTTCGTAAACCTCCTGGTTAAGATCAATCACAATGACAACTGATTGCGGGCCGGAAGGTCCGTTGAGATTTGGATGCAGCTGCGCCGTCGCTTGCTGGCCGGCGTCCAAGCCCGCTAAATTGACCCCGGCAAACTGGCCGCCCGGCTCAAAGGTACCGGCGACTGCGAACCTGCCGGCTGAGCCTAGTCCCTGATTGAGCAGCGTGACATTTACTACGTTGGATTGACCGATGTTCAGTCGTATAGGCTGCGCGCTCTGCACGACCAGGTCCGGTTCCTGCGGTGGCGGCGGTGTCGGGGTTGCTGGCGGCTGAATAATTGGCGCGAGATTGCGATCGCCGATGGTATCTGCCAGGTAAGCCGCAACCCATCCCCACCGGCCGCGAAAGTCGATGACCACCCAACTGTGGTCGACATTCGCGCCCAGGATGCGGGCCAGCGTACCCTCGATCACCTGGCCGATGATGTCGTATTCGGTGCCGGGCCCGCTGCGGACATTAAGAAAATCGCGTGTGATTCTTAAGTTGTATCCGCTGGGTGTTGCCGATGGCGCTTGTGTGGCTGTGGCTGGCGCAGAGGTCGGTTCCAGAGCCGGCTCCCTTGTCGGGGCAACGAAGTCGATTGCGTCGGGATAACGGGCCACGACATTAGCGCTACCGTATTCATTCAGTCGGAGTACTACCACATTGCTGCTAATCTCGCCCGGCAACGGCGCCGCCGGGCTCAGCGCGCCCTGCACGCCAGGGAAGGGGCTTGTGGCGGCCAAGGCATCGCCCCGCGCGGTCGCTTCGGCCATCAAGCCAAGGGCGTCGTAGCTGGCCGCGGCCAAGGCCTCAGGCAGCCGTCCAAATGCGCGCGCATAGGCCCGGGTAAACTCGCGGCTGGCGGCGTCATCAAGCGTATGCGACCAGGTGGACATGCTGATTATGCCCGGCAGCAAATGGGCTGGAACGCGCGTGGCGAAGTCCGTTTCATGAGCGTGGCTGTAGACAAGTTCTCCCGCGAAACCGGAGTCGCGGATCTGTAGCAGGGCTTGAGCAGCCAAATGCGCCGGGCCGAAGATGGCAACTGCGTCGGGCGCCGAGGCCGCAACTGTCTCCGCCACCCGCTGAAAGTTCGGTCGGGATTGGTCGACGGGTAGGTTTGAAGGGCGCAGACCATAGGCAGCCAAGGCGTTGGCGAAGGAAATCAGACTGGTCGTGCTGGCGGAGTCCAACTGGATGGTGTGAACGGTCTGAATCGCTAGCGAAGTTGCCAGGTATTCTGCCAGTCCGCCAATCTGCGCGTGTTCTGCGGCGCGGCTGCGATAAAGGCGGCCCGTGTGATCCGAAAGCAAGAGCGTATCGCTGGTCGCCGGCGTAAACACGGGAACTTGGATCTCCTGCAGCCTGGACATATGCTTGGCTATCAGGTCATCAGTTTCCGGTCCGATTACGGCGAAAACACTGGCTTGCTTCATATTGGCAGTGGCGATTTCCATGTTGTCCGGCGGCGTGTCTACAACAGTCAGCTGGAAGATAGTTCCATCGGCGCCGACAAGGCCTCCGGCTTCATTGATGTGATCCGCAGCTAGCCGCGCCCCCGCCAGCATGGATCCGGATGGATGATCTATCACGCCGATTCTCAATTCATACTGAGCGCTGGCTTGCCGGCCGCCGAATCCAGCGACGCAAGCCAATACAATTGCGATCCAAAGTGGGCATCTGCGATGGACGACCATGTCAGTATCCAGACAGAATCGTTTATCAATACAATCAGTATACAAACAAGCGCTACGGGCGCAAAGCTGACGGCGCGTTGCCCACTTGATTTCCGCCCGCTCGCTGACTATACTCGCGCTAGATCATTCCCGATTGTCTAGCTTGGCGGCCCCCGAAACGCATGCAGCGCGAACGCATCACGGACAACATTCTTGTATTTCGCAGCGGCCAGTATGCCCAGGTGACGGCTGGCTTGATTGTGACGAGCGAAGGCGCAGTGCTTATTGATACCTTGCTCTATCCTGAGGAGTCCTTGCGCATTCGGCGCTATGTAGAATCCGGACTGCGGTCCGAAGTGCGCTACGTCATCAATACGCATTATCACGCGGATCATACGACTGGCACGTGTTTCTTCCCGGAGGCGCAGGTCCTGTCGCACCGGCTCTGCGCTGAGACGCTGGCGACGCGCGGCCGCGAGGGCCTGGCGCGGATGAAGCAAGACTCGCCGGAGTTTGAAAGGGTCGAACTCGTCATTCCAGATATCACCTTCGAGGGTCGGATGTCGTTTGAGCTAGGCGAGTTCCGTTTCACGCTGCGCTCGAGCCCTGGCCATAGTCCGGATTCCATCATTTGCCTGGTCCATGACGAAGACATCCTCTTCGCTGCTGATACAGTGATGCCGATTCCGTATTTCGTCGATGGCAGCTTCGCCGACCTTGAGCGGTCGCTAAGTATCTTGCTGGATCGAGAATACGAGAACATTGTGCAAGGACATGGCGATATTATATTGCGCGGCGAGGCGCCGGAAAAAATCGCCAGTGATCTGGAATATCTTCACCGTTTGTCAGAGGCGGTGGAGAAGGCGCGGGCAGCTGGTCAACAGAATATTGAAGACGCGATACCCTTGGACGCATGCGGCAAGAGCCACGTCCTCTTGAATGGTGTCGTTGAGCAGTTGCACCGCGACAATATTCGCGCATTAGTGAACGGCGGCCGGTCCGGTTCAAGCTTGCCAGCCGACCGAGACGCATCCCACGATTATGAAGGAAACTCGCAATGGCAACAGAAGAATCTTATCTAACCAGAGAAGGCGAAGATGCGTTGCGACGTGAATTGCGGCAACTCGTAGAGACACGGCGACCGGAGCTGGCGCGCAAGCTGAAAGACGCGGTGGCGCAAGGAGACCTCAAGGAGAACGCCGACTACCACGACGCCAAGGAGCAGCTCGGCTTTGTGGAAGGACGCGTGCAACATATCGAGTCCGTTCTCAGGAACGCCATCATTGTGGACGACGCGGAGCCCAGCGATGAAGTGCGTGTTGGGTCTACGGTCGTCATTCAGGAAGTCGGCAGCGGCGAGGACGAAGAATACAAGATTGTCGGCAGCGCCGAAGCAAACCCGCGCGAGCGCAAGATCTCGCAGAAGAGTCCGATTGGCTCCGCGCTTCTAGGGAGCCAGACAGGCGAAAAAGTCTCGGTAAGCACACCCGACGGCAAAATCAAATTTAAGATAATCGAAATCCGCTAGCGTTTGACGCTGAGCCACCGTGTACATACGCAGGTGGCTTCATTCCTGAAACTACGCCTGACCGCTTACTTACGAATAGGGCATGAAATTGCCCGTGCCGCCGAAGGGATCTTCCTCTTCATCTTCGGGGCGTCTTGGCGCTTGCGAGCTTGCGGATGGCGCGCTCATGCTGCCCGTTGGCGGCGGCGTCGGCGACGTGGTCTCCGCTGGCGGGCCAAATTGCATTTCCGCGTATTCGTTGAAGGGCGAACTGGCGGGCGCCGGATAACCGCTCGCGGGCATACTCGAGGGCATCGTCTGCTTATGCCAGGCCAGGATTTCGACTTGAAGAGTCTCGATGCCGCTGTTCGGCGTTCCCCCGCCGTAGTTGCAGACCACTGCCTTGACTGTGGCTTGCATGTGGATTGCGCCACTGTCCAATAGCAGGCGCGCGCCAGGCTCTACCGCGACGATGTCAGCTCCAGCGTCCCGGACGCGGTTGGATACAGCGGCGTGTAAGGCCGGGTCGTGCAAGGCGGCGGGCGCGGCAAAGACCTTGGTCAGCGTCTCTTGCGACGCCATGTCAAAGCCCCAGAATTCAACTGACTGCAACTCATTGCCGACTTGGGTCGCGCCAGAAACGCCGCATTCGCCAAGAAACTGGCTGCCCGCATTCGGGGCCAATTCTATGGCGAAAGAATCATCCAGATTTCGCTCTTTTACGTAGGTCGAAAGGGCGCGCAAAACGGGAACGCCGTACTGCGGATGAATAGTGCCGCTTTCTTCGGTTTCGTCTTCGACCCAGGTCGCCGCGGCTGGCGCCTCACTGTAGGCCTGTAACGGTTGTTCAGATGGCATCGTCGCGGACCCGGCCGTCGGTGGGCTGGCCGTCGCTTTTTGCTTGCGACCGCGGCGGGCAGATGTCGCGCCTCCGCTGGCTGGCAGAATGGTCCGCCAAGCGATAACTAGTACCGGGATCCCCAGCGCTACGACTGCAAGCGAGGCTACCACTTGAAGGGTACTGGCGACGAGGCCGGGATCTTGCGGGGCGAGCGCTCCTGGCAGGTCGGCGTATCCGGGGATGTCCATCAACGCTTCCAGCGCAGCGCGCTCCGCGGCGGGAACTTGCGTGTTGCCCGCCAGGCCTTCTACCACAGACTGCGGATTGGGGATCTGCTGCAAGACCAGCAAGGCATTGTTGCTGTCATAGTGCACGTCTTCGGAGTGCCCCACGGCGATCATTCGCACCCACTGCTCAATCGCCAGCCGGCTCATGTGGCGGGGCGAGGCGCCGGTGAATTCGGTCGGAATGATCACATAAGCCGTAACCAATCCCAGCGCCATGCCCAGGAGCACGAGTAAGACGGTCATTCGCTGCGGGCCGGACGCTGCCAGGCTCTGAATGCGCGAACCGAGCCCATGCCCGCCCTTTCCGGGGGAAGAGTTGGCCAACCCAGCGCCGTCAGCTTCACCGGTATCAGACGCTGCGGACGATTGCGCATGATTAGACGTTCGACCTTGAAGGCTCATGGAAAGCGCCCTTTCGAGTCTCAAATGTGCATACTTGCAATGAAGTATACGATAGGTAACAAAGCGCCACAAACGCGTTGCGCGCCAAATTTTCAGTGCAGGTACAATTCCCAGCAGGCTTAGACGGCGGCGGGTTCCTTGTCGTCCTGGCCAAGTGGCGAAGATTCCACGGGCTTCAAGTCTTTGGGCAGTTTCCAGGTCGAATAGTCGCACTCAGGGTAGCGGCTGCAGCCGAAGAATACCCGGCCCTTGCGCGTGCGCCGCTCGACGATCTCGCCCTGGTTCTCGCTGCCGCAGTCGGGGCAGAGCAGGCCCTTTCGCAGCAGGAAACGTTCGGTATGTTTGCATTCGGGATAATTTGAGCAGCCGATGAACTTGCCATAGCGCGAGTGTTTGATTACCAGCTCGCCAGTAGAACAAGTCGGACAATTGCGCCCGACCTTCTCGGCGACGTCCCTTCGCGGCATGTTTTCGCGGGCGTTCACCAGGCGCTTTTCAAAGGGATGATAGAACTCGTCAAGCATGGGACGCCAATCCAGCTTGCCTTTGGAGACTTCGTCAAGCTGATCTTCCATTTTCGCCGTGAAGGCGTAGTCCATCTCCTCCTTGAAGAACTCCGTGAGGAGTTCGCAGACCACTCGCCCAGTCTTTGTCGGATGCAGGCGCCGGTCTACTTGGGTGACATATTCGCGCGTTTGAATGACCGTTACTGTCGGCGCATAAGTACTGGGCCGCCCGATGCCTCTTTCTTCCAACTGACGAATGAGGCTCGCTTCGTTATAACGGGGCGGCGGCTGAGTAAAATGCTGCTCCGGTATGATTTTGCGTCGGTCTAGCCACTCGCCTTTCACGAGGTCTGGGAAATCTTGTTGCTGATCGTTTTGACCCTTGCCGCTGCGGTCAGCGGCCTTGTCACCGACGGCCAGGTGGCCGGCAAACTTCAGCTTGCTGCCGGATGCGCGAAACAGGTAGGGCATGTCGTCGGCAGCTCGGCCGGCTTTGACTTCAATGCGGAGCGTGTCGTAAACAGCCGGGGACATCTGGCTGGCCACAAAGCGATTCCATATCATGGTATAAATCTGCAATTGCGCTCGGTCCAATCGATTTCTGAGCGACTCCGGAGTTCTGTCGACGCTGGTCGGGCGGATCGCTTCGTGAGCTTCCTGTGCGCCTTTGGCTCGCGTCTTATACTTTGGGGGCTTGTCTGGCAGGAAGTTTGGGCCGAACTTGGCCTTCACGAACCTGCGCGCTTGTGACTGGGCGTCCTTGGACACTTGAACGCTGTCAGTACGCATATAAGTAATCAGGCCGACGGAACTGCCCTGGCCAAGATCAATTCCCTCGTATAGCTGCTGCGCAATGCGCATGGTTCGGCTCGCGCCAAAACCGCGGCGATTGGAGGCGGCTTGCTGCAAAGTGCTGGTCGTGAAGGGCGCCGACGGTTTGTTCTGTCGTGTGCCGCGTTTCACCGCATGCACTTGGAACAGGCTCTGACGCAACGCATCGAGGTGAGGCTGGACTGTGGATTCGCTATCGAGGACGGGCGGGTCATCGCCTTTGGTATCGAAGGTCACCTTCAGATCGTCAATCTGCGCCAGGCTCGCGGTAAAGCCTCCGCTATCCTCGCTTTGACCCTGTTTCGAGAGGGCGGCGTCTATCGTCCAGTATTCGCGCGGCTTGAAGGCGGCGATCTCGTCTTCGCGTTCGACCACCAGGCGTAAGGCGATGCTTTGTACGCGGCCGGCCGATAGACCATTGCGAACTTTGGACCAAAGGAGTTGCGATACTTGATAGCCAACCAGCCGGTCGAGAATGCGGCGCGCTTGCTGCGCATTAACCAGATCAATATTGATGTCCCGCGGATGGGCGAAGGCATCGGCTACCGCGCCGTCTGTAATTTCATGGAATACCACGCGTTTTATACGCCCAGCCGGCATTTCGGCCGCCGCGACCAGATGCCAGGCAATGGCTTCGCCCTCACGGTCGGGGTCAGTCGCCAGGTAGATCTCTTCCGCGACTTCGGCCGCCGCTTTGAGCTCTTTGACAACGGCGCGCTTTTCATTGGGAACGCGATACTCGGGTTCAAAATTCTGCTCGATGTCCACTGAAAGCCGGCTTTTGAGCAAATCGCGGACATGGCCTACGGAGGACAATACCGTGTATCCCTTGCCCAGGAAGCCGCCGATGCTGCGCGCCTTGGCCGGTGACTCGACGATAACCAGACGGCCAATCTTGCCGCGCCGTACCGGGCTGCGGCCATTGGATTTGGAGCGCTTTTTGCGTTTGGCTTTGGGCTTGGATTTCTTTCGTGCTGGACGCTTGGTGATTTCCGGCTTTGGTATGCCCTCGTGGGCGGCGGTGGCGCCCATCCGAAACAGCTTGGTGCCACATTCTGAGCATTGTCCGCGTGTACCGGGCGTGCCGGTCTTGGTGTAGGCGGGTTCAGCAGAGTTGATATCTCGTTTTGTTCTGCATTTCACGCAATAAGCCTGTAGCGCTTCGACATTGCTGTCAGCCATGTTTGATCCTCATCCCTGTGTCGACAGTGCTAGAGATAGTCTTCGTTGCCGTTTTCGCGCAAGTAATTTACGACCTGCTTGACATCTTGCGTACGATCCTTGTGACAGATCAGCAGCACGTCGTCGGTATCGACGACGACAATGTCTTCCACGCCAATCGCCACCGTTAGCCGGTCGCTGAATACCAGCGTATCACGCGTGTCAAGGATGACGCGAATATCGCTCGCCTCGCCTTTGATGCAGTTGCCGAAATTATCTTGTGGCAGGATGCCGTAAAGCGATGCCCAGGTTCCCACGTCGCTCCAGCCGATGTCCGTGGGGATGACGGCGATATTGTCTGTTTTTTCCATGATGGCGAAGTCGATCGACAAATTTGGCATCGTCTCCCAAATATCGCTGAGTTTCTCTTCGTAGTCAGGTGTTTCGACGGCGGTCTGCAAGTAGGAGCACAGGGCGAAGATAGCCGGCTGAAAGCGCTCCAAGTCTCGCATGGCGCGGTCAACCCGCCAGATGAACATGCCGGAATTCCAGCTATACAGTCCCGAAGCCAGAAATTGAGTCGCCCGCACGATATCCGGTTTTTCAGTAAATCGTTTGGAATGATACACGGCGAAATCGTTGTAATGGCCCAAGGGCGCGCCCTGTTCAATGTATCCGTAGCCCGTGGCGGGATAAGACGGCGCAATGCCCAGCGTGACGATATAGCCCTCCTGCGCGACCTGCCAAGCGGATTCAAGCACTTGGCAGAAGGTCGGCTGCTGAGCGATATGGTGGTCGGCCGTCAATATCGCTACGGTCGCTTCGGGGTCCCGCTTCTGAATTGTGGCCAGGGCCAAAGCCAAAGCCGGCGCGGTGTTCTTGGCATAGGGCTCAACTATGAAGTTTTCGCGGGGGAGCTGTGGGACTTCATCCCTTAGGTCAGCAACCAGCTCTCGCCCGGTCACGACAAAGATGTCTTCCGGAGGAAAGATGGACTGAATCCGCTCCACGCTGGTGCGAAACATGGATTCCTGGTTGATCAGCGGCAGCATCTGTTTCGGCGTTTTGGCGCGGCTCATCGGCCACAGCCTCGTGCCGTGCCCGCCTGCGGCAATCAGTGCGTAGTAGTGGTCCATTCCGGCGGCTCTCTGTCCTGCGATTATCGCGCTCGGCAGTATTGCATAGGTCCGGCGCTCTCGGCAAGTCCCTTTAACTCAAGCATGGTCAGTGTACTGGTGACTGTTGCAGTGGGCAATTCGGTTAGGCGCACGATGAAGTCGACGTGCACGGGATCGGCGCTCAACTGCTGCAGGACAGCGTCTTCAGCTTCGTTTGCCGGCTGAATCTCCTGCGCGCGGCTGCGCGTTTCCACGTCCAATTGCGTGACCTGCAATTCATCCAAAATATCTTCGACGCTGGCCACCAACTTGGCGCCTTCCTGGATGAGGATATTCCCGCCGCGACCAGGCAGGCTATAGATATTGTGCGGAACGGCGAATACGTCTCGACCCTGGTCTATGGCATGGGCAACTGTGTTGAGGGCGCCGCTTTTGATGGGCGCTTCGGCAACCAAAACGCCCAGTGACAGCCCGCTGATGATGCGGTTTCGCTGCGGGAAGTTCTTGCCAATGGGCGCTGAGCGCAATGGCATCTCCGTGATGATGGCGCCGCTTGCCTCGATATCCGCCGCCAACTCGATATGCTCGCGGGGATAGACTCTATCGATACCGGTTGCCACCACGGCGATAGTTTTTCCGCCGGCGTCAAGCGCGCCGCGATGAGCCTCGGCATCAATACCGTGCGCCATGCCGGAGATTATGGTAACGCCTTGCCGCGCAAGTTGTCTTGAGAGTTCAAAGGCGACATCCAGTCCGTAGCGGCTGGCCTTGCGCGTGCCGACGACGGCTACCGCGCTTTCATTGCCGAGCGCGAGCGCGCCGCGAAAATACAGCAGGATCGGCCGGTCGGGCAGCGAGCGCAAGAGCCTGGGATAGCTCTCGTCTTCCAGCGTAATCAGCGATGCGCCGGCGCTGGCGACCCGATCCATTTCGCGCGTCACATCAATTTTCCGTCGTGCCGCGCAGAAATCATCCAGAAGCTTTCGCGGCAGGTTGAGCCGCATGATGCTCGAATCCGCTTCGCGCCAAAGCGCCTCCACAGAGTCGAAATGCGTCAAAAGTTTGGACAATTTGGCGATGCCGAAATTCGGGACGAGATGCAATCCCAGCCAGAATTGTTGATGATGGTTTGACGGCATAGAGGTCCATTAATGAAGCGGCGACGCGTTCAGCATATCAGCAGGGAAAGATTATTGTCAAGTTTGCCGGAAGATGACTTAATCCGGAATCAGGCCTTCGGGCAGGGACATCGTGATCACCTGCGATTCGAAGTCAATGCTCTCTATCGTTTCCTCATGCGCCGGCAAAAGGAGTTCTCCGTGAGCCGGGCTTTCGACGATATAGACATCGTTGGCGCCGGTCTGGAGCACCTCTTTGACTATTCCGATTTCCTTTTTGTTGCTGAGGACACGCAAGCCGATCAGCTGGAACAAGTAATACTGTTCGCCTTCCAGCGGCGTTATCTGCTCACGGTCGATCATGACCAGTTTGGAGCGCAGCCGGTCGGCATCATCGCGGCTGCTATAACCTTCAAGGGTCAGCAGCGCATAAGCCTTGTTGAAGCGAACTCGCTCAACCTGCAAACGAGTTCTGCGCTCGTCGGTCGCAGAGTCGGCCAGGTAGACGTATTTCAAATCGAGTAGCTGCTCGCGATTCTCGGTCAAGACGCGCATACGCACTTCGCCACGCACACCGTGCGGACGGAGCACTTCGCCTACAACGAGAAACTGTGGTGTTTCGAATTGCACCGGCGACTATTCGATTTCAAGGATTACGCGCCGGCGGCGGTCGCGGCCGCGATCGTCGGGTGAGGAAACGGCCCGCAGCAGCGCGCGAATGGAATTTGCCACGCGTCCGCTGCGCCCGATGATGCGTCCCATATCGTCGGGAGCAACGGATAGCTCAAGCACGACGCTGCGCCCGGTCTCTTTGGTTGTGACACTAACTTCGTCAGGCGAGTTGACCAGATTCTCGGCGATATACTGGACCAATTGTTCTTCAGCCATGGGTTATCACCTAGTCGCCGCTTTGGGCGGGCTGGTCTGCTGCGAGACGGGCGGCTTCCCGCGCTTTGATCTTGCTTTCGCCGTCGCCGGGAGCAGGATAATTGGTCTTGGGGCTGGGCATTTCGCCGCGGCTGTCCTCCGCCTCACGCACCAGGTCTTCCATGCTCTCGCCGGCGCGCAGCCGCTTAAAGCGTTCCCAGGTGCCGGTGTGTTCCAGCAGGCGCCGAACCGCATCGCTGGGTTGAGCGCCGACGCTGAGCCAATAGAGCGCTCGTTCCTCTTCGATGATTTCGGTGGCCGGGCGCGTGCGCGGATTGTAGTGGCCGATGTTTTCCAGATAGCTGCCGTTGCGAGCCTTCCGCTGGTCAGTCACGACAATGCGGTAGCTCGGTTGCCGTTTCAAGCCTTGACGGCGCAAGCGAATACGAACCATTGATCTTCTCCTCTTTGCCCGGCTTAGGCGCTCAAGCCGGGAATACTGGGCATTTTCCCTCTGCTGATTTGATTCATGAGCCGGCTCATCTGCTGGAATTGCTTGAGCAACTCATTGACATCGCGGACTTCGACGCCGCTGCCGCTGGCGATTCGGCGTTTGCGGCTGGCTTTGAGAATCCGCGGATGCTTGCGTTCCTGCGGCGTCATCGAATTGATGATCGCTTCGACTTTCCTGATACGCTTTTCAATATCTTCGTCGTTAAAATCGGTCTGCATTTGCAGCTTGGACATGCCCGGAATCATTCCCAGTACTTTGCCCAGCGGTCCCATGCGCCGGATCTTCTGAAGCTGATCGAGGAAATCCTGCAAAGTGAAATCATTCTTCATGATCTTGCTTTGCAGTCGCAGGGCTTCTTCCTCTTCGTATACCGACTCGGTCTTCTCGATCAGCGACATGATGTCGCCCATGCCGAGGATGCGCTGCGCGATGCGGTCGGGGTGGAAGAGTTCCAGCGTGTCGGCGCTGACTTTCTCGCCCGTTCCCATGTATTTGATCGGCACGCCGGTGACGGCTCTCATGGACAAGGCGGCGCCGCCGCGGGCATCACCGTCTACGCGCGTCAATACCAAGCCGGTTATGCCGAGATGCTCGTTAAATCCGCGAGCGATATTGACGGCCTCTTGCCCGGTCATGGCGTCGGCAACCAGCAGGATTTCGGCCGGCGCCGAGATGCGCTTGATCTCCTCCAGCTCATCCATCTTGGTTTCGTCAATCTGCAGCCGGCCGGCAGTGTCGACCAAGACGACATCGGCTTCCAGCTCTTTGGCTTTCTTGAGGCCGCGTTTCACGATGGCTGGCGGTGTACTTGACGTGCCTTCTTCGTAAATCGGCACATTGATCTGCTTGGCCAGGGTCACCAGCTGATCGACGGCCGCGGGGCGGTAGGTATCCGCCGCAATCATAAGCGGGCTGCGGCCTTCAGCGCGCAGGTGCAGCGCGAGTTTGGCTGTGTTGGTTGTCTTGCCCGTTCCCTGCAAGCCGACCATCATGATGACGTGGGGCTTGCTGCTGCCGCTGAAGCTCAGACGGCCCGGCTCGCCCAACATATCCACCATTTCTTCGTGGATAATCTTGACGACCTGTTCACTTGGCTTTAGGGCTTTATGGACTTCTTCACCCAAGGCGCGCTGACGGACTTCCTTGATAAAGTCCTTAACGATGGGCAAGGCGACATCCGCTTCGAGCAGCGCCATACGCACTTCGCGCATGACGGCCTTGACGTCCGCTTCTTTTACGCGGCCGCCCTTGCGCAAACTCTCGAAGGCTGTGTCAAGCCTTTGTGACAACGATTCAAACATAGCTATCCTTGCGGGAACCAACGCCAATCGATTCTAGGCCAGGGTCACGCAATAGTCAAGGCAAGCCTTTGTCGGTAGTGTATCGAATTCGGTTGAAATTCATACGAGCCGATATGGGTTAAGCACACGCGCGACAGTAGCGATTAAACCTGTCCTCGAGTGAAATGCGCCTTTGGGGCGGAAAAGCCGTCTCAACATTCGATTGACCCGTTCCAAGAGGCTGGTCGTTCGTAAAGCCGAGCGCGGCCACTTAGGGTATCGCTGCAGTACCCGGAAAAAGGCAATGGTCTCCTGCCAATCTCGTTGCAGCGTGGCGACTAAATCAGATTGTGTTTCGGCATAAGTCCGACAGAAAGCATCCCTTAATTCTGTTGCTTCTCGACTGTCTTTCGCCTCAAAGATGGCGCGAATGGGTTGCAGGATGCGCTGTTTGAATTGACGGGCTTGTCCGCTGGGCAAGGCATCGGGGACTTGAATGCTCTGCCAGAGATTGCGCAGCTTGTGGAAGGCGCAACGTTGATGTGGTACATGAGGGTGCAGATAGTTCAGCGCGGCAATCAAGCCCTTGCTGCCGTCATGAATGAAGTGTTCCAGCCCCCGTTGGCGATATAGCTTGCGCGCCGCCAAGTCGGATAAGAGGCCTTCCCAAGCCTGGCGACTTTCATCCTCAGCCAACTGCCAGCCCACAATGCCCCAGCGCCGGTTTTGCGGATACAGTCCCAAAGCCACCAGGACACAGACTTTGCGCCGCGCTTTGACCGAGCGTTGGCGTTGGCGACTGTCGACTTTGCTCTGACCGGTATCCTCGAGCAAGGTCAGCCAAATGGCGTCCAGCATGACCGCTGGCGGGCAACTGGTCAAGGGCATCGCTGGCGGCATCCGCACCGCTTGCGCCTCCCGATTCAAAGTCCGCAAGCCCATTTGAGTGCCACACTGCTCGCCGATTTCCGCCTGCATTTGCCGCAAACTCAAGCCTAAATCCGCCCAGCGCCCAATGCGATCACAGACATCATCCCAAATTTGTTGATAGGGCTTGAGGATGGAAAAGGGTATCTTGACACTGCCATTACATTGACAGCGCACACGCGGCAGCCAGACCTGCAACACCCCATAATCCGTCACTAATTGACGCCGACGCCGTCCATTGCGCACAAAATCACTAGCCTGCTGACTGCCGCAGACTTGACAGGTCGCTTGACTTTGACGCGATACCTGCGAGCGCCTTTGGTAGGCTTGGCGATACAACCGGGCGGTGACTTCCCGCTCCAGTTGAGATTCAATCATTTGAGACGCGGTCGCGGCCAGTTTGGCTCTCAGGCCCGCCAAAAAAGATTTGAAACCATATCCTGGCTGCGTTATCCTAGTGTACATGACGTGGCTCCTGTTCTTTTGCTTTGCTAGGACAACTAGCATGAATCGGAGTTCACGTCATTTCTATTTCAACCGAATTCGATACACTACCTGTATAGTCCCGCATTAAGGTGGTATGGGTTTTGCTGAAATCGCTCCGGGGTTTCTCGCCAGCAATCACAGATGTATTCATAGGGGCTTCGCCCCTTCAGCGCCTTCAGCCTTTTGCCATAGTTGTAGGCTTGCAAGAACAACTCCAGGTGCTGACGCAGTTCCTCATGACGTTGGTAAAAGTATCGATAGACCGTCTTCTCTTTGATACTCCGGTTCATGCGCTCGACTTGTCCGTTGGTCCAAGGATGATAAGGTTTGGTCAAGCGATGTTCAATCCCCTGCGCTTGGCATATTTTATCAAAGGCCAGCTTGCTTTTGCGCCCCGACCGCGCTTGATGGGTAAACTGAGTGCCATTGTCGGTCAAGATGGTATGAATCTTGTAGGGTACGACTTCGATCAGCCGGCGCAGGAAGGCGCAAGCGTCCTCGCGTTTAGCGCTTTGACGCAGTTCAGCGAAGACAAACTTGGATGTCCGGTCAATGGCGACAAAGAGATAGAGCTTGCCCTGGTCAGTTCTGACCTGGCAGAAGTCCAGATGAAAGTAGCCGATGGGATAGTTCTTGAAGCGCTTCTTCTTGGCCGGTTTGCTTTCCGATTCGGGCAGTCGGTTGACGCCATGCCGCTTGAAGCAGCGATGCAAGCTGGAGCGGGTCAGATGCGGTATGGTCTCTTGCAGGGCGTAGAGGCAGTCATCCAGGGGCAGCAGAGTCTTGATACGGAAGGCTAGGATGATATCTTCCTCTTGCTGGCTCAAGACGGTGGAGCGGGGATTCTTGGGACCCATCGGCCGGTCTTTGACGGAGGCGCGCTTCTTCCATTTCGCGACGGTTTTGGGGTTGATGCCGAAGCGCTTGGCCAGCTTGGCTATGCTCTCTTGACTATTTTGGATTTCTCGGCGGGTTGCCTCCGTCGTTGTGGCGCGCGGGTGTAGAACCTGTCCCATAGGGCTTCCTTTTGGCTATGTGAGATCATCCCATTATAATCTGAGACTATACAACTACCCTTTGTCGCGGCTGCCGGCTGGGCCAAGGCTTTTATGCCGGCGCCTTGTTTCGCGACCTGCTAGACTTCGCCCGACGGAATAAGGCGATTCATCACCGCAAAGGCGGCGATGCCCAATATGCCGGCGACAATGCCAATCAGCAGGAAGTTGCCGGCGCTCTCTCTGTAGATGAAGGCGCCAGCTGCTGCGCCGGAAACACGGCCGAGCGAGTGCGCTCCCACGTTGGCGCTCATCATGACGGCTCGTGATTTGGGCAGTATTTCGCTAAACAAGGGAATCGCGGAGACGATGGCGGTTTCAATGCAAATGAACATGAAGAAAATGCCCGCCATCGCCAGGGGCAGGCTGAACGAGAGTTGGGGAATGATTAGGAACCAGATGGCCGCGAGCAAGACGCCGTACATGGATGTCTGCTTGGTGCCGAAGCGGTCGGCCAAGGTGATTACAATGAATTCGCCGATAACTTCCGCTATGGATATCACGATGGTAATGGCGCCGAGAGCGGTCAATACCAGGCCGAAGCTGGCTTCCATCCAGAGGCCGTAGTTGATGTAAAAGATCTCGTGCGAGGCGGTCAGGCAGAAGGTGAACACCAGGGCAAAGACGGCGGGCGGATGGGCGCTGACCACACGCATGGCTGCCAGCGGGCTGACAAGACGCGCGTGTTTGCGGCTATGATCAGGTCGAGTGTCCGCTTCCACTAAGAACAGGCAGGCCAAAGCGCTCAGGGCCATCAATAGCGCGAGCAATAAGAATATCGCTTGCAATGTGCTTACGTCGAGCAGGAAACCGGCGACGGGCGCGGCGATAAAGCCGGACAATGCCCAGCTTAGCTCGGCAATACCCATTACGCGCGCCCGCCGGCTAAAATGAACGGTGTCGCCGATGTAGGCTTGGAAGGTTGGATCGTAGATGATCTTGCCGACGCCAAAGCCGAACATGACGATGACGAAGATGCTGTATTTGGCGAAGAGCGCGCCGAGTGTACTCATCAGCGCCATCGCCAGCAGCGCGCCGACCAATACCGTTTTACGCCCAAACTGGTCAGAGATTGGACCCAGAAAGGGGCTCAGCAGACCGGAGATATTGGTCAAGGCAATCACGTTTTGAATGTTGTCGGCTGATACGTTGAAGGCGGCGCCAATGGGGGCGACGAAAGGGTAGGCGAATCGCCGTGAGATATTGATCGCCAGGCGACCACAGACAATAGCGAAAATCGAGCGGCGGTTTCCTTCGCTCAAGCGGGACTCATTTCGCGTGAATAAGACTAGCGGGTATCGAAAAGCATTCTATCACAGGCGGGGACGAAGTCGACCAGGCTCTTGAAATCCTGGGCGAATTCAGCCGCGCCGCGTCCGAAAACCAGGGTCGGCACCTGGTTAAGCGTGTGGCGGCGTGTACTCAGGTCTTCCATATTGCCGTGATCGCTGGTCACGATTACCAGCCCGGCGTCATCATCCCAGGCTTCGAGGACACCAGCCATAACGGCATCAAAGCGCTGCAAAATTTCAATTCCTTCGCTGAGCGTACCGCGATGGCCGATGCGGTCGGTCAGCCAATGCGAGTGGAAGGCGAAGTCGTATTGGAGTGCCAGGCGCGCGAGCAGTCGTCCGGCGTCTTTCGGCGAGTATTGCGGGAGATCGTGGATGTGCAAGTGACGCCGCCAGCTTTCCGGTGTCCATTCAGCCGTTAGCGCGCGCTGTTGTATGACATCTTGCACCGTAAAGTGCGGATCGCCCGATTCGTAAGCCGCCTGCTGAATGCTGGAGCGCAGGGTCTTGCCACGTTCAAAGTCGGCGATTAAGCGCGGTGGATAGGCCGTGAGCAGGCGGGCAGTCTTTCCCTTCTCGGTCAAACGGCGGAAATAACTGTGCTTCGCGATGATTTCGCGCGTCTTGGCATCCGGCTTGGGGCCGTAATGTCTGCCGATGATTTCCGGCACATTAAGCCCGGTCAGCAGGCTGGCTTGCCCGGTGCCGCTCTGCGGATGTCCGGCCACGCCCAAGCGCGCGTCTGTTGGGATAAATACGGCGCGCTCGTTTGCCTGCTTCCCAGTGGAGGCCAGCCAGCGCAGTCCATTGGTCAAACTGCATAGCGTCGGCGTGTCTGCTACCGCGAAGGGATTGGACTCAGGGTCATCGACGCCCAAGCCGACGCCATCCAGGAACAAGGTGAGAATTGTCATCGACGGGGCCGGCGCCTAAGCGCGGTCGTCGTTGTATGCGAGCAAGAAGGGGTTGGTCGCGCGCTCGCGGCCGATGGTGGTGGCGCCCATGTGGCCGGGCAAGACCTGCACGTCATCGTCCAGGACCATCAGCTTCTCGACGATGGAATGCATAAGCAGCGCATGATCGCCGCCGGGCAAGTCGGTGCGGCCGATGCTGCCAGCAAAGAGTGTATCGCCGCTGAATAAGATCTTGTGCTCGGCCAGGTAGAAGCTGAGGTGGCCCGGCGTGTACAGACTGTGCAAACGAATCGAGTCCAGCTCAATGATCTCGGATTCGCTGGTGAGCAGACGATCGGGTTGGGCCGCTGCCGGCAAGTCGCCCAGGCCAAAGAATATGCCCTGCAGGGGAATTTCGTCGAGCAGCGACTCGCATTCCTCGTGGATGTAAAAAGGCAGGTTCAGCTCCTGCTTGATTGCCGCGCTGGCCAAGACGTGGTCGAGATGGGCGTGTGTAGCGATCATTAGCTTGATGGTCCAGTTTTCTTTCCGCGCCGCGGCCAGGATGGCAGGCGCATCGTCGACCGGGTCAATGAGGATGGCATTGCCGGTTTGAGTGTCGGCGATCAAATAGGCGTTAGTGGCGAAGGGACCGAGAGTTAGCGATATGATCTTTATGGTCATGTAAGTCCTGTCTAGCCAGCCGGACGCCGCCGGATCAGCTTAGCGAATTCGGGTAGCTCCTGCATTTTCAGCAGTAGCGCGGTCAGCAGGAAAGCTGACAAGCCGAGCGCCCCCGCCAGCGCCAGCCGCAGTATAGTCAAGGACATGCCGGATCCCAATACGAGGCTTTCCCAGACCAAGTCAAAGGCGACGATGGCGGCCGCCATGACTAACGAGGCTACGAGCGTCTTTAGCAAGGCGCGGGCCAAGGTGTTCTCCGCGATTCCGCGCCAACGCCGGCGCAGAATGAAGAGCAGCGCCAGCACCTCGAACATGACGCCCAATGAATTCGCCAAGGCCAAGCCGCTGACGTTGCCGACTTCGCGCGACAATTGCAGCGACGGCGCCGATAGGGCAATTGAGTTGAGCAAGGCGTTGGAGTCGACGCGCGCGACATCACTGAGCGCGAAGGCCAGGCCAAAGTTGATGAGCGCGCCGCCGAGCGCGGCGAACAGTGGCGTCAGCGTGTCCTTGTCGGCGTAGAAGCTGCGGGCGATGATTTCCAGGGCGGAGTGAACGATCAGCCCGAGAGTGAACATCGACAAGGTGCTGTAAACCAGCGCGGAGGCGGAGGCGTCGAAGGCGCCGCGCTCCAGCAGGCTAATCAGTGGGCGGCCCAGCAGAATCAAGGCGATGGCGGATGGAATGCTGCAGATGAGGATGAAGCGCAGCGCCCCGGACATGGCATCGCGCTTGCCCGACAGGTCGTCAAGCTCGCTTAGCGCTGCCAGTGTCGGGAAAATGACGATGCCCATCGCCGTGCCGATCAGCGTCTGCGGGATCTGCATCAAGCGCCAGCCCCAATCCAGCGCGCTGACGGATCCGGCGCCCAGGCGCGAGGCGATATTGTTCATCACCAAGAAATTGAGGCTGAATACGCCCAGCCCGCCGATGCGCGGCAGCATGAGCCGTATCACCCGCCACAGCTGTGGATTGCTCCAGCCCAGTTCAAGTTTCCAGCGCATCTTATAACGTAACAGGCCCGGAATCTGAATGCTGAAATGCAGGCCCGCGCCCAATACCGCGCCATAGGCGATGCCGTTGATGCCGAAGCGCGGCAGCAAAAATATCACGCCAAACAAAATGCCGATGTCAAACATGATGGGCGCCAATGCCGGCAGCAGGAAATGCTGATGCGAGTTGAGAATGCCGCTGAAGATGCCGCTGACAGCGAAGATAATCGTGCTCAGCAGCAGAATGCGCATCAAGTCCACGGCGCTTTGCGCGGTGGGCCCGTCAAAGCCCGGCGCGACCACGTGGTCGACCAGCCAGGGCGCCAGCGCAAACACAATCGCGCTGAGCAGGAGGGCGAGCGTGAATATGCTGTTGATCAAGTGACTCGATAAACTCCAGGCGGAATCCAAATCGCCTTTTGCCAAGAAGCCGCTGAAAACCGGGATGAAGGCGTGGGTTAAGGCGCCGCCGGAAATCAGAATGACGATCAGTTCGGGGATGCGATTTGCCGCCACGTAGGCGTCCAGGTCGCGGCCGACGCCAAAGGCCTGCGCAATGATTAAGGTTTGCACTAAGCTGATGATTTTGGCCGCCAGGAAGGCAAGCATGACGATGAAAGTCGAACGAGCCAAATGACGGACATGCTGCCTCCGGGCTGGGAGCGCTTTGCTGGCGTCGGCCATTTTGATGCCTAGCTGAGGTTGTCGAGCGCTGTACGCGCGTCGGCGTAATTGGGGTTGTAGGTCAATGCGCGCCTGTAGGACGAAGCGGCTTGCTGAATCTTGCCTTGCGCCTCTTGCACGCGGCCTTGCCAGTAATAGGTCTCTTCCAGTTCGCGCGAGTTGTTTTGGTTAATCTTTGCCAGGCTGAGCACATCATCGTATCGTCCCAGCTCGTAATAGGCTTCAAAGGCGCCAAACTGATACCAGTACATGCGCCAGGGCAAGTTGCCGGTGCGGTTTGCGTGATCAAAGGCGGCGGCGGCTTGCTGGTATCTGCCCAAAGCAACCAGGGATGTGCCCATATTGAACCAGGCAAATGCATTCTGCGGTTGGCGCCGGGCTTCTTCCTGGGCTGTTTCAAAAGCCAGCTGCGCCGCGCTCGCTTCGTCCCAATACTCGCCCAATAGCGCGCGCAGCAGTTCTTCTCGCTGCGGTTCGTAGACCACGATGAAGGTGCGGTTGAAAGCCTGCCAGTCGCTGTCGACCTGGGCGTAGCTCTTGGTGATGCCTTGCGCCCCAGCGCCGACGCCGAGAAAGCTGTCAAAGAAATAGAAGGTCTGAAAGCTGTTGTCATAAGCGATCAGCACGCGATAATGGCCAATCCAGTCGTAGGCTTCAAACATTTCGCCAGTTTCGATGACGACCGGGAATCCGTTGGCGACCAGGCGCTTGAGCAGCTCGAGCGTGCCGCCCATGCGGACCAGAGCGCGGACGAAACTCTCGTCTTCGACGAAGCCGGCCAGCTCGTGCGGACTGACGTTCTTGTCTTCCCGGTTTGGCTTGAGCCGCGCGCGGGCAAAGGACTGGTCCTGCTGCCAGCCGTAATAGCTGAGCGCCATGGTAATCGTCGCCGGGCCGCAGTTGTTCCAGGTCTGCTGCTGATGCACGATGCCGGATATTCTGGCGGACGGCGGCAGCGTGTCGCGGGCAGGCGCTGGCGCAGCGGCGTCGCTCTGGCGAGGTGTCGGCGCAATGCTCTGACTTACAGGGGTTGCCGTTGATTCAATGGCGATGGTAGGCGCGGGAGTGCTGGTAGGGGGAAGAGGCGTCGGTGATGCCACAGGCGACTCAATTGTCGCGGCTGCTGCTTCTGTGCCGGCTGGCGTGGCGATATCGAGTGGCATATCGAGAAGGGCGAGGGCGTCGTCGGCGTTAGCTGGCGGAATAAGCGTAGGAAAGACGCCACCTTGCGGCGTCGGGCGGCGCAGTATGCGCATGAAGGGCAGCTGATCGATGACTCGCTGCTGCTGCGCCGGCTGAAGGATCTCGCGGAAGCCAAAGACGACGCCGACGATACCGAGCAGCACCATGGCGAAGAAGATGATGACGCCCCAGAATAGGATTCGCGGCGGCGCGGATAATCCCTGCTCGCGCGGCGTCAGATAGTGGCTTCGGCTGGGTTGCGTGTCATGCAGATTTTGCATTATGTCAATCTCATTTGCGCCCGGCGACGGGGAACGAGCGCGAAGTCCGCTTCTACAACTAGTATAATCGTCTTCGCTTATTCGTGTGTTGCCGAGGGCGGGAACGTAGCGTTTCCGTAGCTTAGCGCATCCAGGAAGGACTGCAGGATAATACGGGCGGCCAAATCGTCTACCGGCTCTCGCGGGTTGCGCTTTTGCTGATGCGCCAGGCGGCGCGCCTCGTGGCTGGTCAGATACTCGCTGACTTCGGCTATGGGTAGCGGAATGGCGAGGCGCATCTTGCTGATCCACTCCCGCACCGCATCCGCCTGGGTTCGGATTCCCTCGGGAGCGTTCGGGTTTAGCGGGACGCCAACGACGATGCCGGTAATCTCGTGTCTTGCAGCGACTTCGGAAATTGCCGCGAAGTCTTCAGCATTGCCCACTCGCGGGAGAATCTGCAATTCGCGGGCGGCAATGCCCATGGCGTCGCTGACGGCCAAGCCGATTCGCTTCTCCCCCGGGTCGATGCCCAACAGGCGGCCAATCACTGGCGCTCTCGTTCGCTTACATGTATGCGGACAGCCATCGTCGGCATCCGCCTTAGCGCCTGCGGAAATAGCAGGATATGCGCCGGGTATTGCTCTGAAAGTTCTGCCTGTGACTCCAGATGCGCGCGAGCTTCCTTTAAGGATAGGCCCGCCAGTTGCTCCCGCAGATGGTCGCTGTTGAAGTTGGCGCGCACTGTGGCGCTGCCGGTCGCGGTGAAGTTGATTTGCCCGTCGGCTCTGCCCAGCTTGAAAGGGCCGCGCGCAAAAGTCAGCGAATCGTCCAGAAGCTGGAAGTTTGCCGGAATCTTGTCTCTAATTCGGGCGGTGGTCAGCTGGCGGGCGTAGCGATCGTCGACCACCAGGGCGGACACGATCGCGCGCATGGTCAGCGACAGTTCGCTTGTCATGGCGCCAACAGTGGCGGAAAAACGGGTCCATTCTTTGCGCTCCTGTTCAATCCGCAGCGACTCAATGATGATGATTTGGCTTTCCGCCAGTCCGGCTCTCATCCGCTCGTAGGCGAGCGATTGCAGCTGAATCCGCGCGCTTTCGAGCAACTTGCTTCTATCGGCAGCGGCGACCGTTTTGACGCTCTGATTGCTGCCGCCCGCGGCCGACGCCAGGTTGATGACGGAGACTCGATCGGAAAGCTCTCCAAGCACGGTGTTGATCATGCCCCGGCCGACATTGCCTACGTCGCCGCGGTAGCTAGCCATGGCTACTACTGCCGCGTCGACTCGCTGACCCGCGCCGGCGGGCACCGCGACATCAGCAAGGGTTTCAAACAGGATGGGCTCGCCTGCGCTGGTGCCCAGGATCGTTCCTCGCGGGATATCGACTTGCCCGGAACCCAGATTGGCGAAGGTTACGACAGCGGCGGCGGAAGTGCTGTCAAGCCAAACTGTGCCGGTAGCGGGAACGGTGGCCGAGGTCTCGACCGTTTCGCGCAGCGCCAAGGCGGGGATGACTCCGCTTTCGCTGCGTATGGCGTTGGCTTTGCGGTCGGCAACTACATCGACGACCACCGTGATGACTTCTTCCCGCGGACTGACGACGACTTCCGCGCTGGGCACGACGGCATATAGCGCGGCGCCCACCACGCCCGTAAGCAATACAAGTACCGCCAACCGCTCGATCAGCGAAGGCCAGGGCGACCGTTGATTTCGCTTGGCCAGACGCCCGGCGATTAACTCCAGATCTTCCGCTTGTAAGTCTGGGCTCGGCTTGTGATAGCGCGGCAGAAACAGCTTCTGCCGGCTGCGTTTCCAGCGGCTGGTTTGGCTAGCTTCAAGCGTGTCGAAGCAGCTGATGTTGAGTTCCGCCGCGTAGAACCGCTGCTTATCATCGCTGGTGACGATAGCCAGTTGAATCGCCCGCCGATCGGCTTCGCGCTGAATCAGCACTAGATCCAGCTTGCTGCGCAGATTCGTGGCCGCTTCGGGCCAAATCAGCAGCACGCGCTGGCCGCGCAAGCCAGCGAGCCGTTGGCGCAGGCTAACGATGGTGTCGGTCGCTTCAAGATTATGAGATACGATTTCCGCTGACATCAGTTAGCAGTATACGACGAGATGCGGTGGACGAATGAGGACTTTTGACCTGAATTGGCTCAGGATTCCGCCAGCAGTTTGCGCGCGACTTGCAGCGCCTCGCGGATTTTGCTGCTGTCGCGCCCGCCAGCCTGCGCCATTTGCGGGCGTCCGCCGCCGCCACCACCGACAACTCGCGCAATCGGCTTTATCAGGTCTCCGGCGCGAAGGCCGTCTCTTACCAGCGCATCGGACACGGCAACTACAATTTGCGGCCGGCCCTTGATATCGCTGGCCAGCACCATGACGCCTTTGTCGACTCGATTGCGGAACCAATCGGTCATCTCACGCATGGTTTCCATCGGTGTGTTTTCGAGCTCGGCGACCAGCGCCTGCAGCCCGTTTACGCTTTCCAACCGCTCGCTGATCATGATGTCAAAATCATGCTTGGCTTGCCGCCGGCGCAGATTTTCGATTTCACTCTGGGCAGCCGAAAGCTCGCTTTGCAACTCAGAAATCCTGGTCTCCGCCTGATCAGGAGTCGCGCCCAGCCGCCCGGCGATACCGTCCAAGGTTCGAAGCTGTTGACGGAAATAGTCGCTGGCGGCGCGCCCGGTCAGGGCTTCGACGCGGCGGATGCCCGCGCTAACGCTGCCCTCGCTGGTGAAGACAAAGCTCCCAATCTCGGAGGTCGCATGCACGTGGACGCCACCGCAGAGTTCGTAGCTGTAGCGATCGTCGGCGCTGCCGATGACGACTGTTCTTACGATGTCGTCGTATTTCTCGCCGAAGAGAGCCGTTGCGCCCTCGCGCCGGGCTGTTTCAAGTGCTTTCTCTTCGCCATATACGCGATAGTTGGAGAGGATCGCGTTATTGACTTCAGCCGCAATCTGAGCCAGCTCATTCGCCGTGACCTTTTCCGGGTGCGAAAAATCGAAACGCAGCCTGTCCGGCGCCACCAGCGAGCCTCTCTGCTGCACGTGTTTGCCCAAGTTGTTTCGCAATGCCGCGTGGAGCAGGTGGGTCGCCGTGTGATTGCGGATGATGTCCTTGCGGCGCGCGGCGTCGAGGGAGGCTGTCGCCTTGGCGCCGACTGCGGGATTGCCTTCCACGACTTCGCCGACATGCGCGATCAGCCCGGACAGCGGCCGCTTCATCTCTACAACATCTATCGCCCAGCCCTCGCCGGCGATGGTTCCCGCGTCGCTAACCTGACCGCCGGCTTCGGCGTAGAATTGCGTCTTGGCCAGGACGACTTCCACAGTTTCGCCGACGATAGCGCTTTCCAGTCGCGCGCCGTCCTGAACGAGGGCGAGCACAGTCGTGTCGACCGGCGTGTCAGAGTAGGGTGTATAGTCGACGCCGCTGCTGCTCAGCTCGCCCGCGGCCTGCAAATCCGCCAAGAGCTGCCGGTATAATTCGCCGGACTCAATCTCGCCCATGGCTTGGCCGCCGCCGCTGATAAGCGCGTGTTTGACTTCGGCAGCGGCGAATCCGGCTTCATCGACGGCGAAGCCGCGCTCTTCGGCGATATCTTTGGTGACTTGGAAGGGCAAGCCGAGTGTAGCTTTCAAGTAGAAGGCATCAGCGCCGGACAGCCTTCCGCCGGCCTTGAGAGCAGCAAGCATGTCATCCAATTCGTTGAGGCCGCGATCCATCGTGCGGTGGAAGCGCTCCTCTTCCAGCGTGATGACGCGTTTGATGTTGTCGGCTTCATCAAGCAGCTCGCTGAAGCAGTCGCCCATTACAGCAAAGACGGCATCGGCGACATCGGCCAGGAAGGGGCGGTCGAAACCGATCTTGCTGCCGAAGCGGGCCGCGCGCCGGATGACAATGCGCGGGATAGCTGCGCGCCCCTTGGCGCCGGGATAGACGCCATCGCTGATCAGGAACACGGCCGCGCGGGTGTGGTCGGCGATGACGCGGTAGGGCACGATATTGGCGTCGCGTTCGGCATCGCTGTGGCCGGTCAATTCTTGCGTGCGAGCTATGATGGGCGTAAAGAGATCGGTCTCGTAGTTGGCTTCAACACCCTGCATAATCGAGACGATGCGTTCCAGGCCCATGCCGGTGTCTACCCCCGGCGCCGGCAAGGGAAGATCCCACTGGCCGCTGTGCTCGGGATCGGCTTGTTGGCGATTGAACTGCATAAAGACGAGATTCCAGATCTCCAGGAAGCGATCATCTTCGGCTTGCAGCTTGGTGATGATTTCGTCCTCGCCCAGCTCGGGCGACTTGTCCCAGTGGATTTCTGATGTCGGGCCGCAGGGTCCGGTGTCGGCCATTTGCCAGAAGTTGGTGTCTGGACCCATGCGGGCAACGCGCTTGGGATCGACGCCCAGCTCATCGACCCAGGCGCTGTAGGCTTCGTCATCGTTCTCGTATACGGTGAAGACCAGGCGATCGGCGGGCAGCTCATAGACCTCGGTCAGCAGGGTATAGGCGTATTTGATGGCATCTCGTTTGAAGTAATCGCCGAAGCTGAAGTTGCCCAGCATTTCGAAAAAGGTATGGTGGCGCGGCGATGGCCCGACATTCTCGAGATCGTTGTGCTTGCCGCTGACGCGCATACACTTCTGCGAGGTGGTGGCGCGGCTGTAATCGCGCTTGTCGAGACCGAGGAATACATCTTTGAACTGCACCATGCCCGCGTTGACAAAAAGCAGCGTGGGATCGTCCGCTGGCACCAGCGACGAAGAAGCAAGAGGCCGATGCCCCATCTCTTCGAAAAAGTCGAGAAAGGCTTCGCGTACTTCGGCGCTGCTCATGGTCTTCATAGGCTTGTCTGGCTCCGGCTGGACGATGACTGAAAATGTCGCGTAGATTGTCGCGAATCGGCGAGAATTATAACGAGCGCCATCCCACCTGAATAGGGGCGTATGCCTATGGTACAGAGCAATCGCACCAAGAAATGAAAGGTGAATAGAATGGGTTCATCAATACGGATGAGGAGAGCCCGAGATGAGCCCAAGTGGCATAGCGGAGGCCTTTGCCAGTTTAGAAGATCCGCGTCGCGAACATGGTCAATTACACCCGTTGCTGGATATCATCATCATCGCGATCTGCGCGGTGATCAGCGGCGCCGAGACCTGGGTGGACATTGTTGATTTTGGCGAGGATAAAGAGGAATGGTTAAGGGGATTTTTAGAGTTGCCTAACGGTATTCCTTCGCACGATACATTTGCCCGCGTCTTCCAACTATTAGACCCTCAGCAGGTACAGTTGTGCTACCAAGATTGGATTAGCAGCATCAAGCCAGTATTAGCTGAAGGCGATATTGTGGCAATAGACGGCAAGACGATGCGGCGCAGCCATGATCGTAGGCAAGGAAAGAGCGCCTTGCATCTGTTGCATGCCTGGTCAGTGGAAGCCGGCTTGGTCTTGGGCAAGCGCGCTGTGGACGCGAAAAGCAATGAGATACCTGAAATTCCCGAATTGCTGAAATTGCTGTATTTGAAAGGCTGTATCGTGACTTTGGACGCGATGGGCTGTCAGAAAGACATCGTGAAGTCTATTGTTAGCGAGCACGGAGCGGATTATGTCATAGCCTTAAAGGAAAATCAGGGCAGTTTGTACGATGCAGCCCAGTCCCTTTTCGCTTATGCGGATGACCGCCATCCGCGCTTGATAGGTCAATATAGTCACAACGAAGAAATCAGCAAGCCGCGTGGTCGTGTCGAGCGCCGGGTCTGTGAAGTGATGACCGATGCCGCTGTCTTGAATGACTTAAGCCAGCAAGAAGGCTGGACGCGCTTGCAGTCGCTAGTCCGCGTCCAACATGCCCAATTACTGGATGGTCAGTGGCAAAACACGCAGACGCGCTATTTTATCTCCTCTTTACAAGGGAAGGATGCCAATCAACTCCAGCGAATAATTCGTTCGCACTGGCACATTGAAAATAAACTCCATCGGGTCTTGGATGTGACCTTTCGGCAAGACGACAGCCGTATTCGTGTAGGACACAGCCCAGAAAATTTCGCTGTGCTACAGCATATCGCCTTGGCTTTGCTCAAAAAACACCCCAAAAAAATCAGCCTGCGGCGCAAGCGATTACAGTCAGCGCGGAACGATAAGCTTCGATGGCAAATCCTCAAAGCATTTTCCGGTAGTGTATCGAATTCGGTTGAAATTCATACGAGCCGATATGGGTTAAGCACACGCGCGACAGTAGCGATTAAACCTGTCCTCGAGTGAAATGCGCCTTTGGGGCGGAAAAGCCGTCTCAACATTCGATTGACCCGTTCCAAGAGGCTGGTCGTTCGTAAAGCCGAGCGCGGCCACTTAGGGTATCGCTGCAGTACCCGGAAAAAGGCAATGGTCTCCTGCCAATCTCGTTGCAGCGTGGCGACTAAATCAGATTGTGTTTCGGCATAAGTCCGACAGAAAGCATCCCTTAATTCTGTTGCTTCTCGACTGTCTTTCGCCTCAAAGATGGCGCGAATGGGTTGCAGGATGCGCTGTTTGAATTGACGGGCTTGTCCGCTGGGCAAGGCATCGGGGACTTGAATGCTCTGCCAGAGATTGCGCAGCTTGTGGAAGGCGCAACGTTGATGTGGTACATGAGGGTGCAGATAGTTCAGCGCGGCAATCAAGCCCTTGCTGCCGTCATGAATGAAGTGTTCCAGCCCCCGTTGGCGATATAGCTTGCGCGCCGCCAAGTCGGATAAGAGGCCTTCCCAAGCCTGGCGACTTTCATCCTCAGCCAACTGCCAGCCCACAATGCCCCAGCGCCGGTTTTGCGGATACAGTCCCAAAGCCACCAGGACACAGACTTTGCGCCGCGCTTTGACCGAGCGTTGGCGTTGGCGACTGTCGACTTTGCTCTGACCGGTATCCTCGAGCAAGGTCAGCCAAATGGCGTCCAGCATGACCACTGGCGGGCAACTGGTCAAGGGCATCGCTGGCGGCATCCGCACCGCTTGCGCCTCCCGATTCAAAGTCCGCAAGCCCATTTGAGTGCCACACTGCTCGCCGATTTCCGCCTGCATTTGCCGCAAACTCAAGCCTAAATCCGCCCAGCGCCCAATGCGATCACAGACATCATCCCAAATTTGTTGATAGGGCTTGAGGATGGAAAAGGGTATCTTGACACTGCCATTACATTGACAGCGCACACGCGGCAGCCAGACCTGCAACACCCCATAATCCGTCACTAATTGACGCCGACGCCGTCCATTGCGCACAAAATCACTAGCCTGCTGACTGCCGCAGACTTGACAGGTCGCTTGACTTTGACGCGATACCTGCGAGCGCCTTTGGTAGGCTTGGCGATACAACCGGGCGGTGACTTCCCGCTCCAGTTGAGATTCAATCATTTGAGACGCGGTCGCGGCCAGTTTGGCTCTCAGGCCCGCCAAAAAAGATTTGAAACCATATCCTGGCTGCGTTATCCTAGTGTACATGACGTGGCTCCTGTTCTTTTGCTTTGCTAGGACAACTAGCATGAATCGGAGTTCACGTCATTTCTATTTCAACCGAATTCGATACACTACCCATTTTCCGAATAGTGGTGCGATTGCTCTGGCCTATGGTATACTGGCGAATTGAGAACCCGCATGACCCGATAGGAACGGAAAATGGCGACGATTGACCAACAAGTCGAAGTATTGATGTCCGGCACGGCTTATGGAGATGCCGAGACGAGGGCCAATATGGCCAAAGACCTGTGCGCGCGCTTGCTGGAATGCGAACGGGAAGGGCGGCCGCTGCGCGTCTATTGCGGCTATGACCCACGCACCTCCGACTTGCATTTGGGGCACACCATCACGATGCGCAAGCTGCGGCAATTTCAGGACTTTGGGCACGATGTCACCTTCCTGGTGGGCACTTTCACCAGCTTGATTGGCGACCCGTCCGACAAAGAGTCGGCGCGCGACCAATTGACCATGCGCAATGTGGAAGACAACGCCCGCACTTACGCCGAGCAGGCATTCAAGATACTGGACGAAGAGAAGACGCGGGTGCGGCGCAACGACGAATGGCTGGCGCCGCTCGATTTCGCCGACATTATCCGGCTGGCGAGCCATTTCACGGTACAACAATTTATGGTTCGCGAAAACTTCGCCAAGCGCATCGACGAGGGCAAGGCGATTTATCTGCACGAGTTCTTCTACGCGCTGATGCAAGCCTATGACGCGGTGGCGCAGGAAGCCGATGTGCAGGTGGGCGGGCAAGACCAGTTGTTTAACATCTTGGTCGCCGGTCGCAAGCTGCAGACCGGACTGGGCCAGAAGCCGCAGATCGCCATCATCATGGGCGAAAGCCTGCCGGGCACCGATGGCGAGGTCAAAATGTCGAAGAGCCTGGGCAATCATATTCCGCTGCTATCCGAGCCCTGGGATATGTTCGGCAAGGTCATGAGCCTGCCCGACAAGTCTATGGGCGTCTTTCACAAGCTGATTCTGGGCTGGACGCCAGCGCAGGTCGATGAGCTGGAAGCCAAACTTGCCGCTGGCGAGTCGCATCCCAACGAAACGAAGATGAAGCTGGCGCTTGAGATTGTCGGTATCTTCCACAGTCCGGACGACGCCGATGCGGCGCAACTGCGCTGGAATGAAGTATTTCGCGGCGGCAGCGGAATCCCGGCAGATATTGACGAAGCGGTCGTGCCGGATGAAGAAGAGATCCGCGATATCCTGGTGCGCCTCAAGATGGTCAGCAGTCGCGGCGAAGCCAAGCGGCTGATTCAGCAGAACGGCGTGCGCCTCAACGAAGAGAAGGTGGACAGCCTGCAAGCTACGATTACACAAAAAATGTTGCCCGCGGTGCTGCAAGTTGGCAAACGGCAATTTGTGCGTTTGATAAGGCCGAATGGCGGCAGTGAGTAGCGCCTTGCCTGTCGACTTCGATTATTCCATTGACGAGCTGATTAGCGTTTGCATCTCCCGCCAAGTGCAAGACGGCGATGTCTGGGCGCAAGGGATTAATACACCGCTGGTTTCGGCCGGCTTGATCCTGGGCAAGATTCGCTACGCGCCGCGCGCGCGCTTCACATCGGCGATTGGACAAGCGCTGGTGCAAGACTGGGGGCCGCTGGGCATTGCCGGCATTGAAGCGCTTTGGGTGGGCAAGGGCTTGATTCATTTGGGATTCGCCGCTGGCGCCGCTGAAATTCTGCCCAAGTTTCAGCCCAAAGAATTCTTCCGCCCGGCGCAAGTCGATCAGCAAGGCAATATGAATAATATCGCTTTCGGCAAGGACTATCACAAGCCGAGAATGCGGCTGCCGGGCAGCGGCGGCATCCCGGACGTCATGCCACAGTACGATCACAGCTACTTATACGTTCCGCGCCACTCCCGCGTGACCTTTGCCAAGAAGATCGATTTCGTCAGCGGCATGGGGCACAGTGCGCGGCGGAGACGTGGCGGGGGACCGCGCTATTTGATTTCCGACCTGGGCCAATTTGATTGGCAGGGCGGGCGAATGCGATTGGTCAGCGTCCATCCGGGCGTCAGCGTTGCGCGCATACAACGGAAGACGGGCTTTGAACTGGAGACCGCGCCGGCGCTTACAGAAACAGCTCCGCCTGAGCCGGAAGATTTGCGTCTTTTACGCGAAGACATCGACCCGCTTGGTACTCGTAAACTTGAGACCCTCGGTGGGGCAGCGCGCAAGACCCTGCTGCGCGAAATACTGCAGCGGGAACAGTCGACCTAGCCAGCCAAGGTCGCCGGGCGCCATTGCTGAATGCCGCGGAAGCGGTCGGCGGGAGATGTCAGAAAGCCTAGCTTGACGCCTTCAATGCTGTCGCGCGTGATATAAGTGAGCAGCGGATAATAAAGCGGGATAGCCAAGGCCTGTGCGGCGAAGACTTCCTGCAACTGCTGGTAGAGCAGAGCGCGGCGCCCGGCATAAATCTCGCCGCGCGCCAACTCGATAAGCTCGGCGATTTCGTTGTGCGCTGCCGCCCCGTAGTTGCTGCCGCCCCCGTGTTGGGCCGGATGCCAAAAGCGAAAGAGGTCGCGGTCGGCCCCGATGCGCTGAGAAACGATTGCCGCGTCAAAATCGCCCGTTTCGAGACGGTTGCCAAAGGCGAGGGCGTCAGCCGATTCGACCGCGAAATCAAAACCGTGCTGGCGCCACGCCGCGGCAATGTCCTCCGCCAAACCGCGTAATTGAACAGAGTCAGCAACTAGCAGCTGGTGCGATGCTTGCTCTTCAAGGGCTTCGTCATCGTCCGAGTCTTCTGCAGATGCAATATCAACCGCAGCAAGCAGCGTTTGCGCTCTTTCCAGGTCGTAAGTATGCCAGAAGGAACTCGGCTGATAGACCGACGATCCCAAGATATACGGGCTGTCGGCAAACACCGCCGCCGTCCCGAAATGCGTTTGCATCAGCCGGGGCAAATCCAGGCTGAGCGCGAGCCCTTGCCTCACGCGACGTTCTTCAAAGGGTGTAACGCTCCAATTAAAGATCAACATGCCCAGCTCCGACCGCGCCTGGCGGAAGTGCCGGCTGTTTGGAAGCGCGAGCAGGCGGTCCGGCGCTGCTTCGATCGCGAGCGCGTCGATTTCTCCCGACTCATACGCGGCCATGACGTCGGCCTCGCTGTCGTATAAGCGGAATATCAAATCGCGAAACTGGTAGCCAGCCTGCGCGTCTTGACGCCGGCGATGGGTCGGCGAGAGCTGCAAATGCGCCGCGTTAATTCCTCCGTCACTCGCGGAGTGCAGGGCGGCGAGCTGGTAGGCTCCCGTACCAATCGGCGAGAGATTGAAGGGGTGGCTGGCAAGCGCGGATACTGAGGTACCGCGCAAGGCATGCTCCGGCAAGATGCCGATGGTCAGCAGAACAGGGAAGCTGCTAAAAGGCTGTACCAAACGAAAACGTACCAGGTCGGCGCTCAGCTTCTGCGTTTCTACGGTTCCCCAGAAAGCGGCCGCGGCAGAAAAGTCGGCGTATTCGCTTGCGCCTAGCAGAGAGAGCGTGTACACAACATCGTCCGCCGTAAATCGTATTCCGTTCTGCCACATGATGTCGTCGCGCAGTCTGACGACGTATTCCAGCCCGTCGCTGGATATCACCAGTTCCGCAGCCAGGCGCGGCACAGCTTCTCCGTAATCGTTGACAGCGAAAAGTCCTTCGAAAATCAAGCTGGACAGATCGCGATCGGGCGGGTTCAGGTGCGCAAACAGCGGGTTGATTCGCTGCACGTTGCCGACCAGTCCTTCTCTGTAGGCGGTAGCGGCGCCAGCGGTGGCGGATTCGCTCAGGGGCGATGCGCTCCCGACTGTCGTGGGCAAGGCGGTTGCTGTTGGCGCGGGCGATTCGTTGAGGTCAGTGGCAAGAAGCTGGGGCGAAACCGTCGCTGTCGCTGTCGGCATAGACTGGCGGCTGATCCGGAATACGGCAGCGGCAGCGCATAAAAACAGCGCAATCAGCAGCGCGATCAATTGCCAGCGAAAGCCACGAAACATGAATGGCCTCACAAAACCAGAAAGGGCGCTCTGTATCGGTCACAAAACGCCGGGATGAAGTTTTTCATGAGTGGATTGCGCCAATGGCGGAGTGTACTTATCCTGGCGCTGACACAGCGAAGAGCGCAATGCCCAGGAAGGCGATCGACAGGAAAATGGTAATTCGAAAGAGCGTCTTTTCCAGGCCGCGGCGCGTTCGCGCGATTCCGCCGCCAGCATCGCCGCCCAGCAAGCTGCCCAAGGCGCCGCCTTTGACCTGAAGCAGAATCAAGACGATCAGCACGACCGAGATGACAATTGACGAAACCTGTAAAACTGCGCCCATCTGCGGGACTCCCTGCGGTATTTCGCGATCGTAACCAACGCACTATAGCATCAGCTGCCCGATTTGAATAGCGCGACCTGGCGCTATCATGTATACGCAAGCGCTGCTTCTTAGTCGCGCAAAGATTCAAGATAGTCGATCGCTGCCTGGAGCTGGATATCGTCCGCTTCCTCTTCGTCGGATTCGGGATCCCACTCTACAGTAATATCCGGCGTAATGCCTTGCTCGTGTATCCAGTGGCCGTTCGGGGTCAGCCAGCGCCGCACCGTGATGCGTAGCCCGCCGCCGTTGGATAGCTTTGGGATATTTTGGACTGTGCCTTTGCCAAAGGTCGTCTCGCCCAGAATGGTGGCGACGGCGTAGTCCTGCATGGCGCCGGCGATAACTTCGGAGGCGCTGGCGCTGGTTTCGTCGACCAGCACGACAATTGGCACGTCGATATCGGCATAGCCGCCGCTGGTTCGTGTGACCTCTTCGCTTTGGTCCCGCGCGACCTGTCGCAGCAGGACGCCGTCCTCAATAAAGGCGCTTCCAATCTCGATGGCGCTGGACAAGGTGCCGCCGGGATTGCCGCGAATGTCAAAGATGAGTCCATTAGTGCTGTTGATGTCAACAGCCTGTAAAGCTTCGTCCAGCTGCGCGCGTGAAAGATCATTGAAGTCCAGCATTGCGATGTGCGCGATGTTGTCGCCGACGATTTCGTAGGACACGTTTGGCACGGGGAAGGTGTCGCGCGCAATCTCAAAAGCAATTAGTTCGCCGTCTCGCCGGAATGTGATGGATACCGTTGTGCCGCGCGGACCCGGCACCAGCGCCGATAGCTCGGCTTGAGATATGCCGATGACGCGCCGGCCGTCTACTTCATAGAATTCGTCGCCCGGCAACACGCCGACGGCTTCAGCCGGCGAATCCGGAATCACGGTCGTGACTTCAATCGCGCCGGTCTCCTGGTTGGTTCGGGTAAAAACGCCGATGCCGGTGAATTCGCCGGAGAAGTCCGTGCTGCGCTTATACAGTTCCGGACGAATGTAGCCGCTGTGGTCATCCTCAAGCGAATGCACCATGCCATCTATGGCGCCGTCCACGAGCGACTCAACCTCTACCTGGTCAACATAGCGGGATTCGATGACGGAATAGGCATCCCAGAAGGGCTCAAATGCTTCGTCGGTGTCGCTGAGCGCAATAGTTCGCATATCGGACAAGTTGCCCGCGGCGAAGCCGACGCAGAAAGCCAGTATCGCCAGACAGATAGAGCCGCATACCCGCGGATCTTCTATATGTGACTGCAGCCATTTCATCAGCCTGCTCCAAGCGATGTAGAGCTTTCTATTCCACACCAGTATAAGATAAAATGGCTATTCTTCGGAACAGGCAAATGTTGGCGTAGAAAATACACAGGTTTGCTCCGAAGCGAGAGCGAAGCCTCAAACGCCGGAGGACCCACAGTGCCAGGTTGCTACGCCACGCTTGACGAAGCCGCCCAGTTTGTCAAGGACGGCGATACCTTGGCGCTGGGCGGGATGACGCTTTACCGGCGTCCGCTGAGCTTTGTCAAAGCGCTATTGCGCCGCAGCGAGCCGCCGCGGGAGCTGACATTGCTGAGTTTTACCGGGGGTTTGGAGTCGGATCTGCTCATCGGCGCCGACTGCGTCAAGACTGTGCGTTCGGCGTACTTTGGTCTGGAAGCCTTCGGATTCGCGCCCATGTTTACGCAATATGCCCAAGAGCAGCGCATACAGGTACTCGAGGAGACCGAAGCCAGTCTGGTCATGGGTATCCGCGCGCAGATATCCGGCTGCGGCTTCATGCCTTCGCGGGCCTGGCTAGGGACCGATTTGCCGCGGCTGCGGCCCGATGTCCGGACTGTCACGGATCCCTATTCCGGAGAGGAATTGCTGGCCTTCCCCGCCATACCATGCAATGTGGCGGTGATTCACGGACTGGCCGGGGACCGCCAGGGAAATGTGTTGCTCAACAATAATCTTGGCATCGACATGGAACTGGTCTACGTCGCTGATGTGATTATCGCGACTGTGGAGCGAGTCGTTGACAAGCTGGAGCGTACTACAGATGGCGTCATCATTCCCTTTCCCGGCTGCGACTTGATTGCCGAAGCGCCTTCGGGCGCCGCTCCCACAAGCTGCTATCCGCAGTATCAGCTGGATGGCGCGACCATTCTGCAATATACGGAAGCGTGCAGCGCCGGGCGTTTTGCACAATTTATGGCCGACTTCATTCATTCATAGCGCCAAAACATTGCAGCAAGTGAACAGGCAAGGTATAATCCCTTGTCATCAACATATCTCGTGACTTGGGGAGCTCGCGGTAGTGGGCTGAGAGGGCATGGTCACATGCCGACCCACAAACCTGATCCAGGTAATGCTGGCGTAGGGATGTCTGCAATACCCTGCAATTGGCCACCCCTGTACACACCCCGACAGGGGTGGCTGTTTCCTGGAAGACAGCGCGCTCGTCAAGTCTTGTTCTCGGATTCGAGAAGGAGGATCTTATGCGTGGGCGAGCGTTAATAATCATAATTGCCGTACTCTATGCTGTAGGCGCTGCAGCGGCGCAAGATACGGATACGGTAGTTGTCCTGACACACGACAGCTTCGCGATTTCGGAAGCGGTGCTGGAATCGTTTGAGGAGCTCAGCGGAATTTCTGTCGAGATTCTGCGTTCCGGCGATGCCGGGCAAATGGTCAATCAGGCGATACTGAGCAAAAGTCATCCCTTGGGCGATGTCTTGTACGGGGTCGACAATACGTTCTTGAGCCGCGCGCTGGAAGCCGAAATCTTCGCGCCCTATCAGTCGCCGGCGCTGGCTAACGCGCGGGAAGAACTCATTCCTGACGAATCCTATCGCGTGACGCCGGTCGACTTCGGCGACGTATGTCTCAACTACGATATAGCCTACTTTGAAGAGCATGAGCTGCCGCTACCCGAGAGCTTCAGCGATTTGACAGCTTCGGATTACGCCGGGCTGCTTGTGGTCGAGAACGCGGCGACATCATCGCCTGGATTGGCCTTCTTGTTGGCGACGATCGCTGAGTTTGGCGACGAGGGCGACTATACCTATCTTGACTACTGGCAGGCGCTGGCCGCAAACGACGTCTTGGTGGTGTCTGGCTGGAGCGATGCCTACTTCGGCGAGTTTACCGTCGGCAGCCAGGGTGGCGGAGACCGTCCGCTGGTCGTCAGCTATGCCAGCAGTCCGCCGGCAGAGGTGCTCTACAGCGACGATCCCGAGGCGGGCGCTGTCACCGGCGCAATTGTCGCCGACAATATGTGTTTCCGTCAAATTGAGTACGCTGGCGTCTTGGAAGGCGCTGCGAATCCAGCCGGCGCCGAGCAGTTCATCGACTTCATGCTTAGCGCCGAGTTTCAGGCGGATATGCCGCTGAATATGTTTGTCTTCCCGGTTGTGGAGGACATTGAGCTTCCTGACGTATTTGTAGAGTACGCAGCCATACCGGAGAAACCGGCCTCGTTGGATCCCGCTCAAATCGAAGAGAAGCGGGATGAGTGGATACAAGCCTGGGCCGAGGTGATGCTTCGTTGAGGTCGCGCCTGCGGTACGCCAAGGTCCTGATATTCTCGCTGCCGTTGGCATTCCTTGGCGTATTTTTCGTTTATCCGATTCTGACACTCTTCGATATCAGCCTGCGCCCGGATGGCGCGCTTAATCTCTCCGCATTTATACGGCTGTTGACCAGCGACTACTATCTGGAAACGCTGCTCTTCACCGTGTACCAGGCGCTGATATCTACAGTTGCCACGCTACTGCTGGCGCTGCCCTGCGCATATGTCTTTGCGCGCTACCGTTTTCGGGGGCGCTCACTGCTTTTGTCTCTGGCGACACTGCCATTCGTGCTGCCCACTGTCGTGGTAGCGCTGGCCTTTTCGGCTGTGCTGGGGGAACGCGGGCTGGTGAACGATATGCTGCGCTTGCTGTTCTCGCTCGATCACGCGCCCATTCAACTGGAACGCACGCTCGCGATTATCATCATCGCCCACGTCTTTTACAACTTTTCGGTCGCGCTGCGGATTATGACCAGCTATTGGTCTTCGTTGGGTTTCCATGCCGAGGAGGCGGCGCGCTGCCTCGGCGCTGATGAACTTGCTGTCTGGCGCGATATTCGCCTGCCCGTGATAAGACCGGCGCTGCTATCGGCCGGGACGCTAGTCTTCATTTTCTGTTTCACCAGCTTCGGCGTCGTACTGATCTTGGGCGGGATTCGTTTCGCCACGCTCGAAGTTCAGATTTATTATCAGGCGGTCAATATATTCAACTTGCCGCTGGCCGCCGCGTTGTCACTGGTGCAGATCGTGTCAATGCTTTTCATGCTGCTTGTCTACACCGCCAGCCAGCGCCGGCTTCAATTGCCGCTTGATGGGCAATCGGCGCATAGCGCTCGCCCCCATACGCTGCGGGAGCGCGCCGCCATTGTCATTACTGTGGGGTTAATGGCGATACTGCTGTTTTCGCCGCTGGTTGCCTTGGTTTGGCGTTCGCTCTTTGTCGCGGGTCATCTTGATGTCAGTGGATTCACCAGCCTGACGGAGAAGACAAGGGCGTCGCTATTGTTCACCACGCCATTGCAGGCCGTATTCAACTCCCTGCGATTTGCGCTGATCGCCACCTCAGCGGCAGTCTTGCTGGGAACGGTCGCGTCATTCATGATAAATCAGCCGGGTGCCTGGTCGCGCTTGGTCGATCCGCTCTTCATGCTGCCGCTGGCCACCAGCGCCGTGACCCTGGGCTTCGGATTCATCGTGGCCCTGGACGAACCGCCGCTGGATCTGCGCTCGTCCTGGGCGATTATTCCCGTTTCTCATGCGCTGGTCGCGCTGCCATTTGTCATTCGCAGTGTCTTGCCAAGCCTGCGCGTCATCCCGCCCTCGCTGGGCGAAGCGGCGCGAATGATGGGCGCGCGCGAGCTCGTCAAGCTCCGGACCATTGACCTGCCACTGGTGAGCCGAGGTTTGGTCGTCGGCGCGACATTTGCTTTCACAGTGAGCATGGGCGAGTTCGGCGCCTCGCTTTTTGTGGCGCAGCGTGAATCGGTGACGATTCCAGTTGTCATCTACCGGCTCTTTGGCCATCCCGGTCTGGCATCATATCGGCAGGCCCTGGCCATGAGCGTGATTCTCATGCTGGTCTGCGCCGCCGGATTCCTAATTATTGAACGCCTGCGCGGCGTCGGCGAATTCTGATGCTGCAAATCATAGATGTCTCTCACGCCTACGGCAACAATGTGTCGCTGCGGCGGGTCTCTTTGCAAGTCGCTTTGGGTGAAATCGTCTGCTTGCTCGGCCCTAGCGGATGCGGCAAGACGACTTTGTTGCGGATCATCGCCGGGTTGGAAAGGGACTATCAGGGCAGCGTGACATTTAATGACGGCGATATCGGACGTACGCCGGTGCATCAGCGAGAATTCGGTCTCATGTTCCAGGACTTTGCCTTGTTCCCACACATGTCGGTTGCGGAAAACATTGCTTACGGTCTCAAGCGGCGCGGCCTTCCGCGTTCGCTGATCAGCACGCAAGTGGCGTCACTGCTGGAACGGGTCGGCCTGGATGGTATGGGCGAGCGCGACATCGCTTCGCTGTCCGGGGGGCAAAAGCAGCGAGTGGCGCTGGCGCGCAGCCTGGCGCCAAATCCGCGACTGCTAATGCTTGACGAGCCGCTGGGTTCGCTGGATGCGCAACTGCGCGACCAACTGGCGCTGGAATTGCGCAGCTTAATCAAGGAACAGGGTTTGAGCGCGATATACGTCACCCACGATCATCGAGAGGCCTACGCGGTGGCGGACCGCATCGCCGTGATGGACATCGGCAGCGTCGAGCAAGTCGATACGCCTCGAGAGCTTTACCTACGTCCCAGAAGCGCATTTGTGGCGCGTTTCTTGGGCATGCGCAATGTGTACCATTTGAAACACACCCGATTCACTAAAGAACTGGTCTGCATGGCGCTGCCGGATCAGAAGGGCAGCGACGCTGTGCTGGTACATCCGGCTGGAATCCAACTGGGAAGTTCAGCGAACAGCAGGGTGATGACTCGCGAAGCTGTGCTGCAGAGCAAAGTGTTTCGCGGGGGATACTACGATGTCAGCGTCACCGTTGACGGGGACACGACGCTCTCTTTTGCCGCCAAGCGAGTAACCGCTGAAATAGGCGCGGCACTCTCGATCGAAATATCGTTGGAAGCTGTGATTCCGCTTCAGGGCTGAGCCGACATCTAATCCCTGTACCGGACTCAATCGCGGCACTATAATCGCCTTAACTCGCTTACTTACTACAGATCAAGGGAATCGATTATGCCAAGGGCCTTGTTTAGCGTATCAAGCAAACAGGGATTGCTGGGGTTCGCCAGTGAATTGATCAAATTGGGTTGGGAAATCGTCGCCAGTGGCGGTACGGCGCAAACCTTGTCGGATGCCAGCCTGGCCGTGACGCCGGTTGAGCGGATCACGCAGCAGCCGGAGATGCTCGGCGGCCGCGTGAAGACGCTGCATCCAGCGATACACAGCGGCATCCTGGCGCGCGACAATGCGGCAGATATGCGTGAGCTGGCGGCTGCAGGATTTGCGCCGATCAATATGGTGGTATGCAACCTTTACCCGTTCATCGAGACCATCAAGGAACCAGGCGTTACTCTGGAAGACGCCATCGAGAAAATCGATATCGGTGGGGTCGCCTTGCTGCGGGGCGCTGCAAAGAATTTCTCACGCGTGACTGTCTTGTGCGACCCCGAGGACTATTCTGACGTCTTGATCACAATAAAGTCCAAAGGCGCCACAACGCTGAGGCAACGGCGTACACTGGCAGTCAAAGCCTTTGCTCATTGCAGCGAGTATGACCGATCGATACATGCTTATCTCAGCGAGTCGGATATCGCAGAGCCCGCCGATAGCGATGTACCGGATAACATAGCTTTTGGCGTGCAGCGCAGCCACGATCTGCGCTACGGCGAGAATCCACACCAGGCGGCCGCCTATTACGCGCGTGGAGAGGCGGGTACGCCGCTGGGGGCTGATCAGCTGGCGGGCAAGCAACTCTCATACAACAACATATTGGATGTGGATGCAGCCTGGCGCGCAGTCAGCAGCTTTGAGGAGCCGACGGTCGTCATCGTCAAGCACTTGAATCCGACCGGCATCGCCAGCGCTGGTACAGTAGCCGAGGCCTTTGCGCCGGCGCTGGCTTCGGATGCCATGTCGTCATTTGGCGGGATTATCGCGGCCAATGGAGAGGTGGATGAGGCCTTCGTTGAAGCTATGGGCTCGCTATTTGTGGAAGCGATCATTGCGCCGTCGTATACCGAAGCGGCAGTCGAGAAGATTCAGGCCGGCCGCAAGAATTGCCGCTTGCTGCGGATGCCGCGGCGCTTTGACGGGTCCGCTTTCGAATTCCGCAGCGTCACCGGCGGCTTGCTGCTGCAGCGTTACGATATGGGCGATCCGCCAGCTTCGGCCATGAAAACGGTGACCAAACGCACGCCGATTGACGAGGAGATGGAGTCTTTGGTGTTTGCCTGGAAAGCGGTGCAACACGTCAAGTCAAACGCCATTGTGCTGGCCAGGGGCAAACGAACCGTGGGCATCGGCGGAGGTTTGCCCAGCCGGGTGGATGCAGCTGAATTGGCGATCAAGAAGGCGTCAAGCGACTCGACAAACGCGGCGATGGCTTCGGATGCTTTTTTCCCCTTCCCCGACAGCATCGAACATGCGGCGCGCGCTGGGGTGACCTGCGTGATTCAACCCGGCGGTTCGATTCGCGATTCACAGGTGATTGAAGCGGCCGACTATTACGATATGGCGATGATCTTCACCGGCAGCCGTCACTTCCGGCATTGAGCGCCAGCCAATCTAGGCGGAGACCGGCGCTGCTTCTTCCATGACGCCGCGGTTGCTAATGAAGGGAAGCTCGCCCTTTTCCCAGGCCACCAGCAGCGGAACAGCTGTGAATATCGAAGAATAGGTACCGGAGAGCAAGCCGATGAACAGGATTGCGATGAACTGCTTTACGGTTTCGCCGCCGAAGAGCAAAATCGCGATCATGATAAAGAAGGCGTTGAGTTGAGTCGCCAGCGACCGGTGAATGGTCTCCCAAATGCTGCGGTTCACGATGGTCTCATAGGGCTCGCCCAGGTGCTTGGGGATATTCTCGCGGATACGGTCGAAGACTACGATCGAGTCCTGCACGGAGAAGCCCACCACCGTCAGGACCGCCGTCAGAAACAGCGCGTCAATCTCCCAGCCGAGCAGCAGCCCGAATAGTGACATCACACCCATGACCAGCAAAATATCGTGAATCATCGCGGCGATGGCGCAGATGCCATAGCGAATCGCATTGGGCACCTGACGAAAGGCAATGACGATAAATCCGGTGATGACCAAAGCGCCAACCGCTACCGCCGCCAGAGCCGAGCGGGTTACTTCCTGGCCGATGGTCGCGGATACCGTTTCAGCGCGAAAGCTGCTGCGGTCGACCGGCGCCAAATCGCCCAAGCTGGCCAGGATCTGATTGGTTGTGCTGACTTCGTGGAAGCCGGCGCGGACCGACCAGCGATAGTCGCTCGGCTGGCCGATCTGCTGGATGATGACATTGTCGTCGCCGAAGGACGTGAATACTTGTCTCAGTCCGTCCTCAGTGGCGCCCGCCTCGTCGAACTTGAGCTCATAAATGCTGCCGCCCAGGAAATCGATGCTCAGCCTGAAAGGCGCGCCGGTTGACAGGGTGGAGAAGAGCATGATCGCCAAACCGGGCACGATGACCAGAGCGGACAGCAAGAAGAACCAGCGGCGTTTCTGTACGATATTGAACATGGTTCTTTACCCTTAGGCGCCAAGCAGAGCGCGGTTTTGCGAAATAGTGCCGCGGAAAATGCTCACGAGGACATAAAGGAAGGTGCGCGTCACGATGACTGCCGTGAACAGATTCAGCACCAGCCCGATCGCCAGGGTGACTGCGAAACCGGCGACGATGCTGGCGCCTGGCGTCTGCCCGAACATAAATAGAATGCCACAAATGATGATGGTGGACAGATTCGAATCGCGAATCGAGGTCCAGGCGCGGTCAAAACCGGCTCTTAGGGCCGCATCCAGCGGCAGACCAGCGCGCAACTCTTCCTTGATTCGTTCGAAAATCAGAATATTGCCATCTACGGCCGTGCCGATCGAAATCAGGAATCCGGTGATTGCGGGCAGCGTCAGCGTCACCGGCAGCAGCTTGAAGACCGCAATGTTCAACAGAATGAATACAATTAGCGCGAGATCGGCAGCGAAACCGGGCAAACGGTAATAGATGAGCATAAAGGCGAGGACGACGATCACGCCAATGACGCCGGCCTGGACGCTCAACCTTACTGATTCTTGGCCCAGCGTGGCGCCAACTTCTTGCGTACTCTCGATGCGCAGCGGAATCGGCAGGGCGCCCGAACGCAATTGCAGCGCCAGTGTATTGGCTTCGTCTTCGGTGAATTGCCCGGTGATAACGCCGCCGGAGGGAAGCTCCGCCTGAATGATGGGCGCGGACAAGACTTCGCCGTCAAGCACGATCGCCATCGGTTCGCCGATACGTTCGCGAGTGAAGCCGCCGAAGATTCCCTGAAACTCTTCTTTGATCTCGAAATTGATCATCCATTCGGGGCCGCCCGTACCTTGCGGCGGAGACAGAACCGCGCTGGCCGCTTGCAGGCCGGCGCCTGTCATGACAGTGCGGAAGGGCAGGCCGCTGACGGGATGCGCGCGCCGTTGCGCCAGCGGGTCTTCTTCGCCTTCGGCCAGCACGGTGTTCTTACGCAGATCGACTTGTTCGGTGGTGACAATCTCTGTACCTGCCAAGGAACGAACCTGATTCGCCAAGCCGCCGAAATCGACGAATTCGAGCAGGGCAGTCTGCTGGATGGTCGCGATGGCTTGCTGCGGGTCGCGCACACCGGGCAGTTCCACCAGAATTCGGTCGCGGCCTTGCACTTGAACGGTCGCTTCAGTCAGCCCCAGGGCGTTCACCCGTCGTGATACATTGTTGGCGGTTTCGGCCAGGTCCTCCGGCGTAAAGTTTTCCGCGGCGATATCGGCCTGCAGCAACACCCTTAAGCCGCCGACCAAATCAAGGCCAAGGCTCTGCGTTATGTTCAGCACAAACTCGTTCGCGCCATCCCCGTTTGCGTCTATCTCCAGGTTTTCCGAACACTTCAAATCCGCGGGTATGTCGCTGGCCGCTGTGGCGCAAGCTTCCGTCTGTACGCCCTTGAATTCCGGCGGAGAGGCCACCCACAGACAGAATAGGCTCAGTAATACAATGACAATTAGCCATCGAGCATGACTGCTCATTGCTGGCCGCCTTCCTTCTCAGTCGTCATGTTCAGCTTGGAGACTTATCGGTCCGCCGCTCTTTGATCCCGATATTGGCGTTATAGGCGTATTCCTTGGGATCGTATACTTGTTGCAGCGCTGCAGTCAGCAATCGAATCGTGACACGGTCCGCGATCTCGACCTGGGCGATGCCGCCGTCCGCATCAATTTCGACGATCTTGCCGACGATGCCGCCAAAGGTTACGATTTCGTCCCCGACATGCAGCGAACGCACAACTTTCTGCTTATGCTGGAAGGCTCTCTGTTTGGGAAATATGACGAGCGCCCAATACCCGCCCAAGACCAAAGCCAGAACGGCAAACACCAGTGCGAACTCTGACATGGCAATCTTTCGCTACTTATCGCATAACGCAAACATTATAGTAGCGTACCGACGACTAAGCCAGACCTCGTCGGCTGCTTGACCAATACAATAAACGAACCTACAATTAGCAGTTGTACAGGCGCGGGGACATTGAGGTGAAAAGTATGATGCGCACAATCGCGAAAAAGAAGGTTATTGCAGCCGGCGTGTTTACTTTGGTCCTTCTTTTGATAGCCTTCCCGGCGGCTGCGGGTGATACGCTGCTTAGCAACAATATCGGCGCCGGCAACGAAGTCTTCTTCATAGAGGGCGAATCGTCGGTCGTCATCAACGGTTTTGATCTGACTCCGCTAGGCGTGCCGCTGCCTGTCGCTCTGGATGCGGTCAGCATTGCAGTGGATACCACCGTGCCTGGCAGCGCCATTGACCTGCTGGTGTATCAGGACGCCAACGGCGGCTCGCCGGTGGACGCCACGCTTGTTTATCGCCAAACCGTAGGGCTTGAGTTGACCGGCGTCAACCGGATAGAACTGAGCCAACCGGCGATTATCACCGCGCCAGTGGTGTGGGTCGGCTTTAACTTGCCTGTCGGCTTCAGATTCCACGCCGATACCTCCGGGGCGTCAGTGCTGACATACTGGGCCTGGACAACGGGCGGTACTTTTGATCTGGCGGCCTTGTCCAGCGCCGGGGTGCTCGGCCCGGGCGATGGCAGCGAGCCGGTCAATATTGCCATGGACGGTATTGCGCGCATTACGGCGGAATTGCGCATCGCAGAGTACGAGGAGATCGCCGTCGGCGTACCCTTGGATCGGCAAGTATTCACGGATGTAGCGCAAGACACGTCAATTATGCAGCCATACAGCAGATGCGCTGGCTTGCTCTTCGATCCGGAAGATATCGAAATCTCGGCCGGTTCCTCATTTGCCTTGGACTGTGTCGTTACGGGTGAATTCCATGCGCCGTCGCAATTGGCTCAGCCGCATAACCAGAATCTCGAATTGCTGCGAATCGGCGCGCTGTACAAGCTGTCGGCCATGATTCCGCGGCAACTGCAGGTGGGGGGCGCGGTAAATACGCTTCCGGTACCGGTGACGCACTGCATGAGCGTAGCTGAAGGCGACCTGGAGCAGGCGGTGCTGGGCGAGATTCGCGCCCAACCTGCGCCAAATCCAGGGCCGGAAAAGTGGCACATTTTGCCGACTGTGCGTTTTGGCAATCTGGTATGCGCCGAAGTCACAGTGGCGAATTACCTGGCGTATTTTGTTCCGGAGACGCCGGAATCGCCGCAGAATGTGAATCTGGTTGTCGGCTGGACGCGCGTCAATCCGCATCCACTGTATTGTGGCATTGGCGCGTCAATACAAGCTCCTGTCGTGAATACGGGGCAGGACTGGTTCGACACTGACGATAGTCATATCACCATCGCTGTTCAAGATATTCACGTTGCGTCGTCATTGGTAACGAAGGAGCGGACCTTCGATATCGCAACCAGCCAGTTGGGACCCGGGGCTCGTCAGTCTTTCGAACTGGGACCGTTTGTTGTCGACACCTACATTGACGACTTGCACCGTTTGCAGGTGACTGTGGATTTTGACAATGAAGTCGATGAGATTAATGAAGTGGACAACGTCTGGTTCACGGAATATGTGCTGACCCTGCCGCCGGGGTACGACAAGTGCGAACCGCCGCCTCTGACAGGGGGCTGGGACAATTGCACATACAAGTTTGACCACAGATATGAAGGCAGCGATACAGATCTCAAGGAAGCGATAGAGAATCTGGAAGAAGCTGTTTTCTTTCCCAGCCGGCTGTACAACTCGGATGATTATAAAGTCGAGTCGGAAGTCTTTGCGTATCTTCGCAATACCGTATCCAATGAAAGGTGGGACTTGATAGAATCCTGGTTCCACACCTCCCACCATAACATTATGGAGGCAGTTTGGGCAGCAATGCGCAGGAGCGTAGGTCGTATGTACGGATCGCGCTGCAATGGAACTCCCGACTATGACCGATAACAGAAACCTTAGAGAGTAAGCTGCTATCTCAATTGGATCCGCATGATTAGGGACACACAATGCGAGTTGTAACCAACAAGAAATTAGCCCGGCGAAACCGCAAGATTACCAATTACCTGTTCTTCGGTACATTCGGCGCGTTGATACTGGGGTTCGTGGTTATCAACGCCTCGCTGTTTACCAATCAAACGCCGGATACGCTGACTTTATTCGCGCAATCCGCCGTATTGCCGGTTGCCTTCATTCTGACGATTGTCTCGGTCAGGATGACTAATCTGTGGGCGCGGGTTCCTCGCCCGGAAAAGGCGATTGAGGACGGACTCAAGGGCTTGAGCAACAAGAGCATCCTTTACAACTACTATCACTTTCCGGTTCGTCATGTATTGATCTGCCCGCAAGGTGTTTTTGCCATCGTCACGCGTTGGCACGATCAGCAGTATAGCTTTCGCGACGGCAAGTTCCGCAGCAAGCGCAACCTGATCAGCAAGCTGTTTTCGTTGATCCGATTTGATGGTATTGGCAAGCCCATTCGCGATGCTGAGATTGCGCGCGAGTACATTCAGAATGCGATTGACGATGTCGCGGACGATGTTGAAGTACAGAGCTTGATTGTATTTGTCGATCCCTCTGCGGCGGTCGAGTTTGAATCTGAGCCAGAGATTGCGGTTTTGTATGCCGATCCGAAGCGGAGCCCGAATCTCAAAGAATATATGCGCGATGCCAAACGCTTGTTGAACGATTCGGCAGGCGACGCTAAAAACGCGAGCTTGATGCCCTTGAGCGACAAGCAGATTCAAGATTTCGAAGCAGCAACTGTCTAAGCGAGCATGCCTCTGCTGCGACCGTACGGCCTGGTCGTCACCATCATATTAGTTGGGTTCGGGCTGCGGATACACAATCTGCAGGCGGCGCCATTGCGCGGCGATGAAGCCTTCAGCGTCTTGTATTGGGCCGATACGCCGCTGAACGTTTCGCTGAGCGACATTGCTCATGGCGAGCCGCATACGCCGCTGGTCTACGCCATTGGCCGGCTGTGGAACCACCTCATCGGCGGGATCGACTCGGTATTCGCCTTGCGCTATCTCTCCGCGCTCGGCAATATTTTGGGCGCGCCGGCTATGATCGCGCTCGCCTGGCGGCTGTGTGGCCGGCTGGACCTTGCGCTGCTCGCGGGTCTTATGTGGGCGGCGCATCCCTTCGAGATTTGGCACAGTCAAGAGTTTCGCAACTACGCCTATTGGGGCGGCATCAGCGCTGTTGCCTTGTGGCTCGGTCTGCGCCTCATCGACAAGGCGCGGCGAGCAGACTGGTATCTTTATGCCGCGGTGGCTGGCTTCGCAGTTCTGACCATCTACACTGAATGGTTTTCCACAGTCGCGCTGGCGGCTTTCGCGATTCTTCACCGTTGGCGAGATTGGCGTTTTCTCAGGCGTCTGTTTGTGATTCAGTTGGGCATGGCGGCAATGCTGATAGCCGGCTTGTTGCTCATTCAAGTACGACAGGGCTTTATGTCATCCTATCCGGGGCTCGTTCAGTCCTTTGACGTGGCCGATTATATCCTGCGCTTCGTTCCTTACTTGGCCTCCGGGAGCACAATACCGCTTGACTTGACAGGCGTCGGATTTGGACTGTCGCTGGCGCTTGTTTTCGCCGCATATCTAGTCTATCGGCAATCAGGACGGGCCTTCAGTTTTGCCGTCCTGACGGCTGCGATTCCGCTGCTGCTGCTTGGCTTGGTTTCGCAGCGATACAATCTGTTCCACCCGCGTTACGTGCTCTCCGCCGCACCCGGATTTATTTTGTTGCTGGCGATCGGCAGCAGCCAGGTCGCGCAAGCGCTCGCCCGACGGATCCGCTTAGCCAGGGGTCTGCTGACATTGGCAGTTGCATTGCCTTGGTTCGCACTTGCGCTATTGACGCTGGATGCCTACTTCAACAACCCGGTATTCCGTAAGGCGCCGGCTTGGGACGAGCTGGGTGAATTCCTGAATTCGCGGGTGGAAGACAGCGATTTGGTCATTCAACTGGCGGTGGATCCGGCATTTGGATACTACTACAACGGTTCCGCCCGCGATATTGGTTTACCCGTAAAGCCCGCCCAGCCCGCTGCTGAAATCAGCGCGGCTCTTGAGCGACTGAGCAGCGAGTACGACAGCATCTACGTGGTTGCCAGGGAGCAAGCCGGCTGGGCAAACACGGGCGTAGTCGTCGAATGGATGCGGACGAACATGCAGGAAGTATTGCAGACCAATGCCTCAGGTCTGCCCATTCGACAGTACCAGCATTGGAGCGTGTCGGACGCGACACTTGGCGAACTAGCTCGCTTCAATGAAATCGTAGCCTTGCTGGGCTACGACAGCTGTAATGATCTGCTGCCCAGCGGTATGCAGCTGCTGCGCGTCTACTGGCGGCCGCTTGCACAGTCGCCGCAGCCCTTGAAGTCCTTTGTCCACGTCTACGGGACAGAGGCGGGCGCCTCGGGCCGGGAACTGCGGACCCAAGACGATCAATATCCGCAAGAAGGTCGGCTGGACGCGACCACATGGGCGCATACAGGCGTTTTCCGCGAGGTCTACTATTTGCCTGTTTCGTCTTTGGATGAAGGCAGGTATGAGATTCTCATCGGCTGGTATGAGCCGGATAGCGGCGAACGCTTGCTCCTGGCTGACGGATCTGATTCCTTTGCCCTCTGCGCATTCGAGATTGCAGCCTGAAAAGCGCAGCATTCTTAATAGCTACAATTTAATTGGCACAGAATCGCGCTCGCCTGTAGACTGCTATCAAGGGAAATTCCCTGGAAAGTCTAAGGTTTGAGCTATGAAACGTATTAACCATGTCCTAATAGCCATGTTATTTGCGCTCTTTGCAGTCTTCAGTGGAGCGGCCCAAGACTCTGCTACCGACACTGGCGAAGCGGCGTCGGCTGACGTGCTGCCGGCCGCTTACGACGTCTACATCGTTCAAAGCGGCGACTCCTTGTTTAGCATCGCGGAAGCGTTTAATACTACTATCGCAGATTTGCGACAGATCAATGACATCGCGGAAGGCGAACAAATCTTCGCCGGGCAGAGTATCCTTCTGCCGGCCGGCGTCAGCGCATTTGTGGAAGTGTACGAGGTCCAGCCGGGTGATACCCTGTTTGAAATTTCGAAACGAATTAACACCAGCGTCGGCATTATTCAGGGACTTAACGAAATCGGCGACAGCACCCACATTGAAGCCGGGCAGTTGCTTATTGTGCCAAGCGTCAACGAATCGGATCTGCTGGCCCATGTAGTCGCTCCGGGCGAATCGCTCGACAGCATATCGCAGCGCTACGGTACGTCGGTTTCTGTACTGAAAGCGCTCAATGGCATCGCCGATGAAGGTGAGCTGGTTGCGGGCGCAAGTATCCTGGCGCCGAACATTGACGAGACCAAGTTTGAGTTATACGAAGTTACCGTGGCTGACTCGCTTTACAGTATTTCGCGGCGGTTTGCCACTACAGAAGAAACATTGATTTCCCTTAACGCTTTGACCGACTCTCTACATCTTGAGGTTGGCCAGATCTTGTTGGTACCGCGGATTGACGAGAACATCTATGCAGTCTACGTCGTTGTGCCGGGCGATAGTCTCTTCAATATAGCGCGGCGCTACAACACGACGGTGGCGCAATTGCGCGCGCTGAACGGCGTCGCGGGCGGTCGCGATTTGGCGGTTGGGCGGAGCATAATTGTGCCGCGAGTCGACGAGACGCTTTTCGAGGCCGTAGTAGTTGAGACTGGCGATTCGCTCTACAGCATCTCCAGACGCTATGATGTCAGCCTGTCCGTCCTGAAGGTGCTCAATCGCCTGGCGGACGCGCGAGACTTGAAAGTGGGTGAAGCGATTTTGGCGCCCAAGCTGGAGGACGCCGCGCTTGAGGTGCATGTGATACGGGCTGGCGACTCGCTGACCGCGATTGCTGAGACCTATGGGACCACCGTAGAATTCTTGCAGTCGCTCAACGGCATCGCAAACCCGAGCCTGATTCAGCTGGACGACTCAATACTCGTGCCCGTGCCGATCGGGTCCTTCGTGCGCCCTGATTTCGGCTTTGGGCTCCAGGCTTTTGCTGACCAGGACGCGGTCGACGACTTGGTAGCGCAGGTGTCTGAATTAGCCGTTGATTGGGTCAAGGTCGATGTTTCATGGGCCGAATTGGAAGCTGAGCCGGGGACTTACGATTATCAGGCGCTGGATGCGATGGTCGCCGCTTTCGAGCTGATTGACGTGAAGATCCTGCTGAACGTCTATGAGGCGCCGGGTTGGAGCCGCAGGACGTACACGGAAAAGCTCAATAGCACCATGCGCGAATATGGCGGGCCGCCGGAAGACTTGGCCGATTTTGCCAGTTTCATGACGAATCTTGTAACGCGATACGCGGGGCTGGTAGATGCCTACGAAATCTGGAAGTCGCCAAATCTGCTGAAGTATTGGACGGCGCCGGTCTACTATCTGGAACCGGAATTGACTGACGACGGCGACTACGGCATCCCCGATGAGGTTCAGCTGGGCGCCGGCTACTACGTTCCGCTGCTAAAAGTCGCCTACGACGCCATCAAGTCGCACGATGAGCGCGCGCTCGTAATCAGCGCGGGTTTGGCGCCTGTAGGCTTCTCCGACGGCTACAATTCCATTGATACCGGCACCTTCCTGCAAGGGATGCTGGACCAGGGCGCGGCAGCCAGCAGCGACGCCATCGGCGCGGTATTCAGCGCATCGGCTGTTCCGCCGACGCTCAAATGCTGTGACAGGCCCCCAGGCGTAGATTCGCATTATGAATCATTCCTGCAGTATCTGCCCGAGCTTCTGAACTTCTACACCAAGGTCTTGAGCATAAATGGTTACAGCGATATTCCGATATTTGTCACACAAATGGGCTGGGGCACCAGCGAAGGCGCCAATACAGCGGCGCCATCCAGCGGGTTCGAGTGGTTGACTTATACAAGCGAAGATGAACAAGCGCTGTACGTTTCGCAGGCATATTCAATTGTGCAGAAGATGGAAAATGTCTCGGCGATGATCTTGTACAATCTCAATGGCTGCGCCGCCGGGGATGATGAAGCCTGCTTCTTCAGTCTCATCGACGCCGCTGGCGAGAAGCGACCGGTTTACGCTTCGTTTAGGGGCGTGCCAAAGTCGAAGTCTGCCTGAGGACGCGCGGCAGAAGCAGTTGCGATTGACTTTTGCAGCATGGAGCGGGCCCGGCTGTCGCATGGGCCGCGCTCTTAACCGGATGCATCAGCTGCCAAGCCAGCGGAAACTGCGCCAGTTGCCTTCTTCGCCGACGTAATTGTAGATTCCACGCTCGTCGACTTGCGCCACCGAAACTCGCCACAGAATGTCATGTGACCTGCCGTCAGTGGGCATGAAGGCAGTCGGTACCTGGAATGAGTTGGCGCGCGTGACATTTCGCAGCGGCTGGTTGGTCGTTTGGTCGACCAATTCCACCAGGTACTCGTCGAGATCATTCATGCCGCTGAGCGCCACCCATTGAACGAGTAATGGTTCGTGAGGAATCTCTTGCCCGTCAAGCGGGTAGACAAGCCGGGGCGCCAGCTTGGTCGCCGTCGGCGTGGCTGTCTCCCGTCCGGTGGGTGTGGGAAACTTGGTGGGCAAGGGCGTCGGCAGCGGAACGCGGACGCATTGGCCTATGCGCAGATGTGGCGCGCAGTTTTCACCGCCGCTGGGCAACGTAAAGTTACAGCCGAACCAGTTCAAGTCCCGATTTAGTCCATGAAGGATTTCCAAAGTGGTATTGTTCTGGACCGCCACGCCTATGATGGCGTCGCCCGCTTCCACGATATGGCAGCCGACAGTCGCGCCCGCAGGCAATACCACGCCGGAGGAGTCGTCCGCGCCGATGGTCGCCAGCAGCTCTTGAGTGGCTTCCGCGCCCGGCGGAGTAGGCGTCAGGGTAGGCCGTGGAATACGAATGGTGATGCCGCCGCGTACTGAGTCGGCGTCGGGGATATTGGCGTTCAGCGCCACCACGGTCGCGGCAACGTTTGGCTCGTAGCCATAGCCGTGCTGCGGTAATTGAATGATATAGAAGAGCGTCTCACCATCTCCGACCAGGTATTCAAAGTAAGGCAGGGTTGCCGTCGGAGACGCGGCGCTGACGGTTGCGGTTGGGGCCTGAGTAGGTGTGGCCGTGGCTGCCGCTGCCGCTGGCGCGGACTTTGTGCTGGTAGCCGTTGGCGACGCTGGCGTGGCAGTCACTGGAAGCTGTGGCGCGACGGTAACGATGGCTTCGGATTCGTTGGTTGGCGACGGCCCGATTCGTGGCTGGCTAATGTTGCAGCCCGCAGCCAAAAATAAAGACAATCCCAGAAGCGAGACGAAAAGGCGCTTTCTCATGTATCGGACTGTCCTCTGCCTTGCCAAACAAAGCGACGCGTATCTGTGGCATGGGTAATCGCCGCGGCAAACGTATCGTAGACGCTAATTTGCCAGGAATACCGATGGCTGCCCGCGTCCGGGTTCTGCCACTCCGACGGGATGATGAAGTACAACTCTTTGGTATCGGCTGTGAAGCGCGCGCCGTTGTCAATATTCGTCAGCGAGACTCGATAGACTTGCCCCTCGCTGAGCGCGCCAGTGCCTACCCAGCGCAAGGTTACTTGCTCATGTGGCGAAAAGAAGGCTTCATCGGCTGGGCGTTGGGCCACTGGCGCGTTGAATGTGGCTGTAGGCAATGGCGTGGGCGTTTCGCTTCCGGACGAGGTCGGGATTGCGGTAGCCGTCGGCGCGGGGGCTGGCACGCGAATTCTTTGATTCACAAACAGCTGTACGGTGCATTCCGGCCCGCCATAGACTTCGCCGAAGTCGCATAAGCTAAACGATATCTCGGGATTCAGGTCCGCGAGCGTCTTGATACTGATCTCGTGAATTGCGGAAACGTAAATCAAGTCATCGTCGGGTTGCACGACGTACCACATGAGCCCAGGCAGAAGCGTTGGCGTTAGCGTGGGCGCGAATGGATCGAAGGCCAGCCGCGTCAGTTCCTCTCTTCCGGTCGCGGCGGCGGAGTCTTGCGGTTCCGGCGTGGCGGCCGGGTCCGCGGTAGGCGCCGGGTGCGGCACGGAGATCTCTTGACCGATCTGAATACGAGATTCATCAGCAATGTTATTTATCGCCATGACGGTCGGGAGAATATCAAGATTGCTATGCCCGCAACGCAGAATGATGGCGATCAGCGAGTCGCCCTCCGCTACACGCCGGATGCATGGCGCCGGCGTCGACGTTGCGCTGGGCTTCGGCGACGGGACGGGGCTGATGGTGAAGGTTGCTGTCGGCGTACCGGGCGTGATTGACGGCGCAATAACGCGCGTTGGGGACGAGGTGGGGATTGCGGCGCTGATCGCTGGGACTGCGCGCATCCGGTTGGTTAAATGTAAGGCGACGGCCAGCGCTACCGCCACGGACAGCAGCAGCATGATAAGAATGGCGCTCATTAGGCGACCCGGGCCCGAAAGCGAGGCTTCCGCCAGATCGGTCTCGCCAAAGCGGTAATCGTAATTGTCCGCGCGCGCTTCACTGCCGTCGGCATCTTCATCGGGCGCGACCTCGGTAATCGTCGTTCCGCAGGTGGCGCAGAGCAGCGCATTGCGATGATTGCGCGCAGAGCAGATTGGGCAGGTCTTAGGGCTGTCCGTCAATCATAGTCCTCAATGATGGAGTTCGCTTCTACTCCATTATATCGGATGACAGCGGCAAGCTTGAAATCACGGAATCTGTCGTAGGCAAATCGCCAGTCGGCGCTGCGAGGGCGTCCCAGCCATCATTCGCAGAGACTGGCCGTCCGCTCCCGAATCTGCGCGAGCGCTGCTTCCAGATCGGCCAGGCGGTCGCGCTCCCGCTGTACAACCGCGGGTTGGGCGCGCTCGACGAACTTCTGGTTGCCGAGCATGGACTCGGTTTGTTTAAGCTGCTGCTGCAGTTTCGCCTCTTCGTTGGCCAGTCGCTTGCACTCGGCTTCCAGGTCCAGCATGCCTTCAAGCGGCAGATATAGGGACATATCGCCAACCACGATGCTGGCGGCATTGGGCGGCGCGTCCTGCTCAGGCGGAATTAACTCAAGTTCCTCGACATTGCACAGACGTTGCAGGATATGCGCATTTTCGGCAAGGCTGGTCGTTGCCGGATTCACATGCGCTATCGCGCCGATACGCCGGCCCGGATCTACCTGGTATTCTCCGCGCGTATTGCGAATCTCGCGAACGACATCCAGGAAGGCGCGCATGCGCGTCTCGATATCATCGTCAATCAGCTGATCGTCGGCTTTGGGCCAGTCCGCTACGATTAGCGCGTCGCCTTCGTGCGGGAGGTAGCGCCAGGCGTCTTCGGTAATGAAGGGCATGAATGGGTGCAGCAGTCGCAGGCAGCAGTCTTGAATGTGGACGAGGACGCGCTGTGTAGTTTCTTTCTCGTTCGCGCTGCCTTGATAGAGCGCGTGTTTGCTGATCTCCAGGTAGAAAGGCGCTAACTCGTCCCACATGAAAGCCAGGATCTGGTTGCCCGCTTCGCCATATTGATAGATGTCGAAGAGGTATTGCACATTTGCGATGAGCCGCTGCAGCCGGCTGAGTATCCAGCGCGAGGCTAGATCCATTTCTTTCGTTGGCGGCAGCCCCAGCTCCAGCTCGCCCTCAAGATTCATGTTGATAAACGATGTCATCTGCCAGATTTTGTTGATGAAGCGGAAGCTGTGATCCAGGCGCGTTTCATCCAGGTGGCAGTCGTTGCCGGGCGTCCCGCTGGTAATCAGGGTAAAGCGCAGCGGATCGGCGCCGAGTTCGTCGACGACCGTCAGCGGATCTATGGCGTTGCCCAGTGTCTTGCTGAATTTCTTGCCGCCTTCCGCCCGCACCAGGCCGTGCAGATAGACTGTGTGGAAGGGCGCTTCATCCGTGAACCACAATCCCATCATGATCATGCGCGCCACCCAGAAGAAGAGGATGTCGTGCCCCGTTTCCATGACCTGCGTGGGATAGAAACGCTCCATGTCAACAGTTTCGTCGGGCCAGCCCAAGGTACTGAAGGGCCACAGACCGCTGCTAAACCAGGTATCGAGCACGTCCTGTTCCATCGTCCAGCCATCGCCCCTCGGCGCCTCTCGACCGACATAGATTTCGCCTTGCGGGTCACCGTCTTTTGCGCGATACCAGGCCGGAATCTGATGCCCCCACCAAAGCTGGCGGCTGATGCACCAGTCCTGAATGTTTTCCAGCCAGTGGAAGTAGATTTTTTCAAAGCGCTCGGGCACGATGCGGATGCGGCCGTCCCGCACAGCGGCGATGGCTTTATCGGCCAGTGGCTGTATGCGGACGTACCACTGTGTGCTCATCATCGGCTCGACGACTTCGCCGCCTCGCTGACTGCGTGGAATGCGTGTGACATAGGGCTCGGTCTTGATGACCAGGCCAAGGGCTGCCATATCGCTCCAAAGCCGCTCGCGGCATTCATACCGATCCAGTCCAGCGTACTTGCCGGCCTTGGCATTCATGCTGGCGTCTTTGTTCAGGACGTTGAGCAATTCCAGGCCGTGCGTCTGCGCCAGTTCGTAGTCGTTAAAATCGTGACCAGGCGTCACTTTCAGGGCGCCGGTACCGAATTCTATATCGACGTAATCATCGCCGATAATCGGAATTTCGCGCTCAAGGATCGGGACGTAAGCGCGCTTGCCGATCAGGTGATTGTAGCGCTCGTCATCTGGATGAACGGCGACTGCGGTATCGCCCAGTATCGTCTCCGGCCGAGTGGTAGCGACGGGCAGATGCTCTCCATCTTCGACCGGGTATTTGAAATAGTAGAGCGTGACCTCTTCCTCGTTGGACTCGACTTCCAAGTCGGAGACAGCAGTTTGCAGGCCCGGGCTCCAGTTGACGAGCCGCGGTCCGCGATAGATCAGCCCCTGCTCCCACAAGGTGACAAAGGCGTGCATGACTGCTGCCGACAGCCCGTCGTCCAGCGTGAATCGCTCGCGATCCCAGTCGCAGCTGGCGCCGAGCCGTCTAAGCTGGCGAATGATCGTGCCACCCTGTTCTTCTTTCCATTGCCAGGTGCGGTGGAGAAATTCTTCGTAGCCAACTTCCTCGCGGCTGGACCCTTCATCGCGCAGCATCTTTTCCACTTGCAGCTGCGTGGCGATGCCGGCGTGATCGGTTCCGGGCAGCCACAAGGCGGCTTTGCCCCGCATGCGCTCGTAGCGGATCATCAGATCTTCGAGCGCGGTGAAGAGCGCGTGGCCGATATGCAGGCTGCCGGTGACGTTAGGCGGCGGCATGCTGATGACGAAGGGCTCGGCATCCTCAGGCGCGGCTTCCGGCTTGAACCAGCCGTTCTCAAGCCACCAGTCGTAAAGGCGCGGCTCGGCTTCCGCAAAGCTGAAATTTCGCGGCATGTTGCTTTCCGCAGTTGCTTTCATAGGGTCGATCTCCTCTCGCACAACAAAAAAGCCTTCCATCCTGCACAAGGACGAAAGGCTGACTTCCGCGGTACCACCTTGTTTCAGCGGACGTCAATCCACTGCGCTCAAGACGCGATGACGGGCGTAAACCGGCTCGATTCTACTAGCTGACGCGTTCTTTCGAGCAGCTCCCGGGTGACTTTCGGCGCTTTTACGCGGGTGGGCTTTCAGCCAGTGACCCACTTTCTCTGACGCGTACTGAACCGCTTACTCTGCCCGATCAATGCCTTATCGTATTCGGTTTGTAGAACACTGCTTTAGCGCTGCGAAATCTGAGCCACCCATGGGACTTGAACCCATAACCTATCGCTTACGAAGCGATCGCTCTGCCAATTGAGCTAGGGTGGCGCATTTCGCTGGCGCAGTATAGCAGCGGGCGTGGCCGCATTCAAGGATTGAATCGTCCACGGCAACAGGGGGCGTGGATTCTGTTATACTCGTTTTGATTCGTAGCGATAGGTGCCAAAGGCCCTGATATGCCGATTCAAATACTGGCGGACGATGTAGTCGCCAGGATTGCCGCGGGCGAAGCTGTCGAGCGGCCCGCGTCAGCTGTGAAGGAGCTCATCGAGAACGCCATCGACGCCGGCGCAACCTCGGTCCATATTGAGACCAGCGGCGGCGGCCGACGCTTGCTGCAGGTCAGCGACAATGGCTCGGGCATCCGTCGCGAAGAGATTGAGTTGGCTTTCAAGCGGCATGCAACCAGCAAACTTCGCGCGGCGGAAGAGCTGGAAGCGCTGAACACTCTGGGTTTCCGCGGCGAAGCGCTTTCGAGCCTGGCAGCGGTAAGCAAAGCCACTGTTGTGACGCGGCATCGCGATGAAGCAATGGGCCTTCGTTTCGCATCCGGCGCCGGTATCAACCGCTGTCAGCCGATTGGCGCGCCGGCCGGCACTGTTGTCGCGGTCGAGAACTTGTTCTACAACACGCCGGCCCGGCTCAAGTTCTTGAAGAACGATGCTACCGAGAAACGCCATATACATTGGGTGGTGGCGCGATACGCGATGGCCTATCCGGGTATCGCGTTCGTACTGGTTCAAGATGGTCGGGAACGTTTTCATTCTTCGGGCAGCGGCCAACTGGCGGATGTCGTAGCCAAAGCCTTCGGCTTGCGAGAATACAACTGCATGGTCGCGGTCGAGGGGCAGGAGCGGGCCGGCAATGGGCGGGTGGCCATCGGCATAAGCGGCTTCACCTCCAACCTTACGCTGAGCCGAGCCAGGCGCGACCGCATCATCTTGTTTGTCAACGGCCGGGCGATCCAGGACAGTTCGCTCACCCACGCCGTTATTCAGGCTTATGACGGCTTGCTGAAAGAACGTAGCTTCCCGCTGGCTGTGCTCTTGATCACAACGCCGCCTGACTTCGTTGACGTGAATGTGCATCCGACAAAAGCCGAGATTCGTTTTCGCGACTCGCAGCAAGTATTTCTGGCGGTGCAGCGCGCCGTGCGCGAGGCGATTCTTGACCAATCCGACGGCGAGTCTGTTGACGATCTGTGGTCGGCCAGCGGATTTACCGACCAATACATACAGTACAAACCCCTGCCGCCGCCTTGGCAGCGCGAAAGCGGCACAGCGCTCGTTGACGAGCAGGGCTTGCAATACGCGCCGGATTTAGCGGAACCGTCAGCCAGACCGCGCACCTTGCCGATTCTACGCGTGGTGGGGCAGGTTGGCGCTGCCTATATCGTCGCTGAGGGCCCCGCCGGTCTCTACCTGGTTGATCAAAACGCAGCCCATGAACGCGTGATTTATCAGCAGATCACCGAGGACCATGCGCAAGGTCGGATATCCAACCAGGTTCAAGCGGAAACGCAAACTGTTTTGCTTTCGCCCGAAGATGCGCAGCTTTTGGAGTCGGTGGGGGATCAGCTGGCGGCGCTGGGTATCGAGATAGAGCTCTTCGGACCCAACGCTTTCGCCTGCCGTTCGCTGCCCGAAGCCGCTGCGGGCCTGCAACTGGATGAACTGATGACCCGCATGCTGGAGCAGCTGCGCGGCGCCGAGCCTCAACTGGAGAATGTGATCAAAGCGCTGGCCGGCGCGGTCGCCGTTCGTTCGGGGCAAATAATGACGCCCGATGAGATGCGTTCGCTGATTACGCGGCTTGAGCGCTGCCCCAATCCCCTGTCCTCCCCCAGCGGTCGCAGAGTGCTGATCCATATGAGCAGCGAGCAACTGGCTGACCAGTTCAGAATTCCCTGACCATCAGATCAACGGGAATACGCCCAGCAGGTAAAGCGGCACTAGTCCGGCCACGGCCAGGAAAGCCAGAATCACCAGCAGGATGGTTACGATATCCGCGCCTTCGCCTTTAGCTTGCCGTTGCGGCAGAAAAGGGCCGGAGTAGCCGCCGGTGGCGTCGACGTTGATAGTCCCGTCCGGGTTAAAGAGCGGGCTCGGCGGGTTGGGCGCTGCGGGAAGGCCGCTGGCGACGCCGCCTTCGGGCAAGGGACCGACGCTAGCTGAGGGCGCCTGTGGCGGAGCGGTGCGGCGCGGAACGGGCGCGGCTGGGGCGCTGTATCTCGGCGACTGCTGCGGAACGGGCTTCGGACTTCGTGGCGCCGGCTGCTGCCCGGTAACGGTGGGCGGCGCCATACGAGCGGCGGCTGTCTGATGCGCTGAACCTCTCCGGCGCTCGCGGACCTGCTGCAGAATGTGCCCCAGCTGGTCGGCGTGCTTGTAACGGTCGTTGGGTCGTTTGCTCATGACTTTGTAGATGACATTGCTCAGCTCAATCGGCAATTCTGGATTCAGCTCGATGGCGCGCGGGACTTCCGCCTGAATATGCGCCAGAGCCAGGTCTCGCTGTGTGGGGCCGACAAAGGGCAAACGTCCGGTAAACATCTCAAACAGGACGACGCCAATCGAATAGACATCCGAAGCCGGGGAGGGCTTTTCGCCACGCGCTTGCTCGGGCGCGAAATAGTGCGGGCTGCCCCAAACGACTTCGCTGCGCGTCTGCGGCATGGTATCGGTATAGGCTTGCGCGATTCCAAAGTCGGTTATCTTGACGATGCCCTCGCGATTAATCAGGATATTCTGCGGTTTGACATCGGCATGGACGAGCTGCGAGCGATGCGCGAATCCAAGGCCGGCGCATATCTGTATAGCGAGCTCAAGCGCTTTGTCAAAGGGCAGCGCGCCCCGTGTCTTAATCAGCTTCTTGAGATCGTCGCCTTCGATCATCTCCATGACGATGTAGTAAGTAGCGCCATCGTTGCCGACATCGTGAACGGTGACGATATTCGGATGCGACATCATGGCGACGCTGCGCGCTTCTTGCTGGAACTTTTCCAGAAAGGCCGGGTCTTTGGTCAGATTGGGGCGCAGAATCTTGATAGCCACCATCCGGCCCAGCATGCGATCGAGCGCGCGATAAATGACGGACATTCCGCCCGAGCCTTGTTGAGCGACAAGCTCGTAGCGCTGATTGAGAAGTGTTTCACCTGGCATGAATGGTCCCCGCTTAGGGCTTCGTTATCGGGTCGAATAGCTGCTGAAATTCGTGCAAGGCGCTGCGGTCTGTCAGGTTGGCGATATAATCGGCGACCATGCGATGCGCCGATTCATCTTCCAGCTTGGCGCGGTAATCATCAGGCAGCTGCAAGGGCTGTTTGACGTAGCTGGCGAACAGGGCCTCGAGAAAGTGTTCGGCGCGCGTCTGCATGCGCACAATTCGGAAATGGCGATACATATTGTGGAAAAGGAAATCTTTGAGCTGGGAAACCTGTTCTAGTTGCGCTTGGCTGTGGCAGACAACGGGATCACAATGCAGCTGAACGGCCATAGACGAATCCGGCTGTAATTCCGCCAGTCGCCGCTGGGATTCGTCGAGCACATCATCCACGAGCAGACCGACCAATTCACGGATGATGTGATGGCGCGATACAGCGTCCAGCACCTTGCCCTGCCACTTAACGCGGTCAACAACCTGCTGCCACAAGTCGAGCTCGGCGATTTGGTCGATGCGGATCAAGCCGGCTTGCAGCCCGTCGTCCAGATCGTGCGCGTTATAGGCGAGTTCGTCAGAGATATTGGCGATTTGCGCTTCAACGCTGGCGCCGGTCTCCGGCGAGATTTCGCTGAAAGAGCGGCGTTGGTCGCAGGTCTCGTGCTTGGCGATGCCTTCCAGCGTTTCGATGGTGAGATTCAGTCCCGCCCAGTTGCGATAGCGCCGTTCCAGCTTGGTAACCACGCGATAGCTCTGATGATTATGGTTGAATCCGCCGTGGTCGCTCATTAAATGATTCAGCACGTCCTCGCCCGCGTGCCCAAAGGGCGGGTGTCCCAGATCATGCGCCAGGCAGATGGTCTCCACGAGGTCTTCGTTGGCGCCCAATGCCCGCGCCAGCGTACGGCCGATCTGCGCCACTTCCAGTGTATGGGTAAGGCGCGTACGGTAGTAGTCGCCGGCGTCATTGACAAATACTTGCGTCTTGTACTCCAGCAGGCGGAAGGCCGCAGAATGCACGATGCGATCGCGGTCTCGCTGGAAGGCGGTTCGATAGCGCGGCTCGGCTTCGTGGTGCATGCGGCCGCGCGAAGCATCGCTGAAGAGCGCGTAGGGCGCCAGCGTGTTTCGTTCGTTTGCTTCCAACATCAGTCGGCGATTCTTCATGATCTATCCTCGTCAACTTTATTCTAGTGTTCGCTGACGAATCGCGCATCTTGCACATAGCGCGGATTGAAAATGCGACGGCGCGCGTTTGAACCGCCAGCGTTGCGCTCGGCCGCGCGCATAGTTCCCAGCCTCCGGGACTTGCAAAGATTTCAAGTCGTCGGATTTCGTCACTTCCATACGCCCCTGAATTTGACAACGCTACCGGGATGTGTTCAAATTCGGCGGTAAGTACGCTGCAATGGAATCGTGGTCTGTACCTGTACTTTATTCCTGCTGTACTTACCGCGACAAAATCTTGATGCAACTCACTGTGGTTTGAGGGCGTCCTGCGCTACAAGCTGGCTTGCCAACTCAGTTTCAACCAGGTTTTTCCCAGGTATCCCGCTAGCCCTTCAACCGAACGCATGTGGCGAGAGGAGGCAGATGAAATCAACCCTGGTTTTACTGGCGGGGCAGACCCAAGCCAAATACGGCAAAGGGCCTCGTTTGGAAACGAAAGTGGTTCGTTCAATTCAGTAAGGAGAACAGAATAATGAAGAAGTATGTCGGCTTGTTGATGATCGTGCTGCTGCTGGCGACTGGCGTCAGCATGGCGCAGGATGTTGTGCTGGAATTCCAGCAATGGTGGGAGCCGGAATTGCCGGAAGGCTCGTTCCGCGCGATTCTGGATGATTTTGAAGCGGCCAACCCGGGCATCAGAGTGGAGACGATCAGCGGACCCTATCTGACCACGAAGGACCAGATTATCGCCAGCGCGGCCACCGGCACGATGGCGGATGTCGTTGGTCTGGACGGCGCCTGGGTTAACGTCTTGTGGAAACAAGGCGCGCTGCACAGCCTGACGCAGGCTATGGCCGATGCCGACTACGATGACAGCGAGTTGGCGGCGCAGATTCAGCTGGCCGGGGAGACCTATATGATCCCCATCGCCAACTTCATCTATCCGGTATTTGTCAATCTGGACATGCTGGCAGCGGCCGGCATTGACCCGCCGTCGACGCGGGCGGAATTCGCCGCGGCCGCCGCAGCGCTGACCGACCCCGACAATAATGTCTACGGTTGGGCTCAGCCGCTTTCGATTGAGCAGCCCAACGGCATCCAGAACGACACCATGGCTTGGCTCTGGGCGACGGGCGGCAGCATGCTCGATGAAATGGGTCAGCCCAACCTGGTCGGCAATGAGGCGCTGGCGGGGACGCTGGAGTTCATCAAGAGCCTGCACGACGCGGGCGTGGTCGCGCCCGGTTCCTTCGCCATGAAGGAAAATGAAAAAGTCGAGGAATTCGTCAACGAGCGCGTCGCAATGATCGTCAACACGTTGGCGCACTTCACGCTGATCCGCGAGCGCAACCCGGACTTGAACTTCGACATCACCGCGCTGCCGGCGGCAGAGGGCTATGATGGGCCGCGTGGCTTGCCCTACGCCTCTTGGGGCATCGGCATCAGCTCCAATACCGAGCACAAAGCCGAAGCCTGGAAACTGATCGATTACTTGACCAGCGTCGAAGGCAACTCCAAGCTGACCTCGATTGCCAATGCCTTCCCGGGCAATGTCAATGCGACGCCAGACTTCATCACCAGCGATCCACTCTTTGAGACCGCCTTTGAGATCTTCCAAGAGGGCTACTTGGCGAATGAATTCACCGGGCTTCCCGCCGCGGAAGAACTGATGCGCCAAATGGCCGAGCCATTCCAATTCTATTTGGAAGGCGAAGTCGAGCTGGATGAGCTTCTGGAAATCGCGCAAGAAGAGTGGGAAGACATATTCGAGTAAGTTTTCCCGACGCGCTATATCCCTAAGTTGCAGCGCAGAGGCGGCCGGTCAGAGCGGCTGGCCGCCTCAGTTCAATCGGAGCCGGCATGGTTACAGCGGCGCAAAACCAAGTCGCGGAATCCGCGAACATAGGCTGGCAGCAGCGGAAGCGCAGGCTTCTGCCCTACGCTTATCTGTCGCCTACACTTCTTTTGCTGGCGGTCCTAACCATTGTGCCGATCGTGACGGTCTTTCTGTATTCGCTGGTTGACAATGTCATCGTCAACCAGAATACGCCCGAGTTTGTTGGTTTGGAGAATTACGAAGAAGTGCTGACGCACCGTAAATTCCGCGGCGCGTTAAGCAACACCATTTACTTTTCGGTTTTCAGCGTGGTGGCGCACTTCTTCATCGGTTTGTCGTTCGCGCTGCTGCTAAATTCCCGTTTGCTTAGCAGTAACGTCAAGGCGATATTCCGCGTCATCTACATCTTGCCCTGGGTCTTCACGGCGTCAATCATTGCGATTCTTTGGCGGCTGCTGATGAATCCACACGGGGTGATCAACTTTATCTTGCTTGAGCTGGGGCTGGTCGAGGAACTTCAGGAATTCCTTTCCGACCGGAGGCTGGCCTTAAACGCGGTGACTTTCATCAACATTTGGTCGGGTTATCCCTTTTACCTGGTGAGCTTCCTGGCTGGTTTGCAAGGCATCCACGATGACTTGTATGAGGCGGGACGCGTCGACGGCGGCAACGCCTGGCAGCTATTCCTCAATATTACGCTGCCGCAACTCAAGCCGATTATCATCAGCCTGGCCTTGCTGGACTTTATTTGGACGATACATCAGTTCACCTTGATCTGGATGACAACCGGCGGCGGCCCCATGCGCTCGACCGAAGTCTTGAGCACTTATACCTACAAGGCGGCCTTCAGTTCGCATGAGTATTCGATCGCTTCCACTATCGCGATGGTGATTTTGGCGATCTGTACTTTTGTGGCGATTTTCTATGTACGCAGCCAGCGGATGGTGGACGAGTAAGATGATCGGCAGTCGCAGAGAGATTCTCGCCCGGAAATTCCTGCTCTGGATCGCGCTAATCCTGGGCGCGTGTTTCGCTGGCTTGCCGGTGCTCTGGATGGTGGCTTCGTCGTTCAAGTCCAATCTGGAGATATTCGCTTACCCGCCGGCGCTTATCGATTACTCTTTTTCTTTTGAAGCGTACCGGGCGGTGCTGAGTGATCCTGGACAGTTGCGATTCTTCTTCAACAGCTACCTGGTCGCGATCCTGGTGACCATTTGCACCGTCATTACCAGCATCCTGGCCGGCTACAGCTTGAGCCGTTACGACTTTCGCTACAAGAAGTTCCTGACCCTGGTCATCATCGGCGTCCAGTCGGTGCCGCCGATCACGCTGATGATTCCTTATTTCGGCCTCATTGTCTGGCTGCGCATATACAATACCTACACCGCGCTGGTGCTGACCTATATGGTGTTTACGCTGTCATACGCCATCATCATGATGACCGGTTATTTCAATACGCTGCCACGCGACCTGGACGAGGCTGTCATGATTGACGGCGGCGGCAGCTTTGTCACGCTGTGGCGCATCCTGGTGCCGATATCGCTGCCCGGGATTGTGGCGGTCGGCGTTTATACTTTTATGCTGGCCTGGAACGAATTTCTATTCGCCCTGACATTAACGCGCACGAACGAAATGCGGACCGTACCGATAGGCATCCACTTGCTGATGGGGCAGCACTCCTTTGAATGGAACCAGATGCTGGCGCTGAGTGTATTGGGCTCCCTGCCCGTGCTGATACTCTTCCTCTTGTTTCAGCGTTACTTCATCGCTGGTATGTCAGCGGGGTCAATTAAAGGGTAAACTACGCCCTGCTTGAGTTATCCGACTGCTACGAAATGAAGAGTCCACTATGTTATTGAATATGCGAGACTTGCTGGCTGTCGCGCGCGCAAACCGTTTTGCCGTGCCGGCTTATAACATCAGCAGCAATATGTTGCTTACCGGCGCGATCGAAGCGGCGCAAGAAGCCGAGGCGCCGGTCATCATCGCCATTCATCCGGACGAGTTGGCATTCGTTGGCGCCGCCTTCGTGGCGATGGCGCTGGAAATGGCTCATGACGCCACGGTTCCGGTTGTCATCCATCTCGATCATGGTTCGTCGCTGGAGCAAGTGATGACGGCTATTCGCGCCGGCTTCACATCAGTCATGATGGACAAATCCATGCTGCCGCTTGAAGACAATATCGCCGCCTGCCGCGAGATTGCTGAGTTGGCGCATGCCGTCAACGTGTCGGTTGAGGGCGAGTTGGGCACAATCGGCGAGCTCGATGAAGAAGCCGAGGCCGGCGCGGACGAGGTCGTCTTTGTCGATCCCGAACAGGTGAAGCAATTTGTTGACGCCACCAATGTCGATACGCTGGCTGTCGCCATCGGGACGTCTCACGGTCTGTATCCCAAAGATATGAAGCCGGAAATTCGTTTGGATTTGCTGAAAGAAATCAGCGCCAAGGTAGCAATCCCGCTGGTGCTGCACGGCGGATCCGGCAATCCGGATGCGGAGATCGCCCAAGCCGTCGAGTTGGGCATCTGCAAGATCAATATTTCAGCGGATATGAAGAGCGCCTTCTATCAGAAAGCGCGCGAAGTCCTGCAGAATCCGATATTGCGCGAGCCGAGCAGCATCTACCCCGAATGCATAGACGCCATGAAGGTCGTCTGTCGCCAGAAGTTTGACCTCTTCAACACCACTGGCAAAGCCGCCTTGTATTGATGCGAGCCTGTCATCAGCTGCTGACCGCAACATTGCCGAGCGGTCCACCTCGGGATTCCGATCGTGAGTGAAAGCATCGCCCTCGGCTTCTGCAACAATGTCGATTACGAGATCGTCTGGAACGCAGCGGTTTTGGAAGACCTGGCAATCGGCTATCAGATACGAACGGATGAAATCGATTCGCGGAGGTCTATACGCTCCGAGCGCGACTTGGTCGTCTCCATTCTTGGCTTTATGCAGAGTTCCCAAGGCGGAGAGCGCTTCGTCGGCGGGTCGGAAATCCTCGAGCGTTTCGCGGCTCGCTTTGAAAAGAAGGTCACCCTGGGCGGCACATCAGTGCGCGCCGCCATAGCCATGCGCAAACTCGGTCACCGCTCCGCGCTGCATTTGATAACGCAGAACGAAGAGGTGCGCCGACTCATCCCGCAGGACAGTCCCTACGTTTGCAGCAACGATCGCGACAGCATCTATCCGCACTTGATCGTGCAGTTCGGCGCGGGCGACAGAGTGAAGGCGGGCGAACTCGACATCCGCGCGCGCCAGCCGAATCGGCTCATTTACCATTGCAACGCCGATCGCATCGCCATGCGGATTGCGCCTGACTTCGCCAATATGACAGGCGACGCGAAGGTGCTGCTGGTATCCGGTTTCAACGCCATGCAGAGCAAACCCCTGCTGCTTGAGCGGTTGCGTGAGCTTATGAAATTGCTGGAGCGCCTGCCAAAGGACGCCATAGTCTTTCTGGAAGATGGCGGCTACCACGATCCCTCGTTCCGCAAGCTGATATACGCTGCTTTGGGGCCCAGAATCGACGTGTACAGCATGAATGAAGACGAGCTGCAGTCACACTTGAGGCGTGCGGTCGATCTGGGCGACGTCGGGCAGGCGCGCCAGGCGCTGGACGAATTACAGGAGCTCGTTCCGGCAGCTGCCATCGTCTTGCACACGCGGCATTGGGCGCTGGCTTATGGATACGGCGCCGGCCGATATGCCGCCGCGCTGCGGGCCGGCGTGACAATGGCCACGACGCGATTTCGTTACGGCGATGATTTTACGCGCGCGGACTACGACGACATCGCCAGCCGAGCGCCGAACGCGGCCGGCGCGGAATTCGCCCGCGTATTCAACACTGCGGCGGGTGACAGCGCGGTCTGCGTGCCCGTGGCCGATGTGGAGCAGGAGAACGCCACGACAATTGGCCTGGGCGATGCTTTCGTCGGCGGATTCTTGCCGGCGCTTCTTGCCTAGTCGGACCGCGCCTTAGAGATTTCGGCCCCGCTTGCGCACATCGCCGACTCGCTGCGTGACGCCCAACGAATCGAGATGCTCCAGGACGGCGATGGCGTATTTGCGCGATGTGCCGAATTTGTCACGCAGCGTCTTGGCGTCAATTTCAGCAGACTCACGGATATGACGCCGGATCTCGCTGACGAGCCGGTCGTAATTGTCGGCGGCGAAGGCGATGCTGTCATTCACTCTGACAAGCCGGCGCAGATCGCCCAGCGCGCGCACCACATTCTCGCCCGCGATTTGGTTGAGCTCGGCGATTCCGGGCGGCGAATAGGGGTCGGCCAGCAGCGCTTGCATGACGCGTTCGACGCCGTCGCTTTGCTCGGGCGAGAATCTGATCGCATGATCGCGCAAGCGGACGAAGTTGGATTCCTGCGTCAACTGGTCTTCGTTTTCGATCAGCGTGTCGAGCAGGCTCAGTTTGACCTTGAGGCGGCTCTGCAATTGCGGGCGCAGCATGCCCAGCCGCAGCGGGTTTTGCTTGTGATAGATCCTGAGCTCGGTTGCGACTGACTGTACCGCTTGCTGCCAGGATTCCGCCGCCCAATAGCGCTGGTCGCCGAGGCGCCGAATCAGGCCATGCTTTAACGCATTGTCCAACGCTAGTGACAATTCTTCGTCTCCGTAGCCGAGCGTCTTCTGCAGGTCGTCGAGGCGCTGCGGCGCGTCGGCGCGGGCGGCAAGGGCCAGGCGTTCGCCGGGTGTGCCTCTGGCGCGCATTTCGAGCTCGTCAATGATATGTGTCTGAAATCGCTTAAGGCGGCGCCCGGGATGGGCGTTGATGATCAGGCCGCCGCCAATCGTCTCGGCTGGAGAGGGATAACGCAATATGAAACGATCGCCGCGGGAGAGCGGCACGGGGCGGCGCAGGCGCAGCTGCAGCCAGCCGCTCGCGCCAGGCGCCAATGAATCGCTATCGAGCAAGCGCGCATTGGCGAGAGACTCGGATGCGCCGCAGAATATCTTGACCTCGGCATTGTGCGCCAATGGACGATTTACGTCGCTCAGTTGTGTGAAATGGGCATCCGCCAGCAGGGTGGGCTGGATTTGGCCCGGATGGGTCAATACATCGCCTCGTCGTATATCGCCGCTGTTGATACCGGCGACATTCACCGCGACTCGGCTGCCGGGCGCCACCGTATCGACCTTGCGCCGGTAACTTTGCAAACCGCGTATCCGTCCCGTCTTGTCTGAAGGCTGTATCTCAATGCTCTCGCCGACTGATAGCGCGCCGCCCGACAAGGTGCCGGTGACCACAGCGCCGAAGCCGCTGACGACGAAGACGCGGTCGATTGGCAGGCGCGGCTGGTGGTAGTTGACGCGCTGCGGCATCTCGCCCAGGACAGTCTGCAGCGTCTGCTCCAGGTCGTCCAGGCCGGCGCCGGTGTGCGCGGAGACAGCGACCAGCGGCAAATCGTCAAGCTTCCACTGCGACAGCAAGTCGTCGATCTCCAGTTCGACCAGTTCCAGCCATTCGTGATCGTCGATCAAGTCGACTTTGCTCAGCACGATGATGATGTTCTTGATATCGAGCAACTGGAGGATGGCAAGGTGCTCGCGGGTTTGGGGCATGATGCCTTCGTCGGCGGCGATGACTAGCAGAGCGGCGTCAATCCCGCCCACGCCGGCCAGCATATTCTCGATGAAATCGCGATGCCCGGGCACATCTACGATGCCGATGGTTTCGCCATTGGGCAAGTCGAGCCAGGCAAAGCCCAGGTCAATGGTCATGCTGCGGGCTTGTTCTTCCGCGAGCCGGTCCGGGTTGATGCCGCTTAGTTTCTCTACCAGTGTGGATTTGCCGTGGTCGACGTGCCCGGCGGTCCCGATTACGCGCATCGACTAGCCGCTGCTCAGGCGCCCGGCCGGCTGGCGGATACCGGCGAAGGCCTCGTCAGCCGCGTCCACCACGTCGAATTCAAGCAGCATGGCTTGATAGCGCTCGCGGTAGAGTTCCGCGCGGGCTCGCTCCAGCAGCCAGAGACGTTCGATATTGCTCTGTAATGCGGGCGTTAACTGCTCGACATCATCTATCCGCTTGATAAAATGTTCGAATTCTCTATCGTGATTGCGCCAGACTTCGTCGTTCGAGAGGGTCAGTTGTTTCCAGCGCTTCTGATCGTCGTCGCGCCAGTCGTTCCATTCTTCGCGGAATCGCTCTTCGCTCAAGCGCTGCATTTCCGAAGCCTCGCTGATACGCCGCTCCAGCCGATCACCGATGCGGTTGAAGTCGTCAATGATGCGCTTCATCTCGCGATAGGCTTGGGCCCAAACTTCAAAACGTTCGATGTTTTTCTGCAATTCCTCATCATGTACGCTGAATCGTTTGGTCAACTCCAGCAATTGTTGATCGCGCTGCTGGACGAGCAGCAACTGCTGGTCGATGAATTGCTGAATCTGCTCACGACGCTCACGGTCGACATTATTGAAGTCCTGGATGCGCCTTTCATTGCGAACCGCCAACTCTTCCAACAGCGCCAATTTGGGCTGAATGCCGTCGACTGATTTCTTATATTCTGGCAATTCGGTTTCGATCTCAGCCAGACGCCGCGTGTCTGAACGTCGCTGCTCTTCGAGGAAAGTCAGACGCCTGTCGGGGCCTTCCAGTTTCTTGCTCAGGTCGTCAATCTCCTGGTTGAGCAGGCGCATGGCGTTAGTCAGGCGATCGCCCTCGGTCTGCAGGTCGCTGATGTTGGCAAGCTGACGCTCCAGGCGTTCGGCTTTGTCGGATACTTCGCGGATCGCGCGTTGAAAGTTTTCGCGTTGTAGTTCAATGCGGCGTTCGGCTTCACGCTCGGCAGTGAGCCGACGCGCCTCGGCGTTTTCCAGCATTTGCTCGGCTTCTTGCCGCATATTCTTGATGATGTCTTGCTCTTTAGTCGCGGGCATGGCCTCTTGTTTGATCATCACCTGGTCGGACTCTACGCTGTTAACACGGCGCTGCACACCGTCGAGCGCGTCAGTCTGCTGCGCCAGCCGTTGTTCCAGGGTGGCGATCAGCGCCTTGTCGCGACGGCGCTCTTCGTCCAGCCACTCGATCATGCTGGCGATTTGGTTGATATCCACGACGCTTGCTCCGAACGCCACGAAAGCGTGGCACATGCTACGGATTGCGACTATTATAGCACTTCATGGGCTGGCCTTCAATCTGGTCGGCCGGCGAGCACAGAGCAATCGCACCAAGAAATGAAAGGTGAATAGAATGGGTTCATCAATACGGATGAGGAGAGCCCGAGATGAGCCCAAGTGGCATAGCGGAGGCCTTTGCCAGTTTAGAAGATCCGCGTCGCGAACATGGTCAATTACACCCGTTGCTGGATATCATCATCATCGCGATCTGCGCGGTGATCAGCGGCGCCGAGACCTGGGTGGACATTGTTGATTTTGGCGAGGATAAAGAGGAATGGTTAAGGGGATTTTTAGAGTTGCCTAACGGTATTCCTTCGCACGATACATTTGCCCGCGTCTTCCAACTATTAGACCCTCAGCAGGTACAGTTGTGCTACCAAGATTGGATTAGCAGCATCAAGCCAGTATTAGCTGAAGGCGATATTGTGGCAATAGACGGCAAGACGATGCGGCGCAGCCATGATCGTAGGCAAGGAAAGAGCGCCTTGCATCTGTTGCATGCCTGGTCAGTGGAAGCCGGCTTGGTCTTGGGCAAGCGCGCTGTGGACGCGAAAAGCAATGAGATACCTGAAATTCCCGAATTGCTGAAATTGCTGTATTTGAAAGGCTGTATCGTGACTTTGGACGCGATGGGCTGTCAGAAAGACATCGTGAAGTCTATTGTTAGCGAGCACGGAGCGGATTATGTCATAGCCTTAAAGGAAAATCAGGGCAGTTTGTACGATGCAGCCCAGTCCCTTTTCGCTTATGCGGATGACCGCCATCCGCGCTTGATAGGTCAATATAGTCACAACGAAGAAATCAGCAAGCCGCGTGGTCGTGTCGAGCGCCGGGTCTGTGAAGTGATGACCGATGCCGCTGTCTTGAATGACTTAAGCCAGCAAGAAGGCTGGACGCGCTTGCAGTCGCTAGTCCGCGTCCAACATGCCCAATTACTGGATGGGCAGTGGCAAAACACGCAGACGCGCTATTTTATCTCCTCTTTACAAGGGAAGGATGCCAATCAACTCCAGCGAATAATTCGTTCGCACTGGCACATTGAAAATAAACTCCATCGGGTCTTGGATGTGACCTTTCGGCAAGACGACAGCCGTATTCGTGTAGGACACAGCCCAGAAAATTTCGCTGTGCTACAGCATATCGCCTTGGCTTTGCTCAAAAAACACCCCAAAAAAATCAGCCTGCGGCGCAAGCGATTACAGTCAGCGCGGAACGATAAGCTTCGATGGCAAATCCTCAAAGCATTTTCCGAATAGTGGTGCGATTGCTCTGCCGGCGAGCAAGTCTGCTGTTGACAGGCGGGGGCGCGCAGCATATACTGTGGCCATCGTTGCAGAAGGTGGTTGTCATGGCCTTGCATCATCTCCATCATCCGGATTTCCCGGCAAAGGCGATGCGCGGCGCTTAGTGTTTTGCGTTCCAACTCAGACGTTGCTGCCTCGCTAAATCGCGGGGTTTTTTCTTTGGGGGCAAGGAGAGACTATGCTGGCGGTCATCGACTACGGCGCCGGGAATCTGAGGAGTGTTTTGCATGCACTGAAATATCTGGGCGTGCGGGATATGCAGCTTGTTCAAGATCCCGATCAGCTCCGCGGCGCGAACAAAATCATCCTGCCGGGCGTCGGGGCATTCGGCGCGGGCATGGCGCAGATGCGCGCACAGAAACTGGTGGCGCCCCTCAAGGCGGCGCTGGAAAACGGCATCCCCTATCTCGGCATTTGTGTTGGCATGCAGATCTTGTACGAGGTAGGCGAGGAGATGGGCGAGCATGCTGGAATGGGCATCTTGGGCGGGCGCGTGGTGCGCTTTCCTAATTTCGCCGAGCGCAAGGTGCCGCATATGGGCTGGAACCAGCTGAATATTCGCGAACAGTCGGGCTTGCTCGCTGGGTTGGATGAGCGCAGTTACGCCTATTTCGTGCACAGTTATTATTGTGCGCCTTCGGAATGCGATACCGTCATAAGCTCGGTAGACTACGGCATCGATTTCGCCGCGATAGTGCAGCGCGACAATATCTACGGCGTTCAGTTCCACCCTGAGAAAAGCCAGAGCACCGGCCTGCGGATATTGTCCAACTTTCTCCGACTATAAGGCCTGTCCGGTATTGCGCCGCCGCCGCCGCTCGCTCGGCTTAGGCGAAGATTCGACATCATTGCCACCGAGTACACCGAGTTAGATAGAGGACACAAAGGAAAGGCGCCATGCTTAGTCCAAAGACAGAATCGGCAAACCTGCGGACCATCCTTGACTCGACCTGCCTCCATATGCCCCGGTATCCCTCTCTGTGCTCTTCTATTTGCTCTGTGCCCTCGGTGGTAAAAGCGTCGCGAATCCCTAAAAGCGCGGCGCCCGCCCCGACCAAAAGTACGGTCATCGGAATTTGAGTAGCGGACAAGCCTTAAAGGAGCGCTTATGCTCATCTATCCAGCGATTGATTTGCTTGAGGGAAAAGTTGTGCGGCTGCGCGAGGGCGACCCCAAGCAGCGGTCCGTCTTCAGCGATGATCCGGTCGCGACCGCGCAGGAGTGGATTGACCAAGGCGCCCAGTGGCTGCATATGGTGAGCCTGGACGGCACATTCGGCGCGGCCAACCAGAATATGACGATCCTGGAAAAGGTCGCCAAGCTGGATGTTAATGTTCAATTCACGGGCGGATTACGCGATATGGCGGCGCTGCAGAGCGCCCGGGACGCCGGCGCCAGTCGCATGGTGATCGGCACCATGGCTGTGAGAGACCCGGCGGCGGCAGCCGAGGCCATCGGACGTTTCGGCGCGACAAAGGTTGCTGTGGCGCTGGATGCCAAGGATGGCAAGGTGGCGACGCATGGCTGGACCGAGCTCTCGCAGCAGACGCCTATTGAGCTGGGACGGCGGCTGGGCGAGCTGGGCGCGGTTCATGCCTTGTACACGGACATCAGCCGCGACGGCGGAATGGCCGGTGCAAACATCGCTGATACAGTTGCCCTGGCGCAAGCGACTGGCTTAAAAGTGATCGCCTCCGGCGGGGTCAGCGCCTTGGCTGATATCACGGCCTTGGCGCGCAGCGGAGCGGTGGCCGGCGCTATCATCGGCATGGCGCTCTATCAGAAAACCTTCACGCTTGAAGACGCGCTAGACGCAGCCGGGGGAGAGTGAGCATGTTGGCAAAGCGCATCATACCTTGCCTGGACGTTATGAATGGCCGAGTGGTAAAGGGCGTCAATTTTGTCAATCTGCGCGATGCCGGCGACCCGGTCGAGCAAGCTATCGTTTATGACCGCGAAGGCGCGGATGAGCTGACATTCCTGGACATCACCGCCTCGCATGAAGCGCGAGCCACAACGCTGGAAATGGTGCGGCGGGTGGCGGACAGCATCTTCATTCCGTATTGCGTTGGCGGCGGCATTCGCACCATCGATGATATTCGCGATACGCTGCTGGCGGGCGCGGATAAGGTGTCGATCAACAGCGCGGCGGTAAGGACGCCCGAGGTGATCACTGCCGGCGCCTGGGGTTTCGGCAGCCAGTGCATCGTGGTCGCCATTGACCCCCGCAGGATCGACGGCAAATGGGTAGTTCACATTAACGGCGGCCGTATCCCCACCGACAAAGAGGCAGTGGCCTGGGCCAAGGAAGTGGAAGACAGAGGCGCCGGCGAGATTCTGCTGACGAGCATGGACAAAGATGGCACCAAGTCGGGTTACGACATCGAGATGATTCTGGCAGTCGCCGAAGCGGTTTCGATACCGGTGATTGCTTCAGGGGGAGCGGGCAGCAAAGAGCACTTTCGCGAAGTTCTCCAGGAAGGCAAGGCGGATGCCGCATTGGCCGCGAGTCTGTTTCATTTTAATGAGCTGCGTATGGGCGACCTCAAAGAATATCTGCATGACGCGGGCCTGCCCGTAAGGCGCAGTGGCTGGGAGAATTCTGATGCCGTTGAGTAAAGAGACGCTCGCGAGTTTACAATGGAATGCCCGGAGCCTAATGCCGGCGGTCGTTCAAGATGTGAATTCGCGCGAAGTCCTGATGGTGGCATTTATGAACGCTGAATCGCTGCGCTGCACGCTGGATTCGGGCGAGGCGGTATTTTGGAGCCGCAGCCGTCAAGAATTGTGGCATAAAGGCGCGACCTCGGGCAACACGCAGCGAGTTGTTGAGATTCGAATAGACTGTGACGCGGATACGCTGCTGCTCTTGGTGGATGCGAAGGGACCCGCTTGCCACACGTTTGAGACGAGCTGTTTCTTCCGCACGCTGGATCAATTTAGCGCCCAGCCCAAGCGATTCTAGTCAGGAGCCGCAAATGCAAGACATGCTTGATGTACTGGAAGCCATCATCGCCGATCGCCGGCGCCACCCAGTGGCCGGCAGTTATACCTGCGAGCTCTTTGCTAGCGGGCGGACCAAGATCGCCCAGAAGGTTGGCGAAGAGGCGGTCGAAGTCGTGATCGCAGCGCTCAGCCAGGGGCGCGATGACCAGCTCAACGAATTGGCCGACCTCTTCTACCACACGCTGGTGCTTATGAGCGAACTGGATCTCTCGCTTGACGATTTGCGCCAGCGGCTGCGCGAGCGCCATCAACCCAGCGGTGAGAGCCGGCATTAGCGCTCGGCATCGTCAGCCGTGTATTCGCGGTAGCTCAGATAGCCCTGCCAGTCTTGCAGCGGCGCCGATTCAAAGGCGGCCGCAAAGATCTCCCCAGTGGCGTAGACGACCGCAACCACCGGTGATGTCTCTTTGAGCTGGCCATCGACACCCGCTACAACCGCGCTTAGCAGCATTTCTTGCTCGGGATAGTAGAGCATCAGGTTGGCTTCGGTCTCGCTGTAGGGCTGGCCAAATACGTATTTTGGCTCGCCGCGCGTCGCAATGACTTGGCCGACATTTATATTCGGGGCAAGCTGAAGCAGTATGGAGCCGACCGTCTTGCCATCCTGGCTGGAGATTTGGCAGCAAGGCGCGCCGTCTCCACTACGGAACACAAAGGCGTCGCTGCTGGATTGCACGATTTCCAATGCGTCAATTGAGGTAATGATTGCCGTGGCTGCTTCCATGCTGGTCTGCCCGGGCGTGATATTCTGCCAACAGGGCGGAGCGCATGGAGTCGCGCTGAGCAGGCTGGTGTCTTGCAAGAAGTCTTCGTTCAGCAGGCTGCGTTCGGGCGCGCCGATGGTGACGTCGGATAAATCCTCCGCCAGCGCAGCGAGCACATCAAAGGGCAGGCCGCCGCGGGCCTGCGGCTGATCACCCACAAAGATGACCTGCAGCCTGCCGTCCCGGTCGCGCGCGCGGATTGCAGGCGTTCCGCTGACGCCAGCCATTTGCCCTACATGGATGTCGACCAGAAATTGCATGGAGCGGTCGAGGCAGTCATTCAGAGCGGCGGCGTCCAATGCGAGGAGACCGGCGATGCTCCCGGCTATATCGCTTACGTTGTTGCTGGCGGCGAATTGGAAGAGCAGATCATGGGCGTCCCAAAATTGGCCCAGATCTTGCGCCGCAACGCATTCGGCGACTTTGGCCGCTGTTGTCGAATATTGCGGATTCGCCAGGGGATAGAGCCGGAATTCAAAATTGGCCTTGCCTGTTCGTACATAAGCGTCGATGAATTGTCGCACGGTTTCCGCGTAGAGTTGGCAATGCGGGCAAAAGAAATCTTCAAAGGCGACGATGGTCAGGGGCGCATCGGGATCGCCAAGTACAAATGCGCCGTCGGACCGCCGGAAAGTTGAAAGGCCAGTGTAATCGCCAAAGCGAATAGTGACGGCGTCGCTGGTCTGCGGCCGAAGGGCGTTGACGATGGCCGGGTAGTGTTCCGGCAATCCCAGCGCGATCGGCAGCGGCTCGCTGTCGCCGTACTGGACGAACAGAGAGGGCGTCCCGCTGACTCCAAGGCTCGCGCCATAAGCGGCATCAATGCTGTATTGGCCCGCCCGCGACGCGCAGTCTGATAGCGCTTCGGTATCGACTTGCAGCGCCTCGGCAAAGTCTAGATAAGACTGCGCGGTGAAGCCCATGCTGCTGACCATTTGAAACATCAGGTCGCGCGCCTGCCAGAACAGGCCCGGCTGCAGGGTATCGGCGCATTCCACCAGGCTGGCGCTGAGCGCGGAAAGCTCAGGGTCGACAACCGGGAAAAAGCGGTATTCGAATTGGGCTTGCCCGGACGCAACGAAATCCCAAATGAAGCTGCTTATGACGGGCTCGTAATTTTGACAACTTGTGCAGAGAAAATCGGAGAACTCGATAATTTTGACCCCGGCTGGATCGCCCAGCACAAAGGCGCCGTCTGTTGTACGTGATTGTGGAATGTCGGCGTAGGGATCGTCATTCTCTTGCGAGTGGATCATCCACGTTTGCATGACGAAAAACACAGCAATCACGGCGATACGAGTCAGTCGATTCATGAGCATTCCTTTGTCAGGCCGGTCAGCGTCTAGTGTGGCATAGATACAGCAAGTTTCAATGCTTGTGCCTCAAAGTCGCGGCAAGGTAGACTGATGCCAGCTGCAAAAACGCTCGGGAGGCAACGGTGGCTCCAGTCTGCCAGACTACATTTCGAATCCGCTACGCTGAGACGGACAACATGGGGGTGGTGCATCATGCGGTGTACCTCGTGTGGTTTGAAGAGGGCCGCAGCGCCTTCATCCGCGAGAGAGGTTGGAGTTACGCGGATATTGAAGACTCGGGCTATTACCTGGTCGCGACGGAATTAAGAGCGCGCTACCTGAGAGCAACCAGATATGATCAACAGGTAACAGTAAAGACCTGGATTGAAGATGCTCAGAGTCGGGCAATCACCTTCGGCTGCGACATTCTCGACGCCAGTTCGGGCGAGATTGCTTTCAGCGCGTCTCTCAAGCTGATTTGCGTCGACTCGCAGGGGCGGATCAGGCGGATTCCCGCAGCCTGGGAGCCTTGGCTGCACGAGTGACAGGCGCGCAACTTTGGCTTAATCGCAGGCGCCCCGCCGATAGCTTAAGCGACGATCGAACTCATGCGCTCCAAAGTGGATCGAATTGGCGCCTGACATTATCACTTCGTCTGTCCGCTAATAGGCTCGTTTGTCAACACAGGGCGTTTGCGGGAGAGAGTCGCTGCCGACGCTTCGTCTTGGGTTTCGAATAACCAACTTGTATTGGCGGAGCAGTCGATTGATGTTGGAGCGAACAGAACTAAGCTATACTTGGTAAGAAGTTCATTGTGATATTGAGGTGCGCCGAATGGTGACTTACGCTGAGAGACCGTGGACCAAGAACTACGATGTAGGTCTGCCTACTTCGCTTGAGTTTCCTGAAATACCGCTTCATCAGCTGTTGAAAGACACCCGCAATCGCGTACCTCATAAGACGGCGCTCATCACTCCGGCGAACTTGCCTGTTGTCGGGCGAATTAGCCGGTCAATCACATACGAAGAATTGGACCGCTCGTCGGACGCCTTGGCGGCGGCATTGGTGGATCTCGGCCTGAAGAAGAGCGACCGTGTGGCCATCGTCATGCCCAATTCGGTTGCGTTCGTGATCAGCTTCTATGCCATTCTCAAAGCGGGTGGGGTTGTGGCGGCTACCAACCCGACCTACCCGGCCGACAAAATGGCGCATCAGATAAACGATTGCGACGCCGAATTTGTGCTGACGATGACGCTGTTTTACGATCTTGTCAAGCGAGTACAGCCGCAGACCAAGGTCAAATCAGTCATAGTCGCCAATATCAAGGAGTATTTGCCGGGCCTGGCCAAGTTTCTCTTTACGATCGCCAAGGAGAAGAAAGAGGGTCACTTCCTGCAAGACGTTGAAGAGGGCGACCATTGGTTTCAAGATTTGCTGCGGCGCTTCGATGGAAAACGGCCCAATGTAGTGGTGAAGTCGGATGACCTGGCTATATTTCAGTACACCGGCGGCACGACGGGGGTTGCCAAGGCGGCCATGTCCAAGCACCGCGCGCTGATAGCCAATATGCTGCAGGCCGAAGGCTTCCTGGATCTCTTTGATACGCCGGCTGAAGACGAGGTTTTTCTCGGCGCTATCCCCTTCTTTCATGTTTATGGCTTGGTCGTAGTCGTCAGCACGAGCGTGTATCGCGGCTGCAAGATCGTGCTGGCGCCGAATCCGCGCGATATTGATGATGTGCTGGGCAACATCGAGACATTCCGCACGACGCTCTTTCCCGGTGTGCCCGCGCTGTACAACGCTATCAACAATCATCCGGCAGTTCAGAGTGGCGAAGTGGATCTGAGCTCGCTGCACCTTTGTTTGAGCGGATCGGCGCCATTGCCCGAAGCGACCAAGGCAGAGTTTGAGCGGCTGACCGGCGGCTCCGTACGCGAAGGTTTTGGCATGAGCGAAGCGCCTACAGCCACACACGTCAATCCCATTTACAAGGAAAATCGTCCTGGGTCAATTGGTCTGCCCTTGCCGGAGATGGACATGCGCATTGTCAGCCTCGATGACGGCGAGACGGATGTGCCGGTCGGCGACGCAGGCGAGCTGGTAATGGCGGGACCCAACGTGATGGTGGGCTATCATGGCATGGTGGAAGAAACGCAGAACGTTCTCCGTGAAGTGGATGGCAAGCGCTGGTTATATACCGGCGACATCGCCAGGATGGATGAAGACGGTTACTTTTACATTGTTGACCGGAAGAAGGATATGGTGCTGATCGGCGGCTACAATGTCTACCCCACGGCAGTTGAAAACGCCATTGCCGGGCATCCTGACGTGCTTGAAGTCGGCGTCGCCGGAATCCCGCATCCGGAGCGAGTTGGCCAAGAAGCATTAAAAGCCTGGATCGTATGCAAACCGGGGCATGAGTTGGATCAGGACGATATTATTTCATTCTTGGGCGAAAAGTTGGCGCCGTATGAGATTCCGCGGCGTATCGCCTTTATTGACGAATTGCCCAAGACCGCCGTGGGCAAAACCTTACGCCGCGAATTGGTGCGCTTGGATGCGGAGGAAGACTGACGATTCGCTGATTGCCGCCGCATGCGTATCCGGGCTTGAGTTGAATGAGATTTAGTTACAAACCATGAGATTCTGTGTCTTGCAGTGGCTGAAGCAAATCCAGATCGACATTGAATGTATTAGGAATCGCGATAGAATTGTAATCTTAACTTCAAGACATAATTATTAAGAAGTACAGACCATGGACATCCGACTTCACGTCCAGCCCGCTTATGAGAATCTTTTGTCCTTTGCCAGCCAGTCAAAAATTATCCTGCTTCATCCGACCAGCCAATTGCGTTCGCTGCTTGTGGCTCGCCTTTTGAGCGACAGCGCGCGGAAGTCTTATTATTATGCCTTGGACATTGACGACATAAATCTATTTCATTTCTTAACAGGCCTCATAAACGGACTGGCAAAACAGCACGCCAGCTTCGGCCGCCATTTGAATGTACTGCCGCAGAATGTGCTTCAGAATCCTTACAGACACTTGGATCTGGTGCTCAGTACCTTTCTTAAAGAGCTGTCTGAATTTGAAGATGGCGACTTTATCTTGCTGTTTGATGAATTTGATCGCGCTGATCCAGCGGATGATGTACATCGATTTGTAGAGCGCCTGTCGCACCTGGCGCCTGATCGCTGCACGATTGTGCTCAACGGCAGGTCGTTGCCGCGGCTTCCCTGGCTATCGATGATAGCCAAACGACATGCAGTGATCTTGCGCGATGACGAATTGATACGCGAGGACTTTTACGGGAATAGCAATGCCGAAGATGCGGGCCTGAAAGTATTGTCGCTGGGTCCCGGCTATGTGTTTCTGGACGATCGCCTGGTCGACAATTGGGAAGGGCACCTGCCCCGTCTGCTGCTGTTTTTCGTCATGGATCGACCGGAAGTCACGCGGAATCAGATATGCGAAGTCTTTTGGCCGAATCTGGATATCGACCAGGCGGTGAACGTCTTTCATGTGACGAAACGTCGACTGCACAAGGCCTTGGGCGTGGATATACTTTCCCACGATGGCAAGTATTATCGCATTAACCCTGATATTCCCTTCTATTTCGACGCCTTTGAATTTGTCGAGTTGCTGCTGCTCTGCCGGCATGGCGATCCTCCGGACGCGTTTCAGCATTGGCAAAATGTGGCAAAACTGTACCGGGGCCCCTTCCTTCAAGGACACCGTGAGGGCTGGATTGATGAAAGGCGCGAGGCGTATAGCATCGCCAATACCGAAGCGTTAATGCAGATTGCCGACAGCTGGTCGGAGCGCGGCAACGAAGAGTTAGCACTGCTGACCTTGGGCAAGGCTATCAATGCCGACTACTCAATCGAGGCGATTCATCTGAAGCTCTTGCGATTGTACGTTAAGCTGGGACGCCGCGCCGAAGCTGTCGCCCACTTTCGCGATTTGGAAAAGTGGGCCAAGGTGAACAAGCGTAAGCTTAGCGCCGATACGCGCCAGATTTTCGACGAAATCACCGCTTGAAGCCGACTGACGATTCTGAGCCACAAAGGGAATAGTCGCCCCTGGCAGGACTCGAACCTGCGACCAACGGTTTAGAAGACCGGTGCTCTGTCCGCTGAGCTACAGAGGCAGCGTAGCAAATCATAAGTTCAGCGCTGTCTGCTGTCAATAGTTTCGCGCGGCTTTTGGCAGTAGGGTAGTGTATCGAATTCGGTTGAAATAGAAATGACGTGAACTCCGATTCATGCTAGTTGTCCTAGCAAAGCAAAAGAACAGGAGCCACGTCATGTACACTAGGATAACGCAGCCAGGATATGGTTTCAAATCTTTTTTGGCGGGCCTGAGAGCCAAACTGGCCGCGACCGCGTCTCAAATGATTGAATCTCAACTGGAGCGGGAAGTCACCGCCCGGTTGTATCGCCAAGCCTACCAAAGGCGCTCGCAGGTATCGCGTCAAAGTCAAGCGACCTGTCAAGTCTGCGGCAGTCAGCAGGCTAGTGATTTTGTGCGCAATGGACGGCGTCGGCGTCAATTAGTGACGGATTATGGGGTGTTGCAGGTCTGGCTGCCGCGTGTGCGCTGTCAATGTAATGGCAGTGTCAAGATACCCTTTTCCATCCTCAAGCCCTATCAACAAATTTGGGATGATGTCTGTGATCGCATTGGGCGCTGGGCGGATTTAGGCTTGAGTTTGCGGCAAATGCAGGCGGAAATCGGCGAGCAGTGTGGCACTCAAATGGGCTTGCGGACTTTGAATCGGGAGGCGCAAGCGGTGCGGATGCCGCCAGCGATGCCCTTGACCAGTTGCCCGCCAGTGGTCATGCTGGACGCCATTTGGCTGACCTTGCTCGAGGATACCGGTCAGAGCAAAGTCGACAGTCGCCAACGCCAACGCTCGGTCAAAGCGCGGCGCAAAGTCTGTGTCCTGGTGGCTTTGGGACTGTATCCGCAAAACCGGCGCTGGGGCATTGTGGGCTGGCAGTTGGCTGAGGATGAAAGTCGCCAGGCTTGGGAAGGCCTCTTATCCGACTTGGCGGCGCGCAAGCTATATCGCCAACGGGGGCTGGAACACTTCATTCATGACGGCAGCAAGGGCTTGATTGCCGCGCTGAACTATCTGCACCCTCATGTACCACATCAACGTTGCGCCTTCCACAAGCTGCGCAATCTCTGGCAGAGCATTCAAGTCCCCGATGCCTTGCCCAGCGGACAAGCCCGTCAATTCAAACAGCGCATCCTGCAACCCATTCGCGCCATCTTTGAGGCGAAAGACAGTCGAGAAGCAACAGAATTAAGGGATGCTTTCTGTCGGACTTATGCCGAAACACAATCTGATTTAGTCGCCACGCTGCAACGAGATTGGCAGGAGACCATTGCCTTTTTCCGGGTACTGCAGCGATACCCTAAGTGGCCGCGCTCGGCTTTACGAACGACCAGCCTCTTGGAACGGGTCAATCGAATGTTGAGACGGCTTTTCCGCCCCAAAGGCGCATTTCACTCGAGGACAGGTTTAATCGCTACTGTCGCGCGTGTGCTTAACCCATATCGGCTCGTATGAATTTCAACCGAATTCGATACACTACCGGCAGTAGTTTGGATTGTTCAAAGTCCCATCCTGTAGTACAATAATGGTAAGATTTTGTGTTTGCTGGCGTTAGCGCGCGCATCAATTCCTTTTCTTAGCGACAACTATTAGCGAAGAGTGCTCGCGCGGCGTGTAGAGGCAGTTGTCAGGAGACAAAATGGCAAAAGACAGAAGTACGGTCGCCCAGCAAGAGAGCGTCTACAACGCGAGCAACATTCAGAAGCTGGAGCCGCGCGAGCATATTCGCCGGCGACCGGGCATGTATGTCGGCGGAACAGACGCCCGCGCGCTGCATCATCTGATCTACGAAGTGGTTGATAATTCCATCGATGAAGCGCTGGCTGGGCGCTGTGACAAGATCTCCGTTATTTTGCACAAAGACGGTTCGACAACGATCAAAGACAACGGCGTCGGCATACCGGTGGATAAGCACGAGAGTGGCAAATCTGCGCTGGAACTGGTAATGACCGAGGTGGGCTCGGGCGGCAAGTTTGATAACGAAGCCTACAAAGTCAGCGGCGGATTGCACGGTGTAGGCGTCTCAGCGGTTAACGCGCTTTCGGCGGATATGACCGCGACCATCTACCGTGATGGCCACGTCTGGCGGCAGTCATACCAAGCAGGCATTCCCACCAGGAGCGTGAGGAAGGGGCGGCCGCTGAAAGAGGGTGAAGAGACTGGGACTGTCATCAGCTTCGTACCGGATTTCACCGTGATGGAAAAGAACGAATTCAGCTTCAGCACCTTGATGACGCGTTTTCGTGAGATGGCCTTCGTCACGCGCAAGGTGACAATCTCGTTACGCGACGAACGGACCGAACCCATCCCGCGCGAGGCGACCTTCTATTTTGACGGCGGGCTGCGCTCATTTGTACGTTATCTCAACCGCAACCGGCGCGAGATCCACCGGATCATTCATGTGGAGCGGGACATAGAATATGCCGACCGCAATGACAATCCCTACACGATTGGCGTAGAGGTCGCGTTTCAGTACTCCGATGTCGCGACCACGACTGAGCTTGCCTTTACAAACACGATCAATACGCCCGACGGCGGAACTCATATCACGGGTTTGCGCTCGTCCATAACGGGCGTGATCAACCGCTTCGCGCGGAAAGCCGGCTTGCTGAAAGACAAGGACGGCAACTTCTCCGGCAACGACACGCTGGAGGGCCTGACGGCTATTGTGAGCGTGAAGCATCCCGACCCACAATTCGAGAGCCAGACCAAGGTCAAACTCTTGAATCCGGAGGTTCAGGGGGCCGTATCGCAGGTCGTGACGGAAGCGTTCAACGAATTTCTCGAAACCAACAGCCGAGATGCCCGCCGCATCGTCGACAAGTGCCTGACGAGCAAACGCGCCCGCGAAGCGGCGAAAAAGGCGCGAGAGCTCGTGCGCAGCGGACCCAGTCTGTTGGAGAGCAGCACCTTGCCCGGCAAGCTGGCCGATTGCTCCGAACGGGGCGATGGCGCCGAGATTTACATCGTCGAGGGCGACTCGGCTGGCGGCAGCGCCAAGCAAGGCCGTGACCGGCACTTCCAGGCGATCCTGCCACTGCGCGGCAAGATCCTCAACACCGAGCGGGCGCGAATCGACAAGATCCTGGACAACAATGAGATCAAGGCGCTGATTTCGGCGCTGGGCACGGGCATTCACGAAGAGATGACGATCGACCGCTTGCGCTATGGTCGGGTCATCATCATGACAGATGCTGATGTCGATGGCAGTCACATTCGCACCTTGCTGCTGACATTTTTCTTCCGACATATGCCGCAAATCATTCAGCACGGTCATCTGTATATCGCGCAGCCGCCGATATTCCTGCTGAAGAACGGCAAACAGATGCAATACGTCCATCCGGAAGCTGGCGCCACAGACGATGAGCTGCTCAAGCGGGAAATGAAAAACTTCAAGAATCCGGACAAGGTTACCGTGCAGCGCTACAAGGGTCTCGGCGAAATGAATCCGGAGCAATTGTGGGAGACGACCATGGATCCTGCTGAGCGAACGCTATTGCAGGTGACGATTGAAGATGCCGCGGATGCCGACAAGATCTTCGATATGCTGATGGGCGCGAGCGTACCCCCGCGCCGCCGCTTTATTCAGACGCACGCCAAGCAGGTGCGCAACCTCGATATTTAGTTTGGGTGTTTGGCGCTCAAAGTCCGGAAGTCCTGGCGTCTTCTTCCGTCCAGCCGAGCGTCTGGCGGGAGGCTTCGGCTTGCAGCGCGCGCTCCAGGGGGCCGCGTTCAAACAGCGCGTGCAAAAACGCAAACGCGAAACTGCCCAGGCCGAGCGCTACCACCGTCAGAATCAGCGGATGACAGGTCATGCCGACGAACTGCAGGGCTTCGGGATGAAGCACGAGTATGCTCATGAGAATGGTGGGCAAGATAGCCACGAAGCACAGCCCCGACAGAAAGCTGAACAACTCCGAAATGCCGCCCCCGCGGATTGGCTTTCGCTCAACGGAGCGCTGATGCACCAGCCAGCCAAGACGCAGCGCGATGACGATGAGGGCGAGCAATCCGAGCATCTTGATCTGCGATGGTTCCATCTTCGAAGCCTGCGCTAACTGTTTAGAAGAGCGTGTAGATAAAGGGGCTGAGCGGGCTGGAGCCGCCAACAACGATCAGCAGGGCGAAGACAATCAGCGTTATGACCATCGGCAGCATCCAGTAGAGCTTGCGCTTCCAAAGGAAGGCCAGTAGCTCCCCCAGCACACCCAGGCGGACAAAGAAGTCTTCTAACGCGCTCGGCGAGTCGCCATTGTTTTTGATGTCTGTAGTCATGTCCTGTGCAGCCTCGCTACCCATTTTCAGGTGGATTTCTTCACGATGTGCGAACCGAGAACCAGCAAGTCAATATCGCTGTTGCGGAAGGTATTGTACGCCTCGCGCGGTGTATTCACAATGGGTTCGCCGCGTAGGTTAAACGATGTATTCAGTACGACGGGTACGCCGGTCGCGTCGCCGAATGTGCGTACGATGTCGTAATAGCGCGCATTGGTGTCTCGGTCAATCGACTGCAGCCGGCCCGTGCCCTCATGATTCACGGCGTGGATCTCCGACTGTTTGTCCTCCTTGATGGGAGCGACCATCAGCATGTAGCGTGGACTGTCGTGCTCGGCCACTTGCGGATAGTCGAAGTATTCGGGCGAGCGTTCGCGCAGAATAACCGGCGCGAAGGGGCGGAATGGCTCACGGAATTTGATCTTCGTATTGACGATCTCTTTCATGTCCTCGCCGCGCGGATCGGCCAGGATGCTGCGGTTGCCCAATGCCCGCGGTCCCCATTCAAAGCGACCCTGATGGAAGCCGATGACTTGCTGCCGCGTCAGGGCGTCGACAATTGCTTCGGTCAGTTTCGACTCGTCATCGTAGCTCACGTAGCTCAGTTGCTCTCCGTCGAGAAAGGCGCGGCATTCCGCATCGCTATAGCTTTGCCCGTAATATGCATGCGACTGCACCCATTTGCGCGGCTTGCCCAGCACGGCATGCCAAGCCCACAGCGCTGCCCCCAGGGCGCCGCCGTCATCGCCGGCAGCCGGCTGAATCCACAGCTCATCAAAGGGCGATTCGTTGAGCAGCCGCCAATTGGCTTTGGTATTCAGCGCCACGCCGCCGGCCATTACCAGCTTGCTTTTGCCGGTGCGCTGATGCAAATAGGTGGCAATCTTGACCAGGGCGTCCTCGGTAAATTGCTGGATGCTGGCGGCGACATCAGCATAATACTGGTTGCTCTCGATGGCGGCTCGCTCGGCGGATCGCTCCGGATTCGTGCCCATGGTGAAGAACTCGCCGTCCGCATCGCGCTTTTCGCCGAAGAGATCGAGAAACTTGCGGCTGTAACTTTGCGTGGTCGAGCGATGGAAGTCGAAGTAATCCATATTCAAGCGAAAGGCGCCGCTCGACTCGTCCAGCGACGCGACTTTGCTGATCTTGTCCATATAACGCGGCTTGCCGTAGGGGCTCATGCCCATGACTTTGTATTCGCCGTTATTGACGCGAAAGCCGAGCCAGGCCGTAAAGGTAGAATAGAGCAGTCCCAGCGAATGCGGAAAGCGCTGCTCCTCAAAGAGCTCAATTGTTGCCGGGCCGTCCACCGGCTCGCCGAGTGTGCTGTTGCCCACGCCCAAGGTAGTGGTTGTCCACTCGCCGACGCCGTCAACGGTCAGAATGGCGGCGTCCTTAAAGGGACTGGCGTAAAAGGCGCTGGCGGCGTGGCTCATGTGATGGTCGCAGAACAAGACTTTGTCGTAGGGTACGCCGATGCCCCTGGCCACGTGGCTGCGCACCCATAGCTTGTCGCTCAGCCAGGTCATCATCGATTCTCGCCAGAAGCCAACAGAGCGGGGAAATGTGTTAAGCGCCGTCTGCAGTATGCGCTCGAATTTCTGCAGCGGTTTCTCGTAGAATACGACGTAGTCCAAATCACGCGCTGTGATGCCAGCTTGCTCGAGGCAAAACTCAGCAGCAAGTTTCGGGAAGCGGTTGTCGTGTTTCTTGCGCGAGAATCGTTCCTCCATGGCCGCCGCGACCAAGTCGCCGTCTCGAAGCAAGGCGGCCGCAGAATCGTGATAGAAGGCTGAAATGCCCAGAATGTGCATGCTTATCCCTGCTCTTTGGCGGACTTCATGTCCGCGGGCACTGCCTCACGCTTGAGCCAGGCGATGTCCAGCGACTTCTTTTTGCGCAGCGGATCCATGAACAGCGCAGACAGCAGGCCGAAGGGTACCATGACCGAACAATAGAAAAGCGTAGCGATGAATCGGCCATTTATATCGGCCACCACGGCCGAGTTTATGCTAAATCGCTCCCAGGCGATTTCCCGAATGCGTCTCAAACGTATGCCTCCTGCAAAGCAATGGCGAGTAAACGCCAAATCACATATCAAGGTTAGACTGATTCAGAAAGTCAAGCAAGGCGATTCGGGCAATATTATGGCCCGTTTGATTCCAGTGGGTATCGGCTAAAAAGTAGGGTTGCTCGCCAGCACTGACCGCATCGTCAAGCGCCGGGGTCAAATCAAGAAAGGCGATGCCCAATCCGGCCGCCAACTCAGCCAGGAGATCGCGCTGCGCCCTTAGGTTCGCACTGACGGCGCTCATCTTTACGCTCGCGTCGAATACTTTGCTGCCAGAAAATATCGCCCGCTTGCTCTCGTCGGACAGAAGCTCCCAGTATAGTTCGGCCTTCTGAGGTATATACATCAGTATCAGCTGAGAGCCTCTCGCTTGCAGCGTCGACGCCATGTCGCCGATGGCTTCCCGCGTGATGCGAAACATCTCGCTCTCTCGTAATGTCTTGCTGTCCAGCGCAAAGGACGACAGGAATTGGTCGTAGAATGCAATTGGGGTCTGCGGTTCGGTCTGCGCCAGCTGAGGAAAGTGGCAGGGCGCCTCGGCCTCGCGCAATATTGAGCTGCGAAAGGCGTAAGCGATATTGAAGAGCACGGAATAGTCAAGCGGACTCCTCTGCTCGCCGGTAGCGCTTGAACTGCCTTCGTCCGCTTGCGATTGTCGGTGGAAGGTCAAGCTGTCCTGTAGATCGTTGCCCGCGAAATAGGCCAGTATGACGAGCTCCGGTTCGCGCGGCATGGCGAAGGCTTCCAGGAGTCGCTGCTGCTGAAGCGCGCCGCTGCCCGGCAAGCCCAGCACCAGCAGCGAATCCGCAAGACCTTGCCAGTATGGCGCGACGATCGCTTCCGCGGCGGTAAACGAATCGCCAATGATCACGGTCTGAACCTTGTCGGGCCAGGGTTCGGGATTGCGAAAGCCATGCGCATCCCTTTGAAAGGAGACAGGATAGGAGTCGAAGGGGGGCGCGTCGTCCGGCGACAAACAGGTCAGCTTAAAAAGGTCTCCGCTTGATCTCGAGACTTCGTAGTTGACAAACTCGCCGGCCGGGTATTCTTGCAGGCCATGCTCGGCATCGAGTCGGAATCCCATTCGCGCGCGAAACTGCGGCATTTGCTCGATGATTGCCACGGGCAAATGAGGGAAGGCTAGCTGAAACGCAAGTTCCAGCGACGACAGGGTCAGCAGGGCGAGTATTGCTGCTCGAATAACTAGGGATTTACGCGTTTGCAAGCCTTTTGTCCCGTGGCTGTCCCGCATCACAGATTACGTCGTCAGGCGGTCGTGGCGCCTCAAGTCATATTATCACGTCGAATTCGAAGTGTTGAGGTCGGCTCAGTTGCGAGAGAAGTGGCCGATATTAAAGTCTTCGCCGGGCGGGGAAAGCCGTACCTTCAGGAGCATCGTCTCAAGCCGATAGATGTCAACCAAAGTTGTGAGCAGGTTGGACAGACTGTCGATCGACAGCAATTCCTGCTTCTGCAGATTATCGGCCTGCAGAATTATCGACCCGATTTGCGCGATCGCCCGCGGCTGTCGCGGCAGCTGCTCCGGATCAAAGTTTGAGTCAGAGGCGGACGACAGAATATCAAGATAGCGCAGCAGCAGTGGGCGCAGTACCTTGCTGTACACCTTTATGACGCCGGGTCGATCTTCTTCCGGCATAAAGAAATCTACATCGCCAACCAGGTACGGTTGGCTGCGATCGATGGCGTTTATGCGGAAGCGCCGATGCCCGGTCGTTACGATGTTCATTCGTCCGAGCGGCAATCGCTGCACTTTGCCGATATCGGCGGTACATCCCACATCAAATGGCACGGTATCCTGATTCCCGATCTCGGCGCCGTGCCTGATCAGGACGACTCCAAATGGTTCATTCTCTTCTATTAGCTGGTTGATCAGCGTTTTATAGCGCGGCTCAAATATGTGCAGCTTGAGCTGCATGCCGGGGAAGAGCACAGTATTGAGCGGAAACAAAGGAAGAATACTCATATTACAACGTTACTGTATATGAACTGTAGCGATTCGTGAACCCAATCATAACTCATTCGCAAGTTGTCATACACTGAATGTCGCTGGCACGATGCGCGCCCGCGACGGATCGTCCAGCAGCGAAAGAACAGAACTAGGGCGCCTTGTTCTGGTTCACGTCCTCTTCAAAGAGCACGCGACGCAGCACCTTCCCGATGAAAGAGCGCGGCAGCGCCTGGCGAAATTCGATTTCCCAAGGCACGGCGTAATCCTCGAGTCGTCGTCTGCATAGGGCCAGCAATTCTTCCTGCGAAAGACGGCTCTCGGGCCGCGGCACGACAAATGCCTTGATTCGTTGTTTGCCATCTTCATGACCAAGTCCCACGACTGCCGCTTCCAGCACCTTGTTGTGCTCGTAGAGCACTTCTTCGACATCGCGCGGATAAACGCTGAATTCACCAGTGAAGATGGTATCCCGCTTGCGACTGATGATCTTGAAATAGCCGTCGTCGTCCATGACAGCCACATCGCCGGTATGCAGCCAGCCATCCCTGACGGCCGATTCTTCGTCGCTGTCCGCGCGCCAATATCCCTGCATAATTTGCGGGCCGCGCACCAGCATTTCGCCGACTTGGCCGGCGGGCAGGTCTTGCCCGGTCAAGATATCAACAATCTTGGCGTCGGTGTTGGGCAAAGGCACGCCAATCGAGCCTACTTTCCGAAGGCCATAGAGCGGATTGGAATGGGTCACCGGGCCGGCTTCAGTAAGCCCGTAACCTTCGACCAGGCGGCCGCGCGTCAGTTTCTCGAAGGCTTCTTGCACTTCAACCGGCAGGGGAGCCGCGCCGCTGATGCAGGCTTTTATGGACGAGAGCCCGTAGCTGCGCACGTTTTTCGCCTGATTGATGAGCGTGAACATGGAGGGCACGCCCGGGAAGAGCGTCGGCTTGTAATGGCGGATTTGCTCTAATACCTGCTTGAGTTCAAAAACCGAGATGATGACGATCTTCGCCGCGATCAATATGGGCAGGTTCATTGCGGCGGTCATGCCATAGCTATGTTCAAAGGGCACGACGGCCATAACGATTTCTTTGCCATAGACGATTTCCTTCATCCAATGGCGGGTCTGCAGCGCATTGGCAACCAGATTGCGATGGGTCAAGCAGACGCCGCGCGGCCGACCGGTTGTGCCGCTGGTATACGAGATGACGGCAAGATCGCTTGGCGATACTTCAATGCCCGGCGGATCGGAAGGCTGATCGGCCATGATTTCTGACATGAATTGCCCGATTAGGCGCGCCAGTTTTTCGTCATCATCAGTTGGATGTTTGTGCCTGCCGAAGGCTGAATCGCTGCTTGTCGTAACGTGCTTGCCGATTCCAGTAAAGATAAGCGTCTGAACGTCGGTCGACTCTTGTATGAGTTGCGCCAGCTCGCTGAAGGCGCTGAGGGTGACCAATACCTTGGCTTCCGTTTCACGAGCGTGGCTGACGATCAAGTCGGCGTTGGCGTCCGGATTTGACAGAACGACCACCGCTCCCAACTTCAAGATGGCGTAGTAAGCGATGATAAACTGGGGTGTATTTGGCAGCACGATCTGCACGCGGTCGCCGGCTGAAACGCCACAATTGCGCAGGCCGTGGGCAAATTGATTGGCTTTTGCCTCGAGCTGGCGGTAGGTCAGGGTTTTGCCGTAGAAAACCGTGGCGATGCGCCGGGGAACCCAATCAGCTGCGCTTTCCAGGAAGCGATAGAGTGGCTGATGCGGTATCGGAATGGTATGGGCGGTGTCTTGGTCGTAGTGCCCCAACCAGGGCCGCCCTTTGGACAGCGCGTCAACAGCCGAAATGGAGCGCCAGGACGAGCGCTTCGCCGTCTCGATGAAGCGTTCAATGGCGCGGTTTACCGCATCGTGTCGCTCCAGTTGCACTTTGTGCTTGGCCGAACCGACGTCTTCGACTACCGCGCCTGGAATCAGCTTGGCGACATCGTCATACACGTAACGCGGGAAGTAGTTGTCCCGCTCGCCGGTGATAACCAAGGTATCAATCGTGATGTCGCGCAGTTGCGACCAAGCCTGCCAGCCCTGCAGGCTGTGCAAGAACATGTTCTTCAGCGCGTGATATTCGGCATCCCATTGTCGTCGGTAGCGCCAGAAGGGCAGCGCGAAATGCACGGGTATTCTGAAGAGCAGCGAGGCAATCTTTGGCAAGGGATACTCGCCGGCGGAAGCGACCAAGATCAGTTTGTCGATGCGCTCGGGGTAGGCGGTGGCGAATTCGATGCAGACGGCGCCGCCAAATGAGTGGCCCGCCAGGACGATCTTTTCCGGGGCCTGCATGGCTTCAAGAATGTCATGCATGTCTTGCACCAATTCGGACATGGAATACTGGCTGTGGGGCGCGTCGCTTTGTCCGTGGCCGCGCAGATCGGGCGCAATTACGCGGTATTGGCTGGCGAAGCGCGCGAGCTGATACTCCCAGGACTCAGCCACGCCGGCGAATCCGTGCTGAAAAAGAATTGTTGAGTCGATGTCCTGTGGATGCAGATCAATGACGCTCAAGTGTTGACCGGGATAGTCACGTATCGGCACGTTGACGCGGTACAAGTCGAAATCCAGCAGAAACACGGACCGTTTAAGTCCGCGAATACGTTTTTTCATCAGCGACTTTCGTGGCTTCCAGCGCCGATTGGCGACCGCAAATCTTAACCTGTCTCATTATATCTGACACGCCGGATTAGTGAAAACTCAGCAATTCTCGCTAGATCGCATAATTCCAAGTAAAATCAGTGGAAATAATGACGTCTGGGTTGGGATAAAGGTTATGCAATCGCCACTGGTGTCAACTGCTTGGCTGGAAGCGCAATTGGATGATGAGAATCTGCGCATTGTGGAACTTCGCGGCAAAGTGCTGCCGCCGACGCAGCCTCCCCCTCACTACCTTACCGATAAGGCGGGATACCTGGCGTCTCATATTCCCAATGCCTTGTTCGTTGACTGGCAGGTCGACATCGTGGAACCGGGTTCGCCCTCCAATGACATCGCGTCGTCGGAGCGTTTTTCCGGACTGATGTCGCGCTTGGGCATTGGCAACGACCATCAGGTGATCGTCTATGACAACGCGGCCGGCATGTTCGCTTGTCGGATGCGCTGGACCTTGCGCTATTACGGGCATAACGATGTGCGTGTTCTGGATGGCGGCTGGGAACGCTGGCTGGCGGAGGGTCGGCAAGTCACGCCGGCTGTCCGGCAATTTGAGCGCAGGACCTTTGTCGCGCAAGAACAGACCAGGCTGAAAGCGACAGCGGAGGAGATTCAGGCGGGGCTGGCGGCGGGGGACATGCAACTGATCGATGTGCGCTCGCCCGCCGAATACGCCGGGCAGTCGTCGTGCGCTGATACAGCGGGACATATTCCCTCAGCGATAAATGTGCCGTGGCAGACCATGGTCAACGAGAATCTGACAGTGAAATCGACTCATGATCTGCGGCATGTTCTCGAAAGTTCGGGCATCGCGCTTGATGCGGACGACACGGTGCTTTACTGCAATTCGGGTGTTTCGGCCACATTTGGCATGCTGGCGATGGAAATTGCCGGCGCTGAGAACTTGCGACTCTACGACGGCTCCTGGATGGAATGGGGCAACGATCCCGAAACGCCCAAAGCATCGTCGGTATAAGTAGAATGGCTGCCCGCAGCCTGCCAGCGGATGTAAGAATCAGTTAGTACGAAATGTCTCAGATACGGTATAAGCGGATGTTTAACCGGAAAGGAGAACTGCCTGGCGTGGAAATCACAGCCTATACTGCGGATTCAGCATTCGATGTGTTGCAGCGGGAGTGGAATCCGTTGCTGCAGCGCGCGCCAGTGAATCATGTCTTTTACACTTGGGAGTGGCAGAAGACTTGGTGGGAGGCGTATTGCCCCGGCGACTTGCGCGTATTGGCGTGTCGTCAAGATGGACAGCTTGTTGGCATCGCGCCGCTATTCGTAACGGAATCCGTCGGCAAGCGAACTATACAGATCATTGGTTGCGTCGATGTAACTGACTACCTTGATTTCATCGTAGACCAAGAGCATTTAACGGCCGTATTTGCCGCCTTCGCGGACTATTTTGCCGCCTGTCGCGAAGACTTTGATGTGCTTGATTTTTGCAATATCCCCTTTGATTCACCGTCGCGAAAGATTCTGCCCGGGTTGCTGGAAGAACGCGGCTTCAGCACAGACGTCGTGCAGCAAGAAGTTTGCCCGATTATTGAGCTGCCCAAAGATTGGACCGGCTATCTCCGCATGCTTGACAAGAAGCAGCGTCACGAGCTGCGGCGCAAGATCAGGCGAATACAGGGCAGCGACAAGACGATCGACTGGTATATCGTCAACGGTCGCCATGACTTGGAGGAAGAAGTCACCCACTTCGTCCGGCTGATGGCGGCCAGCGATCCGGAAAAAGCAGCCTTTCTGCGCAACGACAAGAATCTGCGCTTCTTCCGCAAAATTGTCTCCTTGCTGCAAGAATGCGGCTGGCTGCAGATGAAATTTCTGACTGTCGATGAGGAGCGCGCGGCTGCCTACATTAACTTCGTATACGGCGACCGGGTGATGGTTTACAACTCGGGGCACGATCACCGGGATTACGCCGACCTCAGCCCGGGAATCGTCTTGCTTGCCTACAGCATCCGTCATGCGATTGAGCAGGGCTACCAGACCTATGATTTTCTGCGCGGCGACGAACCCTACAAGTATCGCATGGGCGGCCGCGATAACCCGGTGATGAATATCAGAGCCAGCTAAACCCGCCCGCGCCGACCGCGGAGTGACAATGCCCGTACGCAGGATCGCGCTCATCTCTGTCCACACCAGCCCGCTCGCGCCAATGGGTGGCGCCAAAACGGGCGGCATGAATGTGTACATCCGCGAACTGTCGCGTGAATTGGGCCATCAGGGAATATCTGTCGATATCTTCACCCGGCGCTCGCATGAGTTGGACCCGGAGATTGATTCATCCATCGGTGAAAATGTCCGCGTCGTCTACCTGAAAGCCGGACCTTTACTGCCCTCGACACCTGAAGAGCACTACGACCATCTGTCCGAATTTACGGCCGCGCTGATGGCTTTCGCCACCTTGCGCAACCTGCGCTACGACATCGTCTACAGCCACTACTGGCTCAGCGGCTGGGTGGCGGCGAAGCTCAAAGAGGCTTGGGGCACGCGCTTTGCGCACATGTACCACACGCTGGGTCATATGAAGAAACGAATCGCCTTGAACGCCCGCTATCAGCCTGACGTCCGCATCATGACTGAGATGCAGATTTTGCAGTCGGCCGATCGCATCATCGCCGCCACGCCCGCCGAGCAGGCGCAACTGCGTTGGCTGTATCGCGCTACTCGTAAACAGATTACGGTGATTCCACCCGGCGTAAATGCCGGACACTTTCAAAAGGGCATGTCTGCGCATGAAGCGCGGGAATCCCTGGGCCTGAAACCAGACGGGCATATGCTGCTCTTCGTCGGCAGGATTGAGCCGCTGAAAGCCGTGGATACGATTCTGGAGGCGCTGCATGTACTGCGGGAGCGGGCGCCGGCTATGCTGCGGCGACTGCACTTTATGATAGTCGGCGGAGACCCGCACCGCGGCGACGATCGTGAAATGAATCGTCTGCAGACCATGAGCGTCGAGCTGGGCATCGATCGCTTGGTCAGTTTTGCGGGCGCCAAGGAACAGCCGGAATTACCCCGCTATTATACGGCGGCCACGGCTGTCATCATGCCTTCTGATTACGAGTCATTTGGCATGGTGGCGCTGGAAGCGATGTCATCGGGCACACCGGTGATCGCGTCGCAAGTGGGTGGCCTGCAATTCCTGGTGCGGGATCAAGAGACGGGTTTTCACATGCCGGCGCGCGAACCAATCTCGCTGGCGGACTGCATTATCCAATTGCTCAGTAATCCAGGCAAAACGGCATCAATGGGCGTAAGCGCATCGCGAGTAGCGAAGACCTACGCCTGGTCGGAGATTGCGCGTCGGCTTAGGCGCGTATTTGACGAGGTGGCGGATCAAGCGCTGAAAAACGCCTAGCCACCGTAGGAGTTGGGCACATCGGCGACCCGGGCTTCTATGTAAGGCGCCTCGACCATTAACTCAAGCGCCTCGTCTTCCGAGACCAGTGTCTGCCCTTTGTGGTAGAGCGTGTCATTGAAGCCGTCGTAGCGGTAGCGGCGGTCGACCCAGCCGTGCAAATTGTGCTGGAACAAGACATGAAACTGAATCGATTCGTCTTCGGCGAAGATATCTTCGCGCAGAAGCCATACCGGCGCGTACTGTTCCAAATGCGGACGCGATTTTTGGTCACGCAGGTTCTTGAGTTGCTCTACGGTCGTCATCGTCTTTCCTGTCTCGAAATGCCCGTCGCTTATGCCTGAGGCATTGTAGCCGCGCGGCGCGCAGTTCACAAGCCGTTGTGCCTTGCGGTTTGCGCGTGCTATCCCCGCCTTAAGTTGACCAACCACTTCCAAAACTTGAATCTTTGCGTAAACTAGGCTGCTTATAGCGATCAGAATGGTGGGGCATTGCGATGGATGCGGCGGAAGTGAAGAAAGTTGTGCTGGCATATAGCGGCGGGCTCGATACTTCGGTAATCGTGCCTTGGTTGAAAAATAACTACGGCTGCGAGGTAATTTGTTTCTGCGCCGACCTTGGGCAGGAAGAGGAGCTTGAGGGCCTGGAAGACAAAGCCATCGCCTCGGGCGCGTCCAAGTTATACGTGCGGGACCTGCGCGAGGAGTTTCTGACCGACTTCGTCTTCCCGACCCTGCGCGCCGGCGCGGTGTATGAGCGGGAGTATTTGCTGGGAACTTCCTTCGCGCGTCCGCTGATCGCCAAGCACATGGTGGAGATCGCCGCCTTGGAGAATGCCGATGCCGTGGCCCATGGCTGCACCGGCAAGGGCAACGACCAAGTCCGCTTTGAAGTCTCGACCATGGCGCTGAATCCGAAGCTGAAGACGATCGCCCCCTGGCGCGAATGGGATATCCGCGGGCGAGAAGACGCGCTGGCTTACGCTGAAGAATTCCGCGTGCCCGTGTCTCATACCGAGAAAGACATCTACAGTCGCGATCGCAATATCTTCCATCTCTCCCACGAAGGCGGCCTGTTGGAGAATCCCTGGAACGAGCCCGAGAACCTGATGTATCAATTGACTAGCGCCCCCGAAGAGGCGCCCGACGAAGGCGAATATATCGAAATCGGCTTTCAGCGTGGCAATCCGGTCAAACTAAATGGCCAAGAAATGAGCGCGGTTGAGCTGTTTGTAGCGCTCAATGAGCTGGGTGGGCGCCACGGCATCGGACGCACGGATATCGTGGAGAACCGACTTGTCGGCATGAAGAGCCGCGGTGTATACGAGACGCCGGCCGGCACGATTGTGCATCGCGCGCATCAACTCTTGGAGAGTATCTGCCTTGACAAGCATACGATGCAGTACAAGGACATGGTCGCGCCCAAGTATGCCGAGCTCGTTTACAATGGCATGTGGTACAGCAAGCTGCGCGAGGCGCTGGACGGCTTTGTGACGGTGACGCAGGAGACCGTTACCGGTACCGTCCGGCTCAAGCTGTACAAGGGCAATATCATCGTGGCCGGCCGCAAAAGCCCGTACAGTCTGTATCGGGAAGACTACGCCTCCTTCGGCGAAGAGGACGTCTACAATCAGCAAGACGCGCACGGATTTATTCAGCTCTTTGGCCTGCCGATAAAAGTAGAGGCCATGCTGGAAGCGGAAGGCGGCGCGCTCACCGACTACACGCGTCCTGATTACAGCCGCTTCAAGCGCGACTGAGGCAAATAGCATGAACCTGTGGGGCGGACGATTCAGCCACGCCAGCGACGAAATTCTGCGCGCGCTGAACGACAGCATCGAATTTGATCACGTCTTGTATGCCGAGGACATCGAAGGCAGCATCGTTTACGCTCGCGCTCTGGCCGATGCCAAGGTCATCACGCCAGCGGAAGCGGAAAGCATCATCGGCGGGCTGCGGCAAGTCATGCAGGAATTTGATGCGGATGCCTTCGAATTCGCCGAAAGCGATGAAGATATCCACACCGCGGTTGAGCGGCGGCTGACAGAAATCGTCGGCGAAGTCGGGGGAAAACTGCATACAGGGCGCAGCCGCAATGACCAGGTGGCGACCGACTTCCGACTTTGGGCGATGCGCGCCGCGGATAACTTGGCGAGCGAACTGCGATTGTTGCAGACGGCGCTCTTGTCTCAGGCCGAGGGCCATTGCGATACAGTTCTGCCGGGTTACACCCACCTGCAGCCGGCCCAGCCAATCAGCGTCGCCCACTGGTTGATGAGTTTCTTCTGGATGTTTGAGCGCGACCTGGATCGATTGCGCTCTGCTCGAGAGCGGATGGCCGAGTGCCCGCTGGGATCGGGCGCGCTGGCGGGTAATCCCTTTCCGGTCGACCGGCATCAAATCGCTGCGGACCTGGGCTTTGAGCGTCCCAGCGAGAACAGCCTGGATGCCGTCAGCGATCGTGATTTTGTCGCCGATCTGCTCTATGTCGCGTCGCTTTGCGCGGTTCACCTGAGTCGGCTGGCGGAAGACATCTTGATCTATTCGAATCCGGCCTTTGGCTTTATCACGCTGGACGATCGCTACAGCACCGGCTCGAGCCTGATGCCGCAGAAGCGCAACGCCGACCCGATGGAACTGATGCGTGGCAAGACGGGACGGCTGATCGGCAACCTGGCTGGTTTTCTCACGACATTAAAAGGCCTGCCCAGCGGTTACAACAAAGACTTGCAGGAAGACAAAGAGGCGCTCTTCGACTCGCTCGCTAATATGTTTCGTCTGCTGCCGGTGATCACGGCCACGGTAGCCAGTTTGGCGATCAACGTCGATGCCATGTCTGAGGCGCTGAGCGAAGACTTGCTGGCGACGGACCTGGCCGACTATCTGGTGAAAAAGGGTCTGCCCTTTCGGCAGGCGCATCACGCTGTGGGCGCCATTGTGCGTATTGCGGCCGAGCGAGGCGTGGCGCTTTCAGATATGGATCTGGACACGCTGCAAGGCGTCAGCAGCCATTTCGCTGAAGATGTCGCGGCGGTGTTTGACTACGGTCGCTCGGTGGAACAGCGGACCTCCTTCGGCGGCACAGCGTCGAAAGCGGTGAAGCTGCAAATTGAGCATGCAAAAGCGCGGCTAGAGCGGTAACTGTGCATTGTGCCCGAAGGTGTCATGTCAGTATGCACGAAAGTTTTGCCTTTATTAGGATGATCGCATCCACTTACTTGACAGTTGAGACATTATTCGCTAATCTCGCGAGGCTAAATCGGACTAATCGAGAGACGCCGTGCGCAGCAGCAGAAGCAAGTTGATCCTTATTATCGTCCTTGTCATCGTCCTCGGGATTATCAGTGGACTGTAACGGCTTGGGCGGCGAATGCGCATAAGGAAAGCAATCGAGAGCCTCCCAAGCCAAGGGGGGCTTTTTAGTTTATAAGACGACGATGGCGAGAATCTGAGATGGACGCTGAGACTAGACTGAAGAGGACGTGGCGCCAGACCGACTATATGCCGGCGTGGCGATTTTATTCCCGCCCAGCGAGTTTTCGTGTATTGACGCTTGTTTCTTTCGATAATCTTGAAAGCGCAAGCGTTTTTGATTAGCTGTACGATTAGCTGAATGTTGCGACAAAGGATGAATACATGACGGCTGAATGGATTTGGCGCAATGGAGAATATGTACGCTGGGAGGACGCGACCGTTCACGTAAGCGCCCATGCGCTGCACTACGGTTCCAGCGTATTTGAGGGAATCCGCGCTTACGATACGCCGCAGGGCGCGGCGGTTTTCCGCCTGCGAGAGCACACTGAGCGGCTAATGCAAGGCGCGAAGGTCATGCGCATCGATCACGACAACGATCCGGAGTCTCTTGATGCGGCCTTACTCGAGACAGTTCGCCGCAACGGCCATGCTTCCTGTTATATCCGTCCCATCATCTTCCGCGGCGCGGGGGCGCTTGGCCTGGAAGGACGCGGCCGGACGAAGACCGAGACTGTGATTTTCACCATGGAGTGGGGGCGTTATCTGGGCGCTGAAGCTATCGAGCAAGGCGTCGACGTGCAAATCAGCTCCTTCCGGCGTATGGCCCCGGATACGCACATGGCGCTGGTGAAGGCGGGCGGGAACTATGTCAACAGCCAATTTGTGAGCATGGAAGCGCACGACAACGGCTTCCAGGAAGGCATCGCGCTGGATGTCAACGGCTACGTGAGCGAGGGCGCCGGCGAAAACATCTTTGTCATCATGGACGGCATTGTATACACGCCGGGCGCCTGGTCGTCGATTTTGATGGGCATCACGCGCGACAGCGCCTTGACGATACTGGCCGACCAGGGGGTGGAGGTTCGCTTCCAGCCGGTGGCGCGGGAGATGCTGTATATGGCCGACGAAATTTTCTTCACCGGCACAGCGGCCGAGGTCACGCCGGTAAAGTCTGTCGATCGCATTCCTATTGGCTGCGGCGGTCGCGGGCCGATAACCGAAGCGGTGCAGCGCGAATTCTTCGCCATCACGGCCGGAGAAGCGCCTGATAAATACAATTGGCTGACGCACGTAAATGCCTAATCGGCATTAATTGGACGCGCAGGAGAAGCGGGAGGCTATGATGAAGCTCAAGGGTTCGGAAATCATCATGGAATGCTTGTTGAAGGAAGGCGTCGATGTCATGTTTGGTTATCCGGGAGGCGCAATCCTGCCGACCTACGATGCCATGGCCAAGTACGACGACCGCATTCATCATGTCCTTGTGCGCCACGAACAAGGCGCTTCCCACATGGCGGACGGTTACGCGCGCGCTACGGGAAAAGTCGGCGTTTGTATCGCCACCAGCGGTCCCGGCGCTACTAATCTGGTGACTGGCCTGGCGACGGCGATGATGGACTCATCCGCCATCGTGGCGATCACTGGGCAGGTGCCGATACCGGCCATTGGTTCCGACGCCTTTCAGGAGACTGATGTTACCGGCGTCACGCTGCCGATCACCAAACACAATTATCTGGTGACTGACGTCAACGACCTGGCCTATACCATCAAAGAAGCGTTCCACATCGCGCGTACCGGGCGGCCGGGCCCGGTATTGGTCGATGTGCCCAAAGATGTGCAAACTGCTGAAATCGAATTTGTGTACCCCGAAGCCGATGTGCAGCTGCCGGGCTATCACCCGCCATCGGAAGCTCGCACACACGAGATTGACAGCGCGCTGCGGCTCATAGACGAGGCGGAGCGGCCCATTATTTTGGCTGGGCACGGCATAACGATGTCCGGCGCGATGAACGAAGTGCGCGAGCTGGCGGAACGCGCGCAGATTCCCGTTGCGCTTACGCTGCTGGGCAAAGGCGCCTTGCCCGAAGATCATCCGCTCGTGATTGGCATGATGGGCATGCACGGGGAAGCTTCCGCCAACCTGGCCATTCAAGAGGCCGATCTTTTGATCGCGCTGGGCATGCGCTTTGACGACCGCGTAACCGGCAACTTGAAAACTTATGCCGTGAACGCGCGCAAGATTCATGTCGATATCGACCGCTCGGAAATCAACAAGAACGTGAAAGCTGATGTCGGCATCGCCGGCGATTTGAAGACGGTGCTGACGCAGCTGCTGCCGAAATTGGCGCAGAAATCCCACCCCGAATGGGTGCGGCAGATACGGGATTGGCTGGAAGACTCCAGCGAGCGCGACATTCTGAATTACGAGACGCCGGGCAAATTGATGACGGCGCAGGTGATCAACGACATCTGGCGCTTGACCGGCGGCGAGGCCATTACGGTAACCGATGTGGGCCAGCACCAGATGTTGGAAGCGCAGTATTACCCGCATCAGCGCCCGGCCACTTTGCTCACGAGCGGTGGGCTGGGCACGATGGGCTTCGGCTTTCCCGCAGCTATCGGCGCCAAATTTGGCAAGCCCGATGAGGAAATCTGGGCCATCGTCGGCGACGGCGGCTTTCAGATGACCTTGTGCGAAATGGCGACGGCCAAGCAAGAAAACATCAACGTCAACATAGCTATCATCAACAACCACTTCCTGGGCATGGTCCGGCAATGGCAGGAGCTGTTCTTCGAGAAGCGCTATCAGGCCACGCCGATGGTGAATCCGGATTTCTGCAAACTGGCGGACGCCTACGATATCCCCAATCGGCGCGTAGCCCAGCGCGATGAGATCGAAGATGCCGTGCAGTATGCGCGTGGTATCGATGGCCCGACATTGATCGAATTCGTGGTCGAGAAAGAAGAGATGGTGTACCCGATGGTGCCCGCCGGCGCGGATTTGCACGATATGAAACGCCGGCCAAAACCAGGAGAAGCATGATGGCAGAAGCAAAGACTGACAACAAAATGACCGTCGTGGCGCTGGTCGAGAATGAGCCGGGCGTTTTGAACCGCATCGCGAGCATGTTCCGCCGCCGCGCATTCAACATCGACAGTCTTACCGTCGGCCGCACGCATCGACCCCATATCTCGCGCATGACCATACGAGTCGTCGCGGGTCCGGAATACGCCATGAAAATCGCCGCCAACTTGCAGAAGCTGGTCAACGTGATTGACGTGCGGGTGCTTGACAACGAACCCCACATTGAACGTGATCTGGCGTTGATTAAAGTGCGCAATGATGATGCGGAATCGCGCAATACCATTACTGAAATCTGCGACCGCTACCCGGCGCGAATCGTGGACGTTGGACCAAAGGTCGCCATCATTGAAATGGTGGGAACGGAATCCGTTCTGGAAGCATTCATCGAGGAGGTTCGGCCGACCGGCATCGTGGAGATGATTCGCACAGGCGTGGTGTCGATGGGGCGCGGCACGCGCATCCATGATACGAATTTCATCAATCGCCGAGCTTTGGCTGATGCTGCCGCAAAAGCTGACAGAGGCAACGGGCGAATTGTCTAGCGCGATACGCAGCGGCGCATCCGGCCGCGAGATTATTCAATCACACAGTTCAGGAGAGGTAAGCTAGATGGCGACACTTTACTACGACAAAGACGCGGACTTGTCATTGCTCGAGGGCAAGACGATTGCGGTGATCGGCTATGGCAGCCAGGGGCACGCGCATGCGCTTAACGCGCGCGACAACGGCCAAAATGTAATAATCGGTCTGCATGAAGGCAGCAAGAGCAAGGCCAAAGCTGAGGCCGACGGATTGAAGGTCTACACAGTCGCGGAGGCGACCAGGCAGGCCGACATTGTCATGGTGCTCATTCCTGACACCCGGCAGGGCGCGGTCTATGACGAGCATATCGCGCCCAATCTGAAAGCGGGCGCCATGCTCATGTTTGCCCATGGCTTCAACATTCACTTCAAGGAGATTGTGCCGCCGGCGTCTGTCGACGTAGCCATGATCGCGCCCAAAGCGCCGGGCCATCGCGTGCGCGAAGTATTCATAGAAGGCGCTGGCACGCCGGGATTGATCGCCGTAGAGCAAGATGCCAGCGGCAATGCCACGGCCAATGCGCTGGCTTACGCCAAGGCGATCGGCTGTACGCGCGCCGGGGTCATCGAGACGACCTTCAAGGAAGAGACCGAGACCGACTTGTTCGGCGAGCAAGTGGTGCTCTGCGGCGGCGTCACCGCGCTGATCCGCGCCAGCTTCGAGACACTCGTCAAAGCCGGATATCAGCCGGAAATCGCTTACTTCGAATGCTTGCACGAACTGAAACTCATCGTCGATCTGCTCTACGAGGGCGGGCTGAGTTATATGTGGTATAGCGTCAGCAATACGGCCGAGCAGGGCGGATACGTCACCGGCGATCAATTCGAAGAATCGGTGAAAGAAGAGATGGCGGGTGTATTGCAGCGCATCCAGAATGGCGAGTTCGCCCGCGAGTGGATCGAAGAGAACAAGCAGGGCAGGCCGAATTTCAACGCTCGCCGACAACGCGAGCATGACTTGCTGCTGGAGAAGGTGGGCGCGGATCTGCGCCAGATGATGCCTTTCCTGGATGCCAAGAACATCAAACAGCAAGACTGACGAGCAAGCGATCGCGCCTTTGCTGCGGAAGACGAATCGACGAAGGGAGGTCCCTGTATGGCTGAGGATGGTCTTACTGGCTTAAGCCGGTTGTACAGCACTCCCGACCTGATTCGACTAAGTAAAGGAACAGCTCCAAATGGTTACGCGAACTTACGACGATAATACCGTCATCATCTTCGATACCACGCTGCGCGATGGCGAGCAGAGCCCGGGCGCGACCCTGTCCAGCGCCGAGAAGCTGGAAATCGCGCGGCAGCTATCTCGCTTGGGCGTTGACGTCATCGAAGCCGGTTTCCCGGCGGCTTCACCGGACGATCTGCGAGCGGTTCAGCGAATCGCCCGTGAAGTCGGCACGATAGACGGTCCCACCGTCGCCGGATTGGCGCGCTCGGTCGAAAGCGATATTCGCGCGGCTTGGGACGGCGTCAAGGAAGCGGCGAAACCCCGCATCCACACCTTTCTGGGCACGTCTCCCAGTCACCTGGCCATGCTGCGCATCGACAGAGACGAAGGCTTGGAGCTAATCCGCAGTGGAGTCACGCTGGCCAAGAGCCTCTGCGATGATGTGGAATTCAGCCCCATGGACGCCGGCCGCACCGATACTGAGTACCTGATCCAGGCCTGCGCTGTGGCGGTTGAGTGCGGCGCGACGACTTTGAATATCCCGGATACGGTCGGCTATGTCATGCCCAGCGAATGGGCTGATACCCTGGAAATGCTGATCAACGAGACGCCGGGCGCTGGACCGGGCAGCGGCGTGATTTGGTCGGTGCATTGCCACAATGACCTGGGACTGGCAACCGCAAATACGCTGGCCGGGCTAAGGCGTGGCGTACGACAGGTAGAGGTGACCATCAACGGCGTCGGCGAGCGCGCCGGCAATACCAGCCTGGAAGAAGTTGTGATGGCCATCCACACGCGCAAAGGCTTTTATGATTTGCGCACGAATATCGACTCGACGCAGATCATGAAGACCAGCCGCCTGGTGCGCAATTACATGGGCATGCCGGTGCAGCCGAACAAAGCGATCGTCGGCGCCAACGCCTTCGCTCACGAGTCTGGCATTCATCAAGACGGCGTACTCAAGAATGCCGAAACCTTTGAGATTATGACACCGGAAGATGTCGGCTTGACGCAGAGCAAGCTGGTCTTGGGCAAGCATAGCGGCCGTCATGCCTTGCGCGTGCGCTTGCGCGAGCTGGGCTACGAGGTCGATGGCGACGAGTTGATGGATGTCTTCCGGCGCTTCAAAGAGCTGGCGGACTTGAAGAAATCAGTCACTGATGCCGATTTGGAAGCGCTAGTCGCGGATGAAGCGGCGCATAAACCGGAGGACTTCTTTCGCCTGGTCGATATTCAAGTGGTCTGCGGCACAATGGGTTTGCCCACCGCCACAGTGAAGATGCTCGACCAGGACGGCGAGGAATTTGTCGTTTCCGCTGTCGGCACCGGGCCGGTGGACGCCTCGTATCGCGCGGTGGACCTGGTCATCAAGGCGCCCAATGAGCTGCTGGAATTCAACGTCCATAGCGTCACCGAGGGCATCGACGCGCTGGGTGAGGTGACCGTGCGGATTTCCCCGCTAGAAAGTCCGCGCACCTTTGGCGGATACGGCGCCGACAGTGATATCGTAGTCTCCAGCGTCAAAGCTTATGTCGCGGCGCTCAATCGCATGATTGCCGCCATGGGGCTGGGCGACCGGGCGCCGGAAGGCGAAGTGGCTACCGTCGGGCTTAGCGCTTCGTAATCGTATACAAGTGTGATGAGGAAATAGAAATGAAGCAAAATGGCAAACGGCGTACGCTCTTCGAAAAAGTGTGGGACAGGCATATCGTGCGCGAGCAGAGCGACGATGCGCCGGCTGTTCTTTACATCGACTTGCACCTGGTGCATGAGGTGACGTCGCCGCAGGCATTTTCCATGATTCGCGAGCGAGGCCTGAAGGTGCGCCGACCCGACCAAACGATTGGCACGATGGATCACAGCACGCCGACCACGCCCAGAAATGAGCTGGGGATCATTCCGGTGGCTGATGCCATGGCGGCCAAGCAGCTTGATACCTTCACCAAGAATTGCGACGACTTTGGCATTCCCATGTACGCCTTAGGCGATGAGCATCAAGGCATCGTGCATGTGATCGGGCCTGAGAAGGGATTGACGCAGCCGGGCATGACCATCGTTTGCGGCGACAGCCACACCAGCACGCATGGCGCATTTGGCGCGCTGGCTTTCGGCATTGGCACCAGCGAAGTCGGCCATGTGTTGGCGACGCAGACCTTGCTGCAGAACCGACCGAATACCATGGCGGTCAATGTAGAGGGCAGACTGGGCGACGGCGTCACGGCCAAGGACATCATCTTGGCGGTCATCGCGCGGATCGGCATCGGCGGTGGCACCGGCCACGTATTCGAATATCGCGGCGAAGCGATCCGCAGCCTGAGCATGGAAGGGCGGATGACCGTCTGCAACATGTCCATTGAGGGTGGCGCGCGCGCCGGCATGGTCGCCCCGGATGACACTACGTTTGAATATATTCAGGGTCGCCAGCATGCGCCGCAGGGTGCCGATTGGGATGCAGCTGTCGCGCGCTGGCGAGAATTGCCGACGGATGACGGCGCCGCATTCGACCAGGAAATCACGCTGCGCGCCGATGAGCTGATTCCGATGATTACCTACGGCACCAATCCGGGCATGGGCATGCCGATCGACGCGGCGGTGCCAGCCCCGGAAGACGAGCGCGATATCAATAAGAAGATTGCGCTGGAGAAGGCGCTGACCTACATGGACCTGGCGCCGGGGCAGCAGCTGCTGGGCAAAGCCATAGATGTGGTATTCATCGGCAGCTGCACTAATTCACGCATCTCGGACCTGCGGCAGGCGGCGCAATTTATGCAGGGCCGCAAAGTTGCTGACTCCGTGCGCATGATGGTGGTGCCGGGCTCGCAGCAAGTGAAGAAGCAGGCCGAAAGCGAAGGCCTGCATGAGATCTTCAGAGCGGCCGGCGCCGAGTGGCGCGAAGCCGGCTGTTCCATGTGCATCGCCATGAATGGCGACCAACTGGAGCCCGGTCAATACGCTGTCTCAACCAGCAATCGCAACTTTGAAGGGCGGCAGGGCAAGGGCGGCCGGACTTTCCTGGCCAGCCCGCTCACTGCCGCGGCATCGGCTGTGGCCGGCTCGGTGACGGATCCGCGCGCCATGCTCACCGGATTGAACTGAGGAGGATCTCCGTGGACAAAGTAAGCCGCATTAGTGGAAGCATCGTCTCTATACCGGTCAACGATATTGACACCGACCAAATCATACCGGCGCGCTTCCTCAAGGTGACTGACAAGGAAGGTTTGGGCAAGGCCGCCTTTTGCGACTGGCGCTACCTGGAAGACGGCGAAACGCCAAATCCGGAGTTTGTGCTCAATCGCCCCGAATATAGCAGCGCTTCGGTCTTGATCGCGGGCAACAACTTCGGCTGCGGCAGCTCCCGCGAGCATGCGCCCTGGGCCTTGCTGGGCGCCGGCTTCAAAGCGGTAATCAGCACCGACTTCGCTGACATATTTCGCAACAACTCGCTGAAGAATGGTTTACTGCCGATAGTCGTCGATGCAGAGACGCAGCAGCAACTGTTCAGCCTGGCCGAAGAAGACCCCAGCACAAGCGTCAGCGTTGATGTCGAAGCGCAGACCTTGACGCTGCCCGACGGACGCGCGGTCAGTTTTCCGCTGGATGGCTTCGCCAAGTATTGCTTGCTCAACGGCGTGGATCAGCTTGGCTATCTGCTGGCGCTGAATGATGATGTTCGCGCATACGAGTCTGAGAATCCGCAGCGCGTCGTAACCAGCGCCTAACAAGCGCGCCCAGAAGCGACCGAGGAGGAAGGGGATGTCGAGCGTGAATGCGAAAATCGCGATTTACGATACCACTCTGCGGGACGGCAGCCAGCGTGAAGGAATTTCGCTATCGGTAGCTGACAAGCTTCATATTACGCGCTTGCTCGATGAATTGGGCATCGACTACATCGAAGGCGGCTGGCCCGGCTCCAACCCCAAAGATGTGATGTACTTCGATCAAGTGCGCGAGACGGATCTGAGACATTCAAAGATAGCCGCATTCGGCTCGACGCGCCGCAAGGGCATCGCGCCGGAAGACGATGCCAATATTCGGGCGCTTGTCGAGGCCCATACGCCGGTGGTTACCGTTGTCGGCAAAACTTCTATGCTGCATGTCAAGGAAGTGCTGCAAACGACCGCCGGCGAAAACTTGAAGATGATCGAGGACAGTCTGGCATACTTGAAGGCGCAGGGCAGGGAAGTGATCTACGACGCCGAACACTTCTTCGACGGCGCCAAGCTGGATATGGAATATGGCTTTGATACGCTGGCCGCTGCGGCTGCCGGCGGCGCTGATGTCATCGTGCTCTGCGATACCAATGGCGGCTCCATGCCTTGGGAAATCGCCGAGTTTGTCTTCAAAGCGCGCGAGCTATTCCCGGATGCGCAGTTTGGCATTCACACGCATAATGACGGCGAGGTAGCCGTCGCTAATTCGCTGGCCGCGGTTCGGGCCGGGGCTGTGCATGTACAGGGTACGATCAACGGCTATGGCGAGCGCTGCGGCAACGCGAATCTCTGCAGCATTATTCCCGACCTGATAATCAAAATGGGCCTGCCTTGTTTGGCGGCTGACGGCAATCTGGCTACGCTGACACACCTGTCGCGCGCTGTGGCTGAAATCGCAAATCTGGCGCCTGACACGCACCTGCCCTACGTCGGCAAGAGCGCCTTCGCGCACAAAGGCGGGATTCATGTGGCGGCGATGCGGCGCAACGTAGACAGCTACCAGCATATCGAACCGGAGCAGGTGGGCAACCAAACGCGCGTCCTGGTGTCCGACTTGTCGGGGCGCGGCAATCTGCTGAGCAAGGCGGAAGAGCTGGGCCTGGACGTCTCCACGGACGAGGCGGTATCCGTGCTCAACGAAGTGAAAGAATTGGAGAGCGCCGGTTTCTCCTTTGAAGGCGCCGAGGCATCGGTGGCGGTTCGCCTGCATCGCGCCGCCCCGAACTATGAGCCGCTTTTCAACCTGATCGACTTCACCGTCATCGTGGAAGACAGGCGCGGCAGAGGTCAGCTGGCCGAGGCGATGGTCAAGCTGGATATCGACGGCGATATCGCGCATACGGCCGCCGAGGGCAACGGGCCGGTGAACGCGCTGGACCTGGCGCTGCGGAAAGCGCTGTTGCCGAAGTATCCCGCTCTTAGGGATATTCAGTTGGTGGACTACAAGGTGCGCATCCTCGATAGCGAGCACGCCACTGGCGCTATGACGCGGGTCTTGATCGACTCCTATAACGGCAAGGAGCGCTGGAGCACCGTCGGCGCCGGCACCGACATCATCTGTTCGAGTTGGCTGGCGCTGGTCGACAGCGTGGAATACGGCCTCTCGGTTGCAGAGGCGGGCGAAATGCAACAGCCGGCAGTAATCAAGCAGTAGCAAATAACCGATTCTTTTTTGTGGCGACCGGTCCAGGACTTGTCGCTGCTGCAAACATGGAGAGAGACTAATATGAAAGCGACGATTGCAGTTTTGCCCGGCGACGGCATTGGGCCCGAGGTAGTGGCGAAGTCTACCGAATTATTGTCGGTGATAGCTGAGAAGTTCGGCCACGAATTCACATTCGTCGAAGGCTTGATCGGCGGTATCGCCATTGACGAGACGGGCGATCCGCTGCCCGCCGAAACGGTTAAAATTTGCGAAAACGCCGATGCCATTCTTATGGGCGCTGTCGGGGGTCCAAAATGGTCCGACCCGACTGCGACTGTGCAACCGGAGCGCGGTCTGCTGGAGCTGCGTCAGCACTTCGGCTTATTCGCCAATTTGCGGCCGGTAAAAGCGTATCCGGCATTAGTGGAACACGCGCCGTTGCGCGCCGAATTGCTGCAAGATGTCGATATTTTGTTTGTTCGGGAGTTGGTCAGCGGCATCTATTTTGGCGAACGACAAGAGCAAGGCGATGGCGATTCCTCATATGATACGATGACTTATAGTCGCTCGGAAGTAGAGCAGGTTGCCAACGTGGCCTTCCGCGCTGCTCAAGGGCGCCGCGGAAAGCTGTGCTCGGTGGACAAAGCCAATGTGCTGGCGACCATGCGCTTGTGGCGGCGCACGGTGGTCGATGTGCATGAGGAATACGCCGATGTTGAGCTGGAGCACTTGTTAGTCGATGCGGCCACGATGCACCTGCTGACGCGGCCCGGCAGCTTTGATGTGATCGTGGCGGGCAATATGTTTGGCGACATCCTCAGCGACGAGGCCTCGGTATTGGCTGGCAGCTTGGGAATGCTGCCGTCGGCGTCGCTGCGCGCCGATCAATTTGGACTTTACGAACCCGTTCATGGCACTGCGCCGGATATTGCCGGACAAGGCAAAGCCAACCCCATCGGCATGTTTCTCAGCGCCGCCATGCTTCTGCGCTACAGTCTGCAATTGGAGGATGAGGCCTCAGCGATTGAAGCTGCCATTGACGCGGCACTGGACGCCGGCTTGCGGACGGCCGATATCGCCAGCCCGGGGCAAGCGAGCGCTTCAACCGACGAGTTTGCCGCCGCCGTGGTTCGCCACCTGTAAGTTGTTGCCGCGTTTTGGCATCTACCAGACGGGCTGCGGCGTAAACTTGGTTTCAATGCGCGTGACATCTGCGCCTAGCGCGCGCAACAAGTCGTCGATGGCTTCATAGCCGCGATCAACTTGATATACGTTGTCGATGATGCTTTCGCCGTCGGCTGCCAGGGCGGCCAGCACCAAGGTCGCTCCCGAGCGAATGTTGTCAGCGCTGATGCGAGCTGGTTTGATGCGCTCGACGCCCTTGATAATGCAGACGTCGCTTTGACTGATGAGAATGTCGGCGCCCATCTGCAGCAGAGCCTCAACGTAGTCATAGCGGTTATCGAAGATGCGTTCGCGGATATAGCTCGTGCCGTCGGAGAGCGTGGACAGCGCCGCTATGCATGGTTGCAAATCCGTCGGGAAGCCGGGGTAGGGGTGCGTCTGGATATTGATCGGATTCAAGCGCTGATGGCGGGATCGCCGTACGCGAATTGTGTGTGTCTCCGTGCTGATGTCCACGCCCATTTGCTCCAGCTTCGCGCTGACTATGCGCAAATGCGACGGATCGATATTGCGTATAGTGATATCGCCGCCAGCAATGGCGCAGGCTATCATCATGGTTCCGGCAACCAAACGGTCGGGCATCGGCGTATATTCGACCGCTTTCAGCTTCTCTACGCCGTTGATGAACAGGGTATTGGTGCCGAGGCCCTGAATATCGGCGCCCATCTTATTGAGAAAATTGCCGAAGTCGACTACTTCGGGTTCGACCGAGGCGTTTTCGAGGATAGTCTTGCCTTCGGCTAATGAGGCCGCCAGCATCAAGTTTTCTGTACCGGTGTGGCTGGGCAAGTCCAGATAAAGCATTGCGCCCCGAAAGCGCCCGCCGTCAAGTTCAATAATGGTGCGGCCATCTTCGAAATACTGGACGTCCGCCCCTAGCCGGGCGAAGCCGCGATGATGAAAATCGATCTTGCGCGTGCCGATATCGCAGCCGCCGCTGCCCGGCAATTCAACGTAACCAAGACGGGCCTGCAGCGGCGCCAGGAATAACACCGAGCCGCGGAAACGTCCGGCGATGTCATCGGGCAATACGCCACTGCTGACATCGGCTGCGTCAATGCGAACAGTTTTCATCAATTTGTCGTGATGGACTCTGGCGCCAACCGCGCGCAGGAGTTCCAAGGCCCGCTCAACGTCCTGGATGTCCGGCACTTGATGCAAGACGGTCTCGCCGTCTTCAACGACAATAGACGCCGCCAGCATCGCCAGAATCGCATTCTTGGCGCGCTGCACTTCGATTTCGCCGTAAAGCGCGCGACCTCCCTGGACTCTAAAAGCTGTTTCATTAACAGTCGGTAGATTCATGCTGAAGTAATCCACTTTCCTTCGCGCGACAGGCAGATGATAACAATTAAGAATATCATACTTCTTGACATCCGCGTCACGTCGGCGCGTCATTTGCGATTCGTCCGCCGCTGTGTTATAGTGCGCAGTGATTAACAACCAAAGATAAAGTTTGCGCTTATCCAGAGGTGGTGGAGAGACCGACTCGGCGAAGCCACAGCAACCCCCAGATGGCAATGGGAAGGTGCTAATTTCGGCAGATGTTTCTGGAAGATGAGGGTAAACACCTGAAGCGCTCGGCAGATTCATGTGGAGCGGCAGGTCATTCCGTAGACTGTGCCCCAGTCACTTAAGCTTCAAGGACACGGAAGCCCAAACTGGCGTAACGTTAGCCGTTTGGGCTTTTTCTATTGGGGGAGGAATCAAGCATGAAATCGAAAGATTCTCAAGCGAAACCAAGATCGATTGGCGCAAGCACGGCATCGGTGCACGGTGGCGCAGCGCGTGACAAGGGTTTCCATTCGGTGACTACGCCAATTGTGCAATCCGCTACATATACCTTCAACAATACCGCCGAAGTTATCGAGTTCCTGGACAAGAAAGTATATGGCGGGGAGCTGAACCGCGAGGAATACGGGCGCTACGGCAACCCCTCTTCCTGGGCGCTTGAGAACCGAATCGCCAAGCTGGAAGGGGCTGAGGATGCTGTGGTTTATCCCTCCGGCATGTCGGCGGTGACCTCGCTATTCCTTACCGTTCTGCGCCCCGGTACACATATCGTGATGACCGACGACTGTTACCGCCGAACGCGCCAATTTTGCGAGACGACGCTGGAGAAGTTTGGCATCGAAACGAGCATCGTGCCGATGGCGGATTATGACGCGCTGGAGGCGGCGATAATACCGAAGAAAACGCGATTCATCTTTACGGAAACGCCGACCAACCCGTACTTGCGCGTGGCCGATCTGCGGCGGCTGGTAGAGTTGGGCAAAGCGTACCGAGCGATGACCCTGCTCGATACCACATTCGCCACGCCAGTCAACCTGCGTCCTCTGGATTACGGCGTCGATTTCGTGATGCACAGCGCCACCAAGTACATCGGCGGCCACAATGATGTTCTGGCAGGCGTGATTGCCGGCGACAAAGGGCGGATAAAGGCGCTCAAGGATGCGCGCGGAATCCTGGGCAACGTGGTGGATCCGCATCAAGCCTATCTGCTGGAGCGCGGGCTGAAAACCCTGGCGGTACGCGTGCGCCACCAAAACCAGGCCGGGCTAGAAGTTGCGCGCTTCCTCGAAGGGCACCGCAAGATCGACCGAGTTTATTATCCGGGCCTTCCTTCGCATCCGGATCACGAGATCGCGAGAGCGCAGATGCAAGGCTACGGCGGCGTCGTCAGCTTTGAGGTTGCCGGCGACATAAAGGCGACCAGCGACTTTATCGATCGCTTGCGCATCCCTTACATCGCGCCCAGCCTGGGCGGCACTGAAAGTCTGATTGAGCAGCCGGCCTACTTCAGCTACTACGATCTGAGCAGCGAGGAACGGCAAGCCATTGGCATTAAGGACAATCTGGTTCGTTTCGCGCTCGGCATTGAAGATGCGCTAGACATCATTGCTGATTTGGATGCCTCGCTGCAAGCGGTTCCGGAGGCGGTTTCCGCGCGACAAGCAAGCTGAAAGGGACTTAGCCAGCTTCGGTCTGTCACTCCAGCAAGCGGATGATTTCGGCGATATTGTCGTCGGCTTGCAGAATGCGATTGCGATACCCGGACGTGATGCCGGCAAGTTGGTCGGCATGGTAACCGATGGTGGCTTCCGGGTCTTTCAAGACGTTGCCTGTTAGCACAGCCAGCACAGAATCGCCGCGTTTGATCGTTCCATTTTGGACCAGCTTCTTGGCGCCCGCCACTGAACAGGCCGATGCCGGCTCGCAGCCGATGCCCGCGCCATCGATAACCGCTTTGGCATCCATGATCTGCTCGTCGCTGACTTGCTCGACTACGCCGCTCGTCCATTCCAGCGTGCGGATGGCTTTTTGCAGGTTTACGGGATTGCCAATCTTGATGGCGGTGGCGATAGTCTGCGCGTTGACCGGCTCGAAACTTTTGAAGCCGGCGCGGAAATGCCGATAGAGCGGATTGGCGCCCTCCGCCTGGATAATCGCCAGCCGCGGCATGCGGTCGATCAGCCCGACTTCGTACATCTCCAGCAGCCCCTTGCCAAAGGCGGAACTGTTGCCGAGATTGCCGCCGGGCACAACAATCCAGTCCGGCGCCTGCCAGCGCAGTTGCTGCAGCGCTTCAAACATGATCGACTTCTGCCCCTCGAGGCGGAAGGGATTGATGGAGTTCAAGACATAGATGCCCAGGCGATCCGACACTTCCCGGACCAGTTCCATGTTGCGGTCGAAGTCGGCGTTGATCTGAATGCAGGTGGCTCCATAGGCGATGCCTTGTGCCAGCTTGCCTATCGCGATTTGCTGGCTCTGCAGAAAGACGATGCCTTGCATGCCAGCATAAGCCGCGTATGACGCCATGGATGCCGATGTGTTGCCCGTCGAGGCGCAGGCGACCCGCTCCATACCGAGCAGCTTGGCTTGCGTGACGCCGGTCGTCATCCCGCGATCTTTGAATGATCCGGTGGGATTCTCGCCTTCGTGTTTGAGGTACAGACTGTCGACGCCGGCGAATGTCGCGACGCGCGGAACATCGTAGAGATTGGTATTGCCCTCCATGCGGCTTACGATCGCGGCCTTGTCGATGCCGGGATAGACCAGCTCTTTGAAGCGCCAAACGCCGCTGTTGTAGGGCGCGGCGAAACTGCCTAAGCGCCCGTCGAAGACTTCGCGCGTGATCCGCGAGGCTTCGGACCCGAAATCATGCTTGACATCAAGCAGGCCGCCGCAGGCGTCGCAGGTATAGATGACGCTATTGATTGGGTATTGTTGAGCGCATTCTATACATTGTAGTATGCTTGGCATTTGCTCAGCCTCGCTTGGCGGAAATCTCCGCAAGGATAACGATCCTCGATGGCATTTTCCAGAGCCGAAGCTTTCGCGCCGGCTACAGTCGCCAACTTGGGTGTCGGCTTCGACATCATGGGGCTGGCGCTGCAAGGTATGGGCGACCGCGCCATCGTCGAATTTCAAGACGCGCCTGAAATCGTCATTAGCGAGATTCAGGGCGATGGTGGCAAGCTCCCGCGGGACCCGGCCCTTAACATCGCCGCCGTATCCGCCAGAGCGCTCCTGGACCATGTCGGCGAGGCGCGTGGATTGAAGATTCAACTGTTCAAAGGCTTGCCGCTCTCGAGCGGGTTGGGCAGCAGCGCCGCCAGCGCCGTGGTATCGGTTGTGGCGCTGAACAAGTTGCTGGGCGAGCCATTTGCCCGCGAGCAGCTATTGCCATTTTGCCTGGAAGGGGAAGCGCTGGTCAGCGGCTACCATGCGGACAATGTCGCGCCCTGTTTGCTCGGGGGCATCATCTTGGTGGCGGGAACCACCGTCGACGCCATCCAGTCTCTGCCTATACCCGAGTATTTCCATCTGGCCCTGGTTACGCCCGATGTACCCGTCCCGACCGACAGCGCGCGCAAGATCTTGCCCAGGCATATCACGCTGAAGACAATGATTCATCAAACCGGCGCTGTCGCCAAGATGGTGGACGCCTTGCACCGCGGGGACTTAGCTGCGCTGGGCGCGGCCATTGAAAATGACCGGGTCGTTGAGCCGGCACGGGCCTGCCTGATGCCGATGCACAAGGAGGCGCGCGCGGCCGCCAAGCAAGCTGGCGCGGCTGCGGTATTCATCGGCGGCGCCGGCCCAACGCTCTGCGCAATCTGTGAGAGCGCCGCCATCGCGAAAGCTACAGCGAGCGCGATGCAAGCAGTCTATCAGGCTGCGAACACCGCTTGCATTGCGCAGGCCACAGGCGTTGACCGCTGCGGCGCTGTCCTGCTCAACGCCGACTGAGATTTCGTTTGTGAAATTCTTGACAATCTAACTGTCGCTCTCTATACTAACTGCGTTGGAGAAGTTAGCTTGACGCGCTTGCTGCTGTTTAGGCTGCGCGGTCGATGCCGGCATATAAGCAGAGCTTGGTGAACCGGAGTCGTGACGCAAACTCAGCTTTATTGGGATTCGACCTACGAGATCGTTCTTGCTCTGATGGAAAACTATCCCGATGAGAATCTGGATGCGCTCGGTCTGGATGAGCTAAATCAGCGGATTCTCGGCCTGCCAGGATTCGCGGACGATCCAGCCTGGGCGAATGATGCTATACTGAAGGCCATCCTGCGCGACTGGTATGAGGAGATCGGTGTTTAGATGGATCTTAACTTGCAAGAAGTAAATGCGACCGAGTTTCCCGTACCCGCAGAGCTTGAGAATAACATCGCTATCACCAGCCTAAGCCAGCTGTACAATTGGGGACGGCGCAATTCAATGTGGCCCATGCTCTTTGGCCTGGCTTGCTGCGCCATTGAAATGATCGCCACCGCGTCTTCGCGTTTTGATTTCTCCCGCTTCGGCTTTGAAGTTATGCGCGCGACCCCGCGCCAAGCTGACTTGATGATCGTATCGGGCACGGTAACCAAGAAGATGGTCGTCCCCATCGTTCGCCTTTACAATCAAATGCCGGAGCCCAAGTATGTGCTGGCTATGGGCGCTTGCGCCAGCGGTGGCGGACCATTCAAAGAAGGCTATAACGTTGTATCGGGCATGGATAAATATCTGCCAGTAGACGTTTACGTGCCGGGTTGCCCGCCCACGCCGCAAGCCTTGCTCTATGGCATGATCGCCTTGCAGCGCAAGATCGACGGGCAGAGTATCGCCAATGGCGACGATGTGCCCTGGTACGGTGAAGGACCGGCTGAGCCGACTCCCGTTCCGGTGCTGGGACCGGATATTATTGATCCGCGCCAGATGGATATGATTCGGCGTCAAGCGGAAGCGGCCGCGAGTGAAATGGACTTGCTGGGCCAACGCGAGCTGCCGGCGCTTACTCAGCTGGTGGCCGCGAAGGTCGAAACTGCGCAGGCTGCCGTTGCGGAAGCTGGTCCGGTGGATGAAGACGCCTTGAGCGTGGTATTGCCCACCGGCGGCACGCCCTGGGCGGAAGCTGAGGACATACGCGAGAAACGGCGTTTGCGCGCGCTGGCCCGCAAGGCGCTCCGCGCAACCCGCAGCGCAGCGCAAACAGAGGGAGAATAAACCCGTATGGAGAATCTCGCGGCGGCGGAGCAATCCGTAGAGCGTCTTTCGATTGACGACTCGATAGAGTACTTGAAGGCCAGCCATTCGCAAGCCATCAAGTTGGACGATCGTGATGGCTACGAGGGCGTCATTGTTGACAGCGACAAGCTGGTCGATATCGCGCGCGTCATCCGCGACGAGCTTGGATTCGATTATCTGTCCAGCGCGACCGCTGTGGACTACCTCGGTGAAGGCGACCACATGGAAATGGTCTATCACGCCTACCGCAGCAGTGGCGGCGGGGCCTTGGTATTCAAAGCGCAGACCGACCGCGAAGCCGCCCAGATCCCTTCGTTGGTCTCGGTTTGGCGCGGCGCTGATTTCCAGGAACGGGAAGCCTGGGACCTGTACGGAATCCGCTTCCCAGGCCATCCAAATCTGACGCGCATCTTGATGTGGGAAGGCTTTGAAGGCCATCCCATGCGCAAGGACTGGCGCGAAGCGTATTACGAGGAAGAACAGAAACCCTTTGACAGCCGCTGGCCCGGCGGCCACGTGCACCGCGCCGAAGAGAAAAACGTCTTTGGCAAGAATGTCTCGTATCCGCCCGACATTGACCTCAATCGACTGATGGATACTTCCGAAGAGGCGGTATACCAATCGCTGGGATTGGGCGTCGATATCGAGCGCATCATGGACAAGGACGGCTTTGAGACCAATGAGTTGGTCGTCAACATGGGCCCGCACCATCCCAGCACCCATGGCGTGTTCCGCATGCTGCTGACGGTCGATGGCGAAACCGTCACATCGCTGGAACCGGTGATGGGCTACCTGCATCGCAATCACGAAAAGATCGGCGAGCGCAATACCTATCTGCACAATATCCCTTTCACCGACCGGCTGGATTACATTTCCAGCATGGGCAACAACCATGGCTACGTGCTGGCGGTCGAGCAGCTGATGAGCTTGGGCCGCAAGTACAATCCGCCGACTTACCGCTGCGAAGCGCTGCGCGTGATGATGGTGGAGCTCAGCCGCATTGTGAATCACCTGTGGGCGATTGGCTTCTGGCTGAATGACATCGGCGCTTTCTTCACGCCTGTGCTCTATTTCATTCAGGAACGCGAACGCATCCTGGACTTTTTCGAGGCGGTCGCCGGCAGCCGCATGATGTGCAATTATATGCGCTTCGGCGGCTTGTTTGGCGACTTGCCCGAGCGCATCAAGAGCGTCAGCAATTTGACCAACGACCGCGTGCGTGATTACAACACGATGCAGTTTCTCACGGAAATGATCACCGAGCGCATTCCGCGCACGATCGACGAACTGGAAGTCCTGCTAACGCAGAACGAAATCTTGATCGAGCGTTCGATGGGCGTTGGCATTCTCAGCGCCGAAGACGCAATCAACTTCAGCGCGGCGGGCCCGCTGTTGCGCGGGAGCGGCGTGGCCTACGATATTCGCCGCGCCGACCCCTACAGCATCTACCCCGAGCTTGATTTTGATGTCGCTGTGGAAGCAGAAGGCGATATGTACGCGCGCTACCGCGTTCGTGTGACCGAGCTGCGCGAGAGCGTGCGGATTCTGAAGCAGATTCTGCCGCGGCTGGAATCCACGCAAGGCGAATCGATATGGGCCGATGGCAAGCCGGGCGCTTACGCCCCGCGCGTGCCGCATGGCGAGTCTTACGGCCGCGTGGAAAACGGCAAGGGCGAGCTGGGCTACTATATCGTATCAGCCGGCGGCCGCGGTGGCTCGTCGAACCCCTGGCGCTATCATGTGCGCGCGCCCAGTTTCATCAATTTGACGCCTCTGGGGCACATGAGCAAAGGGCATAAGGTAGCGGATATCGTCGGCATTCTTGGCAGCATAGATATCGTGCTGGGCGAAACTGATCGCTAGCTTGTTTGGCGGATCAGCCCGCAGCTTCCAAGAGCTGTCAGCGCGAGACTTTTGAGGAGATGGCATGTACGGAACGGGATTGGCAAAGGGACTCCGGTTGACCTTGCGGCACTTTGTCGAGTCGTATATTGACGACTTGCGTTACGGATTTCGCAAGTACCATCATTCGACCGACAACTTCGGCATCCGCCAGGGTACGCAGACCAAAGGCGTGATAACGGTGCAGTATCCGGACGAGAAAATCGCCGTTCCGGAGCGTTTCCGTTTTGTGCCCATCTTGATCGTGGAGGACGAAGATCATCCCACGCGCGCGGGTAAGGATTGGTGCACCAGCTGCGGCATTTGCGCCAAAGTCTGTCCGCCGCAATGCATCTGGATCGTGCGCGGAAACGACCCCGATACGGGACGTCCGGTGCCCGAGCCCGAGGGCTTCTTCATCGACATCGACATTTGCATGAACTGCGGCTACTGCGCTGAATACTGCCCCTTTGACGCCATCAAGATGGATCACGATTACGAGTTGGCGAGCTACGATCGCACATCGCACCATATCCATGACAAGGAAAAGTTGTCCAAGCCAAATTCCTACTGGCGCAGCATCGCGCCCACGCGCGCCTATGACGAAATGCTGGTTCGCGGTACCTGGGAACATAAAGACGCGGCTAAAGAAGCGCGCCGCGGCAGCGCGAGCCCTCGCGCCAGTTCGCCGCGCTCGGCGGATAAGCAGGCCGCTCCCGCTGCGGCGGCGCCTGCGTCGGCCGTTGAAGCAGAACAAGCTCCCTCGGCTGTCGCTGCAGCAACGGTTGAAGGCGCCACGCCCTGGTCCGAGGACGACGCCAAGCGCGAAGAACGGCGCCGCAAAGCGCTCGAACGCAAAGCAAAGCGCGCTGCAAGAGGCGGCTAGAAGCGCAACGCTTTGAAGTCTATCCTTAGGCGGGGGCGCGAGTCTTTCTCTTGGTAATGCGCCTGGCCTTTACAGCTTTCTAATACAGTCACGTCCATAACCAGCCAATCAATGGTATATTTGCTTTGAAGTCTGCCGACTGAATCGAGGCAATCGATGAGCAATATCAATGAAAAAGTGATGCAAGCGCTTGGCACGGTCATCGAGCCCGAGCTAAATAGCGATATCGTATCGCTGAATATGGTTCGAGATCTGAGCGTGAGCGACGGCGCCGCCGAATTCACCATTGTACTGACCACGCCCGCCTGCCCCTTGAAAGACGTATTCGTTGAGCGCTGCAACGACGCCTTGATCGGCAAGGTCGACGGCATCGAGCGGATTCGCATCAATTGGGATGCGCAGGTGCCTACCGACCGCCGAATTCACGGCCGCCTGGATGTGCCGATGAACAGCATCGTCGCTATCGGCAGCGGCAAGGGCGGGGTGGGCAAAAGCACCGTCGCCACTAATCTGGCCGTCTGCCTGGCTGACGCCGGCGCCAAGGTCGGTTTGATCGACGCCGACATTCTCAATCCCAACATCCCGCAGATGTTTGGCTTGGGCAGCGGACGACCCAAAGTGGCCAACGACAAGATGCAGCCGCTGGAAGTATTTGGCGTCAAGCTGATCAGCACCGGTTTCCTCACGTCGCCGGAGAAACCGATGATCATGCGCGGACCGATGCTGCATAGCGCAATTCGGCAATTTTTCACCGATGTTGAGTGGGGTCGGCTCGACTATATGATTGTTGATCTGCCGCCGGGAACCGGCGACGCGCCGCTTTCGCTGGCGCAGTCTTTTCCCTTGACCGGCAGCATTATCGTCACTCAGCCGCAAGATGTCGCCGTCTCCGATGCGATTCGGGCGGCCGCCATGTTTGATCAGCTCAAAGTCCCGATCCTGGGTGTCATCGAAAACATGTCGGGCGATTTCTTCGGCAGCGGCGGCGGCGAGAGATTCGCCGAGTCGCGTGGGTTACCGTTCCTGGGTCGTATTCCGCTGGCCGCCAAGATCCGCGAAGGCGGAGATTACGGGCGTCCGGTCGCTATTCATAGCCCGGATACGCCATCAGGACGCGCGTTCCGTAAAGTGTCCGAAATTGCGGCCGCGCGCATCAGCGTGGCGATGCTTCAAGGCGCCGATGTCATTCCTATAGACATTATTGGCTGAGCGCTGCGCCAGCGATCAGTCGTCCATGCCGATGACTTTGACTTCGCTGTCGCTGCCGACCGGGTTGTAACGGCCGATCAGCAGCCAGAATACAAGGCTTAGCAGTATCCCGATGATAAAAGCCAGGAGCGTTTCTTCGTGCAGGTCGCGCTTCAAGAAGGCATATTGCCTGATTACCAGCAGAATGGGCACTACAACTATCGCGGCCAATCGGCGACGCTTGGGCTCGGTTCGCTGTATCATGACTAGCAGCACGGCTGCCAATACTGCGATGAGGCCGATGTAATTCCAGTCCATAATCGAACCACTAATCCTTCAACTTACGATAGCATTCTATCATCTTTGCTTTGTACGGAGTAATGCGCAATGCGCTTGGAACGATCTAGTCATGGGAATATCCTCGTTGTCGAGGCGGGCGGAAACATAGACAGTGTCAGCGCGGAACAACTGGGCTCGTTCTTGCAGTATGAAATTGAGGCGGGCAAGCGCTTCCTGGTGCTGGATTTGCAGGGCGTTGACAAGCTGGGCCAGGATGGGCTTTGGGAAATGGCCACTGCGCTAAAGCGCGCTCGGCGCTACCGCGGAGATCTGCGCCTGGCGCAGCCCTCGGATCGAGTCCGTGAAGCCATCGAGATGTCAGGGCTGGATCAGATCTTTCGCATTTTTGAGTCGCAGGCGGAAGCGGTCGCCAGCTTTTGAACGACTTTGCCCTTAGGCATTGCGTATTTTGGCCCGCGGGTCAGTTGCGTTTCCAAGCGTTGATGTCGTCGAGATTCACAGCTTCTGCGTTGGGGGGCAGGTAATTGCCCTCGCACTCGACTGCGGTGGCCGGCAAGTCTGAGCGCGGCTGCAACAGGGCATTGTCGGGATTGAAGAAGTTCCAGGCAGCGCGCGAGATTTCTTCGACCAAGGGCCAGAGTTTCTCGTAATCCTGGAATTCGGTTCGCTCCCAGAGAAACACCGAAATCACGTAGTGACGTCCGTTGGGCGAGTAGACGATGCCCGCATCGCCGACGGTGTCAAAGATCCAGCCATTCTTGTGCGAGATACGCGTGCCCGGCGGGATGCCGCCTTGCAGCAGCCGTTGCAGATCATTAGCGCTGGCCACCTCCAACATGCGCTGGCATTCCTGCTGCGTGATTTGGTCTTCCGGCAGGGCCAAGGCCAGCCCCGAGTCATAATGCGCGCAATCGTAAATCAGGCTGAAGATGGTTCCCATGTCTTCGGCGGTAGTCTGGTTGAAGGGATCGGGCTCGGTGCTGAAGGTCTGATTGGGCGTGGTCGCCGGCGCTTGAATCGAGCCCAGCTGCTGGCCCTCGACTCCCAGGTAGAAGGGCGCGGTGATGTAAGTATTTGCAGCGCTGATCGCCCCCAAGGTATTGCTTACTCGGCGCAGTCCCGTGAAGATGTCGTTGCCGCCGAGTATTTCCATGATCAGATTTGACGAACTGTTGTTGCTGCATAGAAGCGAATTCGCGATCAGCCAGGCTTCGCCGGCAGTCGGTTCTCGGTTCAACTGGCGAAAATATTCGATCGTGATGGGCATCTTGATGGTGCTCGCTGCCGAATAGGCGACATCGCCCAGAATGTTGATCTCATCGCCGGATACCAGATCATGTATGTAAACGGATGCCACCGTGCCCTGACCATCGTAAATGAAGCCTTGACTGTCGAGATAGTTGATTATGAGCGCGCGCAGCGTATCCAGGCTAAGATTCTGGTTGCCGTGCGGAGTGACGGGCAGGCTGACATTGCGCTGGCTGGCGGAGCGCAAGGCGGCGTCCACGGCCGGCATCGCAGCGCCAAGGTCCAGGGCGTAACCGCTGGCGCCGGGGTAGATGGTCAGCGTGTCCAGATCGAAGGTTGCGTTGCCTGGAGGATCGTCATATCTCGCGGCCACATCCCGCAGATATGCTTCCAGCGCATTGTCTTGGTAATCGGCTACCAGGGGAATGTCCTTCGATACCGACAGCTCAATGCCCAGGAGGAAATCGAGAAAGCGGCGCCAGAAGCCTCCGCCTTCCTGGCCAGAAGCCAACGCTCCGGCCAACATCGGCTCGCTGCTAATCCGCCAGCCGACTTGATCGGGGTGCAGCTGTATGGGGTGATCGCCGAGGTCATTCGAATACACGAGGAGAATCGGTTCAGCGTAGGCGCGTTCCCAGCGGGCTACGGCGTTTCTTTCGCTGAGCTGGCCTACATTGATCCCGGCTACCGTGACCCCAGCCGGCAATTCCTGCTCCCGCCGGCTGAACGCCACCAGAAAATAAATGAGCAGGCCGACCGCCGCTACGATGAGCAAGATGGAGAAAGATTGCAGGACCGGAAATCCCGCGCGGCGGCGGCGCGAATTAAGACTGGCGCCCATGCTATGTTCCCGATCGGCTAAACATGGGCAGCTTCAATCGATCGACGGTGAAAGCTCTTGATCTCTGGCAGCTCGTCGCAATGCACCCAGGCGAAGTCAAGCAATTCGTGGCTCAGCTTGCCGACGGGGCACTTGGCCTCGCAAAGAAAGGCGAGATCAATATGGTTGCGCACGGTCTTGCTGGTATGAAGGACGCGAATCACATCAGCCTCAAGCTGTAATTCTTCCTTTAGCTCTCGAATAATGGCCGCTGCCGGGTCTTCGTCATCGCCGATCCAGCCGCCAGGCAGTCCCCAAGGAAAGCGCGGATGGTACGAATGTTCAACCAGCAGCACCCTGCCGCTATCATCCAGTATAACCGCGGCCACCCCTACCGAGTATCTGGCCTGGAGTCGGCTGAATAGATAGTAAGGCAGCCGCAAGACTGAGGGAAATCTGCGAAGAAATGCTGAGATCTGCCGCGTCACACGATACGCTCGGGCTCTGAAAACGTCGTAACGAGTGTAGATTGTAGGCCAGGCAACGTCAACTGCAATTCAACCCAGCCCGGGCGCAACGACTGGCGCAATCAAGGCTGGAATTACTGAGTACGCAATCGGCGCCTATGCTATACTGACCCGTAGTATGCGTCGCCCGGCGAGTACGTTTATTTTGTGTCGACGGCGGTAGCGGAACGGGCGTATGATGACGGTTGCAGACAGCTCTACTGTGCCATGTTCAGCTAGCGAGCGCGCCGGGTGGATGGTGTGAATTGTCAATAGTGCCGCGCGAATTCCTCGATCTATTTGTACGGTTCCCCGGCGACCTGATGTTTTTCCTGTTGCTGATCGCCTTTAGCCTGGGCGCCTTATACTTGGCAACCGGACACCGCGCGCGTTTTCCAGTGGAGCACGCCACGCACCGCTATGTTTACAGCGCCGCCGGTCTTTTGCTGGTTTGGCTGGTGATGATGGGCGCTGCGCTGCTGGCGCAATTCGCGAACATCGATACCAACCGCTTTATGCCGCCTCTGGAACGGCTGGCATACGCCCTGACGCTGGTGGTCATGGCCTGGGCATTCCTCAGCGCGGACTTCGCGCGTTGGCAGAACCGGTCTAATCTATTCGTTTTTGGCGTCAGCTTGATTCTGGTGCTGCTTTATCTGAACACCGCGCAGAGCTGGTTGGCGGCAGGAAGCGAAGCCAGCAGCTTCAATGCCTCGGCATACGCCTCCCTTTGGTCTGCGATACCTGTAGCGATATCGACAGCCGGCGTTCTGCTCGCGGTAGTCAATGTGCGACATCTGATTGACGCGCCGCTGAAGGTCCTCTTCTTTTTAGTCTTCATACTCGGGAACGGCCTGGACCTGGTTCTTCTGGCGGAAGGGGAAACCGGGGGCAGCTATCTCGGTGGCGCGCGCCTGGCATACGTCGCCGGATTGGCGCTATTCCCGCTGGTCATTTATCGCCTGGCGGTCGCTCTGCTGGAGAACAGTCTGGTCGAAGTTGTGCTGGCGGCTTCTCAGCCGGCGTCGGCCCTGGAAGATCCGGACAGCCAAGCTGAGGAAGATATCGCCGATCCGCTGCTTTCCGCGCCTTCGTCCTGGAGCTTCTCGGCAGCGCCGCCGCACACTGACCGACGGCTGATAATGAATGCCCTGGGCATGATGATGGACCCGGGAGCAGACGCTGATTTGCCACGCCAAATCGTCGAGTCTACGCTTGAGGCATTGGGCGCTGATCTCTGCGTGCTGGTCCGCGTGCAAGAGAACAACTACGCTGACGTTGCCGCCGGTTACGATCGGGTCGCGGATCAGCAGTTGTCCGGCATTTCGCTGAATCTCAACGAACAGCCGACCTTGCTCGAAGCCACGAATCGCGGCGAGCAGACGATCCTGTTTCCAGAGTACCACGCTGATGAACTGACGGATCTGTTGCGCCGCCTGAATATCGAGTCCTTGAGCAGCGTGTACGTTCAGCCGCTGATGGCCGGCAGCGGCTTGCAGGCTGTTTTGCTCGTTAGCATTCCGTATCGGCAAGTGGACTTATCGGTCGAGCAAATTGAATTGCTGCGAGATATCGGCTTCGTGGGCGGGCGCCTGCTCGCTTGGAGCGCGACCGCTGCTGCTTCCAGCTCCCAGGCGGACGCCCAGCAGATTGACAGAATCGCCACCAAGTCGGTCGAGTCCGCGCTTGATGCCGATATGCTGATGGCTAATCGGCATGAACTTGAGACGAGCCTGGGACGGGTCAGCGAGCGTCGTGTGAAGCTTGCCTCTCAGGTGACGCAACTCAAGCAGCAGTTGCAGCAACAGCATATTCGTTTGATTGACGCGCTTTCTGGCGATGATAGCGACCCTCGCGCCCTGCAGCGATTGACCACGGCCATTGACGAACAATCGAGTGTGCGCGCCGCTTGTGAGCAGAGCGCTCGTGAACTTCTCGATGCGGAAACGGTACTGCGCGTGCTGAATGTAGCCAGCGGCGAGACCATCGCGCAAGTGATCCGCGAATTCTTGCATAAAGAATACAATTTGCTGGTGGGTGTACGAGATCGCTTGCGCCGTCAAATCAACGCCATGCTATTGATAGGGCAGTCTGCTTCCAGCGCTGGAATCGCTCCGATCTTGCAGAGCCTTGCGGACGAAACAGCGCAGCTCGATCTGGAGCGGGAACAGCAGCGGAGACGGCTCGATTCCATCATATCCAAGCTGGAGTCCTTGGGCGTGGGCAGCGGCTTCACCAATACGACGCAGCTGCTCATTCAACTGTATGCCGAAAGAAAGACGCTTGCGCAACATCTTGACGACTTGAGCAAAGATCGCGCGCTGCTCGTTAGCGAGCGTCAGCGACTGCTGGCAGCCGGCAGCGGCGACAGCGAGGAAATTGCGCTGCAATTGAAGCATTTGAGCGCAGATCACGAGCAATTGCTCAACGCGCGTGAAGAGATGCGCCGGCAGCAGCAAGAACTGCTGTCGCGCATTGATGAAGCCGAATCGGACAAGCAGTCTTTGCGCGAACGTATTGATGAACTCTCCCAGGCGGTGTCTGCAAAGGCCCAGGGACAGCAAGCCTTTGACCAGCGAATCGCTGCCTTGACCGAAGAGCGCGACAATCTGCTGCACCTTCGGGATCAGCTGGCGGCAAGGGTCGCCGCGCCTATGGAAGACGCTGGAATCGGGGATGAACTAGATGACTTGCGCGCCACGATCGATCGCTTGACCGAGCAGCGAGAGCAGCTGGCGCTTGAATTGAGCGATGCCCGAACGGAGCTTGAATCAGCGCGCGCATCCGTGCCGCATATTCGGGAATCGGCCGGAGAAACGACCATCGGCCGCTTGCCGCTGCAAGGCGAATTGCTGGCCGGGATTCTGCGCGACTTGCAGCCTCCAATCGCTTCGATCTCGGATTACACCGAGCTGCTTTTGACGGAGTCGATTGGCATCCTGGGCGCCGCTCAGCAGCAGGTGCTGCGGATGCTCGCCGGCGATATCGATCAACTGGTCGAGATGATCAATGAAGTGCGGGGCCTTGCCAAACTTGAAGCGGCCGACTTCATATTGCAGGGCGAGGACGTCGATGTAGTCAGCGTGGTAGAAGACGTATTATATGAACAGTCGGCGCAGCTCGATGAGAACGAACTGATGCTTGAATTGTCGCTGGACGATCACTTGCCGCCGGTAAATATCGACAAAGACAGCCTCAAGCAATTCATAATGCAATTGCTTGACAATGCGCGCGCCGTATCGCCGCCGGGTTCGCAGATTGGCATCGCCGTGTCGGCTGGTCCGATTGTCCTGCCGGGCGCTTCGGGTGCGATTGAGGCGGTTGAGATAGCCATACGGGACCATGGCGGCGGCATTGCGCCGGCCGATCTGCAACGCGTTTTTGCGCGCAAATACCGACGCGAGAATGCCCGCATTGCCGGGTTCAGCGATACCGGCGTGCGCATGAGCATCGCTAGAGCCTTCGTCCGCGCCCGCGATGGCGACCTGTGGGTGACTAGCGAAGTCGACGGCGGGTCAGTGTTTCATCTGGCTCTGCCACTGCAACTGGCTGCGTCAATCGAGGACTAGCCTATGCAGCGCAATATAGGCAAGGAGCTGATCGTAGCTCTGATAGCGGCGCTTGCGCTGCTGTTTGCCGGACTATTTGCGCTATTATTGTCCACATCTACTCAAAACCCGCCGATTCCAGCTAGTCCGACGGACCGGCTGGAATTGGCAATTACATTAACTGAGCCCTCACCCGCCGTGACTGAACCTGAGGCTACATCCGTGGTCATTGCCACAGTTGAGCCGACAAATACGGCGCTGGCCACCCTTACTGCTACGACGGTCGACGAAGAGGTCGTCGCGACGCCTGTTGAGCCGGTGACGGCAGCTGCCGCCTCGCCATCGCCGACGACTCAAGCCACCGTCCTGCCTGTCGCAAGTGAGACAGTCACAGCGACATTCCAGGCTACCGTGGCAGCGCAAGACCCCGAGGCGACTGAGACTACGGTTCCTCAGGAGCCTGTCCATGCTACCGAGCAGACGTCAGCGGCAAGCGCGACTACCACTGCGGAAGCGCCAGCAACGCGGACAGCGGAGACGCCAGAGGTGACTGCGACAAGTGTTCTGCGAGAGACTGTCCCGCCTGTCGAGCTGACAGCGAGCGCGACGGCCGAGGCGAGTGAGACCGACTTGCCGACGGCTGAGTCCACCGTCCGGGCTGTCGCAAGCGCGACGACCACAGCGGAAGCGCGTACAACGCGGACAGCGGAGATGCCTGAGGCGACTGCGACTAAGGCACTTCGGGAGACAGTCCAGCCAACCGAGCAGACGTCAGTAGCAAGCGCGACGACCACTGCGGAAGCGCCAGCAACGCGCACAGCGGAGACTCCTAAAGTGACTGCGACTACGGTTTCTCTGGTGACAGTCCAGCCTTCCGAGCTGACGGCAGCAACGCGCGTCACGGCCGAGGCGAGTGAGACCGGCTTGCCGACGGCTGAAACCGACGTCCGAGCCATCGCAAGTGCGACGTCCACAGCGGAAGCGCGTACAACGCGGACAGCGAAAATACCGGAGATGACCGTGACTACATTAACTCAAGAGGCTACCGCGCTTACCCGGTTAGCTGCGACAGCGAGCGTGACAGTCGATGCTACTGAGACCGGCCTGCCGACGCTTGAATTGACTCCCTTAACTCTCGCCAGCGCGACGACCACAGCGGCAATCTCCCCGGCGACATCGACCGCTGTGATTCAAGCCACTGTTGAGCTTACCGCGCTAGCTCCCACAGCACGTGAAGTATTCGCGACGAGTGAGACTGCAACTGCCAGGGCTGTGGCTCGGTCAACCGTGGCGCAGGCTACAACTATTTCGACAGTTGCGCCGACAACGGCCCCATTAGTAGTGGCGACCGGTCTAACCCAGACAGCGACTCACCTGGAAGCAACAGCTACAAAGCTTTCAGTGACTTCGACTGCTGCCACCCGGCCTATCGACGCGCCTGAGCCATCGGCCACAGTTTCGCCTTCGTCTGAGGCTGACGCGGAAGCAGCCCGGATTACGTCAACTGCAATTGCGCTCACTGCCGCGTCGTCAGCTTCTGCGACCGCGGAAGACGCGTTGAAACTGACATCAACGCCTCCAGCACGCGACACCAGCGATGCAGTTACAACAACTGATGCGCCTGCTACGCCTCGCTCTACATTGACACCGGCGCCGAGCGATCCGCCGCCAGCGCAAGAGCCTGAATTACAGGTTGAGGTCTCGTATGCTGATCGCCGCGAAATTGCGATTCGAGGCATTGTTCGATCAAGTGGATGGCCAGGCAAAGCGCCAACGGCAGTGGAGCAGCCGCCTCGGGATGCGAGGGCCACTGCGACGCCGGAGGTATCTGGCGCCGAGACGTCTACCTTGACTTCAGCGCCGACGGGCACGACCGAAGTTAGCGCAGCGACTGACGACGTGGTTGAGCCCCGCGCGACTGATTTTGACGGCGCCGAAGCGACAGCTTCACCGTCTCAGGCGGCATTGCCGGGCGCAACAGCGGCGACTGCTGAGCCTTCGTCTACGGATGGCAGCGCCGAGCGGACACCTGTACCAACGGTCTTGACCGCAAGTCCCACGAGAGCTGCAACGAGCGCCGCCCGGGCGACGATTGCGCAGCTGATTCAGGCGCCCGCGGTTACGGAGACTGCAGCCGGCGCGCCCGTTCGCGATACGCTACTCCCCACTTATGCCAGCGTTACAGTAGCGGCCACGTCCACCGCAACCGCCGATCGCTCGGCATTGGCAGAAGCGACCGTGGCGGAGCCGAACACGTCAACCGCGGTTGCGACAATCGTGCCGACAGAAACTCTCGCGCCGGCAACTGTGACTAGCGCCAGAATGGAGACGCCGGCAGAGTCACCGACAAAGACGGCAACGACTGTTGCAGCTGGGGAGACTGTCACGCCGTTGGCAGCGGGTACGGTCGCCGTCTCGTCGACAGCCACTGTCGCGCAGACGTCAACCGCGAGCGCAGGAGTACCGCGAGGACAACCAGAGGCCGAGGCAACTGATGCCGTGGCTCGCGGAACCAGTACGTCCGCGCCACACGCGACTGAGAGCAGAATCGATGTGGATTCGCGCGCTACTGCACAGGAAGTCTGGACCGAGGCCGCGTTGGCCGCCACCAGCCCGACACAATTGGCTGCGACGGCGACTGTCGCAGCCGATTCGCCAACCAGCCCGGCGACTGCTGCCAGAATAGAAACCGCGATTGCGACGGAGACACCCGCGCCAACTTCCACCGCAGCTGACATGACCGCGATCGCTACGCGGGATGCAGTCGAAACCGCGCCCCCCGCGACTCAACCAGCAGATTTATTGCCAACAGCCGCGCCGGTCGACAAGTCGGCCACACCCTTGCCGGCGGTCTTCGCTCACCTGATCGCGACGCCGACAGCCTTCGGCGCAGTCGACGATGGCTCTGAGGCGGTATGCGCCGTCGCGGAAGGATGGCTGCCGTACGAAGTGCAAGCGGGCGATTCGCTGCTTGCCCTGGCGCTCGCGTCCGGCAGCAGCCTGATCGATTTACGCGAAGGCAACTGTTTTGGTCCGGTGACTGGAATTATCGTAGGCGAAACTATTGTGTTGCCAACCTTGCTGGAGCCGCCGATTGCGCCCGTCAGCCCGCTGTTTCCGCTGTCAGACGAAGCTTACCAAGTCGTCCGCTGCGATTCCGCACCCGCCATGATATTCGAGCCTCTGCCGATGACCGAGCTTCAAGGCATATTTGCCGTCCGCGGTCGGGCGCTGATTCCTGAGGGCGGCAAGTATCGCCTTTCTGTGAAGCCCGCCTGGTCGCCAGATTATCATCGATTCCTGGATGTTGAGCGGTCGGTCGACGATGATGTGATTGGCCTGATCAATACGGAAATCTTTGGACCCGGGTTACAGCGACTGCGTCTGGAAATCGTGGGGGACGACGACAAAATCATAGAGGATAGCTTGTGCGAAATACCGGTAGTGTTCATGGCGCCTTAGTCCTCGCCGGAGGACGAAGTTGAAGGCAACTCGCTTGCTAGGCCAGTTGATCAGGTTGCTTCTATTCAGCCTGCTTTTGGCGCTGCTGATCGCGCTGGCCTGGACTGCGCTGCAGATCGCATCAGTGGCCGATGACAGCGCTGCGCCCGCTGCAACTATCGTTGGGCGCCGGGCGGCCTATCGCGCCACGGCGACAGCAATCCACGTCGATGACGATGAGGCCAGCCTGGAATACGACCCGGGAATCGTTCACATGCAAGAGATCGTCACGGCGGGTACCCCCGCACCTGTTCCGGCGGATGAGTCTAGCGCTGCGCAAGCCGCTACCGTCATGCCGGACGACTTTCAGCTGCCAAAACTGTTGATCCCGCGCGATCCAGAAGAAGGCAAATGGATGTCAGGGTTGGAGGCGCCGCGCCGCGTTACGCCGGTAATACGCAGGCATCGACTGGTCAATATCATGCTCTTGGGCAGCGACGAAGAATTGACCGAAGACAATTTCATCCGCACTGACACGATGATCGTGGTATCGCTCAATGTCGAAACCGGTACGGTATCAATGATGAGCTTGCCGCGCGATCTCTATGTGTACATCCCTCATGGCAAGATGGGGCGCTTGAATACGGCCTTTGGCATCGGCGAAAACCTGAGCTGGGATCCGGGCCGCGGCTTCGGATTGCTGCGGCAAACGCTTTTCTACAATCTCGGCATCAACGTTCACTACTACGCGCGGGTGAACTTTTCCGGTTTCGAAACCATCATTGATAGACTGGGCGGCGTCGACATCGCTGTGGACTGCGCCTACCGCGACTTGTACCCGATCTGGAACGGCGAATATCGCTGGCGCACCTTGCCTGTGGGCCTGCACAGCTTTGATGGCTTCGACGCGCTCTGGTATGCGCGGACGCGAAAATACACCGATGATTTTGACCGCGGACGGCGGCAGCAGCTGCTCCTGCGCGCCATGTGGCGTAAAGCGCGCGCCGAGGGACTCGTCTCCACCATCCCGCGCTTGTGGAGTGAAATGACCGACGTGGTGGACACCGACCTGCCGCTCGACATGCTGCTGCGTTTGCTGCCCCATCTGGTTGCTCTGGATCTGGCGGATGTCGAAAATATCACCTTCAGGAAGAATTACCACACGACTGAGTGGATTACGCTGGGCGGGGCGGAAGTACAACTGCCCAATGAAGAGCCGATCGCCGCCTTGATGCAAGACTTCTATACGCCACCGTCACCCTATCAAGTGTCGATTGCGGGGCCGAGTATCGGCGTGTACAACGCGTCAGACCAGGACAATTGGGATGTTGTGGCGGCTGAACGGCTGCGTTGGGACGGCTACAACGCTGTGGCGCTGGGCAAATTGGAGGATGGCGCCGGCCTTGCCTCCAGCCAATTGACCGATCATATTGCTACGGAGAAGGGCAGCCTGGCGCCGAGAATATTGCGCGCCCTGAATATGTCCGAAGAGCAGGCCGAGCAGGACGCCAGGGCCGACCGCGAATATGATTATCTGGTAAAGATCGGCCAGGATTACGAGTCCTGCACTTATGCCGTCTTGCCGTTCGATAGATAAGCGCTTCACGGTCCATTTGGGCGATCTGTTGGCGTATCGAAAGAATTGTGCTATCATGCAGAGCATTACGGGGTATGGCGCAGTCCGGCTAGCGCGCTTGCATGGGGTGTAAGAGGTCCCCGGTTCGAATCCGGGTACCCCGACAGAAGTCAGACGGGCTCACCAACAGGTGAGTCTTTCATTTAGGGAGGAGCAATCCATGCAGATCAAACTGACGGCGCTGGCCAGTTGCGCCGGTTGAGCGGCGAAGCTCAGCCCGAGCGAATTGGCGCAAGTTTTGCGCCCTCTTAGCGAATTATTCTCTAGCGAGTTGTACCCGCAGATCCTGGTAGGCTTGTCAGAGCCGGACGACGGCGCTGTCTGTCGAGTCGACGAGAATCGCGCCATCATCTCGACCGCTGATTTCTTCCCGCCTGTGGTTGACGACCCCTACGATTTCGGCGCCATAGCGGCTGCGAATGCTTTGAGCGATGTGTATGCCATGGGCGGCCGTCCGCTGATGGCGATCAATCTGGTTGCCTATCCCGACGATTTGGACAAGGCGATTCTGACGGAAATCTTGCGCGGCGGCGCCGAAAAAGTCAGAGAAGCGGGAGCGGTCATTGCCGGCGGGCATTCGATCAGCGATGCTGAACCCAAATACGGCCTGTCGGTGACGGGAGAGGTCGACCCCGGGCAGATCATTCAAAAGTCCGGCGCGCGACCGGGCGACCAGCTGATATTGAGCAAGGCTTTGGGCACGGGCGTTATCACGACCGCCCTGAAACGCGGCATTGCCGAGCAAGCGCAAGTCGACGTTGCTGTGCAATCTATGTCGCGCCTCAGCGGCGAAGCGGCGATCTTGGCGCAGAAACATCAAGTATCCGCCATGACCGACATCACCGGATTTGGCTTGCTCGGTCACGGACTGGAGATGGCGCGGCTCAGCCGAGTAGACTTCGAGCTGGACTTCGCGCGCATTCGCTTCTTGCCAGGCGCTGAGCATTTTGCGCGGCAGGGCGTATTCCCGGGCGGAATGGATCGCAACCTGGAATACTTCGCGCAGTGGGTTGATGAAGCGTCTCCGCTGCCGGCATACGCGCGCGGCCTGCTCTACGATCCGCAGACTTCAGGCGGGCTGCTGATGTCGGTGGCGAGCGATAAGGCTGACGACTTGTTGACTGCGCTTGTATCCAAAGGCGAGGCCGCCTGCGTGCTTGGGCGGGTCGTGGCTGGATCGGGCAGAATCGTGGTGAATGCCGCAGCCGAGTAATCGATACCGGCTAGGGAATCAGGTCGAGATTATTGCCTACCGTCTCAAAGGCGGCCAAGGCGCGATCCAAATGATGCTGCCGATGCGTGGCGATATAACTGGTCCGCAGTAGCGCCTGGCCGGGCGGTGTGGCTGGCGGCACGACCGGATTTGTATAGACGCCCTCTTCAATAAGCGCCATCCAGGTCAAGCCGGTGCGGTATTGCTCGCCGATCTTCACCGGGATTATGGGAGTCTGGCTATTGAATGTGTCATAGCCCAGCTTTTTGAGCCCATTGCGCATGTATTCCGCATTCTTCCAGACTTGGTGCACGTGATCTGGCTCGGTCTCGATGATATCTAGCGCAGCAAGCACCGCCGCCAGATTAGGGGCGGGCAGCGCAGCGGAGAATATCAGCGACCGCGCATGATGTTGAACGTAATGAATGACATCAGCCGAGCCGGCGATGAATCCGCCGATTGAAGCGAAACTCTTGCTGAATGTGCCCATGATCAGATCAACTTGATCGGTCAAGCCAAAGTGGGCCGATGTGCCGCGGCCGCCCCCGGCCACACCGATGCCATGCGCGTCATCCACTAAAAGGCGGGCGCTGTATTGCTGGCAAACATTAACGATCTGCGGCAACAGCGCGAAGTCGCCACCCATGCTGTATACGCCATCCACGATGACCAGCTTGCCGGCGTCGTCTGGCACACGGCTGAGTACACGTTCCAGGTCATCAATATCATTATGCCGAAAGCGCTTTAGCGTTCCGCGCGACATAGCCACGCCATCGACCAGGCAAGCATGCGCATCCTTGTCCAGAATGGCCACATCATTTTTGCCGAGGAGGGCGGATACGGTTCCCAGGTTGGTCTGATATCCGGTGGAAAAGACGAGAGCCGCTTCTTTGCCGACGAACTCAGCCAGGCGGCGATCGGCTTCCAGGTGAAGTTCGAGCGTGCCATTGAGGAATCGCGAACCAGTGACACTGGTGCCGAATTGCTGCGTCGCTTCGATGGCGGCGTTTTGTACGCGCTCGTCTGTGGTCAAACCCAGGTAATTGTTGGAACCCAGCATGACCACGTCTTTGCCTTCGAAGGTGGCTGTGGTGCCCTCGGAGTCGCTTAGCGCCCGGAAGAAGGGATAGATTCCCATTTCCATCGCTTCTTTGGCGACAGTATAGCCGGACAGCTTGTCAAATAAATCTGCCACTGTTGTCTCCCGAAAAGCGCTCTCGGCATGTAGGGACGAACGGCCCGCGACACCGGCGACATTTTAACCTGCTGCGCCGCGTTATGTCGCCCGAGACGCCTCTTCTTTGCGGTCGCCCGACTCGGGTTCCGCGGCGTTCCGGGCACAGTTGCCCCCGTGCAAAGTCTATCAGCAGCTATACTCTTTAACAATGACCATTTGAAACCTCCTCAGTCATTGTCTGTGATAAACTTCACTTGCGCGGACCGCCGCATTGCGTGTAAAATGCCGACAGATTTACGCTTACAAGTTTGGAGAGCCGCATGTCCAGTTTGACGGTACGCAGAATCATCGTTTGGGTCGTTTCGATGGTCTTGGGCTTCGTCGTCGGATACGGCATTATCACGGTCGTATTTGATTTGCTGCCGCTCTTGCATTTTATTCCCCTGATCGGTTGGCTTTTCGAAGGCATAAAGGCGCCGCAAGGCATAACGATCCAGGAATACGGCATACAGTACTACCTGTTTACCTCGATTCCCATCGGGCTGGTATTTGTCATTTGGCTGGACGCGTTTATGGACACGCGCATCCTGCCTGACTAGACTGGGTCACATACCTGAAATCAAGAATCCACCTGCGGGTGGATTTTCGCTTTGGGCAACTTGACGGCGATACGGCAAGGCGCGAGCAAATGAGAGATCTGAAGTCAGCGCTGATAGCAATTGCAAGTTCTCTACTGCTAGTTTGGAAGCATGGATGAAGTAAAGCGCTCTGCTATCGGGCAGTTTTACAAGAAGACGCTTGCGGAGAGGCAGGCGATTGCCGCAGCTTGGGCTCAGCTGAGCGAAGCTGATGTACAGGCCTTATCCGATTCCGGGCTAACGCTTTCGCAGGCCGATCTGATGATCGAAAACGTCATCGGTCGCTACAGTCTTCCCTTTGCGCTGGCGACAAACTTCCTGATCAATTCGCGCGACTACCTGGCGCCGATGGTCATTGAAGAGCCATCGGTCGTAGCCGCCTGCAGTTATGCCGCCAAGCTCTTCAGAGAATCCGGCGGTTTTACTGCGAGCAGCGACGAGTCAGTCATGATCGGGCAGCTGCAAGTGCTGGACCTGCCGGACTTCGAAAACGCCGGGGCGCGTCTGCTGGCTCGGAAACCCGAAGTTCTGCGTGCTGTCAACGATAGCGGAGGAAGTATCGCAGCGCGCGGCGGGGGGGCGCTGGATCTTGAAGTGAGGTCTTTCCCGGCGACCGCCATCGGCGATATGCTGGTCGTTCATCTGCTTTACGACACGCTGGACGCGATGGGCGCCAACGCCATCAACAGCGCGCTGGAAGCGATTGCTCCGCTGATAGAGCACATCACTTGCGGCCGGGTCAATCTGCGTATCCTGAGCAATCTCAGCGATCGCCGGCTGGCGCGCGCCAGCGGAATGATTCCGGCGCAGGCGCTGGCGACAGATTCTGCGACGGGCGAGCAAGTGGTGGATGCCATCGTGGAAGCGGCGGTCTTCGCCGAGGTCGATCCCTATCGCGCCGCCACGCATAACAAAGGCATCATGAACGGAATCGACGCCGTGATGCTGGCCACCGGCAATGATTGGCGCGCCGTGGAAGCCGGGGCGCATGCTTATGCCGCGCGGGACGGACAATACAGAAGCCTGACGCGCTGGCGGAAAGACGAAGCCGGAAATCTTCAGGGTTCCATTGAAGTTCCGCTGGCGACTGGAATCGTCGGCGGGGCGACCAAGGTGCATCGTGGCGCAGAAGTTGCGCTAAAGCTGCTCGGGGTTAATTCCGCGCGGGAGCTGGCGGAAGTTGCGGCGGCGGTGGGTTTGGCGCAGAACTTCGCCGCCATGCGCGCGCTGGCGACCGATGGCATTCAGGCCGGGCATATGCGTTTGCACGCGCGGCAACTGGCGCTGGCGGCTGGCGCGGCTGAAGCCAATGTGCAATCAATTGCGCGCCAGCTGATCGACGAAGATTGTATTCGGCTGGAGCGCGCCAAGGAAATCGTAAACGAACGGAAGCGAGAATCATGACTGGGCATGCACAATGGTTGATGCGGCCGGATCGCGCGGTTGGCATAGTCGGTTACGGCGCCTATATCCCGCGATACCGACTGCCGGGCGCCGAAATCGCGCGGATCTGGACCGGCGGAAGGGGCGGATCGCCAGTGAAAGAGAAGGCGGTCGCCGGCTTGGATGAAGATGTCGTCACCATGGCCATTGAAGCGGCGCGCAACGCAATTATCAGCGCCGGCATTGACGCCAACGATATCCGCGCGGTCTGGGTCGGCAGCGAGAGCCACCCTTACGCGGTGAAGCCCACTAGTACGATAGTCGCCGAAAGTATTGGCACATCGCCCAATATCCAAGCGGCCGACTGGGAATTCGCCTGCAAGGCCGGGTCGGAAGCGGTGCAAGCTGCCATCGGTCTAGTCGGCAGTGGCATGACGCAGTACATCCTTAGCATCGGCATGGATACCGCGCAAGGGCGGCCGGGCGACGCCTTGGAGTACACGGCGGGCTCCGGCGGGGCGGCCTTCTTGCTGGGCCCGGCCGAAGAGAGTTACGCGATGTTTCTGGGCAGTTACAGTTACGTCACCGACACGCCCGATTTCTGGCGGCGGGCCGGCGAATCCTATCCCAGCCATGGCGACCGCTTTACCGGCGAACCGGCTTATTTCGCGCATACGATCAGCGCTGCGTCGGCCCTGATGGACATGATGAATACGACAGCGGCTGATTACGACTACGCGGTCTTTCATCAGCCGAATGTCAAATTTCCGGCGCGCGCGGCCAATCTGCTCGGTTTCGCGCCCGAGCAGATTCGTGCTGGCTTGCTGGCCAACGAGATTGGCAACGTGTACTCGGGTTCCTGCATGATTGGCTTGACCGCGATCCTGGACGCGGCGCAGCCCGGCGACCGTATATTGATGGTGAGCTACGGCAGCGGCGCCGGCTCGGACGCCTTCGATTTGCGCGTAACTGAGCGCATCACGCTTAAGCTGCGGGAACTATATTCCACGGCTGACTACATCGCGCGGCGGACGCCTATCGACTACGCCACCTACGTACGTTATCGCGACAAGCTAAAGGACTGAGGCATGAAACCTGTGGCAATTGTCGGCGTCGGCATGACGCCGGTTCGGGAACACTGGTCGCTGTCCATCGGCGAGCTGGCTGAAGAAGCCGGGCGCTTGGCCCTGGAAGACGCCGGCCTGGGGACCGCTGACGCGCTCTACGTCGGCAATGCTTATGGCGCGACCTATAACCAGCAGACGCAATTGGGCAGCCTGATCGCCGGGGACCTAGGTCTGGCCGGGATAGAGAGCTTCAGCTGTGAGGCCGGCGAAGCCTCCGGCGGGGTCGCCCTGCGAACCGGGTATCTGGCGGTGGCGGCAGGCGCGGCGAAAACCGCCCTGGTGATTGGCGTCGAGAAAGCGACCGATGTAGTGGGATTGGCCCGCAATACCGCTCGCAGCGTCAGCCTGGATGCCGACTACGAAACGGTAAACGGCGCGACCTTGACTGCCATGGCGGCCCTGCTGATGCGTCGGTATATGCATGAGCATAATGTAGAGTTGGCGCAGTTTGAAGGCTTTAGCATCAACGCCCATCGCAACGGCGCGCGCAACCCGAATGCCATGTATCGCAATCTGCTGCGGCCTGGTTCCTTTGGCAAGGCGCCGATGATTGCCGAGCCGGTCAGCCTGTTTGACAGCGCGCCTGACGCCGATGGGGCTGCCGCTCTGGTATTGGCGCCGGCCGACGAAGCTGTTGATCTTGTGCCCAAGCCCGTGCTGGTCGCCGGCAGCGCCGTAGCGACCGACGTGCTCATGCTGCAAGAGCGGCAAGATCCGCTTCATTTCGCGGCAGTGAAACGTTCGGCGGCTCAAGCGCTGGACCAAGCTGGCTTGGCGGCCGGCGACCTCGACCTGCTGGAGCTTCACGATGGTTATACGATATTGACCGCCCTGGCGCTCGAGGCGATGGGATTGAATGAAAGAGGCGGCGGCTGGGCTTGGGCGCAAGCTGACGGTGAGCAAATCTCCTTGAGTGGCGAATTGCCCTTATGTACTTTTGGCGGCTTGAAGAGCCGCGGTAATCCCAGCGGAGCGACCGGCGTTTATCAGGCTGTCGAGGCGGCGCTGCAATTGCGTGGCGAGGCGGGTGATAATCAGGTCGCCGGCGCGGAAACGGCGCTGGCGCAAAACCTTGGCGGTTTGGGATCAACCGCTGTCACTCACGTATTGAGCGCGATACCGGAATAAGCTGATAGGCTCTGCAACTGTCAAGTCCTATCAAGATAGCTTCTGATAGCTCCGCATTCCTAGACTGAGAGCAGTGGGGTCAAGCGAATCAGGGGTGAGGAGCAAACCGATGCAGGTTGCGAAGTATTGGCGAAACAGGAAACTGCGCTATCGGCTCGAAGGCTTGGCGCGTCACGAAGCGCGCGCGATTGTAAGGCCGAACTCCGACAAAGCTCCCGATCAGAATGGTCGCAAGCCGCTCAAACGCGAGCCGGCGAGGCTGCTGCAGTGACGGTCAATCGCGGCGAAGGCAGCCCCTTGGTCAAGCGCCTCGGCAATGAGGCGGAATCGCTTCAGGGCGAAGTCTACAGCTTCACGCTTGTGCAAGATCCACCGGAGGGTTTTGAGGCGCAGGCGCCTTATTATCTGGCGCTGGTGCGTGTGGCGGGCGGCAATCTGATTACGGCTCAACTGACCGATGTCGACGCCGGCGTAAATATTGGCGACCGGGTTGAGATGGTGACGCGCAAGTTAACGACGGACGGCGCGCGAGGCATCATCGTCTACGGATATAAGTTCCGCCCGCTGGTCAAATGAGCGCTACAGCATAATTCGATATCGGAGAGTCACAAAAAAAGAGCCACAACAAGGTGGCTCTTTTCGATTGCTCTTTCAGCTCGGATTCAAGCCGATTACATGCCCGCTTTGACCTTCGAATCGTAGGCCAGCGACTGCTCGGTGTTGGAATCGAAAATGTGCATGTTATCGAGATTGAAGGTAACGCCCATCTCGTGGCCGACTGTGGCGCCCGTACGCGGATCGGTACGCGCGATGAAGTTCTTGCCGCCGGCCTCCAGATAAATGATTACCTCGTTACCCATTTGTTCCACGACCTCGACCTTGGTCGAGAGGTTCGCCGGGATGATGCCCTGCGGCAAGTAGTTCGTGTCGTGGATGTCTTCGGGGCGGATGCCGCAAATGACTTCCATGCCCGCGTGGCTGCGGAAGGAATCAGTTTTGGTCTCCGGCACAGGCAGTGTAAAGGCGCCGGTGTCAACCACCAGGGAATCACCGTCTTCCTTGAGAATCGCGTCAAAGAAGTTCATTGACGGGCTGCCGATGAAACCAGCGACGAAGACGTTATGCGGGTTATGGTACAAGTTGAAGGGCGAGTCAATCTGCTGCAGCTCGCCTTCGTTGAGCACACAGATCCGCGTTCCCATCGTCATCGCCTCGACCTGATCATGGGTCACGTAAATGAAGGTCGTCTCCAGCCGCTGATGCAGGCGACTAATGAAGGAACGCGCTTCTACGCGCAACTTGGCGTCGAGATTGGAGAGCGGCTCATCCATGAGGAAGACCGCCGGTTCGCGTACGATGGCGCGGCCAACAGCCACGCGCTGACGCTGACCGCCGGACAACTGCCTGGGGCGGCGATCCAGCAAGTGACCGATGCCCAATTCGTTGGCAGCCTCATTCACGCGCTCATCAATGATTTTCTTTGGCGTCTTGCGCAGCTTGAGACCGAATGCCATGTTATCATAGACGGTCATATGCGGATACAAGGCGTAACTCTGGAACACCATGGCCACATCGCGGTCTTTCGGCGCGACATTGTTGACCACGCGATCACCGATCAGGATTTCGCCCTCGGTAATCTCTTCCAAGCCTGCCAACATCCGCAAACTGGTGGACTTGCCGCAGCCGGACGGCCCGACGAAGACCAGAAACTCCTTGTCTTGGACTTCAATGTTCAGATCGGATACAACGCGTAGATCACCGAAATCCTTTGAAACATGATTGAAAGTGACACCAGCCACGAGAACCTCCGTTCGAATCAACTGTTTGACGAAAAGATTGGTAATTCTGCACAAATACCCTACTTGACAGCAAGATACTTTTATAGTGGTCATTATAGCGTCTATTTTTGAAATTGCAAAGAACTCGTCGCGATGATGTAGAATTCGTTGCGGGCGCTCACGCGGTCGCTTAGATGATGGGAACGGCATGCCTGATAATCCAAATGCGGAGATCATCGCCATTGGCACCGAGTTGCTCTTGGGGGAGATTACGGATACCAATTCTGTCTTTCTGGCCCGGCAATTGCGCGACATCGGCGTGAATGTGTTTTTCATGACGACCGTGGGCGACAACCTGGGGCGAATAGCGGATGCCATTTCTGACGCTTTGAATCGCGCCGAAATTGTCATTACCACCGGCGGCTTGGGACCAACAGTGGATGATATGACGCGGCAAGCGGTGGCGGACGCAGTTGGCCGGCCCCTTGAATTTCATCAGTCGCTTTACGACACGATCGCGGAACGATTTCGCGGTTTTGGCTCCAAGATGACCGAGAACAACCGCCAGCAGGCCTATCTGCCCGAGGGCGCCATGCTGATCGAGAACCCGGTAGGCACCGCGCCCTCATTCATCGTGGAATCGGAACGGGGCGTTGTGATTAGCGTACCCGGCGTGCCGCGAGAAATGAAATTCCTGATCACGGAGACAGTCGTTCCCTACCTTCTCAAGCGGTATGAACTGGGCGTTATCGTAGCGCGCATCCTGCGAACGGCGGGCATCGGCGAAAGCTCGCTTGACGATCAAATCGGCAGTGATATTCTAAGCGAAACCAACCCCAGCGTTGGGCTGGCCGCGCATCACGGCAGCGTTGATATTCGGATCACAGCCAAGGCCGACAGCAATGCCAACGCCGCGCGATTAATCGACAGAATGCAGGGCAGGCTGGAATCACAGGTTGGCGAGCATATCTTTGGCGTTGACGATGCGACGCTGGAAGATGTCGTCTGGCAGCATGTTCAGGGGCGCCAGCTTCGCGTGCATGTGACCGAGGCCGGCTTGCCCGGCGTTGTCAGCGCTAGCTGGAAGGATGCATCCGAGCTTTTGACGGCGACAAATTACGACAGTCCGCAGCAGGCCTTCGAGCATTTTGCGGTCGATGCGGCTGAGGTTTCCCTGCGAGAGTTTGCCGCTGATATTGCAGAGCGCATTCGCTGCAGTCGCGGCGTCGATGCCAGCGTTGTCGTCCTGAGTCACCCCGATCTTGCTGAAAATGCCGATGTCGAGCAGGGCAGCGCGATTGCGATTGCTACAGCTTGGGATTTGCGCTACCGCGTCTACGGATTCGGGGCGCGGTCGCCTTTGGCGCGCGAATGGCTGTCGCGCTGGGGATTGGCGAATCTTTGGAAGATGCTGCGAGAAAGTTCCGACGAATAGTAGGCTGTCTTATTCATCCAGGCTGAGCAGCGCCATGAACGCTTCCTGAGGGACTTCCACGGACCCTATCATTTTCATCCGTTTCTTGCCCTTTTTCTGTTTCTCGAGCAATTTCTTTTTGCGCGTCACATCGCCGCCATAGCATTTGGCCAGCACATCTTTGCGCATTGCTTTCACGTTGGCGCGCGAAATGACGCGTTTGCCGACAGCCGCCTGCACCGGCACGACGAACATCTGTCGCGGAATCAGCGTCTTGAGCCGGCTCACCAGGCGTTGGCCGCGGTGGTAGGCGTCATCGCGATGGCAGATCATGGCGAGGGCGTCAACGCGGTCTTCGTTTACCAGCACTTCGACCTTTACCAGATCTCCGGCGCGATACTCATGAAACTGGTAGTCGAGGCTGGCGTAACCCTGCGTCACGCTTTTGAGTTTGTCGTAAAAGTCTATGATGATCTCGGACAGCGGAATATCAAAGTGCAGAATCACGCGCGTGGCATCGAGGTACTCGGTAGTGTCGTAAAGGCCGCGCTTTTTGATCGCAAGCTCCATCACCGCCCCGATGTAATTCTGCGGCACGTAGATCTGAATCTTCATCCAGGGCTCGTGAATCTCTTCAATGGCGCCTTCGTCCGGCAGCAGGGCCGGGCTGTCGATTAGCTGGGTTTCGCCGTCGCGCTTTAATACGCGGTACTCGACGCTTGGCGCCGTCGCCAGGATATCAAGATCGTATTCGCGTTCCAGGCGCTCCTGAATGATCTCCATATGGAACAGGCCCAGAAAGCCCACGCGGAAACCGAAATTGAGCGCTTGCGAGGTCTCGGGCTGATAGGTGAGCGAGGCATCGTTGATCTGAAGTTTTTCCAGCGCGTCGCGCAAGTCGCCATAATCTTCGTTATTGGTTGGATAGATGCCGGCGAAGACCATGGGCTTGGCTTGCTCGTAGCCGGGCAGGGGACGCTCGGCGCCGCTGCGGGCCAGCGTGATGGTATCGCCGACTCGGCACTCGCGCACGGTCTTCAAGCCGGTGGCGATATAACCGACTTCGCCGGCTTTCAAGCTGTCCACTGTACGCATCACCGGATCGAAAACGCCGATTTCGACGGGCTCGAATCTGGCGCCTGTGGCAAATAGCTTGAGCAGGTCGCGCCGATTGACACCGCCGTCGACAACCCGCACGTAGGCGATTACGCCCTTGTACGAGTCATAGTGAGAATCAAATACAAGCGCGCGCAGGGTCTCCTGCGCATCGGTAGTCGGCGGCGGCACCTCCGCGATAATCGTCTCAAGCAGATCGACAACGCCGATGCCATTCTTGGCGGAAATACGGGGCAGTTCGTCGCCGGAGGAACCGAGCAATTCTTCCACTTCGTGCGCGACTTCATCGGGCTGCGCGGCCGGCAAGTCGATCTTGTTGATGACGGGAAGGATCTCGAGATCTTGCTCCAGCGCCAGATAGACATTTGATAGCGTCTGCGCCTCGATGCCCTGGCTGGCGTCCACGACCAGGACGGCGCCTTCACAGGCTTGCAGCGCGCGGCTCACCTCATAAGTGAAGTCTACGTGGCCGGGCGTGTCGATCAAGTTGATGGTGTATTGGATGCCGTCGTCCCCGGTGTACAGCATGCGGACGGCGGAGGCCTTGATGGTGACGCCGCGTTCGCGCTCGAGCGCCATGCTATCGAGTAGCTGCTCTTGCATATCGCGCTCGCTCACGGTCTGCGTCAATTCCAGCAGGCGATCGGCCAGCGTGCTCTTGCCGTGATCGACATGGGCGATAATGCAAAAGTTTCGGATGTGCTCGATCGTCATTGGGCCACCAGTGTTTGCGGCGCAGTCATCCCATTATGAAGCATGACACGGACTTGGAGTAGGGCAAGCTACTCCGGCGCCGCGAATAGAGCGTCGATCTTGCTGGATAGGCGCGTCTTGTCGATGGGGGCATCCGTGAGACGCAGCCAGAGCAAGTACTCGACATTGCCTTTGGCGCCTGTGATGGGTGAGGGAATGACATCGGCGCTGTACATGCCTAGTGACTCAGCAGATTCAACGACGTCTTGCAGCGTCTGGCGCCGTAGCTGAGAACTGCGCACGATGCCGCCCTTGCCGACCTCGCCTTTTCCGACCTCAAACTGTGGTTTCACCAGCGCGATAATATCGGCTTCGGCGGATACCCAGCGCTTAACAGCAGGCAAAATCAGTCGAAGTGAGATGAAAGATACATCTATCACCACCAAGGACGGGCGCGCCGGCAGCGATTCCAAATGGCGCGCGTTTGTGCCCTCCAGCAGGCAGACGCGCTCGTCAATTCGCAAGCGATAATCCAGGATGCCGCTGCCTACATCTATGGCGCAGACTCTTGCCGCTCCGTGCTGCAGCAGGCAGTCAGTGAAGCCGCCGGTACTCGCGCCCACATCAGCGCAGACCGCGCCGGCCACGGCGACGGGAAAAGCCGCCAGCGCCGCTTCCAGTTTGAGGCCGCCGCGCCCGACATATCGTGGCTTGGCCTTAAGCCTGATCTCTGCATCGCTGCGGACCATGCTGCCGGGCTTGTCGATTAGTCTGCCATCGACCGTGACTTCGCCCGCCATGATCTGGGCCGCCGCCTTGCTGCGAGAGCTGACGTGGTTTCTCGCCACCAGCAAGAGGTCCAGGCGCGTCTTGCGGGCCACTTCTAGCCTCGCACCATTTCGATGGTGATGTCCACGCTAGTCTGGTTCGAGTCAAAGTCAAATACATCAGCGAAGTTGGGGATATAGCCCTCGGCTTCGATTACCACGCTGTAGGGCGTATCAAATGCCAGTGGGCGGGCAAACTGAAACTCGCCGTTGCGATCGGTCGTCGCCAGCGCCACCACCTGCTCCTGGTTCCAGACGAATTCGCTGGCGTCAAAGTCTTCGCTGATTAGGACAATGCTCAGACTGGGAATGCCCTGCTGCGTTGCAGCGTCTACGACTTTGCCGGTGAGAACTGTGCCTTGGAATTCTGCAAAGCGGTCGATTGGCAACTGGCCGATGCCGACGACAGCCGATTGCTCAAGCAGCAGCAGATCATTCACCAATAGCTGCAACTGGTAATTGCCGTCCGGCGGGTCTGGCAGGACAAACGCGAAGTCAGTACCCGATTCTTGCGCCAGCCATGGCTGCGTATAGCGGAAAAACTCCTGGTCGTCGACCAGCCAGCTCGCTGTCCAGGGCGTGCCAGCTGTGATCCTTTGCCAATCGAAGAGCGCAAAGAGCGCTGGAATCGAAGACGGGTAACTGGAGGCAGGGGAGCCGTTGCGAGCTTCCGCCAGCGAATCGGCGCTGGTAAAACGCAAATTGCTGAAAATGCGCGGCAGCGGTGATCCCTGCTCGCCAGCGACATAGAAGTCGGATGTAGCCGAAAGCGCGCCATCTACGTACAGCTCCAGCCGATATTCGCCTGGCAGCAAACCGCCGGCAGGATCAACACTTATCACCTTGGACCCAAAGGCGTCTTCCGTCCAAGTGTCGCTCGTGCGCGCGAATTCCGTTCCGGCATAGTACCAAATGGAGGACCAAGTTGTACCTGAAGCCATATTGGCGTGGAGAAAGCGGGCAAAGGCGATATTGCCCAGCGGGACGATAGAGCCATTTCCAATCAAATTTCCGGCTTGATCAAGCGTTCCAAAGACGATGTCGCTGAAATGCGCCCGGTCCTCCGCGCCGCCGCCGATGATGATCTTCTGGGCGCCGACGCCCGCGCCGTTCACAAGCAGCGTGAATTCGTAGGCTCCGTTGGCCCAGGCTTGCTCTCTTGCTCCGATGTACCACAATCCGCGTTCGCCGCCGCTCCAACGCACGGGGGGCAAGCTAAAGGTCGTATCGGGAATGCCGTCGCGCGTAACGCGCAATTCGTAGACAGTTTCGGCTGAAAAGTTGTCATAATCAAAGAAGAGGTAGAGATTTCGCGTATTGGAAGGCAGCGAGCCAACCACAGTTGATGGCATAGCGCCTCGCACCGAAGGCGCAACAAAAAGGCGGGATACCGAAGGCGGATTTCGGAGTGGTTCGGCTTCGCGCGCGCCCAGCGTCGCATCGACGTTCAGGCCCAGGCGAGCGCCGCGAATCAAGTGTTGCGCCAAAGCTATCGGCCGAATCGTGCTGATAAAGTCGCCAGTGGGTACGCAGCGGTCGCTGCTGTTGACCAGGCCGTCGCTGTTAGTATCGTTTAGATAACGACAGTTGGAAGCTGCTGCGGAACCGGCCAGAGGCGCATTGGTTGGAATGCCGATCAGCTCGCCCGCCGTGTTGTAGGCGCCGCCGCCAGCCATCGTGCCCGGAATCTCCGCGCGCGTCTTGAACCAGGTCCGCAATCCCGTGAGTGGTTCTTTGAGGAAGGCAGTCACGGTGCCGCGCGAAAATCCCACTGGTCCGTTGCCAATATCCGGATAACCCATCACAATCAAGTTTTCGTCTATCGCAACGCCGTCTGAATTTCCGACCGCGACGAATGGCAGCACGGGCAATTCACCTTGGGCGACCAGCCTTCCGTCCAACTCACGCGCAATCCGCAGCAAAGCGATATCCAATCCGGCGTCGTGAGTGACAATGTCCGCTCGATACTTGGGAATAGGCGGTTCCGCCAAGTCCACGTTGAGCGAGACGATAAGATTATCGCCATTGCACTGCTGGCTGGGCACGACGCCGTTCGCCTTGGTGATGATTAGTCCGTCCGCGCTTATCAAGGTACCGGTGCTGATGCAGGTGACGATCAAGCTGTTGCCGGCCGTCTCGGCCTGATAGACAAATACCGTGGCTCGCTTGATCCGCTCCAGGCCCAAGTCCAAACTGCCTTGAGCGGAAGACAGCGCCAGCAACAGGAACAACAGGACAGCAATTGAGACTGATGCGCCAGTCTTTAGCGCTCGCGGATTCATCAGAATTCAAGATTCTCGATAAAGCGATAGAAGGTTTGCAGTTCGCGCTCGTATTGGCTGGATTCCGCGCGAAAAGAAACGACGAGCGCTTGTCCGCGCCGGATTGTTAGAATATCCAAGCCGTTGACGACGGATGAAACGCCTTCAAGGAACGGGCTGGCGTGCCGCGACACAAATGTATAGGTCATGGTGACTGCCTGCGAGTCGTCCGGCAAGCGAAATGTATCATATCCCAAGACGGAGTAGTCAATGAAGACTTGGGACCGTTGCAGGCTCAAGTGATCAAGCAAGTTGCGTTCAGCGCCATCCCCGCCAACCGGCAGCGACCGTACTTCGATCGTCGTCTTGAAGCCGAGATGCGACATATCGCGAATGCGAAAAACGTTGTCTTGGGACTCATCGAGCAGCCAGCGCGCCGGATAACTGGCGGATATGCCGGCGGTATTATTGCTGTACAGGCTGGTTTGATTGAGCAAGCTATCCCGCTGGTTGACGCCTAGCAATAGTCCGATGACGATCAGCATATAACTGAAGGCTATTGACCATCGTTGGCGCGGGGTGATTTGAACCGCGGGCGAGCGTCCAGTTTCAAATGCCATCGGCGCCCTCATGGCTCACATAGGCTTCTCGCTCCCGGCGCTCAGAATTTGCATAGAGAAAATAAGCCGCTCCTACTGACGCGATTGAGGCGGCCAATAGAAACACTAGGCCGAATAGCGGCCGATCGGCGCTGCCCGCCTGGCTCAGCGGCCCACTCAAGAGCCCGGGCAAGAGCGCCTGCGCTAGACCGGCGATTAGGGCGGCTACCAGCAGATTTACAGGCAAGACGAGGGGGAAGGCGTCCGCAAAATATGACTCAATTATGCCCAGCGCGATGTACAAGCTGGAAGCGGCCTGAATAGTGAAGCTGGATAAAACGTAGATTGCCGCGTGGTTCCAGGTTGGCTCCAAGCGCCAGACCAATTCCAGGCTCAGATAAAAGCTGTAGCCGACCGCCGATGCCAGGGCGTATGCCACAGCATCGCCGCGGACTCGCAAGGCTTGCGGATAAATCAGATAACGCAGTACGACGAATTTGAGCCCGACATCTAGCATTCCTACTGTAAGCGTGAAGCCGACGATGCGCTGAAAAACAGATTGCAGCGGCAACCACTGATCTACCACGAAGAAGGCCTGCGCGAGCGGGAGGCCAAGGGCGGAGGCGGTTAAGCCTGATACGACCGCTACACCGATCATCCGGCGGCGAGGACGCTCCACGCGAAACTCTGGCAACACAGCAATCAGCAGCCACAAGATCACAGGTAGCGCCGCTAACATCAAGGAGAGCGCGCGGCTCAAGTCTGCATCGAGCGCTATCGTCAGCGCCTCGCCGGCAATGACCATAAACCCGCAGACCGCCGACAGGAATATGAACAGAAGGCTGAGCCGTCTCCAAACCGGCACGATGCCGTAGGACTCCGAAGCGCCTGTCTCCCTGAATTGCGGAATCCGTACCATGTCTCATCCTGCCCGCTCCATGAAGGGAGGGACTAGCGTTTATAATGTAAAGCTACGCAATCACAACTTAATTGTACAGTGTCTGTGATGTCTCGGAAAAGTTGGAGCGGCGACGGCCGGAACGGGCAGCGGACTAGTATGCTGAGACTCGATACCCAGCGAGCAATGCGTCTCATGTCGAAGTTCAAGCGTAGCGCGCTGATAGCCAGGATTTCGCGCATTGCTGGCTGCGTGCTTGCTGTCATGATATTGGCCGGCTGCGGTATGGGTGAAGTCGAGCTTCCCTGTGACGCTGATCAAAAGTGCCTGCGCTATGGCTTGACTGCGGATATCCCTATTCTCGATCCGCATCATGCCGACGCTGCCGAAGCGGGAATGATCTTCCGCCAAGTGTACGATACGCTCGTATATCGCAAAGCCGATGGCCATGAATTTGTGCCGGGCCTCGCTACTGATTGGGACGTATCGCCCGACGGGCTGGTTTATAACTTTACCTTGCGCAGAGACATCGTTTTTCACGACGGCAGCCGCTTTGACGCCGCCGCGGTGGGCCGCAATATTGAGCGTATATTTGACGCAGCGATGCCACAGTCGCTGGCGCGCGATCTGCTGGGGCCATTGACCCAATACGAAGTTGCCGGCGACCACTCGATTCGCTTGATTCTCGCGTCGCCATTTCCGGGCTTGCTCGACGGCCTGTCGCAGCCCTTCCTTGGTATAGCCAGCCCGGCCGCGCTCGATTCGTATGACTCCTTGCGCTTTCAGTTCCATCAGGCGGGTACCGGCCCGTTCCAGTTCGAGGAGTATCTGCCCGGTGAGCGAATCGCACTGCGCCGATTCGGGGATTATCGGGTATCCCCAGAGATTTACGAGCCGCTTTCCGGGGACGAGATCACGCGCGTCGAGTTTGTGCTAAGCGCCGGGCGCGAGGCCGATGCGCTGGCTGCGCTAAGTGAATCGCTTGACGTGCTGGACGACTTGTCGCCCGTCGATGCGCAGACTCTCGCGGGCAATAGCCGTGTGCAAGTCTTGCCGGTGGATATCCCGGGGCTGTCCATCCACTTTCTCTTTAACACCGCGCGTGAACACATCAGCAGTCCTTCGGTGCGATTGGCTCTGTTGCTTGCGACAAATCGAATTGCCATCAGCGACCGTGTGTTCTTCAACTTCTCGCCTGTAGCGTGGGCGCCGCTTGCGACCAGCACCGGCTTTTCACATACCGGTTATGTTGACAAATTCGCGTATGATCTGGCAGCCGCTCAAGCCTTGCTCGCCGACGCCGGTTACATAGACAGCGATGGCGACGGGGTGGTTGACCGAGATGGCGATCCGCTTACGCTGTCGGCGGTGGTTCCACCCTGGGGCGGGCTGCCGGCGGTGGCCTTGATGCTGCAGCAGGAGTGGCAGACGCTGGGCGTTGCGCTGCAGATCGAACCGGTTCCCGGCCGGTCGCGATTGCGCAGCCTGGTCCGGAGCGGAGAATACGACCTCTTGCCAGTAGATCAGCACGGAATCGATCCGAATATTTTGTCCAGAGTATTTCTTCAGGACTCGCTCTATGCGTCATCTCTGGCGCCAATTGACGAATTGCAGAGTCTGCTCCTTAGCACTATGCACACGACTGACAGCCAGCTGCGCCGAACGCTGGTCTATGACAGTCAAGCCAAGATAATGGACGAGGCGCTGATTCTGCCAATCCGAGAGCCAGTTCGTCTCACAGCCGCGCGGGCTGATCTACGCAATCTTCGATTTGATGCCTACGGTTTTTATCCGCTGCTCTTTAATGCATTGATTGCAGCCAACTAGCCCATTACTGCGCGCATATCCTTGTTCCGCGCGCCGCGCCATCAAGCAGCAGGTCTAGCAGGATGCCGCTGACCTTGCCGTTGGCGATCACGATTTCCAGGCCGGGGTGGGTATGTGCCAAGCCGATCATCTCCGTCACCTTTTGCAGCATACCGCCGGTCACGTCTACGCCGCCGGATCCGCCGAGCAGGGGCGCGATCCGTGGAAACGACTCGGGCGTGATCGTGGCGATTGGCGCGCCGCTTTCGTCGAAGACGCCATCGACATCGCCGAGCAGAATAATCTGACGCGCACGCAGCGGCTCAACCAGACCGGCAATCAGCGCTTCGGTCGACACGATTGCGCCTCCGATCACGCTATCAAGCGCGATGTCGCCATGCACCAAGGGTATGAACTGCTGTTCCAGCGCCAGCAAAAGCGGCTCAACAATTATTGTCTGCAATTGGCGGTCGCGGGTGATGAGCATGGACGAAGGCTGAAACCGTATGGCGGGCAAGCCGGCCGCCAGCAGCTCGCCCAGAATCAACAGACTGAGCTCGGTAGCGACCGCGCCGACCTTCGCAAAGCCCAAGCGATCGGCCGTGGAATAGACGCCGTCTGCCGTATTGTGTTTCTCCGCTTCAAAGTGGCCAAATGACCCGCTGCCATGGCCGATGACGATACGAGTCTCCGGACGCGCCTCGCGCAGCTCGACAATCTGTTGCGCGATTTCTTGCACAATTTCGCGGCGGAACGATCGCGCTCGACGTTTGTCCGTTACCAGCGAGCCGCCGAGCTTTATCAGTACAGTCATGATGCCGCTCCCACGGACGAGACAAAGATCCGCTTGGCGCCGGCCCGCCGCAGCTCTTCCGCAATCGACGCTTGGGTATCATGCGACGCCAGCGCGATCATATTGCCCCCGCGCCCGCCGCCAGATAGCTTGGCGCCATAGGCGCCGCCGCGCATTGCCGCTTCGACCAGCCTGTCCAGCAACGCGGAAGAAACGTCAAGCGCTTGCAGCAGCGAATGATTCTGCAGCATAAGCTCGCCCAGCTGCCCATGATCGCCCGTCTCGATTGCTGCCCGGGCCTGCTCAACGAGCGCGCCGATTCGCTCGAACAGGTCCTGAGTCTGACCGGGGCGACGCTTCAGTTGGTCGCGCACATCAGCGACTGCATCGCGAGTAGGGGACGGGATGCCGGTATCCGCGACCACAAGGGTGAGGGGTCGGCTGATTTTGATAAAGCCAATTGACCGGCCTTTAGCAAAGTAAATCGGCCTTTCGTACACGACAACGGTGTTGTCGATCCCGCTGGGTGTGCCATGATGCAGCTTTTCGACTTCGTATACAATCGCGTTCAGATCTTCATCCAGTATTTCACGACCGAGCAGGGCTGCTACTCCTCTCGCCAAGGCGGCCGAGACCGCTGCGCCGCTGCCCAAGCCACTGGCGACCGGGATATCTGACCGGACTGCCAGTTCGCCTTGAAGGGCGCTGACGGCGAAGTACCGCGCACTTAATTCTATCGCTCTTTCCAGTGGATTCGTGGAGTTGGACTCGTCTTTACACCAGTAAAATGGAGCGCCGCCCGCGTGAGAAGTGCTCACTTGCAGTGGTAAGGCGCTAATACGAGCATCGACATAAGCCCGGAGATTCGCCAGGGGTACGGCGATGGCAGGCTGCCCGTAGACGACGGCGTGTTCCCCAAGCAGGATTGCCTTTGCGGGAGCGCTGCAGGTGCTCAACATAGCATGTTACAGAACGTATAGGATGACGAAATAGGCCAGCATGGCGATGACAAGCGTCAGTTGCAGCGGGCGGTCGGTCAAGAGGACTTCATCTGGCGCGCTGCCTTCGCCTGCGACGTGGATCAAGTATAAGTAGCGAAAGATGCCATAAAACACAATCGGCGCCGTAAGCAGACCGAGATTCTGACCGTGACGCACCATCGTCGTGGATTCAACTGTGTAAATGACGTAGGTGATGAGAACGCAGGTGGTTACGATGCGCAGCAATTCATCAAGAAGCGGGAGATTGTAGTGTTTGAAGCTTTCGCGGGCGGCGCGCGCTCCATCACCTAGCATCAGCAGCTCCTGACGCCGCTTGCCAATGACCAGAAATAGCGCCAGCAATCCGGCGGAGGTCGTCAGCCAGGGCGAAAGCGTGACATCAACAACGACTCCGCCGGCCAGAATGCGCAGCACAAATCCGGCGGATACCGCCATGATATCGAGCAGCGCGATATTCTTTATGTACAGCGAATAGGCAACTTGCAGCAGTATATACGCAACCAGGATAACGGTCAGATCGCGATTAAACGCGAATGACAAGAACAGCGTAACCGCAGCCAGTACTGCGGCGGCGATAGCGGCGAAGGGTATCGGCACAACGCCGGCTGCTATAGGCCGATGCTTTTTCTCAGGATGCTGTCTATCAGAGGCAATATCGACAATATCGTTGAACAAGTAGATGGAGCTGGCCGCCAAAATCAATAAGACGCTGCAGACCATTACGCGACCGAGCGCGTCAGCCTCAAAGAGGCCGGCGTCAAAGACAAGGGCAGGGAAGACGAATAAGACGTTTTTTGTCCATTGCCGCGGACGCATCGAGAGAAACAAGCCGTTGATGAGACGCAAGCCGGTCTCCAAATTGTTTGCGCTGGACAAGGGCTGCACGGTGGCGATAATGGGCTTGTCAGTAGTCTGCGGTCTCGCCGCGTCCAATGGGAAGCCACACCGATGTTGCCAAGCGTGAACAATATAGCAAGAGCGCGCGCGCATTCCAATATTGCGTTCATCAAGTACTGGGGCAATCGTGATCACAATTTGAGGCTGCCGGCAAACTCATCCCTGAGCATGAATTTGCGAGAATTGCATACGACCACGACCGTGGAGTGGATTCAGGCATTCGATGCTGACACGCTGGAGATCAATGGTTCCTCGGCTGAACAAGGCGCTCTAAACCGTGTGAGCGCGCATCTGGACGTCATCCGCAGACGTCTCGGTATTCAGTCGTTTGCGCAGGTGACGTCAACGAATAACTTCCCAATGGGAACCGGCATTGCCTCTTCCGCCTCCGCCTTTGCCGCGCTCACTATGGCAGCGATAGCCGCGCAGGGCGCGGAACTGAGCGAACGCGAGCTTTCAGCGCTGGCGCGGATGGGCTCCGGCTCGGCGGCCCGCTCGATTCCCGCTGGTTTCGTGGAGTGGCATGCGGGCGACTCGCATGAGACTTCCTACGCGGAAACATTTGCGCATCCCGACCAATGGGATCTGGTGGATGTGATCGCCGTCGTCAGCCGCCGGCACAAACATGTGGGCTCGAGCGCCGGGCATAGGGAGGCCGATTCAAGCATTCTGCAAGCGGCGCGGGCGGGGAGCGCGGATCAGCGGCTTAGTGATGTCAAAGCGGCGATCATTAGCCGTGACTTCGAAGCCTTCGCCAGCATCGTCGAAGAAGACAGTAACCTGATGCACGCGGTGATGATGACCAGCAAACCCCCGCTATTCTACTGGGACCCGCTCTCGTTGCGTGTGATGCGGGCGGTGCGCAGTTGGCGTACTGCGGGCGGACTGCGCGTGTGTTATACGCTGGACGCGGGTCCCAACGTCCATTGCATTTGTGAGGCAGCCGATGCGGCGGCGGTCGCTGACAATTTGCGAGAGCTGTCGGAAAATATCGAGATTATTCGTTCAGGCGCTGGGCCCGGCGCCTACGTCTTGCCAACGATGGCGGTGTAGGACAGAGCAATCGCACCACTATTCGGAAAATGCTTTGAGGATTTGCCATCGAAGCTTATCGTTCCGCGCTGACTGTAATCGCTTGCGCCGCAGGCTGATTTTTTTGGGGTGTTTTTTGAGCAAAGCCAAGGCGATATGCTGTAGCACAGCGAAATTTTCTGGGCTGTGTCCTACACGAATACGGCTGTCGTCTTGCCGAAAGGTCACATCCAAGACCCGATGGAGTTTATTTTCAATGTGCCAGTGCGAACGAATTATTCGCTGGAGTTGATTGGCATCCTTCCCTTGTAAAGAGGAGATAAAATAGCGCGTCTGCGTGTTTTGCCACTGCCCATCCAGTAATTGGGCATGTTGGACGCGGACTAGCGACTGCAAGCGCGTCCAGCCTTCTTGCTGGCTTAAGTCATTCAAGACAGCGGCATCGGTCATCACTTCACAGACCCGGCGCTCGACACGACCACGCGGCTTGCTGATTTCTTCGTTGTGACTATATTGACCTATCAAGCGCGGATGGCGGTCATCCGCATAAGCGAAAAGGGACTGGGCTGCATCGTACAAACTGCCCTGATTTTCCTTTAAGGCTATGACATAATCCGCTCCGTGCTCGCTAACAATAGACTTCACGATGTCTTTCTGACAGCCCATCGCGTCCAAAGTCACGATACAGCCTTTCAAATACAGCAATTTCAGCAATTCGGGAATTTCAGGTATCTCATTGCTTTTCGCGTCCACAGCGCGCTTGCCCAAGACCAAGCCGGCTTCCACTGACCAGGCATGCAACAGATGCAAGGCGCTCTTTCCTTGCCTACGATCATGGCTGCGCCGCATCGTCTTGCCGTCTATTGCCACAATATCGCCTTCAGCTAATACTGGCTTGATGCTGCTAATCCAATCTTGGTAGCACAACTGTACCTGCTGAGGGTCTAATAGTTGGAAGACGCGGGCAAATGTATCGTGCGAAGGAATACCGTTAGGCAACTCTAAAAATCCCCTTAACCATTCCTCTTTATCCTCGCCAAAATCAACAATGTCCACCCAGGTCTCGGCGCCGCTGATCACCGCGCAGATCGCGATGATGATGATATCCAGCAACGGGTGTAATTGACCATGTTCGCGACGCGGATCTTCTAAACTGGCAAAGGCCTCCGCTATGCCACTTGGGCTCATCTCGGGCTCTCCTCATCCGTATTGATGAACCCATTCTATTCACCTTTCATTTCTTGGTGCGATTGCTCTGCGGTGTAGGACGGGGCCTTCTTGCATAAGTTGAACAATGCCCCGTATAATGTGAGCATATTGAAGGCAAAATGAAAGAGAACGTAGATGCTGATGCCAGCCGCCGCTGCTAACGACATTCTGCTCGCCATTGCCGCATTTGTGATCGTCCTGTTTCCGGCGATTATCATTCATGAATTGGGCCATTTTATCGCCGCCAAGCTCGTGGGAATCAATGTGCTGGAATTTGGCATCGGCTTCCCGCCGCGCGTAGGACGACTGTTCACTTGGCGCGAGACCGAATTCACCATCAACCTGCTGCCGATCGGCGGCTTCGTCCGGCCGCTGGGCGAGGACATGATCGGCCCGACAACGGAAGACAAAGTGAAGCGGGACCGAGCCGACCTGGAAGAGCGGCGCGCGCAAGCGGCTCCTATCGCCTATGAACGCGAGTTGTTGCGGCTGCGTGGCGTAAACGAACACGACATGATGTCCGTGAATGAAGCGCCCGCGGCCGGTCGAATCTTCTTTATGGCGGCTGGCGCGCTGGCGAACTTCGCCACGGCGATCCTCTTGTTTATCGTCGCCGCTTTAATCGGATTGTCAATGCCGGTGGGCGGACTCAGCCAAATCGTAGCTATTCCGGCAGGTTCTGCCTTCGATGGTACGGGCGCCCGGGTGGGCGATGCAATCGAAAGAATTGACGGCGAACGCTTTACCGACTTCAGCGCCTTCCACGACATTCTGGCTGCGTATTCTGGCGAGCGGATCGCGTTCTCACTGTTGCGCCAGGAGACAAACGAATCATACGTCGTGACTGTCAAACCAGATTTCGCGCAGCGCGCCGGCGCGGTGCAAGTGCTGGGCGTACTTGAAGGATCGCCGGCCGCAGAAGCCGGGATTCTCCCCGGTGACCTGGTGACACAGATCAATCAAGTCTCGATTCCTTCAGCTGGCGATCCAGCGCATACGCTAAAGGAAGCCACGCGCGAATGGCAGGGCAGGCCGCTGCCCCTGACAATCTACCGCGAGATTGACGATGGCAGCGCTGAAATCATTCGGCTAGTGGTAACACCGTACGCGGATCCACCGGAAGGCGAGGGCAGACTTGGCATCGCCATACGCTCGCAATTTGGTCTGGGCGAGGGTACGCGCTTTGCCAATGCCGGCTACATAAACGAATCCGTGCCGCAAAGCCTCCCGGAGGCGATCTCGTACGGCTTGCGCACGACCGGCGAGACCTTCCGCGTAATCGCTTCCATTCCCGGTCGCATACTCGATGGCTCGCTCAGCGGCAAGGACGCGCGGCCAATCAGCATAATCGGCATCAGCAAGATTGGCGGCGAGTTCCTGCAACGCAGTTTGCACGAAGGTCCCAGCTTGATGCTGCATTTTGTCGCGCTGATTAGCATATTTCTGGGCATCAGCAATTTGCTGCCGATTCCGGCCCTCGATGGCGGCCGTATTGTCTTCGTGTTAATCGAGATGCTGCGCGGCAGACCAGTCGACCCCAAGATCGAGGCGCGCGTACACCAGGTCGGTATCGTGTTGCTGCTTATCCTGGGCAGCCTGGTCATGGTTTATGATCTGATCAATCCCCCAAGTATCTCATGACCGATACTGACGCGCATCTGACTGCCTTGGACCAAGAGCGCTTTGAGAAGCCCTCTATCGACGATGTCGTTTTGGCCTTGCGCGAGCTTGACCCAGCGCCGGAGCGAGCGGTCTCGGCGACCGTTGTATACGGCTTGAGCGACTTGTCCGCTTCTGAACGGCGGACCCTGGAAGCAGCATGGCGGCAACTGCCGTCCCTATCCAGGCGCCGAGTCTTGCGCGCGCTTATCGAAGCGAGCGAGGCCATGTTTGAGATGAATTACCGCGAGATCGCATTGCGCGCTTTGGACGACGCGGACAGCTTGGTCAGGGCAGCCGCCATCGAGCTGCTTTGGACGGACGAAACCGTGGAGACCATGCATCGTTTGATATCGCTTGCGGTCGATGACCCGGACTCGATAGTTCGCGCGGCTGCGCTAAAGGAGTTGGGGCGATTCATTCTGCTTGGGGAATATGGCGATATCCCCGATGAAGCCGCAAGAGAAGCGCAAAGTCTCGCGTTGCGGATCCATGTCGATCGCAGTCAGTCGCTGGAAGCCCGTCGGCGAGCGTTGGAAGCATTAAGCAATTCGAGCCACCCCGAAGTCGAGCGCCTGATTCGCGAAGCCTACGCCGATGGCAATCATGACCTCAAGATCAGCGCTATCTTTGCTATGGGACGAACTTGCAGCAAAGTCTGGCGTGATATCTTGCTGGAGGAATTGGACAGCGCCGACAGTGAGGTTATCTTTGAAGCGGTAACTGCCTGCGGGCAGATTCAGTTGGACGAAAGCGTACGGCGGGTAGGGCAAATGGTAACTAGCGAAGACCGCGAGATTCAGCTTGCCGCCATTTGGGCGCTTGGCGAAATCGGCGGCAACCATGCCTTTGAGATTCTGACAAGCCTTGAAGAGATGATCGAGGACGAGGAAGCCGCCGTCGTCGTTGACGAGGCCTTGGACACAGCAGGATTCAATAGGACTTTCGCTGCCTTGGGTCTAGATTTTGAAGACGACTAAGATCCACGACAAATGCGCTACTGCGCGAACATGGTCTGCATCTTCATAGCCAAACCCATATCACCTATGACCTTCAATTTTCCAGTCATAAAGGCCTGCATCGCGTTCATTTGCCCGGTGGCCACCGCGTGCCAGTCGTCCGCCGTGGCTTTGACTGTCATTGCGGCATCGCTTTGCGCGCCCTCGCCCGATTCCGCGCTGCCATCCGCCACTCTTATCCAGAAACTGCCGCCGTTTTCGCCGCTCAAATCAAAAGTAATGGTAGCATTAAGGCCATCGGCTTTTTCAGGAATGAAGCGATCGACCATCGCTGGAAATATGCTCTTTACTTCATCAGCTGTTGCCACGATTAACTCCCATATAAGATGTCGCGAATGCGAATACTGAGTCAGTATACAGTTGTTCGCGGGAACGCCCAAGTCATGTTTGCTAAACTTCGCATTAGTCTCAGCTTGATATGCCGATTGTCTTGCGCGATTGCCGCAGTCTGCGTAGTCGGCGTCGTACTCTCCAGCTGCACAATTGCGCGTCAAGTTGAGAGCCAGCCTGAGGCGCGAGCCGGGGACGCGGCTGCGGGAGACCGGCCCCAAACGAGCCAAACAGCAAGCGACTCGGCGGGCAATGATGACGACGGGGCTGCGCCGGTGTCAGCGGAGGACGTCGCCGCGCAGCCGACAGTCGCCGCCGCCACTGCCAACGAGCCGGCTAACAAGCTGGCCACGGGCCCTGAACCCGTCGCGACAGCGCTGATTTCGTCGCACCGGGTGGTGGCCGGGGATACTTTGACGCGAATCGCTGAACGATATGGCGTGTCTGTGGCTTCGCTGATGCGGGCTAACAATTTGTCCAACCCCAATCTGCTGCACGTTGGTCAGATTATCACCTTGCCGGCGCCGCCGGTGGATTACACGCCGGCCTTTCGCATCTTGCCCGATTCATTGCTCGTGCGTTCGATAACGGCGGGTGACTTTGATGTTGAGCGATTTATCAGCTCTCATGTAGGCGCCCTCAAAGAGTTGACTGTTCATTTGAACAAGACCCGCTTCGACGGGTCAACTGAGTCAGGAAGTTTCAGCGCCGGCGAAATCGTTGAACGCGTTTCACTGGAATATAGCGTTGATCCGCGCATCCTCATCGCCGTTCTCGAATACGCATCGGGAATGCTGACGCAAGCTTCGCTTGATGAGGAAAAGAGATTGTTCCCCCTGCGTCAGCCGGAAGCTTACAACAGAATGCAACGAGCGGGATTGTACAATCAGCTTAGCTGGCTGGCTGATCAGCTCAATCAGGGATATTACGGCTGGAAATATCGCGGCGAGGTGATAATTGAGCTTGACGATGGCAGCCGCCTCTATTATGAACCGAATCTCAATGCGGGCACGGTGGCCCTTCAGCATGTGCTGGCGCAGCTGCCGAGCGTGGCCGATTGGCGGCAAGCGAGCGGTGAAGCGGGCATTTACCAGACCTACTTGAAGCTCTATGGCGATCCCGAGCAACTGGCGCATGAAACAGTTCCGGCTGACTTGCAGCAACCCGACTTGACCCTGCCATTTCCGCCTGGAGACGTGTGGCGGTTTACCGGCGGTTTCCACGGCGGCTGGGGCAACGGCAGCGCCTGGGCGGCCGTCGACTTCACGCCGCCGCGTCAAGCGGGGCAGGGCGGGTTATGTTACACATCGGTTTTTCCGGCGACAGCAGTGGCGCGCGGCACGATCGCTCGGCTGGACGAAGGCGTCGTGGTCCTTGATCTGGATGATGATTCGGACGAAGCGACCGGCTGGACTATTCTATATCTGCATGTCGATCACAGCGACTTGCTGCGCGAGGGCCAGCAGGTAGAAGCGGGCAACATCCTGGGCTACGCCTCATGTCTAGGCGGCGTGACCAATGCCACGCATTTGCACTTGGCGCGGCGCTACAATGGCGAGTGGTTGCCGGCGGATTGCAATCGCTGTCCGTCCGGCGTTACTGTTCCGCCCTTTGTAATGAGCAACTGGAAAGTCGTCGGCTTGGACAGCCAACTTTACCAGGGCTTTATGGTTCATCAGCTGGACAATCGAAGCGCGGTCGCCGAGCAGGGTAGATACACCGCAGTCAATGAAATATCATGGTAATGTCACTGCCGGCGTTTTTCATTGAGGTCGCGTTTTGCTTCGTTTGCTCTTGCTGGTAACCGGGCTGGTATGTTTATGGTGTCAAACCGTGCCTGCTTGGGCGCAAGCGCGGGCCAGCGCCACCCCTGTCGCGGCCGTGATCATTATGCCCACGCCTGAGGGCCAAGAGCCGCCGCCAGCGACCAGCACCGCTACGCGGAGCCCAACCCCGCCGCCGGCTGTACGATTGCGAGCCCGTTCCACCGCCGGGAACATAAATGTTAGGGCCTTGCCAAGCCTGGAGAGCAACATTTTAGGCATTATTGCCGATGCTACGGAATATCAGGTCCTGCGCAACTACTTTCGCTGGTATGAATTCCAATATGACGCTTCGCCAAATGGACGGGGCTGGGTTTATGGCGATCTGGTTGAAATCATCGGGGACAGCTCGCTGATTGAGGTAATTGAAGACGCCGCTGAAATTGAGCGACCGGATCAAGCGGAGAACCTGCTGGCGGGCGGCGGAGATGGTGAATCAGAGCGTACAATCGCGATATCTACAGTTTCGGCTGATTCGGCCCTGTCTGTCGAGCTAGCGGTGGTTACCGCACTGCCGACTTTTACACGGCCCGCGCCCACGCCCGCGTCGCAAACTGACCAAATCCAATTTGTGGCTGGCATCCAGAACCCACTGCCGCAGATTCCGCCGATCCTGCCTATCGCGGTATTGGGCGGAATAGGGATGCTAGGTCTGCTAATCAGCGCCTTTAGACGATAAGCGATAGCTCGTCGGTGAAGCGCCTAGTAGCTGCCGCAGGTGCCGCAGCCTTGGGCGTCGTCCGCGGCTTGCTCATCGCCCGACTTGAACGAGTGGCCGCAGCCGCAGCTGGAGGCAGCATTGGGGTTGTCAATCTGGAAGCCTCCGCCGATCAAGCTGTCGACATAGTCGATACGCGCCCCGCGCAGATACATTAGGCTGGTGGGATCGACCAGCAGGCGAACGCCATCGCTGTTGACGACAGTGTCTCCGGCGTCTGGCACCTCCTGAAAAGCCATGCCGTACTGCAAGCCAGAGCAGCCGCCGCCCGTTACAAAGACACGTAGCGCATGGCTGGGGATATTGCGTTCTTCAAGCAGATTGCGGATTATCGAAACCGCTGCGGGAGTAACGCTCAGTATCGATTCATCGGTCATCACTTCAACTGGCTGCTGTTCGGCTAGTAGCATCATCTGTCCTTTCGAATTTCACGACCTGCCGCAATTTTAGCACAGTCAGCGCATTGTGTCAATTTTTCCTGGTCATTAGCCAGGGCAATCGCATCAAATTAATTTCAACACAGAGGCGCCAAGAACTCCGAGAATTATCCGAAAATATGCCAATAAAGGACTCAATGTAGGGGCGATTCTGTGAATCGCCCACGATTTTGCGCAAAATTTCATGGGCGAGCCAAGGCTCGCCCCTACGAGTTGTTAGTTTGATGATAAATTCGTCATATATGGATTTTGATGCGATTGCCCTGGGTCATTAGCCGCATCTTGCGCGCTCAATCAGCGGCAAGGCAAACAACACCGCGGACAACCCGCCCGGGGCGGTTATAGACCGACCTGCCGAACACTTATTGAAACCAGTGGCAAACTCGACAGTATATCGTTTGCCCGTATATCTCGCGGGCACTATACTGACTTGCGATAATAATTCGAAAGCAGGGTACATAAGTCCGTCCTGGAGGAACTGATGCTCAGGATAACGAAGTTTCACATTTTGCTGCTAATTTCTTGCCTTTTCCTCGTGCCGTTAAGTCCATTGGCCGCCTTGGCTCAGGGCTCAAACGCCCATGTAGTCGTCAATACCTATCGGCTAAATGTTCGCACAGGCCCAGGCGCCGGTCACGACATCCTTACCACGGTGCCAGGCGGCACTGAGATGCCGGTTACGATGTTGTCGCTCGATCGAAAATGGTACCAGGTCACCAGCCCAGCCGGCACGGGATGGGTGCGCGGTTCCTACACCATTGACCGTGGCAATTGGTCTTCAGTGCCATGGCAGGGAACCCCATCTAATCTGGGCAGCGGCACAGATATTCCTGAAGGCGCGTCGCACGTGGTAGTGAATACCAGCTACCTCAACGCCAGGACGGGGCCCGGCGCGGGCCACAGCGTCCTCGTTGTACTTCCCGGAGGGACCAAGCTGTTGGTCACCGCCATTGATCGCGACGGGAAATGGTATCAGGTGGAGACTTCAGCCGGGACGGGTTGGGTCAATTCGAGCTACACAGCCATACGCGGCAACTTTACCGAAATCCCGCGAACTGGCGAACCGACTGTTGTGTTGCCGACCGCGCCCCCTCAGCCCGCTGTTCCCGCTGGGGCGGCGCATCTGGTAGTCAACACCGGTTATCTGAACATCAGATCTGGTCCGGGCATCAGCCATAGCATCATTCTCACTGTGCCGGGCGGCACCGAGCTGGCAGCTCTGGCAATCGCGCCGGATCGCAAATGGTATCAGGTTGCTACCTCCGCCGGCAACGGATGGGTTAACTCGAACTATACCGTTGGACGCGGCGATTTCTCCGGTGTGACGCGGATTACGCCGCCGCCCGATCCGATGTCAGGATCGACGCCGCGCGCGGTTATCAATACGTCTTACCTCAATATCCGTTCCGGTCCAGGCGCCGGCCACAGCGTCGTAACAGTGATACCAGGCGGCGCCACCTTGGCGGTACTGGGCAAGTCCGCCGATGGCAGGTGGTTCCTGGTCGAAGGCGACTTTGGACAGGGTTGGCTGCGCAATCGATACGTAGCCTTCCGCGGCGACTACAGCCTGGTTCAGGTGGCTGGCTAACGACGATTCTGTTCAATTCGCGATCTCAGACTTACAATACACCCTGTCGACAAGGCAGGGTGTTTTGATTGGAGCGCTTAATGATTGACGCTGCATCGCGGATGAAGTCAGTCGGAAAGTATGAGCAGGACGATGGCGCGCCATCGTCGATCTTTGGAAGCGCAGCCGGCCTGGCGCAGTCTATCGAAACCGAGGAACAGTACCGCATCAGCGTCTATCCTATAATTTGCGCGCAATCCCCCGATATTGCTATGGGACTCGCATCTTGCCTGGCATACTTGTTGGAGCAGTACCGCGACGCGAAGATCTATCGTTGTTTCGCCAGATTTGACGCTAACGATGACAATAGCGAAATTTCCGACTCTGATTATCAGTTTGAAATTGCAGACTGGGAATTGACCGGGCTGGCCGACAATGTTGTTCTGAGCGGGCGGCTCGAGGTCGGATCAAGCGGCTGCGATCTCGACTTGGTGTTGGACAGCGGGCTTCTGGATCAGCGTGAGCCGGAGCAGTACACGACACATCATGATTCTCTGGCGGAGACCGTACAAGAATTGCCGCGTGTCGCGGCGCAGCTGATGGAGTCTTTGGCCGGCCCAAATTATGAACAGACGATCATCGAATACGCGACCGCGGATCTGGATGCGCAGAAATTGGAGAGCTTGCTGGAATCAGTTTTCTACTGGAACCTGGATGTTTATTTGAGCTTCTGGGGAGTCGAATGGCAGCAGGTGGACCGCCTGGAACAATTTCGTGAAGTCGCCGCTCTAGGCGCTACCCACAAGAGCGAATTCGCAGCTTGGTGCCTGGGAATGATGACAGAGCAGGTTATGCAAACCGGGTTGGCTGAATTCGGCGAGGTACTCGTGCCGGAAATCCCGCAATGGTTTGATGCTGACTCGCGATTGGCCGGGGGAGCGGCTGCTGCGGCCACCGGCTTGGCAAAGCTCGGTTTCAGTGACCGCGCGATTGACCTGGTGAACCAGTATCTGGCGCCGGAAGCCGAGGCGGGCGTCTGGAGTCGCGCGGTCGAGATTCAGCTTGAGGCCGGGCAGATTTCGAGCGCGATAGATACATGCCAGCGCGCTTTGGAAAGCGGCGCGGAGCATCCCGCACTGTTCTGGCAGTATGCGCAGATTTTGATCAACGCTGAGACACACGAATGGGATGTCGAAGCGCTGCTTTTCGTGGACCCTGAGACGGTCGCCGATGAAGAGCAGCTTCCGGCCGAGATCATGCATGCGCTAAAGTCGCATATCGAGTTGGCGCCCGACAACCTGCGCGCGCTGCAGCTGGCGCTCACCTACATGATTGATTTGGAGGATGCCGCGCTCTGGAGCGCCTTTGAGAATCTGGCGCGGAATGATACGTTTGGCGGATTTACCGACGACATTATCGATCGCCTGCTGGACTTGCCCGAGCACAAGCCAGCCTACGATATTCTCAAGGGCGCGACGGATGCTAATCCCTACGCCCACGTATTCCTAGCGCAGCTGGCGCTGGCGGACGAAGATCACGCGCTTGCGAGCGAAACCATTCAGGCTTGCCGCGCGCAGTTGGTTGAGCTTGACGATTCGCTGGAATCAGAACTTCAGCGGCTGGAGCTCAGCGCGAAGCTGCCGGGGTTTGAAGCGTCGTTTGCGGAGATAAAGCTGCTGCTGGGCAGCAATAGCCAAGTTACGGAAGAGCAAGTCGACTTGCTGGAAAACGCCGTCGAAATCGCGCCGCGCATGATCGATCTCTATATCGTGCTATCGCGCTGCTACCTGTCATGGAAGGACAATGAAAGCGCTCTCGAAGTGCTAAATGATGCGCGACGGCTGGCGGGGGATGCGCCGCAAATTGAATTGGGTCTGGCGCGGATTCTTTGGGCCAACAACGAACGTGAGCAGGCGATTAGCCAACTCAACGCCGGCCTGGAAGCATTCCCCGGCGATATCTACCTTTTGGCGCAAATGGCCAATTATCTCATCGCGAATGATCAGCTGGAGGATGCCCGGCCTTACATCTTGCGGGCGGAGACCATTGCGCCGTCTCATCGCGCCATTTGGCAGGTGCGCCATCTGATAGCGCAGAAAATGGCGCAGTGACCTCAGTCGAGGATTACTGGGCTGACTTGCCCGGCGCTGCGATCCACAACCTCGGCGCTGAACCGCTCCAGGTTCGACACAGCGAAGCGGGCGATCACCATGACCTGCGCGTCAAAAGCCTCGTCCTCTATGACGCCCTCATGCGCGCTGATTAGCAGCTTGGCAGTATTGTAGAACGAGTAGGGCATTTCGATGCCGACTATTAGTCTTTCTACCTTGAGTTCCGTCTTCAACTTGCTTAGTGCCTCTTGGGCTGACTGGGTATAGGCGCGCACCAAGCCACCGGTTCCCAGCTTGATGCCGCCGAAAATGCGTACCGTCACCAGGGCGATATCGCCAACGCCCGAACCGCGCAGAACGGCCAAGGTCGGGCGACCGGCGGTGCCGGACGGCTCGCCATCATCGCTCATGCCTTCTGTGACCGTCTTGCCAAAGCCGACGCAGAAGCCGTATACGTGGTGATTCGCTTTGGGAAACTCCGAGCGCGAGGCGGCGATAGCTTCGCGAGCTTGGTCCACCGACTGGGCCAGGCTGACCGTCGTTATGAAGCGAGACCTGTTAATGATGATCTCGCAGCGCGCCGGCTCTGATGGTATCAAGTAGGGCGGGTTCACAGTTAAAGACTTGTCTGGCACAGTCGGGCTTTGGGATGGTTTCGCGTCGGACGAGCGAATCGCAAACGGATTGCCAGCTTATGCAGAGTTAACTCTTTATACATCAATTTCTATAGGGTTAAATTGTGCCATCGCGAATGTAAATGCTCGCACTCAACTGGAGTCACCAGTTTACCACTTTGCGCCACTGATTCGACTAAGTGGCCGCAACAGTCGTGCAAACCAGTTTACGCCGCTTCGGCCCATCAAATTCCAAGAGTAAGATCCGCTGCCAGGTTCCCAAGATCAGTTTTCCATTAGCGATTGGCAAGGTCAAGGAAGACCCGGCAAAGACGCTAAGGATATGCGCTTCGGCATTCGGATTGCTGTACCGCCCGTGCCGGAAAGGACGCATGCCTGACAAGAGGTTCTCCGCGGCGCGAGCCATATCGTCGAAGAGATCGCCGTCGTTTTCGCCGAGGGTCAAGGCGGCGGTTGTGTGAAGCACATTGAATACCGCTATGCCATTCTCGGCCGATCCGATTAGCGATTGGCACTCCTCAGTCACGTCTAGCACCTGAGTCTTTTGACTGGTTGAGATAACGGTTTGATTTGCCATGATGTCGCGCGCTGAGCCTGCGCAAATACACCGGAAAAAAGCCCCAGCCAATTGACAGCTGAGGCTTATGTGCCCCATAGGAGACTCGAACTCCTGTTTTGGCCTTGAGAGGGCCACGTCCTAGGCCGCTAGACGAATGGGGCTTGGCGTTTATTCTAATCAATCATGCCGGACCGGTCAAGATGGCGCCAGGAATCCGATGCGGTCTTGCGCTAGTTTGAGCGTTTCCTCGGCGATTTCAGCGGCTTTATCGCGGCCAACCTTCAGCACTGAGTCCAGATAACCGGCCTCGTCCATCAATTCGTTGTATCGCGCTTGCAGCGGTTCGAGCGTGGCGAGCACGCAATCCGCCACATCGCGCTTAAGATCGCCGTAGCCCTTGCCGGCGAAATGCGCTTCGATCTCCTGACGCGTCTCACCAGTGACAGCCTGATAGATCGTCAGCAGATTATTCACGCCCGCGCGCTCGCGTTCGTCGCTGAAGCGGATTTCGCGATACGAGTCGGTGACCGCTCGCATGATCTTCTTGCGCGCCCGTGATGGGTCGTCAAGCAGATAGACGGCGTGATTCTCAGAGTCTTCGCTTTTGGACATTTTAGCCCTGGGATTGTCCAAGCCCATGACTCGGGCGCCGGCCTTGGGTGTCATCACCGCGGGCAAGGTAAAGGTCTCGCCATAGAGGTGGTTGAAGCGCTGAGCCAGATCGCGCGTGAATTCCAGGTGTTGACGCTGGTCATCGCCGACGGGCACCAATTCCGCGTGATACAGCAAAATATCGGCAGCCATCAAGCTGGGATAATTTAGCAAGCCGGCTCCGATGGACTCTTGCGCCTGCTTGGCCGACTTGTCCTTGAATTGCGTCATCCGGTTGAGCCAGCCGAGCGGCGCCATACAAGTCAGCATCCAGGCCAGCTCAGAATGGGCCGGCACATGCGACTGTACAAATACCGTTGAGACTTCCGGGTCAATGCCGGCCGCGATGTAAATGGCGGCGCTCTCGCGCGTCTTTCGCCGCAATTCTTGTGGGTCTTGCTCGGCGGTTATCGCGTGCAAATCCACCACGCAGTAGAAGCAATCGTAGTCGCTTTGGACTTCCACCCATTGTTTGAGCGCGCCCAGATAATTGCCGATCGTGAGGTTGCCCGACGGCTGAATGCCGGAAAGCACACGTGGTTTGCTATTCTTAAGCTCAGCCATCTTGACTCCCTGGTTGTACCGGAAATGATGAGACGCGAGCATATTAGCACTGTGATGCGGGCGCTACAACGATAAAACAGCCCGCTCTAGCGCTCTTTCAAGGCGCGCTCGATCTGCCGGTTAGCATCGCGTTTGGCCAAATCAGCGCGCTTGTCATATTGGCGCTTGCCGCGGGCGACGCCTATCTCCACTTTGGCGCGGCCGCGTTCGAGATAAATTTGCAGCGGGATGGCGGTCATGCCGTTTTCGCGCAGTTTCGTGATGATGCGATTGATTTCACGCCGGTGCAGCAGCAGCTTGCGCGGGCGGCGCGGATCGCTGTGTCCAAAGTTACTGGCTTCCTTGTAGGGGGCGATATGCGTATTGAGCAGCCACAATTCCTGGTCTCGCTCCTGAACGTAGCCGTCGCCTATGCTGACGTTGTGATTGCGGATCGATTTGATCTCGGAGCCAAGCAGCACCAGACCGGCATCATAGCGGTCGTTGATGTGATAATCTCGGTGAGCCTTGCGGTTCTTGGCGATGACTTTTCTGCTGCTCATAGGGCTTCCGCTACTCTGCGATCCAGCCGGTCCCATTTCTCGGCGACCGGCCGGATTGAGCATACAAGCGCCAAGCCCAAGATTCAAGACAGGGGCTGCCAGGCTCGCTGGAATTCTTTGCTGTCGATGTCCTCTTCCAAATACTGTTGAATGGTTTCAACGGAGACGCCAATTATACGCAAGCTGGCATTGTCATCGTCGCAATTCAGCAAGCCGGCTGCAACCGCCTCGGTTTCTTTGGGAATCGCATCAGCTAGATCGACCATCGCGTTGATGACTCGACTGAGTCTGGCGTTGAATTCGATGCCCGGCACAGCACAGACCTGGATGACTATCGTCCGTCCCAGCGGAGTACTGCGCAAGATGCTGGCGCGCCGGTCGATTTCAAAGCCGCTGATGCTATCCGCCACGGCGTTGACGAATGCCGAAAGCGGATTTGAGGCCTGGTCCGGTGTTCCGCTGACCTCTACCTCAACGGTAGCCTCTTCCGCTGCTGCAACAGTCGCTGCCGGCGTGGCTGCTTCCGTCGGCTCGCCAGTTGCTACGGCAGTCGCTTGCCCCGCTGGCAGCGCGGTAGCATCCGTGTCGGATTCCGTTGCCGACGCCTCCAACTCAGATTCTGTGGCAGCCGGCCCGGCTGTTGGCGCAGAGACCACGATGACTTTAGCCTCCGGTGTCGGCAGAATCGCCTCCAATATCTCGGAGATGTCAACTGTGCCGGAAGCCACTAATGCGATTCCAGCGGCGACAACAAATAAAATGATCGCAAGAACTACCGCGCCCAGGCGGCCGCTTGAGGACTCGTCGCTGTCCACGTTTGTTGGCTGCAATTCGTCCCAGTCGTCGATCGTGCTGCCGGTCGCGTCTTGGGCGAAAACGCTCTCGTCTGCATGCAGCGGAAGAAAGTCAGGATCACGCGATTGGATTTCCAGCACATCGTCTTTGAGCTCGTTCGCGCCAGGGTATGACGGATCCAGCTCGAGTACGCGATCCAACGCCAACTGTCCGATTGACTGATCGCGAAGGGCGTGTGAATACACCCACCACAGCGACGGATTCTTATCGTCCGTTTCGAGCAGCGGCGCCAGCAACTCTTGCGCTTGTTCCAGCTCGTCATTTTCGATCAGTTCATAGGCGCGCTGCAGAATTGTATTCGTTGAGTCGCTCATACGGGTCCTTCAGGGGCAGCAGACCACGAGTCAGGTCAATTGGCGCGCACCAGGCTCCGCAACAATTTATGACTGCGGGGCGCCGCCAACCGGGTTCATCCGTTTCCACTAGGCAGTGTACAACTGCACAAAATAGCACGCAACAAAAAAGCTCACCAAAGGCGGCGAGCTTCTGTATCATGCCCTGAAGAGGACTCGAACCTCCACCCCGTTAGGGACACGGCCCTCAACCGTGCGCGTCTGCCAGTTCCGCCATCAGGGCTCTCGGCTGACAAGTATAGGTTCTGCGCTGAGATTGTCAATGCCTGCCGAAGTTAATCCGTCTTGAGCGAGCGCCGTTCCTGCCGTATTATACGGCGAGATTCGTAGCATGCGACCTACTGCGGAAGGCCGAGAATCAATGCGCATTGCGCTTGATGCGATGGGAACTGACAGTCGCCCCTTGAGCGATGTGGCCGGCGGCGTACTGGCAGCCAACGAGTTTGGCGATACCATCGTTCTGGTTGGCGACCAGCCGCGGATTGAAGCCGAGCTGAAGAATCACGAAGTCAGCGCCGGGCGTGTCGAAATCCTGCATGCGCCGGTCGATATCGCGATGGATGTCAAGCCCACCGATGTCTTGAAGTTAGCGCCGACCTCTTCCATTTACGTTGCTCTTGATGCGGTCAAAAAGGGCGAAGTCGATGCTTTTGTGACCATGGGTAATACCGGCGCCGTGCATGCGATTGCCACCTTGAAGACGTTGAGACGAATCCCAGGCGTCAAGCGCCCGGGCCTGTCAGCGCTCTTTCCAGTGAATAATCATCGCATGATCTTTCTTGATGTCGGCGCGAATACTGACGTGAAGCCAGAGTGGGTCCAGCAATTCGCCCTGATGGGCAGTATTTACGCTCAGCTGGTGCTCAATTGCCCCACGCCGCGGATTGCGCTGCTCTCCAATGGCGCCGAGGAAACCAAGGGCAACCTCATGATCCGTGAGGCGGCGGATATGCTGCGCCGCAGCAAGATGAATTTCGTCGGCAATGTTGAACCGGTTCAGCTGATGTCGTCGGTGGCTGATGTTATCGTAATGGACGGCTTCGTTGGCAATATCGTGCTCAAAATGTTTGAGGCGACGGCGCATTATGTGGCAACGCTGATTCGCCAGGAGTTCCGCAATGACGCCATCTCTATGGTCGGCGGCGCCTTGGCGAAGCCCGCTTTTAATCGCATCCGCCGTCAAGTGGATACATCGGAGATCGGCGGCGCGCCTCTTCTAGGCGTCAACGGTGTTGTCATAATTGGGCATGGACAGAACTCGGCTATCGGCATCAAGAACGCCATCAAACAGGCGCGCACCGCCGTAAAGGAGAATGTCATCGGCGCCATCCGCAGCGGCATCGCGCAGGAGTCGCAGTGATCCGGAGCGCAAGACAATGGAATTAAGGCGGCAGGGTCGCAAACGAGTCGTGATTACGGGTTTCGGCGTCGTTTCCCCCTTGGGCGCCAAATCCGACTTTTGGGCGGCGATACAGGCGGGCGAATCCGGCATTCGCAAACTGCAGAATATCGAGACAGAACACCTGGACGTGAGGATCGGCGGAGAGGTGCGCGGCTTCGATTCCTCCGACTATATACCGCGCAAGCAGGCGCGCCGCATGGGACGAGCGACGCAATTCGCGATCGTCGCCGCGATGCAGGCGGTGGAAGATGCCGGCTTGACCGTCGAGGCAATGCGCGAGATTGGCGACCGCGTCGCCACCATCATCGGGACGACGCTGGGCAGCTACGAAATTGGCGAAGCTGGCATCCATAGCTGGCGCGAGTCGGGGCACAAGCGCGCCAATCCGATGAGCATTGTGAATGCGCTGCCCAATATGCCCGCGCATTACGTGAGCAAGATCTTGGCCGCTGTGGGTCCCTTGATCACGCCATCTGTAGCCTGCGCGACCGGGATTCAGGCCCTGGGCGAAGCGGCAGACTTGATTCAGCTGGGCAAGTGCGACCTGGCAATCGCCGGCGCGCTCGACGCCGTTATGTTCGACTATATATTGGCCGGTTTCAGCGCCACGCGCGCGCTCACACGTGATTTCAATGATGCGCCGCAGGAGGCCAGTCGGCCCTTTGACGCTGACCGCTCCGGCTTTGTGCTGGGCGAAGGCGGCGGCGTCTTCGTCGTCGAAGACCTCGAACACGCCCTGGAACGAGACGCGCCGATTTATGCCGAGATCCTGGGTTACGCCGCGTCCTCGGACGCTTACCATGTAGCGGCGCCTGATCCCGAAGGCGGGGGCGCCAAGCGGGCCATGCAGTGGACCCTGGACGACGCCCAGGTCAACCCTGACGAGATCGAGTACATCAACGCGCATGGGTCGTCAACGCAAGCCAACGACGCTATTGAGACCGCAGCCATTAAAGCGGTGTTCGGCGAGTCCGCCTATGGCATACCGGTGACCTCAACCAAGAGTATGATCGGTCACGCTATGGCCGGCTGCGGTTCCTTGGAGTTGGCGGCATGTCTGATGACCTTGCAGCTGGGGGTGCTGCATCCGACAGTCAACTACAACAGGCCCGATCCCGCATGCGACCTGGACTACGTTCCCAATACCGCGCGCGACGTGCCCGGGATCACAACAATCATGTCCAACAGTTTTGGTTTGGGCGGGCAGAACGCATCTATGATTCTGCGAAAGCTATAGGCGCGGGGGGACAGCATGCGACAAGTGGTGACGGTGATTGGCGGCGGCTTGGCCGGCAGCGAAGCGGCCTGGCAGTTGGCAGAGCGCGGCCATCAGGTTCGCCTGTTTGAAATGCGCCCGGCCAAGACGACCGGCGCGCATGTCAGCAATCGCCTGGCGGAATTGGTTTGCAGCAACTCGCTCGGCTCTAAATTGCCGGACCGAGCGACTGGCATCCTGCAAAATGAAATGCGCATGCTCGGTTCGCTGCTGATGCGCTGCGCCCAAGACGCGGCGGTGCCAGCCGGCGGCGCCTTGGCAGTCGACCGGGAACGATTCGCTGAGAGCGTGACGGAGAGACTTGGCGCGCATCCTGGCATCGAAATCAGGCGCGAGGAAGTCACCGCGCTGGAATTGGACCAGCCGACGATCGTGGCCAGCGGACCCTTAACCTCCCCTGCTCTATCCAGCGCGATCGGCCAGTTGACTGGCGAAGAATATCTGTATTTTTACGATGCGATCTCACCCATTGTTCAGGCCGCCAGCATTGATATGAGCCGCGCCTTTCAGGCCAATCGCTATGGTCGCGGCGAGGATTCGGCGGGCGACTATATCAATTGTCCCATGGATAAGCCGGAATACGACCGCTTTGTCACAGCGCTGGCATCCGCTGAGACGATTGAACTGCGCGACTTCGAGCGGGAGGACCCGAACTTCTTTGAGGGCTGCGTGCCGATTGAGCAGCTAGCGCGGCGCGGCCACGACACGCTGGCTTTCGGTCCCATGCGGCCGGTGGGTTTGAGGGATCCGCACACGGAGCGGCGTCCGCATGCCGTTGTCCAACTGCGGCAGGATGATGTCGCCGGGGACCTGTATAACGTCGTGGGTTTCCAGACTAATATACGCTGGAAGCAGCAGCGGGAGATTCTGCGCATGATACCGGGCTTGGAGGCAGCCGAATTCCTGCGTATGGGACAGATGCATCGCAATACATTTCTAAATGCGCCCGCCCTGCTGCACCCGACCATGCGCTTTCGCGGTCAAGACTTGCTCTATTTCGCGGGCCAGATTACAGGAGTCGAAGGTTATGTGGGCAATATCGCCACTGGCTTGCTGGCGGCGCTGAACCTGTCGCGGCAGCTGCGCGGCATGACCGCCTGGATTCCGCCAGCCGACACCATGCTTGGCGCGCTCTGCCATTATGTAACCGAAACGGCGCCCAAGCGATTCCAGCCGATGAAAGCCAATCTGGGCATCCTGCCGCCCCTGCCGGTGAAGATCAAGAACAAGGCGGAACGGAAGCGCGCCTATGCCGAACGCGCGGAATCTTCTATGCTGGGGTCGCTGCGGGAACTCGATGATACGCTCCCCAACTGTCGAACAATGGAAACTTTCGCCCAAAACTGATGACACGAAAACAATTCGCGCAAGCAGACCCGGTGGACAGAGCCTTTCTGGTTGGCGTCGCGCTGCGCCAGGAACGCGCTCTGCTTTCCCTTGACGACTCGCTGAACGAGCTGAAGCTGCTGGCGGAAACGGCTGGCATCGACGTCGTTGGGCGCAGCAGTCAACTCGTGCGGCAAATAAACCCGAAAACCATGATCGGCTCAGGTAAACTGGCGGAAATCATCGAGCAAGCCGCTGTGCTGGATGCCAATGTCTTGATCTTTGACGACGAGCTGTCGCCGCGTCATCAGCGCGAAATCGAGAAGCAGCTCGGCGAAGACGTACGCCTGCTTGACCGCTCGGCGCTGATCCTGGACATTTTCGCCCAGCATGCGCACACTAGCGAAGGCGCGCTGCAAGTCGAGTTGGCGCAATATGAATACCGTCTGCCCAGATTGACGCGGCAGTGGACTCACCTGGCGCGGCAAGCCGGCGGCGGGGGCGCTCGAGGTGGTTCGGGCGGAGTTGGCTTGCGCGGTCCAGGCGAAACGCAGCTTGAGGCAGACCGGCGGGAAATCGCGCGCAAGATCACCAAGCTGAAAGGCGACCTGGAACAAGTACGCGCGCACCGCAGCCTTCATCGGGCCAGGCGCCGGCGCTCCGGCTTGCCGCTTGTGGCGCTGGTGGGTTACACCAACGCCGGCAAATCGACGCTGATCAATGCGCTGGCCGGTTCTGATGTATACGCTGCCGACAAACTATTCGCCACGCTTGACCCCACGACGCGCCGAGTCGAGCTGCCCGATGGACGCGAGATCTTACTCAGCGATACAGTCGGGTTTATCCAGAAATTGCCGACAACCTTGATCGCGGCCTTCCGCGCTACGTTAGAGGAAGTCGTTGAGACCGACCTGATCCTGCATGTCGCCGACATTAGCCACAAGAATGCCGCGCAGCAGATTGAAGCTGTCGAGGATACGCTCGCCGAAATTGATGCGGCCCATATACCGCGACTGCTGGTGCTGAACAAAATCGATAACCTTGACGGCGCATTGCCCGAAGTCGGGCATATCGATAATTATGTTGAGACGATGGCGATCTCAGCCCGCCACGGCCAAGGATTAGAAGATCTGCTCAGCGCGATTAGGGACGCCATTGAGCGCCAGCGTACGCAGCTCGACGTAGTTATTCCCTATCAGGCTGGCAGCGTTTATTCCGATCTAAACGACAAGCAATATATTGAGACCGAGCGCACAAGTGAAGCTGGCTGGGAGCTGAGCCTGCGACTGCCGCAAGCCGAGGCTGACACGTACCAGCCGTTTGCGGTCAACAACGCAACTGAATCGACTTAAGGCGGCTAGGTCGATTCCACGGGCAGCTGCAGCCAGTAGATTTCGGGGCGGAAGCGGCTGTGCAGGAACAGGCGCAAGTCGTCTGAGAGCGTTATGGCCAGAGGCGCCGGAATATCGGAGAAAACGACCAGTTCCACGTCATCACCGCTGCAGCCCGCTTCAAGGCAGATTGACGGATCGATCCGGCCGATGACGCCGCGAGTACCCAGCGCATAAGCAAAATAGAGCTTGCCGTCGCTGCCCATCGCCAGGTTGGTTGTGTTCTGCAATCCCGATATCAGTGGTTTGACAGCGGAATAACCGCCATTGGCTTCGACAGAGAAATACTCGATGCCGCGCCGGGCGCTGCCGCCGTTGGCAAAATACACCCGGCTCTCGTGCTTCACGATGCCGGTCGGCGCGCGCAGCTCAATGTGCACATCGACTTTCGCGCCGTTCTCGTTGACCGCTACAATACCGTTCATCCTGGTATCAGTAATCAGAAACTGGCTGCTGTCCAGCCGCGTGATGCCCCAGGGCGAATCAAGACCCGCGCTGATGGCGACCGGGGCGGAGCGCCTCTGATCGACCTTCCACAGCGCGCCCACTTCCGGGTCAGGCACCCAGATGTCAAAGCCGGCGTTGGTGTCTTCGAGGATTAGCGTATTGCCATCCCGCGTGCCAAATACAAAGGTAATCGTATCGCCGGTCAGATCATCGATTTTGTAAATGGTCCAGTCGCCGTTACAAATGGTGTAGAGGCTGCCGTCGTGCCAAACAAAGCCATTGGGCCGCTGCACATTGCCTACCAACAGTTCCAAATCGTCCTGGAGAAACGGGCTTTCCAAGTCCAAGCTGGCAAGGGACGAGCCGGGCGCCGCGTCGTGGGAGCCAGACTCGGTAGCAGACGATATCTCCTGAGCCAATGAGGTTACGGTGAGCTGGAGGACAAGGAGCAACAAGGCTATTCTCATCGGTGGCTTTATCCCATCCTTTGAAGGCTCGGCAATGCTTGCGACAATAGCAGGGTATTTTACACTACATGAGAATCTCGCTCTAGCGGCAGAACGCAGGCGGCAGAGCAATCGCACCAAGAAATGAAAGGTGAATAGAATGGGTTCATCAATACGGATGAGGAGAGCCCGAGATGAGCCCAAGTGGCATAGCGGAGGCCTTTGCCAGTTTAGAAGATCCGCGTCGCGAACATGGTCAATTACACCCGTTGCTGGATATCATCATCATCGCGATCTGCGCGGTGATCAGCGGCGCCGAGACCTGGGTGGACATTGTTGATTTTGGCGAGGATAAAGAGGAATGGTTAAGGGGATTTTTAGAGTTGCCTAACGGTATTCCTTCGCACGATACATTTGCCCGCGTCTTCCAACTATTAGACCCTCAGCAGGTACAGTTGTGCTACCAAGATTGGATTAGCAGCATCAAGCCAGTATTAGCTGAAGGCGATATTGTGGCAATAGACGGCAAGACGATGCGGCGCAGCCATGATCGTAGGCAAGGAAAGAGCGCCTTGCATCTGTTGCATGCCTGGTCAGTGGAAGCCGGCTTGGTCTTGGGCAAGCGCGCTGTGGACGCGAAAAGCAATGAGATACCTGAAATTCCCGAATTGCTGAAATTGCTGTATTTGAAAGGCTGTATCGTGACTTTGGACGCGATGGGCTGTCAGAAAGACATCGTGAAGTCTATTGTTAGCGAGCACGGAGCGGATTATGTCATAGCCTTAAAGGAAAATCAGGGCAGTTTGTACGATGCAGCCCAGTCCCTTTTCGCTTATGCGGATGACCGCCATCCGCGCTTGATAGGTCAATATAGTCACAACGAAGAAATCAGCAAGCCGCGTGGTCGTGTCGAGCGCCGGGTCTGTGAAGTGATGACCGATGCCGCTGTCTTGAATGACTTAAGCCAGCAAGAAGGCTGGACGCGCTTGCAGTCGCTAGTCCGCGTCCAACATGCCCAATTACTGGATGGGCAGTGGCAAAACACGCAGACGCGCTATTTTATCTCCTCTTTACAAGGGAAGGATGCCAATCAACTCCAGCGAATAATTCGTTCGCACTGGCACATTGAAAATAAACTCCATCGGGTCTTGGATGTGACCTTTCGGCAAGACGACAGCCGTATTCGTGTAGGACACAGCCCAGAAAATTTCGCTGTGCTACAGCATATCGCCTTGGCTTTGCTCAAAAAACACCCCAAAAAAATCAGCCTGCGGCGCAAGCGATTACAGTCAGCGCGGAACGATAAGCTTCGATGGCAAATCCTCAAAGCATTTTCCGAATAGTGGTGCGATTGCTCTGCGCAGGCGGCGCTCGCGGTCGCCCGCGATCTCCTAACGGCTGGCGGATAATGGCAGAAGCAAGCGCTAAATGAAATGATGGGATTGAGCGGAAAGACGAGTGTATTGATTCCGGAATACGAGGCCGAGGTGATTCCCGGCTTGGAAGCCGTCGCTATGGACGAACTGCGCCAGTTGCTTCCCGTCGCGCCAAGCCAGATTCGCCAAACGAGAGCGGGCTTCCTGCGCTTTCGGCTCATTGCCGATGAATCTGTCTTGCAATCGTTACGGTCGGTCATCGCAGTCTATCGGATTCATAACTTCGCCATTCCGCGCCCCAAAGCGCTGCTCGGGCATGAACATTTCACGCGACTGCTCGGTATTCTGCGCGCTGCGGCTCGCCGCTTCACGCCGCCCCCGGGCGCAATGGGCATCGCGGCGGCCGGCTCGCACACAGCTGTCATGCAGCGTTTACGGCTAGAAACAAGCCAGGCGCTGGGGCTGCAGCTGGCGCAGGACGGCAAGGGCGAATTGTTTCTGCGCTTGGCCCGGCAAGCCGATGGCGCCGGCTGGGAAGCGCTGGTACGCACGACAGCGAGCCCCTTGTCCAAGCGCGACTATCGCCTGGTCAACGTGCCGGGCGCGCTGAACGCGACAGTCGCCTGCGCCATGACAGGGCTGGCGCGGCAACCGAACGGCCGGGTCGTCCTCAATCTCTGCAGCGGCTCGTCCACAATTCTCATTGAGCATGCGCGGGGCAAAGCAAATGATACGCTGTTAGCGATTGACAATTGCCCGGACATGCTCAGCGCAGGCAGGCAGAACGCTGAGCGCGTGGGGCAGGGCCAGCGAATAGCCCATCTGCTGGCGGATGCGACGCGGACGCCCTTGCCGGCCGGCTCAGTCGATATACTTTACGCTGACTTGCCCTTTGGCCATCACATCGGCTCGCACGAGGATAACCTGGCGCTCTACCCCGCTCTAATGCGGGAAGCCAGCCGACTGGCGCAGGAGAACGCAATCTTTGTAGTACTCACTCATGAAGCGCGACTGATGGCGCGTACCGTCCGAGCATCCGGTTGGCGCCTTCGCAGCGAAACGACGCTTAGCCTGAGCGGACTGCATCCGCGTCTGTTTGTGCTGCTGAAAAACTCAGCTAGGATATAGGTTGAGATCAGCTAAATTAGACAGAACTGTATGATGACCGGACGGCTCTTCATCATCGGCATCGTAATCTTCGCGCTAGCCGCTTGCGGGCCCGGCGACGAGGCGCCGTCGATTGACGTGGCCATCGTCGTCGATGGGAAGACCGTAAGCCTTAGCCTGCCGAGCATTGTTTCGGTTGATCAACTTCTCGCGAGCGCCCAGATAGAGTTGGGTCCGCAGGACCGCATCAGTCATCCGCTGGTAGCGCAGGTTGAAGCGAATATGATGATCACAATCAGGAGGGTGCGCGAGAAAGAAGTCTGTGATCAACAAGAGATAGCCTTTGAGCGATTGCTGCAACCCAAAGAAGGCGTACCCGCCGGCGGACAACGAGTGGGACGCATCGGTAAACCCGGCATCGAAGAAGCCTGTTACCGGGTCACGCTGGAAGACGATAAAGAGGTTGAACGCGTCTTGATCGACAAACCACTGCTTGTGCGAGCGCCGATAGACGAGATCATTTATACCGGCACGACCGCGACGGTGACGCCGGTCGCCATTGCCGGGCGCCTGAGTTATATCAACCACGGCAACGCCTGGACAATCGAAGACAACACGGTCAACAAACGACAACTGACGACCAGCCACAACCTTGACTCGCTCGTATTCCATCAGAATGAAGCTGACACGCTGATAATCTTCAGCGGCGAAACCGACGCCACGGACGACTTCTTCAACGAACTTTGGTTGGTCGCTACTGATCGTGAATCGGAAGCGCAGCGCCTCTCCCCCACCGATGTGCTGTTTGCGGAATGGCGACCCCGATCCAGCAACACGATTGCATATTCCACTGGCGAGCGCAGCGCCGATCGGCTCGGTTGGAAAGCGCTGAACAATCTTTGGCTGATGACCATTGACCTCGAAAGCGGCCGAACCCTGACCATCGAGGAGGCGCTGCCGGAATCGAGCGGAGGCCTGTTCGGCTGGTGGGGAACGCATTTCGCCTGGTCGCCGCTGGGTAATCAACTGGCTTGGGCGCGTCCGGATGGCTTCGGCCTGGTTGACTTTGAGCGAAAGCGCTTGATAGCCTTGGCGGATTACGCCGTCTTTAAGCGCGCGACCGACTGGATTTGGCTGACCTCGCTTTCCTGGTCGCACGAGGGCCAGTTGCTGGCATCAGTTATACATGGGCTGCCACAAGCCGGCGAGCCAGCGGAGACCAGCCCTATATTCGATGTATTGGTGTCCAGCGCCGACGGTCGCTTCGCCGCGGAAGTCAAAGCTGCAGCGGGCATGTGGGCCGCGCCGTCTTTCTCGCCTGGCATAGGCGATAGCGACGGTGAGGGTCGCGAAGGATTTCTCGCCTGGCTGCAAGCGCGCGAGCCACGGAACAGCATGAATAGCGAGTACGACCTGGTGGTTGCCGACCGCGATGGCAGCAATGAGCGGCGCCTTTTCCCGCCAGCGGGCGCGGACGGCATGCTTAAGCACGATCACGGTCTGACGCCAAAAGACTATGCCTGGAGCCCGGACGCGCGCCATATAGCCGCCGTGTACCGCGGCGACCTGTGGCTGGTCGATGTAGAGACGGCTGAGGCTCATCAGTTGACATTCGACGGCGCCTCATCCAATCCGGTTTGGACAGGCTGATGCGCAAGTTAGTCGTCCTGCTGGTGAGCGTCCTGCTGGTAATCGGCAGCCTGGTCGCCACTTTGGGCACGCTGCATTTGCGCGATTTCGAGCTGCGCGGTTATGTAGACCCGACTGCGAATCAAGACTTGCCTTTCGCCCAAGACAAGCCCGGCGTAAATGTCGAGTTGCTGCAATACGACAGCGCCGACTTAAACAATCACCTGGCGCGCATCGAGTCGGCAGGTTTCCGCTGGATCCGCCAATTCGCTTATTGGGACGAGATCGAGCGCGAGGATGGCGAGTTTGACTGGAGCGCCTGGGATCAGCTGGCCCGGGCGCTTGAGGATTTCCCTCAGCTCGAACCCCTGGTTGTATTAATGAATTCGCCGGCCTGGGCGCGTGAAGAGCGGGGAGCGGGAATACCGAGCAACACCGGACCACCGCAGGATTTATCACGCTTTGCTGCTTTCGCCGGCGCCTTCGCCGAGAGATTTGGCGGCGTTGTGGACTACTATCAAATCTGGGATGAGCCCAATTTGGCGGATGCCTGGGGCGGAATGGATCCGCGGCCGGCCGAGTATATCGCACTGCTGGAAACCGCCCGCGCAGCCATATTGCGATCAGATGCCTCGGCGACGATTGTCGCTGCCGGGCTAGCGCCGACTACGGAGACGGCTGGCCGCAATATCAGCGACATTCGCTTTCTGGAGGCGCTCTACGCACAGGGCGCGCGCGAGCTAATGGATGTCGTTGCTGGCAAACCCTATGGATTCTCGGCCTCGCCGCTCGACCGCCGGGTCGATGAGTCCATTCTGAATTATTCTCGCATCATTGCTCTGCGCGAGGTGATGGCGCGGCATGGCGACGGCAGGAAACCACTGTGGGCCAGCAATTACGGGTGGAATTCGCTGCCATCCGATTGGACCGGCGCGCCATCAATCTGGCGTGAAGTCAGCGAATTAGAGCAGGCTCAGTACACGATACAGGCGCTTGATCGCGCGCATCGCGAATGGCCCTGGATGGGGGCTATGTTCCTGCATCATTGGCAGCCGGCGGCCGACGCAACCGACCCGCAGTGGGGCTTTGCTTTGCTGCGGCCAGACGACGCGTCATCGCCCTTGCTCCAGGCTATTGCTGACTACAGCTACCCCGAATCGGCGCAGAACGGTTTGTTCCACGCGCTAAACCCGCACGCGCGCTATAGCGGCGTATGGGAATTCAGCGAGTTGGGCGCGGATATTGGCTGGCTGAACCCGAGCGACAGCCGCCTGGAGTTTGACTTTTATGGCACTGATGTCGCTATGCTGCTGCGCGAGGACGACTACGTTGCCTTTCTCTATCCGACAGTGGATGATTCCCCGGCCAACGCAACTCAGAAAGACTCAAGCGGCAACGCCTACATCTTCCTGCGCAGCAATTCGCGCGGGCCGGAATTAAACCTGGCGCCAATCTCGACCGATCTTGAACTCGAGCGGCACACGCTGCGCGCCGTGGCTGATCGAGGTTGGGATCGCTGGGCGATAGCGGGCTACGCGGTCAGCTCAGGCGATTTGGCCGAACCCTATGAGCGACAGATCTGGCTCGGTCTACTCGCCACCGTTTTGTCCATTTTGCTATGCCTTCATTCCGTGATGACCGCGCCCTGGGGCGACTGGCTGCCGCCGCTGGCCCTGCTGGTAAATGGCATGAGCGCCACGGCGCACCTGATGTTGAGCGGCATCACGTCCATTTTTATGATGCTGGCCATGCTCTGGACCTGGAACTCGCCGCGTCCGTCTCTGCTAATGCGGGACGAGGTCAACATCGCGCTTGCTTTGCTGACCGGCGGCGCGCTGTACCTGTCTCCCAGCCTCCTGATTTCGCTTGTCTTTCTTGGCGCGCTTTTCGTGCTCTTTTATCATCGGCTGGAGACCGGGCTGATCTTGACGCTCTTCTGGGCGCCCTTCTTTCTATTCCCGGTCGAGCTGCATCGCTACGCCTTTCCTATGGTTGAGGTCATGATTTTGGTCACTGCGGCGGCAGGGCTCGTCAAGCTACTAGTGGCGCTCGGCAAAGAACTGCAGATGAGCAATCGCGACTTTCCGGTTTTGTCGCGTCAATCGCTGGCGTGGATCAGGCCAATGGACATCGCCGTCCTCAGCCTGGGCGCGCTCGCCCTGGTATCGCTGCTTTGGACGCAGCGCCTCGACACGGCGCAGACCGAGTTGCGCGCGCTGATATTCGAACCCCTGGCCTTTTATGTGCTGCTGCGCGCCTTGCGCCCCAGCCGCACCACTCTGTGTCGGCTTTTCGCGACATTGCTAGTCTCCGCCATCCTGGTCTCGCTGATCGGATACTACCTGTATTTCTTCAGAGATATCGTCATTACGGCGGAAGCGGGCGTCAAACGCTTGTACAGCGTCTATGGCTCGCCCAACAATGTCGCCTTGCTCCTGGGACGCACGATCCCGATCGCCCTTGGCTTTCTGCTGGTCCGTACGGAGCGCAGGCTGCGCGCGTTCGCTGGCGTCAGCCTGGTCATCATGTTCCCGGCTATGCTTTTCACTCAGAGCATCGGCGCGATTCTGTTGGGTGTGCCAGCGGGCCTGATCGTCATTGGCATCGCTCGTTTCGAGCGCAAGTCGATCGCCCCCTTGATTGGCGCAGGCTTGCTCGGTGGCGTGGCCTTCGCAATATTGACGCGCGCGTCGGCCAGGTTCGCCAACGCCATCGACTTCTCCAGCGGCACAAATTTCTTTCGGCTGCGCCTCTGGGAAAGTACATTGGCTATCATCCGCGAGCGCCCCTTGACGGGTATCGGCATGGACCAGTTCTTGTACGTCCTAGGCGGGCAGTATCTCAAACCCGACGCCATTTGGGACCGCGATCAGTCGCATCCGCATAACTTCTTGCTGGACTTTTGGACGCGGCTCAGCGTGTTTGGCTTGCTGGCTTTTCTTGTGATTCAGCTGCTATTCTGGCGCAGTGCGATACACCTAAGGAGGCGATTGCGCCGCGGAGATGCGCTGCTATTTGCCATGTTGCTCGCTCTGATGGGCAGTATGGCCGGATTACTGGCGCATGGCTTGATAGACAACAGCGTGTTTGTGATTGACCTCGCGTACATTTTTATGTTCCAATTGGCGGCGCTTGTGCGTCTGGATGAATTAAGCGAGCAGGCGGCATGAGGCGGCATGCACATTTCGCGGGCGTCGCATTTATGGCGGTTAGCGCCTGTGGTAAACTTTCCTCAGCATCACAAGGCAAAGGCGAGTTAAGTTGCGAGTACTAATCACCGGTGGCGCCGGCTTCATCGGCTCACATCTGAGCGACAGGTTCCTGCGCGAGGGACATCGCGTGGTGGCCATGGACAACTTCATCACCGGCTCGCAAGACAATATCGCGCACTTGGCTGGCAATCGCGATTTTGAGTTCATTTATCATGACGTCAGCAACTTTATTCATGTCCCTGGTCCAGTCGATGCGGTCTTGCACTTTGCCTCGCCGGCGAGTCCCATCGACTATCTCAAGTACCCTATACAAACCTTGAAGGTTGGGGCGCTGGGAACCCATAACGCGCTTGGACTGTCACGTGCGAAGAAGGCGCGCTTTTTGCTGGCCTCAACATCTGAGGTATATGGCGACCCGCTGGTTCGCCCGCAGAACGAATCCTACGCCGGCAATGTCGATCCGGTTGGGCCGCGCGGCGTGTATGACGAAGCCAAGCGCTATGCCGAAGCGCTGGTGATGGCTTATCACCGGCAGCACGGGATGCAGACTCGCATCGTGCGGATCTTCAACACCTACGGACCGCGCATGCGCCTTGATGACGGGCGGGTTGTGCCCAACTTCATCGGCCAGGCCATTCGCGGCGAACCCTTGACCGTTTATGGCGACGGCTCGCAGACTCGCTGCTTTCAATACATCGACGATCTGGTCGAAGGCATCTTGCGCCTGCTGGAAAGCGATTGCGTTGACCCGGTAAACATCGGCACGACGCGCGAAATCAGCGTGCGCGAATTTGCGCAGATCGTGAATCAAGTATCTGGAAACGGCGCCGGCATCGAGTATTCCGATGGATCGCGCATAGAGGGCGATCCGCAGACACGCAAGCCCGATACATCGCGCGCTCAATCCGTGTTGAATTGGCGGCCGCAGATTGAACTCGAAGAGGGACTTGAGCGGACCATTCGCTACTTCCGCTCGGTATTATCTGAACCTGCTTAGCATGTTCACCTTGCGGACCAGCAACCCCTTGGCGGCCTTGTTTCTCATAGCAGGACTTGTCATTGCCTCAGGGACGCTTGCCTTGCCAATTGCCTGGGCACTGCTGGCGATTCTCGCGGTCATTTGCATCGTTCTGCTGCCTTTTTCTCCCCTGATTGCCCTGGTTGTTACGCTGACCCTGGCGCCGCTGCGTTCTTTGATCAGCACGGAGTCCAGCCTGTCGCTGCCGCTCGATATTGGTCAAATCATGCTGCTGGTCTACCTTGGCGTTTGGCTGGCGCATCGATTATGGCGGCGCGACGCCCTGATCAAGCCGCAGGCGGACGCGCCCTTGCTCGCCGTATTTGGGCTGATCGCCGTCTTGTCCCTCGGCGCCTGGAACAGCCAGTCCCTATCCGGCTGGCTGGCCGAATGGTTAAAATGGGTAGCGATCGCCCTGCTCATCTGGACGCTGACCGTCAGTGTAGACGAGGCTTGGCGCTGGCTGGTTTTCGCTGTACTGGTCAGCGCTTTCGCCAACGCGTTGGTCGGCCTTTACATCTTCTTCGGCGGCAGCGGCGCCTATCATCTCATGATTCTGGGCAAGTTTTTCCGCGCCTTTGGGACATTCGGGCAGCCGAACCCCTTTGGCGGATTCATGGGTATTGCGCTGCCGCTGGCGCTGATGGCCGCCTGGGCACAACTGCCGAGCATCTGGACGGGCTTGCGCAGCCATCGGCGCGCCCCGCAGTTGCCGGTTCTTATATTGTCTTGCAGCGGTCTGGCGTCTCTCATTCTTGCCGCGGCCTTGCTTGCGTCATGGAGTCGCGGCGCCTGGTTGGGAACAGCAGTCGCGGTCATGTGCATGTTGATCGCGCTGCCGAGGCGGATCAGCCGGGGATTGGCCTTGGCCGGCGTTATTGCCGCTCTGATGGCAGCCGCTTGGAGCATGGACCTGCTGCCGCGATCGATCGTGCTGAGGCTTACTACAGCCGCCACCGACCTCATCACGGTATCAGATGTGCGCGGCGCGCATATCACCCCAAGCAATTACGCCGTCACCGAGCGCCTGGCCCATTGGCAAGCCGCTGCGCTCATGGCGCAGGAGACGCCGTACTTTGGCGTCGGGCTGGGCAGCTATGAAGTCGTCTACGATGACTATCGCTTGATCAACTGGGAAGCGCCCTTGGGCCACGCCCACAACCTGTATCTAAATATGCTGGCGGAGACCGGCGCAGTCGGGCTGTTCGCCTATCTGATGTTCTGGGTCATTGTTTTTCGCATGACCTGGGCGCTGCGGCGACAGCCCGACGCATTTTCGCGCTGTATTGCCATCGGGCTGCTGGGCTCCTGGGTTTATGTAGGCGTACACAGCGTATTCGACAACCTGTATGTGAACAACCTCTTTTTGCATATCGGTGTATTATTAGGCTTATTGGCGATCCTTCACCGGCGCATGACACGGGTGCTGGAGCTAGACTAGGCATGTCACAGACGATTTCTACCGCTTCCAATGAGCCCGGCCGGCAATACCACAAGGTGACCACACCGCTTGACCGCTTCATCGTGATGCTGTCCCGGCGTATCGGTGGCGACCAAGCGAAGGAATATGAACGCTTCATTAAATTCGCTGTGGTGGGCTTGGTGGGTTTCATCATCGACGCCGGCTCGGTATTGCTGCTGCAGAATACCATTCTGCCGCCGGTTAATGAGCTCGGCGAAGCGCTGTCTACCAACGTCGCGCTGACGCAAAGTATCGCGTTCTTCCTGGCAGTCTGCAGCAATTTCGTCTGGAATCGCCTGTGGACTTACCCGGATTCGCGTTCACAGTCGGCCCAGCGTCAGCTGATGCAATTTGTCATTGTCAGCGTCATCGGCTGGGTGATCCGCACGATTTGGATAGCCGTAAGTTACGAGCCCTTCGGCCGCATATCAACGAATATATTCTCCCAGCTAAACGCAGATTACGCGCCTGCCCTGCTCGATCAACATAAGATCGGCACCATGATCGCGCTGTTTTTTGGCGTCATAGCGGTCATGTTTTGGAACTTCCTGGCCAATCGCTACTGGACATATAACGACGTCGACTAACGTGCACCGGATCGCCATCGACTATACACCTGCAATTGAGCAGAGCGGCGGCATTGGAAGGTACGCGCGCGAACTGACGGCCGCGCTGGCCGCCCTAGACGCGGAAAACGCCTACCGCCTGTTTGTAGCGGGTGCTGGCGCTGCCGCCCTGCCGCCTGCGCCCGCGCCGAATTTCTCGTGGCGAGCGACAGCAATGTCTCCGCGCTGGCTGGCGCGGATATGGCATCGTGCTCGGCTGCCGCTGCCCGTGGAGTTATTCACCGGCAATGTTGAGCTCTATCACGCGACAGACTTTGTTCTTCCCTTTACGCGGCCGTCAACGCGTACGCTGCTGACCGTGCATGACTTGTCTTTCGTGCGCGTGCCGGAAGCGGCGAGCCCGCCTCTCAAAGCCTATCTGGACGCCGTCGTACCGCGTTCGGTTGAGCGGGCTGACCATGTCTTGGCTGATTCCGTCGCCACGAAAGACGATCTGGTGGACCTGTACAAGACGCCCGCGGACAAGATCACGGTGCTGTACAGCGGGGTCGACCAGCGTTTTCGACGCGTCAGCCAACAGTCTGCGCTCGAGTCAGCGCGGGCCAAGTACGGGCTGGCGGGCTTCCGCTACGCGCTGTCAGTCGGAACGGTCCAGCCGCGCAAGAACTACAGCCGCGTCATCCGGGCGCTGGCTGAGTTGCGCGCGTGCGGAGTCGATCTGCACTACGCGATTGCCGGCGCCAAGGGCTGGCTCGAGGGAGAGATGCAGCGTACGATCGCCAGCAGCGGAATGGAAGACTTCGTGCGCCTTTTGGGACATGTCGATGATGAAGATCTGCCGGCGCTCTACAGCGATGCGCGCATGCTGCTGATGCCATCGCTCTACGAAGGATTCGGTCTGCCGATTCTGGAAGCCATGGCTTGCGGCGTACCGGTGATCACCAGCACGATTTCGTCGCTGCCGGAAGTGGCGGGTAATGCCGCGATTCTGATCAATCCGACCGATACTGTTGAAATGCGCGATGCTATGCTCGCGGTCGAAACTGACTTCAGCTTGCGCGAGCAGCTGGTTCAGAATGGCTACCGGCAGGCCGTGAAATTTTCCTGGCAGCGGTCTGCGGCTCAGCTGCTGTCCGTATACAAGAGCATGTTGGCCGATTAGACTTGCCGCCAGTTGAATCTGACAAAAGTGTCGTGGCCATCACGAGAGGGCGAATAGTGCAAAACCGAGCCGACCCTGTCCAGAAACATCCGCTTCTGCTTCTGATACTGCTGTCGCTGGCTCTACTAGGGTACGCATTGCCTTGGGCAGTCACATCGTCGGCGCCTATGACGCTAAACGCCTTTGACCTGGCCGAATGGACATCTTTGCATCCGGCGCAGCGACATACTGAGCCGCCACTCTTGGCCCCGCTGCTTTTGCGCGCCCAACTCGTGATTCTCACCTTGACTCTCGCCTTGGCCGCGTCAGGACGGTGGATCACAGCCCTCGTCGTTTTGCTTCTGGCGCTGGCGCAGCTGCCGCCATTCGAGTACGTGTACGATTTCGCCAATTTGAACTACCGGCAGCAATTCGGTCTGGCGCTTTTCAGCCTCATCGCCGGATTTGTCGCGACGCGCTTTGGACACCGACGCCTCATGCGGTTTCTGCTGATTGTACTGCCAATTCTTGGGATTGTTTCAGTTTACGCCGGTGTGTCCCAAGCCTTCGAGGTGTATCGGCAACTGCAGTCGGTAGCGAGTGTAGGCATGGGCCCATGGCTGCTGGCCGTCAGTTATGTCGGCATCGCGGCGATCGGATTGTTGGCCGCATGGCCAGGCAAAGCAAACGCCAGGAACTGATGAACTTTGCGCTTTTTCCCAGCGCTTCGGCGACCATCGTCAGTTGCCCGACATGATAAGCCTCGTGAAAATGGAAATACAGCAGGCTCTCAGCCAGCGTGTTCTTTTTGAGATTGAGGCCAATCGTTGAAGTGATTAACACGCCGGACCCGGGATCCGCTTGATGCGCTACTCCAGGAGAGCCATACGGAAGCCCGTCACGGCAAAAGAAAAAGGTAGCCCGCGCTACCTCAAAGATGGTGTGTCTATAGGTAAGACGAGACAAATCATTCCATATTGGACTGGATATACTCCACCGCTTGCCCAACCGTTTCAATCCGCTGCGCGTCCTCATCGCTGATTTCGCCGCCGAATTCTTCTTCAAACGCCATGATCAATTCAACCAGGTCAAGCGAGTCGGCTTCCAAGTCTTCGCGGAAGTTCGCGCCGGAGACCACACGCTCTTCTTCAACGCCAAGCAGCTCGACCACGATTCCGGTGACGCGTTCTTCAATACTTGCCATGTCTTACCACCCTTCCAATTGGAATCTTGCTTCTCACTTCACGCCAATCAATTATACCGATATTCAGTGACGGTGCTAGCCTGTTTGCGCCAAGTGCCATGATTGACACCTCGCGACCTTATCGGTACGATTGCCTGCCAAGCGCGAGACACTCTGACAAAAGGAACACCGGTCGATGACAAAAGTGACGAAAGCAAGCGCGACCGAAAGCCGCAAACTGGACCATATCCTCATCAACCTGGAAAAAGATGTGCAGTTTCCGCGCTTGACGACCGGGCTGGAGCGCTATCGATTCACACATCAGGCGCTGCCGGAACTGAATCTGAACGACATCGATACGAGCGTGAAGGTCTTTGAAAAGCGACTGCTTGCTCCGATTCTGATTTCGTCCATGACCGGCGGCACGGATATGGCGCGAGCGATAAATCACAATCTGGCGCAAGCGGCCCAACGGCACGGCATCGCGATGGGCCTGGGCTCGCAGCGCGCCGCCATTGAAGACGCCGGACTGGCTGACAGCTACACCATTCGCGATAGCGCCCCGGACATTCTGCTCTTCGCCAACGTAGGCGCGGTACAGCTGAATTATGGCTACGGCCTCGATCAGTGCCGGCGGGCGGTGGATATGGTCGACGCCGATGCCCTGATTCTGCATTTCAACGTGCTGCAGGAAGCGGTGCAAGCGGAAGGCGATATCGACTTCGCCGGCTTGCTAGGCCAAGTAGAGGCGGTTTGCGCCCGACTTGAGGTCCCTGTAATTGCCAAAGAGGTGGGTTGGGGCTTTTCGACACAGGCCGTGCGAGCGCTCGCTGAGGCCGGCGTATCGGCGATTGACGTTGCTGGCGCCGGCGGCACCTCCTGGAGCGAGGTCGAGTATCATCGCGCGCCCAGCGCTTTCCATGCCCGCGTCGCGCGCAGCTTTGCCGATTGGGGCATTCCGACCGCCGACGCCATCCAGTTCGCTTGCGCGGCCGCTCCCCAACTGCCCGTATTCGCCAGCGGCGGCTTGCGCGACGGCATCGACATCGCCAAATGCCTCGCCCTGGGCGCGGACTTGGCCGGCTTGGCCAGCCCCTTCTTGCGCGCCGCCAGCCAATCGGCCGAGGCTGTCGATGAGTTGATCCGCGAGTTAATCGCTCAGCTGCGGGTCGCGATGCTCTGTACCGCGTCACGGAATATCACTGCCCTGCGCCAGGCGGAACTCCAGCTTATACCGTAATGCCCGATACGAACTCACGAATAACGCCGTTACTTAGCAGACGGCCGGCCGGGCTCAAGCGCAAGCGGTCGCTATGCGCTTCCAGCAGTCCTAATGAGACAAGCCGGTCGACTGCATCGGGAAACATCGCTACAAAATCTTGACCAAATCGCTGCTCGAAGCGTGAGCGATTGATCCCTTCACAGGTTAGACGCAAGCCCATCATGACCGTGTCGTAGAGGTCGGCTGGCTCTTCGACGAGAGTGTGCTTGGCCACCGCCGGCGTCAGCGGAAATTCCATTGCTGTAGACGGCTGCTCCGTCAGAGCGTCGACGTAACGCTGTGGCGCGGTGATGGTCGAGTAGCGATAGCCGCCAGCGAAACCATGCGCCCCGGCGCCCAGCCCCAGGTAGGGAAGATTGCGCCAGTATTGCAGGTTGTGTCGGCATTCTTTGCCGGGGCGGCGCCAGTTGCTGATTTCGTACTGTCTGTATCCGGCGCGTTCCAGTTTTTCGGACGCGAATTCGTACATGTCGGCAAAGTCGTCATCGTCCGGCTGCGGCAGTGCGCCAGCGTCCACTTGTAATCGGAGTTCCGTCCCGCCTTTTAGTTCAAGTCCGTACATCGACACGTGATCGGGCTCAAAGTCGAGCAGCGTCCCGACTGTATCCGCCCAATTTGCCAGGGATTCCCCAGGCGAGCCAAATATGACATCCAGATTGACATTGTCGAATTTCGCCTGTCGCGCGGCTTTCATGGCGCCGGCAACCGCCGATAAATCGTGCTGCCGTTCGAAGAGACGCAAAATGTCGGGATTTGCCGATTGCATGCCGATGCTCAGGCGGTTGAAACCCAGCTCTCGCAACGAGCGCAAGTAGCCGGCATCCAGGTCGTCCGGATTGGCTTCCAGCGAGATCTCGCATGTGCGGCTTAAGTCAAAGGCATGGCGCAGGCGCGAAAGCAAGCGCTCGAATTGGCGCGCCGTCAGCAGCGATGGCGTTCCTCCGCCGACATAGACGGTATGAACTTCGCGCTTGGGAGCGCCGGCCGCGGCAGCGCTTATCTCACGGCCGAGGGCGTCCACATAGGCCGGTATTAGCTGAGCGAGATCGGTATAGGTGTTGAAGGCGCAATAACTGCAGCGCGTACTGCAGAAGGGAATATGCAGGTATATCGATAGGGGCGAGCTTTGGAGCTGCATGCTGCGGCCAGTCGCTCAAGGCAATGATTGCGCCAATCTACTTGGTAAAATATAATTGTGCAAGTTGCTTTCGGCAGGGAGCATTTCCCTGCGAATGCGCCGATACCCGGCAGGCAGACATAATGAATCTTCTTCGCAGGCTGTTTGGTAGGCCCAACCCAGACACAGGCCGTACCACATCATCGCGGCGCGCGTCTCATGTCACGCCTGCTCGCTCGCAAGGGGCGGTTGCTCCTATTCGAGAAGCGCCGGCGCAGCTGGATGAAGCAGCGGGGGTGATTGACGCTGAAGTCCTTGATCTGGCGCCAGGACAGCCCCTTCAGGCAGAGGAGGAAGCGGAGCGCGCGCCCTCGGAAGCTCAACCAAACGAGCCGCAGACCCTTCCGAAAACGATGCCTGAACCCGAGCCTGTCGTGGAAGACGCGCCGGCGCCACGTGCTACGCCAAAGCGCGCCATGCCGCCCGCGCCCAAACCGATTCTCACGCGGCAGCGACAGGCGCTGAGCTACGGCATCGCCAGCGATGTGGGCCTGATGCGCAAAAATAACGAGGACGCCTGCTTTGGCATGCAGTGGCATTCGATCACCGTCGACAACCGCCCGGATTTCGGCTTTTTCGCGGTAGCTGATGGTATGGGCGGTCACCTTGACGGCGAACGGGCGGCCGGCATCGCGGTGCAGACCCTGGCTTCGGAAATGTTGGACAAGATTTATGTGCCGCTGCTGCGCAACTTCAATGCCGGCGACAGCCCCACCGTGCTTGAGGCGCTTATCGCCGCCTCAGAAAAAGCTAATCAGGCTGTTATCAAAGGGGTGCCGGGCGGGGGCACGACGCTGTCAGCCATCGCCATAATTGGCAATCTCGCCTATGTGGCGCACGTTGGCGACAGCCGCGCGTATCTGATTCACGACGACAAGATCGAACAACTCACTACCGATCATACGCTGGTGCAACGCTTGATTGAGATGAACGAATTGACGCCTGAAGAAGCGGAGAACTATCCGCAGAAGAACGTGCTATATCGCGCCATCGGCCAGAATGAAGAGTTAAAAATGGAGCGGCTGGTGCGGGCGCTGCCGCCCTCCGGGCTGGTGCTAATCTGCACCGACGGCCTCTGGGATATGATAGAAGACGACACGATAAAGCAAGTTGCCTTGCAAGCGGCTTCGCCACAAGAAGCTTGCGATAGTCTCGTAAAGGCAGCCAACGACCGTGGCGGAATTGACAACATATCAGCCATTGTTTTTCAAGTGCCCGGTGGCGGCGCATCAGATTAGACGGCCCCGCCGCACTTGCTAGCCGTGAACGCCGTCCGCAACCGCTAGAATCTGGAGCGCGCCATGATCCCGAACGCCCGCGTCAATCCCAAGCCTAAAGGCAAGGTCATCCTGGTTGTGGATGACGAGCCGCGCATGATTGGTTTCATTCGCATGAACCTGGAATTGGAAGACCATCGCGTGGTCGAGGCGCACAACGGATTGGAAGCGCTGGATGCTATCCGTACGCAACTGCCCGACCTGGTGCTGCTGGATGTCATGATGCCGGACCTGGACGGGTTCGAGACACTAAGAATGCTGCGCGAGTTCTCGGATATTCCAGTTATTATGCTGACGGCTAAGGGCGAGGAGAGCGACAAGGTCTATGGCTTGGAATTAGGCGCCGATGATTACATTACCAAGCCCTTTGGCCCGCGCGAGCTTTCCAGTCGAATCAAAGCGATTTTCCGCCGGCTGGAAAAGCCGACTACCGAGGACGCCATCCTGCGAATCGACGATCGCCTAAGCGTCGATTTCAATCAGCGCGAAGTGATAGTCGCTGGCGAAAACGTAAAGCTGCGCCCGACCGAGTATCGGCTGCTCTACCATTTGATCCGCAACGCTGGCTGGACCGTGCCGCACGATCAGCTCCTGCAAAAGGTCTGGGGCTACGAATATCGCGATGAAGCTCATTATGTGCGCCTCTATGTCAATTACTTGCGCGAGAAAATCGAAGAAGATCCGGCGGACCCGTATTACATCATCACCGAACGCGGCGTAGGCTATCGTTTCATCGATTTCAGGAAGTGACTGGGCGAGCTCACATCCGCATGAAGCCGAAGTCAAGAAAATACTTGCCAGCTGATGCGGCGGCTGAACCATCCAGTTCGCCATGCGCACGAAACACGAAGATAGATCGGTCACGCCGTTTGAGCTTCTTCTTGAGTGTATTCCATTGCGACTTGCTGGGGCCGTCATGGCCGGCTGCCGGCTGAAAATAGCTGGAGGCGAACACGGCGCGAAAGTGTTTATCGTCATACTCTATGAGTTCCAGCAAGGCGGGGCCGCGCTCATTCGTAAGAGCGCTGTGAATCAGCCGGGCGGCGTAGGCCCGCTTAACACGACGAAATGTGGGGACATCGGATTGCATTTGGGTTCGTCTATTCTCCGCTACTTTTCTAATCAACTGTTCGGCGAGATGCTCTGTGCGCGAGTCGGCCGCTACCCGACCGGTTTACCACGTGCTATTCTCGCCGCTTCCCATTAGAATGGCGCTGTCGGAAAGGACGGTGTGATGAGCATTATCGACGGTCAAGGATTTAAGAATATACTCGCCTGCTGGACGGCCGGAATTACGGTTGTGAGCGTCAATTCGGACGATGACTGGCAGGCGATTACGGTCAATTCCTTCGCTAGCGTCAGCATGGTTCCCCCGCTGGTCTGCCTCAATATCGCCAATCGTCTCGATACTCGCAAGTATATGGCTCACGAAGGCCATTTCGCCGTCAGTATTCTTTCGGGCAGTCAGCTTGAGCTTGGCAAGCGCTTCGCCGGCTATCTGGACGATCGGCTCGAGAACCGATTTGATGGCTTGGACTGCGCCCTAACCGATTTGGGAGACCCCATCATTCCCGATGCGATGGCCTGGCTCTCGTGTACGCTCGAGCACACCCTTGATGTCGGCGAGAATACCATGTTCATTGGCCGGGTCGTGCAGGGCGGCTGGACCGATGACAAGCTTCCCCTACTCTACCACAACCGGCAATGGGGAGTCTTTCAGCCCACCGAAGACAAGTAGACTTCCATCTACGCCTACGTTCGAGTCAGGTCGGCGGCGGCCAAGGCGGCGCCAACGATACCGGCGCGGTTGCGCAACTGTGCCGGAACGATTTTTGCTTTGCAGTCGATCAGCGGCAGGAATTTCTCCGACTTCTTGCTGACGCCGCCGCCAATGATGAAGAGATCCGGCGAGATCAGAAATTCTAGATATTGCAGGTGCTCCGACAGGGCTCTCGCCCAGCGTTTCCAGCTATAGCCTTTGGCCTGCCTGGCGCGATCCGACGTGCGCAACTCGGCGGCCTTGCCACGAATGACTAAATGGCCAAATTCAGTATTCGGCACAAGACGTCCATCAATGAATAGCGAGCTGCCAACGCCAGTGCCCAGCGTCAGAATCACAACCAGCCCGGCCTGGCCATTGCCGGCGCCGAATTTCATTTCAGCGATGCCGGCGGCGTCGGCATCATTAAGAACGATAACCTGATTACCAGTCTGACTCGCAAAGATTTGCCTCGCGTTAGTGCCGATCCACTCGTCGTCCACATTTGCGGCGGTCATGGTCACACCATGCTGGACAACGGCCGGGAAGGCGCAGCCGATGGCAGCGGTCCATTGGAAATAAGCGGCAATCTCGGATACTGCTGCCGCAACTGCCGCCGGTGTGGCCGGCTGGGGCGTGTCAATGCGCAGTCGCTCGCTGGCGAACTCGCCGGTTTTGGCGTCGACGATGGCGCCCTTGATTCCCGATCCGCCGATATCAATGCCGAGCATATTCATGAGCTGTCCTTTGTCGCCGCGCTTGGTCGCCGAGATTTTACCATATCGATTTCATATCCTGAGGCATAATGATCGCAGCTGCGGAAATGGAGAGGCCAAACATTGGCTGCCCGGCAATAGCCTTCGCTAGCCTACGATTCTTATGCGATCAGCGCGCGGGAGGGAAAATCCGCTTGAATACCAGACTGTTCTCGAGTTAAATGGGTAGTAGACTGGTAAGGGCGAGATTTGGAAATGCGTAATCAAAAAAGAATTCTGATTTGTGCCATTCTTCTTTTGCTGTTTTGTTCCAGCGCGCTTGCGCAGAGCGCCTGCCCGCCGGCCGGCTGTGGCGTCGATGAGAACACGATAGAGCAGCATCGTTGGCCGAATGTTCGCCCGTTGCAAATTGACGAGAACCTGATCGGCGACCGCGATTACCGTCAAATTGATGGCGCCTTTGCGATCCATAGCGCGCCAAACAGCGAAGCGAGCGAAAGCTACGGAACCGGATATACCTTTGTCACCGTGGTCGAGCAGCACGGGGAATGGACGCGCATCGGCGATAATGAATGGGTACGATCAGAGTTGCTCAGCGAAAGCGTGACGCCGTCGCGTTTTGCCGGCGTGCTCTTGCCGACGGGTGACGATGCCCTGCCCTTCACCGTCGCCTGGACGCTGCAGCATTTGCGCGGCGCCAAATCACCCGGCGGCGCCCAAGCGCCTGACAATCCCTTCCGCTATCGTTACACGCGCGTCTACATTTATGACACCGTGAATGTTGACGGCCATGACTGGTATCAGATCGGCGCTAACGAATGGGTGCACCAGTTCAAAGTGGCCAAGATTCTGCCGATTGATAGGCCCGAAGCGGTCGATACCCACAAGTGGGTCAGCGTCGATCTTTATGAACAGGTTGCCATCGCTTATGAGGACGAGGTACCGGTATTCGCCACGCTAATCTCATCCGGTCTTGAGGAGTGGCCCACCAACGAGGGCGTATTCCACGTCTATGTGCGCTTCACCCGCAAGCTCATGAGCGGCGCGTATAATCAGCCCGATTTCTACTACCTGCAGGAAGTCCCCTGGACGATGTTCTTTGACGACCAGATCGCGCTGCACGGCGCCTATTGGCACGATGGATTCGGTTTCCGCCGGAGCCACGGCTGCGTCAATATGACCGTGACCGACGCCCACTGGCTCTTCGAATGGGCGCGCAGCGAATACGACTGGAGCAATGGCGATTACGTCGGGCCGGCGGTATACGTCTACTCGAGCGGCGAGTACGACTAGACCGCTACCTTATTTCGAAAGCGCGACTACGGACTCAGCCACAGCGAAGCCTTCAATATAGCCCTTCACAGCCAGAAGTTCGGCGTTCAGGATGCTGCAGCCAGCGGCGCCGCGGACTGTGTTATGCGACAGGGCGCCGAATTTGTAGCCGAGGACCGGACACTCTCGCAAACGGCCGATGCTGGTCATCATGCCCGCGCCAGCCTGGCGATCACGCCGCGGCTGCGGCCGATCGATCTGTTGCAGATATTGCAGTGGATAATCGGGAGCGCTGGGCAAGTCGGGCACGGGTGAATCAGCCTGGTAAGTCTCCCAATCATCGATGATATCAGACAGCGAGGGCCGCGCGTCGAGTTCGAGTGAAATATTCACCAAGTGCCCATCCAATACCGGCACCCGTGTACAGGTCGCGCTTACGATGCTGTCCAGGTTGACGATGCTATCGCCAGTAAAGCTGCCCAACATCTTGCGCGATTCCGACTCCATTTTGTCCTCATCACCCGGAACATAAGGGATGATATTGTCAATCATATCCATGGACGAGACGCCGGGATAGCCGGCGCCGCTGACGGCCTGTTCGCTGACCAGATGCAGCTTGCGGATGCCGTATTTCAGCAAGGGTTTCAGCGACATCACCACCGGCATGACCGTGCAATTAGAATTGGCGACCAAGGCGCCGCTGCTCCAGCCGCGCCCTTTGCGCTGCAGGTCGATCAGATCGACATGCTCGGCATTAACTTCGGGCAGCAGCAGTGGCACATCCGCCAACATACGATTGGCCGACGCGTTGGTGCATACGACGTGTCCGTCACCCGCCAGCTCCAACTCACGGAGTAGCGCCGCTTCTTTGGGCAGGGCGGAGAACACCAGGGGCGACTCAATCTCGTCGTCAAGAGCGCCGACGATCATGTCAGTGATTCTTGCCGGCGGGTTGTCATCCAGCACCCAATGCGCGGCGTCGCCGTAGCATTTGCCGGCGCTGCGGCTTGAGCCGATGACCTCGGCCACTTGAAACCAAGGATGGTCTTCCAGCAGCTGAATGAACCGCTGTCCAACGGCGCCCGTCGCGCCCAGGATCGCGACCTTGAGTTTCTGCATGCGCTTCTCCCGCTTTACATGCCAACGGTCCCGGAACGGACGGCCGGGTAAGACCCCAACATTTTCACGAAAGAGGTCAGCTGCAGCAATTGTGTCAGTAATTCCTGGCAGCGCGGTTCTTGCCAATGCCCTTCAAAATCGAGATAGAATAGGGGCTCCCAAGGGCGATTGCGCCGCGGACGCGATTCCAGCTTGGTCAGATTCAAGTCGCGCTTGGCGAATTCTCCCAGGCATTCGTAAAGCGCCGCCGGGCGATGGCGAGTGGCGAAGACGATCGATGTTTTGTTGTAATCGGAAGGTTCCGGGTCGCCATGCCCCATCAAGAGAAAACGCGTATAGTTGAAACGTTCATCTTCGATATCACCGGCCAGCAGATCAAGCCCGTACAATTTGCCGGCAAGTTTTGACGCGATCACCGCAACGCCAGGCTCTGGAGATTCCGACAGGTCTTGCGCGGCGCCGGCCGTATCAAACCAGCTAACCGATTCCATATCGTGCCGCTGCAAGAAACGTTCGCACTGCAGCAAAGCTTGCGGGTGCGAGCGCACCGTATTCACGTCTTCGAGGGTTGTGCCCGGGTTTGCCAGCAAGGCGTGATGGACGTGCAAGATCACTTCGGCCTGGATGCGCACGTCATGATCCAAGAGCAATTCGTACGCGCCGCTGACGGAGCCGGCCAAGGCGTTTTCGACGGGCAACAAACTATAATCTACTTCTTCGGCCTGAAGGACCGAAAACAGATGGTTAAAGTGCTGACAGGGATGTAGATCCACATCGTCGCCAAAGTGCTGCCGCACCGCGATTTCCGAGTTGGCGCCAGGTATCCCTTGGTAAGCAACTCTGGGCATTGCTGTCTCACTCACTCGTTTAGTATCGGCGAATCATAACCAAAACATTGGCTATGTCAATGACTCGATCCTATGTATGCAGAGCAATCGCACCACTATTCGGAAAATGCTTTGAGGATTTGCCATCGAAGCTTATCGTTCCGCGCTGACTGTAATCGCTTGCGCCGCAGGCTGATTTTTTTGGGGTGTTTTTTGAGCAAAGCCAAGGCGATATGCTGTAGCACAGCGAAATTTTCTGGGCTGTGTCCTACACGAATACGGCTGTCGTCTTGCCGAAAGGTCACATCCAAGACCCGATGGAGTTTATTTTCAATGTGCCAGTGCGAACGAATTATTCGCTGGAGTTGATTGGCATCCTTCCCTTGTAAAGAGGAGATAAAATAGCGCGTCTGCGTGTTTTGCCACTGCCCATCCAGTAATTGGGCATGTTGGACGCGGACTAGCGACTGCAAGCGCGTCCAGCCTTCTTGCTGGCTTAAGTCATTCAAGACAGCGGCATCGGTCATCACTTCACAGACCCGGCGCTCGACACGACCACGCGGCTTGCTGATTTCTTCGTTGTGACTATATTGACCTATCAAGCGCGGATGGCGGTCATCCGCATAAGCGAAAAGGGACTGGGCTGCATCGTACAAACTGCCCTGATTTTCCTTTAAGGCTATGACATAATCCGCTCCGTGCTCGCTAACAATAGACTTCACGATGTCTTTCTGACAGCCCATCGCGTCCAAAGTCACGATACAGCCTTTCAAATACAGCAATTTCAGCAATTCGGGAATTTCAGGTATCTCATTGCTTTTCGCGTCCACAGCGCGCTTGCCCAAGACCAAGCCGGCTTCCACTGACCAGGCATGCAACAGATGCAAGGCGCTCTTTCCTTGCCTACGATCATGGCTGCGCCGCATCGTCTTGCCGTCTATTGCCACAATATCGCCTTCAGCTAATACTGGCTTGATGCTGCTAATCCAATCTTGGTAGCACAACTGTACCTGCTGAGGGTCTAATAGTTGGAAGACGCGGGCAAATGTATCGTGCGAAGGAATACCGTTAGGCAACTCTAAAAATCCCCTTAACCATTCCTCTTTATCCTCGCCAAAATCAACAATGTCCACCCAGGTCTCGGCGCCGCTGATCACCGCGCAGATCGCGATGATGATGATATCCAGCAACGGGTGTAATTGACCATGTTCGCGACGCGGATCTTCTAAACTGGCAAAGGCCTCCGCTATGCCACTTGGGCTCATCTCGGGCTCTCCTCATCCGTATTGATGAACCCATTCTATTCACCTTTCATTTCTTGGTGCGATTGCTCTGCCTATGTATGGCTTGCCTGGCCAAGTCGCCGATTGCGGCGGAAGCTTCTTGCGGCGCCATCGCGTATCACCAGTTCCAGTCGCTTGCGACAAAATCTTGCGCGCTGCGTATAATAGTTCAAGAGTGGCAGCTAAACTGGGAGTTCCCATGACAAACGAATCACGTTTCGACCCGATGAAAGAATTGCAGAATCTAGGCGAGCAGATTACCAAGACGGTGGAAAAGGGCATCCGCACCGTCACGAGCAGTTCTGAACAGCTCATGCTCGATATGTATGAGGCGGACGGAGTCCTTCACATTTGCACCCAGGCGATTGACGGGCTGGTCAAGGAAAGTATTGAGATCAGCCTGGAATCCAATGTTTTGACATTGGCGATGCGGACCGAACCCGAAGCGACGCCGACCGACGCGCGCTATTTTCTGCAGGAACGCCGATTTGGTCCCGTGACGCGTCATGTTGAGCTGTCTGTACCAGTGAAGGGGCACGAAGCTCGGGCCAAAGTGGACAGCGGCAGTCGGCTATTGATCACCCTGCCCATCGACGACAGCGGCTTTGGCAATATTACGGTCACGCCGGTCGACTAGGCCGCGTATGAAACGAGACGCCTCTAAGCGCCTGGATTAGTCACCGGTCAACAGCATTCGACGCGCCGTCTTTACTTCCCGGTCAAATCGCAGAAGCAGTTTTTCTTTGCCTTCCGAATCGAGGAAGGACAGCTCGATAGACTGACGCATCAGTAGAATGAGCGCGTCGATGTCCAGCCCGCAGGCCGTGTGGGCCAATTCGTATTCGTCGACCAAGGTGGCGCCCAGCAGCGACGGCATGCCGGACGAAAGCAGTACTTGCACGCCGCTGTCCAGCAGTTGCTTTAAGGGGTAGTCTGCTGCTGTTTCGGTCAGTCCCAGCCGCAGGGCCCGGTGCAAGGAAACGACAATCGGAATCCCGTTTTCCGCCAGGCTGTCGCGTGTTGCGCTGTGCCCGGCTATGCCCCAGGAGTCCGTCAGACGATGCGGCGACAGTTCAGCCAGCGCCTCATCAATTCCCGCAACACTCAAGCTGCTGCCCGCGTTGACAACGGTATATATGTTTTTTTTCCTGGCCGTGTCAAATGCGCGGCGGAATTGCCCCACCGGCTGCGCGCCTTCCGGCCCAACAAGACCCATGCCGACCACATTGCCCAGCTGAGCGGCGGCGCCAGTCGCCCAGCGGGCGACATCGTCTCCCGAGCGCGGATTGTCCCAAGGGATACAAAGAATCCACGAAATATCGACTTTCCAGGCGCGCAGGACGCGGTCGCGGCCATCATTGAGCGCTGCGAAGAAGGCGTCGAAATTCATGTGCGCGGAGCCGATGAAATCCGGCGGCGCGACGGCTACTTCGGCATAGTGGACATTCTGCTTGGAAAGCGCTAGTCCCATGTCGTAGACGACGAGAGCGATGTCTTCCGGATACATCACCCAGCTACCCGCTTCGCGCGCGATCTCGTCCAGCCGCGCATAGTCCGGACGATCGAGCAGCTCAATCCAATGGTCAAAGTCTTCATTCTGCGCCGGGATGCCGTTCTGATGAGCGATCATCAGCAGACTCTCACGACGCAAGGCGCCGGTCAATTGCAAGTTAAGCTCTACCTTGGGAATCGCAGTGATAAAGTCACGTAGGGACATCGCTATTGTCTCATCCTCAGGGCTATAAGATCTTGTTGAAGCGGCGCGCTTGTCCGCGGTACGTTCAAGCAGAGTCGACACCCCAAGCGGACTCTTGCCGGAACCTGCCCATTTCGTCCCGGTACTCGGCTGATGCCTGTATAAATGCTGAAAACAGGGGATGAGGACGATTTGGACGACTGAGAAATTCGGGATGGAATTGGGAGCCAAGCATGAAGGGGTGATCTTGCAGCTCGGCGATTTCCACCAGCACACCATCCGGACTTAACCCGCTGAAGTAAACCCCATTGGCGGCGAAAACTTCGCGATAGTCGTTGTTGAATTCAAAGCGATGGCGATGGCGCTCGAGTACTTGCGCCGTGCCGTATGCCTGCGCCGCCGCGGAATTGGGTTGCAGCAGGCAGGGATACTCGCCCAGGCGCATGGTGCCGCCCATATCGGTAATCGCCCGCTGCTCCGACATCAGATCGATCACCGGGTGCGGCGTGCTGACATCGAACTCGGAACTGTTGGCGTCTTCCAGCCCCAGGACATTGCGGGCATATTCTATGCACATCACTTGCATGCCCAGGCACAAGCCCAAATATGGCGCCTTGTTTTCGCGGGCGAACTTGGCGGCGGCAATCTTGCCTTCGATGCCGCGGTAGCCGAAACCGCCCGGGACGATGATGCCATCCAGCTCGCCGAGTTCGTCAAGGCGCTTGCCCTTTTCCAACTCGCCGGAGTGGATCCAGCAAATTTCCACATCCTGGTCTTGCTGTACGGCGGCATGGAATACAGATTCTTTCACGGACATGTAGGCGTCATGCAGTTCGACATATTTACCGACAATTCCAATCCGCAGTTTATCCTTCACCGCATGGCGCCTGCCGACGATCGCTTCCCATTCACGTAAATCAGGCGGTTCCGATTCCAGTCGCATGCGCTCCAGAATGTAGTCGCCCAAGCCCCTGTTCTCAATCATAAGCGGGACGGCGTAGATATTGTCAGCCGTTTGCAGAGGAATGACCGCGTCTTGGTCAACATCGCAGAACAGCGCGATTTTATTGACGATTTCTTCATTCACCGGGTAATCGGTCCTGGCGATGATCACGTCGGGTTGGATGCCGATGCCGCGGAGCTCACGGACGCTGTGCTGGGTCGGTTTCGTCTTCAGCTCATCAGTCGCTCCGATATGCGGCAAAAAGGTGACGTGCACGTACATCGTATCGCGCCGCTTGAATTTAGTGCGCAACTGCCGCAGCGCCTCGAGGAAAGGCAGGCTTTCGATATCGCCGGCAGTGCCGCCGACCTCGACGATGACGACGTCGGCATCGGTGCGCTGGCCCAGCAGCTTTATGCAGCGCTTGATTTCGTTGGTGATATGAGGCACCACCTGAATCGTACCGCCTAGATAGTCGCCCTTGCGCTCTTTCTCGATAACGGTCAGATAGACTTGGCCGGCCGTTACGTTGGATAGCCGGCTGACGTTCTCATCGACAAAACGCTCATAGTGTCCCAGATCGAGATCGGTTTCGGCGCCATCCGATGTAACAAACACTTCGCCGTGCTGATAGGGACTCATCGTGCCCGGATCAACATTGAGATAGGGATCCAGCTTTTGAATGGCGACTTTTAATCCGCGCGCCTTGAGAATTCGACCTATGGCGGCGACGGTAAGCCCCTTGCCGACCGAACTGACAACACCACCCGTGCAGAAGATGTATTTCGGTTTCACGTCAACTCATCCATCCTGTCATGATGTCAAGCAAAGCTGTGCAGCCACCTTATCCCAAGTTATTCTATAAAGCTCAGACTAGCTCGCGTAATGCCTCTGCCGTCCGCTGCATGTCGAGCAGGGCCAGGCCAAGTTTGGCTTCTTCCCCGACCAAGACGGTGAGCACGGCATTCTCGTTCAGTGCGGTCATCAGTACGTAGCCATTATCGCCCTTAATAAAGACTTGATGGAGCGCGCCGCGGCCCAATTCTTGCGCGATCCGTTCACCGAGCGCCAGCATCGCTGCCGACATCGCTGACACAAGCTCGTCCGCCAGGTCTCCGGGCAGCGAACCTGCGATCATCAGGCCGTCAACGCTGATCGCCGCGGCAGCCTGTATGTCCGACCCGGACAGTCGCAAGGCGTCAAGTCGCTTTTCGATGATTTCCGTACGAGACGCGATCAAGGCTTAGACCTCAGATCAGTGATCCGCCGACAAGAACGAATCTGAACAATACGAAGGCGGATATGCCGCTAATTCAATTGAATGTTAATTGTCCAATCTAATCTGCCGCCGCCCACCGGCAAGCATAAAGAAAACCGCTGTGGGGGAGCGCCGCGCTTATGTCGTTGGGACGATTGGCAGTGAGAGCCGGCAGTTTCGGCCAGAAATTATGCCAGGACAAAGTTGCCATATTGCTTCTGACTGTGCTTCATTATACTTGTTGAGGGCTAATCGGCAAGCGGGCGGCATATCGAATCCTAAACGAAGGATTCGCATGGGATACTATAAGTCTGTATTCCGCTATACTAAGTGCAATGTGATTGTGCAATTGGACACAAGTGGACACTAATTGATGGGCGAACAATTCCCAGCGACTAGACGGACGGCTCAAGTTCGGCAAACAACAGCAAGCGTGCAGGAAATCGCGGAACGGGTGACGAACAGCGTCGGCCAAGTCATCCTTGGCAAGTCTAATGAGATTCGGCTGACGACGCTGGGATTGCTCTGCCGCGGGCATATTCTGCTGGAAGATATCCCGGGCGTCGGCAAAACCATGTTGGCCAAGTCCCTGGCGCGCGCCGTCGGCTGCACGTTTAACCGCATACAGTTTACCCCGGATATGCTGCCGTCCGACATCACGGGCGTCTCGATTTACAATCCCAAAACGCGTGAGTTTGAGTTTCGTCCCGGCCCCATAATGGCGCAGATTGTCCTCGCCGATGAGATCAACCGCGCCACGCCCAAGACACAGTCCGCCCTGCTGGAGGCCATGGAAGAAGGGCAGATGACGGTGGACGGCGTCACCTACCGGCTCAGCAATCCCTTTCTGATTATGGCGACGCAAAACCCCATCGAGTATGAAGGCACCTTTCCCTTGCCGGAGGCGCAGCTCGACCGCTTTCTGGTGCGCATTCAGATGGGTTATCCGCAGCCGGCGGACGAGCTAAAGATTCTCGCTTCGCAGCAGTATCAGCATCCGATACAGAATTTGCAGCAAGTGGTTTCATTGAAGGAACTGCTGGCCGCTCAACAGCAAATCAAGGATGTCTACGTCGCCAATGAAGTGCAGCAGTACATCATCAGTCTCATCACAGCATCCCGACGCCACGGCGATGTCTATCTCGGCAGCAGCCCCCGCGGTTCACTGGCGCTGTTTCGCACGGCGCAGGCCCGCGCGGCCATGACCGGTCGCGACTTTGTTATACCGGACGATGTCAAAGCGCTGGCCGAGGTCACGCTGGCGCATCGAATCATTGTGGGGCCGGCGGCGCGCATCAAGAACATTACATCGCGAACTATCGTCCAGGACATTCTGCAAAACACGCCCGTGCCCGGTTCATCTGTTCGTTAGGGTCACATGCCCGGCCGCCGCAACGCGCTATATCTTCTGACGATTGTCTGCCTGCTGACGGCCCTGTTCACGGGCCGCGCCGAGTTATTCAATATTGCTTACGTGATAGGCGCGATCATGTGCCTGTCATTTGTATGGACCTGGCTCTCTTTGCGCGGTATCGCCCTGCGCCGCACAACCCGCACACGCCGTTCGCAAGTCGGCCGTGTCTTCCAGGAGTCCTTCGGCGTACGCAAGACGGGCATTTTCCCCAAGTTGTGGCTTGAAATCCGCGATCACTCCGACCTGCCCGGGCATAGAGCCAGCCATGTCGTTCCGTCGTTGGTGGGCGGCAGAGAACATACCTGGGAAGTCAATACCATCTGCGCAGCGCGCGGAGAGTTTCAGTTGGGACCGATAACGGTTGTTTCCGGCGATCCTTTTGGCTTGTTTCGTTCCCCACGCCGCATCGGCGCCACCGATCGTCTGCTCGTCTATCCCATGACAGTGGAGCTGAATAGAGTCGAGCTGCCGGTCGGTTTCTTGTCCGGCGGGGATGCGCAGCGTCAGTTGACCCACCAGATTACCACCAACGCCAGCAGCATCCGCGACTATGTGCCCGGCGACAGCATCAACCGCATCCATTGGCGCTCCACCGCGCGCACCGGCGATATCATGGTCAAAGAGTTCGAGCTGGATCCGCTGGTGGACATCTGGCTGTTCAGCGACTTTTCCGCGAGTTCGCTGGTTGAGGATCCGGCTGCGCAGCGCATGCGGCAAAGCGGCGGCCTGGCGCCGTCCACCTTTCGCATTCCGCCTTCAACCGAGGAGTATGGCGCCATCATCGCCGCCTCGCTGGCCAAGCACTTTATCGATGACGAGCGCGTCGTTGGCTATGCTGCCTACACGCCTTATCGACAAATCCTCCAGCCGGACCGCGGCAACCGACAGCTCACACGCGTCCTTCAAGCGCTGGCGGTAGCGCGCAGCACCTCCACCCATACGCTTCGGGAAATGCTGTCGCTGGAGACGCATCAGTTTACGCGCGGAACCACGGTGATGATCATTACCTCGTCGCTGGACATGGACTGGATCAACGAAGCGCAAGTCTTGATACGCCGCGGCATTCGCCCGTTATGCGTCTTTGTCGATCCGCAATCTTTCAGCTCCCGCCTGGATTCAAGCGAACTGCGCGGCATGCTACAATTGGCCAAGATTCCAACAATTGTGGTGCGCAAGGATGATGACATCGCCGCTGCCTTGGAAGAGCGCCCCCTCTAACCATCGGACGACAGGAAGCATGTAAGATGAGCCAAGTATTTGACGCCATCGTGATCGGGGCGGGCGCGATGGGCAGCGCCGCGGCCTACTATTTGAGCGAGCGCCTGCAGCGCGTCCTGCTGCTGGAGCAGTTCGAACTGGATCATCGCCTGGGCAGTTCCTACGGCTATTCTCGCATCATTCGTTACTCCTATGACCATCCCGAATACGTTGAGCTGGCTAAGGATACGTTCCCGCTTTGGCACAGCCTGCAGGAGAAGCTGGGCGAGCAGTTGGTCGTTCAGACGGGCGGCATAGACTTTGGCCCCGCCGGGGAAGCATCGCTTGAAGCCACAATCGCAGCGATGCAAGCAAGCGGCCTGCCACATGAGCTGCTAAGGCCTGATGAGGCCGCGCGCCGCTTTCCGCAATTCCGTCTTGTCGACCGCTTCAAAGCGCTTTATCAGCCCGACAGTGGCTTTGTCAAAGCGTCGAAAGCCGTACTCGGTCATATCAAATTGGCACAAGCCAATGGCGCCGTTGTTAAGGACGCCACTCCGGTTACCGCGATAGCGTTGCAATCCGATGGCGTCGAGGTCTCGACTGCGGATGGAAGCTATTCCGCGGGCAGGTTGATCGTTACTGCAGGCGGCTGGGCGAAGAGCCTGCTGCAGCAGACTGGCTTGGACCTGCCCCTCGCGCCCTTGCGCTGCCAACTGAACTTCATGGCGCCGACGAATATGAGTCCTTTTGAGGCTGAAAACTGCCCGGTATGGATCGCCCATGTCGGCAGCCTGTTTCTGGAAGCGATTTACGGCATTCCCTCGCACGATGGCTCCGGTTTCAAAATCGCCTTCCATGGCGGCCCGGCGTTTTCGCATCCATCAGAGATTGACCGTGAACCGGATGCCGAAAATGTCGCGGCCTTGCGCCCATTTATGCGTGACCATATTCCGGGAATCGCCGACGCGCCAGTACGCGAGAGCCGCATCTGCATTTACACGCAGACGCCGGATGAACACTTCATCGTTGACAAGCATCCTGAGCATGCTCATGTGGCCATCGGCGCCGGATTCAGCGGCCACGGTTTCAAATTCAGCACCACGGTGGGCAAGATGCTGACCGAGATCGCGCTGGACGGCGCCACGGCTCACAACGACAGTCTCTTCAAGATCGCGCGCTTCACAGGGTAAGCGTCCACCAGTCGAAATCGCCGATGACTTCAAAGGAGTTTGCTCGCAGCAGATCGATTGTCGCCCGGTCGCTTAGCGGGACAACTGTTCCCATTTGCGCGCGGCCTGGCTGAGCCCGCAGCAACTGTCGGGCAGTATCGATAGCGCATTGGCTGAGCTCGCCCTCCAGCCAGTAGCCGCTGTATGTCAGGGTATCAACCGCGATAATCCGCGCTCGAATTTCACAACTACAGTCTCCAGCCGACCCTTTGGCCCGGCTGACCAACAGTTGGCAGGCCCTTTGAAAACGTTGAAGTCCGCAGCGGCGGCATATACTCTGCATAGGCATATTGTCGCAGCGTACCAGCGCTCTAAGGGTCGTCGCTTTCGAGTCGCGCGCAGCCTGCATACTGCGTTCGACGAGGTCAGCGCCGATCCCGCGTCCCTGCCATGCCGGCGCGACGCCTAGCAGATCAAGCTCGAATCGGCTGCGGCCCTTTTCGTCACGCGTATTGAAGTTGCTGACAAAGCCGATGACGCTTCCCTCCGCCAAGGCTACAAAGGTGTAGCCCTCGTCCAGGATACACTGTACGCGCGGACTCTCGGGCTCGACCCTGGCGCCGAGCGCTTCGGCAGCGACGGAAGCGATTCCATGCCTATGGTCAGTTGTCGCAACAGCAATGCGTACTTTCATTGATTTTTTGCCTTCGCGGTCGCATAATGACTGACTGACGCGCATCACCGCGTCCTTGCTTGAACTCGCCGGCATTATGAGCCAAAACGCAAATGGCAAAGCGCTACCTCTATACCATAGCATTCTTCAGCGGCATGACGACCTTGGCCATTGAGCTGTCGGCGTCACGGCTTCTGGGCAATGTATTTGGCAATAGCAATCTAGTCTGGGCAAATGTCATCGGCCTTATGCTGCTCTACTTGACGGTCGGTTACTTCGTGGGCGGCCGTCTGGCGGACAGAATGCCGCGCGCTGCGGTGATGCTGCAGTTCATACTGTGGGCCGCCTTTCTAAGCGCGTTGATTCCGCTGATTGCGCGACCCGTCATAACGCGAGCCGCGGACGCCGTCTTTGGCGCTGAGGCCGCGCTGGCGCTGGGTTCATTCCTCGTCATCTTGATCTTGTTCTCAGTGCCCGTGACCCTGCTGGGAACGGTCTCGCCCTTTGTCATTCGCCTGGCAGTGACTGAGGTTGCGACGAGCGGCAAGATCGCCGGGCAGGTTTACGCCATCAGCACGCTGGGCAGCTTGTTTGGTACCTTTCTCCCGGTACTGATCACCATCCCGCAAATTGGAACCGCGCGGACTTTTCTATTGTTCTCCGGCCTCCTCTTCGCGATTGCCTTCATCGCCTTGCTGCACGTCGACCGACGGCGGGCTTTTATGTATCTGCCTATGCCGGTCCTTATCGCGCTGCTGGCCCTGGCTGTGCTCGACGGCCCCCTGCGGCAGCCGGCTGCGGACGCGCGCTTGCGCTACGACGGCGAGAGCGCTTACAACTATATACAGGTGCAGGAGGACCAGGCCGGTTATCGTTATCTCTACCTGAACGAAGGGCAAGGCATTCACAGCCAGTGGCACGAATCGGAAGTCTTTTTCGGCGGCACTTGGGATTATTTTCTGGCGGCGCCCTATTTCAACGAGCCGCCCTTTCACGCGGATGACGTCGCTTCGCTGCTGCTGATCGGCTTGGCGGCCGGCACGATTCCACGGCAGCACATCGAGATCTATGGCGATATCCCGATGCTTGGCATTGAGCTTGATCCGGAAATTGTCGCAGTGGGCGCGGAATTCTTCGACATGAACGAAACCGCCATGCCCAGTCTGTCTACGCGAGTTGGCGACGGGCGCTATCTGCTCAATCGGCTCGAAGGCCAATTCAGCGTGATCGGCATTGACGCCTATCGCCCGCCCTATATTCCCTGGCATCTGACGACAGTGGAGTTCTTCGAGGAAGTAAAGGCGAGCCTGACGGTGGACGGCGTGGTAGCCATCAACGTTGGGCGCACCGACACCGACCGACGACTGGTAGACGCGCTGAGCAGCACACTCTTGCAGGTGTATCCCAGCGTATATGCGCTTGATGTGCCACAGTCGTTCAACACCATCCTGGTAGCGACCAGGCGGTCCACCAAAGCTGCCAACCTAAAAGCGAATTTGGCGCATCGCCTGGACTCGGTTGATGGGCGCCTCTACGGAATCCTGGAAGAGGCGGCCGCCGCGCTAGTCCCGCTGGAGGAAAGCGACATCATCTTCACTGACGACCTGGCGCCGGTGGAACGCTTGGTCGATTCTATTGTGCTCGACTTCTTGCTGGCGGGCCGCGCCGCCGAATTTCAGCTGACCGATGATTAACGGGCGCGGAATCGGCCGGGCAATTGGCTGGCTTATCACGCTAGCCCTGCCTTTCATGCTGGTGGCTTTTGCTGTTCGGCTTTTGCTGAGTCACGAATTCCTGCGTCTGGAGTATCAGCGCCCGGACTTTCCAGCAGATCCCTACGGCTTTACGACAGAGGATCGACTTGAATACGGCATGCATGCCATCGATTTCCTGTTTGAGGCAGGCGACAGTTCCAAGCTGGCAGACTTACAGATCCCGCCACAGAAGTGCTGGCAACCCGCTGACGCCGCTGCGAATTGTCTGCTGTTCAACGCGAACGAGCTGCGCCATCTGGAAGATGTCAAGCACGTGCTCACGGCGGTCTTTGCGCTGGCTGCCGTCTGCGCGCTTGCGACCGCAGCCTTGCTCTATGCCGCCTGGTCCGGCACAGGCGCCAAACGTCAAATCAAGACTGGGCTGCTACGCGGCGCCTGCCTGACGCTGGCCGCGGTCTTGACATTGGCCGTAATGGCGGTCGCAGCCTGGGACAGCGCCTTCGACCAATTTCATGAGATCTTTTTTGCGGCAGGCACCTGGCGTTTTCCCTATAGCGACAGCTTGATTCGGCTCTATCCGGAGCAGCTCTTTGTTGACGCCAGTTTCTCTATCGGCGGGTTCTGTGCTGGGGGCGCGGTCGTGATTCTCCTGCTGTCGTCGCTTTGGGAAAGACGGGGCGCCTGATTTCCCTGCGGTTCATTCTGCCAATGAAGAAACGGTTTAACGCACGGATTGGCAATTGCTTTGCCTACTGTATACACTAGAGCATTGTTGTGAGCTAATAGCCAAGTTCGCTCTAAGATTATGCCTGTCCACTCCGCCATTAGATGCCGGCTGCCAGAAGCGAACGAGCGGCCGACGACAAGGTAGACGCCATGCCCCATTCGGACCACAGACGCGCCAGTTTGATCTCGCGCCGCCGCTTCCTTCGTATGGGGCTGGCAGCGGCAACCGCTTCCCTGTTGAGCAGCAGTTTGTCCCTGTCGGCGCATTCTGATGGCGCGGATGACCAATACAGCGGAGGCGCAGGTTATGTCATTCGAGGCGTGAACACCAACGCTCGGCGCATCTGCCTGACCATCGACGACCTTTGGAGCGAGTACTATACGCTGCAAATCTGCCGCGAATTTCACCGGCGCAATATCAGCCTTACCTTGTTCCCTGTCGGGCATGCTGTGAACAATAATCTTGAACGGCCTACCGCAGGTCACAAGAATTTATACCCTCGCCTGCGCGACATGGGGCACGAATTTGGCTGTCACCTGTATACGCATCGCGTCATCAAAGGCTTCAGCGTCGATCAATTGATTGACGAAGAAATGGAGCCTTCCCTGCGCGTGATGCGGCGCGCGCTCGGCGCCAATTTCATGCCGGTCGGCATTCGCCCTCCTTATGGTCACATTACCGATGCGGTAAAAGAACTTTCACAGCGGTATAACACGCCGCTGATTCTATGGGGATTGGACTCGCAGGATGCAATCTGCACTCATCAGAAAGATGTGCATAATTGCGAGTGCCCGGATCAATCAGAATACGCGATGCGGTCCCACTTGCAGGGGTACGCTCCGACTGAGTTACCTTGCGACATAGATCACTGCGCGAGAGAGTGCGTAAAAGAAATCCTGCACAGCTACGAGAGTTATTTGCGCCCCGGCTCCATCATTCTGCACCACGCGCTGAAGGCTACCTTGCTGGCGATACCAGCCATCGTGGATCTTCTTGACGACTGGAATATGAAGGCCATTCCGCTATCGGAATTGCTCACGTATTCGAGTGGTTCGAGCGGTGCCTGAATACGCCCTGCCGAACCTGTAGGCAAGGCCTGGCGCCTGTGTCAGCTTCAACAGCCGATATACACATCCGCTATTCAGATTTCGACCGCGTCCCGGCAGACGGAGCGCAGTTCAGCATGTTATTATTACTCACTGTGCACTAAGCTATTGCTGCAATCGTGCAGTGTTCAAGAGAGTAGAAGCAAGGAGAGACGACAATGGCGATTCGTGCTGGCATCAACGGCTTCGGGCGCATCGGGCGGCAAGTCCTAAAGGCGGCGATTGAGAATTATCCGGATGAAATCGACGTGGTTGCCTTCAACGACTTGGGCGATCTAAACACGATGGCGCATCTATTCCGCTACGACTCCAATTATGGCGTTTTTCCCGGGACCGTCGAGGTTGCCGATGGCGCGTTAATCGTGGACGGGCGCGAAATCAAGGCTCTGTCGGAACGCGATCCGGCGCAGTTGCCCTGGGGCGATCTGGGCGTGGATGTGGTCATCGAAAGCACGGGCATCTTCCGCGACAAGGCGAGCGCATCAAAGCATATCAGCGCCGGCGCCAAGAAAGTGATCATTTCCGCGCCGGCCAAAGGCGAAGACATCACTATCGTGCTCGGCGTGAATCAAGACAAGTACGATGCCGATTCCCATCACATCTTGTCCAATGCTTCTTGCACCACCAACTGCCTGGCGCCGCCGGCCAAAGTTGTCAACGACGCGTTTGGCATTCAGCAGGGTTTTATGACGACCATTCACAGCTATACCAACGACCAGAGCATTCTCGACCTGCCGCACTCGGACCTGCGCCGCGCCAGAGCCGCAGCCGTGAATATGATCCCGACCACTACCGGCGCCGCGCAAGCGGTTGCGCTGGTCGTGCCGGAGTTGCAGGGCAAGTTCGACGGCATGGCTGTGCGCGTGCCTACGCCGACCGGCTCGCTGGTGGACTTTGTCGCCAGCGTCGACCGTGTACCCAGCAAGGCTGAATTAATCGACGCCTTTGAAGAAGCCGCGGCCGGCCCGATGAAAGGCTACCTGGATGTTTCTCACGAGCCGCTGGTTTCCACCGACTACATCGGCAACCCTCACTCCAGCGTCATCGACGCCTTGGCGACCGACGTCGCCGGCAATCTGGTGAAGGTCATCACTTGGTATGACAATGAATGGGGCTACTCCTGCCGAACGGCCGACTTGACCAAATTTGTGGGCGACCGTCTCTAGTCCAATCCGCTTTACTTGAATCTTAAAGGTCGTCAGAGCAAGCGGATCGCTTTTGGTTAAGGTCTTGCGAGCCCTTCCGTCTGACGGTTCCGGGAGCAGATGGCATGAACAAGAAAACTGTTCGTGATGTCGATCTAGCTGGCAAACGCGTGCTGCTGCGGGTGGACTTCAACGTTCCGCTGGCTGGAGGAACGATAACGGACGATACGCGCATACAAGCCGCTTTGCCCACCATCCGATATATCCTCGGTGGCCAACCCAAATCGGTAATTCTGATGTCGCATCTGGGCCGTCCCAAAGGTCGGCGCGTGCCGGAGCTGTCCCTGGCGCCGGTTGCGGAAGCGCTCTCGGCTATGCTGGATACCGATGTCGCATTCGCGGACGACTGCATTGGCGCGACAGCGACGAATGAGATCGCGGCGCTGCCGGCTGGTGGCATCATTCTGCTTGAGAATACGCGCTTCCACCCGGGCGAGACCAAAAATGAGAGCGAATTCGCGCGCGAGCTGGCGCGGAATGGCGACATCTATATCAACGACGCCTTTGGGACCGCCCATCGCGCGCACGCCTCAAATGTAGGTGTCGCCTCGCAACTTGAAGCCTATGCCGGTTTGCTGCTTGAGCGGGAGATAGACTACCTGGCTACTGCGCTGGAAAATCCGCGGCGGCCCTTCATCGCTATACTCGGCGGCGCCAAGGTTTCCGGCAAGATTGACGTCATCGAAGCGCTGCTGAGCAAGGTTGACAAGCTGCTAATCGGCGGCGGCATGGCCAATACCTTCTTCGCGGCTCAAGGACGGTACATGGCTGATTCACTGGTCGAGGAAGAGGCGCTGGATATCGCGCGCGACTTGCTCAAAGCCGCTGGCGACAAGCTGCAATTGCCTGCCGATCAGCGCATCGCCGATGGCTTTCGAAATGACGCCGCACACAAGATCATTGCGGCTGACGCGGATGTTCCAGCCGATTGGCAGTCCTTGGATATCGGGCCTGACACAGTCGCCCGCTATCGGCAAGCGCTGCAGGATGCCGAGACTATCGTATGGAACGGCCCCATGGGCGTCTTTGAAATGCCGACATTTGCTCGCGGAACTATCGGCGTGGCGAAAGCGCTGGCCGAGCAGACCGTCAAAGGCGCAACTACCATCATCGGCGGGGGCGACTCGGCGGCGGCCGTCGAACAAGCCGGCTTGGTGGAGCGAATGTCGCATATTTCGACCGGCGGCGGCGCCAGCCTGGAATTGCTGGAGGGCAAGACTTTGCCCGGGCTCGCGGCCTTGGCGGACCAATAAGCAAATCTCTCCGCTGCCAGCCAGCGCCAATTCGACCTGCGACTATAGAATACTCTTTAAGCCGCGGGGTCAATCCAGAAGAAGCAAGTAAGGCATGCAAAATATGCTAGCCTTGTAGGGGCGATCAACCTGGTCGCCCGCTGCCGTTGAAACTTGTGGTTACGGGCGTCCCCCCTACAGATTGTTGCTCTGTTGAAATTTGCAGGACTATATTGGCTTTACTGAGGAGCGTAAAATGCCCAGAACACCAATCATCGCTGGCAACTGGAAGATGCATAAATCACCGCGGGAAGCAGTCGCCTTTGTGAGCGAACTTGCGCCCATGATCCGGCCCTATGACGACGTCGAGCGCGTGGTCGCGCCGACATACCTGGCGCTTGGTTCGGTCGCGGCCGCGCTGGAGGGCTCCGCCGTAAAAGTAGCGGCGCAGGATGCGCACTGGGAAGCAAACGGCGCCTACACCTCGCAAGTGTCGGCGGCTATGCTGCAGCCCTATGTCGATTACGTCATCATTGGGCATTCGGAATGCCGCGCATTTCTTAACGAAACGGACGTAAACGTCAACAAAAAAGCGCATGCCAGCCTGGCTTGTGGCTTAAAAGCAATTATCGCCGTGGGTGAAAGTCTGGCGCAAAATGAAGCCGGTGAAACGGTAGCGTTCGTCCGATCTCAGGTTAGCGCGGCTCTTGAGGGCATTTCGGCGGAAGGCATGCGGCGGGTTGTCGTCGCCTACGAACCCATTTGGGCCATCGGCACGGGACGCAGCGCCAGCGGCGAACAAGCGGACGCAATCATAAAGTCGGCTGTTCGTGACACCGTTCGCGCGCTTTATGACGATGCCGTCGCCGATGCGCTGCGCATACAGTATGGCGGCAGCGTCAAGCCCGGCAATATGGAAGAATTCATGTCGCAGCCCAACATAGACGGGGCTCTGGTTGGCGGCGCGTCTTTGCAGGCTGATGACTTTGCCGCGCTGATCGAAATCGCATCTAGAGTCAAGGGAATGTGATCTGAAAGACCTGGATTTCCTCGCCCTGGTCTTTGGTCTGGGGCTGCTCGTCCTGCTCTTTCGCCAGATTGAAAGCTGGCTGCATCAGCATATTTTTAAGGTCGGCTGGCTGCTGACCAATGATTTCCAAATAACGACCGTACTTTATTACATCATATTCCTGCCCGGTATCGTATTGCACGAGCTGACCTTGTGGCTGGCTGCGGGCGCGCTCAGAGTGCGGGCGGAGGGCGCGCTGCGATTTCCCGAAGATCGGGACATTAGCGAGTTGCGTCTTAGCTTGATTCGCCTGGCTCCGGGCGCCAGCTCTGTCAAGCTGATTCTGATATCGCTGTGTCCGCTGGTATCAGGACTGGCTGTGCTTTGGGCAATTTCAGCAACCCTGTTTCCCGCGAGCGAAGTTATGGCGCTGGCACTGCCGGGCAGCGTAAGCGAACTGGGCGCCGCCATTCGCTCGTTGACGACGACAGCGGATTTCTGGCTCTGGCTCTATATTGTCTTCACTATTGCCAATCGCAGCTTCCCCGCGCTGCCGGTGAATTTGACAACCCGCTGGAAGTCCATACTTTTTGTGGCGCTGCCCGCGCTCTGCTTTGTACTGTGGCGGACGTCGGTTGTGGCGAATCCCGCAATCGCGCTCGGCATTGAAGGACTGCTGCGCGGCCTCACGCTGATCATCGCGCAAATCACGCTGCTCAACATGGGCTGTCTATTTGTCCTGGGCACGATAGAAGCCGTGATTGAGCGCTTCACCAGCCGAAGCGCTGCCTTTCGCGATGGCAGAATGATCACGCTTGACGGCGGAGAGACGGCGCCTGCTCAAGCCGGACGATCACAGGCGCGGAGTACATCGGCTGAAGACTCCAGAGCGCGTCAGGCTGCCGCAATTACCTCAATCTACGATATGAAGCTGCCCATCCCCGGACCGCCTGGACGAGAGCCCGTCAGCCGTCAAGCCGTGGCAGTAGTCAATCTGGACCGCCCCGCCCCGGAGCTGGCCGCGCGTCCAAGGCCTAGCCTGTCCATCCCGCAACCGGCGCATTCGGCAGACGAGAGCGCGCGAGAGATTCCGCAGCAGACGCATGTTGAATCAGCGGGTGAACCCCGGCTCCCCAGCGCTAACCAGGACGCTGTCGCGCCATTTGCGCGTCCCTTCGCCGAGCAAGACGCGCCAAACAGCATTGTCGATGACTGGGATGAAGCCCTCGACGACAGCGACGATGAGCCTTTCGCTCGCCCGTTCGTCATGAGTACGCGGTCAGATAAGACGGCGGCCGACCCGCTCCAAGTAGATTCGGATACCGAGGCAGCTGAGGTCAATGCCCCAAAACGCGCCAGTGCAGCTTCGACGAAGCCTGACAGAAGCTCGCGCCGATCAAGCAAAACAGGTCCAGCGCCTAAACCGTCACAGAAAGCCGACAGGAAAGGCAGCAGCGCTGAACCGCCGGATGCGGACGAGTTGGAATACGAAGATCTGGACGAATTCGACGCCTGCGACCTGGACGACGGCCCTTACGATGACGAGCTGTAATCTTCGTCCAAAGCCGAAATCCGCCCGACCACAACGAATCCGATCGCGATGCAAATCAGCATGAAGGCGAAGGCGATAAACTTGAACATCTGGCTGGTCGTCACCAGCGTCAGAAAACCGAAAAGCGCGCAAATGCCATAGTAGGACAAAGCGATCTGTCGCGGCGTCATCAAGCCGGAGTCCTGTAGCCGGAAATGCAGATGTCCGCGATCTCCGCGAAAGGGATTGTTGCCGCTGCGCAAGCGGTTGACCATCTGCCAGCCAAGGTCCATCAGCGGCAGGCCCATCACCAGCAGAATGGTGGCCATTTTCGCGCCGCCGATGATGCTCAGCGTGCCCAGCGCGTAACCCAGAAACCAGGCGCTGCCGCCCATATAGATGCGGGCCGGATAAGAGTTGTAGATAAGGAAGCCGACTAATGCGCCGGTCAAAGCCAGCGGCAGTAAGCTCACGCTGGTCTGCGGCGGCGCCAGGCGAAACGCGCTATTAAAGAAGAGTACAAGGCCGGCGATCAGGGCAATGCCGCCCGCCAAACCATCTGAGCCGTCCAGCAAGTTCACCGTATTCATCATCAACACCAGCCAGAACAGGGTCAGCGCTACAGTAATGACGGGCGACCAGGGATCGGTTTGCGCGCCAGTTAGCGGATTATTGAAGAACTCGATAAAGATCTGAAAGCCGATGGCAATGCCCGAACCGACAGCTTGCCCGATGAAAATCTGGATATAATTTAAATTGAAGATGTCATCGATCAGCCCAAGAATGAATATCACAGCGCCGCCCGCAATCAGGCCGAACAAACGCGTGATTTCATTAGGGTCTTGCCGTTCTATGGCGACGAATTGGGCCACGATGATGCCGACCGTAAAGCCGAGGAATATGACCATTCCGCCTAATTTCGGCATCGCCACACGTTCCTGGCGCCGCCCGCCGGGAACCGATGTGACGCCAAAGCGAAAACTGAAATGTCGCGCCAAGGGAATCGCCAGCAGCGTAGCGGCCAAGGCGGAATTGAAGACGATTACAAAAGCAAAGAGCCGCAGCATCAGGTGCCGAACATGCGATCGCCGGCATCGCCGAGACCGGGAACAATAAAGCCGATTTCGTTTAGCCTCTCGTCCAGCTCGGCGACATGAATGGGAACATCCGGGTGGGCTTTGGAAAGCGCCTGTACGCCTTCCGGGGCCGCCAGAATGCCCAGAAATTTGATACGCTTGGCGCCCCAGCGCTTGAGGATATTGATAGTCGCGATGCCCGATCCGCCGGTCGCCAGCATGGGATCCAGCACCAGGCATAATTGCACCGTGGGCGCGTCGGGCAATTTGTTGTAGTACTCGACCGGGCGTAAAGTCGCCTCATCGCGATAGAGCCCGATATGCCATACTTGCACAGCCGGCAGCAGCTCCTGAATGCCATCCACCAGTCCCAATCCGGCGCGCAGGATCGGCACTACTCCGATAACTTCATTAGTTACCGAGCCTGTTGCTTCGCCCATCGGCGTATTGACCAGCGTGGGCGCCAGGCTCAAGTCTTGCGTGGCTTCGTAACAGAGCAGCAGCGCCAATTCACGCGCCAGTTCGCGGAACTTGCGATGATCGGTTGTGGTATCGCGCAAGAGCGTCAGTTTATGTTTGACCAATGGATGCGCGGAGACGTACAGATTGGCGGTCATAGGGCGGCGTCCTTTCGCAGTCGCGTCAGCAATTAGTTTAAGGCTTGGCAATGCGTATGTAAAGCAAGCATTGAATCCGCAATCTGCTAGTCTATACTCAACCTTATCTCGCAATTCAGGGACGAGCCACAGATGCCACCAGAGGATCGCGTAGTCAGCGGGCAGCAGCGTAAAGTCGAGCGCGACAATGTCGCCTTGCGGCCCGAACGCCTGGCTGACGTGCTTGGCCAGGATCGGGTACGCGAGAACTTGAGCATTATCATAGAGGCGGCGGCGGCGCGCGGCGAAGCCATTGATCATATCCTCTTCTATGGACCGCCGGGGCTGGGTAAAACTTCACTGGCCTACGTCATCGCCAACGAAGCGCAAGGCAATATTCGCATTACCGCCGGCCCCGCCATTGAACGCGCGGGCGACCTGGCGGCAATTCTGACGCATCTCAAAGAAGGCGACATTCTCTTTATCGACGAAGTGCACCGTCTGGGCAAGGCTGTGGAAGAGATTCTTTACCCGGCGATGGAAGATTTTGTACTCGATATCGTGATTGGCAAGGGACCGGCCGCCAAGACCCTGCGCTTGAATCTGCCGCGCTTCACGGTGATCGGCGCTACCACACGCCTGGCGCTGCTGGCCGGGCCCTTGCGCGATCGCTTCGGCGCCCGCTTCCGCCTGGACTTTTACGAACTGCCGGCCATGGAAGGGATTGTTGTACGCGCGGCGGATCTGCTTAATGTCGAAATCAGCCAGGAGGCGGCCGCGGAGATCGCCAGGCGCGCGCGCGGTACGCCGCGGGTGGGGCTGCGCCTGCTGCGCCGCGTCCGGGACTTCGCTGAAGCGCGGGCGGATGGCGTGGTCACTTTGGAGGTAGCACGCGAGGCGCTAGCGCTGATGGAGATCGATCATCTGGGCCTGGATGATGTCGACCGCCGGCTCTTGCGCATCATCATCGAGAAATACAGCGGCGGCCCGGTCGGTTTGGATACGCTGGCTGCCGCCATCAGCGAAGACCGCGCCACCATCATGGACGTCTACGAGCCCTATCTCATACAGCTGGGATTCATCGACCGTACGCCGCGCGGACGTACTTGCACTGAGCACGCCTATCGGCACCTGGATATTGTGTTTCCTGAAGCGGATGACGAGGGACAGCAGCGCCTCTTATGAAACTTGCTGACTTCGATTATGATCTGCCGCCGCAATTTATCGCGCAGACGCCGGTCGAGAGGCGCGATTCGTCTCGCTTGATGCGGCTGGATCGTACGACCGGCGCAATGTCTCATCATGTCTTTTCTGACATAGTCGACATGCTGCGAGCCAATGACGTGCTCGTGCTTAACAATACGCGGGTCATTCCCGCGCGTCTGCAAGCCCGCAAAGCGGAAACAGGCGGAATCGTCGAGATTCTTCTTCTCAAGAAACTCGATGAGCGCCGTTGGCAAGCGCTGATCGGCGGCAGGAATATCCGCGCGGGCATGCAACTTGACTTTAGCGGCAGCGACCTCACCTGCTCTGTCCTGCGGGTGCTGGAGAAGTCGCAGCGAATCATAGCATTCAGCCGGCCGGTTGACGGTCTTCTGCCTGACATGGGCGAAATGCCGCTCCCGCCCTATATCAACCGGGCGCTCGATGATGCTGAACGATACCAGACGGTTTACAGCGAAATTGAAGGATCGGCCGCGGCGCCCACGGCTGGCCTGCACTTTACGCCCGAGCTGCTGGACATGATCCGGCGCCGGGGCGTCCGTCTCGCAAGTTGCACGCTGCATATTGGTCTGGACACCTTTCAGCCGGTGACCGCCGAGCGCGTTGAGGACCACAAGATTCACAGCGAATATGCCCTGCTCGACGCAAAGAATGCGGTGGTCATAAATGAGGGAATCCGGGCTGGCGGGCGAATCATCGCGGTCGGCACGACATCGGCGCGTACCCTGGAGACGGCGGCGACGCGCGCAGCTGACAGAAACGAGGTGCGGCGAGCTGTAGCGCCGTTTGCCGACCATACCAACCTGTTCATCACGCCGGGTTATCGCTGGCGAGCGGTCGACGCCATGATTACCAACTTTCATCTGCCCAAGTCGACTCTGCTGATGATGCTCAGCGCCTTCGCCGGCCGCGAAGCCATGCTGCAGGCGTACGAAACCGCGAAACAGATGAATTACCGATTCTACTCATTTGGCGATGCCATGTTTGTCACGTAAAGCCGGCAGGGCAAACTGCCGCTTGACTGGGAAAGCAGTCATACTCTACAATAGCTGACGCCCTGCGCTAACCAGTGGGGTTTGTTGCTGTAATGCCAATTTTCCCCGTGAATCGAGCCATGAAGGGCCTCGATGGCGGAGAAACAAAGTGAAGATTGGAGTAATCCTGGATGTACGCAATTATCCGCAGTGGCGGCAAACAGTACCGAGCGGAAGTTGGCGCGACGATAGATGTCGACCGGCTGCCGCAGGAAGTCGGTGAAACGATATATCTCTCTGATGTGCTCTTGGTGGCGGGTGAAGAAGTCGCCAGGATCGGTCAACCGCTGGTGGAAGGCGCGCGTGTCAGCGCGACAGTAGTTGAGCAATTCCGCAGTAAGAAGATCATCGTCTACAAATATCGTCAGCGCACGAATTACCGGCGCAAGCAGGGGCACCGCCAATATTACACGCGGCTGCGTATCGACGATATTTCGCTTTAGGCGCAGGAAAACGGGAGGCAATCTGCCATGGCTCACAAAAAAGGCGGCGGCTCATCAAGCAACGGGCGCGATAGCAATTCCAAGCGCCTCGGCGTCAAGAATTTCGGCGGCGAGTATGTCATTGCTGGCAACATCATCGTGCGGCAGCGCGGCAGCAGGTTTCATCCCGGCGAAGGCGTCGGCATGGGCAAAGACTATACGCTCTACGCTACTCGCCCTGGATTCGTAACCTTTGAAAAGATGCGCGGTCGCAATGGCCAGAAGCGCGTTTCTGTTTACGACAGCCACGAAAAAACGGGGCAGTCCTTAAACTAGCCTCACTGTAAAAGTCATTTGCGCCACCCTGAGGGGCCGCGAATGCGCGGAGGAGAAAATGAAAGAGGCAATCCATCCGGCTTGGCATGAGACGCCGGTTCGCTGCATGACATGCGGCACCACCTGGACAACTGGCTCGACTGTCGAGTCGCTCACCGTTGAGATCTGCTCGAATTGCCACCCCTTCTATACCGGCGAGCAGCGCATCGTTGATACTGAAGGCCGTGTTGACAAGTTCATGAAACGCCTGCAGCAACGCGATGAGATACGCACCACGCTCGAAAATGTAGAAGAAGAGCGTACCCCGCTCGATCTGCCCATTGCCGAATTGGATATTGGCGCGCGCTACACCAATATTCTGGAAGACAACGGTATCAACAACGTCGGGGACGTGCTGGACCGCCTCGGCGACGAAGATGACGAGAACAGCATTCTCGCGATTCAGGGTATCGGGCGCAAGGTCGTCAGCGATATGAAGAAGTCGCTGCGCAGCCGCGGATATCAGCTCAATAACTAAGTCAAATCAGCGCAATCCCAGTCGGTCAGGCTCTTGCTTTGGCCCTTCTCTTTTGCTTGCCAGACCGGATTCCGTGACGGCGCCACATCACCATCACAGGCGCGCTGGCACAAGGTCAAAATACCATGAAGCACGACGCCGGACGCATTGAGGTTATCTGCGGCAGCATGTTCTGCGGCAAGACCGAGGAGCTTATCCGCCGAGTCCGACGCGCCATTATTGCGCGGCAGACGATCAAGGTGTTTAAGCCGCAAATCGACGATCGCTACGGCATTCAGAGCATCACCAGCCACACGGGCCAATCTGTAGAGGCTGTCCCGGTGGCATCATCCGGCGACATTCTGGCGCTGGCGGATGGCGGCGCCACAGTGATCGCCATCGACGAAGCGCAATTTTTTGACATGGGCCTGATTGATGCCGTGCAGCGGCTTGTTGACGAGCGGGCGCTGCGCGTCATCGTGGCCGGGCTGGATACCGATTTCCGCGGCGAACCCTTTGGCCCCATGCCGCAGCTATTGAGCATCGCCGAGGAAGTGCTCAAATTGCATGCGATTTGCGCAGTATGCGGTGGAGACGCCAGCCGCACGCAGCGCCTGGTTGATGGCAAGCCGGCTGCCTACGACGATCCGATCATTCTGGTTGGCGCGCAGGAATCCTACGAAGCGCGCTGCCGCCAACATCACGTATTGCTGCCGGCCAAGTCCTGAACTGAACCTGCACTATCTTCAGGCTGTCAGGCCAGCAAGCCAGGAATCTCCTCCGGATTAGCGGCGACTCTCGCGCCGGCCGCTTCCAGGGCCTGGATCTTCTCTTCCGCCGAACCCTCGCCCCCGTCAACGATGGCGCCGGCGTGGCCCATGCGTTTGCCCGCTGGCGCGCTGCGCCCGGCGATGAAGGCCGCGACCGGCTTGGTCATGGCATTCCGGATGTAGTCAGCGGCGACTATCTCGGCGCTACCGCCGATCTCGCCCAGGAGCGCCACTTTCTCGGTCTCAGGGTCGTTCTCAAACATCTCGAGCACTTCCACGAAAGTCGTCCCGACAACCGGGTCGCCGCCGATGCCGACGATCGTGGAAATACCGATGCCGGCGTTTTTCATGGCGAATCCGACTTCATAGGTCAGCGTGCCGCTCTTGGAGACGACGCCAGCATTGCCCGGCATTGCCACCATCGCCGGGATGATGCCGACTTTGGCCTGGCCCGGCGTCATGACACCCGGGCAATTCGGGCCAATGAGCCGCGTGCCCCGCTGCCGGCAGAACTCGACGACCTGCATCATGTCGGCAACGGGAATGTGCTCCGTCAAACAGATGACTAAGCGTATGCCGGCGTCGGCCGCTTCCATCACGGCGTCTGCCGCGAATCGCGCCGGCACGGTGACCAGGCTGACATCGGCATTAGTCGTCTCTACTGCAATGCGCATGGTATCAAAAACCGGTTTGCCTTCGAACCATTCACCGCCTTTGCCGGGCGTCACGCCGCCAACGACATCGGTGCCGTATTCCATCATGAGCTTGGCGTGGAAGCCGCCTTGGCGCCCGGTGATGCCCTGAACCAGGACTTTTGCGCTGCGGTCGATGAGAATGGACATTTAGGCCTGCTCCTTCACTGCGGCGACTGCGCGCTGGGCGGCTTCGGTCAAGGTATCGGCGCTGATCAGATTGGGGATTTGCGCCTCGCTGATAATACTATTGCCTTCGGCTGCGTTGGTGCCTTGCAGGCGAATGACCATGGGTATGCTGGGATTGACTTCGTTGTAGGCGGTCAAGATGCCGTTGGCGACTTCATCACAGCGGGTGATGCCGCCAAAGATATTGAAGAGCACACACTTGACATTCTCATCGGACAAAATGATACGCAGCGCGGCAGCAACCTGCTCTGGCGTCGCGCCGCCGCCGATATCCAGAAAATTCGCCGGGCCAATGCCATCGGCGTCGCCATAGAGCTTGGTCATGTCCATGGTGGTCATGGCTAGACCGGCGCCGTTGACCATACAGCCGATTTGGCCCTCAAGCTTAATGTAGGTGATGCCGGCTTCGCGCGCCAAACGTTCCGATTCCGGCTCATCGCTGGTATCGCGCTGCTCAACCAAGGCCGGCTGCCGGAAGAGCGCGTTGTCATCAATGATGACCTTGCCATCCACCGCCAGCAATTCGCCCTCCCCCGTGATGACCAGCGGATTGATCTCGGCCAATTCAGCATCGCTTTCGGTGTAGCACTGGTAAAGCCCACGAAGAATCTTGGCGAAGCTGCGCCATTGCGCGCGTGGCAAACCCATTGCGCTGGCGATGAAGGTCATCTGGTAATCTTGCAGACCGGCGAAGGGATCAACATGCTCGCGGACGATGGCCTCGGGGCGCTGCCGATTCAGCTCCTCGATATCCATTCCGCCTTCCATAGACGTCATGATTAGCGGCTTGCCGGCGCTGCGATCATTGGTGATGGCCAGATAAATCTCCTGCTGAATGTCGGCGCCGGGATCGACCAGCACTTTATCCACGCGCAGGCCCTTGATGTCCATACCGAGTATGTCATCAGCGTATTGGCGCGCTTCAGCGGCATTGTTGGCGACTTTGACGCCGCCGGCCTTGCCGCGCCCGCCAACGTGAACCTGCGCCTTGATCACCACTACCCCGTCCAGATCGCTGGCGATCGCGAAGGCTTTGTCAGCGCTTGTGGCTACCTTGCCCAGCGGAATCGGGATACCAAAATCACGGAATAGAAACTTGGACTGATATTCGTGCAACTTCAAAAGCCTGGACCTCCGCGAGTCTGATGTCTGTGTCCGTATAAATTCGGAGTTTATTGACGCCAGTGACGAATCTTGCCGCAAGAATCGCAGCGCCGGGCGTCAAGCATCTGCAAGAAAAAGCTGATGCGCAATTGATCAGCCAGGCTGCAATCTCGATTTCCCTTATCATCGTGCCTTTTGCAGCGGCGCAACTTGGCGCTCGCGGCGATATTAGACTACAAGAGTAGCGGGAAATCGGCGGGCAGACTGAGCAAGATTACGCCAAGCTCACGACATTCTCAAGAGACGATCGTTGATTTTGGAATTGCCGCATATAGCTTTGTGCGCTTTTTCGAATCTGAGTAGACTAGACCTTAGTGTCTGACAATTTAATCCACGCGATTCTTCGGCGGGGGAAGATGATGAAGTTACGCTACGCGGTCTATCTCATTCTAATGTTGAGTTTGTCGATTCAGTTCAGCTTCGGCCAGGAAAGTGAAAAGACGAACCTGCTGAACAACGGCGACTTTGAGGGCGAGTTCATTGCATTGGACGGCGCGGATCCCCGCAATGTAGCCGCGGGATGGACGCCTTGGCATGTGGGCCGTTCCAGTTCAAGCCCGTCATTCGCCAATCATGATCCCAATTACGATGAGGAAACTGATCGGATTCGACTGGATGAGGCAGGCAGCGCCCAAAAGTACTTTACCTTGTTCGCGACACATCACGGCGGCATTTACCAGGAAGTTGATTCAGCCACTAGCGGCGCCACCTATCGCTTCAGCATCTACGCCTATGTCTGGTCCTCAAGTTTTGAGGACGCCAATGTCAGCGAAGATCCAGGCGATGTAGTCGTCCGCGTGGGGATTGACCCCAATGGTGGCACAGACGGCGAGAGCGACGACATTATTTGGTCTACAGCCGCCACTTTCTTCTATGACGCCTACCGCCAATATGCGGTTATTGCGACCGCTGCGAGTTCGACAATCACTGTTTTCGTGGAATCCACAGTCGGCGGACCGCGGGCGAACAATTACATCTATCTGGACGACGCTGTTCTTGAGTTGGCCAGTGATACAGCCGCCTTACCAGAGGGAACGCCCACATCGGAAACAAACACCGAGCTCAACGACGTTCGCGCGACAGCGACGCCCACCGCAACCGCGACGCTCGCGCAAGACACAAGCCGGGCAGGCAGTGGACAGCAGCAAAATCCGACTGCCACCGCGACTCCCACGGCAACCGCGACGCCCAGTACGCCGCCGACACTAACGGCGACGCCAATACCGACGGCTACTGCAACCGCCACGGCAACCCCCGACGGCACGGTTACAGCCATCAGCAGGGAATTCCCCGAGACGGTAACGCACATTGTAGTCGAAGGTGACACGGTGAGTGAGTTGGCGCTGCGATTCAACAGTACACGGGCAGCAATCAACCGCGCAAACGGTTTGAACGAGCTCAACTTCATATTCATCGGGCAGCGCTTGATCATCCCAATTAACCTGCCAGTAGAGTCGGGCGGCGGCGAATTATCGTTGCCTACACATACCCCGACTGTCACGTCGACCTTTACACCAACTCCAACCGCCACACCGACACCCTCACCCACCGCTACGCCAATCACATATCAGATTCTGCCAGGGGACACCTTGGAGCGCATCGCTCAACAATACGGCACGGCGGTGGATCTGCTGGCGCAACTGAATAATATTCCCAATGTCCATCAAATTGACGTAGGACAAGTTCTGGTGATTCCCAGCCCCATCCCGCCGACGGCGACTGCCACCCTGACGCCAACTGCGACGCTCATCGGGCTTTCGTCCACAGACGCTTACACTGTCTACGTCGTGCAGGCGGGCGATACTCTGAGCCAGATCGCGGTAGACTTCAATACGACGGTAGCGGCCATCGCGCAGCTAAATGGGCTCGAGAATCCCAGGACGATTATCGTTAGCCAACGCCTGAAGATCCCCAGCGTATCGGGCACACCAGTTAGCCCGTCGGGAGACCAGCAGCTGGTGACGCCGACGCCGCAGCCCACGCCTACGCCTCTTCCCACTTCGGTTCCGGTCACCTATATCGTGCAGCCGGGTGATACGCTCTTCGTGATCGCCGCGCGTTACGGCGTAAGCATTGTGGAGTTGGCGCAGCTCAATGGCATCACCAACTATGACCAGCTGAGCGTTGGACAGGTCTTGACCATACCTGGATGAGTTCGCGGCGGCTGATTGTCAACGAACGAACGGGACAAGTTGTACTGGCTCGCGCACATGTATGCGCGAGCTTCGTTTCGCGGCTGATCGGATTGAGCTTCCGGGGACCGAGAGTCATAAACGAAGGCGCCATGTTTGTTTGCAGGTCGTCCGGCCGGTTCGCAGCAGCCATCCATACGCTTGGTCTGCGCGCGCCCATCGGCATCGTCTGGCTCAGCGCAGATTCCACAGTAGTTGACAAGATGTTGGCAAAATCGTGGAGATTCGCCCATGTGCCGTCTACGCCGGCGATGTATTATTTGGAAGGCGATCCGAGCATCCTGGAGCGAGTAGACATCGGCGATCATTTGCGAATTGACGAGGCTGTCTCGTGAAGCATAGTATTGTCAGATTTGTGGTAATTCTGCTTGCGAGTGTGCTGCCAATGACATTCGCATTGCATGCGCAAAACGAGAGCGAATCGATCTTCACCGTTCACGTTGTGCAGCGCGGCGAGAACTTGTTCAGGATAGCCCTGCAATACGACCTCTTCGCCGAGCAAGTGGCGACAGCCAACGGCATTACTGACAACAACAGCATAATCGTCGGCCAGCGCCTGATCATTCCGCTGGCGACAGTTGCCTCTGATCAACGATTGGCGCATACCGTTTCCGCCGGCGAGACGCTCGCCAGCATCGCAGCCGCATACAGCCGCACTGAAGCGGACCTGCTTGCGCTTAACAGCCTGGTATCAGCTGAAGCCATCTATGTCGGTCAGGAATTGGTGATCGTCCCCGGCGAAACCGAATCCGAAACAGCGCCAACGACGATTCCATCTGCCGGCGCCGACTCTTCCGATGAGATCGAGCCTTTGGACGCGTCTGCCCCTGGTAGCGACAGTCGCCACTCCTTCGCTCGTTTCGGCGATCCGATCGCGCCCTTTTTGTACAAGGTGAGGAGCGGCGACACGCTCTTCGAAATCGCCCTGCGCTACAACCAGACGGTTGACGCCCTGGCTCGCGAGAATAATTTACTGGATCCCGGCTTGCTGCGGGTGGGTCAGCAGCTGATCATACCGGGCATTCAGCTGCCTCGCCTGGCGCAAGATTTGCCCGCCACTGTAGAGGCCTTCACTATTGATCCACAAGTGCTGGAGACGGGGCGCAGCGTCCGCATCGAGCTAAGGACCAGCGAAGCAGCGAGCATCAGCGGGCAGTTTCTCGGGCGGGAGTTGCGCGTCATTGAGCGCGACGACGCGCGGCGCCACAATATCATCGTCGGCGTGCCCATGTTCACCGAGACGGCCATCTATCCGCTGACGCTGCAATTGCAGCCCGCCGAGGGCGATGCGGTGGCCATCGCGGCTAACTTGCAGGTGGTCGGCGGCGGCTACGGCTACCAGACCATCACGATCAACAACAATGACTTGCTGGCGCCCGCCATCGAAGAAGCAGAGATCGAGCGACTGACTCAGCTGATGAGCGGCTTTACGACCGATCGCTACTGGCTGAATTCGCTTAGCCTGCCGGCTGCCGCGGCCATGAATGCTGTCTTCGGCACGCTGCGGTCATACAATGGCGGCGAATACAATCGGTATCACCGCGGCGTCGACTTCGCCGGCGCCCCGGGCACATCGGTGCTGGCCGCGGCCGATGGAACGGTGGTTATAGCCGACCGCCTGCAGATACGCGGAAACACCACCATCATTGATCACGGCTGGGGAGTTTACACCTTGTACGCCCACCAGCGAGAGACTCTGGTCGAGCTGGGGCAAGTCGTGGCATCTGGACAGGTGATCGGCACTGTCGGTTCCACCGGGCGCAGCACTGGTCCGCATCTGCACTGGGAGCTGTGGCTAAACGGGGTAACGGTTGATCCGCTGCAGTGGGTGCAGGAAGTCTTCCCCTAAGTCAGCGACGCTTCACGATTGCAGGGTCACGAGCTGTGAGCGCCGTCCAGCGCTTCAAAGTCCGTGAACAGGAAGTGGTCGTGATAATAATGAATCCACAGGAATGACAGGATGGCCGTGTAATAGGCGATATCGAAGTGGCTGTTGCCGTCGATCCCCGGCCGGACGATGCCGGCCAAGGCGTACACCAGCAGGAATATCACGGCCGAACCGATTAGCAGAGCCGCGCTGAAGCCGTAGAGGGCGCGCGCGTCTGTGGTGCGGCGGCTGAAGCGCGCCACCAGCGGCGCCGATTCATCCAGGTCGCCGACCATCTGCCGAATCTTGATGATGTAAAAGGTAATTGCCAGGTACTGAAACGAGTGCCAGGTGTTCAGCCCTTGAAAAGCCGTATCGAGATTGGGCAGCAGTGGCGTCAAAAAGGCCACGATCACAGTCAGCGAGACAAAGGCGAACTTGGGCATATTCAGTATGCCGTGATGATATTCGTAGATGGATTTGACCACGTACGACACCAGCGCGGACCCGAATATCAGCGACACCAGAACGAAGAACCAGGGATTCTCCGGCTGCTGAAACAAGTCGGGGATGGCCTCGCCCAAATCATTCTGTCCAATTTCGAAGCTGCCCTGGCTGATCTTCCACATGGCGATGGGGAATAGGCTGGTCAAGACGATCGCGTAGTCAATCATGCGCGAAAACGAGCTGAGCGCGCTGCGGCGCACGTACTTCGCTTCTTTGTGATTGTATAGCTCAACGATATAGGTGACCTGATGCAGGACGTGCAGGGAGGCCCAGAAAAAGAAAAACGTCAGCATCAGGCTCAGATTTAGAAACGCCAGCGATATCACAATGATGGGAATGATGATCGACGAGCGTATAAGCGTTGGGTAACGTTCCTTAAAGCGCTCGTCCAAACCCGTGCGCAGGAAAGTCGACATCATGTGCGGGCCGCCGATGGCGACCGCGACAAAGAAATTGACCATGTTGCGGCTGGCGTCATCATCTATGCCGAGGCGCACGCCGAGCAAATAAAGCACGTATGGCAGCGGCACGACCACGACGCTGAGCGTGAGAAAGAAGAGATCCCAACGCTTGTTGCGCAGCCACAAGCTGTCTTTATCGATGTCGCTGTAAGCGTTTGAGCCGGAAAATGGGATAGAGGTGGATGCCATGCAATGTCTCCATGATGCCCTACAATAATTATTGTACAAGAATTTGTTTAGCGACGCAAAGTAAATTCTTTATACTGCAAAATGCGCGGGCCCAGCTTATGGCAGGAAGCCAAACCAACTGCAAAAGTTAGTCGGATGCTCGGCGCAAGCATCCGGGGCATTGAAAAAAAGCAGGACGGCGCCGGCCGCAGCGGCCAAACCGGCGAGCAAGAATAGGCAGCCGCACCAAGCGACTGGCCCCCCTTGCAGCATGTCAATGACAATTTCAAACAAGCCAAATATGACGTCAAAAATGCCGCTTACGGCCTGCAACAAAAAGCCAATGACAAAGACGACGAGGCAAAGCAGCGCGCAGCCCACGGCGATATAGGGCAAATGAGCCGGGTCAATATTTTGCAGAATTTCCATCCGGGCGCTCCTTATGGCATCCTAGGACCTTAGTCCGCTTGCGTACAGGCTGCGCCATAAGTCGATATCATTTCCCAAGCCGAATCCTCACTCGGCCGCAGGTAACAGTCGCAGTAGCTAACATTCTGGCTGCCTCCGCTGGACTGCCACAGCAAGAAGGTCACAGACGTTTCCACACAGATCGCCGGCTCGCCGCCCCCAGCCTGCATCGTCGATCTTTCGATGCGCAGGCCGCGATCATCGCTTTCGCTGATCAGGGAGATCAGCAGGCGAGGGTGCGCGTGAGGATCGGGGATCTGGCCATGCTCCAGGCGAATTTCGCCGTTGGCGGCCAGATAGAACAGACCGCAAGGCGTCAACAGAATCGCGAACCAGATCGCGACAAGCAGCCAGCAGCCCAAACGACGCGGCAGGCTTTTCTTGCGAATAGCGTCAATATCGCCGGGCGCTTCAGCCGGGTCTGGAGTCGATCGGTCTGCCTCAGACATTTAGCGCCCAGTCATAATGTTGGTAGCCCACGCGCAGCCTGTCCGCATGGGCCAGGACATATTCTCGCTCAGCGTCCGCGAGAAACTTGGCAATATAGCGCAGCACAGGCGCACGCTTGCCGACGCCCATCCAGTTGCCGCCGAAGTCGCTGCTGTACCACTGGAAAATGCGCGATAGAGCGACCGTATTATCGTCGCGATTCAGAACGACGCCGCCGCTGTTGATGAAGTTGGCCGCCGCCAGGTCGAGTTGATGATCGAGATCTTCGGCCTGATAAATGCCGATAGGCGGGCAGGAGCTGGCGCCGCAGACGAGCGCGAAATGTATGCGGGGGTCAACTTGCGCCAGGGTGTGCTGGCGGCGCGGATCTCGGCGCGAAAATCGCGCGCCCGGGATCAGAAAATGCGCCCGGTTGCCGCGCAATACGCCATGCTCAATATCGTCCAGACTGTAGCGGCGCCCGCCGATGACGTAGGCGATGCGCTCAAAGGCGCCGCGAATCTTCAAAAGCGACCTGCTTTCCCGATAAGCCAGCACACCATGAATCAGCAGCACATTGTAGATGTTGATCCAGAATGCCCGGCGCTCCTCGTCGCTGACGAGCCGGCCCGGATCGAAGTCCCGCAGCGCAGCCGCCAGTGGGCGGTACTCCTCCACGACCTTGCTGCGCTCCAGCCGCTCATAATCGACGCGGCCGGTCCTGACGTTTAGACCATCAGACTGCCAGCGATTCATTACTGATTTCAATGCCGAAGCGATGTCGCCGCCGACCTTTGGATCGGGCGCGCAGTTGCAGTTTAGCGCTTCGTCCGGCGCTACCTTGCCAACTCGCATGTAGAGCCGCATGGGCAGGCGAATGGGGCTTGGCTGCAGCTCGGAATCAGCGCAGGAAAATTGCTGGGTCATATCAAGAGTCGCCGCGGAAACGCAGCCTGATGCGGTCAGATTTGTCATAACTCACATGTACATTCATTGGCGGCTCGTCGTCATTCATTTGCAGAATCTTCGGCAAGAGTTGAGGCAAATCTTCCACCAAATCAAGCTCGTTGATCCTGCCCTGCTCGACCCATTCCAATCGTCCTTCCGGGCTTTCACATTTTATGGCGCGGCTCTCGCTAATCGCAGTATATACAAAAAGGAGGATTCCAGTCTGCTGGCCCGCGTCTATATTGTGGACGCTGCGCAGGCGAAGCGAATGCACTTTCAGGCCGCTTTCCTCTTCGATTTCGCGCAGCGCCCCGCTGGCCGGATCTTCGTTCCGCTCGATATGCCCGCCCAAGCCATTGTATTGGTTTGGGAAAACCCTTCGATGCGGCGCGCGTTTCATCAAGAGTACCGCATCGCAATTAAGCACAAATGACAAAGTTCGCGGCATGACCAGCCAACGCTTCTTCGTCGCATCGGCGCCCTGCTGTTTCGCGCCCATTTTCCAGCTCCTCGATTGGCCGCGCAGCGCGGCGCAATTGCCGCCTGCCCCAGTTCGTGATACGCTAGGCGCGATCACTAGATTATTCTACTTGGAATGTCAGTGTTTTCGAATCCGATAAGCGCGCCGCCTCCAGCGCTGCGCATCGTTCATGTAAACGACATCCTGCCGCACGAAAAGAGCGACGCGCAGCGTTCGCAGCCCTTGATGGACCGGATCAAGCGGGCTGAGTTCTTCACCAACCCGCCGCTGGTTGGCGAGCTAACTGACGGCAGATACGTGCTCATGGATGGATCAAATCGGCACGTATCAATGATAATGCTCGGCTTTGAGCATATATTGGCGCAGGTGGTCGATTACGACAGTGAATTCGTCGAGTTAGGCGTTTGGCAGCATATTGTCGCCGATTGGAACTCGCAAGCGCTGCTGGCAAAAATGGAAGCGATCGACCAGGTTGAGATTCGTGACGGTTGGGACGGCAGCGCCGTTGCGCAAATCTTATTGCACGATGGCCCGGTATTCTCGATTCATGCCGTCACCGACAGCTTGGCGGAGCGAAATGCGACATTGCGCCAAGTTGTGGCTAACTATCATAACAACGCCACCTTGTATCGAACGCCACTGACTGATCCGGCCCAGATCTGGTCGCTCTTCCCCAGCGGATTCGCCTTGGCCATGTTCCCTTCTTATCAGCCGCAAGACATCATCGACGCGGCGCTGCAACGGGCTTATCTTCCGCCCGGCGTCAGCCGGCACATCATTCACGGGCGAGCGTTGAACGTCAACTATCCCATGGAGAAGTTGCGCGCCAGCCTGCCGCTGGAAGAGAAGAATCAGCAGTTTCAAGAATGGATGCGGCAACAGTACGCCAAGCGCAGCGTACGCTTCTATGCCGAGTCCACCTTTCAGTTTGCCGAGTAAGGCTCCGTGACACAGACGCTTGAGCAGGCGCTGGCCAGCACAGGAATTTACAGCGACGGGCATGATTATCGCCTGCTGCGTTTGCCGCCCCAAGCCATCACCTTGGCGACCGGCATTATGGCGGAGGGCGGGATTCCCTTCTGCGCGGCAATCGCGGACAAGGACGAGATGTCGCTTCTATTGCGCGACGATGTTATGCAGGAATTCGCCGGGCGGCTGCGCTCGGCTGATTTCAGCGAGCAGAGCTACCGTCAGATCACTTTTGAAGCGCCGCTAGAGCCCTCGCTTGTGGGTTTCATCGCAGAGATAAGCGTAGCTTTGGCCGAAGCGCAGATTCCGATTCTCGCCTTCGCCGCCTACTCTCGCGATCACATCTTTGTGCCTAAAGAACATTTCGATGCGGCGATGCAGGCGCTGGCCGCGCTACAAGACAGCTATTTGTGAGGAAGCAATTCGGTGGAAATCAACCTGTTTAACGACGCCAACTCGGCGCCGCAGCCCAAGCACAAAGTCAGAATCGAGGAAATCGGCGCTGTACCCTACCGCGACCGCTTCCGCGTCAAGGTCAATCTAAAGCTGACGCCCTTTCAAGAGCGCCCCAATTTGCTGATCGTCGCGCGCCGCAGCGACGGCCTGGCGGTCAGCGACCTTGATGTCATCGCGACCATGCACTTTGAAAACGAGTTCACGATGCATATTCGCGGTCTGGATGACCCCACCGGCGAATATCGATTGACCGCCGAGCTCTATTATGAAACGCGCGATCCGCCGCAAGACAAGGCCGAAATCGACTTCATTATTGCGCCGTTGGAAGGCTGACGATGGCTGTCCGAATTGCTTATGCGGTGGCGCGCCAGATAGCCGATCACGCGCTGTCCGAGGCGCCGAACGAAGCCTGCGGCATCCTGGCTGGCTCGCGCGAGCATATCAGCCGCGCCATTCCGCTCAATAACGCGGCGGACGCGCCCGATAGGCATTTTCGCTTTGACCCCGAAGAACAACTCGAGGCGCTAAAAGCCCTTAATGCTTACGGTCTTGAATGGATCGGCGTTTACCATTCCCACCCGCAGGCGCCGCCTATTCCATCGCAAGAGGACATCAAGGCGGCGGTGGACAGGAGGCTGCTGCAGCTGATCGTCTCTTTGGAAAGCGCCAAGCCCAAGTTGAAATTGTGGCAAGTGGACGGATCGTCAGTGACGCCGATTGCCTTGGTGTTTGACACGGAAAACAACGCCGACATCGACGATCACCTGAGCCGACACAAACAGGTCGCCATAGTCATCGCCGGAATCGCGAGTGTGCTGCTTTTGCTGGCTGTTTCTTTGCTGCTGCTGCCGCCGGCGCCAGAAATCGCGCAGGCGCCCTAGGCTCGCGGGGAAAGTTTCGGTGGACATTGCCATTCATGCGCTTGCGGGGATCTTGCTGGGCGGGATAGTCAACGCGTTGGCGGACAATCTGCCGCAGGGCCGGTTTATGGCGCTCCCTCGCTATGGCGATGGCAGCCCTCGACCGCTGATCGCCTGGCTGGGCCTGAGCGCCTTTCTGCTCGGCCGGCGGCAAGCGGGCGCAGGCGACTGCAGGGACAATTTGAGCTGGCGTTATCCGCTGACGGAGCTCGCCCTGGCAGCCTTGCTGTTGACGACTCATCTCGTCGCTGGCGCCAAACCGCAAGCGTCACTGGGGCAGCAACTGCTGTGGCAGCAATACACAGTCGTATTTGTTTTGCTCGCCGTCGTGGACATCGAACACAAGCGCATTCTCGTTCTGCCAGTATTGGTAGCGTCAATACTAGCTTTGTTCGACGCGGCGGTATTCCCGGATCATCCGCCTGGACTGACCAGCAGCCTGGCCGGCGGCCTTGTCGGCGGCATCGTGTTTTCGCTGGTCTACGCGGGCGGTCAAGTTTATGGCGGACGAATAAATCACAGCGGTGAGAAGCCGACAGCCTTTGGCAAAGGCGATGTCTACTTGATGGCTTTGGGCGGTCTGATAGTTGGCTTCCCGAATGTGCTCGTTGCCATGTTCGGCGCAGTCTTTCTGGGCGGGGCCGGCGCATTGGCCTTCATAGTGGGTATCCGCTTGCGAGGCCAGCGCTACGAGCGATTTACGGCGCTGCCTTACGGGCCTTATATCTTGGGCGCAGTATATTTTGTCATGCTATTCCCAAACGCAGTCGGCTTGGGAACTTTAACGGCGTGACTTTGCGCGCGGGCTCAGCGCTCTCATGCTCCTAGTGTGCTGCCAGCGCCACGCGCCCTGAGGAAAACTCAGCTTCAGCGAACTTGGCGATGACGCCGCCGCCGAGGCAGACATCGTCCTGATAGATGACCGCCGCTTGGCCAGGCGTAATATCGCGCTGTGGCTCATCAAAAATGACGCTGAAGCTGTGCTGGTCTATAACTTCGATTTCGGCCGGTTGAGCCTTGGCGCGGTAGCGAATCTTGACGTGGGCGCGGAAAGTTTTGCCCGGCGCCGCTCCGCTCAGCCAATTGGCGTTTTCCGCGATCAGCCGGTCACGGCCCAGCTGGTCGCGCGCGCCGACCACGAGCGCGTTCTTGTAGGGGTTCATCGCCAGCACATACAGCGGCTCATTAGCGGAGATGCCCAAACCCTTGCGCTGGCCGATGGTGTAATTCGCCAGGCCCTGGTGCTGGCCCAGCAAATCTCCCTTTGCATTCACAATCGGTCCCGGCGCCATCACATCAGGCGCGTGCAAACGCAGGAAATCGCGATAGTCGCTGTCGCCCAGAAAACAGAGATCCTGGCTGTCCTTCTTGCCGGCGACATTCAACCCTAGCTCTTCCGCAAGCTCCCGCACCTCGTGTTTGTGATATTCGCCGACGGGAAACTTGGCGCGCGCCAGCTGCGATTGCTCCATGACGCTGAGGACATAGCTCTGATCTTTCGCCGCGTCCAGCCCGCGCCGCAAGTCCCAGCCGCCGGCCGAATTCCCTGAAATGCGCGCGTAGTGACCTGTGGCCAGATAATCAGCATCCAGCGCCAGGGCATTGTTGAGCAGCCAGTCGAAACGGATGTGGCGGTTGCACTCCAGACAGGGGTTGGGCGTATAGCCGTCGCGGTGCTGATCGATGAAATATTGCACCACGGTACTGCGGAAAATGTCCTTGCTGTCCAGCACGTAGAAGGGAATGCCCAGCTTGTCGGCGATGCGGCGGGCGTCGCTCATTTGCTCAGGCGTACAGCAGCGATTGTGCTCAGCGTCGCCCAAAGCCTCATCGGTCCACAAGCGCATCATCATGCCGACCACATCGTAGCCGGCCCTGACCATTAGCGCCGCCGCGACGGAACTGTCTACGCCACCGCTCATCGCCACAACCACGCGGGTATCCGAGCGGCTCATGAGGCCGGCTCCCGGCGCAGGCGGCTCAGTTTGCCGACCGCATCGACCAGCACATCCAGCGCATACTCTATCTCGTCTTCCGTAGTGCTTATGCCGACCGAGAGGCGCAGGCCGCTCTTAGCCTGCTCCACTGTGTATCCGGCCGCCAGCAGCGTCTCCGCCGGTTCCGGATTGCCTGTCAGGCAAGCCGAACCACTGCTGACGGCTACCCCGTTCATATCCAGGTGCATCAGCAGCGCATTGGCGTCGATCCCGTTCAGCACGAAACTCGCGTGAGACGGCAGCCGCCGCTGTGGATGACCGCTGAGCTCCGCAGCAGGAATGCGCTGCAAAATCGCATCAATGATTCTGTCGCGGAGAAAGCGGAAGCGCGCGTTGCGGTCGTCGCTTTCAGCGTGCGCCAGCTGCAGCGCTGTCGCCAAGCCGACGATAAAGGGCGTGTTATGCGTTCCCGCGCGGCGCCCCGCTTCGTGCCCTCCGCCGGTTTGGGTCGGCGCCAGCTCGATGCCGTCGCGCAGATAGAGAATCCCAACGCCTTTGGGACCATAGAACTTGTGCGCCGACAGGCTGAGCATGTCCACGCCGAGTTGTTGCACATTGAGCGTCAGTTGGCCGCTGGCTTGCACGGCGTCGGTATGCAAGAGAATGTCGTTGGAGCGGGCGATGCGTGACAGCGCCAGCAAGTCGTTGACGCTGCCCAACTCGTTGTTGGCGTAAATCACACTGGCGACAGCGCCGCCGCTCGCGCAGGCTTCGCCGAATGCCGCCAGGTCGATCAAACCGTAGCGATCAACCGGCACGACCTGCGTTTCGAAATCCATCAGGTCGCCCATTTGCCGGACGGTGCTGCTGACGGCGCTATGTTCAACCGGCGAGGTGATCAGCTTTGCCGGCTTGCCCTGCTTGCGCGCCCGCCAGGCCGCCCCCCGCAGCGCCAGGTTGTCGCTCTCGGAGCCGCCGCTGGTGAAGATGATTTCCCGTGGACGGCAATTCAGGATCGCAGCCACTGTCTCACGAGAATCTTCAATGGCGCGATCTGCTTCTCGACCGTAGCGATGCGACGAGGACGGATTGCCGAAGACATCGCTGAAATAAGGCATCATCGCTTCCATCACCCGCGGGTCGACGGGCGTAGAGGCCGAGTAGTCCAAGTATACGTTGCGTTTGGTCCGCATGAATCGGGTATTACTCTTCAACATTCCTTCGTTGTCATTTTAGTCCAATTGCAGTATGTCAAGCAATGGCAAGCTGTGCGGGCATTGGCGCTTATGCGAAGCGACAACGAGAGGCCACCCCGTCAAAGAAAGCAACCACATCAACATATTCGCGTTTTCTGTCCGATTTTTGCACTTTCTGTCCGTTTTGTCCGACGCAATATTTTTTTCGGACAGAAAATGTTTTCCGTTCAAGTTTCTCCAGGTCGTGCGCTCGTTCAGCAGTCTTCGGCTGAGCTTGATCGTAGGATAGCGGCAGGGCGGTAAATGTGGGCGACTGTATGGTCGCGCGGGCATGTTCAAGGACAATGGGGCAGCGAGAATCACAGTCCTTCGCAAGATTGCATGGGCGAGCCAAGGCTCGTCCCTACGGACTAACTGTTGTTGCGGACGAGCCACGCGTCGTGGCGTGCGGCATCCGTTTCCTTAAAGCGAGGGATTGTTACGGGCGTTTGGTAGTGTATCGAATTCGGTTGAAATAGAAATGACGTGAACTCCGATTCATGCTAGTTGTCCTAGCAAAGCAAAAGAACAGGAGCCACGTCATGTACACTAGGATAACGCAGCCAGGATATGGTTTCAAATCTTTTTTGGCGGGCCTGAGAGCCAAACTGGCCGCGACCGCGTCTCAAATGATTGAATCTCAACTGGAGCGGGAAGTCACCGCCCGGTTGTATCGCCAAGCCTACCAAAGGCGCTCGCAGGTATCGCGTCAAAGTCAAGCGACCTGTCAAGTCTGCGGCAGTCAGCAGGCTAGTGATTTTGTGCGCAATGGACGGCGTCGGCGTCAATTAGTGACGGATTATGGGGTGTTGCAGGTCTGGCTGCCGCGTGTGCGCTGTCAATGTAATGGCAGTGTCAAGATACCCTTTTCCATCCTCAAGCCCTATCAACAAATTTGGGATGATGTCTGTGATCGCATTGGGCGCTGGGCGGATTTAGGCTTGAGTTTGCGGCAAATGCAGGCGGAAATCGGCGAGCAGTGTGGCACTCAAGTGGGCTTGCGGACTTTGAATCGGGAGGCGCAAGCGGTGCGGATGCCGCCAGCGATGCCCTTGACCAGTTGCCCGCCAGTGGTCATGCTGGACGCCATTTGGCTGACCTTGCTCGAGGATACCGGTCAGAGCAAAGTCGACAGTCGCCAACGTCAACGCTCGGTCAAAGCGCGGCGCAAAGTCTGTGTCCTGGTGGCTTTGGGACTGTATCCGCAAAACCGGCGCTGGGGCATTGTGGGCTGGCAATTGGCTGAGGACGAAAGTCGCCAGGCTTGGGAAAGCCTCTTATCCGACTTGGCGGCGCGCAAGCTATATCGCCAACGGGGGCTGGAACACTTCATTCATGACGGCAGCAAGGGCTTGATTGCCGCGCTGAACTATCTGCACCCTCATGTACCGCATCAACGTTGCGCCTTCCACAAACTGCGCAATCTCTGGCAGAGCATTCAAGTCCCCGATGCCTTGCCCAGCGGACAAGCCCGTCAATTCAAACAGCGCATCCTGCAACCCATTCGCGCCATCTTTGAGGCGAAAGACAGTCGAGAAGCAACAGAATTAAGGGATGCTTTCTGTCGGACTTATGCCGAAACACAATCTGATTTAGTCGCCACGCTGCAACGAGATTGGCAGGAGACCATTGCCTTTTTCCGGGTACTGCAGCGATACCCTAAGTGGCCGCGCTCGGCTTTACGAACGACCAGCCTCTTGGAACGGGTCAATCGAATGTTGAGACGGCTTTTCCGCCCCAAAGGCGCATTTCACTCGAGGACAGGTTTAATCGCTACTGTCGCGCGTGTGCTTAACCCATATCGGCTCGTATGAATTTCAACCGAATTCGATACACTACCGGGCGTTTGCTGATTGGCTGTGTATTTGCGGCGGATGATATACTATCATGTCAGGCTGAATCTGTACGCTGTCTGGGCAAAAGAACCCGTAGCTTGCCACAAATGGAGACTTGATTGATGCCAGCAATCAGCAGAGTATTCGCGCGCGAGGTCCTGGATTCACGCGGCAACCCTACCGTCGAAGTCGAAGTCCGACTCTCGGACGATACCTTGGGACGCGCGATTGTGCCCAGCGGCGCGTCGACCGGCGAGCACGAAGCGCTGGAGATGCGCGACGGCGACAAGGCGCGCTACCTCGGCAAGGGCGTTCTGCGGGCGGTGGCGTCGGTTAATGAAGTCATCGCGCCGGAAATGACTGGGCAGTCGCCATACAACCAGAAGGCGCTCGACGAATTGATGCTTCAGATTGACGGTACGCCAAGCAAGAGCAAGCTGGGCGCCAACGCTATTCTCGGTGTATCGATGGCCTTGGCTCACGCGGCAGCGAACAGCTTGCGGCTGCCGCTCTATGCCTATCTGGGCGGCGTCCACGCGCACGTTTTGCCCACGCCGATGATGAATATCATGAACGGCGGCAAGCATGCGCTGGGCAGCACGGACTTCCAGGAGTTCATGGTGATGCCTGTGGGCGCGCCGACCTTCCGCGAGGCTTTGCGCTGGGGCGCCGAGATTTATCATCAATTGGGCGGCATCCTGCACGACAAGGGTTATCAGACCACCGTCGGCGATGAGGGCGGCTTTGCGCCCAGCCTGGGCAGCAATCAGGCCGCGCTGGATGTCATCATGCAGGCCATCGACAAGGCGGGCTATCGCGCCGGGGATGAGGTCTTTATCGCGCTCGATCCGGCCGCATCGGAGATTTATCAGGATGGCAAATACCGGCTGGAAATCGAAGGGCGCGAGCTCAGCGGCGAAGAAATGGTCGAATTCTGGAGTGATTGGCGCCAACGCTACCCGATCATCTCAATCGAAGACGGCCTGGATGAAAACGACTGGGAGAATTGGTCGCGTCTGGTGACCAAGATTGGCGACCGTGTTCAAGTCGTCGGCGACGACCTGCTGGTTACCAACGTGGAAAAGGTACGACGCGCCATCGCTGAAGGGGCAGCCAACTCCCTGCTCCTGAAGGTGAACCAGATCGGCTCGCTGACCGAAGCCTTCGCCGCCGGCCAACTGGCGCAGCGACATAATATGACTGTGGTAACCAGCCACCGCAGCGGCGAAACCGAAGACAATACCATCGCCGATATCGCCGTGGCGCTGAATAGCGGGCAGATCAAAACCGGCGCGCCAGCGCGTACGGATCGAATCGCCAAATACAATCAGCTGCTCCGGATTGAAGAGCAACTCGGCAGCGCCGCCTGTTATGCCGGCAAGGCGGCGTTTGCCAACTTGAATGCCGATGTAGAATAGGCATGCGCCAGACACCGAAGGGGAACTAGCGTGCGACTTAGCTTGCACAGCAAACACACTAAAATCGTAGCCACCATCGGTCCCGCTTCAAGCGACCCCGCAACACTGCGCCAAATGATCCGCGCGGGAATGAACGTAGCGCGCATCAACTTCTCCCACGGCGATCACCGGACGCACGGCGAAACTATCGAAAACATACGACGAATCGCCGACGAAGAAGGCAGCGTGGTCGCGATTCTTTGCGACATTCAAGGGCCCAAGATTCGCATCGGTCCTTTGCAGGCTGAGCCGCTGATGCTGGAAATCGGCGATTCGATCATCTTGACCACGGACGCCGTGCTTGGCGCCGAGGGCTTAGTTTCGCTGCCTCATCCCGAATTTGCGCAAGATATACGAGCGGGAACAACGCTTCTGCTGGATGACGGCAATTTGGAGTTTCAGGTCAAGGCGGCCGACGGTCGCAACCTCGATTGCGAAGTGGTGGTTGGCGGCGCGCTGAAGTCGCGCAAGGGCGTGTCCGCGCCGAATGCTCGTCTGACGCTTTCCGCCATTACCGAGAAAGACCGGGCCGACATTGAATTCGCGCTGGCGCAGAATTGCGATTATATCGCCATGTCCTTCGTCCGCTCCGCCAACGACATTCATGAGCTAAAGTCCTTGATGCGCCGTTTGAAAAAGGATGCCGCGATCGTCGCCAAGATTGAGATGGGCGAAGCGCTGGAGAATATCGAAGACATTATAAAGATCTGCGACGGCATCATGGTGGCGCGCGGCGACCTGGGATTAGAGACGCCCGCTGAAGAAGTTCCCTTCCATCAGAAGCGCATCATCAAGCTCTGCAACGACGCGGCCAAGCCGGTTATCACGGCGACGCAGATGCTCGAATCCATGACTGACAATCCGCGCCCGACCCGTGCCGAGGCCAGTGATGTATACAACGCGATCCTGGATGGCGCTGACGCCATCATGCTGAGCGCCGAGAGCGCCAGCGGCAGCTACCCGGTGCGCTCGGTGGAAGTAATGAGCGAGATCGCCACCATCGCGGAGCGCAATTTGGAGAATTTTGGCGCGCCCGGCGCCAGCCGTGATCAACCGGAGGCAGAGGGCCGCAGCGACTTGGAGGACATTTCCATCGCCATCAGCAAGGCGACTTCGGATATTTCGCAGCTAATCAAGCCCAAGGCCATTGTAACGACCAGCATGTCCGGATACACCGCGCGGCGAGTCGCCAAGGAACGGCCCAACACGCCGATTCTTTGTATGACGCCCAACGCCAAGACGCAACGCCGAATGGCGCTGGTCTGGGGGGTAGTGCCGCTGCATGTCGAAGAATTCGCCACGATCGACGAAATGGTTAGCATCACCGTCCGCGCCGCGCATGACAAGGGCCTGGTGCATCGAGGCGATCGGCTGGTGATCATTGCCGGTGTGCCTTTCGGCATCGACGGCCAGACCAATCTGATCAAAATTCACACTGTCGGCGAAGAAGGCGAAATTTAGCCGGCGAGGCTCACCCTCAGTTCCCCGGGGATTGCTTACTCGACGTGCTGAGAAGCGACCCATTTGGCGTCGATTGGGTCTGGCTCAGAGGGCTGGACATGGCGTGAATTCGTCGCGATGGTGCCGTCCGATGTGTAACTCACCTGGCTGACCGTGCAGCGCGGGCAGATGTTCCACTGCAATTCCAACAGATAGTCACAGTTGACGCAAGCTTTCTTCAGCCGATGATGACAGTGCGGGCAGGCCTGCCAGTTGTGCTGAACGCGCTGGCCGCAGCCGGGGCAGCTGGGCCGTTCTTCGATCTCCTGCAAGAGCGCTTCTTCTTCCAACGAGCGCTCGTAGGCGGCTGATAGCGTTTCTCGCGGGCGCAGCAAGATATAGATGAACAGACCCGGAACATTGAGCAAGAATACCAGAATGGCGACAAGAAACTGTGCCAGAGGATCACGCGAGCGCGACCGCATGTCGCGATAGGCCCACATAACTATCGCCAGCCAAAAGGCCGCAATTACAACAGCCGCAAACACGGTAGCCACAAGTAAGATATCGTTCAGACTATCGGGCATGCATCATACTCCTGCGCGCTTCCATTTTTACCAAGCTGCCCACCCCTCATCCCGCGGAAGTATTGCTCAGCAGTAGAGCCATCTCGCTGACGAGCGTATCAAACTGATGGCCGGAGGCATAAAATGACAGGGACATGATAGTCGCCGGACGCTCTTCCTCGGCGATCAGATTCAGAAGATTATCCGAATCAAAGGTGTGCCAAACTCCCTGATTGATATCGAGGTGATCCTGAATACAGGTATCGCAGCGCTTGCGGGCGGCGCCAGAAATATCGGCCGCGTAATAAAAGCCGCGGTACCATTGCGCGTCATGATTTCGGCCAGCATCGTCGACATAGCGGTAATTGATCTGGAGCATAAGGGGACATTCGCTCGCGGCTCGTCCACACACGCTAAGGTTCTGGTAATTCGGCAGGAAGGTGGTCAAGACGCGTACCGAATCGTAGTCCTTTACATTCAAGCCTTCTCCGGCAAAGGTCTGCGTACAGCGCACTTCGCCGTTGGACTGGGCGTTGTCGAGCCGACGCAAACGCAAGCCGACGCGTCCGTCGAATCGCACCAGCGAGAATTCGCCCGGCGGCGCCTGCTCTTGCCGAATGCTGCAGCGCCAATCGCTCAGCGCGCGTGTGACGTCGCTACCCTTCAACAAGCTGATTTCGCCGTTCTGCAACACATTTGTGCGCGACGGGAATTGCGTCATGCTGCGCGCGCCGATTCGCACCACCAGTTCATGACCGCTTCTGGCCAGCTCGCGACGGCTCTGATCGTCGCGAAAGAACACAGTCGCGTCGCCCACCAGATTCAAGAGGCGGACTTCGTCTTCAGACACGCTAAGGCGGTAGCGGCCGTTGCTGGAAAACTCAACATGCACGCCTTTGTCGCTGCTTAGGCTGTCGCTGTAGAAGTCCATGTGGAAGGGTCGTTCTTTGCTGACGCCGGAAATCAAGATGTCCAGCGAGCCACTTAGGCGAGAAAACTGTACGCTCTGCGGGTTTGGGCTCCACTCAAAGCGCGGGCGATTTGCATGGTTAAAGGTAACCAGCGTATTCCCTTGGAGCGTAACCGCGGCCAGCAGGTCGGCTGAGTCCTCGTCGCCATCCCCAAGGTCTTTGATTTGGATGGTCGCCTGTGACAAAGAGTCGGTACTAATGCTCGTGACCGAATTCGTCAGGTCATCGCGCTCTCGTTCGGCGGCCACGATCAGATCGGGACCGGTGATGCCGACCGTGCCTTTGGAGACCTCCAGCACAGCGGACATGGCAACGGTCGAGCGAAATAGAAAATGGGCAACGCCGAAGAATGTGGATAGCGTTACGGTGCAGAACAGCAGAAAAGCGCCCAGCATGACAATCCAGGCGATGCGTTCCGGAGGGATTGGGCCCTCGTACTGGAACTGAGATTCTTCGCTGGCTGCTTCAATGATATCCTCAGCCTGCTGCATTACATCCATCAGAGCGCTGCTTTTGTTTGCTGTCCAGGAAGTACGCCTATTTATTATAGCATTGTGTATTGCATAGTAGCTTGGGGAATAGGCTATAATCGTCGTACTCATAGACTGCAAGTTTCCAGGAAAGGGATGCGTCCATGTCCGGTCACAGCAAGTGGTCGACCATCAAGCGAAAGAAGGGCGCAGAAGACGCGAAACGCGCCAAAATCTTCACGCGACTGGGGCGTGATATCATGGTTGCCGCACGAGAAGGCGGCGGCGACGAGAGCGCCAATCCCAGGCTCAAGCTGGCGATCGCCAAAGGCCGCGCCGCCAACATGCCCAAAGAGAATATCGAACGCGCCATCAAAAAGGGCACCGGTGAAATCGCGGGCGGCGAAGTTGTGGAGATACTCTACGAAGGTTATGGGCCCGAGGGCGTCGCTTATATTGTCGAGATCCTGACGGTCAACAAGAATCGCGCCCTGGCCGAAGTCAAACATGCTTTCAGCAAGCATGAGGGCAGCCTGGCCACCAACGGCGCCGTGATGTGGCAATTTGACCAGAAGGGTTTTATCACCATCAAAGGCGAGAGCGACTTTGACGAGCTGTTTATGGAAGCGGCTGAAGCGGGCGCGGAAGATGTCGTTGATGAAGACGGGATCGTCACGGTCTATACCCCGCGCGATGAGTTTTCGGCTGTGGAGCAGGCGCTGTCACAGGCCGGCTACCAATTAGACGACTGTGAGTTGCGCTGGTTCCCACAGAATGAATTGGATATTCCCAAGTCAAAGGCCTTGCAGAACATGCGGCTCATGGAGCAGCTGGAAGAGTCGGATGACGTGCAAAGCGTCGCCTCCAACCTGAGCATCACTGACGAAGTCCTGGCCGCTTACGAGTCCTAGCATGATCTCGCTCGGCATTGATCCCGGAACGGCGTCCTTGGGGTATGCTTTCGTCCGTGAAGGCGCCGACGGCAGCCTGGAAGCGCTGACCTATGGCGTCATCCGCACCAGCGCCGGTACGCCGATGCCTGAGCGGCTGCATCAGATTCACGATGAACTGAGCAGGCTGATCGCCGAGTATCGCCCGGACCGCGCCGGCGTCGAAGAGCTGTTTTTCTCGCGCAATGTCAGCACTGCCATAACGGTAGCGCAGGCGCGCGGCGTCGTTTTGCTTACTTTGAGCCGGGCGAATTTAGTCATCGCCGAGTACAAGCCCAATGCTGTCAAGCAGGCGGTCTGCGGCTATGGCGGCGCTGGCAAAAGCCAGATGAAGGAGATGGCGCGCCTGCTGCTCGGCCTGGAGGCAGCGCCCAGCCCTGATGATGCGGCGGACGCGCTGGCCGTCGCCATTACCGACTTGCACAGCTATCGCCTGCATGATATTGACCTCGCCTGAGGATTTTCGCTGGATATGATTACCACACTGGAAGGAAATTTGGTCTCGAAGTCGACGGATCACCTGGTGGTGACGGTGGGCGGCGTCGGCATTGAAGTGATCGCGCCCTTCACCACGATTGAAAAGTTGCAGTCCGAACGGGTTTTCTTGTATACGCGGCTGGTCGTGCGCGAGGAGTCCCTTACTCTCTACGGTTTCGCGACCGCCGGCGAACGCGAGCTTTTCGACGTCGTACTCAAAATCAGCGGCATCGGACCAAAACTTGCCGTCGCCATACTGAGTACGCTCAGCGTGGACAATTTGCGCAGCGCGGTTGTCAACGACCGTCCGGAAATCATCAGCCGCGTGCCGGGCATCGGCAAGAAAACGGCGCAGAAAATCGTGCTTGAGCTGCAAGACAAGATTGCCGGCGGACTGGACAGTCTGCCGCTGGCTTCTGAAGATGACAACAGCGGCGTCATTCTGGACGCGCTCACCGCGCTCGGGTACAGCGTGGTAGAGGCGCAAGCGGCTATCCAGTCGATTCCGCTTGACGCGCCCGATGATGTTGAAGAACGCGTTCGCATCGCCTTGCAGAGCTTGAGCGCCTGACACGGCTTCGCTAACAGCATCGCACAAAACTAGCAGTTGGAAACATGCGCGGGAGCATTACATGGCAGATCAGTTAATCGGAAAGCGTGTGGAGGTACTCGACAAGGGCTGGATCGAGTTAGTCGATTTGATGCCTCATCCTGATTCCAGGATCAGTGGCGACCTTGCTATCGTCAATGCCGCGCGGGTCAGCTTTTTGGGCGAGAGCAAAGGGCCGGAGCGCGACAAGAAGCTGCTGTTTTACTTGCTGCGTCACCGTCACACCTCGCCTTTTGAAATGGTGGAGTTCAAGTTCCGCGTGCGCGCGCCGCTGGTGACCTGGTGGCAGTGGGTGCGCCACCGCACCTGGAGTATGAACGCGCAATCCGGCCGCTATACGCCCTTCCAGGAAAGCGACTTCTATGTGCCGGATGTTTGGCGCCGGCAAAGCCGGGACAATAAACAGGCCAGCGAGGGAAGGCTCGAAGCGCGGGAAAATGACGAGCTAACGCAGCAACTCCTGAGTCATTACGACGAAGGGTTTCGCCTGTATTCGCAAGCGCTGGAAAAAGGCGTGTCGAAGGAGATGGCGCGGCTGTTCCTGCCCGGATTCAGCGTCTATTACACCTGGGTCACCAAAATCGACGCGCACAACCTGATGCATTTTCTGCGCTTGCGCATGGCCAGAGACGCTCAATTTGAAATACGTGTCTACGCCGAAGCCATCCATGAGCGCTTCTTCAAGGCCGCCCTGCCCTGGACGGCGGAAGCATTTGACAAGTACATTCTCAAAGGCGGCTAGCGCAGGTTAGTCTTGCGCCGCGACATCGCTTTCGCCGGTGCGATTGATAAGAAAGGCCGACGAGCGGTCGAAGTATTCGCGCATGCGGGAGCGCGCTGGTTCCTGAATTCCGGCTTGGTCCACCGCGTTTAACATGTGCTCCAGCCAGTGATCGCGGGCCTGCTGATCGATCGCGAAGGGAAAATGGCGCATTCGCAGTCGGGGATGACCGCGCTCTTCCAGGTATGTCCTCGGTCCGCCGAAAAACTGCAGCAAAAATAGATACAGGTGACGTTTGGGGGCTTGGAGGCATTCAGGATACATGGGGCGCAGTATCGGGTCGTTTTCGACGGCGTCGTAGAATGCGTCGACGATTGCCGCTACTGGTTCTTCTCCGCCGATTAATTCGAAGATACTCTGCGGCGTATAACCCAAGCCGGTCTCTCCTTTGATTCCGTAGTTGACTTCTGGCGCACCCTACAGCCCGTAACGGAGGCGCTCGTCAGCCGATGGTAGCAGAAAAGTATGGCTTTACAATCGTAGCGCTGACGGTACAATCCGTAGGTTGAATCAAGCTCAGGTAAGGATACGTCAATACATGGCGAAGATTAGATTATTTCCCGGCGCGCTCGTATTGCTTTTGCTCGTGATAAGCTCCGGTTGGGGGCTGGCGCAGACGCCGAAAGACATCACCGTGGTCGGCTCCAGAATCGCCAATGCGCTGATCGAGCGTATGGCCGATGCCAAGGGAGTGACATCAGTTGCCATCACATCCAGCGGGACTGCGGCGGCAATTGACCAGTTTTGCAACGGCGAGATTGATCTGGCGACGGCGACGAGGGAATTGTCCGCCGCTGAACGAGCCATCTGCGATGCTAACGAAGTATTGTACAGCGAGCTGCTCATCGGCCATCATTTGGCTGTATTCGCTACAGGCGCGGATGCCGCCGTCGAATGCATTGACGAGACGCAACTGCTTGAGCTGCTGAAGCCGAGCGCCAGCAACGCCCTGACCGACTGGTCCTTTGCCAGCGAAGAATTGGCCGAACTGCCCCTTACCTTAATGCTTCCGCCGGATAGCCAGATCGCCTATTTCATCGCCGATTCCCTTGTCGCCGGCGACGGCTTGCGCCTTGATGCGCAGACCATCGACGCTGGCGCCGACGCTGCCCGGCGCGCAAGCGAAATCCAAGGCGCGCTGGCTTTGCTGGCTGGTGAAGACGCGAGCGAATTCGCGGACTCTATCACCGTCCTGGATGTCTCGAGCGTAAACTCGGGCGACTGTGCAGCGCCATCGGCTGAGGCAGTTGAGAGCGACAATTATGCCTTTGCGCTGTCGCTTTATGTTGTCGTCAATCGTGCGCGGCTGAGCTCCAACGATAGCCTGGCCGAGTTTATGCAATTCATAGTGAGCGAAGCGGGCGCCGCGGTCATGCGCGACGCCGGCATAACAGCGCCGACGGCAACAACTTCTGAGTTGAACGCTCTAATCCTCAGCGATGCCGATGCCGCAGCCAGCGCGAGCGGACTTGGCGACTATCAGATCCCGCCCGACCTGAACGGAGAAGTCAGGCTGGTCGGCGCGGCCAATGCTTACCAGGCGCTGAGCAACGTCGGCGACAGGCTTACCGAGTCCTACGAGCGCTTTTCATTCGACTTCGAGGCTGCCGGGGCGCGTTTAAGCATTAACAGATTATGCGCTGTCGAGGCGGACATTGCTCTCCTCGATGCCGCGCCTGATGCCGACGCGCTTGAAGAATGCGCGGCCATGGGCGTGGTCACCATGCCACTGGCATTGGGCGCGCAAGCGACTGTTCTGCTCGGCAATGCCGGTGATGACTACAGCGCTTGCTTGACAACCGGGCAGGTGAACGCAATTTGGGGCGGCGACGCCGGGAATTGGTCGGAAATTGACGCTGCTTTCCCGGATCAGCCGCTGACGCTATTTGGTCTGTCTTTCACCGATCAGTACACGGACATTCTGCTGCAGACCGCTGCCGGCATCATTCCGCCGGTGCGCCGCGACACGGAAAAGGATTACGACCCCTTGTATCGGGCAGCCGCTGTCGGCAATGTCGCGGGCGGATTGACCTACATGAGTTGGTCGGATTATCAGAAGGTCATCGCTAACGAACAGGCAAATATAAGGCTGATCTCAGTCAATGACGGCGCTGGGTGCGTCGAACCCACGGCCGGCTCCATTGAAAACAGCAGCTATCCGCTTTCAAGGCTAGCCAGCTTGCTCATCAGCGAGCAGGCGCTGGCCAAGGCTCAGGTTCAATCCTTCCTGTGGCGCCTCGCTGACGACGACAACTGGTCGCTCCTGGAGCGGGAGGGCTTCGTCGGGGCGCATACGCTGGACTTGCCCATCATTCGCCGCAATCTGACGACTTGGTTCGCCCAAGCCGCAGCGGCCTATCCGCAGGACAACAGCGCGGCGGACTCTGGCGACGGGGATGCGGTAGATGAATCCAGCGAAGACGCTTCCGAGTGATCGTTAGCCGTATAGCCAGGGGCTTCAGCCAGGCTCGCCAGCGAGCGCGTGAGATGGTCATGCGCTGCGCCGCCCACACGGGAGGCTGACATGCACGGCGAGCTAATCGCCCTTGACCTCGAAACCACCGGGCTAAACCCGTCAAGCGATGAAATCATTGAAGTCGGGCTGGCTCGTTTTTGCGACGGCGAGGTGGTGGATGAGTATCAATCGCTGGTAAAGCCGTCGATTCCGATCCCGTCAGATATCACGCACTTGACTAACATCCATCAGGAAGATGTCGATGACGCGCCTGGCATTGATGAAATCCTGCCGGAAATGCGTAGTTTCTTCGCCGACACTACGGTTATCGCGCACAATGTGGGCTTCGATCGTTCCTTCTTGCGGAAACATGATCTGCTAATGCAGAACGACGCCATCGATACCTTTGAACTGGCATCGATCGTCATGCCCTCCGCGCCGCGATACAGCTTGGGCAGTCTGGTTTCGCTACTTGATATCAATCTCGAGCGGGCGCATCGCGCGCTTGACGACGCTGTCGCCACTGGGCATCTATATTGGCGCTTGTGGCAGAAGCTCTGCACTATGCCGTCGGCGGTGCTGGCGGAAATCATCCGCGCCGGCGACGGGCTGGATTGGCATTTGCGCTCCGTTTTTCAGGCTGCGCTGGATCAAAGCGTCCGCAATTTTGTTCCGCAGCGTCCAATCCTGCCCTTTCAGACCGAGCGCCTGGATGCGCCGCCGCTTGCGATGGGCAATGCGCGGCATGATCCGCTAGAGCCGGCCGCGATTGGCGCAATATTTGGCGCGTACGGAAGGCTGGCCGCTGACTTCGGCGATTACGAAGTCCGCGACGAGCAACTGCGTATGGCGAATGAAGTGACCGCCGCGCTGAATCAGGGTGAGCATCTCATGATTGAAGCGGGCACAGGCACGGGCAAATCGCTCGCCTATCTCGTCCCAGCCGCGCTTTGGGCGCTGCAGAACGATCAACGTGTTACCGTGTCGACCAATACGATCAATCTACAAGAGCAGCTTTTGGGCAAGGACATTCCCCAGCTGCGCAATGCCGTTGGCGCCCAGTTGCGAGCTGCGATAATGAAGGGCCGCGGCAATTATCTTTGCCCGCGCCGCTTGCAGACTCTGCGCCGGCGCAAGCCCGCGAATCTCGATGAATTGCGGACACTGGCCAAGATCCTGCTCTGGCTGCAGGAGAGCGATTCAGGCGACCGCGGCGAGATCACATTGCGGGCCGGCGAGTGGGCCGTCTGGTCGCGGCTCAGCGCGCAAGACGAAGGCTGCTCCAGCACACGCTGCGTCAGCGAGATGGATGGCGTTTGTCCCTATCATCGGGCGCGTCAACGTGCGGAGAGGGCGCATATCGTCATCACCAATCACGCTCTGCTTATCGCCGATGCCCGAATCGATAATCGCGCCTTGCCTGCCTACAATAACCTCATAGTTGACGAAGCGCACCACCTTGAAGATGCCATCACCAGTGGCTTGACGCGCCACATCGATCAGACGCAGATTTTCTCCCGGCTTCGTGATTTGGGTAATGGTAGCGGTGGCGTTCTGGGCGAACTGCTGCGCTCCGGGCGTGACTTCTTCCCGTCAGCCGAAACTGAGCGCTTGTCCGTATTCATTGACAGTATCGACGAAACGGTCGAGTTGATGAGGCGTTTCATTCGTCAGTACTTCCGGGCATTGCACGACTTTGCCTCCAACCAAAGGGCCGACAACCGCTACGCCATGCGACTGCTGAATTCGCATCGCGATGCGGGCGATTTCGCCGCGGTCTCGGCGGCCTGGAAACATCTGGGCGCCTATCTGCTGGCGGTCACCGATGCCATGGAGCGCCTTTGCAGCGCCTTGCCGCGTTATGCCGAGTATGACATGCCAGGCTTTGGCGACATCAGCAGCGAAATCAATGGGCATCGACGTTACCTGGCTGATTTGCATGAACAATTGGAAGGCTTTACACAGACGCCGGACGCCAAGTCGGTGTACTCGCTAACTGCCGGCCAGAGGGCCGAGCGCCTTTCGCTGCAGATTGCGCCGCTGCATGTTGGGCCGATGATGGAAGAATATCTGAATCAGCGCATGGAGAGCATCATCCTGACCAGCGCCACGCTGCAGACCCAGGACAACTTCGACCACATCAAGGAACGGCTGCATTCCGAGAGCTTCAGGTCGATCGCGGTCGGCTCTCCCTTCGACTACAAGAAATCTACGCTGGTATACGTCCCGCAAGACATCCCGGAACCGAAAACGCATCGAGACTATCAGCGCATGGTTGGGCGCGGCGTCATTGAGTTGGCGGACGCGCTTGACGGGCGCATGCTGGTGCTGTTCACCAGTTACGCTCAACTGCGCGAGGTATCCAAAGCGATTACGCCGCGGCTGACCCTCGGCGATATCAATGTTTACGACCAGAGCTTCGGGGCCAGCCGCGACGCCCTGCTTGACAGCTTCATGAATTCAGACAAAGCGGTGCTCATGGGCACACGCAGTTTTTGGGAGGACATCGATATTCCCGGCGACGACTTGAGCGCGGTCGTGATCACCAAGCTGCCTTTTGCTGTGCCAAGCGATCCTGTTTTCGCGGCGCGCAGCGAGACCTATAGCCGTTCATTTCAGCAATACGCCGTGCCTGACGCCATCTTGCGCTTTCGGCAAGGTTTCGGACGTTTGATCCGCCGGCGCACTGACCGCGGGGTTGTCGCGATATTCGACAGCCGCGTCATCAACAAATCTTACGGCGCCAGCTTTCTTGAATCATTGCCGGATTGCACAGTACAATACGGTGCCTTGGACAAGCTGCCGGCTGTCGCATCGCACTGGATCAAGCAAGGGTAAACGACCAAAATGCAAACACCAGCCGGGCGAGAGTGCCCGCATTATTACTCCGACTTCAACCGGCATACCCGTGATGTGGAAGAGTGTCGGCTGGCGAAGAACAATCCCGAATCAGAAAATTGGCATCCCAAGGATTGCGCCAAGTGCCCGGTGCCGGACATCGTATTGGCTAACGCCAGCCCCGATACCCAGCTTGTGCTGACCATAAAGGCGGGTTTTCTGGGGCTGATGCGGCGCGTGGAGGTTGAGGCCATCTGCTTAAGAAACGGCGAAAAAGTCGATCCCTATGTAGGCTGTCCGGACGATCACCCCGGGCTGGATATTTTCCGGCAAGCCATGGAAGCTGGCGATGATTAAGGCGGTATTGCTCGACCTCGACAATACGCTGCTGGATAATCCTGACAGGCGCTGGGTGCAAACTTTCCGCCAGGGATGGGACCAGCACTTTGAAGCCCGGTACGGCATCACGCAGGCCGCCGACGCTCTGCGGGGCGCTATGGCTCGGCTCAACGAAGGCGGCGACAACTGTCTCAGCAATGCGGATCTGATTCATGACGAGTTGAGCCGCAGACTGTCGCTATCCCCCGAAGAGCTGTCGCGCGCGCTTGATGAATTTTACGCGGCGCCCTACCACAGCTTCAGAGAGACCACGGCGCCGATAGACGGAGCGGCAGCATTAGTAGAAGAATTGCTCAATCAGAATCTGCTGGTGGCAATCGCAACCAACCCGCTCTTCCCGGAGTCGGCTACGGTCACGCGCATAGTTTGGGCGGGCTTGGGCGACTATATCGACGAATTTGCCTTCGTCACCAACAGCGAAAACATGCACTACGCCAAGCCCAATCCGGCCTACTACGCCGAGACCATAGCGCGGGTGGGCGTGGAACCGGATGAAGCGCTGGTCGTCGGCGACAGCCTGATTAACGACATTGCGCCGGCGCAGTCGCTGGGAATTCGCGCCTGGCAAGTCGGCGAAGCATTTGGGCTGGGCGCGGTACTGGATTGCGTTCGTCGACCGCACTGGACGAATGTATTTCAGCCCGGCGAGATGACGCCGGAGACGCTGCCGGTTCAGTTTGCCGGAAACATGGCAGCTTTATGCGGCCTCTTGGCGGAAGTTAAGGACCATCAGTGGCTGCAGCGCCCGGATCCGGCCGAGTGGTCGATCTTGCAGATTCTTTGCCATTTGTGGCGCGCGGAGACCGAAGTGCATGAGCAGCGGCTGCGTACGATTCTGGAGGAAGACAATCCTTTTATCCCCTCGCTGCCGACGCCCGGACCGGACATTCCCGAATGCCATGACGACGGCATGGAAATCTTCGAGCGATTTCGCGCCCAGCGTCAACAGACCATGGCCATGCTGGCCGCACTTGGCGCGGAGGACTGGCGGCGCCCAGCCAGACACAGTATCTTTGGCTTGACGAATCTGCTGGAGATGGCCTATTTCACTGCCCAACATGATCGCCTGCACATCACGCAGCTGTGTCAGACCTTGGGCAAATGCGCGGATTAGACGGCGCTGAATTACGTTGACGATTGTCGTATTTACAGTACAATACATTTAGATAGTTCTGAACTTCACAATTCTTGAACTGGAGTGGCAGATGAAAGGCACAGCGGCGGGATCGGCAGTCTTCCGGGAACGCGTGGACGAAGGGCTGGCGGCCGTAGAGCGCGCCATGCTTGATGCGACTGACAGCCAGATCGAAATCTTGCGCGATGCCAGCCGCCACATCCTCGGCGCCGGCGGCAAACGCATTCGACCGCGCCTCTTGCTGCTGACGTATATGGCGCTGGGCGGAATCGACCTGGAGCGCGTCGCCAAGCCCGCGGCGGCGGTTGAACTCATGCACACCGCGAGCGTGGTGCACGATGACATCAATGATCACGGCATCATGCGCCGCGGCCGGCCATCCGTAAATGCTACCTGGGGCCGTACCTTCGCCCTGCTTACGGGCGATTATCTGTTCACAGCGGTTTACGAATTGATGGCGCCCTACGGCGATTTGAACCTGGACCTGGCGCAAGCCGCCACCGCTTTGGTCGAGGGAGAAACCTTGCAGGCGACCGCCGTCAAAGAGAATGAATTTTCGCGAGAGGTTTATATACGGGTCATTGCTTTGAAGACCGCCGCCCTCTTCCGCGCTGCGGGCGCGATCGGCGCCAAACTGGCCGATGCGAGTCAGCGTGAAATCGAGGCGCTCTCCGATTTTGGCTTCAACCTGGGCCTGGCATTCCAGATTGTCGACGACATCCTGGATCTCATTGCCGACGAAGAGAGCTTGGGCAAGACCTCGGGCATCGATATGGACCAGGGGCGCGGCGTGGCCGTTGCGCTAGGCGCTGACAACGGCAATGGCAGCGTTCCTGCGGCGGACCCGATGGCTGCCATCAAGCGCAAAATGCTGGAAGGCGACACGATCGCAAAGGCTCGGCAACACGCGGATTTGCTCGTCAAAGAGGCCATTGACCGCCTGGCCGTTCTGGACGAGACGCCGGCCAAACAAGCGCTGGTTGACCTGGCGCGCCTGGTGGTCGACCGCGACCGCTAAGCCGATTCTCGTGAAGTGTCAGCGAGACGTGTATCATTAAGGTACGCGTCTTTTTTGTCTTCGTAGCGCGGGAGCAATCGTGATTAAAGTAGCGACAGTATCAGAGTTGCGCAAGATTGAGGCTGAGGCCGACCGCTTGATCATGAGTTACGCGCAAATGATGGCCAATGCCGGGGTAGACGCCAGCGCCTGCTTGCAGCGTAGATTCCACATCACGTCAGAGACCACGATTCTGTTCCTGATCGGGAAAGGCAATAACGGCGGAGATGGCTTGGTCATGGCGCATGATCTGGCGCAGATTAGCAAGGCGGATATTCGCCTGTATCTCCTACAGGCTCGGGATCTCGACGAGTTGCCGCTTGAAGATGCGGCGCTCGAGGGGCTCGCGGCCACCGCGCTGCATGATGACCGCGACAAGACCCAACTGAAGCGGTGGACTCGCGAAGCAGACATAATTGTTGACGCTGTCTTCGGCATTGGCGCGCGTTTGCCTTTGGGTGGCGATGCAGCCGCTGTCCTCCAATGCGTAAAAGACTGCCTGCGCGTGATGTCCGAAGGCGAGCGGGCCGATGTGGTCATCCCGGCGCATCCGGAGACCGGGAATGGCGCTGGCCAACCTTTCGTATTTGCCATCGACTGCCCTAGCGGGGTCGACTGCGATAGCGGTAGAGCCGACCCGGCGACATTGGCCGCGGACCTCACCATCACTTTCATCGCGGCGAAACCGGGTCATTTCGTTTTCCCGGCGGCTGGTTTTGTCGGCGAGCTCGCCGTAGCGCGCATCGGTATCCCGGAGGACATGCCCGCGCTGCAGCGGCTGTCGGCAACGGTAGTCGACGGCGCGCTGGCTGGATCGCTGCTGCCGGGGCGTCCGCTGGATGGGCACAAAGGCAGTTTTGGCAAGGTCATGCTGGTGGTCGGCTCAGCCAATTACATTGGGGCAGCGGCGCTGGCCGGTGAATCAGCCTGCCGCTCGGGCGCTGGGCTTGTCACCATCGCCGCCACAGGCCAGGTCATAGGCATCGTAGCGAGCCAGCTGCGCGAACCGACCTGGCTGCCGCTGCCTGATGCACAAGGCGCTATAGACGAGACTGCTTGCGAAACGCTGGCCGAGTCGGCGGCGGTGTACAACGCGCTGCTGATCGGCTGCGGCCTGGGTCTGCATGAGTCCACACGCGCTTTTGTATGGAATCTTGTACACGCCGCCTCGCTGCCGCCGCTGATTATCGACGCCGATGCCTTGAATGCGCTCAGTTCAACAGAGGAATGGTGGCGGCCCCTGCCAGAAGATACGATCATCACGCCGCATAGCGGAGAGATGGCCCGCCTGACCGGGCTCGCGATGGGAGAGATTAACGCCGATCGCTGGCGTATCGCGCGCCGATACGCAGAAGCGTGGGGCTTGGTCGTGGTGCTGAAAGGCGCCCATACGATTGTCGCGGCGCCGGACGGCCGCACAAGCGTCATCCCATTTAAGACCGATGCGTTAGCGACGGCTGGCACGGGCGATGTCCTGGCCGGTTTGATCGCCGGTATCCGAGCGCAGGGCGCCAGTGCCTACGACAGCGCGCGACTCGGCGTCTATGTTCATGCGCTAGCCGGCTGCATCGCTGCTGAGACCATCAAAAGCAGCCGCAGCGTTATCGCCGGCGATTTGCTCGAGGTCATGGGCCGCGCCTTTGACCAAATTGAGCGCAGCTAGCGCCGCTCCTCCAGCCGGGCTTTGGCTTGCTCTTTGGCGTCATTGATGGCGGCCTTCGTCTCAAGCTCGGCTGTGCCGGCGCCAAACTGCGTCAGATCCCGGCGCCGCACCGCCCCGCGCTTCGTGACGCGCAGGGTGGCATAAATCGCGCCGAGAATCATACCCAGCACGATGCCTGCGAAGGTCGCGTTCTCGTCAAGCTTGGGCGGTCTCATCGGGCTCAGGCGTCGTGCTATCGGGTTCCGCCGGCATGACGATCCCTCGCAGCAGAATCAATTCGCGCAAGAAGGCCAGCAGACCAGCCAGGAAACTCTTGATTTGAATCACGGGATCGACTGCATTGGTGTTGATAAATTGCGCGGTCGCCTTGCTCAGGCGCGTCGTCTCGCGGGCATTGTCCAGAATCGGTTTGACTTCCGACTTCAGCATGATGAGGAAGCCAGCTGCTTGCAGCAGCAACACCGTGACAGCCGCGATTATCAACAGAGACTCCAGCAAGAGTACCACCAGCAGCACATCGCGGAAAATCTGGATAACCGGCGCCCAAGTATCGGCCGCGGTCAAAGCAGCGACCAGCGCGCCGACCAGCAGCAATCCGATGAGCAGCAGCAGGACTATCGCGGTGAGCTTGATCAGCCGGCCGATCTTGACCCCGCCCGACTCGCGCGCCGGCGTCTGCGCCGGTTGGCTGTCGCCAGACTCGCTTTCAGGCATGGTCTAGCGCCGTGAAACCGGTGTGGTCGGCTCGGCGGTCAAAATGTGGGCGAAAATCAGCAGCGCGATGGCGCAAACGGAGGCCGGCAGCAGATGAATAACGCCAATCTTGAACAGGGTTATGCCCAGGTAACCGCCGATGTATTGGCCGAGCAAGAAGCCGAGCCAACTGGTAACGATGAAGAGCACCATGCGCCGGGCGTTGCCGCCCATGATCACATGGAAAGCCAAGCCAAACATAGTGGCGATCACAAAAGCGAATATGAATATGGGGTTCGGCATGGTGGTTGCGATTCGGTTTTCGATGGTAAAATCTAAAGTCAGTGTAGCACAAAGCGTGAGTCCAGTCACGCCATAGCGGCAAAAGCCATGAACGTCATTGATCTTGAAATCCTGATTCCAGCATCGCCGGAATTCATTTGGCGTTTTCTGGGTGATCCTGCTGCGCTGCCGCAATGGCAAGAAGATGTGACGTCGGTGTCCTTCCTTTCGACCCAGCGAGAGGGACAAGGAACGCGATGGCGAGCTACGGCGGACAAGTCAAAAGACGTCGTAGTCGAGGTCAGCGCTTGGTACGACACGCTGGGTTATGAGTATCGGCTGATGGACGGTACCAGTTTCGCGGACAATCAGGGCCGTATTCGCCTGCATGAGGTGCCGAACGGCACCTTGGTGCGCTGGACCTTCCAATACCAATTGGGTGGCGTATTGGGTGGATTGCGCAATGCCATGCGCCTGAAACGCAGCACGACCAATCAGTTGCAAGCCAGCCTGCGCAACTTGCATCAGTTGATTTTGCAGGAGTCCGGCGGCATTTCTACCCACGAAGCCAAAGCCAGCGTGCGCGAGGCGCCGGATGTCGACGAACGGCTCAGCTATCAGCCGCGTCATCCTACGGCCTTTCATGATGTGTTGCCGGATGGCGATGCCGAGACAGCCACCGACAAGCAGCCGGTATCCTACGATGAGTTTGAAGCCGAACCACTGCCATTTGTGGCGGATACGGACACCAAGCCCAACCCCGTAGTTATATCCGCCGGCGCTGGAGAACAGCTTCTGGGAGCGCCAGAGCCCGCGCCTGATGACACCAAGCCGATACAAATCAGCCCGCCAATTGTTGAGGCGCCGGTGAATCCTGAGCCCCGCCGGCCTGAACCAGTCGCTGAACCCGAAGGGCGCGAGGAACCGCCGCTAACCCCGCCCGCGCCAATCGCGATGCCGGCAGCGCCAGCTTTGTCTAAAGAAGCGCGCGATTCGGCGCATCTGAGCGTGTTTGAAGTCTTCGGCTTAAAGAAGCCTAGCGAATCCAGCCATTTGGACTCGCCGGCTGCGTCCGCAAGAGGGGCTGAGCGGGATGTTGGATTGCCGGCGCCCTACCCGCGAGACGATGGTCGGGAACCTGTGCCCCGTATCGAATCTCAACCAGAGCCTGCGCCCCGTATTGAATCTGGGCCAAAGCCTGCGGAAATGGACGGCCGCTACGCGAGCGTCACCGGATGGCGGCGTCAAGCGCGGCGGCGCAAGACGGTGATAAGATCGCATAACTGAGCCTGAGTCAAAACATTGCAGCTTGGGACGCCCAGAAGCAAAATCGCCCGCTCGCGACGGACGACATCCTGTTTCCAGCTTTTGGGTGGACGAAGGGGCTCGAACCCTCAACCGCCTGAACCACAATCAGGTGCTCTGCCATTGAGCTACGCCCACCACGGACAACCAGGAATCATATCACAAATAATTCGCGCTAGCTAGGCTCAGGTCAGGGCTTGATTCCGCGTTTGCGGCAGCCTTGGTCAGAATCAGCAGCTGAGCGGCGCTGTCCGGAAGCGTAACGATCTCGGTTTCGACCGTAAAGACGTCTGCGCCGATCAAGTCGGAAATCGCGCCCGGGCTGAGGAAGGCGTCGCGTTGGCCCGTTAGACGGTAAAGACGCCGGATCAGCGCCCGCAGTATGCCTCCGCCGCGAAGCTGACCGACCAGAACAATGGCGGCGCGTCCAGACGGGCTCAGCACCCGCGCCATCTCCGCCAGAACCGGCTCAGCGAAGATGACAGGCGTCGGGAATGTACAAACAATCGACGCGAAAGAAGCCGATTTGCAGGGCAGATGGACTGCATCGCTGCGTACGAGATCGGCGGCCAAATGAGCGCGACGCAGTTTTCGCCGCGCCAGCCTGCCCATTTGCGCGGAAAGGTCAAGCGCGACGGTTTGGTAGCCGGCACGTAGAAGATCGACTTGCAGATCCCCGGTTCCATGCGCTAATTCGAGCACAAGCCCGTCTTCAGCGGCGGGCAAGTAGCGCAGAACGCTGCGCTGCCAAGCCCTCCAGCGCCCAAGCGAGACGGTGGCGCTGACAAGATCATAGGTACAGGCAAGTTCGTAATACAGCAGGCGGAACAGAAAACGCCAAAAGCTGGTCAGCATTGATTCAGCGCGCTGATTGTGGCGGCGGGGCTGTCAGTGATTATGCCGTTGACGCCTAAATCGCGTAGCGCGCAGGCGCGTTCGGCATCGTTGACCGTCCAGGCGTTGACCAGGTAACCGGCATCGCGCGCCCAGCGCATATAGGCTTCGTCGATGGCATCGTGCCAGGGATGCCGCGCTTCGTGCGATACCTCATCCATAAGCGCCGAAACATGGGGGCCATGCAGATAAGCCATCATCACTTGTGGGGAGATTAAGCGAAATCGCTGCAAACACTGCGCGTCAAAGGATGACACAATCGTCTGCTCTGTCATGCTGTGTCGCCTGATGCAGTCAGCCACAGCGGTTTCAAGCGCGCGTCCATCGGCGGGCCGAGACTTTAGCTCGACATTGAAATAGAGCTTGCCGGCGAAGGCGTCGAAGACTTCATCCAGCGTGGGGATGCGTGCGCCCGCGAAGTCAGCGGAGAACCAGCCGCCCGCGTCCAGCCGCTTCAGTTCCGCAAGGGAATGAGAGGCAACTTCTCCCTGGCCGTCCGTCGATGCATCAAGCGTGAAGTCGTGCACGATCACGATATGCCCGTCTTTTGACAGATGCACATCCAGTTCAACGCCGTCGGCGCCTTGTTCGCAGGCCAACTGAAAGGAAGCCAATGTGTTCATCGGCGCCTCCGCCATGGCGCCGCGATGCCCGAATATCAGCGTACGGCCAGTAGCGAATGCTTCTCGAATTGTGAGACGATTCGAAGAGGTCACAGTAAAGTCCTCGTCTAGATCAAAACCTGCACATTGCCACCCTGTATACGCGTCTTGAACCAGGGCACATCAACTTCCGCCGGGCGGCGTGTGACCTTGCCGTCACGAACATCGAAGCGGGCGCCGTGACGCGGGCACTCGATCTCGTATTCGATCAGTTTGCTGGGTTGATCACGCTCGTCGAAGGCCAGCACATTGCCATCGTGGGTACATAGATCTTCAATGGCGTAAACCGTGCCGCCGATGTTAAACACTGCGATCCAGCGTCCGTCGACGCCGAAGACGTCCCGCTGGCCCGGCGGCAATTCACTTTCCCGACAGAGTGTGACCCAGTTAGACATGGTGGTCCTGGCCTTCTTCTATCAAGGTCCACTGCTCCGGGCCGACCTGGCCGTAAGCGCCAACGACTAGGTTCTGTTGACATTCTATCGTAACCATATGAGTGTACCGACAAGGTGCAGAAAACCAAGATAAGATGAATCGAGTTTCTCGAATCGAGAAAAGACACGGCGAAAATGTTTGATTTTGTTGATGAAACATTCCACCAGATGCCGCTCGCGATAGAGCCATCTATCGTATTCTCGCTGCTCTTTGGCACGCGGATGCGGTGGAATCACCACTTCTATGCCTCTTTCAAGCAAGCTGTCCACAAATTCTTGAGAGGCATAGCCCCGATCCGCGATAACTCGCTGAAAGGCAAAGCCTTCCACCAACTCCTTGGCCTGATTGATGTCGTGAGCCTGGCCAGGACTCAAGCGGAAGCGCAAGGGATTGCCCAAAGCATCAACCGCGGCATGTATCTTGCTGCTGAAACCCCCGCGACTGCGCCCCAAGGCTTGCTCCTCACTTTTTTTGGGCGCCGGCGGCACAGGGGTGAGCACGTACAATCGTGCTGTCGATTATCCCATTTTCCATATCCGGGTCATCGGCGAAGGCTGCCATCATCCGTTCCCAAACGCCATTCTCGCACCAGCCGGCATAGCGTTTGTAAACCGAATTCCATTTGCCGTATTCGCTTGGGAGCAAACGCCACTGCGCGCCGCTGCGACATATCCATATCACCGCTTCAACGAACAGGCGGCAATTGGCCTCGTTACCCAAATAAACATTTGGGTCTTGCTTCAGGAAATCCCGAATTTTCGTCCACTGTTCGTCAGCTAGTCTTATGCTTGTCATAAGACTATTTTACACATTTATGAAAATGCCAATGCTAAATATCAACAGAACCTAGCACTTTCAGCGGCAGCAGCGCGCACTTGACGCGGTTGATGCTGAGTGTGAGACCAATGTTGTCGAGTAGATCCTGCTTGTTGATTTGCCGCGCTTCCTGCAGCGTCAAGCCGAGCAATTGCTCGCCGAACATCGAAGCCGAGGCTTGACTGATGGCGCAGCCTTCTCCATCCCAGCCGACTTCGGTAATCAGGCCGTCCGTTCCCAGCCGCAGTGTGAGACGCAGGCGATCGCCGCAGAGAGGATTGCATTCCTCGTGATCGAAATCGTTGGGAGCGAGCAAGCCCCAATTACGCAAATTGCGCGCATGATCCAGGATGAGCTCGCGGAACATATCTTCCATAAGGACTCTTGAGTCACCGTCTGCCTACAACAAAAAGCGCACCGTGTTGATGCGCTTGCATTCTAGCATTTACCCGGCTTGCGCTGCAATCCGAAGGGCCGCTAACTGCTCAGGCGATGATTTTCGCTTCGATCTCGTCCATCAGGCGCTGACGCACGCGTTCAAAGGGGATGCGCTGCAGCAGCTCGTCGAAGAAACCTTCGATGATCATCAACTGCGCCTGCGGCCGCGTGATGCCGCGACTCATCAGATAATAGATGGGCTCTTCCTCGAGCGTACCAAATGTCGCGGCATGTGAGCAAGCGACATCGTCCGCCTCGATCTCCAGGCCCGGAATGCTGTCCATACGCGCCTCGTCGCTGAGCATCAGATTGCGGCAAACCTGGTAGCCGTCGATCTGCTGCATCTTGGGCAAGGACTTGATCATGCCTTGCCACAGAGTACGGGCGTTGTCGCGCGCCGCGCCCTTGAAGAGCAGGTCAGTATTAGTCAGCGGCGCGTTGTGATTCTGCTGAGTATCGAGGTCGAAGAATTGGCCGCGGTCGGCGAAGAAGAAGCCGCTCACGCGCGCATTGGCTCCTTTGCCCACCGTATCGACTTCGATGAAGGCCTTGGTGAGCCGACTGCCCATCACGCCGTTAACCCAGTCCAATTGCGCGTCACGGCCGACCACGCCGCGCTGATGGCTGAACTCGAATGTCTCGCGATTCCAGTCTTGCAGCGATACATAACGCAGGTTGCCGGCGTCGCCGACGATCAATTCGGTCGCGCCGATATACGCCGATTGCTGCTCGCGGTCCTGTGACGCGTATTCGACTTGCATGGTCGCCTGGGCGTTTTCATCCAGTACGACCAAGACGTGGCCCAGCCCTGCGCCGGCCGCCGTGTTGTAACAAACGACGTGCAACGGCAATTCGGCAGTTGTATTGCGGGGCACATGCACGAAGACGCCGTGGTCCCAGAGCGCCGCGTGCAGTGCTGCGAATTTGCCGTCCGCAGGCGTCACAGCGCGCGTCATGAAGTGCGCCTTCACCAGATCCTCATGCTCACGCACTGCCGTTCGCAAATCGGTAAAGATCACGCCCTGCCGCCTCAGTTGATCGGCCAGCTCATGGCTGGCGACCTTGCCATCGACGAATACGAGCAGACCGCCCTGCTCATCGCCTGTGAGCGGATCCAGGTTCTTGGCAGGAACGGAGCGGGCATCGACGCCGTTGGCATGGATCAATTTGTCGGCTTCGTCCCAGCGAATGTGACGATAGTCAGTCCGGCGCCACTCTTCTTCCATGTAGGGCATGGGCAGGGCTTGATACTGCGCCCATGCCTCCAGACGGCGCTCGCGCAGCCAGCCGGGCTCGTTATTATCCCGGCTTAGCGCTTCGACCTGTTCGATGGTATAGCTCGGCGCTTGTGGAAGCGACGATCGCCTGCGTACAACTGCCACGTATTTTCTCCTTATTGCTGAGGTGGGCGGCCGCTGAGATTGCGCGCCAAAACGCGCAGGGTTGCGACTGTTGGAATGGGTTCTTGTCTTGCGGCGCAACTAGCCGATTGATCCTTCGAGCTGAATCTGAATCAGCCGGTTGAGTTCAAGCGCGTATTCCATCGGCAATTCCTTGACCAGCGGTTCCAGGAAGCCGTTGACGATTATGGCGTTGGCTTCGTCTTCGCCGATGCCGCGGCTCATCAGATAAAAGAGTTGATCTTCCCCAACTTTGCTGACCGACGCCTCGTGCCCCATGGTCACATTCTTGGCGTCAATCTCAATCGTGGGATAGGTGTCCGAACGGCTAAAGTCATCGAGCAGCAAGGCGTCGCAAACAACGTTGCTCTTACTGTGATGCGCTGCTTCGTCGATCTTGAGCAAGCCGCGGTAACTGGCTCGGCCGCCATCTTTACTGATCGATTTGCTGATGATCTGGCTGGTGGTGTTTGGCGCCAGGTGCGTGATTTTCGCGCCCGCGTCTTGATGCTGTCCATCGCCGGCAAAGGCGATCGAGAGCACCTCACCGTGCGCGCCCTCACCCTGCAAAATCACGGCCGGATACTTCATGGTCAGTCGGCTGCCCAGATTGCCGTCCACCCACTCCATGGTGGCGTCTTCTTCAGCCACGGCGCGCTTGGTCACCAGGTTGTAGACGTTGTTGGACCAATTCTGGATGGTGGTATAGCGGCAGCGACCGCCCTTCCTGACGATGATTTCCACGACCGCGCTGTGCAGGCTGTCGGAACTGTAGATGGGCGCGGTGCAACCTTCGACATAGTGAACGTAGGCGTCTTCGTCGACGATGATTAGCGTCCGTTCAAATTGGCCCATGTTCTGCGTATTGATGCGGAAATAGGCTTGCAGCGGCATCTCCACCTGTACGCCGGGCGGCACATAGATGAAACTGCCGCCGGACCAGACCGAGGTATTCAGCGCGGCGAATTTGTTGTCGTTCGACGGGATGACCGTGCCGAAATGCTCCCGCAGGATTTCCGGGTACTCGCGCAGGGCCGAGTCCATATCCAGGAAGATTACGCCCTGCTCTTCCAGGTTGTCCTGAATCTTGTGATAGACCGACTCGCTGTCGTATTGCGCCGACACGCCGTGCAGGAATTTCTGCTCCGCTTCGGGAATGCCCAATTTGTCAAAGGTGTCCTTGATATCTTGCGGCACCTCGTCCCAGTCATCTTCGGACTTGTCGGTCGCGCGCACGTAGTAGTAGATGTCGTCGTAGTCGATGCGGTTGAGATCGCCGCCCCATTGCGGCGTCGGCTTGTCCATAAAGATATGGTAGGCTTCGACGCGCCGGTCCGTCATCCATTGCGGCTCGTCCTTCAAGGCGCTGATCTGGCGGACGATATCCTCGTTGATGCCCTTTTGACTCTTGAAAGTGTACTCCACGTCAGCGTCATGAAAGCCATACTTCTCGGCATAGCTTAAGCCGACCTCTTTCAAGGCTTCTTCTTCGTGAGTCAGCTGCTTTTCGCTCTGAATCGCCTCTACCATGATTGGTTCCTATTCCGCTTATGCTTCTGCCAAGGCCAGGTGCTTTTCCCGAATCCACTCATAGCCCTTCGCTTCCAGCTCGTGCGCGAGTTCGGGCCCGCCGCTCTCTACGATTTTGCCGTCGTAGAGCACATGAACGTAATCGGGCTTGATGTAGTTTAGCATGCGCTGATAGTGGGTGATGACCAGCGCGCCCATATCGGGGCCAGTCAGCGCGTTGACACCGTCGGCGACGATGCGCAGCGCATCAATATCCAGGCCGGAATCGGTTTCATCGAGCACGGCTATGCGCGGCTCCAATACAGCCATCTGCAACACTTCAGCGCGTTTCTTCTCGCCACCGCTGAAGCCTTCGTTGAGGTAGCGCCCGGCGAAGGAATGATCGATATGCAGATTGCTCATCTTCTCGCGCATCATGCGGGCGAATTTGGGAATGGGAATGCCCTTGCTTTCCGGGTCGTCCGCTTTCATGCGCGCGTTGATGGCATGGCGCAGGAAGTTTGCCAGCGTAACGCCGGGTATCGCCACCGGATACTGAAATGCCAGGAACAGGCCGGCGCGGCTGCGTTCATCGGGCTCCATATCAAGCACATCGTCGCCATCCAAAAGCACGGCGCCCTCATGAACCTCATACGCGGGATTTCCCATCAGGACGTTGGCCAGCGTGCTTTTGCCCGAGCCGTTGGGTCCCATCAGCGCGTGAATCTCGCCCTGCTTCACCGTTAAATCTACACCGCGCAGAATCAGATCATCGTCGCCTTCTACGCTAACGTGCAGGTTTTGTATCTGCAATGTCGCGGTCATTCGGGGCGGTACTCCCTTCTCCAAGATTTAATGTCGGTTAAATCTACTGTATAACCGAATCGAACTTGCTTGCAGTCTAACAGCGCGAACCTGCCTTGTCAACAGCATAAAGCGCCAGATGCGCGCGCGCAGGCGGTCGCCACGCTCTTGAGGATTTCCGACGCTTTTGCCACCGAGGGCACAGAGGGGGATACCGGAAGATAAGGCGGTTGGTCGAATCCATAATGATCCTCAGTTTTGCCGACTCTGTCTATGATAAAGCATGATACCTTACCTCTGTGTCCTCGATTTCACTCGGTGTCCTCGGTGGTAAAGGTGTCAAAAGCGCGACATTATCAAGCAGCCGCAGCCGTCGTCACAGTACCGGACAAGCCTTATCAGGGCGGATGCGCGCGCGCAGGCGGCGGCGAAAGAAACTATGCCTTAGGCTAACTGGGCAAGCATAGAATCGCGTTAGAACTCGACGCCATTCGTCAAATTGACAGAGCATGAGCGCTGTACTATGCTAAGCGGGCTGCCGCCTGCTGACGTCAGGCATTGACAAATGAACTCGCAGCGTTGATCGAATCAGCGTTAGTCCAAGGGACGAGGCCATGAGCGAAAAAGAAGCGGGACTATACGAGGCGCTCCGCACTGTGATAGACCCTGAAATCGGCATGAATGTCGTAGAATTGGGGCTGGTCCGCGGCGTCGACATCGGGGACGAAAATGCGCACGTGAATATGATCATGACCACGCCATTCTGCCCTTACGCGCCGCAACTGCTGGAGCAGACTCGGCGCACGACGCAGGACTTCCTTGGGGTGCCAACAACCATAGAAATGGGCATGGAAATGTGGGATCCCAGCATGATGGAGGAAGGCGCCGCCAGCGATTGGGGCCTGTTCTAGCGCGCTTCCGCGCTCTGCTAAGGACGATGCCGGCGGATCCAATCCAGCGGGTCAATGTAATTGGCGACAAGCAGGTTGTAGTTTTTCTTGGGCCAATTGCTGGGACGTGTTGCCAGCAGCGTTGTGGGGCTCAAGTCAAAGTGCAAATGCGGCACAAAGCGGCCAAAAGCGTCGCTCACCTCACAGATGCGCTGTCCGCGCGCGACGCGATCGCCCACTTCTACACGCATATTTTGCACGTGGGCGTAGCGGCTGTATATCACCTGACCGGAGGGCTCGTACAGCGGGTCATGGCGGATGATGAGCAGATTGCCCCAGATACCCATGCGAGCAGCCAGCGTCACCACACCGCTCGCGCAGGCATAGCAGGCCATTCCCTTGTCCGCATAAGGCGCGCCGAAATTCAGATCGGCGCCGGTGTGGTAGGCTTCGCTGGGTGTGCCGATGAAATACAGCTTGCCAAATGGCGAGGCGTCGCGCCAACCCGGGGGCCATAGCTTGGCGCCTCTGCGCTGTTCGGTAGTGCCAACGGGCGAGTCATAGCCATCGGCGACATGGACGCCATTCACAATCGTGGGACGGGGCGGCTCGGGCGCCGGGGTATAGCCGGCCGGAGTCGATACGATACGGCGAAAGCGGGCGGCGTCGAAAGCGATTTCTTTGTCTGGCTCGCCGGTTACATCATTGAGAAATACACGCCCGGCGTTCTCCATCGTTCTGTCCAGGTCGAATACGCCCAAGGCGACCCACTGATTGCGGTTTTTATTTTGATTGATATCGACCACGACTTCGGTGGTCGTGCCGACGATGCCATGCACTTTATAACGCGCACGCGTGGTCGTGGCCTTGCGATTGGGGATGAAGACTGAAATCTCGTACAGGCCGTTGCGCGGCAGTTGATCACGCCATTCAGCCCAGACTTTGCTCGTGCGCTCCTCCGTGTTGACGTAGAGATAATCCCAGCCCCAGGTATTCTGCCGCGCGTTGAATTCAGGTTTGCCGGTGTAGGTGCCGCTGCGGAAGCCTTGTTTAGTCGGCAGTATCGTCACTTCGTCGGTGAAGTTGTGTACGATGTCCGAGTCTGGATCGGCCGGCGAACTGGACAAGACAATCGGCTTGTCGACGCCGGTCCAGTGAGAAATGGTACCGTAGCGCCACCAGCTCAGGCCTTTGGCGCCATGGACTTGCGTGGCCAAGGTATGCGCATCCGTCTGCTCGCTCGTCACAGCGGCGCCTTCCAAGACCGGGATGATCGGCTTGTCGAAGCCGCCCCAGACGGTCCACACTTCTGACAGCGCCTCCTCAACGGTGTCGCGAAAGATATTCCAATAAGTCTGCGGATGGAGACTATCGACGAAGGGACTCCATTCGCCCGGGAAAATCGTGTGATAGTGCTGCTTGCGCGGGTCGACGCTCAAGCCGATATGAAAGCGCGTGCCCAATCCTCGGCGCAGCGCCAGCATATAGGGCCGCACTTTGGATGACCCGCCCTTCCAGTAACCTTCGTCCGCATAAGGCTCCACATCCAGGATCAGCGATTCGACGCCGGCGCGCTTGCAGGCGTCAATCAAGATGGCGGTTTCCGCCTCGATATCCAGCCCTCGCGGCACACACCAGGCATGAAACTCAATGCCGGCCGCCTGGCAGGCCGTCACCCACTGATCGATGCTTTCAGTCCCGTTTATGGCCATCGAGCTGGAATCGAAGCGCCCCATCCAGTCCTTGCCATTGGTGATCTTGACCCAGATCTGGTTGACATTGGGGGCCCTTAACTTAATGTTGTTCAGCACTTCAGTCGCTGTGTCCTCGCTGACGGCGCTGCCCTTCCAATGCCAAATGGCGACTTTGCCGTCGTAGGGCGTCGGCTTGTGCCGCGACGGCGCCGCGCCAATCGCCTGGATAAACTCAATGAAGCCCGCGTAGACCCAGCCCTTTAATCCGCCCTTTTCAATCCAGACCCAATTGCTTAAGGTGCGCGTGTCGGGATAATAAACGACCAGCGTGTTATCGAGCAGATCGCCGATATCGTCGTAGTTGACGCCCGGTCCGCGGCGGATATTGCTCAGCGCCGAGCGGGTATTGGCCACGGCGATTATCCCGCCCCCGGCGTCATCGGGTTTGGGAACGAATCTCGAACTGCTCATGGATCGGACCTCGCGGGAAATCTAATACAGGCATGGTAGTACAAGTGCCGGATTTGGGCAAAGCCATCCAGACGCAACCACAGCGTTACAGAAAAGAGCCGCTCTTGGGCGACTCTTTATTCACGTATTTTTACCGGCGGCGCAAACGAATTGCCGGTAAATAGGCCACGGATGGTTCTAGATCACAAAGCCGCCGTCTTTGTAAAACAGCTCGCCATCCACCAGGATCTCGCTGTCTTGGCGCATATCGCAAATCATGTCCCAGTGGACCGCGCTTTTGTTCAGGCTGCCAGTTTCCGGATAGCCCATCCCCACCGCCATATGCACCGTGCCGCCGATTTTCTCGTCGTACAAAATCATGCCGGTGAAGCGGTCGATGCCGAAATTTGTGCCGATGGCGAATTCGCCCAGGTAGCGCGCGCCGGCGTCCGTGTCCAATTGCGCGCGCAACAGGTCTTCGTGCGTTTCCGCGGACGCTTCGCTTACTTTGCCGTCTTCAAAGCGCAGTTCAATCCCGCTGACCGCGCGACCGCCGACAATGGCTGGATAACTGAAGCGAACCCAGCCGTTCACGCTGTTCTCTACCGGCCCGGTGAAAATTTCGCCGCTGGGCATATTGCGCCTGCCGTCGCTGTTGACGAAAGTGCGGCCTTCGATGCTCAAGTCCAGGTCGATATTCGGTCCGCGCAGCGCCACCTGGCTTTTGCCAGCCAGGTAATCCACCTTCTGCTGCTGCATTTCGCTGAGCTTGCGCCACTCGCCGGCGGGGTCGTCAGCATCGCAGAAGCAGGCGCCGTAGACAAAATCCTCGTATTCTTCGAGGCTCATATTGGCTTCCTGGGCGCTGGCCTCAGTCGGATAAAGCGCCCCGACCCAGCGGAACTCGCCACGCGCGGCGCGCTCCAGGCGGGTACCCAAGATTTGGCTCTGGGCGAACTGCTGTTGCCGTATGCGCTGAGCGTCGATATTGCTCATGGCGCGTGTATTGTCCGGCGCGCCGACGCGAATGTAGACATCGCCAGCCTCGGTGTAGCGTTGCAGACTCGGGTCTATCCAGGACATTTGCTCATCGCTGGCATGTCGCAGGAAGTAGCGTTGCATCTGGCCGTCGTTGATGATCAGGCTGGGATGCCCGCCGGCATCAACCACCGCCTGGAACACATCGCGCAGAATGGGCAGCGACTTGAAATCGCCCAGAATGCCGACCCAGTCGCCGGGCTTGACACCTGTGGAATAGTTAACCAGCAATTGCGCCAGCTTCCGCCGCCTCAAGTCACTCATTATCGTTTGCCTCCGGTAATTCGGACTCTATGCCAGTTGCCGCGCCTTTGCCAAAGCGGCGTCAAAGTTTACTTCGTCGCCGATAACGGGAATGTATTCGGCGTACTGCAGCACATTGTCGCGGTCGAGCACAAATACCGCCCGCTGACAAATGCGCCAGTCGGTATCGTGAACGCCGTAATCATCGGCGAACTGCATGTCCCGATGCGTACTCAGCGTCTCGGTGTTGTCGATGCCTTCGTTGCCGCAGAACCGGCCCAGCGCGAAGGGCAAATCCACGCTGACCGTCAGTACGACCGTGTCGCTTAGACCTGCCGCTTCCTGGTTGAAACGTCGCGTCTGATCGGAGCAGACGCCGGTGTCGATAGACGGGATTACGCTGATGACCTTGACCTTGCCGGCGTAGTCAGCCAGCGACTTGCTGCTGAGATCATTGGCGATCAACGCGAAATCCGGCGCCGGCGCGCCGACCTGAAGCATTTCGTTCTGTATCGTGTGTTCGTTGTCTCCAACCATCATTCCCTTGCGCGCCATATTAGTTTCTCCTAGCTAGGTTCTGTTGACATTCTATCGTAACCATATGAGTGTACCGACAAGGTGCAGAAAACCAAGATAAGATGAATCGAGTTTCTCGAATCGAGAAAAGACACGGCGAAAATGTTTGATTTTGTTGATGAAACATTCCACCAGATGCCGCTCGCGATAGAGCCATCTATCGTATTCTCGCTGCTCTTTGGCACGCGGATGCGGTGGAATCACCACTTCTATGCCTCTTTCAAGCAAGCTGTCCACAAATTCTTGAGAGGCATAGCCCCGATCCGCGATAACTCGCTGAAAGGCAAAGCCTTCCACCAACTCCTTGGCCTGATTGATGTCGTGAGCCTGGCCAGGACTCAAGCGGAAGCGCAAGGGATTGCCCAAAGCATCAACCGCGGCATGTATCTTGCTGCTGAAACCCCCGCGACTGCGACCCAAGGCTTGCTCCTCACTTTTTTTGGGCGCCGGCGGCACAGGGGTGAGCACGTACAATCGTGCTGTCGATTATCCCATTTTCCATATCCGGGTCATCGGCGAAGGCTGCCATCATCCGTTCCCAAACGCCATTCTCGCACCAGCCGGCATAGCGTTTGTAAACCGAATTCCATTTGCCGTATTCGCTTGGGAGCAAACGCCACTGCGCGCCGCTGCGACATATCCATATCACCGCTTCAACGAACAGGCGGCAATTGGCCTCGTTACCCAAATAAACATTTGGGTCTTGCTTCAGGAAATCCCGAATTTTCGTCCACTGTTCGTCAGCTAGTCTTATGCTTGTCATAAGACTATTTTACACATTTATGAAAATGCCAATGCTAAATATCAACAGAACCTAGTCTTAATGGGATACTGAGAATAAATCGGATATTATGGGATTTATAGGGGTCTATCAAGATGGCAATTTATTCAGCGCCGAGAAAATCGCGCGGGAGACAAACATGCAACGCAGAATACTGCTGATTATCGTGGTGGTCGCTGTGGCCGTTGTAGCTCTGGCAGTCACCGAGCCCTGGCTATATTTCGTGAATCGCGAAGTGAATGAAGCCTTCCCCGGCATGACCGCCGAGCAGCGGGAAGCCGTCAGCAACATGCCGGAAGCGGAAAAGCAGGCGCTGATCGCCATGGCCAAGGAAAATAAGGATATGGCAGAACAGACCGCCATGGCGCAGATCGGCGAGGATACGGTCGTGCCGGCGGCGGAGCAAGCCATGCCGCCCGAGATGCCCGCCGAGCCGGTCGTGCTTGCGCAAGGCTCGTTCAGCGACATTGATCCCATCCACGGGGCGGTCGGCAGCGCGAAAATTTACGAGTTGCCCGACGGCAGCCGGGTATTGCGCTTTGAAGACTTTCGCTCCAAGAACGGTCCCGACCTGCACGTCTACTTGTCAACCGAAGCGCCAACGAGCACCTTTGCCGGGCTGGGCGATAACGAAGTGCATCTGGGCGCGCTAAAGGGTAATGTGGGCAATCAGAATTACGAGATTCCCGACGAGGTCGACTTGAGCCAGTATCGCAGCGTGGTCATTTACTGTGTGCCCTTCCGCGTGGTCTTCAGCACGGCCGAGTTCAGCGCGTAACGGCCGGCCTAGTCGAAGTCGCGGTAGCGCCAGACGCCATCGACCATAGTACCCAGCACGGTCAATTCCGGAATTGCGTCCGGCTCGACCTGGTAGATGTCGCGGTCGAGTACGATCAAATCCGCCAGGTAGCCTTCGCGGAGCCTACCCAGCCGATCTTCCATTTCCGCGGCGTAGGCCGGCCCCTGCGTGAAACCGAGCAGCGTCTCATGCGGGCTGATCTTGGCGTCGGGATACCAGCCGCCGGAGGGCTGTCCCTTGCGCTCGCGCGTTATGGCGGCATGAATGCCCAATAGCGGGTCAAAGGGTTCAACCGGAGCGTCTGAGCCAAAGGCGATTCGCGCGCCCTGGTCTAGCTGGAGACGCGGGTTGTAGGCGTATTTGTTGCGCTCGCCCCAATAGCGATCGGCCGTCGCCATGTCGGATGTCGCGTGGATGGGCTGCATGGAGGCGATCACATCCAGCTCAGCCAGGCGCCCGGCATCCAGCGGGTGAATGATCTGCACGTGCTCGATGCGGTGGCGGCGGCTGCTGACCGGTTCGCCGCGCGCCGCTTCTTCTTGCCGCACGCGCTCGAATACGTCCAGCACGTCATGCACGGCCTTGTCGCCGATGGCATGAATGCTCGATGGCAAACCGCAAGCGCTGGCTCGGCTGACGTATTCGACCATCTCCTCTTTATCGACCAGGGGCATGCCAAAATTGTCCGGCTCGCCCTCGTAGGGCTCGAACATCAGCGCCGTCTTCGGTCCCAGCGCGCCATCGGCAAAGAGCTTAAGCGCGCCGATGCGAAGCCAGTCATCGCCGAAGTTGCGCCGAATGCCGGATTCCAGCGCCGCGTCCAGCCAGGCTTGATTAACCTGCTTGACGACGCGCAGGCCCAGCTGGCCTCGCTCGCGCAGAATCTGCAAGGCCACCAGGCAGGAGGGATCGTCATAGTCGTGGATCATGGTGAGGCCGGAGCGGTGCGCCAGCGCCTGCGCATCCAGCATCATGTCCGCCAACTGTTCGCCGGTAAGACGTGGCGCACAATCCCGAACCAGGTCCATAGCCGTTTCGAGCAGAATGCCGGTTGCGGCGCCGTCAGTATCGCGCGCGATCTGCCCGCCTTCGGGGTCAGGGGTGGAATCGGTCACGCCAGCGGCAGCCAGCGCAGCCGAATTGACCCAGCCGGCATGCCCGCTCTTGGCCGACAGATAGACCGGATTGTGCGGGGCCACGGCATCCAAATCCGCCTTGCTGGGAAATGCGCGGTCGTCCCACAGGTCCTGTGCCCAGCCCTGCCCCGTGATCCACTCGCCGGCGGCAGTCTGCGCCAAGCGCTCTCTGACGCGCTCTAGCGCCCGCTCTTTGCTCGGCGCCTCAAACACGTTCACCGAACGCAACGCGCGCGCCTGCGCTTCCCAGTGAAGGTGCGCATCAACGAGACCGGGCAGCACCGTCTTGCCGTCGAGATTCGCGACCGTAGTGCCTGCGGCAGCCAAGCGGCGCATTTCGGTGTCATCGCCAAGCGCGACCACTCGACCGTAGCTGATCGCCAGCGCGCTGACCCGCGGCCTGCGCTCGTCCAGGGTGATTATGTTTCCGTTTACAAGAATCGTTTGAATCATAGACGTTTCTCAGGAGACTCTTTCGATTTCGTATTTTATTTCGTCGCCGGACGGCGCGCTGGCGAGGCCCGCTCGCGTCACTGAATAAGCGGCCAGCTTGCCCGCGACCTGCACGGCTTTGGCGACATCGCCCGATAACATCGGCAGCGCGCCCAGAAGCGAGGCGGCAAATACATCGCCGGCGCCGGTCAAATCTTGCGGCGTCACCGGCAGGCTATCGTAATGCATTGACCCGCCGTCATGATAATATGTGCCGCCCTTGCGCCCATTGGTCACCACCAGATGCTTGCAGACGCGACGGGCAGCGTCGGTGAATTGCGGGTATTGGCTGACGTCTTCCTCGCTGTAGACAACAATGTCAATCTTCTCCAGGGCGCGCTCGTCGAACCAGCGGCGGAACTTCACCTGACCGTCGTCGCTCCAATCGCGCATCATGCCCTGCGGCGTCAGCATAATGGTCGCGTTGGGAAAATGTTCGGCCACTTCTCGCGGATCCAGCTCGGCCGCCAGCGGACCTAGATGAACGTAGGGCGCCTGTATCCAGCCAACAGGCACATCGCTGTAGCGCAGGAAGTTGGCCCTAGCGCGAATATATTGCGTTCTGCCGCTGTCGCTGTAGACATTCTCATACGTTAGCGAATTCTCGGCCGGGCGCAGGGACAGTTCTCCAAAGGGCAGCAGTTGACCCAGCAGCGGCTCGTCAACGGCGGCGCTGGTCAAGATGCCGACTTTGTGGCCGCAAGCCGCGTAGGTTGGCGCGGCGTAGGAGATGGTGCCGCCGAGCATCCGCCCGCCCGGGACCAGGTCGACCGTCATATGGCCGATGAGCAGAATATCTATCGCGCTAGCCATTTTCGCCTATCGCCAAGCCGCCAGACAGCACTATCAGGCGCACAAAAAGTTGGTTGCAATTCAACTGATAAGGCTTAGCGTGGAACGATTGTGACTTTTCGTCCCCGGCCCTCGCCGACGCTTTGTGTCATGACGTCGTTTCTTCCGCGCAGCGTCAAGTGGATTATGCGCCGTTCGTTGGGATGCATCGGTTCGAGGGTTATCGTCCTGCCCTGCTGCACGGCCTGTTTCGCCATGCGATTGGCCAAGCCGCGCAAGCGCTTGGAGCGGCCGGATTTGTAGCCGCCGGCATCGACGATGATATTGGCGCGGCGTTCCAGACGCCGGCTGCAAATCAGACGGACGATATGCTGCAAGGACGAAAGGGTTTCGCCGCGCCTGCCGATCAAGCGGTTGACGCGGTCCCCAGAAATATTCAGCATCCAGTGAGGATCGTCGCCCTCATCGTCGTCCTCGGCACGTTGCACCGCAACGCGCGCGTCCACGCCCATCCGTTCCAGCAAATCCTGAAGCACTTGCTTGCCCACAAGCGCGTCTTCTTCCAGTTCGTCGTCAGGCAGGCCGGGGCTGGGCGCTCTCGGCGGCGATTCATCGACTTGCTCGTCGGATTCTTCAAATTCATCCGCTTCGTCTTTCGAGCGTGTGCCGATTAAGACCAGGCGCACACGCGCTTCTCGCGCGCCGAAGCCAAACAGGCCGGTATTGGGCTCCTCCAGAACCTCTACGACGACCTCGCCCGGCCGCGCGTTGAGCTCCGCCAATCCCTTGTCAATCGCCGCCTCAACCGAGTTGGCGGTAACTTCAATCATCTGCATGGTTCAATCCCTTGTCAGTCAGGCAGGTAACAGCAGGAAGTCATTTCTTCCTGCGAGGTTTCTTCTTTTTGCGCTTTCTGGTTTTAGCCGGCGGTTCGTCGTCCTCGAAGATTACTTCAACCGGCGGCGCATCAGCCGACTTGCGGCGGAAGACCCTTTCCAGGACACGCTTGCCCTGCGGGCTGTATTGTACGACGCCGATCAGATTGGAGGTCACAAAATAAATGGACAAGCCGACCGAAAACGACAGCGAGAAGAAGCCGAACATAATCGGCATGATGGTGGTCATGCTCTTGGTCATGGCCGCCGCTTGCCCCCCGGCCGGGGCGCTGTCATCGTCGTCGTCATCGTCCTTGCTCGGCTTGTTCTGTCCGGTAGCGCTCATCGTTAATTTCTGCTGACCCCAGGTCGTGATCAAGACCAGAAGCGGCAAAATCAAGGCATAATGCGGATTCTCCGTCGGCGCCAATGTCAGGTCCAGCTCCGGCAACAGCGGTATCGGCGTCCACATGCGCTGCAGCGGAATCAAGGAATCCAGGCCCGGGATCAGCAGTCTTTCTGAAAGGTCAACCAGTTGAAATGGCGTGGCCGCCAGGGCAAAGAATATGGCCTGGTACAAACCGATCAAAATGGGAAACTGGATCACCATAGGGAAGCAGCCGCCCACCGGGTTGACCTTGTTTTCCTTGTACAGTTTCATCTGCGCTTGCGAGAGTTTTTCTTTGTCGTTCTTGTACTTCTCTTGCAGCTTCTTTAATTGGGGTTGAACCTGCTGCATCTTCTTTGACGACTCTTGCTGCTTGGCGAAGAGCGGAAAAGTTAGAATACGTATGATCACAGTCAAGACAATGATCGCCAATACGATGTCCTGGTTGAGCGCGGCATAGAGCCAAGCCAGTATCGTAACAAATGGGTTAAGAATCAGATCCCACATTCAGCCTTGCTCCAGTCGCTGGTCTAGCGAGGATATACCCAAGTTTGGCGCCCATCGACTCCAAACGCGATCAGTAATCTGGCATCGTGCACGCTGGTAACCAGCAGCAGTGGTTCATCAATTTTAAGCGTCGCGCTGGGCTCCAAGAGCATCATATCGCCCAAGAGCTCGGGACGATCATCAATTTCCCGCGCGTTAATGAGCTCGCCGTCGTAGCGGTCCAGCCAATACACTTTGCCATCGCGCGAAGAGACGATGACGCGCTCGCCGTAAACCAGCGGTCCAGCGCGAATGCCGCGCTCGGCAACTTGCACGGACCAGCGTTCGCGCAAGCCGCCGCTAGTGTCCAGCGCATGCACATACCCGCTTAGGTCGGCGACGTAAACGATGCCGTACTCATCAATTGCCGGCGTGCCCCAAACCCAATTCTGCGTCGCGTATTCGCTGAGAATCGCGCCGTCCAGCGAGATCTCAAAGAAGCCCTTGTTGAAGCTGCCGACGTACAGGCGATCATTCGCCAAGAGTGGCGTCGAGGCCACAGCGCCGCCCAAATCAACCGACCAAATCTTTTGCCCGGTTGAACGATCTACCGCGTACAAGAAATGATCGATCGACGACAGAATGAGCATGTCATTGACCAGCAGCGGCTGCGCCCAGATGCCGACTTCATTAGGGAAGCGCCACACTTCGCGATAGTCATCAAGTGATATCGCGCTGAGGCCGCCGTTTTGGAAAGGCACATAAAGCATGCCGTCGGACTTCAGCGGATTCGCCACCACCTTGTCGACCAGCGGGAACGAACGCTGAACTTCCACGACAACAGAATCTACGCGAAGCAGTCTGCGATTATGATCGGCTACGACAACAGTCTCGTCATCGATTCTGATCGGCGCCGTGTGAAATTGGGCGCCGTCGTTGTCCGATCCACGCAGCACCCAGGTGCGGGGATTGTTCTCATTGTCGCGCAGGATGTCGCCGTCCAGCGGATTCACCAGACGCGCCGGCGCGCCATTAGACGGCGTGAGTATGGTCACATCATTGTTGTAGGCCAGCGTGATATGCGTCTCGCCGTTCAGGTCGATTAGCCCGACGGCCGGCCAGCTAACGCCCATACGCCCGCCAACACATGCGGTGAGTGAAACTACCATCAGCGTCAGCAGTAATACGGGTCCAAGAATTCTGCGCGCGTAGCTATACAATCATCACTCCTTGGGTGGGACCGGGTCAAATCCGCCTGGGTGTAGCGGATGGCAGCGCAAGATTCGGCGCACCCCCATCCATGTCCCGCGAACAGCCCCGTAAGTTTCGATGGCCTCGTAGGCGTATACCGAGCAGGTCGGCGTAAATCGGCAGGCCGAAGGCAATATCGGCGACAAGAACCGCTTGTATATCCTTATGCAAGCCAACAGCGCCCAATTCAGCATCTCAGCACGTTTCTATCAACTTTGCTCGCGTGAAGAGTTCCCTCAATATACGCTGCAAATCGCTGAATGGTTGCTCAATCATGCTTTGGCGCGCGATCACTACAATGTCAAATCCTTGTCGCAAGGCCGGATGCAGAGCATTCAGCGCCGCGACGATGCGTCTCTTGCAACGATTGCGGACCACGGCGATGCCAATTCGCCTGCCGGTCACAACACCATAGCGGTTATGCAAGAGATCGTTCGCGCATACGCCGATGGCCATAACCGGATGTCGATGCTGCCTGCCATTGCGCCGAACGCGGGCGAAATCTGCAGGCCGGCGCAACCTTAGGGCGGATTTCATGGACTAACTAGCGTTCCAGTTCACCTTTTTCACGTGGTTCGGGGTCACAGCCAGCTTATGGCGCCCCCGCAGACGCCGCGCTTTGAGTACGTTCCTGCCGCTGCGCGTGCTCATGCGCTTGCGAAAGCCATGCACGCGTTTGCGCCGGCGGACCTTAGGCTGCCAGGTGCGCTTGGTTGACATTGTTCGAGCCTTTTTCCTATTTCAATCAGAGTCACAAAGGAGCAGTATAGCCGAGCAACCTGTAGCGGTCAACCGCGTCTTGGCACTACTCAGAGCAATCGCACCACTATTCGGAAAATGCTTTGAGGATTTGCCATCGAAGCTTATCGTTCCGCGCTGACTGTAATCGCTTGCGCCGCAGGCTGATTTTTTTGGGGTGTTTTTTGAGCAAAGCCAAGGCGATATGCTGTAGCACAGCGAAATTTTCTGGGCTGTGTCCTACACGAATACGGCTGTCGTCTTGCCGAAAGGTCACATCCAAGACCCGATGGAGTTTATTTTCAATGTGCCAGTGCGAACGAATTATTCGCTGGAGTTGATTGGCATCCTTCCCTTGTAAAGAGGAGATAAAATAGCGCGTCTGCGTGTTTTGCCACTGCCCATCCAGTAATTGGGCATGTTGGACGCGGACTAGCGACTGCAAGCGCGTCCAGCCTTCTTGCTGGCTTAAGTCATTCAAGACAGCGGCATCGGTCATCACTTCACAGACCCGGCGCTCGACACGACCACGCGGCTTGCTGATTTCTTCGTTGTGACTATATTGACCTATCAAGCGCGGATGGCGGTCATCCGCATAAGCGAAAAGGGACTGGGCTGCATCGTACAAACTGCCCTGATTTTCCTTTAAGGCTATGACATAATCCGCTCCGTGCTCGCTAACAATAGACTTCACGATGTCTTTCTGACAGCCCATCGCGTCCAAAGTCACGATACAGCCTTTCAAATACAGCAATTTCAGCAATTCGGGAATTTCAGGTATCTCATTGCTTTTCGCGTCCACAGCGCGCTTGCCCAAGACCAAGCCGGCTTCCACTGACCAGGCATGCAACAGATGCAAGGCGCTCTTTCCTTGCCTACGATCATGGCTGCGCCGCATCGTCTTGCCGTCTATTGCCACAATATCGCCTTCAGCTAATACTGGCTTGATGCTGCTAATCCAATCTTGGTAGCACAACTGTACCTGCTGAGGGTCTAATAGTTGGAAGACGCGGGCAAATGTATCGTGCGAAGGAATACCGTTAGGCAACTCTAAAAATCCCCTTAACCATTCCTCTTTATCCTCGCCAAAATCAACAATGTCCACCCAGGTCTCGGCGCCGCTGATCACCGCGCAGATCGCGATGATGATGATATCCAGCAACGGGTGTAATTGACCATGTTCGCGACGCGGATCTTCTAAACTGGCAAAGGCCTCCGCTATGCCACTTGGGCTCATCTCGGGCTCTCCTCATCCGTATTGATGAACCCATTCTATTCACCTTTCATTTCTTGGTGCGATTGCTCTGTGGCACTACTGCAGAGCAATCGCACCACTATTCGGAAAATGCTTTGAGGATTTGCCATCGAAGCTTATCGTTCCGCGCTGACTGTAATCGCTTGCGCCGCAGGCTGATTTTTTTGGGGTGTTTTTTGAGCAAAGCCAAGGCGATATGCTGTAGCACAGCGAAATTTTCTGGGCTGTGTCCTACACGAATACGGCTGTCGTCTTGCCGAAAGGTCACATCCAAGACCCGATGGAGTTTATTTTCAATGTGCCAGTGCGAACGAATTATTCGCTGGAGTTGATTGGCATCCTTCCCTTGTAAAGAGGAGATAAAATAGCGCGTCTGCGTGTTTTGCCACTGCCCATCCAGTAATTGGGCATGTTGGACGCGGACTAGCGACTGCAAGCGCGTCCAGCCTTCTTGCTGGCTTAAGTCATTCAAGACAGCGGCATCGGTCATCACTTCACAGACCCGGCGCTCGACACGACCACGCGGCTTGCTGATTTCTTCGTTGTGACTATATTGACCTATCAAGCGCGGATGGCGGTCATCCGCATAAGCGAAAAGGGACTGGGCTGCATCGTACAAACTGCCCTGATTTTCCTTTAAGGCTATGACATAATCCGCTCCGTGCTCGCTAACAATAGACTTCACGATGTCTTTCTGACAGCCCATCGCGTCCAAAGTCACGATACAGCCTTTCAAATACAGCAATTTCAGCAATTCGGGAATTTCAGGTATCTCATTGCTTTTCGCGTCCACAGCGCGCTTGCCCAAGACCAAGCCGGCTTCCACTGACCAGGCATGCAACAGATGCAAGGCGCTCTTTCCTTGCCTACGATCATGGCTGCGCCGCATCGTCTTGCCGTCTATTGCCACAATATCGCCTTCAGCTAATACTGGCTTGATGCTGCTAATCCAATCTTGGTAGCACAACTGTACCTGCTGAGGGTCTAATAGTTGGAAGACGCGGGCAAATGTATCGTGCGAAGGAATACCGTTAGGCAACTCTAAAAATCCCCTTAACCATTCCTCTTTATCCTCGCCAAAATCAACAATGTCCACCCAGGTCTCGGCGCCGCTGATCACCGCGCAGATCGCGATGATGATGATATCCAGCAACGGGTGTAATTGACCATGTTCGCGACGCGGATCTTCTAAACTGGCAAAGGCCTCCGCTATGCCACTTGGGCTCATCTCGGGCTCTCCTCATCCGTATTGATGAACCCATTCTATTCACCTTTCATTTCTTGGTGCGATTGCTCTGGGCACTACTGCATATCGCGGCGCTCGGCATCCTGCCAATCAGATCAACGGCGGCAACGCCCCGTCCAAAGTAGCGCCAGGCGCCACGTTTGCGCGGGAATGCCTTGATTTGCCGCAAGTTGCGCTTGACGAGCTGTCCTGCTCTACGGTAGGATTGCTGCGGCGTAGCGCCTTCCGTCTCACAACCTATTCCAGAGCGCCTCTTTTTTCGAATCACGCCATGTAATTCTCGGGGGATGTTTGACCTTGCTGCCAGCACAACATTGGGCTTACAGCTTTTCTATCGGCGCGGATGACATCGAAAGCATTACCAACCTGCTGCTTGAACGAGAAACTCCCCTTTCCTCTGTTGAACTCGCCACCGAAATCATCAAAGCGCGTGAAGACCTGAAACGGCAAGAGTTCGCACAGAAGTATTTGGACGCCAAAGTCTACCGACCTTCCGAGCGCTACGAGCCGGGCGACCGGCTTACATTTTCGCAACTGAATTATGCCACCGCCAGAGTCATCAAACTGCGCGAAGGCAAAAGCACCGATCTTCGCCCGCTCACCATCGCCGCGGTTGAGTTTGAAGATTCCAATGGCCGACCCGAAAGCCGTCTGGCTGAATACGTCATTGACTATGACCAGGACCATCCGCTGAATGACGCCGACGCGAATCGGCATCCCAGCCAATTGACCGGCGAATACACGGTTGACGACATCCTGAATGATGACGATACGGATATCGTTGAACAGGTTGACGATGCCCTGGAGCGCAACGCCGATCTGGTTCGCTTGGCTGGCACCTGGTTCGTTCGAGAGTTGATGCTTGAGGTCGATATCGGGCACCTGCACTTGGCGGAAGCGGTACTGGACATGAATGAGGGCGGTCCCTTGCGCCCGGAAGCGATCCTGGAGCAAATCGGCGGCTTGGGCAGCGCGCCGCTGCCGCTGCAAGTGTTCTCGCTGAATTATTACATGAATCAGGATGAGCGCTTTGACGAAGTGGGCCCTGCCGGAAGAGTGCTCTGGCATTTGACGAGCCAACTGCCGCGTCTGGTTCGTGAAGTGCCGACGATTCTGGAGTATCAACTGATAGCGTATGACCGCGCCTTGCTCTCGCGCGAAATGAAGCAGCTGGAATACGACCTCGATGACGAACACTCGCCGGTGACATCGCCACGGCCTGAAGAAGAAGTCAGCCTAACCCTGATTTATCCGCACCGCCGCGTTGGCACGTTGCCGATCAATTCAGAGACCAAGTATGTCTTCCCCGCGGCCAAGACGCCGCGAATCGCCATCACCATTGTCGATGCCTTGGACAAAAAAGAATATCCCTGCTGGGTCGTGCATGAGTTCAAATACGTGGTGGGCTTGGCGCCGATCTTTCAGAAGCATCATCTTCCGGTTGGCGCCTATGTCTATTTGACGCCGACAGAAGACCGCAGCCGGATAGAAATCGAATTCGACACTTATCGCCCGCGTACCGAATGGATACCCGTCGTCGAACGTTCCGACCGTGATCTGCTGCGCTGCACGACCGCCAAACGCGCCATAGGCGCCGACTACGACGAGATGATCATCGTGGGCGTCACGAATTTGCCGGATGTCGATCAGCTGGGCAAGGACCTGCATGCCAAGGGCGCTTCGTTGGCGCAACTGCTGGTTCACCTCGTTCGCGAACTCAGCAAAGAGAACCCGCAAGGCACTGTTCACGCCAAAATACTCTACAGTACGCTTAACATTCTCCGACGCTGCCCGCCCGGGCCGATGTTTGCCACCTTGGCCAACGTGCCCGAATTCGAAGACGTCGGCGGCAACTACTGGAAACTCAGCGAATGATATCGGGTAAAGTCCTATGGCTCTGAACTACCTAATAAAGCCAAGTCTCGATACAAAATTCTTCATTGACTACGACTGGTGGGAAAGCAGCCGTGACGACCTGCAGATCTACCTGTTGACTCACTTGTCGCAAGAGCAGCAAACGGCGCTGTCGAAGCGCGATTTGGAAGAGGTTTACGATTACGTGCACCCGGAAACCGGCGAGGTCTTTGCGCTCGACGCCTTGGGTATGGCGATACAGGAGTCATCCCGCAGCGAAGACTTTATCAGCGATCATATTGGACTGATCGACAGCGTGTTCCGCGCTTTCCTGGTTAATGGCAACCAGCCATTGAACGCGCAGGAACTGGCCGAGGCCACCGGACGCAATGGCGCAACGATATTGAAGACCATTGGCGGCGTTCACATTTATCGCGGCATCAGGCCCCACTTCACCAGCCAGCACGCGGAAGCCTAGCCAATGTCGCGCGTAATCAATACCAATAGCCCGGGCAAACGCCGCAACGCCCACCTGCGCACAATCGCGGAAATCCTCAGACGTCTCAGTCAAGAGCAAGAAATCAACCAGGAAAGCAAAGACATGGTGGCTATGCTGGTATTTTGCCTGCGCGGAATTGAAGGCACGGTCGAAGAGTCGATGGTCGCCTGGGAAAAACGCGGATACTGGAAAAAGTCGGATGAGTTTCAGCAGAAGTGGTGGTGGGCATCCCTGCTCTCGAAGTCTGTCGAAGATCTGCTGCGGAATGAACGCTGGGAAAACTTGCCAGAGACTATGATGAAGCTCTACGGCCATGTCTCCGACCTGAAAGTGAACCGGCTGACTCGCGATCCCAGTGCCTGGCGAGGCGCGTACCAGAAGCTGGTCGACGAAGGGCAAAGCTGACTCTCTAGTAAGAATCCTCTAGTGTTATCTAGGCAAATTGCATAAATCCCTGTATACTGTATCCAAGGATTCCTTGGGCATGCGCATGGCGGTTATCATCTTTGGGTGCCGGCATAAACAGTTTCAGCCACTCGGTACTCAACCTTTCCCATCTGGCCGTGGCCGCGTCGACTATCCAAAATTGCCGCGGCGCATTCACAGGCAAACACAGTTAAGCCCGTCCCCAACAGGAAGACAGGGAGCGCAGATTGAGCGAAACACGAACACAAGACCTCACGGTTGAAGAGATCCGCAAGTTAGCGTTGCCCTTGAGCGCGCATGTACTTTCCGGTGAAGGCCTGCTTGATCGCTCGATCACCTGGACGACGGTCATTCACCCGGAAGATGATATTGACTCGAAGTCGGTTCAACGGCGCGAGCTTATTCTTATCGCGTCTCTAACCAATCCACCAAAGGCGCACAGCGACACGGAGCTTATCCACTGGGCCAAGAAGGTTGACGCGTCGGCGGTCCTGTTCTGCGGTCTGGTCAGCACGTCAGCGTTGGCGGAAGCCAAGTCATGCAATTTGCCTGTGCTGTCGCTACCCGAAGAGACCCGCATTCGCGATGTAGAGAAGACGATCGTCGGCTTGCTCGTCAATCGTAAAGGCAATATCGAACGACGCGGCACACAAATCTACCGTCAACTCACTCAGATTTCGTCGCGCAATGAAGGCATGGACGAGCTCATCAGCGCGATGGCCCGTTTGACCAAGAAAACGGTGATATTGCAGGACAAGCGCCTGCGCCCCATCTCCCACAAGCTCCAACCCAGCATCATCGGCGTCTGGGACGATGTCGAGTTCTTCCTCAAGAAACAGGACAACTTGCCGGTGGAATTGCATGACCGCCACCGTGTCATCGAAGTAGATCCGCCGGTGCTGATGCAGGCATTGCCCGTTTCCGGCGTCGCGCGGCTGGTCGCGCCAGTCATTACCAAGAATATCGGGCGCGGCTGTCTCTCGATTATCGGCCTGGAGAGCGACCTGGACGAAGTCGACCAACTCGTATGCGAGCACGGCGCGGCGGCTTGCGCGCTGGAGATGGCGAAACAGAAAGCCGTCAACGAAACGGAGAAACGCCTGCGGGGCACCTTTCTGGACCGATTGCTGCTGGGGGATGTCAGCCTGCAGGAGGCGGTGCGACAAGGCGAGCGCTTCAAGCATGACATGACGCGGACGCATGTCGCCTTCGTTCTCTCCTGGCGCGGCAGCAGCAAACCCTCGCTACGGCGCCTGGAGACCACGGTAAATGCGATTATATCGGCGCAGGAGGCCTCGGCGCTGGTCTGGACGCGCGAAAAAGAAGGCGAAGTCGTCGTGTTCCATGCGACCGACTTTGAAGACCCCGTCGACCATAGTCTTGCGCTGTCGAATGCCTTCAGCGACGAGATCTGTCAGCAGCATCCGCAGCACCGGGTCGCAATCGGCTTGGGGCAAGTGGCGCGCGATGTCAACGCCTGGCGCGCCAGCTACCGCGACGCTGTACAGGCGATGGAGTTGGCCGAACGACTGCAAACTGACATTCCGCTGTTCATCGGCGACTTGGGGGTGTACCAACTGATCTTGAGCCTTTCAGATCGCAATCGACTCAGTGAATTCTGTGAACAGACGCTGGGTACGCTGACCGAATACGATATGCGGCAGAACGCAGACCTCATCAAGACGTTGGAAGCCTATTTCAACTGCCACGGGAATTTGTCGCAAACCGCTGAATCTCTGATCGTGCATCGGAATACGCTGCTCTATCGCATGAATCGCATTAATGAAATCGCCGGCATCGACCTAAGCCGTCCTGAGACGCGTTTGGCCTTGCATCTGGCGCTGACGATACGCCGACTGCTGACCCTCGCTTGACCCGCGCTCTCGAAATGCGAGGTATTTTCTGAATGGCTGCGTCTCGGTTTTTGCTAATTTCTGACCAAGTAATAGGCCAAATATTGTCTACCTTGTACAAAGTGCCTAAGAGAAAAGACTTATTGTCCATAAGTTCTTTCAATGGCGAGTCTGGCGGCGCTTGCTAGAATTTCTGGCAGAATTAATGTATCATCTACGCGATATATGGGTTGCGCATCCGGCTGATATACGCTTGGAAGCGCGCGAAAGAAGATTTACTACAGGGACCGTTAGTTTAGACCTTAGGATGAGAAATGACTGGGCCAAACAATCATTCCCTCAACGATCCCTTCGCCGATCTTCATCCGATTGATCGCGATCACCGCGATGCCTGCGCCTTGATTTGCTCGGTGCGCAAGGGCGGGCAAGCGACGCACGGAAACGTTAAACGAACAATCGAAGCCTTGACGCGCATGGGCCACCGGACGGGCTACGTCAACGGCGAAGGCGATGGCGTCGGCGTCTTGACCGACATCCCGCGCCAGCTATGGACAAGGTGGCTGGCGGAAGCTGGCTTGCGTTCATCGCTGGCGACCGACCGCAATTTCTGGGTCGCCCATGTGATGATCCCGGCGCACGATCGCACGCGCGCCCAATACATCGTAGACCAGATTTGCCGCCAAATCAGCGAAGAAGGGCTGCACATACTCATCGACCGCGCCGGACGGGTCAATCCGCAGGTGCTGGGACCCAATGCCGAAAAGAAAGAACCGGTCTTCTGGCAGATCGCCGGCATCAATGGCCAGGTGGCGTCAGAGAATTTGGACCGCACGCTGTTCGAGCTGCAAGTTCAGCTGGAGCGCGAGCTTGAAGTTCATTTCCCGTCATTCTCGGCGCATAGCGTGGTTTACAAAGTGCAAGGCACGATTGAGATTCTGCGCCGCTATTATCCGGAACTGCGCGATCCCGATTACGCATCGGCGATTACGATGGGCCATGCCCGTTACAGCACCAATACCAACCCAATCTTTGAGCGCGCGCAGCCCTTTAACCTGATCGGGCATAACGGCGAATTCAACACCATTTCTCGCTTCCGCCTGGAATCAGAAATGCTCGATATTCCGATGGTTGACGCCGGATCCGACTCCCAGGACGTGGATCGCACCATATACGCCTTGTGCATGCGCTACGGCATGGACCTTATCGAGGCGATGGAGCACATCTTCCCGCCCTTCGAGCACGACTTGATCCAAACCGCGCCCGATATCCACGCCATGTACACCGAACTGCGACAGTCCTTTGGACCTTTCGCGCAGGGCCCGGCGGCGGTGGTCGCCCGGCTGGGCAATCAAGCGGTCTTCAGCGTCGATGCCTTGGGCCTGCGTCCGCTCTGGTTTGGCGAGACCGAGAAAGAGTACTTCATCACATCCGAGCGCGGCGTGTACGCGCTGGATTCGATGTCAGTCAGTCCCAAGCCGATGGCGCCCGGCGAAAAGATCGCCATGACTGTGAATACCGGTCAACCGATACAAGTGCTGGACTACCCGGCTATTCAGCAATACGTCTACAACAGACACCGTGATCGCAAACCTGCCGCTTCCGTCAATGGAGGGATATGGCATGCTGAGACGGTGAACGGCGGCGCGCCTTCCGCGCCAGCCTATCCGATGCCTCCCAGCGGAAATGGCGGCCACGCGGCACAAGCGCAAGCAGCGCCTGTGGCCGTGATGGAGCGCAGCCTCGAGCGGCAGAAGACAAGGGCCAAGCTGCCATGGGCGGATGCTCCTATCAAAGTGAATGCCGCTGTCATGTCGGGTTTCGGCTGGGAACGTTATCACGTTGAGATCGTTTCCGCGCTGGCGCAGAACGGCAAAGAGCAGATCGGTTCACTGGGCTGGGATGGCCCGCTGGCTGCGCTGAGCAATACCCGCGCAAACCTGGCGGACTTCTTCAAAGAAACCATCGCTGTAGTGACCAACCCCTCGATCGATCGTGAACGCGAGCAAGCGCAATTCTCGTCCCAAGTCTTGATCGGCCGTCGACCGGACGTCGCCTCGGGGCGGGACGAAGAGGCCACGTTGATTCGGCTGCAAATCCCATTGCTGCTGGAGGAAATCCAGGAGTTTGACGAAGTCGATACGCTTCACGACCTGGCGGCGAAGCATGGAACCATGCTGATTGGCGATCTGGCCAATATTTTCCAGGACCGAATCTCATTCTTGTCCATGGGCTGTCCGATGGATACGACAGTCGACCTGGCTGTGGAGGCCTTGCAAGACCGGGCGGTCGAAGCCGTCGCCAATGGAGCGGAATGCATCATTCTGGATGACAACGCCATTGCTAGCGGCGAAGAGTTGTATATGGACCCGCTGCTGGTCGTCGCCGCTGTTGACAAAGCGCTGCGTCAGGTCGATGTAAGTCCGAACTTGCGGCGTCGTACCGGAATCGTTGTGCGCTCGGGCGCTCTGCGCGACTTGCATGATCTGGCCCTGTGCTTGAGCTTGGGCGCCAATGCGGTGCTGCCCTATGCCATGTACGCGGTAAGTTTGGGCACTGCGCCCCGCGGCAGCCGAAAGCCGCTGGTCGCCGAGCAGGTTGAAGCCTCGCTGGGCAATGCCTTAAGCGCGATCAAGGCCGGCCTGCAGAAGATTACTTCCACTGTGGGCTGTCACGAGCTGCGCGGTTACGGCCACAGCTTCAGTTCCATCGGTCTGTCGAAGAACATCTCGAGCCTGCTGGGTACGCCGAATTACTATGGCTCGACCGGCCGCGGCCTCACTTGGACCTCCGTCTATGAAGACGCCCAGGAACGCGCGCAGGAATTTCGCGGCGAAACGCGGGCGCGGCTGAAGAACCCCGAGCGCTTCTATCCCAAGATGTGGAAAAAAGCCGAGGCGGTCGCCCATGGCGAAATGCAATTTGATCAATACACCGAAACGCTGCTGGGCCTGGAAGACAAAATGCCCGTGTCGCTGCGGCACGTCTTGGGCTTGAGAGAATGTCAGTCGCCGATTGACGCTGACGAAGTGGACATCAGCATCAATGGCTACGACATGCCGGTGCTGATCAGCGCCATGTCTTTCGGCTCGCAAGGCGAACTGGCCTACCGCTCATATGCCGAAGCCGCTCATCTGCTCAATATCATCTGCATGAACGGCGAGGGCGGAGAGATCCAGGATTTGCTGGGCCGGCACCCGCGCAATCGCGGACAGCAAGTGGCTTCCGGGCGCTTCGGCGTCAACATCGCATTTCTCAACGCGGCCGACTATATCGAGATCAAGATTGGCCAGGGCGCGAAGCCGGGCGAAGGCGGTCACCTGCCGGGCTACAAAGTCACGGAGCAAATCGCCGCCGTACGCAGCACCACGCCGGGCATCGGCTTGATTTCGCCGAGCAACAATCACGACCTGTATTCGATTGAAGACCTGGCGCAGTTGATCGACGAATTGAAGACGGCCAATCCGCACGCCAAGGTATCAGTCAAACTGCCGGTGGTGCCCGGCATCGGCATTATCGCTGTGGGTGTGGCCAAGGCGGGCGCCGACATCATCACTATCACGGGCTACACCGGCGGTACCGGCGCTGCGCGCGCGCATGCTCTGCGCCACGTTGGCTTGCCCGCGGAAATCGGCGTGTGGCTGGCGCACCGTCATTTGATTGAGAGCGGGCTGCGCGATGATGTCGAGCTCTGGGTTGACGGCGGCATGAAGAGCGGCCGCGATGTCATCAAGATGGTCTGCCTGGGCGCTAATCGCGTTGGATTCGCCACCTTGGCGATGGTCGCCTTGGGCTGCACGATCTGCCGCGGTTGCCAGGACGGCGACTGCCATGTGGGCATCACCACGCATGTGAAGACCAAAGAAGAAGCCGAAAAACGCAACTTCAAGGCCTTCCGCCCCTTTGAGGAGCGCGGTTCGCCGCACAGCATCGTGCACATGTTTGACGCGCTGGCGGAAGACATCCGCAAATGGGCGGCGAAGATGGGCGTCAAGAACTTGCAGGACATCGTTGGTCGGGCGGACTTGCTGTATCAGCGGTCACACCACGATCGCGTCGACTTGACTCATTTGCTGAAGCCGGTGCCGCGCGGGCAGAAGACCCCGGCGCAGCCAGGAGGACGCCGCGTCACACGGCCGCGCAACACAGTGAGCAAGCAGATTACCGACATCGTCACCGACTACGTCGCCAAAGGCGAATACGAATTGACCTATGACGATGAGCAGGTCATGGCGATGGATCGCGCCTTGGGAACGCATCTTGCCGGCGCCATCAAACGCCAGGCGATCCCGCAATCGAATCGCATCGAGGCGATAAACCTGAGTTTCAGCAATTCGGCGATACCGGGCAACGGCCTGGCCGCCTTCATTGACGATCCGGTAAATGTCCTAGTTGAAGGCGGAGCGCAGGATGGCGTTGGCAAATGCGCCGCCGGCAGCAAGGTCTCCATTCTCAAGGGTCTCAATCACAACGGACGCCGTCTGGACGGCTCGGTTGGCAAGAGCTTCGCCTATGGCGCGCAAGGCGGTCTGTTTATCGTGCAGGGCGATGCCGATACCCGCGCCTGCATTCGCATGAGCGGCGCCGATGTAGTCTTTGGCGGAGAGATTCGCGAGCCGCTGCGGGATGACTTGGGCGGAATGGGCGCGCGCGCCAATCTCAAGGGTTACGCCTTTGAGTACATGACCTCGGGACGCGCGGTTGTATTGGGCGATCCGGGTCCCTGGATGTGCGCTGGCATGACGGGCGGCGTGGTCTACCAGCGGGTACAGCCTAAGATGGGCTTGACGATCGACGCGATCCGCCACCGCATCGCCGCTGGCTCAGTCGTAGCGCTCCAGCCGCTGGACGAAGATGGCCAAGATGATGTGCGCGAGCTGCTGAACGCCTACATACGCACGCTTGAGGAGAATCACCAATCGCAGGAAGCCCAACCCTTGTACGCGCTCTTGCGGCGTCCGGCCGATCACTTCATCAAGGTAGCGCCGCCGATGGCGCACAAGATTGTCAACGAAAGCTGACGAACAGAAAGAGCTGCTGACAGGAAAATCAGCAGCTTTTTGTTTAGTCGTTTTGTCGCGGCAAATTAGGCGGAAACCGGCTCGCCGGGGATGGTCGCCAAGACCCGCTGCGTCTTCAGCGCCAGGTGCAGAATCAGCCGATTGTCGGAATCGTCCAGATCCAGCTTAGTCAATTCAGCGATTCGCTCCAGACGGTAGACGAGCGTATTGCGATGCACGTCCAGCTCCTGCGCCGCCTTGGCCAGATTGCCGTTGGCAGCGAAGAAGCCGCTTAGCGTACGGATCAGATCGCTCTGTTTGCGCTTGTCGTGCGCGACCAAGGGGCCCAGCGCGTCATTGTAGAATTGCTGCAAATGCTCCAGATTGCGTTCTTTCAAGGCCAGGAGCAGCTGATAGAGCTTCAAGTCTCCGTAGTAGGTGGTTGAGTCGCGGTCGCTTAATTCGTAAGCGATGACTACAGAGTCCTTCGCTTCCCGGTAAGCTTCGCGCAGGCTGGACAGCCCGGCAGCCGGGCGACTAATGCCCGCGGCTACCAGTCCTTTGGGAAATCGCGAAGCCAGCTGATCGCGAACAGCTTCAACGGACGACCGCGAGCGCGCCAGGGCGCTGTTGTCGTCCTCAAGCGGATACAAGCCAACAATCGCGTCAACATACTGCCCGACCGCTCCACTGACGCCGCGCCGGGATACATCGTCGCGCACCAACGAGATTACCGGCTCCAGCGGCAGCGATTGCCCCAGGTCATTGACCGCGCGGTAAACGGCCACCACGTACTGCTCGCCCGGTTCAAAACCGGCTTGTTGCGCGCGCGTCCGCAGCAGATCGTCATCCGCCGGCGTGCCGCTAAGCCACATCTGAATCCAATCGCCGCGAGTCTGCTCCACGGCCGAAGCTATGGCGCGATTCTTGGCCATCTCTATGGCGCAGACATCGGCGCCATACGTCAGCACCAGCCGATCAAACTCGTTCAGATTGCCGTCGTGATCTACCAGGGAAAGGTAGCCGGCCACGCGCTTTTCGACTTTGAGCGCGGTGGTGTAACCAAGCGGACTGGCGCTGATTACGCTTGTCAGCTCTGGACGCTCCTTTGCCAGCCAATCCAGAAACTCCGCGCTGTCGGTCTGAATATGCTGATTGCGCCCGTTCAGATTGCGCCGACCAGTATATGGCAAAATCTGAGTAATCATGGCGCCGGCGTCGTTATGCACGACGACAGGTTTTCCGGTTGAACGCGACATCACTTGCAGCAGGCTGTTAAGGTCGCGATTCTCCGCCGACAAACGCGTCAACTGGCGCTGAATCTCGATGGCCCTTTCGGTGAGGCGCGCCGACTGGTTCAGAATCAAGGCGTTTACGGCGCGTTCGATGGTGGTCAGGCTGGTTTCTTCGGGCGCCGTCAACAGAGCAATCTGGCAGTCGTTCGCCGCGTCAATGGCGTCTTGATCGACTGCGCCGGTCGCCAGAACAGCGCTGACGCCGAATTCCGCCAGTTGCCGCGCGACACTCGCCAATGTCAGCCGGCTGTCGAAACTGCGCAACACATCCATCGAAACCAGGGCCAACTCGCCGCCATAAATGTCGGGAAATGCCGGCGGCTGCGCGCGTATGGTGATCGACCAGTTGACGTTAGTCTCCGGATCACCCGCGACTATGCTGGCGCCCAAGGGTAAAGAGTAACGAAGCAGAGACTGAATGGAGGCGATGTTCTTATCTGACATGGCTAGATTCCAGTCCGAACCGATACGGTTGTTTAGGTCGCTAAGTCAAAACAATGCCAGAAATAAACAATAAACCAAAGCAATTTTGTAAGTTATAACCAATTATAGCTTGTCCAACAAGCAAAAAAACAGGGCGAATATGAACCAGCCATTCGCCCCGCATGGAACCTTGTTAAACATGACTAAATCAGCGAGCGCGTTTCACCCCGATCGTCAAGGCTTCGCCCTTCAAATCGAGCGATTCGCTGACGAAGTCATCGGCGATGTCGCCCATGGTCAGGCTGTCGGCCAAGGTTTCCTGACTGATATAGCCGCTAAACAGCAGCATCACCGCGTCGATGCCGCTTGAGGCGTCGGCGTACACAATCTCGATGCGATCATCCAGCGCGAAGTCAGCCGTCTTGCGCAGGTTCTGGATACGGCGGATCACTTCGCGGGCCAGGCCCTCCTCCACCAAGTCCGATGTCAGTTGCATATCCAGCGCCACGACATAACCGTTGTCTTCGATGGCCCCGGCCGGCGTCTCAACTGTGACCTTGACTTCGCACTCTTCGTTGCGGATTTCAAAGCTCCCGCCATTAAGTTCCAGCGTGATATCGTCGCCCGCCAGCAGACGCTCGGCGAAAGGCCGCACAAAGTCTTGCTCGCCATCGCGCAAGGCGGATTGGATGCCTTTGAAATCCTTGCCGAATTTCTTGCCCAAAAATCGAGGCAGTGGATTCAGGCTGTAAACCGTCGCCGACTCAAATGCGCTGGCTTCGTCTGCGCCCATGACACTGACCGATTTCAGATTCAGCTCGCTCTTGATCAACTCAGCGTGGCGCCCCACGATTGACGTTTCCGAGACATCACGCAGGGCGAACTGCGCGCCGGCCAGGGGCTGTCGTACTCCTGTTTGGGCGGCATTCCGCGCTGACAATCCCAAGCTGACGAGCCGGCGAACCAGCGCCATCTCAGTGATGAGCGCCTGATCAATCAGCGATTCCTTGACCTCGGGCCAGCGCGACAGGTGCACGCTTTCCGCCTGCGACTCGTCGCGATCGGCCACCAGGTTCCGATACATGGCTTCGCTCAGAAATGGCATGGTTGGCGCGAGCAGCTTGGCCAAAGTCGTCAGCGTTTCGTAGAGGGTTGCGTAGGCGGCCAGTTTGCTGTCGTCGATTTCGCTTTTCCAGAAGCGATCACGGCTCAATCGCACATACCAATTGCTCAAACGCTCAACGAAGTCTTCGATGGGCCGGGTCGCGTTTACCGCGTCATAATCTTCAAATGCGGCGGTCACATCCTTCACCAATGTATGCAGCTCGGCCAGCAGCCATTGATCAAGCAGGTCGCGGTCGGCAACATCCGGCGCGGACGCAGTTGGCGTCCAGTCGTCTATATTGGCGTAGGTGACGAAGAAGCTGTAGGTATTCCATAGCGTCGACCAGAACTTCTTGATGACGTCGCTAACCGCATTGAGCGAGAAACGCCGCGAATCCCCGGGCGGGCCGGATGTATACATATACCAGCGAAAGGCGTCGGCGCCGTTCTGCTCCAGCACCACCCAGGGATCGATGGTATTGCCCTTGCTCTTGGACATCTTCTGGCCCTGCGCGTCCAGAATATGTCCCAGGCAGATGACGTTGCGGAAGGCTACTGTTTCGAACAGCATTGAGGCGATAGCGTGCAAGCTGTAGAACCAGCCGCGCGTCTGATCGACCGCTTCGCAGATATAATCCGCCGGATGCTGCTCCTCCAGGATTTCGCTGTTGCGCTGCGGATAAGCCCATTGCGCCACTTGCATCGCGCCGCTGTCAAACCAGACGTCGATGACCTCCGGGACGCGCCGCATCGTGCCGCCTTCGCCATTGGGATTCTCAAAAGTCACATCGTCCACATAGGGTCGATGCAGGTCCAACTCGCTGAGATCTCTGCCGGCGAGTTCGCTCAGTTCTTCTACACTGCCGACGCATAGCATTTCGCCGGTCTTGTCGTCGACCCAGACTGGCAGCGGTGTACCCCAATAGCGCTCTCGCCCCAGCGACCATTCCTTGAGATCATCCAGCCAATTGCCAAAGCGTCCGTCGCGCACATGCTCGGGCACCCATTTGACCGTCTGGTTCAGGTCAATCATGGTCTGTTTGTATTTCAGCGTGTCGATGAACCAGGTCTCGCGAGCGAAATACATCAAGGGCGAGCCGTCGCGCCAGTTGTGCGGATAGCTGTGTTCGTAGGACTCATGGCGATACATCAAGCCGCGCTCGACCAGGTCCTTGATGATATGGGCGTCGGCGTCTTTGAACCACATGCCGCGGAAGTTCGACACGGCGTCGACAAAGCAGCCGGTTTCATCGACTGTGATCAGGACCGGCAGGTCATGCTTGCGCCCGGTCGCCAAATCATCCACGCCGTAAGCCGGCGCCGTGTGCACGATGCCTGTGCCGTCTTGCGTACTGACGTAATCAGCGGTCACTACATAGGCGTAGTCTTGCTCGACCGGCAAGAAATTGTAGAGCGGCTGGTAGCGCCAGCCCTCCAGGTCGCGCCCTTTCAAGCGCTCGACTATCTTGTATTCGACCTCGTCAACCAGGACTTTGTCCATGAGCGCTTCGGCGAGAATCAGTTGCTCGACGCCTTCGCCGTCGGTCGACGGTCCCTCGACGCAGACGTAGTCGACATCTGCGCCGACCGCCAGCGCTGCGTTAGCCGGCAAGGTCCAAGGCGTCGTGGTCCAGGCCAGGAGATAAACGCCGGGACGCTCTTTCGCGGGAAAACGCACGGTGATGCTGGGATCGACGATCGTCTCGTAGCCCTGCGCCACCTCGTGGCTGCTGAGCGGCGTACCGGATGACGGGCTGTACGGCACGACTTTGTGGCCGCGGTAGAGCAAACCCTTGTTCCAGAATTGCTTGAGGATCCACCAGACGCTTTCGATATATTCGTTGGAAAAGGTGACATAGGCGTCGTCGAGGTTGACCCAAAAGGCAGTGCGCTCGGTCAGCTTCTCCCATTCGGTGATGTGGCGAAAGACATTGGCGCGGCACATGGCATTAAATCTCGCCACGCCGTACTCTTCAATTTGCGCCTTGGTTTCGAAGCCAAGTTCTTTCTGCACTTCTATTTCGACCGGTAGACCGTGGGTATCCCAGCCGCCGCGCCGCAGACAGTAGTAGCCCTGCATCACTTTGTAACGCGGGAACATGTCCTTGAAGGCGCGCGACATGACATGGTGGCTGCCCGGCGTACCGTTTGCAGTGGGCGGGCCCTCGTAAAAGACGTAGCGGGGCGCCTCTTCACGTCCCTCGGTCGTGCGCTCAAATATGCGGTGGTAACGCCAGAAATCCAACTGCTGCTGTTCCAGGCGGTTGATGACTGCGCTGTTGACCTGCGAGTTTACTTCCCTAAACATGACTTACGTTCACTCCATGCCATTGATACGAAATTGCTGACTGCGGAATCCGAACCTTAGTGCAGTTGACGTATCAATGCGGCAATGGCCCGCGGTGTGTAACCATGCGACACCACGTAAGCACCTCCTCGTTTTGATGATTCCCTTGGGAAACAATTATTCGCCCGAATTATGGCGTAAACCGATTTATTGCGAAAGGGTAGACTCAGTGACCGGGACACTGTTCGTAATCAATGGGCCGCAAGGTTTCAGGCGGCCGCAAGCCATCTTTCCAGATGCAGAAGAACTTGCGCCAAATGATCGCTGTAGGCGGTATCGGCATACTTGGCGGCATCCATCCGGATATTCTCCAAGCTGGCGCTGATCTTACCCGCCTGCGGGCGCTCCGCTGCACCAAGACGATGCAAGTAGTAAGTCAGCAGCAGCGATTGCTCTTGCTCGTCGCTGTATTCGGCGGGCAAATCGCTGAAGATACGCTGCGCCGCGTCCTCATCGCCCGCCAGCAAGCAGGCTTGTCCCAACTCAAAGCGGACAATGGCCGGCGCGCCAAGCTCCAGGGCCAGCGCAATAGATTCGCGAGCAGCAGCATAATGACCGAGAATGAGGCAGAGCTTGCCCAGGCTGAAATGGGCCAGATGATGCCGCGGATTAAGCGCCAGCGCCCGTTCCAGGACGCTACGGCTTTGGTCAAATTGCGCCAGGTGACGGTAAGAGTTGCCAAGTAAAACCAGCGCATCGGCTGATTCGCGCGACGTGGCGGGACTTGCTTCGAGGATCGCTTTGGCGTCGCGGAAATCGCCGGCGATGAAGCGCTGCTGTGCCTGGTGATAGGGGGAGATTTCGCGTCGGTTGCCCCAAAGAAACAGGAGTTGTCCGGTCACAAGCACACCGAAGGCGCCGATACGAGCCGGCAGCCGAACCGCGGGCGGCCCGCCGAGACCGAGCGCCATCAGCAGTACGAACAAGAGAAGCGCCAGGGCCAGCGAAGCTTTGACCGACGCGTCCCAAGCGGGGAAACGCCGCGCAAAGTCCCGCAAGAACATCATGTTTCGTTCTTCCGCTTGCCCTGCTTCTCGGCGATTGCGTCTTCGATTTTTTCCAGTTCGTAGTGCAGCAGGCTGCCGTAAGCCGTGCCTTGCAGCGCGCGCAGCGTCGATTTCCAGGCCTGCAAACCCTGTTGGGTCGCGATCATGCGATCCGTCGCGCTTTCCGCAGTGTCGCGCTCGCCTACTTTGAGGTAGTGGCGCGACAAGTGGTAGTTGACACGCACCGCATACATCGAGGGCATGGAATAGAGCGCCGCATGTTTGAAGGATTCTATCGCCGAATCATGCTCGCCTGACAATTGCTGCACAAAGCCCAGCTCCGCCCAGACGATCGGCTGCGCCGGGGAAAGCTGCGCCGCGGTTTGCAGCGCGATGGCCGCTTCGCCATAACTCGCCTGCATGCGGTAGCCGTTGGCCAGCGTAATATAGGCGCCGGCGTCGCCCGGGAACATCTCGACGGCGCGGTCAGCTGTTTCCTGCGCCTTCGCCAGTTGTCCGTTATAGGCGTAAGCGCTGGTGAGCAGCATCAGCAGATCCGGCGTGATCTTGCCGCCAGCCAGCACGCGCTCCAGCAATTGGATCGCTTGGGGAAATTGCATCTTCTGTATCAGACGATAGGCCTCGCCGTAGCCGGCGCCATAATGCCTGGACTGGCGCGCCAGCAGGATGCCAACCAGCAGGAAGCCTAGCAAAACCATCGTCGCCGACAAACAGAGCCCGGCGAGCGACATTTGCATCACCGGCGAGATATACGGGTCCAGCGGCTGTGTTATGCCATCCGCCAGCTCAATGAGAACGCCTAGGGCAAAGACGATGAAACCCAAGGCCGCGAAGGCGACTGAAACAATTACCGCTCCCCAAGCTATGCGGCGGCGAACGGACACGGTTGCTCCCCTACTCCACTACTGCTTCAGTTGGCTCGCCCTCAATTAGGCGGCGCGCCGATTCAATGTCATCCGTGAGCACATCACGCAGGGCTTGCGCTTCATCCGCGCTCATTATCACTTGCCACTCTTCCAGGCCGGCTCGTTCGCTTTTGAGCGCCGCTAAGGCACGAGCGGCAGCATCGTCATTGTCCAGCCCGAGATGCGCCCTGTATAAGTATAAATGCGCCAGCAGTCTGTGTCGAGAATCGGGTATCTTTAGCTCCAGCGCAGTCATGAGATGGCGCGCGACCGCCGCATGGTCCGCGAGGCGATCTTCGATCATACCCAGATTGTAAGCAGTGACCCATTCATCCGGCGCCAACTGCTGAGCGATTTGCGCTGCCTGCCGCGCCGCTTCAAAGCGCCCGGCCTGCAATTCCACTTCGGCCAAGCCGTTGTGAGCCACTGCGGAATCCGCATCCAGCACGGTCATTCGCGTATAGTCGCGGCGCGCCGACTTCAGGTCGCCCGATAAACGATGAAGCTCGGCGCGAAAGCGATAGTGCTCGGCGCGCTTTGGCTCTTGTTTGATCTGCGCGGTCATCTCAGCGACGGCCGTCCGGTAGTCGCCTTTGCGCATGGCCTTCACTGCCGCTTTGTAGCTGCGCGGCCCGCCAATATTCCGAAATATGAAAATGCCCGCCACCATCCAACCGAGCCCGGCGCCGACGAACAAGCCTGCGGCCTGAGGCAGGGCCAGCGATCCGATGCCCATGACCAAAATCGACGGCAGAATCACCGCCAGCCAGCGTTTGCGTTCTTCCGCGGGCAAGCGAGCCATCACCAGCCAGGCGGCGCCAACAATGAATATCAGCAGCAGCATGGTCTGCAGGGCTGGTACTAAATCCGAGGCATCGGCCAGGACATTCAGCGCCAGGCTGGCCAAGCCGGTTATCGCCAGCAGGGCCACGAAGGCGCGGAAGTTGCGCGGCCCGAAGAATATTTGCATTCGTTTCAGCATGTCACATGGCTCTCAGATTGCGCGGGCGTCTGGATCTGCGGTGGTCAAGGCATCAATTCTGCGGCGAGACGTAGTTGCTGATTTGCACAACGATTTCCTGCTGCTTGAAGGCGTTGACGCGCTTGATAACCACGCCGTGCTCATCGACCCAGTACAGCGCTGCGCGATCGCGGTAGCGATAGCGTTTTACCGAGACCTGCCGCGCGCCCAACATCAAGATATCATCGCCGTCTTCATCAATTGGCGCATTCATACTTTGGAGCGTACCAGGAAAGAGCTGCGCGTGCTCAAACATTGGTACGAAGATCGATAGTGGCTCGGCCGCCCGCTTGGAGATTGCGCGAATCGTCTCGCCGCGGAATATCAGCAGCGGGATGTCAATGAGCGTAGCGGCAGGGAGATCGACTTCGCGATATTGACGCTCGGCGCCATTCATATTGAAGCCCACTTGCAACCGCCCATCCACGACTTGGTAACTGGCGCGCAGCAGCTTGACTCCGCCCTGGAAGTTGGCGTTTTCGTAGCGCAGATCCCAGCGCGCTAATCCCCCGCTGCAGTTTTGCAGGGCTTCCACCAGGATTGACTTGCCTTCTTCGCGCCGGGCATCCATGTCGATGCGGATGAAGCGTTCTCCGTCCGCATGACTGTGGATGGTCCAGGCTTCGGTTTTGTCCAGCGCCTTGTCATCTTTGCTGAAGCGGTATACGCCGCCCGCTACGAATTGTTCGTGCGCTTGCACCGGATGCAAATAGCGCATCAATCGCTGATCTCCACGTAGAGGCGCTTGTTGATGCCGCCTTTGCTCTTGTATTTTGTGATGGAAATACTGCCGACTTCGCTGGTGTTGGCCACGTGCGTTCCGCCGTCGGCTTGCAGGTCCAGGCCAACGATCTCAACCGTGCGCACTTCCGTGATACTCTCGGGCAACAAGTTGATCTTGGTGCGAATCAAGTCGGGAATCTGGAAGGCTTGCTCGCGTGGCAAAATCTTTGTACGCACTTGGCGCGCGGCGCTAACTTCGTGATTGATGTGCTTTTGAATCTCGTCAATAACTTCCGGCTGCAAGCGCTCGAACTCGAAGTCCATGCGCCCGGCCAGAATGTCCATATTGCCGCCGGTGACGCTGGCCTGGTAATCCCGCCATACTACGCCGCACAAGATGTGCATCGCCGTGTGCGTGCGCATGATTTTGTAGCGGCGCTCCCAATCCAAAACACCGCGAACCGAACTGCCAGGTGGCGGCAATTCGCCGTCAATGATATGTACACTGCCTCGGCGAACCTTGGTCACGCGATACTCCCGCTCGCCGATGAATAAGGCGCCTTGGTCGGGCAGTTGGCCGCCACCGCCCGGATAAAACGCGCTGCGATCCAACATGACTCCATTCTGTTTAAGGTCGTGGCCCGCCACCGTCGCCGTGAATTCTTTCATGTAGCTGTCTTCAAGATAGAGCAAGTCGGTCATTATCCTTCTCCCGGCACATCCGCGCACATACGAAGAATCGTGGGCTTGCCGCCGATCGCTTCCCAGAAAGCCAAAGCCTCATGATTCTTGGCGCTGACGTGCCACTCAAAATGCGATAGGTCGTGATCGCGAAACCAGAGGCATAGCCGTTCGACCAGGCCACGGCCCAAGCCGCGCCGCCTATAAAGCGCGCTGACGTAGATGTCGGCCAAGAGCCCGCAGCGCAGTGGCTGAAACATCTCGGTCGTGATATCCGCGATCATGGCGCTGGCGTAAGCCGCGACTTCGCCGCCCGCTTCCGCCACCAGGACTCGGGATTGCGGGTCGCCCAGTCGTTCCAGCAGCCGGCGCTCGTACAATTCCGCGCCATTTTCGGCCGCGCGAAAAGTGAATGCGTCGAATTGCGCATGATACGCGACCATTTCTTCCCACAATTCGCCGATGCGCCGGGCATCGCTTTCACGCGCAAGTCTGATCATAAACGCAGCCTGTAATGCCGCGCGCTCAAGGTTGCGCCTTGCGCGCGCCAGAAGGCATCTTCAACTGGATAACTGGCCGGCGCCCAGACATCAAGGACTGATACGCCCTTAGACAGCAGCCAAGATTTTGCCGCCACGATCAGGCGCCCGCTTAAGCCGCTATGAGGCTGGTGCAGATCGACAGCCAGCTGCATCAAGACGCCGCTACGTTCAGGGTTCAGGCCGGGGTTTCCTTCGCTCACAGTCACGACCGCCATGCCTACGATCCGTCCATCCGCTTCGGCGACGAAAAAGGCGCAGTCGGCATTATCGATCCAATCCTTGGCGCGCACACGCCAGCGGTCCATTGTGTCAGGCGCGAACTCAACCCAACTGGCAGATTCGCGCAGCATAGCCATGCGCTCATACCACAGCGAAGCGGCCGCTTCCAGGTCGGCCAAGCGCGCGCGTCTTATCTTCATAGGTTATTCTATGGCAGTTTTGCACTCGGTGTAGCATAGCACTGGCGCTATAGCGCGGCAAGACGCTGTGATTACTAGCCCGCCGTTTACACTACGCATCCGGCGCATAGTTAGCATAGTCGCGCGTTTAGGGTAGAATACGGAGTATGTCGGCTGACCACGGGAATCAGGCAAGGTCGGCGGCAGCGGCGTCAATTACGAAAGAAGGAGTTCCTATGTCCGCTATGTCATCGGCAGAAAAGATTGGCCAAGCCTGGCGCCTTCATCGTGACGGCGATTCCAGGGGCGCGATCGACATGTTCAGCAGCATAATTGAGGCTAACCCGGCCAATGTGGATGCGCACTACGGACTGGGACTGGCGCATAAAGCCCTGGGCGAGAATGAAGCCGCGGGGGTGGCCTTTCGGACCGCGCTGGATAATACCGAGCAAGCGCTTTCAGCCGTGCAAAAGACGTCGCAGGCCGAAGGGCAACTGGGCGACAATGACCTCGACAGCAACGCTGATGACCGCTACATGATGCTCACGCGGATGCTGAATCAGCGTCTTGAGGACGTAGGCGCGGCCAGCTAGCCAAACGATGCAGAAGCGCGAACGACTCGAGCGCGCGATCGCGGGCGAAACGGTCGATCGCGCGCCGGTCGCCCTTTGGCGGCATTGGCCCGGCGACGACCAACGCTATGCCGATTTAGCGCGATCCACCATCGATTTTCAGCATGATTACAATTGGGATTTCGTTCGCCTGATGCCGTCGCGCGCATACCAGGTCGTCGATTTCGGTGTGCAAGACTACTGGGATGGCGACGCGAAGGGCATACGCAAGATCACCAAGCGAGTGATCGGGCGTTCGCTGGATTGGACCGAGATTCGGCCGCTGTCCCCGGCGCGCGGCAACCTGCTGCAGCAGGCGCAGTGCGCGCGACTGATCGGCCAGGCGCTACAAGCCGAAGCAGTTCCAGTATTGCTAACCGTCTATAGTCCCTTCATTCAAGCAACGCAAATGGCCGGGCGGGAAAAGGCGCTGCGGGATATGCGACTGCGGCCGGACCGCTTGCGCAGCGGATTAAATCAGCTGACGGAAAGCACAATGCGCTTCCTGGACACGCTGAAAAAAGTTCCCAGCCTTGCCGGCGTATTCCTCGTCACAGAATTCGCCAGCCACGATTACATGTCGGAACATCAATATCGGACATTCATTCTGCCCCATCTGCATAATATCCTCGCCGATTTGCCGGATCATTGGTGGCTGAATATCGTGCAAGTCGGGGGACCATCGCCTATGCTGTCGTTATTCAGCAAATTGCCAATCCAAGCCTTGAACTGGGATACGCGCCAGGATTCCGACAGCCTGGCCAAGGCGCCCGCTGAATTCAGCTTCGCTGCTTGCGGCGGGCTCAATGATGTAGAGCATCTGCTCAAAGGCACGCCAACGCTCATCCATGCCGCTATTCGCGAGGCGCTCAACCAGACTGAATCGCGGCGGCTGATTGTCTCAGGCAGCGGGGACGGCCGCATCAACCTGCCCTTGTCCAATATGCGCGCCGTTCGCAGCGGCGTAGAAACGCAAGCCTGACGATGTCTTTGCGCGTGATCGCCGGCAAAGCGCGCGGCATGAAATTAAAAGCCGTGCCCGGGGACAGTACGCGTCCAGTGATGGACCGGGTCAAAGAGGCCCTGTTCAGCATCATCGGCAGCGGCATCCACAGGGCGAGTTTCCTCGACCTGTTTGCCGGCACCGGCAGCGTCGGCATTGAAGCGCTCAGCCGAGGCGCGGACTTCGCCCTATTCGTTGAATTGAATCGACGCGCTTGCCGGGTCATTCGCGATAATCTCGACCACACCGGACTGTCGGATAGCGCGGCCGTAGTAAGGCGAGATGCCTTCCAGCTGTTGAGCCGGCCGCCCCAGCGCCGCTTTGATTACATTTACATCGCCCCGCCACAGTACCAGGACATTTGGCGCAAGTGTCTGCGCGCGCTGGAGCAGAACGCCGCCTGGCGTCACGCGGATACCCGTATCATCGTGCAGATTGATCCCAGAGAATTCGACGCCGCGCTGAGTTTTGCGCATCTCGAATTAAAGGACCAACGCAGATACGGCGGCACCATGCTGCTATTCTTTCGCTTTGTCGCTGGAGAAACAGGCGCCGAGGAAGTTCCAGTCGCACCGTAACCGGCCTAGTTCTTGCCGCTCGCGGCCTGCCTGAGGACAAAATCGGAAGCCTCGTTTGCGGTCTGCACGGCGCCCGTCACTTGCGCTTCCCGCAATGCCCTTAGCAGCTGGCCGATGACGGGTCCGGGCTTAAGCTGGCAGAGCCGGCGGATGTCATTGCCATCGAGCAGCAGCGCGGGATCGACGATCTCGTCGTAGCGATTGAAGTAGGCATCCAACAAGGTCGTTACGGAGTCAACAAATGCCAGCCATTCATGCTGTCTAATGCCACTGCGATGGGTGCCCAGGTATTGCGCGGTCCCCAGCAAGATGGCATCAATGCCGCTAACGCCCAGTTCGTACCAGAATCGATGTACATCCAGCGCCGACCAGGATTGCCGGTCGCTTAGCCGCCGATAGTTGGCGACGGCGCGCAGGAGATGGCGCTCTTCCGCGCTCGACAGTTTAAGCGCAGCCAGCAAGGAGTCGATATCAGCCTGCGGGCGATTATGCAGCAACGCGGCCAAAGTCAGCAATTCCGCATGCGACCGGGACCTGCCGTACTCCTGCGCAAGGTGCACCTGCAGCGCCGCGCGAAAGCGATCCAGTTGAATGACCAGCATGCCCAGGTCAAATGCCGCCGCTGTATTGTCGGTGCGCCGGGAACTGACAGCCGTGAGCAGCGCGCTCATACGCTCGACCACGGCTAGCGAGTCGCTCCAGGTTTCGGGACCAAGCCCGGCTATACGTTCGCGATTTTCGCCAGCGCGCCGCGGCCTCATCAGCGCTTGCAGCAAGTTCATATGCAACAGTACGCGCAGCGCCCGCGCCGCTCGCTCCAAGCCAAGCAGCTTGAAAAGCTCGTCGCGAACGCGCTCGCCCGATACCTGCGCCAGCTCAGCCGACAGCGCCGGGATCTGTTTGGCCGCGTCCGGATGAATTCTCAAGTCAAACTGAGCGCTCATGCGTACTGCGCGCAAGATTCGCACGGGATCGTCCGCGAACGAAGTCGCAGAGCAGCTGCGCAGCACCTTTTGGCGCAAATCCGATATGCCGCCGAGTGGATCAATCAGCACCTGCAAATCACCCAGCAAATCAACAGCCATCGCGTTCATGGTGAAGTCGCGATCGCGCAGGTCCTGCTCCAACGCGCGGCCGCGGAAACGCGCAAAGTCAACACAAATGCGCTCGTCTTTTAGCATCACGATAACTCGCGCGACGCCTCGCTCACGGTCCATGACGTATATGTCGCCGTCCAGCCGGTCCGTGACTCGTCGCGCCACGCCGACGGCGTCGCCATCCACTGCGATGTCGATTTCCGTGGTTTCGCGTCGCAGGTAGGCATCGCGCACGGCGCCGCCAACGAGATAGAGGGGCGTAGCGATTTCGCGCGTTCTCAGCAGATGGGCAATGTCATAGACAAAGTCGGTCCATGACAGTTGCGGGAGCGGGTCATTCATCGCCCAAGGCATCCAGGCGGGCCACACCGACGAAGGGCAGATTCCGAAAGCGCTCATCGAGATCCAGGCCGTAGCCGAAGACATATTTGTTCTCGATATCAAAGCCGATGTAGTCGACCTTGATGTCTACTTCGCGGCGCGACTGCTTGTTGAGCAGCGCGCAAAGCTTCAAGCTGGCCGGCTCGCGGTTCTGCAGCGTCTTGATGACAAAGGCCAGTGTATATCCGCTGTCGATGATGTCCTCAACGACGAGCACGTGTTTGCCCTTCACATCCATGCGCAGGTCCATGTCAATGCGCACGGAACCGGAAGCTTGCCGCGCGCCCGGCCCATAACTGCTCGCCGCCATGAAGTCGATCATATGTGGCGTCAGGATATGACGGGACAGGTCGGACAAGAACATCACGCCGCCCTTCAGAATGCAAAGCAGCATCAAGTCTTCACAATCGGCATAGTCCTTCGAGATCTGAACGCCGAGCTCGGCGATGCGCGTCTGCAATTTGCGCTCGTCGATCAAGACCTCTTTTAGGTATCGCTCATATGCCAGCGCCATAGACCTTACCTCGTCCTACCTAACTTTAATTGACTGCCGCATAGTGCGTCTGCAAGCTGCGAACGCTCAGCGGTTTCTCGCTCATGCGCTTGATGCCCTGCACGGTGGCGGCGGCAGCGCTCATAGTCGTGACGATGGGGATGCCGAGCGCGTAGGCCCGGCTGCGGATGGCGACGCCATCTTCGCGCGCCTGGCTGCCGAGTGGCGTGTTGATCACCAAGTCGACTTCTCCATCTTGCATGGCATCAATGATATGCGGCCGGCCTTGCGACAGTTTGTTAATTCGCCCGGTCTTGATGTCGACCTGATTCAGCCAACGCGAAGTCCCATCTGTCGCCACCAGCGCAAAGCCGAGTTTTTCCAAATCACGCGCGATTTTGGCGACCACTGGCTTGTCGAAATCATTTACGCTGATGAATACTGTACCAGCTTCCGGCAGCGGAGAACCCGCCGAGGCTTGCGACTTGACAAATGCGTGCCCAAAACTTGAGGCGTGCCCCATCACTTCGCCGGTCGAGCGCATTTCGGGCCCCAGCCTGGCGTCGACGCCGGGGAATTTCTGGAAGGGAAACACGGCTTCTTTCACGAAGAAACCGGCCACGTCCGGCTCCTCAATAAAGCCAAGTCCCGCCAGACTCTTGCCCGCCGCAATCTGCGCCGCGTAACGGGCCAGCGGCCGTCCGGTGGCTTTGCTGATGAAGGGCACCGTGCGGCTGGCCCGGGGATTCACCTCCAGCACATAGACCTCGTCGTCTTTGACTGCGAACTGAATATTGAAGAGCCCCTTTACGCCCAGCGCCAGACCAATGCGGCGGGTATGGTCGCGAATAATGTCCAAATGAAAATAGCTGATTTTGTAGGGTGGCACGACGCAAGCCGAGTCGCCGCTGTGCACGCCTGCTTCCTCGATATGCTGCATGATGCTGCCGATGGTTACCTGCGCCCCGTCGCAGAGCGCGTCGACATCGACCTCGTAGGCATCATCCAGAAACTGGTCAATCAGCACCGGATGCCCGCTCCATTCCACATTATCGTCCAGCCAAGCCAGCAGCTGCCCCTTGTCAAAGACGATCGCCATGCCGCGCCCGCCCAAGACATAACTGGGGCGAATCAGCACAGGATAGCCGATGGCAGCCGCCGTTTGCGCCGCCTCTTCGCGCGTCCGCACCGTCGCGCCCGCCGGCTGTGCAATGTTGAGCCGGCGCATCAATTCGTTAAAGCGCTCGCGGTCTTCAGCCAGGTCAATCGTGTCGACTGACGTGCCCCAGATCGGCGCGCCCATCTCCGCCAGATCGCGGGCGATGTTCAGCGGCGTCTGCCCGCCGAATTGCACCAGCACGCCATCGGGCTGCTCTCTGTCGACGATGTTCATGACATCTTCCGCCGTCAGCGGCTCGAAGTAAAGCCGGTCCGCGGTGTCGTAATCCGTGCTCACCGTCTCCGGATTGCAATTGACCATGATCGTCTCGTATCCGAGTGCTTTCAGCGCATAGCAGGCGTGTACGCAGCAATAATCGAACTCAATGCCTTGGCCGATGCGATTGGGTCCGCCGCCGAGGATCATCACCTTGGGCTGGTCCGACGGCGCCGCTTCGTCTTCCATTTCATAAGTTGAATACAAATAAGGCGTCATGGCTTCGAACTCAGCCGCGCAGGTATCGACGCGATAAAAGTTAGCCCTTACGCCCAGGGCTTTGCGATAATCGCGTACGCTAATCTCATCCTGGCCGACGAGGCGAGCGATATAAACATCGCTGAAGCCGTAGCGCTTGAGCCGAAACAAGTCTCGTTCGTCCAAGTCACTCAGGCGTAGCCCTTTGCGAATGACCGTATCGTGCAATTGCATCAGATCGCGCATTTGTTGCACGAACCAGGGATCAAAGAGCGTCTGTTCCACGATTTCTTCGCCGGTCATGCCATCGGCAAGGGCGCTGGCGACTTGAAACAGACGCTGCGCCGTGGGCACGCTCAAGACCTCGGCTGGCTGATGAGCATCAATTTCGCTGCCAAAACCATCGATGCCGATATCCAGCGAGCGTACGCCCTTCTGCAAGGCTTCGGGGAAAGTCCGGCCGATCGCCATGACCTCGCCCACCGCTTTCATTTGCGGGCCCAAAACCGGGTCGGCGCCGGCGAATTTCTTGAAATCCCAGCGCGGAATCTTCACCACGATGTAGTCCAGCGACGGTTCAAAGCTGGCGGGCGTCTTGAGCGTGATGTCGTTGGGGATCTCATCCAGCGTGAAGCCGACCGCCACCAGCGCCGCGATCTTGGCGATGGGAAAGCCGGTCGCTTTGCTGGCCAGCGCGGAGGAGCGGGACACACGCGGATTCATCTCGATGACGTTGACTTCGCCGTCTTCAGGATTGATGGCGAACTGCACATTGGCCCCGCCGGTGGTGATGCCGACGCGGTCGAAGATCCGGCGCGACATATTGCGTAGTCGCTGGAGTTCGCGGTCGGTCAGCGTCTGCGCCGGCGCAATGGTGATGCTGTCGCCGGTATGCACACCCATCGGGTCGAGGTTCTCGATCGAGCAGACCACGACAAAGTTGCCTGCGCCGTCCCGCATCAGCTCAAGTTCGTATTCCTTCCAGCCCAGCAGGCTTTTGTCGACCAGCACTTGCCCGACCGGGCTTTGATGGATGCCGTTGGACGCCACGCGCCGCAATTCATCCTCATCGTAAGCTACGCCGCCGCCAGCGCCCCCCATAGTAAAGGACGGGCGGATCAGAATCGGGAAGCCAATCTGCGCGGCGAAATCCAGCGCGCCGTCCACGCTGCTGACGACCTTGCTCTCGGGCACTTGCAGGCCGATTTCGGTCATGGTCTCGTTGAAGAGTTGGCGGTCTTCAGCCAGTTGAATGCTCGTCAATGTAGCGCCGATTAACTCGACGCCGTATTCGTCGAGTACGCCGCGCTCTTGCAGCTGCACCGCCAGATTGAGCGCCGTCTGCCCGCCGACTGTCGGCAGCAAGGCGTCCGGTCGCTCCTGCGCGATGATTTTTTCGCAGATTTCCGCCGTCAAGGGCTCGATATAGGTCGCATCGGAGAATTGCGGGTCGGTCATTATCGTGGCCGGGTTGGAGTTCACCAGCACCACGCGATAGCCCTGAGCCTTCAGCGCCTTGCAGGCCTGCACGCCGCTGTAATCGAACTCGCAAGCCTGGCCGATCACAATCGGTCCCGAGCCGATAATCAAGATGCTGTCTATGTCAGCGCGCTTTGGCATGGCTTCCTTTCAGCGAGAGCGAGCCGGCTTGGGGTCATGCGCCCACAGCGCATCGACAAATTCGTCGAAGAGATACAGAGAGTCGTGTGGGCCCGGCGAGGCTTCGGGATGGTATTGCACGCTGAAGGCTCGCAGCTGCTTGTGTCGCAGGCCAGCGACTGTATTGTCGTTCAGATTGAGGTGTGTGATTTCGCCGCCGCCCAATTCGCTGGCCGCTGACACCGCGAAGCCATGATTATGCGCCGCGATCTCGACCTCGCCGCTGGCCAGATTCTTCACCGGCTGGTTGCCCCCGCGATGCCCGAAACGCATTTTCTCGGTGACGCCGCCCAGGGCCAGCGCCAAGATCTGATGACCCAGGCAGATGCCGAATATCGGTACCTGACCCAGCAAGGCTTTTATATTGGTGATGGCGTACTTCACGGCCGCGGGGTCGCCCGGCCCATTGCTGAGGAAAACCCCGGCCGGATGCATTGCCGCCACTTCGGCAGCGGGCGTCCAGGCCGGCACGACTTTGACGCGCAGCCCGCGATCGGTCAGCATGCGCAGGATATTACGCTTGATGCCAAAGTCGTACGCGATGACCAGAGGGCTCGTGGAAGCGGCAAGGGAGTCGCCATACCAGCGAGAATCGCTCGTTTCATGCCAGTCGTAAGCTTGGGCTACCGAGACTTCATCAACCAGGTTGGCGCCCGACATGTCGATGGCGTCGCGGGCCGTCTGTATAAGGCCGTTGATGTCGTCCGCAGCCTGGCCGTGCGCCACCGCAGCGCGCATCACGCCCCGGTCACGGATATGCCGAACCAGCGCGCGCGTCGCCACGCCGGATACACCGATGATATTGTGCTGCTCCAGGTACGACGCCAGATCGCCGCGATTGCGCCAATTGCTGACGATGGGGCTGAGCGAGCGCACGACGAATCCGGCCGCCCACACCTTGCCCGATTCGGGATCTTCCAAATTGATGCCAGTATTGCCGATATGCGGCGCCGTCATCGTGATGATTTGCCGATGGTATGAGGGGTCGGTCAGGATCTCCTGGTAACCGGTCATTGAAGTATTGAAGACAATTTCGCCGGTCGACAGGCCACCCGCGCCGAAGCCTTCGCCGGGGAATACCCTCCCGTCCTCCAGAACCAGAACAGCCTGCATAATTCAGGACCGATAATCGCCGTTAATGGAAATGTAGTCGTGGCTGATGTCGCACGTCCAGATGGTTGCGCAGCCCCCGCCCATACCGCAATCGAGCGTGAACGTGATGGATGGCTCGGCCATGATTTCGGCGGCATCGGCTTCCTGATAGTCGGTGGGCATGCCGCCGCTGAAGATCTCAAGACCGCGTTGATATTCCGCCAGCGACTCGCCGGCAGCCACCCACAGCGAGGTGCTGTCGGGTTCAAAGGCCGTGCCAGCTCGCCCGGCCGCCGCCACAATTCGGCCCCAATTGGCGTCGCTGCCGTAGAATGCCGACTTCGTCAAAACCGAAGCGCCGATGGTCTGCCCGATTCGCTCGGCGGCCGCATCAGATTCGGCGTTTACGACATCAAGCGTGACGAACTTGGTGACGCCTTCTCCGTCCCGCACAACCTCCTGGGCCAGATAGCGGCAGAGGTCGGTCAGCGCTGCTTCAAAAGCGGCGAGTTCCTCTTCGCTCGTGGCGGATATGCCGCTTTCGCCATTTGCTAATAGTAGAACTGTATCGTTGGTGCTGGTATCGCCATCGACGACGATGCGGTTGAAGCTCTCCTGAGTCGCGCTCCGCAAGGCGTCGTTGGCGGCGGACGTACTCAGCGCAGCGTCGGTCACAATCACACTCAGCATGGTGGCCATATTAGGCGCGATCATGCCGGCGCCTTTGACCATGCCGGCCAAGGTATAGCTGCCTTCATCCGTCTCGACGCGCAGCGAGCCCAGTTTGGGACGCGTGTCCGTTGTCATGATGGCGGCGGCGGCGGCGCGCCAGTCATCGCCGAGATTCGATCTCGAAAGCTCAACGCCGCGCGCGATTTTCTCCATCGGCAGGTGCGTGCCGATGACGCCGGTTGACATCACCAGCACTTGCTCCGCCGAGATATCAAGCGCGTCAGCCACCATGTCAGACGTGGCCCGCGCGTTAGCCAGCCCAATTGATCCCGTGCAGGCGTTGGCGCTGATGGTATTGGTCGCCACCGCGCGAATCGATTCGGGGTTGCTCGCCACACGCTCCATGTCCAGCAGAACCGGCGCCGCCTTGACTTTGTTGCGTGTGAAGACGCCCGCCGCGACGCAATCCACGTCGCTGACGACCAGGGAAAAATCCAGTGCGCCCTCCTTTTTTAACCCGGCATGTACGCCGGCGGCGCGAAAACCCGCGACCGAATCAATCGATGGGTTAATCTTCGACATCGATCTCCTCCAGAATTTGCGTCAGCTTCGCAATCAGCTCGTTCACATGCTGCTTCTCGACGATCAGCGGCGGCACAAAACGAATGACATTTGTTCCCGAGCTGACCAGCAGCAGACCATGCTCGTAGCCAGCGTTGACGACGCCCGCGGGCGCAATATCCAGCTCGACGCCCGCCATCAGTCCGCGGCCGCGCACATCGGTGATATGCGGGCTGTTGATCTCGGACAGGCGCTCGAGCAAGTATTCGCCGACTTCCGCGACATGCTCCATGAAGCCAGGGCTGAGCACGCGCTTGATTACTACTTCCGCCGCGCGCATCACGACAGCGCCGCCGGAAAATGTCGAGCCGTGATCGCCCGGTTTCATCGCGCCGGCTACCGCGTCGGTGGCCAGGATCGCGCCAACGGGCAGACCGCCAGCCAAGGGCTTGGCCAGCGTCATGATGTCCGGCGAAATATCCGCGAATGAGTGCGCCCACAAATCGCCGGCGCGCCCCAGTCCACACTGAATCTCGTCGAAAATCAGCACCGCCTCGTATTCATCACAGAGCCGGCGCAGGGCTTGCAGGAATTCAGCCGTGGCGATATTGATGCCGCCTTCGCCCTGAATCGGCTCGACAATGACCGCGGCTGTATCGGCGTCGATGCATTCCGCTGCGCTTTCAATAGAGTTGAACTCGCCCACGACCGAACCCGGCATCATGGGTTTGTATGGCGTCTGATACTTTTCGCTAGGCGTCATCGCCAGCGCGCCCATGGTACGCCCATGAAAGGCCTTGGTAAAACTGACGGCTTTGGTCTTGTTCGGTTGCTCATTCATGTACGCCAGCTTGCGCGCGAACTTCAGCGCCCCTTCATTGGCTTCGGCGCCGCTGTTGCAGAAATATACTTTGTCGGCGAAAGAATTGGCGCAGAGCAGTTCGGCCAGCTCGGCCAGGGCCTGCGTATGATATAAGCCGCTGACGTGGATCAGACCGCGGTCCATCTGCTGCCCGACGGCTTCCATCAATTCCTTGTCGCCATATCCCAGCGCGTTGACGGCGATACCGGCTACCCAGTCGGTGTAGGCTTTGCCGTCGGCGTCATAAAGCGTGACACCCTCGCCGCGCGCCAGGACAAAGTCCGGACGCGCCGCCACCGGCACACTGTATTGCTGATCTTTCTGAATTACTTCGGCCGTAATAGACATAGTTCCTCTCTATCGTTCCGTCTCGATAAACGTGGTTCCGCCATTGTTGCTCCAGCCATCCAGGTCCGTGATGACCGCTTCCGGTATTCCCGCCGACAATACGTCTAGCGCCGCCAGCGCCTTGGGAATCATCCCGCCGGCGATGACACCGCCCTCGATAAAAGCTTGGGCCTGCGCCCGCGTGATGCTCGGCAGAAGCGCGCCGTCGACCATTACGCCCGCGACATTGGAAATGAATACCACCTTGTGGGCCGCTATAGCCGGGGCGATAGCGCTGGTCACCGGGTCGGCATTCAGGTTGAAGTTGCTGCCCGCTCCCAAACTAACCGGGGCGATCACCGGCGTCACGCCGAGTTCAAAGAGGTCGCAGATGACTTGCGGCCGCACTGATTCCACCTCGCCGGTATAAGCCATGTCGACCGAATCATGCTGCATCTGCCGCGCCCGCACCAATCCGCGGTCTACCCCGGAAAGACCTTGCGCGTCCACGCCGGCGGCCAGCAGATGCCGCACCAGACGTTTGTTAACGGCGCCGCAGAGAACCATCTCCACCAGCGTCAGCGACTCGGCGTCGGTGACACGCAAGCCATCCACATAGCGCGACTCGATGTTCAGCTGTTGCTGCAAGCGCGAGATTTCTTTGCCGCCGCCGTGAACAATGACCAGACGCTCGCTGGACCCGGCCACCGTAGCGGCGAATTGGCGCAGCAGCAACTCGTCATCCAGGCAATGCCCGGAGATCTTAACGACGCAAATGTTTCGTTCCACTACAGCAAGCCCAGGGTCTCGCCGAGTCCAAACATCAGATTCATATTCTGCACCGCCTGCCCGGCAGCGCCTTTGCGCAAATTATCGGTGACGCTGGTGATATGCGCATAGCGATCCAGGACCGGCGTAATGCTGATGACGCATTTGTTGGTCTTGACAGCATGCTTTAGCGTCGCCTGCTCGCCAAGCGGCAGGACATCCACCAGCGCTTCGCCGCCATAAACTTCCAGGTAGGCGTCATGCGCCTGATCGCTGGACATGGAGTCGTTGAGACTGACGTAGATGCTCGACATCAGTCCGCGATCCACCGGCAAGAGGTGCGGACAAAATATGACCGGCCCTACGGCGTCGCTGACCTTGCGCGCTTCTTGCTCCAATTCGCCAACGTGGCGATGCGCGCGGCCCGTCTTGTAGGGTATGAGATTGCTATAGACTTCGGCGAAATGCGTGGTCAGCGATGGTTTGCGCCCGGCGCCGGTAACGCCCGACTTGGCATCTACAATGACAGGCGCATCGTCGCGCAGCGCCCCAAATCGCAGCAGTGGATACAAGCCGAGCAAGGTCGTCGTCGGGTAGCAGCCCGGCGTTGCCACGACATCAGCGCCTTGCAACTCAGCGCGATTGATCTCGGGCAGGCCGTATGGCGCTGGCAGCAATTCCGGATGCGGATGCGGCGTATGGTAGGACTGTTCGTAAGCTTCGGGTGTATCCAGGCGCAGATCAGCCGACAGGTCTACCACTTTCACGCCGGCCTCAAGGCCCTTTTTTGCCATAGCCGCGGACGTCTTGTGCGGCACGGCGAGGAATATGACATCTACATCGCCGGGGCAGACATCCGCCGCCGGAATGTAGCGCAACTCGGTACCCGGCGCCGGATCGCCGGCATAAGTATTAGATGTCGCAAACTGCAGCTCCACCTCGGGATGCGCGGACAAAATCTCGACCAGGTCCAGCCCCGCGTAGCCCGATCCGCCGTAAACACCCGCTCGTATGTCTTTCACTGTTGCGACCTCCACAAACAAAAAACCCTGACCGTAGTTTCGAGATCAGGGCGATTTTCCCGGTCTGGGGTCAAGCCAGTTGTCACCAACACAAAGGGCCCGCACTGAACTCGTAGATTGCGCGCGGGCGACGCCTGATACACTGCGATGCGACTGACATATCCGGTCTGCTTTGATTTGGTGACGTTTTCATTCTAGTTAAACATCGAGGATTCGTCAACGGAGCTGCGCAACATTATGCACTTTTGAATTTTCCTTGTGCATAATACACGAAGATCGCGGGCAATGCGCGCGAGCGAATCCCATCGGTCAATTGCGTCCGCGCCGAATGCCCATTTCCAGCTCGACTTCGAGGCCTTGGCACAGTTCAACCTGGGTCGATTCCTGTCGAATTTCACGAGGCTCCGCGAGACGCTGCACTATCACTCGTTGCGCCACGTTCGAAAGAACGCACCGACCTTGCGGCCGGGGCTTCCGCTTTAGCTTGCCCTTGGGCTTGTTTCTGTGGCGGGCCAGCCATTCGAGGATCAAGCCGACGCAGGCCAATCCCCAGCTCAGCGGCATACTTAGAAACAGGACGAGCATCGCGGCGATTACCATAACGCCAGCCAAAGCTGATGCCAGCGGTATGCCGAAAGTGAGACCGTAGGCGTTTATCATGGGCGCCAGCAGAAGCATCATCAGCGAGGCCAGCCAGACTCCGCCCAGGCCCAGCAGCAATTTCAGAATCAGCGGATAGCGAGTAGTTGTTTGCACGGATGTTGGTAGTGTATCGAATTCGGTTGAAATTCATACGAGCCGATATGGGTTAAGCACACGCGCGACAGTAGCGATTAAACCTGTCCTCGAGTGAAATGCGCCTTTGGGGCGGAAAAGCCGTCTCAACATTCGATTGACCCGTTCCAAGAGGCTGGTCGTTCGTAAAGCCGAGCGCGGCCACTTAGGGTATCGCTGCAGTACCCGGAAAAAGGCAATGGTCTCCTGCCAATCTCGTTGCAGCGTGGCGACTAAATCAGATTGTGTTTCGGCATAAGTCCGACAGAAAGCATCCCTTAATTCTGTTGCTTCTCGACTGTCTTTCGCCTCAAAGATGGCGCGAATGGGTTGCAGGATGCGCTGTTTGAATTGACGGGCTTGTCCGCTGGGCAAGGCATCGGGGACTTGAATGCTCTGCCAGAGATTGCGCAGCTTGTGGAAGGCGCAACGTTGATGTGGTACATGAGGGTGCAGATAGTTCAGCGCGGCAATCAAGCCCTTGCTGCCGTCATGAATGAAGTGTTCCAGCCCCCGTTGGCGATATAGCTTGCGCGCCGCCAAGTCGGATAAGAGGCCTTCCCAAGCCTGGCGACTTTCATCCTCAGCCAACTGCCAGCCCACAATGCCCCAGCGCCGGTTTTGCGGATACAGTCCCAAAGCCACCAGGACACAGACTTTGCGCCGCGCTTTGACCGAGCGTTGGCGTTGGCGACTGTCGACTTTGCTCTGACCGGTATCCTCGAGCAAGGTCAGCCAAATGGCGTCCAGCATGACCACTGGCGGGCAACTGGTCAAGGGCATCGCTGGCGGCATCCGCACCGCTTGCGCCTCCCGATTCAAAGTCCGCAAGCCCATTTGAGTGCCACACTGCTCGCCGATTTCCGCCTGCATTTGCCGCAAACTCAAGCCTAAATCCGCCCAGCGCCCAATGCGATCACAGACATCATCCCAAATTTGTTGATAGGGCTTGAGGATGGAAAAGGGTATCTTGACACTGCCATTACATTGACAGCGCACACGCGGCAGCCAGACCTGCAACACCCCATAATCCGTCACTAATTGACGCCGACGCCGTCCATTGCGCACAAAATCACTAGCCTGCTGACTGCCGCAGACTTGACAGGTCGCTTGACTTTGACGCGATACCTGCGAGCGCCTTTGGTAGGCTTGGCGATACAACCGGGCGGTGACTTCCCGCTCCAGTTGAGATTCAATCATTTGAGACGCGGTCGCGGCCAGTTTGGCTCTCAGGCCCGCCAAAAAAGATTTGAAACCATATCCTGGCTGCGTTATCCTAGTGTACATGACGTGGCTCCTGTTCTTTTGCTTTGCTAGGACAACTAGCATGAATCGGAGTTCACGTCATTTCTATTTCAACCGAATTCGATACACTACCCGGATGTTGTTCTCAAGCGCCGTTTACAAACTTAGTGTAACATATGCTTCGGGCAGCGGTGCGCCAATGCGGAAGTCTGCCTGTTAAAATGTTTGCCGCGCTAGCATCGGCGCTGCGTTTCAGCGCAGGTCCCCTGGGAATAATCGTGTGCAATTTGTCAGCAAGGAACGGGCAATACAACGTAATCTGCAGAGCAATCGCACCACTATTCGGAAAATGCTTTGAGGATTTGCCATCGAAGCTTATCGTTCCGCGCTGACTGTAATCGCTTGCGCCGCAGGCTGATTTTTTTGGGGTGTTTTTTGAGCAAAGCCAAGGCGATATGCTGTAGCACAGCGAAATTTTCTGGGCTGTGTCCTACACGAATACGGCTGTCGTCTTGCCGAAAGGTCACATCCAAGACCCGATGGAGTTTATTTTCAATGTGCCAGTGCGAACGAATTATTCGCTGGAGTTGATTGGCATCCTTCCCTTGTAAAGAGGAGATAAAATAGCGCGTCTGCGTGTTTTGCCACTGCCCATCCAGTAATTGGGCATGTTGGACGCGGACTAGCGACTGCAAGCGCGTCCAGCCTTCTTGCTGGCTTAAGTCATTCAAGACAGCGGCATCGGTCATCACTTCACAGACCCGGCGCTCGACACGACCACGCGGCTTGCTGATTTCTTCGTTGTGACTATATTGACCTATCAAGCGCGGATGGCGGTCATCCGCATAAGCGAAAAGGGACTGGGCTGCATCGTACAAACTGCCCTGATTTTCCTTTAAGGCTATGACATAATCCGCTCCGTGCTCGCTAACAATAGACTTCACGATGTCTTTCTGACAGCCCATCGCGTCCAAAGTCACGATACAGCCTTTCAAATACAGCAATTTCAGCAATTCGGGAATTTCAGGTATCTCATTGCTTTTCGCGTCCACAGCGCGCTTGCCCAAGACCAAGCCGGCTTCCACTGACCAGGCATGCAACAGATGCAAGGCGCTCTTTCCTTGCCTACGATCATGGCTGCGCCGCATCGTCTTGCCGTCTATTGCCACAATATCGCCTTCAGCTAATACTGGCTTGATGCTGCTAATCCAATCTTGGTAGCACAACTGTACCTGCTGAGGGTCTAATAGTTGGAAGACGCGGGCAAATGTATCGTGCGAAGGAATACCGTTAGGCAACTCTAAAAATCCCCTTAACCATTCCTCTTTATCCTCGCCAAAATCAACAATGTCCACCCAGGTCTCGGCGCCGCTGATCACCGCGCAGATCGCGATGATGATGATATCCAGCAACGGGTGTAATTGACCATGTTCGCGACGCGGATCTTCTAAACTGGCAAAGGCCTCCGCTATGCCACTTGGGCTCATCTCGGGCTCTCCTCATCCGTATTGATGAACCCATTCTATTCACCTTTCATTTCTTGGTGCGATTGCTCTGGGTATAAGCAGACAGAGCAATCGCACCAGATTATTTTAACCACCGAGGACACCGAGATTTAACTCCTTTTCTGGCAAAAAGGAGGCAATGTAGGGGCGATTCTGTGAATCGCCCACGATATTCTCACTCTTTTCATGGGCGACACACAGTGTCGCCCCTACATCGTGGTAGATTTATGTGACATTCGGCACATAATTGGTTCTGGTGCGATTGCTCTGCGTAATCTGAGCAAAAACTTGACAAGTAATTGAATCCGCGTTAAATTGTTTTCTTGGAACGGGACGCGGCCGGCTTCGTATCGGCGTCGCGCCTCGCCTTCGGAAGCGAATGAGCGTTTCCGCGATAAGCAAGGCCATCGCTGCCGAATGGTGTATTAGCTTGAGAATGGCGGCGCATGAATGAAGAATAGTTATTTTGCGGTTTCAACTGCCAGCAGATGGAACCAAGTTTAGATTGCGTGTGGCGAAATTGGTGTCTGATCGACAGTAGAAAGGCGTGTCAGTGGTAGCAGTGCTAGACAACGTAAAGGAATTGACGCAGCGGGAAGAGATCCTTAAGCGACTGGTCGAAAAGTCCAGATCGAGCGGATTCGTCACCTACAGTGACATTCTGGAGTTGCTGCCGGATGTCGAAGGCGACGTGGCTTTGCTCGACGACTTGATGGATAGCTTGCTGGAGGCCGGCATAGATCTTATCCCGGCGCCCGCGAAAGTTGACGAGGTTGTCCCCGTCGACGATGCTGCCAAGGATGACAAGCCTGACGACGACCCACTGGCCGCCCTCCCCGAAGTCGACGACAAGGACGAGCGCGACGCCCTGCTGCGGGTCATGAAGAAAGATCTGACCAGCGATGCCGGTTACCAGGCGGCTCTCGATACGGATGATGTCGTCGGCTTGTATCTCAAAGAAGCCGGACGCGTCCCGCTATTGACCGCGCAAGAAGAAGTCATGCTGGCCAAGCGCATGGAGGCGGCTGTGTTCGCCCGCGCCCGCTTGGAAGAACCTGAAATAGAGCAGATCGAAGTCTTGAGCTGGAGCGAAGAACAGCGGCTGCGCGAGACGATAATGGACGGCGATAGTGCGCAGGAACACTTGATCCGCGCCAATGCCCGGCTGGTTATCAGCGTAGCCAAGAAATACATCGGCCGTGGCGTGCCCTTCCTCGATCTGATTCAGGAAGGCAATATCGGGTTGATCCGCGCCACGAACAAGTTCGAATACCAGCGCGGGCACAAGTTCAGCACCTACGCCACCTGGTGGATTCGCCAGGCGGTGAGCCGCGCTGTCGCTGACCAGGGCCGTACGATTCGCGTACCGGTGCACATGGGCGATCAGTTGAATCGCATGCGCCGCGTACAGTTGCAGTTGCTGCAAGAATTGGGCCGTGAACCCAAGATCGACGAATTGGCGACCGGCATGGATACGACGCCCGACAAAGTTGAAAACTTGCTTGAGATCTCGCGGCGGCCCGTCAGCCTGGAGACGCCGATTGATGACGAGGGCGATTCCACCTTCGGCGACTTCGTCGAAGACAGCAATAGCCCGGCGCCGTCTGAAGAAGTGGCGACCCACTTGCTGCATGTACAGCTTCAGCAGGCGCTTGATAAACTGCCCGACCGCGAGGCCCAGATCCTGCGACTGCGTTATGGCCTTGCCGACGGGCGCGTCTATACGCTGGAAGAGGTTGGCCAGACTATCGGCGTCACGCGGGAACGTGTGCGGCAACTGGAAGCCCAGGCGCTGAACCGCCTGCGCCAGTCGTCGGCGCATGTGATTCTCAAGGATTATCTCTACGAGGTATAGCGGCTGCCTCCGGTTCGTCCGGATTACGCGGGATTCGAATGGTTACCGTTGACTCCAGGCGCCGGCCGCGTTTGGAGTCGTTTCTTTGCCCGACGACACCCTCCCCGCGCCACGCCATGATGAAAGCTAACCGAGAAACAGAACTATGAAAAATGCGGCGCTTGACCCCTCCCAGATGATCTTCCGCGACGCGGTGGCAGAGGACATCGCCATTTGCTTGACGCTGGATAGCGACTTTCAAAGCGAACATGTCTGGCAAATGACCGTGCAAGACGGCGCAGACGAGATTCAGGTCAACTGTCGCCGGCAGCGGCTGCCGCGCCGCCTTGAGTCCCGCCATGTCACAGACCCGATTGACCTCGAAATCGCCTTGCGGCGCGATTACTGCTTCATCGTGATACAGGACAAAAATTCCAAGCAATTGCTGGGTTTCATCACCTTGCGCGTTGATGAAAAGAGCCAGGTTGCTTATCTGCAAGATATTGTCATCGATCGGCTGTATCGCCGCCGCAGCCTGGGCTCCCGGCTTATCCATGTAGCCCGCGTCTGGGCCAGCGAGTTTAACCTGCGGCAGATCATCTTCGAGATACCCACAACCAACTACCCCTGCATCCAATTCGCGCAGGCGCTTGGCTTCACCTTTTGCGGCTTCAACGATCACCATTTTGCCAACCGAGAAATCGCCGTGTTCTTCAGCCTGTCCATCTGACCGCAGTAGAGCGCCTGTTTTTTGCTAAACTAGAGACTGATTAACGGCCCATCGTAGCGTCTCGGGTAAACCTTGAACTTGCTAACGACCCTGCTGCTAACAGTCAACGAAACATTGACCGCGAGCAACGCGATTATCGCGGTCTCGCTGCTGCTGTTTAACCTGACGCGGAATCTGAACAACCGCGTGGCCAAGTCATCCGCGGGCGTGCTCGCTTGCGTCACCGTTGCCTACATTTCCGACTCTTTCATAGCCTTGGGGCCGGACAACGCCGCCCACGAGATCGCCTCGCGTCTTCAGTGGATCGGCATCGCCTTTGTACCGGCGGCTATCTACCATTTGTCGGACGCCCTGCTGGCTACCACCGGCTTGCCATCTCGCGGTCGCCGGCGGCGGGTTATCCGCGTTCTTTACTTGATTGGCGCGGGCTTCCTGCTGTCTGTCGCCTTTTCCGACTCGCTCGTTCAATTCATCGACGTACAAGACTCATTGAGCATTCAGGCGGGCGCGGCCTTTCTGGTATATCTGCTGTATTTTGCGCTGGCTAGCGGATTTGCTTTTAATAATGTTCAGCGTGCGCGCAAACGCTGTCTGACGCAGTCGACGGCGCACCGAATGGCCTACCTGCAGATAGCTTTCCTGACGCCCGCCATCGGTATTTTCCCCTATTCCATTGTCCTGCCAGCAGGCGCTGTGGACACGGTCTTCGGCTTGCTGGTCATCAATACCGCCAATATCATCATCATCTTGATGCTGTTTTTCCTGTCGTATCCGCTATATTTCTTTGGGTCGGACATACCCGAGCGACTGGTGAAAAAGCAATTATTGGACTTTCTGCTGCGCGGACCGGCCACCGGGCTGATTGCCCTGGCCATGATGAACTTCACGGCGCAGGCAACCCGAATTTTAAGTTTGCCCGGCGAAGCTGTCGCGCCGCCCGCCATCGTTGGGGCTGTCCTGCTTTGGCAGTGGTTTGTGTCGCTCGCTCTGCCATATTTCGAGAAGTTCTTCATCTATCGCGATGAGGACGAGGCGCAGATCACCAAACTGCAAATGCTGAGCGACCGCGTCTTGACGCATGACGACCTGACCCAGCTGATCATGGCGACGACCGAATCTATCTGCGATCACTTGCGCATTGACCGCGCCTTCGTCATCAGCTTTGAGCGCGCGCAGCCCGAATTCATCAGCAAAGTGGGTGATCTGGATTTTGCCGAAAGCGATCTATTGGAGGATAGCGACCTGCTGCAACAGATTACCCAGTTATCCGGCGCAGCTGGCGAGGCGCCCCATTTGCAGTGGCGCGAGTATAGGCTCATCCCCCTACTCAGCCGCCGAGTTAGCGGCAACGGGTCCCACGCCTTGACCGTCGGCCTGCTGGGCCTGCCCGAGGGCGAAAACCTGCTGGATAGCGACGCCGCTACGCCGTCAAGCGGCCTGCAGCCTTTTGTCCGCCGCGTCGAAACGAGCCTGGACGATATGCGCCTGCAAGCCGAAATTTACAACCTGCTGGAAGGGCTGCTGCCACAATTTCAGATGACACGGTTGCGCGCGGGGCAAGTCGAGTATCGTCAGTCAAGCGCGCTTCCATCCGCAGCGATTAGCTTGCCGGAACACGCGGAGTTGTTCGAACAGGTGCGCGCCGCGCTTCGTCACTACTGGGGCGGCTCCGGCATATCGCAGAGCAACCTGATTCAGTTGCAAGTTGTCCAGGACCGGATGCGATTGGCCGAAGACACGCCAGTACATGCCTTGCGCAAGATATTGGCGGACGAAATAGACGCGCTAAAACCGCAAGGCGAGCGCAAAATGATGAGCCCGGAATGGACGCTGTACAATATCTTGCAGCTCCGCTTTCTCGAAAGCAGACGCGTGCGCGAGGTCGCGCGGCGCCTGAGCATGAGCGAGGCAGATCTTTATCGCAAGCAGCGCATCGCGATTTTGGCGATCACCGATCAGATCCTGGAGCGGGAACAGCGCGTCCGATCACCCTAGGCAGCCGGCCGCGGTTTGCCTCACAATTCCTGCTGGATTCTCCCTTGCCATTCTGCAATCTGACTATACTGAATAGAGTTAATCCAATTGGCCATCAGCGAAAACGCAAGTGGATGAACAGACACTAGAGTCACAGCAACCGATCGCTACTGACGTCGATATCGCACGACCTGCAGCCACGACGCAAGACATCATCAAACCCCTGGACGAGGCAGCCCAGGAATTCGACTTCTGGGAGGACCTCAAGGCCAGCCTGCCGCCCTGGATCAATGAAGTCGTCGGCTTTGCGATGATCGTCTTCGGCATCCTCTCATTTGTATCGCTTTTCATCGCATCAGACGCGCTGGTCGCCGTGACCTGGGCCGATATGCTGATCTCGCTCTTCGGCGACGGCGCCATTTTAATCGCCGCCACTATTTTCACGCTCGGCGTCGTGCTCTGGCTGCCCAAAGCGGGCATCCGCATACAGCTTAGCTCGGCGCGCCTGCTGGCGCTGGAAATCATCTTTCTCAGCATTCTGGCGGTCTTGCACTTGTTACAGAGCGACAGCGAGTTGCGCGCGTTGGCGCGGGCCGGGCAAGGCGGCGGTCTGATCGGCTGGGGTTTGAGCTATCCGTTCTTCTGGATACTGGGTCGTAGCGCGGCGCTGTCGTTATTCGCGGCGCTCATCGCGATTTGTGTGGTGGTCGCTACGGGTCTGCGCCGGCGACACATCGTGGCCCTGTTCTCGCGGTTTGGCATCCGGCTGAAGCTCTTCAGCGAATCCACCAAGCAAGCGGCCCTGCCGGTGCAGAATGCCGAGGCGCAGAATCTCTACCGAAGGTTGGCGGAATCGCCCGGTTATCGCACACAAATCATGCGCATCCGCCCTAACCCGGACAACCCGCTCGCTGAGACGAACGGCAACAGTCAATCTGCCGACGCGTCGGCGACCGCCGTAGAGAGGATTCGTCCCGCGACAGCCGCCAATGGCGCGCCAGCGACGCCCGATCAAGAGACGGCAGAAGCCTCACCCCCAGAAAATGAAGCGGGTGAAACCACAGAATCCATCGCGCCCCCTGTTCATGCTGGCGCGTCCGCCGAGCCGCGAACCGTCTCCGCGATGCGGGCGATGTGGAAAGACGCTTTGCCCGCTACGGATTGCCTGACGCCAGCCGACATGGTGATGCCCCACGAATCGGAGATCAGCCACAACACGATGCTGATCCAGAATACGCTGCTGGAATTTGACCTGGAGACCACCGTCATTGATGTCCAGATTGGGCCGACTGTCACGCGCTATGCCTTGCAGCCGCACAAAGCCGACGGCAGCGATCGCATCCGCATGAGCAAGATCGCTTCCTACGCCAAAGACTTGTCGCTGGCGCTGGCGGCCAAACGGCTGCGCCTGGAAACGCCGGTTCCCGGCACCAATTACATGGGCATTGAAGTGCCCAACAAGGAGCCGGCCCTGGTTGCCTTGCGTAACGTGATGGAGAGCGAAAATTATCAGCACCAGAAGCTGACCGACCGCTCTCCCTTGCTCATCCCGCTGGGCAGAAATGTAACCGGCGAGCCGGTCGCCATCGACCTGGCGCAGATGCCGCATCTGCTCATAGCCGGCGCCACCGGCTCGGGAAAATCGGTCTGCATGGCGGCGTTGGCGACCGCCCTGCTCATGCAATACACGCCGGATCAGCTGCAGCTGATCATGCTGGACCCCAAAATGGTGGAGTTGTCTCGCTTTGACGGCCTGCCCCATCTGCTCGGTCCGGTGGAGATTGAGCACGAGCGCATCATCGGCGTCCTGGCCTGGTGCACCCGCGAGATGGACCGGCGCTACAAACTGCTGGAAGCGGACGGCTCGCGCAATATCATGATGTACAACGAGAAGCGGCAATCGGCTGAGGCGGCACAGCCTCCGCTGCCCTATCTGGTCATTATGATTGACGAGATCGGCGATTTGATGCTCAAAAACGCCGACGACACCGAGCGCGCGATCACCCGGCTGGCGCAGATGGCGCGCGCGGTCGGCATGCATATGGTTATCGCCACGCAGCGTCCCAGCGTTGATGTCATCACCGGATTAATCAAAGCCAATTTCCCCTCGCGCATTGCCTTCTCGGTGGCTTCCGGCGGCGATTCGCGCGTGATCATCGACCGCCCGGGCGCGGAAGACTTGCTGGGCAGCGGAGATATGCTCTTCTTGTCATCTGACGCGGCTGCGCCACAGCGCGTTCAGGGCTGCTTCGTTTCCGAGGAGGATTCGCGCGAAGTCGTGGCGCACTGGCGCGGCGAATACCGGAAGCAAGTCGAAGCGGGCAACTTGCCCGCCAAGCCTGCCGGACCTTGGGAGCGCAGCCTGCAACGACGCGAGTTCCTCGCCGATACCGACCCTATGCTGGAAGACGTGCTCAAGCTGGTTGTGGATGCGGGCGAAGCCTCCGCCTCATTGATTCAGCGACGCCTCGGCCTTGGCTATCCACGCGCCGCGCGCATCATGGACCTTTTAGAGGAATTGGACGTTGTCGGCGAAGAAATTGGCGGCGGGCGCAGCCGCAAGGTCATCATCCCGCCCGGTCAAGATCCGCTCCAGTATGTCCAGGAGCGGCGCTTGCAACCCAGCAATGCGGACTGATACAATTCGCATCCTATATGTTAAGTTCAGAGAATCATCGCAGCATCGCCCAGATTGCTCGCACGCTTCGAAGTATTATCGAGGCGGAAACGCTTGAGCATTATTTCTGGGTCGGCGGCAGAATCGACCGCTTGTACAAGTCTGATTTGGGTCATATGTATTTTGACCTTGTCGACAACCAAACTCGCATCAGATGTATGCTGCGAGAAGAACAGGCCGGCGATATTCACTTCGACTTGAAGAACCATCTCGACATTGAAGTCTACGGCGATGTGCGCTTTTACGAGCGGAGTGCCGAAGCGCAAATCAATGTTCTGAAAATACGACGAACTGACGATACCATTCAAGCGGCAAGCGCCATTGAAGCGTTGCGCGCCGAAGGTCTCTTTCCCAAGGTAAAGCAAGAACCGCCCGCCACTATTCGCCGCGTCGGACTCGTCACAAGCCGCAGCAGCCGGGCAATTGGCGACTTTGAGACGACCTATCAAGAAGCCGGCCGGCGCGCCGTGCTCGCGCCCTTAAGCTGGCAATATACTTTGCTGGAAGGCGAACGCGCCGCGCAATCCATTGTAGACGGAATCAATGCGCTCGACGCAAATCCCGAGGTGGACATTATCGTTATTATCAGGGGTGGCGGGCGAAATAAAAACCTCGCCCCCTTTGATGAGCTGGATGTTTTGCGCGCCATCATTGGATGTAGCAAGTATCTAGTCACGGGCATCGGGCATCACCGCGATCATGTGCTGGCCGACGATGTCGCGGATTACGTGGTCGCGACCCCAACTGCGGCGGCGATCCATGTGGCGAAATTGTGCGTAAGCGTCGAGTCGCCAATCAAAGCGGCCAAGTCACCGAGCTACATCCGCGCAAACTCTTCAGGAATTAAGGCGGACTCGACGATCGCAGCCGCTCATGAAGCGCCGGCGCCCCAAAGCATGCGCCGCTATAATCTGCTCTTATTCATCCTGCTAATTGTTGCTGTTGGTTCGCTCGCGCTGTTGGTTTACGCCATGATGCAATACCTGTGAGCCGCTACAGCAAATGCTGCTGATGCGAAGCGTCAAGCGGCATTATCACCGTCGGGTTGTCGTTGACCGGCTTGTTGACCTGCGTCGAGACTTCGTGATATTGCAGCTGGTCGGGCGTCGGCCCCATCATCAGCGGCAGCCATTCATCCGGTGACAATTCTCGCGGCGCCAGCCATAACTCGTAATCCTGCGGCTCAAGGATGACCGTCATGCGATGGTGGATGGGCTCAATCTTCTCGTTGGCCCGGGTCGTCAATATCGCGCAGGTATTCAGCCAGCTTTCGTCGGGCTGCTTCCAGCTTTCCCACAGACCGGCGAATGCGAACAGGTCGTGTGCGGCGTGGGTGATATACATGGGCGTTTTCTTCTTGCCCTGCTTGGCCCACTCGAAATAGCCGTCCGCCGGAATCAGACAGCGGCGGCGCTTAAACGAAGTACGGAAAGATGGTTTCTCCGCAGCCGTTTCTGAACGGGCGTTGATCATGCGGTAACCGATTTTGGGATCTTTAGCCCAAGACGGCACCAGCCCCCACTTCATAAAACTTAGCTTCCCGGGATCGCGATTGCTGATGATCGGCGCCTGCTGCGACGGCGCGATGTTGAAGCGCGGTCCCAGCCAGCCATCCACGCTATCCAGATTGAATGCCAGTTGAATAGACTCCGCATCGGCAGTCAGGGTGAATCGCCCGCACATCGCTTCACTTCTTCCCCGATTTTTTGTCGTCCTTTGGCTTGCCCAATTCGGCTATCTGCCGCACCAGCCCGAGCACGGCCAGCAGCACAGCCAGGAGCTGACCGGTTGAGATGGATGCGCCCGGCCCCGCCTCGCCGTCGCCGTTCTCCTCCGCCGCCTTGGCGTAGAGGTAACTCGAAATTAAACCCAGCAGCGCGCCCAGGCCGGCGCCGATGACGATGATGCGAGCCTTGCGTTGCTGCAGCGCTTGATCAGTGTCTGGCAGTTGTGTGCTGTTCATCATTCTCCCTCTTCAGGCGTTTTCGATTCCGGCGCTTCAAAAGCCATCAGCAACTCCCGCACTGGCGCCAGCCGCACCGCCCAATTCAATACGCGCTCGTCAACTTGCCCGAGCCAGCCCTCAGCATTCTGCTCCACTACCGCTGTCCAGGCTTCCAGTCGCCGCAGCGGCGAACGCGACTTGATCCGCCAACGACTCGCCAGCGCGACCAGCCCAAAGCTCAAGATCGTCAGCGGAAACATTATGATAACGAGCGGGCAGAGCAATAATACAGTCAGCATCGCATTCGACAATATGGCCAATTGCGCGGGCGAGCGCAACGATAGCGCTATGCCGACGAATGCCACCGCTACGGCCAGCACAAAGGAAAAGGGAAGCAAAACGCTCAGCCATAATCTACGCCGTTGCGCCCGCTCCAACTCGCGATATTGTCGCTCCTGCTGCGCTTGTCGGCTCATTCAGCCACTGCCATGTAGTCACCTGATGCAGAATATTGTACCCTAGTCAAAAGCAAGATTCCATAGGAGCGCTGGAACATATGAGCCACGTATCGCCGGTGGCGCAGCGGCTGCGCATCACATTTGGCAAAACCGGTTCGCTTCGTTACACCAGCAGCCTGGATGTAGCCAAGATTTGGGAGCGCGTCCTGCGCCGCGCTGACCTGCCTATCATGTATACGCAAGGATTTAACACTCGGCCGCGGATTCGACTGGCCATGCCTTTGCCCCTGGGCATTTCCAGCGAATGCGAGATCCTGGACGTCTCGCTGCGGCAGCGCATTGATGTTGATGAAGCAGCATTGAGAAGCCGGCTACTGGCTGTGGCGCCGCAAGGATTGACGATCGGCAGAATAGTCGAGGTCGATCTGCGCGCGTCCACGCTGCATTCGCTGATCGACAGCGCCGAATACAGAATTCATTTTGTTGATGAGGTCGATCCAGAATACCTGCGCCTAAAAATCAGCGAAATCATGAATCGTAAATCGATCATTATTGACCGTATCAGAAGGCGAAAACGCAGCGTAATGGACATCCGCCCGCTGATTCTGGCGCTTTATCTCAATGACGCGCATGATATGATTGCGCATCTCTCGGTCGGCGACCGCGGCAACTTGCGGCCGGATCAGCTAATCGAACTGATGGAACTAAGTGAGTTTCACCACAGCGTTCATCGCTACAAGCTGCATACGATCGACGGCTGACTCTCGCTGATACGCCGGCTCAAGTCTTAATGCTCGTTAAAGAAAATGGAAGCGCACTCCATGCCCCTTCAAATGCAAGTCAGCGCCGCAGTCCAAAACGCACTGGACGCCGGTCAAGCGGTCGTCGCCCTCGAGTCGACGCTGATCACTCATGGCCTGCCCTATCCCCTGAATGTCGAGACGGCGCTGGCGATGGAAGCCGCCGCGCGCGACGCGGGCGCCGTGCCGGCGACGATTGCGGTGCTCAAAGGGCAGATTTCGGTCGGCATATCTCAGGAACAGATTGAAGCGTTGGCGCAAGCGCCCGCGGGCAGCGTACGCAAATGCAGCCGGCGTGACCTGCCCATCGTCATCGCGCTGAAACAAGACGGCGCCACCACAGTCGCCTGCACTATGATCATCGCTGAAATGGTCGGCATCAAGGTCTTCGCAACCGGCGGTATTGGCGGCGTGCATCGTGGACAGCCGCATGATGTTTCGGCTGATTTGCTGGAATTCGGCCGAACGCACGTGGCGGTCGTATCGTCGGGCGCCAAGTCAATTCTGGACCTTCCGCTGACGCTGGAGGTGCTGGAAACTCAGGGCGTGCCCGTCCTGGGATACCGGACGGACAATTTGCCCGCCTTTTATTCGGCGCATACCGATTTGCCGGTCGATCAGCGTGTCGAAACGGCCGCTGAAGCAGCCGCCATCATCCGCGCCACTGATGCGCTGGGGGCGCTGCATGGCATTTTGATCGCGGCGCCTGTGCCCGCGGAGCACGAACTGTCTGCCGCCGTCGCCGAGGAGGCCATCGCCAAAGCGACGCAAGAGGCGGAAGCTGCCGGCATCGGCGGCAAAGATATAACGCCATTCGTGCTGGGCCGCGTGGCCGAATTGACGCAGGGCGCTTCCAGACATGCCAATATCGCCCTGCTGATCAACAACGCCCGCGTCGCCGGCGACATCGCGGTCGCGCTCTGCCGAGGCTAGCTCAGCCCCTTTCCCACAAATACAGCATCAGGTCTTGCTCAAGCGTCGGCGCGCCCATTTCATGCAGACGCGCCAAAATCTGCGCGCGATGATCGGTGCCGTGATTGACCATGTGCAGCAGGACGTCGCGCCGGAGGGACCGCTGCGGTTCTCTGTATCGACCAGAGATCGCCACTGAGACGGTCGCGTCCAGTTCCGCCTGCGAGAGACCGGTCACGTAGGCCAGCACGCGCTCACGCACGGAATCCCACTGCGGGCGTATGGATGCCCGGTCAGGAAACGCCGCCTCATCCAGAACTTCCGGCAGGCTCGTTTCCCGCAGGCGCGCCAGCCAGCGGTCATCGACATTCATGCAATGGACCAGATGGTTGCGCACCGAGCCCAGAGAATAACCGTTGTCCGCGACGAATTGCGCCTCGCTTAGCTGGGCCGCGCAAGCCCAAACGCTGTCAAACATGCCGTAGTGATAATCGAAAATCGTCTTGATCGTGCCTGAATCCATCGCTAACCTTCCTCGCTGTCGTTATTGTTAATCACCCGCCAAATATCCAAACCGGTATCGCAGCCGATGACGAGCGCTGTCCCGTCCCTGCTGAGCGCCACCTTGTCCGGTATGCGCTGGCAGCTGCGATAGAGTCCAAGTTCATAGCGCTGGCCCGACTCTACATCCCAGGCGAAGACTTCCGGCGCAAAATCGAGATTGACAATCAGGATGGCGCTGGCGTCAGCCGTCAGCAAGTGATACTGAGCGTATGCGCCGCCGATTTCGGCTACGACATGATTCTCGCCCGTATCGAGATCGAGCAGATTAAGGCGCTCGGAATAAGGACCACTCCAGGCGAAGTGGCTGCCCGCGGCGTTGACCGCGCCAAATACTGCCGGGCCCTGTGTCAAGCGGTACTCGCGCGCCGCAGCCGCCGCAAAAGCATCGGGATAACGATAGACCGTCAGGGCGCCGTCAGCGAGCGCAGAATAGAGCGCTAATGGAAAAGCAACTCTCCCGATTCGCACCGCCGGCTGCTCCGGGTCAGATGCCGGCAAGAAGAACTCGTCGACGAGCTGCAATGCCTCGCCCGCATCCCAATAAACATAGTGCAAGAAGACCGTTCGACCGTCAGAGTCAATCGCTTCGACGAAAAGCGAAACCCCTTGTGAGACCAAGGCAACTGGCTGGTACCCGGCCGGCAGTCGCTGCTGGTTGATGAAGTAGCCGCCATCGATTACGTATAGCGCCTGCAGCGCATCACCCATATAGGCGGCGTCGATCAGCGAGAATAACTGGCCGCTCCCCGACTCTACATAGGTCCAGCTGTCGGCGATGCCGGCCAGCGAGACTTCGTAGATCCGCCCGGCTTGATCAAAGACGGTGAATTCGCCGCCATCGGCCTTGGCTTCAAACCAGCCAATCTTCAGCTCGCCGGGGAAATCGGCAAAGTCAATCCTGGCTTGCGATTGCAGCCGGGCGATATTAGCCGCGCTGATGGGCGGATAGCCCTGCCCCTTCACCAGAGAGGCGCAGACTAACAAGAGCGCGCACAGAAGGGCGCGAATCCAAGGCAGAGGCATCGCTATACAGTCGCCATCTTGTCCGCTATAATCAGTCCATTCAGAGCGCAAGCGATAGTGCCGGGCTAGCAGCATGGACAGACAGTCGATCGAGACTAGATTAGATCGATGCCTCTTACAAGTGGAAAAACCCGGTCGCTATGTCGGCGGGGAGTTCAACAGCGTCGTCAAGGACTGGGACGGCGCGGACATCAAAGTCGCGCTGGCCTTTCCCGACATTTACGACTTGGGCATGTCCAACCTGGGCATCATGAATCTCTACCATCAGGTCAATTTGCAGGACGATATGCTCGCTGAGCGGGTATTCTCGCCCTGGCTAGACATGGAAGCGGTGATGCGGGAACAGTCCATTCCGTTGTATTCGCTGGAGTCCAAGCGGCCGATACGCGACTTTGACCTTCTGGGCATCAGCCTGCCCTACGAGCAGCTCTATAGCAACGCCGTCAATCTGCTCGATCTGGCCGGCCTGCCGATTCTGAGCCGCGACCGCGATGAGCGCTATCCGCTGGTCATCGCTGGCGGGCACGCCTGCTTCAATCCCGAACCCATGGCCGATTTCATTGACGCCTTTGTGATCGGCGAAGGCGAAGAGATCGTCGTTGAAATCGCCCGCGCCGTCGGCGAGACGCGCGGCCGGCCCCGTCATGAGCAGTTGCGCAGGATCGCAATGATTCAAGGCATGTACGTGCCACGATTCTACGACGTGGAATACCATGACGATGGCACGATTCACTCGGTGACATCAAACGAAGCCGGCGTGCCTGATCGGGTGCTAAAGCGAATCGTAATCACGCTGCCCAAGCCCTTTACCAAATTCATCGTGCCCAATATCGACACGGTGCATAACCGCGCGCCGATCGAGATTATGCGTGGCTGTACGCGCGGCTGCCGCTTCTGCCACGCGGGCATGGTCACGCGGCCTGTGCGTGAACGCCCGGTAGCCGAAATTATGGCGGCCATCGACGAAATCGTGCGCTACACCGGCTTTGAAGAGATCAGCTTGCTCAGCTTGTCGTCATCGGATTATGTCTGGGTGGAAGAATTGGCGGAGGAAGTCAACCGCGTCTACGCCGATGCGGGCCTCAGCTTGAGCTTGCCCAGCTTGCGCATCGAGAGCGCCAGCGCGGATCTGCTGGAGAAAATCGGCGGAACGCGCCGCAGTGGTTTCACCTTCGCGCCCGAAGCGGCCACAGAAAGAATGCGCGACCTGATTAATAAATACGTTCCCGATGAACAGGTGTTGCAGACGGCCCGCGATGTCTATTCGCGCGGCTGGCGCACGATCAAGTTTTATTTCATGATCGGGCACCCGGAAGAAACGCTGGACGATGTGCAAGCGATTGTTGATCTGTGTATTGGCGCCTTGCGAGAAGGCACGAAGATTTTGGGCAAGAAGGCCACGCTGAATGTCGGCGTCAGCACCTTTATTCCCAAGCCGCATACGCCTTTCCAGTGGGTGCCGCAAGATACGCGGCAGGCCGTGGATGAGAAACAGGCCTTGCTCAAGCGGCAACTGCGGCGCGGCGGCATGCACCTGCGCTGGAACACTTACGACGACAGCGAATTCGAAGGTTGGCTGAGCCGGGGCGACCGCCGGCTGGGGCGTGTCATCCGGCGCGCTTGGCAGCTCGGCTGCAAGTTCGACGCCTGGCAAGACCAGCATAAGCACGCCCGATGGCTGCAAGCTTTCGCCGACTGCGACCTGGACCCGGATTTCTACAATCATCGCGAGCGCGGGCTGGATGAAGTTTTCCCTTGGGACCACATAGATGTGGGCCTGCACAAGAAATTCCTGCGCGAAGACTACTTGATGAGCATCAAGGGCGAAACGCGCGTCGATTGCCGCGACAAATGCTTCGCATGCGGCATCCTGCCCAAATTCGCCAAAGAGCGCTCAACAACCGAGGACATGGCTTGGGAGTGCCCGCCGGTCAAGCCCATCAGCGAACGCCAGCGCGCCCGCCGAGCCGCCATCCCCTTGAGCGCAATTGGCTAGCGACTTGTGGCCGGCAGCAGCGAGATTTCAATCAAGGGCATCCGAATCCGCGAGCAAGTCGTCGGGGAAGGCCCGCCAGTGCTTATGGCGCATGGATGGGGCGCCAGCATCGACTTGCTGCAGCCGCTGGCGCTGCCGCTCAGCCGACTGGGCTATCAGTGCCTGATGCTTGACCTGCCCGGCTTCGGCGAGAGCGACGAGCCAAATCAAGCCTTCACGATCTTTGACTACGCATCATTCTGCATCGACTACCTGGATCATCACAATTTGAAGTCCGTCAACTTTTTCGGGCATTCGCTGGGCGGGCGCATCGGCTTGATACTGGCCGCCGAACACAGCCAGCGAATCGAGAAGATGGCGCTATCCAACAGCGCCGGCATCCGCGAACAGCCCGCCACGCTCAAGCGTTTTCGGCTGCAGGCCTATCACAAATTCAGACATGGTCTGGAGTCCGTCGGCGCGGCGGGAGCGGCAGCGCGCTTGCGTCGGCTCTATATCAATCGCTATGGATCGCCCGACTACCAGAATGCTTCCCCCGTGATGCGGCAGACATTAATTCAAGTTGTAAATGAAGACCTGCTGCCTTTTGCGGCGCGCGCCTCTGTGCCCACGCTTCTCGTCTGGGGCGATGCCGATCAGGATACGCCGCTGTGGATGGGTCGCAGGCTCGAAGAGACGATTCCCGACGCCGCGCTTATCGTTCACGAAGGCGCCGGTCACTATGCCTATCTCGAATTTCCGGACAAGACCGCAGCGATAATGCACGCGCTATTTCGTGGCGCTTGACACAAATAGCCCGTTTTGCGTCGCCAGCAATTCACCCTATAATGCCCTTGAAGTCACCTGACGAGAGTTCGAATGCTTGAAATCGTCCTCATTTCGGTTTGGCTGATCGGCGCCTGGCTGCGGCTGTTTCGCCAGGCCCGCTTTTACCAGATCGAAGAGTACATGAGCCGCCGTTATCTGCGCTGGGTGCTGGCCGATTGGCGGCGTGCTTTGCCGCTGCGTCCGCTGGCGGCCTGGATCGCCGGGCTTGCCATTGCTTATATCCGCGGCGATGCTTCGGGCAGCTACCTGCCCTTTATGATCGCCCTGGTCGCCGCGGCCATCGCTGCTGTGCCGCCAGCCGCCGGCGAAGAAAAAAAACCTCTCGTTGTCACCGGGCGCGTGAAACGTCTGCTTTTTGGCGCTGGCCTCGCGAGCGTAATTGCTGCCGCAGCCGGCATTTGGCTCGCGACTTCAATTGACGGCGCCAGTGGAGCGGCAGGCGTCGCCGTCACCAGTAGTCTCGGTTTCGCGCCCTTTCTGCTGGCGCCGGTCTGGCTGGTGGCTGGCAACGCGTTGACGCAGCCTGTGGAAGCGGCGCTGCGATGGCGGTATCTCAGGCGAGCAGCCGGCACGCTGGATAAGATACGCCCCAAAATCATTGGCATCACCGGCAGCTATGGCAAGACCACCACCAAGAGTTTCCTGCGTGATCTCATGAGCCTGCGCTATCAGACTTATGCCACGCCCAAGAGCTACAACACCCTGATGGGCATCTCGCTCGCCATAAACCGCGACTTGGCCGACGATTATCGCAGCGAGTATTTCATCAGCGAAATGGGCGCCTATGTCGAAGGGGAAATCGCGCGCATCTGTCAGCTGACGCCGCCGGATATCGCCATCGTCACTGAAATTGGGCCACAGCACCTGGAGCGTTTCGGAAGCCTGGAAAACATCAAGCGGGCCAAGTATGAACTGGTGAGTAACCTGCCCGCCGACGGCGTGGCTGCTTTCAATTGGGACAACCCCTACATCCGTGAGATGGCTGCTGAGGCTTACCCGGAGACCCGGCTTACCGTCAGCCGCGCTGTCTCGCTGGACCAGGCGCGGGCGCAAGGGATTACCTGGATCGCGACAGACGTCAGCGAGAGCTTGAGCGGCCTGACGTTCAACGCGCGCCACGTCCCCAGCGGCGAGGGTGCGCGGATCACCACAGGAATCGTAGGCGAGCACAATGTGACCAACCTCTTGCTCTGCATCGCTGTCGCCTGTCACGAGGGCATCCCCTTGCGCGATATCGCCATGCGCATTCGCGGCCTGCAGCCGGCTGAGAGTCGTCTCGTGGCCGAGACAAGCTCCGCAGGCATCACGATTATCAACGATGCTTATAGCGCCAATCCCCAGGGTGTGGTCAGCGCCTTGAAAGTGCTGCGCCTGCACGACTCCGGCAAGCGGCTGCTGATCACGCCCGGCATGGTCGAGCTTGGTGAATTGCAGGAGGGCGAAAACCACAAGCTGGGCTTGCTGGCGGCCCAAAGCGCCACAGATATCATCCTGATCGGCCGGAACCAGACCCAGTCGATATACGCAGGCCTTCGCTCTAGTGACTTTGACCAGTCGCGAGTTCAAGTACTGGATACCCTTGATGAGGCCGTCAGCTGGTACCAGCAGAACTTGCGGGAGGGCGATACGGTCCTCTTCCTGAACGACTTGCCGGATACCTATTGATGTTTGGCCTGCAAACATAGATGCGCCGTGCCAACATAGTATCGTGAAGCCCAAGCCCGCATAGAGGACCGCCAAATGAGCAATCGTCGCCAACAAATTATCGCGGTAATCTTCGGCGGTCGCAGCGTCGAGCACGACGTCTCCATCGTCACCGGCCACCAGGTTATGAATGCCTTCCCCGCCGACGCTTACCGGATTGTGCCGGTCTATATCGCGCGCGATGGACGCTGGTATACGGGCGAGCCGCTGGCCGACCTCAACAACTTCAAAGATGGCGGCGCGCTGGAGCTCGACGGCGTGCTGCCCTGCCTGCTGTCGCCGGATACGCGTCATCACGGCCTCATCGTCAATCCGCTGGCGGGACGCTTCCGGCAGAGCGAAGTCCAGCGCATAGATGTCGTCTTCCCCGCGCTGCACGGTTCCCACGGCGAAGACGGCAGCCTGCAAGGATTGTTGGAATTAGCCGACATTCCCTACGTCGGCTACGCCACCTTGGGTTCCGCCTTAACCAATGACAAGATCATGACCAAGATGGCGCTGCTCCAAGCCGGCATACCGGTGCTCGCGGATTATTGGTTTTCGCGCGATCGTTGGCTCGAACAGCCGGATGACGTTATCGAAGCGATACTTGCTGAATTCGACTTCCCGCTCTTTGTCAAGCCGGCCACGCTCGGGTCCAGCATCGGCATTGGCCGCGCCGATTCTCCACAAATGCTGCGCGCCAGCATTGATATCGCCGCCAACTTCGACCGGCGCATACTGGTGGAGCCCGCCATCACCGGCGGCGTCGAAATAAACTGCTCGGTCATCGGCTTTGGCGACGACTTCCAGGCATCGACGCTTGAGCAGCCTTTGTCCTGGGACGAGTTCCTGTCGTATGAAGACAAATATCTGGGCGGCAGCGAGGGCATGAAAAGCGCCGAGCGGATCATTCCCGCGTCCCTAAGTCCAGAGCTCACGCAGCGCATCCAGCAACTGAGCATCGAGGCCTTTAAGGTGGTGGATGGCCGCGGCATCGCTCGTATCGACTATCTCGTCCGCCCCGACCGGGACGAGGTGTACTTGAACGAGATCAATACCATGCCGGGTTCGCTCGCCTTCTATCTTTGGCGCGAAGATGGCTTCTCGCAGACAGATCTGGTGCGGAAACTGGTCCAGCTCGCGCTTGAAGCGCACGCGGTCAAACGGCGCAACATCTATGACTACCAGACCAACCTGGTCGAAGTCGCCAGCCGCCGCGGCGTCAAGGGCAGCAAGGGCAAGGCCTGAGGCGCTCGCTACCTTTGACTTGCCAGTCAAGTCCGCTATGTTATGATAATTGCGATTGGACGTGTTGGAGCCGCGGCGTGAACGGAGGTTTTCGTGCGTCAATCTGCCGGGTCGTAAACGAGGGCAGGGGCAGCGTATTTCAGCCGCGTCTGCATCCAGTAATGTACTGTGCCTTACACATCTAACAACCCACGACCACCCCGCCCAGCCGATGTTGGCCGATCAATCTGGGGTGGCGCGCCGCTGCCGCCGATCCCGGAGCGTGTGCTCGACGGGATACCGGGTTTCCTCGCCTGGTTTGCGCTGCTGGTATCCATCGCCAGCGCGGTCGCTTTTCCCCTGACGCTGATGACGATGGCGGCTTTGGTCGCCTGTTACTCGGCCTTCCGCTTTTTCCTGGCGGGCATCGCCAATGGCATTGGCATCCGCCGCATCAAAGAATACGAGACCATCGACTGGCATCAGAAATACCTGGACGACAGAACGCCAAGCGCGCTGGATTGGGAAAGCGTCCATCATTTGGTCATCATCCCCAATTACAACGAATCGATGAAGATTCTGTGCCGAACGCTGGATCAGCTCAGTCTGCAGCGCAACGCCAAGACGCAGATATCGGTCTTGCTGGCGATGGAAGCGGCCGAGCCGGAGAGCTACCAGAAGGCGCAGAACCTGAGTCGCCAATACGACGATCTCTTCGCCAATGTTTATTTCACCGTGCACCCGCGCGGGCTGATGGGCGAGATGCAATGCAAGTCAGCCAATCTCTCCTGGGCGGTCAACCGCTTTCTGGAGAATGTGGTCGACGAATATCAGCTGAATACCGATCATGTCGTGCTTACCACAATGGACGCCGATACCCGTTGGCACGTCAATCATTTTGCCGCGCTGACCTACCACTTCGCCGTCAATGAAGACCGCCACCGCACATTCTGGCAAGCGCCAATCCGTTATCATGGCAATATCTGGCAGGTCAATCCGCTCATGCGCATCATCAACACTTACGCCACCGCCTTCGAACTGGCTTACCTGGCGGCGCCCTGGTGGATGGCGATGCCGATGTCATCATACTCCCTGAGCCTCAAGCTGCTGGAGCAGAGCGGCAACTGGGACACCGATGTAATCGCTGACGAATGGCATATGCTGATAAAAGCCTATTTCGCCACCGGTGGCCACGTGTCGATCCAGCACATTTATCTGCCCTTCCTGGCTGATTCCACCACCGGCGCCAATATCTTCCAGTCGATCAAGAACCGCTACAGCCAGACCCTGCGCCATGCCTGGGGCAGCAAAGAAGTCGGCTATATGCTGGCGAAACTGATCGAGAACCCCAATGTCTTCTCGTTCAATTCGCTGAAGCTGCTCTTGCGAATCGCCCATGATATTCTGCTGGCGGGCGCGGGCTGGATTATCTTGACTGTCGGGTCGCAGCTGCCTGTTTTCTTCCACCCGGATATCGCGCCCGTCCAGCTCGATGGTTTGCTGGCCTCCAGCGACAAGCTGATCTACGCCGTCGATGGACTGTCCGCCAGCCATCCGGCCTGGTTCCTGCTGGCGATTTCCGGCCTGGTCATGCTCATTCTGGTCGTGGTCTTCCAAGTCCAAGACTATCGGGTTCGGCCCCAGCGCGTGGCGCCCTATACCTTGGTCGAGTCCCTGCTTGAGTTGCTGAGCATTCCCTTCATGCTGGTCTTGACGCTGCTGGTTGTCGCCCTGCCCACCCTGGTCGCGCAGACCCGCCTGCTGCTGGGCATCCCGCTGCAATTCATCGTCACTGACAAGTCGGCCGATCGCTAAACCCGTCTGAATTGCCTGGCAGCCGACCACGAATCGCTATCATGCCACACTCATGCTCAACGCTTAACAATGCTTTCCCCTAGCGCGCAAGGGCTGCTTTCCTTATGATAGTGCGGTCACGACATTGAGATTAGACACTTGGAAGGACGCGACGTGCCGCAGCAGCGCGTGCAAAAACTCATGGCGCAGGCCGATATCGGTTCGCGTCGAAAATGCGAGAAGATTATCAGCAGCGGACGCGTGCAGGTGAATGGCAAAGTCATCGGACTGGGCGCAAAGGCCGACCCACTAAAAGACGTGATTCTCATAGACGGCGTCCGAATCAAGACGTCCTTCGATTCGATCTGCATCGTGGTCAATAAACCCAAGGGTGTGCTCACCACCAACAGAGCGGCGCCAGACGACGACCGCCCCACCATTCGCGAACTTGTTGAAGTACCGGGCCACCTGTTCCCAGTCGGTCGCCTCGACGCCGACAGCGAGGGACTGTTGATCCTCACCAATGACGGGGAGCTGGCCAACCGTTTGTCGCACCCGCGCTACGAGCATACCAAGACCTACAAAGTCACGGTCAAAGGCAAGGTGACGCGCGAGACTATCGAAGCCTGGGAGAGCGGCGTCTGGCTTGATGACAGCCGTACAGCCGCCTGCTCCGTCCGGACGCTGCAATCGACAAAGCGCTCGACGGTGCTGCGCATCGTCATGCTGGAGGGGCGCAAGCGGCAGATCCGCCGGGTCGCCATGCTCTTGGGTCATCCGGTGATGCGTCTGGTTCGCACGCACATCGGGCAGCTGGGCTTGGGCACCTTGCGCAAGGGCGCCTGGTACCAGCTGGACGAAGACGAAATCCAGGCGCTGCAAACGCCCGCCCGCGAGCTGGCCGACATCCGCCGCGCCAGACGCGAGCGCAAACGCAAAGCCGCTCGCTGAATACGAATGGCTTAGCCCATGTCCTACGATCTTAGCATTGAAGAGTACATCGCCCGCCAGCCCGAGTACGACAAGTGGCGCGGCATTCTTCATCCGCTGCTGCGCGCGGCCCTGCCGGCTTTCTGCAAGGTCGAGGCGGAAGGCTTGCGGCATGTCCCGCGCCAGGGCAAAACCTGCCTGATGATCAACCACGTCTCGTACCTCGATCCGATTGTCGTCACGGCCAGCATTCCCTTCCGGCATACCGTTTCGCTGTCCAAAGTAGAGAATTTCGCGATTCCGGTCGCCGGCTGGCTGCTTAGGCGCTGGGGGCATTTCCCCATACATCGCGGCGAATATGACCGCAAGGCGCTGATGCAGACGATAGCGCTGCTGCAGAGCGAACAGCTTGTGCTGATGGCGCCCGAGGGCACGCGTCACACCGGCGGTCTGCAACAGGGAAAGGACGGCCTGGCTTACATCGCGACAAAAGCCGACGCGGTCATCGTGCCGGCGGCGATATGTGGCGCCGAAGACTGGCGTCAGCGTCTCAAGCGGTTCCGCCGCGCCTACGCCAAAGTCGTGTTTGGCGCGCCTTTCCGCTTCCGCAGTGGCGAAGGCAAACGCATTCCACGCAATGTGCTATCCGCGATGATCACCGAAGCCATGTATCAACTAGCGCTGACCATTCCCGATGAGTACAGCTACTTGCGCGGGTATTACAGCGATGTGGAAAATGCCAGCAGCGAGCATCTGGAGTTCGTCTGAAATCAGCCGGCGTAAATCAGGTCGAGCGCCCAGTTGGTCAGCGCCTCAACCGACACGCCCAAGTTGGCGAAGCGCTTATCCTGGGTAAATCCGCGCTGATAACGGATAAAGATCTGCTGCAATATCACCAGCAGACGAAAGATCCCCAGCACATGGTAGAAGCGCATATCGCTTAGATCGCGCCCGCTTTTCTCGGCGTAGCGGGCGACGATTTCAGCCCGCGTGAAAAAGGCGTAGTCTCCGGCGGGCATGGCGCCGATCGCTTTGACAAAGGGCGGATCATCCGGCTGCGTCCAGTAAGTTAAGAGCATGCCCAGGTCGGACAGCGGGTCGCCCAGCGTGCACATATCCCAGTCAAAAATCGCCACGATTCGCGCCGGGTCGTCATGGGCGAACATGGTATTGTCCAGCTTGTAGTCGTTGTGCACCAGCGAATGATAGCCGCTTTCGGGCTGTTCCGCGCTCAGCCACTGAAAAACTTCGTCGACGCGAGCATCGTCCGCGCTCTTGGCCGCGCCCCAGCGCCGATTCCAGCCCTCTACCTGGCGCTTGATGAAGCCGACCGGCCGGCCCAGATCGGACAAGCCCAAGGCCTCGTAGTCGACGGCATGGAAGGCGGCCAGCGCGTCAACCAGAGCCTCGCTCATGCGGCGCGGCGCCCGGGGATCTTTGGCAAATTGCGCCGGTAGCCTTTCGCGCACGACGACTCCTTCGCAGCGCTCCATGATGAAAAACGGCGCGCCCATGACGTCTTTATCGTCGCAGAATAGATATGCGCGTGGAACAAAGGGAAAGGCGCGATGCAAGACCGAGAGCACGCGGTATTCGCGGCCCATATCGTGGGCGCTGGGCGCATAGGGTCCCAGTGGCGGGCGCCGCAAGACAAGCTCGCGCTGATCGCCGAAGCGCAGCAGATACGTGAGGTTGGCCTTGCCGCCGCCGAATTGCCGTACGCTCAGCGCTTCGTCTGTGCCGGGCAACTTGCCGCGCAAGAACTGCAAAAGGCGCGCTTCATCGAATCGCTCATCCGGGCGGACATCAATTAGCTCATCGCTTATTGGCCTAGGCATTACTCGCTTCCCGCTATCGACAGATTTGCCTGTGAATTCATCATCTCTAGTTTAGCACAGCGGAAACAGCAAAGATTGGCGGCAACATCGGCAGCGGGCATCCGCCAAATGCCGAAATCGGCACATAGGTAGTGTATCGAATTCGGTTGAAATAGAAATGACGTGAACTCCGATTCATGCTAGTTGTCCTAGCAAAGCAAAAGAACAGGAGCCACGTCATGTACACTAGGATAACGCAGCCAGGATATGGTTTCAAATCTTTTTTGGCGGGCCTGAGAGCCAAACTGGCCGCGACCGCGTCTCAAATGATTGAATCTCAACTGGAGCGGGAAGTCACCGCCCGGTTGTATCGCCAAGCCTACCAAAGGCGCTCGCAGGTATCGCGTCAAAGTCAAGCGACCTGTCAAGTCTGCGGCAGTCAGCAGGCTAGTGATTTTGTGCGCAATGGACGGCGTCGGCGTCAATTAGTGACGGATTATGGGGTGTTGCAGGTCTGGCTGCCGCGTGTGCGCTGTCAATGTAATGGCAGTGTCAAGATACCCTTTTCCATCCTCAAGCCCTATCAACAAATTTGGGATGATGTCTGTGATCGCATTGGGCGCTGGGCGGATTTAGGCTTGAGTTTGCGGCAAATGCAGGCGGAAATCGGCGAGCAGTGTGGCACTCAAATGGGCTTGCGGACTTTGAATCGGGAGGCGCAAGCGGTGCGGATGCCGCCAGCGATGCCCTTGACCAGTTGCCCGCCAGTGGTCATGCTGGACGCCATTTGGCTGACCTTGCTCGAGGATACCGGTCAGAGCAAAGTCGACAGTCGCCAACGCCAACGCTCGGTCAAAGCGCGGCGCAAAGTCTGTGTCCTGGTGGCTTTGGGACTGTATCCGCAAAACCGGCGCTGGGGCATTGTGGGCTGGCAGTTGGCTGAGGATGAAAGTCGCCAGGCTTGGGAAGGCCTCTTATCCGACTTGGCGGCGCGCAAGCTATATCGCCAACGGGGGCTGGAACACTTCATTCATGACGGCAGCAAGGGCTTGATTGCCGCGCTGAACTATCTGCACCCTCATGTACCACATCAACGTTGCGCCTTCCACAAGCTGCGCAATCTCTGGCAGAGCATTCAAGTCCCCGATGCCTTGCCCAGCGGACAAGCCCGTCAATTCAAACAGCGCATCCTGCAACCCATTCGCGCCATCTTTGAGGCGAAAGACAGTCGAGAAGCAACAGAATTAAGGGATGCTTTCTGTCGGACTTATGCCGAAACACAATCTGATTTAGTCGCCACGCTGCAACGAGATTGGCAGGAGACCATTGCCTTTTTCCGGGTACTGCAGCGATACCCTAAGTGGCCGCGCTCGGCTTTACGAACGACCAGCCTCTTGGAACGGGTCAATCGAATGTTGAGACGGCTTTTCCGCCCCAAAGGCGCATTTCACTCGAGGACAGGTTTAATCGCTACTGTCGCGCGTGTGCTTAACCCATATCGGCTCGTATGAATTTCAACCGAATTCGATACACTACCGGCACATACCACCTTTGCGCGACCTTATGCGCTTGGGTATGATGATGCCTTGCCCTTACACCGAATCGAGCCGTCTTGAAACCTGCAAACGCCTTCCCCATTATCATCGCCTGTGTGGTATTCGTCGTCATTGGCATTGCCAGTGGACTGCTGAATATCGCCTGGACCTATATGCAGGTGACCTTCGGCGTCTCGCATGATTCGCTGGCGACGCTGGCGCCGGCTACCATGCTGGGCGGACTGATCGCAGCCTTCCTCAGCGGCACGGTGATCGGCAGGTTTTCGCTGGCGCCCGTGCTGGTCGGCGGCATGGCATTCGCCGGTTTCGGCCTGCTGGGTTATTCCATCGCTCCAATATGGATCATCCTGCTCGCCGTCGCCTTCGTCACCAGCATCGGCAAAGGCACGGTTGACGCCGCCTTCAACAATTTTGTCTCGGTCAACTACGGCGCCAGCGAGATGAATTGGCTGCATGCGTCCTGGGGAGTCGGGCTGACCATCGCCCCGAGCGTGGTCACCTTCTTTGTGGTGGACCAAGGCAGCGGCTGGCAAGCCAGCTACGTACTAATCGGCTCGGTAATGCTTGTGCTGGGATTGGTCATATTGCTGAGCCTGCCGGTCTGGCGCTTCAAGTACCGGCGCGGCGATAAGGAAGCGCCAAATCAGCGAACACCGATGTCTGAGACCTTGCGTCAGCCGATAGTTCGGATCGGGCTGGTGTTCTTCTTCCTTTACGGCGGCGTTGAGATCGGCACGGGTCAGCTGGCTAATACACTGCTTATCGAGGCGCGCGGCCTGCCACAGGCCATCGCCAGCAGCTGGGTCAGCGCCTATTGGGGCAGTTTCACCGTGGGCCGTATCTTGATGGGTGTGCTGGCCTTGCGCCTGGGCGACCGCAGCCTGCTGAACATCTGCTTTTCGACGTCCGTTCTTGGCGCATTGCTGCTCTTCGCCAACGTGCACGAGACTCTGAGCCTGGCAGGTTTGCTCGGCATCGGTTTCGGCATGTCAGCCATTTTCCCGATCTTGATATTGCAGACCAACCGACGTGTTGGCCTGCGTCATGCCGCCAATGCCATCGGCTTTCAAGTCGGCTGCGCTGGCTTGGGCGGGGCCGTGCTCACCGGATTGGGCGGCGTCTTTGTAGAATATGTCGGGCCGGATTCCATCAGCGCCTTTGTCTTTGCCTGCGCGGCCCTGATGGTGCTGCTCTACCAATTCATGATCCGCTGGGAAGCGCGCCAGTTGGCGGCCAGCCCTCTCCAGGCTTAGCTTATGATGCCGCTGGAAGAAAAAGTCGGACAAATGATGATGGTGGGCTTTGATGGCGCGAGCCCGCCCGCGCATATTTTGGCCTGGCTGGCAAGCGGACGCATCGGCGGCATCTATCTCTTCGCGCGAAATATTCAAAGTCCGACGCAGGTCAAACAGCTGGTGGATGACTGCCGGCGAGCTGCCAAGCATCCCATCCTGGTTGGCATCGATCAAGAGGGCGGCGTCGTGGCGCGCCTGCGCGAAGGCTTCAGCGAAAGCCCGGGCGCTATGGCCCTCGGCGCCTCCGGAGCCCCTCAGTTGGCGGAGGACGTCGCCTTCATGCTGGGGACTGAACTGGCGGCGCTGGGCATCAACTGGAATTTCGCGCCGGTCGCCGATATCGCCCATCAGCCGGACAATCCGTCGGTGGGCGCGCGCTCGGTCGGCAGCGACGAGCGACTCGTCAGCCGGATGGTCGCGGCGCAGATTCGCGGCTATCAACGCGCGGGCGTGGCGGCGACGGTCAAGCACTTTCCCGGGCTTGGCAACACGGTCATTGATACTCACGACGATGTGGCCAAGGTAGCCGGTCCGCTCGACTATTTGTATCAGCGCGACATCCTGCCCTTTCGCGCTGCCATCGAGGCTGATGTCGCCTGTGTGATGCTGACGCATGTCATTTACGAAGCGCTGGATGCCAGGCTGCCGGCCACGCTTTCCCCGCGCGTCGTCAAGGGCATGCTGCGAACGGAACTTGGCTACCAGGGCGCGGTCTGCACGGATTGCATGGAAATGAAAGCGATCACGCGCGGCTACGGCGCCGGTGAATCGGCTGTGCTGGCCGTGCTGGCGGGCGTCGACATGCCGCTGTTCTCGCACACGCGCCGACACCAGGAAGCGGCCTACGAGGCGGTCTTGACTGCCGCGCAATCGGGCCAGATTCCACAAGCGCGCATCGACCAGTCCGTCGAGCGGATTGGCCAGCTTAAAAGCCGTTACCGCCTGGACAAGCAACCTGCGCTCAGCGTCGTCGCCTGCGACTCGCATCAATCGCTGGCTTTGCGAGCAGCGCGCTGCGGCACGGTGTTGGTCAAGCGAGGCGAGGCACTGCCGGTCGACGCTGACGAGAGCCGAATCGTCTGCATTGAGTTTGCCGCAAAACCGGGCAGTTTTTCGCGACTGCTGTTGGCGCGTTTGCCGCAAGCGGCTTGCCACAGGATTGATCCGCGGCTGCCACGCTTCCTTGCAGGACCAAAGCACAAGCAGCTTATTGCCGAAGCCGACACCGTGATCCTGCTGACGCGCAACGCGCATTTGCAGCCGTCACAACTGCGACTGGCGCAGCGCGTTATTGATCTCGCGGCGCGCACAGTGCTGATTTGCTCGCGCAATCCCTACGATGCCGGCAAACTACATGGCGCCGATACGGTGACCTGCACAAAGGGCGACAGCGAAGCATCGCTCGCGGCCGCGGTCGAGGCGGTCTGCGGCGACTACCTGCCGACGGGACAATTGACGGTGGACATCGCATGATTGCCGGTGCAGACCGCGCCAGAATTGAGCAGATCGTCGAGCGGCATCTGCCCGCCACATTTCCCGCGCTGAGCATTTGTATCATTCATCATGGCGACATCATCCTGCAAGACGCCTGGGGCTGGATCGACCCGGACACACGCGACCTGCCTGTCACCACCGACTCACTCTTCGACCTGGCATCGGTAAGCAAGCTAATCACGCACACCAGCTTTCTTACGCTGGTCGAGGCCGGAGAAATCGCGCTGGAGAGCCGGCTGGTCGATGTCGTGCCCGAGTTTGGCCGCGTCAATCCCCGCCCTATCGCCAATGGGCAGGATCCGCATACGCGAAAGCTCTTGCCAATTGAAAACCGATTCCGCGGCCGCCAAGTCGACCCGACTGCCGTCACGTTTCAGCATCTGCTGACGCATACATCCGGCTTGCCGCCCTGGCGCTCGGTCTATCTGCTGGCTGCGCCTGAGCCTCCGGCGCCGCCCGCTGCGGGCCAGCCTTACGATGTGCGGCGCTGGCGGAAGGGCTTGGAAGCGATGGTGGATTTTCCCTTCGCCGGTACAGTCGGCGATACCGTGCGTTACACCGATATCGGCATCATGCTGCTGGGCGAAGCAATCGCGCGCTTGCAGGGCTGCCCGCTTGACCAAGCGCTGCGAGATTTGGTCTTGCAGCCGTTGGAGCTGTCCTCGTTTACTCATAACCCGGTCGCGAAAGGCATAGCGCGAGACAGAATCGCGCCGACCGAATACGACGATCACTGGCGGATGCGGCGCGCCTGGGGCGAAGTACACGATGAAAATGCTTGCGGCGTCGGCGGTATCGCCGGTCATGCCGGACTGTTCGCGGCAGCCGCGGACGTCGCCCGCTTTGGCCAAGACTGGCTGTCGGGCGAACCCAAGCTGCGAATCAGCCCGGCGCTGCGGCAACTGGCCACGCGCCAGCACGTCAGCGGGCAGTTTCGGCTCGGGCTGGGCTGGATGTTAAAAGCGGAAGCGGATTCTTCGGCCGGCGATCGCTACAGCGCGGGCGCCTACGGGCATACGGGCTTCACCGGCACATCGCTCTGGGTGGACCCGCAGCGGCAGTTGGTATGCGCCCTGCTGAGCAACCGCGTATTTCATGGCCGCAATCCCGATGGCATTCACGCATTTCGGCGCGCCCTGCACGATCTCATTGTAGAGGCCATCGACGGCTGATGAGCGCGCCACTGTACCTGGGCATTGGCGGCGGCGGCAGCACGCTCCGCGTCGCCCTTGTGGACGAGGAGCTCGTAGCGCTCTGCACGCTGACGGAATCATCCGCCAATCCCAACCTCATCGGCCACGACGCGGCGCAGGCGCTAATCCGGCGCAGTATCCGTGACCTTCTTGGTCAGGCAAACTTACAGCCGACGGACATCCGCGCCGCAGCGATAGGCGTCGCTGGCGCTGCCAGTACGCACAGCCGCGACTGGCTCTTGCAGACCCTTGAGCCGGCCCTGCCCGCTTCATTGCTGGTAGCAAGCTCTGACCTGGAGATCGCGCTGGTTGGCGCGCTTGCGCAGTCTTGCGGGATCCTGCTCTTGGCCGGCACGGGCAGCGCGGTCTACGGCATTTCGCCTGCCGGTGAGCGCTTGCAGATCGGCGGCTGGGGTTACCTGCTGGGAGACGACGGCAGCAGCTATTGGATCGGCCGGCAGTTGCTGCGTCACTTGATCTCGATCCACGATTCCGGCGCGTCCGTCGAAAGTGATGCGCTAAGTAGACACTGCCTGAATGAGCTCGGCTTAAAGCAGCCGCGCGAGCTGATCGCCTGGCTCTATCGCGCGGAAGAGACGCACACCGCGCGCATCGCCAGTCTGGCTAGAGTTGCCATCGACGCCGCGAGCGAAGGCGACACTGAGGCTATACAAATTCTCGAGCAAGCCGCCACATTGCTGGTCGCTCAAGTGGCAGTTTTGCAGCGACGGCTGGCTTATGACGCCGCGCCGATCGCTTTTGCTGGCGGGCTGCTCGACAACGACAACACCTTCTCGAATCTGGTGTCGAAGGAATTGGGGCTAATAGAGCGTCCAGTGTCCAAATACCCGCCCGTGATCGGCGCTGCCCTGCTGGCCAAACTGAAATGGAGCGCAAACGAATCACCATGATACTCAATACGGAGTCCGATAATCCTGCCAGTCGACACATCGACAAGCTGCCAGCGAGCGATATCGTAAAACTAATCAACGCCGAAGACGCCAAGGTAGCGACGGCGGTTGAAACTGCGCTGCCCCATGTGGCGCAGGCGATCGATACGATTGTTCAGGCGCTGTCCGCCGGCGGGCGGCTCTTTTACATCGGCGCGGGCACAAGCGGACGGCTGGGCGTGCTGGACGCGGTCGAGTGTGTGCCGACCTTCAGCGCGCCCCTGCAGTTGGTTCAAGGCATCATCGCCGGGGGTGATGCGGCGCTGACGCAAGCGGTCGAAGGCGCGGAAGACGATCCGCTGCAAGCCCGGCGAGACATGCGGGCGCGTGGCGTGACGGCGGCGGATGTCGTATGCGGCATCGCAGCCAGCGGACGCACACCCTATGTGGTCGGCGCGCTGAACTATGCGCGAGAACTCGGCGCGGCCACCATCGCCGTTGCTTGCAATCCGGACTCATCAATTGGCGCGCTGGCAGCGGTCAGCATCAGCGTCGATCTGGGTCCGGAGATCATCAGCGGCTCGACGCGCATGAAAGCCGGCAGCGCCCAAAAAATGATCCTCAATATGCTCAGCACCGCGACCATGATTCGCCTGGGCAAGGTCTACGGCAATCTGATGGTGGACCTAAAGGTGACCAATCAGAAGCTGGCGCAGCGCGCTAATCGACTGGTCAGGCAGATCACCGGCGTCGATGAAGGCAACGCGGAGCGTCTGCTGGCGCAGGCGAATAACGAGGTCAAGACCGCGGTGGTCATGCAGATGAGACATGTGGATGCGGAATCGGCGCGCAATTTGCTGATGCAATCCGGCGGGCGACTGCGCCAGGTCATCGGCCATATTGACGCCGAAGACTGATTTATTTGCCCTGCCAGTCGATCGGGTAGGTCTTGTCGAGCATGGCCTGCATTGCCCGGCGAAAATCCTCGCTGCGGAACAGTTGCGCCTGCGCCCAGGCTTCAATCTGCAGGCCGCGGCTGTTGTCCACAATGTCGTTGATGACGCGCTTGCCGTAGCTGACCGCCAGCGGCGCCGCCGCCACCAGCGTCTCGACCCATTCTGCGACTCCAGCTTCAAGCTCTGACTTGGGATAGACGGCGTTGACCAGTCCCCAGTCCAGCGCCTGCGGCAGATCGATGTTGCGTCCCGTCATGACCAGGTCTTTGGCGCGAGCGGCGCCGATTAGCTTGACCAGCCGCACCGTGCCGCCGACATCGGGGATGATGCCCAGGCGCGACTCGGGCAAGCCCAACTTCGCGCGTTCCGCCGCGATGCGAAAATCGCAGGCCAGCGCCAATTCCAGCGCCAAACCCAAGCAGTAGCCCTGCAGCACACAGATGACCGGCAACGAGCAGCGTTCGATCTTGTCGAATATCGCCTGGTAACGGGCGGTAATGGGGAAAAGATTGTCGCGCGGAATCTCATCAGGCGGGGAAAACTGATTCAAGTCGATGCCGGAAGAAAATACGCGCCCGGCCGCGCGAATGATCACGACGCGCGCGTCACCCGAGAACTCGTGTTCGGCGCGATCAAATGCAGCCGACAAGGCGTCCATCATGTCATCATTGATGGCGTTGCGCGAACCCGGGCGATTCAAAGTGACTTCAAAGATGGCGCCTTCGCGGCGGCAGATGATCAACTCAGACATAGGCTCGTCCCTGTTCAGCCGGGGCGGGGCGCCTCACGCTTGTGATTCCAGGAAACGCTCAAAAGCCTCGACAGTATTCAGATTGATACGCGCTTTGGAGCGGTCGATGCGGCGCAGCAAGCCGGTGAGCACGCTGCCGGCGCCGATCTCGATGAAGGTTTGCGCGCCCGCGCCGATTATAACGCGCATGGAATCGGTCCAGCGCACCGACTGCGTCAGCTGCTGATCCAGTTCCTGACGAATGTCATCCGGGCTCGAAAGCGGCCGCGCCGCGACATTGCCGATGACCAAGACCTCCGGTGGCGAGAATGTCGTTTCGCGCACGGCCTGCAGAAATCCTGCCTGGGCCGCGGCCATCAGCGGAGAGTGCGCCGCGATGCTCACCGCAAGCTTCACTGCGCGCCGGGCGCCGGCCTCTGCCGCCAGCTCAATCAAGCGATCAACCGCCTCAATCTCGCCGGAAACCACCGCCTGGCCCGGGCAATTGTCGTTGGCCAGCACCACTGTTTTGCCGGTTTCGCTAGACGCGGAGGCACATAATTCCGCGACTCTTGGTGTATCCAGCGCCAGCACGGCAGCCATAGCGCCCGGATGCTGCTCGCCCGCATGCTGCATATAGTGGCCACGCGCCTGGACGAGCCGTAGGCCCGCGTAAAAGCTGAGCGCGCCGGCCGCGGTCAAGGCGCTCAATTCGCCCAGGCTATGCCCGGCCATCCAAGCCGGTTTCGCCCCGGGCAGCTGTTCCCGCAGCGCGCGCCAGATGGCCATGCTGCTGACGTAAAGCGCCGGCTGCGTATGCTTGGTCTGATTGAGCGCATCCGCCGGACCCGACCAGCAAATTTGCGACAAGCTGTAGCCAAGGATCTCGTCCGCCTCGGCAAAAGTATCGCGCGCCACTTGATAGCGCTGGGCGAAGTCCGCGCCCATGCCGACCACTTGGGAGCCTTGCCCCGGGAAAACTGCCGCGGTTGCCTGCCAATCCAAGGACATGTCAACCATTCGCTAGTCCTATAATCGAGAAAGCCATCGCCTGGCCAAAAAATTGCGTGAAAAAAACCGCGCGGCGGAGGCACGGTCTATTGGTTTCGTCTCAAAAACAATACGGTCGGACTAGTCGTCGCTAATCTCGACGACCTGTTCGCCGCGATAATTGCCGCACTTCGGGCAGACGCGATGCGCGATGTGATACTCCCCGCAGCTTTCGCACTCAACCAAGTGATTGAGCGTCAACGCGTCGTGGGCGCGACGGCGATCCCGCCTGGACTTGGAGACTTTTCGCTTGGGAAGAGGACCCATCTCTTTACTCCTGATTGATTTCGGGCATAATCAGTGGATTATACAAGTGGGGCGCAAATGCTGTCAAGCCGCGTGTTGCAGGCGCTGACGGCAAATCGACCACATGCGGGAAAGCCAGTTTCGATGGCTGTATCGGGCCTTCAGCAGCGGATAGCCGAACTCGTTGGGCGCGACTTGCGGCGGATGCGTCCGCTGGCCGGCGGCAAGATCAGCCAGGTCTTGTGGCTTGACTTCGCGAGCGGCGCGCCGCTGGTGGCGAAAGTCGGCGACGGCAGCCACGACTTGCGGATTGAAGCTTATATGCTGCGTTACCTGCGCCAACACTCCGCCCTTCCCATTCCAGAGGTCTGGCATGACGAACCGAATCTACTGATTATGGAGCATATCGCCGGTGACGAGCAGCTGGAACGGGCGAGTCTCCGCCACCTGGGCCAGCTGCTGGCGGCCTGCCACCAAGTCAGCGGCTCATCCTACGGCCTGGAGCGCGATACCTTGATCGGCCCCTTGCATCAGCCGAACCCGCCGACTGACTCCTGGATTGAATTCTTTCGCGATCAGCGCCTGCTCTATATGACCGGCGTGGCGCGAGAGTCGGGCGAACTACCATCAGCGCTGGAAGCACGGCTGCTCCGCATCGCCGGTTCGCTACATGACTTGTTGATTGAGCCAGCCGGGCCCGCGCTGATTCACGGCGATATGTGGCGCGCCAATATCATCGTTCGCGGCAGCCGCATCGCCGGCATTATCGACCCGGCGCTCTACTACGCGCACAACGAAATGGAATTGGCTTACATGGCGCTTTTCGATGGAGTGGGCCCGGAGTTCTTCGACGCCTATCACGAGATTCTGCCGATCGACCGGGGGTTCTATGAGACGCGCCGCCACATCTACAACCTGTATCCGCTGCTGGTGCACCTGATCATTTTCGGCCAGAAGTACATTCAGCCGCTCAAAAACAGCCTTGCGCGCTTCGGATTCTAGTATTATTATCGCTTCCGTAGGTTTGTTTTTTCGTACAAACTGTAGCTAGAGCGAATTGCAAAATGGCGATAAAGTACGCAGTTGATTGCAGCCACGATTTGAACGAGCGGTCACTCATGATGTTGCGCGAAAGCAAGAAGGCCAAGAAGATCCGCACCCACTGAGTATGGGCTTGTTTGCGCTGAAAGTATTTCCCGAACACGCACCCGCCCATACGGCGGGTTTTTTTGTTGCCCGGTCTTGAACTGTAGGAGACGAGACAATGACTGACGGAACACCACTTTGTCCGGAATGCGATGCCGATGTTGAGATCCCAAGGGACGCCATGGAAAACGAGTTGCTTTCCTGCGCGGAATGCGGCACAGAACTGGAGATCATGAATCTGAACCCCATTGAGTTGGAATTGGCGCCGGAAGTCGAAGAGGATTGGGGAGAATAAACCTCATGCGCGTCGCCTTGTTGGTCACCCATATTCGCGCCGAAGAAAAGCTGATTTTGGCCGCCTTCAACAAGCGCGATATCAGCCCGGACATCATCCTTGACCGGGAACTGAATTTCGATATTTCGCGGGGAAGCGAGCAATTGGCGCCTTCCGGCATCGCCTGGAGCGCCTACGACTTGATCTTCGAGCGCTGCGTCAGCACTTCGCGCGGCATGTACGCGCTGGCGGTGCTCAACAGCTGGGGCATTCGCAGTTTTAATTCCTACGAGACGGCGGCCATCTGCGCCGACAAGGTGCGCACGAGCATCGCGTTGACGCAGAACGGCATCCCGCAGCCGCATACGCGCGTGGCATTCACGCCGGACAGCGCCATGCAAGCCATCGAAGACGTAAAATATCCGGCGGTGCTGAAACCGGTCACCGGTTCCTGGGGGCGGCTGCTGGCGCGCGTGCATAATCGCGACAGCGCTGAAGCCATTCTGGAGCATCGGCAGACGCTGGGCGATTACAATCATCACATCTATTACGTGCAAGAATATGTTGATAAACCCGGCCGCGATATCCGCGCCTTCGTCGTGGGAGATCGCACCATCGCCGCCATATATCGGGCCTCCAACCATTGGATCACCAATACGGCGCGCGGCGGTCAAGCGACCAATTGTCCCGTGACCGCGCAGCTCGATGAAATCTGCGTAAAGGCGGCCCAGGCGGTTGGCGGCGGCATCCTGGCGATCGACTTGCTGGAAGACGCGCGGGGCAATTTTGTCGTCAACGAGATCAACCACACGATGGAATTCCGCAACAGCAGCAAACCGACCGGCGTCGATATCGCCCAGAAGACTATTGATTATGTCATCGGGCAAGTTGAGGTGGTGGCGTGATACGGGCGGGCATTGTCGGCGGCAGCGGATACACCGGCGGCGAGCTGCTGCGGCTGCTGCATTTTCACCCGCAGGTGGAAGTGGCGCAGATCACCAGCCGCGAGCAGGCCGGACGCTATATCCACACTGCGCATCCCAATATGCGCGGCATATCCACGCTCAAGTTCATCCATCCCGACGCCTTGCAATCTTGTGACCTGCTCTTTCTAGCGCTGCCGCACGGCACGGCTGCGCACAGCATCAAGCGCTACGCCGGGCTGGCGCCGAAGCTGATTGACTTGTCCGCCGATTTTCGACTCGATTCGGCTGCCGATTATGAGCGCTGGTATGGCGACGCCCATCCCGCGCCGGACTGGTTGGGGCGCTTCGACTATGGCTTGCCCGAGGCCAATCGCGAGCGGCTAAGCGGCGCGGACTATGTCAGTGGGGTCGGCTGCAACGCCACCGCTGTCAACCTGGCTCTCAGCCCATTGGCCAAGGCGGGTTTGCTGCAGCGCGCCGTCATAGAAATCAAAGTCGGCTCGTCCGAAGGCGGCAACAAGAGCAACGCCGGCTCGCACCATCCCGTGCGCAGCGGCGCCGTGCGTACGTATAAAGCCACCGGACACCGTCATCTGGCGGAAGCGCAGATGATCCTGGGCTGCGATTTCCCCATCCATTTTGCCGTCACCGCCATTGAGATGGTGCGCGGCGTGCACTTGCTGGCGCACTGCTACCTAAGGGAAAGCCTGGTCGAGCGCGACATCTGGCGCTTGTATCGCGGGCTGTATCGCGGCGAGCCCTTTGTGCGCTTGGTCAGCGGCAAAGTCGGCCTGCATCGCCTGCCCGAGCCGCGTGTGGTCGCCGGAACGAACTACTGCGACATCGGCTTTGAGTTGGACGCAGACGGCGAACACCTGGTAGTGATTGCCGCGCTGGACAATCTGGGCAAGGGCGCGGCCGGCAGCGCGGTCCAGGCGATGAACCTGATGTACGAATTTGACGAAACGACCGGGCTGGAATTCCCGGGCGTGTATCCTTGAGGCCTGGTTGCTGATGTCGAGCGCGGAGCTTTTGGTAGTTAAATTGGGCGGCGGCGCCGGGCTGGACCTGGCGGCTGCCTGTGATGACCTGGCGGCTATCGCAAGGCAGCGTCCGCTAGTGGTCGTACACGGCGTCAGCGACGCAATGAATCAACTCTGCGCCGAGCTGGGCATTGAAGTGCAGACCCTGAATTCGCCCTCCGGGCATAGCTCGCGCTATACGCCGCCGGCGACGCGCGATGTCTACGTCCGCGCAGCCGAGCAAGCTAATGACGGCCTGGTGGCTGAATTGCGCCGGCGCGATGTAGCCGCCACCGGATTCGTCGGCGAAGCAGTCGTCGTGCGCGGCAGCCGCAAGAAAGCCATTCGCGCCGTCATGAACGGTAGAGTCCGCATGGTGCGCGATGACCACAGCGGCGCCATCACAGGCGTCGAAGCGGCCCCGCTGCGAGAGGCGCTGGCGCAAGGCCGGGCGCCGGTGCTGCCGCCGATGGCAGCTAGCGCGGACGGCTTGCTGAATGTCGATGGCGACCGAGCCGGCGCGGCAGTGGCTAGCGCGTTGGGCGCCAGCACGCTGCTAATCTTGAGCAATGTGCGCGGGCTTTATCGCGACTTTCCCGACGAAGACAGTTTTGTTAAGCAGGTGCCGTTGTCGCAGATTGACAGCGCGCTGGATTGGGCGCAGGGGCGGATGAAACGCAAAGTTCTGGCGGCGCAAGAAGCGCTGACGCAAGGCGTGGCGGAAGTCTACATCGGCGACGGCCGCGTGACAAATCCGGTGTCGCGCGCGCTGCGAGGAGAGAGCACGAGGTTTACAGCATGATTGAGACTACCACCGTCTTTGGAATTGAAGATCGCTACAGTTCCGGCGCCTATGGCAAACGACCGACAACGCTGGTTCGCGGCCAAGGCGTTTACGTCTGGGACATTGACGGCGCACGCTATCTGGACGCGACCAGCGGACAAGGCGTCGCCGCTTTGGGGCATTGCCATCCGGCTATTGTCGCCGCGGTGAATGCCCAGGCGAGCGCTCTAGTCTCGATACACGAGTCTTTCTACAACGACCGGCGCGCCCAGCTGTATACGCTGCTGGACAGCATCACGCCGGCGGATCTGAGCCGCTTCTTCTTGTGCAACAGCGGCGCGGAAGCCATCGAGGGCGCGCTCAAAGTGGCCAAATTGCTTACCGGGCGCGATGGCATCGTGGCCGCCAAACGCGCATTTCATGGCCGCACGACCGGCGCCCTGTCGATGACCTGGACGCCGAAATATCGCAAGCCCTTTCAGCAATGGCTGCCGAAGGTAAACCATATCGCGTTCAATGACATTGCCGCCGCTGTCGAGGCGATCACGCCGGAGACGGCTGCGGTTGTGGTGGAGTCGGTACAAGGCGAAGGCGGCGTGCACTCGGCTGAGGTCGACTATCTGCGGGCGCTTCGAGAGCGCTGTGACAAGACCGGCGCCATGTTGATTATTGACGAGATTCAGACCGGCTTCGGTCGGACGGGCAAGTGGTTCGGCTTCGAGCACGCCGGCATTCTGCCCGATATTGTCGCCCTGGCCAAAGCCATCGGCGGCGGAATGCCTATGGGCGCGGTCTGCTGGCGCGCCGCGCACGGTCCCATCGCCCGCGCCAGCCATGGCAGCACCTTCGGCGGCAATCCACTGGCTTGCGCCGCGGCCATCGCTACCCTCTCGACGATTCGCGACGAAGGCATTGTGGAGCGCGTCCGCAGCAACGGAGACTGGCTGATTAACGAATTGGAGCAACTCAACCTGCGCAGCGTGCGCAATGTGCGCGGGCGCGGTCTGATGGTGGGTCTGGAATTGCGCGGGCGCGTCACGCCCGTACTCAAAGCGCTGCAAGAATGTGGCGTCCTGGCGCTGCCGGCCGGATTAAACACACTGCGCCTGCTGCCGCCGCTAATCATCAGCCGTGATGAACTCGGCCTCGTCATTGACGCCATCAGCGAGGTCTTGGACTGAACCATGAGCGCGACAGCCAGCGAAAAACTGCTGCGCGATTTGCTCAGTATCGCCAGCCCCTCCTGTCACGAGGCTGAAGCGTCCGCCTTTCTGGTGGACTGGATGCGCGCCAATGACTTTGACCAAGCCTACGTTGACGAGGCCGGCAACGCGGTTGGGGTCATCGGCGGCGGCCCGCGTGAAATTGTATTGCTTGGGCATATCGACACCTTCGCCGGTTTTCCGCCGGTACGCCACGATGGACGCCTCTTATACGGGCGCGGCGCGGTGGACGCCAAAGGTCCGCTTTGCACCTTCACCGCGGCGGCGCGGCAAGCCACCCTGCCCGACGACCTTCGCGTTGTGGTCATCGGCGCGGTGGAAGAGGAAGCGGCCACAAGCAGAGGCGCGCGCCATGCGCTAACCTGCTTTCAGCCCGACTTCTGCGTAATCGGCGAGCCATCGCATTGGGATCGCATTACGCTGGGATATAAAGGCCGGCTGCTGCTAGACTGGCGCTGGGAAGGCGGCCTGGCTCACAGCGCCGGCGATGCGCCCAGCCCGGCCGAACGCGCCCTGGACTATTGGCAAGCTGTCAAGGCGCGGAGCGACGAGCATAATGTTGGCATTGCCTCGATATTCACGCGGCTGGATGCTTCGCTGCGGGATATCAATACCTGGCAGGAAGGCGTCAACGGCGTGGCGGAGATGACGGTCGGGCTGCGACTGCCGCCCGGCATCAGCCCCGAGTCGCTGGACCAGCAACTGCCGCCGACTAACGGTGCGTCGGTCAGCGCTCGCGGGGGCGAAAATGCGTATACCGGCGACCGCAACAGCGAGCTGAGTCGCCAGTTTCGCCGCGCGATTCGGGCTGCAGGCGGCGTACCGCGCTTTCTGTACAAAACCGGCACCTCGGATATGAACGTGGTCGGCCCGCGCTGGAATTGTCCTATCCTGGCTTACGGACCGGGCGATTCCGCCCTCGACCATACACCCGATGAACATATCGATCTCGATGAGTACTTGCAGGCGATAAACGTGCTGTCTTCCGTGCTCGAATCACTCTAAGTGAGAACTGGCAAGCCCATGCACAACCGTAACATTCCCGTTCAGGAATTCAACTTCATCGACTCGACCTTGCGCGAGGGCGAGCAATTTCGCGGCACGCATTTCACCATTGATGACAAGCGCGAAATCGCCCATCTGCTCGATCAATTCGGCGTCGAGTATATGGAGCTTTCCACGCCCGTTGCCAGCCCGCAAAGCGCCGATGCTATACGGGCGCTCGCTGATATGAAACGCGGCTTCAAGCTCTTGACGCATATCCGCGCCAACCTGGAAGATGCCAAGCTGGCGGTGGGTTGCGGCGTCGATGGCGCTGATGTCTACATCGGCACCTCCGATTACATGCGCCAGTACAGCCATGGCCGGAGCCTGGAGCAAGTCATCGATATGGGCCAGGAAGTCATCGCTTACCTCAGGGCCAACGATGTTGAAACCCGCTTCAGCACCGAAGACACCTTTCGAAGCAACTTCGCCGATGTGATGACCGTTTATCGCGCGATGGACTTGGCCGGCGTGGACCGCGTTGGCGTGGCGGATACGGTCGGCGTGGCTGATCCGCTGCAGACCTACAACCTCATCTCTAACCTGCGCGATGTCGTCAGCTGCGATATCGAATTCCACGGGCACAACGACAGCAGCTGCGCCGTGGCCAACGCCTTTAGCGCGCTGCAAGCCGGCGCGACGCATATCGACACCACCGTGCTGGGCATCGGCGAGCGCAACGGAATTACCGCCATGGGCGCCTTGATCGGCCGGCTCTACACTTGTGACAAATCACTGGTGAAGAAGTACGACTTGCGGCTACTGGCGGAGATCGAGCGGGTCGTGGCGGCCAAGGTCGGAATCGACATTCCCTTTAACACGCCAATCACCGGCGCTGTCGCCTTCCATCACAAAGCCGGTGTGCATACCAACGCGGTGCTGCAGAACCCGACCACTTATGAGGCGGTTGACCCGGAAGATTTTGGCATGTCGCGCATCATCGACGTGGCGCATCGATTGGTTGGGCGCAACGCCATTCGCGATCGCGCGGCCGGCTTGGGCATCGACTTGCCCGACGAGTCACTGCGCTCGGTTACGGACCAGGTCAAGTCCATGGCGGACGAGCGGCAAATCACCCTGGATGACGTCGACAAGATGCTCAGCGACCTGGCGCTGCCAGTCGACGACTAGTCAGAGGTCATGACAGCGGGCCCACTATTGGGCTCGCGCATCGGGACGACAAAGACCAGAATCGACAGCAGGCCCGCCAGAGCGAAGATGCCGAAGGAGAGCTCGAAACTGACGGCATCAACCAGCCAGCCGCCAATGATCGGCGCAAACACCGTCACCGGCGCGATGAGACTGTTGGCCATGCCGATGTAAAAGGGCCGGTCCGCCACCGAACAGAATTTCACCGTTATCGTCATGATGGTTGACCATTGGGTCGAGTTGACGATACCCGTCAAGGCGAATACCAGATAGAACCAGCGCGCGTCCTCAGCAGTCAGCGCGATGGCGATTGCCAGGACTGTCAGAATATTGGCCAGAATCAGTACGCGCCGCAGGCCCCAGCGTTCGCCTACCCAGCCGATCACCGAGCTGGTAAGCATATTCGAGAGCAGCAGAGCGCTGGTCAAGCCGCCGACAAACTCGGGCGACATGTCAAATCGGCGGATGCCGAAGATGGTGTAAAAGGAGATGGCGGTCAAACTGAGCGAAGTCAAACTGCGCGCGACCAGGAACCAGCGGAAGTTGCGGTCCGCGCGCAGAATCCGCTGCAGTCTCCTGCCGAATGCTCGCCAGCCCAACCCGGCGACGACATCACGAGGCGCGCTCTTGGGCTCGAATGTCAGCGCCAGAAACACGAAGGAAATCATCAAGCTGAGCCCGGCAATGGCGAAGAGCCACACGAAGCTCTGCGGGTAGGCCAGCCGCTCCAAAATGACGCTGGCGAGCAAGGCGCCGCCCGCGCCAAACAGATTCGCAGCGGCGGATTGGATGCCGAAAAACGAGCCGAGAAAATGGACCGGCATAATCTTGCTGATCATGCTCTGCCAGGCGGTCGCGGTGAAGCCGCCGGCAAGCGACTGCACGCAGAGTAAGATCAAGGTCAGCAGCAGCGCCGCGTCAGTTCCGATCACGGGCAGCGTCAAGGCGACGATGGCCAAGCCGAAAAATGGCAGGCGCTCTATCAGCGTCATTGCCAGAACGGTGGGTTTGAAACGACTCCGGCCAGCGACGTAGCCCGACGTCAGCAACTGGGGAAATTGCCAGCCGATGTGGAATAGCGCGGCGGCAAAGCCAATCAGCGTCGTTGATTCGGTCAGGTAGGACAGGAATAAGGGGATTATGGTAACATACGATGCCAATCCCGAGAAGCCCAAGCCGAAAAGCGCGCCGTCCATAATGTTGACGAATGAGTTGTGGCGCAGTTTGCCTTGCAGCTCGTGTGACAGCATAGCGCGATTCAGTTAAATCGTTCCGAAGCGAAGGCGCAATTTTAGCAGACAATCGGCGGGACAGAATGAGCAACGTGCCAGGAGAGTTAGGACAAAGATGAGTTCCATCACGGGACCAAGCGGCGAGGCGCAGCCCGAAGCCCAATGGGCGCCCATGACGCTGACGGAGAAACTCCTGGCGCGCGCGAGCGGGCGGGCTAGAGTCAAGCCGGGTGAAATCGTTGTGGTTGAGCCCGACGTCGTCCTCAGCCACGACAATTCCGCGGCCATCTGGGAGATATTCCAGCAGCTGCCGCATGGCAAGATAAGGCGCCCTGACCGGCTCGCCATCACACTGGATCATGCCGCTCCGCCGCCGACAGCCAAACACGCGCAGAATCACGCCCAGATCCGGCAGTTGGTTCGTGAGCAAGGCATCGGCAACTTCTACGAAATCGGCCGCGGGATTTGCCATCAAGTCTTGTGCGAGGAAGGTGTTGTCGGGCCCGGCTTAACCTTGCTGGGCGCTGACAGCCATAGCCCGCACTGCGGTTGGCTGGGCGCATTTGGCGCCGGCATCGGCCGCAGCGAAGTGGCGGCGCTCTGGGCGACCAGCGAGCTGTGGCTGCGTGTGCCGGAAACCATGCGCATTGTGCTCACTGGCCGGCTCAAACCAGGCGTGACCACCAAAGACCTTACCATTCACATGATCGGGCAGCTGTCATCCGATGGCGCGACCTATATGGCGGTCGAGTTTGCCGGGGACGGCATCAGCAACTTGTCGCCCGACGCGCGCGCGGTGCTGACCAATATGATGGCCGAGATGGGCGCCAAAAATGCCTGCATGGCGCCGGATGCCATCACCTGGGACTGGCTGGAAAAGAGCCTGGCGCGCTCGCGACCGCAGGACGCCGATGAACGCCTGGCGACTTTCCGCGAGAGCGCGCTTTACCCTGATGCGGACGCGGCCTGCGCAGTGGAACACCACGTGGAGCTCAGCGCCATTGAGCCGATGGTGTCTTGCCCGCACACAGTCGACAATGTGCAGCCACTGTCGTCGGTGGCTCATACGCGAGTGGACGTCGGCTTCATCGGCACCTGCACTAACGGACGCCTGGAAGACATCGCCAGCGCGGCCGATATCGTGCGCGGCAAACGACTTAAGCGACGCCTGCTGGTGATACCGGCCTCATCAATGGTATTGCGCGACGCGACTGAAGCCGGCCATGTCGCCGCCCTGCTTGATGCCGGCGCCACGATCGGCACGCCGGGCTGCGGCCCTTGCATGGGCAATCACATGGGCGTGCTGGCGCCGGGCGAAGTTTGCATCAGCAGCGCCAATCGCAACTTCCGCGGGCGCATGGGCCAGCGCGATGCCGAGATCTACCTGGCGAATCCGGCGGTGGTGGCGGCCAGCTGCGTCGCCGGCTACCTGGCGCACCCGGCGGAATTGACAGGGGGCGAGCAACCATGACGAAGACAAAGCATCGCGTTTGGAAGTACGGCGACAAGGTCAATACCGATGTCATCTTCCCGGGCAAGTACACCTACACGATCAGCGGCGATCCAGCGGCGCTGGCGCGGCATGCCCTCGAAGATCTGGACCCTGCATTTGCAGGAAACGTAAGTCCCGGCGATGTAATTGTAGCCGGGCGCAACTGGGGCAACGGCAGCAGTCGCGAGCAGGCCGTCACCTGTTTGCTGGCGGCGGGCGTACATGCCGTGATCGCCGCGAGCTTCGCCCGCATCTATTATCGCAATGCCATCAACAGCGGGCTGCTGGTCATCGAGTGCCCGCGGATCATCGATGCGGTCGAAACGGGCGATGAGATCGAGATTGACCTGGCGGGGACGCAACTGCATGCCGGCGGGCGGAGCTACGGTTTTCCGCAGCTGCCGGGCCAGGTGCTCGAGATTCTCGACGCCGGCGGGATCATCCCCTGGTTGCGCGCGAACGCTCTTGCCGACAAACAGTAGCGAAGCGCAGGCCCGCCTCAATCACTACCAAATTCTGGAAGTCGTAAAGCCTATCCCGTCCGCTGAAACACAGCCCGCGCGATTCGAGCGTGTTATTCTTTTCGTTTGTATGTAGTATTGGCGCGGCATAGAAAGGCGAATGCGAGAAGTCACATGCTAGCGATCGTGAACACCTGCGCAGTCATCGGTTTGGACGGGCACATCGTCGAGGTGCAAACCGACTTCAACCCGCGCGCCCACTTGCCCAGCTTCAATCTGGTCGGCTTGCCGGGCGCCGCCGTGCGCGAGAGCAAAGACCGCGCTCGCTCCGCCATCCGCAACAGCGGTCTCCGCTTCCCCAACAAAGCTTACGTCGTCAACCTCTCGCCCGCCGATATCCAAAAGCATGGCCCGTCCTACGACCTGGCGATCGCTATCGGCATCCTGGCGGCCACGGATCAGATTCCGCTGCACACGCTGGATAACACCATGTTCATCGGAGAGCTCTCGCTGGACGGCAGCATCCGACACGTCAAAGGCGTGCTGCCGATGGTGTACACCGCCATGCAAGAAAGCATCGAAACGGTGTTTGTGCCGGAAGAAGACGCTGGCGAAGCCGCCCTCGTAGAAGGCGTCACGATCATACCGGTTCGCTCTATCGGACAGCTGGTTGAGCACCTCTACCAGTTGAATCCCATCAATCCTTATCGCGCAGATTTGGAGTCGTCGTCGGATGAGCCGGCGCTGGCTGACGGCTTGGTAGACTTTGCAGACATCCGCGGCCAGGAGCACGTCAAGCGAGCGCTGGAGGTGGCGGCCGCCGGCAATCACAACATCTTGATGTCGGGACCGCCCGGCGCCGGCAAGAGCTTGCAAGCCCGCGCGCTGGCCGGGATCCTGCCGCCGCTGGTGACGCAGGAAGCGCTCGAAGTAACGCGGATCTATTCAATCGTCGACATGCTCTCGCAGGACCAGCCGCTGATCCGGCAGCGCCCTTTTCGCGCGCCGCATCACACTATCTCGCAAGTCGGGCTGGTTGGCGGCGGCTCCATACCGAAACCCGGCGAAATCAGCCTGGCGCACCGCGGCGTGCTCTTCCTCGATGAAATAAACGAGCACTCCAGCAAAGTGCTGGAAGTGCTGCGCCAGCCAATTGAAGACAAAATCGTGACCATCAGCCGGGCCAAGGGCAGCGTCACCTTCCCGGCCAACTTCTTGCTGGTCGGCGCGCGCAACCCCTGCCCCTGCGGCTTTTACGGCGACCTGCAGCAGAGCTGCAACTGCACGCCCAATCAAATTCAACGTTATCAAACGCGCCTGTCAGGGCCGATACTCGACCGCATCGACATTCACGTTGAAGTTCCCCGCGTCGACTTCGAAAAACTGCTAGGCGATAAGCGCGCGGAAAGCTCGCTGGATATCCGCCGGCGCGTCGAGTCGGCGCGAAGCCGTCAAGTGCAACGCTTCAAGGGGCAGACCGGGCTCTTCGCCAACGGCGACATGACGGTTAGCGAAATAGACGATTTCTGCGTCTTGAACGACGAAGCGCGGCAGATTCTCACGCTGTCCGTACGCAGGCTGCAACTAAGCGCGCGCAGCTATCACCGTGTGCTCAAGCTGAGCCGCACAATCGCCGATCTGGACTGCGCCGACGACATTCAAGTCTCCCATATTGCCGAGGCCCTGCAATACCGTCCGAAAGTTGAATAATCCTCCGGGCTCCGCCGCAATCAGATGACTCTGGAAGGCAAATGCCGCTGTCATTCGATTCGGGCCAGCTGCCATTCCAAGATCCGCGCTGGGGCATAATTCTCGACGCGCAGCTGTTCCGCTTCGGCTGCTGACAGCGCGTCACCCGGGATCAAGCCGATGATCTGCGAGCTGTCGATGTGGACGCCAAAGCGTCGCGCTTCCTGCTCTATCGCCGACACAACTCGCGCTATCGAGGTCACTCGATAATTGCTGAGGTTCATCGACACTTGCGCTTGGCCGCGCACCCGTAAGCCGAGCGCCTTGACATGCGGCAATCCGCCTGATGAGGCTCTGACGCTGCGGGCTATGCCTTTGGCGATAGCGACATCGTCTGTTGCCAAGAAGACGTTAAATGCGATCAACAAGTCGCGCGCGCCGATGACGCAGCCGCCAGCCGGACCCAGCGCGCGCGGCCCGAAATCCGGCTGCGGCGGAGCGCCGGTCGCGATCCTGCGCTTCAGCGATTCATAGCCGCCGCGTCTGATGTCCGCGAGATTGCGATTGGTTTCCTGTTGCGCCGCATGCTCATAGAGGAAAACCGGCAGCCGCAGCTCGGCGCCAACTCGCGCTCCCAGCCTGCGCGCCAAGCGGACGCACTCTTCCATGTCCGCGCCGCGCAAGGGAATGAAAGGAACGACATCAGCCGCGCCAATTCGCGGATGCTGCCCATGATGCTGGTCCAGATCAATCAATTCAGCCGCCCGGGCAATGCCGGCGAAGGCGGCGTCCGCGACGGCTTGCGGCGCGCCAACGAAGGTCACGACCGCGCGATTATGGTCGGCGTCGCTTTCATACGCGAGCACCGTCGCGCCAGTAACGCCTGCGATGGCGCCGACGATGCGCTCGATAATTGCGCCCCGCCGCCCCTCGGAGAAGTTTGCGACGCACTCAATCAGCGCGCTCAAGGCATTGCCTCGCTAGTGATACGGGCATCTTGTACTGGAATCACGCATTAAGTTGGACTATAGTGCCTGGCCATAAGCATTGGTCGCGGCGACCGGCGCGTGTTGACAGGAACGGGAGTATGGCATGAGCCACGGTAGCAAGGCAAGCAACTCTGCCCTCAGCCAGGACATTCATACGCTTGGCAATTGGCTGGGCATCATCATTCAAGAGCAGAGTGGCATGGCGGCCTACGACCTGGTGGAAGAAATCCGCGCTATGTCCAAGGCGCGCCGCAACGGCGATGCCGCGGCGGCTTTTAAGCTGGCTGATCGCCTGGAGAACCTGCCGCTTGATTCAAAGAACGTACTAATCAAAGCCTTTTCCAATTATTTCCAGTTGATCAACATCGCCGAGGACTTGCAGCGGATCCGCGTCATCCGCCAACGGGAAGCGCGCGGCACGCTCAAAGAATCGATTCTCAATGCCATCAGCGCATTGCACGGCAAAGGCAAAGCGGCAAGTGAAATTCGGTCGCTGCTGGAAAATACGCGCCTGCGGCTGGTGCTGACGGCGCATCCCTCAGAAGCCAAGCGCCAGGAGATCCTGATCAAACTGCGCCATATCGCGCAGATGATGGAAATCCGCGACCGGCAGGAGTTGTTGCCGCGAGAATTACGCAAGCTGGAAAGCGCGCTGGCGGAAAAGGTCGAGGAACTCTGGCAGACGCGGCAGGTGCGCGCCTCCAAAAAGCAGGTCGCCGACGAAGTCGACATGGGAATATACTTCCTGCGCTCGGTGATTGTCGATGTGGTGATTGACATTTACGAAGATTTGCAGCAGGCGCTGGAACGCTATTATCCCGACGAAGATTGGGCGGAGCTGCCGCCCGTGCTGCGTTACGCTTCCTGGATCGGCGGCGACCGCGACGGCAATCCAAACGTCACCACCGACGTCACCTTGCAGACGCTTACGACGCTGCGTAATACGGCGCGGCAAATGTACTTAGGAGAAGTTGCCGAGCTGGCGAAGCATTTGACGCAGGACACCGACGTTTTCGGCGCTTCGTCTGAAATAGAGATGGCCGCCAACGCTGAAAATGACGGCGACAGCCTCTTCCCGGGCGAGCTCTATCGCGCGCGGCTGACGCGCATCGGCCGGAAGCTGGCATCCGACGAGTACGGCTCCAGCCGCGACTTCCTGCAAGATTTGCTGCAAGTTCAAGACAGCCTCAAAGCGCATGGTGGCCTGCGGGTGGCTTTGGGGGCGGTCCAGCGCCTGGTGCGCAAGGTGCGCTTGTTCGGCCTGCATCTGGTACCCCTGGAAATACGCGAGGACGCCAACCTGCACCGCGCCGCCCTGGATGAAATCTTTGACTATTACGATATCGCCGCCAGCTTCGGCGAGATGCCCGAGGGAGAGAAGCAGGCGCTGCTGAGCGAAGAGATACGCGGCCGACGCCCGCTCTTCCCCAAGGAAATCGGCGTTTTCTCAGAGACGACGCAGAGCGTCATTCGCACCTGGCGCATGATCGCCCAAGCCCACGCCAAGTACGACAGCATCGTCATCGACACCGTGATCGCCAGCATGTCGCGTCATCCCAGCGATGTGCTGACCATGCTGCTCTTCGCGCGCGAGGTGGGCATCGACAATGATGTATACATCGTGCCCTTGTTCGAGACGATTGACGATCTTTACCGCGCGCCGTCGATTATGGAGAAGCTCTTCGACAATCGCGAATATCGCAAGCATTTGGTCGCTCGCGCGGGCAAGCGCGGTTTGCGCCAACAAGTCATGATCGGCTATTCCGACAGCAGCAAAGACGGCGGCTACCTGGCGTCTAATTGGAATCTTTACAACGCTCAACGCATCCTCACCGAAAAGTGCGTGGAAAAAGGCGTGTCGCTGGAACTCTTTCATGGGCGCGGCGGCAGCATCGGACGCGGCGGCGGACCCACCAACCGCGCCATCTTGTCACAACCGCCGGAGTCGCTGCACGGCGGCGTGAAGATCACCGAGCAAGGCGAGGTCATCGCCTACCGTTACAGCAACAAAGGCATAGGGCAGCGCCACCTCAATCAGGTGCTGAACGCGGTGCTGATTGGCATGGGCTTGCAGGAAGAGCGCCACGTCCCGTCGCACTATTTTGAGGCGATGGCGGCCCTGTCCCAGATCAGCGCAGACTGCTATCGCAATTTCGTCTACGAAAGCGACGGCTTCATTGACTACTGGCAGCAGGCGACGCCGATCCAGGAATTGAGCAGGTTGCAAATCAGCTCGCGCCCGGCCAAACGCCAGTCCAAGGGCGGGTTCTCCGCCATGCGCGCCATACCCTGGATGTTCAGCTGGATGCAGAGCCGCGCGATCGTACCCAGTTGGTTCGGGCTGGGCAGCGCCTTCCAGACCTACGCTAAGGATCACGACGGCGGCATCAGTCTCTTGCGAGAAATGTATCGCAGCTGGGCCTTCTTCAAAGCCTTGATTGACAACGCGCAGTTGGATGTAGCCAAAGCCGACATGGGCATCGCCGAATTATACGCCTCGCTGGTTGAACCGCCCGAATTAAGAGAACGATACTTCGGCTGGATCAAGCAGGAGCACGCGCTGAGCAGCGAAATGATCATGGGCGTCACCGGGCAGGACGAACTGCTGGCCAATATGGCGGCTATCAAGACCTCGATACAGCGGCGCAATCCTTATGTCGACCCGCTGAATTTTATGCAGGTGGCGCTGCTGCGAGAATTGCGCCAGCTGGACGAAGGCGACGAAGGCCGACGCCATGTGCTTGACGCCACGCTGGCGACCATCAACGGCATCGCGGCCGGCATGAAGACTACCGGCTGATACGCTATCCCTATTGATCCCAGTCGGCTTGGGGAAAGCGCTGGATCTCAATCCGGTAGCCCGACGGATCCCGCACGAAGAAGTGATAGATGTCGTAGACCTCGTTGTAGCGCGGCGGGTACTCGCATTCCCAGCCTTGCCCGCTGATCCGCTCATACCAACGGTCAACGTCTTGCGTAACCAGCGTGAAAATGATGCTGGCCGGCTCCACGCGCGCGTCGGCAGCCTGGCAGACCCCGATGTATGCCCGGCTGCCAGCTACGCGATAGATGCGGCAGCCGCCTTGGTCGAGCGCCAGCCTCAAACCCAGCGCCTCCTCGTAGAAGCGGGCTGCGCGCTCCAGATCTTCCGTGTAAAGAAATGTGATTTGTGAATCGATGGGTAGCGCTGACATGATGCTCTGCCCTCCTGCAGGCGGGGAATCCGCCGCTCACTCTTGATCGGCAGCCGCTGCGTACACCCTTGGATCGGTCAGGAATTCGTTTCTTGTCGCCGCAGTAAGCTGCTGCTGATCCGGCGCCAACTGCCGCCAGAAAAGTCCCGGATCGGCGATAAGCCCGTCGCCCACGCCATAGTAGGAACGGAGCAACTGGAAAAAATGCTCGTCACCTATATCTTCGCGTAGATTCTGCAGCATCTGCGCGCCACGCAAATAGACCGCATTTATGTACTCGCGCGGGGTACTGAATTCATAGACCGCGCTATCGACGCCGCCCTCCGGCAAATAGACTGCCACGCGGAAATACCACCACCAGTTTTTCTCGCTGGGATAGTATTCCTCAATATATAGATACTCGCTGTACGTAGCCAGCGCTTCGTCCAGCCAGGGATGTAGAGCGGCGTCATTGCCGACGCGCGCATACCACCACTGATGGGCGATTTCGTGCACGGAAATCAGCGTGAGGTAGTTCTTCTCCGTGCCGTCAAAGCCGTAAAACCAGGCGCTGCCGACAAAGACCAGGCCGGTGAATTCCATGCCATCGGGGAAATCGCCTTGAACGATCACCAGCCGATCGTAGGGATAAGGGCCAAACAAGCGCTCAAATAGTTGCAGCGCCTTGATGCCTTCTTGCGCGGTATGAGCGGCGCCGTCCATAATCAGCCCGCGGTCGTTCACTTGCGCATCGGCAAAGCTGTAAACTTCCAGCGACCGTCCGTCCGCCATCTGCCGCTCGGCAACGGCAAACTCCTCGCTCAAGCTCAGCACGAAGTCACGCGATTGCCGCAGTTTAATCGTCCAAGCCTGATCGCCCTGCGCGGCTACGTATCCCGGCGCGGCCAGTTGCAGCGTATCGGCTGCGTTGTCGACGGTCAGGTTGACTTCCCAGTCAGCCACCGCGTTGACGATTTGCTCGCCGATGCCGGCAGGCGCGTGGATGCGCCAGTCTCCGTTCAAACGCGCGGCGACCGTCGGCAAGACATGCCCCAGGTTGAGTTGGCGCGAACTATAGCCGAAGAAGCCGCGGTAAGAACGCAAGCCGTCGCGGATCTCAGCGGTGCGCAGCTGGAAACGCAGGCCGATCTCGAGCCAGCAACCGGGCGTCAGCGGCTCAGCCAAGTCAAACCGCAGTTGATTCAGATTGATTTCGTAAGCCGTAGATTCGCCGTTGACCGTCAGCTCCGCCAGTGAAAAGCTGTCGTCCCACTGATTGGCCTGCACATCCAGGACGATATGGTCCAGCGCGCCGTCTTCCCGATTGAGAAATTCGATGCGCTGCTGGACTTCGGCTGTCTTCGACGCATAGTCGACAGCGACATCGGCGATTATGCGCCGCGTCGGCCGCTCCGCCTCAGCGATGCAGCGATCGATCGCGGGCGCTGGCGCGGTTGACGCGAGGGTCGGCTGGGTAGTGGGGCTGGCATCGGTGGGAGGGGGCGCTGCCGTTTTCGTTGGACGCGCCTCGCCGTCAGCATCAGCCATGACCGGCGACTCAGCTGGCGTCGCGCTTTTTAAGTTGCAAGCCGCGAGCAACGCCGCGCAAATGGCAAAGACTGTCAGTAGCCGAATCATGGGCGGAATCATACTAGGCGACGCCCAACGATACAATGCAGCCTTGAGGCGCGTACTATTGTCCCAACTATGTTATGCTTGTCTGCGGTTGTTGACGCTCGCTTAGGAACGGTGAAACTTCCAGTATGCAAAGCACAGTAGACGCGCCGAGGCCGGGCAAACTTGCGGCGCTGCTGCGATTGACGCGCTGGCGCGAGCATGTGCCTTTTACTATTCCCTTGACAATCGTGGGAGGATTGCTGGCGGCCGAACCCGCGGCGGCCACCGTCGACTGGCGGCTGCTAGCGGTATTGGCGGGCAACGTGCTGACCATGTCATTCGCGTTTATGCTCAACGACATCGAAGACGCGCCGGATGACGCGCTCGACGCGGCCAAAAAAGCGCACAACGTCATCAGCAGCGGTCTACTGAGCCGGCGCGAGGGCCTGGTCGTCACAGCGGCCACTTGTATTGCCGCCTTTCTGCTTTTCGCCGCGGCCGGCGCCTTCACGCTCTTGCTCGGCGCAATCATGCTTGTACTTTGCTACCTGTACTCAGCGCACCCTTTTCGCTTCAAGGCGCGCCCGCTGACGGACGTGATTTCACACGCGCTGATGCTCAGCGGCTTGATCATCGCCACCGGCTTCTTTGCCTACGGACGCGAGCCGGGCGCCGTCTGGCTCGTCATCGCCGCGGCCAGCCTATTTTCGGCTTACGGACAGTTCTACAACCAAGTGGCCGACTTCGACGTAGACCAGCAGGCGGGCTTGAACAATACAGCCGGATTGCTGGGCAAGCGCCTTACGTCAATATTGGGCCACGCGTCCATTGTGCTGGCGCTGATATTTATGGTCGCCGCCATTCTCGACGGGCTCTTTCCCGTCTGGCTGGGCACGATATTGCTGCTGGGCGTATTCACCTGCCTGCTGTTTCCCTGGGAAATGGACATGCGCGGCAATCTGGCGCAAGACGGCGGCAATATGCAGCGCCCCGGTCTCATCGTGGCCAATCTGGCGGCGCTGACCTGGCTGGCATCCAATCTGAACTGGCTGACGATTCTGTAAGGCGCTCGGCCGGGCTATACTGGAAGTTAGAAATCACTGGGCGGTTCAATGGCGGAAATCCACCAAATCCTCTTCAACATGCATATCTTGTACTCGCTGGCGCTGGGCATCTGGGCTTGCGTCACGGCGGCGCGCAACGAACCCATCTCCGGCCATTATTGGGGCGCGATCCTGACCTACGTCCTGCTCGCCGGCGCGACGCTGCTTATCGGCATCGGCCTGCTGCTGACCGGCTATCAGCCCGCCTCCGGACGGGTGGTTGTATACGTGCTCTATATGCTGTGGCTGGCGATAATCATGCCCGGGCTGTTCAGCCTGATGAGCGGCCGCGATGACCGTCAGGCCGCGTTTGCCTTTGCCCTGCTGGCATTCTTCAACTTCACCACCTCATTGAGCATGATAGAGCGGCAACTGATCGGGCCTTGGGTTGCGCTTCCCTGAGCTGGGATTAAACAGAGCCATGTCCGAGCCGCAAGAGACTCAGCGAAGGCCGCAACTCGACAGCGGCTACATCGGCGAGATTCTGGGCGAAGCGTCAGCCCGGCTTATTGACATAATCGCCCAGCGAGCGCAGGCAAAGAATCTCAAGCTCTTCCTGGTCGGCGGCGTCATTCGCGATCTGTTGCTCAAACGGTCCAACCTCGACCTCGACCTCGACTTTGTGCTCGAATCCGACGCCATTGCGTTCGCTGCAGAATTGGCCGCGGATTACGGCGGGGCGCTGCAATCTCACAGACCCTTTGGTACGGCAACCTGGGCGCTGGACGCGACAGTAGCCGCGAGGCTGTCCCTGTCCTTCGCCGATATTCCCCATCATCTTGATTTTGCGCGCGCGCGCTCGGAATCTTACGCCCATCCGACTGCGCTGCCCACCGTCTCGCCGAGCGACATTGAGCATGACCTTTGGCGCCGCGACTTCTCGCTGAATGCGCTGGCGCTGCAACTGAGCCCGGAGCGAGAAGCCAACAAGCTGCTTGATGTCTGCGACGGCCTGGGCGATCTGGAGCGGAAGCTGGTTCGTGTCTTGCACGATAGAAGTTTCATCGACGACCCGACGCGTATCTTGCGGGCGCTGCGCTTCGCCCGGCGCTACGGCTTCGAGATTGAGCCGATGACCGCTGAACTGATAAAAGGCGCTCTGCCCATGCTCGGGCGCATCACTGGCGCGCGCGTCCGCAACGAGATGGCGCTGATACTGCGCGAGCCCAAGGCCGCCGAAGTCTTGCGTAATTTGCAAGAACTTGGCGCACTGGAGAGCATCCACCCGGCATTCCGCGTCAGTTCCAAGCTTGAGCAGCGCCTGAATATTCAGCCGGAGGCGATGCCGCGCTGGGCGGAGATCACTGTTGATGACCTGGCGCTGCGTTGGAATTTGCTCCTGACGGATGTCGGCCCAAGCGATACGCTAGCCATCTGCCAGCGGCTTGACTTGACGCAACGTGTTACCCGCTCCGTCGTTGCCACAGCGAAACTCGTGGCCGCAGCGACCGCCCTCAGCGATGCCGGCGCCCGTCCCAGCGAGATTACGCGACTGCTTGACGGCAAGCCCGAAGTCTCGTTGTTGGCGGCCTGGATTACGCTCAGCCCGGCCGCGCAGCGAAACATCGACGATTACGCCAAGCGCTGGCGGCATCTGCATCCGAGCATCAGCGGCGAGGACTTGAAGCGCATGGGACTCCCGCCCGGCCCGCGCTACAAAACTCTATTGGAGACGCTTCGGTCGGCCTGGATTGATGGCGACATTTCTACGCTGGAGGAAGAAAGTGCTTACTTGAAGGAGTTGTTCAAGCAAGACAATTGAAGCAGCCGCAAATGATTTTGAAACAGAACATTTAGCCTTGAGCAAGCTTCTCGTAATTATTTTCTGCCATCTTACGAGTAATTGGAACCGAGACGACTCATCGTGCGCAGCGGATTGAGCCGGAGGCTTAATAAATGGAAAACGTAACGATTGGATTGGCGTTGGTGGCGGGCATCTTGTCATTCATATCGCCCTGCGTATTACCGCTGGTGCCGGCTTACATCGGCTATATGAGCGGACGCCTGACGCACAACGTCAGCCGCCAGACGGCATCCGGCACGGCCGCGCCAGTCGGCCTGGCGTTCCGCCTGCAAATGCTGCTGCACGGCATTGCCTTTGTGCTGGGCTTTACAAGCGTATTTGTCTTGATAGGCCTGCTGACGACAGCGCTCGCCAGCGTCGCCGGCCAGCACGTCAGCACCTTCACCCAGATCATCGGGCGCATCGGCGGGCTGGTCATCATCTTCTTCGGCTTCCAGTTCATGGGGCTGGCGCCGCGCTTCTTCGCCTGGCTGCGCAGGAAAGGTCAGGCCGGCATCCTGGATAATGTCCTGCTGAGTATCGCCTTTGCTTTGGTGAGCGGAGGCATCATTTATTGGGGATTCCTGGAGCAGACGATAATCGCGCTGCCGTTGACTGCCGCTCTGGTGCTGGCGATGTTCGTCAAAGGCGCCTTCACGCAGCCGGCAATATTTTGGAACGGCCTGCTCGAATGGCTGGAAACCCTGCTCTACTCCGACACGCGCGGCGAAATCGGCTCGAGCGGACGCGAAGGCCTGCTCGGCTCCGCCTTTATGGGCATGGTCTTCTCAGCCGGCTGGTCGCCCTGTATCGGTCCGCTGCTGGGCACGATATTGACGGTTGCGGCAACCGCGGGCGCCAGCAGCGGCGATATCGCCCAGGGCATGCTGCTGCTGACCGCCTATTCTTTTGGACTCGGCATCCCCTTCGTCATCACCGCCCTGCTCTTGAACAGCGCTCAGGGCGCCCTGCGGCGGCTGCAACGCCAGATGGGCAAGATCAAACTCGCCAGCGGTTCACTGCTGGTGGCCATCGGCCTGCTGGTAGCGAGCGGTCAACTGCAAAGCTTGAGCCAGACCCTCTCCCAAGGCGAATTCGCTGATTTCACGCTGCGCGTGGAAGAGTGCGGCGTCGGCTTTTTTGAAGGCGGCATCGGCCTCAGCAATGTCGGTTCCTGCTTGAATGGCACACTGCTGCCGGTGGCCATCAACCAGAGCGCCAGCGGCCGCTTCTCGGCGGAAACCACCATGCAAGAGTATCTCTTCCACGCCGATAACGGCGACGTCATCGATGTGGAAGTGCGCAGCGTCAACGAGGCGATCCCGGACTTCGAAATTGCTCTGTACGGTCCGGGCGACGCGGAGCTCGCTCGCGGCAGCAAAGCCGACAGCCTAATGGCGGATAACAGGCTTTATCCGCTGATTGCGGCTGCGTTAGTCGAAGAAGGACTCTATCGAGTCGTACTGCGCAATGCTTCAGCAACCGATGTGGCGCGCTTCCGCGTCAAAGTTCGTGATTCGCAGCCGATCGCCGGCATGGAGACTGACGCGGGTCCCTCAGAAGCGGCTGACGCGGAAGTGGTTGCCGATTCGCTGCTAAGCACGGCGCTAAACAGCCTGGCGGAAGTCGCCAGCGATTTGGGGCCGGCTGTCGGATTGGCGGAGGGCAATCGGGCGCCGGACTTCAGCATCAACACGCTGGACGCAACCAGCCTGTCGCTGTCTGACTTGAGCGACAAGGTGGTGCTCTTGAACTTCTGGGGCACCTGGTGTGGTCCTTGCCGCCGCGAAATGCCCGAATTTCAGAAGGCCTACGAAGAGTGGGGGCCGCGGGGATTCGAGATCGTGGCGATCGCCTACAACGACACTGAGGAGGCGATGGCCGACTTCCGCGACGAGTTCGGCCTCAGCTTCACGCTGGCGCTGGATGATAGTGGCGACATCAACGATGCCTACGCCATTCAGACGCGGCCGAGCTCCTACTTGTTGGGCAAAGACGGGCTTATCCTGGCGCGCCACTTTGGTATCATGACTGAGACGCAAATCGACCAATTGCTCAGCGATGCCTTTGCCGGCTAAACGGGCTGCGCCCGGCGCCAGATGATCAGACTCAGACCAATCATACGCTACCTGGCCGCGCTCATGTGTTTGGGCGCGGCTTTTCTGCTTCTGGCTCGTTCAGGTCTCCCTGACCGAATCGATCCAACCCAAGACGCGAAGGCGTCAAGCGCTGCGCTTGAAATCGGCTCGCCGGCGCCCAAATTTCAGCTGATGAATACACTTGGACAGGCTGTTGCGCTCGACGGCACTGCAGGAGTGGCCACCATCATAAACTTCTGGGCGACCTGGTGCGCGCCGTGTCGCCAGGAAATGCGCGACTTGCAGCAACTGCAAGGCAGCCGGCTCGATTCAGTTCGCGTGCTGGCCATCAACATGGGAGAATCCGCGGGCTTGGTGGCCGATTGGCAAAGCGAACTTGGCCTGAGCTACGACCTGCTGCTGGATGCGACGCTTTCCGTGTCCAAGCGATACATGGTTCGCGGCCTTCCAACCACCTACCTGCTCGATAGCGCTGGACGGATTCGCAAAGTGTATTATGGCCCGGTGACATACGGGCAGCTGGAAAGCGATATGCAGCGCCTGGCGCAGCGCGCTTGAGCATGCGATTACTCAAGTCCGCCGGCCGGCGCATGAGATACTCGCTGCTCACAGCGGCGCGCAACTGGCTGCGCATCATGCTGACTATGCTGGCGCTCTACATCAGCCTGCCCTGGATTGCGCCCGCTCTGGCAAAAGTCGGCTGGCATGGCGCCGCCGATGTCATCTACACGCTATACAGCCCCTTCTGTCATCAATTCGCCTTTCGCTCTGTATTCGTCTTCGGCGAGCAGCCCTTTTATCCGCGCGGCGCGGCGGACAGCGCCTACAAACCCTTTGAGCAACTCGCGGCCCAATCCGAAGCTTTTCAGGCACAGTACCGCCATTGGTCGGCAGTCTACGCGGGCAGCGTATCGTCGCCGCCCGGCAGCGTCGAGGGCTTAAATCAATTCAGCGTGGCGCAGCAGATCGCCGCGCGGCACTTCATCGGCGACGAGACCTTCGGCTACAAGACTAGCTTGTGCGCGCGAGACCTCGCTATTTACAGCATGATATTCGTCGGCGGTTTGGTTTATCGGCGTTTTCGCTGGCGAATCCGACCGCTTCCATTCTGGATCTTTGTTATCGCCGGCTTGGGCCCGATCGGCATTGACGGCCTCAGCCAATTGTTGAGCTATCCGCCCTTTGAGTTTTGGCCCGTGCGCGAGACCACGCCACTCTTCCGCATCGTAACCGGCGGCGTGTTTGGGCTGATGAGCGCCTGGCTGGGTTATCCCTATTTCGAACGCTCCATGCAGGATCTCATCGAAGCGCTCGAATGACCTTGGGCTGATCTAGAGTATCCGGCTTACTGGTCGTCGTCTTGCGGCTTGCTCAATCGCGACAGCCTGCCTTTCATATCGCCGGTATCTTTCTTTGGCGCCTTGGGCTGGCGCGGGTCAGGCTCTTCATCCACGACAATGAATCTGCCGCGCCTTGCAGCCTCTGGGCGTGGTTCCCTTTGCGGCGGCTGTCGATCAAAAAAGCTCTCCAGGCCGTCGCGCGCTTCGTTCACTTTGTCGGACACAGCGTCTACGATGGACTGGTCGCCGACCCTGGCTCGTAAGCCCGCGCCGTCAACTGGGATACGTGTGCGCCGCTGTGATGGCTTGCCCTCAGCCGCTCGCGATTGCGTCTGTCGCTCATGCTCATCGAGAGCTGCGTCCAAATTGCGCATCTCCTGCATCAAGTGCCGGCTTAGGGCGCGGTGATCGCGCAATTCTGACTCGGCGATATTCAACTGCTGCTGTTTGCTATTGAGTTGGCCTTGCAGACGGCGCGCGCCGAATTCATCGCCCTGACGCAAACTGAGGTCAATCTGCGCGTCCAAATCCGCCGCCTCCTGCATTAGCGCGTCGATCTTGTCCTGCAATACGTCCTCGAAATCAACGGCTTCGTCCAAACGCCGGCGCAAGGCCTGCGCGGAATTGCGCGGGTTCTTGTCGGCTTCGTCGGCGTTCAGGCGGATGCGCGCCAGCGGCGATGTGGGATTCTTGCCCAGCAGGTCATTCACATGCGCGTTCACCAAGGTAGCGATTTTGTCAAACAGACTGGACATGGCGGGTTCCCTCAAGCTCTTGCCGGCTGCCGCTACCATTATAGTGCAGATTTAAGCGAAATAGACTCTGCGGCATTGGCATCACTCCGCAGCGGCATTCAATATTTCTGTCAGCTTCCGCGCGGCGCGAGCCAGACGGATATCGCCCGTCCGCGACCACCTGCGCAACTGGGCTTGCAGATCTTTGGCCGCGACTCCCCTCTGGATTTCTTCATCAGACAGCGCGCCCGAATCCAGCCAAATTCGCAGCGCGCGGCAGGCCTGATAAACCGCTTCGCCATCCAGATCATGGCCACAGGCTTCCAGCAAGAACAGCACTGGCGCCCAAGCCACTGGAGCCGCAGCTTCGCTCAAGGTCCAGAATGCGCTGGCGCGGCTCTCGCGGCGATTGACGACCAAGCGCATCAGCCGGTCGACGATGTTTCGCTGCTCGTCCGGGCTGAGCCGGATGCGCGACAAGTCTCGCGGCAGGTCGGCTGCGCTCAGCGGATCATCGCCCCCGGCCCGCTGATTCGCCCGACGCAACATGATTGCCAGCTCAAACAGCGCGCTCTCCCGCCGATCGAAGTCGCGTGACTCCAGACGCTCAAGCAGCTCGGCCAGGGCTTTGTCTCTATAAATCTTCTTCACGGACCAAGACTTTCGCTGGGGGGCGGATGCCGCAAGTATACGCTCGCTACCTCGTCCTGATAGGCTAGATTCCAGTCTTCCGCCGCCTCGAGTTGTGCTGCCAGCGGGCAATCGCTCTCAATCAGCGCGATGCCGATATCGTGCCGCGCGAACAGTGAGCGCCACTCGGGCCCGCCAGAAACAGCGCTGGCATAGTCGCCCAGAAAATCGCGATACAAGTCGGTGCGCCCGTCGATGAAAACCGGAAACTCCGGCGCATGAAACATGAGATAGCCGCCCCAATTGTAGCTGTTGAACAGCTGGCCCTCAGCGAATTCAGCCTTGAGAAACTCCAGCGCGCCCAGCGGATAATTCAGCGTCAACGCGCGCTCAACTGTAGTCGCGCTCGTAACGTAACGAAGCTGCGCCAAAGTACCCAGCGCGACCAGTGCAATCAAAGCCAGATTAACAGCGACGCGGGCTGGTGTCTCCGTGCTGCGTCGCGGAAGCGTCCAGCCGTGCCGCGCCAGGAATGCATCCAGATGGGTCGTGATCAGCGGGGCAGCCGTTATGGCAAACAAGGACAAGTGCCGAGCGGAGAGCAGCGCCATGATTAAGGTACCGCTCGCCAGAATCGCGGCGGTCAGGTCGACCCGGCGTCTGCTCGCCAACACAGAAATCAGCAGAAGCGCCGCCAGCCCGATAAAGGACCAAGTGATGGGCTGGGTGAAGTCCGGCGGTTTCCACTCCTGAATCAGGCTTTGTAGGCCGGGTATCGAAAGGGTATCGAATGGCGCCGAGAAAATCGACAGACCCAGCGGATTTATCATCAGCAGCGGGAGCGACAAGAGCGTGAATCCACACAGACGGCGCAGCGCCGACGGCGCCAGGCCGTCAAGCCCGACCAGGTTTTTCAGCCACTCGCCCAGCGCGAAACCGGCGATAAATAGATAGCTGATGATGAATCCGCCATGCAGATTGCTCCAGACCCACATCAATATAGAGAGCGGCCAAAGGCTAACGTCACCTCGCTGTTGCAGGCGCCGCAGCGCAAAAAGCAGAATCGCCGCGCCCAGGAAGGTGAACATTTGTGGCCGCGGCGACCAGTAAACAGCCGCGCAAGCCGCCCCCAAGACCAATACGAAGCCCTGCATATAGATGCTGCCGCGGCCGGCTAAGTAGATGAAACACATGCCGCCGACAGCCAGCGCCGATGTAAAGAGCGTCATGCCCAGATTACCGCCAGCGCGCCAGCTTGCCAACATCAGCAGCTGGGCCAACCCGCTCTGATTTTGGTGCAGCCTGCCGATCTGTGTGTGAGAAAAACTGTCGGCGTAAACGATGTTTCCGGTTTCGACAATCTGTTGCCCCAGCCGCAAATGCCACCACATATCCGAATCAATCGCGACGCGACTGGCCATGGCGAACAGCAGCAGATGTACGATGACAATCGCCGCCCGTTCGATGGTCAGTCTGCGAATCAAAATTGCCATGCGATTCTCACAGCCGCTCGGCGCCAACTGGCCGCGGGCTCAACATGCTTTTGCAAGTCAGCAATCCTCCTGATCAGTAGTTTACATCTTGCGCTTTCAAATGCGCGATATAATATGAGCGGACCGACTCTGAGAGGTTGCCGACCATGTCTGAAGTTCTCGCGCTTTACCGCATTCAACAGCTTGAGCTGGAAATCATCGATCAAACCAAGCGTATCAAGACGATCGACTTACAGTTGGAAGACAATGCCGAGCTTCATGAAGCGGAAGCAGCCTTTGAGACGGCCAAAGCCGCCTTTGATGAAGCAGTGAAACGCGCCAACGAAATGAGCCTGGAAATCGCCGCGCTCATCGACAAAAAACAGAACAGCGAGACGCGTTTGTACAGCGGAGAAGTCACCAACCCCAAAGAAATGCAAGACCTGCAGATGGAAATCGAGTCGCTTGCGCGGCGCAATGCCGTGCTGGACGACGAACTGGCGCGCATCATCAGCGACCGCGACGCTTGCCAGGCGACGCTGGGTGAATGCGAGAGCGCGCTGAATGAAATTGGCGAGGAACGCAAAGAAGAGAATAAGAACCTGCTCAAAGAGAAAAAGAGCTTGGCTTCGGCTGTCAAAAAGCAACTGTCCCAGCGCAAAGCCGCGGTGAAGGAATTACCGGCTGAGCTTTTCAAGACTTACAATATCTTGCGGAACAAAAAAGCGAACCGACCGGTTTCCGTGTTGAAGGACGATGCCTGCACCATCTGCGGCATTGAGCAGAATAGCACAGTCATCACCGCCATCAATCGCAGCAGCGATATGGTCAATTGCCAGAGCTGCGGCAGGATTCTAATCAAGCTGTAAGCGACCGCCCGATCTGCGGCGATCGCTGCCCCGCAATGATGAGCGCTATATCACCAGCTGAATGATTACGCTAATGCCCAGGAACACCACCAGCGGGCTTAAGTCGATGCCGCCCAGCGGCGGCAATGCGTTGCGAATCGGCGCCAGCACCGGCTCCGTCGCTTGATGCAAGAAACGCGCTATCGGGTTGTTTGGATCCAGATTGGGGATCCAGCTCATCAAAACACGAGCCAGCAATATAAGCTGATAGATATGCAACACCCAGTACAGTACCAAAAACACTGAAGACATATTTTCGCCTCTCTCTGCAATCTAAGCCTTCGAATCAATTCCTGTCGCCAAATAGCGCGCGCCCGACGCGAATCATGGTCGAGCCTTCCGCTATCGCCAACTCAAAGTCATCGGTCATGCCCATGCTCAGTTCCGGCAGGCTCGCGCCGAGCGAAGCCTGAAGCTCTTCACGCAAGGCAGCCAAATCGCCGAATACCCGCCGGATTATCCTTTCTTCGGCATTGAAGGGCGCCATTGTCATCAAGCCGTGGATATCCAGGTGAGGCAATTGCAGCAATTCGCCAAGCTCATTCCACAAGCGCTCCTTCACCGAATCCTGCTGATACCAATTGTAACCCGCAAAACCCTGTTTCGATGCTTCTCCGGAAATATTAATCTCCAGAAGCGCCGCGAGCCGTCGGTCTCTTTCGCCCGCCAGCCGTGACAAACGCTTCGCCAAGCGCAAACTGTCCACAGACTGAACGATGTCAAAATGCTGAATCACCTGCTTTGCCTTGCGGCTCTGCACATGACCCACCATATGCCAGGTCGCAGCGTCCGGCACAGCGGCCTGGACCGGCGCAATCTTGCCGGCGCCTTCTTCTACGCGATTTTCGCCAATATGTTGTATGCCCGCTTCAACCGCGCTCACAATGTCGTCAACTGACTTCCGCTTGCTGACCGCTACCAAGATGATTTCGAAGGGATCGCGGTTGGCTTTGGCGCAGGCGTCGCTGATGCGATCTTGCACACGCTTGATGTTATCAGCGATGCTCATAGCGAAATTACCACTCCGAACCGTCCTGTCTTCCCGTTCTCGGCGCGATGCGAATAGAATTCGTCCACGTTGTCAAAGGTGCAGATGTCCAATACCTCGATATTACTGACGCCCTGCCTAATCAGGTCCAGTCGATTGGCGCGCCAGAGATCCAGGTAGGCGCTGCCGTCGGCCGGATCGCGCGTCACCACGCCGGAGACCTCGCCAAAGTAGGCTATTGCTTCAGCCGCAACCTCGTCTCCTACTTGATAATTGCGCCGCGAGATGGCCGGTCCGATAAGCGCCTGCACATCTTCCGGCCGGCTGCCGAAGGCGGATTCCAGCGCGCGTACCGTAGCGGCTGCCATACCCTTGACCGTGCCGCGCCAGCCCGCGTGCGCCAAGCCTATCGCTCGTTTTGCGGGATCGTAAAATAGCAAGGGCACACAGTCCGCGTATCGCATGACCAGCGGCGTATCCGGCTGATTCGTGACGATGGCGTCCGCCTGCTCCAACCTGCCATTGAGTTTGCTCTCGTCAGCAATGACTTTGACAGCCACGCTGTGCACCAGCCAACTGCTAACCGCTCGCTCGGGATTGACGTCCGCAGCGCGATACATACGCCGATGATTCTCGCGCACAGCCTCCGGATCATCACCGATTGACGCGCCCAAGTTAAGCGAATTCCAGTGGGATTGGCTGACGCCGCCATGTCGCGTGAATATGCCGTGCCGGAGTTCGCCCCAGTCTTCCTTGCGATAGAAACTCGCGCCTGCCGCGCTGATCCGCTCCAAGTCAATCGGCCCCTATGCCGCACACAGTGAGATCGTGGTCTTACAAGACATAACTATATCACGATTCGGGCGGGCTGCCCCTGCGCAAGCAGCAGCTGTATGCCTTTGCTGTCCCGGCGCGATGGGCTTTTCGCCACTTGGATTTGCATCCGAAAACTCGCACATTGCGGCGATAGGCCCGCGTCTTGTGTTACACTTGAGTTGGATTCATGCTTGCGCTTCAGGCGTGAATGAGGCGCCAATGATTCTCGATACGGCAAGGGATGCTTCGAGTTTTAGCAGACTTGAGCTGGCGGCGCTTAAGGCGGCCGAATGGCTCACTGATCTGGTTTTTCCGCCTACTTGCGGCAATTGCGGTCGGGTCGACGCGCGCTTCTGCGACAACTGCCGTGTTGAACTTGAACGCCAACCGCTCGAAATCGATCGTCGTCCCGTTGAGAATATCAACGGGATTTGCGCCACTGCCAGCCACAGCGGTTTGATCGCTAACGCTGTCAGAGCATTCAAATATGAGGGCGCCAGCGACCTGCGCGACATCTTGGCGGAGCGAATGGTCCTGGCTCTTGGCGAGCAAGGCTGGAGCTTAGACGCCGTTGTGCCGGTGCCGCTCCATGCTGACCGACTGCTGGATAGAGGGTATAATCAATCGGTGCTGATGGGCGAGCGGCTGGCGCGGTGGCTTGGAATCCGGTTTGAACCCGGCTTGCTGGGGCGGATTCGCAATACAGGCCAGCAAGCGCAGCTGTCGGGGGACGAACGGATTAGGAATGTCGCCGGCGCATTTACAGCCGATCCGGCAGTGCAAGGCTTATCAGTTTTATTGGTTGATGATGTAGTTACAACAGGCGCGACTTTGACCGAATGCGCTGCGGCGCTGCGAGCGCAAAATGCCAGGGCCGTCTACGGCATCGCTCTCAGTCACGCTTGATTATCGGTTGACTTCGCCAGGAGGTAAATCGTGGACATTAGCATTCACGGAGACGGAATCAGGATATCCGAAGGACTGGATCAATATACCCGCTCCCGCGTCGACAGGCTGGATCGCTACTTGCCGAATATCGCGCATGTCGGCGTCGAGCTGGCCATCATACGCACGCATCGCGGCGCGGACATCGCCATCGCGCAAATCACGGTTCAGCATGCGCGTGGCGCGATTTTGCGCGCGGAAGAAAAGCTGGACATCGAGAATCGCGATACCATTCGCTTCGCCATCAACAAAGCCGTGGACAAGTTGCATCGGCAGATCGACCGCTTCAAGAGCAAGCGCAAGTCCAAGGCGCAGAAAGTCCGCGACAAGTATCGGGCGACCATCGCCGAGCTTGACGTCGCCGAGGACATTCCCGAATCTGCCTTGGAAGTCGACGACGACGCAGCGGCGCAGACCGAAATCCTGCGGCGCAAGCAGGTCGAGCTGATCCCCATGAACGAAGATGAAGCCATCGAGCAGCTAGAGTTGCTGGATCACAATTTCTACATGTTCATGAATGCGGATTCGGCGCGGGTCAATGTGCTGTACCGGCGCGACAACGGCGGCTACGGAATCCTCGTTCCGCAGTAGATCTTTCGCAGGTTGCAAGCTGGTCCTCATTGATTCTGCCAGAGCGCGGCCAGATGTTGGTACTTGCGGTTTTCGTAGCGCGCCATCAGCAGTGACAGTCGCAAGCCGTGCCAGCCGTCGCGGTAACCGCCAAGCGTGACGTAGCGCCAGTAGAATTGACGCATAGGCTGCAAGATAAAGTTGTGATGACGTGGTACCACGCCCTGCGCGTAAAGGCTTTGGGCGTCAATCCGCGCGTAATTCTCCTGCTTGTCCATAAAATGGCTGATGTCGACATAATTGTAGTGGATGATGGGGTTGCGCAAGGTGCCTTCTTCGCCGTAGAGCTTCACCACCTCGTGCACCGTTCGCTGTCGATCGTAGGTCGCCTGCCCCACACGCAACAGCCGCGTCTGATAGTCGGGATACCAACCCGCCCCTTTCGTCAACACGCCGAATATATAATTGTGCCGCGGCGCGCGCCAGCCGGCGAAATCGGGATAGGCAATTTTCTCGCGAATCTCCTCGGCCAGCGCATCGCTTACGCGCTCATCGGCGTCAACGAAGAGCACCCAGTCCGTCATCTCATCGGCCGCGTCCAGCGCCGCATTGCGCTGCTCGGCGTAATTCTCGAATTCGTGCTGAAAAATGTCCGCCCCGCAACTCTGCGCGATGGACACGGTATCATCAGTGCTGTAAGAGTCGAAAACGATGATGCGATCGGCGAAGCGCAGCGTCTTGATGCAATCGGCGATTTGCGCCGACTCATTATGCGTCAGCACGATGGCGGTCAGATGCATCATGTCATGGCCATCTCAATAACCTGGCGGTAGGCCCGCTTCAACTCGGGATCAGCAGCGCCCAAAGCCCGCAACTTGCGCTTCATGCCCAATATCATCAATTGGCGCGCGGCAGCCCTTTTCCAGCGCGGATAATAAGTATCGTACAATAATAACCTACTTTTCCATAAATCTATCTGGCTGCGCGGTCGCGCTTGCGAAGTGCTGCTGCCGCCCAGATGAGTAACATGCGCCTCCGGCACGCAGAGGATGCGCCAGCCGGCGCGCTTGATGCGCCAGGCCCAGTCGATTTCTTCGCAGTACAAGAAGAAGTCCGTGTTGAAGCCGCGCGTTTGCTGGATGACTTCGCGCTTCAGCATCATGGTTGCGCCCAGAGTGAAGTCTACTTCAAAAGGACGGGCCGAGTCGTACTGCTCGCGCCTATAGCGCCCGTTAAATGGCCCCTCCAGCCAGCGGCCCGGCGTGGGGAAAAACTCGGTCCAGATTTGGCGCAGATCGGGAAAGCGAAAGGCGCTGTGCTGAAAGGCGCCGTCACCATAAGTGAGCCGCGCCCCTGCGACGCCCACATCAGCCCGCGCCATCAAGGCGTCGAAGAGCCGGCGGCAGGCGCCCGGGTGAGTAACCGTATCCGGATTCAGCAAGTAAACAGCCGCAGGCAGCTCGGCCGCCCGATCGTCGCCATTAAATCCAATCGCATGCAGCGCCAGATTATTGCCGGCGCCAAAGCCGATATTATGCTCGCAAGCGATGAGCTTGACTGCAGGGAAGCGCTCGCGCACGATCGCGACCGTTTCGTCAGTCGATGCGGAATCCACAAGCCAGACTTCGCTGCGGAGACCGCTGCTTTCCAGGTCTTCCAGCAAGCTTTGCAGCGCATCGGTGATGACATCGGCGCTGTTCCAGGTGACGACTGCCACCGCCAGGTCGATCATCTGCGGCGCGCCTCCCTCAGCTCCGCGCGTCGCCGGCCGGGTCGACAATCATGATCGAGCGCAAGCCGACATGATTATTGCGCAAGCTGATGGCGACATCTTCATGGATCAGCCCGGCCCAGCAATTCTGAGGGTTGCGCGCTTTGGCTTCGTTGAACTGGATCGCTCCCCAAACCAGAGCGCGCGTCTTCGGCGGCAGGTAGCGGTAGGTGTTGCCGCTGGCTTCATCTTCGACGGCGACCAGGTCTGTCTCCGATGCGATGGCCCAGCGATAGGGGAAGCTGCCCATCGATGTTTCGCATTGAATGCCGACGCGCCAGGCGCCTGACTCGTCGAACATGCCCAGGCTGCCGGCCAGCTGATCTTGTCGATATACCGTGCCGGGTGGCGGACCGCTGGTGCGTATGGGCACATCGCCGTAATTGTCTACGGTCAGACGAAAGACCAGAATCTGACCCACGGGCACGGTGATCTGCTGCGAATCAGCCAGCGCCGCCGAGTCCTCAGGCAAGGGCAGCAATGCTCCCAAGGCAGCTTCAGACGAAAGATAGCGCTCAGCGAATGGCTGCACGGCGAAAGCCACATCGACGCCGACGGCTTGCGGCTTGATTTCGGCATAGGGTTTGCCGCCGATCTCAATGGTTAGCTGCCCTTCCATACGCATCCGCTGACCGACTCTATCTTGCGCCAGCGCGATCACGCGATATTCACCATCTGGCGGCGGATCGACGCCCAAGTCGATGCCGCCTTCGTAGTCAAAGCGGTGCCGGCCCGCTTCGCCGTATTGCCGCTCTTCCACCCGCGCCGAGATGGGGATCCGCGAGCCGTCCGGCCCTTCGAGGTAGACATCCAGCCGCTCGACATCTTTCTCCAGATAAACATTGATGCTGACGCGGTCGGCCACGCCGTCTTGATTGGGCGAAAACACATCCGGCGCGATCTGGAATTCCGACATGATCGGCAGCGGCGTATCGCCCTGCTCCACCCGCAACTCGCCGCTGAAGGACTGCATGTCGCCGGCCTCCGTCTGCGCCGTCAACTGCCAGCTGTAAACGCCGTTCGGAATCAAGCGCCGCTCGATTACTCCGTAGACGGATTCATTCTCATGCAAGAATCCATCCACCACGCCGCTGAATAGCACCGTGTATTCGTCGTCCGCGCGCGGCTGATCTTGTCGAAAATAAAACCTTCGGTCCCCCTCGCTGGTCAGGGACAGACTGACGTCGGCCGGGCGCGAGAGCGCATAGCTGAAGACCGCGATATCGTCTACGCCATCGGCGTTGGGGCTGATTAAATCACGGTCGAAGCCCGCCTCCAAAATTAAGGGCAGGGGCGGCCGCAGGATAAATCCGCCGACGAGAAAAACCAAGATGACGCCTGCTGCAGCGGCGGCCAGGGTGACGGCGACAGGAATGCGCATGGTGTCTTCTCAACTGAATCGGCGAGCCTACCTTTGACATTTTACACCAACAAAGGAAGCTGGGCGCTGTCAGAGGCCCCGCGCTCAGAGCAATCGCACCAAGAAATGAAAGGTGAATAGAATGGGTTCATCAATACGGATGAGGAGAGCCCGAGATGAGCCCAAGTGGCATAGCGGAGGCCTTTGCCAGTTTAGAAGATCCGCGTCGCGAACATGGTCAATTACACCCGTTGCTGGATATCATCATCATCGCGATCTGCGCGGTGATCAGCGGCGCCGAGACCTGGGTGGACATTGTTGATTTTGGCGAGGATAAAGAGGAATGGTTAAGGGGATTTTTAGAGTTGCCTAACGGTATTCCTTCGCACGATACATTTGCCCGCGTCTTCCAACTATTAGACCCTCAGCAGGTACAGTTGTGCTACCAAGATTGGATTAGCAGCATCAAGCCAGTATTAGCTGAAGGCGATATTGTGGCAATAGACGGCAAGACGATGCGGCGCAGCCATGATCGTAGGCAAGGAAAGAGCGCCTTGCATCTGTTGCATGCCTGGTCAGTGGAAGCCGGCTTGGTCTTGGGCAAGCGCGCTGTGGACGCGAAAAGCAATGAGATACCTGAAATTCCCGAATTGCTGAAATTGCTGTATTTGAAAGGCTGTATCGTGACTTTGGACGCGATGGGCTGTCAGAAAGACATCGTGAAGTCTATTGTTAGCGAGCACGGAGCGGATTATGTCATAGCCTTAAAGGAAAATCAGGGCAGTTTGTACGATGCAGCCCAGTCCCTTTTCGCTTATGCGGATGACCGCCATCCGCGCTTGATAGGTCAATATAGTCACAACGAAGAAATCAGCAAGCCGCGTGGTCGTGTCGAGCGCCGGGTCTGTGAAGTGATGACCGATGCCGCTGTCTTGAATGACTTAAGCCAGCAAGAAGGCTGGACGCGCTTGCAGTCGCTAGTCCGCGTCCAACATGCCCAATTACTGGATGGGCAGTGGCAAAACACGCAGACGCGCTATTTTATCTCCTCTTTACAAGGGAAGGATGCCAATCAACTCCAGCGAATAATTCGTTCGCACTGGCACATTGAAAATAAACTCCATCGGGTCTTGGATGTGACCTTTCGGCAAGACGACAGCCGTATTCGTGTAGGACACAGCCCAGAAAATTTCGCTGTGCTACAGCATATCGCCTTGGCTTTGCTCAAAAAACACCCCAAAAAAATCAGCCTGCGGCGCAAGCGATTACAGTCAGCGCGGAACGATAAGCTTCGATGGCAAATCCTCAAAGCATTTTCCGAATAGTGGTGCGATTGCTCTGCCCCGCGCTTGTTCATGTCCGTTGAAGGCGGCGGCCGGCGGTCTTTACAGTTCCGCCGAAATTAAGCTACACTTTGAGGTCTAGACCTTGATGAAACAAGGTGGCTACCTTTGACAACAGAGTTGAGTAAACGGCTCACAAGCATCCACAACGCCGAGTTGAAGCAGGACGGCGTATTTGAGCTCCCGCTGCTGATCCTCGATGATCGCGTTCTCTTCCCGCAAGTATTGAGTCTGATTCCGCTGACGGATGACTCGCAGGTCAGCGCGGCTGCTTATGCCGACGAGCGCGGGCAGACGCTGATCGCCTGCAAGCTGCGGCTGGAACATAATGGCGGCGCCTTGATCGACAAAATCCATCCCATTGGCACGGAGATCGCGCCGGGCAAATATGCCGAATTGGCGGATGATTCCAAGCAGCTGCTGGCCCAAGGCCGGCGGCGCGTACAAATCCTCGCAGTCGATCATCAGGGACCGTACCCCGTTGCCACGGCGCGCCCGCTGGTTGACGGGGCGATTGAGCCCAAGGCGCTGGAATCGCTCGCGACTGCTTTGATCGAGCTATTCAAGCACAGCAGCCAGTACAACGAAGCCATGCCCGAAAGCGTCATCAAGCATATCTTGTCCCTGGACGATCCCGGCCTGCTCTGCGACTCGCTATCGGCGATTCTTCCGCTGGCGCCGGAGGACTTGCAGCAGCTACTCGAGCTGGACGATGTCGAGAAGCGCCTCGAGTTGCTGGCCGTCTTGCTGACCAACGAATTGCAGGACAAGGAAATTCACGACGAGGTGCACACGCGGCTGCAAGATGAGATCGCGGCCAATCAGCGCGAAATGTACCTGCGCGAACAAGTCCGCATCATCCAGCAAGAATTGGGCGATGGCGATGTATTCCAGCAAGAAATCCACGAGCTCACCGAAAGAATCCGCAGCGCGGGCCTGCCGGGCGAAGTGCACGAGAAGGCCATGAAGGAGATGTCGCGCCTGGGCGTTATCCCGCCGATGTCGCCGGAATCGGGCGTTATCCACACTTATCTCGACCGGCTGCTGGCCCTGCCCTGGAATGCGCTGAGCCAGGAAAACCTCGACCTGAGGCACGCGGAAGACATCCTGGAGCGCGCGCATTACGGACTCAAGAAGGTCAAGGCGCGCATCATCGAACATATCGCCGTGCGCAAGCTGGCGGGCGACAAGATGAAGAGCCCCATTCTCTGCTTTGTCGGCCCGCCGGGAGTGGGCAAGACCTCCTTGGGCAAGAGCATCGCCGAAGCCCTGGGCTGCAAATTCTTGCGCATCAGTCTGGGCGGCGTGCGCGACGAAGCCGAGATCCGCGGTCATCGCCGTACCTACATTGGCTCCATGCCCGGGCGCATCTTGCAGCAAATGGAGCGCTCGGAGACGGTTAACCCGGTATTTATGTTGGACGAAGTGGACAAAATGAGCGCCGACTTCCGCGGCGACCCGGCTTCGGCCATGCTGGAAGTGCTGGATCCGGAGCAGAATCGCAACTTCGTCGACCACTACCTGGAAGTGCCATACGACTTGTCGAAAGTGACCTTCATCACTACGGCCAACGACTTGTACTCGATACCCGAGGCGCTGGAAGACCGCTTGGAAGTCATTGAGTTCAAGGGCTATTCCGAAGAAGAGAAAATCCAGATCGCGCGGCGTTTCCTCATTCCCAAGCAGATCGAAGCCAACGGAATCGACGCGACCGGCGTCCGTTTCAACACGGCCGCGCTGCAGCAAATTATCCGCCACTACACTTACGAGAGCGGCGTCCGCAACCTGGAGCGCGAAATCGCCAATATCTGCCGCAAGCTGGCGCGGCATGTAGCCGCAGAGCGCAAGATTCCGCGGCGCATAACACCGGCGATTGCCGAGCGCTACCTGGGCCCGCCGCAGATCCTGGCATCCAAGGTCAACCGCCAGGACGCGGTCGGCATCGTCAGCGGCCTGGTATGGACGCCCAACGGCGGCGAAATCCAGACGGTCGAAGTCACGCTTGTGCCGGGCAAAGGCAATTTGCTGCTGACCGGCCAGTTGGGTGATGTCTTGCAGGAATCGGCGCATATCGCGCTGAGCTATCTGCGCGGGCGCGCCCACGAGTTCAAGCTGCCCGCCGATGACTTTGACAACTTCGATATTCATATCCACATGCCGGAAGGCGCGGTGCCCAAAGACGGCCCGTCGGCCGGCATCACCCTGGCGACTGCGCTGATCTCGGCCTTCACCGAGCGCAAAGCTCGCGCGCAATTCGCAATGACCGGCGAGATTACTCTGCGCGGACAAGTGCTGCCAGTCGGCGGCGTTGTGGAAAAAGTGCTGGCGGCGCGCCGACGCAAAATCGCCCGGATCATTTTGCCCAATGACAATCGTAAAGATGTGCGCGACATCCCCAAAGCTGTTCTGCGCGACATCTCTATTTCGTACGTCGCGGATGTGCAGGACGTGCTGGATCTGGTCTTAAAGGCGCCGCCGGCCAAACGACAGCGCGATTCTGAAGCCGAGCAGCGTCAGAGCGCGGCTGAAGCACCCGCCATCGCGTCAGAGTAAACACAGGACGACTGTTTGAAAAAAAGTCCTTCCAGCCCATACCCACGATTTAGCTTGTCGCCAGCCATCCGCAGACACGCGAGGCAAGTATGGCTTTTGTCGCTGCTGCTGCTTGTCAGCGGCTGCAGCGCGCTCAGCCAGTTGGCGCCCAGCGATACACCCACGCCAACCAACACGGCCACGGCGACCGCAACCTACACCGCTACAGCTACATGGACGGCGACAAGGGTTCCCAGCCCGACGGCCAGCCCGACCGTAACCAGCACCGCCACTTCCACGCCAAGGCCCGAGCCCACATTGACGCCAAGCATTACGCCGCTGCCGCTGTCCGGCTTTGTCTTCGACAATTGGGATGTGGTTGATGTGCCGCAGGACATCAGAGACGGCATCCAAAACCAGATGATCGCCTACATCAGCGCCAACCGGCAAGTTTCCATCGCCAATATCGCTACCGCCCAACCCGCCACCGGCGTGCAAACGTTGTACTTCGCCGTGCCGACTCGTCTTCGCGGTCGCATCCCGGTGCTGGAAGTCAACTCGACGACCGGACTGGAAGTCTTTGTGCCGCGACCGGGCAATGCCCTGGCATTCGTCAGGACGGACGGCGACATCCGCAGCAAGGGCTTGTACATTCTCGACTTCGCCAGCGGTTTCAGCGCGCGTGTACTAGCCGGCGACAACCCGCTCGTGCAGCGCGGTTATTACATGGCGCCCTCGTGGTCGCCCGACGGCTCGCAGCTGGCGATGGCGGTCGCCACTGGTTACGATATCGACATTTACCTATATGCTACCGATGGCTCGGCTCGGACGAATATCACGGAACAGGGGTCATACGATATGTGGCCCAGTTGGTCGCCTGATGGTCGCCATATCTCCTTTGTTTCCGACCGCGCCGAATGTCCCAGTTGGATACCGAGCGAGCCGGGTTTCTGCGATGCTTTGACTGAACCGCCGCCTAGCGGAGGCCAGGTCTATCTCTATGACGTGGAAAGCGGCAGTGTCAGCCGCGTTTCCGATGTCGCCGCTTCGGAAGCGCCTTACTGGATCAACTCCACCCTGCTCGCTTTCGCCAGCGGCGATCCTTTCGACCTGCTGAATCCGCAGCGGCGTATCTGGCGGGCGGATATCAGCAGCGGCGATGTACGCGAAATTCGGCTGCCGGGCAGCCCGTCAGGCGCCAGTTACCTGTCAGAGAGCTGGTCCCCGGATGGGGCCGCCGTCCTGGCGCAGATCGCCGACCGCGACAACCGGCTCGTCCTGCTGGGCGTGGACAGCGCGCTGATCGGCGCCGATGATGCGCTGGACTTCCCCCGCTTCAGCATGAGCGCCGCCTGGTCGCCCGATGGCGAGCGAATCGCGGTTGGCGGCACAGCCGGCCAATGCCCCTTCGGTCTGCGCGTCCGCGACAGCCGTTTTCGCAGCGTGGCCGATGCGGGCCCCCCACCGACGATGTGCGACCCGCGCTACTCCTTCGACGGGCAGTTCCTGGCTTTCACCGGCGTCAATCCGCGTGTGGACGGGCGCAATGATATCTACGTCGCCAGCGCCAACGGCTTCGGCGCGACCAGCTTGACAAGCGACCTGCGCGGTCAAGTTGAACTGATCGGCTGGGTGGGCGGCTGACCATAGCCGTCGCGGATTGCAAAGGCTATAGTGGAACGATTCATCACCTGCCGACAGTGAGGGAAAACTATGACGGATCTTGCGGGCAAAACGGCTTTAGTAACCGGCGGCAGCCGCGGCATCGGGCGGGCAATTAGCCTGAAGCTGGCGGCGCGCGGCGCGGCTGTATTCGTGAATTACCGGCAGAGCGCCGAAGCAGCCGAGCAAGTCGTCGCCGATATCACGGGCGCCGGTGGTACAGCCACCCCCGTGCAAGCTGATGTACAAGTCGCTAAGGACGTTGCAGCGATGTTCAAAGAGATCACATCAGCAGCGGGCACGGTCGATGTCCTGGTGAATAACGCCGGCATCACGCGCGACAACGTCATCATGATGATGAAGCCGGACGACTTCGATGACGTGCTGGCGACCAACCTGCGCAGCTGCTGGCTCTGCTGTAAATCAGCCGCACGCATCATGATGCGCAAACGCACAGGCGCCATCATCAATATCACCAGCGTCGTCGGCATCGCCGGCAACGGCGGGCAAACCAACTACGCCGCCAGCAAAGCCGGCATCATCGGGCTGACGAAATCACTGGCCAAGGAACTGGCGGTTCGCGGCGTCCGCGTCAACGCTGTAGCGCCGGGTTTCGTCGAAACCGACATGACCGCCGACTTGTCCGACGAGCTCAAGGGCGCGGCGATTGATGCCATTCCTTTGGGCAGGATGGGCGCGCCGGACGATATCGCCAAGGCCGTGGCCTTTCTGGCTTCCGCCGATGCCTCGTACATCACTGGCCAAACCCTGGTCGTGGACGGCGGTATGGTTATGTAGCCGACAAGACTGCGCCAAACGGCGTCCGGCTACCGGAGAAAATGGTCACGAGGAGGCTGCAAATGAGTACGGTGTTTTCCAAGATAATTGCGGGAGAAATCCCGGCGGATATCGTTTATGAGGACGAGTTGGTGCTGGCCTTCCGCGATATCGCGCCCTCAGCGCCGACCCATATACTCATCATTCCCAAGCGCGAAATCGCCACGGTCAACGATGTCAGCGCAACCGACGAAGCCGCTCTGGGCCGACTATTCACAGTAGCGGGGAAGATCGCGGCGGAAGAAGGCATAGCAGAGGGTGGCTACCGCTTAATCGTCAACTGCAACAGGCACGGCGGTCAAGAAGTCTTCCACCTGCACATGCACCTTGTTGGCGGACGCTCCTTGGGACCCATGTTGGCTCGCAAGTAAGTCGCGCTGACAATGCCTGGGCTTCGCGCAGGATAGCGCTAGACGCAGTTAGCCGCCGGACCCTTCAGTCTCCGCTTCGTCGGTGTCTTCCGCCTCTGCTGAGGATTCGGGTGCGTCTGCTTCATCCGCTTCAACCGCTTCGCCCTCTTCACTGGACTCAGCAGCTTCAGGCTCCGCCACTTCGGCAGGTTCCGATTCTTCGTCAGCGGGTTCTTCTATCGGCTCTGGGGCAGGCTCTGCCGCCTCTTCCGCGGCGTCAGCTTCCGCATCCGCCACCTCGGCTGGCTCGGCCGCTTCCGCCTCAACCGGCAAGCTCCAGTCGGCCGGCGTCGCATCGTCTATGGCTTGCAGAATTGCGTCAGTAGACGGGATAGCCGCGCCTTGATCCATGGTGACGCCGTTGACGCGGATGGTGGGCGTGGTGGATACATTTTCGCCCTGCGCGGCGCTCAAAGTGGCCGAGGTCGCGGCTGAATTGAAGCAATCGGTGAACGCATTGGCGATGAGGCCCAGCTGCTCCACCCCCGCCAGCAGCCGATTCTGCGAAAAGGCCGTGTTGCCATAACGCGTCTGCCAATCGAAGAGGATGTCGTGCATCTCCCAGAACATGGTCTGCTCGCCGGCGCAGAGGGCCGCGCGAGATGCGCCCGGCGCGTTGGGCACCGAGCCGGTCTGCAGCGGGACATAGGTGAAGAGCACCTGTCCTTCGCGCACACGCTCCAGCACGGCGTCGAAGCTGTCGCTGTGGAAGGCCTCGCAGCCCGGGCAGGCAAAACTGGCGTATTCCTCGACCGTCACCGGCGCCTGACTATCACCGAGCCGCGGATAACCCTCTGGCGAATAGGAGCGCTCAATGCCGTCATAACGCGCGGACAGTTCGTCGGGGATGAAGGCATCGACTGGCTGGTTGGATACGATGACCACGGCGATCGCCACGACGGCCACCACCACGATGCCCATAAGCGCTAATACGCGTTTGTTTTTGCGCCGCTGCTTCTGCCGCCGCTGCCTGGCTTCGCGCGTGCGACTGCTCTTTTTTGCCATAGTCGATTGACCCTCGAATGCCTGCAAATGATTGACAGACTTACAACTGCGGCAAGTCTACTTGAGAGCGTCTCGTTTGTAAAATGACAAGTTGCGCGCCGACAGTCTTTGATTACAAAGGGCTTTGCCGCCGAGAACATCGAGTTTCTTCGAGGGCGCAGAGTTTTATTGGATCGATGTACGGAGGTGGCGAGCCAAGTCTGCCTCCGGATCAGGCGTAAATGCGTTGCCGCCAAAATCCAGAGCGGCTATGCGAGTGGCGGTAACAACGGCGCTGATTCTTTGGTAGAATTCACCTTGCTCCGTGGGGTAACGCATTCCAATAGCAAGAGGGCGCCGCGGTTAAAATTAGGACCGATGAGCGAACCGGAAGGACAGGCCTATGAGTGAAAACTTCGGCAGCAAAGGCACTATCAATACAGGCGATGGCAGCGCCGCCATCTACCGTCTAAATAAGCTCTCTCAGGACGGCATCGGCCACATCGACCGTTTGCCGTTCAGCATCAAGATCCTGCTGGAAAACGCCCTGCGCAACCAGGACGGGCGCCATTTCCAAGCCGAAGACGTGGTCAATCTGGCATCCTGGGACGCGGCCGAACCCAATCCGGTCGAGATTCCCTTCAGCCCGGCGCGCGTGATCTTGCAGGACTTCACCGGTGTGCCGTCTCTCGTCGACCTGGCGGCGCTGCGCAGCGCCATGGCGCGCATGGGCGGCGATCCGCAGAAGATCAATCCCCAAGTGCCGGTCGACCTGGTCATCGACCACTCGGTGCAAGTCGATGTCTTCGGCAGCCCGGACGCCATCGCGCGCAACGCCGAGATGGAATTCGTCCGCAATCGCGAGCGCTATGAATTTCTGCATTGGGGACAGAAAGCCTTTGAGAATTTGAAGGTCGTGCCGCCCGCCACCGGAATCGTGCACCAAGTTAATCTGGAGTTCCTGGCTAATGTCGTGCAGCTCTACGACGATCCGCAGGGGGACGGCCTGGTCGCCCTGCCGGATTCGCTGGTCGGCACCGACAGCCACACCACCATGATCAACGGGCTGGGCGTGCTCGGCTGGGGCGTGGGCGGCATTGAAGCGGAAGCCGCCATGCTCGGTCAGCCGATTTACATGCTGATGCCGGAAGTGGTCGGCTTTAAGCTGCTGGGTCAGCTGCCGGAAGGCGCCACCGCCACCGACCTGGTGCTGGTCGTCACGCAGATGCTGCGCGCCAAGGGGGTCGTGGGCAAGTTCGTCGAATTCTACGGACCCGGCTTGAGCAGCATGCCCCTGCCCGACCGCGCCACCATCGCCAATATGGCGCCCGAATATGGCGCGACCATGGGCTTCTTCCCGGTCGATGAAGAAGTGCTGAGCTACTTGCGCCGCACCGGACGCGCGGAGGATCTCGTGAGCCTGGTGGAAGTCTATAGCAAAGAGCAAGGCCTCTTCCGAAGCGACGGCATGGACGATCCGCTCTACAACGACACGCTCGAGCTGGACTTGAGCACGGTGGAGCCGAGCGTGGCCGGGCCGCTGCGTCCGCAAGATCGCATCCTGGTCAAGGAACTGAAGCCCACATTCAACCAAGTCTTGACGGCGCCGCTGGGTCCCCAGGGATTTGCGCTGTCCGACGAGCAGCTTTCCGCCCGCGGCCAGGTGCGCGCTAACGGCGATAGCGCATCGCTGAAGCACGGCTCGGTCGTCATCGCCGCCATTACCTCTTGCACCAATACCAGCAATCCCTCGGTCATGGTCGCCGCCGGCCTGCTGGCCAAAAAAGCCAACGAGCGCGGCTTGACGCGCAAGTCTTACGTCAAGACCAGCTTGGCGCCCGGCTCCAAAGTCGTGACCGAGTACCTCGACAAAGCCGGCCTGACGCCTCATCTGGACGCTCTGGGCTTCCACACGGTCGGTTATGGCTGCACGACTTGTATTGGCAACAGCGGCCCCCTGCCGGAGCCGGTGCGCGAAGCGATCCACGAAGCCGACATCGTGGCCGCCTCGGTCCTCAGCGGCAACCGCAATTTCGGCGGCCGCATCGGCCCAGACGTGCGCGCCAACTTCCTGGCCTCGCCGCCCCTGGTGGTCGCCTATGCGCTGGCCGGCACGGTTGATGTCGACTTGAACAGCGAGCCGATCGGCGTGGATCAAGCAGGAGCCGATGTCTATTTGCGCGATATCTGGCCCAGCCAGCAAGAAGTCATCGAGACCGTACAGAATAGCCTGGATGCCGGCATGTTCCGCGAGCAATACGGCAACGTCTATGATGGCAACCAACAGTGGAATGAAATCCCCAGCACGGACGAGCCGGTCTACCAGTGGAGCGACGAGAGCAGCTATATTCAGGAGCCGCCCTTTTTCGTCGACCTGCCGCCGACCGCGCCGCCGATCACGTCCATTGAAGGCGCGCGCGTCGTGGTCAAGGGCGGCGATTCGGTCACCACCGATCATATCTCGCCCGCGGGCGCTATCGCCATCAACGGACCGGCCGGGCAGCACCTGCTGGAGCGCGATGTCAGCCCGCAGTATTTCAACAGCTTCGGCTCGCGGCGCGGCAATGACCGGGTGATGACGCGCGGCACTTTCGCCAACGTCCGCCTGCGCAATCTGCTGGTGCCCGGTAGCGAAGGCGGCGTAACCTATTACCTGCCGACCATGGAAGAAATGTCGATTTACGACGCGGCGCAAAAATACGAAGCCGATGGCACGCCCCTGCTGGTGCTGGGCGGCAAGGACTACGGCATGGGCTCATCGCGTGACTGGGCGGCCAAGGGCACACTGCTGCTGGGCATCAAAGCGGTCATCGCCGAGAGCATTGAACGCATCCACCGCAGCAACTTGGTCATGATGGGTGTGCTGCCGTTGACCTTCGCCGCAGGCGAATCCTACAAATCGCTCGGGCTGACCGGGCACGAAACTTACGACATTCCCGTCACGGACGAGGTCGAGCCTATGGAGCGGCTGACAGTTACCGCTACCGACGAGAGCGGTCGCGAGACCAAGTTCAAAGTCACCGTGCGCCTCGATACGCCGGTTGAAGTCGACTACTATCGCAACGGTGGCATCTTGCACACCGTCCTGCGGAACTTTCTGGCCGAATGACTAGCGTCGTCGCAAAAGGGGTCTGGCGCGCCAGAAAAGGCGCGTCACTTCTTTTGGAGTAGAATAACAGCTTGACCCGCCCACACTGAGCCTTGCCGGCTCAGGTCTGGAGCAGCCTTGATGTATCCCTTGCGTGTCAGCCACCGGCTAGTAGTCACCTTATTCGTCTCACAGAGCCTGTTCTCGGCGGCGCAAATCTCAATCTTAACCTTGCATTCCATTGCCGCGGGCATCCTGGGCGGGACGGACGCCGCGGCGGGAATGCCCACCACTGTAGTGACCTTCTCGCAGTCAATGATGGCCTACGCCATGGGCATCATCATGGGGCGCTACGGTCGGCGCGTCGGTATGTGTACCGCCTACGGCTTCGCCTTCCTGGGGGCTGTGCTGGGGCTGATTTCAGTCTTGCACGGCAACTTCCCCCTGCTGCTGATCAGTTCCGTTGGCATGGGCATCGCGCGCTCCGGCTCGCACATGAGCCGTTTCGTGGTTGGCGAAATGTTCCCGGCGGCCAAACGCGCGCAGATGATCGGGCGCATCGTCTTTGCCGGGACGATTGGCGCGATCTTTGGTCCCGCGCTGATCGAGCCCGGCAGCCGGCTGGCCCGCTTCCTATCGCTCGAGTTGCCCCCCCAACCCTTCCTGGCGCATACCGATCTGGCGCTGACCATCACGCCCGGCGCAGCCATCACCCAAGAGCTGACGACCGGTCCCTGGGTCTTGGCCAGCTTCCTGCTTGGGGTATCTTTTCTGATCGCCTTCTTTCTGCTGCGCCCGGAACCCGCTCTGGTGGCGGCGCAGTATTCTGACTCGCCCCATCCAGCGGTCCGCGGCAGCAAGAGCAAACACGCACTGCGAGAACTGCTGCGGCTGCCGAACGTCCAGTTGGCCATACTCTCAATGCTGATCTGCCAGACCGTCATGAGCACGCTGATGACCATCACGCCCTGGCATATGCACCTGGCCGATCACTCCAACGCGCAGGTGTCGCTGGTGATTAGCGCGCACGTGCTGGGTATGTTCGGGCTCTCGCCGCTGACGGGTTATCTCATCGACCGCTACGGCCGCGTGATCATGATGGTTGTGGCCGCGCTGCTGCTGATCTCCTCGACCATTATCGCGCCGCTTTCCACGCAGATGCCCTACCTGGTGGCGGGCTTATTCCTGCTTGGTCTGGGCTGGAATTTCGGTTATGTGGCCGGCTCGTCCATGCTGGCGGATGCCCTTAGCGGCGCCGAGCGGACGCGCGTGGCCGGCTTCAACGACATGCTGGTGGCTTTCTGCGCCGGGCTGGGTACGCTGAGTTCCGGCTTCTTGTTTGGGCTGGGCGGCTTCCTCTTTGTCAGCGTGGGCGGTGGAGCGCTGGCCCTGCTATTGCTGGCGCTGATTCGCACGCTGTCGGTGAATCAGATGGCGCTCAAACAGGCTTAGGATTCTTCCGGGCTCTGCTGGTAATAGCTCTGCTCCACAATCGACAGCCAAGCCAGGCCGATGATAAAGGTCGAGCTGCCGAAGGCGATGCCGGTGATAAGCGAATTGGCTATCGGCACTTGCTCCAAAATCTCGCTCAGGACGGCCTGCGCCAGCCGGATGCCCAGGTAGCCCGCGATGCCGCCGCCCAGCACCACGACGGCAGTGGTCTGCAGCATGCGCTGCAGGTCCTGTTTCGATAGATCCTTGCCAAAATACGTCTTATAGATATCGAAGCACATCCAGGCGTCGGCAATCGAAATGCCGAGCTGCTTGGCTAGTTCAAGCGTCGGGGTCGGCACCGCGCCGGATAAGGCCGCGCCACCCATGGTGCGCATGATTTTGATCAGCGAATCGTAGCGCATCTTCTGCAGATCTGGTTCTTCCGTCATATTGCATTACCCTGTGTTTCAACTTATCCGCTGTGCTAGACTTCGCCCTTATCATATTGCACTTGGCTAGCGAGATGCAAATTAGGCTATACACTGACGGCGCCTGCGACATTCACGCTGAGAACAGACCCGGCGGCTGGGCGGCGATACTCCAGGCGACCAACCAGGACGGCGAGCTGGTCAAGGAGACGGTCGCCAGCGGCGGCGCGCAGCGAACGACCAATAATCAGATGGAACTGACCGCCGTTGTCGAAGGTTTGAAGCTGCTGACGAGCCCCGCCACGCTTACCGTCTACAGCGACTCGCGTTACGTCATCGACATCGCCCGCGGCACGAAGAAGCCGGCAAAGAATCGCAAATTGTGGCAATCCTATTTCGAGTTGGCCGGCCGGCACATGATTGACTGGAAGTACGTGGCCGGCCACTCCGGCGACGCGCTGAATGAGCGCTGTGATCGGCTGGCGGTGACGGAACGCCGAAAATTCGCCCTGCCTGCCCCGAGCGCAGCAACTGCAACGGCTAGCGACAGCGCCATACAGGTCTTTCTGTCGACGCAACTCAACCGCAAGAGCAAGACCAGCGCCTGGGCGGGAGTTATCGTGGAAGGCGGCGTCGAACGGGAAGTCAGCGGGCGACAGGAGCGCGTCAGCGAATTGGAATGCACGTTGATCGGCGCCATCAGCAGCCTGGAGAGCTTGCCGCCGGGCAAGAGCGCGACCCTGTTCACAGCGCAAGAATACTTGTCCAAGGGCATGAATCAATGGCTGGCCGGTTGGCAAGCCAGGCGATGGAAGACGCGCGGCGGCGAGCCGGTGAAATACCAGGGACACTGGAAGACGCTGCAAAGTCTGGCAGGCGGGCGGCGGCTGAACGTCCGCTTCGTGAAACAGCGTGACGGCAATCCTTATTTTGAACGCGGCAAGGAATTGGCGGCGGAGCGCCTGCAGCACGCTTGATGCCCGCGCCTGTGGTATATTTGGCGGATGGAGATTGTTCGGACGTAGAAACCAGGAAGCAGAAGATGCCATCTTACGCACAGCGAGTAGCGCCCTTCGGCACGACCATATTCACCGAGATCAATCAACTGGCGGCGCAGCACAAGGCAGTCAATCTGGGCCAGGGCCGGCCCGACTTTGACGGTCCGCGAGAAATCATCGACGCGGCGGTCGCGGCGCTGAACAGCGACACTGCCAATCAGTACGCGCCCAGCCCGGGACTGCCCTCTCTGCGCGAAGGCGTGGCTCGCCATGCCAGCGTATTTTACGGCCTGGATGTTGATCCGGAGGCCGGCGTCATCGTCACTGCCGGCGCCACGCAGGGCGTCTACAGCGCCATCATGGGCTTGGTCGACCCCGGCGACGAAGTCATCGTCATCGAGCCCTATTACGACAGCTATGTGCCCGGCGTGCAGATGGCGGGCGGGGTATCGGTCTACGTGCCCATGCATCCGCCCAACTGGACTTTTGAAGAAGACGAATTGCGCGCCGCTTTCAGCGACAATACCCGCGCCATCCTGCTCAATACGCCCAACAACCCCTCCGGCCGCGTCTATACTCGCGCCGAGCTGCAACTTTTCGCCGAGCTCTGCATCAAGCACGATGTCATCGTGATATCGGACGAAGTCTACGAACACCTCTACTTCGAGGGGCATCAGCACATCGCCATCGCCTCGCTGCCCGGCATGTTTGAGCGCACGGTCACCATCGGCAGCGCCGGTAAAACTTTCGGCATGACGGGCTGGAAGATCGGCTGGGTCTATGGGCCGCCGGAATTGATCACGGGCGTCTGGCGCTCGCATCAATTCATCACCTTCGCCACCAACCATCCGACGCAAGCGGCAGTTGCCTACGCCTTCTCGCTAGGCAGCAGCTACTATGAAGAATATCAGGCGCTCTATTCGCATAAACGCGATTTAGTCATGCAGGTGATTGAGGCCGCCGGAATGACGGCCATTCAGCCGGAAGGCACCTACTTCATCATGGGCGATTTCTCTGAGGTTTTCGACGGCGACGATGTCGAATTCTGCCGCCACTTGATTGAGGAGATCGGCGTGGCGACCATCCCGCCCTCGGCATTTTTCAGCGCCAAACATCGTCATCACGCCGAGAATCATGTGCGCTTCGCCTTCTGCAAGAGCGACGAAACGCTGGAGCAAGCTGCCGAGCGCATGCGCCGACTGCGGGCATGAGACATTTGCCACCGAGGACAGATCCGCTCGGCAGAGCAATCGCACCAAGAAATGAAAGGTGAATAGAATGGGTTCATCAATACGGATGAGGAGAGCCCGAGATGAGCCCAAGTGGCATAGCGGAGGCCTTTGCCAGTTTAGAAGATCCGCGTCGCGAACATGGTCAATTACACCCGTTGCTGGATATCATCATCATCGCGATCTGCGCGGTGATCAGCGGCGCCGAGACCTGGGTGGACATTGTTGATTTTGGCGAGGATAAAGAGGAATGGTTAAGGGGATTTTTAGAGTTGCCTAACGGTATTCCTTCGCACGATACATTTGCCCGCGTCTTCCAACTATTAGACCCTCAGCAGGTACAGTTGTGCTACCAAGATTGGATTAGCAGCATCAAGCCAGTATTAGCTGAAGGCGATATTGTGGCAATAGACGGCAAGACGATGCGGCGCAGCCATGATCGTAGGCAAGGAAAGAGCGCCTTGCATCTGTTGCATGCCTGGTCAGTGGAAGCCGGCTTGGTCTTGGGCAAGCGCGCTGTGGACGCGAAAAGCAATGAGATACCTGAAATTCCCGAATTGCTGAAATTGCTGTATTTGAAAGGCTGTATCGTGACTTTGGACGCGATGGGCTGTCAGAAAGACATCGTGAAGTCTATTGTTAGCGAGCACGGAGCGGATTATGTCATAGCCTTAAAGGAAAATCAGGGCAGTTTGTACGATGCAGCCCAGTCCCTTTTCGCTTATGCGGATGACCGCCATCCGCGCTTGATAGGTCAATATAGTCACAACGAAGAAATCAGCAAGCCGCGTGGTCGTGTCGAGCGCCGGGTCTGTGAAGTGATGACCGATGCCGCTGTCTTGAATGACTTAAGCCAGCAAGAAGGCTGGACGCGCTTGCAGTCGCTAGTCCGCGTCCAACATGCCCAATTACTGGATGGGCAGTGGCAAAACACGCAGACGCGCTATTTTATCTCCTCTTTACAAGGGAAGGATGCCAATCAACTCCAGCGAATAATTCGTTCGCACTGGCACATTGAAAATAAACTCCATCGGGTCTTGGATGTGACCTTTCGGCAAGACGACAGCCGTATTCGTGTAGGACACAGCCCAGAAAATTTCGCTGTGCTACAGCATATCGCCTTGGCTTTGCTCAAAAAACACCCCAAAAAAATCAGCCTGCGGCGCAAGCGATTACAGTCAGCGCGGAACGATAAGCTTCGATGGCAAATCCTCAAAGCATTTTCCGAATAGTGGTGCGATTGCTCTGATCCGCTCGGCAAATGGTCTTGACAAGATCGCTCATTCAATAATAGAATTGATAGTAACGATACATTGATAGCATTCATCTGACGAATGAGCGACATCAACCTCGGTTCCGACTTCCTCAACTTCATCATCCGGCAAGGTTTCCAGCCCGGCGACCGCCTGCCGACGATTCAGGAGTTGACCGACGACGCCTATCTGGATATGAGCGCCAACAAGGTGCGCGAGCAGTTGGAAGTGGCGCGCATGATGGGCTGGGTGGAAGTCCGCTCCAAGCGCGGGACGCGCATCAAGGAGTACGCTTTTACGCCGGCAGTGCGCCTAAGCGCGCTCTATGCTCTGGCCTGCGGCGAGCGCTTCGAGTCCTTCGCGTCGCTGCGCAATCATGTCGAAGCGGCCTATTGGAACGAAGCCTGCGCCCTGCTCACGGAAGCGGAGCTCGACGCCATGCAGGGCTGCATCGACAGCGCCAACCAGAAGCTGGATTCGCCGCCGATTCACATTCCCAATCCAGAGCATCGCCTGTTTCACTTGACCGTCTTCACCCGTCTGGAGAATCCTTTTGTCTTAGGCATCCTGGAAGCCTATTGGGATCTATACGAAGAGGTCGGCGTCAACCGCTACATGGATTACAGCTATCTGCGCCAGGTCTGGGATTACCACGCGCGGATTCTTGACCTCATCCGCAGCGGCGACTTCGATAACGCGCGCACAGCATTCATTGAGCACACCAGCCTGCTGCGTTACGAACCCAACAATGCCTCATGGGAGATGGAACGCGGCATATGAGAAGCGAGAGAATGAGCTTATCCGATCTCGGTGAAAGGAGCGGTACGCAAATAACTGCGTAAACAATCATGGCGATTAACGCACAGACTCAAAGCAAGATTAAGACCCGCGAACCGGTCATCAACGATTTTGCCTTTTCGGTGGCGACCAAGAACGGGTCCGGCAGCCAGACATCCAACAATGTGTTGGTGACGTCGCTGTTCCGTATGGGCATCCCGGTCAACGGCAAGAATCTCTTCCCGTCCAATATCAAGGGCTTGCCCACTTGGTATACCATCCGGGCCAGCAAAGACGGTTATACCGCGCGCAAGGCGATTACGGAAATCGTTGTCGCTTATAACATCGACACCGCAACGGAAGATGTGTCCAGCTTGCCGCCAGGCGGCGTCTGCGTCACCACCGACAAGATTGCGCGGGTCATCAACCAGCGAGACGACATCTCTTACTACGAGATTCCGGTCACCAAGCTGATGCGCCGGACCAAGGTGCCTTCGGCCTTCCGCAAGCTGGTCGAGAACATGACCTACGTCGGCGCGGTGGCGCAACTCTTCGATATCCCGCTCGATCTGATCTACCAGGTGCTGCTGGACAATTTCAAAGGCCGCGAGAAGCCGGCGAAAATGAATCACGATATCGTCGAGTTGGCCTATCACTGGACCGCCGAGAATATCGCCAAAAGCGACCCCTACCGCTTCGAGCACATGGAGGGCACTCAGGGCAAAATCATGATGACCGGCAACGACGCCGGCGCGCTGGGCGCGATATTCGGCGGCGTCAACGTGGTCGCCTGGTATCCGATTACGCCTTCCACCAGCTTCGTCGACGGCGTGCTTAACTTCCGCCACTTGCGCCAGGCTGAAGACAAGAAAAACACCGTCGCCATCGTGCAGGCGGAAGACGAGTTGGCGGCGGCCGGCATCATCGTTGGCGCCGGTTGGGCGGGGGCGCGCTCGCTGACATCGACCAGCGGTCCCGGCATCAGCCTGATGTCAGAATTCGCCGGGCTGGCTTATTTCGCCGAAGTTCCCGCCGTGTTCTGGAATATCACGCGTATGGGACCCAGCACCGGCTTGCCCACCCGCACCAGCCAGGGCGACCTGCTATTCACTCATTTCCTGGGTCACGGCGACGGTCGGCAAATCTGCCTGATGCCCGGCAATCTCAAAGAAGCCTTCGAATTCGGCTGGAAGTCATTTGACCTTGCCGAAGCCTTGCAGACGCCGGTCTTCGTCATCAGCGACCTGGACCTGGGCATGAACAACTGGCTCTCGGACCCCTTTGATTACCCTGACCAGCCTATCAACCGCGGCAAAGTTTTAGACGCGGACGAGCTGCAGTCCTTCATTGACGAGCACGGCAAATGGGGCCGCTATATGGACGTTGATGGCGACGGCATTGCCTATCGCACAGTGCCTGGGACGGAGCATCGCTTCGCTGGTTATTTCACCCGCGGCACCGGGCGTGACGAGATGGCGACCTACAGCGAGCGCAGCGACGACTGGATGGCGACGATGAACCGCCTGCGGCTGAAGATGAACACGGCGCGCGGCATGCTGCCCCAGCCCATAGTCGACGACGGCAGCAAGGCCGATATCGGCATCATCACCTTCGGCACGAACGACGATGCCATTCGCGAAGCGCGCGACTGGCTGGCGAATGATGGCATCAAGACCAATTACCTGCGGGTGCGGGCGCTGCCGCTGGCGGCTTCTGTCAGTGATTTCATTGACGCGCACCGCAGCGTTTTTGTCATCGAAAACAACTTTGACGGTCAGCTGACCCAGCTGATCCGCCTGGAGCACCCGGAAAACATTTCGCACGTGAGGCCGCTGGCGCTCGGCGACGGCTTGCCGATGACACCCAGCTGGATCTACGAGAACCTGAAAGAACAGGAGGGTTAATCATGCCACCACGGACTAATCATATCGGCCTGGCGCGCAACGAATACAAGGGCCGTCCCAGTACGCTCTGCCCCGGCTGCGGGCATGACTCCATCTCCAATCAACTCATCACCATGGCCTATGAGCTAGGCTTGGAGCAGCACAAGATCATCAAGGTCAGCGGCATCGGCTGCTCCAGCAAAACGCCGGCCTACTTCCTGGGCGGCTCGCACGGCTTCAACGCCTTGCACGGGCGCATGCCCTCGGTCGTCACCGGCGCGCTGCTGGCCAATACTCACCTGTCCTGCATCGCTGTCAGCGGCGATGGCGACACTGGCTCCATTGGCATGGGGCAATTCAAGCACGTCATCCGCCGCAATGTGCCCTTCGTCTATATCATCGAGAATAATGGCGTCTATGGGCTGACCAAAGGCCAATTTTCCGCCACCGCGGACGAGGGCCAATACCTGAAGTATTACGGCACCAATCACATGCCTGCCATTGACCTGGCGCTGGAAGCGGTGATCGCCGGCGCGACCTTCGTCGCCCGCAGCTTCAGCGGCGACGCCAAACAGGTTCAGACGCTGCTGCAAGCCGCGGTGCGGCATCCGGGCACATCGGTGCTGGACATCATCAGCCCCTGCGTCACCTTCAATAACGCCGAGACCTCGACCAAGAGCTATCCCTACGGCAAAGATCACGAAATTCCGCTGCACGAGATTCAGATTCTGGCACCGGATTACGTGCACGCCCAAGAAGAAATCACCATCGGCGATTATGACGAAGGCGATATCATCGATGTCGATATGCACGATGGCAGCACTATCCGCCTCAAGAAGCTGGACAACGATCACGATCCGCGCAACCGGCGCATGGCCATGGACGTGCTGGAACGCTCCATGCGCGAGCAGATCTTCTCGACCGGCTTGATCTACTATGAAGAGCCGCGCCCGACCTTGGCGGACACCGAGGAACTGGTGGATTCGCCGCTGGCTCGCCTGGGCGATGCCAACTTGCGCCCCTCCGAAGCGGCGCTGGAAGGCGTCATGCAAGGCTTGATGGCGGGCTAAACGAAGACGAACATCCAATCAAAAAGACCGGCTCAATGCGAGTCGGTCTTTACTTTTACGTGCTGGTTCGCCGCTTAGTACTTGGGCATCTCCGGGTCGATCTCGTCCGCCCATGCCAGTATGCCGCCCTCGACATTGTACATTTTGTCCAGGTCGTAGCCGATCTCGGACAAGTAGGCGATGCTGTCGGCGCTGCGTACGCCCGATCGGCAGTGCACGTAGAGCGTCTTGTCCTTGGGAATCTCCTGCAAGACCGTCTCTTCCCATAACTTGCGCCCGGCCTGTATGCCATTCTTCGCCAACTGAATATCCGGTTTGGGGATGCGCAGCGTGCCGTCGATAGCGCTGATGTCCCATTCATGCGGGTCGCGGACATCAATGACCAAGACGTCAGCGCCGTTCGCCAGCGCTGATTTGACATCGTGCACGGTGACGGTCTGCACATCGACCTCGTCCCCGTCTTCGACCGAGCTGAACTCGCTGTGGTCGTGCGCCGGCATACCGCAGAACTGTTCGTAATTGAGCAGGACCACATCTGCCTTGTCGACGCTGCAAACCGGGCAATCAGGATCCTTTCGAATCTTGATGGTGTGGAAGCTCATTTCCAGCGCATCATACAGCATCATACGGCCGATCATCGGGTCGCCGATGCCCAGCAGCAATTTGATGGCTTCGGTGGCTTGCATGGTGCCGATCGTGCCCGGCAAAATGCCCAGGACGCCGCCTTCCGCGCAACTCGGGACTAATCCGGGCGGAGGAGGCTCCGGGAACATGCAGCGGTAGCAGGGTCCTTGTTCGGCGAAGAAGACGCTAAGCTGGCCCTCGAAGCGGAAGATGCTGCCGTAAACATTGGGAATGCCCAGCTTGACGCAAGCGTCGTTGACGAGATAACGCGTGGGAAAATTGTCCGTGCCATCGATAACCACATCCCAGTCCTCGCCGAAAATGCGCAAGGCGTTCTCTGACGTAAGCGGCTCGTTGTACTTGACCACCTCGATATCGGGATTGAGGTCCAGCATGCGCGCCGCGGCGCTCTCCAGTTTGGACAGGCCGACCGTGCTGACGCCGTGGATGACCTGCCGCTGCAAGTTGGTGAAATCGACCACATCGTAGTCGACCAAGCCGATGCGCCCGATGCCGGCGGCGGCGAGATACAGCGCCAGCGGACTGCCTAGCCCGCCCGTGCCGATCAGCAGCACCGAGGATGCCTTCAGGCGGCGCTGCCCCTCCATGCCGACTTCCGGCATGATGACGTGACGGCTATAGCGCTTGACTTCCTCATTTGAAAGATCAGCCAGCCGCGGATGTAATGCACCCATACCTAGTTCTCCGTTCTCAAACTTAGCCCGCCGGCAATGCTGGGGATGATGCGCAGGCTTTCGTTCGCTTCGATCTCGGTATCCAGACCCTGTAAAAAGCGGATGTCCTCGTCGCCGATGAAAATATTGACGAAGCTGCGCAATTCGTCATCGTTGAACAGGTGCGCGCGCAATTCCGGATGCTGATTGACCAGATTAGCCAGCGCCTCGCCGACGGTGGCGCCGGCCACATCAATATCGGCCGCCCCGTCGGTAAAGGCGCGCAGGGGTGTCGGAATCCGAATTTTCGCCATCATAGTCTCCTCGTGTCTTGCCCGTGACTCATATACATAGTAACGCCTGCTAGCCGCAGAATCTTACCTGCTGGCCCGCGCTTAATCACTCAACCTGCAATTGCAACTGATCAAAGCGGCTGCGATCGGCCTGAAGGCGCCAGGCGCGCATATCCGCCGCCCGCGCCATCAAGACCGAGGTGATGATGTAGACAAAATTGGGCAGCGCGTGCTCGCGATCGTACTCCGAAGGCACAGCCGGCGAATCAGGATGGCTGTGATAGTAGCCGATCAGGCTCATCCCGCGCTCGTCCGCTTGATCTTCGAGGCGCATCCAGTCTTGCGGCGTCATGGCGTAGCGATGATGCTGCTCCTCGGCGGCGAAGACATTCTGCACCTGAATGATATCACGCACAGTCACTTCGTCCGCGTTCGCTTCGCCCAGCAGGAACCCGCCGCCTTCATTGGGATAGGTCGCTTCCATTTGGTCGAATATGCGCTGCTGCATCTCGCCGCTGATATTGACCAGCATCGCCGGCGCCCCGCCTTCATTTGCTAACAAAAGAGCCAACCGCTTGGGCTGGCTCTCGTCCGATTCCGCTTCGCTTGTTCAGCCTCAGCTTCAGACAGCCTCAATCCCGACGCGGCCATACGCCTCATCGTCGTTGCAAGGACAACAACATTTCTGCCAAATCGCTTGCTGAGCGTCAACTAACATGACGTGCAGACTAACATAAGCTCGCGCGCGCTGCAACGGCAGTTTTAGCGAACGCGCATCTGGTGTATCAGCCGTGTTTGTATGGCCATTTATCTATATTGAAGCAAGTCAAGCCGAGTGCTATACTGGCGCGCATTATTTTACGGACTGCGCGCGACAGGGTCGTGGCGCCCGGGCGCGATTGTGCTCGTGCGAACCAAAGGAGACAAGATACATGACTGACAGGGGTGGGCTCGAGGGCGCCGTTGTTGCCGATATCACGACCAGCTATATTGACGGCAGCATCGGAGAATTGATTTATAGCGGTTATGAGATAGAAGACCTCGCCGAAAACGCCTCATTCGAAGAAATACTGTTCTTGCTCTACAACTCCCGCCTGCCCAATCAAGCCGAATACGAAGACTTGCGGGCCACCGTGGCGCAGAACGCCGCGATCCCGGACGCCGTCATTCAGATGATGAAGTCGCTACCCAAGGGTACGCCGGCGATGGCGGCCTTGCGCACAGCGGTTTCGATGCTCTCGGCCTTTGAGCCGGATGCGGAGAACTTGACCGACAAAGATGTGGCGCAGGCCAAAGCCTTTCGCCTGACGGGACAAATCACAACCATATGCGCCGCCTGGATGCGCATTGCCAAAGGGCTGGAACCGGTTTGCCCGCGCGCTGACCTCAGTGTCGCCGAGAACTTCCTGTACATGACGACCGGCGCAGAGCCGGACCCAATCGCATGCGCCGCGCTGAATGTCTACCTGGTTCTGCTGGCCGAGCACGGCATGAATGCCAGCACATTCGCCGCGCGGGTGGTGACAGCTACCGGCTCCGACTTGCACAGCGCCATCGTCGCCGGCATCAGCGCGCTCAAGGGGCCCTCTCACGGCGGCGCCAATTCCGAAGCCATGAAGATGTTTGTCGAAATCGGCGAAGTAGAGAATGTAGCGCCCTGGTTTGAAAAGCATGTCAAAACGGGCAAGCGGCGCATCATGGGCATTGGTCACCGCGTCTACAAAGCCAATGATCCGCGGGCGGGTATACTCAGGCGGTACGCGGAAGCCCTGGCTGATAGCTCGGGCAAGCGCAAGTGGTTCGATATCGCGGTCAAGCTGGCGGATACGGCCCGCGCCGATGACTATTTCGTGCAGCGTAATCTCTACCCGAATGTGGACTATTTCAGCGCGATCGTCTTACACACGCTTGATCTGGACATTGATATGTTCACGCCCTTATTCGCGATGGCGCGGATCGCCGGCTGGTCGGCGCACGTCATCGACCAGATGGGCGGGCGTCTGATTCGCCCCAAGGCCAACTACGTGGGGCCGCGCGGATTGAAGTGGGTCCCCATCTCCCTGCGATAAATCCAGTCACCGGATTTCGGGTTCTCGCCCGGCTCATTCGTCGGGCGCCTGTTTCGGCAGTCTGATTTGCCAAGCGTCCGCCAAATATGCTAACCTGACTTCTAGGCTGAAAGCGGGCTGGCAGCATGATCCCCTACAAGATAGTCGGCAAGACAAACTATCGCCCATACATCGCCTTTTTTGTGACGGTCGCCAATGTATTGGCCTTCGTTTACGTCTTGAGCTACGCCTTTCTGGGCGGATTAGCGATCGACGAGGTCTACCGCAATTATGCGCTGAACATCTGCGCCGTGCGGACGCAGCCATTGGCGGAGACGCTGCTGGACGGTACGCGCAGCATCTTCTTGCACATGAGTTTCGTGCACCTTACCTCAAATATCATTATCTTCTATGTATTCGGCTCGCGGATTGAAGAGCACCTGGGCCATCTCCGCTTCCTGGCCTTCTACCTGATAGTCGGATTCGGCGGCCACTTGGGGCATCTACTCCTTGACGGCGGGCAATGCGGCGACGCGCTGTATATGGCCGGCTCAAGCGGCGCGATATCCGGCATCATCGGCGCTTTCCTTTTCTTGTTCCCGACCGCCCGCATCAAATCGAAAATCATCGTGCTCAAGGTTTTCGGCTACGATGTCAACGTGCCGGCCTGGGTATACCTGGTCTATTGGTTCTTCATGCAATTCTTTTATCAGGTCGGGTCGGTGGCGCCGCGCATCAACGTACACTGGGGGCATGTTGGCGGCTTCATCACCGGGCTGGCTGTGATCTTTCTCTTGTCATTCTTCATCGCGCCGCCGCGCATTCCGCGGATCTAGGGCGCGGGTGAGCAGACTTGCGCGAAACGAAATTCCTATGCTAACGTAATAGGTGACAAGGCAAGCGAAGATGTCGATATGTTTCCTATAACCGTGGTCGGGCGAGACAAGACGATTCCCAAGGCGGCAATCGTTCTTATCGCGATCAACTTGCTGGTATTTCTCTGGGAGCTCTCGGTGGACGCCAAGGGTGATGGCTTCCTCAAGGCCGCGCTGCAGAACTACGGCCTGGAGGTCTGCAAAATCGGCGAGCAATCAATAGTCACGACCGGATTGGACAGCTTCCGCAGCTTGTTCTTGCATGCCAGCGCAGCGCACGTTCTGGGCAACATGTGGTTCCTCTTCTTGTTCGGCGGCTTGGTGGAGCGCTACCTGGGCAGCGTCAAGTTTGTACTGGCCTACTTGGGTTTCGGCGTCGTGGCCACCATGGCGCATGTCGCCTTCGGCAATACCGTTTGCACAGTGACGGATACAGGCGTGGTCATCGGCGCCAGCGGCGCGATCGCCGGTGTGATGGGCGGCTTCCTGGTGCTGAAGCCCAGAGCCAAAGTACGCACCATGCTGGGTTTCTTCCGGCCCTTTGTCTGGACGATCAAGTTGCCCGCGGTTGTATTCCTGGGTTATTGGCTGCTGATGGATGTCTTGCAGCATATCGGCTGGATTGGCGTAGAAACTGACGTGGCGCATTGGGCGCATATCGGCGGCTTCGTGGCCGGGGCGGCTTTCATTTTGGCCGCAGGGCTGTTCAAACCGATGCCCAAGCCAGATCCGCTGGAGCACTTGGCCGACTAGTGCATCAACTAGCATTCGACACAAACTGACGTAGTAGCCGCGACGAGTCAGTCGCGGTTTCGCTTTGGCCAGCCGGCTATCAGACTATTGCAGGAAGGGGACATAAAGAATGATCAAATTGGCGACGATCTGGCAGATCCAGGCCGCGGCCAAGCCGTTGCGTTTGCGCACGTAGACGTAGAGCAAGTTCATCATCAGCAGCAGGATTACGATAATGGCTGTAACAGCGGGCAGCTCGGTAACCTCCCCCCACATCACCGGAAAGAAGAGTACGATATTCCACACGGTGGCGAGCAGGCCCACCAGCCAGAAAGCCAGCTGATCCTGCAGCAAGCCACGGAAAAACAGCGTTTCCGCGATGGGCATGACAAATACAAGAAAGGCGAGTAGGCTGCCGGACGACATGCCAGGAAACAGGCGATCGGCCGCCGGCGCCAGGATGATCCGGCTTAGGAATACAAGAAAGGGAATGCCCAGCATTACAGCGTACAAGATGCCCCAGCCCAGGTTTTCCGGCCGTTCCTGACCAATGCGCTCCATATTGCCGAGCAGCCAGGACAGTATGCTGACGCCAGCCAGCGCGCCCCAAGCCAAGGTATAGCGCAGCTCGACGCTATCGGGCAGCAGCGGCGTCAACCCGACGCTTAGAGCGGTTGCTATAATAAAACCGAAGAGGGGGTCTCCGGCGCCGCGGGAGTTGGTCCGCCGGGCGATTGCCGTTCGCTCTTCCCTTTCCTCAATAGCGTCGGCGCCGGCAGCCGTTTCGACTGAACCAGGCCTGTGAGATGAACGATCCTTGGCGTCTTTCAGGGGATCGAATGGCGCTTCCGGCATCATGATACGAGGGCACTCACCGCAGCAATTACCTTGTCAATGGCCGAACGGTCTATCCAGTAGTGAGTACGCAGGCGAATCAAGCCGCGCTCCCCGCTATAGGGCGACATAAAAATATCATGGTCGCGGCGCAATGCGTCAACAAATTCGTCCAGCGAGATGCCCGCGTCATCGGAGAGTGAGAAAAAGACGAAGTTGGTATTCTGGCCTTTGATGCAAATGCCGGGCAGCTCGCTCAGACCCTCCGCCAGCAGTTGCGCGTTGTCGTGATCTTCGCTGAGGCGATCGCGCATGGTATGCAGCGCGACCAAGCCCGCGGCCGCCAGGATACCGACCTGGCGCATGCTGCCGCCCAGGACTTTGCGCGCGCGCCTAGCTCGGCGGATGAAGTCATGGCTGCCCACTAATACAGAGCCGGCCGGTGCGCAGAGCCCTTTGGACAAGCAGAAGGTCACGGAATCGGCGCCAGCGACCAGCGTCTTGACATCTACGCCGTAGGCCGCCGCCGCGTTGAATATGCGCGCGCCGTCGATATGAAAGTTAAGCTGATTGCGCCGCGCGAAATCAGCCACCTCGGCGGTGTATTCGGCTGACAAGGGCATGCCCCCCGCCATATTGTGCGTGTTCTCCAGGGCGACCAGGCGCGTCACCGGTTTGTGCTCGTCGTCAGGATTGATGGCGCTTTCCAGATCACAGAGCCGCAGCGTGCCATCGGCCTGCACCGGGACGGTATGCGGCAGGATACCGCCCAGCTGAGCCATGCCGCCCTGCTCGTAGCGGAAGATATGCGAGCTGTCGCCGATGATGATGGATTCGCCGCGATTGCAGTGCGCCAGCAGCGCGCAGAGGTTGCCCTGGGTGCCGCTGGTGACGAAGACCGCTGCTTCTTTGCCCAGCAATTCCGCGGCATCAGCCTCAAGCTGATTCACCGTTGGGTCGTCATGATAGGCGTCATCGCCGACTACCGCTTTGGCCATGGCTTCACGCATGGCCGGCGTGGGATGAGAAACCGTATCGCTTCTGAGATCAATCGTTTTCATGGGGCGGGACCGCGCTGATAGACCTGGTTTATGGGCAACGATACTAGACAGAAATGGAATCAATGACAATAGCCAATGCCGCCTGCCATCCGCTGCCAGCACGGGGTGCGGATTGGCAAATCTTAGCAGGCGTGGTTCTGCTAGTGGACTCCCCACAGGAATTTCTAGCACAGAGACACCGAAGTAGAACCAGGTAAGTAATGCGAATTTCGCTTTAGCAACGATATGTAGGGGCGACAGCCCGAAAACACAAATCGCAGCGGCAGCGGACGACCAGATTGGTCGCCCCTACAAGACTCTATTTTTCGCGTGACTTACTCGCATTTTCTCTGATTTCAGAGGATTGTTTTTCGCCAGGTGAATCTGAAAAGTCGGCGAAATTCACCACTCCCAGCGCTGCAATCAACTTCGCCTCAAGCCGTTTTGCGGTACAATCCCTTTCGATATTCTACGCGTACAACTCGCGTGTTGAAGCTCGGCAGCGATACGGGCAGCGTATGAGGAAACCACTATGACGGCGGAACCCTTCCGGCAAGGTACGCGTCAGGTACTGGCGGCATTGGAAGTTGACAGCGCGCTGGGTTTGAGCGACGCCGAAGCCCTCCGGCGTCAGAGCGAGCACGGCAAAAATGTCTTGCCCAGCGACGACGGCGTCAACTGGTTCAAGCTGGTCATGGCTCAATTCACCGATGTCATGGTCATCGTGCTGATCGTGGCCGCCTTCATATCCGCTCTGCTGGGAGAAGCCACTGATGTCATTGTGATTCTCGCCATCGTCGCGCTGAATGCCCTGCTGGGCATCTACCAGGAATACCAGGCCGAGCAAGCCTTGGCCGCGCTCAGCCGTTTGCAGGTGCCACAGGTGCGCGTTCGCCGCGGCGGACAAATCCATGAAATAAGCGCGGAGGAGCTGACGCCCGGCGACATCGTCTTGATCGGCGAGGGCGATCGCATTCCGGCGGACGGGCGTCTGATCGAGTCGATCAACTTGCAGATTGAAGAAGCCGCGCTCACCGGCGAATCAGTGCCGGTGGAAAAAGGCACTGGCGCAATCACAAACGAAGGCGCTGTCCCCATCGGCGACCGGGCGAATATGGCTTACATGGGCACGGCGGTCAATTATGGGCGCGGCGAAATGGTCGTCACTCAAACGGGCCTGCATACCGAAATCGGCAATATCGCTACCATGCTGCTGCAAGTCGAAGCAGGCACGACGCCTTTGCAGCGCCGCTTAAATCACCTGGGGCATATCCTGGCGACGGCGGCCCTGATTGTGGTGGCGATAGTCTTCTTCGTCGGCTTCCTGATTCAGGGCATCCCGGCCGAGCAGATGTTCCTCATCGCTATAAGCCTGGCGGTGGCGGCCGTGCCTGAAGGGTTGCCGGCGCTCGTGACCATCGGCTTGTCGCTGGGCGCCAACCGCATGGTGAAGCGCAACGTCTTGATTCGCCGCTTGCCCGCGGTCGAAACGCTCGGCTCGGTCAATGTGATTTGCTCGGACAAGACCGGCACCCTGACCAAGAACGAGATGACCGCCACTTACCTGGTGCTGCCGCGCCACGACGATATCCGCGTGGAAGGCGCCGGCTATGTGGCCGAGGGCAACTTGGTTTCCCTGGGCACGCAGGACCCCGCCAATCTGGGAAAACCGGTCGATGTCAAAAAGGACGAAGCGGCCCAGCGCATGCTCAAGGCGATGGCTTTGTCGACCAACGTCTACCTGGATACGCAGGCCGCCAGCGATCAGGTCAAGGTGGTCGGCGACAGCACCGAGGCGGCTCTGCTGGTGGCGGCGCAGAAGATTGGCTTCACGCGCGAGCGGCTGGAGCTGGACTTGCCGCGCGTGGCGGAACTGCCCTTCAGCAGCGAACGCAAAGCCATGACAACGGTGCATGAGGTCCGCGGCGAGGCGGCGCAGCGACTGTTCCCCGATGCCAAATATGTCGTCATCACCAAAGGCGCGCCCGATCGACTTATCGAATGGTCGGAGAGCGAGCAGACGCCCGACGAAGTGCTTGACCTCAGCGACAGCGACCGCAGACATTGGCAGCATCGGGTCGACGAAATGGCGAACGACGGCTTGCGCGTGCTTGGCATCGCCTGGCGTCCGTTGGATGAGCTGCCGGCTGAGATCAGTCCTGAGATTGAGCGCGACCTGGAGTTGATCGGCTTGATCGGCATTCTTGATCCGGCGCGCCCCGAGGCCAAGGTGGCGGTGCAGCGCGCGCGGGAAGCCGGCATCCGCACGATCATGATCACGGGCGATCACGCCTTGACCGCTGAAGCTATCGCGCGTGACCTGGGCATTATCGACGCTGAGCAGAAGGCGATCACCGGCAGCGCGCTGGAAGACATGACGGACGCCGAGCTTGAAGCGGCCGTCGAGCGGACAGCGTGCTTCGCGCGGGTCTCGCCGGCCCACAAGCTGCGGCTGGTGCAAGTGTTGCAGGGGCGCAACAATATCGTGGCGATGACCGGCGACGGCGTCAACGACGCGCCGGCGCTGAAACAAGCGGATATCGGCGTGGCTATGGGCATCACCGGCGCGGACGTCAGCAAAGGCGCCTCTGAGATGATACTGACGGATGACAACTTCCGCTCGATTGTGGCGGCGATAGAAGAAGGACGCGCCATATACGACAACATTAAGAAATTTATCAAGTACATGCTGAGCTCGAATGTCGGCGAAATCCTGGTGATGTTCGTGGCGCTCTTGATCAACTTGCCGATACCGCTGCTGGCGATTCAGATTCTGTGGATCAATCTGGTTACGGACGGCTTGCCGGCCATCGCCCTGGGCTTTGAGCCGGCGGAGAAAGGCGTCATGCGGCGGCGACCGCGCCCCACCAACGAAAGTATCTTCGCGCAAGGCACGGGATTGCACATCGCCATCGTCGGCGTTCTGATCGCGATTCTCACGCTCATCAGCTACGCCTGGGGCTATACGACCATCGGCCTGGATTCGTCCAGCCCGTCGTTGGGTCTGGAGCGGCTGGAGCGGGCGGCGGTTGTCGATCTGGCCGGCGAGGATGCCGTACCGGCAGCCTGGGATGACTGGACGGCAGAGGAGCGTGTTGTCTTCCTGGACGCCGAAGCGGCAGCCGGCGCGGGCTTCCTGGAAGCGCACGATGAATCCGGCGGGGCGCCGGGCCGGCATCTGCTCAATCAAGCCGAGCGCATCCCGCGAACCATCGCTTTCACGGTGCTGGCCTTCACGCAGATGTTCCAGGTGATGGCCATCCACGCCGGCGACCAAACGACCTTCTGGCAAGCGGGTTTCAAGGGAAACAAGCTGCTGTTCTGGGCGGTGCTGTCCACCTTCGCGCTGCAGCTTATCGTGGTGTATATGCCTTTCTTCCAGGAACTGTTTGACACCCGCGCGCTGGACATGACGCATTTGGCCGTCAGTATCATAGCGGGAATCTTCGTCCTGCTATTTGTGGAAGTGGAAAAAGCGGTATTCCGCCGCTGGCTGTTCGCCGGAAAAGAGTCCGTGTGAGTTAGCCGTTCAGCACATAACCCAGCTCGACCAGGCGGTCTACAACGACTTGGGCATTAGCCTCGGGCGTCGTGCCCTCGGCTGTCAGGGTGATGTCCGGATTCAGCGGCGTCTCGTAGGGATCATCAATGCCGGTGAAGCCCTTTATTTCGCCGCGGCGCGCTTTGGCGTACAAGCCTTTGACATCGTTCTTTTCGACGTATTCCAGCGGCGTAGCCATGTGGATTTCAATGAAGCCGGCGCCGACCATATTGCGCACATCGTGGCGGGTGGCGCGGTAAGGGCTGATGGCCGCGCAGATGACCATGCCGCCATGGCGCGCGATCTGGCTGGCGACATAACCGATGCGCCGGATGTTGGTGTCGCGGTCTTGCTTGCTGAAACCCAGTCCCTTGGAAAGATGCGTACGCACGACATCGCCGTCGAGCACGGTGACGTTACGTCCCTTCTCCAAGAGCAAGTTGACGATATGCTCCGCCGTGGTCGATTTGCCCGATCCGCTCAATCCGGTGAGCCACAGGCAGACGCCACGGCGATGGCGCGGCGGATAGCTGTCGGCGAGAATCTGCGCCACTTCCGGCCGCGAAAACCAGGGCGGCAGCGGGATGCCCTTGCCCAGGTAATCTTCGCGGACTTGCGTGCCGGAAATCTTGCGCACTTTAGCGTCGGGCGTCAGCCTCGAGCTTTCTTCGTAGCGGTCTTCGTCTTCCAGATAGACCATCTCGGTAAAGGGCAGGGGCTGGACACCGATCTCATCGGCGTGGCGCATAACCAGGTCTTGCGCGTCATAGGGCCCGTAGAAAGGCTCGCCCTGGGAATCCAAGCCGGGGCCGGCATGATCGCGGCCGACGACGAGATAGTTGGCGCCGTAATTGCGGCGAATAATGGCGTGCCAGACGGCTTCACGCGGGCCGCCCATGCGCATCGCCAGCGGCAGCAGCGAGAGCAGGCTGCGGTCGTCTTCGTAATAATTGTCGATCAAGGTCTTGTAGACGCGCACGCGCGTGTAGTGGTCGACATCGCCCGGCTGCGTCATGCCCACCACCGGATGCAAGAGCAGCACGCCATCGACATCCTCCGCGGCGCGTTTGGTCAGGGCTTCGTGCACGCGGTGTAACGGGTTGCGCGTTTGGAAGGCGACGACATTGGCATGCCCGTAGGTCTCCAGGACCGCGCGGGTCTCGGCCGGGGTACGGCGCAGCTCAGCGAAATCGGGATGAGGCGGCAGTTGCAAGACTTGCAGGCGGCCGGCGACATTGACTTTGCCCCAGCGGTGCATCTCGGCGATGACAGGATGGCGCGCGTCGAATTTGCCAAAGACTTTGGTCGCCGTCTCCTCCAGATCCCAGGCATAGATCTCTTCCACCGTCTGAATCGCGAGGATGTTGTTTTTGCTGTCGCGCAGGGCGATATCGCCCCCCAATTCGGCATTGGCCGGCAGCTCGATGGGCAGCGTGATGGGCATGGGGAAAAGCCTGCTATCGGCCAGGCGCATCGTGTCCAGCACGCTTTGGAAGTCCGCTTGATTCATGAATCCACGCAGCGGCGAAAAGGCGCCAACCGTCAGCAGCTCCAGGTCGCATTCAACGCGCGAACTGACCTGTACATAGGGCAAGGAATTGGCGTAAGCCGTCTTCTCGACCAGTTCATCCCGCGGGACGAGCAGATTCACCAGTTCGCCGCAGTAGGGTTCAATCAAACGCGTTTTCTCAATAATCATCGAATTCTCCATGTTAGGACCAAAGTGGCAGCCGCCATTGCGCAAAACGGCGATATTGTAGCACAGCAATAAAGGCGGCGTTAGCGATAGCTCAGTCTTTTCGGTCGACGCCGGAAATCTTGCGCCCGAAGAAGACCAGCACAATGCTCAGCGAGTAGAGCGCCAGCAGGGGCGCCATGACCAGGAACATGTTCACCGGATCAATCGTGGGCGTGATCAAGGCAGCGGCGATAGCTGCGCCGACGATGGCGATGCGCCATTGGCGGATCAGCGTGCCGGCGCTGACCAAGCCTAGCAAGGAAATGAGGAAGAATATCAGTGGCGTCTGAAAGGCGACGCCCATCCAAAACAGCAGCGAGGTCACGAAGCTGATATAGCCATCGGCTGTCCATTCCGGCTCAAAAATCTGCGCCTGAAATTCGTTGAGGAAGCCCAGCGCCGGCGGCATCAGAATGCGCCAGGCGAAGAAGACGCCGACGCAAAACAGCACCGAGGTCGCGGGAAGGGACAAGAAAACGTAGCGTTTCTCCTTACGCGTCAGGCCGGGCAGAATGAACATCAGAAACTGATAGGTCACCATCGGAATGGACAAGATGCCGCCGACCATGAGCGCGACTTTGAAGTAGATGATGATGTTGCCGGTGGGGTCCAGGATGACCAACTGGCAGTCGCTGACGGACGGGATGCGGCAGTAAGGTTCTTGCAGCAGCATCAGCACACGGTCGGCGAAGAAGATGCCGACAGTGGTGCCAACGACCAAGGACAAGACGGCGCGGGTCAAGCGATAACGCAACTCGTCGAGATGCTCAAAGAACCCCATGCGGAGTTCGTGGCCGTCTTCAACCGCCTCCTGAATGGCCGTGTCCGCCATGCCTAGTCCCCTTCGCCGCGCGCTGCTTTGGACCAGGCGCCCAGGTCCACGGTACTGCCGCTTCCGTTTGAAAGAGGCGCGCCGCTCCAGGTTCCCAGCTTGGGCACGTGCGTAGGCTTAGCCTTGCTCGCTTGCGCGTTGGCTGCAGCGGGTTTTGGAATTTTGACAGCTTTGGCGGGCGTTGCTGGGGTTTTCTTCGCTTTGGGGCCGGCCGGCAGTTTCTTATTGTTCAGTGAATCGCTAACTTCTTTGACCGTATCGAGGTCTTTCTTGACCTCGTCCAGCGAGTCTTGCATGGGCTGGGTCATTGGCTTGACGGCATCGGAAACAGTGCGATTCAAGCTTTTACGCGTCGGCGGTTCTTTGGGCAGCTTAATATCGACGCCAGCTTCGTCAAATTCTTTCTGCACCAGATCCACCGTCTCCGACCAGATCTTGCGGAACTTGGCCACATGTTGTCCCAGGACGTAAGACCAATGGATCATGCGCTTGGGCCCGGCGAATACCAGCATGATGAGCAAGACCGCAATGAGTTCGGCAGCGCCGACGCCGAGGATGTTCATAAGGCGTCGCCCTCCGCAGCCGCCAGCTTCGCTTCTGGTTCCAGCTCGTTGGTGATGGCGCCGAGCACGCCATGCACAAAGCTGTGCGAATTTTCGGCGCCAAATAGCTGCGCCAGATGCACGGCTTCGTTGACGATCACGGGGATCGGCGTGGTACGCGTTTGCATCAAGTATTCGTAGACCGCCAGGCGCAGGATGTTGCGATCGACAACCGCGACCTGGTCAATGGGCCAGTCCGGCGCGTAGGCTTGCAAGATGACGTCAATCTCGCCGCGGCGCCGCGTCACGCCGGCCACGAAACGGCGGATGATTTGCCGCACGGCGTAGGCCTCGGGGCGCTCGCTCATGTGCGCCTCCAGCGTAGCCGCCAGTGGATGGTCGGTGGTATCCAATTCGTAGAGTATCTGGAGGCTGGCTCGCCGAGCGATCGAACGATCAGCGGGATGCAGATCCGCTTGGACCACCTCTGACGTAATCTGGTCGACAGCGGGGTCGAAGTTTTCCAGTTCGAAAGGATAACCGTCCAGCACGGTGGAGTCGTCCATGCATCGTTTCCGGTTCACCAGCAAATATGGCGCAAGTGTAGCGCAGAAGCAGACAATTATCCATGTAGATTGGCGTGAAGCGCAGGGCAATCGCATCAAAATCCATATATGACGAATTTATCACCAAACTAACAAATTGTAGGGGCGAGCCTTGGCTCGCCCATGAAATTTGGCGCAAAATCGTGGGCGATTGACCCGCAGTGTCTACGCGCGGCACAGAATCGCCCCTACATTGAGTGCTATATTGGCATATTTTCGGATAATTCTCGTCGTTTTCGGCGCTTCTGGGGTGAAAATCTTTTGATGCGATTGCCCTAGCGTGAAGCGGCACATGTCAATGAGCTGCGATGCTTGGCAAGTTTAATTCACCACAGAGGAGCAGAGGGCAAAGAGAATCTTCTTAGGCATCGGGCTGATCCGATTTATCAGTATTTACGTCTGCCGGGCGAATCCGCCAAAGCAAGCTGGCCGAGTCCTGCGCGCCGTCCAATCGCTGCGTCCCGCGCGCAGCCTTGTACCTGTACGCTGCTGGCGATGCTGTCTACAATACGGATTCTCGAACAATTCTGCCAAGTTCTGAACCGACCAAAATGGGAGCAGCCCATGCGGGCCAGAAAGCCGCTTGATCTGCGGCGGGCGCTTGTCGTCGACTCCATCACCAAGTATTTCCACTTGCCGCAGCCGCCGCTGTGGAAGCGATTGCTGGGCGCCAGCGCGGACCTGCCCGAGCCGGGTCATCTGCCCAAAGCCGGCAAGGGCGGCAAAGCGCCGATTGCCGCGGTTGACCATGTCAGCTTCTCGGTCGAGCGCGGCGAGATTTTTGGCATCCTGGGGCCGAACGGGTCGGGTAAATCGACGCTGGTGCGGCTGATTTCGACCCTGCTAAGGCCGGACCGGGGCAGCGCCAAAGTCTTCGGCATTGATCTGGCGGAAGATGAAATGGGCGTCAAACAGCTGATCAGCCGCGTTTCGGTGGACGCCGCATTTTTTAAGAAGCTCAGCCCGATGGAGAATCTGCTCTACGGCGCGCGTCTGTATGGCGTGACGGCGCCGGAAGCCACGGTCAAAGCCTACGAAATCATGGGGCGGCTGGGGCTGAAGCGTTCGTCTTTCAACGAGCCGATGGAAGAGATGAGCCGCGGCATGCAGCAGAAGGTGGCAGTGGCCCGCGCGTTTCTCACTTCGCCTATTTTGCTGCTGCTGGACGAGCCGACGACCGGGCTGGACCCGCGCTCGAAACGCGATGTGCGCGAATTCATCGAGGAGCTGCGCGACTCGCACGATGCGACGATAATGATCACGACACACGATATGGAAGAAGCCGATGCGCTCTGCGACCGCGTGGCTGTGATTCACAACGGCAAACTCGCGGCCATCGGCACGCCGGAGGAATTGAAGCGCAGTTCCGCGGCTAATGGCCAGATTTCAACTCTGGAAGATGTCTTCATCCACCTCACTGGCGAACAACTCGTTGATTCAGAGGCGGCCGACATCGCCTAGTTTCCACGCTGGAGGACAATTATGCAGAGTATTTTGCGGCGCGGCATGAGCGCGATGCGTTTGGAATCGCTGCAATCATACGCCTTTTTGGCGCGCAACTGGCACTTGACGCGGCGTTATTGGGGCTGGGAAGTGGTGTGGTTCTTCTATTCGCTGACCAGCGGCTTGTCCGTGGTCTTCATCGCCCAAGGCGCCGAAGCGCTGACCGGCGAGACGCCCAGTTTTGACGTCAAATTTCTGACGATGTACCTCATCATCGGCACCTTGATTTGGCGTTACCTGTCGAACATTTTTATGCTGACGAGCGAGGTCATCGCCTGGGAGCGCTGGGAAGGCACCATCGAGTACACGCTGATGGCGCCGGTGGAGCGCTGGGTGCATCTGGTGGGGCAAACCGCCTATTCGCTGATTTACAGCCTCATCACGACTCTGCTGATCGGCATCGCCATGGCGCTGTTCTTCGAGTTGGATCTGTCCAATGCTAACTTGCCGGGCGCTGCTGCTGTAGTGCTGGCCGGCAGTTTGTCCTTGATCGCAATCGGCATCGTGGCGAGCATCTTGCCGCTGCTATATCCGGAGCGCGGCGCCCAGATGACGGAAGTGGTGCAGGCGTCGTTTCTGCTGATCTCCGGCGTATATTATCCCATCAGCGTCTTGCCCGATTGGATGGAGTCGCTGGCGCGTTTTTCGCCCGTGACTTACGTCCTGGATGGCACGCGCGCCGCCGTTCTCGATGGGGCAGCCATCACCGACCTGCTGCAATATATTGCGCCGCTGCTCTTGCTGGGCGTGGTGGCGCTGCCTATCGGCCTGCGAGCCTTTAAAGCGGCGGAGAATTACGCCAAGCGCGCCGGCAAACTGAAGCGCGTCGGCTAGCTCCCGCGGGCGTCTGGCAGATTTTCCGCAGCGACGCGGTCGCTGAACCGGGGCTCGCCGACCTGGTCCGGCAGTTGCACGCGGATCTGCCCATCGCGAATTGAGATGCTGACCGAGGGGTGCGCCTCCGCTTCAGTCGTCACGCGGCTGACAAACCAGTCGTTCAGCCGGGCGCAAAACTCGGCGCTGAACAGGAAGATCGCAGCGATCAAGTAGGCCCAGAACAGAAAAACGATGACGGTGGCGATGCCTCCGTAGACGAACTGAAAGCCGCCCAAATTGGTCAAATAGTAGCCGAAGCCGCTCTTGGCCAGCTCCCAGCCGACCGCGCCCAGCAGCGCCGCCGGCAGCACCGCGTCCCAATGCACGTAACGCGCCGGCACAAAACGGAATAGCAAGGCGAAGATCACCACGTCCAGACCAAAGGGCAAAAATCGAATGCCGATGCTGAGCCACAGACTGGGCTGATCCAGCAGCAGCACGGAGAGCAGACGCAGCACGCCGGAAGTAACGAAGGAGGCGATCACCAGCACGACCAGAGCCAGACTGATGCCGATGGCTTGCAAGCGCAGCTTCCAGATATTGCGGCCCTTGGGTACGCGGAAGATTTCGTCCAGCGAAGCGGTCAAGTTGGAGAACAGGCTGAGCGACGACCAGGCCATGGTCATGATGGCGACAATGCCGAAGGAATTCGACTGTTCCAGGGATTGGCCCAGGATGTCCTGTACGAACTCGACCGTCGCTTGATCTTCCGGCAAGAACACGCGCAAACCGTTGGCGATCTGTTCTTGCGCCGCGGCCGGTTCCAGCAAACCGCCGATCAGGACCGCCATCAGCAGCATCAGCGGGAAGAGCGAAAAGAGGGCGAAAAATGCCAAAGCCGCCGACTGCCGCGAACTGTAACGTCCGAAACTGCGCAGCGTGGTCAAGAGGATAATCGGCAGCGCCCGCGTGGTAGCGCTGCGCATGGACCACCAGCGCAAAGCGAAATGCCGTAGCCGGCCAAAGCGATCTTTCATCCGCGCCCCATTCAAAAACGAAATCGTTGGTGTTTCTTACTCAAGCATAGCATGAGACAGGGCGCGTCCAGTGAAATCTGAGCGCGAAGATCTCGTCAGGCTTGTCCGCTACTCACGCGCCGATGTCGGGGCGGATGCCGCGCTTATGCGGATTTACGACACTCTGCCACAGAGGACACAGCGTAAATATGAGAGCACTGAGAGGGATACCGGGAGATATGGAGGTAGGCCGAGTCAAGGATAGTCGGCGCCTTCGCCGATTATGTCTTTGGACTAAGCATAATGCCATTCCTTTGTGTCCTCTATCAAACTCTGTGTACTCGGTGGCAAAGATGTCGAAACCGCGCCATAGTCGAGCCGCCGCCATCGTCATAGAACACGGCAAGCCGTTAATGGCGCCCGGCGCGGCGCAGCAAGTCGGCGTAGTTGGCGCCCGGCGTGATCTGGCCGAGGATAGATGCGTGCCGCGCGCCGGTCATGGCGGGCAGCGAGGCCGGACGACCGTGCCAGGTCTCAAACGCCAGCACGGCGAATACCAGCGCTTCTTTGAAATCGCTGTCCATGCCGATGTCTTCATGCGTCATGACGGCCGCCGGCGCCAGCAGTTGGCGCAGCAGACCCACCATGACCGGATTGTGGCGTCCGCCGCCGCCCAGGATGACTTCATGAATAGGAGCGGGCGCAAATCGTTGGTAGGCATCAGCGATATTGGTGGCGGTCAGCGCGGTCAAGGTGGCGATGACTTCAGACGAGGTTATGCCGCGCCCTTGCGCCTCGGCAACCAACCCCAGCGCGGCAGCCGTGCCGAAGGTCTCGCGCCCGGTGGTCTTGGGATAGTCGCGCGCGTAATAAGGATGCCCCAGCAATTCCTCCAGCCACTCTTCATTGACCCGGCCCTGCCCTGCCAGCCGGCCGTCGCGGTCGAAATTCTGGACGCCGTCGGTGATATGCGCCACAGCGATATCCAGCAGCGCATTGCCCGGCCCGGTATCAAAGGCGATGGGCTGGGAAGTGTCGTCCGCGAGCGGAGGCAAAAATGTCACGTTGCCCATGCCGCCGATATTTTGTATCGCCCGCCAATGACTCGGATGGCGCAGCAGTAGCCAGTCGACATAACTGGTCAGGGGCGCGCCTTGACCGCCGGCGGCGATATCGCTGGCGCGGAAGTTGCTGATGGTAGTGATGCCGCTGCGCTCGGCGATGACTGCCGGCTCCACGATTTGCAGCGACACATTGACTTGCCCGCTAGGCAAGACATTGTGCCAAAGCGTCTGCCCGTGCGAGCCGATTAGGTCGATATCGCCGGGCGCCATGCCGGCCTGCTCAATCGTTTCGAGTGTGCGCTGTGCGAAGACTTCAGCGAGGTCGACGTGCAGGGCCGCAATCTGATCGACGCGGCTCTCGGCCGGGTCGCAGCAGGCGAGAATGCGCTGGCGCATTGCCGGCTCGTATTCGTAGGTCGCGCCATGCAGCAGCTCGGCGGTCATGCTGCCGGGCTCGCCGCAGATATCGCAGATAGCGACATCGACGCCGTCAGCGGAAGTGCCGGACATCAGGCCGATGACAATCATTCAGCAGCCCGTGGTCGCTGGGCTAATCGGAGCGCGCTCATGTGATTGATGTGTCTGGACGTCGCCTCTGAAAGATGTGGTCGCGGTCCTACGTTAAAGAGACTCGGCGTATTTCTTGAAGTTGTCGAGAATCGCCTGCCAGCCGGCACGCTGCATTTCGGCTGGATTCTCCTGCTCAGCGTCGAATGTTGTTGATACGCGCGTCCGGTCTCCCAAGTCCTCAAATGTGGTTTCTGCCTGTCGTCCATCGGTCATGGTGTATGCGACATTAAGCTCGTGAAGCACTTTGTCGTAAATCGCTTCAAAGTCGAAGCCGAAGCTGCCGTCTACAGCTTCCATCCGGTACAGGAGCCGGCCGCCGGCGCGAAGGTCGTTCTCCGCGCGCAGGCAGCGCCAGTCGTCACTGGCGAAGTTCCAATTGGTAATGTGATCGGGCTGCGTCCACAGCGCCCAAGCTTTGGCCGTAGGTACAGCAAGTGTAGCTTGAATATGAATCTTCTGACTCATTCAGTTGCTCCAACATGCCAAAAGGTTTTGCATCAGGCGGCATCACATTGCTTGTCGCAAGCGCGGCGAAAAGGGGATGGCATCAAGAACATAAACCGCCCGGATCTCTGACGCAGACCCGTAGCGGAGTAGTTTGGGAGCGGAGAGGACAGGATTCGAACCTGCGGTACCCTTAACAGGTACAACCGCTTAGCAGGCGGCCCCAATCAACCACTCTGGCACCTCTCCAATAGATGATGCAATTGTTAATGTGTTCAAGGCGGAGAGGACAGGATTCGAACCTGCGGTACGGAGGACCGTACAATGGTTTTCAAGACCATCGCCTTAAACCACTCGGCCACCTCTCCAACGCGCTTTCGAGCCGTGACCTGGCGACAGTGATGCTAGCATAGCGCCTCTGCCCTGTCAACCGCAGCGGCTGGCGCTTCAGAGCAATCGCACCAGAACCAATTATGTGCCGAATGTCACATAAATCTACCACGATGTAGGGGCGACACTGTGTGTCGCCCATGAAAAGAGTGAGAATATCGTGGGCGATTCACAGAATCGCCCCTACATTGCCTCCTTTTTGCCAGAAAAGGAGTTAAATCTCGGTGTCCTCGGTGGTTAAAATAATTTGGTGCGATTGCTCTGCTGGCGCTTGCGGCGGGAGTGCCGCCCCGCTAGACTGCGACCTGATACGGGATAAGTGGCGGGCAATTTTGGCTGGCCTTGCTTTGCTTTACGTTCTGCTTTTGACGGCAGTTGCCAACATTGAGTCGGCGCTCAGTGGTCGAACTCGCGTTCTGCCCGCGCTGACGGCCTTGCTACCGCTCGCGTTGCTGACCTTGGCATTGAGCGGTCTGCTAAATGGCGGAGCGCTGACGGAAGGCGGCGACCCATCGCTGCGTATGGTCACTGCCATTGTGGGATTGGTCGCAGCGCTGCTGATGTTTGCTCTTATTGGACTCGAGAGACCCTGGCAATGCGTCTCGCGAGTCGTCAAGTCAGCCGGGCAATTCGAGCATATCTCCTTCGATCCGCGGAGCGGCGTTCACCGGCTGGCGACGCTGGTCATCATCTTCGCGCTGACCGCCTTGGGCTGGGGAGCGCTGGGCGCCAACAGCGCCGAGTCCCTGGCTTTCGCCGACGCCGCGCCGCAGTTGCTCGTCGGGTCGCTAATGTATCTGGCGCTGGCTGTAATTGGCGTGGGCTGGCTGACGCGCCGGGACTGGGCCGCCGTCAAGCAGCGGCTGGGATTGCGCTGGCCTCGCCCGGCGGATTGCCTGGCGGGCATCGCGGCGGCGATTGCGCTTCATCTTATGGCAGCGTTGGCGATGGCCTACTGGCAGGCTTCTGTTTCGCAAAGTACATTCGAGTCGCAAGTAAGCGGCGCGCGGCTGCTGTACGAGGCCTTGAGCTCGTCGCTGATTCTGGGTGGCCTGCTGGCGATGAGCGTCGGCATCGGCGAAGAAATCTTGTTTCGCGGCGCGCTGCAGCCGGTGTTTGGGATAGTCATATCGTCGCTGCTTTTCGTGGCCTTGCATACGCAATATGCCTTCACGCCCGCAGCAGGGGTTTTGTTTGTGGTTTCGCTGGGATTTGGACTGCTGCGCGCGCGGGTGAGCACGACGGCTGCCATCATTGCGCATGCCGGGTATAATGCCATTCCTTTTGTGCTTGCGGCAATGGCTTGAATTCTTTCGGCCGTGGCATATCCGAGGCGAATATGAAGTGATGGTTAATCTGTATGCGCTTGACGAAATCGAATTGGCAGACTTTGTCGCGGCGCTCGGCGAGAAGCCCTTCCGCGCCAAGCAGATATGGGACTGGGTCTATAACAAGCGGGTCAGCAGCTTCGAGGCGATGAGCAATTTGCCGCGCGCGACAATACTGGAACTGAGCCGGTCGGCGCGGCTGGGCGAGCTGGCGATGGCGGCGCGGCAGCTGAGCCAGGACGGCACGGAGAAGCGCCTCTACCGTTTGCCCGATAGCCAGCTGATCGAGTCAGTGCTGATGCCTTATGACGACGGCCGCCAGACGGCTTGCATTTCGTCGCAGGCCGGATGCGCGCTGGGCTGCGTCTTCTGCGCTACCGGGCAGATGGGCTTTGGCCGTCACTTGAGCGCTGCCGAGATCTTCGAGCAAGGGATGATCTTCGCGCGTGACCTGGCGGCGCGGGGCGAGCGCTTGAGCAATGTTGTCTTTATGGGCATGGGCGAACCCTTCCACAATTACGACGCCTCGCTGGAGGCGGTCGTTATGCTCATGGACCGGCTGGGGATCGGCGCGCGCCACATCACAATCAGCACGGTGGGTTTGGTCCCGCAGATACGCCGCTTCGCCGATGAGGGTTTGCAGGTCAAGCTGGCAGTGAGCCTGCACAAATCGGACGATGGCGAGCGTTCGGCGCTGATGCCGGTGAATCGCCGCTGGCCGATTGCGGAGCTTATCGATGCTTGCCGATATTATGTCGAGCGAACGAAACGGCGGATTACGTTTGAGTGGGCGGCCATCGCGGGGGAGAACGATACCGTCGCGGAAGCGCAGCGATTGGGTCAACTGCTCGCTGGACTGCACTGCCACGTCAACGTCATCCCCTTGAACCCCACCGGGGGTTATGCGGGCCGGCCTGCGCCCGCGCCTGATCTCGAGCGCTTCCTGGCGACCTTGGGTCAATGCGGCGTGAACGCGACTGTGCGCGTGCGGCGCGGCATCGACATTGAGGCCGGCTGCGGTCAGCTGAAAACAGCGGTGATTGACGCGAATGGCGCTTTGATAAATTAGAGTAGGCTGTATAGCCGCTTCCCCGTCGCGGCAAGCTGTTGCTATCGAGAACAATAAACAGTAAGATCAATATCGTTGACCGCGCACACTTCAGATTGCTGCATGAGCGACAAAGTCATCAAAATAGCGCCCTCAATTCTGGCGGCGGACTTCGGTCGTCTTGCCGAGCAAGTCGTAGAAGCGCAAGACGCTGGCGCCGATCTGATTCATATCGACATCATGGATGGGCGCTTTGTGCCGAATATCACCATGGGGCCGCTGGTGGTGGAGGCGGTCGCCAAAGTCGCTGCGATTCCCCTTGATGTCCACCTGATGATTGTGGAGCCGGAGCGGTTCGTGCAGCAATTCGCCGACAGCGGCGCAAGCAGCATCAGCGTCCATGTGGAAGCCTGTCGCCATCTGCATCGGGTGCTGGGGCAAATCACCGAGGCGGACTGCCGGGCTGGCGTCGCGCTCAATCCCCATACGCCGGCGGCAGCCATCGGCGAAGTGGCGGAAATGGCACGCATAATCAACGTGATGACGGTCAACCCCGGCTTCGGCGGTCAGCAATTTATCAACAGCACGCTCGTGAAGATCCGTAGCTTGCGCAGGCTAATAAACGAGCTCGGCGCCGAAATCGACATAGAAGTCGATGGCGGCATCAACATCCATACGATCGGCGCCGCGATATCGGCGGGCGCTTCGGTGGCGATCGCGGGAACTTGCGTATTTCAGCACACAGATGGCATCGCGGCCGGCATCAGCGAATTACGCCGGGCTGCGGCGAAAGAACTGAATGGCGAAGACTAGCATAGACGGGCAGGCGCTGAAAATTCTGCTCGGCGCCGGGGTCAAGGCTGTGGCGGACAATGTCGTGCTCATCAACGAGCTCAACGTCTTTCCGGTACCCGACGGCGATACCGGCATCAATCTGTTTCATACGCTGAATCGCGCCTGGGAAGAGGTTGATAATTCGGCGGATACAAAGGCCTACGCGGTGGCCGAGAGCTTTGCCTATGGCGCACTGATGGGCGCGCGCGGCAACAGCGGCACGATTATGTCTCAGCTTCTGGCTGGCTTTGCTGAGGGTTTGGGGGAGGCAGAAACTGTTTCCGCACCGCTGCTGGCGGCGGCTTTGCGATCGGCGGTGAAACGCGCCTACGCCGCAGTCTCTCAGCCGGTGGAGGGAACCGTGCTTACCGTGGCGCGCGAGGCGGCGGAGAGCCTGCATGAGGGCCTGTCGCTTGACGACATGTTTCTAAATCTGGTGACATACGCGCAGGCCTCGCTGGAAGATACGCCGAATCACCTGTCGATTCTTAAGGACGCCGGCGTGGTCGATGCCGGCGGTATGGGGCTGGTCTGCTTTTTGCGCGGCATATACGAGCACGCTTGCGGCGCGCCATTGGACATGTTGTTGCCGGCGCGGCCCGCGACTGAAAGCGCCTCAGGAACGGACTCAGCCGGAGAATCGTATGGCTACGATGTGCAGTTTCTCATGTTAGGCGCGCGGCTGGACGCGGCCGCGGTTCGCAGCGATCTGGAGAAACTGGGCTGGTCCGTCATCGTTGTCGGCGATGACAGCATGATCAAGGTGCATATCCATGTGGAAAACCCCGCCCTTCCCCTGGACTACGCGGTGAAGACCGGCGCTTCGCTCGACGACATTGTGGTGGAGAACATGCAATTGCAGGCGGCCGCGGTCGCGCGGCAATCAGAGAAGCCAGCGCATGAAGCGACACCGCAGCCCGTGTCGGTCATCGCAGTCGTCGAAGGCGACGGTATGCGCGGCGTTTTTCGCGATCTGAATTGCGCCTCGGTCATTGAAGGCGGCGCGGGCAAGAATCCGGCAACAGAAGATTTTATCGCCGCGATTGACCAGCTCGACTCCGAGGAGATCATCATACTGCCCAATAATCGCAATATCGAATTGGCGGCGCAGCAAGCGGCGGACATGAGCGACAGTCGGCGCGTCACGGTCGTGCCCACGCGAACTTCCGCGGAAGGCGTCAACGCGATTATCGCCTTCGGCGACGCCAGCGACGGTCAGCTCCCAGCGGATACAATTGTCGCGTCAATGCGGGAAGCTGCCCTGGCGACGACTTCAATTGAAATCACGCGCGCCACTCGCTCGGCAAGGCTGCAAGGCGTGGACATCCGCGAGAACGACTGCCTGGCCATCATTGACGGGCAGATTAGCGTCGCCGCGGAGGATATCGACACCGCGCTGCGGGATGCGATGAAAATGGCGGACGCAGACCACAAAGAACTGGCGACCTTGTATTATGGCGCAGGACTGTCCCAAGCGGCGGCGGACGAGATTATTGAAGCTTTGATGCTGAACTTTCCAAACCTGGAATATGAGGCGGTTTATGGCGGCCAGGCCCTTTACCCGCTCATAGTTAGCGTCGAGTGATGCCAAGAATCCAGATCGTAACGGACAGTGGAGCGCGCTTTTCAAACCCGCGACTGGTTCGACATTTTCCGGTGACGATACTGCCGAACATCATCGAGATCGGCGGCAAGCGTTACCAGGAAGGCATCGACCTGGGCACGGAAGAAGCCTTTGAGCTAATCGCGCAGCACGACAGTCCGCCAAAGGTGATTCCGCCATCGGAGAATGACTACGCCGAATTGTATGCGCGCCTGTCCCACTTCTGTGATGCGGTCATCTCGATTCATCCGTCGCGGGAGCTGTCCGAAAGCTGGCAGAATGGTCGCTTGGCCGCGCAGCAGGTAAATGGCGGCTGCGAAATTGCCGTTGTCGATTCGCAAAGTTTGTGCGCCGGTCAAGGCATGTTAATTCGCGTCGCGGCCCGCGCCGCGCGCGACCTGGACAGTGCCGAGGATGTGATTCAGAAAGTGCGGCAAGCGGTCAACCGAATCTATTCCGTCTACTGCGTCGGCGACGTCAGTTTTTTGCGCGCCAATGGTTTTATGACGCCTTCACATGCGATTCTGAGCGCGCAGCTGGAGATCATGCCCTTTGTCAGCCTGGAAGACGGCCAAATAATCGTCATCGAAAAGATCCGCAATCGCGGCGATGTCATCGAGCGCCTGGTCGAATTTTTGGTGGAATTCACCGAGTTGGAAGACGCAGTCGTGCTGCAAGACGAGAAACAGATCAGCGAAGAGACGCGTGTGATGCAGGACCGGCTGGCGCTCGAATTTCCGGGTCAGCACTTTCCCTTCACGATGTACAGCGCGACCATGGCTTCTTTTTTGGGCACGCAGGCTACCGGCGTTGCCGTGCTCGAGAAAGAGAGCGACGACCTGGACGATGACTTCTAGTCGAATTCGCATAGCCGCGGACAGCGTCTGCGATTTGCCTGCTGAGCTGGTCGCCGCGCTCGGCGTGAATATCATCCCGACTTACGTCAATATCGGCGGGCAGAGCATTGCCGATGACGGCGTCGGGCTGGATCGGGAGCAATACTACCGCGACTTGCCCTCTTTGGCTGAACAGCCGACGACTGCTGCCCCGTCGCCCGGCGACGCGGCGGAGTTCTACCGGCGCATGCTCGACGATGGCGCCGAGCACATCATCTCGATTCACGTGCCGGAGAAGCTTAGCGGCACCTTGAACGCCATGCGCCTGGGGGCCGAAACCGTTGACAAGGACAGAATCACGCTGGTTGACAGCTTGCAGCTGACCTTTGGCATCGGGCTGCAAGTCTGGGCGGCTGCCGAACTGGCGCAAGCAGGCGCCGACTTGGATGCAATTCTTGAGCGCATCCAGAGCGTTCGCGAAAACTGCAAGGTCTACGCGATCATCGACACCATGGAGTTCTTGCGGCGCAGCGGACGCGTAAACTCGCTGGTCGCCAGCGTAGGCGGGCTGCTGCGAATCAAGCCGGTCATCCGCGTGGACGGGGGCGAGATTGAGTCGATCGGGCGAATGCGTACCTGGTCGCGCGCGGAGCGGCGCTTGCGAGAGCTGACCCTGGCGGAAGCGCCTATGGACAGGTTGGCCGTGCTGCACATCGCCAATCGCGCCGGCGCCGAGAGCTTCCTGGAATCCATACAAGATAGCGCGCCATCTGATACACTGGTCATCGAAACGACGCCGACCATGGGTACGCATATTGGACTCGGCACCATTGGCGTGGCGACATTGAACCGCAACTGGAGGCTATGATCCATGCCATCTGCATTGGAAACGCTGGTCAAGATCCTCAAGCTGGAGCGCGATCAAGGCGGCAAGAATACAGCGGTCGTGGGCGGTTTGAGCGCCTACGCCAACAGCTGGCAGCCGCAAGCGAGAGAGCAGGCGCGGCGCGCGCAGCATCACATTCTGATTGACGAAATCGTCGACTCCCTGACTGCCTATGACAAGATCGACAGCGAAGACGCGCGCATCGACAAAATCAACTATTTGCTGAATCGCGTGACGGACCGGCAGAAAGCGCCGCCGGCCTACCAGAAGCGGTTGGCCGAGTGGGAGAAGAAACTGGGCTCGCAGAAGGACCGGCCTCCGCGGCAGAAGCGCGGCCGCTCTTCGCATGAGCACGTGGATCGGCGGCCCGCGCGTCAGCAGCGCGGAGGCAACAAGGGGCGCTTCCACGCCTACGACAACGCCTCGTATGACGAAGACTTCACCGGCGGGCCCAGCCAGCGCAAACTGGACATCCCGCCGATGCCCAGCTTGAATCGCCCGCCGCGCCAGCCCCGCGCGCAGCTTAGCCTGGAAGAACAACTCGCGCTGTATCGGGAGCTGGAAGCGCCGACCACGGACATCAGGGGCATCGGCAACACCTATGCCGAGCTGCTGCGGAATCTGGATATCCACACGGTCAGAGACATGCTCTACAACTTTCCGCGCGACTTCGTCGACTATACCCGGCTGACCTGTATCAAGGACCTGGCGGCGGGGCAGACGGCCAATGTCATCGCCACCGTTCAGCGCGCGGGCACGTCGGTCAGCGCCAGCGGACGCATGGATCTCGTCGTATGGGTCTCTGATGACACCGCAAAAATGTCCATACGCTTCTTCAGCCAGCCCTTTCTTTCGCAGAAGATCAAGCGGGGCATGCACCTGCTGCTGCGCGGCAAGGTAAGCGAGTTCCGGAGTATGGCCAGCCCGGAATGGGAAGAACTGGACCTCGACAACTTGCGCAAGATTGGCATCGTGCCGGTATATCGCATGACAAAGGGCTTGCGCCCGCGCATGCTGCGCCGCACGATGAAAGTGCTGACTTCCGAGTGGGAGAGCAAAATTCCGGACCCCATTCCAACTTCGGTGCTGGACCGCGGCGAACTGGCGGATCTGGGATGGGCGCTGAAGCAGGCGCATTTCCCCGACGGCGACGACCACAGGCGACACGCGCAGCAGCGACTGGCTTTTGATCATCTGCTGATGCTGCAGCTGGCGCTATTGGCCAGGCGCCGCGAATGGCAGTCTGCGCCTGGAACGCCACTGATAGAAGACACGGATATCCTCAAGCGTTTCGCGGCCGAGGTATTCCCCTTCAAATTGACCGACGGACAGAAGAAAGCCATACAGGAGATTCAGCGGGACTTGTCCTTCTCGACGCCGATGAACCGGCTGATCCAGGGCGATGTGGGCTCGGGCAAGACGGCCGTAGCCATCGTGGCCATGGCGATCGCCTATTCGAATCACAAGCAATCGGCTTTGATGGCGCCGACGGGAATCCTGGCCGAACAGCATTACCGTTCGCTGAGCGCGACTTTCGCCAAAATGAGTGGCCCCGACAAACCGAATATCGCGCTATTGACCAGCGCGCTGACGGCGGACGAGCGCGAGGCCGTTTATCGCGACATCGCCGACGGCGCCGTTGACATTGTCGTGGGAACGCATGCCGTGATCCAGAAAGGCGTCGAGTTCGACGATCTCGCTTTAGCCGTCATCGACGAGCAGCAGCGCTTTGGGGTCGCTCAGCGGTCGCAGTTGCGCGGCAAAGGCGGCAATCCGCACCTGCTGATTATGACCGCCACGCCCTTGCCGCGCAGCCTGGCGCTCACCTACTACGCCGATCTCGACCTATCCATCATCGCCGACAAGCCGGCCGGCCGCCGCGACATTGAGACCAAGGTCATTGATCCGGCTGCGCGCGAGCGGCTGAATGGCTTTGTGGTCAGCCAATTGGAACAGGGACGGCAAGCGTTTTTTGTCCATCCGCTGGTGGAGAAGTCCGAATCGCTGGACACGGCATCGGCAACGGAAGCCTACGAGCAGTTGAGTCAAGTTTATTATCAGTATCGCGTATGCCTTTTGCACGGACGGATGAGCGCGGCGGAGAAAGACGCGCTGATGGCGGACTTCGCGGCCGGCGAATACGATGTGATGGTAACGACCTCTGTGGCTGAAGTCGGCGTAGATGTGCCGAACGCGAGCGTGATTGTGATCGACGGCGCCAATCGCTTTGGTTTGTCTCAGCTCCATCAACTGCGCGGCCGAGTCGGCCGGGGCGAACATCAGTCGTACTGCTTTTTGCTGCCGGATAGCTCCGCCGACATCGACATTGACCGCATCCGCGCCTGTCAAGCCGGCGAATTGAAACGGGACGCGATGACAATCGCCGAGCAAAGACTGTCGGCGATGGAGGAATCCAACGACGGCTTTGAGCTGGCCGACAGAGATTGGAAACTGCGAGGCGCGGGCGAACTGCTAGGCACGCGGCAGAGTGGCCATCTGGACTTTGATATGTTGGACCCCGATAATTCCGAGCTGATTAAAGTGGCGCAATACGAAGCGCGGACGCTGGTCGAGGAAGACCCCGACCTACAGCTGCCCGAGCATCATTTGCTGGCGGCCTTCCTTCGCCAACTCTACCCGGCTGACAGCGAACTGAGCTAAGCGCGTCCCCATGAGTCTCGGTTAGAAAACTGATTTGCTTTCATTGGCAAATCTGCTGGCGTATCGGTTGGCGCGAATTCTTCAGTCCTACTACAATGCGCTGGTAGTGTGGGAGAAACACTATGTCAGGACGAGGAATTGCGCTCTATCCGGCATCACTTGACCCGATTCATTATGGACATATCAATGTCGCTGTGCGCGCCTCGCGTTTCTTTGAGAAACTTGTCATTGGCATCTACGCCAATCCCGACAAGAAAGCGGTACTGTTCGGTATCGATGAACGCGTGGAATTGGCTCGCGAAGTCTTTAGGAAATACCCGTCGATTTCAGTGGCGAAATATAACGTTCTTACAGTACAATATGCTGAGTCAGTAGGCGCAATAGCCTTAGTTCGCGGCTTACGAGTATTCGGTGATTTTGAATTTGAGTTTCGCATGGGAATGGCAAACAAGAAGCTGGCGCCGCAGTTGGAAACCATTATGATTTTGTCGGATGAGCAATACATGCACATAAGCTCAAGCACGATTCGCGAAATCGCACAGCTCGGCGGCGATGTTAGCTCGATGACGCCACCCATCATTTCGGAAGCGTTACGAAAGAAGTATTGTAAGTAGAATTGCAAGCATTGATACTGTCTCTAACGGGGAGGGGGCGATGGATATTCAACACTTGGTAGACCGGATGGAAGACTTGATCGACGAGGGCCGTCACCTTTTTGGCACAAAGTACACGATGTTGGATGAAGAGCGGGCTCTGGAGATAATCGATCAGATGCGGATTTCGATTCCGGAAGAGATCGAAACGGCAGCGCGCACCATCCAGCAGCGTGACCGCGTCCTGGCGGAAGCCAATGAAGAAGCCGCTCGCATCGTCCAGCAAGCCAGGCAGCACAGCGAAGATCTGATAGACGAACAAGAGATGGTAACACAGGCAAAGGTCCGCGCCGAATTCGTGATCGAGCAAGCCAAAATCGAAGCGCAGAAAATCACGCAGGAAGCCGACGAATACGTGCTGGTTCAGCTCAGCGAGCTCGAGCAGCGCTTTGCCCTCACCCTCGATGAAATCCGCAATGGCATTCAGCTGATGCAGTATGAAGAGCCGGTCGCGGTCGAGGCCAATCCGGAAATGCAAGCGATCCATGCGCCGCAGGTCGAGGGCAATGCTGAGCCAATCAGCTTTGACCGGCCAGCGCAGGCGCCCATGGGCAGCCGTCTCTAAAGCGTCTACTGTAATTTTTCCTCGATAACAGGCATCCTTTGCGGGATGTCTGTTTCTTTTGCCACATTCGCAAAGTAAGTTATCATTTCCTTGTTCATCTTATCCAATAGATCACCAGCAAATGCGCCTCATTTACATCACCCTTGCCTGGGTGCTGGGCATTAGCCTGGCGCGAGCGCTGCCTGACATTGAGACAATCTACTGGATCGGGGCGCTTGTCGCCTGCGCGTTTCCGTTGGCCGTTACCAGATCAAAGCAGACGCCGGGCAAAGTGCTGCTGCTGCTGCTGATTCTGGCGGCGGGCGGCGCGAGGCAGTCGCTCTTGCCGCGCACTAGCGACATCGCCGCATACAAGGGCTACAGCGGCACAATTACCGGCGTCGTTGTTGAGGAACCCCGCTACCGTGAAGATCGCGTCCAGCTGCGCCTGGAGGCCGAGACCGTTTTCGTCAACAGCGAGACCGTTTCGACAAGCGGGCTGGTGCTGATAGAAGCCCCTCGCGGGGCAGAAATCGACTACGGCGACCGCGTGAAAGCAACCGGCGCCATGGCTACTGCCGCCACTGGCGATACCTTCTCCTACGCGGATTACCTGGCACGTCGCGGTGTCTTCACCATCATGCGCAATGCCGGCGCGCAAGTCGTCAGCAAGGGCCATGGCAATCCGGTCTCCGCGCGACTGCTTGAGTTGAAAGGGATTGTAAGACGAGAAATCGTCAGAGCCTTGCCGGAGCCGCAATCGGGCTTGCTGACCGGCATCCTGCTCGGTGACGAGAGCGGCATATCAACGCAGCTGAAAGATGACTTCTCGCGGGTGGGCGCGACGCACGTCATCGCGATCAGCGGCTTCAATATGGTCATCGTGAGCGCCATTGTCGGTAGTGTATCGAATTCGGTTGAAATAGAAATGACGTGAACTCCGATTCATGCTAGTTGTCCTAGCAAAGCAAAAGAACAGGAGCCACGTCATGTACACTAGGATAACGCAGCCAGGATATGGTTTCAAATCTTTTTTGGCGGGCCTGAGAGCCAAACTGGCCGCGACCGCGTCTCAAATGATTGAATCTCAACTGGAGCGGGAAGTCACCGCCCGGTTGTATCGCCAAGCCTACCAAAGGCGCTCGCAGGTATCGCGTCAAAGTCAAGCGACCTGTCAAGTCTGCGGCAGTCAGCAGGCTAGTGATTTTGTGCGCAATGGACGGCGTCGGCGTCAATTAGTGACGGATTATGGGGTGTTGCAGGTCTGGCTGCCGCGTGTGCGCTGTCAATGTAATGGCAGTGTCAAGATACCCTTTTCCATCCTCAAGCCCTATCAACAAATTTGGGATGATGTCTGTGATCGCATTGGGCGCTGGGCGGATTTAGGCTTGAGTTTGCGGCAAATGCAGGCGGAAATCGGCGAGCAGTGTGGCACTCAAATGGGCTTGCGGACTTTGAATCGGGAGGCGCAAGCGGTGCGGATGCCGCCAGCGATGCCCTTGACCAGTTGCCCGCCAGTGGTCATGCTGGACGCCATTTGGCTGACCTTGCTCGAGGATACCGGTCAGAGCAAAGTCGACAGTCGCCAACGCTCGGTCAAAGCGCGGCGCAAAGTCTGTGTCCTGGTGGCTTTGGGACTGTATCCGCAAAACCGGCGCTGGGGCATTGTGGGCTGGCAGTTGGCTGAGGATGAAAGTCGCCAGGCTTGGGAAGGCCTCTTATCCGACTTGGCGGCGCGCAAGCTATATCGCCAACGGGGGCTGGAACACTTCATTCATGACGGCAGCAAGGGCTTGATTGCCGCGCTGAACTATCTGCACCCTCATGTACCACATCAACGTTGCGCCTTCCACAAGCTGCGCAATCTCTGGCAGAGCATTCAAGTCCCCGATGCCTTGCCCAGCGGACAAGCCCGTCAATTCAAACAGCGCATCCTGCAACCCATTCGCGCCATCTTTGAGGCGAAAGACAGTCGAGAAGCAACAGAATTAAGGGATGCTTTCTGTCGGACTTATGCCGAAACACAATCTGATTTAGTCGCCACGCTGCAACGAGATTGGCAGGAGACCATTGCCTTTTTCCGGGTACTGCAGCGATACCCTAAGTGGCCGCGCTCGGCTTTACGAACGACCAGCCTCTTGGAACGGGTCAATCGAATGTTGAGACGGCTTTTCCGCCCCAAAGGCGCATTTCACTCGAGGACAGGTTTAATCGCTACTGTCGCGCGTGTGCTTAACCCATATCGGCTCGTATGAATTTCAACCGAATTCGATACACTACCCCATTGTCATTCGTGTGCTGTCGAGCTTGTTCGCCGGTAAAAGCGCCACGGTCACTATCAGCGCGGTCGCAGTCATCGTCGTCTATTCGCTTTTTGTCGGGGCCAGCCCCAGCATCTTGCGGGCCGCGCTGATGAGCAGCTTGCTGGTCATCGGCAGTCAGCTGAAGCGCCGGACCTTTGTCCCCGCGTCGCTGGCCTTCGCCACCCTGCTGCTTTCGATCGGCGATCCCAATGTGCTGCTCGACATCGGCTTTCAATTGAGCTTCTTTGCCGTGCTGGGGCTCGGTCTATTTGCCGACCCTTTATCGCAGCGTTTTGCCGCGCTCCTGGACCGCTGGCTGCCCAGGAAACTGTCCCGACCGCTGCACAGCTTTCTCAACGAACCTTTGATCGTTTCCGTCGCCGCCCAAGTCGCCACCTTGCCGCTCATCATTCTGTACTTCGGGCGCTTGTCACTGGTGGCGCTGCCCGTGAATATCTTGATCGTACCCGTTCAATCGGCAGTGTTGTTGCTGGGCCTGACGGCAGCCTTTATTAGCGTCTTCGTGCCGGCGCTGGGTTTGCTGTTCTTCTGGGCGGACATGCTCTTTCTATCCTGGACGATAGCGGTTGTGCGCGCCTTCGCCGGGCTGGAATTCGCCGATGTGGCGATCTCCATGGACGGGCGCATCATTCAAAGCTGCTATATTCTGCTGATAGGAGGGGCTATGGTTCACGCCGCGCGCCCGCCACTCTGGCAGCGCAGCGAGCGATTTGTTCGGCGTAACAGCGTCGTTGTGTCTGCCGTTGCAGCGACCCTAACACTGCTCGCGCTGATGCTCGCCATGTACCTGAGCCGCAGCGACGAAAAGCTGCACGTCTGGCTGCTTGATGTCGGCCACAGCAATGCGGCGCTCATGCAGACCCCGGGCGGCGCGCAGGTCCTGGTTGACGGCGGCCGCTATCCATCACGACTGCTAACAGCCATAGGCGATCGCCTGCCCTTCTACGACCGCGAGCTAGAGATCCTGGTAATCACTCATCCGGACGAGTGGGACATTGCCGCGCTGGAAACTGTGCTTGATCGCTATGATATCGGCGCGGCGCTCTATCACGGCCAGGATAATAACAATGAAACATTCAAACGAATTATGGATCGACTGCGGCAATCCGATACGCCGCTGGTGGAGGCGCGCGCCGGCTATCGGCTGGAGCTCGACGACGGCGTCACGATTGAAGTCTTGCACCCGCAGGCCAAACCTAGAACCACGGATAAGCTGAACGATCATGTGCTGGCGCTGCGCGTAAGCTACGGAGGCCTGTCCTTCCTGCTGACATCCGACCTCAGCGCCGAGGGTCAGCGACAGATGCTCTCAGCCGGAATTTCGCCAGAATCCGCTGTCCTGCAGATCCCGCAGCATGGCGCCGCTCGCGCGCTTGACAAGACGTTCTTGAAGGTTGCGCAGCCGCAGGTGGCGTTGTTGCAGAGCGATGTTGCCAATCGCCGCGGCGATCCCGACCCGGATACGCTCGCCCTTTTCGACGGATTGCCGCTGTTTCGTACCGATGAAGTGGGAACGATTCACTTGGTCACAGACGGCGAAACTTTATTCGTAGCGGGGACCGGATAAACGCGAAACGAAGAGGAGGCCGAAGCCTCCCCTATTCGTGTTGGTTGTACGTGTTCGCTAGTAGCGAATGTCAACATGCCGGCGCGAGGCGGCCGACTCCAGAATCGCGTCGCAGATCACGGCATTGCGATAGCCATCGACGAAGGTTGCGCCATAGGGCGCCACATCGTTGTCGTTTACGATGGCGTCGAAGAAGTGGTGGAATTCGTGCACGAAGCTGTGCTCCCAGCCGATGATATGCCCGTGCGGCCACCAATTTTCCCAATAAGGATGGTGCGCCTCGGTGACGAGCACATTGTGGAAGCCCTGCGTGGTATCGGGGCTCTCGCCCTTCCAGAAGACGTTCAGCTCGTTCATACGCTCCAGGTTGAAATGGATCGAGCCATTCTCGGCATTGATCTCGAAGGAGTTGAAATTCTTGCGGCCCTGGGCGAAGCGCGTCGCTTCAACCGTGCCCAGCGTTCCGCCCTCAAAGTCGAGCAAAGCCACGAAGCCGTCATCGACATCGGACTTGACCATGCCGCCGGCGCCATCGGGCCGCTCGGTGATCCAGGTCTGCGCCAGGCCGGATACCGCCTTGGGCTCGCCCACCAGAAAACGGGCCAGGTCGATGATGTGCGCGCCGAGATCGCCCAAAGCGCCACTGCCTGCTGGTCCCTTCTGGAAGCGCCAGGTCGTCTCCATCGTGCGGTCCATGCCCCACTCTTGCAGATAAACGGCGCGCCAGTGATAAATCTGGCCAAGCTTGCCGCTTTCGATCAGCTTGCGCGCCTGCTGCACTGCCGGCACAAAGCGATAATTGAAGGCGACCATATGCTTGACGCCGACCTTTTCGACCGCGTCCAGCATGGCCTTCGATTCTTCCGCGTTGCGCGCCAGCGGTTTCTCGCAGAAGACGTGTTTGCCCGCTTGGGCCGCGGCGATGCAGGGCTCGGCATGGGCGTCATTGGGTCCACCGTTGTCGAGCATATCAACCGCGTCATTGGCCAGCATGTCGCGCCAGTCGGTGTAGGCCTTCTCGTAGCCGTAGCGCTGCGCGGCGGCGGTGACGGCGTCTTGGTTGCGCCCGGCAATGCCCACCAGGCGGGGGATGGCCACGGGCGGGTACATCATGTAAGGAATCTTCTTGAAAGCGTTGGTATGCGCTTTGCCCATGAAGGCATAGCCCACCATGCCGATGCCGATTTCGGGCGCTTCGGCGTCGCTGGCCTCAGCCGCCATGCTGGTGAAGGTGCTGCTTACTTGTTTCTCGTCAGCCATTGTTTTTCTCCTGAATCTGTCAGCTTGGATGGACGATTCACAGAATCGCCCCCACAACCGTCTACGTTTATTGCGGTCGATAAGAGAATCGTCCCTATTCGTCAGCGAAAGCGGCGTCGAAGGCGAGCGAGGAGGACGGGAAGTCGCTGGCTTTGACCCATTCGGCCGATTCGGTCGCGCCAAATTCACGATCCATGCCGCTGTCTTCCCATTCGACCGACAAGGGACCCTGATAGCCGGCGCGATTCAAGGCGCGGATCATGGAGTCGATGTCCAGATCGCCATGCCCCGGCGAGACGAAGTCCCAGCCGCGGCGGGAATCGCCAAAATTCAAGTGCGAGCCGAGGATGCTGCTGACATTATCCAGCGTCACTTTCGAGTCTTTGACGTGGACGTGGAAGATGCGCTCGGCGAAGCGGTCGATGAATTTCACCGGATCGATCAGTTGGTGGATGAAGTGGCTGGGATCGTAGTTGAAACCGAAGGACAGGTGGTGATCCAGCGCTTCCAGCGTCTTCTCCGCGGTGTAGATGTCGTAGGCGATTTCGCTGGGATGCGCTTCCAGGGCGAACTTGATACCTTCGGCGGCGAAAGCGTCCAGCACAGGCGTCCAGCGCTCGGCGAATTCTTGATAGCCGGCGTCGATCATTTCGTCTGATGTGGGCGGGAAGCGGTAGATCATGTGCCAGACCGGGCTGCCGGTGAAGCCGTTGACCACGTCGACGCCGAAGGCTTTGGCGGCGCGCGCCGTGTCGATCATCTCCTGGGCGCAGCGTTCGCGCACGCCATCGTCATCGCCGTCGCCCCAGAGACGGTCGGGCAAAATGGCGCGGTGCCGCTCGTCGATGAAGGCTTCCGCCACGCATTGGCCCACCAGATGATTGCTGATAGAAAAGTACTGCAAGCCGTGCTGCTCGAGCACATCGTGGCGCGAGCGAATGTAGGCGTCGCTTTCCAGCGCCTTGTCCACTTCGAAGTGATCGCCCCAGCAGGCCAGCTCCAGGCCGTCGTAGCCGAAGCTCTTGGCTTTCTCGGCGATGGTCTCAAAGGGCAGATCCGCCCACTGTCCGGTAAATAGGGTAACAGGTCTGGGCATTTGAGGTTTCCTTTCAATCGGCTGATACGGTTTGCATATCGACTACAAGTATAGCGAGCAAATCGGCGACTTCCAATAGCGCGGCGTCGGGAGTGCTGCGCATATCAAGGGACATAAAATTTTAGGCGAAGTCCTTACAGGACATTTCACCACAGTCGCTCGCAAGTCACGACTTGGCTCACACAAAATAACGAGCCAGTAGCTTCGCGGAGAACTGAATACGTATGAACAGACAACTTTAACCCAGCATCGCTAGACACGCGCTTCAGGTGCTTAAACAGGTTTTCCTGTCACGCAGTTAATGCAAACGGCAGCGCATGGTCGCTTAACCTCTAAGGGCTAATCTTTTTTTGAGCCTCTAAGGACTATGCGTGACGACAGATCGACCAGTATTGCAGACTGTGGTAGGCGCTCATCCCTGCAAGGATGTCGCAAAGAGAACTGGCACTTTCCGCTGCCACCCAAAATGTAACACGAAAACAGCGCAAAACGCAAAATTCTTGGCTTGCGCAGCAAATTCGCACACGATGGAATAGACTGGTATTGTAGGCTCGTTAAAAAAGAGACGCAGAAGTACAAGCGAGTAAGTAATTGAACAATCTGCCACAAATTCTACCCCCTCTCTATCCCGCCATCTCTATGGCGGGCATCCCCGAATCATCGGGGGGGGAAGCTTCGACGTACCGGTGCTGCTCCCCCTCTCCGATGATTCGGGGAGGGGGCCGGGGGGTGGGGTAGACCGGCGCGAATGTCGCATGACTTACATGCACTTACTGAGGGCACAGAGATTTTTTTCTGTGACTGCCGAGTAACTTACACACGCTGGAAATCGCGTACTCCCGGCGGCGGAGCAAACAGCGAGTTATGCCAAACGATCTTGGGCGCCCGGTTTGAGATTCGGGCGCGCAATGGGTTATCATCTGCAACAAGGACCAGGCTACTACAAATTCAATGAGAGGATGGCGCCAATGTACAACGGACTGAAGGTCATCGACTTTCATCTGCATTTCCCCACCCAGATGGGCTCGTTTATCGAAGGCGGACCCAATCCCCGCAAGGACTATGTCGAGCGCGTGGGAGAGCGCCGCGCCGGCATCGCCCGCGAGCTGGCCATGGCCTACAACCGCCAGTGGCGCGCCACCTGGGGTTTCGATCCGCCGGAGCGCGAATCGTACAGCGACGAGGAACTGGCGGATCGCTGGGCGGCTGAGGTCGAGCGATATGGTTTGCGCGCGGTCGGATTCGTCACCGGCGGTGGCAACAAGAATCTGGCCAAGGTCATTCAGCGCCATCCCGACAAATTCGTCGGCTTTGCGCACAACTACCTTTTCAGCGAAGGCGCCGCCGATGAAGTCAAGCGCGCCGTAACCGAAGACGGCATGAAGGCCTACAAGCTGCTGGCGCCGGCGCTGGACCGCCCGGTGGAAGACGAGGCCGGCTATCCGGTCTGGGAGATCTGCGCCGAGCTGGACATCCCGGTGCTGATTCACTTCGGCATCCTGGGCAGCGGAGGCGGCGTCGCCTGGCACGAGAACATCAATCCGCTGAAGCTGCACAATGTGGCCAAGGACTTCCCCGAAGTGACCTTCGTCGTGCCGCATTTCGGCTGCGCCTGGATACGCGAGACGCTGCAGCTTTGCTGGGCTTGCGGCAACGTCTGCATCGATACCTCCGGCTCCAATCAATGGGTGAAGTGGGTTGACGGCGAATGGGACACCAAGAAGCTGTTCCGCAAGTATATGGAGACGATCGGGCCCGAGCGCATCATCTTCGGCACCGATTCCAGCTATTTTCCGCGTGGCCTGGCCGAGCCCTACCTGGTCCAACAGATACGCGATGTGCGCGAGCTGAATTACCGCGAGCAAGACATCCAGCTGATTTTCGGCGGCAATGCCGCGCGGCTGTTCAAGATCGACCTGTAGGCGAATCAGGCTCATTTGGCAATCGCCCGCAGATAAGTTAAAGTGATAGTGTCCGAATCTACGCAAACAATCATAAGGAGTGCGAAATGTGTAAATCAAGGCTGATTGCCATACTGGCAGTGCTGGTCATCCTGTTGTCGCTCGGGGCAGTAGCCGGCGCGCAAGATGACGTGGTAGAAATCGAATACTGGCAATATAATTTCGGCGCCCGCGTTGACGCGATGAATATGCTGATTGAGCAGTTCGAAGCGGAAAACCCGGGCATTAAGGTAGTCCATAATAGCGATATCCCCTACGCCAACTTCCGCGACGAATTGGCCGCTTCGGCGCCGGCCGGCGTGGGACCTGACGTGGTGACGCTCTTCTACGGCTGGATCCCGGCCTTTGTGGACGCCGGTTACTTGATTCCGCTGCCGGACGATCCCTTCAGCGAGGAATTCATCCTGGAGACTTTCTCGCCGATGGTCGCCAATTCCAAGTTCGAAGGCAGCTATTGGGCGATTCCCACCGCGGTGCGCTCACTGGCGCTGTTCTGGAATAAGGATATCTTCGCCGATGCCGGCTTGGATCCGGAGTCTCCGCCGGCTACGCTCGACGAATTTGTCGAGGCCGCCATCGCGACGACGGTGTACGACGGCGATGAAAGCGACATTTTGAGCATCGTTCGGCAAGGCCATGCGCCGGCGCTGGCGTCGCAGGATCATCACTGGTTCCGCGAAGTGCTGATTCGCCAGTACGGCGGCGCGCCCTATAGCGATGACGGCCGCACCGTAACCTACAACAGCGAAGAGGGCTGCGCGGCATTTAGCTGGCTGGCCGCCTTCGAGACCGAGCTGGTCACGGGCAGCAACGACATTCTCGATGGCTCGACCAACGCCTTCGTCAATGGCGAGACTGCGCTGCATGTTGACGGCTCTTTCCGCGTGGGCACGATCAGGAATAACAATCCTGATCTGAATTACGGCGTGACCGAGTTGCCGGTCGGGCCCAATGGCGAGCAGCACACCTTTGGCTCCTATTGGACGCACGGCATCACGCGCCGCGCCAATGACGACCCGGCTCGTATGGAAGCGGCAGTCAAGTTCCTGCAGTTCATCACCACGCCAGAGGCGGGCACGCTCTGGGTCAACAATGTGGGCGAATTGCCGGCGCAGCTTTCCGCAGCCGCCGACGAGGGACTGCAAGCCGATCCGATTCTGGGCGCCTTCTCGGCTGGGCTGGCTTACTCGCACGCGACTTTCTTCGTGGACGAGAGCGCTCAGCGGCAAGTCTTGATCGACGCCTTTGACAACATCCGTCTCGGTGGCATGGATGCCTGCGACGCGCTGGATGAAGCCGCGGCAGCCGAGCAAGAGCTGATCGACAACTTCTGGGCCGATCGTGAGTAATCGCGGTTGAACAACAAGTATAGTTAACTACGTCAGGCGCTTCGTCGCCTGGCGTAGTTTTTACGTTTAAGCCGTGACGAACCGCCAATTGCGGGCAGACAGCATGGGTCGCAAAGTCAAACGACAAGTCAATCTCCCATTTCGCTGGACACTGGCGCGGAAGAAGATCGTCTGGGCGTATATTTTCCTGGCAATTCCCATCGTCTTCTTCGCCTATATCCGCATTTATCCCACCTTCTTCGCCTTCCAGATGAGCCTGCACGACTACAATCCGCTGTCTGTGGAGCAGCCCTACGTCGGCTTGGAAAATTACGAAAAAGTCGTTGAAGAGTTAAGCAAGAAAAAATCGGTCACCAAGTCCGCCTTTCGCAACACGATCAGTTATGTGGTCTTCGGCGTGCCGATTCAGTTGTGTCTGGCGCTGGCGATTGCTATGATGCTCAACGAAATCCGCTTTATGAGTACGCTGTATCGCATATTGTTCTTTTTGCCCTTTGTGACATCAACCATCGCCATCGCCTGGGTATTTCGAATGCTCTATCAGCCGCGCTTCGGCTTGTTTAACGTCGTCTTGCAATTCTTGTCGCTGCCGCAGCAGCCTTTTCTCCGCACCCCCCAGCAGGCGCTGCCGTCTGTGCTGGCGCTGGTGATTTGGCAAGGCATGGGCTTCGCGGTGATAATCTTCCTGGCCGGGCTCAAGCAGATTCCACGCACTTATTACGAAGCGGCCGAAGTCGATGGCGCCAGCCGCTGGCACACCTTCCGTTTTATCACGATGCCGCTGCTGAATCCCAGCATTGTCTATCTGCTGGTATTGCAGACGATTTCATTCTTGCGGATGTTCGCGCCGGTGGTCGCGATGACCGAACAGGGGCGCGGCGGTCCGCTTGATTCAACCACGACGGTGGTTTTGCGTGTGTATCGCGAGGCTTTCCAGAGTTTCAACATGGGTTATGCGTCGTCGCTTACCGTCGTTCTCTTCGCCATGATTTTGGGCGTCACCATTATTCAACTATCCGTGACATCGCGGCGGATCAACTGAGGCGCTCATGGTCGAATCCATCACTCCCTCGAATATCTTCAAAGACCAGGGCCGGGTCACGGCTGTTGGCAAAGCCGGCGACGATTGGAAATACAAGTTCTTCTCGTATCTGCTGCTGACCATGATCGCCTTCACCATGATCGTGCCCTTCATGTGGATGCTGTCGACCTCGGTCAAGCCGGAGACGGAAATCCTGCGCCGGAATATCTTCCCGGTCGAGCCGACCCTGGACAACTACAACGAGGTCATCAACCGGACGGATTTGCCGCTCTGGTACAAAAACTCCTTCATAGTCGCGGTCATCAGCACGGTTAGCGTAGCTTTCTTCGACGCGCTGGCGGGTTTCGTCTTCGCCAAATACGAATTCCCCGGCAAGCGGCCCATCTTCATCATCTTCCTGACCTCGCTGATGGTGCCGACCGAGATGCTGCTCATCCCCTGGTTTATCATGTCGTCCAATCCGCCGATTGGCGGCACCTGGGTCGATACCTACTGGGGCATCGCCTTCCCCGGGGTGATAACCGCGGCGGGCATCTTCCTCATGCGGCAATTCATGCAAGGTGTGCCGGACGAGCTGCTGGATGCCGGGCGCATCGACGGCGTCAGCGAGTTCGGCTTGTTCTGGCGCGTGGCGGTGCCGCTGAGCCTGCCGGCGATTGGCGCGCTGTGCATCTTCAACTTCCTGGGCAATTGGAACGCCTTCATCTGGCCGCTGATCGCCACCACCCGCAGCGAAATGTTCACCCTGCCAGTGGGCATTCAGCAGTTCTCGTCAGAAGCGGATACGCCCTGGAATCTGATTATGACCGGCGCCTCGCTGTCGGTGGTGCCGCTCTTGCTGGTCGTCATCATCTTTCAGCGTTACATAATTGAGGGAATCGCGCTAACGGGCTTGAAAGGCTGAGCCGTGTCGCGCGAGTCCGCCGCGTTTCCCCATCCGCTCTACGAAGAATATGTGCTGAAACCCTTCTTTCAGGACGCCAAGACCTACTACTATGAGCCCATGCTGGCGGCCAATCGCGCGCACGCCGTGATGCTTTTTCGCTGCGGAATCATCACGCGAGATAACGCAGCCGCGCTACTAAATGCTCTGGCACAGGTCGACGAGGCCGGCCTCGACGAGCTGGCCTATCGCTCAGGAGTGGAAGACCTGTTTTTCGCGGTAGAAAACAGATTGATTGAGCTAGCCGGCGCGGAATACGGCGGCAACCTGCAGCTGGCGCGCAGCCGCAACGATCTGGGCTATGCGCTGACTCGCCTGGCTTTGCGCCCGCCACTGCTGGAAACAGCGGACGACCTGCTCAGCTTGCGCGAGAGTCTGCTGGCCTTCGCGCGGGAGCATCTGGAAACTTTGATGCCGGGTTATACGCATACGCAGCCGGCGCAGCCGACCACGATGGCGCATTACATCGCCGGCATCCTCGCCTGTCTGCAGCGGGACTCAGCCAGATTGCGCTTCGCCTACGCGACCAACAATCAGAGTCCGTTGGGCGCCGCCGCCCTGACCGGCACGGCCTTTCCCATCGACCGGCAGCTCAGCGCGCGCTTGCTCGGCTTCGACGAGGTTCAGCTCAGCACCTATGACAGCATCGGCGCCTCCGACAATATGACGGATGTAGCCGGCGCTTTGTCCACGCTGGGGGTGAATCTCTCCCGCTTCAGCAAGGATATGCTCTTCTGGGCGACGCTAGAGAGTGGCGCAATCCGCATTGACGAGAGCTTCTTGCAGATCAGCTCCATCATGCCGCAGAAGCGCAATCCGGTTGTGCTGGAGCATCTGCGCGCGCGCATCAGCCGCATGATGGCGCAGGCGCACGGGATCACGCTGCAGTGCCACAATATCCCATTTGGCGACACGCAAGACATCGAAGACGAGATCATCCCGCTCCTGTTTGGATCATTGGAGACGGCAAAGGCAATTCTTCGGCTCTATGGCGCTGTGGTGGATACGCTGGGCGTCAATGTCGATCATCTGCGCCGGCGCGCCATCGCCGGCTTCACTACCGTAACGGAATTGGCGGATACACTGGTGCGGGAAGCCGGCCTGCCCTTCCGGCAAGCGCATAGCCTTGTCTCGGCGCTGGTGACTCACGCGCAGGCGCAGGACCTGGCGCCGACCGACTTGAGCGCCGATAGCTTGCGACAAGTCGCGCTGGATACGCTGGGGCGGCAAGTCGAACTATCTGATGAAGCGTTCGATCGCGCGCTTGACCCCTGGGCATTCGTGGCGGCCCGCGACCTGCCGGGCGGCGCAGCGCCCAACGCCACGGCAGCCGTGCTGGATGCGCAAGAGCGCGTCATCAGCGAAGATCGTGCTTGGCTGGAATCCACACGCGCAGCTTTGGCCGCGGCCGATCAGTCGCTCAGTAACGAGGTTGAAGCCCTAACCCGCTAATTGCCGGCGAGCCCTTGCCAGATTTCGCTGCTCAGCGACCTAGTCGGAGTCCGACTCGGTCTCCTCTGAAACAGGATTGGGGTCGTCGATATCCGATCTGCCTTCCAGCGTGAGCAAGTAGGCGACGATATCAAAGATCTCCAGGTCGGTGTAGATCTCGGCCCAATTCTGCGGCATGAGATCGACTTCAAAGCCTTCAACCGTGTAGCTCATGGAGTCCGAGATGGATTCGTAGATATACTCGGCGGCGGTCAATCCCTCGACGCGCGTGGCGGCGCGATCTTTGATGTTCAGCAGGCCGGGGCCGATATTGGTTTTTTCGCTGGTCGGCAAGTGGCAATTCGAGCAGGAGTAGCCGGAACCGGCATCGTCCTGGAAAGTCTCGAAGAGAATCTTGCCCTTTTCGGGATCGCGCGCCGCTACCATGCGGTCAATCGGCGACAAGAGTGGCGTCGCTGTCGGTTCGCTTGTCGCGGTCGGCTGAGGCGTGGGGGTAGCGGTCGGCTCGGGAGTCGGCGTCGCGGTCGGCGGCATGGGAGTTTCTGTGGGCGCTTCCGTCGGCAGCGCTTCTACCACCTGAGTCGCCACAGGCGCGTTGGTTGCTTGATGCAGAACGGTGGATTCCAAGGTGCCGCAGCCGGCTGCCAGGATACCAATTACCAGGCACAGCCCAATAAGCGTCCTTGGCATGCCCAAATCGAATCTTTGCCGATCTCTCATCCCTACCGTCCTGTCGAGTTTGAGTTAAAGGTGTTCACTGAAAGCCGCGGGATATTATCGCAAAACGAGCGGCGATAATACAGGGGAATCCTGCCTCTCATCGGCTGCTCACCATAACCGCCTATCATCGCGGCAGGCGTTGCGCCGTTTGCATCGTTGTTGAGTCCGCAGACCTCAGGCGCCGGGATAGGATTGTGTGTGTCGCAATTGTGTTAGACAATGATGAAGTGGATACAATTTTGTTCAGCAATTAGCGTGTCAGCGAGACGGAAAGGGTCGTCATCATGAAACGTGTACTGGTTTTGATGTTGGCAATAAGTCTGTGTATCGGCGCGCCATTGAGCGCCCAGGAAATGGAGGCGCCGGGGCCGGGCTTGGGCGGCATCGTCATCGATTCGTCAACCGCCGGCGATCCGGCTACATTTAATCCGCTGATCGGCGGCGACACCGCCTCAAGCGCTGTTTACAGTTGGCTGTATCCGGCCATCGTTGGCGTCAGCCCCTATACCGGTCTGGAAGAGCCCAACTTGGCCGGCGCCATGGCCTCGGGCTGGGAATACGATGAAAGCGGAACCGTGCTGACCGTGCATCTCCGCGACGACATCAGCTGGAATGACGGCGCCCCGGTGACTTCCGCCGACTATATGTGGGCGGTCGATGCCGTACGCAGCGGCCAGATCGACAGTCCCCGCGCCGGCATATTCGAGACGATGGCGGATGGTACGCCCGCCGGCGGAAAAATTGTCAGCATTGAAGCGCCCGACGACTTCACAGTCGTGGTCACATTCAGTGAAGCGGATTGCATTTCTTTCAGCGATGTCAACGACGTGACGCCGGTGCCCGCTCATGTATACTCAGAACTATATGGTGACAATTACGCAGCAATGATGGAAGACCCGCGGCGTATTCCCACCGTCTCCTTCGGCCCATTCAAGGACGTTGAGTTTGCCGCTGGGGAACGCATCAGTCTGTTGGCTGACCAATCGTATCCGGATACACTGCTGGGCTTCGTCAGTCCGTCGGAATTGGTCACCTTGCAAGTCGCCGACGAGAATGTCGCTACGGAGCGCTTTATCGGCGGCGAGTTCAGCATTTTGGCTGTGCCTTCTATACGTCAGGAAGAATTCCGCACTGACGAGAAACTGCTGGAATTCCCGCGCTTTGAATTCACCGGCAACGGCTTTACTTTCTTCGCCATGAATCAAGCCAATCCCGACAATCCACAACCGGGCTTTGACGCAGACGGCAACCTGGTCCCGCAGGAGCCGCATCCGGTGCTGGGCGACTTGTTGGTACGGCAGGCGATTTCACATGCCGTGGACATGGACGCGCTGATCGAAGGCATCCGCGACGGCAACGGCGTGAAAGTGGCCACGCACACCATCCCGACCTCCTGGGTTTACAATCCCGAGTTGCAATACGAATACAATCCCGACCTGGCGATGGAGAAGCTGACCCAAGCCGGTTGGATTGACCACGATGACGACCCGGCTACCGCGCGCGTCTGCCAGGATTGCTTGTTCGCCCGCGAAGTGGACGAGAGTTATAACGGCAGCGAGTTGGCTGTGGACTTGCACGTGCCGGCCGGCTCGGAAGTGGACGAACAGATGGGGCTGTTCTTCCAGGCTGAAATGAACAAGGTGGGCTTCGCGGCGGTATTTGAAGCGATAGATTGGGGCAGCGCCTTCTTGCCCGAATTAACCGGCCAGACCTTCGACATGAACTTGTTGGGCTGGAGCCTCGGCTTGCCGGTCGATCCGGATATCTCGCCCTTCTACTATCCCGAAGTTGACGTGCCGGGCTCGGGCTTCAACTTCGTCTCCTACTACAATGCCGAGTTGATCGAGCTCAACGACCAGGCTCGCGTCGTTCCCGGCTGCGATACCGAAGCGCGCGCGGAATTGTACGGTCGCGTTCAGGAGATTCTCTTCAACGACATGCCCTACTTCTTCATGTACGTGTCGGAATCCATGACCGCGGTGCTGCCCGGCACACAAAACTGGAACCCCACGCCCTACTCGCGCACTTACTCCATGGATGCCTGGGTTTCGCCCGCTGTCGCCATGCCCTAGGCTTCTACGAGATCCTGCTATCAGGGATCTTCGGCTCTCTGATAGCCTTCCAGCGAAACTAAAGCCTGATGCAGAAATACATCATCAGACGCGTGGTGCAGGCGATACCGACGCTGCTGGGCATCACGCTGATCGTCTATTTCATCATGCTGCTGGCGCCGGGCGATCCCGTCTCTCTGCTGGCCTTCGACCCCAAGATCCGGCAGGACGAGCGCGAGCGACTGGCGAGTCAGCTGGGCGTTAACGACCCCTTCTTCCTGCAATATTTGCGCTGGCTGATTGGCGATGACTGGATGATGGTCGATACCAACTTCGATGGCGAAGCCGATGCCTGGGGCGACAATTACGGCATCCTGCGCGGCGACTTCGGCACGTCATTTAAGTTCCGCGGCTCTAATCCTTTGACGCTGATAGGCGAGCGGCTGGGCGCGACTATCGAGCTGAACATTGCTGTGCTGCTGGTTGGCTTAAGCTGCGGCATCACGATCGGCGTTCTGGCGGCGGTATATCGCGGGCGCTTTTTCGACAAGTTCACGCGTATATTTGCCGTCATTGGGGATTCGGTGCCGGCCTTCTGGCTCGGATTGCTGGCGATAGTCTTCTTCGGTCTTATTTTGCCGCGGATCCTGGAATCCAACGGCATCGGCTCGGGACGCCCCATCTTGCCCATGGGCGGCCGCTGCCCGCCGGTGCGCGGTGGCTGCCCGCCCATATTCGAGCGAATACACTACTTGATTCTGCCGACCCTGGTGAGCGCCTTGGGAGTTATCGCGAGTTGGTCGCGGCTGATGCGCGCCTCAATGCTGGAGACGATCAACAGCGATTATATGCGTACGGCGCGCGCCAAAGGTTTATCCAACCGCAGCATCTGGGTCAATCACGGGTTGCGTAACGCCATCTTGCCCTTCACCGTATTTCTGGGCCCCACCTTTGTCGGTCTGATCGGCGGCTCTGTCATCATCGAGCGGATCTTCACCTGGCCCGGCGTCGGCTTGCTGCTGCTGGACGGCCTGGTGAGCCGAGACTACCCAATCATCATGGCGTCGGTAGTGATCGCCTCGGTGCTCACCGTGGTCGGATATCTTATCTCCGACATCCTTTACGCGCTCTTTGATCCACGCATTCGATTCTAGGCAGCGATCGGGAGCAAGCCACTGTTGAAGTCCAAGATTCGTAGCGATTCCCTACAGATGACCATTACCAAGGAGGGTCTCAGACCGTCGCAAAGCTTGTGGAGCCGTGCGATGTCCCGTCTGCGGCGGGACCGCCCCACCCTTGCCGCGATGGTCGCGATTGTGTTCTTGGCGAGTTTGGCAGTGCTGGCGCCAATCATCGGCGACGTGCTGGGCGTGGATCCTTACGCCCAGGATTTGCGCAAGAAATACCTCGAAGTCGGAGCGCCCGGGCACCCGCTGGGCACTGACGAGCTGGGGCGCGATCACTTGAGTCGGTTGCTCTACGGCGGGCAGATTTCGCTGGGCATCGCATTCGCGGCTGCTATTTTGTCCTTGTGCATCGGCGTCGCGGTAGGCGCCTTCGCCGGATTTTATGGCGGGATAGTAGACGACTTCATTCTTTGGTTCATCACCACGTTGACTTCGATACCCGGTCTCTTTCTGCTCATCATCATCACCGCCGTGCTCTCCCCCAGCCCACCGGCCATGGTATTGGTATTTGCTATTATCGGCTGGACGGGGACGACCCGGCTGGTGCGCGCCGAAACCTACTCCTTGAAGCAGCGCGAATACGTGATTGCCGCGCGCGCCATGGGCGCTTCCAATTTGCGCCTGATGTTCGTCCATATCGTGCCGAATATCTTTTCGCTGCTGATCATCGGCCTGTCACAGGCGATGGTCGGCCTGATTCTGGCGGAGTCAGCCTTGAGCTTCATCGGCTTCGGCATTCAGGCGCCGATACCGACCTGGGGCAATATGCTCAGCGGGGCTTTCGGTTATATGCGGCGGGCGCCTCATTTGCTCTTCTTGCCCGGTATGCTCATAAGCGTCACAGTTTTCTGCTTCTATCTCATCGGCGACGGCCTGCGCGATGCCTTCGACCCCAAGATCGCCGATTAGCAATAGCTGCAACACGAGGACGCACACTGGACAGCGCCCGCGCGCTATGCTAACATGCGCGGCTGTGTATTCGGCAGATACTGGTCTCGCGACCGTAAGACTTGATCGGAAAGGAAGAGCGGGAAGCAGGCCTTCCCCTTAACAGCAACTATGGCAAATCATAAGTCAGCCCTAAAGCGCATTCGCCAGAACGAGAAGAGGCGCATCCACAATCGCACTTATCGCAATCGCGCGCGTACCCTGGTGAAGAAGGCGCGCACCGCCATCGCCAGCGGAGACGTCAGCGAAGCCCGCGAAGCAACGCTGAAGGCGGTCAGCGATCTCGACAAGCTGGCCCGGCGCGGCGTCGTGCACAAGCGCAACGCGGCCCGGCGCAAAAGCCGCTTGATGAAGCAACTGGCTGCGTTGGATAGTTAAGCCCACCAGCGTCGGACCCTTAGCCGAAGCGCAGACCCTCGTAAAATAACTTATATCGATTCGATCAGATTCAGCAGGCGCTGTATTTCTTCGCGTGTGTTGTATTGTCCAATGCCGATGCGCACCATGCCTTGCGGTCGGCTTAAGCTGCGCATGATCTCCACGGCGTAGTAGTCGCCGCTCCAGACATAGACATGCTCAGTCGCCAAGATAGACGCGATTTCGTCGGGCGACTTGCCGTCCTTCACCATGGCCACGGTGGGTACGCGCAAGCCCATGCGATCCGGCTCAACGATGCCGGCAATTTTTACACCGGGGATCGAACTCAGTCCGTCAATCAATTCCGCAACCAATTCGCGTTCGTAGTCCTGAACCGCCACGACAGCGCGTTTCATGTTCAGGCGCGCGCCCTGGTACTGCGGCAAATCGGCTTCACCATATTGACGGCCGATCTGCTCCCAATAGTCCAGGCAAGCGCGCAAGCCGTTCCAGGTTTCGTAGCTGGGCGTGCCATTCTCCCAGCGGTTGGGCGCGATGTCTTTGGCCGGGCGCACTTTATAGGCGGGCAGCGAATTGAGCAGGTCTTCCCGCCCCCACATGATGCCCAGGTGCGGACCGTAGAATTTGTATGAGGAACAGAGCAGAAAGTCACAGCCGATCTCCTGCACATCAATGGGCACATGCGGCGCGCTCTGCACGGCGTCCACCACATGCCAGGCGCCAACCGCCTTGGCCATGCCGGCGATCTGCGCTACCGGGTTGATGGTGCCCACGGCGTTGGAAGCGTGCACCGTAGCGACCAACTTGGTTCGGACCGACAGCGCCTCCTCAAATGACCCCATGTCGAGCGTGCAATCGGCGGCGTTAATGTCCACCCACTTTACTTTCAGGTCGCGGTCGCGCGCGATAAGCGTCCAGGGACTGACGTTGGCGTCATGGTCCATGCGCGTTACAACTACTTCGTCACCGGGGGACAGAAGCGACGCCAAAGCCCGGCTCAGGTTGAAGTTGAGCGTGGTCATATTGGGGCCGATGACGATTTCTTTTGCGCTGGGCGCGTTGAGGAATTCCGCCATGCGCTGCCGCGTCCGCTGGACCATTTCGTCATTGCGTTGGCTGGTTGCGAAGGGGCCGCCGGAGTTGGCGTTCATGGTCATGTAATACTGCGTAACCGCCTCCATCACACTGCGCGGCACCTGTGTGCCAGCGGGATTGTCCAGGAAGACGGGCAGGCTGCCGTCATCCGCTGGAAAGCTAAGTGACGGGAAAAGCGGTCGAATCGCCTCGGCGCGGAAGCTCATAATCTTGTCCTTGCTGCAGCTGGCTGAGTAGGGAACAGCCAGTATGCACTACAATGCCAGTGTGGTGGAATAGGCACTTGTGTTATCAAGTCCGCGAATCTGAAGCCGGCGCGCGCAAGTCTCCGCTAATGCTGCCGAAGCGCATTTTCGATACAGGCTCGGACTTGTTTCGCCAGCCGCAAGAAATCCGGCTGATAGATCATGTCTGCGGAGCGCGGGCGCGGCAGCTTAACGGCGATATCAGCGATCAGCTTGCCGGGGCGGCGGGACAAGACGATGACGCGGTCGGCGAGCAGCACGGCCTCGCTGATATCGTGTGTCACCAGCACAATCGTCTGCCGAGAGCGCCCGCGCAGCCGCAGCAATTCCAGGCTGAGCTTCTCGCGGGTCAGGGCGTCCAAGGCGCCGAAGGGTTCGTCCAGCAGCCAAACGCGCGGCTGTTGCAAGATAACACGCCCCAGGGCCACGCGCTGCGCCATGCCGCCGGAAAGCTCGGCCGGATAGGCTAATTCGAAGCCTTCCAGGTTGAGCTGCGGCAACAATTCGCGCACAGTTTGATAGCGTTTCGCTCTTGTCACACCGGCGATTTCCAGGGGCAAGGCGATGTTGTCCAGCACGGTGCGCCAGGGCATCAGATTGGTATCCTGGAACATGATGGCGATGTGAGGCAGCGGACGGTCGATCAGTTCATCGCCACAATAGGCCGCGCCAACTGACGGACGCAGCAGACCCGCCAGCACGCGAATCAGCGTACTCTTGCCGCAGCCGCTGGGCCCTACCAGGCAAACGAATTCTTCTTCCGCTACCTCAAATGAGATCGGTCCCAGCGCCGGCAGGGAGGCGCCGGCAGGCCCGGCATAGCTGACTTCGACCTGTCGCAGGCTCAGTCTCACTCGCCGCTGTCCAAGACATACTCATTGCTGAAGGCATTCGAGAGATCACCGAGATCGTCGCCGAGGAAGCCCATCAGCGCCAAAGTATCGCGCATGGCTTCCCAGGAGGCCAGATCACTGATGCCGAGCTGGTCGGCATCCCAAAGCCCGATGGTGTTGAGCAAGACTTGGAATTGTGTCAAGACGCCGGCATCGATCTGCGTCGTCAGTAGTTGCAGCATCTCGGCGCGGCTCTCGGCGACCGCCGCTCGGTCCGGATTCGAGGCGAGAAACTCGGATTGTCTCTCGGCAACCGCCTCTAATTCTGCGACCAGCGACTCATCGCTCGGCAGCGTGTCCACGTATTTCAAGCTGGCCAAATAGGCGCTCGCCGGATTGTTGATCGCCGACTGGAGAGCCGCCTTAAAGGCAAACGCCATACGCGCGGCGCTTTCGGGCGCGGCGTCCAGCAGGTTGCGGAAGACAATCAAGCCATTGGACACCAGATCCACTTGTGAGGCGACGGTGACAACTTCAACGTCCGATATTTCGCCGCAATCGCCGGCTGCGGCAAGGTTGCGGATTTGCAGCGGCTCGTTATTGGCGTAGACCATGGCGGCGTCGATCGCGCCCAGGCAAAGGACTTCCGCTGCATTGAAGCCTATTTCCTTGACTTCGATATCTGTTTCGGTCAGTCCTGCGCTGCTGAGCAGGGTCGTCAGCCCACTATAGCTGGCGCCGAAGCGGCCGGGGATGCCCACCTTCAAGCCACGCAGCTGCTCCAGATCGCTCAAATCCAGGGCGTCTGAATGGACCAGAGCCACGGGATACTGCTGAAACCACTCGAAGATATAGGTCACATCCCGACCGCGCGAGCGCGCCAAAATCACTTGTTCGCCACTGACGATGCCGAAGTTGGACTGGCCGACCGCGACGAGATCGAGTACTTCCGGCTCTTGCAGATGCTCCAGCGTCACGTCAAAGCCGGCATCAGCGAAGAAGCCTTCTTCAATGCCGACATAGAAGGGGGCGAATTGGATATTCGGGACAAAGGTCAGCAAGATTCGCTCTTCGACGAGCGGAGCCTGAGCGCTGGATATCGCGGCGCTCAACGAGGCAAAGAGCGCGATGATGCGTATGAGGTTCAACATAGATCTCCTCGCTAGGATCAATTGACTAAGCGGAACGGCGCTGCCAAAGCAGTACGCGCCACTCCAATAGAGCAACCAGGCTGTACAAACTCAGCGCGATGGCTGTCATGGTAAATACGGTGACGTACACCAGGGGCGTGTCGTATTGGCTGCGCGCCGAAATGACGAGCACGCCCAAGCCGCTGCCCGAGCCCACGAATTCGCCAACAACCGCGCCAATGACCGCCAAGGTTGTGCTGGTCTTCAAGCCGGCTAATATCACCGGCAAGGCCGAGGGCAATTCCAGTTTGCGGAAGATCTGCCAGCGCCCGGCATTAAGCGAAAGCATGAGATCGCGCAGCCTGGGCGAGACGCCGCGGATGCCGACGATGGTATTGACCAAGGTGGGGAAAAAGACGATCACGGCCGTGGTGACGACTTTGCTGCTCGGCCCGGTACCGAAGATGATGATGAGCAGAGGCGCGTAAGCCACAATCGGCGTCGACTGAAAGGCGACAATGATGGGCGAGAGGATGTATTCCAGCAGCGGCGCTTTGGCGATGGCATAGCCGATGGCCAGCCCGATTGATACGCCGAAGAGCAAGCCCCACATCATTTCGCCCAGGGTCGTGGTGCTGTGCTTTGCCAGTGTGCCATCAGCCAGGGCGGCGGCCAGGGAATCCAGAACGTCTGCCGGCGGGGGTATGAGTATGCGCGAAACCAGCCGCCAGTCAGTAATCCAATGCCAGATCAGAATGAGAACGAGAACCGTGGCCAGGGGCGACAGACGCCGAAAAATAGCGCCCTGAGCGATGGCTCGTGATTTCTCAGGCTGGGCAAATGGGGTCAGGTCGCTCTCGGCCATATCGCTCATCCCGAGGCACAAATTCAGGGAAGGGCGATACGCGAGGCGGCCGCCTGACAACAAGCAGCCAAGACGCATATTTCACCGGGCAAGCCGCCAAGAGCAGCCTGTGCGCCCTTCTCCCATCCGGACTATCACCGTCGGCTCCGGAATCTCACCGGAATCCACCTGCGCAGCTCAGGCTAGCTGGCGCTGCCCAGGGTCACGGGCTTGGCATGAAATCTCATGCATCACCGCCGGTAGGGACTTCCACCCTGCCCCGAAGGTTGGTTGAACTGTATTTCAGCATCGAGTATAGCAGCATTGGCGTCGAATTCAATCTAGGCCGGGGCGGCAGTCTCGGGCAGTTCCAGCTCTTGCGCGTCGCCATCATCAATGGCGGCTTGCCGCGGCTCGAGTTCGGCATCCGCCTTCAGCACCGTGAAAAGGAAATGGCCGCCCTTGCCCCGGCTATTGTCCTCGGCCCAGATGCGCCCGCCATGGGCCTCGATAATGTGTTTGCAGATGGCCAGGCCCAAGCCGGTGCCGTCGTCGCCGGAGCGCGATACATCGGCCTGGTAGAAACGCTCAAAGATACGCTCGCGAACGTTGTCGGCCACACCGGGCCCATTGTCGAAGACAGTGACAACAACCTCTTCCCCGCTTTCCGCCGCCGTAATCGTCACGGCATCGCCGGGCGGCGACCATTTGATGGCGTTATGCAGCAGGTTTGCCAGCGCGCGCTTCAGTTGGTCGGCATCGCAGAGGACGTCAAGCTTCTGCGGCACATGGCTGACGATGTTGAGATGCTTCGTCTCCGCCTGAGACTCCAGCCTTGCGATCGCGTCGTCAACGACTTGCTTCAAGGGCGTCTTCACCAGGCGCAATATGGCCTCGCCCGACTCGATCATGGACAGGTCAAGCAGCTCCTGCGCCAGCCAGAGCAAGGCGTCCGTCTCCATGGCGATCTCTTTGAGCGACTGGATGCTGGCTTTGCGCTTGGGTTTGTCGGCATCGAGGAAGAGGCCCTCAATGATCAGGCGGATGCGCGTGATTGGCGTTCGCAGTTCATGCGAGATATTCGCGACCATGTCTCGCCGCGCGCGATTCAGATGCACCAGGTCGGTGATGTCTTGCATGGCGACGCCGATATAGCGGGTATCCCCGCGGAGGTCGATGGCTTTGGCGCGCACACGAAAATTGGAGTCGCCGATCAGGAGCTGCTCGTCCAGGCTCTCCGCTTCGCTCAGAGTGTGCTTGGCCAGGTCGCGCAGATCGTCAGAGTCAATGACGTCGGGCAGACGCAGCCCGATAGCGTTTTCCGCTTTGACGATACGCGTCGCTGACTGATTCAGGCTGAGAATCCGCAGGTCTTCGTCGAGCAGCAAGATGGCGTCAAAGGCGACCGAGGCGGCGGTCGACACGAAGGCGCTGTGCCGCAAAGATTCCTGTTCCAATTCCTGCAAGCGCAGCCGAAAACGGTTGATCTCGTCGTCTTGGCTGCGGAGAGCGGCGGCCAGTTGTTTCAACTTGCGGCGCTGATAGGCGCAGAATCCGCCCGCCCCGAGCAGACATGCAATCAACAACGCTAGCAGGGTCTCCATGCTCAACCCTCAAACCGATAGCCGACGCCGCGGACAGTGCTGATGCGCTTCGGCTTGGATGGATTGTCTTCGATTTTTTCCCGCAGCCAGCGGATATGGACATCCACGGTGCGCTTGTCGCTTTCCGCGAGCAAATAGTCCTCTCCCCAGACATTAGCGATGAGAAAATCACGCGAGAGCACCGCCCGCTCATTGCGCATGAATACGGTCAGGAGCGTGTATTCCTTGTTGCTGAGCTTCACTTCTTCGCCCGCTCTGAATGCGCGCCGCCCGGTGAGGTCGACTCGCAAGTCCCCGGCAATCAATTCGTCCTGCTTAATGCTCTGCTCGACGGATGGCCGGCGCAATTCCGCGCGCACATCGGCCAGAAATACGCCGAGCTTGGGCGGCTTGACAATATACTTGTCGGCGCCGCTTTCCAGGCCAAGAATCTGATCGTTAACCGTGCCGCGCGCAGTCAGCATGAAGATGGGCACGTACTCTTTATAGTTTTTGCGAATCATGCGGCATAAGCTGACGCCGTCCAAGCCGCCCGGCAGCATGATATCCAGGACGATGAGGTCGTAGTCGCCCTTGCGCGCCTTATCCCAGCCGATCTCGCCATCGAGGGCGGTATCGACAAGATAGCCTTCCGCGCATAGCAGATCAGACAGCTTGCTTATCAGTGTTTGGTCATCTTCTACCAGCAGGATCTTCTTGGCCAAGTATCCGATCCTTTGCGTTGCCTTCTGTTTGCGCTTCTAGCTTACAGGCTCTGCGCTAAATGTATGTTAAGGGATTTGGCCGACAATTTAAACTTGGCGAAACGTGAACTCCGGTCTGCTCAATTCGTTGCGGCGTACTGTTGCCAACGGGGCCGCCCGCAGGTCTATGCCTCGGCTGCCGCGCGGATACCGGCCAGCGAAGTCGCGCGCAGGGCTGCCCGCCGGATGGCAGCGGCGACAACTTCCGCGGCATGAGCGCCGACCAGCGTGGTATCGGCCGCGATTTCGCCGGTGGCCAAGGCAAATATCGTATCGCCATCGTACATGGTATGGGCGGGATTTATCGCGCGCGCGATGCCATCCTGCGCCATCTGCGCCACCTTCTGGGCTTGCGCCTTGTTCAGCCGGCCATTGGTCGCCACCACACCGATGACAGTATTCTCGCTCGCGGCTGGCGCGGCGCTGGCAGCTGACATGCGCGTCATTTCGTCAAGTACGGAGACAAAGCCGGCGCCGTCTTGCGCGCGGAGACCGGCCAAAATCCGGCCATCTTCGCCGATGACATTGCCAACCGCGTTTACGGCCATCAGCGCCGCCACCACCAATCCATTGGGCAAAGCCAAGGCCGCAGCGCCTACGCCGCCTTTGCTGGCGCGTTCATTCCCGGAGATGGCCGCGATGCGCGCTCCCGTGCCCGCGCCGACGCTGCCCATCGCGACCGGGTCCGCCGCCGCCGCTTCGCAAGCTTGATAACCTGCGGCCGCATCGGGTCTAATGCCCGGTTGCCCGATAGTCAGATCGAACAATATGGCCGCCGGAACGATGGGCACGACGACTCCGCTGCGGGATTGATAGCCCAGGCCGCGCTCGCTGTGCCAGCGCATCACGCCATCGGCGGTCGCCAAACCAAAGGCGCTGCCCCCGGAGAGGACTACAGCGGTCACTTCTGCCACCAGATTATGCGCTTGCAGCAAGTCGGTCTCGCGCGTGCCCGGCGCGCCGCCGCGCACATCAACCGCGCCTGTTGTACCCGGCGGGCATAAAATCACGGTGCAGCCGGTTGCCGCGTCGAGGTCGGTGTAGTGCCCGACTTTGATACCGGGCACTAGTGTCAGCGTGTCATTCTTCATCATCGTCCACATAGTATGCTGCGCCGTCGCCGTCATCACGCCAAATCAACTGAATCTTATCGTTGCTGGCTTCAATCTGCTCGGCGGAATCGGGGAACAGGAGCGCAGCCGCCTCGTCATAGTCGTCCGGAGAAACCAGAACTTTGATCTCGCCAAGATTGCCCAAGGTGATGCCCAGCGCCGTAGCGCCCGCTTCCTGATGGATCATCGCGGGGATATCGTGCGCTCGCAGCTTGCCGATAACGATATGCGCTTCCGGCGAATTATGCGTGATGTAGACCGCCACCCATTGGGGGCCGTCGGCAGGTTTGCCGCGCTTGCGCAGGCTCATCGAAATCCTGATTCTCTCGTTTTTCCCGACTGCAATTGCTGCTTTCTAGGATAGTGCAGGCCGCAGCGACGGGCAAGCCGCGCTGAGCATTCAACGCAGCAGCGAGCCAGTATCAGCCACTGATGGAAATCCGCCCGACATCAACCGCCCGCTCGAAGGGCCGTTCATCGGCAATGATCGTACCGGCTTGTCCGCTGCCGGTTTCGAAGTCATACAAGATCAGTTTTACCGTGTAGTCGCCGGGCAGCAAATCGGAAACATCAAGAGATTGGCGAACCAGTGCGCTCCCGCCAATGACATCGTCAACTTGGTGAGATTTTTGGCCTTCGGCATCAAATAGTTGGATCGAGTATGAGTATTCATTGGCAAGCGTCTTCATCCACCAGAAATAAATGTTTAGCGCATCTTCTTGCGGTTCGATCAAGATATTCTCAAGTTCTGTGCCATTGTCGAAGCGCAATTGGAAGGGCTGTTCAGAGGTAAGTAGCGCGCATTTAATCGACCTTTTTACGTACAAGTCGACGACAGTGTCTGCTGTGTCAAGGTAGCGTCCACATGAGTGGAACTGGGGAACAAAGTAAGACTGATAGGCCGGCATTGCCTGCGGATCGGTGCGTCGGGGATCATGAATAGCCCATATGGGAAAATTCCATTTGGTCATACTCTGAAGGTCGTTGTAGCGCGGGTCCGAACTTAGAATGCCCACATCATCAGGATTGCTGTTCCAGAATTGAATAATTCCTCTCCAGGAGCCAGTCATGTTGCCATAGTAATGTAGTCTATGTTTTGATCTATAAGGAGAATCCTGATGAAAGCTGAGTACAAAGTCGCTGCTGTGAGGTGAAATGCTGGGTTCATATATTAAGTATTGATAGTTCGGCACGTCATCATGTCGCAGGTCTAATGAATTGTTGTAAAGACGCATATCATCGCTTCCCCAAAACGCAAAGAAGGCGACGACCCAACATATCAGCGATGGAATACGCAATTGGCTCCAGCGAGGCAGCAAATTGAGACCAATTGCAATTGCAGCACCCCACACAGATGCCAGAATTAGCGTATACCTCATCCTTTGCGCAACAATTACGGTAGTAAATTCGTTTGCCGCCAAGAGCATAATTAGCAGCAAACAAGCGACAACTACGATATAACGTTGCGGACCGCCAAGACGCCTGTAATTGCGCGCAATGACCAAGCCCGTGATCGGAATCAACGGTGTTAGTCCATTGGAGTACGCTGAAAACGCGGCAGCAACGGCATCGAAGATTGGCAAACTGCCGCTTTCGGATACGTTCCACATTAACATGCCTTCAAGCGCGATCGGCAACCAAGGCAAAAATACTATTCCGGCGACGATCAGCGCGAGACAGACTGTGATCCAACGCCTGTTTCTCGGCGCAAACGCAATGTGGTAGATTCCGATTGCCGCAAGTACGAAAATGCCAAAGAGGTGGGTATATAAAAGCGCGGACGAGCCGATTGCCAGGGACAGCCAGGAATTTCTGTAATTCTTCGCCGCAGCGCGCAGCGCTTTCCAATATGAGAAAAGCACCCATGGCGCCAGGAGTATCAGCAGCGCATAGACTCGAGCAATCTGCGTGTAGTAGAGGAAAAAAGCCAGAAACGACAGGAAAAGCGCGGTATCAAGGGCTTCAGCCTTACCGCTCAAACGCGCCAATCGATAAGTGGTTGCAATTGTGAGTAAGCCGAGGAAGATCGAGAATAGTCGCAGGGAGAATAGATCGCGTCCTGCGGCACGTGCCCAGAGGTTCAGTAGTGCGGGATATAAAGGGGTGTGATTTCTGGTGTTTACAGAAACGATGGCTCGGATGGTTTCATCCACACTAAACAACGGATGATGGCGAGTTTCATACAGGCGCCTAACCGAGTAAATATCGCTGACGGTCGCGGGTTCGTTTTTGGCGTTTTTTGTGCCAAAAGCAAAGACAAAAATGAAACAAGTTACTAGAAGGATGGTGTGAGAAAATGATTCAGAAGGTAATCCCATAACGATCTTTGATTTGATTTTCGAAGCCGTTTGCTTGAGTTATACTCTTGAAGTCAAATGAAGAAGGATATATCTTCCTGCTAATGCTATGCTGGTCAAACAAACACGTACGCTTGCCAAGCTTAGTTCAAATGTAGAGAGAATGCCCTCAGTTTTGTTTACACCGGTTTGAAAAGCGCCAATACATCAAATCTACTTTGCATGATACCAGCTTTCGGCAAGCTCGTTCACAAAAAAGAGGGCGGGAACAGGGCAGAGAAGTGTTGGCGACGGCATACTCTCCCACATCGTCTCCAATGCAGTACCATCTGCGCTCACGGGCTTAACTGCCGGGTTCGGGATGGATCCGGGTGTACCCCCGCGGCTCTAGCCACCAACACTGCTCTGCCCTGCTCACACCCTCAGGGTCAAGATCAGCTCATAATCAACACTTAGGCACTACCACTCGCTCGTTCCACATAAGCCCGATACACCGCACCATAGTACGGAAAGCCCTCGACCATTAGTACGGGTCAGCTACACGCATTACTGCGCTTACACCCCCCGCCTATCTAACTGGTAGTCTCCCAGCGGTCTTACTTGGTTATACCAATGGGGAATCTCTTCTTGAGGATGGCTTCCCACTTAGATGCTTTCAGCGGTTATCCGGCCCGAAGGTCGCTACTCAGCTATGCCGCCGGCGCGACAACTGAAGCACGAGCGCTTCGTCCACCCCGGTCCTCTCGTACTAGGGGCAACTCCTCGCAAATTCCCAACGCCCACAGCGGATAGAGACCGACCTGTCTCACGACGGTCTGAACCCAGCTCACGTACCGCTTTAATGGGCGAACAGCCCAACCCTTGGGACCTTATTCAGCCCCAGGATGCGATGAGCCGACATCGAGGTGCCGAGCCTTGCCGTCGATTTGAACTCTTGGGCAAGACTAGCCTGTTATCCCCGGGGTAGCTTTTATCCGGTAAGCTACGGTCATTCCACTCTGTGCCGTAGGATCACTAAGCCCGACTTTCGTCTCTGCTCGACTTGTCAGTCTCGCAGTCAAGCTGGCTTCTGCCTTTACACTCTACGATGGGTTTCCATTCCATCTGAGCCAACCTTTGGGCGCCTCCGTTACTCTTTCGGAGGCGACCGCCCCAGTCAAACTGCCCACCTGCCACTGTCCCTAGCACTGTGAATGCTCAGGTTAGGGCCAAAGCCCTACCAGGCTGGTATCTCAACATTGACTCCACACACGCTGACGCGCGCGCTTCCACGTCTCCCAGCTATCCTGCACAAGTAGCGCCCTAACGCAATGGCAAGCTACAGTAAAGCTCCACGGGGTCTTTTTGTCCTGCTGCGGGTAATACGCATTTTTACGCATACTTCAATTTCGCCGGGTCCCCTGCTGAGACAGTGCTCCACTCGTTACGCCTTTCGTGCGGGTCGGAACTTACCCGACAAGGAATTTCGCTACCTTAGGACCGTTATAGTTACGGCCGCCGTTCACCGGGGCTTCATTTCGCTGCTCTCACAACTCCACTTAACCTTCCGGCACTGGGCAGGCGTCAGCCCCTATACTTCAGCTTGCGCTTTTGCAGAGACCTGTGTTTTTGGTAAACAGTCGGCAGAGCCTTTTCACTGCAACCTGGCTCTTACACCAGGCGATCCTTCTCCCGAAGTTACGGATCCATTTTGCCTAGTTCCTTAGCAGAGGTTCTCCCGTTCGCCTTCGTATTCTCTACTCGTCTACCTGTGTCGGTTTGCGGTACGGTCGGCATGCTTCAACATCAATACAGCTTTTCTCGTCCCATGGATACTGTCACTTCTTGCCCTAAGGCACGGCTTCACGGCATCTCACCGCTTACCACCTCAATCCACTCAGAGGCTGACTCTACCACAAGCTGCCGCATTCACTCCACATACCGGTACGGGAATATTAACCCGTTGTCCATCGCCTACGCTTCTCAGCCTCGGCTTAGGCCCGACTAACCCGACGCGGACTGACCTTCCGTCGGAAACCTTAGACGTCCGGCGAATAGGGTTCTCACCTATTTCTCGCTACTCATGCCAGCATTCGCACTCCTGATCGCTCCAATGCGCCTCACAGCACACCTTCCCCGCTATCAGAACGCTCCCCTACCATAACTCTCGTTATCCCTGTCTTCGGTAGTATGCTTTAGACCCGTTACATTATCCGCGCAAATGCGTTTGACTAGGGAGCTGTTACGCACTCTTTAAAGGATGGCTGCTTCTAAGCCAACCTACTAGCTGTCTCAACACACTCACCTCGTTTTACACTTAGCATACATTCCGGGACCTTAGACGAGGGTCTGGGTTCTTTCCCTCTCGACTACTTAACTCATCTCAAGCAGTCCAACTGCTGTGATCGGCATGACGGCATTCGGAGTTTGTTTGGGTTCAGTAAGCTTGACGCCCCCTAGCCCATACAGTGCTCTACCTCCGACACCCAACTCACAACGCTAGCCCTAAAGCTATTTCGGGGAGAACAAGCTATCTCCAGGCTCGTTTGGCATTTCACCTCTAACCACAACTCATCCCCCGATTTTGTAACATCGGTGGGTGCGGACTTCCATTACGTGTTACCGTAACTTCTTCCTGGCCATGGTTAGCTCGCCTGGTTTCGTGTCTAATATGCGCCACTTAACCGCCCTCTTCAGACTCGGTTTCCCTGCGCCTGCGACTGTCTCTGTCTTAAGCTCGCCACGCACATTAACTCGCTGGCTCATTCTCCTAAAGGCACGCCGTCAGGATGATCTCTCATCCCTCCGACCGGTTGTAAGTACACAGTTTCAGATTCTATTTCACTCCCCTCGCCGGGGTTCTTTTCACCTTTCCCTCACGGTACTAATGCGCTATCGGTCATCTCGTGTATTTAGCCTTGGAGGGTGGACCCCCCTGTTTCGCACAATGTTAGCGTGTATCGTGCTACTCAGGATACTCGACACTGCGTTCTCTTACGCCTACGGGCCTCTCACCCTCTTCGGACGACCTTCCCAGATCGTTCGGCTTCCAGTTTCCGCAGTTTATTCAAGTCCTACAACCCCATACACCGTGGCATATGGTTTGGGCTAATCCGCTTTCGCTCGCCACTACTCGCAGAATCTTCTCTTTTCCTCGCCCTACTTAGATGTTTCAGTTCGGACGGTTCCCCTACCGCTCTCGCGGGATGACGGCATTTGAACGCCGCCGGGTTTCCCCATTCGGACATCTTCGACTCTTACGGTCTTATACACCTCATCGAAGCTTTTCGCAGTATAACACGTCCTTCTTCGGCACGAGATGCCTAGGCATCCACTGTGTACCCTTAATCGCTTTCCGTACTATCGTACGGTGTTTCCGGCTCATCTGGCACGCGCTTATAGGTATTACCTTCGCGTTGATTATTCTACTGTTAATTTGCACTCGCCCGCCAAAGCTGACGACTGGCTCGGGATCTTGAATCCCCGGTTGCGCGCGAGACAATCTCATGCGCAACCCACAACTCAACATCCCGCCCCTAATTTGGAGATAAGGGGACTCGAACCCCTGGCCTCGTCAGTGCGATTGACGCGCTCTCCCAACTGAGCTATATCCCCGCGTCAAGACAAGCCGGCCGGCCCTTGCTGCCCTGTGGAGACAAGGGGACTCGAACCCCTGACCTCCTCGGTGCAAGCGAGGCGCTCTCCCAACTGAGCTATGTCCCCATTCCTGTGGGGCAAGCAAGACTTGAACTTGCGACCTCGCGCTTATCAGGCGCGCGCTCTAACCAACTGAGCTACTGCCCCAAATCCAAACCAATCTCTTATACGATTAACAGCACAATAGCAGGCTAAAACCAGCGTCTCTACACCCTTTGTCTTACACACTCTCGCAAAGGCGACTCACAGAGTCGCCCCTACATGTAACTCGCGGTTATCTCTAACCGCTCCCTTAGAAAGGAGGTGATCCAGCCGCAGCTTCCGCTACAGCTACCTTGTTACGACTTCGTCCCAGTCATCGATCCTGCCCTAGGCAGTAGCCCCCAGAAGGTTGGCTTCCCGACTTCAGGCTCGACCAACTCCCATGACGTGACGGGCGGTGTGTACAAGGCCCGGGAACGTATTCACCGCAACGTGCTGATTCGCGGTTACTAGCAACTCCGACTTCATGCAGGCGAGTTGCAGCCTGCAATCCGAACTGAGACCGGCTTTGAAGGATTCGCTCCAAGTCGCCCCTTCGCTACCTATTGTACCGACCATTGTAGCGTGTGTGTCGCCCTGGATATTAAGGCCATGCTGATTTGACGTCATCCCCACCTTCCTCCCGTTTGTCACGGGCAGTCATGCTAGACACGTATAACTAGCACCGAGGGTTGCGCTCGTTTGCGGACTTAACCGAACACCTCACGGCACGAGCTGACGACAACCATGCAGCACCTGTGTTGGCTCCCCGAAGGGCCCTTCCGCTTTCGCTTCCGTACTACCAACATGTCATTCCCAGGTAAGGTTCTTCGCGTAGCCTCGAATTAAACCACACGCTCCGCTGCTTGTGCGGGCCCCCGTCAATTCCTTTGAGTTTTAGCCTTGCGACCGTACTCCCCAGGCGGTACATTTATCGCGTTTGCTGCGACACTCAATTACTTGCGTAACCGAACGCCTAATGTACATCGTTTACGGCGTGGACTACCGGGGTTTCTAATCCCGTTCGCTACCCACGCTTTCGCGCATCAGCGTCAGTGGAAATCCAGGAAGCCGCCTTCGCCACTGGTATTCCTCCGGATATCTACGCATTTCACCACTACACCCGGAATTCTACTTCCCTCTATTTCTCTCTAGTTATCCAGTTTTACCTAACCAATACAAGTTTAGCCTGTATCTTTCATAGGTAACTTAAATAACCGCCTACGCGCGCTTTACGCCCAGTAACTCCGGATAACGTTCGCGTCCTACGTTTTACCGCGGCTGCTGGCACGTAGTTAGCCGACACTTATTCCTATGCTACCGTCCTCTCTCGTCACATAGAAAAGGGCTTTACGATCCGAAAACCTTCTTCACCCACGCGGCGTCGCTGCATCAGACTTCCGTCCATTGTGCAATATCCCTTACTGCTGCCTCCCGTAGGAGTCTGGGCCGTGTCTCAGTCCCAGTGTGGGGGGCCACCCTCTCAGATCCCCTAACCGTCATCGCCTTGGTAAGCCTTTACCTCACCAACCAGCTGATGGCTCGCAACCTCATCCCTTAGCGCATAAGCCTTTACTCACGGCGCTCTAACTACCGCGAGAACATCCGGTATTAGCCTCTGTTTCCAAAGGTTATCCCAGTCTAAAGGGCAGATCAGTTACGTGTTACTCACCCGTTCGCCACTCTCCAGCACCCCGAAGGGCGCCTTATCGTTCGACTTGCATGTATTAGGCACGCCGCCAACGTTCATCCTGAGCCAGGATCAAACTCTCCGTATTCACAGGGTTTGATTCGCTCTGTCTTAACCTGCTATTCTGCTGTTAATCCGCACCACGCGACACACCTATACTAAGCCGCGCAAAAAAGCGAGAGACTCGCCCTCACTTTTAGTTCAAACAGCATAACAAGCGCAAAACACTGTGTCAAGGGTAGTGTATCGAATTCGGTTGAAATAGAAATGACGTGAACTCCGATTCATGCTAGTTGTCCTAGCAAAGCAAAAGAACAGGAGCCACGTCATGTACACTAGGATAACGCAGCCAGGATATGGTTTCAAATCTTTTTTGGCGGGCCTGAGAGCCAAACTGGCCGCGACCGCGTCTCAAATGATTGAATCTCAACTGGAGCGGGAAGTCACCGCCCGGTTGTATCGCCAAGCCTACCAAAGGCGCTCGCAGGTATCGCGTCAAAGTCAAGCGACCTGTCAAGTCTGCGGCAGTCAGCAGGCTAGTGATTTTGTGCGCAATGGACGGCGTCGGCGTCAATTAGTGACGGATTATGGGGTGTTGCAGGTCTGGCTGCCGCGTGTGCGCTGTCAATGTAATGGCAGTGTCAAGATACCCTTTTCCATCCTCAAGCCCTATCAACAAATTTGGGATGATGTCTGTGATCGCATTGGGCGCTGGGCGGATTTAGGCTTGAGTTTGCGGCAAATGCAGGCGGAAATCGGCGAGCAGTGTGGCACTCAAATGGGCTTGCGGACTTTGAATCGGGAGGCGCAAGCGGTGCGGATGCCGCCAGCGATGCCCTTGACCAGTTGCCCGCCAGTGGTCATGCTGGACGCCATTTGGCTGACCTTGCTCGAGGATACCGGTCAGAGCAAAGTCGACAGTCGCCAACGCCAACGCTCGGTCAAAGCGCGGCGCAAAGTCTGTGTCCTGGTGGCTTTGGGACTGTATCCGCAAAACCGGCGCTGGGGCATTGTGGGCTGGCAGTTGGCTGAGGATGAAAGTCGCCAGGCTTGGGAAGGCCTCTTATCCGACTTGGCGGCGCGCAAGCTATATCGCCAACGGGGGCTGGAACACTTCATTCATGACGGCAGCAAGGGCTTGATTGCCGCGCTGAACTATCTGCACCCTCATGTACCACATCAACGTTGCGCCTTCCACAAGCTGCGCAATCTCTGGCAGAGCATTCAAGTCCCCGATGCCTTGCCCAGCGGACAAGCCCGTCAATTCAAACAGCGCATCCTGCAACCCATTCGCGCCATCTTTGAGGCGAAAGACAGTCGAGAAGCAACAGAATTAAGGGATGCTTTCTGTCGGACTTATGCCGAAACACAATCTGATTTAGTCGCCACGCTGCAACGAGATTGGCAGGAGACCATTGCCTTTTTCCGGGTACTGCAGCGATACCCTAAGTGGCCGCGCTCGGCTTTACGAACGACCAGCCTCTTGGAACGGGTCAATCGAATGTTGAGACGGCTTTTCCGCCCCAAAGGCGCATTTCACTCGAGGACAGGTTTAATCGCTACTGTCGCGCGTGTGCTTAACCCATATCGGCTCGTATGAATTTCAACCGAATTCGATACACTACCGTGTCAAGGATACGATCTATGAATTTATGCGTTTCTATCGGACGGGTAAAGATTCAGCCCAGGCAAAGCCGATCGCAATGAAGGCATTGACAAATAAGTCGTCGTTCAAGCCCGCGCCACGAGGCGAGCTTGCGGATTCTTATGATACTCTCACATGCCAGCGTCGGCCAAACCTGGCGAATTCGCTGATATGAGATTCAGACAGCAGAATCGGAATGCACGGCCTTACGACAATTCGGGGACCAGTTCGTCTTGCCGGAGGTCAACTGGCGCTTCGTCTTCGACATCGGCCTTCCGCCGATCTCCCAAGACGTCTTTGACATACATTTCATCAACCAGAACAGCGACGCAGGCGCTGAGCGGCACCGCCAACATCAGCCCCAGGAATCCGAAGAAGAAGCCGAAGATAATCTGACCAAGCAGAATCAGGATAGCGGGCATATTCATTCTCTCGCTGGCCAGCACCGGGCTGACCACCTGGCTCTGGAAGAACGAAACACCGTAGATAATAACTACCGTCCAGACTACATTCGCTGGCGCCTGCACCAGCGCAACCGCTACGGACGGAATCAGCGCGACCACCGGGCCAAAGTTTGGGATGAAGGACAACACGCCCGCCAATACGCCCAGCGCGACCCATTCGCGGATTCCCAGCAGCGACAAGCCCAGGCCAGTCAAGATGGCCACGACAACCATGGACACGCCGGTGACACTGAGCCAGGCCCGCAAAGTCGTGTCGATGCGGCGCAGGATCGTCTGCATACGTTCGCGGTACCAAATGGGCGTGAGTTTGATGATGCCATTAACGTAGAGCTCGGGCTCAGCCAGAAGATACATGCTCAAGAAAAAGATGATCAGGACGCTCAATATAGTGTTGGCCACACCGCCGACAACCGGCAGCACCGTACCGCCCAGCCGGCCGATGGCATCGGTAACCTGGGAGATGAACTGATTGATCAGATCGTCGTTTGCGCCGGTGAGAACTGGTTCCAGAAAAGCAAATTGCTCAAGCAGCGCCTCGCGGGTGAGCGCCTCGCGCGCAACTTCGACGCCGCGCGGAACCACATTGTTGGCCAGCTCATCAAACTGGTTGACGATGATCGGCAGAATCGACAAGCCAATGAGAACCAGGATCACGAAGAAGCCGCAAACGCTGACCACGATGGCGACCAGGCGATTCATCTCGAATCGGCGCATCAACAGACGAACCGGCATGGTGAAGAGCACCACCAGCACGACCGCGGCAAAGGTCAACATTAATGTGCCGCGGATCTCCCAGACGAAGACCAAGCCCAAAGCGATGAGAATGGTCGCAACAACATTGCGCAACCCGATGTTGACTGACCGAGAACTTCTGGCGGTCATGCCCTTCCCAACTCCGACTGTCCCTCAGCGCTCTGACCCGATGCTTGCGGCCGACGCCCAAAGGGCTTTTCAAACCTAGCGTCAACGATTGTATCATCCATAACCCGCTGCTGCTATTATAGTTGTGCTGAAGTAAGCTTGGAATTCGGACAATATCAGCCTCGGCAGCCCAGGGCGAATTGATGAAATTTGATGTCACCGTGTTCGCGAAGGACTTAAACGCCGCCGGCGCCCTGGCGAAGACCGTGGAAGACTACGGCTTTGACGGACTTTGGGTGGCGGAAGCGGCGCATAACCCCTTCCTGCCGCTGGCGCACGCCGCATTGGCCAGCGAACGAATCACGCTCGGCACAGCGATCGCCGTCGCTTTTCCGCGCAGCCCGCTGCTCATGGCGCAGACAGCCTGGGACCTTGCGGAGCAAACCGGCGGCCGCTTCATCCTGGGCTTGGGAACACAGATCAAGCCGCATATCACCAAGCGCTTTAGCGCGACCTGGGGAAAACCGGTCCAACAACTGCGCGAGTATATCGGCGCCTTGCGCACTATATGGCGGAGCTTTGAATCCGGCGACGAACTCAGCTACTGCGGCGACTACTACAGCTTCACGCTCTCCGAGTTAGCAGACGGGCCCCGGCCGATGCCCCACGACGGCATTCCCATCTACATCGCTGGCGTAAACACCGGTCTGGCGCGGCTGGCCGGCGAGCTCTGCGACGGGTTTCATGTGCATTCCTTCCACACGCCGCGTTATCTGCGCCAAGTGTTGATGCCGGCTTTTGCGGCGGGTCGCGAGCGCGGCGCAGTCCAACAGCCGCTTTCGCTCTCCTGCGCGGTGTTTGTCGTGACCGGCGCAGACGAAACAGCAATCGAAGAAAGCAAGCTGCTGACCAAGTCGCAGATCGCCTTCTACGCTAGTACCCCGAGCTATCAGCCCGTGCTGGAGCTGCATGGCTGGCAAGACCTGGTTCCGCAGCTAAACACATTGCTGCGGCGCGCCCGCTGGGGGGAAATGCACAAGCTCATCAGCGATGACATGCTTGAGCAATTCGCCGTGATCGCGCCGCCGGACGAGCTGCCCTACAAGCTGCGCGAACGCTATGACGGCTTGCTAGATCGCGCCGGCTTCTACTTCCCCTTTGAGCCATCAGACGGCAGCAAGCAACTGATCTGGCAGCACGCAGCCAAGGCGATGGGTCGCTGATGCCGACTGTAGATTTGGGCGAAACTAACGTCGCTTACCGCGTACGCGTGAGCAAACGCGCCAAGCGCATCAGCGTCCGATTCAGCCAACGCGACGGCCTGGAAGTTGTCTACCCGCTGGGGATCAGCAGCCCGGCGCCAGAAGAAGTACTCAAAGAAAAATCGGCCTGGGTCCTTTCGACCCGCGAAAGATTCCGCGACGCCGCAAATAAACTGCCGTCAAGGACATACGAAAATGGCGAAGTTTTCTTCGTTCTTGGCCGACCCTATACGCTCGAGCTAAGGTCGAATCCAGAATACGGGCGCGTCAAGGTTAAGATTTGCGGTTCCTCCCTCGTGCTTTCGCTGTCCGATAGCCCTGATGCCTCCGATGTCGGCTCGCGTCGTCAAGCCGTTGAAGCTTATTACCGCGCTTTGGCGGTCAATTATCTGCCAGCGCGGGTGTGTGAGTTGGCGGCGATTCATGGATTCCAGTTTGCGCGAGTCCGCGTGAAAAATCAAAAGACCCGTTGGGGCAGCTGCTCGTCAAAGGGAAATATCAATCTTAACCTGCGCCTGATGATGGCGCCCGAGCCGGCCATCGACTACGTAATCGTGCATGAGTTGTGCCATTTGCGGGTCTTGAACCACAGCCCGGCATTCTGGGCGCTGGTCGAGCACTGCTTTCCCGATTATCGTCACTGGCGCGACTGGTTCAGAATGCAGGGCGCTGGCTTGATTCTGTGACGCAAATCATCGGAACGAGAAACATGAAACTCGATGTCCGCATCTTTCCCTCCAATCGAATGCGCGCCGACGCAGACCTCATCCTGTTGGCCGAGCGCCTAGGATTCGCCGCGGCATGGGTGGCGGAACAAGCGCACAACCCGTTCTTTTCGCTGACTATCGCGGCGAAAGAGACCAGCATGATTGAGTTGGGCGCGTATCGGGCGGCTGCTTTCCCACGCAGTCCCATGGTCACCGCCCAAATCGCCTGGGATCTGGCGCGACAGTCAAGCGGACGCTTCTGCCTGGGGTTGAATGCGCCGGTAGATTCAGCCGGCGGTCTTGGCAAGGACGCCGCTCGCATGCGCGAATACATCGAAAGCCTGCGCGCCATTTGGCACACTTTCCAGACGGACGATCGCCTGCGCTACCGCGGCCAATACTACACCTTTCGGCTGATGGCGCCCTTCTTCAATCCGGGCCCGATCGACCATCCCGATATCCCGATTTATCTAGCCGGCATGGACGCGTCAGTCGCTGAGCTGGCCGGCGCGCTCTGCCAGGGTTTGCACTCGTGCGCGATTCACAGCGCAGACTATCTTGGAACTGTGCTAAAGCCGTCTTTTGCCGCGGGCTTGCGGGCGGCCGGGCGCGCTGAAAACGACTTCGCGCTGGCCGTCCCGGTGATGATTGCCAGCGGTATTGACGACGCAGCCATGCGTCAAGCGCGAAATACGCTGAAACTTCGCATCGCTTCGGCAGCCAACACAGAGGCATTTCGCCGGCTCGCTGCTTTCCATAACTGGGACATCTCTGCCGACGAGAGGGATCAGCCGACCAGGGAGCTAAAAAGCGACGCGCTGCATCAGCAGATTACCGATGAAATCCTGGATGAAATAGCCATCGTCGCGCGGCCGCAAGACGTACTCGAACGAATCAAGGCACGTTACACGGGCTTGGCAGACCGCGTTATCTTGGATTTGAGCGGCGAGAACCGCGCGTTGATCGAAGCGATAATGGCCGACCGCTAGCTGTACAGCTCGGGCATCGGCTCTTCGACAACATCGTAAATCCGAAAGCCGCGCTTCTGATAATTGGCCAGCGCGTGAGGGCCGTCCAGGTTGCAGGTGTGCAGCCAAACCCGCTTGGCGTCCATCTCCCAGGCGCGCGCGACCCCGTAACTCAACAAGTGCTTGCCCAAGCCACGCCCCATATAATCGCGCCGCAAACCGAAGTAAACGATCTCCACCGCCTTGTCATTGTGGCGATACAATTCGACGTAGCCGGCCGGCGAGCCGCTGACATACAAAACATGAACTTGCGTATTATCCGAGGTCAATACCTGGCGCAGCTCGGCATTGGACATCTGTAAGCGATCGCGCCAAGCCCACTCCTCGCCAACGGATTGATAAAGAAATTTGTAGAAGCCGAGATCCGGCATCTCCATCTTCACGATCTCAACATCGCCGGCCTGGATGTACGCCGGCACAAAATGATCGGAATTCGTCATTTCCAGGTAGGTGGTTATGAGCAACTCAGCGTTTCTCGTCGCAATCGCCATAGGAGGATGTCTCAGGAGGACAGTAGCTCCATTCTGCGTTACTATTAGCATAGCGAATCGGGCGACATGACCTAATAGCACAAACACACAAAAATCGCTGTGCAGACCTAATCAATCTAGCCAAAGGAATTGCCGGCAGCCGCTCTTGTACGGCGAATGCACCGACGCTACCATTTCAGGCCGTGGACAGATATCCGAGTCGCGTCAATGCGCCTTGCCCATCGCTTTCGCCGATCGATCACTGCCTTGCGCTATAAGTTCGTGCCCGCTGAGGAACTGATTGGACGCGTCGGCGCCAGCGCCAGCGATAGCAAACGGCACACGCTGATCGAGATTCTGAAAGAACGCCTGGCGCATCAAGACGGCAGCCTGGAGGGCGTCAACTGGTCGTGCCTGCGTTTGAGCAAGGTCATACTTTCGTCTTCAATAATGCCGAGGGCGCAATTCATGAGCGCCAAACTGCAAGGCGCCTATTTCGGCTATTGTGATCTGCGCGCGGCCAACTTTGATGGGGCCGACCTGCGCGACGCGCATTTCCGGGAGGCGGACTTGTCCGCGGCGTCCTTTGCTGGCGCGAATCTGCGCGGCGCGAATTTGGCCCGGGCCAAGTTGCAAGGCTGTTCATTTCAAAATGCTGACTTGACCGGCGTCAATTTGTGGGGCGCGGATTTGCGCGGCGCCGACCTTAGCGACGCCATGCTCACGACCTGCTGCCTGACCGCCGCCCTGGTCGACGATGCGACTGTCCTGCCCGATCGCCTGGAACTCGAGAAAGCCGGCGCAAAAGCAGAAGTGGAATCTAATCAGGATTAAGTTTCAAGCGCGTTTTATGTACAATACTTGCGGGACGTCTTTGAGCCGGGAGAGCGCTGCAGGTGCATGTTGTAACTTTCACTAGAAGCACGCCGGACACCGCCGCCAAAGTGTGGGTGGATTCCGAGGGGAAAGTCACTTGGGGAGACCTGGCCACAGTCGTCAACCCCTGGGATGAATACTCCCTGGAAGAAACCATTGTTCAGGCGAAAAACGGCGCGGGCGACTCGACCGTCATCGCTATCGGCTCGGAGCTCCACAACGACGCCTTGAAGCACAGCATGGCTATGGGCGTCAAGAATGCCCTGCGCGTGGAAGAGGCGGGCGCCGACATGAACGACAGCTTGGTATGGTCGGCTTTGGCGGCCGGCGCCATCCGTAAAATCGGCGATGTCGACCTGGTCATATTCGGCAAGGAAAGCGTTGACGTGGCCACCGATCAGCACACTTATCAACTGGCGCGGCGCTTGGGCTGGACCATGCTCAGCTATGTCTCGGCCATCCTGGAAGCTGATTACGAGGCGGGCGCGATCAGAGTAGAGAAAATGCTGGAACAAGGCAAGCAGGTGGTCGCGGCCAAGTTGCCGGCGGTCATCTCCGTGATGAAGGACATAAACGAGCCGCGCTATCCCAACTTCCTCGGCATTCGCAAGGCGGCCAAGGCGACTATTCCAGTCTGGAACGCGGCAGACCTGGGCATCGAGGCGCCTGAAGCAGCTACGTCAGTGATAGGCTACACGAATCCTCCCGCGCGCGAAGTGTCCACCGAAATCATAGAAGCCGGCGACCTGGAGGCGACGGCGCAGACATTGGTCGAGCGTCTATTCGAGGAGAAAGTGCTGTGAGCGTCTTCGTCTGGATCGAGACCTTCGAGGGGCGCGCACTTTCAAGCAGTTGGGAAGCGCTCGGCGCCGCCAGAATCATCGCCGAGGCGCAAGCGACGGACATTGTCGCCCTCGTATTCGGCGAAAATGCGCAAATCATCGCCAGCGCTGCCGGGCAACACGGCGCCGCGCGAGCGATCATTTGTGACGAAAATGCCTTGCGCGAATATCGTCTGGAGAGCTACGCCGCGCTGCTGAGCGATTTGGTGGAGAAGCATCGTCCCAGCGCGGTGGTTGCGGTCGCCAGCAACCGTGGGCGCGAACTGCTGGCAAGCGCCGCGGTCGATAGCGGCAGCGGTCTCATCTCCGACGTTATTGACTTGCGCCTGGAAGGGGGACGAATCATCGGCGTGCGCCCAGCCTATGCCGGCAAAGTTGTGATGGAGATGACGGCCAATACGGCGACAACATTCGTCACGATCCGAGGGCGCGCTTTTCAGCCGGCAGAGACGACAGATGGCGCCGCGCCTGCACTGGAAGTAGCGAATTCGGTCGATGTGGCCGATGAAATAGCAACTGAAATCGAAAGTTTCGCCTCCGAGCTTGGCAAGGCGAGCCTGACCGACGCCGCCATCATCGTTAGCGGCGGCAGAGGCATGGCCAACAACCCGAAATCCCCGCCGGATGGGATAAGCGGTGACGAAGCCAAGATCTGGAAAGCCAAAGACGGCTACGAGAACACGCTGCGTCCCTTGGCTGACGCGCTTGGCGCGGCCGTCGGCGCCAGCCGTGCGGCCGTGGATGCCGGATATATCGCCTATGACCATCAGGTTGGCCAGACCGGCAAGGTCGTCAACCCCGATCTGTATATCGCCTGCGGCATCAGCGGCGCCATTCAGCATCAGGCGGGCATGCGCGGCAGCAAGATTATCGTGGCGATCAACAAAGACGCTGAGGCGCCGATATTCAAATTGGCGCGTTACGGCATCGTGGGCGACCTATACGATGTCGTGCCCGCCCTGACCGCCGCGCTGAGGCAGCGTCTGGCGAATTGAAGGGCTTTAGAGCAGCGAGACCGTAACGGTGAAGCCATGTTGTATATCTGCAGCGGAAGCGCCCGTCAATTCCACCTGCGGCTTATTGACAAACTATATCGAATTCCGTTATTACTTTTAGCCATTGAATGCCTTGGCGCAGCGGGTAAGCTTAACCTTGCGATGCGAATGCCAGCGTTTATATTGCTTGACACCGTACAGGAACATTAGCCTAACAAGATACGAATCAGCATGGACCTCGTCTTAATCTCGGCGGCGCCATTTGTTCTGGCCTTGGCACTTGCCCTGCCTGCTGTACAAGGAAAGCTAAGCAAAGCGACGCAGACGCTCGTATCATCGCTCGTGATGGCGGCGCTGTTCGTCTGGCTGCTGAGCTTTCTGCCGCGAGTACAGGGCCAAGGCGCAATCGTTCAGACCTTCGAATGGGCGCCATCGCTCGGCATCAGTCTGTCGTTTTACCTCGACGGCTTGTCGCTGCTCTTTGGGCTTATCATCACAGGCGTCGGCGCGCTGATATTCTTCTACGCCGGCTACTATTTCGACGCGCCCGCGGAATATAATCGCTTCATGATCTGGCTGTCGGGCTTTGCCGGCGCCATGCTCTCAGTTGTGCTGTCAGGCAATCTCTTGCTGATGTTCGTCGCCTGGGAGCTGACCAGCGTCACATCCTTCGTACTCATCGGCTTCAAAGGCGCTGATGACGCCGAAGCCCGGGCCGGCGCCTTCAAAGCGCTGTTCGTAACCGGCGGCGGCGCACTGGCGCTGATCATCGGCATCATCATGCTGAGCGTGGCGGCGGGACAGATATTGTATCCGGACGAGGGCACTAGAGTCGCCGCCGACCTCACTGACATTTTGCGCGCCTCGTCACTGGCGCAGCACGACTGGTATACGCTATTCGCCATTCTGATCATGCTGGGCGGATTCACCAAGAGCGCGCAGTTCCCCTTCCATTTCTGGCTGCCCGGCGCCATGAGTGCGCCGACGCCGGCCAGCGCTTATCTGCACAGCGCCACCATGGTGAAAGCCGGCATCTATCTATTCGCTCGACTTTCGCCGGTTATGCACCAGAATGAACTTTGGTCAAGCACACTGCTGATTACCGGCCTATTGACCATGCTGGTTGGCGCCTATTTCGCCGTCAAACAGCGTGACCTCAAAGCGCTGCTGGCATATTCCACCGTCAGCAAACTGGGCGCGATCGTCGCCATGCTGGGCCTGCCCGGTCAAATCGGAATCAAGGCGGCGCTGGTGGGCATCATCGCTCACGCGCTGTATAAGTCCGCGCTTTTCCTGGTTGCCGGCACAATTGACCATGCCACCGGCACCCGTTTCATTGACAAGCTTGGCGGGCTGCGACAGCGGATGCCGGCGATGTTTGCGGTCACAGTGATCTCGGCGCTGTCCATGGCCGGGATGCCCTTTCTACTGGGCTTCGTCGCCAAAGAGGTCTTGCTTGACGCTATGCTTCACTACGGGGGACGCTGGACCGCGCTGGTGATGCTTGTAGTGCTCTTCAGCACCGCCTTTACCGCCATGGCCGCGTATATGCTGATTTATGATGTATTCCTTAAGAAGCCGCGACAATCGATTCATTTCCATCAGCCGCCATCGTTGATCAGGCTCGGCCCGCTGGTACTGTCGCTGTTATCATTGACTTTGGGTTTCTTGCTCGAGCCCCTCATCGTTCCGCTGCTGACGCCGGCCGTGCCCAAGTCTTTCGAGCTGCATTTGTTCGCCGGCTTCAACGAGGTATTCTTCTTGAGCCTGGGCGTCCTGCTTGCCGGATTTGCGCTCTTCGTGGTGCGGAAACCTTTGATCGCGCGCATCGGCTTCCCCCTCTCCTGCGACATGATCTACGATGAAATGCTGGAGTATATTGGCTGGGCCGGCCGCAGCGTGCTGCATACGCAATCGGGATTCGTCCGCTATTATCTGGTCATTATTCTGGGCGCGGTTTCCTTGGTCCTCATCGCATCCGGTACGTTGTCTACCCTTACCTCGGGCCAGAGCTTCTTCCCGAGCGACTTGTCGCTGACCATCACGGACCTGGCGAAGATCTTTATGCTGATTTTGACTGTGACCGCCGGTATGCTGACGGTCGTCGTTCGCGAGCATGTCAAGGCGGCTATCGCCTACGGCGTGATAGGTTACGCTATCGGCGTCATTTTCCTGATCGAACACGCGCCGGATGTGGCCCTGGTGCAACTGCTGGTGGAAACCATGGCCACTGTATTGATCATCATCATGCTGGGACGTATTCGTACGCGCACGCGGCTCAACGTCATACAGAGCTTGTGGACGGGTCGCCACGGCTACAACCTCGGGCTGGTTCGCGATCTTGTCATTTCTGTGACTATTGGCGGCGCCGTATTCATCTTTTCGCTGATCGCGCTGCAGAGCCGGCCCGAGCAGCAGAGCGTCGCCCAGTGGCATCTGGAGAATGCGCGGGTCGTCGATACCGAAGACGTGGTCGGCGCTATCGTGGCCGACTTCCGCGGGACGGACACGCTGCTGGAGATCGCCGTATTCACGACGGCGGCGCTGGGCGTACTGACGCTGCTCGCGCGCGGGCGTCAAAGCGGCAGCGCATTCGTCCCGCGAACGGCGCAGGCCACGAGCCTGCACGAATTCGACGAGGATGTCGTCGACGAAATACAGGACGCCACCAGTCTATCGACGCCCTTCACGCGAACGGTTTCGTATATTGTCTTGCCGATCGCCATCTTGATTGGCATCGAACAGATCCTGTACGGCGGGGTCGGGCCCGGCGACGGCTTCACCGCCGGCGTCACCATCGGCTTGGCCATCTCGCTCTGGCATATCGTCTTGGGGTACGACGAAGCCAAGCGCCAGCTGCCCTGGTTCCGCCCCGAGATTATCACCCGCCTTGGCCTGGTCATTGCCATTGTCAACGCCGCTATTCCCATCTTGCTGGGCAAGGGATTTATGGGCCATGTTCAATACGACAAGGTGCTGGGCATTTATGAGCTTGTCAGCTCTTTCGGTCTGCACATCACTTCGTCGCTGATATTTGAAATAGCCATTGCGATCACTGTGATGGGCGGCCTGGGCATCATCATGGAAGCGATCGCCTACCCTGCCGCGCGCTCCAACGGACGGCGACACTCGGCAGAAGCTGTCGAGGCGACGAGTTGATGCGCGGTGGCGAATCTCGATTGGCAGGCGTACGCTGTACTCAGAAAGGACTAGCAGATGATTGAGTTTATGTTTGCCTTGGCCATCGGCATCTTGTTTGGCATCGGCGTATTTCAACTGCTGCGCCGCGACCTGATCAAAGCGGCCATTGGATTCGCCATACTCTTTTCAGCCATCAACCTGTTCTTTGTGGCGGTAGGGGCCTTTGAGGGCGACTTCGCCCCTTACGTCAGCAATGTGGAAGCCGGACGAAGCACGAGTGATCCGCTAATCCAAGCGCTGATACTGACGGCGATCGTGGTCAGCTTTGGCAGTTTTTCGCTTGTGCTTGGTTTCGTCAATATCATCTCGCGTCGATATGACACGGTGGACTCAAACGATATCAACAAGCTGAAGCACTGAAAGGGGTCTATTTTCTTCCATGCGAATCGTTGAAATGTAGCGACCGATGACTATGGCAAACAATACACTGCTGCTTGGTTCTCTGGTTACGCCCCTGGTCGGCGCGATCATCGCCTTGATCTTCGCCAATTCCAACCGCTTGCAGCGCTCGATCGGCGTGCTGACCGGATTGATCGCCTGGGTGTTCAGCGTTTCGCTGTTGGTGCAGGTCCACGACGCCGGTGTGCAGACATACGCCTTGGGCAATTGGATGCCTCCTTATGGCATCGTTCTGGTGGCGGACAAATTGGGCGCGCTCTTCGCCTTCATGGTGACCACCATCATGATCGGCGGCTTGCTTTATACCTTTCGCGGCCACGACAAGTGCATGACCTACCCAGCTTTCATTCCGCTATTCCTGCTGATGGAAGTTGGCCTGGTCGGCGCCATGCTGACTGGCGACCTTTTCACACTCTTCGTATTCATGGAGCTGATGGTGCTGGCGTCGGTGTCCTTAACGGCTATCTCGGATGACCAATATGGGCTTGAAGCCGCGCTCAAGTATATTCTCATCAGTTCCATGGGCACGCTCTTTCTCTTGCTGGGCATCGCCTCGCTATATGCCACGTTTGGCACGCTGAACATGGCGCAGATCGCGCAGATCTTGCTGACGGGCGAACGGCCCATTCTGGCGGCCTCTTCCTCCCTGATGCTGCTCTGCGCCTTTTTGCTGAAGAGCGCCGTCTTCCCCTTTCATTTCTGGCAGCCCGATTTTCATACCACTGCGCCGACGCCGATCAGCGCGATGCTTTCGTCCATCGTGGTCAAAGTCGGCGTCTACGGGATTTTGCGCCTGGTTACGCTGCTCTTTGTCAAGGACGCGCATATCGTGGAACCCTGGCTGTCGACGCTCGGCATCATCGGCATATTATTCGGCAGCCTCGGCGCCCTGCGCACCTACAATGCCAAGCGCATGCTGGCTTATTCGACCTTCGCCCAGATCGGCTTCATACTGGTTGGCATCGGCTGGGGCGGGACGCTGGCGCTGATCGGCGCTATCGTATACGCCTTCAACCACGCCTTTATCAAGTCATCCCTGCTAATGCTAATGGGCGTGGTAGCCAGCTATACCAAGACCAAGACCGCCAATTTTGGCGACATCAGCGGCATCGGCAGCCGCATGCCGCGCGCGCTTGGCTGGCTGGTATTGCTGGGCGGGCTGTCGCTGGCCGGCGTACCGCCTTTCAATGGATTCATCAGCAAATTGGCGCTGATTCAGGGCGGCGTCGAAAGCGGCGATTGGCGGAACCTAATCATCATGGTCGGCGCCGGCATCCTGACGCTGATGTACATGATCCGCGCCTGGCAGCGCATCTTCCAGCAGAGCCCCCTGCCGACAACGGTCGAAACCAAAGACGAGGGCGACAGCCTGTTTGCGCCGCTGCTGCTGATTGTTGTCTGCCTGCTTCTAGGTACGGTCTTTACCGAGCCGTTGATTCAATTGGTCAGCGCCACCGTGCAGCAGATCCAAGACCCAACCATCTACATCTCGGCGGTGTTCCCGGCGGGACCAGGGCAATAACATGAAAAGCAAATTACGGGCGCAGAATTCTTGGCGATTGCCTCGCCATCTGCGGGAGGCGCAAAAATGATTGAGCAAGCGCGTAAGTCCGGCAAAGCAATGGTCATGGCCCTGCCCTTGGCTATCGGCTGGACGATTTACACTGCCAAGCCGACGCCGGGCAACTTTCTGCTCGCGTATGTGCTCAGCCTGGTGGTTCTGGTGGCGACCGGCCAGCGCGGAGAGGGATTTCGTCTGCGAAATGTGCCGCTGCAAGTTTATAACCTGGTCGCCTACGTTCTCTTTCTGGCTTATGAAGTCTTGATTTCAGGCGTGAAGGTCGCCTTGATCGTGATCGCGCCAGAGCTGAAAATTAGTCCCGGCAATACAGAGCTAAGCACCTTTGACGAGAGCAAAAACGATCTCATCTCCGCGGTGAGCGCCCACGGAATTACCATCACGCCCGGAGAGCTGGTGGTCGACTTCAAAGAGAGTGGCGAAGCGGGCGCCACCATGATCGTGCATAGCCTGAATGTTGAGGTCTCGGCCAAGCGCCTGGAGCGCGACCAACAGGCGCGGCTGAAGCGAATCAAGGGGATCCTGGGATATGATTGAAAGCGCATTTGCCCAAACTGCCGTTCAATTGATCTTGCTGGCCATGGTCAGCTTGCTGCTGCCGGCTTCGTATCGCGTCATCGCCGGGCCCAGGCTCTCCGACCGCCTGGCCGCGGTTGACTTGATCACGACGCTGCTTATCGGCATTATCGTTATGCTGGCGCTGGTGGAAGGCACGGAGGTGTTCGTTGACATGGCGACGGCGCTGGCGGCATTCGCATTTGTAGGCACCATCAGCATCGCGCGTTACATTTCTGAAGGCAGGGTTTTCTAAATGCTGCTTGAGATTTTGGGCGTAACCGCGCTGATATTCGGCCTGTTTTTCTGCGCGGTTGGCGTATTGGGGGTCATCCGCCTGCCAGATACCCTGACCCGACTGCACGCCTCGGGTAAAGTCGCCACGCTGGGCGTCTTCGGCTTGCTGCTGGGCGCGACCCTGCTGATGCCATCGACAGCGCTGCGATTGCTGGCGCTCGGGCTCTTTGTGCTGCTGACCAGCCCGGTCGCCACACACGCCATCGCCGCTTCTGTCTACCGCCGGCGCGAAGTCCTCGAAGAATTAGGCCAGCAGCCGGAGCCAGCCGAAGAAGCAGCAGAAACTGAAGAGCCGTTTCAAGTCGACGTTACGGCAGCGCTATCCCGCTCACGGATACAGGACATCATCGAAGCGCAGGAACGCGCCCTGCGACATCACAGGCCCGATATCAAGCGCCCCAGCGACAAGGACTGAAGTCCGACGCCCTCAGCGGGATATCAGGCGGAAGATGAAGTTGTCCTTGGACTGCAGATGGTCCAGCAGGTTCACCAGCAAAAAGCCCGCAATCAGCAGGATTATCGCCAGCGCAAAGTTTTCTGAACTCGCGTCGGGCGCGACATTCCGCTCCACCAGACAGCGGAAATCGCCGTGGCGGTCAAAATCGCTTTCCAAGCAGGCTTTCCAGGGGTAGATCTTCCACAGGGAACCGGCCATGAAGCCCACCAGCAGCGCCACCGTCAGATTGTAGTAGTGCTTCAGCAAATGGCTGAGCACACGCGAAAACAAAATGATGCCTACGACCGCGCCCAATCCCACCGCGATGATCGGCGGCAAATCGCGATTGCTGACGGCTGAGAGTACGAAGTCATACTGGCCCATGATAAGCAGAATAAACGAACCGGATATGCCCGGCAGGATCATGGCGGTAATGGCAATCATGCCGCTGACGAAGAGCGTTGGCGCCGAGTGATCGGCTTCCGCCGGGACGATGTTGACGATGATAAATGCAGCTGCCGCGCCGACTACAAATATGGCGCCGGCCGACGCCGACCAGCTCACTTTGAAACCTATCGTCAAGATGGATGCCAACACCAGTCCGAAAAAGAATGCAAATAGCAGCACCTTCCCGCCGGGGTCATCCATGGTGCTGCTTAGAAAACTGGAGAGCAGCAGAATCGCGGTCGCCAAGCCCAGCCCCAGTGCCAACAGGAAGCGAAATGATACGTAGTCAAGCATTTCGCCGATTTTCAGTTGCAGCAGCAGCCGAATAGCGTCCAGGTTAAAGGACTTGATGGCGTTGATAAGATTCTCGTACACGCCCAGGATAAAGGCCATCGTGCCGCCACTGACGCCCGGCACGATATCGGCGGCGCCCATGGCGAAACCGGTGAAAAAGAGGCGCAGATATTCGGCCAGCGTCTTTGGTTCGGAGATGTCTCGCTTAGGCTTGGTCACAAATTCGCTCCTCTATCCCGCGGCGCCCTGGCGATTGGCCCTCTTCGGCGGTGGCGCAGATCGTATAGCATCAATTCGTCGCACAGTTTATTTTATTCGCTTTGCGCTTTCCAGCCAGCGCAACATCGTTTGATATAAGATTGGCACGCTACGCCGCGCGTTTGCTTGCCGTCGGCGGCCAGGGCGAGTATGATTCGGCCAGTCGCGGGTCACTCGCGGAATCCAGTGAAACCCGTGGCCAGAGGCGATACCGAAAAGACCATATAGAGGAGCCGCCCCATGCCTGGATACGCCAACTGGAAAGCGCTTTTTGCGCTGGAATACTTGCAGCTCTACGAAGAGGGTTATCCCGTCGGCGATACGACCGATCCGAGCTACGCAGCCGCCTATTTGCCGGATAGGCTGCGCAGCGCCAGCGATCGCGATGCGCTCAGCGAAGCCGACTGGGAAGAAGCGTATGCCTGCCTCTGGGCGCAACGCGAGCATGGCCTCCGCCGTGATTTTCCCTTTGTGGAGCCGGACGACTACGATTCGATCATCGCTGACGCCGCCGCCGTACCAGGTCTGGCGCCGATATCCGACCATGAATACGCCGAGCGCGTCAAGGGCGCTTGGTACGGGCGAATCGGCGGAGTAATTTTGGGCAAGCCCTTTGAAATGCGTCTGGATCGCCAATTCATCAAGACCTATCTGGAGAGCGTCGACGCTTACCCGCTGGACGACTGGGCGCCGCCTGAATCGCCAGCACTGGATTTTACTCTGCGCAGCCAGGCGTCTACGCGCGGCAATGTGCGCTACGCCGAGCCCGATGACGATATTCATTACACAATCCTGGGAATGATGCTGCTCGAGGAACATGGATTCGGCTTCAGCAAGCTGGATGTCGCCAATAATCACTTGCGTAATATCCCCTATCACTGGCTCTGGTCCTGCACGCGCCAGTCTTATTATCACATGGTCAATCTCAGTGATGACCGACCGGTCGAGGACCAGATCGCGGAGTTTCCCACAAAGATCAATCCCTGGCGCGAAGGCATCAACACCGCGATTCGCGCTGATTTCTGGGGCTATATCGTGCCGGGCGATCCGAGAAGGGCGGCGCGCATCGCCTATCGCGAGGTGACGCTCAATGCCGTGAAGAATGGCGTTTACAGCTCCATGTTCGTAGCCGGCGCGCTCAGCGCAGCCCTCAGCCGCAATCCCAGCATCGACACGATCATACAGGGCGGCCTGTCTGTCATCCCCAAACAATCACGGCTGGCGCATATCGTTCAGGAGGTGCGCGCTTGGTACGAAGACGACGCCGATTGGGTGACCGTCTGCGACAGGATCTACGACAAGTATGGTCACCTGCCCTTCTTACATGCCTTGCACAATATGGCATTTGTTGTGCTGTCGCTGCTGCACGGAGAGTTGGACTACAGCAAGACTATCACCACGGCGGTGATGTGCGGCATGGACACCGATTGCACCAGCGGCACGGCCGCCAGCATCGTCGGCGCGGCCATCGGCTATGAGCGTCTGGACCAACGCTGGATCGAGCCGCTGAATGACCATGTGAAGACGGTCGTCGCTGATTTCGGGCAGGGTTCCATTTCCGGCTTGGTGGCGCGCAACATCGCGCTCTGGCGTCAACTGCGCGATCAGCCGGTACCCTGACATGCCGAGCGTGAACACATCGCGCGGGGAGATCTGGATTGCCGATCATCGCCGCAGTTCGGACAAGCCGGTTGCTGTCTTCATCCACGGCGCCGGTGGCTCGCATCTCAGCTTCCCGGCGTCGCTGCGGCAGTTGCCGTCTGTTGCTCCCATCCTGGTCGACTTGCCGGGTCACGGCGCCAGCGCGGGCCCCGGCCGCGGCAGCATCGCCGACTACGCGCTTGATATTGAGGCGCTGCTGGACGCGCTCTCGCTCGACTCGGCGATTGCGCTTGGGCACAGCATGGGCGGCGCCATCGCGCAGTACCTGGCCCTTGAGCACGCGGCGCGAATTGACGCTGTGATTCTCGCGGGAACCGGCGCCCGGTTGCCCGTCAATCCAGCGCTGATCACAGGAATCTCTGAAGCCCTCGAATCGACAATTGGCAGCATCGTCCGCTGGATGTGGTCCAAGCAAGCGCCGGAGCAGCTGAAACAGCAGTCCGCCGATATCATGCTGGCGACGGCGCCGAATGTCATCCAGGGCGATTTCGCAGCCTGCGACAATTTTGATGTTTCGCAACGGCTGGGCGAATTCGCCGTCCCGACTCTGGTCTTGGCAGGCGAGAAAGACAAGATGACGCCGCTGTCGCTCAGCCAGGAATTGGCGCGCGGCATCACCGAGTCAGAATTGGCTGTAATTTCGGGGGCCGGTCACATGATGCTGTTGGAGCAACCGGAAGGCAGCGCCGATCTCATCGATGCCTGGCTGAAACGCGCGGTATTCTAAGCCGTCTCGGATTCCGCCAAGGGATTGCGAAAGTCAAAGACCCCGTCTCGTATGGCCCAGCGCAAGCCGCTCTGGCTCACCAGCGCCTCGTCGCTCCGGCTGAGCGACGAGCCAGTCACGGGGCAGCATAGAATGTCGAGCAGGTCGTCCGAGTCCACAAACTGCGCGGCCCCGGGATTGTTGAGCCTTAAATCGAGGAATATGCTGGGCGAGATCGTCCAGCCGGTGCGCTGCAGCACTCGGTCGCCCAGCGCCAGCAGAGCCATCGGCAGCGTTCGCTTGAGCAATCCCAGTCGCAGCCAAGACAAGGGTACGCTCCGACGCAAGACGAAGCCGCAATCCGTCGCCTGATCCAGCATGTACTCCGGATGAAAGTTGAAATTCAACTCCACGAATTCGACCGGATCCAGCGTGAAGGGATTCCAATGGTTAATGCCGAAGATGTGGCGCAGCATCGCTTTGAGATTGCGCTTGTTGGCATATTCCAATATGAACGCGCCGGAATCCGCCAGCACACTGCGGACCTGGCCCAGAACTGCCGGCACATTTTCGAAATGGTGAATGACGCGAATCATGGTCGCGGCGTCAAATGCGCTGCTTTGAAAGGGCATCCGGTAGGCATCGGCCGCGACGTACAAGAAGCCGACATCGCCGTAGCGACCCCGCGCGTATTGCAACTGCTCCAGTGAATAGTCCAACAAGACCACTTGCCGGAACATACGATACTCGCCAGTGATTCTGCCGAAGCCAGCGCCGATTTCCAGCAGCCGCCGCCCGGACCGCGGCAGCAAGCTCGCTAATACGCGCCGCTCCACCGCATCTTCGTACCCGCGGCCCTGCCCTTCCCAGAAGTCCTGGCGATAGGTCGAATCGCCATAGTCGCAAATGCGCGGTCCGTCGCTCATGGGCTCGCTACGCAAAGCCAGCTGCCCGGCGCAAAGTTTCGGCTTGGTCGGTACGTTCCCAAGGCACATTGATGTCTTCGCGGCCGAAGTGTCCGTAGGCAGCTACTTGCTTGAAGATCGGTCGCCGCAGCCCCAAATCGCGGATGATCGCGGCCGGGCGCAAATCAAAATGCGCTTTGATCAGCGCTTCGAGTTCTTCGTCGCAAATACGCCCTGTGCCGAAGGTCTCGACTGCCAGCGAAGTCGGCTCGGCGCGGCCGATGGCGTATGACACTTGCAGCTCAAATCGGTCCGCCAAGCCGGCCTTAACCACATTCTTGGCCACGTAACGCGCCATGTAAGCCGCGCTGCGATCGACCTTGGTGGCATCCTTGCCCGAAAAGGCGCCGCCGCCATGCCGCGCCACGCCGCCGTAGGTATCCACGATAATCTTGCGCCCGGTCAGCCCGGCGTCTCCCAGCGGACCGCCGGTGACGAAGCGCCCGGTGGGATTAATGAAGTAGCGCGTCTCTTCGTCAACCAGTTGCGCCGGCACGACATCGCGGATAATACGCTCAATGATCTGGCTGCGGATATCCGCCTGGGATATGTCGGGCGCGTGCTGGGTCGAGATGACGACGGTATCAACCCGGCGGGGCTTTCCACAGTGGTATTCCACCGTGACCTGACTCTTGGCGTCAGGTCGCAGCCAGGCCAGCTCGCCGCCTTTGCGCGCGGCAGACAGGCGGCTGGTCAAGCCATGCGCCAGCGACACGGTCAACGGCATCAGCTCGGCCGTCTCGTCACAAGCGAATCCGATCATCATGCCCTGATCGCCGGCGCCGGTGGCTTCGATATCGGCGTCCGCGGCATCGCCTTCGCGCGCTTCCAAGGCTGTGTCCACACCTTGCTTGATATCGGCCGACTGCTCCTTGACCGAGATAAGCACGCCGCAGGTTTCAGCGTCAAATCCGTAATCAGCCCGCGTGTAGCCGATCTCCCTGACCGTTTGCCTGACGATGCTATCCATATCGACGTAGGCGCTGGTGGTGATCTCCCCCATGACGATGACCAGACCGGTGGTCGTGGCCACTTCACATGCCACCCGCGCCATAGGATCTTGCTCCAATATGGCGTCAAGAATGGCGTCGCTGATCTGATCGCACATTTTGTCCGGATGCCCCTCCGAAACCGACTCGGATGTGAACAGGTATTTCGGAGATGTCATGAATGTGGTCGACATGTTCTTCCTTTCTCATCCACGCGACAAGCGTCGCTTCCCAAGGCCGGTCTCTGCAATACGAGGGTCCGGGCCGGGGATTTCAACACTTCATCATTTGTCACAGGCAACAAAAAACGCCTTGCAAGGCAGCGGGCGCAGGCACAGTTCAGTCTGTTACGCTCATCTGCCAGAGTAATGCACTCTGCCGGACTTAGCACCGTCCCTGAACCTTCGGGGGTTGCCGCGAGATCAACGAGCCGGTTCTCTCACTCGCTCTTGATGAGTGCCGCGAGCTTGCCGCCCACGACATGGCATATTATAGCATAGCCGGAATCCGCCGCAAGCGATCAGCAGCGGAAGGCAGGGCATTCGCGTCAGATTATTTTAACCACCGAGGACACCTAGGGCACCGAGATTTAACTCCTTTTCTGTCAAAATAGGTGGTCAGGTAAGGCTTGTCCGGTATTGTGACTCAGCTGCCGCTCGCTCGGCTTAGGCGAATACTCGACATCTTTGCCACCGAGTACACCGAGTTAGATTGAGGACACAGAGAAAGGCATCATGCTTAGTCCAAAGACAGAATCGGCGAACATGAGAATCATCCTTGACTTGACCTACCTCCACGTCTCCCGGGATATCTCTGTGCCCTCATATTTACTCTGTGCCCTCTGTGGTAAAAGTGTCGTGAATCCCTACAAGCGCGGCGATCGCTCCGCCCAAACGTACCGTCATCGGATTTTTGAGTAGCGGACAAGCCTTGTAGGGGCGATTCTGTGCCGCGCTAAGACACTGCGGGTCAATCGCCCACGATTTTGCGCCAAATTTCATGGGCGAGCCAAGGCTCGCCCCTACAATTTGTTAGTTTGCTGATTAATTCGTCATATATGGATTTTGATGCGATTGCCCTGAACGGAAGGGGCGCATTCGCGTCGCTCACGGTCACGCGATCTGAAGTAGATTGGCTAATTTCGTTTGGAACGCTCGATGTGCATCAGGAATTCGCTGCGTGTATCTTGGTTGCATCTGAAGTCGCCCAGCATGGCGCTGGTCGTCATGTTGGCGTCGTGCTTCATCACGCCGCGAATCATCGAGCACATATGTTGCGCCGTCATCACCACGGCTACGCCTTTGGGATCTAGCACCTCGACCAGAAACTCGGCGATCTGGCGCGTCAGACGCTCTTGGACTTGCAGGCGGCGGGAAAACATGTCGACGATGCGCGGGATTTTACTCAATCCGATCACCTTGGTACTTGGCAGGTAGGCGACGTGCGCGTGGCCGACGAAGGGCAGCAAGTGGTGCTCGCACAAGCTGTAATATTCGATATCGCTGACGATAACCATGTCATCGTACTCGATATCAAATACCGCATTGTTGACCAGATTTACCGGGTCGGCCGTGTATCCGCTCACCAATTCCTGATAGGCTTTGGCGACGCGCCTGGGTGTATCAATCAGCCCCTGCCGGTTGGGATTCTCGCCGATGGCGCTGAGCAAATCTTCTACCGAGCGCTGTACGGCGGCTTCGTCCACCGGCACGGCATCCAGGCCGAAGCGGTTCAGCAATTCCGAAGATTCGAGCTTCTTTTGGACGCCGTTTTCCAAACTGGCGGGACTCATCGTTTCATGTTTGCCCATTGACTGTCTGTCTCTTTCCACGGTCGGTCAGTAACTCCAAGGGCGCAACAATTTCAATGCCCACAGCCCTAGTTTGCCCCTCTGCAAAGATTATACGAAAATCTCCAAGGAAAAAGGCGAATTTAATCTGTATACGTCTGTATACGAAAGTGAATGGCCAACAATATCCAGACGCTTTCAGCCTGATAATAACCCAAAAGCCGGGCTGCGCAAGCCTGTGAGCCCCGCTGCGCCGCAGCCTGCGCTCGCATTTACCAGTCCGCTGACTTCAGTTGAGACGGGCGCGCTTTCGACTGACGCCAAATCGGCAGTTGTACTACAATGACTGCAGAAAGGCATTGCGCCTGGCACAGGAGCAGATATGGCGAATTCAAACTTGATCACGCTTTCGCAGCCGCGATCGGCCGCAGCCGAAGCCTACCGCAGCCTGCGCACCAATCTGATGTTCAGCAGCGTGGAAGACCCAATCCGCACCCTGCTGGTGACATCGGCCGCGCGTGACGATCAGAAGAGCATTACGCTGGCGAATCTGGCGGTTACCTTCGCGCAAGGCGGCAACAAGACCATCCTGGTGGACGCCGATTTGCGTCAGCCCAAGCAGCACGACATTTGGGGCATCAACAACAGCCGCGGGCTCAGCGGCATGATGCTGGACGATTCGGCCATAGCGGACGCGCCGGTCCAGGCCAGCGAGGTCGATAATTTGCAGATCGTGACGGCGGGCGACTCGCCGCCCAATCCGGCCGATCTATTAGGCGGAAAACGCATGGAGGCCATCATCGCGGCGCTGACGGAGCAGGCTGATTATGTTCTGTTTGACAGTCCGCCGATTTTGGCGGCGACGGACGCCGCGCTCTTGGGCATCAAACTGGACGGCGCGCTGTTGGCGATCCGCGCCGGGGACACGCGCCGGGATCATACCGCGCAGGCGCGCCAAGCCCTGGAGCGGGTACACGTGCGCATTGTCGGCGCTGTGCTGACCAACGCCCCGCGCGAGAACCGAGTCGCTTATTGACCCCGCCGTCTGGCAAGTCCCGGCAGCGTCAGACGGCCCCGTTAAGAGTTTTTGCGCTAGCGGCTGTATAGGTTTGCGGCGGGTCATGACGATCTCGATCGACTAAAGGAGAGCAGCGCCACGATGAAAGGACTCATCCTTAGCGGCGGCAAGGGCACACGACTCTATCCGCTGACATACACGCGCGCCAAACAGCTGATTCCCGTAGCGAATAAGCCGGTGCTGGTACGCGTTATTGAGGCGATCCGCGAAGCCGGCGTTCGCGAAGTCGGCATCGTGGTCGGGCACACCGCCAGCGAAATCAAGGAAGCGCTGGGCGACGGCTCGCAATGGGATGTCGAGCTCTCCTACATTCCGCAGGATAGCCCGGACGGGCTGGCGCACGCGGTCAAGATCTCGCGCGAATTTCTTGGCGACAGCCCCTTTGTGATGTTCCTTGGCGATAATGTCATTGAAGGCGGCATCAGCAGCTTGATTCGAGACTTCGCGGACAGTAGCTGGAACAGCCAGATTGTGCTCAAGGAAGTGGAGAATCCGTCGGCTTACGGCGTGGCGAAAATGCGAGCGGACGGCAGCATCGAAGAGTTGATTGAAAAGCCACAAGCGCCGCCCAGCAATCTGGCGCTGGTCGGCATTTATATGTTCGACCAGCACATATTTGAAGCCGTGGACGCCATTGAACCGTCGGCGCGGGGCGAGTACGAAATCACGGACGCCATACAATGGCTGATCGACAAGGGATACACGGTCTTTCCCCACGTTCACGACGGCTGGTGGATTGATACGGGCAAGCCCACTGATATGCTTGACGCCAACAGCCACGTTCTGGAGGAGCTGACGCCGACACTGGATGATACGGCGGTGATTGACACGCAGTCCTCGGTGGATTCGCGAGTGACCCTGCAAGCCGGCGCCCGCATCAGCAACAGCACCGTCCGCGGTCCCACCATTATCGGCAAGGACACGCTCATCGAGAACAGTTACGTGGGCCCCTTCACCAGCATCTATCACGGCTGCACGATCCGCAATTGTGAGATCGAACGCAGCATCATCCTGGAAAACAGCCGCGTTATGGATATCGACCGCACCCTGCGCGACAGCCTGATCGGCCGCAACGCCACAGTCAAGCGCAGCAGCGGCCGGCCCAGCGGCTTAAAAATGAATCTCGGCGATCACGGTACCTTATGGGTTTGACAGCAGCAATAATCCGCGTGGGACGGTCCACATGAAGAATATCTTGGTGACGGGCGGCGCCGGTTTCATTGGCAGCGCATTTGTGCGGCACATGATCGCCAACTATCCCGATTACAACATCATCTGCTTGGACAAGCTGACCTACGCCGGCAATGTCGATAATCTGCTGCCGGTGAGCGATGAGGAGAATTACCGTTTCGAGCGGGGCGATGTGGCCGATCGTTCCGCCGTCAGTCGCGTGCTGCGCGATTACCGCATCGACACGGTCGTCAACTTCGCGGCGGAGAGCCACGTCGATCGCAGCATCCTGGCGCCCGACGCCTTCATCCACACCGATGTCGTCGGCGTCTATATCTTGCTTGACGAAGGCCGCAAGCACGGCATCGAACGTTTCTGCCAGGTATCCACCGATGAAGTCTACGGCGATATCGAAGCGGGCTTGTCTCTGGAAGACGACCGTTTCTTGCCCAACAGCCCCTACGCCGCCAGCAAGGCCGGCGGTGAATTGATGGTGAGGGCCTACCATGTCACCTACGGCATGGACACCGTAATCACGCGCGGAAGCAATACCTACGGTCCTTATCAATATCCGGAAAAGCTGGTGCCATTTTTCACAACGGAAGCCATTGACGACCGCCCGCTGCCGCTTTACGGCGATGGCGAGCAAATCCGCGATTGGCTCTACGTCGATGACCACGCCCGCGGCGTCGACCGCATTCTGCATTACGGCGCGACGGGCGAAGCTTACAATCTGGCTGGCGAAAATCAGCGCAATAACATTGAGGTGACGACGCGCATTCTGAAATTGCTGGGCAAGCCCGATTCGCTGATTCGCCACGTCCCGGACCGCGAGGGGCATGACCGGCGCTACGCCATGTCGGCGGAAAAGGCGCGCGCCTTGGGCTGGCGCCGGCAATTCGACTTCGAGACCGGACTGGAAGAGACGGTGCGCTGGTATCAGGCAAACGAGTGGTGGTGGCGCAAAATCAAGACGGGCGAATACCTGGACTACTACAAACAGCAGTACGCAGAGCGTCTGGCGTCGGTGGAGTAAGCCCGCCGAATGTGTTCCGGGAGCAGATTGATGGCGCCCACTGAAAAGGTTGAATTCTCATGCGAGTCTTGATCACCGGCGCCGCCGGACGGCTGGGCCGTCAACTCTGTCGACAGCTCGCTGATAATCACGACCTCATCACGACTGACATCGTCGGCGAGGTCAACACCAAGGTAGACTTGACCGACTACGATGCCTGCCGGCGCTTGCTCCAGGAAGTTGCGCCGGAAATCGTTCTGCACGCCGCCGCCTGGACCGATGTCGACGGCTGCGCGCTTGACCCGCAGAGAGCGCTATCGGCGAACGGGCTGGCTACCGCGCACTTGGCCGCCCTGACGTCTAACGACAGCATTCCCATGCTCTACATCAGCAGCAACGAAGTTTTCGACGGCATGCTCGGGCGGCCGTACAGCGAATATGATCGACCGAATCCGATCAATCCCTACGGCTACAGCAAGTGGTACGGCGAACGCGCCATTGCCCAGGTTAATCCGCGGCACTACATCGTTCGCACCTCATGGCTATTCGCCCACGGCGGCGGCAACTTCATCCAGGCCATTCTCGCTGCCGCCGGCGCGGGTAAACCGCTGCGGGTCGTCACCAATGAAGTCGCCAATCCCACCTTCGCCAGCGACCTGGCCTCTGCCATCGCCCGGCTGATCGACGGCGAGCGCTACGGCATCTACCACCTGGTTAACGAAGGCGCGGTCAGCCGCTGGAATTTCGCGCGCAGCATCCTCGATTGCGCCGGTTTCGCCGAGACGACTATCGAAAAAATCAGCCGCCATGAGTGGCAGCGGCCGTCTTTGCCGCCCGAGCAGACAGCCTTGGCCAATTTCGCCGGCGCCAGCCTTGGACTGCGCCTGCGCCCCTGGCAAGACGCCCTGCGCGCCTTTCTGGATGCTGAGGACTCGGATTGATGGCCGATCAGGGCCTGTCTGTTGTCATTCCCAATTGGAACGGCAAGCGCTTCCTCGCGGCATGTCTGGACTCGCTGCGGCGGCAAACTTATGCGGAACTAACCGTCATCATCGTAGACAACGCCTCCAGCGACGGCTCGCAAGCATTCATACACGACAACTACCCCGAAGTCCGTCTCATCGAGCTGGCTGAGAATCGCGGCTTCACAGGCGCCTGCAATATCGGCATGGAAGCCGCCAAGAGCGAAATAGTCGCTTTGCTCAACAATGATACCGAGGCGGACGAATGCTGGGCGGAGGAACTCATCGCGGCCTTCGCAGCGCGCCCGGAGGCGGGCATCGTCGCCAGCAAGATGCTGCTTTTTGATCAGCGCGATCGCTTTCATACCGCCGGCGACTTTTTCACGGTCGACGGACGTGCTGGCAATCGCGGCGCCTGGGAGATTGACACGGGGCAGTATGATCGCAGCGAATACGTCTTCTCGGCCTGCGGCGGCGCGGCGGCGTATCGTCAGTCGATGCTCGCTGAAATCGGCATGCTGGATGACGACTTTTTCTTCTTGCTGGAAGACGCCGACTTGGCCTGGCGAGCCCAGCTTGCGGGTTACAAAGTATGGTACGCGCCCAGCGCCATCGTTTATCATCACCTCTCAGCCAGCGGCGGCGGCGTGACAGCCAGTTACTTCGACGGCCGCAACAGCATCTGGCTGCTGGCAAAGAATATGCCGGCGAGCCTGCTGCGGAAATATGCCCGGCGCATACTGGCCCGGCAAGCATCGCTGGCTTGGGCTGCGCTAAAAGCCCGGCGCGGGCCCGAAGCGCGGGCGCGTCTGCGAGGCATGACGCGCGGGCTGCTGACGCTGCGCGGCGCCTTGGCAAAGCGCGGACGCGTGCAAGCCATGAAACGCGTTAGCGATGATTATCTGGATAGCATGCTTACGCGCCCGTAGCAGGCGCCCGCCAATTTGCAGCTGTACCGATGCGCGCTCCTATGTGTACAAATGCTTTTTCTGTCGTATGATTAACTGAGCAAGACTCGACAAGTTCCAATTCCGCCCACTGGAGACCGGTCGTTGAGCAACCCATTTCTTAGCATTGTGATTCCCGCGCACAATGAGGCCAGCCGCTTGCCGCCCAGCCTGGAGCAGATAAACTGTTTCCTGGACCAACAAGATTTCGCGGCCGAGGTCATCATCGTCGAGAACGGCAGCCGCGACCGGACCTACGAGGTTGCGCAGGCGGCGGCGCGCGAATCCGACCGAATCCGGGTGATTCAGTCGCCGGACGGCATACGCGGCAAAGGCTTGGCGGTCAAACAGGGTATGCTGGCGGCGACGGGGGATTGGCGCTTCATTTGTGACGCTGACTTATCCATGCGGATTGACGATCTGGCCGGATTCTTGCCGCCTGAGACTACTGGCTACGACATCGTCATCGCCAGCCGGGAAGCGCCGGGCGCGGTGCGCGTGGACGAGCCTGAATATCGACACATAATGGGCCGGGTCGCCACCTTCATAATTAAGCTGGCGGCGCTCAACGATTACGAAGACACGCAGTGCGGCTTCAAGCTCTTCAGCGCCGATGTGGCGGAAGATTTGTTCCAGGTGCAGCGGATGAACGGCATCGGCTTTGACGTCGAGCTGCTGTATATCGCCAAACGGCGCGGCTACAAGGTCAAAGAGCTGCCGATCACCTGGTACTACGACCCCTATTCGACAATGCGCCTTTGGGACGACTCGGTCAAGCTGCTGCGCGAAATCTGGGAGATCCGCCGAAATTGGCGCTTGGGACTCTATGAGCCGCCCAAATAAGCTGCCCAAAACGGCGGGTCTCGTCCACGAACGCCATTACCTGCGAGCCGGCTGTCGCTGCATAGTCGGCATTGACGAGGCAGGGCGCGGCCCATTGGCCGGCCCGGTGGTCGCCGCGGCGGTCGCCCTGCCACTGGAGCGGAACGATCTCAGCCGCCTGCTGCGTGGCGCGCGCGACAGCAAAGCGATGAGCCCGGCGCAGCGCGAGGCGGTCGACGGCGCCATCAAGGAGTTAGCCTTGGCCTGGGGCATCGGCTGCAGCTCGGCTGAGGAGATCGACTACCTAGGAATAGTCCCAGCGACCAAAACGGCCATGCAGCGCGCTCTCGAGCAGGCGCTGGCCAAGGGAAATATCCAGCCGGATTGCCTGTTCCTGGACTATATGCTCTGGCCCGAGCGCCGCGATATCCCACAAGTCAGCATTGTCGACGGCGACAAGAACTCGCTGAGCATAGCCTGCGCCAGCGTCATCGCCAAAGTCTGGCGCGACGAGCGCATGCGCGAGCTGGACTCCCTTTACCCAGAATATGGCTTTGCGCAGCACAAGGGCTACGGGACCGACGCCCATCGCCGCGCCCTGCGCCGCTATGGTCCCTGCGCCGAGCACCGGCGGTCGTTCGAGCCGGTCAGAAACGCTATCAGGACCTGAAGCCCGACGCGCATTCGTGGTATCATCAGCGAAAATTTCTCGGAGAAACTCGATTGAAGCTCGCGCTGGTACACGACTGGCTGAATCAAATCGGCGGCGCGGAAGATGTGCTGGATACACTCGCTCGCATTTACCCAGCGAGTCCGGTCTATACCAGCATTTACGCGCCGCAGACCATGCCCGAACACTTCCGCAATTGGGATATCCGAACGCTGTGGACCGACAAGCTGCCGGCGATTCGACGGCGACACCAAATGTACCTGCCGCTCTATCCCTTGGCCTGGCACAATTTTCGGCTATCCGACTACGATGTCGTCTTGAGCAACAAAAGCGGCTTCTGCCACGGCCTGCAATTTGACGCGCGCGCGCTGCACATTTGCTACTGCCTGGCGCCCACGCGCTATGTCTGGCAATTGGACAATTACCTGGCTGGCGAGGAACTGCCGCCCTTTGCCAGTTGGCTGATTAATCCCCTGGTCAGCCTGCTCCGCTCTTGGGATTACGCCGCCGCGCAGCGCGTTACTCACTTCGTGGCGATCAGCAGCGCCATCAAAGCGCGCATCCGCCGCTTCTACAATCGCGACGCCGAGGTGATTTTCCCGCCTGTCAATACCCAGCGCTTTCAGCCGGTCCCGCGGGACGCTGTCGAAGACTACTACTTGATCGTTTCGCGCCTGGCGCCCTACAAACGTATCGACCTGGCAGTTCGCGCCGCCAGCGAATTGGGCTTGCCGCTCAAGATCGCCGGCGCCGGCCGAGACCTCGAACGCTTGCGCGCGCTTGCCGGAGACAATGTAGAGTTTCTGGGATACGTCGCCGATGAAGCCTTGCCCCAGCTGATGGCCAAGTGCAAGGCGCTGCTATTCCCCGGCCTGGAAGACTTCGGCATAACGCCGGTGCAGGCGCAGGCCGCCGGCAGACCGGTCATTGCCTTTCGAGGCGGCGGCGCGCTGGACACCGTTGTGCCGGCGGAAACTGGCGAGTTCTTCAAACAGGCTACTGCAGACGCTCTCAAGTCAGTATTGCTTCGCTTTGACGCCGGCGCTTACGATCCCGAGACCATACGCCGCCACGCGCTGCGATTTGATACAGCTCTCTTCCGCGAGCGCATCAGCGCTTATGTCGAGCAAGCCTGGCAGGCGCATCAAAAGCGACACAAATTTACTTACCAAGACCCCTTCGTAGCAGTGGAGAGATGAGCAGAATGGAATTCGCAGAAGTCTTTCGTATTATTCTTCGGCGCTGGTGGCTGATCGTTTTGCCAGTCGCGCTGGCCGCCGTCATGGCCATTCCCGAATTTATTGGCAGCTCAAGCGCCGGCCAGAGCGGTTACAACGCACAGCTCACTTACAGCGCCGCGCAGACTTTTAACTTGCCGGAACGCGATGGCGATTACACCGATATTTGGCTGGCTTCCGAGTATACGGTCGACGCCTTGACCGACTGGGTGCGCAGCTCCAGCTTTCGCGAGGAAATCCAGAGCCAGTTGGCCGAGCCCGATACGCCCCTGGACAGCTTGCATGTCGCGGCCGATAACGTCCGCAGTGTCGGCGTCATCTACTTCAGCCACCAAAACGGCGAAGCGCTGCGTACGATAGTCGATGCCGCCATGCTGGCGCTGACGACGCGCAGCCAGGCGTATTTCCCTCAGCTGGGCGGCGATTCGGCTCAGGTGACGATCCTGGATCAAGGCACCGTAACAGCAGCCCCAACGCCGCTGACCAACCGTTTCGCGCCGCTGATGCGGCTGGGCATCGCCTTCCTGATCGGTCTGGCGCTGGCCTTCTTCGCCGAATATGTTGACCAGACCATTTATCACCAGGACGATTTGCGCCGGCTGGGCATTCCCTTGCTCGGCAGCGTGCCGCGAGATCGAGCGTGACCATGACCGACGCCTTCGACATAAGCGGGCGCGTGGCCATTGTAACCGGCGCCTCGCGCGGTATTGGCAAAGCTATCGCCAACACGTTTGCGCTGGCCGGCGCCAAAGTTGTGTTGTCCAGCCGCAAGCAAGCGGCACTGGACGAAGCTACGCAGGAGATTTGCGCGGCGGGCGGGGAAGCGGTCGGCATCGCGGCGCATAATGGCGACAAGCAGGCGCTCAACGCCTTGGTGGAATCAACGGCAGAGCGCTACGGCCGGCTCGACATTCTCGTCAACAATGCGGCCACCAATCCTCATTTCGGCAGGATCCTGGAAGCCGATGACAGCTATTGGCGCAAGACCATTGACGTCAACCTGATGGGCAACGTCTGGCTGACGCAGGCGGCGGTCAAGCGGATGCGCGCGGGCGGCGGCGGCAAGATCATCAACGTGGCCTCCATCGTCGGCTTGAATCCGGGGCGCTATCAAGGCATTTACAGCGTCACCAAAGCCGGGGTCATCAGCTTGACCAAGACGCTTGCGACCGAATTGGGACCGGACAATATCCAGGCGAACGCCATCGCGCCGGGCCTGGTGAAAACGAAGTTTGCGCAGGCGCTCTGGGGGAATGAAGATCTGTTGGCGCAGGTCCTGGCGCGGACGCCCGCCGGTCGCATAGGCCAGCCCGGCGACATGGCCGGCATCGCCCTATTCCTGGCGTCATCGGCTTCCGACTATACAACCGGGGCCGTCTTTGTGCTCGACGGCGGCATCACTGCCAACGCCATCTGAAGCGGAACAATCGGCTCTTAGCGCGCGGACTCGTCGACTAATTCCGTCTCGGCGTCGTCGGCGCCGGCCCTCTCATCTTGGGCATCGTCCACGGATTCAGCCTCGCCTGCGAGCGTCTCGTCCAAATCGGCAAGCGCAAGCTCGCGCTCTGCGCTGTCCTCGCCGGAGGTAGCCGAGTGCCCCACCATGGTGATTTTCCCGTCGATAAAGGCGCCTTCTTCGGTGGTCAAGGCTGCGGCGCTGATATCGCCCCAGATGCGGCCGGTTCGCAGCAGCTGCACCTTGTTGCCGGTGACATTGCCGCGCACAGTGCCGGCGATGGACACGTTGCGCGCGTTGATGTCGGCGCGGATATCAGCCGCTTCACCAACCAGGATATTGCCGCTGATTTCCAGCGAACCACTGAATTGGCCATCCATGCGCACGTTGCCGGAACTGGCGAAGGCGCCTTCAAAATGCGTATTGGAGCCGATGACTGTATCAAAGCCCACTGGCCGTCCCGCCGGAGGAACGACGGTGACCGATTCCGGCGTATCTGCGTCTGACTGACTGCGACGATTGGCAAAAAACGCGCTCATGTGATTCCCTCTTTGACTTGACTCACCTGCGATTTAGTTTGCTACACCGGTTTTGGCGGTCCGGACGATTGATGTCTACTCAGCCGAGTCTGGCTTCATGCAAGCGGATATGATCCAGCCGCGACAATTCGCGCACTTGCTCCGCGGCGCGGTAACTGCTGCGCACCAGCGGGCCGCTCTCCACCCACTTGAAGCCCATGTCCAGGCCGCGCTCGCGCAAGTGATCGAACTCGTCCGGCGTATAATAACGCTCAATCGGCAGGTGACGTTTGCTGGGTTGCAAATATTGGCCCAGCGTCAAAATATCGACGCCGATTTTGACCAGATCGTCCATGGTGCCCAGCACTTCGTCAAGCCTCTCGCCCAGACCCAGCATGATCCCGCTCTTCGTCAGGACAAGCGCATCCATCTTCTTGGCATTCTCCAAGGTCGCCAGCGCCCACTCGTAGCGGTCTTGCGGCTGCACGCGTTTGAATAACCGCGGCACGGTCTCCACGTTGTGGTTGAGAATCTCCGGTTGGGCATCCATCACGATCTTCAGCGCCAGCTCGCTGCCTTTGAAGTCCGGAATCAGTACTTCGATCGAACAGCCCGGCTGGAGCTGACGAATGCGGCGGATGACCATCGAAAACAAGGGAGCGCCACCGTCGGGTCGGTCGTCACGGTTGACGCTGGTGATCACGACATGCTGCAATCCCATCGCGCGTACGCTCTCGGCGATGCGGTTCGGCTCCTGCCAGTCGAGCGGGCTGGGCCGCCCAGTCTTGATATCACAGAAGCCGCAACTGCGCGTACAGGTATCGCCCATCATCAGGAAGGTCGCTGTACCTTTGCCCCAGCACTCGCCGAGGTTGGGGCATTGCGCCTCTTCGCAAACCGTGTGCAGCGTCTTGCCGCGCATCAATTGGCGCACTTTCTCGTAGGTCTCGCCGCTGGGCGCGCGAACGCGGATCCAGGGCGGCCGGCGCCGCGGGCTCTTGGGGTCCGGCTGCCAATCCGCAGCGCTGCTTATCGGTATCCGATCCGGCTGAATCGTATGGCTCAAAGCGTGGCTCCGTTGTTATACATAGACAAAGAAAACGAGACTCGATACCTGGATTATACAATAGCCTGCAAAGTCCCGGCTATAGCGCAACGGGCTTTGCCAGAGCAATCGCACCACTATTCGGAAAATGCTTTGAGGATTTGCCATCGAAGCTTATCGTTCCGCGCTGACTGTAATCGCTTGCGCCGCAGGCTGATTTTTTTGGGGTGTTTTTTGAGCAAAGCCAAGGCGATATGCTGTAGCACAGCGAAATTTTCTGGGCTGTGTCCTACACGAATACGGCTGTCGTCTTGCCGAAAGGTCACATCCAAGACCCGATGGAGTTTATTTTCAATGTGCCAGTGCGAACGAATTATTCGCTGGAGTTGATTGGCATCCTTCCCTTGTAAAGAGGAGATAAAATAGCGCGTCTGCGTGTTTTGCCACTGCCCATCCAGTAATTGGGCATGTTGGACGCGGACTAGCGACTGCAAGCGCGTCCAGCCTTCTTGCTGGCTTAAGTCATTCAAGACAGCGGCATCGGTCATCACTTCACAGACCCGGCGCTCGACACGACCACGCGGCTTGCTGATTTCTTCGTTGTGACTATATTGACCTATCAAGCGCGGATGGCGGTCATCCGCATAAGCGAAAAGGGACTGGGCTGCATCGTACAAACTGCCCTGATTTTCCTTTAAGGCTATGACATAATCCGCTCCGTGCTCGCTAACAATAGACTTCACGATGTCTTTCTGACAGCCCATCGCGTCCAAAGTCACGATACAGCCTTTCAAATACAGCAATTTCAGCAATTCGGGAATTTCAGGTATCTCATTGCTTTTCGCGTCCACAGCGCGCTTGCCCAAGACCAAGCCGGCTTCCACTGACCAGGCATGCAACAGATGCAAGGCGCTCTTTCCTTGCCTACGATCATGGCTGCGCCGCATCGTCTTGCCGTCTATTGCCACAATATCGCCTTCAGCTAATACTGGCTTGATGCTGCTAATCCAATCTTGGTAGCACAACTGTACCTGCTGAGGGTCTAATAGTTGGAAGACGCGGGCAAATGTATCGTGCGAAGGAATACCGTTAGGCAACTCTAAAAATCCCCTTAACCATTCCTCTTTATCCTCGCCAAAATCAACAATGTCCACCCAGGTCTCGGCGCCGCTGATCACCGCGCAGATCGCGATGATGATGATATCCAGCAACGGGTGTAATTGACCATGTTCGCGACGCGGATCTTCTAAACTGGCAAAGGCCTCCGCTATGCCACTTGGGCTCATCTCGGGCTCTCCTCATCCGTATTGATGAACCCATTCTATTCACCTTTCATTTCTTGGTGCGATTGCTCTGGGGCTTTGCGAAGTTTCTGCCGCGCGTTAGCCTGTGTGTTATCCTAGGCTGCAGTTCCAAATGCCGAGAGCGCCGCGATGAGGACAGTATCGCTAAAGAATGTCAGCAAGACCTTCTACGACAAGAGTCGCAAATTGACGCCTGTCCTGGCAATAAAAGATTTCAACTTGCAGATCGAGGATGGCGAGGCGGTCGTCCTGCTGGGTCCATCAGGCTGCGGCAAGACGACGCTGCTGCGGCTGATTGCCGGTTTGGATCAGCCGGACACGGGCGAGATCTATTACAACAATGTGCCGCTGGACGCCATAGCGGTAGGTGATCGCGGCATCGGCATGGTCTTCCAGAATTACGTGCTGATTCCGCATTGGGAGAGTCGCAAGACTGTTGGCTTCTTCCTGCGGCTGCGCGACCGCGAGGCCGAGGTGCCAGCGCATGTGAAGACCGTGGCCAAGATCACCGGCGTCGACATCGAGCGCCTCATGGGCCGCTTTCCCCGCAGTCTGTCCGGCGGCGAGAAACAGCGCGTGTCTATCGCGCGCGCCTTCGCCCGTGACCTGGAGCTGCTGCTTTTTGACGAGCCCTTCGCCAATCTGGACGCCAAGTTCCGCGGCCAGGCGCGGGTCGAGCTGAAGCGTCTCATTCAGGAGTTCAACGTTACTTTGGTTTATGTGACGCACGACCAGGTAGAAGCGATGAGCATCGCCGACCGTATCGTCGTTCTTAATGCCGGACGGATCATGCAATCGGGGGCCTACGAAGCCTTGCATGACGATCCCGATAGTTTGTTCGTGGCTGAATTCCTCGGTACGCCAACGATCAACACCTTCTGGGGGCGCGTTCAAGATGGCGAATGGGACGGCAGCTACATGGGCAGAGCGCCTTTGCCCGGCCCTCGCCCAGACGGTACAGAAGTAATCGTTGGCATCCGCCCGGAACATATCAGTCTTTGCGATGAGCAAGAGGGGATCCCGGCGATTGTCGACCGGGCGATTCCCTACTATGCCGAGAAATTCTTGCTGCTGGAAGTGTGGCTCAGAAAAAGGCGCTGGCGCATTCAAGTTGCGCTGGGCGAAGAGCACAGCCCCGGCGATACTGTCCATTGCCGCCTGGACTGGACGCGCACTCTGTTCTTTGACGCGCGCAGCGGCGCGAGAATCCGCTAGTCAAAGGCGAGTTGGTCCTGCAGATTCTCCAATATCCTGGGCCCAATCCCCGATACCTGGTCCAGATCGTCCAGGTCGGTGAAATCGCCAACCTGCTCGCGATACTCAATGATGCGCTGCGCCGTGACTGGGCCGACGCCCGGCAGCGTTTCCAACTCCTCTTGCGATGCCGAATTGATATGGACGCGCCGGCCGCCGGAAGGCGTCGCCAGCTCGAAATCAGCAGCGCTGCCTGTGGTCGCCGCGACGTGAATCTGGTCGCCGTCGCGAACAATGGCGGCCAGGTTCACCGCTGACCGGTTGGAGGCGTCGGTCAGGCCGCCGGCGGCTGCCAGCACGTCCTCTACGCGGCTGCCCCAAGGCAAGGTGTAGGTCTGCTCGGGATTCGCCACCGCGCCGGTAACATATATTCGGATGGGTTCGTGAGTCGGTGTTGGCGCCGGGGTATCGGTCGGCAGCGGCGGATGTATGGTGATGCGGATCGGTTCCTGTCTAAAGCGCAGCAGTAGCGCGCCAGACAAGGCCATTACAGAAACGAGAATCAAGAATACCGCAAGGGTCTTCCGCGGCGAAAGATTCGACTCCATGTCAGATTGCTTCCATGCGCGTCAATTCAATGCTGGGTGGCGCTTCCCGACTGCGTCGCGCCGCTGAGGGCTTACTCGTCCACCCACACGGGCAAATGCCCCAAGGCGACGATGTCGTGCCATCGGGCGCGATCGCCCTCGGTAAAGATGGCTGTTTCCGCCACCACATCGGCGCCGGCCTTGTCCATGATCAGGCGTATGCCCTGCAGCGTGCTTCCGGTGGAAATCACGTCATCCAGGATGGCGATGCGCTTGCCGGCGACCAGGCGGCGGTCCTTCTCGTCGAGGAAGAGCGTTTGCGGCTCTCCTGTCGTGATGCTCAGCGTCTCGCTCTGCAGCGCTTCGCCCATGTAGGGTTTGTGCGACTTGCGCAGGACTACATAGGGAAGTTGCATAAGGGTGCTGAGCGCATGGGCCAGCGGGATGGACTTGGCCTCGGCGGTGACCAGCACATCGATCGGCTTGTCCGCCAAGGCTTGCGCCAATTCCGCGCTGGCCGCGTTGACAAACTCGTAATCGCCCAAGATGTTCAGAATGGCAATCTTGACACCCGGCTTGATTTCCATCAACGGCAGCTTGCGCTGGATGCCGGCCACCTCGACTGGGAAGAATTCGTCTGCCATCGCTTGTCCTTCAGGATAACGGTGATATCGACGCTCAATTATAGCGCGTGTATTTTACGCGCAAAATATTCAACTGCCGTCAACGAGACTGTGCAGGGGCGAGCCTTGGCTCGCCACCACGTTATGCCACATACGGGCGACTCACCGAGTCGCCCCTACAGTTTTCGACATGATTTCGCTGAGAATCAGTCAGGTCCAAAAATACGAGACACAACGCGCGGACATTCATTCTGTACCGGTAGCGCCATTGCCAGCGACAATCACCCCATCGACCAATGAAAGCACGCGGTCCATCCGCGAGGCCAGCGACTGATCATGTGTGACCAGGACCACGGTAGTGCCATTCTGGTCTCTGATGGTAGAGAGCGCCTCCAATACGGTTTCGCCGGAGTGCGAGTCCAGGTTGCCGGTGGGCTCATCCGCCAGCAGAATCGGCGGGTCGTTGGCTAACGCGCGGGCGATGGCGACGCGCTGCTGCTGCCCGCCGCTGAGCTCATTGGGGCGGTGGTGCAGGCGGCTGCCCAGCCCCAACATCTCCAGCAGATCCTCGGCTCGCTTGAAGGGTTTGTGACGCCTGACCTGGGCGAATTCTATCGGCAAAGCGACATTTTCCAGGGCGGTCAATGTCGGAATCAGATTGAAGAATTGGAAGACGAAACCAATCTTCTGGTTGCGTATGTCGGTCAGCGCCCCCTCGCTCATGCGCGTTACATCGACGCCGTCGATGGCAATCGTGCCGCTGGTTGGGCTGTCCAGGCCGCCGATGATTCCCAGCAGCGTGCTCTTGCCGCTGCCCGACGGCCCGATTATGCCGACCATCTCATTGCGATGTATCTCCAGGTCGACGCCGCGCAAGGCATGCACCACATGCGTTCCCAGCTTCAGGTGGCGTGTGACATCGCGCGCTTCAATGACGGGCGGATTCATCAGGCTGCGTTCTCCTTCGTGTTGTCGTGAATTAGTACGCAGCGTGCCAAGCATCGTTTCGAGTTGCGGGTGCGCCAAACGCGATCCCTATGTCTGACGGGCGCGCCACCCCAGGCCTAGACTTCGTTGACGATGCTGAAGATCATCGGGCGGCGTTTGGTCTCGTTGTAGATGAGCTTGCTCAGATTTTCCTCTACCAAGGATTGCCGATTGCCGTTGAGATTACGCCGGCTGCGACTGACAGTATGCGTGATATTCTCGCGAATTTGGGCCAGGAAGTCTTCCGCCTCTCGCAGATACACGAAACCGCGCGATACGATCCGCGGCTCGTCCACCAGCTTGCCGCTGCGCTGGTCCACGTTGACGCTGACCAGGACGAAGCCGTCTTTCGCCAGGATCTCGCGGTCGCGAATCACGGCGCGCCCGACATCGCCGACGCCGCTGCCATCCACAAACACGTAGCCGCCCGGCTGCCGCTCGCCGACAGTGACGCCGCGCCCGTCCAGCTCGACAGTGGTGCCGTTCGATATGACCGTAACGTCCTTGGCGCGCATGCCGTTGTCCACAGCCAGCTTGGCGTGCAAGTGCAAGTGGCGAATTTCGCCGTGCACCGGTATCAGGTTCTTGGGCTGCGCCAGATTCAGCATGAGGCGCATTTCTTCTTGACAGGCGTGGCCGGAGACATGCACCGACTCGATGGGATCATAGATGACATCCGCGCCACGCTCAATCAGACGATTTATGGTGCGGTAGACCATCTCTTCGTTGCCGGGAATGGGATGCGACGACAAGATGATGGTATCGTTCTCGCGCACATCCAGCTGGCGATGACGGCCGCTGGCCAGCTTGCCCAAGACGGCCGATGGCTCGCCTTGAGACCCCGTGACCATAAAGACCACTTTGTGCGCCGGCATGTTCTGCGCTTGGCCGATGTTGATTAGCATGTCGTCGGCCACATTCAGATAACCCAGCTTGCGCGCGATCTTGGCGTATTCCGACATGGTATAGCCGGTGATGCAGACCTTGCGCTTGTGGTTGCGCGCGGCATTCACGACTTGCTGCACCCGCGACATCAGCGAGGCGAATGTGGCCACCATGATGCGGCCCTTGGCTTGCCGAAAGACGCGATCCAGGGCATCGCCGATGACCGCCTCTGACTGTGTCCAGCCCGCTTTATCCGAGTTGGTGCTATCCGCCAGCAGCAGCGCAACGCCGCGCTGCGCGAAACCCGCCAAGCGAGAGTAGTCAGTCTTTCGGCCGTGCACCGGCGTGTTGTCGAATTTGTAGTCGCCGGTGACTACCACGACGCCGTAGGGCGTGTTGATGCCATAACCGACGCAGTCAGGAATGCTGTGACAGACGTGAAAGCTCTCCAGCTTAAAGGGCCCGATCTGGATTTTGTCGCCGGCTTCAAAGGTATTCAGATCGGTCGTTTTCAGCAGCCGGGCATTCTTCAGCTTGACTTGCAGCAATCCCGAGGTAAGCGGGGTCGCGTAGAGCGGGAGGTCGGGAAAGGCTTTGACCAGATGCGTCACCGCGCCGATATGATCTTCGTGACCATGCGTGAAGCAGATGCCGTGCAAACGAATGTCATCGCGCTCCTCCAGCCAACGAAAGTCGGGGATGATGTAATCGACGCCGTGCATGTCGTTTGCGGGAAACATGATGCCGCAATCGATCAGGAAGCCGTCTCCGCCGAGCTCGAAAAGAGTCATGTTCTTGCCGATCTCTCCCAAGCCCCCAATCGGAGTTATTTTGAATTTCGGTTGTTTTGCCATTTAGCGTGCTCTCCAAGCAGTAATTGCCCGCCGACATTGATTGTCGTGGGTCGTTCGAGGTTATTTGGTGTTTCGAAGATAACAGCCGATCTAATTGCTCCGCTTCGGCCTGACGCCATTCAGTTCTGCTCACGCCGTCGTCCGCGGCATGTTATAAGTCGTGAATACGGGTCAAACGCATCTCGCACCACGTCAATTGTATCACAAGTAGCGGATCTGTTTAATCCCAGGTTTCGAACGCGACAATTGAGCTGATCACGTCATCGAGTTCTGCTGGCGTCAGCGCATAGAAGAATGGCAAGCGCAGCAGCCGGTCGGCCACAGTTTCGGCCACCGGGCAGTCGCCGGCTTGCCCGCCATAGCGCTGGCCCATGTCAGACAGATTCAGCGGCAGATAGTGGAAAACGCTCAGAATCCCGCGATCTTTGAGGTGCTGGATTAGCGCCGTTCGCGCCTTGAATGACGGCAACACCAGATAATACATGTGGTAGGACTGTTCGCAATAATCGGGCACTGTGGGCAATTGCACATCGTTTGCGGACGCCCAATCAGCCAGGCCTTCGTCATACTTATGCCAGATCTCCCGCCGCCGCGCCTGGATCTCGGCCGCGCGTTGGAATTGCGCCCAGAGATAGGCCGCCAGCATATCGGACGGCAGATAACTGGAGCCCAGGTCAACCCAGGTGTATTTGTCCACCTGCCCACGGAAGAAACGGCCGCGGTTTGTGCCTTTCTCGCGAATGATTTCGGCCCGCTCAATCAAGCTGTCGTCATTGATCAGCAGGGCGCCGCCCTCGCCGCAAGTGAAGTTCTTGGTTTCATGAAAACTCTGCGTTGCCAGCTGGCCAAAGGCGCCAAGATTTCGCCCTTTATAGCTGGAGAAGAGCCCGTGGGCGTTGTCCTCGACCACAGCGATGCCGTGTTGACTCGCAAGCGCCATGATCGCGTCCATCTCGCAGGCGACGCCGGCATAGTGCACCAGAACAATAGCGCGCGTTCTGACGCTGATTAGGCTGGGCAGCTTTCGCTCATCCAGATTCAGCGTATCGGGTCTGATATCGGCGAAGATCGGCTTGGCGCCGCGAAGCGCAAAAGCGTTTATGCTTGATACAAAGGTGAAAGACGGGACGATGACCTCGTCGCCCGGCTGAATGTCGAGCAAGAGCGCAGCCATCTCCAGCGCGTGTGTGCAGGACGTCGTCAGAAAGGCCCGGGAGACGCCCAGCGTCTGCTCCAGGAATTCGTGACACTTCTTGCTGTATTTGCCATCGCCTGAGATATGAGACGTGGCCAGACTGTCGGCAATGCAATCGGTTTCAGTACCCAGGAAGGTCGGTCGATTGAAGGGAATACGATAACTGGTCATTTCCATCCAGACATGAAGTCGAGCGTTAAAGACATTCGGCTGCGTTAGTCAAACCACTTGTGAAACCATAGTTCTACCGAGCGGGTTGCAAAACCGCTGCGTTGATACAGCCTCTGCGCAGCGATATTCCGCCCCTGTGTTACGACATTAAGGCGATCAATACCTTGCCCGGCAAACCAGCGCGCAGCATACTTTAACATCCCGCCGGCGCAACCCAATCCGCGGGCGGACTCCGCCACGCCGACCAGCCCAATGTTGCCTTCGCCCGGCGGCTTGTGCAAGTGGCAGGTGACAAAGCCGACAGCGCTATCATTTCTTTCCGCCACAACTACCGCAGCGCCCGGCGCCTTGCCAAAGCTCTTCCGCAGCCAGATCTGAAACATTTGCGTTGCCCTGTCATGGCCAAAGCGTCGATCGATGTAGAATCTGGACTGGCTGTAACTCGTGCCGGCTATTGGCAGCAGTTGATCCAGGTCGCGCTCTTCGCCGAGTCGAAAGCGAATGCTGTCCAGTTGGCGAATTGCTGGCAGAACATCGTAACGGACGGACAGTGTGAGGCGAATGTCGACGAAATCAAAGCCGCATGATTGCAGCGCAGCGATCGTAGTTTGGTCGGAGGCCTCAGCCAGGAAGTATAGGCAGTCGATGTCAGCGCGCTGACACTCAGCCACCAGGTTTTTGCAGGAACGCAAGTCGACCTGTCGGCGAGCCGCGCGGGCTATGCGGAATCCGAAGTGCTCTGAATCCCAGGTCAGAACATCAATGGATTGACTTGTCATCTCTAGTCTTCAACTGTCTCATCAGTCATCTGACGTACAACGTATGCCGGCCGATCCATAATCCGCAGGTACATCCTGGCCAAGTACTCGCCAATTATCCCCAGTGCAAACATCTGCACGCCAGCAAATATCGACACAAGAGAAGCAGTAAACGTAAAGCCAGGCACTTCAAAGCGAAATGCAAACAACTGGCTCAAGACAATGTAAGCCAGAATCACCGAGCCAAAAGCGGTCATCAGCAATCCAAGCGCGCTGGCCAATCGCAAGGGCAGCGTACTGAATCCCGTCATCATGTTGAAGGCATGGGTGACCAACTTGCCGAATGTATAGTTGGACTTGCCGATGGTACGCGGCGCGTGCTGCACGTGAATCGCCACAAAGCTGCTGGTCGCCCAGGTGAGCAGCACATCAATATTGACCAGCGGACCACGGAAATGCGCGAATGCGTCTCTTAGGTTGGCGCGGAAAACGCGAAATGCGCTGACATTGCGCGCGGTTTCAGCCCCCATCACGCCTTGCAGCACGACTTTCGTCGTTTGCGCAGCAATGTTTCTTAGCAGGCCATGCCGCAAGTTAGCGGGCATACCGTAGACGACATCATAACCTTCGCCGAGTTTGTCCACCAATACCTTGACTTGGCTGGTCGGGTGCTGCAGGTCATCGTCCATTGTTACGATTAGTTCGCAGGCCGCCGCGCGGATCCCGCAGAGTAAAGCGTTGTGCTGGCCAAAATTGCGCATGAGTTTGAAGCCGCGCACAAATTCGTATTCCGCCGACATCTGCTCAATGGCCCTCCAACTACTATCGCCGCCATCGTCTTCTACCAGGATCACTTCAAAGCGGTCTGCGATCCTGGGAAGCTCCGCGGCCAATTCTTTGACAAGCAGCGGAATGCTGTTCTCGCTGCGGTAAACGGGAATGACAACCGAAATGGAAGGCATCATTTGCATGAGGTCAGGGAAAATATTTGTAGCAGACCAGCGGAATTACCCACCGTCCATTCCTTCAGTCGAATGGCATTGTACCGAATTATAGCGGACAGATTCGCTTTCATGCCTGTCGGATTCCGCCACATTTGCCTGGTGTATGGGCTATGCAATTGCGAGCGTTGACCGCATGAATGGTTGATCCACGCGCAGGAATCAAATTCAGAAATTCCACCGCAGTATAATGTTATGCCATGCGAATTACAGGGGTCAAAGGATTCGGCAGATTATCAGAGCAATCGCACCAAGAAATGAAAGGTGAATAGAATGGGTTCATCAATACGGATGAGGAGAGCCCGAGATGAGCCCAAGTGGCATAGCGGAGGCCTTTGCCAGTTTAGAAGATCCGCGTCGCGAACATGGTCAATTACACCCGTTGCTGGATATCATCATCATCGCGATCTGCGCGGTGATCAGCGGCGCCGAGACCTGGGTGGACATTGTTGATTTTGGCGAGGATAAAGAGGAATGGTTAAGGGGATTTTTAGAGTTGCCTAACGGTATTCCTTCGCACGATACATTTGCCCGCGTCTTCCAACTATTAGACCCTCAGCAGGTACAGTTGTGCTACCAAGATTGGATTAGCAGCATCAAGCCAGTATTAGCTGAAGGCGATATTGTGGCAATAGACGGCAAGACGATGCGGCGCAGCCATGATCGTAGGCAAGGAAAGAGCGCCTTGCATCTGTTGCATGCCTGGTCAGTGGAAGCCGGCTTGGTCTTGGGCAAGCGCGCTGTGGACGCGAAAAGCAATGAGATACCTGAAATTCCCGAATTGCTGAAATTGCTGTATTTGAAAGGCTGTATCGTGACTTTGGACGCGATGGGCTGTCAGAAAGACATCGTGAAGTCTATTGTTAGCGAGCACGGAGCGGATTATGTCATAGCCTTAAAGGAAAATCAGGGCAGTTTGTACGATGCAGCCCAGTCCCTTTTCGCTTATGCGGATGACCGCCATCCGCGCTTGATAGGTCAATATAGTCACAACGAAGAAATCAGCAAGCCGCGTGGTCGTGTCGAGCGCCGGGTCTGTGAAGTGATGACCGATGCCGCTGTCTTGAATGACTTAAGCCAGCAAGAAGGCTGGACGCGCTTGCAGTCGCTAGTCCGCGTCCAACATGCCCAATTACTGGATGGGCAGTGGCAAAACACGCAGACGCGTTATTTTATCTCCTCTTTACAAGGGAAGGATGCCAATCAACTCCAGCGAATAATTCGTTCGCACTGGCACATTGAAAATAAACTCCATCGGGTCTTGGATGTGACCTTTCGGCAAGACGACAGCCGTATTCGTGTAGGACACAGCCCAGAAAATTTCGCTGTGCTACAGCATATCGCCTTGGCTTTGCTCAAAAAACACCCCAAAAAAATCAGCCTGCGGCGCAAGCGATTACAGTCAGCGCGGAACGATAAGCTTCGATGGCAAATCCTCAAAGCATTTTCCGAATAGTGGTGCGATTGCTCTGGGCAGATTATAAACCGCCAATTCGCAGCAAGCCAAACTATGATATAATGCCGCGCGTTAAAAGTGGATGCAGCATGCGAAGGAGACCAGTAGGTAATGGCTTACGACAGAATCAATGCGCCCGACTCCGGCGAGAAGATCAGCTTCAGCAATGGGAAAATGCAGGTGCCAGATAATCCAATCTTGCTGTTCATTGAAGGCGACGGCATCGGCTATGACATCATGACAGCCAGCAAGCGAATCTGGGATGCGGCCGTGGCGAAGGCCTACGCAGGCAAGCGGCAAATCTCCTGGATGGAAGTCTACGCCGGAGAAAAAGCGGCCGGGGTCTATGACGGCGACTATATGCCCGAGGAGACATTCGCGGCCTTTCGCGAGTATAAAGTTGGGATCAAAGGCCCGCTGACAACACCTGTCGGCGGCGGATTCCGCAGCTTGAATGTGACGCTGCGCCAAGTGCTGGACCTGTACAGTTGCGTGCGTCCCGTGCGCTGGTATGAGGGCGTGCCCAGCCCGGTCAAGCAGCCTCAAGACGTAGATGTTGTGATCTTCCGCGAAAACACCGAAGACACCTACGCCGGCATTGAGTACGAGTCAGGAACTGAAGAGAACAAGAAGCTGGCCGAATTCCTCAAGAACGAACTGGGCGCTACCAATTTCTTCGAGGATGCCGGTCTTGGCATCAAGCCGATCAGTCCCTTCGGCAGCAAACGGCTGATCCGCGCCGCCATTCAGTATGCGATAGAGCGCAAGCGCAAAAGCGTCACACTGGTGCACAAAGGCAATATTCAGAAATTCACCGAAGGCGCCTTCCAGAAATGGGGCTACGAGCTGGCCTGCGAGGAATTCCCCGAACAGACGATCTCCTGGGACGAAGTCGCGGCTAATCACGGGGGCAGCGTCCCCGATGGCAAGATCCTGATTCAAGACACCATTGCCGATATCATGTTCCAGAAAATGCTGCTGCGCCCGCGGGAACATGATGTGATCGCCACGACAAACCTCAATGGCGACTATCTGAGCGACGCGCTAGCGGCTGAAGTCGGCGGCGTCGGCATCGCGCCGGGCGCCAATATCGGCGACGAGATCGCGCTGTTTGAAGCCACCCACGGCACCGCGCCGAAGTACACCAACAAGGACATGGTCAATCCGGGTTCGCTGCTGTTCAGCGGCGTCATGATGCTGGAACATCTCGACTGGTTTGAGGCGGCCGATCTGATCACGCGCGCCTATGAGAAGACAATCGACCAGCGCTACGTCACTTATGACTTTGCGCGCCAGATGGACAACGCTGCCAAAGTGGCTACAAGCGAGTTTGCCACGCGCATTATCGAGAACATGGACGCGGTCTAGTTCCTCAGTTTCGAAATCAGTGTTAGGGCGATCCGGCGGGTCGCCCTTTATGCAATTCACGCACGGCTACATCAAGTTTGCCCCTGCCAGCGGATGCAATTGCCCCAAAACATCCTGACTTGACTTCGAATACAGGTCTTCGCGAACTGGAATCGACAGTAGAATAAGCTAAAGTATTGCGCCCAATTGCCTGGCCGCTGAATGATGCCTAGCGATTACGAAGCCATTGAAGGATATTTCACGCGAACGCGGTCCCAGCGAAGCGCAAGGCGGGCATTGCTCGTCCTCGTGATAGCAGGCGCTTTGCTCGCGGCGAGCTTTACGCTGCTGTCGCCTATGTTGGCATTGCCTGTTGCGGCGCTCATAGCTGCGTTAGTCTTGCGCTTTTTGCTTAGGACGCGGACGAGACGAGTAAAGGCGCGCCTGGACAATGCTGAATTCACCGTCACCGGCGGCGGATATGACATCCAATTGAAAGCGCCTTTTCGCTGCAAAACCGGCGTCGAGCGCAATTTGCCGGCGGATCGCGACCAGGAGACTTGTTTTGTTCGCATGGTGATTGACGCGCATGGCAAGCCCCTTGTTTTCGAAGAACAAGTTCTGGCTGGTTACGTGCCGCCGCCCTTGGAGGAAATCGTCGGCATATCCGGCGCGCTGGGCGTGGCGGAATTGACGAGCCTGACGACCTATCCCGGCACGCTCTGGGCGCTGATCGAGCGTATGCGCAGCCTGGAGAAGTCGACCGGGCGCGCAGAGGCGGACGAGCGGATTCAAAGCCTCACTCGCATTGCTGAGCGACATTTAGCCCACAAACGGTACAGTGAGGCCATCGACATATATTCAACTATCATTCGCCAAGCTCCTGACGCGGCTGCCGCCTATTTCGGCCGCGGTTCGGCGCGATACTTTGCGCGGCGAGACCTGGACAAGGCAGTTAACGATCTGACGACGACGCTGCGCCTGGATCCCCAGCGGCATGAAGTTTATCGCATGCGCGCGCTGGCGCGGGCTGCGCTGGGAGATTGGATCAGCCTGCGCGATGACTGCTCGGCGGCGCTGCAATTCCTGCCTCAGACTGCGGAGCTATACAATTTGCGCGGGACCGGCTGCTATCGTCTGGAAGACTTTGAGGGCGCAATAGCCGACTTTGAAGCTGCGATCAAGCTGGAGCCAGGTCGACCTGAGTCTTACTACAATAGAGGACTAGCCCGGCAGCAAGCCGGCCGAAGCCGCGAGGCGCGGGCTGATTTCGAGCATGCGCTGCGCCTCAATCCGGAGTTTGATCCGGCGGCGCGCAGCCTCGACGCCCTGCGATCCCAGAATAAGGGCGTGATCAAAGCACAGTTTTGATCCAGTCGCGCAGCTTCTCTTCCAAGCCGTCGCGAACCGCTTCAAAAGACGCCAGGATCAAGCTGTCATCGCCGTCAACCGCGGCTGGGTCGGGAAAGCTCCAGTGGATGCGCTGAGCCGGTCCGGGAAAATGCGGGCAGGCGTCGACGGCTTGATCACAGACGGTGATCACATAGTCAAATTCAGTCTCAAGGTATTGGGCAAGGTGTTCGGAACGTTGCAATGAAATGTCTATACCACGAGCTTGCATGGCGCGAACCGCGAATGGATTGACTGTCGACGGCTTGGCGCCGGCGCTGTACACCTCGACCTTGTCGCCGGCCAGGTGGCGCAATAGTCCTTCGCCCATTTGGGAACGGGCGGAATTCGCCGTGCAGAGAATGAGTACCTTCATGAGTTTCTTCTTTTGCTGATTTGAGACGCGCTACAAACTTCGTCAATAGCGTGAGCAACACATGCCGCTGTCAGACCAGGCGGTCTTGGGCGCGGGCAAAAGACTGCGACAAGAAGAGCGCGATCATAGCCAGCACTATCAAGACCAAGCCCGTCCATATAGCGGCGTCAATGTCACGCTCGAAGATGCTGTAGACCAGCAGCGGCATGGTCTGTGTTTTGCCTTGCAAGTTGCCAGCGAACAGAATAGTCGCGCCGAATTCGCCCAGGGCGCGGGCCCAACTCAGTATCATGCCAGATATCAGCGCCCGCCAGGCAATCGGCAGGGTGATGTACCAGAACATGAGCCAGCCGTGGGCGCCATCGACGCGGGCGGCGTCTTCGATTTCGTTGGCGATGCTTGAGAAGCCGACTTGTGCCGAGCGGATATAAAAGGGCGCTGAGATGAAGAATTGAGCGATGATGACAGCCAGAATGGAAAAGGGAATGATGAGGCCGGAATCCGCCAGCAGCGAGCCAATGAAGCCGGTTCGCCCGAATGTCAGCAGAAGCGCCAGCCCGGCCACGGCCGGCGGCATAACGATGGGGAGCTCGATAAACAAGCTGACAAATCGCTTGCCGCGGAATCGGTAGCGAGACAGGGCATAAGCCAACGGCGTGCCCAGGACCGCCGCTAGGCAAACCACTGCGAAGGTAGACGTGAAGCTGAGCAGTATCGCGGAGAGTATGGCCGAAGAATTGGGCAAGCCTTCCCAGGCGCGTGAACTTAGACCTCGCGCCATCAGCACCGCGACCGGCAGCGCCAGCAGCAAGAAGGCGAAGACGCTGACGGAAACAACCAGCAGCTTATCCGCTTGGGGGCGGCTGCGACGGGCAGGCGGTTTCCGGCTCTGCGTATTCCTCGGCAGCTTCAAGTGTGGGCTCCGGGGTCATCTCTAGCGGCGGATCTTCAGCTAGTATAGCAGGCGCGCAGAAGCCAAAGGCAGCCAGAATCGGCCGCGCCTTATCCGACAGCACGAAGTCGACAAAACTGGCGGCCAACGATAAATTGGCGGATTCTGACAAGAGGGCAATGGGATACGAAGCCAGTTGATTATGCGCCGGCTCAATTTCGATAGCCCGCAGCTGACCGTCGACATCGCCGATGACATCCGACTGGTAGACGATTCCCGCGTCGGCTTCACCCAGCGCGACGCGCGCTGTAACCTGTCGTACGTTGCTTTCTTCCGACACCAGATTGTGATAGACATTCTCAACGAAGTCAGCGCCATATTCGCCGCTGTGCGAAGCGAACATGGCGTCGGTGTAGGCGCGGATCGGCGTGCCCTGGGCGGCCAGGACCAGCAGAACGCCCTCGCCGGCCAAGTCGCGAACGGAGTCCACTGCGGCCGGGTTCCCGCTGGGGGTGATCAACACCAGTTGATTGTGCGCGAAAACTCGCGCGTCATCTGCATCAATAATACCGCTCTCGACAACCAGCTGCATCTGGCGCTCGTTGGCGCTGGCGAAGACATCAGCCGGCGCGCCCTGGATCAGTTGCGCCGCCAAGGTCGATGAACTGGAGAAGTTCAGGAGAATGTCCGCATCCGGATTTTCCGCCAGAAACTGCTCCCGCAGCGCCTCAAAGACGTCCGTCAGGGAAGTCGCGGCGAACACGGTTAATTTTTGCGCCGATCGCTCTTGCGCGGCGCTGGTCAGGCAGAAGCATAAGGACAGCAACAACGCGGCCAAATGCCTAAACTGCATGAATGTCTCCTCGGAACTGAGGCAACATGATATGTCATGCCGGGCATAATGCAAGCGTCTTGGCGCCTACGCTTAGTCTGCGATCAGCCGACGCTTGGTCAACGTTTGCTTTAATGCGGCACTTTTTCCATTATGTTTGAGTGTAATCGTCCTGCGAGGCGCCAATGCGCTACGGTCAACGGTCAGGGCCGCCATCCTGGTTCATCATCTTGCTTGGCATAGCCATCGTCTTTGGTGTCTATTACCTTTGGCTGGGCCTGCGCAATTTCATGTCGACGGGAGTATCCGCTTCCGAATCAACCTTGCAGGCGATCGAAGAAAACACGGCGACCGCGATTCGTTTTGAAGAGATCGAGTTCAACGCGCCGACCCTTCTGCCGAGCATCACGCCCGTGCCGCCCTGCCAGGACTTTGTCGTAAGCGTGCCTATCGCCACCGTCCGCTCCGGGCCGAGCACCAGCAGCAGCATCGTCACCGGCCTGCGCGAAGGCGAGACCGTTTGCGTGATCACGCTGCTGCCGGATTCCGAATGGTATCTTATCGACCAGAATGAGCGGACGCGCCGCATTGAGAGCGTCTACATGCATCGCGACATCATCCGCGCATTAAATCCAACGGCGACGCCATCGATAACGCCCACGCCGACTAACACCTGGACGCCGACGGCCAGCGCAACGCCCACAGAGACGTCCGTGCCGACGATCGCCCCGACGCAAGCTGCAACATCCACGACGCGGCTGCCCTTGCCCCCCGCAACGCCCAGCGCCACGGCAACCGCGGCGAGCATCAGCCTTTAGCTTGCGGGAACTTACCCTTCGACTATACTGATTGCAGGCTTTTATGATCTCACCCGCCGTCTGGCGCGGGCGAAAGGGATTGCGTTTGACTGCAATTATTCAAGTCGTCGCCGGCCTGGGTTTTGTCTTCATCCTGCTCAGCATCGTGGTGACGGAGGCCAACAATCTTATCGCGCGGGCGACCAAGCTGCGCGCGAAGAACCTGCGCAACAATATCAACCAGATCATAGAAGACCCGGTCATCCAGGCCAAGGTGTATACGCATCCGCTCATCCAGTTGGTTAAGGCCGACCCCATCGCGCCCAGCCAGCGCATTTCGCATGACGAAGCGGCCAAGATCGCCAATGGCGCCGTTAGCTCGGTCGATTATATTGACCCCAAGACTTTCGTCGATGTCGTGCTTAATACGATCAAGGCGGAATCCGACCAGCAGCTTTTCGGCTCGCTGCTAAATGTCATTGATGGGATGCCGGCGGGGCCCGAGCGACGCGGCTTGCGCGCCATGGTCAACCGGATCGTCACCACCGGGCAAGGCATGAAAGAGCTGCGCAACGCGCTGCCCTACGTGCGAGACCGGCGTTATCGCAGCGCGCTCTCGGACATTATCAATCAGATCGACGAAGAGGTCAGCCTGCTTGGCGTGGAGCCGAGCGAAAATGTGGCGCTGATGGCGGGCATTAGACAGATCGAAAGCCAGAATCTGCGCAATTCCCTTGCCACAGTCATGTACAGCGCGGACAGCATGGATGCGGCGCGACAGAACCTGGAGACCTGGTTCAGCAATTCCATGAGCCGCGCCAGCGAACATTACAAGGCGCGCATGAAAGGACTATCAGTTGTTGTCGCACTGGTCATCGCGCTGGCGCTGAATATAGACACTCTGAACATAACGCGAACGCTTTGGGAGGATCCGGCGCGGCGAGAGCAACTCAGCAGCGCGCTGAATTATTCAGTGCAGAGCGGCGAGCTGCAAACGCAGGTGGATCTTGTGCAGCCGGACCGCGATGACGAGTTCCGCGCCAATCAAGTTGAAAGCGCCATTGAACTTGAGGACGCTGTCGGGGCCGGCGTGGACATCGCCAATCAGCTGCAGGACATCGAAGATTTGCGCCTGCCGATAGGCTGGACTGTGCAGAATGTCAGCGGAGAGCCCGAGCGTCTGAACGACCCCAATAATCTGTGGAATTATTTCCCTGATAACAATCCGGACGGCTGGCTGGGTCTGCTGGCGGTCAAATTCCTGGGTATCGCGGCGACTGTCATTGCGGCGGCGCAAGGAGCGCCCTTTTGGTTCGGCATCGTCAATCGCTTGCTGCGGCGCTAGCGATTCGGGCGCGATCGCCGCGGCGCCAAACTGTCGCTGTCCCTACGGAAACCCAGCGCGCGCCTTGCGCTTGGAAACAGATTAGCGTTTTGCCGCTCATGCGAGATTCCGCCGGCGGGTTGCCTTGACTGGCGCGCAGCCGCCCGCGAAGTATTCTCGGCGCAATTTTGGTGCAATCTGTGAGATTTTCTCGGTTGACAATACGGCAACGATTCGCACAAAATAGTGCACACATCGACCTCTACGCTGGCGCCAAATATTAGACTTAGTTTTATTCATCCATCTAGTCGAGGCTAAAACGTGATACAGGCACTCGTAGAGCTTGCGGACAAACGCGGTTATGTGACTTATGAACAGATTATAGAAGCGCTGGAAGACGATGCTGAGGACCGTGTCGCCTTACGTAATATCCTCTTCGAGCTAAGCGAACTCGGCATTGAACTGCGTCGTGATACAGACGGATCGAGGTCGAAGGGGTCAACCGAAAGCATCGAAAACGATTTTGAAGCTCGCGACATTATTCCCAGCAAGATCGTAGCCGACCTCAGCGCCATATCGTCCGACGACCCCGTCGGACTTTATTTTAGGCAGATGGCGCAGGAGCCGCTGCTGACCGCCACCGATGAGATCGACCTGGCCAAACGAATAGAGCGCGGGTTCAAAGCCCGGCGCCGCCTTGAGAGCCCGGATGTCATGCAAAAGAGCGCGCGCTGGCGCAGGCATCTGCGGCGTCTGGTATTCGACGGCCAATGCGCGCGGGAACATTTGGGCAGGGCTAATACCCGGCTGGTTGTTAGTATCGCCAAGCGATATATGGGTCAAGGCTTGCCCTTCCCGGATCTCATTCAAGAGGGCAATGTCGGTCTGATGCGCGCGGTCGACAAATATGATTACTCGCGCGGCAATCGCTTCAGCACCTACGCCACCTGGTGGATTCGGCAGGCGATCACCCGCGCCCTGGCGCAAAAGACGCGCACAATCCGCATTCCGCTGCACATGACCGAGCGTATTCGGCAGATGTATCGCGCCGCGCAGGACCTGGAGCAGACGCTGGGGCGGCGGCCCACGGCCGACGAGATCGCCTCGGCCATGGAAGTGGCGGCCGACGCCGTGCGGGCCATGATGGACGCCAGCCAGCACGCCATCGCGCTTGAGCGGCCGGTCGGCGATGACGGCGACAGCGAATTCGGCGATTTTATCGAAGATCAGGAGACCGTTAGCCCGGTCGAATCGGCCACGCAGAATCTGCTGGAAGAGGCCATCGAAGAGGTATTGGCCGAGTTGACACCGCGGCAGAGCCACATCCTGCGCCTGCGCTTCGGCTTGGGCGGTGGCGAGCCGCACACCTTAGAAGAGATCGCCAATAAATTCGGCTTGAGCCGCGAGCGGATTCGTCAGCTGGAGAAGGAAGCGCTGCGGCGTTTGCGTCATCCGCAACTGGCTCATAATTTGCGCGACTATCTCGGATAATTTACAATTCTAATTCTTGCTGGATATAAGCGGACGAAAGGGCTGAGCCTTTCGTCGGCTTTTTTTGTATAGGGCGGAGAAACAGTGTCGAAATCATTTGAGCATTTGCTAAGCAAGCGCGCCCTCGGGATGCGCAAAAACGTCATCCGCGAGATTCTGAGGGTCGTGTCGCAGCCCGGCATGATGTCGCTGGCCGGCGGCATTCCCGCTCCCGAAACTTTCCCCGTCGAAGAGCTGTATCGCATTAACGAGACAGTGCTCAATCGTTATGGCGCGGCGGCGCTGCAATATGATTTGACCGAGGGCTTCACGCCCTTCCGTGAGGCGCTGGCCGGTTACCTGACCCAAAAGGGAATCAGCGCGGATGCCGAAAACTTGCTGGTCTTCAACGGATCGCAGAGTGTGCTGGACACGCTGGGCAAGATCCTGATCACACCGGGCGATGTTATCGCTTTGGAGTCACCCAGTTACTTGGGCGCCATTTCCGCCTTCAGCAGCTACACGCCGGAATACGTCAGCATCGAGACTGATGACGATGGCATCGTGCCGGCGTCGCTTGAGCGTGCGCTGGATCAGCAGCCGATCAAATTCCTGTATCTGGTGACGACTTTTCAAAATCCCACCGGGCGGACGCTGAGTATACAGCGGCGTCGCCAAGTCGCAGAGATTATCAAGGCGAAGAATGCGCTGGTCATTGAGGACGACCCCTATGGCGATTTGCGTTTTCGCGGCCAGCCCGTGCCAGCGCTGCACGCCTTCGCGCCGGAGAATACCGTCTACGTCAGCACCTTGTCCAAGATATTCGCGCCTGGTTTGAGACTGGGATTCTGTGTTGCGCCGCCACTGATCCGCGAATGGCTGTATCGGGCAAAACAAGGCGCGGACTTGCACAGCAATACTTACGCGCAGGCGCTGGCGACCGAGTATATCTGCGGCGGATTCATCGAGCGGCAGGTGCCCAAGATCATCGAATTGTATCGGCCGCGGCAAGAGGCGATGCTGGCGGCGCTGGAGCGTCACATGCCCGGCGACTACCGCTGGATCAAGCCGGAAGGCGGCATGTTCATCTGGGTCGAGGGACCGGCGGGCGTGGATGCCGAGCAAATCTACTGGAAGGCAGTCGAGCAGAAGGTCGCCTTTGTCCCTGGCAAATACTTTTACATCGACCCTGAGGACGGTCTGCCGACCATGCGCCTGAATTTCACGCGCGTCGATGAAGCGACGATTGAAGCGGCGATTGAAACGTTGGCCGGCGTCGTGCGGCAAATCGACGGCGACTGAATGTTCGCATTAGTGGCCGGGCTTGAGCCATGCCGAAGTTGAAGCGAAATATGCGACAATCAGCCGAAGGCGCGACCGGTTTGCGCGCGCTGATTCTGGCTTTTTATCTGCCGGCGCTGATGGCCACGCTCGGGCAGGGTTTGCTCGTGCCCATCCTGCCGCTCTACGCCGCCGACTTTGAGATCGGCTACCTGCTGATTGGCCTGGTGCTGGCCGGCGAAGGGCTGGGCACGCTGATTGCCGATGTGCCGACCGGGCTGCTTCAGAGACGATTCGGCAACAAACAAGTGATGATGATGGGCTTGCTCTTGAAGTCCGTCACGATTCTCCTGCTTTTCGCCGCGCCCACGATTTGGTCCGTGCTGCTGCTGCGGATATTCGCGGGCTTTGGGCGCTCCATGTTTACCGTGTCAGCCCACGTCTATGTGACCAACAATGTCGCCTTGGGGCAACGCGGCAAAGCTATCTCGATGTATGGGGGCACACATCGACTGGGCGGCTTCATCGGCCCGGCGATAGGCGGAATCGCCGCCGGCTTGCTGGGCTTACGCGCGGCTTTTCTCATCGCTGGGCTGGTTACCGCGCTTGGCTTGATACTGGTGGCCTTGTTTACGGTCGGCCGCAGCAAAGAGAAACGCAAGGCGGACGCGCGCGACGAGCAGCCGCTGCATCTGCTGCCCATGCTGCAATCGAATTACCGCGTGCTGGCGTCGGCGGGCACGGCACAAGTTTTCGCGCAGATGATTCGCGCCGGCCGCACGGTAATTATCCCCTTGTTCGCCGCCGACATTTTGGGCCTCGGCGTCGACCAGATCGGCTACATCGTCAGCATCTCGGTCGCCATCGACTTCAGTTTGTTCGTGGTCGCGGGCTGGCTGATGGACCGCTTCGGGCGCAAATTCGCCATCGTGCCCTGCTTCGGCATCCAGGCGATCGGCATGGCGCTGGTGCCCTTCGCGGCCAGTTTTGCCGGTCTGCTCTTCGCGGCCGCGCTTATCGGCTTCGGCAATGGCTTGGGCGCCGGTTCGATGATGACCCTGGGCTCGGACCTATCGCCGGATCGATCTCGCGGGGAGTTCCTGGGCGTCTGGCGCTTGATCGGCGACCTGGGCCATACCGGAGCGCCACTGGTCGTCGGCGTCGTGGCTGATTTTCTCGTGCTAAGTTCCGCCATCTGGTTCATCGCGGGCGCCGGCCTGGCGGCGGCGAGCATATTCCTGTTCCTGGTGCCGGAGACGCTCAAGCGCAAACCGCCGCTCGCGGTGGCTTCGTAGCCCGACTGTGCCTCGTGCATCAGCCCTTCATGTTACGCAAACTCAATTATCTGACGGTCGACTGGCCGCTGCAGCTATCGCGCCTGTTCCCGCGCGCCGCGCCCCTGATCGTCGAGATCGGCTTTGGCAATGGCGACACCCTGATTCACCTAGCCGAGACGCGACCGGATTTTAACATCATCGGCTTCGAGATTTCCAGCCAATCCATGGACAAGGCCGAAGCCAAGATTGAAAAGCGGCCCCTGACCAATGTACGCCCCATACACTGCCGCGCGGAGACGGCGCTATCGCATCTGCTGAGCCCGCAGACGGTGACCGAGTTTCACATCAATTATCCCGATCCCTGGTTCAAGAAGCGGCATCAGCGCCGCCGGCTGATCAAACGCGAGACGGTGAATCTGCTCACCAGCCGACTGCGCCCGGGCGGAACGCTGCGCCTGGCCACGGACATCGTCGAATACGCTGAGATGGCGGATGACGCGCTGGCGACCGCGCCCGGCCTGACGAACCAGTATAGTGCGCCTTGGGTCCATGACATCGCCGGGCGTTTTCGCACGAAGTACGAACTCAAGGGCTACCGCGAAGGCCGGCGCGGGCACTTCTTCCACTATCAGCGCAATGCCGAGCCGGTGCATCACCCGTCCGTGATAAAGGAGCTGGACATGCCGCATCTCTTCTTGCAATCCCCCCTGTCCGCCGCCGAGATCGTCGACCGCTTCAAGGCGACGCGGCACCAAGCCGACGGCGCGCATATCGCCATTCTGCGCGCTTATGCCGACTCCAAGCGGGATACAGCGGTGTTCGAAGTGGTGGTGGAGGAGCCGACCATTGAGCAGCATGCCCTGCTCGTGCTGTCGCCGCGGGCTGGCGCGGGCGAGTACCTGGTGAAGATGAGCGCGGTGGGCCATTCGCGGTCGACGGCTGGCATGCACCGGGCGGTGGCTGCGGTCGGGGAGTGGGTGGCGGGCCTGGATGCGCGCTCGCGTGTGCTGGAGCGGAAGTTAAGGGGCTAATTCACCACAGAGACACAGAGATTAGAAAATATATGCTATAATGCTTCGCAATGCGAAAATCGAGCTAAAGCGAGTTGAATGGTGTCGGCGAACCGTAACCTCCACCAAGCGAAGACCAACAAAAAAGACGAGTTCTACACACAGCTTGTCGATATTGAAAATGAACTGCGACACTACACTGAGCATTTTCGCGGCAAGGTGGTCTACTGCAATTGTGATGACCCGCGAGTGAGCAATTTCTTTCATTATTTCGCCTACAACTTCCGCGTGCTCGGCTTAAAGAAGTTGATTACGACTTGCTACAAGAATCAGCAAATGGATATGTTCAGCCAGCACGATGCGGAAAGGGCGATCTGGCTGGAATACGATGGGACGCGGAACGAGACCGGCGTGCCCGCAGTCGAAGACATCGGCATTCACTATCTCGAAGGCGATGGTGATTTCAGAAGCGCCGAGTGCATCGAGCTGCTCAAAAGCGCGGACATCGTGGTGACGAACCCGCCCTTTTCGCTCTTCCGCGAATATGTGGCGCAGTTGATCGAATACGACAAGCAGTTTCTCATCATCGGCCATCAGAACGCGATTACTTACAAGGAGATTTTCCCGCTGATTAAAGACAATAAATTGTGGCTGGGCATTACGCCGCGCGGCAAGGACATGCTGTTTGACGTGCCCGAAGACTACGCAAAAGAATTAGTGGCGACGAAGAAAGAGGGCAGCGCTTACAAGATCGTGGATGGCGTCGTTTATGGCCGGCTGGGCAGCGCAAGCTGGTACACGAACCTGGACTATCGACAACGCTATGAAGAATTGATTTTGTACAAGAAATACAGCCCAGAGGAATACCCCAAGTACGACAACTATGATGCGATTGAAGTGTCAAAAGTCGCTGATATTCCGATGGATTGGAATGGCGCGATGGGTGTGCCGATTACATTCTTGAACAAGCACAACCCAGAGCAGTTTGAGATTATTGGGGCAGACACCGAGTTCACAGGCAAGCTCGGCAGATTCTATGTCAGAGCAATCGCACCAGAACCAATTATGTGCCGAATGTCACATAAATCTACCACGATGTAGGGGCGACACTGTGTGTCGCCCATGAAAAGAGTGAGAATATCGTGGGCGATTCACAGAATCGCCCCTACATTGCCTCCTTTTTGCCAGAAAAGGAGTTAAATCTCGGTGTCCTCGGTGGTTAAAATAATCTGGTGCGATTGCTCTGTCTGCTTATACCCAGAGCAATCGCACCAAGAAATGAAAGGTGAATAGAATGGGTTCATCAATACGGATGAGGAGAGCCCGAGATGAGCCCAAGTGGCATAGCGGAGGCCTTTGCCAGTTTAGAAGATCCGCGTCGCGAACATGGTCAATTACACCCGTTGCTGGATATCATCATCATCGCGATCTGCGCGGTGATCAGCGGCGCCGAGACCTGGGTGGACATTGTTGATTTTGGCGAGGATAAAGAGGAATGGTTAAGGGGATTTTTAGAGTTGCCTAACGGTATTCCTTCGCACGATACATTTGCCCGCGTCTTCCAACTATTAGACCCTCAGCAGGTACAGTTGTGCTACCAAGATTGGATTAGCAGCATCAAGCCAGTATTAGCTGAAGGCGATATTGTGGCAATAGACGGCAAGACGATGCGGCGCAGCCATGATCGTAGGCAAGGAAAGAGCGCCTTGCATCTGTTGCATGCCTGGTCAGTGGAAGCCGGCTTGGTCTTGGGCAAGCGCGCTGTGGACGCGAAAAGCAATGAGATACCTGAAATTCCCGAATTGCTGAAATTGCTGTATTTGAAAGGCTGTATCGTGACTTTGGACGCGATGGGCTGTCAGAAAGACATCGTGAAGTCTATTGTTAGCGAGCACGGAGCGGATTATGTCATAGCCTTAAAGGAAAATCAGGGCAGTTTGTACGATGCAGCCCAGTCCCTTTTCGCTTATGCGGATGACCGCCATCCGCGCTTGATAGGTCAATATAGTCACAACGAAGAAATCAGCAAGCCGCGTGGTCGTGTCGAGCGCCGGGTCTGTGAAGTGATGACCGATGCCGCTGTCTTGAATGACTTAAGCCAGCAAGAAGGCTGGACGCGCTTGCAGTCGCTAGTCCGCGTCCAACATGCCCAATTACTGGATGGGCAGTGGCAAAACACGCAGACGCGCTATTTTATCTCCTCTTTACAAGGGAAGGATGCCAATCAACTCCAGCGAATAATTCGTTCGCACTGGCACATTGAAAATAAACTCCATCGGGTCTTGGATGTGACCTTTCGGCAAGACGACAGCCGTATTCGTGTAGGACACAGCCCAGAAAATTTCGCTGTGCTACAGCATATCGCCTTGGCTTTGCTCAAAAAACACCCCAAAAAAATCAGCCTGCGGCGCAAGCGATTACAGTCAGCGCGGAACGATAAGCTTCGATGGCAAATCCTCAAAGCATTTTCCGAATAGTGGTGCGATTGCTCTGATTCTATGTCAACGGCAATAGGAAATACGCGCGGATCGTAATACGATATAAAGACTAATAGAATTGGAGGCAAAATGTCTGAGAATTTCGTAATTGAACACAAAGGCACAAAGTATATTATTACCTCTAAGAAAAGGACGCCGTTCTTAGAAGCGTTGATGGATCATCAATTCTCAAAAAATGAAAACGATGACTTTGATCACTTATATTCAGCATTAAATGTCCCACATAAAGACACACTGGTTGTTGAGTTGCTGATAGATTCTATCAATGGCATACCACCAAAAGAATTTGACTGGGGTAACAATGAACTTCAATATGTTTTCTTTTTTGCGATTTTAGGGAGGATGTACAATGACACCGACGTTGCAGAATCCATGGACAGATTCTTTCTCAAATTTGAAATTCTTAAACCAGCAATTGACAGCGTAATTGAAAAATTTCAGCGTGGTGATTTGAATTTAGAATCAACTTCCACTACATTCAAACCAATTATAGACGAAGCGTTAATCATGCCAGATGTGATTCAACGATTGCGAACTCTAGGTGAGGATTGTCCTGAATGGGCAAAAGAGGCTAATCAATGAAAATCCAACAGCTAGGCCTCACCGTGCGCGACCTGGTGGAGCGATGTTTGAAGTAGCGCGCAATTATGCTAATATACTAATGTACTAACTACGAATCGAGGCAAGGGGCAATGGAAGCTACACACTTGGTCATTAGCATTGAAGGCGCTTTAGCGATTGCCATGGCGATTATTGCCGGCGCCTTTGGCATCTATAGAGCCTCCGCTAATGCCCACTCTGAAATCAGAGCAATCCTCGCTTCTCATTCGGAGAAGTTCAACACCATGGACGAGCGCTTCAACACCATGAACGAGCGCTTCAACACCATGGACGAGCGCTTCAACGCCATAGACGGGCGCTTCAACACGATACAAACGCAGATAAAATATGTTGATGACAAGGTAGACGATCTAAGAACTAGCAAGAAATAGCTACGAACGCTCGCAGCCTCGTGACCCGCCTGAATGGGTTGTCGCCATGAAAATCGAACTCATTGACCTCACCATCCGCGACCTCGTCGCCGGCTGCCATAAAAACTTGACAAGTTGACTGAGTGTATCAATAATCATGGTGACTGACAGTCGAGGAGTATTCAATGACGACTAGCGAGCAGACACTGACTGAACGTATGGCTATAGTCGAATCTTCCATCGAAACTGAACGTCCGCATCTGGCAACAAAAGCTGATTTGGAAAAGCTGAAAAGCGATCTGACATTTAGAATGATCGTCATTAGCGCCGCGTTGCTGGGCCTCATCAAGATTATCCCGCCGTTCCAAGTCTAATCGCTCTGGAAGAAAGATAGCTGCACGCGCCTTGGTTCGTCGCAAAAGGTCGATGCAATGAAAATCCAACAGCTCGACCTCACCGTGCGCGCCCTCGTCGCCGACTACCGTGACGATGGCGATGGCGGCGAAATTGGCTTGGAACTGAAACGAAGGTATATTGTAGGCGGCTAAGCGTCGATGTCAGGGAGCGGATATGCAAGCGCAAGATCTATTTGAGCGGATGGATGCCTTGGAAAAGCGTGTTGAACGAGTCGAGGATTATAAGGAACGCTTCGACAATATGGACGCTCGCTTCGACCGCGTTGACCAGAAGTTCGTCCTGCAAGGACAAATACTCGAAGAACTGCAAGCGGGCCAGAAACACCTGCAAGCGGGCCAGAAACACTTGCAAGCGGGCCAAAAACGCACGGAAGCCCGCTTCGACCGCGTTGACCAGAAGTTCGTCCTGCAAGGGCAAATGCTTGAAGAGTTGCAAGCGGGGCAGCGTCGCGTCGAACGCAAGGTGGATGGCGTCGAGAACAAGGTGGATGGCATCGAAAGCAAGGTGGATGGCATCGAAAGCAAGGTAGACGCCATCGAAAACAAGGTGGACGCCATCATAAAGCATTTAGACATCAATGCGGACTAGGCGATCAAGGGCGGCTGCCGCGAGTGAGTAATGAGATGCCAGCAACAAGTCGGGCGCCTCGAAATCCGCTCGCGGACCCCCTCCACTACCGCGTGATTCGCCAAAATCGCTTTCCGCAATGAAAATCCAACAGCTAGACCTCAGCGTCCGCGATCTCGTCGCTGGCTACCATGACGATGGCGAGGGCGGCGTGGTCGGCTATGGCGGCAAGCTGGATATTCGCCCGCCCTTCCAGCGCGAGTTCATCTATGACGACAAAGAGCGCAAAGCCGTCATCAACTCTATTCTCAAGGGTTTCCCGCTCAATGTCATGTACTGGGCGGCCCGCGAGGACGGCACTTACGAAATCATTGACGGGCAGCAGCGCACAATCTCCATCGCGCAATATGTGGCGGAAAAACCGGGCTTCTCTTTCCAGGGGCTGGGCTTTGACAATCAGCAATCGGACATCAAGGAAAAGATTCTCAATTATGAGCTAATGGTATACCTATGCAGCGGCACGGACAGCGAAAAGCTGGAATGGTTTGAGATCATCAATATCGCCGGGAAACGGCTATCGAATCAAGAATTGCTCAATGCCATTTACTCCGGCCCCTGGGTGACGGACGCCAAGCGCTATTTCAGCAAGCGCGGTGGCCCGGCCTATCAAATTGGCCGGGATTACCTCAGCGCTTCGGTGAAGGTGGATCGACAACATTACCTGGAAACGGCAATCAAGTGGATTAGCCAGAACAATATCAAAGAGTATATGCGGAATCGCCAGCACGATGAAAGCGCCGCGCCGCTCTGGAGATACTTTCAATCTGTTATCGACTGGATAAAGGCAACCTTTACGACCTATCGTAAATCTATGAAGGGCGTGGACTGGGGAAGCCTGTACAATAAATGCAAAGACTGTGAAATCGATGCCAAAATTGAAGCGTTGCTCGATGATGAAGAGGTACAACGAGAATCGGGCATATATCCATATATTCTCACTGACGAAGAAAAGCATCTGAATCTTCGCGCATTTGACGCTCGCATGAAGCGAAGGGTCTACCGGAAACAAGACGGCATTTGCGTCATCTGTAAGGAGGATTTTGCTATGTCCGCGATGGAAGCCGACCACATAACGCCTTGGTCGGAAGGCGGGAAGACAATTGAAGAGAACTGCCAAATGCTCTGCCGCAAATGCAACCGAGAGAAATCATCCAAGTGACCAACCTCACACACCACACCCTCCCCAATGGACTCACCGTCCTCCTGCGCGAGGCGCACAGCGCGCCGGTCATCAGCTTTTGGCTGGCTTACCGCGTAGGCAGCCGCAACGAACCCACTGGCCAGACCGGCATCTCCCATTGGGTGGAGCACATGATGTTCAAGGGCACCGAGCAATTCCCGGCGGGCCTGCTCGACCGCGAAATCGACCGCGCCGGCGGGCAATGGAACGCCTTCACCTCCATGGACGCGACCAAATACTTCGAGACCCTGCCGGCCGATAAAATCGACATCGCCATGCGCGCTGAAGCCGATCGCATGGTCAATGCCGAGTTTGACGCTGACGAGACCGAGTCCGAGCGCACGGTCATCATTTCCGAGCGGCAGGGCGCGGAGAATCAGCCGACCTTCTGGCTGCAGGAGGGCGTCCGCGGCAGCGCTTTTCGCGTGCACGGCTATCATCACGAAATCATCGGCGATGAGACCGATCTGCGCGCGATGACGCGTGACGAGCTCTACGCGCATTATCGCCGCCACTATTGCCCGGCCAATGCCGCCGTCATCGCCGTCGGCGCCTTTGATACTGACGACATGCTGCGCGAGATCGAGAGCTTGTATGGCGCGATTCCAAGCCCTAGTCAGCCCGATCTATTCGTTCGTCAGGAGCCGGCGCAGCAAGGCGAACGCCGCGTCACTGTGGAGCGGCCGGGCCAGACAGCTTTCCTCGAGCTTTGCCATCATATACCCGGGGCGGCCCATGACGACTGGATGAAGCTGCAAGTGCTCAACGCGGTATTGAGTGGCTCAAGTGGCGCGTCCGATAATAAGACCAGCCGACTGTATCAAGCCCTGGTCAAGACCGAGATTGCCGCCGGCGTCGGCGCCTGGCTGACGCCGACCATTGATCCCTACCTCTACAGCATCCTGGTGACCCTGCGCGAAGGGCGCGCGCCGGACGAAGCCGAAGCGATTCTGGCGCGGGAGATCGAGCGTCTGCAAGCCGATGGCATCAGCGAGGCCGAGTTGCGTAAAGCCAGAAAGCAAACCCGGGCCGCCTTCGCCTACCGCACCGAGAGCGTCACCGAGCAAGCCTTCTGGTTGGCGCAGTCTTTCATCCTGGGCGATGTCAACTGGTTCGACAAGTACTCGGCGCGGCTGATGGCGGTAACTGCTGCCGATGTTCAGGATGTCGCCCAACGCTGCCTGAGGCCGCAGAAGCGCGTCGTTGGCGTACTGAATCCGACTGATCCGGAGCAGGAGGCGGCGCCCGCATGACAGAACGGCAGGCAAGCATTCCCAAGGCTGACAATATCACGCGCAACCGGCTGGACAACGGCATCACCATCTTGGTGTACGAGAATCCGGCGGTGCAGTCGGTCAATATCATCGGGTCGATTCACGCCGGCGGCATCTATGAGTCGCCCGCGCAAAATGGTCTGGCGTCCTTGACTGGCGGCGCGCTGATGACGGGCACGGCGGGCCGCGACTTCGATCAGCTCCACGGCGCGCTGGAAGACATCGGCGCCGATTTGGGCTTCCGCTGTCACCTGCACAAGCTGGGGTTCTCCGGCAAGTCGCTGGCGGAAGACCTGCCCACGCTGATTGATGTGGCTAACGACGCGCTGCGCAACCCGACCTTTCCCGATGAGCATGTCGAGCGGCTGCGCGGCGAGCGGCTGACCTGGCTGCAGTACAGCAACTTTGATACGCGATATCGCGCTTCCAAAGCCATGCGCGAGGCGCTCTATCCTGAGTCGCACCCTTATCATTACGGATCATCCGGCAGCGAAGAGACAATCGCGAACATTTCGGCGAGCGACCTGCGGCGCTTTCACAGCGAGCAGTACGGCCCGCGCGATATGATCCTGGTGATTGTCGGCGCGGTGAAGGCTGATGATGCTGTCGAGTTGGCGAGCGCTGCTTTCGGCGATTGGCGCAACAACAGCCAGCCCGCGATACGGCACGTGGAGAAACCCGCGGAAAATGGCGATTCGCGTCAGCAGGTTGTCGTCGTGCCCGGCAAGACGCAATCCGATATCTGCATGGGCGTCTTCGGTCCGGCGCGGCTGGCGGATGATTATGTGCCGGCCCAACTCGCCAACAGCATTCTGGGCGAATTCGGCATGATGGGGCGGATTGGCAAGACCGTTCGCGAGGAAAAGGGCTTGGCCTATTACGCCTACAGCCGCCTCGGTGGCGGACACGGACCCGAACCCTGGACGGTCAGCGCCGGCGTCAACCCGGAAAATGTCGACCTGGCGATTGCATCCGTGCTGGAAGAAATCGCGCGCCTGACGAGCGAGCTCGTATCCGACGACGATCTCGCCGACAATCAGAGCTACTTCACCGGCCGCATGCCCTTGCGCCTGGAAAGCAACGAAGGCATCGCCTCCGATGTCCACGGCATGGAGAGCTTCGGGCTTGGGCTGGATTACCTGGCTGATTACGAAGAGACTGTCAATCGGATCGGAAGAGACGACTTGTTAGCTGCCGCTCAGCGCTATCTGGTTGCGGAAGACATGGTCGTAGCCGTCGCCGGACCGGATCGCGACGGTAACACTGCCTAAGCGAGTCCAGCAAAGTGAGCGGCGAACTTGGCAAACTCAGGAATATCGGCGCGAAAACCGTAGCCAAGCTGGCTGGCATTGGCATCACATCACCGGCGCAGCTAGAGGAATTGGGCGCAGTGGAAGCGTATCGGCGCCTGCGTGCGCAGCGACCGGTCAATATTGCCATGCTTTGGGCCCTGCAAGGCGCGCTGCTGGGCCTGGCTTGGTACGATCTGCCGACAGATATCAAGCAGGCGCTGCTCGAAGAGTTGGACGGCCACAGGGACGCAAAGGACAGATAGTTCAAATCTCGCGACGCCAAGTGTATAATAGTCCCCACTTATACGGGCCGCGCGCTTGGCGGACGAGACGAGCAAGAAAGACTGCAAGTGGCAACTAAACGCGTAGTTATTACAGGCATGGGATTAGTCTGCCCGGTGGGCAAAAACGTGGCTGACTCCTGGGCGAACATCCGCGCGGGCAATTCCGGCATCGACTGGATCAGCCTCTTTGATGCCGACTTGGTGGAGAATCGCGTCGCCGGCGAGGTCAAAGGCTTGGATCTGGTCGGCAAATTCGGCCGGCGCGAAATGCGGCGCATGGATCGCGCGCAGATGCTGGCGCTGGTCGCCGCCGAAGAAGCCCTCAACGACGCCGATATCGTCATCAGCGATGACAACAAATACGATGTCGGCGTGGTCGTCGGCTCGGGAATCGGCGGGATCGTCACCGTAGTGCAGGCCCTGCAAGGCTTTGAGGCAAAAGGACACCGCGGCGTAAGCCCGGTAATCGTGCCCGCCCTGCTCCACGACGGCATCAGCTCGCGCGTGTCTATGCACTTCGGATTAAAAGGACCCAATTACAATATTACGGCTGCCTGCGCCACCAGCAACAATTCGCTGGGCGATGCGGCTGACCTCATTCGCATGGGCCGGGCCAAGGTGATGGTTGCCGGCGGCAGCGAAGCCTGCATTATGCCCATGGTTATCAGCGGCTTTAACAACATGAAAGTGCTGACGAATACGGAAGATGTGCCGGAAAAAGCCGCCCGTCCCTTTGATGTCACTCGCGATGGTTTCGTCGCGGCGGAGGGCGCTGCCCTGCTCATCCTGGAAGACCTGGATCATGCGCTGGCGCGCGGCGTGCCGATTTACGCCGAGTTGACCGGCTACGGTCACACATCCGACGCCTTCCACGTGACCGCGCCCAACCCGGACGGCGTTGACGCGGCGGAGGCGATGCGGCGCGCCATGCGGGAAGCTGACATCAGCGCCAAAGACATCAGCTACATCAACGCGCACGGCACCGGCACCCAGCTCAACGACAAAAGCGAGACGCTGGCAATCAAGCAGGCGCTGGGCGAAGACGCTTATACCATTCCCATCAGTTCGACCAAGTCGATGACCGGTCATATTTTAGGCGCGACGGCGGCGGCGGAAGCGATCTTCTCGGTCAAAGCCCTGCAAGACAACTTCATCCCGCCCACGATCAACCTGGAGACGCCCGATCCGGATTGCGACCTGGACTATACGCCCAAGGTCGGCGTCGCTCAGCCGATGCAGCACGTGCTCAGCAATTCATTTGGCTTCGGCGGCCACAATACAGCCCTGGTGATCAGCCGCTACGCCTGAGCGGCGCTCTGCTAGGGCTCAACCAGCTGCGCCAGAATCTCCTCAAAAGCGGCATCCGCCAGCGCCTGAATCTCGGCGTCGCTGCGGTCTTGGATCGGGTGCTGAACATAACAGGCGGCCGGTTCAAAGCCAAGCGCCTGCCCCTGCGCCGCTGCCGCCTCGACGAACTCGCTCGAAGCTACAAACATGCCGGGAATCCCGCGGGATTCGAGATCCGTTATGTCATGCACACTGCACGACGTGCACGAGCCTCAATCGGCCAGCGCTTCGATTACCAGATCGCATTCGCTGACGATCTCTTGCTTCAGGTCAACCGGGGCGACGCGCGCAAATGTCGGCTTCTCATAACGCCGCGTGTCGACGCCCAGGCTCTGCAAATGCTGCTGCACACGATCCAGAAAGACATCGCCGCGCGGCTTGGAGATATCGAGCAAAGCCACGCGCTTGTCGACCAGAGACTTGGGGCGCGGCAGGGCGTCTCGCGCTGCGGCTTGGCCTTCGCTGGTCGGGTCGAGTAATTTGATCATGTTTACCTCCTGCTATGCTTTCTCAAGTTTGGATTGCTACCGTCACCGGTACGCTGCCCTTCGGCCCGTTGGCGGCCCAGCCGGTTATCACAGCCGACCACATGCCAGCGCCGCCGCCGGCGTGCACGATCAACAAGCCGCCGGGCCGGAACTTGCGCAGCCGTTTGTCGGCCAGGCCTTCGGGCATACCCACTGCAATATCATCGGCGCCGCGTATCACCGCGCGCCCGGCGACCGTCGTATGCTTTTCCAACTCGCTGCGGAAGCGCGCTTTGCTCCAGCCGGCATCGCGGAAGACCCGCATATGCTCGGGCGAGATGATCAGCAGAGCGTCCGCGCCGTTGTAAGCTTTGGCGTGATGGACGGTGCGCAGCGACAGCGCCAGGCTGCGCGTCAGAGATTCGGGGCTGCGGGAGGCCTGATCGCCTATGGGATGAACGCCGCCGCCGGCGAATAGCGTCACGGTAGACTCGTCAGCCGCGAAGCCCCGCTCCACCGCCAGCGATTCCCAGTATGAGTCCTGCTCGCGCTCGGCAAAGCAGAAGCCGATTTTGCCCGGCTGTCCCAGCGTGGCGCGGTCGACGCCGCCCGGCCGCCCGCCTCCGACATTACGAATCACCAGCTGCAGCGCCCGGCCGATGGTCGCGTTGGCGCGATTGCCCTGCCCAAGCGCGTTGTGACTCCAGTTCATGCCGATTCGCTCGCGGATGGGCCCGTTAACGATGAGGATCGGCGCTGAGAAATAAGTTGTCGCCAGGACGCCGTGCATGCAGAATTCGTCGCGGCAGGCCGCCTCCACCGCCGCAAGCACGACCGGCATATATTCCGGCTTGCAGCCCGCCATAACCGCGTTGATTGCAACTTTTTCGACCGTGCAGGGCGCGTTGTCGGGCGGGATCACACCCACAAGCTCTGAGGGCGAGCGAGTCGTGCCAGCCAGCATGCGCAGCACACGCGCTTCGGTCGGCGGAACCAGCGGCAGCCCGTCCGACCAGCCGCGCTCGAAGGCAAGTTCATGCTCGTCTTGCTGTGAAGCCACCTCTATACGCCGCGCCTGCAAGGGGCTGTCGCCGAACTTAAAGGCCAGTTTCTCTCGTATGCCGGGATCGACAGACTTGGAGCCGCAGCCCGGGCTGAAGACCGGCATGTCTTCGCCGAGCGCAGGTAAGGCGGTCAGCCGGCGCCAGTCGTCCCGCTGCCATCCCACCAGCCGATCTATTTCCTGGCCGGCATTCATGCGCATCAAGGTCGGCACGATTTCGATATCGTGACGGTAGGAAAACTCCAGCTCCCGCTCGTCAACGACATCGCCTACGCCTGGCGGAAACCCGGGATCGTCTTGCGAATACAAGAGCAATTCAAGCTCTCCGGACATGTCGGCCAACACATTCTCGATCAGCCGGCAGGTGGCGCAGTCGCGCTTGACCACGGCGATGAAGCCGGAGTAATCCTCGGGAATAATTGCATTCGCTTGCCGCGTCGTTGCTGCCATACGACCATTGTAACGCCTGCGCTGCCGATTCGCATCCGGTTGGCATGTTGACGGATTCGATTTATCCTATGGCTACGTCTGTAAGCTGCGACTACGAGGTGGATGCATTGAAACTCTCTGACATCTTCAAAGAGGGTTCGGACGCGCGGAAAACCTTCGGCAAGTTTTATGCCGTGGCGGCCATTGCTGTCATCCTGACGGTGCTTGTGCTGCTGGCGCTGGCGACGCGCGGCGCTTGAGACTACTCGTAATCTTCTCTGCCCTCAGTCCAATATCGCTCCAGCGAGACGCCCAGGCCATCCGCGATTCGGTTGACATAGGCGTAATAGGCGACCACCTGCGCGATGTCCAGGATGGCGCGGTCACTGAAACCGATATCACGAAGCTGGGCGACATCCGCTTCGGCCATGTCCCCGGGCGCGCGCGTTAATTTGGCGGCATAATCCAGCATCTGCCTGTCCGCCGGTCTAAGGTCAGCTTTGCTGTAGTCCGCTTCCATGTGGGCGGTTAACTCCTGGTCTCCGGTCAACTGACGGAGGTTGCGCGCATGATGCCGCAGTCAGTACTCGCAACGGTTGATCGCCGAGACCACCACGCCGATCATTTCACGCTGGGCGCGCGAGAGCGGCGAATCACCGTACATCAGCGTCTTGTACAGGTGCTGATGGTCCAGCAATGAGGCCGGGTTGAGACTGTGGATCTTCATGATGTGATCAACATGACCTGACTTTGGGTCGGCGGCCCGGCGATAGGCCCGCTCTAATTCCCCAGTCGCCTTATCTTCAGCAACCGTTTCGATCCAGGCTACGGGATTGCCCGCTGAGTTGTGGGGTCGATTCTCGCTCAATTCAAGGTCCTTTCAGGCATCGGCGAAAAGCGGCGCGTCTAACTTCCAGGCGGTGTAAAGGGCATGGAAGAATGCGACAAACTCGCGGATGCACGGGTCGCTCTCCGCAGGCTCTGACATCAAAAAGTCGTAGCGCTCGCGCTTTGCTGCTTCGGACGATGAGATGTCCTGTATTTCCTCGGCTTCCAGATCGCGCTCTATCGCATGGACAAAGAGCAGCAGAATGCCAGCATGATTGGGGATAATGCGCTCGCCGACGCCGAAAATCATCTCCAGCAGCTGATCGGAAGAGATTCGCAGCTCTCCCAACCGGCGTTGGGGCGCGTTCGGTAATTCGAAAAATGTGGGTCCATCAGCCGCATCGCGCAGCGCTTTGACCGAGGAGCCATCGTAGCCCAGCTTCTGAATGCCTTGTCGCAGTAGAAGCCAGACGAGGGGTTCGTCCGGCGCCGGCAGCCGTTCCAGCAGCCAGGTTTCGGCCAGCGCCGTGATTGGGTATTGGATGAAGCCGGCGCAGCCATAGGGTCGGCCCGCGCGATTGGCCGGGCAGCCCCGACAGTGGTCGGCAAAATCATCCAGCACGGCAGCGTGATCCAGCAAGTCCTGCACAACGATGAGCTGCTTGTCGCCGCTGTCGCTTGGTGTGCTTTGGCTGAATTCAAATCCCATTTGCGCCGGAGGCCGTTCATCGCCGGCGGCGCGAAACCACTCTATGACTTCCCGCGCGCGCTGCCGCTCCTTCAGCCGTTCCAGGATTCCAGCGGCGCTCAACTCGCGTTTGGGCGGGCAGTCGAGCTCCACTACGTAGTCGATTGCCAATGCGCAGTCTCCTGCAATGATACCAGCGGTAAACCCCATCCCCCGGCCCCTTGCCCCAGCAAGCTAGGGAAGGGGAGCTATGTACGCAGCCGGACGCAAGGTATATTGCGTGGGCGGTGGCATTGTCGCGCGGGAGTCTACAATGATGCCAGTAGCTTCTCGGCTGCGAGTATAGCACAGCGGGCTACATCCAGAGCAATCGCACCACTATTCGGAAAATGCTTTGAGGATTTGCCATCGAAGCTTATCGTTCCGCGCTGACTGTAATCGCTTGCGCCGCAGGCTGATTTTTTTGGGGTGTTTTTTGAGCAAAGCCAAGGCGATATGCTGTAGCACAGCGAAATTTTCTGGGCTGTGTCCTACACGAATACGGCTGTCGTCTTGCCGAAAGGTCACATCCAAGACCCGATGGAGTTTATTTTCAATGTGCCAGTGCGAACGAATTATTCGCTGGAGTTGATTGGCATCCTTCCCTTGTAAAGAGGAGATAAAATAGCGCGTCTGCGTGTTTTGCCACTGCCCATCCAGTAATTGGGCATGTTGGACGCGGACTAGCGACTGCAAGCGCGTCCAGCCTTCTTGCTGGCTTAAGTCATTCAAGACAGCGGCATCGGTCATCACTTCACAGACCCGGCGCTCGACACGACCACGCGGCTTGCTGATTTCTTCGTTGTGACTATATTGACCTATCAAGCGCGGATGGCGGTCATCCGCATAAGCGAAAAGGGACTGGGCTGCATCGTACAAACTGCCCTGATTTTCCTTTAAGGCTATGACATAATCCGCTCCGTGCTCGCTAACAATAGACTTCACGATGTCTTTCTGACAGCCCATCGCGTCCAAAGTCACGATACAGCCTTTCAAATACAGCAATTTCAGCAATTCGGGAATTTCAGGTATCTCATTGCTTTTCGCGTCCACAGCGCGCTTGCCCAAGACCAAGCCGGCTTCCACTGACCAGGCATGCAACAGATGCAAGGCGCTCTTTCCTTGCCTACGATCATGGCTGCGCCGCATCGTCTTGCCGTCTATTGCCACAATATCGCCTTCAGCTAATACTGGCTTGATGCTGCTAATCCAATCTTGGTAGCACAACTGTACCTGCTGAGGGTCTAATAGTTGGAAGACGCGGGCAAATGTATCGTGCGAAGGAATACCGTTAGGCAACTCTAAAAATCCCCTTAACCATTCCTCTTTATCCTCGCCAAAATCAACAATGTCCACCCAGGTCTCGGCGCCGCTGATCACCGCGCAGATCGCGATGATGATGATATCCAGCAACGGGTGTAATTGACCATGTTCGCGACGCGGATCTTCTAAACTGGCAAAGGCCTCCGCTATGCCACTTGGGCTCATCTCGGGCTCTCCTCATCCGTATTGATGAACCCATTCTATTCACCTTTCATTTCTTGGTGCGATTGCTCTGGGGCTACATCACTTCACCGGCCTTACAGTCTGCCGTAGCGGCGCAGCGCCAGCAATACATTGATGGTGGTCATGGGAAACCACTGCGGCAGATTATGCTGGTCGCGCCAGTGCCCCTGCTCTTGCTGCCCAGCCGCCAGCAAATCCAGACAGCGGTCGATATGGCCCGCCGGCAGCTTCTGCGCGATCTGCGAATCCGGATGCGGCGCAAAGGCGAACAGGGAGTCAACCTGATTATCCGGCGCGGCCAGAGCGCAAGCTACGATGTTGTCAATAGTCGCCTGGCGCAAATCGTCCAAGCCCGGCAAATCATCGACGGCGAAGAAAAAGTCGAAGGCGTGGTAAGCCATGAAGAGCCATTCATTCGCCAGTATGGATTCGGGCCTATGGTTGGCGAGCGCCCAGCGTTTGGTTTTTTCCACCAACGATGGCGTGGCGCGATCAAAGCGCATGAGATTGGCCACGATCGAATCGGGCATGGTCTGGCCGCCCTGCTCCCGCCACCACCATTCCAGCGGATAATCCCGCGTCGTAGGCGGATTGCGCAGGTTGCCATCGGCGTTCATCTGGCATTCCACCCAGTTCGCTGTACCGTCGAGAACGCAGCCGGCCGGCATCTCCGTGTGCTTCATCACGCCCAGAAGATACTCCAGCGCCAGCGGATTGGATTGGGGCGCCTTGAGATCGTGCTCCAAACCGTGACCAAATCCATCGTCGGCATTCTTGTAACAAAGGATGATCTGATGCAGGCGCTCCAGGCTGCCCGCTTCAAATAGCCAGGCAAACAGCGCCCGCTCAAACAGCGTGCCCTTTCGGTAGACAAAATCACGCGCTTTTCCGAAGTCAATCGCCATCAATCAGCCTCCTTGCGAACATATATTCTATCTTGACGCCTTTTTCGAGAAGATGTAAGGGGCTAAATATAGGATTCGATGATGCTCATCAAATCGCGGGCGCGGTGGCGGAAGGTATGCTGTTTCAATACGCGCTCGCGGGCCGCCCGGCCAATTGCCAAGCGCTCGCCTTCGTTGGCGAGCAAGTATCGGTAGCGCTCGACCGCCTCTTCTGGCGAGTGAACCACGACTGCTTCTTTATCCGGCTCAAACCATTCCTCGATGCCCTCGTAGGGATTGGCCACGATGCAGGCGCCCATTGCAGCCAGCTCGAAAGGCCGCGATGACGACGAGGCATATACGCTAGCGTGCGCGCCGCGCGTAATGCAGAGATTGAGCTTGCTTCGGCAGACGTATTCGCGCAGCTTGCTGAAGCTGAGATAGGGAAGCTGCCGCGCTTGGCCCAGGTCGCCCAGGTTAAGCCCGCGCACGGCGAATTGCGCCTCAGGCATTTGGCGGGAGGGCGCCGTTATCATGCCCTCGATCCATTCGGAGCGGTATTCGCGTCCGTGTCCATAAAAGAATACGTCCAGGTCTTGTGTCGGCGCCGCTGTTGGGCTGAAAACATCTGGATCCGCGCCATACCAGACGGTGTGGGCATGCCTGGCCCCAAGCTGGCGCAGCAAGTCTGCGCCGCCGCTGCTGTTGCTGATGAAGGCCGTGTACTCGGACAGATTCGCGCCTTGATAAATGCGAAAGCCAGAGGCAAAGCCACGCATATTAGGCAGGCTGGCCGGCACATCGCCATCGAAATAGAAGACCGGCAAGCCGAACTTGCCCGTCAAATCGCTTGGAACGCCCGTCAAGTGATTGAGCGGAATTGTCAAAAACAGCAGCGCGTCAAAGTCCGGCTCTCGCGTCAGAATCCGCTCAAGATGCCGGCGCCATACCGGAGCGATAAAGGTCTGCGCCGTCTTACGGATAGCTCTGTCCGAAAGCCCATCGCCCGCGGACGCGCCCTCGCTGACCCTTGCGCGGCGCGGCAGAAGCGAACGCGAAAAGTCGCGCAGCGCTTTGAACGCCCCACCCTGCCAATGCGCTGGATTGGGATAGGAGCGCCACCACAGGCTTTCCACCGCAGTGCCTTGATACGGCGTTGCGACAATTTCCACGCCCAACTCATAAAGCCCCTTCATGAGCTGCCACCAAGCGGGCGTGGCGCTGAAAGGCTGTCTCAGGTCGAGCGACGATACTGCGACAAGTAATTTCATGATGCCTTGACATTGGGTCGGGTGGAGCAATTGTACAGTATCGCGGCGATTTTCGTACGCCCCGTCGCCATGCCTGTGGTCAATAATCCAGGACCACTACAGGTTGTAGCGGCGCAGATTTTCGCCTAACGAACTTGGAACTATTTCTGAGTTCTCTACGGTTGATATAACCTGTATGGTGTTTGCTACGGGAAGCAAATCCAGGAATTTCACCACAATCGAAAAATTTCGTGAATTTCGCCTTTTTCAGTATAATCAGAAATGAGGCAGCGCATTGCCTTCATCGTCCAAGGTAAAGGAGAATACTTACAATGAAACGTATGTACCTTTTGTTCACTTTACTGGGCCTGCTCATCTTCTTCAGCATGCCTGCGTTCGCGCAGGATGGCTGCATGGATGACTTGGGCTGCGTCGAGATCGCCTCCGATGATCCGGTTGTGATCGGCGCTATGCTTTCGGTGTCCGGCGCGACTTCATTCTATGGTGAGGATTCGCTGGGCGGCATAGAGTTGGCCATCAGCGGTCGCGACGGCATGTTGCTGGGTCGCGAAATAATACTGGTCGTGGAAGACAGTCTGTGTTCGGCCGAGGGCGGCCAAGCGGCTGCTCAGCGTGTTGCCGCTGACGAGACGATCGTTGGCGTCATCGGAACCACCTGCTCGGGCGCTGCCCAAGGCGCTATGCCGATCATCAGCGAAGCGGGCATGGTGATGATTTCATCCTCGAATACATCGCCGAGCTTGACCAATGATGACACGGAAGCCGGCGGCACCTATTTGCCCGGCTATTTCCGCACCGCGCACAACGACTTGTTCCAAGGCGCCATGGGCGCGCAATACGCCGTGGAAGTTCTGAAAGCCGGCGCCGTCGCCACCATCCATGATGGCGATCCCTACACCGAGGGGCTGGCAGTCGTCATGGCCAACACCTTTGCCGGCTTGAACGGCGAGGTGGTATTCCAAGGCGCGGTCAGCAAGGGCGATACCGACATGAGCGCGATTCTGACGGAAATCGCCGCCAGCGCGCCTGATGTTGTGTACTTGCCAGTCTTCGTGCCGGAATCCGAGTTCCTGGTCTCCCAAGCGGCCAACACGCCCGGCCTGGAAGACGCTGTGATGATGACGGCTGACGGCAGCTTCTCGGCTTCCTTCGCCCAGAATACGGGCGCGGCCGCGGTTGGCGTGGCCATGACCGGCCCCCATGTCTCCGGCGAGGCTTACAGCGCGTTCCTGGACCTGTGGGCGGAAGAGCAGCCGGGCGGCACCGAAGCGCCACCCAGCGGCTTCCATGCGCATGCTTATGACGCCGTCAACATTTTGATGGATGCGGTCGAAGCCGTGGCCGAAGAACTTGATGACGGCACGGTATTGATCGGTCGTCAGGCGCTGCGCGACGCCATTTCATCGGTTGAGAATTACGAAGGCCTGACCGGCTCGCTAACCTGCCAGGACGAGTCGCCCTATGCGGGTGACTGCGCGACCGGCACGGCGCTTGCGGTATTCGAGATAACCGAGCCGCAAGTCAATGACGGTGATTGGCCGCCGCCAATTGTCTGGGATCTGTCCATGTCGATGATGATGATGAATGACGGATAAGGTCCGCCATTTGTCCGGCAAAATGTAATTCCAGGGCGGGCCAGAGCGGTAGTGTATCGAATTCGGTTGAAATAGAAATGACGTGAACTCCGATTCATGCTAGTTGTCCTAGCAAAGCAAAAGAACAGGAGCCACGTCATGTACACTAGGATAACGCAGCCAGGATATGGTTTCAAATCTTTTTTGGCGGGCCTGAGAGCCAAACTGGCCGCGACCGCGTCTCAAATGATTGAATCTCAACTGGAGCGGGAAGTCACCGCCCGGTTGTATCGCCAAGCCTACCAAAGGCGCTCGCAGGTATCGCGTCAAAGTCAAGCGACCTGTCAAGTCTGCGGCAGTCAGCAGGCTAGTGATTTTGTGCGCAATGGACGGCGTCGGCGTCAATTAGTGACGGATTATGGGGTGTTGCAGGTCTGGCTGCCGCGTGTGCGCTGTCAATGTAATGGCAGTGTCAAGATACCCTTTTCCATCCTCAAGCCCTATCAACAAATTTGGGATGATGTCTGTGATCGCATTGGGCGCTGGGCGGATTTAGGCTTGAGTTTGCGGCAAATGCAGGCGGAAATCGGCGAGCAGTGTGGCACTCAAATGGGCTTGCGGACTTTGAATCGGGAGGCGCAAGCGGTGCGGATGCCGCCAGCGATGCCCTTGACCAGTTGCCCGCCAGTGGTCATGCTGGACGCCATTTGGCTGACCTTGCTCGAGGATACCGGTCAGAGCAAAGTCGACAGTCGCCAACGCCAACGCTCGGTCAAAGCGCGGCGCAAAGTCTGTGTCCTGGTGGCTTTGGGACTGTATCCGCAAAACCGGCGCTGGGGCATTGTGGGCTGGCAGTTGGCTGAGGATGAAAGTCGCCAGGCTTGGGAAGGCCTCTTATCCGACTTGGCGGCGCGCAAGCTATATCGCCAACGGGGGCTGGAACACTTCATTCATGACGGCAGCAAGGGCTTGATTGCCGCGCTGAACTATCTGCACCCTCATGTACCACATCAACGTTGCGCCTTCCACAAGCTGCGCAATCTCTGGCAGAGCATTCAAGTCCCCGATGCCTTGCCCAGCGGACAAGCCCGTCAATTCAAACAGCGCATCCTGCAACCCATTCGCGCCATCTTTGAGGCGAAAGACAGTCGAGAAGCAACAGAATTAAGGGATGCTTTCTGTCGGACTTATGCCGAAACACAATCTGATTTAGTCGCCACGCTGCAACGAGATTGGCAGGAGACCATTGCCTTTTTCCGGGTACTGCAGCGATACCCTAAGTGGCCGCGCTCGGCTTTACGAACGACCAGCCTCTTGGAACGGGTCAATCGAATGTTGAGACGGCTTTTCCGCCCCAAAGGCGCATTTCACTCGAGGACAGGTTTAATCGCTACTGTCGCGCGTGTGCTTAACCCATATCGGCTCGTATGAATTTCAACCGAATTCGATACACTACCGCCAGAGCGAAGAGTTCTCTGGCTCGCCCTTTTTCTGTTACAATTGCTATGCTAAACGCGTGATTGCGATATCAGCAGCATGTGATGATGAATGCCAGCAGACGCGTCAATCGAGTTTACTTGTCCAGGGATTGGGAAATCTTAAGCATGCTCGGTAAATACCTTCGCGTATGCAGCGCGCTTGCCCTTTTTCTAATACTCGTGTCGCAGTCCGCCGCGCAGGCCGTTTGCGATGATCCGCTGGGCTGTATTGAAGTAGAGCCGGACGAACCCATCGTTGTTGGCGCTATGCTGGTGGTTTCCGGCGCTATCAATTACTTGGGCGAAGATACCCTCGGCGGGATTGAGCTCGCCTTGCTTGCGCGCGACTATACCTTGCTGGATCGCGAGATCGAATTGGTCCTTGAAGACAGCCTGTGCACCGCGGAAGGCGGTCAGGTGGCGGCACAGCGACTGGCGGCCGACCCAACCGTGGCAGGCGCTATCGGGACGAATTGTTCCAGCGCTGCCCAGGGCGCCATGCCAATTATCAGTGAAGCCGGCATGGTAATGATTGCGCCGTCCAACACATCGCCCAGCTTAACTAATGACGACATCGCCAGCGGAGGGTCGCATTTGCCGGGCTACTTCCGCACCAGCCAAAATGGCTTGATTGAAGGCATGCGCCTGGCGGAATTCGCGATGCATGCGCTGGGGGCGGATTCTCTGGCGACAGTCCACGACGGAGACCCTTATACGGAAGGGCTGGCAGGGGCGGTCGCGGCTACCTTTGCCGATCTTGAAGGCGCGGTAGTCTTTGAAGGCGCCGTCAACAAGGGCGATACTGACATGGCATCCATATTGACCGAGATCGCCGTGCATCAGCCAGACGTGATTTATGTGCCCTTGTTCGAGCCCGAGTCCAACTTTTTCGCGGCGCAAATGCAGCATATCATCGGCCTGGAGGACAGCATCATAATCGGCGGCGCAGCCAGCTTTTCATCCAGCTTCCCCGAGAATACCGGGCAAGCCGCCGTTGGCATTTATGTTTCCGGACCGCTAGTCAGTGGCGAGACCTACGATAAGGTCCTGGCCCAGTGGTACGAGGAGTACGGCAGCGACCCGCCCAGCGGCTATCACGCCCATGCCTATGACGCGACCAACCTGTTGCTCGACGCCTTGGAATCGGTGGCAGGTTTCCTGGATGACGGCAGTATTTCATTTGGAAGACAGGCACTGCGCGACGCGATTGCCGCCACCGAGGATTATCCGGGTTTGACGGGTCGCTTGACCTGCCGTGAAGATTCGCCCTTCGCCGGCGATTGCTCCCCGGGTACGGCCTTGGCGGTATTCGAAATCACCGAAGCCGAGGTGTTCGATGACAATTGGCCGCCGCCCGTAGCCTGGAATTTCGCCGTCGATACATTTGATTAATGCAGTAGTCTTCCAGCCTGACTAGCGACCGGCGCAGCCAATGACTGACGATAAATTACAACGGTGCAGCTAATGTTCAAATGGAGAACTGACGACTTTTCCTGGGTCGATTTCACGATTGACGTCCTGCGCGTTATCATCGTTCTGGGGGTCGTCATCGGCGCCTGGAACACGCTATCGTCCGGGCGTATCAGCTTTGCGCAGTGGGTGAATCTGTTTGCCGCCGGGCTGTCTCAAGGCAGCATCTACGCCTTGATCGCGCTTGGCTATACTCTCGTTTACGGCATCTTGCTCATGATCAATTTTGCCCATGGCGAAGTCTTTATGGCCGGGGCCTTCTCCACCGTTTTCCTCGCCGAAGCGCTCAACCGCACCGGCTTCCTCAATGCTCAGCCATTGCTGGCGATTCTGCTAATGATCGCTTTCGCCGGCCTGGTGTCGATGAGCGTGGCGATATTATTGGAGCGCATCGCCTATCGTCCGCTGCGGGGCAGCCCGCGCCTGGTTCCGCTGATCACCGCCATCGGCGCCTCCTTCTTCCTGCAATACACCTTCCGCAGCTTGTATGGTTCCGGCTTCAAAGCCTACCCGGGCGTCCATGCGCTGCAAGGCGCAATCGAGATCGGCGGCATCAGCATCCCGGTAGTGCAGGTATTTGTATTCTGCGCCGCGCTTATCCTCATGCTTTGTCTGTATTGGCTGGTCGAGCGGACGCGCATCGGCAAGGCAATGCGCGCTGTTTCCGAAAACAAAGAGGTCGCGCGTCTGATGGGCATCGACATCGACTGGGTAATCATGTTTACCTTTGGCGTCGGCGGCTTCCTGGCGGGTTCAGCCGGCGTGATCAACGGCCTGTTTCGTCCGCAGGGCGTCAACTTTTATATGGGCTTCATCCCCGGCATCAAAGCCTTCACTGCCGCGGTATTGGGCGGCATCGGCAATATACCCGGCGCCATGCTCGGTGGTTTATTCCTGGGCGTGATTGAAGCGATTGGACCCAACCTGGTGCTGGCTGGTTTGGGCATCCCGGGCGCCAATCAGCTGAAAGACGTCATCGCCTTTACCATGTTGGTGCTGGTGCTGATATTCCGCCCGCAAGGCATCCTCGGCGAACGCCTGTCTGAGACCAAGGCCTAGGAGAGCCGCATGAACATGCTGAGATCTGAAAATTCGCGGACTGTCCTTGCCTTAGGCTTGCTGTCGGGCGCTTTCATTCTGTTTACTGGCGTCGTTGGCATGATCGCCGCCTTCCATGAACGGGAAGTCGTTGACGATGTTTTCAGCCTGGGCCAGCTCTTGCTTGTCTTGGCGCCCTTCGCGACGGGATACATCGCATCCGATCGCTTGCGTGAAAGCGAGGCCGAGGCCCAAGTGATGATCATCGGCGGCGTCGCAGTCGGTCTGCTGACGGCATTGCCCACGGTGATTTTGCTGCTTTTCAACTCCGACGAGTACCGCTTCCTGCTCGACTTGACGCTTAAGCTGGTCCCCTTTGTCGTCGCCACAACCTACGCTTGGAAGCTGCATAAAATCGGCAGTGACCAGCGGCTGATCATCGGCAGCTGGCTGGCGATCGCCGTCTTGATCGGCATAGTCACCTTTTCCTTCGCGCTGATTTTCGAGATTAAGGGCGATCTGCGATCCGTGTTTCCGAATATTAGTCGCGATTGGGTGGACGTTGTCACCTTCGACCACCGCAATGAACTGATGACGGGCATCCTCACGCTGCTGCTTGTTTCGGCTGGCGCCGGCGCGTCCGGCTCGATCATGGTTCTGGCACCGCCAATTCCGCGCAAAGCCTTGCTCTATGGGCTGGGCGTCACGCTGATAGTTGGCGCCTTTGGCGAAACCGTCCGCCTCATTCTCCAGGAAAATGTCGACCGCGATACCTTGAAACTGATATTCAGGCGCGATACCTTGCGCCAGAATCCTGCGCTGCTGCTCTTCATCGTCAGCACTATCTCCGGCTTCCTCTGGGCGAAGTTCGGGCAGCAAGCGCGCCTCGGATTCTCTAACCTGGAGCCGTCTCGACGGCGCGCGGTGAACGGCGTGGGCATGCTGGTCTTCGCCGGCATAATGCTGATGCTGCCCTGGTTGATCGGGCGTACGCTCAGCGATGTGGCCGTTACCATCGGCCTCTTTGTCCTGATGGGGCTGGGCTTGAATATCGCTATTGGCCTGGCGGGCTTGCTGGACCTGGGCTATGTCACCAACTATGCCGTCGGCGCCTATATTTTGGCGGTGCTGACCTCGATCGGTCCCCTGGGCAGGCTGGACGGCGTATTCACCTTCTGGATGGTGATCCCGGTCGCCTTGCTGGCAGCCATGTTCGCCGGCTTTATTTTTGCTGTGCCCGTGCTGCGAATGCGCGGCGACTATCTGGCGATCGCCACGCTCGGTTTCGGCGAGATTATCGGCAAGCTGGCCATTTCGGACTGGCTCAAGCCGCTGATCGGTGGCGCGCAGGGTGTGCAGGCTATCCCAAAACCAATCTTTCTCGGTATCGAGCTTAAGAACCCCGAAGAGCTTTATTACATCGTGCTGGTCGCAAGTCTGGTCACGCTTTTTGTATCGATCCGGCTGAACAACTCGCGCACCGGCCGGCAATGGATGGCCATCCGCGAGGACGAAGACGTGGCCACCGCTATGGGCATCGACACGTCGCGCGCCAAACTCCTGGCATTCACCCTGAGCGCGGCAACCGGCGGAGTCGCCGGCGCGATCTTTGCCGCCAAGGTGGGCACCGTCTTCCCCAACAGCTTTACCGTCTTTATCTCGATAAATGTATTGAGCCTGATCATCGTCGGCGGTATCGCCAGCAATCCCGGCATCGTCGTGGGCGCTGTCGTGCTGATAGGCTTGCCCGAGCTGCTGCGCGAGTTCTCGGACTTCCGTTTCTTGATGTACGGCGCGCTCTTGGTCATCATGATGATCAAGCGGCCGCAGGGCTTTGTCCCGTCCAAGCTTGTCTCACACGAGATCAGAACCGGCGTCAAAGCAAAAGTGGCGGCTGCGGACTAAAGCGAAGGAATGCACTGACTTATGGCGAATGGCAAGCGCAAGGGCCAGGCCCGAATCCTCGAAGCCAACGGCATGACCAAGCGCTTCAGCGGTTTGGTCGCTGTTGACAACCTCGATTTCTACATACCGGAAGGCGCGATCGCCAGCATCATTGGTCCCAACGGCGCCGGCAAGACCACCTTCTTCAACTGCATCACCGGCTTCTACCAGATCGATGAAGGCGAGCTCCTCTTCGACGGCGCGCGCATCGACGGCAAGACGCCGGACCAAATCACGCGCTCGGGCATCTCCCGCACTTTTCAGAATATCCGACTCTTCAATAATATGTCGGCGATTGAAAACATCATGGTCGGGCAAGAGCCGCATCTGCGCTCCAGCTGGATCGGCGCGATTTTAGGCCTGCCATCCACCCGGCGCGAAGATGAACTCACCGAAGATCGCGCGCGTGATTTGCTGCGCTTCGTCGGCCTGGAAGGCAAAGGCGATATGCTTTCCACGAACTTGTCTTATGGCGATCAGCGCCGCTTGGAGATCGGACGCGCTTTGGCCAGCAAACCCAAGCTCATCTTGCTGGACGAGCCGACTGCGGGCATGAATCCGCGCGAGTCGATTGAAACCACCGATTTCATCCGCCGCTTGCGCGATGAGCTTGGCATCACCGTGGTGTTGATCGAGCATGATATGCGGGTGGTGATGGGTATTTCCGAGCACATTACCGTGCTGGATTACGGGCGCAAAATCGCCGAAGGGCAGCCCGCCGACATTCAGACCAATCCAGATGTCATTGAGGCATACCTGGGGCGGGGCGCGGCCGAGGCCACCGGCGCATGAATTGACGACTAACCAAATACGGGCAGCTGCTATGGCGCTTCTGGAAGTCAACGACATTCACACCTACTACGGCAATATCCACGCGCTTAAGGGCGTATCCTTCGAGGTTGATTCCAGCGAGATCATCGCCTTGATCGGCGCGAACGGCGCAGGGAAGACGACCACGCTGCGCACGATTTCCGGTTTGATGGACCCGCGTGAAGGCAGTGTCTTCTACGATGGCGAAGACATCTCGAATTCCCGCGCGGACACGCTGGTATCCAAGGGAATATCCATGGTGCCGGAAGGACGAGGCGTATTCGCCAAGCTCACCGTCGAAGAGAACCTCGACATGGGCGCCTATACCCGGCGGGACGGCGACATCAAAGACGACATTGCGGACGCCTACGAGCTTTTCCCGCGGCTGGGGGAGCGCAAGAAGCAATTGGCCGGCACGCTCAGCGGCGGCGAGCAGCAGATGCTGGCGATTGCGCGCGCCCTGATGGCCAAACCACGCCTGCTGCTGCTGGACGAACCTTCGATGGGTCTGGCGCCGGTGCTGGTCGATGGCGTTTTTGATACCGTAGAGCGCATCGCCAGTGAAGGCGTCACCATCTTGCTTGTTGAGCAGAACGCGCATATGGCGCTGCAGATTGCTGACCGCGGTTATGTGCTGCAAAGCGGAGAAGTCGCCATCGCCGATACGGCCGCCAACCTGCGCCAAAACGAAACTGTACAGCGAACCTACCTCGGCATCGACTGACGCCATGCCATCGATTCCGAGCGGCGGATCGCATAACCCATTGGACTTGCCCAAATCGTATGTGTCCGGCCTCGCGCGCCAGGCGACCGGCGATGAGAACTTTGAGGTTCAAGTCTGGCAATGCGAGCCGGTTCAGGGCGGCTTCGGCAGCGCGGTCGGCGGCACAGCCCTTTATCGCCTGCACGTAACCTCTATCAGTGGCCGGCAATGCAGCCTGATTCTGAAAGTCCTCTATGCCCGGCCAGATGAGAGCGAAGCTTCGCCCTACTACTGGAAGCGCGAATTCGAGCTCTACCGCTCGGACATACTGGCCGACATGCCGCGCGATTCTTTCGTTGCGCCGCGAATGTACGCCCTGGAAACGCATGATGATGCCTGCTGCATCTGGATGGAAGACATTGAGGATGACAAGGGCGAGTGGGCGCTGGAAGACTTCGCGGATGTCGCCGAGCGCGTGGGCCGATTCAACGGCGCCTGGCTGGAGAATGCTCCGCTGCCTACGGGGCCGTGGCTCTCTCGGGGCTGGCATGCCGCCATCGTACCGGCCCTGGCAGATTGCTTCAGCCAACTGAATCGGTTGCTGGAGCATCCGCTGGCCCGTCTGACGCTGCCGCTGGAAGCCAAGGCCGAGATCGAAGCCATCTGGCGCGACCGCCGTATCTTCATGGAGGCGCTGCCCGGCCTGCCGCAGACATTCTGTCACTATGACGCTTTCCGCCGCAATGTGCTGTTCCGCGGCGACGATGCTGTCTTGCTGGACTGGGCGCTGGCCGGGGTCGGCGCCATCGGCGAAGATCTGGTGTCGCTGGTTGCGGTCAGTTTGTACTACGAAGGCTATACGCAGGAATACGCCGCACAACTCGACGACGTGGTATTCGCCAGCTATATCAAGGGGCTGCGACAGACGGGCTGGGCTGGCGACCAGCGGCTGGCGCGCATCGGCTACACCTGCGGCATGACTTTGCGTGGCTTGGCCGGCGTCAAACAAGACATCGACCAACTGACGCATGACGCAGCTGCGGTCGACTTACCGCAAGTGCATCATATGAGCGACCTTGAGCAGATCGCCCGTTTCTTCGCCGACGTACGCCGATTTCGACTGCTGAAGATGGCGCGCGAAGCCAGGTCGCTGCTTACGAATTAGCCGCCTCGCTTTGCGCGCGATAAAGCGACAGCAGTACGCTGAGCGCGATCAAGATGCCGCCGAGCCACAATGTTTCGGTCATGCGCTGGCCCAGAAACACCGCCGACAGTAGCGCGCCGGCCAGCGGCTGCGCGAAGAAAAACAGCGAGGCTATCGTGGCGGGAACCAGGCTGAAGGCGCGGTTCCACAGCAGCAGCGCCAATGCGGTTGAGACGATGCCCAGATAAAGAATGCCCAAGACGATCTCCACGCTCATTGCGCCGATCGGCCGCTGAGACAGCTCCAGGATGCTGGCGGGAATCGACACCAAGAGGCCGCCAATTAGCGCGACAACAGTAACCATCAAAGCGGGCATTGCGTCGCGAAGTGTGACCCGCCGCACCAGCACCGAATAGAGCCCCCAAGTGACCGCCGCCAGCGCCAGGAAGACATCGCCGGCGAAGGTATCGGAGGCGAAATCTGCCGAAGCGGGATCCAGAATAATCAGCACGCCGGCCGAAGCCAAAACAATGGCGGCCAGGCGCTGCAAGGTCATACGCTCGCGCAGCAGCAAGACGGCGAAGAGTACGACAAAAGCCGGCGAAGCGCTGGTGACCAGAGCGCCGTTGACCGCCGTGGACAGGTCCGTACCCAGGAATTGGGCGCCCAGACTGATGCCCAGACCGACGACGCCGACCGCCAGCAGACTCCGCAAGCTGCGCCGGCCCGGCAGCGATTGCCCCCGCCTCAGGCTCAGCGGCAGCAAAACCGCCAGCCCGAGCGCGATGCGCAAGGTCAAGAGCGTAAAGGGCGGCACGATCAGCAGGACAAGGTCCGAAACCACGTACATGCTGCCCCAGATACTCGCGGCAGTGATGCCATAAAGCGCGCCGCGCCACATGCCCGAACTATCCATAAACGCGCATCTCAATCACGTCGCCGCCAGCCGCAAATCGGCACGCGCCCCAGGGCCGTGGCCCGGCGCCAGATTTGCGCCCATATCACATAACACACATGCCGCCCAAGAGTATAATCGATAGGTAGAAAGTGAAGTATACGCGCGCCAAAGGGTTCCGTCATTAACGCGAGCTTGATTTACCTTTCATACCACAACATCGATATCGATTACGCTTTTCGGCTTTCAACCTTGCTGATTCGCTGTTACCGCAACATTTGGCTGGACCGCTTCGAGATTCCTCCCACCGCGAACTGGCCGGAGGAGACGCGCGCCGCGCGCGATCGGGCGACCAGCGTAATCGCCGTTGTTTCAGACGACTATCTGCAGTCGGCGGCTTGTCGCGCGGAATTCGAGCATTTTCACGATCGAGGCATCGCCGTCACCGCCGTCATCGCGCGCGATTTCTCCACCGATCGCATCAGCGGATTCACTTTCACCGACTGGGTCGACTTCCGGCGCTGGTTTGACGAACCTGATGACCGCAGCGTGGAGAACTTGCTCAGCCAATTCCCGCAGTCGGAATCGGCGCCGCCGGCGGGCGAACGGCTGGACTACTTGCGGGGCTTCATTCACCAGACGGAGCTCGCCTTCGCCAAGATGCCGACATCGTGGGCGGCGCTGCGCAATGGCGACGCGGCCAATGCGGACGATATTCGCCCGCGCATGGTCCACACGGACTTGCTGCAAGGTTGGGAGTTTGTCAGCGCGAAATCGGGCAATGAGCTGCCGCTGGAGAATCTGCTGACCTGGTCGCGGAATGAAGCGCAGTTCATGCTGCTGGGCGAGCGCGGTTGCGGCAAGACCACTTTCGCCCGACTGCTCGCGCTGGAACAAGCTCACGCTGCCCTGCGCGACGACGGGGCGGCCCCGCCCATCTGGCTTGATCTCTCACTCTGGCAGGACAACTGCCGTTCAGTCGACGCCTTCATTGAATCGCAGTGGCCCTTGTTGTCATACTGGCAGCACTGGCTTGAAGGACATCAAGCTTTTTTCGTTCTGGATAACTGGAATGACTTCCAAAAGACCAACCCCGGCATGGCTGCCGACTTCTGCGACTGGATTGACGCCAGCCCTGACCAGCGCTTCGCTCTGCTCGCCGATGGGCCCAGCAGCGGCGACCCGGCTCTGCCCTCGGCGCGCTTCACGCCCTTGAATCCGCAGCTGGCGCAGAAATTCGCCGCCGCTTTTCTGACCCTCGATCAGCAGAGCGGATTCCGGCAGATTTTGCGGCAAAAAGAGGCGCTGATTCAAGACAGCCAACTGGCTTATCTGTCGCTCGGCGTGGAGTTGGCCTCAGCCGACCGGGCGCTCGCTTTCAACGCCTGGCATAGCAATCCAATCGGCGCGGCAGTTCGGCTGCGCAGCCAGCAGATTCCGCCGCGGGCGATTGCGCTGACCGCAGTGATGACCTTGTCTTCGCTGCGGGCGCTGGCTTGGTCGATGATGTTGCAGGGCAACCACCGCACAATTGCGCGGGCCGATGCGGAACAGCAGACCTCGGACAGCCAGGTTATTGAGTACGCGCTGGAGCTCGGTCTGATGGTCGAGTCCGGGGGGCGGATTCGCTTTGAATCTGAAGCTATTCAATACTACCTCGCCGCTGAAAACCTCAAGAAAGACGGCTTAATCAAGTATTTGACTCGGCCGGAATTCGACCCGGAACAAGGCCGAGCGCCGCGCAAGTGGGATCAACTGGCGCTGGTCGTGGTGGACTCGCTCGCCGATGAGCAGCGCATTCGAGTCCTCAGTCAAATCGCCGACATTGACCCCTTTTGGGCGGCCATGTGCATGCGGCGGCATCCGGACGACTACGCCAGGTGCCAAGAGCTGCTGGTCAAGAAGCTGGTTCAATTGTGCGCGCAAAACCCCGCCGCTCAAGGCGCGTTTCGCGAGACCGTGGCGGGCTTGCCCGATCCGCTGCAAACGGCCGAATTACTGATCGCCCAGGTGGGTCAGCAGAGCAATCCCGTTCAGCTGTGGCTCTGGCGCGAAATCTGCGCTCTGCCGCTGGACTTGCCGGTTGCTTTCGTTGAGATTTTGTCGGGCATTGAGCGCGACGAATCGACCACGGTGGCGGAAGAGCTGGCCGAATACAGCTTGCCGCACACACTCGCGTACCTCTTGCGGCTGACGCAGAACGACGACAAACAGCTGCGCCGCAATGCGCTCTGGGTCTTGGGCGAATTGAAGTATCTGCCCGTGGCCATTCTGCTGCTGGATTATCTGGAGCGGGCCGAACGGGACGATCTAGGCGAAGTCTTGTCGGCGTTGATGAACTTCGCCTACTCCGAAATCTTGGTGCGGGTGCTGCGCTGGTCGCAAGGCAATGCCTGGCATCGCGACACCGTGATCGCGGCTCTGGCGCGGCGAAAACGGGGCGTGACCAGTCGGCTGCTGGCCTTTGCCGACTCGCGTCGCTTGACCTTGAGCGCCGATTTCTATGACCTGGTCGCCAATACTGACGAGCGGGATATCGCCATTGGCCTGGCGCAAATCATCAGCGAACAGGTCGACTTGCCGGAGTCGGTTGAGACCGCCTTGCTGTCCGCCAGAGATGCCGACGCTTTACGCGGGCGCATCGCCGGCGCCATCACACACCTGCCAAATCGCGAAGGCTTCCAGCAGTTGGCGCAGGACATCGAGCAAGTGCTGCAAGATCCGCCGCAACCGACCGTGATCGCCGGCAGCAGCCTCGATGCGCTGCTCTATGGGCCGACTGTCTTCGACGAGATTTCAGCGCTGTCGGCGCAGACTAGCGGCGCCATTCCACCAGACTTGCTCCAGCAATTGAGACATGGAGACTGGCAGCGGAGACATCGTGGCGTCAGCGGTTTGTCGGGAATCGCGGCGGCTGATGCGCTGCCGCATCTCTTGCAAGCCACGGCAGACGAAGACAATCGCGTAAAATTAGCGGCCTACGAAGTGCTGGCGAGATTCGACGACGAAACAGCTCAGAAGGCGCTTGTCGCAGCCTTGTCAGATGCAGATATCGAGATTGTTGATTCGGTGACCAAATTGCTGCAGGGGACCTCCCTGGCAGACTACGACCCGCTGATCGAACTGCTTGACAGCGGCAATTCGACTGTGGTCGCCGCGTCCATTGCGATTCTCGCCGGCGCCGGGCAGCGACAGGCCGCCGACGCGATTGAGCAGCTGCGCGACGATCCGCGACAGCCGGCGCAAGGCGCCCCGACCATCGGGCAACGAGCGCGCGCGGCCGTCCAACAATTGGCGGCGACAGGCGCAGAATCGCTCGACGGTCCTGCTGTGCCGGGCAACGGCAGCCAAGCGACATTCAGCGACGCGGAAAAGATCAGGCGTACGCTGGATGTGCTGCGCGATGACGATTGGGGCCGGACGCAAAAAGCGGCCAAATTCTTGCGCAAATTCGCCCGCCACATGCGCGGTCGCGACAATTCCGAAATACGCCGCTTGCTCGGCGCTGCCCTGGCAGACCAGAACTGGAGCGTGCGTTGGGCGGCGGCCGAGGCCCTGGCGATGCTGCATGATCGAGCGGCAGTCCCCCAGCTGCAAGCTTGCCTTAACGACCCGAGCTGGATCGTACAGGTGGCGAGCATCCGCGCGCTGGTCGAGCTGGCGGCGCTGGATGCCGCGCCACACATGCTGCCGCACTTAAATAGCAGCCAAAAGCCTGTGCGCGAAGCCGCGGCGGAAGCTCTGGGCGAGCTGAAATACCGCGACGCGATCCAGCCCTTGGGCGACGTCTTGAAGCGCGAATCCGATGAGTTTGTGCGATTGGCGGCGCTAACAGCCATCTACCGCATCAGCCCGGCCGAGGCGCGCCCCTGGCTGGAATACGCCCTCAGCGACAGCTACATGCATATCCGTGTTTTCGCTATGGAGCGGCTGTCGCCCGCTTTGAACGAGAGCGATCTGCCGGTTCTGCGTCAATTGCTGATGGACGACGAGCAGCCCTCATGGGAAGGTGATTCCGTCCGCGACATGGCCCTGCAAGTATTGCGGCGGATCAACAGCGAGGAAAGCCGCGCGCTGCTTGACTCGCTGGGCGCCACCGAAAATCGGACCAGCGCATGAAGATCTTCGTAAGTTACGCGCGGGCGGATAAACCCTACTGCATTCGCATCATCGAAACCTTGCACGCCCACGATGTCTGGTACGACCAGCGCCTCTACGCCGGCCAAGACTGGTGGAAGGAAATCCTCAGGCGGCTGGATTGGTGCGAGGTCTTCCTTTACTTGCTCTCGCCGGATTCGGTGACTTCGCAGTATTGCCGGCGCGAGCTGGAACTGGCGCTGCGGCTGAAGCGCGACATCATCCCGGTGCTGATCACCAGAGACACCGTGCTGCCGGAAAATATGCGCGATTGGCAGTATGTCGATTTGAGTGACAATTTGACGGTCGAAAATGTGTCACAGCTCTTGAACGCCATCTTGATGGTGGAGCGCCAGAAAGCGGCTGAACCAGCGCCGGCGGCGGAAGTTGAGGTCTCCGAAAGCCGAGCGGATTCGTCAGCCAACCCGGCGGAAACCATAAGCAATGCCGTTGGCGCGCTGGAAAAGGGCGATTACCGGCGTGCCGCGCGTTTGCTGCGCCAAGCCAAAGCCAGCGGCTACCAGTCGCGCTTCGTCAAGATCGACAAGCTGCTGCAAGTGGCGGAATCCGCGCTCAAGGAGCGTAAACAGACGCGGGAAGTCGAACGCGAGTATCAGCATATCGTGGCGCTCTTCGCCTTTGAGAGCACACGCCAACTGGCTTGCGAGGCGCTGGAAGAATTCCGGCGCGAATTCGGCGACTACGATCCGCGCGGATTGCGCAAGTTGTGCAAACCCGCCGCGGCTGAGGGCAATGCGAACAGCCGACCTCGTAACGCGACCAAGTTTCAGCCTACACCGAGCCCGCGGCGCGTCGCTACGTCCCCGCCGCCCTCAAGCAAAAGGCCAGTCGCGCGCGCGAGCAGTCAGGCGCTACCGGATCCGCCAGCCGGACGCGGCGCCCCCGCGCCTTCTCTCAAGGCCACAGCCCAGGCGGAAACGCCGAGACGCCTGCCAGACGCTGACGCGCCGCTCACGGTAAAGGAAGTTTTGCCTATGCTACAATGGTGTGACATCCCGCACGGGACGGTCACGGTCTCCAGTATCGTAGGCGCGGATGAAGACTTCGGCGAGATGACGGTGCAGGTGGACAATTTCGTCATGAGCAAGTATCCGGTGACCAACGCGCAATTCGCCATCTTCGCGCGAGCGGAAGACGGCTACAAGAATTCGCGCTGGTGGACCTATTCGGAGCATGCGCAACGCTGGTTCAAGCTGGGCAAAGGCGTGGCCGAAGCGCGCTTCAGCGGCGATAAGCACCCGCGCGAGAATGTCAACTGGTATGAGGCTATGGCCTTCGCCAATTGGCTCGGCAGTTTGCTCAAGATGAAAGTGGCCCTGCCCACAGTGGCGCAATGGCAGCGCGCCGCCCAAGGCGATGACGACCGCTATTTCCCCTGGGGCGATGAGTATGACGAGGAACACTGCAACACGCTGGAAACCGGCTTGAAGATGACGACGCCGGTCAACCGCTATCATCAAGGCGTCAGCCCCTACGGCGTCTACGATATGGCTGGCAATATATGGGAGTGGACGATGAATACCGCAGCCGCTGCCGAAGAGGGCCGGGACCATCGGCGGGCAGTCGCCGGCGGCAGTTACGTCAGCCCCTGCGATCGCGCGCAGACTTCATTCCGCTATTATTTGGATCCGCGTGTGCGTTATTCATCAATTGGCATTCGACTCGTCGGCTTGACGTAGACGTAAAATCGCGACAGCCTCACAAGTCAAAACCGGGAAAACGAAGGGAAAGTAGAGATGGAATCAAGCGAACGCAGCCTGGACAAGTCAAGACCTTTTCGGCCTGATATCAACATCGACATCGACAGTCTTTCCGTGACGGGCCACCTCGTCTTCGCGGGCCGTGACGGACAAGTCAAAGTGCAGACGGGCGGCGACGTGGCGCAGCATACCAACCAGACCGTCACTGTCGGCGGCGTGGAAACGACCCCGCAAGAACTCGATATGATGCTGCAGTGCATACGCAACGTCGAGCAGACAATCAGTAAAGAACAGCAGCTGCAGCCGGAATCGCGCGAGGCGGCCATGCATGATCTGCAAACGGTTGAAGCGCAACTGACCACCAGCAAACGGCCGAATCCGCGCATACTGATTCGGGCGGCGAAATCACTGCTGCGCTTCTCGCCAGCGCTGACGGCGGCCGCATTGACGCTTTTTGACCAGCCGCTTGTGGGCGCGATACTCGCCAGCGCCGGCGAAGTGGCCATCAACTTCCACGAAGCCATCGCGCGGGGCCGGCCCGGCAAGAAGATCTAGGGACTGCGCGCCTGCTTGCGTACGCCTTTGCCTTTCGGCCTGGCTCGGCCGACGGCCGATATCGCCTGCCGCCTTCCGGGGCAACGAGCGGCTAGCGACAAGATGACCTCCTTCGAAACTGAGATGAACCAATGAATCAGCAGCTGCCAAAGCAAAGCCAGAACGCCATCGTCAGCGCGAGAGCGGCGGCGCCTGCGCAACTCATGATCGCCTCGCCGACTGCCTGGCGCGAATTTGTGCAAGCCAATTGGAGCGGGCTCAAGCGGCAGGCCGACCAATCCACGCTGGCGTCGCCTTATCAGAAGCTGGTGATGATGGTCTTCACGCCCGTCATGCCCAACCCGACCACCAAGCTGACCTTGCTGCGGCGCTTGTTAAAGAAGTATCGCTATTGCGGGCCGCTCAGCAAGCGCTTGACCGAAATTTACCGCGACCGCAATTACACGCGCACGGCTGAAGAACTGGCGCGGGATGAGCTCCTGCCGGAGAAGCTGGACCGCGACGAAGTCATCGGGCTGGATTGGCTGATTGTGGCCACGGGCGGATTGGACGGTTCGGCCAGCCAGGGCGCGCAAGCGATTCAATTCGCGCGCAATCTGCTGGAAACCATGCGCGAATACCGCGATTACCCATCGGCCGTGCGCGTGCAGGCGGGCACGATCACCGCGGGCGGCCATGTCATCTTCGCCGGCCAGGACGTAAATATCGTGGCCGAGCATTACCACGGCAACAAATCAGCGCTGAAAGCCTATCTGGCGGCCGTGCGCACCGAATGGGACATCCCGACCACAACCATCCACCCGGCTTCGCAGCATCATACCTCGGCGGCGCTGCATCAGCTGTATACGCCGGTCGACATCTGGACCGACCAGCGGCAATTTCACAATGTGGGCGTCGAGGAGTTAAACGCCCGCCGTTACCAGGCCATCGAGAAGGACATGGGTTATGTGCGCGAATCCGTTTTCGAGGTCATCGCGGCCCATCCGCTGATTGTGATCACCGGCGCCGCGGGCACCGGCAAGAGCTCGCTCTGCCGCTTCATCGTCACAGCGCTGGCCTACGCTTGCGATCCGCGCGCGGAGCGTCAGAGCAAGGTCAAGGGGCTGGAGATGCTGGGGCCCTCCTGGATCCACGGGCCGATTCTGCCGATCTACGTCAGCCTGCGCGACTTCGCCAATACGCCTGATTTGTTCCCGAAATCGCTGGGCGATAGCTCGGCGAGTCATCTGCTGAGTTACGTCAAGGGGGCCACCGGCAATCTGGCGCCGCATCTGGAAGCCTATCTTACGCAAACGGACGTTCCCACCCATGGCAGCCTGCTCGTGCTCGATGGCCTCGACGAAGTCTATGAAGAGAGCGACCGCATCATCTTGCAGCGGATCATCGAAAATTGGGCCGATCGCTTTCCCAATTGCCGAATCATCGTGACCAGCCGCACCTACGCCTACCGTCACGACTCGCGCTGGCGGCTATCAGAGCGCTTCGCCTCGGCCGAATTGGCGCCCTTTACCTGGCAGCAGGTCGCGACCTACATTGAGCGCTGGTATGCCAATGTCGCCGAAAATCGTCCCGGCGTATTGGGCGGGCGGGCCATGGCGGCCAAGCAAGCATCGCTCATGGCAAGCGACCTCAACAAAACCATACGCGAGACGCGCGCGCTTTGGCCTCTGGCCCGGCAGCCGCTGATGCTGGCGCTGCTGACCATGATTCACGAAGATTACAAGCAGCTGCCCGATAAACGCGCCGAACTTTATGAGCACACAGTCGAGCTGCTCGACCGCTGGAATATCCCCTCGCCCGCCGACAAACTGCACGAGAAGCTGGCCAACATCAACCTGGACAGAATGCGCGCCGCGCTCAAGCTGATCGCTTTCGAATTGCACTCCGAGCAGCGCAGCTATCAGCGCTATCCGACTATCATCCAGCGCGCACGTCTGCTGGACAAACTGATCGAGCAGCAGTCCATGGGCGGCGGATTGGGCGCGGGCATCGAAGATGTGCTGGAGTACCTGGCCACGCGCAATGGCATCCTGGTGTCGGACGCGCCTAATCTATACCGCTTTCCTCACTTGACCATACAGGAGTACCTGGCCGCCTGCGCCCTGCTGGAATTCTACGATGAATGCCGCATGCCGGCCGAACTGCGACCGCAGAGCGCCGAAGGCTGGGTGTTCCCGGAGAATATCGTGGCGCTGCTTTGCCATGACTATGCGCGCTGGCGCAATGTCGTGCTTTTCGCCGGCGCCATCATCGCGGCGGGCAAATGGCAGGATATGCGCTGGCAGCTGATTGACGAACTGCTGCCGACTCAACTGAACCGCGATCTGCCGGAACAGGAATTGCATTGCATCAGCGTGGCGGCGGAGATCTGGGGCGAAAGCTGGCTCAAGTCGCGCACGCGCAGTCAATTCGTCATCGAATCACACCTGGTACAATGTCTGCGGCATATCCACGGCGACGAACGAATTGACGCGCCCGAACGCGCCAACAATTACAGCATGCTCTCGCGGCTGGCGAAATCGCAGCCGGCGCGCGCATAGCATCCTGAGTCGGCGTACTGGCGCGCGGCGAATCCATATTGATGGCTGCTGAACGAAGAATTACATCCAACAATGGAGGAAGAAAACAATGTCCGCATTACGAGTTGTAATATCCGCCCTACTTTTTCTCGCGCTCGGCGGCGCCATGGCGCAGGACGCGGAGATTGTCATTTCGCGCGACGCGGCGCCGTCGTCAGCCAGCGTCAAGCTCACGCTCATCGCCAGCGGATTCAACCGCCCGCTCTACCTGACACACGCGGGCGACGGCTCCAACCGGCTCTTTCTGGTGGAGCAAAGCGGCCAAGTCTGGATCTTCAGAGACGGCGAAATGCTGTCACAGCCTTTCCTTGACCTGTCGGCGATTATTTCGCGCTCAGCACTCGGCAGCGGCTATAGCGAGCAGGGACTGCTGGGCTTGGCATTTCATCCGCAATACGCGGTAAACGGCACATTCTACGTCAACTACACCGATAGAAATGGCAGCACGGTTGTAGCTCGTTATCAAGTTTCGCCGAGCAACCCGGATCTAGCGGATGGCGGGAGCGGCGAGATCATATTTCACCTGGCGCAGCCCTACGCCAACCACAACGGCGGGCATATCGAATTTGGACCCGATGGCTATCTCTATATCGCGCTGGGCGACGGGGGATTAGCCAATGATCCGCTCGGCGCCGGGCAGAACCGCGCCTTGCTCCTGGGATCGATCGTGCGCATTGATGTCGACAGCGATCCGCGTTACGCCATCCCTGAAGACAATCCCTTCGTCGGCGTCGCCAATGCGCAAGACGCCATTTGGGCTTACGGCTTGCGCAACGTCTGGCGCTTCAGCTTCGACCGCGCGACCGGCGATATGTACATGGCCGATGTCGGGCAGAACCGTTGGGAGGAGATCAATTTCCAGCCGGCGGACAGCGCCGGCGGCGAGAATTACGGCTGGAATGTCTGGGAGGGCAATCAGATCTTCGCCGGCGGCAGCGCGCCCAATCACGTGCCCCCGATATTTGAATACGGTCGCGATATGGGCTGCTCAGTCACCGGCGGCAATGTCTATCGCGGCGCGGCCATTCCCGATCTGCAGGCGGTCTACCTCTTCGGCGACTTCTGCACCGGCTGGATCTGGGCGACCTGGCGCGATCACGATCTGCAATGGCAGACCAACACATTTATGAACACGACACATGAAATCAGCAGCTTTGGCGAGGACGAAGCGGGAGAATTGTATCTGGTCGATTATGCCGGCGCGCTATACAGGTTCGACGCGGCCGAGGCTTAAAGCCTTGCCTGCGCGTCTTCAGTATTGGTGATGCCAGCGCGCGTTCGTTTGTACTGCGCGATCAAGGTCTTAATCTGCAATTCGATAGGGTGGTAGCGCTTCATCACTTGCTTGCCTTCAGTCTGCAATTGGCGCATACGCGTTTCCACCTGGCGCAACTTCGATTCCAGCTTGCCGTCGAAGTTCTTCCAGTCGATATACGCCAGCGGCGCCAACAGAATAAAGAAGGCCCCGAGTCCATACAGCACTGAGCCGTAGTCGGTTTCGCCCGTGTACTGAAAGTAGAAGCCCAGGGCCCCGCTTGCCAAGACCAGCATCACGTGCACAGTCATACGCCGGATGAAGGCGCCGCGCTTTTGGCGCCTGTCCAGCTTGGCCTGCAGCTTCTCGCGCTGCTGCCGCAAATCGTTCAATTCAGCGCGAATGGCGTCGACGCGTTCGCGCAGCGGCTGCCCTTCTTCGATGAAGGTATCCAGCCGGTTCTTCATCAGGCGCGCAGATTCCCAAGTGTCCATCATGCGATTGTAATGGACTTCCAGCGCCTTGATCTGCAGCTCCGTCGGCTGATAGCTTTGCCGATAGACCGCGCCTTGCTGCTTCAACTCACGGATTTGCTGCTCCAGCTTGCGCTGCTTGCGCGCTGTACGTGTGCGGGGATCTTTCCAGTTTGCGATCACGATAGGTATCAACACGGCGCAGGCCACAGCCAGACCAAAGGCTACCAGGCTCAGATTGCGGAATGAATTGAAATAGTGCAGGCCCACTGTGCCGCTTGCGGCGATCAGCACAACCAGCATGCCGATGCGGCGCAGCACAAAGCTGCGTTTCATACGATTGTCGATCTTCTCCTGGCGCTTCTCATAGGTCAGGTTCAGCGCCTCGAGCTCGCCGACGAAATCCGTCAGTTGTTCGCGAGCCGGCTGGCTTTGTTCGCGCAGGGCGTCCAGCCGGCGTTTGAATTGCTGGATGTTCTGCCATTCGTCGTACTGCGCCTGCCCCCCGATGAACCACTCGCCGGTCTTGGCATCGCCAAAAATAAAACCCCCAAAGTCAAAGCTGTAGGGCAAGGGTTTGCCGTTGCTGAGGCTGCGCTCCAGGTCGTTGACTTCATCAACCAATTGCTCATGCAGCAGCAGCAGGAGGTTAAGGGGCGCGGCGGCGCGTTTCTTGGCAGCGGCGGAATCCGCATCTTGCTCGTCAGCCGGATTGTCGCGCTGAATTGTCAGCTCGGTACGCAGGCGGCCCAACTCCTGGCGCACTCGCCGAATGCCGGCTGCGCGATCGCGCGTGGTGAGATGCGGCTGGAACAAGCGCGGTATCCCAATCGCATGCATATCATCCAGATAATCCTGTGGACTTGGCTGTTGAATCATGGGCTGGATATCACGCCGAGAACCGAATTCCAATACAAAAACAACCGACAATCAACTTGCGCTGAGTCAAGCTCATTATAGCATAACTGTGTATCACAATATGGTATTCCAGGTACTATGCTGCCAGGCGCAGGCGATGGGAAGGAAGCCTAAGATGCTGTATCCGCTGAAGTTGCAATCCGCGTTGCATGTAAAAGTATGGGGCGGGCGCAAACTTGCCACAGAGCTGGGCAAGCCCTTGCCGACCGAGCAGCCATACGGCGAGTCCTGGGAGCTGCACGACACATGCCTGGTCACGAACGGCGCGCTGCGCGGCGCGAACCTGGGAGAATTGACGCGGCAATTCGGCGCGGACTTAGTCGGCGCGGGCAACGATCCCGCCGATGGCATGCCGCTTTTGGCGAAATTCATCGACGCCGGCGAGTGGCTTTCCATTCAGGTGCATCCGAACGATGCACAGGCCAAGGCGCTGGAAGGCGAACCGCGCGGCAAGACCGAAGCCTGGGTCGTGCTGGACGCTGACCCGGGCGCTCGGCTGGTCATCGGCCTGAAACCGGGCGCCAGCACCGAGCAGTTGACGAACGCAATTCAACGCAATCGGCTGGAAGAGCTTTTGGTCTACGCCGAGGTGAAACCGGGAGACCTGCTTTATATCCCAGCCAATACAGTACATGCGCTGGGGCCCGGCATCCTGGTTTACGAGATTCAGCAGTCGAGCGACACCACCTACCGTCTCTACGATTGGGGGCGCTTGGGCTTGGACGGGCAGCCGCGCGATTTGCACATCGAAAAAGGCGTCCAGGTTGCCAATCTGGAGTCGCTGCCACAGGTCAGGCAGCCCGGCGGCGACCTGCTGGTTGACGGCGAGTTTTTCCGCGCCTGGCGTCATTCGCTCGAGAAGGGCGCGCTGGAATTGTCAACGCCGGGCCGTTTCCAGGCCCTGAGCTGCATTGAGGGCGAGCTGCGCATTGAAGCGACCGGCGCCACTGGCGGCTCCGAAGCAGATGCGATTGTGCTGGACAAAGGCCAAACCGGGCTTATTCCAGCTTGTATCGCCAGTTTCAGCATCAGCGGAAGCGGCACGCTTCTGCGATCCGCTCAGCGTTAAGCGGGCCGCCGCAGCCGACTACACGTTTTTTACACAGCGCTTACACCCTTCCTACACGATTCGAGGATAATCGAGTCATACCATAGGGAGGGAATATGGACTTTGCACGATACACAAATAAAGCGCAGCAGGCCGTGCTCAAGGCGCAGGCGATCGCCGCGCAGCGCCATCACACCGCCATCGAACCCCTGCACCTTTTCCTCGGCCTGATGGAGCAAGACGAGGGCCTGGCGCCGCGGATCATTCAGAAGATCGGCGCTCATCCTTCAGCGCTGCAAATTGAGCTTGAAGCCGAGCTGGGCAAGCTGCCCCGCGCCGCGCAGCCGGCGACCGGCATTCCAATTGGCCGTGCCAGCCTGGACATCTTCACTCAGGCAGAAGCGGAAGCCAAAAAGATGCGCGATGACTATACCAGCACGGAGCATCTACTGTTGGCGCTATCCCAAGATAAGATCACCGGCGCCATCCTGGGCCGCAACGGCATCGCCTATGACGACATTCTGGAAGCGTTGCAAGCCATCCGCGGCAGCCAGCGCGTGACCGGACAGGACCCGGAATCGACCTACGAGAGCTTGAGCAAATTCGGGCGAGACCTGACGGCCGACGCGCGGCAGGGTCGGCTCGACCCGGTCATCGGGCGCGACGAAGAAATCCGGCGCCTGATTCACGTTATCAGCCGGCGCACCAAGAACAACCCGGTGCTGATCGGCGAGGCCGGCGTCGGCAAGACCGCCATCGCCGAAGGGCTGGCGCAGAGGCTGGTCAACGGCGATGTGCCGGAAGGGCTAAGGGACAAGACGATAATCGCACTGGATCTGGCTGCGCTGGTCGCCGGCAGCAAATTCCGCGGCGAATTCGAGGAGCGCCTGCAAGCGGTGCTCAAGGAAATCGCCGACAGCCAGGGCGAGATAATCCTCTTTATCGACGAGCTGCACAATATCGTTGGCGCCGGCAAAGCCGAGGGCTCGATGGACGCCGGCAACATGCTCAAACCGATGTTGGCTCGCGGCGAATTGCGCCTGATCGGCGCGACTACGCTGGACGAATACCGCCAGAACATAGAAAAAGACGCGGCCCTGGAACGCCGCTTCCAGCCCATATTCGTCGACGAGCCCAGCGTCGAAGATACGATCAGCATTCTGCGCGGCCTGAAGGAGCGCTACGAAGTGCATCATGGCGTGCGCATTCAGGACAGCGCCGTGATCGCCGCGGCTGCGCTCAGCAACCGCTACCTGCCCGATCGTCAGCTGCCAGACAAAGCGATCGACCTCATCGACGAGGCGGCAGCCCACCTGAAAATGGAGATCGACAGCAAGCCGGAATCGCTGGACAAGATCGAGCGACAGCTTATGCAGCTGGAAATCGAGCGCGAGGCGCTGCGCAAAGAAAAGGACGAGGCGTCCAAGCGGCGGCTGGAAGACCTGGAGCTGGAATTGGCTGACGCCCAGGAAGCGCTGGACAGCCTGCTGGCTGTTTGGCAGTACGAGAAAGACGCCATTCAGCGCATATCCGAGGTCAAGGCGCAAATCGACGAAGCGCGCATCCAGCTCGAGCAAGCCGAGCGACAAAGCGACCTGGAAACGGCCGCGCGGCTAAGCTACGGTGTGCTGCCGGAGCTTCAGGGCGCGTTGAATGAGAGCGAAGCCAAACTAACAGCGATGCGGCAGGACAGCGCGCTGATGCTCAAGGAAGAAGTAGACGCGGACGAAATCGCCGCCATCGTCAGCCGCTGGACCGGCATTCCCGTGGCGCGCATGTTGGAAGGCGAAATCGAGAAGCTGCTGCACATGGAGCAGCGACTGCATGAGCGCGTGGTCGGGCAAGACGAAGCGGTCGCCGCTATCTCAGCCGCCGTGCGCCGCAGCCGGGCCGGCTTGCAAGACCCCAGTCGTCCAGTCGGGACTTTCCTGTTCCTGGGCCCGACTGGCGTTGGCAAGACCGAGACGGCGCGTTCGCTGGCGCAATTTCTCTTTGACGACGACAATGCCATGGTGCGCATAGATATGAGCGAATACGGCGAAAAACACAGCATCGCCCGCTTGATCGGCGCGCCCCCGGGTTACATCGGCTTTGAAGAAGGCGGCCAACTGACCGAAGCCCTGCGCCGCCGTCCTTACAGCGTCCTGCTCTTTGACGAAATCGAAAAGGCGCACCCCGATGTTTTCAACGTCTTCCTGCAAGTCTTTGACGACGGCAGGCTGACCGACGGCCAGGGACGCACGGTCAACTTCAGCAACTGCGTCATCATCATGACCAGCAATGTCGGCAGCGACCTCATCAAGCAGCAAGGTGATATGGCCGATATCGCGGCGCAGCGCGGCGCCATCATGAACGAGCTTGATCGGCATTTTCGCCCTGAGTTTCTCAACCGGCTGGACGAAGTCATCCTCTTCCACAGTCTGACGCGCGAACACATCATCCGCATCGTCGATCTTCTGCTGGAAAATCAGGAGCGACTGCTGAGCGAGCGGCAAATCACGCTAGAACTGAGCGCCGCCGCCAAGATACTGCTGGCAGAATCCGGATGGGATCCGGTGTATGGAGCGCGTCCGCTCAAGCGCGCCATCCAACGCCAGCTGCAAGATCCGCTGGCGCTGGCGCTGATCGACGGCAGCATCGTCGATGGGGATCATGTGCGAGTAAACGTCAGTGGAGACGGCGAGGAACTAGTAATACAGTCGCAGCAGCTTGAGCCAGTAACAGTCTAGAACCGGCGCGTTATGGGCAATCGGGGGTGGCGACCTGCTGCCCCGGCTCTAGTCTTCCGGCGGCGGGACCGGCAGATCGTCTTCGGCGGTTTCTTTCCACTTCTCGCCTACATCCACCAGCATGACCGGGATGCCATCGCGGATGGGGTACTTGTAGCCGCTGTCGTCACAGACCAGCCAACTGTCTTTCACAATGCGCAACTGCCCGGGATCGTCGCCCTTGTCCGTGTAATGAACCGCTACGGGACAGCGAAGGATCTCCATCAACTCGTCAGAAACTACTGCCATTTGACATCCTCAAGGGCAACCGACCATTGCTTCAAAGTATAGCTATGGGTCACTAGAGCGTCAATTCTCAGACCATCGCCGCTGTTGATTTCGCCGCCTGCCATTATAATCAGAGCGCGAAGCATGCCATTAATCAGCTATTGAGACTGCCGACAATGCATCCAATTGCACGCATACACTTGCCGCGCACGCTTGCCGCGTCGAGCGGAACTGCGTTAAAACTTCCTGTCGCAGTCCTGCTCCTGGTCGCATTGCTCGCCGGTAGCGCGGCGCAAGCGCAAGTGCCCCGAGTGCCGACATCGGTACCCGGCACGCTGATTGAAGCCGGCGACTATATTCGCGCGGACCGGCTGGGCATCACCTTCATCAGCTACGTGGATGACACTATGGCGGCGGAGCGTTACCGCAACGCTTTGCTTCTGGGCGCCGGCTGGAACCGCTGGCCGCTGTATTGGGATCGCGTGGAGCAGCAACCCGGCCAATACGACTGGTCGGCCTACGATCGATTAGTCGCGGCGGACATTCGCAACGGCTTAAATATAAACGCCATTCTGCTTGGACGGCCGGGCTTTTGGCAAGACGGCGGCAGCGTCACTAACCTAAATGCGCCCGTATTCGCAAATAGCACAGACAGCGGGACCGCCGAGACGCTGATCAATCCGGACAACGCCTGGGCGCAGTTCGTCCACTACGCGGTCACACGCTACAAGCCGGGCGGCGTCCTGGCCCAGCACAACGGATTCGGCGCCGGCCAAGGCATCAGCGCCTGGGAGATCTGGAACGAGCCCGACATCCCGCAATTCTGGACCGGCGGCAGCGAAGCTTATGCGCGCCTGCTCAAGACCGCGGCCATCGTGATCAAGACGGTTGATCCTCAAGCGCAAGTCATCTTTGGCGGCCTGCTCTATGCCAGCGATCAAGGTTTCCTGACCCAGGTGCTGCGCCAGTTTCGCGCTGACCCGCTTCGCGATCAGTACAGTTGGTTCTTCGACATCGTGGCAGTGCACAGCTATGAAGATCCCTGGCGCAGCGGATGGCTGACCAAGGTGGTTCAAGACACGCTGAGCCAATATGAAATCGCGCGTCCGGTATGGGTAAACGAGACTGGCGTGTCCGTCTGGAATGATTACCCCGGCCCGGTATGGGCATTTGGCGCCGAGCAGCGGCATCGGCTGGCGACAGCCGAGCAGCAGGCGCACTTTCTGATTATGAGCGCGGCCTTCGCCTGGTCAAAGGGAGTCGAAGTCGTCTTCTATCATCAGCTCTATGATGACTGCGGCAACTACCCCGCCGGCACCGACTTTCCCTATCATAACGGCGAATACTGCGCTAATGGCGCCTGCTATGGCGATGCCTTCGGCTTGTATCGCAACTCGACAGATTCTCCTTGCTTCAGCCACCACCCTTTCGCCAATACGCCGCGGCCCGCCGCCACGGCATTTCGGCTTTTGGCTGACATATTCGGCGACCAACCCTTCGTCCCGCTCAGCCTGACCGGGCTGACTGAAGCCGTCACCACCATCGTTTTTCAGCGCGCAAATCACGAGAGAATAATCGTCGTCTGGAATAATACCGGCCAGCCACTGCAGCATTCCATCCGGGCCACCGGCGCGAGAGCGCAGATCTACCGCCTGTCCGGCGATGTTTCGCCCTTGCCCGCCGTCGGCGGACTGTATACGCTCCAGCTCAAGCCCGCCGGCGACTTCAGCTTCCCCGATCTCGAGAGCAATCGCAGCAGCGCAATCGGCGGCGAGCCCCTGATTCTGGTGGAATCGCCCAGCCAATAACGAATAAGGGTTCAATGTCAAAGCGAGTTGTGTCTCCGACCGGTACTGCTAGATTGTCACCTGCGCCAAGCACATGAATAGCCGGCGAATCTTGTTGCTCTTCGCCAGCTTCGTGGTCAGCGCCGCGCTGCTGCTGCTGATCTTGCGCGACGTGCCCGTAGATAAAGTCCTGAGCAGTATCGGCGCAGCCGACCCTGGATGGCTGCTGCTGTCTTTCGGCCTGGTGGCGGCCTCCCTGCTGCTGCGTGGCATCCGCTGGTCGGTTTTGCTGGATCGGCGCATTCCAGTAGTGCCGGCGACGCACATGGTGAATGTCATGTTCCTGGGCAATCAGCTGCCGCTGCGGCTGGGCGAAGTCGCGCGAAGTGTTTTGGCCACGCGCAACCGAGTGCCCTTGGGTACATCAGCCAGCAGCATCGTTGTCGAGCGCTTGCTCGACACCTTGATCGTTGTGCTGATGATTGCCGCGTCCGTCGGCGCGTCCCCGGAGGTAAGCGAACGCGCAGCGCTATTCGGTTTCTTCGCGCTATTTAGCTTTCTGGTCTTGCTCTTTTTCGCGCGCTATCCGCAGCTTGCGCATCGAATCCTGGACGGGCTGCTCGGCTTGATTCCGTTCTTGGGTCGCTTGCCGCTGAAGGCTCTGCTCGTAGACTTGCTCGCCGGCTTGCAGCCGCTGACGGACCTGCGCGCTCTGCTGAGTACTGTATTTTGGACGATGATCGCCTGGGGCGTTTCGCTTGGGGGTTACTACTGCTGCCTGCTTGCGCTGGGCATAGAGGCCGATTACCTGCGCAGTGTCCTGCTTGGGGTTTCGCTGGCCGCGCTGTCGCTGGCATTGCCCGTCAGCATCGCCGGCTTGGGCCCCTTTGAAGGCGCCATCGTCCTCAGCGGAAATATCGTTGGTATGGATCCGCTGGCCTCAGTTTCGCTCGGCTTCCTCTTTCACGGCGTATCGGTGTTGAGCTACGCCATTTGGGGCACGATTGGACTGCTGGCTTTGGGCGTATCGCCCGCAGCCGCCTTCCGCGCCGATGCGAGCGATAATGAGGGAGAACGAGTCAATCCTGCGTGAGAAACTCGTGCGCCAGCGACTGAAAATGATGCACGCCATTTTCGCGCAAGACTGAGAAGCGCCCGGTCTCATAAGCTTTGGAGCTTAAGCCGCGCTGGACCCACTCGCAGAGCTCAATATCTTCCTGCTGGATCTCGTCGCTGAAGGCGATGATCTGCTGCATGCTCTCCCAGCCTTCACCCGTGCCCGGCGCTTCAAAATACCACTCGAAGACGGTTAAGGTCTTGTCCTGGCCAAGCGGAATGATGATATTGATCGAAGTATTGTCCAGGTAGACGTTAAGCATGACGTTGGGGAAGATCCAGTAATATAGGGCGTCCTCTTCCGCTGCGCCGCTGCGGGCATAACGGCGGTCGCGCGTTTCGCCGGGATCAACATCGCGGATCGGCGCATGCTGTTTGGAATAATAGCGATAGGTATCCACGCGATACTGGTCGTAGTCGACTTCCCTGAACAAGCCGGGATGCGCGATCGGCAGATGATAGCCTTCCAGGTAGTTGTCGACGTACACTTTCCAGTTGCAGTCGATTAAGTAGTCGCGCCGCTCGACCAGGCGCATCTTGCTCAAATTGAATCCCGCGGCCGCAATTTCACCGGCAATGTCACCGTAAATGCTCGCCATCGGCGCCGCTGACGGATCGAGGTTGACAAATACCCAAGGTCCCCAGGCTTCGACCTGCACCGACTGCAGGCAGACCGTTTGCGCGTCCCAATCGTTGACGCCTTCAAACTCGGGCGCGCGCAGCAGCCGGCCATCCAGGTCATAGGTCCAGCCACGATATTTGCATTGCAGGCTCTTGCGATTGCCGCGCCCGTGGGCGACAACGGCAGCTCGGTGCGGGCATACATTGTAAAAGGCGCGCAGCTTACCCGCTTTGTTGCGCACGACGACGAGCGGCTGATCCAAGACTTCGCAACTGAAGAAATCGCCGGCGCGCAAGACGTCCTCCACGCGACCTACGGGCTGCCAGGGTTTGTAGAAGATCTTTTCGGCTTCCAGGGCAAGGAATTCCGGCTCGGTATACCAGCGCGCCGGCAAGGTCTGGGCGCGTGACAAATCGCCCGAAGGCTTGTAGTCGCTTAGGTCTATAGGGGGCATATCCTGGTATCCTCATGGTAAATCCGGCGTCTGGAGGATGCGCTGGCTGACCGGAGGCGCATGGCTCAAAGCCCCTTATTATTGCGGCCGGCGCGCGGCGATATTACAGAAATTTTACGATTGTTAGAACGGTGGAATGTGGAATTCCGTATAATGATTAGTGAAGTATAAATTGCCAATCATGGATGAAATGCGCCATAATTCGTAGACAGCCAGTGCAGATGCGGGAGAACGGTTGAGTTGCAAACGAAGCTGAGGTTCATTTGGAGCTTTATTCTGCTGATTGCTATCGCCTGGATGGCAGTCGGATCTCTACTCACATCTGACGCCATCGACAGCGGCAGCGTCGGCGCCGATGTTTCCAAGGAAATCAAAGCGCTGGCGTCCGAGCTGGATCTTGAATTAGCGCCGGATTTTCCCCTGCCGCTGGTATTCGTCTTTAGCGGGCTGCCGATAGCCCTCATTGCGCTCTTCTTTGTCTGGCGCAACCAGCGAGCGATAGGCGGCAAAACGCCGGTCAGCTACGAGCAAGCGCTTCGGCGGCAGAGCATTCTCATCACCATCCTCGCCCTGGTCTTGGCGCTGTTTCTCTGGAACATGCCCGATGTGGAGCAGCTTGTCCGGCAAGAGGACGGCGCCATCGTCTCGCAAGGCTCCGCGGTCAGCGCGTCAATTATCACTTACCCGGTTCGACTCTTCGTCACCTTCGTGCATGAAGCCAGCCACGCGCTAGCGGCTCTGCTATCTGGCGGGCAGGTGCAAGGATTCACCGTTTCGCCAAACGGGTCGGGCCTGGCCCGCGTCGCAGGCGGCAACATTGCGTTGATCGCCCCGGCCGGTTACTTGGGCGCAGCTCTCTTTGGCGCCATGCTTTTCTTTGTCACCAGCCGCAAACCCCACTGGACGCGCGGCCTATCAGTTGCCATTGGCGTCGCTATCGTCGCGCTTACGCTCAGCTTCGCCAGGCCAGACGCGCAGCAAAACCTTACTGCTCTCGCTATAGGTATTGGTTTCGGCGTCGGCCTGATTGCGCTGGGCTCTTTCGCCCCAAGGGCAGTTACGGTGTTCTTGTTAAATACCCTGGCAATATTGACCGGTCTCAACGCCGTGTTTGACCTTTGGCACGTCGTGCGCAATGCGGACCCCGCTCCAGGCGGGCCTGTCAATGACGCCGCGAACTTTTCCGCGCAGGTGACCCCGCTATTGCCCCCTGCAGTCGTCGCCTTTATGTGGGCCGCCATTGCAGTAGGCATGATGTCAGCAGCGATCTATTATGGACTGATCAAACAAGTGAGAAGAGAAATAGATCAAGCGGTACAAGGCTAAGTTTGGACAATATCGTTAGGACTATGTTAAGATTGCCATACACGGTATGGAGCCAAACAGCAAGTTAAGTTGAGAATTCGAGGAGAGTCATCATGCTTAGGAAGTTTGTGGAGCGCAAAGTACGGCGGCAGATCGTGCACAGAAGTCTGGCGATCTCGGTTGCGGCCTTCGTCGCCATATTGTTTCTTTGGTATAGCGAAAGCTTCAGCAACATCGTCCATCCCCTGCGTATGTTCATCAACAATATTCATGGCGGCCTGAGCGCATTCGCCATCCAAATCACCGGCGGCGCGGTGCACAGTTTTACCTTGTCGCCAACCGGTTCATACGTCATTGAATTTAGCGGCGGCGCGGACGCCTTGACGATGTCGGCCGGCTATCTCGGTTCGGCATTACTCGGCGCGGTCATGTTTTTCCTGGTCAATCGCGCGCCCCACCTGGTTCGCGGCATGGCCATGATAACCGGCGCATTCACCGTCGGCTTCCTGGCGCTATTCATCCGGCCCGATGCAACCGGCGACTGGATCTCGATGTTCATTTGCATCGGCTTCGGCCTGGTGCTAATCGTCCTGGGCTGGACCGGGCGCGGCGATATCAACCAGTTGCTGTCCCGCCGTTCGCTTACGCAGATCGTCATGACCATCGCGTCGCTCATGACAGCATGCCACATCCTGCTCGATTTGCCGGTCATTCTCAATTCCCCGGCTATGATTGATGGTGCCATCACCAACCCGATCGCTTACTTCTCCGAGAATGTCATGCCGGCGCTCTCGGTCCAGGTAGTCGCCTATACCTGGTCGGCCATCGCCATCGCATTGCTCGCCGCATCTTTCTACTTGAGCATTTCGCGGCAACTGAAGCAGATTCCCAAGAACGACGACATCGTCTAGGCGCAAGCCGCACATTCTCCACCGATCGAAATTACAGGACGCGTCATATGGCGCGTTCTCTTTGATTTAATCCCCTGCGCGCATCTTGCCTCTTCGCTCTCAGCTGCGAAATATTCCCTTGTAGACGGCCTGACTGTTTTCATCATGGGTTGCAGAAATGATTAACCACTGTTAAAATAAGTCTGATGAAGGCACTCGCAGACAATTAACGATGATAAATCATTGAGCGCGCAGACGACCGCTTCACAAACTCAGCTTCCGGCCATTGAATCTCCGCCTACCTGGCGATGTCAAGCTTGGCTGGCGCCGCGGCTGGTTGTCTTGACATTGGCCGCCATCGTATTCAGCTTGCTGGCCGAGCGCGCCGGAACATCCACAAGCTTGCTTCTAGCGATCAATCTAGTCGCCTACGCCGCCGGCGGATTCTATGGCGCCAAAGCCGCCCTCGCTAGCCTCGCGCAAGGCAAGATCGATGTGGACATGCTGATGGTGCTGGCGGCATTGGGCGCGGCCGCCATCGGCCAGTGGCATGAAGGCGCCATTCTGCTATTCCTGTTTTCGCTAAGCAACGTTCTGCAAGACTACGCCATCGGGCGCAGCCGTACCGCTATACGCAGTCTCTTCGCGCTATATCCGGAAGTCGCCAAAGTCAAACGCGGCCAGCAAATTCTTGAGCTTAACATTAGCCAGATCGAGATTGGCGACACGGTGCTTATTGAACCGGCCGAGCGGATTCCCGTTGATGGCCATGTCCTGGCGGGCCAGTCTGCGGTCGACGAAAGCCCCATCAGCGGCGAATCCATGCCGGCGGACAAGGCGCCTGGCGATCTGGTCTTTGCGGGTACGCTAAACGGCCCGGGCATCCTTGACGTGCGCGCGCTGCGATCCGCCGAGCAGACGACCCTGTCGCGCATCATTCAGCTGGTCGAAGAAGCGCAAGACAGCAAAGCGCCAACCGAGCGCTTTCTCGAGCGATTTGAGCAAGGTTACGCCAAGTTGGTGATTCTGGCTGTGGCGCTGCTCATCTTGATTCCGCCGGCTTTGGGCCTCAGCGACTTCCACAGCAACTTCTACCGCGCCATGGTATTGATGACTGTGGCCTCGCCCTGCGCCCTGGTGATAAGCGTGCCTTCCGCCATCATTTCCGCGATCGCTTCCGCAGCCCGCGACGGCGTCCTTTTCAAAGGCGGCGACAGCCTGGAGAAACTGGCGGCGGTCAAAGTATTCGCCTTCGACAAAACCGGCACGCTGACCCTCGGTGAGCCGCGCGTCGCCAATATCGTTTGCGCCGCTGACCTTACCGAGTCGGAGCTGCTGACCTGTGCCGCGTCGGCTGAAGCGCGCTCGGAGCATCCGCTGGCCAAAGCTATCCTGCGGCGAGCGCAAGAGTCACAGCTTGACATTCATGAGCCCAGCGAATTCAAAGCGCTGCCCGGTCGTGGCGTTATCGCGGAGATCAACGGGCACAGGCTGCGTGTCGGGCGCTTGGCGAGCATGTCGGATTGCCCGGCAATGCCCGCGGCATTAAGCGCCAGGCAGCGAGAATTGGAAGACGACGGCAAGACGGTTGTCGCCGTCCTGCGCGAGCGGGAGTGGCTGGGGCTGATTGCCTTGGCCGACGAAAAAAGGACTGATGCGGCGCCTCTGATCGCAGCGCTATCCAAACGCGGCATCGTTCCAGTGATTCTGACGGGCGACAACCAGCGCGTAGCCGATTCAATCGCCAAACAAGTCGGCATCAGTCGGGTCTACGCCAGCTTGCTGCCGGAGGAAAAGGCCTCTGCCATCGGGCAGCTGCGCCGCGAATTCGGCCCGGTCGCGATGGTCGGCGATGGCATTAACGACGCGCCGGCGCTGGCTATGGCGGATATCGGCATCGCCATGGGCCTGGCGGGCACGGACGTGGCCTTGGAAACTGCCGATGTCGTCCTCATGGGCGACCGGCTGGAACGCATTGCCGATGCCCTGCGGCTGAGCGTACGCGCGCGCCGAGTCGTCTGGCAGAATATCGCTTTCTCGCTGGCGGTGATCGCGCTGCTGACCGTGGGCGTCTTCGCCGTAAACCTGCCCTTGCCTATGGGCGTGCTGGGCCATGAGGGCAGCACCGTGATCGTGGTCATGAATGGCTTGCTCAGCCTGCTGGCGCTGCCGGAATTGCGCCGGCGGCAGCTGGCACGCGCCCGCGATGCCTAGCGCCTGAACTGGGTATGCTCCCATTCGGCAAAGCGGTCCTGCAACTTTAGCCGTTGGTACTTGCCGGTGGATGTCACCGGAATCTCACTGCCAAAGACAACGACTTTAGGCGACTTTTCGAAGGGCATGCGCTCGCGACAATTGGCGATTATGGCCAGTTCGTCGAGCTTGGCGCCCGTTTCCAGCACGACATAGGCGCCGACTTCTTCGCCGTAATAGATATTCTGGAAGCCCACAGTCAAACCCACTTTGACGCCGTCGATGCCGAGCAAGACCTCTTCGATATCCAAGGGGCTGAATTTGACGCCGCCGCGGTTGATCAGTTCTTTGATGCGGCCGGTGATGAAGAAGAACTGCCGGCCGTCTTCATCGCGCAGATAGAAACCTTCGTCGCCACTGCGGAACCACTGGAACTTGAACGTTTCCGCGTTGGCGTCGGGCCGCTTGAAATAGCCTTGCATCACATTGTGGCCGCGAATGCAAATCTCGCCGCGTTCGCCTTCGCCCAATTCAATCCCGCTGCCATCGGCGGAAAATATCGCCATTTCGTTAGGCTCAATCGGACAGCCAATACTGGGATATTCATGCTCCAGCAGCCAGCGCTGATTGGCGCCCCAGGACAGGCTGACCGGCAGAAAGCAAGAAAAGCAGGTCGTTTCGCTCAGGCCGTAGCCATGAATGATGGTGATGCCAAACATTTCGCTGAATGCTTTGGCCAGCGCGACCGATAGCGTGCCCGCGCCGCAAATCAGATGACGAAAATGAATCAGATCCCGCCGGCTGATGTTGCCGCCGAAGATCGTGTTGCCCTTCGCCCGTTCGCGCTCGCCGTACTCGATCAAAAACTGCAGCAAGGTCGGCACCACGCTAACCACATTCACACCTTCGCGGACGATCCGTTCCCAGAAGTGCGAGACGCTGAAGCGGCGATTGAGCACTGCGCAACCGCCAACATATAGCGGCATAATAATCGTCACGACAATGCCGTTGACGTGATGAATCGGCAAGACGCACATGGCGCGCTGATTGCCGGTAATCGCCTGCCAGCTGCTGATGCCCTGCGCGTCCACCAGCAGGTTGTATTGCGAGAGGATGACACCCTTGGGCGTGCCTGTGGTGCCGCTGGTATACACCAGCAAGGCTTCATCGTCGAGGCCGGCCCTGGCCTCGCCGCCGTCGCTCATGGGAACATCGGCCGATTTGGCGCCCGATTCGTCAGCCAGGTATGTGGTCGGGCGGTTCTTCAATGCTTCATGAAAGTTGATGATACCGTCACAAGCCGTCCCGCCGACCTGAACGATCCGCTCAATATTAGGCGCGCCTTCGTCGCCATCCGCGCCCTGTATGATGTCCTGCGCGCGCTCCATATATTCGCTGCGGACGAAACAGACCTTGGCTTCGCTGTTGCGCAGGATAAAGGCGATGCGGCGGTCATCCTCGGCAACATTTTGTGGCGCCACCGCCGCGCCGATGACCCAGCAGGCGAAATAAATCAGCACCGTATCCACATGATTGTAGGCGATAGTGGCGACGCGATCTCCTCGCCGGATGCCCAGATCCTCGACCATAAAATTGGCCGCCTGATGCACGCGCGCGTTGAATTCCGCGTAGCTAAGTTTCTGCGCCCTGTCGTCAGTATCGTAAAAGATCAGACAAGTCTTGTCCCCCGATGTCTTGCTATGCATCGAGAGCATATCGCGGATATTGCGAAAGGGCGTCTTTTTTAATTCCGGTGGAATTCCGTCCTTCACCTGCGCCTGATAGAGGTTGGTCGCCGTGAGAGTGTCCACTTGTGTTGCCATCGAAATCTTCTCCATCATCGCGTGATAAGCTGCCGAATCAGTATAGCAAGGACATTTCCAAAATGGTGCGGAAAATTTCGCCAACGAGGGTCGCGCGCCGCAACCGGCATCGGCTGATCCGCCGGCAGCGAAACCTGATAATGCCCCGTATACTTTGTTAGACTGAGAGGATTACTCGACCTTCCAGTGTAGATGTCTGCGTTGTGAGACAGCGCCAAATTCAGAGCTGAGAGCGAGAAGCATATGCGACAACTTTGCGTAATCGGGTCGGGCTACGTGGGTTTGGTCACAGGCACTTGTTTCGCTGATATGGGCAACCGGGTCACCCTTGTTGATATCGACGAGCGCAAGATTGAGATGCTGGGCGCCGGGCAGATGCCGATCTACGAACCCGGCTTGGCGGAGACGGTGTTGCGCAATACCGAAGCCGGAAGGATGCGCTTCACCACCTCCTACGAAGAAGGGCTGCAAGACGCGGAGTTCGTCTTCATCTGCGTCGGCACGCCCTCGGGCGTCGACGGCGAAGCCGATCTGCAATACGTACGCGCCGCGGCGCAGACCATTGCTAAAACCATGCGCCAGCCGCTGATCGTCATCAACAAATCAACCGTTCCCGTCGGCACCGGCGATTGGACCACCGAGATCATCAGCAGCAATCAGCCGCAACCAGTCGAATTCGCCGTGGTGTCCTGCCCGGAATTCCTGCGCGAGGGTTCGGCCCTGGCCGACTTTATGCACCCCGACCGTACTGTGCTTGGCTCGACTGACCTTGCGGCGGCGGAAAAGGTCGCGGAGTTGTACGCCCCCCTGGACGCGCCCATCGTCATCACCGACATCCGCACGGCTGAAATGATAAAGTACGCCTCCAACGCTTTCCTGGCGACGCGCATCAGCTTTATCAACGAGATCAGCATCATTTGCGAGCGGCTCGGCGCGGATGTGACCGAAGTCGCGCGCGGCATGGGCTTCGACAAACGCATTGGTCCGCATTTCCTGCAGGCCGGCGTCGGCTTTGGCGGCTCCTGTTTCCCCAAAGACGTCAAGGCCCTGGCTAATATGGCGCAAACGCACGGCATGCACCCGCAGCTGCTCAACGCGGTGATGGAGATCAACGCCTTTCAGCGGCGTCAAATCACGCTGAAGACCCGTGAAATGCTCGGCGGCTCAGTCAGCGGCAAAACGGTCGCGATTCTGGGCTTGGCCTTCAAAGAGAACACGGACGATATTCGCGAGTCGCCCTCGCTCACAGTAGCGCGATCGCTGCTCAATCAAGGCGCGACAGTCAAAGCCTACGACCCGGTGGCCATGGACAGCGCCAGCCGCGATGTGCCCGACATATCCATGTGCGATAGTCCCTATGGCGCTGCTGAAGACAGCGACGCCCTGCTCGTGTTGACGCCTTGGAACGAGTTCAAACACCTGGACATGAAGCGCGTCCTGCAAACAATGAGGCGTCCAATTCTTATCGACGGGCGCAACATGTACATTCCCGAAGAATTGCGCGAGCTGGGATTTGAGTATCGCGGCGTCGGTCGTGGCTACAATGGCGAGGGCGCGCTGGGCGACAAGGACGATTGACCGATCATTCAGTTCATTTTAGACTGGCTGAAGATCAGCGATCTGCGACAAGCGTAACTGCGCCGCCGTGCCGCCAACCGCCCCGGCCACCGCGCGCCCGCACTCACAGGCGATCGCGAGGCAGGTCGACACCGGCAATCCCGCCAGCCAGCCCGCTAGAAATCCGGCATCGAAACTGTCGCCCGCGCCAATGCCGTCTCCGCCTTCAACCGCCGGCAAGACCGCCTGCACGAATGATCCATCGCCCTGCCAGGCCAGCGCGCCCGCTATGTCGCGCTTGATAACAAGCAGCGGCACACGCTGTCGCAAATGCGCGAAGGCCGCGCCCGCCTCAGACTGGCCGCTGAGGTGGATCGCTTCTTGCTCATTCGGCAGCAGGACATCGATCAGCGGCAGCGCTTCAGCCAAGCCGTGATCCCAGACTTGCTCCGGATCCCAGTTGGTATCCAGCGATGTGGTCAAACCGAGCGACTTGGCTCGCCGCAATATGTCGATCCAGTGCGGCAGCAAACCGGTCTGCAAGTACAGGCTTCCGTAATGCAGATGGCGCGCCGAGAGCAGCAGATCGTCCGTGACCTCATCAATCGTCACGGCGCTCAGCGAGCCGGGGTGGGTCAACATGGCGCGGTCATCGCCCTGCACTAAATGCACGGTGATGCCAGTGCGCAAGCTGTGATCGACGACGATGTAGCGCGTGTCGACGCCGGCGGCGGACAAAGTATCCACGATTAACTGGCCGAAGGCGTCCGGTCCGACCCGCCCCAAGAGCGCCACTTTCAAGCCCAGTTTGGCGGCTTGCGCGGCGAAGATGCAGCAGGATCCGCCCATTTCCAGGTCATAATCGGCGACAAGTTTTTCCACCTGCCCGAACTGCGGCGCGACATCAGCATCTTTTAGAATCAAGTCGACGCAGGTATCACCGAATACCACCAGATCAAATAGCTTGCCTGAGGTCATGCCTTACCTGCTCTGCTTTAACTCCAGTAAAAGCGCTGGCCCGCGCGGCCCTCTTCGCGCTCGTCAACCAGTTGCTTGGTCGCCTCATCGTCCGTGACTTCCGCGCCGAAGACATCCCACCAGATGCCGGAACGCGGCAAGCGGCTGTAGCGCTCGATTTGCGCCACGATCATGCACGAGCGTTGCTCTTGGCGAGCTTCGGTCAAGGCGCGTTTCAGTTCAGCCTCGTCCTTGACATTCCAGGCGCGCAGGCCCAGGCTCTCCGCGTTCTTGGCGTAATCGATTTCGACGAACTCGCCGTCATCCAGCCGCCCCGTCTCTTGATTGCGCACACGAAACTCATTGCCAAGGCTATGCCCGACCAGCACCTTCTGATGCCCGTGAATGGACTGGAAACCGTCATTCTGCAGTAAGATGACCGTCAGTTTGACACCCTCTTGCACCGCCGTCTTCAACTCCATGGGATGCAGCAGATAGTTGCCATCGCCGAGGAATACGTAGACTTCGCCCTCGCCCGGGCGCGCCAGCCGCACGCCAATCGCGCCCGGAATATCGTAGCCCATGCAGGAGTTGCCGAATTCCAGATGCAAGTTGCGCCCGGCGGTCGCTTCAAAGAGTTGATGCAAATCGCCCGGCGCCGTGCCGGCTGCGCATACCAGGGTATCGCCCGCGTCCATGAAGTCGTTGAGCGCGCCTATCACCTGCGCCTGGCTCATCCTTTCGTAGGGATACTGAATGTATACCGAGTCACGTTTCTGCTGCAGCCAGGCTTGGCGGTCCACCGCCACCGATTCGACATATCCGGCCTTGGGCTTGATGCCGGCTTGCGCCCCGGCGGCGATCAGCTGCCGCAGCGAATCACGCGCGTCGGCGACGATGGGCAAGGCGCCCAATTTATGTGCATGCGCGCCGCTGACGTTGATGCTGACAAACTTGACATCCGGGTGCTGCCAGGCGGAATAGGAGCCGGTGGCGAAATCCGCCAGTCGCGTGCCAACAAGGAAGACCAGATCAGCATCGGCCGCGTATTTGCCCGAAAGCGGTGTACCGGTATGGCCGCTGCCGCCGATGAGAAGCGGCGATTCCTGCTGCAGCGAGCCACGCCCGGAATGCGTCTCGCCGACCGGGATGCCAAAGGCATCGGAGAATGCTCTTAATTCCGCCCAGGCTTTGGAATAGTGTACGCCGCCGCCAGCCAGAATATAGGGCCGCTCGGCATGCTTCAGCAGCGCAATCGCTTCCTCCAGCCGCCGCTGATCGGGTTGCCGCCTTTCGATGCGCCAGACCTTCTTGCGGAAGAAATTGACCGGATAGTCGAAGGCCACGCTCTGGATGTCTTGCGGCAGGGCGATCGTGGCCGGACCGGCATCAACCGGATCGGTCATCACGCGCATGGCCTCGGGCGCGGCGTACAAAATCTGCTCGGGACGAGTGATGCGGTCAAAGAATTGGCTGACCACGCGGAAGCAGTCGGTGACGCTCATATCCAGCGACACCGGATGTTCGATATCTTGAAGCACCTGCCCCTGGAAGCGCGTGGCATAGTAGTCAGACGGCAGCAGCAGCACCGGCAGGCGATTGATATGGGCGGTGGCGGCGCCGGTGACCATATTGGTCGCGCCCGGCCCGATCGACGTGGTGCAGGCGAAGGTCTGCGTCCGCAGGCGCGCCCGAGCGAAACCAGAGGCGGCGTGCACCATAGATTGCTCGTTGGTCGGCTGATAATAAGGCAAGTCCGCGCCGTATTCCCATAGCGCCTGGCTCAGACCGCTGACGTTGCCATGTCCAAAGATGCCCCAAATGGCGGGAATAAACCGCTGTTCTTCGCCGTCATATTCAGTGTATTGGACCTGCAAAAACTTGATCAGCGCCTGCCCCATAGTCAGCCGTTGCGTCTCTTGGCGAAGGAATGGTCGAAACATCATCGGAAGCTCCTTAGATCTCAGCGTCGCGTCTGGCTTCTATTCATTGCCAACGGCGTCCAAAGTCAGCTCCTCGGCATAGCCCAGGTAGCTGGCCGGGCTTAGCTGCAAGAGCCGAGTCTTGTCGTCGCTCGCTATATCCAGGCCGGCGATGAACTCGCGCAAGTCAGCTTGCGTCACCGGCCGGCCACGGGTCAAGGCCTTCAGTTGCTCGTAGGCGTCCGCATAGCCCTGCTTGCGCAACACAGTCTGAATCGCCTCCGCCAAAACCTCCCAGGCATTTTCCAGGTCGGCGGCCAGCGCGGCATGATCGACGGCGAGTTTCTTAAGCCCACTCCCAACGGAAAGCAGCGCCAGGTAGCTGTGGGCGATGGCGACGCCGTAATTTCGCAAGGCCGACGAATCGCTGAGGTCGCGCTGCAATCGCGATACCGGCAGCTTGCCCGCCAAATGCGCCAAGCCGCTGCTGCTGATGCCGAGATTGGCTTCGGCATTTTCGAAATCTATCGGATTCACCTTGTGCGGCATGGTTGACGAGCCGACATCTCCGGCGGCTGCCTGCTGTCGGAATGCGCCCAGCGCAATATAAGTCCAGACATCGCGGCAGAAATCAAGCAGGACGGTGTTGAAGCGCATTAGAGCATGCGCCAGCTCCGCCAGGTAATCGTGCGGCTCGATCTGCGTGGTCAGCGGATTGAACGCTAAACCTAGACCGCAAACAAATTGCCGCGACAACCCTCGCCAGTCCACATCCGGATAGGCGATGCGATGCGCGTTATAAGCGCCTGTCGCGCCATTGAACTTGCCCAAATACTCTTGTGCCTCCACCTGCTGCAACTGACGACCAAGCCGATGCCGGAAGACAGCCAGCTCTTTGCCCAGCGTAGTTGGTGTGGCCGCTTGCCCATGCGTCCGCGCCAACATCGCTGTGGCCGCGGAAGCGCGCGCCAGCGAGGCTATCTGCTCCAGGACAACTTGCGCCGCCGGCTGCCAGACACTGCGCATGGCATCGCGAAACATCATGGCATAAGCCAGGTTGTTGATATCATCCGATGTGCAGGCGAAATGAACCGAAGCCTCCACATCGCGAAGACTGCTGTCAGCCAAGCGCTCGCGGATATAATACTCAACCGCCTTGACATCGTGTTTCGCGCGCGCTTCGATGTCTTTGATGCGGCGGACCGCGCAATCATCAATGTCGGCGCTGAGCGAAGTCAGAAAGTCTTTCTCAGCTGGCGTGAATGGCCGGACGTGTAAAACACCCGCCTCTTCCGACAAGGCGAGCAGCCAGCGCAACTCCACCCTCAGCCGATACTTCATCAGCGCCCATTCTGAAAGAAAGGGCCGCAGTGCTGCGGTCTTTTCGGCGTAGCGCCCGTCCAAGGGCGATAGCGCGTGCAGGCTGTCAGTCATTGTCCACCGATCCAGCTTTGGCCAGCCGCGTGTATTGTACACCGAACAGACTGACATTTCCCGCGCTGTTTGCTATGACGATGCAAACCAGACCTGCACTTGCGGCTGCGCGCAAGGCATAATACTTGCCCTACTGTTTAGCGAATGAATGCTAAGCGCATGTCATCTTTGATTCAGTCTACGCCGCGAGCCGACGGCTTCCGCATGCCCGCCGAATGGGAACCCCATGCCGGCTGCTGGATGCTGTGGCCCGAGCGCCGCGATACCTGGCGCTACGGGGCTGTTCCGGCGCAATTCGCCTTCGTCAAAGCGGCGCAAGCAATCTCCCGCTTTGAACGCGTGACCATGGGCGTCAATGGCGATCAGTTTCAGAACGCGCGGGCGCAGCTACCGCCGGAAGTCCGCGTGGTGGAACTATCCAGCAACGATGCCTGGGCGCGCGATTGCGGCGCTACTTTCGTCATCAATGACCGCGGCGAGGTACGCGGCATAGACTGGAACTTCAATGCCTGGGGCGGCTTGCAGAAACGCATGTACTACCCCTGGGATAAGGACGATCTCGTCCCGGCCAAAATGCTTGAGATCGAATCGCTGGATCGCTACAAAGCGCCGCTGATTATGGAAGGCGGTTCCATCCACGTTGACGGCCAGGGAACGCTGCTAACGACCGAGCAGTGCCTGCTGCATCCCAATCGCAATCCCAATCTGTCGCGCGCCGAGATCGAGCAGCACTTGTCGGATTACCTCAGCGTTGACCACATCATTTGGCTGCCGCGCGGCGTTTACGAAGACGAGACCGACGGCCATGTCGACAACCTTTGCTGCTTCACGCGGCCCGGCGTCGTCGCCCTGACTTGGACCGACGACCGCTCCGACCCGCAATACGAGCGTTCCGCCGAGGCTTACGATATGCTGATGTCGGCGCGCGATGCGGCCGGGCGCAGCGTGGAGGTGCATAAGATCCACCAGCCCGATCCAATGACCATGACGAAAGAAGAGGCCGACGGCATTGACGTGGTCGATACAGCCTTCCTGCGACCGGAGGGCGAACGCCTGGCCGGTTCCTACATCAACTTCTATATCGCCAATGGCGGCATCATCCTGCCCCAATTCGGGGACAGACTCGATCTTGACGCGCGCCGCAAGCTTGCCGAGCTATTCCCGGGGCGTGAGATCGTCGGCATCAGCGCGCGCGAAATCTTGCTGGGCGGCGGCAATATTCATTGTATTACGCAGCAGCAGCCCGCGGGCCGCTGAACGCGCGGGGAAGCAGGCAGCATGTCCGAATACGTCACGGTGGAAGTTGAATACGGCGATGACGCCAATGTCGCCGAGCTTTATATCAATCAAGTGTTGACCGGCGATGGCGAAGAACGCTACCAGGATCCGGCAGCCGGCGATCTCGGCTCGCCCATCGCGCAGATGCTCTTCACGGCCGTGGAGGGCATCATCAGCCTGACCATCAGCGAAGATTGCCTGACGATACAGCGCGATCCGGAATACCCCTGGGAAGCGATTATTGACGAGGTGCGCGACGCCTTGCGCGACTGGTATCTCTAGTCTGTGCCACTCGCAGGCTAGCCGCCCTTGCGCTCATCGGACTGACGGGGCGAGGCGTCCCCTGGCGATGGGCCGGCGCCGCCGACCTGCTTGAACATCTCACGCGCTTGCCGCTCATCGCCCGATTCCAGAACCGACAGCATCTCGCCGGAGGACATCTTGCGGTAGTCCCGCCCCGGCTTGCGCACAGCGACATTGTTGATCAGGCGCGACAATTTCAGCGACTCGCATTCGGGGCAGGCGATGGCAGCGGCGTCGTACTCGCGGTAGCTGCGATAGTTGACGCTGAAGCGCAACTGGCATGAATCACAACGAAAGTCGTATTGCAGCACGGCAGCTAGCGCTTTCGGCTCGGTCGCAGGTCGGGACCGGCATCCGGCGATGGCGCGCGGCGCTCAATCGCCTCGGTGTGCCCCATATCCGGATTCCATTCGTCCAGCAGCGCGTCTTTGTGCCGGGTGGCGATCCAGCCGCCCAGATCACGCGCGATGCGTTCCAGCATTTTGGGCTGCGCCCAGGTCGCCGTGTCCACTTGTACGGCGACGGCGCCGGCATCGATGTAGTCGCGCGCGTCTTGCGGCGAATGAATGCCGCCGCAGCCAATGATGGGAATCTCGTCCGGAATCTCGCGCCGCAGCCGGCCTACCATGCGCAACACCAGCGGCTTGATCAGGGGACCGTAAATTCGCCCGCTGACCAGGCGCCCGGCATGGATGTCACGGGCGGTTCCGCGCGGCGCGGCAGTCAGCACCAGCGCATCGGCCCCGGCTTCAGCCAGCGGTGGCGCCAAGTCATAGCACTCGTAAAACGGCAGCCGAACCAGCAAGGGCTTCTCCATTTTTGCGGCGGCTTCGACCAAGGCCAGGGCGTCATCCAGTTCGATATCGTCGCTCAAGCCCAATTCGACCGCCGCGACCTCTTCGACTTCGTCGAGCGCGCTGCCAGCTTGTTTTACCTGGTCCACGCTGGTTGCGACCAAATGCAAAATCACCGGAATCGGCATGTTCGCCCATACCTTGCGCTTGCGGTTGATCACCTTGGACAAACCCGGATTCGGCAATCCCGTGTGCAAAAGAATACCCGCGTCCAGGGGGATCATCCGCGTGCCTGAGGCCGGATTCCAAGGCTCGATGGTAACGGGATTCGTGACCATCGCGCCCAGCTTGTCGTAGTCGATCAAGCCCTTGTAGCTGTCCGAGAAGCCCAGTGTGCCGGCCGCCGGCATCACCGGCGTCGATACAACAAGGCTGTACTTGCCGGGTCGTGTGATTTCAATGGCCATGGCAAATCCCCGGCGCTAATTCAGGCGCAAGGTGGTCAGGTCGAAGGCGGGCCCGTCCACACATTGCAGCTTCCGCGCCCCGCGCAAGTTCAGCATGCAGGCATGGCAAGCGCCAACGCCGCAGGGAAGTTGCCGCTGCAGCACGCCAAATGCGTAATTCGCCGGCACGTCATTGCGCCGCTCGCGCATGACGCGCATGATATCACCCAGATGATCCAGCTCGTCGCCCGGGCCGACCGCCGCAAACACTTGATCGGCCCAGCCAAGTGTCATGACCATGTCGCTCCAGGACAAGTCGTCATCAGCCTGTATGATTTCGATCTCGCCAGGCAGATGACTCGTCTCGTATTCGCGCGCCGAGCCCATCAACACCATGGTAATGCTCACTTCTCGCTCCAGCAGCGGCGCCAGCATCATGAGCAGAGCCGCCGGCGTCGAATTGTAGGCGATCAGCAGAATATTACGCAGCTTCTGCCGAAAACGAAAAGGCTGGCCCACGGGCCCCATGATGCTCAGCAGTTGCCCAGGCGTGAAATGCGACCGGGCCGGCTGTTCAACGACGAGCATATTACTCGCCAGGATCTCGACGGGAAACCAGAGTTCGCGCAGATAAGGATCCCATCGCTCCGCTTCATAGTCTTTGTCCATGCGCCGCACCAGCAGCGCTTGCCCCGCGCGCAGCGATGACAGCGATCGATCGACAGCCAGGTCCAGCCGCTGGTAGTCGCGGTTGACGCGCGTGATGCGCTCTATATAGCCTTGCGACTCTTTCATACATTCCCTGCCCCGTGCCAACAATTATAGTAGTAGATGATGTCGCGCACATTGCGGCCGCTGTCCCACTTTCTCGCAGGGAGGAAGTCGTGTTGAGCCGGCCTCAGCCGTCGGTGACGAGTCGATAGAGTTCAAACGGAATCACCCCCGCATCAGCCAGATGCGCCGCCAGTTGAAAGCGGGGGTCAGTTGCTTCGCTCAGATACAGATCGTCGAGCGCCGGACGCGACGCAGGCATCATCAAATAGTCGATAGCGAAGCGGCGGCCCAATTCCAGCGTGTCGTCGCGCGATGCCAAGGGCGTCATCACAGAGGCGTAACCGAAATAACTCATCACGTAGGGATCCTGCGACATCAGACGAATCTCGCCGTCACCAGTGACATCGGGCAAGCTGTCCAAGGCATCCACCAAGACCTGTATGCTGCCGTAATAAGTATCGGCAAACTCGGTCTCCCACTTGATTTGCAGAACACTGCTGACGGCCAGCCACGATACCGCCACGCCGACGAAGCCCCAGCGCCATATCGAGCGGTGAAATGACCGGTCTATCGGCACAGCCGCCAAGGGTATCAGCAACGGTACGACCGTGAGAAAGGCCTTTTCGAAGCTGCCGGCCTGGCTTTTCAAAGGCAGCAGCAAGGGGTACACCAACAGAATACCAACCAGCCAAATGAGCGCGGGCTCCAGCGTCGACAAGCGCGCCGGGAGTCGGCCCCGCAGCAGGCGTATGGCGCCGGCAAGGATAAGTATGTTCAGCGGAAAAGCGAGCGACACCACAATCTGCTTGATGGCGGCGGCAAACTGAAACAGTCGAAAATAAAGCAGCTCGCCTATACTGCGCCGCTCTAACATACTTTCCCACGTGATCGCCGGCCCATAGGCATAGTGGTCGCTCTGCTCCACCATGAAGAACATGCGGCTTGTCTCGGCCGTGCCCAGCAGGCCCGTCTCTTGCAGATTCCGCCAGAGCCAGGGCGCGATGACGACCAGGAAGGCGGCGATCGTCAGGCTTGCGGCGAAGAAGGCGTCGCGAGACCTTGGATGCCTCGAGCCGAAGCACATGCGGATTACCAGGATCGCAGCCAGCATCGGGAAAAACAGCAGCGCGTCGTTGCGCGTCAGGTAGGCCAAGCCAGTCAGCGCGCCGCAAAGCATGAAGTTGACTCTGCGCCTATGCTGCAATCCATCATTCAGCAGCAGTATAGCCCCGCAAATGAAGACAGCATTGAGAGCCGTGGTATCGGTACGCAGCGAGCTCAATACCAGATCGGGTATGAAGGCCGCAAACAGCGCGGCAATCAGCGCGGTTTCGTCCGAGAGCGCGAGCTGTTTCGCGGCGAAAAACGTCAGCAGCGGCGCCAGCGCGCCCGCAAGGACAAAGACCGTCAGAGCCGCAATCGGTGAAGCGCCGCCTAGCAAGATTCCCGCTGCAGCGGCCACGCCGGCAACGGGCATCCAATGGTCGATGCCGTGGCTGATATCGAGTGGAATCCGGCTGTAATGCCAGACGTAATCTACCGTGAAGCCCTGCCCCTCGGCCAGGCGGCGTCCCAGGTTGAAATAGTGGATCGGATCGTGCAATCCGGGATTGTGTACCAGCGAGAGCAGCGCCACGCGGAAGAGCAAGGCTGCCGCAACTATCGCCAGCAATCGAAGCGCCGTTGACCTTGCCCAGCTTGTCATGTGGCCAGTCATCCTTGCGTTTTGCCCGACCCAATACTACCATTCGCCGCATACCGACCCTATAGCAAGAACCGCAGGCGATGGAAGCAGACGCGCGCTATTCCCGATGTTTATGGGCTATCCTGCTCATAGGTCTCATGCTGCGGCTTGCTTATGCTGCCGGGCAGCCAATCGTCGAAAGCATTGATAGGGCCGGCGGCGACAGCGGCTGGTATCTTGCCGTTGGCTGGGGATTCTTCAGCGGACAAGAACACGGCTGGATACGCGGCATTCCATTCACCAACAACAGCATACCTACGCCCCCTTTATACATCATATTCGTCGGTATTTTTCAGCAATTCTTGCCCTACCACGAAACCGTGGTCATGATGCGCTTGTTGCAGTGTCTAGCGTCTGTAGCGACCGCCTATCTTGTATTCCGCATTGGATCGGTGTTTGGCGGTCCGCGCGCAGGAGTCGCAGGCGCGGCTCTCGCTGCCTTTCATCCCGCGCTAATACTCGAGCCGGCCAACATCGCCACGGAAACGCTGTACATCTTTTTTCTCGTTTGCGGCCTGTGGTTATACGTGGAATACTTTGTCGCCGGCGCAAACACGCGGACCGTAGGCGGATTGTCCCCGCGGGCGGCCCTGCTGCTGACGGCAGTCGCATTCGGACTGGCTACCTTGACGCGCGCCGTAGCTGTTCTCTTCCCGCTGGGATTAGCGGCCCACATACTCTTTCTGCAACGCCACAAGATCATAAGCAACTGGCGCGGCAATATCACCCTTCTGCTATCAATTTACCTGGCCATCCTGTCGACCTGGACAGTCCACAATCTGGCGCTCTGGGATCGATTTGTCTTTGTAAGCGATCGCCTGCTGCCCGCTGTCTGGCGCGGGTTGGAATCAGAGGACGGTTCGCCGCAGCAGAACGACGCGCTGCTTCTGGCCGGCGAGGAAGCCGATGTGCCCGAAGGCTGTGTGGACGCATGCCAATATCATCATCCGCCGCAGCTCTATGTCGAGCGGATAAGCGAGTTAGTCAGCGCTGATCCAGCCGGCTTGCTTGCGCTGCGAGCGCGCGAGCTGGCGTATTCGCTGCTGCAGCCGCACGGAACAACCGACCTGGGCAATGTCAGCATCAGGCAGGCCACGCTTGACTGGCTGAGCGGAGGCCGCTCGCTCGCCGGATTCATCGCCGTCTTGAGTATCGAGGGATTCGCGATCAAGCTGCTGACCTGGGTTTTTCATCTAGGCGGCATCGGGCTTGGCGCGCTGGGCATGATCATGTTACGCAAGCGCTGGCAAGTCTCCGCGCCCGTCATGGGCTTCGCCATTTATACCGTGCTGGCGCATTCAGTGGTGCTGGCGCTGCCACGCTATCTGTTCGCTATCGAAGTCATTTGGCTGACCTATGCCGGTTTTTCGCTGGTCGCCATTTACGATCGCTGGCGGCGCAATAGCGCGACAGAAGTAGTTCCAAGAAAGTAATGAGGATGCCGAAATCGCGGCTTTGCTGCCCCATCCCCGGCCCACTCTCGCCATCTCTATGGCGAGCATCCCGAATCATCAACGAAGGGTGACTCGCTGATGCGAATGGAATATCCAACGTAAAACGCAGCATATAGTTGTTTTTTTGAGACAAACTAACGGTATCGCGCCGGGCGCGCAACCGCAGATAATTGTAGGAGAGGAATCCGCAGATTGAAGATCTATACAAAAACAGGCGATAGCGGCGAGACTTCCTTATTTGGCGGCGGGCGCGTATCAAAGACCCATTTACGCGTCGAAGCCTATGGCGCGGTCGATGAACTCAATTCTTTGCTGGGCTTGGCGCGCGCGCTGCGCCCGAGCCACCGCGGCGACGACTGGTTGGCTGAAGTACAAAACCAACTCTTTCATCTGGGCGCCGATCTGGCCACGCCGCTGCACGCCAAGGCAGATAGGATCACGCGCATTTCTGGCGGTGACGTAGAGTGGCTGGAGTCAAGCATAGACGAGATGAGCGCTGGGTTGGCGCCGCTGAAAAACTTTATACTGCCCGGAGGAACAGCTGCCGCCGCCACACTCCAGGCAGCGCGGGCGGTTAGCCGCCGCGCCGAGCGCAGAATCGTCGCCCTCGCTGAAGAGCAGGACATCGGCGAATTCGTCTTGCCATATGTGAATCGTCTGTCCGATTGGCTCTTCACCCTGGCGCGCTACGAAAATATGCAGGCTGACGAAGCCGAATCCAAGTGGACTCTGCGGTCGTGATGCCTATGCTAGACGAGGTCTCTGGGATGCTGATGCCGGAGGTGGGAGTCGAACCCACACACCCGAAGGTACACGAGTTTGAGTCGTGCGCGTCTGCCAATTCCGCCACTCCGGCTCGCGACTACGCAGTCTACCGGCGCGCCGCCGCAAAGTCAATGGCCAAGCGGCGCCCGGCGCTGCCACGATGAGCCGCATCGCCAACTATTGCGCGCTTTGCGGGCGGTCATTGACTGAGCGCCTTCTGGGCGGTCGCATGCGGCCCTATTGCGCCTCCTGCGAGCAGCCGGTGTATTTCGATCCCAAGGTCGCGGTTGTCGTCTTCATCGAGCGGGACGACAGCGTATTGCTGATTCAGCGGGCGATGGATCCGGGCAAGGGTATGTGGGCCTTGCCCGCGGGCTTCGTCGACCACGATGAAGCGCCGGAAGCCGCCGCCGTCCGCGAAACTCTGGAGGAAACCTGCCTTAACGTGCGCATTGATAAGCTGCTGGCGGTGTATCCCAAGCGCGACGACGGCTTGGCTGACATCATCATCGCTTATAGCGCGACGGTAATCTCAGGTGCGGCTCAAGCCGGCGATGACGCAGCCGACGCGGGCTGGTTCACGCGCGATGAATTGCCGCCGCTGGTGTTCTATCCTTCAATCGCGTTGACGACCCTGTGGCGCAAAAGCGCGTTGGACTTGTAACGCGCTGAAGTCCTTATCCGCCGGCCGGTTGCAGCCCCAGCAGTCGCAATATGCGCGTCGCCACCGCCATGATATAGGTGTACATAATCGAAGCGCGCACTCGCGTCGCATTGCGTCCGTCGTCCAGCGACTGATAGATCGCCCGCGCCCGGCTATATTCCTGGCGCGCCGCAGAAAATTCCCACTGCGATGTGTACACCGAGCCGAGCGCGTACAAATAACGGGCTTCGCTCTGCGGGTTTCCGACCGCGCGCGCCATATCAACTGCGCGACCATAATACGAGATGGCGCTGTCATGGTTCCCGCGCAATTCCTGCCATTGCCCGATCATGCCCAGGGTATACATCTCGTAGGGCGGGTGCTTGATGTCTTGCGCCAGCGCCAGCATCTGATCGAAATAGCCGCGCGCCTCGGCCAGGTCATTGGCTGACACCAGCGTCATCGCCAGCGTATACAAGCGCATGAACTCGTGGAATACAGCTTCCAGGCCGCGGGCCACCTCCAGCGCGGTGAGCTGCTGCTCCAGGCCACGTTCGAAGCTGTCGGCATCCTGCGCCAGAACAAGGCCTTGCTGGCCAATGATGACACTTTCCAGCAGGCGATCTTTGACGGCTTGCGCTTTGCGCAGCGCAACCAACAGGCCGTCGTTGGCTTTGCTGTGTTCGTTCTTGCGTATGAATGCGTTGGACAGCAACAGAATCGCCTGCGCTTCCAACTGGTCATCGTTGATTTCGCGCGCGATATCAATGGCCTTCCAAGCATGCTTGCTCGACTCATTCGCATCCGACGCGATTTCGCCCATGCCCAACACGGACTGCGCATAGCGGCGCATATCACCCGCTTCAAATGCGTAGTCGACGGCTTTGCGGTAGTCTTCCAAAGCATCGCCTGTCTGCAGATAGCCTTCGCGCGCAATTCTGGCGCGGGCCAGCAGCGCGTCGATCATCAAGCCGACGGAGCGTATGGCATTGGCCCCGTCAACCGCCTGATTAATGTAGTCGCGCGCAAAGTCAAAATGCCCCAACGAGCACTGCGCCTGCGCCAGGCCAAGGAGCGCGATAATCTCGAGGCTGTGATTGCCTTCCCGACGCGCCATCGTCAACTCGACATGACAGCGGTCGACGATCTCGCCAAAGGCGCCGGATTTAGTCAGCGACTCTATGTCGTATCGCAGGCTGTCCACCGTTGCAGGCATAGACCACTTATCCCGGGCTCAATTCGTTTCTCACTATTATACGCGATAAGCGCCAATTCGATTCAGCGCCGTCGGTCGCCAGACTCTCTGGTAGCATCCGACGCGGACCGACGCATCAGCCTGCGCAATCGACGCGCCAGCGCTATCGTCCAGTCGACCGATGCCGGCGGCAGCAGCCAGGTGTACAGCGCGTACATGCGACGCTGCCGAGCTTCCGGCGGGTACAGCCCCGCGGCCTGCATAAAGTGATCCCGCGCTGCTTTTACTCGACCCGCCTGCCACAGATAGAGCGCGTATACATGATGCCGCGCCGCGATCTTGCGCTCGAATTCGACCCTTTCCATACACTTCTCCCAGCCATATTGGCGGGCCTTCTGCATCGTTTTGAGCCGTCCCAAGGCGCCATACAGGCGGTCATCCGAGATCATGCTGTCGTGCATGCGGCGGAATACCAGCGGCTGGTCGATGCCGTGGAAGCTATATCGCCTGGCAAGTCGCAGAAAGAGATCCCAATCTTCCGCGCTGCGGAAATCCGCATCATCGGCAAAGCCGCCGACGGCGCGCAAAGCCTGCGCGCGAATCATACTGGAGCTGGTCAAGATTCGGCAGCCGGTCTGGCTGAGCAGTTCGCAAAATACGTTATCGCTGTAGTGCTCGAATGGCGGCGTCTCGATAGGCGTGGCGCCATCGGCAGCGACAAATTGAAAGTGAGTATAGACGACCGAAACCTGCGGACGACTGCGAAAAACGTCCAGGCCGATTTCGACCTTCTGCCGGTGCAATTGGTCATCCGCGTCCAGAAAGTGAATGAACTCCCCGCTGGCGGCGCCAATGCCGCTATTGCGAGCAATGCCCGGACCCTGATTCTTTTGCGTGACCAGCTTAATGCGATCGCCGTATTGCTCGCGCAGAAACTCGGTCGTGCCGTCCGCGCTGCCATCGTCGACTACGATCACCTCGCAATTGGCATAGGTCTGGCCGAAGCCGCTTTCGATGGCGTCTGCCACAAAATGCCTGCGATTGAAGGTGGGGATGACAATGCTGACGAGCGGGCCGCTGGTCAAAGCTGTTTCGCGATCGGACGTCATGGCATCTCACTCACGGGCGCTGGAGCGTCGGCGCGTCAGGCAGCGGCGCGGCAATCGTATTGGTGGGCGGCAAGGTCGGCGCGGCGGTCCAGGTTGGCGGAACCGTCGGGCGCGGCTCGGGCGTCGCCAACAGCTTGGCCACCTCGGTCTCATCGAGCGTCGGCCGCGACGGGATTGGCCCCGCGCCGAATTGCGGATTGGATGTGCCCTCCGTGTTATCCGTGATCGACGAGCCGTCGACGGGAATCGTGTACTGCCGCGCTTGAACCGAGACCAGGACAGCGCTGCGGTCCGGGAACCAACGGATGTCTTCCGGCGCGACCGGGCCGACAAAGTCGGACAGCCGATTGCCGTTCTGATCGTAGAGCGCGACCGGGCCGCTGCCGGGGCCACCGGGGCGGCCCAGCGCGCGATACTGCCCGTTGGGCAAAAGAACAGCGTCGCGCAGCCACAGCCCGCGCGCGGAGCCATCGAGAATGACTCGCTCGCCCGACAAGTTGTTATTCACTGCGCCGATGATCACCCGGCCGTCCGGGCGGCGTCCGCTCACTGTGATGCCCTGCCCGCCCGGATTCCAGATGCCATAGTCATAACGGACGAAATGCGGCGCGTTGTCGGCGTTCGTTGGGTCGCGCAGCGCCTGCACGATCGCCTGGGCATTCCGCCCTTCCTCCGGCAACTGAACCGATAGAAGCACGTTGTTGTCACCGGGTACCGGCGACCACTGCACGCCGAATGTCTTCCAGTGCCTGGCATTGCTGGGGAAGACAAAGTCGCAGGGATTGTAGCCGGGCACCGGACATTCGCGGATCAACTGATAAGTCGGGTCATATCCGCTGTCCAGCCGCGGCTGCCAAAACCAGACGCCAGCGCTGGCGTTGTCCAGGCCCAGCGGCGTATCAATGCGGTAGCTGAACTGCCTGCCGTCAGCGGACCAGTCCAATTCGACAATGCGATTCTTGTTCTGCTCGTAGCTGGGGATTTGGCTCGAGAAACCGGCGAAGTATGGCGAGTAGCCAAACTCACTCTCCTGCGCAACGCCGATAGGCCGGTAACGCAGCACACCCTTGTAGTCGGTGCGCAGGAAGCTATTAGGATCGACAGGATTCTGCAGGAACAGCCTAACGCCCCCGGAGAGTTGAATGTTGTTGTTGAAAGTGAAGATCTCGCCTACGCCCACATTGTACTGATACACCGACGCGCCGCTGATGCTGAGACCTGCCTCTTGTGAGGCCGGCTGTTGAATCACTGGACGCAATGGATCACTCCGGACGAACACCGTTGGCTGAAGAGGCGTAAGGGTTATCCTAGCCTCGAGAGTCGCATGTAGCGCAGCCTCAGCAGCCGCTTCTTTGCGTTGCGCTTCCCTAGTCGGCTCCTGCGCTTCCCAGGTTGCCGCTTGCGCTTTCAATGTTTCCTCTCGCGCTTCCAAGGTCGCTTCTACTGCTACCTGCGTAGTCAAGACTGAATCAATCATGTTATCTGCTATGTTCTGCACCTTATTTGACGCAATGGCAAAACCGAAGTTGGTGCCCCCGAACCGGCCGCCATAACCGGCCGAATTAACGCCGATGACTTCTCCATACAGAGACAGCAGAGGGCCACCGCTGCTGCCAGGCGCGATAGCCGCATCCGTCTGAATCATGCCTTCCAAGACCGAACCATCATCGAATTCTATCTTGCGTCTTAGACCGCTAATGATGCCAGTAGTCAGAGTAGCTTCCAGCCCGAAGGGATTGCCTATCGCAAGGACTGACTGTCCAACAACGAGGTCGTCAGAGTCACCGAAAGTAACTGGTTTAAGGCGATGACGCGCAACATCTACTTTGATGACAGCGATGTCCGCCCACGAGTCCATGCCGATCAAGTTAGCCGCTACTTCCGATCCATCATGGAAAAATACTTGGATCCTTTGAGCATCTTCGACTACATGGGTGTTGGTCACAATATGCCCTTTATTGTCGATGACAAAGCCGGTTCCACTGGCGTCGTCAAACAGGCCAATTTCCACTTCAATCGATACGACTGACGGGCTGACTCGTCGATAAATCTCGGAGAAGTCCCCGCTAGAATAGGGCGGTTCGTCGTCGGCTTTTACAGTCTCGCCATGCTGTGATGAGTAAAGAAATAAAGCAATTAGCAGGCATACGACGAGAAATACAACAGATTGGCGCGGTAGCCTCGTGTGCACTTCAAATCTGTTTTCAAAGATTCTGCGCTGCTTGACAGTCATGAGTCTACTTGCTCCAATAGCGTCGGCGCGCCGTTGATCGTACCCGCGAGCCAACCGGCGCGCCCATCGGCCGTCTGCGCCTGCCACCAGCGATAACCTTCATTGTCATAGGGTCCGGCAATTATGGCGACATAATCGCCGAAGACCAATCCGCCTTGAACCGCGCTGCTTGTAGAGGGTTCACTGCGCAGATTCAAATAGTCGACGGCGATGCGCAACTGCTGGCCGGGAAAGTACTCTGAGCCTGCGATCACCGCATCCGGAATGGACTGCGCAGCGGCGGCCGGCGCCACGCCAAATTGCGGATTGGATGTGCCATCCGTGTTATCCGTGATCGACGAGCCGTCGGCAGTAATCGTGTACTGCCGCGCTTGAACCGACACCAGGACAGCGCTGCGATCGGGGAACCAGCGGACGTCTTCCGGCGCGACCGGGCCAATAAAGTCAGACAGCTGATTGCCGTTCTGATCATATAGCGCGACCGGGCCGCTGCCGGGGCCACCGGGGCGGCCCAACGCGCGATACTGTCCGTTGGGTAAGCGAACAGCGTCGCGCAGCCACAGCCCACGCGCGGAGCCGTCAAGTATGACTCGCTCGCCCGACAAGTTGTTATTCACTGCGCCGATGATCACCCGGCCGTCCGGGCGGCGTCCGCTCACTGTGATGCCCTGCCCAGCGGGATTCCACGTGCCATAGTCATAACGAACGAAATGCGGCGCGTTGTCGGCGTTCTTGGGGTCGCGCAGCGCCTGCACAATCGCCTGGGCATTCCGCCCTTCCTCCGGCAGCAGCACGGACAGCAGTACCTTATTGTCGCCCGGAAGCGGCGACCATTGCACGCTGAATGTCTTCCAGTGCCTGGCGTTGCTGGGGTAAACAATCTCACAAGATATATAGCCGGGCACAGGGCAATCGCGGATCAACTGGTAAGTCGGGTCGAATTGGCTGTCCAGCCGCGGCTGCCAAAACCAGACGCCAGCGCTGGCGTTGTCCAGGTCCTGGGGCGTATCGATGCGGAAACTGAATTGCCTGCCGTCCGCCGACCAGTCCAATTCGACAATGCGATTCTTGTTCTGCTCGTAGCTGGGGATTTGGCTCGAGAAACCGGCGAAGTATGGCGAGTAGCCAAACTCACTCTCCTGCGCAACGCCGATAGGCCGGTAACGCAGCACACCCTTGTAGTCGGTGCGCAGGAAGCTATTAGGATCGACAGGATTCTGCAGGAACAGCCTAACGCCCCCGGAGAGTTGAATGTTGTTGTTGAAAGTGAAGATCTCGCCTACGCCCACATTGTACTGATACACCGAGGCGCCGCTGATGCTGAAAGTCGCCTCTTGCGCGACTGGCGGCAGGATCACCGACCGCAGCAAATCGCTCCGCACCGCGACTGTCGGCTGGACGATGGTCGGCGTGGGCGTGGGCGTGAAGTCGGGCGCTTCGAACTGCGACTCCGGCGTTGCGACTAGCGGCGTGGAGACTAACACCTGGTCGCTGCTGGTAGTCGCTTCTTCCAGCGGCGCTGGCGCGTCTGGCAGTGGCGCGGCAATCGTATTGGTGGGCGGCAAAGTCGGCGCCGCCGTCCAGGTTGGCGGAACCGTCGGGCGCGGCTTGGGCGTCGCCAACAGCTTGGCCACCTCGGTCTCATCGAGCGTCGGCCGCGGCGCGATTGTCGGAACCGACTCGATGACCAGTAAGTCCGTGGCGGTTGCAGTCGCCGCTTCAAGGCGCTGGGGCAAGCTTACAGCTTCCGTGTCGGTCGCCGTTGGCGTGGCGGTGGGCGGCTCAGTCTCTATCAGAATCCGCGTCGGCGTCGGCTGAATGGATTCGGTCGGTGTATCGGTTGGGGCTGGCGTGGCAGTGGCGGTCGGTTGCGCAGTATCAGTCGCCGTCGGCAAATCTGTCGCGCTCGGTTCGTCAGTGGCCGTTGCCGTTGGGGCCTGAGTCTGAGTCGCAGTGGGTTCCCGCGTATGCGTGGAGGTCGCTGTAGACGTAATGGTAGCCGTCGGCAAGTCGGTGTGGGTGGCAGTTGACGTTTCCGTGGCCGTCGCCGTACTGGTAGCCGTCGGCGAGTCAGTATCGGTTGACGTTGGCGAATTCGTGGGAGACGGCGTAAAGGTTGCCGTTGGCGTCGCGGTGGCTGTCACGCTGGCGGTTGCTGAAGGCGTAAACGTCGGCGTCGGCGTATCGGTCGCGGTCGGCGATGGCGTCTGCGTCGTGGGCACAGCTCGCGTACGGGTCGGCAATTCTTGCACATCAGTTGCAATCGGCGTGCGCGTATCGATCGGCGCTAAGGTGAGCGTAACCTCGGGTCTGCGCAAGTTGCAAGCGCTAACGAACATCGCCAGCGCCAGCAGTGCAAGACCTCGGCGTACCAGCACCACTGCCTCCCGTTAACACGGTTCACACCAAAACGAAATCAGCCCGATTATAACAGGCGCAGCTTCTATTTTCTGTGACGGTAGCTCTGTCGCTTGAGAGGCGGAGGGAAAAACGAGGAAGGGGCCGAGCAATAGCTCCGCCCCACTGTGTTAACTTTGCAGCAGTCCTTCTATCTCGGAGGCGATTTGCGCTTCGTCAATCACCCCGAACCAACGGGTCACGATCTGTCCCGCCGAATCCACCAGCAAATACTGCGCTTGGGCCGTTATGCCCAGCTGATTGCGCGTACCTTGGGTAGCCGAATCGTCGATGTTCAAAACGATAAACTCTACCCGGCCCGCGAATGTTTCTTGTAGCCCGCTCACGGCAGGCTGATTACGCCGACAGGTCGGTCACCACGAGGCCCATGACTCATAAAACTTGAATCTCGGCGCAACCGGCTCCGCTACCGCCTCCATGCCCGATGACGCGGCAGGAGCGCTGCCCGAGCTGCCTGACAGAATCGACCGCACAGCGGAACATCCGCTGAGCGCGACCAAACCTATCAACAGCAATGCGATAAGTCTTGCGGTTAGTTTCATATCGGCATCCTATCTCAATCATCACCAGTACAAACCTAGCCTGAATTGCTAACGATTGTATTAACAACCGCGAACAATCAGCACAGTTGCCATTATAGCCCAATTCCAGGAGGTCGCGCGGAGTCAAAAGCCGACCGTATTCAAGAACCCGGTTGAAGGGCCAGGCCCTTCGCGTATTGAAGCTCGGCCCGGCGCCGGCGATAAGCCAGCGGCTGCGGCAAGAGCTGCGCGTCATAGTATTCCACCAGCCCTTTTAGACTCTCTGCCAATGGCGTATAGCTTAAGCCTAACTCGTCCTTGCTTAGGCGGTTATCCAGGGCGCTCATCCAGCGCTCGCTGAAGGGCGCGCAATCCGGCAGGAAGCCGTTGGCCACCAAGTCGCCGCGATTGGCCGTGACCGTGCGCGCTTCCGCCCCCATGATTTCCGCCAGGGCCATCAGGAAATCCGCATGGCTGATGTGTTCATCCTGCGCGATATTATAAGCCTTGCCTTTCCCGGCGCCGCTGTCGATGAGATCCGCAATGGCCTTGACTACATCCTGGCCATCCACGTGGTTGAGCACATAATTCGGCTCATCGGGCGCCAGGATCGGCCCGCCATCGCGCAGCCTCAGATAATAATTGTACAGTCTGTTGTAGGGATCGCGCGGGCTGTTGACCATCGGCAGGCGCAGCGCGGTAAATGGAAACCCCGAGCGAGCGTGCTCCGCCCGCAGCTCGTCTTCGACTTCCCGCTTCTGCACGCCGTAGCGCCACTCTTCATAGGCGTAAGAGATTTCTTCCGGCGCGGGCATCAGCTCGCCGTCGTAGTCTGACTCGCGAAAGGGCCGCGTCAGCCCCTCGCGCACCAGATAAACTTGCCCGCTGCTGAGCGCGATGTAATGCTCGATTTTGTCGCGGAACAGTTCGATGACGGTACGTGTCTCATCACCGTTGTAGAGCACGAAGTCAACCGCGATATCGAAGCGCTTGCCCTGCAGCGCGCGCCGCATTTGTTTGTGATTACTGCGATCAACATGAAGGCGATGAATGGACGGCGGCAAGTCATCCCGCGTGATGCCGCGGTTGAGCAGAGTCAGGTCATAGCCCGCCCCAACCAAGCGCTGAGACAGGTAGTAACCCATATTGCGGGTCCCGCCGATGATCAGAATGCGCTTCGCCATTGATCCGCTTCCCGGCTCATCTCACGGGCTGATATATGGCGCCCGTGAACGGTATCATACCCATTGTAACAGCGGAAACACCTTAGCGAAGCAACTCGAACGGAATCCGTACATTTCGTACAACAGCGCGCTGACGCGAGCGATACTTCGCCCTTGCTCGCGCGTGCATGCTCCAGCTATAATGCGGCGTCCTGCGATAGCCGCATCAAGGGCCCTGTAGCTCAATTTGGCAGAGCAAGCGACTCTTAATCGTTAGGTTGAAGGTTCGAGTCCTTCCAGGGTCACAAATTCCCCCGTCCGCTGCGGCATACTCCCAAAACGAATGGCGTCTCAGCCGATCGCGCGCAGCAGAGCGTCTCGATAGGCAGTTCGCATTCGTGTGCTGACGGCCGCCTCCATGACGGACATTTCAGCGCCGTGGTACATCCCGGGATACACCTGCAATTCCGTCGGTACACCGGCCGCCATCAGCCGCTGCGCATAGTCGATATCTTCGTCGCGGAACAAGTCCAGCATGCCCACAGTCACCAGCGCCGGCGGCAATCTTGTCAGGTCGTTCGCGCGCGCCGCCGCGGCATAAGGCGATACGCTGTCGCTGCCATATTCCGCGCCCAAATACATCTTCCAGGCTTTAAGCGAAACCTCGCGATTCCAAACGGTCGGGTGTGTAATTTCATATCCCGAGGGACTGTCGTGCCTATCGTCGATCATGGGGTATATCAACAGCTGATAAGCGAGCTCGGGACCATTGTGGTCGCGATTGTAGAGTGACAATGCGGCGGTCAAGCCCCCGCCCGCGCTGGCGCCGCCGATGGCGATTCGCGCCGGATCGACGTCCAGCTCCGCCGCGTTTTCCGCCAGCCAGCAGAGCGCGCCAAAGCAATCCGAGACCGCTTCTTTATATGCCGACTCCGGCGCCAGACGATAGTCCACCGATACGACCGTACAGCCAACATGCTCGGCGAAACCGATGCCGTGCGGGTCGTTGCGCCCCGAGCCGACAATATAGCCCCCGCCGTGAATCCAAAGAAGACCACCGCGCGGCGCCGGCGTCGGCGGCTGATAGATGACAACGCCAATGTCGCCGTCCGGCCCGGGGATGGTCCGCTCTTCAATCGAAACCGGCGAGTCCTTCAGCTCGTCTGCCAGCGCGTCCCACAAGGGCTGGAACATCTCGCGCGCCTTGGGCGGGTCGTCGCCGATGGCGGTCATCAGCTCGGCGGGGAAGAAGTCGAGGGCGTCGGCGAGCTCTGGGTCTACCTGGTCGATGAAGGGCATGGGGTGGCCCCTGATTTAGCAACGCACATGGTTGATGACAGAAGCATAGCGCAACAGGAAAGGCGCAGCAAACGCCTGCCTGCGCGCTCGTGGTGATACAAGCAATCCAGTGGTAGAATACGTGCGCGTAATTATTGGCGAATGTGAAGGAAAACGCGATGCTGCCGCTTGAAGTTGTTTTTGACGTTCCGCCCGTAATCGTTCGCGGCCTTGCTACCGGGGCATTGGAAAGAGTCGGTGGCGTGATTCGCGAACAGGGCACCAAGCAAGTGGTCATGTGGCTGCGCGAAGGAGCGCAGATCGCCAATAACGCGAATCTGGCTGGCGGCGTATTGAAGTCTCTTCTGAATGTCGGCAGCGGCGGCTTGACCGGAGTGGCTGTCGGAGCATTGGATGCCGTCGTCGCCGCAAACAGGCACAGCCAGGTCATGCAGCAATTCGGTGCTCTGACGAACCTCATAGGCGTGGTCGGTGGCATTGGCGTAGTAAACTTAGGTGTTTCTGCCGTTTCACTGGCAGCAATACTTAAGCGATTCAGTGATATTGAGAAACAAGCGGCAGGACTATACGAGGAATTCATGAATTTCCAAAATGCCAATCTTCAGGCGGGTCTTGTAGCTGCAACCGCTGCCGCCACCGCAGGAGAAGCAGGCGATTTTGAGAACCAGCGGGCTTACGCTCGCCTGGCCCTAAACAGGTTATGGCTAGCGCGTGTGCGACTTTTGGACAGAGTACGAGAACTGGAATTAAAGGGAGATAACGATCTACTTCTGGCACACCTTTCACAGGCTATGCAGGTCGATGCAATACAAATCCGTTGTTATCTAGACAATGATGATGTTGCAAATGCGAAAAGGCATCTAACTGATGCTCTTGGAGTTTATCGTGAATTGAGTCGTATGGCTGTTCACCGAGTACTTGGGACTAATCGCGCGGTTTACTTTCATCAGACAGTGAGCAATGATGACTTGTGGCGATACATTAGGATTTGCAAGTGGCTTACCTACAAGGCAGAGCAATCGCACCAGAACCAATTATGTGCCGAATGTCACATAAATCTACCACGATGTAGGGGCGACACTGTGTGTCGCCCATGAAAAGAGTGAGAATATCGTGGGCGATTCACAGAATCGCCCCTACATTGCCTCCTTTTTGCCAGAAAAGGAGTTAAATCTCGGTGTCCTCGGTGGTTAAAATAATCTGGTGCGATTGCTCTGTCTGCTTATACCCAGAGCAATCGCACCAAGAAATGAAAGGTGAATAGAATGGGTTCATCAATACGGATGAGGAGAGCCCGAGATGAGCCCAAGTGGCATAGCGGAGGCCTTTGCCAGTTTAGAAGATCCGCGTCGCGAACATGGTCAATTACACCCGTTGCTGGATATCATCATCATCGCGATCTGCGCGGTGATCAGCGGCGCCGAGACCTGGGTGGACATTGTTGATTTTGGCGAGGATAAAGAGGAATGGTTAAGGGGATTTTTAGAGTTGCCTAACGGTATTCCTTCGCACGATACATTTGCCCGCGTCTTCCAACTATTAGACCCTCAGCAGGTACAGTTGTGCTACCAAGATTGGATTAGCAGCATCAAGCCAGTATTAGCTGAAGGCGATATTGTGGCAATAGACGGCAAGACGATGCGGCGCAGCCATGATCGTAGGCAAGGAAAGAGCGCCTTGCATCTGTTGCATGCCTGGTCAGTGGAAGCCGGCTTGGTCTTGGGCAAGCGCGCTGTGGACGCGAAAAGCAATGAGATACCTGAAATTCCCGAATTGCTGAAATTGCTGTATTTGAAAGGCTGTATCGTGACTTTGGACGCGATGGGCTGTCAGAAAGACATCGTGAAGTCTATTGTTAGCGAGCACGGAGCGGATTATGTCATAGCCTTAAAGGAAAATCAGGGCAGTTTGTACGATGCAGCCCAGTCCCTTTTCGCTTATGCGGATGACCGCCATCCGCGCTTGATAGGTCAATATAGTCACAACGAAGAAATCAGCAAGCCGCGTGGTCGTGTCGAGCGCCGGGTCTGTGAAGTGATGACCGATGCCGCTGTCTTGAATGACTTAAGCCAGCAAGAAGGCTGGACGCGCTTGCAGTCGCTAGTCCGCGTCCAACATGCCCAATTACTGGATGGGCAGTGGCAAAACACGCAGACGCGCTATTTTATCTCCTCTTTACAAGGGAAGGATGCCAATCAACTCCAGCGAATAATTCGTTCGCACTGGCACATTGAAAATAAACTCCATCGGGTCTTGGATGTGACCTTTCGGCAAGACGACAGCCGTATTCGTGTAGGACACAGCCCAGAAAATTTCGCTGTGCTACAGCATATCGCCTTGGCTTTGCTCAAAAAACACCCCAAAAAAATCAGCCTGCGGCGCAAGCGATTACAGTCAGCGCGGAACGATAAGCTTCGATGGCAAATCCTCAAAGCATTTTCCGAATAGTGGTGCGATTGCTCTGCCTACAAGGACGACGAATTGCTTAACGTGCTCAAAGACGCGTTGCTCGCCGCTCGTGAAGACTTCTGGAATCCGGACGTTCTGATGAACATTGAGGATTCCACCAAAAACAAGACAATTCTTGAAACTCTGGCACTCAAAGGAAAAGCCAGCAACGAACCACTCCCACCGCACTTGCTGGCCATCGCAAAGTCCGACGTACTAATCGAGAATTACAGGCGTCTGGAGGGGATCCAGGCAGAAGTTGAGGCAATTGCGCAACTAAAAGTTTCCGTGCCAGATTGGGAATCGCAAATTGCGGAAAGGCTCGCAGACAAGAAAGTAGTCGTTGCCGATCACAAGGACTACATATTGCTCGCAGACAAAGAATGGCTCGCCGAGCAATCAGACACAGCAGCGGCCTAACTCAGCGGAGTTCGTTCACCGTTCTCGCCCCGCCATCGATTCAGTTGCCCGCGCTCACCATCTGCGTTAGATTGTGAGCACATTGGTCCCGCACGAGAGGCGCCTGCCACATGAAAATCACACGCATCGCCGCCTATCAAGTCGACCTGCCCTTGCACGAAGGCAGCTACAAGTGGTCGGGCGGCAAATCGGTCGAAGTCTTCGACAGCACCATCATCCGCGTCGACACCGACAGCGGCATTACCGGCTACGGCGAAGTCTGCCCCCTTGGTCCCTTCTATCTGCCCGCCTACGCCGCGGGACTGCGCGCCGGCATCCAGGAGCTGGCGCCGCATATGCTGGGCTGCGATCCGACCCAGCTGGCCGTCTTGAATCGCCGCATGGACGCCGCCATGAAGGGACATCCCTACGTGAAAACAGGCATCGACATGGCTTGCTGGGATATTCTGGGCCAAGTCGCTGGCCAGCCGGTTTGCACGCTGCTCGGCGGACGCTATGGCGAGGACTTCGTGCTCTACCGCGCCATCTCGCAGGGGGCGCCCGAAGCGATGGCGGAGAATGTGGCCGGTTATCGCGAGCAAGGCTATCGCCGCTTCCAGCTGAAGGTCGGCGCTGACCCCCAGCAGGACATAGAGCGCATCCGCCAGGTCGCCGATCTGCTGGCGCCCAGCGACAAGCTCATTGCCGATGCCAATACCGGCTGGCTGATGCACGAAGCGGCCCGCGTCCTGCGCGGCGTCGCCGATGTCGATGTCTATATTGAGCAGCCCTGCCTCAGTTATGAAGAATGCCTCGCCATTCGCCGCCGCGCGACCCATCCCTTTGTGCTGGACGAAAATGTGGACGGCATCGACATGCTGCTGCGCGGCCATGCCGATGGCGCCATGGATGTGGTTAATATCAAAATCAGCAAATTCGGCGGGCTGACCAAAGCCAGCCTGGCGCGCGACCTCTGCGTCGAGATGGGTGTGGCCATGACCATCGAAGACAGTTGGGGCGGCGATATCACCACCGCCGCGATCACTCATCTGGCGCACAGCACGCCGACTGAATTCCTCTTCACCGCCACCGACTTTAACAGCTACGTCACTGTCAGCACGGCCGACGGCGCGCCGCAGCGAGTCCACGGGCGCATGGCCGCCTCGCAGGCGCCAGGACTAGGCATCAGCCCGAAGTGGGATGTACTGGGCGCGGCCGTGGTGGATGTGAGTTGAACTAAGGCGAGCGGCATTCATGACGACAGCATCCGGTCGCATCAATATTGAAGACCCGGCTGCCCTCTTGCGCTACCTGCGCACACAAAGGCTCATCGGCGGGGACGAGACTCCCGCGCTCCAAGATGAATTCGCCGATCGGCGCTTCTTTGAAGAGTTGCGGCTCGAGCCATACGACAGCTATACTGCGTCCCAAGTCCCGCAAGCACGCGGATTCCCGGAGCAGTAGATTGAAGACACGCACGCCCGCTGAATAGCGCGGCAACGAAGGGAAAGACACCATGACAGTAGGCGTACTGCTGGCGCAGATCGGCACGCCGGACGAACCGACTCCCAAAGCGCTGCGGCCATACCTGAAAGCCTTTCTTTCCGACCGCCGGGTGATCGATTATCCGCCGATTCTGTGGCAGCCACTCTTGCGCGGCATTATCTTGCGCCTTCGTCCGCGCAAGTCAGCTGCGCTCTACGCCCGCATCTGGACCGATGAGGGCTCGCCCTTGTTGGTGCATTCGAAAGCGCAGGTGAAGGCGTTGCAAGCACGGCTGGGTTCGCAATATCGCGTCAGGCTGGGCATGACTTACGGCAATCCGAGCATCAAACGCGCGATGGACGAGTTTGAACGAGAAGGCGTTGATCGTGTGGTCGTTCTACCCATGTTTCCACAGTATTCATCAACCACGACCGCCTGCATCTATGACGCGGCTTATAAGGCTGCGGCGGGAGCCATGCCCGACTGGAGTACGCGGCTGAAGCGCACGATGCCCGCGTTACGCTTTGTCGCGCCCTATTACGATCATGCGGGATACATCAGCGCGCTAAAGCAACATTTGCAGCGAGAGATTGCCGCGCTGCCTGCTCCGCCGGATTTGTTTGTGATCACGTTTCACGGCATTCCCAATCGTTATATCCAGACTGGCGATCCCTACCGTCAACATTGTGAATACACGGCTGCCTTGCTGGCAGAATCAATGGCTTGGCGCGACGATCAGTGGACATTGACGTTTCAGTCCCGCTTTGGGTCGGAAGCCTGGATGCAGCCGTATACGGAAGACCTGCTCGAAGATCTGCATCGTCAAGGCGTCCAACGACCACTGATATTCGCGCCCGGATTCGTGACCGATTGCCTGGAAACGCTGGATGAACTGGGGAATGATGGACGAGAGCAGTTTGCCGAGGGTGGCGGATTCCCGGATTCATTTCACCTGGCGCCCTGCCTGAACGCGAATCCGCACTTTATGGATGCGCTGGCAGAGGTTGTTCAGAGAAACGCAAGAGGGTGGTCCACTAACGACCATCGCCAACTTTCCGCCGAGGGTGCCAGCCCTGCTCTAACATAAGCAAAATAGGCGTATCTATATCGCTGGCGCTCAAATATTTCGGCAAGCTTCTCAATCTCGATCTCAGTCTCGACACATTAGGTCGCTGACTACCCTGTCCACGAATAGATACCGTCCGGTACTTACCGAGGGCATCTGTGAAGGCGCTGACGCTCTCGCCCCAGAACGAAATCATCTGCTCAACCCACAAGCACATCACGGCTATTGATGTCAACAGCTCACGCTACAGGGCGCTAACGCCATATTGGGCGTCTCGCTGGCTTTCTGCCGCGCCCAAGCTGGCGCGCGGGGCGGGCTGGCGGACAGTGGTCAGCGCGCGCAGCGGCGAAACCGAAGACGACTGGCTGGCCGACCTGGCGGCAGGCTGGGCGGGCGATTACATCAAAGTCGGCTCCATCACCCAGTCCGAGCGGCTGGCGAAATATAATCGTCTGCTCGTTCTAGAGGCTCAAGACGCCCTCTAAGGCACGTTCGCTACTGCAAATCGTAGAAAGGTATCTGGATCTAGTCCTAAATAACTCAGCACCCAGGTACGATCCTTGCGAAAGACAAGGATTATATTGAAGTCGCTAAGGATTGCTCCCCTTCCCTAGCTCGCTGGGGAAGGGGCCGGGGGATGGGGTAGAAAATAGCACGCTAGCGTGACCCAGTAGCGTACAAGCCCTCTAAAGCCGAATCGTCAGGCCGCCATCAGCGACGATGGCCGCGCCCGTGATAAAAGACGCCGCATCGCTGACCAGGAAAAGCGCCACCTGCGCCATTTCTTCCGGCTGTGCGATCCGGCCCAGCGTGTGCAAACCGCCCCATTCTTTCAGCGCGCTGTTCGGGTCATCGGGACTGAAGATCTCGGCGGAGGCGCGCAGCATCGGCGTATCGACCGAGCCGGGACACAGGCTGTTGGCGCGGATATTGTCACCGGCATGATCGATCGCCATTGTGCGCGTCATGGCAATGACCGCGCCTTTCGACGCGGAGTAGGCCGCCACGTTGGGCTGGCTGAACAAACCCTGCACCGATGCGACATTGACGATGGCGCCGCCGCCGCGCTTCACCATTTCGGGAATGCAATATTTGGCGGCCAGATAGACGCCCTTGGCGTTGACAGCCAGCGTTCTGTCCCAAGTGTCTTCGTCGGTATCAACTGCCGTGCCATAAGTCTGGATGCCGGCGCTGGCCACCAGATAATCGATTCCGCCAAACGCGGCGAGGGCCTCCTTCACTGTGCGCTGCGCGTCGGCAGCCTTGGAGGCATCCGCCACCACAGCAATGGCTTGGCCGCCGGCGGATTGAATCTCGCGCGCTCTTTCCTCCAGCGCCGGCTGGTTAACGTCGCTCAATACGACGCTGGCGCCTTCCGCGCCGAAGGCTATCGCCGTGGCACCCCCGATACCCGTCGCCGCGCCCGTGACCAACGCTACCTTGCCCTCAAATCTCATGTTCTGCTCCCTCCGGGGCGGCTGAGCGCTGCCCCAATCTACTCACACCAAGCGCTGAGGATTCTGACACAACTGACGTATATTGTCTAACCACTACCGCGAAACGCGATCAGCCTGTCAGCGACGAGCGCTGAATCGATTGCGGCAGGCCGCGCGAGGCGAAGGTCGCTCATTGCGGCTTTCGAGAACTTGCGGATTGCACTACATTTGCAGCAGTGCAAAGCGCAGGTGCGGACATGGTGAAGACCGAGCAAGGCAGCAAGAATGTATTTAATATTACTGATCCCAATCGCTATCGCTGCCAAGTCTATCATTACCACCGCAGGCTCTCGCGGCTTTATCTCAGCGTTTACAAGGGCCAGCGCAACCAGCCGGCCTTCTACATCTTGTTTTCCGATGTCGCCTACCTGGAAGCGCCAATGAGTTGGCTGAGCGCGGAGTTCGACATCGCCGAGCGCCAGGAATGCATCGCGCTTATGGCGCAGGTCGGCCTGGTGGGCGAAGCCATTCATCAGTTCCCCGACGCCTACGCCGCCATCACCGATTACGCGCGACTATATCAGCTGCGCTCCAGCCACAGCACGATTCGCATTATCGCCAGCAGCGCGTCCTTCCTCAGAAGTCCGCCGCCTGATACCGAATAGCAGAAGTAAACGCACATTAATCATGCAGAAAACAAACTCGCTATTAAAGCTCCCCTTCCCTAGCTCGCTGGGGCAAGGGGCCGGGGGATAGGGTAAGAAAAGAGGCATTCCACATTCTCATTACTTACTTGCATTTACTGAGGCTCTGGCCCTGCGACCGACATGACCTGACGGCGCCTATGCTATAATCGCTTTCGGCTTCCTGGTTTGCTTAGTGTCTAACGAACAAAACAAGGTCAATGATGAGACATCCCCGGTCCAGACCGCCCGATAAAAACGCGCCCAAGCCTTCATTGAGCGTGATTATCCCCTGCTACAACGAAGTCAACACGGTCAAGGATGTGGTGATGCGCGTGCTGGATGAGGACATCGTCGACGAGGTCATCATCGTGGATGACGGCTCTACGGACGGGTCGCGCGATGTCTTGCGGCAATTGGAAGCCAAGGGCGACAGTCGTCTCTCCGTGCATTATCACGAGCGCAATCTAGGCAAGGGCGCGGCCTTGGCAACCGGCTTCCAGCAGGCCGCCTGCGAAGTCATCATCATCCAGGACGCCGATTTCGAATATGATCCGCGCGAATATGCGCTCCTGATCAAGCCGATACAAGAGGGCGTGGCCACGGTGGTTTATGGTTCGCGCTTCCTGGGCGGCACGCGCAAGGCGATGAACTTCTGGAATATGGTCGCCAACAAGGGCCTGACGCTCTTCACCAACATTCTCTTTAATGCCATCCTCAGCGACATGGAAACCTGCTACAAATGTTTCCGGCGCGAAGTCGTCCAGGGCATGAAAATCAACGCGCGCGGCTTCGAGTTTGAGCCCGAGTTCACGGCCAAAGTCTTGCGCCAAGGCATCCGCATCGTCGAAGTGCCGATATCATATTACGGGCGCGAATACGATGAAGGCAAAAAGATTAAATGGACGGACGCGCCCATCGCGGCCTGGACCTTGCTGAGATATCGCTTTTTCCAGTAGACCGCGCTTACATCGGTCCGATCCGGGCGGGCCCGGCGTAGAGCGAGGTCATGTGCGCGTCGACGCTGCGCTGGAGCAGCTGGCCCTTGAGCGCCAGATACGCCGGATCATCCCAAAGATCGGCCAACTCCTGCGGGTCCGCCTCCAAATCGTAGAGCTCGCCCAAGCCGTGATTGTGGTAGCAAATCAGTTTGTAACGCCCATCGAAATACATGGTCGCGACAGTGCCATCGGGCAAGTCTATCGCGTCAATATACTCGCTGCGCACGTAGTCACGGTGCTGCTCAGCCGGCTGTTGTCCGCTCAAAATCGGCAGCAGCGGCCGTCCCGTCATGTAGTCTGGCACAGGCAGGCCACAGACATCGAGCAGTGTCGGCGCAATATCGGTCAATTCGACCAGCGCCGGGCTGCGTATGCCAGCTTCGAACTCGCCGGGCCATGACCAAATCAGCGGCACACGCGCCAGACCCTCGTAGAAGCGGCAGCCCTTCTGGATCAGTCCGTGGTCGCCCAGGGCCTCGCCATGATCGCTGGTGAAAATGACGATAGTTGTATAGTCTCAGATTATAATGGGATGATCTCACATAGCCAAAAGGAAGCCCTATGGGACAGGTTCTACACCCGCGCGCCACAACGACGGAGGCAACCCGCCGAGAAATCCAAAATAGTCAAGAGAGCATAGCCAAGCTGGCCAAGCGCTTCGGCATCAACCCCAAAACCGTCGCGAAATGGAAGAAGCGCGCCTCCGTCAAAGACCGGCCGATGGGTCCCAAGAATCCCCGCTCCACCGTCTTGAGCCAGCAAGAGGAAGATATCATCCTAGCCTTCCGTATCAAGACTCTGCTGCCCCTGGATGACTGCCTCTACGCCCTGCAAGAGACCATACCGCATCTGACCCGCTCCAGCTTGCATCGCTGCTTCAAGCGGCATGGCGTCAACCGACTGCCCGAATCGGAAAGCAAACCGGCCAAGAAGAAGCGCTTCAAGAACTATCCCATCGGCTACTTTCATCTGGACTTCTGCCAGGTCAGAACTGACCAGGGCAAGCTCTATCTCTTTGTCGCCATTGACCGGACATCCAAGTTTGTCTTCGCTGAACTGCGTCAAAGCGCTAAACGCGAGGACGCTTGCGCCTTCCTGCGCCGGCTGATCGAAGTCGTACCCTACAAGATTCATACCATCTTGACCGACAATGGCACTCAGTTTACCCATCAAGCGCGGTCGGGGCGCAAAAGCAAGCTGGCCTTTGATAAAATATGCCAAGCGCAGGGGATTGAACATCGCTTGACCAAACCTTATCATCCTTGGACCAACGGACAAGTCGAGCGCATGAACCGGAGTATCAAAGAGAAGACGGTCTATCGATACTTTTACCAACGTCATGAGGAACTGCGTCAGCACCTGGAGTTGTTCTTGCAAGCCTACAACTATGGCAAAAGGCTGAAGGCGCTGAAGGGGCGAAGCCCCTATGAATACATCTGTGATTGCTGGCGAGAAACCCCGGAGCGATTTCAGCAAAACCCATACCACCTTAATGCGGGACTATACAGATAGTGTCTTCCCGCTGTCCGCTCTCTTCCAGCGCCGCCAGGATTCGCCCTACTTGATCATCGATGAGCTTGATCATGGCATAGTAGGCGGCGATCAGCGTGCGCGCATCCCGCTCGCCTTCAGTATCGGCTTCGGCTAAGAATCTGGCGGGCGACTGCGGCAGAATCGGGCTCTTGATGTCCAGTTCAGCCGGCTCGCGAGCCTCGGACTGAAAATCAACGGCAGCCAGCTTCTGCTGCTGGGCCAGGTCGCTCGTCTGAAAAATGGGCGGCTTGACGTCCGCGGGATCAAACAATTCCCGATATGCCGCCGGCGGGTTAAAGGGCGGATGCGGATCATAAATGTTGACGCTGGCAAACCAGGGTCGCGAACGATTCGCCTGCATGAATTCGATCGTCTTTTCCGCGCACCAGGTTGTCTGATGCAGCTCGGCCGGCACGCCCGCCGGATCCTTTGTGAGTTCGCCCAGGTCGGCGCCTTTTGCGCGCACCCAATCGGCGTAGTCATGTCCCTCATCCCAATCGTCGCGGGGCGCGTGGCTATACTGCCAGTAGCTGTAGCCGTCATCGGCGCGCCTTTCCACGCGACCGTAGGCGCTGGTTAAATGCAATTTGCCGATCAGCCCGCAGGTGTAACCGGCATCGGCCAGTGTCTTGCTGATCAATGGCGGAAAGTCCGGGAATTCCGGATTGCCATTGCGATTCACATGGATCGAGCTGGGATACATGCCGGTCAAAAAGCTGGCGCGGCTGGGCGTGCATATCGGGCTCTGGCAATAGGCGCGCTCGAAAGCGACGCCCTCGCGCGTCAGTCGGTCGAGGTTCGGCGTGGAGACGCATTCGTTGCCCAGCGCGCCAATGGTGTCGTAACGCTGCTGGTCGGTGCAGATCCATAAGATATTGGGCCGGCGATTGAAGTCGTTCATGCTCGCTCCTGAGATGATGTTGCCTCTTTACTCTCGTCGCCGATTATACTGACGAGCACCCTAACAGAATGCCCCTCAGCAGCGTGAGGGGCCAGTTGAACCGGGTCGACCGCATAAGCCGCATTCTGTCCGTCTATCACGGGGAAATCATCTATCTGGGATCGGCGTCACCGCCGACCTCTAGCGGTGTACCCGGCGCTTTCTACGGAACGGGCCGCTCCACTGCGCCTGTTTCACCTTGCTCCCGATGGGGTTTGCCTGGCCAGCGACATTACTGCCGCTGCCGGTGCGCTTTTACCGCACCCTTTCACCCTCGCACCTTGCGATGCAATCTGCTCTCTGTTGCACTTGCCGTCAGGTTACCCTGCCCGGCCGTTAGCCGGCATCGTCGCCCTTTGGAGTGCGGACTTTCCTCGACGGGCGCATGACCCGCCGCGATCCCCTCGGTCAACCCGGAGAAACAATTATACCGCAAAGCCAGCGTCGCTGGGCCAGGCACAAACAGCCGCGGGCATATCACGGAACCGCCGTGCTTGTCAGCAACATCAAACTGTCATAAGCTACTCGCAGAGGACAATCACGAGACCTGCCCAGATGACAGCAGAAAGCATCGCCCTCAGGCCGCCGCGGCGCAAACGATCGCGCTGGCGCAGTCCGATATCGCTGAACACGATTTCGACGCTGATCGTCGTCAGTGTTCTCCTGCTGATGCCGCTGCTGGCGACCGACATCGCCGGCTGGGCCATCGATTTGGATATCGTCCTGCCGGTCACCTTGCTCAGCGTATTCCTGGGGCTGATACTGGCGCGCAGCCGCTTCGGCGAAATTACCGCGCTGATCGTCGGCTTGCTATACGGCGTGGGCGCGGTGATCATCGCAGCCGCCTTGAATCAGAATCTGCCCTTTCGCGACGCGCTAGTTGCCGTCGTGACGCGCAGCTACGAATGGGGGGTAGACCTTGTCAGCGGGGGCATCAACACCGACCCGCTGGTATTGACCCTGCTGATTGGCATCTTGTTCTGGTTCCTGGCCTACAACGCCAACTGGCATATCTTCCGGCTGGACCGCGTCTGGCGCGTGATTCTGCCTCCCGGCCTGATTCTGCTGGTCAACATCGTATTCTTCAGCGGCGATGCCCCCCTGGATCGCTTTTTGTTCGGCTTCATCCTCATGGCCCTGGCGCTCATCGTTCGCTCGCATCTGGATACGCGCCAATGGGATTGGTCCGTCCGCGGCGTCTCCGTGCCGGCATTTGTGCAGCGTCAGTTCGCCGCCATCGGCATCATGCTGTCGCTGCTGGCGCTGGCCTTCGCCTGGAGCGTGCCCAGCAGCGATATCGATGAACGTTTGCAGAACTTCCAGCGCTTCCTGGCATCGGACCCAATCCAGCAATTGGCTGATGTATGGAACCGCCTGTTCGCGCCGATCGAAGGCGAGGGGCCCGCCACCACCGATTATTACGGCGCCGACCTGCTTAATCTCAGCGGCGCCATCAGCCTGGGCGATGATGTCGTTTTCACCGTAGACGCGCCGCCGGAAGGCTATCGATTCTATTGGCGCTCGCGGATATTCGAGCGCTACACCGACGGCCAATGGTCGCCCTCAGCCGATCTGCGCATCACAGACCGCAGTCCACCGGTCGAGCTGCTCATGAATGAAGAAGTGACCGGGTCGCGCCGAGTGCCCGTTACCCAGCGATTCACCGTCGACACGGCCAATTCGCGCATTTTCTACGCCGCGCCACAGCCGCAAATCATCGAGCACAGCGGACGAATTGACCTGATATATACCGACAGACCGGGCAATAACTCGATGAATGTTTCGGTAATTCGTCCGCTGAAAGTGCTGCGGCGCGGCGACACGTACACGGTCACGAGCTTGCTGAGCAAAGCATCGGCGGCGGAGCTGCGGCGAGCGTCGACGGAGTATCCGGGCTGGGTCAGCGGCGTCAATCTCTATGTCGGCATTCCCAACGCCCGCGTATTTGCGCTTGCGCGTCAAATCGTAAGCGAAGCACGGGCGAACAATCCCTACGACCGCGCCAAAGCCATCGAGCGCTGGCTGCGCGACAATATCGCCTACAACGAAACTATCAGCGCGCCGCCGCCAAATGTCGACACGGTCGAATGGGTGCTATTTGACGCCCGCGAGGGCTACTGCACCTATTACGCGACTTCCATGATCCTGATGCTGCGTCATCTGGGCATCCCGGCGCGGTTGGCGGCCGGCTTCTCGCAGGGCGAATACGACTTGGAAAGCGGGCAATATGTCGTGCGCGAGCGCGAGGCGCATACCTGGGTTGAAGTCTACTTCCCCGGTTATGGCTGGATCGAATTCGAGCCGACATCCGCCCAGGCGCCCATCCACCGCGAAGGCGACGACCAAGCGCAAGAAGAGCAGCAGCCGCTAACGCCCGACCCGACCTCCACGCCATCACAGACGCCCACGCCGACGCCCTTGCCCAGCCCGACTGCGCAGTCCACTCAAGAAGCGCTCGAGCAAAGTCTCGAACAGCCAACGGCGACGCCGACCGCCACGCCGGAGCCCTCTCCGTCCCCAACGCCGTTCGTCCTGCCCACCGTCCAGCCGCCAATTTCGCCGGACAATCCGCCGCCGCTGAGCATCTTGCAGCCGCTCATCTTCTTTGCGCTGGTGGTGATGCTCTTCCTGATCATCCTCGCCATTATTGCCCTGCTGCTTTTCTGGTGGTGGGAATGGCGCGGCATGGGCGGGCTCAGCCCGGTCGCGCGCGCCTACGCCCGTTTGGAGCGCTACATCCAGCTGATCGGCATCAATATCGGCAGCACCCTGACCACGCTGGAAAAGCGGCGCGAATTGCAACGGCGCATCCCGGCGGCTCGCGAACCGATTCGAACCATCAGCGACCTCTATACGCGTGAGCGCTATAGCAGCGGCGTGAGCGAAGACCAGCAATTCGCTGAACGCGCGGAAAAGGCTTGGTACCGTACGCGCGGCAATATCCTGAAGCGCTGGCTGCGGCGGCGGATTCCCTTCTTGCGCCGCGACTAACCTGGGTTCAACGCTTCTCGATCACTAGAAAATGGGACAATCCCCAGCTGTCGAGCGGCGTCCCTTCGAAGCGATACAGCAGGTTGCGCAAGGCCACAGCGGGCGCGCCCAGCCGCTTGATAATATTGTCGTAGCCGCCATATATGCGCGAATGATGCAGGATCTCCGCCGCTTCCCCGCTAAGCATCTGTCTGAGTTCAGCACGTGTATAAGCGCGAACGTGCGGCGCCAGCTTGTCCCGCCACGGCCTCGGCAGATAATTGATGAGCGGCGTGTTGCCAAAGTGATATTGGCCTCGCCAATAGTGTCCGTGCGTTTCAAAGGGGTACCAGCGGTTGGGACAGAATAGCAGAATCCGCCCGCCGACTTTGGCGACGCGCAGCATCTCTTGCAGCGAGCGCCGGTCGTGATCGACGTGCTCTATAACCTCGTGAGACAGCACAACGTCGAAACTACTCGCCGCGTAGGGCAGCGCCTCGCCCGCCGAAACCAGGGCGCCCGGGATGCCATCGCGCGCCACTTGCACGCGGTCGTATTCAATATCAAAGGCGTCTACATAAGACGTGAAGCGCTGGCGAATCTGACGGGCGTACATGCCGACGCCGCAGCCCGCCACCAGCACACGCGCGCCCCGCAGTTCTGCCCAACGCGCCATCATCCCCAGGCGGCGCTCCTGCCCCGCGCGCCAGACATAGCTCGGCTCCCCGCGCAGCGACGCCAGATCGGAGTGGCTCATGCTACCTCCTCAGCCGCTCTGCCCGACGCCGCATGGCCATAGCAAGTTTGCTCCCGTCTTTTCAACGACAACCAAATGGACAGCTTACTGATCTTGCTTATGCCTTTCGCCATCTTTCTGCAATCCGCGCCCAAACAGTGACACGCTGGCCGTCGATCAGCCATCGCAGCCGAATCTGCGCTATCCATTTTACACCACCTTGCGGCCGACTCTCCGCAAAAACAGCCGATAGCAAATCGCCCTTGTCGCGACGCGCGGCGCCGTCAAGCAATTGCCCCAGTCGCGGGCTACCTACCCTTTTATCGAAACTTCAAAGCGGCTACACTTCTCGCGATTTGTACTCGTTTCGATCACTTGCGAGGTTAAGCAATGCCAAGCCCAACCCAACTGGCGAAGAAAATAGCCAAATCGCCGACGATTGCGATGAATGACAAGGCGAAACAACTGGCGGCTGAGGGTCATGCGGTGATCGGCCTGGCCGGCGGCGAGCCCGACTTTGATACGCCGCCGCATATCGTCGAAGCCGCAATGAAAGCGCTGCGCGATGGCGAAACCCGCTATGCCGCGCCTTCCAAGGGCATACGCCCGCTGCTCGAAGCTATCGCGATGAAGACGGAGCGGGACAACGGCCTGCGCCTCGATCCCATGAGCGATATCATCGTCACGCCCGGCGGCAAGCTGGCGCTCTTCCTGGTGCTGAAAGCCATCCTCGACCCCGGCGACGAAGTCTTGACGCCTGCGCCCTACTGGGTCAGCTACCCGTCGATCACGACAATGGTCGGCGGCGTACCCGTGTCCGTCGAAACCACAGGCGCCGACAATTATCGGCTGCACATGGAGCATCTGCGCGAATTCGTCACCGAACGGACCAAAGCCATCATCATCAACTCGCCCTGTAATCCAACCGGGCACATGCTCTCCTCCGCCGAGATTGAAGCAGTGGCGACCCTGGCGCTGGAGCATGACCTTTACATCATCTCGGACGAGATTTACGAAAAGCTGAACTTCGACGGCCGCCCGGCGGTTTCAATGGCCTCGATTCCCGAGATCGCTGATCGCGTCGTCGTCATCAACGGCATGTCAAAAGCATACGCCATGACCGGCTGGCGCCTGGGCTGGATAGCCGGACCGACCGAACTGGTCGCTGTGGCCAGCAAGTTCAATTCGCAGACGGCCACCTCAGCCGCCACCTTTACCCAGCATGCCGCCGTCGCCGCGCTGACCGGGCCGCAAGACTGCGTCGAGATGATGCGGCAATCTTACGAAGAGCGCCGCAATTTCATGGTCCGGGCCTTTAACGATATTCCCAATATGTCGAGCCCAGATATTGAAGGCGCCTTTTACGCCTTCCCCAAGGTGAACGAAACCAGCAAGACCAGCGAAGAAGTCGCCAATATCATCCTGGATGAAGCGGTGGTGGTCGGCGTGCCAGGCAGCGCTTTTGGCGTCACCAAAGACGCGCATATCCGTTTTTCCTTCGCCGAAAACTTCGGCAAGCTCAAAGAAGCCGTCGAGCGCATCCGCAATATCGCCGACAAACTTGCGTGATTTCCGCACTGGGCGCAGGCGACTCGCAAGCTGAGGAGTCACCGCATGCTAGCGCGTACAGTCCTCCTCTTGGCTTCGGCGCTGCTGCTGGCCAGCTGCAGCCTGAAAACATCATCCGCGCCAACGCAAGCGCCGACTGCTACTGCACCCTCCGCCTGGCAAACCCTAGTAGACGGGTTAGAATGGCGCACACTCATACCCAATGGCGATGAACTGGCGCAGATCGTCGTCATCCGTATCGATCCGCAGCGCTTCCGCTTCCGGGCGATCTACCGCGAGGGCGACCCACAGAGCCTGGCCGATTGGCGGGTGCTGGAAAACGATGCCAGCCTCATCATCAACGCCAACTTTTTCGACCAGCATCATCGCGTTCTGGGCGCGGTCGTCAGCGATGGCGTCGCTTATGGGACTGCTTATAGCGCTCGTGGCGGCGGCTTCTACGTTCGCGACCGAGACCTGGCTGTTGCGGGGCCGCAAGCGCAAATCGACAGCTCCGTCCAACAAGCTGTGCAGGGTTTTCCGCTGCTAGCGCGCGATGGTCAGCAAGCCTATTTCAGCTCGACCGAGGGCGAGCGCAATCGCCGCACGCTAATTGCCGCGGACAAAAGCGGCAATATCTTGATCCTGGTATCGCCCTTTCTGGGTCTTTCGCTGCACGACCTCAGCGCTTACCTGCCGACGACCGGGCTCGATATCGTCACGGCAGTCAACCTTGATGGCGGCGGATCGACCATGCTCGCGCTGCCGGCCGCCGACTTCTTCGTCCCCTCTTTTGACGCCGTCCCGACAATCCTGGCCGTTTATCCACGCTAGGGCAAGGATATGGACTATCGTCAGAACCTGAAATCTTGTACGCTCGCCCCAGAAAATCAAGCGGTGGATTGAATATGCCTAGATTGGCTCAAGTGGCCACGGCCAGGCAAGCGCAACTGGCGGACGGGCGGCGTCTTGGCTTCGCCGAATACGGCGATCCCGAGGGCAAACCGGTAATCCTGTTCCATGACCTCTGGGGCAATCACAGCTTGCGCCACCCGGACGACTCGATCCTGGAGCGCCTCGGCCTGCGGCTGATCGGCGTGGATCGGCCCGGATTTGGCATGTCGACGCGCAAGCCCGGCCGCGGCATCATGGACGTCGTCGACGATGTCATGCTGCTGAGCAAAGCGCTGAAGCTGGAGCGCTTTGCCCTGTTGGGATATTCGGCCGGCGGACCCTACGCCCTGGCCTGCGCCTATCGCTTTCCGCAGATTGTGCGGCGATGCGCGGTCGTCAGCTGCCTGCCGCCGCTCGACCACGAGCAGGGATTCCGCGCCATGCACGCCTTTTACGGCCGGTTGTTTCAGCTTGCCAGCGGCAATGAAGCCTTCTTCCGACTGCTGATGCGCGGCTTCTTCTGGTTCGATGCGCAGCGCAATTCGGATCAGTACATTCGCGAGCTTGGAAGTTCCTTCTCGCGGGCCGATCAGGACGTCCTGAGCAACCTGGACCTGTTCAACCGCCGCCAGGAAATGTGGCGCGAGATACGCCGCGCGGGCAGCGACTTCCTGGTGGACGAGATCGTTTCGCTGACGCGCCCCTGGGGCTATCACCTGCAATCGATAGAGACGCCGGTCGACGTCTGGTGGGGCGAAACCGATCTTTTCTGTTCACCAGTCGTGAGCGAGCGCATGGCGGCAATGATTCCGAATGCCAGCGCGCATTGCGACTCGCAGGCGGGCCATCTCATCCTCTTCTCGCACTGGGAAGCGATACTGCAAGCGCTGATCGCCGACTGATGCGAACGCCTAATACGGGCTGCCGACTCCGTTGCTGCTGTCATTCTCCACCGTTTCCAGCGCCAAGGTATGCAACTCGGCCACAGCCCGCTCCAAATCACGCTGCTCAATGATGAAGGAAATGCTGCATTCGGATGAACCCTGCGCGATCGCCAGCACATTAATACGGTCCTCTCCCAATAGCGAAAAGACCCGCCCAGCCACGCCCGGCGTACCGCGCATGCCGGAGCCGACCACCGTGATGATGACGATGTCGCTGAGCACGTCGACGCTGTCGATATTGTTATGCTGAATCTCGCGCTGCAGCTCGCTCTCAACGGCCGACTTGACATTCTGCGCCAGCGCGTCAACCACGGTGAAGCAGAAGCTCTGCTCGGATGACGACTGCGAGATCATCAAGATGCTGGCGCCGGCATTGGCTGATGCCAGGAAGGTGCGGCCGGCGATGCCGGGCACGCCTAACATGCCCCTGCCACTGACCGTCAGCATGGACACATCGCGGATGCCGGTGATAGCTTTGATGACCGTCTCGCTGGGCTGAGTCTTGGCGCCAACGACTGTGCCGCTATGGCTCGGATTGAAGGTATTGCGGACGCGCAGCGGAATATCGCGGCTGATGATGGGCTGCACCGTCTTGGGATGCAGCACTTTGGCGCCATAAAAAGCCAGCTCGCCAATCTCCTGATACGACACATAGGGCAGCACGCGCGCGCGGGCATCCAGGCGCGGGTCGGTGGTCATGACGCCGTCGACATCGGTCCAGATTACCAACTCATCGCTGTCCAAATAAGCGGCGATAATCGCGGCGATGAAGTCGCTGCCGCCGCGCCCCAGGGTCGTTATCGTGCCGTCGGGAGTCGCGCCGAAGAAGCCGGTGATGATCGGCGTAATACCAGCTTCCAACTGCGAGCGCAGGCCATTGGCGATGCGCGCCTCGGTCTCTTCCCAAAGCGGGTCGGCATCCTGGAACTGATTATCGGTCACGATCAAGTGGTTGCTGTCGAACTGCTTGACCGGCAGCCCCTCAACTTTCATAACGGCAGTGATGACCCGGCTGCTGAGCCGCTCGCCAAAAGAAACCAGCGTATCAGATATGCGCGGCGTGGCTTCCCCCAGTACGCGCACCGCTTCGCAAAGCTCGAGCTGTTGCCGCAGCAGCTCGTCCACTTCCGCCTCGATGGCAGCGCGCGCCGTTGCAGAGGCAATCAGCGCGTCGATGACGGTCTGATGCTTCCGGCGGACAGTGTCGTTGATGGCGACGTATTTCTCTTTGTCGCCAGCGGCGGCCGATCGCGCCGACTCCAGCAGCAAGTCGGTAACGCCGGACATCGCCGAGACTACTACGGCCAGTTCGTCGCCATCCGCCAGGAAATCGCGCGCGATCGCGACCACTTGCTTGATCGCGTCCGCCGAGCCCACAGACGTTCCACCGAATTTCATCGTTCTCCGAGCCATGCCCCCACCCTTTCTCGTCGATTGCTGTAGAAACAAAAAGGGCGCGTGGAAGGTTTCCACACGCCCGTTTGCTGTCCGCTTCTTCGCCCCTACAACAAATGGAAACCTCCACGTTGCGCCTCTATGCGCATCGTAGTCATAGTCATCGTAGTTGTAGTGATCGTTATTTTCGCCATGTCGCCGGATACCTTATCAGCTATGCGCGCCGCTGTCAAGCTAGTAGTCGCCAACTTGATTACGACGCGATTTCGTACCGCGCCGATATGAGCTGCCAACGACAAGGTCGTATTCGCGTCTATTGCCTTGCCGCCGCCCTGTGCTAAAATCGCGACTTGCCGTCCGATGTGCCCCGGCTGATACCGTGTCAGAAGCGAACAGCCAATCAAACGCCAGCAGTCACAAGCGTCTTACAAACCTGCGTGTTGTTGCGTTGTGCCTTTGTCTCGCGGCTGCGCTGATCGCCGCCAATCTGGTGTACAGCGCGCTGACGGGGCGCAGTGACGCGTTAACCGGCAGCGCCGGCGAGCTGCTCTATGTCGCCAGTTTTTCCGGTTTCGCCGACGAATGGGATTTGTACGAGGGCCAGCAGAGCGCCAGGATCGCCGACGACCAACTTGAACTGGCTGTCAGCGCGCCGCAAACGGCAACCTGGTCCGCCGCCCGCCCGCAATTCGCCGACTTCGATGTCAGCGTTCAGACAGTCGCCAGCGAAGGCCCGCTGGACAACGCTTTCGGCCTCGTCTTTCACATTCGCAATGACGAGCCGGCCGACTGTGACATGCCCGCCGTGCTGCTCTGCGGCCTTGAAGACCTGCTGCCGCTGGCGGGCGCCGCCATTCGCCAGGGCTTGGACCTGAAGCACTCGACCGAATACTACGCCTTCCTCATCAGCAGCGACGGCTACTACTCCTTGTGGCGGACCAAAGCAGGCCTCAGCAAGCTGCTTAGCGCCTGGATCCCTTCCCCTGATGTCCGCCAGGGGATAGGCGAAGAGAATACGATCCGCGTCATCGCTGAGGGACCGCGCTATCAATTCATAGTGAACGGCGCGCCGCACGCGCTCTGCCTGCCCGATGACGCGGGGGCGGCTAGCACCTTTGCCGCGGGCGAATGCGTCGATGGCAGCATGCAAGACAGCTACCTCGCGGGCGCAAGCGCCGTCGGCCGGCTCGGGCTCATCGCGCAGTCGACAGCATCCGGCGGCGGTGGCGTCGTGGTACGCTTCGATAATATGATCGTCTTCAGCCCCTCCGCAGATGACGGGAAGGAAGCGCGCCTGTGAAAGTGCACTTAAAAATGGTCGGCTGCCGGCTCAATCAGAGCGAGATCGAAACCATGGCGCGGCAATTCAGCGCTTTGGGCCACGAAATTGTCGCCAGGCCGGAAGACGCCGACCACTTTGTACTCAATACCTGCGCGGTTACCCAAGAAGCCGCCAAAACCAGCCGCAAGTTTGTCCGCGACTTTCATCGCGACAACCCGCGAGCCGAGACGACGGTCACCGGCTGCTACGCCCAGATCGCGCCCGGCGACATCGCAACGCTGCCCGGTGTGCGGCGCGTGGTCGACAACGGCGATAAGGCTCGGTTGGTGTCACAGATCACCGGCGAGTCTATCGACGAATTCGACAGCGAGCCCATCGAGCGGAGCGCGCTGCCGGGCAGCCTCGGCCGGACGCGCGCCTTCGTCAAAGTGCAAGATGGCTGCGACAATGCCTGCACCTTCTGCGTCACCACCATCGCCCGTGGCAAGGGACGGAGCCGCTCGGCTGAAGAGGTCCTGCGCGAGGTCAACTACCTGGAAGACTGCGGCTTTCAAGAAGCAGTGCTGACCGGCGTACATCTGGGCAGCTACGGCCACGACCGCGGCGAGCGACAGGGGCTGCGCAACCTCGTAGAGACACTGCTGCGCGAAACCTCCCTGCCGCGACTTCGGCTTTCGTCGCTGGAGCCTTGGGATCTGGCGCCGGATTTCTTTGACTTGTGGCGGAATCCGCGACTCTGCCGCCATCTGCATTTGCCGCTGCAAAGCGGTTGCGATGCCACGCTCAAGCGGATGCGCCGCCATACCAGCCAGGAGGACTTCCGCGCCCTCGCGCAAGCGGCCCGCGCCAGCATCCCCGGCCTGCGCATTACATCGGATGTCATCGTGGGTTTCCCTGGCGAGAGCGAAGACGAATTCGCCGAATCGGAGCGCTTCATCCGCGAGATGGCATTCGGCGGCCTGCACGTATTCCGCTATAGCAGCCGCCCCGGCACGCCGGCCAGCCGCATGCGCCGCCAGATCAGCACGGCGACAAAGAAAGCTCGCAGCAGCAAATTGCTCGCGCTGTCAGAGACGCTTGAGCGCCACTTCGCCGAGCAGCTTCTGGGCAGTAAACAAGCGGTGCTCTGGGAGCAAGTCGGCGGCGCCACGCCCGAGGGCTTCGTCAATTGCGGCTACACCGACAATTACCTGCGTATCCGCGCCGTTCATCCGCGGGATCTGAGCACCGTCATCACTGATACTCGCCTGGAGTCGTACAATATGGGCGTGATTCATGGTAAAGTGAAAGAAGTGTTATCGGCGCCCGATTTCCCCAGCCACCAAGAATTAGCGGCAGCCGACGCAGTCAAAGAATGAACTGGACTGAAGAGACAGCATGCCAGACTTGAAGCAAGCGCTGCAGAATGCGCTGAAAGACGCGATGCGGGCCAAAGACCGTGAGCGCCGCAATGCCATTCGCCTGCTGCAAAGCGCCATCAAACAGATTGAGATTGACAGCCAGACTGCGCTGGACGACGACGGCGTCCTGGAAATATTGCGCAAAGAAGCCAAGAAACGGCGCGAGACCATCGCCGAGCTGGAAAGCGCCGGGCGCGCGCAAGACGCCGCGAACGAAAAAAACGAGCTGGCGGTAACCGAGGAATTCTTGCCGCGCCAGCTCAGCAACGAAGAATTGCGCCCGATAGTACGGCAAGCCATTAGTGAAGCCGGCGCCAGCTCAATGAAAGACATGGGCAAGGTGATGAAAGCTGTCATGCCCCGGGTTCAAGGGCTCGCCGATGGCCGAGTCCTTAGCGCGCTTGTCATAGAGATGCTGAGTTAGAACCGTGTTGATGCACGTCGCCGATTTACTCGAAGACCGTTTCAACATCAATCCTCAACGGACGGAGACTGCGGCGCATTTCCTCTTGATGCTGGCGGCGGCGGTGGCATTTGCGCTCTGCTGTACCTTCATCGTCGCCTTTGATGACATCTTCCTGCGCTTCAACAGCACCGCCAACCTGGGCATCGGCCGCGTACCCACCGAAGATATCATCACGCGCGAAGAAGGCTCGTTCATAAGCGCCATTCTCACCGAGCAAGAGCGGACTAATGTGCTTGCGCAAGTGCCGACCGTATTTAGCCCGGCCGATCCCGGCGTCGCGCGTCAACAGCGCGATCTTACCGAGCAGATCCTGGCTTATATCGACAACGTTCGCGCCGATAGCTACGCCTCGCTGGATCAACAGATCGCCGACATCAAAGCCATAACATCGTTGCAGCTGGCCGAAAGCGAAGACTCGATCAGCGCCATTCTGCAGTTGCCCGACGATAGCTGGCTGCAGGTGCGCAACGAAATTGTGCTGGTCTTAGAACGGGTGATGAGCGCTGAGATCCGCGCTGCCGACCTCGAACGGGCGCGCGCCCAGCTGCCCAATCAGGTGAGCCTGCGCTTGTCCGAACAACAGAGCCGGATCGTGACTGAAATCACCTCGGACTTAATCCGCGCCAACACCTTTGAGAATCCGGACCAGACCATCATCAATCAGGCGGCGGCTTTGGCCATTGTCGAGGATCAACAGCGGCAATTCATCGCCGGTCAAATCGTCGCGCCCGCCGGGCAACGCATCGACGCCTTGTCATTCGAGGCGCTGCAAGAGTTGGGCTTGCTGGCGCGCACGAGCAATCGCGCGCCGCGGATTCTGCGCGCGCTGCTGGCGAGCAGCCTGGTAGCTGCCTTGCTGGCCCTGTATATCAGCCGATTCGAGGCGCACTTGCTCAGGTCGGACAGCGCCAGCCTGGCCCTGATCGCCGCGCTTTTCCTGGTGGCGCTGGCGGCCATGCGGGCTTTCGGCAACGCCAACATCTACCTGATGCCGGCCGCTGCCCTGGGCATCGTGTTTGTCGCCATAAGCACACCCAACCTGGGCATCGTCGCCGCCATCGGCTTCGCCTTCCTCAGCAGCTTGCTCAGCCGCAGCCCGTCGCTGGAGATCGCTAGTCTAATCGCCGCCGGCAACATCGGCGCCATCCTCACGCTGCGCAATGCCGGCCGTTTGAACAACTATTTTCTGGCCGGCTTTTTCGTTGGTTTGGCCAAAGCAGCCATCGTAGCGATTTTTGCGCTGCAAATCGGCTTCGGTCCCAACGATGGCGCCAATATGCTGCAAGCCCTCTTCAGCGGTGTTCTCATCGTGCCAACCGCCTCTTTCGGTATGATGTACGTGCTGACCGTGCTCTTCAATTTGGCCACGCCTTTTAAGCTGATGGATCTGAGCCAACCCAGCAAACCGCTGCTACAGCGCCTATTGCGCGAGGCGCCAGGCACCTACCAGCACTCGCTACAAGTGGCCAATCTGGCGGAACAAGCTGCGCAGGCAATCGGCGCAGACACGCAGATTACGCACGTGGCCTCGCTCTATCACGATATCGGCAAAATGAGCAATCCCTTCTTTTTCACGGAGAATCAGCAGCATATCCCAAATCCGCACGACGCGCTTGACGATCCTTACCGCAGCGCCGATATCATCATCAACCACACGATTGAAGGCGATCAAATCGCCAAGCGACACAACTTGCCCCACAGAATCCGCGAATTCATCCGTGAGCATCACGGCACGACTCAGGTTTACGTTTTCTACCAGCGCGCGCTGGCCGCCGCCGGCGACAAGAACAACATCGATATCGCCGATTTCAGCTACCCGGGCCCGATCCCGCAAAGTCGCGAGACGGCCATTGTCATGATGGCGGACAGCTGTGAATCGGCATCGCGCGCGGTCAAGCCGCAGACCAACGAAGAAATCACGGATCTCGTCCACGGCATTATCGAGGGCAAACGCAACAATGGGCAGTTGGACGACTCCAATTTGACGCTCAACGAATTGCGTAAAATCGAAGAAACATTTATAGACATTTTCCGCGGCTTGTTCCATCCGCGCATCGATTACGCCAAAGCGGTACAGTTGCCTCCGCAACGGGAGCCAGAGCGCGCCGCTGCCGTTTCTACTAACAACGGTGAGCCCGCCATCGTCGCTTCGAGCGTTTCCGCCGACAAGCCACGCAAAGCGCGCATAACCACGGCGAAAGCAGCGCCAAAGGCGACTGCGCCGGATCTGACCACCGAGCCCGAGCGCGCGGAACACCAGCCTGCCCCGCGCCTTGACGCGCCGCTGAACGAGCCTGACGCGTCAACGGTGATGGAAGAAGAAGAGCCGCTGGCTGATGTGCCCTTCCTGCCCAAGCGCAATGGCAACAAGTCGACCAAGCATCCCGCCTCAAATGTCGACGAAGTGGATGAGCCAGCGTGAGCGCCAAGATTCAGCTGCAAAACCCGCGCAATCGTCCCCTTGAAGAAGCCCGCTTAACGCAGGCGGCCCTGGCCGCGCTTGATCAGACGGACGCGCGACGCTGCGCCTCATTAAGCATCATCGTCGCCGATGCCGATACCCTGCGCGCATACAATCGCCAACATCGGCAAGTTGACGCCGCCACCGATGTACTGTCCTTCGCGGCCGCGCCCTTGCCCGCTGCGATTGATGCTGCCGTCGACTATCTTGGCGATATCGTCATCGCCTACGATTATGTGGCGGCCCAGTGTGATGCTCGCGGCTGCTGTCTCGGCGATACACTCTGCCTGCTGGTTGTTCACGGCACGCTGCACCTGCTGGGGCATGATCATGATTGTGCCGCCTCAAAGGAGCGCATGTGGGCTCTGCAGGAGGCGACTCTGAAGTCCCTGGGCATCAGCCCGGCCTTGGTCCAGAATTATGCGGAGGCCGGCGATGGCTGAGGAGCTGCGGCGCCGGCTGCATAAGACCGCGAATACCAATCCAGCCGATTACAGCTGGTCCAGCAGCCAGTCGCGTTGGCGCAGCTTCGTTTACGCCTGGGCCGGCATCGCCTACATGTTGCGTTTCCAGATGAACACGCGAATCATAGTCGCCGCCACCGCCGCCGTCATTCTCACCGGCTGCTGGGCTGGCATCGACGCCTTGCGCTGGGCCGTCTTGGTCCTGGCCGTGGCGCTGGTTTGGGTCGCCGAATTTATCAACGCGGCGATTGAAGCCGCTGCGGATATTTCCTCGCCAGGTTTTCACCCCATGGCGAAGGTCGCCAAAGATGTCGCCGCTGGCGCCGTCCTGGTCGCCTCGGTCGCGGCATTGCTAGTCGGCGCCTTCATTCTTGCGCCGCCGCTGATCGACAAGTTAAGCGCCGGATTCCGCCCGCATTAGTGTTGCGTAATCCATAGAAACGTAGAATGTCTAATTTGTGCTACAATGAAACGCAAGCAAACGTGAAGCGGCCCTAGGGATGTTTCCATGTCGATGACGCGCGAACCAGCCCCTGAGAATTCGCCATCCGGGCGCGGGTTCCGGAGTGTTATTAATTCCATCGCAAGCATTGTATCGAAGCTTCTCACAGGTTCGGGCGGGCAGCCAAACAGCCGAAGCGGAAGCGGACATATAGGCCAGCAGCGCGCGCTGCGCCTGTCAGCCCTGTTTGCGCCGCGTAATCGGCTAAGGGTCGGCTCTATAGCCGGCATCGTAATCATCGCAGGCTTGGCGTTCGGGGTAATTCTTACTCGCGAAGGCGCGGCGCTGCCTTGGAATAATGCCATTTGGCTGGATCGCACCTGGGTATACGGCGATATCAGCGACGAACAAATGGCTGCGTTTTCCGATCGCCTGGCTGCGAACCAAATCGGCAAGGCTTATGTCTACGTCAGTTCGCTGGGCATCGACAATCGCTGGTCTGGCGGGCCACAAGGGACGGACGGCTTCATGAACTCGCGGATAACCGTGGCCCAATTCGTCGAAGCCTTCAAGAGCAAGAATGAGGATTTGGCCCTGCTAGCCTGGATTGAGATATGGACACACCTCGACAATGTTGACGGTTACCGGCTGGATGATGCCAATCTGCACCAGAACATCGCTGATTTCTCGCAACTGCTGGTGGATCAATTGGGCTTTGACGGCGTGCTGCTCGATGTCAAACCCATGTTCTCCGGCAACGACGATTTTATTCGCTTGATCCGACGCGTTCGCTCCGCGGTCGGCAGTGAGCACACCATCGCCGTCGCGGCTACCGCCGATTTGACGCCGCACGATATCCGTTTGCAGGATCTCCCGTCGATAGCACCCGGCACCATGTGGTCGCCAAACTTCAAACAGCGCGTCATGGTCTTGGCGGACGAAGTCGTGCTGCTGATGTACCAGAGTTACCGGCAGGAACGTTTGGATTACGTAAATTGGGTCGCCTACCATGTCGAATCCTACGTGAAACTACTGGAAGCCAACACCGATATCTTGGTGAGCATTCCCAACTACGGCGGCGCCAGCAGCGCGCATAACCCGGAAATCGAGACCATGGCCGGGGCCATCGACGGCGTCCACGAGGGCTTGCGCCGGCTCGACGAGGAGGAGCGCACGCTTCTCACCGGCATCGCCATATTTTCCGACGAGCAGCTAAGCGAAGCCGACTGGACGCTATTCCGCGAACAATGGCTGCAGCGCTGAACCAGCATGCCCGCTATCGTTAAGCGACTGACAGCGGCCGGTCTGGTTGATGTCGATTATGCAGCGGCCTCACTGGATGAAGCGGCCGAATTTGAACCCCGTTACGGCGTATACACCCTAAGCAACACCTATCATTGTACGCAGACGCTGCTGCTTGATGCCCATCTGGACCGGCTGGAAGACTCCGCCCGCCGCGAGGGTTTCGCCCTGCGCTACGATCGACAGCGGCTGAGGCAGGCGCTGCGGCGGATGATCGAAGACTCGGGCTATGGAGATGCGCGTTTTCGGATTTCGATCCCGGGCGACCGTCCCAGCGAGATGCTGCTGTCCATTGAGCCCTTTCAGCCGCCAACGCTGGACGTTTTACATCAGGGCGCCAGTTGCAATACATCCGCCGAAGTCGCGCGCCTGAATCCCGCTGCGAAAGCCAGCGAATGGATGCATATCCGCAAGCGCTTGGCAGCGTCCCGGCCGCCCCATATCTATGAGACCTTCATCGTGGATGCCGACGGCGGCATTCTCGAGGGTCTGTCCAGCAATTTCTACGCTATCGAAGACGGCGAACTGCGCACGGCGGGCGCGGGGATTCTGGCGGGCATATCGCGGCAAATCGTCCTGGAAATCTGCGCGCCGATCATTCCGCCCCGGCTGGAAGCGCCAAGGCGCGCAAACATACCCCATTTCAACGAAGCCTTCTTGACCAGCAGCAGTCGCGGCATCATCCCCGTCGTGGAAATCGACGGCATTGCCATCGGCGGCGGATCCGCGGGCAAGATTACCAGCAAGCTGCGCGACGCCTATGAGCGCTGGGTAGCCGCGCATCTTGAAGAGCTCTAATGCGACACTTGGGCAATCTCTGGAAAGCCGCCAACCTGCTCAATGCAGCGCGTGAACTGGCGGTAGAAACGCAAGGCTTCCAATGGGATATCACGACGCCCAACACACTCTTCGTGCAGGCGGAACAGTCCAATATTCGGCTTGCCCTGCATGATCAGCCGCAGATTCTGGCCAAGGTCGAATTACGGTCGGGCTTTGGCTGGCAGATGACGACCGACCAGGACGACGCCGGCGTATACATCGTCGCCAAGCGCAAACCGGTGATCGGCAGCATCGCGCGCGGCAAATTCCACTTCACTCTGCCGCGTGGTGTACATATCTCTTTGAAGCTCACGCAGTGTCAACTCTGCTTCGACGACTTGACCGCCTCGCTTGACCTGCCGCCCTTCCTGTTAGAAGCGTGATAGACTTGGCAGAGCAATCGCACCAGATTATTTTAACCACCGAGGACACCGAGATTTAACTCCTTTTCTGGCAAAAAGGAGGCAATGTAGGGGCGATTCTGTGAATCGCCCACGATATTCTCACTCTTTTCATGGGCGACACACAGTGTCGCCCCTACATCGTGGTAGATTTATGTGACATTCGGCACATAATTGGTTCTGGTGCGATTGCTCTGTAGACTTGGCCTCCCAGCTTGAATTCTCGCGATGCCTATGCTATGGTAGGCGCATGAGCGAATCGAACGTGGTTTTCACGCCCATGCAGTGTTGTTGTACGGAAGCCGACTGTTAAGCGGGTGTCTTAGGTTTGCCGGCAACATGGTTGTTCGCCACCGACAAGTCAGCCCGCAGCGGTTGGCTTTTTTGTTTGCCTTTGCGGCGCGAATAGCCCCACGCCATACCGAGAAAGATTAGCCTAAAAGGAGCATCAAGATGAGTGATATTGCTAGCCGAGGGTACTCTAATGCCGACAAGCTCGTGTCAACCGAATGGGTAGCCGCCCATTTGAACGACGACACGGTCCGCATCGTCGAGTCGAACGAAGATCCCCTGCTCTATCCCAGCGGGCACATCCCCGGCGCGGTGGAAGTCGATTGGGTCAAAGACCTGAACGACCCGCTGCGGCGCGACTATCTCGGCAAGGCCGGCTTTGAAGCGCTGGCCAGCCGCATCGGCATCACGCCGGATACGACGGTCGTGTTCTACGGTGACAAGAGCAATTGGTGGGCGACATACGCCCTTTGGGTATTCGAGCTCTTCAACCACAGCAACGCAGTAATCATGGACGGCGGGCGGCTCAAGTGGGCTGAGGAAGGCCGCGAGCTCACGCGGATGAAGCCGAGCATCAGCCCGACCAGCTATAGCGCGCCGGAGCGGGACGACAGCCGCATCCGCGCCTTCCGCGATGGCGTCTTGCAGCATACGCAGAGCAACGGTCAGTTGGTCGATGTGCGCAGCCCGGGCGAATTCAGCGGCGAGAAACTGCACATGGAAGGTTACCCGCAAGAGGGCGCTGTGCGCGGCGGCCATATCCCCGGCGCCAGCAGCGTGCCCTGGTCGCGCGCAGCCAACGAAGACGGCACCTTCAAGAACGCGGCCGAATTGCGCGGCATCTACCTCGACGAGATCGGCCTGAATCCCGCCCAGCCCACCATCGCCTACTGCCGCATCGGCGAGCGCAGCAGCCACACCTGGTTCGTTTTGACGAATTTGCTGGGTTTCGCTGATGTGCGCAATTACGACGGCTCCTGGACCGAATGGGGCAATAGCGTCGGTTTGCCCATCGAGAAATAATCAGTAGCGGAATCGCGGGGGAGAGGCGGCCTCTTCCCTCCGCAACGCGCGTTTCATGAGAGACCGTCGTGGCTGACTACCCGCCCATATTGCAGGAATACCTGGACGATTTCGACTTTGTCACTTCGCGTGAGGAGCGCGTCGATTTCCTGATATCAATCGCCGACGAATTCGAGCCGGTGCCGGAAACGATCGCAAGCAAACCCTACGATGAGGCTCAGCGCGTCATCGGCTGTGAATCCGAGGCATTTGTCTGGGCGCTTGACCGCGACGACGGCACGCTCGACTTTTACTTCGACGTGCTCAACCCGCAGGGACTATCCGCCATGGCGATGAGCGCCATCCTGGACCGATCATGCAGCGGCGCGCCCCTGGAGCAAGTGGCGGCCATAAACGGCGAAGTTGTCTTCACATTTTTTGGCAAGGACATCTCGATGGGCAAAGGGCGCGGCTTGACCGAGCTCGTCAACGCCGTGGTCTATCAGGCAAGGCAGCGCTTGAAATCCGCCTGAGTTAATGCGCTTCCAGGAACGCTTCGGCCGGCGCGCCTTCCGTGAAGATGCTATGCGTGCCCAGCATGCCGCGATAACTGCCCGGCGGCTCTGAGTCCGGGATGACAGCGGCGCCCACCGTTTTCTCGTAGTAGCCGACCGGCCCGGCCCAGCCAATGATGCCGTACATATAACCGTCCTCGCGCATGGCGTGCAAGGCGGCCAGCAAGAGCGCCGTGCCGATGCCTTGGCCCCGCTCCGCCTCGTCGACGCCCGTTGGGCCAAAGAAATTCTTGCGCGCCGTATCGTAGCAGGCGAACCCCAGCAGCTGCTCGCCGCGATGCGCCAGGTAGATCGTCGGCGGATGAGCTGCGAAAGCCACATCGGCTTCGGAAACCCAGTACTGGCTGAAGTGCTGCCCGATCCACTCAAGCGCCAGGAATTTCTCCGGCGGCATGCCGCGCCTGATGGCGATGCCCATATCACGCTGGCGCGCGAGCGTGGGCGCTAAGTCCGGAATATCGTAGAGTTTGACAAGCATGTCTGGCATGGCCCACCTCCCCTGAAAAGCGTCGCCGCCGCAAGCTGATACCCTGCTCGGAACCCCTTACACCCGAAGTTTACACCGATTCGGCGGATTCGCGCTTGATTCTGACGCCATTCTCACCCGCGCTTGGCAGGGGCGCAGCCAAGCCGCTATCATTGGCGACAATTCATTTCAGCCAACAGGAGCGGTCATGAGCCTACGACCGGAAACGAGAGCGGTTCACAATGCAGGCGCCGATCCAGCCAGCGGCGCGATCGTGCCGCCCATCGTGCTCAGCACCACCTTCGAATACGAGACGACCGGAGAAGACCACCATCCCGATCAACTGATCTACACCCGCTGGCAGAATCCCAACCGCGCCGCGCTGGAAGCGACCCTGGCTCAGCTTGAGGGCGGCGCCGCAGCCCATGCCGTCACCAGCGGCTCGGCGGCCATGTTGACGATTTTCCAGGCGCTGCGCCCGGGCGATCACATCCTTTCCAGCGACGATATGTACTTCGGCATCCGTGTACAGCTCAACGAGTTTTTCGCGCCCTGGGGCCTGGAAACCACCTACGTCGACATGAGCGACCTCAAAGCAGTTCGCGCGGCCATACGTCCCGATACCAAACTGGTCATCCTGGAGTCGCCCACCAATCCGCTGATCCGCCTGGCCGACATCGCCGCCATCGCCGACATCGCGCATGAGAACGGCGCCTCGCTGCTGGTCGATAACACGGTCGCCACGCCGGTCGCGCAGAGTCCCATCGCGCTGGGCGTCGATATCGTGGTCATGTCCCTGACGAAGTACATCGCTGGCCATCATGACGTCTTGGGCGGCGCCATCATCTTCGCCCGGGAAGACGAGCTGGCCGAGCGCGTCATGCGTCTGGTGCGCATCGGCGGCGGCGTACTGTCGCCCATGAATTGCTGGCTGGCGGCGCGCGGCCTGCAGAGCCTCGCCTATCGCGTTCGCGCCCACAGCGAGAATGCCCTGCAAGTCGCTTGCTTCCTGGCCGAGCATCCCAAGATAGAGCGCGTCTTGTATCCGCACCATCCCAGCCATCCGCAGTATGACCTGGCTCTGCGCCAGATGAGTATTGGCAGCGGCCTGATGTCGATTCTTGTAAAAGGCGGGCGGCAAGCGGCCATCGATCTGGTCAACCGGCTGAAACTCTTCACCAGCGCGACCAGTTTCGGCGGCACGCACAGCTTGATCGAGCACCGCGAATCCATCGAAGAAGGCACGAGCACGCCGGCCAATCTGCTGCGCGTATCCATTGGGCTGGAGCATCCTGCCGATCTGATTGCCGATCTGCAGCAGGCGCTTGAATGATCTATCACATCACCGAGCGTGGGGCCTGGATGGAAGCAAAAGCGCGCGGGAACTACAGATCGCCGACGCTAGCGACCGAAGGCTTCATCCACTGTTCGGGACGAAGCCAAATTCTGCCCGTGGCGAATGACTTTTACCGCGGCCGATCGGATCTGCTGCTGCTCTGCATCGACGAAGACAGACTTACAGCCGAGTTGCGCTGGGAAGCGCCGGCGCACCCGCAGCCAAAATCAGCGTCCGCGACATCCGGCGAGGCAAAGTTTCCACATCTCTACGGTCCCTTGAACCTTGACGCAGTGCTTGAGGTCCTTGACTTCGTCGAAGCCGACGAGGGCTTCAAGCTGCCTTGCGACCTGCCTTGAATCGCTGCTAACCCACGCCAGTAGCCGCAGCGCTGAACTCCCACAGCTTCTTCTGCTGCTCGCAGTCGTAAGAGATATCGCTTGAGGACACTGGCATCTTATCCTGCCAGTACTTGCCGGTCACGCCCTCTACCTCCGCCGCGGAAGCCAGATAGACCAGCGTTTCCGCGCCCTTTTGCGGCGACCGCGCGAAAAGCTTCTGCAACCCTTTAATCAGGCCGCCCAGGAATCCGCTCATGTTGTGGCCGAAACCCGTATTGACAAAACCGGGATGCAGCGCGTTGACGGTCACGCCAGTATCCTCCAGTCGCCGCGCCAATTCATAGGTGAAGAGAATATTGGCAAGCTTGCTGGCGCCATAATTGGCGAAACCGCCCATTCCGCGAAAGCCGGCTTCGCTGCGCAGATCATCCAGCCACAACCCCTGCTTCAGGGCGCCGCTCTTATGCGCGCCGGACGAGACGTTGATGATTCGCGCTTCTCCGTGATCCTGCGCCGTAAGCTTGATGATATCGAGCAGAAGCACAGTTAGCAGATAATAGCTGAAATGATTCAGGGCGAAGGTCATTTCGTAGCCATCCGCCGATGTCTGAAAGCGGGAAAACATCGCGCCGGCATTATTGAGCAGCATGTCCAGCCGACCGTAAGTTTCGCGGTATTCCGCGGCAATTCGGCGCACCGCGTCCATTGACGAGAGGTCGGCGACGAGCAAATCAACGTCCGAGTTGCCACTCGCCTGCTTGATGTCGGCGGCAACCTTGCGCGTCTTGTCCTCGTTCCGCCCGACGATGACGATTTCGGCGCCCATCTTCGCCAATTCCAAGGCCGCCTGCTTGCCGATGCCGTTGGTCGCCCCGGTGATGAGTACGCGTTTGCCGATCACGTCTGCTCCTCCGCGAATACTCGCCCAATTACTCATCATCATCGCCGTAGCTGTGCCCGCCGAATATGGCGCGAAGTTCAGCAGCGGACTTCGCGTTTTGCAGCGCGCTCATTCGTGCTGCTTCTTCTTTATGCAGCGCCCGTACATTCTCCAGCACAGCTTCCAGCTGATCGGCCGGGAATTTGCAGGCGCCATTTTCGTCCATGTGGATCAGCTCGCCCGGCGCCACATCCATGCCGCCAACCGAGACCGGCACATTAACGGCCTGCACCGCCATCGCGCCATGGCCCGCGGTCACGCCGCTCAGCATGTATTGGAAGTCCATCTCGCGTATCTCGTCCAGATCGCGCGAGGGACCATTGGACAGCAAGCCGACGCAGCCCAGCGCCTTCATCGCCGAGACCATATTGCCGCCCGCCAGCCCAACCTTTCCCGCAATCTCAGGCGGGAACTTCTGCTGTATAACCAGCACGGTCGGCTGCGGCGAGGCTTCCATCGCTTCCAGCACATCCATGAAGCTCAGGCGCGAGTAATTTGGATCCGGCAAGCCATAGACACAAGTCACGGCGTAACCCACGCGGCGCCCCAGCTCGGGATACATACAGCGAATCGTCTGATCGGTATACCAATTTTCGCTCCAGGGGTTGTATAGGCCCAGGCAGAGCGGAGAATCCGGGTAGGTCGCCACCACATTGGTAATTGAAGGTGTATCAAAGTTCTTGAGTTCCGCCAGCATTTCTTGAGTGCTCATTCGGCTTCCCTGTTTCGTTCTTGGCAATGAAGGTCATTCTACAGCGTACAACCGAAGAATGCGAAGCTGCGCTCAGTAATCAGTTGTCGTTGCTAGTCGCGCTTACGAGCTGCGTCGGATTCCCGGCCCAGCGTACGTCGGAATACTAACAGAATGGGCAGCAGCATCAGGCCAGATACGGATATGGCGGTGCGCACGGACGACGCCAGCCCGATAGCGCCGACCACCGGGCCGCCGGCGATCTGGCCGAAAGCGTCCGCCTGCCCTTGGATCGAAAGCACAGTCGCGCGCACATCCGACTCGACATACAAATTGATCCAGGCTTCCATCAGCGGGTTGCGCACCTGCCGCGCCGCCTGCGTCAGCCACAAACCGAGCAGAATCAGCGCAAAGCTTTCGCCCAGCGTGAATAGCAGAACGCTGCCGATCATCACCACATAAACCAGCATCAGCGTTTTTGCCACCGATCGTCCATTGGACATATCCAGGCGCCGCCGCAATACTTCGGTCGCGCCCAGGCTCAGCGGCATGGATACCGCGCTGATGATGCCGAACCAGGCAATCTCGTTGATGGGGCCCAGGGGCGGCAAGCTGAAATTCTCGAGGATATGGGCGATTGACAGCCGGTCGAAGCCCTCGCTGAAGGCGCCGTGAATGACGGTCGCCAGCATGATCAGGATCAGGATCTGGCCCGCCCTTATTACCGATACGCCTTCGCGAAAAGTCGAGAAGAGCGCGCGCCAGGTTTCGCGCTCATCCGATTGACGCCGCTGAAATCCGCGCTCCGGCATCACAATCGCCAGCAGCGCCGCCAGCAGCAAGAGCAGCACACCGCCGGCGATGATGGCAGTCTGCAGGCTGATGCTGGCCAGCGCCACGCTGACGAAAATCGCCAGAAAACTCGTCACCTGCGCCACCTGCGACGACCGCAAAAAGGCGCCGCCCACGCGCTCGGGTCCGATCTCGTCAACAACCCAGGCCGAAGTCGCGCCGCTGAGAAAGGTATAGCCCAGCCCCATGATGACCTGAGCAACCAGCAAAGCCTCGAATATCGGCAAGCTGCCCTCCACCAGAAAGCCAATGCCCAAAAGCAGGAAGCCCAGAATGACCGATAATCGCCGACTATAGACATCGGCCACCACGCCGGTCGGTATCTCCATCAGAAAGGCAGTCAGCTCGAGGGTCGTGCCGACTAATACCAGTTGCAGCGGATTTAAGCCGACCTGTCGCACTTGATAGACCAGGTTGATGGTAAACACGGTGGTCAGCGCCAGCGACTGCACCGCCGTCATCAGCATAAATAGCTTGTACGCGTCAGGATTGAAGGCGCGGTATCGTGTCAGCATGAGTACTCCAAAATTCGTGGCAAAGTCACAGCGTCGGCGAGCTGCGCAGCAAAACGCCGCTGCTGAGAAACTGCTCCAGCTCAGCCGTCCGCTGCCGAATCAATGCAGGCGCCGCATCGCGCAATTGCGGATGATGCAAGTTCTGCAGCAGCCAGCGGCAAGACGCCAACTGCCGAGCGGCGATGAAGACCTCTAGCGCTTCCCGGTCGACATTTGCATCGAGGCGCGCCGACAGATAGCCGTCCAACAGCGCGCCTTCCAACTGGTCATAGTCCGCGCTCCGGTCGCCCCGCAACTGCCACAGCAGCGGCGCCAAGTCATAAATAAAGTAACCCCAACCGCTGAATTCGAAATCCACGGCGGCAATCATATTCTTTCCGAAGAGCGCATTCTTCGCCAAGAGGTCGGCATGGATCAAGCCGAAATTCTCGCGCTCGCCGTCAAGCCGCGCCATGACCTGGCCGACGCGCTGCGCCACCTGGGCAAAGACCTCGCGTTGCCCGGCTTCTATCGCGCGACTTCCGTCTGCGGATCCGTAGGGCGACTCGGCGCCGAACAAGCCCGGCTGATCCAGGCGCGGCCGATCAAAAGCGGCTGGCGGCCCGAATTGCGCCTCGTGGTGCAATCTGCCGAGGTAGCGCCCGATTCGGCGACAGTCGCCGGCAGCCAGCTCGTCCGCTGATTTGTTCCGGCCGGCGATATGTTCAAACAGGACGCCATATACGTAGTGCGGCGGCGGAAACAGCTCATGCGGCAGCGTGGCGAAGAGCCGCGCCTCCCCTTCTACGCTCACTGGTATTGGATTGGGCGCCAGCAATTCTGTCCGCTGCCGAATCGCCCGCAGCCATTCCAACTCCGAGCGTAAGCGGGACGCCTTGATTCGGCCCGGCAAGCTCAGGCGCAATACAAATCGAGCATCGGAAGTTTGCAGGGTGAAGACGGCATTCGAGCTATAACTCATCCAGTCGAGCGCTTCAAGCGTCAAACCCCAGGCGCGAGCCGCGTCTGCCGCGAGATCCGCGTACAGCGCCTTCTGCGCGTCCAGGTCCCACTCGCCAAAATCGTCCGGCGGATACGCTCTGCTATTGGCGGGGCCGTCCTTCATCGGGCTAGCGCGATGATCAGCATTTGGACAGCGCGCGCGCAATTTCTGCTACAATGAGCCGAGCTTCCGCTGCTGTTGATGGAGCGAGTCATGCGCAAGTGGTTCATTTTGGGCGGCTCATTGTCGCTGACGACGCTGGCCGATCAAGCCAGCAAACACTGGATACGCGACAATCTGGAAGTTTATGAGGCTATCCAGCCGCTGCCGGCGCTGGCGCCCTTTTTTCAGCTGACCCGCAGCAGCAACACCGGCGCGGCATTCGGCATTTTCCCTATGGCCGGCGATGCCTTCCTGGTAATTGCGCTGCTGATCATCGCGGGTTTGCTCTGGTATTTCCGCCAGGTTCCGGCGGGCGGGCGGCTCGTGCCCTTCGCGATCGGCCTCGTCATCGGTGGCGCCGTCGGCAATGCGCTTGACCGGCTGCAGCACGGGCACGTGGTCGACTTCATCCACTATCAAATTCCCAACCTGATTTCCAATGTATCGAATCTGGCCGACCATGCCATCGTCTGCGGTGTATTGCTCGTCATCGCTGAGAGTTTCTGGCGCGATTTTCGCGATACGCGGCGTGATCCGGCTGACGCCGATTGACGCCCGCAGGCTGCCTGCGCATTGGCATAGCGCGCGACATCGCTAGATCTTTTTCTCGAGTTCAATTTCGTCGCGGATGGTGATGCCGTTTAATCCCGTGATCGGAATCTGCGGCTTGATGCGGCGCGCCTCGGCAATCGCGTTTCGATGCACGGTGACCAACTCATAGCCGCGCCGCTGCCAGAATTTGAGGGCGGCTAAATTGTCGTTGGTCGTGACCAGCCACAGCCGTTCGATGCCCGCTTCCCGCGCCCAGTTCTCCACTGCTTCCACCAGCGCCGACCCAACGCCCTCGGATTCTGTCAAGCTGTTGAGCGTGGTGATCTCGCATTCCTTGTCGCCGATGTGAACCGTGACCAAGCCAATGTTTTCCGCGGCGGCTTCGTTTTCGTTCTCGACGCCCTCGTTATCGCCGTCCTCGGGCGCCTCCGCCGGCCGCTCCGCCATGAAGCCCGGCAGCAAGTGCCCGTAAACTGACTTGCCGCGCGAGACAATCTGGGTAGTGCCCCAGCGCTCGTCCAGGAAATGCGCCACCCACTCCCGGTCGGAGCGTTCCAGCGGCCGTATATTATAGTCGGTCATTGCCAAGACCTTTATTCTGTCCTTCGTCTGCACGTTACATTATAGCCCGTTTGACGGATGAGGGAAAATGCGGGGGGCGCGGCGAGGCCGGGTCATGCGGCGAAGAGCAAGGCAACGCCCGCGATCGCAATCAGCGTACCAACCACTGCGCGCGCCGTGATGCGCTCGCCAAAGGCCAGATAGGCGATGGGAATCAAGAAAATCGGCGTCGTATTTGTCAATGTCGACGAAATGCCGACGCTAGTATATTGCAGCGAAATCAGTATCAGCGTCGTTCCGGCAACCGGCCCGGCGGCAGACGCCAGCACCAGCCAGGCCAAGGCGCCGGGCGAAGACAAGATCAACTCCAGGTTGTGCCGCAGCGTGCCGCGCAGGGCGATATATACCCAGAGCAATACGATGGCCACTATCGTGCGAATGAGGCCCGCGCTCATGGGCGAGAAGCCGCCGGCCACACCCTCCGACATCAGCACAAAGCCAGCCCCCTGACCCACCGCGGCCGCCACAGCCATCGACAGGCCCTTGCCATAGTCAGCGCCTTGCTCGTCAATCTGCCGCGCGCCCCGCTCGGACACCACCCAGACAACCCCGCCGACTACAAAGACGATGCCGATGACAGCGAATGCGGGCAATTGCTGCCCCAGGAAAATCCAAGCCATCAGCGCGGCGAATATCGGCGAAGTAGACCCGATCAGCATCGTCAGCCGCGGCCCGATGTACTGGAAGGAGCGCAGCAGGAAAAGCGCCGAGATGACGAAACCCGCCAAGCTCGACAGTCCCAGAATCAGCCAGCGGTCCGGCGCGGCCTGAAACGGGACCGGTTCGCCATGAATCACTTGATGCAGCGGCACGTAGAAGACCAGCGAAATGAGCAGACTCAGCGCCATGGAAAAGCTCGCGTCGATCTTGCGCCCGGCCAAGGTATACGCGGTCGATGCGACGCCGAAAACAAGGGCGCCGCCCAGCGCTAATATCTCGCCAAGTACGTATTCCAAGTTCACCTGCGCTTCTGCAAGGACGGTGCGATGCAGCGATTGTAGTGGGCTTGCCGCCGCAAGGCAATTGGCTGGACCGGGCGCGGCGTTACCCGGCTCGCAGCTTCTCGAATTCGCGCAGCCAAGCTGTGCAGTGGCTCTCGCGCCGGTCATTATCCGCGGCGAAAGCGACAGCCGCCGACTGCATCCACTCCAGCGCCTCCGCATTCTGCCCCAGGCGGTGCTTGACCATGCCGATATAGTACTGCGACTCAGCCCGCTGTGGTTGGGCCGCCAGCGCATTTAGGAAATTGCCCTCCGCCACCCGCCAGTCTTTGGCGCGGTAAGCGATCATACCCTTGCCGTAATTCGCCAGCGCCTCGTAGGGATTCAGCCGCAGCGCCTCGTCAAATGCTTCGACCGCGGCCGCCTTCTGCTTGTCTTCCAGCAGCAGCAGCCCCAGCGCCGCATGATACTCGGCATGATTGGGCAGCAGCTCAATAGCCGCCTGCACTTCATTGATGGCAGCCCGCTGGTCGCGCGCGGCAAAAGCGGCCAGCCCGGCACGGTAGCGCTGATCCGCGTCGAAGCGTGTAATGCCCAAGCGCTGCGCCAGGCTTGTCATGCCCGGGGCTAAACGTCGACTGTATGCCGCCGTCCGTCTTTGCGTACGACGTACGTCCGCGCCAGTTTGTCGTGCCAGGTCTGGTTGTTCTTGTCGAATATCGCCCAGATATAGCCCAGCCCGCAAACGATTGAACTGACGTGATAGCCGATGGCTCGAATCACGGCGTCGGTATCGCTTAGCGGCGTGCCATCCGCTTTGATAACGCGAATCTTTAGCGCGAACTTGCCCGGCGTTTGCCCGTCGCGGCGCGTCCAGAAGTACCAATTGTATAAGACCGAACTCGCGAAGCCGATGACTTGTGAGATCGACGTGGAGTCGCCGCCGCCCAATAATGACACAACAAAATTAAGCAGCAGAAACAGCAAAACCATCAAAACGCTGTCTAATATCATGGCCAGCAAACGCGCAAAGAGACCGGCCAGTTCATGCGTTTCCTTGGGCGGCCCGGGGTTGTTCTTTGCTTTCTCGTCCATCTTTCGTTCTCTCCTCGCCTGCGGCAACGCGGCTAAGGCCCACGATCCGCCTCAAGTGTACTATTAAGTCTTATCGCCGGTCAACAAAGCATAATGCTCATTCCAGGGCAATCGCATCAAAATCCATATATGACGAATTTATCACCAAACTAACAAATTGTAGGGGCGAGCCTTGGCTCGCCCATGAAATTTGGCGCAAAATCGTGGGCGATTGACCCGCAGTGTCTACGCGCGGCACAGAATCGCCCCTACATTGAGTGCTATATTGGCATATTTTCGGATAATTCTCGTCGTTTTCGGCGCTTCTGGGGTGAAAATCTTTTGATGCGATTGCCCTAACGCTCAATCGTGCAATTCATACAGAATCGCCGGATTCGGCTCGGCTTCAAACTGCTTTAAGTTCGCGATGGACAAATGCCCGTGCTGATACAGGTATTCGATATGCGCGCCGGCTTCTTCAAGCGCCAGCAGAATATGATAACCGTCCACATCCGGGTACATCGCTTGAGAAATCTCGGCGATAGTCATGGGCGCGCCCTGATCGCGCATAATCTTGCGGATGCGGTCAAGTTTGCGGTTGTGGCTGGCGCGGATGGCATTGATGCGCCCGTATAGATCGTGAATCGCGTCTTCATGGCTGCCCAGCGCCAGATTGATGCCCTCAACGCGCAGCAGCTTGCGCAGCGAATCGGCATAATGATCCAGTCCCATGTATTGCGTGATGCTCTCGGGAGACTGGTGCGGCGTCGTCCGCGACAGCACATGATCGGCGCTGAGCAGGATATCGCCCAGCCGGATGCAAACTTGTCCGGGGCAATGGCCCGGCGTATGAATGAATTCCAGCCCGTCGATGATCTGCTCGTCTTCGATGCTGAAATCGACCGCGATGGACGTGACGTGTTTCTTGGCGAACCCGTACATGGAAAACAGCGCTTCCCGCTGCGATGGCGCTATGCCGGCCCGGTCAAAGTAGATGCCCAGCGCCTTGGTGGCCACGATCACCCGTTCTTCGTAATTGGTAAGCACGCGCAGGTCCAGTTCGTGTATGCCGACGGCCGCGTCAGTCTGCTCCAAAACGAAGGCCAAGCCGCCGAAGTGATCAATATGCCCATGCGTGATGATGATGCGCTCGATGTCGTCCAGTGTAATCGTCTTGCCGTAGCGCTCGCCGATCTGCCGGAAGCCGTCCAGCAAGTCTTGGTTGCTGCGCCCCATGCCCGAGCCGGTATCCACCAGGGTCAGCGGTCCCGCGCCGTCCAGAACAAAGGCGTGGCCGGTGAAGTCAATGGGGAAGAGCAGCATCGACAGGCGATAGATGTCTACGCCGCTGCTGCTGGTGAATCGCTCAACCGGTGGCAAAATTGTCATGTCGATGCATCCCCTTCGCTTGACGAATCTTGGCGACCATCCCTGGCTACAGTGTACCGCAATGCGCACACTAGGACTTGGATGTCAGCGCAGCCAAGCAGCCTCTGGCGCCGCGCTGCCGGCCACGATGCTGTAAATCACGAAGGCGATGTATGCGCCTAGGAAAAGCGCCGCCCCCCGCCGACCCAGCCGCTGATGCCGCATGAAGGGAATGAGCAGCACGGCAAAGGCAATCATCACGATGAACTCAAATTGCACAGCGCCGCGCTCCACTTGTATGGGCTGCACGAATGCGGTCACGCCCAGGATGAGCAGCAGATTGGCGATATTCGAGCCGACAACGTTTCCAATCGCCAGATCCGTCTCGCGGTGATATGCCGCCGAAAGCGATGCCGCCAACTCAGGCAGTGAGGTGCCAAAGGCCACCAGCGTGATGGCGATCACCAATTCGCTGATGCCGAACAATCGTGCCAGGTTGACCGCGCCCTCGACCATCATGCGCGAGCCCAATACCAGCGCTGCCACCCCGGCGAACAAGAACAGAAACTCGCGCCCCCGGCTGACCTTGCCGTCGGGGCTGTCCTCCAGGTCGGACAGCAGGCGCTCCTGCGTCTCGGATTCGCGCCGCGCCAACCAATAGAACAGCAGGTTAAAGGCGACAAAGGAAAGCAGCAAGATGGCGCCGTCAAGCCGGCTTATCTGGCCGTCAATCGTCAAGGCAAAAGCCAGCAGCGAGACCAGGATCATGATCGGCACTTCGCGCCGCAGCAGAATGGCTTTGACGCTCAGCGGCGCGATCAATCCGGTCGCGCCCAGGATCAAGCCAATATTGGCGATGTTCGAGCCGATCACATTGCCCACCGCCAGGTCGCTCTTGCCCGCCATCGCCGCCTGTAGGCTCACCAGCAATTCCGGCATGGACGTGCCGATAGCGACAAATGTCAAGGCGATGATCAGCACCGACACGCCGAAGGACAGCGCCAGGTTGGAAGCGCCGCGGACCAGCCAGTTGCCGCCGAAGAATAGCCCGACCAAACCGGCGAGCAGCAGCGCAACTTGATCAATCATCGCTTCGATTCCTCATCGGAGCAAAGGCGGCGCTGGAACAGCACTGTGTCTGAGGCTTTAGATAAAGAAGTGGAAAGGAACGGTCAGGCATAAATCACATGCTGCAGCAAGAAGCGTTCTATTTTGTCGTAATAAGTTTTGATGGTCTCGGGCATGCGCCAACCATGGCCCTCGCCTTCAAACAGATGGTACTCATGCGGCACGCCGCGGCGTTTGAGCGAAGCCACAATGGTATCCGACTGATCTTGCGGCACGACGACATCGTCCGTGCCCTGAAAGACGATGATGGGATCGACGATATTGTCGGCGTGGAATATCGGCGAGCGCGCGCGATACACCTCGGCCGCTTCCGGCAATTCGCCCAGCAGCCAATAGGTATAGCGCTCCTCGAATTTATGCGTGTCCATTAGCAGGCCGAATTGATTGGAAACGCCGTAAGAACAGATCCCCGCGCGGTAGAAGCCGGCGTATTCCACCAGCGACTGCAGCACGGTGAAGCCGCCGGCGCTGCCGCCCATGATGACGGCTTTCTCGCGGTCGATTTGTCCGGCGTCGGCCAGATGCTTCACGCCCGCAATTGAATCCGTGACATCGTATGTGCCCCAGTTGCCGCGATGCATATTCATATACGCCTTGCCGTAGCCGGTGCTGCCGCGATGGTTAACCTGCAGCACGGCGTATCCGCGCGTGGTGAAAAACTGGACTTCGCTAGCGTAAGCGGCGCGGCGCTGCGATGTGGGGCCGCCGTGTATATTGACAATCAGCGGCGGCAAGCCGGCCGGCATCTCGTCTTTGAGCACCGGCGGATAGAACAGGCCATGCGCCTCCCCGCCATCTTCACAGGGCCAGGTGATGGCCTCGGCCGAGGACTGCTCATCGGCGGCCAAGTTTTCCGCCCCCCGCCGGCGATGAACCAGCGCCCGGCCACCCCCGCTGACCGAGACGATGCGCGGCGGAACCAGCGAAGACGAGGCGATCGCGGCCACGGCGCCTGACTTCGGCGACACAGCCACCTGCTCCAGATCGGTGTATTCTTCCCAGCCGACAACAGCGGAACTCTGCCCGCTATCAAGTTCAATGCGTTTCAACGCGCAGAATCCACGGCTGTTCTCGATATAAACCAGCGAGCCACTGTCACCGCTCCAGGCGTAAGTGCGCAAGCCCTGCGCCCAGGCCGGCGTGCCGTGCTCGGCTGCGGCAGTCGTGAGCTGACGATGTTCTTGCGCTTCCAAATCGTAAACGCACAGTTGGCTCCAGCCGCTGGCGTCGCTGACGTAGGCCAGGTAAGTCCCGTCTGGCGAGAATTCCGGCTGAAATATGGCCGTCTCCGTATCGCCTGTCAGGGTCAGGATATCCCGCGCGTAGAGGCCGCCGGAAGTTGTGGGTGTCAGCGAAACAATGCGCAATTCGCTGCCGTTCCAGGGCATCTGCGGGTGATTCCAGGCCACGAATGCCAGCTGTTCGCCGGACGGATGCCAGGTCGGCTGCATGACGAAGTCCGTGCCGTAAGCCAGTTTGCGCGGAAACTCCTCGCCTTCCGCATCCACGAGCACGAGACCATCAAGGCCTTCATAGTTATGCGCGCAGGCGACCCAGCGGCCATCGGCTGAAATTGCCGGCGAGGCGTAGCTGCCGAATTGCGGCGTGATAGCCCGCGCCGCGCCGCCAGCCAAGGCCTGACGGTAAAGCCTGCCCTCAGCGGCAAAGACGACCTGGCCACCGCCGACAGTAAAAGCGCCTCCGCCGTAGCCGACGCGTCCGGCCACGTTCAGTCGCCGGTCCGTTAAATCCCGGGGCGCGTCAAGGCCGGTTTGCGCTTTTAAGACACCGATCTTGCCGCGGCTCTCCCACCACACCAAGGTATCGTCGCTGTCATTCCACTGCACATCGCGCAGACTGACGCCGCTGGCGATAGACGCGCCATCAATCGCGCTCTTCCATGTACCAAATGCTTTGCTCATGCTTTGCCTAGAGTCGACTCGCGAACGGCTACAGATTTTACCTGAGGCTCGGCAAAACAAAATGCCCACTTGCGTGAGCCTAAATCCAGTTATACGAAATGATACATTCCGGGTTGCCGCAGCAACTGCGCGGAATATTGCCGGGCAATGCCGATCAGTCAAGCATCAAGCAGCAGCGCGGCGCCAGCCAGGCTTTATGCCGATCTTTGCGCTGCTTAGGCCGAGATCGGCCGGAAGTTGGTGTCGACGGTGCCGATATATTCCTTGGCGTATTTGGCCGATTCACTCTCAGGAGCGAATTCGTCGGAAATGATTTCGACCATAGTGCCGATCTCAGCCCACTCGTACAAGTCTTTCGCCCGCGCGTCCACGGACATGATGCAGCCGAAAGTCGACGGTTCATACACCCCGCCACCACCCAGATAGCCGCCGTTTGGCAGTAAAACGGCGCCGTGGAATCCATTCATCAGACCTGGCAGAACTTCATAGATGCCCATAAACCAAGCCATCTCCCATTGGTTGCAATTGGTGCCCGCTGCGTTGCAGAGCGCATAACTGCCGCCAAAAGCCTTCTCGTCATGAGTCAAGATCTGAAAGATGCCCGGGTAGGTCGGCGCTTCCTCACGCCCGGATGAAATGCCCCAGTCGAAGATCAGCTCGCCATTCTCGAAGCCAACCAGCCATTGCGCGTCAAGGTCAACAACGATGCGCTTGTGCGGCACCGGATCTTCGGGAATCATCACATCGCGCGACGGAACCTGCACCGACTGGCCAACCACAAGGGTGTTCCAATTGACCGTCGGATTGGCGTCCCGAATCAATTCGTAAGGAATTCCGCGCTTGCGGCCTATGAGATGTCCCGTGTCCTTAAGCACGACAGTGTACTCTTCCGGCAAGTAATTCAAACGCAAGACCACGTCCGGGTCGCCGGCGCTTAGCGCTTCCTGCAAGGTCTGGGTGGCCAGCAGCTTGTCAATATAACGGCCGCCTTTGACCAGCTTCTCGTTCTCGGCGTCGATAAACTGTCCGAATGCGTCAGCGCGAACCGACAAACCGTTTTCGCCGGCGATGATCCACTCGGCCGCCAACTGCTGATTCACGCTGAAGGAAAACATCTGATCCCTGAAGGGATCATAGCCCGTTAGTCGAATGCCTTTGTTCAGAAATACCAGCGCCTCATCCAGGAAGGGCGCGCTGTCCAGAACCGTCGGATTGAGTTGAATCGTCTGTAAATTGAAGCGCCGCTCCGTCACGACGGTTGCCGCGTTTTCTTTCAGTCTGTCCAAACTCTGCTTGATATCCAGATGTCTGCCGCGCCTTCCCGGCACAGTGATCAAGCGCCCGCCCGACCACTTGTAGCCGGCTTCGTATTGCTGCACGTAGATGGACTCGGTCAAATCCAGCAGCACGGTTTGGGCGCGGCTATGGGATACCGACACGATCGGATTCACGTTGTAGCCAAAGGGAATGCCGGCGATACCCGCCGCCCGGGCGCTACCCGCCATAGCCCCGGCATCAAGCGTCAGGCCCAACTCGTCGGGGCTAATCCACTCCACATGCTCGCCATCTACCCGAATATCAATGCTGAGACCGGCATTCCAGTGGTCGCTGATGACCGCTTCCGCCTCGTGCGGCGTTAACTCGCCGACCGGCAGCCCCATCGCGTAGACATTCGGGAAGATGCGGTCGGATAGCACATAGCTGCCGATAAAGAACACCAGCACCGATATCGCCACCACCGTGGTCACTTTGGCCACAGGCGAACGGCTTGAGAACAACCAGGCCAGAGCGCGATGCGCCAGCTTGGTCTCGTCGTAAGACGGAAAATGCCTGCGAAAGAAGGCATGGTCGCCACGCTCGCGGCCCTCCATCATCGCCAGGCGCCGCTGCTGCCGCGCCAGATAGCGGTCGCGCGCTCGGCCAGTCTTGCGTTTTCGCGGTCTGCCAAAGTTCTCGGTCATGGCGCAGTCTTCCTGTACTGCCGACAATGCTGCCTGCATTTATTGTATTCATGCTGGCGAATGGGGCAAATTGGAACAGCGCCGCTATCAACCGCCGCGCGCAAGTCTTAGAAACGTATCAAAATTCTCCGCTACACACGAACACTGATATTATTTTTACGCGTCTATATGTAAAGTAAGGTGAGCAGCCGAGTTAGCGCTTACGAATCCGCAAGGAGACGAAATTCCCCACGCGGTGCTTTGGTGGACGCTATTGCCAGGCTGTCAGACAACATACGCTGAGGAACTGCATCCATGACATTTTGGGAAGTGATATTGAGCGATATGGACGCGCCGCAAGACAGTGTCAACTTCACGCTCGGCGAAGAGCTGGAGGACGAAGGCACTGCGATAGACTTGCCGGAAGAATTGCCGATTCTGCCCTTGCGCGGATTGGTTGTCTATCCGCAAACGGCGATTCCCTTGACTGTCGGCCAGGAACGCAGCATCCAGCTGGTGGACGACGTTGTGGCCGGCAATCGCATGGTCGGCCTGGTCGCGTCAAAAGACCCCAGCCTGGGAACCCCGGGTCCCGATCAAGTGCAGTCGATAGGCACGCTCGCCACCATCCATCGCCTGTTTCGCAGCCCCGATGGCACGGTGCGCCTGCTGATTCAGGGCTTGCAGCGCATTCAAATTGACGAATTCATCGAGACTTCGCCCTATCTCAAGGCGCGCGTGACACGTATTCCAGAAGACGAAGTGGTCTTCGCCGACGACATCGAAATGGAAGCGATGGTGCGCAGCGTGGTGGACCGCTTCAAGGCCCTGGCCGAGTTGGTGCCCAGCATCCCGCAAGAATTGGTATCCAACGCCATCAACGTCGAAGACCCGCTGCAGCTTGTGTATTCCATCGCCACTTACGTCCGCATTGAAGTCGACGACGCGCAGCGCCTGCTCGAAATGAAAAACGCCGGCGACAAAATCCGCCACCTGCTGCAGCTGCTCAGCAAAGAATATGACGTGCTGTCGCTGGGGCGCAAGATTCAGGAAGACGCGCAGCAAGAAATGGAAAAGACCCAGCGCGACTACTATTTGCGCGAGCAAATGAAAGCCATCCAGCGCGAATTGGAAGAAGACGACGATCAACATGAAGTCGAGCGCTTCCGCGAATTGATCGAAGCAGCCGACATGCCCGAGGAAGCGCGGCGAGAAGCCGAGCGCGAATTGAGCCGCCTGTCCAAGCTATCGGTCGCCGCCGCCGAATATGGCGTCATCCGCACCTACCTGGACTGGATCTGCAGCCTGCCCTGGAACGAGCGCACCGAAGACAAGCTCGACATCGCCGTAGCGCGCGAAATACTGGACGAAGACCATTATGGCTTGCGCGACGTCAAAGAACGCATCCTCGAATTCCTGGCCGTGCGCAAGCTGCGCGCCGAGCGCGAAGAAGAATTCGCCGAGGGCGAGGGATTCGATCCCGTCCGGCGCGATCGCTCCGGCGCCATCTTGCTCTTTGTCGGCCCGCCCGGCGTGGGCAAGACCTCGCTGGGCGCTTCCATCGCCCGCGCCATGGGCCGCAAATTCATCCGCATGAGCCTGGGCGGCATCCGCGACGAAGCCGAGATTCGCGGTTTCCGCCGCACTTACGTTGGCGCCATGCCGGGCCGAATCATCCAGGCCATACGCCGGGCCAAGTCTCGTAATCCGCTGATTATGCTGGACGAAATCGACAAACTGGGCCGCGACTTTCGCGGCGACCCCGGCTCGGCGCTGCTGGAGGTGCTCGACCCGGAACAGAACGCCGAATTCCGCGATCATTACCTTGATGTCGCCTTCGACCTGAGCGATGCCATGTTCATCACCACCGCCAACTCGCTGGATACCATCCCCGGTCCTTTGAGAGACCGCATGGAAGTTATCCAGCTGAGCGGCTATACCGAGCTGGAAAAGCTGGCCATCGCGGCGCAGTATCTGGCGCCGAGGCAACGGCGCGAAAACGGCTTGCATGCGGAAGAACTCGAATTCAGCGACGACGCGCTGCTGCAAATCATCCGCGATTACACGCGTGAGGCGGGCGTGCGCAGCCTGGAACGCGAGATCGGCAAAGCCGCGCGCAAAGTCGTGACCCAAATCGCCGAAGGCGGGCTGGAAAAGCGCCATGTGGACGGCGAAGCGGTCAAGGAGCTGCTGGGCAAAGCGCGCTACGGCTACCGCAGCGAGCTGCAAGATCGCACCGAGATCCCCGGCGTGGCTACCGGGCTGGCCTGGACGCCGGTCGGCGGCGACGCGCTATTCATCGAAGCCACCAAGATGAAAGGCGGCAAGGGCTTCGAATACACCGGCCAGCTGGGAGACATCATGCAAGAGAGCGCCAAAATCGCCTACAGTTTTGCCCGATCGCGGGCCGATCAGCTGGGCGTCGACCCGGCCTTCTACGACGAATACGACATCCACTTGCATGTGCCGGCGGGCGCCGTGCCCAAAGACGGCCCCAGCGCCGGTGTCACTATGGCGACCGCCCTGGCTTCCTTGCTGACCGGGCGCACTGCCAAGAGCAATATCGCCATGACCGGCGAATTAACGCTAAGCGGAAAGGTGCTGCCGGTGGGTGGCATCAAGGACAAGGTGCTGGCGGCGCATCGGCTGGGCGCGGACACGGTCATCTTGCCGCGCAAGAACGAGAACGATCTGGACGATGTGCCCGATGACGTGCGTGACGACCTCAGTTTCGTGCTGGTGGATCATCTGGACGACATCCTCGATATCGCTCTGGTCGACGCGCAGCCCATCGCCATGAGCGAGCCGCAAGTCGCGGTCGGATAAACCCAATCGCATGCCGCTCGCCAGACTAACCACAGGCGCCACGCTGCACTACGAAGACATGCGACCCGGCAGCGAGCAGACCCCGGTGATACTCCTGCACGGCATGTTGGGCACAGCGCGCATCCACCTGGGCCAGGTCATGGACCGTCTGCACAGTGAAGGCTATCGAGTAATCGGCTTGACCCTGCGTGGCTATGGCCAGTCGCTACCCAAACCGCGCGACTTTCCAGACGACTTCTATCAGCGCGATAGCGCAGACCTCATCGCCTTCATGGACGCCACGGGCATCGAAAAGGCGCACCTGATCGGCTACTCCGATGGCGGCGAAGTGGCATTGATCGCCGCCGGTGGGCGCCCGGCCCGCCTCGCCTCTTGCATCGTCATCGGCGCCATCGGCCACTTCGGGCCCGAGCTGCGGCCGGTCTTTCAGCGCATGTACCCGGGCGATTGGATCACCGCTGACGAAAAGCGCATCCACGGCTTCAGCGACGTGGCGGCCTTCACCGGCGACTGGGTGCGCGCCATGACGCGGACTATCGACGCCGGCGGCGATGTCAGCCTGAGCCTGGCGCCTAACATCACCTGCCCACTTGTCATCATGCTCGGGCGCGCCGACAAACTCAACCCTTGGCAGTACGGTCAGCGCTATGTCGATAAAGTCGCGAATGGCCGGCTGGAGCTATTCGACTGCGGGCACGCCGTCCACGACGAAGCGCCCGAGCAGTTCTATCGCTTGACGCTGCAGCATCTCTCAGCTGCCGGGGCCTGAGGAGCGCGAAATCCGATTGGATCGAATCCCTTTCGCTGTTAGACTGCCAGACTGATTGTGTTCTCGCCTATTCTACGTCCTCCGGATTGCCATGAGCCTCCTGCCAAAGATCCGCGCCAATACAGCCGAGGCATCGTCCGCCGGCTGGCCAGCGCACCCTGTCATCTACGAGATCAACACCTGGGTTTGGCTGCGCCGCCTCAGCAGCAAGTACCAGCAGAAAATCACCTTGGCCAATGTGCCCGCCGCCGAGTTGGCTGAGTTAGCCGCCTGGGGTTTCGACGCCGTCTGGCTGATGGGCGTCTGGCATCGCGGCATAGCCACGCGTATGAGCGCCCTCAATTATCTGCACGAGTACCGCCAGGCTCTGCCCGATGTCACCGATGCCGATGTGCCCGGCTCCGCCTACGCCATTCGCGATTATCAGGTCGAGCGTGAGCTGGGCGGCCGCGACGGCTTGGCCAGCTTCCGCAATGAACTGCGCCGTATGGGCCTCAAGCTGATTCTCGACTTCGTGCCCAACCACATGGCCACAGATCATCGCTGGACATTCGAGCATCCCGAGTACTTTGCGCGTGGCACCCTCCTGGATTTCGAAGAGCGGCCATCCGACTATTTCGTCGCCGACGCAGCCGAGGGCGGTGGCGCGGTCATCGCCCGCGGGCGCGACCCCTACTTCCCCGCCTGGATCGATACGGCGCAACTGGACGCCTTTCAGCCCGGCTTGCGGCAAGCCGCCGTCGATACGCTGATCGACATCGGCATTCAGTGCGACGGCGTCCGTTGCGACATGGCCATGCTGATGCTGAACGAAGTATTCGCCGCTACCTGGAACCGAGACGCCGACAGCCTGCCCCCTCGCGACTATTGGCTGGAGGTCATCCCGGCCGTGCGCGAGGCGCATCCACAGATGCTGTTCATGGCGGAAGTGTATTGGGATCTGGAGCACGAGCTGCTGCGGCAAGGCTTCGACTATACCTACGACAAGCGCCTTTACGACCGGCTGGCCAATGGCGAAATCGGCGAAATCAAGTCGCATCTCAAGGCGGACCTGGACTTTCTGCGCTCGAACATCCGCTTCATCGAAAACCATGACGAGCGGCGCGCCATGGAAGTCTTTGGCGAAGACCGACAGCGACCGGCGGCCGCGCTGATTTGCACCTTGCCCGGCGCGGCGCTTCTCCATCAGGGTCAGCTCAGCGGACGCCGCATCAAGCTGCCGGTGCAGATCAACCGCTGCGCGGAAGAAGACAGCCATCCGCTGCTGGCGCGTTTCTACCGCCGGCTGCTCAACGAAGTCCGAAGCGACCTATACCGCGCGGGCAGCTGGAAGTTGCGCGCGGCGCAGGCCATACACAGCGGCGACCACACGCACGAAAACCTGATTGCCTATAGCTGGCAACAACGAGAGACGTCTCGCCTGGTCATCGTCAACCTCAGCAGCGAGTGGTCGCGCGCCCGTCTCGACCTGTCCGATTGGGCCTGGCTGGCTCAGCGGCGCTGGCGGCTCTACGACGCGCTTAGCGAGTCATTCGCCCGGCAAGACGGCAACGCCATGCTGCAGGACGGTCTACTGCTCGAAGTTCCACCCGGTTCCGCGCAAATACTGCGCTTCGACCAAGTCGCCGCTCCCAAGCCATGAAACCCTCAGCAACAGCCGGCGAAAAACTGAGGCGATGCGCGCTGCTGCTGATCGGCGTGGCGATCTTGCTCTGGTCAAGCCTGGAAGACAAGGACCCGACCGCCGCAGTGACGCTGGGCGCGCTCGCGTCGATAGCGCTTACGCTGTGGCTGCTGTCGCGCCTGGCGGCTGGCCGAGCCGTCAAACCGGCCCATATCGCGCTTTCCGGCGCAGTTGCCGGCGCCCTCGCCTCCCTGTGTACAGCAGCGCTGATGCTGTTCAAGAACCTGCGGCACGCCCACGTCTTTCCCGATTATCCCGCCGAGATGCTGCTGGCGGTTTTGCAGCGGCTGCCCCCTTGGACCATCGCCGGCGGGCTGGCCGGCCTGGGCATCGGCCTGCTGCTGGCGTCTCGGCTCAACGAAGCAAACAAGCGGCGCGCAATCAAATCAAATTAAACACAGAAGTAGTAACAAATTAATCATGCAAAAATCATGGGACATCGTAGGGGCGATTCTGTGAATCGCCCGATGTTGTAATCTTGAATTTGCGGGCGACATACAATGTCACCCCTACAACCGACGTTATTCCGGTTTCTCATTACTTGGTTGGAACTACTTCTGTGTTTGAATTAAATCTGACGCATGTTCGCTGAGCCCCACAAACGCTGAGCGGTATCCGCCGCGGCTATACGATACAATGGTCGGATAACTTGACCACTCAGCATGGGACTCGACCGCACATGGCCAAATACATCTTGTCGCTCGATCAAGGCACGACATCTTCCCGCGCCATTCTTTTCGACCACGACGGCAATGTCGTCCGCAGCGCCCAAAACGAATTCCGGCAGATCTACCCGCAGCCGGGCTGGGTCGAGCATGACCCGGGCGACATCTGGTCCACGCAACTCAATGTGGCGCAAGAAATCGTCGCTGACCCGGCCGAAATCGCCGCCATCGGCATCAGCAACCAGCGCGAAACCACCCTGATTTGGGACCGGCTCAGCGGCGAGCCGATTCACAACGCCATCGTCTGGCAAGATCGCCGCACCTCCGCCTTCTGCGACGCCCTGAAAGCCGAGGGCTTCGACCAAACGATCCTGAACGAAACAGGACTGGTCACCGACGCCTATTTCTCCGGCACAAAAGTAGCCTGGCTGCTGGAGAATGTCGCCGGCGCGCGTGAAAAAGCAGAAGCCGGCGAGTTGGCCTTCGGCACAGTCGACAGCTACCTGGTCTGGAAGCTGACCGGCGGCGCGCTGCATATCACGGATGTCAGCAACGCCGCCCGCACCATGCTTTTCGACATTCATCGCGGCGACTGGTCAAAGGCCATACTGGAGCGCCTGAATATACCCCGCGCGCTGCTGCCCGAAGTGCGCCCCTGCAGCCAGGTATACGGCGAGACGCTGCCTGAATTTTTTGGCGCGGCGCTGCCGATCGCCGGCATGGCGGGCGACCAGCAAGCGGCCACTTTCGGGCAGGCCGCCTACCAGGCCGGCATGGCGAAAAACACTTATGGCACCGGCTGTTTCATGCTGATGAACACCGGCGACAAGCCACAATCCTCCGCCAACAATCTGCTGACGACCGTGGCCTGGCAAGTCGGCAAGGGCGCGCTGCAATATGCGCTGGAGGGCAGCATTTTCATGGCCGGCGCCGCCGTGCAGTGGCTGCGCGACGAAATGAAACTACTCGCTGACGCCACCGAAAGCGAAGCCATCGCGGCCAGCATCAACAGCGCCGACGGCGTCTACGTCGTGCCCGCTTTCGTCGGCTTGGGCGCGCCTTATTGGGACCAGTACGCCCGCGGCGCCATCGTCGGCATGACGCGCGGCAGCGGACGCGCCCAGATCGTACGCGCTACGCTCGAGTCGATCGCCTACCAAACGCGCGATGTGGTCGACGCCATGTCAGCCGATTCGGGCTTGCCGCTTGACACACTAAAAGTCGACGGCGGCGCGGTAGTCAACGATTTCCTGATGCAATTCCAAGCCGACATACTGGGCGTACCCGTGCAGCGCCCGGCGGTCACGGAGACGACGGCCCTGGGCGCGGCTTATCTGGCTGGTTTGGCGACCGGCTTCTGGTCATCCCAGGACGAGATCGCCAAACAGTGGCAGTTGGAGCGCGCCTTTGAGCCGGCCATGTCCGCCGATCAGCGTGAATCGCTCTATGCCGGCTGGCAGCGCGCCGTCGAACGGGCGCGCGCCTGGGCTGCGGACTAGCTAGTCGCTCCCTTCGACAGCGCCGGTTTTCGTTATATGATGAAGACCTGCGCCTGACAGGATCATTTGATGCTCACTTTTGTCCTCAGAAGACTGACGTATTCCCTGCCGGTATTGTTCGGCATTCTGGTCGTCACCTTTACCCTGGCGCGCGCCATACCCGGCGACCCTTGCCTGGCTGTTCTGGGCGAACGCGCCACCAAAGACATCTGCGAGAGTTTCTTCCGCCGCAACGGTCTCGACCAGCCCGCGCCCATTCAGCTTCTCATCTACATGCGCAACTTTGCCCAGGGCGACCTGGGCGACTCGATGCGCTTCCATCGCCCGGTGATGGAGCTTCTGGTCGACCGGCTGCCGACAACCGTCGAGCTGGGCTTCTTCGCGCTCATGTTTGCCATCAGCGTCGGTGTGCCGCTCGGCGTATTGAGCGCCTATCGCCATAAATCGGCCATCGATGTCGGCACCATGATCGGCGCCAATATCGGCGTCTCCATGCCCGTGTTCTGGCTAGGACTGATGCTGGCCTACCTCTTCGCCGTGCTGCTGAAGGACACGCCGCTGGCCTTGCCGCCGTCCGGTCGCCTGACGCCCGGCGCCAACCCTGAACCCTTTTATCTGGCGCTTGGCTGGGTGGCTGAGGGCGAAGAGCCGCTGGAAATCCTGCGCTTCTTTTCGCGCATCAACACGCTTAACGCCGTGCTCACGCTCAACCGCGAGCTGCTGATCGACGCGCTGCGACACCTGATATTGCCGGCGGTGGCAGTCGGCACGATTCCGCTGGCAATCATCGCCCGCATGAGCCGGTCGAGCGTATTGGAGGTATTGAACCAGGATTACGTCCGCACGGCGCGCGCCAAGGGCCTGCGCGAACGCACTGTCGTGGGCAAGCACGCCCTGAAGAACGCCATGCTGCCGGTAATCACGGTTATCGGGCTGAACTTCGGCCTGATCATCAGCGGCGCTGTGCTGACCGAGACCATCTTCAGCTTAACGGGCGTGGGCCGCACCCTGGTCGATAGCATCACTTCGCGCGATTACACACTCGTGCAAGGCTTCACGGTCGTGATCGCGGCCGGTTTCGTTCTCATCAACATGGTGGTTGACATGCTCTACGGCTACCTTGATCCGCGCATTCGTTTCAACTAGCGGCGCGCGAAAGACAAATTCATGGCCGACGCCCAACCAGCCGACCTGGCGCCCGAAGTCAACTATCGTTCCGCCAGTCTCTGGCTGGAAGCGATGCGCAACCTGCGCCACAGCCCGTCGGCCGTGCTCGGCTCCATCATCATCGGCGCGCTGATCATCATCGCCGTCGCCGCGCCGGTCTTCGCCACGCACGACCCGATCAAAACCATGATCGGTGTGCCGGGAGAGACGGGACGCCTGCCCAGCAAGAAACCCTGCATCCCCCTCTTCGGCTGCGAAGACCCGCAGCATATACTCGGGCTCGACCTCAACGCGCGCGATCTTTACAGCCGCGTCATCTTCGGCACGCGCACCTCGCTATCGGTCGGCATCATCACAATCAGTCTGTCGATAGTCGCCGGCACCGCCCTGGGCATCACTGCCGGATTTATGGGCGGCCGCGTTGACAACGTCATCATGCGCCTGATGGATGTCGTGCTGGCTTTTCCCGCCCTTCTGCTGGCCATCTCCATCGTCACCATACTCGGCCCCGGCTTGACCAATGCCCTGCTCGGCATCACCATCACCTTTATCCCGCAGTACGCCCGCTTGTCCCGCGCCAGCGTGCTGTCGCTCAAAGAGCAGGAATTCGTCGTGGCCGAGCGGGCCCTGGGCGCCAGTCCGCTGCGCATCGTTCTCGCGCATATCCTGCCCAACGCCATCACGCCTATAATCGTGCAAGGCACACTCGGCGTCGGCACCGCCATTCTGGACGCGGCGGCGTTGTCATTCCTCGGTTTGGGCGCGCAGCCGCCGACGCCGGAATGGGGCCAGATTCTCAGCGAGTCGCGCAATTACCTCTTCACTTCGCCGCACCTGGTATTCTTCCCCGGCATCGCCATCATGATCACAGTGCTCGGTTTTAACCTGCTGGGCGATGGCATGCGCGACGCGCTGGATCCGCGGCTGAATCGCAGCTAGTCCGCCAACCGCGATTCTCACTCTGTCTACAAATCTGACAACGGCTATTCCAGCCGACGGCTACCGACTCGCTATGGAGCGCGCGTTAGAAAGGCTCCCCTTCCCTAATTCATTGGGGAAGGGGCCGGGGGATGGGGTGAAAGAGGCGGACGAGCCAAGGCTCGCCCCTACAGCGTTTCGTTGATTGAAGCGGGCGACTCACAAAGTCGCCCCTACAAATTGTCCCAAAGCGGGGCTAGCACTGATCCGCGTTGATGAATTGCTGGAAGATGGACCGGTAGATGGCGAAGGCCTGCCCGGTTCCGGTGTGGTTCGGGCTGGCGCAATCAGCCGCTGCATGCCAGGACACAACTACGTCATTGGCATCCAGGCTGGAGCCATCGTGGAACAACACGCCTTCACGAAGGTTAAAGGTCCAGGTGAGACCGTCATCGGACGCTGACCAGGTCTCCGCCAGCCCCGGAATGACATCTACTCCGCCACGCTCAAAGTCAAGCAAGGCTTCGCTCACCTGGTGGCAGGCGCGGAAGGTTTCGCCGTCCCAGGTATCGTTGCAGTAGAGCGAGATTGGCTCGGCATTCTGCATGTAGATGACATTGTCATCGTCCGGATCTTCAATGCGTGAGAATTCCTCGGTGCCGTCCAGCAAGCCCGGATGCACGCCAACCATGCGCACTTGCCACACATCGGCGGCGCCGGCATGCCCAAAGGGTACCCAAGGCACATGTTCCGACATCGCCTCGGCAGCCTGACGGAAGTATGCCATACGCGCTTCGGAGTCAAGCACTTGAGACGCGGCGACCAAAGGCTCATACAGAGCCGGATTGGGCGTACCCATTTGCATGTTGTTGGGCCCGAAGCAGCAGCTGTAGAAATTGGAGGCATCGGGGAAGTCCGCATGCCAGCCCAGGATATGCAGCGGCTCGTTGCCAGAGAGGGCCGATGCGATGAAGGCGCCGGATTCGACCACCTGTACATTGGCGATCACGCCGATATCGGCCAGTTGGGACGCGACATCGTTGGCGATGATGCCCGGGTTGGGCAAGTAGCCGCGGACGACATCACGCCAGGTCAAGGTCAAGGCGCGGTCTTCTCCAGTACGGGAATCAATAACAGAATCCAGCGGCAGCTCAAAGCCCAGATCGGCAGCGGCTTCTTCCAGCAAGGCTTTGGCCGCGTCTTGATCAAAGCCGGGCACGCCGTCTTCACCAACATGACCGAAGACCGCCGGCGGCGCAAAGTCCGATGTCAGCGGCGAACCGGGCGGGAAGAAGTTGTCGACGATGCGCTGGCGATCAATGCCCATGGCGATGGCCTTGCGAACGCGCACATCGTTGAGCGGCTCGAAGAATGTGCTCATGGCGACATAAACGCCGGTCAGCGGTGGAATATCAATGAGATTGAAGTTGGGATCGGCGCGGAATACTGGAATATCATCGGGATTGGCGAACTTCATGCCGTCGATGGTGCCGGCGCGCAGCTCAGTCGCGCGGGCGGCCGCCTCTGAATTCCAGCGCAAAATGACGGTCTGCTCTATCGATGGCTCGCCCCAATAGTCATCATAGCGCTCAAACACGATCTCGTTGCCTTGGTCCCAGTTGACCAGCTTGAGCGGTCCCGTGCCGATGGCATGCGTCAGCAGGTCGCCCTCGCCACCGGTAGCATTCACGTATTCAGCCGGATGAACGGATAATCCGAGGCTGGCCACTTTCTGTTCAAAAAGCGCGTCCGTATTGCAGAGCGTGATTTGGACCGTCAACGAATCCAGCGCCTCTACGGATTTCAAATTTCCGCCGTAGTCGCAATCGGCGGCGGAGAAACTCAGCATTTCGTCCTGCCCGGCCGCCGGCGCGATGAGCAGCCCGATTACGAGCAGAAGCATGAGCAATCGACATAGAACTTTCATTATGAAATCTCCTTCATCGGTTTGGTATACAAGAGAAATTGTAATGCAGTCGGCGATGAATCACCACATCTGCAGGAAATTGGACATGGCGGCGTCCGCCAAATCAGCGTGAGATTTCGCCGGTGGCTTCCGCCAATTCGTTATCCAGCTCGTCGTCGAGCGCACCAAGCGGGAGGTCACTGAGGCGGGCGGCGCTGTTGGCGTCGTTCTGCAGCAGATCTTGGTTCAGTCGGCTGGCGATGTAGCTGGCATACTCCTCAACAAGATCGCCATAGACCAGCCGGCGACCGCCATCTAGCGAATTTGCCCAGACTTGATAACGCGGTGTATCGTAGCCTTCGCTCTGCGAAGCGGGAGTTTCTTGGGCGCTGAAGGAGTCAATGCCTTCCAGGCTGACCTGCCGTGCCTGCGTCAAGGAGGGCAAGGGACGCCTCTCGACACGGATCGCGTCGGCATCCCAGACGAGATGTGTGCTGTTGTAGACGATGGACGCCAGCGAATAAATCGCCGCGACAGCCATCAGCAAGAAGACAAAGGGCAAGATGATCGGTACTTCCCCTTCCAGGTTCAGTCCCAGCATCAGCAGCGCCATCAGGCTGAACATGCCGCTCATCACAGCGCTGGATAGAAATCTCTCGCTCTTATCCAAGCGAAAGTTGGTGCGGAAGGCGAGATGCAATGGCGCTTCCGACAACAAGCGAAGCGCCGCGGGGCGCTTGACTTTGCGGCGCTTGGCTTTATGGCGCTGGTGGTCGATGTCGAATATGCTACCGCAATCCTCGCACAAGGCGACCATCCGCTGGATATTGATTTGCTCAGCTTTTACCCTCTGTTGGCACTGCGGGCAACGCGGCTGCATGGCGGCAACCGCTAAAACTCGAATTCGTCGAAGTCGCGGCAGAGGTGGACCGGACCATCAAAGGCTGCGGCCGCCTCCTCGACCAGCAGCTCCGGGTCCTGGTTCCACACTTGATAGTGGATCAAGCGCAATTCCTTGGCCCCGGCTTCCGTGGCCGCCTCGCCCGCCATGCGCGCCGTACTGTGCCCCGGCGGCGGGCCGCCCGCTTCATGTATGAAAATATCCGCTCCCTGGCCGATTTTCAGCGCGTTCAGGCAGGGTTCGGTATCGCAGCTGTAGGCGAGCACCTTGCCGTTATGCTTGTTGGTGATGCGCATGCCGATGGTCGGGATGAAATGCACCACCGGAAACGAGCGTATGGCAAAGTCTTTGTTTTCAAAAAGCAGCGTATTGTCGTGCAATCCTATCCGCGAAAAGGACACCGGGAAAAAATTCGGCCAGTATTCCCAGCCGTACATTTCCATCGTCTCTTCCACCCGATTGATGCAGTGAGGAATGCCGTAGAAGCGCATAGGCGTCTTTCGCCCCATCTGCCACATATGCATCAACATATTGGGCACGCCGGCCACGTGATCCGAGTGGAAATGCGTCAGGATGATGTCTTGCAGCTGGTCGTCATCAATGCCCAGGTCCTTGATCTTGTCCAAAGGATTTGAGCCGGCGTCCACCAGCACGGGCCTGTCCTGCTCGCCAACCAGCAAAAAGTGCGTATAGTCATGGTCGGCGTTATTAACTGCGCCGGAGCTACCCAGAATGATGACGCGCGCCATACTCTCGCCTTTTATATGCCAAGCGACAACCCACGCCGGGCGCCGCATGACAAGACCCGTAGCCTCGCTCCACTGACGATACCATAATACAGCGAAATGCAAAACAATGTAATGTGTCTCGATACTAAGGCGCGCTTACTCGGATTCCGCCGGCCCGGCAATCTCCGCGCCTTCGGCTTGCTCGTCGGCGGCTTTGGCCGCGCTGAAACCACCGCCTCGATGACGCTGCAGCAGCAAGCCTGCCGCCACCACAAAAGCGATCAGGGTGACTGTCTGCGAGCTATTAATCCCGGACTGACCGATAACCGCGATTTCAACGCGCAAGAATTCCAGCAGAAAGCGACCGAAGGAGTATTGCGCGACGTAGAGGAGCAAGATATCACCGCTGAGCAAGCGACCGCGATACTGATGATAAATCCGCCACAAGACGTAAAAGGCGACCAGGCTCCAAAGCGCCTCATAGGCCCAAATCGGATGAAAGAGCGTGTCAATGGGGTAGTCGATCAAGCTCTCGAAGGGCGCCACACGCGCGTCCCGCGGGATTTGAATGCCCCAGGGCAGATTAGTCGGCGCGCCATACAGCTCCTGATTCACGTAGTTGGCAAAGCGGCCTATCGCTTGCCCCAGCGGGATCGACACGCCGGCGATGTCCATCCAGGGCGAAAGGCGCATGCCTTCGTCGGGGAAGGTGCTGGCGGGCCGCTGATAGCGAAATGCCGCCGCGTCCTTGCCGGTCGCTCGCCGCGCAATCATCTTCACCAGCCACTCTAGCCACTGGGTCAGCCACAAGACCGGCGTGAGTATCGTCGTCAGCAAGCCGATGATGCGGTTGTGCCAGGCGCTGAGATACAGATAAACGCCCAGCGCGCCGCCGATAATCGCGCCGAATATGCTTAATCCGCCGCTCCAAATGGCGATGGCGCCGCTTTGAGTATCGAAGAAATTCTCGAAGAACCAGGCCGTATTCTGGCAGACTTCGCCTTCGATGCCGCAGCCCTGGATCAGCGACACCGGCGGGAAAAGAATGAACCACAGACGCGCGCCCACAATTCCTGGCACAATGGCCCAAGTCAAGCCGCCCCAGATATGATCGCTGTCGCGGCCGCTTCGGCTGGCCAGCAACGAGGCTACATAAGCCCCGGCCAGCAAGGCGATAACAATGATGATGCCATAATAGCGTATCTGCAAGTTGCCGATCACAAGATGGGCTTGTTCGAATTCCATTTACTCACCTCGGTTTTTTAATGTCGAATAGACATGCCGTAATCGCTGCAGCGCCGTGAGATTCGTGCCCAGCGCCAATAGCAGTATGCCGATTTCCAGCGGCAGCGTCGAGCCCAGCAGGCCGCTGCCAAGCGTCATGATCAGGATGACGACCACGCGCTCCATTCGCGTGAACAGGCCGACTGTCGTGGCTACCGCGACTTTGGCGTCATCAGCGCGAGCGCGCACATAACTCACCAGATAGCTGCCTGCCAGCGCCGCCAGCGCCAGCGCCAGCATATCAAGACGCCCCTGCGCTGCAAAATAATAGCCCAAAGCGCCGAAAATTAAACCGTCAGCATAGCGGTCCAGCGTCGAATCCAGCACCATGCCAAAGGTGCCAGTCCGCCCCATCGCCCGCGCCACCGCGCCGTCCAGCGCATCCAGCGGCAGACTGACCAGCAGGATCAATCCGCCCGCCAGCAACTCGCCGCGCGCCAGGCTGATCGCAGCGACAGCCACCAGCGCCAAGCCGGCCACGGTGACCCAGTCCGGGTGGAGGCCCAGCCGGGCCAGCGCGCCGCCACAGCGGTTTACAGGCCGCATCGTCACTTTTCGCAGCCGGTCCGTCAGCGTATGCGGAGCGCCTTCAGGCATTATCTGACCTTGTAAGCCATAGCCGGTTTCGCTACACTAGCCTCGATTTTGTCGGGGCGTGGCGCAGCCCGGTAGCGCGCACCGTTCGGGTCGGTGAGGTCGTGGGTTCAAATCCCGCCGCCCCGACTGACGCAAGAAAACTGTCACGGAAACCGTGGCAGTTTTTTGTCGCGGCTAAACCGCCCATCCCACACCTTTCTTCGCCGGATTGCTGCGGACCCACTGCCACAAGAACGCGGCCGGAATCAGCGCCGTACAATACAAGATGCCGCCCAGCCAGTTGGGCAGCGTCGGATCAAGCGCGAACAGCGTACCGGACACCGCCGTGGAAATGATGACACCCAGGCTCATCACCGAATGATACAGACCCAGCACCGCGCCACGCAGCTCGATAGCTACCGTCTTGGTAAGCAGCGACTGCAGCGGCGGCAGCAGCAAGCCACTGCCGATGGCGAAAAAGACCATACTGGCGGAACCGATTATCGGCTCGGTCGCAACAGCCAGCAGGAACATCGCCACCGTGCGCGAGCCAGCGCCCAGCAATACGATTAGCGGATCGCTGTAGCGCTTCAAGGCCGCCGGCAGCAGCACAATCTGAGTGATAAACTGGCCCACGCCCACCACCATCAAGAGCAGGCCCACGCCCAGGCTGACCGCGGCAAAGTCATAGCCGGCGAAAAGGACCTTCTCCGCGAAAAGCGCGAATGTGCCAATCAGCAGACCAAAGCCGAAACGGCTGACGAAGGAAACGGTCAAGACTGCCAACAGCGGCACATTCCGGACTAATAGCGCCGGATACATACGCGCGCGTTTGCTGTCGCGGTTGCGCGCCTGATCGCTCTTGCTCAGCGTCTCTTCCAGCGCGAACCAGGTTAATATGACCGTCGCCAAGGCCGCGCCCGCGGCGAATAGAAAGGGGATATGCGGTCCGAATTGGCTGGCCAGCAAGCCGCCAACGCCCGGCCCCACGATGAAGCCCATGCCAAATGCCGCCATCACATAGCCCAAGGCCTGCGTACGCTTGTTCTCCGGCATGATGTCCGTGACGTAAGCCTGCGCCACGATGATATTGCCGCCGGTGACGCCATCAAGGACGCGCGCGAAGAAGAGCAGCGCCGCCGATTGCGCGAAGCCGATCATCAAGAAAGCGATGACCGTCCCCACCTGGCTCAGCAGCAGCACCGGCAAGCGACCGCGCCTGTCGGACAAGCGGCCGATGAAGGGCCCGGCGATAAACTGCGCGGCGAAAAACGAGGTCAGCAGCAGCGTGATGACTTCCGGCGACAAGTTGAATTCGCTCTGCGCGTAGAGCGGCAGAATCGGATTCACCATCGCGGTGCCGATCATCTGCACAAATACGATTAAGAGGATGGTCAGAAAGCGGCGGTCAAACGCCCAATGCTCGAATCGCAAAAGAGGACTGCCTCGGAAAACGCGCAAAATGCTTTCGTCTTATCGTAAGCCAAATCCCGGGCGAAGGTAAGCCGCAATACAGCAGCCTTCCACTGTGGCCTCGCAGCAGTTTGGGGTCTCGCCCACGCAGACACGACCATTCAGTCGCCGCGCCGATCCGATCTCCGGCTAGGCTCTTGTCATGACCGCCTCCAGCTTGTCGCAACTCCAGCTACCCGCCGACACAAAAGCGCTATCTGTCCGAAAAAACTTTTCGTCGGACAGAAAATGGACAGAAACGCGCCCATAGACTGTATTATCAATAGCTTCGATTTTGTGATACAAAAAATGTTTCGCTCTATCATGAGAATTATCACAACCTTGTCAAATGACAGTCATGTCGAAATCTGTAGGGCTTGTCCGGTACTTGGTCATTTTGTTGCGCTTTTCTACCCCATTCCCCGGCCCCTTCCCCAGCAAGCTAGGGAAGGGGAGCTATTCTGCGTGAATTCCGTAGAAATCTGTTACTTTTCGCCAACAAAGACCGTTCTCTAGTTTGGTTTAAGCACTGCTCCGGTTTTCGCTGCGTAAGATTTGCAGTACCGGACAAGCCTTGTAGGGGCGAGCCTTGGCTCACCCTCCCGCACACAGCTTAGGGCATCATATATTGCCTGCGCCAATTCGTGATTTGCGAGCGGCCGAGGTGAAAATCCGTACCACGTTCGCCGAAGGCGAAAGCCCGACAAACTGCCGCACCGTACACGCCGCCGGTTTGCGGCAGGCATGGCGCAATGCTAGACTCTTACCGTACCCGGACTAGCGCAACGACACGGAGACTCAATTGACGACGACACTCTATTTGATGCGGCACGGCGAAGTGCATAATCCGGCCCATATACTCTACGGGCGCATGCCGGGCTTCTATCTCAGCCAAGCCGGCAAGCAACAGGCGCACGCGGCTGGCGGCTGGCTGGCCGATAATCCGCTGACCGCCATCTATTCCAGCCCCATGGAGCGCGCGCAGCAGACCGCCGGCATCGTAGCGGGCTACCTGCCGGAGTTGTCGCCGGCGACTGACGAGCGCATCATCGAAGTCAGCACGCCTTACGAAGGTCAGCCGACCGCCGATCTGGCCGCCATGGGCTGGGATCTGTACACCGGCAATCAGCCGCCGCATGAAGTTCCCGGCACAGTGCTTGACCGCGTACTAGACTTTTTCGACTACGTCGTCGAGGAGTACAGCGGCCAATCAGTCGCTGCGGTGGCGCATGGCGACATTCTGGTTTTCGCCTGGCTGCATGCCCAAGGCGTCGAGCCCACGGCCCTGATGAAAGACCGCCTGCAAGTTTATGCGCTGCCGGTGGACTACCCGGCTACCGCGTCGATCATGACATTTGAGTTGCAAACTTCACCGCGGCAAAACTTGCCCAAGGTCGCTTACCACTGTCCATACTAGCCCCGAGGCAACATAAGGCGCCGGCGCTGAAATATCCGCGAGCGCCTCAATACGAGCCCGCACTCTCGCTTCTTTGTATGGAGATTGCTGACGACATCTGTACTTTGACATTGGCTGCCAAGAAGAACTCTCTGTGCCCTCAGTAAGTGCAAGTAAGTCATGCGACATTCGTGCCGGTCTACCCCACCCCCGGCCCCTCTCGCCATCTCTATGGCGAGCGTCCGAATCATCGGAGAGGGGGAGCAGCATAAGTACGTCGCCGCTTCCCCCCGATGATTCGGGGGGACTGAGGGGGGTAGAATTTGTGACAGACTGTTTAATTACTTACTCGCATTTACTTCTGTGTCTACTTTCACAACCCCTCAATGAATCAAAGCAGAAACTAGCACAACTTGCAGTTTTTTTGTAGACTTTTGGTGCGGTGCCAGAGCAATCGCACCACTATTCGGAAAATGCTTTGAGGATTTGCCATCGAAGCTTATCGTTCCGCGCTGACTGTAATCGCTTGCGCCGCAGGCTGATTTTTTTGGGGTGTTTTTTGAGCAAAGCCAAGGCGATATGCTGTAGCACAGCGAAATTTTCTGGGCTGTGTCCTACACGAATACGGCTGTCGTCTTGCCGAAAGGTCACATCCAAGACCCGATGGAGTTTATTTTCAATGTGCCAGTGCGAACGAATTATTCGCTGGAGTTGATTGGCATCCTTCCCTTGTAAAGAGGAGATAAAATAGCGCGTCTGCGTGTTTTGCCACTGCCCATCCAGTAATTGGGCATGTTGGACGCGGACTAGCGACTGCAAGCGCGTCCAGCCTTCTTGCTGGCTTAAGTCATTCAAGACAGCGGCATCGGTCATCACTTCACAGACCCGGCGCTCGACACGACCACGCGGCTTGCTGATTTCTTCGTTGTGACTATATTGACCTATCAAGCGCGGATGGCGGTCATCCGCATAAGCGAAAAGGGACTGGGCTGCATCGTACAAACTGCCCTGATTTTCCTTTAAGGCTATGACATAATCCGCTCCGTGCTCGCTAACAATAGACTTCACGATGTCTTTCTGACAGCCCATCGCGTCCAAAGTCACGATACAGCCTTTCAAATACAGCAATTTCAGCAATTCGGGAATTTCAGGTATCTCATTGCTTTTCGCGTCCACAGCGCGCTTGCCCAAGACCAAGCCGGCTTCCACTGACCAGGCATGCAACAGATGCAAGGCGCTCTTTCCTTGCCTACGATCATGGCTGCGCCGCATCGTCTTGCCGTCTATTGCCACAATATCGCCTTCAGCTAATACTGGCTTGATGCTGCTAATCCAATCTTGGTAGCACAACTGTACCTGCTGAGGGTCTAATAGTTGGAAGACGCGGGCAAATGTATCGTGCGAAGGAATACCGTTAGGCAACTCTAAAAATCCCCTTAACCATTCCTCTTTATCCTCGCCAAAATCAACAATGTCCACCCAGGTCTCGGCGCCGCTGATCACCGCGCAGATCGCGATGATGATGATATCCAGCAACGGGTGTAATTGACCATGTTCGCGACGCGGATCTTCTAAACTGGCAAAGGCCTCCGCTATGCCACTTGGGCTCATCTCGGGCTCTCCTCATCCGTATTGATGAACCCATTCTATTCACCTTTCATTTCTTGGTGCGATTGCTCTGGGTGCGGTGCGCGATCCCCGTGTGTCTTTGGCAGAAAGTATGCCCTACAGAGTTTGGGACGGAGGCGAACTGACGAGCCGCTTGGCACTTAATTGATGCCCAAAAGTAGAGTAGGTCTTAGAACCTCAAAGCGCCTCTGCACCGCTGTATTACTGGCTCAATGGTACAACCTACGAAACATAAGCGCGTTCGCATCTCGCAAGGCGATTTCGCTGTGGCGGGTCGCTATGACTGCACAGCAGGTTGCGATGTAGACGCAGACTATGTCGTTGTCTCGCTTTTGAACTTCAAATCACAGACAAACGAAATTCGGCAGATACCTCAGACTCAGGCAAAAGCGAATGCAGCTGCAAAGTGGCTCAAACAGAACAAAGTAGAGTTCATAGTTCTAGAATCGACCGCAAATTATCATTTGACTTTTTATCACGCTTGCCGAAAACTTGGTCTGAATGTACACATCATCAATCCCGCTCAAGTCACGGCGCTACTTCGAATAGAGGGCAAGTCGGATAAGGCGGATGCGACAAATCTAGCCATGCTAGCCGCTACTTTTCCCCTAAGAACTTCCAATGTTCCAGATGCCCAACAAATGGAGATTCGTAGCAACTTGCGGAATTATGACCGCGACAGAAAAGCATTAATTAAAGTTAAGCAACGGGTTCATCAAGAACTTGCGCAGTTTGGAATAAATATCTTCCGGGAAACTACGTTGAGAACCCAATCAGGCCGGGCGTTTCTGGAAGCGCTTTCTCAGACAGAGGACGCGGCGGAAATGATTGTTCAGAATCACTGGAAAGGTTCACCTAGCAGCCGCCCAAGATTGATAGAGGCAATGGGGAAGACGGAAGAACTCCCAACTTGGCTTCGTCAGGAACTTGAAGTGCTAAGAATTGACCTACTTGTTCAAGAGCAAAGAATTAGAAACCGAGAACAACAAGCACTAAATCATATCGAACATTTTGAGCTAGCGCCTCAGATCGCTTGGATGTCCACGACACCAGGAGTAAACTGGCTCGTAGCTTTACGACTAATTGGTGAAATGGGATCGGACTTTTGGCAACGATATTCAACATCAAGAGCCTGGTGTAAGGCTTTAGGGGTCGCCCCGAACACTCTTGTTTCTGCCGGGAAAGTCCTTAAAACCTCGAAAGCCTTAGGAAATAATCATGCCAAGCGACATCTCCTCATGCAAATGCGTAATTGGTTATTGCGAAACCATGAGCACCCATTGAAACAGTGGCAAGTACAATATAGAGCTAAAGCGGGCTTTCGCAAATCAGTATCCGCGTGCTGCAATAAAGCCATGACCAGTTTATATCATCAAGGCCGGCACGGCGGTTTACCGTATAATCCGAGTCGGATGAAGTTACGATTCCCTGAAACAATCTAGACGTACGCATTCGCGACATGGTTGTGTTTTTGTGGCTGCCCCGAATTACGGGCGAGCAACTCTGTGGTGAATCTACAAATATGGATTGCTGGATCTGTCCAGTGTCTTTTGGAATGAGGAGTCCCTTATCCCCACAGCGGCGCAAAGGGATTGCTCTCGCGCCAGCGGGCCTCGGCTTCCGCCAGTCGCTCGCGTTGTACGTCGACGCCGATGCCCGGCCCCTCCGGCAGGCGGATGCTGCTGCCCGGTTCCAGCTCGAAGGGCGGCTCGGTGATGTCGGGGTCGAAATAGCGGTTCGTCGCCGAGATATCGCTGGGCAAATTGACTGCCGGCAAAGACGCGAAAGACAGATTGGCCGCGCGCCCGATGCCCGTCTCCAGCATGCCGCCAATCCACAAGGGCGTTCCAGTCTCTTGGCAAAGCTGATAAATCTTGAGGCTCTCCGTGTAGCCGCCTACCCGCGTCGGTTTGAGATTCAGAATCCGGCCCGCGCCCAGGCGCAAGGCGACCTGCCAGTCCTGCGCCGAATAGACGCTTTCGTCGAGACAAATCGGCGTATTCAGCTGAGGCTGCAGCAGGCTGTGCTCGTAGATATCGTCATAAGCCAGCGGCTGCTCAATCATCAGCAAGTCGAACTGGTCAAGCTGTTGAAGGCGCTCGGCATCGTCCAGCGTGTAGGCGCTGTTGGCGTCCAGCATCAGCGTGATATCGGGAAAGCGAGCACGGACTGCGCGGGCCAACTCGAAATCCCAGCCGGGCTCGATCTTGAGTTTGATGCGCCCGTAGCCTTCGTCCAGCCGCTTCTGAATCAGCGCTATCTGCTCGTCAAGCGAGTCCTGGATGCCGATGCTGACGCCGACGACAGCCGATGCGCGCGGCTTGTTGCCCGCTGGCAGGTGGGCGGCGAAGTAATCCGCCAGGCGCATGTCATTGGCTTTCGCCAGCAGGTCCCAAAGCGCCGCTTCCACACCAGCCCGCGCATGATGATTTCCGCGAACCGTCTTAACCAAAGCCGGTACTTCGGTTGGCGAGCGCAGCGTCTGCCCCAGCAGCTTGGGAATCAGAAAGTCGCGCGTGATATGCAAGGCAGTCAGAACCGTCTCCGAACCGTACGAGGGCTTGATTTTCAGCGCCGTTTCGCCCCAACCCGTAAGACCGTTCTCGCTCACGGCTTCTATAATGATGGCGGTCTTGAATGGCTCAGCGCCAAAGCTGGTCTTGAGCAACTCGACCAGCGGCAGCGCTACGATATGCAGTTTGATTTCTTTGATCGAAACCGGCTTCAACTTGGCCGTCCTTCCAGCAGGCGGAAACTGAATTGTAGTGGCGCAATCGACAGATGACTATGCAGCATTAGCTTCCCGCCAATACTTGCTTTGCCCGGCGGCGCCTATATAAATAGTATAAGAAAACTGCGCTTCACCCTGTGCATTGTGCCCGAATATGATATAGTATTCTTCGTGGCTGCATAATCAATAGGAGATTCAATATGCACAACATTGCCTTGGTAGCCGCGCAGCTGCAGAAGCAACGCGCGCAAGACCTTATGGAAGAAGCGCGGATCGAGCGTTTCTTGCACGAAAAGAAGCATCGCGACGCCAACGAATGGCTGCAGCGACGTCTTCAACGCCATCGCAACGCCAGATAAGCGCTTTGCGCCACTCAATCAACAGCCTCGCAATTGCGGGGCTTTTTTGCTTCCCCGGCTGCTGCCTCGCAAAATTGCCGCTTATCCAAGTTGACCCTATAATCAATTCCAATGCCTGATCCTGATGCGATACTCGTATGAAATTCTTCCTGCTTTCGCTAATAATCCTGCTGTGCGCTGGCGCCGCCTTTGGGCAAGACGCGTCCGGACTCGGCGCGCTGGGGCACAGTTGGGATGTGTTCCTGCGAGCGCATCCGACCCGCCCGGCCGAGACGGAAGTGATCTTTGTCGACCTGCTTACCGGCGAGACGGCATCGGTGGCAACTTTCGGGGAGCGCTTTACGCTGCTAGACGACGCCATACTCTATTTCGATCTTGCTGACAAGCAAGTCAAGCTGATCAAGCCGGACGGCGCCATTCGCGAACATCCCTTTATCGTCATAACCAGCGCGGACTATCGCATCGATTGGACGGTCTCGGACGATCGCCGGCAGATCGCCTGGGCAGTCAGCCGCCGCTCAGCCGACGGGCAGCTGACCACATCTGTCATGCTGGCTGATCGCTCCGGCAGCCAATTCCGCCAGTTGCTCAGCTATGGCCCGCGCGAGGGCATTCGCCTGCTGCCGGTTGCCTTTGGCGCGGATGGCCAGTCGCTTTACATTGATGTACATGCCGATGGCACGGAACACGTGAGCCCTTACGCCAGGCGGAGCAATTTGTTCTTGCTGGACTTTGGCGGCGAGGGCGTGGCGACGCGCCTGCTGCCGGGCAGAGGCCCCTGCTTCTGCGCCATTGGCTTCGGCAACGAGGTGATGCTGCGGCTGTCCCCAAGCGGCGATCCTGACAGCACACAAGTCGAAATCTACGACATCGAAACCGGCGCGGCGCGCGTCATTGCGCCCGTCTCGCGCGGGGATTACGATGAAGCCGGCAATGTGCTGCTGAGCCCGGACGATTCGCTCGCCATCTACGCTTTGACTCAAGCGGGCGACTTTCACGCCGCCGAGCAGGAATTGCGCACAGTGCTGGTCCTCGCCGACATCGTGAACGCCCGGCAGCGGGTTGTGGGCAGCGCCATGAACGCCCTGGCGCGTTCAATTATGTGGACCGAAGACAACAGCGCCGTCCTCTTCGCCCTGGAAGGCCGCGATGGCGCCTGGAAGCTGCAGCTGGGCGACGGCCAGACGATCAAGGTCGCGGACGCCACCTATCTCGGCATGTTAAACGAGGGCGTCTCGGCATAGTCAGGAGGCCTAAGGGCGGGCGAATTTGGGCCGATTCGCCCAGTCCCAAACAGCATCCGCAATATCCCAAACGGCATCCGGACGGGCAATTCGCTTGGCGTTGTCGGCCCGCTGCTGCAAACGTTCCGGCCCTTCTCGCAGCCAATCCACGATGAGCTCGGCGACTTTTTCCGGTTTGGGCACATAGACGCCGGCGTCGTTCTCCGTCACCAGCCGGACGTTGCCCGTTTCCTGGCCCGGGATGCGGTCGCTGATGATCATGGGCAGGCCGGCGATGGCGGCTTCGCTGATGGTGGACGGCCCAGCTTTAGTGACGATGACATCGGACGCGGCCATGATCTGCGGCATTTCGTCATAATTGGTCACATAACCGAAGATCTTATGCGCGTTATTCCAGTCGCGGCTTTCCAGCTGCGCCTTTAGCGCGGCATTTCGCCCGCAGACCACGATCAGCTGCGCCTCCAGCGGTTGCGCATCCAGCACGGGCACCAGCTTGGATATGCCGCCCATGCCTTCGCTGCCAGCAACGATCAGCACGGCCGGAAGTTGCGGCTCAAAGCCGAAGAGCCGGCGCGCTTCATCTTTGGACGTGATGGAATTGATGAAGTGTGGATTTACCGGCAGGCCGGTGATCTGCATTTGCGACGGCGACATGCCCAGCCGCAGACCGCGCCGATAAGCCGTTTCCGTCGGCACGAAGCAGTGGTCGACGCGCGGGTCGTACCAGAAGGAGGGAGTTGTGACCAGGTCCGTCACAACGGTTAAGAACGGCGGCCGCTCCTCCAGTGTGAGAAAGGCGCGAAATGTGGGATTGGCGATTACGGAATGGGTGCAGACCACTACATCGGCCGGGTGCTCGGCGACGATGCGCCGCAGCGCTCTGCGGTTATTGCGATAGATGAACTGACGAGCCAGGCGCGCCCGGCGTTTGCCATCGAAGCTGTGATACATCAGCGCCCATAACAGTTTCGAGGTATTGACGACCCGAGGATAGAGCTCCGGCTGCTTGTTGAAGGGCCAGCGACATTCGCGCAAAACATCCACATCGTCAAATACGACAGCGTCGCCAAAACGGATCTCCATCGCGTCCCGAATCGCCTGGAAAGCGGAGCGGTGCCCGCCACCAGTATCGGAGAACAAAAACAGAACTCGTTTGGCCGTCAAAATGGTCCTCGGTTCAGATTGATACCCAAGCGCTCATCTTGATATTGTACATCGGCGCAAGAAGTCGTAACAGGCGACGGTGATTCCACGCTAGCCCGCCTCGATCGCGATTGCTGCACGCGCTTGCGCAAGAAGTTGTGGGCGAATCGCCATCCAGCGGGGCTTTCAACGGCGACGCGGCCAAATGTAAAGATGTCGTAAGCACACCTCTATATGGCGGCGAAATCAGGTATATTTAGGCTGAATCGTCGACAAGCCGCGAGTTGAGACATGTTTCTGAATTTGCATCCGATTACTATCATCATCAACCTGGTCGTCCTGGGCGTCGCCATGACCGCGCACGAATTCGCGCACAATTTCGTCGCCTGGAAAATGGGTGATGAAGTACCGAAATTGCAGGGCCGCCTGACCTTGAATCCACTAGTGCATATCAATTGGATCGGCTGGCTGATGTTCGCCATCATCGGCTTTGGCATCCTGGGCAGCGCGCCGATATCGCCGCAGCGCATGCGCGATCCGCGCAAGGGATTTCTGGCCGCGGTCGCCGCGGGCCCCCTGTCCAATCTAGCGCTGGCAGTAGTGTTCGGGCTTTTGCTGCGGCTGATCGGGCTCAGCGTCGAAGGCTTCTACGCCTATCGCTCTCCCGATCTCATTGTCGACCCGATAACCCTTCTGGCTGCTCTGCTCTACGCCATGGTTTTCTGGAATATCCTGCTCTTCGTCTTTAATATGATCCCGCTCTTCCCGATTGATGGCTGGCACATTGTCCTGAGCCTGCTGCCGGGTACCTGGCTGACCCATATGCAGATTCCCGTGGTCATCCAGCGCAGCCTGCGCCCGCTGGCCGAGTTTCTGATGCGGCCCGCTTTCAAATGGCGCGATTGGCAGATGGCCAGCTACTACGTATTCATCGCGCTGATATTCCTCTCGTTCCTGCCGCTGGGCGGCGTGAGCCCCTTCGGCGTATTCATCGGCCGGCCAACGAGCGCCCTGCTGAGTTTCTTACTCTTCTAGTTCAATGAGACAGGTCTGCCGACGCCTGGCGCAAGGCCTGCGCGCCCTGCTGGCATTCGCCGCGACGCCTGACTTGGCGCTGGCCCAGAAATATCTGTCCAACTGCGAATTCGCCGCCTTCCGCGCCTTGTCGCGCTCGGAGCAGCTGCATAGCCTGAATGTGCTGCGCGCGGTACTGGCTGCCGAACCGGATGCGCCGAGCGTATTGACGGCGGCGGCGCTGCTGCACGATGTCGGCAAATCGCGCCGGCAGCTCGCCGTATGGCAGAAGACGCTGGCCGTGCTGGCGCAGTCCCTGGCGCCCGGATTAAGCCGGCGGCTCAGCCGCGAGGAATCGCCCAGCGCCTGGCGGTTTCCCTTTATCGTTCAGCGGCAGCATCCCAAATGGGGCGGCGAGATTCTGCGTGCCTGCGGCTCGGATGCGCAGTTAATCTGGCTGGTGGAACATCACCAGGCAGAGGCGAACGCGCACCGGGCGCATCCGGCTTACACAATGCTACGACGCTTGCAAGCCGCGGATAATGCCAGTTGAGCGACGCGGACTTTGCTATAGATTGAAAGCGGAAAACTGCGATATAGTAAGCGGAAGCGATCTCGTAGCGCGCCAGGACCAGCGACGACATCGCGCACGACCATGCGCTCAAGGAAACAGAATAAACCAGAGGACGCATTCATGGCGAAATTGACGGTAGCCATACTTGGATTGGATCGGCTGGGTTTGTCAATCGCGCTGCGACTGCGAACCTATGTCGCAAAAGGCGGCAAGCACGAATTTGAGCTGATCGGATACGACAGTCGCGACGATTATGAGAAACCGGCGCGCAAGCTCAAGGTATTGGACAAAGTCGAGCGCAAACCATACTCGGCCGTAGCGTCGGCTGATCTGGTCATCATGAATCTGCCTTTTGATGAGCTGCGCGCCGCCTACGAACTCATCGCCTCGGACCTGCGGGACGGGGTCGTGCTGCTGGATACCGCAGCCATCAAGCAGCCCTCCGAAGCATGGGCGGATCAGCTGCTGAGCGCGGAACAACATTGGATCGGCTTCACAGCTGTTGTCAACGCCGACTACTTGCTCGAACATCAACTGGGAGCGGAGCGCGCCAGCGACGATTATTTTCACGAAAGTACGATTTATCTGACGCCCTCGGTAAAGAGCATGAAAGAAGCCATTGACCTGGCCGTCAACTTCTCCGTTATTCTGGGGGGCAAACCCGCCTTCCTGGACCCGGCCGAGCACGACAGCCTGAGCGCCATCACCGAACAGATGCCTCAGCTGCTCAGCGTGGCGGCCTACTCGGCAGCCATTCGCCACAGCGCCTGGGGCGATGCCAAACGCCTCACCAATCCTCCGTTTGGCGTACAAACGCGCTACCTGTTCACGCACCATCCCGACGGCCTTCGCGACGAATGGATGGCGAACCGCGAACGTCTCGGCCGCGCCATTGACGATGTGGTCGATGTGCTGCAGGACCTGCGCGAGCGGCTGGCGGAGAATGACGAGGCCGCCGTCGAAGCTTTCCTGATGGAGGCTTCCGATGATTATCAAGACTGGATCAATCGGCGGCATAAAGGCGATTGGGACGAACACGCGTCGCAACGCGTCCAGCTCGATAACACCATCGCCAGCTCGCTGTTCGGCGGCGCCATCAGCAAGCGGCTGTTCGGCGGCGACAAAGACGGTCGTCAATGAGGAGTTGGCGCCTGAAATCGCACGGCAACTTGGCGTACAGGCAGCCAGTGGCAAATTTCTTGGCGAGCTTCGTCTTCAGCGTGCAGAATTGAAATTGCGCCTTCGAAAGAAACAATTTGACGACTGGCGTCAAATCGGATAAAGTATTCAGTAGTATCGTAACAACGTAAGTAATGTCTGTCTCGCATTTCTGTCCGTGGCAAGGGGGCGCCCCACAATGATTAATCAGATCAGCAAACTCATTCGGCTCGTAATCGTTCTGTCGCTGTTGATGGTTTCGGCTGTCGCGTTCGCGCAGGACGACCTGGAAACACAAAGCGCGCAATTTCCCTTTATCGGCATTCGCTACTGGGGTGTCGACGAAGGCTTGCTGGTGACCGGCGTAATCGCCAATACGCCTGCTGAAGCGGCCGAGCTCCAATCGGGAGATATCGTTACCGCTGTAGAAGGCGAAGCTATCCAGGTGGATACCGTCAGGGATGTCGTCTGGAAACACGAGCCGGGCACGACGGTCACGCTCAGCCTGGACCGCGACGGCAAGGCCATGCAACAGGATCTGACCTTGATGGCGCGTCCGGAAGACCTCTTCGAGAATCCGCTGTACGCAATCCCGCTGGATCTGGCTTCCGTTGGCTTGTATGTTGGGCAATGCGATGACAAACTGCTGGTGATTGGCGCTTTGGCTGGCTCCGATGTCGCGACCGCGGGCTTCCAGGTTTACGATCAAATCGTGGCGATTGACGGCGATGCGGTTAGCAATATCGGTGAAGCGGACGTAGCCGTGTCCTACCTCAGCGAGGGTGACGTGCTGAGCTTCGTCGTCATGCGTGGCGACCGCGAGCTGGTCATCAAGACGGTTGTTGTGGACCACCGCAGGCGTCCCCCGCGCCACCGCCATCCGCACCCGCGTCCGCGCCTGGAATTCAGCAATACCTACGTCAGCAATAGCATCGGCTTGGGCTATGGTGACGGTTTCATCCAGGTACAGGCGATCGACCCGGCGCACGAACTCTACAGCGCTGGCATCCGCCGCTTCGACTTCATCACCGCCGCCAACGGCGCCCCGCTGGATGAAGCGCAGGACTACTTCTCCGGTGACGAGATCGCGCTGACGGTAGCGCGCGAAAGCGGTACGCTGGAATTTGACGTACCGGCGACAGTAGCGCCACTGCTGCTCTACGGGCTGGATGCGCCGGTTGAGCAGGATCGTTCGCAGTGGCTCGGCTTGCACGAGAAACAAGTCACGCTGGGTGTGCGCTACTTGCAGTTGGAGCCGGACAATGCTTACTTTGAAGGCAGCGGCGTCTCGCACGGCGCCTATGTCGCCGAGGTCATCGAGGGCTTGCCGGCGGCCAAGGCGGGCATCCAGGCAGGCGATGTGATCGTGGCCGTAGCTGGCGAAGACGTCACTATGGAACTCGATCTGCGCAATCGCATTTACTTCCATCAACCAGGCGACCGGGTAACGCTCGATATCCTGCGCGATGGCGAGATGATGCAGATTGACGTGGTGCTGCGCGTAGCGAGCTAGCTCACACAGCAACTCAGAATCAACGAGCCCCTGTCAAACGGCAGGGGCTTTTTCATTCGCCAAAAGGAAACAGCTGGGTTGAAGGTGGTCCTGTTGAGCGAATATACATTCCAGAATCAACCCCCAAGTCCATCTTGCACACGATCGGCGACATCCTAGTCCGCCTTGTCGCCTGGTTCCAGGGCTGATTTCAATACGAAATCCTCGGTCATCTTCATGAGTGCGGACGCTGTCATATCCAATCCTTCCGCCACGGCAAAGATTGTATGGAGCGAAGGGGACTTTTCCCCGCGCTCAATCTCACCAATGTAGTTCCGATGGCTGCCGCAGCGGAAAGCGAGCTTTTCTTGGGAAAGCCCTAGTTGCACCCTGCGCTTCCTAACAGCGTCTCCAAAGGACTTACGAACGTGCCGCATCCCTGCACCTGTGCCTAAGTGCAGGGATTGTCGTTGAAATGAGCAATCTGACTACAAGCTATTGCGGGTAAATGGCGAGTAGGTTATAGTCCAAAATGGCACAGCCTCGAATAAGGATGCGCTGAAAGGTTTCCCGGGGCGGCGAGTCGTACAAACTCAAATGCCACCTCAAGAAACTGACGTGCAAAGAGCGACGTTTCCCATTCCTGGTGGCGTCACCCTCTTCATTATTTATATCAGTTGGTCGTTGCTCGTTCAAATGTGTAATTTTGTGAATGGAGTAGTTGTATAGTCTCAGATTATAATGGGATGATCTCACATAGCCAAAAGGAAGCCCTATGGGACAGGTTCTACACCCGCGCGCCACAACGACGGAGGCAACCCGCCGAGAAATCCAAAATAGTCAAGAGAGCATAGCCAAGCTGGCCAAGCGCTTCGGCATCAACCCCAAAACCGTCGCGAAATGGAAGAAGCGCGCCTCCGTCAAAGACCGGCCGATGGGTCCCAAGAATCCCCGCTCCACCGTCTTGAGCCAGCAAGAGGAAGATATCATCCTAGCCTTCCGTATCAAGACTCTGCTGCCCCTGGATGACTGCCTCTACGCCCTGCAAGAGACCATACCGCATCTGACCCGCTCCAGCTTGCATCGCTGCTTCAAGCGGCATGGCGTCAACCGACTGCCCGAATCGGAAAGCAAACCGGCCAAGAAGAAGCGCTTCAAGAACTATCCCATCGGCTACTTTCATCTGGACTTCTGCCAGGTCAGAACTGACCAGGGCAAGCTCTATCTCTTTGTCGCCATTGACCGGACATCCAAGTTTGTCTTCGCTGAACTGCGTCAAAGCGCTAAACGCGAGGACGCTTGCGCCTTCCTGCGCCGGCTGATCGAAGTCGTACCCTACAAGATTCATACCATCTTGACCGACAATGGCACTCAGTTTACCCATCAAGCGCGGTCGGGGCGCAAAAGCAAGCTGGCCTTTGATAAAATATGCCAAGCGCAGGGGATTGAACATCGCTTGACCAAACCTTATCATCCTTGGACCAACGGACAAGTCGAGCGCATGAACCGGAGTATCAAAGAGAAGACGGTCTATCGATACTTTTACCAACGTCATGAGGAACTGCGTCAGCACCTGGAGTTGTTCTTGCAAGCCTACAACTATGGCAAAAGGCTGAAGGCGCTGAAGGGGCGAAGCCCCTATGAATACATCTGTGATTGCTGGCGAGAAACCCCGGAGCGATTTCAGCAAAACCCATACCACCTTAATGCGGGACTATACAAGTAGGTTATGTCAGGGCAATACAAGATTCGACGTGATTCACAAGATGATTTCAGCGACATCAAGGCGGGGTATAAAATTGCCAAAAAAGGCGGATGCTGGGAAAACATCAAGTCGTGTCTCGGATTGCTTCTGCTCCTCTTTATTTGCGGGATCATATCATCGTTAATGACGGGAAACGCGTCAGCGCAATCAAACAATAGTTGTTTCCCGCACGAAACCCTGTATACCACCGAACCAATAGATATGAAGGGAAGCGACTCGCGGTTTTCTGCAACAAGAGGAAAGACAAAAGCGTTCCAAGTCTACAGAGTATTGGAAGCAAAGAAAGACTCGCTGTTTTCATCGTGTTGGGTCAGGATAAGTGGTGGTTGGATGTTGCGTCGTCCCACTGGAAGCGTAATTAGACCAGAGAGCCCTACACAACAATCGACAAGTAAATCAACCACTACATCGTCAAATACGACGTCAAGCACGGCATCTAGTAAGTGCTACGCGGGAAGCAAAGCATACATCACCGGGTCAATGAATATACGTTCCGGCCCCTCTACGAGCAATAGCAAGGTCGGAAGCGCCAGAGCAATCGCACCAAATTATTTTAACCACCGAGGACACCGAGATTTAACTCCTTTTCTGGCAAAAAGGAGGCAATGTAGGGGCGATTCTGTGAATCGCCCACGATATTCTCACTCTTTTCATGGGCGACACACAGTGTCGCCCCTACATCGTGGTAGATTTATGTGACATTCGGCACATAATTGGTTCTGGTGCGATTGCTCTGCGGAAGCGCGAACTCCGGCGAATCGTTTACCGTATCGCGGTCCCAACGCGGCGGAGACTACTGCTGGCTGAAAATAAGCAAAGGTTGGATCGCCAAGACGCCAAGAGTGCGGTCAGCAAAGCCTGTTGTACCTACTGTTACAGTGAGCTATCCTCCGATTGAAGGAGACGCTTCATTTAGAGAAGCAATACAAAAAGCATACCGTCTCTTAGCCAAAACGCCGTATTGGTACAATTACGTTGCTAATTCAAACCCAAGAAAGATAGGTACATTATGGTCGGCTACAGCCAGTGGGATGGCATATCCTTCGACTAGGCATATTGAGATACACCCCACGTATGTATCGTACTCAAGTGACGGTATTCTCTATATTGCAACTATATTGGTGCATGAAGCTTGTCATCTTTACCAATACTCACAAGGTCGAGCAGGATCTGAATATGAGTGTCATGGTAAGTCATACGAGTATATAAAGAGTGCTGCTCCTAGCAACAGGCACGCCATAGGAGAAACGTGTCGAATATACAGACAACATGGTGGTCAGTGTTAATCTCTATTGATAGCTAGAAAACACTTGCTATTGCCGCCCAAACGTGCTAAGAGAGTAAGAGTTTTCAAAGGGAATACAATGTCTGAACAAGATCAAGAAAATAAGCAAGACAAGCCCAAGCGAAAGGCAGGTCGCCCGCCGAAGCTAGTTCCCCCTGAGCGCATTCCCGATACGCCTGAGAATATCGCCAAGGCGCTCCTGCGGACTTCGCCAGATAAATTACAGAATTGGCGAGAAGCGCAAGCTAGGGAATAGAACCTCGCTGGTTACTAAGGTATATAATTCCCAAATAAAAAGGGCGAACCTTGCGGCTCGCCCATCTAAGTTCATCGTAGTTGACGGTCCTATTCAGTCGGTTGGCAGGACCCCGCTCTCTGCATGAGGGGCCTACTTCGCGTACTCCACCCGCCGCGTCTCGCGGATGACATGCACTTTGATCTGACCCGGATACTGCATATCGCCCTCGATTTGCTTGGCGATATCGCGCGCCAATTGAATTGAGGAGTAGTCGTCCACGACTTCGGGCCGCACAATGATGCGAATCTCGCGTCCCGCTTGCAGAGCGTAGCTTTGCTCGACGCCGTCAAATCCGTTGGCGATCTCTTCCAACTGCTTGACGCGCCGGATGTAAGAGTCGAGGCTCTCTCGCCGAGCGCCCGGACGCGCGCCGGAGATGGCGTCGGCCGCCTCCACGATGAAGGCTTCCACGCACTCTTTCTCCACTTCGTGGTGGTGCGCCGCGATACAGTTGACGATGGCGTCTTTGCCGCCGTAGCGCTTGAAGAAATCGGCGCCGATTTGCGCGTGGGTGCCTTCCACGTTGTGGTCGATGGCTTTGCCAATATCATGCAGCAGACCGCCGGCCTTGGCGATATTGACATCCGCGCCCAGCTCCATGGCGATCATGCCAGCGATGTGCGCCGTCTCGATGGCGTGCATGTGCTGGTTCTGCCCATAGCTGGTGCGGAATTTCAGCGTGCCCAGCAGATTCAGCACCTCGGCGTGCAAGCCGTGGATGCCGGTCTCGTAGGCGGCGCGTTCGCCTTCTTCGCGCACGATCTGCTCGACTTCGGCGCGTGTATCTTCCACCAGTTTTTCGATGCGCGCCGGGTGGATGCGGCCGTCTACAACCAGCTTCGCCATCGTCCGCTTGGCGACCTCGCGCCGGACTGGATCAAAACTGCTGATAGTGACCGACTCCGGCGAGTCATCGACGACCACGTCAACGCCGGTCGCCAATTCAAAGGAGCGAATATTGCGCCCGTTGCGGCCGATGATGCGGCCTTTCATGTCGTCGCTGGGCAGATGCACAACGCTGACGGAGACCTCGTTGACCTGTTCCGACGCCAAGCGCTGGATTGCCATGGCGATCAGGCTGCGCGCGCGCGCGTCGGCGGTTTCGCGCGCTTCCGCCTCGACCTGTCGAATGATTCGCGCCATGTCGTTGCGCGCGTCCAGCTCGATCGAGTCGAGCAGCTGCTGCCGCGCTTCTTCCACGGTCATCTGCGCAATGACTTCGAGCTTGTCGATCATCACCGCTTCTGACTTGAGAAGGTCGTTTTCTTTCCGGTCGAGCCGGCTCTGCCGCTTGTTAAACTGCTGATCGCGCTGCTCGAGGCGCTCCATGCGCTTGTCAAGCTCGCTACGCCGGCGTCGAATCCGCTCGTCCTCGTCGTCCATATCACGCCGTCGGCGCGCGATTTTCGCGTCTGCTTCGCTGATGCGCTGGCGCGCGTCGCTCTCGGCTTTGGCGATGATTCGCGCCTTTTCGTCGTCAGCCGTCTTCAGCACTTCTTTGGCATCCTCGGATGCCTTCAACAGGGCGCTCTGCCCTTCTTCCTGCTGTTGCTTCAGTAAGGCATTGACGCTCCGGCGGCTGCCGAAGGCGTAGCCTGCTCCGATCCCCGCGATGATGGCCACAACTGCAACTGCGATTCCAATAATGTCCATAGTCTATAGACGGGATCCAAGGGATACATCCGTCCCTGCTCCTTTCTCTGATTGAATCGGCGCTTATCCGCCGATACTATTCCGCGGCACCCGGCAGAAAGTAGTCTGCGTCTGCTGCTTCGAATTCCCTTTCCAGGCGCAAAACGACATCTCTGATCGTATCCGCCTCAAAGCCGCGTCGACGAAGCAATCCGTTTAACTTGCGCCTGAATGCTTGTCGAGTCGTTCGTTTGATGCGATTCGCTCGCCCTGCCGCCGCGCGATAGGCAGCCTCATCCGCGTCGATGTCAGTCAACAATGTCTCAATGATGTCGTCGGCGACGCCCTTTGATCGCAGCTCGTATCGCAGCGCCCGTGGCCCCATTGGCTTGAAGCGAGCGCGGTTCTCCAGCCAGAACTTGGCGAAGCCGACGTCATCCAGATAGCCGAGACGTTCCAATCGCTCCAATACCGGCGCGATATGCGCATCATCTACCTTATGCTTCTTGAGATTGCGGCGGACCTCTTGCGCGCTGCGCGGGCGGAAAGAGAGAAAGCGCAGGGCTCGATCGAAGGCGCGCTGTTCCGCGTCGGTATCCGCCAGCGCCTCAACTTCTCGCTGGCTGAGCGGCTGGCCGATTATCAGCCTGGCTGCTTCCACGCGCGGCAAGCTCAAGATGAACTCATCGTCGAGGTAGAGCTTGACGCGTTCTTTGTCGCGCTTATTGACTTCCAAGGCGGTAATAACCGGCATCGCAACAGTCCAAGCGAGAATTCACTGTAGTTCCGATGCTACGGCCATACTATTACAATATTACAAGGTGTTTCAAAACAGCTCGGGGGCTGCTGACAGTCAAACAGGTCGTCAGCTCAAGGCACCAGTCCTGATTAATTCAACAGTTGGGTCAGGGCGTCGTTATGCTCCCGTCAATGAACTTTCTTTCGGAAAGTCCATTTCAATCTCATCTAGTTCCGGATTGAGCCGATTGATCGCTCGTAATCTGCGCAATATGTGCCGCAGCCGCAGACTCGATACTCGTCATAGTCGCCGCAGCGCGACCGAGCCTGCTACCAAATCTCGCCGCACTACGTATACACAGTTCAGGGCGACGATCATAGGTGATCTTGAAATGACTGCTTTTCAGAACAAGGCTATACTCAACACCATTTCCTCATTCCACCATCTATTATACCGCAAATTGTGGAATGGCAAGCCAGAGCAATCGCACCAAGAAATGAAAGGTGAATAGAATGGGTTCATCAATACGGATGAGGAGAGCCCGAGATGAGCCCAAGTGGCATAGCGGAGGCCTTTGCCAGTTTAGAAGATCCGCGTCGCGAACATGGTCAATTACACCCGTTGCTGGATATCATCATCATCGCGATCTGCGCGGTGATCAGCGGCGCCGAGACCTGGGTGGACATTGTTGATTTTGGCGAGGATAAAGAGGAATGGTTAAGGGGATTTTTAGAGTTGCCTAACGGTATTCCTTCGCACGATACATTTGCCCGCGTCTTCCAACTATTAGACCCTCAGCAGGTACAGTTGTGCTACCAAGATTGGATTAGCAGCATCAAGCCAGTATTAGCTGAAGGCGATATTGTGGCAATAGACGGCAAGACGATGCGGCGCAGCCATGATCGTAGGCAAGGAAAGAGCGCCTTGCATCTGTTGCATGCCTGGTCAGTGGAAGCCGGCTTGGTCTTGGGCAAGCGCGCTGTGGACGCGAAAAGCAATGAGATACCTGAAATTCCCGAATTGCTGAAATTGCTGTATTTGAAAGGCTGTATCGTGACTTTGGACGCGATGGGCTGTCAGAAAGACATCGTGAAGTCTATTGTTAGCGAGCACGGAGCGGATTATGTCATAGCCTTAAAGGAAAATCAGGGCAGTTTGTACGATGCAGCCCAGTCCCTTTTCGCTTATGCGGATGACCGCCATCCGCGCTTGATAGGTCAATATAGTCACAACGAAGAAATCAGCAAGCCGCGTGGTCGTGTCGAGCGCCGGGTCTGTGAAGTGATGACCGATGCCGCTGTCTTGAATGACTTAAGCCAGCAAGAAGGCTGGACGCGCTTGCAGTCGCTAGTCCGCGTCCAACATGCCCAATTACTGGATGGGCAGTGGCAAAACACGCAGACGCGCTATTTTATCTCCTCTTTACAAGGGAAGGATGCCAATCAACTCCAGCGAATAATTCGTTCGCACTGGCACATTGAAAATAAACTCCATCGGGTCTTGGATGTGACCTTTCGGCAAGACGACAGCCGTATTCGTGTAGGACACAGCCCAGAAAATTTCGCTGTGCTACAGCATATCGCCTTGGCTTTGCTCAAAAAACACCCCAAAAAAATCAGCCTGCGGCGCAAGCGATTACAGTCAGCGCGGAACGATAAGCTTCGATGGCAAATCCTCAAAGCATTTTCCGAATAGTGGTGCGATTGCTCTGATGGCAAGCCTTGCCTTGTAACAGTCGCGGCGAGGCGCTGGCATCAAGCGTTGGACGTCCACATCCTAAGCGCTGCGATCAAGCGCAGCAAACGCAGGGCGCGCAAGGACTTGCATTTGAAACAGGCGAGCAAAGACTGAGCCATGGCCAGGTTTACGCGAGGGATATTGGTGACGGGCGGGGGCACCTTCCTGGGTGATAATATCGCCTCTGCCCTGTTGGCCGAGGGCGCCAAGGTCAGCCTGTTGGTGCGGCCGGACAGCGAAGACAATCTGGGACCATTGGCGCAGCAGACGCGCTGGTCGACGGCGGATGTATGGAGCCCGGCCAGCCTGCGCGGCAAGGCGCGCAATCATTCCGCGGTGATTCACACGGTTGGCAGTTTGTCCGCTGATCCCGCTCAAGGTTTGTCGCACAGCCGCCTGAATTTCGTATCGGCGCGTAACGTGGCCAATATGTGCGTCAGCGATGGCGTCCAGCGTATGATACTGATCAGCGGGGCAAGCGCCCCCTGGATCAGCCGCGCCTATATACACGCCAAGCGAGATGCGGAAAGGTATATGCTTCGGCTGGGATTGCGAGCAGCCATCGTCAGGGCGCCCCTGCTCTATGCGCCGGGCCGCAGCCGGCCCCTGTTCTATCGCGCGCTGTCTCTTTTTGGCGTGCTTCCGCCGCTATCCTGGCTGTTCTTGAACAGGATCGCGCCAATGCCGGTCGATATGCTGGCCCGGGGTGTGGCGCTGCTGGCCATCTCCGGCGACGAGTCGCGGCAGCTGTATTACGCCCGTAACCTGCGGCGGCTGATTCGTCATGGGCCGGCGCAGCCAGACACGGCGGCGGATCAATTTCTGCCCGGCGCGGCCGATAGCGACAGTCCCTATGATAATCTGGATGAGGACCTGCCCTTTGGCTGGACGCCGGGACCTTAAATCGTCCTTGAATTGGCGCTGCCAGGCAGTATAATATGGGCGCTTCGGCGACGTGGCCAAGTGGTAAGGCAGAGGTTTGCAAAACCTTCATTCGTGGGTTCGAATCCCACCGTCGCCTATCCTTCGCTCCAGATAACTTGATGTGTCATCTATGGTCACCCGAGAGTCTCGCCGCCAAGATCAGGCAATCGACGCGCCTCAGACAAAAGGGCCGCGTTTCGCCGAACGCGCGCCTGTCCCCTTGACCAATTACACTTTAAGTACGGTCTGCCCGGCTTGCGAGCGCGAGACCTACAAGTTGGCCTGCAAGGTTCGCTGCGGCAAATGCGGATTCATGTGGGATTGCAGCGAGCTTTAGCCCGCCCGGGCGATCACGGGGGAACTTTCCAGTAGCGCTCTACATAGACGCCAGTTCGCGAATCGGTGAAGGCGCGCCGGACGTCGGCCTCCATCGCTTCCAGGCTATCCCAGAATGTGCTGATCTGCGATTCATAACAGGCGATTGCTTTGATCTTGGCGCGGATGTCAGACTCGTTGAGCGGCACATCCGCCGGCGCCAGCGGCAGGCCGAATTCCTTCAGCGCCAACTCGGTAGCGCGATCGGCATTCGAGTAGGGAAACTCGGCGTAAAAGCGCAGCGCCGATCGATCGGGAATATCGCGTACTTGAGTCATGCCCCATTGGCGGGCAATCTGATGGTCGACGTGATGCCCGACCCCCAGCGGCAAGTATACGCGGGCGGCCGTTTCCAACTCGGGGATCTGAATGCCCTTCAATAGGCGCGGCGCATAATCAGCCGGATGAATCTCGCCAAACAAGGACTCCTCCGAGGGGTAAAGCGCTATGTCGCTCGCCAGGCGATATACACAGTCCGGCAGCGGAACGTGCATGAAATCCACGCCGATTGCGTTTGAGGCGTTTTCGTCTTCGATTTGACGGCTGCGCAGGGGGCTTTCACCCGCCAACCAGCGCCGGTGCAGGTCCGCAAGGATAGGCGTATCCGGCAGCTCGCCTTGGTACAAGCCGCCCATAATCGTCATGATGGTCACGGCATGCCCGGCAGCGGCCAATTGGCGGGCGGTTCCGCCACAGCTGAAGATGCCGTCGTCGAAATGCGGCGAAATGAATACGTGAGTCTCTCGTGCTGGCAATTTGCCCTCGGCTATCGCTGACCTCAGGTCAGCCCGTGTTCTCTAGTTCGGCAAAATAATCGCAATGCTCGCTGATCTGGCAGCGCTCGCAGGCCGGCTTGCGAGCGCGGCAGGTGTCGCGCCCATGTTGAATCAACTGGATGTGAAATTGATAGTAGTCGCTGGCCGGCGCGATGGCTTCCATGACCGGGTGCGCGTCGTCAGCGGAGAGTTTTTCCGGCAGGAATCCGATGCGTTTGCTGACGCGATAGATATGCGTATCAACCGGGAAGGCGGGCCGATCGTAGGCGAAGCACAAGACGATGGCCGCGGTTTTGGGTCCCACGCCGCGCAGCGAGTTCAGCCAGGCTTTGGCTTCGTCTATCGACAATTCGTCCAGGAAGTCAATGCTGTACTCGCCCGCCTCGTCGTAGATGGAGCCCAACACATTCTGGATGCGCGGCGCCTTTTGATTCGCCAGACCTGCCGGCCGTATGACATCGGTCAACTCCGCCAGGTCGGCAAAGCGAACCGCCTCCCAATCCGGGTAATTCTTCTTGAGCCGGGCGAAGGCGCGGTCACGATTGACGTCGTTGGTGCTCTGGCTGAGGATGCAACTGATCAGCTCGTCCATGCCTTCTTGATTGCGCGACCAGTCAAGCCTTCCGTAGACCTGTGTCAAGGCCGCGGCAATCGGCGCGTACTTGGAGCGGCGCGCCGCAAAATTGTCGACTTTCTCGAGTGGATCGCGTTTTCGTGGCATGGCTCCATTGTACCGGTCGGACGCGTCACTGCAAGCGATGAACTTCTAGCCAGGAGCAATGCCTATGCGCTTGCGGTGGGAGCGGCGCGTTTCGGCTTGGGCGTCAGCGTGTCGGCCGGCAGCAAATGCCAGGCGGTCAAGGCGATCAGCGCGAATACCAGGGCAGCGGCGATAAAGGTGCCGCGCATGCCTAGCAGTATCGCAACCGAGGCGCCGAAGATGGGCGCGACAGCTTTCGAGCCGGCCACAACCGAATTGTCGATTCCGTAGACCGCGCCGGCCGTGTCCTTGTCAGTATAACGCGAGAGCAGCGCGCTGGGCGAGGCGACCAGGCCGCCAGCGGCGATCCCGGCGAGACCTTGCAAGAATAGCAGCTGCCAGACATCGCCGACAAATGCCTGCGGCACGTAGAGCGCGGTCGCGGCAATTGAGCAATAGATCAGCACTTTGCGATGGCTGATGCGGTCGCCCAGGTTGCCCAGATAAACTGCGCCGAAAGTAGATGTCGCTGCCGATACCGCCATCACCAGGCCAGCATAAGTATTGCTGGAATCGGTCTCGCGCGCGATCAAGGAGACCACAAACAGCGGCGCGATTGGCACGATGATTACGCGCGCCAGGCTGGATAGGAAGCGCAGGAACAATACCATGCCGACGCCCGAAGTCTGCACGATAGATTTCCAGCCGCGGAAAATGGCCGCGGCGTGGAAGTCCTCTCGTTTCTGTGTGGCGCTGAAGTCTTCAGTGACACCCAGCATGACAACGAAGCCGCCCCCTAGCAGCAATACGGCGGTGACAATGAAGGGGATGCTGTAGCCGAAGAGATCAGCCAGGACGCCGCCCAGCAGCGGACCCACCGCCACGCCAGCCCACAAGCCGACTTGCAGCGTGCCCATGGCGAAACCGACCCGGTGCCGGGGCGTTGCCGCCGCCACCAGCGCGTTGTTGGCCGATACGGTGCCGGTGACGACGCCTTGCATGGCTCGCACGAGGATCAGCTGTTCCGCGCTTTGTACAAAACCCATCAGCGCCAGCGTGATCGCGCCGCCGAAGAGCGCGCGCATGATCATCTTCTTGCGGCCGAAGCGGTCGGCGACTGCGCCCCAGAAAGGCGCGGCGATCATCATGGTGATGCCTTGCACGGAAATGACCAGGCCGGCGAGCAGCTCGGTGCTGTGGCCGCCCGCGCTGCCCAGAGATTCGATATACAGCGGCAGGAATGGGAAGATCATCGAAAAGCCGACAGCCGACAAGACCTGCGCGATGAACAGAACACCCAAGGTGAATTTCCAACTATGGGGAAAAGAAAACGCTCTGGCGAGCGAGTGATGATTTGCTGTCAGGACTCTTGCCATGAACACCTAGCCCATGTATTTCGTGAGTAAGTTCATATCAGATGCTTCCCTCCTGAAATCCGCGTAAAGTCGAGATTGGCCTTTTCCGGCCTGCGAAACTCTTTAGCTGCCGCTTACGGCGCCCGCCAGCAGCCGGAAACGTTTCCGCTTCGGCTTGGGCAGGAAGTTGGCGCCGACAATGAGAATCGTCAGATAGTAGAGCGCGACAACCGCAAAGACGGCCCGCAAACCAAAGACCGCAGCGATGATGGAGGCCGTGAGCGGCGCCATGCCGTTGGCGAAGGACGAAACGGAGGCGTCCAAGCCGTAGACTGAGCCCTCGTCGCCCAAATCGGTGAATTTGGCCAGCATGGCCGCGGGCGCTGACAAGACGCCGCCGGCGAAGAATCCGGCCAGTCCTTGAAATAGCAACAACTGGCCGATGTTGCTGACGAAGGCTTGCGGCACGTAGAAGAGGACAGCCATCAGGGCAGCGGCCACGAGCATATTTCGATGACCCCACTTGTCGCTGAGCCAGCCGAGAATCAAGGAGCCGGCGGTAGTCGTGATAGCCGACACGGTAAGCACCAGACCGGCGTAACTGCTGGCGCCTGTCGCCAGTACAGTCGGCATCAACGCCAGCACAAACAGTGGCGCGATGGGCATAATCGAGCGTTGGGCGAATCCATTGAGAAAGCGCAGCGAATAAACCGTCCTGACGCCGCCAGCGCGCAAGATGCCTTTCCAAGCGCGGACCATTTTCAAGGGGTTCAAGTCCAGGCGGCTGCCGGCGGGCGGCTGATAGCTTTCGCGAACGCCAAAAGTGACTAACAGCCCGGCCAGCACCAGCATCGCGGATGTGAACAAGAAAGGAACTTGAAATCCAAAGCGTTCCGCAAGCACGCCGCCAACTATGGGACCCACCGCCACGCCACCGAACAAGCCCACTTGCAGCGTGCCCAGCGCAAAGCCGATGCGCTCGCGCGGGCTTTCACCGGCGACCAAAGCCATGTTGGCGGCGATGATACCGCTGGTCAGGCCCTGCAGCGCGCGCAGGGCGATCAGCGCGAAAGCCGTCTGCGCGAATGCCATCAGCGCCAGAATGATCGAGGCGCCGAACATGGCGCGCATGACCATCTTCTTGCGGCCGTATTGATCGGCCAAGCGCCCCCAGAAGGGCGTCGAGATGGTCGCCACCAGCGGCGGCGCGGCAATGACAATCCCGGCCAGCAACTCCGGGCTGATGAATTGCGCATCCTTTAGGGTCTGTACGTAGAGTGGCAAGAAGGGATAAACGAGGGAGATGCCGCCCGTGCCCAGCGCCTGCGCCAGCGAAACCACCAGCAACGTGATAAGCCAGCGATTGGGAGGCTGTGAGTCCTCAGTATCTTGCATGCGGCCGCGGAACCTGCAATTTTTTGTGCAAATTCCCCTAGGCTAGTCTTTTTCGCAGAAATTGCAAGCGAAGATTTTGCGACTTTTCGGCTGTCAATTCCATCTGTAATTCCGCCGCGATTTATACTAATCTGCTACCTGTCTAGCGCAGAGGATCTTGGCGACATGGGCGCTGCTTCACGGGCGCGCAATACGCCAAATGCGATCAGGGAGACCGGCCGCGTCATGTGGCAACCGACGAAACTGGAACTGGAGCGGCTGGAAAAGGCTGAGCGCCTGCAAGCTTTGGGCGTTGAGCTTTATCCGGCGCGCGTGAGCCGCAGCTGCAGCATAGCCGATGCTGTGAAGGCGTTTCTAACGCAAGAAGAGCGTGCTGGCGCGGGCGCTGAAGGGGATGCTGCTGACCCGCTTGAAGTGACGGTTACGGGCCGCATTCGCCGGCTCAACAGCAAAGGCAAAGTGTCCTTCGCGCATATCGAAGACGAAAGCGGACGCGTACAACTGTTTCTGCGCGTCAACAACCTGGGCGAGAAAGTTTACGAGCAGGTCCGGCGCAAGCTGATTGATGTCGACGACTTTGTGCAGGCCAGCGGCGCAATGATGCGGACGCGCGCCGGCGAGATCAGCGTGGCCGTGCAGCAGCTCCGCCTGATCAGCAAAGCATTGACGCCTTTGCCGGTCGTCAAGGAACAGCGCCGCGAAGACGGAAGCGTCATCGAGTACGGCGAATTCAAAGATGTCGAATCGCGCTATCGACAGCGCTATGCCGATTTGGCCGTCAACAAGCCCGTGCGTGATGTCTTTGTCAAAAGGGCGCGGACGATCAAGGCGCTGCGCGACTTCCTGGATAATGAGGGCATGCTGGAGGTGGAAACGCCGATACTCCAGCCGCTTTACGGCGGCGCCGCCGCGAGACCCTTCGTTACGCATCATAATCAGTTGCATCAGGATTTGTATTTGCGTATCAGCTTTGAGCTGTATCTGAAGCGGCTGCTGGTCGGCGGGTACGACGCGGTCTACGAGATCGGCCGCGACTTCCGCAACGAAGGCGTCAGCTACAAGCACAATACCGAATTCACCATGCTCGAGTTTTACAAGGCCTATATCGACTACCTCGGCGTGATGGATATTACCGAGCGTATGTTCGCTTATACAGCCGAGCAGGTGACGGGGTCCGCCCGCATAAACTATCAAGGCGCGACGATTGACCTGAGCCCGCCCTGGAAACGCCTCAGCATTCGCGAGGCTGTGCAGGAGATGCTCGGATTTGATTATATGGATTTCCCTTGCAGCGGATCGCTTTACGAATATCTGGAAGGGCGCGGCCTGGCCGAGGGGCTTAACCCGTCGGATACCTGGGGCCGGATGATTGTCGAGCATCTGCTGGGCAACTTTGTCGAGCCCCGCTTGACGCAGCCCACCATCATCAAGGATTACCCGCGCGATATGTCGCCCTTCGCCAAGCGCATACAAGGCGGCGAAGCGGTCTGCGACGAAAAGGAGCGCCGCTACATCGACAGCCACACGGAGCGCTTCGAGTTTTTCATCGCCGGCATGGAGATGGGCAACGCCTTCACCGAGCTCAACGACCCGCGCGATCAGCAGGATCGCTTTGTGGAGATGAAGCGACTATATGCGGACGAAGCGGATGAGACGACGCCGCTGGACGAAGATTATCTCAATGCCATGCGTTATGGCATGCCGCCCAACGGCGGATTCGGCAGTGGCGTGGACCGGATGGTCATGCTGCTGACCGATCAGGTGAGCATTCGCGATGTGCTGCTTTATCCGCATATGCGCGCGCCGGCGCGCTCCGAAATTGACCTGCGCGGCCAATTTATGCTCGACGCCGCGGTGCGTCAGCTTGAGGTTCAGCTTGATGTGCGGCTGGACGGCTCCAAGCGCAAGCTCGCGCTTTATCTTCCGGCTTCTGATGTGGGCCTTGAGTTTCGCATGGCAAACGCGCTGGACGGCGCCCGGCCGCAGTTGCGGAATTTACGCAAAGCCTTCGCGGGCGTCTTGTACGTCATGACCGACGAGCGGCTTTATCGCGTGGACGATCAGTTGGAAGCGGTTGAATTCAGCGATTTCTGGAATTCGCTTAGCCAAAAGAAGATTTGCAGCGGATGAAGGACCTGATTTGTGAAAGACAAAAGAGCAGCGCTTCTCCGCGACCCATTGAACAAGCTGCTGGGTAATTGTCTGACGACGACGCAGTATGTTGTGCATCTGGTCGAATTCGAGCGTATGCGCACCGGTATGATTCCGGCGCCCGATTGGGCAACGTTCATCGCCGATCAACTGCTGGCGCGTTATCGCGAGAGGTAAGCTGGCCGTGTTCCTGGAATTCATGAGGCCCGAAGTATTTGACGCGCTCGTCATCGCCAGCGTGGCGATTGGCCTGGCGATCGCCTGGCGCCGCTTCAGGCTGGATCTGCGCAAACCCCTGCCAGAGGACGCGCCGGATTGGGCGCGCGCCCGCTATGAGTCCTCAAGCGCCAGCTCCTCTAGTAGCGAATCTTAGATCCATGCGCCGCTTTACCGGGCCATGAATGGCTGCGGTGCGTGGGAGTTCGCTGAATCCAGGCAATCGGAGATCCTCAAGGAGAGACAAAAACATGCTTGATATTGCGCTGATTCGGCAGAAGCCGGATTGGGTCAAAGAACAGATCGAGAAACTGAATGATGCTGGCGCTGTGGCGCGCATCGACAAGATTGTAACCTTGGACAAGGAGCGGCGCGAAACGCGAACGCGGATTGAGACGGCGCAGGCAGCGCGCAACAAACTGAACCGCGCCATGGGCAAGCTCCGCGGCAACAAAACGATGAGCGCTGAAGAGAAAGCGGCTCGCGCGCAGGCGGCCTGCGCTGCCATCGGCGCTGCGGAGTACGACCGAGCCAGCGGCTTAATGGACGGTTCGGCCGATGTCACTGCCGTCGAAGAAGTCGATCTCAAGAGCGCTTTTGACGAGCTGATACGCGAATTGCGATTGATGGGCGACGAGATCAACGAGGGTTTCGATCGGATTGAGTCGGTTGAAGCGGAACTGCGGGAAAACATGCTCTGGCTGCCTAATCTGCCCCACGATAGCGTTCCTGTAGCCGAGAGCGAAGAGAGTAACCTGGCGCATCAACCGGTCGGCGCCTTCCGCGAGTTCGATTTCGAGCCCAAGCCGCATTGGGAGTTGGGACCTGCGCTGGGCATCATCGACTTTGAGCGCGGCGTCAAGTTATCGGGCAGCCGCTATTATGTGCTGACGGGCTGGGGCGCACGGCTGCAGCGCGCGCTGATCAGCTTCTTCCTGGATAATGCGCGAGCCAAGGGCTATACGGAAATCTACCCGCCATACATCGTGCAGGGGGACATGCTCTACGGCTCGGCGCAATTTCCCAAGTTTCGCGACACTGTCTATGGGCTGGCCGACGAAGACAAGTTCCTGCTGCCGACGGCAGAGGTCGCCATCGCCAATTTGCACCGTGACGAAATACTGGACGAAGCCGAGCTGCCGCTGAATTACGTGGCGCATACGCCTTGTTTCCGCAGCGAGAAAGCCAGTGCCGGGCGTGATGTGCGCGGCATCAAGCGCGTGCATCAATTCGAGAAAGTGGAGATGTTCAAATTCACCAGGCCGGAAACAAGCTATGACGAACTCGAGACGATGACCGGGCAGGCGGAAGCGATCTGCGCCCAACTGGACATACCCTACCGCCGGCTGGAGATTGTGACCGGCGATCTGGGCTTCAGCGCTACGAAGAAATACGACATCGAGATGTGGTCGCCGGGCTGCGAAGAGTGGCTCGAGGTCAGCTCATGCAGCAATACCGAGACCTTTCAGGCGCGGCGGGCCATGCTGCGCTATTATCCCGGCGGCACACGCAAATCGCGCTACCTGCATACGCTGAACGGCAGTGGCCTGGCGACGCCGCGCGTCATGATCGCCATCATGGAGAATTACCAGCGGGCCGATGGCAGCATCGAGATACCCGAGGTCCTGCGCCCCTATCTCGGCGGCGCGGAGTCCATTACTGCTGACGGCAATTGATTCGTAGTCTGTCGCGCAAGACGGTCAACACAACAGCGACAGGCCTTGCGTCCGGCTCGCCGGAGATGAGTGCCTGTCGCGCTTTTCTCCTCGGCGTCCCGATATTCAACCCGCAAATTCTTCGTGCCGGCCGATTCTTCTTGACCAACATTTTAAGCGCGAACTATAATCAGGTCAGGTTGCCCGCGGATTTTGGACGCGCAAGCAGCCACAAACGTCAACGAAAGGAAAACCACAATGGCGTCCGCTTCCATCATTGAAATGAGGGGGCTGTCGAAGACCTACGGCTCTGGCGCCAAGCAGACCGTAGCGCTAAGCAATTTGGATCTCAGCGTTAACCGAGGCGAGATATTCGGCTATCTGGGGCCGAATGGCGCCGGCAAGACCACAACCATACGCCTGCTGCTGGACCTGATTAGACCGACCCGCGGCAGCGCAAAGATGTTCGGCCTGGACGTGCGCGCTGACAGCGTGGAAATCCACAAGCGCATCGGCTTCTTCCCGGCGGAGCTTAGCTTGTGGGAGGGGCGCACCGGTGATCAGATCATCCATTATGTCGCCAGCGTCCGCGGCGACACGCGGGGCATCGTCAAACACGCCGGCGAGCTGGCCGAGCGCCTCGATCTGGATACAACAAAAAAGGTGCGCGACCTGTCGTCGGGCAATAAACGCAAACTGGGACTCATCATCGCCATGATGCACTCGCCCGAGCTGCTAATCCTGGACGAGCCGACCGGCGGCCTTGATCCACTGGTGCAGCAGACATTCCACACCATGATGGACGAATATCGCGACAAGGGCAAAACCGTATTTCTGTCGTCCCATGTGCTCAGTGAAGTACAGGCGATTTGCGACCGCGTGGGCATCTTGCGCGATGGCGAACTCAAGGCGGTGGAGTCAGTCGAGAAGATCACCAATGTCGAATTCAACTGGGTCGATGTCGGCTTCCGCGATGCTGTGCCCGCCGGTTTGCAGCAGAAGCTGGAGAACATGCCATCGATTACGGATGTCAGCGCAAACGGCGCGCGTGTGCGGATGCGCGTGATCGGCGATTTTGATCCGCTGTTGCGGGCGATCAGCGATGGTTATGTGGAAACGCTGCATGTCGAAGAGCCGACCCTGGAGGAGATTTTCCTGGCCTACTATAGCGGCGAGAAGGAGAAGAGCTAATGAGCGGCATCGTAATTGGCAACACCCTGCGCACATCCTGGAAACAGATTCTCTATTGGGGTTTGGGGCTCGGCGCGCTCGGGCTCTATATCGACTTCATCGCGTCCAGCCCGGATATCATTTCGGGTTACGCCGATCTGCTCGGTAGCATGCCGCCCGCCGTGCTCAAAGCCTTTGGCGCCAGCGATGTGGCGATCTTAACCACATCTGAAGGCTGGATCGTCTCGGTATTCTTATCGGAAGCGGCGATATTCTTGTCCGTATTCGCCGTGATGGCCGGCTTGAACATTACAGCCAATGACGAGCAGTCCGGCGTGATGGATGTGATCCTGTCGCTGCCGATTTCGCGCGCGGCGTATATGTTGGAACGTTGGCTCGGCTACGCGCTGATTGGGCTGGGGATCATCGTCTTGACCGCGGCCATTACCGTCGGCGGCTTGATCGGGCTGAACATCGAAGCGCAGAACGGTGTCATCTTCGCCAGCATACTGAATTTGTATCCGGGCCTGCTGCTGGTGATGACGGTGACTAGTCTGCTGGCGACCGTCTTGCGCCGGCGTTCGGTTGCGATCGCTCTGTCCGCCGCCTTCGTCATCGTCAGCTACCTGTTCAACGCCATCGGCGCGGCCGCCGGTGGCGCCGCCGCTGATCTGATGGAGAGCCTGTCCTACTTCAGCTACGTGCATGGCGAGGCATTCGTGCTGGGTACCTATGATCCGGCGAATACCGTCGTGCTGCTGTTGGCCGCATTGATCGGCTTCGCCCTGTCCCTGAGAATGTTCGTCAGCCGAGACATCGGCATCTAGGAGGCCCCAAAATGATTGGTTCAGTTTTCCGCGAGACACTCAATCAGACCTGGAAGCAAATGGTCTATTGGGGGGTCGGATTGGCGGCGATGGCGCTGCTGGTGGTGTTGATGGTGCCGCTGTTTGATATGCAGGCAATGGCCGCGCTGCTGGAGAGCTTCCCGCCGGTGATCCTGGCCATGGTAGGCGTTGGCGATGACCTGGCGGTATTCACCAGCAATGAAGGCTTTGTGGCCCTCGGTTTCTTCGGCAAGTCGGCCCTGATATTCGCCGTCTACCCGGTGGTCATGGGTATGCGAATCAGCGCCAACGAAGAAGACGAAGGCACCAGCGATGTGCTCTTGAGCTTGCCCGTATCGCGCGCGCAGGTCATGGTTGAGAAGTTTCTGGCATACGCCGTGAGCGTTGTGGGCGTGGTCGTCCTGATCTATCTGGGACTCTATGCCGGCGTCATACTGGGCGGCGTCGAACTGGATGTGGCGCGCCTGGCGGAAGTCACCTTCTATCTCATCCCGCTGATGGTTTTCGTCATGGCGGCGACCATGCTCATCGCCGTGCTGGTGCGCCGCCGGTCGGTCGCGCTCGGCATTGTGACCGCCTTCGTCATCATCAGCTACATGCTGCAGACGATCGGCGCGGCGGCCGAAGGCACGGTGGCCGAGTCTGTGGGCGCCATATCCTTCCTGACCTACTACAACACCGGCGAGATATTGTCCCAGGGCTTTATCTGGCCGCATATCGCCGGATTCGCGGGCTTGTCAGTGATTATGCTGCTGGCGGCGCTCTACCGCTATGAGCAGCGTGAAATCGCTGTGTAGATTGCTACCGGGTCTCTCGAAACAAACGAGAGGCCCGGCCCCCTGCTTCTCATTTGCGCCGCCATTTTTCAAGCATCTGCCGCATTACCAGTGTAGAACCTGTTGTGCCTTTGCTTGACATTTGCCTGCAGGCGTAGGCAGCGCCGTACTATAATTGAGTTGTGACATGACAGCCACACAGGGCGGCAATGAATTACAAACAGTTACTGCTGGGCAAGATCGCGGACCGAACAGCCATCGTGGCAGTGGCCGGCCTCGGTTATGTCGGTTTGCCGCTGGCGGTCGAGTTCGCCGGCGCCGGATTCACGGTGCTGGGCCTGGATGTCGACGAAGACAAGGTGCGGACGCTTAACGCCGGGGGCAGTTATATAGATGATGTCCCGGCTGACAGCGTATGCCGGCTCGTGGATGCCGGGATGCTCCGCGCAACTTGCGACTACGATGATCTGTGCGCGGCCGATGCCATCAGCATCTGCGTGCCGACGCCACTGCGCAAAACGCGCGACCCCGATATGTCCTACATCAGCCAGGCAGCCAGTTCGATAGCCGAGATATGCCGGCCGGGCATGCTCATCGTATTGGAAAGCACGACCTACCCCGGCACAACCGAAGAGATCATACTGCCCGAGATTACACGCGAGCAGCTCAAGGTCGGCGAAGAAGTCTTCGTGGCCTATTCCCCGGAGCGGATCGATCCGGGCAACCGACAGTATTCCGTTCGCAATACGCCCAAAGTGGTCGGCGGCATTACGGATAGCTGCACGGAAGTGGCGCAAGCGCTTTACCAAGCAGCGGTGGACAAGATCATCGGCGTCAGCTCGCCGACAGCCGCCGAGATGGTCAAGCTGCTGGAGAATACCTTTCGCGCGGTCAACATCGGCATGGTCAACGAGATGGCTCTGATGTGCGACAAGCTGGATATTGACGTCTGGGAAGTCATCAACGCCGCCGCCACCAAACCTTTCGGATATATGCCCTTTTATCCCGGGCCGGGTCTGGGCGGTCACTGCATCCCGGTCGATCCGCACTATTTGAGCTGGAAGCTGCGTACGCTGGATTACAACGCGCGCTTTATCGAATTGGCCAGCGAGGTGAATGCGGCAATGCCGCTCTACGTACTCGATAAAATCACGCAGGCGCTCAACGACCAGCAGAAGTCGGTTCGCGGCTCGCAAGTGCTGATTTTGGGCGCGGCTTACAAGCGCGATGTGGATGACGTCCGCGAGAGCCCGGCGCTGGATATTATCAGCCTGCTGCGTCAGCGAGGCGCGGAAGTCGCCTACTGCGATCCTCACGTGCCGGAACTTCGCCTGGATCCCGAGACCCTGATCAGCGGCGCAGAATTCAGCCCGGCCTTGTTGCGAAGCGCGGATTGCGTGGTTGTCGTCACCGATCATTCCGCCTTTGACTGGCGAGAGATCGCGGCGAATAGCTGCGTCATCGTGGATACGCGCCATGTATACAACAGTCGAGACGGCGACCACATCATTGGGCTCTAAGCTCACCTGCCAAGCGACCGGCGCCGGACCAAGGTATGCCCTTCCACATCGCGATAGACGCCAGCCGCAGTACATCCTCCCGACCAACTGGTACTGAGCATTACTCGCTGAGACTGATCCAAGCTTTGCTCGCCGCCAATGAAAATCTGAGGCAACCCCATCGCATCTCGCTATACATGCGAGAGCCCCCCCCCGCCGGTCACTTCGCCGACTCGGCAAATGCTGAACAAGTGGTCATTCCCTTCCCGCGCCTATGGACACATCTGCGCCTTGCGGCTGCGCTCTGGCAAGCCCGGCCGGATATCACCTTTGTGCCAGCGCATACGCTGCCAGCGTTCTTTCCCGGACGCGCCATAGCCACGGTGCACGATCTGGGCTTCAAAGCCTTCCCAGCCGCGCATACGCCGCTGCAACGGGCTTATTTGAACGCGACAACACGCTACAGCCAGGCGCGGGCTGATATCGTCTTGGCCGACAGCCAGGCCACAGCCGACGACTTGCGCCGCTACTACGGGACAAATGCGGACAAGATTCATGTGGTCTATCCCGGCGTCGATGGCGAAAACTTGCGGGCGTCGGCCGCGGATGTCGCCGCCGCGCACGCCAAGTATCAGCTGCCGGAGCGGTATTTTTTGTTTCTCGGCACACTGCAGCCGCGCAAGAACATCAGCCGGCTGGTACAGGCTTTTACTCGATGGCAGCATGACGAAGTTGATAACGAGATTGCGCTGGTCTTGGCTGGCGGAAAGGGCTGGCTGTTTGAAGAGGGCTGGCTGTCGGGGGCGCGTAATGTTCGGCTCGCCGGTTACATCGACGAAGCCGACAAAGCTGGATTGCTGGCTGGGTCGATTGCCTTGGTGTTTCCCAGCTTATATGAAGGTTTCGGCTTCCCCGCCATTGAAGCCATGCATGCTGCAACGCCTGTTATCGCCAGCAAGACATCCAGCTTGGGCGAGATCGTCGCCGACGCCGGGCTGCTGGTCGATCCCCTCAGCGTAGCGGAAATCGCTGAGGCTATGAGCCGCTGCAGCACCGACGAGCCTCTACGGCGAAAGTTGATTCTGCGTGGACGTCAACGCGCCGGGCGATTCACCTGGGCGGCCGCAGCTGGGCAGGTGATGCAGGCCATTGCAGCGCTGGGCGCGCCGTCTTCAATCGACACGGCGGCTATCTGATATGTTTTCTGAATCGAATCAACCGCGACTGCTGCTGGCGCAACTGGCGGATATCGGCGACCTGGTGCTGACCACGCCCGCAATAGCCGCCCTGCGCGAAGCCTATCCGCAAGCTGCTATCGACCTCCTGGCTTCGGAGCATGCGCTGCCGGTTTTCCCGCCCGGTTTAATCGACGCGGCGATTCCACTAAAGCGCGGCGGCAGCGCGGGTCGGTCGTTCTACTCGCCGGCGAATCTGCGGCTAATCTTCAGTCTGCGCCGGCGCAAGTACGATACAGTGATTTTCTTTCATCATTTCACGCTGCGGACTGGCGTCTTCAAGTTCTGGCTGATTGCCAAAGCCTGTGGCGCTAAGCGCATCGTCGGCCTGAAGAACCGGAATATCGGATTTCTGACCGATTCTATTGACGATTCCGGCTTCGGCGCGCTGCATCAGGCGCAGTACTGGCTGGAGCTGGTCGGGCTGCTGGGCGCGAGCCGCAAGCCGCGTCCGGCGCAGGTGAAGCGCGAGCCCATGGCGGGCAGAACGACATCTGTCCGCGACAAGCCGAGAGTCGTCTTGCACACTGGCAGCGGCGGTTATAGCAGGGCTCGGCGTTGGCCGGCGGAGAGGTTCGCGGCGCTGGCTCGTCAACTCAGCGAAAGCCACGAGGCCGAGATTGTGCTGGTTGGATCGCGAGAAGATGAGCCCGGCATCGCCGAGCAGCTCGCGGACGTGAACACCACGGATCTGGTGGGCCGGACGACGCTGCCGCAATTGGCGGAAGTCTTAGCCGGCGCGGATCTTTTCATCGGCGCGGACAGCGGTGTCATGCATGTTGCCGCGGCGACCGGCACACCTGTGATCAGCATATTCGGGCCCAGCAATGCCGATGCCTGGCGACCCTGGGCGATCGGCGCTCAAGCGATCGTTCTGCGCAGCGGCGTCGAATGCAGCCCCTGCAGCTACATCGGGCATTCTCTGGGCGCGCGCGGAGGCTGCGTGGCGCGGACCTGCATGAAGCTGGTGACGGTGGAGCAAGTCACAGACGCTGCCCGGCGCGTGCTGGACAAGAAACCGGCGCCTAAGGCGGATCTCAGCCCGAGCCCGCCGACGGTTGAGCAGGACAAGCGACTGAGAATCCTTGATGTGCCAGTCGATTCGATCACGTATGAGAGCTGGCTGCGAGAGATCGACCGTTGGATACGAGAAGGCGGCGGCGCCCGGCACGTTTGCACAGTCAACCCGGAATTCATCATGATCGCGCGGAAGGATCCGATATTCTTCGCCATTCTGCAGCGCGCGGCGGTCTGCGCGCCTGACGGGATTGGGCTGCTCTGGGCGAGCCGGCATCTGGGCGCGCCGCTGCCGGAGCGGGTGACGGGCTCGGATGGCGTTCCTTATATCGCGCGTCATGCCGCCGAGCGTGGCTGGAAGATTTTCTTCTTGGGCGCAGCGTCGGGTGTGGCGGAGAAGGCCGCGGCGATCCTGCAGGAACGCTTCCCCGGCTTGAACGTCGCTGGCACATACGTCGGCAGTCCCTCAGCCGGCGAGGAAGACCATATCGTCGAGCTGGTCAATGGCAGCGGCGCCGACATTCTCTTTGTTGCCTACGGCGCGCCCGAGCAAGACAAGTGGATCGCGCGAAACTTGCCGCGCTTGCAGGTATCAATGGCGATGGGCGTTGGCGGCTCGCTCGACTTTATCGCCGGCGTCATTCCGCGCGCGCCAAAGTGGATGCGGCAGCATGGCCTGGAGTGGCTCTATCGCTTGCTGCGACAGCCTTGGCGCTGGCGGCGCATGCTGCGTTTGCCGCGCTTCGTTTTGGCTGTCCGGCGGCAAGCAAGACGCTGAGCCGCATGCCTGCCTTCATTCAAGTGTGGATTCTATTGTAAACTGGATTGCGTCAGCGGAGCGAAAGAGCAAGCATGCCCGAACAACTTCTGTCAGAGGTAGCCGGACTGGCCGGAAAGACGGTCCTGGTCATCGGCGATGTGATGCTGGACGAATACATCACCGGCAAGCCGACGCGCATGAGCCGGGAAGCGCCGGTACCGGTGCTTGAACTGGAGTCCAAGCGCTATATCGCTGGCGGCTCCGCAAATCCAGCCGCGAATATCGTCTCCTTCGGCAGCCGCGCGGTACAGGTGGGTGTGATCGGCGAGGATGATGCTGGTACGCGCCTCGTCCAAACGCTGGAAGACAAAGGGATTGATGCCAGCGGGCTGATCCGCTGCGCTGATCGCCCGACCACGGTCAAGACACGCATCCTGGCGCAGATGGGACTGCGCTTTCCGCAGCAAGTGACGCGCATCGACACGCTGACGCGCCGCGCCATCGATGAAGAAACAGAATTAATAATCGTGGCCTTCGCCGAGAGCCGGCTGGAGCGAGTGGATGCGGTATTGCTCTCCCATTATCATGGAGGCTTGCTGACGCCGGGATTGGTAAAGCGCATTCGCGAACTCTGCCGCCATTGCGGGGTCTTAATCACAGCAGACGTACAAGGCAAGTTTGCCAGCTTCATAGGTTTGGATCTTATCAAGTGCAATGCCGATGACGCGCAGCGATACCTCAATCGCGAGTTGGTCAGTGATGACGATTTCAGTCGGGCCGCGCTGGAATTAGCGAACGCGCTTGCGGTCGGGCGCGCGGCAGTTATCACGCGCGGCAATCGCGGCGCCACGGTCGCGTGTGACGGCAAGACACAACATTGCCCGGCGCCAAGCGTCAGCGATGTTTTCGACACGGTCGGCGCTGGCGACACCGCCATCGCGACCACCACGCTGGTGATGGCTGGCGGCGCTGCGGCAGCGGATGCCGTCCAACTGGCCAATTACGCCAGCGGCATCGTCGTGCGCCATCTGGGCAATTATACGCCGACGCTGGAGGAACTGACGCGCAGCATTAGCGCCGCCTTATGAGACCTGCTCGACAAACTCAATGGTATTGCCATCGGGATCGGCCAGGGAGGCAACCTTGGCGCCTTTGTATTCGTCTACCGGGTTGATCTCGCTGCCATGATTCGCCAAGCCCTGCTCCATCACCCTTTCGATATCGCTGACTTCAAAGCGGAATTGCTGACGATTCTGCTCGGCCACCACACCGGCGATGGCATTGGGACAGAGCACCACATCCAGGCCCGCGAGCGCGCCGCCGTAGAATTGTTGATCGCCGATATGCACCGTCTCTTTGAGCCCAGCGCCGAAGACGGCATTATAGAAGCGCACCATCTCTTCCATGTTTACAGCTGCAATCGTCAGCCCAATCAAGCGCATATCGTTCTCCCGTTCGTCCAAATGCGGAGCGCATTCCATAGAGCACGCAGTTATTTCCCGCCTCAATTATGGACTGCAAATGTTTAATCCGCCTAATGCCAAGACCTTCTTCGAGACCGTATGGGAAATCGTGCGCGAGATTCCCGTCGGAGCGGTCAGCAGTTATGGCCAGATCGCCTCTATGATACCGCCGGACGAGGACATGACGCCGGCGCGCATGAAGCGGCTGGCGCCTCGCTGGGTTGGTACGGCGCTGCGCAAGACGCCGCGGGGCAAGTCTATCCCCTGGCACCGTGTCATCAACAGTCGCGGCACGATCAGCTTTCCGCCTTACAGCCCGCAGGCCGACGAACAACGACGCTTGCTGGAAGCGGAGGGCGTCGAATTTGACAGCCGGGGCAAAGTTGACCTGCGGCGATTCGCCTGGATGGGCCCCGAAGCGGATTTCCTGCGGCGGCGAAATTTGCTGTCACCGCGCTCGCTTGGATAAGCACTAGAATTGCACGTAGCTGTTTTCCGCGAGAACAAAGCGGTGAGCATCCGGCACGTGCGCGGCTGAGGTGACCCGAGCATTATCCGCCAGCAGGCTGCGGTCAATCCGCCCGAGAATGTTGCGGATCTCGCAGTCTTTCATGACAATGCTGGCTTCAATTTCGCTGCCATCCAAGACGACGTTGTCGCCAATCGAAGTGTAGGGCCCAACATAGCTGTTGCGAATGATGGTGTTCTTGCCAATGATGACTGGCCCGCGAATTACGCTGTCGATGACGCGGCTGCCGCAACCGATCAACACACGATGAGAGACTTCGCTCTGCCCTTCGATTTGCTGGCTGGTTTCGGGCGCCGGCGTATAAGGCAGTTCTTCCAGCACCAATTGATTGGCCATGATGATGGCATCGGGTTTGCCGGCGTCGATCCACCAGCCGCTCAGCTCGTAAGAGGTCACCGGCAGCCCGTCATCGATCAGGACCTGAATCGCGTCGGTGATCTCCAGCTCGTTGCGGCCCGATGGCTTGATGCGGCTGATGGCGTCGAAGATGGACTTGCGGAAGAGATACACGCCGGCAATAGCCAGGTTGGAGGGCGGATCTTGCGGTTTCTCCACCACGCGCACAATGCTTCCGTTGGCGATTTCGGCGATGCCAAAGCGCGAGGGGTCCGGAACCGATGCCAGAACGACGGCGGCTTCATCGCTCGATTCCGCGAAAGAGGTCAAGAGGTCGGTCATCTTGTCCTGGAAGATATTGTCGCCGAGAAAGACGGTGAAGGGTTCATCGCCGACGAAGTCGCGGCAGAGCGATATCGCATGGGCCAGGCCGAGCTGCTCATCCTGAACGATATACTCGATTCTGACGCCGACGAACTTGCCGTCTTTCAGGTTGGCGACGATGGGCGAATCCAGGCTGTTGACGACGATGCCGATATCGGTCAAACCCGCCTTTTTCAAGGCATCCAGCGCATAGTTGATCAGCCAGCGATTGGCAACCGGCACCAGCGACTTGGGCATGGTCAATGTGACCGGACGCAGGCGCGTACCTTGCCCCGCGGCGAGAATCAGTGCCTTCATGTAGAGTCTCCTGTTCGTTGAGTGCAACAGTTGAGATCACTTGGCATACTAGCAGAGGTTGCTAGTTCGCGACAGGCAATCGCCCGCCTCTTGCCCTACGCTAGCGCAGCCTCGCGCTGTCGCTTTACCTCAAACGCGATGATGGCTGTGGCGGCCACCGTGCCCAAGGACTGGTCAAAATCGCGCCCGTAGGGAATCTCCAGCGTCAAGTCGGCAGACTGCGCAAAGGAGCGGGTCACGCCACGCCGCTCGCCGCCGATGAGCAGAAATGTTGGCCGCGTCAAATCCGCCTGATCGGGAGGGCGTGAGCGCGCCGACTTGGCGGCGACCGCAATCTGTAATCCCGACGCGCGAAAAGAGTCTGCCGCTTGCGCCGCGGTCTCCGCAATCGCCAAGGGCATCCGCTCGATGGCGCCGGCGCTGGCCCGGCCGACAATGGCGCTAGCGCTGGTCCAATTGCGCGGGAGGAGCACAAGGCCGTCGACGCCGGCCGCGTACAAACAGCGGACAGCGCCCGCGAAGTTGTAGGGGTCTTCAATGCCATCCAGCATGACGATGAAGGCCGCTCGCTCTACTGGCAGCAAATCCGCCGGATCGCAAAACCTGCGCTCGCCAACCTCAGCCAATACGCCGCCATGAGACTTGCCGCTAGCCCGTTGCTGAATAGCGTCTTTTGTGACGAAGGAGACCGGAATATTGGCTTCATCAACTTGGCGCAGCAGAGCGCTGAGTCGCCGGTCATAACGCTTCTGGCTGTCAATCAGAATCTGATGCACATCGCGCCAGCCGGCCTCGATCGCCGCTTGAACTGAGAGACGGCCTTCCAGCAAGCCGCTAGCTCGATCCATCACAGGCCCAAGCGCTTGGCATCCTGCCACCAGCTGCCAAGTTCGTCCAAGGTAAAGTCGCCCAACGGCTTGCCGGCGCTGTTAGCTTGAGACTCCACATGCTTGAAGCGGCGATAAAACTTGGCGTTGATGCTGCGCAGCAAGCTCTCCGGGTCGTCAACGCCGAGCCAGCGCAGCCAATTCACCGTGACAAAGAGCAGATCGCCCAACTCATTGATGCGCTCCTCGGTGGTCTCAGCCGCGAGGACCTCAGCCAGTTCTTCCTTGAATTTGGCCTCTACGCCGGTGATATCGGGCCAGTCAAAGCCGACTTTGGCGGCGCGGGCGGAATATCGCTGCGCGACAAACAGCGCCGGCGCGGCCTTGGCAACGCCATCCAATAGCGAGTCGCTCTGCTGGTTGGTCTCCGCTTTTTCCGCCGCCTTGACTTCGTTCCAGATGCGCGAGAGCTGGGCCAGATCGCTGGTCGGCGCCACATCGCCAAATACGTGCGGGTGACGCCGCAGCATCTTCTCGTTCAGGCCCCGCAGCAAGTCCGCCATATAAAACTCGCCTTCGTCGATGGCTATCTGCGTGTGCAAGAGTATCTGCAGAAGCAGATCGCCCAATTCCTGGCAGAGCGCCGCCGGGCTGTCTGCGTCCAGCGTATCCAGGACTTCGTAGGCTTCTTCTATGAGAAAGGGGCGCAGCGACTTATGCGTCTGTTCGCGATCCCAGGGGCAGCCTTCGGGCGACCGCAAGCGGGCGATGATGTTCTGCAGCGATTCAAAGCTGCTGAGCTCGTCCAGGGCTGGCAGGTAGAGCGAAGTAGTGATGTCGATCTTGGCGCTGCGGTCGATCTCAAAGAGGCTTAGCGATTCTACTTCAGCGTCTGGGGCGCCAGCCGCATGCACCAGCGCAACCTGGAACTCGTCGGGGTACTGATTCATCAGCGTCAGCTTGAGATTCGAGGCGACGTCGCGGCTGTAGACCTGCGCCAGAAGCGCCGGCAGCGCCGGGTTAATCGGCGGATGGTACTTCTCGGCCACTGCAAGCGCGTCCAGAATCTGCAAGCCGTCCAAAGCATCATGGCCGATGAGCGTCAGGCAAGGCTCAATAAAGCTGAGGCCGTGAATTATTTCCAGGTCAATCGCTTCGGCGCGCGCCGCCTCCATAATGCGCGCTACGCTGGCCTCGCCGACCAGCGGATCGCCCGGCACCGCGTATACCGCTCGCCCATCACGCTTGGCGGCCGCCAGAATGCGCTCGGAGATTTCGGCGTACACATCTTCGAATCGCTCGACGCTCTGGTAAACCTCGTCAAAGTTAAGGCGCTTGACAGCGGCCGGCAGCCGCGAGACGCAGGGATGTCGCGAGGTGCGCAGATATACCGTTTCGGCGCTCTGGAGCACCTCCCAGGCTCGGCGCGTCAAATGGTCGATCGAACCGGGACCCAAACCAATGATGGTGATCATCTGTGACAGTCCATCCGGCGCTAACCTGGGAAAAACTGCTTGACATCGTGTTCGTCAAAGGCGCGCAGCCCGGCCAAAATGCTGTCCCAGAGCCGCCACTTGCCGTCGCGCCAGTCTTCCATTCGCCAGGAGCCGATCATTTCACCCAAGCGCAAGCCAATGGCCCTGCGGTAATGCCGCAGATAATCTTCGTAGGCGTAGTCGCTGACGCCGTGGCGTTTCATTTCCGCCCAATGCCTTTGCAGGAAGCGCGGTTCCTCAAATTTGCGTTTGGCCGGCGGCCAGTGGAATGCGATCAGGTAGGCCAGATCCTCAACCGCCAAACCGGTCCGCCAATCCTTCCAATCGAGGATGCGGCACGCGCGATGCGAATACACCAGGTTGCCCGGCTTTAGATTGTTGTGTATGACGGTGACATGCTGTCCGGAGAGGAGCGAATCGCGGATATCCGCCGGCATACGCCCGGCAACCGCGTTCAGTGTGGCGCGCTGGTCCGGGTCCGGTCTTAACATCCCGTCCGACAGGAAGCGGTCAAAGCCCTCACGCTGCCGCGCCAGGCGGTCCTCCAGTTGGGCTTCCGTCAGCGCCAGATCGCCATGTTGCCAGAAGCTCGCATGAATCTTGGCGATGGTCTCGGCCAACTGCACGAAGTGGCGTCCGGTCGGCGGGACTGCTTCACGATGCTCTTTGTAGCCGGCCGGAATTCCGGCGATGAGCACATGAGATTGATCAGCATCGATATCGTAAAAGGCGTCGTAGGCATCGCTGACTCCCAGGTCGCCTTCCCCGAATCGCTGACGCATTGCAGGCAGGATGGTACGGTAAAATGTGACTTCTCTATCAGCAAGCGGGTGCCCGGCGCGATATACATACAGAAGCATATTGCCGGGCAGGCTGCGCGTGACGCTCATGTCGCTGTAGCGAATCCGCAAGTTGTATCGTGTTGCCGCACCACTTTCCTCACGACCAATGAGGCGTACATCGTTGACGCGAAAATAGGACAGGTATCCGCCGTCGCGTAATCGTCGCGTCAGCCACTCGGCAGTGATTTGGTCAGGCGATGTGATGAGAATGGCGCGCCCCCTGCTGAGCGATGTAGCTGCACAGTCGTCCCCGTTTATCATGCGTACACGAGTCCGATTCGTCAAGCGACAGATCAGGCTGCGCGACCGGCCAAACTAAAATCAGCCGGACGCCAATGCAGGCATCTGGCTGATAATGAGTCTATGTATAGGAACTGCGCTGCTAGCGTTTGGTGTAGGTCGGCGCCTTGCGAGCGCGTTTCAAGCCGGGTTTCTTGCGTTCCTTGACGCGGGCGTCGCGAGAGAGGAAACCTTCTCGTTTAAGGGCGCCGCGCAGGTCGGGATCGATCTTTTCCAGAGCGCGCGCGATGCCCAGCAAAATGGCGTCGCGTTGCCCTGTGATGCCGCCGCCGTTCACGTGCACGGATACATCATAACTGCGTTCCTGGCCGATGTGAGTCAGGGGCGCGATGCAGGTCTCCATATCGCCGAGACGCGGCAGATACTCCATGCCCTCTTTGCCGTTGATGATGAACCTGCCGGTGCCGCCCGGGAAGAGCCGAACACGCGCCGAGGCGGACTTTCGGCGGCCGATTCCTTCATAATACTGTGCTGACATCTACTCGCTCCTCATGGGGCGCCGCTCGCGGACATTCTTGCTCCGGTATATCTTGTCGAGCGGCAGCTGTCCTTCTGTCAATTGACTTATAATTCCAAGCTCTCGGGCTGCTGCGCTTGATGCGGATGTTCCCCGCCAGCATAGACTTTCAGTTTCTTGAACATCTGCCGCCCCAACGGGCCCTTGGGCAACATGCCTTTGATGGCGTACTTCATCGCGCGGTTGGGATACCTGACCATTAGCTCGCGCAGGGTAAGGCTCTTGAGACCACCGGGATAGCCGCTGTGCCGGTAGTACACTTTCTGGTCCATGCGTTTGCCGGTCACGTGGATCTTGTCGGCGTTGACGATGATCACGTAATCGCCGGTATCGAGGTGCGGCGTAAAGTAGGGTTTGTGCGTTCCGCGCAGCAGCGGCGCCACCTTGGAAGCGACTCGACCCAAAGTCATGCCTTTGGCGTCAATCACCCACCAGCGCCGCTCAATGACGCTGGGCGTAGTGGCATAAGTCTTCTGAACTTGCGCTCTCATATAGATTCCTCCAGCGGCGCCTCGGCCATTTCACAAGTCATATTCTGCGCCATGCGCGGCGAATAGCCGACCGCTTCCAAAACTAATCCCTGCGGCGGCGCCAACACTTTCGCTCGTTCGATATCGCGGCTGCGCATGATATCTTCAAATCCCTGGAGCGAGAGCTTGCCCCGCCCCACCTGCACCATTGTTCCCACCAGCCGGCGCACCATGTGGTACAAAAACGCGGTGCCGCGAATTCGGTAAGTATAGGCCGCGCCGTATTCCTCGGTTGCCATCTCCCAGCGCGACTGGAAAATCTGGCGCACGGTATTTGTGCTGCCCGGCTGCGGCGGCCTGCCGAAGGCGGCAAAATCATGCTCGCCCAGACACTTTGCCGCGGCCTTCTTCATGGCTGCCAAGTCCATCCGCTCGCCAATCAACTGCCATACCGTGCGATTCAACAAGGGATTGCGCGCAGTCACCGTGGCAATCCGATAAGCGTATTGCCGCCAGCGCGCGTCGTAGCGGGGATGAAAGTCATCCTGCCGCCAAAGCCGCTGCAGGGCGATGTCCATTGGCAATTGCGAATTAATCGCGGACAAGAGTTCGTCCTCACTGTGATTCCAGTTGACATCAAATGCGATGACCTGCCCCAGCGCGTGCACCCCGCTATCAGTGCGCCCCGCGCCAATGACCGCGCAGTTTTGTCTGGCAACCGCCGCCACAGCTGCTTCGAGCGCCGCCTGAATCGTCGGCGTCGGCGGGGGCTGACGTTGAAAGCCCTGATACTCGCTGCCGTCGTAAGCCAGGGTTGCGGCGTAGCTCTTCATATCCGGTCAGCCGCTCAATCTTCCGTCTCATAATCAACGAGCTCGATCAGGGCCATTTCGGCGTTGTCGCCCTTGCGGGGACCCAGCTTGAAGATACGGGTATAACCGCCCGGCCGCTCCGCGTATAGCGGCGCCAATTCATCAAATACCTTGCCGACCAGAATGCGATTGTTGTTCAAGCGCCGAGCCACCTGCCGCCTGGCGTGCACAGCGACCAGTTGATCGTCCTTGGCTTCCGCCTTGGCCAGACCACGCTTGGCAATGGTGATCAGCCGCTCGGCATGTCCCTGAACGAACTTGGCTTTGTGAAAGGTGGTCTTGATGCGCCCGTGCGTAAAAAGCTCGCTCGCCAGATTCATGCGCAGCGCCTTGCGGTGGCTGCCGCTGCGGTTGAGCTTCTTGCCGTGATGACGATGTCGCATAATTAAGCCTCACTTACCTGTTATTCGACCTTCTCATGCGGCCAGTAATTCTTCTCTTGCAGCTTTTCTTCCAACTCATCCAGCGACTTCTCGCCGAAGTTACGTATCGCCAGCATGGCATCGGGACCGCGATTCAACATATCCAGCACATCGCCGACCGAGGTGATGCCCGTGCGCTTCAGGGAGTTGAATACGCGCACGCTCAGATCCAGTTCTTCGATGGGTTTATCGTAGAGCGGCGGATAAGTTGGCTCGTCTTCAATTTGCGGCGGAAGCTCGATGGATTGGAACCAGTCTTCGTCTACACCGGCGATGACCTTGAGATGGTGCATCATAATCTGCGCCGATTGCGCGACAGCTTCTTCCGGTCGAATCGTGCCATCCGTCCATACTTCGAGCACCAGCCGGTCATAATTGGTGCGCTGGCCCACACGCGCGCGCTCGACTTCGTAGTTGACGCGCTTGATGGGGCTGAAGACGGCATCAACCGGCAGCTCGCCGATGGGCAGGCGACCGCGATCTTCCGCCGGGCTGAAACCACGGCCGGATTGGACCTCGAATTCCATCTCAATGTTGACGTCACGGTCGTCGACTGTGAACAAATAGAGGCTTGGATTCTCGATCTGCACCTCAGCCGGCGCCTGGATATCGGCAGCCGTCACCGTTCCCTCTGCGCCACGGTGCTCCAGGCGCAAGCGCGAGCTCTCGGCGCCGAACAGGATCAGCCGCAGCTGCTTGACCTGCAATATAAGCTGGGTCATATCTTCGCGCACAGAAGGAATCTCGGAGAATTCGTGATGTACGTCGGAAACTCGAATACTCGTCACCGCGGCGCCGGGCAAAGACGAAAGCAGAATCCGGCGCAAGGCGTTGCCAAGCGTCAAACCGTAGCCGCTTTCCAAGGGGCTTATCACAAAACGACCGTAATCTTTGGTGATATTCTGGCTTTCCACTTGATGCGGAAGCACCATGTTAGCGGTAACCAAATTTGCATCAGGCGAGCTCACGCTCGCCGTTGCGGGTTCAGACGATATAACCATAGTGGCGGAGTACCTTTCGACTATACGCGCCGGCGCTTGGGCGGACGAACGCCGTTATGCGGCACCGGCGTCACATCCGAGATTGAACGTACCTTCAACCCGCTCTGCTGAATGGACCGAATGGCCGCTTCACGACCTGGCCCGGGGCCCTTCACAAAGATGTCCACTTCTTTCATGCCGTGCTGCTGTGAATTGGACGCCGCCGTTTCCGCCGCCATACGCGCCGCGTAGGGGGTGTTCTTGCGGCTGCCTGCAAAGCCGGAGGTACCGGCGCTGGCCCATGTGATCACATTGCCCGACTGGTCGGTCATGGACACGATGGTGTTGTTGAAGGTGGCATATATATGCGCTTGACCATAAGGTATATTCTTGAAAACGCGCCTGCCCGCACTGCGACTGGTTCTTCTCGCTCTTGCCATCTAATCGCTCCAGATGCTCTAGTGAATCTTCTCTACGTGGGCCAGTACGACCCTTATAGCTCGCGCTCGTTCAGCGCCGGATAACAGGCTGCCGCGCGCTATGTGCCGCCCCCGGGAAAGCCAGCTTATTTCTTGGTTGCGCCGCGCCGACGGCCGCGCCCCGCTACCGTCTGTTTCTTGCCGCGCCGAGTGCGCCCGTTGGTGCGCGTACGCTGGCCGCGCACTGGCAAGCGCCGGCGATGCCGCAAGCCGCGGTAGGAATTGATTTCCATCAAGCGCTTGATATTCAGCTGTGTCTGGCGGCGCAGATCGCCTTCAGTCGTCAGTGAACCGATAAGCTCCCGCAAGCGCTGAACTTCGCTTTCGCTGAGATCGCGCACGCGAGTGCTGTGGTCAATGCCGGCTGAATCCAAGAGCTTCTGACTGGTGGATTTGCCAATGCCGAAAATGTAGGTCAAGCCGATAACGACGCGCTTGTCCCTGGGCAGGTCGACGCCTTCAATACGAGCCATCAAACTTACTCCTTCTCAAATAACCGGGATTAACCCTGCCGCTGCTTGTGTTTGGGATTATCACAAATAACCATCACACGGCGGTTGCGCTTGATGATGCGACATTTTGGGCAACGGCGCTTCACGCTAGCTGATACTTTCATGGGTTATGCCTCAATTTCGCTCTAGCTGTTTTGACTGCAAAGCGCAGAACCCACGAGCCCATCTGCTCGCAGACGCGCCATCCACTCGATATCCATGGATTGCTTGCTACTCGACCGCCCCGGACCACCGCCGGGACAAGTGACAACGACCGAGCATTGTATCATAGAAAATCTGCCTGTCAAAGGACGTTTCTTCCATCGCGTCATTCGTTTTGACGGACGTGAAATCTTGGCGGGCGCAGGTCCGGCAAACATACTGCGTCAGGCGGGCGCGCAGGCTGCTCGAGGAAGGACAGCGCGATCAATTGGGCGCATTCGGCGTCCGCAGCGAACAGCAGGCCATGTCCGCTCTCTGGGAATACATAGTGCCAGCTGTTTGAAAGGTATCGCCTCGCTTCGTCGCCCCAATGCGGCGGTGTGGCAGGATCGAAATACCCGGACAACAGCAGCGTGGGAATGTCGCTGACGACTGGCTGATTCTCAATGCCCGCCGAGGCAGGCGCGTTCCACGAATTGCACATGGACAACCCTTCGATGGCATTCTCAACCAGCGGACGTCGCAGGACGACGGGCAAGTCCGCCGCGAGGTTGACAATCGCGTCTCGACTGTTAAACGGCGCTTCGTCGGCGCAGCGAAAGCTCAGCCAGGCGCCTTCGCTCAATTCGTCGGGCGCTGCCGTCGCCTCGCTCTCAAATGGACTGTCCGATCGGCGCTTGCGAGCTTCGACGACTGAGTAGAAATCGTATTCGCCAAGGGCAAAGGCTTCAATCTGCGCCGGCAAGTACGTGATAAGCGTCTTGTCGTACAGCTTCAGGAGGACATCGTTTGCGAAATCGTCGCCCGTCAGCTTTAGGTTCATAGTCTGTATCGTGGCGGGAATCGCGTTCAGTTTTCGTATTACATCATAGAATTTCTCGCGCAAGCCAGGGTAGGCAAGCCGGCAGTCCGCGGAAGCTCCGCAACTGGTGATGAGGCGCTCAAGAGCTTGACTGCCATTGAGGGCATGCTCATTGAATCTATTGACATGCGGAGGAAATACGCCGTCAAGCAGAAGCGCCCGGACGCGTTCGGGATGATCACGAGCGACCGTCAAGGCCAGACGAGAACCGAATGAGACGCCGTAGAGATTGGCTCCCCCGATTTCCAGCGCCACCAGCAGATCGTAAATGTCGTTTGCAGCACTCGCGCTGCTGTATGCCTGCAAGCCGATGCCTTGATCGCGAAGCCGCTGATAACAGTCCTGAATCCAGCCCAAACTGGACGCTGGAGTCTCGTCGTCCAGTTCGAAACAGTTCAGCGATGGACGAGAGAAACCAGCGCCTCGTTGATCCATGGCGATGACCTCATAGCGATGACTCAAGCGCGAAGACAAGATGAAGTGAATGTGCTCTGCGACTGCTGAGCCAGGGCCGCCGGTCAAGTAGATCAGCGGCGCGTTGTCCGTCGCCTCCCTTGCCGCAATCCTGATGACAAAGAGCTCAATCAAGCGGTCGTTTTGGTTGTCATGGCGGTCTTCGGGAACGATCAAGTAGCCGCAATCAATCTTCGCGCGGCTGTCTTCGGCCAATCGCTGAATAAAAGACGGGCATTCGCTGGATTGGTATTGCGGCACGTCGCCTTGGGCCGCGGCAGCAATAGCGAGCAAAAGGAGACCGATGCTGAGCAGTCGCTTCACGCGGGTTCGCGTTTCCGGCTCATGGCAGCGTCAGGATGAGCGGTCCGTCTTCGGTGATGGCGACAGTATGCTCACTATGCGCGGTCAGCGAGCCGTCTTTGGTCACGACAGTCCAGCCGTCATCCAGCTCCATCAAGTCGGGCCGGCCAGCGATCAGCATTGGCTCGATGGCGTAGGTCATGCCGGCCAAAAGCTCGTAATCCTGCCATTGGACCTTGCTTCTTCTGCCGGGCCACCAATTGGGCACCTGCGGCTCTTCGTGCATGGCCTGGCCGACGCCGTGGCCGGTGTATTCGCGCGCCACGCTGTAACCGGCTCTTGCGGCGCGCTTGGCCGTCGCTTTGGCTACATCGCTGATGCGGTTGCCGATGACCGATGCTGCGATGGCCGCTTTCAAGGCGTCTTCCGTTGCCGCCACAAGCCGTCGGGCCGAGCGAGTGATCTCACCGACTGGATGGGTGAAAGCGGCGTCGCCCACGTAGCCCCGATAGAAACAGGCGACATCCACGCTGACGATATCGCCGTCTTGCAGAAGGCGCGAAGCGGAAGGAATGCCATGCACCAATTCTTGATTAATACAGGCGGTGATAGTTGCCGGGAATGGCGGGTGATCGCCGGGCGCGTAACCCAGAAAGCAGGGTTCCGCGCCGTGGTCGCGCAGTACCTTTAGCGCCAGCGTGTCGAGCGTTATTGTGCTAAGGCCGGGTTTAATGGCGCGGCGCATTTCTTCGTGCGCGATCGCGACGATGCGGCCGGCTTCACGCATGATTTGCAGCTCTTCGCTGGTCTTGAGAACCGGCGCCATCGCTGTATCCCGTCCGCTCTCTGGATGCTACAGACTCTCCAATGCGCCCCGTATATCCGACCAGACAGCATCGATACTCTGATCGGCATTGATCTTCAGGACTTTGCCGCTGGATTCAAAATGGCTGATGAGAGGCCGAGTCGTCTCCAGGAAGGTGTCAATGCGCTGAATGATTGCATCGGCGCTGGCGTCATCGGGCCGGCGTTTGAGCATGCTGCCGTCTTCGCTCAAAGTGGCCTCCAGCCGCGGCGGGAAGCAATAGGAATCGTCCGGTATCCAGGTGAAATTCACGCCATCGGCGTTGTAATAGTAGTTGTAGCTGCCGCCGTCGGCATCGGTGACACGTCCAAAAGCGCGCTTGAAAGCGGTGTAGAGATCCAGCTCGAGCAGCAGCACGGCATTGACGCCGGCGCCTTTTTCCGCCAGGTGGGATTCGAGAAAGGCGGCCTGGACTCGATTGCGGGGATAGCCGTCCAGGATGACGCCATTTTGCGCATCTGGCTGAGCCAGCCGGTCAACCACGATGGCGTTGGTCGTATCGTCATCGACCAGTTTGCCTGAGGTCATGATGTCTTGCACTTTTCGCGCCAGATCGTCGCTGCGCGTCCGCATGGCGCGGAAGAGGTCACCGGTTGAGACTTGCGGGATACCGAAGTGTTCTTCAATCAGCTTGGCTTGCAGGCCTTTGCCGGCGCCCTGAACTCCCATCAAGATCACGTACAGACTCATCGCCTCATCTCCGGTTCTCCCTGCCCGCCCTCTTATCATTTGGGCGGCCGACTGGCAACGAAGAAAGCCGAGCAGAATTTCGCCCGGCTTGAATCTAATTACTGTGCGACTTCGGCTAGCGCATGAAGCCTTCGTAATTGCGCATCACCAGCTGGGCTTCCAGTTGGCGCATGGTATCGATAACGACGCCAACCACAATGATCAGGCCGGAGCCGGAAATCACCAGGCCGGCGTTGATGACCGCGCCTGACGCCGAGGCCTCCAGCGGGAAGATGACGCGATTCACGAGGTCGACCATACCCGGGATGATGGCGATGACGCCCAGGAAGAAGGCGCCGACGAAGGTAATGCGCCGCGTCGTTGTCTTGATATAGTCTTCTGTCCGCTTCCCGGGACGGATTCCAGGAATGAAGCCGCCGTTGCGCTGCAGGGTCTCAGCCAGATTCTGATTGCCCACCATGACTTCGGCGTAGAAAAACGTGAATCCCACCGTCATCAGGAAAAACGTGCCCCAATAGAGCAAGCCCTGCTGATTGCCAAAGGTGGTTTGAATGGTATTGCCTACCGCGCCCGGCGGGAACAGACTGGCGATGATGGCCGGGAAGGTGATAATCGACTGGGCGAAAATCAGCGGGATCATGCCGACCGGATTGACGCGCAACGGGATGAAGCTGTCTTGCTGCGCGAATTGACGATTGCCGCGCACCCGGCGGCCATATTGCACCGGAATGCGCCGCACGCCTTCCTGTATGACGACAACAGCCAGTACGCTCAGTATCGTGATTACGACAAACAGAACGAGATTGTAGATGCTGCGATCTGGCTGTTGCGTCAAAAGCCGGATCAGGTTTTGCGGCGCTTGGGCGACGATGCCGGCGAAGATGATGATCGAAATACCGTTGCCGATGCCTTGCTCGGTGATCAGCTCGCCCAGCCAGATGGCGAACATGGTGCCGGCCGTCATGGTCGTTAAGACCGACACGGTCAACAGGAAATTGCTGCCGATGCCAAAGCCGAAGCCCGGTATGATCTCCGCGCCGGTTCCGGTAGCCAGATTGAAGATGCTGATTTGACCCAGGGCCTGCAAGACTGCCATGGGGATGGCGACATAGTAGGTATAGCGCTGGATTTTCTCTTGTCCGCCTGGTTCGCGCTGGATGCGCTCCAAAGCCGGCACAATCGGCACCAGCAACTGGAAGATAATCGATGCGGTAATGTAGGGATAAACCCCGTTGGCTATCACGCTGAAGTTAGCCACCGCGCCACCGGACAGCAAGTTCATCACTTGGATGAGGTTGCCCGCGCTGCTGCCGCTTTCGAAAACCTGCCGCAGCACATTTCTGTCGACGCCAACCACCGGCACATGCGCGGCAAATTGATAGACGATCAGAATGAAGACCGTAAAGAGCAGTTTGTTCCGCACATCCGGCAAGCGCCAGGCGTTACGCAATGCTTGAATCATAAGACCATTTCCCTATCCATTATGACGTCCCGGCGCCATCGCGGCGATGCAGCGCAATCGACAGCGTCAACCGCAGACTGGCTACAACGATTATACGCAGCAGGGCGCGCGGGCGTCGCGGGGCGCGACAACAGAACAGCCGATGCCACTCAGTCGCCGTCGCCAAACAGTCGTTCCATATCGACTTTGCGCATCCGCTTCACGGTTGCGCGGGCGCCAGTAACTTTCAGCGCGTGTTGGTTGACGCTGCCGCCGGCGCCTTCAATCTTGCCCACGGCGCTCTTGGTGAACTTGTTGGCGTGCACTTCCAGCTTCTTGCTCAGCTCGCCACGCCCGAGCACCTTGATCGGGTCCTCGGCTTTGCGCACCAGCCCCGCTTCCACGAGCGACGCGCCATTTACGACCGCGCCCTCAATGAAGCGCGCTTCCAGCATGTCCACATTTACTTCTTGATACTCGATGGCGAATATGTTGGTGAAGCCGCGCTTGAAGGGAAGCCGCCGCACCAAGGGCAACTGACCACCCTCAAAATAGGGGCCCTTGCCGCCGCCACTGCGCGCGCCTTGCCCCTTATGCCCGCGGCCAGCGGTTTTGCCTTGGCCCGCGGAGATGCCGCGACCGACGCGTTTGCGCTTGCGCTTTGATCCCGCGTCAGGCTTTAAGTCATGCAGTTTCATTCTCGTCGACCTCTGCAACTTCTTCGACCGTCACCAGATGGCTGACCTTGGCGATCATGCCGCGGATCTGCGGCGCGTCGCCGATGAGCACGCTCTGGCTCATACGGCGCAAACCCAGTGATTTGACCGTTTCCTTTTGGCGGCTGTTATAGCCGATCGGGCTCTTGACCAGCGTAACTTTGAGCAGCTTGCCGCTTTGTTCAGGCATGCTCGCCTCCTCGTTCGCCGCGGCGCTCCCACACCGGCGCGACTTCGTGCACCAGTTTTCCGCGCATCTCCGCCACTTGTTGCGCGCTGCGCAGCTGATTAAGCGCATCCAGTGTGGCCATGGTTACATTCAGCAGGTTGGCGCTGCCTTGGCTCTTGGTCAGGATATTCCTGACCCCTACCACTTCCAGGACCGCGCGTACGCCACCGCCGGCGATAACACCGGTACCGGGGGCAGCCGGCTTGAGCAGCACGCGAGCGCCGCCATGTCGGCCGGTGACGGTATAGGGAATCGTATTGCCTGACAGCGACACGCCCTGGATGTTCCGGCGCGCCCGTTCGGCGGCTTTGCGTATGCTGTCCGGAACAGCGCGAGCCTTGCCAATGCCGATGCCGACATTGCCTTTGCCATCGCCGACCACAACGACCGTGCGGAAGGCGAAACGCCTGCCGCCTTTGATCACCTTGGCGACGCGGCGGATATCGACTACGCGCTCGTCAAACTCGTCGCGTTCTTCCTGGTTCCTGCGCGAGTCTCGTCTTCTGTTATCAGCCATTTATGACCTCCACGCCTATAGCTGCAGGCCGGCTTCGCGAGCGCCTTGCGCCACGGCTGCCACGCGCCCGGTATACTTGAATCCACCGCGATCGAATACGACCGTTTCAATGCCGGCCGCTTTCGCTCTCGCAGCGACCGTCTGTCCGACGATTTTCGCCGCATCGACCTTGCTCTTGTCCGCTAACTCCGTCGTCAACTCCTTGTCGATCGTCGAGCAGGACACGAGCGTACGCCCAGCGACATCATCAATGACCTGTACGAAGGTATTGGTGTTGCTGCGGAAAATGTTCATCCGCGGGCGCGTGGCCGAGCCGGAAATGTGCTTGCGCACGCGGCGGTGCCGGCGCTTGCGGGCGACGTATTTCTTGCGACCAGTAATATCAGCCATCTGTCAAATCCCTTGCCTCTGTCGTCTCGCGACCGAGCTTGAATGGCCCGGCGTGTGGACGCTCAACCGTCTATCGTTTGCCGGCCTTGCCAGCCTTGCGCCGCACATATTCGCCCAGATAGCGCACACCCTTGCCTTTGTAAGGCTCCGGCGGGCGCCAGCCGCGGATATCCGCCGCCACCTGGCCGACTACCTGCTTGTCAATCCCGTCAACGTGGATGATTGTGCCGCGCGAATCTTGCGGCACATCAAAGGTGACGTTTGCCGGCGGCTCGACAAGGACTTCGTGCGAATGCCCCAGGCGCAACTGCAGGTTCTTGCCCTGCAAGGTCGCCTGATAACCGACGCCTTGAATCTGCAAGGTCTTGCGGAATCCCTGCGAAACGCCTTCCACCATATTCGCCAGCAGCGAGCGCGTCAAGCCGTGCAGCGCCTTGTGATGGCGCAGGTCGGACGGGCGCTCGACGATTATCGAGCCATTCTCCTGCCGGATCGCCATCTCAGGGCTGAAGTCCTGCGACAGCTCGCCTTTGGGTCCGATTATCTTGACCGAGTTACGGTCAATCGCCACCGTCACTTTGTCCGGCAGCGGGACGGGTTGCTTTCCTATACGAGACATATCGCCTTCCCCTTTTTGCTACCAGACGTAGCAGAGCACTTCGCCGCCGACGCCATCGCGGCGCGCCTGCTGCGCAGTCATGACGCCTTTGGGCGTGGTCACGATGGCAATGCCCGTACCGCTCAACACAATCGGCAATTCCTTGCGCTTGCGATACACGCGGCGCCCGGGTTTGCTGATGCGTTGCAACTGCGTGATCACGGGCTTGCGATCGCGCCGCGTCCCGAAGTATTTCAGCTGCACCTTGATCAAGGGCACAGGAGTTTCGTCGCCGACCGTGAAGCCGTCGATATAGCCCTCTTCCTGGAGAATACGGGCGATCTCCAATTTGATCGTGGACTTCGGCACGATGACTTCGGGCTTGCCGCGAACCAGTGCATTGCGAATGCGCGTCAACATATCGGCAACTGGATCATTTGTCACATTAGACACGATAACTGCCTCCTACCAACTCGCCTTCACAACGCCGGGAATCTCACCATTTAGCGCCATCTCGCGGAAGCAAATCCGGCATACGCCGAAGCGCCTGATGTACCCGCGCGGACGTCCGCATATCTTGCAGCGATTGCGAACTCTGACCGGATACTTGCGTCGCTGTTCCCGAAATTGCATGCATTTCTTTGCCATATATTCCCCTCTAGTTTCCCTGGAAAGGCATGCCGAGCAGTGACAGCAAACGGCGACCTTCCTCATCAGTTTTGGCGGTCGTGACGATGGTGATTTCCATGCCACGAACTTTGTCGATCTTGTCAAAGTCGATTTCCGGGAAGACCAACTGTTCCCGCAAGCCGACGGTGAAATTGCCGCGGCCATCCAGCTTGGCTGGCACTCCGCGAAAATCGCGAATACGTGGCAGGGCGATATTGACCAAACGGTCGTACAGCGCCCACATCCGCTCCTTGCGCAGCGTCACTTTGGTGCCGATGGCCCGCCCTTCGCGCAGCTTGTATGTAGCGATGCTCTTCTTGGCGCGCGTCACCACTGGCTGCTGCCCGGTGATGGTTTTCAGGTCTTCGACCGCGCCATCAAGCGAGCGCGGCTCATCAATCGCTTCGCCGACGCCGATGTTCAGCGTGATCTTGCTGATGGTTGGCACCTGCATGGGATTGATGTAGCCGAATTCCTGCGTCAAAGTCGGCACGACTTCTTCCAGATAGCGCGTGTACATGCGGTTTTCCATAGTTCACCCCGCCCTAAAACTCAATTACGCTGCCGCACTTCTTGCAATGGCGCGACTTGCGGCCATCAGCGCCGATGCGATAACCGATGCGCGTAGGTTCGTCGCAATTGGCGCAAACCACCATCACATTGGACAGGTGGAGCGGCGCTTCAAATTCGATGATCTGCGCCGGAATCTGCTGCCCGCCCGGCGCCGGACGCGCTTTGCTGTGGCGCTTCAAAATATTGACGCCGTTGATGATGACGCGGTCCTTATTTGTCAAGACACGGACGACCTCGCCGCGCTGACCTTTGTCTTTGCCAGCGATGACCTCAACCGTGTCTCCCTGCTGCACTCGTTGCATCTCTGTTCCCTCGCTTATAAGGTCTCTGGCGCCAGCGAGACGATCTTCATAAATCCCTTGTCACGCAGTTCGCGCGCAACCGGACCGAAGACGCGCGTGCCACGAGGATTCTCAAGATCCTCAGCCAGAACCACCGCGGCGTTGTCGTCAAAGCGGATCGTTGAGCCGTCTGTGCGCCCGTACTCTTTGTGCGTCCTGACGATCACGGCGCGTACCAACTCGCCCTTCTTGACGCCGCCACTGGTGGATGCGGACTTGACCGTGCCAACCACGATGTCGCCGACATAGCCGTATTTGACTTTCGAGCCGCCTATGACGCGGATGACCAGGATTTCCTGGGCGCCGCTATTATCGGCTACTTTTACGCGTGATTCCGTCTGTATCATCGTTAGCTCTCTCCGTTAGAGCAGGTCCAGCCCGTAGCCGGGCCCTAGTCCGCCAGGTCCTGTGGTGATTCAAGCACCGTCTCGACCACCCAGCGCTTGCGTTTGCTTAGCGGGCGACTCTGAACAATTTGCACCAGCGCGCCGATGCCGACGCCGGTTTCATCGTGCGCCATGACTTTGCGGGTCGACGACACTACCTTGTGATAAACCGGGTGCATCTTGCGATTCTCGATGGCGACGACCACAGTCTTCTGCATCTTGTCGCTGACGACTGTTCCCACCAGGCGCTTGCGATTGTTAGGCATCCTGCCCCCCTTGTGCGATCATTTCGGCCGCCAGCTCGCGTTCGCGCAGGGCCGTTTTCAGGCGGGCGATATCGCGCCGCGTCTTGCGGAAAAGCGTCGTATCCTTTAGCTCGCCCGTGTCTTTCTGCAAGCGATAGGTATACATCTCAACTTTGAGGTCCTCAATCTTGTCCAGCACCTCGTCTGTGGACATGGATCGGATTTCGTCGATATACATCAGTTGACCTCCCGTCCGGAAATGGGATCAAAACGCTTGACGAACTTGGTCTTGATGGGCAGCTTGTGCGAAGCGAGGCGAAGCGCTTCCCGCGCGTCGCCTTCGGGCACGCCGCTCATCTCAAACAAGATGCGCCCGGGTTTCACGACGCAAACCCATTTCTCAACCGAGCCCTTGCCCTTGCCCATGCGCGTCTCGGCTGCCTTCTGCGTCACCGGCTTGTCCGGGAAAATGCGAATCCAGACTTTGCCGCGGCGGCGAATGTAACGGACCATCGCCCGCCGACAGGCTTCAATCTGCCGGCTGGTGACCCAGCTGGGCTCCAGCGCCTGCAAGCCATAATCGCCAAATTGCACGACCGCGCCGCGACGGGCTTTGCCGCGCATCCGACCGCGCATTTGCTTGTTGTACTTCCTGCGTTTCGGCATCAACATGCGGATTGCTCCTCCAGCTTCAGCGAGCTAATTGCGCCGGCCGCGGCGGCCTTCGTTGGCCCCGGTCCGTTGCGCGCCGGTGCTGAACGGGTCTTCGCCCGGCAAGATATCGCCCTTATAAATCCAGACTTTTACACCAATCTGGCCAAATGTGGTCAAACCTTCCGTGAAGCCATAGTCGATATCCGCCCGCAGCGTATTGCGGGGCACCCGGCCATCAAACATCCACTCGCGCCGAGCCATATCCGAGCCGCCGAGGCGACCGCTGACTTCGATGCGGATGCCGCCCGCGCCCTGACGCATAGCTTGCATGATGGCGCGTTTCATGGCCCGACTATGTCCGATGCGCCGCACGAGCTGCGAAGCGACATTCTCGGCGACCAGCAGCGCGTCCAGATCCGGCTTCTCGATCTCGCTGACTTCGACTTTCACTTTTTTGCCGGTCATGTCTTGCAGGTTCTGCCGCAATTCCTTGACCGCTTCCCCTTTGCGGCCGATGATCAGGCCGGGCCGCACGGTATTAATAGTAATAATCACCAGGTTCGGATGGCGTTCAATCTCAATGCGAGAGACGCCGGCGCGCTTTGTTCTGCCCTTGAGGAATTTGCGGATCTTGCGATCTTCCATCAGAAGGTTGACATAGCGCTCGCCTTCGGCGTACCAGCGGGCGTCCCACTCGCGAATCACTTTCAGGCGAAATCCTTTGGGATGAACCTTACGACCCATTAACTTCTTCCTCTCGCTCTGCCAGAATCACCCATAGGTGAGACGTGCGCTTCAACCGCGGCTTGAATCGCCCGCGCGCACCGGCCTTGAATCGCTTCAAGGTGGGGCCGTCGCCGGCATAGATTTGGGAGACGTACAATTCTTCCTGGTTCAGGTCGAAGTTGTTAACCGCGTTTGCCATTGCCGAGGACAGCGTCTTGCTGACAAATGCGGACCCCTTTTGCGGCATATAATCGAGTACGATCAGCGCCTCCTCAGCGTCCATCCCGCGAACCTTGTCGCAGACCAGACGCAGTTTTTGAGGCGATATCGGCAGATAACGGGATATAGCGCGAACTTCCATTTTGCCTGCCCCTATCGTCTGCTATCCAAAATGTGACCGCGGAAGGTGCGCGTCGGCGCGAACTCGCCCAGCTTGTGCCCCACCATGTTCTCGGTGATGTAAATCGGCACATGCCGGCGGCCATCGTGCACCGCGATCGTGTGACCGACCATTTGCGGGAAGATTGTGCTGGCCCGGCTCCAGGTGCGGATCACCACTTTTTTGTTCTGCCGGTTGAGCCGCTCGACTTTTTCCAGCAGTTTGGGGCTGATGTAGTAGCCCTTCTTCAATGAACGTGACATGCGTAAAACTCCTGCAATTAACGACGTTTGCCGCGGCGCCGGACGATGAACTGGTTGGTGCGCTTGTTGCGCCGCGTCCGCACACCCAGGGCTTTCTTGCCCCAAGGCGTCTTTGGCGCAGCCATGCCGATGCCGGTCTTGCCCTCGCCGCCGCCATGAGGATGGCTGGCGGGGTCCATCGCGGTGCCGCGCACGGTCGGTCGCCAGCCCAGCCAGCGCCGCCGGCCGGCCTTGCCCAGCTTGACATTTGAATGCTCGGTGTTGCCCACCTGGCCGATGGTGGCGCGGCAAGTCGCCAGCACCATGCGCATCTCGCCGCTGGGCAAGCGCAAGGTAACATATTTGCCTTCCGACGCCAGAATCTGCGCCGATGTGCCGGCGGAACGCGCCAGCTGCCCGCCCTTGCCCGGGCGCAATTCGATGTTATGCACCACCGTGCCCAAAGGAATATCCTTCAATGCGCGGCTGTTGCCCGGCCGCAGCGCGCTCATAGCGCCGTTGCCAATCGTGTCGCCGACTTGTACGCCCATTGGCGCGATGATGTAACTCTTCACGCCATCTTCGTACTGCAGCAAAGCGATGCGAGCCGAGCGGTTGGGATCATACTCGATGGCTTTGACCTCGGCGCGGCAATCTTCCTTGTTGCGCTTAAAATCGATGAGGCGGTAACGGCGTTTATGTCCGCCGCCGCGATGCCGCACGGCGATGCGTCCGCTATTGTTGCGGCCGCCGGTCCTGCGCAGCGCGCGGGTCAACGAGCGCTCGGGCTTCTTTTTGGTGATCTCTTCAAATGTGTAACCGGTCATGTCGCGGCGACCGGGCGAAGTCGGTTTATAGACTTTGATGGGCATCGTTAATGCACCCCCTATACGTCAAAGAGCTCGATCGACACGCCTTCTTCCAGCGTGACGATTGCCTTCTTCCAGGCGCGGGACCGGATATACCAGTTTCGCCCGCGGCGGCCGCGCTTGGCGGGCATCAGCATCATATTGACTTTGACCACTTTCCCCTCCAGGTCAAAAATCTCTTCCACAGCTTCCTTGACCTGAATCTTATTGGCGTTCCTGGCCACTTCGAAGACGTATTTGTTCTCCGTCTCTACCATTTCAGCCGTCTTTTCCGTGATTAGCGGACGGCGGATGACATCGTATAAATGCAGCTCTGCCATGCTATGCTCCCACCCTCCAGATGCTCTTGACGACTCCCAGCGCCTCCAACGTCATAATCACCTTGTCGTATTTCAACAAGTCGCGCACGTTAAGATAGTTGGCCACCAGCGTATGCGCGTTGGGCAGATTGCTAACACTCTTGCGCACAGCCTTCTGCTCGGCGGTCAATACGATCAACGCTGATTGGTTGCCCACCAGCGTCTCGATCAAGCTGCGCATCGCCTTGGTATTGGGCGCGTCGATATCCAGTTGGTCGACCAGCACCAGTTGTTCGTCGCGAACCAGGGCGCTCAGCGTCGAGCGGATGGCGCCACGGCGCATTTTCTTGGGCATCTTTTTCGAATAATCGCGGGGTTTAGGCCCAAAAGCCAAACCGCCGCCGACGAAGATAGGCGCGCTCTGGGCGCCGTGACGCGCGCGTCCCGTGCCTTTCTGGCGATACCACTTGGCGCCGGTCGCGCGGATTTCGCCGCGGGAGCGCGTATTGTGCGAACCCTGGCGCGCATTGGCCATTTGCCTGACGAAAGCCTGGTGCATCAGACCGATGTTGATCTTGGCTTCAAAGATATCGGGCGGCAGATCCACTTGCGACACTTCCCGGCCGGCGCTATTCATTACTGGAAACTGCATGGCGTAATCTCCTCTACTTCGCTACGCGCGCTTGACCGCCGGGCGGATCATCACGATGCTGCCCTTGGCGCCTGGCACCGAGCCCTTGACCGCCAGCAGATTCTTTTCAGTATCGACAACGACGAGCGGCAGATTCTGCACCGTTACGCGATCATTGCCCATGCGGCCAGCCATTTTCTTGCCCTTCAGCGTTCTGCCGGGCGTCGCGCACATGCCGATTGAGCCCGGCGAGCGCATGCGGTCGGACTGACCATGCGTCTTGGGGCCGCGAGAGAAACCGTGGCGCTTGATCGTGCCGGCGTGGCCGCGTCCCTTACTGGCGCCGATGACATCAACAAAGTCGCCTTGCTCAAAGATGTCTACTTTAATCTCTTGGCCCTCTTCGACAGCCAGCTCGGTGTTGTCCGTCATACGGAACTCGCGCAGATGGCGCAGCGCCGGCAGATCCGATTTCTGCAGATGCCCGAGCTGCCCCTTGGTCAAGCGCGTGGGTTTGGATTCGCCATACCCAAGCTGAACCGAGACATAGCCATCACGGTCGCGGTTGCGGATCTGCGTGACATAGCAGGGTCCCGCTTGAATCACTGTGACCGGGACCACCGTACCCTGGTCGTCAAAGACCTGAGTCATGCCTACTTTTTTGCCAATCATGCCCTTCATGAGCGTAGCCTCCACTCGGATCAACGCCGCGCGCTCGCTTTGGCGTCCAATCCGGACTTTTTCAGCCGCCCGGTCGAACGGGCCATCTTCTGTGTCGCACCCGGCCCGGCCATCCTAAATCTTGATTTCAATGTCGACGCCGGCGGGCAGATTCAGCCGCATCAGCGTATCGATCGTCTTGCTGTCCGGATCAAGCACATCAATCAGCCGTTTGTGCGTCCGCACTTCGAAATGCTCTTGCGAGTCTTTGTCGATGAAGGGAGACCGCCGGACCGTAAAGCGCTCGATGCGAGTCGGCAGGGGCACTGGCCCAACGACGCGCGAGCCGGTGCGTTCCGCGGTGTCCACAATTCTCTGCGCTGACTGATCCAGTACCCGGTGATCATACGCTTTCAACCGGATACGTATTCTGTTCTTTGCCATTCCGCAACCTTTATCTGCTCAATCAGGACGCCGACTTGCTAAGCTGAGCCGGGCACAAGACCCGGCCCAGGTCGCGTCGTTGTCGGACCGATCTACTCAAGGATTTCGGTGATGCGGCCGGCGCCCACCGTCAAGCCGCCCTCGCGAATGGCGAAGGAAGAACCGCGCTCCAATGCGACCGGCGTGATCAATTCGACATCGAGATTGACGTTGTCGCCGGGCATAACCATTTCCACGCCGTCGGGCAAGGTGATGGTGCCGGTAACATCCATCGTGCGGATGTAGAATTGGGGACGGTAGCCAGTGAAGAAGGCCTTGTGTCGCCCGCCTTCATCGCGGCGCAGGACATAAACTTCGCACTTGAACTTCTTGTGCGGGGTGATGGAGCCGACTTGGGCGATGACCATACCGCGCTGCACTTCTTCGCGACCGACGCCGCGCAACAAGATGCCCGCGTTGTCGCCGGCCTGCGCCTGGTCCAACTCTTTGTTAAACATTTCAATGCCGGTGACGACCGTCTTGGCAATCTCGTCGCGCAAGCCAACGATGTCGACCTCGGTGCCCTTGAGCAGGGTGCCGCGCGCCACGCTGCCGGTTACGACCGTACCGCGGCCCTTGATAGAGAATACGTCTTCAATCGCCATCATGAAGGGTTTGTCCACGTCCCGAGTCGGCGTGGGGATCCACTCATCGACGGCGTCCATCAACTCAATGATCGACTCGTATTCCGGCGCGCTCGGGTCGCTGCTTTCGCTTTCCTGCGCGGCCAAAGCCGAACCCTTGATGATGGGCGTATCCGGATCGAAGTCGTAGCCTTCCAGCAGCTCGGCCAGTTCCATCTCGACCAACTCGATCAGTTCTTCGTCATCCATCTGATCGGTCTTGTTGAGATAAACGACCATCGCCGGCACTTCCACCTGCTTCGCCAGCAATACGTGCTCGCGGGTCTGCGGCATGGGGCCGTCGGGCGCGCTGACGACCAGGATGGCGCCGTCCATCTGCGCCGCGCCGGTGATCATGTTCTTGATGTAATCGCGGTGGCCCGGGCAGTCAACGTGCGCATAGTGGCGATTGTCGGTTTCGTATTCGACGTGGCGGATATTGATGGTGATGCCGCGAGCGCGTTCTTCCGGCGCATTGTCGATATCGCCGTATTCTTGTTCCTGCGCTTGCCCTTTCAGCGCCAATACCTTGGTAATGGCGGCGGTCAGGGTGGTCTTGCCGTGGTCAACGTGACCAATCGTTCCGATATTTACATGCGGTTTGCTACGCTCGAATTTCCCTTTAGACATCTGACAATCCTTCTTGTGAACCTAGCGATTTGAATATGAACTACCGGACGAAAATTGCGAACCAGGCGAACCGGGCCCTCTACTTATCGCGAACCGGACTTCACTGCCTCGGCAATCTCTTCCGGCGCGACCGTATACATATCAAACTCCATACTGAAATTGCCCCGCCCCTGCGAGTTATTGCGCAGGTCGTTGGCATAGCCAAACATCTCGCCCAAGGGCACCTGAGCCTGAATCACCGAAATGCCTTCGCTGTGCGGCTCCATGCCTTGCACAATGCCGCGCCGCGAGGAGATATCGCCCACGACCGCGCCGGTATAGCCATCAGGCACGACAACTTCCACTCTCATCGATGGCTCCAGAATGACCGGAGCGCCCTTCTGTATGCCTTCTTTGAGGCACATGGAACCGGCGATAGTGAAAGCGATCTCGCTGGAGTCCACTTCGTGGTAGGCGCCGTCGATCAGCGTGGCCTTGATGTTCACCACCGGATAACCGGCGATGACGCCGCCTTGAATCGCCTGCGCGATGCCTTTTCTGACGGCCGGAATGTATTCCTTCGGGACCGCGCCGCCGCGTATGCCGTCAACGAAAAGCAACTCGCCGACGGCTTCGGACTTCTCCTCAGCGGGCATAGGCTCAAAACGAACCGTGACGCGGGCGTACTGACCGGCGCCGCCGGTCTGCCGCCGGAAGGTGGTTTCAATCTCCACCGAGCGCGTGACAGTCTCGCGATAGGCGACGCGCGGCCGCCCTACTCGCGCTTCCACACCGTATTCGCGCATCAAGCGGTCGACCAGCACTTCGAGATGCAACTCGCCCATGCCTTTGATTTTGGTCTGACCCAGCTGGTCATCGACCTCAATCTGAAAAGTGGGATCTTCTTCGGCCAACTTGCGCAGGCCGATGCCCATCTTGTCCTGGTCGGCTTTGGTATTTGGCTCGATTGCGACTTCCACGACCGGGTCGGGGAAGCTGATGTTTTCCAATAGAATGGGGCTGTTCGGCGCGCTGAGCGTATCGCCGGTGAAGGTTTCTTTCATCCCGATCACAGCCGCGATATCGCCGGCATGCACTTCTTTGACGTCTTCGCGGCGGTCGGCAAACATACGCACGATGCGGCCGATGCGCTCGCGCTGGCCGTTAGCAGTATTAACCACCATCGTGCCGGCCCTTAGCACGCCGGAATAGACGCGGGTAAAGGCTAACCTGCCATATTGATCGGAAACGATCTTGAATACCAGCGCCGCCAGCGGATCCTCGTCATTGGCATGCCGCAGCAGTTCGCCGCCATCTTTGGGATGCTCGCCTTTAACAGGCGGGATATCCAGCGGCGACGGCAACAAAGCCACCACCATATTCAGCAGCGCTTGCACACCCTTGTTCTTCAAGGCTGAGCCGCAGAGCACCGGATGCAGTTGGCCGGAAATCGTGCCGGCGCGCAGCCCGGCCAGGATTTCATCCTGCGTGATTTCTTCTTCGTCGAGGTATTTCATCGTCAGATACTCGTCGTGCTCGACGATCTTTTCGATCATGTCCTCGCGGCGAGTTTCGGCCATCTCCCTGTGACTCTCAGGGATGGCGTGATAATTGATGTCGGTGCCTTCGTCATTGCCGTAAGTGATCAGCTCCATCTTGAGCAGATCGATAATGCCTTCGAAGTCTTCGCCGCTGCCGTAGGGTACTTGAATCACCACCGGGTTGGCTTTCAGCCGGTCGATCATCATGTTGACGCAGCGGTCAAAATCGGCGCCGGTGCGGTCCATCTTATTGACGAAGCACATACGCGGCACATGGTATTCGGAGGCTTGGCGCCAGACTGTCTCCGACTGCGGCTCGACGCCGGCAACGCTGTCAAACACAGTGATCCCGCCATCAAGCACACGCAGGCTGCGCTGCACCTCGGCGGTGAAATCCACGTGGCCCGGCGTGTCGATGATGTTGACCTGGCAGTCGTCCCAACTGGCCGTGACCGCGGCCGAGGTAATCGTGATGCCGCGTTCCCGCTCCTGCGCCATATAATCGGTAGTAGCGGAGCCTTCGTGAGTCTCGCCGATCTTGTGCACCATGCCTGTGTAGTAGAGCACCCGCTCGGTGACCGTAGTCTTGCCGGCGTCGATGTGCGCGATGATGCCGATGTTGCGCACTCTGTTCAGATCAAAATCCAGATTGCTGTTTGCCATTGCCCGTTCACTTCCCGAAATTACTATTCGGGATCAATTGATTGCTCTCTTAGCGGAAATGCGCGAAGGCGCGGTTCGCTTCGGCCATCCGATGCGTCTCGTCCTTGCGGCGTATGGCGCTGCCCTGGCTGTTATACGCGTCCAGCAGCTCGTTGGTCAGCTTTTCCGCCATGCTGCGTCCGTTGCGATCGCGCGCAAATTGAATCAGCCAACGCATGGCCAGAGTGATGCCCCGCTCTTGCGAAACATCAATAGGGACCTGATAGGTCGAGCCGCCGACTCGCTTCGGTTTGACTTCGACCGCCGGCGTCACATTACGAATCGCAATTTCGAAAACCTCGACCGGGTCCTTCTTCGTGCGTTCGCCCATTGCATCCAGCGCATCGTACATAATGCGCGTCGCCAGGCTTTTCTTGCCGCCATGCATCATGCGGTTGATGAACATCGCCACATGCAGATTGCCATACTTGACATCGGGCGGCGGAATTCGCTTGGGCGGACGATTTCTTCTGGGCATGCTTTAACTCCCCTTTTTAACGCGCCTCTGGTCCCAGTCTGCTGAAAGCCTCTCGCGTTCGCAGATTACAGACCCGGGCTTCACGCTCCGCACGTGACTTATTTGCTGCGCTTGGTGCCGTATTTGCTGCGGCCTTGCTCGCGCCCGTCAACGCCGCTGGTATCCAGGGTGCCGCGAACGATGTGATAACGAACGCCCGGCAAGTCCTTGACGCGGCCGCCTCGCACGAGCACCACGCTGTGCTCCTGCAAATTGTGTCCCTCGCCGCCGATATAGGCCGAGACTTCAATGCCATTGGTCAGCCGCACACGAGCCACCTTGCGCAGCGCCGAATTCGGTTTCTTGGGCGTCATCGTCCTGACTTGCGTGCAAACGCCACGCTTCTGCGGCGCGCCTTTCTGCTGGCGCGCACGGCGATTCTTCAAGGCATTAAAGGTGTACTGGAGCGCCGGCGCCTTATTCTTCTTGCCCTTGCTTTTGCGCCCTTTGCGCACCAACTGATTGATCGTTGGCATACGTGACTCCGTTGTACTTGTTTCTTGCATGTCCTGTCTTAGACATGCAAACAGGCGTAAATATACGCCTATTGATTGTTTCTCGATGGCGAGACGCCCCGCCTCGGCGCAGCACTTTCGCCATATTCGCTCAATTCAACCAACAGCGCCTCGTTCGCGGAGGGTACTGGTTGGGTGTGCAAGCGCACATATTATCAATCGCAGAGCAGGCTGTCAAGGCGTATCTATGCGGACAGCGGAATTCGTTACGATACCTGCGCGGACCTATTAACCGCGATAGAGCTCCCGCACGATGATATTACGCTGGATCTCGCTCGTGCCTTCGTAGATCTGGAAGATTTTTACGTCCCGCAGCAGTTTCTCCACCGGGTATTCTTTCATGTACCCGTAGCCGCCGAAGATTTGCACGGCGTCGACGGCCGCTTTGGTGGCCATGTCGGCGGCGAAGGCTTTGGCGTAAGCGGGTATGCGCGGATTAAAGATGCCGGCGTCGACTTGCCAAGCCGATTGCCAGGTCAGCAGGCGCGACGCCTCGTAATTGATCGCCATGTCAGCCAGCTTGTGGCCGATGGCCTGGTGCTGGTAAATTGGCACGCCGAAGGCTTCGCGCTCGCCGGCGTATTTTACGCTCTCTTCCAGCGCGCGCCGCTGCAATCCGCAGGCGGCCGCAGCGACACCCGGGCGGCTGTGGTCGAATACTTTCATCGCGATGTAGAAGCCCTGTCCGACTTCGCCGACGATGTTCTCTTCCGGCGCCTCCACATTCTCGAAGACGATCTCGGCCGTATCGGAGGCGCGCTGGCCTATTTTGTCGAATTTCTTGCCCACGCTGAGGCCTGGCGATTCGCGATCGACGATGAAGCAGGTCATGCCGCGGTGTCCGGCTGACGGGTCGGTCTTGGCGAAGATCGTGTAGAAGTCCGCGTAGCTGGCGTTGGTGATAAAAGTCTTGCTGCCATTGATGATATAGGCGGCGCCGCGTTTGTCGGCCCGCGTCTCTATGCCCGCGACATTGGAGCCGGCGTTGGCTTCGGTGACGCCGTAGGAACAGAACTGACCCTGCTCGCCCGCCCGTTCGCCCAGCCAGTAGGCTTTCTGCTGGTCGCTGCCGGCGATCAGAATCGGCAGCATCGCCAGCGAATTTACGCCCAGGCTCGTGCTGATTCCCGTACAGCCGTAGCCCAGCTCTTCCGATACCAGCACTTCTTCAAATGCCGAGGCGCCCACGCCGCCGTATTCTTCGGGGATGAGCATGTTGACGATGCCGAGTTCGCGCGCCTTGTGGAAGATGTCTGCGGGGAAGATGGACTTCTCATCGTATTCTGCAGCCACGGGAATAACGTTGTCGGCCACAAAGTCGCGCGTCATGCGCACTAGCATCTCCTGCTCTTCGTTCAATTGAAATTGCGGACCCGACATCGGCTTGCCGTCCCTTCACAATCCAGGCTCGCCAATAATTTAACAGTGATTAGATTTAATTTCCAGTCTCGCGCCGCGAGCGCCTGATATTGCTGGACGTCCCTGAAAGGCTTGTCCGCTGCTCAATGGTGCGTTTGGGCAGGGCGGGCGCCGCGCTTTTGTGGTTTTTCGACACTCTGCCACCGAGGGCATAGAGAGATACAGGGATAAATGGCGGCTGGTCGATTCAAGGATTGTCCGTAACTTAGCCGAATTTGGCGTTAATTAAGCGCCATTCCTCCTCTGTGTCCTCGATTTTACTCGGTGTCCTCGGTGGTAAATATATGGAAGCCACGCCATTGTCGAGCGAGCGGATTAGGCCAGCGCCTCAGCCAGCGTATTGCCCGCTGCGATGCCGGAGAGGAAGGCGCCTTCGACGCGGCCGCGGCCGCCAAAGGCGTCGCCGGCGAAGACCAGAGGCGGCAGATTATCGGCTAGCAGACATTCGTCCGCATGAGTGGTGAGCGGGACTGAGTAGCGCCATTTCTTGAGCTGCGTGCGAACAATTCGGGCGCCGTCTTTGAGGTGTGGCTGCACCGCTGACTCGAGCTCGCGGATGATGTCGGCTTCGGGCGCGTCCCAGTTCTGCCGGCTGAATTTGGCGTTGGCGTGGCTGGTGACAAGGGCGGTGCGCGAGATGCCTTTGGCCTGATTATCGGCGACCCAGTAGACGTTGGCCTGGAAGTTTTGCACCGCGCCCGGCTCCGGCAATTCTACAGCGCCTTCTATTTCGTGGATGCCGCAGAGGCAGGGGCCAAAACGTATGCGCCGCAGCGCTGTCTGGTCGGCTTCCGTCAGATAGATGTCGCTCTTGGTCAACAGGGCGAGCGTCTCGGGCACTGGCGGCGTCATGATAAGCCCTCTGCTCTGGAATACATCGCCGGCGCTGTCTTCCAGCGTCCAACCCGACTGGTCTTGTTTGATCCCGGTTACCAAGCGATTAATGACGATATCGAGGTCGCGCGCTATATGTTTGGCCAGCGCGTTCATGCCACCGCGGCCGGCGTAACGCGCGTGCCCATCGCCGGAGGTGCGCTTGACGCTGCCGTCGGACCAGCCCATTCCCCAGACGTAGACGATATCCTGCGCCAGCCAGCGATCGACGTAGTCTTGCAGCGTTTCGCTGCGAACCGTGAAGAATTGCGCGCCATGATCCGCCAGCCCGTCGCCGACGCGGCGCGTGGCCAGACGACCGCCGACGCTGCGCCCTCGTTCGATTATCTTGACGGAATAGCCGCGCTTCCGCAGCGTCCGCGCCGCCATCAAGCCGGACATTCCCGCGCCAACTATCAATGCGTCCATGCCGGCGCCTCCCGCTGAACTGTCACTTGCTGAGCAAATCATACCGCATTCGTGCATATAATGAAGAATCTCTTGCTGTCCGCTGTTTGCGGACGCGCCATTAGGACGAGTCGGCGAGGTCGGCTAAATGTTTTCGCGGCCGCTTCACAAATCGCCCACGCTATGATATACTGTGTCTGCGTGGCGACGCCGCTGAATTGGGCAGCAGTTGTCGTCAGTCATCACGGGGGCGAATTAGATTCGACGTTGGTGGCTGAAACCGCACGGCAAGCCGTGGCGCCACAACACGTTAAACTGGCAACGCACATAGGTGCAAAACCCAATTTCCAACCCCTTCCTATGGTAGCTTAGGCGACCTGGATGAGGGTGTAGAGGCACAAAGTCCTCTACCGCTCCTGCAGTCTCGTCTCCCTTTGCGAGCTGCAACGAGTGTCATAAAAAGTTAGGGCGCCCGTCGTTCACGCCGATAAGACGACGCCAAGACTCATCGGCTAGCCTCATGTGAACCGCGCCTTCTGGGACTGCATGACGCGAAACCTTTCAGAGGGCTAAGCTTGTAGATGTGCGAGATTCGAACCCAGCGGACCCGGGGGGCAGGTCCCCGGCGCTTCCACTGCCAGCAGCCGCCTTGCCAAGTGCGAGGCGGTTTTGCTTTTGCGTTATAATCTGCCGCATTATGATGACAGGTTGTTTCATCACGACCCGGTTGGCTAGCGTCATCGCGCCGCTGGCTTTGGCCATAGCACTTTCCGCCTGCGCCTCCAATTCGCCACAATTAACTGCGACGGCGGTTTTTGAGCGAGCGAAAGCGGACGCGGAGAGCCTTAGATCTACGGCGACGGTCGTACGAGCGCGTATGAAAACCACGCTGGAATACGCCGCCGCGCGCGTCGCGCAAGCAGAGGACGCGGGCGAGTTCCTGCAATTCAGTTTAATTGGCCTGGGCACGGATACCAGTTATATTGCTACAAACGTCAGTCATATTGAAGGTGCGCCGACGCAGATCGCCCTAGCCTCACCCACAGCGACGCGTCAGGCAGAAGTCAGTCTCGTAACGCCGATCGCTTTGGCGACCCTTGCGCCGACGCCCAGCCCAACTCGCCCGGCAACTGCCAGCCTGCCGCAGGCAACGGCATCGGGCGCGCGCCTGGATAATATCGTAATGGCCTCCGGCGTCAACGCGAATGACTGCGCCATCGATGTGAATCCTGTGTTTACGCCGGCATCAACGGAGATTTATGTAGTCGCCGAGGCGCGCAATATCCCGGCCGGCGCCAAGATTTCGTCGCGCTGGCATCGCCGAGGCATTGAAGTAGCCTATTTCAGTTTTGATGTCGAGAACAGGATTGACGGCAACTGTATCTGGTTCTTCATTGATCAGACGGATACGGCATTTGTGGTTGGCGCCTGGAGCGTCGAACTCCGTGTGGACAATGTTCCGGCAGGCACGCCGGTGGCTTTCCAGGTCAGCGCCAATTGAGTCGGCAGATCTCGGCTGATGGCTGAATTGGCGAAGGGGCCATTGCTGATCTGAGGTTGGTTATGCTGACAACTATTGGCATAATATTGCGTATAGATTTAGTAACTTCGGGTGATTGGCGAGTTTGAGAAGATGGCGATCGTAACACGCTGGGATAACAAGAAGAAGACGGTTGTTCTCCTGGAATTTGAGTCGGAGTGGACCTGGCCGGAACTTGAAGTAGCCATCCACAAGGCGGACGAGCTTATCGGCAGCGTTGAACACTTTGTGGACTTGATCATTGACCTGGAAGGCGCGGCCATCCCCCGCGACATCATGACCGGGGCCAAGAAACTGCTGGCGTCCGGCGAGGCCAGACCCAACGAAGGCGCGCGAGTTGTCGTAGGCGCGAACGGCGCGCTCCGCACCATTTATCAGACGATCCAGAAGACCTTCAACAACGACATGGAAGGTCGCGAAGTCTTGTTCGCGGATACCATTTCAGACGCGCGCGCCATTGTCCGCGGTCTGGCGCTGGATCGTTAAGCGCCTCAGCTTCTCCATTCTTGCTTTAGATTTTCAGCGCCTGCAGCGCATGATGGCGGCTTTGCAATCGTCAGCCCTAGCCATTCGCGCAGTAGTCAGCCCTTGACTGGCGCCGCTATGCTATAGTCAAAGTTGGAGGCATAAACGCGAATGATGATGCGCGGCGGCGGCTGGTTCCGCTACATGCACGGGCACGACAACAAAGCCAAGCCGAATGTAACTCGGCGCTTGCTGCTGCGGGTGCTGGCTTACGCCAAGCCATACCGGCGGCAAATTGCCGGCATGCTGGCGACTATCCTGCTGACGACTGGCCTGGGTCTGCTCAGCCCGCTGATATTCCGCGAAATCATCGATCAGGCGCTGCCGCAGAAGGACTTGACCAAGCTGAATCTGCTGGCGCTGGGTCTGGTTGTCATTCCCATCATCAGCGGCGGCATCCGCATCTGGCAGCGCAAGCTGAATGTGGCGATAGGCGAAGGCGTGATTTATGACCTGCGCGTATCGCTCTATCATCACTTGCAGCAGATGTCGCTGCGATTTTTCACCAACACCAAAACGGGCGAGCTGATGAGCCGCCTCAACAACGATGTGGTTGGCGCGCAGAATGCCATCAGCAACACCATCGTTTCGATCATCACTAATGTGATTACGGTAGTGGCTACGCTGGCCGTGATGTTAGGCATGAAATGGCAGCTGACCATCTTGGGTGTGATGGTGCTGCCGCTCTTCATCCTGGTGGCGCGGCGCTTGGGCACACGCCTGCAGCGGATTGCTCGCGATCAGATGGGTTACAACGCGCAGATGAACGCCATGATGAACGAAACGCTGAATATCAGCGGCGCGCTGCTGGTCAAGCTCTTCGGGCGGATCGACGCGGAAGTCGAGCATTTCGACAAGCGCGCTGCTGACGTGCGCGATGCCGGCATCAAGCGGGCGGTGCTGGGCAGCCAGTTTTTTGTGCTGATCGGCCTGGTCAGCGTGGTCGGGACGGCGCTGGTTTACTGGGTCGGCGGGATGCTGGTCATAAATGGCGAGTTTACTATCGGCGATATAGTCGCCTTCGCCACCTTTCTCGCTCAACTTTATACACCGCTGCAGGCTTTGACCAACGCGCCGGTCGATTTCGCCCAATCGATAGTCAGTTTCGAGCGCGTATTTGAGATCATCGACTTGCCGCTGGAAATCGAGGAGAAGCCCGACGCCGTCCACCTGAGCGCTGTCAGCGGCGCGCTGGTCTTTGACGATGTCACCTTTCGCTATCAGATTGACGAAAGCCACTTGCTGTCCGATGTGGAGCGGATCGGGCGGATCGACAGCGTGGCCGCGACTCGTTCGGGCGATCCGGCGCGGCGGGAGAACGGCGCCTCGACCAGCGGCGCGAAACATCAAGCGCGCGAATTGGCATTGGAGCAACTCTCGTTCGGTATTGAGCCGGGCCAGTTGGTTGCGCTGGTGGGGCCAAGCGGCGCGGGTAAAACCACGCTGACCTACCTGATCCCGCGCTTGTACGATCCCAGTTCCGGGCGCATCAGACTGGACGGGCATGATCTGCGCGATCTGAGCCTGCGCACGATGGCGGAGAATATCGGCATGGTTACGCAGGAGACCTACCTCTTTCACGATTCCATCCGTACCAATCTGCTATACGCCAAGCCTGACGCGTCTCAGGACGAGCTTGAAGCCGCGGCGAAGGTCGCCCATATTCATGACTTTATCATGGGGCTGAGCGACGGCTATGACTCCATCGTGGGCGAGCGCGGCTATCGTCTTAGCGGCGGCGAAAAGCAGCGCCTGGCGATCGCGCGCGTGGTATTGAAGGACCCGCGCATTCTGGTGCTGGACGAGGCGACCAGCCACCTCGACAGCCAATCCGAGGCGCTGATTCAGGACGCGCTCAGCCAAATCTTGCGCGACCGCACCAGCATCGTCATCGCTCATCGCCTCAGCACGATCCTGGCGGCCGATCTGATTCTGGTGCTCGACCGCGGCCGCATCGTCGAGCGCGGCAGCCATGCCGAATTGCTGGCGCGCGAAGGCTTGTACGCCAATCTGTACGAAACGCAATTCAGCCAGCAGCGCGAATTGGCCTAAGGTCCGTGAAAGCCACTCCGTGAAAGCCACCATTACGCAACTGGACGCGAATCGCCTGGAGGCGGACTGGCAGCGGCTCAGACGGCATGTAGCGGCTCATGCTTCCGACTTGGCGCTGCTGCCCGAAATGTGCTTCGCGCCCTGGTTCTGCACGACGCCGGAGCGAGAGGATGCGACCTGGCAGCGCGCCGTTCGCAGTCATGAAGGGTGGCTGGAACGCCTGCCCGAGCTCGGCGCAAGATACGTCATCGGCACGGCGCCGCGCGATATCGGCAGCAAGCGCCACAATGTCGCTTATCTGTGGACGGCGCATGACGGCTTGCGCTGGGCGCATAAGAAGACCTACTTGCCCAATGACGAGGGCTACTGGGAAGCAAACTGGTACGACCGCGCCCCGATAGATTTCCAGCCGACCCGCGCCGGCGAACTAACGTTGGGGGTCATGATCTGCACCGAGATTTGGTTTCTGCAGTACGCCCGCGAATACGGCATAGGCGGCATCCATCTGCTGCTGAATCCGCGCAGCACACCGCTGCACAGCAATGCCAAGTGGCTTGCTGGCGGGCGGACGGCCGCGGTCGTATCCGGCGCCTACAGCATCTCGTCCAATCACGCGGGCCAGGCGGAAGGGGTCGATCTGGGCGGGGCGGGCTGGATCTGCGATCCCGATGGCGCGATCCTGGCTACGACCAGCGAAGCGGAACCCTTCGTCACGCTGGAGCTGGACCTGGCCGCTGCCGAGCGCGCCAAGTCCACCTACCCGCGCTATGTTGACGACAGCCCGCTCTAGGCTGCGATTTCGCTATTCAATCCGGCTGTCCCTCTGATACCATACCGCTGAGCATATACAACACACCCAGACGAGATATGTCCGAGAAGCGCTTGATTGTCGGCTTGGGGAATCCTGGCGCCAAATATGATAGAATGCGCCACAATGTCGGTTTCGCCGTCATCGATGAATTGGCGCGGCGATACAGCCTGGGCGCAGGCCGATCGGAAAAGCGCGCGCTAACCTGGGACGGCAGCATCGACGCGCGGCGCGTCAAGCTGGCCAAGCCGTTGACGTATATGAACCGCAGCGGCGAGTCGGTGCGTCAGTTGGCCGACTACTTCGATATTCCAAATGACAATCTGCTCGTCGTCCATGATGACCTGGATACGCCCTTCGGCGCGCTGCGATTGCGCTGGAATGGCGGGCACGGCGGCCAAAACGGGCTGCGAAGCATCGTGCAGCACCTGGGCAGCACGGACTTCGCGCGCTTGCGTTTCGGCATCGGTCGTCCGCCGGGGCGGATGGATCCGGTGCATTACGTGCTGCAACCTTGGCGGGGCGATGAGGCCATCCGCGCTGATGAAATGACGGCGCGGGCGGCGGACGCCATCGAAGTCTGGCTGAGCGATGGGCTCGAACGAGCGATGACGCTTTACAACGGCAATGCGTCAAAGGCCGGGCCGCGAGCAAAAAAGCCCGATCTCAGCGAGCAGTTGGCACTCTTTGCGCGGGCGCATGAGTTGGCGCCTGCGGATCCCAAGCCGCTGACCAAACTGATCGCGCTGCAGAAAAAGCTCAGCCTAATCGACGAAGCGGTAGCCAACCATATCAAGCTCGCGCAGCTATACGATAATGCGGGCAAGGGCAAGCTGGCGGTTGCGGAAAAAACCAAAGCTGTGGCGATTCGCCCGAGCTTGGCGGCGCTGCAGCGGGAGATCGCTGAATGGCATCTGGCGCAGGAGAACAAAAAGAAAGCTGTCAATCGCTATCTGATTTTGGCGCAGCATCTGCGCGACATCGGCGATGCCGACGCCGCCGCGGAGGTCGTGGCGCTGGCGCTGTCCATCAATCCGCAGCATCCGAAGGCGCTGGATATGCAGAGCGCATTGCAGGACGCAAGGGTGTCCGAGCAGTGAGCCGCTGCTTCAAGCGACGGCGGATTGCCAAGCGCGAATCGCCAGCCGGTGTTTTCCGCTTAACCTTGTTGGGAAGGTCTTATGACGACAAAGAACGAGAATAAGGAACAGAATATGCAAGTGATCGCGCCGGAATTGGTGGGCATGTCCGCCGACCGTCTCAAGAATATCGGTACAAAGCTGCAGCAATATGTCGACGCGGAGTACGCGGCGGGTTTTGTTACGCTGGTCGCGCGCGACTCGGAAATCGTGCATTTCGAAGCTTGCGGCTACCGCGATGTCGAGCAGCGCCTGCCGATGGAGCTTAACACGATTTTCCGTATTTACAGCATGACCAAGCCGATAACGTCCATCGCCTTGATGATGCTCCACGAGCAAGGCAAGTTCCAGTTGGTCGAGCCGGTCAGCCGCTATATTCCCGCTTTCGGCAACACCAAGGTCCTGGCGGGCTACGGCTATATGGGTCCGCAACTCGTTTCGCAGAATCCGCCTATGACCATCCACCACCTGCTGACGCATACAGCTGGCTTAAGTTATGGCTTCTTCTTCGACTCGCCGATTGATGAAATGTATCGCGACTCGATCTTTCGCAGCGAGACGGCGTCGCTGGAAGAGAAGATCGTGGGCATGGCGGAACTGCCGCTGCGCTTCCAGCCCGGCAGCGCCTGGAATTACAGCATCGCCACCGATGTCTGCGGCTATCTGGTGCAGCTGCTGGCCGATATGCCCTTTGAAGATTTCCTGGCTGAGCGGATATTTGGGCCGCTGGGCATGGTGGACACGGCCTTTCACGTCTCGGCGGACAAGCTTGACCGATTCGCCACGCTCTATCGCCACGATGCGCAGACTGGGGGATTCAGCGAATACGAGGGCGCGCCGCATATCCCCTGGCACGATTATAGCAAACCGGCGAGCGCGCCTTCGGGTGGTGGCGGACTGGTCTCCACCATGTCGGATTATTGGCAGTTCGCCAATATGCTGCTGAACGAAGGCGAGTTGTACGATACGCGCATCATCGGGCGGAAAACGCTGGAGTTCATGACGCGCAACCATATCAGCAGGGAATTGCTGCCGCTGGCTATCGGCCTGGCCACCATTTCCGGGCGCGGTTTCGGCCTGGGATTCGATGTGGTTATGGATGCGCCGCAAACCGGCGTGATCAATTCGGAAGGCAACTACGGCTGGAGCGGCGCGGCCGCCACCAACTTCTGGGTTGACCCGCAAGAGCAGTTGGTCGGCATCATCATGACGCAGCTAATGGACAATATACTGCTTTTCCAGCAGGACTTCCGCGCGCTGACTTATCAGGCGCTGGTCGATTAGGGCCCGTCGATCGCGGGGATCAAGTCGTTCCACAAGAACTGGTAGGACTCGGCTTCTTCAGTGTAATCGCGGGGATTGCCGGCGAAGCTGTGGGTGGTGACCAACACCAGCTCGAGTTCCGGGATGACGTGCAAGATCTGGCCCGCGGCGCCCAGCGCGGAAAACATGTCGTAGGCGGCGATATGATTCAGCCACCAGTAGTAGCCATAACCGGCGTAGTTGTTGCCGATGTCGATTTGCGGCGAAGTCGAGGCGACCACCCACCAGCCGGGCACTACCTCCTCCCCCTGCCAGCGTCCTTCTTGCAGGAACAGCTGTCCAAAGCGCGCCATCTCCCGCGCCGTCATGCTGAGGCTATGGCCGCCGGTGAAGTAGCCCTTTGGGTCGACGCCCCAGAATTCCGCCTCTATGCCCAGTGGTTCAAACAGGTAACGATGCGCGAATTCGCAGGCGCTCATGCCGGTGGCCTCGGTCAATACGGCTGACATGACATGAGAGACACCGGTGCTGTAATGAAACAGCGTGCCCGGCTCGTTGCTAATGGGCAGGCTCAGGATGTCCGCCACCCAGTCCCGGCTGCGATTAAGGAAGCGCTCGCTTTCGTTTTCCTTCCAAGCAAGGCCATGCGTCATGGTTAGCAGGTGGCGCAGGCGCAAATCCAACAAGCGGGGGTCGTCTGCCTCGGCGAAGTAGTCGGGAAGATAGTCAGCAACTCGATCATCCACTGTTAAGAGGGCACCCTGATCGAAGGCGATGCCGAAGAGCGCCGACAAGATGCTCTTGGATACGCTGGCGATGTTGTTGCTGTCCGCTACGTGGCTGCCGTTGTAGTACTGCTCGTATACGATATGTCCATTGCGCATCAATATCAGCGACTGTCTGGTCGGCGATTCAGCCAGGCGAGCCAAGCCAGCGGCGACAAGCGCTGGATCGATGCCCTGCTCGCTCAATGCGGACGTCCGCCACAAATCGTCGTCCGTGAGGTCGTCCGGCGCGTCCCCGCGCTGATAGAAGCGGCGCTGCTGCGGATGGTTTTCGAGGTCGCAGGCGCGCGGCAAGTCGGCTGGAGATTGCGCCATGACCGACCCCGACAGCCAGGCGAGAGCAATCAGGCAGATTATGAGCGTGTCGCGCATTGTTGTGGTCAACCGACGCATGATTAAAGGTCGCTTTCCGCGCCGTCCAGTCTGCAAAGCGTATCACAATTCTGCTTGCGCTTCAGGGTGGCGATGCTTCAGGGCAATCGCTTCAAAATGATCTCACATGGAATGACGAAGAAACAAGCTGAATTTCAGCCACCGATTACACCGAAGTAGAACCCAGTTAGTCCTGCGAAAATCCACACAAGGTCGAACTGTAGGCGTGTCGCCCGAAAATCCACGATTAAAACAACGGGCGATTCACAGAATCGCCCCTACACCTTCTCATTTTATGTTGCATGACTTACTTGGAATACTTCTGTGTACACGCTGGCAAAAATAATTTGAAGCGATTGCCCTGGGGCGATGCTCCAGAGCAATCGCACCAGAACCAATTATGTGCCGAATGTCACATAAATCTACCATGATGTAGGGGCGACACTGTGTGTCGCCCATGAAAAGAGTGAGAATATTGTGGGCGATTCACAGAATCGCCCCTACATTGCCTCCTTTTTGCCAGAAAAGGAGTTAAATCTCGGTGTCCTCGGTGGTTAAAATAATCTGGTGCGATTGCTCTGGGCGATGCTCGAAGCGTCTAGCCCCACCTTGCCCGCTTTGATATACTGATGCGTTGCTGCCTACAATTAGGGCAAGGACTCTATGTCGCTGCAACTTTCCGGTTTGCTGGATGTACTGCGTCAGACGCAGAGCTATAAAGAATTGCTGGACCAGCTTCGCGGTCGCGAGGCGCGGGTGGACTACAACGTCGTCCGCTCGGCGCGGCCTTATCTGCTGGCGGCCCTGGCGCGGGACTGGCAAGCGCCTATCCTGTATCTGACCTCGGCAGTGCGGCGGGCCTACAACGTCAGCGAACAGTTGCCGATTTGGCTGGACGATGAGCAACGGCTGCATCGATTCGCCGAGCCGTCGGCGCAATTCTACGATCGGGCGCCATGGGATCTCAGCGTGATTCGCAATCGCATCGCGACCTTGTCGGCGCTGTCGTACTCGGATGCCGAACGCGGGCCGATCGTCGTCAGCTCGGCGCGAGCGCTGTTGCAGCTGACCTTGCCGCCCGACGAGTTTCGCGGCGCCACAGTCGAACTGGCCAGGGGCGAACGGCACTCGATGGAGCAGCTGATCTTGCGCTGGATCGGCATGGGTTACGAGCCGGCCGCTCTGGTGTTGGAACCCGGCAGCTTCAGCCGGCGCGGCGGCATCCTCGATGTATTTCCGCTGGCGAGCGAGTTTCCTGTGCGTATCGAGTTCTTCGATGACGAAATCGAAAGTTTGCGACGCTTCGACCCGGCCAGCCAACGCAGCATTGACCGAGTAGAGACGGCGCGTATCGTACCGGCGCGCGAAGCCCTGCCGCTGCGCACGGAGACGGTCGGCGCGCAGTTAAAAGCATGGGCCAAGGCAGCCGCCAGCGATCCGGACGACTACTCCAGTATTCGTGCCGACATCAAGTCGCTGACGCAGGGCAGCGCATTCCCTTGCCTGGAGCACTACCTGCCCTACCTGTATGAAGCGCCGGCCAGCTTGCTGGATTACATACCCGAGCAGGCCTTGATTTTGATCGAGGATCCGCACTTTGTCGAAGAGGCTGCCATAGAGATTGCCGAGCAGGCGGGCGTCAATCGCGGCGAAGCCGAATCAGCCGGGCAGGCAGCGCCCGATCATCCAGCGCCCTTTCTTGCTTGGGATGCGATCCAGGCTGAACTCAGGCGTCGAGCCAGCGCCGCCCTCAGCAGCACTAGCGCGGGGACGGCATTTGCGCCGGGCGAGCGATACGGCGGCCAGCTGCGTCTGCTGCTGACTCGGATAAGGCGGCAACTGAACCAGGGCGATAGCGTGGTCGTCATCACCGAGCAGGTAGAGCGGCTGGAAAACTTGTGGTACGAGCAGGACGCGTCAACATACATACCGACGGTGACGAGCATCGACGCCGCGCCGGCGCCGCGCAGCCTGTGTTTAATCCGTGGCGCGGCCGCGGAAGGCTGGTCGCTGAAGGGCGCGGGCGGCACGCTGCATTTCGTCACAGACGCTGAGATATTCGGTTGGACGCGACCCGAACCGCGCCGCCGTCATGAAGCAACCGGCAAGCGTGGCGGCAAGGCAACAGACACCAGCTATACTGATTGGCAAGAAGGCACCTACGTCGTTCATGTTGATTATGGAATCGGCAAGTTTACGGGCTTGCATCACCGCAGGGTAAATTCAACCGAGCGCGAATATTTGCTGGTGGAGTACCAAGGCGCCGATACGATATACGTGCCCATCCACCAGGCCGATCGGCTGTCTCGTTATGTCGGCGCTGACGACAAAGCGCCAAAGCTGAATCAGCTGGGCAAAGCCGATCAGTGGATTAAGGCGCGGGACAAAGCGCGGCGCAACGCCGTTGAAGAAGCCCGCGAGCTGCTGGCTATCTACAGCAAACGCGCCCGGGCCTTGGGGCATGCCTTCAGCGGCGACACAGCTTGGCAGCACGAGATGGAAGCCGGCTTCCCCTTTGTCGAGACGGAAGACCAACTGCGCGTGATTCAAGAAGTAAAAGCCGATATGCACGACCGCAAACCGATGGATCGTTTGATCTGCGGCGATGTCGGCTTCGGCAAGACCGAAGTTGCCCTGCGCGCTGCCTTCAAGGCTGTGCAAGATGGCATGCAGGTGGCGGTGCTGGTGCCGACGACGGTATTGGCGCAACAGCATTTCGAGATATTCCGCGCGCGCCTGGCGGCTTTTCCAGTCGAGATCGAAATGATGTCGCGCTTTCGCAACAAAGCGCAGCAGACGCAGATCGTAGAGCGGCTTAGCTCCGGCGAAGTAGACATCATCGTCGGCACGCATCGCTTGTTGTCTAAGGATATCCGCTTCAAGCGCCTGGGTCTGATGATTATCGACGAAGAACAGCGCTTCGGCGTCAAACACAAGGAACACTTCAAGAAGATGCGCTCGCGGATTGACATTCTGACGCTGACGGCAACGCCGATTCCGCGCACGCTTTATCTGAGCTTGAGCGGCATACGAGACATCAGCATGATTCAGACACCGCCGGAGGAGCGCGTTCCGGTCATAACGCAGGTGGGCTCCTGGGATGACAAACTAAGCCGGCGCGCGATTATGCGTGAAGTCGAGCGGGGCGGGCAAGTCTTCGTCGTGCACAACCGCGTCAAGACCATTCACATAATTCGCAACAGGATCGAGCGGATCGTGCCCGAGGCGTCCATCGCCGTGGCGCATGGGCAGATGAGCTCGCGGGCGCTCGAAACAGTGATGGCCGAGTTCTCGCGCGGAGAATACGATATTCTGCTTTCCACCTCGATCATCGAGAATGGCATCGATATGCCGCGCGTCAATACGCTGATCGTCGACCGGGCCGATCACTTTGGCGTGTCGCAGTTGTATCAGTTGCGCGGCCGCGTAGGGCGCTCGGCACAGCAAGCCTACGCGTATTTCTTTCACGACCGCGGCACACTGACCGAAGAGGCGCGAACCCGCCTGGAAACGCTGGCCGAAAACACGCAACTGGGCGCCGGTTTTCAAGTCGCCATCCGCGATTTGGAGATGCGCGGCAGCGGCGATATCCTCAGCATGAGGCAGTCGGGGCACATCGCCAGCGTCGGCCTGCACCTGTATACCGAGATGCTGCAGCAAGCCGTAAAGGACCAGCAAAGCACTCCGACCTCGGAGAATGCGGAAGTGGCGCCTGCCTCCGCGCGCGAGCGGATAATCATTGACTTGCCGCTGCCGGCCTACCTGCCGACGGACTGGATCCCCGAGATGGCGCTGCGCTTGCAGTTGTATCGCCGCATTGGCAACATCACGCAGCTGGACGAGGTCGACGCCATGCGCCGCGAACTAGTTGACCGCTTCGGTCCGCTGCCGGCAGCTGTGGACGGTTTGCTGTATCAGATCAGAGTGAAGGTCCTGGCGCTGGCCGTGCGCGCCAGCCACGTTCGGCTGCCGCGCGAGCAAGTGCTGATCAAGCTGCCCTATCTGGCCACGGTCAGGCGCGAGCTGCTGGCGCTAACTCTGGGAGACGATGTCGAGGTCACGCGGACGGAGGTGCGCTTGCCGGCGGCGGAGGGGATCTGGCAAGACCGGCTGCTCGAGGTACTTGAGCAATTGCGATACAAGGTAAACGTGAAGACCGCGGCGAGCTAAGCTGGCGAGCGCCAAGAGGCGCAACTAGAATGACTGTAGTCCAGAGTCAAGATTGACAAATTGCGGCATGAATCTCAGGGAGCCTAGCAAGCGATCATTTGCCATTCTACTGGCGAGTTTATTGATCCTGGGCAATACGATTCTACACACAAAGGTCTACGACAATCGCAATTATCGCGAAGACGAGGTTTTTGTGACTCGCTTCGCCGCTCTTTATTCGCTGTCATCATTGGTGCTTGATACCGCGGACGATCCCGAAGTTCCCGGCTGGCGACTACTGGTCGACGCCTGGATAGATTACCTTGGGCAGTCTGAAGAAATCACACGATGGTTTTCGAAGCTGACCAATATAGTGACATTTGCGCTGCTTTATCAACTGGGCAGACAAATCGCTGGCAGGCGCGTCGGCCTTTACGCAATCGTCTTGCTTGGCGTCTATGGCTTCGCAGCCAGCGCAATGTACGAACTGCGCCCATATCCATTGCTCATCACGCTGGTTACGGCGCTCCATTTATTATTTTATCGTTGGATGCGGAAGCCGTCGTCAGCCTTAATGTTTGCTTACATCGCCGCAGGCATCGCCGTCATTTATACCCATTTTTTCTCTGTATTTGTATTCCCGGCGCACGCCGTTTGCCTGCTATTGTTCACACGCTATGAGCGCAAGCTGTGGCTGAACTCGCTCCTGATGTGGGCATTCATCGGCCTGTCGTTTCTGGGTTGGCTACTGCCCTTCTTACAGGCGATCCTGGTTGTCATGCCGGGCGGCATCTACTATGCCATTCCTCCAGGCTGGACCGGCATTCTCCTGTACTATGACCAGAGTAAATTTCAGCCCGAGCTGATCTATCAGTTTCTAATGGTGTTAAGCCTGTTTGCCCCATCTATCGCGCGTAACATCGGATACGCCAACAGTCGCCTGCGATTCAGCCAGCACATTAATGTGCTTTACATTCCGGTTCTCTTGGTGTCCACCATACTAATTGCTTACGCGGCAAACACGGTTGTCAGCAACTTTTCGCTGCGGAATGTCGTCATGTTCTCGCCTCTGATTGCCGTCAGCATGGCGCTGGGTTTGCGCCTGCTCCCGACCAAGGCGGCTCTGGTCGTTTTGACTCTCCTGACGTTACATGCGCCACAGAATATATTAGTCCAGGTTGAAAATGCTCCCTATCGCGATTTCGTGCAGACAATGTCGCCGAACTATCAATTCGACAGCGTGGTGGTAACCGAATTCGACTGGGCTTGGCGTTGGCTGCTGCCGGCCGCCTATTACTTCATGGATTTCACGCCGGACAAGATGTCAAAAGACCGGCAATTCCACCTTGTCGAGCCGCGGGACGCGGCGCATCCGCCAAATTATCCCGACGAATTGGTGAACATCTTCAAAACATTTGAACCGGCACATTTTGAGAGCAAGCTGCCTGCGCACAAGCAGCTGTGGCGCCTGACTCAAGGCGGTGGCAACGACCTTGGCGATGAATTCGAAGACTGGCTCAATCGGAATTACGCCCTGATCCGAACCCAAGCCTGGGATGAGCCATACGTGACCAACTACGCGCTAAGCGAATATGCGAGAGTACCTGAGCACCAAGGACCGATGTTAAGATCCGGCGACGAGTTGCAGCTTTATGCCTGGGAGCTTGGCGACTCTGTCGAAGTGGCAGCCTGCCAACCAGTCACGGTCGAAAGTTGGTGGCAATTGGACGCCGAAGTCGACCACTCCTATTCGCTAAGCATCATCCTCGCCGATGGCGACGGTCAGCTAGCCATTCAAGACTCGATTCCGGCGGACGTATTCACAACAGAATGGCAGGCGAACCTGTTCTACCGCGACCGAAGCACTTTGCAGATCCCATGCGCTATTGAGGAGGGCCGCTACAATCTGCTGCTCGCCGCGAAAGAAACGCTGAGCGGCGCGATTCTGCCGCTTCGCTACCTGGATGGCAACGCCATCGGCAACGAGTTTTACTTGACCACGCTGCATGTTTCTGCAAATTGAGCGCGCCGTTTAACCCGCATATTCACTTGACCAGGTCTGCGAAGGTACCGCCTGTCACTTGCTGCAAGGTCTTCAGGCCTATCGGAAAAATCGCATTGGCAGCGCCGCCTGCGGCATAGACCGTGTCAAAACGCTGCAGCGACTGGTCAAGGTAAATCAAGAAGCCGCCGCTTTGATGCCCGATAGGCGGGACGCCGCCGGGAGGGTATCCCAGCAGGGAGATACATTGCTCGGCAGTCATCATGCGCGCTTTCTTGCGGCCGACAGCGAAAAGCGCCGCCAGTTTGCGATCGTCAATCGATTGGTCTCCGCTGGTCAAAACCAAAACCGGCGTCGTCTTGTTGATCATGAAACCCAGGCTTTTCACTATTTGGCCCAAGTCACAGCCGATATTACCCGCCGCCTGTTGCGAAGTAGCCGTTGAACTGGTGAATTCGATTACTTCGACATCCAGCTTCAATGTTCGCAGCGCCGACTTTACATCCGCCACTCCAAGGACTTGCATAAACGTTCCCATGTTGAATACAATCTGTGCTGAAGATTGTAATGATTTCGGACGCCAGAGCAACAGCGGGTTGCGGGAGTTTTCCAATGCAGGTGAATGTTCAGAGCTTTGACAAGCAGGGATACGTTACCGTGCCCGGCATGTTTACCGATGAGGAAGTAGCAAGCTACCGCCAGCACTACATGGACATGCGCGCTGCGGGAGAACATCCGGGCGATTTCGCCGGCGTCGACGCCAAGAGCAGCGACCCATTAAAGCGTTATCCGCGGCTGATTCATATGCACCGCTGGGACAAGATCAGCCTCGACTGGATGCTTCACGAGCGCATCGGCAGCGCATTCCGTCAGTTGCTGGGCAAAGAGCCGCTGGCCGTTCAGACGATGCTCTATTTCAAGCCAGCCGGCGCTCGCGGCCAAGCCTTGCACCAGGATCAATTTTATCTGCGCGTACAGCCCGGCACCTGCATAGCGGCCTGGATGGCGCTTGACGACTGCGATGAAGAGAACGGCTGTTTGCAGGTCGTGCCGGGCAGCCACAAGCTACCGATTCTATGCCCGGTTGACGCGGATACGAGCGAGAGCTTCACCGATGTCACAGTGCCGCTATCGGCCGATATGCAACCGGAGCCAGTCATCATGAAGGCTGGCGATGTATTCTTTTTTAACGGCCAGGTGATCCACGGCAGTTACCCCAATACATCGGCCAATCGCTTTCGCCGCGCCTTGATCGGCCACTACATCGACGCGGCGGCTGACCAAGTGTCGCATTATTATCACCCGGTGATGCGCTTTGATGGTTCGGTCGTCGAGTTGGAAGTCGCGGAAGGCGGCGGACAGTGCGGCGTATGGGTGGAGGAGGACGGCGCGGAAGTCCTCGAAATGAGCGGGCAGCTGGGCTAGTCGGCGTAGAAGGTTCCGCCGGCTTGTTCAAAGTGATCGCTCGGTTCGGCCAGATCGGCCTGCGGGTGCCGCTTTGGCACTGCGGTCAGCAAGATGCGGCGGCCACCTGCCTCGACATAATAGGTATGAAGGGCTTGATCCGACGGCGCATCGAGACGGCCGGAGAGTCGGTGATCGAAGCGGACGGTTTCGCCCGACTTGCTGGCCAAGGTCGTTTTGCGCCAGAGCTTCCAGCGCGAATTTGAGCCATCGGCAAATAACACACGATAACTCAGCTTGACGCGAGCGAAGCGCAGGGCGCGCATAGCCATCGTCAATACAAATGCGCCCAGAAGCGCGATCACGATCAGCCGCCCCGCCGGACCGTAGCGCCCGGCGATCAGAATCAAGGGCACGGACAACAGCAGCAGAGTCGTCAGCGGCTCGGTGATAAGCTGCAGCCATTGGCGCGACGACAATCTGCCCTCGCGGTTGCGCTTGAGATCGTTGCGCGTCTCACGTGGAAGTTTCTCTTTGGCGGACATAAAGCTAATTCTATCCCGCTTCGTGAACGATGCTAGTATCGATAGGGTTGCGGGGACGCAATTGCAGCACGATGACGCTGGCGATGATTAAGGCGGCGCCGAGCCATTGAATGGCGAGAATAACTTCGGCGAGGATCAGCATGGACACGATCATCGACAGTATGGGCTCGACCGTGCCGATCAGCGATGTCTGAGCCGCGCCGATGCGCTGAATCGCCAGGTTGATGGCGAAAATCGGCAGCACCGTGCCGAAGGCGGCGATGCCAAGCAGCATCAGAGTCGATAGCGCATTCGGCGGCATTTGCAGCCCGCGCAGCGGAATCAGCAACAGCAGGACAGCCAAAGTACCAACCATCATCCAGGCGCTGGCGCCGGAGACGTCCACCACACCCGCCAGCGTTCGTTTGGCCAGCAGGTAATAAACAGCGACAATCGCCGCGTTGAAAAGCGCAAGCGCCACGCCAAGCGAGTCGATGCTCGCGCCGACCATGAGGTCCGGCACGGTGAGCACGATGCCGGTCAGCGCCATCGCCAGCGCCAGCCAAGCAATCGGCCTGATCCGCTCGCCGAACAGCGCGGAAAGCACAACGACCATGGCTGGGTAGGAAAAGAAAAGCACGATATAGGTACTGCCCGGCAAGCGCTCCAGGGCAAAGAATGCCGCCAGCACGGCAACTGAAATCACGATGCCGACGGCTAACATGGGGCGAATGGGCGCGTCGCATGCGCGCGCTGAGTCAGTCAAGCGCCGGCTCAAATAGACCAGCCCCCACATCATGGGCACGGCAATGACAAAACGCCAAATGGGGATATCAAAGGGCGCAAATGAAGAATGCAGATAGGTGGTCTTTACCATGGTCGGCATGAGCGCGAAGCCCGCGGCAGCCATCAAAATCCACAACACGCCTTCGCGCTCTTTACGAGACATTGCGGCTCACGCGCGAACGCGCAGATTCAACAATGCTGCCTATCTGATGTTCACGCGCTGCGGGAGCGGTCAAGCGATGCTCACCATGCTGACCAGGTTGGTCGCCAAGGGGTAGAAGATGCCGAAGACCAAAGTGCCCGCGAGCGCGATATTGATGGCCAGGCGCACGTAGCGCGTCTCCAGCGCTGGAATCAGTTCGCCCGCGCTATCACGCAAGTACATATTCACGACTACGCGGATGTAGTAGAAGGCGCTCACCACGCTGGTCAGGACGCCGATCACCGCCAGGCCAAACAGCCCGGCTTGCACGGCCGCGGAGAATATCATGAACTTGCCGACGAAGCCGGCGGTCAGGGGCACACCGGTTAGGCTGAGCATGAATATCGTCATGGCCATGGCCATGAGTGGACGAGACTGCGCCAAGCCGTTGAGGTCGTCGATATTGCCGCCGCTGCCGTCGACTTTCTCGATTGCCATGACGACGGCAAATGCGCCCAAATTGGTGAACATATAAGCCATCATATAGACCAGCGCGCCTTGCGTGGCGGCGTCAATGACGTTTGAAGCGCCAGCGGCCGCTACCGCCACCATGATGTAGCCGGCATGAGCGATGGACGAGTAAGCCAGCATGCGTTTGAGATTGCGCTGTGAGATGGCGACGAAGTTGCCCAGCACCAACGTGAGTATGGCGATGATGGTGGCGGTCGCCTGCCAGGCCGCCGCTTCGCCATCCGCCAGCACCAGGACCGAAAGCCCGGTAATCAGCACACGCAGCAGCGCCGCGAAGCCGCCGATTTTTGCGGTCACGCTCATAAAGGCGGTGACGGGCGTCGGCGCGCCTTCGTAGACATCAGGCGTCCACATATGGAAAGGCACCACCGCCACTTTGAATCCCAAGCCCACGATCAGCAGAGCCGCGCCAACCAGCAAGTAGAAGGTGGCGGAAGAAGTCCCGCCGACGATGCTGCCGGCTGCTGCGAAGATCTGCGGGATATTGGTGACGCCGGTGGCGCCGTAAACCAGCGCCGCGCCGAATACCAGAAATGCGCTGGAAAAGGCGCCCAGAATGAAGTATTTCATGCCGCTTTCTTCGGACTTGAGCGCCAATTCGCTGCCGTCGTTCTTGATCGAGCGGAAGGCGGCCAAAATGTAGAGCGGGATGCTCAGCAATTCCAGCGCCACAAAGACGATGATCAAGTCATTGGCGCCGACCATGAACATGGCGCCTGCCGATGAAATCAGCGCCAGAATATAGTACTCGCCGCGATGGATCTCAGCGCGCTTGAGGTAGTCCCAACTCATCAAGACTGCGATCAAAGTTGCCACCAGGACAACCGCGTTCAGGAAGCCAGTGAAGGCATCGGCGACGAACATGCCATAGAGCGCGACTTGTTCAGATTCAGCCGGCGAATAGACGAAGATATTCACCAGAAAGCTGATGCCTAATCCCAGGCAAGCCAGAACCGGGGTCCAATGCTTACGCTCCTCGCCGGCGAACAAATCCGCCAAGACAAGTATCAGGGTCCAGCCCAGCAGCAGAGTTGCAGGCAGCGTGGATGCCAGGTTGGATTGCGCGAGGAACTCGGCGATAGTCGGCGACTGAAACATGTTTTCTCCTAGCGAACAAACATGGCGACGATGTTATCCACGGAAACATCCAGCATGTTAAAAAAGACGATTGGCTGCAGGCCCATCCAGAAGATCATGATGATAATCGGAATGTATGCCGCTTTCTCGTACCAGGTCAGCGTGTAGCCGTCTTCGCTCGCCAGCGGATTCTTGAGTTCGCCCATGAATACATGCTGGAACATTTTCAGCAGATAGACCGCCGCCAGGATAACGCCCAGAGTAGCGAAAAGCGTGAAGGCGAAGCCCAGGTAGTCGCTGCCCAGCGAGCCCAGCAGTATGGTGAATTCGCCGATGAAGCCGTTGAGGCCGGGCAAACCCATACTGCTCAGCGAGATGACCAGGCTGATGGCGCCGAAAAGCGGCATCACCTTCCAGATGCCGCCAAAGTCCGCCATTTCCTTAGTATGCCAGCGCTCGTAGAGCATACCGACAATCAAGAAGAGGCCGCCGGTGCTGATGCCGTGGTTGACCATTTGCAGGGTCGCGCCTTGCAAGCCTTGCGAATTCAGCGCGAAGATGCCGACAACGACGAAGCCGAGATGGCTGACGGACGAGTAAGCCACCAGCTTCTTAACGTTATCCTGCGCGTAGCTGACCCAGGCGCCGTATATGATGCCGACCACGCCCAGGAAGGCGATAGTTGGCGCCCAGGCTATGGTCGCCTCGGGGAATAGATTCAGATTAAAGCGAACGATGCCGTAGGTGCCCATCTTTAGCAGCACACCGGCCAGAATCACCGAGCCGGCGGTGGGCGCCTGCACGTGGGCGTCGGGCAGCCAGCTGTGGAAGGGGAAGATTGGCACTTTGATGGCGAAGGCGACCAGGAAGCCCAGGAAGAGGAAACTCTCAACCGAATTCAGCAGGAAACCAGCATCCTCGTCTTCCCCATCTGGACCCGGGGCATCCCAATAAGTGCCGTCGCCCTCGAAGGTCTGCACCATCTCAATGACGCCGACATCGCCGCCGGCGCTGTAGGTGCTGAATGTGCCCGAGCGGTTGCCGACGTAGAGAATCGCTATCAGCATTAGAATGGAGCCGGCCATGGTATAGAGGAAGAACTTAACCGCGGCGTAAATGCGGTCTTCCGAGCCCCAGATACCGATGAGGAAATACATCGGCACCAGCGTGACTTCCCAGAAGACGTAGAAGATGATCAAATCGTGAACGACGAAGACGCCGATCATCGACCACTCAAGCAGCATCAAGAAGATGTAATAGAGCTTCTCGCGGCCGCGTTCCTCAAAGATATGGCTGCCAAAAGAACCCAGAATCGCAATCGGCATGATAAAGGTGGTCAAGAGGACCAGCAGCATGCTGATGCCGTCCACGCCGACGAAGTAACTGACATTGATGACCGACTCGCCCAGCGTGACCTCCGCCCAGGTATTGCGCTGCACCATTTGCAGCTCGGCCGTACTCGGATCAAAGTTGATCCACATGAGTACGGAGGCGACAAAGGTCACGATGCTTGTGGCAAAGGCCACCCACTTCAAGCTGCCGCGGTGCTCTTCGCCATTCATGAATAGCAAGACGGCGAGACCGACTATGGGCAAGAACAGGGTGATGGTAGTAAGCGAGAGTCCAGTTACGTCCATAGGACAGTGTTCTCCTTAAGAGCCACTTTGGAGCAGAGTCTGTATGAATGGCAGAAGCATGAGCAGAATGACGGCAACCACGCCGATGAAGAGCACGACAGCGTAGAGGCGCACATAGCCGGTCTGTGAGCGGCGCATCCAGTCCGCGGCGCGCTGCACGAAGATGCCGACGCCGTTGACCGTGCCGTCGACGATGCCCAGGTCAATCGGCTTGCTTAGAATCTCAGCGATGCTGTCAAAGCCGCGCTTGATGATGCGATCGTGGAAATAGTCGTGCAAGAAATCCCAATCAATGCGATCGGCCAGGAAGCTCGCCAGGCGATTGAAGGGCGCTTCAATGACGGCGGTGTAGGCTTCGTCCCAATAGAGCCGGGCGTTGGCCAGCTTGAACAGACCGCGCGCCGGCGCTTGTGTTTCCAGTTGATCGCGTTTGTCGCTGGCCAGGCCTTTGCCCTTGTAGACGCGATGCGCCAAGATGATCGAGGCGATGCCGAGGGCCAAGGCGATGCCGGCGATGAGCAGGTTGAAATCGAGCACATGCCCGCGCGATACGCTGACCAGGCTGTGCTCCAGGAAGTGTTTAAATTCGTAAGGATGGTAGATGCCGTCGAAGAGAGGCGTGGCTTTGGGCACATTGATTAGGCCGATGATGCAGGTGAAGATGGCCAGGATAATCAGCGGCAGCAGCATGGCGCCATTGCTCTCCGGCGCATGCTCGGCGGCTTCGCTGCGCGGTTTGTCAAAGAAGACCAGCACGACTTGCCGCCACATATAGAAGGCGGTGAAGGCCGCCGCCGCCAGCAGCACGCCAAAGGCGATGAAGCCGCTGGTGGTATTGAGCACGAGGCCCTCGTACCAGGCGTCAGCCAGAATCTCGTCTTTGGACCAGAAACCGGCGAAGGGGAAGATGCCCGCCAAACCCAATGTGCCGATTAGATAGGTGATGTAGGTGATAGGCATGCGTTTGCGCAAGCCGCCCATATTGCGCATGTCCTGCGCGTCAAATTCTTCGTCGTGGTCGCCGCTGTGGCCGTGCTCATGCAGGTGATGATGGCCGTGTTCGACGCCGTGAATCACCGAGCCGCTGCCGAGGAAGAGCAGCGCCTTAAAGACCGCATGCGTGACCAGATGGAACATGGCCGCTACGTAGGCGCCGATGCCAACCGCCGCCACCATAAAACCCAACTGCGAGATCGTGGAATAAGCCAGCACGCGTTTGATATCCCACTGACCGAGCGCGATAAAGCCGGCGACGATAGCTGTTCCAGCGCCGACCAGGGTGATGATGAGACCGAGTACATAGCCGGCATGGTTGAGCTCCCACAAGAAGACATTGGAGCGCACCATCAGGTAAACACCGGCGGTGACCATAGTCGCGGCATGAATCAGCGCGCTGACGGGCGTGGGACCGGCCATGGCGTCGGGCAGCCAAACAAAGAGCGGAATCTGCGCCGATTTGCCAGTGACGCCGAGCAGCATAAAGAGCGCGATCAAGAAGATTACATCTTCAAAAGCCATCTCGAAGCTGCCGAAGTCTACTGTTTCACCTGTGCCGAAGCGCTCTGAAGTTTGGCCGAAGACACCAAGAAGTTCGGTGTCGAAGCGATGATTGTCGCAGTAGAGCGCGCGAATATCATTCGCCATGGGATTGGGCGCGGCCTGAGTGTATTCGTCGCCGTGACCGTCATCGACAGCGTGTTCTTCGTCGGCCTGTTTTTCGTCTGCGTGCGCATCATCGTCAGCGCGCGCGTCAGCCGGGACGCATTCTACTTTGGCGCCGTGTTCGTCATCCGCTGCTGCTGCATCAGTCTCTTCGTGATGTTCCAGCAAGCCGTTGTGCTCGCGCCAGTGCACCAGATACTTGGCTTCGGTGTTGGGCAGTTCGCCCGCTTTGTAGAAGTCGAGCGTGCCGAAGGTCCAGAAGATCAAGAACATGGCCATGAGCAGGCCGAAGTCGCCGACGCGATTGACGATGAAGGCTTTGCGGGCGGCGTTGCTGTTCTTCCAGCCTTCGGGCGCTTTCTTGTCCCACCAGAAGCCGATCAAGAGGAAGGAACAGAGGCCGACGCCCTCCCAGCCGACGAAGAGCATCAAGAAATTATTGGCCGTCACCAGGGTCAGCATGAAGGCCAGGAACATGTTGAGGTAGGCGAAGAAACGCGGATACCATTTGTCGCCGTGCATATAACCGCGAGCGTAGAGATGAATCAGGGAGCCGACGCCGGTGACAACCAGCATCATGGTCACGCTGAGCGAGTCAACGCGCATCTGCCAGGAGATTTCCAGGCTGACGGACTCGATCCGCAGCCAGCCGTCAAGGAAGGGCGGATTGACTACCGCGGCGGCGCCGTTTGTGCCGGTCACGTAGGTCAGCAGAAGCAATGAGATGATGAAGGCGAAAATCGAAGCGAAGCAGCCGATATAACCCGACCACTTCTCCTCCAGGCGCGCGCCGAAGAAGAAATTGATGATTGCCCCGAGCGCGGGCGCAAATATCACCAAGGGTACTAAGAGCGGCAGATTTTCCATTAGCTAGCGCCTCTTCCGACGGCCATAGACTAGCCTTGCATTTGCTGCAAATCGTCAATATTGATGCTCTGGCGTTCGCGGAAAATATTCACGATCAGCGCCAGGCCGACCGCGACTTCAGCCGCGGCCACGGTCATGACAAAAAAGACAAAGACGTGGCCGTTGACCTGGCCCCATTCGCGGGCAAAGGCGACCAGCGCCAGATTGGCCGAGTTCAACATGAGTTCTACGGACATAAAGAGCAGAATGGCGTTGCGCCGCATGAGAACGCCCAAGGCGCCCATCAAGAAGAGCACCATGCTGAGTACGATATAAGGCTCGGCGCCGATTGGGTTCATCGTTCACTCACTCCTGCGCTTATTCGCCGGCCGGATCGTCAGCGCCGCCGGGCAACTTGGCGCGGTAGTCGCCGCTCAAAACATTGGAACCGGTCTGCTGCGAAATGACGCTGACCAACGGGCGATTCACGCGTCTGCGCCGATTGATGCGCCGCCGTTCGGCTTGGGACAGGGCGTCGGGCCGCGCCAGAACGATAACGCCAATCAGCGCTACCAGCAGCAGCATGCCCACCAGCATCACCGGCAGCACGTATTCGATGAACAAGACCTGCCCTACTGCCTCGGGGCTGCCAAAAGCTGGCGCGCCGATGGCGTTAAAGACGGCCGCGCGGTAACTGGCCCGGCTGCCCGGTATACCCGGCTCGCGGACGAGCACGCGCGTTTCGATCAGCCCGCGATCGGCTTCGTACTCAGCCAGCGTTCGCAGCACATTCTGATCTTCGTCGACGAAGGCCAGGTTATACGAGCCGGCTTCCAGCTCGAGGCTGATGCGCTGGCCAGCGGGCAAGAGGTCGATGAGGACACGATGGGGAATCAGCGAGCCGCAGGCGCTGTCGTCGCAGAGTGTGCCGCGCGCGGTATATTGCCCGATGTCCACAAGCGAGACTTGCTTGTCAGTGACCGCGTTGAAGAGCGTGAGACGCATTTTGCCGACTGCCGGCGCGCTGATATCGTCTTCAAGCGTCACGACATCGACCAAGCCCTCGGCATTTTCAAAGAGCATGACTGAATGCGCAGAATCCGGTTCTAGCAGACGCGACACGGAGTAGACCGGCGCGGACTCGAAGTCGCCGGCGCCAACACCGACAATAACCGTATAGTCGCCCGCAGCCACTTCAACGTAATCTTGCGCAGATTCTCGACCGTATTCGTAAACGACGCCGTCCAGACGCAAGTCGTCAGCCGACTCAGCTGCCGGAACGAGAAGCAGATTGCCGCGGACGGTGTCTTGCAGCGTCATGGCGCGGCCCATGTCCATCACGGTAAAGGTCTGCGCTTCGCCGCCGGGAATGGCATTGATCACGCGAATCCGCGCCTTTGCATCGGGCTGCTCCACGGTCTCATCCGACAGCATGTTAGACGCCAGCGGGAAGGCGAATATCAGCAGCAGCAAGATAGCGACGGCCGTACCTGCGAAGCCCAGCCAGCGCATGCGCCCGGAGGTATCGGTGGTCGTTTCAGCGCCGAGCAGCATGATGACGAAGAGGAAAAGCACCATGATGGCGCCGGTATATACGGTGACCTGCACCATAGCCAGGAAGGGCGCGTCCAGCATCAGATACAGGAAGGCGACGCAGCCAAAATTAACGATGAGGAATAAGGCGCTATGTACCGCGTTTTGCCGCGTCAGCATCATGCCGGCCGCCAAGACCGCCACAAAACTCACGACCAGAAACAACCATTCCATACGAGCTATTTCCCAAGATAAATGCGTTTGTGCACTTTAGCACAATTGATTTCGCCGTTCAATTTGCAATTGGCCAGTCCGAGCCCTTAAGACGGATCTTCCATGTCGGGAATGGACCGGTCGAATGCGCCCGGCTCGACCTGCTGCGGCGTGGCCGGCGCGCCCTCTTGAGGCGGATCAATCAGCATGTCCTTGACATAGATGGCATCGCGCCGGTCGGTGAATGACATCTGATGTTCGTGGCCAAGCTGGATGGCTTCGGTCGGGCAAGCGTCTTCGCAATAGCCGCAGAAGATGCAGCGCAGCATATTGATCTCGTAAGTCTTGGCGTAGCGCTCACCGGGGCTGTAACGCTCCTCATCGGTATTCTCCGCTGCTTCTACCCAGATGGCATCGGCCGGGCAAGCCGCCGCGCAGAGCGAACAGCCGATGCACTTTTCCAGACCGTCCTCATAGCGGCGCAGATGATGCCGGCCTTTATAGCGATCGTGAAACTTCTGCACCTGTTCCGGGTATTGCACCGTCACAGCGTCGTCCATCAGATGCTTCAATGTGGTGGCAAAGCCTTTAACTACATGCATCCCGTGAACCCTCTTGCTTTCATGTCCCTCTTACAGAAATTTCCGCCGCCAAGCTAGTCGCCAGCGCGTTTGAGCGCCGTCTCGCCGCTTTCGATCACGCGGTCTTCTTCCGGCGTCCGCCCCAAGCTGGCCAAGCCTTCAAGCGCACGCATCTGGAAGCGGATATGCACCAGCGGGATGGCGATCAACATGCCGACCAGGTGCACCAGCGCCCAGCCCAAACCGCGCCGCTCGCCAGTATAGGCCGGGTCGTCTTCCAGCGGGATGGCTTCTTCGCTCTCTTGGTCGCGGCTGATGCGGCGCAGCGCCCAGGCGCCCAGAACGAGCACCAAGACGAATACGACTGCTGACACGATCGGATAAGCCGCTCCGCCCAAGGCATCACCAAGGACTACTGCAACTGCCGTCCAGGCGACCGCCAGCAGCGCCAGCGGGATCATGACCTTCCAGCCGAACATCATCAGACGGTCGTAGCGGATGCGCGGCAGCGTGGCGCGGATCCAGATCATGCCGCAGAGCATCAGAACGACTTTGAGTATAAATATGACCGGCGCCAATATGGGCAGGCCGTCCATGGGCCACAGGTGATAACCGCCGAAGAATACCGCAATCGCCACCAGGCTAACGGCGATCATGCCCAGGTATTCCGCCATCATAAACAGGGCGAATTTCATGCCGCTGTATTCGGTCATGTAACCTTGCGTCAATTCTTGCTCGGCCTCGGTCAAGTCGAAGGGCGCGCGGTTGGTCTCCGCCAGCAGCGCCAGAATCAGCACAGCCGCGGCTAGCGGATTCTGAAACACGAACCAGTCCCAGATATTGCGCTGAGCATCAATGATATCGCCGATGGCCATGCTGCCGACGATCATCACCGGGATGGCCAGCGTCAAAGCGAAACTGAGCTCGTAGCTGATCATCTGGGCGGAGGCGCGCAGGGCGCCCAGCATGGCGTATTTGTTATCGCTGGACCAGCCGGCCAGCACTACGCCGTAGGTGGCGATGCTGGTGATGGCGATGACCCAGAGGACGCCGACGTTGGAGTCGATCAAGCCTTGCGGCACCTGATACCAGACATCGCCCAGCGATGGCGCAAACCAGGGCAGCACCAGGTCCGGACCCATCGGGATGACCGCCGCGATCATCAGGATGGGAATCACTTTGATCATGGGCGCCAGGCGGAATACCCACTTATCGGCGCCGGCCGGCATCAAGTCTTCCTTGAATACCAGCTTAACGCCATCGGCAGCCGGCTGCAGGAATCCCATGGGACCGACGCGATTTGGCCCGACGCGGTGCTGCAAGAAAGCCAGCAGTCGCCGCTCCAGCAGGGTGGCATAAGCGAAACCGGTCACGATGACAAAGGCGAAACCAGCGGCGAATATGATGGGCCAAAGCGCCGAGCAGCCGGCGTCATCGGCGCATTGCACGACATTGTTGACGCGCGCTTCCGGGTTAAGCAGCAGGCCAATCGCGCCCTCGCGTCCGTTGAGATTGCCGGCGTCGTCGAAACCGATCCAGGCCGCGATCGCGCCCAGATTGGCGATCAGCAGCCCAAGGACCACGACGAGTCCTATCAGCGCGATTAAGCCTATGCCAATGCCGAGCTTTAGATTACGGCTCATACTCATATTCCTCTTGGTTCAGTCCGCAGCGGCGACCGCTTGGGATACGCGACTGACGGTCCCGGCGGTCATCGTCAGCGGGACAGCCGCATCCGTCATGTGTCGCGGCAGAGCCACAGCGCCCGCTGCCATCTCGTCACTAATGCACACACGCGCGCGCAGGGTTGATTCGCCCGCGGAGATTTCGATTACATCATTGTGAATTATTCCCAGCGCTTGCGCGTCGTCCGGATTCATTGTCGCGTATGCAGCCAGGATGCGCGGCTCCATCAGCAGCGACGGGCGGAAATTGCGCTGGCGATTGTACAGGCGCGTTACCGGCACAATCAACAGTTCGCCGTCTACAGCGGAGATGGCTTCCGGCTCGCTGATGGCGACTGGCTTGAGCTTCTTGTCGTCCGCGACAGACGGGATCTGGATGCCGAGCCCGCCTTCATTCGAATAGGCGGTGCCGCCGTAGTACTGGTCGCGACCGCCGACATCGGGGAATTGCCGCTTGACCTGCGACAAGGCCTGGTAGCGCATGCCTTCAAATTCGGGGACATTCTTGCTCAACTCCAGCATGACGGCCGCGGCCGAGGGTTTGAGGTGGCTCATGCCCATGGCTTGCCGCAGGCTGGCGAAGAATTTCCAGGCGGGCAGCGCTTGCCCGATGGGCCCCTGCGCAGTATAGAAGCGCTGCACGCGCCGCTCACCGTTGACGAAGCTGCCATCGCGCTCGGCAAAGCTTTGAAGCGGCAGTATATAATCCGCCAGCTCCGAAATACCGTCGTCAAAGAAATTGGCGTAGATGATGGTTTCAACTTCGCTGAGCCAAGCCTGCGCCGTCGGGTCATCATCCAGCAGTTCGGCTTGCGCCACGATGAGGACTTTCGGCGGTTTGGCGGCGATGTCCAAACTCGCAGCCGGCGTATAGCCTACGTAGTGCAGCCCCATGCCATTGGCGCCGGGTATAGGCGAGAGCAGGCCATTGTTTGGCCGGCCGACATGACCGCTTTCAATGAGGAATTTTGCCGCAGCCTGCGCCAGTGCCGCGCTGCCTTTGAGCGTGAGCCCTTCAGCGCCGGCTACGATAACCAGGTTTTCCGCCTGGCTCAGTCGCGCAGCAATCGCCTTGTGCTTCTTCTCTAGGTCGCGCATGACCGCAACGGCGTCGCCGGCGGCGAAACGAATGGCATCGCCTTCGACGACCTTGTCATTGCGCGCGCCTTGCAGGGCGAAGTCTTCCAGGCGCGTATCGCGCGCGTTAGCCACGACCAGGTAAGCGCCGCGGTCTTGGGCTTGCTTTAGGCGCAGCCGCCAGATCGGCACTTCTTCTTCAAGGTCGCTGGCGATCACCAGGATGGCATCGCCCTTGCCCAGCTGGCCCAGGTTGGTACCGAAGCCGACGCCGGCCCGCGCGACTGATTCCGCGCCGCCATGCGTCGGCGGCCAAGCGCCCAGGCGATTGCCCCCGAGCCCTGCCATCAGCCGGCGCAATTCCCAGAGATCTTCGTTGGACATGCCACTGCCGGCTATTGCCGCTACATCGCCATCGGCGTTTCGCAGCGCCTCGGCAATATCGGCGATAGTAACGTCCCAAGTCGAATCGCGCAGCATATCGCCGCTGCGCATCCGCGGCCTTTGCAGGCGGTCGTCGCTGCGTGTGAAGTGATGGCCAAAGCGCGTCTTGTCGCTGATCCAGATTTCGTTGACATGCTCGTTCTGCCGCGGCATGACCCGCTTAATCATGGCTCTGCCGCCGAAGTCGCGATCGAGCCGCATGCTCAAGCTGATATTCTCCCCGGCAGCGTCCCAAGGCGAGATGCTGGGCACTTCGTTCAATTCCCAGGGGCGCGCGCCGAAGCGGAAGTCGGCCGTGGTCAAGGCGCCAACCGGGCAGATGTCGGTGGTATTGCCGCTGAAATAGGTATCAAAGCCGGGATCCGAATTGGTGATAATTTGCAGACGGCGGCCGCGTTCGTGGAAAGCCAAGACATCATCGCCGACGATCTCGTCCTGGAAGCGCACACAGCGGGCGCATTGAATGCAGCGTTCGCGGTCCAGGAAGATCAGGTCGCCCAGGGGGTAGTGCTTTTCCAGCAGTTGCTTGTCTTCAAAGTACATGCGTGAAGACTGCGGGCCGTGACGCATGGTCAAATTTTGCAGCGGACATTCGCCGCCTTTGTCACAGATGGGACAATCCAGCGGGTGGCTGCTGAGCAGAAATTCCAGGACATCGTTGCGCGCGTCGATGACTTGCTGCGTCTCGGTCTTGATATGCATGCCGTCGCTGACGACGGTGGTGCAAGCCGTCTGCAGCTTGGGAAAGTAGCGAATCTGCGGACTGCCGTCGTCATTGAGCGCGACTTCGCCGGTGGCCCGGTCTCTGGCTGGCGTGCCCAACTCGACCAGGCACATGCGGCACATGCCCACGGGCTCCATCTTGGGGTGATAGCAGAAGACCGGGATGTCATTGCCGGCATGCCATTTGGCGGCGTCAACCAGATTTGAGCCGGCGTCTACTTCGTATTCAGTGCCGTCGATGTTGATTTTCACCGTGTCGGACATTCGCGCCTCCGCTTGTCAACCACGAGCATTTTGGGACGCCGACTGCTCGTGGCGCTGCACAATTCTCATTCCATAACCTGCGCGGTCGCGCATGATCTGCTCCAGGATGTGCCAGGCTTCGGCATCATCCAGCTTGTCTCCCAGCGCCAGCGCGCGCTTAAAATCTTGTTTGGCACGATCGTATTCGCCCCGCTCCAGCAATAACTCGCCGCGCAGCACAATCTGCGTAATGTCCTCGGGCGCGGCGCTGATCGTCTCATTCAGCTCGCGCAGACGCCGGTAAAATTCGCGTTCGCGACTCATCGGCGGCTGATATACGGCGCCGGTCACATCGCGGAACAAGCCGCGCCAATTCACCTCCGTCATTTGCGTCATATCGTCCACTAGGCCTGCACGTGCTGCGCAAAATCGTCGGGAAAATGACGAATGGTATGAATGATCGGGTTGGCGGCGAAATCGCCCAGGGCGCAGAGCGTGGTGCCGGCCATATTCTCGGCGACATCGGCGATGCGTTTGACGTCCTCGGCTGTGCCGCGCCCGTCCAGAATCCGGTCGATGACTTTGTCCAGCCAGTAAGTGCCCTCGCGGCAAGGCGTGCATTTGCCGCAGCTTTCATGGGCGAAGAACTTGGTGACTTTTGACGCGACCCAGGTGATATCGACGCTTTCGTCCATGATGATGATTGAAGCAGAGCCGATGATGGTGCCAATTTCGGCAGTGTGCTCGTAGGACATCGGCGTGTCGAGCACTTCGTCGCTCAGGGGCACGATGGGCCCCGAGCCGCCGGAGGGCAGCATCGCCTTAAAGGGCCGGTCTTCGTGCAGGGGACCGCCGGCGTGGTCGAAGAGCAATTCGCGGAAGGTCGCGCCCATAGGCAACTCATAATTGCCCGGCCGCTTGACGTGGCCGCTGACGCAATAGACTTTGGGGCCGGCGCTCTGTTCCGTGCCGATGGCTTTGAAGGCGTCGGCGCCTTCGCGCATGATGTAAGGGACGTTGGCCAGCGTTTCGACATTGTTGACGACGGTCGCTTCTTTATACAGGCCGCCGCCCTTTTGCGCCGGGAAAGGCGGACGCACGCGCGGCTGACCCAGGTAGCCTTCCAGGCTGTTGAGCAAGGCGCTCTCCTCGCCGCAGATATAAGCGCCGGCGCCCAAGTGCGTGTAGACCTCGCAGTCATAGCCCGAGCCCAGGATATTCTCGCCGACCATGTTCTTCTCGCGTAGCGCCTCGATGCAGGCGTCCAGTTGATCGCCGATATCCCAGAACTCGCCGCGCAGGTAAATGTAGACGGCTTTGGCTTGTATGGCGTAGGCGCAAATCAGCGAACCCTCGATCAATTGGTAGGGGTTCTCTTCCATGATTTCACGGTCTTTGAAGGTGCCGGTCTCGCTCTCGTCGGCATTGACCGTGACATATTTGACCGGCTCATGCTGCGGGATGAAGCTCCACTTGACGCCAGTGGGGAAACCGGCGCCGCCGCGCCCGCGCAGGCCGGACGCTTTGACCACATCAATAACTTCCGCCGGTGTCATGGCCAACGCATTTTTCAAGCCGACGAAGCCGTCGTGCTTATCGTACGTCGCCAGCTCCTTGATATTGGCTATATCGCGACCGCGTAGAAGAATGTGCATAATCGCCTTTGATTCCTTATCCCCGCCAGTCCTACCGCTTACCCGCCTGCGCTCACAGGCTCAGCCGCTTCCTGCCGCCATTTCGCCAGCAGCTCGCGCATTTTATCTTGATCGAGATTCTCGACATAACGGAAGTTGCACTGCAGCATAGGCGCCTTGTCGCAGGCTGCCAGGCACATGACATGCTCAACCGTGAACATGCCGTCGTCGCTCGTGCCGCCTTCCGCAACGCCAAGTTCTTCTTTCAGCCAGGCGTAAAACTCGTCCGCGCCCTTAAGCGCGCATGGCAAGTCGGTACAAACATGCAGCCAGTATTTGCCCTTGGGTTTTTCCGAGTACATGGTGTAAAAGCCGGCGATGGACTTGACCTGGGTCGGATCCAGGTTCAGGATTTGCGCCACCTCTTCCACGCCTTCGGGATTGACCCAGCCGTACTCTTCTTGCGCGATGAAGAGCAGGGGCATCACCGCCGAGCGCTTGGTCTCGTATTTGGCGAGGTGGTGATTGATGCGCTCTTCGTATTTCGGATTGCCGATGATCGCCATGCTAATCGTTCCTTCGCAAACGGATTCCCGGCAACTGCGCTGGAATCCATGCTTTGATCCGGGTTACTGACCGCTTGTACTCAGCCGGTCTCTATCGGTCGCAATCGCCCAGGACGATATCGACGCTGCCGATAATTGCGACCATGTCCGCCAGCAAATAGCCCTTGGACATCACCGGCAGCGCGCTGATATGAATGAATGACGGCGTCTTAAAATGCACGCGCCGCGGTTTGTTGGCGCCGGTGCCATGGATATAACAGCCGATTTCGCCGCGCGGGCTTTCTATGGCGTTGTAGATTTCGTCGTCGGGCGCGTCATAGCCGTAAGTCCAGAGCTTGAAGTGATGAATGACCGCTTCCATGCTCTGCCCCAGTTCGCTGCGCAGCGGCGGGCAATACTTGCGATTCTCGGAGCGGTACGGTCCCTTGACGCGTTCGAGGCGCTCGACAGCCTGGTTTAAGATTTTCATACTTTCGCGGAATTCCTGAATGCGAATCAGATAGCGGTCGTAGACATCGCCGTGCTCGCCCAAGGGCACGTTGAAATCGTAGGTCTCGTAGCCGCTGTAGGGTTGGGCCTTGCGCAAATCCCAATTGACGCCGCTGCCGCGCAGGGCGGGTCCGGTCAAGCCATAAGCCAGGGCGACATCGGGTTCTATGACGCCGACGCCCTGCGCGCGATCTTTCCAAATCGGATTCTGCGTCAGCAGCGCTTCGTAGTCGTCGACTTTGGCCGGGAAATCGTTCAGGAATTGCTTGATGGTCGGCAGGAAATCGTCGGTCACATCGCGCCAGACGCCGCCGGGACGAATGTAGCTGCTCATCATGCGTTGCCCGGAGAGCATTTCGAACATGCCCAGGATGCGCTCGCGCTCACGGAAGGCGTAGAGCAAGACGCTCATGGCGCCCATGTCAATGGCGTGGGTGCCCAGCCAGACCAGATGGCTGGCGCAGCGAGCCAACTCCAGGCAAACGACGCGGATGATTTGGCCGCGCTCGGGCACGTCCAGGTCCAGCAGCTTTTCGACCGCCGCCGCATAGGCCATGTTGTTGGACATCGGCGACAGATAATCCATACGGTCGGTCAGCGGCAGGGCTTTCTCGTAACTCTTGTCTTCAAGCGACTTTTCGATGCCGGTGTGCAAGAAACCGACATCGGGCAAGCAGGAGACGATTTGCTCGCCGTCCAGTTCCAGGAGCAGGCGCAAGACACCGTGAGTGCTGGGATGATGCGGGCCCATGTTGAGCAGCATCGTCTCGCCGGTGATCGCGCGTTCGGAGACCAGACCACGCAACTGGTCAAGGTTGCCTTCCCAACTGCGCTGTTCTTCGATCGATTGCGGTGGCGTAGCGACTGCCATATCGTCCTCGAAACCTAGTCTGTGGCGAAAGGCTTGTGCTTGCGGATTTCCGCTTCGTTAAAGGAAAAGGCTACCGTTTCCTTGCCCAAGGGATAATCGCGCCGATGCGGGTGACCGTGCCAGTCTTCAGGCATGAGCAAGCGGCGTTGGTCGGGATGCCCTTCAAAGACGATGCCCATCATGTCGGCGATCTCCCGTTCCAGCCAATTGGCCGCGGGCCAGACGACCGTGGCCGTCGGCAAGCGCGGGTCTTCGTCCGCAGCGAAGGCTTTCACGCGCAGGCGGCGATTGTATAACATCGATAAAATGTGATAGGAAACCGCGAAGCGCTGCGGACGGAAATCAGTCTCGGCGCCGTCAAAGCGCTCGCCATAGTCATTGGGATAATAATCAACCGCGCTGACATCCGAGAGCATGTTGTAGACCAGCCCGGGGCTGACGCGCAGAAAGTCCAGCACTTCGGGCGTCCGAGCGGCCTCGACCACGAGGGTCGTTTCGCCGCGGAATGCCTTGACGTGCAGCAGTGCCTCGCCAAAGGCGCCGCGCACTACCTCGACCGGATCTTTTGCCGCCGGTATTTCCATTCCCATGCCGCCCTTTTTGTTCTAGTTAACCGGCATCAGGCCCAATCGGCGATGCGTTCGCTTCTGACCTTTTCGTGCAGCGTCAGGATGCCGTGCAAGAGCTGTTCCGGCCGCGGCGGGCAGCCCGCGATATAGACATCGACCGGGATGATCTCGTCAACGCCTTGCACGATGGCGTAATTATTGTAGACGCCGCCGCAGGAAGCGCAGTCGCCCATTGAGATGACCCACTTGGGCTCAGCCATCTGATCGTAGAGCTGGCGCACAACCGGCGCCATCTTGCGCGTCAAGCGACCCGACACGATGAGCAGGTCCGCCTGACGGGGCGTGGCCCGATTCAGCTCCATGCCAAATCGCGACAGATCGTAACTCGATGCCTGCGAGCTCATGTATTCGATGGCGCAGCAGGCCAAGCCGAAGAGCAGCGGCCACATGGCGCCGGTGCGCGCCCAGTTGACAGCTTGTTCAACGGTGGTGGTGACGACGCCCATATTCCCGAGCTTGGAACTTACTCCCATTCCAAACCCCCTTTCTTCCACTCGTAAACGAAGCCGACTACCAAAATCAATGTAAAGACCGCCATCACCGCCAGGCCATAACCGCCCAGATCACGCATCGATACGGCCCAGGGCAAGAAGAATATCACCTCAATATCGAATATGATGAAGAGTACCGCCACCAGATAGAACTTGACGGGCAGCCGCCGCGTCGCCGGTCCGATTGGCTTCATGCCGCTTTCGTAGGGCACGGACTTGCGGTAGGTCGGCCGCTGCGGCCCCATGACGCGCGAAATATTGGCGATGATCATGGCCAAGACCACGGAAATAACCAGCAAAGCCGTGACAGGACCAAATTCGAGGACGGTCGGCATAGGATCTAAACCATTTGTGCTTTTTGGAACAATGCCAGTCCTAGTGAGCCTAGCATAGATTTCAGGCAAAATCAAGCAAGCCTGGGCATTGATTTGCGACCCAGTTTCCGTCGCTGAAGTTGCGCTTGTGGCAACGGTCTCCGATTGAGGTCGCGCCGGCCAAACAGTCGACCGTTTTGGATGTTGCGGTAGACGGCAGGGGCTATTGCGACTGATCCAGAACTTCAGTCGCAGCCAGGTATGCCGCGATCTGCCGCGCCATTTCTTCCGTGCCGGCGGACTTCATGTGAATGCCATTGACCCAGTACTGTTCATCGGTTGGCATGGACGCCGCCAGGTCATAGAAGAGTGTGCCCTCTTCTTCGGCCAGCCGTCTTACGATGGCGTTGTGCTCATCCGCGCCGTCTTGCAGATGCTGATGGACCATGCCGCCGCCGCCGGCAATGGGGAAATCTATTGGCGAAAAGGCCCAGGTCACGAGCATAACATCGCTGTTCATGGCGCGCGCCAAGAGAATCATATTGCGCAAATTGCGCTCGAAGTATATGGGCGGATTGGCGGCCAGCACTTCGCTGGCGGTCATGTCAAAGCCCGTGCACAGCGTCTCCGGCCCGCTGGTATCCTGCTCGCAGGCGCGGATGCCGTCCGGACGTTTAAATGTCGTGTCCAATTCATAAGCTACCGGCAGTTCGTAACCCAGCCGCTTGAGGGCGAAGCGCCACAAGACGCTGGGCGGCAGCGGATCGTCGCGATCGACCCAATAGCCTTTGCCGCTGTTCAAGCCGTCGTAGAAGTCCGGGTCCGTCAGCCGAACGCCGACGTCATTGATGCCGTGGTAAATGATGATCAGATCCGGCTCCAGGTCAGGGATGCGCAGCAGCATGTTCACCGCTGACTCCCAGGTCGAGTATTGGGGGACGCCCGCGTTTATCAACTCGATCTGGTCATAACCATAGTCGCGCCGCAAAGTCTCTTCCAGTTGGCGCGGATAAGCCAACTGCCACAGGTCCAAGAACAAGCCGTAGGTCGTTGAGCCGCCTACTGCCACGATGCGAAAGACATCGTCCGGCTTGGGAATTGCGATTTCCGGGCCGCGGTAACCCAGCGAGTTGACATGGTCCTGCGTTGTGGACAGCCCGTAGTTGAGGTAGGCCAAACCCTGGAGCAGGGTTTGTTTCTGGTTGATTTCGTCGCGCGAATAGAGATATAGAATCTTCTGGCGTTCGTCGCCGTATTGCGACAGGTAGAAGCGCGCGCCGAGCTCCAGAATCACCAGCGTGAAAGCGATTGACGCCAGTATGATGGCGATTTTGCTGCGCATTAGATGGGCGCTCCGCCGGTCGGGGACATCAGTCGGTGATAAGCAGGCGGGAGTAACGGGGGCGCACTGCTGCCAGCGCGCCCGTTGCATTTTGGCGCCCGCGTCTTAGCTGGTTCCCAGGCCCAGCAATCCCGTCTCCGGCTGAGGTCTGCGTGTTTGCTCATCGTATTTGCCGAAACGAATCACATCGCCGCTGCCGGTAATGGCTTCTACTGATAGGCCCAGGCTCTGCAATTCTTTGACCAGCACGCGGAAGCTGGTCGGGATGCCCGGCTCTTCAATCGGCTCGCCTTTGACGATGCTTTCGTAGGTCTTCACGCGGCCTTGCACATCATCGGACTTTACGGTCAGCATCTCTTGCAAGATGTGGGCCGCGCCGTAGGCTTCCAGCGCCCAAACTTCCATCTCGCCGAAGCGCTGTCCGCCGAATTGCGCCTTGCCGCCCAGCGGCTGCTGCGTGACCAGGCTGTAGGGTCCGGTTGAGCGGGCGTGCGCCTTGTCTTCGACCAGGTGCGCCAGCTTGAGCATGTGCACATATCCGACCGCAACGTGACGGTCGAAGGGTTCGCCCGTCCGCCCGTCGTACAAGGTCTGCTTGCCATAGTGCGGCACGGGTCGGCCGGTTTCAAACATCACGCGATCGGCGATGTCGAAGAGTTCGCGACGCGACAGATCATCCGCCAGCTCGATATCTTTGGTCGCCGTCTGCTGAATCCACAAGCGGATTGAGACTTCCAGCGCCTTCAGATCGCGTTCGTCGCGCGCTTCAGCGCTTAGATCGCTGTTGTCATACACCATGATTTCATCCGGGTCGTAGCCGAATTCGCGCAAGATTTCCGCTGCGGCCACGCGGCGCACGTAGATTTCGTCGCGTTCCAGGATGATGGCTTCGCTATTGTAGCGGCCGGAATCGCCAACGCGTTCGATCAGGTAGGCGCTGATGACGTGCATATCATCATCGAAATCTTCCGGCGCCATGCCGACAATTTTCGCCAGCCGTTCCTGATTTTCCCAGGCGCGCTGGGTCGTTAACTTCCAGGCCCAGTCGATCATCCAGGCGCGGCCGAGTTCCGCTTGAATCTCGTGCTCTTTGACGCCGTCAAATACCGGGGTAATGGCGCGGAAACCCATGCGGTCCGCCGCCCAACCCAGATGCAGCTCCAGGATCTGGCCGATATTCATGCGGCTGGGCACGCCGAGCGGGTTCAGAATGATCTCGACCGGGATGCCGCCTTCAACGTAGGGCATGTCTTCGACGGTGACGATCTTGGAGATGACGCCTTTGTTGCCGTGCCTGCCGGCCATCTTGTCGCCTACGGTCAGCTTGCGGCGCTGCGCCACGCTGACGCGCACCATCTTTTCGACGCCCGCGGGCAAATCAGGGTGCTCCTCGCGCGTGAAGACTTTGACGTCGATGACTTTGCCGCGATCGCCATGGGGCAAGCGCAAGGACGAATCTTTGACCTCGTGGGCCTGCTCGCCGAAGATGGCGCGCAGCAGCTTCTCTTCCGGCGACAGTTCTTTCTCGCCTTTGGGCGTGATCTTGCCGACGAGAATATCGTTGGGGCCGACTTCGGCGCCGATGCGCACGATGCCGTGTTCGTCGAGGTCTTTCAGCGCGTCTTCGCCGACATTGGGAATGTCGTAGGTGATATCTTCCGGACCCAACTTGGTATCACGGGCTTCAATCTCGTGCTTTTCAATGTGGATGCTGGTGAATTTGTCGTTCCGCAGCACGTCTTCGCTGACCAGCAAGGCGTCTTCGTAATTGCCGCCGTCCCAGGACAAGAAGCAGGTCAGCACGTCGTGACCCAGCGCCAGGTGTCCGTCGTATGTGGACGAACTGTCGGCGATGATATCGCCCGGCTTGATCATGTCGCCTTTGCGAACGACGGGCCGCTGGTCGATACAGGTCGACTGATTCGAGCGCTCGTATTTGCGCAGATGGAAGGTCTGTTCCTTTCCGTCTTCGGTACGGACGATCACGCGGTGCCCTTGCACGCTGATCACTTCCGCGCTGATGTCGGATACGAGCACCTGGCCGCTGTCGGACGCCGCTTGCCGCTCCATACCGGTGCTGACCACGGACACGTCGGGCGTGAGCAGCGGTACAGCCTGGCGCTGCATATTCGAGCCCATGAGCGCGCGGTTGGCGGCGTCATGCGACAGGAAGGGAATCAAGGCGGCGCTGATGCCGACGATCTGACGGGGAGCGATGTCCATGTAGTCGATACGCTGCGGCGGCACGGACAAGAAGCCCTGTTCGAAGCGCCCCGATACGCGATTGGACACAAATTGCTCGTGCTCATCCAGAACGGCGTTGGCCTGGGCGATAATGAATTTGTCTTCGTTGTCGGCTGACAGGTATTCGATGTCGTGGGTGGCGAAGGGCGTCACCGGCACATCTTTGATCTTCATGCGCTTGAGGCGGGTGACCACTTTCTTGTCGATGACTGTGCCTTCTTCAATAGCGAGTTTTCCCTTGCTGTTCTCGATGTCGTCGCGAATTACGCGCCCGATCAAGTTGGGGTCCGTCACTGCCATCGTGCTGGTCACTTTGCGGTAAGGCGTCTCGATGAAGCCGAGTTCGTTGACGCGCGCGTAGCTGGCCAAGCGGCCGATCAAGCCGATGTTCGGCCCTTCCGGCGTTTCGATGGGACAGATGCGGCCGTAGTGGCTGTGGTGGACGTCACGGACGTCGAAGCCGGCGCGCTCCCGCCGCAAGCCGCCGGGACCCAGAGCCGACAGCGTGCGTTTGTGCGTCAGTTCGGACAGCGGATTCGTCTGCTCCATAAATTGCGACAGTTGCGACGAGCCGAAGAATTCACGCACTGCGGCCACAATCGGCCGGATATTGACCAGCGAGACGGGCGTCAACTGTTCCGCCTCGCGGATAGACATGCGTTCCTTGACGACGCGTTCCATGCGCCGCAGGCCGATGCGCAGCTTGTTGCCAATCAGCTCGCCTACGGTCTTGACGCGCCGGTTGCCCAGGTGATCAATGTCGTCTTTTGCGCGCCCGCCGTTGTTGATGAGGATCATTTGCTCGACCAGCTTAACGATGTCGGACTTGGAGATCGTCCGATGCGAGCGATCGACTACGCCTTCAAGACCCAGACGCTGATTCAACTTGTAGCGACCGACGCGCTCCAAATCATAGCGGCGCTGGTCGAAGAGCTGCCCGGCCAGATATTCGCGGGCGTTTTCCAGCGTGGGCGGATCGCCCGGGCGCATGCGGCGGTAAAACTCGATCAAGGCGACTTGGGCCAACGTTTGGTTCTTCTTGACGTCCCAGACGGGCTCGTTCTTGATGGAGCTCTCGATGAACTTATGCGCTTCGTTGTTGTCGATCTCGGCGAAAAGCTCGAGGATTTCCTCGTCTTCGCCAGTTTGGATGGGCGAGGCCGATGCCGGCAAGCCATCGTCTACAGCCGCCAAGGCGCGCAGCAAGATCGTCACTGGAATGGTGCGCTTGCGATTGAACTTGATGGTGATATAGTCGGTCTTGCGCGTTTCAAATTCCATCCAGGCGCCGCGATCGGGAATCAGCTTGGCGTTGGAGAGCAGGCGGCCGGTCGCGCGTTCTTCGTCGGCGTCGAAATATACGCCGGGCGAGCGGATCAACTGGCTGACGACCACGCGCTCGGTACCATTGATGATAAAAGTGCCCTTTTCCGTCATCAGCGGGAATTCGCCCATGAAGATGTCCTGGCGGATGATCTCGTCGCCCTGCTCGTGATTCACCAAGGCGACCTCGACATAGAGCGGCGCCGCGTAGGACATATCGCGCTCAATGCACTCGTCTTCGTCGTATTTGGGGTCTTGAAAGTAGGGCTTGAGTCCGAATTCCTGCGCCTGCGGATGATTGCCCGGGAAGTAGAGCGACAAATTGCCGTTGAAACTCTGGATCGGGTTGATCTCGTCGAAGAGCTCCAGCAGCCTGCCGCCGTAGAGGAAGTCCTCAAAGGACTTCAACTGGATATCGATCAGCGATGGCAGTTCCTGAATCTCGGGCGTACGCGCATAATTCTTGACATTATAATACTGTTTCAAGGCGGAGCTCCTTGGATGAATAGCTGACCTGGCTGAGCCAAAGGGATGAAAACAACAAAACCCCTACCCCGCCACTAGTCGGCGACGCAAGGGACAACTGGAGCGCATACAAAACGAACAGTGCTTATGACCGATTGTCATGTATCCAATAGATTGCGACAGCAAGAGGACTGCAAGCCCGAAGTGTACGACATAATAATTGGTCTTGTCAAGGCTGACCTTCGCACTAGACCCAAAGCCGAAGATGCTATTGGAGATGATAACATAGCCGTCAGCAATTGCAAGTCTCTGAATTACCTAGCGCCCTGGGGCGAGAGTGACGAATCAATGACGCGAGGCGCCAACCGATCACAGGAACGACGCAACGTCAAAGATCACGTGCAGCAGCGATTCGGCGATGTCGCGGCCAATTATCGCACCAGCCAGGTGCACGCGTCGGGCCAGGACCTTGATCTGATGGTCGCTTCCGTCGCGCTCGATAAAAACATAAAAGTCTTGGACGCCGGCTGTGGCGCTGGTCATACCTCGCTGGCCTTTGCCCCGCGGGTCGCGCGGGTGGTCGCCTGCGATTTTACCGGCGCCATGCTGGAGCAGGCGGCGACGCTGGCGAAGGAGCGCGGCATAGACAATATCGACACGCAGCTGGCTGATGTCGAGGACCTGCCCTTCCCAGCGCGAAGCTTCGACCTGGTGGTCACACGCTACAGCGCGCATCACTGGCTGCGGCCCCAACGCGCCTTGGCAGAGTTCCGCCGCCTGCTGAAGGACGACGGCGTCTTCGTCATCAGCGATATCATGGCGCGGGAAGACTACGCGCAAGATACCTTCTTGCAAACGATTGAGTTGCTGCGCGATCCATCTCACGTGCGCGATTATCGCATTTCCGAGTGGCGGGCGATGCTGTCCGCGGCCGGCTTCAGCAGCGAGTTGCTGCTGCGCTTTGACCTGAGGCTGGGCTTTGAAACCTGGGTCAAGCGCATGGCAACGCCGCGTCAAAATGCGGACATGATTCTGTCGCTGTTCAAGGGAGCGCCGGAGGATATCCGCCGTGGCTTCGGCTATGCGCCGGGCAGCGACATGAGCTTCACGATTCCGGGAGCGGTCATCCGCGGAACCGCGCAGCGGGATTAGCTCAGGCCCTGCGCTTCCAGAAACTCGGTGTAAGCTCCGTGGAATTCGCGTAGCTTTCCGGCGCGAATCTCGACCAGGCGGTCGACGGTCTGGTCGAGAAAATAGCGATCGTGGGAAACGATCAACACCGTTCCCAGGAATTCATCCAGCGCGTCTTCCAGCACCTCAACCGAAGCGATGTCGAGATTGTTGGTGGGCTCGTCGAGCAGGAGCAGGTTTGGCTGCCGCAGCATAACCAGGGCCAGCTGCAATCGGCTGCGTTCTCCACCGGACAGCGTATGAATGGCTTGGCGCGCCTGTTCGTAGCTGAAGGCCATTCGCAGCAGAAAGTTCACGGCGCTGGATTCGCTGCTGTTCTGGATGTTGCGGATGAGCTCCAGCGGACTACGATCCAGCCAGGCGTCCAAGGTCTGATGCTCTTGCGAGTAGTAGCCGATACGAATGCTGGGGCCCAGCTTGATTTCGCCCGCCAGCGGCATGAGTTCGCCAAGGATCAAGCGCAGCAGCACCGTTTTGCCCGCGCCGTTGGGCCCGATGACGCCGACCCGCTCGCCATGACGCAGCAGGAGATCGGCATCCATGATCAGCGGATGATCATCAAAGGCGATGGAGACATCGACCAGTTCAAGGACCTTCTTGCTGCCGCGCCAGCCGTCCACTTTGAAATCCATTAGTCTGGGGTCGGCGACTTTGTCGATGATTTCGCCGCGTTCTTCCATCTTTTCCAGCATACGGCGCCGTTGACGCGCAGCCAGCATGTGCTTGCGGCTCAGCACCTGTTTGGCCCAGCGTTCGAAGCGTTCGATCATTGCTTCGAGGCGGGCGATTTCCTTCTGCTGCGTCACATATTGCTGCTGTTGACGCAGGCGCCGCAATTCTTTCTCGTTGAGGTACCAGGAATAATTGCCGTGATAGGTGGTGAGCTTGCCCTCGGCCAATTCCACGGTCTGCGTCGCCACTTCGTCCAGCAGGTAGCGGTCGTGGGAGATGATGACGACGCACTTGGGATAATTGAGAATGAAGCGCTCAAGCTGATTTTTACCGGACATATCGAGGTGGTTGTCGGGTTCATCCAGCAGCAAAATGTCAGGGGCGGATACGGCCAGTTGCACCAGCGCCACCATCTTTTTTTGACCGCCGGAGAGCGCGGCTGTAGGCAGCTCGTAGTCGTCCGCTGTGAAACCCAACATCGCCAGCAGTTCGCGCGCATGGCTGGCGTGGCGGTTGCCGTTCATCGCTTCAAAATGCAGGAGCTCCGCCTCGAGCTCGGCCAGTGTCTGCGAAAGCAGCGCTTCATCGCCGTAGACCGTCGGATCGGCCAACTGGCTTTCGATGGCGCCCAGCTTTTCTTCCGCCTGGGCCAATTCCGGCGGCTTGACCAGCGCGGTTTCAATCAGCGACTTAGCGGTCGGCAAGCTGATATCTTGCGGCAAATAGCCGATGCGAATGCCGCGCTGCGCCGTGACTTGACCACGGTCAGGCTCGACCTCGCCCAAAAGAACCCTGAACAATGTCGACTTGCCGGCGCCGTTGGGACCGACCAGCGCAATGCGATCGCGGTCGCCAATGGTCCAGGACAAGCCGCGATATAGCTCGCTGCCGGCGAGATTTACCGTGATATTATTGACCTGCAATACTTGCATGGCTAAGCGCGCTGCCTGGATGTTTGTATAGCTCGCTTCGAGGATAACACAGGCGCCAGCGGCCGAGATGCCCCAGGACAGTGGCCGGTATGGTCTACTATTATAAGAGATGACCTGAATCGCAGCGCCGCCAATGTCGGCAACAGAAAGAACAGCAAATGATTATCGTGGATGCCCAGCAGAATATCGCCTTCAACGCCCAGCAGCTTGGGCGCGACTATATGAAATGGGCCTGGCATCAGCGCCAAAGTGATTCGCGCGGCGACGCGCCGCCCGCCACCACCAGCTTGTATGACAATTTGCTGGGGAGGGTCGCCATTGTCTTTGGCAGCCTGCAAGTGGTAGCCGAGTCGTCGCCTCACTTAAAAGCCTGGCAGCCATTCAGTTATCGGTCGGCTGACGATGCCCGGCAGCTCGCGCTTTGGCAGTTGGATTATTACCGACGCCTGGCCGACGAGAATGACAGAATCCGGCTGATTCTCACTCAGCAAGACCTGAGTACTGTGATGGAGACTTGGGAATCGGACAAGTCGATAGGTGAACAGGTACAGGGAATCGTCGTCCTTATGAAAGGCGCTGAAGCGATATCGGAACCGCAGCAATGCGAAGAGTGGCTGGAATACGGCCTGCGAGTCGTGGCGCCGGCCTGGCGGCGGAATCGCTATATCGATGGCTACGAGGGCGATCTCACGCTGATGGGCTATGAGCTGCTAGAAGTGATGGCCGGCTTCAATCTGCTGCTTGACATATCCGGACTATCAGAGCGCGCTTCGGCGGACGCCATTGAGCGTTACGGCGGTCCGATTTTCGCCAGCCACGCCAATCCGCGGCGCTTTCACGATAGTCCGCGCTGCCTGGCGGATTCCTTGATTCATCGGCTGGCGGAGCGCGATGGAGTGATGGGCATCATGGTGTATAATCGATTTCTAAGGAAAGACTGGCATCACAGCGACCCGCAGCGACGGGTCACGGTGTCGCATTGGGTTGACGCGGTCGATTATGTCTGTCAGTTGACCGGCGCCGTTGACCATGTCGGGTTGGGCAGCGACATCGACGGCGGATATGCCTATGGCAGCTTGCCGGATCAGATTGACACAGCCAGTGATTTGTGGCTGCTGCGGAAGGCCCTGCTCGAACGGGGTTTCAGCAGCAGCGACGCGAAGGCGATTCTGGGTGGCAATATGCTGCGCAAATTGCGGGAATCCTTGCCGGACGGATAGATTCTTATGTGGCGCTTTGCACAAGTTGGCATTGCCTTAGGCGCTTTAGGCGTCATGATCTGCTTCATGGGGCTGTTTCCCGGCGTAACCGGCGCCCCGACCACCGTCGGCATCGGCCTGGTTCAGGTGGCTATGGTGCTAGTCGGCTACAGCCTGCTCATTCTGGGCGGGTTGACTTATCTCAAGTACACCTTTTTTCTTGAAGTTCCAGCCACGCTAAGCCAGCAAGTTGGCATTCGGCTCGCCCTCACGGGTATCTTGTTTGCCGCGCTGGCCGGGCTGGCCGATATACTCGGGTTCGGCACTCACATTCGCGATGATTCCGGCGACATCTTTTTCGGTCAGCTGCAGGTGATTGGCATCCTGGCGAGCTTTGCTCTGTCTTCGCTGGGGGTCCTGGTATACGTTTTGGCGGGCGCGCACATCGCCCGGCATGCCCCGGTGGAGGCGCTCAGCGAGAGCATCGCCGGCGTTGACGACACCAAAGAGCTGATGCTGGTTGAGATCGACAAGCCGCTCTAGTTCCCGGTTAAATATGGCGCATTTAGGTCACTGAACTGCAGTGCAAGTTTATAGGAAGTCGGCGCCGAGCAAGCCTGCCAAGCTGCTATACGTGGTCAACATCCCGCGTTTTTTTGTGTCGCATCGCCTGTCCCTGGCTTTGGCGGCGCGCACTGAGGGATTCGATGTTCAGGTCGCGGCATCCGATGCGGATCCGGAATCGGCTGAGCGCATTATCGCGGCCGGATTGCCCTTTCATCCCCTGCCTTTGAGCCAGCACGGCCTGAATCCGCTGCGCGAGCTGCGGACGATTTTTGCCTTGCGACGGCTGTACAAGCGCCACGAGCCCGATTTGCTGCACCACGTCAGCATCAAGCCGGTGATCTACGGCGGCATCGCAGCCAAGTTAAGTCGACGCCGCTCGGTCATCCAGGCGATGAGCGGCTTGGGCTACCTGCACGTCAGCGAACAGCGGCGCGCCAGGCTGCTCGAGAAGCTCATCAGGCCGGCGTTTAAGTTGGCGCTTGCGGGCGCCGGCACAGTCATGATTTTCCAGAATCCGGACGATCGGCACGTATTCGTCATGCGCGGTTTGGTCGCGGCGGAGAGGACCGTGGTCATACGCGGCTCCGGCGTGGACGAGCGCGAATTCTCCCCGCGCCCGGAAGACACCGCGAATTTGCCGGTTGTGCTTTTCGCCGGGCGTCTGCTCTGGGAAAAAGGCGTGGGCGAATTCGTCGAATTGGCGCGCAGATTAAAGGGTCAGGCGCGCTTTCGCGTGGTCGGTTATGAAGAGCCCAGCAGCCCGTCGAATGTGCCAGCGGCGCAACTGCAAGCTTGGCATGAGGCCGGCATCATCGAATGGAGCGGGCAACAATACGATATGGCGCGGGTCTTCGGCGAGTGCAATATCGTCTGCCTGCCGTCAACGTATGGCGAAGGCGTACCCAAGGTGCTGATCGAGGCGGCTGCCTGCGGACGGGCTTGCGTAACGACCGATACGCCCGGATGCCGGGAAATCGTGCGTCATGGCGCCAATGGGTTGCTGGTACCACCGAAAGACCAGGACGCGCTAAGGGACGCCGTAAAGCAGCTCATCGATGACCCGGAATTGAGAAGGTCATACGGCGCCAAGGGGCGAGAGATCGCGCTGCAAGCATTTACCCTGCGCCGCGTCGCCGAAGAAACGATAGCGCTGTATCAATCGTTATTGGAAGGCGCCCGCTGAACGCTCAGCAGTTGTCAAGGCGCGGCTGATGCCTGCGCCGTAGTTCATCGAGCGCCAAGCATCAAGCGCAGGACAGTCGTACCTGTTAGCCCAGGCTGGCCGCCTTGTGGGCTGCGCGGATGGGCTCGGGCAAGCGGAATCGCGGCGCGCAGGCCAAGACCAGTTCCAGGGCGCTTTCGAGATTGGCCAAGTGCCCCACCGACACGTATACCGGCTTGACGCCCGTTCGCGTTCGCAGCACAGCCCCAAGCTGTTCCCCGCGGTAGAACAGAGGCTTGCGGCTGCCTTTATCGTTGGCCGGCTCATCGTACTCGCCAATATAATGCGACTTGCCGCAGCCAATTGTCGGACGCCCGAGCCACAAGCCCAGGTGGGCGGCAATGCCCATGCGCCGCGGATGAATTTGCCCCATGCCATCAAAGATTAATGCATCGGGTTCACTGCCGAGTTTGCTCAGCGCCTGCAAGATTGCGGGGGCTTCGCGGAAAGCCAGCAGACCCGGAATATAGGAAAAGCGGGTTGCCTGCTGTGCGACGACCGTCTCGATGGGCGACAAATCGGGAAAGCTCATGACGACAATTGCCGCCCGTGTTTGACCGCCTTTGACGCTTACATCTACGCCGGCAACGCGCTTTATGCGGTCGATCGCCAGAAGACGGTCGCTTATCAGCCGGGCAGCCAGCTCGGCTTGCAGGGCGATCGCAGACTTCGGGCTAAGGTCCCAGTCGTGCAGCGGCTCGATGCGCATTGGCCTGCTCGATCCGGGCGCTTGGCTGAGGATTACATTTCCAGGTAATCGCGCAATTGCCGGGACCGAGTTGGATGGCGCAGTTTGCGCAGCGCCTTGGCTTCGATTTGACGGATGCGCTCGCGCGTGACGCCGAAGAAGTGTCCGACTTCTTCCAGGGTATTGTCTTGCCCGTCTATCAAGCCGAAGCGCATCTCCAGCACATGACGCTCGCGTTCGCTGAGGATGCCTAGCGCGGAGCGTATTTGTTCCTTGAGCAATTGCCGCCCGGCCGCGTCCACAGGGCCGATTATATTGTCGTCGGGAATAAAATCGCCCAACTGGCTGCTGTCTTCTTGACCGACCGGCATATCCAGGCTCATCGGCTCCTGGCTGATGCGCATGATGCGGCGCACCTTTTGCGAGGCTTTGCGCAGTTTGCGGTTCAGCTGCGGATCGAGTTCTTCGCCGTCGCGCATTTGCTGCTTGATCGCGCTGCGCTCGGAGTCGCTCATAAAGTCCATCTCCAGCGCGATCTGTTCGGTGATTGGCTCGGCGCCAAGCGTTTGGATAAGTTCGCGCTGCACGCGCATCATGCGGTTGATCGTCTCGACCATGTGGACGGGAATGCGAATCGTCCGCGCTTGATCGGCGATGGCGCGGCTGATGGCTTGGCGGATCCACCAGGTGGCATAGGTGCTGAATTTATAGCCTTTGGTATGGTCGAATTTGTTGACTGCGCGCAAGAGACCGATGTTGCCCTCTTGAATCAGATCGAGGAAGCTGATGCCGCGGCCCAGGTAGCGCTTGGCGACGCTGACAACCAGGCGCAGATTGGCGCGGGTCAAATCTTCCGATGACATGGCCGCGTGCTGCTCGACTTGCTCCTGCTGCTGCTTGGCCAGGCTGATCGGATCCACCGTATCTTCAATCCAGCTATCGAATTCCTCCAAAGGCGGCAGCCCGCGCTCGCGCCGGAAATAGCGCTGCATCTGCTCTTGGTGCTCAAATGGGAACAGGTAAAGCGCATGGATAACTTCAAAGAAGCCTTGCGCCAGCTTGGTCCAGTCTTCGTCCCGGCCCCAATTACGCTGTTTGAGATAGCCGCGGATATATGAGTCCGCATCACGATCCCAATTGAGAATGGTCTCTTGCACTTCCGCCAGGACTTTGAAGAAGTCGGGCGCTTCCACATCACGGTCGCCGGCAGCCGCCTGTAACGCGTCCCAATCTTGTCGCAGACGCCTGTAGGCAAAGCGTTCCACATCAAGGAAGTTCGGCTGTCCATTGTCCGAAGACTGATTGTCCAGGCTCATCAATTCATCGCGGAGCCGCTCCAAATGACGTTCGGCGGCAATCTGCGTGCTCAGCCACATCTCGCGGTTGCTATCCAGCAGCGGCACTTGCCCGATTTCTTTTAAGTACATCCTGACCGGATCATCGGGCAGGGGCGCGCTTTCGCTCGTGCCGCTCTGCGTTTGGTCGTCGTCCAGCTCGCCGGTCGCGAATTCCGAGGCCCTTTGATGCGTCTCGCGGCTATCATCCGGTTCAGACAAATCGTCGTCTTGTGATTCGCCGTCGTAATTAATGAGTTCGCGGAGCTTGTCTTCCGAATCATTCATCATCTTGCTGACTCCTACTGTTGAAATCGATGATAGCCGTGATGGGAGTACCTTCTAGCTGACTGCCTTGTCAATCTCAGTTTTCGCGCGCATCGTCAGCCTGATTTTCGCGCCGATCTGCTCGCAGTATTGTTCATCGCGCTCCGAACCCACTTGTGCTTCCTCTTGCAAATACTGCATTTCGAGGCGCTCGTTGTCGAGGCGCTGCCGGCGCAACTGAAGCGCGCGGACCACCAGCTTGTCTTGCAGGCTAAAGCCTGGCTTAGCCTTCTGTGAACTTCTCCTAAATATATCGTTCAAGTCGACCCGAAAGTTTCCGTTTATTCTGTCAGCGACCGCGTCCGGGTGCGGGTCCGCAATCAGCAGCGCCTGGACCTCGGCACGCAATTCATCATCAAGCGCCAGCGCGAGGTGTTCCATTGGCGCCATGTCATCCTGCGCCATCGAGCTCTGCAGGAATGCCATCAGCGCGCGGTACTGGCTCTGCGTGAAGTCATCCGCGCTTAATTCAGCGAGCGGGCCCCGCAGCAGGTCTTCGTCTTCAGCCGCCAGCTCACGCAGTTTTCGATTAACTTGATAGAGCAGATCGGGGTCTTTCAGCAGAACGCTGAGACAGAATTCTTCTATGGCGCGTTTTAGCGGCTTGGCGGTGGCCGGCGACCCCGCCGGATTCTCGGTTGATTCGTCTTCCGTGATGCCATCCGCTGGGGGCATCTCATGTTCGTTGTCCCAATACTCAGGCGGCAGGTCCGGCGGAAGCTCATCTTGCGGAGGCGCAGGCGGCGGTTGCCGCAGAAGCGGCGCCTGCTCTTGCGCCCAAGCCAGCATGTCGCGCTCGCTGATGCGCAAGCGCCGCGCCAGTTTCTGTATATTGTCTTGCTTGTAAACGTTGTTCTCCGACACCAGCAGCATGGGCAGCACGGCCTGCGCCACGGCCTGGCGCGCTTGCAGACTGGAATCCGCCTGTAACGATGCCGCTTCCACGTCGATTACAAAGTCGGCCACGCTCTGCGCGCTGTCAACCAGGGCTGGCCAGCCTGCCGGCGATTCGCGCAAGTAGTCGTCCGGGTCTTTGCCGGCGGGAATTTGTAATATGGAGAAATCGACGGACAGCTTGCCGGCATAGTCGCGCGATAGGGTTTGGCGGGCTACGTCCAGGCTGCGGCGGGCGGCATTCTGGCCCGCTTCGTCGGCGTCCAGCGCGAGCACGATGCGCTTAGCGTAACGCGGCGCGACCAGACGAATCTGCGGCTCGGTCATGGCGGTGCCCATCTGCGCGACGACGTTGACATAACCGGCCTGATGCGCCTGGATCACGTCCATGTAGCCCTCGACAATCACGACTGTGCCGCTATCGCGAATGGCAGACTTGCCCATATCCAGGCCGTATAAAAGCCGGCTCTTGTCAAAGATCGTTGATTGCGGCGAGTTGATGTATTTCGCGCTGTCGTTGGCGTCCATGGCGCGTCCGCCGAAGCCGACCACGCGGCCGCGCTCATCGCGGATGGGAATGATCAATCGATTGCGAAAGCGATCGTAAACGCGTCCCTTCTCGTTACGCACAGCCAAACCGGCTTCGACGATGTCGTCATCGCTGTGGCCTAAATCACGCAGCGCGCACAACATGAAGTCCCAGCTCTCCGGCGCGTATCCGATCTGGAAAGCCTGGACGGTCGCGTCGTTCAAGCCACGCTGATCGCGCAAATATGACCGGATGCCGGCTGCTGATTCGCGGCGTAAGGCATCCTGAAAAAATTCGGCCGCGCTTGAGGCGATGCCGCGCAGCTTTTCTTGATGATCGCTGCGGTTCTTCTGGGCCGGCGATTGACGCTGCAGCTCGACGCCGGCTTCCGACGCCAATTCCCGCAGCGCTTCCTTGAAGTCCCAGCCGTGCATTTTCTGGGCGAAGGTGAAAAGGTCGCCGCCTTCGGCACAGGCGCCAAAGCAATGCCAGGTCTGCCGCACGGGATTCACGACAAAAGAAGGCGTCTTTTCGTTGTGGAAGGGACAGCAAGCCTTGTGGTTGCGCCCGGCTTTTTTCAGCCCGGGCACATGGCGCTGCACATAACTGACTATGTCGATGCGGGACTTGATGTCATCCGTAGTTGACACGGATTGTCGCTCCTCGAAGAGACTTGCACATGATTATAGTGTCGCGAGACAGCATCTACCATAAATTGGCGAATACGTTGGACGAAAAAACGCTGCCTCGCCTTTTCATTCGGCTGAACAAACGATCGCTGAACCGGACAGCCGCCGCAGGCATTCGGCGCGCCGCGGACGCTAGAAATTCTCCAGCTCGCTCAAATCCGTGATGCCCGCTTGCAATTCGCAGATGCGCTGCAGCAGCGCAATACGGTTATTCCGCAGCGCCGGATCCGGGTCGTGCACCAGTACGTTGTCAAAAAAGTCAGTCACCGCCGTGACCATGGGCACGAAGGCAGAGAGGAAGCGGTCGACATTTGGCGCCTCGCCGAGCTGGTCGGAAGCGCGCAAGTATGCCCGGTAGAGACGCTCTTCCTCAGGCGCAGCCATAAGTTCTGGTCGGACAACCAGCGCGGATTCCGCTTTAGTGATTCGGGCGCAGCGTGCGAAACTATCGAGGAGAGCTTCCCAATCCTCGCGCACAACCCAACGCGATAGCTCTTCAATGCCGCGGAGCGCGCGATAGGGATTAAAGGACTGCGCCTTAAGCACGGCGTTGATGACATCGCGCGGGACATCCAGGCCTTCGACCAGCCAACTGGAGAAGCGGCCGGTCACAAAATCCAGCGTCTGCTGCTTGACCGGCAAGTCCACCGGAACAGGCTGGCTGTCAGCGACGCGAGAAACCAGTTGACGCAAGTCGGCTGAGATTTCCGATTCGACCAGCATACGGATGACTCCCAGGGCAGCGCGGCGTAAACCAAAGGGATCGGATGTCGATTTCGGCGCCAAGCCCACTGCAATCAGGCCGACGAGGCTGTCGAGCTTGTCCGCCAGAGCCAGCAGTCGGCCGGGGGCGCTTTCCGGCAAGCTGTCGCCGGCGCCGGTCGGCAGCCAGTGCTCGCGGATGGCTGTCGCAACTGCCGGGTCAATGCCTTCGCGCAGGGCGTATTCGCGTCCCATGATGCCTTGCAGCGAGGTCATCTCCACGACCATGCTGGTCGCCAGGTCGGCTTTGGCGATTTGCGCCGCCTCGCGCGCCACAGCGATTTCGTCCGCGTCGAAACCTAGCAGCGCGCCCAGGTCGTCGATGGTCCCGGCCACGCGGTCGTTCTTCGCGCGCATGGAGCCGAGATCGGCCTGAAATGTCAGGGTTTCCAGGCGCGGCAGATAGTCCTTTAGCGGCTTCTTTATATCGGCCTGGTAGAAGAAGCGCGCGTCGGAAAAGCGCGCGCGCAGCACTTGCTCATTGCCGCGAATCACTTTGTCGAGATGCGCGCTGTCGCCGTTGCGCAGGCCAATGAAGTAGTTCATCAGCCGGCCACCGGCGTCTTCCAAAGCGAAGTAACGTTGATGTTTGCGCATGACTGTAACCAGAACATCGCGCGGCAGCTCCAAATAGGCCGGGTCGAATTTGCCAAGGAAGGCGGTGGGCGCTTCCACCAGATTGGTCACTTCCGCCAGCAGCGTGTCGTCATTCGTTACCCTAGCAGCGACTTGCGCGGCCAGGGCGTCTATTTGTTCGCGTATCGCCGCGCTTCGTTCGCCCGTGTCCAGCACAATGCCCTGTTGGCAGCAAGCCTGACGGTATGAAGCGGCGTCCGACAGTTCAATCTCCGCTGAACCAAAAGGCCGCAGCCCGCGAGTGATATTACGGCTGACGAGGCCGGCGAATTCGATGGGAATGACCGCCTCGCCAAAGAGCGCCGCGATCCAGCGGATGGGGCGCGAGAAGGCTTGGTCTGTGGTATTCCAGCGCATGGATTTGCTGAACTTTAGGCCGGCGATGAAATCGGGCAGCGCCTTGGCCAAGATTTCCGTGCTGGGCTGTCCTTCATTCCGCACCAAGGCGGTGACGTAGCGGCCGCCGTCCATCTCCTCGATTTTCAGATCGGCCGCATCAAGGCCTTTGCCGCGCGCGAAACCCAAAGCAGCCCGGGTCGGCTTGCCATCGGCGTCATAGGCGCGATCGGCCGGCGGACCTTTGGCCAGGAATTCCTCGTCCGCTTGCCGTGGCGCCACATCGCGCGCGATAACGGCGATACGGCGAGGCGTGGCGAATACCTCCAGACCAGCATGGGTCAAGCGCAGCTCGTCGAATAGCGCCGGCGCAGCATCCTTTGCTTGAGCCAGCGCGGCGTCCACGTCAGCGGCCGGCAACTCTTCGACGCCGATTTCAAGCAGCAGATCAGCGGATTCGGTCGGTGCGGGCGGCATCTTGCTCGTCTGCTGCGACTCCGCGCCGGGCCAGTTCTTCGCCATTTTCATCAGGGGATAGCCAAGCGCCTCGCGCTGCGCCAGGTATTGTTTGGCGATGGTCCGCGTCATGTCGCGCATGCGCCGGAAGTAAGTCGCGCGCTCGGTGACGCCGATGGCGCCGCGCGTATCCAGCACGTTAAACAGGTGGCTGCACTTGAGTACGTAGTCATAGGCGGCGATCAAGGCGTCGCCTTCCAGAGCGCGCGCGTATTCCCGCTCGTAGGTATCGTAGGTTGACCGCAAGGCGTCGACATCCGCCACGTCGAAGTAGTAGCGGCAATGCTCGACCTCTTCGTTAAACATCACATCGCCATAGCTGACGCCGGGCAGCCAGCTGATATCCCAGGCTGATTCCACGCCCTGCAGCGCCAGGACGATGCGCTCGATGCCGTAGGTGATTTCGACGCTGACCGGATCGAGCTGCAGGCCTCCGGCTTGCTGAAAATAGGTGAATTGGGTGATCTCCTGTCCGTCGAGCCAGACTTCCCAGCCCAGCCCCCAGGCGCCCAAAGCCGGCGACTCCCAGTTGTCCTCGACGAAGCGGATATCGTGCTCGCGCGCCTTGATGCCCAGCGCCTCCAGCGAAGCCAGATAGAGTTCCTGCGGGTTGCCCGGGTCGGGCTTGAGGACGACTTGATACTGATAGTATTTCTGCATGCGATTAGGATTTTCGCCGAAGCGCCCGTCATCAGGCCGCACGCTGGGCTCGACATAGGCCACGCGCCAGGGCTCGGGACCCAGTACGCGCAGCGTAGTGGCGGGATTGCCCGTACCCGCGCCGACCTGCACATTGTAGGGCTCCCAAATCAGGCAGCCTTGCGCCGCCCAAAATTCATGCAGCTTCAGGATTACTTGCTGAAAACTCAAGGCAGTAGTCATGCAACTCCCTGTTTGTGATAGCCGTGCCAAGAATCGCCAAGCATTATAAGAGCGGCCAGCGTGGATAACGAGGGCGATAGTCGCGATCGTCGAGCAAGCGCAAAGACTGCCCCCAAGACCGGGAGCAGCCTACGTTTCCAGACGTATAGAATAGATGCGCCCTACTCGCTGCCCGCTTGCGTTTCGGATTCTGTCTCGGGATCGGGCAGCTTGACAAGCTCGTCGTGCACGATATTGGTGAAGGCGTTGAGCACGGTATCGCGCACCAGCACATAATACTCGGCGTCGGACGACTTGAGCACGATGTCGCCGTCCTCCATCGTTGCGCCAAAGGTAAGTGTGTAGGTCGCTTCCTTGTATTCGGGTTCCGCGGGCGCTTCATCTTCTGGCGCGGGTTCGCCCTCGGCCGGTTCATCCGCGTCTTCCGCGGCTTCAACCAACTGACGGTAGCGCACGTCCACGACGACCGGGGCATCATCCAGACCGTATTCGTCTAGCGCTTCCAGTCCCAAGGGCGCCTGCATGCGGATGGTCGCGGCGTTGCGCAGGATGAGCGGCATGCGGGTGTCTTCGAAGACTTCGCCCTCGCTCAAGCCGGCGTAGGCCCAGTTTTCGCCATCGCGCCGGAAGGTGAATTGGCCGTCTTCTCGCTGCACGGTGATCTCCAGGACGTCGTCGCTGGGGATGCTGACATATTCCGCATCCAGCCAGGTGGAGACCTGCGTCGACAATTCCCAGGAGCTGAGGCCGTTTCCCAGGTAGGCCAGGTCTTCATCGGCGCGGCGGATATACACGGTGTTGGCGCCGCCGCTGCCACCCAGATAGAGCGCAGTGCTTTCCTCGCCGACTTGCAGCGTGATTCTGCGCCGAAAGTCATCATCTTTGACTTCGAGGCGGGCGAAGTTAGCCGGGTTTGAGGCTACCAGGCGCCGTGTGTCCATGCTCGCCAGCTTGTCGAGGGTTTCGTTGATCTTGGCGCTGTCGAGCGGGAAGTCATCGGCGTCGGGCAGCACCCAGCCGGCGTCGCCGCGGGCGAAGGTCATTTCGTTTTCCAGGTTGTCGGCAATTATCAAGCGGTCTATGTCCGCGGCTGCGATGTCGGCCAGAATCGGCGCCACCGTCCGCGCTGTAGTTCCGGTCGTCGAAACCACCGAAACGGCAAGTAGTAGAGCCTGAACAAGGAGAAGCGCGGCGAGGAAGAGATTGGTTCGGTTCAACATCAGGCGCCTCCTTTGCCGGCGTCGGCTGGCTTATCGGTAGAAACTGCGTCGTCCGGGGATAGCGCTATGTCCGCGCCTGCGGGCGCTATCAGTTGAATCGGCTGCTCGGCGCGGCGCTGCATCTGCCAGATGACGGCGATCAAGACCAGGCCGATAAGCGCAACGGCATAGTTGATCAGCACCCACTGATTCTGCGCGGTTTCGTGAATGGGCGGCAGGATGCGCGCGGTGCTGCCGCGGCTGCGAATCGACGCCAACGAGACGTCTTCGGTGAACCAGTCAACGGCGTTGGCGATCAATTGCAGATTGCTCAAGAAGCGATCGCCTCCGAAGCTGGCCGAAATCTGATAGACGGTGTCGTTCACAAATTCGGCGCTGCCAAGCACGATGATGCGCGTGTTGTCGGGCGAGCGCTCTATCAGCCCGATCGGCTCAGTAGCCTGCTCCTCATCATCCGCAGCGGGCTCGTCGACTTCAGCAGCGTCGGCAGTTTCAAATGGCGACGGTTTGTCGCGGAAGTTACTTTCGAAAGAGGCTTCAACGGCGACCGCCAGCGGAATCGAGTCCAATGGGTCACCGATGGAGAAACCGAAGTCCGGATAGGTCTGCAAATCCGGCTCGGGATTGGTATTGGTCGTCTCCCAGGCGTTGTCGCTAGAGCGAATCAAGGTGGAGACTTGCGCGTCCGGCAGTACCGTCTCATCGACGGTCACCGGCGACGCCCAACTCATCGTCAGCAGCTGCAAGCTGTTGACCACGGGATTGTCCGGGTCCAGCTTGTCAGCGCGCACATCGGCAAAGAAGGGATAATTTATCGCCTGGATTTCCGAAACGACCATATCGCCCACATCGCGCTGAACCTGCACCGGGAAGGGAGCATTTTGCAGATCCATGACCACCGAATCACCCACCACGATGCCGTAGCTTTCCAGCATCTCTTCTATGCCATTTTCGTTGACATCCAGCTTGAGCGTACCGAGGTAGGGATCGACGCCCAGCCGATAATGGCCGGCGGCGGCAATTACCGAGCCACCGCGCATGATGTACTGGTCCAGGGCGTAGCGCTGTTTATCGGTCAAGCCATGGGGCGCCAGCAGAATCAGCACATCGATATCGGTAGCGAGCTGCCCTTCTTCCAGCGTGACGCGGCGCAGTTCGTAATTTTCGCGCAGCGAGTCTTCCAGGATGCTGTATTGCTGCAGGCTGGGCATTTGCCTGCCGAATTGATCGGCGCCGGCTGGTGGCGGCGTCCACAATCCGACCACTTTCAGGAAGCCGCTCGATGAGCGTTTCAACGACGATTCGATGGCGCTGCGGATCTCGGCCTGGCTCAGTTCGCCGGCGGGATAAATCACTTGAATGTCGGCGCCGGCTTCAATCACCAGATGCAGGTAGAAGGTCTCGGCAGCGAAGAAGCTGGTGGCGACCGGCTGAATCTGATAGCGTTCCAGCAGCTCTTCTTCGGTGATGGCGACGTCTGGCGCGGACATATCAACCAGGGCAAAAGATACCTTGTCCGGGTTGGCGTCGGCGATCTCCAGCGACACGTCGATTATTGTCTGGCTCACCTCGGCCATCCATTCCGGCAGAGTCGCCGAAGACTGATAGAGCGTCAGCTTGGCCGGCTGCTCCAGCGCGGCAAGAATCGCTTCCAGACTTTGGAAGCCGTAGACCACCCGCTGGATGGCGCTGGTCAGGTCGTATTCGAGGTTGCGCAGCCGCACCTCGACGCCGAGCGGCGTATCGACCACATCGATCAATTCGGAGAAGTTCAGGCTGGCTGTTTGGTCGCCATAGGCAATCAGCAGATCAAAGTAGACGTTAACCAGGGATACGCCGCCGCGATCGGTCACTTGCAGGGGCGAGGGGCGGATGCCATGAATCTGATTGGCTTCGCGCTCCATTTCCGGGTCGGTCAGAGGATCGACGAATTCCAGCTCCAGCCTGCCATCCGCCGCCAACTGATACTCGCGCAAGGAGTCTTTGATGCGCGGAACCAGCGGCGCCAGGGCGGGATGGCTATCCTCGCTGAAGTAGCCGCGTATCAGAAGCGGCTCGCCTAGATCGGCCAGCAGGTTTTTGGTCACGTCGGACAAGCTGTATTCGCTGTACTGCGTCAAGTCCAGCCGCGCGGCGCTGACGGGCGCAAGCAGCAGATTCAGCGCCAGGAGATTCAAGCCGACCAGCGCCAAACTGACGCGTCCGTTCAGCCGATGCGAGCGCAGATGGGCGCCTTTGCTCCAGCGCTTGCTATCGAGCGATACGATATTCAGCGCCAGGAAAAAGACCGTCAGCGAGGTATAATAGATCAGATCACGGAAGTCGACCACGCCGCGCTCGATGCTTTCGAAGCGGCTGCCGGCCCCGAACTGCCGCAAGAGGTCGCCGGTCGTGGCGCCAAAAAGATCAGTGACTACGGGTGAGCCGATGGCTTGAAACAAGCCGCAGACGAAGGCCGTGCCGATCAGCGCCACCAGTTGGTTGTCCGTGCGCGAGGACAGGAAGAGACCGATGGCGATATAGCTCGACGCCAGCAGAAGCGCCGCCAGATAGCCGCCGATGACCGGCCCCCAATCCAGATTGCCCAGGGACGACACCGTAAATGGCAGGAAGAGCGTCAATGCCAGCGCCACTGCGACCAGCGCCAGCGCCGAGAGAAACTTGCCGGCGACCAGCTCGAAAAGCCGAACCGGCATGGTCAACAGCACTTGCAGATTGCCGCTCTCCTCTTCGCGGCTCCACTGATGCATGGTCAGCGCGGAAACCAGGAAGATCATCAGGATGGGCATCCAGGCGAAGAGCGCGCGTACATCGGCGATGCCGCGGGCGAAGAAGGAATCCACCCAGAAGAATACGAAGAGCGTCAATACCAGGAAAACGCCCACGAATATCAGCGCCATGGGCGAGCCAAAATAGAGTTTCAATTCCTTGCCGGTGATGGAGAGAATCTTCTTCATAAGTCGCTCCTAGGCCGTGGTGGCCAGTTGATTGAAGAAGGTTTCGAGCGTGACCGTGTCACGGCGCAATTCGCGCAGGGGCCAGTCGCGGTCGCGCGCCAAGGCGTAAATCTGCGGCGTGATGTCGGCCGTGCCATCTATGCGATAGGCGGGATAATCATCCAGCGAGCGAATCTGCCGTATCGATGAGACGCCCTCCAGCGCGCCCAGCGATGCCGCGACATCGGCGCTGTCCCGCTGCAAGACGAGCGTGGCGTTATTGCTCATGCTGAGCTCGCTCAGGCTTTGGTCAGCTTTGACCTCGCCGTTGATGATGATGATCACACGATCGCAGATGGCCTCGACCTCGGACAAGATATGCGAAGAAAAGAGAATGGTGCTGTCTTGCGCCAGTTCTTTGATCAAAGCGCGGATCTCGACGATTTGTGTGGGATCCAGGCCGACAGTCGGCTCGTCCAGAATCAGAAATTGCGGCTTGTGCAAGATGGCTTGCGCCAGGCCCAGTCGTTGCCGCAGCCCCTTGCTAAGCGAGGCGATCGAACGCGTCAAGTAGGCTTGCAAGCCGGTTCCATAGATGGCGTCCGAGAGCAGGCGTGTGAATTCAGACGAGGGAACAGCGCGCAAGTCGGCGATCATGGCCAGGTAGGCCTGGACCGACAGCTCCGGGTAGAGCGGCGTGTTTTCGGACAAGTAGCCGATTTTGGCTTGGACCGCGTGCAAGTCGCTCAAGACATTCAGGCCGTCTATCTCAACGAATCCCTCGTCGGGATGCAAGAAACCGGTGATGATCTTGATGGCTGTGGACTTGCCGGCGCCGTTCGGACCCAGCAGACCGACGATTTCGCCGGGCTGAATATCAAAGCTGACGCCGCGCAGCGCCTCAATGCTGCCATAACTCTTGGTGATGTTCTGCGCATGTATCAAGGGCGAGCTCCTTTCTCCGCGTCAAATTCTGACGTGTCTTGCGGCGCCGAAAGCACTGCGCCAACGCAACGCGAAACGAAGATTATGCGCCAAAAATGATAGAAATTGTACTTGCGATGTCCATAGGAAATTCTTTAACAATTTGTAAAATCCCGGGTGTTCAATCGCTGATGACTTCTACGCGCGTCTCTTTAAGAATCTCTAGGTAATGAGCGTAGGCGAATTGCGCGCCGCCGGCATATAGCGCGTTGACCGTACCCGCCGCTACGCCGCGCCGCAGGGCTTCCGCAAGATCCGCGCCGGCCGCCAGCGCTGTCACTAGCCCGGCGTGCAGGCAATCACCGCTGGCAATCGGGTCAACCGGCTGAATCGCCGGAGGAGTCGCTTGCGCCGCCAGGTCGTCCGCGATCAAGAGCGCGCCGGCCGCCCCCAGCGAAACGACCACAATCTCTATGCCCTCGTCTACCAGGCTGCGCGCCAGAGCCAGAGCCGGCGTCTTTGGCGACGCGCCCAAAGCCTCGGCGATCTCGGCATGGTTCACCTTGATGGCGTAGGGTTTGGCGGCTATCGCGTTTCTCAGCGCTGTCTTGCTGCTGTCCACCCAGAGCTGAACGCCCGTGCCTTTGATGCTGGCAACCAGATTTGCCGGGGCATCAGGCGGGGCGCCATTGGGCAGGCTGCCACAGAGACAGATGGCGTAAACATCTTCGCGCGCGGCTACGCGACAAATGTCGTCTGCCAGCGCCGTCCAGTCCTCGGACGAGATCTGGCCCGATTCATTGATGACAGTGGATGTGCCGCCCGCCGCGATGATGGTGCAGGTGCGCGTCTCGCCGGTGAAGTAAGTCCATTCCGCCGGGTAGCCGTCGGCTTCCACCATAGCCGCGACCGTCTCGCCGGTGTAGCCGCCCAGCAGCCCCATCGCCAGCGACTTGCCGCCCAGGATGCGCACGGCGCGCAAGACGTTGAGCCCCTTGCCGCCCGGCACGGCGATGGACTTGGGTATGCGCGAGATATGGCCGATGGCGAAATCGGGCACGAGCAAGGTGCGATCCAGAGCCGCGTTGGGCGTTACACAGACGATAGTTTGTCGCTTCATTCAGCAACCTTGGCCAGCGGGACATGGCAAACGGTACAACAGCGCGTCGGTCTCATCAAGGCAACGCTTGTCCCGCGTTGCGCCCGCCGAGCTACCCTGCTGACTTCCGCCTTGTTAGAATACGCTATACATTTAGCTCATTACTTTACGCGAGTTAGCCGGACAATGGCAGTTTTCGGACGATTGGACGTCCTGTATCCCGATGGTAATATCAAAAGCCACCAACTGGCTGGCGACTACTTGACCGTCGGCAGCGCGGCGATGAATTCAATCCAGCTTGAGGGCGACGCGGTTGCGGCGGTTCATTTCCGTATCGATGTCAGTTCCGATGCGGTGAGCATAACCGACCTCGGCTCGGCATCGGGCACATTCGTTTCCGGCCAGCGCCTGCAAGCGGACCGGCCGCGGAGGCTGCGCGCGGTCGAGGACATTCAGGTTGGCGCCCTGCGGCTAAGGTATTATCAGCGCAGCGACAGCCCCACGGTTGCCATGCCGGCGCTTGGCGAGCAAACCCAGCCAAGCGGAGTTGACTTCCGCGCCAGCCTGGAGCGCGGCGACTACAGCGTGTTCCCGGCGTCAAGCGTCACCGTATCGATGGAGGTGACGAATCGCAGCCGGGTCGAGGCCGAATTCCGAGTCGAGACTTCGGGATTGCCCGATGACTGGGTCAAGCCGGCCAGTTTGGCGTTTCGGCTGCCGGCCAATGAGGCGACCCAGCTTCAGTTCCAGATCAAGCCGGCGCGGCGCAGCGATATGGCGCCCGGCGACTATCCGCTGGTGGTTACTGTCACGCGCCAGGGCGATGTCGACCAAGTCGTGCAGCTGGTGGCGACAATCGAGCTGGGCGGCTACGGCGGGCTGAGCCTGGAACTCGTGCCCGGCCTGTGCGAAGACGGCCAGCCGTTTCGGCTCTTTCTGCTCAACCAAGGCAACAAACCGCTACAGCTTGCTTTAGCCATTCGCGATCCGCAGGCGCAGCTTGCTGCGGAGCTAGCGCAAGACCAGGTTGAGCTGCCAGCGGGCGGCCGCCGCCGGGTCAGCGCTGTGGTATGGGCGCGGCGACGCGCGCTGATCGGCAAGCCGGTCGAGATTCCCTTTGCGCTCATCGCCCGGTCGCAGGACCCAAGCGCCTTTACCGCAGCGGCGCCGGCGCGCGTACGCGTACAACCCTACTGGAGCTTTCGCAGCGCTGCCATGGTTGCGGCCGCGGTTATCGCCATTCTGCTGGGTGCGGCCGCCGTTTTTATCCAGGCGCCTGAACCCGAGATAACCAGCTTTGAACTTTCCCATGCTCAAGTGGCGCAGGGGACGCCAGTCCAGCTCGAATGGGATGCGGCCAATGCGCAGCGCTTTGTCATTGAGGTGGATCGCGCTCAAGTGGCCGAATTTCCCGGCGACAGGGTGAGCTTCACGCTGTCAACTGAGGACTTCGTCGACCCCATCGATATCGCGCTAATTGCCTTAAGAGACGAGACCAAGGTCATATCGGCGCGCCGACTCGACATTTACGAGCCGGTCATCGTCTCCAGTTTTGAAGCGAACAAGACAGCAATGCTGCGGCGGGTCACTGAGTCGCTGATCGTTCGTTGGGAAGTCACGGGCGCCGTCTCGCTGGACATCACGCGCCCGCTCGTGTTCCAGACTGTCCGCGAATCCGCTGCAAGGGCAGCGCGCGGCGAAATCGAGCTGCGTGGCGCGCCGGACGAGGACCTTGTGATCAAATTGGCTGCCGAGGACGAGATTGGTACAGTCGTCGAACGAAGCATCACCATCGCCGTGAAAGAGCCGGAATGTGTGCCGCTGCATGATACGCTGCTTTACGCCGGGCCGGACAAGGGCTTCCGACAAGTTCGGCTGGCGGTGGAAAATGTGCCCGTTTTGGCGCGAGGGACAGTCGACGACGGGAGTTGGCTTCAGGTTGAGCTGGCCAGCGGTCGCACCGGCTGGGGAATCCGCAGCAGCTTTGGGTGCCGCGGTTTCGACGTCGACGCGCTGGCGGTTGTTGAGGATCTGCCGCAACTGCCGACCGCGACCGACTCGCCGACGCCGACGGCATCGCCCACTGCCACCGCGACGCAGGCGCCGTCCCCAAGCGTAACAGCGTCGCCAACTTCAACCGCCACCGCCACCACCGATTCGTAACCAGGCGCAATTTCGCAGGACCGCGACTCTAGCCGTGAGCCTACTGTGTCAGAGAGTGGCGGGGCTCCAGTCGCTTTTCGGCGATATTCTGAACCGCCCAAGCTGGCAATTGTCAGCCCAAATCCACTCACGTATAATCGAAAATTCAGTTTGATTCAGTTGGCAGGAAATCGGATATTTCATGAGCAACAGACCGCCCGTTTATCCCTTCACCGCTATAGTCGCGCAAGACATGATGAAGCTCGCGCTGATACTCAATGCCATCGATATGCGCATCGGCGGCGTGTTGATCCGCGGCGAGCGCGGCACCGGCAAGTCGACCGCTGCGCGCGCGTTGGCTGCGCTCTTGCCGGAGATCAGCGTCATCGCCGATTCGCCCTTTAGCGATGACCCGGCGCGGCCAGAATCCTGGTCGGATTTTGCGCGGCAGAAGTACGAAGACTGTAGCGAAATACCCATGACGCAGCGACGCATCAGCTTCATAGATTTGCCGGTCAGCGCGACCGAAGACCGCGTGGTCGGCACCCTGGATATCGAGAAGGCCATCCAACTTGGCGAGCGGCATTTTGACACGGGCGTCCTGGCCAATGCCAACCGCGGCATTCTCTACGTGGACGAGATTAACCTGCTGGATGATCATATTGTCGACCTGCTGCTCGACAGCGCCGCCATGGGCGTCAATATCGTCGAGCGCGAAGGCATCAGTTTCAGCCATCCGGCGCGCTTCATCCTGGTTGGCACGATGAACCCGGAAGAAGGCGATTTGCGCCCGCAGCTTTTGGATCGTTTCGCGCTTTCGGTGGATGTCACCGGCATTAAGGACGCGGCCGATCGCATCGAGATTCTTGAGCGGCATATTGCTTACGAGAACGATCCGCTGGACTTCAAAGCCGAGTGGCAGCCGGTGGACGAGCAGCTGTCCAAGCGCATCGCCGCCGCCCGTGAAATCATCGACCAGGTCACGCATAAGACTCACGATCTACGTGTCATCGCCAGCATCACCAGTGACTTGCGCATCGACGGCCACCGCGCCGACCTGGTGATACTCAAAGCGGCGCGCGCCCATGCCGCCTTTGAAGGCCGGACCGCCATCAAGGACCGCGACATCACCATCGCCATAAGGCTGACGATTCCGCACCGTCTGAAGCGCGGGCCCTTCAGCGACGCCCAGGCCGATCTCAACGCCGTAGAATCAGCCGTTGACGAGAAACGCCAGGAAATCGGCGAGGGCGAAGAAGAAGGCGAATTCAGCGAGAACAGCGACGAGCAGGCGGCGCAGACTAAAAAAAAAGTGAGTCTGTAAGCGGCGACGGCGAGCCGCAAGAGCAAGAGCTGGGCCAGACCGAAGCCGCCCCGCAGGATGTCTTCCCCACATCGGACGCCCGCTGGTGGGAAGGCGGGCAGCAGATCGAGTCCAAAGCCGAATTCGAGACGCGCAAGCTCAATACCCAGCTTGACCGCATGACGCGGCGTCAATCCGGCCGCCGCTCGACCACAAGAACCGATCGCAAACGCGGGCGCTATGTCCGCGCCAAACAAGCCGGCGAGAAGCCGCGCGATATCGCCTTCGACGCCACCTTGCGCGCCGCGGCGCCGTTTCAAGTTGAACGCGGCGAGCAGAAGCAGGAAACCGGCATGGCCTACGCCCTGCGCAAGACCGACTTGCAAGAGAAAGTCCGCGTCCGCAAAGCCAGCAATTTGATCATGTTCACGGTCGACGCTTCCTGGAGCATGGCGGTCTCGGAGCGCATGCAGGCCACCAAAGGCGCCATCATGTCGCTGCTGACGGATGCCTATCAGCGGCGCGACCGCGTGGGATTGGTGGTCTTCCAGAAAGACCGCGCCTCGCTGGTGCTGCCGCCGACTAATTCGGTGGTCTTGGCCAAGCAAGCCATGTCGGATATTCCCGTGGGCGGCAAAACGCCGCTCTCAGCCGGCCTGCTGATGACCTATGAGTCGGTCATGCGCGAGAAGAACTTGAATCCCGATGTGATGCCGATGATGATTCTGCTGACTGACGGCGCCGGCAACGTATCCATCAGCGATTCGATTTCGCCGCAGGACGAGGCGCATTCCATCGCCCGCAGAATCCACGAAGCCGATATCCGCACGGTCACGATAAATATGGAGCATGTCGCCTTCGATCAAGGCTTGGCGCAGCGCCTGGCTGACCAGCTCGGAGGGCCCTGTTACACGCTGGCGCAGATACGGGCGGAAAACCTGCTTAATACCGTCCGAGCGGAAATGGACAAGATGTAGTTGGCAGCGTTGGAAAAGCTTTGCTGTTGCTGCCGACCTTACTGATTAAAGCGACGTACTATAGACTGGGCAAGCTCATACTTTCTAAGTGTGTGGTTTGCTGTAACAGTAAAGAAATGACGCGAAGTTATGTCCTTCGCGCCAATTTTAGTTGCGCTGCGTCTTACGCGCGGGTTTGCATAATTTCTGCGCAACCCTACTGTGCCAGCTCCGCTGGATGCTGAGCGATTATCGCCGTTTCGTTATCAGCCAGAATACTGTAACGAGAAGTACAATAATCGCTATAATCGTTGCCTCAGCAGCGTACAAATCAGGCACTTGACACTCCTTACGCGCTCTTGGAGCATGTTAGGTTGATCGACTGAGTACTGATATGAATGTCGAGAAACCACATGGACCATGTCCCATTCATGTCAAGCCTTATTCTACGTCCGCCATTGTTGGCCTAGGCGGTTACACTGCCAGTTATGATCGTGTAAGATCCAGGAACACCATAGTACGTGTGGTTAAAACCTTCATCTTTATGATAGCAAGAATACTTGGAAAATAGACTGATTTTGTACATTTTGCACAATTTCATTTCCGATTTATTCAGTTATTTCGTCCATTAAAGGCGCTGCTAAGCATTCACGGACAGTACTTTTCGCAAGTCCGTTAAACTACAGGTATAGTAAATTCAGTCGATACGCAAAGGGTACTCGAGAATGAACCGAATCCGCGTTATCAAGCTCACCGGTACGCCCTACGAAATGGGCTACGCGCACGGCCAGCGCTTCCACGATGAAATCCACATGTTCAGCGAGGAGCGCGTCCGCCTCAGTCAAGACGCCGATTGGACGGGCCACAATCTGTCGCGCGCCGCTGTTATCGCGTTAGCCGAAGCTTGCGTGGCAGAGCACCAGGCCTATGCGCCCGATCTGATTAGTGAACTTCAGGGCATGGCGGACGCAACCGGACTGAGCCTGGCTGAGCTAGTCATCAACAACGGCTTTACCGACTTCATCGATGTCGTCTACAATTTGGGCGACATTACTGTTCCCGCAGTCGCGCCGCCTCTGGTCGCCGACAATTGCACGGCCTTCATGGTGCCGGGCGGTCGCAGCGCCAGCGGGCAAGCCTTCCTGGGTCAGACTTGGGATATGCACGCCTCGGCCACGCCCTACGTTATCTTGATTCACGGACAGCCGGACGATGGGCCTGAGTTTCTGACCTTCACGATTACGGGCTGCGTGGGCATGATCGGCATGAACAGCGAGGGCATCTGCGTCGGCATCAACAATCTCATGTCCAGCGACGGTCAAATTGGCGTCACCTGGCCCTTTGTCGCGCGCAAGATCTTGCAGCAGACGGACATTGATTCCGCGCTCGATTGCCTGACCGGCGCCAAGCTAGCCGGCGCGCACAATTACATGCTGATGGACAAGCAGGGACAGGGCTACGAAGTCGAGGCGATGTCGACATCACGCCACGTGCAAGACTTGGCCGGCGAGACGATCACACATACCAATCACTGCCTGATTCAGCAGAATCTGGATGTCGCGCGAGAGCGGCCGCCGGAGTCACGAATGAGCTCCGAGAATCGCTTGCGCCGCGCCCGCGAGCTGCTGGCGAACGATGCAGTCACCGTCGACGATTTGATGGCGCTGACGCGCGACGATGTGGCGATTTGCACGCGTCCAACGCCGCCGATGCACGTCGAGAGTTGCGGGGCTGCTATTATGAGCCCGACCAGCGGTGATTTCTGGTCGGTTTGGGGCATCCCGGCCGATAACGAATATGAGCACTTCGTCATTTGAGCGAAGCCGCACCAACAGCGCGCCGCTCGAACAGACATCGTTCTCCAAAAACGACGGCCGCCTGCAATCTTGTCGCAGAAATCACATAGCTTCAATTTGCCGCAGCGCCAAGTATGCAGCAGCACTTTCAGATCGTCACGGCAGTCGACCACAGTTCCGCTGACTCTCCGCGCATTCCACCTCCCTCTTACGTCGGCGACTTCATATTGTCGAAGCTCTGAATTAATGTTCCACAAGCCACAATCTAGGCAGTTTGTATGAAATTGCTAGACAATTTTCCTACATGGTGTACAATGATGGTGACGGGATTATGCGGGAGAACAGTGATGATCATCGGCATCCCAAGGGAAACCAAAGTGGACGAGCACCGGGTCGCGCTGCCGCCGTCCGGTGTACGAGAGTTCGCCAGGCGCGGGCATCCGGTAGTGGTGCAATGCGGCGCTGGCGAAGGCAGCGGATTCAGCGACCGGGAATATCACGAATCGGGCGCGGAAATGCTGGAATCGGCTGCCGAGGTCTGGTCACGAGCGGAAATGGTCATCAAGGTCAAGGAGCCGCAGGGCAGTGAATTTGACTACTTGCACTCGGATATGGCGCTCTTTACTTACCTGCATCTGGCGGCGGAAGCGCAGCTTACCGAGGCTCTCCTGGCAGCCGGCGTGACCGGCATCGCCTATGAAACGGTCGAGGACAGCGCCGGGCGCCTGCCCTTGCTTGAGCCAATGAGCGAAGTGGCCGGGCGTATGGCGGCGCAAGTCGTGTCGCATTACCTGGAGCGGCACAAGGGCGGTCGCGGCGTCTTGATGGGCGGCGTGCCTGGCGTTGCCGCGGCGCATGTCGTGATCTTGGGCGCTGGAACGGTCGGCACAAACGCGGCCAAGATCGCGCTGGGAATGGGCGCGCGCGTTACGCTGCTCGACATCAACCTGGATCGGCTGCGCTACCTGGATGACGCGCTGCACGGCAATCTAACCACGCTGTATTCCAATTGGGTCAATATCGGCCGCGCGATTCAGACCGCCGACGCCTTGATAGGCTCAGTCTTGATCGCGGGCGCCCGCGCGCCGATGCTGGTGACGCGCGACCTGCTGCCAACTATGCCTCCGGGCAGCATCATCGTCGATGTCGCCGTTGACCAGGGCGGCTGCGTGGAGAGTACCCGGCCCACCACGCACAGCGATCCGACCTTCGTCATTGACGGCGTGCTGCATTACGGCGTGGCCAATATGCCGGGCGCGGTGCCGCGCACATCCAGTCTGGCCCTGGCCAATGCCACCCTGCCCTATGCCCTGCAGATCGCAGACATGGGTCCGTCGAGGGCGCTCGCCAGCAACCCGGCGCTGCTCAAGGGGCTCAACACCTATGCCGGACGATGTACGTATCCCGCCGTGGCCGATACCTTTGGTCTGGAATATGTCGAACCCAAAGTCGCACTGGAGCTGGGGTCGTTTGACGCCCTGCTCGCCCTCTGAATTAGCTCGCCGTAATTGGTCACAATAGACGTCGTTCGCGCCATCGCCACATATTGGCTTTTGCTAAACTTGGTGTATGCTTGCGGCGATTCACGCCATCACGCTCATCGATTAGGGTTTGAAACCATTGGACAAGCGACGGCTCGGTTTTCTCGCCGGCATGGTCATCAGCGCCGGCTTTCTTTTCCTGGCCTTTCGCGGCTTGCAGCCCGAGCACTTCTGGAACAGTCTCAGCGACATTAACCTGCCCATCCTGGCCGCGGCGACGCTGGTCTATTTCCTGGCGGTGGCAGTCATCGCCTGGCGTTGGCAAATCTTGCTTCACTCGGTCAAACACATAAGTCTGGCAGCGCTCTTCCAGTTAGTCGCCATCGGGTATATGGGCAACAATGTCTATCCGCTTAGGGCAGGCGATGGACTGCGCATCGTGTTGCTGCGCCGCAAGCACCAAGTCGCGCTGCTGAGCGCCACCACAATCATCGCCGTTGAGCATCTCTTTAACGGTACCACCATGATCGTTTTTATTTTTCTTGGGCTAGCAGGCATTGACCTGGAGGCGCCGGCGCTCGACGCGATTCTCAAGCTGGTGATGCCGCTGGTAGGCTTGGCCGTCTTGGCCGCGCTGGTCGTGACAGCCAAGCCGACATTGCTGCGGCGGATAGCGCAGCAAGCGAGCCGGATCTTGCCGCGAGCTCTAGCGGAAACGGCGCTGCGGCTGAGCGAAGATATCCTGGCGGGGTTGAAAGGCTTGCGCAGCCCTCGCCATTTCCTGGGCGCGCTGGTGGTTTCTTTCCTGACATGGGGCTTGGAAGCCGGCGTATATTGGCTGATTCTGCGCGCCTTTGCCCTGGAATTGGATTACACCGTCGCCCTGCTGATGGTTGGCGCGGTCAACCTGGCTGGGATAATTCCAGCGTCGCCTGGGCAAGTCGGCGTTTATGAGTTCTTCATCATCACCATCTTGACTGCCCTGGGCGTGGACACAGCCCAAGCCACCGCCTACGCCGTGGTGACGCACTTGGTCATCTGGCTGCCAGTGACCCTGGCCGGATTCATTTTCCTGGCGCGGCAAGGGATGGGCTGGGCGGACATCCGCCGGGCAGGCGAGCTGGAAAGCGCGGCGCTAGAGCCAGGCGAATCGAACTAGACGCTGATGGCTGTGTCGAAGTGTTGGACCAGCGGAGCCAGCTGCGCCCAGAACACTTCGGGGATGTCCAACTGCGCAGCCTCCATACTGGATTGCGCTTCCTGTGGCACACGCGCCCCGGGGATGGTCGAAGAAATTTGAGGATGCCGCGCGCTCCACTGCAGCGCAGCCGCCAACATGGGCAGGTCGTAGTCGGCGCAAAGTCCCTGGATCTTGCGCACGTGATTGAGGCATTCCTGGCTAAAGACACGATTGAGGTATTTGGCATCGTCGCGAGGCCCGGTCACAAGCAAGCCGCGTTCGAGCGGTGTCGCCGCCACCAAGCCGACATCATGTTTGGCGGCCGCGGCGAAGATTTCGTTCTCGGCGATGCGATTGATCAAGCTCCAGGAATCGGCGATGACTGCGGCGTCGAACTCGCCGGTCTTGATATATCCCAGGTTGGTCGGGGGATCGTTGGAAGCCGTGCCGATATACGAGAAGAGCCCCTGCTTTTGCAGATGCCGCAAGGCGCCCAGCGCGCCGTCATCCGCCAGCACACGCTCCATCGGCTGCCCCATGGCATCATGAATGTAGACGATATCGACGCGGTCCAGCCCCAGGCGTTCCAGGCTGCCATGAACACTGCGCGCGATGCCGTCAAAGCTGTAGTCGTAGCCCGCGTGGCTGCGCCCGGCTTTGGTAGTGATGATTATCTTGTCTTTGGCCTCCGGCCGCTGGCGCAGCGCTTCGCCGATCATGGCTTCGCTGAAGCTGCGACCATAAAGCGCGGCTGTATCAAAGAAGGTACAGCCCGCGTCAATCGCCGTAACCAGGGTCTCGACGCCGAGTTCGCGATCGATTGGGCTGGGCGCGCCTTCGTATTCGATGACGGTCTGGTTTTGGGTCGGTATGCCAACAAAGGCGGTGCCGATGCCGACGATGGGCAATTGCAGGCCGGTACGACCGAGGCGTTTGGTTCGCATCAAAATGGCTTTGCTTTCACTGGATCGCGGCGACGGAACTCCGCGTCAATCTGGTCGTCGGTTTTGCCAAAGCGCCGGCGGCGACGGCCGTATGCTTCCAGCGCGCGGTAGAATTCCCGGCGGTCGAAGGCCGGCCAATAGGTCTCGGTGGTATAGATCTCGCTGTAGGCGCCCTGCCAAATCAGGAAGTTGCTCAGGCGAAATTCGCCGCTGGTGCGGATGATCAGATCCGGGTCGGGCAGATCGCTGGTGTAGATATAATCGCTGATGGTGTCTTCGTTGATGGCGTCAGCGGGAATGCCATCGCGCACGATATTTTGGACGGCGTGCACGATTTCGTCACGTCCGCCATAGTTAAAGGCGACATTTAGTATCAGGCGCTGATTGTCACGCGTAAAGTCGCAGGCTTCCACTACCTTGCGCGCCAACCGGCTCTCGATGCCGTTTAACTCGCCGATATGGCGGATTTGCACACCCTCGCGATGCAGTTCCTTTAATTCGCGGTCGATGACCATCTCCAGGATGCGCATCAAAAGCATGACTTCTCGCCGCGGCCGCGACCAGTTCTCGGTCGAGAATGCGTAGATTGTCATGATCGATACGCCGAATTCGACCGCGGCCCGGATGATGCGCCGCAGATTCTCTGTGCCTTGGCGGTGCCCCTCAGAGCGAGGCAAGCCACGCTGGCGCGCCCAACGCCCGTTGCCGTCCATGATGATGGCGACGTGAGTCGGCACTTTTTCCAGCGGCGGCAGGTCTACCTGCTTCCGTCCATTCGTTTTTGCCATGAGCGCCATGATTGATTTCCGCTGTGGCTTTCCTCTGTTATGACGATGTTATTTTACACTGGCGCGCCCCAAGCTCCTTAGGCAGGCGCTATACCTCCAAAATGTCTTTTTCCTTGCTTTCGCCCAAATCGCCAATCTGACCGACGTACTTGTCGGTCAACTTCTGCACTTCGGCCTCGCCGCGTTTGCGGTCATCTTCGGAGATCAGTTTCTCCCTTTCGAATTCCTGCAAATCGCTGTTGGCAGAGCGGCGGATATTGCGGATGGCGACGCGATTTTCTTCCATGCGCCGGTTGAGGAATTTGACCAAATCAAGCCGCCTCTCGCGGGTCAGCGCCGGCATATTCAGCCGGATATTCTCGCCGTCGACATTGGGATTGACGCCGATATCCGACATCTGAATCGCCCTCTCGATATTGCGAAGCGCCCCCTTGTCATAGGGGCGTATGAGGATCTGCATCGCCTCGGGCGTCGAAATGCTCGCCAATTGCCGCAGCTCAGTGTCCTGCCCGTAATACTCGACTGTCATGCGGTCGACCAGGGCCGTGCTGGCCCGCCCGCTGCGCATTCTGCTCAGCTCATCGCGAAAGACCGACAAGGTCGATTTCATTTTGCCTTCCGCTTCTTCAAGAATATCTTCAATCATCTGTCACTTCCCATCTTGTCGCGCGCCGATCAGCAGCGCTGGATACGCAGACCATTATCGAGCGAGCGCTGCGGGCAATTCGAATCGAATATGTGAATTGTCAACCAGCGTGCAAAACGTGTGTATTCGCGGGCCAACGTTATCATTATATCGCCATTCGCCAGACAATGCAGGCGGAATGCTGGCAGCCAATCAAGAAAATGGAAGGAAGCGTCAACTATCCGGCTATCGGCGGAATCCAGGAGGCGTAAGCGCCGCCGGTGGTCGTAATTTGCTGCGCGTTGCCGCCGGCCGCGTCCATGAGAAAGAGCTGATCCTCGCCATTCAGCGTGGCGGTGACAACCAGGTAGCGTCCGTCGGGACTGTAGCTGGCGGCCCAGACGCTGCCCGGCCCAGCATAGAGGACATCACGATCCTCGCTCTGAAGATTCATGCTTGCCAACGCGCGCGCGCCGCCGATGGTTGTCACGTACAAGATTCGCTCCCCGTCCGGGCTGAATACCGGCGAGGCGTCGCGAATATCGTTGGCCGTGAGCAGGGTCGAGTCACGGCTCCCCAGATCCAGCAGCCGGAGCTCCCAAGTGCTGGCGTCGCGGACTTGCTGGCCGGCCGTGAAGACGACGGCATTCCCGCCCGGGCTATAGCGCGCGTGGCTGTTGCGCCAGCCGTCGCTGAAGAGCGGCTGTTGCTCCTCGCCAGTGGGGCGCATACGGTAGAGGTCAAAAGTCTGGTCCCCGCGTGAATCGGAAGAATAGATAATCCAGCCCCCGTCAGGCGACCAGGCCGGCAAACGATCCCAGATCGAGTTCTGCGTCAACTGCCGCAATTGCCCGCCATGCCGATTGGCCAGGTAAATCTCGAAATCGCCATCGCGATCCGACTGGAAGACGATCCAGCGTCCGTCCGGCGACGGCTGCGGGTAGGTGCTGCTGGCGCCGGCGTCGAAGCGCCGCTCTTCCCAAGTTGACAGATCCAAGGTCACGATCTCGAAGATGGGCTGGCTGCTTGCGCTGCTTTCCCGTCGGGCGAAGTAAAGCAGTTCTCCGCTGGCGGGCTGCAAGGCCGATTGCAGAGTCGGCCGCTCTCGGACGCCAACCGGCTGGATGCCCGAACTGGTCGCTGTCGGCCTCTCTCGGCGCAGCTCCGCCTCTGCGGTAAAGGTGGCGTCAGCCGCAGCCCCTAGCGCAGTGAGCGTCGCTTTCAGGCTGGTATCGGCGCTCGCTTGAGTCGCTATCGCAGTGGACGACAGAGTTGTGGCAGTTGCCGTAGCTATCGGGTCGTCAACGGCGAGTGCGCTCTTCGTCGCTGGGTCCAGATCGCCGCTGTCGCCGGAAATGATGCCCAGTAGCGAGACAGCGGTGATCAGCAACACGGAAAGCAAGAGGCAGCCGATGCCGCCGCCCGCCGCCGCGCCAAGCCACACTTTTCGCCCCTTACGAATCGGCTCAAGGCGGCGCGTAAAGCGCAGCTTGGGAATCTGCGAGGTGTCTTCGCCCGTGCCCGGCAGATCGTTGGGGGCGGCCAGAGTAGGGCTCGGCGCTTGATCCACAGGCGCGGTTGACCGTTCCAAAGCGGCGGGATTGTCGGCCGAGGCCGGCAGATCGGCTGCAATCCGCAGCGCCTGCGCCAACTCGCCGGCAGTGGCGTAGCGCTTGTCCGGCTGCTTGTGCAGCGCGCGCAGGATGACTGCCTCGACGGCGCTTGTCACGCTGGGCTCCACATCACGGGGGGACGGCGGCGGCATGGTCACATGCATCACGGCAATGCTATAGGGCGTTTCGCTTTCGAAGGGTCGGCTTCCCGTGCTCAATTCAAAAAGCATGACTCCCAGCGAATAGACATCGCTGCGGCCGTCGAGGGGCTCGCCGCGGGCTTGCTCGGGCGACATATAGCTGGGCGTGCCAACCACGCCCTGGGTGGTGATATTGCTGCCGCCTTCGCCCAGGATGCGCGCGATGCCGAAGTCGGTGATGAAGACGCCGCCGCCGTCATCCAGCAGGATGTTGCTCGGCTTGAGATCGCGATGGAGAATGCCGTTTCGGTGGGCGTAGTCCAGGGCGGAGGCGACCTGCTCGACAATGCTGAGGACGCGGGGCAGCGGAATCCGGCCGGCCGCCAGCAATTCCTCAACGGAACCGGCGAGCATATAGCGCATGGCGATATAGGGCTGGTCCTCGAATTCGCCAAAATCGTAGACCGGCACGATATTGCGATGCTCGAGTTGAGCGACGATCCTCACCTCGCGTTCAAAGCGCTGCAGGTATGCCTCATCATTCATGAAGGCATTGGGCAGAAATTTCAGCGCCACATTTCGGTTCATCGACCGTTGACGCGCGAGAAAAACCGTCGCCATGCCGCCCTGGCCGACCTGGCTCAGTATCTCGTAGCCATTGACCACTTTGCCGATGAGGCTTTCCGACATGACCTTTACCGTTGTGTTTTCGTATATGCGCGGATATACAGACGCAGCGCAATAGCCCCGCCTGATGTGACAGGCGCCAAATTATAAGCCAAGCCTGACAACCGTTTGAACACCCAACGCAAGCTTATTGGAACGCACCTGACCCATGCCCGCAAGTGGCGGCGGCGCGCGGGACTAACTTGACAGAATCCGTCTGAAGGCTGAGAATTGGTAGGCAAGATGCGACCAAAGCAATGGAGGCAGGTGACATGAGCGATAGTCTCGTCACCAACTCCGCAGAATCCACTGAGTTGCGTGTCCGGCTCATCACAGCAAGTGTGCTGCTTCCCATAGCGATTCTGGTATCATTCGCCGGCGGCGAGTTATTTTTTGCCTTGATCCTACCGGTGATGGCCATCGGCATGCTCGAATTCTATGTGATGGAGAAGGACACGCAGACGCAGGGCAGTTCGCTGACCGGGATCCCAACCGGTATCGCCGTCGTCAGCGCATTCTATCTGCAGCGGCACGATATATGGCAGCTGGCGCTAGCGCTGTGCGTAGTCGGCACCTTTGTCCTGGAATTCGCGCGTCACCCAAAGCAAGTGGGCCGGGCGCTGGCGCAGGTGGGCACGACGCTTTGCGGCGTACTCTATGTGGCCTTTCCGGCGGCCTTTATGGTCAGCATTCGCAATCAACCAGAGGATGGCTTGATTTGGATATTCGTTGTCTTCGCTATCACCTGGGGGGCGGACACATTTGGCTATGTCATAGGGCGGCTGTTCGGCAGAAAGAAGCTGGCGCCAATTATCTCGCCCAACAAAACCGTTGAAGGCGCAATCGGCGCGATCTTGGGCGCCTGGAGCGCGGCGCTTCTGCTGCTGATTTTTACCGATTCGCTGCAGCCGATACTGATACCGATGGTGGCGATTGGTCCGCTGTTGGCGGTCGGCGGCGACCTGTTCGAATCGGCCATGAAGCGCTTCTTTCGCGTGAAGGACAGCTACGTGGCGGGCTTCAACGTCTTCCCCGGTCACGGCGGGGTATTGGACCGCATTGACGCCCTGGTCTGGGTAACCAGCTGGGTTTTCCTGTATCTGTACGGCGTGGGGATTCTCTAAATGCGGAGCGATGCCACAGTGGCAAGGGGCAGCGGTCATTGACCCGGGCTCGTCTTTGTAGCGACATACTCTTTACGCTATAATGTGCCGTACCGTCCGCCTTGCCTGAGACGCGATAGGACTGGCCAGCGGACTCGATGAAGGGAAAGCAGGGATTAGATGCCGAGATTTGAGACGCAGGTGCTGATCAACCGCCCGGTGTTCCAGGTGTTTCGCTATGTGGGCGACTTCAACAATGATGTGCACTGGCGCAATGTGAGGAATGTCGGCATCACCAGCGGCGATCCTATACGCGCCGGCTCGATGGTGGCGATGACGCGCCGCATCATGGGCCGCAGCGGTTTCGTCAACAGCGATGTCACCGATTATGAGCGCAACCGCAAGATTGAGCTAAAGGGCTCATATTGGGGCTTTCCCTTTATTTGCACGATCAACTTTGACCACCGCGGCCAGCAGACTAACATAAGAGAGACGCTGGATATACGCACGCGCTGGTTTTTCTGGTTTGGCATCTACTTCAACTTGACCCTGAAAGGCGTACTGAAGCGGGAGTGGGCCGCGCTCAAGCAGATCCTTGACGGGCACGGCGACCGCAAGTCAGCCACGCCGCAGCCGATTCCGCAGTAATTCCAAGCTGCTACCGACACAGGCCGGTTATGTCTTTAGGACGCGCCGGAAACACCCGTAGCGTATTGCATGCGCCTGCTAAGCGAAATCGACTTTGTCTTTATCCGGGTCATAGCCGTCGCCGATTCCGACTTGGACGGCATATTGCGCGATCATGTGCTGAGTTGAAAAGTGCTGCATGAGATTGAAGATGTAGTAGGTGACAATCGACAGCGTAATGCTAAGCATGCCCACGCCGCCTCCAAAGACGCCGCCGAAGACGCCATCGACAACGCTGCGAATACCGCCATAGATGATCGACAGCAGGATCATGTACACCATCAATTTAGCGCCTTTGGTCCAGTTTTCACTCGCGATGCCAATATTCCGCCGAATCTGATAAGCGGCGTGGTGATCGCCTTCCACGGCAAAGCGCGCCATACCGACGAGGTAGGCCCAGCCCATGACGGCGAGCGCGATGACCGTCGCAGCGATACCAGCTATTACCAACAGGGCTTGGATAGCGCCCAGCGAACCAGTCGCTTGAATGACGACCAACTCTGCCGCCACCAGGACAATAAAGAGAATCCAGTAGGCGACGCTGGAAAGGAAGAGATAGAAGCCGTCTTTGAGGTTGCGGCCGAAGTCAATATCCGGCATGAGTTCTCCATCGTTCCAGATTGAGCGGATGACTTTTACGCTGTAGCCCGAGATCCAGAAGCCGCTTATGACGGCAACCACCACCAGACCCAAGCCGCCAATCAAAGGCGCAGCGCCCATCGCTTCGTGTTCGACAATTACGTCTTCGTTGTGGATTAGGTCTTCGCTGTGATCCCAGTTATTGACCTGCTCCAATAACGGAGACCAGTCGTAAGAATTCAGCACCAAGCCGATGAAGACTGCAAAGGCGATGGACAGCACAAGTACGATGCTGAGAACTTTGGCCAAATTCTGGAAGGGATATCTAAACGCCTTGGAAAAATTCATAGGATTCCTCACATTTGTCTGCGGTTGACGTATTCTAGCATGAGAACCTGGGTAAAGTCGCTGTCCGTCTTTAACCAACTTCATCCAGGCGATCATGGGCCGGCGGCGGCGTGGCGGACAGCGCCGAGATTTCAGCGTACCATTCGGGCGTCATCGCCACGTCCAGCGCGGCCAGCGATGCCTCGAGCTGCGCCAGGTTGCGCGCGCCGATGATCGGCGCAGTGATAGCCGGGTGCGCCATGACCCAGGCGACCGCCAGCGTGGCCGGGCGCAGGCCGCGCTCACGGGCATGAACCGTAAAATCGGCCGCGGTTTGATAATAATCGCCGACGCCATAGCGTTTGATATACATTTTATTCTCGATAAGACGGCCGGCGTCGGGTTTCGCTTCCGGGCCATATTTGCCCGTTAGCAAACCGCCGCCCAGCGGACTGTAGGGGATGACGCCGATTTCTTCGCTGGCGGCCAGCGGCAGAATCTCCACCTCGGCTTGCCGCTTGACCAGGTTGTACATCGGCTGCAGGCATTCGATGCGCGCCAGTCCCTGCTGCCGGGCGATGCCCTGCCCTTTCATCACTTGCCAAGCCGACCAGTTGCTGACCGCCGGGTAGAGAATCTTGCCTTGCCGCACCAGGTCATCCAGCGCCCGCAGCGATTCTTCGATTGGCGTATCGGCATCGTAATGGTGCAGGAAGTAGACATCAATGCGGTCGGTCTTGAGCCGCCTTAGGCTTTCTTCTACTGCGATCTGGATATGCCGGCGGGAGGCGCCTCCCTGATTGACGTCAGCGCCGGTGCGCGAAACCACCTTGGTCGTCAGCACGATCTCGTCGCGGCAGTCGGCGATCAAGTCGCCCAGGATCTCTTCGGAGCGGCCGCCGGCGTAAGTATTGGCGCAGTCGAAGAAGTTGACGCCCAGTTCACGGCAGCGGTTGAACATACGCGCCGACTCGGCTTCGTCGGCGATATCGCCGAAGGACATCGTGCCGAAACAGAGCGGGGAAACTTTGACGCCGGTGCGGCCCAGAATTCGGTAATCCATTTCTCAGTCCCTTTCGATTGAAGTTGTGCCTGGAATCATTCGTCTGCCGCCAACTGGCCTTGCGCGACCAGCTCAACGCGGCCGCCGACGCGAATAACAATTTCTCCATCTGCCCGATGCGCCTCAAGATGCAGCAGCGAGGGGCGTCCTATTTGATAGCCCTGCTCGCTGCGGATGGAAAGCTTGTCGCCCTTGAAATAGCCGTGTTCCAGCATATAGCCGACAATACAGCCATTGGCGCTGCCGGTTGCCGGGTCTTCCGGCGCGCCGTAGATATCGTCTAGTACGCGGACATGAATGTCGTTTTCGGCGTCCAGGGTCTCGGCGCAGAAAATGGCGGGCGCGATGGCGTCGTGCGCGCCCAGCAAAGCCCGCAGGCGATCCAGGTTTACGCGCGCTCGCTGCACGGCATCCAGCGACGCCAGCGGCGCCAGCACAAAAGGCAAGCCGGTCGAGACCTCTTGAATGGGAAAACGCGTATCGATGTCGTCTTCCGCCAGGTTGAGAATGCGCGCCATATCAGCCGGCGCGAATTGATGGCCGAAGCTGGGCGGTTTCTGCCGCATCCAGAGTACGCCGTCGTCAGCAAAGGTCACCGGAATCTGCCCGACCGGGAGATTCAGCCGGAGTTCATCCACCGGCTGCTTGAGGTATTCTTGCTGGATGACGAAGGCCGTGCCCAGCACCGGATGACCAGCGAAATCGACCTCGACCTCGGGCATGAAGATGCGAACGTTGTATGCGCCATTTTCGGGCTGCGGCGATGTCACAAAGGTCGTCTCCGAGAAGTTGATCTCCTTGGCCAGCTGCTGCATCAGCGCCGCGGGCGGATCCCCCAGATAGACGGCCAGCTGATTGCCGGTATATTTGCGGCCGATGGTGAAGACATCGACGATGTAGAATTCCATGCGTGACATTTTAGTCGCTCGTTTCTGTGCTTAGGCTGTCCTGCCAACGCGCTGAGGGCCGCTGCTCGTAGCCGCCCAGCAGACGACCATAATGCTGCGGACACCGTTGGCGCAGCAGCGGAAACAGATCCAGGTACTGCTCACGAACATCGGCGCGCAGTACGGCGTGAATCACCTGATCGCGGTCACGGCTCGCTTGCGCCAGGATCTTTCCCAATGGGTCGCAGATGAAGCTGCTGCCGTAGAAGGTAACAGCGTTCTCATGCCCGACGCGATTGCAGGCGGCGATGAACAGGCCATTGGCGACAGCGTGCCCGCGCATCACCGTGCGCCAGGCTTCCGCCGAGTCAAAGTCGGGCGCCGTCGGCTCGGAACCGATGGCCGTCGGGTAGAAGATGAACTCGGCGCCTTCGAGGGCGTAAATCCGCGCCAGCTCGGGGAACCACTGATCGTAGCAGGTGGGCGCCGCCAGCCTGACCGCGCCGATGTCGTGCACGGGGTACTGATCGGCGCCGCCGAAATAATCGGTCTCGTGGTAGCCCTCACCGGACGGGATATGCACCTTGCGCGTGAAGTGGCAGAGCTGGCCCTGCGCGTCGTGGATGGTGGCGGTATCCCAGTAATTGCCGTCCGCGTCGATTTCAAAGAGGCTGCCGATGAGGCTGACGGCCTGTTCACGCGACAGCTCGCTGAAGAACTGATCGGTGACGCCGCCGCGCAGGGGCTCGGCCCAAGCGAAGCCGGCCGGATCGCGACGGCCGGGGAAATAGGGCAAGAGGCTGAATTCGGGCAGGCAGATCAGCAACGCGCCGGTCGCTGCCGCCTCGGCGACCAGATCGCGATATAGCGACATGGTCGATGCTTGCTCGCCGGTCCAGTGTCCCTGCGCCAGGGCGATGTGAAGGTCTTTCATGACGCCCGCTCACTATTGATTATTTCGCCGGCGGCGCGCTGCCCGGTGAAATAGGCGCCGTGCACCATAGCGGTCAGATGATGCGGGGCGCTGGCCTCGCCGGCCCAGTAAAGCGGTGGAGTCGGCTGCGCCAGTTTTTCGCGGGCGTCGTAGTGGCCCGGCAGGCAGGCGCTGTAACCGCCGAGGGCGAATTCGTCTTCGGGCCAGTTGACCCAGCGCGCTTTGACATACTCCAGGTCGGGCTGGCCGATTTCCCGGCGCAAGGTATCCAGACCTTTCCGCATAGCCGCCTCCTCGCCCAGCGGCAGCATCTCACGGGCGTAATCGCCGGTGAAGAAAGCGGTCCAAACGACCTGTCCGCTCTCGCGACCGAGTGAGGGCGACCACCACATCGGCGGATTGCCCTGGGCGTAGATGGCGCCAATGGACGGATCCAAGATGTGTTCAGCAAAAAGATAGACCATTTTCATCACAGGACCCATCTTTAAGCCGGCGAAGGCCTCTTGCTTGTGACGCGGCAAGGCGGGCGTGAACGCGACCTTCCCGGCTTGCAGGACGCCCAGCGGCAAAGTGACGATGGCGGCGTTTGCGCGATGAACATCTCCCGCGGCCGTGGTCACACTTACGCCGCTCGACCAGTCAATGGCTTTGACAACGCTGCCCAGCCGGATATCCAGCCCCTCCGCCAACTTCATGTAGTAGGAATCATAACCGTCCAAGATGCGGTAGTCGCTGTAATCGTCGGCGCCGTCGCTGTCCTGAACATTCGGTTCCTCAGAAGCGGCAAGGGGAAGCTGAAGATGGGCTTTGGCGTTGAGGTAGCGCATGCTCTCGCCCTCGGCATTGGCGAAGGAGCGCTGCACATAGCGCATCTGCGATTCGCTGAAGCCGATGCGGCGCAAATATGTACCCAGATCATCTTCGTTTTCCGGCTCGGGAGCAGCGCCCAATTCCCAGGAGCGCGTAAGGTCCTGTTCCGGCGACGCGGCGCGCGCTTGGCCCATGGTGAGCCACTGGCCGTCTTCGGTGCTGATCATGGAGTCGTCGGTCTTGTTCCAATGCCAGGCGCTCAAGCCCAGCTTTTCCACCCAGCGCCAGGTATTGACTTCGGGCGAGCGGCCGTGGATCAGCTCCGCGCCGAATTCGACCGGGATATCGGCGAAATCGCGATCCGTCCAAACGCGTCCTCCGATGCGATGGCGCGCTTCCAGCACGGTCGCGGCGATACCAGCTTCACGCAGATGCCAGGCCGCTGACAGGCCGGCGATGCCCGCGCCAATGACCAGCACTTTCATCGCTCAGCCAGCCTGTTCATATTCTGGATTCTCCCAGACGATCAAGACACCGGCGTTACCGGCATCCGGTTCGTCCACGTAGTCGGTAATGACGCGTTCAGCGCGGAAGCCGCGATTCATCTGCATGGTCACGGTGGAGTCCTTGAGCTGCCGCTTGATGACTTTTTCGCCGTACTCGGCGACGTCCATTTTTTGGGCGTATCGCTTGTATCCCATTAACATGCCGATGGCGTACCAGCCGCGCAGATTCAAGTGTTTGACCAAAGCAAAGCGCGCCGCATACAAGCCACTGCCGATTCCATGCCGTTGATAGCGAGTATGAACCGCCATTTCGACGCCGTAAAGCCAGTCGCCGTCGGGTTCGTGCGCGCTCAGCCGCATGTCGCCGATGGCTTGCATCCAGGGCAAGATTGGTTCGCTTGGCGGCCGCGACGTGCGCATGGTAGTCGCCATGCCGACGCAATTCCCAGCGATCGGCCCGCTAATCCGCTGCGCGGCGAATTGTCCCAAAGGGAAGCGCTCAATATGCGCCAAAATATCAAACTCATCAAAGCAATTACCGCATTCATCGCTCGAAATCGCGCCATAAGCATCCCACAAAGAGATACAGACACTGGGCACATGCCCGAGCATAGTATTCATGACGGAGACACCGGGCAACTGCACGATGACGTCGGCGTCATTGAAGTCCCTCAGCCACCAGGAGTCAAAATTTATGTGGTGCGTTCGCGTACCATCGCTGTTGGTGGTGACGTAAGGCTCGTACGGATCACCCGTGTGGCCACTTTCTTTGGCGGCTTCCTCAATGAGATGCTTCTGAATATCCGGCCAACTATAATCCAGCGCTTGACGCAAGGCGTCGCGTTCTTCCTCGCTCTGTGGCATTGCTCTTGTCCTTTCTCAGGTCATGAGGGTGCTTCGTAGCGTTTGCTTATATGATACGTTACTATGGTGTCAGACACTTAACCAGACGCTATTGCGCAGACAGCGAAGATCGTGACTCGTCGAATCCGGCGATTGCAGCAGAACGGCTTCTTTCTGGCGACGCCCACGATCGCTTGGCTCTTCATCTTTTTTGTGCTGCCGCTGCTGATCGTGCTTGTAGTCAGTTTTATGTCGCGGGGGCGTGGCGGCGTCGCCATAATGCCCTTCACGCTCCAGCATTACGAGCGCGCTTTCGGCGTGTTTTTTATCATTCTGCGGCGCTCCATCGGCCTGGCTGGGCTGACCACCATAATATGCCTGCTTGTCGGTTATCCGCTGGCATTCTTCATCAGCACACGCCGGCGGCGTCTGGTGCAGCAGATCACGCTTTTCCTGGTCATCCTGCCCTTCTGGACCAACTTTCTCATTCGCACCTACGCGTGGCGCATCCTGCTGGGCGAGCAGGGCACGATCAACGGCCTGTTGCTGAGCCTGGGCATGATCAACGAGCCGCTGTCCATGCTGAATACGCAGTTTGCTGTGCTGGTGGGTCTGGTTTATGGCTTTCTGCCCTTTATGGTTTTGCCGATTTTCGCTTCGGTCGAGCGCTTCAATTTCCGCTACGTCGACGCCGCGCATGACCTGGGCGCCAACGATGCGCGCGCGTTTCTGCGTGTGGTATTGCCGCTGACGATGCCCGGGGTTTTGGCGGGATGCGCGCTGGTATTCATCCCCTCCGTAGGCGCATTCGTCACGCCGGATTTGCTGGGCGGTACCAAGGGACTGATGATCGGCAACCTCATCAACAAGCAATTTGGCGGCTCGGGCAATATGCCGCTTGGCTCGGCCTTGTCAATCGTCATGATGGCGGTGGTGATGCTGTCGCTGCTGGTTTATGTGATGGCCAACCGGCGAGAACGTGACGCCTGAGGCGCGCTTATGCTGATTAACGAAGGCGCCATGCAGCGCAATCGCAGGATACGCCGGCTGGGGCAAGTCGGGCTGCGCCTGAATCCCATCTTCGCTTACTTTTTCCTCTGGGCGCCGATCCTGGTTCTGGTGCTGTTTTCCTTCAATTCGAGCCGCTCCGTGGCTTCCTTCACCAGTTTCACGCTGAAGTGGTACGGCAACATCCTCAACAACGTGATGGGCGCGGAGAGCGCATTTTCCACCGAGCTCATGCTCAACGCCTTTCGCAACAGCCTCTTCGTGGGCACAGTAGCGACGGCGATTTCGACCGTGCTGGGCACGATGATCGCGCTGGCTATGGCTCGCGGCCGCTTCCCGGGCAAAGGCCTGATAGACGGCCTGCTCTTCCTGCCGGTGGTCATCCCTGAGATCACCCAGGCGATATCGCTGGCGATCTTTTTTAAGGTCGCCTTTGACTGGTTCGCGCTGATCAGCGGAGAGCGTGTATTCCCCGGCTTTCATACCATCATCGCGGCGCACGTCACCTTCAATATTTCTTACGTGGCCATTGTGGTGCGCGCGCGGCTGGCGGATATGAACCCGCGGCTGGAAGAAGCGGCCAATGATCTGGGCGCGAATCCCTGGCGCGCGTTCTGGCGCGTGACCTTTCCGCTGATATTGCCCGGCGTGATTTCCGGCGCGCTGCTAGCCTTCACGCTCTCGCTGGACGACTTCGTCATCACCTTCTTCACATCCGGCGTGGGCACGACGACACTGCCCGTATTTGTATATGGCTTGTTGAAGCTGACGGTCACGCCGGAGGTAAACGCCATCTCGACAATCATGATGGTCTTGAGTACGCTCTTAATCGGCATTTCTTTGGCATTGCAGGGGCGCAGCGCGTCCCGAGTTTAGCCCGTAATCTACATTAGGAGGAAAGCTCATGAAGAAACTTAGCTTGCTGTTGTTGGCTATATTATTGATGGCGACGGGTGTTCTGGCGCAAGACATGGAGCACGAGCCCTGGACTTGCCCCGAAGGCTACGACGGGCAGACCCTGAGCATATTCAACTGGTCGACCTATATCGCCGAAGATACCGTGCCCAATTTCGAAGAAGCCTGCGGCGTCACGGTCAATTACGACATCTACGAGAGCAATGAAGCCATGCTGGCGCGCATCCGTCAGGGCAACCCGGGCTACGACATCATCGTTCCCAGCGGCGGCACGGTGCAGCGCATGGCGGAAGAAATGCTGCTCATCCCGCTCGACCTGGACATGATCCCCAACGTGGCGAACGTCATTCCGGACTTGCTGGGCGCGGCTTACGATCCCGAGAACGAGTACTCCCTGCCTTATCAGTGGGGCACGGTCGGCGTCGGCTATCGCACCGAGGCTTTCCCCGATGGCATCAACTCCTGGGACCAGGTATGGGATCACGATGGTCCGGTCGCCTGGCTCGAAGATCGGCAGACGATGCTTGGCATCGCGCATTTGATTTTGGGCAACGATCCCAACAGCACCGACCCCGATGAGATCAACGCCGCTCGTGACTACCTGATCGAGAACGGTAGCAATGTGGTCACTGTGGCCGCCGATGACGGACAGGTCCTGCTGGAGCGCGGTGATGTCGATATCGCGGTCGAATACAACGGCGACATACTGCAAATCTCTTGGGATTGCGAATGTGATGACTACGCCTATGCCATCCCCGATGAAGGCAGCAATGTCTGGATCGACAACCTCTCGATCCCGGTGGACGCGCCCAACCCGGAACTGGCGATGGTCTTCATTGATTACATTCTCGATGCCAAGGTAGGGGCTGATTTGACGAATTACATCTGGTACGCCTCGCCGAACCAGGCATCAATTGAGTCCGGCTTCATCGACGAAGACATCTTGAACGACCCGGCGATCTTCCCGCCGGCCGAGCAAGTGGCGAAACTCTTCGCGATAATCGACGTTGGCGCTGAAGCGGAAGAGTTGATCAACAACGCCTGGGACGAATTGCTGATTTTCCTGGGGCAGTAGTCCCCCACCCCCTTACCCCCTCCCCCATAAAGAGGGAGGGGGATTTCCCGGGCAAGCGCTTATGTCCACTTACGATGTTGAACTGAAGGACATCGTCAAGGATTTCGAATCCGGCGGCGCTCGCGTTCGCGCGGTTGATCGCGTAAGCGTGGAGATCGAAGACGGCGAATTCTTCGCGCTCCTGGGCCCCAGCGGCTGCGGCAAGACGACCACCCTGCGGCTCATCGCTGGTTTCGAGCAGCCGACATCGGGTCATATCCTCATTCGCGGACGGGCCATGGAAGGCATCCCCGCTTATCACCGGCCGGTCAACACGGTATTCCAGGACTACGCCTTATTCCCGCATTTGACTGTCGAGCGGAACATCATGTTCGGCCTGCAGATGGGGGGGGTCGACAAGAAGGAGGCGCGCAAACGGGCGCTGGAGGCGCTGGAGCAAGTGCGACTGCCGGGTGTCGGCGAACGCAAGCCGCATCAACTTTCCGGCGGGCAGCAACAGCGGGTGGCATTGGCGCGCGCTTTGGTCAAGCAGCCGGCAGTGCTGCTGCTGGATGAGCCGCTGGGCGCGCTCGATCTCAAGCTGCGCAAGAATATGCAATTTGAATTGAAGGCGCTGCAGCGCGATGTCGGCATTACCTTTATTTACGTGACGCATGACCAGGAAGAAGCCATTACCATGGCCGACCGAATCGCCGTCATGAACGAAGGCCTGATGCTGCAAGTCGGGACGCCCAAGGAAATCTACGAGCACCCGCAAACGCACTTCGTTGCCGACTTCATCGGCGAGACCAATTTCATACCCGGCGCCTTGCTGCAGCGTGGCGGAGACGGTTTCGGTCAGGTCAAGCTGGCGGATGGCACGGTCATAAGGGCGCAGCTAAGTCACGCGCTGGACAGCTCGGCCAAGGCGGTCACGGTGGCTATAAGGCCGGAGCGTGTCGGCATCGCCGCCCCAAGCGACCTTCCCGCTCAGGAAATCGACGGCCTGACGGCGCTTGACGCTGTGTTGGCAGGCAGCCAGTACATCGGCACGGATACACGTTATACGCTGGCGCTCGGCGAGGATATTGAGCTGGTGGCGCGCCTGCAAAATATCAACAATATCGACAGCGCCGCCTTTCAAGCCGGGCAGCGCGTCAAGGTGTACTGGGATGAGTCCAGCACAACGGTATTGGATCAATAGGATGATTCGCCCGGCTGTCGTGGGTCCCGCCAAGGCCTCTCTTCGACAAGCGGTAACTGACTTGTGGTATCATCGGCGTACTGACTGCGATGAATGCAAGTGTGCCGCATGATTAGCTCGGTCCTGGAAGCAACTTGTCAAAGCGAAAGCTGCGCCTGCAAAAAGCCGGTGGATGCCGAAACCGGCTTCGAGGTCACGGCGGACTTCGAGCGCTTCAATCAGAAATACGACATGTTCAACCGCGCCGTCTGGGATGACGAGGTGCGGTCGGAGCGCGCCAACAAGTTTTTCGAGTCCTACTTCACCGATTTGGCGCAATTCCGCAAGGTCAAGGGCTTTCAACATCGCGACTACGCCCTGCGCAACGCCGCCTGGTATATCGCCGATTTCACCGCCGATCTGCTGGAGCTGTCGGGCGACCGCAAGGAAGGTTTCCTCGATTCATACACCATGTTCCGCGAGGGCGCGACGCGCAAAAGCCAAGCCAGCGCCGAAGAGCACACTGCCGAGCTGAAGCGCGCCGGCCGCTTCCTCGGCGCTGATGCCGTTGGCATCTGCGAATACGACGAGCGCTGGGTTTATACGCACAATTACAGCCGACAGAAGCTGGCGGCAAAAGCGATGGACTTGCCGGCGGACTTGACGCATGTGGTCGTCATTGTCAACGAGATGGACCGCGCCACCATCGAAACGGTGCCGTCGGCTTTGAGCGGCGCCGCCACAGGTCAAGGCTACAGCCGCGACATCATCTCAGTGCTGTCCACCACCCAGTACATTCGCAACCTGGGGTACCGCGCGGTGGCCAGCTTGAACGACACGGCGCTCTCGATTCCGCTGGCGCTTCAAGCCGGCCTGGGGCAATACGGGCGGCACGGTCTGCTGATCACGCCGGAGTATGGGCCGCGCGTGCGCATCGCCAAAATCTTCACCGACCTGCCGCTTTTGGCGGATCAGCCGATCGACTTCGGCGTCACCGAGACCTGCAATATCTGCCAGCGCTGCAGCACGGCTTGTCCGGTCAAGGCGATTTCGTTTGAGGAACCCAATTTTGATACCCACGATGGCATCTCGCACCTCAAGGGCGTCAAGAAGTGGACTATCAACGCCAAGCAATGCTTTAAGTTTTGGGCCAATCAAGGCACGGATTGCTCCATTTGCATCCGCGTCTGCCCCTATAATCGAGACTTTTCCAAGCTGAGCAACCGCGTCTTGCGCTGGATGCTGAGCAACCGCTGGCGGCGGCTGGCGCTCTGGCTGGACGCCAAGCTGAAACAGGGCGAACGCAAGACGGCCGGCTGGTGGTGGCGGCGCCCGGCTAGTGGCTGAACTGACGCAGACCGCTACCGCCATCGACGCGCTTGAATCGCTGCGCGCTTCCGCCCCAGTGGACGGCGCGAGCGGCGACCACGACGAAGTTTACGCGGCAATGATCGTCTTCGCCGCGGCTTGCCTGGAGCGCGAAATGGTACAGGCAGCGGCGGATACCCTGGCCTTTCTGCTGCAGGAGCAGGACGTGAGCGCCAAGCACCGCGACGAGGCGGCTGAGATCTTCGACGAGTTGGAAAGCCGCATTTGCCCGCGCGTCATCCTGGATGCGCGCGCTTTCGCCGACGGCATGGACTTGCTCACGATGCTGGAGTACTTGCTCGACCTCATCGAGCTGGAAACGACCTGACGATTCAGCTAGTCCTCGCGCTGTCGCTTGACCGAGGAACTCCGACGTTGCTAAGCTGAATGCCCTGCCACCACCGACTTGGGACTGCGACCTGTGGAACGACTGAACGAGCTTCCCCTGGCTGCGCCATTGCGCATCGTGATAGCCCTGTGCTGGTCCGCCTTGTTGACGCTGCTCCTGCTGCAAGGCGAAGCCGATCCCGTGATCGACCTGGGCCTTCCGCGCGGAGACAACACCCTGGCCCGCGAGCTGGCTTTCAGCACGCTGCACCTGCTGGCATTCGGCGTTACCAGCGCCTGCTGGTATTGGGCGCTCAGCCGCGCTGCGAACCCGCGAAGGGCGCTGCTTGCCGCCTGCGTCATCTCGCTTGCACTTGGCGTTTCGACCGAAATATTGCAGACCTATACGCTGGACCGCCACGCCTCCTGGCTCGACCTGGCTGCCAACATCGGCGGCGCCTTGCTTGCGGCTCGCGTCATCGGGCGGCGATGGCTGAGATCATTTCCGACTTTCAGTTAAATTGTGAACACTCACCCGTTCAAGCGCTGATTATCTCCAGCCTGGTTCCCGTGCTAAGATGACCGTAATCCGCCATGAGGAAGGTTAACCATGTCCAGACTTCTCCTAACCTTGATCATCGCTTGGGCCACTGGCTTGGCGTCGGCGCAGTCCACTGATCAGCTTGTCTACGCTTATATGCTCGGCGATCTGTGGAAATTCAACCTGGCTGGCGGCTCGGCCACACAACTCACGGATTGGGGCTACACAGGCGGGCCGATTCTGGCGCCGGACGGCAGCAAGCTGGCCTATCTGTCTACCTCGCCCGAATTCATCGCGCAGTTCAATGCGGGCACAGCCACGCAAAGCGCCGGAACCCCGCCTGCCAACATCTTGGTCATGGACATCGCAACAGAGAGCCAAAGCCTCATCGCCGATCAATCGGGCGCGAGCACAGCTGGGACCTTGCGCTCGCTGCCGGCCTGGTCGCCTGATAGCCGGAAGCTGGCCTGGCTGGAATTGGATCCCGGCGCGCAGGGGGGCAATGCTGCGGTCTTGAAGCTGCACGATTTCACGACGAACGCGACATCGCTCCTGGCCGCAAGAGTCGACCTCGGCACTCACGGCGGCAGCATAGAAATGCCTGCGCCGCGCTGGGGTCCCGGCGGAATCGCCATCCTGCGCTTCCATCACCAAGATGATGGCCAGGCTGAGGCGCAGCTCATCGACTTTTATAATTCGACCAGCGGCGCCTTAACAAGTTATGACCTGCAATTAAACAAAAACAGCGACAACCTGGTACGAGACTTTGTATGGGTGGATCACCTTGGCAGCAGCTTGGTGGCGCTGCAAATCCAGGACTATTGGGAGATCATCAATCCGTACGACGGAACGCGTCTGCGCCTGAGCGATCCGCCGCGGCTGAAAAACCGCGCGATCACCGGCGCGATGCAGTTGATACCGGCATCGGTCGCCAACGCTGATGGCGACTGGGACATCCACTGGTACGCCACGACCGGCGCCAATCTGCAAAATTCGGGCTACGTGAGCCCGCGCGTGAACTACAACTTTCTGCCGGCGCTGTCTCCCAATGGCACTCAGATGGCCTGGCACGGTGGGGACAGCGTCGATCATTGGCAGATCAGCATGACCGAGGGCAATCGCGCCTTGGCCAGCGCTGTCGGACATGGGCGCGTGTTTCCCATTCCCGAGCCGGTCAGCGTCGTTTGGGCGCCAACCGAGTGGGTGACGACCGGGTCGGTCGCGGGGGCGCCGGTGCTGCTGTCCACGTCGCTCAATTGCGGGCTGCTGCCGTTGCTCAGCGCCGGGCAGAAGGCGATCGTCGGCCCCGACTTGAAGCTCAGCCTTCGCAATGAAGCCATGACAAGCGGGGAGCTGCTGGGCAGCCTGGAAGGCGGGACGATAGTCGCCATTGACCAGGGACCGGTCTGCGCCGATGGCTACAATTGGTACGCCGTCAGCAACGACGACATCTCCGGCTGGACGGCGGAAGGCGCCAATGGCGACTACTGGCTGCTGTATCACGTAGCTTGTGCCAATAGTCCAGCGACGCGCCTGACGACCAATATGACGGCTACTGTCAGCGGCGACCAAGTCGTCAATACACGCGATGGCGCCGGAACGGATAACACCGAGATCGTTTGGGCGGTGGCGGCCGGCGATGACTTTGTCGTCACAGGACTGCCGCAGTGCGGGGCCGCCGGGCTTAGGTGGTATCCGGTAAGAATTGAAGAGAATCTGGGTTGGATCGCCGAAGGCCAAGGTGAGTTCTATTGGATCGAGCCAGTCGAGAGCTAAGCCGGCTGATAGTCCGGATTGTCCCAGACGATCAAAGTGGCCCAATTGTCGGAGGCATCGTCTTCGATATAGTCCCGCAATAAGCCGCGCACCGCGAATCCCCGATTGAGCTGAAAACTAAGGGTATTGTCGTAGAGTTCGCCGCTTACCACCTTGTCCACGTAAGCCTGCGGCGTGAGCAGCGCCTTGTGGTCAGCGTAACCGGGGATAAGCCCGCCGGCCACGATACCGCGTCGATTCAAGCGCTTGACGATGTCCATGCGCGCTTGATAGAGCAGCGAGCCGACGCCGCGCCGCCGAAAGTCCGGATGCACGCTGATGTCCCCGCCGTAGTACCAATCGCCCTGCGGATCATGCGCGCTGTAGAAGCCGCCGTCGATGAACTCCTGGAAACTGTGCTGCGCCTGCTCGAAGTCAAAGTCGATCAGGAAGCCGGAACCTAAACCGATGACCCGCTCGCCGCGCAGGGCGACGAAGTTGCCTTGCGGGAACAAGCGGCAATGGTTGAGGAAGTGTTCCTCCCGCATTAATTCGTCCAAGCCGAGCGTGGGAAAACAATCGCGCTGCAGCTGTTCCAGAGCGGCTGCATAATGCGGGCGAATGGCGTCGATGCGGAATTCCGAGCTCAAGCGGCGTCCCTCATGTTCAAGCGCTAAGTTGCGAGTATCGTCAGTGTAGCCTTGCCGCGCTGCGTAGGTCAACAGCTTGCCAGCGAGTGGACTGAATGGACTGCATTGGACATAGTCTTAATCAGCGCATTGCCGTAGGATAGGTGGTAGAGGAAATGGCGACTGGGAGTCGGAAATGGCGACAAACGGACATCAGCAGAACGGCAGCGAAAAAGGCAGCGACAAGGTCAAGCGGGGATTGGCGCAGATGCTCAAGGGCGGCGTCATCATGGATGTGGTTACGCCGGAGCAGGCGCGGATTGCCGAGGACGCCGGCGCGGTAGCCGTGATGGCGCTGGAGCGCGTGCCGGCCGATATCCGCGTGCAGGGCGGTGTGGCGCGTATGAGCGATCCCGATATGATCGAGGGCATCATCAGCGCCGTCTCCATCCCGGTGATGGCGAAGGCGCGTATCGGGCATTTTGTCGAGGCGCAGATTCTGGAAGCCCTGGGCGTCGATTATATCGACGAGAGCGAAGTCCTGACGCCGGCTGATGAAGAGCATCACATCAACAAGTGGAAGTTCTCCGTTCCTTTTGTCTGCGGCTGCCGCAACCTGGGCGAGGCCTTGCGCCGCATCAACGAAGGCGCCGCCATGATGCGCACCAAGGGCGAAGCCGGCACCGGCGACGTGGTCGAAGCTGTGCGCCACGCGCGCGCGGTCAACGGGGAGATCCGGCGCATCAGCTGTATGGATGATGACGAGTTGTATACCTATGCCAAAGATATCCGCGCTCCTTATGAGCTGGTGAAGGAAACGGCGGGCATGGGCCGTTTGCCGGTCGTCAATTTCGCCGCCGGTGGCGTGGCCACGCCGGCCGATGCCGCGCTGATGATGCAGTTAGGCGTGGATGGCGTCTTTGTGGGCAGCGGGATTTTCAAAAGCGGCAGCCCCGAAAAACGCGCCAAAGCAATCGTGAACGCCGTGACACACTATACTGACGCCAAGATTCTGGCCGATGTCAGCCGCAACCTGGGCGAGGCGATGGTGGGCATCAACGTGACGCCCGACGAGGTCATCCTGGGCAAGCGCGGCTGGTAAGCGTCCCAAGCCGATTAAACCTCCCGGCCGGCGTATCTTTTTCCGGGACATGCCGGCCAAATCAACCTTTCGCATCTAATCCTCGCTGCGCCGATAGTCCGCGCATATGGCTGCCATCGATTACGCTACTTGGATCCAACTTCAAAACAGCCTTTGTCACGTGTGCCACAGAGTAGTAAATGCTAGTAAGTAATGAGAACCTCTGAATCGCCGTTTTTCTACCCCATCCCCGGCCCTTCCCCGAATCATCAGGGAAGGGTGACTCGACGTTGGATTTGGAATGTTTGGCAGAACTCGCATGACTTACTTGGTTCTATTTAGGAGAGGAGAGCTTGAAGTACAGGGCATACTTCGCCTGCAATTCTCGGTGTATTCGGTGGTAAGATTTTTTAGTTCAAAATTCTGCCTTAGCGCCCGCTTTCCTTGCATGCCTGCACTGCCCTTGGTTATGCTTGCGAGAGCAAATTCGGATGATGCCACGCGAAAGAGGACAGATGACATTTGAGACGATTCATGACTTGGAAACGCCGAGCGTGTTGATTGACCTGGACTTGATGGAAGCCAATATCGTCACGATGCAGAGCCGCTGCGACGCGCTGGGCATTGCTTTCAGGCCGCATATCAAGACGCACAAAATCCCGGATATCGCGCGCCGGCAGCTGGAAGCGGGCGCCAAAGGCATCGCCTGCCAGAAGGTCAGCGAGGCGGAAGTCTTCGCCGAGGCTGGATTCGACGACATTCAGATCCCGTACAATATCGTCGGGGCGCGCAAGACCAGGCGGCTGGCGGCGCTGGCGAGCTCAGCCAAAGTGACGGTGACGGTCGACAGCCAAGCCGTGATTGACGGCATCGCCGCGGCGGCGCAAGAAGTCGGCTCGACGATCCACATGATGGTCGAACTGGTTTCGCTGGGGGAGCGCACCGGCACGACGCCCGAGGCTGCCCTGGCGCTGGCCAAGCGCATCGGGGCGACGGACAATCTGCGCTTTGCCGGCCTGATGATCTATCCATCGGATGCCGCCATCAGGCCGCGCCTGCTGGAGACGCTGGCCCTGCTGGAAGCGGCCGGCATCGCGGTCGAGGTCGTCAGCGGCGGCGGCAGCGGCGCTATCAGCGACATGCACGTGCTGCCCGAACTGACGGAGATGCGCGTCGGCACTTGTGTCTTCTGGGATTGGAACAGCGTCAGCGCGGGATATGTCGGCTTCGACAAGTGCGCCATGCGCGTGCGCGCGAGCGTGGTCAGCGCCAACGAGCCGAGCCGCGTCATACTGGATAGCGGCAGCAAGTCGATCCAGTCGGAGACGATTGCGGAACAATTCGGCTATATCGCCGAGTATCCCGCAGCGCGCCTATACAAGGTCAACGAGGAGCACGGCTACGTCGATTTCAGCGCCTGTGATTCGCTGCCAACCGTAGGCGCTATCGTGCATATCATTCCGGTGCATACCTGCGTCGTCGCCAATTTGCACAATCAGCTCTACGGCCTGCGCGGCGACGCTATCGAAGTGATTTGGGATGTCGCGGCGCGGGGCCTGGTGTGGTAGCGCAGCGCCCGGCAGCGACATACAATCTGAACGAAAGACTGGAGTGCCCATGTTAGTCATTGACGCGCATCTGGATCTGTCCTGGAACGCCCTGCAGTGGAATCGCGATTTGCTGGAATCAGTGAACACGATCCGGGTCAAAGAGGGTCGCATGGCCGGCAAGGGTCGGGCGCAGAACACGGTCGCCCTGCCCGAGATGCGACGCGGTCGCGTGGCGGTCAGCTTCGCAACAATGCTGGCGCGCTCAACCGGCCAGAATGCCGCGCATATCGATTACGGGTCAGCGGCGCAGGCATACGGCGTAGCGCAGGGGCAATTGGCGTATTACCGCGCCTTGGAGGCCGATGGTCACGCGCGCGTGCTGGAGGATGGGCCGAGTCTTCGCCGTCTTGTCGACGAATGGGAGCGCTGGGAGGACAGCGGCGCCGACCCCGCGGACACGCCGCCGCTGGGCTTCGTCATCAGCATGGAGGGCGCTGACCCCATTCGCGATCCGGCGCAGCTCGAAGCCTGGTGGAATGCGGGATTGCGCCTGATCGGTCCGACGCATTATGGCCCGGGGCGTTACGCCGGCGGCACTGGCACGGAACTGGGGCTTACGGCCTTGGGCAAGCCGCTGCTGCAAGAAATGAGCCGCCTGGGCATGCCCCTGGACCTCAGCCATTTGTCCGATGAAGCCTTCTGGGATGCGGTATCGATCTACGACGGCTTGGTCTTGGCCAGCCATAACAATTGCCGGGCGCTGGTACCGCATCAGCGACAATTCAGCGACGAACAGCTCAAGTTGATCATTGAGCGCGACGGCGTCATCGGCGCGGCTTTTGATATTTGGATGCTGCAGCCGGGCTTCGTACGCGGCGACAGCAATGAATCTGTGTTTATTGATGATGTCGTCGACCATATCGACCACGTGTGCCAGTTGGCGGGCAACAGCCGTCACGCCGGCATCGGCAGTGACCTCGATGGCGGTTTCGGCAAGGAGCAGTCTCCCTGCGATCTGGATACCATAGCTGACTTGCAGCGATTGCCGGGCAAATTGGCCGGACGCGGCTATGCCGACGCTGACATCAAGAACATCATGTACGGCAACTGGCTGCGCCTGCTGTACGCGGCTTGGGGCTAGTCAAGCGCTAGTACGCTCATAATGAAATCCGGGAAGTCAGGCTCGCGGATTGACCGTGAGTCTTACTCAAGAAGCGGTTGCATCTGCGTCAACGCTCGGTCCAGCAGCGGCGGCTCGGCGGCAAAGCAGAGCCGCAGGTAGCCTTCCCCTTGCGGGCCGAAGGCAGCGCCCGGCGCCAGGCCGACGCCGCATTCGCGCAGAACCCGTTCAGCAAAGGCGTAACTGTCGGACACGCCGTCAACGCTGAAGAAGGCGTAGAAGGCAGCGCTCGGCAAGGGCAGCGTCACGCGCGGCAGCTCGGCGAAGCGGCTGACAACTGTGTCCCGCGCCGCAAGATAGCGCCCCATTGATGCGCGGACGAAATCTTCGCCCTCTTTTAAGGCGGTGATGCCGGCGATCTGAGTAGGCGCGAAGATGCAGGAGAAGTTAAATTCAGCGACCGCTGCCAGCGTGCCGATCAGGGACTTGGGAGCGGTGAGCCAGCCCAGGCGCCAGCCAGTCATAGCCCAGGACTTGGAGAAGCTGTTCACGATCAAATACTTGTCGTCTTCTGTGACCTTGTCGGCGAAGCTGGGGGCGCAATCGCGGTCGTAGACAATGCGGTTGTAAACTTCGTCGGCGATCAGCCAGATATCGCGCTCGCGGCAGAATTCGATGATTTGCCGCTGCTCGTCATCTTCGAGCATCCAGCCGGTGGGATTGTTAGGCGAGTTGATAAGCAGCGCGCCGGTATTCGCCGTACAAGCATCGAACAACTCATCCAGGTCCAGGCTCCAGGCATCGCAGCGCGGACACAGCGATACCCGAAGGACTTCACCGCCCAGGATCTCAGCCGCAGCCGGCAAGTTTGGCCAGACCGGCGATGGCACAACCACCGCGGCGCCCTCGGCCACTACGCACTGCAGCGCGACCGCCAGCGCCGTCATGCCGGACGGGGTCACGCCGATGTTCTCGGCAGTGAGCGCCGTGCCGTAGAGTCCGTTCTGATAGTGAGCCAGCGCCTGGCGCAGCTCGACAATGCCGAGGTTGGGCTGATAAAAGGTCTGTCCCTCGTCGATGGCGTCTTTGGCGGCTTGACGGATGAAATCGGGCGTCGGTTTGTCCGGCTCGCCGAACCACAGCGGAATAACATCAGTTTTGCCGATGGCGCTGTTGGACAGCTTCCGAATCAGGCTGGGCTGCAGCTCGCGCACGGTCGGGCGTCCGGCATAGATGGTCATTTAAGTTGTTCCCTCGCTAATAAGTTGCGCGCCGCCAAGTGTTTTGTTGTGGCAACTAAACGCGCATATACTTGGCCGCCCACTCGACGCCTTCCCAGGAGATCGTCTTTTCCGGGGAGATTTTGACCAGGTAGCGGGGGCGAACCCGTGAGGGCTCCAGGTATTCCGGTCCACGTTCGCCCAAGTAACGTACCGCCATACGCCGCGCGATTTCCAGCCATTCGCCGTGCATCAAGGCCGGGCCCTCAACAATTTCGGCGCCGCCGCGAAACAGCACGCGAGTGTACGGACTGCTATCGAGGGCGCAGGACACCGAGCAGCGCGGGAAGCGAAGCAAATGCCGCGCGAATATCGTCTTGGCCCGCGGGATAATCCACATCGCATCGCCGTCCCATTCCTGCCATACCGGCGTCACGTAGGGGTCGCCCTTGCTATCAACAGTGGCAATGCGCGCAACGATGGGACCATCAAGGAAATCCTGCAGCTCGTCAGCATACAGCCCGCGCATCTTGCCCATCCATTCGGGGTATTCACGTTTTTCGCTCATAATTCGTCCTTTCATGGTCAGGGAATAACTCTATTCGTTACCGTGATGGCAGCCGCCACAATGTTAAGCCGAGAATAGCCAATGTTAGGGTCTGTGCCAAAGTCGCCAGCGGGAGTCAGACGAAGTCAATGCGCACATTCGCGGCAGCTTCCGGCGCGATTGAGCGCGCTTCGCCCTTGGTTTTGAACCGGATCCGGTACGGAAGCGGTCGATTGGCCGCGAGATGCGCCGCCAGCGGGCCGCTCTCGTCCTCCGGCGTCAAGTATTCCAGGCGATGCGGGCCCACCTGATAAACGACTCCGATGGCTTTGAGGGTGACATCTCGCACGGGCATTCCTCTCTGGCGCAGCGCCGCGTCCATGATGCGCCGCGTCTTCTCCAGATCGCGCGCGACGAGCGTGATGGCGTCGATGCCGATCACCTGATTGGCGTGCTAATTCTCTTTCGGTACGCGCTCCAGACGCGGCGTCTCGTCTTCGATGACGAAGGGGATAAGTCCTTGATACTCGCCGTAGATTTCATTGTTCAGCCAAGCCAGCTGATAGCCGTCGACGCGCACGCGGCTTAAGCCGACCAGCGGGCTCATGTCGACGCCTTGGGCTTGAAAGACCGCGTAATCGCCGCGGATGTCGTCGGTCTGCATACAGAAGTCGATCAGTCCGCCGCCACGTTTATGGACCGCGTCCCACCAATAATGATTCGGGCTCTCCTCATAGAAAGACAGCAGCTCGATATAGGCGCCGTCCGCCAAACCGATCAAGGTATTGTAAGAACCGATGGGGTGTTTGCCGCCTCCGACCACGCTGAAGCCCAGCGACTTAAAAGTCTCCGTCAAGGCGTCCAGCTGCGGACCGGCGATGACGATATGATCGATGCCCTGAATCATGCTTGCCTCCACTAGCGCCTCAATCAATCTGCGCGAGTATAGCACAGGCGCCTCGCCCGCTTGACGAACGGGGACGAATAAGTTCTATTTGTAGGGTGCGGCCGAAAAGGGGAAACGCATGAAACTCACCAGTGATTTGCATGTGGTCGGCGGCGGCTACTTTGGCTTCGGCTTGTCGGGCCGCCTCGACTGCCACGTATATGTGCTCAACAGCGGCTCGGAGTTGGCGCTGATTGATCCCGGCATGGGTATGGAGCGCGATTTCGACACGATTCTGGGCCATATCCGCGACGATGGACTTGATCCGGGCAAGATCCGCAAGTTGATTCTGACGCATTATCATTGCGATCATATCGGAGCGGCCGCCGAGGCGCAGAAGCGACTGGATGTCGAGGTGCACTCATCGGCATTTGCCGCGCCGGTCATCCGCAGCGCAGACGAGAAAGCCGTCGCCCTGGATGTCGCTAAGGCGGCCAACTTCTTTCCGGCTGACTTCCACCTGCCGCCCTGCCCGGTCGATGTCGAACTGGTCGAGGGCGACCTGATCAACATCGGCAATCTGGAGCTGGAGACCTTCGAAACGCCGGGGCATTGCGACGGCCATTTGAGTTTCATCATGCGCGGCGGCGACCGCATTTATCTGCTGGGCGCGGATCTGGTTTTCTGGGGCGGCAAGGTGGTCTGGCAGAATATCCACGACTGCCGCATTGACGCTTACGCCGACAGCATGTTCAAGCTGGAAAAGCAGGCATTTGACGCGCTTATCCCGGGCCATCTGCAAATATCTTTGAGCGGCGGGAAAGTCCATCTGGACGCTGCCTGCGCGGCCTTTCGTCAGTTGGCGGTTCCGCCGAACTTGCTCTAGCGATCAGCGCTGTGCTTGAGTAGATGCGCGCCTCGCGCTTCCGTTAAGGCTTATCCGGTACTGTGTCGACGACGGCGGGTTTCCGGCATTGGCATGGTTTCGACGCCTTTGCCGCCGAGGACACCGAGTTAAACCAAGGACTCAGAGAACAGGTGTCACGCATTATCAAATTAAGATTCGGCACAACTGCGGATCATCATTTACTCGACCAACCGCCATATTTCCTTAATTCCCTTCTGTGCCCTCACAGTTGCTCTGTGTACTCGGTGGCAAAACTGTCGAAGATCCTTATAAGCGCGGCGTCCGCCCTACATGCTGCGCCGGCCTCGATCCAAGAGGCATTTGAGTAGCGGACAAGCCTTTTAGCCGCGATTCCGCTAGCAAAATTTGCGTTGAGTACTGGTCCTGCGTCATAATCTTGCCGATTCAATGAACGAATTCCTGGCCGCGCTGATCTTCATGACCGACCAGGATAACTTCACCTTGCCCGTATTCTTGACGACGATTCGCTACGGCATTTGGGGCGACGTTGATTGGGGCGCGCTTCAGGCCGGCGTCATCGTATCCATCATCCCCAGCCTGGGCATCTTCCTGCTGCTGCAGCGTTACTATATGGACGGCCTCATGGGCGGCGCGGTCAAGAACTAATAGACGAGGCGGACTTTGGACAAACTCCCGAAGAATCGAAAGCCGCTCCATCCGGCAGCATTTCAAGCCTTGCCGCTGGGCGCCATTAAACCCCGGGGTTGGCTGCTAAACCAGCTCAAAGTACAAGCCGGCGGGCTCACAGGCCACCTCGACGAACTCTGGCCCGATGTGGGACCGAACAGCGGCTGGCTGGGCGGTAGCGGCGAATCTTGGGAGCGCGGTCCCTATTATCTCGATGGTTTGCTGCCGCTGGCTCATCTGCTCAAGGACGGGCGCTTGCTGAACAAGGTCGCGCCCTGGATCGAATGGACCCTGAACAGCCAGGACAAACGCGGCTATTTCGGCCCGCGCGACCCGGACTGGTGGCCGCGCATGGTGATGCTCAAAGTATTGATGATGCATTACGAGGCGAGCCGGGACGAACGCGTGCTGAGTCTGATGACAGCCTATTTTCGCTATCAGAAGCGCGCCCTGCCCGTGCGCCCCTTGTATACCTGGGCCGAGGCGCGCGCTATGGACAATGTGCTCGCCATACATTGGCTTTATAACTTCACCGGCGACGCTTTCCTGCTGGACCTTGCTGAAGCGCTAATCGACTTGACGCTAGACTGGCCGGACCTGCAAGCGAACTACAGCGTCCGACACATTTTGCCGCTGGCGGAGTGGGATGGCGGAATGATGACGCATGCCCCCAACCACGCGATGGGCGTGAAGGCGGGCGCCGTATTCTACGTGCAGACCGGCAAACCCTGGCATCGTCTGGCGTCGCGACTGGGCATCGAAAACTTGATGAAACACCACGGTCAACCCAACGGCATCTTCAGCGGCGACGAACACCTTAACGGCACATCGCCTGTCAGCGGCACCGAGCTCTGCACGATATCGGAGTATATGTTCTCGCTGGAAGAATTGACGCGCATTCTTGGCGATCCCTTCTTCGGAGATAGACTGGAACAGGTCGCCTATAATGCGCTGCCGGCCACCATCACAGCCGATATGTGGGCGCGCCAATATGATCAGCAGGTCAATCAGGTGCTGGCGACTGTCGCCAAGCGCAACTGGACCAACAACAGCGACGAATCCAATATCTATGGCTTGGAGCCGCATTACGGCTGCTGCACCGCCAATATGCATCAGGCCTGGCCGAAATTCGTCAAGAGCCTGTTCATGGCGACGCTGGAGGGCGGCCTGGCTGCCGTGGCCTACGCGCCCTGCCAAGTCACCACCACCGTTGCCGATGGCGTCCCGGTTACTCTCAGCGTAGCGACCGATTACCCCTTCAAATGCGATATCGAATTCAGCTTCGAGCTGGGCTCGCCCTGCGAATTTGATCTGCTATTGCGAATTCCGGATTGGGCTGAGGAAGCGAAGCTGACAATTTGCGGCGAGACTACTATCCTGCGCGCCGCCGGCAGCTTCCATAAGGTGCGGCGGGCCTGGCAAACAGGCGACCAGCTTGTTCTGCAATTGCCTCAAGAGATACGGCTGAGCGAAGGGCATCAAGGCTTGCTCTCGGTACATCGCGGGCCCCTGCTGTTTGGCTCCCGAATTGACGAAGAATGGAAGCAGATCAGAGGCGAATTGCCGCACGCGGATTGGGAAGTCTACCCGCGATCGGATTGGAATTACGGTTTGATTCTCAATGAGGATTCGCTGCTGGCGGAACTTGACCTCAATGAATCTGAACCGAGCGACCTGCCTTTCGCGACAGACGCGCCGCCGATTGCCTTGAGCGTCGCCGCCAAAAGGCTGCCGCAGTGGCGCCTCAGCGATAATTCGGCGGCTGACATTGACGTCGGACCGCACCAGACCGATGCGGCCAAGGAGAATATAACACTCATTCCCTATGGCTCAACTGGCCTGCGAATCGCCGCCTTTCCCGCCGCAATAGATGACGAGGCGCCTCAATGAGCGAATCCCACAGCGACTATCCGATCCAGTCGGCGCCCTTCACTCAAGTCGCTGTGGACGACAGTTTTTGGGCGCCGCGCATCAACACGGCGATAAAAGTCACTATCCCTTACGACTTCCAAAAGTGTGAAGAAACGGGCCGCATCGATAACTTCGCCAAAGCCGGCGGGCTCATGGAGGGCGCGCACGAAGGCATATTCTTCAACGACTCTGATGTCTTCAAAGTGGTGGAGGGCGCCGCCTACGCGCTGCAGATCGCGCCGAATGCGCAACTCGAAACTTACCTGGACGATCTCATCGATAAATTCGCCGCCGCGCAGGAAGCTGACGGCTACCTCTATACAGCGCGCACCATCGACCCGGCCAATGCGCCCGAGCCCTGTGGACCCGAACGCTGGTCGAACCTGCGCATCAACCACGAGCTCTACAACGTGGGCCACATGTACGAAGCGGCGGTCGCTTATTTTGAGGCGACGGGCAAGCGGAAGTTTCTGGATATTGCGCTCAGGAACGCCGACTTGATCGACTCGGTTTTTGGCGCCGACGGCTTGCGAGATGTGCCGGGACATCAGGAGATCGAAATCGGCCTCTTGCGCCTCTTTCGGGTCAGCGGCGATGAGCGCTACCTGCGCCTGGCGAGATTCTTTCTGGATGAGCGCGGGCGAGCGAACGGGCGTGAAGTATACGGCCCCTACTGCCAGGATCATGCGCCGGTGACGCAGCAAAGTGAAGCCGTGGGCCATGCGGTGCGCGCCGGGTATATGTACGCCGGCATCACCGACATCGCGGCGATCAGCGGCGACGCTGACTATGCCGCCGCCGTTTACGCGCTTTGGGACAACGTCGTGGGCAAAAAGCTGGCGTTGACCGGCGGCATTGGCGCGCGACATGAGGGCGAAGCTTTTGGCGAGAATTATGAATTGCCTAACTTGACCGCCTACAACGAGACCTGCGCCGCGCAAGCCAATATCCTGTGGAACCAGCGCATGTTCCTGCTGACGGGCGAGGCGAAGTATGTCGATGTGCTGGAGCGCAGCTTGTACAACGGCTTCCTGTCCGGCGTGGGCATGGACGGGCGTTCGTTCTACTATGTCAACCCGCTGTCTTGTGACGGCCGCTACCGCTTCAACCGCGAATCCTCAATGTCGCGACAGCCCTGGTACGACTGTTCATGCTGCCCGACAAATGTGGTGCGGCTGCTGCCGTCGCTATCCGGCTATATCTACGCCGCCCGTGAACAAGAGCTATTCGTCAATCTTTTCATCGCCGGACGAGCCAGCTTGACCGTCGGCGAGACGGAAGTGTCGCTGCGGCAGCAGACAAACTACCCCTGGGACGGCAAGATCGAACTCGACCTGAGCCTTGCGCAGCCCGCGACCTTTACGCTGCGCCTGCGGATTCCCTCATTCGCGCAGGGTCAGCCGCTGCCCAGCGACCTGTATCGCTACTTCGACGAATCCGCAGATGCCAGCCTACTCCTGGTGGACGGCGAAGAAGTCCCTCTCTTTATCCGCGATGGCTATGCCGAGTTGACGCGACATTGGCAGGGCAGGACGCGAATTGAGCTGCGCTTGCCGCTGCCCGTCCGCCGCGTGATCGCCCATCCGGAGGTTTCTGAATTGGCGGGCTCAGTTGCGCTGGAGCGCGGACCGCTGGTCTATGCCTTGGAGCAGGTCGACAATGCTAGCGGCCTGCTGGATTACGCGCTGCCGGATGAGGCACAGCTCAGCGTCGAACATGAGCCCGACCTGCTGGGCGGCGTTTCGGTCATCCGCGGCGAAGCAATCGACGGCGGCGGGCAGGCCGTGCTCTTCACAGCCGTCCCCTACTATGCTTGGGGTCACCGCGACGCCGGTGAGATGACTGTGTGGCTGCGGCGTAGCTAGAAGCTGGGCCAAGTATCGGTCAGGCGATAACCCAGCGGCCAGGGGTCATCCGGATCGAGCATAAGCTGATGCGTTCCGGTGATCCAGGCGCGCCCGCGTATGCTGGGAATGATGGCCGCGCGCCCGCCAACCTCAGTCGCGCTGACGATACCGCAATCAAATCGAGAGCCGATGATCGAGCGCGCCATGAATTGGTCGCCCGGGCGCATCTGCCCGCGCTGATGCAGGACCGCCATCCGCGCCGAACAGCCGGTGCCGCAAGGCGAGCGATCCAGCTTGCCCGGATCAATGGCGACCGTATTCCGGCCGGTCAAAACGCCGTCGCGCCGCTCCACTGGCAGCGTGAACTGGCAGAAGGAAATCTGATTCCAGTCGGCATGCAGTGGATGCTGAAAGCCGATCTGTTCGTTGGCGGCGGCGGTGATGGCTGCGCCCACGCGGGCCAGGTCGCTGGCCTCGTCCGGCACAATTTCGAAACCCAACGCGCGCGCATCGACCAGCGCAAAACTGTCGCCGCCGTAAGCCACATCCGCCGACAGCGTGCCGAATCCCGACAGCTCAAGCGGAGCGTCAAGCCGATCGACGTAGGAAGGGACGTTGTGGAATTCGATGCTCTGGGCTTTGCCATGCTCGCAGAAGGCGCGAATCCGAACCAGCCCGGCCGGCGCCTCCAGGAAGAACTTGGTTTCCGGCTCCTGCATCTCGATCATGCCGCTGTCCAGCAGCACGGTGGCGACGCAGATGGTATTCGAGCCGGACATCGGCGGCGTGTGCTCGGGCTCCATGATGATGAAGCCGAATGCCGCCTCCGGCTGTTTGGGCGGGACCAGCAGGTTGATATGTTTGAAGACGCCGCCGCGCGGTTCGTTCAAGACGAAGCGGCGCAAGTTTTTGTCTTGCGCAATCCAGCGCGACTGTTCCCAGATGGAGTCGCCCGGGGGCGGGGGCACACCGCCGACGATAACATTGCCCACTTCGCCTTCCGCATGACAGGAAACTATATTGATCAATCTGTTGCTGCGCACGGCATCCTCGCTTGCGACGGCGCTGTAAATATCGCCTCCGCCTTTGTATACATCATCTCGGCGATGTTAACAATCATCGGCGCTGAAACGCTTTCCTCAACTTGGACCGCAGCCGATCATCCGCGGCCGGCTCTTGGTCAGCCGTCCGCCTTGCTCTACAATGGCGGCGCCGCGCGCCTGCCCGGCGTCAAGCATTGTTGCAGCAGAGTATCACACAAGTAAGTGCTAGTAAGTCATGCAAATACTTACCACAGAGAACACAGAGGATACACAGAGGTCAATGAGTAAAGCAGTTCAGTGATTGTATGCTAGCGACAGAGGATAATGGCATTAAGCGCGGGAACATCGAAACAATACAAAACCCTCTGTGTGCTCTGTGTACCCTCGTGAGCCTCTGTGTTAAAAGAGAAATTATTTGGGACAAGACTTGCACTACTAAATTTGTTCTACTTAGAAGAGGAGCGTGCGTACATGACCGAGATTTCCCCAGGGACTCTAAAAGATTTGCGCCGTTATGACAGCGCGACCGTAGCGAATGTCATTGAGTTATTCGAAGTGCGGCCCCGCAACCGCGGTTTCATGAGTCGCGAAATCACAGCCGCCTTCCCGGAATTGCCGCCAATGGTCGGCTTCGCCGCCACCGCCACCTGCCGCACCTTCACCAAGCCGCCGGCAAAAGCCGTGCCCGGCGTAGCGGATGTCATCGCTCGCTTTGGAGACTTAAGCGGCACACCGGTGATTGTCATGCAGAATCTTGATACAAGCGGCCGGGCGGCCAATTTCGGTGATGTCTTCTGCAACTCGTTCAAAGCATTTGGCGCAGCCGGTCTAATAACTGATGGACCGGGCCGGGACTTTGTCGGCATCGAGCCGCTCAAGTTCCCGGTCTTCTACAATGGCATAGTCTGCGCTCACGGTTACATGCATTTGCTGGAGACCTACGGCCCGGTGCAGGTCGGCGGCATTACCGTCAATCCCAATGAGCTCCTGCATGGAGACGCCAACGGCGTCACGACCGTGCCGCTGGACATCGCTGCCGATGTGGCCGACGCCTGCCCTGAATTCGCCGCGACTGAGTCGCTGGTCATCGACTGCGCGCAAAGCGGTTCAGCCAACCTGGCTGAATTGCGCAAGGCCTACGCTGCAATGGCGAGCGGACAAGCAGAGCTGGGTAAGCGGGTTCGCAAGCGGTCAGGTTAGAATACAACACGAGGACGACAATTATGCGACTCTATATTACCGGCGGAACGGGCCTGGTGGGCAGCAACGTGATACGGCTGGCGCGGCAGCGTGGCTTGGAAATCATCGCCTCGCAGTACGGGCCCGAGCCGGAGTGGCAGGTCGATTATCAATTGGATCCGCTGGATTTATCCGACCACGAAGGAGTTCGCCGCTCAATCCACAAATACAAGCCGGACGCGGTCATCCATTCGGCCGCCATCCTCGACCAGATATTCATGGACCAGAAACGCGAGCTCTGCTGGTCGCTGATGGTGGATGGCACGCGCGCTATGGCGGAAGCCTGTCGCGAGGTCGGCGCGCGGCTGGTCTTCGTTTCGTCAGACTGGGTCTTTGACGGGCGCGCTGATCTGGTCAATGAGACCTCGCCGCCCAACCCGGTGAATTTCTACGGCGTAATGAAAGTCGCCGCTGAGCGCGAGCTGGGCGCTATGGAGGGGCTGAATTACGGCGTGGGCCGGCTGGCTGGCATCTACGGCTTGAATTACGCTGCGCCCTCGCTGGCGCGCAAGGAGAACGGCTTGGGCTTCGACTTTTCGGTCTATGTCATTTACCGGCTGGCGGCGGGCTTGCCGGCGGCGGTCTGGACGGGGCCCAAAGTCAATGACGAGGCGCATCCCACGCTGGCTTCCGATTGCGCGGATATGCTGCTGCGGCTGGCGCAGCACGACGGCAATGGCATCTTCCACTGCTTCGGCAGCGAATGGATCGGCCGCGTGGACCTGGCGCATCATATCGCCGCCGCCTTTGACGCCGACCCCGCCCTGATCGCGCCCACCCGCACCGACCAGGCCGTGCTGGACGAAATGCGGCATATCGGCATCCCCTACCGCACTCGCGCCAACACCCAGCGAACGACTGCAGCGCTAGGACGGCGCGCCTTCAACGTGGCGGAAGGGCTGGCTGCATTTCGCAAGGAATGGGACGAATTCTGGAATTAGGCCCTTCAATAAAAGGATAGGAATTATATGTCGAAGCCGAATGTCGTCTTCCTGCTGACCGACCAGTGGCGCTTGCAGGCCCTGGGTTACGCCGGCAATTCGCAAGTGCGGACGCCCAATATCGACCGGCTGGCCGGCGAAAGCGCTAACTTCCGCAACGCGACCTCAGGCTATTCGGTCTGCTGCCCCTGGCGCGCCAGCTTCCTGACCGGGCAGTACCCGCTGACGCATGGCGTGATCGTCAATGATGTGCCCATCAGCAGCGACCCGGTTGGCTTGGGCGCTGCCTTCAAAGCGGCCGGTTACGACACCGCCTTCATCGGCAAGTGGCATGTGGATGGGCATGGGCGCAGCCATTACATCCCGCCGGAGCGGCGCCTGGGCTTTGATACTTTTCAGGCGCTGGAATGCACGCACGATTACAATCAGTCGGCCTACTACGATGGCGATGACCCGAGCAAACGCGTTTGGGACGGCTATGATGTTTTCGCGCAGACGGCGGCAGCGCATCGCTACATGGAAACGCGCGCGGCGGACCAGCCCTTTCTGTTAGTCCTGTCCTGGGGACCGCCGCACAATCCCTACGAAACGGCGCCGCAGGAATATCGCGATATGTATGATCCGCGAGACATTGAGTTGCGGCCGAACGTGCCTGAAGAAATTGCCCAGGACGCGCGCGAGTGGCTGGCGGGTTATTACGCGCACTGCAGCGCCATCGACAAGAGCGTCGGCGATATCCTGGCGACGCTTGACGAACTTGAGATCGCTGACAACACCGTGCTGGTATTCGCCTCGGACCACGGCGACATGCTGGGCTCGCAGGGAATGACACGCAAACAGAAACCCTATGACGAGTCGATTCGAGTGCCCTTCCTGCTGCGTTACCCGGCGGCGCAGGGCCGTCATGCGCGCGAAGTCTCGCCCTTTTTGAACGCGCACGATATCATGCCTACATTGCTCGGCGTTTGCGGCCTGCCGATTCCGCGTACGGTCGAAGGGCGTGACTTTTCGCCAACGCTGCGGGGCGAAGCGGTCGAGAGCGAAGCCGCCCTGCTGGCCTGCTTCCACCCCTTCGGCGAGTGGTCGCGTCCGGTCGGCGGCCGGGAGTATCGCGGCATTCGGACGGCGCGCCATACCTATTGCCGCACGCTGGACGGTCCCTGGCTGCTCTACGACAACGATGCTGATCCCTGGCAGCTGGACAATTTGGTGAATCGGCCGCAATCCGCCGCGCTGCTGCAGCGTGAGCTGGACGCGCTGCTGCAGCGTGAGCTGGACGCGCTGCTGCAGCGTGAGCTGGACGCGCTGGGCGACGAGTTCCTGGACGGCATGAGCTATATCAACAAGTGGGGTTATCCGCTGGACGACAGCGGGACGGTGCCTTTCCGCTGGTAGCGCGCCACTGCCTCAGCCGGGATAGCGCAGGTATTCCTTGCTGCGATGATAGATCAGCGGCGACTGCGCGTCATCATCAAGCGCTTCGCCGACTACGTAGCGCGCCACTTGTTCATCCGACAAGATATTCTTCTGCCCGTTGAACGCGCTGCCATCGGGCATATAAGCGCAGGTCATCGCCCGCCGGTAACAGGGCGTCATATTGGCGCCTGCGCCGTGCGCGCATAGACCATTGTGGAACGAGCAGGAACCGGCCTTCATCTCTATCGCGACCGCTTCCATTTGGCCCCATTCGGGATAGGTCTCGAAAAGATCGCCGATGTTCTGGCCGATGCCGACATTGTCCCAGGTGGCTGTTTTGTGGGCGCCGGGGATGAAGTAGAGGCAGCCATTGTCCCGCGTCACATCGTCCAGCGCCACCCACAAGCTTATGGCATCGCGCGAGTAGAATGACCAATAGGGGTTGTCGAGGTGCCAGCCGGTGGGGTTGCCCCAGGGCGGCTTGATCAGCGCTTGATCGTGCCAGATGCGAATGCCATCGACTTGCGCCAGGTCGGCCGCCATCTTTCCCAGCCGATCGTCGATCATCAAGCGGCGCATGCCGTCGTGATCGTTCCAAAGGTTGATGCGCTGGGTGAAAACGCGCGAATTGTAGTTGTCCTCTTCTATCCAACTGCCATCGGCCAGCTTATGCTTGCCGCGGCTGCCCACCGCCTCGCCGACATATTGTCGCCAGATCCCGAGTTCGTCCGCATTCAAAAAGTCATGAATGACCACAAAGCCATTGTCTTGATAGAATTCAATCTGTTCATCTGTCACTGTATGATTCACGTCTTTCTCCTTTCACGGCTTGTCCTACCAATTATTTACGATGTTCTCGGCCGTGCGCCAAGCCAGCGCCATGATCGTCTCCACCGGATTGAAGCCGCCGTTGGTCACATGGGGCGAACCATCGGCGATGAAGAGATTGTCTTGGCTGTGCACACGACAAAACGAGTCGACCACCGAGCTCGCCGGATCATCGCCCATGCGGCAGGTACCGGCTTGATGCTGCCCGCCGGAGAGATAGCGCGGCGGCGGCTGCCCCCAGACCTTGACTGCGCCGGAGGCCCAGAGCCACTCTTTGGCGCGCTCGTGCATGAACGCGGCAGTGCGCACCGTCTCCGGATGGGCGAGGCCCGAGAGATGCGCCACCGGAATGCCGTAACGATCTTTTAGGTCCGGATTGATATCGACGCGCGCCTCCGGACTGGGTATCTCCTGCACCGGACCGATGACATCGCTGATGCGGCGGAAGTTCTCGCGCATGTAGCGCTTGGCCTCGATGCCCCAGCGCGGCGCGTCCGGCGGATAATGCCGCTTCCAGAGCGTCACCGGCGTGACGATATCTTCATCGCCCAGGAAGCCGCCGCCGATGATGCCGTCGTTGTCATGATTGAATTGGCTGGTGGCGATCGAACAGCCCGGCCCGACGCCATCCCACATGATGTCCGGGAAGAGCCCCACCGCGCCCGAATAATAGTGCCCCTGTAAATGCCGCCCGACCTGATCGCCGGCGTTGCCGATGCCGGTTGGTTCCTGGCTGGTCGCCGAGTTCAGTAAGAGCCGCGCCGTCTCCACCGCGCCGCAGCTGAGCACGACCACATCGGCCGTAGCGGTATGCTCCTGGCCATCAGCGTCCAGGTAGGTCACGCCGACGACGCGCCCGCCTTCGCTGCAGGCCAGCCGCAGGGCCATGACTTCCGTGCGCAGCGTACAGTAGCCGGATCGCAGCGCGCGCGGCACGGTTGTATTATGGCTGCCATTTTTGGCATCGGCCGGGCAAGCAAAGCCGACGCATTGCTGGCAATGGATGCAGCCCGGCCGCTCGTTGTAGGGCACGGAGTTGATCAAGCGGGGCACGCGCATGGAACGCCAGCCCAAGGCCTCCAGCCCATGCTTGTGCACGCCGGATTTGTGCGGCAGCGGCAAGGCGGGCATGGGATAGGGCTTGTCATAGGCGGGCAAGTGCGTCATGGTGCGATGGTCGCCGCAGATGCCGATCTCCCACTCGACTTTCTGGTAATAGGGCACCAAGTCTTCGTAACTGATGGGCCAATCGGCCAGCGAACTGCCTTCGGGCACGCCGTACTCGCTGGCCATGCGGAAGTCTTGCGGCATGAAACGCCAGGCTTGCCCGGCGTAAACGCGAGTGCCACTGCCGACGCAGGCGGCGTTATTCTGGTAGCCCGGCTCATGCGGCCGCAGCAAGCGCAGATTGCCTAACTCCCGACCGACCGGAATCGGGAAAGAATCGGGCTCGAGCGTGCGCGGGTTGCCTTCAATATCGGGGCCGGCGTTATGGCCGTATACGGGCATGCGCTGGTTGCGCAGGTGATCGCGACCGACAGCGTCAAAGGACAGGCTGCGCCCGCGCTCCAGCAGCAGCACCGATTTGCCCGCTTCCGCCAGCAAAGCAGCCGCCACTCCGCCGCCAGCGCCGGAGCCCACGACTATCGCATCGAAATTTGTCATCCGCGCACCTCGTAGCCAATCATGCGCCAACCGATGCCATCGCGGTTGCCGCCGTTAGTCGGATCGCTGTAGTAGCCTTCGGCGCAATGCTCGACGACCTGCCTGAAGAAAGGCGCCGGCTCGACTGACCATTCCGTGGTCACTTCTCCCCGCTCAACGCCATTGAGCAGCGACGTCCGTTCTTCCACATTCAGCTCGGCGAAAGGCTTGTCCCGGCTTGCTCGAGATTCCGCATCCAAGTCGTTCAGCCAGCGCTGATAGCTTGGCAGTAATTCTGCCAAATCGCCGGCCAGTTGACGCAGCAGGTAGTCGCCGACGCCGGCATCCACAGCGCCGGGAAAATCGTCGGGCGGGATAATCGTATCCAGCAGCGCCTCAAGGCAGCGCAACTGAGAAATTTCAAGCATGAATCGCTTCCTTTATCTGCGAAAGTCTGAACTGTCGCGCAGGAGTGTAACGCAGATTGCTGATGCTGTCATACCTTGCGCCTAAAGGTGTCCCTCCACTGCAAAGAGCGGGGCGGCAAATTGTCTTCGTTGGCATCGCGCAGGATGGCGCGCCACAGCAGCAGAATCAGCATTTCGCGCGAGAGCAGAAACAGCGCCAGCGTAAGGCTCAGACTAGCCTGTCCCAGCGCGACTACGGCGCCAATCGCCAAGGAAAAACTCAGGATCTGCAGCAAAATGAAGCCGGCCACAATGACACTCGCGCGGTCAACTACGCTGTGCAAGCGGCTGCCGGCCGCGACAGCCAAGAGGCAGGCGATTAGGGCCGATTGTGAATGTTCCAGCTGAATCACGACGGCAAAAAGCATCAGTTCAATAGAGACCGCAGCGAACTCCCTGGGGCTCAGTTGATTCATCTGCGCCGCCACTATGCACAGCGACATAATCAGTATCAAGAAGGCGCCGCCCGCCAGCACCTGCCGCAGCAGGCCAAGCCAGTAGAGCGCATCGTCTTCGTTCAAGACCACTTTGCAGATCGTTAAGTAGATGAAGACGCGCCCCGGCGGGATCACGCTGACTTCGTCCATGGCGCCGCTGCGCGCTTGCCGCGACATCAGGGCGACGATGCGGGCGATCCAGACCGCGCAATAAACTGTGCTGAAGAGCATCAAGAATAGCGGCAGCGCCCAGGCCATCGCCTCATCGACCGCGTGGTAGGCGTAGGCGGCAAGTACCAGCAGCGGCAGCGCGCAAGCCAAGCTGAAAGGCAAAATGGGCAGCCGCCATCCACTTTTAAGCTGCCGACCAAGATGGCGCGCGACCGGGTGCCGCGCGTCCCGCCGCAAGTTCTGCCAGAGCGCCAGCCGTACCAACAGCTGATCTGGTAATGTCTGTTTCAATTGAGCGAAGCGGGGGAGTCGCCGCAATTTGCGTCGCGCCGGCTGCTGCGGACCTTCAGCCATTAGCTATGCGCCGGGCGGGCCGAATCGGCGCGGCTAAAGAGCGGCGGGCGTCAGGGCAGTTTTCTGTGCCGGGTCGACCGAGTCATCGTAGAGGAAGCACTTTACCGTGCGTCCTTCATGCATAACGCTGGGCGGAATATTCTCGTGGCAGATATCCATCACCGCCGGGCAGCGACCGGCGAATTTGCAGCCGGTGCGCGTATATTCGTCGGTCTCGATGACCGCCAGGTCGATCTTCTCGTCCCAGGTTTCGTCCGATTTGATGCTGGGAATCGAGGTTTTCAGGTTCTGGGTGTAGGGGTGCAGCGGATTGCCTAGCACGCGCTCCGTAGGGCCCATCTCCACGATCCAGCCGCGCAGCATAACGGCGATGCGGTCACCGGTATAATAGGCGGTCGCGAGATCGTGCGTGATGTAGATGACGCTGACATTATTGTCTTCTTTCAGCTTGCGGAACATGTTCACGATTGACATGCGCAGCGAGGCGTCGAGCATGGACACTGGCTCGTCAGCGACGATCAGCGATGGTTTGGTGATGAGGGCGCGCGCGATGGCGACGCGCTGCGCTTGCCCGCCGGATAGCTCGTTGGGATAGCGCCCGGCAATCTCGGCCAGCGTCAAGCCAACCTCGCTCAATACTTCATTGATATAACGCGGGGTTTCTTTCTTGTCCGCCACCATCTTGTAATTCTGCGCCGTCTCATAGAGATAGCTGTCAATACGTTTTAAGGGGCTGAAGGCCGCGAAGGGATCTTGAAACACCGGCTGCACTTCACGGTAGAACCAGCTCTTCATTTCTTTTCGGCTGATGTCGTTGATGACGCGGTCTTTGTAACGCAAGATGCCCTGTGTTGAGGTTTCCATGCCCAAAACCATTTTCGCCAGCGTGGTCTTGCCGCTGCCACTCTCGCCAACTACGGCGAAGATTTCCGGTTTTTCGGAATCGATGACGATCGAGGCGTTGTCCACCGCAAGGAAGTCTTGCGTGGCGAAGCCCTGGCGGATATGAAAGACCTTGGTCAAGTTCTCAATTTGCAGAAGCGGCTCAGACTGCGAGTCACGCGTAGACACTGTGACCTCCACGACTCATCTCCTCCTCGACTACGTGACAGGCGGTGAAGTGCCCCGGCTCAATCTGGATAAGCTGCGGCTCGACCGTCTTGCAGACTTCTTTTGCCAGCGGACAACGTTCATGGAAGCGGCAGCCGCTGGGCGGTCGATCCAATGCCGGCGGGCGGCCGGGGATGGCCAGGCGTTCTTCGCGCGAATCGAGGCTGGGCAGCGACTCGATCAAGAAACGGGTATAGGGATGGCGCGGGCTTTCCAGGATTGTCTTCGTGTCCGACTCTTCGACCAGCTTGCCGGCGTAGAGGATGCCGATGCGGTCGGCCAAATTGGCATGTACGCCGATATCGTGCGTGATGAGCACCAGCGTACTGCCTTCTTTCTGCTGCACATCCTTCAGCATTTGAATGACGCCGCGCTGCACGACCACATCAAGCGCCGTAGTCGGCTCATCGGCGAAGATGAGCTTGGGCCAGAGGATTGTCGCCAGGGCGATGGTCACCCGCTGCCGCATGCCGCCCGAAAGCTGATGCGGATAAGACGCCATCACCTTCTCCGGCAACCCCAAATCGCGCAGATATTCCGCCGTCAGTTGAAACGATTCGGATTTGGTCACATCGCGGTGGGCGCTGATGAAGTCGTGGAAGGTATCTCGGATGCGCCGCACCGGGTTGAGCACATGCATCGAGCCTTGCGGGATATACGAAATCGTACGCCACTTCAGGTCCCGCTGCTGCTCCTCGGTCATTTCGGCGGCGTCGAGGACTTCGCCCTCGAGATGGTACTTCACTTCGCCGCCAACTACTGTCAGCGGCGGCTGATACGCGCCCAGCAGAATCCGCAGCAAAGTCGATTTGCCGCAGCCCGATTCGCCAGCGATGCCATAGACTTCGCCCTCTTGGATCCGCAGGGTGATATCGTCGACGGCCTTGACGGTGCGCTCGACGCCGTAGGCATTGGTGATGTAATAGGCGCGCAGGTTGTTGGTTTCGATTATGGTGCCCATGCATCGTCCTTGTCTTTGCGGGGGTCGTCAGCCAGTGGCTCTTCGCCAACGTCCGCCGTCAGACGAACCAGCCGTTTGCGCGGATCGAGGTATTCGCCCAGCCCCACCGACATCAGATAGAAGCCCAGCACCATCAGAATCGCAGTGACCATCGGCACGACCATCACCCAGGGCCTGCCCGCCGGAATCGACTGATAGTAGTTGCCCCAGTAGATCATGGTGCCGATGGTTGGGCTGTCCAGGTTGGCCAAGCCGAGATAGGACAGCGTTACCTCAATGCCAATGGAAAAGAGAAAGCCGCTGATGACGTCGGCCAATAAGAAGGGAATGATGAAGGGCAGATGCTCGGTAAGCACGATCTTGAAAGTCCCCATACCGCTGAAAACGGCGGTGTGCGTGAAGTCGCGCTCCCGCAAGCTTAAGACTTGCGCGCGGTAGCGTTTAGAGGGATACGCCCAATCGAGTATTCCGATGAGAATGCCCAGCGTAAACATCGTCAGCGAGCCTCGAAATATCGAGCCGATCAATATGAGCAAGGGTAATCGCGGAACGACGATGACACTCTCGACGATGGTTTGCGCCGCGCGGTCAAAGACCCCGCCCAGGTAGCCGGAAATCATGCCCAGCGACACGCCGATGCCACGACCGATCAAGACCGCGATACTGGAAATAATCAGCGTATTGCGAATAGCGAAGGTCAGCGCCCAGAAGACATCTTGTCCCTGCGATGTCGTACCGAATACGAATTCGGTAGAGGGCGGTTGATTGCGCTTTACCTTGCGGCGCAGACGGTCTTGCTCATAGGGGGAAAAGAAGGACAGAATCACAAAAGCGACAACGACCATTAGAATCAACGAGCCGAAGCGAAAAGACGGGCTGAATCGGAATAAGTCGCGAATCGTAGTTAGCACAGTGAATCCCTAGCGCAGACGAACGCGCGGATCGAAGATCGGATAAAGTAAATCAATGATTAGTGACGCGGTAGCGATGCCAACAATGGATAGCAGCGTAATGCCCATAATGATGTTGTAGTCGGCGTTGTAGATGGCGTTGTAGAGTACGAAGCCCAAACCCGGATAAGCGAACAAGACCTCGGTAATCAGCGCTCCTTCAAAGAGGGCGCCCAGGGCGAGAGCCAGATCCGTCACTTGCGGCAGCATGGTATTGCGCGCGACATAGAACAAGATGATCTTGCGCTTGGGCACGGCCGCCAACTCGGCGTATTGCACATAATCGCTGGCGATCTCCGTTGTCGTCAGGGACTTCGCCATGATGAAGCGGAAAGCGGTAGCGCCAATGACGATCGAAAGCGCCGGCAAAAAGCCAAAATAAAGCACTGTGCTGATGTAGTCCCAGGTGAACGCCGGCTGCCCGCGCGATCCGCCCACTAGTGGAAACCATTGCAGCCACCAGGCAAATACGAAAATGAGGACAAAAGCGATAATAAGGTAGGGAATGGGATAGATAACGACAACGAAGCGCTCGAGAACTTGCGCCCACCGCCGGTCATGGAAGTAACCGGCCAGCGCGCCCAGAAATACGCCTGATACCCAGGAAATAAGAGTTGCCGTGCAGATTAGCCCAATCGTCCAGGGCAAGCCAGCAGCGATGATATCGGAGACCGGGCGCGGGAAATTCCCGAACGACACGCCAAGATCCCCTGTAAACAGACGCGCCCAAAAGCGGCCATACTGCTCAAGTAAGGTGCCTTCCAGGCCAAAGAGCGCCATTGCCGATTCGCGCATACTGACAACCGCGTGGGGATCGATTGACGCAAAGGCGGTCATGCGCCCGATCATTTCATCGACCGGATTGATGGGTGACAAACGCGGTATAAGAAATGTGGCTGATATGCCGACAAAAATAACGATAGCCCATTGGAGGATGCGCGGCAGGATGTAGGTTCGCAGCAAATTCATCTATGATCCCTGATAATTATTTCGTAGGGGCGAGCCGGCGGCCCGCCCGTACACACTAACGGACACAGTTCGCAAGCGTTGAAACTGTGTGGACGATCGGCGGTCGGTGTCTACGCGACTCGTGGATCGCCCACACGGAAACTCAAGTTACGCCGTCGATGACAGCCCTTGGTAGGCGTACTTGCCGCCCTGGAACCAGTACAAGGGCATCGCATACGGATTCTCGGCGGTCGGGAATCCAGTCCAATACTTCTCGTCCCAGGTGACCAGCTTCTTGAAGGCGATGCAGGTGATGTCGAGCATGTTCTCGACCCAATGCTTGATCAACTCGATGTTCAAGGCGATGTTTTGATCGGCTTGTCCAACTGGATCAACCCCCTCCATGGCATCGAGCAATTCGTCGATCTTGGGATCCACCAGGCGCCGTACGCCATTGCCACCCAAGGGACGGTAGTCTTCGCCCGCCGGGGCATAGTAGTCCGAATGCATGCCGTTGATGCGCGGCCAGAAGTCACCAGCCGGCAGAGCAAAGGACTGCCAGGGTGTGCTGACCTCGAAAGCGCCAACGTAGTGGTTCTGCGACCAGGCGCCGCGATCAAGCGTGATGAAGTTGACGTCGACGCCGAATTCTTGCCACATGTCGGCAGCCGCCTGCCCCATGCGGTAGGCGTCGTTCTCGCTCGGGTCAGATTGCAGGTCAAGGGTCCAAATCTCGCCGTCGGGCGTGAGCCAGTTGCCACCGCCATCGCGGCTCAAGCCGGCTTTCATCAGCAGCTTCTCGGCCGCATCCGGCGCGAACTTCCACCAACCCGTGCCAAATATCTCGCTCGGCGTGCCCGGCACGTCATAACCCTGCGCTACCGCCCACTCGTTGATGCGATCGGGTACGGTCGGGTCATAAACGGAGAACATCTCGCCGTCGCCCAAATCGATCTGCAATTCGTTCAACCACTCTTCCAACGGCTCATGATATACAGACGCCATGGTCGCGGTCGGTGGAACAGCGAAGGTCGTAACCTTGGCGAGGCCGCCGATGTATTCAGTCTGCAGCTCAACGTTGTTGATCGCCAAAGCCAGCGCCCAGCGAACGTCCTTGTTTTGCAGCAAGGGATCGCCTTCGTAGTTGAAAGCCAATTGACGCGTGCTGTACTCGTTGGGGAAAGCCCAGGGGAAATCCTGGTACCAGCTGCGAGCGGTCGGCGTGGTATCCAGCGTGGTCTCGAAGGACTCGATATCAACATCAAAGTAGACATCCAGCTCGCCGCGCGACATGGCGATGGCTTTCTTGATGTTCTCGTTGCCGTAGAAGATGGTCATAACATAGGGAGGACCGGAACCGCCGGTAACGATGCCGGCTACCGAATTTTCCGGATCGTCGCGGCGTTTGAACAACTCCCAATAACCGTTGGGATCGACATCCATAGGCAGGTAGTTGCCCAGCACGATGACATCTTCGGCTGCCCAATTCCAGTCAGCAAGCGTCTCGCCCTCGGCCAGATTCGCTTCCACCTCGGCTACGTAGTGGCTCGGCATCATGTAAAGGCCCGCCCAGCGCGATTCAAACACATTGTGCAAACGCGGGTTCGGCAGCGTGGTGAACTTAACGCTGAATTCACCAGTCTTTTCGACGCCGACGTCAAATTTGTTCAGCTGCGCGTGCCAGCCTTGTTGTGTCAGGCCGGAGTTGGCTTTGACCGTCTCAACGGTATAGACGACATCATCGGCGTTGAATTCTTCGCCATCGGACCAGAGCACGCCTGAGCGCAGGTCGACCGTCATTTCGGTGAAGTCATCATTGTAAACGGGGCCGGAAATCGCCAGCGCATTAATGTTCTCGCCAGTTTCCTGATCGCCATTCCAGAATGTCTCCAGCATCAGCGCGTGGTGGTGCGCCGTGCCGCCGCCGGTGCGCCAAACATTGTAGTTGCCCACAGAGCCCCAACGGAAGATTTGGTCCACGACAAAAAGATTCGCGCGCCCGCCAGGCACCTCGACCGGCAGACCCTGCGGCTCTTGAGCCACGCCTATAAGCGTCGGCACTGTCAAGAGCGCCAACAATAACAGAAGTACAACTTTCCTTACCATACGAAACTACTCCTTAACTGATTTGTACAAAAGCGCCGGACGCCAACCTGCGCCGGACCTGCCCTCAAAAGGGCGAATGCAGGCATATAGTAACGCAGAATCAAGACATTGCAAGTAATCGGTTAATTGAACTTGCGGAATCGGCGCAAAATGGCTACCTTATTGGCTTATTGACGAATTCGTAGCGCGGCTCAAAAGCCTATGCTAGACTTTCCGCGTTCGTGAGAAGACACACGAGGAGAATAATTTATGCCCAAAACCCCGAACATCCTGCTGATAGCCATCGATTCCATCCGCGCCGATCACATGTCCTGCTACGGTTACGAGCGGAACACCACGCCGCATATCGACCGCTTCGCCGAGGGCGGCACGCTGTTTGAGAATACCTTCAGCCCGCATATCCCCACCACGCCGGCCTACGCCTCCATGCTGACGGGGCGCGACTGCTTCGGTACGCAGGTGGTCGCGCTGCGGCATCAGGGTCCCTTGCGGGCCGAGGCGCCCACAGCGGCCGAAATTTTCCGCGGCTACGGCTACAACACGACTTCGGTCGGCTTCAAGGGCAATCCCAGTTCGCGCGGTTTCGATAATTACCTTGAATTCGAGGGCTGGGGCAGCTACGCAACCGGCCGGGTTCCCAAGGCGCAGAACCTCAACAATGCGACCATTCCCGAGCTGGAGCGGCTTACTGCGGAGGGGGCGCCCTGGTTCGTCACGCTGCGGCACATGGACCCGCACGCGCCCTACCTGCCGCCGCAACCTTACGAGCGCATGTTTTATCACGGCGACGAATGCGACCCGAATAATCGCTCAATGGATCCGGTGCTGGATTTCAAACCCTTCGGCACCTTTTTTAAGTCCTGGATGCCGCCCGGCATCTCCGACAAAGACTACGTTATCGCGCAGTACGACGGCGCCATCGCCTATATGGACGCCTGCATCCAGTCCATCTTTACAGCGCTCGCAGGCATGGGCATTCTGGACGACACCATCGTCGTCGTAAATGGCGACCACGGCGAAACGCTCTATGACCACGAATTGTGGTTCGACCATCACGGCATCTTCGACAACGTCCTGCACGTCCCGCTGATCATTCGTTATCCGGGCGCTGTGCCGGCTGGCGAGCGCGTCAGCGGCTTCAATCAGCACAAAGACTTGCTGCCCACCCTGCTCGACCTGGCGGGCCTGGCAGAGCAAGCGCAGACGGACGGCTACGCATTTGACGGCAAAAGCATGATGCCCATGGTCAATGGCGATGTGGCGTCTTTTGACAGCGAGTTTTACATCAGCGAATGCACCTGGATGCGCAAGCATGGCTGGCGTACACCGGGCTGGAAGCTGATGATCGCGCTGGAGCCGGACTTCCACTTCAAGCCGGAGATTGAGCTGTTTAATCTGGTGGAAGACCCCAACGAAGACCACAATCTGGCGGACGAGCGGCCCGATGTCGTCGCGGCGCTGCGCGAGCGCATGGATGCCTGGATCGCCAAGCGCGAAGCCGAAACCGGCTTCACCAACCCGATGCTGACGCAAGGGGACTGGCACGGCCACAAGGGCGTAGGTCCTTTCAAAACCTCGCAGCAAGCCTACGATACCTTGTTCATCGGCGACCTGAGCAAAGCCATCCGGATGCAGGCGCAATCACGCGAAGAAGAATAGCAATCGACTGCTAATGTAGGGGCAAAGCCTTGGCTCGCCCGCAGGTAACAAGGAGAGATTTCTTATGACCTTACGCGTAGCGATCGTTGGAATGGGCGGCATCGGCAATAATCACGGGCGCTGCTACAGCAAGCACCCGGACGCCAAGGTCGTCGCCGTCTGCGACATCTTGCAAGAGCGCTCGGACAAGGCGGCCGAAGCCTTTGGCTGTGAAGGCTTTTACTCGGTTCAGGCGCTGCTGGAAAGCGGCGTCGAATTCGACGCGGCCAGCGTGACGACAGCTGGCGCGGAAAATGGCGGCGACCACTATGCGCCGACCATGCAGTTGCTGCGCGCCGGCTATCCCGTCCTGGGCGAAAAGCCCATCTCCAACAACGTCGCCGAAGCCGCAGAAATGGTCGCGCTCGCTCGCGAAAAGAATCTGCGCTACGGCATCAACCTCAATCACCGCTTTACGCCGGCGGCGGAATTGGCGAAAGACTGGATCCTGCGGGGACGCCTGGGCGAAGTCAATATGATTGACATGACCATGTGGATCAACAACCCCAACGAAACCTCGCCCCATTTTCATATGCGCGCCTTGCACCCGCATTCGCTGGATGTTATGCGTTACTTCGCTCAAGCGGATGTGAGCCAGGTGCACGCGATCTTCAAGAAGGGCAAAGGACGCAAGATTTGGTCCAATGTACAAGTGAACCTGCTCTACGAAAACGGCATCATCGGCCATCTGCGCGGCAGCTACGATGGCAACTGGGGCCACACCAGCATGGGTGGCGGCTCCTACGGCTTGGAGACGCTTGATGTATTGGGCTCGGACGGGCGCGTCTTCCTCACAAACGCCTGCGAAGAACTGATCTACTATCCCCGCTTCACGGGCCAAACGGAGCGACACGAGAATTACGGCGGCATGAGCCATTTTGGCGAGACCTTCCAGAGCCGCATCGGCCACTGGGTGGATCAGAACCTGGCAAACGTGGCGCCGGACAAGATCGACGCCTCGGGCGCCGACGGCTTGCACGTTCAACAAATCATCGAGGCGGCTATCGAATCCTGGGATAGCGGAAAGGTCGTCACGCTGTGATAACGGTCATCGGCCGCGGCCACAGCGGTACACGAGCGATTTCCCATACGCTCTACGCCTCAGGCGTCTACATGGGTCAAACGCTGAACCCATCGGGAGATTTGGTGCCGGCGCATGCGATGTACGACGCCTGCCGCATTTTCGCGCGCTACGTCAAGTGGAATGGCGACCTAAGCTGGGATTTCAGCCGCGCCCACGAAACCGAGATTCCGCCCGTGTTCAAACGAAATCTTCATCGCTATCTTGAATCCGTGCACAATCATTCGCGACCGCTCAAGGGCTGGAAAGTGCCGGAGACGACGCTGGTCTTTCCTTGGATCCTGCAGATGTATCCCGATATGCATTACATCTTTTGGATTCGCAATCCGCGCGACAGCATCATCGGCTCGCACAAGACGGACGACATGCGCGACTTCGGTATTCAGTATCCCGCCCCCCTCGGTCCCCCCGATGAACAGGGGGAAGCTAAAGAAGACGAGCGCCTGCGCCGCGCCATCTCCTGGAAGTATCAGTACGATCTGGTCAAGTCGACGCCCAAGCCCAAGCGCTGGATCGAAGTGCGCTTTGAAGACTTTGTCACGAAACAAGAAGAAACACTGCAACGCCTGGAAGCCTTCTTGGGCATTCCGCTGGCGCGCATCGTCATGCGGAAGGACACGATAAATCGCTGGCAGCGCGATGAGGACGTGAATTATTTTGACTTTCTGGAGCCGGCCATGCGCGAATACGGCTATGAGATGCCGGGCAGGGCGCCGGCCCGCGCAGGTTGATTTGGCACCATACAGGTTTATTTCACCACAGAGGCACAGAGAGAAGAGATGGTATTACGAGTAGCGGTCATCGGCTTGGGTCCGATCGGCAATCGGCACGCCAAGCTTTATGCGCAGAACGAGTTGGCTGACCTGGTCGGCGTCTGCGATATCATCCCCGAGCGCGCTAACAATGCGGCAGACCTGTACGGCATCCCGGCCTTTTACGATGTCGAAGCTATGCTGCGCGACCTGGCGCCGGATGTCGTCAGCGTCACCACCGGCGGCTTCGAAAACAGCAGCGACCATTACCTGCCAACGATGCAGGCGCTCTCGGCCGGCTGCCACGTCTTGGGCGAGAAACCCATCTCCAACGAGATTGCGCCCGCTGAAGAGATGGTGGCCAAGGGGCGCGAGCTGGGCCTGTGCTACGGCATCAACCTCAACCACCGCTTCACGCCCGCCGCGCGTCTGGCGAAATCCTGGGTGGACGAGGGGCGGCTGGGGCAACTGCTCTTTGTCAACATGGCCATGTGGATTATGAACCCGGCCGAGACCTCGCCCTTCTATCATATCAAGTCGCTGCACCCGCATACGGTGGATGTCATGCGCTACTTCTGCGGCGACATTGAAGCGGTGCACTGCTTCGGGGCCAAGGCGCCGGGGAGGCAGATCTGGTCGACGGCGCAATTCAGCTTCCGCTTTCGCAATGGCGTGGTCGGGTCGCTGACGGGCAGCTACGATATCGAGCGCGGGCACCCCATGGAGCGCTGCGAAGTGGCGGGCACGGGCGGCCGTTTCGTGCTGGACGACATGTGGCGCGAGCTGACGCTCTACCCGGCGGGCAACTTGGAGAAGACGGTTTATACCGACCCGCTCTTCGGCGGCTTCCACAACTTCGAAAACACTTTCCGCGAGCGCATTCATTGTTTCTTGCGGCAGGTGACCGACGGCGCGGCGCCGGAAGACATCGACGGCAGCGCGGCTGAGGGTCTGGCGGCGCAGAAGGTGCTGGCGGCGGCGATTGAGTCGCTGGAGACGGGGACTGTGGCCTACGTTGATTGCAGCGGTTAGGTGGTTTCTTGCCACCGAGGACACAGAGACCACAGAGGAAAAGTAGAGTTTGAGCGCAAACTTCAAGAATCGCACGCTATATCACGGCGACAATCTCAATTTTCTGCGCGGCATGAATAGCGAGACTATTGACCTCATCGCCACTGACCCGCCCTTCAACAAGAACCGCGACTTTCACGCCACGCCTGACAGTCTCGCGGCCGGCGCCAAATTCCAAGATCGCTGGTCATGGGAACGCGACGTCCACCAAGACTGGATTGACCAAATCACCGACGACTATCCGCGCTTGATGGAAGCGATTGAGAGCGCTCGCTTTGCCCACAGCGATGGCATGGGCGCCTTCATGTGCTTCATGGCGGTGCGTCTGCTGGAGATGTGGCGCGTTCTCAAGCCGACCGGCAGCTTATATCTGCACTGCGACCCGACAGCAAGTCACTACCTCAAGGCCGTGCTAGACGCGATATTCGGCTGGAGGAACTTTCGCAATGAGATTGTTTGGCATTATCGCCGATGGACAGGGAAGGCGAAAAAATTTCAGCAACTACACGATACAATTTTCTTTTACTCGAAGACGAATGAATATACGTTTAGGGTTATTTTTATTGACTATACAGTTGGCTCACGAGAAAGGAAGGAACAGGGTGTTCTGCATCGTTTCAAACGAGGTCACGATCCTGTACTCGTAAGCAACAAGTCTGTAGACAAAAAAGGTGTACCCGCAAACGATGTCTGGCAAATCCCTTTCATCGCGCCTTCCGCAAAAGAGCGGATTGGTTATCCGACCCAAAAACCGCTTGCTGTTTACGAACGAATTGTCGATGCGTCCTCCAACGAAGGCGACATAGTACTAGACCCTTTCTGTGGTTGCGCGACAACGCCAGTGGCCGCCGAACGATTGGGACGCCAGTGGGTAGGTATCGACATCTGGGACAAGGCGCATGAGGTCGTCGTAGACCGCCTCAAGAATGAGGTTGGGCTGTTTGGCCAGGTGCATTATAAAACCGAGCCGCCAGCGCGAACGGATGATAAAGCGCCGGCCGCGCCCTTCCTGCGCGTCAAACAAGTGCATGAGCCGCCCGGCCGCAAGATGAGCCGCGCTGAGATGTATGCTCACTTGTTGGAACAGCATGGGGCGACGTGCCAAGGCTGCTATCGGGATTTTGACGACCCGCGCTACTTGCAGTTGGATCACAATGTGCCGCGCTCGGATGGCGGGCTGAATCACATCACGAATCGAATACTGCTTTGCGGCCCCTGCAATCGCCTGAAAAGCAATATCTACACACTGAGCGGGCTTCGCAGACAGAATAAGAAACTGGGCTATATGCAACTATAGCGCTTTGGCAGGCAGACTGGCTAAAGCTATAATCGCTTGTACGAAGATGTAAAAGTCTTATATTGACCATAATCAAATCCCATACTCTGCCAGACTCCCCTCCCTCATTTTGGGGGAGGGGCTGGGGGTGGGGGAAGTAAGGAATACAACATGAAACTCGGAGCAAACTCACTATTATTCGGCAATTGGGATATGGAGACCGCCTTCAAGTACCTGAAGATGGCGGGCTACGACGGCATCGAGATGTCGGCGATAGACGTGATGAGCCAGCATCTGGTCTTGTCGCGTTGGCAGGAATGCGCACCGGAAATTGTGCGCCTGTCCAAGGAATACGACCTGGAACTGCTGGCGATGGAGCAGTCCTCGCGCGATCCGGATCTGATGGAACGCGCCATGCAGGCGGCGGTCGAGACCGGGATTCCTATCATCAATGTCGGTCCTGGCGGCAAATCCGATGACGAATCGACTTACCAGCAGGTGCTGGACGAGCTGGGCGCTCTCGTGCGACAAGCCGAGCATTACGGCGTCATGCTTTGCGTCAAGGCGCATGTGGGCAACTATGTTTACAATACGCCGTCCAGCTTGAAGATCTTGAAGGACATCACCTCGCCCAACTTCGGGCTGGATATGGACCCCTCGCATATCTACCGCGCCGGCGAGAACCCGGTCGAGGCGATTGAAGCCGTGATCGATCACATCAAGCACGTGCACATCCGCGACTGCAAAGTCAGCGACGAGCTTGGGCCGGGCGCGCCGGAAGATCAGGCTAACGGCCGCGGCGATATCGACCTGGTTGGCTACATCCGCGTCTTGCACGAGCACGGCTACAGCGGCCCGCTCAACCTGGAAGTGATTGGCACCAAGAGGCTCGGCCATACGCTTGAGCAATGCATCACCATCGGCGCCGAATCGCGCGGGCACATGCAAGCCTGCCTGCAAGCCGCCGGCGCTCGCTAGCGAAACCCGTAAAACCATTGTAGGGGCGACCCGGTGGGTCGCCCACAACAGAAAGGCAAAGATGAACTTCCAAACTTCGGATAAAAAGATTGAAGCGGCTTACGAACTCGCGCAGGAACGCTACGCCGCTTTGGGCGTCGATGCGGCGGCCGCGCTTGAGCAGTTGAAGTCCGTCGCCATCAGCCTGCATTGCTGGCAGGGCGATGATGTCGGCGGCTTCGAAGACCCGGAGCGCGGGCTCAGCGGCGGCATCATGGCGACCGGAAATTATCCCGGCAAAGCGCGCAATATCGACGAGCTGCGGGGCGACCTCGACAAAGCCTACAGCTTGATCCCCGGCGATCACCGCCTGGCGCTGCACGGCTCCTACCTCGATAGCGCCGCCAAAGTGCCGCGCGACGAGCTGAAACCCGAGCACTTCGCCTCCTGGGTCGACTGGGCCAAAGCCAACAATCACGGCCTGGACTTTAATCCCACGTTCTTTTCGCATGACCTGGCTGACGATGGCTTCACGCTTTCGCACGCCGACGCCGGCATCCGCCAATTCTGGATTGATCACGCCATCGCCACGCGCCATATCAGCGCCTACTTCGGCAGCGAATTAGGCAGTCCTTCGGTCAACAATGTCTGGATCCCCGACGGTTACAAAGACATGCCCGCCGACCGTCTGGGCCCGCGGCAGCGCCTGCTGGAAGCGCTGGACGAGATCTTCGCCGAAGACCTGGACCCGGCGCAAAACCTCGATGCTATCGAATGCAAATTATTCGGCCTGGGCTCGGAGAGCTACGTCGTCGGCTCGCACGAGTTCTACCTCGGCTACGCGGTTTCGCGGGGGAAACTGCTCTGCCTGGATGCCGGCCATTTCCACCCCACCGAGACCATCGCCGACAAGCTCTCGTCCATCCTGCTCTACGTGCCTGAATTATTACTGCATGTCAGCCGCGGAGTGCGCTGGGACAGCGATCATGTCGTCACGCTGACCGACGATCTGCAGGCCATCATGCAAGAGATCGTCCGCTGCGACGCGCTGGAGCGGGTGCATATCGGCCTGGACTTTTTCGACGCCAGCATTAATCGCATCGGCGCCTGGGCCATCGGCACGCGCAACGCCTGCCGCGCCCTGCTGATGGCGCTGCTGGAGCCGCGCGATCTGCTGCGCGGATATGAGAACGAAGGCGACTTCACCGGACGCCTGGCGCTGCTGGAAGAGCTGAAGGGCCTGCCCTTCGGCGCGGTCTGGGACTACTACTGCCGCTCGCAGGGCGTACCGGTCGGCATGGCCTTCATGGACGAAATCCGCGAATACGAGCGGACGGTTATGTCGCTGCGCAATTGACAAGTGACTCAACCCCTCCCCCGGCCCCTCCCCATCAAGATGGAGAGGGGTGACTCGTTCCAGGACTCGACGGGCAAGGGCTGAAACACTTATATATCGGCCGCTTGCTTTGATGTGCGGGTAGCTATTTTGCTGTCAAAAGGTAACATCTCCAACTTAACCGAGAAGTGTAAATCGAAACGAAGAGGAAAAGACAATGCAGGTCTTCGAGCCCGCTGAATACCGTCACGTCAACTACCTGTGGGACGACGCTCGCGCCGATGCGCTTGACGCCGTGGAGCGCATCGTCTACCGCTCCAACCTGCTGGGCGCCGACCAGCGCATTACCAACACCGGCGGCGGCAATACCTCCAGCAAGATCGGGCAGGTCGATCCGCTGACCGGCGCTGAAGTGGACATTATGTACGTCAAGGGCTCGGGCGGCGACCTGCGCACCAGCCAGCGCGAGAATTTCGCCTCGCTTTACATGGACAAGCTGATGCGGCTGCAAGATGTCTACAACTCAGCCGAGACCAAGGGCGTCAAAACGCCGATCGAAGACGCCATGGTGGCGATGTACCCGCATTGCGTCTACAACTTAAATCCGCGCGCCAGCTCCATCGATACGCCGCTGCACGCCTTCATCCCCTTCCGTCATGTCGATCACACCCATCCCAACGCCGTAATCGCCATCGCCGCATCCAGCAATGGCGAGCGGCTCACGCGGGAAATCTACGGCGACGAAGTCGTCTGGGTCGATTGGCAGCGGCCCGGCTTCGACCTGGGTTTGGTGCTGGGCGAGACGATCGCGGCTAATCCGGGCTGCGTCGGCATCGTCCTGGGCGGCCACGGCTTGATAAACTGGGCCGACGACGACAAGGACTGCTACGACTTGTCGCTGACTTTGATCGAGAAGGCGGCGCGTCATCTGGCGGAGAACGACCAAGGCGACGCGACTTTTGGCGGCGCGATATACGATAATATCAGCGACGGCCAACGGCAGACTTTGCTGGCCGAGATCTTGCCCCATTTGCGCGGCATGGTATCGCAGCAGAGCCGCTTCATCGGCACGGTGCAGCACGACGCTGACATCCTGAGTTTCGTCAACAGCGCCGACGCCGCGCGGCTGGCTGAACTCGGCACCTCCTGCCCCGATCACTTCTTGCGCACCAAGATCAAGCCGCTCTATATCGACTGGGACCCGGCCGGCGCAGATATGGCCGCGCTGCTGGACAAATTGCGCGACGGCATCGCCCAGTATCGCGAGGATTACGCGGCTTATTACGATGCCTGCAAGCGCCCGGACAGCCCGCCCATGCGCGATGCCAATCCCACGGTGATTCTGATCCCGGGGCTGGGCATGATCGCCTTTGGAAAGAACAAAAGCGAATCGCGCGTGACCGCCGAATTCTACAATTGCGCGGTCGCGGTGATGCGCGGCGCCGAGGCAGTCGGCGGCTACGTGGCGTTGCCGCGGCAGGAAGCCTTTGACATCGAATATTGGGCGCTGGAAGAAGCCAAGCTGCGCCGTATGCCGCCCGAGAAGACCCTGGCGCGCAAGGTCGTAGTGGTCGTCGGCGCCGGCAGCGGAATCGGCGTTGCCACTGCCCAGCGCGTGGCGGCCGAGGGCGCCCACGTGGTCTGCGCCGACCTCAACATCGCGGGCGCGCAGGCGACTGCTGATGCGCTAACGCAAAGCTACGGGCAAGGCATCGGCGTGGCCGGCTCAGGCATTTCCGGCTGCGGACCCGCCATCGCGGCGGGGGTCGACATCACCTCAGCCGACAGCGTGGGAGCGCTGCTGGAACAGGCTGTGCTCGCATACGGTGGCATAGACGATATCATCGTGACCGCCGGCGTCTTCTTCACGCCTGACGCCGAGGGCGGGAATACCGCCCAGCAATGGCGCGCGTCCTTCGAGGTGAATGTGCGCGGAGGTTATATGGTCAGCCAGGGCGCGCGCCCGATTTGGCAGGCGCAGGGGCTGTCCGCTTCGTTGGTGCTGACCACCAGCGTAAACGCCGTCGTCGCCAAAAAGGGCTCTATCGCCTACGACACCAGCAAGGCCGCTGCCAACCACCTGGTGCGCGAATTGGCGATAGAACTGGCGCCGCTGGTGCGCGTCAACGGCCTGGCGCCGGCCACAGTCGTCAAGGGCAGCAGCATGTTCCCGCGCGACCGCGTCATCAGCTCGCTTATCAAGTATGACCTGGAGTACAGCGAGAACGAAGACACTGAGATATTGCGCGCGCGACTGGCGGAGTTTTACGCTCAGCGCACGCTGACCAAAGCGCCGATCAGCCCGGAAGACCAGGCCGAGGTGGCTTACCTGCTGATCACCGATGCTTTCAGCAAGACCACCGGGCAGATCATCAATGTGGATGGCGGTCTGCACGAGGGATTTTTGCGATAAGCTGGACTCACCGCAGAGACACAGAGTGCACAGAGGCTTCTAATGTAGAGGCGACTGACGGGCTGCGTCTACGCGCCCCTGTGAGTCGCCCTTGACCAGCCAATAGCCCCGCGATCGTTATGAATCATGCCGCCGCTCAAAGGTCCGGAAGTAGTTGACCACATCCCAGCGCTGACTCTCGCTCAATCCCGCCCCGCAAGGCAACAGGCTGCGCCAGCCTGAGGCAACCGCGGCATAAAGGAAGTCATCCCGCGCGCTCGCCAGCCGATTGCGCAGGGCGCGGAAGTCAGCCGACTGTCCCTGCCAGACCAGGCAGTGTTCGCGGTAGAGCGCCTGGCCGCGCGCCAGCGAAGCGGCATCGGGCAAGACGCTGTTGATCACAGCCGGCGGCGGATTCAGCGTCAAAGCGTATTCGCGCTGCCGCTCGTCCAGCATCAACGCGCCACCGACCATGACGCCCAGCGAAACAACCACCGCTGCGCCCGCGATCAAGAGGCTGGCCGGCGTCAAGTTAAGCGCTGCCAGCAAGCGGCGCGCCCGTCCGGCTGACCACGCAGCCAATACGCCGGCGATGCTAAGCAAGGCGACAAGATGAATCAACTGCGGCTGCCGCGATTGCTGCACGGCGGCGGCATCGCTGATCTGCCAAACGAAGGCGGCGCGGCTGATTGTGCCGTCCGGCATGACAACATCCAACAGCGTCCACCATTCTCCGGCCCGGTCGATCTCGTCGCCGGCGCTGACGTACAAGCCGTCCTGCGCCTGCTCCGCCATTTGCCAGGCGCTGCGGATATCGCGCTGTGGATCGACCAGTTGGATGTACAGCTCGACATCAGTAGCCGGCGCCTCGGCGCGCTTGAGGACCAGATCGTAGCTGTTGACGCCGGGCCCGCCCGGGATAATGGCGGCGCTGAGGTTCATGTCGCCCAGAGTTGCGTCGGCTTGTGGCGCTGCGATATCAGCCCGGGGCAATTCGGGCTGCGGGATCGGCGTCGCGCTCAGCCAGGCTGCCGCGGCCAGCGTCAGCAGCATCAGGGCGGCCTCCAGCCGCAGCAGTCGTCCGCCGGCTAATCCAGCGCGCAGGCGAAAGCGGGCAGCCAGTTGCGGGCGCAGCGCGATATGCTGCCATCCGCCCAATATGAAAACCGGCGCCGCCAGCAGCAGCTTGATGCCCAGCGTTCGTCCATAATTGCTGGCAATATCAGCCGGACTCACGAAATAATTGAGCGCGTTGTACAGACCGCTCAAGATCACCAGCGCGACTAAGGGCAACATGATGCGCGAGAAACGCAGCAATACCGCCCGCAGCGCCCTCGCCTTCTGCTCAGCGTGATAGGGTTCCAATGCCGTCGGCAGCAGCAGCGTCAGCGTCAGCGCGCCGCCGAGCCAGAAGGCGATCGCCAAGGTGTGCAGCCAGTCGACCGCGATAGCTACCCAGGGCAGCAGCGGCGAGCCGGCCGCGTGACTGGTCACCATCGTCAAGCCGATGAAGATAGCGCCCAGCCAGGGCAGGCCGCGCCAGATGCCGGCCGCTAATTGCGGCATCAGAGCGCGAAAGTACTCGGCCACGAAGAGCAGGACGGCGCAGAAGATCAGCAGCACAAGGCGAAAGGTCCAGATATCGCCGAATCGCGAGCCGATGAGCACAACTTGCCAGAGATTCTGCTGCAAGACTTGCGCGGCATCGGTGTTGAAGAAGGCCATCGATTGCTGCAGCAGACCGATCATGTTGGCCGCGAACGCCAGAATGACCGCAGCGATCAGGCAGGTACGCAGCCGAGTCATGATGCGCGGCGGCAGTTTGCCTTGAGCGTTGCCCCAGGCCGGAATCAGCACGGCCGTGTACAGCAGGGACGCGCCGAAGAACAGGAAATTCGCCAGGTTGAGCAGGGCGCGCCACAATACTTCCAAGGGGATTGCTCGCGCTTGGTAACTTGGCGCCAGGTTGCCGTTGACGCCGCCGACCGTTTCGCCGACGAAGAAGACGCGGCTCTCGGCGATGACGTGGCCGTCGCTGGCGAAGGCCGGGCGCAAATCAACCACGTAGGCGCCATCGGGCAATCCGGAGGGGACGCGCAGCGTCAGCAGCGCATGATTCGACTCGTCCACGCCGCCGCTGGCGAGCACGGCGCCAGCTTGATCGCGCAGATGGAGCTCGCTGAAGCGCGGCTCCAGGTCTTCGCTGAACCAGTATTGCAGGCGGGTCGGCGGGCGCTCCATCGTACTGCGGTCGGCCGGAATAGCGCGCACGATATAACCGTGAGCACTCGTCGACAGCGCGCTGAAACACATCAGTAGCAGGATCAGCGCGCGCAGATTTCCCATCATGACCATCCCGCCATTGTACCTGATCGCGCAAGGCCTGTTACATAGCGCCGCGACGGTCAGCGCGGACGATAGCCTATTGAACCACAGACACACCTTGTTTATGATACGCGTTTGGCAGCCATAATCGGGAACGATGCGATGCCCGACGACAACAGCAGCAATTTCATCACCGATATCATAGACGCGCATAATGACAGCGCTCGTTTTGCAGGGCGTGTGCATACGCGTTTCCCGCCCGAGCCCAACGGCTATTTGCACATCGGCCACGCCAAGTCCATCTGCCTGAATTTCGGCATTGCCGAGCGCTACGGCGGCTTGTGCAACTTGCGCTTTGACGACACCAATCCCGCCAAAGAAGAGCAAGAGTATATTGACGCCATCACTGAAGATCTGCGCTGGCTGGGCTACCAGTGGCACGATCGCGTCTATTTCGCTTCCGACTATTTTGACCATCTCTATGACATGGCGGTCGAGCTGATCCGCATCGGCAGAGCCTATGTCGACGAGTTGACGCCGGAGCAGATGCGCGAATACCGCGGCAGCTTGACCGAGCCGGGCCGCGAAAGCCCCTATCGCAACCGCCCCGTCGAGGAGAATCTCGCCTTGTTCGAGAAAATGCGCGCTGGCGGCTTCCAGGAAGGCGAGGCGGTGCTGCGGGCGAAGATCGACATGTCCAGCGGCAATATCAATATGCGCGACCCGGTGATGTATCGCATCCTGGATACGCCGCATCCGCGCACCGGCGACAAGTGGAAAATCTACCCCATGTACGACTTCGCCCATGGTCAGTCGGACTCCATTGAAGAAATCACGCATTCGATCTGTACGCTGGAATACGAAGACCATCGCCCGCTTTACGATTGGTATCTGGACAATATCGAAATCTACCATCCCCAGCAGATTGAATTCGCCCGCTTAAACTTGACCCATACCGTCTTGAGCAAGCGCAAATTGATCCGGCTGGTTGAAGAAGGTTACGTGCGCGGCTGGGACGATCCGCGCATGCCGACTATCGCCGGTCTGCGCCGCCGCGGTTATACGCCATCGGCCATCCGCCGCTTCTGCGAAGAGGTTGGCGTGGGCAAGGTCAAAGGCGTGGTCGCCCTGCACAAGCTGGAATACCATATCCGACAGGACCTCAACAAGACAGCGCCGCGCGTCATGGCCGTCATCAATCCGCTAAAAGTCGTCATCGAAAATTACCCGGACGACCAAGTTGAGCAGATGGAAGCGATCAACAATCCCGAAGACGAGCGCGCCGGTAAGCGCCGCGTGCCCTTCTCCAAGGTGCTGTACATTGAGCGCGACGACTTCATGGAAGATCCGCCGCGCAAGTTTTTCCGCCTGGCACCAGGGCGGGAGGTACGCCTGCGCTACGCTTACTTCATCACTTGCACTGATGTGATCAAGGACGCGGACGGAAATGTGGTCGAATTACGCTGCGCCTACGATCCGGATACGCGTGGCGGCGCCGCGCCCGATGGTCGGCGCGTCAAGGCGACCTTGCACTGGGTCTCGGCGCAGCACGCCATCAAAGCCGAAGCGCGCCTGTATGAGACTCTGTTCAGCGAAGAATACCCGGAAAACGACCGCGACAAAGACTTTACGGATTTCGTCAATCCGGACTCGCTGACCGTTGTCGACCCGATCTACGTCGAGCCGCATGTGAAATCCGCGCGGGCGGGCGATCGCTTTCAGTTTGAGCGCTTGGCCTATTTCGTCGTCGATGAAGAATCGACGGCCGAGAAGCTGGTATTCAACCGGACGGTCACGCTGCGCGATCAGTGGCGCAAAGCGCAAAAGAGGGCCGGTAAACCCGCCAAGCGCAGACGCCGCCGTAAAGCGCCGCAAGGTTAGCTTGGGCGGGCAAGGCAGGCTTGTATGGGAATAGCAATGCAGAAAGCGGTCTCCACTTGAAAGCCCGATACCCTTTCCTGACCTTGATATTGCTGCTGCTAGGCGCTCTCTTGGCGTCTGCCCAGGACCTGACTTGCAGGGAGATAGTCGAAGCGGCTTTTGAGTCTTTGCAGGATAACTGCGCCGCGTTGCCGCGCGACGGCTTGTGCTACGGCGCTGCGCCAGCCGAAGCCAGCTTTGCCGCGGAAGCATACGCCGCCGACTTCAGTTCGCCCGGCGCGCGAGCGCCCCTCTCTGGACTCGCGAGCTTGACGACCAGCGCAGCGGACTTAGAGGCGGGCCGCTGGGGCGTCGCCGTGCTCAATATCGGCGCGCATCTGCCGCTGACCCGCGAAGGCCCCGGCATCATCGTGCTGCTGGCCGGGGACGCCGCGGTGGTCAACGAAGTCGACCCGGCCGATGCTATGCAGGTGGCGCAGCCGCTCAGCACAATCGCCACCGAAGCGACAGCCCGCTACAAGAATCCAGGCGTCATTCCCGCGCCGGTTGGCAGCCTGACAGCCGACGAATTGGCCCTCGTTGACGCCTGGGACAATACCGGCGACTGGCTGCGAGTTGTGAACGGGGGAGAAATCTCCTGGGTCGAAAGCGAAATGATCGTGCGCTTGAACGCCATGGACAATTTGCCGCGGCTGGCTTTGGGCGACGCCTACGCCATGAAAGCCTTCTCGCTCTCCACCGGCACCGCCTTCGCCGAATGCAGCGATGCCGAACCCTTTGTCGCCATTCAGACGCCGCCGGACCTGCCCGCCAATCTCACCGTCAACGGCGTGGACATCCAACTGGGCTCGATGGTCACCTTCCGGCAAGTGCATCGCAATGCGCTCAGCATGACGGTGCATCGCGGCAAAGCCACCACCATCTTCGGCCAGACCGTGCAGCAAAGCCAGACGATCCTGGGCATTCTGGGCAAGACGGATGAGCGGGAAAACCAGGTCCTAGAATGGAGCGGGGCGTTGCGCGCCTCGGACGAGGAATTCGCCCGCGGCGAACGTGCGCAGGGCGCGCTCAACCGGCTGGCGCAGGCCAATGGCTGGGGCGAATTTGAAACATTCATGTACCTCGCAGACATCATCCATGTGGTGCAACCGGGCGATACGTTATACGACTTGACCGCGCAATACAATACCAGCGTCGAGGGCATCATCGCGGCCAACGGCGGCGGCGATGATCTGCGACTGCTGATCGGCATGGGGTTGATCGTGCCCAGGCCCGGCAGCGGCTTCGCCTGGCGGGGCGAGTAGGCAGCGCTCAGCCACGCTACTTCTCAAGACACAGATCGCTGTAGTAGCTCGACGAAGGCCGCGCGGTCAGCGCTGACGGCGACATCGACGTTTGGTTCGCGCCCGGTGACGCCCAGCCGGTCCACCACAGTGATGCCGCGCGCCAAGCCGTCGCCCGTCGTCACATCGACGCGAAAACGCTCGTATCGGCAGATGGATGGGTCGATCGCCGCCGCCATGGCAATCGGATCGGGCAAGTCGAAACCCGCCAGCGCATTCTCGCGCATGGAGAATTCGGTCAGGGTCTTCTGAATGTCGATGACAAATTCCGCCAGCGGCGTGCCGATGCCGCGGATCTCGGCGGCTTGGTCAGCGTAAAAGGTGGCGAATTGCCAGGAGATATCCCAGCCGACCATAGTGATATCCATGCCGGATTCGTAGACGATTTTCGCAGCTTCGGGATCGACCCAGATATTGAACTCAGCCGTGGGCGTGACGTTGCCGTGCCCGGCGCCGATGCCGCCCATGATGACACAGCGCGACACCCGGCTCGCCAGCTCCGGCTCGCGCAGCAGCGCCAGCGCCACATTGGTCAGGGGACCGAGCGTCACCAAGGTGATATCGCCGGCGTTGGCGTTGACTGCCTGCCGCAGTACATCAGCGGCGTGGCCCGGCGCGGGCTGGCGTCCGCCCAAAGGCAAGCCGATGTCGCCCATGCCATCGTCGCCGTGCACGACCTCCGCCGTTTCCAGATCGCGCAGCAGCGGCTTGGCGCAGCCGGCGTAGACCGGCACGGAGGCGCAGCAAAGCTCGGCAGTGTAGAGGGCGTTCTGTAAGCCCTGTGACAAGGGCACATTGCCCGCGACTACCGTGATCGCCTTGACGTCAATATCCGGCTGCCGCAGCGCCATGACCAGCGCCACCGCGTCGTCAGAGGCGGTATCCGTATCGATGATGAAATTGCGCATTCGTTTCTCCCGTCCAGTTTCGGCACAGCGGGCAGGACGCTTCAACCAGCATAGCGCGACCATATCCGCGCCTTTCCCGCCCAGCCCTATGGTATACTCGCCATCTGAATTATTCCACGCGCCACAAGGGACTCGCCGATGGATTTTACCATTCCGCGCCATGTCGAGGCGATCGCTCACCGCGTTCGTCAGTTTGTCGAAGAGGAAGCCATCCCGCTGGAAAGCGAATTGCTGCGCAGCGGCGCTGATTTGAGCGTCGAGATGGTGCAGGAGTTGCGCCGCAAGGCCCGGGCAGCCAAGCTCTGGGCGCCGACCATGCCCAAGGCCTGGGGCGGCATGGGCCTGAATATCCAGGAAATCGCGCCGGTATTTGAAGCCGCCGGGCGCAGTATGCTGGGTCCGCTGGCTATCCACTGCGCCGCGCCCGACGAAGGCAATATGCACCTGCTGCATAAGTTCGCTGACGAAGTTCAGACAGAGCGCTTCCTGGTTCCCTTGGCCAAGGGCGAGACTTTCTCGGCATTTTCCATGACCGAGCCGCCGCCCGGCGCCGGCAGCGACCCGCGCATGATTCTAACGCGCGCCGTGCGAGACGGCGACGACTGGGTCATCAACGGGCACAAATGGCTGACCTCCAACGGGCTGCTGGCCAACTTCTTCATCATCATGGCGGTGACCAATCCGCACGTCCATCCCTACCAGGGCACAACGCAATTTCTGGCGCCGCGTGATACGCCGGGCATCCATATCCTGCGCGATGTGCCGGTGATGGGCGGGGTGGACTTCGGCGGCCACGTCGAAATACGCTATGAAGATGTCCGCCTGCCGCATAGCGCCATCCTGGGCAGCGAGGGCCAAGGCTTCATGCTGGCGCAATCGCGCTTGGGCCCGGCGCGGCTGACGCACTGCATGCGCTGGACCGGCATCGCGCAGCGCGCCCTGGAAATCGCGACCGACTACGCCAGCGGCCGCGAAGCCTTTGGCGGCGCTCTGACGGGCCATCAGTCAGTGCAGTGGATGCTGGCCGATTCCGAGATGGAGCTGAAGATGGGCCGTCTGCTGATTCACGAAGCGGCCTGGCGATTGGCGCAGGGCGAGCAAGCGCGGGTCGAGACTTCAATCGCCAAAGTGCAAGTGGCCGAGACGGTCAGCCGCGTTCTTGATCGCTGCGTGCAAATCTGCGGCGGCCGCGGCATCTCGCGCGATTTGCCCCTGTCCACCTGGTATGAGAAATCGCGCGCCTTCCGCATCTACGACGGCGCCTCGGAAGTGCATCGCATGGTGGTGGCGCGCGATGTCATCAAACGCTATGGCGCTGCCGAGCAGGGCTAGGATTGCCCGGCGGCTCGAGATAATCATGCCCAATATCTTCATCAGCCACAGCAACGAAGACAGCGAAGCAACCGACTTCATCGTGGCTGCCCTGCGACGCGCCGGCTATGGCGTCTGGGTAGACTTCGAGAATATCCGCGGCGGCGCCGAGTGGCTCTGCGAGATTGAAGCCGGCATCGAGCGCTGCGACGCAGTGGTGCTGGTTCTCTCGGCCGCCAGCCGGGGCTCGGCCTGGGTCGAACGTGAATGCCTCTATGCCTATCAACTGCGCAAGCCGGTCATCACCGCTCTTATCGCCGATGTCCTGATTCCGCTGCACTTGATAAACATCCAGTATTGCGACTTGCGAGAGCGGCGCGGCGGACTGGCGAAACTGCTGGAGGCGCTGACTGGCATTCAAACTGAGGCAGAATCAAGCGAGTTAGTTCCGGCAGCCGTATCGCGCCAGCCGCTCGAAGCCAACTTCTTCCCTTATTTGGAGCAACTGCCGTCGGGTGATGTTGCCGGTCTGGTGGCGCGCGACCTCTATCATTGGGCGCGGCAAATCACGGACGAAGTGGCTTTTGGCGGCGCGGTCAAACCGGGCTTCCACGCTCGCGTTGAACGCGACCATAGCCTGGTGCCAATCTTCTCCGTCTGGGCTTACCGCCGCAGGCCATCGGCGCAGATTCCGCTCGATCTGCTGGCGGCGCATGCGCCCTTTTCGCGCCGCTCCGCCCGCCGCGAGGTCCTGCGTGGGCTGAATAGGCTCTTGCCGAAGCGGTCGCGAATAGCCGCCGACCGTTGCGACCGGCGCCCGACATTTCCCCTGCGCCACCTCAGCGATGCCGAGAAACTGGAAGCCTTCAAGCGTATTGTGCTGGATATCGCCGAGCGGTTGCGTCAGCCCTGGTCGCGCTGAATCAGCTGGACGCCAGATCAAGGTGTTCTCGGCGCAGGCGGCGGTCATAATATTTCTCGGCCGATTCCGCCATGCTGCGGATGGTCTGCACATTGAGGAAGGCGTTGGCGAAGGCGCCGGCGACCGGCAAGAAGCCGACGATCATGCGCGCCGGTATGCGCGTGCCGATGCGCGAAGCCAATCGGCTGGCCAGGCGGCGGCTGACCTTGCGCCCCAGGGGCCGCGTCAGCATGACTTCGGTGTTCAAGTGCTGGACGTTTTTTTTCGCGCTGGCGAGCAAGTCGGCCGCGGCTTCTTCCCCCGTCATCGCTTGCAGCGCCGCGTAGCCGCGCTCATCGCCAGCCACCAGGTTTTCCGCTAGTTTCTGCAAGATGTGATAAGTGCGCACGGTGGTATTGTCGTCCGCGGAGGCCAGCAGCGCGGGCATGGCCGCCTGCCCCTCCTCGCTCAGCGCCCAGCGCAGCGCCTCAAGCGAAATCGCCAAATGCTCCAGCAGGCTGGCGTTGAAGTCGCCTTCGTTGGCCCAGACAGCCAGGATATTGCGCAGATCGGAATAGGCCTCGGTCTCAACGACGTAAGCGCCCTTTAGCGCGCCGATGCCCCAGCTGATATAGCCCATCTTGTGCAGCAGATAGCTGATGCCGGTCGGGATAGTGAAGGCGTGCAAGCCGGGCACGACCATTTCCGCCCCGCCGATGATCGCAAGCTTGGTCGTCTCTTGTTTGATCCACTGCGCGGCCGAGCCGCAGTCCATGGCCGCTTCAACCGCTTTCTGAGGATTGCCGGCCAACTCGTCCATGCCCATGACGATGGCTTCAGCAATGGTGTCTTCCAATCCCATGATCGAATCCTGTAGGGCTGCTCTCATTCACTGTATACGCGAGCCCGCGCCAAGCGTCGCTTCTGCGACCGACAGAGGCGACCGGGTTCAGGGTCCGCGATCATCCGGCGCCGCTCTCCATAGCTTGAGGTCATCGATTGTGACCGTCAGGCGCTGTCCCGCGTAATTCATCACACCAACCAGACCGACCGCGCCGGCGGACGCGCGCCTGTCGCGAGCCTCGACGACAAACTCGTCATTGACCCAGAGCGCCAGGTAGTCGCCGACGCACACAGCGCGCACGCGGTTGCTCGCCTCGCCGCGATTAACAGGCGCCGACGGCCGAGCCGCCACGATAGGCTCGAGCGAGCGCCCATTGCTCCAGCGGATGCTGGCGTAACCGTCGCCGCTGATAAGAAAGGTGTAGCCGCGCCCGCTGTTAGCCGGGTCAAGCCGGCAGGCCAAACCGAAGGCGTTATGGTCATAATCGGAATTCTGCTCGAAGTCAGCTTCGACTACGACATCGGTGTAATGCGCATCACCTTGCGTCCAGACATATTTGCGCCCGGTGAAGTCAATCTTGTAAGCGCCGTCTTCCACACCCAGGAAGAGTTCGTCCGCGGCATAATTGCGCCAGCCGCCGCCATCGGCGAAGTCGTCTTCGAGCAGCAGCTCAAGATAACGATAGCCCTGTGCCGGCGACTGCCCCGGCGCAAGGACCTTTTCAACAGCGCTGCATGCCCCGGCGAGCAATAGCAGACAGCCGACAACCATAAATCTCAGGGCGTTCTCGAACAATTGCATTGCCTCAGTTTAACGAATCCGTTCGGCGAATTGTAGACGGGCTGTCTGCTGCATCAGGGCAATGACTTGTGAATCCACCCTGTGGCTGCAATTGCATTGCCAACGATTCTGAAAGGCTTTTCTCTGTGCCCTCAGTAGTTCCAAGAAAGTAACGAGAATGCCGAAATCGCCGTTTTTCTACCCCATCCCCGGCCCTTCCCCGAATCATCAGGGAAGGGTGACGCGCCGTTGTGATTGGAAGATTCAGCGAAATTCGCATCACTTAGTTGGTTCTACTTCTGTGTCACTGTGGTGAATTACCCCGGGGCCGAGCCCGCCAGTACAGTTGTGATTCTGGATTTTGCCGCTCTCCGAAGCAAGGGGTAGTGTATCGAATTCGGTTGAAATTCATACGAGCCGATATGGGTTAAGCACACGCGCGACAGTAGCGATTAAACCTGTCCTCGAGTGAAATGCGCCTTTGGGGCGGAAAAGCCGTCTCAACATTCGATTGACCCGTTCCAAGAGGCTGGTCGTTCGTAAAGCCGAGCGCGGCCACTTAGGGTATCGCTGCAGTACCCGGAAAAAGGCAATGGTCTCCTGCCAATCTCGTTGCAGCGTGGCGACTAAATCAGATTGTGTTTCGGCATAAGTCCGACAGAAAGCATCCCTTAATTCTGTTGCTTCTCGACTGTCTTTCGCCTCAAAGATGGCGCGAATGGGTTGCAGGATGCGCTGTTTGAATTGACGGGCTTGTCCGCTGGGCAAGGCATCGGGGACTTGAATGCTCTGCCAGAGATTGCGCAGCTTGTGGAAGGCGCAACGTTGATGTGGTACATGAGGGTGCAGATAGTTCAGCGCGGCAATCAAGCCCTTGCTGCCGTCATGAATGAAGTGTTCCAGCCCCCGTTGGCGATATAGCTTGCGCGCCGCCAAGTCGGATAAGAGGCCTTCCCAAGCCTGGCGACTTTCATCCTCAGCCAACTGCCAGCCCACAATGCCCCAGCGCCGGTTTTGCGGATACAGTCCCAAAGCCACCAGGACACAGACTTTGCGCCGCGCTTTGACCGAGCGTTGGCGTTGGCGACTGTCGACTTTGCTCTGACCGGTATCCTCGAGCAAGGTCAGCCAAATGGCGTCCAGCATGACCGCTGGCGGGCAACTGGTCAAGGGCATCGCTGGCGGCATCCGCACCGCTTGCGCCTCCCGATTCAAAGTCCGCAAGCCCATTTGAGTGCCACACTGCTCGCCGATTTCCGCCTGCATTTGCCGCAAACTCAAGCCTAAATCCGCCCAGCGCCCAATGCGATCACAGACATCATCCCAAATTTGTTGATAGGGCTTGAGGATGGAAAAGGGTATCTTGACACTGCCATTACATTGACAGCGCACACGCGGCAGCCAGACCTGCAACACCCCATAATCCGTCACTAATTGACGCCGACGCCGTCCATTGCGCACAAAATCACTAGCCTGCTGACTGCCGCAGACTTGACAGGTCGCTTGACTTTGACGCGATACCTGCGAGCGCCTTTGGTAGGCTTGGCGATACAACCGGGCGGTGACTTCCCGCTCCAGTTGAGATTCAATCATTTGAGACGCGGTCGCGGCCAGTTTGGCTCTCAGGCCCGCCAAAAAAGATTTGAAACCATATCCTGGCTGCGTTATCCTAGTGTACATGACGTGGCTCCTGTTCTTTTGCTTTGCTAGGACAACTAGCATGAATCGGAGTTCACGTCATTTCTATTTCAACCGAATTCGATACACTACCAAGCAAGGCATTAGTTTGAAGTCGCGCGATTAGCGTGTATAATGGCAGGCAACTAAACCGTGAGTAAGGTGGGCGTCCAATGATTGAAATGATCGTGGATCGTGTTCAAGTTAGTTTGATGTCCCAGCATCGTCTCGTCGTATTGCGCGATATCCATGAAGAGCTGTATTTGCCAATCTGGATCGGCCAGTTTGAATCGGAAGCCATCACGCTGGAATTGCAGGAAGTCGACCGCGAACGTCCGTTGACCCACGACCTGCTCAAGTCCACCATTCAGCGCATGGGCGGCGAAGTGCGTTACATCTTGATCAACAATCTGAACAAAGATGTCTTCTACGCCTTGATCATCATTGAAGTCAAGGGCGAGACCATTGAAGTGGACGCTCGCCCCAGCGACGCGATTGCCCTGGCCGTTCGTCTGCGCGCGCCGATTTATGTGGAAAAAGCCATTATGGACCACGCCGGGATCCGGCCGGACCGCAATGTCGAGCCCGAAATCCTGGGCTTGCCCGACGACATGCACGAGCGCGGCGAAGGCGGCGAGCGCGTCGACGAAAGCAAGCTGAGCGCCTTCGCCGATTTCGTGGATACGCTCAACCTGGAAGACCTCGAAGACGAAGAGTAATGTCTTGCTCTTATAGTTATCAAACCGTCATTTGCGGCAGCCGAGCGCGTTTGATATTTTCGTGAATGCGTCAGCCGACATCGCTGCCGCCGAGCGGCTGGGCGAAACAGGTTAATATCTGCAGCAGTATCAGGCTGGTCAATGCAGGTTGAGCGGCGATAGTTTAACCTCTTGAAAGCTCCCTAATGGACTACCAGGCAGCGCCATCGCAAATGCAACTGCCCATGAGCCTCGAGGCCGAAGAGGCGCTGCTGGGCGCGGTTCTGCTGGAGCCGAAAGCCTATCTGACAATCGCCGCCTTTCTTAACGGCGAAGATTTCTTTCTCAAGCGACACGAGTATATTTGGAACGCCTTCAGCCGCCTGCAAGAGCGCAACGACGCCATCGACTACGTGACGCTCACGCGGGAACTGCAGGCCATGAGCGTCCTGGACGAGATCGGAGGGCAAGCTTATCTGACCAACCTGGTCAACAAGACGCCCTCAGCCGTACACGCCGAGGTCTACGGCGAAATGGTCTCGCGGACTTCCACGCGGCGCAAGATGCTGGTCGCGGCCGATACCATTCGCCAGACGGCGCTGGATGAAGAGTTGCCGATCGACAAAGTCATCGGCGACGCGGAACAGGCGCTTTTCAACGTCAGCAACAGCCAGATCAAACGCGAATTTGTGCCAATCTGGGAAGCGGTCAGCGACTATTACGACGAGATCGAAAAGCTGCTTGAACTGGGCGCGGGCACGGTCGGCATTCCCACCGGCTTCAAAGCGCTGGACGGCCTGCTGGGCGGCTTTCAGAAGTCGGATCTGGTGGTCTTCGCCGGCCGGCCCGGCATGGGCAAGACCAGCTGGATCCTGACGGTGGCCATGCAGGCGGCGCGGCGCGGGGCGCGCGTGGCGATCTTCACCATGGAGATGGGCGTGGAGCAAATGGTGCAGCGCCTGCTGTCGATGGAGACCGGCATCACGATAGGCAAGCTGCGCAATGCCAATATCAACCCGCGCGAGCAGACGCGCCTCACCGAAGCCATCGGCCGCATTTCCAACCTGCCGCTATTCATCGACGACACGCCATCGATCACGCCGATTGAGATGCGCACCAAATGTCGCCGGCTGCAGCACGAATACGGGCTGGAAATGGTCATGGTCGACTATATGCAGCTGATGTCCGCCGGCAAAGCCTACGAGAACAATCGCGTGCAGGAGATCAGCTATATCAGCCGCGCGCTGAAAGAGTTAGCGCGCGAGCTAAATGTCTGTGTCCTGTCGACAGCCCAGCTTTCACGAGCCGTCGAGCAGCGGCAGGACAAGCGTCCGCAGCTTTCCGACCTGCGCGAGAGCGGCAGCATCGAACAAGACGCCGATGCCGTCATGTTCCTTTATCGCGACGAGGTCTACAATCCGGATACGACCGAGTTTCCCAACCAAGCCGAAGTAAACTTGTCCAAGCATCGCCACGGTCCCACCGGCAAGGTCGAGTTGTATTTCGATAAGTCGATCACCAAATTTATGGACGTCAATTTGCAGCGCGTTGACCTGAGTAATCTGGAATGAGGCAAATGCAAGCCGATCGTGTGCCCGACTTGATGACGGACGAGGAAGACATCAAACTGCCGGCTCAGGTTTTTAGCCGGCTGCTGCCCGCGATTGACGACCTGGCGGAGCTGAAGCTGACGCTGGTCGCCCTGTCGATGCTGCGGCAAAAAGAAGGCGACTATCGCTTTCTGCGCCACGACGAACTACTGGGCGATGCCGATCTGATGCGGGGCCTGGCGGTAGTAGACACGGCGACTGACGCAAGCGAGATACTGGAGACGGCCTTGCGGCGCGCAAGCGAGCGGGGCGCCTTGCTGGCGGCGCAGATCGAGACGGGTGACCGGACACGGCGTCTCTACTTCATCAACGACGAACGCGGAAGAGAGCTGCAGCGCCAGGCGCAGAGCGGCCAATGGCGGCCGGCCGCCGCCGACGAGATTGAAGTGCTGCCGCCCCGCCCCACGCTCTTCGCCATTTACGAAGAGAATATAGGTGTGCTGACGCCGATGCTCGCCGAGGCCATAAAGGAAGCGCAGGCGACTTATCCGCGCCAATGGATAGAAGACGCGATACGCTACGCTGTGGAACGCAACGCGCGCAGTTGGCGTTATATCAGCAAAGTCTTAGAAGCATGGCAGCAGGAAGGACGCAGCCGTGAAACCAGTGGGAGACTTCCTCGAGGGCCCCGACGGTACACTGCCGGAAAACGGAAAGACTTCATCAAGTCCTGACGCGGCGCCGGGAGACGCGGTACCGAGCGAGATAATCTGCCGCGACCCGGAAGACAGCGACCGCCCCTGCCCGATATGCGCCGGCAAGGGTGTTTACGCCTATGATGTGCCGCCGGACGACCCGCGTTTCGGCAAGTTTCAGCGCTGCCCCAACAATCCCGTGCAGCGCGACAACTTCTTGCAAGAGCGCCTGCGCCGCTACGGACAGTTGAGCGCCTACCGCGACAAGACCTTCGCCAACTTTAACACCGACATGACCGGCGGCAGCTATACGCAAAATATCAATGCGTCCCTGTCTGACGCCAAACAGTTGGCGCAGCGCTATGCCCGGCAGCCCGATGGCTGGATCGTCTTCGAGGGATCCTACGGCTGCGGCAAGACGCATCTGGCAGTGGCGATCGCCAATGAGCGGCTGGAGCAATTCGGCCGTCAGGTCATCTTCGTCACCGCCCCCGACCTGCTGGACTTCCTGCGCGTCAGCATCCGCTCGGACAGCGATTCCGCCTATGACGATTATTTCGAGCGCGTCCGCAATGTGTCGCTGCTGGTGCTGGACGACCTGGGCGTGGAGAACCCCAGCCCTTGGGCCAAGGAGAAGCTTTTTCAACTACTGAATTTCCGGCACGTCAATCGGCTGGCGACCGTCATCACCACCAATACGCCCTTCGAGGAACTGGATCCCTGGCTGAGCAGCCGCATGATGGACCCGCGCATCGTAAAGCTGGTCCGAATAAACGCGCCCGATTATCGGCGCACGACCCGCGTACGCTCGCTGGACGACGGCTTCAGCAATTTGCAGCTATACCGCCACATGACCTTCACCAGCTTTGCGACCGACAGTTATTTTCGCGACGAGTCGGCTAGTTTGCTGCGGGTTAAAGCCGCCGCGGAACGCTGGGCCCGGGCACCCGAAAACTGGCTGTGCATTCTGGGCGATTACGGCAGCGGCAAGACGCATCTGGCCGCCTCAATCGCCAACCGGCTGCATGAGAACGGCAAGGACGTCTTCTTTTATACCATCACCGACTTGCTGGACTTCCTGCGCGTGGCTTTCGACCCGCAATCCAATTCACGCTTCGACAAACGTTTCCACGAAATCCAGAATGTGCCCTATCTGATACTGGATGACTTGAGCCTGGCAAGCGCCACGCCCTGGGCCAAAGAAAAGCTCTTTCAAATCATCGACTCGCGCTACCTGGCGAAGCTGCCGACCGTCGTCACCGTTTCGGACACTATGGAACGCCTGGAAGCCATATCGCCTCGGCTGGCCACGCGGCTGCTGGACCGGCGAATATGCGAGGTCTACGCGCTGGAGCAAGTGCGCAGCTACATCGACCGGATGAACAGTCAAGCCTGATGCTGGGCACGCGGCTGCGCATCACGCCCTACGAACGACCGCATCGGCAGGCCTTGCTGGATCTCAGTTTTTCCAGCCACTGGACGCATAAACACCTCGATTGGCACACCACGGGGCAATGGCTGGAGCGGGAGCGGGGCATGGTATTCCTCGCTTGGCACGGCGCTGAGCTGGCCGGCTATATCGGTTTATCGCGGCCGGTCCATGGCTGCAGCTGGATTCGTCTGCTGGGCATAAGCGATGGCCGCATGCCCGGCCGGATAATCGCGGACTTGTGGCGGGGAACTCAAGCGCATTGCTCCCGGGCCGACATTCGCTCTGTCGCTATTCTGATGATCGCCAATTGGCTGCCGACTTATTTCAGGCAGCTCGCCTTCGACGTCAGCGACGAAGTCATCACCATGAGCCATATCGGCAGCCGCCCGCCGACCGCGCCAACCGCTGACGCGACCCTTCGCCCGGCTGAGACCGACGACATTAAGCGCCTCTGCGAAATTGACCAACTGGCGTTCGCGCCGCGCTGGCGCATGTCCCCCAGCGATTTTCAGCAGGCGCTGCGCATAACGGCGGTGGCGACCGTCGCCGTCCGGCAAGGGGAGGTGCTGGGCTATCAGTTCAGCACGCGCAACGACGAAGCCGGGCATCTGGCCCGTCTGGCGGTTGATCCCGCTTGGCAGCGCCGTGGCGTCGCCTCGCTGCTGCTTCAGCATCTGCTGGACGAATTGCGTCGCTTGCGCGTAGAGTCAGTTACCGTCAATACCCAGGCCAGCAATCATCCCTCGCAGCATCTTTATCAGCGCTTCGGCTTCATCCGCAATGGCTACGACCTGGAGCTGTGGCAGAAGCGGATCGCCGCGGAGAGCATGGAGTAATCGCAATGGCCAAGATTTATCGCGAAGAAGACGCCAATCTCAACGTGCTCAGCGGCAAAACGGTCGGCATCATCGGTTTCGGCAACCTGGGACGGCCGGTCGCCAATAATCTGCGCGATTCCGGCATCCGCACACTCATCGGCTTGCCCCATGACGAAACGCGCGAGCATGCGCGCGAGGACGGCTTCGAGCCGCAGGACATCGAAAAGGTGATTCCCCGCTGCCACATCTTGATCTTGCTGATTCCCGACGAAGTCGTGCCGGAAGTCTATCTGGAAAAGATATCGCCCTACTTGGCGCGCGGCCATCTGTTGGTTTTCGCCAGCGGCTACAATATCGCCTTCGGTTTCGTCGAGCCGCCGCCCTTCGTCGATGTCGGCATGATCGCTCCGCGCACCATCGGCGCCGCTGTGCGCTCCCGATTCCTTGATGGCAGCGGCTTTTTCAGCTTCATCGGCGCGGGTCAGGATGCCACTGGCACGACGCTCGAGACGCTGCTGGCCCTGGCTAAAGCGATGGGCAGCTTGCGCGCCGGCGCCATCGAAATGTCCATGCAGCAGGAGTCACAACTGGACCTCTTCGTGCAACAGGCGATTCTGCCGGCCTTCCACCATGTGATGACCACGGCAGCCGATGTGCTGCTGGAAATGGATTATCCGCCGGAAGCGGTGATGATGGATTTGATCATCTCGGGCGAATTCAAGGATTATCTGTCGCGCGCCTCGGAGCGCGGCTTGCTGCATGCCATGCGCCTTTCATCGTTGACCGGACAATACGGCATCTTCAGCCGCTTGCATCGCTTCAAGGAGCTCAAGCTGGAAGGCCTGATGGAAGCCTCGCTGCAAGACATACGCAGCGGCGATTTTTCGATGGAATGGTCGCGCGAATACGAGAACGGCTATCCCCGGCTCACCCGCCTGCTGCGCGCGCAAGAGCAACTGACGCTCTGGGCGCTGGAGCAGGACACGCTCAACCGCTTGAAATAGCGCCGCGCTACACGACCTGTCCGCCACAGCCATTTGCGCTAGAATGGCGCTTTGTTACGGCAAACGAGAGGGCAAATCCACTTGACAGACTTAATCAAAGCCATCATCTCCGATATGGATGGCGTACTATGGCGCGGCTCTGACGCCCTGCCCGGCATGCGCGACTTCTTTGACTTCTTGTTCGAGCGCGAAATCAGCTTCGTGCTGGCGACCAACAACAGCCGCAATACGCCGGAGGACTACGTCGAGAAGCTGGCGTCCATGGGCGTCTCGGGCATAAGACCTTGCCATATCGTGACCAGCGGCACCGCCACAGCCATCACCCTGCAAGCGCAGTACCCGGCCGGCACACGCGTCTACGTGGTCGGCGGGCATGGCCTGAAGCAACTGCTGAGCGACGCCGGCTTCCAGCTGGTGGACAAGGACGCGGAGTTGGTGGTCTGCGGCATCGACTTCGACCTCACTTACGACAAGCTCAAGACGGCCACTCTGCTCATTCGCGCCGGCGCGCGCTTCATCGGCACCAATCCGGATTCGTCATTTCCCTCGCCCGAGGGCTTGGTACCGGGCGCGGGCAGCATCCTGGCGCTGATCGAGTCAGCGTCCGGCTGCGCGCCCACCATCATCGGCAAGCCGGAGCGCGGCATGTTCGAGGCGGCGCTGCGTCATACGGGGGCGAAGCCAGCGGAAACGCTTATGATTGGCGACCGTATCGGCACGGACATCATCGGGGCGCGGGCGCTGGGCATCCAAACCGCGCTGGTCATGACCGGGGTCGAGACTGATGCCAGCCTGTGCGCGAGCGAGACGCAGCCGGATCTGGTATTCGCCGGACTGCCAGAGTTGATCGCGGCGTTGCGCAGCTAGCGCACCGCGGCGAGGGCGAACGACAATGGCGTGGTTTTCGACACGCTATTGCCACCGAGGACACCAAGTAAAATCGAGGACACAGAGAGGGATTTTATCAACTACAGTTGCTCGTGGTCGCAGCGCAACGCATCAGAGTCGGATTGAGCGAACAAGAAACACATCGCACCAAAATTATCCTTTGTGCTCCTGGTGCCTATTTCGTCAACGTTGGCACCGGAAAAGCCTGGTAGTGGCAGGCCCGAAATCGGTCAGCGGCCCTCATCCATCAACGCCCCCAGCACCGCCTCAAGCTCGGGCTCTGACTCCGCGTCCTTGAAACCGGCCATGCGCGAATACACCTCGTAGGCCGCCTCGAAGAAGCCGGGCGGCATGCCCGCCAGCTCAAATGTCGCGGCGATCTCCTGCATTTCGCCGGCGAAGCGCCAGGCTTTGGACGTCACGCCGCGCACCTGATTCCGTCGCTGCTCCACCGCTTCAGCCGAACGCATGGCCCACTCTCGCTCCAGCTCGTCGCGCACTCCCAGGTTCTCCGCCGTGCCGTATATCGCCGAGAGCAAGGCGGTCGAGCCTTTGGTCAGCGCCGCGAATGTCATTTTTAGCGCCGATGCTTTGCCGATTTCGGCGCCGATAGCGATGGCCTCGGTCAGCGTGCCGGCGAATAATGCCGCCACCCGCCCCGCCGAGGGACCCGAGAGGTAGAAGCGCGTAGTACCGGCTTGCCAGGCGGGCGGGCCCACGATGCTGCCGTCGACGAAATCGATGCCGGCCGCGCCCATCCGCTCGGCGATGGAAGTCGCTTTCTGCGGCGAGATGGCGTTGCCCTCGCAGTACAGTCCGCCGAAGCCGGCCGCGATAACGGCGTCGGCGACTGCCTCAGCGGCGTGGGGCGGGCAGACGCAGAGGATGACCTCGCAGGCGGCGCAGAGCTGCGCCAGCGTATCGACCGTGCGCAGGTCCTGATCGGCCGCGCGTTGACGGGTGGCGGCGCTGCGCCCGGCTGAAGCCCACAATACGTCATGCCCGGCCGCGCGCGCCGATGCCGCTATCGAAGTACCCATTGCCCCTGGATTGATGATGCCAACAGTTGTCACAGCATTGCCCTCAATAAGTCAATCATTGGTCGGCGCGCAGCAGGCGCTCAAAGCGATCGTAAGTCTCGGACTTTTCGTCAAAGACATAATCGGGATGCGCCACGATGATATCGGTTCCGCCGATAGCGCGCAGGTGCTGCATGGTCTTGTGAATCAGTTCGGAGCGCACCAGCAGATTAGTCTCGAACCACTTTTCCGTGCTGCCGGCGGGACTGGCCACCGCCACCACGCCGGGCCCCTTGCTGCCGCTGAGCGCTGGATTGGCCAGGATGCGCTGCTGCACATCACTCACCGATTCGCCGCTGATATTGGCGCGCAGCGAGACGAATTGCCGCGCGCGCCGATTCGCTTCGATGAGTTCGATCATTTCGCGCAGGGTCTCGAGTTTGGCTGGCGACTCGCGCAGCCGGCGGCGATTGGCGATCAAGACAGCTTCCGAGTCGATGATGGTGCCGCCGTCTATCGGCCGCAGGTGATTTTCGCGCAGGGTCGTGCCCGTCTGCGACAGGTCAGCGATCAGATCGGCGTAACCCATGCGCGGCGCGGCCTCCATAGCGCCCTCGGCATGCACCAGCAAAAAATGCGCGATGCCGTGCTGATAGAGGAAATTGCGCGTCAAGTTGCTGAACTTGGTGGCGATGCGCAGTTGCCCGCCCCGCTCTTGATGGCGCAGGCTGAGGTCGGACAAGTCAGCGATCGAGGTCACGTCAATCCAGGTGTCGGGCACGGCCAGCAGCAGCTCGCAGCGACCGAAACCCAGCCGGTCGATCACCATCACATCAGCCGAATCTTCGCCGTGCTCGGCCACGATATCCAGGCCGGTGACGCCGATATCGGCCCGCCCTTCCAGCACCTTGTTGAGGATATCCAGCGGCCGCTGATAGACGACCTCCGCCTGCGGCAAGCGGGGAATGGTCGCGCTGTATTGCCGGCGATTCGGCTTGTAGATGCGCAAACCGGCGCGCGCGAAAAATCCCTCGCAGGGCTCGGCCAAATTGCCTTTGCTGGGCAAAGCCACGATGAGATTGTCGGCAGGCATCGCATTGTCCATTTTTATTCAGCAGCGCTCAAGCGCTCCGCGACCGTTCCCGCCAGCTCAGCCAAAGGGACGCGCCGTTCCTGGCGACTGCGCATATCGCGCAGAATAGCCGCTTGCGCCTCTCGCTCAGCTTCGCCAATTATGATGACCAGCGCAGCGCCGCGGCGATCAGCGCGCTTTAAGCTGCGGCCCAGGTTGCGCCCGTCAATGCTCACTTCGGTCGCGATATTGCGCGCGCGCAGCTCTTCTGCGATGGTGAAAGCCGCCGCGAAGTCTGCTTCCGCGACAGGTATCACGCAGACATCACCGTCCGCAGGCGGTTCGTTAGCACCAGCCTCCAGTACGCTAGCGATGCGTTCGATGCCATAGGCGAAACCCAGCGCCGGCGTGGTCTCTCCCCCGCCCAGAATGCTGACGAGATTGTCGTAGCGCCCGCCGCCGCAGAGCTGAATCATCTCGCCCGTTTCCGTCGGGCAATGCAGCTCGAAGATCAAGCCGGTGTAATAGTGCAAGCCGCGATTCAAGCCGAAGTCCAACTCGATGTCGCCGCTGATATCGCCGTATTCCGCCAGGCAGTCCAGCGTCCGACCCAGCGCGTCCAAAGCCGCCCCATCGAGCTTGAAATCCGCGGCCAACGCGCGAGCTTGACCCAAGGTCTGTGCCGGATCGCCCGTCAATTCACCCAAACGCTGCATGAAATCCAGGGCGACCCGCAACTTGGGCTCCTGCTGATCTTCGCGGATTTTGTGCAGCAGGCGCTCGATAACTTCGCCTTCCTCTCGATTGGCGTCGATGCGGATATTCAGGCTGTGCAAGAAGTCCGTGATCGCTTGATGCGCCTCGCCATCGGTCATTTCGCGCAGCACCTTGATCAGCTGCTGGCTCTGGTTGTCGCCCGCTTGTGCATTGCCAACGGCGGATGCGGCGGCATTTTCATATTCGGGATAGATCTCGCGCAAAGACGCCACCACGGCCTTGATGCCGCGTTTACGCAGGTTCTCCATGTTGCGCAGCAGGAAATTGACCAGTTGCTTGCGCAAGCCCAAGCCTTGCAGGAATCCCTCCAGCACATCGGTATGACCGATCACGACTTTGTAATCGCGGATGCCCGCTTGCTCCAGGCCGCCGCATGCCAGGTTGATAATCTCGGCATCAGCGCGCGATCCCTTGGCGCCCAGCAATTCGGCGCCGCTCAAGGTGAACTGACGATAGCGATTCTGCTGCGGTTTCTCGTAGCGGAAGACCGGCCCGTTGTATTGAAGCCGCAAGGGCAGCGGCTCGTCTTGCAGGCGCTCGACATAGGCGCGTAAAATCGAAGCTGTCACTTCAGGGCGCAAGGCGACCCGCCGGCTCCGGTAGTCGAATTCGTAGAGGCGCGCCGCGATGTCTTCGCCGGACTTGCGCAGGTAGAGTTCGGTGTTCTCCAAAATCGGCACATTGATCGGCTTGTAGCCGTGCAAGCGCAGGTGCTGCTCGAGGCGGTCTTGCACAGTCCGCAGGCGAGCGTATTCCGCGCTGAATACATCGCGCATCCCGCGCAAAGCCGAGATTTTGTCGGCGGATGGCATGCCGGTTTCTTTGCCTGTTTCAGATTGGTCCAATGCTGCTCAGGCTACCACTGAATCGCGCAAAGGCAAAGTGCCGGGCGCGCCTCAAAGGCTATTACGGTACTGAGTCGACGGCGGCGTGCCTTCGCCATGGGCGTGATTTCGACGCCTTTACCACCGAGGGCACAGAGTTAAACCGAGGACACAGAGGGGAGGTTTTGTGCATTAGCAATGACATATTTGACGGACTTGCGCTTCGTTTGTGACTCGCACAACCTGATATCCTGCGGTCGCGCCGACGTCTCGTGAGTCGCCCTCTCTGTGTCCTCATAGTTACTCTGTGTACTCGGTGGCAAGAGTGTCGCCATTGCTCATGCGAGCGGCGCCCACCCCGATTAGTTGCGCCCATGCCTCATAAGCAGCGAAACCGGCTGTTGAGCATAGGACACGCCTTCAAGGGTGGCGTTTGAGCTCCACAGCATAGCCCTCGGCGTCGTCCGCGATGAATCGCAGCAGCGCCAGCCCCTCGCTTTCGATGGCCGCGAGCGCCTCATCCGCCGGCGATTCTAACAGCGAGACCTCCAGAGTCGCGCAGGCTTTCTCGCGCCGAACGCGCCAAATCGCGCCCACGAAGCCGTCGATGACGACCGAGCCCAGTACGCGTCCGGCCGAGACAAAAACTTTCTTGCGATGTTCCTCCGGCAAGATACGCGCCCGGTTCTTGTGGGCGATCAAGATATTGTCGTACTCGGGCAAGAAGCGAATCGGCGCCGGCGCGTCGGCGTTTTCGATGGTCAACTCGGGCAAGTCGTAACAAACTTTGCCGGCTTCATCGCGATACTCGACGAGCGCTGCCACGGTTGCCGCCAGTTGAGACTTCAAGCTAGTCATGCCGGTCCAGGTTTGAAAGTCCATGACGCTGGCGGGGCCAAAGGCAGCCAGGTAGCGCCGAAACAGCGCGCTCAAATCGGCCGGCTCGGCCGGCCCAAGCCAGCTTTCGGCAGTGGTGTAGGTCGCCCGTGTGCCCACTCCCCAGGTACCACTGGGCGGGACTTGCACCAGCGGCAGGTAACTGCGCACGGCATAAGCCATGGCCTGTTTGTCTTGGTCGGGCAGGTGTTCCAGCAGCTTGTCGCGCAAGGCGCCGATAGCGGGCGTCTCCGCTTCGAGGTAGGGCTTGGCAATTTCGATCAGCCGGTCGATGTCCAGGCCCTTGGCGCGCGCGCCGAAAAACGAGCGCAAGCCCCGCGCCAGGGCCGGCTGAATCACGGCTTGGAAACGCTGATGGTCGGCGGCGGTCACAAGATGCAAGGTCGATCGCAGCCAGGGCGCCCGCACCACGTCACGGGACTCCAGCAACGCGGTCAAGTCATCACGCTCGAAACGGCGCAGGCGCGTCCACAGCCCGATATAAGGCGGATTGGGGATCTGCGATTGCAGCGCGACCAGCGACGATATGGCTGACTGGCTATCCAGCGCCGCTCGCTTCAGCAGATGCTGCCGAGCCAGCAAACTGCGATTCAACTGCCTGAGAGAGAGGACGCGCGCGGCCATTTGCTTGTTTCACTTTGGGAGAACTGAAGCGCAGAGTATATCAGCCGGGGCGGGCGGCATCAAAGCGGGGTGGCGACCAGAGCAATCGCACCAAGAAATGAAAGGTGAATAGAATGGGTTCATCAATACGGATGAGGAGAGCCCGAGATGAGCCCAAGTGGCATAGCGGAGGCCTTTGCCAGTTTAGAAGATCCGCGTCGCGAACATGGTCAATTACACCCGTTGCTGGATATCATCATCATCGCGATCTGCGCGGTGATCAGCGGCGCCGAGACCTGGGTGGACATTGTTGATTTTGGCGAGGATAAAGAGGAATGGTTAAGGGGATTTTTAGAGTTGCCTAACGGTATTCCTTCGCACGATACATTTGCCCGCGTCTTCCAACTATTAGACCCTCAGCAGGTACAGTTGTGCTACCAAGATTGGATTAGCAGCATCAAGCCAGTATTAGCTGAAGGCGATATTGTGGCAATAGACGGCAAGACGATGCGGCGCAGCCATGATCGTAGGCAAGGAAAGAGCGCCTTGCATCTGTTGCATGCCTGGTCAGTGGAAGCCGGCTTGGTCTTGGGCAAGCGCGCTGTGGACGCGAAAAGCAATGAGATACCTGAAATTCCCGAATTGCTGAAATTGCTGTATTTGAAAGGCTGTATCGTGACTTTGGACGCGATGGGCTGTCAGAAAGACATCGTGAAGTCTATTGTTAGCGAGCACGGAGCGGATTATGTCATAGCCTTAAAGGAAAATCAGGGCAGTTTGTACGATGCAGCCCAGTCCCTTTTCGCTTATGCGGATGACCGCCATCCGCGCTTGATAGGTCAATATAGTCACAACGAAGAAATCAGCAAGCCGCGTGGTCGTGTCGAGCGCCGGGTCTGTGAAGTGATGACCGATGCCGCTGTCTTGAATGACTTAAGCCAGCAAGAAGGCTGGACGCGCTTGCAGTCGCTAGTCCGCGTCCAACATGCCCAATTACTGGATGGGCAGTGGCAAAACACGCAGACGCGCTATTTTATCTCCTCTTTACAAGGGAAGGATGCCAATCAACTCCAGCGAATAATTCGTTCGCACTGGCACATTGAAAATAAACTCCATCGGGTCTTGGATGTGACCTTTCGGCAAGACGACAGCCGTATTCGTGTAGGACACAGCCCAGAAAATTTCGCTGTGCTACAGCATATCGCCTTGGCTTTGCTCAAAAAACACCCCAAAAAAATCAGCCTGCGGCGCAAGCGATTACAGTCAGCGCGGAACGATAAGCTTCGATGGCAAATCCTCAAAGCATTTTCCGAATAGTGGTGCGATTGCTCTGGGTGGCGACAGCCTCTTCCTGAATCTCTTGCGGGGCATCGTCGTCGAAGAGGCGGCGCAGGAAAAAGAGCAGGCAGCCGGCTACCAGCGCCAGCGCCGCGGCAACGGATATTCGCACTGGCATCTGTTGCGCGCGCTCGATCACGCCGGGCCGGCCGGATATGAGTTCCGTCCGCAGCGACTCGACGAACTCTGGCCGCGGCTCAACCGGGGTTAATGCCTCATGTAGCGCTTGTATCGTGCCGACCAACTCGTGAACGTCAGCCGGAGGCGTCTCCGTCAATTCGCCGGCCTGAATGCCCGACGTGACCGCATCGAGCAGGTCTTGAGTCTGAATCTCGCTGGACGAAGCCATATGCGCTTACACCTCGGTTCCATCTAAGCGGCGCTGCTGGCCTGCCTCGGGCGTCCGCTGCATATCGTCCCGCAGCGCCAGCAAGGTTCGATGATACAGTGACTTGATGGCGCCTTCCGTACGCCCCATGATTTCGCCGATTTCGGCGTTGGACAATTGCTCGATGAATTTCAGCAGCAGCAGTTGCTGGCGTTCTTCCGGCAAACGCCGCACCGCCTCCATCAACTGGTCGCGCGCTTCCTGATCCTCGGCCAGCCGCTCGGGCGCCTCCGATTGCAGCGAGTGCGCGACGTAGTCATCCAGCGCGATGATTTTGCGCCGCGCCTGATCGCGATGCCAGTTGGCCACCAGATTGTGCGCGATGCGATACAGCCAGGCCTGGAAGGGCGCGCCCCGATCGACATAGTTGCCGATATGCGAATAGGCGCGGATAAAAACCTTGGCCGTCAGGTCTTCCGCGTCCTGGCTGTTGCCGGTCCGATGAAAGATATAGCTATACATCTTCTTCACATAGCGCGCGTACAGTTCGCCAAAGGCCTCGGCGTCATCCTTAGCCAGCGCCACCAATTCCCGGTCTTCCAGATCCTGGTGATTTACGCGGCGGCTAAAGAAGTTTTTCATGCTGTAATTTCCTTAACCCGTTGGCTTAATTCGGGTTACGCAGCTCGCTTTGTCTCGACCTTACTCTTGCGCCGCCGCGAGCAAAGCCTGCACTTCCTCCAAGCTGGGAAGGGACGACATAGTGCCGGGCTTGGTACAGGACAGCCCGGCGGCCGCGCTGGCGAATTTCAGCGTCCGCGCAATTGGCCAGCCCAGCGCCAATCCCTGGCAGTACGCGCCGACGAAGGCATCGCTGGCGCCGGTCGTGTCCACCACATCCAGCGCAAAGGCCGGCTGCTCAAGCTGGCAAGCCGTCTCGTAGAGCGCGCTGCCTAACTCGCCGATCGTCAGCACGACCTGTTTGACTCCCAAGTCCAGCAGTTCGCGCGCCAGAAATCCCAAATCATCCGACTCGCTGCCCAGGATCAGCTGGGCTTCCAGTTTGTTGGGGATGAGCGCGTCAACCAGATGCAGGTAACCCACGACGAAGCTGTCTCGCGTGAAGAAGGGCGCCGGATTCAACACCGTTACCGCGCCCGCCGCCCGCGCCTGCTCCAGCGCAAATTGCACCATTCTTTGCGGGATCTCGAAATCGACCAGCACAATATCACCCGCTTCAACCTCCGCCAGCGCCCCCCGAATCTGGTCCTCGTCGACCAATCGGCTGGCGTCGGGCGCGCCGATAAAGCCGGGCACATTGTCCATCACCACAATGCTGGCGATGCTGGTGCGCGCTTGCCGATGCCGGCGAATATGCCGCGTGTTGACGCCGACTTCCTCAAGAGCGGCGATCATATCGTCGCCCAGCATATCCGCGCCGACGCAGCCCACCAGCCGCACATCTTCAGCGCCTAATTGCGCGGCGGCAGCGGCCTGATTCAATGCTTTGCCGCCGGGCGTCATGGTAGCCGTACTGGCGTGCACTGCGCGATTCGGCGCCACCCAATCAGGCACATCAAATACGAAGTCATATACCAGAGCGCCGATGACAACGATGCGGGACATATCTCGCTTTCCTGTGCCGGTACTGCCACGATATTATTGTAGCATGAATGCGCCCCTGCCTGTATTTTCGCTTGGGCATCGTCGCGGCGGGTTTGGCTACGTACGGCGCGCGGACTATACTAAAGTCGCAAGCCCCTACCGTCAGTCGATGCCGATGGCCTACGCGACAAAGGTAACTTACATGCTGAACACGCGGCGCGGCAGACTGCTCAAAGAGAATATAACTGCATACCTCTTTCTGGCGCCCGCCGGCATTCTGATTCTGCTTTTCGGCTTGTTCCCGGTGGCCTTCGCTTTCTTCGTCAGCTTACATCGCTGGCGGCGTTTCCCCGACAATTACATCGGATTGGCGAATTACGAAAAAGCCCTGGGCAACCTGGGCTACATTCTCTTCTTTTGGCTGTCGCTGCTGGCTTTCGCCGCCGCCCTGCGCGTCAGTCGCGGGCTTTTGCAGACGCTGCGGCGGTCAGAGACCACAAATCAGTCGATGCCGCTGCTGGCCGGCGTCGTCAGCGGCTACGCTGCGCTGCTTGCGCTCGACTGGTTCTTCAAGCTCATCCCCGTCATCATGCTGATCCCTCGGCAAGTCCGCGGACAGAACGTGTCCCTGGCGCTTTTCATGGAGAAATTTGGCGAGAGTTTCACCAGTCCCGGGGTCTATGAAGCCGGCAATTTGATGCTGGTCGGTTTCCTGGCTGCAGCGGCCGCGCTGGCGTTGGCGCTGTGGCGCTTCCGCTCGGATTCCAGCGCCGAGGTCATCGTCCGCAGCGGCATAGCGACGACGCTGATGCTGGCCGCGGTTTTTCTGCTGCGCCTGACGATTGACCAAACGAACCTGGCGATTGCCGCGGCGCGAGACAGCGGCGAATCGCTGCCGATTTGGTCGCAGTTGGTATTCGTCAGCGCCGGCGTCGGCTTGATCGCATCGGCATACCTGATATTCCAGCGTGGCATCCGCGCGCAATCAAACCGGCGTTTCGTCCTGCTGGTCTTGAGCGGCCTGTCGCTGGCAGTCGGCGGCTATCTGCTGATGGCGGAGGCGCCGGCGGCTCTGTCGGCAGCCGATGACGATTTGCTGCAGGGCTTCTGGGTCACCGTCATGTACGCTGGCGGGACGGTGCCGGTACAATTGACGATTGGCCTGCTGCTGGCTTACCTGCTCTTTCAACCCATACGCTTCCGCTCCTTCTTTCGCATGGTCTACTTCATTCCTTATATCACGCCCTTCGTGGCCACATCGATCGTCTTTCGCGTCATCTTCGACGCTGGCAAGACCGCGCCGGCCAACCGCATGCTGGCCATTGTCGGCATCGAGCCGCAGCGCTGGATCCTGGAACGCTCGTCCATCGGCAGCTTGCTGGGTTTGCCCGACTTCCTGGCCGGCCCGGCGCTGGCTTTGATCGTCATCATGATCTACTCTACCTGGACCTATATCGGTTACGACGCCGTGATCTTCCTGGCGGGCTTGGGCAATATCTCCGGCGAGCTCTACGAAGCCGCCCGCATCGACGGCGCCAACGGCTGGCGCATCTTCCGCCACATCACCCTGCCCCTGCTATCGCCGACCATATTCTTCCTCTCGCTGGTCGCCATCATCGGCACCTTCCAGGCTTTTACGCAAATCTGGATCCTGCGCACGGGCGCGGTCGGCAGCAAGGTCAATACCGCCAGCGTCTTCATCTTTGACGAGCTGCAGAACAGCAATCGTTACGGCTACGCCTCGTCGATGGCCTTTGTCTTGTTCGCGCTGATCCTGCTAATGACCCTGTTCCAGAATCGGATTATGGGAAGGCGCGTATTCTATGGCTAGCGACAAGGCCGGGCTGGCGCCGTCCGTGACCGGGAAACCACCGGCGGAAGCGCCCCCGCAGCCGATCGACCTGGGGCGCATCGCCATTTACGCCGTGCTTTTCGCCGGCGTGCTGATCGCCATCGGCCCCTTCCTCTGGATGATCAGCGCCTCCTTCATGACGCTCAGCGAGGTCAATCTTACGCGGCTGCTGCCCGAGAATCTGCTTTGGGAGAATTACGCCACCGCCCTGCGCCGCGCCAATTTCCTGGATATCGAAGTCGTGACCGATCCCGCTACGGGCGTCTTGCAATCTCTCGGAATCTCCGGCTACATCTGGAACAGCATCCGCATCACACTGATCACGGTAACGGGCTCGCTGCTGGTATGCATCCCGGCTGCCTACGCCTTCGCGCGCATGAACTTCATCGGCCGCAACTTCATCTTCGCGCTCTTTTTATCGACCATGATGATCCCCGGCATCGTCATGCTGATACCGCATCTGCTGACCGTGATCTGGCTGGGTCGCCTGAGCGAGAGCTTGTTTGGTTCCGCCGGCGCCTGGTTCAACAACTGGCCCGCCTTGACCATTCCCTTTTTCGCGTCAGTCTTCAACATCTTCCTGCTGCGCCAATTCTTCATCCAGATACCAGACGATCTTTGGGAAGCCGCGCGCATCGACGGCGCCGGGCATCCGCGCTTCCTCATCAGCGTGGTGCTGCCCCTTTCCAAAGCGCCGATTATGACAATCGTTACGCTGGGATTCATCGGTTCTTGGAACGCCCTTATGTGGCCGCTGCTGGTGACCATCAACGATGAGTGGCGGCCCATCGCCGTGGGTTTGTCCAACTTCGTGACGGCTGACACGCCGGGCGATCTCAACTTGCAGATGGCGGCATCGGTCATCACGGTGATCCCGATTCTGGCGCTGTACTTCGTGGCGCAGAAGCAATTCACCGAGAGCATCTCCCAGACCGGCATCAAAAGCTGAGCGCCCTGGCAAAGTCCGCGCTCGAATGAGAGGAACAGTCTGCTAGAATACGCATACCTACGAGCGGCGCTTTGATTCGTATAGGCAACAAGACTCTAAAGGAGAAACAAGCATCATGAAGCGAGCACTGATACTTTTGTTGATTCTGCTGACCTTTGGCGCTGGTATGGCGCTGGCGCAAGGCGACACCGATTATGAAGGAATTGATCCCAGCGGGCAGACGGTCGTCTACTGGCATCAACACGCCGAAGACGGCTCACAGGGCGACACGTTGGCTCGCCTAATTGACGACTTCAACAGCGTCAATGAATACGGCATCACAGTGGAAGCCATTCACCAGGGACATTACGGCACCATTCAAGACCTGATGAATACGGCGATCCTCTCGGGCGAGCTGCCGAATATGGCAGCAGGATACGCCAACGCCGCGGCTGGCTGGGCCAACGAAGGCGTCGTCGTCGATATCAATCTGCTGCTCAACAGCCCGAACTGGGGCATCCCGGCCGCCGAACAGAGCAACCTCAATTTCAACCTGCTCAATGTCAATCAGTTGGACTTCGCGCCTTTCTACGGCATGCGTGTGGCCTGGGCCAATCAGAATTCGCTGAACGTCTTCTACACCAACCTGGACATCGTCGAGGCTTTGGGCTTTGAACGGCGCGTGCCCGAGACACTGGCCGAGTTCGAGAAGATTGCCTGCGCCGCGGGTGCCAGCGATATGTACCAAGGTTATCCGCTGGACACCGGCACATCACACTTCGAGAGTTTTGTGGCAGCACACGGCGGAGCGATTTTCGATAGCGAAGCCGGCGAATACATCTTCGAGTCCGATGAAGTGGCGGCTACTATGGAGATGTTCACGCGCATGCTGGCCAATGACTGCGCCTATCTCTTCGCCGAGCGATTCCAGAATACAGCCGACTTCTCCATCGGCTTGACGCCCTTCGCCGCTGGCAGCTCGGCCGGCATCCCCTACATCACCGGGGACGCCGCTACAGCCGAGATGACCGACGAATGGGTCGTTACGGCTTTCCCGGGCGCGGACGGCGTCGGGCGCACCATCCAGCTCTTCGTGCCCAGCCAGGTGATCTTGACCGCCAGCCCGGAAGCTGAACTAGCCACCTGGCTCTTCGTCCGCTACCTCGCAGGCGCAGAGGCGCAGTTGGCCTGGTCCGGCGCCACCGGTTACTTCAGCATTCGCAACGACATCGAAGTCAGCGAAGACGATTTCACCGAGCCGCTCATGCCCTACTCCCGCTTCGTCGAAGTACAAGGCATCTTGCAGGACGGCATGGTGAGCGTCTATTCGTCGCCGGGTTTGCCCAGCTACAGCGCGGTGCGCGGAGTAGTGCCGAATACCATCGCCGAAGTGGTCAACGGCGATACGCCTGCCGCTGAAGCCTTGGCCGAGCTCAATGCGGAAGCCAAGGAATTGCATGACGATCTCGACTAGCGCCTGAGCAACACGCAGTAAGATTTTATTTACAGGACCCTGCCCGCCGGTGGGGTTCTGCAATTCGCTGCGCAAACAGTGCCCCCATCACGCCGTTTCTACTTATAATTCATGTTAGCGTTTAGCGGCAAATCAGTCTCAGAACCAGCGCTCCCGAGCAAAGTGTAATAAACTCATATAATCGTCTGATAAGCGGGTAGTGTATCGAATTCGGTTGAAATTCATACGAGCCGATATGGGTTAAGCACACGCGCGACAGTAGCGATTAAACCTGTCCTCGAGTGAAATGCGCCTTTGGGGCGGAAAAGCCGTCTCAACATTCGATTGACCCGTTCCAAGAGGCTGGTCGTTCGTAAAGCCGAGCGCGGCCACTTAGGGTATCGCTGCAGTACCCGGAAAAAGGCAATGGTCTCCTGCCAATCTCGTTGCAGCGTGGCGACTAAATCAGATTGTGTTTCGGCATAAGTCCGACAGAAAGCATCCCTTAATTCTGTTGCTTCTCGACTGTCTTTCGCCTCAAAGATGGCGCGAATGGGTTGCAGGATGCGCTGTTTGAATTGACGGGCTTGTCCGCTGGGCAAGGCATCGGGGACTTGAATGCTCTGCCAGAGATTGCGCAGCTTGTGGAAGGCGCAACGTTGATGTGGTACATGAGGGTGCAGATAGTTCAGCGCGGCAATCAAGCCCTTGCTGCCGTCATGAATGAAGTGTTCCAGCCCCCGTTGGCGATATAGCTTGCGCGCCGCCAAGTCGGATAAGAGGCCTTCCCAAGCCTGGCGACTTTCATCCTCAGCCAACTGCCAGCCCACAATGCCCCAGCGCCGGTTTTGCGGATACAGTCCCAAAGCCACCAGGACACAGACTTTGCGCCGCGCTTTGACCGAGCGTTGGCGTTGGCGACTGTCGACTTTGCTCTGACCGGTATCCTCGAGCAAGGTCAGCCAAATGGCGTCCAGCATGACCACTGGCGGGCAACTGGTCAAGGGCATCGCTGGCGGCATCCGCACCGCTTGCGCCTCCCGATTCAAAGTCCGCAAGCCCATTTGAGTGCCACACTGCTCGCCGATTTCCGCCTGCATTTGCCGCAAACTCAAGCCTAAATCCGCCCAGCGCCCAATGCGATCACAGACATCATCCCAAATTTGTTGATAGGGCTTGAGGATGGAAAAGGGTATCTTGACACTGCCATTACATTGACAGCGCACACGCGGCAGCCAGACCTGCAACACCCCATAATCCGTCACTAATTGACGCCGACGCCGTCCATTGCGCACAAAATCACTAGCCTGCTGACTGCCGCAGACTTGACAGGTCGCTTGACTTTGACGCGATACCTGCGAGCGCCTTTGGTAGGCTTGGCGATACAACCGGGCGGTGACTTCCCGCTCCAGTTGAGATTCAATCATTTGAGACGCGGTCGCGGCCAGTTTGGCTCTCAGGCCCGCCAAAAAAGATTTGAAACCATATCCTGGCTGCGTTATCCTAGTGTACATGACGTGGCTCCTGTTCTTTTGCTTTGCTAGGACAACTAGCATGAATCGGAGTTCACGTCATTTCTATTTCAACCGAATTCGATACACTACCCAGAGCAATCGCACCAAGAAATGAAAGGTGAATAGAATGGGTTCATCAATACGGATGAGGAGAGCCCGAGATGAGCCCAAGTGGCATAGCGGAGGCCTTTGCCAGTTTAGAAGATCCGCGTCGCGAACATGGTCAATTACACCCGTTGCTGGATATCATCATCATCGCGATCTGCGCGGTGATCAGCGGCGCCGAGACCTGGGTGGACATTGTTGATTTTGGCGAGGATAAAGAGGAATGGTTAAGGGGATTTTTAGAGTTGCCTAACGGTATTCCTTCGCACGATACATTTGCCCGCGTCTTCCAACTATTAGACCCTCAGCAGGTACAGTTGTGCTACCAAGATTGGATTAGCAGCATCAAGCCAGTATTAGCTGAAGGCGATATTGTGGCAATAGACGGCAAGACGATGCGGCGCAGCCATGATCGTAGGCAAGGAAAGAGCGCCTTGCATCTGTTGCATGCCTGGTCAGTGGAAGCCGGCTTGGTCTTGGGCAAGCGCGCTGTGGACGCGAAAAGCAATGAGATACCTGAAATTCCCGAATTGCTGAAATTGCTGTATTTGAAAGGCTGTATCGTGACTTTGGACGCGATGGGCTGTCAGAAAGACATCGTGAAGTCTATTGTTAGCGAGCACGGAGCGGATTATGTCATAGCCTTAAAGGAAAATCAGGGCAGTTTGTACGATGCAGCCCAGTCCCTTTTCGCTTATGCGGATGACCGCCATCCGCGCTTGATAGGTCAATATAGTCACAACGAAGAAATCAGCAAGCCGCGTGGTCGTGTCGAGCGCCGGGTCTGTGAAGTGATGACCGATGCCGCTGTCTTGAATGACTTAAGCCAGCAAGAAGGCTGGACGCGCTTGCAGTCGCTAGTCCGCGTCCAACATGCCCAATTACTGGATGGGCAGTGGCAAAACACGCAGACGCGCTATTTTATCTCCTCTTTACAAGGGAAGGATGCCAATCAACTCCAGCGAATAATTCGTTCGCACTGGCACATTGAAAATAAACTCCATCGGGTCTTGGATGTGACCTTTCGGCAAGACGACAGCCGTATTCGTGTAGGACACAGCCCAGAAAATTTCGCTGTGCTACAGCATATCGCCTTGGCTTTGCTCAAAAAACACCCCAAAAAAATCAGCCTGCGGCGCAAGCGATTACAGTCAGCGCGGAACGATAAGCTTCGATGGCAAATCCTCAAAGCATTTTCCGAATAGTGGTGCGATTGCTCTGGTACACTACCCAGAGCAATCGCACCAAGAAATGAAAGGTGAATAGAATGGGTTCATCAATACGGATGAGGAGAGCCCGAGATGAGCCCAAGTGGCATAGCGGAGGCCTTTGCCAGTTTAGAAGATCCGCGTCGCGAACATGGTCAATTACACCCGTTGCTGGATATCATCATCATCGCGATCTGCGCGGTGATCAGCGGCGCCGAGACCTGGGTGGACATTGTTGATTTTGGCGAGGATAAAGAGGAATGGTTAAGGGGATTTTTAGAGTTGCCTAACGGTATTCCTTCGCACGATACATTTGCCCGCGTCTTCCAACTATTAGACCCTCAGCAGGTACAGTTGTGCTACCAAGATTGGATTAGCAGCATCAAGCCAGTATTAGCTGAAGGCGATATTGTGGCAATAGACGGCAAGACGATGCGGCGCAGCCATGATCGTAGGCAAGGAAAGAGCGCCTTGCATCTGTTGCATGCCTGGTCAGTGGAAGCCGGCTTGGTCTTGGGCAAGCGCGCTGTGGACGCGAAAAGCAATGAGATACCTGAAATTCCCGAATTGCTGAAATTGCTGTATTTGAAAGGCTGTATCGTGACTTTGGACGCGATGGGCTGTCAGAAAGACATCGTGAAGTCTATTGTTAGCGAGCACGGAGCGGATTATGTCATAGCCTTAAAGGAAAATCAGGGCAGTTTGTACGATGCAGCCCAGTCCCTTTTCGCTTATGCGGATGACCGCCATCCGCGCTTGATAGGTCAATATAGTCACAACGAAGAAATCAGCAAGCCGCGTGGTCGTGTCGAGCGCCGGGTCTGTGAAGTGATGACCGATGCCGCTGTCTTGAATGACTTAAGCCAGCAAGAAGGCTGGACGCGCTTGCAGTCGCTAGTCCGCGTCCAACATGCCCAATTACTGGATGGGCAGTGGCAAAACACGCAGACGCGCTATTTTATCTCCTCTTTACAAGGGAAGGATGCCAATCAACTCCAGCGAATAATTCGTTCGCACTGGCACATTGAAAATAAACTCCATCGGGTCTTGGATGTGACCTTTCGGCAAGACGACAGCCGTATTCGTGTAGGACACAGCCCAGAAAATTTCGCTGTGCTACAGCATATCGCCTTGGCTTTGCTCAAAAAACACCCCAAAAAAATCAGCCTGCGGCGCAAGCGATTACAGTCAGCGCGGAACGATAAGCTTCGATGGCAAATCCTCAAAGCATTTTCCGAATAGTGGTGCGATTGCTCTGGTACACTACCGATAAGCGATTGACTCGAATTCGCAGGTATGCTATAGTCAGAGTCGAGAGTCCTTGTTTCAACGAGCCCACCCGAATTGATGATTCGCACGGATTGCCAAAACCACGTTTGGCGCTTTGCGAAACTTGCCGTACAGGCAACTAACGGAGTGTTTCCCTCCGAAAACCACAAATGGAAACGTTCGAGAGTATGCGGCACAACAAAATACCAGCTCCGCCGCAACTTAGATTCCCAGGATGAATTGAATGAACATAGCAACACTTGAAAGAAAAACCCTGCCCGAATTGCGCACGATGGCGCGCGACCAAAATGTGCCGCGCTTCAGCAAGCTCAAAAAGCAGGACCTGATCATCGGCTTGCTGCGCGAAGAAGCCGAGCGGCGCGGCAATCAACTGCGCGGCGGAGTCTTGGAAGTCGTCGATGACGGCATCGGTTTCCTGCGCGCGGAAGGCTATTTGCCGGGCCAGAACGACATCTACGTCAGCCAGACGCAGATCAAGAAGTTCAACCTGCGCACGGGCGACATGGTCATCGGGCAAGTTCGGCCGCCCAAAGACACCGAGCGCTATTATGGCTTGCTGCGCGTCGACGCCGTCAATGGGTTGAACCCGCACGAGATTCGCAATCGGGCCAGTTTCGAGCGTCTGACGCCAATCTTCCCCGAAGTGCGCTTCGACCTCGAAACCTTGCCGCGCATCATTTCCACGCGCATGCTCAACATGATCGCGCCGGTCGGTTTCGGCCAGCGCGGCTTGATTGTGTCGCCGCCTAAAGCCGGCAAGACCACCGTACTCAAAGACATCGCCAACGCCATCAGCCAGAATTACCCCGAAGTTCACTTGATGATCGCGCTAATCGGCGAGCGGCCGGAAGAAGTCACCGACATGGATCGCTCGGTTGACGCCGAGGTGATCGCCTCCACCTTTGACGATCCGGTGCACCATCACGTCCGCGTGGCGGAAATGGCGCTGGAACGCTGCAAGCGACTGGTGGAAGTCAAGCGGCACGTGGTCATGATGCTGGATAGCGTCACGCGTCTGGCGCGCGCCTATAATCTGGTCGTGCCCTCCACCGGCCGCACACTGTCCGGCGGCTTGGATCCATCCGCCATCCACCCGCCCAAACGGCTTTTTGGCGCCGCGCGCAATGTCGAGGAAGGCGGCAGCCTGACCATCGTCGCCACTTGCCTGGTTAATACCGGCAGCAAGATGGACGATGTCATCTACGAGGAATTCAAAGGCACCGGCAATATGGAATTGCACCTCAGCCGCAAGCTGCAAGAACGGCGCGTCTTCCCGGCCTTTGACGTGGAGCAGTCGTCAACCCGGCGCGAGGAATTGCTGCTGGGACCCGATGTACTGCAGCGCGTCTACACCATGCGGCGCATGTGGTCGCACCTGGCGGAACAGCCGGAAGGCATCGTCGGCGCCACCGAGCAGCTGCTGCACAACTTCCGCCTCTATGACACCAATCAGGAATTCCTGAACAACCTGCACGGCAGCAACGGGCGCTAGCGCCGATCTTCCATCGCACTCCACTTTGCCGGCATATCAATTCACTGAATCGCCGACGAACTACCGTGGATATTTGTAACGTTTATTCGGTACTTTTATCAGGAGTACCGCCCACGCTCTAGCCCCCTCAATCCCCCCATAGCAATGGGCGGAATTGAGAGTAGCAATGTCGTTTCGGATGACAAATGGAGTCTCCAAGCCAGCTTGTGCTGCCGAAGCTCCCCTCCCTGACTCGTCGGGGAGGGGCCGGGGGTGGGGTAAAATTCCGGCGAATTCATCGCTAATACCAATCAAGCCATACAGCGTCCCATTTTATGTCGCATTACTTTGCTAGAATTACTTCTGTGTACTCGGTGGTAAGTATGTAGAAGCCGCGCCAACAATAGGAGCCGACAATATGCAAATGCAAGATGCCATCGCGCTAATCACGGGAGGCGCGTCCGGCCTGGGCGCCGGCACGGCTGCGCGCTTTATCGAGCAGGGCGCTCGCGTCGTCATCCTGGACCGCGACAGCGACAAAGGCGCGCGCCTGGCGGACGATCTGGGCGACTGCGCGCGCTTCGTCCGGGCCGATGTCAGCAGCGAGGCGGATGTGCAAGCGGCGCTTAAGCTGACGCAGACGGAATTCGGTGGGCTAAATGTGCTGGTGAATTGCGCCGGCATCGGCCTGGCCACGCGCACCATCAGCAGTCGCGGCCCGCATCCGCTGGACCATTTCGAGACCGTGATTCGCGTCAATCTCATCGGCAGCTTCAATTGCATCAGGCTGGCGGCTGCGCTAATGGCGGACAATCCGCCGAACGAAGCGGGCGAGCGCGGCGTCATCATCAATTCGACGTCCGTGGCGGCCTTCGAGGGCCAAATTGGGCAAGCGGCTTACTCCGCCTCCAAAGGCGGCATCGTGGGCATGACCCTACCCATCGCCCGCGACTTGGCCCGCAACGGCATCCGCGTCTACGCGATCGCGCCGGGCATATTCGATACGCCGCTGCTCGGCAGCCTGCCAGACCAAGTCCGCGCCTCGCTGGGAGCGCAAGTTCCCTTCCCGCAGCGCCTGGGCCTGCCGGCGGAATACGCGCAGTTGGCGCAGCAGATCGTCGAGAACCCGATGCTCAACGGCGAGACCATCCGCCTGGACGGCGCCCTGCGCATGGGCAGCACCTAGACGCGCAGTGTCAAGTTGCGCGCATTTTCAATCAATCGGTTGACAAATGATTACTGTTGCGCTAGCATCCCTGTCAGTTGCAAAAACGAAGGATATCAGGTCAATGATTTTCGTTTGTTGCGCCCCCTGTTGTTGTCAGACGCTATCAGCCGATAGTCCTGCGGTGGCGCCTTGCTAAGTCGATATTGACGTAAAGCAAGCCAGACCTAAATGCCCCGTGACGACACGGGGTTTTTTGTTTCGAGGCGAAGCATGAGAATCAAGTCAATCATCAGAATCCAGTCCTGTCCCGGCGTATGTTGTTGCCGCGCCGTGCCGATTCGGCGGGGTTATCCGGGGCTGGCAGATCGATGTTGCCAGTGAGACGTTCAGCAAGATTGGGGCGCTTCGGATAATCCGAGGCGCTCTTTGCTTTATCGAGATGAACACTCACTTGGGGAGACGAGATGCAACACAAGCACATTGAAACACTAGCGGAACAATTCGAAAATGCGAGCCCCTACGAAATACTCTCTTGGGCGGGCGAAACTTATGGCGAGCGGCTGGCTATCGTCACCAGCTTTCAAATCACCGGCATCGCGGCACTGCACATGATGCAGCGCATCGCGCCGCGTAGGCCTGTGCTGACCCTGGATACGGGGCTGCTCTTCCCGGAAACGCAGGACCTGATCAATGATCTTGAGCAGCGCTTCCAGCTCGATTTGCGGCGCGTCAAGCCACGGCAGACGCCCAGGCAGCAGGCGCGCGATTATGGCGACCGCCTCTGGGAACGCAACCCGGACCGCTGCTGCCATATCCGCAAGACCGTTCCGCTGCGCGCTGCGCTGGCCGGCTTCGGGGCTTGGGTCACCGGCTTGCGCCGCGATCAGTCGGCGGGCCGCGCCAACACGCCCGTGCTCAGCCAGGACAGCCGCAGCGACCTGGTCAAGATCGCGCCTTTCGCCAACTGGAGCGAGGATCGCGTCTGGGCTTACATCCACGAGCACGACTTGCCCTTTAACAAATTGCACCGCGCCGGTTATCCCAGCATCGGCTGCTGGCCCTGCACCAAGGCCAGAGCCGCAAACGCAGACGGGCGCAGCGGACGCTGGGCCAACCGATCCAAGACCGAATGCGGCATCCATATTCCGCTGATCGAGGAACGGGCCTCGGAGGTGATGCGTGCCTGAGACCGGCGGCGGGTATCCCATACTGCTCCATTTGCAGGACCGGCAGGTGGCCGTCATCGGCGGCGGACGCGTTGGCGCGCGCAAGGTGAAACACCTTGTACGTACTGGCGCGCGCGTCCTGCTGGTCAGCCCGGAGGCCAGCCCGGATCTACAGGCCTTGGCCGCTGAGGGTACGATTGAGTGGATCGCCGAGCCTTACCAGCGCGATATGCTCAACGACGCCATGCCGATTCTGGTCATCGCCACAACTCCAGATTCGCGCGTGAACCAGACGGTAGCGCAGGACGCCCACCGCATCCGCGCGCTCTGCAATGTGGCTAATGGCAGCAGCGACGACAGCGACTTCAGCAATATGGCGCTGATCGAGAAGCCGCCGCTCACCATCGCGCTCAGCAGCAACGGCCAGTCACCCGCGCTCGTCCGCCAACTCAAACGCCAGTTGACGCAGGACCTGGGCGAGGAATACGCCATCCTGGCCGACTGGCTGGGGGCGCTGCGCGCGTCGCTGCCGGAAAACTCCCCGTCGCAAGCGAACAGGCAAACGCTTTACGAAGACATCGTCACCTCTGAAGTGCTGGCCCTATTGCGCGCCGGCGACCGCGACAAGGCGCAGCGCGTCTTTCAACAGATCCTGCTGGAAGGGGCGTCGGAATGAGTCGCGCCGCTCTGGTACTGGCCGGGCATGGCTCGCATATCAGCGCTGAGACCGCCGGCGTCGTCTGGCGCTATGTCGATCGCCTGCGCCGCATGGGCCTGGCCGATGAAATCACCGCCTGCTTCTGGAAGGAGCAGCCGGCCTTCTCGCGTGTCTTGGACAGCGTCGCCGCTGATGAGGTGGTCGTCGTGCCGGTCTTCACCGCGCAAGGCTACTTTACGCGAGACGTATTGCCGGCCGAGATGGGACTGGACGGCCCTCTGACCCGGCGCGGCAAGCGGCGCATTCACCTGACGCCTACGGTGGGCGAGCACAAGCTGCTGGATTCCATCGTGAACGCGCGCCTGCGCGAAACGGTCGACAGGTTCGGGCTGCAGCCGGACCAAACCGCCGCCGCCATCATCGGGCACGGCACGCCGCGCAATCGCAACAGTCGCGCCGCCGCCAAAGCGCAAGCCGACCGCCTGCGCGCGCTTGGCTGGCTCCGAGAAGTGGTCGCCGTCTACCTCGATGACGAGCCCGCCATTGCCAGCGTTTACCACAATACAAGCTCGCCCAACATCATCGCCCTGCCCTATTTCCTGGCCGAAGGCTCGCACGTCACCGGGGATGTCCCGCGGGCGCTGGGCATTTCGGGGCAGCGAGCAGGCGAGTCAGTGAACGGGCGCCGGGTCTATTACTGCGAGCCGGTCGGGGCGGACCAGTCGATCTGCCAAGTCATCCTGGAGCTGGCCCGCGCAACCGGTCTGGCATTCGACGGCCGTGAGAACGCCGGCGACTGGTCCGGCTTTCCCGCTGCCGGCAGAGATGCGCTCCTAAGCGCCCTGAAGCGCGAAGGCAGCATGCGTTTCGGCCAGCTGATGCTCAGCGCAGACCGCGCCTGGCGCAGCGGCGATGCCAGGCCGGGCCGCACAATGTCGACACCGGGGGAATTGCGGAGGCGCCTGCGCAGCGCGCCCTTCCGGCCCCTTTCGACCAGCGCAGACTTACCCGGCGGCTGGCGTGTAGATTTGGCGGCGCCGGAACAAGCCCACGCGGTACTGGAGACGGTGTACCCCGGCCTGGCAGCTGACTGGGCGGCGCGGCAGAGCGGGCAATTCGCTACCGAGTCGCTGCAAACCGTCAGCCAGCGTCAAGTCGGTATGTTCAAGGACATCCACCTGCTGCCGCGGCCATTAGTGCAGCAAACAATCGAGCAGGTCTGCGCCGGTTGCGTCTGCCAGCCGACCTGGTGGCAGGCGCGCAAATCAGCCAGCGCGGCGCTGCCCTGCCGCTCCGCATGCAACTTATGGCTGTCAAAGGCGCAAAAGATAAGAGAGGCCGTGGCATGAAGACTGGTACCGTTTATCTGGTTGGCGCCGGCCCGGGCGATCCGGATCTGATCACGCGCAAGGGCGCGCGCCTGCTGCGGCAAGCTGATGTCGTCGTCTACGACCGGCTGATACCCTTTGAGCTGCTGGAGGAAGCGCGGTCCGACGCCGAGTTGATCAACGCCGGCAAGCAGCCAACGCGCCATCGGCTGGCGCAAGCCGATATCAATGCGCTGCTCATCGAGCGCGCGCTCAGGGGCAAGGATGTCGTACGGCTCAAGGGCGGCGATCCCTTTATATTCGGGCGCGGCGGAGAAGAGGCGCTGGCTTGCCGCGAATTCGGCATCCCATTCGAAGTTGTACCGGGCGTTTCCAGCGCCTTCGCCGTTCCCGCTTACGCCGGCATCCCACTTACGCAACGGGGCATCAGCAGCGCCTTCACCGTCATCGCCGGCTATGAAGACCCGGCCAAATCAGTCAGCGGCATCAACTATGAAGCGGTGGCGAATATCGGCGGCGCCATCGTCATCTTGATGGGGGTCAAAAACTTGCCCGCCATCACGCAGCAACTGATCGCGCAGGGCTTGGATGCCAATACTCCGGCGGCCGTCATCGAATGGGGCGCCACGGCGCATCAGCGCAGCTACACCGGTTCCGTCGAGCAAATCGCCGCTATCGCCCGGCGCAAGGGGATATTGCCGCCGGCCATCACCGTCATCGGCGATGTCGTGCGCCTGCGAGAAGCGGGCGTGGCCTGGTTTGATCTGCTGCCGACGGAAGGCATCGACCGCGAAATGAATCCGACGCCGGCCTGATGCGGGCGCAAATACGAGAAATAAAGAGATCGCAGCGGAAAACAACGGAAAGGACAGGGGTGAAATGACTAGCTGGAAAGAGTTGCTACAAGATGAGATACCAGCCGAAATGGGCAATCTCATCGACATTTACGAGGCGCAAATGGAATTGCGCAAGCAAGGCAAGCTGGATGAGAAGGTCTTCGCCGAATCCCGCTTGCGCAAAGGCGTCTATGGCCAGCGTTACGACAACGGCCAGCGGCATGATGGCGTGCAAACGCGCGAGCTGAGCTTCCCCTCGGACGACATCGTCAAGGGACCGGATACGCTTTGGGACGCGCCGGGCATGCAGCGCATCAAGATTCCCTACGGCGGCTTGACGGCTGAACAGCTGGAGGTCCTGTCCGAGTTGGCGGACGAATATTCCGGTGGCATCCTGCATATCACCACGCGGCAAGACATTCAGCTGCACTATGTCCATATCGACGACACTCCCGATTTGATGCGGCGGCTGGCGGCAGTGGGCATCACCACCCAAGAAGCCTGCGGCAATTCCGTGCGCAATATCACCGCCTGCTCATTGGCCGGCGTCTGCCACGACGAGGTCTTCGACGTCAGCCCCTACGCCGATGCCATGACGCAATTCCTGCTCGGCCATGACGATGTGCAGGATTTCGGGCGCAAGTTCAAAGTGGCTTTCTCCGGCTGCGCGGGCCACGCTTGCGGCCTGGTCAAGATGCACGATCTGGGTTTGCTGGCGCAATCGCGCGAGATCGAGGGCGAGACTGTGCGCGGCTTCACCGTCTTTGTCGGCGGCGGCCTGGGCACAGTGCCCCACCAAGCCAAAGTCCTGGCCGAATTCGTCAGCGAAGAAGAGCTGCTGCCGCTTACGCAGGCGGTGGCCCGTGTCTTCGCCCGCCTCGGGGAAAAGAAGAACCGCAACCGCGCGCGCCTGAAATTCCTGGTGGCGAAATTGGGCATCGACGAATTCCGGGGGTTGGTTGAAGAGGAATTGAAGATTGTGCCGCCCGATGAGCGCCATACCGCTTACATGGACAGCCTGGGCGACTTCGTTTACGAGCCGGCCAAAGCGGGCATGGCCCTGAATGGCGCTGCGCTGCCCGATGGCTTCGCCGAGTGGTATCGAACGAATGTCTATAAGCAAGCGCAGAGCGGCTACAGCACCATCACACTGCATACGCCGCTGGGCGACTTCACGGCCGAGCAAGGCTTCCAGTTGGCCGATATCGCCCGGCGCTACGTCGGTGACAATATCCGGCTTACGGTGGAGCAGAATTTTGTGCTGCGCTGGGTGGCCGATGCCGACCTGCCGGCAATCTACCGCGACCTTGACGCCATCGGACTGGCGGATTCCGGCGCCGGCACCATCGTCGACATCACCTCCTGCCCCGGCACCGATACCTGCAAGCTCGGCATCGCTTCGTCACGCGGCCTGACTGCGGAGCTGCGCACGCGCCTGATCGAGAAGATCAACCTGCTGCCCGACGCCGTGCGGGATCTCAAGATTAAGGTGAGTGGCTGCTTCAATTCTTGCGGCCAGCATCACGTGGCCGATATCGGCTTCTTCGGCAACAGCCGCCGCTCCGGCAACCACAAGATGCCGCATTTCCAGGTGGTGCTCGGCGGACAGTGGCAGCAGAACGCCGGCAGTTACGGCCTGGCTTGCGGCGCGGTGCCGGCCAAGAGCGTGCCGGATGTGCTGGAGGCGTTAACCGAGCGCTACGTGGCCGAGCGCGCCGAAGACGAGAACTTCCAGACTTGGGTCAAGGAGCTGGGACGCAAGGAGATCAAAGCCATGCTTCAGCCCTTCACCAAGCTGCCCAGCTTCGAGGAGAATCCGTCATACTTCAGCGACTGGGGCGATTCCCGTGTTTACACCATCGATGATATCGGCGTCGGCGAATGCGCCGGCGAGGTGGTCTCGCTCTTCTCGATGGAAATCTCCCGCGCCGAGTCGACGCACTTCGAGGCCCTGCTGGCGCTTGATGACGGCGACTTCGCTGCCGCTGATCGTAATGCCTACAAAGCGATGGTGCTGGCGGCGCGCGCGCTGGTCCGCACCAAATACCTGGACGTGGGCGACGATTACAACGTCATCGTGCAGGAGTTCCGCTCGCGTTTCTACGATACCGAGCTGATCTACGATCGCTTCGCCAAAGGCAAATTCGCCCGCTACCTCTTCAAACGTCATGCCGAGGCGCCGGCGCGCATCAACGAAGATTACGCCCATCAGATCATTGATGAGACCCAGCTTTTCATCGAGAATGTCCATAGCGCCGAACAGCGCATCAACGGCGTCATCGTCGGCTGATGACCATTTTTCGACAGCAGCCGTAGGGGCGGGACTTGTCTCGCCCAAAAGAAAATACAATGTGAGGCAACCATGACAACTGTACCCAAACGTCTCGGCGTCAAATTCAGTCTGAAGCAAAAGCCCAAATTGCAGCCAGCCGACATCCTGCCCATCTTCCAGCGCTGGATCCAGGAGCACACAGTCCCCGGCATGCTGATCGATGTCATCGACTACAAGCATGTAGTCAAGGGTCCGGGCGTCATTTTGGTCGCCGACGAAGCCGACTACGCCTATGACCTGGGCGATGGTCAAGCCGGTTTGAATTACATACGCAAGCGCGATCTGCCGGATAACTTGTCCGCTGCGTTGCGACTGTCGTTCCAGCACGCCCTGCAAGCGGCCCAGGCGCTGGAAGCCGAGGCCCCGGGCGATCTGGTCTTCGATTACAGCTCAGCCAAGATCAGCTTCCTCGACCGCATGAATTATCGCAACCAGCCGGAAGTTTTCGACGCCGTCCGCGCGGAAATCGCTGAAATCGTCGGCGAGATTTACGGCGCGCCCGTAGAAGTTTCGCGCGTCAACGACGACTCGCGGCGGTTATTCGCCGTTCGGGCTACGGTTTCGGCAGGTAATTTTAATCTGGACGACATCGCGCGCCGCCTGAGCGACATTCGAGAGCTCGCCTAAGCGCCGATGCACGCTGGCAAAGCCTATTTCATCTGCTTCACCGTCCGCAGCGGCAGCACGCTCTTGTCGCAGTTGCTGGCGGACACGGGCCTCGCCGGCCGGCCCAAAGAACACTTCTATCACAATATCTCGCCGGACAATCCACGCGGCGATGCCATCCCCGACTACCGCGCCTATCTTGAACAGATACTTGCGGCCGATACCAGCGCCAATGGCGTATTTGGCAGCAAGGTCGGCGGCGGCTACTGGCGGGACTTTGCCCGGCGGCTGCGCTCGATCGAGGGCTTTGACAGCCTGCCGCTGAAAGCCGCGCTGGATCGCATATTCCCCGACCTGCGCTACCTGCATTTGACGCGCCGCAACAAAGCGCGTCAGGCCGTCTCCCATTGGATGGCGATTCAAACCGGCCGCTGGAGTTCCCAGGACGTCGTCGAAAACTCGACGCCGCGCTATGACTTCGCCGCCATCGATCATCTGCTGCAAGAGATCATGATTCGCGAGGCGGTCTGGGCCGAATACTTCGCTGAAAATAGCATCCAGCCCTACGGCATCATCTACGAAGACTTCGTCGCGCATCCTGCCGCAACCGTTCGCGCCGTCCTCGACTGCCTCGACATTGAGCGGCCGACGGACTTCAAGGTTCCCGCGCCGCGATATCAGCGCCTCAGCAACGACCTGTCGGAAGCGTGGGTGCAGCGCTTCCGCCAGGAAAAGCAGCGCGACTTCTGGACGCAATTCTGGTAGCCAGGGAACAAAGCCGCCCGTGCATCGCCACCGGTCATCGGTTATATTTCCAGGCATCCTTTCCGCAGACGGTAGAGAGCCCGACTATGACCGCATTCAACTTCGACGAAGTTATCGACCGGACGCAGCATCACAGCGCAAAATGGGGCGCATTCGAGAGCGACTGCCTGCCCATGTGGGTGGCGGACATGGATTTCCGATCGCCCCCATCCGCCATCGACGCCATGATTGAGCGCGCCCGCCACGGCGTCTTCGGCTACACCATGGACCCGCCGCAGCTCAAAGAAGTCATCGTCGAGCGCATGGATCAGCTCTACGACTGGCGCATCAGTCCGGAGGACGTGCTGTTTTCGCCTGGGCTGGTGCTGACGCTCGGCGCGACCTGCCGCGGCTTCGGCAAACCGGGCGACGCGGTGCTGATTCAATCGCCGGTTTATGGGCCGTTTTTCAAAGTCGCCGCGAGCAATCAGAAATACGCTTATTCAATCGACATGCAATATATCGCCGATGACGCCCATACCTTTCACTACGAAAATGACTACGATGCCTTTGCCGAAGCCGCGAGCCAACCGCAGACTTCAATTCACCTGCAGTGCAATCCACAGAACCCGGCCGGCTTCCTCTATTCCCACGCCGAGCTGGAGCGCATCGGCGAGATTTGCCTGAAACACAATGTCTTGATCGTTGCCGACGAAATCCACTCCGACCTGATCCTGGAAGGCAAGCACATTCCCATTGCCACACTCTCCGACGAGATCGCCCAGAATACCCTGACTATGATCGCGCCCAGCAAGACCTTCAACCTGGCCGGCCTGGCTTGCTCGGTCTTGATCGCCCAGAACAAAGACATCCGTGAGACGGCGGCGGCCGCCCTGCAGAGCATCAGCGCGCACGTCAACATCATGGGTTATGAAGCCGCGTACGGGGCCTATACCGGCGGCGAGGAATGGCTGCGGCAAGTCCTGATCTACCTCAAGGACAACCGCGACTTGGCCATCAACTACATCCGCCGGCGCCTGCCGCAGATCAAAACCACCGTGCCGCAATCGACCTATTTGCTTTGGATGGATTTGCGCGACCTGCCCATTGAGGGCGACGTCACGGATTTCTGTCGAGAAATTGCCGGCGTTGCGCCCAGCCCGGGCGAATTCTTCGGAGAAGCCGGCCGGGGCTTCGTGCGTTTGAATTTCGGCTGCCCGCGCTCAACCCTGTTACAAGGGCTGGAGCGGCTGCGCGCGGCGGTGGATCAGCTAGCCGAGACCGATTAACGCGGGGAGGAATCGCATGGCGCGTCCTTTCTTGATCGACACCGACGCCGGCTCTGATGACGCCGTGGCCCTGGTGATGGCGCTGCGGCACAGCGATGTCGATCTGCGCGCCATTACCGTAGTCGCCGGCAACGTCCCGTTGGAGCAAGGCGTGGTCAATTCGCTCTATTTCGCCGAGCTCTGTGACGCCGATGTGCCGATATTCGCAGGCGCCGATCGCCCGCTGCTGCGCGAATACGTCTCGGCTGACTGGTTCCATGGCGCGGACGGCCTGGGCGACTGGGGCGACCGCTATCAGCCGCAGCGTAGCGCAGCCAGCGAGAAGCACGCCGTTGACGCCATCGTCGAGACCGTACGCGCCAGGCCCGGCATCCTGCTCGTCACCCTGGGACCGCTGACGAATATCGCGCTGGCGCTGCGCAAAGCGCCCGACATCGCAGGCCTCGTTTCGCGCTGCGTGATCATGGGCGGGGCCGCCTGCACCAACGGCAATGTCACCCCCGCCGCCGAATACAATATCTGGTGCGACCCGGAAGCGGCGCGCATCGTCTTTCGCTCCGGCCTGCCGATCGAGATGGTTGGCTGGGAATTCAGCCAGGGCGACTTTGTGCTCTCGCTCGCTGACATCGAGGCGGTGCGCGGCATCGGCACGCCTTACTCCGACTTTACTATCGACTCGAATATCAAAGGCATGAAGGGTTACGAGATACAGACCGGCGAAATCGGCATCTCGCTGCCCGATGGCGTGGCTATGGCCGCGGCCATCGACCCCTCAATCTGCACCGCCAGCAGCCATCACTACATCGATGTCGAATGCGACAGCGAACTGACGCGCGGCATGACCGTGGTAGACAAGCTCGACCTGAGCGACGATGCGCGCAACGCCCCCGTCTGGCGCGAGGTGACCGCAAACTCGCTGAAGCCGCTGATTTGCTGGGAGCTGGATGCCGGGCGCTGGAAAGATCTCCTCTATCAATTGCTGTGCTGAGCGCCCGCCGATTACGCAACCGCCAGTCAACTGCAACGTAGAAATTAACAAGAGCAGATAGTGGAGATAGCGGCATGGGTAGCGAGCCTGAAAAACCCAAGAACCAACGCGACTGGGTCGAAGACATGGAAGTCGCCGGGCATGAATTGGTCGATCGCGTCAAGAGCCTGGTGGCAGAGGGCAATGTCCGCCGCCTCATCATCCGCAACGCCAAAGGCGACGCCTTGATCGAGTTGCCCTTGACGCCAGCGGTGGTGGTCGTTGCCGTAGCCGCTGTCGTCAATCCGGTGCTGGCGGCGCTGGGCGGGCTGGCTGCCTTGATCGCCCGCCTCAAGATTGAGATTGTGCGCGTCGAGACCATCGACGACGCCGACACAATCGAGATTTCAAACGATGATGTCACCAATATTACGCCGGACGAGTAAGAACCGTTGAGCCGGCCGCTCGGCCAACCCCGCAGACATTCGCCGCGCTGATATGCCGCCGCTCAGCCTTGCGCGCGAGAGCGACGAATGCGGCTCACATGACGCATCAATCTTGCCATGCGAACAAAGTCTGTAAATTGCATCACGCCCCACACGCTTTCCCGAATGACGACGGCGAAATCTTGGGCTATACTATTGCGATAGTGCAAATACGTAGATTCGGCTGGCTGCTCCATCAAAGCGGCCCAGCCACACCACGAGGTAAATCATGATTGTTAGCGTCCTGCAAGAGAACCTGGCCAAGAGCCTGAACATCGTCACCAAAGCTGTCGACAGCAACCCGCCCCTGCCCGTGCTCGCCAATGTGCTGCTGGAAACTGAGGACTCGCGCCTGAAGATTTCCGCCACCAACCTCGAACTCAGCATCACCATGTGGATCGGCGCCAAAGTCGAGCAGAGCGGCAGCATCACCCTGCCCGCCAAAACCTTCAGCGAATTGGTCAGCAGCCTGTCGCGCGAGCGGGTGGACTTGCGCCTGGATGCCGCTACGCACACGGTGCATTTGCGCTGCGGCGTACAGACCTCGAATATCCGCGGCATCGACTCGGACGAGTACCCGCCAATAAATCACAACGAAAGCGCTGACCTGCAGCTCGATGGCGAGACCCTGCGCGAGATGATTTTGCAGACCGCCTTCGCCGCCGCCAAAGAGCAGAACCGCCCCATCTTGACGGGCGTCTATATGCAGCTCGAGGGGCAGACGATGACCATGGCCGCGGCCGACGGCTACCGCCTGGCGGTGCGAACGTCTGAGATCAGCGAAACTTTCGACGAAAAGCAGGACATGGTCGTGCCCGCGCGCACCATGAACGAGATTGCCCGCATCATCGAAGACGACCAAGAGATCGGCATTGCCCTGCCGGCCCAGCGCAACAGCATCACGGTGTTCGCGCCCAATATACAGATCTCCTCACAGCTGCTCGAAGGCCGCTTCCCAGATTTCGCCTCCATTATTCCGCGCGCCTTTGTCACATCAACCGTGCTCTATACCAACGACCTGCTGGTCGTCTGTCAGCGCGCCGAGATTTTCGCCCGCGACAATGCCAACAGCGCTAATCTGAGCGTCAAGCCGGCGCAGAACCCGGGCGAGCCGGCCGAAGTCTTGATCGTCGGCAAGAGCGCCGAACGCGGCGACAGCGAAGGCATGCTGGACGCCACCGCCGAAGGCGAGCCGCTCGATATCTCCTTCAATATCCGCTACCTGATCGACGTGCTGCGCGTCATCAAGGAAGAACGGGTCGTCTTCCAGAGCAATGGCGCCGAGAATCCCGGTGTGCTCAAGCCGGAAAACCGCGACGACTTCACTCACGTCATCATGCCTATGAGCAAGTAACGCGCCTAGCGCCCTGCCATGATACAGCCGCTGAACGCGCGCCGCGTCCGCCCCAACATGCCCCATTACGGCGTCATGCCCGACAAGGTAGACGCCATGCTGGGTTGGGATTGGGTCGATAAGCGCATGCATGCAGCGCGCAACTATTGGGTTTGCAGCGTCTGCGCTGACGGCCGCCCGCACAGCGTTCCCGTCTGGGGCGCCTGGGTGGACGGCGTATTGTACTTCGGCACGGACAGGGCGGCGCTTAAGGCGCGTAATATCGCGCGCGACAGCCGCGTGGTCGTGCATCTGGACAGCGGCGACGAAACGGTGATATTCGAGGGAACGGCAGCGGAAGCGCAGGTCACAGAGGCGCAGTTGCAGCGAATCGGCGAGCGCTACGTCGAGAAGTATGAATTGGACCCGGAGTTGGCGGAGACAGATAGCTTGCTGCTCTGCCTCAAGCCCAGCAAGGTCATGGCTTGGCTGGAAAAGGACTACCCGGCGACGGCCACTTACTGGCTCTTCGACGATTGAGCTTTGAACTGGATCACGCCGCGTTGGCCGTTGACGCGCCATTGCGGATCGACTTGGTCCAGCGCCGCCGCTGTCTCGGCTGAGGGCAGCCCCACCACCGGATCACTCTTTAGCGTGCGCAGGCAAAGCGCAGGCGCCTCCAAGTATTCCAGCACCTGGGCGAATGGCGTATGCGCCGGCCACAGCGCATCGCCCACCGTTCGGCGATAGTTGGCGTCGCCTTTGATGATCACGAGACGCGCATCCGCGAAGGAATCGTAAATGTCGGGCGACAGATCCCAAAGGAAGCGGCTGCTATTCCAGTAGGGGTGCGGTAAGAAGCGCAATTGGCCCCCAAACCAGCGACCCCGCAACTGTTTCGCCAGTGCGGCGGCGCCTGGTCCCCGCCGTCGCATCTCGTTGAGCATCATCCATACATCCTCCGGCGTGGCATCGCTAACGAAGGTCGGATGCGCTTTGAGGCAAATCACAACCCGGTCCGTCACGTGCCGCAGCAGGCATTCGCTCAGCACCAAGTCCATCGCCAATTCGGAGCCTGCGTTGTCCGCCACGATATATATCGGCGCGCCACCTTTAAGACCGGCCGGCGATATGCGCGAATGGGAGAGATAAGCCGCCAAACTATCGAGATCGTCGACGAGCAGGTCTTCCGCGCTGATTTCGGCGCCCCTCTCGCTGGAGGGGGCGTAACTCAGGTCGATGCGATTGCCCCATAACGCGAACTCGACGGCGCGGCGCACTTCGCTCTCGGGCGAGTCAAGCGGCTCGTAGGCGCGCTCAACCAACTGCCAAAGCGCATCGCTATGCAGCTCCTCTAGCTTCTTGGGCAAGAATGGATCGCGCCCGCTTTCGCGCCAGCGCACGGCCTCTATCAAACAACGGTAGGCATAGGTCTCGGCGAAGAACCATTCAGCGTTCTGCCAGGTCGGCTCGCTAGCGACGATATCGCGCTGCCGCTTTAATGCGCGCGACCAGTCGCCGATGTCGCCCGCGGGCAGGAGTTCGCTCTCAGCTATCCGCGCCCCCTCCGACAAATCGCGGCGCAGCCATGTAAGATGCCGCAATATATCCGGCGGATAATCGGGATTGAGCGTTTTCACCTCATCAATGATGGCCGGCAGGCGAACGCGCATGGTGTTGTTGGCGAAGGCGTTGCTATGGTCGGTGCGGATTGGCGCCGGACGAAAAGACGACGGGCTCATAGCATGCCTCCGGCGAAAGTGAAAAGTAGGTCGTCGAGCACTGCGCGCGCGCTAACCGGCGCGGTAAATCGTGACAAATCGGCGCGGTTCATCGCCTACGCTGGCCGATTGCATATGCGCCTGGCGCGCCAGTTTATGCTGCCGCTTGCGCACCTGCGAGGCTTGCGGTTTGAGATTGATGTAATCCTCGCCGGCGCGAATGCGACTGATCGCTTGCTGCGCCTCCATCATGGCGTCGCCGAAATGATCGGGGTCGTCGCGCCCGTTCAAGCGGAACAAGTCCACCAGGAAATTCTCCATCTGTGTCACGGTATTGGCGCGCAAGACATATATCGACAGACCGCGCTTTTCTCCGTCAGTGATCAAACGGGGGCGCCGGCGATAGTGGGTCTTCAGCGTGACGATGGCCTCCGCTTCGCCAAAATCATCGCTGAGCAAAAGCGGCACAGCCAAGCGGCGCGCGGCTTGCTCCAGCCGGTTGCGCGCCACGCCGTAGGCATACACGCTGATCGCGCGCAGCTCGCGCGTATTCTGTTGCGCGACATCGTCTTTCATTTCGTTGCGGGTTTTGCCGTTACTGCGGTTGCCGCGCACGACGTGAGCGCTTTCGCCCGCTCCGCGCCGCAATTCCCCAGCGCCTTCACGCGCGGGCGCCGAGCGCGACTCGGCCTCATGCACGTAGTCGCTGACGTTAATCACGCCGGTCGAATCGCGCTCGCGCAGCTCAGCCGGCAGCGGGCGATTGCGCAAGATCGCGTCAACGGCCGAGGCGACATCGGGATGCACCACCAGTCGATCGCGGGCCTGAATCTCGATCATGATGTCGAAGGTGGGCGCCGTCCGCCGCTCCAGCACAACTTTCTGCGTGCCGCGCCGGCGCGCCTCATCATCCGAGAGCGTCACCGACTCAATGCCGCCGATCAGATCCGACAGCGTAGGGTTGAGCATCAGATTTTCCAGCGTATTGCCGTGGGCCGTGCCGATCAGCTGGACGCCGCGCTCGGCGATGGTTCGCGCCGCCATGGCTTCCAGTTCGCGACCGATTTCGTCAATGACAATCACTTCCGGATTGTGATTCTCCACCGCCTCAATCATGACTTCATGCTGGCGATCCGGCTGGGAGACTTGCATGCGCCGGGCTTTGCCGACAGCTTGGTGCGGGATATCGCCATCGCCGCCGATCTCGTTGGATGTATCCACGATGACGACGCGTTTGTCGCGCGCGCGCACCCGCGCCGCCTCGCGCAGCAAGGTCGTCTTGCCGACGCCGGGCGGCCCCACGATCAGCACACTCTGGCCGGACTCGATCAAATCGGCGATGATGTCAATCGTGCCGTATACGGCCCGCCCGATGCGCACCGTCAAGCCTACGATTTTGCCGCGTCGATTGCGGATCGCTGAAATGCGATGCAGGGAACGCTCGATGCCGGCGCGGTTGTCGTCGTCAAACTCGCCCAACTCTGCGACCAACTGATGCAGATCCGCCTCAGTCACCTCGCTTTTGGAGAGTTGATGTTCGCCGTCGGTGTAGCGGGATGTCGGGAGTCGCCCCAGGTCGAGAACTATTTCCAGCAGCTTGCTCGTCTTGCCGTACTCGTCTATCGCGCCGCGTATGCGCTGGGGCAATACGCTCCGCAAAATCTCAAAATCGTCAGTGATATGCGTATCCATGTACTCGGCAGCTGTCCTCCGCTGATCTGCTTATTGGCGGCTAAGGCAATCTTTTCCCGTTCAGCTTAGCCGGGCAAGGCCGGCCGCGCTCTTGATTTGCACGCTGCTTGGGCGCTAATTTTGACCATGGGCAGATTAGCCGCCGGCTTTTGGCGCCCCCTGGCGCTAAGGTCGACTCTCTCGAACGAAGCCTGGCGGACGCCGGCTGTCAAATGTTTGACCATCACCGCCTGCTCAAGCAAGGGCGCGAATCCCAGGTCGCGCGCCGCATTTTCCAGCCAGCCCTGGTAGCCGCGAACGCAGATATACACGGGCAGCTTGCGGCAGCGATCAATCCCTTGCAAAGCGGCCGCCAGAATATCCGGCGCCTCGCTCAGCACTTCCGGATGCACAAAAGGCATCAAGTAGACGCCGTGTTTGCCCTCGGAATAGGCGAGGTAGGCTTCAACCTGCCCATCGCGGCGGTAGACCAATCCTTGCATATCCGGCGACGGTCCCATCACCGACTGCATGATCCGCGGTATGGTGCAGCCCAAAAGCGCGGCGATGCCAATCTCATCGTCTTCGTTCTCGGGCGTGACCGTCAGCGGCGAGGGCGCCATGTCGCCTGCGAGCGGCCCCCGCTGCCAGACGACTTGCCGGCTGTATACAGCGTAACCGGCCTGCCGCATGGTCTCAAAGAGCCGATGGTTCAAGTCCACCTCGCCAACAAGCGTCTGCGCGCCGCTGCGGCCGGCTTGCTCCGCCATCGAATCCAGCATGTGCAACCAGATTGTATCGCTGTCTGAATCCGCCAGCTTGGGCGCCAGATAAACCAGATGCGCGTTGGCTTCTCCCTGACGATAGCGAAATTGCCCAACGACGTCTTTTTCGTCCACCTGCGCCAAAAGCGTGTGCAAGCCGCGGGGAAAGACGATATTTGATAGTAGGGCGCTGTATTGTCCGCGCGCGTCCTCAATCAGGCCCAGCTCGCTGTTTAATACGATCGCGTTCTGCTTTAGACGCAGGGTCAAAGGCAGATCCAGCAATTTCATAGCATGAGTGTCGGTTTGGCTTACCATCTTGCCCTCAATTGGACACTCCCGACGATGCGCTTCACTCTCATTGTATCATTTTCGGGCGAGATTGGACAACGCGCGCCAATGCCCAGCTGCCAGCACCCGACAAGCTTTGTAGGGGCGGGCCTGGGCTAGCCCTCTTTGTGCCCTCTTAATCACTCTGTGTACTCGGTGGCAAACGCGTCGAAACCCCGCCATAGTCGAGCGACCAACGCCGATCCCTACTACTCATGCCTGCTCGCGCTCTACCGCAGCAGCGTCCCCTATGAAAGGGTCGACGACTCAGACTGCATTGAAACAGAGTGACCCCTAACAAGCGCCAGCTTTACTAGTAGTATTCGCGCAAACGAATCGATACGAGAATAAAACTCATGGAACGACTGCGCGTTGCCTTCATCGGAACCGGAAGAATCTCAGATCTGCACGCGCTCGCCTATCTGGACGACGATCGGGCCGATATCGTCGCCGTCTGCGACCGCAGCCCGGAACTGGCGCAAATGCGCGGCCGCCGCTGGGGCGTCGCCGAGGAGCGCGTCTTCAGCGATTATCATGAGCTGCTGGCGCTGCCGGATATCGACTTGGTGGAGATTCTGCTGCCGCACCACTTGCACTATCAGGCGACGCTCGATGCGGTCGCCGCGGGCAAACATGTCTCGGTGCAGAAGCCCATGGCGCTGTCGGTCACGCAGGCCGACGATATGGTCGCCGCCGCAAAGGCTGCTGGCCTTATCTTCAAAGTCTACGAGAATTTCATCTTCTACCCGCCGGTGCAGCGGGCCAAAGCGCTGATCGACAGTGGCGAGATCGGCGACCCGCTAACCATCCGCATCAAGAGCAATTCCGGCATCAGCCCTACGGAATGGGCTGTGCCCGCTTTGACGAGAGCCTGGCGATTCAATTCGGAGGAGTGCGGCGGCGGCCCGCTGGTCTTTGACGACGGCCATCACAAATTCGCCCTCGGCTGGCATTTCATGGGCATGGCGGAGGAAGTGCATGCCTGGATTGGCAGCACCGAGATCGAACCCGGTCTGCATTTGGACGCGCCGGCTATCGTATCGTGGAAATTCCCCGGCAATCGCTATGGTTCGCTGGAAGCGGTGTACTCGCCCGAGCTGGTGCTGGATACGCAGCACTACGCGCAAGACGACCGCATCGAAATCACCGGCAGCAAGGGTGTGATTTGGGTGACGCGGGGACACGGCAAGATGATGAATGTGCCGCCGGTGATCCTGTACAAAGATCGGCGGACGCGCGCATTCTCCGACATGCCGGTGGGCTGGGAGCACAGCTTCATCAATTCGACTCGCCAGTTTATTGACGCCTGGTTCGCTGGCGAGCCGCCGCAACTAACGGGCGAAGAGGGGCGCGAGGTGCTGCGCTTCGCCCTGGCCGCGCAAGAATCCGCCCGACTGGGGCGCACCGTCAAATTATAACAGCCTGGCGTGGTCGCCGCGGACGGTGACGGTATCGCCTTCCATGCTGGTGATGCTGGCCAGCGCGTGAATCGGCACCTCATACAGTTCCTCTACGGCGCCGCGCCCGCCTTCAAAGGTCTTCTCGACCACAACGCCGACGCCGACCAGGTTGGCTTGGGCGCTGACGACGATTCGCGCAAGCGCCAGCAGCGTTTTGCCGGTCGCCAAAAAGTCATCAATGATGAGCACATTTTCGCCGGCGTGCAAAAACTCAGCCGAGACCAGCAGCAGCGTTTCCCCGCCCTTGGTGTGGCTAGGCGCGGTTTCCAGGAATACAGGACCCGACATGGTGATCGGCTTCTTCTTGCGCGCGTAGACAACCGGCACATTCATGGCGATGCCCGTCATCAGCGCCGGCGCGATGCCCGAAATCTCAGCCGTTAGAATCCGATCAATCTGTGTATCGGCGAAGCGCTCGGCGAAGGACTCGCCCATGCCTGCCATCAACTGCGGATCCAGCTGGTGATTGATCAGGCTGTCAACCTTAAGAATGCCACCGCCCAGATTGATGCCTTCCGCGCGGATACGTTCGATCAAGGCCTGCATACGTTATCTCCCAGATCCCTTCCAAGTTATAAGCATGATATCAAGAGCGAGCGCGCCTTAGCCAATTGCAGCCCCGGCCGGTTCGCCGCAGGAACAGGCTAGGCCCGCGTCAAAACTCGCGTAATCTGCTCGAGATGATCCAAGTCGTGCAAGCCGACTTGCATGGCAGCGTCCGTCATGGTGAAGCTGTCGCGTTCCGGATGCACGCCATCGCGCTCCCACTGCTCCGGCGTCAGCGCGGCAAAGAACGCGATAAAACGCGCGCGAGATGCCTTGAGCGCCTCAAAGGCCTCCGCCAGATCTTCCTGCTGATAAGCCCGCTCGACCGCCATCGCCTCATGGTCGTAGGCCGGCAGCTGGGGCTGCTCCTGCGCCTGCATCATCTGGGCGCGCCGATAGAATATCTCGTCGAAGTCGCGCAGGTGGCAGACGATTTCAATGATGGACCAGCCATCAGGTCCGTCGCGCAGCGCTCGCGCCCGCTCGTTGCTAATGCCCGCCAAAATATGCCCAAGAATGTCGCAAGATACGCGCATCGCCCCGATATGACGCTCCCGTACCTGCTGCCAACTGGTCTGCTTTTTTGCCATTGGTCATTGCCTCGCTCGAATTTCGCGCCATTGTAGTGGGACTTTTCCGCCCTTGCCATATCGCAGCTTCGCTCAAGCTCGCCAACAAATCACGCAATCGCCCAGAGCTTAACCTGGTTGTCGCCCGCGGCTGATACCAGCATCGAGCCGGCCGGGTTAAAGTCCAGCGCCAGCACGGGCCGGCTGTGTCCCTCGAGCGCAGCAAGCTCGCTCAGTGATTCCGAGTGCCAGATACGCAGGGTATTATCGCGTCCGCCACTCGCCAAAATTGCGCCGTCGGGCGTGAAAGCCAGCGCGTCCACACCGCCGGCATGCGCTGGCAACGCGCGCTCGGCAGACGCGCCATCAAGCTGCCACAGGCGAATCGTCATATCCTTGCCAGCCGATGCCAAAATGACTGATCCGGGCTGAAGCGCCAAATCGCGGACCCAGTCATCGTGCTCGCCCAGCAGCGCTTGCGGAATTCCAGCTTGTAGATGCCAGATGCGAATAGTCCGGTCGCGGCTGCCGGACAGAAGTCGTGTGCCGCTAGCGTCAAAGGCCAGCGCGGTCAATTCATCGTCGTGCCCTTCCAGCAGGGCCAGCGTCTCGCCGGAAGCGGCATCCCAGAGCCGAATCGCGCAGTCTGTAGAGCCGCTGGCCAGCAGGCGGCCGTCGGGACTGAATGCGAGCGCCTCAACCGACCCGCTATGGCCGTGCCAAGTGGCGGACTCCGCTATTGCGCCATCCGCGAAGGACCAGAGCTTGATGGTTGTATCGGCGCTGCCCGAAGCCACTAGTCTGCCATCGGGGCTGAAAGCGATGTCCTTGACCGGCGCCGAATGCGCGCTCAGCCGCCAAGTCGGCGCGCCGCCGAAACCGCCGGCATAAACAGCAATGCCATCGCCGCCGGCAATCGCCAGCATGTCACCGCGGGGCGACCAACGCGCCTGCGCGATCCAGCCGAAAGGCGCCTGCCCCAGGCAGCTTAGCGCTGCTGCGTTCTCAAGCGTAATCCGTGGATAACTCACTGTTTCGCCTTGGGCAATTCGGCCGCGTCACAATGGTATCATGCCGCGCGTTGCGGCATTATAATGCTGTACGCTCCCTTTTCACGAGAGGCGCTATGAGCCGAATCAAGACCACACTTGCGGATGTCCGTCAACTTGACAAATTCTACGAGCGGACGATTCCCGGCGACTTCCTCGACGAGAACAACCACGTCAATGTGCAATTCTACCTGCGCCTGGTCGAAAAAAGCCTGGGCGCGGTCTTCTGCCAGGTCGGCCTAGGGAGAATTTACGCCGCGGCCGATCCCTTCGGCAATTTCGCATTGGAGCAGCACATTCGCTATCTCGCCGAAATCATGGTCGATGACCGCGTCAGTGTATACATTCGGCTAGTCGATTTGTCGCCCAAACGCGCCTATTTCATGGGTTTTCTCGTCAACGAGACGCGCGAGCAGTTGGCCGCCATCGTGGAAGTTGTCATGATGAATGTCGCTATGTCGCAGCGGCGGGGGGCGCCCTTCCCGGCGGCGTCTCATGCGCGGCTGGGGGAGATGCTGGCGCGCCACAAGCAGTTGCCTTGGCCGGCGCCGGTCTGCGGCGTCATGCGCGCCTAGCGCCTCAATTGGGCAGCAAGTTCCGCTGCGCCAGCCAGCCCGCCACCAGCTCGGCGAAGACTTGATTGCCCAGCGGATTCAGATGCAAGTCATCTTCGTAATAGAGCAGCGCGCCCTCTTTTGCCCGCTCCTGAAGACCCGCCAGCGCATCGTAACAGAGCAAGTCCAAATCGGCGCAAAGCTCGCGCATAGCCAGCCGCGCGCTGACGATCCGGTCCAGCTCGACTCCCATCACAGTCGCGGTAAACGCCTCATACACCTCTTCACGCGTCGGCGCCAGCACGATCGCCAGCCGGCCGTCCCAAGAGGCAACCAGCTCTTGCGCCATGCTTAACGCAGCGCGCGAAATCTCGAGCCCGGCTTGATTGGCGGCCCAGGACATATCCATCGCCTGCGGCTCGTAGGTCTGGCCGAATCGCAGTCGCTCTCCGCCGGGGAGCGGCACTGCGTAGCGGTCTTCAAAGCCTTGCGCCACCGGATCATCAAAATTGCGCTGACCGGTCAGGATCGTCTCCAGCACAACATACAAGGCCGAATGCGCGCGCAGCCCGGCCAAAGCGCCGTCGCCGCCGGCATCAACCTGCAAGTTCGCCGGCGCTGCTACCGGCTCGATCTTCCCCTGCGATGTAAATAACCCGTAATCGTCATTGAAGTCGTTGCCGAAGAATTGCCAAATCACCAAGGGCGGTTCGTAAACCTTGCCGAAATCTCTTAATACCAGCCAATGACTGTGGCTGCCGGTGACGGGCAAACCCAGATTCACCAGTCCCAGGCCGGTATCATTTTCCAGGCGCGTCACCCAGCAATCACTAAGCTCAGTAAAACAGAAGGTGAAGGAATCGCCCAGCACAACGGCGTCAACAAAGTAGTCGACCGGACGATTGCGGAAGCCGATACCGCCCCCGGGCCAAAGCTCGATGGTGCTGACGTGGAACTTAAGCCGAGGCGTGCCGTACTGCGGGGCGTCCACCAAGCCCGGCTTCAGGATGAAGAAGTGATCCGGATTGCGGATCCATGCTCGCTCCCAAGGCTCGGCAAAGGGCGATCCCCTGGCGGCGATGTTGACCATCTCTTGCAGGCGCGGTGGCAGAGTCGAGCGGAAGGCGCGCAAGCCCAGTTCCAGCATGACGACAATCGCCAGCAGCCACAGGATAAGGATGCCTAAAAATCTGATTATTCGTCTTGGCGGGCGCTGGCTGTTTCCGGTCGGCATAGCTAATTGTGATTAGTATGGAATGTGGCAATTTGCGCTGAGCGCATTACAATTCGCGCGGATAGGACGTCAAGACGTCGATGCCGTCGTCGGTGACCACGACATTGTCCTCGATCCTCACGCCGCCGACGCCGGGAATGTACAGTCCCGGCTCAATCGTAAAGACCATGCCCGACTGCAATACCTGGTCGTTGCCGGCCACGATATTGGGCAGCTCGTGCACGCTCAAACCCAGGCCATGCCCCAGGCGATGAATGAAATACTGGCCCAGGCCGGCCGCCTCAATCACGGCGCGCGCGACCTGGTCAACTTCCGCGCAGGTCACACCCGGGCGGGCGAATTCGCGCGCGGTCTGGTTGGCGCCGTAGACCGCATCGTACATGGCGCGCATCTGCGCGGTCGGCTCGCCGTAACAGAAGGTGCGCGTGATATCGGCCGGGTAATCGTTATAAGTCGCGCCAAAGTCGATCAGCAGAAATTCGTTTTCGCCCCAGACGCGGTCGGCCATGTCGCCATGCGGCAAGCCGGTTTTCTCGCCGGTCAGCACGATCAGGAAAGCGTGACCGTGCGAGCCGCGATCGAGCATTTCGGCGCCGAGCCGGTCGGCGATCTGCCGCTCGGTCAGGCCGGGGCGCGCCCAGTCCATAGTCGCCCTCAAGGCGGCTTCGCTGATGTCGATGGCCCGCTGCATATTGGCGATTTCTTCCGGCGCCTTGCGGGCGCGCAGATTCAGGAATAAGTCGCCGACATCCAGGGTATTGTCCGCCGACAGGCCCGCTTTTTCTAGCGCCCGCCACTCAAAGAAACGCAGGGTCTGCCCGTCCAACGCGCAAGTCGCGTCGCCCGGCAGCAAGGCGGCGACAGCTTCGTTGAATGCGCCTTCATAGCCCACCGTGTCCGTCCAGGCGAAGCGGCGCGCTTCCAATTCCGGGCGCGCTTCCAGCTTGGCTGCTTCCAACTGCGGGATGATGAAGGAAAGCCCGCGCCGGCTGTAAAGACCGAGAATGGGACGCTCGGACAAGTGGAAGCGCAGCCCGGTGAAATAGACCATATTCTCGCCCGGCACAAATGCCACCAGGTCGGCGCCGCTTTGCTCCAACAGTTGATTCAGCCGCGCTTGATAATCTATAGCCACAACGCCCTCCCGTTAGTGCAGCAATCCATGCGTAGAGTGTAGTCCAAAACCAGGCTCTCCGTCCAGCAAAAGCGACGCCGGACGTGTATTCTTTTTAGTTGTAACACAAAAAGTCTTACCGCCGAGGACACAGAGGATTCTATATCTTTTCGATACCCCGTGATTTAGGCAGCCATCTATCAATTGGAAACTGTCGCTGGCATACAATCTCTTTACTGCTTTACTCGGTGTCCTCTGTGTTCCCTGTGGTAAGTATTTGCATGACGTACTTGCACTTACTGAGTTAAATCGAGGACACAGAGATCTCTTTATAGTTAGGCGAATACTTCATGTCCACTGAAGTAACCAATCTGCCAGAGCAATCGCACCAGATTATTTTAACCACCGAGGACACCGAGATTTAACTCCTTTTCTGGCAAAAAGGAGGCAATGTAGGGGCGATTCTGTGAATCGCCCACAATATTCTCACTCTTTTCATGGGCGACACACAGTGTCGCCCCTACATCATGGTAGATTTATGTGACATTCGGCACATAATTGGTTCTGGTGCGATTGCTCTGCGATGGCATCTATAACAATGATGACATAAGGTTAAGTTGGGATACTGTCGCCGATACCGACAGCGTGAAGCTGCAGATTCAGGGCGGCGGCATCGTCGATACCTGGCAAACCTATTCCGATTTCACGACCGCGACTAGCGGGTCAAGCACGAGCATGACCATTCCGGACCTGGACTCTTTTCGTGTGGGCAACGCGCTCTTCAGATTCCGCGTGAAGATACAATTGACCTACAAAGCCTGGACGCCTTGGGCTTATGTGGACGAAGACTAACGGAGCGTGGGGGGATGCGCGCGCCTTGCCCTGGCGCCCCCTCCCCCCAGCGCAGGTCCCCGGATTGACGGCGGAGGCGATACTCGCTTATGCTGAATTAAGACACTGTATACATCAGGAGCAAATACATGAAAACTCGATCCGCTATCACCAGCATCGGCATCGCCCTGGCGCTGATTATGCTCTTCGCCGCGCTGCCCGCCTTGGCGCAGACGAACAACAACGTGACCATCAGCAACCTGACTTATGATGGCACCGAACATGGGCAGTACATGGTATTGAGTTGGGATATCATCGCCAATATGAAGAGTGTGAAGCTGCAACTTAAGGGCGGCGGCATTTCTAATGTCTGGGGAACATCTAACTTTTTCAGCACCTCGACAAACGCAAACGGGACGCGGACAGTCCTGCGACATAATGATCTGACCTTTCATCGGGTGGGCAACGCGCGCTTCAAATTCCGCGTGAAAGTAAAGTTGACGAACAATACATGGACGCCTTGGGCGTATGTGGACGAAAGTTAGCGGAGCCTGGAGGGATGCGCCCGCCTTTGCCCCGGCGCTCCCCCTAGCGCAAGCCCCGGATTAACGGCGGAGGCGATACTCGCTTATGCTGAATAAAGACACTGTACAATTCAGGAGCAAATATATGAAAGCTCGCCCAATTTTCACCATCATCGGCAGCGCCCTGGCACTAATTGCGCTCTTCGCCGCCCTGCCCGCGGGGGCGGATCATTCGATAATTGAATCGGATTCGACTTGTGGTTATAGCGGCGCGAGCATTGCGGATTTCAAGTATAGCGGAGAACGCCAGGGGGATTGGGTATTAAAATGGGGAACCGTCCCACATGCCATTGACGGGGAAAGAAAAATGCAAGCGAAAGGCGGTGGCATACAGAGCAATCGCACCAAGAAATGAAAGGTGAATAGAATGGGTTCATCAATACGGATGAGGAGAGCCCGAGATGAGCCCAAGTGGCATAGCGGAGGCCTTTGCCAGTTTAGAAGATCCGCGTCGCGAACATGGTCAATTACACCCGTTGCTGGATATCATCATCATCGCGATCTGCGCGGTGATCAGCGGCGCCGAGACCTGGGTGGACATTGTTGATTTTGGCGAGGATAAAGAGGAATGGTTAAGGGGATTTTTAGAGTTGCCTAACGGTATTCCTTCGCACGATACATTTGCCCGCGTCTTCCAACTATTAGACCCTCAGCAGGTACAGTTGTGCTACCAAGATTGGATTAGCAGCATCAAGCCAGTATTAGCTGAAGGCGATATTGTGGCAATAGACGGCAAGACGATGCGGCGCAGCCATGATCGTAGGCAAGGAAAGAGCGCCTTGCATCTGTTGCATGCCTGGTCAGTGGAAGCCGGCTTGGTCTTGGGCAAGCGCGCTGTGGACGCGAAAAGCAATGAGATACCTGAAATTCCCGAATTGCTGAAATTGCTGTATTTGAAAGGCTGTATCGTGACTTTGGACGCGATGGGCTGTCAGAAAGACATCGTGAAGTCTATTGTTAGCGAGCACGGAGCGGATTATGTCATAGCCTTAAAGGAAAATCAGGGCAGTTTGTACGATGCAGCCCAGTCCCTTTTCGCTTATGCGGATGACCGCCATCCGCGCTTGATAGGTCAATATAGTCACAACGAAGAAATCAGCAAGCCGCGTGGTCGTGTCGAGCGCCGGGTCTGTGAAGTGATGACCGATGCCGCTGTCTTGAATGACTTAAGCCAGCAAGAAGGCTGGACGCGCTTGCAGTCGCTAGTCCGCGTCCAACATGCCCAATTACTGGATGGGCAGTGGCAAAACACGCAGACGCGCTATTTTATCTCCTCTTTACAAGGGAAGGATGCCAATCAACTCCAGCGAATAATTCGTTCGCACTGGCACATTGAAAATAAACTCCATCGGGTCTTGGATGTGACCTTTCGGCAAGACGACAGCCGTATTCGTGTAGGACACAGCCCAGAAAATTTCGCTGTGCTACAGCATATCGCCTTGGCTTTGCTCAAAAAACACCCCAAAAAAATCAGCCTGCGGCGCAAGCGATTACAGTCAGCGCGGAACGATAAGCTTCGATGGCAAATCCTCAAAGCATTTTCCGAATAGTGGTGCGATTGCTCTGCCAATCTGCTACTGGCCCTTGACTGTCGGCTGCCTTAGGGCGCCAAGGGAAATTCGCAGCCTGTCTAATCCCGGGCCGGCTGTGATATAAACGCTGTCAATAATCCGAGGGTGCGCCATGCGACTGGAATATCACCTGCTCGATGTCTTCAGCGATAGGCAATTCGGCGGCAATCCGCTGGCGGTATTTCCGCAACCGCCGCCCGACCTGTCGCCAACGCTTATGCAGCAGATCGCCCAAGAGCTGAATCTGTCGGAAACCACATTTGTCTTGCCGCCGGCCGACCCCGCCCACAGCTTCCGCTTGCGCATCTTCACGCCGCTAGCCGAGCTGCCGATGGCGGGGCATCCCACCGTGGGCGCGGCTTATGCGCTGGCGCATCTGGGGCGCATCGGCCAGCTGGAACCACAGACGAAGATAATATTCGAATTAGGCGTGGGGCCGATCCGCGTTGCCATTCACGCCGACGAGCGCGGGAATCCAAGCGACGTCTGGATGCGGCAGCCCTTGCCGCAATTCGGCGAGATCTACCATGACCGGCGCGCCATCGCCGACATGCTCTCGCTTGACGAAAGCGACCTGCGCGCCGACGCGCCGCTGCAAGTCCTCAGCAGCGGACTGCCCTTTCTCTACGTGCCGGTCGCTACGCTGGCGGCGATGAAGCGAATCCAGTTGCGCCAAGATCGTTGGAGCGCGCTGCTGGCCGGGGGCGATGCGCAGAATGTCTTCGCAACCACGACCGAGACGGTCGAGGCGGATTCCAGCGCGCACAGCCGCATGTTCGCGCCGGCGCTGGGCCTGGGAGAAGACCCGGCGACCGGCTCCGCCAGCGGGCCCTTGGCCGCATACCTGCTGAATTACGGCCTAGCCGTTTCGGGCGAGATGATCAGCGAGCAGGGCTTCGAGATGGGGCGGCCCAGCTTCATCCGCATGCGCGTCGAGCGTTCGGAAGGCGAAATCACCAGCGTCGCCGTCGGCGGCAAATGCGTCATGATGGGCAGCGGAACGCTAAGCCTCGATTAGCCGAGGATGCCCGCCGCTGTGCTAAAATGAAGCTGTAACGAGGCAATGGCAAGCATGGCGCCAAGCGACCTGATCGACCATTTTGACGCGCGCGCGGTCTTCCGCGGTTTGCTTGATGGCGAAGACTACCGCAACCGCGTCGCCGGCAGCTGCATTTACCGCTGTCCCCGCTGCGGCCATCGCATCCGTTTTCGCTGGCGCAGCTTCTATCAAGCCAACGGCCGCTCGCCCTTCCAGCGCAGACTCCGCCGCATATTCGACGATCTGACGCCGGCCCTGCCCGCTGATGAACAGGGCTGCATCGATTTCCGCTGCCCCGCTTGCCAGGCGCCCACCCGCATCATCTACAGCGCCCATGACTATACCAAGATCGCCTACCATTTTGATATCTACGCGGTTTTGGTCGGCGCGGAAAAGACCCAGAAATGAAAAACCTGCTGGCGACCCTGCATGATTGCGACCCGGGCACGCTGCCGGCGCTGGCGGAAATCTGGAGCGTTGACAGCAGGAGCCTGAGCCATGACGAGCTCATCCGCCAGCTGCAGCGCGCCATGCTGGATCCAGCGCAGGCCGAGTCAGCCTGGGACAAGCTGGATGAACCGGCGCGGACGGCCCTGCAATTGCTGGTCAGCAGCGCGCAGGGCCGCATGAAAGTGGGCCAATTCGAGCGCTTCTATGGCGAGATTCGCAAGCTCGGCCGCGCGCAAATCGAACGCGAGCAACCGCATCTGCAAGGGAAAAGCCTGGCCGAAACGCTCTACTACCGCGGCTTCATCGGCGAAGGTTTTGACAAGGTCGACGACCGTCTGATCGGCTTCATCTACGTGCCGACCGACCTCATTGAGGCGCTGCCGCTGCACAAGACAAGTTTCGGCGAATTGGCGGCCGATGCCGCGCCAAGTGAAGAAGAGCTGCCCAGGATCGGCCTGGTCGATGATGTCGACGAGGTCATAAAGGCGGACACGTCAATCGTCGACGACATGACCACGCTGCTGGCGCTGCTGCAAGCCGAGGCGCGAGCGGTCGAAGGCGCGCGCTTTGTGGCGGCGGCCGCCGAGTCCATCAAACCCCAATTGCTGCGCTCCAGCGACACGCGGCTCGCTTTCATGCTGGGCGTCGGGCTCAGCGCGGAATTGATCGCGCGCCAAGATGACAAGGCGCATCCCAGTCGCAACCAAGCCCGCGCCTGGCTGGAGTCATCGCGCGCCGAGCAGATTCGCGCTTTGGCCCGCGCCTGGCTGGAAAGCCAAAGTTATCGCGATATGTGGCATATTCCCGGGCTCTATCCCGAAGATTCGGGCTGGTCCTACGATGCGGTGGCGGCGCGCAAAGCCGTCATGGAATTGCTGGCCGATCTGCTGCCGGAACAGGGCTGGGTGTCCATCAACGATCTGATCGAGATCATCAAGGAGTTCGAGCCGGATTTTCAACGGCTGGACGGCGATTACGACCAGTGGTATATCCGCAATGACGCCGGCGAATACTTAAGCGGCTTCGAAAGCTGGGACGCGGTGGAAGGCTCGCTTATCGAGTTCTATATCGTCGGCCCGATGCACTGGCTGGGCCTGGTGGATATCGGCGAGGACGTGCTGCGGCTGACGGCTTACGGACGCGCCTTCCTGGGGCTCAGCGAGTGGCCGAAACTGGAGGAAAGCACGACGCGAATCGATGTCCGCAAGGACGGTCAATTGCTGGCGTCGCGGCGCGTCAACCGCTTCGAGCGTTTTCAACTGGCGCGTTTCGCTCGCTGCCTCAGCGTCGCCGACCCCTACGTTTATTCCCTTGACGCGCCCGGCATTCAGCGAGCCGCGTCGCAAGGCATTACCACCCAGCATATTCAAGCCTTCATCACGCGGCAGCTGGAGGGCAAACCGATGCCGCTGCCTATCGTCAAGCTGCTGCGCAATTGGCAGGACGGCGCCAAAACCTCCGTGACCTTTGAAGCGCTGACCGTACTGCGTACGACAGCCGAGGGGACGCTGGAGAAGATCTTCGCCATTCCCGCGCTGCGGCGTTATCTGGGGGCGCGCCTGGGACCGATGGCTTGCGTGGTGCGCGACGGTCAATGGGAGACGCTGCAGGCGAAACTGGGCGAGCATGGCATTGAGGTCGATATCTCCCGCCTGCAAAGCGACGGCGAATGAGGTTGCTGTCTCAGCCGTCCTTGATGCCCAGCTGATAAACCTTGTTCTTGGGCCAGCCGGCTAATTTGGCTACAGCGCGCGCCGCCCGCGAGAGCGACTCGCCCGCTGCCAGCCGTTGGTTCAAGGCGGACCGGACTTGTTCTTCTGTCCATTCGGCGTCCTCTGGGTCCGCCCCGGCGATCACCAGCGTGACTTCGCCGCGCGGATTTTCCGCCGCGAAATGGTCGCGCAGTTCTCCAGCGCCGCCGCGATAAAATTGCTCGAACTTCTTGCTCAGTTCGCGCGCCACACAGACGCGCCGTTCCGCGCCCATGACCTCGGCAATCAGCGCCAGCGCAGCAGCCAGCCGGTAGGGGCTTTCGTAAGCCACGATAGTTTCGCGGTCGCCTTTCAGGCTTTCCAGGCGCTCGCGCAGGGCGGCGGGCTTGCGCGGCAGAAAACCCACATAGCGAAAGCTGTCGGTCGCCATACCGGAGCCGACCAAGGCGGTGGTGATGGCACATGCGCCGGGCAAGGGCAGGACTTCGATATCGCGTTCCAGCGCCGCCGCGATCAGCTCAAAGCCGGGGTCGGAGATGCCCGGTGTGCCGGCATCGGAGATCAAGGCCACATCGGCAGTCTCCAGCGCAGCGAAAATCTCATCCAACTTGGACAGCTTGTTATGTTCGTGATAGCTCGTCATGGGCGTGTCGATGTCGAAGCGCCGCGTCAGCACGCGTGATGTGCGGGTGTCTTCAGCCGCGATCAGCGCCGCCTCCCGCAGGACTCTCAAGGCGCGCAGGGTGATGTCCTCGAGGTTGCCGATGGGGGTCGGTACGATGAATAGTGTGCCCATAGCCGCGCAGCCGAGCCTCAGCCGGGCGGGAAGACGTGCGCCAGGGCTTCCGGCAGCACGCTCTTGAAAGCGGCCAGGCTGTGCCCGCTGCCCAGCTCCACAAAGCGGTACTGCAATGCCGGATCGTGGCTCATGCGCCGCTCGAGGATGCCGCGCAGGGCCAGGGCCGGCTGGTAGAAACGCAAGTCTTGTTCATAACGCCCAACCGACTGGAAGATCCGATTCGGCAGCACCGGCAAATCGCGGAAGCGCTGGGCGTAGTCTTTTAGCAGCTTCACTGCCGGCTCCCGCCCCAGTGGCGGCGAGATCACGATGAGGTGATCGAAAATGGCCGGGTTCTTCATCGCCGCGTGCACGGCTGCAATAGCGCCTTCACCAACGCCGCCCAACCCCAGGTCAAGCGGATCAATGCGATGCTCGGCTTGCAGGAAGGGCAGCAATTCCGCCGCGATCATAGCGTAGTGTTTGTCATTGCCGACGTATTCCGCCACGCGCTGCGACTGCGAGCCGCTGGCCAGCATGGCGATGATGATGGGCTGCATGCGGCCGTGCTTGATCAGCGCGTCAGCGATATAGGGCGCCTCCAGCACATTCACCGCCCATTGACCGTCCATCAGCACCAGCAGCCGATAATTCACCCCGTCTCTGGCGTCATAACCCGGCGGCGTATACACCCACAAGCTGCGGTTTTTGAAACCCAGCTGCACCGAGCTGAAACGGTGGCGATAGACGCGGCCGCGCGGAACGGCCGCCATCGCCCCCCAGTTGGGGAAGGGCCGTGCCCGCGGCATCTGCAAGACCGAGCTATCGACCTGGCTGGCGCTGATGGACAGGGCGTTGAGCGTATCCGCCTGCCAGAAGCGGCCAACGCGGTCCATCAGATCAATCTCTTGCGCCAGGGGCGTTCCGGGATCGTCAACGGCAAACATATAGTCAACCAGCGCGTCCCGCTCGAAGTAGCGCTGGAAATACCACAGCGATGTGTCCTCCAGCCGCGCCATATTTTCGAAGGGCGGGTCGCGATTGATAATGTCGAGATTCAGCGCCACATTCTGCGCCGTCCAGGAGTCGTAGGCAAAGGTCGCTTTGTCGCGCTCCACCCAGGGCCACTCGTCGTGCGTACTGAGCAATTCGTCCACCAATACCTGCCGATCGCCGGCGTCGGGCGTCTGGTATATCTCGCACAAAAACTGGATGAAGGAATCCCATCTGCCGGTCGCCAAAACCTGTTCCTCTCGCGGACATCCGTTGGATACAATCATTCTAGCACCGGCGCTCACATCGGGAAAACCCGCAGGCTGATCGCCGCGCGCAGAATCGCGCCGGGTCGCTTTGACTGGGCAATCCGAACAAAACTTGATCGACTGGCGATGCTTTGCGGTATGATGTGCGCGGGGCTGGCGCAAGCTGCCCAGCCTGCTCTTAATCATCGATCTGGAGGAGGGCGCAACCAATGCCGACGCGTTATATCTACTCGTTCACCGAACCCATCAATCCCGAAGAACTCCGCCGCTTGCTGCTGCAAACCAGTTGGGCTAATGACCGCAGCCCGCTGGATATCCAGCAGATGCTGGACCGCAGCCAGATTATGCTAGGCGTCTGGCATGAAGATCAGCTCATCGCCTTCTCGCGCGTGATCACCGACGATCTGTATCGCGCGCTGATTGATGACGTGGTTGTCGATAGCGCCTACCGCCAGCAAGGCGTGGCCGCGGAAATGCTGGAGAGGATCCTCAAGCGCACACAGCATGTTGAGATCGTGATGCTGGATTGCGATTCAAATCTCGCCGGCTTCTACAGCAAATTCGGCTTCAAGCAGAAAGGCGGCGCGTCAATGGAGCTGCGCCACAAGCGCTAGCGATATACCTCTCGCCGGGCTTTTACGGATTCACGACACTTTTTCCACCGAGGGCACAGAGAGGGATACCGGGATATATGGAGGCAGGTCGAGTTAAGGAAGGTCCGCACGTTCGCCGATTCTGTCTTTGGACTAAGCATGATGCCCTTCCTCTTTTTCCTCTATCTAACTCTGTGTACTCGGTGGCAAAGATGTTGATACTTCGCCTAAGCCGAGCGAGCGGCGGCGGCCCAGTACCGGACAAGCCTTGCCTGTATCATCAAAGGCAGAATTATTCGCGGAACTACGGAGCTTACTGGACACCATGAGCGAATTGCGCTTCAACCCCAATCTCAGCGCCTTCACGCGGCAAGACGGCAGCCCGTCGGCGGAAGACCGCTTGCAGACGGAGCAGCAGGCGCCCGCGCATCGCCTGCAGAACAATGAGAATCCGCTGGGTCCGTCGCCGCGGGCCATGGAAGCCATTCGCGCGGTTGCGCCGACGCTGGCGGTTTACCCCAGCTACTCGGACATTGAACTGCGGCGCGCCATCGTGGATGTACTCGGACGCGGGCTCAGGCCCGAGCATATTTTCACCGGCTGCAGCGGCTTCGAAGCGCTTGAATTGATCACCCGCGCCAGCCTCGTCCCGGGTGATGAGGTCATCCTGTCGTCGCCTACCTTCACTGGGGCCTACCGGAAAGTCAGCGAGCCGCTGGGCGCTATGGTCATTGATGTACCGCTCGAGCCGCGGACTTTTCGCTATCGCCCAGAGGCGGTTTTGGCCGCGATTAGCGAGCGCACCAAGCTAGTCTTGCTCTGCAATCCCAATAATCCCACAGGCACCGTGATCAGCGCGGAAGCCGTCGAGACGCTGATGAGCGGCTTGCCCGAGCATGTGCTGGTAGTCGCCGACGAGGTTTACCATCACTTCGTCGATGACGCCGATTACCCAGATTCGCTGCATTACGCGCTGGACGGCCGCAACATCGTCATCGTACACAGCTTCTCCAAAGTTTACGGGCTGGCGGGCCTGCGCCTGGGCTACGGCATCGCCCGGCCCGATATCGCCAATGCTATCGCCGGTTTGCAGCGCGGCTTCCACCAGAACAAGCTGGCGCTGGCGGCCGGCATCGCTGCTTGTCGCGATCAAGCGCACGTCAAGTGGGTCGTCGACTGCCTGCGGGAGGAGGCGCGCTGGGTCTGTCAGCAATTCGACAGGCTGGACATCCACTACTGGAAGCCGGCGGCCAATTTCATCCTCTTTGAAACGCGTATCCCGGCTGACGAACTGCAGGCGCAATTGCAGCGGCGCGGCTTGCTGCTGCGCGGGCAGACGCGCAACGGCCTGCCCCAGGCCATGCGGCTCAGCCTGGGGACGCGAGAAGCCAACCAGGCTTTCGTCACGGCGCTGGAAGACCTCCTCGGCGCCAGTCCCGGCTGACACCGGCAAGCAAACCAGTCATTGCCCTTGCCCCGCCCCTATGATAGAGTACGCTGCGGCATCGGGCGTGTATGCGCCGCTTGCCAAATCCCACACATCGGGACTCGCGGTGGGTGTTGTCCGCCTAAGCGGATTGTCACCGGAGGCTGAACGATGTGCGAGTTTAAAACACCGACTATCCAAGGAGATTTGTAATGCCAACAGCAGTACGAATGCGGACTTTGCTCGAAACCGGCGTGCACTTCGGGCACCGCACCAACAAGTGGAATCCCAAGATGGACGAGTTCATCTTCACGCAGCGCAACGGGATTCACATCATTGACCTGCAAATTACGCTGAAGAATCTGAACAGCTTCCACGACATGATCGCCAATTTGGTCTCGGGCGGCGGCTCGGTGCTATTCGTAGGCACCAAGCGGCAGGCGCAGGAAATCGTCCAGCGCGAAGCCGGCCGCTGCGGCATGCCCTATGTCAATTATCGCTGGCTGGGCGGGACGCTGACCAACTGGAAGACCATCCGCAGCCGCATCGATACCTTGAAGCAGTTGGAACAGCGCCGCGACGCCGGCGAATTTGACCGGCTGACCAAGAAGGAAGGGCTGGTTCTGGAGCGCAAGATTGCCAAGCTGCAGCTGCGCCTGGGCGGCATCCGCGAAATGCAGCGCACGCCTGACCTGCTCATCGTTGTGGATGCCGAGCGGGAGTATACCGCCGTCAAAGAAGCCAATATCTTGAAAATTCCGGTTTTGGCGCTGGTCGATACCAATGCCAATCCCGACATGGTCGACCACATTCTGCCCGCCAATGACGACGCCATGCGCTCCATCCGCCTGCTGATCGGCGCGCTGGCCGATGCCGTGCTTGAGGGGCATAACTTGCGGCAGTCGGCCGGCGATGACGAAGAGGAAGAGCAATTCTTCCCCGACGCCTACGACGAAGAAATGGCGGACGAGGACTTGCTGGGCGAATCCACCCTGGCGAAACTGCGCGAGGCCAAGCTTTTCGCCGACGAAGAAGCGGCAAGCGGCGAAGCGACCACAAGCACTACCGAATCCACAGCAACAGCGGCAGCGGCTGAATAAGCCCGGGCTGAACACGACGGAGACAAGACGAGAAATGGCAGTTACTGCAAAAGAGGTAAAAGCACTGCGAGACAAGACCGGCGCCGGTCCGCTCGATTGCAAGAAGGCGCTGGAACAGCACAATGGCGACTTGGATGCGGCGGCCGAATTTCTGCGCGAAAAGGCGCTGAAAGACGGCATCAAGCTGCAAGGCAAGGGCCGCAGCGCCAACGAAGGCATAATCGGCAGCTACGTTCACTTTGACCAGCGCTTGGCGGTCATCGTCGAGGTCAATTGCGAGACCGACTTCGTGGCGGCGACCGATCAATTCAAGTCCTTCGCCAAGGACATCGCCATGCACATCGCCAATATGAATCCGCAGGTCGTCAAGCGCGAAGATGTGCCGGAAGCGCAGGTGGCCGCGGAAAGCCAATTGCAGATGGAGCGCGCCCTGGAAGAAGGCAAACCCGAGCATATCGCCGAGAAAATCGTGGCCGGGCGCCTCAACAAGTGGTACGAAGAGATCGTCTTGATGGAGCAGGCCTTCATCAAAGACGATGACAAGACCATCACGCAATATCTGCAGGAGACGGTGGCCGAGGTGGGCGAGACCATTAACATCGGCCGCTTCCAGCGCTTCAAAATCGGCGGCGAGAATTAGCCCCTGGGCTGGCAAGCCTTGACGCTGCGCTGCCTCAGGTTTATGGATGAGATTGCTAGGGATTGGTCGCTGACCGATCCCTTTTTTATTGGGCGAGGCGATGAATCCTGGCGATAGCGACTGGCGAATCCGCCGGCATATTTATGTGGCCCTGGCAGCAAGCGGGCGAGCGCCTGACGCGCGCGAAATCGCCCAGCGCTTTGCCATTTCACGGCCCGAGGCGCGGCAAGCGCTGCGGCGGCTGCACGAGGCGCATGCGCTGGTATTGCAGCCCGGCGGCGAGGCGATACTGATGGCGCATCCGTTCTCGGCCGTCACGACCGATTACCGTGTGCTTGTCGACGGAATCACTCTGTACGCCAACTGCGCCTGGGATTCGCTGGGCATCCCCGCCATGCTGGCCCGCGACGCGGCGATACAAGCGCGCCACCCGCTGACCGGAGACATAATGCGTTATGCCGTCGAGGACGGCCGCCTGCGCAGCGAAAGCGACCGCGACTTGCTTGTGCATTTCGCCCATCCTTTTCGTCAGTGGTATGACGATATTGTAGAAACGTGAGCGGGAATTCTGCTCTTCCGGTCGGAAGAAGAAATCGCCGAATGGCGCCGAATCCAGGGGCGTGAAAGCGGCAGAATGTTACCATTGGTGAAGGTCTGGAAGCTTGCGCAGCGCTGGTACCATGACAGGATGTCAGTCGCATTCCGCGGCAGCAGCGCCGAGCGCGCCCAAGGCATATTTCGCTCGTTGGACTTGACAGACGATTTTTGGCTTTTACCATCGGGATGAACGACATGATACGCGACTTATCGACGACAACTTTGGAAAAAGGAGCGACCATGAGCTTGAGTGGCGAGCTGCCCTATCAACGCGTCTTGTTGAAGCTGAGCGGCGAAGCGCTGGCTGGCGACAGCGGCGCTGGCATCGACCCGGAAGAGGCGGCTTATATCGCCCAGCGCGTGCGCGAAGTCTACGATCTCGGTGTGCAAATCGCCATCGTCATCGGCGCCGGCAACTTGTGGCGCGGCGAACCGGCGGCCAAGCTGGGCATGGACCGCAGCACCGCCGACCACATGGGCATGATCGCCACGGTGATGAACGGCCTGGCGCTGCAAGACGCTATTGAGCGCCTGGGCATCGGCACGCGCGTACAGACGGCGGTGGAGATGAACTCCATTGCCGAGCCCTATATTCGCCTGCGCGCCATCCGCCACATGGAAAAGGGACGCGTGGTCATCCTCACCGGCGGCATCGGCAGCCCCTATTTCACCACCGACTCGGCCGCCGCCTTGCGCGCCAGCGAGATTCACGCCGATGTCATCGTCAAAGCCACCAAAGTTGACGGCGTCTATTCCGCCGACCCCATGCGCAATCCTGAGGCGCGCCGCTACAGCAGACTGGACTACCAGCAGGTGCTCAATCAGCAATTGCGCGTGATGGACACTACGGCCTTCACGCTCTGCCAGGAAAACGCCATGCCCATCGTCGTGCTTGATTTCTGGAATCCGCAAGATTTGGTCAAAGCGCTTTCGGGCGATGCCTCGGTCGGTACGCTCATAAGCGGCTAAAAGGGTGCCGAGAATAGTTTGAGCCGACTCGCTTCCCACGCCATGCCCGGGCTATCACTTCAACTCAATCAACGTCAAATGTCAAATTAAACTGGAATTGTAGGCGCGACACTGTGTGTCGCCCATGAAGACGTGTGCATTAATGCGGGCGATTCACAGAATTGCCCCTACATTGCCTCCTCTTATAGTTGCACTGGTAGCGCATGAGGGCGGAAACCATACCCCATGCGCTATGATCATTTTGAAGTGATTGCCTGCCATCCGCGCGCGTTTTGTAGCCACAGCCGCAAGTGTTACACTGAATTAGCGACCAACTGTTGGCACACTGCCTGAGAGACCAGCATGGGCAAGAAGATCGCCGTCTTTTCCATGACACCGCTATTCCCCGAGTTGGCCTTGGGGGGCGCGCAGAAACAGCTCAAAAAGGTCGCGCTGCATCTGGGCGAGCTGGGCCATCAAGTCACCATCCTCTGCACGCAGCGGCGCGACGCCAAAACGCCCTTCAAATGGCACGAAAACGTAGACATCCTGCCCGTTCTGCGCTTCAAACAGCCCTATCCCGAACCCTACTTCACGCCGCTTTATCATATCGCCAACGCCATGCGCAGGGTCGGCGCCACCATCGCCGAGGCCGATGTTCACTACAGCCACGACGGCGGGCTGATATTCCCCTACGTCTATCAAGACACGCCGACTGTGATTTCCCTGCGCAGCATCTTGTTCGCCGAGACCTTGCAGAGCGCCTTGCTTTTCCAGGGCGATGAATGGATTCTGCCGTCTGAGCATACGCGCGCGTCGTATCAGGCGATAGTTGGGCAATTCGCGTCGGCGGTCGGCGAACGCATGCATGTCATCCACAACGGATTCGATTGGCGGCATTTCCGCTATACCAAGCCGGCGGAGATTTTTGACGTCATCCCGCCTGAAGTCGCCGATTGCCCGGTGCTGCTCTTTCCCCATCGGCCGGATGCCGCCAAGGGCATCGACGAGGTGATTCAAGTGGCGGCGCGGCTCAAACGCGACTACGGCTGGGATGACCTGCGCGTGTTGGCGCCGCGTTGGCTGGATGCCGAAAGCGAGCCCAGCCAGCGCGACTACTACCAAGGGCTGCGGCGCAAAATCAGCCAAGCCGATTTGGGCGATGCCTTCGTCTTCCACGACTGGATCAACGACAAGCTGATCGCCGAATATTACAGCCTGGCGGATGTCACCATGTGCATCGGCAGTTATGTGGAAACCTTCGGCAATACGCCCTTTGAGTCGCTGGGCTGCGGCACGCCCCCAATAGTTTCGAGGGTGGGGCCCTACCGCGACTTGCTGCCGGATGAACACATCGCTCGCGTCGATTACGGCGACATTGAGGCGACGGCGGCAATCGCGCACGAGATCCTGAGCGAGCGCCGCCGCACATCGCCGGCTACCTTGCGCTACCTGCAAGCTGAGTTTTCGCAGGAGGCCATGGTCGCGGCTTATGCCGATATCATCTTGAGCGCGCGCAAGAAGCCGCCGCTGCATTATCGCGTTCCGCAGCTATCGGACGATACGCGCTATCGGCTGGCGCCCTGGTGTTTTATCGCGCCGGAGCGGGGCATTTTCCACGACTTCCGCGGCGACTTCCAGGCGGACGCCGACTTGATCCGCGCGGCGCAGCAGAAGCCAGCGGGTTTCAGCGGCCGCTCGGTCGCTGCTGAGCAGCTGCGACTCTGGCTGGACGAGGGCTACGTCACTCCGCTGGTTGGGCAGTAGACGCGGCGATCGCATCCAGCGCTTCCAGATTCAGCCAGATGTCGGCTTCCTCGACCTGCGCCTCGAGCCACAGTTGGAAGATATTCTCGGCGATGTTGGGCAGGCGACCCGCTTCAATCGGCCGCTGCGCCCGGCTGACGACTTGGAGAATGTGATAGCCCAACCGGGTGGAGATCGGTCCGCCGATTTCGCCGGGCTGCTGCGAGAATGCCGCCTCTTCCAGGGACGGGTCCAGCAGCTCGCCGCGGACGAACCAGCCCAGGTCGCCGCCGAAGGCTTTGGTCGACACATCGAGCGACAACCGCGAAGCCAAAGCCGCAAAGCTCTCGCCATCAGCGAGGCGCTCCAGCGCCTGCTCGGCTTCGCTTTCTCGCGCGACCAGGATATGCCGGGCGCGAATATGCTGCACTTCGTCCTGCAAATGCGAGGTGACAAAAGCGCGAACGGCGCTGCGGACAAATTGCAGCCGCATGGCCGCAAGAAACTCCGCTTCCGTGTAGAGGTTTTCGCTCAACCACTCCCGCCATCGCCGCGGGCCCAGGTTGTCCCTGTAGCCGGCGATTTGGGCAGCCACGGCGTCATCGTCAACTTCAAGCTCGTGCGCCGCCGCGAATTGCAGAATCAGCTCGGATTCGATCAGGTAGCGCAGCACGTCAACGGCCAATGCGCCATGATCGGCTGCTGTAGAAAATGAGGCCACGCGCCGGAATTCGGCATCGAAATGCTCCCGATCGATCAGGACGCCGTTGACGCTGGCCATCGCCTCGCCGAGTTCGACTTCGGTTGCGGCGCCGTCCGCTGCCCGGACAGTCGCCAAGCCCGGCGCCAGCAGCAGACAGAGCAGCAGGCAAAGTGAAGAAGCGCGGCGAATTGTCGTTAACTGCATGGCAGATCCTCATTTGTAAGGCTGTAAGTAGTGGTCATTATGCGCCCGGCGCATTTATCGGGCAAGTCGCCTTCAAGCCGGCTGTGAGCGAAACACCCCAGAGTGATCGTGGCCTGCTACATTTGCCACTGAGTACACCGAGTAATCTAGAGGGCACAGAGGAAAAGCCCTTTATTGTGGAGACCACAACCCAAGTCATTACATCCAGGCGCATTTCAAGCAAGAATCCCGTTTTCCTGTTGATTGCATATGTGATGAGCCATTTTAAGCAATTTCTTTGTGACCTTTGTGCCTTTGTGTCTTTGTGATGAAAAAATCCGACGCGGATGCCCGGCGCAACATCCGCCCCGCCAATGCGTACCCGGATTTGAGCGTGTTATACTCAAATTAGAACGATCCGGCGAGGCGGAGCGAATATGGCGGTGATCACCGAGTTAATTGATGCCGGTCTGCAATTGAAGCAGCAGGGCAATCTGCGCGGCGCCATCGAGCATTTTCGGCAGTTGCAAGCCACCTACCCCGGCAACGCGCGCATCCTCTTTGAGCTGGCTGGCGCCTGGCGCGCTTTCGATGTGCCGGAACAAGCGCTGCCGCTCTATCGCGAATTGCTGGCGCTGCCCAAGGGTCAGGGCTTGGCGCCGAAAGATATGCCGCGTCTCTATACGCACTTGGGCGCGACCCTGCTGGCTTTGGGCGAAAATGACGAAGCCCGCGAGACCATCAAGGCCGGCTTGCGCCTGCACCCCAGCTACCGCCCTTTGCGCGCCTGGCGCATCCTCGGCTTGCGGCGCAGCGGCGAGCACGAACTGGCGCTGCTGGACGCGCTTGAGTTGATGTTGGAGTCCTTGGCGCCCTCGCGCTGGGACATCTTCGAGGACGACATCGTCGCGGCGGTCAAGCAGATGCGCGCTGACCTGTCGGCTGACAAGGCATTGACGCCGGCGACAAGGGCCGACGAATCACCTGCGCCCAAGGCTGCAGAGCGCGATTCGCGCCAGGCTAAGGAAGCCGCGAGCCCAGCCATTGGGGCCGAAACTCAGCCCATAGAGGTCACCGGCGAGGCCGAGGCGCCATACGAAGTAGAGGTCTCCGTGAATGTGGTGAAGCCGGCCGCGAAACAAAAGAAACGCGCCAAGCGCCCCAGCCGCAAAAAGACGCCGCAGTCGGGCCAAAAAGCCGTGCGCATCGACATCGTGGAAAGCGGGGCCGAGGGCAGCGCGCCCAAGCAACCAACCGACGAAGAAGATCCGCCGGCGGAGAGCGCTTCGTTCAAGATCCCGCTTGATCCTGACTAGGTTCGCCTGTCCCTTCTTCGAGCGCGATACGACCGTCGTGCAGGCGCCAGACTTTGGTCGCGATTCGGTCGATGAACCAGCGGTCATGCGTCGCCGCCAGAATCGCGCCGGGGAAGTCAAGCAGCGCGCGCTCCAGCGCCTCCAGGCTCAGCAAATCCAAATGGTTGGTTGGCTCATCCAGCAGCAGCAGATTGGCGCGGCTGTGAATCAAGCAGGCGATGCCCAGTTTGCGCCGCTGCCCCAGGCTCAGTTCTCCCACGGCTTTGTCCGCCAAGTGGGCGTCGCGGAAGAGGCCGCAGCGGTGCAGCAGCGTCAAGAGCTGGTCGGCGCTTGCCTGCCTTATGGCGCTTAAGACATGCACGATGTTCTGGTCATCGGGGAAGTTCTCTCCCGTTTGGTCGAGATAGCCGAGCTTCGCGCCGGGCATTACTTTGATTGCGCCACTGGTGGGGATCAGTTCGCCGGCAATCAAGCGCAGCAGGGTCGTCTTTCCCGCGCCGTTGGGGGCGACCAGCGCGACGCGCTCGCCCTTGCGCAGCGTTGCGTCGGCGTCGATTATCAGCTGCCGATCGCCGAAGCGCATTCCAACCGACTGCAGCTGCACGGGCGCCATGCTGGTCAGCGGCAGCGGATCAAAATCGTACTCGATATGCCAGACGTGACGCGGATTATCCAGCCGGCTGGCCTCCAGCGTGTCCAGTTGCTGCCGGGCCGAGCGCAGGGCTTTGCTGACGGTACGCGCCACTTGCTGCCGCGCGGCGAACTTGATGGCTTTGTCGTTATCGCCGGGGCGTTTGGCTTTGCGATGGCCATGCGCCTCTTTTTTCATCTGCATCCGCAGCGCCTTCATGCGGTTTACCTGGCTGTGATAGGCGTCGACATCCTGCTGATACTGCGCGTCCCGCTGCGCGCGATAGTCATCATAATTGCCGTACCAGGTCCTGAGGCCGCGCGTCACCGCCGACAAGTCTAGTATCTTGGTGGCCACGCGATTGATGAAGCGGCGGTCGTGAGTAATCATCAGCAGGGCATGGGGATAGCCTTGCAGGTAGTCCTCCAGCCAAGCCAGCCCGGCGAAATCCAGGTGATTGGTCGGCTCATCCAAAATCAGCAGATCGGGTTCCTGCAGTAGCAACGCCGCCAAGCCGACCCGCGTTTTCTCGCCGCTGCTGAGCGACATGACCGACCGCGCCAGGTCGATATTCCCCAAGCCCAGCCCGGCGAAAATCCGCTCGCGCCGCGTCTCCAGCGTATAACCGCCGCGCAGCTCGAACCGCGTTTGCAGCCCGCCATACTCCTCCAGCGCCGCAGTGAGATCGCCGCCTTGCGTAAGCCGCTCTTCCAATGCGTCCAGGCGACGGCGCAACGCGCTCAATTCGCCCAGCCCCTCGCTGATGAATCGCCCCACGCTGATCGATCTGCGCTTCCTGCGGCAGATAGCCCAGCACCGTGCCCGACGCCACGCGAACTTCTCCCTGCTCGCCGCTTTCACGGCCCAGGATCAAACGCGCCAGAGTCGATTTGCCCACGCCATTTTCGCCGACCAGCACAGCGCGATCGCCCCTTTTCAGATTCAGGTTGACCGCGTCGAGAATCAGCTTGGCGCCGTAAAACTTCTGCAGGCCGCTGACGTTCAAGACCTGTGACGACATTTGCGCTCCAGTAGATTGCGGCTGGGGGCATTATTCTGCTTTCCAAACCGCAGGCATTCAACCTACAGTTCAGGCGTGGCATTTCGTAGAATGAAGCGACGGCGAGGCTTATCAACCAGTGAGGCACAACATGCCGGCCATTCTGGCTCACGGCGCCTTGGGACCTTTTGACGAAATCATCTTCATCGGCATCGCCGTCATTTTTCTGGGCATGATGGGCCTCAGCTGGCTGCGCAGTCAGGCGCTGGAAGACGATGAGCTTGAAAGCGGCGAGCCGGCAACCGCGACCGATGCCGAACACTTTGAACTGGAATAGGAGCGCTTGATGAGACTGGAACATATCGCCTTCAACGTAGCGGATTCGGCGGCTGTGGCGGCCTGGTATGCCGAGAATCTTGACATGCGCATCGTGCGCGCCTTTGACGAACCGCCCTATATTCACTTCCTGGCCGATAGCGCCGGCAGGAGCCTGATCGAGATTTACAGCAATCCTCTGGGCGCGGTCATTGATTACCGCGAGCACCACGCAGTGACCTTTCACCTGGCCTTCGCCGTGGACGACATGGACGCGGCTCGCGAGCGCCTGACGGCCGCCGGCGCGACCCTGGACGGCGACATCGACAACCGCGCCAATGGCGACCGGCTGGCTTTCCTGCGGGATCCCTGGGGCACGGCCATCCAGCTGGTGCAGCGCGTCCAAACCATGATCGACTGACGGCGGCATGAGCCTGAATATCAAATTCGACCTGCGCTTGCAAGGCGAAGAATTGCCCGATGCCTTCCTTGATTCGTACGAACTGGAGCTGATGTTCGATAATACACGCCGGTCGCTGGGCGCGGCGCTGCAGCGCAAATTCAGCGACGTGGTCTGCGCCGAGCACGCTCAGGCGCCCAGCTTTACCATCAGCGGCGTCTACAACAATGAAAGCGAAGACATGGAAATCCACTACCACGTGGATACCTGCTGCCAGTATTTTCTGCTGCGCGTCATGCAGATCCTCAACCAGCGCGCCTGAAACGGCGAAACGGAGCCAGAGACGATGCGAGTTTTGCTGCAACGGGTTAGCGCGGGCAAAGTGACAGTGGACGGGAAAGTCACAGGCCAGATCGCCGCGGGCTTCGTCGCCCTGGTCGGCGTCACCCATTCCGACAGCGCTGCCGACGCCGAGAAACTGGCGCAGAAGACGGCCAATCTGCGCGTCTTCAGCGACGCGGTGGGCAAGATGAACCTGTCGCTGCTGGATATCGGCGGGGGCGCGCTGGTCGTTTCGCAATTCACGCTCTACGCCGATGCCCGCAAAGGCCGGCGTCCCAGTTATATCAACGCCGCCCAGCCGGAACTCGCCGAGCCGCTGGTGCAAGTCTTCGCTGATTGCCTGTCGCAGGCGGGCGTAAAACAAGTGGAACAGGGCGTCTTCGGCGCTATGATGCAAGTGGAAATCCACAACGACGGCCCCGTCACCATCATACTGGACAGCGACCTGCTCTAGTCACCCGCGGCGGAAATCGCCTAATCAAAAAGGGCGGCCCGTCTGGGGTCGCCCTTGCTTTATCGTAGCCGAAGCTGCAAGCGATTCTACTATTCATCTTCCTCGCGCAACGGCAGCACGTTGGGCCAGACCGATGCGTGATGCTCGTAAGCGTCAATGCCGATGCGGTCCGCTTCCGGATCAACATGCAGCACTTCCATGCTGTTCAAAACGCGGAACATAATGAAGCTGGTGACCGTCACCCAGATTGCGATGACGACGACGCCCACGACTTGCGAGCCCAGCGTATCCAGGGTCCCGCCATCCAAGAGGCTGGGAGCGCCCAGCGCTTGCGAACCCACGATGCCGATCATAAGCGTGCCGAATGCGCCGCAGGCCCCATGCACCGAAAAGGCGCCGACCGCGTCGTCTATCTTCAGCGATTCCACCACGCCTATCGAAATCACCAGCACAACACCGGACAGCAAACCGATGATGATCGCGCTAATCGGCGTCACCGAGGCGCAACCGGCTGTGATCGCCACCAGACCGGCCAGCGAACCATTCAGTATGAAGCTGACGTTCCAGGATTTGGTGACGAAATAAGTGTGGAACATGGCGCCCAGCGCGCCCGCCGCCGCCGCCAGCGTGGTATTGACGGCAACCAGACCCATGGCGTTGACATCACCCGCGCCCAGGGTTGAGCCGACATTAAAGCCGTACCAGCCGAACCACAGAATGAAGGTGCCCAGCGAAGCCAGCGCCAGATTCGAGGCAGCCGGCGGCCGACCGAATACGCGTCCAGCGCGCGGGCCCAGCACATACGCGCCCGTTAGCGCCACGATACCGCCTGTCATGTGTACAATTGTTGATCCGGCGAAGTCGATGAAACCTTGCGCGGCAACCCAACCGCCGCCCCAGGTCCAGAAAACCACCACCGGATAAATGATGGCGCCCAGAATAGCGCTGTAAATCAACTTGCCGACAAAGTTGGTGCGTTCCGCCATACCGCCGGTGGCGATGGTCGCGGCAGCGCCCGCAAAGGCAAATTGGAAGAAGAAGCCGACCAGGATTGCGCCATCGCCGGGGCTGCTGCCATCAACACCGCCCAGCATTAAGGGCATGTTGAGCGGCACCCAAGTGCCGCCGTCCATGCCAGCGTCATAGGTGCCGTAGGCGATGCCGTAACCGACGATGAAAAAGACAATGCCGGTGACACAGGCATCCATGAAGTTTTCGGCGAGGGAATTGACCACCCCCGTCTCGCGGATCATGCCGCCTTCCAGCATGGCGAAACCGGCCTGCATGAAGAAGACCAGGAAGCCGGCTAGCAGTATCCAGGTTTGGTCCAGGTTGAACTGAACATCCGCGGCGCTGATCTCATCGGTCATCATCTCTTCAGCCGCGGCGTCTTCCGCCGGGGGGTCGTCTTGTGCAATTGTGCCAAAGCCGAAGCTGTACAGGATCACAAGACCCAAAAATATGGAAATAAGCCGATACACAAAGGTGCGCTTATTGCCGTTTCCCAATTTGCGTTTGTTCATTTTGTAGCCCCTCTGGACATCAGACGCCTTCTTTCAGCACTGGTCTAATCATATCTTAATCTGTGTCGGGGTCAAAATCGCAATAGTATCCCAATTCCATGCACTTGATTTGGTAGTTTTTCACAAAATTTGCGCAAACTCGCAAAAGGGCAAAGCTGTATGGCTTGTCCGGTACTGTGTCGACGGCGGGGGACTTTCGTCAATTGCGTGATTTCGACATCTTAACCACCGAGTACACCGAGTTAAACCAAGGACACAGAGGATAAGTAGCATGCATTAGTAAAGACAGATTCGGCACAACTGCGGGTCATCCATTACCCGACCAACCGCCGTGTTTCCCATAAATCCCCTCTGTGCCCTCATATCTACTCTGCGCCCTCGGTGGTAAAAGTGTCGTGAATCCGTAAAACGCGGCGCCGATTCAACCCAGCGCTTCGTGCTTGATAGTCTTCAGCCGCTTCATCACATCATTAGCGCCGCGCCCGAAGTAGTCGTAGAGGGTCTTGTACTCCTGGAAGAGTTTGTCGTAGACCGCCTGGTTGCCCGGAATCGGCTTGACGACGCCGTCTTTCAGCTTGCCCATCTTCTCGGCGGCAGCCTGAATATCGCTATAGATCTCGGCCGCCACAGCCGCGTGCATGGCCGCGCCCAGCGCCGGCGCCTGTGCCGAGCCCGCTAACTTGAAGGGGCGCCCGGTGACATCGGCGAAGATTTGACAAAGCAGCGCATTCTTCTCGGGCAGCCCGCCCGCCGCGACCAGCTCGTTCACGGCGACGCCTTGCGCGTCAAAAGCGTCGATGATCTCGCGCGTGCCATAAGCGGTAGACTCGATGAGCGCGCGGTAGATATCGGGGGCGCGCGTGGCCAAATTCATGCCCAACATCATGCCGGTCAAATCGACATCCACCAGTGTGCTGCGGTTGCCGTTCCACCAGTCCAGCGCGATCAAGCCATGCTGACCCGCCTGCTGCTTGGCCGCTTCGCGTTCGAGGTAGTCGTGCAGGCCGAGGCCGGCGCTTGCAGCCGCTTGATGATACTCGGGCGGCACACCGTGATCGACGAACCAGGCGAAAATATCGCCGACCGCGCTCTGCCCGGCTTCGTAGCCATAGAGCCCGGGGATGACGCCGCCCATCACCACGCCGCACATGCCATCCACCTCGCCCAGCTGCGTCGATGACAAGATGTGACAGCAGGAGGTGCCCATGACCATAACCATGACGCCGGGGTCGGTCGCCTTGACGGCCGGCGCGGTGACATGCGCGTCCACGTTGGCGACGGCGACGGCGATGCCCGCGGGCAAGCCCATTAGCTCGGCCATCCGCGGACTGAGCTCGCCCGCTTTCGAACCCAGCTCGGCAAACTCTCGCCCTACTTTCTCGTCGACGACATTCTCAAAGGCTGGGTCCAGAGCGCGAAAATAATCGCGGCTGGGGAAGGCTCCGTCTTGCACCATAGCCTTGTAGCCGGCGGTACAAGTATTGCGCGTCTCAACACCGGTCAGCTGCCAGATCACCCAATCAGCCGCCTCGACAAAGCGGTCGATTTGGGTGTAAATATCGGGGCGCTCCTGCAAGATCTGCAGCAGCTTGCTGAAGAACCACTCGGACGATATCTTGCCGCCGTAACGCGGCAGCCAGCGCTCGCCCATTTGCCGCGCCGTCTCGTTTATCAGGTCGGCCTGACGCTGCGCCGCGTGGTGTTTCCACAGCTTGATATAGGCATGCGGCTCGTCCCGCAGTTCTTCGAGGAAGCAGAGCGGGGTGCCGTCCGCCGTGGTCGGCATAGGCGAACTGGCCGTGAAGTCGATGCCGATACCCACGATATCGGCCGCGTCCACGCCGCTTTGTCGCAGCACAGCCGGCGCCGTATAAGCGAAGACGTCAATGTAATCCTGCGGGTGCTGCAGCGCCCAATCCGGCGGCAGCTTGCGGCCCGAGGGCAGCTGGCTGTCCATCACGCCGTGCGGATAATCAAAAACGGACTCGGCCACTTCGGCGCCGTCGCGCGTATCGACCAATACCGCCCGCCCGGATAAAGTGCCGAAGTCAAGACCAATCGTATACATAGCCAGTCCTCGCTAGTTGGAAGAGCGGATCCCTTAGGCGCGTATTGTCCCGCAAGCGCGCGTATATGGCAAATCACAACCCGGCGCAGGGCATAGTCACAAGCGTCGTTATCGGCTACGATGGGTATAGAAGCGCAACTCAAGGGAGGCGGCGATGAATCGTGCCGCAAGCGTTGACGGCAGACAATCCCAAGCCAGCGCATTCCCGCCAGGTCCCACTGAGATGGGCGAAGGCGTCTGGCAGAATTACTTGTTTTACCGCCGGTTCTTCAAAGACCCGCTGAGCTACGTCACCAGGTGGATGGAAACCTATGGCGACGTCTGGCACTTCATGATCGGCGATACTCACAATTATTCGGTCGCTAATCCGGATGTCATTCACGAGCTCTTCCTGCGCCAATCGAAACGTTTTATCAAGGGCCCTGCATATACCAGCAAGAAGACCGGCTTGGCCCGTTTCATGGGCGAAGGACTGGTAACGAGCAACGGCGACTTCTGGAAGCGGCAGCGCCGCCTGGTAGCGCCGGCTTTTCATGCTGTCCGCGTCCATGCCTATGCCGATACCATGGTCGACTATACGCTGAAGCGGCTGAATGGCTGGAGCGATGGCGCGGTCCTCGATATCGATGAAGAGATGATGCAGCTCACGCTTACGATCGTCGCGCGGACGCTCTTCGACGCCGATGCCTCGAGCACTGTCAATCAGGTCAAAAAGGCTGTCGCAGTCGTACAAAAAGTCAACAACACAGCCAGCATCCTGCCCTACTGGATCCCGACCCCGCTGCGGGCGCGTTCCTGGCTCGCCAACAACGCCCTGAACAAAATCGTCTACGGCTTCATTAATGATCGGCGGGTAACCGGGGACGACCGCGGCGACCTCCTATCGATGCTGCTATTGGCGGAAGATGACGATGGCGAGCGCATGACGGACCTGCAAGCGCGGGACGAAGCGGTGACGCTTTTCCTGGCCGGGCACGAAACCACCGCCAATACCCTCAATTGGACCTGGTGGCTCTTGGCCCAGCACCCCGAGGTCGAAGCCAAGCTGCACGCCGAGCTGGATTCGGCGCTGGGCGGGCGCCGGCCCAAGCTCGATGATCTGCGCCGCCTGCCCTATACCGACATCGTCATCAAGGAGGCCCTGCGGCTCATGCCGGCCGTCTGGTCCGTCAGCCGCACCGCCGCGGAAGACACCGAAGTCTGCGGCTATCCTATGCCCAAGGGCACGACGGCCCAAGTTATGATCTATCTGCTTCATCGCCATCCCGATCACTGGAAGCAACCGCAAGATTTCTTGCCCGAGCGCTGGCTGGACCCCGAGATCGAGAACATGCACAAGTACGCCTACCTGCCCTTCGGCGGCGGCCCGCGAGTATGCATCGGCAACAGCTTCGCTATGATGGAAGCGCAGCTGCTGCTGGCGACGATTGCGCAGCGCTACCGGTTGCGCTTGATCGACGGCGTCGAGATTAAGCCGGCCGCCTTGATCACCATGTTCCCGCGCGATGGTCTGCCCATGCGGCTGGAAAAACGCGCATTGAGGCCCGCGCCACAACCTGAACGGATGGCAGCAGCCACCATAGCCCTAAACTGAAAGGAGCGCCATGCCATGCCCGCAACGACCAGAGACAGCAGCATTCAACTAATCATAAATATCTTGCGCGACGCCGGTGAGCCCATATCGAATCAACGCTTCGACGACGAAGTAAGGCGCATTCTCGGCGACAACTACAAGCAATCGCAGCATATCCGCATTAGCAATTTGCGCACCGCCCTCCGAAGCGTGGGTGTCGTGTCGCATCCAAGGCGGGGCCTCTGGGGCTTGATGCCTGGCGCCGAAGAGCGGATCGCCGACTTGGAGGGCGTCAACATTTGGGCGGAACATATCCGACTCCGCGACGCCAAGCGAAGCAAGGAAGCCGCCGAGCCGCAGGACAGTGCCAGCATGCTGGAACTGACCAGAAAATTGGTAGAAACCTGGGGACCGTCCGGCTACGAGCATCGCATCCGCGATATCATCCGCGCCGAAGTGGCGGATTTGGCCGACGACATCAGCGTGGACGGCTTGGGCAATCTCATCTGCCGCGTGGGCAGCGGCGGGCCCAAAGTGCTGATGGCCGCCCACATGGACGAGATCGGCTTGATGGCCAATTACCAGGAACCCGAGAGCGGCTACCTGCGCTTCACCAACCTCGGCGGCTTGATGACCAACACCCTCAACGGCAACCGCGTGCTATTCGAAGACGGCACGGTCGGCGTGATCGCCGTGCAGAATGGCGGCGGCAAGGCGCTGGCCGACTTCTTCATTGATGTCCAGGAAGGAAGCGGCGGCAATGCCACGCCGGTGGGGCAGCCGGCCGGCTTCATGCGCGAGATGCAAGTGCGCGGGGGGCGCATCATCGCCAAGTCGCTGGATGATCGCATCGGCTGCGTGGTCGCCATCGAGACCATGCGCCGGCTGGGGCGTCAGACGCCCAACGAGCTCTACTTCGCCTTCACGGTGCAGGAAGAAGTCGGCTTGCGCGGCGCCAAAACCGCGGCCCAGGGCGTGAAACCGAATATCGGCATCGCCATTGACGTCACCGGCAGCGGCGACCAGATCCGCGGACGCAAAATGCTGGTCAAGCTGGGCGGCGGCGCGGCCATCAAAGTCCACGATCCCGGCTTGATTGTGCCGCTGGCGATCAAAAACTGGATGATCGAGCGCTGCGAGGCCGATGGCATTCCTTATCAGCTGGAGTTGCTGGCGGGTGGCACTACTGACGCGTCGGCGATCCAGATGGCGGATGCCGGCGTACCCAGCGGCTGCATCTCCATACCCACGCGCTACTTGCATACCACCAGCGAAACGGTCGATATCGGCGATGTAGAGGCTTGTATCGACTTGCTCACCGGCTTGCTGGCTAACGACATCAAGATTTGAGCAGCGCGCAGATGAAAGCGGTATTGTGCCACGCCTTCGGCTCGCCGGATGACTTGAGAGTTGAAGAGATCGCCAGCCCGCCTGTACCCGCCGGCGCGGTCAAGATTCGCGTGCGCGCTTGCGGCGTCAACTTTCCCGATGTCTTGCTGATCCAAGGGCTGTACCAACTGAAGCCGCCCTTCCCTTTCAGCCCGGGCCTGGAAGTCGCCGGCGATGTCATTGCAGTCGGCGAGGGCGTCTCACAGCCAAGCATCGGCGACCGCGTCAGCGCCACCATGATGTACGGCGGCTTCGCCGAAGAAGTGGTCATTCCCGCCGCGATGACCTTGCCCCTGCCCCCCGAAATGAGCTACCAGCATGGCGCGGGATTTCCGCTGGTCTATGGCACGGCCCACGTCGGCTTGGCCCACCGCGCGCAGTTGCAAGTCGGCGAGACGCTGCTGGTATTAGGCGCGGCCGGTGGCGTGGGACTGGCGGCGGTTGAGCTGGGCAAGCTGATGGGCGCGCGTGTCATCGCCGCTGCCAGCACGCCGGAGAAGTTGGCGTTGGCCCGGGCCTACGGGGCCGATGACTTGATCAACTATACAGACGAAAACCTGCGCGACCGCGTCAAGGCCTTGACCGGCGGCAAAGGCGCGGATGTCATCTTTGACCCGGTAGGCGGGGATATCTTCGATCAGGCTGTGCGGCGCATCGCCTGGGAAGGGCGCTACCTGGTCATCGGCTTCGCCAGCGGGCGCATCCCGGCTCTGCCCGCTAATATCGCCCTGCTGAAGAATGCTTCGCTGGTCGGGCTGTTCTGGGGCGCCTACATGCAGCATAATCCCGCCGTCATCCGCGATTCCTTCAGACAGCTTTTTGCTTGGTACGCCGCGGGCCAGCTCCAGCCGCATATCCACAAGACCTATCCGCTGGAAGCAGTGCCGGCCGCCCTGCGCGAACTCATGGAGCGACGCGCCATGGGCAAGGTACTGCTGACAGTCTGAGGCGCGTCCGCAACCGACGAACCTGCCCAATCGAGGATAGCCACATATTGCGTCAGGGTACCAATCGCACATTCCATACTGGGAGATTCACCACAGAGTTGCTCGCCCGTAATTCGGGGCAGCCACAAAAACACAACCATGTCGCGAATGCGTACGTCTAGATTGTTTCAGGGAATCGTAACTTCATCCGACTCGGATTATACGGTAAACCGCCGTGCCGGCCTTGATGATATAAACTGGTCATGGCTTTATTGCAGCACGCGGATACTGATTTGCGAAAGCCCGCTTTAGCTCTATATTGTACTTGCCACTGTTTCAATGGGTGCTCATGGTTTCGCAATAACCAATTACGCATTTGCATGAGGAGATGTCGCTTGGCATGATTATTTCCTAAGGCTTTCGAGGTTTTAAGGACTTTCCCGGCAGAAACAAGAGTGTTCGGGGCGACCCCTAAAGCCTTACACCAGGCTCTTGATGTTGAATATCGTTGCCAAAAGTCCGATCCCATTTCACCAATTAGTCGTAAAGCTACGAGCCAGTTTACTCCTGGTGTCGTGGACATCCAAGCGATCTGAGGCGCTAGCTCAAAATGTTCGATATGATTTAGCGCTTGTTGTTCTCGGTTTCTAATTCTTTGCTCTTGAACAAGTAGGTCAATTCTTAGCACTTCAAGTTCCTGACGAAGCCAAGTTGGGAGTTCTTCCGTCTTCCCCATTGCCTCTATCAATCTTGGGCGGCTGCTAGGTGAACCTTTCCAGTGATTCTGAACAATCATTTCCGCCGCGTCCTCTGTCTGAGAAAGCGCTTCCAGAAACGCCCGGCCTGATTGGGTTCTCAACGTAGTTTCCCGGAAGATATTTATTCCAAACTGCGCAAGTTCTTGATGAACCCGTTGCTTAACTTTAATTAATGCTTTTCTGTCGCGGTCATAATTCCGCAAGTTGCTACGAATCTCCATTTGTTGGGCATCTGGAACATTGGAAGTTCTTAGGGGAAAAGTAGCGGCTAGCATGGCTAGATTTGTCGCATCCGCCTTATCCGACTTGCCCTCTATTCGAAGTAGCGCCGTGACTTGAGCGGGATTGATGATGTGTACATTCAGACCAAGTTTTCGGCAAGCGTGATAAAAAGTCAAATGATAATTTGCGGTCGATTCTAGAACTATGAACTCTACTTTGTTCTGTTTGAGCCACTTTGCAGCTGCATTCGCTTTTGCCTGAGTCTGAGGTATCTGCCGAATTTCGTTTGTCTGTGATTTGAAGTTCAAAAGCGAGACAACGACATAGTCTGCGTCTACATCGCAACCTGCTGTGCAGTCATAGCGACCCGCCACAGCGAAATCGCCTTGCGAGATGCGAACGCGCTTATGTTTCGTAGGTTGTACCATTGAGCCAGTAATACAGCGGTGCAGAGGCGCTTTGAGGTTCTAAGACCTACTCTACTTTTGGGCATCAATTAAGTGCCAAGCGGCTCGTCAGTTCGCCTCCGTCCCAAACTCTGTAGGGCATACTTTCTGCCAAAGACACACGGGGATCGCGCACCGCACCAAAAGTCTACAAAAAAACTGCAAGTTGTGCTAGTTTCTGCTTTGATTCATTGAGGGGTTGTGAAAGTAGACACAGAGGCACAGAGATTTCTGGAAGCAAATGCTAAGTTGTCGCGACTGTAACGGTCGCCTTTGCTGTTCAGAGCTTGAGAGGAATCTAACCAATGTGTGATATTCTCTCCCCTAGAAAACTTTTCTCTGTGCCCTCTGTGTTCCCTCAGTGCCCTCTGTGGTAAAGATTGTACGACCTGCGGCAATAGCGACATGCTCCGGACGTCATAATGCCGCCCGAACTCCATGCCGCGAAAATCTGTTCTAAGCTGAATCGCCCGAATCCGGCATCTATGCTATGCTGACTCTTGTGGCCTGTGGACAGCGCGTTTTTGGCGCCCCCGGGCCGGAGGATGAACGGGGTAAGCGCATGTCCTGGCGAGAGCCCGAATACATCGACGATGATGAATTCTTCGATCCCGATGGCAGGTCCAATGTCTTGGGCGGCAGCGGCTCAAGAGGCGCAAACGATGACTATACCGAGCCGCCGCAAGACAGCGGACGCAACCGCAAGCGCGGCAAGAAAGAAACGCGGCCCAAGCCGATCAAAGCGCGCAATCCGGCGCCATCGGTGGCCAGCAGTGAAGAGCGGCGCGCGCGCCTGGCCGGCAAACATCTGCCAGGCAAGTCCCGCCAGGAAAGCCCCCCGCCCGCCGACAAAGACGAAAAACGCAGAGGTCGCTTCAGCGGATTGCGCGCTCGTTTTTCGCGCGGCGCGGGCAAAGACGAATCGCGGACAAAGCAAGAAGACGGCAAGACTTTGCGGATCGGCGCGGCTGCCGGCGGAATCGGCCGACGGCTGCGGGGACGCTTCCGCTCCAACAAAGCAAGTGATTCGAATCCGACCAGTGAAGCGAGCGGCGGTCGCTTTGGCGCTAGTCGCGGCACAACCCGCCCGTCCGAGCGCAGCGGTGGCGCCGCGACCGGGCGCGCTGCCAGCAGCAAAACCCCCAGGATCGAATCAAGCGACTGGCTGGACCTGGACCGCAAGCTAGACCTGATCGGCGTTGCTTTGGTTTTCGGCGCCATCGTCTTTGTCTTGAGCGCGCTATCGCCGGAGCAGGCCGCCATCGGGGGCCTGCGCCGCATCGTCGGCCAGTTGCTCGGATGGGGCGTCGTCGCCCTGCCGCTGGCTATGTTCAGCGTCGGCATGTGGCTGATCGTGCGCCACTTCGGCGAGCAGGCGCCCGTCATCGACCCGATCCGCCTGATCGGAGCTGCGCTGGCTTTCCTGGGCGCGCTAGCTGCTTTTCAGTACATAGACAGCCTGGGCTACCCCTCGGGCTGCGGGCTGGGCTGCATGGAGCGGCTGATCGAGCAGTCCTATCTCAGCGGCGAAGGCGGGGGCGTGGTCGGCGGCTGGCTCTACAGCGTCCTGGTCAGCAACTTGACCGAAATCGGCGGCTTTGTCGTCGTCCTGATGGTCATGACTTTCGCCGCGATGATGATCACCCGCTCGAGCATGGCGGAGATGGCGGTGGTCAGCATCAGCCTCAGCCGCAGCTTTCGCACTCGTCTCAGCCAATATGCCGTCGCGCGGAGGGCGGCGCGCCTGCAAGCGGGGGAGCAGCCCGCATTGGGCGCGGAAGACAGCCAGGTGCGCGTCTCCAAGCCACAGCCGGCGCAATTGACCGCCTCGCCGGCTTCACCCTCTAGCGGGGGGCGCGCCTTGCCCGAACCCAGCGCCGAGACGATGCCGATACCGGTGCGGCTGCGCGAATTCTTCGGACGCCGCGGGGGAGCTGATGTGCCGCTGGACAGGCCTTTGGAAGCCGCTGCCGAGATCTCCGAAACGGGCTCGCCGGGCATGGCGCAGCGCATCTTTAAGCGCAACCGCGACAAAAGCGCTCGACATAGCGATGCGCCGGCTGCAGAGAGCAAAGCCGGTCCCGTCGCGGCCCTGGAACGCTTCCTCAATTTAGGTGATGATTTGCCGGCGGCGCCAACTGCTGAGCCCGTCATCAAGCGCGAGAGGCCCAGACCCGGCCGGCGCGCGCTCAATCCGGACTGGCGGACGCAGACTGCCCCGCCGTCGCCGGTGAGAGAAATCGAACCGTATGCCGCTGAGCCACCTGTGCCTCCGGTTGTGGCTCCCGCCGACGAAAGGTCACTAAAATTGGACGACGCGCGTCATGCGCCGGTCGCCGATGCTCAAGCTGGCGACGGAGCGCTGGCCGCTGATGAAAACGATGTTGCCGATCTTGTACCGGAAGACAGCCAAGAGGCGCCAGCGCCTGAGCCCGCTGCGGAAAAGCCCAAGCGCAGGGCGGAAGCAGCTGCCCGGCCGCGCATCGAGTGGGACGAGCCGGATTACCGTGAGCTGCTAAGCAACGCCACAGCCAGCGAACTGGACCAGGCGCCGCTGCAGCTGCAGGCGCAAATCATCGAGGAGACGCTGGCCGCTTTTGGCGCGCCGGGGCGCGTGGTCGAAATCAACTCGGGGCCGGTCATCACGCAGTACGGCGTCGAGCCGGCTTATTTGACCGCCAGGACCGGCAAGCGCAACCGCGTCAAGGTCGGCGCCATCGCCAAGCTGGACAAGGACTTGCAGCTGGCATTGGGCGCGCGTTCGCTGCGCATGGAAGCGCCCGTGCCGGGCAAGGGCTATGTCGGCATCGAAGTGCCCAATCCGGCGGCGGCGCGCGTCGGCTTGCGCGATGTCATGGACTCCGAAGCGTATCAGAAGATCGAATCGCCGCTGGCCATCGCCCTGGGCATGTCGGTCGATGGCAAACCCATCGCCGCCGACTTGACGCAGATGCCGCATATGCTGATTGCCGGCGCCACCGGCTCGGGCAAGTCTGTCTGCGTTAACGCCATCATCAACAGCATCCTGGTCAACAACTCGCCCGAAAGCGTCCGCTTCATAATGGTTGATCCCAAGCGCGTTGAGCTGACCGGCTACAACGGCCTGCCGCATCTGGTGGCGCCGGTAGTGGTCGAGCTGGAGCGCATCATCGGCGTGCTGCGCTGGGTGACGACCGAGATGGACGAGCGCTACAAGAAATTCAGCCGCGCCGGCGCGCGCAATATCATCGACTACAACAGCATCCTCGATCCCGACCTGCCCGCCATGCCCTACATCGTGGTGGTCATCGACGAGCTGGCCGACCTGATGATGATGGCGCCGGACGACACCGAGCGCGCCATCGCCCGCATCGCCGCCCTGGCCCGCGCCACCGGCATCCACTTAATCCTCGCCACGCAGCGCCCCTCGGTCGATGTGGTCACCGGGCTGATCAAAGCCAATTGCCCGGCCCGCATCGCCTTCGCCGTGGCCGGCAGCGTCGACAGCCGCGTCATCATCGATCAGCCGGGCGCGGAACGCCTGCTGGGCAAAGGCGACATGCTCTATCTCTCGGGCGATGCGCCGGCCCCGCAGCGCGTTCAGGGCGTACACGTCTCCAACGAAGAGATCAACCGCATCGGGCGCTACTGGAAGCTGCAGAGCGCGGGCGTCGAAGGTATCAAGCCGATCCCGCTGCCGCCCAAGCAAGAACCGACCAGCCCGCCGAAAGGCAGCGAGACCGGTCCTCCGGCGCCGGGCAGCCAGCCCGCCTTCTGGGATATGCCAGCGAAAGCGGGCAAGACGGGCAGCCCTAATCCCGATGAAGACGAACTGTATCAGACGGCGGTCGATATGGTGCGGCGGCTGGAGAAAGCCTCGATCTCGCTGCTGCAGCGGCGCTTGCGCATCGGCTACACGCGGGCGGCGCGCCTGGTCGACATGATGGAAGAGCGCGGCGTGGTCGGCCCGCCCAAAGAAGGCAGCTCCAAACCCCGCGATGTGCTGCCGTCATAGGCTGTAGCCCGCAGCAACCACCACCGTAGGGGCGACCAATCTGGTCGTCCGCTGCCTGCCTATCCAACACCCTACTTCACATCATCCCGCCTTGCGCTACAATACGCCGCGGAGAGAAAGGACATGCACATGAAATACAGCGCCATCCCCGGCGTAGACAAATCGGTCGCGCGGCTGCTGCAAGGCACAGTCATGTTGACCGCCGACAATCGCGATGACAATTTCCGCTTGCTGGACGCTTGCTACGAGAATGGCTTCACCGCTTTCGACAACGCGCACAGTTATGGGCACGGCGTCACGGAGACCGAGCTGGGTGCCTGGATCGCCGAGCGCGGCCTGCGCGACCAAGTGGTCATCTTGACCAAATGCGCCCACCCCGAAAACGGCATCCCCGACCGCGTGCGCCCGGAATACATCCGCAGCGATTTGACGGAATCGCTCGAGCGCTTGCAGACCGACTATGTCGAGCTCTTCCTGCTGCACCGCGACAGCCGCGACTATCCCGTCGGCGAGATCGTCGATGTGCTGAATGAGTTCAAAGACGCGGGCCAGATCGGCGCATTTGGCGGGTCCAACTGGTTGGGCGATCGTGTCAAAGCCGCCAACGATTACGCCGCCGCCAATGGCAAAACGCCCTTCACCGTCAGCAGCCCGCAATTCAGCGTGGCCGAGATGATCGAGCCGCCCTGGGACGGCTGCATCAGCGTCAGCGGCCAACAGGGCGAAGCCGACCGCGCCTTCTACGACGAAAACGAGATTTCGCTTTTCACCTGGTCCAGCCTGGCCGGCGGCTTCATGACCGGCAAGTTCACGCGCGACAACCTGGACAGCTTCGACAGATACTGGGACACCAACCCCATTGGCGCCTACGCCTACGAGAGCAATTTCCAGCGCTTGGATCGCGTCCTGGACTTGGCGGCGGACAAAGGCGTCTCGCCAGCGCAAATCTCGGTGGCCTACGTGCTCAGCAGCAACCCGCGCTACCACGCCATCGTCGCCAACTGGCAACCTGAAGAAGCCGCCATCAATGCCGCCGCCGCCGATTTTGAACTCAGCGCGGACGAAATCGCCTGGCTGGAAATGAAAACCGAGGAGAAACCGGCATGAGCGACAAGGTCAAATGGGGCTTTATCGGGCTGGGCAGCATCGCCCGCCGCTTCGGCAGCTGTTTCCCCCATGCACCCAAGGCCGAGATCTACGCCGTGGCCTCGCGCTCGCAAGAAAAAGCCGACGCTTTCGGCGCGGAATTCGGCGCAACCAAGTGCTACGGCAGCTACGAAGCGCTTGTGGCCGATCCCGAAGTGGATGTCGTCTACATCGGCACGCCGCACAATTTTCACAAGGCGCATACCCTGCTCAGCCTCAACGCAGGCAAGCCGGTCTTATGCGAGAAACCCTTCGCGGTGAACGCCGCCGAAGCGCGCGAGATGGTCGCCTGCTCACGCTCGAAGCAGCTCTTTCTGATGGACGCCTTCTGGACGCGTTTCTTCCCGGCCATGGCGAAGGTGCGCCAACTTCTGGCCGATGGCGCTATCGGCGATGTCATGCTGCTGCAAGCCGATTTCGGCTATCGTACGCCCGGCGTGAATCCCGAATCGCGCGCATACAGCCCCGACTTGGCCGGCGGCGCATTGCTCGATGTCGGCTCCTACCCGGTGCAGCTGGCGTCGATGGTCTTTGGCAAGCAGCCGCGCGAAATCGTCTCGCAAGTGACCCTGGGTTCAACCGGCGTTGACGAATTGTCGGTCACCGCCTTCAAATACAGCGACTATGAGATGGCGGCCCTCACTACCGCCATTCGCCTCAGCACGCCGCATGAGGCGCGCATTATGGGCAGCGAAGGCTATATCGCCATTCCCAGCTGGTGGCATCCGTCCGAGATTACCGTCCACCGCAGCGGCCAGGCGGCGGAAACGCTGCGCTTTGACTGCCCGGGCGAAGGCTTCCAATACGAAATCGAAGCGGTCGGCGAGTGCATCCGCGCAGGTATGACCGAGAGCCCGATCTATCCGCTGGACGAGACCATCGCCATCATGGAGACCCTGGATCGCATTCGCGAACTCTGGGGCTTGCGCTACCCGATGGAGTCCTGAGCTGGGCGGGCGAGCCAAGGCTCGCCCCTACGAATTGCCATTTTATGCTGCCTCAAATAACTGGCGCTGCTTCTATGCATCCTCACTGCGTATTTCCGTTCAATTCTGCCTCATTCATCTAGGAGACTGTAGGAGCGAGCCTTGGCTCGCCTATCCGTACACCGCGCCATTCTAGCCGCAGAGCAATCGCACCAAGAAATGAAAGGTGAATAGAATGGGTTCATCAATACGGATGAGGAGAGCCCGAGATGAGCCCAAGTGGCATAGCGGAGGCCTTTGCCAGTTTAGAAGATCCGCGTCGCGAACATGGTCAATTACACCCGTTGCTGGATATCATCATCATCGCGATCTGCGCGGTGATCAGCGGCGCCGAGACCTGGGTGGACATTGTTGATTTTGGCGAGGATAAAGAGGAATGGTTAAGGGGATTTTTAGAGTTGCCTAACGGTATTCCTTCGCACGATACATTTGCCCGCGTCTTCCAACTATTAGACCCTCAGCAGGTACAGTTGTGCTACCAAGATTGGATTAGCAGCATCAAGCCAGTATTAGCTGAAGGCGATATTGTGGCAATAGACGGCAAGACGATGCGGCGCAGCCATGATCGTAGGCAAGGAAAGAGCGCCTTGCATCTGTTGCATGCCTGGTCAGTGGAAGCCGGCTTGGTCTTGGGCAAGCGCGCTGTGGACGCGAAAAGCAATGAGATACCTGAAATTCCCGAATTGCTGAAATTGCTGTATTTGAAAGGCTGTATCGTGACTTTGGACGCGATGGGCTGTCAGAAAGACATCGTGAAGTCTATTGTTAGCGAGCACGGAGCGGATTATGTCATAGCCTTAAAGGAAAATCAGGGCAGTTTGTACGATGCAGCCCAGTCCCTTTTCGCTTATGCGGATGACCGCCATCCGCGCTTGATAGGTCAATATAGTCACAACGAAGAAATCAGCAAGCCGCGTGGTCGTGTCGAGCGCCGGGTCTGTGAAGTGATGACCGATGCCGCTGTCTTGAATGACTTAAGCCAGCAAGAAGGCTGGACGCGCTTGCAGTCGCTAGTCCGCGTCCAACATGCCCAATTACTGGATGGGCAGTGGCAAAACACGCAGACGCGCTATTTTATCTCCTCTTTACAAGGGAAGGATGCCAATCAACTCCAGCGAATAATTCGTTCGCACTGGCACATTGAAAATAAACTCCATCGGGTCTTGGATGTGACCTTTCGGCAAGACGACAGCCGTATTCGTGTAGGACACAGCCCAGAAAATTTCGCTGTGCTACAGCATATCGCCTTGGCTTTGCTCAAAAAACACCCCAAAAAAATCAGCCTGCGGCGCAAGCGATTACAGTCAGCGCGGAACGATAAGCTTCGATGGCAAATCCTCAAAGCATTTTCCGAATAGTGGTGCGATTGCTCTGATTCTAGCCGCCCATGTTTGACAGCAGCTCCACCCCGTGTTATGCTCTGCGCATCTACATATTCTAAGACTCAGGCGTGCCTGAACCCGGATGTTCGGCACGTAAAGGGAAAGTCGGTGTAAGTCCGACACTGTCGCGCAGCGGTAACTGACGCAAGGTCAGAAGTCCGAATGCCTGCCTGAGACTTAGCTCGTACATCTTTCGCGTCAAAAGGGAGACGAGCATGGTACCAGCGACCAATGCCCGCCCGCCTCGGCGGGCTTTTTTACTGAAAGCGAGTACCGTCCCCGTTTCCTCCTTGGTCCAAAATGGGAGGGACATGATGAAATCCACATTTCTGTTGATCGCTATACTGCTTATCGGCCTGCTGCCCGTCAGCGCGCTGGACGCCAATCTCACCGACGGCTGCGTCAGCGACTATGACGCGGCTATCGACTATTTCCCGGATAAAGTCGTCGTGGAGGACGCCGTTCGTTTCTCGGTCGAGTATTTCAATCATTACAAGGTCGTGACGGTCAGCGACGCTTTTGACGGCGCGCCGGGCTTCAACTATGTGCTAGCACAATGCGGGGCGCCCATGCCGGACGCCGCTGACTTCCCCGCCGGCGCGCAATTCATCGACGTGCCTGGAGGCGCATTGATCACGCTGTCGACAACGCAACTGCCCGCCCTGACGCAACTCGGCTTGCTGGATCAACTGGCGGCCGTCGACAGCGGCTTCTACATCAGCACCGCCGAAGTGACGGACAGAATCGCCGCGGGCGAGATCAGCGAAGTCGGCTTCGGCGCCGAGATCAATATCGAGCGCGTGCTGGAGCTGGAGCCCGACCTGGTCATGAGTTACGGCTACAACCCCGCCACCGATGCCCATCCGGTGCTTTTGGAGGCGGGCATCTTCACCGCGCTGGATGCCAGCTGGCGCGAGCTGTCGCCGCTGGGGCGGGCCGAATGGCTGAAGTTCACCGCGCTCTTCTACAACCGCGAGGCCGATGCCAACGCGCTCTACGACGAAATCGTAGCCCAATACGATGCGATGAGGAAACTGGCGGCGTCAGTCAGCGCGGACGAACGAACGACAGTGCTCATCAACACCTTCCTGGGCTATGCTGATGCCTGGTTCATACCCGGCGCGGATACCTACGTCGGCCAACTGGCGCGCGATGCCGGCGGCGATTTGCTGCTGGCGGAAGTCGAATCGACGACCAGCCAGGCGCTTGGTTTTGAAGTGGTCTACGATGGCGGCCTGGACGCCGATATCTGGCTGACCGAGACCTTCGGCGTCTATTCTGGCGCGGACCTGCTGGCGCTGGACAGCCGCTTTGGCGATTTCGCGGCCTTCCAATCGGGCGCTATCTGGAATAACAACCGCGATGAAAACGCCAATGGCGGCAACAATTATTACGAATGGGGCGTGACCCAGCCGCATCTGGTGCTGGCGGATTTGCTGGCTATCTTCCATCCGGACTTGCTGCCGGATCACGAATTCGCTTTCTACCATCAGTTGGAGACGGCGGGTAGCGAATAAGATGTCGCAACTGGCAGGCCAGGCTCAGGCCGGCAGCTTTTCACGCGATCGGCTGCACCGTCGAGAATACGCCGGCGCCAAACCGGCACTGCTGCTGCTCCTGCTGGCGCTGCTGGGCCTCTTGCTGCTGCTCAGCCTGGCGCTGGGCTCGGCCTCGATTCCGCTGGATCAGATCGTCACGGTTTTGCTGGGCGGCCAAGCGGACCATCAGTCCTGGACCAATATCATCTTGAAGTTCCGCCTGCCCAAGACGGCGACCGCCGCCCTGGCCGGTATGGCGCTGGGCGTCAGCGGCTTGCTGATGCAGACCTACTTCCGCAATCCCCTGGCGGAGCCCTTTGTGCTGGGCGTGTCTTCCGGCGCCAGCCTGGGCGTAGCGCTGGTCGTCTTGAGCTCGGGCGCGGTGGGCGGCGCGCTGCTGGCGGGTTTGGGCTTGGCCGGCGACCTGCTGCTGACGGCGGCTGCCGGGGCCGGCGCGGCCATCTCGATGACCCTGGTGCTGCTGGTGGCGGTTCGCGTACGCAGCAGCGTGACCCTGCTGGTTATGGGTTTAATGTTCGGATACCTGGTCGGCGCGATGGTCAGCCTGCTGCTCTACTTCGCCTTGCCGGAGCGCATACAAGCCTACGTCAACTGGACTTTCGGCTCCTTCAGCGGCGTCACCGTGGCGCAACTGCCGATTCTGGCGCTCTTCACGCTCGGCGGCTTGCTGCTTTCCGCCGCGCTGGTCAAACCGCTTAACGCCCTGCTGCTGGGCGAAGACTACGCGCGCAGCCTGGGCATTCACTTGCAGTGGACGCGCTTCGCCATAATACTGTCGACCGCCCTGCTGGTCAGCGCGGTGACCGCCTTCTGCGGGCCAATCGCCTTTCTGGGCATCGCCGTGCCGCATCTCGCTCGCGGCCTGCTGGGCAGTTCCGATCATCGACTGCTGCTGCCGGGCGCCTGCTTGACCGGCGCTTGCGTCGCGCTCTGCGCCTCGCTGATCGCCGAGCTGCCGGGCAATAATCTGGTGCTGCCGCTCAACGTAGTGACAGCGCTGCTGGGCGCGCCCGTGGTGATATTGGTGGTGCTGCGCCAAATGCGAGGCCTGGCATGACATTGCGAAGCCGCGACCTGTCAATCGGTTATCGCCGCCGCGGCCGTCCCGATGTGGTTCTGGCGCGGGCGCTTAACTTGCGCCTGCGGCCGGGCGAACTGGTCGGTCTGCTGGGACCGAACGGCATCGGCAAGTCGACACTGCTGAGTACGCTTGGCGGCGGGCTGCAGCCGCTGGCGGGCCAGGTGATGCTGGATCAACGCGACATCGCCCGGCTCAAGCCGCAGGAACGGGCGCGCCGCCTCAGCATTGTATCAACCGCAGCGCCCCGTCCCCGCCTGATGAGCGGCTACGCCCTGGTGGCGCTGGGGCGGCACCCGCACACCGACTGGCTGGGGCGGCTGACTGCGGACGACCGCGACATCATTGCCTGGGCTCTGGACACCGTCAATGGGGGGGAGCTGGCGGGGCAGCCGGTGGCCGAATTAAGCGACGGTCAGCGGCAGAAGCTGATGATTGCGCGGGCGCTCGCGCAACAAAGCGACATCATGCTGCTGGACGAACCGACCGCCTTCCTCGATCTGCCGCGCCGTATTGAGACAATGGCGCTGCTCAAGAAGCTAGCGGGGACGACCCGTCTCGCCATCCTCGTATCCACGCACGATCTCGATCTGGCGCTGCGCAACTGCGACCGGCTGTGGCTGATGAGCCAAGCGGGCATCCGCGTCGGCGCGCCCGAAGACCTGGCGCTGGACGGCAGCCTGGGCGCTACCTTTCGCGCTGAGGGCATCCACTTTGATCAGCGGCGCGGCAGCTTCGCGCTGGATGCGGCCGCGGGCCAGCGCGTCTATGTACCGGGTGACGGCGAGCACGCCATCTGGCTGCGGCGGGCGCTGGCGCGGGCCGGCTACGCGCTCGACGATCGGCCGGGGCGCATCGAGCTATATCATCTGCAAAACGGTCGCGGCGCCAATTGGCATCTGCGCATCAATGGCGAAAGCAGCCGGCACACCACGATTGAAGCGGCGCTGAAGGCGCTGGAGCGCGAAACGACATGAGCGAGCGACAGTCACAGCGCGGCCTGGTGCTGGTGAATACCGGCGATGGGCGCGGCAAGTCGACCTCAGCCTTCGGCGTCATCCTGCGCATGCTGGGGCGCAAGAAGAAAGTCGCGCTGATCCAGTTCCTCAAGCACGAGGGCGGTCAATGGGGCGAGGTCCGCGCCTTGCAGCGGCTTGGCCTGGAGCCGATCAAAACCGGCGACGGCTTCACCTGGACCAGCAAAGACCTGGACGAGACCCAGGCCCGCGCGCTGCATGGCTGGCGGAAGGCGCAAAACATCATCGTTTCCGATGATTACGATCTGGTTGTGCTGGACGAGTTCACCTACTTGATGGACTTCGGCTGGCTGGATGCGGACGCCGTCATCAACTGGCTGATAGCGCGAAAACCGCAGCGGCAGCACCTGCTGATCACGGGGCGCAACGCGCCGCCCGCGCTGATCGACTACGCCGATACCGTTAGCGAGATGGTGAAGATCAAGCACGCCTTCGACGCCGGCATCAAGGCGCGCGCCGGCATCGAGTTTTGATGGCGGTGCGTTCCGGCAGTTCCGATAACGTACTGCAACAATTATTGGAAACTGTAGGGGCGATTCTGTGAATCGCCCAATAGTGTAATCGCGATTTTTCGGGCGACACACAGTGTCGCCCCTACGACGCCTGCCAATCGGGATTTTTGTGCACTAGCGTGCGGCAAGTTACAATGGCTCACCTGCAAACATAATTGGGGAGCCGACCACATGGCGCTATGGCAATCGGACGAAGAACTCTTTCAACTGGCGCGGCAGGAGTTATTCCCCGCGGTCGTCGGCGATGTGATGGACAAATTGGGCTTGCTGCAGCAATTCTTGCCGCCGCAGATCAAGCCGCTGGACGCCAAGATGGTAGTCATCGGCCGGGCGATGCCGGTGCTGGAAGCCGACATCGGCGCTGACGGCCCTAGCAATCCATTCGGCCTGCTCTTCCATGCCCTGGACGCTTTGAAGCCGGACGAGGTCTATATCTGCACGGGCGCGTCGCCGAGTTACGCGCTCTGGGGCGGCTTGATGAGCACGCGGGCGCGCCAACTGGGGGCGGCCGGCGCCGTCGTCAACGGCTACTGTCGCGATACTAAGGAAATACTCGAGCTGAATTACCCGGTCTTCTCCTTCGGCGGCTACGCCCAGGACCAGGGCCCGCGCGGCAAAGTCGTCGATTACGGCCTGCCGATTGAAATGGCTGGCGTGCGCATTGAGCCGGGCGATATCGTCTTCGGCGATGTCGACGGGGTTTGCGTCGTGCCGCGCAGCGCCGAAGTAGAGACCTTCACTGCCGCACTGGATAAAGCCCGCGGCGAGCAGAAGGTGCGTCAAGCCTTGGAAGCCGGCATGAGCACGGTTGAAGCCTTTGAAAAGTTCGGCATCATGTAAGCAAGTCAAACGCAAAAGACCGGCGCAATGCCGGCCCCGCTGAGACTTACGTTCATCTGAGTGGGCTGTACAGGACTCGAACCTGTAACCTCCTCGACGTCAACGAGGCGCTCTGCCAGTTGAGCTAACGGCCCCAAAATCCACCCAGAGTATACCCGATTTCACGGCGCTTGCAAGGGAAAGCCGGCGTCGCGAACCGGGGATTTCTTTACCGCCGAGTACTTGTAGGAGCGGCATACCATGCCGCCCGTCCGCAGTGGGAGGCGGGCGACTCACAGAGTCGCCCCTACACCTAGTCAATGAGCGAGACGACGGTTTGACAAAGTCCGCGCGCCCGCCGTATCATGGTGGAATTGTCCGCTGAGCCAGAGGTCACTCGTGTCCAGCGCCCTCGCCCAAGCCATACGGCTGCGCTTCGCCGATATCCAGGATGTCAAATTCGCCAGCACCCGCCGGGGCGCCTCGCTCACATCGCTCAGCCACGAGCCGGACATCGCCGTCGAGACCTGGATGAACAGCCGGCTCTATGTTTACCTCTGCGGCAGCGCGCCCAAATCTCGTACGATCAAAGCCATCCTGAAGCAGAATACCAGCGCCAGCGTAGGATCGCTGTTTCTGCTCGACCTGAAGCTGCTGCCCGACGACGGCTACTGCGGCAAGCTGCCAGCCTGGCAGGACGACCTGCGCGCCCTGAATCTGGGCGCCATCCACGCCTACGAGTGGCGCGAGGGCGACTTGCGATTTATTCAGGTCAACCTGGACGAGACGCCGCAGCGCAATATCTTCACCGTCTGGCATACGCGCGACTTTCCGCTGGACGCCCTTGCAGTCCGCCGGCGTGATTACCAAAGCAATATCCGCGGCAGCTGGGCGGTCGGGGACATCACGTCGCCGCAGTTCAAGCGTCAAATCAGCGCCGAGCGGGCGCAGCAGCGTTTTCACTATCGCACGCGCGGGACACAGGCGCTGGATGTGCCGGATGGCGAGCAGATCAGCGCGGCCTATATGGCGCTGGAGATCGAGGTGGGCGCGGGACAGGCAGCGGTGAAAGAGGCCTTCCGCAAGCTGGCGCGCCAATACCATCCCGATGTCAGCCGGCACGAAACCGCCGAAGCCGAGCGCCGCTTCAAAGAAGTCCAATCCGCCTACGATAAGATCAAGTCGCATCGCCGCTGGAGTTAGCCCGCAGCAAGAAAAAACCAGCCGAGCGGCTGGCTTGCGAGTGGGTCCACCAGGACTCGAACCTGGAACCAATCGGTTATGAGCCGACTGCTCTGACCATTGAGCTATGGACCCGTGATGCCAACTTCATCTGAGAGCGGGTAACGGGATTCGAACCCGTACTGACACCTTGGAAGGGTGGAGTGCTACCGTTACACCATACCCGCGCAGTCGGGGCGCCCGGATTTGAACCGGGGGCCTCACGGACCCAAACCGTGCGCGCTACCGGGCTGCGCCACGCCCCGAATGCCCGCTAATCATACTCCTCATCGGCGGCAAAGTAAAGGAATAATCGCCGCGGCGTCCGGCTCATTCGTCCGCCTCCTCAGCGCCGAAGAGGTTCATAAACTCGTCCGTGTCAGCTTGAGAGGGTAGCGGTTTTTCGTTCTCGTCAACAGCCTCTGACGGTCCCTCTCTGCGCTGCAATTCTTGCGCAAATTGCTGAGACGTCAGCTGCCGCAGGCGCCTGTCTCGGGCGTAGTTTGCCACTTCGCGGTCGGACGACACCACCGTCCAGCCGCTGCCAGCGCGTATTTTGCCCATGCGCCGTTTGAGCAGGGCATCGGCGTTGCTATGCTGCGCCGAGGCGAATATGACCGTGACCGAGCGGCTCGACATAGGCGACGCGCCGCCGGGCAATCCGCCGTCGAAAATGACTACGCACTTGGTCCGCTTGCGCGCCACGAAACCTTTGAGCTTGATAACCAGCTTGGCTTCATCATCGGGGTCGTCGAGCCGGATATCGGGCAGGGCCGCGATCAGATTGTGTCCGTCGATGAGGTAGGGCATCAGCGCTGCTGCTGCGTGTTAGGCTCAGAATTCATTACGCGCTCGCGTCGGCAGGGAAAGTGGGCACGCCCATAGTAAAGATGCTGCCGACGCCCTCGCGGCTCTCGGCTTGCAGGAAGCCGCCATGCGCTTCGCAGATGGCTTTGGCCACGTAGAGCCCCTGCCCCAGCCGGCTCGGCGAGGCGTCGGGCGCTGCTCCTCGGTAAAAGCGCTCGAAGATATGCGGCAAGTTGGCCGGGCTGATGCCACTGCCATTGTCGCTGACGCTGATGAAGGCGAATGGCGCGCCGTTGCGGGTTTCGCTGCGGGCCGCCAGCGCCACGTAGCCGCCCTCCTGATTGTAATCCGCGCCGTTGCGGACGAGATGCCCCAGCGCCCACTGCAGGCGCGTATCGTCGCCGCGCAGTTTCACGCCGGCGAAATCACGCGTCATCACCAGCAGGTCGATGCCGCGGCGCCTGATATCCGCGCCCATGCCGTTGACCACCGACCAGACGACGCCCTCCGCCGACAGCGGCTCGCGCTTGACCTCGAAGGCGCCGGCGTTCATGCGGCCGATATCGTGCAGCTCCAGCGCCAGTTGATCCAGAATATCGACATTGTTGAGCAGCTTCTCCAGCAGCCGCTGATTGACTGCGCTGTCTTCCGGTTGCCCGCTGAGCAATTCGGCCGCCAATTTGATGACATTGACGGGCTTGTCCATTTCTTCGGCGATGTGCCGGACGAAGCCGTCTTTGAGCCGCTCGGCCAGCGCGTCGTAGGTGACATCACGCAAGATGATGACGGTGCCGATTCGCTGCCGATTTTCGTCGCCGACTGCGATCAGCTGCGCCTGTACGATGCGGTTGTTAAGCGCGATTTCGTCCGACTCGCCCAGCGGCGTCAGCTCGGCTCGGGTCTCAACCACATCGCGGTAGCGCTCAAACAGCGTGCCCAGCGCGCTGTCCCAGAAGGCCTTCTTGCCGCCCAGCATGGCTTCCGCCGCCTGGTTCATCATGGTGACTTTGCCGTTGGGGTCTTGGGTGATGATGCCTTCGTCCAGGCTGCCCAACACCGCTTGCAGCCGCTCCAGCTCACTGGCGCGCCGGCTGTGATCGCTCTGCAGCTGCTGGTAACGACGTTGCAGGCTTTCGTTTTGCGCGGCTTGTTGCCCGGCGAGAATCCGCTGGCGGCGCAATTCTTCTTCCAGCTGCCCGCGCCGATTCAGCCCGCGATAAAGCCGGCGAAAGAGCGACTCGCTGGCGCTGCCGAAGCGGTGAACCTCGCCCAAACCGGCGTTGAGTTCTCCATTGGTTTGGCTTGGCCTTTGGTTCATTCTGGCTCGCAACAGTCGCAGGACTGCGTTTCCCGGCATAACTTGCTAAGCTTTGATTATAGTCAAGGTCAGTTTCCGCCGCAGACGGCAGCGGGCGCAGATTGCAAGCGCCCTTAGATGGGCTATCATCGTAGAAGAGTTGGCGCCAAATGCGAGTCGCGAGCAGTTGCCGATGCAAAATGTCGCCCCCACACGCAGCTTAACCCGACGCTCCCGCGATCTGCAGGTCGTGGCGGCGCTGGTATTTCTGCTGGGCGCCGCGCTGGCCGTGGCCGGCATCGCCATGCACGTCTTCAACCTGGTCGTGCCTTACAATCGCGGCTACGAAGTCTATGACCTGACGCGCAAGGCGCTGATGCTGATCGGCGCGGCCTTCGGTCTGGGGTCGCTGCTGATGGCGCTGCGGGCGGTAACCTGGCGCACGGACAATACCACCGCCCACGAGTTAGGCGAGCAGCTGGCGACTCAGCTGGACCAGCGTTACGTCTTCATCCGCAACATCAGCAAACGCACAACAGGCTACGTCGATGCGGCACTGGTCAGCCAACACGGTGTGCTGGCGTTGCGCATCACGCGGCGACAAGGCCATTTCTTCAATGAAGGCGGCCAGTGGCTGCGACGGCGTCGGGACGGCAAGTGGCGCCCCATGCGCTGGAACCCCACGCGCGAGGCTGCGGGCGCAGCTATCAAGCTTAGGGCGCACCTGCAAGATTACGAGCTGACGCAGATTCCGCTCTACGCAGCGGTGGTCTTCATGCGAGACGCGCCCCAAGTCCAGCTGAAATTGCAGCAGCCGGCCGTGCCGGTGGTCCACGCCAGCCAACTCATCGCCGAATTGAGCGACACCTATTTCGCCGAAGAGCGGCTGCCGGCGCACACCGTGCAAGAAGTCGTCAACCTGCTGTATCACTAGGAGCCGACCTTGACCGCAATCCTGCACCTGGCGCCCGTCGGGCGCGACAAAACCGAGCAGGCCATCAAACTGCTGCGCCAATTGATGCTGAAACGCGGCGGCGCGCTGCCCAAGATCTGGGTCTTGCTGGCCACGCGGCGACAGGAGTTGAGTTTTCGCCAGCGCCTGATTGAGGCCGACAGCAGCCAAAGCGTCTACTTTAATATTGAATTCTTCAACTTCTATTCGCTGAATGCGCGCCTGCTCAAGATCGCCGGAACGCCCGTGCGGCGGCTGGACCGGCTGACGCGCCACAATCTGCTGCGCCAACTGCTGGCGGATATGCTGGCGGCTGGGGAACTGAGTTTCTTCCAGCGCATCGCTACGACGCGCGGTTTCGTGACGATCATGGCAGAGCTGATCGACGAGCTCAAGCAGAACCGCGTCGATGTGGCTGATTTCGCCGCGGCCGCGCGCAGCGAGAAAGACCGCGAGATCGCCGCCATCTACCGCCGTTATCAAGACAGCTTGCGCCAGAGCGACCTGGCCGATGTCGAAGGCGAAGGCTGGCTGGCTCTGGCCACGCTGCAGAAGCGCCGCGACCTCATCGCCGATGTCGATCTGCTGCTGGTTGACGGCTACGATCAATTCACGCCGGTGCAGGCGCAGCTGCTGGCCGAGCTGTCGCGCTCGCGTACGCCGGTCCATATCACGCTGACATCGCTCTCAGGCGAGGACACGAGTCGCTTGCCCCGCCGCAGTATGCTGGCGCGCCAAGGGCTGGAAGGCGCATTTGCTGCTGCAGGCGTCGAACTGAAGCAGCGAGATATCGAAGCAGCCGCCGACAATCGCCCGCCGGATCTGCAGCAGTTAAGCGCCAAACTATTCCGCGGCCTGCCCGCCCGGCGCAGCGGCGAGGTTATCAAGCTGATCGCCCTGCCCGACCCGGCTGACGAGGTCAAGGCCGTCTTGCGCAGCGTCAAGCGTCTGCTGCTCAGTGGCGCGCGTGCCGATGACATCCTGATCGCCCTGCGCGATTGGGATCGCTACGCCACTTACTTTGAGTCGGGCCGCGAGGAATACAACCTGCCGCTGCTGCTGCACTACGAAGGCGCCCACCATCGCGCGCCCGTGATCGCCGCGCTGCTCGACCTGATAGGGCTGGCGCCGCGCTTCCGACGCCGCGACCTGCTGGATGCGCTGCGCTCGCCCTATATCGATTCCGGCCTGTCGCTGGAGCAGATCGACCTGCTGGACAGAATCAGCCAGGAGCAGCAATTCCTGGGCGGGAGCGAAGGCGACTGGCTGGAGATCGTCAGTCTGTCGCAGCAGCACCGCGGCGATGCCAGCGACGAAGCCGAAAGGACCGCATTAAGCGCAGGACAAGCTGACGGGTTGGCGACGAAGCTGAGGGCTTTTATCCACGCAGTTACCCCGCTAGATAGCGCCCGCCTGCCCGAGTACATTCGTTGGCTGGCGGGCCTGCTGGGCGCCGACCCGCAGAGCGCCGCGGAAACCGAGAGCAGCGCCAACTCGCTGAATATCATCATCCGCGCCTGGGAGCACCATCGCGACAACCCGGCTATTGTCCAGCGCGACATGAACGCGCTCAAGGGCTTGAAAAGCATCATGCGCGATATGCTCGCCAGCGATGCCATCCTGCGGACCACATTTCAGCAGCATCAGCCGATTGAATGGCGGCGATTCCGCGCCGATTTGACCCACGCTTTACAGACACATTCCCATCAGAGCCCCGGGCAGTCGCGACAAGGCCAGGTGCTGGTGACCACCGCCAGCGAAGCGCGCGGCTTGCCCCACGCTCATGTCTTTATTCCAGGCTTGGCGGAGGGCGTCTTCCCGGCCGAAGCCAGCGAAGATCCGCTCTACCTGGATTCCGAACGCGAGCAATTGCAGCAGCGGGGCGTCCAGCTGGAAACGCGGGCCCAGCGCATTGACGACCGCGGTCTCTTCTACGAGTTAATCAGCCTGCCGCGCCGCAGCCTGACCCTGTCGCGGCCGACATTTCAAACCGGGCGCGTCTGGATCGAGAGCCATCTGTGGCGGGCGGTCGAAGAAGTCTTCGCGGATCTGCCGCTGGAAACGCGACCGGTCGGCGCCGTGATTGAGCCGGCTGAGTCCGCCAACAGCGCAGAGCTGATGCTGGCGCTGGCCGACCAGCTCAACCAACCGGACGCCGCCGACGGCGAAACGGCTCTGCGAGCAAGGAATTGGCTGCTGGATCGAACGCGTCATGCCGCAGACTGGCGCCGGCTAGAGCGTCGCCGCGGCATCGAGCTGAGACGCTTGTCCAATGCGCCCTTCGACCACTACAGCGGCGTACTGTCCCGGCCCGAACTGCTGGCGCAGACGGCGCGGTTGCTGGGCGCGGAACAGGTCTGGAGCGCCTCGCGGCTCAAAGACTACGGCTTGTGCGGCTTTCGATACTTCGCCAAGCGTCTTTTGCGACTGGAAGAAACGGCCGAGCCCGAAGCCGGCGTCGACGCCCTGCAGCTGGGATCGCTCAACCACAGCATCCTGGAGCAGACCTATAAGCGCATATCCGAGCGCGAGCTGGATGTCAGCGAAAAGAATCTCGCCGAGGCGCTGCGAATCTTCGCGGAGGTTTCGTCTGAGGTTTTGGAGCAAGCGCCGGCTGATCTCAAGTTCCGCGCGACGGCCACCTGGCAGCAGGAGCAAGCGATTCTGGTCACGCGGCTCAAAGCGCTGATTCGTAAGGACTTTTCGGCGAAAAGCCCGCTCAATCAGTTTGGCGGTTCGCGCCGCGTCGAGCAACTGGAGCGCTACTTCAGCGAGATCGCTATCGACTTGCCCGGGGGCATGGAACCGCTGCGCGTGAACGGCTTCATCGACCGCATTGACCGGGCTGACGACCGGCTGGTCGTGGTTGACTACAAGAGCGGCGCCACCAAGATCAACCGCGCCGAGATGGAAGACGGTCGCGACTTTCAAATGATGATCTATACGGAAGCCCTGTCGCAGGCGCTCGCCGCTGAAGGCAGCCCGGATCAGGTGGCTGGCGGGCTGTTCTGGCATGTGCGCGATCTCAAGGCGAGCGGCGTCTTCGCGGCCGACGACGAAGACGATATCGCTGCGGTTGAGTCCGCGAAAGCGCATATTGCTCGCAACCTGCGGCAAGGGCGCGCTGGGCAATTCCCGGCGCATGCCAGCAAGCTGGAAAATGGCAAATGCGCCCGCTACTGCGAGTTCTCGCGCTTATGCCGCCGACAAGTCAGCGGCCGCTACAAGACGGCGCAAAAGGCCGAGGACGCCTAGATGCAGCCGACCCGCGAACAGCACGATGCCATCCACATCCAGGACAAGAATTTGCTGGTGGTGGCGGGCGCCGGCTCGGGCAAGACGCGCGTGCTGGTGGAGCGCTTTATACAGTTGCTGGCGACTCACCCCGACTGGCCCATCGGCGCGCTGGTGGCCATCACCTTCACGCGTGAAGCCGCCTTCGAAATGCGTCAGCGGCTGCGGCTTGAGCTGGAGCAGCGGGCGCAAGCGGCGGATGGCGAGCCCTGGGCGCTGCACCTGGCGCAGATGGACAGCGCCCGCATCGATACCATACACGGGCTTTGCGCCGACATTCTCCGCGCCAACGCGGCCCAAGCCGGGGTTGATCCCAAGTTCGAGGTGCTGGACGAAACCGAAGCCGCCATCTTGCTGGACGAGGTTGTGGCTGATGTCTTGGCGGCGCTTGAGCCCCCGCCAGCCCGGCTCTTCGCCATTTACGACGCCTACCGAATCGACGAGACGCTGCGGCAGATGAGCCTCGTCAACGGAGACTATCCGGCACTTGAGCTGGATGCGGAAGCGCTGTTCCAGCTGTGGACGGAACAGTGGGCGGAGTTGGCCCGCGAAGAGCGTCGGCGTCTGCTCGATTCGGAACAGGCCGCGGCAGTCGAGGCAATTGATTATCCGTCAGCAGACGACAAGCTGGTGGACTTGGCGATCATGTATCTCGACAACCTGCGGCAACTCGACGCGGACGACATGGAGGCGGCAGAAATCTCTGAATTGCTGCAAGTCTTGGTCAGCAGTGGCAAAGCGGGCAACAAAGGCAAGGTAGCTGTCTGGGGCAGCAAAGAAGCGAAACAAGATGTTGCGCAGACTCTGAACAATCTGCGCGATTGTGTCGAGGCGGCGCTGAACGCAATTGGCGATCCGCCGGGCGAGCTGGACCGACGCACCGCAGAGGCGCTGCCGCTGTGGCACGGGCTCTTGAGTCTTGCGCGCCGGGCTTACCGTCAGCGCAAAGCAGCCGACGCCCGGCTCGACTTCGATGACTTGGAGCGCCTGTCCGCCGAATTGCTGCGCGACCCAGCCCTGCGCCAGCGCTATCGCGGCGCCGAATTCAAGCACCTGCTGGTGGACGAGTTCCAGGATACCAACGCGGCACAATGGCAGATCATACAGTCGCTGGCTGATGTGAATAGCGGCGGAACGCTCTTCGCCGTGGGCGATCCCAAGCAGAGCATCTACCAATTTCGCGGCGCCGATGTCAGCGTCTTCAACCAGGTACGCGCGCGAATCGGCCAGCTTGAAGCCTGCCGCGAACTGCCGCTGTCGACCTCTTTTCGCAGCCACCGCGCGCTGGTCGAGCAGTTCAATGCCCTGTTTGCGCGCATCCTGGTCCCAGACGACGACAGCCCGGCGCAAGCCTACGAGGTCGCCTTTGACCGGCCGATGCGCGCTTTCCGCGCCGACTCGCCGGCCGCGCCAGCCATCGAGCTGCAGCTGCTTGATTATTTCCAGCGTGATGAAGCGGGAGGATACCTGCGCGGGAAGAATGGCCGGAAAATACGCTATCCAGCCGAAGATATGCGCCGTTGGGAAGCCTTCGAGATCGCCAGCCGCATCAAAGCCATGATTGCCGAGGCGCGTCCCGTTTACGACAAAGACAGCCGTTCTTGGCGCGGTATCGACTATCGAGATGTCACCCTGCTCTTCCAATCGATGTCAAATGTCACGCTTTACGAAGAAGTATTCAAGTCGCAGGAGATTCCCTACTTGACCGTGGCCGGACGCGGCTATTATGACCGGCAGGAAGTTTGGGATATGCTGGACTTGCTGCGCTTCCTGCACAATCCGGCCGATGATCTGTCGCTGGCGTCGGCTTTGCGCTCGCCTTTGTTCGCCTTCAGTGATGATCTGCTCTTCGCCCTGCGCCTGCTCCGCGACGAAGACGGTGAAAGGCTGTCGCTGTGGCGGGCGCTGCACATCGCCGCGGAAGAGAGCGCCCCGGGCTTGGACGAATGCGACAGCCAGGACCTGCGCTATGCGCTGGACGTTTTGACCGAGTTGCGCCGACTTTCGGGGCGAATCACCATATCCGAGCTGCTGCGGCTGGCGCTGGACAAGACCAAGACCCTGGCACTCCTGACCGGCCTGCCCGATGGCGCGCGGCGGCGCGGCAACATCGAGAAGCTGCTGCAACTGGCGGAGTCAAGCGGCAAGATCACGCTGGGCAAATTCACGCAGTACCTGGATGATCTGACGGCGCGCGAAGTCCGCGAAGGCGAGGCCCTGCTGGAAGCGGGCAAGGCCCTGCGGCTGATGACCGTGCACGCCAGCAAGGGCTTGGAGTTCCCGCTGGTTGTCTTGGCCGACGCCTCCTGGGAGCGTGGCGGTGGCGGCGCCCCGTTGCTGCTGGCCGACCGCGAACATGGGCTGAGTTGCCAGCTCTACGACGCCGCCTCGAACGAATATCAGAAGGGCTTCGCACATCAGCGCAATGCCCGGTTGCAGTCGCTCAAAGAAGCCGCCGAGCGCAAGCGCCTGCTCTATGTAGCGGCGACTCGCGCGCAAGATTATCTGCTCATCAGCGGGCAGGTTACGCTTGGCAAGCAGGACTGCTGGTCAGCGAGGGGCTGGCTGCGGCAACTGCTGGATGCGCTGGAGCTTGAAGAAATAGAGCGCCTTCCGCAGCGGACTTGCCAATTCGCCGACCGACCGGTTGCTGTCACGATGCCGTCGGCGCCACCCCCGCTGGATCTGCTCTATCAGGCGGCTAATACCGCCGACGACTTGTGGAACTTTGCAGCGGACCCGCGCGACTTTCCGCCGCTTCAGCCGCCGCTGCTCGAGCCTCTGCCGCAGGCGTCCGCGCCGAGCTTAAGCCACATCACCGCCACGCAGATCGCGCAGCTGGGCGCATATCGACACGGCCTAAGCGAGCGGCAACGACAAACATCCGGGCAGCGTTTTCGCGCGGACGCCATCCTGGGTTTGCCGCCGGATTCGGGCGCAGCCCTTAGCGATGGCAATCGGGCGTCCCCAGCGGTAATCGGCGAGATTGTGCACGAGCTGCTGCGTTACGGCGGCTTTGCGCCCGATAAGCCCGGCAGCGATGCCATGATCCGGTCGGTCGCCTGGGAGAAGGGGCTGACCAATCCGGACTTGGTGGCGTCCGTCGCGGGAGAAGTCCGCAGCTTGCTCGAGTTATACGCGCTTAGCGATGTCTGCCGCTGGATCCGCAGCGCTCGCGGGGAAAATCGCGCGGTCCACACTGAGCTGCCCTTTCTGTTCCGCAGCGACAAACACGTCATTCACGGCGTCATGGATGTGCTGCTGCAGCTGCCGGACAAGGAGTGGCTTATCATCGATTACAAGACCAGCCAGGTCATCGGCGACGCCTACGAAGCGCATGCGCGGCGTTATCTGCTGCAGCTGGGCGTTTACGCCGCGGCCCTACGCGAAAAACTGGGATTGCGGCGCCTGCCTCTGACCTGCGTCCACTATATTCGCGGCAACCGCACGGTGGAGTTGGCGAGCAGCGACTGCCAGGCCGAACTCGACGCTCTGGAAGCGACCATCGGCGAATTGGCGGCGCTCAATGATTAGCCGGCTGCGCAACCTGCTGCCGGCCCGGGAGCGACTGCAGGCGGGAAATCCGCTGCTGCAATATGAGCTCGGACGCCCGGCCGGCGGCAACTTCGCGCTACAGTTGACGGCGCTGATCCTGCTGCTGGGGACCGCCGCCGCCATCTATGCCGTCGCCTTCGGAGTGAGCGACGGGGGCAATCTTTCCGCGAAGCTCTGGGAAAGTCTGTATTTCCCGGCGCTGGCGCTGCAAATGATCACCTTGATGCTGGCGCTGGCGCAGGGCGCTGCTTCAGTCGACGCCGAGCGCAGCCGCAAGACCTGGGATAAACTGCGCGCGACGGAAACCGGCGCCAGCCTGGCTCTGCGCGCCCGCTGGCTGGGCATCATGTATCGCCTGCGCGCGCCGATCGCCCTTATTCTGCTTCTGCGGCTGCTGTTGGCGCTGGGCACATTGCTCGATCTGACGGCTTTCGGCGGGCACTATGTCAAAATGCTGAGCGCCGAGGCGACGCCGGCCTTGAGCGACTGGCGCGTAGGCATGCTCTTGATCGCCCTGAGCCTGACCCTGAGCCTGGCGCAGCCCCTGGCCATGATCGCCTCAGCCGCCGCGCTGGGCCTGCTTTTGTCAGTGGCGGTTGTGGAACGCCTGTATAGCGCGGTGCTGCAAGTCATGCTGGCTGCGATGTTTGCGGCGTTTATTCTGGCCGCGTCAGCCGGCGTCACCGGTATTTTGCAGGGCCGGCTGATCATGTCGGACGCGGCGCAGTATCTGCTAGTTTTGGCCTACAGCAGCTATGGCGATTGGGGTCTGCTGCTGGCGCAAGTGAGCGCGGTATGGCGGGGGGTAGCGGAGGGCGCCTTCATCGGGCCGGGCATGGCGGCGCTGCTGCTGCTTCAGGCGCTCATCGCCGACGGCTTGATGTCGCTGGCGGAAAGGATCACGGAACGGCGGGGGTAGCGTCTAATCCCGCACGCAAAAGCAGTCGTGTTTCGAAGAGATCGGACATCTTATGTTAGGCGTTCATTTTCCTCGTCAGACACAAGAAATTTGCGATAGTTTCCACTTCTTATGTCGTAGAGTAGAAATGCGCTAAGCGCTATCGAACCGACAAAAAGGAGAACCAAAAAAACGCCCAAAACATCAAAGATTGCATTATTCATGAGTTTGCTCCCTCTGCGCTCCCCATATAACTTGTGACTACAAAAGACACACAATGCAAGCAGCCAAGCGCATTATACCTCCCAATAGCCAATGAGGCGACATCAACCACACCATGCCATTCGACAATCGCGACTACAAGAACATGACCGATTACCTGCAGCATCTGTATCAATGCCGTCCCTACGCCCGCGCAGGTATTGAGCATCCGGCCACGGTGTATTACCCGGCCGATTGGCAGCTTCACGATGTGGACAGCCTGCTCGATTCGACGCCGCCCACTGCCGAAGCGCGCGACTTCGCCAGCTACGATTACAGTTATCTGCACGATTTGCAGAACAGCAAGCCCGCGCTGCACAACGGACCCACTTTCACGCTCAAGTCAATCCGCGAGAAACCGCTCAAGCTGCGGGGCGGGCTGGGACGCTACTACGATATGCTGGCGACCTGCGCCGCGCTGGAGCGTGAACTGCGCGATGCCGTGGCTGAGGGCTGGATGCGGGCGCCGTCTCGCGCCACTTACCATCGGGGCGTGCAGCCTGCCGAGGCGCTGCGACGCGGCATCAAACGCAGCGCGGCCATCGGCATCGGCACACTCACCGTATTCAACGACGCAGGCCGATACAAGGCGCTGCTGGCGCGGCGCTCGGACGCCACGGCATATGACAGCGGCTTGTTTCACGTGCTGCCAGCGATGATGTTTGGGCCCACGACCGCCGGCTTCACCGATTCGCACGAATGGAGCGTCAAGCATCAGGTGCTGCGCGAAGTGCTGGAGGAGCTATTCGCTATGCCCGAGCAACTTGACCCGGCGCGCTGGGATTTCTTCGCCGATCACCCGGCGCTGCGCTATCTCTTGAGCTTGCTGGATTCCGGCGGCGCGCAACTTTGCGCCAGCGGCATCATCCTCAACTTGCTGACTTTGCGGCCGGAAATCAGCACCCTGCTGCTGATCCACGACCCGGCCTGGTACCGGCGCGTCATAGCGCCCGACAGCGAAATGCCGCTGATGACAGCCGAGGAGACGCTGAGCGAAACTGTGGTTGCCGCGCCCATCCAGGACGACGCGGCCTTCCTGTCGCATTTCCCGGCCGACCTGCATCTGATGATGCCGGCGCAAGCCACCGCTACTTTATGGCTGGGCATTGACCTCGCCCGTCGGCTGATCGGCAGCGAGCCGCCTACCATTGAATCACCCGTGCCCTAATCCAGCGCGATGCGCTACAATCCGCCCAAATGATGAAATCGTTGCCCGAAGGTGGCAAGGAGACCAATATGCCCCAAAAGGGAGAGATGGCGCCCGACTTTGAATTGCTCAATCAGCAGGGCAAGGCGGTCAAGCTCAGCGACTATCGCGGCAAGAAAGTACTGCTCTTCGCTTACCCCAAAGCCGGCACCTCTGGCTGCACCGTGCAAGCCTGCGGCTTCCGCGACAATTTCGCCAAGATCGAAACCGCCGACGCCGTCGTGCTGGGTCTGAGCCCGGACGAACCGGATGCCCTGGCCAAGTGGATCGACGACGAGTCGCTGGGTTATGACTTGCTTTCCGACCCGCAGCATGAGGTGCTGGAAGCCTGGGACGCCTGGGGCGAGAGGTCGATGTACGGCAAGAAATACTGGGGCGTGATCCGCTCGCACTGGATTATCGGCGAAGACGGCACGGTGCTCGACGCGCAACTCAAAATCAGCCCCAAGAAGAGCATCGAAAAGGCGCTGAAGTTCCTAGCCCGGGCCTGAAGCCGGACTGGCTGACGTTAAGCCAACCATTGCCCTGCGCCTCTTCGCCTGCCGCCGCGCGGCCCGCCGCAATTCTGGTATGATGGCGGTGACTGACGACCTGTACTGAGTTGGGCGATCCCCTATGAAGGCTCAAGTGGCGCGGGCGCTGCTCTTTTGCCTATTGCTCACCGCCTGCCGGGCTGGCGACGCGGCGCAAGATATTGCCGCCGCAAAACAGCAGCCGACCTATGACATCGTCTACGTGACGCTGACACCGGTACCGACGCGCGTGCCGACGCTGGTTCGCTTTCCGCCCACGGCCACGCCGGGTTCAATCGCCGCTCCTGAGGGCAGGCCCATCACCGCCGAGAATTGTACGGCTGCGCTGACCGAACATTATACCGCCGCTAGCGATCAATGCCTGGCGGGCCCGACCGGCTTCTTCTGCAATGGCGGGTTGCCGCCGCTAATCGAGCCGGCGAGCGACGCGCTCAGCGAAGACGCCCTGGCCGAGGCGGACCAAATCAACCGCCTGCACAGCCGTCCGCTGTCGGCGGCCAAAGGCGGCGGCCTGCTCTGGCTGCGGCTGGAGAAAGACATCTTGATGGACGCCCTGATCGTGGGCAATCTCAATATCAGCAACCGCGTATCGACCGAAATCGGTCTGGCGCGCTGGCGCTCCATCACCATCGAAAGCGGCCCGGCCGTGGCTGACTGCCATACGCTGCCGCCGGTCGGCGCGCTGGTGGTTCAAGGCTTGTACGGCCGAGGCGCCCGCGTCTTCATCAACGGCGTCGCCACAGAAATCAACGGCACGCTGATCGCCCTGACACAAGCCGATTACACCAAATTCATCGCCATCGAAGGACAAATCATACTGGTCGCTTTTGGGCAAACGGTGACGCTGAATGTCGGCGAACAACTGAATCTGCGTTATACGCCGGGCGACTGGACCAAGCCGGCGCAGCTGCCGGGCCAGCCGGTCTTGCTCGAATACGAATTGATAGAGCACCTGCCGATTCTGCTCTTCGATCGACCGGTGCCGATTCCGCAGCCGGGTTACGCGCAGACGCAAGGCGGCGTGAATATGCGCGTGGCGCCCGATATCAATTCGCGCTTGCTCTTTCAAGTACCCGCCGGCGAGACCATGAGCATCCTGGGCGCCAGCAGCGATCGCGAGTGGCTGCACATCCGCTTCGGCAATGGCGATACCGGCTGGATGAGCGCCGAACTGCTGGCAGGGCGTCATGGGCCGCTTCACAAGGTCTACGATGAGACGCCGGAACCACCGCAGCGTTATGGCGCTTACGGCTACAGCGCCGTGGTGGACGTGCCGCGCGGCGGCAACTTACGCGAAGCGCCCGATACCGCATTTCGCGTCAAGCGCACCTTGCCCTCCGGCATGGAAGTCAAGCTGCTGGCGCGCAGCCCCTACAGCCCCTGGGTGCAGGTGGACGCCGATGGCGATATCGGCTGGATGGCGCTGTTTACGCTGGAAACGGAAGCCGTGATCAGCTCCCTGCCGATTGATTATGATGTGCCGCTGCCGCCCCGCGCCACGCCGACGCCCTCATTCAGCTATGGCGGCGGGCATGCCTACCCCGATCCCGCTGGCGGCTACTAGGGCGATTCCACTTGTATTGTGGTGAGGACCGCGCTGCCAACAGTCGTCGCGCTGTTTTCGGCACTCTCTTCAGCGGCGCATTCGTCCAGCAGCAGCGGCTCACAGACCACTAAGCCGATGACCAAGTCGTATTCGCCGGCGGGCATATTCGCGGGCAAGCGCAATTCGTATTGGTCGACGATGTAGCCCTGGGGTCCCCAGGACGCGTTGCCTGGATACGAGTTGTGGGCTTGTACTTGTGGCGCTCCAGCGGCGGACAAGCGCAAGAAGCTGGAATAATCGCCGGTCGGTTGCTTGAGCGCATACCAGTAGGCGTTAAAGACGAGTCTGTCGCCCGGTCTAAGGACATCCGCGTTCAGATCGTAGCCCAGCAGCTGCGCGTTGCCGTCAAGCGAAACCTTGTGCTGAACTTGAGCCGGCAGCGCTTGGCCCGGCGGCGAACTGATCCAGGCGATACCTTCTTGAAAGGTGATCAGCAGGCTCAAGAGCGCGATCGCCCCACCCAGCAGAGCGCCGACGACGCTCGTCCGCGACAGAGCCGGCGTCGTCCAGTAGGGTCGCGGCGTGAGCAGCCAATTGCGCAGGCGCCAGGAAATGGCTAGGGCCAGCAGCATGCTCGCGGCCGAAACGAGCGCGCTGATATCCCCGACCGCAATCAGGGACAAGGCATCCGGCTCCACCGCGGTCTCCAACGATGTCTGCCATCCCGGTACGTAGAGCAGCGGAATGACCGTCATGATGGGCGCGGCGACTAATATCGCAACCGCGCTGCTTTGATAGCGGCTATTCAGGCGCGCCAGCCAAATGCCATTCATGCCCGCCACAATCGCCAGGCAAGCGGCGGACGGCCCCAGCAGGCGCGCTGGCTCGCCCAGCTGCCGCAAAATCGGCGAGCCTCTCCACAGTCCAGCCGCTGCCGGCTGCATCATTGCGATGAGGATGAGAGCGAGGCCCGCGTAAAAAGCCGTGCCGAGGAAGGCGTTAGGGTGCCGCGTGCGATAACCGCCGATGTAAAGCGCCAGAGCCGCCAACGCGCCCAAGCCGGCCAGTCCCCATTGCGCCAAGCCCAGATTTGACAGTTCGCGCAAGCCATTGATGGCGCCGGCATCCTGCAGTGGCGGCGCGGAGAGCAGATCCTTCAGAGTCAAGAAGCTGCCGCTGAGCGCTGGAAGGGCGGGCACAGACGCTTGCCCGGTCGGCAGCCAGACAGCCGCGCTGGCGACAAAGCCCAGCAGAATTGCCAAGGCAGCCAAGACGCTGGAACCGGCGCGCATCTGGCTGGCTTCGCGGTTGAACTGATGTATCAGCGTCTCAAAGAGCAGCCAGGAAAAGGTGATGCCGGTCAATGACAGCGCAGTCGTCAGGTGGATGTGCAGCAGTGCGGCTTGCAGCAGGCAGACCAGCAGAAAACTCGCCGGCTTGGGTTTGTCGCGCAGGTCGTCAACGCGCCAGAGAACCAGCGGAAACAGCGCCAATGCCAGCAACTCGCTATGGGCGCCGCGAGCATAGGGCGTGTCATACATTAGCGTGGGGCTATACACAAAGACGAGACCGGCAATCAGCGCGCCCAGCCGGCCACAGCGCCGCTTGCAGAACAGATACATCCCGCCGCTGCAAAGCGCAAAGCACAGTAGAAGCAGACCGCCTTCAGCGCTTGACTGCGACATTTGCGCGCCAATGGGCAAGCCCGGATTGAGCGCCAGTGGCAGGACGAGGAAGAGCGTCAGCAGCAGGCAAAGGAGCAGTCCCGGGTCAAACGTTGGGCGAAGGTTGATGCGATTTATCACGAGCGGGTACGCGCCTCTTCGTCGTTGAACCTACGAAATGACGCGCGCCTGTTGGGCCGGCGTCAGCGGGTCCTTGATCCAGCGAATCAGTATACACTCCCCAACAAGGCTTGTCCGCTACTCAAATTCCGATGACGGTACGTTTGGTCGGGGCGGGTGCCGCGCTTATAGGGAATCGCGACACTTTTACCACCGAGGGCACAGAGAGAAATTCCCGGAAATATGGCGGTTGGTCGAGTCAAGAATAGTCCGCACGTTCGCCGATTCTGTGTTTGGACTAAGCATGATGCCTTTCCTCTGTGTCCCCTATCAAACTCGGTGTACTCGGTGGCAAAGATGTCGAATCTTCGCCTAAGCCGAGCGAGCGGCGGCGACGTTACGGGTCCGGACAAGCCTTACAAAGCGCTTCAATTTGTGATCGCCGCGGCGGCAGCCCATGCCGATACGCCGCTTTCAAGGTATCTTTAGGTCAAGCACACGAGCCGAATAGGGGCGACTAATGGCTGAAGAGCGCGCGCAGGACCAATCCACCTACCGGCGGCGCATCAACGCCTGGGCCATGTACGACTGGGCTAATTCGGCCTTCGCCACCACCATTCTGGCCAGTTTGCTGCCCATCTACTACAGCACGGTGGCCGGCAGCGCGTTGCCCAGCGAAGCCACCGCCACGGCCTACTGGTCGCTGACCATCAGCTTTTCGCTATTTGTGCTGGCCATTCTATCCCCCATCCTCGGCACCGTATCTGACGTCATGCGCAACAAGAAGCGTTTTCTGTCAATCTTCATCGGCGCGGGAGTGGTGGGCACGGGCTTGCTGGTATTCGTCGGCACGGGCGACTGGCTGCTGGCGTCGCTGTTTTTTGTGCTGGGACGTATCGGCTTCGGCGGCTCCATCGTCTTTTATGACGCGCTTCTGCCGCATGTGGCGCGCAAGGAAGACCGCGACTGGGTGTCTTCGCGCGGTTATGCGCTGGGTTACCTGGGCGGCGGCATTTTGCTGGCGATCAACGTGGCGATGTTTTTCTTCATCCCCGACAGCCTGTTCGAGAATGCCGGCATTCGTTTGTCCTTCCTCAGCGTCGCCGTTTGGTGGCTGATATTCTCGCTGCCGATTCTGCGGCGCGTGCCCGAGCCGCCTGCGTTGACCGCCACCTTGAAGCGCGGCGAAAATGCGCTGGGCGTCAGCCTGCGGCGGCTGCGACAGACCTTCCGCAACATCCGCCACTACCGCGAGCTCTTCAAGTACCTGGTCGCTTTCCTGGTCTACAATGACGCCATCGGCGCCATCATCGCGGTGGCGGCGATTTACGGCGCCGAGTTGGGATTCGGGCTGGAAGAATTGGTGCTGGCCATCTTGATGGTGCAATTCGCCGGCATCCCCTTCAGCATCATCTTCGGACGCCTGCCCGCGCACAATGACCAGCGCGCGCCCTTTTACCTGGCTTTCATTCTGATCAACGCCATCGCCCTGCCTATGCTCGGCATCGCGCTGGTGAAGGCCCTGCCCGCGAACGTGACCGGCGCTCCGCCGGCGCCCTTCGTCGCACTAGGCGAGCATGTCGGCGAAGGCGAGTACGCGCTGACCGGCGGAGGCTTCTCCGCGAGCGGCGCTTGGACGACCGAGACCGTCGCCGGTGATGCCCTGATTGGCGAGGGATTCATGGGCAGCTTAACCGCCTTGCTGACCGGCCTGCCAGATGATCTGCGCTATGCCGTCAGCGCTGACCCGGACGCGGCGCAGACCTTCGCTTTTATCGGGAAGACCTTGGAGCTGACTTACCGGCTGTCGCCCGACGGCGGCACAATCGGATTTATGCTCGACGGCGAGGTACTCAGCGATGGCGACGGAGGCCTGCTGCTAGTCGACACCTTCGGCGAGACACTGCGCTATGGGGAGACCGCGACCATAGAGATCGCCACTGCCGGCTTGCATACGCTGGAGATCATCAACGCGGGCGGGCAGACGGAGGGCGAAAGCGGCGGCGTCATCGCCATCTCGAAGATCGAAGTGCTGGCGCCGGCCCGGCAAAGCAGCCTGCCGACCATCGCGCTGATCATCCTCGGCTTTGAGATTGTGGCGCTGGCGCTGGCGGGGCTGCTGCGCTCACGATTCGTCGGCTTGTCAAATTGGCTCGACACCCGCCGCAGCATCTTGCTCTCCTTGCTCGTCTACAGCATCGTCTCCTGCTGGGGATTCGTGCTGGACGCCACGCTGGAGTTCTGGATGCTGGCGCTGATGGTGGCGATGGTGCAAGGCGGCAGTCAAGCGCTGAGCCGCAGCTTGTACGCCAGCCTGTGCCCTACAGCCAAGAGCGGCGAATTCTTCGGCTTCTACGCCATCATGGAGAAATTCGCCTCGATCGTCGGCCCCTTGATATTCGCTTTCGCCGGTATTGCCCTGGGCAGCAGTCGTCCGGCGATCCTAAGTCTGATTTTGCTCTTCGCGCTTGGCGGCTACCTGCTCAGCCGCGTCGATATCGCCGAGGGGCAGCGCGTCGCGCGTGAGGAGGACGCCGAGCACGGGATCGCGAGTCACTGAGCGCTTCGCCATCGGCTGATATAATGGAATTAGACTAGATTTGTGAGACGAGAGCGAAAACGATGCCACAAGTTGGACAAGCGGCACCGGACTTTGAACTGCTGAATCAAGACGGGGAGGCAGTGCGGCTCAGCGATTATCGCGGCAGGCGCGTGATCATCTTCGCCTTTCCCAAAGCCAATACCATGGGCTGCAACAACCAGGCCTGTTCCTTTCGCGATGTCTTCCCGCAGATCGAATCGCAGAACGCCGTCGTGCTCGGCGTCAGTTCGGACAGCGTCGAGACCCTGGCCGCCTGGAAGCAGCGCAATCAGCTGCAATATGACCTGCTCTCCGACCCCGACCACAAGATGTTGGACGCCTGGGATGCCTGGGGTTTCAACTTGTTCATCATCAAGCTGCCAATTTCCGCTACGCGCTCGTACTGGGTCATCGACGAAGATGGCATCCTGGTTGAGCAGCAAATCGGCGTGCGACCGCAAGAGAGCGTCGACAAAGCGCTGGCGGCTGTCGCGCGGCTGGCGGCTGCCGGCTAGAAGCGCCCTTGCTGGAAAACAGCACTACCCCTCGGCGTCAACGCGAGTATCATTGCGTCCATTGGCAGCGGACAAGCAGACGGACAAGCGCATGAAATTACTCCTTATCGGCTTCGGCGTGGTGGGCCAGGGACTGGCCGAAATTCTGCAGAACAAATCGGCGCAACTGGAGCAAGAGCAGGGATTCGCCGCGACGATCGTCGGCGTCGTCACCGGCAGCAAAGGCTCGCTCTTTCACGCTGACGGACTGGACATCGCGGATTTGCTGGCGGCAGCGCAGAGCGGCGGCTTGGCTGAATATCCCGAGGTTTCGGGATTGCGCCACGGCTGGTCAGCGAGCGAAATGATCGCCGCCGGTGGGGCTGATGTACTGGTCGAAGTGAGCCCCACCAACCTGGAAACCGCGCAGCCGGCGCTGTCCATTTGTCATCAAGCGCTGGAGGCGGGTTTGCATCTGGTGCTGGCTAACAAGGGGCCGGTCGCGCTGGACTACGCCAATCTGCGGGCGAAGGCGCAGGCCAAGGGCTTGCGGCTGCGCTACGAAGCCACGGTGATGGCCGGCACGCCGACCATGCAGCTGGCGGAAGAGGCGCTGGCCGGCTGTGAGATTCGCTCGGCGCGCGGCATCTTGAACGGCACGACCAACTACATGCTGACGCAGATGGAAGACGGCATGTCTTACGCCGAAGCGCTGGCGCAGGCGCAGGCCCTGGGTTACGCCGAGACCGACCCCAGCGGCGATGTCGAAGGTTGGGACGCGGCGGGCAAAGTCCTCATTTTGGCAAACGCCCTCTTCGGCAGCAGCCTGACCATGGCCGATCTGGACGTCAGCGGCATCACGCGAATCAGCGCCGCTGATATGGCCGCGGCGGAATCAGCCGGCGAGCGCTACAAGCTGATCGCCCAAGCGACGCCGACCGGCGGCTCGGTCAAAGCGCTGCGCCTGCCGCTCACGGACCCGCTGGCGAGCGTAGCCGGGGCCGCCAACGCCATCACGCTTGAGACGGACATGCTGGGCGATGTCACGCTGATCGGCGCGGGCGCGGGCCAGCTGGAAACCGGCAGCGCGATCTTGTCCGACTTGCTGGCGATTCAGCGTATGGCATGCCCGATGTAGCCGTCGGCCGAAACTGTCGCGTAAATTGTTCGTAAATTGAATAGGCGCCGCCGACGCGCCTTTGATATTCGATTTACAACTATGCTATACTGGCTGCAATCCGCAGTTGGCAATACTAAACTCAGTAAGGGGAAAATCCGAAGATGCCATCTATTCTACAGAAGGTCCGTACGCTATTCAGCGCCAATATGCACGGCATGATTGACCGCGCGCTGGAAACCAATTCGCTTAGAGTTATGGACGAGTATATTCGCCAGGTCGAACGCAATCTGGAAGCGCTGGATGACTCGGCCGCGACCGTCGGCGGAACGGTGCGCACGCTCAAGCGCAAATACGAAGAATTTTCCAATCAATCCGACAAATTGGACCGCGACATTGATACCTTGATTTTGCGCGGCAAAAACGACCTCGCCGCCGCCGCCCAGGCTGAGATGAATACCAAGCAAGAATTGGCCCAGGAATATTACGAGCAGTGGCAAGCCCAGGAAGAGCAGTACCAAAGCATGCTCAATATGCGCTTGAAGCTGGAGAGCCGCCTGACTACGGTCAAGCAGGAACGCGAGAAGATGCGCTCCTTGATGGAACTGGCCGAAACCAAGCAGGTTATGACCAAGACGCTGAAGGCCATGGACAAGCTCGATACCTCCGGCGACCAGGAAATCGACAGCCTGTTGGATTCCATTTATTCAAAGATAGACGAAGAAGACGCGCGCGCCGAATTGGCCAGCCGCAAGCTCTCCGACCAGATTGAAGACACGGTGGGCATCGGCCAGGTTGAGCTGCAGCTGGAAGAGCGCCGTCAACGCTTGTTGGGCGACAACTGATCGCCATTGTTAGCCAACACTGACGACTTCCGCAGGAGCTGAAAGCCGCCATGACCGTCGACCGTGAGGCTCGCCAGAAAGTGATAGGCGCGCTATTCGCCAATGCGCTGCTGCGTTGGGAGACGCTTGTCACGCTGATGGTCACGGCCATCCTGTTCATTTTTGTACAGGATGTCAGCCTGCCCTTTATGGAGTGGCAGCCTTGGTACTGGCTGGTGCTGGGTGGCTTGGCGGAGACTGTGCTGGTCGCCTCGACGCTGACTGACCCGGAAGCGACTGAGCAGGCCCTGGCGGAGGATTTTGAGCGCGAATACGATCTGCGCAATATCCGCAACCGCGTCTCGCGCGAGCGGCTGCGCGACGCCTTCGAATATCGGCGCAATATGCTCAAGCTGGTGGACGCCTCTCGCGGCGCCATGCGAACGCGCCAGCGCAATCTGATCGCCGGCATCAATGACTGGATCGCCCACATGTACAGCCTGGCGAACCGCATCGACTATTTCGAGAATAACGACCTGGCCGCGCGCGACTTGCAGCAGGTGCCGCGCAAGATTGAACAGGTCAAATCGCGCATCGCCACGGAGAATCACGAAGCCATGCGCCACGACCTGGCTCAGCAGCTCAAATTACTGCAGCGGCAGCTGGTCAGCCTGGAAGCCAGCGCCAGCATCATCAAGCGCGCCGAGATCCAACTGGAAAGCACGCTGTCGGCGCTGGGCACGGTCTACGCGCAAATGTCCTTGCTGGGCACCAAGGACACCAACAGCATTCGCGGGCAGCGGCTGGGCGTCGAAATCAAAGACGAGATCGACAAGCTGCAAGATACGATCGACGCCATGGACGAGGTGCATTTGCACGGCCAGAATCTGGGCTTCGACTTCAATGATTCACTCTATCTCGATCAAGCCGATGCCATCGACCGCGCCGAGCAAGAATCGCGCGAGCGGCTCGGTGAAGTCAGCGGCAAAGCGCCGGAAGACAGTGACATCCTCGCCGCCCTCGACGAAGCTGACGAGCGGGTCCAGACTGAGCGCTAGCAGCTCCGCCCCGCTCTCTCCGCGGGCAATTGCAGCCCCATTTATACACGCTTTCACTCCGCGAAGATTCGATATATGCTTTGCGGCCTGGCAACCCGGAAACAGGAGCGGAGCATGTCCGTAATCAATTGGTTTGAGGTTCCTGTCGCAGACTATGAGCGCGCCTGCAAGTTTTACGAGGCGGTGCTAGAGGCGCAGCTTATCATCAGTGATCAGCGCGAGACCATGGGCAGCATACTGGGCATCTTTCCCCATGATGGCAAGGTGGGCGGCTGCCTGGCGTACAATCCGCAGTTCGATTATACGCCCTCAACGGAAGGCACCCTGGTCTATTTTACGATTACAGGCGATTTGGACGCGGCAATGGCGCGCGTACCCGATGCCGGCGGCGAAGTGATGCTGCCCAAGACGGCGCTGGGCGAAAATGCCGGTGGCGGATACGTCAGCTGGGTGCGGGATACCGAGGGCAACAAAGTCGGCTTCTACTCGAGCGAGTGAGCCATTAGTCGAAGGACTCTACAATGGGCTCGCGCTTGGTCTTGCCCGGGCGCAGACTTTGCAGCTGCCGCACCAAACGCGGCGTCTCCCGCTCGATATTGATGGTGTCTTCGAGCAGGTTGACCAAGGTCGAGGCGATGATCACCAGCGTCAAATACATGTAAGCGACCACCGCGTAGGTCTCGACATAGCGAAAGGATCGGCCTGAGGACGTCTTGGCAATCTGTGTAATATCCCGAATGCCCAGGAAGGCTAGCAAGGACGAGTCCTTGATCATCGCCACGAAGTCATTCCCGAGCGGCGGTAGCACATTGCGAAATGCTTGCGGCAGGACCACCGAGCGCATGGTCTGCCAATACGTCATGCCTACTGAATAGGCCGCTTCAAACTGGCCTTTGGGAATTGATTGAATGCCAGCGCGTACCGTTTCCGACATATAGGCGCCGTAGGTGATTGCCAGCGCCACGATAGCAGTACCGGCCGAACTGCCGCGCCAAATGAGATCAGGGATTTCAGAATTGCCCGTCAGATCGCGGATGCCGTCCACGACGCTGCTGTTGATGAAATCACGCAGGGCGGGCACAACGATGAAACCGGTGACCAGCAGAACGACCAAAATAGGGATGCCCCGCATCACGCTGACGTATACCGTGCAGACGTTGAAAGCGGCAATGCGCAGGACGCGCAGAAAGCCTTTGCGCCTGCTCTCGCGCGATTGCGGCGGCGCCGGCGGATTCGAGCGGATAATGCCGACGCAAACCGCGATGGTCAGCGCCGTCAAGTAAGAGGCAATGCTGACAAAGAGCGTCATGCCGACGCCTTCCATCAACTGCTGAAAGATATTCGAATAGACCTTGTCGGTGATGATGCTGACCGCCAGCAGAATACCGAGGATCACCAGGAAGACAATCCAATAAGGCAAAGTATAAAGGTGCGCAAGGCGCATCGCCCGTCCGCGCGACTCAGCAATGACCTGCTCCAAATCGGGGTCGGGATGTCTCGACCACATTAGGTTTCCTCAAAGTCTCTGTCGATCAAATACAAAGCGGGACAGAGCGAACCCTGTCCCGCAACTGTATCGTGTTTGTGCGAGTTATCGCTTAACTGTCGCCGAGCCATTTGGCATTGATCGCGGCCAGCGTGCCATCTTCGCGCATAGAATCCAGCGCCATATTAAAAGGCTCAACCAACTCAGACCCGTGCGGATAAATGAAGCCCAACTCCTGCTTGATCAGGTCATCCGGCAGCAGCTTGATTTTGTCGGCGTTCAAGCCCACATAGCCCTGACCAGCCACATCATCGATAACGACGGCATCAATATCGCCCGTGATCAGCGCTTGCACCGCCAAGCCAAACTCGCCATAACCAACGATACGATCCTCGTCCCCGCCCAGCAATTCGGAGGCGGCGATGTAGTTCGTCGTCGCGACCTGTACGCCGACAACGAAGTCGCCCGCCACGAATTCCGCGGCGTCGGCGAAGCGATCTTCCTCGTTCCGCACCATCATGCGCTGGATGACATCGATATAGCCCTCTGAGAAGTCGACCATCTCCCTCCGCTCCTCGAGGATGGTGATGCCATCAGCCGCCATGTCGTATTCACCGTTGGATACCGCCGCGATCAGAACTTCCCAACTGGTCTCAATGTATTCGGGCACGCAATTCAGGCGAGCGCAAATCTCGCCCAGCGTATCGTAGTCCCAGCCCTCGCCTTCGCCGGTTTCTTCGTTAAGCACGTTGAAGGGCGGATAGGCGTTTTCCACCGCGACCGTCACCGCGCGCCCGCCCAGATCGGGCAGCATCATCTCTTCTTCAGCTTCGCCATCGCCGAGCCATTTGGCGTTGATCGAGGCCAGCATGCCGTCTTCACGCATAGAATCCAACGCCATATTAAAAGGCTCAACCAGCTCCGACCCATGCGGATAGATGAAGCCCAACTCCTGCTTGATCAGGTCATCCGGCAGCAGCCTGATCTTGTCGGCGTTCAAGCCCACATAGCCCTGACCAGCAACATCATCGATAACGACAGCATCAATATCGCCCGTGATCAGCGCTTGCACCGCCAAGCCAAACTCGCCATAACCAACGATACGATCCTCGTCCCCGCCCAGCAATTCGGAGGCGGCGATGTAGTTCGTCGTCGCGACCTGTACGCCGACAACGAAGTCGCCCGCCACGAATTCCGCGGCGTCGGCGAAGCGATCTTCCTCGTTCCGCACCATCATGCGCTGGATGACATCGATATAGCCCTCTGAGAAGTCGACCATCTCCCTCCGCTCCTCGAGGATGGTGATGCCATCAGCCGCCATGTCGTATTCACCGTTGGATACCGCCGCGATCAGAACTTCCCAACTGGTCTCAATGTATTCGGGCACGCAATTCAGGCGAGCGCAAATCTCGCCCAGCGTGTCGTAATCCCAGCCTTCGCCTTCGCCGGTCTCTTCATTCAATACATTGAATGGCGGATAAGCGTTTTCCACCGCGACCGTCACCGCGCGCCCGCCCAGATCGGGCAATTCATCATGCGCCAAGACCACAGAAATCGGCAACGCAAGCAGCAAAACAAGTACAAACAAAATTGTTCTCTTCGCGGTATTCATTTGTGTCCTCCATTGGTCGCGTGAAAGGGAATGTGAAGATTTACAAGTGGGAACATTGTAACACCCAATGGCGTCGACTCCCATAGCGCGCTAGGCATACGCAGAGCAATCGCACCACTATTCGGAAAATGCTTTGAGGATTTGCCATCGAAGCTTATCGTTCCGCGCTGACTGTAATCGCTTGCGCCGCAGGCTGATTTTTTTGGGGTGTTTTTTGAGCAAAGCCAAGGCGATATGCTGTAGCACAGCGAAATTTTCTGGGCTGTGTCCTACACGAATACGGCTGTCGTCTTGCCGAAAGGTCACATCCAAGACCCGATGGAGTTTATTTTCAATGTGCCAGTGCGAACGAATTATTCGCTGGAGTTGATTGGCATCCTTCCCTTGTAAAGAGGAGATAAAATAGCGCGTCTGCGTGTTTTGCCACTGCCCATCCAGTAATTGGGCATGTTGGACGCGGACTAGCGACTGCAAGCGCGTCCAGCCTTCTTGCTGGCTTAAGTCATTCAAGACAGCGGCATCGGTCATCACTTCACAGACCCGGCGCTCGACACGACCACGCGGCTTGCTGATTTCTTCGTTGTGACTATATTGACCTATCAAGCGCGGATGGCGGTCATCCGCATAAGCGAAAAGGGACTGGGCTGCATCGTACAAACTGCCCTGATTTTCCTTTAAGGCTATGACATAATCCGCTCCGTGCTCGCTAACAATAGACTTCACGATGTCTTTCTGACAGCCCATCGCGTCCAAAGTCACGATACAGCCTTTCAAATACAGCAATTTCAGCAATTCGGGAATTTCAGGTATCTCATTGCTTTTCGCGTCCACAGCGCGCTTGCCCAAGACCAAGCCGGCTTCCACTGACCAGGCATGCAACAGATGCAAGGCGCTCTTTCCTTGCCTACGATCATGGCTGCGCCGCATCGTCTTGCCGTCTATTGCCACAATATCGCCTTCAGCTAATACTGGCTTGATGCTGCTAATCCAATCTTGGTAGCACAACTGTACCTGCTGAGGGTCTAATAGTTGGAAGACGCGGGCAAATGTATCGTGCGAAGGAATACCGTTAGGCAACTCTAAAAATCCCCTTAACCATTCCTCTTTATCCTCGCCAAAATCAACAATGTCCACCCAGGTCTCGGCGCCGCTGATCACCGCGCAGATCGCGATGATGATGATATCCAGCAACGGGTGTAATTGACCATGTTCGCGACGCGGATCTTCTAAACTGGCAAAGGCCTCCGCTATGCCACTTGGGCTCATCTCGGGCTCTCCTCATCCGTATTGATGAACCCATTCTATTCACCTTTCATTTCTTGGTGCGATTGCTCTGAGGCATACGTAATCCCTCGCCTATACGCGCCGCCAGCCGCCGCAGATTTGACAATCCGCCACAGCCGTCTATTATCAAGGTGACCCGTCCTTATCGCGAGCGAGAGGCCGACATGACCGTTTCCCATTGGCAGCGCGCCCAACAGCAAGAACGCGAGGTCGACTTTCTGGTGGTTGGCGCCGGATTGGCCGGCTGCAGCGCCGCTTATTTCGCGGGGCAGCTGCACAATCGCGATGTGGTCATCACCGAAGCGCGCGATGTCGCCCTGGGCGCCAGCGGCCGCAACGCCGGCTTCATGATCAGCGGCCTCGACATCTATTATCACCGCGCCATCGAAGAGTACGGCCACGACGTGGCGCGCGAAGTCTGGGGCATGTCGCTGCGCAGCTTCAGCCATTGGCGCAGCTTCGTCGAAAGCAGCCCTTTCGACGTCCCGCTGGACGAGTGCGGCTCGCTGCTGCTGGCCGAAAGCAAAGCAGAAGCGCAGGAGCTGGAGCTGGCGGCGCGCGCGCTCGAGAAGGACAAGATCGACATCGAGTATTACAGCCGCGACCCGCTGGAACGGGGTTATTACGCCGCGATTGAGCAGCCGCTGGACGCCGGCGTTCAGCCCTATTTGCTGGTGAAGTCGATCATGGCGCAATGCGGCGCGGAACTGATAGCCAACAATGAAATGTACCGGCTGGAACAAACCGGCGATTGCGTCCGCGTCTACACACGCAAATACATCTTCAAGGCGCAGTATGTCTTGCTTTGCACCAACGCCTATTCGCCGCTGATTGATCCCTACTTCATCGGCAAAGTCCTGCCGACGCGGGCGCAGTGCCTAGTCACCGAGCCTATCGATCATGTACCGGTTCCCTACTGCGGGTACAGCGACTACGGCTTCATGTATTACCGCAGCACATTCGACGGGGGCTTTTTGCTGGGCGGCGGCCGACAGCACTATCGCGCCGACGAAAGCGACACGACTGAGGACCGCGTCAGTCCCAAGGTGCAAGCCTGCCTGGACGACTACCTGCGGAAGTACTTCCCAGATGTGAAGGCGCCGGTAGCGCAGCGCTGGAGCGGCATCATGGGCTTCAGTTGCGACGGCTTGCCCCTGGTGGGGACGCTGCCCGGCCGCCCTCGCATTGGCTTCGCCGTTGGCTTCACCGGGCACGGTCTGGCCTTGGCGGGCGCCACAGTTGAGCGGGCGGTGGACAAATTGCTAAGGGGCCGTCATGCCGGCGCGGTGGACGTCTCACGACTTGATTGAAAGTCTCGGCGCAGCGTGAAGGAGTTGGCGTCTGGTTTACCACTCGGCAACGGAACCGTCTTTGCGGCGCCAGCGGGGATTGCGCCAGCGGAAATTGTGGTCGGACGCGGCGCGAACTTTGTCTTCGTCGATCTCAATGCCCAGCCCGGGCGCTGATGGCACACTCACATAGCCGTCCTGATATTCAAATACCGACGGGTCAGCCAGGTAATCGAGCAAGTCAGCCTGCGTATTGTAGTGAATGCCCAGGCTCTGTTCCTGGATGAGCGCATTGTAGGCGACGGCGTCCACCTGCAGGCAGGATGCCAGCGCGATCGGACCCAGGGGGCAGTGCGGCGCCAAAGCCACATCATAAGCCTCCGCCATAGACGCAATACGCAGGACTTCCGAGATGCCGCCGGCGTGAGACACATCGGGCTGAATGATATCGACGCTGCCCTCGGCCAGGATCGTCTTGAAGTCCCAGCGTGAATACATGCGCTCTCCCGTAGCTATCGGAATCGAAGTCGAGCGCTTGAGATCCAGCAGCGATTCGTTGTGCATCGGCAGGATCGGCTCCTCGACGAACATCAAATGATAAGGCTCCAGCTCGCGAATCAGCATCTTGGCCATGGGCTTGTGCACGCGGCCGTGAAAGTCAACCGCGATGCTAAAGTCGTCGCCCACTTGCTGCCGCACCGATGCCACCCGCGCCACCGCCGCGTCAATGTGAGCGAAAGTGTCCATATAATGCACTTCGTTGACGGCGCCCATCTTGACCGCGCGTAAGCCCTCGTCCTTGCGCAGCTGCGCCTGCCGGGCCACATCAGCCGGCCGGTCGCCACCGATGCCGGCGTAAATCTGCACCTTGTCGCGCACCTTGCCGCCCAGCAAATCGTAGGCGGGCACGCCATGGAACTTGCCCTTGATATCCCAAAGCGCCTGGTTCACACCGGCGATGGCGCTCATCATCACCGGTCCTCCGCGATAAAAACGCGCCCGGAATAGCGTCTGCCAAATGTCTTCGATCTGGCGCGGGTCCCGCCCCAGCAGGTAGTCGGACATATCCTCCACAGCGCCGCGCACGGTGCCGGCCTGTCCCTCGACGATGGGTTCGCCCCAGCCGAAGTGGCCATCATCCGTAGACACCTTGAGAAACAACCAGCGCGGCGGAACGGTAAAAAGCTCCAGCTGGGTAATCTTCATTGACTCGCCCCCTTTCATCAGTGCGCCGAATCTCGCTTATGGATTATAATGAGTGGATAATCTAGTTCCAAATGCAAGCTGAAAGGCAGCGCTTGTTTAAGCGAATGAAGAATCAGAGCAGCGGAGGATTGCGGCGCCGACTCATCTTGCCGGCAATGCTGATTGGCTGGCTCCTGTTGCAGAGTACGGGCTTGGTCTCAGCGGCGACGACGGAAGAAGGCGCGGCTGCGGTCAATCCATTCATCCCGCTGATGCTGGCGCTGGGGGTCATCTTGCTGGCATCGCGGGCCGGCGGCGCTATCGCCCGGCGCTTGGGCCAGCCGCGTGTGCTGGGTCAACTGATCGTGGGCGTCCTGCTGGGCCCAACCGTGCTGGACATGCTGCATTGGGGCATCCTGCAGGGCGTCGATTTGCAGCATACCATCAAAGAATTCGCCGAACTGGGCGTCCTGCTGCTGATGTTCAACATCGGCCTGGAAGTACATCTCAGCGAATTAGCCAAGGTGGGCAAAGTGGCGCTTTTCGCCGGCGTGCTCGGCGTGGTGGTGCCGGTGGCTTTCACCGCCGTGGTCGCGCTGCCTTATGGCTATGACATGATCCCCGCCCTATTCGCCGGCGTTACGCTGGCGGCGACATCGGTCAGCATCTCGGCGCAGGTGCTGCTGGAGTTGGGCTATTTGCATACCAAGGAGGGCAATGCGCTGCTGGCCACCGCGCTGATTGACGATGTGCTGGCAATCCTGGCGGTGTCATTAACTCTGGTGCTGGCCGGCGCTGGCGGCAGCCAAGACGAAGCCGATTACGGCCAGCTGCTGGTCATCATCGTTCAAATGGCGGGTTACATCATCGTCGCCTTCCTGCTGGCTTGGTACGGCTTGCCGCGAATCATGACCTGGATACAGAAGCGTCCGCAGCTGTCGACGGCTTACGGCATTCCCATATTCGCCCTGGTGAGCGCCCTGCTCTTCGGTTGGTCGGCTGAGTACATCGGCGGCGTGGCAGCCATCACCGGCGCTTTTATCGCCGGCGTCGGCTTGAGCCAGCTGCCCGCGACCGGCATGAAACACGAGATCGAACAGTCGATGAGCCAGCTTGCTTACGTCTTCCTGGTGCCGATCTTCTTCGTTGATGTGGGTTTGGAGACCGACCTGAGCGTCTTCCCGCTGGATGCCCTGCCCTTCATGCTGCTGCTGCTGTTGATGGCGGTGCTCAGCAAGGTTCTCGGCGCAGGATTCGGCGCGCGCATGGGCGGCTTTGACCTGCGCGAGTCGCTGCGCGTGGGCGTCTGCATGGTCTCGCGCGGCGAAGTCGGGCTGATTATTATTTCCATTGGCTTGAGCAGTGGTATCCTCGACGGCGGCAGCGAGTTATACGCCTCGCTCTTTATGGTCATTCTATTGACAACCGTATTCACGCCGCCGATGGTGCGCTGGGTTTTCCAGGGCAAGCAGCGTGAGAAAAGCAGCCACCCGGCCCTCGCCACAGGCGCGAGAGGAGAGACATCATAATGAAACTTATAATCCTGATCACATCCAATGCCGAGAACGGCGTCGAAGTCGCCACGCGCTGGCAAGACGCGGGCGCGCCCGGCGTCACAGTGGTCAAAAGCGTCGGCCTATACAGTTTGCAGCGCAAGCTCCAAAGCGACAGCATTGAAGTGCCGCTGCACATGGCCAGCTCAATGGCCAGCGTGATGGCTTATGTCCTGCGCGAGATGGAAAATACCAATCACGTCTTGCTTTCGGTCGTGCCAAAGGAGCTGGTGCCGACGCTGCTGGACGAGGCGCGCGCGGTCATGGGCGATTTGCTGGAGCCGAATCACGGCGTGGCTTTCGTCGTTCCGCTGGATGAGGCGATCGGCGTGCGTCAGCCTTAGAACGGGGATGGCTAAAACTCACCACTCAGCCCCAGGTGGAAAAGTCGAGTATGGCACGTTTCTCCATATGTCATCCAGCCTTTGAAGCGTCGGACAAAACAGATCTACCCTATATCCTTCCGAGCAGAATCGTCTGAGTTCGCTTAATACGTGATCTTTCACAAAGTAATCCCTATAACGCCTCCGGTCAAAACTAACTACAAGGGCGCTGGAAAGGAGCGCGCCTGCCCCCGTTCCGAATTTCCTGCACTCCGCTTCCTCGTCTCCAAGCGTCGCAAAGTACTTTCCCTCTTCATGCGTATGTATGTGGCAAGCCTCATGGCCAAGCGCCTTAGCCGTATCGAGTTGATCGGAGTATGGGTCTCCAGCGCTATCTATCCAACAAGATTCCAAGGTAACTTTTCTTTCGCGATCATAAGCGCGCGCAGTGCACTCGTCGCTCAAACAAGTTACTGAGGTAACTTTTCTTACGGGATCGTAAACGGGCTCGCTGCACTCGGCCCGTAATTCCCAACCGGGGACGGGAACTTCAACGATTGAGTCCATTCCGGTTATCACGTAGTTGTACCAGTCCGGCGCTACGCTCTTCATAAATTTAAGCGTCGCTGTAATGTGACTAACAAATCGACTCGAACCTTCTATCCTGGGCACGGATCCCGTAAGCGTAACCGCGGATGTCTGCGGCAGGCCGGCACACTGATTGATCTGATAAGCCCAATAACCGTGCGCCCTTTCGTTTTCGTCATAGCATTGCCAACCAAGGGAACAGCAATTGCCTCCGGTTGCCGGCACACTGATGGCGGGCTGCGCGGGCGCGGCGCATTGCCCATTCTGGAATGCCCAATAGCCGTTTGTCCATTCCTGGTCGCTGCTGCATTGCCGGTCTATGCCGCAGCAGTTGTTGACATCTGCGGAAGCGCTGCTCGCGGGCTGAGATTGCGTCGCTGGCTGAGACTGGCCGGGCGCGGCGCATTGATTGTTCTGATATGCCCAGTAGCCGGAGACCCAGTCCTGATCGCTGCTGCATTGTCGATCAACGAAGCAGCAGTTGTCGACTTGCGATGTCGGCTGCTGTGATCCGATAGACTCGCTGCTGTCGAGGCGGCTGAAATTCACCCAGTCAGCCAACCAGACGACTCCGCGGTTTCGATTGATTTGCAGCCACTCGCCTTGCTCACCAACGACTTGCAGGACAGACCCGGCTGATACCGTTCCGGCGATATCAGCGTTGAGGCTGGGCGCAACTCTCAGGTTTAGGCCTCTATTTGCGCGTATGGAATAGTCCTGCGCGTAGGAAATAGCGCACAGGACAAAGCCTGCGAAAATTGCGACAATGAATTTTGCTCTCATGGCAATACTCTTTCAGAACTGTTACAAATGGGCTTAGAGCATAACAAAACAGAACAATTTACAAACTTATATCTGACTTGGAATGTATCAAGGCCTGCGCGGCGCGTCAAACGTCCAGGTCATCTCGCTCTTGAGCTTATCGCGCTTTCGATTATGATTGAGTGACTATAGGGAAGTAGCTCAATCGGCAGAGCAGGTGCCTTTGGAGCACAAGGTTAAAGGTTCGAGTCCTTTCTTCCCTGTCCAAAAAACTGAGAATTGAGAAGCCCGCGCTCGCGGGTTTTTCTTTTTCTAGCGGGCCGGCCGATGATGGTAATCAAATGTCAGTATGCTGCGTATCGCGGCGTGCGCCGGGTCGACCGGCTGGATGGGCGCGGCCGCATGCCACAGCGCCGCATCGTTGAAGAGGTAGCTGTCCATCACTTGCTCCAGGCGGAATGAAGTCAACAAGTGGCGATCATCGTCATAAATCGAGACTTCGCCGCCGTTTGCATTCACCAGCTCGGCCAGGTGCACGGTTACAAAGGCGGCGCCATCGCGGTGGATGCCTTCGGGTGTGGGGTGGCCCAGCTGCCGGGCATCAGCCGTGACGCGGATCAGATGCGCGTGAACTTCCCAGTCTCCCGCCGCGTGCTCGGCGTCCAGCGGAAACTGAGCGAAATCGAAGCGAATCAGCGCATTTAAGAAGGGGTTGGCGAAGGCGCCGTCTAGCATTGGCGCGAATTTGCGGATGATGCCGCCCGTCACGCGATTTATGTCCATGCTCTGAAAATAGTCCACATGCGGCAGGCGCTCCAGCAGGCCGCGCTCAGGCGCGAACAAGAAACGCCCGAAACGGCGGTAGCGATAACTGGCGCCGCCGGGCAAGAATTCGTCCGCTGGCAAGTCGGCGTAGTCGATCAGGAGACTCAGCCAGGCTTGCCGCAGCTCGTCGGGAATGCGCAATTCGCCGGCGCGCACGAGGCTGTATCCGGCTGCCGCGATCTCGCCGCTTATATCGTGATCTGTCGTTATCAGGTCCATAGGGTTTTAGGCGCTCATCTCTCGAATTTGATGACCCAGGGTCTCGATGCCGGCGCGCAAATCGTCCAGCGGCACAAAACTGAATGACAAGCGCAAATGATGCCTGCCATCTGTCGGATTGACGAAGAAGCCCGTGCCGGGCGCGAAGTACACCTTCCGCTGTCGGGCGCGCTCGGCTAAATCGGCGACCTCAAGCGAGGGCGGCAAGCGCAGCCAAATGAAATAGCCGCCAGTCGGGCGCGTATAACTGACGCGGGGCGGCATGGCGGAATCCAGCGCGGCCAGAGCGATATCGCAGCGCTGCTGATATTGCTTTCGCAGCCACTGAACATGCGCCTCCCACGCGCCGCTGCGGCAGTACTCGGCCACGATGGCCGCCGTGAAGGGATTGGCGCCGCCGCCCATAGTTAAAACCCCGCTGCCCACGAATTCGGCGATCCGCTCCTCTGAGGCGATCAACCAGCCCATGCGCAATCCCGGCGCCAGCGTCTTGGAAAAACTGCCCATACGCAGCACGTCCGCGCCGGCCGCCAAGGCAGTGAAGCTCGGCGGCAAATCGTCGCCGAATCGAATGTCGCTGTAGACGTCGTCTTCGACGATTGCGAAGCCGTAACACCGGCTCAGGTCGATGATGGCGCGGCGGCGCGCCTCGGGCATGGTGATGCCGCTGGGATTCTGGAAATTGGGCACGACATAGTAGAATTTCGGCGCCCGCCCGGCCGCGGCCAAAGAACGCAGCGCCCGCTCCATTTCCGCCACGATGACGCCGCCGGCATCAATGGGAATGGCGCGTATGTCCAAATGATGATCACGGAAGATATGCAAGGCGTCGCGGTATGAAGGCGCGTCAACCAAGACGACATCGCCGGCCCGCGTCAACTGGTCGCAAATCATGTCCACGCCCCAGGTGGAGCCGCCGATGATCATCAGGTTGTCGCGGCTGATGCCGATACGCTCTTCGCGATTCAGCCACTCGACCAGGAATTCGATCAGCTGCGGATTGCCCTGCTCATCGCCGTAGTCGAACAAGCGCGTGATATTCCCGCCGCGCCAGACGGATTCGACCGCGCGCTCGACGCCGGCGATAGGCAGCAGGTCGTGAGACGGGTGGCCGGCGAAGAGCGGAATGCTGCCCGCCACCACGCCCTGTGGCGTATTCTCCAGCTTCATCTATTGCGGCGTGGATTCCGCTGGCAAGGGCGACACATAAGTCTGGTCGCCGCGCGCCTGCTGAAACTCGGCTATGGCCGCCGCCAAGAGATCAGGCTGGGTCAGCAGATCGAGGCCGGCCAGCGCCATGGCTTTGGCGGCGAATATCATGCCCTTGGCGCCGATGCTGGAACCGGACGAAGCCACAGTTTGCCAACTGTGCCCCGGCGTGCCCAGGGGCCAGCAGGTCGTGGTGATTTGACCGGTGGGCGTGATCCAACTGACATCGGCCACTTCGGTCGAGCCGCCCATCAACGGCGGGGTCGGCGAATGCGGGAATACGCCTTCCCACAGTGGATCATCACAAGCGGCCAGGTTCAGCTCCTGGCTGGTGGATAGCTGCATCCAATCGAAGCCGTGCTTGATGGAACCATCGGGGAAAGTCGCCTGCAGCTCGCGGCCGAATTGGCGTTCCTGCTCGGTGAAGCGCATATCGTCCACCGCCGCCATCTTCTCATAGAGCAGGTCGGACATCACCGAATTAGGCAGGATGTCGTAGCAGCCGGTGATGAATTCGATCTCGTGCCTGGTGCCGCTCATCAGCGCCGCGCCCTGGGCGATATCCTGCATCCATTGGTAGATTTCTTCGACCTGCGCGCGTTTGGGCGCCCGCACAAAATACCAGACTTGCGCGAAGGCCGGCACGACATTGGGCGCTTGCCCGCCGCTGGTGACCACGCTGTGAATGCGCGATTCCGGCGGAACGTGCTCGCGCATATAATTGACGCCGGCGTCCATCAGCATCACGCCATCCAGCGCGCTGCGGCCCAACCAGGGCGAGCCGCCAGCATGCGCCGCCACGCCGTAGAAGTTCACCTTGAATGAATTCATCGCCAGGGACGAGCCGTTCCAGGTGATATTGGTATCGCCCGGATGCCAGCTGATAGCCGCGTCCAGGTCGTCGAAGACGCCATCGCGCGCCATAAAGGTCTTGCCGACCAGGGTCTCTTCAGCCGGGCAGCCGTAGAAGCGAATCGTGCCGCCGATGCCGGCGCTGATCATAGCCCGTTTCAGCGCCATGACCGAGCCCATACAAGCCGTGCCGAAGAGATTGTGGCCGCAGCCATGCCCGGGTTCGCCTTCATGCAGCGGCGACCGCTGGCTGGATAGCGCTTGCGACAAGCCGGGCAGCGCATCGTATTCGCCCAGGAAGCCGATTGTCGGCGATCCCTCGCCCCACTCGGCGATGAAGGCCGTGGGCATCCCGCCCGCGCCCCAGGTGACAGTGAAGCCGTCCGCTTCCATCTTGCTCGCCAGCAACTTGGCGGCGTATTCTTCCTGCAGCGCCACCTGGGGATGATCCCAGATCTCTTTGGCGATATAACTCAGTTCTTCGTCATTCTCTTTGAGATGGTCAAGGATGATATCTTGCGCGTCCATCGGTACTCCTCGTCTCGGACCCGGCTATTTCAGCATGAGCTTAGCGCATACGAATTCAATTTAGAAGAGAGCAACCCGCTACGGAAGTCGTGTTTTCGGCATCGTAGCAAGCAAGCGCAGCCGAAAAAACGGGCAAAAGAAACGCCCCACAGGGCGCGGGGCGTTGGAGGATGGAATAAAATTGCTTCAAATAACTCTAGTTTGCTATAAAAACCTTAACATATCTCAGCATCCAAAGTCAAGCAATTCGGCCAAATTCATAAAAATCGATCTAAAACAGCTTATGGCCCACGCTTGTACCGCTGCGATTACTTTCCGACGCCGGCCAATTCGGGCGTCTTGCCCAAGGCATCCAGCATTTCTTCGACGGTCGTAAACTTGACGCGGCTGCGGCCGATCGCTTTGCCGCGCTGCAATTCGATCTGGTCCAGAACCTTCCAGTCGTCAAAGGTTATGTAGGTCGGCTTGCGCGCTTGCAGCAGCCCGATTATCGCCGCTTCGCTGGCATCCACTGGCTGCAGTACGTTTCCGTCGGCGTAATCCGCCAGGAAGCAGTCGACCGTCTCGATGGCGTCGGGCTTGTTGGTGCCGATAATGCCGGTGGGTCCGCGCTTAATCCAGCCAGCGACATAGTTGCCGGTCAAGGCTTCCCGACCATCGTGCCTGGCCAGGACGCGTCCTTGATCATTGGGTATCGTGCCCCAGCGATCATAGAAGGGCACATCCGGCAGGGGCACGCCGCGATAACCCACCGAGCGGAAGACCATGTCCACCGGCAGGATCTCGAATTGATCGGTGGCGCGCGGGCGCAAATTGCCATGCTCGTCGAGGTAAAGCTCGTTCTTGACGATCTTCATCGCCACCACGTTATCGTCACCAATGATCTCGGTGGGCGAAACCAGGAAACGCATGATGATGCGGCGCGACTTGCCCGTTAAGCCGCGATCCACGTAGGCCTGCAAGATCTTGACATTGCGGATGGCGCTGCGGTCGCGCGCTTTTTTCAGGTGCGTGGCGCTCAACTCGTCCAGCGAGGCGTCATCGCAGTCGACGATGATATCGGCATCGGCCATCTCCCCCAATTCCTTTATTTCGGGATTGGAGAATGCGGCTTGCGCGGGCCCGCGGCGACCCAGCACATAGATCTCTTCCACTTCGCTGTGCCGCAGCGCGTCCAGGGCGTAGTCCGCGATATCGGTCTGGTAGAGCTCGTCCGTGGTCCGCCCAAGTATGCGCGCAACATCCATCGCTACATTGCCGACGCCGATCACCGCCACGCGCTTGATGCCGGTCAAGTCAAAGTCGTAGTCGTGATAATCGGGATGCCCGTTGTACCAGCCAACGAACTCGGTCGCGGCATAGCTATTGCGCAGGTCCTCGCCGGGAATGCCGAGCTTGCGGTCGGTCTGCGCGCCAACCGCGTAGATGATGCCGTGGTAATGATCGCTCAGATCGACGCGCGTGACATCGCTGCCGAATTCGATATTGCCGTAGAAACTGAAGCGTTCGTGGGCGGCGATGCGGCTATAGAGCTTGGTGACCGATTTTATTTTTTCGTGATCGGGCGCGACGCCGCCGCGCACCAAGCCAAAGGGGGTTGGCAGGCGCTCGTACATGTCAACGTGGATAAGCGGAGCGCTCTGTTTGAGCAAATGATCAGCAGCGTAGAAACCCGAGGGGCCCGAGCCGATGATGGCCACCCTTATGGTTGAGGCGCTGCCGGCGATATGCGTCATTGAGGCTGCCCGTCTGCATACTTAAGCGGAATGACCAGATCCTTGCGGAAGGGCGTCAGCGAAACCAGTTCACCGTTTTCATCGATGATAAAGAGGTCTTCTACCCTCACGCCGTAGCCACGCTCAGGATAATACAAGCCGGGTTCGATGGTCAAGACATTTCCGATCTGGAAACTGTCATCACGCCGCAGATGGCTGATGGAGGGTCCCTCGTGGATCTCAATGCCTACGCCATGCCCCGCGCTATGGATATAGCCTTCCATCGCGCTTGAATCACTGCGCGTGGTGGGATGGCCAGCGGCTTCGAAGAAATCCAGCACCGCCTCTTGCATCAGATGCGTGGGTTTGTTCAGGCCGTAGGCTTCCACCGCGACGTCAAAGGCCTTTATGACGGTGTCGTAGGCCGCTTTTATCTCCGGCGGCGCATAACCGATGCACCAGGTGCGTGTCATATCGTGATGATAGCCTCCGCCCATTTCGCGCGGGAAGAGGTCAAATACGATGGTCTGCCCCAGTCGCAGCGGCATATCCGCCTCGCCGCGGCTATGCGGGAAGCCGGCATCGCGTCCCTGCGCGAAAATCATGTTAGTGTCTTCCAGGCCGCGCGCCATCAATTCGCGCCGCACCAGGCCCTTGATAGCGCCGATGGTCACGCGTCCGCCGGCGTCGTCCAGCAGATAGTCCCCCTCCGCGCGCAAGTTGGCGATCGTTTCCCAGGCGACTGCCATGGCCTGGTTGCTTCGCTCAGCCACCCAGCGCAAGCGAGCGATTTCGTCGGCGTCTTTCGTCAGCATAGCAGCTTCGATGAGCGTGGCTTTTTCTTCGACCACAAATTCGTAAGCAGGCAGTTCCGCGCGCAAGACTTGGTAAAGAGCGATGGTTTTGTTGATCTGCCAGGTGCCGTAGAGGCCGATACGCCCTTCGCGCAGACCCAGGTGGCGCAGGATATCCGACCAGTGCAGCGCTGCCGCGCGGATGGCGTCGCTCTCGGCTTCCTGCAGCCGATCATAGTAACCCAGCTCGACATCGGTCTTCACGTCCAGGCCGCTCTTCTGCGCTTCTTCCAGTTCCATGCGGCTGCAAACCAGCAGCGCCGGCTTGTCGCGTAGCTTGAAGATCGAACCGTGGGTAATCTGCGCGCCGTTGCTCAGGTAATAACGCGCGCTGTTGAATTCTTCGCCGCCGGTAACGATGATCGCATCCAGCTTGCGCTCCCCCATAAGACGGTCGATATCCGATTTCATCAGGCCATTCCCCCGCTAGTTCATCCAGAAGCCAAGGCCCAAGATGATACGCGGCGGACAGGGGAAGTGTCAAATGGAGGACCGCAAGGCCTGCAGAACCGCCTTGTCCTGCTCGGGCAAGACCGTGCGCGGATCAAGCAGAACGCGTCCATCGGCTATTCGGGCGATCACCGGCGGATTCGCCAGACGCAGCCGCGCTGTGAGCATATCGGGGGCGTCGCAGTCTATGGCGAGCAGCGTCGTGGGCAACGTGGCGCCGGGCAAGCTGCCGCCGCCAACAGTCGACTCGCCCTCGATGACCGTCCCGCCGACGGCCGCCGACAACGTCCGCGCGCGCTTGCGGAGGTCGTCCAGCGAGCTGGAAATCATCTGCCAGACGGGTATGCACTCCACCGCTTCGCCGCGGCGGTAGTGCTGCAAGGTCGCGATCAGCGCCGCGTAGGTGAGCTTGTCGACGCGCAGCGCCCGCGCCAGCGGATGACGCTTGAGCCCTTCGATTGCGCCTGCCCGCCCCACGATGATGCCGGCTTGCGGGCCGCCCAACAGCTTGTCTCCGCTGAAGCAGACCAGATCGGCGCCGGCGGCGACGCTCTCTTGAATCGTTGGCTCGCGCTCCAAACCGAAGGGCGCTGTGTCCAGAAGCGTGCCGCTGCCCAAGTCGTCGACGGCGAACACCCCGCGCTCGTGCGCCAGCCCCGCCAATTCGCTGAGCGGCGGCTGCTCAACAAAGCCGACTTGCTTGAAGTTTGAGGCGTGGACCCGCAGCAGCATAGCCGTCCGTTCACTGAGCGCGGCGGCGAAGTCGGCAATGCGTGTGCGATTGGTCGTGCCCACCTCAACCAGATGCGCGCCGCTTTCTTGCATGATGGCCGGAATGCGGAATCCGCCGCCGATCTCGACCAGTTGTCCGCGCGAGATGACGACCTCGCCTTCCTTCGCCAGCGCGCTGAGGATCAAGATCAAGGCCGAGGCATTGTTGTTTACGACCAAGGCGTCTTCGGCGCCCGTCAACTCGCGCAGAAGCTGCCCGGCGTGCGTCAATCGGCTGCCGCGCTTGCCAGTATCAAGGTCAAACTCGAGGTTGTTATACGAGCGGGCCGCCGCCAGCATCGCTTGCTGCGCCGCAGGGGACAGTACCGCTCGCCCCAAATTGGTGTGGATGATGACGCCGGTCGCGTTGATCACCGGCATCAGGCTGGGCCCCGTCGTATCGCGCAAACGCTGCTCAATCAGCTGCGTCAAAGCGCAAACATCGGTGTCAATCGGCCGCGACGCCAGGATCGCTTGACGCGCCGAATCGAGGGTCTGGCGGATCGATTTGATCACCAAGTCGCGGCTGTGACTGTCTATCAGGGTTTGTATCGGGCTTTGCGCTAGCAGCGAATCAACCGAGGGCAAGCTCCGCAGCCGAGCTTCTTTATCGTTCATGCGCCAGCTCGCGATTGCGCAAGAAGATTTCAATCACGACAAATAGCAAAATGACTATGAGGAAGATCGGCAGCGTGAGGTAGCGCGGGATCAGCAGCCAGGCGCAAGTCACCGCGATAATGCCGGTCCAGACGCTGCGGCGGACGACCACGCCGGTCATTGGCGCGTCGTCCTGCGTCCGCGCCAGGCGCTGGCTGACCAGGCCTATGATTGGAATAGCCGCGCCGGTCACTGCGATTTGCAGCAAGATGAAGAACAGCCAGATTTCTCCGCCGATGCGCGGACGCGTATTAACCACCAAATATGCCAAACCACCCCAGCCCGTGACAAACATGATCAGCGCCGCCAGCAGAACGCCGCGCGCTTCGCCACTTGCGCTTTGGTTGGAAACTCCGCTGCCTCTGTAGGCATTGGGTCGACTGGCTAACATTTCCCCCACCTTCTCCTGGCTGAGCGCCGGAATTCCGCCCGAGTCGGCCAGCCGGCGCTAAGATACAGCATTGAGTTTAACAGCAAGCGCTGTCACGCGCTGGTTCTATTCCAGCCCGGATAACAGCTCTTGCGTCTCGCGCGATGGCTTGACGCCCAGCGACCGTTTGAGCTGCTTCTCCAGCAGCAAATAGTGCTGCCAGGCATCGGCATTACGCCCCAAATTGATGTACATCCGCATCGCCCCGCGATGAAAGTCTTCGCGCTGCGGCGATTCCCTTAGTGCGCGCACGTAGAACCCCAGCGACTCCTCCCAAGCCTGCTCTTCAGCCTTCAGACGCGCCATGCCATTTAGCGCTTCGGAATACATCGCCTGAAGTTGCTTGCGGCGCGCCTCTACCCAGGGCAGGTTGAGCGGGAACAGGAAGGGCGCTTTATACATATCAATCGCCTCTCTATAGAGAGTCTGTCGCACTGCCGGATCCGTTGACAGCAGCGCGCCTTCGATCGCTTGCTCAAAGTCGGCCACATCATAGTGACGGACGATTTTGTCGCCGGGCACATAAAATCCGGTCGAGTACGTGGTCAGTTCATAACTGCCGCCGCCACTCACCATCATCGAAATGCGTTCGGTTATTTTACGCTTGGTGACATGGAATACGTTAGTCGCATCCCGGATTGAGAGTTTGGGCCAGAAAATCTCGAAAATCTGATCCCGCGTGACCAAGGGGTTGTCGATGAAGTAAAAAAACAGGTTTCGCGGCAGCGCGCCGTCCCAGCTCTGAATCTCGCGCCCGTTGGAAACGGCATGCCCGCGGCCGAAGGCGTATACCTCCAACTGCGGTTTCAATTCTCGCGCTTTGTTGAATATCAAATGGTTGCGCTGATTAGAGGTGCCGAGAACGACAGCCTCGTCCCGATTGACCCATTCGATCCAGGGATCATAGGTCAACAGGCGTGAATTGACCGCCAATTGAGCGCCGTCGGCCAAGTTCTCTATCAAGCACGCAATGAATTGCTGAAAAGCATCATCGTGTGGCACTCGGTCCAATTCATCCAGATACAAGATGACGCGATCGCGGTCCAAAGTTGCCAGATCGGCCGCCAGAGCCCCGCCAATCTCAGCCGGCGCGCCCTCATCGAGCACTTCCGCAAGCTGCGCGCCAAAGCCTTCCGACGTCTGCTTAATGCTCTCCATAAGACCACGCACCCATGTCGCGGTGGTCCCGCCACTATCGGGTACGCGATAGTAGAGCAAGCCATCCGACAAACCGGTGAGAAAATAACTCAGAAAAACATTCCGATAATTTGTCCAAGGATAAAGAAGGACAAGCTTCTTGCCCTGGGTGATGGTCAAGAATGATTCAAAAGACACATTGGTGACGTCATGCGAAATCATCTGGGGACCTTTCGATGCTTATGGCGCGTCCACTAAGCGGACGTACGCCAAAACATAAGACAAGGTACATCTTTTCTATTAGTCTATCAAAAATGATGCAATTGCGCGCGAATGGCGTTATGCCAGCGTGTACGCGGCCAAAGCAATTATCGACCAAGCTCTGGCTTCCGCGGAAGCCGGGACTTGGCACAGGTATACGAATGGAGCTGGAAGTTGGGCGGCGGCATGCGATTTTCCTCTGGCATGCCGCCGAAGGCAGGGCTAGCTCTCTGCGATCGTCAGCGACACGATCTTGTCCGGGACAATCGAGCCAGAGGGACGCTGCGGATCGATGCGCTGCAGCGCGCCCAACACCTGCAAGCTCTCATCGTCAGCGACGCGGCCAAACACGGCATGATTGCCATCGAGGTGGGGCGTGGGCACGAAGGTAATGAAGAATTGCGACCCGTTGGTATTGGGCCCGGCATTGGCCATGCTGAGCGTCCCCGGCGCGTCATGCCGGATGCGCAGCGCGGATGGCTCGTCATCCCAGCGATAACCGGGCCCGCCGCGTCCGCTGCCGGTGGGGTCGCCGCCCTGGGCCATGAAGCCCTCCAGCACGCGGTGGAAGACCACGCCATCGTAGAAGCCGTCTTGCGCCAGGAAGACGAAGTTGTTCACGGAAATAGGCGCGCGGTCGGCGAAGAGGTCGATGTTGATGGCGCCCTTGCTGGTGTTCATGACGGCGCTGTAGGTCTTCTTGGGGTCGATGGTCATGGCGGGCGGGCTGCTGTATTGCTTGGGCATGGTGGTGGTTCTCCTTGTTGGGATTGGCAAACGTTAAGTCCAGAGAATATCAGAAATACCATCGTGGTAAAGGCAAGTTTACGTATGGGTTGTGAATGTTAAAGTTGGCAGCGAAAACAAGCACTAGTACAATCACACTGATGGCTCTTGAGGTTCGCGCTATGGTAAATGTAAATCCTCTAAACTTAATCTGGGCTCGAAATGCGGCCGGACTAACCACTGACGAAGCAGCCAGGAAACTCGGATATACGAATAGACAGCGACGATCCGCCGTTGAAAGACTTCAAGACTATGAGTCGGGAAGAGACAAGCCGAGCCGTGCCCAGCTGCGGAACATGGCAATTGTGTACCATCAGCCGCTTCTCGCCCTTTATATGAGCAAGCCACCTACCAGAGCGGAACGAGGACAAGACTTTCGTGCAAAGAAAGAAGGTCTAGATCCACAAGACGATGCCCGCCTAGACTTGCTGATTCGTGACATAAAAGCGGCTCAGAATATTGTTCGTGATTTACTTGAGGATGATGACCAAGCTTCAGTGTCTCTTGTTAACTCTAGCTCAATGTCTATGGGAGTTGAAAGCGTTGCCAATCGCATAGTGAGCATGCTCCGCTTCCGGCTCGAAGATTATCGTGGAAGTCGAACTCAAGATCGCGCCTTTGCTTACTTACGTACGTTGATCGAGGACTTAGGCGTGTTCGTGCTGCTGATGAGTGACTTGGGAAGCTATCAGACGGCGATACCTGCACATGTTTTTCGCGGGTTCGCTCTATCTGACGACATCGCACCGTTTGTCGTTATAAATAGCCGGGATGCCAAAATCGCTAGACCCTTTACTGCTCTACACGAGCTTACTCATGTTTGCCTGGGTTCGTCCGGCATAAGTGGTCAATTTGGCGAGAGTGATGAAATAATAGAAAAGTTCTGCGACTCTGTTGCGGGACGAATTCTCTTGCCCCCAACGGAACTTCAGGAAATCTCAGCCATTCGAGACGCCGAATTTGAAGACGCAGTAGAGGCGATTCGTCGCTTCGCAAAGGAAAGACACGTCAGCCGAACTATGGTAGCGTACAATCTGCAGAAGGAAAATTTAATTGCGGCATCTCAATTTAGACAACTGTACGCACGATTCGAAAAGGACTGGGCTGAACAGCGGGCACGTGAGAAAGATTTGCAGAAAAATCGTGAAGGTGGTCCTGACTACTATAAGGTTAAACGTAGCCAGATTGGACCCGCGCTCTTGGAGCTGTCACGAAGAAGCATTGATTCTGGAGAGTTGACGCCATCAAAGGCGGCGACAGTTTTGGGGGTAAAGCCGAGAAATGTCGAGCCGTTACTTGATTTGGTACAAGCGGAAATGGGGGCATAGTGCTGTACCTCCTGGATGCCAATGTGCTGATTCAAGCTAACAAGAATTACTACCCTATCAATGACGTTCCGCAGTTCTGGGATTGGATACTCGAAAACGCACGAGACGGCAAAGTCAAGATTCCCAAAGAAATCATCGACGAGATAGAACCGGGTAACAAAAAGAGCGCGCTATACAGCTGGATTAGGTCGAACAAGAAAATTGTTTTGCTAGACGAACCAGTTGACGAACTTGCCCTCAACGAAGTGCTGGAACGTGGTTACGCAAACGATCTTTCCGATGTAGAAATCGATCAATTGCGTAAAGACCCTTTTCTATTGGCTTATGCCCTTTCCAACATTACCGGCAGATGCGTTGTAACTCTTGAGGTTTCAAAGCCAAGCAAAAAACGAGCAAACAAAAAAATACCCGATGTTTGTAAGGCGCTGAAGATCTATTGTATAGACCCGTTTGAGCTAAATCGTCGACTTGGCTTCCATACTAGGTAGAACGTATATGATTAACTGTACGTGCACGGAACTAACCCCATGTCCCAAATAGCCGAACTCTTCCAAACTATGACCTACGGACCCGCGCCGGAATCCGCTGCCGCCGCCGTTGCCTGGCTGGACGCCCACGACCGCCGCTTCGACCTCTTCATCAACAACCGCTGGGCTGCGCCAGCCGACGGCCGCTACCTCGCCGTATCGAACCCGGCCCGCGGAGAAGAACTGGCGCAAGTCGCGGACGCCAGCCCGCCCGACATCGACGCCGCCGTATCCGCCGCCCGTGAAGCCTACGGGGCCTGGTCCGCGCTCAGCCCGCATCAGCGCGCGCGCCACCTCTACGCCATCGCCCGCAATGTGCAGAAGCACGCCCGGCTGCTGGCGGTGCTCGAAAGCCTGGACAACGGCAAGCCCATCCGCGAAGCGCGCGATATCGATGTGCCGCTGGTCGCCCGCCACTTTTATCACCACGCCGGCTGGGCGCAGCTGCTCGACAGCGAATTCGGCGACTATCAGCCGCTGGGCGTGGTCGGCCAGGTGATCCCTTGGAATTTCCCGCTGCTGATGCTGGCTTGGAAGATCGCGCCGGCGTTAGCGACGGGCAACACCGTTGTCATCAAACCGGCGCCCTACACGCCACTGACCGCCCTGCTCTTCGCCGAGATCATCGCCGAAGCCGGGCTGCCGCCGGGCGTGGTCAACATTGTCACCGGCGGCGATACAGCCGGGGCGGCGCTGGTGGCGCGCGACGACCTCGACAAGATCGCCTTCACCGGCTCAACTGCTGTAGGGCGCATAATCCGGGGGGCGACTGCCGGCAAAGGCATCAAGCTGACGCTGGAACTTGGCGGCAAGTCGCCCTTCATCGTCTTTGACGACGCCGACCTGGACGGCGCGATTGAAGGGTTGATCGACGCCATATTCTTTAATCAGGGAGAGGTCTGCTGCGCCGGATCGCGGCTGCTAGTGCAAGAGAGTATCGCAGAAGAATTCTTGGCTCGTTTGAAGGCGCGCATGTCGCGCTTGCGCCTGGGCGATGCGCTGGACAAGGGCATCGACATCGGCTCGGTGATCGACCCGTCGCAATACGAGATGATCGACCAATGGGTGCGGCGCGGCATCAGCGAAGGCGCGGACGTCTATCAGCCGGAGTGCGAGTTGCCCGATGAAGGTTGCTTCTATCCGCCGACGCTGCTGACGAATCTGGAAGCGTCGGCCGTTGTGGCTCAGCAGGAGATTTTTGGGCCGGTCCTGGTGGCGATGAGCTTCCGCAGGCCCAGCGAAGCAATCGAGCTGGCGAATAATACGCGCTATGGGCTGGCGGCTTCGGTCTGGAGCGAGAATATCAGCCTGGCGCTGGAGACGGCGCGGCAGGTCAAAGCGGGCAGCGTCTGGATCAACAGCAGCAATCTCTTCGACGCCGCGGCCGGTTTCGGCGGTTATCGCGAAAGCGGCTATGGGCGCGAAGGCGGACGAGAAGGTTTGTACGCCTATATGCGCCCCAAGTGGCAGGCGCGTATCAAGCCGCAGCTGGGCGATCCGCCAGTGGATTGGGGCGCGCAAGTAGCGCCGGCGCCTCTGGGACTGGAACGCGCCGCGAGCAACTCGGAAATCGACCGTACGGCCAAGTTGTACATCGGTGGCGGGCAGAAACGCCCCGACGGCAACTACACGCGGCCGGTCTTGTCGCCTTCTGGAACGCTGGTGGGGCAGGTTGGCGATGGCAATCGCAAAGATATACGCAATGCCGTCGAGGCAGCCCACAAAGCCAAGAATTGGGCTTATTATGCGCCGCACAATCGCGCGCAAATCTTGTATTACATCGCCGAAAACTTGTCAGCCCGGCGCGATGAATTCGCCCGGCGCATCGCAAACATGACCGAGGCGCCCCCCGCATACGCCAAGTCCGAAGTCGACGCCTCCATCGAGCGGCTCTTCCATTGGGCAGCGCTTGCTGACAAAGCCGGCGGCACAGTGCAGGAGACGACGCTGCGCGGGCTGGTGGCTGCGGTAAACGAACCGGTCGGCGTCATCGGCATCGCCTGCCCGGACGCGCCGCCACTGCTGGCTTTCGTTTCGCTGGCGGCGGCCGCTATCTCGCGCGGCAACACCATCGTTTGCATCCCCTCGCCGCTTTATCCACTGAACGCGACCGATCTGTATCAGGTCTTCGATACGTCGGATTTGCCGGCGGGCGTGGTCAACATCATCACCGGCGACCGCGATCACCTGGTCAAGACCCTGGTCGAGCATGATGACGTGGACAGCGTCTGGTACTTCGGAGATGCAGAAGGGGGCCGCCAGGTCGAAGCGCGCTCGATTCACAATATCAAGCGCACCTGGGTCAGCTACGGCGCGGCGCGCGATTGGACTGACGCGCGGCAGGGCGCCGGCGCCGAGTTCCTGCGCGAGTCGGTTGAGGTCAAGAATATCTGGGCGCCAACCGGCGCTTAAGCCAGCCTCCGGCACAATTCAAGCAGCGTATGCAGCATCAAATTGGCGCCCTTGACGCAATCGGCGTCGCTGGTGAGTTCATTAGGGTTGTGGCTGATGCCCTTGACCGAGGGCACAAAATACATGGCGGCCGGCGCGATGGTCGCGACATTTTGCGTATCATGCCCGGCGAAGCTCAACATCCGTTCGTGGGACAGCTCCAGCTTGTCGGCCGCGCATTCAATAGCGGTCATCACCGACTCGCTCATGGTCGCCGGAATCACCGGCGGCGTCGCCTCGCAGGACACGCTCAAGCCGAATTCGGCGGCGCAGGCTTCGAGCAAGCTGATCAAGTCGGCTTGCATCCGGTCCATTTCGTCTTCGGAGCCATGCCGGAATTCCAGCGCGCAGTAGACTTCCGCCGGCACGATGTTAAAGGCGCCCGGCTTGGCGCTGATCACCCCCACATTGCAGACGCCCGGGCTGTAAAGGCGCATCACGTGATCCCGCGCGCGCAGGGCGAAAGTCGCCGCGCCCCAGAGCGCATCGCGCCGCAGCGCCATCGGCTTGGTTCCAGCATGCGCCGCCTCGCCGCGGAAGACCACGTGAATCGAGCGTATGCCGACGATGGCGTTGACGACGCCGATGTCGATGCCCGACTCTTCCAGCCGCGTACCCTGCTCGATATGCAGCTCGACCCAGGCCAGCACATCGTCACGCGCCGCCGCCAACATGGTCTCGCGGCTGATGCCCACCGCCGAAAAGCGGCCTATCAACTCCTCGATATCCACGCGGCTGCGCTCAAAGTCGGCCATGGTCAATTGACCGACCACCGCCTTGCTGCCCATCAGCCCCATGATGGCGCTCTCTTCATCGGTGAAGTTGATCGCCTCAAGTGTGACCGGCGGTGTGATGCCCGCGTCCTTGAGCCTGCGCAGCGCCTCAAATGCCACCAGCACACCCAGCGAGCCATCGTATCGACCGCCGTTGGGGACGCTGTCGAGGTGCGAGCCGGCCAGGATGCGCTTCTCGCTGGGCGGATCGCTCAGCAAGATGGCGGACTGATTGCCCGCGCCATCCATGGCATAGTCCAAACCGGCCTCGGCGATCTTGCGCTGATACCAGTCGCGCGCGGCGATATCGTTCTCGGTCAGCGCCTGCCGGTCGACACCGCCATCATCGGTCGCGCCGATCTGCGCCAGTTCGCGCAAGTCATTAAGCAAGCGGTCTTCGTTAATCCTGAGCATCGTGATTTGTCCTGGCTCAATGTGCATCTGGCAATCGTAGCGCAACAATCAGCGAGTCACAAATGACAAATACCGAAGACGATTGCGCCTTATCCCAGCGCAAGCGCCCGACTATAATGACCGGCACACGATGGCAGCGAATCAAGGGACAAGCGCATGAAACTCTATTCCTGGAATGTCAACGGCATCCGCGCCGCGCAGAGAAAGGGCTTCCTCGACTGGCTGCATGCCGAGCAGCCGGACGTCTTGACCGTGCAGGAGACCAAAGCGCGACCCGAACAACTTGACGATGAATTGCGGCAGCCGGACGGTTACCACAGCTGGTGGGTAAGCGCGGAGAAGAAGGGCTACAGCGGCGTCGGCCTGTTCAGCAAGACCGAGCCGCTCGATGTCAAGCTGGGCCTGGGCATCGAGAAGTTCGACAGCGAAGGCCGCACTATCATCGCTGATTACGGCGACTTCACGCTGATGAGCACCTACCTGCCCAATGGCAAAGCCAGCGAGGAGCGCTTACGATACAAGATGGAGTACAAAGAAGCCTTCCTCGACTATGCTAATAGTTTGCGGGCTGCAGGCAAGTCAGTGGCATTCTGTGGCGACATCAACACGGCGCACAACGAAATCGATCTGACGCATCCCAAGCCGAATTCCAAGTATTCGGGCTTCCTGCGCGAAGAGCGCGACTGGATGGACAAGGTGGTGGAACAGGGTTATATCGATTCCTACCGCCATCTCAATCCAGAGCAAGAGGGCGCCTACTCCTGGTGGTCGATGCGCAGCGGCGCGCGCGCCAAGAATGTCGGCTGGCGCATCGACTACTTCTTTATTTCGCCGGATCTGCTGCCCAAGATGGCCGCGGCCGAGATTCACGCCGATGTGCTGGGCAGCGATCACTGCCCGATTAGTTTGACGCTGGATGTTTGATAAGTGGCAGCGCGTTCGCGAGCTTAGCTGCATATTGACTCGCAGGGGATGCCGTCATTATCTCCATCACGTCTCCCGCAGCCACAATTGTTCAGTTGGAAGTAGGCTTCGTTGCAGGACGACATTTGCCCGCAGGTTTTTGAGCAGTTGCAGGAATAGTTCTGTTGTGAAGACTGCGTCGGCTGTGAAGACCGCTCGCACTGGTTTTCCTGGAACGCTCTGTAGCCCTGTTTCCAGTCGTCTTCGGAATTGCATTGCCAGCCAATAAAGCAACAATTATCTACTGTCGCCTCACTTGATTGGGGTTGGTTCGTTTGGGCTGTATCGCCAAGGCAACCGCGATTTGGAGCAGAGCGCTCCGCCACTTCGAAATCATGACGATGTCTACCATTCGGCGCATAGTAACTGGCTTCCGCATAACCCGCTTGCACTAAAGCCAAATTGACGAAGACACCATCGGCATAGACATAGCGCAATAGCCGGCCGTATGGACCATAGTCGCTGGTATCGCTTACAAGGGTGAGAGTCTTCCCCTGCACCAAACTGCGATTGTAGTTGGTTGCTTCAGTGTAGCAGGGTTCGCCGCGCTCGGGCGTGTCAACGCCAATGTAACGTACGCGCACTGTTCGACCGTCAATCCGGACGTCTATTGTATCGCCATCAATCACTTGAGTTGCTACCGCTTCCTGGCCAATAGGGTTGTTAACGACAGTCTTTTGAGTTGCGCTGTCTTGCGATTCACGCGGAACCGGCAAAGGCGTGTCTGGCGTGTCATAAGTGAGCCAACCCGCTATGTATGCTTCGCGGCTGCCGCGGCGAATCAAATACCAATCACCACTTTTCCCCGTAATCTCAAGCTCTGTACCCGCTAGCACAGAATCTAACAAAGGAAAATGAGTACCAGGTCCCACCCGCACATTCACCGTGCTTCGCGTATACCTACGGGATGACGAGGAGAACCTCTCAAGGCTTGCGCTTGAGCTGCTAGGCTGTGATGACGATGAAACTTCAACCAGCTCGCTATGGATATACGCCAACTCGCCATTGTACTCAAACTGAATCCACAGCGTACTGTCATAGACTTCCTCGCCCTCGACCCGCCCCAAAGCCTGGATTTCAGCGTCCCGACGCAAGGTGACGAGGATTTCGCAGTTGGTTCGCGGGCAGGTCAGGGCATTCGCGCCTAGATTGTTGCGCGTCTCCACAAACATTGTTTGTAATGTCGCTGTGGCGCTTGGCTCGGGCATAGCAGTCGCCGTCGCTGTTGGCGGCGCATAAGTTAGCGTGGCAGTCGCTGTTGGCTCGGGGGTATACGTCGGAGTCGCCGTTGGCGGCGCATCGGTTAGCGTGACTGTCGCTGTCGCCGTATCCGTTAGCTTGAGCGTATCGGTCAGCGTCGCTGTTGGCGGAATGTCGGTTAGCGTGGCAGTAGCTGATGGCATAGGCGTATACGTCAGAGTCGCCGTTGGCGGCGCATCGGTTAGCGTGGCTGTCGTTGTCGCCTTAGCTGTATGGTCGGCAAGTCGTACCAAAATGCTGCTGAAAATTCCGCTGTCTTCCTCAATCATTGATCCAACGATAAATACCATCAGCGCGATCAAGGTCAAACTTGCCAGGTTGCGCCAGAGGCGGCTCGGGTTTCGCGGTGGTGGTTCTCGGCGTTGATTTAGCGGAAGCGACATGGCATCGATTTCCCGCAGCTGCGCCGGGCTTAGTGTGAACCATTCTTCACTGCCGGCATAACGCTGGCGCAGTTCCGCTATGGCTCTTGCTGCGCCATTTTCCAGCCCGAAAACCTTCTCAACTTTAGTCTTGAAAGCGAAGCTCTTGAGGTAAGCGTCAATGTCGCTGGGGTCTTGCGCGCGGATTATGGAAAATCTGTCTTGGTATTCTTCATCACGAATCAAGCAGATGTAGCCGGCCGGGGGTTCAAGCGGCGGCAGAAGTCTATAATCTTCGGGCGGCAGGCTTCTCAAGCGATTACTCCCGAAAACGCACGGATTCCAACCTGTTCATGAACGTATTATAGCGTGTAGTCAGAGCAATCGCACCACTATTCGGAAAATGCTTTGAGGATTTGCCATCGAAGCTTATCGTTCCGCGCTGACTGTAATCGCTTGCGCCGCAGGCTGATTTTTTTGGGGTGTTTTTTGAGCAAAGCCAAGGCGATATGCTGTAGCACAGCGAAATTTTCTGGGCTGTGTCCTACACGAATACGGCTGTCGTCTTGCCGAAAGGTCACATCCAAGACCCGATGGAGTTTATTTTCAATGTGCCAGTGCGAACGAATTATTCGCTGGAGTTGATTGGCATCCTTCCCTTGTAAAGAGGAGATAAAATAACGCGTCTGCGTGTTTTGCCACTGCCCATCCAGTAATTGGGCATGTTGGACGCGGACTAGCGACTGCAAGCGCGTCCAGCCTTCTTGCTGGCTTAAGTCATTCAAGACAGCGGCATCGGTCATCACTTCACAGACCCGGCGCTCGACACGACCACGCGGCTTGCTGATTTCTTCGTTGTGACTATATTGACCTATCAAGCGCGGATGGCGGTCATCCGCATAAGCGAAAAGGGACTGGGCTGCATCGTACAAACTGCCCTGATTTTCCTTTAAGGCTATGACATAATCCGCTCCGTGCTCGCTAACAATAGACTTCACGATGTCTTTCTGACAGCCCATCGCGTCCAAAGTCACGATACAGCCTTTCAAATACAGCAATTTCAGCAATTCGGGAATTTCAGGTATCTCATTGCTTTTCGCGTCCACAGCGCGCTTGCCCAAGACCAAGCCGGCTTCCACTGACCAGGCATGCAACAGATGCAAGGCGCTCTTTCCTTGCCTACGATCATGGCTGCGCCGCATCGTCTTGCCGTCTATTGCCACAATATCGCCTTCAGCTAATACTGGCTTGATGCTGCTAATCCAATCTTGGTAGCACAACTGTACCTGCTGAGGGTCTAATAGTTGGAAGACGCGGGCAAATGTATCGTGCGAAGGAATACCGTTAGGCAACTCTAAAAATCCCCTTAACCATTCCTCTTTATCCTCGCCAAAATCAACAATGTCCACCCAGGTCTCGGCGCCGCTGATCACCGCGCAGATCGCGATGATGATGATATCCAGCAACGGGTGTAATTGACCATGTTCGCGACGCGGATCTTCTAAACTGGCAAAGGCCTCCGCTATGCCACTTGGGCTCATCTCGGGCTCTCCTCATCCGTATTGATGAACCCATTCTATTCACCTTTCATTTCTTGGTGCGATTGCTCTGCGTGTAGTTCGCTGTCATTGCCTCGCCGAGATTTAAGTATAATGCAGCTATGAATATCCGCCGCGTCATCAACGAAAGCTACGGCCGGGCCCAAAAGGCCTTGGTCATGGGCACATCGCCGGATGCGCTGGCGCGGGCGCGCGAACGGGCCTTTGTCAAGACCTTGGCGGAGCTGCTTGCGAGCGAGTACGCCGGCGACGATATCCGCGTGTTTTCTCAACTTGGTCGCGGTAATCGGCGCGACTTTGGGGCGGAACAGCTGCTGAGCGATATCTGCGTCTGTCGCGTCGGCGCCGGGCAGACGGGCGGGCGGCAAAGCCAGGAGTTTCTGTTTGTGGTTGAAGTGCTGGCGCAAGTGGAAATCGAGCTCTCGCGCGAATGGCAGCGTGAAGTCCAGGCGCTCAATCGGCTGATTAGCGGCTCGGCAGCTGAGAAGCTCTTGGTCGCAGCCCTTCCCGGCCGAGGCAGCGCAGCCAGCTTGGAGACGCTCCAAGTTCCATTCGCCGCCATACCGGGCGCAGCCAGCCTGGCGCTGATCCCGCACCCCGCCGATTGGGATATAGCAGAAGCAGAGCCGGAAGTCTGGCGGCTGGACGATGGCGAGTGGATTGACTCGTCCTGAGTTCTGCTGCGTATACCAAATCAACAAGGAGGCAAGATGACTATATCCGGCATCGTACTAGTCTTGACATTGCTTATCGGCGGCTTGGCGGATCATCTGCCGCGCCCGGACGTCACCATACGGCGCGCGCTGCCGCAGATTGACAGCGTGACGTTCCTTAGGTCGGACGATAGCAGGCGCCTGCAAATCAAAGGGCGCTTTGCTGAAGACTGCGCCGCGCCGCTGCAAAGCGTCGTCAAGGCCTTCCCAAAGAATCTGGACATTCAACTGTATCGCGACATCGCCTCCACCGTCGTCTGCGATCCGCAAGAGACGCCCTTTGAATATGACCTGCCTATAGAACGAGGGACGGACCGGTCCGCCGTCATCATCAATGATCGAGTGTGGCTGGCCGAGCGAGCAGCTTATTTTGAGGCGAGCCTCTTCCCGGCTTGGCTTGACCAGGCGCTGTTGACGCGAGCTGACAGCGGCGAACTTCAGTTGCGTCTGCGCGGCGCCCAAGCCGTCGGCTGCCTGCTCCCGGAGCTCTTCACCTGGCGCGAGACTAGCGAAGGCATCTTCATTGGCGTCTACAACGCCATGGATGCTGCGGGGGTATGCCCGGCCGTGGAAGTCGAGATTGACGAAACCCTAGACCTGCCCGCAACCGAACTGCCCGCCGATACGTTATTGAGGGTGAACGACATTCTCATCAGCGAATCGGAGACGCAGAACGTGAGCGACATTGACAAAGTCTTGACCAATATCAATCAAGTTGAAGTGACCGCGGCCGGGGGGCGGATTAGCCTGGCCATTGAAGGAGAGCATCCCGACGGCTGTGATTATCCCGTGCAGGTCAATCAGAGCCGCGACGGCAACATCGTGCGAGTGGAGGTTTACCGCGAGGTGCCGGCCGATGTCTTCTGCCCGATGATCTTGCAGCCCTACCAGGGAACGATACATCTGGACGGCAGCTTCGCAGCAGGCAGCTACACGGTTAACGTTAATTCACATTCGCAAACTCTGGAAATCTAAAGGATCTCTTATGCGGTTACGCATACTCACTTGCTTTGCCGCGCTAATGCTTGGAGGATTGCCAATGGTGTCCGCTCAAGACAGCAGCGATATCACACTTGCCGTGTACAACGCCGGTACCGCTCTGATCCGCGATCAGCGAACGCTCTCGCTTGATGAAGGCATTAACACTGTCGAACTACGCGGAGTCGCGGCGACGATCGACCCCACGTCAATAAACTTTTGGTCGCTGAGCGACCCGGCGGGCGTCGCCGTCCTCGAGCAAAGCTATATCCCCGACCAACTCAATGCCGGGAGTCTGCTTTCGCGCTATCTCTCTGAGACCGTCAGCATTACAGCGGACAACGGAACGACATACAGCGGCGAGCTGCTTCGCATAAGCAACGACAAAGCCATTGTACGTACGGAGTCCAGCCGGGTCGCGTTCATCAGCCTATATGATATCCGCGCGGTTCAGTTTCCCGCTCTGCCAGAGGACCTGCGCGCTGACGCCATGCTGCGGATTAAGCTTGACGCCGCCAGCGCGGGACAGCACGACGCCGAACTGAGTTATCTCGCCGGCGGCTTAAACTGGACAGCTGACTATAGCATGTTCCTGGCAGCCGACGAGACCAGCCTTGACCTGAATGGTCTGGTGACCTTGGAGAATCGCAGCGGACGCGGATACCGCGATGCGAGTCTAAAGTTGATCGCGGGCGAAGTCAGCCGCATCGAGCGAGAAGAATATGCAGAATCACGCATGATGGCGCTAAGCGCCCCCGCCGCCGACTACGAGAGTGAAAGCATCGAAGCGCAAGACTTCTCTGACTACAAGCTCTACCACATCCCGCGTCCCGTAACAATCGAAGACGGGGAAAGCAAACAGCTTGAATTCGTCGCCGGCCGCGGCATCGCAGCCGACATTTCTTATGTCTTCGACAGTTCGCCAACCCATGTGAGCTATTACTCGCCGATTGATTATTGGGAGGGACGCGAATCGGCACGGGGCGATGTCCGGACTTACTTAGCGTTCGAAACGGGCGACGAGCAGGGCTTGGGCGCAGATCTTCCCGCCGGGCGCGCGCGCGTCTACAAAGCTGACGTTGATGGCGCCCGGCTGCTCATCGGCGAAAGTCATGTCCAGCACACAGCAAAAGGGGAAGCCGTCGCGCTGCAAATCGGCACGGCATTTGATCTGACAGGCGAACGCGTTCAAACCGACTTCACTTTCGTCTCGCGCCGTGTCGCGCAGGAGCAGTTTGAGATTCGCCTGCGCAACCGCAAGGAACACCATGCTGTCGAGATTGCCGTGCCGGAACGGCTGTACCGCTGGCGCGACTGGCAGATCATCGAAAGCTCGCTGCCCTTTACCAAGGTCGACCAATCCAGCATCGAATTCACCGTTGCAGTCGAACCTGGCGCGGAAGTCGTGCTGAGCTATACGGTTCAGTACAGCTTCCCGGAAGAAGACGAGTGAGCCTGAGCCACAGCGTCAATAGCGCCATGTAGCGGGCGGTCCGCATGATCGCCCGTCATTGCTGTTGCAGTCTGCCGCAGTAATCGAGTTCAGTCTCTAATCAGGCGTTTCGCAGACGCCGAAGCTGTCTTTCATAAAGGCCAGGTGGGAATCGAAGGCGTCTTGGTCGCTGGTATCCCACAAGCGTTTGTAGCTGGTATCGCTGCATAATTCCCAGGAATTCTTGATATCTTGCAGATCCGTCTGCAAAATGCGCAGCGCCCGCCAGCGAATGCGGGGATCGAGCACGGGGAAAACGACCTCCACGCGGTTGAGCAAGTTGCGCCGCATCAAGTCGGCGCTGCCCATATACAGCTGCTGATGCTCGGGCGCGTTGCGGAAGTAGTAGATGCGGCTGTGCTCCAGATAGCGGCCGACAATGCTTTTGACGCGGATGTTCTCGCTCAAGCCGGGAACGCCGGGCCGCAGGCAGCACAAACCGCGCACGATCAGGTCGATTCTCACGCCGGCCTGCGACGCCAGATAAAGCCGCTTGATAATGTCATCTTCTTCCAGTTGATTCATCTTGAATATCAGCCGCGCGTCCAGCCCCTGGCGCGCCGCCTCGATTTCCTTGTCGATCAAGGCGAGTATGCTGTCTTTCAGGTATTCCGGCGCGACCAGCAGATGGTGATATGTCGTCTCAGGCGCGTAGCCGGTCAGCCGATTGAAGAGCCGCGAGGCGTCATCAGCGATCTGTTCGTTGCTGGTGAACAATCCGATATCGGCGTACAAGCGCGCGGTGCTGGCGTTGTAATTGCCCGTGCCCAGGTGGACGTAACGGCGCAGCCCATCGCGCTCGCGGCGAACGATTAACGACACTTTGGCGTGTGTCTTCACCGGCAGCTCCTCAACGCCGTAAATGACGTGTACGCCCTTCTCCGCAAGCGCCGTCACCCATTCCAGGTTGTTCGCTTCGTCGAAGCGCGCCTTCAGCTCGACCAGCACCGTGACCTGCTTCTCGTTGTCGCGCGCCTCCATCAAGGCGTTGACCACCGGCGAATTCTTGCCAACGCGGTAGAGCGTGGTCTTTATCGCCAGCACATCGGGGTCTCGCGCCGCCCGCTTGAAGAAATCCTCGACCGGCGTGAATGAGTCGTAAGGCAGATGCACGATGACATCTTGCTTGCGCATCACCTCGAAGTAATCGGCCGATTGGGCGAAGGGTTTGGGAACCCGCGGCGTATAAGGGGAATCTTTCAGGTCCGGGCGGTCGACTTGCAGCACTTCGAATAGATCGGCCGAACCCAACTTGCCGTCGATGCGGAATACCTCGCGATTGGAGGGCACCTCCAGCGAGTCCATCAAGCGCGTCAGCATGCGATCGCTGATGCCGGCCGGCACGCTCAAACGCACAACCGAGCCGAAGCGCCGCTCGCGCACGCCCTGCTCAATGATCGACTTGACATCCAGCAAGTCTTCGTCCTGCTCGTGCTCGTAATCGATATCGGCGTTGCGCAAAATTCGGAAGGGAAAGGCTTCGCGTATCGCCATGCCGGGAAACAGGTCCGACAAATAATCGGCGATGATGTCTTCCATCCAGAGGAAACGGTAGCCTTCATGGGCGGTACCGGTGTAATGGCTCATGACCGTTTCGAGGCGCGCCAGGCGCGGCAGAACCGGCACTGGCACCTTGACGCGGGCGAAGTCGATGCCATTGGCCAGATCGCCATTCTCGCGCTTGAGGTAAACGCCCAGATTGAGGCTCAGATTGGATATGAAGGGGAAGGGCCGCGCATGATCGACAGCCAGCGGCGTCAAGACGGGAAATACTTCCGCGCGGAAATAATAGCTGATGGCAGCGCGCTCCTCCGGGTTGAGGTCGCTGGTCTGGATGAAGTGGACGCCTTCCTGCGCCAGCAGCTCAAAGACTTCGCGGCGCACCCGGCGCTGCCGCGCGATTAGCGTGGAGACTTCGTCATGTATCCGGCGCAGCAACTGCAGCGGGGTCGTGCCGTCCGGCCGCGTCCGCGGATTGCTCATCTCAAGGCGCTGGAAATAGGCGCCGACGCGCACCATGTAGAATTCGTCCAAATTGTTGCCCACGATGGCGATGAACTTGACGCGCTCCAGCAGCGGCGTCGTCTCGTCCTCCGCCAGCGCCAACACCCGCTTCTGGAAATCGATGGTGCTCAATTCTCGGTTGATGAAGCTCTCGGGGCTCAGGTCCGGCACCCGGTCTTCCCACGCCTCAATCATGCTCGCGACCCGTTTCCAGCCAATCAGTTAGCGTCTTGCGCAGATAATACAGTAAGATGTGCGAAATTGCTAAGTGCAAGGCCCCTTTTCCGCGCGCCGCAACGCTTGAGCGCAAATTCGCGTATAATAGGGGAACAGTCGGGAGGGAGGTTTCCTGGTATGAAATTCAAAATCGGCGTCGGACTTGCGCTCGCTCTGGTGATCGTGCTGCTGCTATTGCCCGGCATGCTGGGCCGGCTGATTGGACTGGTCTTGTCGCTGTTGGTATGGGGCTCAAGCGGTTACCTGGCCGGCAAGCTGCTGCAAGGCCGCGGCTATGGGCTGCTGGGCAATATCGTTCTAGGCATCGTAGGCGGCTTCGTGGGCTCGCTGCTGGTGACGCTCTTTGGCATCACAGGCTTGGTCAAGCTGCCCTTCATCGGCGGCATCCTGGTGGGCGCGCTGGGCTCAGTCGTGGTGGTTGTGGCGGCGGGTCTGCTGGGTGGCGCTGACGGCGAGTCCGAGTAATCACAATCACAAGTTGCCTTCCATTACCCAATTCTGGAACTCAATTGGGTCAAATACTTCAATAAGCCTGTAACCGATTTGGTTCTGCACCCATTGAACAACTTTGGGCTTTAAATTCTCACCACCCATTACAATGACAGTTTCGAGTCCTGAGCGCTTGATATTCATTACAATGAACGGAAACTTTTCGTCTACCGTTCCGTTCACGCCTTGCCAACGCACTTCCACAACAAGACCCTTTGGCCACTTTTCCGGGTGGTACGCTAGGAAGTGGCCTTTGCGACTGTTGTTGTATATGTTCATTCCGATGGCGACGTTCTTTGAATAAACGGGGAGACTCGTTTTGACGAAATCGTCTATATGCGACTTTTCTACGAATCGATAGCCAGATTCCAGCAACTGCGACTCCACAAACTCCAGAAGGTATTTCCGATCTGACACGTACACTTTTCTCTCCCTAGTATGAAGTGATTATCAACTCGCTCACAGCACCTCGCGCGCCAGCATTGCTATTTACCATCCGTGGCGCTTTGACTTCGTGTAACTTAAACGCGTCCCCCAAATACAGACCTCGAATGAATTCTGAGTCGCTGTTAGACACCATGACCTTCGCTCCCCCTCTTTGGAGGGACCAGCATACATTCCGCAGCGCTGTCTGGTCGTCAACGGCGAATCCGTTCTTTGCGTAGCTAGTAAACGAGGTGCTATCAAGCGGCTGATATGGCGGGTCGAAATAGACAAAGTCGCCCTCGCCCGCGTCCAGTTTGCGGAAGTCGCGCAGGCGAATATCCACACATTGCAGCGCCGCATGACATGTCCGCAATACCTCCGGCTGACATATCGGCGGGTTCTTGTAGCTCCCCATCGGCACATTGAACTCGCCTTTGGAATTCACCCGCCAGAGGCCGTTGTAACAGGTCTTGTTGAGGTAGATGAAGCGCGCGGCTATCTCGATGCGGTCGTCGAGATCGTGCTGACTTCGGATTTCGTAGTAATAGCTTTTGGAGTGATTCGCCGCGTGCTGGCGCAGCTTCGTGATGAGGGGTTCGGGGTCGCGCTGGATAACCTGGTAGGTGTTGATGAGGTCAAAGTTGACATCACTTAAGAATGCCTGCCCCCCCCCGCTGAATCAATTCTTCCTTCATTTTTCAGGGCGAAGAACAAGGCGCCGCCACCGACGAAGGGTTCGTAATAATTCTTGAAGTCCACCGGAAGGCGCTTCATTATTTCCGGCAGCAGGCTGCGCTTGCCGCCCACCCACTTAACGAAGGGTTTCGCTTTATGAAAGTCCGGTAAAGTTGCTTGGGGCATTCTTGGCTGCAAACGCTCGAATGAATCGCACACTTGATCTATATGATCGTTTCGCTTCCCTGTCAAGTGAAAGCAAATCCCAGAATCCAAATCGCAAATCAAATATGTTATACTTGCCCACTTAACCGGACAGGCAACGATCTCGCAGCGACGAAAGGAACTGCATGGCTTCACCGACAAAAGCAATGCTCCTGGACTGGTATCGGCAGATGGTGCTGATACGAGAGTTTGAAGAAACCTGCCATCGCCTCTACGAAGAGAAGCGCATCACCGGCGTCTACCTGCACCTCTACAGCGGGCACGAGGCCAGTGGCGTCGGCTCCATGGCGGCGCTGCGCAAGAGCGACCACGTCATCACCGCTTACCGCGACCACGGCATCGCGCTCATCCTGGGCATGGACCCCAATACCGTCATGGCGGAGATGATGGGCAAGAAAACCGGCAGCAGCGGCGGCAAGGGCGGCTCCATGCACCTGGCCTCAAAGGACCACAACTTCTGGGGCGGTTACGCCATCGTCGGCGGGCACTTGCCCCTGGCGGCCGGCATCGCGCTGGAATCCCGCTATCACGGCAAAGACGATGTCACCATGACCTATGTCGGCGATGGCGCCACCAACAACGGCTACTTCCACGAATCGCTCAACATGAGCGCCATCTGGGATTTGCCGGTGGTCTGGATCATCGAGAACAACGGCTACGCCATGGGCACCGAGGTCGATCGCGCCAGCGGCCAGGTCGAGCTGCATCGCAAAGCAGAAGCTTATGGCATCAAGAGCTTCGGACGGGTTGACGCCCAGAATGCGCTGGAAGTCTACGCGGTCGCGTCCAAGGCTGTCGACTACGCCCGCAAGAACGGGCCCGCCGTCATCGAGCATGTCACTTATCGCTATCGCGGGCACGGCGTCTCGGACAAGCAGTACGACGCCCGCGACGACATGTCGGCGGAGCTCAAGGAGTGGATGGCCACGCGCGAGCCAATCAAGATCTTGCGCGATTGCATCGAAAGCCAATACGACGATGCGGCCGATATTTTGGCGGGCCATGAAGCTGACGCCGCGCGCATTGTGGCGGAATCAGTGACCTTCGCCGAAGCGAGTGAATTGCCCAGCAGCTATGAATATCTGATGCGGAATACTTACGTAGGTTCCGATTTGGTGCATAAGACGGCGGCCAGCATCGGCGCCGGCATAGATTGATCGACACAAGGACAGATCATGGCAGCAAGAAATGTCGCTATGCGGGAGGCTATCCGCCGGGCGCTCAGAGAAGAAATGCACCGCGACGAGAATGTCTTTGTCATGGGCGAAGAGGTCGCCTTCTGGCAGGGTACGCACCGCGTCACGCGCGGCTTCCTGGAGGAATTCGGCGAGCGGCGCGTCCGCGATACGCCCATCAGTGAAATGGCAATCGGTGGCGTGGCTGTTGGCGCGGCCATGGCTGGTTTGCGGCCGGTGGCGGAATTCATGACCATCAACTTCGCATTCCTGGCCCTGGACGCCATCGCCAATCACGCCGCGAAAGTGCGTTATTTCTTCGATGGCATGTTTGAAGTCCCGCTCGTCTATCGCGCGGCCAGCGGCTGGGGCAATCAAGCCACCGCCTCGCACTCGCATGCGCCGGAGCCGATTTTCGCGCATTTCCCCGGTCTCTACGTCGGCTGCCCCTCGAACTCCATGGACGCCTACGGAATGCTCAAAGCCTCGATCCGCGATGACAATCCGGTGCTGTTCAGCGAGAGCATCGCGCTCTACCCCAAGCCGGGACTGATGCCCGCAGAAGATGACGGCGACTTCCTGATCCCCATCGGCAAAGGCGATATCAAGCGCGAGGGCGGCGATGTGACCCTGGTGGCTTACGCGCGCGGCGTCGATTGGGCGCTGCAGGCGGCGCGAGCCTTGGCGCAAGACGGCGTGGAAGCGGAAGTGGTCGACCTGCGCTGGCTGCGCCCCCTGGATATGGAGCTGGTGTACGAGAGCTTCAAGAAAACCAACCGCTGCGTGATCGTGGAAGAGTCCCTGCCCATGTACAGCTTCGGCAGCGAGATCGCCGCGCTCTTGCAAGAGAATATGTTCGACTACATGGACGCGCCTATAAAGCGGGTGGCGGCCGAAGATGTGCCCCTGCCCTATTCCAAAGAGATCGAGTTGCTGGCGCTGCCTGACGCGCAAAAGGTCGTGAATGCGGTGAAGGAGATCCTGTAAATGGCGCACGAAGTCAAGCTCACTATGGACGGCTTGCTGATTAATTGGCTGAAGCAAGTCGGAGAGGCCGTCGGCGCGGGGGATATCATCGCTGAATTCGAAGCCGACAAAGCGACGGTGGAGATCGAAGCGGGCAGCGCCGGCCAACTGCTGGAATTGCGCGCCGAACCCGGCGATGAACTGGGCGAAGGCACGGTAATCGCAGTCATCGGCGGCGAGGGCGAATCCGTCGCGCCGCAGGACGCCGGGGCTCCCGAAGCGGCAACGCCGACAACCGATGCGAAGCCAGCGATTCCGACCAACGGACAGACTATGACCGACGACGGGCGCATCAAGGCATCGCCTCTGGCGCGCCGAATCGCTGCGGACAAGGACATCGACCTCAGCCGCGTGCAGGGCTCGGGTCCCGGCGGGCGCATCGTCAAATCCGATGTGGAGAATCTCAGCGCGCAGCCGCAATTGCCGCCGCTGCCGACTGCTCCGCCGGCCGCCGCGACCGGGCAAGCGACCTGGGGCAAACTGCCGGAAGCAGATGTCGAAATCATCCCCTTGTCGCGGATGCGGCGCGCCATCGCCGATGGCACCGTGCGCAGCAAGAGCAATACGCCGCACTTCTACGTCACCGTCGAAGCGGACGTGGAGCCGCTGCTGGCGCTGCGAGCCGAAATCAACAAGGCCCTGGCCGAGCGCGGCATCAAGGTCAGCGTCAACGATCTGCTGATTAAAGCGCTGGCGCTAACGCTGCGAGCCTTCCCCAACTTGAACACGCATTATTACGGCGATCGCTTCCTGCGGCATGAGCGAATCAATATCGGCATCGCGGTCGCCTTGCCGGAGAATGGCTTGGTCAATGTCGTCTGCCATGATGCCGACGCGGTCGCGCTGAGCGAAATGGCGGAAAGCAACAAAGCCATGTACGAGCGCGCGCGCGGCGGCCGCATCAAGCCGGACGACATCCGCGGCGCCACCTTCACCATCAGCAATATGGGGCCCTTCAACATCAAGGACTTCTCCGCCATCATCAGCGCGCCGGAAGCGGGAATCCTGGCGGTGTCATCATCACAGCGCGTACCCGTTGTGCAGGCCGATGGCTCGCTGGGCGTTGGCACGCGCATGAATATGACGCTGAGCGTTGACCACCGCGTCAGCAACGGCGCCGAGGGCGCGCAATTCATGAACCACCTGCGCGAGTTGATCGAGAATCCGCTGCGCCTGCTGGATTTGAGCGGGGTGTAGGGACGGGTCGACAGCGAGTTCACGCAAGCAAGAGCAACTCGGGACAGCATTGACGATTCTGCGACGGCTGGAAGACAGCACGTGCTGGCGCGTCACTGCGTGGAGCAGCGCGTCGCGCGTGTGTTGGAGACGCTGGACGAGGGGTTGCAGCTTAATCGCAGAGACGCCCAAATCAGCGAGGGTACATATCCAGACTCTTTCATCATGATCATTGAGAAGTTAACCGGTAGTAGTTTATTCCGGGGAGTTAAAGAAAGTAACGACGAGCGATGATGTTGGTGTTTAGGCCGGCGGTATAAACTATTTCTGCGGACAAGGAGACCTATTGTGTCTGCAAATGCCGATCTGATAAGATTCTCTTTTCGCTAAATAGCCCTTGAACATTGTGTTGCATGTGCACTAGGGCCTAGAGACAACAGTACACACTGCCATATCGCTTCGCCAAAATTGAGAATCGGGTAAATCGATTGTATTTGTGATATCTGGCTGAAAGGTGACAATTTGAATCCTTGGATAGAAGTAGCCATTGTTGCAATTATTGGTGCGGTAGGGGGTGGAACATTAGCTAAACTTCTTAAGCGGCATCTTGGTGCAATCATTGGCATAATCCTTGGCGGGATTCTCGGAGCTATTTTGTTTCTGGGGATCTCTGTTCTTCTCGGGTTCTCGCCTAAAGAACAGAAAACTTTGGAACAAGCGCTTTTGGAGTACGCGCCAATTTCGATTCTTGGCGCGATTTTTGGCGCGTACCATGGTACTAAACACCTCATTAAATGGTATGCGAGGCGATTGGCTGACCCGAATGACGAGATACTGGAAATATTCGTTCAGTTAGTAACCGGTCTATGTTGCATCATTGGTTCCTTTGTAGGATTACAAAATTCAGACGCGCTTTCCTCTGCACTGTCCCTTAAGGAGATTGAATCGCCGCGCCACCTTGTGTTACTCCTCTCTGTCTTGCCGTCACTACTCGTCGGTACGGCCGTAGCATGGATAATGTATCAAAGTACCAGTGCAAACGAAGCTGAACAAAGAGACGCAATTGCCAGAATGGTAAAATGTGCTATTGAGACAAAACTACCTGACGACACTCAAAATAGGCCCGACAGAAACTGATGTGGAGAATAAGTTATTACAATCATTTTCGCGCTTGGGTAGCTGTATTGTCTTCTAGAGCGAATCGATTCTGCTAGATTCGTCAGTGCTAGCAGTACGCAGAGGTACACTCAAATGCCCAACATCACCACCACCCTCACCAACCACATCCTCCGCGTCCAGCTCACCCGGCCGCAGAAGAAAAACGCCCTCACCCCCGCCATGTACGACGCTCTGCGCGAAGCCATCGAGCGCGCCAATGACGACAGCGACATCCGCGTCATCACCATCACTGGCAGCGGCGACAGCTTCTGCGCCGGCAACGACCTGAACAGCTTCCTGGACGACCCCGGCTCGGATTCGGCCGCGCGCTTCATCAAGGCGATTGCGGCGGCCGAGGCGCCCATCGTGGCCGCGGTCAATGGCGTGGCGGTCGGCGTGGGCCTGACCATGCTGCTGCATTGCGACCTGGTCTATGCCGCCGCGGACGCCAAATTCAACTTCGCCTTCATCGACCTGGGCCTGCTGCCGGAAGCGGGCTCGACCTACCTGCTGCCGCGCATGCTGGGCTACGGGCGTGCCGCCGAGCTGCTGATGCTGGGCGAGGCTTTCGACGCGCGGAAGGCGCGGGAATGCGGCATAATAAATCAGGTGGTCGCCGCTGATAAGTTGCAGGCGCTGGCTTGGTCGAAGGCGGAGCAGTTGGCCGCCAAGCCCCCGCAAGCCCTGCGGCAGACCAAGATGCTGCTGCGGCGAGGCAGCGCGGCCGCCGTGCAAGAGGCGATGGAACTGGAGCTGCGCATGATCGGCGACCGGCTGGTCTCGGATGAGGTGCGCGGGATCATGCAGGCCTTCTTTGAGCGGCGAGCCTCATCTTCATGACAATAAGTTTGCGCCTGCGATTGCCGGCTGTCTCCGAGCAGTCGCATTCTTAGGGCGCAGGACCCGTTTCCGATATAATCTTATGAAAGCAGCGCCGCGTCATTAACTGGCGGCTCTTTTCTGCGCTGATCCGCGTACTCCGCAACCTGTGAGGACAGTCCGCCATGCGCGCATTTCTGATAAGTCTACTCAAGTACATGCTGCTCGGCGCAGTCATTGGCGCGGTCGCCGGCTTGGTCACCGCCGAATTTATGCCCGAAGGCGCGGTCGGAGGCGCTGCGATTGGGGCGATCATCGGCGCTTTTTTCGGCACGCGCATCAGAGCAGCCCAAGGCGACAGCAGCTTTGCAGGCGGTGTTCACACTGGCATTGACGCGACGGAGCGCCGGGAATGATCAGGCTCGCGATATATATCATCATCGGCGCATTGATCAGCGCGCTTGCGACTTACCTGCTGGCGGGAGGCCTGCCTGAAGGCGCTGTAGCCGGCGCGCTGCTCGGCGGCAGCCTGGGTCTGCTGGTTGCGATGCGCCATGGCGCGGGGGATTCGAGCGCCTCCTTTGAATTCGAAGCCGCGGGCATCCATGACGACAATCTGATTACAACCGCGCGCCGCAATCTGGTCCGCGAAGCCTATCGACAATCTTATGAACGCTCGCCCCGGGCGGAAATGGAGCGCCGCTGGAGCCAGCTGGGCAGCGCGCGCGGCCGTCTGCTGGCCGACACCGACCCGCAAACCGAGCTAGCCGAGCGGATCGAGCGCCGCCACATCAGCGAATTCCACGGCTGGCTGGCGCCGCAGGACCGAGCCCAAGCCCATGACCTGGAAGCGCCGCCGGCGGCCTACCAAAAGCGCAAGCGCAAACCAAAACGCAAGCGCCAAGGGTAAGTCAAGGCAAGGCGTCTATTCTCCGTAGACCAGCGTGTCCGGATAAAAGCCGAACCAGCCGAACCAAAATGCCAAATGCCCGCCGATGCGATCGCGACGTTCGCCGTCTTCCGCAATCAGCGCGCCTTCCGTGATCTGCCAGCTGCGGCCATCATCACTGGTCAGCGTCATGCTATCGTCGCCGGCGCTGAACACCAGTCCTTGCCTTTCGTAAGCGCGGACAGCGGCACCGCCCGGTTCAAAGAAGTCGCGCTCCGGCGTCGCCTCGGCGATGATCACCAGCTCTGTCTGCCCTACCCGGTCGTTGATAATCCGCTCGGGAATGATGGTCGCCAGCGGGTAGGCCTTGGCCTGGCCCTGCAGCCGCAGCGCGAAGACCATATCTTTGTTTTGAATCAGCGCGGTATCTTGCTGCCAGGATGGGAACATCAGCTCGGCGCTGTTGAAATAGTCGCCGTAGGCAGCGCCGTTGGTGTAGTTGCGCAGGAAGCCTGTATCCAGGCTGAGCACGCTGGTATCCGGATGCGCCTCCAGCCAGCTGGCCCAATCGGTGACGACCACCGGCAGCACATCCAAAACGACGCCGCTGCTGACCAGCGGACCGAAGGCGGGTTCGCCGGTGATGGCGTTCCAGACCGTGTCGGTATTGCGGTCGTACATCAATTTGTTCGAGCGCATCAGCATGCCGGTGGAGCCGAATTCCAGCGCCGTGTCGCCCATTTGCACCGTTTCACCGGCAACTGTCGTGTAGGTGAGATCGGGGATGCTGACGTCGTACAGCACGCCGGCGCCACAGAGTGTACAGTAGGCTAGCATGACCGGCTTGCCGTCCACGCGGCCGCGATGGCCGACGCTCAGCGCCTCATCGCCGGCAGCGAGATCCGGTAGCTCCGGCGCGACATCGTCAATCCAGAAGACATCCGCGCTGCGCAGCCAGCCCGAGCGCGGGCAATCGGCTGAGCGGCCGTAGATCAGCAGCCAGTCATCGCCCGAACGCGCGCGAACTTCGAAAGGCGTGGGCGCGCGGAAATTGCAGACTTGCTCGCCCTCCGGTTCCTCAAAGAGCGGCGCATGGCCGATGACATCGTTGAACATCTCGTGCCAATTCAGCAGACGCAGGGGATAAGCGCGGCTGTCTCCGTTGAAGCTGAGCCCGAAGACCAACTCATCCGCAGCCGGATAGCTGCAATCGCCGTCGCGGCAGAAGTCCGAGTGTTGGTAGCCCTCGTCGATGGCGTCTTTCGGCGTGATTTGCCGCGCGTTGACCAGCGAGGGAATGCCATCGACTGTGACACCGCCCCAAACCGGCTCAACCAGGTTGATCGCTGCGGTCTCGGCGACGCCGGGCTCAAAGAAGCGAGTGAATTCGGGGTCAACGAAGCTCGCCAGCAGCTGCCCTTTGAATTCGTCGTAAAATGGCGGCAGCGCGATATCGTTCGCCCCAGCCCACTCGAAGTAACCCTTCCAGACCATATTCTCGCCAGTCAAGGCATTAAGCGCTTCGATGACGGCGTGGTTTATCTCGGCGCTGCGACCGAAGTAGGCAATGTCGATCAGCGGCGCCAGATAGAGCCTGTCTCCGGACGCGGCTACCGCATCGTATACCGCCACATCTACGAGGCGACCGCGGGTCGCGTCAAATGCCGAGCCCAGCATCTGTATCATCGTCTTGCGGTAGTTGTTAGTGTCATAATCCAGCGCGCCGACCGACTGCGTGAGCAGCAAGCAGAGCGCCAAGGCGAATCCCACGACGCGTTTCATGGCAGTGCCTCCCCTAGTATCAGACTTGTAACCAGTAAAGTAATGAACAAATATTATGAAAGTATTGTCGTCGTTGAGTCATTGGCGTCTGACTATGCGGCGCCGGCCTTAGTTGCGCACCCGGATTTGACCCAGAACCACGGTATCGTTCTCCGCGCCCTCAACATTGGTCAAGACATCGTAGCGAATGGCGAAGGGCAATTCGTACCATCCGGTCAATACACTGTATTCGCCGTCCTGCAACTGGCTCGTGTCCAGTATCAGCGTCTCCGTCAATTCACTGCCGGCGGCGACTTCGCCGAAGGAATGATCGTCGGGGCGGTCGCGCACGGGCAAGCCCTCCTCATCCAGGATATGCACGAAGCGCACATCGTTGACGCTGCGGTCCGATTCGAAACGCCACCAAAGGCGTATGGCGACTTCGTCTTCGAATTGCTTGGGCAGGTAGTAGCCCGCCAGCACGATGCCGTCGGCGATGCGTATGGGGTCGTAGATTGCGCCGTTGGACAGTATGCGCGTGTCCACGCCGTCGACGTCAACCGACTGACAGTAAAGCAGTTCCCTGTCAATGCGCTCGGGGCAAGGCGGATCAAGGGCGATGCGAAAGGTGTGATAGCCGCTGCGAGCCATCGGCAGGGGGATGGAGACGGGAATGCGGCCGTTGACCTGAAGCGTTTCCAGCGGCGTGCCGTTCAGCGACAGGTGCACGCGGCGATTGGCCGCTTCCAGGTTCGCGCTGTATTCCATCCAGCCGGGCTGCTGCTTGTAGATGTAGGTGACATGCGTCTGCCCGTCCCAGCGGGTAGAGTGCAGCTTGGCAGTTTGCGCCGGCGTGAATGGCGTTTCGTAGACAGCATAACGCTGGTCTTCATAAATCGGCTCGCCCAGCCATTGGCGCGCCCGCTGCAAGAGACCCAATTGCGCGCTCCTCGCGGCCTGCGCTTTGTTGAAGATGACGACGTCGGCCTGGGCATTGTTAAGCAGCGACGGGCGGAAGCTGGCCAGCAGCTCCAGCCGGGCCCTATCCACGCGTCCGCTGTCATCGTGGCTGGCGATCAGCGGCTTGCCATGCGCGGTCTGCAGCAGCAGCGCTTCTTTCGCCGCCAAGGAATTGTCATAGGGCGCGTTGTAGATGGCGCGGATATCCCGCCGCTTGCTCAAAGCGTAGATCGCCTGCGGCAGCTCGGCCGGCACAGTAGGGAAGGCCGAAAATAGCCGGTAGTCTTGGATCAATAACAGAGCGAGCGCAATTGCCAATGCCGCCCGCACATAGCGCTGACGTCGCTGTACGAAGCGACTGGACCAGAAGACCGCTGCGCCGAAACCGACCAGCATGGCAAACATGAGGGCGAAGAGCAACATAAATCGCTCAGGCGTCCGCGCCAATTCAAACAGCGGTAGATTCATCACCAGGGCATAGGGCAAGGGCACAACCGCCTCGTAGCCAGCGATAAATGCCGAGACCGCCTGGTCCCCGACTTTCAGCACCGGACCCAGCGCCAGCACCCAGGCTACCAGGGCGACAAGCAGCCACCAGCGCGCCTCCCGCCGCCAAAGCATGCCGGTTAGCGCCAGCAGCCCGCCCAATATACCGATATAGCCGGCGCCTTCCGCCGGGATTGCAGGGGCTGAATCCTGGCTTTGCGCGCCAAGCTGGCGCCAGAAGGGATTGCCCTGCGCGGGCGAAAGCGCGCTGGCCACGTCAACACTGTCGCGCACATGGCCAGCCCCAAGCTGCGAAGTCGTGCGCTGGAAGGCCTCCCCCAGCACCGGCGAAAGGAAGATCAGCAGCACCAGGCAGCCGGCCATTGCAACAGCGATCAGACGCGCCGCGCCGACGTAGTCTCGTTTGTAAAGGCGCGCCAGCAGAAACAGCATGGTCAATGGCGCAAGCAGATAAAGAACCTGCAAGCTGTGGCCCAGCGATGCCAGAAAGAAGCAGAATACAGCGCCGATAAAACGCCGAGTGCCGCCCGAATCGGCATAATCAAAGAGCAGCAAAATGAACAAGGGCGCCGGCCACTGAACCAGCAGCCCGGCGTGCCCGGCAGCGAGGTGGCTCTGCATGGCCGGGAAGATCATATAAACGATACCCGCCAATATCGCAGGGAACGTTTGCTGCGGCGGCAGCCAGCGCCGCGCCAGCAGCATCATGGACAAGCCGTTGAGCACGAGAGTCAGAATTATGCCGAGGTTATAGGCGGCTGCCAGCCGCACAAAAAAGGCCAAGAGCCACATAGGGAAGAATTGCAGAGGATTCGCCCAGAGCCGAAAGAGCGTGTAACCCTCCGCATACCCCAGCAGCGACTGCCCGAAGATGTCCTCGCCGCCTTGCAGCGCCGTCTTATACCACCAAATGTGGCGCGCCATCTTGTAGGCATCGCCGGATTCGTGGCCCAGGTAGACGCTGGAAATTGAAGTAAGCGCGGGCGACAAAATATAGAGCGCCACCAGCAGGAAGATGAAAATCGGCAGCAAAAGCCGGGATGGGTGTTGCCTAATCAATGCGCTCCCTCAGCTGCCCCATTCTCATTCAAGTTACGCGGCGAAGAGTCGATTCCCTCAGCAGCGGGCGACCTGTTTCAGCGGCGCTCAATCAAGCGGCTCGCCCGACAGCAGCAAGCCGGAATGCGCCCCGCGATAAAGGCGATAAGGCGCTTCGTGATTAAAGCCCAGAAAGACCTCTTTGGTCACGTAGAGGCTGGCGCCGTCAATGCGAATCAGGTAATTGTCCCGCTGCCGACCGCGGCGCAGCACACGTTCCACCTCTCCAGCCAGCACCTCGATATTGCCCGGCCGCAAGTCGCCGCCCAGACGCATATAGCCGCGCCCCAGCGTACCGACGATCACGGCGTTAATCACGATCAGCAAGGCGCCGGCCAAGCCAAGAATCGGATTCCCGCTGCGCTGCCCCATGTAAATCAGCGCCGTCGCCGCGATGACCAGACTGAAGAACAGCAGCAGCGCAATTGCCATCTGGCGCTGACGCGATGCTTTCAAACGCGCCGCCTGCGCCGGACTGAGCCTGCCCCTTCGATTTGCCTCGAGATCGGCTTCGCTGAACCCCATGGCGGCCATCAGCGCGCTGGTCATGTCTCGGCGGAAGCGCGCTCGGCCGCTTCTTCTTCGTTCATCTGCGCTTGACCGGCGACGCTTTCCGGCGTCGATTCGATATACAGCGACCGGCTGGGGAAAGCGAAGCTGATGCCCAACTTTTCCACGATGTCCATGATCTCGAGCATCAGCGACTCTTTCAGCGCGGTAAACGACTTCCAATCCGCCAACAGCACTTGGGCGATAACGCGCACATTCAGCGAGCTGGAGTCGAAATCGACGAAGTGCGCGATGACTGTTTCAGGGTCGATGTCGTCGGTGTTCTGCAGTAATTCGCGGATCTCGGCTATAGCCTGACGCATCTGATCGGCAGTCGTGCTATAGGTGAAGGTCAATGTGACATCGAGGCGGCGCTTTTCTATGCGCGACCAGTTTAGCACCACAGCGTCGGTCAAGGCATTATTGGGCACGGTGACCAGCGCCTGATCCAGCTGACGGACGCGGGTAGCGCGCACACCCACCGTTTCGACGATGCCGGTGACGTTGGGCGTCTTGATGAAATCACCGACCTTGAAGGGATTATCGGAGACGATAGCGGCGAAGCCAAACATATTGGCCACGGTATTCTGCGATGCCAGCGATATCCCGATGCCAACCACGCCGAGCGAAGCGATCAAAGCGGCGACATCAAAGTCAAGTTCCTGCAGGACGAAGATGACGCCAAGCGCGATAATCAGAAACTTAACCAGGGTATTCAGAAAGGGCAGCAATCGCTCGGGGATGGACCAGCCGGTAAGGCGGGCGAATACATCGGGACGCAGCGTCAGGACTTCAAACCAACGCATAGCGCCAAAGAATACCGCGCTGATCAGCAGGGCGCGGCCGATTGTAACGGCGATATTCTTGACCTGCGCGTCAAAGGCGAAGACGAAGGTGACGACAATCAGCGAAATCCCGATTCCCGCCAGCTGCACAGGCGAAACGCTGGCTTCCAACAGCCGGTCGTCAATATCGCTGCTGGACCGGCCGACCAACTTGCGCAGGGGGCGCAGCAGCAGCCAGGTAAGCAGCCAGCGCAGGATGACGATCAGCAAGAGCGCAGCCAGAAACGGAACGATGTCTTTGGCGAGACTTTGAATGAATACCGGCTGCTCGCGCAAGAATGGCAGCAAATCTAATAGATCCATCGCAAGTACAGACCTCTTTTATGTTTCGCTGGTTATTTCATTCTACGTTCGCTGCGGCGAATTGCAAGCGAGAGGCGGAGGCATGGCGCAGCGCTAATCAAACTCGCGCGGCCCAAGCCCAAGAATATCCTGGCCCGTCACACCTGGAAGCCGTTGCGGTAGTCGACGACTTTGCGCTCGTAATCGTCGACATAACGCCGCAGCTTGTTTTCAAGTTCGTCCCATTCGTCGCTGAGAAAGAGCCGTCGTAGAATATCCGAGCTCTCGGTGACAAATTCGATCTTGCGGCGCGGGTGATCGCCATAGGCGATATGCCATACCATGTGCATGTAGACGCCCAATTTCTGTATCGCCGGCACGAAACTGCTAAGCATGTAGCGATAGTATTGGTCTTGTTTCTCAGGTTTGATATTATAGAATAAGATCAGTTTGTATCTGGGTCTGATATGCTGAAACGATGCCATAGTTGCTTGACCGCAGTCGGAAGTTGATCTCGCCCAACTCTATCACAGAATCCCTCGTCTTGGTATGGCGCTTGTCCCCTTAGACGATCGCCGCAAGCGCCCCTGCAGCCCCTGATGTGCAGGCAGCGCTGATATAGGATTTCCCATTATGCAGGACCTACAGAGGGCAATCGAGGAACTTCGACAGCGCGCGCGCGCAACCGTTGACCCGCAGACGCTCAGGGAGCTGGAGCAGGAAGCCCGCGACCTGCTGATGGAGGCGAAGAATACGCCCCTGGAGCAAATGGCGCAAGAATTATTCGCCGAAATCGCCGGCAGCCAGACAACCCAGGTACGCCCGAATACAGCGGCGCTGCGCGGATTGGTGCGGCGCGCGCGCATCCGCATCGAGATCGCTGGCGATGACGACGATATCGACGAAGCCATCGACATCCTGGCAGACGCCCTGCGCATGGACGCCGGCAATCAGGACGCCATCAGCCTGCTGCAGCAAGCGGGCGCCCACAGCGCCCAAGCCAAACGGCGCGTACAAGAACTCTTCGACCGCCACGATGTGCGCTCGGCGCCTTCAAGCGACGCCAGCGAGAGCGCTGCGCCGCCTTCACGGCCCGCCGCCCGCGCCGAAAGGCAGTTAGAGTCCCCGTCCGCCTATGGCCGCTCCAGAGACGAGCCGCCGCGAGACAGAATGCAACCCGCCGCGGCTGAGCGCTCCGTGCCGGCATCCACAGCCATAGACGAGCTGCTGAAGTCGCTGACCGAAAGCTATTATTCAGGCGGGTATCAGCAGACGATTGATGTCGCCAATCGCATTTTGGCCATCCAGGCCAACAATCCCACCGCGCTCGAATACCGCGAGAAATCGGAAGACAATTTGATCCGCGGCATCGTGCCCGATCATCGTATTCCCTTTGAGGCGCGCGTCGCTTACAACCGCGCTAATTCACTGGTGCGCGCAGGCAACTACGAGCAGGCCTCCGGCTTGTACCGCGAGGCGCGCGAGCTGGCCGAACGCGATGGCATCCTGACTTGGAAAGACGTTGAACAGGCGCTGCTGGACATCCAGGATTTGGCGCTGGCCCGCGAGCTGTTGGCCGATGGCGACCGGCTGATGGCGAATGACAACTGGACCGAGGCGCTGCGAAAATATGAAGGCGCCTTGCGCGTCGTGCCCAACGATCCGCAAGCCGAAGAACGGCTGGAGATGCTGCGGCGCATCCAGCGCGACTACGATCAAATCGCGGTCAACATGAATACCATCGGCGGTACCTTGGAAGAGCAGGTGGCGCAGGTCGCCAGCGTGGCCTCCCTGCTGTCGCACGCGCGGCAGTTGCTGCCCAACAGCCAGCGTCTGGCGCAGATGCAGCAGGAAATGGACAACAAGCTGGCCAGCATCCGCGCGCAGGTCAACGACCAGGCGCAGATGTCCCTGAACCACGCCAGCAGCTCGACGACCCTGGACGAACGTATTTTGCTGATGAACGCGGCTATCAAACTGATGGAACTGGGCTTGGAGCTGGACCCGACAGACAGCACCTTCTCCGAGCTGTTGATGCGCTCGCGCAATCAGCAGGCCGATATCACGCGCGCGCAGCAGTCGATCCGCCGGGCTCAAGCCTTGGTATCGCAGAACTTCGATGCTGAACTGGCGCAGGCGCGGCAGATGCTGGCGGAAATGGTGGGCGAATACGCCCAGGATGAGCGCTATCGCAGCACGGTCAACGACTTGTTCACGCGCTATCTGGAGCGGGCCGAAGAGGCGCTGCAAGAGGGCAATAATCGCGAAGCGCAGACCTGGCTCGACACCATGCGCGAAGATCCTTTCCGCATACTGGGGCGCCGCGCCGATATCTCCCGCATTGACGGGGTCATCCGCGGCCGCCGCAATCGCGGGCGTCTGGTTGCGCTGTTCATTTTGTTCATCTTTATCGCCGTCGGCGGCACGGTGGCGGCCATGAATCGTCAGCAATTGGAGGCGATATTCTTCCCGACCGCGACTTCCACGCCGACCATTACGCCCACGCCTACCTACACCTTCACGCCGACCGCCACCTTCACGCCGTCCAACACGCCCACCGACACGCTGACGCCGACCCAAACCGGCACGCCGACCGATACGCTGACGCCAACAGCGACCTTTACAGCGACCGAGACAGCAACGCTCACGCGAACCGCCACCATCACGCCGACAGCGACCGACACGCCCACCGCCACCAATACCCCCACGGTCACGCCAACACCGCAGGAGCTTTGCCGCGCGGTTGTGCTCAACCTCAATTCGATCAACGTGCGGGCGCGACCGACGACCAGGACGGGCACGCCGATCGTGGGCTACTTGCCGACCGGAACTGTCGTGTCTATTCTGAGGCAAGAGCGCGAAGACCGGAATCCAGTGGGCGAGATCTGGTACTTCGTCAATGTCGCCGTCGACGACGGCTCAATATCGGGCTGGATACGCAATGACACCGTCGTGCCCGACCGCGCCAAGCCCTGCCCCGCTTTTCGTTAATTTGAATTGGTGGCTTGTCTGCCGCCAGAGACTGCCCCGCGCCTACCAGGCTGTATAACCGCCGTCCACGACCAGGTTGCTGCCAGTGGTGAACCTGGCGGCCGGCGAGGCCAGATAATATATCGCCGCGGCCACATCTTCCGCCGCGCCGACGCGCTTCTGCGGCGTCATTTGCATCCAGGTCGGATACCAGTCCAAATTGGCCATGCCTTCAGCAGTCATGTCGGTGCCGATATAACCCGGCGACACGCAATTGACGCGCAGTCCGCGATCGGCCCATTCGCCGGCCAGGGACTTGGTCAGCAGAATGACGCCGGCTTTGGCGGCATTGTAGTGCGCTTGCGGCTGCGGCGTGTTGGAGATCATGCCGGACATGGACGCCGTATTAACGATGGCGCCGCTGCCGCGCTCCAGCATGTGCCGCCCGATGGCTCGGCAGCAATAGAAGACGCCATTGAGGTTGACCGCCATCATATTGAGCCAGTCTTCATCGCTGCAATCTTCCGCGGGCACGGCCTGGGCGATGCCGGCGTTGCAGACCAATATGTCGATCTGCGGGAAAGCCTTCAGCGCCGTTTCCGCCATGAGGTTTACACTGTCGGAGCGGCGCACATCGACTTCGATGAAGAGCGACTTGCGTCCCATGCCTTCGATTTCGGCGGCGGCTTTGCGGCCATTTTCAGCGATGAATTCGGCAATGATGACATCGGCGCCGGCGGCCGCCAGGCGGCGCGCTGTCGCCAAGCCAATGCCCCGCCCCGCCCCCGTAATCAGCGCGGTTTGTCCAGTCAGTCCAAAGTCGGAATTGGTCATTGCTTTCCTCGTCGAATCTTGCCCGATAAGCACAAGCTGCGACAATACCACAGTGATTGCGCGCTTGGCAAGTTGAGCCGAGATAGGGGCAAGGCAATCGCATCAATAGATTTTTCACCACAAAGACACAAAGGGCACAAAGTCTACGTCTTCGTGACAAAGAGCAATTCCTCTGTGTTCTCTGTGGTTAAATTTCAGTTTGTTGTTCGCGGCGCTGCGGCTACCCGCCGATGTGGTACATCTCCACTTTCTTGCGCCGGTCGCGGACTTCATCGGTGAGCGAGCTGCGAATCTCCGAATAGCGGTCGATGCGCGCGCCCCAGTTGCCGCGAATGATCGCTTCCAACTCGGCATCGCTGGCGCCGGCGCGCATGGAATCGCGCAGGCTGAGACCCTCGGTAGCGAAGAGGCAGGTGAATATCTCGCCTTCCGGTGACAGGCGCATGCGCGTGCACGAGCCGCAGAAGGGCTGCGTCACCGAGCTGATCAAGCCGATCTCGCCCTCGCCATCGGCGTAACGATAGCGCCGCGCCACCTCGCCGAAATAATTGCCGGCGGCCGGCTCCAGCGGCATGGCGGTGTGGATGCGCTCGACGATTTCGGCCGATGGCACAACCTCGTCCATCTTCCAGCCGTTCTTGTTGCCCACATCCATATACTCAATGAAGCGCAGAATATGACCCCGCTCTTTGAAGAAGCGCGCCAGGTCGACCAGCGTGTGATCGTTAAGCCCGCGCTGCACTACGGCGTTAATCTTCAGGGGCGTGTAGCCGGCGGCTTCGGCTGCGGCGATGCCTTCCAGCACCTTGTCAACGCCGGAGCGCCCGCCATTCATGGCGCGGAAGATGTCGTCGTCCAGCGTATCCAGGCTGATGGTCAAGCGCTTCAGCCCGGCTGCTTTGAGCGCCTCCAGCTTCTGCGGCAGCAGATAGGCGTTGGTGGTCATCGCCAGGTCTTCCACGCCGTCGACAGCGCTGAGCATAGCGACCAGCTCTTCAATGTCCTGGCGCAGCAGCGGCTCGCCGCCGGTAAGCCGGATCTTGACCGCGCCCAGGCGCGCGATGATGCGCGTCAGGCGGCTGATCTCTTCAAAGGTCAGCAGCTGCGGTTTGGGCAAGAATTGATAGCGCTCGCCAAAGATAGCGGCCGGCATGCAGTAGGGACAGCGGAAATTGCAGCGGTCGGTGACCGATATCCGCAGGTCGCGCAGAGGTCTGTCTAATTGGTCGCTGACGCTCATGGGCGGGCATCAATCTCGTTGGTAGATGAATCAATCTAACAAGCGGGCCGGCAATTGACTAGCCTGCCGGCACAGCCATTACTTCGCTTACAGCTAGTATAGCCGATGAGTCTTGGAATTGGATATGTTGGTCTGCGGCGGAGGCAAGCGTTGAAGCGGAGTAGAAACGCGGCAAGCTCAAAGCCGGATGACGCGCCATTGTCGCGCATGGCCACGCTTGTTAGGCTAGCTGCGTTGTCGACGCTCGGAGAGGACCTGTTATGGCTAGCGCCCGATGCAATTCATGCGGATCAATAGCGGCTGCGCTGGCCTGGCGCTGCCGCTCCTGCGAGGGCTCGCTTGATCTCGTAGACCTGCCGCCCTTTGACGCCGCCGCGATTGTCGAGGGCGATTTCTCCCTGTGGCGTTATGCCGCCATGCTGCCGGTCGAGCGGCGCTTCAGCCTGGGCGAAGGCATGACGCCCTTGGCGCCCGCCCGAATCGACGGCATTCGCTTCCACGCCAAGCTGGAATATCTCAATCCCAGCGGCTCTTTCAAAGACCGCGGCACGGCTGCCATGCTGAGTCACCTGGCCGCGAACGGCGCCGGGCGCGTGATAGACAATTCGTCGGGCAATGCCGGCGCCTCGCTGGCCGCCTATGCTGGCGCGGCCGGTCTCTCGGCCACGGTATATGTGCCGGCGGCAACTGCCGTTGCCAGCAAAAAGCGGCTCATCCGCGCTTTTGGGGGCGCGATTGTCGAGTCGCATGACTACCTCGATGATGTCTACGCGGCGGCCGAAACCGCTACCTATGCCAGCCACGCCTGGAACCCCTACTTTGTGCTGGGCCAGCAGACGGCCGCCTGGGAAACCTGGGAGCAGTTAGGAAGGCGCGCCCCTGATGCGGTGGTTACTCCAGTGGGGCATGGCGGTTTATTTCTCGGTTTCTACCGCGGCTTCCGGGCGCTGCGTCTTGCCGGGCTGATTGACAAATTACCGCAAATGATCGCCGTGCAATCCGCCGGCGTCGACCCCATCGTGCGCGGCTGGAATGCGCGCGCTCAGCAACCTGCAAACGTAAGGCCCATGCAAAGCGTGGCCGATGGCATCCTTGTCGACCAACCGGTGCGCGGCGAACAGATTTTGGGTGCGCTCTACGACACTGACGGTTTCGCCCTGCGCGTTGACAACGAGGCGATCCTGCGCGCGCAGCGAGCCATGCACGCGGCCGGCTTCATGATCGAAACGACCAGCGCCGTCACCACAGCCGCCTTGCCGCAGATCCGCGAGCGTCTCGGCGCGTCCGCCGAGCTGGTGCTGGCTTTCACCGGCAGCGGACTCAAAGCTATTAGCAATTCTCACTAAGGGGCGAGTTATCCCCTTCATTCGTTCTGTCGTATAATGTTGTGGCATTCATCTGCTGGGAATGGACGGGGTTGACGCCAGATGTCGATGGATTTGTTCCGGCAATTGCTGGAAGCGCAGCGCATCGCGCAGGCGGACCTGCTGCAGCGGCGCGGCGTAGTCGGCGTCGCCATCGGTTATCGCAACTACAAAGAGCAGGTCACCGACCAGCTGGCGATGTCGGTGCTGGTCGAGCAAAAGAAGCCGGTCGAGGCCTTAAGCGCCGACGATCTTATCCCGCCCGATGTCAATGGCGCTCGCACCGACGTGGTGGAGGTCGGCCGCCTGGAAGCCTTCACCAATCCGCGCGATCGCTTCCGCCCCAACATCCCCGCCGGCGTCAGCATCGGGCACTATATGGTGACAGCCGGCACGCTGGGCGCGATCGTCATGGATCGCAATACCGGCGAGCCGCTGATCTTGTCCAATAATCACGTGCTGGCCAACAGCAACGATGCCGAAATCGGCGACGCCATCTTGCAGCCGGGCCCTACCGATCATGGCGCGCGCCCCGAAGATGTGGTGGCCAAGCTGCACCGCTTCGAAATGCTCCGCTTCTACTCTGACTCGGGCCGCAGTCCGGCGCCGCCAACCGGGTCGCCGCCGCTCTTCCCGCCCGGCGGCTGCGATATGGCCGAGCTTTTCGTCTCGGTGGGCAACGCGCTGAGCAAAATAAGCGGCTCGTCCAAGCGGCTGACCACCGTGCAAGCGCCCAAAGCGCAAGTCGGAGGCGCGCCAATTTACGCCAATCGCGTCGACGCGGCGCTCGCTCGCCCGGTCAATCCCATGCTCTTTCAGCAGAGCATCGTCAACATCGGCCGCCCCAATGGCGCCAGGCTGGCGCAGCTCGGCATGAATATCCGCAAGCAAGGGCGCACGACCGGCTACACCGAGGGCAGCGTGACGCTGATGAACGCCACGGTTGACGTCTCCTACGGCGAGAACCTGCAGGCGCGTTTCGCCGGGCAAGTCATCTCCACACCCATGAGCCAAGGTGGCGATTCGGGCGCGCTTATCGTAGAGCGGGACAGCTTGAAGGCCGTCGGGCTGCTATTCGCCGGTTCGCGCCGCGCAACGATATTCACACCAATTCAGACTGTACTCGATGTGATGGAAGTCGACCTTTAAGGCTTGTTCATTACTGTGACGACAGCGACGATCGCTCGACAATAGCGTGGTTTCGACACCTTTACCACCGAGGACACCGAGGAGAGTTATCAAGCTTCAGAAAAGGCAGATTCAGCATAGCGGCGGATCATCCTTAACCCGACCAACCGCCATATCTCCCTTTATCCCACTCTGTGCCCTCATAGTTACTCTGTGCCCTCGGTGGCAAGAGTGTCAAAAATCCGTAAAGGCGCGGCGCCCACCCCGACATGTTGCGCCCAAATATATCAACATCGGATCTTGCGTACCGGACAAGCCTTTTGGGCCCTAGCCAGCGTAACTCTCGTCAATCGCCTGATAGACCAGATTAGGCACGATCGAGCGCGGACGGTGCGGCTCCAGCGGCCACATTTGCGTCATCAGCAAGATGAGCAAATCCTCCGCCCGGTCTATCACGAAATAGGTGCTGGCCGCCCCGGCCCAGCCAAATTCGCCGGGCGAGCTGTAGCCGTTGGCGCGCCCATAATCCAGCATGACGCGGAAGCCCAAACCGAAGCCATATCCGTAGCGCTCCACGCCGATGCGCAGCGGCAGCCACTCGCGCGGCACGGCATTGGTGGCCATGCGCTTGATGGTCAAGGGACTGACCAGACGCGCGCCTTCCAGTTCGCCGCCGTTCAGCAGCATGGAGGCGAAACGCAAGTAATCGGCCGTGGTCGAGACCAGTCCGCCTCCGCCCGAGGGGCAGGCAGTCGGCTTGCGCACGTCGCCGTTGGCGACTTCATCCGGGTTGATCAACTGGGGATCAACATTGGTCGTTGAGCTATAAATGGCCGCAAGACGCTGCGCCTTTTCCGGCGGCACGTAAAAGTCGGTATCTACCATGCCCAAGGGCGCGAAAATCCGCTCGCGCAAGAAGTCCGCCAGCGGCATGCCCGAGATAACCTGCACCAGATAGCCGGCGACATCGGTGGCGACGCTGTACAGCCAGTCCGCGCCCGGCTGAAACCTGAGCGGCAGCGCGGCAAAATGCTCGACCAGCTCCGCCAGTGGCATATCGCGGCGGAAATAGCCCTGCTGCGCGGCTGCTGCCTGAAACTGCTTATCCACCGGATGCCAAGGATCGCCGCCGTAAGTCAGCCCGGAAGTGTGAGTCAGCAGGTGAAAGATGGTCATCGGCGGGTCCTGATCGACGAACCTTGGCTGGCCCTCGCTGACATGGCTGTACACTTTAGTCTTGCCGAAGCTGGGAATATAGCGCGAGACCTTGTCATGCAGCTGCAGCTTGCCTTCGTCGTGCAGCATCATCAGCGCCAGGCTGACGATTGGCTTGGTCATGCTGTAGATGCGGAAGATGGCGTCCGCTTCCATTTGACGGCCCGCCTCGATGTCCATCTTGCCGTGCCAGCTGTGATGCACAACTTTCCCGCGCCGCGCGGCCAGCGCGATGATGCCGGGCAGGCGGTCGCCTTCGACTTCACTCTCAAGGTAACTGTTGATCCGGGCGAGCCGCTCGCTCGACATACCGACTTGTTCGGCTTCGTTTACTTGTATCACTGATATGCTCCTTCGTTGTCTGCTGTAAGACTCACTTCGGCAGCCAAACGCGCAGCCGCCTGTCAGCCGTGCCGACCGCCAGGCCCAGCTGCCCGTCCAACAATTCGACCGGCGCGAAGTTGCTGACGATTTCACCGCCGGCATCCAGTCGCCAGAGCTCGCGCGCGCCCGCTTCGTCCCGCCCCACCGCCACCACAGCGCGGCGCGCCGCGTCCATCGCCAAGACTTCGGGCCGGCCATCGCCGTTGAAGTCGCCGGCCGCCGTCTGGTCGAGATTGCGCGAGCCGAGCGCGTGCGTGGTCACGCCGGGGAATGTCGCCGTGCGTTCGAGCGCAGCGTCGCCCAAACGGAAGAATTCCAAGGCTCCGCCGATATGCGGCGTCAGCGTCGCAGCGACTTCAATGTTTCCGGCGGGGCCAAAACGCTCGGCGCTCAGCTGATGCCGCCAGCGATTGCCTTGGCCGATAGCGGGCCCGTCAGCCTCCTGCCGGACGCCGCCGCCGTCCCAGAGATAGGCGCGCAGACGAGCGCCCAGCGAGCCATTGGACACGGTCGTCACCAGGTCTTCCACGCCGTCGCCGTCAATATCAGCCCAGAAAGGCGCAATGCCTTCATAGACATCTTCGCCGGGCAAATCGACGCGGGCCAACAGCCGAATCTGGCCCTCGCGGACGTCGAGCACAAGCAGAGTCGCCGCTTCCAGGCGGTCGCCCATGATGCCATGCACATAAAGTTGATCGGTGGCGTTGGCGTAAAGCGCGACCTGCCCTACGCTGTTCATTACTAAGCGCGCATCCGGCTGCGCGTCAATCGGCAGGCGGGCCAGCGCGCCCTGCTCGCGCCCCAGCACCAGATCGCCATCGCGGCTGATGTAGAGTACTTCAAAGTCATTGACCGGGATGGGATGGCTCAGCGGCGCTACGCTCTCGTCGCTGCGCAGGACGTAAGTGCCCTCGACCATGGATACACCCACGACCGGCGGCTGCGCGCCCTCGAACCAATTGGGCTGGTAGGCCAGCGTCTGCGCCCTGCCATCAGGCGCGACTTCAATGACTTGCAGAGCGCCGTTTTCCAGCACGACATGCCACACCGCCGTTTCCATCGCGTAAGCCACCGCCCAGGCCGGCGCGCCGCGCAAGGGCACGTCAACCGTTTTCACATCGGGGAAGCTGCCCTGGCCGCGAACGAAATGATTGCCCGCCGGGTTGTGATAGGTATAGAAATAGCGATCGAGCAAGGCCGCCTCCTCCTGCGCGGAAGTGAGTGTAGCAGAGAGGACAAGCAGGGGTAAGAGCATGATGCGCGCAGACCGCAAGCATGTGGCCGCGAACACAAAAAAGGCGCCCTGCAAGCAGAGCGCCCTGGTCTTAAGAGATTGACCGCGCCGACTAGCCTTCAGTCGAGAGGGTCACTTCCGGCGCCGAAAAGTCCGCGCCCAGATCGGCGAAGTCATCGACGTTGAAGATGAAAGGCGAATCCGACGGCAACAGCGCGAAGGAGACGTTGTCGGACAAATTGGCGACGTACAGATACTGGATCAGGTTGGGATTAGCCGCGATCTGGTCGCTGATCACGCGCAGCGCTTCCGCTTCGGCCGCCGCTTCGATCAAGCGAGCGTTAGCGCGACCGCGAGCAGCCTGCTCGGCGGCGTCGGCTTGACCGCCGGCCTCGGTTTGGACGCGTTCGGCTTCGGTGCGGGCGCGCAGCAGCCGCTGTTCCTCAATCTGTTTATCTTCAATCGACTGCGAAAAGGCATCCGTGAAGTTGATCTGGCGCACCAGTAGTGAAGTTAGCGTCAAGCCTTCGTTCTTCATTTGGATGCCAACAACTTCTTCGATCTGATTGCCGAGTTCCTCGCGTTTTTCGCCGTAAATCGCTTCCGCCACAAACTGCGAAACCACATCGCGGGCAACAGCGCGCACGGTGGGACGGATAAAATCGGCTTCGTAGCGGTTCTGCCAATTCAGGTGAATCTGATTGACATCCTCCCGCGTAATGCGATAGAGCACGGTGATATCGAGCCGCACTTCCTGTCCGTCTTCGGTCAGCGCTTCTAAGGCGTCATTGCCTTGCAGGCGCCCCTCGCTGCTGATGCCCGACATGGTGTATTCGCGCTGATCGGTCTGGTAGATGATGTACTCCTGCAAACCCGGGATGATGATCGATGTGCCCGGGGCGCGCGCCGGCTGTTCCAGCTCACCGGACAAAACGTTGACGATGACCGCCGCCCGCGCCGGTTGCACGATCAAGATGCCGGAGCTGACGACAAAGAGCACCACGCCGCCGGCGAAACCCACCAGCGCCAACAGCATGCCCCCGCGCGCCGACCGACCCTGCGAGGCCAGCGTAAAGGCGAAAGCGACGCCCAAAATGCCCACGCCAAAGGCGAGCACCGCGACGATTCCTAATAAACCACCAAAATTCATGACCGCTCCTTTACAGCGATTTGCTTGCTTTTGCTTGTGTGTGGTCTGATTATATCATATACAGTCCGCGCGACCGACGCCCCAATTATTAGGGAGTCGATGAGCGCGCGTCTGCCAATGCTGATACGCGGATAATGGCTGCCGGTTGCTCAATGCGGGCGCTGAGGGTTCCGTTTCAAAGGGGGTGGGTCATGGACGTAAGAGCAACGATGAATGATACGGGTTATGCGTTCCCTAGAAACTGATCTCGCAGCGTAGAATCATCCAGAAGTTCTTTGATTGCTCGCAACTCACCAGTTCCTGGATCGCGTAGTTTCCACCGCTTCCAACCATTCCAGCTTTTTTTCGCGTCTGGAACGATCGATTTTCTAGCCCTATTTTCTGCATCATTGACACCCATGACCTCTCCGTCAATTCTTATTTTTGTCTTTGACATAAGATAAGTGTCGCCAGACTTACTCAATGGATTAAACAGCAAAGTTGCTCGAAATGGGCTTCCTTCGTATTCTGCATAAAGTGGCAGTTCAATAATCTGCGTTGTGTCACTTGAACCTACTTCTTGCAACGGTTCAATTGTAACGCTTTCCCTGCGCGTCACCGCCGGTCCGTTATCAGGCGGCCTCGTGGCAATTTCATCCCTAATGAAATCGTCAAATACTTCCTTCAAGAGGATTCTGTCTTCCTCTTTTGGCAAGCTATATGTAATTGACTGAATGAAATGTGTAACCAAATCTGCCGAAGGATTGACAAATTCCTGTTGCACTGAACGATATAGTGCTGATTTTTTGGCGCTTAATCGAGCGCGCTCAGGTTCAAATCCAGCTTTCGTGAACGCTTCGAGTCTATTTATTGAATTGGCGCTAAAATCACACATATCTAGTATAAGGAAGGGTAGCTTGTCCATGATGCTACGCTTATAAAGGTCTGTATAGAATTGAAAGACAATACCATTCGTCAAAACGGCATACTGTGCTTCTGTTGCACAAAAGTAATCGTGAAGTTTCGTCCACCATTTCTCCGATAAGGTGTCCTTTGCGCGTTTTGCTTCAACTAATATTATGGGTTTCCCGTCACACTTAATCGCGAAATCTACCCTATCATTTCCAACAGCAAACTGCGATTTCACCTCGTCTAGATTCCGCATATCGTAGCCAAGCGCTTCAATAAATGGTATCACTGACACTTGTATGATTGCTTCTTCGTCTTCCCGTCGCAAAGTATCTAACTGTCGCTCAACATCGGATGAAATCTTGTGAACGCACTGTATCAGTTCCACGCCGTTGCTTACTCCCGTTGCCCAAATATACTCCGCAATTATAGCACATGAGTCCTAGTGATGGCACTGTAACGGAGAGGGGTTGCGGGTGAGGTCATCGCTTCCAGCCTACCTGTATAGTCTCAGATTATAATGGGATGATCTCACATAGCCAAAAGGAAGCCCTATGGGACAGGTTCTACACCCGCGCGCCACAACGACGGAGGCAACCCGCCGAGAAATCCAAAATAGTCAAGAGAGCATAGCCAAGCTGGCCAAGCGCTTCGGCATCAACCCCAAAACCGTCGCGAAATGGAAGAAGCGCGCCTCCGTCAAAGACCGGCCGATGGGTCCCAAGAATCCCCGCTCCACCGTCTTGAGCCAGCAAGAGGAAGATATCATCCTAGCCTTCCGTATCAAGACTCTGCTGCCCCTGGATGACTGCCTCTACGCCCTGCAAGAGACCATACCGCATCTGACCCGCTCCAGCTTGCATCGCTGCTTCAAGCGGCATGGCGTCAACCGACTGCCCGAATCGGAAAGCAAACCGGCCAAGAAGAAGCGCTTCAAGAACTATCCCATCGGCTACTTTCATCTGGACTTCTGCCAAGTCAGAACTGACCAGGGCAAGCTCTATCTCTTTGTCGCCATTGACCGGACATCCAAGTTTGTCTTCGCTGAACTGCGTCAAAGCGCTAAACGCGAGGACGCTTGCGCCTTCCTGCGCCGGCTGATCGAAGTCGTACCCTACAAGATTCATACCATCTTGACCGACAATGGCACTCAGTTTACCCATCAAGCGCGGTCGGGGCGCAAAAGCAAGCTGGCCTTTGATAAAATATGCCAAGCGCAGGGGATTGAACATCGCTTGACCAAACCTTATCATCCTTGGACCAACGGACAAGTCGAGCGCATGAACCGGAGTATCAAAGAGAAGACGGTCTATCGATACTTTTACCAAAGTCATGAGGAACTGCGTCAGCACCTGGAGTTGTTCTTGCAAGCCTACAACTATGGCAAAAGGCTGAAGGCGCTGAAGGGGCGAAGCCCCTATGAATACATCTGTGATTGCTGGCGAGAAACCCCGGAGCGATTTCAGCAAAACCCATACCACCTTAATGCGGGACTATACACCTACCAGCAGACTCTTGGGCCTTCTTTTCAAAATAGTCTCTCTTTATTCTGGTCTCTTCAAGTTTCTCGAAAAATTCCTGTGCCGTGGCAGAGTGTAAGGCACTCCAACTGCTATATTTTCACATATCCCTTACCCCAAATTCTCACTCAATATCCGGCCCAGCTCCCGCCGCACCAAGCCCGGCCGCTCATCCCGCAGCAGCGGCAGACGCGCCCGCGTCCGATGCAACTGATTCATATCGATCTCCTGCGTAATCAGCGCCTCGTCGAAATACAAGCCGCTTGTCATGAACTCGCCATCGGGATCGACCACCGATGAGCCGCCCCAGAAGTTCTTGCCGTCTTCGTAGCCGACGCGGTTGCAGTGGACGATGTACGAAGTAAACATTCCCCCGTAAGCCTGATTGACCAAATCGACCCAGCGCGTGCCCGTCAGCCGGTCGTCGGCGTTGAGCCCGCGCGAGGGGCTGGCGCTGTTGAGGATGAAGATATCGGCGCCGTCCAGCCAAAGCAGGTAGGGCGGCGACACATGCCAGAAGTCCTCGCAGATGAGCATGCCCACGCGCCCGAAACGGGTGTCGAAGGCGCGCACGCTGTTGCCTTGGGCGAAGTAGCGCGATTCGTCGAACATGGCGTAGGTGGGCAGGTAGAGCTTGTGATGGATGTGCCGGGTCTCGCCGCCGGACAGATAGGCGTCCGCGATGTAAAAGCGATTGCGGAAGTCCTCATGCACGAAGCTCACTACCAGGTCAATATCGCGGCTGGCGTCCAGCAGCGCGGCGTAGACTGCATCGTCCGCCTCCGCCCGCAGGGCCACTTCGGGTACGAGGTCCTGCACTTGATAGCCGGTCAGCGACAGCTCGGGGAAGACCAGCAGATCGACGCCCTGCTCGCGGGCCTGCGCCGCGTAGTCCAAGTGGACGGCCAGGTTGTGCTGCAAGTCGCCGAGTTTGGGGTAAATCTGCGCCAGGCCGATTTTGATGCGCATGCTCGCTGCTCCTGTATCGGATGCCAGCGCAAATGATAATGCAGCCTGGGGGATGCGGCAATTCTGTAGATAGAAGGCTAGTCGGGAATTGGCGCTGTGGCGCCCAACCAATTCCAGGATGTCCCTTTCAGATGCATTCTGCAGCGCGAATCTCCAGCGCCACAGCTGTCTTCGCGAGCACTTCGCTCCCCTCTCTGATGATTCGGAGAGGGGCTGGGGCTGAGGTAGATTTGCGGCGCGCGTTAGAGTGGCGGCTGATCGTCAAGCCAGCGTCGGACCTGCGCCAGCCAATCGGCGAGCGCGCCATCGACGCCGCTGATATGCAGCAGGATGCGCCGGGCGATTGCCCCGTCGATATCAATGGCGCCGGCGTCGAATTCGAGCGCGTCCAGCAAGTATGGCGCATAGTCGCGCCGCCCGGCCGCCGCCAACAGCGCCGAGCCCAATGCGATGTCCGTCTCGGCTTCGGCTTTGTCGTTGGCCAGCGCCAGGAATTCCGCCGTCGTGCGCCAGGGTCCGATGGCGCCCATGTCGGCGCGCAGTGAGGTCGGGAAGTCTATCTGCCAGCGCGATTGCAACTCGGCCAGGCGGCTATCCACGATTTCGGCAATGCGCTGCGTTGCGGAATCCGCCTTGGCATGCCATTGGCCAGCGGCGATTGCCCCCGCTAACTCACGGGCTTCGTCATGTCCCAAGTTCAAACCAGCTTCCGCAAGGGAGGCTCGAAAATGCTGCAGCAATATGAAGATGACTTCGCTAAGGGGCACTCGGCTCAGTCCCTCAGCCGGACTGTCGGGCACAGCGTTCAACTTTCATCGTCGGGCCAGTTGCATGGTCGTATTGTAAACCGGTAACCGACGCCGCGCTCAGTGCGAATGTAACGCGGGTGATGGGAGTCCGATTCCAGCTTGCGCCGCAGCCGGTGAATATGAACCCGCAGCGTGTCTTCATAGACTAATGTTGGAATTCCGACAAGAGCGGCCCATGCCGATGACTTGCCGTGAACCGTAAGCCGACTGTCGCGCCCGCAAGGTTCAGCAAAGTCTTGTTCGGAAAGATTTGCAGGCGAAGCGGGCTAAATGGGGAAGGGAGCTCCCTGAAGACTGCGCAAATAATCCAGTTTGCGGATCATCCAGTCGCGGAGTTCGGGCGTCTTGAGGTTGACGTGGCACAGTTCAAAGGCGTCAAGCGGAACTTCTTCCGGAATGTATTCCCCGCGCGCCGGATCATTAAACTCCGGCCCGTAGCGCTTGCTGAGATCGTAGTTTAGCAGACGGCAAACAAAAAAGTGTTCCTCCAGTTGTTTGCCGGCTTTCTGATGTTCCAGAACGAATGCGGTCTCCAGGACAGTCGCCACGGCGCCCAATTCTTCATAGAGCTCGCGCTCCAATGTCGCGATTAGGTCGGCATCCTGATGTTCAACACCGCCGCCCGGCGCAACCCAGTACGACGCCGAACTTCCGGGTTTTACGCGTTTGATCAAGAGCACGGAATCGTTCCCGGTCAAGAGGATGGCACGCACACGCTGATTCACGCGGCTCTGAGGTCTGATCTCTGCTAACATGCTTGGTAGCCAGTTTGCTTCCGGGCTCGCGCCCGAGAATAGTCTGTTAATGCCTGCCGATCTTACGACAGCAGCCTGCCTGCTTTGTCCGTCAGCCGCCGCGCCAAAGGTTCAAATGGCGCGGCGTCACCTTATGTTGCCCAATCGCGAAAAAGGGCTTTGTATATTAACACAATGGTTCAAGAAATTCAACCAGGATAAAGGACGCCATCTTGAAGCCAATGGTTTGAAAGTCTCGCGGATCGACGACAATCTGTATGGGCCCGTCGAATTGATCGCGCGCCACCACCTCCAGCGTCCGGCCGATTTCCAGGCCGCGCTCTTGTGTGTTGCGCAGCATGGCGGGGTCGTCCATCACCAGGCGGCGTATACGCGCCGGCGTGTGCAGGGCCAACTCTGACAAGGGGTGAAGGTTGAGCACGGGCATGACCCCCTGCAAATCGGGGATGGGATCGCCATGCGGGTCGTAGCTGGGATTGTTCAATTTGCGCGAGATCGCCTCGACGAAGCGATCGGACACGGTATGTTCGAGCGCTTCGGCCTCGTCATGAACCTCGTGCAATTGGTAGCCGAGGTCTTCCACCAAGTAGGTCTCGATCAGGCGGTGACGGCGCAGCATCTTCAGCGCCACTTGCTCGCCTTCTTCCGTTAGTCGCACACCGCGATATTTCAGATAGTCGACTGTCCCGTCTTCCACCAAGCGCTGCGCCATATCAGTCACAGCCGGCGCGCTGATGTCCAAGGCCTCCGCCAGCGCATTGGTCGATACGCGATCGGTCTCCCGCTGCAAGCGATAAATCGCCTTGAGAAAGTCTTCCACCGATTGCGAGGAACCGGCTGGAATACTCCGCTTGTTCATGCCGCTGCCTCAACTCGTGCTTCAATACGCGCCAATTCATCCCTGGCGTACATGGCCCAAGACAACTTTTGAACCTATCATATCACAGTCTCAAGGCGCTCTGGTTTCGCCGCCGCGCAAACGCCATTCTAAGGAACTCGGCTTATTCTGTTGACAGAAGCGCCGGCGCCTCGCCGCTGTCATGGGCGCAGCGTTAGGTAGTGTATCGAATTCGGTTGAAATAGAAATGACGTGAACTCCGATTCATGCTAGTTGTCCTAGCAAAGCAAAAGAACAGGAGCCACGTCATGTACACTAGGATAACGCAGCCAGGATATGGTTTCAAATCTTTTTTGGCGGGCCTGAGAGCCAAACTGGCCGCGACCGCGTCTCAAATGATTGAATCTCAACTGGAGCGGGAAGTCACCGCCCGGTTGTATCGCCAAGCCTACCAAAGGCGCTCGCAGGTATCGCGTCAAAGTCAAGCGACCTGTCAAGTCTGCGGCAGTCAGCAGGCTAGTGATTTTGTGCGCAATGGACGGCGTCGGCGTCAATTAGTGACGGATTATGGGGTGTTGCAGGTCTGGCTGCCGCGTGTGCGCTGTCAATGTAATGGCAGTGTCAAGATACCCTTTTCCATCCTCAAGCCCTATCAACAAATTTGGGATGATGTCTGTGATCGCATTGGGCGCTGGGCGGATTTAGGCTTGAGTTTGCGGCAAATGCAGGCGGAAATCGGCGAGCAGTGTGGCACTCAAGTGGGCTTGCGGACTTTGAATCGGGAGGCGCAAGCGGTGCGGATGCCGCCAGCGATGCCCTTGACCAGTTGCCCGCCAGTGGTCATGCTGGACGCCATTTGGCTGACCTTGCTCGAGGATACCGGTCAGAGCAAAGTCGACAGTCGCCAACGTCAACGCTCGGTCAAAGCGCGGCGCAAAGTCTGTGTCCTGGTGGCTTTGGGACTGTATCCGCAAAACCGGCGCTGGGGCATTGTGGGCTGGCAATTGGCTGAGGACGAAAGTCGCCAGGCTTGGGAAAGCCTCTTATCCGACTTGGCGGCGCGCAAGCTATATCGCCAACGGGGGCTGGAACACTTCATTCATGACGGCAGCAAGGGCTTGATTGCCGCGCTGAACTATCTGCACCCTCATGTACCGCATCAACGTTGCGCCTTCCACAAACTGCGCAATCTCTGGCAGAGCATTCAAGTCCCCGATGCCTTGCCCAGCGGACAAGCCCGTCAATTCAAACAGCGCATCCTGCAACCCATTCGCGCCATCTTTGAGGCGAAAGACAGTCGAGAAGCAACAGAATTAAGGGATGCTTTCTGTCGGACTTATGCCGAAACACAATCTGATTTAGTCGCCACGCTGCAACGAGATTGGCAGGAGACCATTGCCTTTTTCCGGGTACTGCAGCGATACCCTAAGTGGCCGCGCTCGGCTTTACGAACGACCAGCCTCTTGGAACGGGTCAATCGAATGTTGAGACGGCTTTTCCGCCCCAAAGGCGCATTTCACTCGAGGACAGGTTTAATCGCTACTGTCGCGCGTGTGCTTAACCCATATCGGCTCGTATGAATTTCAACCGAATTCGATACACTACCCAGCGTTACATCAATTGACCGCTGCGCTGGCAAGCCGTACAATAAACGCGACAGGCGTCCTTAATCTATCCCTACGGGCCAGCGCTATGAGCAGAAACTACTACGACGTGCTCGGCGTCGCGCGTAACGCCGACGATGACGCGATCAAGCGCGCCTTCCGCCAGAAGGCGAAGCAATATCACCCGGATGCCAATCCAGACAGCCCGTCTGCCGAGGCGCGCTTCAAGGAAGTTAATGAAGCTTATGAGGTGCTGAGCGACAACGAAAAACGCTCGGCCTACGATCGCTTTGGCGAGAATTGGCAGCAGTACCAGGCTTTCAACGGCCAGAATGGCGAAGCGCCCTTCACCGATGTGTCGGATATCTTCGATAGTTTCTTTGGAGGCGCCGGCGGCAGGCGCGGGGGCTTCCATCGCAGCGCCGACTTTCCGCGCGCCGGGCAAGACATCGAACAAGGTGTGACGATCAGCCTGCGCGAAGCTTACGAAGGCACGCAGCGCATCGTCAGCAAGGGCGGGCGCGATATTACGGTGCAAATCCCGCGCGGCGCCGCGACCGGCACCAAAGTGCGCCTGGCCGGCGAAGGCCAACCCGGCAGCAATGGCGGTTCGGCCGGGCACCTCTACCTGGTCGTCACCGTCAGCCCGGACGCGCAATTCGAGCGTCAAGGCGATGATCTGCTGGTGGATGTCAAAGTAGACGCCTTCACCGCCATGCTGGGCGGCGATGTCGAGGCGCCGACCCTCAATCGTCCCCTGCGATTGAAAATCCGTCCCGGCGCCCAAACGGGGCAGAAGCTGCGCCTGAGCGGCAAAGGTATGCCCAAACTGCGCCAAGACGGCGTCTTCGGCGATCTCATCGCGCGGGTCGTCATCACCGTGCCGGCCAAGCTGGACGCAGCGCAGCGCGAACTCGCGGAATCATTGCGCGACAGCATCAACAAGTCTTAAGCCCGGCACATTCGCCCCTTGCAGCGCGGACTTTCTGCCCGGTCTGCTAGAGACGGCGGCAGCTTTTTCGGCGCGCTCCTTTGGTCGTAAGCATAACGTTCGCTGCGGGCGGAAGGAAATTGCTGTTAGAATGGTTACCGGATCGGGAATACGAGTGACATCGATGCGTTTGATAATCCTGCTCGGCCTTAGCGCGCAAATGCTGATCGCCTGCAACTTCACAGATTTGCAGACCAGCTCAGGCGATGCCATCCCGGACGCCACGCCCGTCAAGGCAAGCGCGCCGACCGCCCTGCCGGACGAGATCGTCAGCGCGGCTGATTCTGAATACCGGCTGCTGAGCAATATCTACGAGCGCGCCAGCCCCTCAGTGGTCAACATTGAAGCAGTTCGCCTGGCCGATGACGGTTCAGCGAGCGACACCCGCCGCGGCTCCGGCTTTGTTTACGACCAACAGGGCCATATCATCACCAATGCGCACCTGGTCAATGCTGTCGATGCCATCACCGTAACGCTTCAAAGCGCGCAGGTTTATCCGGCGCAGGTACTGGCGCTGGACAGCTTCAGCGACCTGGCGGTGCTCAAGACGTCGATCGAGCCCCAGCGTCTGGCGCCGCTGCGCATCGGCGAGTCGGCCAGGGTCAAGGTGGGCCAGCGCGGCATTGTCATCGGCAATCCTTTTGGTCTGAGCAGTTCCATGACGACCGGCGTCATCAGCGGGCTGGGGCGCACCTTGCCTTCCGTCGAACTGAGCGATGGCGGCGTCGCGCCGGGTTTCGACAACCCCTCCATCATCCAGATTGACGCCATCATCAACCCGGGCAATTCCGGCGGCCCCCTGCTCGATTCGCAAGGACTGGTGATCGGCATCACCACCGCCATCCGTTCCGACAACGGACAGTTTCAAGGTATCGGTTTCGCGGTGCCGGCCGATACCATGCGCCGGGTGATCCCCGACTTGATCATGCATGGCCGCGTCGACTACTCCTGGATGGGCATTTCGGTCATGCGCGAAGAAGGGGGCTACAGCGTCGCCGGGCTGAGCGCGGCGCTGGACCTGCCGGTTGAGCGCGGCGTTCTGCTGCGGGGCGTCAGCGAAGGGTCGCCGGCATATCGCGCCGGTCTGCGCGGCGGCGATACCATCATCGACCTGCGCGGCGAAGAAGTCTGCGCCGGCGGCGATCTGATCGTCGCCATCAATGGCTATCACTTACAGAACCTAGATGACCTGGTGACCTATCTGGTGCAGCAAACGCGACCGGGCGACGAAGTTGAGCTGCTGGTCATACGAGACAGGCGTACGCTGGAGATACCGGTGACGCTGGCGAGCCGAGCGCTGGATAGCGGCCGAACGATCGACTGCCGCCTGGCGCAGTAAGGGCAAGCGAATTGGATCACGTCAAGCTGGAAAACGAGACAGTGCTAATGCGTCCGCTGGAAGCGCGCGATAGCAGCGCCATCCAGGACCTGGCGGCCGCCCCGGAAATCGCGGCCAATACCTTTGTGCCGCATCCCTATCCGCCGGAAGCCGCCAGCGAGTTCATCCAGAAGGGGCAGGAAAGCTGGCGCAGCGGTGAGGCCTATGTATTCGGCATCATCGATAAGTCTTCGCAACGCTTCGCCGGCTGCATGGGCATTCATCCCGCGCCCGAGCATAATCGCGCGGAAGTCGGCTACTGGATCGGTCTGCCATTTTGGGGGCGCGGATTAGCTACCGCGGCCTTGCGCTTGCTGCTTCAGTTCGGCTTTGAATCGCTCAAACTCAACCGCGTTGAAGCCGGCCACTTCGACTACAATCCGGCTTCGGGCCGCGTCATGGAGAAGGCGGGCATGCGCCGCGAGGGCCTGCGGCGTCAGTACGTCCTGCACCATGAAGAGTACAAAGATATCGTCTGGTACGCCATCCTGCGCGAGGATTACGAGGCGCTCCCCGCTGCGAAAAGAAAAGAGACCGCAGAGGATTAGTCTGCGGTCTCTCGACTGTCAAATTCACAGTCTTGCGGTTTTCGGGTTCACCCTCTAACGAGATCCACGTCAGTGGAGTGAACTAGAGGTGTGAATCGGTCAGAGGGTAGCCCCCTTAGAACCTATCATGATTTTAATCACCTCCCTTACTCTGCCGACGATGCGCACAGGATAACATAGACAGCAGGTTTTTGCAAACTCTCGCCGCCCCCGCGATAAGCAAGTATCAGAGAGGTCGGATGCTTACCGAGTTTCGCACAGGGTAATTCACCACAGCCGCTCGCAAGTCACGACATGGCGCACACAAAATTACAAATCCGCAACGCAAAAGATTCACAATAAAGTCGAAATGTAGGGGTGAGCCATTGGCTCGCCCGTCGATGACATGGCAAACACTTTCGGGCGACATGATATGTCGCCCCTACAGATTTCGCCATGATTGCAGATGGAAATTAGCATGTTCATCAAAAAAAGAGACACAAAGGGCACAGAAAATTCTCTGCAATATCGGGCTGATTCCGCATCGTCAGCATTCTACATTCCGCCGTCTCTCTCACCATGCCTGTTTGCACCCTCTGCCAGCGACAAGGTCCGCTGATCGGCTCGCCATGCGCGCATATGCTATAATCGGCGCCTGGCAAGGGACGGGACAAGGGCGCATTGACCAGACATTACCATCCGGCGCACCGCCGGCAAGCTATACAGTGGGCGCAGAATCTATCGCGGCGTCAATACTTCGTGCTGGATACCGAAACCACCGGCTTGAGCGCGACCGACGAAATCGTGCAAATCGGCATTGTCGACAGCGACGGCGCCACGGTCTTGAATCAGCTCATCAAGCCGACGATTCCCATCCCCGCCGGCGCCTCGGCCATTCACGGCGTTTACGACCGAGACGTGGCCGGCGCGCCCAGCTTCAAACAGATCTACATCCAACTGTCAGCGCTGCTGGCCGGCCAAGTGGTAGTGGCTTACAATATGGACTTCGACTGGCGCATGCTGCAGCAGACCGCCGCGCGCTACCGTCTACCGGACCTGCGCATTGGCAAGCGTGACTGCGCCATGAAACAATATGCCCGTTTCAAGGGTGTGCGCCACGCTAATGGCCGGAACTACACCTGGCATAAGCTGGGCAATGCGGTGCGACAAGAAGGCCTGCTGGTGGCCAAAGCCCATGACGCGCTCGACGATGCCAGGATGACGCTTGCGCTGATCAACAAGATGGCGGAAACCGGCTAGCCCGATACTGTCCGGGCATTCTCCACACCATACTCCCTAATCCCAATCGCTTAACCACAAATGCTGGAAATTAGTGGCTCAAACGATTGTGCGATAAATTGAATCGTACTTTAATGAGTTTGGTTAGAGACGACCAACCGTGAGTGTGCGCTATTGTTTTGGCGGTCGTCCCCAGAGGTGAATCCGGAATCATTTTCCAAGCGCAAATTCATGACATTCCGCGTTTGAATCCGCCTGACTTGAGGATAGGAACGAGCCGTGAAAACTCCAAGATTTATCACAGTCAAGACTATCTGCTTAGCCCTGGTTCTGCTGCTGGTTCCAGTTGGGCAGGCTTTGGCTGGCGACATCTATGTTGATGAAGATTGCAGCCTGCAAAACGCCGTGCGCGCCGCCAACGAAGAAGCGATGGTCGCGCCGCTGAACAGCTGTGAAGCAGGCATCGCCGCTGACGGCATGTCACAGGTAGATGAGTATGGCGCTGACCTTCCGCCGGGTTCGGACAAGATCACGATTCGTATCGACGGCACGGATGAGGGCATCATCACGCTGGACGGCGCGCTGGACGTCACGACGCACATCGTGATTGACGGCAGCGGCTACGTCGTTGAAGGCGACGGCAACCAAATCTTCGATGTGACGGCTGGATCACTGTTGGTTACCGATCTCACTATGAATGGCGGCTGGTCGGAAGACAACGGCGGGGCTATCAACGTTGAGAATGCCTCCCTAAAGCTGGTCAACAGCGTCGTCAGCGGCAGCGGCGCGCGCGGCTTGGGCGGCGGCATCTATGCCCTCGACAGCGATATAACGGTGGCCAACAGCGTAATCAGCGGAAACGCGACCAACGCCAATGCTGAAGACTATCAACCGGTCGCCGAGGAGCACGATCACTCGGAAGGCTCAGCCCATGCTGCGGACGGTCATACGCACGAGAACGACGAGGCCGAAGAATCAGAAGATAATGTCCTGCCCGATGTCGATGGCATGTCCGGCGGCGGCATCTACTTCAACGGCGCGGACAACAGCTTGACCATCAACAGGAGCGGCCTGGATACCAACGTTTCACAGAACCATGGCGGCGGGCTGTATATCGCCGCCGGCAGCGCCACTATCACCAATTCGACCTTCAGCGGAAACACGGCGGGCGGCGAAGGCGGCGCGCTCTACAATGCCGGTGACAGCGAATTGACGCATGTGACAGTCGTCTTCAACTCAGCCGCAAACATCGGCGGCATTGTCGATCAGGCGTCACTGGAGCTGCACAACAGCATCGTGGCTGATAACACCGGCGGGGACTGTAGCGGTACGCTGAATGCGCTTATCGGCAATTTGATCCGCGATCTCTCTTGCAGTCACGACGGGTTGAGCGACGATCCCATGCTGCTGCTGCTGGGCGGCACGCCCGCCTACTATGTGCCGCAGGATGGCAGCCCGGCAATTGACGCGGCTTCAGCCGATCACTGCCTGGCGAATGACCAGCGCGGAATCAGCCGCGACGCCGCGACCTGCGACATCGGCGCCGCAGAATACGAGCAAGGCGCCTTCGGCTTCCAGATCCAAAGCGCCTTGGCTGTGCTGACACCGGGTTCCGGTGGTAGCGGCGCAAGCCCGGAAGGCGATGCAGACATTGACGACGAGGCTGAGGAAGAGATAGAGGTCCTGCCGACCCAGATACCGTCGAACTGCCCGGATTTGCCGGGGCATATCAGGATAACCGGTCATACCAATGGCAGCAACGTCAACTGTACGCATCTGGACTACAGCGGCCTGGGCAGCCAAATCCTGGTTGACGGCGGCGCGCTGCAGGCGGTCAATATCTTTGGCTGGGTAGCCAGGCCGATATCCGCCTGTTTCCAACATGACACCGGCGCGATCGTCTTGCTGGACACCGCCAAATCACCGCGCGAGATTGTGCCCCTGCGCACCAGCACCGAGTTTGGCTGGCAGTGCGCGCAGGTTGATCGGATCGGAACTGTCGTGCTCATGCCGCCGGAATTCTTCACCTCGGGCCTTATCCCCGAACCGATTTGGAGCCTCTCCGAATGCACGGTGACCACCGTCGATATCCTGAATCTGCGTGCGCAGCCGCGCGCCGACAGCGAAGTCCTCGCCAACGTGCTCAATGATGTGACCATGACCGCCGAGGCGCACGCGAACCGATTCTACCGCGTCAATTACTACGGGATCGTCGGCTGGCTCAGCATGGACTATCTCTCGTTTGCGGGCGCCTGCGTCTAGCGCCGACGCTCAGCTGCCCAAGCGCCCTTCCCGGTCACACGGGAGGGGCGCTCTTCAGTATAAACGCCGGCAGCCGCCCTGTTCCGCCGCGCCGCGTCCACCTATAATCCCGCTGCGAATCAGCTTTACACGAGAGCAAATCAATGCGCTTTGATGACAAGGTGGTACTGGTCACCGGCGGGTCGCGCGGGATAGGCCGCGAGATTGCCCGTGCCTTCGCGGCGCGCGGCGCCAAAGTGGCAGTGCATTATCACAGCAATCTGGCCGCCGCCCAAGACACGGAGGCGCTGCTGGATGGCGCCGGGCACATGCTCGCGCAAGCGGACATCGGCGACCCGGCCGCGGTCAAAGGCATGGTGGATGCTGTTGTGGAACGCATGGGGCAACTGGATATTCTGGTCAACAACGCCGGCATCTACGAGGAACGGCCGCTGACGGAAACCAGCTACGACGAATGGGTCGACTACTTCCCCCGCATCGCGCGCGTCAACCTGTACGGGGCGGCCAACGCCATTTACTGCGCCGCGCAGGCGATGATGAAACAGGGCGGCGGGCGCATCGTGAATATATCGTCTCGCGGCGCTTTTCGCGGCGAGCCAACCGCCCCGGCCTACGGGGCCAGCAAGGCGGGCCTGAACAGCCTGGGGCAGTCGCTGGCGAAACTGCTGGCGCCGCATAATATCTTCATCGGCACTGTAGCGCCGGGCTTCGTCGAGACCGATATGGCGGCCGAGCGCCTGGCGCAGCCGGACGGCGATGACATCCGCCGGCAGTCGCCGCTGCACCGCGTGGCCAAGCCCGAAGAAGTGGCGCATGTCGCGCTCTTCCTGGCTTCTGAAGGCGCGGAATTCACCACCGGAACCATCGTCGATGTCAACGGCGCCTCATATCTGCGCAGTTAACGCGCTGGACGCTGACGCCATGAAACTCGAAACGCTTGAGACGGAGCGCCTGCGCATTCGTCAATTTGATCATGGCGATCTTGACGACTGCCTTCAATTTCGCAGCGAGGTATTTGGCAGCGACGCGGCGCCAGCCGACGCGCAAAACTGGCTCAACTGGACCATCGACAGTTATCGCGAACTAGCCGGCCTGGGCCAACCGCCCTACGCCGACTACGCCCTCGAGCTGCGCGGCGATGGCAGCTTCGTCGGCTCAGTAGGCATCGTGCCAACAGTAGTGCCCTGGGGCGCGTTAAAAGGCGATCCGGCTGACACGTTGCTCACTCCCGAGATCGGCATGTTCTGGGGCGTCTTGCCTTCCTGGCGACGGCGCGGCTACGCGGCCGAAGCCGCCAGCGCGCTACTGGACTACTTGTTTGCTGAGCTAAGGGCGCGGCAGGTGGTGGCGACCACTGAGCAAAACAATATCGCCTCGCAGCGCACGATGGAAAAGCTGGGCATGGAGCTGCTGACCAATCCCAGCGGGCAACCGCGCTGGTGTCAAGTCGTCGGCCTGATCGTGAACCCTCGGGCCAGCTAATCCTCCCTCATTTACTTTGGAAAGATAAACTTCGCCGACTAGGTGAATTTACATGGCATAGAAAAATTCTCTGTGCCCTCCGTGTCTCTGTGGTGAATTTGCCTGTGCGGTGTTCGCCAGTAGAAGCGTGTTTTTTGACATATGCCTTTACGCCCCTTACTTCGCAGGTGAATCCTGCCGCGTGATACGTTATAATCTGCGGTAACATTAGGCGGGCTGCAATGCCGCAAGCGTGTCAATCGGCGCCTATTTTGGAAATCCAAACAAGGGAGAAACTCATGTACCGCAAACTTCTTTTTGTTCTTGTGCTGCTCACACTGCTGGTCGGCGTGGCAGGAGCGCAAGACAGCTATGAATTGACGATCATGCACACCAACGATGTGCACGGTCACCACGAACCGCAGCGCAACGGCGACGGCGGCGCCGCCCGTCAAGCGACGGTCGTAAACCAGATCCGCGCTGAAGGCGGCAACAACCTGCTGCTGGATGGCGGCGACCGTTTCACAGGTACGCTTTTCCACGTCCAGCATCGCGGGCAAGACAGCGTACAGATCATGAACGCCATCGGCTACGACGCCATGGCCCTCGGCAACCACGAATTCGACGATGGCGAAGAAATCCTGGCCGCCTTTGTGCAGGGCCTGAACTTCCCCGCCCTCAGCGCCAACACCGACTTCAGCGAAGAGCCGCTTCTGGCCGACTTGGTAAAACCGTCCGTGACTTTGGAGGTCGGCGGCGAGCAGATCGGCGTCATCGGCCTGGTGACGCCCGAGACCGACATCCTGTCCAAGCCCAGCGACGCCATCGTCTTTGACAGCGACTTGATCGGCGTCACGCAGAACGAAGTCGACAAGCTGACTGCGGAAGGCGTCAACAAGATCATCCTGCTCACGCATATCGGTTATGGCGCTGATGTCGCCGTGGCGCAGGGCGTCAGCGGCGTTGACGTCGTGGTCGGCGGACACACCAATACCTTCCTAAGCAACCAGTACGCCGGCGCGCTGGGCGAGTATCCCACCGTGCTGGAAAGCGCCAGCGGCGAGCCTGTCCTGGTCGTGCAAGCCAGCACCAAGACGCTCTACCTCGGTCGGCTGGATGTCGAATTTGACGCCGACGGCGTGGTCAGCGATTGGGACGGCGATGCCATTCTGCTCAGCCGCTACATCAGCCCCGATCCGCACCTCAGCGACATCATCGCCGGCTTGGCCGAGCCGATCGCCGAGCTGCGCGCCGTGCCCGTCGGCGAGACGTCGGTCGCTTTGACCGGCACCAGCCCGCGCCTCTGCCGCATTGTCGAATGCCTGCTGGGCAACGTGATCACCGATGCCGTGCTTGAAGATACCGGCGTTGATATCGTGCTGCAGAACGGCGGCGGCATCCGCGCCGACATTGACGAAGGCGCAATCTCGCTGGGCGAGGTTCTGAACGTGCTGCCCTTCGGCAACTTGATCAGCACCTTCGACTTGACCGGCGCCGATGTCCTGGCAGCCTTGGAGAACGGCGTCGGCCGCGTACAAGTCGACGAGGACAACAATCCGATGGTTGACGGCGCGTCCGGGCGCTTCCTGCAAGTCGCGGGGATTCGCTATACCTATGACGCCACCCAGGAGCCGGGCAGCCGCATCGTCAGCGCCGAGGTCATGCAGGACGGCGAATTCGTCGCTCTCGATATGGACGCCGTTTACTCCGTCGCCAGTAATGACTACATGCGCAGCGGCGGCGATGGCTTCTCCATCCTCGAGACTAACGCCATGAACGCCTACGACGCCGGCCGCCCGCTCGATCAGGTTGTGGCCGATTACATCGCAGCCAACAGCCCGCTCAGCGTTGAGCTGGAAGGGCGCATTACCCATCAAGCCGCGGAGTAGTTCCTAGGGACGCCTTTAGCGTTCCCCTCTAAAGCAACAGGAAACCGTCGGCATGCGCCGGCGGTTTTCGTTGGCATGCGCCGGCGGTTTTCGTTGGCTTGGCAGCCGACGATGACCCGCCGATGCCGACATGCCGCTCACGCTTCTATGCTATATTCACTGTAGCAGCGGGTGATAGCAGCTACCTGGCTTTGGCGTGGTTGATTCCGAACAATTTTTCGACATCTTTTTTATATACCACCCCGACGATATCGTTGTCGTGCGGCGCATCGCGGCACAGCTGAAAGCGCTTGGCCTCGCCTGCCGCTTTGATGAGGACGAGTTCAGCGGCCGCGCTGTGGATATCGGTCTGCTCAAAGCCGATGTCTTGCGCTCCCACGCCGTAGCCATCGTGCTTTCGCCGGTCTCGGCCGCCAGCCAACTCTGCAACGAGCTGATCCAGCACGCCGTCACCAACAGCAAACGCATCGTCAGCTTGATCCTCGATGAAGACATAGACGTCGAGGTGCACCCCGCCGTCGCCGACAATCCCTACGTCTTCTTCCGCGAGCAAGACCACTTGGCGGATCGCGTGGAGGAAGCGCGCCAATATATGGCGGTCGATTACGAGGTCAGGCTGCACACCGAATTGCTAGTGGCCGCGGATCGCTGGCAGCGCCGTGGCCGCCGGCCGAGCCAACTGCTGCCGCCCGAGCGCGTCATGGCGGCGCGCCAGTGGCTAGCCAATGACACGCTGCGAACGGTGAAGCCGTCGCCGCTGCTGGTCGAATATATCCACAGCAGTCGCCGTCAGCGCGCCCCCAGCGGGCCAACGATTCCCTTCGCTAGGCTCAGCCTGGCGCTGCTGCTCATAATTCTGCTGATCGCGAGTTTCTTCGTGCTGCGCGCGGCGCTCGACGCCAATGCGGCGGCGCAGGCGGCGGCCGCCCAAACCAGCGCTGCGCGCGCGCAAGTGGCGCTGACATCCGCAGCAGCCACAGCGGCCAGCGACAGCGCCGTCGGCTTGGTCGATGTGCTGGCGGCCACAAGCGAAAGCATAGGGGTTTCCGTCAGTCAAACGGCGCAGGCTGAAGCGGCAGCCGCCACACAAGCCGCTTATGCCACGCAGACCGCGCAAGCCATCGCCACCCAGGCGCGTGCCACAGAAGTCTATGCGCTGGCGCGCGATGCCGACGCCCTGCGCCTGATTCGGGCAGCCGAGGCAGCCCTTGACGCGGGCGATGGCGAACTGGCTCTGGCATTGGCCTGGACCGCCAAAGACGCCCTGGAAGATCCCACGCCGGCCTACCGTATAATGCGGCAGGCAGTCTCAACCGACGCAAGCCTGACGCTGGAGGATGTCGCGCTGCTAGAGTTTCAGCCGGGCGGCGGCAGCTTCGCCCTTGTCCAGCGGACGGCTGCCAAGCTGCAAATCTTCGACAGCGCGACTTGGACGCTGAAGCACGAGATCGACGACAGCGATGCGCCCATCACGGCTTTGGCCTACAGCCCGGACGGCACTCTGCTGGTCACTGGCTCAGCCGACGGCGAAGTCGTCATTCGCGTTGCCAACAGCGGCACGGCAATCCATCGGCTAGAGGGCCATCGGGCAGCGGTCACAACACTCGCCTTTAACTCCGCCGGAGACACCGTCTTCAGCGCGGCAGGCGATCCCACGCTGGTCGCCTGGGACAGCGAGACCGGCGAGGAGCTGGCTGCATTTTCAGCGGACGCCGATACTGCGCTGACGATCAACGATCTGCTGGTCACGACCGACGGCGGCCGCATCATCGGCTGGGCCAACGACGACGGCATTCCACAAATGCGCCAGTGGACTGCCGATACGCTGGAACTCATCAGCGATAACCGCGTATACCGCGGCTACGACGGGGGCGGCAGAATCGGCTACAGCGGCGGGCGCAGCTTGCCCGCGTACCCCGGCGACCCCGATACCGGCGATCTGACGCTCTGGGACTTGAATACGGGGCAGCGGATCGCGACTGTGACCGAAGGCTTCAACTGGTCGCTGCTCGGCGGCGGCGATTTGACTGCCGCTACCGATGAACTGCTCTTCATCACTTTTCATGAAGATCGTGCGCTCGTCGGCGTCCGCGCCAGCGACGGGGAGCAGCGGGCCGTCCTCATCAATTCGACCGACGGTAGCCTCATCCGCAGCTTTGAAAACGAACTGGCCGCGAGCCTGGCCAGCGCCGATTTTATCGACGCGGCTACACTGCTGTCAGCAACCCATGACGATCGCCTCGTCTTGTGGTCCAGCGCCGACGGCATGCTCATCCGGCAGCTTGCGTCAGCGCCACAAACACTGGCGCAAGTTGCGGTCAGCGCGGACGGCAATACCATCGTCGGGCGCTCTGCTGAGGGCAGCGCCTTTCTGTGGAGCCTGAACCAAGGCTGGGCTGAGCCGACCGCGACCTACCCCGGCGCGTTGCCGGGCACGGGTCTCAGCCCCAGCGGCGCAACTATGCTGCTGGTAGATGAGGACGGCGCTACACTGCGAGCCATTGACACGGACGAGATCATCAGCCAATACAACGCCAGCCTGGTCAGCAAGGCCGGCGCCCGCTTCGCCACATATCAAGGAGACCTTGTCTCGCTCCACGATTTCGAATCGGGCGAGACGCTGCATAGCTGGCCCGCCGATTGGGACGATGCCCAGCAGATGCGCCTGTCGCGCGACGGCGAGTTGCTGCTGGCTCAGGCAGGCGACCAGCTCTGGCTGCTGCGGGCTGAATCCGAGTCGCCTTTGCGCTTAAACGCCGGGGGCGCGGGCCCGCCGTTGCAGGTCGCATTCGCAGCCGGCGGCGCAAACTTCGCGACCGTCCATGCCCAACACGTCCTGCTCTGGGATGCCGCCAGCGCAGCAGCCCTGGGCGCCTATCCGCTGGGCGATGCGTCGGCCGACAAGCTCGACCTGGCCTTCAGCCCCGATGGCGAGAGGCTCTACTTTTTTGTTCGCCTGCAGGGCGGCCTGGCTGGTCTCACAGCGGTCGCCATCGCCGACAACAGCGTCCGCCGCCGCGCCTTCCTGGACGTCGCCTATGGCGAGCTATCGCCCGATGGCGAATTCCTGCTTCTCGCTCTCGGCGACGGCCGCTTCCAGATTGTCGGCACGGAAACTGGAGACATTCTGCACACGCTTTCAGTGAAGGCTTCCGCGATCCAATCGCTGCGTTTGCTTCCAGAGCTCGGCCTGCTGCTGGCGTCGTCAGGAAGTGATGTGACCGTCTGGGACACGGCGGCCGCGGCCATCGACCAGCAATTCGTCAGCGCCCATCCTCTCCTAGACTTCAGCCACAGCGGCGATGCCCAGCGCTTCTTAACGCGGGACGCAAGGGGCCTGGCCCGCCTGTGGCAAGTCGAAAGCCCGGCCGAGCTGCTGCGGCGAATCGAGGCGGATCATCCGCCGCGCGACCTGACCTGCCCCGAGCGCGAGCGGCATCTTGTGCTGCCGCTTTGCGAGTAAGCGCATGAAGCGCATTCTCTTCACATCCTGGTATCGCGGGCTTGGCGGCGGCGAAACCGACTTGCTCACGCTGGCCGATGCCTTGGCGGACGACTACGAATGCCACCTGCTGCTGCCGCGGGACGGCGAGCTGGGGGCGCAATGGCGCTTGGCCGGGCGGCAGACGCATATCATCGGCTATCGCGGCGCGTCGACCTATTTTGTGCCGGCCATTTGGGCGCGTTTCCGGGTCGTGAGGCGCATGGCCGATTTGCTCAAAGGCCAGCGCATCGACCTGGTACACGCCGACTACCACACGCTGCCCTTGATCGCGCCGGCCGCGCGCCGGGCTCGCGTCCCGCTATGCTGGACCGTCTGGGGCTGGTGGTTCCGGCCCAAGCCCTGGCAGCGCGCTTTCTTCCGCGGACTGCCCACTGTCGCGCGTTCAAGGGCCATCCGCGCCGGCTTCCTGGGCGACCCGCCCTTCATGCCGCCTGAGCAGTTGCCGGTGATTTATTCCGGCGTCGATACCAAGCGCTTCCATCCGCGAATCGATGGCGCCGACTTGCGCCGCGAACTCGGACTGCGTCAAGACGCTCTGGTGGTGGCGATGGCGGCGCGCTTCCAGCGAGTAAAGGGACACCATACCTTTCAGGCCATGGCGGAACGCGTGCTGGCGGAAGCGCCTCAGACGCAATTTGTCATCGCCGGCGACGATGTCTTTGGCGTCGCCGCTGACCAGCGCTATCGCGAGCAAATCCTGGAGCGGGCGAAGTCCAGCACACTGCTGCGCGACCGCCTGCGCTACATCGGCTTTCGGGGGGATGTCGAGTTGGTCTACGCGGCTGCCGATGTCGTCGTCTGCCCCTCGGAATTCGAAAGTTACGGCAAAGCCAACCTGGAAGCCATGGCCTGCGGTCGGCCGGTAGTGAGCAGCCGCCGCGGCGGACCCTCAGAGACGATCATCGACGGCGTGACCGGCTTCCTGGTCAACAGCGGCGACGATGAAGCGATGGCGGCTCAGGTGCTGCGCCTGCTGCGAGAAGGCGACCTGCGACACCAAATGGGACGAGCAGCCACTGAGCACGCCTCAGTCCGCTTCTCCGCCGGCAGAGCGTCCGCTGCGCAGAAGCGCTACTTTGACGACCTGCTGCGCCTCAATTGACGGTCGCGTTGCGCAAGAATTTGGCGAAGATATCGCCCAGCGAATGGTCGTTCAAATACTGAATATGCTCACCCGCGAAAGGAATCGGCGCCATGCCGAAGTGGTTGACGAGGGCGTTGTCGGGCACGGTATTGGCGACCGCCAGCAGGTCGAGCAGGCTGGTGCTGACAGGCGAACCCGGCAGTAGCGCCTGCATCAGCCGCACCGCCGGCCGCAGCAAGTCCACCGGCGCCGGCACAAGCAGACGGCGCGCATTCATCGCCGCCATGACGCGCCGCTCAATCTCTCCCAGCGTGAGCGCCTCCGGCCCGCCCAGCGCCAGTTCCGCGCCGATCGTGCTGTCATCATCCAGGCAGCGAACCACCGCCTCCACCACATCGTAGACGGACACCGGCTGGAATTCGGCCTTGCCGCCGCCGATCAGCGGAAAGACCAGCGGCGTAATCTTGAGCAGACGCGCGAAGGTATTGAAGAACTCGTCTTGCGGGCCGAATATGGCCGAGGGCCGCAGCGCCGTCCACCGCATGTCCGAAGCGGCGACATATTCCTGCGCGCGGCCTTTGCTGGCCAGAAAGCGATAGGGCAGCTGGCTGCTGGCGCCGTTCTGGCTCATATTGATAAAGCGCGTAACGCCGGCCGATTTCGCCGCCTTCAGGACATTCACTGTGCCCTGGTAGTTGACCGATTCGTAAGTCTGCCCGCCCTTTTCCATGGCGATGGCGACATAGTGGATCACGGCGCTGACGTCGCGCATGGCCGGCGCCAGGCTCTCCGGGCGCGTGACATCGCCTTCGACGATTTCAACCCGCTCGGCGACATCAGCCAGGCGCAGCGCCGCTTTGGCCCGCTTGCGCGCCAGCGCGCGCGCCGGGCGTCCCAGCGCTGCCAATTTCTTTACGGTTTGATTGCCCAGATAACCCGCGGCGCCCGTCACCAAGATTGTCATCGCTGCCCGCCTCCATAGTCTCGCTTACTCTGATTATAGTCGGCATAGATGAATGAAACCGAAGCAGAGCCGCCAGCGACAATATAGGCGCCGCCTTCCGCGTGGTAGAATACAGCGGCGGCATAACACGAGAGGGGGCATTTTGGCGCGGCACAAAACGCGAAGAGCGGGCGAGATGCAGCATTTTCGCGTCAGCGCTGAACAGCCGGCGGCCGCTGCCATCGACATCGCCGCCCGGGCGATCAAGTCCGGCGGCCTGGTCGCCTTTCCCACAGAAACGGTCTACGGCCTGGGCGCCAACGCCTGGGACGCAGACGCCGTCCACAAGATCTTCCGCGCCAAGGGACGCCCGGCCACCGACCCGCTGATCGCGCACATCACCCACGTCGACCAGCTCGACGATATTGCGCGCGATGTGTCCGATTTGGCGCGCGAACTCTGCCGCCGCTTCTGGCCCGGCGCGCTGACGCTGGTGCTGCCTAAGTCGGCGCAGCTGCCGGCCAACCTGACCGCCGGTCTGGACACGCTAGCTGTGCGCATGCCTGACCACGCGGTGGCCGCCGCCTTGATTGAAGCCGCCGGAGTCCCCATCGCCGCGCCCAGCGCCAATCGCTTCTCCCGCCCCAGCCCCACGACAGCGCAACACGTCCTTGACGACCTCGCTGACGAAGTAGACGTGCTGCTGGATGCGGGCCCGACCGCCATCGGTCTGGAATCCACCATCGTCAGCCTGGTTGACGATCCGCCGCAGTTGCTGCGACCGGGCGGTGTGCCCCTGGAAGCCCTGCGTCAAGTCATCCCCGACTTGCGCTTTGAGCCGCGATTCCTGAGCGACGGAGAAGCCGCGCCGGCGCCCGGCACACTGCTCAAGCATTACTCGCCGCGCGCCAGGCTACTGCTCTTCCAAGGCAGCGACGACGCCGCGGTCTACGCCGCCATGCGCGCCGAAATCGCTGGTAATCGCCGCGTCGGCCTGATGCTCGGCGATGCGGATGCCGCCGCCTTTGCTGACCTTGATGTGACCATCGAGCGCTTGGGCGAAACTGCCGAGCAAGCCGCGCTGCGACTGTTTGCCGCCATGCGCGCTTTGGACGGCGCCGGAGTTGACCTGATTCTCGCGCGCGCGCCGGATAAACAGGGCTTGGGCCTGGCGCTCTGGGATCGGCTGCTGCGGGCGGCTGAAGGCTGCTTGATAGAAGTGTGACTCCACACCAGCCGTCGCCGCGAGTCTGCGCTGTTCCTATGCTATAATCTCGCTGATGCAGCCAATTCGACGAGCAAGGAATAGCCTGTGACGAAGGTCATACAGATCAAAGACATCGCGAGTTACGACGGCCAAGAGGTCACGGTTCGGGGCTGGGTCTATAATCGGACGGGCAAGGGACGCCTGCAATTCATCCTGCTGCGCGATGGCAGCGGCCAAGCGCAGTGCGTGGCTTTCAAAAAAGAGATGGCGCCCGACGAATTCGAAATCGCCCGCGGGCTGTCGCAGGAATCTTCGGTAATAGTCACCGGCACGGTACGGGCTGACGAGCGCGCGCCCGGCTACCCCGGCGGCTATGAAATCGGCATACAGCAACTTCAACTGGTGCAGCAGGCCGATGACTATCCCATCACGCCCAAAGACCATGGTACCGAGTTCTTGATGAACCATCGTCACCTGTGGGTGCGCAGCAACCGACAGTGGGCCATACTGCGCATTCGCGCCACCATCATCAAAGCCATGCGCGATTGGCTGGACGATCAAGGTTTTCTGCTGGTCGATACGCCGATAATCACGCCCGCCGCCGGCGAAGAGACTACTACCCTCTTTGATGTCGATTACTTCGGCGAGACCGCCTACCTGGCCCAGACCGGTCAACTCTATAACGAAGCCAATATCATGGCATTCGGCAAGGTCTACTGCTTCGGGCCGACTTTTCGCGCCGAGAAGTCCAAGACACGCCGCCATCTGATCGAATTCTGGATGCTCGAGCCGGAGATCGCCTTTTGCACCCTCGAAGAGCTGATGGGCATCGAAGAGGGCTTGGTCAGCGCCGTCGTTGAGCAAGTGCTGGCGAAACACCAACAGGAGCTGGCCATTATCGAACGCGACGTCAACAAGCTGGAGGCGATCACGGCCCCCTTCGCCCGCATCAGCTATGACGATGCCGTGGCGCGCTTGCAGGCGCTGCGCACCGAACTGGATGACCCGCAGCAAAAGGCCGAGCTGGCGATCGAATGGGGCGAGGACTTCGGCAGCCCGCATGAGACGGCGCTGGCGGAGATGTTTGACAAGCCCGTATTCGTCTACCACTACCCCACGGCGGTCAAAGCCTTCTATATGACGCCTGTGGAAGGACGGCCGGAAGTCTGCCGCAGCGTCGATTTGCTGGCGCCCGAAGGCTACGGCGAAATCATCGGCGGCAGCGAGCGCATCCACGACCTGGACCTGCTGGCGAGGAATATCGACGCGATGGGCTTGGGGCGCGAGGCTTACGAGTGGTATCTGGAATTGCGCCGCTTCGGGACTGTGCCACACGCCGGCTTCGGCATCGGCATTGAGCGCACGGTGGCCTGGGTCTGCGGCTTAAACCACGTCCGCGAGACGATTCCCTACGCCCGACTGCTCAATCGCAAGTATCCCTAATCGGCATCTCCGGACAGCACCGCGCGCAGCGCCTCCGCCACACTGCGAACCTCAATGAGTTTTATGCCGGCCGGCAGGTCGTTCGCGCGCCGACGCAGCTTGGGCACGAGAGCGCGCTTGAAGCCGATTTTCTGCGCTTCGTTCAACCGCGCCGACAGCTGCCCTACCCGGCGAACTTCGCCGCTGAGCCCGACTTCACCGACGATGGCGAGGTCAGCCGGCAGCGGGCGGTCGTGATGGCTGGACGCGATCGCCATCGCCATGGCCAGATCGGAAGCTGGCTCCGTAATGCGCAGCCCGCCAATCACGTTGACGAAAATATCCTGCTCCCACAACTTCAAGCCGACGCGCTTGCTCAATACGGCGCTGATCAATAGCAATCGATTCAGGTCAATGCCGTTGGGAGTGCGCCGCGGATTGCCAAAAGCCGAGGGGCTGGTCAGCGCCTGCAATTCAACCAGCAGCGGACGCGTGCCTTCCATGGTGATGGCGATAGCGGATCCCGAGGCGTTGATCATGCGCTCTTCCAGAAAAGCCTCGGACGGGTTGGGCACTTGCGCCAAGCCGCTGCCGCTCATCTCGAAGACGCCGACTTCGCTGGTCGCGCCGAAGCGATTCTTGACACCGCGCAACAGCCGGTATTGTTGAAAGGGATCGCCCTCGAGGTAGAGGACGGCGTCTACGATATGCTCCAAAACGCGCGGCCCGGCTATATTGCCGTCTTTGGTCACATGGCCGATCATCAAGATGCTGAGGCCGCTGCCCTTGGCCAGCTTCTGCAATTCCGCCGCGCAATGCCGCACTTGGGCGACCAGCCCGGGCGACGAACTCAACTCGGAGTCGCGGGTCGTCTGAATCGAATCAATCACGAGCAGCGTGGGATCCAGGGCCTGCGCCTGGCTGATGATCTCGCTGAGATCGGTTTCCGTGAGCAAATACAGATCAGGCGCGCGCAGGCCCAGGCGTTCGGCGCGCATCTTGATCTGCCGCGCGCTCTCCTCTCCGCTGACATAGAGGACTCTGCCGATCGCCGCCGCCAGCTTGGCCGAAAGCTCCAGTACCAGCGTGGACTTGCCAATGCCGGGCTCGCCGCCCAGAAGCACCAGGGAACCCGGCACCAAGCCTCCGCCCAGCACCCGGCTGAATTCCTCAATCGGCAAGGCGATGCGCGCTTCCTGACTCAGATCAACATCCGCGAGCCGCAGCGGCGCCCGCTGGCTACCAGATGTGGAGACGAGACTTTTGCCCGAGCGTCGGTTCGCCTGCTCGACATGCTCCTCCATCGCGCCGAATTCGCCGCAATTGGGACAGCGCCCCAAGTACGCTGCGCTGCGCTTGCCGCAGTTGGAGCAAATGTAAGTGCTTCTTGATTTCGCCATTGGTCAGTGACCGTCCTCTACAAAAGGCGTCTGCTTAGGGCAGCGTTATGTGGGCGCAATCGGAGAAGCCGCCGCTAGCGAGATAACGCCGGACGCAGTCGCTGAGCAGCTCGCCGACCTTCTGATGGCCAGTATTGGTCCAGTGACTATCAAGCGGCAGGCCGTAATCGGCTACTGGATCAAGGATGCTGATCGGATTCAAGTAAGGAATACTTAGTTCGCGCATTAGCTCTTTGGCAATTCGGAAGCGCGGACGAAGGCCCTGAGTATCTTCAATATCTTCCGAATATGGAATCAAGATAACAAGAAGCTCCGAACCGCTCGACGAAACAGCGCGTTTCAGATCAAGAAGATACTGCTTGGTAACCTGGCGTCGGCGCTCGTAAGGCGCCGCTTCTGGGGCGGGTGACGCGGCCATGTCTCTCAATCTAAGCAGGAGCGTGCCCAAGCGCGTCATACCCAGCTGTCTTTCCAGCTCGCTGGACGGGGGATGTCGGCCATTGGCGCGAATAAAGCCGAGGGTGTAAAGGTCAAGTTCAGTGACATTTTCCTCTTCGTCAATTGCGTACCGTCGCACGTGAAATGTCTGGCCATTGCCATCAAGCGCGTTGAGCCAGGAATCGATAGGCAGCAGGTTGTCGTCAAAGTCGTTCTGGTAGAAACCCAGGATAGTCAGCTGAGGCCGCAGCAGGGGCGCATACGTTTCAAAGACCATAAGCGCCTGATTGGTGCCAGCGCCCGGCATGCCGGTATTCCAAATTATGGCTTGCGGCAAAGCGTTTTCCAGAGTCTCAGCGTAGGAACTTCCCAATTCGGCGCGCATGCCCCAAGTGAAGGAGTCGCCTAACAAGAGAATGCGAGTTCTTTCCTGCCAGTCTGCGGACAAAATGAAATCTTCCGAGCCGGCGTAGCCCTGTCTGTTGACAGCGCATACGCGGTCCTTGAGTTCGCCGGTTGCGCAGGCGGCTTGCACTTCATCATAGACATAGTGGCAGCCGGCTGCGCCACATGTCCACCAAGGCCGCTCTCGGAGCGCGGTATTTGCAGGATCGGCGGGGTAATACACGGGTACGCCCCTCGCCACCAGCGCAATTTCAAGCGCGAAGATAGTGACCAGCGCGGATGCCAGGATAAGCTCCCAACTGCGTCCCAACCGCCCGCTATTCCCTGGCCGGGAGCGTCTGCCGCGCAGTAACGCCGCGAGGATCAACATTGCCAAGCCGGCCGCAATTACAAGCAACTGCAGCGGATTGACACCCGGACTCGTCCAGGGCAGCAAGTAGTCAACACTGATGCCAAACAGCACCAGCAATATGCCGATGATAAATAAGCCCGACCAAGTTAGCCGCCACATTGGAGGCGAACCTCCCTCAACTATGTCCAGTATTTTACCATTCCAGTCTGCGTAACGTAATTGTAAGGAGCGATAGGTAGTATCTAAGCGAGATGCCGTCGGCATAGACAAAACTGGAAAAAACATGCAAGCTATCGATTTTCTGAAGCGCATAAAACAAGGGACGCGCAGCGTTGCGCTGATCGCCAGCGTATTTCTGCTCGGAACGGCGCTCATATCCCGCGCCGACGATGGAGACTGCAGCCCATCCAACCTGAGGACGGTCAATTGGACGACCGACTTCTGCCAAAGCATCGTCGACTTCGAGGAAATCCTGGTCGGCAATCCTGTTAAAGACGGCATTCCGTCGGTCACCGACCCGGCCATGGAATCGATCGCTAGCGCGGCCGAGTGGCTCAACCAACGCTCGCCCGTGATCGCCGTTGAAATCGCCGGCGAGGCGCGCGCTTACCCGCTGGCGATTTTGATGTGGCATGAAATCGCCAATGACGAACTCGCCGACATTCCGATCGCCGTGACTTTCTGCCCGCTTTGCAACAGCTCTATCACCTTTGAGCGGCAAATAGGCGAAGAAGCGCTTGAATTCGGCGTCAGTGGCCTGCTGCGCAACAGCGACCTGATCATGTTTGATCGGGGAAGCGAATCCTGGTGGCAGCAGTTGACTGGCGAAGCATTGGTCGGCGCCTACGCCGGGACGCTGCTGGATATCGTGCCATCGCAAGTGATCAGCTTCGGCAGCTTCGCGCAGCGGCATCCCGATGGCCTGGTGATGTCGCGCGATACGGGCTACAACCGCCAATACGGCCTCAATCCCTATCGCGACTATGATACCCAGCTCGGCCGCCCCTTCCTGTTTCGGGGCGAGATCGACCCGCGGCTCGATTCGCCGGTGGACCGTGTGCTGGCGGCGACCATCGGTGATGTCGCGGTCGCCTACCCTTTCGACATTCTGCGAGTTGAGCGTGTGATCAACGATGTCGTCGCTGATACGCCGCTGGCAGTCTTCTATCAGGCCGGCGTCGCCAGCGCCTTGGGCGACTCGGTGATCGATAACGCCCGCGATACTGGCACAGCCGGTATGTACGAAGCGACGCTGGATGACGGCAGCGCCCTGCGATTTATCAACAATGGCGATGGCAGTTTTCGCGATGAGGCGACACAATCGACCTGGAATGCCTTCGGCGAAGCCATTGCCGGCGAACTCGAAGGCAGTCAATTGCGCTGGATTAACGCTTTCCCGCATTTCTGGTTTGCTTGGGCGGCTTTTCATCCAGAAACGGAAGTCTACGGAAACTAAGGTACACTAAGGTATGAATCAGCCTTAGGCGACGCCTGCGCGAATAATCGCTGCCGCGTTAGCGCTTGTAATCAAGAGACTTGATGTCAAGGATACTGAGAAAACGAACGCTTAGGCTGCTGCTGGCAGGGACAATCGTGCTGGCGGCAATCTGGTGGTTCAGCAACTCGATGATGGCTGGGCCGACATCCGGCTGGAAGACGGATTTCAGCAAGTCAATCATCGACTTGGATCAGGTCGTTTCCGGCGGCGTACCGCGCGATGGCATACCGCCAATTGACAATCCGCGATTCCAGCCGGTGGACAGCGTATATAATCTGTCCGCCAATTCGCCCGTGGTCGCGGTCAATGTCGCCGGCGATGCGCGCGCCTACCCACTGGAAGTGCTGACGCGCCATGAAATTGTCAACGATGTGGTGGACGAGATACCCGTCGCGGTAACCTTCTGCCCGCTTTGCAACATCGCGCTGGTATACGACCGGCGCGTCGATGGCGAAACGCTGCGCTTCGGCGTCTCCGGCAATTTGCTCAACAGCGACTTGATCATGTGGGATGATTTGACCGAATCGTGGTGGCAGCAACTGACTGGTTATGCCATCGTCGGCGAATACAGCGGGCGGCGGCTGGAATACGTGACGTCGCAGATGATCAGTTTCGCCGTCTTCCGCGAGCGCTATCCCCTGGGCAAAGTTCTGCAGGGTCCCCTAGGCGCTTACGGCCGCAACCCTTACACCGGTTACGACAGCAGCGCCGAGCCCTTCCTGTTCCGCGGCGCGCCTGATAATCGGCTCCATCCTACCGAACGCGTTTTGGGCGCTGAGGTCGCTGAGCAGCCGGCGGCGTATAGTTTTCCGCTGCTGCGGCAGGTTCGCGTCGTCAATGACAGGGTTGGCGATGTCGAGATCGTCGTCTTCTGGCAGGCGGGCGCCGCCAGCGCGCTGGACCAAAGCGACATCGACTCTTCGCGTGATGTCGGCATGGCGCTGATGTTTGAGCGGCGGCTGGATAGCGATCGCAATCTGAGTTTTTTCTACGATGGGAGCGGATTTGTGGATTACGAAACCGGCAGTCGCTGGAACATTCTTGGCGAAGCCTATGAGGGTCCCTTGGCCGGTTCGACCTTGCGACAGACCCATGCCTCAACTCACTTCTGGTTTGCCTGGGCGGCATTTCATCCGGATACGCTGCTGAACGGCGACGCGTCCGACAGCGCTGAAAATTGAGGCGCGTCCCGCTCTCAGCAAGTATCAAACTGGCGCAGCGCTCAAGCGTAACGCATTCGTAAGGCGCGCCCGCTATTATCGGCGAAAAGGGATTGCATAGCCTGCTCGGCGAATCCAATTCCCCAGACTAGTTCAAAGGACCTAACATGTATCAAGGACTCAGAATCATCGCTCTGGCTCTGCTCGTCACGCTCCTGCCCGCCGTCTCCATGGCGCAGCTCAGTTGCGACGAGCCGCCGGCGCCCTTCAATGATGAAGCGCTGCTGAACAATTGGCAGAACGTCTGGAACCTCACCGATGTCTGCAAGAGCGCCGAGGGCGTCTTCTACGAAATCATGTCGGGCGGCGTCGGGCGCGATGGCATCCCGCCCATCGACAATCCACAATTTGACGATTTGGCGACCGCCGACCTATGGCTGCAAGCAAGCTCGCCGGTCATCGCGCTGGAAATTGACGGCATCGCGCGCGCCTATCCGCTGGCGATATTGACGCGCCACGAGATCGCCAACGACATCATCGGCGATACGCCAGTGGCCGTGACCTTCTGCCCGCTTTGCAACAGCGCCATCGTTTTTGACCGCAGTGTAGGCGGCGATACCCTGCGCTTCGGCGTCAGCGGCTTGCTGCGCAACAGCGACCTGATCATGTGGGACGATTTGACGCAGTCGCTGTGGCAGCAATTGACCGGCGAGGGCATCGTGGGGACCTATACCGGGACGCTGCTGGATATCGTGCCCTCGCAACTGGTCGGATACGCGGCCTTCAAGGAGCAGTATCCGCAGGGCGAAGTGTTATCGACGCAGGGCCGTTTCTATGGCAGCAACCCCTATGTTAACTACGACAGCAGCCCGCGGCCCTTCCTGTTCATGGGTACGCCGGACGGGCGACTGATGGCGACCGAGCGCGTTTTGGGCGCGGCCATCGGCGATGTCAGCGTGGCCTATCCCTTCGCCGCATTGGCGGACGCGGTCGTCATCAATGACAGGCTCGCCGAGCGCGACGTAGTAGCAATCTGGCAGCCGGGCGCCTTCAGCGCGCTGGACGCCGCCAACATCGACCAATCGCGCGATGTCGGCATGGCGGCCCTCTTTGATCGCCAGGTCGGCGGCCGGGCGCTCACCTTCCAGGTCGCAGACGGCAGCATCGTCGACCAAGAGACCGGCAGCGCCTGGAATATCTTCGGCAGCGCGACCAGCGGCGAGCTGGCCGGGACGCAGCTGCAAGCGATCAACGCCTTCCCGCATTTCTGGTTCGCCTGGGCCGCCTTCTACCCGGATACGCTTCTCTATGGCTACCAGCCGCCGAGCGCGGAGACTTTGGAGCGCCTGGAGCTGGATCCGATCCTGGGCAACCCGGACGCGCCCGTCACCTTAATCGAGTACGGCGCTTATGGCTGCCACGCCTGCAAATACTGGCACGAGGAAGGCATCATCGAGGCGCTGCTGGAAGACTTCGGCGGGCGGGTGAATTTCGTCTATCGCGACATTCCCATCATCGTTCCGCCTTACAGCCAGCGGGCGGCCGAAGTAGCGCAGTGCGCGCTGGATCAAGGCAACGAGCAATTCTGGACCATGCACGATGCGATTTACGTTCAGGCCGAGCAAGGGAGAGCCAGCGCGGATGATCTGATTCAGCTGGGTGGCGCGGTTGGCCTGGATGAAGCGGCGCTGCGCAGCTGTTACGACGCAGGCACGCATGTAGCGACTGTGCGCTTTGATCACGACCGCGGCGCGGCCCTGGGCATACGCAGCACGCCTACCTTCGTTATCGGCGGCCGGCCTATCGACGGCGCCAATCCTGAGACGCTGCGCCAAGCGCTGCAAGCCGAATTGGACAAGCTGAACAGCTAAAGGCGAAGCAATCCGTCCCTCTCGGCAGTTCTGCGGGAGGGACTCGCTTTGCACGGTCAGTCTTACAAGATCTGGTCGAGAAATTCCTGCGTGCGCGGATGATGCACGATATCGGGGCTGAAGAAATTCTCCGGCGGTCCCTCCTCCACGATGCGACCCATATCCATGAAGATGACGCGGTCGGCCACTTCGCGGGCGAAACCCATCTCATGCGTGACGACCAACATGGTCATGCCGGTGCGCGCCAGCTCCTTCATCACATCGAGCACTTCCTTGATCATCTCCGGATCCAGCGCCGAGGTCGGCTCGTCAAAGAGCATGACCCTGGGCTCCATCGCCAGCGCCCGCGCGATCGCCACGCGCTGCTGCTGCCCGCCCGATAGCTGACCCGGATACTTGAAGGCTTGCTCGGGGATTTCCACGCGCTCCAGCAATTCCATCGCCCGCTGCTCGGCTTTGTCGCGCGCCCAGTGCCGCACCTTCATCGGCGCCAGCGTGATATTGTCCATGACCGTCAAATGCGGGAAGAGGTTAAATTGCTGGAATACCATGCCGGTCTCGCGGCGGATCTCGGCGATATTCTGCACATCATGGCTCAGTTCTATGCCATTGACGACGATTCGGCCGTCTTGATGCTCTTCGAGGCGATTAATGCAGCGAATCAAGGTGGACTTGCCTGAGCCGGAGGGCCCAATGATGACGAGCACTTCTTGCGGCATCACTTCCAGCGTGATATTGCGCAGGACGTGGAAATCGCCAAACCACTTGTTCATTTCGCGACAAATTATTATCGGCTCGTCGCTCGCCATGACTTGCTGGTTAAGTTCTTGCATTGGAACCTCCGATGTTGACTGCCGGCAGCTGCATCAAGCCCTGTAAGACACCAGGATCAAAGCTGCTGCGACCGGATTGCGCCCGAGCCGGTCGCTTCTATCTTGCGGCTGATGTAGGACATGATGTAGCTGAAGACGAAGAACAGGATGGCCACGTAGAGAAAAGTCTCTTGCCGCCGCCCCAGAAATTCCGCCTGAGCGACCACGCGATTGGCGATGCCCACGATCTCGGCCAGTCCGACGATAAAGACCAGCGATGTGTCTTTGAATAAAGAGATGAATTGCCCAACCAGCGCCGGGATGACCGCGCGCAGAGCCTGCGGCAGCAGGATGTGCAGCGTCGTCTGCCAGGTGGACAAACCCACAGCTTGCGCCGCTTCCGTCTGGCCGCGGTCGATCGATTGCAAGCCGCCGCGCACATTTTCCGCCAGGTAGGCAGCGCTAAACATGGTGATGCCCACCCAGGCGCGCACGGCGTTTTCGATGGAAGCCAGGGTCGGGTCAACCAGAGGCACCATCAGCACCGCCAGGAATAGCACGGTGATCAGCGGAACGCCGCGCACAACCTCGATGTAGAGGATGCAGGCGTACTTCACGACGGGCAGATTGCTGCGCCGCCCCAGCGCCAGCGCCAGACCGATGGGGAAGGAGGCGCCCACGCCCAGGATCGTCAATTGCATGGTCAGCATCAAGCCGCCCCAGATGCGCTTGTCGGACAGGGGCAGCAATTCCTGGGGCGAGGTCTGTAGTATGCCCTGCGTGTTCAGGCCGGCTATCAGGCTCGGCAAAAGGAGCAGAGCCGCCAGCCAGACGCCCGCCGCCGCCAGCATGCCCTGAATGGAATAACGCCGGTAAATGGGGCTGCGCTGCATGTCTTCGGCTTTGTATGGTTCGGCCTGCGCTTGTTCGCCGCGCTTAAACGTCAGCGCCCCGGCCGTCAACCAGAGCACGAAGTATATGGTCGACCAGCGATCGACCATGGTCCAGGACTGCATCCACAGGAAGGTGAGCAGCAGCAATCCGATAATGATTCGATTGGAACTCCAACGCGTGGCCCCGCTGAAGAACATCCAGGCCAGCCAGAATACGACAGCCAAGCCCGCCAGCAGCGTGGCGGAACCGTCCGCGCCGTCGGCGAGCGTGTTGGTATCAACAAAGATGAACAGGAATACGATGCAAGAAATCAGATAGCCGTAGCGCTTCATGCCCGCGGTCAGGCTGCCTCTCAGCACCGCGCCGCGTTGACCCGTGAAGACGCCGATGGCAGCGATGACCAGCCAGATTAAGATGGCGCCGACCGCTTCGCTGTTCCAGCCCTCCCATACCAGATTGACCACAAAAGACTGCAGGATCTGGGCGAAGAAGCCGCCGATCAACAGGATGTAACCCAGTGAATTGCGATAATTCAGGCCGATGAAATACATCAGCAGCAGCCAGATCAAGCCGCCGACAATGCTGCCCAGCGCGCCGCCGGAAAGGCCGCTGACGCCCGAGACCATCAGGTACATGAGGAAGGGGAATGCGCCCCAGCCGTACATCAGGAATCGGCTGAGCGAGCCTTCGGCGTCTTCGCCCGGATTAGCGCGGCTCAGCCAGTCCTCAATATAACGCACCAACAGAACCACGCCCGCGGCGGCCAATATCTTGAGAACAACTGACGGCGCGCCTTGAATCGGGGCATCGCCATCCAGAAGGACGAAATAAGCCAGCAAGACCAGCAAAGGCGTGGTCGACCAAGCCAACACGCTCAGGCGGCTGCTGGTGCTGTTGAAGATTGTGTTCTCGCCGGACATGTGCGCCAACGCGCGCCCCAGGGCGAATCCCCAGGCCAGCGTCATAAAGAAAGGCAGCAGCAGTCGCTCGACTTGCTCAAAGAAAGGCGGGATGAAGTGTACCAGATAAGTTTTGAGGTCGCGCAGGCCGCGGAACTGATTGTCGATCAAGACGACGAAGGGCGCGCTCTTGCCATCGATTTCCGGCCGACTCTCGCTGATGACCAATTCGTTATCGGTCAGGCGCACAAAGCGGGATTCGGTCGCGCTGAGCGTGCGTTCGACGATGGGGTGAATGCCGTCCGCCGCCAGGATGGCCGTGCCGGTCTCGCCTGCCACGGCATCTTTCGACAAGATGTACCAGCCGTCCACCGGGACCTCAAAGCTGACGGAATCGCTCGCCTCGCTGAGCACGGCTTCCGCCAGCACGGCGTATGACCCCGCGTCGCGGATGGCCACTGCCATCGGCGTTTGCCCAATCTGATACAGATCAAGCACCGACTGCGGCGTCAGCAAGCGCACCCACATATCGCGCAGGAAAGCGGCTTCACGCGGCAGCGGATTGATCAATTCTTCATCGTCGTCGCTCTGATCCGGCTGGCCGATCAAGTCTTCCGAGAGTTGGAGAATCAGCATTTCGCCCAGGTCTTCCAGCTGTTCGCTGGCCAGCGTAACGGCGGTCAACTCAGCGATGGCCTCATGCAGGTCGGTCGGCACACGATCGGTCATAGACAGGGTCGTCGCGCCATCCTCGACCGCTTCCACGGTCGCCAGTATCGCGTCTTCGCGCGGATCCAGGCCACGAGCGGCGCCTTCCAGCCGGCCCAGCCACAGGCGCAATTCCGCCACCGTAGCGTCGTTCGCAGTCAGTAGGTCGCTGATGGCGTCAACGTATTGCGCAGTCGAGGCCAGCATATCGTTGGTGCGTGTGAAGGTGCGGATGTTGAGTCGTGTTCGTTCTTCCAGGCCTTCGGTCAATTCGCCGCTCAGCATGCGATCAAAAGTCTCGCCGGTTAAGACTTGGCGATCCAGCCGATTGTGCGCGGCATTGGCCAGGGTATTGGCGACGCGATCGGAAAAGCCGGCCAGATTGCTCAAGGTCTCGATATCAGCCACTTCATCCAGCGCCAGGCGCAGCGACACCGTCTCGCCCGCCTGTGCGATGAAGGCCAGGTCACGCTGCGGCGTCAAGGTGGAGGCGCGGTCGACGATTTCGACATTGCCGGCGGTGAAATAAGAAAGGGGTTGCGGAATCAAGGCGTCGATGATCGGCGGAAGCAGCGCCAGCGCCGCCAGCAAAGTCACGGACAGGCCCGCCAATACAGTCCAGGAACGGCGCGCCCAGGCCGCCAGGCTGATGCCGGTCAGCAGGGCGGAAAGCAGCACAGTCAACGCCAGGCGCCACTCGAACTCCGGTTCGAAGGACTCCATCATAAAGAGGCGCTGGTTGTTGATGACGGTGAACCAGTTGGCCGTTCGCACGGACCAGTCAAAGAAGCCGTAGACCAGCACCAAAATCAGCAGGGACGACAGAATTGTGACGACGGCATCGGCCGGCGAGCCAAAGAGATTCTGTCGCAGCCAGCCAACCAGGCCGACTTCCAGTTTCGGCGGCGGCAGCGTACCCTCGTCGTGACGATTGATGATCGTTCGGTTGGCGTCTGCGTTTCGCTGTTCCGACATCGCGCGCCTACCTTGTCACCAGCTGAAAACGCTGATTGACCAAGTTCATTCCCAAGGAGATAAGCAAGCTGATAAGCAGGTAAGCCAGCAAGACCATCAGAATTCCGGTCACCGATTGCCCCGACTGATTGATGATCGTGTTGGTCACTTGATAGATATCGGTATAGGACACGGCGATCGCCAAACTGGAGTTTTTGGATAGATTCAGGAATTGATTGCCCAGCGGTGGAATGATCACGCGCAGCGCTTGCGGCAGGATAATCAAGCGCAGCATGTCCCCCTGGGAGAGACCCAGCGCGCGCGATGCTTCCAGCTGGCCCTTGGGCACAGCCTGGATGCCGGCCCGTACGATCTCGGCAATGAATGCGGAGGTGTAGATCACCAGACCCAGGAAAACCGCCAGATACGAGGGCGAGATTTCAATGCCGGTCTCAATGTTGCGGCCGCGGCGATCGAGCGTCGGCGGCCGGTATAAGAGCGGCTGCCGGGTGAACTCCAGTTCCTGCTCGATTGTCAACAGGCCAGATTCAAAGGCGTCATCGTAGGGCATCTCGACGAATTCGCCGCTGTTCTCGTCGAACACGGGGATGACGGAGGGCGTGGGACGCATGCCCATGACCAGCCAGCCCAGCAGTGTGAATCCGGCAAATGTCAGCAGCGCGTATCGCGTTCTGGGGATGGGCTTGCCGGTCGTCTCGGTGATGAATTGGAAGTAGCGCGACAAGGCCATGGCGACCACCGCGCCGACCACGACAAAAACCATCCAGACGGCGAAGAGAGACGAGGGGATTAATTCAAATATCGCCACGCCCTTGATGCTCACGTAGATGCCCGGCCGAAATTCGATCGGTGTGCCGGCGCCCACCAAGACCAGACCAAGCAAGTTCGCCAGTACGACGACGGCGACGCTCACTTGCCTTATTCCGTTGCGCCAGGCGGGCCGCCTCATGGAGCCGGTGGCTTGCCAGATCACCAAAATCACGAACAAAGAAAGCGCGTATTGCATCAGCGGCAGGCTGCGGATGCCTTCTTGCGGGAAGGCAAAGGACTCCTGCTGCTGTGGCAGCGCAAATATAACGATGAAAAACCAGGCAAAGATTTGCAGCAGGATCGGCGTATTACGCAGGACTTCCACATAGGCGCGCGAGATCGTGCGCAACAGGAAGTTTCGACTCAGCAAGAATATGCCGACCATGATGCCAAGCGCGGTAGTCGCCATTAAGCCAAACAAGACGACGCGTATCGTGTTAATAAAGCCGACGCGGAAGGCGTCAATGTAGCGGTCGTTTGAACTGTAACTGCCGGAATCGGCAATGTCGAAGCCGGCGCGGTTCTGCAAGAATTCGAAATTCGGCGACTGATTGGTGGATTCCAGGGCCGTGTTGATGCGTGTTTGCAGGTTGTTCAGGACGAGGACGACAATGGCGACGAAGATAATCTGCGCGATGCCTTGAAGGATGCGGCCGTCGCGAAAAATCGCGGGCAGCAGGTTCTCTGGCGGTGAACCGTCGGCGGGCCTATCCATAGGCTGGCTCTCGAGCATTACGAAGTTCCTAGTTTGAAGCCAAAGCTAATATAGCCTATATTGTATGCAATCCGCCAGCGACTGACAAATCTCTGGGTGAACAGCGGCGGACACTGAGACAAAAAAGGGCGCGCCACCAAGCTGATGGCGCACCCCTTTGAAACGAAACGATACGGTGAGGTTCGGTCTAACGGAAGGGCGCCGCGTACATCAGGCCGCCGTCCGTCCAGAGCGCGTTAAAACCGCGTTCCAGGCCGAAAATGGTGTCCGGACCCAGGTTGCGATTAAAGATTTCGGCATAGTTGCCCATCTGCGAGATCACATCCACCATGAACTCGTCATTGATGCCGAGGTAATCACCGGCTACGTTGTCGCCCAAGCCGAGCAGACGGCCGACGCCAGCATCTTCACTGTCCATGAAGTCGCCAATGTTCATGCTGTCGATGCCAAACTCTTCCGCAGACAGCAGGCCCCAGACGACCCAGCGGATGATATCCGCGAAGTTGGCGTCGTTCTGCGGGCTAACCGGGCCGAGCGGCTCCTTGCTGATGGCGCCGGGCAGAATCGAGTGCGCGGCGGGATCGGCGGAGGTGGCTTTACGCGAGACCAAGCTGCTGATATCGCTGGTGAAGGCATCGCAGGCGCCCGCTTCGTAGGCATCCATGATGGCGTCGAAATCCGGGAATGTATTCAATTCCCAGTCGGCGCCAAGGGCGTTGGCCTTGTCCGTGATATTCAACTCGGTGGTGGTGCCGGCAGTGGCGCACATGGTAATGCTCTCTTCGCCGAGCTCTTCAATGGTGCTCACGCCAAAGTCGATCTTGACCATGATGCCCTGACCATCATAGAAGGTCGTGGGACCAAAGGTGGCGCCCCATTCGGTATCACGGCTGAGCGTCCAGGTGGTGTTGCGGCTGAGCATGTCAATCTCGCCACTAGCCAGCGCGGTCGGGCGCTCGGCAGCGGCAAGCGGACGGAATGCGATCGCATTGGAGTCGCCCAGGATAGCGGCGGCAACCGCGCGGCAAATGTCGACGTCAAAACCTTCAAAATCACCGGCGTCATTCTGTGTGCCGAAGCCCGGCAGTACCGAGTTAACGCCACAAATCAACTCGCCGCGATCGCGGATGCGCTCAACAATGTGACCATCTTGCGCGGCGGTGAGGCCCGTACCCACAACCAGTACGGCAACTACAAGCAGTGCAATCAATACAAAACGCTTCATCTGTCCAGCTCTTTCTGCTTATTAAAATTGATTCGAATCAACACTGTCGCCGAAGTCGCGATTTTCATCGTCAACTCCGGCGCTTCTCACACAGACAGTTTACAATGCCCAAGCAACTGTGCCAAGCCGCACACGCCCCTTTGGGCAAAAGAAAACCGCCTGCTAACTACAAGATAGCGCGGCGGTTCACTTACTGTCAAGGGTAGTGTATCGAATTCGGTTGAAATTCATACGAGCCGATATGGGTTAAGCACACGCGCGACAGTAGCGATTAAACCTGTCCTCGAGTGAAATGCGCCTTTGGGGCGGAAAAGCCGTCTCAACATTCGATTGACCCGTTCCAAGAGGCTGGTCGTTCGTAAAGCCGAGCGCGGCCACTTAGGGTATCGCTGCAGTACCCGGAAAAAGGCAATGGTCTCCTGCCAATCTCGTTGCAGCGTGGCGACTAAATCAGATTGTGTTTCGGCATAAGTCCGACAGAAAGCATCCCTTAATTCTGTTGCTTCTCGACTGTCTTTCGCCTCAAAGATGGCGCGAATGGGTTGCAGGATGCGCTGTTTGAATTGACGGGCTTGTCCGCTGGGCAAGGCATCGGGGACTTGAATGCTCTGCCAGAGATTGCGCAGTTTGTGGAAGGCGCAACGTTGATGCGGTACATGAGGGTGCAGATAGTTCAGCGCGGCAATCAAGCCCTTGCTGCCGTCATGAATGAAGTGTTCCAGCCCCCGTTGGCGATATAGCTTGCGCGCCGCCAAGTCGGATAAGAGGCTTTCCCAAGCCTGGCGACTTTCGTCCTCAGCCAATTGCCAGCCCACAATGCCCCAGCGCCGGTTTTGCGGATACAGTCCCAAAGCCACCAGGACACAGACTTTGCGCCGCGCTTTGACCGAGCGTTGACGTTGGCGACTGTCGACTTTGCTCTGACCGGTATCCTCGAGCAAGGTCAGCCAAATGGCGTCCAGCATGACCACTGGCGGGCAACTGGTCAAGGGCATCGCTGGCGGCATCCGCACCGCTTGCGCCTCCCGATTCAAAGTCCGCAAGCCCACTTGAGTGCCACACTGCTCGCCGATTTCCGCCTGCATTTGCCGCAAACTCAAGCCTAAATCCGCCCAGCGCCCAATGCGATCACAGACATCATCCCAAATTTGTTGATAGGGCTTGAGGATGGAAAAGGGTATCTTGACACTGCCATTACATTGACAGCGCACACGCGGCAGCCAGACCTGCAACACCCCATAATCCGTCACTAATTGACGCCGACGCCGTCCATTGCGCACAAAATCACTAGCCTGCTGACTGCCGCAGACTTGACAGGTCGCTTGACTTTGACGCGATACCTGCGAGCGCCTTTGGTAGGCTTGGCGATACAACCGGGCGGTGACTTCCCGCTCCAGTTGAGATTCAATCATTTGAGACGCGGTCGCGGCCAGTTTGGCTCTCAGGCCCGCCAAAAAAGATTTGAAACCATATCCTGGCTGCGTTATCCTAGTGTACATGACGTGGCTCCTGTTCTTTTGCTTTGCTAGGACAACTAGCATGAATCGGAGTTCACGTCATTTCTATTTCAACCGAATTCGATACACTACCCTGTCAAGTCAAGCAGCGCAGAGCGCTTATCAAATCGCGTACTGTTACTTGCCAGCCATTTCGAAATCGGCGGGGCGCACGGTCTCAAGCACCCTTAAGATCCCGGCGCGAACTTCGCCGGGCTCCGCGTGGCGGCCCACTTCCTTCTTGGAAAAGATCAACTCGCCGTTGACCCAGACGTCAAATACTCCACCGGTGGCTGGAATCAGCTTCCAACTGCTGATGAAATACTCAATTTCACGCTCGTTCAAGATTTCATCCGTCAAACTGACGGCATTAGGTTGGTGTCCTCAAGTAGCGCAATACTTGACGACAATGTCCATTCCACCTTCTTGCATAAGAATTCTCCCGTGCAGGCACTTACGTCAATCGATGTTTGAAGGATAGCGTAAAGTTTAAGAGATTGCAAACCTCGCAGGTATTCGGTAGTGTATCGAATTCGGTTGAAATTCATACGAGCCGATATGGGTTAAGCACACGCGCGACAGTAGCGATTAAACCTGTCCTCGAGTGAAATGCGCCTTTGGGGCGGAAAAGCCGTCTCAACATTCGATTGACCCGTTCCAAGAGGCTGGTCGTTCGTAAAGCCGAGCGCGGCCACTTAGGGTATCGCTGCAGTACCCGGAAAAAGGCAATGGTCTCCTGCCAATCTCGTTGCAGCGTGGCGACTAAATCAGATTGTGTTTCGGCATAAGTCCGACAGAAAGCATCCCTTAATTCTGTTGCTTCTCGACTGTCTTTCGCCTCAAAGATGGCGCGAATGGGTTGCAGGATGCGCTGTTTGAATTGACGGGCTTGTCCGCTGGGCAAGGCATCGGGGACTTGAATGCTCTGCCAGAGATTGCGCAGCTTGTGGAAGGCGCAACGTTGATGTGGTACATGAGGGTGCAGATAGTTCAGCGCGGCAATCAAGCCCTTGCTGCCGTCATGAATGAAGTGTTCCAGCCCCCGTTGGCGATATAGCTTGCGCGCCGCCAAGTCGGATAAGAGGCCTTCCCAAGCCTGGCGACTTTCATCCTCAGCCAACTGCCAGCCCACAATGCCCCAGCGCCGGTTTTGCGGATACAGTCCCAAAGCCACCAGGACACAGACTTTGCGCCGCGCTTTGACCGAGCGTTGGCGTTGGCGACTGTCGACTTTGCTCTGACCGGTATCCTCGAGCAAGGTCAGCCAAATGGCGTCCAGCATGACCACTGGCGGGCAACTGGTCAAGGGCATCGCTGGCGGCATCCGCACCGCTTGCGCCTCCCGATTCAAAGTCCGCAAGCCCATTTGAGTGCCACACTGCTCGCCGATTTCCGCCTGCATTTGCCGCAAACTCAAGCCTAAATCCGCCCAGCGCCCAATGCGATCACAGACATCATCCCAAATTTGTTGATAGGGCTTGAGGATGGAAAAGGGTATCTTGACACTGCCATTACATTGACAGCGCACACGCGGCAGCCAGACCTGCAACACCCCATAATCCGTCACTAATTGACGCCGACGCCGTCCATTGCGCACAAAATCACTAGCCTGCTGACTGCCGCAGACTTGACAGGTCGCTTGACTTTGACGCGATACCTGCGAGCGCCTTTGGTAGGCTTGGCGATACAACCGGGCGGTGACTTCCCGCTCCAGTTGAGATTCAATCATTTGAGACGCGGTCGCGGCCAGTTTGGCTCTCAGGCCCGCCAAAAAAGATTTGAAACCATATCCTGGCTGCGTTATCCTAGTGTACATGACGTGGCTCCTGTTCTTTTGCTTTGCTAGGACAACTAGCATGAATCGGAGTTCACGTCATTTCTATTTCAACCGAATTCGATACACTACCAGGTATTCACACGACGATATTCACCTTGGGATCGGTCCCATTGCGCCCGGGGATGAAGATTGTCCGTTTTGGCGCTTTGCCGGACAAGCTGCGCTGAGCCGCGCCGCTGGCCAAGGCCATCTCCTGGGCGCGTTCCTGATCGATATCCACCTCTACTGCGATGGTCTCGCGCGGTTTGCCATTGACCATCACCACCAAGTCGACCGTCTCTTCACGCGCCAAATCGGCATCGTATTCCGGCCAGGCCTGCGTATGCACGCTGTATTCCCAACCCAGTCGCAGCCAGATCTCTTCAGCAATGTGCGGGGCGAACGGCGCCAGCAGGCGAATCACCTGGCTCATCACATCCCGCCAAACATCCGCGCCGATTGACCCAGCGCGCAAAGCCGCCTTCAGCGCGTTTTTGAATTTCATCTGCTCGGCGATGGCCGTGTTGAAGCTGAATTCTTCCAGGCCGCGGTTGATGACGGCGATGGTCTGGTGCAGCTTGCGCACGATATCGCGCTCGGCGGAGGGGTCGCCCGCGGTCGATGGCGCGCCGGCGGCAGCGATCTCCCAGATGTCATGCAGCCAGCCTTGTGGACCCTTGATGTTGTTCTCGTTCCAGGGCCCGCCCTTCTGCCAGTCGAAGTTGAACATCAAGTAGCAGCGGACGGCATCGGCGCCGTATTTCGCCACCAACTCATCGGGATTAACGACATTGCCCTTGCTCTTGGACATGCGCTGGATATCCAGGTGATGCTGCAGCTGATTGACGTTGTTCTCGCCGGAGATTTGCGGGATGATGACCTCGGCATCGGGCAATACCTCGACGAAAGAAATCACGCCGGCCATATTCAGGTGCAGCACATTCTCAGTTCGGTGGGCAATCTCGCCGAAATAACCTTCGAAGCCGGCCGGCACCTGATTCCAGTCGACCACTTCGACGCGCTCCGCCAGCATCCGCTCGCCGGCGACGCGCCCGCTGCAGAGTACGAAGTGACCTTGCCGCTCGCCACCCAGCACCTGGCCTTGATTGCGCAGCACGGTCATCGGTTCATCGAATGCGCCGTCGGGATCGCGCCCGTGGCGGCGCATGGCAGCCGCGGCATTATCGTAGACACCGATATCGCGCAGCACCTTGGTAAAGAAGCGCGTGTAGAGCAGGTGCATCACGGCATGTTCGGCGCCGCCGGTGTAGACATCGACCGGCAGCCAGTAGGCCGCCTCTTCGGCATCAAAAGGCGCCGTGTCGCAATCTGGCGACAGGTATCGCAGCTGATACCAGGACGAGCACATGAATGTATCCAGCGTGTCGGTCTCGCGCCGCAGCGTCTCGTCTACTTTGAAGAAGGGCTCGTGGTAGGTCAAGGGACTGCGACCGGTGGGCACGAAATCGACATCTTCCGGCAACTCAACGGGCAGGTCCTCATCGGGAACCGGAATGATCTCGTCGCCGGCGTACATCATGGGGATGGGCCCGCCCCAGTAGCGCTGCCGGCTGATCAGCCAGTCGCGCAAACGGTAGTTCACCGATTCCTCGCCCTTGCCGGTCGCTTCCAGCCAATCGATCACGCGATTGATTGCCGGGTTCTTGCGGCCCTTCCGCCAGCTGCTGACACTGCCGTCCATGGCATCCGAGTTGACCATGACGCCGGGTCCGTCATAGGCTCCAGTCATGGCCGCTTCGGTCAGCGGCTCGGTCATATCTTCCGGCTGAATCACCACGCGTATCGGCAGGTCATGCGCGCGAGCGAACTCGAAGTCGCGCTGGTCGTGCGCGGGGACGGCCATGATCGCGCCCGTGCCGTAGGTGATCATGACGTAGTCGGCGATCCAAATGGGGATACGCTCGTCATTGACCGGGTTGATGGCGTAGGCGCCTGTGAAGACGCCGGTCTTCTCGCGATGTTCCATCATACGCTCTATTTCGGTCTCAGCTGCGATCTCGTCGATGTAATGCTCGACGGCGGCGCGCTGTTCGTCCGTGGTGATCCTGGCGACCAGATCATGCTCCGGCGCCAGCACCATAAAGGTCGCGCCCCAGAGCGTATCGGGACGGGTGGTATAGATCTCGATGGGATGGCCGCCGCATTCGGTATGGAAGGTGGCGCGGGCGCCTTCGCTGCGGCCGATCCAGTTGGTCTGCATGATCTTGATTGACTCGGGCCAATCCATGCCCTCAAAGTCCAGCAGCTCATCGGCGTATTTTGTGATGGCGAAGAACCACTGCTCCATCATCTTGTGTATCACCGGCTGCCCGGTACGCTCGTCTTTGCCGTCGATGACCTGCTCGTTCGCCAGCACGGTCTGCAACGACTCTGACCAGTTGACCAGCGCCGAGCCGCGGTAAGCGACGCCTTTTTCGTAGAAGCGTTTGAAGAACCATTCCGACCACTTGTAGTATTCGGGCGTGCAGGAGATGGCTTCTCGCTCCCAATCGAACATGGCGCCCATGCTGCGCAGCTGCTCGCGCATGCGCTCGATATTGGCATAGGTCCACTTCCAGGGATGGATATTGCGCGAGATCGCCGCTTGCTCGGCGGGCAGGCCGAAGGCGTCGAATCCCATCGGGAAGAGCACGTTGTAGCCCTTCATGCGCATCCAGCGGGCGCGGGCGTCGGAGGGCGTCATGGCGAACCAGTGCCCGATATGCAAATCGCCCGAGGGATAAGGCAGCATGGTGAGCGCGTAGTGCTTGGGCATGTCCCAATCCACTTTGGATCGGTAAAGCTCGGTCGCCTCCCATTTACGCTGCCATTTCACTTCTATCTCATGGGGCTGATAAGTTTCTGACATCGTGCTTAGGTCCTCCGTACATTAAGTTTGATACAAGATTGATTCAACTCAGGGCAAAAGCGCAACGTCGCCCGAAACTTGCGTCTGGCGAGCAGCAGTTGCTTGGCGTAATAGTGAGGATGCGGAGTGTGAGGCAGCGTGAGATTGGCAGTCCCGGCGGACTACATAAGGAAAGAGCGGGTCACCCCGAAACCCGATGCCATTTTCGCTTTCATCTCAGGCCTGCATTCGTGCAATTATGCGGTGCGAAACAGCTTATCAAACAAAATATGCGCCGTAAACAGCGAGTTTGATGGTGTCTCAGCTCAAGCGCCCCAAGTCTGCCGTAGGACGCGCACCCAATTCTGATGACTCAGCTTGTGCAGCAGCTCGTCATTGTAGCCGGCGGCTTGCAGCGCCGCGATCAGATTGGGCAGCTTCGATACATCGCCGACCGCATCGGGCACGCGCGCGCCATCGTAATCCGAGCCCAGGCCGACGCGCGTCTCGCCCAGCCGCTCGACCAGGTAGTCCAGGTGGCGCACCATCACATCAAGCGGGCGATCGCTGTCCCAGGCGCCGTCTTCGTTGAGAAAGCCGGTGGCGAAGTTCAGCCCGACCATGCCGTCGGAGGCTTTGATGGCGTCCAGCTGCTTGTCTGTTAGGTTGCGCGAGATCTGGCAGAGCGCGTACACGTTGGAATGGGTGGCGACCAGGGGCGCATCGCTAAGCGCGGCCACGTCCCAGAAACCGGCTTCGTTCATATGCGAGAGGTCGATCATGATGCCCAGCTCGTTGCACCGTTTGACCAGGCGTACCCCGGCGTCGGTTAGCCCGGGGCCGATATCGGGCGTCGAGGGAAAGGCGATCGGCACGCCGTGCGCGAAGATCGTCGGCCGGCTCCAGACGATGCCCAGCGAGCGCATGCCCGCCTGATAATAGACCTCCAGCGCGTTCAGGTCTTCGTCGATGGCTTCCGCCCCTTCAAAGTGCAAGATGGCGGCGAAGATGCCCGCATCGATACAGGACTGCAATTCGTCGGCCCTGCGGACTACTTTGACTTGCCCGTCCGAGGCCGCTTGCAGCTTGAATAGATCCGCCATCTGACGCAGGACGACGCCCTGTGAATAGACAAATTCGACCGCCGGCGGCGCATAGGGTTTGCTGGTGTCGGGCATGCTGTCCGGCGCGATGCGACTATCGGGATTGGGCACGTAGACGGCGCAGAATCCGCCAGCGAAGCCGCCACGGCGCGCGCGCGCCAAGTCAATATGCCCGCTGTCCATCTCGCCCAGAAAGTCGCTGTAATGCACTTCATTTCGATAAAAGCGCAGCAAAGTATCGTTGTGTCCGTCAAATATCTTGAACTCGGGCACGGTCGCCCTCCCATCGCAAATGCCTCTGTATAGCGCTAGATGATGTCAGCTATCGCGCGGAGTTGCAACTGCGGAAGCTACAATTGGCGAGCCGGAACAAACGAAGCGCAGTCCTCTTGACCGCGCCCTGTAGACGATAAGTGACTTGCCGTCTATTCGTTTCGCTGACCTTTGCTTCTCTCTTGCACGGGCACAGGAACGCGCGCCGGCTTGCGTGGCTGCTGCGCCGTTGGGTCGAGAAAGTCGTCGAGTTCTTTCAGGATTCGACGACCGACTTCAAGCATTTCTTCCCAGACGCTGCGCTTATGTCTCGCCATGTTAGGGATTTCCTCCAGAGACCGGTCGCTGACCACGGGCAGCCAGCTCAAACCGGGGGCGTAGGCAACCAGCCCAGCAACATAGACGCAATGGCAAGCGCGATGCCGATATTCAGCGCGATCAAAATGCGTAGTGTGCCGCGCATCTCCGCGATTTCGGCTTTCATTGTAGCAATGTCGGCCTTGGTCGCCATGTGCAAAAGAGCTTCGTCCAGACGCCCTTCCACGCGCGCGATACGCCCTTCCGACTGTATGGCTGATTCCATAATTGTCATCTACGCGGGCATGACGTTAAAGTGGACCTGAGGGGACTCGAACCCCTGACTTCCACAATGCCATTGTGGCGCTCTCCCAACTGAGCTACAGGCCCGCACACATGAGTATGTTAGCGACGAAGCCGTGGGCTGTCAATGCAAAGGGCGGCCCGCATCTCCGCCAGCACATCAGCCGGAACGGATTCGATGGGCCCGTTTGCCAGGAAATCAGCTGCCAACTGCGGCCGAAGGGCATCATTTCAGGCGCAGCCGGGCTGATCAACCCACTCGATGATTCGGGCCGCGAGATCCAGCCGCGCCCCTTTGACCCCGCCACTGCGCTCGTCCGCCCAAATCCAACTGGTGGCTATTGCACTCATCTCGAACCGTCGGTGACTTTCTCGGCTTGGTATTCGTCTTGAAGGAGCGTCTCGTCCTCTGGCTCAAGATCGTGTTCCCGCAGACGCTCCGATGCCAGATCGGAATTGCGCGTCTGACTGACGACTTCGCGCAATTCGACCACTTCGTCCAAGACTAGCTCCAGCTTTTCCTCGGCTGACAAGTGGCCGAGTTCCGTATCGAACTGACTGCTTACCGCCCCATGCCGTCGTTTCTTCCACCAGCCATTGGCGACAACGACAAGCGTATGAATGGCAAGGACAAGCAGCAAAGCAAGATGATTGGAAGACGCGTTTGACAAGAAAGCAAGTAGATGGTTTTCAAAGAAGTCGAGATCTGCAAAGCTCAAACTCGCCGCAACAGAAAACCAATATCCAAATATAAATATGACATGAAATGCCAGATGCGCAATTAGTAAATTCGAGGCTGTCAACCACCGGCGCGGACTTCCTTTGAGTTTGCGCGACATATACTTCTCCTTGATCCTGGCCCCATGATAATAGTACGTACGACCGGAACAATCGGTGCGCTGCAGAAGCCTCCAATCGCAGTGACATCCGGCATAAGCGCATTTCTGGCGCGTCCAAAACTGCTACAGCGAGCAGCCTTCAACCAGGCGACATCTACTGACACCAGTTTATGAGTGAGCACAGCGCGGTAGTAGAAATGATGCAAACATAAGTCAATAGTCCCGTGCCAAAGGCGGGCAGTTTATGGCATAATGGCGAGGACAATCCGTCACGGTGAGAGAGTGAGCGATGGCTGAAGCGAACAAGCAGATGAGTGTATTTGTGACCGGCGGCGCAGAAGACGTCGGATTGGCGACGGTTCGCGCGCTGTTGAAACGCGGGCACAAAGTCGTTGCCAGCGCCTGTACATCGGAAGGCGCCTTGGCTCTGCGTCAAGCGGGCGCTTTGCCGGTGTATCCCGACTTGGGCCGCGCGAGCGATGTATTCAGCGCGCTGCAAATGGCGCAGGCGGACGCGATCATCCACGCTATTCCCCAGTTCTGTGGAGGCTTGCCGCATTCTGGCGCGCAGTTTGCCGGGCGCGGAGCTCAGCTGCTGCATTTTACGAAGGCAGTTGCGGAAGCGGCGGCAAAGCATGGCGTTCAGCGGATCGTCTCGCTCAGCTTCGGCTATCTCTACGAGGCCGGGCACGGCGCGGCGGTCGAAGGCGACCACGATGCGCGCGATAGCGAATTCGCGCCCATGCTGGCGGCGGAAGCTGTGCTGAAGGATAGTGGCCTGAACGGCTATATTGTCCGCAGCGGCTACATTTATGGTGGGAATAACCCGGCAACGGTATCACTGGCCGATGCGATCATGGCTTCGCGGCGTTTGCCTGCCGGGACTCTGCCGGCCTCGTGGATACACGAAGATGATCTGGCGGCGGCCTTGGTAACGCTGCTGGAAGCCGACGATCAGCCCGAAGGCTTCTCAGTCATCAACGCCGCGGACGATACCGTTTGCAGCCCGGACGACTGCGCGGGGGCCGTCAGCGCGGCACTGGGTCTGGGCGCGCCGCGATTCGCCGCCGCTGGACTATTCGACATGCTGCGGCAGAAGACCCTGGGCGACAAGCTGCTCGGGCGCGAGGCCGTCATCAGCAGCCAGAAGCTTCGCGACGAATTCGGCTGGCAGCCGCGCCACAGCGGCGTTGAGCCGGGAATGGAAGCCTCGGCGCTGGTCTGGCGCATGCGGGATGCAGTCAATGCGGAGGACTTCTACAACGATTATGAGGACAAAGCGGCGCAGGCTATCAAAGACTTCGCCTACGATGTGGCGCTGCCCGAACCGGTTGCCGCCGCTGCAGCAGAGCCCGCCGTCGCTGAAGCCGTGGCCGCGCCCGCTCCCGTGAAAGCAGCTGCGCCCCCGTCATCGGATGGGCCGACCCCCTGGAACGAAGACGAAGCCAAGCGCGAAGAGCGCCGCCGCAAAGCGCTGGAACGCAAAGCTAAACGCGCCGCCAGAGGCGGAGGCTAAGGCCCGGTGGCGCGCCAGCTGAAAGCCGTCCTTTTCGACTTCGACGATACCTTAATCGACTGGAGCGGCGTCACGCTCGGCTGGCGCCAAATCGAAGCGGAGCGCCTCGGCCGGGTGCTGCGCTTTCTGAACCGACGACTGTCGCCGACCGGCATCGCATTGGAGCAACTGGTCGAGCGCTATACGAAGCGCACCCGCGACGCCTGGATGATCGCCCGCGCCAATCTTCGCGCGCCCGTCATGCCAGTAATCCTCCAGCAGACTTTGACTGAGCTGGGTGTCAGCGAGGCCGATGCCTTCGCCGACGAGATTCTGAGCGCTTATGACTGGAAAGTCGTGCCGGGCACCGTGGTCTTTCCCGATGTCTTTCCAGTTCTGGATGAGCTGCGCTCGCGGCGGATTCGGCTGGGGGTCGTCACCAATTCCTCGCAGCCCATGTCGCTGAGAGATTGCGAATTGCGCGAGCACAGCCTGCTGCCCTACTTTCCTGATTGTCGGCTGGCGGCGGCGGATGTTGGCTACCTGAAGCCGCACCCGCGCATCTTCCATAGCGCGCTGGAGCGAATCGGCGTCGCGCCGGACGAAGCGGTCTTCATCGGCGACAATCCCATTGCCGATGTCGGCGGCGCCCTGGGCGTTGGCATGCGCGCCGTACAGCGATTGGTGGGTGATGTCAGTCGCAGTGGCGGGCATCTCAAGCTAGACGCGGACGGCTACAGTGCTAATGGCGGGCATCCGTGCGTGAATTCATTTGAAGAATTGCCCGCGCTCCTGGACGAATGGTACCCTGACTGGCGTGATGGAAGCGCGTGATTTACGCCTGCATGGCGACCTCAACTTGATCGTGACCGGCTATGTCGAGCCCAATCGCCCGCGCATTTCGCGCCAACTGGCACAGCGCCTCGGCTTGACCCTGATTGACGTCGAGCGGGAGTTGGAGGAGCGTCTGGGCGATACCATCGCCAACTTGCGCGCGACCTACGGCGAGCGCCATCTCAAGACTGTTGAAACGGAGATCATGGACGAGGTCGCGCTGCATAGGCGCGGTCTGATTCGCGTGGCCGGCAGCACCTTGGTCGGCAGCGTTCATCTGGCCGAATTGCAGCGCAACGGCGTCATCGTTTGCCTGGTGGCTTCGCTGGATTCGATTTTGCGGCGCATCCATTTGACGCTGGGCGCCCGCTACCACGACCCGGTCGAGCGCTCGCGCGCCATCGGCGAATTACAGCGGGAATGGCGCGTCCGCGAGGTCGAGGATGTGGTCGAATTTGACGCCACCTACGTCAGCGAGGCGATACTGATTGAGCGCATCGCCGAATTCTGGCGCGAATTGGCCATCAGGCGCGGCTGATTCTGGCGGTCTAGAATGAGACGCCGAGCAAGCCCCGCGTCACCTGGAAGTCGTCCGTGCCGGTGACTTGATGCCGCGCGGTGTGATCGCCTGAAAGGGTCGCCACCAGCAAGTCGATGAGCCGCGACGCAATGTCGTCCCCCTCGAGCAACACAGCATCCAGATCCTCAGCGGAAACGGCGCTGGCGCTCGCTTGCAGCACCGGCACGAGCGGATGCCCGGCCAGAGGATAGCCGGCGACATAGCCCAATATGAGCTCGACGCCGCTGGCGCCGATGCCGGTCAGCGTCTCGCCCCAGTGTCGGCGCGGATTCGACATGATGTGGAAGCCAGCGTTTGTCGCCGCCTGGCCGTATCCCAGCGTGGCTTCCGGCTTAGCGGGCAAGTCAAGCTCAGCGGAGAAGGCGCCGCCCCACAAGCTGTCTTTGTCCGATACGACGACGCTGCCGCCGCCGGCCACGATGATCTTGCAGAGCCGCGCCAGATCGCGCTGCACATATTCCGGCGCGTCCGCCTGGGTCAGCAGCCCGATGCGCAGCGCTTCCAGGCCAGCGATAATGCGCGGGGGCGGGCTGTCGTTCTGCAGGCGCCGGCTGAACCAATCCGCAATCTTGCGCATGACGGCATCAATGCCGCCGTCGAGTTGAATGCTGGCCCAGCCGAAATCGGCCGGTTCCAGATTCTGCTCTTCCATTAAACCCCGGAAGTAGCTGTTATGCGTCACCTCACAGCCGTGCTCGAGAAGCAGCGCATGACGCAGCTTGGGATGCTGCAGGTAGCCGATCTGCATGTCTTTGTATTCCGGCTGAACATTGCCGCCGCAGCCTTCGGTATGCACCAGCGCCACAAAGCGCGTCAGCCCGGCGGCGCGTCCCAGGCCCTGGGCATTGAGCCTGTCGGCGGTCATCTTGGCGATCTGGCCGGAACAGAGACTGGTCGGCATGATCAGGCCAATACGCTCGCTGGTCAATCCGCGCTCGGACTTATACACCGGCGCCGCGACCGACGGCAATTCGACATCGGCGGGAATGTCATGCGGCTGACCGGAGTAACTGCGGCGCTCGATCAAGGTCACATTGGCCGGGCTGGTCTGCTGCCAATCGCGCCAAATCTGGACTTGGTAATGCCCGGCCTGCTCCCCCACCGAGCGCTGTCCGTCGGCGACTGCAACTGTCTGGTCCAGCGTACGCGCGCCCAGCTCGTCCAGGGGCGTCCCGTCCAGGTATTCGCCGGCGTTCACATCCATGTCGCCGCGCAGCAAGTTGTAGCGCGCCGTGGTCGTCACGAACTTGATGGTCGGCACGAAGGGGAAATTGGTGATGGAGCCGTTGCCGGTCACAAAGAAGATCATATTGCAGCCGCTGGCCACCTGCCCGGCCACGCTTTCCAGGTCATTGCCGGGGCTATCCATGAAATAGAAGCCGCCGCTGGTCATCAGCTGGCTGTATTCGATCACGTCATGCAGCGGGACATCGGGATGACGTTTGGCCGCCGCGCCCAGCGACTTGAGATAGATATTGTATAGTCCGCGGAATTTATTGCCGCCGGAGGGATTGCCTTCGGCCGTTTGCCCGTGCCAGCTGACCCGCTCTTTGAAGCGCTCAATCTTGCCGAGGAAATCTTGCGCCAGCTCGAGCCGCTCGATCTTGTCCAGCAGGTAGGATTCGGAACCGATCAATTCGTCGGTCTCGGCCAGATTAGCCGAGCCGCCGTAGCGGATGACTTCCTTCGCCACCCAAGCCGCCAGCGGATTGCCGCTGATGCCGGAAAAGGCGTCGGAGCCACCACATTGCAAGGCGATCTTCAGGGCGCTCAAGGGCTGCGGGCTGCGCTCGAGCTGATTCACCCGCGGCAGCCAGTCCGTCAGCAGGTCTTTGAACCAGGCGACATTGGCGTCGAAGCTGGTCGTCAGCGAATGAAAGTTATGCAGCACATGGCCCAGCGGATAGTCGTTATCGATCATGTACTGTTTGAGGTCGGCATTTGTAACCGCTTCGCCGCCGAAATCCAGCGCGACCACCGCGCCGACATTGGGATGAACCATGAAGCCGGCCAAGGTGCGCAAGAGCAGCTCGCGATTGTTGGGGTTCTGATGGCCGCCTTCGGTATGCGCTATGGGCACGATGCCGTCGACGTCGGGGAAGTCAGCGGCCAGGTCTGCGGTCAGCTGCGCCAGTGTGCGCGCGAAACCGGCCACCAGCGACGATGTGCCAACGACGACGACCATGTTGCGCGTGCCGACTCCGCGACCGGCGGGGCGCGGGTAACCCTGAAAATGGCGCATATCGCTGTGCAGCGGCAAGGGCGCAGCCACGCTAAAGCCGCCGGCGTCGAATTCAAAGGGCGTAATCTGGTTGTCGAAATTGGGCGCGTTCGGCAAGGCGAAATCGAGATTGCGCCGCTCCAGCTCGACCTGCACGCCTTCGTTCATTACGTATTCGCCCGGCGCAATATCGCGTTTGGCGACGCCAAAGCGCTGGCCCCAGGATGTTAGTTCCGCGCCCGGCGGGATAGGCTGAATGGCGAAGCGATGGCCCTCCAGCACAGTATGCGACAGCGCAAATTTGCGGTCGCCGGAATGGACTTGCGTGCCGCCGGCCAGATCGCGAATGGCGATGGCGCAATTGTCTATCGGGTCGGGCAAACGTCCTATCTCGTGCAGCTGGGGCATAATCTCTTCCTGATTCTTATGTCTATTCGTTCAATGCCATGCGGCTTGGCCAATGGCGTAGAATGTACCACAGCCGCCCGCAAGCGACTACCTGGCTGGCAATAAACCGAACCAGAAAAAATCACGAGAATGTAGGGGCGAGCCATTGGAGTCTGTTGAAAAACAGTCTCAAGTAGAGTGTTTCACCAAGGATTGGATAGCAAGAGAATCCGCTTGTTGGGCTAGACACCGTGCCAAGCGCTTCAGATTCAGCGCGGCGGCGGTGAATGCCGCCTGCAATGCGACTTTGTTTTGCCCGCGGTAACGGCTTTGCCTCAAGCCATGTTTCCGCGCCAGTTCACAGATGGTGCTTTCTATGCGGGCGCGGGCGTCCATTTCCTTGACAAAGCCCGCGCTCGCCTGCTCTCGTCGCCGTTTTGTCAACTGCTGGTGATAGGGCGAAACTTCGAGGCTGCGTCCGCGTTTCTCAGTCGTGCACAGCGAGTTGAAAGGACACTTCTGACACTGTTTGCCGAAGCGGACGTGCCAGGCGACATCAGGCTGAGAAGAGGGATTAAAAGTGGTCGCCGCCTTGCCGGCTGGACAGCGGGCAAGGCGCTTGTCCAAATCTATGTCGAAATCCTGCAAACGAAAGCCGACCGGCTTGCGCGAATGGCTGCCGATAAATCCACGCAGGTCAAGTCCTTTTTGCTCACTGTCTTGCAACGTGTTGCCGTTACAGTAAGCCTGATCCACATACTGTTTTTCCGGCAACAAACCGCGCCGCGCCAGGCGCTTTTGTATCTTTCCCAGCGCCAAGCTATCGGCTTCAATGGCGCTGTGAATCCCGATGTCGGTAATGACCGGAAAGTGGCCATCGACTGTCTCCGTCACTTGCGCCTTGTAGCCGCGCCACGCCGTCTCTTTCCCTTTGCGGCTATAGCGAACTGAGGGCTCATGCGGCGAAGTAATCACGTCCCCTTTCGCGTCAATATTGGCTTTGGCTTGCAGACCCGAACCGCCGTCCTCATCGTCTTGATCAAATTGCTCCGACAGTACCCGAGCCAGCGTGATGATTTCGGGCAAATCTTGCCAGGACGATTGTCCCTTTTGCTCAATTTGCGACAGCAGCCAAAAACCATCGCGACCCGCGTCCACCATCGCTTGCTCAACTTGCCCCTTGCTCAAACGATAATCTCTCCGCTTTTGACTGTAAAAGTTGACAAAACTGGTCGGCAAGCTTTGACATACCCATTTCGCATCAGCGTTTATCAGAGCGCCCAATGCCAAGCGCAGCGTCTCCCAGACCAATTCCAACCGGCTCAGGCGCTCCACCGCGGCCAAAACATGCGTCGCATCGGTCCGCTGACGTTTTGATTTCAGAAAGCCCGATGCTTGCACATAGGCCAAGACCTGCTCGAAGACCGCATATTCGCCGCCGTGCGCATAGAGCCGCTTGCGAAAATTGCACAGACTTGAATAGTGGAAGCCCGTCCAGGCAAGCTCCTGGCGCAAGGCGTATTTCCAATCCAGCCGCAGCCTTGACATCTCAGCCGCCTCGCGATCTGGCAAGTTCTCCAAAAACTGCAACACTAGCACAAAGCAGAGCAGCACCGGATTGATGCCCCCGCGACCGGTTTCATGATACATCGCGGCCAGGGCGCTCTCATCTATGATTTCCGCCGCCTTGTCGCCCAGCAAGCGGCAAACGCTATTTGCGGGCAACATCGCTTCGACTACCTCACGGGTTGTCGCCGGAATTTCCTTCGGAAAGGCCTGTTTCAATGACATCTCACACTCGCTTATGATTGAGATACAATGTCATTATAGGTCAATCAAGATTTTCAACACTGTCCATTGGCTCGCCCGCCAATGTCATGGCATACACCTTCGGGCGGTCGCCCCTGCGGCTTTCGACGGGGTTTGGGCAGGTTTCATAAAAAGAGACACAGAGGGCACCGAGACTATAGCCATGACCGCATAGGGGCAATCAGGCGTCGTCATTTGAGGCTATATTCATTCTCCGCTGCGTGCGGGGGGCGCAGTCGCGAATGACCGCCGCATGGACGCGCCCCCTTGCATATCGTGCTGTTGTTTCGTATCGTAAAGTTGATATTCAGTGAAACGAGATGAACCCGCCTCATGATTAAGTTCATGGTCCTGTTTCGGCAGCCGGACAATGCCGAGCGCTTCGAAAATATCTATCAAGACTTCCTGGCCTTGGTCGAGCGCATACCACATATCCAGCGGCGCCAGGTCGCGCATGTCACCGGCAGCCCGGGCGGCGCGGCCGAGTATTATCGCATTCTGGAAATCTACTTTGACACCTTGGAGATACAGAACGAAGCGCTGATGTCCGATGCCGGGCAGGAAGCGGGCGCCGAGCTGTATCGCCTGCCCAAAGATTCCTTCGAGCTGCTGTACGCCGATGTCTACGAAGAAGAAGGCGGCAGTACGCCGACTGCGGAATCAATTGATGAGCCGGCCGACGATACTGAAACGGAGCCGGTCGACTCAGAGCAATCGGACGCGGTCGAAGCCTCAAGCGCCGACTGACAGCAGCGCGCTCAAGCCGGCGACGAAGTCATTCTTTCCGCCATGCGCCGGATGCCGCAGCTTGCTGCAAGCAATCCCCAGCGCGCCCAAGGTTTCATAAGCCACATTACCCACAGCGATGACTTGCTGAAAGCGCCACTGCGCCAGCAAGCGCAACAGGAATGCCGAGCCCTGCTCCGTTTCGGCTTTGCGCGGCTTGCGATTGCTGAGTGGATGGCCCGTTTTGTGCGGGTGGAAGGGAAAGGTATTCCAGATGAGGGGCAGCGCCCCCAACTGCGACAGCGCACTCCAGACGATGGTGGCCGATTGCTCGCCGTAGACCCGCTCGAATCCGGCTTCGGCGACATCGCGATAGCCGGCTTCGGCGCCGAAAAACTCCAGTGCGGGCAGGCCTTCAAGCAAGACTTTGCGGCTGGTCACGGGTACGCCGGTCAAGCGGCAGCCGCGATAACCGGGCGCTTCCATCACCAGCAGGGACCGCGGTTTCCGCGCCGCCATTGCGCGCAGATACAGCCGCAAGTTGGCGCGGCGGATGGCGTTATTCGCGTATCCGGGCGCATATTCATTGAAGGCGTCGGCGGACAGCCTGGTTTGCGCCAAGTCGCGGATCAGCGCATCAATGTCGTGGTCTGCAACTGGCATCTTTGTCGGCTCGTACGCGGCTGGTTCAAAGTGGGTACGCGAATCGCGCTCCATATTTTCGCAGGACATGGTAACACAATAACGTACAAGTAAGTCATGCAACAAAAGCCAACTACAGAGCACGCAGAGAGCGCAGAGGAAGTTCAATTATATGTTGCATTTTCGGGCGATTCACAGAATCGCCCCTACAGCCGACCAAGTTGAGGATTTCAATTACTTACTTGGAATCATTCAGGTTGGCCAGCGCCGGAGACGGGTTAGCGACAGCACTGCCTCGACTAGCCTATGGACTTGGACAAGCGGGTTTTCGGCATTATAGTAAACTCAACGATGGCGCGCGGCGGCCAGGTCGTTACGCGACTTTTAACTCGGAATTTGAGCGACAACCAATGGCTCGTTTTCATCTACTGATTCTCGTATTGCTCAGCGCTTTTGCGGCCGCCGCCCAGGGGCAACCGCGCGATTACGCCATCTCGGTTGACGGCGTGGGCTACACAGCGGACGCCGCCGTCATCAGCTTCACCGTTTCCAATCAGGGCGGCGATGCCTTGGCAGCATCCGAGGTTTTCATCTCCGAATATCAGACGGGCCAGGTCGTGACCAGCGCGGAATTGCCGGCATTGGCGGCAGACGAGTCGCGGAACTTCTCGCTGCCCATGCCTCTAGCGGGATTGACGGCGGATAATGTATCGATCCAGATCCAGGCGGGCATTGACGAGTTTGAGCTGGAAGGCAGCCCGATCGCCCGCAACAATACCCAGCTCTTTCTCATAAACCGGGCTGATGCCGGTTTGTCTGGCGGTGACTCTGCCGGCTCTCCCGGTTCGTCGGCGTCCGCTCAGAATTACGACCTGTATATTCCGCTGGTGAATCTCGGCTTCAATTTTCAGGACGACGGCATCGAGGTCAATGGGCGCGGCTACAGCCAACGCGATTTGCTGATCTTCGCCGGGATGACGCTGGCGGCGCTTTTCTGCCTGTGGCTGCTGAGCTTGATACTGCGGCTGATTTTCCGGCGGCCGCCCAAGTTTGAACCCTGGCAACCACCCTACGCGGTGAATAACTGGCACGATCCCAATTCGGCGCTGGGCCGGCGGCAGGCCTGGCAATTCCACGCGCAGAGCAGCGCGATTTCCGCAGCCGGCGCGCCCGATCAAGTCACGGTGATCAAGCGGCTGCTGGGCCGAGACGGCGACATCCTGGGCGGCTGGATGGTCAGGGCGGTTCGCACGGCGCAATACGACATTTACGGCCGCATCAGCCGCAGCGAAGTGGTGATGTCGCGCAAAATTAACCAGCAGTTGAATCGCATCATGCGGCGGGCGCCGGGGCTGGATACGGTCGAACTGCGCAAGGCGCTGACGCCCGTGTCGAAAAGGCTGTGCAAGTCGGCCCTGGCCGCCATCGAGAAGCAGAACCGCGCGCTGCCGCTGGCGCTGGATATGCGCCTGGACGGCTTGCAGGGCGAAGTGCGAATACTGTTTGAGTTGTATCAGTACCGCAATAGCGCCTGGCATCTCATTGATCATTGGGAGCCGGAACTTGGCCAGACTGGCGCGCGCGTTCCCGAGCACTTAACCTTTACGCTCAACGGTCAGCTGCCGGGCGAAAATTATAAGGAATTCAAAGCGCGGCTGCGCGATGACATGACAAATCTGCTGGCGGGGATGCTGCACCATCAGCAGAACGGCGGCGCCGCGGATATGGAACCGGAGCAGACGGCGAAACGCGCTGATCCCGATCCCGATCCCGATCCTGATCAACCCGTTCCCAGCGTAGGCGAGCTTTTGGCTTCGGATGAAGAGACTGACGCGCATTGACAATTTCGGCTAAAATCGCTAATCATCTGTAGCTAGCGAATTAAATCAACAAAGGAGCAAGCGTTTATGTCCGCAGCGATTCCTGAACGTGTACGAGACCTGCTTGACCGCCCGATTGTGGTGTCCTTCGCCACCAGCAACCCCGACGGCCAGCCGCAAGTGACGCCGGTATGGGCCAGCGCGGAAGGCGACCAGGTATGGATCAACTCGGCGGTGGGGCGGCGCAAGGACCGCAATATCCGCGCCAACCCCAAAGTTACGGTGCTGGTCCTGGACCCCAAAGACGATTTCAACTGGGCGGAAATCCGCGGCGAAGTGGTCGATTTTGATGAATCAGAGGCGGCTGTGGCGCATATCAACAAGCTGTCGGGGGTCTATTCGGGCAACGAAGATTACTACTCGTTCAATCCCGAGGGCAAGGGGAAAGAGCAGCGCGTCATCTACAAGATTCAGCCCAGCAAGATCAACGGCTGATCGCTCAGACGCGTCCGGCGCGCCCGGTATAATCGCGTAAATACAAGAAATCGTGCCCGATGCTGCGCTTGCTGAGCTTGGCGATATTGGGCATGGTGCGCTTGTAGTGGTTGGCTTTGACCCGCTCCCAGATCTGCGCCACGAAGCCGCGGTCGAAGCCTTCCTGCGCCACTTCCTCCACGGTATAGCGTTCGTCCACCAGCAAGAATAGCACCTGATCGGCCTGGTCATAGCTGAAGCCGAGTTCGTCCTCGTCGGTCTGCCCGACCCACAGGTCAGCCGAGGGCGGTTTGTCGATGACCGAGCGCGGCAAACCCAGATAGCGCGCCATCTGCCGGATTTGATATTTGTACAGGTCGGCAATCGGATGCAGGGCGACGCCGCTGTCGCCGTAAATCGTGCTGTAGCCCAGCAGGAATTCGGTCTTGTTGCTGGTGCCCATCACCAGGCCGCCCCATGCCATCGACTGGTCATAGAGCGTGATCATACGCATTCGCGCCATGATATTGCCCTGACGCAGTCTGCTCATCTGCGGGAATCGATTAATCAGCGGATCGGCCATGTCGCTGATAGGCACGGTCATGTGCGGGATGCCCAGGTCTTCGATCACGGCTTTGGCATCGCTGAGGCTCTCGGCAGACGAGCTGCGATAAGGCATACGCAGAGCCAGCACATTTTCAGCGCCGAGCGCCCGCGCCGAGAGATAAGCCGATACCGCCGAATCGATGCCGCCGGACAGGCCGATGACGGCGCGCGACATGCCGGCTTTGGTCATGCTGTCGCGGATGAAGCCGGTCAGAATACGGGTGGCCAATTCGGTATTGATGTCGAGCCGGCGCAGAATCGCAGTCGAGCGCTCACGGGTCATAAGACATCCTGGTCTGCATCTTCCAGGGGCAGAAGCGCGTAATGCGTCACCTGATGCGGATAGTTTTCGTTGACCGTCAGCTGCAGGCGCAGGCGCGCCCCGCCCTTCTCACCCTTCAGAATCAGCTGGATGGCGTAGTCTTCGGCCGTCTCCACCTGGTCGATCTTTAGGCGGCCATACAATCGGCGCGTCGCTTTCAGATCCAGCAGGCGTCGTTCGACCGGGTTCTGCATCAGCACCAGGTCATAGTAGCCGCTGCGCATAAAGCCGCGCAACTTGCCGAAGTCGCCCGCATTGTAGTAGCGCATTTGCGCGATGAAGCGGCGCCCGGCTTTGCTGGCGCCGATCTGCTGTCTAATGTCAGTCATTCTGCGCGCGTTTGACTCCCCTGGCGAGCGGACTTCAAGCAAGGCGTATCATAACACAGCCGCTCGGCGGCAGCGAAAAGCGTCAACCGCGCTCACACAAAATAACAAGCCTTCTCTTTGCGCGAGTATGGCGCTTTGTCGATCAATTGAGCGTATAATCAGGTATGATAGCGGTTGCTTGCGTGGCGCGCGACGGGGGAGGCGCATGGGCGACAGATTGGCGGAAATACAGCGGGCGCTGGACGGCTTCCGCATGGAAGATGCGCGGGAGCTGGTGGCGCATGAGTTGGAGGAGAATCCCAGCGCGGCAGCCTACTATTTGGCGGCGCAGGCGGCGCTGAGTCAGGGGCAGCGCGTCGAGTTCCTGGAGAAGGCGCTGGAGCTGGACCCGACCCCCCAGGGGGCGCTGGACGAGTTGTCCAATATCAAGCGGCCGGACAAGATCGCGCCCGCGCTCGACAGCCCGCCGACGCATGAGCCGGCCGGGCCGAGGTCCTTCAAGCTGGCGCCGATATCCAAGCGTTTCATCGCCATTGTCATCGACGGCTTCATCGTGGGCATCTTTTCCTTCGCTGTGCTATTCGCCACCGGTCCCTTCACCGCCTTGAACCAAGCCATGGCCAGCGCGGATCTGGACGCGATCAACGCGGCGATCGCTCAATTCCAGTCAGACGCGCTGCCGGTCAACCTGGCAGTCAGCGCAGTCTACAATGTCGTGTTGATGCGGCTCTTCAACGGCCAGACCTTGGGCAAGATGGTTTTCGGCCTGCGCGTCATCAAGAAGAACGGCAGGCGCATCAGTGTGCTGGACGCGCTGCTGCGCAACGTGCTGGGCTACATGGTCAGCCAGATTTTCTTGCTGGGCTACATCTGGGCTTTCACCGACAGGGAGAATCAAACCTGGCATGACAAGATGGCGGGCACAGTGGTGGTTGTGGAGCGGCGGACCGTAACGCACTGACAATTTCTTCATTGCATTTGGTACAATAGTTGGGTCGTTGCGGAGTCAGGGTAGGGCAATGAGTACAATTGAGAGCATCAACTTAATATATCGTGATCCCGAAGTTCGAGGGGGCAGACCGTGCATCGTCGGCACTGGCTTACGCGTGATTGATATCATCATGTCGATGCAATTTGGCAATCGGACGCCCGAACAGATAGCGCTTGATTACGACATTAGCTTGGCGAAGGTTCACGCGGCGCTGGCGTATTACTACGAAAACAGAGCGGAAATCGACGACGATATTCGCGAGGACATCCGGATTGGGCTGGAGTTGGCAGAGGAAGGTTGGGGCCGACCGGAAAAGTCGAAATTGCTCCAGAATGCGTTCGACACGTCTCTTAGCAAGTACCGCGTGGCGTTGAAACGCGCCAGCATCAAAGCGATCAGCGGACTGGGCGATGATTTTGAGAAGCGCTTAGTCGCTATCATGGACGAAGAAATTGGCTGAGCAAGTAATCCGCTTTTTCTTCGACGAGAATATGCCAGTAGAAGTCGCTGAACGGTTGAAGGAGCTTGGGATAGACACGCTCACGACGCGAGATCTAGAGCGGCTCGGGCAGAGTGATCCGAATCAACTGAAATTCGCCACGGCTGTTGGCCGGGTCTTATGCACCTACGACAAAGACTACATACGCATGGCGAACCGAGGGATAGAACACGCCGGGATCGTTTTCATTCCCGGTGCGTATCGAGACTACGGGGTACTGCTACGATACTTCATTGAGTTTATCAAAGTGTACACGGCGGCAGATATGGTTAACCGATTGGAGTACCTCTCGCCTTCAACACCTGATTGAAGCTGATGACAAGCCTGTCAGTCTTCCGCGACGTTAGCCGCCACCCCCATAGCGCCGCACGCGCAAATCACACTGCTCCTTGTGCCCCATAAAGCCCTCGAGGTCACAGAGCCGGCTGCCGTATTCGCCGATGAGCACGCTGGCCTCTTCGGTGACGCGCTGGTAGGTCACGGTCTTGATGAACTTGCCCACCCATAAGCCGCCGGTGTAGCGCCCGGCTTTCTTGGTTGGCAGAGTGTGATTGGTGCCGATAACCTTGTCGCCGTAAGCCACATTGGTCTCCGGCCCCAGGAAGAGCGCGCCGTAATTGCTCATGTTTTCCAGGAAATAGTTCGGTTCACGCGTGAGTATCTCGACGTGCTCGCTGGCGATTTCGTCGGCGACCTGCACCATTTCTTCGTCGGTATCAACCAGGATGACCTCGCCATAATCGCGCCAGGCGACGCCTGCCAAGTCAGCGGTGGGCAGGGTTTCCAACTGACGCCCGATCTCGGCTTCGATGCTTTCGGCCAACGTACGACTGGTCGTCAGCAGCACGGCGGGCGAAGTCGGCCCGTGCTCGGCTTGGCCCAGCAGGTCAACCGCGCAGAGCTCAGCGTCGGCCGTCTCATCAGCGACCACCAGCACTTCGGTTGGTCCAGCCAGCAGGTCGATCCCCACCAAGCCGAAGAGTTGTCGTTTGGCTTCGGCCACGTAGGCATTGCCGGGTCCCACGATCATGTCGACCGGCTCGATGCCAAGCGCGCCATAGGCCATGGCCGCCAGCGCTTGTACGCCGCCCAGGATATAGATGTCGTCGGCGCCGCCAAAGTGCATAGCCGCGATGGTCGCCGCTGGCAGCTCGCCATTGATCGGCGGCGTGCAGGCGATGATCCGTTTGACGCCGGCCGTCTTGGCCGTCACCACGCTCATGTGGGCTGAGGCGACCATGGGGTAGCGGCCGCCGGGCACGTAGCAGCCGACGCGGTTGACCGGGATATTCTTGTGGCCCAGCACCACGCCGGGCAGCGTCTCGACTTCGATGTCCTGCAGGGCCGCGCGCTGGGCCTGAGCGAAGTTTCTCACCTGCGCCTGGGCGAACTTGATATCGGAGATCGCCTGCTCGGGCAGGCCGCTGATGACCTGCTGGATCTGCGCCGACGAGAGTTTGAAGTCGTCCGGATTCCAGTTGTCGAATTTCTGCGACAGCTCGCGGACGGCGGCGTCTTTGCGCTCGTTTATGTCCGCCAGGATGCCGCGCACGACTGCTTGCACTTTGGCGTCAGCGTCGGCTTTCTGCTCGACGGTCTTGCCGCGCTTTATGTATCGGATTGCCATGAAATACCTCGTTTCTATAGATGGTGCCAGCTGGCAACTCACAGGGGCGCCCCTACAAGGCTTGATTGGAATTTCGATTTGTACGTCGGAATTTTACCCCATCCTCCGGCCCCTTCCCCGATAAATCAGGGAAGGGGAGCTAAATTCGCGCGTATACGCCGTTCAACCAAGGGATAGGCCACGCTGACAGCGCAAGAGAGGAAGAATCGCGTACAGAGTGATCGCTGGTCGCACAATACCGATCAAGCCTTACAAGGTTTCCGTTGATCTCAACTGTGCTCGTCAGCCCCACAGCCGCTGGCTGGCGATGTGGGCGCCTTCGGCCAGTGAGCGCAGCTTCGCGTAGGCGATATCGGGATGCACGGCGCCGAAGCCGGCGAAAGTGCCGAAGCCGCAATCGGTGCCGGCGATTACGCGTTCCTTGCCGACAATGCCGCTGAAGCGTTCAATGCGCTGCGCCACCAGCTCGGGATGCTCGACGAAGTTGGTGGTGGTATCCAGCGTGCCGGGAATCAGGATTTTGTCATCGGGGATATTCGCTTCCGCCCAGATCTGCCATTCATGCTGATGGCGCGGGTTTGCGCCTTCGAATTGCACCGCCTGCGGCTTGGCGGACAGCACAATGTCGATGATCTCGCGCAGGTCGACATCGTGATGATGCGGCCCCTCATAATTGCCCCAGCACAAGTGCATGCGCGCGCGATCAGCCGGCACATTCTCAAGCGCATAGTTCAGCGCTTCGACTTGCGCTTGCGCGGCTTTCTTGAAGGTGGCTGTATCGACATCGCGGAAGCGAATATGCCGCCCCATGGCCAGATCGGGGCAATCCACCTGCAGGATCAAGCCGGCTTCGGTGATCTTCTCGTATTCGACCTTCATCACCTCGGCCAGCGCCGCCAGGAATTGCTCATCGTCCGAGTAATACTCGTTGGGCTGGAAGACGGCGATGACGCCGGGCGAGGCCGAGTTCATGAAGGCTTGAGTCGCGCCGGCCGCTTCTTGGGCCGCCAGCAGGTTTTCGATGTCCTTCTCCAGCGGCGACAAGTCTTTGATCGTGATGGCCTCGCGCACGACCGGCCGATGATACTTGGGCGTGCCGCCGGCGTCGGCCAAGCGCTGTTTGTAAGCCGGGAAGTCGTCCAGATCTTTGGGTGTGGCGCGCGGGACCTCGTCAATCTCGAAGCCGGTGAAGCGGTGGCGGATATAGGTGGCGTAGCTGATTTTGCTCATCTCGCCGTCGCTGATGATGTCGACGCCAGCGGCCACTTGCTTCGCGGCTACCTCGCGCACGGCCCGCTGCATAACGTGATCGAATTCGGCCTGGTCGTAAGCCTGGCCCCGGTCTTGCGCAAAAAGCTGATCGACCACTGCCTGCGGCCGCGGCATGCTGCCGACGTGGGTGGTCAGAATACGGTCTGTGCTCGTTTTCATAGGGTTGCCCTTGGGATTAACGTGGCGGACGGAAGTCTTTGAGCTCGACGCCGGCCCGGTTGCGGAAGGTCTTGAGCAGGTAGTCGTTTTGCTGCGCCTTTTGCGCCTCGTAGTCGGGCGGGTGCACCATCTTGCCGCGCTCGTCAGCTTCATAGCCCTTGGCCGCCGCAGCCGCTTCAATCTTGGGCGCCCAGTAGGGATCCTTGCCTTCGTAGACCGCATGCGACTCGAGCACGGCGTAGAACCAGCCGATTGAATCGCCGGAGTACTCGAAGCTGCGGTACATGCCCGGCGGCAGCGAGATCATGTCCCATTCGTTCAGCACAAATTCGCCCTCGACCTGGTCCGGATCGTCCGAATTGCCCCAGTAGAAGGTGAAGGGGCCGGAGAGAATGAAGAAGGACTCGGTGTAGTCATGCGTATGCCAGGCGGGCCCACAGCCGGGCGGCGCCCAGGCCATGCCGATCTGAAAGCGATGCGGCTCGGTAATGGCGCGCTGTATGCTGTAATCCGGGTTCTCGGCGGCGGTGTCGCCAATGACGGCGTAATTCATGCGCATGTGCCCGGGCAGCATGCTGTCGATAAACATGATCGGGATGCCTTTGTCTTTGAGTTTCTCAAAGCGCATCACGCGCGCCGCCATGCTTTCTTGCGTCTGCTTTGGATGCTCCATGTGGCTTCCCTCCCGAAAATACTGATCCGCTGGACACGTGAGTTGAAGGCTACTGAAAAGCATAGCCTTTGTCAATCAGCGGCAGGTCGGGGAGTCGTGACTCATTGCTATATTCCCAATGGCGCGCGCACCCCAGGCTTTACCACAGAGGAAATGAGGAAACACAGAGGACACAGAGGGGTCGGGTATATTTTTGGGGCTACTCTTGTGTCGCGCCTGCATTTCTTCTCTGTGCCCTCAGTAGTTCCACGTTAGTCGTGCGAAAATCCACACAAGGTCGAACTGTAGGCGTGTCGCCCGAAAATCCACAATAAAACAACGGGCGATTCACAGAATCGCCCCTACAACGACCTAGTTAATGTTGCATTACTTTGTTGGAATTACTTCTGTGCCTCTGTGGTGAATCCGGCCTGCGCCGGCCAGTGAAAGGCAATCAAATCACCACGTCTCACTTACGGGCCACGATCAGCGTTGAATAGTTGAAGGGCCAGGGCAGCAGGCGCTTGAGCAGCGCGCCCAGGCGTTCCGCCAGCGGGCTGGTGCGATAATAGCCCTTTTCGCGGAAGGGCCCGCCCAACTGCCACAAGGTGAAGGAATGACTGGCGGGCTGCGACAGCTCGATATGAAAGCCGGCCTCCGTCACGACATCGCGCAGTTGCCGCCGCGTGTACGTGCTTTCGTAGAAGGCGTCGTCCGTCAATGGTCCGGCGCCGGACAGTTTACGCCGCCATTGCACCAATCTGTTGATCAGATTGGGATAGGGAATCGTCAAAATCAGGACTCCGCCGGGTTTGACCACTCGGTAGGCTTCGCGCAAGGCGGGCAACATACCCTGCTCAAAATGCTCCAGCACGCCGAAGGACAGGTAACTGCCGAAGCAATTGTCGCGATAAGGCAAATGGTGCACATCTCCCGCCGCCAGCGGCAGCGACTCATCGTGGCTGCGCGACGCCAGCAAGGCGTTGAGGGCGTAATCCAGACCATGCACATCGTAGCCGCTCTGGCGCAGCGTAATAACGATCGCGCTTAAGCCGCTGCCCGCTTCCAGGTGAACGTCCCGCTTGTCGAGGAAGGGCAGGTAAGCGTTGATGGTTTCCTGGGAGCGCGCATAGGCGGCCGCTTCCAGCTCAAGCTCTATTGTCGCTTCGTCCCAGATATCTTCCCAGGCGCGGCGTGTGCTATCGTATCGATCAGGCATAATGCTCCAATGGGCTGGCTGTTGCACTACTTTACACTTGACGCGGCAAGCCCGCTCAGGTCGAGGCGAGTAGAGGCCTAGATTGCAGTCGTATCGACATCCCAAATCAGCATGCACTCGCCGACCAGCATCAGCGAGACCGCCAGCAGAATTGTGCCCGATTCGCCCGCCAGCGACCGCGCGAGCGCCAGCGCCCCGCTCAAGTCGGCCCGGTGGTACACTTCGCTCGTCAATCCAGCCGCTGCCGCCAGAGCCGTTTCGCGCGCCGGGAAACGCGTATTGGGATTGATGTCGGTCTCGGTGATGATCAGCGCCCGGCTGACCGTAGCCATCACACGATACACACCGGCGTAATCGCGGTCGCGGGGAATACCCACGATGGAGATTACGGGCTGGCTTAGGCGCGCCGCAACGCTGGCCAAAAAGGACTGCGCCGAGCGCAGGGTGATCGCGCCATCGACGTAAATCGCGGGGGAGTCGTCCAGCTGCTGCGCGCGGCCCAGCCAGCGGACCGCGCTCAAGCCGCGGCGAATCGTCTCCTGGTATTCAGCGGGCAGCGCGCCGCTATTGTCGCGCAGCAATTCCAGCGCGCGAATCGCCAGCGTGGCGTTCTCGATCTGATAGCGCCCGAGCAGCGGCAGCGGCAGCTCGCCGTAGGGGGGCAAGCGCAGCAACTGGCCATCGGGGATGTCCTCCAGCCACTGGCCCATGTCCGCGTCAGTGAGACTTGTCAAGCTCGCCCCCTGCGCATCGGCTTCGCGCTGCAATTCGTCCAGCACAGTCGGCGCTTGCGGCAAGCTGATGGCGTGGCTCCCCGGCTTGATGATACCCGCTTTATGCCAGGCGATCCGCGCCAGGCTGTCGCCCAGAAGCGAAGTATGCTCCAGCATGACCGGCGCGAAGACCGACAGCCGATTTGGCGCCACGGCGATATCGTCGAAGCGGCCGCCGCGCCCAACTTCAAGCACAGCGAGGTCCACATTCATCTCGTCGAAATGCCTCAAGGCGATCGCCAGGAATATGCCTTGCGGGCTGAGATACTGCGCCCCGTCCAAGCTTTCCACGGTGGCGTCGATGGCCGGCCGCAAGTCGTTCAGGATACCCAGGAAGCGCTCGGTTGGGATCATGCGCCCGTCCACGCGAATCCGCTCGTTCCAGTGCACAAGGTGCGGGCTGGTGATGGTACCGACGCGGCGTCCCTGGGTTTGCAGCAGCTTGGCCATGATGGCGGTCACCGAGCCTTTGCCGCGGCTGCCGGTCACCACGACATAATCGCGCGCTGCTTGCAGCAGGTCCGCCCGGGCGAGCAGACTGCGCGTCGGCGCGGTATCGCGTGTATATTCGTCGAGCCCGCGCGGCGCTACATCCAGCCGGCGGCGGGTGCGAAAAATATAACTTATGGCCGCGTCCATATCGTCTAACATGAGCGAATGTCTCTGAGGTTCAATACGCCAATCATAACGAAAGACCTGGCGCTGCCTAGTGGATTCCGCTGCGATTCCGGGCTCGGCAAACGGGCGACTGGCGTCTGACACAGCCGCGAAGGCCGGCAGCCGAGGCAGCCATTGCCCCTGTGTTAATCTCGGCCTTTGGGCTAGATTTTCCCCTGAGACTCCGCTTGAGTTTCCTCCAGGAGCCTGACCGCCATGACCGAATCCGCCGGGCTCACCGGCAGCGATGCCAAACGCGCCGCGCGCAACGTCAGCGTGCTGATGCTGGCCAGCGTCATCAGCAAGGGCGCGCTCTATTTGTGGCAGATCGCGCTGTCGGTGCTGCTGGGACCCAGCGAATACGGCGTCTACGGCACGATAGGCGGCATGATGGTGACCGCGGCTTCGGTCGCCAGCTTTGGCATGGGCTTGATCGTAATTCGCGATGTGGCGCGCGAGCCGCAGAAGGCCGGCAAATACTGGACGTGCATGCTTTTCGCGCAGACTCTGCTGGCGCTGCTCGCCTACATCGGCGTGAACGGCGTCGCTGTTGGCTACAGCGAGACCCTGCGCGGATTAGCTGCCTTGGCCGGCATCAACCTCTTTGTCGACCTCTTCGGCACTATGGGCTACGAATTGCTTATCGCGCGGGAGAAAATGGTCAAGGCCTCGCTGGTGGAGACCGTGCATATCATATTGCGCATTGCCTTGGCCTGGCTGGCGCTAGGCGCCGGCTGGGGGCTGCTGGGCGTATATGGCGCGTCGCTGCTTTCGGGCCTGCTGCGCTCGATTGCGCTGGTCGGCCTGAATTTGCGCGACGGCGTAGTCCCGGAATTCCCTTTCGATTGGGAGACGGCCAAGCCGCTCTTGATCAACAGCGCGCCCCTGGCGCTATCGGCTTTTCTGACTTTGGCTTACAGTCACTCCGACAAGCTATTGACCACTGGCATCCTTAGCGAAAGGGTCACCGGCTATTTGACCGCCGCCTTCGTCATCAATTTCGGCGTCATCGAATTGCTCAGCATTTCGGTGCTGGTGGCCGCCTATCCCCTGCTCTCGCGCTACTATGACGAGGGGCGCAATCCTTTTTTCGGATTCATGATCGAGAAGCTGACCCTATACATGTTCCTGGTCGCGCTGCCCATGGCTTTGAGCATCAGCATCCTGGCTGACAAGATCATGGCGCCGCTTCTGGGCGAGGCTTACGCGCCCTCGGCTGGCATCCTGCGCCTCTTAATCTGGTACACCGGCCTCGCCATCGTCGGCAATGTCCTCACACGCGGGCTGCTGATACAAAATCGCCAACGCCGCCTGCTGTTGATCCGCGGATCCAGCCTGGCGCTGAATATCGCGCTAACGGCCCTGCTGCTGCTCAATTGGCGCGACCCGCGCGGCGCCGTCGTCGCCTCAATAATCGGCGAAGTCCTGGTGCTTATCGCCCTGCTGCTGACCTTCCGCGCCCTGGGCTGGCAGCCCAAACGCGTCGCGCTCAGCGCCGGTCGCGCCGCTGTCGTCGCCATTCCCGCGGCGCTGGTAATGCTGGCGCTGCGAGAGCAAATTATCGCGCTGCCGCTGTTCAGCGGGCTGGGCGTTTACCTCGGCGGCGTCATATTGGCGCGCGTCTTGAGCGCCGAGGACTGGGATCTGATTTACCGGCTGGCCTCGACCATGCCCGGCGCGGCGCTGTTGGCGAGAATATGGAAGCGCGATGTGGACCTGAGTTGGTGACGCCATGCGCATCCTGCATTTGACGCCCTACTACGCGCCCGCCTATGCTTTCGGCGGCGTGGTACGCGCAGTTGAAGGCATGGCCGCGTCGCTGGTAAAGCGCGGGCATGATGTAACGATCCTGACCACAGACGCCCTCGATCAGCGGCGGCGCTACCCGGGCACGTCAGATGAGACTGTCGAAAGCCTGCGCGTGCTGCGTCGGCCGAATGTCTGGCCCTGGCTGCGAGGACGCCTGAACCTGTCAACGCCGCGCAGCATGAAGCAGGCAGCGGAAGCGCTGCTGCCAACTGTCGATGTCGTGCACATCCACGAATTCCGCAGCCTGGAAAACTTGCTGGTCACGCCGGTCGCGCAAGCGATGCGCAAGCCGATTGTGCTGTCGCCGCATGGCACGCTCAACCTGGACACCGGCCGCGGCCGGCTGAAAACCGTATGGGATCGCCTGCTTAGTCCGGGCGTGGCGCTGCGCGTAGATCATGTCGTGGCCCTGTCCCAAGCGGAGCGGGCGGAAGCCGAGGCCTTATGGCGCGGCTTCGGCAAACGGCAGCGGCCCACCCGATTCAGCGTCATCCCCAATGGCGTAGACTTGCCCGCCTTTGACCAGCGCAAACTGGCTGCGGACTTTCGCGAGCGCTACAACCTGGGTGATTCGCCTACTGTGCTCTATATGGGACGCCTGCAAAAGCGCAAGGGCGTCGATGTGTTGGTCGAGGCATTCAAGGCGTCCGGCGTAGAGGACGCGAGTCTGCTCATCGTCGGTCCCGACGAAGGCATGCTGCCAACACTGAGGGCGCTGGCCGATGGCCACCCGCGCATCGCCTTCACCGGCTACCTCGACGGAGAGGCGCGGCTGGGCGCGCTGGCGGCCGGCGATGTCTTCGCGCTGCCCGCACTAGGCGAGGGTCAGCCGATGGCGGCGCTTGAGGCGATGGCGGCGGGCATGCCGGTGGTCTTGTCAACGGGCTGCAATCTGGATGAGGCGGAGACAGCCGGCGCGGGCTATGTCGTCGACGCGTCCGCGGCCGCGTTCGCGGAGAAGCTGAGACCGCTGCTAAGCGATTTTGCGCTCAGGGATATGATGGGGCAGCGCGCGCGGCAGCTGGTGGAGGAGCGATTTTCGTGGGGCGGGGTGGCGGAGCAGCTGGAGCGGGTCTATGCGAGCCTGCAATGACAGTGCGTTTCTATGCCTTAGATCCACACAATTCCGTTGATTTTTTGTCATTATATTGTAAACTTGTCAACGGAGCGAGGAGGTGAAACATGATTGGGGCACGGCTGAAGCAGGCGCGCTTGTTGGCGGGAATGACGCAGCGGGAGTTCGCCAGCGCCTTAGGTGAGAACGGCTTAAAGATAACGGCCGCGGCAATCTCCGAGTATGAACGGCAGCAACGAAATCCGTCTGCCGAGTTTCTCCTGTCGGCAAGCGAAACTCTGGATGTCCCCAGCACATACTTTCTCCACGAGCCGTCAAAGGAAATTGACTGGTTAGCGTTTCGCTGCCGCAAGCGGCTTAGCAAAGGAGAAAGAAATCGAATCAAAGCCTACGCGACGGACCGTGTCGCGCTTCACATTGAGCTGCGGGAACTGCTTTATCCGAATTCGACGCCAGATCTACCCCAACTAACAGTGAATACACTAGCTGACGCTGAGAGCGCCGCCGAACACTTGCGGCAGCATTGGGATGTAGGAGACCGTCCCTTGGACAATCTGGTTCAAACAGCCGAGGACCGCGATGTCGTTGTCATTGACTGGCACGACGAGACCGGGCTTTTCGACGGGCTTTCGGGTAGGTGCGACCGTCATCCCATCGCTGTCATAAACACAAACGTGCCTTCCGACCGGAAGCGACTCAGTCTGGCACACGAAATTGGTCACCTAGTAATGAAGGTTGATGAGCAATGTAAGGAAAAGGAAGAACACCTTGCCTACCGTTTTGCAGCAGCGCTTCTGGTGCCTGCAGCACATGCATTCCGCGAGCTAAAGATAAAACGCAAGAACCTAAGTTGGGGCGAACTGGAATCTCTCAAACGAAAATATGGGATGAGCATGTCTGCTTGGGTTCGCCGCGCTCGTGATCTAGAGATAGTTAATCACTCGACATACGCTTCCATGAATCGTTTCATAAAATCAAACTATTGGCACAGAAACGAACCCGGCAACTATCTCGGTGACGAAGAACCGCTGTTGCTTCGTCAGATGGCGCAGCACGCTGTAAGCGAGGGGTTTATCAATGTAGATAGAGTATCGCTTGTGTCTGATGATCTGCTGCTCGACGAAGACGAATTAATTCGTTCTTCGGAGTATCCAAGCGCCTCGGAACTGTTAGAGATGGATGATGAGGAACGCGAAGACTGGATGTCAAAGATGTTTCAGTTGGCAGAAGACATGGAGTTTGAGGAATTTGAGGCTTTCGGTGAGGAAGATTTCTAAACATGGATGCAATTGATCCTCAGCGCGGTGAAATCTGGAAAGTAAGGTTTGACAAGACTCTGGGACAAGAGATTCGCAAAGAGCGGAGGGCCCTTGTGATGAACGTGCCCAGAGTTGGCCGAGATAAGTTGCGCATCGTTGTGCCAATTACCACAGGAGATGAGCGCTTTGAGCACCTGTTCTGGATGACCAGAATCCGCAGAGATTCCACGAACGGATTGGAACACGACTCATTTGCCGACGCGTCACAAATCCAAGCCGTTTCATTGAGGCGATTCTCCAGTCAAGTCGGCGCTTTGCGATTGCCGGCGCAAATTGATAGCGTCGCCGACGCGATTGCACTTTGCATAGGTTGGGGCAAGAACAAGAAAAAGCGCAAGCGCAAATAAAGCGGACACCGGGCAAAGTTTGGCAACTGTAGGCGATTGATCCCGCAATCGGATGCTCCTTAATCCCTAGTTGAAAACATCACGGCATACCGCAGTCAGTGTAGAATTACAAAAGTACAGTATCGAAACCTTGGAGATCAATGCATGATCCGGTTCGACCGATTCACCGAACGTGCGCAGGACGCTGCCGCCCGCGCCTACGAGATTCTCCACCGCTACGGCCAATCGCAAGTCGATACCGAGCACATCCTCATGGCGCTGCTGGAGCAGACCGACGGCGTCGTGCCGCAGATACTGGAGCGCCTCGCCGTCGACATCGGCGCCTTGCGCTCGCGCGTGGACGACTTGCTGCGGGGCAGCCCGCGCACGGCAACCATCTATGGCCAGGGCGGCGCCAACCAGGTCTTCATCACCCCGCGGCTGAAGAGCATCATCGACCGCGCCAACGAAGAGGCGAACCGCCTGCGCGACGAATACATCAGCACCGAGCATATCTTCCTGGCCCTGCTCAACGAGCACAATACGCCGGTGGCCAAGACGCTGGCGGAGTACAGCATCACCCGCGAACGCGTGGCCGATGCCGTGAAGGATATCCGCGGCGGACAGCGCGTGACCGACCCGCAGGCCGAGAGCCGCTATCGCACGCTGGAGAAGTACAGCCGCGATCTAACGCGCATGGCGCAAGAAGGCAAGCTGGACCCGGTCATCGGGCGCGATGGCGAGATTCTGCGCGTTATCCAGGTGCTCAGCCGCCGCACCAAGAACAACCCGGTGCTGATCGGGGAAGCGGGCGTGGGCAAGACCGCCATCGTCGAAGGCCTGGCGCAGAAAATCGCCAGCAGTGATGTGCCGGATCTGCTGCTGGGCAAACGCGTGCTGCGCCTGGATCTGAGCGGCATGCTGGCCGGCAGTCGCTTCCGCGGCGAATTCGAGGAACGCCTCAAAGGCGCCATTGAGGAGATTCAGCGCTCCAAGGGCGAGATCATCCTCTTCATAGACGAGCTGCACCAGGTGGTGGGCGCGGGCGCGGCCGCCGGCGCAATGGATGCCGGCAATATGATGAAGCCGGCGCTGGCCCGCGGCGAACTGCAGACGGTCGGCGCCACGACTATGGACGAATATCGCCAGCACATTGAGAAGGACAGCGCGCTTGATCGCCGTTTCGCGCCCATCTTCATCGAGGAACCCAATATCGAAGACACGATCGAGATGCTCTACGGCATCCGCGATCGCTACGAAGCGCATCACAATGTCAAGATCGCCGATGACGCCATCGAAGCGTCGGCGCGGCTATCCGCCCGTTATCTGACTGAGCGCAAGCTGCCCGACAAGGCGATCGACTTGCTGGACGAAGCCGCGGCAAAATTAAGAGTGGCGCTATTTTCCATGCCGCCCTATCTGAAAAGGCTGCGCGAGACCATCGACCAGTTGGCGCTGGAAGAGCAAGCCGCCGGCCTCTCCCGCGATTATGAGCGAGCCGCCGATTGCAAAATGCAGCGAATTAAGATTGAAGAAGATTATGAGCGCGCGCACAGCGACTGGCGGCGTGAGAATACGCTGGACGAGCTGGTGACCGCCGACAATGTGGCGCAGGTGGTGGAACAGTGGACAGGCATCCCGGTGCAGAGCATGCTCGAGACCGAGTCGGAAAAGCTATTGCGCATGGAAGATGTGCTTAAAGAGCGCGTGATCGGCCAGGAGAAGGCGGTAGTCGCCTTGTCCGATGCCATCCGCCGCGCGCGCAGCGGCTTGAAGGACCCCAAACGGCCCATCGGCTCTTTCATCTTCCTCGGCTCAAGCGGCGTGGGCAAAACGGAATTGGCGAAAGCCCTGGCAGAGTTCATGTTTGATGACGAGGACAATTTGGTGCGCGTCGATATGAGCGAGTACCGCGAGAAGCATACGGTCAGCCGGCTCTTTGGCGCGCCGCCGGGTTATGTCGGCTACGAAGCCGGCGGCCAGCTCACCGAAGCCATCCGCCGCCGCCCCTACCGCGTCGTCCTCTTTGACGAGATCGAGAAAGCCCATCCCGATGTCTGGAGCGCGCTGCTGCAAGTACTGGAGGACGGCCGGATGACCGATGGCCAGGGCCACGTGGTTGACTTCCGCAATACCGTGCTGATTATGACCAGCAATTTAGGCACGGAGTTCGCCCGGCATGGAGGCGCGCTGGGCTTCTTGCAGCAGGACGAAGAAGCCGTTGCCGATCATCGCAAGATCGAAAAAGCCATGCGCGATACTTTCCGGCCCGAGTTCCTCAATCGCATTGACGAGATTATCATCTTCGAGCCGCTGAACCTGCAGGCGGTTGAGCAAATGGTCGACCTGCATCTGCGCGAACTGGCCGAGCGCATGGAAGAATCGGGCCTGGGCATCCACCTCACGGAGCCGGCGCGCTTCTGGCTGGCGAAGAAGGGCTTCGATCCGCAATTTGGCGCTCGTCCGCTGCGCCGCGCCATCCAGCGTTATATCGAAACACCCCTTAGCATCAACTTGCTCAAGGGCGACTTCAATTCCGGCGACCTGGTGGTCATCGACGAGCAAGACGATCGCCTGGAATTCGCTAGCCACAGTGACCAGCAGAGCGACTTCGGCCCCGAGCCTGAAGCGGCGCAAGTGGAGATCGGCGAGTATGTCGAAGAGAGCTACGCCGGCGGCGACTATTACGACGCGAGCTATGAAGACGAAGACTTCGCCGACTTCCTCTCGCAGACGGACGATGACGACGAATTCGATCCCTTTCCGGCGTCGCCGCGCGGGACTAGGTAAGGGCCGTCGCTCGCCAGGCAAGCACATTTAATGACAGCTGGCGCTGACATCGTTGTGTGCTCAACCCTGCTGATCCCCGCTTCAACAAGGGTCGCGCCATATTGTCCTTTGACTAAAGCCGCGCAATCGCTATAATTGCTGCGCAAACATTGGGCAAGAAATGGATATCGCCATGACTGTAGAAGAACGAGGCAAGGACGAAGAGTTGCTGCAGGACACTTCGTCTGCCGAGTTGCCGCCAACAGAAACGACCGAAACCGACGCGCCTGCCGCGGAAAGCGGAGACGCTGCGGGAGCAGTCGCGGAAATGGAAACGGCCAGCGAGGCGGAACCCGCCGAAAGCGGAGACGCTGCCGAGGCAAGCGCCGTTCCCGAGGCTATAGCTGAAGTGGAAAACCTTGCTGGCGATGCGGAACCCGTTGCTGCGCCCGAAGCGGAGACTGAGGAACAGGCGGTCGTCGAAAGCGCCGCGGAAGTCGCTGCCGACAGTGGAGAAGCAGCAGCTGATGACGCGGCTGAAGAGCCCGCCGCAGCCGAAGAAGCGCAGCCGGCCCCGAAGCCGGATAAGGCCCAGAAGCCCGCGGAAGAAGCAAAATACAAGCGTGGTCAGGTGTATCAGGGTGTGATCAGCAGTACGACGCCGACGGCTGTCACCGTTGATCTGGGAGATGGCGCTCAGGGGGTCGTGCCGGGGCGAGAACTGGAATTGATGACGCGCAAGATGCTGGAGTCCCTGGTCGTTGGCGCGGAAGTCGATGTCTATGTGGTCAACCCGCGCAATCATCGCGGCGATACGATTTTGTCGATCAACCACGCGTTGGAAGAGCTAGACTGGCGCAACGCTCAGAAGCTCTCCAAATCCAGGAAAGTCCATGAGGCGCTCATCGGCGGTTACAACAAGGGCGGGCTCATAGTGCGCTTCGGGCGTTTGCGCGGCTTCGTCCCGCAGAGCCAGCTGTCTGAAGAACGCGTCCGCGGGATGTCGGGGGGTACGCCTGAGGAACGTTATGGCCCGATGGTCAATCAGCCCATCGGCGTAAAAGTTATGGAAGTGGACCGGCACCGCAACCGGCTGATACTGTCAGAGCGAGCGGCGCTGCGCGATGTGCGCCAGAAGCGCAAAGAAGCCCTGATCGCCGAATTGAAGGTTGGCGACAAACGCAGGGGCAAGGTCGTCAGCCTGGAGAACTTCGGCGCCTTTGTCGATATCGGCGGCGGCGAAGGGCTGATCCACCTGTCCGAGCTGGCTTGGGGGCATATTACGCACCCGCGCCAGGCGGTGAGTATCGGCGACGAAGTCGAGGTCGAGGTTATCAGCGTCAACGCCGACGCCAATCGCATCGGTCTGAGCCGCCGCCGTGTCATCAGCGACCCTTGGGACGATATCGCGAGCTCGCTGCGCCGCGGCCAGTTGGTGCGCGGCCGTGTCACCAAATTGACCAAATTCGGCGCCTTCGCCCGTTTGACCGATCACGACGACGTGGAAGGTCTCATCCATATTTCCGAATTGGCGAGCGAGCGCGTCACTCATCCCCGCGAGGTGGTCAATCGGGGCGACGAACTGGTCCTGCGGATCGTCAAGATTGATATTAAGGAGCGCCGGCTCGGTTTGAGCTTGAAATCGGTGAATTCGACCGAGTTCCTCGATCTGGATTGGGAGATGGCGCTGCAAGAATCCGCGGCATTGACGCCAGCGGAGACGCCCGACCCAGAAGCGCAGGCGGAAGCTGAAGACTAGCGGTCGCGCGCTAGGATTCGTATTCGGAGCTTCAATCAGAGACATCCGCCGAGATGTCTCTTTTTGTCGCGCTGCCCGGGCGCTCATTTGTCTATCAGTTCCCGGCTTGCAGGATTTCCGTTGAAACATTCGGCATCATCGGCTAAGATCAATTTGGATTCAGATGCCTGACGCCCTCCGACTGCCAATGGGCGCGGCAGGCCCGCAACGCTGGTATAATGCAAGACAGGCAATCAGTTCAGATCTTGCCCGCTCTACGGGCCCTTGAAGCTGGAGGAACAGACCGTGCCGAACAAAATGGAACGCTTCACACAGCGGGCGCGGCGAGTGCTTAGCTTGGCGCAAGAAGAAGCTGATCGCTTGCGGCATCACCAGATTGGGACGGAACATTTGCTGCTGGGGCTGATGCGGGAGGATGGCGGGGTCGCCGGCCGCGTCCTGCGCGATCTGGGCCTGGATTTGCGCCGGGTCGAAGAGTTGGTGAGGCGTCTGTCGAGCGCCGACGAGCGCACGACGAGCACGCAGCTGGACCTGTCGCCCGGGACCAAGAAAGTGCTCGAGTTGGCGGTCGACGAAGCGCGGCGGATGGGGCATCACTATATCGGCACCGAACACCTGCTGCTGGGTTTGGTGCGGCAGCAGGAAGGCATCGCGCTGGATGTGCTGCGGCGCCTGGGCGTCAGCCCGGAGGAAGTGCGCCGGCAAACGAGCAAGGTCTTGCAGGAGAGCCCGGTGCAGTCCGTGCCCAAGTCCAGCGACCGCCAGCAGGGCAAGTCTTCGCGCAAGGACAGCACGCCGCTGGTTGACCAACTGGCGACCGACCTGACGAGCCTGGCCGAGACCGGCCGGCTGGACCCGGTCGTGGGCCGCGAGATGGAAATCGAACGCGTCATTCAGGTGCTCAGCCGCCGCCGCAAGAACAACCCGGCGCTGATCGGCGAGCCGGGCGTTGGCAAAACCGCCATCGTCGAAGGCTTGGCGCAGCGCATCGTGGAAGGCGATACGCCCAAGCCGCTGTTGCGCAAGCGCGTACTGCAACTCGATGTCGGCTCGCTGGTAGCGGGCACGATGTACCGCGGTCAATTCGAGGAGCGCCTCAAACGCGTGATCGAGGAACTCAAAGCCTCGGACACCATTCTCTTCATCGACGAGGTGCATATGCTGGTGGGCGCGGGATCAGCCGGCAGCAGCGTTGACGCGGCCAACATCCTCAAGCCGGCTCTTGCTCGCGGCGAATTGCAGTGCATCGGCGCCACCACCCTCGATGAATATCGCAAGCATATCGAGAGCGACGCCGCCCTCGAGCGCCGCTTCCAGCAGATTCAGGTGGCGGAACCCACCATCGAAGAGACGATTGAGATTCTGCAAGGCATCAAATTCCCTTATCAAGATCATCATAATGTCGAGATCACCGATGACGCCATTGAGACCGCCGCAAACCTCTCCGCCCGTTATATCCCCGACCGTTTTCTGCCCGACAAAGCCATAGACCTGATAGACGAAGCGGCCGCCCGCCTGCGCATGTACAAGAGCCCGGAAGCCGCTGCCGTGCGCCGCGTCATGGACGAGCTGGAAGATGTCAATGAAGACATCGAATTGGCCGAGGTCGCCGGCGAAGGGGGTGAGTTGGACGCCCTGGAAACGCGGCGCGAGTCGCTCGACGCCACCTTGGCCGAGTTTCGCGTCAATTGGAATGAAGAGACTGGACAGCCCCGCTTGCTCGGCGAGGACATCTCCGAAGTCGCGGCGATGTGGACCGGCATCCCGGTCACGCGCATCGCCAACGAGGAGAGCGAGCGGCTGATGGAAATGGAAGACAAGTTACACGAGCGCATCGTCGGGCAGCATGAAGCCATTGTCTCCATCAGCAAGGCGGTGCGCCGCGCCCGCGCCGGCTTAAAGGACCCGCGCCGCCCTATCGGCTCATTCATGTTCCTAGGGCCAACCGGCGTCGGCAAGACCGAGTTAACCAAAGCGCTGGCGGAATTCATGTTTGGCAGCGAGGACGCGCTGATCCAACTCGACATGAGCGAGTTTATGGAGCGGCATTCGGTGGCGCGCCTGGTGGGCGCCCCGCCCGGCTACGTCGGCTATGAAGACGCGGGCCAGCTGACCGAAGCGGTGCGGCGCCGCCCCTATAGCATTGTCGTCTTTGACGAGGTGGAAAAGGCGCATCCGGAAGCCTTTAATATGCTTCTGCAAGTCATGGAAGAAGGTACGCTGACCGATGCGCGCGGCCGCCGCGTCGACTTCCGCAACGCCATGATTGTTATGACGAGCAATGTCGGCGCCGAGATGATCAAACCCAATTCGGGCTTGGGCTTCAATACGCCGATGGATGCCGGCAAACTCGATGACGAAGCCTACCAAGACATGAGCCGCAACGTCACAGATCAACTGCAGCGCATGTTCCGGCCAGAGTTCCTCAACCGCGTGGACGCCACCATCATCTTCCGCTCGCTCAGCCAGGAAGAGATCAAGCAAATTGTGGATCTCGAGCTGAACAAAGTGCGCGAGCGCCTGCTGGAGCACGCGATTACTTTGGAAGCGTCTGACAGCGCCATCGACTGGCTGTCGGAGAATGGCTACAGTGCGGAGTTTGGCGCGCGTCCGCTGCGCCGCCTGATCCAGAACGAAGTGGAAGACCGCCTGTCTGATGGCATCCTCTCGGGCGAGTTCGGCTTGGCCAGCATCGTGCGCATTGACGTGGACGATGACGGCGGGCTGACGATGGTCAGCGTGGAAGAAGACGAAATCGCGGACGAGCTTGAAGCGCCGGTTTAATTCAAGCCGCTGACATCTGCTGCCTTAAAGAAATCTTACCGGCACGGCGCGAGTAGCCGGCGCGATCGTGCAACTGGCTCGCCAAATGGAGAACTCAAGCACGGCAGCCTAAGCAAAGAGGACCGCCCTGCGACAGTCCTCTGATTCTGTTTTGATGTTAGGCGCCGCGCCTTTGGCGACTTACTGATTCACGGTATCGCCGCAATAGGATTGCAGCGTCGCGAACCAGGCCATCTCGTTGGTGACCCAGTCCTTGTCATCCAGCCACTCGTAGGGGTGCGAATCCAGCGTCTCCCTGCGCGTATAGAAGAACTCGATGTCGACTTCTTCGGAGGTCCAATCGGCGCTGCTGTACTTGTTTTCGCCGACCTTCTTATAGTCGCCGCTCCTGACCAGCGTGTCGATAAATCCCTGATCATAGATGCGATAGTAGACGTGGGGCTCGTAACCTGGCGGCATGCCACCGACACAAGCGATCGCGGTCAGCAAGCGGTTGCCGGTGGCCGTATCGTATGGATCAACATAGAAACCCATCGGCTCGTGAACGCGCATGATTTCCGGTTCTTCCACGGGCTTCATCCGATTCTGTTCCAGCTCGGCTGACTTTGCGTCCACCGCGGCTTGTGTATCTTCCAGGTCGCCTTCCAGGGCGTCAATCTGCGCCTCGCGCTTTTTCAGCTGATTCGCGGCTTCGTCCAGGGCGGAGGCGGAATCTTGCGCCAACGCGCGGGCGCGCTCCAGATTGTCCTCGAGATCAGCGATGCGGGCGTCCTGCTCTTGCAGCGAATTCTCGGCTGCTTCCAACTGCGCCGATGCCGTCCCCAAGTCGCTTTGCGCTGCCGACAAGGCCGCCGTCAGAATCGCGATTTCAGCGTCCTGCTCTTGCAGTGAGTTCTCGGCTGCTTCAAGCTGAGCCGAGGCCGTCTGCAAGCTGTCGCCCAAGCTGGTAATTTGAGCTTCACGTTCGAGCAACTCGTTCTGCGCCACTTCCAATTGCGCCGTTGCGGATTGCAGGGCCGCGGCCGATGATTGCAACTCCTGCTCCAGGCCAGCAATCTGCGCGTCACGTTGCTGCGCCAGTCGGTTCTGCGCGCCTTTCAGTTGCTGCGAAAGCGTCTGCGCTTGCGCGCGGGCGTCCTGCAAGTTGGCTTGCAGTGCCGCGATTTCGGTCGAGCGCTGCTGCAATTCACTGCGAAGCGCCTCCAACTCGACCGCCTGCGTTTGCGCCAAAGTCTGGGCATCACGCAGCTCAGCTTCGATGATCGCAATGCGCGCATCCTTGTCCACGATCTGTTGTTCCGCCAGTTCCAGTTTGGTCGACTGGGTCTGCGCGGTACGCAGAGCTGCCTGTAAATCCGCCTCGAGGCGCGTGACCTGCGCAGACTTGTCGCTGAGCTGGCCTTCAGCGAATTCCAGCTGGGCGGCCTGTGTTTGAACTTGCGCTTGTGATTCCTGCAAGTCCAGCGCAATGCCGGCGATCTCGTCGTCTTTGTCTTGCAGCTGCGCTCGGGCCAGGTCCAGTTGATCCTGCGTGGAGCGCAGGCTGCTCTGCGAATCCAGCAGAGCGTGCTGGGCCGTTTGAAGGTCTGCCTCTATGGTCACGATGCGGGCGTCGCGTTCCTGCAACTCGCTCTGGGCGAATTCCAACTGCGCTGATGTGGAATGCGCGGCTGCCTGCGCATCCTGGAGGCTTGCTTCCAGGCCGGCAACTTCGGCATCCTTGGCTGTTACTTGCTCCCTCGCCAATTCCAGCTGCGCCTCAGCCGCTTGCAGCGATCCGTGAGCATTCAACGAGGCCGTCTCGGCACGCTGCAGTTTCGTCTCCAAATCCGCGATGCGCCCATCTCGTTCGGCCACTTCATTCGCGGCGTATTCCAATTGAGCCGCCTGGGTATGCACGGTCGCTTGCGAATCTTGCAGCTCGGCTTGCAGGCTGGCAATGCGGGCGTCCTGCTCTTTCAGCTGAGCCCGCACCACGTCCAGCTCAACCGCTGCGGCTTGCAAATTGCCTTGCGAATCTTGCGATGCGCTGTCAGTGTCTTTTAAGGCGGCCTGCATGCTGGCGATTTGAGCCTCTTTCTCAGCAAGGCGATTCTGGGCGAATTCCAGCTGGGCATTACGGGTATGTACAGTCGCCTGCGATTCTTCGAGCTCGGCCGCATAGGTCGCGATCTGCGCGTCCTTTTCCTGCAATTGCTGCTTGGACACATCAAGCAGCGTAGTCGTTGTTTGCCATTGGCTACGCGCATCGAACAAGGCATCTTCCGCGACCTGCAATTCAGCTTGCATGTCCGCGATCTGCTTGTCCCGATCCTGCAGCTCGTTCTCGGCGAAACTCAACTGCGCCGCCAAAGTGTGCACAGTCGCTTGGGACTCCTGGTAATCCACTTCAAGACCAGCATTGAGCGAGTCCTTCTCCAGCAATTGCTCCTTGACGATCTCCAGCTGTGCCGCGACCGCTTGCCAAGCGCCGCGCGCGTCCGCCAAGCCGTTCTCGCTTCGCTGCAACTCGTCCTGGACACCAGCGAGCTGCGCGTCCCGCTCTTTCAGCTCACTTTGGGCGTAGTCCAACTGCGCTGACGTGGTATGAACCGCCGCCTGCGAGTCTTGATAGCTGGTCTGCAAGCTGACGATTTGAGCGTCCTTTTCCGCCAGCCGATTTTCCGCGACTTCCAATTGCGTCACAGCCACCTGCCAATTGCTCTGGCTATCCTGCAGAGCCGTCTGTGACTCGCGCAGGTCCGCCTCCAGGCCGGCGATGCGGTCTTCTTTGGCTTGCAGACGGTTCTCTGCCGTGCGCATTTGGATGGCGCTGTCGTCCAATATTGACTTTGTATCCTGCAAATTCTCTTCTACTACGGTGATGTGAGCGTCTTTTTCCTTCAAGCGGATTTCGGCCGCCTGCAAGCGCGCCACAGTCGTCTGTAAGGCGCTGTCCGTGTTCTGCAAGTTGTCTTCGACGGCGCTGCTGTGGCTTTCCAACTCGACGACCTTCGAGTTGGCGTCCTGCAACTGACCGCCCAGGGCATGCAGGCGATCTTGCGCCTCCATCAAGTTTGCCGACGCGGTCTGCAAGTCAGACTCGGATTCCTGCAGCAGAGCCTGCAAGCGTTGCATCTCATGAACGGCAAGAACACCAGCAATAACTAATGCTACAGTCAGCAACAGACCCAGGACAATGCGGGAAATATTGGGCTTTCGGATGTAGATAGTGGCGAATGGTTTATTCTTCTCTTGCTCTTGCATCACTATCTCCTGATTATCTCAATCTTGGCGCCGCTGCTCCAACCGTTTGAGGCCCCAGTCAACGGTAGGCCACGCGGTCGGGAAAGGCTTCGACCAAATAAGGCCCCGCGTATCCGGAAAAATGAGACGCATATTTATGCTAGCGTAACATAATTCAAACTGTTTCGCAAAAGCAAAGGAAAAACGGAGAGGGACCGCGCCATCGCAGTCCCTTCGTCATAACTGTTGGCTGTGAGCCGGGCTACATCGTGCCGCTGGCGGGAAAGCGCGTGAAAGCGTTGCGCCCAGGCGCGAAAGACAATGTCATTGCTTTGGAGTGAGGACTTCCTTTATGAATGCCAGATCATCCAGAGCGAGCGTCAAGAGCTCTTCTACTCTATCCTGGCGGTTCTCCATGCTTTCCAGGCGGTTCTCGATTCTCTCAAAGCGCCGGCTGTGTTCAGCGAGAATCTGTATGGTATCCTGCTGTCCTTCAAGCAATGAACTGGTAAGCCGCTCCAATTGGCGGAAGCGCAATTCTGTAAGATCGTCAAGTTTCTCAGCTTCCATGTCTCTCTCCCATGATCCGGATGTCTCCTTCCCTGCCTCACGATACCACAGGTCACCCGGTAGAACAAAAAGAGGACTGCCCTGCGAAAGTCCACTGCTGTACATCTTGCGCACACGCGCTCAGCCTGTGAGCCGGCTTACATCATGCCACCCATACAACCTGGCGACATAGCCGGGGCGCATCGCAGGCACTCGAATAACTCATCCACCGGGCTTGAGGACTTCCTTAATGAATGCCAGGTCATCCAGAGCATGCGTCAATAGCTCTTCTAACTTGTCCACACGCTGCTCAACCCTTTCCGTGCGCTTTACAAGTTTCGCCAGCTCCCTGGTATTCTCCGTCAGAATCCGCATCATTTCCTGCTGACTTTCAATCATGGCGCTGGTCATGCGCTCATAATGCCGAAAGCGTAATTCATTCAGTTCATCAATTGTCTCTTGTTCCATGGCTCGCCTCAGCAAGATCGCTTCCAAAGTAATTCTACCATATCACAGAGCTTGCGCTTCGACAAAAAAAGAGGACTGCCCGATGACAGTCCCCTTCTGTTCTTGCTGGATGTGCGCTTTGGCTGTGAGCCGGCTTACATCATGCCGCCCATACCACCCATGCCGTCCATGCCGCCACCGGGCATCGGCGGGGGAGATTCTTCGGGCACATCGGTGATCAGGGCTTCGGTGGTGAGGATCATGGCCGCAATCGAAGCCGAATTCTCGATGGCGCCGCGGGTTACCTTGGCGGGGTCGGGAATGCCGGCATCAATCATGTCGCCGTATTCGCCGTTCATGACGTTGAAGCCGACGCGATGGTTGCTGTTTTCCTGCTGAGCGCGGCGCACGTTCTGGATGATAACCGCGCCATCTTCGCCGGCGTTGGCGGCGATCTTGCGCATCGGCATTTCCAGGGCGCGACGCATGATGGTGACGCCGGTATTCTCGTCGCCGATTTCCATGCTGACGCCGTCCAGCGAGCTCATGGCGTTGATCAGAGCGACGCCGCCGCCGGGCACGATGCCTTCTTCAACTGCCGCGCGGGTCGCGCTCAAAGCATCTTCGACGCGGTGCTTCTTCTCTTTCAGCTCGGTCTCGGTGGCCGCGCCGACGCGAATGACTGCCACGCCGCCGCTGAGTTTCGCCAGGCGTTCTTGCAGCTTTTCGCGGTCATAGTCGCTGGTGCTGCTGTCGATCTCGCGGCGGATCTCATCGATACGGCCCACGATTGCGCCTTCTTCGCCGGCGCCGTCAACGATAACCGTGTCGTCCTTGGTGCTGACGACCTTGGCCGCGCGTCCTAGATCCTGCACGGTCACGCTGTCCAGCTTGCGTCCGGTCTCTTCGCTGATGACGGTGCCGCCGGTCAAGACAGCGATATCGCGCAGCATGGCTTTGCGGCGATCGCCGAAGCCGGGCGCTTTGACAGCCAGGACGTTGATCGCGCCGCGCAGCTTATTGACGACCATGGTCGCCAGCGCTTCGCCATCGACATCTTCAGCGATGATAACCAGTTCGCGCTTGCCGACCTGGTGCAACTTTTCCAGGATCGGGATGATATCCTGCGCCGCGCTGACTTTCTTGTCGTGGATCAGGATATAGGGTTCTTCGATGCTGGATTCCATGGTCTCGCTGTTGCTGACGAAGTAGGGGCTGATGTAGCCGCGGTCGAACTGCATACCCTCGACGTATTCGGTCTCGAATTCCAGGCCGCGGCTTTCCTCGACCGTGACCACGCCGTCTTTGCCGACCTTGTCCATCACCTCGGCGATTAGATTGCCGATTTCCTTGTCCTGCGCGGAGACGCTGGCGACGTTGGCGATCTCATCCTTGGTTTCGATCGGCGTCGACTGAGTCAGGATGTTGCCGGCCACGATATCAGCAGCGTGGATGATACCGCGCTTCAAGAGCATGGGGTTGGCGCCAGCGGCTACGTTCTTCAGGCCTTCGTTGACGATGGCCTGCGCCAGGACGGTCGCGGTGGTGGTGCCGTCGCCGGCGATGTCGTTGGTCTTGGTAGCCGCTTCTTTCAGCAGCTGCGCGCCCATGTTTTCATAGGGGTCTTCCAATTCGATCTCTTTGGCGACGGTGACGCCATCGTGGGTCACGGTCGGCGCGCCAAATTTCTTGTCCAGCGCGACGTTGCGCCCCTTGGGGCCCAGGGTCGTGCTGACCGCGTTGGCGACCTTGTCAACGCCGGCTTGCAATTTGCGGCGCGCATCTTCTTTGAATACGAGTTGCTTTGCCATTGATTCCTCCTGATTTCACTGCATTAAGTCTTGGCGTGATTCTTGATTACAATTGCACGATGCCGAGGATGTCGGATTCTTTCATGATCAGCATCTTGACGCCGTCAAGCTTGACCTCGGTGCCGGCGTACTTGGCGAAGAGCACACGGTCGCCTTCCTGAACATCCATAGGAATGCGTTTGTCACCGTCTTCATCATACTTGCCGGGACCGGCTGCGCGAATCAGACCCTGTTGCGGCTTTTCCTTGGCCGTCTCCGGCAAGACAAAGGCGCCACCGCCGAAGGTCTCCTCGGACTCTACAGGTTCGACCAAAACGCGGTCACCAAGCGGGCGGATCGATATAGCCATTTTCTTCTCCCTCTTGAACTATCAATACTCGTGAACAGCATCTGCGCTCGCATCGCGAGCCATTAGCACTCGTTCACCGAGAGTGCTAAGTTGACTCAGATAAAGTAGCATAGTCAGTCGAGAGAGTCAATGGAATTGGCAGAGCAAAAGCAAGATTGCCAAGATTTTTATGCGATTCTTATATCTTGGTCTTGCAGTCGGGCCGGGGACAAAGCGCTCCAGCTGGCAACGCGGTGTTACGCTTTACGAGCCCGAAGCGCTTTATGGTTTGTCGTTTTCAGCTTGGCTCACTTGCACGATCGTGTCTACTCCGTAGAATTGTTCGGCAGAGCGAAGCGTGCCCAGGCCGAGATAATCTGCCAGGTCAAAGGACAGCGGCTCCACCCTGATATGCGCCCGGCCGCTCTGCCGCTGCCCGATGATATAGGCGTGGCGAACGTCCCATTCAGCGGCGTAAATCTGCAGCTGAGGCACAAGCCTTGCCTGGCCCAGAAAGATGCCGCCGCCAACAACTAGAGCCACGACCAGGCTGCCGATTGCCAGCCAGCGCTCCCATGCCCGCCAACTGTCGCCTGCGTAAGGATGTGACCTCACGAGATAGCCCAGGTAGACTCCCCACAGCAGACCCGAAAGAACCTGCAGCCAGGCTGAACCCGACATAATGCGGTCCGCCGTGAAGCCGTGGCCGATAAAGGTGACGCAGTATTGCGCGGCGATGGTGAGCCAGGCAATCGGCAGCGATGCGAGCGCTACTGCGCCCAGCATCTTGCGTCTGCGGTCGGCAGCGTCACTTTGCCATAGCAGCGCCAAAACCGCTAGCAGCGAGAGCGCCGATACAAACAGGTAAGTGGACGCGCGCGCGTCAATGCGTCTGACTTGCGTCAAGGCAAAGAGCAGAATAAACGCCAGCAAAATAACGGCGGATACTATGGACAAGCCATGTCGTCTCCGCTCAAGCAAGCGCTGCAGCCGGCGCCGCTGCCAAAACGCTGCAGCGAAGGCCAAGAACAGGGACATGTGAAGGGCGAGCACCATGAGGTAGCTCAGGCTATATCGACCCAGTAATTGCGCATTGTCGCTCTTGTGCGCCAGCATGATGGGCAGGAAGACCAGTTGCGCGGCCAGACCGAGACTGAGCGCGACTGCCAGGCGCCCCCCCGGCAACTCAGTCGTGGAGGTCGCCGCCGGCTTTGACGTGGCCAGCGCGATGAACAGACCCGCCGCCAGCAGCAAGACGAATCCGGCGAAGGAATCGGGCCGGCCGATGCTCTCGAAAGTCAATTGTATAGTCAGGGTCGCCAGCAGGGAAAGCGATTTCACAGGCAGTCGATAACGCTCGGCGTCGGCCGCAAGTCGGTTGGCAACGCCGGGAGAGCTTACTTGAATGATCAGCCCGAGCGCCGTCGCCAGCAGCATGGCAGCTGCGATGATCGCCAGGGTCCGACGCTTCTGCTTGTCCGCGACCGCGGTGGCCAGCGCCGCCAATGCCGCCAGAAATACAAATTGAAATACGACGTACATCTCAGCGGCGCCCGCGGTGAGAAACATGATCAGCGCGCAGACGGCCGCTCCCATATACAAAATGGTTGAGTTGACAGAACGTTTGAGTAGGCAAATTCCCAAGGCCAGGCAGCCGGCCAGCGCGCCTAGCGGCAAGGTATAGGTCATATTTGACGAGAACCAGTAGAAGGATTGGGGTGAATAAAATGCGTTGATAGCGGCGGCTGCCAGCAGCGCGGCCCCCGACAGAGCGATGAGCCGCCTGGGGCCTTCCAAGCCCAGCAGCGCTATCGCTTCGCGCATAAGCAAATAGAAACCGAGCATCCAAAGACTGACGATGAGCAAAGTTGACAGCGGCGGCAGCAGCTCGCCCAGCGATGACAGCGCCGCTTTTATGTAGACCGTCGTATAAGCCGGAGACCAACGGTTGTAGTAGTGGATCATCGTATCCCAGGCGCCCAATTCCCGCCCGGCGGCGGTGTAGCCAAAGTCGTCGTGGATCAAGCGCGTATGCTGGCCCATATAGGCGAACATCAAGACGGGCGCCAGGGCCAAGGCTAGCAAGCCTGCTTGAATCAGTAGTTTTATGCGCGTCATCGGCTGCTCACAAGGCGCTGCGCATCATGAAAACCAGCACATTCCAGCGCGCGACGACAGAACGCGGGGCGAAGGCGCTCACGGCTCATCTTCCTCCACGCTAATAGATTCGACGCCATAGTACTTTGAGGCATACCTTCTTATGGCTGGAGTGGACATACTCAGGTAATTTACATGAAAGCTCAAATCGAAGCTCAAGGGCTTCACTATTACATCCATTTGACCTCTGTCTCGTTGGCTGATGATCGATCGCTCACGTTCATCCCATTCCCGCGCATAGGTCTGTAAATTCGGGATAAGCGTGCCCCGGCCCAACATAATGCCCGCGCCGATAAGCAATGCAACCGCCAGCCCCGACAGCCCCGTACGCCGCAGCCAGGTCTCGTGAGCGGGGATCGCTGAGCTGGCTCTGCGCATGAGATAGCCTGCGTAGGCGCCCCAAACCAGGCCCAATGAAACGTGCATGAATACGGCTGGCACGGTAATACGCCCGTTGAGCTTTCCCAGGGTGTAAAGTGGAATTACGACCATGACAACGTACGATAGCGCGCCTGCTATCGTAATCAGCATAGCGGCCTGGCCGTATCGTTTCAGCAGCTCGTCGTCCAGCGCTGCCGTCAACTGCCAGGCCAGCATCCATATCAACAACAAGGCCGAAGCGAACAAGAAACGCGAAGCCCGATAGTGGACGCTTCTGAAAAGGGCGCCGGCGAAGAGCGCAAATATGACCAGCAAGACGACGCCTGAAGCGATCAGCAGGCGATTGCGGTTCATGAGCAGCAGAGCGCCGAAGCTGCGGCGGCGCCACAGCAGAAAGAGGAAACAGAGCAACAAGCCCAGATTAATGACTATCACGCTGGAATAGGCGTAGCTGAATTGACCAAGCACTGCTGGATGATCGCTTGTATGCGTCCACAGTATGGGCGCGAATATCAGCTGTACGATGATCCCACACCAGAGGGGTCCCCGGGCCAATTCCGCGCGACGACGCAGCGGGGCGCCGGGCGGCGGCTTGTGTAAGAGCAGGCCCGCGAATAACCCGACCCCGAAGAGCATGGCGAACCCGGCAAAGGTCTTTTCTTGCCCGGCTAGCCAGAATAGCCCTTCCGCCAAGGCTTGCGCCAGGTCGGGCAATGCCCGCTTCGAAACTGATTCTATCGGCGAGATACTGGCCGAGCGGATGGCAACGCCAGTAGCAGTAATCTGAATCAAAAAACTGGCGGCGGTACCAACTAGGCCCGACGCGATTAGTATCAGGATTAGGAAAGCCTTGCGCCCGGCCCGTTTGACGTAGAGAACTGACAAGAACAGCAGGAACACCAACGAACACAATTGGAAAACCATGTACATCGCCCCGAGCCCAGCCGCTATAAAGCAGTAGACCAGGCCGAAAGCCGCCCCGGCAATAAGAATGTGTGGATGATCACTTGTACTGGCCGCTTTCAACACAATCGTCAGATAGAGGATGAATGCGGCCAGCGACAAGCCGTAGTGCACATTTGCCGAATACCAATATAAGGATTGTTGAGTATGAAAGGCGTTGATCATAGCGGCGATCGCAAGCGCGGCCGCTGCCAGGGAGATGCTCTTGCGATGGCTTTCAAGTTTCAGCCGGCACAGCGCGCACTTGATGAGCCAGGTTAGCGAAAGCAGCCAGACGGTCAACAGCAATACCGTTAGCATTCGCGGGGCGTCCGAGCCGAATCGCGCGAAAATGCCGTGCATGATTTGGTCGGTGTAGCTGCCATTCCAGGTATTGCGCCAGTAGAATATAGCCTCCCACGGACCGAGGTCACGACCAGCTGCTAGATAAAGATAGTCGTCCGACATCAGACGAGAAAATTGTCCCATATAGGCAAATTGAAGCAGCGGCAAACAGGCCAGAATCAACAGTATCGCTTTAGTTATTCGCGCAAGGAGCATTACACGCAGCCTTTCAGCCAAGGCAATTTGCGGACGGCAGCTCCACAGAGGCGGTCATTCGCATTTCCCTGCTGCAGGCGGCCAGCCCGATTGCTGAGCATATTCCCATTTCCTTGTCTGCGACAGCGACGAACCGTTTAATCTCAGCCATCGCCGGGCCGCGTGATGGACTCCACGCCATAATACAGCGTGGCGCAATAGTTGTAGGTGTCGTCAAAAATGTGGAAGCCGTGAACGACTTCACCCAGATTGTAGCTGAGATCCGGAACGACAATAGCATCGCGCCCGCTGTCGCGCTGGCGGATAATTTCCTCGTGCCGCGTATCCCACTCGCTGGCGAATGCAGTCAGCGCCGGCAACTGACGGCTCTGCCCGTTGAGGATTCCGATCGCCAAGATTATAGTGACCAAGACCGCGCCGAGTCGATACTGGCGTCCCGCAGCGTCATCCACATTTGAGATTAGTCCGCTGCGCAGGAGCAGCAGGCCGAGACCAAGACCCCAAGGCAACCCGCTGGCTACGTGCAGAAATGCCGCGCCGGCCAATATACGTTCCGAGAGAAAACCCAGGGAAAATAGCGACAAGCTTATCAGAGCCAGATAGCAGAACAGCGTCGCGCCGGCCGCAAATAGCGGGAGCAGGCGCCAAAGCCGAGAATCCGCATCCGGAACGCGGTCCGCCAACTGCCACAATAGCAGACAGAGCAAGACAAAGGCGCTGGAGAACAAGTACGTTGCAGCCTTGTAATGGATGCTGCGCGCCTGGTCCATGGCGAAGAGCAGCGCAGCGGCGAGGATAATGGCAGTGATGTAGACTCGCCAGATCGACTCATTGCCGCGCAATAACTTGTCTATTCTCTTCCTGGACGCAATCAGCAGCGCAAATGCCGAAATCTGCGCAATGTTCAGGCAGATGACCAAGAAAAAAGCGGCGCTGAAGCGGCCCAGAAATTGCGTAGCATCGCTGGTGTGCGCCCACAGAACCGGCAGGAATAACACTTGCATAATTAATGCGGCCCAGAGCGGCCGCTTTACCAACGCCGCCGGCCGGACCGGCCCAAGACTGGACTGCCGACGGTACATGCTCAGCGTCACGAAAAGAGACAGGCTTAGCATGAGCGCGAAGCCAGTAAAGGCTGGCTGATGTCCGATTTGCTCAAACAGGGTCTCAAATGATCGCAGGACAAGTTCCGGCAGCGCCCGAATCGGCGAGCCCAGGTTGAGTTCGGTGTAGACGTGGCTACCCAACCGGCCCGCGAAACCTGGCGCGGTCACCAAGATGAGCGCGGCTGCCGCCGTCGACAGCCAGCCCGCAGCAAGCAGTATCAGGCAGCGCCGCCGAACCGTGTCATGGAGGAACAGCATCGTGCCAAGCAGCAGCACAGACAAAGCCGCGCCCTGAAAAACCAGATACATGGGCGAGAAACCGGCATTAAATAGACAGACAACCGCGACGAAGCAAGCTACTGCGCTAATCCGCCGGCCGGGCCGGAGGGCCAACTGTATACCGACGGCGATGATCAGAATAAGGAGCGCCACAGGCAAGGCGTAGGCTACGTTGGCCGCCATCCAGTATTGCGATTGGGCGGATTGGAAGCCGTTAATGGCGGAGGCAACCAGCAATCCGGCAACCACCAGCGCCAGTGGCAAGCGGTGCGCCTCGACGCGCAGATGCTTGAGCGCGATCAGCGTCAGCCATGCCAGCCCAATCAGCCAGATGACGATGATCAGCGGAGGAAAGACTGCCGGCGCCGCCTCCCCATTTGACGCAAACAAGAACTGAACAAAGTAATTGGAATAGCTGCCGTTCCACGAATTGCGGACGCGAAGTAGAGCGTCGAGCATGCCAAATTGCTCGCCCCAAGCGATGTGACAGTAGTCGTCCGAGAGCAGACGACTGAGACTGCCCAGGTAAGCCAGCAGCGCCGGCGGCAGCAATGCCAGCAGCGCCACTATCCAGGCCACAGCGCCGTCTCGCCTCATGCCCGTCCCTTACCCGTCGACCACATGCAGCGCCAAGCTCGACTCAGCGCGATTGCCGACCTGGTCGAAGACCAAGGCCCGAAAGCGTTCCTCGACGGCTCGGTCGGCTTCAAGCTCAATGCCGTAGGGCCAGTCACGATCGACCAGCAGCAGTTGATCATCTCGATAGAATTCAACTCGCTCAATCGCCAGGTTGTCGCTGACCTCAGCCAATAGCGAGACCACTTCGCCCAGGGCGATTGACGCGGAGTCGGCGCCGCCGTTCGCCTGCAATTTCACCGCTGGCGGCGTATTGTCGAAGGTCAGCAATTTGGAATCCGTCAGTCGGCTGCCGTCCGCAAAGTCTACTGTCAATCGCAAGGTATGGATACCGCTGAGCAAGATGGTTTGCCAGGTTGCCGAAATCGTACCGCCGGCGTCGACTGAGCGGCGATCGCCGATGGGGTACCAGCGATCCGGGTTGACATCCGCGCCATATTCGAGCAACCAGCTTTCGGCGCCGTCGCGGTTGATCGTCGCGACCACTTCCACCGACGAGCCGGCATAGGCGTAATCCGCCGGAGACGTCAAGAGCAGGTCTTTGCTGGCGGCCCGGTCTTGGTCGGCGCTGTAGCTGCTGGGCGGCAAGGGCTTGTCGTTTTCAATCCACCAGTCGAGAATATCGTCCGGCGGCACGAAGTAAGCTGCTTCCTCGCGCAGATTCGCGGGTGTATGAACCGTGGACAGTTGCTTGGTCGCGCTATTGATCTCGATTGTTTGCCAACGGTTGTCCCGCCGCAATTCGGAGCCGGCCGGCACCAGTTCCTGGCGCGTGGGGCAATGATCGGTGGTGGCGGGCAGCCTGCCGGAAAGCTCGCAGACCAGGTATTCCTCGATATCGGCCGGCGCCGTCCAAGTTCGCGGCGGCAGATTGAGGGTCTCATGCGCGCTTCGCATCAACGCGCTCCAAAGGGGCGCTGTGCCAAGACGCTGATAGGCGTCGATGCTCATGCCGGCTTCATCGCTTCGACCGCTATGCGCCGCCAATACCAGATCCGGCGTATAACCCACCGTCCAACTTTCGCGTTTGTCCTGGCTCAATCCATCGAGCGCGGCGGCCTGCCGACCCGGCTGCAGCGCAAGATCCGGCTGCTGCAGAGTCGCGCGGCGCGCGTCGGCATCCGCCAGAATGTCATTGACCAGGTAAGCCAAACTGGGCTCGATGAGGGCTGTCTGTCTGGCGCCCGGCGGCAAGCCCTCAAGCGACCACAGCACGCGCCCGGCGGCGTCTTCAATGCGCAGCACGGCGACGGGGTCCAGACGACGATAGCCCGCGACCGGCGCCGAAGTTTCGATGCCGCGCATGACGCCCGATGCCGCCAGCACACTATAGGCGTAGGCGGTATCGAGCACGGAAACCGCCCCGCCCCGCTCCAGCAAATCCAGACCGGCGCCGCCCCCGTCCAGGCTGTTGAAACCCAAGGCTTGCGCCATACGCAGGGCCGAGGGTATGCCGGTTACGCTGGCCACTTGGACTACCGGCGGCAGCAGACCGGCTGACATGGCATCGCGCAAGAGCAGCGGACCGCGATAGCGCCCATCGGGATTGGCCGGCGCATAGATCAGATCGGCCGCCCGGCCCGGATACCTGCGCGGGATGTCGTAGAGCATTGACGCAGGCGTGAATTCGCGGCGCAGAAAGGCGTCCATATACACGAAGGGTTGCAGCAGGACCGCCGGCTGATACTGGGCTGCATCCGCCTCGCCGACCAAGCTCAAGATTTGGCCGCTGTCGACATGAATCAACGCGAGCGCGCCGCTGTCGGGTGGCGCCGCCAGCGGTTCTCCTGGCAGTCCGATTCGGCTATCAGCCGGGCAAGGCATGCCTCCCGCCTCCAGCGGGGCGGACGATTCGCCGCGCAGGCCATTCAGATGCGCTCGCAGCAGGCAGGCCGCGCGCCGCTGCAGATCCAGATCAAGCGTGGTGATGACGCGCAAGCCGCCCCGCGCCATCAGCCTGGCGCCGTCCAGTCCCAGGCGATCCAGTATCGCCGCCGCCTGCCGCTTGGCGTAGCGCGAGAAGACCGGCGCGATTTCAGCGCTGTAGTCCGATGGCGCGCGCGTGGCAAGGTGATCGGCCGATGCCGCGTCGAATGCGGCTTTGTCGATCAGCCCAGCGTCCAGCATCTCAAAGAGCAGGTTGGCGCCGCGTTCCTGGCTGCGGCGGGCATCATCAAGCGGGTTGATGGCGAGCTGCGCCGCGGTCATTGCCAAGACAGCCGCTTCGGCCAGGGTCAAGCGCTCGGCCGGCTTGCCGAAGTACACCTGGGCCGCCGCGTCCAGTCCGAAGGCATCGTGGCCGTAGCCGCGGCTGTTGAGCCGCCACTCCAGCAGCTCCTCCGCCGACCGGGTTCGCTGGCTCTCGGCGATCAGCACGATTTCCAGCAAGCGCTCGTCCAGGCCGCTTGAGCGCGTCAGCGGCAGCATGGTCTCGCGCGCCAAGTCTCCGGCCAGGCCGCCCTCGACCTCCAACGGCAGCCCGATGATATAGCGCCAGAGCTGCAGCGCGGTTTCCAGCGGCGCAAAGCCCGTCTGCGTTTCGCTATAATTCGGCTCTTCTACCAGCCGCGCCGCGTCGACGACATAGGGCGGCAGGTCAGCCAGCCGCAGCCAGCGCCGCTGGTCACCGAGCGGATCTTCGACCCGATGAATCTCAAATTCACCGCTGCGGTCGTAGAAGCGTGTCAAGCCTTGGACGCGGTCCAGAAAAACGGTCTCTTGCGGCGTCGGCATATAGCTGGCCGCCTGCACATACAGCCCGGCGGACAAGCCGACTAGCGCCAGAGCCGGCGTCAGCGCCAGGGTTAGCGGCAGGAAGAACACAATCGTCAACCAGAGGGCTGAGCGGCGAGCTTCGTGTTGACCGCGCTTTCTGCGTTTGTGTCGGCGGCGGATGATATGCGCGACTGCGGGCATGAGCCGGTCCTGATCATTGCCTCAGTATCCTGCGCCCAGTGTACTCTGAATTCGCGATGGCGGTTTTGTGGAAGGGGTGAAATCCGCACATAAAGGCTGCAAAAGAAAAGACGGCTGAGCCAGTGCGCTGCAGCCGCCGGTAAATGCGCCTCAGTTGATGAGTGTCAAAGCTCGTCGGCGAAACGGGCTAAAGCGTCCCAATCGCCCTTGGCGGCCAGTTCAGCTTGCTGCGGCCAAGTTTCGAGCCGTCCGGGCCGGCTGCGCCCGCTAGCCTCGATGAGCGCTTCCAATTCGTCGACAGAGGCCCGTGCCAGGGTCGCGTAAGTGCGGATGCCGGCCTCATTCAGCACCGTCTGGAATACCGCGCCGATGCCGTTGATCCTGGTCAAATCGTCCGCTTCGGCATCAGCGTCGTCTTCCCGCCGCACGATGGTCCGTTTCATCAGGTCTTCAGCTTCTTGCACGGCTTCTTCGGCCGCTTCGGCAGCGCCAGCGTCGCTTTCCACCGTAGCCTCGCGGCGCGACCAGAGCCAAAAGAAGATCGCCAGGGCGACCAAGCCGATGGTCCAGGAGAACATGTCGCGGTTGCTCTCGGGTGATATCGCCATGTTCAGCGCCAAAATGATCGCCAGCACCAGCGCTATCGTCGCTATCATGTCCTTCGCTTCATGACTGAGTCTCATAAGGTTCGCCACCGTCTCGGTTCGTCAACTTGCTGCCGATTATAGCATATTCAGCCTGCGGAAAAGCCTGGCGCCGCGTCAATTCTGGACGGGCCGGCTGCTGCCCTCAAGGCAGAAGCGCTGCTTACGATTACTACGCATTCGGTAGCGAAGATGTTTCCAAAGGCGCTAAGATCAGGACTTGCTCGACTTTTACAAAGATTCAATCCGGCAGCGCAAAGCGGACGCTGGTGCGGGATTGTGCGGGCGAGCCAAGGTTCGCCCCTACACGAACGCTGTCTGGGCGGAATCGCAATAAGCCATCCGCGCCGCAAACGTGATACAATCCGCAGCGGACTTACACATTTAAGCATATGGAGCGGACAAATGATAATCGGCATTACAGGCGTACTCGTGGACGACCAATCCAAAGCACTGAAATTCTATACGGAAGTGCTGGGTTTCCTGGTGAAGCACGATATCCCCATGGGCAACCCGGAAGGCGACCGCTGGCTGACGCTGGTGTCGCCGGAGCGGCCCGATGGCGTCGAGTTGCTGCTGGAGCCCAATCGCAATCCGATATCCAGCGCGTTTCAGCAGGGGCTGATGGAACAGGGCCTCCCCGCTACCATTTTCACCGTCGAAGATACGCAGGCGGAGTACGACCGGCTGGTCGCACTGGGTGTGGAATTCACCATGCCGCCGACCGACATCGGGCCGGCCATCATAACAGTCTTCAAAGATACCTGCGGCAACCTGATAAACTTGACGCAGTACAAGAGCGGCTAAGCGGCTGGACTATACGCAGGCTCCTCAGCCGCCGTGCTGACGCAGCAGCCGCAGGGCGCTCTCCGCCATGACACCGACGCCGACCGGCATGCAGTCTTCGTGAATATCGAATATCGGGCTGTGATGCGGGCGGTTATGCTCGTCCAGTTGCGCGCCTAATCTCATCATGGCGCCGGGCGCTTGCTGCGTCATAAAGGCGAAATCTTCGCCCGCCATGATGGGCGCTCCCTCGCCGGTATGGGCCTCGCCCACCAGGTCGCTGCTGACGGAGCGCATCAGCGCGGCCACGCCCGGATCGTTGTACAGCGCCGGGTAGCCGGTCGAGATGCTCAGTTCGTAGTCGCCGCCGAAGTGGCGCACCAAGGCAAAAGCCTCCTTCACCAAGCGATGGATCTCCTCGCGCGCTTCCTGTTCGAAGGTGCGGATGGTGCCGGTGATGAGCACTTCGTTGGGGATGACGTTGGGCGCGATGCCGGCGTGGATGGAGCCAATCGTGACGACCGAGCGCTCGGTAGGGTCGCGCCGCCGCGAGCGGATGGCTTGCAGCGCGTTGACGACCTGCGCCTGCAACCAGATCGGGTCCAGGCCATTATGAGGCGCCGCGCCGTGTGTGCCCTCGCCGATGATCTTGGCCTCGAAAGTATCGGGCGCCGCCAGCGAAAAACCATCGCAGACCTCGACCAGGCCCACCGGCGAGCCGCTGGACACATGACAGGCGATGACAGCGTCCAGGCCATCCAGCGCCTTCTGCTCGACCATGAGGCTGCCGCCGCTGTGGCCGTCCGATGGACGCCACTTTTCTTCGCTGGGCTGGAAGAGCAGGCGGATTTCGCCGGCCGGGCGATCGGGCATGTCGTTGAGCAGCCTGGCCACTCCCAGCAGCATGGAGGTATGGGCGTCGTGGCCACAGGCGTGCATCAGCCCGGGCGTCTGCGATTTATAAGGCACATCGTTGGCTTCCTGGATGGGCAGCGCGTCCATGTCGGCGCGGATGCCGACGGCGGGCCGGCCTTCGCCAATGCGCGCCACCACACCGGTTTCCGCCACGCCGACTTCAATCTCGATGCCCATTTCACGCAGCGAATCAGCCACCAGGCGCGAGGTGCGCTGCTCCTCGAAGCCGAGCTCGGGGTGCATGTGGATATCGCGGCGCCAAGCCACCAACTGCTCCTGCATGTCCTTGGCTTTGTCCAGCAATGTCATAAAGTTGTCCTCAGACTGTCAATCTTAGTGGCTGAATGATACCGCAGAATCACAGCGGTGACAGGTGAAGGCCGAATTCACGCAGGGCGATTGCGCGATTTTAACCACAGCCGCTTGCCAGTCACAACTTGGCTCGCACAAAATAACGAGCCCGCAAAAGTGGCTATCGGCAGGGGCGAGCCGGTGGACGGTGTTGAAAATCTTGATTGACCTATAATGACATTGTATCTCAATCATAAGCGAGTGTGAGATGTCATTGAAACAGGCCTTTCCGAAGGAAATTCCGGTGACAACCCGCGAGGTAGTCGAAGCCATATTGCCCGCAAATAGCGTTTGCCGCTTGCTGGGCGACAAAGCCGAAGAAATCATTGATGAGAGCGCCTTGACCGCGATGTATCATCATACCGGTCGCGGGGCTATCAATCCGGTGCTGCTCTGCTTTGTGCTGTTGCTGCAATTTTTGGAGAACTTGCCGGATCGCGAGGCGGCTGAGATGTCAAGGTTGCGGCTGGATTGGAAGTACGCCTTGCGTCAGGACCTGGCCTGGGCGGGCTTTAACTATTCAAGTCTGTGCAATTTTCGCAAGCGGCTCTATGCGCAGGGCGGTGAATACGCGGTCTTCGAGCAGGTCTTGGCTTATGTGCAATCGTTGGGCTACCTGAAATCAAAGCGTCAGCGGACGGATGCGACGCATGTTTTGGCTGCGGTGGAGCGCCTGAGCCGGCTGGAATTGGTCTGGGAGACGCTGCGCTTGGCGCTGGCGGCTTTGATAAACGCCGATGCGAAATGGGTATGCGAAAGCTTGCCGGCCAGTTTTGTCAACTTTTACAGTCAAAAGCGAGGAGATTATCGTTTGAGCAAGGGGCAAGTTGAGCAAGCGATGGTGGACGCTGGGCGCGATGGTTTCTGGCTGCTTGAGCAAATTGGGCAGACGGCATGGCAAGATTTGCCCGAGATCATCACGCTGGCTCGGGTGCTGGCAGAGCAGTTTGATCAAGACGATGAGGACGGCGGTTCGGGTCCAAAAGCCAAAGCCAATACGGACGCTAAAGGGGATGTGATTACTTCGCCGCATGAGCCCGCAGTTCGCTATAGCCGCAAAGGGAAAGACACAGCCTGGCGCGGCTACAAGGCGCAAGTGACGGAGACAGTCGATGGCGACTTTCCGATCATCACCGACATCGGGATTCACAGCGCCATTGAAGCCGATAGCTTGGCGCTGGGAAAGATACAAAAGCGCCTGGATCGGCGCGGCTTGTGGCCGGAAAAGCAGTATGTGGATCAGGCTTACTGTAACGCCAAAACACTGCAAGACAGCGAGCAAAAAGGCCTTGATCTGCGCGGATTTATCGGCAGCCATTCGCGCAAGCCGGTCGGCTTTCGTTTGCAAGATTTCGACATTGATTTGGACAAGCGGCAGGCCCGCTGTCCAGCCGACAAGGCGGCGACCACTTTTAATCCCTCTTCTCAGCCTGATGTCGCCTGGCACGTCCGCTTCGGCAAACAGTGTCAACAGTGTCCTTTCAACTCGCTGTGCACGACTGAGAAACGCGGACGCAGCCTCGAAGTTTCGCCCTATCACCAGCAGTTGACAAAACGGCGACGAGAGCAGGCGAGCGCGGGCTTTGTCAAGGAAATGGACGCCCGCGCCCGCATAGAAAGCACCATCTGTGAACTGGCGCGGAAACATGGCTTGAGGCAAAGCCGTTACCGCGGGCAAAACAAAGTCGCATTGCAGGCGGCATTCACCGCCGCCGCGCTGAATCTGAAGCGCTTGGCACGGTGTCTAGCCCAACAAGCAGATTCTCTTGCTATCCAATACCTGGTGAACCACTCTACTTGAGACTGTTTTTCAACAGACTCTGATAGGTCGCCCCTACAGATTTCGACGGGGTTCCGGCAGGTTCGTTGAGAAGAGAACAGTGAGGAGAAGCCATTTATGGTAAAGACTCCAATCTTCGGTGTCCTCGGTGGCAAAGGTGTCGAAATCACGCCAATGTCGAGCGAATGACGCCTTCGTGACTGTTCTGGACAAGCCCTACAAAGTGTCGGCATTTTCAATCGTCATCGCCGGATTGGGCGCCTCGTTGACGCTGAACTTGAAGACGTCAGGGCGGTTGTAATGACCCACCACATCGAAGTCCAGATGGCCCTGGCGGATCTTGTTCAAGTCCAGCTCGGCGTAATGGATGCCTTCCGCGCCGTAGAGCGGCTCACAGACATAATCGCCGAAGGGATCGACAATCGCGCTGCCGCCGCGGCAGAGTTCCTCGGGCAAGTCGGCCAGTTCGTCAATCAGCGCCAGGCCCTGCGGGTACATCGACTTGGTGAAGTATTGATTGCAGCCGAGAACGAAGCAGCGCCCCTCGCAAGCGATATGGCGCAGGGTGGCCTGCCAGGAATCTCGCGGGTCGGCGGTCGGGGCGAGGTAGATGCTGACGCCCTTGGCGTACATCGCCATGCGCGCCAGCGGCATATAATTCTCCCAGCAGATCAATCCGCCGATCGTGCCAAAGGGCGATTCCACCGTGGTCAGCGTACTGCCATCGCCGCTGCCCCAGATCAGGCGCTCGCTGCCGGTCGGCATCAGCTTGCGATGCAGGCCCAGAATGTCGCCGGCCGGGCCCAGATAGAGCATCGAGTTGAAGAGCGTGCCGCCATTGCCGGCGTCGCTCCGCTCGGAGATGCCGACCACCGCGTAAAGGCCGGCCTCTTGCGCCGCTTCGCGCAAGGGCCGCGTCTCAGCATCGTTCGCGGTCATTGAGGCTTTCCAGAAGCGCGCGAAGTCTTCGCGGCCGGCTTGCGAGCGGTTGCCGACATAAGCGCCGTAGCTGAAGCCGCGGGGATAACCCGGGATCATCGCCTCGGGCAGCAGAACCAGGTCAGCGCCTTGCCGGCCCGCTTCCGCGATCGCGTCAGCTGCTTTGGCGATGCTGGCTGCCTTATCCGCGAATACGGAGGCGACCTGCGCGACGGCAACGTTTATTCTGTCCATGGTTAACCTTTCAAAAGGGCGCGTTTTCGTGAGCTAAGTCTAGCGCATTCAGAGTCAGCCGCCGGCCTCGCCCGTCAACGGGCAGCCCTGATTGGCTGCGGGTCCTGCTTCGTTCGGGCATTCGTCGGCGGCGGTATCCAGGCCGTCGTCGTCAAAGTCGCGGCAGCCGCGCGCGGCGCCGGGGGCGAACTCGTTGGGGCAGGCGTCGGCCGCATCGCGAATGCCATCGCGGTCTTCGTCATCGTCATAGGGACAGCCTTGATTATCGGCATAACCATAGTTGTCCGGGCACTGGTCGGCAGCGTCGGCAATGCCATCGAAGTCGGCATCGGCGGGGCCGGCGCCGTTGCCTGGCGCGGTGGCGGTTGCGGTCGCGGTCGAAGTGGCTTCGGCGACGATGGGCGATGGACTCACGACTGTCTGCGCCACAATGGTCTGCGCGGGAATCGCCGTGGGCGGCACGAATTGTATCGGCGTGCGGATGGGCAAGCTCAGCGGCGTATTGGTCGCCAGAGCAGGCGGCCCGCTGGTCGCGGCAGGCGTTAAGAATAAATTTGCGCCGAGGGCGGTAAATGTCGGCGCGGGACCCGAAGGCGTATCCGTCGCGCGTATGGCGGCGGGCACATCAACCGGGGCGCTGCCGATGAAATAGATAGCGAAGCAATAAAAGGGAAAGGTTCCGGCGATGATCAGAATCATCAAGAGGCGCAGACTTTGATTACGGCTGCTCTGGCCTTGGATGACGTCGATCGTTCGCATCGGTTGCATGGCTGCGCTTCACCGCTATGGGGATGCCGTGTGAACAGTCGTGGCGTGCCTGGGCGCAGATTCTGGCGGATGCGAACGCTCTTGCCCTGTGGCCTCGCGCAGATCCCGAATCTGATAAAGCGCGCCGTCAGCGAAGCCGCGCTTGCGGTAGTACTCGCGGGTGCCGATCGCCGAGATGACGGCCAGCCGCTGGTAGCCGCGCTCGGCGGCGATTTGAGCCGCCCGCTCGATCAAGCTTGTGCCAAGGCCGGCATGCTGCGCCCGCCCCTCGCCGGTTGAGCCGATGCCCAGCGTCAAGCCGTAGACGTGCACCTCGCGGATCATAGCACAGCCGCGCAGTTCATCGAGCAGCGCCGCGTCCGTCTGAGCGGGCAGCGACAGTCGCAGAAAACCGGCGATATCGCGCTGGTCGGTGATGTATTGCAGGAAGACTTCCTCGCCGATACTCGAAGCATAGCTCAGGCTGTCCAGCTTGAGTTCGGCGGCGGTCACCAACTTCTTGCGGATTTCGCGGGCGCGGATATCAAGGCTGCGCTCGCCGCGCCGCTCTAGCTCGCGCTCGACCAGTTGGCGGAAGTTGGTCACCTTGTTGCCGTCCACGATGTCGGTGCCGGGGATATCGCGGATGACGCGGGTCAGGCGGCAATATTCGGGCGCGTGCCTAAAACATTCGACCAGCAGCTCCAGCAGCTCGTCGTGGCTGTAGGGTCGCCAGTCGCCGGCTTGGTATTGCTGCATCAGCTCGGCGCTTTCGATCAGCGAGCAGGGATAAATCTTGAGTTCATCCGGGCGAAAATCGGGGTCGTCAAAGAGCCGGCCATAGTCTTCCAGGTCGGCCTGGGGCGACGAGCCGTAGAGATTGGGCATCCAGTGGGCGTGGATTTTGAAGCCGGCCTGACGCAGCAATGCCACCGCCCGCCGCGTGGCCGCCACATCATGCCCGCGCTTGTTCAGGTCCAGCACGCGGTCGTTCAAGCTCTGGAAGCCGATCTGCACTTTAGTGCAGCCCAGCCGGCGCACACGGATGACTTCCTCGGCGCTGATATGGTCGGGGCGCGTCTCGATGACCAGGCCGACAGCGCGGCAGGCGGCCGTCTCATTTTCGCGCTGCGCCGCTTCCAACTCGTCCCAGGTCGCGTATTCATCGGAGGGACCGCGTTGGCGCTGCCCGGCGGCGATCTCGTCAGCCAACCCGCGCGACCGACGCATTTCAGCGGCGTAGACCTCCTGCACTGTCTGATTGTAAGAAGCGGCCATCGCAGCGCCATTTATGGTCAGGTCGCTGATTGGCAAACCGGTGAACATCGACTTCTGACGCAGTGCTGCCCTTACCTCGGCGCGCCGGTCGATGCCTTTGCCAAAGTCATGCATGGCGTCGAAAATGCGCTTGACGAACCAGATCTGGAAGGTCTCGGGATAAAAGGACCAGGTGCCGCCGAGGATGATTATCTCGATCTTGTCGGTCGAATGGCCCAGGTTGTGGTAGGTCTGCAAGCGCATCCAAGTCTGCAAATAGGGGTCGAAGGCATTTTTCTCGGCCCGCTGCGCGCCGGGTTCGTCCGCCAGGTAGCTCTTGGGCATGCGCACGTCGTTGGGACAGAAAATGCAGGTACCCGGGCAGGGAAAGGGCTTGGTCAGCAGGGTCAGCGGCGTCACGCCCGACATGGTGCGGACGGGCTTGCGGCGCAGCTTGTACAGCAGCGCTACGTCATAGTCCGGCAGTCCCGCCTGCCCAGCCAATACGCGCCAGCCATCAACCAGGTTGGCCAGGCTGTAGAAGCCCTCTCCGCCCGGTTTGGGATGACGCCGCATCAACTGCTGATGCTCGCGTGAGCTGAGCCGCCCCGGCGCGCTCAAGATGATCTTGAGCAAGGGAATCAGCTGCTCGCGGTGCGCCTCGGCGTCAAAGGCATATTTTTGATCGTCCAGCATGCGCCGTCCTGACGGTGACCTTGCGCCTGTATTCTAGCGGCGAATCGGGAAAAGTTGAACCTCGCTGCGAACGGGTGGGCACACAAGATCATTTTCCGCCACAGAGGCACAGAAGTAAGTGCAAGTAAGTAATGAGAATGTGGAATGCCGCCTTTCTTACCCCATCCCCCGGCCCCTTGCCCCAGCGAGCTAGGGAAGGGGAGCTTTTCTAGCGAGCTTGTTTTCTGCATGATTAACTTGCATTTACTGAGGCACAGAGGAAACTCCAAGAAAGAAATAAGTCAAATAATGGGACATCGTAGGGGCGAATCTGTGAATCGCCCAAAGTTATTGTCGTGCTTTTGCGGGCGACTCACAGGGGCGCGTAGACACTGCCCGTGAGTCGTCCCTACAAAATTTGGCGCTGGCGCAGCTGTTGAGGCGGCGTACTTTTCCGCTACACTAGGATTGTTCGACAATTGAAGGCGCATCCGATTCATGACCCACTTGCTGCCGACACTTACGCGCGCTTTGATGCGGCTGCCCGCGCCCAACTTCGCTGAGGGCCTGACTACCGCCACGCATCTGGGACCGCCCGATTACGCCCGGGCGCTGGAGCAGTACCACAACTATGTCCGCGCGCTGCGCGACTGCGGGCTGGACGTCAGCGTACTGCCGGCCGACGAGCGCTTCCCCGATGGGCATTTTGTGGAAGACCCTTTTGTCATCTACCGCGACCTGGCCTTTCATTGCCGGTCGGGCGCGGCTTCCCGGCAAGGCGAAGGCGAGTCGCTGAAGGCGCATTTGAGCGATCTGCGCATCGTCGACGCGCCCGCGGAGGCCCGCATTGACGGCGGCGATGCGCTAATCTGCAGCGACCGCGTCTTGGTGGGCATCTCAGAGCGCAGCAATCTGGCCGGCTATCGCGCCTTACGCGACGCGCTGCGCACTGTATGCGGCGACATACGCGTTGAGCCGGTTCCGTTCAGCGGCGTCTTGCACCTGAAGAGCGGCCTCACGGAATTGGCGCCCGGCGTCTTGATCCACGATCCGGCGCTACAGACGGACTTCGACTTGTCCTGGGCGCAAATCATCACACTGCCTCCGGAAGAGGGGCACGCAGCCGATGTGCTGCCGGTCAACGACACGCTCTTTGTGGCCGCCGATTGCCCGCAGGCGCTTCAAGCGGCGAAACGGCATTGCGGCCCTGTCATCGCGCTGGATATGTCTGAATTCGTCAAGATGGATGGCGGCTTGACATGCCTGTCGCTGCGATACTAAAGCGCTGGCGTTCGGCGCTGGCGCTATGTGTTGCGCTGTGCGCGCCGCTGTCGAGCCTGACGCAGCCTGACTTGCCGCTCTGCGATGATCGACCGACCGTCATCCGCGGCGAGCTATATACCGATACCCGCCGCTGGTGCCCGGAAGACGTCGCGCGCGATCCGCAGCTGGAGCCGCTTTCCTTCACTGCGCTGGAGGCAGCGCCCGATGGCACGCTATACGCTGCGCGCCCCTTGAGCGGCCTGGTGATGGCCATCCGCGACTCGGACGGCGATACCCTGCCGGACGATATGCAGGTCTTCGCCGCGGGGTTAACGCAGCCCAACGGCTTGGCATACCACGACGGCAACTTATACGTCGCCGGCGGAGCGCATATCTATCGGATTTCCGCGCTGGGCGAGGTCACGACGCTGGTCGATGATTTGCCGACCGGAACGGGATTTCCGGTCGCAGGCTTGGCTGTCGGCGCGGACGAGCGGCTCTATGTGGCTGTCGGCGCGCCCTGCAGCAATTGCGAATTCGCCGATGCCGAGCGGGGCGCCATTCTGAGCATGAATCTGGACGGGAGCGAGCGGCAGGTATTCGCCTCCGGCTTCCGCAATCCGGCTGATGTCGCCTGGTATCGCGGCCAACTGTGGACGCTGGACAGCGCGCCGCGCCAAGAGCAACGGAATGCGCTGGACGAGCTCAATCGGCTGGAAGCGGGCGGCTGGTACGGCTTCCCCTACTGCCTGGGCGCTGCGACGGCGAATATCGAGGGCGGCATCGGCTGCGGCGAGGGCATCGAACCAGCTATGCGCTTCGGTACGGGCGCGGTACCCACCAGCCTGTCCGCATATCCTCAGGATCTGCTGCCCGGCACGGAAGACACCTTGATTGTCGTTCTCAGCGGCGAGCCCAGCCAAGTCGACTTTGTCGGCTACAAAGTCATTATGATAGCCTTTGACGACGATGACCAGCCGCTGGGCGTCACAGTGATTTTTCCGTTTGCCTACGAGAGCGGGCGGCAGGCTTACATCCCCTATCGCGGCCAAGCGCTGTATTGGCAGCAGTTCATTCACCTCAACGAGCTGGGCTTTGGCATATATCCGCAGCAGCCGCTGGCGGTCGCCGTCAGCCCGGAAGGCTGGATTTACATCAGCATCACTGGCGGGCGGATCGTAGCCCTGCGTCCGCGATACGATAGGCCCGACCAACATCTCTTGTACCCCATCTGGACGCCGATGAACCCGGACCACGACCCGTCTGTGCCGCCGCCCGAGTCCGCATACTGAGCCGCTCGGCAGCGCGAGAACATTCGGCCAACTCGACTATAATGAGCATGACACCGACCGCGCCGAGACCGACTCAAATGCTCAAAGCACTACGCCTGACGCTGTTCGCCACTGTGATTTGCCTGCTAACGACAGGCGTCGTGCTTGCGCGTGAGTTGCGGCAGGGCGAAAATTGCGCGATTCCCGCCGACGCAGTCGTCAAAGGCACGCTTTTCATTTTCTGCCAAAATCTGAGCATCGCTGGCCGGGTCGAGGGCAATCTGATCGGCATCGGCTTGCGCGCCACCATCAGCGGCGAAATCGGCAAAAATGTGTACCTGGCCGGCTTGACGCTGGAGCAAAGCGGCGCTATCCAGGGCGATCTGCATTATGTCGGCCTGATGCTGCATCTGGACGCGCCCGCCGCCGAGCCACATCGCCCGGTAGAGGGACAGCTGATCTTCGCCGCGCTATCGGCCGCCTTTGCCGAGAATACGCAGATCGCGGGGCCGGTCACCGGCGTTGGCTACCAGGTCCTGATCGATGGCAGGGTCGATGATGAGTTCAGCTACTGGGGCTCGGCCTTCGTGCTCAGCAATCTGGTTCAGGGCGATGTGTACACTACGGTCGGCAATCCTGAAACCGATGCCGCCGATTTAGAGACCCTGCTGCTGCCGCTGGATATCGAATTCTCGGCGGCGGCGCCCGGCCTCACGATTGCGCCGAGGGGGCGCATCAGCGGGCGCCTGGAATATTTTGGACCCGCAGAAGCCATCATTAAGGGCCGCGTAGACGGCCAGATCGAATACCATTCTACAACTCCCGTGCTGATACCCGACTTGCCGCAGCAGGGCCTGGGGTCGAGATTCTACGACCAGTTCAAACGCGAGCTGACCGTGCTGCTGACGGCCGGTCTGCTGGGTTTGGCGCTGGCCAGGAAGCAATTTCAGCATCCCCTGTCGCATCTGCGCGGCCGGCCGGTACACAGCTTTGTCATCGGCATGCTGCTGTTCATCATTTCCTTCCCCGTCGTACTCATCCTGCTGATTATCACGACCATCGCGATATTGCTGCCGCTGGCGCTGCATCTGGATGGCGTGGCGCTGGTGGCGGGCGCGTTTCTGGGGCTATTTGACATCGGCGTCATCGGCGTCTTCTATTTCACTGCGATCTTTATCGCGCGCGCAGTCGTCAGCTTGGGTGTGGGCCGTTTGGTCTTGCAGGTCGCTTTGGGGCCCGATCAAGCGCGGCGCCGTCCGCTGCTGAGTATGCTCATTGGCGCAGCGCTGCTGGCGTTCTTCGCCTCGCTGCCCGTGGTGGGCTTTCTATTTAATGCCGGCGCGCTGTTTTTGGGATTGGGCGCGATTGCCAGCGTCGCGCTGGAGTCTTTGCAGAACCATCGCCTGCGACGGCTGCGCGGCACAGAGCCCGCTGGTTTCGCGCCTACAATCGCCCCGGTTCCGGCGTCCGCGCTGCTCGCCTTGCCGCCGATTGCAGCGGAAATCGGGCTGGATAACTTGCCGGAGGGATTTGACCCTGAGCAGTTCTTTGAGGCAGACTGACGGATTGCGTCCCAGCCGGTCGCTTGGTATATTTGCCTTGGTCGCATCATTGGCTGGACGGCCGCGCCATAGAGCCGCAGCGTCAAGCAGACTATCCAGCCGCGGATCCGCTTAACTGGGCCAGCGTCGCAACGGCAAACATGAAACCTGTTTTGGATATCGTCGCCAAGCACAAAATAGTCGCAATCGTCCGCCTGGACGACCTCTCGACCGCCAAGTACATCACCGACGCCTTGATTGAAGGCGGCATCCGCGCCATTGAATTTACGCTGACCAACCCGGACGCGGCAGCCACTATCACCGAAATGCGCGATGGTGTGGATGGTTCGATCGCTATAGGCGCCGGTTCGGTCATCACGACGGAACAAGTCCAAAGAGTGGCGGATGCCGGCGCGCAGTTCGTCGTCTCGCCGGTGTGCAAGCGCGAGGTGATAGACGCCTGCGTCGCGCTGGACCTGCCGACGATGCCGGGCGCCTTCACGCCCAGCGAAATCCAGCAGGCTTGGGAATGGGGCGCGAGCGCGGTCAAGGTCTTTCCCGCCAATCACTTGGGCCCGCGCTATTTCAAAGATGTGCTGGCGCCGCTGCCGCACCTGCGCCTGATGCCGACCGGCGGCGTCAACCTGGACAATATGCGCGACTGGCTCGATCACGGCGCATTCGCCCTGGGCGTCGGCTCGTCGTTGATCAACAACGAAGCTGTGGCCGACCGCGATTGGGGGCGGCTGCGGCAGAATGCCCGCCGTTACGTCGAGCAGCTGCCCTAGCCTTCCATTTCTGACAGCAGTTTCAACAGGCGCTGGCAGGTATTCCAGTTGCGCGCGCTGGCCGCCAAGCCCAGCGATCTCTCGATGCGCTTGGTATCCAGTTTCGACCGCGCTACGCCATCGGTGTAGAAGACGTAGAGCGCATCGGCGGCAGCGGAGATTGCTTCGCGCCCGGGATTGTTCTCGATCAGGGCTGCGACAACGCGCTCATCCGGCGCGCCGGAAAGAAAGACGATCATGGCGTGGTTGCCCCGCTCGAGTTGCTGCGCGTCAAAAGGATGTTCAGCCAGCGCCGCACGAAAAGCGTCCGGCGTCCGCAGCAGCGCCTGCGCCTTGAATCCGAAACGCTGGCTGATGCCCGCTTCTATGCGCGCGCCGATTTCCGCCAGGCCCGTATCCGCCGCTTCAAATACGACATTGCCGCTCTGCAGAAGCGTGCGCGGATTCTGAAATCCCAAGTCCAGATAGAGTTCGCACAGGTCCGCCATTTTGACTTTTTTGTGTCCGCCGACATTGATGCCGCGGATAAAGGAAATGAGAAGGGGCATGGTCGCTATTCTCCAGCTGACAGGAGTTCAGAGTATACCAGCCGGGCGCCGCGCTCATACGGATTTCCGACACTTTTACCACCGAGGGCACAGAGAGGGCGAGCCAAGGCTCGCCCCTACGGTTTTCGACGTATACGAATCTAGGAATTGGGCGGGTTTTACAGATGAGCGCACAGACGCTATATTGTTTGCTTGGCGAGGTCTTCATGCCGATAGAGGCAACCACGCTCAATGTCGCTTTTCGCGCGCCAAAGTATTCATTACACTCGGCGCGAGAAACACATATCGTCGGAGCAACGCAAGCGAGCGCCACAGAATTTAAGCCAATGAGAGCGTCAAACTGATGCTGGCGGATATCCGCGCGGCTTTCTCCTTCCTGACGATTTTGCCGCTGGGCAGCCCGAGCGGGCGCAGACGCGGTCCCTCTTTCGCCTGGTTCCCGCTGGTCGGCTTGTGCATCGGCGCGCTGCTGGGCGCCGTCGCCGCCTATTCGCCCTTCGACCGCGAACTCAGCGCCTTTGTGATTCTGCTGGTCTGGGTCGTCATCACGGGCGGATTGCACCTGGACGGCTTCGGCGACAGCTGCGACGGGCTGCTGGCGGCGGTCGAGCCGGAAGAACGCCGGCGTATTATGCGCGATCCGCGCGCGGGCATGTGGGCGGTGGCTGGAACGATCTTGCTGCTGCTGGGCAAGTGGCTGGCCATCCGCGCGGCGCCCGCCGAAATGCTGGTGCTGGCGCCGGTGCTCGGGCGCTGGGCGTTGGTCCTGGCCGCATACGCCTTACCCGCCGTCAGCGACGAGGGCATGGCCGCGACCTTCCGCGACGGGCTGGCGCGCCGTCATGTGATCGCCGCTGCCGTCTGGGTCGTCATCCTGCTCACGCAAGTCGAATTGCTGGCGCTAGCGCTGGGCAGCTGCGCCTTCGCCCTAGTCTTTGGACGCTGGGCGGCGCGGCGGCTGGGCGGCGGACTCAGCGGCGATGTCTACGGCGCGGTTTGCGAACTGACCGAGCTGCTCAGCCTGCTGGCATTGGCGGCGCTCTATGGCTAAGCGGCTGATTTTCTTGCTGGGCGGCGCGCGCAGCGGCAAAAGCCATTACGCCGAGACCTGGGCGCGGCAACAGGGCAAGCGAGTGCTCTTCGTGGCCACAGCCGAGCCGAAGGACGCCGACATGCGCCAGCGGGTCGCCGATCATCGCGACTCGCGTCCGGCCGGTTGGCATACACTGGAAGCGCCGCGGGATACCGCGCGGTCTATCGCAGCCTGCCCCTACGTGTACGATACGCTGCTGCTGGATTGTCTCACGCTGCTGACGAGCAATGTGCTGCTGCAGCTGCCGGAGTCGGCGACGCAGAATGAAGCAAATGCGGCCGTGCTGGTCGAGGTGGAGCGCGTGCTGGAAGTGTACGCGGCTTCTGAGACGAACTGGCTGGTGGTCAGCAACGAGGTGGGCATGGGCGTCGTGCCGCCGACGCGTCTGGGCGTGCTGTATCGCGATATGCTGGGCCGGGCGAATCAGCGGGTTGCGCAGGCGGCGGATGAGGCGCTGCTGCTGGTGGCGGGGATCGCGTGGAGGTTGAAGTGAGGGGGTCAGATGTTGGCGAAGAAGTCGGGGTCGACGGTGACTTTTTCGACGACTATTTCCGCGGTTTTCACACCCAGCGACAGTTCCTTCAGTTTGTCGATGAGCTGCTCGCCGTCAATAAGATCAATCTCTGGGGCGCCGTCGCGTGTGGCTTCGCGTTTGGCATCAAGCGTAAAATTGCCTGTCGTGACTATTAACCCTCTGTCCGTTCTTCCTGTCATAGCGCCGCGAAAGTCTCGAACCGTACCCGGGCCGACCGAATTCTTCCAACGTTTGCATTGAAAAAGGACACGAAAAGACAAGAAACCGCTTATTCGTATGACGCCCACCCCATCAATGCCGCCATCACCGCTACGTCCGGTAACTTCTACATGGTCGAAGCCACTTTCGCGCAGAATACGCTGGACCAGCCTTTCGAAGGCATCGGGCTTTATTTTCAAGAGGGCATCATACAGATCTTCGCGCCATTCCCTGTTGTCATCGACATCGCTATCAATTGATATTGCGTTCTCCTGCTCGTCACGCTGTCGCACAGCCGCCGCATGTTTTCGCATCCGTTCGATTTCAGCTACCGCCCGCTGTACTTCAACTGGATCCAACTCCTGAGACGCTCGCCCTTTCGTGGTAAGCACCCATACACCCATCCTGGGATTGTCAATCACGCCATATTTCTTGAGCCAGGACCGCGACCATGCCAATCGCGACGCGATTTCCGTCTTATTGCTCTTGCCAGGATTATGCAGCAATTGGACTTGTTCATCTGACAAACCCATGATGTCAACCACTTCATCATGGATCTCTTGATTAGTGCCGGACCCACCCAATCTGCGGATCGCCTGCAGGATCGGGTTGAATAGGTCATCTCGCGGAATTCTAACCTTCGACATATCTCAATCCTGTTTTTCGGTCTCACGCCATCCGCTCAGCGCCCTACAACTCCCCAAACTAGGCCGTCTCGATAATCACGCGCTCGACCATGACCTGCTCGGTGCGCATACCTAACTGCAACTGCGTTAAGTTGCCGACCAACTCTATATCATCAGTCAAGCGATTGGATTCTTTTTCGCTCGGAATTAGGCGGATGAAGTCTTGTCACTGCACGAGATAGATAATCAATGCCGCGAGCGCAATCTGCGTGCCGATAAACCACTTGATTAGATCGGCTTTCATTTTGTACATGTCTGTTCGCAGATCCGCCTTCAGATCCGCCAAATCTTCTTTCGTCGCGTTGCTCTTGCTCCGCTCTTCCACTGTTGAGAGGCGGCCTTCAAAGTTCAATGCCTCTGTATCTACAATTGCCATGTCGAGCCTTTCGGTCAAGTGTATCTGACTCTATAGCTAAACTATAGCAAAACCGCCAGAACCTGTCTAATCCGCGCGCTGTGCCTACAACTCTCCGAACCAGGCCGTCTCGATAATCACGCGCTCGACCATGACTTGCTCCGTGCGCACGCCAAGTTGCAGCTCCTTCAACTTGCCCACCAGCTCCTCGCCGTCGATCAGCCGAATTTCGGGCGCGCGGTCGCTGGCCGCTTTGAGCACGGCTTCCTGCGTGAACTTGCCGGTGGTTATGAGCAGGCCCTTGTCGGCCCGGCCCAGCATCACGCCGCGCCGGAAATCATCGACCTCGGCCGAGCTGATGCGCTTGCCGCCGCGAATGCAGCGGAAGGACACGCGGAAAGAGAGGAATCCGCCGCCGCCGAAGACGCCCGTGCCCTCGATGGTGTCGTTGGCGTGGCCCACATCGATATCGCTGACGCCATCTTTGGCCAGCAGCTGCAAGATCAGCCGCTCGAAAGCATCGGTCGGCAGCTGCTCCAGCATGTCGGTCAATTCGTCGCGCCAGCGCAGCAGCCCCTCGACCAGTTCCTCGGCGTCCACCGGCGCTTGGCTGTCTTGCGGGCGGCCGTCATTTTGCGCCGCTTCTTCTTCGATTTTTATGAGCTCGTCTTGACTCATTATTCTCCGTCCTTGTATTTAGTTAAGCAGAACTTTGTCATTGGCTGGCGAGGCTGGTCACCAGCAGGTCGAGCGCCAGCCGCGGCTGGATGCGACCTGTTTTCATATCCTGATCGTAACGCTGCAAGCGCTTGAGTATGGCATCAAGCTGCTCTGCCCGGAAGCGCCGCGACTGCCGCGCTAATTTGCCCGCGGCGAAAGGATGCACGCCCAAGGCTTTGGCGATGGCGGGCCCCTGCGCTGCGCCGCCCTGCGTGATGTGATCGAGCGTCATCAGCAGCAGGCGGAATTGACGCACGACCAGCATGAAGAGGCGGATGCCGCTGTCTTTGGGATCATCAATCAGCGCCTGCTGGATCAACGCCAGCGCCCGCGCGCCATTGCCGGCCGCCAGCGCGTCCACCATCTCAAAGACATTGGCCTCGGGCACGTAGGGCGTCAGCGCGGCCACATCCTCCTCGCTGATCGGCCGCTCGTCATTGACATAGGCCGCCAACTTAAATAGCTCGTTATCGGCGCGCAGCAGGTCGTCGTTGACGACGGAGGCGATGGCGTCGGCGGCTTGAGGACTAATCTCGGCGGCGTATTCGTTCTTGGCGCGGGCGCTGATCCAGCGCGTCAAACTATCCGGCTTGCCGAAAGCGCGGATGTAGCCGTTCTTCATTGACTTCGCGGCTTTGAGCAGGCGGTTATTTTTGCTCAGCAGGCCGTCTTCCACCAGCACCAGGCGGGCGAAATCCGGCAGGGCGGGAAGCTCGGCGATCAGGCGATCGGTCGCTGTTTTGCCCGCCTGCCCGGCGCCGCGGCGCGTGATATGGCTTATCAAACCGCGGGCGATCACCAGCCGTTTGTCGGCCAGGAAAGGCAGCGACTTGACCGCCGCCAGCACTTCCGGCACGGGCGTGAGCGCGCCATCAAATTCGGAGCGGTTGAGGTCGCCGTCTTCGCCCATGGCCCCCTTCATGCGGGCCAGGGCTTCATCGCGGCTGATGAGGTCATCGCCGTGGAAGATGTAGAATCGCGGGGCGGCGCTCATCAGCCCTTAAGCCTGCGCCGTCACGATGTGATGCAGGGTCAGCGGCTGACTCGAGAGCGGCAGCTGCTTGGTCTCGCGCGTGACGCTGACCAGCCTCATGTCGCCGATATCGCCCTCGGTGGTGAAGTAGCGCTGCAAGTTCATACCCAGCGGCGTCGAGAATAAGAATACCGCCATCATTAGAATCATCATGGCCGGGAAGCGTTCCCAGGCGGCGCGCCGTCCGCGACCTGCGAAGCCGATGAAAGCCAGCGCAGTCGCCAGCAAGCCAGTGGTGGCCAAGTTGGTGCCGCAATTGGGATGCACCGCTAAGCCGCGCTCGCCCGCCTTGAGCCGCTGCAGCGCTTCTTGCACGGCGCTCTCGACTTGCTCGGTCGGCACATCGCCCACCAGCACGAATCCTCCCCCGCTGCTGCGCCCGGACAGCTTGTAATGCCGGCGATTCAGGATATGAATCGTGGCGTGCTCCAGGCCATGGTTGCGGCGGACGCTGAGAATCGCGGGATGCGAGAGCAGCGGCGCGGCTTGCTGCGCCAGTTGTTCCATCGTTGTCATATCCTTCGGCAAAAGTAGTCTTATAAGGTATCACAAAGGCCGGGCGCTTGCGAGCGGCGACCGTGAATGGAAGTGGTGGATTTACAATTTCACCACAAAGACACAAAGGCACAAAGGACACAAAGAATGAGGTAAATTTGACAGGGAAATCGCAGCATCCATTGAATCTCGAAAACCACAAAACTCTGGAAAATGTCAGGCTTGTCCTCTACTCAAAAACCGATGACTGTGCGTTTGGGCGGAGCGGTCGCCGCGCTTGTACGGATTCACGACACTATTACCACCGAGGGCACAGAGAGAGATTCCGGGAGACGTGGAGTTAGATTCAGTCAAGGATGGTCCGCGCGTTCGCCGATTCTGCATTTGGACTTAGCCTGATGCCTTTCCTCTGTGTCCTCAATCTAACTCGGTGTACTCGGTGGCAAAGATGTCGAAACTGCGCCTAAGCCGAGCGAGCGGCGGCATCGTGACAGTACCAGCAGTCGGCTATGCTATAATCTCGGCATGACAGCCAGGCAGAAGCCTCCTAACCCCTTGCTGCGGCTGGGCGGACACTTGAAGACGGGACCACGCGCCATCGCCCTGCGCTGGGCTGATGTCTTGCATCGGCGCCTGCTCGGCTCGCCCATCTGGGAGTTGAGCGAAGTCAGCCCGAATCTCCTGCTCGGCGGGCAGCACTACTATCAGCGCGGCTACCAGCGTATGCTCGATTACGGCATAACCGCCGTGGTCAATATGCGCCGCCAGCACAGCGATATCGACAAGGGCATCGCCGGCGAGCGCCACTTGCAGTTGGGGACTGTCGACAATACGCCGCCCAGCGTTGATGATCTGATGCGCGGCGTGGCATTCATCAGTGCCGAGATCGAGCGCGGCGGCAAGGTCTACGTGCATTGCGCCGTCGGCTGCGGGCGCGCGCCCACCATGACAGCCGCTTACCTGGTGTCCACCGGGCTCGAGCCGGACGCGGCCCTGCAGCGCATAAGGCAGGCGCGCCCCTTCATCAATCCGACGCGGAAACAGAAGCAAGTCTTGTCGGACTTCGCCGCTTTCTGGGCGGAACGCGGCGATGAAGCCCCATGCCAAGACTGATCGTCACCGCGGACGACTGCGGGCTTTCCCAAGGCATCAACCAGTCGATCTACGACTTGCACCAACAGGGCTATCTCACCGCCGCCAGCGTTATGACCAACTTTCCGGCGCATCGCCACGCGCTGAATTTGCTGCGCGACTGCCCCGAGCTGGACCTCGGCATCCACCTGGCGCTGACCGACGGCCATCCGGTCACCGGGGGGCGCCATCCACACCTGCTGAACGAAGACTTCAGCTTCCGCAGCAATATCAGCTTGTACATACGCTCGCACTTTTTCAGCGCCGGGGCGGTCGACTGGATTCAACAGGAACTGGACGCGCAAATGCGCCGCTTCACCGATGTCGGTCTGCGGCCGCGGCATATCTCGTCGCATCACCACTTCCACGCCATTCCGCTGCTGCGCCGCATCGTGCATGAGCTGGCGGAGCGGTACGAGGTGGATTGGGTGCGCGGTCACGACTTTCGCGCCAGCTTGTCTCCGCGCAATCCTTTTCAGCGCGCCCAGCGCAAAAGCGAGAGCCGCGCCTTCACCATGCCCGATTACATGACGGCGATACAGAGCCAGGTCTCGCGCCCGCTGGAAGGATTTTGCGCGCGCATCGCCGGTTTGGAGGGCACGGTCGAGATCGTCGCGCATCCCTCGCCGCCGCGGGACCCCGACTTTCCCAGCGATATGCACTACGGTCCGCGTCAGCGTTACGCCGAGACACAATACTTGATTCGCGCGCTTGACCGGCTGCGCGAGCTGGGCATCGCCACTTGAGCCAGAATCCGCCCTGCCCTACAATGACAGGCGCATCGGCGCGCCATCGATAGAGCGCAAAGCCTGAGCGGGCGTGAATTGACATGATCAGCGAAAAGACCATCAGCACCCTGGAACTGCACAAGATCCTCCAGGATTTATCGTCCTACACCACTTTTGGCGCCGGCGAAGAATTTGCTATCGAGCTCTATCCCTCGACCGAGCTGGAAGAGGTGCAGCTTTGGCAGCGCGAGACGGCTGAGGCGGTGGCCCTGCTGGAAGAAAGCTCCAACATCAGCTTGCGCGGCGCGCGCGATGTGCGCGACCCGGTGGTCAAGTCTCTGCGCGGCGTCATCGTTGAGCCGAGCGCGCTGCTCGATATCCGCTATACTCTGCGGCGCGGCACAACCCTGAAGCGCACCTTAGGGCGAATGAAAGCCTCATTTCCCCTGCTTTCCGACTTAGCCAACGAAATCGAAGAGTGCGCTGAATTGCAGCGCTCGATCGAGAAGACGGTCGATGACAACGCCGAGATCAAAGACACCGCCAGCGCCCGCCTGGCGATTATTCGGCGCGACCTCAAAGTGGCCTTCGACAGGCTGCAGAACAAGCTGAATCGCATCGTCACCAGCAAGGCCAACCAGAGCAAGCTGCAAGAAGCTATCGTCACCATGCGGCACGGGCGTTACGTCATCCCGCTCAAAGCCGAGCACAAGGGCAAGATCAAAGGCATCATGCACGACACTTCGTCCTCCGGCGCCACCATCTTCATTGAGCCGCTGGAGACGGTCGAGCTCAACAACAAATGGCGTGAGCTGCAAGTGGCCGAGGAGAAGGAGATCCGCCGCATCCTGGCGGACCTGACCGACGAGGTCGCCGGCGAGAGCGAGCGCATCGTGCGCACGGTGCAGCTCTTGGGCTATCTCGATCTCACTTTCGCCAAAGCGCGCTACGCCCTGGAGCACAGTTGCATTCAACCGCGCATGACGGCCATCGGCCCGGGCCCGGCGGCGGCCGCGCACCCCGGCTCGACCATCAACCTCAAAAGCGCGCGTCACCCCCTGCTGCAGAGTACGGGCCACGTCGTGCCGCTGGACCTGCACTTTGACGACGACAGCTGGGTCATGGTGGTGACCGGGCCCAATACCGGCGGCAAGACGGTGGCGCTGAAGACCGTCGGTTTAATGATATTGATGGCGCAATGCGGCTTGCATATCCCGGCGGACGAAGCCGAACTGTCGGTTTTCCAGGGCATTTTCGCCGATATCGGCGACGAGCAGAGCATCGAGCAGTCGCTTTCGACTTTCTCGTCGCACATGACCAATATCATAGACATCCTGGCGCAAGCCGATAAGCGCTCGCTGGTGATACTGGACGAAGTCGGCGCCGGCACCGACCCGACCGAAGGCTCGGCATTGGCGCGCGCTCTGCTCAACAATTTCAAGAATCGCGGCGTCACGACTATGGTCACCACACACCACCCCGAGTTAAAAGTTTACGGCGTGGAGACCCCCGGCGTGCGCAACGCCAGCGTCGAATTCGACCTGGAGACCTTGCAGCCGACTTACCGCTTGATCGTGGGCTTGCCGGGCCGCTCCAACGCCCTGGCCATCGCCGAGCGCCTGGGGCTGGACGCGGCGATCGTGGCCGATGCGCGCGGCATGGTGGCGACTGAAGACTTGGCCGCCGATGATCTGCTGGACGAGATTCAACGCACCCGCGCCGAGACGCGCCTGCAGCACGAGGAGATTGTCTATCTGCGCGAGCAGCTGACGGCGCAGCGTGATGACTTGCAAGCGCGGCTGGACAATATCGAAGACGAACGCCGCGACGTGATACGCGCCGCCCGCCGCCACGCCGAAGAAGACCTGTCCGATTTCAATCAGCAACTGCGTAAGATGCGCAACGAATTGCGCTCGGCCGGCATGCCCGCGGAGACGCTGAACGCGCTGAAAGCCGCCGCCGAAAAGATGGCCAACTGGACCAACGCGCCGCTCGACGATACCGAAGAAGCGCAGCAACTGGATGATGTCGACTGGCTGCCGCGGATTGGCGATACCGTCTTCCTCGACACGCTGAACGCCGAGGGCGTCATCGCCGAGCTGGACGAGAAAGAAGCCCAAGTGCAAGTCGGCACGCTACGCGTTCGCGCCAGGTACGGCGATATGCGCCGCCGCAATCGCAGCGAAAGGCGCTCCGCCGAGCGCGGGCACGTCCGTCAGTACGAGCCGTCGGATCTGCCGCCGCCGCAAGCCAAGTCGCCGGGTTTGGAATTGGACATCCGCGGCCAACGGGTGGAAGAAGCCCTGGAAATCCTCGACCGCTACATCAACGCCGCCTACAACTCGGGGCTGCCTTTCGGCAGGATTGTGCATGGCAAGGGCACGGGCCGGCTGCGGCAAGCGGTGCGCATGTATCTGAAAGATCACGCGCTGGTCAGCAAGGTCACGCAAGGCTTGCAGAATGAAGGCGGCGCCGGCGTCACCGTGATTCACATGGTGCCGATTACGTGAACTCCCCCACCCTAAGTCCCTCCCCCATAAAGAGGGAGGGACTTGAACTCGCGGCCGGCTCCTCATCATTCATTCGGGGGATGCCTGGTATAGAGATGGCAAGCGGTATCGTGGATAGGGGCAAAGACAACCGACCATGACCGAAAACCGCTTCCAGATGTTCAGCGAGCGCTATGCCGAGGGCGACATGCCTTGGGACAGCGGCATCACGCCGCCGGAGATCGTGGACATCCTGGCGGAGCGGCCGCCGGGCGCCGCGCTTGATCTCGGTTGCGGCACCGGCGCCGTCATGAGCGATCTGCTGCTGAAAGGGTGGCGCGCTGACGGCGTCGACTTCGTGGCGCGCGCCATCGACCTGGCCGGCGAAAAGCTGGCGGATTTCCCGCCCGAGACCTATCGACTGGTCCGCGGGGACGTCACCCGCCTCGACCGCTTACGCGAATTGCGGCCGCCTTACGATCTCATCATCGACATCGGCTGTGGGCACAGCATCGACAAAGCCGACAATGCCGCCTATGCGCGGGGCATCGCTGAGCAGTTGCGGGCAGGCGGCGATTTTATGCTCTACGCCAGCCACCCGCGGCCGGATTCGAGCGTGGGCTGGACGCCGCAGCAAGTCGAGCGGCTCTTTGGGTCAATGCTCGAGCTCTACTGGGAGCAGCGCGGCGACGATGTGGCCATCGGCGCGCCCTCGAGCTGGTATCGCTGGCGCAAGCCCGCGAAGCCAACAGGGCATGAATCATGAGCAGGAGATTGGTGATTCTGGCCGCCGTTCTGGTCGTGGCCATTGGCGGCGCCGGTTACGTCGTCGGCAGCTTCCTGCAAGCGCCGGGCGAATTCCTGGCCACAATCCAGCGCTCGACGCCGCATGCGCAGGTCGCGCCCGAGCCCCTTGCGCCGCTGAGCGGCAGCGAATTCGTCGATTCAGACATCACACTTACCTGGTCATGGGCGCCTGGCCTGGCTGAGAATCAAGTCTACGCGCTGCGAGTCTGGGCAGAGGACCATCCGCGTCAAGAGATATGGACAGTGGACAGCCTGGCGCCGGTATCCGAGATCATCGACAGTTTCAGCCTGGATTTCGGCAAGTTTTACTGGCAAGTCGGCGTGGTCAGCCTGAGCGCCGCGGGCCGCTACGAAGATATGGGCAGCGAGTGGAGCAGCATCGTTGAATTGCAGCGACTGCGTCGGCCGAGCCTGCTGGCGAAGCCCTACGACGAAATGTCGCACACTGCGCGGCATTTCTACGAACTTGACTTGAGCGCGTCGCAATTGATAGATGCCGTTCATCTGTTCATACACGAGAATAGTAAGACCAACGAGCAGCTCTCGTATTCGCCGGACTACAGCGACGCGGTCGAACTCATGTATGAGCACGCCCAGGGCGAAACCAGTGAAATGCCGCGTCTGCTCTGCGACGGCCGCTCCACCGCCATGCTGACCATACTCAAAGAATTGGGCATCGAGAGCCGGCTGATATTTCTCTACCAGTCGGGAAAGGGCTGGATATCGGAGCACACTGTGCTGGAGGTCTTCAATCCGGACATTCAATTCTGGCAAATCCATGATGTGGCGGGTGACTTCTATGTCGTTGACGAACCCACCGGAATCCGCGTCAATGCCGAAAGCATCTTGTTCGACAGCCACGACGATTTGGTCGGCTGTCCGGTCGATGGAGGACCGTGCAGCGCGGAATTAGCAGCGGGCGCCATTTCGTATTTCGAAGCCCTGCGTTACGGCCGTACCTTTGAGGTATGGGTCAATCCCGACCGCTTCGACCTTTCGGAAAGATTTGGCGGGCAGGAAGATCAAAATCTGGCAGAATTCATCGGCAAGGGCGACCCGCGGCGGGTCAGCTTTCGGATGGATAGCTGGTTGGAGCGGAAGTGACGACTTGCGAGGCAAGACGCGCTGAAATACTGCCCCGCTCGAGGTGGTGGTGGCTTGGGCTGGCTTTGCTGATGATGCTTGCCGGCTGGCTTCACCCTGATCTTGCCGCCGGATTTGCCGCCCGGCGCTTACCAACTGGTCAGCAGACTCTACGATCCCGACACCTGGCAGCGGCTAGCCTCGCCCGACGGCAGCGACCGTCTCGTCATCGCCGAGATCAGCGTATTAGCGCCCCTCCCCTAGCGACTGCCAAGTCTCAATTGCCCCGCCGCAGCCGCTTCGCAGATTCACAATCCATCTATAATGAAGGCGCAATCTCGCCAAATCGCCCCAGGTCGCAATGCGCCGATTCGTCACAATCTGCATTTCTTGCTTGCTCGCGCTTAGTGGCTGCCGCCAGAGCGGGCCGCTTGCCGAAGCGGGCGCGGAGACTATCCCAAGGGCGCGGCAGAGCCGAGGCGCCGCCGGCCAGCTGGAATCCGCCGGCGAGGTCGCGCATCAGTTTCTTGATGCCTGGAGGGAGGGCGACTTCCGCGCCATGCACGACCTGCTCACCTTCCGCAACCGAGAGCTAACTTCCTTCGACGAGTTCCGCGCGCTCTACCAGAATGCTGAGCGCGCCATGACGCTGGAGGCCATTGAATATCGTCCGCTGAGCCTGACGGGGCAGGACCGGATACTGAGCTTTCAATACGCGCTGACCTTTCACTCGCGCATACTGGGGGAATTCACGGACCCGGACCGCTTGCTGCATCTAGCTTTCGATCCGCAAGCGGACGACTGGCGCATCGCTTGGTCGCCCGCCGATATTTTCGCCGAGATGGGCCAGGGCGCGCGCTTGATATTCGAAGAGCAGATCCCCAGCCGCGCCAATATTTACGACCGCCATGGCAAGATCCTGGCCGATCAGAATGGTCGCGTGGTGCGCGTCCTGGTCGATAATCGGCGCGTTCCCAATCGCGAGGCTTGCTTCCGCTCCCTGTCGCAGGCCCTCGGGCGCTCGGTCGAATACTTCGTCGACCTCTTTGATGTGCGCTCCCGCGCGGACTGGATAGTCGACGCCGGCATCCTGGAAGCCACGCCCTATATCGAAACCAGCGACCGCCTGCGGAAGGATTGCGGCGCGGACTTTCAGCAGCAGGCGACGCGCCGCTACGCAGACGGCCGGCTGATGCCGCATGTCATCGGCCACGTGGGCTACCCGGACGCCGACCAGATACCGGAGCTGGAAGCCATTGGCTTTAACGCCGAGACCATCATCGGCAAAGCGGGCGTCGAAGCCAGCATGAATGAAATCCTGGGCGGGCGTCCCGGCGGGCGGCTTTCGATGGTGGGCGCGGACGGCCGGCGCCTGCGCGTATTAGGGGAAGTCCGCTCCCAGATACCCGAGAGCCTTTGGCTGACCATTGACGCCGATTTGCAGCGCGCTGTGCTGGGCTTGGTGCAAGGGCTGTACGAGGACGAAGATCTGGCGGAGAATTCCCAGGGCGCGGCGGTTGTCATCATGGATGTGACCAACGGGGAAATCCTGGCGCTGGTCAGCCAGCCGACTTACGACGCGAACAGCTTTAATCCCTTCCCCGCTGTCGGCCGGGAAGCCGCGGCCGAAGGCTTAGACGAACTGCTGGAAGACGAGCGCAATCCGCAGCTCAACCGCGTTTCTCAGGGCGTCTACGTGACCGGTTCAGTGATGAAGGGGCTGACCGCCATCGCCGCGCTGGAGAGCGAGCTCTACGACGAAGACAGCCGCTACCATTGCGTCGGCACATGGTCTTATGGCGCCGATATCCGCTATGACTGGCTGCCCAGCGGGCACGGCATCATGTCGGTGCAGAGCGGCATCACCAACAGCTGCAATCCCTTCTTTTACGAAGCCGGCTTCCGCTTGAACGCCAAAGATCCCTGGGCGCTGCCGTCTTATGCGCTGCTGCTGGGCCTGGGCCAGCCGACCGGCATCAACCAGATTCCCGAATCAGTCGGCAATGTGCCGACCCCCGACAATGTCGAGCGGACTACCGGCTTGCCCTGGTCTTATTCGCATGCCGTTAATCTGTCCATCGGTCAGGGCGAAGTGCAAGCCTCGCCGCTGCAAATGGCGCGTCTCTACGCCACCATCGCCAACGGCGGTTTCCTCTTGCGGCCGCAACTGGTGCGGGAGCGCGGCATCCTTGATCAGCGCAGCCCGGTCGCCCGGCGCGATGTCATGCTTGAGACTGGCATTGACCCGCAAAACTTAGCCATCATTCGCCGCGGCATGTGCGATGTCACCACCAGCTACAGCGGCACGGCCTCGCATCAATTTAACGGCTCGCCGCTGCTGGATGTGGGCGTCTGCGGCAAGACGGGCACGGCGCAGGCGCCAGGAGAAGACAAGCTGCCCCATAGTTGGTTCATCGCCTACGCGCCGGCGAAGGAGCCGCAAATTGTCATCGTGACCATGGTGGAGAATGCGGGAGAGGGTTCCAGCGTCGCCGCGCCCTTGACGCGCCGGATACTGGAGTACTACTACTTCGGTTCGCCTTGAGTCAGCCCGCAATCACAATTTGCGCGCTGATAATGACCAGCTCGACAAGCAGCAGGCGCAGGAAATAGCGGCGGGTACTCGGCTTGTCGCCATGCTTGATCAAGCGGTCGAGGCTGAAAATCATCAGCCCCAGCGCGAGCATGCCGCCAAAGATCAGCCAGAGATTGCGCAGTGTCACCAGCGCGTAGCTCCCGCGCACGGCGTCGGCCGCGCTTCTGGCGATCAGCGGCGCCGCCAGGGTCAAGAGCATCTCCTGGATAGCGAAGAGCGACACGACGACCAGCAGCAGGGCCGGCACGGCCAGCCCAATAGTAGTAAGCCGAAACAAGATGGACGCTTTGTCGCTCGTCTTGTCCAACCCGTTTATATCCTTTCCCGCCGCTGAAAACGCCTGTCTCCTAATAATAACGCAGGACGCCGGGCAGACATAGCGGCGGCTGCTCTGCGCTTGTCAATTGCGGCGGCAATTCACCCCGAATGCGGCAGACATCCGCTTGAAATAACAGCGCCCTTTCGCTAGAATTGTGACAAATTGAACAAACGCGATTTTGCGCTGTAAGATTCGGCTCGCGAGTTGCGCGGGGCGCAGCGAATATCGTAAGCATTTGCAGGATAATGACCAGGTCGCGGCTGTGAAACGCAGGTGGTGATCCCGTATGGAAAATAACCGTTCCAAGTTTCCGTCGATTAGCCCGGCAGCCGTGGTCGTCGCCGCCATCTTTCTGCTGGTGAGCGTCATCGGCATCAACTGGTTCACGACATTTGTGCCCCAGGTGCTGCCGGCGCAGGCCTCGGCGGAGTCCAAGAGCGTCGACGAACTCTTCTATATCCTGGTCATCATCGGCGGCGTGGTCTTTTTCCTGATTCAGGGCATGCTGCTGGTCTCGGTCATATTCTTTCGCGCCCGCGATGACGATCGCGGCGATGGCCCGACCTATCACGGCAACCCCGTGCTGGAACTGGTATGGACAATCATTCCGTCCCTGGTGGTCGTTTACCTGGCGGTGATTAGCTTCAACGTCTGGAATCAAAACTCCGAGCCCAAAGCGGCCGTCAACATGATCAACGGCGAAGAAACCGTAATCAGAGTGACGGGCGCGCGCTACGCCTGGACGCATAATTACGAAACCAGCCGGCTCAACCCCGAAGGCGAGCCCATCGTCATCAACAGCGGCGACAAGCTGCACACCTATATCGGCCAGAATGTGGACCTGGAATTGCGCACGCAGGATGTCATCCATTCCTATTGGGTGCCGGCAATGCGCGTCAAGCAAGACCTGCTGCCGGGCGATCCCGAAGCCGGCGGCCGACCCACCGAGATTCGCTTTACGCCGGTGCGCGTCGAAGGCGTGGAATACCCGGCCGAATACCCCATCGTCTGCGCCGAGCTCTGCGGCGATGGGCACGGGCGGATGCGCGGCACGGTGATCGTCTATGAGGACGAAGCGCAGTTCATGCAGCAATTTTACGAGCCGGCCATCCACGCGATCCTGAATCCGCCGGCCGACCCGGTTTTGCGCGGCGAGATCGTCATACAAGAATACATCTGCAATAGCTGCCACACGCTCGACAGCCTGGGTTGGAGCAGCCGCACCGGTCCCTCGATGAACGGCATCGCCGACCGCGCCGGGGAGCGCGTCGCCGGGCAATCCGCCGAAGAGTATATCGCTACATCGGTATGGAACGCGCAGGCTTTCGTCGTGCCCGGTTATACCGAGCAGATGGCGCAATTCGGGCCCGACCAGACTGACGCCAACAAGATGAGCGCGGAACAACTCTACGCCATCGTGGCTTACCTGTGTACGCAGGGCGAGCAATCCGACTGCGACAACGAGAACAACACGGTCGCCATTCCGGAAGCGATCCAAACCGCCTTCGGCCTGGAGGTTGACATCACCTTTGGCCAGGGCGACGACGCATCAGAGTCAGCGCCCAGCGAGGCATAGCCGGGAATTGGCTGCATTGAGCTTGCGCTGACTGAGGGGGAAACCCGCATGATTTCGAGGCTGATAGGCATCTCCGGCAATGTGGATGTCGACAAGTTGGCCCAAGATTACGACAAGCTGCTGGCGCCGGAAGAAGCGATTCACGCCGGTTTCCAGGTTGTTCGCGATCTCATCATTTTCACCAGCAAGCGCATCATCATGATCGATGTGCAAGGCTTTACCGGCCGCAAACGCGAATACCTTTCCATTCCTTATGGCAAAATCACCAAGTTCAGCATCGAGTCGTCGGGCCACCTGGACCTGGAAGCCGACCTCAAGATTTGGGTCGGCAGCGACTTGACGCCTATCGAGAAGAAGTTCAATCGCAAGACCAATATCTACGATGTTCAGAGGATTATGGCGACCTTTGTTTGATCGCTGAGGCAATGAATCCGTTGGCAAAGGACCCCGCCTGCTGATAAGGGGCGCGGGAGAGAAAAGGCGAAGATATGGCGGAGCCTAACTTTGCGAATCAGACTATATGGACGGGCGACAATTTGCCGATAATGCGTGGCATGAATTCCGAGAGCGTTGACCTAATTTGCTTTGACCCGCCGTTTAACAGCAATGCGAACTACGCTGCGCCTATAGGATCTCAGGCCGCTGGAGCAGAGTTCAAGGATACATGGTCGCTGTCCGACATTGATGCTGAATGGATCAACTTGATCTCGAATAAGTACCCTGAGTTATATCGCGTCCTGCTTGCCGCCATGGCTGACAGCGCCAAGTCTTATTTGGTCTATATGGCAGCGCGGCTGCTTGAAATGCGCCGCATTCTCAAATCGACCGGCAGTATTTACCTACACTGCGATCCCACCATGAGCCATTATCTCAAGCTGATCATGGATGCCATATTTGTGCGCAGTGGAGGGAAATTTCTTAATGAGATAGTGTGGGCATATAGGAAATGGACGAATGCTGCTACATACTTTCAACGTAATCACGACGTGCTATTGTATTATGCTCGCGGAATGAAACACACATTTAATAAGGTGTTGGTTGAGCCTACACAGAGCCAGGCTGCAGTTGTGGCACGCGGTTATAATGTAAATCGTGTCAAATCAAAAGGGAAAAGTGTTTACCAATTGTTAATCTACGACCAGGAGAAGGTTGACACGTTGGTAGCAAATGGGGAGCTGGATCTGGGGAAATACGATGCCGTGGTCAACAGGGATGGGCAGACCAAGACAGGCGCGAACGATGTCTGGCAAATTCAATTCCTTCATGCCCATGCCAAAGAGCGAACGGGCTACCCAACGCAGAAGCCGTTGGCGTTATACCGTCGCATGATTGAAGCAAGTAGCAACGAAGGCGATATGGTGCTAGACCCATTCTGTGGCTGTGCGACCACATGCATAGCTGCGCAGGACTTAGAGCGGCAATGGGCTGGGATAGACATTGCCTCAAAAGCCATAGAACTCACCAAGATGCGCTTACGCAATGAACTGGGTCTATTCTCAAACCCGATTCATCGTACGGACATACCGTTGCGTTCTGATCTCGGCAAACTGGTTCCGTACAATAGCATGGAGAACAAAGCAGAGCTATATGGCAATCAAGGCGGTTACTGCGCAGGCTGTAATACGCATTTTGAACCGCGTCACTTGGAAGTGGACCATATCATCGCCCGCTCGAAAGGCGGGACTGACCATATTGGCAACTTGCAGCTATTGTGTGGATCGTGCAATCGCATCAAGGGGAATCGCGGCATGGAGTATTTGCGCGCAAAACTGCAACTGACAGTATAAAGTGGCATCGAAATGAGCGAAGACAAGCAATATGATTATGGCGACCTTTGTTTGATCGCTGAGGCAATACGTTTGTTGGTAAAGGACCCCGCCTGCCGATAAGGGGCGCGGGAGAGAAAAGGCGAAGATATGGCAACAATCGCCGTGCCCCTGGGGGCGCAAGCAGAACAGCACGAAGTCGACGCCGTGCGGCGCCCGGCGCTCAGCGAATACCTGCGCTGGAGCGTCGATCACAAGATTATCGGTGTGCAATACGGTGTGGCGGCTTTCATATTCTTCATCGTCGGCGGCGCGATGGCCATGGGCATCCGCCTGGAGTTGTGGACGCCCGACCTAGACTTGATGGTCTCCGGCTCGGCTTACAACAGCCTATTCACCATGCACGGCACCATCATGATCTTCCTCTTCATCATTCCCATGTGGGCCGCCTTCGGCAATTTTGTGGTGCCGCTGCAGCTGGGGGCCAAGGACATGGCTTTCCCCTGGCTCAACGCCTTCGCCTTCTGGCTGATTCCGCCGGCGGCCATCGTGATTCTGCTGGGCTACTTCGTCACGCCCGCCGAAGCCGGCTGGACGTCGTACCCGCCGCTGTCGACGCTATTCAGCGGCGATGGGCAGACGCTCTGGGCGCTGGGCGCGCATCTGCTGGGCATCTCGTCGATCATGGGCTCGATCAATTTCATCGTTACGATTCTGAATATGCGGCCGCCGCAGATGACCATCTGGCGTATGCCGCTGCTGTGCTGGGCTGTCTTGGCGACCAGCATCATCGCCGTGATGGCGACGCCCTTCCTGGCCGGCGCGCTGACCCTGCTGCTTTTGGATCGCGTGGCGGGCACGACCTTCTTCGACGCTTCCGGCGGCGGCGATGTGCTGCTCTGGCAGAATATCTTCTGGTTCTACAGCCACCCGGCCGTTTATATCATGGTGCTGCCGGGCATGGGCGTTCTGTCCGAGGTGCTGTCCATCCACTGCCGCAAGCCAGTCTTCGGTTATCGCATGGTAGGCTTGTCGAGCATGGGCATCGCCTTCGTGGGCTTCACCGTTTGGGCGCATCACATGTTCACCAGCTTGCAGCCGGAGTTGCGCATTCCGTTTATGATCACAACCATGATCATCGCCGTGCCCACCGGCATCAAAATGTTTAGTTGGCTGGGCACGATCTGGGGCGGCAAGATGCGCTTCACCAGCGCCTTGTTATTCGCGCTGGGTTTCATGTCCATGTTCGTCATCGGCGGCATCACCGGCGTCATGCTGGCTGCCCTGCCCTTTGACATTCACGTGCACGACACCTACTTCGTCGTCAGCCACTTCCACTTCGTGCTCTTCGGCGGCAGCGTCTTCGCCATTTACGCCGCGCTTTATCACTGGTTCCCCAAGGTCACCGGGCGCATGATGAACGAGCGCTGGGGGCGGATTCACTTCGCTTTCACCTATTTCGGTTTTCTGTTCACCTTCTTCCCCATGCACATCGTCGGCATGTTAGGCATGCCGCGGCGCGTGGCGGTATACGACCCCAACTTCACCGACTGGAACCAGCTCATCAGCTTCTCGGCTTTTGTGCTGGGCTTTTCCACCTTCATCGTGATCTACAATGTCATTCACTCCTACTTTCGCGGGACGATCGCCGGCGCCAATCCCTGGCGCGCTTTGACGCTGGAATGGGCTACGACTTCACCGCCGCCTGTGACCAACTTCGCCGATGATCCCATTCCCTTTGAAGACCCTTACGGCTATGGCACGGAAGCGTCAGCGGCTTATCTGGACGCGGTTGACGCTGCATTTAATGGCGGACGACCGGCAGCCGACAGCGGCTAGGCCCATTGGAGAGCGCAAGCCAGCCATGACCAGCACCATGGACCTCCAGGAGAAAGCGAAATTCGGCATCGACCGCGATGCTGAGATGCGCTTGAAGAACAACCGCCTGGGCATGACAATTTTCCAAGCCAGTTGGATCATGGTTTTCTTTGCGCTGATCGTGGTCAACTGGCAGCTGCGTTTCAGCTACGCGCAATGGCCGCCGGAGGGGGTCGCCCCGTTTGACCCGCTGCTGCCGAGCGCCGCCACACTGGCGCTGCTGCTGAGCGCGCTGCTGGCGCGGCAAGGCTGGCAGGGGTTGCGCCTGGGCAGGCTGCCGCTATTCTTGATGAGTTGGCGCCTGACCATGGCGCTGGGCGTCGCTTTCATGGCGATTATCCTGTATGAGTTCGCCGCCGTTTCAGAAGCAGCGCTGGCGACGCAGTACGGCGTCACCATGCGCTTGATGACTGGCTTCCATGTCGCGCATACCTTGGCGATTCTGGCGGTGATGCTGCGCGTGTATCGCAACGGGGGGCGCGGCAGCTACAGCGGCGACGCGCACGATTCCTGGCCGGTAGAAGGCACGGTGAAGCTTTGGTATTTCGTCACGATCGCCTGGCTGCTGTTTTATGTGGTGCTGTACTGGATCCGCTGAAGGCGACTATAACTTTTCGTATAAACGAGCGGTGGTATACTCGGCTCGCGCTAGGGGTAAGGGAGTAGCAGGTTATGGATAAACCGGGACTCGGCAGGGCGATTCCTGCGCTGATCGTGGGCTTTATCGCTTCGCTTGCCTTGGTTTACGCGCTGCGTACCTGGCAGGATATGGACCCGGTCTGGATGAGCGCGGAATCGAGTGAAGGCGCGCAAGTCGGGCTGGTCCTGGCGGCATTCGTCTCCATGGCGACTTTCATGTGGGGCGTCGGCGCCTTTGACCCCAAGATGAGCGAACACGGCGAGCACACCGACGAGCACGAGGAAGAAGCGCCGGAGAAGGAATTCGCGCTGCGCACCTCCGGTCCGGTGTTCCGCGCCGGCAAGTGGCTCTGGGACTTGGCTTGGACGCTCATCAACGAGACGCCGAAACCATGGCGTTTCCCCTACTTGAGCGTAAGTTTCTTCCTGGTGAACTGGGTCGTGAACGTAGTCTGGCTCTTGATCTGGCTGGCGATATTCCTGGTCTGGCGCATCCTTCTGATCACCGTAGCCGGTTTGCCGGGCACACTTGGCGCGCTGCTGATGACGGTCTCCTGCTTGTGGCAGACGATGGCCTTTTACGCCGGCCAGCTATTCCTGGTGCTGACGATCGCCGTCATCACCACGATTGTGCTCTTCACCTTCGCGCTGCTGCCGCACGGCCTGGGTCTTAGGGTCGCGACCGAACCCAACGCCGATTTCTTCGCCAACGGCTTCGGCGATTTCATCATTCCCATTCAAGAGGTATTGGGACTGGTCTTGCCGCCGGATGACTTCGCCAACCAGACGATCGCCGGGACAAGCCAATTTACCGTGCTGCTCGGTTTCATATTAGTCATCTTCGTCTCGCTGGCGCTGGCGGCGGGCGGGATCGCGGTATTCTTCTACCTGGCGCATCGCGGCCTGCGGGAAGTCAAAGAGATTGACCCGACCGAAGGGCAGCGGACGCAGATCGTGCCCATACGCGAGGCGGGCAAAATCGCCGGCGGCGTCGTCAGCGTCATCCGCGCCATTCCGCGCGCCATTGGCTACCAGAAATAGAGCCGCTCGGCGGCAGCGATTATTGCTAGCGAAAGACAGAGAAAAGTGAACCTGACTGGCTATCGCGACACTGCTTTACATTGAAAATAGAGAGAAACCAACTATGGCAGAATTGACAGCCGACACGCTGCATGCGGCAGCCGCCCACGACGATCACGGGCATATCAGCGAAGAAGAGCACAACAACAATATGAAACTGGGCGTCTGGCTATACCTGGCGTCGGAGATCGTCATATTCTCCATCATGATCGTGGGTTACATCATCTTTCGCATCAATGAAAAAGACATCGTGGCGCAGGCGCATGACGAGCTCGGCGTCGGCCTGGTGACCGCAAACACCTTCGTCTTACTAGCCAGCAGTTTCTTCATGGTGATGGGACTGCGGGCCATGCAGCAGGGCAATCGCCAGGGCATGCTGCGCTGGATCGGCCTGACGGCGCTGGGCGGCATTGTATTCCTGGGCGGCCAATACATCGAATACAGCGAACTGGCGCACCTGGGCATCGCGCTCGGCTTCGACGATGCCTCCGCCTGGAGCACATTTGGCATGCGCTTTTACGCTCCGACCTTCTTCCACGGCGCTCACGTCTTTGTCGGCGTGCTCTGGGCGCTGGAAGTGATGCGGCGCGGCGCCAAAGGACGTTACGACCACAACCCCATCGGCATCGAAATGTTTGGGCTTTACTGGCACTTCGTCGATGTGGTCTGGATTATGCTGTTCACCTTGATATATCTGGTTTAAGCGGGCACAGCGCTTAGGGAAAAGGAAGACAGAAGATGGCTGAAGCGACGCGCCACGACGGCGGACATCACAGCAATACCGCGCGCGTGCTCGGGCGTGAAATCACCGTGGAAGGCGGCATTTATACGGTCGTCTTTGGCGCCCTGGCCCTGCTGACGGTGATCGAAGTGGTCAGCGCCGAATTCCTCAAAGGCGCCATCCACGATGCGCCCAGCGCGGCGGTAACACTGCAAGCTATCAAAGCGATAATTCTGCTCGGCATCGCCATCATCAAGTCCTGCCTGGTCATCTGGTTCTACATGCACCTGCGCGAAGAGAAACCGCTGATCGCCATCGTCATCCTGCTGCCGCTGCTGATCGCGGCCCTGTCGATCATGTACCTGCTGGCGATCCCGCCCGGCGGCTACAGCCTCTGAGCAACATCAGTTCGACCAGCCCACAGCCGATACTAGCACTAGTATGTTATACTTGGGCGAAGGCTGAAGCTACAGGCTGAACCGAAATGGCCACCCAAGAAAAGCTATACACTGTGGATGATCTGTGGGCGATGGAAAGTGATCCCGCCTACGAGGATCGTTACTTTTATCTGATAGATGGAAGACTTTATGAGGACAATGTGCCTGGTAGAATACATGCGCGATTGGCGGTCAGAATCTCGCGCTACCTGGACGAATTCGCAGAAGCACATGGGTTTGGTGAAGTAACAAGCGAGTGCGGTTACCACCCGCCAGAATCACGTTACACCGCTTTGTTGCCCGATGTCGCCTTTCAAAGCTATTCTAAGCTGCCCGATCCGCCTCCCGAAGGTTACGTGGCTCAAATGCCCGACCTGGCAGTTGAAATCCAATCGCCGACCGACTCACGGACGAAAATGTTGCGTAAAGCGCAGGCTTATCTAGAGAATGGCACAGCGCTCGTTTGGCTGATACAACCCAAAATGCGAGGCGTTGAAGTCTGTCGTTTGGAAGAAGACGCCGGCATAGTGTCTGAGTTTTTTGGATTGGGCGACAGGCTCAGCGGCGGAGACATCCTGCCCGGCTTTGAGTTGGAGGTAAGCAAGTTGTTCGATGCCGCGCGTGGGGGATGAGCCGTAGAGATTTGAAGTGCCGGTTCGCCACCAAGCAGTTTAGGACAAAGATTGTACTGGAGTTCTTAACTCGATGATCATCGAAAAGCAACTGTATACCATTGATGATGTCTGGGAAATGGCGCAAGACCCGGAGAACGAGCATGTCTTCTTTGAGCTGATTGACGGAGAGCTCATTACTTTAACGCGACAGAGGAACACTCATGGGCTGCTGGCTACTGAAATCGCACTCTATCTGAGACTCTTCAATATGAAGCACGAGATCGGTCAGGTCACCGTAGAGTCAGGCTACCATCCGCCCGACTATCGGTACACACTTCTCGGACCGGATGTGGCATTCACGCGCTTTGACAGAATGCCCGAGCGTCAACCGGAAAAGTGGGTGGCCGTTATGCCCGACTTGGCGGTGGAGATTGTGTCCCCTTCCGAGTCTGTCGCCGAAGCGCGCCGCAAAGCTGAAATATACCTGCTCAATGGCAGTTCGGTCGTTTGGTTGGCGCAACCGGACCTGCTGACCGTAGAAGTATGTCGCCTGATTGATGGCACCCAGCTGCAGATTGAATCTGTAGACCGCGACGGAAAGCTAGGCGGCGAGAACATCCTGCCCGGCTTCGAGCTGAACGTGAGCGATATTTTCGCGGTTCTGCGTGACTGAACCCAAAAATGAAGACCGGAGCAGCCCATGCCAGTTGACATCGCCCTGCGCCAAGGCACACGCACCACCATTAACATTCGCGGTCACGAGTGGCACGCCGACGAGCCGCTGAAAGCGGGCGGCACGGACACGGCGCCGACGCCCGGCGAACTGATGTTAGGCGCCTTGGGCTCCTGCATGGCCATCACCTGCAAGCTCTATGCCGAGCGCAAAGGCTGGCCTTTGGAGGGCGTCGACATCAAGCTGGATTACGAGCGCTTCCGCGGGCGTGACTATCCGCAACATGAGGGCGACGATCTCTTCGTGCATGAGGTGCGGGAGGCGCTGGTCTTCCACGGCGACCTCGACGACAAGCAGTTGGCGCGGCTGCGCGACATCGCCGGCAAGTGCCCGGTGCACCGTCTGCTGGAATACCCCACTTATTTCGTCGATCTGGCGCTGGCGGAAGAATAGCCTAAATCAGCGCCGATGCGCGGCGATCCAGCCGTTGCGAATGAACTCCGAGTGTTCCACCGTCACGAAGACATCGTCCTTGATCTCATGGATGATGCGCAGCACTTCCGCCAAGTCGCGCCGATGGGTGATAATTCGCAATTCCTCGACCTGGCCATGTGCGCCCTCGCCCATGATCTCGGTGACGCCATGCCCGGAGGCGCGCAATGCCAGCGCCATCTCATGTGAGGTCTCGCGCGAGGCGATTACCGTGACGCAGTCGTAAGCCTTGACAAAGCGATTCTCGACTTGCATGCCGACAACGCCGCCGACAGCGAAGCCTAAGACATAGGCAGCCAGCTTGGGCAGGTTTTCCAAATCGGTGATGACCTGCCCGGCGGTGTAAGCAAAGAGCAGCGACTCGAGCGCGGCGAAGGCGAAACTCCAGTAGCGCTGCCCGCGCGAAACGAGGATCAGCCGCACCGTGCCAATGACATTGTTGATCACGCGCAGGGCGAAAATCAGGATCGGAATGTAGTATGGTTCGATAAGGGGCATAGTGGATCTTGTTACGGTTTCGGCTCACCCTGGATTGTAGCATGAACGGGCGCGAACCCTACTCAAAACACCGGCCTTATGGTCAACTGAACAGCTTGAAACGCGCGCGACCCGAGATGATACAGGTGCTTGATGTCCATCAGTCCAAAGGCGCTGCTCGATAGCTACAACTTGCTGCCGAAGAAGAGCTTGGGCCAGAACTTTATGCATGATCCCAGGTCGCTGGAAAAGATCGTGGCGGCGGCTGATGTTCAAGCGGGCGATGTAGTTGTTGAGGTCGGCGCAGGCACAGGCGCCTTGACGCAGTTTCTGGCGGACGCGGCAGCGCAGGTTTACGCCATCGAAGTAGACGAGCGCCTGCAGCGCATCCTGGAAGCGCGCTTCGAAGAACAATCCAATATCTACCTGGTTTTCGCCGACATCCTCAAGACGGATATCGCTACGCTACTGGGCGACAATGACTATTTGGTGGTGGCGAATGTGCCCTACTACATCAGCAGCGCGATTCTGTGGCATTTTCTGGAATCGCGGAGGCCGCCGCAGCGCATGGTGCTGACCATGCAATATGAGGTGGCGGAGCGCATCATCAGCGCGCCCGGCGCCATGAATCTGCTGGCCATCGCCGTGCAATTCTACGGCCTGCCGCGCATCGTCAGCAAGCTGAGCCCGGCTGTGTTCTGGCCCCGCCCGCATATCCACAGCGCGCTCGTAAGCATTGAAACGCATAAACAGCAGCCAGTCGATGTGCCCTCGGCGCGGGCTTTCTTTCGCGTGGTTCGGGCTGGCTTCAGTCAAAAGCGCAAGCAACTCAGAAACTCGCTGGCCGGCGGCTTGGGCGTCAAGGCGCGCGTGGCGGCGGACTTGCTGCGCGCCGCGGCAATCGATCCGCAGCGCCGCGCTGAGACGCTGACGCTTGAGGAATGGGCGCGTCTTACGCGGACGGTGGCGCAATCCGAACGGGCGCTCTGATGCAAGACTTACATTGTCGTAGCAAATTCGCAAGATTCAGCGCCGATGCTGTTAGTGACCGAATCAAGTAGAAAGCTGGAGATCATGAGTGTGGAATTGGCAACACTTGGCGGCGGATGCTTCTGGTGCGTGGAAGCCGTCTTTAATCAACTGGTCGGCGTCGAGTCGGCGATATCCGGCTATATGGGCGGGCACATCGATAACCCGACTTATGAGCAGGTCTGCGCCAAAACGACCGGCCACGCCGAGGTGGTCAACGTCAGCTTCGACAACGATGTCATCGGCTATGAAGAGATTCTGAACATCTTCTTCACCACGCACGATCCGACCACGCTGAATCGCCAGGGCAACGACCGCGGGCCGCAATATCGCTCGGGCGTCTGGCATCACAGCGACGAGCAACGACGCATCGCGGAAGAGACCATTGCGCGGCTGGACGCCGAAAGGCTGTATCCCAACCCAATAGTGACGGAAGTGACGCCCGCCAGCACCTTCTGGGTGGCCGAAGATTACCATCAGGATTACTTTGTCAATAACCCCCGCGCCGGCTATTGCGCCTACGTGATCGCGCCGAAGGTGGCGAAGTTCCGCAAGCAGTATTTCGAGCGCCTGAAGCGCTAGCGATTCAGCGAGTGCAAAGCAAAGGGCGACCTAATAGACAGTGTTGAAAATCTTGATTGACCTATAATGACATTGTATCTCAATTATAACCGAGTGTGAGATGTCATTGAAACAGGCCTTTCCGAAGGAAATTCCGGCGACAACCCGTGAGGTAGTCGAAGCGATGTTGCCCGCAAATAGCGTTTGCCGCTTGCTGGGCGACAAGGCGGCGGAAATCATAGATGAGAGCGCCCTGGCCGCGATGTATCATGAAACCGGTCGCGGGGGCATCAATCCGGTGCTGCTCTGCTTTGTGCTAGTGTTGCAGTTTTTGGAGAACTTGCCAGATCGCGAGGCGGCTGAGATGTCAAGGCTGCGGCTGGATTGGAAATACGCCTTGCGCCAGGAGCTTGCCTGGACGGGCTTCCACTATTCAAGTCTGTGCAATTTTCGCAAGCGGCTCTATGCGCACGGCGGCGAATATGCGGTCTTCGAGCAGGTCTTGGCCTATGTGCAAGCATCGGGCTTTCTGAAATCAAAACGTCAGCGGACCGATGCGACGCATGTTTTGGCCGCGGTGGAGCGCCTGAGCCGGTTGGAATTGGTCTGGGAGACGCTGCGCTTGGCATTGGGCGCTCTGATAAACGCTGATGCGAAATGGGTATGTCAAAGCTTGCCGACCAGTTTTGTCAACTTTTACAGTCAAAAGCGGAGAGATTATCGTTTGAGCAAGGGGCAAGTTGAGCAAGCGATGGTGGACGCGGGTCGCGATGGTTTTTGGCTGCTGTCGCAAATTGAGCAAAAGGGACAATCGTCCTGGCAAGATTTGCCCGAAATCATCACGCTGGCTCGGGTACTGTCGGAGCAATTTGATCAAGACGATGAGGACGGCGGTTCGGGTCTGCAAGCCAAAGCCAATATTGACGCGAAAGGGGACGTGATTACTTCGCCGCATGAGCCCTCAGTTCGCTATAGCCGCAAAGGGAAAGAGACGGCGTGGCGCGGCTACAAGGCGCAAGTGACGGAGACAGTCGATGGCCACTTTCCGGTCATTACCGACATCGGGATTCACAGCGCCATTGAAGCCGATAGCTTGGCGCTGGGAAAGATACAAAAGCGCCTGGCGCGGCGCGGTTTGTTGCCGGAAAAACAGTATGTGGATCAGGCTTACTGTAACGGCAACACGTTGCAAGACAGTGAGCAAAAAGGACTTGACCTGCGTGGATTTATCGGCAGCCATTCGCGCAAGCCGGTCGGCTTTCGTTTGCAGGATTTCGACATAGATTTGGACAAGCGGCAGGCCCGCTGTCCAGCCGACAAGGCGGCGACCACTTTTAATCCCTCTTCTCAGCCTGATGTCGCCTGGCACGTCCGCTTCGGCAAACAGTGTCAACAGTGTCCTTTCAACTCGCTGTGCACGACTGAGAAACGCGGACGCAGCCTCGAAGTTTCGCCCTATCACCAGCAGTTGACAAAACGGCGACGAGAGCAGGCGAGCGCGGGCTTTGTCAAGGAAATGGACGCCCGCGCCCGCATAGAAAGCACCATCTGTGAACTGGCGCGGAAACATGGCTTGAGGCAAAGCCGTTACCGCGGGCAAAACAAAGTCGCATTGCAGGCGGCATTCACCGCCGCCGCGCTGAATCTGAAGCGCTTGGCACGGTGTCTAGCCCAACAAGCGGATTCTCTTGCTATCCAATCCTTGGTGAAACACTCTACTTGAGACTGTTTTTCAACAGACTCCTAATAGGTCGCCCCTACATTTACGTGATTTTTACGTTTGAAGCTAGGACATGCCCTCTACGCGAACGCCGGGTCCCATAGTTGAGGTCAAAACCATGCGGCGAACGTAGGCGCCTTTCACTGAATCAGGCTTGACCGACTGAATGCTGTCGACGACCGCCTGCAAATTCTCCGAGAGTTGCTCGTAAGCGAAGCTGGCTTTGCCGACCGGCACGTGCAGGTTTCCGGTGCGGTCATTGCGGAACTCGACGCGGCCCGCCTTCAATTCATTTATGACGCGCGGAATTTCCTCCGGCGGCACAACCGTGCCCGCTTTAGGATTCGGCATCAAGCCGCGAGGGCCCAAAATGCGGGCGATGGGCCCGATCTTGCGCATCATCGGCGGCGTGGCGATGGTCGCATCGAATTCCAGCCAGCCGTCGTTGCGAATCTGGTTGATGACCTCGTCCGTGCCGATGATATCGGCGCCGGCTGCCAGAGCGGCTTCTTCGTGCTGCTCATCGACAAAGGCCAGAATGCGAATGCTCTTGCCAGTGCCATGCGGCAGCATCACCGTCGTGCGAATCTGCTGGTCGCTGTGGCGGGGATCAATGCCGAGCCGGAAATGCGCTTCGATGGTCTCATCGAACTTGGCCTTGGCATTGTCCTGGACCAGCTTGAGCGCCTCGTCCATGGGATAGTATTTCTGGCGGTCAAAGGTTTTTAGCGCGTCTTTGTAGCGTTTTCCCATTTCCGTATCTCCTCGTGGTAAGCGGGCGGCTGCGCCCTCCCACAATTCAGTTAACAATCTCCAGAGCGCCTTTGCGCTACCCGGCAACTTTGACGCCCATCTGACGGGCGGTGCCTTCGACTTGACGCATCGCGCCTTCGATATCGATGGCGTTCATGTCGTTCATCTTGACCTGAGCAATCTCGCGCACCTGATCGCGATTCAAGGTTGCCACCGTTTCAGTCAGCGGATTGGAAGCCGCCTTGTCAATGCCGGCCGCTTTCTTGATGAGGAAGGACGTGGGCGGGCTCTTGAGCAGAAACTTGAAGGAGCCATCGGCAAAGACGGTGATCTCCGCCGGCACAATCTCGCCCATGCGGCTCGAGGTGCGCCCGTTGTACTCCTTGCAGAATTGCATCAGGTTGATGCCATGCTGCGCCAGCGCCGGTCCAATCGGCGGCGCCGGATTGGCTTTGCCCGCCGGAATCTGCAATTTGACGATCGCCTTAACTTTCTTTGCCATCTGTATTCCTCGCTCACTTTCAAGATCAACCCGTCAGCGCGCCGGGTTTCATAGCTATTCCACTGAAACGACCCCGCTTCTCCGCGGTACTTACATACGCTCCACTTCCATAAAGCTGAGCATGACGGCGGTCTCGCGGCCGAAGAAGTCGACCATGACGCGCACTTTCTCGCGGCCCGTATCAATTGAGGCGACCGTGCCGGGAAAGTCGTTGAAAGGCCCACCGACGATGCGGACGCGCTCGCCGATTCGGTAATCGACCTTGACGACTTTATCCTCGGAGTCCATGCGGTCCATAATGCGCTTGACTTCTTCCGGGCGCAGCGGCGTCGGCTGATTCTCGCCGCCGACAAAGCCGACCACGCCAGGTGTATTGCGCACGGTGTACCAAGCGTCTTTGTCCAGCTCTTCTTCGTCGTTATTCCAGCGCATCTGCACCATGACGTAGCCGGGGAAGACGCGCTTTTCGACCGTGCGGCGCTTGCCGTCCTTGACTTCTATTTCGTCTTCGGTGGGAATGAGCACATCGTAAATCTGATCCTGCATGCCCATCGTTTCGATTCGCTGGCGCAGGGCGTACTCGACCTTTTTCTCGTAGCCGGAATAACAGTGGATGAAGAACCAACTGCGCTCCAACTCTTCGGACGCGCTGCCGTCATCGAGGGTGATGTTCAAACCTTCGACTTCGTCCGCCTCATCAAGATAAACCGGGGCCGCTTCGTAGTCGGTCTGTTCGATTGTGTTTTGCGATTGTTCGCTCATGTGATTCTTTCGTCCAAACTATAACGAAGCGGAGGCGGACTGGGCTAAATCGAGCCGCGGCGGATCATGTAGAAGGCGCCAGCAACCATGGCCACGATAACCGTCAGCAGCATCCAGGCATTGCCCGGATTGAGCCCGACGCGCATGAATTCGGACCAGATCACCGCCAAAATGCCCAGGAATATGGCCGAGGCGATGGTAACGTTGATGCAGAGTATCGTCAGTCGGCGCGTGTCGGCGCGGCTGGGCCAAGAGACTTTGTTCAGCTCCGAGCGGACATTGCTGAAATAATCGACCGTCATGTAGAGCGGGCGCGTGATGGCGTTGCCCTGGGGCTCAGCCGTGGTCGTCTTGACTTTGCGCGTACGCCGACCGGGCGTGGCCCGGCCCTTCTTGCGGGTGATTGCTGCCTGCGTATTCTCTTCCAGCGCCATTTTCTAACGCTCCTCGCTCTATTTCAGGAAGTCATCCCTGATAATTAAACACCGCCGCTGAGGACGGTGTCTGTGAATTTCTGACAGGGGCAGAAAGACTCGAACTCTCGACCTACGGTTTTGGAGACCGTCGCTCTACCAACTGAGCTATACCCCTATTTGATATGCGCATCCTGTGAGTACTATACACTAATACGCGGCGCAAATCTACTTGGTTTCGCGGTACACTACATGCTTGCGCAGGTAGGGGTCGTACTTGCGCAGTTCCAGGCGCCCTTGTGTATTACGGCGGCTCTTTTCCGTGATGTAGATGTGACCGCTTTCGGTGCTGCGCATCTTCACCAAAATGCGCTGTCCTTTTTTTGCCATCTTCTTTCCTCGTTCCTGGGCGGATTCGCGCCCTGTTCCCAGCTAAGAGCCTCCGATGAGATTTGAACTCATGACCTCGCCCTTACCAAGGGAGCGCTCTACCCCTGAGCTACGGAGGCAATCTGCCCCACTCTTGCGAGCCAGGCGGATTGACTTACAGTGGGCCGGACTGGATTCGAACCAGTGTAGGCTCTCGCCAGCGAATTTACAGTCCGCCCCCTTTAGCCACTCGGGCACCGACCCAACTTAATTCGGCTGTTAAGCCTGAGCCACCACTGGGACTCGAACCCAGAACAACCTGTTTACAAAACAGGTACTCTGCCAATTGAGCTATGGTGGCGGACAGCCGAAGCAGTTTACCACGCGGGCAGAGTGCGCTCAAGGTTCTTTTCCCCGGGCAGGCAACGCCCGTCATTGTACGACGCGGCGACCGCCATGTCAAGATGCCTCAAGCGCCTCCGTCGGGGTCGAGGAAGTCGTCCCGCTGCCAGGCCGGATCGGGATACCGATAGAAGCCGCGCCCGCTCTTCACGCCGAGCTCGCCCCGTTCCACCCGGTCCGTCAGCAGCGGCGGCGGCAAATCGGCCGGGTCGCCGCTTTCGGCCGCGTAATGCAGCTCGATATCGCGGATGACATCCAAGCCGATGCGGTCCATCTGCGCGAAGGGCGGCGGTTTTTCGCACCCAAACTTGATCATCCAGGCGCGGTCGATGTCTTCGATGCTGGCTACGCCGCTGTCGGCGACGCGCATGACTTCTTTCTTGACCGCGCGCCAGACGCGATTGAAGACGAAGCCTGTGCTCTCCCGCCGCACCCGCAGGGGCAATATGCCGATGGCGCGGGCGAAGTCGCTCAGAGCATCAAGGACCTGCGGCTGAGTGCAGTTGCCGCCGCCCACCTCAACCATAGGGCTGTCCCAGACGGGCAGATAGAAATGCAGATTTGCCACCCGCTCCGGGCGCTCGGTCGCGTCTTCCAACATGCTGATGCGGATGGACGAGCTGTTGCTGGCGATGATGGCAGCTGGCGGCAGCAGTCGGTCAAGCTGGGCAAAGACGGCGCGCTTGAGATCGGCGCTTTCCGGGACCGCCTCAATAGCCAAGTCTACATCGCGGCAAGCGCTGGGCAGGTCAGCGCTGTAGCGCAGGTTGGCGAATATTCGCTTTTGCGAGCCCTCCGAGACTTGCCCAGTGGCGGTCCAATCGGCCGCGGTTTCACGCTGCATGTTCTCGGCCGCTGTCAGCGCATTGGGGTCGATGTCGTACAGGACGACGCCGAAACCGCGCAAGGCAATCTGCAGCGAGATCTGCCGCCCCATCGTGCCGGCGCCGATGACGGCGACGCGTTTGATCCGAGTCATCGCTAACTCCAGGTTTCCGGTCGGGATGCCCACAGGGGGTGGGATTGCGCTTCCGCGCATACCCGCCGGCATCAAAGGCTGGTAGCCGGCTAAGTTTCTTCCGCGCCTGCATTGGCCGCGGGCTGAGTCGGTATGGCTGTTGCGGGAAGCGGCGTGGCTGTTGCGATGAGGCTGGCTGGGTCGATCGTATCCAGATTCGACAGGTCGCCTTCGGTGCTTACTACATCGGGAGGGATGAAGCCGCGTATACCATCGGGCAATTCGATGTAGTACCAACCAGCGCTCCCCTGGCTGACACCGAGAATCCTTGCCGTTTCGCCAACCTCCAACTTGCCTACGACGGTATAGCTGGTTGAATCACCCGCGCGCACATTGCTGCGGCTGCGGACGGTGAGCGAGGGCTTTACGGAACGGTCTTCGACTTCCTGCAAGACTTCCGGCACGCCCCGCAGCAGCACCTCGAAGCCGGACACAAGGGCCAGCAGCGCGACGGCAATGCCAGTAATCATCAGGAGGTCGCGTTTGTTCATAGGGATCGCCGCAATCCTTCAACGATCTGCGAGTTGACCAGTATACCCGACAGTGCCCCTTCCTAGCGATTGAGAATTGCCGGGCTCAAATCCACCCTTACAGTAAAAACGGCAGCGCCCGTCGCCGGACACTGCCACTCAGTCTTGTTACAGTGACTCTACGGGGAACCGATTACCCAAAAACGCTGCCGGTCCTCGTCTGTCCGCGATGTTTACTCCATCCAGAGCAGCGATTCCATGCTGCTGTACTGCATCTGGTAGGAATAGGCTTCCATGTGCATGGCGCTTGCTTGCACCGGAACTATCTGGCCGCAACCTCTGCGTCCGCGTCGTCTGCGTCGATCTGCGTCCTCCAGGCACTCCAGCACATCTTGCCCGGGCGCCGTGGTCGTCAGAACGACCTGAGTGCGCTCGGCATAGGCGACGTATTCCTCGATCTCGTGCAGCGCTTCCTGGCCGTCATAGAAGAACAGGCCAGCATCGCTCTCCGCAAACATGGTGACTTGCGAGGCAGCGAAGCGTTCGCGGTAGCTGGCCTGCATCATCCGCTCCGTCGTTACCACGACACTGTACTTCGGCTGCTGCTTGATTTGCTCGAGCTCGGCTTGAGCGGCCATCAAGGCGGCGGTGCGCGCCTTCAAGGCACGGTCAGCTTCCGAGATCACGTATACGGCATCGCGCAAGCCGCGCTTTAGTTCGTCGCGCTCTTGCATGAGCGCCCGGCTTTCGCTGTTGGCCACATCAAGCTGCTGCTGGCTTGCATCCAGCTTGCGCCCCATCCGGTCAACCTCAGTCACAGCCCTGGCCAGCTCACTCTCTGTAGCAGCCCATTGTGTACGAGCTACATCAAGGGTTTTCTGCGTCGCGCCTAGCTCGTATTGGCTAGCCGCCAGGGCTTCATAGGCCGCGGATAATTCGCTCGTCAAGCTTTTCACTCCGCCAGCCACCAGCACGGCGACGATGGCGAAAGCGATGAGCAGGCCGAGAATCCTTGACCAAAACAGGGACTTTCTTTCTACCAACTGTCTGTGCTTCATGATGAACTCCTAAGAATGTTTCTAGTACGTCGCGTATTGTAACCCGTCTCTTTGCCAGATTGCAAATACTTCCCTACGTTTAGTGTACCTCACTTGGCTGAATAATGCCCGCTGTTTCGCCTTTTCTAATGGCGAGCTTCACTTCGCCGATGGCTTTGGTGACTTCAATATCGCGCGGGCAAGCCGGCGTGCAGTTAAAAATAGTACGGCAGCGCCAGACGCCATTGGGCTCGCTGAGGATATTCAGCCGCTCCTGACCCGCCTGATCGCGCGTGTCGAAAATGAAGCGGTGCGCCTGCACGATGGCCGCCGGGCCAACATAATGGCCATTCGCCCAGAAGCTGGGGCAGGCAGTGGTGCAGCAGGCGCAGAGGATGCACTTGGTGGAATCGTCAAAGAGCTCGCGGTCGGCTTGCGTTTGCAGGCGTTCACGGCCGTCAGCCGGAATGGGATCATCGTTGACGAAGAAGGGCATGACCTGCTTGTAGTGGTCGAAGAAGGGATCCATATCCACGATCAGGTCTTTGATGACGGGCATACCCAGAATCGGCTCAATCTGTATCTTTTCGCCGACATCGCGGATCAGCATCTTGCAGGCCAGGCAGTTGACGCCGTTGATACGCATGGCATCGGAACCGCAGACGCCGTGCGCGCAGGAACGCCGCAGCGAGAGCGAGCCGTCCTGCTCCCATTTGATGCGGTGAAGCATCTCCAGCACGCGATCGGTGGGGTCGACATCCGCCAGGTAAAATTCCTGCCAGTAGGGTTTTTCCTGGCCGGGCACATCCGGGTTCTGCCGTCTGATTTTGAAAGTTACATCCATGCGGTCACGTCCAGTCTAAATGCGAATACCAAGTTTAGCGCCAGGAAATGGATTGCCAGGGCAATACAGGCCGCAAATATGATGCGGTCTTCTTTTGACAAGGACTTGATACAGTATTCTATCTTCACGGCTTCGATAAGCGCCGCTCCCGCAAGCTTGAGGAGGTTATAGCGACAGAGCAGATAAGCGTAACACAGCTTTAACCAACAGTACCGCGCCAGCAACCAGGTGAAGCGCGCTTGGTCACTGAAGAATTTCACGATTGGTCCAGTTTTCATATCAATCTAATCTGCATCCGCCAGCGCAAAAGCCTGCCAGGAACATTCACATTTTACCGTCTGATCCTAAAGTTGACGACCATATTTCAATTCGCCTGAATGAGTCTCGTCATTACGGACGAGCCAAGGCTCGCCCCTACAATAGCTCAGCGCGGCCGCTAATAGACGCGCACTTTCGGGCGGAACTTCTGCTGATCGTCCGGCACGCCCTGCGCGATCTCCTCTTCCCAGAGCGACAGGTCGACTTTCTTGTCGAAATTGACATCGTAAGACGGCTCTGACAGGTTGCCGTCGTGCCCGATTAGGGAGTGCGCCAGGTAATTCTCATCATCGCGAGCCTGGAAGTCTTCACGGCTGTGCGCGCCGCGGCTCTCCTTGCGCTCCATAGCCGTCCGCGCGGTGACGTCCGCCAGGTCCAGCAGGCAGCCCAACTCCCAGGCTTCCATGAGATCGGTATTAAACACGCGCGACTTATCGTCGATGTGCAAGTCCTTGTAGAAGCGGTCGCGCAATTCCGCCAAATCGTCGAAGCCCTGCTGCATGGTCTCTTCGGTGCGGAAGACGCCGACATTGTCCATCATCGTCGCCTGCATCTTGGCGCGCAGTTCGCCCGGCCGCGACGAGCCGGAGCCCCCGCGAATGCGCTCGAACTCAGCGCGGATCTCAGCGCCGGCATCGGATGGTAGCGTCGCCCAATCAGCGCCTTTGACGAACTCGGCGATTCTCATGCCGCCGCGCCGCCCGAAGACCACCAGATCAACCAGGGAATTGGTGCCCAGCCGATTGGCGCCATGTACGCTGACGCAGGCTGTTTCGCCGGCCGCGTAGGCCCCGGGCATCACTGTGCCCGCGGCATCAATGATGACTTCCGCCTCGACATTAGTCGGGATGCCGCCCATGGCGTAATGCGCGGTGGGCTGCACCGGCATCGGCTCATGCACCGGATCGACGCCCAGATAAGTGCGGCAGAAATCGAGGATGTCCGGCAGCTTGCGCTCGACGGTGGCATCGTCGATGAAGTCGGCCCGGTCGCGCCCTTCTTCTGCGAAATAGCGATTGACCGTCTGCGGCCGCACGTCAAGGTGCACGTAGCCGCGATTCTTGATGCTGCGGCCTTCGCGGGTCTCGAGGTAGATGGCGCGGCTGACTACATCGCGGCTGGCCAGATCCTTGGCGCTGGGAGCATAACGCTCCATGAAGCGCTCGCCCTGGCTGTTGATCAGTACGCCACCTTCACCGCGCACGCCCTCGGTGATCAAGATGCCCATGCGATAGATGCCGGTGGGATGAAACTGAAAGAATTCCATATCTTGCAGCGGAACGCCGCGCCGCAATGCGATGGCCGCGCCGTCGCCGGTGAGCGCGTGGGCGTTGCTCGTCACCGACCAGCAGCGTCCCCAGCCGCCGGTGGCGAAGAAACTGGCCTTGCCGTGGAAGATGTGATATTCGCCGCTGCCCAGCTCGATGGCGACCACGCCGGCGCAGACGCCATCGACAACGATCATGTCGATGACCTGGAATTCGTCAAAGAACTTGACCTCGTTCTTGATGCACTGCTGATACAGGGTCTGCAGAATCATGTGCCCGGTGCGGTCGGCGGCGTGGCATGCGCGGCGAACCAGTCGCTCGCCGAAATTGCTGGTATGCCCGCCGAAGCGCCGCTGGCTGATGCGTTTTTCCGATGTGCGGTCGAAGGGCAAGCCCATGTGCTCAAGCTCGATGACGGCTTCGACGGCGTTCTCCGCCAGGATTTTGGCGGCTGCCTGATCGGTAAGATAGTCGCCGCCTTTGACGGTGTCGTAGGTGTGGTAGATGGGTTTGTCTTCGTCCAGGTTGCCCAGGGCTGCGCCGATGCCGCCCTGCGCCGCGCCAGTATGGCTGCGGGTCGGGTAGAGTTTGCTGACGACAGCGACATCCGCGCCGCCTTTGCTGGCGTAGAGCGCCGCCATCAATCCCGCGCCGCCGGCGCCTATGATGATCGCATCGTGTTTGTGAACTTTCATTCAGCCCCCACTTGGCAAACGATAGAAGTATCGCCGCTACTGGTTCTCGCTCAAATACGCTTCTAATTCCGCCGGGACTTCTTCCCCGCGCAGCTCATAGATTTCGGCGGTGGCGGCCATAGCTTCGTGAATCACATCTTTTTCCAGCGGCACAAAGAGCGCAGCCGCGCCCACCGCCAGCAGGACTGCCGCGACCACGGTGCAGAGCGCGACCGACGTCCGCCGCGCGAAGTCGTTGAAGCTGGTGTAGTCGGTCAGCACATAGCGCAAGCCATTAAAGCCGTGCAGCGTCACCAGCACCAGCAGGCAGAGATCGTAAGCGCGCCAGATGAAGACGCCGCCGGCCGCGTAGGACCAGCGGTGATAGACAAATTCGACCGCGCTAGGCACGGCGCCGATGGTCCCGTTGGTCGCCAGTGTGCCGGCAACTTCTTGCGCGGCGGTGATATCAAAGACACCCTGAACGACATGCATCAGCGCCAGATGGCCGAAGACCAGCGGCACGATCAGAAATCCGCTGACGCGCATGAAAGACCACCAGAAACGCTCGATCGGGCTGGCTTGCGGATATTTGCCGCGCTCGCCCCCGTCGCCTTTGACGAGGCTGAATAGCGCCGCCAGCACAATGGCAGCCGCCAACACGCCGACGAACCCGGCGATGAAGGGCAGCTGCTCCAGGATCGAGAAAACCACCACGTCCATGATCTTGTCACCGGCGATGGCCTGCTCTGTGATATAGAAGTCGATGACGTGGGACAGCATGCCCAGGAAGACCGGCGCCAGCACCAGCAGGGTCAATACCAGGACGCCAACGGCCGCCTGCGACTGATGCCGCCACAGCTCGGGTTTGTAATCAAAGAGGATGATGCGCAGGCCGTTGAAGGCGTGGTAGACCACGGCGAAGACCAGGCCAAATTCGCCCAGGGTGAAGATCGGCGATTGATAGGCGGCGATGGCTTTGACGTAGAGATCGGGATAGAAGACGGCCCAGGAAGTGTCGATGACGTGCAGCGCAAGGAAGAGCACCACGCCGACGCCAGTCAGCCGATGCAGCACCCAGCTCCATTGCCCGATGGCGCCGCGGTAGCGCAATGTCTCGCGTACAGTTAGCACAAGAGAAGTCACAGGATTCCCTTTCTCAGCCGCAGTGGTCCCGCCGGCGTCTTCCGGATGACTTGGCTCTTCACTTCAGCAACGGAGTTCATTATATCACGCGGGCTAAGTCGCGAAAGGGCAAGCCTGTGGCCTACCCTTTGCCAAGCGTGCAATTCCGGGTAAGCTGAATGTGACTGAGAGCGGGAGGGTAGCAGATGGACGACTTCGCTGCGATTATTGCCGGATTGGATGGATGGAGTCTCTTCATTGGGGCAGTCGCTGGACTGGTCATCGGCGTCGGCTTGTTCATGTTGACGCGATATAACATGAAGAAAACATTCCAGAGAGCTTTAGAAGCCCAGAAAGAGAGTTTCGAAAACGCTTTAACTGAAATGAAGTCATCATTCAGCAGCCTGTCCGCCAAAGCGCTTACAAGCAGCCAGCAAGATTTTCTCAACATCGCAAACGACAAATTCGAGGGGCAGACCGAACGCCATGAGAACAAGCTGGATGAGAAGGAAAAGCTCATCGATCAACAGCTAGGACAAATGTCGGACACGCTGAAAGAAGTGCCCGTTAAACTGAATGAGAACCAGAAGAATGTTTCGGACGTATTGGACAAGTCGACACAGCAACTAAAGGAGTCCAACCAGACTTACTTGAATCAGCTATCGGAAAAGGCGGATGCGCAAACGAAGGAGCATGTCTCCAAGCTTGAAGACAAAGAGACTCAGATCAACCGAACACTCGGCGAAATGAAAGACAAGCTCGGCAAAGTCGAAGAGTTGATTCAGGAGTTTGAGAAAGCTCGGGAGAGCAAACTGGGCGCGCTGGATGACCAACTCAAGAGTTTGACCGCCACCACATCATCACTGCAAAGGGCGCTGGCCGACAATCGAGCTCGCGGGCAGTGGGGAGAGCGAATGGCCGAAGATATGCTCAAGTTTATGGGACTGGTGGAAGGCGTAAATTATATCAAGCAATCCGCCCTGGAAGCAGGTACCAAGCCCGACTTTACCTTCCTGCTGCCTAACGAAAAATCACTGAATATGGATGTCAAGTTTCCGCTGGATAATTATCTGCACTATTTCGATGCGGAAACAGATACCGAGCGGCGCAGCTACAGCGACAAGTTTCTAAAAGATGTCAATGCGCGGGTCATTGAGATTCGGAAGCGAGGCTATATTGGTGCTGACACACTGGATTGTGTAATTATTTTTATCCCCAACGAGCAGATTTACCGCTTCATTCACGAGCAGAATCATCAGATTATCGATAATGCGCTGAAACAGAAAGTCATCATCTGCTCACCCTTAACGCTCTACATTGTGCTGGCGGTGATACGTCAGGCAGCGCAGAACTTTAACATTGAGCAACGCTCACAAGAGATTGTCGATGTCGTCAATGACATTCGCATCGAATGGGACAAATATACCGGACAGATGGACAAACTGGAAAGACGATTCAAAGGAATGCACGAAGACTTTCATGCATTGACAGGTACACGGACGAGGCAATTGGATAGAAAATTTGTCAAAATTGACAGCTTCACAAAAAGCAACTCGCTGCAAGCCGGCGACGGCATGAGCATGTCGCAACTGCCGGATGAGACCGGGACCCCAGCGAACGATTTGCCCTTCTAGCTTCCTACGGAAACCACTCGCTCCGCCATCAGCTCCATCAGCGTATTGGCGATTAACTCCGGGCTGTGGCGGATGGTGTCCTGCTTCTGCCAGAGCGCCCGCTTGCCGGAGCGGGTATCGGCGACATCGGCTTCTATCGGCCGCACGTTCATCGTCAAGATATTATGCACCTCATGCGGCGTCGGCAGCAGCACATCCACGCGTTCGCGCGCGTACAGTTCCATCAGTTCCGCGCTCGGCTTTGTCGCATTGAGCACCACGTAATCCAGCACGCCGATGCCGAGATACGAAATGACCCGCTGCACATGATCCGACAGGGTGTAGCCGTCGGTTTGGCCCGGCTGCGTGGTGGTATTGCAGATGTAGACTTTCTGCGCTCTTGACAAGCGGATGGCGTGCGAAATCTCCTTAAAAGCGAGCACGGCAATGATGGTGGTGAAGAGGCTGCCCGGCCCGATGGTGATGAGATCGGCATCAAGCAGAGCGTCAATGCAGGGCTGGTAGACCGTGGCTTCCGGGTTCTGCACGAAGATGCGCTTGATGGCGGCTTTGTCCAGGCGTCGCACATTAAATTCTTCTTCGACAATCGTGCCGTCCACCAGTTCGGCGCAGATATGCGTATCCTCTTCGGTGACCGGATAGATATTGGCTTGCACATCCAGGAAGTCGCTGATCTGGTCGATGGCGGTGACGAAGCTGCCGGACATTTGCGTCAACGCGGCGATGAAGAGGTTGCCGAAGGCCATGCCATCGAGCTTGGGATCGGTCGGCGCGGCGATGCGATGCTGCATGACGCGGGCCAGCAGCGAGTCGCCATCGAGCGCCAGGGTTGCCAGCGCGTTGCGGATATCGCCCGGCGCCGGTATCTGCGCAAATTCGCGGACGATGCCGGTGCTGCGCCCGGTATCCGTGACGGCGATGATGCCGGTTAGTTCGCTAGTATGACGCTGCATGCCTTGCATGACTTGCACAGCGCCCAATCCGCCGCCGATGGAAACAACTTTCATTCAGCGTATTCCTCGCGCGCGTCGCACTTAATCGAGATTTAGTATAGCTCAGAACTCAAAGATGGATTGGCGCTGCCGACTGTTTTACAAACGGCGCGCTAGTTGTTTAGTCTGCTTTGATGGCCTGAGTCGGACAGATCTGATTTCGGAAGTCCGCTGCTTGTCGTCATTAAAGCTCAATCTTTGCCAAGTCAAACTCGCGCTCAAATCGTTGCATCGTAGCCTGTACCGTTCCGGGCTGGCTCTTTCCCGTAGCGAATTCATATACGATCAGCTTTACAACATACAGGCCTTGCGGGAGCTGCGCTGTTGCTATCTCGACGCTCGTCAGTAATTCACTCTGAATCACACTGTCGTGTTGTATGGCCTTTTGACCGTCCTCGTCAAATAATTGTATGGAAAATGAGTAGTTTTTTGTCGCGCTTCTGGTCCAGGCGAAATAGAAGCGGACCCTGTCCGAGTCAACTTCCATGTAGGCATTGTGCAGGCGAACGCCATCCAGGTAATGAATCTCGAGAGCGCTGCTGCTGTCCAAGGCAGTGCAGGGAATGCTCAACTTTACATACAAGTCGACAGCAACCGTTACATCCGTGTAGATTTGCTCGCAGAATTTGAATCGCTGCAGGAACCAGGCGAAATTCGCGCTGGTCCGTTCAGGAGCGAATCCCAGCTGGTCCTTCATGACCCATACCGCATTTTGGCGTTCCGGGTCAATCGATTCAGTTGACCAAATGTCGACCTGCCCTTGAGCACTGCTGGCTATGACTGCAACATTCTTGTCGATAGGATCAAAGTGACTAAGGTAGCGCGTGAAATGGTCGCCAACTTGCGGCGTTGGCGGGAAAAGAACGAGCGTTTCGTGACCCGCCGGACTGCGCTTTAAGGCGTCGGCGAAGACGCGCGTGAAATTATGGCGAGCGCTCAATTCTTCCGGACATCCATCACGCAGGTCGCCCAGCCTGAATATTGACACGAACTGGTCATGGTAGGCTGGATCAATATCGCGGAAACTCTCGCTTACCGCGTCCGCAGAGTGAAGATCGCGATGATATACGACGTGGCTGAATCCGTCTTCCTCGAGCTGTGCCAGCCCAGAGAGAAAGGCCTCTTGGTCTGTCATTTCGCAGTGCATCGGACGGCGACTTTGCCAAGCATTTAGCAGGAGGTTCGCTCCGATGTAGCCGTAAGCGCTGCTCGGCGTGCGGCTCAAGAAGCCTTCAACTTGGGGGTATCCACTGAGAGATTGGAACCAGGAATAGCGCCAGGAATTGTGTTTGCCAAAGGGCAGATTGATGAGACTAATCTCGCCTTGCGGTTCGCTCTCCAGCCAATCAAGAAAGGCGACGCGTTCTTCGGTTGTAAAGGCAGCCAACTGTGGTTTAGCCAACTGCGGTATGGGGCTGTAGTATTCAAATGCCACAATCAATGTGATCGCCAGGACAGACCTCGAGCGCATTCTTGCGGGAATCCAATCCAACAGCGCGCGTAGTCCCATGCAGGACAATACCGCGAGTGGCAGCCAGGCGCCTGTCATAAAGAAATCCGGATAATAAAACGCTGCGAATACAGCAGGCAATAACTGATTAAGAAAGTGCTTTGGAAGCTTGATGTCTTCATATTCGATCCCGTTGATACTCAGTGTTGAACCGAGGCTCAGAACCATAAACAGCAGCAGAAGGCCCAGCCACGGCAGCATCTGCCGCCGCTTTCTTTTGTTGAAAAGTCCAAAACATATCAGTGCAATCGGCGCGAGGCCAATATAGCTAAAATCACTGGTTTTCGGTTTTTCAGGAATCTGAAGAATATCTTTGGCGAGAGGCCCAAGAACCGGGTTCTTTTCATTTACAAAAAAGGATATCAAGTCTACCCGGTTATCGGTGTACCCGCTTGCCCGTTCAATCTGCTCCGCGTTAAGCAGCATTGGGACAACCCGCCACGCGCACGCCAGCGTCAGCGCGATCAGCAAAAGCATAACGTGCCGCCAGAATACGCGGTCTCGCCAGCGTGAAACCGCCAAGCCGCAGACGAATAAGGCTAAGGTTAAAACTGTGGACACAAAGGTATACATCGTGAAGTCGCTTGTCAGACCGGCAATGAGTCCACCGATGACGACAAGATACGCGCGTTTTTCCCTAATGCCGCGGTGAACGCCGTAGAGAGCCAGTGGCACCGGCGCCAGCCACGCGTGTTGGGGAAAATTTGTCATGGTGACAATATATGGACTCAAGCCGAAGATGACAGCGCCAAATAGGGCGAGCCAGCGATATTTGAACAGCCAATGCAAATAAACATATGCCGCGAAAGTCGACGAGAAAATAATGAAGAGATATGCAAGAGTATAGGCGTTGGACAGCGGCACAAACAGTTGCAGCGCATTAACTACAGTACTATACAGCATACCCAACTGGTTGTACGTCAGCGACACGCCTTCGGGATAAAAAATCGTGTTTGTGTAGTTGATATCCGCTTGTCCAGCGAGGATTTGTTTCGCGTACCAGATATCCCAAAACTCAAGAAAAACATCACAGCAATGTTTCGCCGGCAACCAAAAGACATCCGTTTTGAAGACATATACGATGGCAGGAAAGGTCATCACCAGCATAAGAAAGATGGTAACCAGGATGAAGTGCATGTGTTTGCGGATTGTGGCAATCATCGAATATCACACCTATACAATGAAATTGGATATTTCCCGAAATTCACGAGAACAAATTGTTGCGAAAGATTCATTCGCTGCAACAATGGTCGCCGACGGATAACCGAATCCACGTCAAAAATGTGCTTACAAGCGAAGTTTCAGTTACAGTCTAAACAAAATGGTGGAATCGCGCCGCTTCTGACAGATCTCTTGAATTATACCATGATACCAGCAGGCCATCACAGCGAGTTCCTGATGCCAGTCTCTCCCCTGCAAAAGTGGCTCTTCCTCACCATTTTGCTCGGCTATTGGATCGTCGGCGCACTCTCCGCCATTTACACGCCCGCCTGGCAAATGCCTGATGAACCAGCGCATTACAACTATATCCGCCAACTGGTCGAGGCGGGATGCTGCCCGCGCATTGAAGAGGGCGACTGGTCAAGCGAATACCTGGCGCAATTGACCAGCGGCCGGTTCGCGCCGGAGCTGCTGGGCGAGTTGGAGAGCATTCAATACGAAGACCATCATCCGCCGCTCTACTACTTGCTGGCGTCGCTCGTCTATCGACTGACCGATGGCGATCTGATTTTGCTGCGCTTATTCAGCCTGGCGCTGGGCGCGGGAGTGGTGGCGCTGAGCTATTTGATCAGCCGCCGCCTTCTGCCTGCTCAGCCGCATGTGGCGCTGGGCGTGATGGCATTGGTCGCCTTCCTGCCGCAGCATCTGCACATGATGAGCGCGGTCAACAACGATGCGCTGGCCGAACTGCTGGTGGGGCTGGTTCTGCTGTGGCTGTTGCGCTATCTGGACGGCGACGACACGCCGATTTGGCAGTTGGGACTGCTGATTGGGCTGGCGCTTTTGACCAAGCTCACGATTTATTTTCTGGCGCTGTTGGCGTCGCTGGCTATCTGGCTGCGCTGGCGCCGGCGCGATGAAGGGGCAAGCGCGTTGCTGCGCACGCTGGCGGTCTACGCCGGGATCGCCCTGCTCATCGGCGGCGTCTGGTGGCTGCGCAATATCAGCGTCTACGGCTTCCCCGATATGCTGGGCCTGGCGGCGCATGACCGCGTCGTGGCCGATCAGCCGCGCAGGGCCGACTACATCGACGAGCATGGCGGCGGCGCCTATCTGGCGCAGATGCTGGGCACAACCTTCAGGAGCTTCTGGGGGCAGTTCGGCTGGATGGCGTTGCCGCTGGACCAAGTGCTGGGCGGCTGGATTTACCGCGGCTTCGGCCTGCTAACGCTGGCGGGCGTCTCCGGCGCGCTGTTGGCGATGGCAAAGCGCGGGTCAGCGGGCGACGGGCGACCGCGTCCCTCAGCAGACGGCTGGCTCATATTGCTGGCCGCGCTGCTGATCGCGCTGCTGCAATTCGGCTACTACAATCTGGAGTTTCAGCAGTGGCAGGGACGCTATCTCTTCCCCGCGCTGACGCCCATTGCCTGCCTGCTGGTCTGTGGCGCCGACTGGTGGCGGGAAAGGCTGCTATCTCGCTGGGGCGCCACGCGCGGGCTGATGCCGCTGGCGCTGTCAGGGATTTTTGTCTTGGACCTGTACCTGCTGGCGCGGGTGATCGTGCCCGGGCTGTCCTACCCCCTCTAAATCTCCCCCAATGAATTAGGGGAGAGTCCTAATCTCGATGCACTCAGTTACTTGCTGACGCGCGTGACGTAAGTTTCTTCTTCCAGATTGATTTTGACCACATCGCCGACATTGATGAACATCGGCGCGCTGACCTCGAAGCCGCTTTCGAGCATGATCTTCTTCGTCGGGCTGTTGGCGGTATCACCCGCCACGGCAGCTTCCACCTCAATCACCTGGTATTCCATCGTCTTCGGCAGCTCGTAATCGATAATCTCGCCCTCAAAGCTCAACAGCTTGATGGCCATGCTGTCTTTGATGAATCTAATATCATCACCGAAGATGGCGCGATTGAGCTGCGGCTGGTCGTAAGTTTCGGTGTTCATAAAAGTGACGAAGTCGTCATCGGCGTAGAGGAACTCGACCTGGTCGGCTTCGACACGGATATCTTCCACGCGCTCGCCCGAGTTAAAGGTCATCTCGGTGGTGGCGCCGCTGCGCAGATCGCGCACGGTGACGCGGATGGTCGCTTTGCCGCGCCCCGGTTTGTGGTGGCGATATTCCATCACGCGGTAGAGGTTGCCGCTTTCGGTGAAGGTTGTGCCTTTGCGCAGCTGATTCACATCAATCATTGACGCTTTTGTCCTTGATTTCGTCCGTCCGATTCGCAGACGGTCATTGTAGCAGTTGGCAACGGCGCTGCGTAGCCTCGTGGCTAATCCAACAGCGCAACCGCCTCGACTTCGATTAGCGCGCCGACCGGCAAACCGCCCGCCTGTACCGTCGTGCGCGCCGGCGGATCCTGCGGGAAGAACTCGGCATATACCGCGTTGAATTCGGCGAAGTCATTGATATCGGCCAGGAACACAGTTGTTTTCACGACCTTGTCCATTCCGCTGCCGGCCGCTTCCAGCACAGCCGTGATATTGTTCATCACCTGACGCGTCTGCGCCGCAATGCCGGCCTCGCGCAGGTCTGATGTGCCGGGGATGAGCGGTATCTGGCCGGCGGTGAAGACGAAGCCGTTCGCGATGATGCCTTGCGAATAAGCGCCGACCGCCGCGGGCGCTTTATCGGTAGAGATAACTTGTTTTGGCATGAGGGTATCCTTCTCTGCGAATGTCTGGGTCACCCGCTTATTTAACCACAGAGGCACAGAGAACGCAGAGTGTTGAATGCTTACAATCGCTAGGTGTTGCGCCGCTTGCCATGACAGCGCTTGAACTTCAGGCCGCTGCCGCCGGACCCCACGACAGTTGCGCCATTTCTTGTCCAGGCGGCAAAGTGACAAGGCGTAGATATTAGTCTGATGGCGGGTGCAATGCGGCGTCCACCCAGCGCCGTCTCGCGCGGACTGCGCCGGGGCGGTTTATCCGCAAGCGCGACACTGTCGCCCTACCCGCCGCAGACAAGCCAATTAATCTTGTTTTCTCGTCGTCCCAGCGAAAGTGATCTTTCCAGTTTTGGATTCTTGGATTGAACAGGGGAGTTTCGACGCCGGTTTCCGGATCAACGGCAGCCACAAAGTCTCGCTTGAACATATTGCATCCCACGCAGGAAAAGCTCAAATTGCCAAGTGAAGTTTCTCCGTTACGTGTCAATGGGATAATATGGTCTATTTCCATCACTATTACGATGGATTCTTGAGTCTGGCAATACTCGCATAGTCCTCGCGCCCGTTCACTCACCTGTTGTCGCAGGCGTACCGGGACCCATGCCACGCGCTATGCCCCAAGTTTGAGCAGGTTGTGGATATCGTGCCCGCGCCTTTTCAGCTGCAGTAAGGCTTCTGAGCGCAACAGCACCTGGTGATCAAATCTAGCGACCAGGTCCTCCATTTCGACGATCTCTTCCTCAGTGACCTGTCCCAATTGACCGAGCTGCATAAGTTCGCGCAGGCGCGAATCGTGCGGCCAAGCCAAGCGCTGATGCACGACAGCCAATAATTGCTCGTCGGCGAAATCTTCCAGCGCTTCCGGCTCAAGTTCCATATCAGTCAACTCTCCAAAAAGCAGTGACAGGCCATCCACGATCACGGACTCCGCCGAACGACCGCTATCGCTACCAATAGCTTCAGCACGTTCAAAAATCGCGGCAGGCACTTTCAGTTCTCTTGTCGGCTCTTCCATAAGTACAGTACTCCACGCACACCATGTCACATTTATTGTAACGGAAATCGCCCGCTTGGCCGTCAGCGTTTCCCCCTCCGGCCATGACAGCGCTTGAACTTGAGGCCGCTGCCGCAGGGGCAGGGATCGTTGCGGCCGGCCTGCGCGAAGGCGCGCTCCAGCTCGGCGTCATAACGCGCCAATTGCAGCATGACGTTGGCCGGCGGTCGGCGCTCCGCCAGTTCGCGCGCCATGAAATCCATCGTCGGGCGCACGTGGTTGAAAAAGGCGCGATACCCGGCGCAGAGGTAATTCAGACCGGGCTCGCCATCGGGCGTGGAAATGAAGCGGTTCTTGGGGCAGCCGCCATTGCAGACGAACTTGACTTCACAGTCGAGGCAGTATTGCGGCAAGGTATCGCGCTTGGCTTGACCGAATGCGACCTGTTCGTCCATCACCACTATTTCGCTTAGCGGCACATCCATGATATTGCCCAGCTTGTAGTCCGGCTCCACATAGTGGTCGCAGGAGAAGACATCGCCGTTGTGCTCCATCGCCAGCGCCAGGCCGCAGGTCTCGTCAAAGATGCAGAGGCCGGGCGGCGCACCGGTCCAGGCGGCCAGCGCGATGTCGAAAATCTGCACGAAGACCTGGCCCACATCGCGGCGCACCCACTCTTCGTACATGTCGATGAGGAATTGACCGTATCCGACAGCGCTGATCGAGCGGTCGGTGACTTGATCGCCCTCCTGATAGCCGGTGTCGTTGTCGCGCTCGACGATGGGGATGAACTGCATGAACTTCGTACCGACCTCATCGCGCAGGAACTGATATACGCGGGCGCCATGCCCTTCGTTGGCGGCGTGCACAGTCGTCAGGATGTTGTACTCGGCGTCGTGCTTCTGCAGCAGGCGAATGCCGTCCATGACCTTATGGAAGGTCGGGTTGCCGCCTTTGTCGACGCGGTAATAATCGTGCACATCAGCCGGCCCATCGAGGCTGACGCCCAGCAGGAAGTCGTTGGCGGCGAAGAATTCGCACCAGTCGTCATCCAGCGTGACGGCGTTGGTCTGCAGGGCGTTGGTGATGCGCATGCCCGGGCGCTTGTGCTTCTGCTGATAGCGCACGGCCTGCTTGAAGAAGTCCAGCCCCATCAGCGTGGGTTCGCCGCCCTGCCAGGCGAAGTTGATGTCGTTCACCTGCTGCGCCTCGATGTACTGGCGGATGTACTCCTCGAGCAGGTTGTCCGACATGCGGAACTTGCTGCCGGGGTAGAGCGCTTCTTTGGAGAGGAAATAGCAATACTTGCAGTCGAGGTTGCAGATGGCGCCTCGCGGCTTGGTCATCAGGTGGAAGGCGGTGGGCTGGGCAGTGGTAGTTTGCATGGTGGGGAGTATAGCTTAATTCACCACAGAGGCACAGAGGGCGCGGAGGCGCTTTGTCCAAGATGTTGCCCTATGTTAACATTATGCTCGTATGCGCTGCCACTTTAGAGGAAAGAACCAATGAGCTTGTTTGATGCATTGAGCCAAATGGCCGAGCAAATAAAGCAGCATCGAGAATTGATGAACAAGAGTGAGGCCACAGTGGAGCAAGTCTCCGTTTTGCCTTTCATGGATGCGCTTGGTTACGACACGCAAAATCCTGCAGAAGTCCGTAAACAATACGCCATTCTAAATTGGGATGCAGTCGATTTTGCAGTTGTGCGAGATAGCGAGCCTATCATGGTCTTGGAAGCCAAGAAGGCGAGCGAAACACTGAGCGCAAAACATTGGAAGCAACTATTTGAGTACTTCAATGCGGACAAGGCGCGTATCGGCATTTTGACCAATGGCATTGAATATCGCTTGTATACCGACATCGTTAAGCCAAATATCATGGACAAGGAGCCATTCCTTGAAATTGACCTCTTGAAACTCGACAAGCGGAAGTTGGAAGTATTAGAGGGGTTTACGAAGACGCGATTTGACCCGATAAAATCCATTCGTTACATGAAGGTGCAGTCGAAAGTTGAACAAATATTGAAATACCCAGACGAATGGCTGGTTAAACATGTCATCTACGATATACATGATGGAGCAAAATGGAAACACGTCATTGAAGAGTACAAGCCTCTTGTTAAGCGGGCTATAGATGACTATGTGGAACACGAGGTTACGCGGCGCGTAGTTCAACCTCGGCCCACCCCTAAACCCACAATATTGGTTCCTGAGAAAACTGACCCAATCTTGCCGAAGCCTCAAACATGGCTGGACGGTTCAGTCGAAATCCCTGTTTATGCTTCATGGAACGACCATGACTTTGATGCAACGCTAAGACTCCGTGGCAAGATTACCAATGTAGGCAATATCGTTCTTTGGGATGGGAAATGGCTGAATCCTATGCGTGCGGGCGAGGCAGCCCGGAGGACAGTTGACCCCAATACAAAGGGATACGTAAACGGCATGACATTTTGGAGTTTTCGGGACCCAGCGGATGAAAGGTTGCGACCAATTATAGACCTGCTCTATGGCTGGCACGACGACTGGGAATTGATACTCAGGGTGATAAGAAACGCCACACAATAATCTCTGTGCCCTCTGTGCGTCTGCGGTGAAACGGCGCGACCGCAGCTTGTCCATCACAGCCCGCAAGCCCACAAGGAAAAAGCTTCACTGCATCCACCAAATGAAAGATATTTGACAGCAAGATTCGGCTGAAACATTGAGAAATCATCAATGGCTGCCCAAGCAAATTCGGAAGACAGATTCGTCCTCGATACTGTAAACAGGCATGTCGCCCAGATCGCCAAGCTGGAAGCCAGCCAGGAACACGTCGCCACCAAAGCTGATGTGGAAAATCTACGCGCCGACATGAAAAAGCTGAAATCGGATTTGACTTGGCGCATCGTCATCGCCATGAGTATTATGACAGCCGTCTTTACCGCGATTGTTAGAATGTCGCCTCCAATCACCTAATCAGCGCAGCTTGTCCATCACAGCCCGCAGCCCGACCGGCAGCTCGCTCACGAAGCGCAGCCGCTCCCCACTCACCGGATGCTCAAAGGCCAGCTCGCGCGCGTGCAGAAATTGTCGCTTCATTTTCACGCGCTGCTTTCTGCGCCCATACACCGTATCCCCCAACAGCGGACAGCCGATGAAAGCCATGTGCACGCGAATCTGGTGTGTGCGCCCGGTCAGCAGCTTGAGCCGCACCAGCGCGCGGTCGCCCTGAAAATCGTCGTCCAGTACCTCGAATTCGGTCTGCGCCGGCTTGCCGCCGCGCTGCACCGCCATGCGTTTGCGTTGGCGCGGGTCGCGGGCGATGGGCGCGTCGATCAGGCCGGTGTTGGATTTGGGCCGCTGTTCGAGCAGCGCCAGGTAGACTTTGTCCACGGTGCGCTCCTGAAATTGCCGCATCAGCGCCAGCAGGGACGGCTTGTCGCGCGCGGCGACCAGCAAGCCGCTGGTGCCGCGATCGAGGCGGTGTACGATGCCCAGGCGGTCTTGCGTCTGCGGGTCGTCCATCATATCGGCCAGTTCGGGATAGCGCGCCAGCAGCGCATTTACCAGCGTGCCGGATTCGTTGCCCGGCCCCGGATGCGTGACCATGCCCGCCGCTTTGTTGATGACGGCCAACTGCGCGTCTTCGTAGACGATGTCGAGGGGGATGTCTTCCGGCTCGACCGAGCGCTCTTCGCGGGCTGGGATGCGCACCTGGACTTGCTCGCCGCCTTTGAATTTGTAGCCTGTTTTGCGCGCTGCGCCATCGACCAGCACGCAGCCGCTGCGGATCAGCGCTTGGGCCTGCGCGCGCGAGTAGCCGGGCAGGCGCGCCAGCAGGAACTTGTCCAGCCGCTGCCCGGGTTCATCTGCGCTGAGGGTTAGGGTTTGTTCTGGCATGGGTAATTCCCCAGCAGCGCTTCGCCATAGCGTTGCTCGACGCGCGGCGCTTCGTTCATTCGCAACACGGCAACCGTCGCCCGGCCTTCGGGCGTCAGGCCCGCAAGCGACGCGTCTGGGTTGATTTCAAAGTGCTCGCGCCAATTCTGCTGGCGCGGATTGAATAGCTTGGTCGCCTCGTCAGTCTGTGGATCTACCGCGGCGATTTCCGGCCCCTTGTGTCGATTGCAGGGCGCGCAAGACAGGCACAGATTGCCGCTAGCGTCTTCGCCGCCGTATTTGAGTGAGACGATATGGTCGATTTCAAAATTGGCCAAGCGCACATTTATGGATCTGCGGCAATACTCGCAGCAGCCTCCAGCCCTATCGTAGACTTCTCGGCGCTGCTTGGCGCTTGGCGCCATTAGCCCAAGCCCCTCTGCCGGAGTCTGATTTTGGTCTTGAGAAGGCTAATCATATTTTCGGCGTGTATGAAATCATCCAATTCCTCACGCTCTTCGGCGGTCAATTCAGCTTCCCGGTTTCGCTTCAGCAAGTCGCTTAGGCGCTCTTGCAAGTCGTCAGGCAGATGATAGGCCAATAATTCATCATCGCTGGGCAGGGAGACCAAGAACTCGATGATTACCGCAAATACCTGGCGCTCGCGTTCTCGTATCATGATCTATCTCCCATGCCCTTGCTCCATTATACCCGGAATCCCGCCCTGAATCACCCAGCGCCGATCTCAGCAGCGCCTGTGCCTGCGCGCGCGAGTAACCGGGTAACTGCCCAAGCAGGAACTTGTCCAGCCGCTGCCCGGGTTCATTTGCGATCAAGGTTAGGGTTTGTTCTGGCACGGGTAATTGCCCAGCAGGAACTCCTTATATCGTTGCTGGATGCGCGCTTCATCATTTATTCGCAAGACTGCTGCCGTTGTTCGCCCTTCAGGAGTAAGACCAGATATTGAGGCATCTGGGTTGATACGGAAGTGATCATCCCAGACTTGCTGGCGCGGATGAAACAGTCTGCTTGGCCTGTCAGTTTGAGGGTCTATCGCGGCCACGTTAACACCCTTAAAGCTGTTGCAATCCAAGCATGCCAGACAAAGATTCTGGTCAAAATCTTCACCGCCGTGGCTAATCGCAATGATGTGGTCTATGTGAAAATTGGCGGACTGTTCGCCAGTCCCGATACGACAATATTCGCAGCATCCGCCTGCTTGCGCGCGAATCCTGCGTCGCTGCTGTTGGGTGATTGTCAAACGTCGATGCCCTGAAGTCTGAGCCTCGTATTCACTTTCAGACGAGACATCATCCTGTTGGCGCGGATGAAATCTTCTAATTCGCGTTCTTCATCAAACGTCAACTCACCCTCGCCGTTGCGATCAAGCAGAAAATGTATTCGCGCTTGCAGGTCATCACTGAATTTGTAGGCGAGCAGCTCTTCGTCGCTTGGGTCGGCGCCTAAGAAATCCGTTACGACATCAAGCACATTGCGTACAGGCGCTCTTATCATACTTATTTCTCCTATGCCCTTGCCCAATTATACCCGGAATCGCGACATGAATCACCCAGCGCCGACTAGAGCGGAACTGAGCAGCGCGGCGATTGTGCCGGCGATCACGATGGCCAGCAGCAGAATCAGCGCCATGCGAATCAGCTTGCGCAGCGCCGCCCGCTCGGCCGGCGTCCATGCGTCTTTGCCCTTGGGTTCGTCCGTCATGCCCTACCCGTACCTGTTTCGCTCTCGATTAAACCACATATCACCCGCGCATCATAATACGCGCGCTGCCGACGGGCGGTTGCGGATGCGCAGCGCGGCGCGGATTTACTGTCAGGGGCAGGCGGGCTATAATCCGCGCTGGAAGGGAGAACCGCGACATGAAGGTATTGGTGACGGGCGGCGCCGGTTACATCGGCAGCCATGTGGTGCAGATGTTGATCGAGCGCGGCAATCAGGTGGTGGTCTACGACAACCTGAGCAAGGGACATCGCGGGGCAGTGCATTCCGACGCGGCGCTGATCGTGGGCGACCTGAGCGACCGCGAGGCGCTGGCGGCCGCCTTTGACGCGCACGAATTTGACGGCATCATGCACTTCGCCTCGCATATATTGGTCGGCGAGAGCATGCAGCAGCCCTTCATGTACCTGCGCGATAATCTCTACACCGTGATCAACGTCCTGGAACAAGCCAGCCAGCGCGGCGTCAAGCGCTTCATCTTGTCATCCACCGCCAACCTCTTCGACCAGCCGCAGCGCGTCCCCATCGACGAGAATGAGGCGCTTAACCCCGGCAGCATCTACGGCGAGACCAAATATATGGCCGAGCGCCTGCTGGCCTGGATGGACCGGCTCTATGGGATTAAGTATTGCTGCCTGCGTTATTTCAACGCCTGCGGCGCCCATCCCGACGGGCATATCGGCGAGGCGCATGAGCCGGAGTCCCACCTGATCCCGCTGGTGCTGCAAGTCGCCATGGGCCAGCGAGACGCGATCGAGATTTACGGCACGGATTACGACACGCCGGATGGCACCTGCATCCGCGACTACGTGCATGTGCTGGATCTGGCGCGGGCGCATATCCTGGCGCTGGAGGCCCTTTCCGATGGCGATGGCGAAAGCCGCGTTTATAACCTGGGCAGCGGCAGCGGCTTCTCGGTACTGGAGGTGATCGAAACTGCGCGCGAAGTCACCGAGCACGCCATCCCCACGGTCGAGGCGCCGCGGCGCGCCGGCGATTTGCCCATCCTGGTGGCGGACAGCGACAAAATCGGCCGGGAACTGGGCTGGGAAACCGAATACAACAGCCTGCGCCAGATCATCGAGACGGCTTGGAATTGGCATCGTTGGCACCCCGAAGGCTTTGATTCCTGAGTGCGGAATAGATGACTGTCTGCTGTATCAGCTTCTGTTCACAGAGGAGGGGTTGATATGACGCGACTGGCCGTTCTCGCCGATATACACGGCAACTTGCCCGCCCTGCAAACTGTCATTGACGATATGGCGCAATACGCTGTCGACCAGGTGGTGGTGGCCGGCGACAGCATCAATTGGGGCCCTTTCTCGCGCGAGGTGATGGAAGTGATATGGAAGCGCCGCTGGCCGGTCATCCGCGGCAACAACGAACTCTATCTGCTGGACTACGATACCGAGCGCGCGCCGGCGCACTGGTCGCGCTTCACCATGCCGCCTTACCTGCACGATCAGCTGGGCGATGGCTGGGTGAATTTCATAGCGGCGCTGCCTGATACATTGCAGCTGCGTTTTCGCGACGCGCCGCCGATACGGGTCGTCCACGGCATACCGGGCGATCCCTGGACCGCGATCACACCCCAATCGTCTGCAGCGCAAATCCGGCGCTGGCTTCGTAATATCAGCGAGCGCGCGGTCATCGGCGCGCACAGTCATATCGCGCTGGAGCGGCAGGTGGACGACTGGCTCATCTTTAATCCGGGCTCGGTGGGCGTGCCCCTGGACGGCGAACACAGCGCCAGCTATATGATCCTCGATGGGAGCGAAAACGGCTGGCAGTTGGCGGCGCATCGACGCCTCCCAATCGACATCTCGCCCCTGCTCGACGAATACGAGCGGACGAATTTCGTCGAGCGCTGCGGCATCACCGCGCAGCTGGTCATTGAAGAGTTTCGTACGGCCCGCCTGCAACTGGCGGCTTATATCGAATGGAAGGCTAAGCACCACGCTGACAGAGATGACAGTTTGGAGTTGCTGCAGGCGTTCCGAAAATTGGATGACCTGGCGCCCTATCTTCCGCCGGCTTATCGCGGGCTCAGGACCGCGCTGTATCGCGACTGCGCGGCCGGGTGATGGTATGATTGGCGCATAAGCCGAAGCGAAACGAGAGGGACGCAATGTGCCGCAATATCCGCACACTTTACAATTATGATCCGCCCAGTACAAGAGCCGACATGGAAGCGGCGGCGCTGCAATACGTCCGCAAGGTCAGCGGCTACCGCAAGCCGTCCGCGCTCAACCAGGCGGCCTTTGATCAAGCCGTGGCCGAAGTAGCGCGGGCGACCGCGACTCTGCTGGGCGCGCTGCGGACGTCCGCCCCGCCCCGCAGCCGCGCAGCCGAAATCGCCAAGGCGCGGGCCCGCAACGCCAAGCGTTTCGCCGGCGCATAAGCCGTTTACAGCCCGGGAGCCATGCGCTAGACTATTCCCGATTTCGCAGGCGCAGCACAAGGAAGAAATATGACCGAGACCATGCGCGCTGTCATCATGGAGCGGATAGGCAAGCCGCGTGTGCTCAAAACTGCGCGACTGGCGCGGCCGCAGCCCGGCAGCGGCGAAGTCCTGGTCAAAGTCCATGCCACATCGGTCAATCCGGTTGACCTGCTGCTGCGCAGCGGGCGTTTGGTCATTCGCAAGCCGATGCCGCATATCCTGGGGGCAGACCTGGCTGGCGAGATCGTCGAGTTGGGCGAGGACGCGGGCGACTGGGGGACAGGCGATCGCGTCTGCGCTTGCTTCGAGCAGCTGGGCACTGAGATTGACGGCGGCTACGCTGAGTATTGCGTCCTGCCCGCCGACCAGCTCATCGCCCTGCCGGACGACCTGGATTATCAGTCGGCGGCCGCGGCTGGCGCGTCCTTTGCCGCTGCCTTTCAGGCGCTGGTGACATATGGCAAGTTGAAGAAAGCTGATACGGTCGTGATACGCGGGGCGGCCGGCAGTGTGGGCGCGGCGGCGGTGCAGATCACGGCGGCGCGCGGCGCGCGAGTCATCGCCATAAGCGAGAGCCAGTTCGTCAGCCAATTGCACGGCATCGGCGCCGACATCGTGCTGGAAGACGCCGGCGGCGATTTGGTGCGGCAGGTCAAAGTCGCCACGCGTGAAAATGGCGCCAGCCTGGTTCTGCATTGCAGCGACCAGCTTGATATGGATGAGTCGCTGGACATGCTCTGCGTCGGCGGACGCTTGGTCATCGCCGGCGCGCTAAAGAAGCCGCAAGCCAAACTAAACGCCATGGACTTGTATCTGCGCAATCTGAGCATCCTGGGTTCGTACGGCTCGATCCGGCCCAAGGACTACGAATCGCTGCTCGGCGGCCTGGCCAAAGGCCGGTATCAGGCGCTCGCGCAGGAGGTTATGCCGCTGAGCCAGGCGCGCCAGGCGCACCAAAAACTGGAGAAATCGGCCGGCTTCGGCAAGATCGTGCTGGCGCCGGACGCGCTGCTGGAAGCGGCGAAGGAAGCGGAAAACCGTATCCCGATTGAATAAGGCGCGAATGAAGCGCGGACCTACCCAAGTCCCGGATAATCGAGAAAAAGCGCATCGAGAGCCAATCGCAAGTTGGCGTTGGTATCAAGCGCTTTTAATGTGCGGCCGGTGGCGGCCAGCGCCGCCAGAGCTGCAGCCGGTTCCAATCGAGCGGCCAATGCGCGGATCTGGTCGCGGCGGTCGCTGTTGCAGGGTTTGACCGGACTGTCATAACACTGCAGCAAGACATCGCGCCAGTAGGTCTGCCAGATCTCGAGCACACTCCGCAGCAGGGCTTTGTCTTTGCCGGCGCGGCGGCTGAGCTTTTCCGACTCTTTCATGCGCTGCAATCGCTTGCCCTCAACGACGCTGGATAGCACGTCGAGCATTTCATTGCGGAACTCCAAGGGGGCATCGTCCGCGCTGGCGGATAAGGCCCAACCCACGCGTCCGCCGCTCAAGCGGGCCAGCAGGTCGGCCTGCTCTTCGTCACAGCCAGCGCTGATCAAGTGACGCTTGATCAACTCCTGCGGCGCCGGGCGAAGGGGCAACTGCTGCGCGCGGCTGCGGATGGTGGGCAGCACACGCTTGGCCGAGGCCGCCAGCAGCAGCAAGATGGCATGCCCGGGCGGCTCCTCCAGGGTTTTCAGCAGCGCGTCTTGCGCCAGCGGCGCCACAAGATGGAAGTCGTCAAGAATGGCGATGCGATAACGCGAGCTGTAGGGCTTCAACGCCAGCAAGCGCGCCACATCGCGGATAGCGTCGATTTTCAGCGGCGCGCCGTCTTCGGCTGCCGCCACGATCAAGTCGGGATCGCTGCCGCGGCTGATGGCTTTGCAGGAGCGGCAGACCAGACAAGGGCGCTGCGCCTTTGATTCGGCTTCGCAATTGAGCGCCTGGGCGAAGGCCAGGGCCAGCCGCATCTTGCCCAGCGACGGGCTGCCGCTGAACAAGTAGGCGTGGCGGTTGCGGCCGTGCGCCAGCGTCCGCCGCAGAAAGTCAACCGCCCAGTCGTGGCCGATGACGGGCCATTTTGCTTGGGAGTCCATCGCAGAAATCATAAGCCGATTATACCGCTTCGGCAGCGCGAAAGGGAACGTTGGCTTGCGGCGCGGTGGCAAGCGCAAGACTTCTGTAAAGTCTGGAGTCGCGTCTGCGCGGGGCCTGCGCTTGCCCTATAATTGTAGAGAGCCGCTCTCTAAAATGGCCCATTGGTAGATAGTTAATCATAGTTATCAGACAAAGGAAGTCCCCATGCCCCTCCGTCCTTCGCGCCTGATCCGTCTCTGCCTACTCCTGCTCGCGTTGGCGACGCCGCTGCTGGCGCAAGACGCGCCTGCGGTGACGATTACGCCGGCTTCGGGTCCTGTGGAGCAAGCTGTGTTTGACATACAGATCAGCGGTTTGGCGGCCGAGAGCGCCTATACGGTCGAGATCTTGTTTGACGGCGAGGTGGTATTCAGCAGCGACGAAACCAGCGATGCCGACGGTCAGCTAAGTTACCCCATCAGCAGCACCGAAGGCGATCTGCCCGGCGTCTATACGCTGCAGGTCATCAGCGAGGGCGAGGTGGTCGCCAGCGCCGAATTCGAGCTGACCGCCGCGGACGAAACCCAGAGCGAGACGGCAGCCGAGCGCGACTTCCTCGGTGATGTCACAGTCACGCCAGACGCGGCGCCCTTCGGCAAGGTGCAGACAATACGCATCGGCGATCTGGAATCACTGACGAATTACACGGTCGAAATCACGGCGAGCGAATCGTTGCAGGTCGCCTATCGCCGCATCCATGCCAGCGACGAAGAGGGCGTGATCGAGATCGAGGTATTCGCCGAAGAAGGCGATACCGCCGGCCGCCAGACTATCGCAGTTTACGACCAGGAAGGCGAGCTGAGCGCCGAGGGCGAGTTCACGATTGAGGCGCCGCCCAAGCGTGATGCTTTGGTCGCGCTGGAGCCGGCGATTATCGCGGCGGGCGGGGAGACGGCAATCGCGGTGTCTGGATTGGCCGCCTTTGATAGCGTGACGGCGCAAATCACATCGGCCGAGGGCATCTTGATCGACACGATTTTGGCGCGGGCCAGCAGCGATGGCGAAGTCGCGCTGAGCTTTGCCGCGGCTGATGACCTGGCGTCGGGCGTCTACGCGGTCGAGGTCTTCGTCGACGGCGACAAACTTACCGCTGCCGAGCTCACAGTGGGCGAGTTGGAAGCGCTGGATGTGAGCGTCACGGTCGACCCGCCCAGCGGCGACATCGGCAGGCAGCATACGATTGCCGTTAGCGGATTGGCGGCCGAGGGGGCATTTGCGCTGGTGATACTGGATCCGGCCGGCGCCGAAGAATACCGCAGCCAGCGCAGCGCCGATGGCGAGGGCGGGTTTAGCCTGACGATTTCCAGCGCCAAAGACGACGAGACCGGCGACTACCGCGTGCAAATCCGCCATGCTGAGAGCGATGATCTGCTGGCGGAAGCGAGCTTTGCCGTTAGCGCGGCTGAAGCGCCGGACGTTGATGCGCCGGAAGATAGCGCCAGAATCACGATTAATCCGCAGGCGGCGCCGCTCGGGTCGAGCCATTTGCTGCGGGTGAGCGGCTTGCGGCCGAATGAGATGGTCGAAATTGATGTAGTCTTCGCCGGCGCATCGGTCTATCGCACGCGGAAACAGGCGGATTCGGCCGGGCGCGTCCGGCTGGAGCTGGAGACCAGCGATGAGGACGAGATCGGCGACTACACCATCACCGTCTTGCGAGGAGCGGGGAATCAGCCCTCGGCCCTCCTGACCGCGACCGCCAAAGCAGCGCCTGCCTTTGTCTCGACGATCGTGGGCGATGCCGAGGTGATCGAAGGCCGCTTGCAAGACGGCAGCGCCGAAATCGACTTTGCGGGCGAGGCCGGGCAGGTTGTGCTCATCAACGTGGCTTCGCATGACTTTGACCCGGCAGTCGCGCTGATCGACCGCGACGATATCGAAATGATTTACAGTGACGACAGCCGCGGCCAGAAGGACCCGCTCATCGGCCCCTTCAGCCTGCCCTATTCGGGCGAATACACGCTGGAGATATCGGCCGCGCCGCTGATGATGCCGCAGGGCGCAATCGACGGCGAGTTTGTCGTCACCATCGCCGACGCGAGCCTGGCGCCGCTGGCATTTGAGCGGGAAGTCGCTTTCTCCCTGAGCGCCGAGGCGCCGGCGCAATACTTCGCCCTGCCCGTCGAAATCGGCGACAGCTTGACGGTGACGGTGGACAGCGGCGGGGCGCTGGATACGCTGCTGCAGCTGGTCGCGCCCAGCGGGCTGGAATACGCCTTTGACGATGACAGCGGCTCGGGTTTTGATGCCGAGCTGAGCAATCTGGTATTCGACCACGCGGCGACTTATGTGTTGGCGGTGTCGACATTTGACGGCGCGGCCAGCGGGTCGGGCACGGTCAACATTCGGCGCAATCCGGTGCAGGCGCTGGAAGACGGGACGGCGCGGGTGACGCTCAACGACAAAGCCATCCGCGATCTGGTGGTCTTCGACGCCGTGGAAGACGAGTACCTGATACTCAACCTTCAGAAGCTCAAGGGCGATGTCGAGGACCTCTACGTCACGGCCAAGGTCGAGGGCATGGAAGTGATGGCCTACAGCACGATGGGCGTGCCGGACGAGCTGCCGCTGGCCTTTGTCATGCCAATGAGCGGGCGCGTGGTGGTGACGCTGGAAAAGTTCGGCTATGACGACGGCATCGCGCTGGAAGTGTCGCTGGCGCGGCCCTAGCCGTTTGTCTACTCCAGCATCGCTATATTCTCCACAGAACCAGTCTTGTAGGGGCGAGCCATTAACTCGCCCGAAAATGTACTACGTCCCCGACGGGCGAGCCAAGGCTCGCCCCTACGGTATGCGACGTGTATACACGCTGAGGCTCAATACACCTGCAAGCCGCGGGCTTCGCGCCGGCCATCGCGCCAGGCTTCGCTGCTACCGTTGTGTTGCGGCTGCTGCTTGACGTTTAAGCCCGATAGCGCCGGCACATCATGCGCTGCATAGAAGGCGTCCAGCCGCGTCTTGTAGTCAGCGACAATCTGCGGCTGCTGATCGAAGCAGTTGACGAACTCGGCGGGATCGGCGCGCAAGTCGAAGAGGTGGTGCGGTCCAGCCGGATAGCGCCAGACCAGTTTCCAGCCCTCGTCGCGGATCATGCGCAGATCGCCGTACTCGCCATAGCGGGTATTGTCCCAGGCGACTCGCTCGCCGCGCAGCATATCAGCGTAAGAAGCGCCTGCGTAGGCATCGGCGGGCGGAATGATTTGCGCCAGCTGGCAGATGGTGTGAAAAGTGTCGTAGTGATCGACATATTCGCCGCGTACCTGAGCCGCAATGCCGGGACCGGCGATGATCAGCGGCACCTGCAGCGAGATCTCGTACATGTTCAGTGGGCGGGTGCTGTTGCCTTTGCCGAAGAAGCCCTGATGCCCGATGGCGCAGCCGTGGTCGGAGGTATAGATGATGATGGTGTTTTCCCATTGCTCGCGCGCTTTGAGGGCGCTGACGACGCGGGCGATATTATTGTCAACTTCGCTGCAGGCGGCGTAGTAGCCGATGTAGCGATCAAGCAAATCCTGTTCACTTAGCTCGTTGGCGCCGCCTTCGTTCTTGACCCAGGCGTGCGGCTGCCAGGGCGGGATCTCGGTGAAGGCGCAGTCTTGGTAGCGCGCGGTCTGGGCCGGATCATGTGTCTGCTGCGCGTAGGGCGAATGGGTGGCAATATAGCCGATGTTGAGGAAGAAGGGCTGGTCGGCCGGCGCAGAGTCGAGGAATTCGATGGCGTGGTCGCTGATGTGGCGCGATTTATTGCCGTCCAGCTCGATCATCTCGCCGTTGCGTACGTAGGTATAGGGCGTATTGTGCGCGCCCTGCCAGCCGGGCAAGCCGAAGTGATAATCAGCGCCGCGCGGCGGCAGATGCGATTGCCCGAGATGCCATTTGCCGCTCAAGCCGGTGTAGTAGCCGGCCGCGGAAAGGTAATCGAAGAGCGTGCGCGTTTCGCCCAGCCAGTCGCGCTCGCCGACTTCGGGAATGGCTTCTTCCAGCCAGTCGTGAATGCCGACTTGCGAGGCGGTTTTGCCGGTCAGCAGGCAAGCGCGCGCCGGTGAACAGACGGGTGTGGGCGTGTAGGCCTTGGCGAAGCGCGTGCCAGACGCCGCCAGCGCGTCGAGTGCCGGCGTCGCGACTTCGGCATTGCCGTAGCAGCCGCTGGCCCAGGCGCCGTGGTCATCGGTGAGGAAGAGGACGATATTCGGTCTGTCGGGCATGGTGGAATCCCTGAATTGGCGTGTTTGGCAGCGCGCAGTGTAACGCATGGCGTCGGACGAATGTAGCGGCAATAGATCGGGACTGCGGCAAATCCTACCCCATCCCCCGGCCCCTTCCCCAGCAAGCTAGGGAAGGGGAGTCAAATGCGTACGAGCGCGCAGCTTAGGCTGGAGAATCGCCACGCTGACAGGACTTTACAGGAGAAATTTTTCACGGTTCCGGTACCAGATAGCCACAACCGGTAAAGCCTTGCGGAAGCGGCGGGTTTTCTGTCCGATTTTTCGTTTTCTGCCCGTTTTGTCCGACGGAAAAGTTTTTTCGGACAGAAACTTGTTTCTGCGCGCGCCGCCGTCGCTTTGGGCGCTTTGGGCACGAACCGGGAAACGACTACAGCTAGACATAGGCTGAGGGTAGCGCGAGTTGCGCATTGACGGGCGACTATAGAGTCGCGAATCGGCGGAATCCCGCTGTCAGCATTTGACGCGGGAGCGTCAGTTCGTATAATCGGCGGAAACAGCAGATGCGGGAGCGCGAGCAATGCCAGTGGTCAGTCCGGAGCAAGTCAAACAGTATCAGTGTGAGGGTTACTTCATCCTGGAGTCGGTGATTCCCGAAAGCGCGCTGGAGGCGCTGCGCGAGGAGTGCATGCGTCTGGTGGGCGACTTCGACCGCGAAATGGAAGCCAGGGGCATCAAGACGCAGGGCATCACGCATTACAAGAAGCGATATTTCATCAGCAATCGCAGCGCCGCCAGCCCGATCATGACCGAGTTCCTATTCAGCGAGCTGATGGCGGAGATCTGCCGCGCGACGCTGGGCGAAACGGCCTACCTCTTCAACGAGCAGTATGTGGTGAAGGCGGCCGACACCGACAGCAAATTCGCCTGGCACCAGGACTCGGGTTACGTGGGGCACTATCACCGCGCCTATCTGTCCTGCTGGTGCGCGCTGGATGATATGTCGGTAGCAAACGGCACGGTTTTCATCTTGCCCTATTCGCGCGACGGGCGCAGTTCGAGCGATGACATCATCGACCATACGGTTGAAGCGCGCAGCAACGACAAAGTGGGCTACAAGGGCGATGATCCGGGCGACCCGGCCATCGTGCCCGCCGGCAGCATCGTCGTCTTCAGCAGCCGCACCTTCCACCGCAGCGGCCCCAATCTGAGCGACAATTACCGGCGCTGTTACCTGGCGCAGTACTCCGCCGAGCCGATAATGAACCGTGACGGCACGCAACTCTGGGGACGGGCCGAGCCGATTTTGCAGGCGGGCGAGCGCATGAATCCGCCCGTTTAGCCGAAGAGATCCAGTGTGCCGCGCATTTCCATCGGCAGGGTGAAAATCTGCCAGGCGGCCAGCATCAGCAGCAGGTAGACCAGCGCCCAGGGCATGAGACCCAGCAGCGCCTTACGCCGATAGAGTCGCAGCGCCGCCTTCTGCGCCAGGCGCAGGCTCCAGAAAAAGCCGACCAGCAGCACAGCCAGTTGAATCACGCCGATGAGGCCCGCTTCGAGGCTGAAACTCCAGCGCTGCCAATCGCCGCTGCCGCCGAGGAATTCCTGGATGACGGGCAGAATCAAGCCGGGGCCAACCAGCAGGTGGAAGCTGTAGTGGGCGAACCAGATGCCGAAACCCAGGGGCACAAAAGCGGGCGCGAAGGCGGCCACAGTATCGCGCAGGGAATCACGCTTTTGGAAGCCGGTGGCGACCCGGCTCAGCCAGGCCGCCACGATTGCCGCGAGCGCAGGCAGCAGCAAATTGCCGACGGCGAATATCAGCAGCAGCACGACAAATTCGCTGGTCACGCCCAGGCTGAGCGCCAGCCATTCTTGCAGCGCGTAATAGGGCGGCGCCATGCCAAAGGCGTTGGACAGGCCCATGAAACTCAGCGCGATCACCAGCAGCGACAAATCCCAACGCTGCGGCCAACTGTTGGCGCGGCTGAGCTCGGCGCCCGGCTGGCGCGCGAACAAGCTGACGTTGTCATGCGGGCAGGCGCGCACACAATCCAGGCATTGCGTGCAATCCAGGTTGCTGCGGATTTGCGGTGCGAAGAGCTCCGTGCCGCAACCGAGTGCCCCGCGCGGTCCCTGCGCCACTTTGACTTGCCGCGTTTTGCCGGCGACGCCTGTCGGGATGTCGTCCAGGCGTATCACGGGCTGGGGCGCGTAGCTGCCGTTGACGCACTCATGGCCGACGCAGCTGGCGCAGACATCGGGCGACTTGACGGCGATGCGCGTGGGCGACAGGGTGGAATAGACCATGTTGAATGACCCGAGCGGGCAGATGTATTTGCAGAAAGCCGACTCGGTGAAGATGGCTTCCAGGACGAATGACCCGAGAAAATAAGCGATGATCAGCCAGGCGGTCAGCCAGGGGCTGGCCCAGAGATCAAGGTATTCGTATAGGAAGAAAAGCGCGAACAGACTGAAGATCGCCAGCCATTTATTGCGCAGGCGCTGCGGGAAGCGGCGGCCGCGACGCGCGAGACGCTTGGCCAGGCTGCGCGGCAGGGTGAAGGGACAGCCCATGCAGAACAGATTGCCCGCCAAAAGCAGCACGATGACCACCAGACCGCGCAAGTGGACCCAAGGCGTAACGGTGGCCAGGTTGCGCGCGGCGGATTGCGGGCCGACGAAGCCGTCGACGATCAGCGCCAGCGCGACCAGGCTCAACAGCGCTTGCAAGGCGAGGCGTCCATGACGGTGGCGCAGGAGACGCCCGATCAGGGGCAGGCGCAGGACGTCGCGGCCCACCGCCGGCTGATGTTGTGGATTTGCTGTCATAGCCACACCTCTTGGGAAGCGCTAGACGGCCGTGACGCTGGCGAGCGTGTAGAGGACGAATACGGCGTAAAGCAGCAGCAGAATCCAGCCTTCGCGGCGGCTGAGATCGCGCTTGGTCTCCAGGAATACAAAGAGGACCAGCGTGGTGGCGACCAGAATGCCCAGCGATGTCCACAGATTGTTCGTGCCGACGTGGATGAGTCCGGCGCCCTGCAATACCAGCGCGATGGTCCAGGGCAGCGCCAGGCCGATCAGCAGGTCGAAAGTGTTGGAGCCGACGGCGTTGGCCACAGCCATGCCACCCCGCCCTTCGCGGGCCACATCGACCGACGACATCAAGTCGGGCGCGGAGGTGCCGGCGGCCAGCAGAGTCAGGGCGACGATGACCGGCGGGATGCCGATGCCGGCGGAGAAGACGATGGTGGCTTCGACCAGGATATAGCTCAGCGCCACGATAAGGGCGATGGAAACGCTGAAGGCCCAGACGTAGTTTTTGTCGGGCGCGCCGGTGATGCGCCTCAACGGGCCGACCACCAGACGCTCGATACGCTGCCACAGGGCGATATTGGCGGGCTGGCCAGAGGCGCCCTTTGCGGGCTCCGGCTCGTCATCGACTTCGGGATCTTTCAGCACGATCAGGACGCCCATGTAGACGATGTAGCCAGCCAAGCCCAGCAGCGCCTCAATCAGCGAAACGCCGCCATCGAAGAAGATCAGCGCCAGATAGCCGATGGAGACCAGGTAATAGATAATATCGCGGCGAACGGCGAAGACGTGGATATGCAGGCCGCCGGCAACCACTGCCGAGACGCCAGTGATGACCAGGATGTTGAAGACCGCCGAGCCAACGATGGTTCCGATGCCGACATCGCTGTGTTGGCCGCCGCCGCTGAAGAGCGCCATCAACGCTATCGCCAGTTCGGGCGCCGACGAGCCCATGGCCATCAGCGAAGCGCCGGCCACTTCGTCCGACAGCTTGAGGCGCGTCGAAATGGCGTCCAGGCTGGGGATGAAGAATCGGTCGGTGATGACCGCCAGGATGACGACCGATACCAGTATCAGCGCCAGACTGCCAAAGACGTCCATCATCGCGCACTCACCTTCCCTTCAGGCCTGTCGAAATCGGCAGGTTCAGAAGCGCGCAATAATCGCGCGGAATAACATGCGGCGCTCGGCCGGCGCATCGGCGTTTGGGCAGTCGCGCTCCAGCCATTCATATAGCATGCGCGTGGCTTGGCGGTGAATCGGCTCGGGCAGGGCCCAATCGCTGCGGAACATGCGCTGCGCGCGCCTCTCCACCATTGTACGGCAAGACACCGGCAATTCGCGGTATATCAGCAGGTCAATCGCGCGGGTATCGGCGCTGATGGAGCGCAAGTAACGCAGCAGGATCGCTTCGGTCGGGTAGAGATCATTACGCAGGCCCCCGCTATCGACGCCCAGTTCTTTCAGGATCGCGTCCCATTTGCCCTGCACCAGCGCCCAGGGCGGCGGATCGCCCTGGTCCGCCGGGGCCTGGTGCTCGACAATGAGCAAATGGCCGCCCGGCTTGAGCACGCGCCTGGCTTCGTCGATGCAGGCGCGCCAGTCGACCAGCATGTGGAAAACGCGGATCGCTTGCACCAGGTCAAAGCTGACTGTAGTGAAGGGCAGCGCCACGGTGATATCAGCTTGCGCCAGGCGGGGATCGGCGCGGCCCTCCAGTTTGGGCGCGATTTGTCGCATCATGCCGCGCGAGATATCCACAGCGGTGTAATCGTGGCCGGCGGCGATGAAGGGCAGGCCGATCACGCCGGTGCCAATCGCCAGCTCCAGGATGCGCGTCCCGGCATCGGCGCCGGTCAGCTTGAGGACGGCCTCGCGATAGCGCTCGCTGACGCCGGGGCGAAAGCCGCGGGTTTCATCGTAGTAGCTGACCGCCCGATCGTAGTTCACGGTCGTCATCGGCGTCGTCCATCGGTAGAATGCGCCTGCACAGTTACGATTATAGCATCCGGCAGGCGGCGAGCGGCTGTCGCGGAGCGGGAGGACCAATGAGAGTAGAAGACATTAAGCTGTATTACGGCTACAACGAATGGGCTAACAATCGCATTCTTGAGGCGGCCGAGAAGGCATCGCCAGAGCAGTTGACAACGCCGAATGCGCTGGGCTGGGGCGATTTGCGCGGCATGCTGACGCATACGCTTAATGCCGAACGGGGCTGGTTCAGCTTCTTATTCGAGCGCGGCGTTGGCGACTGGCTGAAGCCGGAAGACTTCGCCGATGTGGCGGCGCTACGGGCGCGCTGGGGCAAACAGAACGAGATTACGCGGCAGTGCCTGGATACGCTGGAGGACGCTGATCTGACGCGCGTCCATAGTCGTGAAAGAGGCGGCCAGCGCTACGAAACCGTATTGTGGCAGGCGCTGGTACACGTGGTCAATCACGGTACGCAGCACCGTAGCGAATGCGCCGCTTTGCTGACCGGCCTGGGTTTTTCGCCGGGCGATCTGGACCTGCCGCTGTACCTGAACGAGGCGGGCATAAGCTCAAGCGGGGCCGACAGCGCCCGCCGCGCCGATATGGAATTGCTGTTGCGTTACAACGATTGGGCCAACGAGCGCATCCTGGCAACCGCCGAGCGGGTGACAGCCGAGGAATTCGCAGAGCCGAATGACTTTGGCTGGGGCAGCTTAAATGGCGCGCTGGTTCACTTGATGGACGCCGAGTACGCCTGGCGCGCGCTGCTCAAGGATGGCGAGCATGTCGAATGGCTGAAGACGGAGGACTTCCCCGATGTGGCGGCGATTCGCGCGCGCTGGGCCGACGAGCGGGAGGCCTTCTGGGGCTATGTCAATAGCTTGAGCAGCGACGACTTAAGCGCGACTATCAGCTACGAGGGTGATGCCGGGCTACGCTTCCGGGCGCTGTGGCACTGCCTGGCGCACGTGGTGAATCACGCGACGCAGCATAGGGCGGAGTGCGCGGCGCTGCTGACCGGCTTCGGGCATTCGCCGGGCAATCTGGACTTCACGGTTTTCTTGTCGGAGGGCGCGTGAGCCTGAGACGCTTAGGTAGCAAGTCCCATCAGATTATAGTAGCGTTGCTTCTGCTTTGAATCTTGCAGTATATCCTCCATAGTGAACCAATAGTTCACGTTGGACTTGTTCGCCTCTATATCTTGTTTGGCTTGGTCGGACATTGAAACGGCGGACATAACTAGAATGGTAATCGCGCCGGGGCTTTCCTCCTTAGCGCGACTGAGGCTCTTGATTGCGGCCCCAACGCGTTCGAGCACTCCCGCCGCATCAATGCCGCCCTTAACTTCAACTGCGGCATGGATACGATAATCGCTATAGATTTCGATATCTGGTTCTGAACCCAGACGCACTGTCCTGCCATCAAGCAACGGGATCTCTATTACCCGGGCGCTCACGTCAACCTGCTGATCCGCCGCAATGAGTTGCGCCCTTCTCAATTGTGCTACCAAATCCTGTCTTAACAGCGCTTCAATGTGATCGCCCTTTTTGTTCTGCCACGAACCCTGCGCTTGTGAACCGGCAGCCATGCCGCGCCAGATATCAAATTCGCGTCTTTCAATCCGGTGTTCGCTGTCAATCAAGGCGCCAACAAGACTGTTCACCCTCCTGGCTATAGACAATGCGGAGTCAGCACTAGGAAGTTGGTCGCTACTTTCATAGCGAGCGGTAGGCATCCCGATTTGATTCATCGACTTTTGCGAAACCATGGACAACATACGATAGTAGCTGACTGCCTTCACTATGCTAGACAGCACAGTCGGATGAGCAAAAACGATGATTGGCTTGATTCCGCTATGGATAATTCTATTCCATGCAGAATCTGAGATGTTAAGATGCTGCAAGTCCCACTCCAGAGACTCGCCGGCCGTGTCTTCGATTTGTCTGGCTACATCAACTAGTCCCCAATCGTGAAGCCGTTGGTGGAAGAAAAGGCTCTTTTGGAGTTGGTCCAGCGCCCAGGCGCGTTGCTTGTCAGTCTTCATCTCAATGCTCGGGTTTTCTCCAAATCAGGATGCTTTTACGCAGCGCTTCACGGCCGTATTTCCCCATTTGTTGACTGCTATTGCCTTTGCGCTGTGGCAAGACATAGATCTTTTCAGGCCTAAATCCAAATTGCGCGGCTATATCTGTCATCAAGAGGTCGACGGGTATGATTTCACCGCTATATCGCACGTTATCATTGACGATCGCGACAGATGCCCCGGATTTGCAGACGCGGAACAACTCAAAGGTTACGAATGCCAGTTCGGTAAAATAGCCTTCGACCATCGAAATGATGCCGCGATTGTTCATTTCACCGCGCCGGTTGCGCAGCCTCAGCGCGCCAAGAATCTCCTGATACGCTTGATGATTGTCTATTGTCTCGATAACTCGATCAAAATGCTTATCTCGCCCGATTTGCGAATAGAATTGACGCAGCTGTTGGATTTTAGATCTATTCTCAACCGTAGAGCTTAAGAGCCGCTGCCTCAGACCAAGCATGGCTTCATGGTCAATGCCGAGAAACGTTAACTCCAGGGCGTAAGTTCTGGTGTAGTCGTAGCGATTGCAGTAGGGAGGCGAAGTAATGACCGCGTCAAATAGATTGGGAGACAGGCGGGGCAGCTTTTCCAGAACCGTCCCGATAATTAGCTCTTGCTCTCCTGATAGATTACCTGACTTGCCCGCCAACGAAAGGTCGAGAATTATCAAGTCCAGCGCTTTGACAATCGCGGGCTGAACCTGCAGGATTTCCCGCTTCCGGAATGGCTTAAAGGGCTTCTTCCCATCGGCAATGCGCTTTGCATTTCGCATTTGCATCTTTTCTGAGCGGATGTCCCAGCGCAAAAACTGGCCATCTTTGCTGGTAAAGCTGATGTCTTCAAGAATGGAGAGCAAGATGAACTTGAGCAAGTCCTTCATCGTGTCATCGACATCCAAGCCGGCGAACTGCTCGTCATACCACATCAAGCGCGACTCCTGCTCGGCGTCAAAGGCATGACGAGTTATGGGGATATGCGGGAATGCGCGACTAGACTCCTCTGGCGGCGTTGAGTTAACCCAATCGCGAATCGCCCGCAAGCATTCAATATCATATTGAGCTGGACTGGATTTCGCCCGCCATACTAAATCGCCAATCGGCAATACTTCAATTCCGGTCGCGTCGATTGCCAGATCTTGAGCGACGAGCAAAGTTGTAGAAACACCTGCGAAGGGATCAAGGACTCGCTGTGAAGGCTTAAGATCAAACTCGTTTATGAAATTCTGTACAAGCTGGGCAGAGAAGCCTTCTTTGTACTTAAACCAGCGGTGCATTTTGGCGGATTTATTCGCTTGGTAGCTGACAAGCTGGCGATTGAATCTATTTGTCGGTTGCAGAATCGGCTGATACTTACGCTCGAGTTCCACGCGAGCGGATGAAGAGGTTGCATTATCTGTTTCGTATATTGTCCGCAGAGTTTCAACTGGCAAAGAGCGGCCGGCGAGCAAGGATAATTGCTTGATATCAGCCCTCCTTCATTTGACGCTTAACATCTGTCTCATTATAGCCCACCATCGGCGCGGCTATTCGTCGTCTTCGTCCTCATCACCGCGCGGGCGCCGACGACTGCGCAGGAGGTCGCCACCCAGGTTGCGCACTTTCGGCGTGGCTACGTCTCGTCATTGGGGTCAAGACGTCGATTTCGCTTGCGAAGTAGTTTATCACCCAGGTTGACAACCTCTATGTCGTGCAGTTGGAACTCCGGCTCAAGCGCATCCCGTCCGCGTGTTGACTTCGGCGGCGGCGGGACGAAAGGTTGCGGGTCGGGGCGGGGACGAGGCCTCGGGCGCGGGACGATGCGGTCGCCATAGCCGGTGGTCTGGCGGCTGCGGCCGCGCGCGCTGAAGAGGGCTTGCATCTGCTGCGAGCGCGTCTGGTCGCGTCCTCGCCCGCTGAGAAAGTCGCGCAGGCGGATCAGGTCGCTGCGGGTGATGATCAGCCGGCGGATGGCGATATCCAGCGGCAGCAACAGCAACGCCAGCAGAATCAGGCTTTGCCAGATATCAGTGGCCGCTTGACGCTCGCCGAGATCATGCGCGAAAACGGCTTCGGGCTGGTCGGCCAGATTGCGCCCGCCGGTGATATCGGCGATATCAGCCAGCATACGGTCGTCTTGTGGGCGCGGGATATATTCCGGTGAATAAGACATGACCCAGCCGTTGAGATCGCTCAACTGAGTCTCGCCCTCGCCCAACTGCGCCTCGCCACTGACGGTCAGAAAATAAGCGCCTTCGTTTTGTGGCGTGAATGTGGATTCGTAGCGGCCGGGCGCGGTTTGCTGCAAGGGAATGCGCAGGCTGTCGCCGGCGGGATTCAAGACGGCGCTGCTCAGCATTAAGCCGTCGAGGAATTGCCCGTTGTCATCGCGGGCGTCGACCACAATGCGGGCGCGGTCATTCTGCAGCAGTACGCGCGTTTCCAGGTTCTTGTTGGCGCCGGCGTTGATGCTCCAAGCCACTGCCTGGCCCCAGAAGCGCGAGAAATCTGGCCAGGTCACCCATTCGTTGGCCCAGCGCGCGCTGGCGTCAGCCGTCCAGGCCACGACCCGCCCCAAGCCGTACTGCCAGGCGGCCAGGATGGGATCGGAGTAGGGCTCGGGGCCACTGAGAATGCGCTGGGCGGCGACCTTGGGCGTTGCCGCGACGTAACCGCGCAGGGGCGGCAGCGCAGTGATGCCATCGATGATGGCGCTGCTGCCACTGACGCCAGGCGTGAAGGCCTCCTCAACGATGTAGGAACGCGAAGCCAGCACCGTCTCTTGGGCGAAGATCAGCGGAATCTGCTCGACATCGGCCACGGCGTAATAGTTGCCGCCGCCGGCTTCGGCCATTGGTTCCAGGACAGCGCCCGGGCTGCGCCCGATAGCGATGGCCGACAGGGTGACATCGTGCTGGCTGTACATGGACTCGCTGATCTCGACCAGTCCGCGCGGGCTGGCGCCGCCGTCGGTGAGCAGGATCAAGTGCTTCAGCTGTGAGGGCTCCTGGATAATGTCGCGCTCGACCAAGCGCAAGCCGGCCAGAATATCGGTACCGCCGCCGGAGCGGATGGTATTGGTCATGGCGGTCAGGACTTGCGCGTCATTGACCTGCTGGAAGGGCGCCACCCAAGCGCCGCCCGTGTCAAAGGTGCCGATGGCGACGCGGTCGGAGGCTTGCAGCAGCTCGAGCGAGAGCACGATGGCGCGCTTGGCCAGCTCGAGGTTGGGGACGCCGCTGCGGCCGATTTGCCCCATACTGCCGGAGCGGTCGATCAAGTAGGCGATGGTGAGCTGCGGCAGGCGCTTCTGATCTTTGATTTGCATCTCGACCGGCAGCGTGCGCTCAAGCGGCGTCTGATAATAACCGCCCGGCGCATAACTCTGTGGTCCCCCGATCATGACCAGGCCGCCGCCGATATCGCTGACGTATTGATCAAGCAAGGTCATTTGCGCCCGGCCCAGCTCGGTGGCCGGAACGTTGGCCAAGATGACGCTCTTGTAGTGCGCCAGGCCGGCCATGGTGACCGGCAAGTCTTCCGGCTTGCTGACATCCACGATGATTCCGGCTTGCTGCAGCGCCGGCAGCAAGAATTGCGTCTCTGATTCGTCCACGCGGACCAGCAGCACGCGCGCCGGCCCGATGACCTGGCTGAAGGCGCCCAGCTGATTGTTCTGATTAAAGTTGTCGTTCTCGCCCGGCACGACGATTTGGGCGGTGAAGTCAAGGAAGCCGCTTTTTTCGCCGGCTTGCGTCAGGCTGTAGCGGGTATCGCCGGCTTGCAGCTGCAGGGCTTCTTCGTGGATCAGCCGCCCGCCGGAGAATATGAGCAGCGTAGCCGGCGTGGCGCTTTCCGCCTGGATGCCGACCGAGATATCGAAGCTCTGGTTTTCGGCCACGCGTCCCGGCGCGTCGATGGCGGTGATGCGAACATCTGGCGCGGGGGCGCGGAATAGCGGGACATAGCTGATTTCGACGCCGGAAACGGCGGCCCGCTGCGCCCGCGCGATGGCGTCGCCTTGTGTCGCCTGGCCGTCGCTGAGGACGACGATGCGGCGCGAGGCGTCGGCGGGGAACATCGACAGGGCCGTCTGAATGGCGTTGGCGATGTCAGTGCCGGTCGTCAGCGGGATGGAAGAAAAGTTTTCGATCTCGCCAACCTGGCTGAAATCGGTCTCTGGCACGGCATTGTCGCCGAAGAGCAGGGCCGCCCATTCGTCGTCCGGCTGCTTGTCGGCGATGGCGCCGCGGATGAATTCCAATTGGCGGTCTTCGGCGTCGCTGCCCATACTGTCGGAGGCATCCACCAGGAAGACCACCGCCAGGCGATCGACGGCTTGTACGTTCTGCAGCCCGGCCAAGGCCAGGACCAGCAAAATGATGATCACGGTCCGCAGCAGCAGGCTGCTGATATCGCGGCGGCGGCGGAAGGCATGACGCGGAAAGCCGATTATCCATATAAGGGGTAGAATTAGGAGCAGGATCAGTGCGACAGGTGGCGCGGTGAGCTGCATCGGTCTTCCCGTTCGATTCGACGGCTTGCCAAGTCACGCAGGGTGGAACGCGATTCAAATCATGTCCTGATTGTAACGACTAGGCAGGCAGCTTTACAGGGTGATCGACTTCCGCCAAGTCTGAATGGCGAAGCGCGCTGCCGATCAGCGATATTGTGTCTTGTGCGAAAACGATAAACAATTTACACATGAGTTAACAGATATGCGCAACTGGACTGCAAAATGTAACAGTATTTTATGTTGACGCTATACATTCCTATACATTTCTACGCTTTTGCTAGACGATAGCGCAGTTTGGCTGTAAAATCTGTGTAATGCGTCGTACAAGGTAGGGTTGAATTTGCATGCAAGGGGGAGTTAATGTCCGAGCAGGATAGTCAAGTACATATGACAGAGTCTTTTGACGATGATGTCAGTACTTACGCGGATGACGGCCCGGATGTTATCAAGGTATCGGCGCGTTCGCGGTCGACGGCCGTGGCCGGCGCGATTGCCGGAGTCATGCGCCAGCACAATTATGCCGAGGTGCAAGCCATCGGCGCGGGCGCGGTAAATCAGGCGGTGAAAGCCCTGGCGATCGCTCGTGGTTATCTCGAGCGGGATGAGATTGATATCGTGACGATGCCCTATTTCACCGAAGTTGATATTGACGGCCAGGAGAGAACTGCCGTCCGTTTCCGCGTGGAGCCACGCCCGGCATAGAATCAACGCGGCTTGCTTCGGTCAACAGTTTGATACAGCTTGATGATTTGGAACGGATACGGGGTATCCGTTTTTTTGTATATTCGTTGCTTGCGCGGGGCTGATATAATCCAGGCGTTTGAGATTCGCTACGATTAACGGGAGAAACTCAGTGGCCGATTTGACAGGGCTAGCAATCAATACCATCCGCACACTTTCGATGGATGCGGTACAGAAGGCCAATAGCGGCCACCCCGGCTTGCCGATGGGCGCCGCGCCAATGGCGTACACACTTTGGATGAAACACTTGCGCTTCAACCCGCGCAACCCGGCCTGGTCCAATCGCGACCGCTTCGTGCTCAGCGCCGGGCACGGCTCCATGCTACTCTATTCGCTGCTGTATCTGACTGGCTATGATGTGTCGCTGGATGACATCAAGAACTTCCGTCAATGGGGCAGCAACACGGCCGGACATCCTGAATACGGCGACAGTCCCGGCGTGGAAACCACCACAGGTCCGCTGGGCCAGGGCGCGGCCACGGCGGTGGGCATGGCGCTGGCCGAGGCCTACCTGGCGCGCTATTTCAATCGCGAGGGGCATGAAATTGTAAATCACTATACCTACGCCCTGGTCAGCGATGGCGACCTGATGGAGGGCGTCTGCCTGGAGTCGGCTGCGCTGGCCGGCCATTGGGGGCTGGGCAAGCTGGTCTTTCTTTATGATGACAATGAAGTGACGCTCGATGGCGCGGCCGATATGACCTTTACCGAGGACATCGCGGGGCGATTCGGGGCGATGGGCTGGCATGTCAGCCGCGTCGCCGATGGCACTGACGTGTTCGCCGTGGACGCGGCCATCAGCGAAGCCAAAGCTATCACGGACCAGCCCAGCATCATCGCGGTGCGCACCATTATCGGCTACGGCAGCCCCAACAAGCAGGGCTCAAGCGCCGCGCACGGCAGCCCCTTGGGCGAAGACGAAGTTGCGCTGGCCAAAGAGAATCTGGGCTGGAGCGCGACCGACAGCTTTTACGTGCCCTGGGAGGCGCTGGAGCATTTCCGCGGCGCAGTGGAAGCGGGCGCGGCGGCCGAGGCGGAATGGGGAAGCCGCTTTCAGGCATGGCGCGCGGCGCATCCGGAATTGGCGCTGGAATGGGATCGGGCCATGGCCGGCGAATTCGCCCCGGGCTGGCGCGAAGCACTGCCGAGCTGGCAGGCGGGCGCTTCACTGGCGACCCGCAGCGCCGGCGGTGAAGCCTTGAATGCCTTGGCCGCACATGCGCCCACGATGATCGGCGGCGACGCCGACTTGGCCGGCAGCACGCGCACCTTGATCAAAGGCGCGGCCAATACCGGGCCGGGGCGTGGCGCCGAGCGCAACTTGCGCTTTGGCGTCCGCGAGCACGGCATGGGCGCGATAGTCAACGGTCTGGCCCTGCATGGCGGCATAGTCAAGCCTTACAGCGCCACCTTCTTCACCTTCAGCGATTATATGCGGCCGGCCATGCGCCTGGGCGCGCTGATGGACATTCCCGCCGTGTACGTCTTCACGCACGATAGCATCGGCCTGGGCGAAGACGGACCGACGCATCAGCCGGTCGAGCACTTGATGTCGCTGCGGCTCATGCCCAATCTGCACGTCTTCCGGCCCGGAGACGCCACCGAAACAGCTGGCGCCTGGGCCGCCATCGCCGAGTTGGATCACCCGGCCGCTATCGTGCTCAGCCGACAGAATTTGCCTGTATTCGCCGGCAACGACGCCGGCATTCACGAGGGGGTTTCGCGCGGCGCCTATGTTCTATCCGAGCACGAGAGCGGCGATGTCGACGCCATCATCATGGCCAGTGGCAGCGAAGTTCCCATCGCCCTTGATGCGGCGGGTTTGCTGGAAGATGCCGATATTCGCGCGCGGGTGGTGTCGATGCCCTGCTGGGAACTATTCGAAGCGCAAGCTGACGACTATAAAGATAGCGTACTGCCCGGCGACGTGAGGGCGCGCGTGAGTATCGAGGCGGGCGCGACACTGGGCTGGCGCCGCTACCTTGGCGACAGCGGCATCGCAATCGGCGTGGATCGCTTCGGGGCGAGCGCGCCCTACGACAAGATATACCAGGCCTATGGTCTGACGCCGGGGCATGTCGCCGACGCGGTCAATTCGCTGCTGGACGACTGATTTCGCTCGAGGCAATCATGCCGCTTACGACCTTTATCGTCCTGCCCACCTACAACGAAAGCGAGAATATCGTCCGGCTGGTTCCGGCGCTGTTTGATCTGGACCTGGAAGACCTGCAGGTCCTGGTGGTCGACGACAATTCGCCGGACGGCACGGGTGAGATAGTCGAAACGCTGGCCGAGCAGGCTGACTACGCGGGAAGGCTGCATGTGCTGCACCGGCCCGAGAAGCAGGGCTTGGCGCCGGCATACATCCAGGGATTCACGCAAGCTTTGTCAATGGGCGCCGACTACGTGATTCAGATGGATGCCGATCTCTCGCACCAGCCCACGTACATCCCCGGGCTACTGCGGCAGGCGCAGGAATACGACATCGTTATCGGTTCGCGTTATGCCGATGGCGGCAGCGTCGACGAGGGTTGGGGGCCCTTGCGCAAGCTGCTCAGCTGGTGGGCCAACCGCGTCTATACGCCGGCCATCCTGCGCATCCCAATCCGAGACGCGACAGGCGGCTTTCGCATTTACCGCCGCGACGCCCTGGTCGGCATGGATATGGAACGCGTCAAAGCCAACGGTTATGTATTTATGGTGGAGATGATCTACGTGGCTTATCGGCTGGGCTACCGCATCGGCGAGATACCGATTCACTTTCCCGATCGGCAGCACGGCGCCTCAAAGATGTCCAGCGCCATCGCCTTGGAAGCCGCGCTGCGGGTGTGGCAAATCAGGCTGCGTCACCGGCAGCTGCGGCCTCCATTGGAAGCGAGCGACTCGAAGTAGCTTATCCTGCAATACATAAGACCGGGGCGAACTAAAGGCTGTCGACCGCCCAGAGCAATCCCCGGCGCACAATCTCGCGCGCTTCCGGCACATCAAAATCGCCGATGACGTGGCCCAGCGAACTGTAGAAGATCTTGCCTTTGCCGTAGCTGCGGGTCCAGACCACCGGCATAACCGTGCCCTCGATCCAGAAGGCGTACTCGCCGCTGAAAGTCGTAGTCGCCAGCACTATATTGGACGGGTCGGTGTGCAGGTAGTACTGCTCGGAGCGCATGTCGAAGTCGCCGATGCCGGCCGTAATCGGGTGCTGCTGGTCATTGACGTTGACGCGATAATCGATGATGTTGCCGGGATGCGCCACCCATTGCCCGCCGACCATGAACTGATATTCCGTGTTCTGACGGAAGGCATCGGCCATCCCGCCGTGCCAACCGCCGACATTCACGCCGCGTTCGCGGACGGCGCCCAGCAAGCCGGCTTCCTGCTCGCGCGTGATGCTGCTCATGGTATAAACCGGCACCACCATGTCGACCGCGCCCATGAGCTCGGCATCAAGGAAGCTGTCCAGGGTCTGCGAAAGGGTGACAGTCAGCCCGGCCGCTTCCAGCAGACCGGCGAATAAATGAGAAGTTTGACTTGGGTCGTGGCCGTCCCAGCCACCATAGACGATCAATACATTTTTGCTCATGCTCATCCTGCCTTCCGTCAAGATAATTCGTGTTGGCGCTACTATACCCACAATCACAAATCCATAACAGGCGTCAACGGGCAGGGCAATCGCATCAATATCCATATATGACCAATTTATCATCAAACTAACAAATTGTAGGGGCGAGCCTTGGCTCGCCCATGAAATTTGGCGCAAAATCGTGGGCGATTGACCCGCAGTGTCTACGCGCGGCACAGAATCGCCCCTACATTGAGTGCTATATTGGCATATTTTCGGATAATTCTCGGAGTTCTCGGCGACTCTGCGGTGATATATTTTTTGATGCGGTTGCCCTGGTCAACGGTGTAGGGAATGGCAATTGTCTAGCCCTGCGTTAGCGCCATTCGGTTGAGGCGGCGCGGGGGCTTGCGCGGGCGAGCCAAGGCTCGCCCCTACAATCATCGGCGTTCATGGTAGTGGAGATCGGACGATTCACAGAGCAGCCCCAGCGTGACGTTGACGTCGCGGAGGGACTGCCAGCGCGCTGCTAGCTGAAATCCATGGTGATGCTGAAGATGGTATTGCCCGAGGCGACGTAGAGGATGTTCTGCTCGGGATAGGCGACGACAGCCGACATCAACTCAAGTTTCTGCTGGTCAAAGGCCTGGTAGCTATCCATGAAGGTGCCAGCGGCTGTGGTCTCGAATATGGTGCGCGAGCCGCGGCTGATGATGAAGAAACCCGGCGCGAAGGGGCTGTCGTTGAGATGGAAGCCCTCGGTCAGCACGATGCCGGGTTCGCTGCCTTCGTTGAAGCCGCTGAAGGTGAAGGCCACCTCGCTGCCGCCGAAGTAGCGTTTCATGACGCCATCGCGATAGAGCAAATAGAGATATCCGTCGCCGCCGATGGTAAAGTCGGCGACATTGCGAAGATTGGGGCGGGCGCTGCCGGCGAAATACTCGCGCGGCGAGCTGACGTAGGCGCCGCCGGAAGGATCGTAGCGCCAGATTTGGCCTTCTTCGCTATCGAGGATATAGAGCTTGCGATCCCAAATTGTCAGGGCAGCCGGCTGCTTCCAGCTTTCGGATTCCAATATGCGCTGCACATCACAGGTGAAGACGAATTGGGGCGCGCAGCGCAGCAGCGTGCCGTTGGCGTCAAGCATGGCGATGTCGCCGGAGTGGTCGTCAAAGGCGATGTCGGTGATCTGGCCGATGGTGATGCCCTGGTGGGTGGCGCCGAGGCGCATCTTGGCGACCGGCTCGTCTTGCAGCGCCTCGCGGCCATTATCAGCCAGCTTGATGTGATAGACCTGGTCGTTGCGGCCGTCAAGCGCGTACAAGTTCGTGCCTTGTATGCGCAAGCGGCTGATGCTGGCGTCTTCGAAATTGATAAGCGGGATGGCTTCGCGGCGTTTCACATTGTTGATGGTGTCGATCAGCGTCTGCGCTTCGCCACGCATCGCGGACACCGAGGGGTCGCCGGGCCGCATGACATCACAGGCGTCGGCGACTTGAATGGTGGCGTTCCAGGCCGAAGTGACGCTGCGGCGGTTGCTGGTGTCGATGGAGCGCGCCAGCCGGGCCGCCTCCTGCAATCGGCCCAGGCACTGCTCGAATTCGGTCTCGCCCAGGTTAGACACCCAGGACAGCACCACAATGCTGACGATGATGAGCGGGATCAGCAGAACGGACAGGAATAGCGTACCGGACGAAGCCCGGCGGGAGGTCGCCGTGGCCGGCATCGGGAAGATGCGCTGGAGTATGTCGCCCAGAAAGAGCAGTACGCCGGCTACCCGCCCAGCGAGCCGCGCCAACCCCCAGCGCAGTATTGAGCCGAAATCGCCACGCCGCGGCAGCTGCCATTGCGCCGCGTCGGCGTCCAGCTCCAGGCGCGCTTCTTTCAGGCGCATGCTGATCTCGTGCGAGGATTCGCCCGGCGCAGCCAGTATCGGCCCGTCGTACTCGGGCGGCACCAACTCGACCAGCATCAACTGGCTCTGAATCTTGATGGTGCGGCGCAGGCTGCCCAGCACCGTTTCGATGTCGTTATCCAGCATGATGCTCGTGAGGCGGTCGCTGGGAATATCGGCCAGATTGCCGTCTGATAGCACCAGGCGGCTGCCCGCGTTCACGCCGTAGCGCACCATCGAGATTTCCGGCTCCGGCAAGAGCCCCAGCGGTACGCTGAAAAGCGGCGCGTCATCGGAAAGGTCTTCGGGAAAGGTCAGTGTCAAGCCGGCGGTTTGCAGGACGGAGATAACGGGACCGACGCGGGCGACGTACATATCGTCTTCGTGCAGGACCGCGGCGATCATGCTGGTTTCGAATTGCTGCCCGCCGCTTTCGGCGTGTTCCAGATTGTGTTCGTAGAGATTGCGATTGACGAGCTGAAACATGGTGCGCAGGGCGATGGTGACGCTGCCGCTGATATCGAAATAGCGCTCGGCGGCCAAAGTAGCCAACTGCTGATAGAAGGTGGTCGGCGCGATGGCACCGGAGGGCGTGATGAGAATGAAGAGGGTATCGCCTTCGCGGCCGGCGGCTGCGGATGGCGGCGCTACTTCAACGAGAGATCCCGGCGGGTTGACGTTGATGACGCGCCCGCCAACGATGTAGAGATGCCCTACAAGAGCTTCCAATTCAAAGGCCATGCCACACCATCAGGCTCGCCCCAACAATACATTCGATTTTACATGAATGGCTATACGGCGCTAGCGATGTAAGCGCCGACCTTGTTTCCATTTGTCCCTTCCTCGCTTACAATATGAGCTAGCAGACGGAGAAAGGGTGCGAAGCTATGGCAAGTACAACAAAGGCTGGCCAACTCATGCGGCAGGCTGCCGGCGCGCGAGCCGCGTCTGAGTCGCCAGCCCCGGACCTGCGCCTGGACTGGATCATGTCGCTCAGTTCTTGCGCCATCGTATTTGGCTTGTACATTGACGGCTGGGCGCATAATCATGGCCGCGTCGATGACAGCTTTTTCACGCCCTGGCACGCCCTGCTCTATGGCTCGGTCGCGTTCGCCGGTCTCGTGCTGATCCTCACGCATTTTCGCAATGTCAACCGCGGATACCGCTGGGCGCAGGCATTGCCCGCCGGCTACGCGCTTTCGCTGATTGGATTCTTCGGCTTTGGCGCGGGCGGCGGCGTCGACTTGATATGGCATGAAGCCTTTGGCTTTGAAGAGGGCGTTGAAGCCCTGATCAGTCCGTCGCACCTCTATCTCGCCTTGACCGGTTTGCTCATTATGACCGGTCCCATCCGCTCGTTCTGGAAGCGAGAAAGCGACGGCAGTTGGGCCAGCGTGGCGCCGATCGTGCTCTGCTTCACCGCTGTCACTTCCGTATTCACCTTCTTTAATGCCTACGCGCCTATCGGCGGCGACTTGATCGTCCTGACTGGAACGAGGCCCGATCCACACACGCTGCAAGACGTGGCCGGGATTGTGCCCTTTATCATCCAGAGCAATGTCTTGCTGGGCGCGCTGCTGTTCATGACGCGGCGCTGGCAGTTGCCCTTCGGGGCGATCACCCTCTTCCTCGTCCTCAATTCCCTGCTGATGACCTGGTACCGGGTCGGCGAGTCGGCCGAGTTCATTTATGTCTTGAGCGCCTTCGCGGTCGGCTTGCTCTGCGACAGCCTCTACCAGCGCTATGGCTTGGAGGATGCCAAGCGGCTGCGCATCTTCGCCGTCATCATGCCCTTCTCCTACAGCCTGGGCGTTATGCTCATGACGCATATTCTGGGCACGAGCGTTTGGGGCAGCGGCGGCCTCTGGTGGCTGATCCATATGTGGCTGGGCGTACCGGTGCTGGCCGGCGCTTTCGGCTATGGTTTGAGCCTGCTGATGCATCCGCCAGCTCATACAGACTGACGGAGATTCCAAGCTGTGACGTTATTGCGCTGCCGAACGCTTCTCCTCGTCTTTGTCATATTGCTCGCAAGCTGCCGTCAACAGCAGCTGAGTTCCGCTGACGTTTCACTCGATATGTCGGCCAGCGACAAGCGAGTCGGCGAGACGACCCTGCTGGTACGGGTCAGCGACCGCGACGGCAAAGCCCTGCAAGAGTCCGGCACGCTGAGCATTCGCGGCGATATGGACCACGCCGGTATGGCGCCGGTGCTGGCTGAAGCGGAGAGCGCGGCCGACGGCGTTTTCAGCGTCCCCTTCGAATGGACGATGAATGGCAATTGGATCGTCGAGGCGAAGCTGACGCTGCCAAACGGCGATGTCGCCCTTGAGACCTACAACTTCGAGATTCTCAACGAGCCGCTTGTGGAAATGGATCATAGCGCCATGCCGGGGAGCGCGGTCTACTTGCGCATCCACAACCGCGGCCAAAGCGATCTGACGCTGGTCTCCGCGTCAAGTTCCGCCGCAAGGACGCTCGCTTTCCATCGCACAGTGGTGGAAGACGACATAGCGCGCATGGAGGCCGTGGACAGCTTTTTTCTTCCCGCGGGCGAGACGCTAGACTTAAGGCCGGGCGGTTTGCATATCATGTTGACGGGCTTGACCGACGACCTGCTGCCGGAGAGCGCGATGCCGCTGCAGCTGGAGTGTGATTCCGGCGAAGTGTATGCGCTCGAAATCCCGGTGATGAAGATGATGATGAGCGAGCGGGACGACGCGGTCGATATCGGCGACCTGGTCTTCAGCAACCGTTGGGCGCGGCCGGCGCTGTCGGGCATGGATATGCAGGTGACGCCGGTCGGCTGAAGCGAATCGCTCAAGCCATACGGATCCAGCGCAAGGGTCGCAGCTCACCCGCGCCCGGCGGCAGCAGCGACAAGAGCGCCCGCCCCTCCGCCGCATCCAGCGGGCGCAGCAGCAGCAAGACGGTCCAATAGACTACATTGCCCAGCAGAATCGCCGGCAGCGTTTGACCTAGCAGAGCAAGCTCAACCAGCATGGCGCCCAAGGCGACCAAGGGACGCCAGAGCAAGGCGCGAACATTCACAGCCGGGATGTGCCGGCGCGCCAGCAATATGAAGGGCGCGAAAAGCGCCAGCTCCGAGGCGATGGTGGCGATGGCGGCCGCTTGAAAGCCGTAATGTGGAATGAAGATCAGGTTTGCGGCGATATTGAAGCAGACGGCGAAGGCGAAGGCGCGGGTGATGATGCGCTGCAGGCCAAGGGCGATCAGGGCGTATTGCGTCAGGCTGTTCATCCAGCCGATGGGGATGCTCCAGATCATCAGCTGCAGGGCGATGACCCCCTGCGGCACATAACGCGGGCCGGCCAGGATCAGCGTCAGCGGCTCGGCCAGCGCGGTGAAGCTTACCGCCAGCGGCAGTGTCAAAGCGAAGAGCAGCTTGATGCCGAAACGGAAGCTGCGGCTCAGGGCGGCGGGGTCGTCCTGCGCTTGGCGTGATATTACCGGGAAGAGCGCCTGCGTGAAAAAGGCCGGCACGATATTAATCGCCAGCAGCCACTTGTAAGCCGTGCTGTATTGCGCCACGACTGCCGCGCCTTTCAGCGCCTGCAAGATGACGATATCGACCTGGAAGAAGATGGTGGCCAGAAAGTGGTTCAGCATCAGCGGCAGGCTCTCGCTCGCCATTTCGCGAATCAGCTTGAAATCGGGGAGGCGCCGGGCGATGGGGCCGATCAGCCGCCGCCCGGTCCAGAGCAGGACTAGCAAAGTCAGTACGTTATTAAAGATGCTGATGGCAGCCAGGCCAACGATGCCGTGGCCGAGCAGCAAGACGATAACGCCGAAGACAGCTTTGTTCATGGTGGTGATGGTAGCGATGGCGGCCGGTTTTTCGGCTTGTTCATTGGCGTAGAAGAGCGAAGTCATGCCTTTGGACAGGCTGGCGGGGAAAAGGCCGATGTAGAGCAAGCCGATGGCCAGCAGCCCTTCGCCGCCGATGGCCTGGGCGCCGGAACCGCTCCAGAGCAGCAGTACGCCGGCCAGCAAGGGCGCGCCCGCCAGGCTCAGCAGCAGGCGAAAAAAGGAGCTGTTGTAGAGATAGCGACCGGCGCGTTTGCGCTGCTGCGAGACTTCACGCACCAGCAGCAGGTCAAGGCCGAAATTGGTGAAAATGTCGAAAGCCACAAAGAGCACGACCGCGAAGTTGTAAATGCCCACTTCCATGGGCAGCAGCAGGCGGTACATCACGATGGCGAATACCATGTCGATGCCGCGATTGAAGAGATTGAGGATGATGGGAGCGAGGCTGTTGCGGGCGACCCTGGCCAGGCCGGACGAAGCCTCGGTATTCAAGCCGATGTAAGCGCGCCAGAACCAGGCGCCCAACAGAAAGACGATCAGCGCAACGCTGATGGACGAGGCGAACATACCCAGCTGCGCGCTGGCCGGGCTATAGACCAGCCGCACCGTCCAGTCGCCTGCCGGCAGTTCAACGCCCTGGAAGTTGGCCAGCACCAGGCGCACCGCGACGCCGAATTCTTGGTCTTCGCCTTTGCCCCAGGGGCGGGCGAAAGCGCGCCAGCCGGGCGCGTAAGTCTCGCTGATGACCAGCCAGCTTGCGCTTTCAAGACTGATGTCGATGAACTTCTCGCGGCCGCTGTCGCGGGTGATGTCGGCGGCCTGATAGCGCGGCACACGCAAGCCGCCGCCGCTCATGTCCAACTCGGCGAAATTGAAACCGCCGCCGACCTCCGCCAGCCAGCGCGGGTCCCAATCGGCTTTGTCGACGGCGAAGGCGCGCGGCAGGGCGTTGCTGTTCTCCCAGATCGCCACCTCCTGGCGATAGACGTCTTTCCAGCCGGGCAGGCGCATTTCGAAGTCCGGCGCGGTCAGCACAAAGCGCAGGTTCAGCAAGTTGAGCAGATCGGAAGCCAGCGTGCTTTGGTAGCTGCTGTGATTGAGTTCGGGGGCGGTGTGCAGCGGCGCGATTTGGTTGAAGTCGAGCAGGGGCTGCGGCTGCAGCGCGCGCATGGTCGCCACATAGCCGGCGGGAATGATGCTGTCGTAGCCGCGAATATCGTCCAGGCCGTATTGCATTAGCGTATTGGGCTGCAAGATGGCGGGATCGCCCTGGCGCTCCAGGCTGGTCACGCGGAAATGCCCGCCCTGCCCGGCCAGGAACTCAACTGCCGGCGGCGTGAAATCCAGCAGCGCCGGATCGCTTGCCGGATTGAAGCCGTAGGAGGCCGCGAGCAGGTCGAGCAGCGTTACCACGAGCGCCAGCATCGTCCAGCGACCAGTGCGCGCGCGCGCCGCCCACAGGAATAAGACGCCGCTGAACGTGAGCAGCAGCGCCAGCGCTATGACCTGCGGCAGCTGGTAACTGTAAAACATGCGCCCGTCGGCGAAGGCGCGATCAGCGTGCGCCAGTCCAGCGACCAGGCGGTCGAAGATAGGCGCGAATTGCGCGAAGTTGCTATGGACGAGGGCGATGCCGCCGCCCAGCGCCAGCCCGGCCAGCAGCAGCAGTACTCCGAGCAGGCTTGCCAAGCGCCTGGGCGCCGCGCCCTCTCGCTGCGTGAGCCGGTGCAAGCCGATGCCCGCCAGGACGGCGACCGCCAGCGTCAGCCCGTAGACCCAGCGGAAGGGCGTATTCAGCTGATTCATGCCGGGCAAGCTGTAGAGCAGACCGTATGTCGGGGCGCCAAACATGAACGACAGCGATATCAGCGCCAGCAGCGCGAAAGCGATGATGTGGGGCGTAAACCGGCAACGGCGGAGCCCGCTGAGTACGGTGTAGAGCGCCAGCGCCAGCGGTAGAATCCCCAAGTAAAGTGCGCCTTCGACATAATTCTTGACGCCCCAGTCGATATGGCTGATGCTTTGGCCGCGGGCGTTTTGCAGGTCGGTGATAAGTGCGCCGCTGAAGGCGTCGGTGTAACTGTGATGCGCCGGATTGCCGTAAAAGTTGGGCAGCAGGAATTGCAGCAAATCGCGCGGGGCATGGGCGTAGCTCAAGACTGTATCCAGGCTGGAGCGCTCGGCGCGCCAGTTGCCTTGCGCGAACTCGTAGAGCGGGATCAGTTGCAGCGCCGCCAGGCCTAGCCCCAACAGCAGCATGACAATCAGCCACAGCGACGAGCTGACTGCCCAGCGCAGCGGTAGCGTTTCAGTGGAGCGCCAACGGCGGCCGAACTCCCAGAGCAGTCGGACGGCGGCGTAGTAGCCGGCTATCAGCAAGGTATAGATGCTGAGTTCGATATGCCCGGCCAGGATATTACAGCCGATAGCCAAACCGCCGATGATGACCCATGGCAGCGCCGCGCCCCGGAAGATCCAGAGGCTGCGCCCGCGCAAGATATTTTCAATCATCCACAAGATCAGCGGCAGCCAGACGGCCGCAGCCACGATCATGGGAAAGACGGCGCTGGCGATCAGGAAGCCCGAGAGCTGATAGACCAGGCCGGCCAGACCCGCCCCGGCCCGGTTGATGCCCAGGGCGCGCAGGTAACCCGCCATGAAGAGCCCGGCCAGCCAGAGATTCAACAGGATGAACCAGCCATAGGCGGCGCCAAGCGGCATGATGTAGTAGACGGCGCTCAGCGGGTAGAGCGCGGAATGCTGGCCGGCGGCGAAGAACGGTATGCCGGCGAATAAGTGGGGATTCCACAGCGGGATCTCGCCCTGGGCGATTTGCGCGCGAATAAAGCGCTTCCACTGGTAATTCTGCAGCACCATGTCGGAGAGAAGGTGATTATGCGGCGCTGCCGGCGCTTGCACGACTTCGCGGTAGGCCGACCAGGGCAGATGCTGGTACAGGTTTTCAGTCGGCAGCAGGCTGCGGTCGCCCAGTGTCTGCTGGTGGAACATCAGCAGCGGCGCGAGCAGCAAGAAGACGATGAGAACCAGGTCTGGCGCAGTTCGGCGGCGTATTCGATTCAGCATCGGTCTTTGTCGTTTCTATGTGGAAGACGAACAGCGAGACACTTTCCTTTATACACAGACGGGGGGTTTTTGCCTAGTCGAGCCAAGCGTCTTAATATATCCCAAATTGCGCCAGATATATCCCAAAAACTTTGCGATATATCCCTTGCGCGTCCGTCGAATCAACCTACAATTAAGAGCATCCGTGTGCCCTGAAGGCGCTCAAAGGTGCGCAAACGCAGGCTTTCACGTTCGCTTTACCGCGCAGGAAAATGGCATTTGAGCCCGGAATGGCCTGCGCCAGGCAGTTTATCCTTAATCCAATCTAGCTACGGCGCAGGCAATGGAAATCTTGGAAAAGCCCCCAAGGCAAATGAGCATGGCTGACAGCCTATTCGACAACCGCTATCGCTACAACTACATTTACCCGCGCGGGCGCTCGGGGGAGACGCTGCGCGCCGTGGATACGCAGGCGGAAGATCGTCCGGTGGTGATTAAGCGCCCCAACCCCAACGACGCGCCGCCGATCCGCGCCGGGCAAGAGGTCAGCATTATCAATGAGCGGGAAGCCCTGACGCGTCTGGCCGGGCATCCGGTCTTGACGGAGCTGTTGGGCAGCGGCCAATTCTTCGTCGGCGGCATACCGCAGCAGTATATCGTGATGGAGCGCGCGGAAGGCGTCATCATCGCTGATGAAGTGGTCAGCCTGGCCGGGCAGCATCAGCGCTTGCCGGTGCTGGAAATCCTGGAAATCATGGACCGCCTGATCAACTTGCTGCGCTCGGCGCACGACAATGACATCGTATACAACGATGTGGATGCCAAGCACTTGTTTTGGAATCGCGAGAAATACCAGCTCAAAGTGATCGACTGGGGCAATGCCGTCTTTCTGGAAGGCGATGAAGCCACGCCGCAGGGCATCAGCCGGCAGACTGACGTGTTCCAGCTGGGCGAGCTGCTCTATTTCATTTTGTCGGGCGGCCGCCGCGTTGAGGCGCCGCGCGGTGCCGACGCCGAATTTGAAGTCGACTTCCACCAGGACAGCGCATCCATCGACATGAGCTTGCGCGCCATCGTTACGCGGGCGGTGCACCCCAATCTGCGCTATCGCTACGCCTCGCTGGCGGAGATCAGCGCCGATTTGCTGCGCTATCGCAGTCCGCTGGAGCGCGACCGCAACGCTATCGTCGCGCGCGCCATCGACAAGCTCAAGGTACAAGACTTGAGCCGCAACGATCTGCTGGCTTTGCAGACCAACTTGCAGACGGCGCTGCGCCAGAACCCGGCTTACCCGGCCGCGCGCAACGCCAATCAGGAGATCGTCGACCGCCTGCGCGATCTGGAGGTCTCGGCTGATCTGGACGCGGTGAAGATTTATATGCAGGGTAATCACTGGGCCAGCGCGGCCGAGCTGCTGACCGAGCTGCGGGAACGGGCGGGCAGCAAGACCGGCGCGCTGGTCCACCTGCTGCTGGATTGGTGCCTGATTCTGATGGAGAGCCAGCCCAGGCCCGTACCCCAAGCAGTGTCACAAGCGATCGCGCTCGTATTTGAATATCGCGCCGACAAGGTAGCCAACTTGCTGCTGGGCGGCGAAGGCGGAGATGAGGTCATTCGCGTCATGCAATGGCGCCTGGCGGAAAGGCTGACATCGCATTTCCCGGATATCATGCTCTTGCAGCCCAATCTGTTTCGGCTCGAGGGCGCGATAGAGCAGCTTGAAGTCGAGGGCATCCCGGTTGACGAGGCGCAGTCTATCTTAAGCGGCATCCAGCGCGCGCAGCGGCAGGTGGCGCAATTGGACGACCCGGGCGCCGGGGCCCTGCGCGACAGCTACCGCGAGATGGTCGACAATCTGTCGCAGCTCAACGCCAACTTGCAGACGCTCAGCCTGCAGCATGAATTCTCCGAGCGGCGGCTGCCGCTGAACGCCTTGACGCGGGCCCTGAATGCCGCCATGGCCCTGGCGGATAATATGCACGTCATCGGCAAGCAGGCGGCCAATAATCCGCGCGATGCCCTGACGGCGCTGGACGCCAGCCGCGCCATTGACCCGCCGAATCCGGTCTGGGACAAGATCGAGGACTTCCTCAGCCTGCTTTATGAAATCTTGCAGAACAGCCAGACCTATGTACCAGCGGCGGACGGCTCCGACCTGGAGAAGTGGCTGCTGGGCAAGCATGAGGAACTGGCGCCCTTCGCCGGGCAATTATTCGACGAGATGCTCAGCGAAATGCTGGAGGGCATATCGACGGCGCAACTCTCCTGGAAGCGCTATCGCGATGTCATCGTGGCGGGCGACCGCGCAGAAGCGACGGGCGCGCTGGAAGCCGCGGCCAAGACTGTCAGCACCATCAGCCCCACCCTGTCCAGTTGGTTCAATGAATTAACAGCGGTTGTCGAGAAGGCGGGTTACGTCGAGCGCCATTCGGTGCCGGGGCACCTGGGCCGGACCCTGGCTGACGGCTGGGCGGCCTTCGATCAAGGGCAGCTGGCCGATGCGCAGCGGCTGGGCCAGCAAGCGCTGGAGATCGCCCGCAGCGAGCGCGAGCAATTCATCGCCGAGCGGCTCTGGAAGCTGTCGCGCGTATTGCGAGATTGGGTCGAGCGCAACGGCGTCGAGAGCGAAGAGCGCACGAGCAAGGCGCTGCTGGATATTGAAGACCTCTTCGCTGACGGCGAGAACCGCGCCATCAACGGCTTCGCCACGCAGATGCCCAGCACGGAAACCTATCTAAAGGCGATGGGGCAAGGTCTGGTCCAAGGTTTCGCCAACTCGAATACGGCGGCGCTGCGCATCCTTTTTGCCCAATATATTTTGTCCGGCGTGCTTGATGCGCACGACGGCGCTATTGACGACGCGCGTTTTTGGCAGGAGGCGGCCCGGCGCACGCTGGCCGAATCGGCGGAAACGCACGTGGCCCTGCGCAAGCTCGATGAATACATCGCGCGGCGCGACAGTTTGCTCGGCGCGCAAGCTATCTTCAACCAGGTGACGGGAGCGCATATTAGCGACAGCATTGCCGAGCTGGCGCGTCAAATGGAGGGCAGTCCCGAAGCGCGTTTGCTGGCGCCGGGCATACAGAGCCTGCGCGCGCTGGATTCTGCGCTGCAAGATTGGGCTGATGCCGAGTTTCGCGCCGCCGGCAACAAGATCGACCAGGTGCTGCGCGGCATCACGGAAGCGGAGTCCAACGCCGGCATTGACTTGACGGCCTACCGCGCCTGGATGGAGGAACTCAACGCGGCGCTGGCCGAGCTCAGCGTCAAGCGGCGCAGCTTGATGCAGGAGATCGACCGCCATGTGGATGAGCCGCAAGCCATCGTCCGCGAAGCCATCCACTTCCAGGCCGACGTGACCGAGGACTTGCTCGGCTTCAAGCATGCCCAGATGATGCTGGGCTGGCGCGACACCTACGAAGCCTTCCTGAGCGTCTACCAGGGCGACAAACGCCGCGGCCAAAAGCTGGAAGCGATGAACGAGCTCTTCAAAGCCATGTTCATCGACCGCAACCCGGCTTACCCCTTATTCCGGCATTGGTACCGCGCTGTCGAAGCGATGCCGGTGGAGCCGGAAGAACCCGAAGAAGAAGCGGAAGCCATCACCGCGCCCGAGCCGGTCGAGCACGCCAAGCCGCCCGAGCCGCTTCCCGCGGACTTGGAAGCGGAAGTGACCGAGCGCTCCGGCGGAAGCAATCGCTGGCTCTTCAACATTGCCTTGGCGGCCGGCTTGATCCTGGTGCTCGGCGGCTTGCTCTCATTAACGGGCAGCGGCCGGCTGGACGACATGCTGGCGGCTCTGCTGCCGGAACCCGCCGCGACGGCAGTCCCGGCGACGGAAGTCGTAGAGGCCGAGGCTGATGCGCAGCGGGAAGTGGCGCCGGCGCTTGACGAAGGTGAAGAAAGCGACGGCATCGAAGCAGCCGCGCCGACGCCAGCAGCGACAAGCATGCCCGAGCCTACTGCCGTAGCGACTGACATACCGACCGTGATTCCGACTCAAGCGAGCACCGCCGAACCGACCGCAGCGCCCACGCTGGACCTGCCGGCGGAAGGGCTGAAAGGCTCGCAGAATCTGCTGGAGCTCTTCGGCAGCGCGGCGGCTGAGCCGATTCTGTCCGACAGCGGCTTCCGGCGGCAGAACGGCTCCTGGCGTCTCGGCAGCGCCAGCGCCACCGATGGCGAGACCATATTCCTCTACCCGCCGGCCGACTTGCTGGAGTGGAATTATGGCAACGGGGCAGCCGGCCGCATCAGCCGCGCGCAAGCCGAGATCACGCTGCAAAGCACCAACCCGGCTGAAGAGGAAGTCTACTTCGGCATCGCCTTCCGCAGCGCAAGCGGCGCCGAGATTGCCGGGGTTCAAGTGCAGCAAATCGGCCCGCAGGTCATCAGTCTGGCGCTCTATATCGACGGCCAAGCAGACGTCGTCAGTCAGCGGCAGGCGAATAATGTCATCGCGCGGCTGCGGCTGGAGAGCGACGCCTCGAGCGGGGCGGTCAGCGCCTATTTCAACGACGCGCTGGTCGGCGAAGCAATGGAGTTCGCGCCGGCGGATGAGGCTGTCCTGCCGGTCATCTTCGTCAAGGATGGCGGGGTGGTCATCGGCGTATCGGCTTGGGACGTGACGCTGGAGTAGCGGCTGGCGTACGGTCAATCAGGCGACAAAAGCAGCGGGCGACTCACAGAGTCGCCCCTACGATGTAGTCTTATTTGGGAAGGTAGCCGCAGCCAGGCGCCGACAAAGCAGCGGATGCTATTCAACCGCTTCCGCGATGGCTTCCGGCTGCCTCACAGTGGCGCCATTGCTGCCTTTGTCGCCGGACCAGGCAGCGCCGGCGCCCATCGTTCTAATGAAGTTCTGCAACATACCAGTCAGCTCCATGGGCAAGACAAATTTGGTCGAGGGGCTGCTGCCGACTTTTCCCAGCATCTCCATGTATTGCAGGGCCATGGTCTTGCTGTCGATATCGCGGGCGCGTTCGTGGATGGCTTGCAGCGCCTTGGCGTAGCCCTCGGCCGTCAGCAGCTGCGCCTCGCGCTCGCCCTCAGCTTTGAGGATTTGCGACTGCTTCTGCCCTTCGGCTTCCAGGATGGCGGATTGCTTGCTGCCTTCGGCGCGGGCGATTGCGGCTTCGCGCTCGCCTTCCGCCAGCGTGACTTCGGCGCGGCGTTCGCGCTCGGCGCTCATCTGCCGGTTCATGGATTCCTGGATGGCGCGCGGCGGCTCGATCTCGCGGATCTCGACTGTGGTGATCTTCATGCCCCAGCGCTCGGTTGTCTCGTCCAGCTTGACGCGCAGCACATCGTTGATCTGGTCGCGCTTGGACAGCACATCGTCCAGCACAATATCACCGATGACGGCGCGCAGAGTCGTGGTGGCGATCTTGCCGGTCGCTTCAACGACATCCTCGACTTTGGTCACCGAATGTTCTGGATTGGTGATGCGATAGTAGACCAGAAAGTCGATGCCGATGGAGGCATTGTCTTTGGTGATGGCGGTCTGTGACGGGATGTCAATGATATTCTCGCGCATGTCGACGTTGGTCGCCGATTCAACGAAGGGAATCACAAATGTCAAGCCGGGACCACGAACCGCCCGATAGCGCCCGATGAAGAAAATGACCAGGCGATCATATTCCTTGACCGCGCGGATCGAATTGCGCAAGAGTGTCACGATCGCGAGAATCACGATGACGATTACTATGCCTTGCCCACCTGTACTCAGTACTTCTGCCAAGTCGCTGCCCATGTCTGTCTCCTTTATTCCAGCGGAATATTGATTCGCGCGAGGCTATTTCGCCTCATCGCGTTTTGCTTTTTCGACTTGCAACTCCAGGCCGTCTTGCTGCGTGACGACGATTTCCGTGCCGCTTTCGAGGCGTCGGCGGCTGCGCGCCGTCCACAGCTCGCCTTTGACTTGCACCGTGCCGCGATCTTCAATAGTCGCCATGACCCGTCCGCGCGCGCCGACCAGGAATTCGTCCTTTTGCGTCGATGAGAGCGAGCGCTGCTGCTTGAGCACGGAGCGCAGAATCGTCCGGTGATAGACCCAGGCGACCAGCACACCCAGCGCGATCAGAACCGGCGAGACGGCCCCGTCGGCGAAGAGTACCAGGCTGGCCGCCGCCTGCGCCGCCAAGCCGCCGATGGCGAACTTCTCCCACTCGGCCTTGAGCAGGGGCAGCAGGAAGAAGAGCGATGCGCCCGCCACCAGCGCGATGACCGCCAGCCAGTTGGTGGCCAGCAGGCTCATCAGATAGACCGTGCCCAGGATCAAACCGGCGCCGGCGATCTCGGCCAGGCCCGTGCCCGGGATGTATGTGCCCGTGGCGCTGATCCACAGGCCGGCCATCAGCAGCAGGTAGATGATGTTGGGATCTTGAAGGAATTCCATACGCTCACCCTCAGGCAAAAGCCGCGACTATCGCGCACAAGACAACTAGTATTATAAGACCCCAGATCCCCGCGCTTAGCAAGAGGGTCAGCAAAGCGATGAACACGCTCAGCACCCATCCCAGCAAGGCGACGATCGCCCCGCGGAAGACAAATGCCAGAATCAGAAATATCAGACAACCCATCATAGGCTCCATGAAACACGCATAAACTAAGTATACGGCAAGAAAATGAGGAATCTCCCCTAATTATTGGGGGGCAGCAGACGGAAAGCGATAAAGCGGTCGCTGCGATAATCGACTTCGTGCGCGAAGCCGGCGTCATGCAGCGCGTCGATCCACGGTTCGTAGGGCAATGCCAGCGGGGATGTGAAGTAACGCGCGCCGGTCTCGTCCAGCCTGAGGGCGTCGGCCGCCAGCGCATCCGCAGTGGGATGATAGACGCGCCGCTTGTCGTGCCAGGTTCCCAGATAATAATCCAACTGCCAGCCCAGCCAGCGATCGTAGATCACAGTGGCGACCGGCTTGCTGTTGAGATAATCCGCCAGTTGGTCGATGCCGGCATAAGCTGCGCGGTCGCGGATGACGGGCGTTTCGCCGTTGAACGTCCCCAGCGCGCCCAGCAAGATGACAGCCAATACAATCAGCAGTGGCTTGCGGCGAGCATAGATTTCACCCAGCGCAGCCAGGCCGCGCGCGACCGGCAGAATCAATAGCGGCAGCAGCAGCAGCAGAAAACGGTCGTACAAGCGGAAGCCGAACACCACGTGGATGGCGAGGTAAAGGCACAGCGCCGCCATGAGGCCGCGGTCGGATCTCAAGAGGTCGGGTCGCCTGTAGGCGGCGAATCCCGCGCCAGCCAGCAAAAGCAGCGTTAGGGCGGGCGGACCCGGCAGCCAGAGGGCCGCGCCCAGCAAATGCGCCAGGCGCCCCAGCCAGGCGTCGGGCGGCGCCAGAAGCTGATCCGGCGCGTTATTGGCCGCCGCTTGCAGGAAGATGCTGGCCTCGGGACGGGCGGCATCCCAAGCCAGCAGCGCCAGGACAGCAGCGCCCAGCGGCAAGGAGAAGCGCAGCCAATCGCGGCGACCGGCTCGCTCCCTGATGAGCAGCAGCGCCAGGAAGATAGCGACGAAGAAGGCCTGCTGCTTGCCCCAGAATGCCAGGCCCAACGCCAGGCCGGCGAGCGCCCAGCGGCGGCGCCCCGCGAAATAGAAGGCGACCAGCGCGAAGAAAAGCAGGCTCATGTCAGTGAAGGCGGCCGCGCCAAAAGCTGCCAGGTAGGGCGATGCAGCGCTGAGCAGCCCGGCCAAACAAGCGCTGGGCCAATGGCGGTAGCGTTGCCAGGCGAGGCGCATCATCAGCGCCGTGTATAGCATAGCCAGCATGACGTTGGGCAGGGCCGCGGCGAATTCACCGGCGTAGACGTCCAGCTGCAGGACGCCGGCGGCATCGGCGGAGTTGCCGACAGCGATCATGCTCAAGGCGCTGAGATAAATAGACAGGGGCGGTTTATCCAGCGAGCCCGAAAGCAGCCAGTCGCCCTGGACCGCCGCGCCGCGAGCGAAGGTCATGAAGAAAGCTTCATCGGAATGGAAGCGCGTATTACGCGTGAGCAAGTGGAATTGCAGCAGGCTGGCCAGCAGGATGATGGCCGCGCCCGCCGCCAGTCGCCGCAGTTCGCCGCGATCAGGCAAAGCGCTCACGCAAATAATCCAGTACGACGCGATCGATGGAATAGCGATTCCGCTCCAGCGACCAGCGCATCTCCAGGTTTTCGTTGCCAATCAGCATGAAGAAGACTTGCTGACAGACCTCGTCCCAATCGCCATTGACCTCGCCGGTCATGTAGCCCTGCTTGATGAGGATGGCCTGCAATTCGCGGGCGATGTCGTGATCGATTCGTAAGATGTCGGCGTCTTTGGCCGGCTGGAAATAGAGGTGGTGCATGCGCAGCAATTCCGCCAGCCGCTGAACCGGCTCCTTAGCGTCGTCCACGCGCAGATCGAGATAGCGGTCGTTGTCGCCTCCGTAGCCGCCTGCCGGCCGCACGACCAGCACCGCCGCCGACTGTTTGCCGCGCTTGTCGCCGCCGGCGTATTCGCCCGCGCGCAGCGCCGCCACCAGCCTGTCAGCCAGTTCGCCTTCAGCTTGTGTATAAGCCGTCGCCATCGCTTCGACCACCGCTTCGCCGGCCAGCAGATTGCCCTGCACGGAAAATCCATCGCCGGTAAGATGCCCGGCCCAGTCATGACAGTCGCCGCCGGTATGCGCCGCCACGCCGCCCCGGCTGTCAACCAGCGCCACTTGCCGCGTTTTGCGCCCATCGTCGGCCGCGAGCAAGGCGTCAAGCGCGTCCGCCGCGCTGCGGCCGTCGCCCATCAGCGCCAGGCCATCGGGCCCGAAGCCCATCTTGGCGTAGGATTGCGTCGCCACCGCTCCTGCGCCGGCGCGCGCCCAGGGCACGACCGCGCCCACCGCCGGGAACTTGCTGGAGACGGCGATGCCCCAGGCTGCTTCGGCTGCATCGTGCGCCACGATTGAGAAGGTATGGATAGGCATAACCGCGCCCTCCCCTAGCTAGACACGGGATTATAACATCATTCAATCAACTGCGGATGTCGGAGATCATGAAGGGCGTGGTAAATGTCAAAAACATGATTTTAACGGCGAACTCGGCGTCGGATACCTCGCCTCAGCCGCTCGCAAATCACGACTTGGCTCAAACAAAACAACGAATTCTATACTAGTGAGAAGTTGTAGGGGCGAGCCATTGGATCGCCCGTCGATGACACGGCAAACACTTTCGGGCGACATGATATGTCGCCCCTACAAGGCTTGTCCGATACTGCAGATCATACGCAAAGAAAACTGGAATAGTGCCTAATCGAAACAAAAGCGTGGGCGTTTCTCGCGAAAGTCAACAGCATTTTACAGAATTCGCCATGAATAGCTCCCCTTCCCTAGCTTGCTGGGGAAGGGGCCGGGGGATGGGGTAGAAAAAGCGCGATTTCATAACCCAGTACCGGACAAGCCCTACAAGACTCGCCCCTACGCACAACCTGTTTTGGCCTAGCTGGGCGATACGACCAATCGCCAAGCCTCGCATTCGCCCCGGGCTTGGGGCAGAATGGGCGCAGCGACCGACGCACTAAGTGGGGGGCACTATGGAATACCGCAGATTGGGCCGCACGGGATTAATAGTCTCGGCGATGGGCATCGGCGCCGGTGGCCCCAGCCGGCTGGGCCAGCGCGACAATCTCCGCAGCGAAGCCGAGTCGGTGGCCCTGGTGCTGCAAGGCCTGGATGCCGGGGTCAATTTCATCGACACCGCCGAAGCCTATGGCACGGAGGAGATCGTCGGCAAAGCCCTGGCCCAGCGCGATCGCGGGCAAATCATCATCTCCAGCAAGAAGCGCCTGCGCAATGAAAATATCACGCGCGAGCAGCTGCGCGCCGGCCTGCAAGACAGTCTGCGCCGGCTGCGAACGGACTACATTGATGTTTATCATCTGCATGGACTGCGGCCGCAGCAGTATGACTACTACGCGGGTGAGATTGTGCCGGAGATGCAGAACCTGCAGCGGCAGGGGTTGATCCGCTTCATCGGCGTGACGGAACACTGGAATGACGACTTGCGCCATACCATGCTGCAGCGCGCCCTGGCTGACGAATTATTCGACGTGATCATGGTCGGCTTCAATCTGCTCAATCAAGGCGCGCGCAATACGGTATTGCGCCCCGCCATTGAGAAGGACATCGGCGTACTGATCATGTTCGCCGTGCGCCGCGCCTTGAGCCAGCCCGAAAAACTCAAAGCCGCGTTAAAAACCCTGATCGAAAGCGGCGAATTAGACGCCGATGATATCAGCCTGGAGCAGCCGCTGGCATTTCTGCTGGAAGATGGCGCGGCCTTCAGCATTCCCGACGCGGCTTATCGCTTTTGCCTGGCGGAAGCGGGCGCGCATGTGATCCTGTCGGGGACGGGCAATCCGGCGCACCTGGAAGCGAATCTGCGTTCCTTCGCGGCGCCGGCAATGCCGGAGGCACATGTAGCGCGCTTGAAGCAGATCTTCGGCCGCGCCTGGTCGGTGACCGGGCAGTAGTCGCCGCCATCCATTCAGAGTGGAATACAAAAGAGGGCAAGTCGTCTGACCTGCCCTCTTGAAATTCCAAGGTGCGTTGGCTCTAGTGGCCTCTGCCGCCGTTCGAGCATCCACCGTAATCGGGGACGGACATCGGCGCCGGGTTGGTGACATCAACATCTACATTGAGCGTCCCGTTGGCGCCACCTTCGGCATGGCTGACGACCAGGGTGTACTGGCCCGATGCCGGCAGCTTGAATTCGCTGATGGTGGCGTCATATTCGCTGCGCGAAATGTCGTCATCGCCGACCAGCGCTTGACCCTCAGGGCCAATCAGAATGATCAGCGGGTCAACGAAACCGGGCGCGACTGTCGAGACATCAATGTCCAGTTTCTGGCCGCGCTTGGCGTCGAAGGGGATGCTGTAGACCCAGCCTTCGCGCATCGGCAGCTCAAAGTTGCTGTTGCTGTCCAGCTCGGCGTGGAAGAGCGTGCGGCTGCGGTTCAGCATGGCGTAGCGGTAGTAGTCTGCGGCGCTCTGCTCGCGTTCGCCCATCTCTTCGTAAGTGATGCCGCGCGACAGATAGGGCAAGGTGTAGCTCTCATCCAGGCGCATGGCCATGCCGATGTGAATGATCGCGGACTCGTACTCACCCATGTAGCGGTAGGTAACGCCCAGCCAATTCATCGCCTCGGCATCGTTGCGGTTGAGATTCAGCGCGCGGCGGAAGCTCTCCAGCGCGGTTTCGTAATCGCCGGACATCAAGGCGCGGTAGGCGTCGCTCTTGAAGCGGGCGCTGTCGTTGCCCTGCGTGAATACGCCCGAGATCTCGTAGGATACTTCTACGCGGCCTTCGGTGCTGCCGCCGGCATGCGTGAGCACAACGGCGTATTCACCGCTGACCGGCGCGCGGAAGCGCACGTAGCTGTCCCACCAGTCGCCGGTGTCATCGTTGGCGGTCAAGGGCTGGCCCTGCGGATCCAGGATCAAGACCAAGGGATCGGCGTCCAGGTCCCGCTGGCTGCTGATGGCGCTGATGACGACATCCTGGCCGGCGCTGGCATTGAAGGGCAGCACATAAACCTGGCCTTGGGACATCTGCAGATCCAGGGAGCCTTCCCAAGCCAGATTGTCGTTGCGAATGACGCTGGTCTTGACGCGCTTGATCCACTCGACATAGTCGTTCATGGCGGCATCCATGACACCCATCTTTTCGTAGACGATGCCACGGTTCAGATAGGGGTAGTCGGCCTCAGGCTCGAGCGCCATCAACTGATTGCAATCGGCCAGAGCAGCGTCCATTTGACCGATTTCGCTAAACGCCCAGCACCGATTGTTCAAGGCGCCCAGGGAATCGGGCATCTGCTGCAGGACGAAGCTGTAGTCCTGGGCGGCCAGAGCGTGCTCATCGATCATGCTGTAGGCGTAGCCGCGAGCGAAGACGGTATTGATGTCCGCTTCGCCTTCCGCGATCAAGGCGTCGTAGAGGGCGATGGCGGAACGATATTCTTCGTTCGACAAGCTCGACCAAGCCATATTCTTGGCGGCGGACGCGCTTAAGAAGCCCGGCGGAATCGCAGCCATCTCGGCGGCCTCGGCCATTGCTTCAGCGGCTTCGGCCAAAGCGGCTTCCTGCGCGGCGATGATGGCTTCCAACTCGGCAATCACATCGATATTGTCGTCGACGGGCGCTACCGGGGAAAGGAAACCAATGGTGACGACCACGGCAACCAGCACCAGCAAGCCCTCGATAATCAAAGCGCTCGGGCGCTGGCTAAACACGCGATCTTTGATGGAACGTTTGGGAACATCGTATTCCGGATATTGTTTCGTCATAAAATTATCCCTCGCTGTTTCAGCTACTGATCACGAATTGGACGATTTGACACTGAGTATAACACATCTGACGTTACAACCGTCAAGCCGCAGCGCCAGCTCAAAACCATACTGACCTACTTTCTGCCTACGCGGACCGCCGCCAGTTCGTCATATTTCGCGAAACTGACCTTGGCCGCCGCGTCAAAACCTAGTTTATCGTAAACTTCGCCGATTTCCAAATACATGTCTGCATACGCCGCGCCGATGCGAAACGCCAGGTTGAATTGTCGCAGCGCCTGCTCGCTTTTGCCTTGCGCCAGCATGACGCGGCCCAAGTTGTAATGCGCCAGCGCGCAGACTTCATGCTGGCAGCCGGGATAGATCTGCAAGACGGCCAGGCACTCTTGAGCGGCAGCCTCGTATTCGCCCATTTCGGCATGCACCCAGCAGCGATTCTCCAAGGCGATGGCATACTGCGGCAGCGACGTAGCGGCGATCAAGGCAGCCCCGCAATGCTCCAGGGCGGAAGTAAAATCTTTCGATTCGCCATAAGCCCAGCAGAGCGCGTTGTGAGCGTCGTAATCCAGCGCGCGTAATTCGAGCACGCGGCGGAAGTCGTCCTGCGCATCGAGGTAGTCGCCCGCCTGCAAATTTATATAGCCGCGCCAGCTATGGGCGCCGGCGTCATCGGGATCAAGCGAAAGGGCAAAGTCGTAAACCGCCTCGGCCGCGATATAGCGGCGCTCGTTCACATATTCCAGGCCGCGCTGCTTGACCGGCTCCAGCGCGACGCTCATGGCATCGGCGTCACTATCGGGCGCGCGCGCTGCTACCGGAGCTGCGTTGTCCGATTCTCCGTCGAAGGGATTGAAGAATTCGAAGGCTTGCCCGGCCGCCACGGTAATGACAATCGTCAGAACTACTTCAAGCAGGATCGCGCTCCAACGCTGGGCGAAGAAACGCTGGACGATATTACTTTTTGGCACGTCATACGCTGGATAGTTGTCGTACATGATCTTCCCAAATAGTTCTATGCGTTCATTATATCGCACAAATCGTCGGATTCGCCAAAAGTTAATCTACGATTAGCCGACGCTAGCCCCTTGCGCCGCGCACTCCGACTTTCTAAAAAAATGCTAACGCGCCTTTCTTGCGCTTTCATTACCTTTTTACACAATGTTAAAGCGCTTGCCTTAGGTGATTGCATCCAATTGAAGCGACTGCGCAGGCAGATTGTAACGCGAGGATCGCCGCCTGCCAAACGATTCGAAGGCGCGGTAGTGTATCGAATTCGGTTGAAATTCATACGAGCCGATATGGGTTAAGCACACGCGCGACAGTAGCGATTAAACCTGTCCTCGAGTGAAATGCGCCTTTGGGGCGGAAAAGCCGTCTCAACATTCGATTGACCCGTTCCAAGAGGCTGGTCGTTCGTAAAGCCGAGCGCGGCCACTTAGGGTATCGCTGCAGTACCCGGAAAAAGGCAATGGTCTCCTGCCAATCTCGTTGCAGCGTGGCGACTAAATCAGATTGTGTTTCGGCATAAGTCCGACAGAAAGCATCCCTTAATTCTGTTGCTTCTCGACTGTCTTTCGCCTCAAAGATGGCGCGAATGGGTTGCAGGATGCGCTGTTTGAATTGACGGGCTTGTCCGCTGGGCAAGGCATCGGGGACTTGAATGCTCTGCCAGAGATTGCGCAGCTTGTGGAAGGCGCAACGTTGATGTGGTACATGAGGGTGCAGATAGTTCAGCGCGGCAATCAAGCCCTTGCTGCCGTCATGAATGAAGTGTTCCAGCCCCCGTTGGCGATATAGCTTGCGCGCCGCCAAGTCGGATAAGAGGCCTTCCCAAGCCTGGCGACTTTCATCCTCAGCCAACTGCCAGCCCACAATGCCCCAGCGCCGGCTTTGCGGATACAGTCCCAAAGCCACCAGGACACAGACTTTGCGCCGCGCTTTGACCGAGCGTTGGCGTTGGCGACTGTCGACTTTGCTCTGACCGGTATCCTCGAGCAAGGTCAGCCAAATGGCGTCCAGCATGACCACTGGCGGGCAACTGGTCAAGGGCATCGCTGGCGGCATCCGCACCGCTTGCGCCTCCCGATTCAAAGTCCGCAAGCCCATTTGAGTGCCACACTGCTCGCCGATTTCCGCCTGCATTTGCCGCAAACTCAAGCCTAAATCCGCCCAGCGCCCAATGCGATCACAGACATCATCCCAAATTTGTTGATAGGGCTTGAGGATGGAAAAGGGTATCTTGACACTGCCATTACATTGACAGCGCACACGCGGCAGCCAGACCTGCAACACCCCATAATCCGTCACTAATTGACGCCGACGCCGTCCATTGCGCACAAAATCACTAGCCTGCTGACTGCCGCAGACTTGACAGGTCGCTTGACTTTGACGCGATACCTGCGAGCGCCTTTGGTAGGCTTGGCGATACAACCGGGCGGTGACTTCCCGCTCCAGTTGAGATTCAATCATTTGAGACGCGGTCGCGGCCAGTTTGGCTCTCAGGCCCGCCAAAAAAGATTTGAAACCATATCCTGGCTGCGTTATCCTAGTGTACATGACGTGGCTCCTGTTCTTTTGCTTTGCTAGGACAACTAGCATGAATCGGAGTTCACGTCATTTCTATTTCAACCGAATTCGATACACTACCGAAGGCGCGGACCTGTGCGAGTGTGCGAGCCAAGGCTCGCGCCTACGAGGCTTGTCGGGTACTGGGCGCTTCTGCTCTTTTTTCTACCCCATCCCCCCGACCCCCTTCCCCAGCGAGCTAGGGAAGGGGGAGCGCATTCGCCGAGAACATCGTAGCGCGATGCTCTGTCTGATAACGCTGCCGGATTCTCCAATTCCGCCTGTGAGTCACCCTTCCCCAGTTCACTGGGGAAGGGCCGGGGATGGGGTAAGACTTGACGGGCAAAGGCCCTTATAGATGCGGACAAGCCTTCCAGCATTCGTGGTGAGCCAGCACACTAATTTAATTGGACTCAGCGAGGATCCAGAGCAATCGCACCAAATTATTTTAACCACCGAGGACACCGAGATTTAACTCCTTTTCTGGCAAAAAGGAGGCAATGTAGGGGCGATTCTGTGAATCGCCCACGATATTCTCACTCTTTTCATGGGCGACACACAGTGTCGCCCCTACATCGTGGTAGATTTATGTGACATTCGGCACATAATTGGTTCTGGTGCGATTGCTCTGGCGAGGATCCAGCAATAGCCAAAAGTGAATTGCGGCGTGGTAGAATCGGCAGTGGAAAAAGGAGAGCGACACATGAACGACGAGCATATCCGCCAGCAACTGGTTAACGCGCTGACGCTGCGGCAGGCGCACCTCAGTTTTGAGACCGCCGTCGCCGACTTCCCGGCGGCGCATTACAACACACCCGTTCCGAAGGCGCCCTACACCATCTGGCATCTGCTGGAGCATTTGCGCATCACCCAAGCCGATATCCTGGACTACATCGCGAACCCAAACTACCAGTATATGAAGTGGCCGGAGGACTACTGGCCCGCGCCCGCTGAGGAAGCTGACGAGCTCAAGTGGCGCGCCACCATCGCCGCCTTCGAGGCCGATCGCGCGGCTTTGGTCGACATCGTGCAAGACCCAGCGCGCGACCTCTGCTCGCAGATTCAGCATGGGCAGCCGGGGCATACTGTTTTGCGCGAGATTCTCGTGATCGCGGCGCATAATTCCTATCATATCGGCGAGTTCGGCAGCCTGCGCGGTACGCTGGGGTTGTGGCAATCGACCTGAATCCAAACAGGAATCCTGAAAAATCGGTCCTGTCTATTGCTTAAGCGATATAATCGAATTGCATTGAGATGATGCGAGGAAGATGATGGCAATTCACACGCCGGAGCGTCTCACAGTCGAGGAATACCTCGGTTGGGAAGAAAGCAATTTCGAAAAGCATGAATACATTGATGGCGAGGTACGCTGTATGACTGGCGCAACTGGCAGACATAATCGCATCATGATGAATCTAGCCATCGCCATCGGAAGACAGCTTGATGATTCCGACTGCTTTCTTCTCAGCAGTGAAATGAGAGTAAAGGCAGAGGAAACACGTTATGTGTATCCGGATTTGTCCGCCGTCTGTGGCGAAGAGGAGTTTGCGCGCGACAACGAAATGGAGTTGCTTAATCCTGTTCTTGTGATTGAGGTTACGTCGCCGTCGACAATTGAGATTGACCGCGGTGAGAAGAAGTTCCTTTACTTTGAAATGCCAACTGTTCAAGCGTACCTGGTCGTCGATCAGCACTGTTTCCGGGCCGAACTCTCTACCCGAGACGGAGACGGCTGGAATACCATAGCCTTCACTAGCCTAGACGATACTATCGTGCTAGAGGCAATAAACTGCGAATTGCCGCTGTCGCAGATCTATCGCGGCATCGACTTGCGGGAGGCGTAAGCGGACTAAGCGCTGATGGCGCATGGGCAGCCGGGGCATTCGATTTTGCGCGAAATTCTCGTGATCGCGGCGCATAATTCCTACCACATCGGCGAGTTCGGCAACCTGCGCGGTACGCTTGGGCTGTGGTAAGCAGCGATCGGGTAGTGTATCGAATTCGGTTGAAATTCATACGAGCCGATATGGGTTAAGCACACGCGCGACAGTAGCGATTAAACCTGTCCTCGAGTGAAATGCGCCTTTGGGGCGGAAAAGCCGTCTCAACATTCGATTGACCCGTTCCAAGAGGCTGGTCGTTCGTAAAGCCGAGCGCGGCCACTTAGGGTATCGCTGCAGTACCCGGAAAAAGGCAATGGTCTCCTGCCAATCTCGTTGCAGCGTGGCGACTAAATCAGATTGTGTTTCGGCATAAGTCCGACAGAAAGCATCCCTTAATTCTGTTGCTTCTCGACTGTCTTTCGCCTCAAAGATGGCGCGAATGGGTTGCAGGATGCGCTGTTTGAATTGACGGGCTTGTCCGCTGGGCAAGGCATCGGGGACTTGAATGCTCTGCCAGAGATTGCGCAGCTTGTGGAAGGCGCAACGTTGATGTGGTACATGAGGGTGCAGATAGTTCAGCGCGGCAATCAAGCCCTTGCTGCCGTCATGAATGAAGTGTTCCAGCCCCCGTTGGCGATATAGCTTGCGCGCCGCCAAGTCGGATAAGAGGCCTTCCCAAGCCTGGCGACTTTCATCCTCAGCCAACTGCCAGCCCACAATGCCCCAGCGCCGGTTTTGCGGATACAGTCCCAAAGCCACCAGGACACAGACTTTGCGCCGCGCTTTGACCGAGCGTTGGCGTTGGCGACTGTCGACTTTGCTCTGACCGGTATCCTCGAGCAAGGTCAGCCAAATGGCGTCCAGCATGACCACTGGCGGGCAACTGGTCAAGGGCATCGCTGGCGGCATCCGCACCGCTTGCGCCTCCCGATTCAAAGTCCGCAAGCCCATTTGAGTGCCACACTGCTCGCCGATTTCCGCCTGCATTTGCCGCAAACTCAAGCCTAAATCCGCCCAGCGCCCAATGCGATCACAGACATCATCCCAAATTTGTTGATAGGGCTTGAGGATGGAAAAGGGTATCTTGACACTGCCATTACATTGACAGCGCACACGCGGCAGCCAGACCTGCAACACCCCATAATCCGTCACTAATTGACGCCGACGCCGTCCATTGCGCACAAAATCACTAGCCTGCTGACTGCCGCAGACTTGACAGGTCGCTTGACTTTGACGCGATACCTGCGAGCGCCTTTGGTAGGCTTGGCGATACAACCGGGCGGTGACTTCCCGCTCCAGTTGAGATTCAATCATTTGAGACGCGGTCGCGGCCAGTTTGGCTCTCAGGCCCGCCAAAAAAGATTTGAAACCATATCCTGGCTGCGTTATCCTAGTGTACATGACGTGGCTCCTGTTCTTTTGCTTTGCTAGGACAACTAGCATGAATCGGAGTTCACGTCATTTCTATTTCAACCGAATTCGATACACTACCAGCGATCGCAGGTGCTGAAAGCCGCGTACAAAGCTGTTATACTGGGTGAGCGACCAATTGGGGAAGTCGAAAATGGTAGCCAATCGGCGGCACTACTGGACAGCTGCAGAATTCCTCGCCTTTGAGGCCAATGACGAATTCAAACATGAACTCGTGGACGGTGAAGTCTATGACATGACCGGCGGCACCGGTGAACACAGTCACATTGCGGCAAATGTCATTGGCGAGTTTTACACTCAGCTTTCTTCCTCGAACTGCTCAGCTCTTACAAGCGACATGATGCTGAAGGCCGCCCCAGGTCAGTACGTCTATCCGGACATGAGCGTGGTATGCGGGCAGCCAGAATACGAAGACGACTCCAGACTGGCGCTGCTTAACCCGGTCCTCGTTGTGGAAGTGACCTCAGCCACCTCCGCGACCTATGACCGCGGTATGAAGCGCGAATTCTACCAGCGCATACCATCGGTCCGAGCCTACCTCATCATCGATCAGCATCGTGTTTACGCTGAGCTGTACTTGCGAGCCGACATCGGCTGGCATTACCAGGTATTTGACAGGTTAGACGCGGTGATTCCGCTGGAGTTCATCAACTGCGAATTGCCGCTGTCGCAGATCTATCGCGGCATCGACTTGCGGGAGGCGTAAGCGGACTAAGCGCTGATGGCGCATGGGCAGCCGGGGCATTCGATTTTGCGCGAAATTCTCGTGATCGCGGCGCATAATTCCTACCACATCAGCGAGTTCGGCAACCTGCGCGGTACGCTTGGGCTGTGGTAAGCAGCGATCGCAGGTGCTGAAAGCCGCGTACAAAGCTGTTATACTGGGTGAGCGACCAATTGGGGAAGTCGTAAATGGTAGCCAATCGGCGGCACTACTGGACAGCTGAAGAATTCCTCGCCTTCGAGGCCAATGACGAATTCAAACATGAACTCGTCAACGGTGAAGTCTATGACATGACCGGCGGCACCGGTGAACACAGTCACATTGCGGCCAACACCATTATCGCAGTAGGCAACCAAGTCGCAGGTACGTCTTGTCGAGTTCATACCAGCGACATGATGCTGAAAGCGGCCCCAGGTCAGTACGTCTATCCGGACATGAGCGTGGTATGCGGGCAGCCAGAATACGAAGACGACTCCAGACTGGCGCTACTTAACCCGGTCCTCGTTGTCGAAGTGACCTCAGCCACCTCCGCGACCTATGACCGCGGTATGAAGCGCGAATTCTACCAGCGCATGCCCTCAGTCCGAGCCTACCTCATCATCGATCAGCACCGCGTGTATGCTGAACTGTACTTGCGAGCCGACATCGGCTGGCACTATCAGATTTTTGATAGTGCGGACGCGGTGATTCCACTAGGTTTCATCAACTGCGAATTGCCGCTGGCGCAGGTGTATAGCGGCATCGACATCCGCGAGGCGCAAGCGGACTAAGCGCGCGATTCCGCATGGGCATCCCGCGCCTTGCGCTTGGGCCGTGGGCAACTGACCCGATCCAAAGCTGGCATCTTGCAGGATCTGTCCGCTCCATTGCTGAGGCGATATAATCGAATTGCATTGAGATGATGCGAGGAAGATGATGGCAATTCACACACCGGAGCGTCTCACTGTCGAGGAATACCTCGCCTGGGAAGAAAGCAATTTCGAAAAGCATGAATACATCGACGGCGAGGTACGCTGTATGGCTGGCGCGAGTCGCAGGCATAATCAGATCATCATGAATGCAGGCAGCACCATTTGGTCACAATTGGCCGACGCAAGTTGCAGCGTTCTCAGCAGCGATATGCGTGTCAAGGTGGGAGCGGCCCGCTATGTCTACCCGGATCTCTCTGTAATTTGCGATGAAGTGATGTTCGAGCGCGACAATGAAATGGAACTGCTGAATCCGGTCCTGGTCGTCGAAGTTACCTCGCCGTCTTCAATTGAGTACGATCGGGGCGACAAGCGCGACTTCTATTTTGATGTACCTTCCGTCCAAAGCTACCTCGTCATCGACCAGCATCGCGTATATGCCGATCTATACAGCCGCGCTTCAAGTGGCTGGATGATTGAAGTGTTTTCAGCCCTCGAAGATGTCATCCCGCTGGTATCCCTCAACTGCGAATTGCCGCTGTCGCAGGTCTACAGCGGCATCGACATGCTCGAGGCGCAAGCGGACTAAGCGCGCGATTCCGCATGGGCATCCCGCGCCTTGCGCTTGGGCCGTGGGCAACTGACCCGATCCAAAGCTGGCATCTTGCAGGATCTGTCCGTTCCATTGCTGAGGCGATATAATTGAATTGCATTGAGATGATGCGAGGAAGATGATGGCAATTCACACACCGGAGCGTCTCACTGTCGAGGAATACCTCGCCTGGGAAGAAAGCAATTTCGAAAAGCATGAATACATCGACGGCGAGGTACGCTGTATGGCTGGCGCGGAGGGACCGCATAACCTCATTATGTCGAACACAAATGTAGCGATTGGAATGCAACTGCTGGATTCTGATTGCGGGCTGTTCAGTAGCGAAATGAAGGTTAAGGCCGGCGAAGCTCGTTACCTTTATCCCGATTTGAGCGTCGTCTGCGGCGAAGCGCGATACGAAGCGGCTAACGCGATGGTTTTGCTGAATCCGCTGATTGTGGTAGAGGTCACCTCCCCTTCTTCCATGCGCATAGACCGTATTGACAAACGCGCCTTCTATTTCGAAGTTCCGTGCATCGAAGCCTATCTGATTATCGACCAGCATCGCGTTTGTGTGGAGTTGAGCGTGCGCGGCGACGTCAGTTGGATAACAAAGTCATTCACGAGCCTGGATGACGTTGTTCCGCTAGACGCAATCGATTGCGCATTGGCTTTGTCTATGGTTTATCGCCAAGTCAAACTGGACGAGCTTGCCTAAGCGCCAAGTTTTGCAGCAGCAGCCGCAGCGCCGCCGCCGCGCTGGCAACTTTGTTCTCCACGCGATCGCCGTCCCAAACGCGCCGCTCCACGCGCAGCAGATCGTCAGGACCGGCCAAGCCGATGTAGGTCAGGCCGACCGGCTTATCAGCTGTGCCGCCGCCCGGCCCAGCGATGCCCGTCACGCTCAGGGCGTAATCCACATCAAAGAGCGCCAACGCGCCGCGCGCCATCTCGGCCGCCGTGGCTTGGCTGACCGCGCCGTGCTCAATCAGGGTGGCTTCGCGCACCTTGAGAAAGTTCATCTTGGCGTCGTTGGAGTAAGTAACGATGCCGCCCTGCACATAAGCCGAGCTGCCGGCGCAGTCGGTCAAGGCGCTGAGGATAAGACCGCCGGTGCAAGATTCGGCGGCGCAGACCCAGGCGCCCTGTTGCGTCAACGCCGCGCCGACCCGCCCCGACAACGCCAGCAAGTCTTCTGTCATCAGATCTGAGACCAGAATCAGCGTATTGCCCTCGCAGTCCTTCATCATAACGAAGCGGCCCCAGAATTGCGTCTCTGGCTCGCCGAGGAATTCGACGCCGCGTTCCTTATAGAGCCGGTAGGTCTCGTCGATGTCATCGCATTGCAGGGTCAAGGATTGCGATTGCTTGAAAGTAGAGCGGTAGTGCTCCCAATTCTCGTCGAACTTGTAGAGCGTGATCAAGGTTTCCGCGCCCGCCGGCGCCACCGACAGCCAGCGCGCGTCAGCGCCCGGCCAAAGCTCGTCGTCCGAGATCAATTCCATGCCCAACGTTTCGGTATAAAAGGCTTTGGCCCGGTCCTGGTCTTCCACAAATATGGATACGGTGCCCACACGTTTGATCATGGTCTATCTCTCCTTCTACGTAAGTCGTAGGGGCGACTCTGTGAGTCGCCCGTTTCTATAAAAGAATAGCTGACGGCCGGTCTGTCGAAGTGTCGGAATGGTTGTCTGAAATCGGCGCGCCGCCTATGCCCGCTGGCCCAGTACGATCTGGTTGCCTTCGGAATCGACCAGAATGGCAAAGCTGCCCCAAGGCTGGGCCTGGGGCTCGCCCAGGAATTGCACGCCCTTCGCGCTTAGCTCCTGGCAGGTCGCCATGAGATCGTCGCAGTGCAGAGTGAAGCATTGCGGCTTGCCCATCGCCTCGCGATAATGCTCCCACTGCTCGCCCATAGGAAAAAGCGACAGCTCGGTCGGGCAGCCGGGCGGCGCCACGGTGATCCAGCGCATTCCCGAGCCGGGGAAGATCTCGGCATCGTTGATGAGCGCGAAGCCGAGTTCCTCAGTGTAGAAGGCTTTGGCGCGCTCCTGGTCCTCGACGAAGACGGTGACCGTGGCGATTGAGGTGATCATAGTTTGGCTCTAAGTCCCACTAGTTCAAACCCAGTAACGGGAAGCTACTTGAATTAAAGCCGGCATTCCCCATTCAAGCCAAGTTCCGTCAGCAGCGCTCCCCTTCCCTGATGCCTCGGGGAATGGGGTAGAAATGCGTTACTTATCTTCCACGCTTTCGCTCAAAAAGGCGCTGTAGCCGTTTTCGGGGTCGTTGCGCACCACTAGCATACGCTTGCCGCCGACATGCGAGATGCCCGGCGCCTCGTAGGCTTTGGCGGGGTTGCCCTGGCTGTCCAGCCGGTTGCACCAATAGACGTGGTCATCGCGCTGCCACATATAGATGACGGGCACATCGTCGACCACGATTTCCATGCGCCGGCGGCTGAATGGCGAGAAGCGCGGCGGGTGGAACCAGGGCACCCAGGCGCCGTCGGTCTTCGGCGTCTTCATCGATACGGCGCTCTGCGGCAGGATCTCCTTGGTATCGCGCGGGGATTCCTGGTTGATGAACTTGATCGTCTCGTCTGTGGTATTAAATACCGAGGTTACTTCCGTCACTGGCATGGCTGTCCTCACCGCAACTGAGCCGTCATTAATCGCTTGTCCGGTCAAACCAATGCCCTTGCCGACGAGTTCTACCGTCTTGACAATGCCTTTGCCGATTTGACCGAGTAATTTCAATCCATCCATCACATCAGAACCAAGATTGCGCCTGTCTTTCGCCGCTGATTATACACTGTAAGGCCCGATTCACGGATGGTCCTGTAGCTTTATACGCAGGGGCGCGGACTTCCGTTGCTGCCGCGCTTATTCGCCGGCGATGTGATTGGCGCCGCGCATATAGGCCACCGAGTCGCTGATGATCTCGCGCAGGACGTCCAAGTCGACGTCAGCCAGTTTGTTGATGTAGAGACAGCTGCTGCCGGTGCGGTGTTTGCCCAGCCTGGCGAACTGTTGCTCGTGGCGTTCGTGCCCGCCCATGATGTAGAGTGTGAGCGACTGTTTGCGCGGCGCGAAGCCGGTCAGCATGAAGTCGCCTTCGCGCCCACTCTCGTAGCGGTAATGGTAAATGCCGAAGCCGACGATGCTCGTGCCCCACATCTCGGCCGGCTCGCCGGTGATTTCTTCCATCATCTCCTTGACAACCAGCGAATCTTCACGCCGGCGCTTGTGCTGCACCGACTCGAGGTAAGCCATCACATCGCCGTCGTTGCGCTGGGTTTTATTCTCGGCCATGTCTTTTCCTTCCTTGTGGGTTTCCACGTGCGGGCGAGCCAAGGCTCGCCCCTACAACGTCGTAAGAGATTGGTTGCGCGGGCGACTCACAGGGGCGCGTAGACACTGCCCGTCAGTCGCCCCTACAATGCGCGTGCAATGAGGCGACCAACATATCTACGGAGCCGCCCGCTAGCTCTCAATATCATCGCCATCAATCGGCTCGGAATCGGCAGCCTCAAGATCCAGGTCGCTCAAGTCAATCTGCGGCGTCTCATCGACGGCCGGTTCGCTGATGACCGTCTTGACATCGGCGAAGGGCAAATCGGCCGAGGGGGAGCCGGTGGCGGCTTGCATCAGCAGGGTCAAGCGCGCCGCCATGCTGGAGGGATCGGGATGGATGCCGTCTTGCAGCAGCGCCGTCTCGAAGACTTGCTCGACCACGGCGTCGATCAAGCCGGCGTCGCCGTTTTTGCTGATTAAGCCGCTCAGATTGTGCATCAGCGGATGGCGCGGATTCAGCTCCAGCGCCTTGACCGGCAGTTGGTAGTCTTTATCGAGCAGGCGATTGATGCGGTACATATGACGGTTGCCGCTGTCGTCCTCGCTGACCAGGCGCGCCGGGCTGCCGACCAGGGTCCTGCTCTCGCGCACATCGCTGACGCGCTCGCCCAGCCGCGCTTTGACGCGCTCCTGCAAGGCGGCGAAGGAATCGGTCTCCAGCGGCGTTTCCGGCGCCTCCGCTTCTTCGTCCACCTGCCCTACTTCGTCCAGGTCTAGCTCGGCCGAATCGACGCTGACCAGCTTGTGGCCCTTGAACTCGGTCAAACCCATGGGCAGCATGGCATCGACCGGATGCGTGAAGTAGAGCACTTCGATGCCGCGCTGGCGGAAGGCGTCCAAGTGCGGGCTGCGCGCGCCGCTGCCGTAGTCATCGGCGATGATGTAATAGATGTCGTCCTGATTCTCCGACATTCGCTCTACGACCTCGTCCAGCGAATAAAACTTACTGGGGTCGTCATCGTGCGTGGTCTGGAAATAGAGCAGCGGCTCGAGATCGCTGCGGTCTTCGCTTTCGATGACCAGGCCCTGCTTGAGAAACGCGCCGAACTCCTGAAAAACGCTCAAGTACTTGTCGCGGTCGTTCTTGGCCATGCGCTTTAGCTCGCTGAGCACGCGGCGGGTGACGGTCTTCTTCAAGCTCGCCATGACGCGGGTGGCCTGGATGCTCTCGCGGCTGACGCTGAGCGGCAGGTCCTCGCTATCGACCACGCCTTGCACGAAGCTCAAGTATTCCGGCAGCAATTCGCGGTTGTATTCTTCGATCAGCACCTTGCGGGCGTAGAGCTTCAAGCCGGGTTCATTACGCGGGCTGAACATATTCTGTTCGGCGCTGCCGGGCAGGTAGAGCAGCGCGTAAAATTGCATGGGCACATCGGCGCGCATGTGGATGTGATGGCTGGCGCCGGCGAAGTCCATGGTCAGCATCTTGTAGAAGCTGTCGTACTCCTCGCCTTCAATCTCGGAGGGGCTGCGCCGCCAAATCGCTTGCTGCTTGTTGGTCGGCTCTTCGTCATCGCCAACGTGAATGGGAAAGGCGACATAATCCGAGTGCCGCCGGATGATGTCCTTGATGCGGAATTCGCGCGTGAATTCCTTCTCATCGTCCTTCAGATGCAGCACCACCGATGTCCCGCGGACGTCTTTCTCGGCCGCTTCCAGGGTGTAGCTGGCGCCGCCGGTGGCCGACCACTTTACGGCTTCGTCTTCGGGGCGATACGCGCGCGAGATGACATCAACCCGCTTGGCCACCATAAAGGCCGAATAGAAGCCAACGCCGAATTGCCCGATGATGTCGGCGGCGCTCTCGGGTTTGTCCTGCATGGCTTCGATGAAGGCTTTGGCGCCCGACTTGGCGATGGTGCCCAGGCCGGCCACGATCTCCTCGCGATTCATGCCGATGCCGCTGTCGCTGATGGTCAGCGTGTTGGCCTCTTCATCCACCTCGATGTGGATTTCCAGCTCGGCCTGCGCGTCCTGCACGGCGTCATTGGTCAGCATCTCGAATTGCAGCCGGTTCAGCGCGTCCGAGGCGTTCGAGACCAACTCGCGCAAGAAGATTTCTTTCTCGGTGTACAGCGAGTGAATCAGGATGTTCAGCAGCTGCTGGGTTTCCGCTTGAAATATGTGTTGTTCGCTCATGCTCCGTCCTTGCGCCATCGGGCGCGCCGTTCAATGTAACGTCCCTGTCATATTAAAGCAAAAAGGAATTCAAATAGTTCATAAATCGCGCCTATTTTGCCTCAGCGCAACATGCACGAGGGCTGGTTGCCCAAGCACTGGTGTCGCCTCGGATGTTGCACTAGTTGGTAGGTAACAGATCTGCCGCCGACGCCATGAACCCGTCTACCCGCACGGAGCAGTCCTTACGATCGCTGTTATCGGAGACGATTGAGGACTAATAACGACCAAGCGGCCGATCTACTGACTCGCCACTGCGACTATCACAGCTACAATACTCACGATAAAAGGGGCAACTACTCTCAAGGTGTCGCCGATGCCTCTGAGACGACTCTCTTTGTTCTGCAGTTCGCTAATTTGATCGCTTTGCTCACCAAGCGTAGTTTGTAATTCTGTCGTCTGGGCCTTAATCGCAGTTTGAAAAGATTGCGTGAGGTCATGTTTCAAATCGGCAAGATCAGCTTTCGTAGCCACAGACTTCATTTCGCCTTCAATTGTCGATATGCGCCGTTCGTGATTCCCGCTCGATTCGGCCATGATCCATATCCAAATACTAATCATTCAGTCGACCCGATTATCTCCGTTTCCACGGGATATGTCAAGGCGATTTGATTATACCGCATCATCCTCAAGTTGCTTTTAGAATTCCAGATGCCGTCGATCGGAAACCCTCTTCTTCATGCTCTCCGCCTCTTCTTGCGCCTAGCCCGGCAGCCAGGGCTCGGCGTAATATTGCCCCTCGAAGCCCTCGGCGATCCAGCCGACAGTGCCGCGATAGTCGATTTGGTACCAGGCGTAGGGTCCCGCGCAGACCACGCCGCCCAGCACCAGGAAATCTTCCAGCGGCGCCAGCTGGGCAATGACGACGTTCTCGGTGCCCGGCCCGGCGCGCAGGTTGAGCCAGCGGCCGTCTTCATTCAGCGTGACGCGCCCGCGCTCGCCCACGATCAGGAAGGACTCGTCGGCGCCCTCGCAGAATACATGCGGCGTCAAAGTGGGCAGCACAGCCAAGGTCGGCAGGGGCGTGGCGCTGGCCCGCCGCTCCGGCGTCAGGCGCAGCACGAGGGTCGCCGTCGGCAGTTGCGCCGGCGCGCTGGAACAAGCCGCCAAAGCCATCAGCCAGCATAAGACAAACAATCCCCTCGCAATCGGTCTCATGCGGCCATTCTAACCCAAATCAGTCGTCAACAGCAGGTGGCGAAACTGTTATACTGAATGCCAATGTGACCACACCATCGGGAGAAACCAGCCAATGAAAGCCGTGCAAATCATCGCTCGCGGAAAACCCGCCTTTGTCGACGCGCCCAAGCCGGCGCTGCAGCCCGGCGCCGGGCTAGTGCGGGCGCTGCGCTTGTCGCTCTGCGGCAGCGATGTCCGCCACCTGCATTACCTGCCGGAGGACCGCTACCCCACTGCAACCGGCGAAACCGGGCACGAAATGGTGGGCGTGGTAGAGGCGATCGATCCGCAGAATGGCGCCGTTCAGCCGGGCGACCGCGTACTCTGTTTAGCGCCCGATCACCGCGCCATGTGCGAGTATTATCTGGCGCCGATCGACCGCCTGCTGCCGCTGGACCCGGCCACGCCGCTGGAGCATTCGGTGCAGGCCCAGCAATTCGGCACGGTGCTATACGCCGCCCGCGTATTGCCCGACCTGCGCGGCAAGACGGTCGCCGTCATCGGCCAGGGCTCAGCCGGCTTGTGGTTCAACTTCGCCCTGCAACAGCGCGGCGCCGCCAAGATCATCGCGCTCGACCTCAAAGCCTACCGCCTGGCCCACAGCAAAGGCTTCGGCGCGACGCACACCATCCACAACGCAAACGGCTCGGCGGCTGAGGCCCTGCGCGACATCAACGGCGGCGAGCTGCCCGATGTCGTCATTGAAGCGGCCGGCGAAGACGAGTCCATCCGCCTGGCGGTCGAGATCGCGCGGCCGGACGGCTTTGTGCTGCTTTTCGGCGTGCCGCGCTTTGACACCATGGACGGCTTCCCCATCTTCGAGGCTTTCTGGAAGACGCTGACGCTGCGGGGGATGGTAGGCACGATCAACGATCCCGGCCACGCCAGCACGCGGCAGGCGCTGGACTATATCAACAGCGGCGCGGTCGATGTGGCGAGCATGGTCACGCATACCTTCAAGTTCGCGGATGTCTTCGAGGCTTACGAGCTGCATCGGATTCAGGACGAAGGCGCGGTCAAGATCGTGATTGATATGGAGGGGTAGAAGGTTTTCTTTACCACAAAGATCTCAAAGGCACAGAATTCAACTAGGCAGCCAGCAGGGGCGACAGCATGGTGAGAATACAGATCAAAGCCACCGACAAATCCATCAAGAGCTATTACAGACTCCTGGACGAACTGCATAAGAAGCAGCTAGTTCACCATGAGGGCGGCACCCGTCGCGCCTTTGCTACGCTGCTCAGTGACCTGGCGAAGAAAAAGGGCTGGACTCTGGTAGAAGAAGTGAGCATAGAAACGAATGATGCCGGCCGCATCCAAGTAGACGGGGCGCTGCGCGACCAAATGCGCCTCTCCCGCGCATACTGGGAAGCCAAAGACATCCATGACGACATAGACGTCGCAGTCCGCAAGAAAATAGACGATGATTACCCGCTTAACAACATCATCTTCGAGAATACAGAAACCGCAGTCCTCTTCCAAAACGGGCAAGAGGAAAAGCGAACACCAATTAGCGAAGTGAATGAGTTCGCCCGTTTGCTCACGCTTTACCTCAACTACGACCTGCCTGTCTTCAGCAACTTCGAGCAAGCCATCGAGAGTTACAAAGAGGAAGTCCCTCAAATCGCGGAGCGGCTCAAAACGCGAATCGCCGACGTGCGCGAAGACAATCCTCACTTCATCCAGCAGTTCGACAAATTCATGGCCCTGTGCCAAACATCAATCAATCCCAACATCAGCCGCGACGCCGTAGACGAAATGCTCATCCAGCATTTGATGACTGAACGCATTATCCGCCGCGTTTTCAATGTCGAATGGTTCACCCGCCGCAACGTCATTGCCCGCGAAATCGAAAATGTCATCGACGCCCTAACTAGCCAGCACTTTGACCGTAAAGATTTTCTCGGCGGGCTGGACGGATTTTACAAGGCAGTTGAAGATGTCGCAGACCGCCAAGCTGACTTCCGCGCCAAGCAAGACTTCATCAATATGCTCTACGAGCGCTTCTTTCAAGGCTACAGCGTCAAGGTCGCCGACACCCACGGCATCGTCTACACGCCCCAGCCCATTGTCGATTTCATGTGCACCGCAGTAGAAGACGCGCTGCATTCTGAATTCGGAAAAAAGCTTGGCGATGAAGACGTCATCCTGATTGACCCCGCCACAGGCACCGGCAACTTCGTCGTCAACCTCTTGCGGCGGGCATTCGAGCGAAATCCACTCGCGCTTGACGACTTTTACCGGCAACGCCTCTTCGCCAACGAAGTCATGCTCATGCCCTATTACATCGCTTCGCTCAACATTGAGCATCAATATTGGCAATTGACCGGCAAGACCGATTCCTTCCCGGGCTTGTGTTTCGTCGACACCCTTGACCTGACAGCGGAGCAAGAGCCGCCCACCGCCACAATAAGCGAAGCAAACAGCCAGCGTGTTCAGGCGCAACAGAAAGCCAAAATCAACGTCATCATCGGCAACCCGCCCTACAACGTCGGCCAACTGAATGAGAACGACAACAACAAGAACCGTCAATACCCTGTCGTCGAGCAGCGCATCCGCGACACTTATGCCAAAGATTCGAAAGCGACTTTGAATACAAAAGTTTATGACGCGTATGTGAAGTTCTTTCGCTGGGCTGTGGACCGGCTTGATGGCAAAAACGGCATCGTCTGCTACGTCAGCAATAACGGCTTTGTCGACCAAATCGCGTTCGACGGCTTTCGCAAACATTTACTGGGTGATTTTCATCGCGTCTATCATCTCGATTTGGGCGGTAACTTACGCAAAACCCGTCCGGGCAAAAGCATCAGCAACGTTTTTGATATCCGGGTAGGGGTGGGAATCACGGTGGCGCTCCGCTCTTGCCACTACAGCGACAGCCAATTGCATTATCGTAGTGTCGACGAGACCGGGGACAAGACAGACAAACTGGATTATCTTAGCGAGATGCGCCTGCACACTGTCGACTGGCAGCGCCTGAACCCAAATCAAAAGCACACTTGGCTTAGATCTGATACTGAAGACGAATTTTCACAGTATTGTGCTATCGGCAGCAAGCAAGCAAGGGCGGCCAGGCCAGAAGAAACAGAAACCATCTTCTTCGACTACAGTCTTGGCATATCAACAAATCGTGATGCTTTCATCTATGACTTTTGTCATAATGAATTAGTTAGCCGAATGAAGCAGCTCGTAACCGATTACAATGTGCAGGTCGCGCTTTTTCAGCAGCAGTCGCCAAAACCTAACGTTGATGATTTCGTCGATTACGAGAACATCTCATGGAGTTCAACTCTAAAGCAGAAGCTGAATCGCGGCCGGTATTCTTCTCATCAGTCGCAACAAATTAGGACAGGACTGTATCGCCCATTTACAAAGAAGCATCTATATTACGACGCTGTGCTGGTAGATCGACCCGGAAAATACAGAAACTACTTTCCAGACGAACGAGCTGAAGCAGAAAATCGAATTATTGGCGCAGCTGGAGTTGGTAATCGAAAGAGCTTTGGAAGTTTGATTACCAATTCCATACTATCCATTGATCTGGCATTTGAAAAAACACAATGCTTTCCCTTCTATACATACGACGAAGACGGCAACAACCGCCGCGAGAACATCACCGATTGGGCATTGGAACAATTCCGCATTTACAACGCCGACCAATCTATCAGCAAGTGGGACATCTTCTATTATGTCTATGCCCTGCTGCATCATCCCGGCTACCGCGAACGTTACGCCGCAGACCTCAAACGCGAGCTGCCGCGCATCCCTTTCGCGCCTGCTTTCTACCGCTTCTCCAGCGCTGGCAAAGAACTCGCTGACTTGCATCTGAATTACGAACAAGCCGAGTGCTATGAACTCACCTGGCGGGCGCTGAAGCAGCCGGTCGACTACAGGGTGATCAAGATGCGCCCAGGCAAGAAACGCGACGCGCAACACGGCGATTACAAAGTCTTTGATTCGCTACGCTACAACGACAGGCTGCTGGCGCGAGGCATCCCGGAACGCGCATTTGCGTACCGATTGGGCAACCGCTCGGCGCTGGAATGGATTATTGACCAGTACCGCGTCAAAACCGACAGTCGCAGCGGCATCACCCACGACCCCAACGGCTATAGCAGGGATGAGCAGTATATTGTCAAGTTGCTCGCGCGTGTCATCACTGTCAGTCTGCGTACCGTCGACATCGTCGAAACGTTATCAGAACTCCCCTTCCGGCCCGAATCCACCTGACCAGCGTTATTAGTCGCTTCTGTGCCTCTGTGGCCAAATTCGCCTTTTCGCCCGACAAATGCTATCGTTTGCGAAACACGATTAAACACCTGAGAGCAACCCCATGAACGACTTGGAACTCCAGCAATACCTATTCGACCTCAACGGCTACCTGGTCATCAAAGACGCCTTGAGCGCCGACGATGTGGCCGAGTTGAACCGCCTGATTGACGAGCAGAACTTGCCGCCGCCGGACGCTTCGCCGCGTTTCGGCAGCGCGCCGACCCTGGGCGCCTCCCTGCTCAAGCCGGAGACGACCGTGCCCGACAGCATGACCCTGGAGCGGAAAGCCAAGCCGGTGGGCGCCGGTTTCCTCAATTGGGGCCAGCCCTTCTGCGACCTGCTTGATCATCCGGCGATTATGCCGGCCCTACGCATGCGCCTGGGCGATGCCTTCCGGCTGGACAGGCTCTACGGCATGATCATGCGCCGCGGCATGTCCTACGGCAGCTTGCACGCCGATTATGGCGCCACCGCCACCAACGAGAATGTCCCGCCCGGCGAGTATTACGCTTTCCGCAGCAGCCAGATTTACGAGGGCTTCATCGTAGTCGCCTGGGCGCTGACTGATTCCGGCGGCGAGCACGGCGGCTTCTGCTGTGTGCCGGGCAGCCACAAGAGCCACTACAAGCTGCCGCGGCAAATCAGCGACAACCACCACGAATCGCCGCATGTCGTCATGCCGGAGATGCCGGCCGGCTCAGTCATCCTCTTCTCCGAGGCGCTGACGCACGGCACGGCGCGCTGGAATGCCGACCACGAACGGCGGACCGCGCTCTACAAGTATTGCGTTTCGCACCTGACCTGGACATCCAAACGGGTTGAGGAGCCGACTGATTTCGAGCTGACGCCGCGGCAGAAGATTCTCCTGCGCGATCCGGGCGATCCCATAAGGCACTTCCCGTCCTTGTTCGACGAGGTCGCAGTCTGACGGTCCGCGCAGGCTCAGTCGCCGGCTTCGCCCTTGTCGGGCACATAGGTCAAGCCCGACAGACCAAGCTTACGCAGCGCCTCTCCGACCCGTTCGACATCGGCGGAGTCGCCGGCGTCGTAAGTGCGCACGCAGAGCAGACGCTCATCGCGATTGCCCTGGCCCTGCGTCGATACTTTGGACTTGTAGCCCAGTTCGCCCTGCGCCGTCAGCGCCTTGACCCGCTCCCAGACAGCATCGACCTCGGCGGCGGGCAGCGTGACGCGCCACTCGCCGGCCTTGGCCGTCGGCGCCGGGTAGTCGCCGTCCGGCCGCTTGGCTTCGATCCAGTAGACGGCGCTGTAATCCGAGGGGCGGGCGTTCTGGTCGTGCAGCATACGCGCGCGCTGCACCATCTGAATCAGGTCGAGGTTGAGATCGGGCGAACCCTTGTCTTGGCTCATGCGCGGGCGCCGCTAGAGTGTGGTGGGCTGGCTGTTGATGTCGCTGTCGAAGCCGTAGCGGCCGATCAGCGGGACGAAGCGGCAGCGCAGCAAGGTGCGCGAGGTGAAGCGTTCGCCGCGGCGGGTGATCAGCTTGAGCTCCTGCAAGTGTTCGTCGCCGATGGGCAGGATCATCTGGCCGCCGTGTTTCTCGAGTTGGGTGCAGAGGACATTGGGCAGGCGCGGCACGGCCGCCGTGACCATGATGCGGTCGAAGCTGGCTTGGTCCGGCAAACCCTGGCTGCCGTCGCCAACGTGGATGTCAAGGTTGTTGTAGCCCAGATCGCCGATACGCTCGCCGGCCTGGTCAGCCAGGCGGCCGACGCGCTCGACGCTGAACGTGTAGTGCGTCAGATGGCAGAGTATGGCGGTCTGATAGCCCGAGCCGGTGCCGATTTCCAGCACCGTTTGATGCGGCTTGAGGCGCAGGCGCTCGGTCATGAAGGCCACAATGTAGGGCTGCGAAATCGTCTGCCCTTCGCCGATTGGCAGGGGGCGGTCTTCGTAGGCATGGGGCTTGAATTCTTCCAGTACGAATTGGTGGCGGGGCAAGACTCGCATGGCGTCCAGCACACGGCGGTCGTTAATGCCGCGTTTCACCAGCTGCTCGTCGACCATGCGGTTGCGCTGACGAGCATATTCCCTTGAAGAAGGCATTCGTGCATCCAAATTATCGCTTGTATCCCGCACACTTAAACTAGCACAATGCGCCATAGCGGGCAATCAATTTCGCGCCATGTTGAAGGGCGGCGCCCACTTGCGGAAGCCAAGGCGCCGGCTGGCTCTGGCGAACGGGACGATGTTTGTTAAATTACTGGAACGACGGTTTGGAGCGCTGAAAGCAAGAGATGGCCGATCAGGAAGCGAAGACGGCAACGCGACTGGATACGAGGCGGGTGCTGCCGGTGTTTCTGCTGGTCTTCGTCGATGTGCTGGGCTTGACCGTGATTCTGCCGCTGCTGCATCTCTACGCGGCGGCTTATGGCGCGACGCCGCTGCAAATCGGCTTGACGCTGGCGGCCTTTCCCCTGGCGCAGTTGGTGGGCGTGCCGGTCATGGGCGCGCTGTCGGATCGATTCGGGCGCAAACCGCTGCTGCTCATCAGCCAGGCGACCACCTGCTTGAGCTTCGTCATGCTGGGTCTGGCGACATCGCTGGAAATGGTGATCCTTTCGCGGCTGATCGACGGCCTATTTGGCGCTAATTTGGCCACTGCGCAGGCGGCGCTCAGCGATATCACCGATGAAAGCAGCCGGACGCGCGGCCTGGGCATCATCGGCGCCGCCTTCGGTCTGGGATTTATCTTCGGTCCCGTCATCTCGCTGATAGCGCTGGAGCTATCCAACTCGCTGGCCGTGCCCGCGTTCACCGCGGCTATTTATTCCTTCGTTTCCATCCTGGTCACGCTCTTCTTGTTCAAAGAAACGCATCCGCCCTCGGCGCGCCGGTTGGCAAGTTTGACAGCGGGCGGACCGATGCTGATGGCGCGCTTCCTGCTGCGGCCGGCCTTGGGTATTCTGCTGCTGCTGATGTTCGCGCAGCAACTGATATTTTTCGGCTATGAGAGCTTGCTGGGTTTATTCACGTTGACGCGGCTGGGCTTCCTGGGGCGTGGCAACGCGGCGCTCTTCCTGCTGATCGGCAGCATACTGGTGCTGGTGCAGTTGCGCTTCATCGGGCGCTGGAGCGCGCGGCTTGGCGATGGGGGCTTGGTGGTTCTGGCGCTGGGTTTGCTGGCGCTGGGCTTAGGCTTGACGAGCTTGACGCCGGACGCGCCGCATCCATTTTATGTGCGCGAGCTGGTGGAGCGGGATCTGTTGGGCGCGCGGGTTTCAAGCGCCGAAGCGCTGATCGGCGAGCTGGGGGTCGCGCTGCCGCCGAATGGCAATAATAGCGTGGCCGGCGTCATGTGGATGGCGGCCGCCCTAATCCCCGTGTCAGTAGGCGCCGGCTTGATTCGTCCGGCGCTGAACAGCCTGATAACGCAGCGGGTGGCGCGCGGCGAATATGGCAGCGCCTTGGGGGCGAGCGCGGCTCTGGTCAGCGGCGCCAACGCGCTGGCGCCTTTGCTGGCTGCTTTGATATTTCAGCGCGGCGGCCCCAGCGCGCCCTTCGCGATAGGCGGGGCGCTTATGGCTGGCTTGTGTCTGTTGAGCGCGCTGCTCTTGCGGGCTGGTCCGCTGCGCCCGAAGCGCGAGCAGGGCGGATGACACTGGCAAGGCAGGGCAATCGCATCAATATAATTTCAACACTGAAGCAAGCGCAAGTAAGTCATGCAAATGCTTACCACAGAGCGCACTGAGGATACACAGAGGACACTGAGTAAATCAGTTAAATTCCTATGCCTGCGACAGTTCCCGTTAGCAGGGCAAAGAGGAAACGATTGACTTACATTCGCAAAGGTTCTATATTGCTGTGATAGTCAACACAGGAGGACCGACATGAAGGGTGTAATGGAACAATCATCTCAGGCGCTGATGTTGCGGGGAATCATCGCCATAATTTTCGCGCTAATGCTGCTAGTTATACCCGGGGTGACCTTGGCCGCCGGAGCGTTTAGCTTTGTCATACTCTTCGGCGTTTACGCTCTGGTCGATGGACTTTCAACGATTTGGGGCTCGGCGAAGAACCGCGAGGGCCATTGGGTCTTAATGCTGCTGGTGGGCATCGTCAGCGCTATCGCTGGTTTGCTTGCCCTGGCCAATCCTGTCGTCTTTGGCACCTTGACGCTGGCGATAATGGTCAATTTATTCGCATTCAAGGCGATCCTCGGCGGCGGCTTGGAAATTATCAGCGCCTTTCGCCTGCGCGAAGAGATCGACAATGAGTGGCTTCTGGGTATCAGCGGGTTCGTCTCTTTGGTGTTTGGCTTGATGCTGCTATTCAACACCTTCGAGACCGTGGCGACGCTGCTGCTGATCGTGCCATTTTACTTGCTGGTTGCCGGTGTAATGCAGATTGCGCTGAGCTTCAAGGTTCGCAGCTGGTCGAATGAATTGGCAAAAGCCTAGACAAAGACGGATACTCAGCGCGGGGCGGGCTTTGGCGCCTCGCGCTCTTAGGCATGCGCCCAGCCTCCCCAGCCGAGATATAGGACGATGGGCGGATTTATTGTGCCTGTGGAGTCTGGTTTGGCTACGGCGTGGCAAGATTCAATTGAAACTTGAGTCCGAGGCCCGAATCTATTGGCTGGCTCGGTTGCCAGTCTACGGTGACTGAATTAGTATTCCGAGGATTGCCGTAGAAGCAGTTGTGGCAATACTGACAGCAAGGATAAGCCGCCAGGTTAGTGTAGCCTGCAAATTCGCCAGATCAGCCTTGGTGGCTAAATGCTTCTGGTTATTTTCCAGAGCGGCGATGCGTTCGCCATGATCCTGCAAAGTTCCAGCATTAACTGCCGAATCCATCAATGCCTCCTCCGACACCCTTAGACTGGCTCAGCAACGAATTTACCGCAATGGTTACCTGATTTTATCGCAGATCTCAAATCCGGTCAAAATGAATCTCGTATGCAAACGAAAATCCTTATCGATCGGTCTAAGCATGCGCCCAGCCTTCCCAGCCGCGGGCGCTCCAGGCGCGATAAAGGGCGATGGCGCCGGCCGTGGCGACATTGAGGCTGCCGACTTGGCCGCGCATGGGCAAGGTCAGCAGAAGGTCGCAAGTATCGCGCACCAGCCGCCTTAGACCTTCGCCTTCGCTGCCCATGACCAAGCCCAAAGCCATATTGAGGTCGGTCTTGTCCAGCGGCGGGATATTGGGTCCCACGTCCAAGCCCACCAGCCAAATATCCTCTTGCTTCAGCTGCTTCATGGCGTTGACCAGATTCGTCACTTGCGCCACATTGATATGCTCGACCGCGCCGGATGAGGCGTTTACGACCGCTGGCGTCACTGCCACGCTGCGGCGCTCCTGGATGACGATGCCGTGAACGCCGACCGCATCGCTGACGCGGATCAGCGAGCCGACATTCTGCGGGTCCTTAAGCAAGTCGAGCAGAAGGACAAAGGGTTTCTCGCCGCGTCGAGCCGCTTCACCGAGGATGTCTTCCAAGTCACAGTAAGGATAGCGGCCGACGCGCAGCGCCAGCCCCTGATGATTTCCGTTATTGGCCAGGTCGTCGAGGATGCGCCGCTGCACACGCTGTATCGGCAGATTCAACTCTTCGGCCATGGTCATCACATCGCCGACTGCGCCTCGTCTTTCGGCGCGCTCGTGGATCATCAGCGCGTCGATCTGGCGTCGTCCCGAGCGCATGGCCTCGATGACCGCCCAGTGTCCGTAGAGAAATTCCGGCATCTTGTTTGGCTTTCCGGCTTGGGGGCGGCTTACTCTCTGTTTTCAAACAACTGTAACTGTTTGTCAACATTTATTCGATCAAAATTCATAGATGCGTCGAAAGAGTCGTGAGCGCCATTAGACAATTGATCAATATTCACCTGCTCATAAACTGCATTCAACTTTAACCGCTCCAAGACTCCCTTCGTGATCGGCCTTTTAGAATCTGAAAAAGTAATGCTAGCAAGAAATTGACTCACTTTAGGGTGATTCAAAAGAGCACATACTAAGTAAGCCCTCCACTCTTCATCAAACGACAAGGAATAGCAGGTGTCATCTGTAAGAACGGGTTTGCCTTGATATTCAGAAACCAACACGAATCGTGCCGGCAAATAGAAGCCTGACACCACAACCTTGTACGGTTGAAAGGAGTATTTTCCAATGCCAAACATCGAGAACCTTGGGGCATTCTTATAGATACTTGATTTTCGAGAGTCCATCTGGTGTGCGTGCAAGTTTAAGTAACGCCAGAGTTTTGGAGCAGTATCGCGCAAATGCAAAGTTTGCTGACCCACCTTCTTTTGCGTCGCTATTACGTATTTTCTGGGTTCAAAGCCTGTAATGATTGATTGCACATCTGAACTCTTTAAGAGAGGGAAGAGATAGTCCGTTTCAATATCGACATAATCTCCATATCCATTTCTCAAAATACCGTCACGACATGTTAGTTCCATAACCTTTGCCGCATCGTGTTTAACACCTTGGCGCCAGATAAGCTGACTGGTTCCCTCCAAATCCGCAACTTGGCGATAAGAGTCTAAGTCCGCCACGATATTCTTACCCAGAAAGCCGAATGTTCTTATATGGTTCGCATCCAACAGGTTGTCGTATTCGGCAACATCATAAGAGATGTCACCTTGGTTGAGTTCCAACTTAAATAGCCCCGCATCCACAGCAACGTTGAACCACTTCTGCGCATCAATGCGATATAGGGACATACCGTTTACAGGTAACTCCCTGTCAAGAACGAACTGCGCAACTCGACGCGCAACTGATGTTTTACACAACAGAGCAATAGTAACAGGATCATTAACAAATTCGTGAATGAGTTTTAGCCAGACTGCCTCAGCGATGTCAAAATTTGACTTACCAGTCATAGCATCGAGACCAGACACTCTGTGAAAATTCGATTTCTTGGGTAGGTTTTGTCCCTTTATTCGCCCTAGTTCTGCATTGGTAATCCAAGGCGGGTTGCCAACAACAAGAAGCGGGGATGAGGAATTCCAATGTAGAGATACGGCTAAATCAATGTCAAAAATGTCCTGTTGAGATATCGAGACGTTTACCGCTTCTGAGTGAATCCTCTTGGATTTCTGTACATAACTATGCTGTATTTCCAACCCAATTATCTCGCGAACACTTTCCGCCTCCATGCATGCGCGAATGAAATTACCTTGCCCACATGTTGGTTCAAGAATACGTTCCCATCTAAGCTCATCTGCAAACAGCCTTGAAATAACATTTCGTGCAAGTTGGACGGGAGTCTGGAAGTCACCAAGGATCTTTTTTTTGCTCACAGCAGACTGTCCACGCCGTCTACTTGCCCTGCGATTGAAATAGTTCGAGCGTATTGAAGCCGCCATTGAAGAGCATTGGAAATGGTAATGTAGCCTTGCAATGGCGGATCCGCAACAATTCTCTCTGCTAACATTCTTCGGCCAACATCGTCAACAGGAAGGTTCCTCTCCTGCAATAAAGCATCTATGTCATCCAAGTTTGCACCGTTGTTTAGAATATTGATGATGCCGCTTGTTGTCTGAAAATCGGCAGTTCGCCTTTTCTCCACAAAGACTGCATTGACAAAGTTCAGGTATGCGAGTTCACGCTCAGCATTGTCCCGTTTCTCATACACAAATACCATGAGATTGTAGCCCAAGCCATAAACTTTTTGTTCAGCAGATCTATACGGACAAGAAGATTGCGGGTGGCGAGCTGAAGTGACCTTTAAGTCGACGTCAAGTTCGGGGAAATCTACGCCTTTTGCGGAACTCTCCACGACGTAGTGATAGCTTCGCTCCAAGTGCGTATGAAATTCATGTTCAACGTATGTTCCGACGGCTTTGCCATCAGTTACACCAAACAACGAACTGATTCCGCGCTGACTAAGGGCGCGCAGAAAAATACGCGCTTCAATTTTAATGTCAGCAACAGTGAGACCTGTCATTAAAACTACCTAGATCGGTCTGGCCATAGAGAAAAGCGACAGTATTTTGACTATACATCCTTCGCTTGAAAAAGCCATTAAGCCAACCTCCAAATAGTGCCGTCGGCGCGGTCTTCCAGGACGACTCCCAAGTCCGCCAACTGGTCGCGAATTGCGTCGCTGCGGGCGTAATCGCGGTCAGCGCGCGCCTGCGCCCGCATGTCGATCAACATCTCGATCAGGGCCGCCTCGCGCTGGCCGTCGCTGCTCTCAACCGCGCCGGCAGTCGGCAGCAGACCCAGCACATCGCCGCCCAAAGCAGCGTAGGTCTCGTTGATCGCGGCCAATGTAGCGACGCCCACTTCGGTCTCGCTGTTGAGCAAGGTGTTGACATCGCGCGTCAGGTCTTGCAGCACGGCGATGCCGCGCGGCGAGTTGAAGTCATCGTCCATAACGGTGCGAAAATCATGCTTCGCCCGGTTCAGTCGCGCCAGGAAAGCGTCGCCGGCGTCATTGTCGGGCGCGCTGTTCAACTGTTGGCGGACCAGCCGCAGGGCGTTGGTAAGCCGCTCCCAGCCGGACTTGGCCGACGCCAGCGAGTCTTCACTGTAAAGCACCGGATTGCTGTAATGCGAGGTCAGGATGAAATAGCGCAACTCTTGCGGGCGATACATTTCAAGCGCGTCTTTGATGGTGACATAGTTGCCAAGCGACTTGCTCATCTTGACCGGGATGCCCTCGTCGGGATCCAGCACATTCAGGCTGCCGGTCAACATCCAGTAATTGGCGAAAGCGGCGTGATTGGCGCATTCGCTCTGGGCGATTTCATTTTCGTTGTGCGGGTAGATATTGTCGATGCCGCCGCCGTGAATATCGAAGTTGGCGCCCAGGTACTTCTTGGCCATGGCCGAGCACTCGATGTGCCAGCCGGGGAAGCCGACGCCCCAGGGGCTGTTCCAGCGCAAGATATGCTCCGGCTCGGCTTTTTTCCACAGTGCGAAATCGGCCGGATGGCGTTTGTCGCCGCCGACCAGCTCGCGCGATTCGTCCTGCTGCTCTTCGACGCGCCGGTTGGATAATTTGCCGTAGTCTTCATCGCTGAGCACATCGAAATAGACATTGCCATCGACCTCGTAAGCATGTCCTTCGGCGATCAGCGTTTCGATCATCTCAATCTGTTCCGGCACGTGGCCGCTGGCGCGCGGGGAGATATCCGGCCGCATGACGCCGAGCGCGTCCATATCCTCGAAGTAGCTGCGGGTGTAGGTCTCGACGACCTGCATGGGTTTGGCGTTGAGCTGGGCGGCGCGGACCAGAACGCGGTCTTCTTCGTTGGCGCGCAAATGGCCGACGTCAGTGATGTTCTGCACATAGAGCAGATCGCAGCCGCTGTAACGCAGATAACGCGCTACGACATCAAAGGAGACGTAAGTCTTGGCGTGGCCCAAGTGTGAATGCTCGTATACGGTCGGACCGCAAACGTACATACCGACCCGCCCCTCGTGAATAGGCTTGAAGGGCTGTTTCTCACGGCCAAGCACATTAAAGATTTGCAAACTTATCGCTCCTGATCAACTCCTCTTAATCTGACATATTCTACCAGCGGCTCAGAAACAAACAACGTCGCCTCTGGCGATAGCGGCGCCGGGCTAGAAGCTCCTGGCGGTATGCCCAACCGGCTTCTTATAGTCGTAGACTTCAAAGAGCGACTTGAAACCGACCGAAGCGTAGAGCGCTCCGGAAGCCGGATTCTTATCCGACGGCTCATGGCCGACACAGGCGCTTGTGATGCCTTGCTCGGCAATCATGCGGCGCATGGCGTAGACCATCAGCGTTTTGGCCAGCCCCAGGCGGCGGAAATCGGAATGTGTACCGACCGGCTCAAACAAAAGCGAGCGATTCACCTGGTCGATCCACAAGTTTACAAAGGCGGCAAAGCGGCCGTCCGGCGCCACGACCACCCACTCGTACTCCATGTGTGGCGCGTTGAAGACATTGGCATACGACGCGGCGTTCCACTTGTCGGCGAAGGTGTGATTGTGCAGGTCAATCAGTTGATCCAGGTCCGCCGCCGTCGCCTCGTAGAAGCGGTAGCCGGGCGGCAGTTCCGCACCCGGCAGAGCTTCCAGATTGTGGCGCGTCAGAGTGATACCGTGCTTTTCCCGCTGGAATCCGCGCGCCTCGACGAATGCGATATAAGCCGGGTCACAGTCAAAGGCATCGACATACAAGTCTTTGAGGCCGGTATTAAATAGCTTGGCCAGGCGCAGGGTTTCGCCTTCGCAGAACTCGAACAAGGCGACATGCTCCGCGCTGCCGCGCAGGCCCGGCGCCACTTGCAGATTGAAGAATTCCCAATGCGGGCCCAGGAGCGCGAAGGCGACCAGTTCACCAGACCTATCAAGCCAGTAGCGGAAGACTTCGCTTTTGTCGTAGCCGTAGCAGGTGTTGAAGAGTTGGTGGCCGACATCCCCTTTGTGCAGATAGTTGCAGTCGCCGGCAATATTAGTCCATTGCATCAGCGCGGCTTGAGCGCGGTAAAGGTCGTCCGCACGTCGATAATGATGATGCTGCATGGTTTTGCTGTCCTTTAGATGTGCAGTGGATAACAGTGTACTAAAGTTCAGCGCGATTGCAGCGCCCGCTGATAAATCTCCAGCATCCGCTCGACCTGCCGCGTCAGATCGAAATGCGCCCTGATTCGTTCGCGGCCGCGCTCGCCCATCGATGCGCGCAGAGCGTCGTCCTTCAGCAGCCTCAGCAAGGCGCCGGCGAGAGCCTCAACTTGCAGAGGGTCGACGATGAAACCGGTCTCGCCGTCGAGGACGACTTCCGGCGAGCCGCCGAAACAAGTGGCAACAAGCGGCTTGCCGGCCGCCATGGCTTCCAGGTTGACGGTAGGAAAGGGATCGATGTAAATCGAAGGCACAGCTACCACATCGGCCAGTTGATAAGCCGCGCGCAGTTCGGCGCCGCTCAGCCAGCCGCCGATTGTAACGTAGGGACGCAGATGCCCCAAGTCCGCCGGCAGCCGCGCCCCGGCTTCGCGTGATGTGAGGACCAGAAGGCGTACTGAATTAAAGGATTCGCGCAGACGATCGAGGGCGAGCAGGGCCTGCCTCATGCCCTTTTCTTCGGTCAGGCGGCCGGCGATCAGTATGACACGCTTGCCTTCCAAGCCCAGCCGCCCGCGCAGCTCAGCGACGATCGTCTCGTCCGGCGGCCCCCAGGCGTCCAGGTCGATGCCGTTGTGAACGACTTCGGCCGGCGGCAAATCGTTGTCGGCGAAGGCAGCTGCCAGCGCCCGGCTGGGGACGGTGCGACTATGCGTGTGCCGCTGCAGATGGCGCCGGATAATCATGTTGCGCCAAGGGTTATAGCGGAAGCGGTTCGCGCGCAAGTTGTAGCCGCTTGGCATTCGGTAGTCGCCAATCGCCAGCGAGTCATGTCCGCCGAAGGAGGCCGGCAGTTTGCCGTAAACAAGCGGCATGGCGTCGTGCGCGCTGAAGACGACGCCGCAACCGGCAGCGCGCGCCAGCTTCAGCGAGTGATAGCTCAGAAAAGCGTGAATATTGTGGGCGTTGACGATGTCGGGCTGCAGGCGCTGCAGCAGGTTGCGCAGGGCGCCGGATGTCTGCGGATTCCACAGCGACAGCCAGGCGCGAAAACGCTCGGGATAATGGGCGTGAAGGTGATAAGTCGGGATGCCGTCGCGCAGCTCTTCAAAGGGCGCGCCGGTAGTGCTGGCGGCGACGTGCGTCTCATGCCCGGCGGCTGCCAAGCCCTGCGCCAGGCGCCAGACGACGGCCTCCGCCCCGCCCCGGCCCTCTGGCGGAATCCGGTCGCTGAGCAGCAAGATTTTCATCGTGAAGCTTGGCCCAGACGGTCGCGTTGGCAGAAGCGCGGCTGCCGGGCGCCGGATTTAGCGTTGCGCGTCGAGGCCCGACAGATCGCCGACAGTGGGAAAGCCGATGCGAAAATGTGAACCGCCCGAAGCCGGGAATTCAGCACGGACCTGTCCACCCTGCGCCTCGACAAGATGTTTGACGATCCACAAGCCCAACCCCGTTCTCGATTCGCCACCTGTCGGATAAGTGCTCAGCTTGCCGAATTCCTGGAATAGCCGCGAGCGGTCGGCCGGCGGAATGCCCGGCCCGTCGTCCGCGATGATCAGCCAGCCCAGGCCACTCTCAATGTGGGTGGCGAGCGAGACTGCGCTGCCCGGTGGACTGTATTTTACGGCGTTGTCGACCAGATTGCCAAGCGCCTGCACCAGACGCCATGACCCAGCCTTCAACCGAGCCGGTTCGCAGCCGGATGTCCTTCTGGCGGGCGGCAAACTCGTACTGGCTTGATATATTTACAATGGCATCGCGCAGATTCACCGGCTTGAGTTGAATGCGGAGCTGCCGCGAACTGAGCTCCATCACGTCCAGGTAGTTGGACATGATTTCGCCCATATTCTCCGCCAGGACCCGAATCGTCTCGAGCGAGCGATTCACGTCGTTGGGGTCGCTGAAGTCTCCGCTTTGCAAGCCCTTGACGGCCAGGCGGATATTGTTCAGCGGCGATTGCAGGTCATGCGAGGCCATGCGGCTGACCTGCAAGCGCTGCAAATTGGTTTCTTCCAGTTCAGTGTATTTGGCCCGCGCGCGGTCGAAGCTGCGCTTGACTTCCAGCAGCGCGTCGATTCGAGCTCGCAGCGCCGTTTCGGTGAAGGGCCGCATCAGGCAGTTGTCAGCGCCTTTCTGAAAGGCCAGCGCGACTTCTTCGGGCCCGCCATCGCTTTCCAGCATGATAAGGGGCAGGCCGCCGGCGAAGTGTCTATCGCGAATGGCGCCGACCAACTCCAGGACGCCGATATCCGGCGGCGGACCGGCCAGCAGCACCAGGTCAATATTTGTGGCGCCGTCCAGGCAGCCAAGCGCTTCCGCGCCTAAGTTCACGAAGGCCAAATCAAAATCGTCCCGCAAGTATTCTGTAAAGCGCCTGGTCTCTTCTTCGGCCGAGCTTACCACCAATAAATTCGCAATCTTCGCATCCACTTTTGCTTTCCTTGCCGAAGCGCTTTCCGCTCAATGAGAGGCGCCACTTCGCTTGTGATTTGCGCAACGCTACGGGCCCGTCAACGTATAAAAGGCATGAGCTCCAACGCTATTCAAAGGCATGCGCCTTGAGCGTTGTCGGCGGACGGCGCAATGGCGGAATACCGAGCCTCTCGTTTCAATGTAATAGTAGGCTATAACGAAAGAAAGACAACATCATGTCGAAATCATTACAAGATGCGGATCGCGAAGCGCGTAAGTTGGTAACGAATTGGACCACAGGGGCCGCGCTCACGGGCTGGATCCCGGGCAGCGCCTTTTTCCTGACCGCAGCTGATACGGCCATGATCCACCAGGTCGCCGGCGCTTACGGCGTCAACGCCTTTGATATGGAACACCTGCTGTCGATTCTTTCCGGGGCGGTGGGCAGCGCTATTGCGGGCGGCGTCATCGCCGAAGCAGTCGGCATCATCCCGCTGGTGGGCTGGGCGGTGAAGAGCGCGGCGATGGCGGCCAAAGCCAGGGTGATCGGCGACGCGGTCATCAAGTACTTCCGCGAGCGCTCGGATTTTCCGGACGCCAGAGTCATCATCCAAATGGATGCGTCCGATGAAGAGAAGCCCAAAAATACCCCCAAGCAGAAAACCGACATCGTGGTCGAGGAAGATGGCGACTGAGGGCGCTGAACAAAAACCACAAATCCGGTTTGTCCCGGCACTGCTAATGCGGTAGGATTCTCTTCGTGTTGGTCTCGCAAGCGAAGGGATTGAAATGACCGGGACAATTAGACAAAAAGTCTTGACGCTCTATCTGCATACATCGGCCTTGGACAGCCGTGTGCTGGGCTGGTCCGTCTACGACGGCACGGGCAAAGATTCATTCACCACCGGCGACAATGACGAGCCGCCCTACGAGACCGGCCTGGACGCGCTGAAGGACGGCTGGCGCTTGATCCAGCATCCGGTGCTCATCCCGCCCTACCCGGGCGAAGAGTATACGACCTCGTTTATGAAATACGGATTTCTCTTTGAAAAGCTGGAGGACTTTTGATCGGCAATTTGAAGCTCGTCGCTTTGAGCGAAGCCAACGATTGTCAGTCGCTATTGCAATCTTGGAGGGAATTTTAGCATGATCGATAAGAAGTATCACCTCTCATCTAAACAAATGGCGGAATTCGTCGCGCGCGGCTACCTGCGCTTTGACGAGTTGGTTCCGGACGAGATCAACCAGGCGGTCATGCGCGGCATCGACCGGCAGGAGATCAAGGGACATCGGGCCGGCACGCCATTGTCGCAGTGCTATCATGGCAGTCCCATCCGCCGATTGCTGGACATGCCGCAGATCCAGGGCTTGATCGCCAGTTTGGTCGGCGAGGACCCGCTCTTCGATCACGACGCGATTCATGTGCGCGAGCCGAACGAAGGCAAGGCGCAGGGTTTGCATGCCGATTCGATAATCGACTGCCGCAGTCACTTCGACATCCAGCTGATGTACTTCCCGCACGATGTGCCGTTGGAAATGGGCGGTACGCTGCTGCTGCCGGGCAGCCACTTCCGGCGCGTCAATGAAATGGATGTGGCCGCCTACCAGAATATGCGCGGGCAGATCCCCATGGTCTGCAAAGCCGGGTCGGTCTTGGCGCTGCACCACGGCATCTGGCATTGCGGCCGCCAGAATCAGACTGACCGGCGGCGCTATATGTTTAAGCTGCGCCTGAACCCGGTGGTGCGGCAACTGCGGCTGTGGAATACCGACGACCTGACGGATGACTATGCCGCGCCCAAAGAAATCCACAGCGGCTTCCCGCGGACTGACGACGTGCAGGGCATCTTGTCCAAGCAAGAGCCTTGGTTTGAAGCGGCCTCGGGCCGGCTGGAGATCGTCAATCGCATCAAGCTGTGGCGCTTCCTGACCGGCGACGAGAGCTTTGACGTGCATTACTGGCTGGGTCGCTTGGAGAATAAGCCGGCGTAGGGATTCGCGACAGAGGCACAGAGGATTCGTAAGGGTGACCCAGTGGGTCGCCCGACAGAGTACAAACAGATTCGCAAAGATTGGTCGCCCCTACAAGGCTTGTCCGGTACTGGGTTATGAAATCGCGCTTTTTCTACCCCATCCCCCGGCCCCTTCCCCAGCAAGCTAGGGAAGGGGAGCTATTCATGGCGAATTCTGTAAAATGCTGTTGACTTTCGCGAGAATCGCCCACGCTTTTGTTTCGATTAGGCACTATTCCAGTTGTCTTTGCGTATGATCTGCAGTACCGGACAAGCCTTACAATTCCGGTAGCGCAAGCGGATTGCCAAACTCGCCCTACCACTCCGTGCAGAATCAACTATACTGTTTTACCGATTTCAGGCGGATTGAGCGGGAGAAATCCCCCCGCAAGCACGAGGATAGGTCAATATATGGCATCGTATCACGGACCAAAAGCCAAACCCCAGCGTCGCTTCGGCGAGTTGCTGGTGCCGCGCCCGAAGTATTCGCGCATTCTGGAAGACCGCGCCTATCCCCCCGGCGAGCACGGCCGCGAGAAATCCTTCCGCTCCGGCCGGCGCAGCAATTACGCGCTGCAGCTGGATGAGAAGCAGAAGCTGTCATTCATCTACAATGTGCGCGAACGGCAACTGCGCAACTATTACAAGAAGGCGGCGCTGATGGCGGGACCGACCGGCGTCAACATGCTCAGCCTGCTGGAACGGCGCCTGGACAATATCGTCTACCGCTCCGGCTTGGCGGCGACCATTTGGTCGGCGCGGCAGATCGTGGGGCACGGGCATATCCTGGTCAACGGCCGGCGCGTGAACCTGCCCTCGTATCAGGTGCGCGCCAATGACGTCGTTGAAGTCAGCGACAAGATGAAAAAGAATGTGCACATCCAGGAATGGATTCAGCAGTCGGCCTATTTCCCGCCCTATATGACGGTCGACAAAGAGAACTTCCGCGTGACGCTGGATCGCGTCCCCGAAGAAGGCGAAGTGCAGACGCCAATCGACATTCAGATGGTGGTCGAGTTCTACAACCGCTTGACTTAGCGCCAAGTACACGCAAATGCAAAATGTAGGGGCGGCTCTGTGAGTCGCCCTTTTTGTTCCTGGGGGCGGCATGGCAGGTCGCAACTACAATGCGTGAACTAGTCGAGCTACAGCCGCAGCGTGCCCGGCAGGGTGTAATCCGCGTGATTGATAACCGGCTGCAGCGCCAGCAGCCGCCGCACAGTCGCCTGCATCTCCGCCGGCAGCGCCACGGTATTGCCGCGCTTGTTATCCCGCGCCAGCTTGGTGCCGGCTTGCGCATCGCTCTCGAAGGCGGCTACCGCTGCCGACAGCGCCGGCGGCGGCAAGTCCAGCAGCCGCAGCACGTTCAAGAGGACGGCATCGCGCCCCTGCTGCAAGTCCTCATAGCGGCTGGCTGTTAACGGCGCGCCCCGCTCCGCCAGCGCCAGGTGGCGCCCCAGCATAAACAGCCAGCCCAGCGCGCGGCCCTCCAGACTCAGGTAGCTGCTCTGCGACGGGTGCGCCAGCCGTTCAATCTCCGCCGCCGGGCACTGATAATAAGCTGCTTGCTGCTGGATGATTTGCTCTCGGCTGTAGCGCGTGGGTATCTCGCCGCGGTTGACGCGCAGGCGCTGAAACGACGCCAGCCAGTCGATGACGTTGCGGTACATGAAGAGGTGCTGCGCCTCCGGCAGCGCCTCAACGTAGCGGTCCAGCACGGCCATGGCCTGGTTGCGGAACTTGATGACCACTTGTGCGGCGTCGCCGATGATGGCCGGGCGCGCAAGCCAGGCGACGCAGGCGCGCAACAGGTTACGCTGCTCGGCGTTGGGCAGCGACCGCAAGCCGATGAAGGCGGTCAGCGCATCCGGCTCGGACAGGGAGAGTACGCCCTCGATTTCGTTTAGGGCGCGGCTCATCACGGTGGAGCCGCAGCGGCCGATATTGTGCAGGCAGAGCAGTTTTGGCGCCGGCGGCAGTTGCGCAGCCAGTTTCAAGAACTCGGCATAGGGAACTGTGACCAGGTATTTGGCGTGGTCGAATTGCGCCTGATACATAAAAGGCGCGGCCAGCGGATCGACGCCGCCCGGCAGCGCGGTGAAGATGGCGCGCTGATTGTCGTGGTCGAGGCAATAGAGGCTGAGGCGAGGGTCGTCAACCAGCGACTCGACGGCGATGCTTCCGCCGGACGCCAGCTCAAAGTCAGCGGGTGATGTGAGCACACCCATGTGCTCGCGGTGTCGGGAGAGAATCCGCAGCTTGCTGGCGCTCATTTGGCCTCGGAGTTCTGCTGCGCGCCTGCGAATCCGCGGCCGGCGTCAGCAGGATCTGGCTCAGTCGGATTGAGGGCTCCGGGGCGGCACTTCGTAGGTGAGGTCCAGGTGGTCGGCAATGGCGAGCAGGATCGCGCGGTTTTCGGCGCAAATCTGCTCAACCCGATCCAAACGTGACTGATTTGCGAGGGCAATATCGCGCGTCTCTTCCAGCGTTTCGGCGAAACTGTCGATGCGATCCATGAGCGCGCTCTGCGTACTGCGCAGCGTCTCAATATCGTTTTCCACGCGTTTTTAACGTATCTCAGCTATGGCCATTTGCTCCACCGTTGCTTGTTTGACGAGGTCAGATTATGCCGCCAACTTATATGAGTTATGATTTTCTGTCAAACAGTCGCGCTTCCGCCTCGACCTGCGAATCCGCGGCTGGCGTCAGCACGATCTGGCTCAGTCAGATTGAGGGCGCTTGGGCGGTACTTCGTAGACAAGGCCCAGGTGATCGGCAATGGCGAGCAAGATTTCGCGGTTTTCGAGAATTAGAGCGCGGTTTTCCGCGCAAATCTGCTCAACCCGATCCAATCGGTTGTTGAACGCATCCATGCGGGTGTCGAACCCATCCATGCGGCGTTCGATTCGGATTAGGCGGGATTGATTGTCGAGGGCGATATCGCGCGTCTCATTCAGTGTTTCGGCGAAACTGTCGATGCGATCCATGAGACCGCTCTGCGTATTGCGCAGCGTCTCAATATCGTTTTCCACGCGTTTTTGGCGAATCTCAGCTACGGCCATTTGCTCCACCGCTGCTTGTTTGACCAGAGCAATCGCACCAGATTATTTTAACCACCGAGGACACCGAGATTTAACTCCTTTTCTGGCAAAAAGGAGGCAATGTAGGGGCGATTCTGTGAATCGCCCACAATATTCTCATTCTTTTCATGGGCGACACACAGTGTCGCCCCTACATCGTGGTAGATTTATGTGACATTCGGCACATAATTGGTTCTGGTGCGATTGCTCTGCTTGTTTGACGAGGTCAGATTATGCCGCTAGCTTATATGAGTTATGATTTTCTGTCAAACAGTCGCACTTCCGCTTCGACGAATTCGACGGCGCCGGCGATGCTGGGATTGGGCGGTGTATCGGCCGGTATGGTATGCACGGCCGACGACACGATCCGCGGCTCCCCGCGCAAGTCCACCGCCACTTCGCCAATATGCCCGGCGCCCACCTCGCGCAGCCGCAGCACACTCGCGTCTATGCGCGTCTCCGCAGCCGGCGTCAGCACGACCTGTAAACGGGCGGCGCGCTGCTGCGGTCTCAGAGTGATGAGAATGCTCGGGTCGGTCACTGGCGGTACCTGATAGGTCCAGCTTCGCGCGGCATCCACCAGCGCCATTGTGACTTGCCCTGCCAGTTTGGCGCGGTTTTCCGCATCCAGCGCGCCCTCGACATTGGCGGCGTGGTAGCCCATGCCATCCAGCACGATCAGCGCCGAGCGGCCGCCGGTGGCGCGGCAATGCCAGACCGAGTCGGCGCAGGTCCCGCCCAGGTCAAGCAGCAAAGCCGGCTGATTGGCGCGCGCTTTTAGTTGCTGTATAAACGTAAACAGCCGCGGCAGCAGCGCCAGATCGCCGCCGATATTCGCGCTGTAATGCAGGGTCAGGCTCAGCGGTTTTTCCATTCCGCCCGCCGCTTCTCGATGAACGCGCGCATGCCTTCGGCTTTGTCTTCCGAGCCGAAAGCGATCAGGAAGTTGCGCCGTTCCAGCGCCAGCCCTTCGCTCAACGAAGTCTCGTAGGCTTTGTTGATGGCTTCTTTGGTCAGGCGGATGGCGACCTGGGAGCGGCGCGCTACCTTCTGGCCGATGGCGATGGCCGCGTCCATGTACTCGTCCAGCGGCGCCACGCGATTGACCAGTCCATAGCGCAGCGCTTCCTGCGCGCTGAGCTTGCGGTCGGTCAGCATGATCTCCATCGCCAGCGCCTTGCCCACCGCGCGAGTCAAGCGCTGAGTGCCGCCGGCGCCGGGGATGATGCCCAGGTTGATCTCCGGCTGGCCGAAAACCGCCGTCTCCGAAGCGACGATCATGTCACAGCTCATGGCCACTTCGCAGCCGCCGCCTAATGCGTAGCCGGACACTGCGGCGATGATGGGCTTTTTTAGGCTCTCAATATCAAAGCGGTCAACCAGCGAGCGCGACATCAGCATGTCGATTTGCGTCTTGCCGTCCATCTCCTTGATGTCGGCGCCGGCGGCGAAGGCTTTGTCGTCCCCGGTCAAGATCATCGCGCCGATTGCGGGGTCGGCGTCGAATGCCGACATAGCCGCCATCACCTCGTCCATCAGCGCCGAGTTGAGCGCGTTCAAGGCCTTGGGCCGGTTGAGCCGCACGCGCCCCACGCCCTCCGCCGGTTGATCGACAATGATGTTTTTGTAGCTCATAATGTCCGTCCCTGCTTGTCTGTTGATTGCGCCCGCTCAATGGTAGCACAGACCCGTGTGCGGCGGGACAGCGTCCGGCGCGCCTGCTAGAGGTCATTTATCGAGAAAGTCGAGGATTCGCTTCACTGCCGCCGCCACGTGAGCGCCTTGGTCAGGCCATGCGGACGAATCTGGCTGTGCGCCCGCCACGCCACGGCTGCCGACTTCAAAAGGGGTCGCTACGACCAGACTGTCCGGTGTGTATGGCTCGTATCGCCGCGGGTCTGTCGGCCCCATCAGCATGACGGCCTTGGCGCCGCTGGCCGCCGCCAGATGAGTCAGGCCTGTGTCGTTGCCGATGTATACCAGCGCTTCCGCCGCCAGCGCGCCCATCTCGGGAAAAGTGAGGCGATCGACCCAGCTGACTGAGCGAACATCCAGCTGCCGCTCGACCTCAGCGACCAGCTCGGCATCGCCCGGCCCGCCCAGCAGAACCACGCTCGCTTTCCACGACTCCGCCACCTGATTCAGCATCTGCGCGAATTGCTGCATCGGAAAACGCTTGGCTTTGAAGCGCGCCCCCGGATTGACGCCGCCGCCGGGATGCGCAACGATGAAAGGCGCGGCGATATTTTCGGCCGCAAGATATGCGCGAGCCACCGCCAAAGCCGCCTCGGCAACCGGCAAGTTGGCGAAGGCATGCATCTCGCGACCCGCCAGCGCGCTGACCACCTTCAGGTAAATCTCGCTTTCGTGCTCAGGTTTATCCGGGTCGATTGCGACTCGCAAGTTGTAACCAAAGCCCCGCCCGCGGCTGTCCAGACCGGCGCGCAGGGGAATGCCGGACAGGCGCAGGGCCAGGCTCATCAAGGGCGAGCGCACCAGAGATACAGCGCAATCGTAGCCCCCGGCTCGCAGCAGCCCGACCAAGCGCAGGAAAGCAGCCGGCGAATTCAGCGGCATGTCCGCGCCCGTATCGACGATCTCGTCAACTGCCGGGTGATGCGCGATGGCTCGGGCCGACCACTCGCCCACCGCCCAGCTGATATGCGCCTGCGGAAACGCGTCGCGCAGCACCGTCAATGCGGCCGTGGCCATGACGACATCGCCGATGCAACAGGGGCGGATCAATACGATGCGCCGCGGCTGGATGGATTTTGCTTTTGCCGGGAAAACCGTCCCCAGCAGCTTGTAGAGCATGGCCTTACGCCCGCGAATGTCGTCTCAGTAAGCGAAAATGTAATGCAGACTTCAATGGCGGCATAGTCCCGTTTGCCCGCATCGCGCTGCAATGCCAGGCGGATTTCATTGGGAGTCCGCTAGTGAAACAGGGAAATGTCCTTGACAAGACCTTTAAGCAAGTTAAGATTACTTTAAGCGAATGTGAAGTCTCATAACAAATAAATCGGACTGCAATGATCATGAATTTCATAAGCGCATTCACATACATTTCCGAAGACAAGCATTGGCTGGGCAAACTGAGCGAGACGGCGGTGTTCGCCTTGCTTTGCCCGGTGCCGGTTATCGGGCTGATCAGCCTCTGCGCCCTGCTGGGTTATCTGACAGAGCTCATACACAATGTCGGCAATGATTACCCGCGCCCGCTGCCGGAGTGGGATCATATCGGCGAAGACATCAGCAAGGGCTTTCCGGTCTTGGTGGCGCTAATCGTCTACCATTTGCCCTTGCTGCTGGCCGTGCTCTTCCTCTACGCCTTCCGCCATGTCATCGCCGTGAGTCTATTCGGCGGCATCACCTTCTTGAGCATACTGGGCGCGTTGGCGCCGCTGCTGATTCTGTATTTTGCCTTGGTATGGTCGCTGCTGGCGCTGGGGCTGGTCCGTTACGCCGAATCTTGGGAATCCGCTTCTTTCTATCAGCTGAACCGCTTGCTGCGCAGCCTGCATAAGCACAGCACGCTGGCGCTGCAATGGCTGATCGCTTCGTTGGCGGCCAGCATCATTCTGCTGGCGCTGCTGCCGGCGGCGCTGTTGGGTCTGGCGCTATTCGTGCCGGTGCAGGGTTACCTGGCGGGCAGCTACGGACGCAGGCTGCGCGCCGAACGGATGGCGCTGCGCCGCGGTCAGTCGCCTTCCGAGCGGGGCGCCGGAACCCGCGCATTGAGCTTTGCCGCGCAGGACGGCCGCCCGTCTCATTGACGCCGGGAGTAGGCCTGAGCCTCGACGATTCGCTTCAGTAAGCGCAAGCAAGTCACAATAATACTTACCACAGAGAGCACAGAGGATACACAGAGGGCACTGAGTAAAGCAATTCCCTGATTGTATGCCAGCGACAGTTTCCACTTGACGAATAGTGGCGTTGAGCGCGGCGGCATCGCAACAATACAAACCCTCTGTGCGCTCTGTGTACCCTCGTGAGCCTCTGTGGTGAAAAGAGGATTTTCTTGAGACAAGATTCGCATTACTTGCTTTGTTCTACATCTGTCAAGCGGTTGAAGAACATCGCGGCCGGGCTCTCGGCAGAAGACAACTTAAGCGTAATGCCCCAACTGAGGCGCGCAACGCGTGTAGGCGCTGCCCGCAAGGGCTATAATATATGGTAGGCGTCCTGCGCTTGGGCGGCCGTTCACCAACATCAGCAGACACTCATCCCGCCCGGTACGCAGGCAGCCGTCCGCAATGGTTCATCATAGATATTTTGTTGTTTATCCTTATCTCGACTCTTCGTTAAGCATTAGTTGAAGCGGAAGGAGTACGGATCGGGCTAAGCACGGGAGAATGGGGATTTATGAGTTCATATCTCGTTTGCCGTTTCATCGGCCTGGTCGTATTCGCAATTATCGGCAGCCGCATTGGCGCCGCGCTGGCGCACCTCACGCAATTTGACGCGGAAGAAAGCATGTTGATCTTCGCCGGGCTGGGCGCCTTGTTCGGCTTGATCGCCACGCCCTGGTTCACCATCGTGCCATTTCGCTATTGGCGGCGTCACGCCAGCGAGATGACGGTGCCGCGGCTGATGCTGGCGATACTGGGCGGACTGGTCGGCTTGACCATAGCGCTGATGTTGGCCTTTCCGTTGTCGCTGCTGGGCGATCCCGCAGGCCGTGTCCTGCCGGCGCTGGTTTCCCTGATATGCGGCTATCTGGGCATGAATCTGTTTAACATTCGCTCCAGCGAAATCCTGGATGTCATCAGCGAGAAGATCATGGGTTGGCAGCGGCGCTTGCAGCCCTTTGCCAACCGCCAACTGCTGCTGGATACCAGCGTGCTGATCGACGGGCGCATTGTTGAAATCGCCGAGACCGGCTTCATCGGCGGGACGGTGGTGATCCCGCGCTTTGTGCTGAGCGAACTGCACCGCGTGGCCGATTCATCCGATCCGCTGCGGCGCAATCGCGGTCGTCGCGGCCTGGCCAAGCTCAATGAACTGCAGCGCAACAACGATTTGCCCGTCAAGATCATCGACGACGATCCGGAAGATTTCGGCGAAGTGGATGCCAAGCTGGTGGCCCTATCCATCCAGCTCAACGCCTCGCTGGTGACCAACGACTTTAACCTCAACCAAGTCGCCGACGCGCAGGGCGTCGATGTGCTGAATATCAACGCGCTGGCCAATGCGGTGCGATCGGTCTACATCCCGGGCGAGAAATTCGCCATCCGCATCATCCAGCAGGGTCGCGATCCCAACCAGGGCGTCGGCTACCTGGATGACGGCACCATGGTTGTGGTGGAATCGGGACAGAAATACATGGACCGCAACGTCAGTGTGGAGGTGACCAAACTGATCAACCGGCCCACTGGCCGCATGATCTTCGCCGTGCCGCAAGCCAAATCGGGGCGCTAAACGCCGGACCCGGCCCCGCCTCATTCCCTCTGCACGAGCCTAAGCCAAGCCTGCGCACTCGCTTTTCGGGGACAATTGCCGCCTAACCCTGGCGGAATCCCATCGGCGGCTTCTCCTCATAAGGCACTTCCAGGTGCTCAATGATTGCTTGCAACATGCTGGTATTGACCAAGATCGCCTCGCGGTTCTCCTGGATCGCCTCGCGGTTCTCCTGAATGCCCTTGCTGTTGGCGTCAATGGCCGACGCCATAGCCGGCAGCACTTCTTCAAGGCCGTCCATGATCGTATTCTGCGTACTCCGCAGCGCTTCATATTCCTTGGCCATGCGTTTGAATCTCGCGTCATTCATAAACATCGCATCTGCCTTTGTCCCTCAGCATGGACATTATCACCATTTATGTCGAGGTGATTCTAAAATGATTTTCACCCAGCCGAAGTGTATCACAGAACATGCGTTTTGGCAAAGAGCGCGATTGATTGGGCTGCTCATTCGCCGGTCGCCCCTACACGATTCCCTGGCTTCTGCTAGGATTGCGCCGTTAACTTAGTCACAGACACAGAAGCGAGAGTGCGATGAGCGAAGCCGTGCCGGAGCGCCTGACTGGCGCAGAAGACGTCATCTGGGATCTGTCCATTTTCTACCAAAGCCTGGATGACCCGCAGATTGACGCCGATATACAGAAACTCAACCAGCTTATGGACGCCTTCCAAGAGCGCTGGCGCGGCAAACTGGCGCAGATGAGCGCCGCGGATTTCGTCAGCGCCTACGCCGACCTGGAAGCGATATACGATCTCAGCGGCCGACTGGGCTCCTTTGCGATGCTCAACTTCTCCACTGATACCGGCAATCCCGACTACACAGCGTATATGGCCAGGATCCAGGATCTGGACGCCGAGCTGAACCAGAAGATCGTCTTCTTTTACATCGAGTGGAACGCGTTGGATGACGCGCAGGCGGAAGCCATCCTGGCTGACCCGCAGCTGGAAAATTGCCGCTACTATCTGGAGGCGGAACGACGCAACAAACCCTATTATCTGTCGGAAGCCGAGGAGCAGATCGTCATCGAAAAGCAGGTGACCGGCAGCGCCGCCTGGACGCGCTTCTTCACCCAGCTGACCAGCGCCTTCCGCTTCGACTGGATGGGCGACGAGGTCAACATGACCTTCGTCCTCAACAAGCTGCGCGATGCCGACCGCGATGCGCGCGAGATGGCTTGGCGCAAACTGACCGACAAGCTCGAAGAAAAGTTGCTGGAGCTGACTTTCATCTTTAACACTCTGGCGCTGGACAAAGCCAATAGCGACCGACGCCGCGGCTACGCCAGCTGGATCTCGTCGCGCAACTTGAGCAACAAAGCCAGCGACGAGGTCGTCGAAGCGCTGGTGTCAACGGTGACCGGCAACTACGATTTGGTCGCGCGGCACTACCGATTGAAGCAGGCGCTGCTGGGTTATGACGAGCTCTACGACTACGATCGCTATGCCCCGCTGAATCTCAAGGAGAGCGAGGAATTCTACGCTTGGGAGCAGGCGCGTGACATCGTGCTGGAAGCCTTCGAAAACTTCAGCCCGCGCATGAAGACCGCGGCTCGGCACTTTTTCGACAAGAACTGGATACACGCGCCCGTCTTGCCCAATAAACGCGGCGGCGCTTTCGCATCCCCCACCGTCGCCTCGGCCAATCCTTACGTCTTCCTCAATTATCTGGGCGATGCGCGCGATGTCACCACGCTGGCGCATGAACTGGGACACGGCATCCACATGTACTTAAGCGGGCGCGAGAGCGGGCTATTCGCCCTCTACACGCCGCTGACCACAGCCGAGATGGCCTCGACCTTCGCCGAGATGCTGGTCTTCCAGGATCTGATGGCCGCCGAAGACGATCAGGAGGTCAAGCTGTCCATGCTGACCGAGAAAATCGAGGACACCTTCGCCACGGTCTTCCGGCAGATTTCCATGAACCGCTTTGAAGACAAGATGCACAGCGCCCGCCGCAGCGAAGGCGAATTGACCGCCGAGCGCTTCAACGAACTGTGGCTGGAGACGCAGCGCGATATGTTCGGCGACAGCGTCGCCATCACCGACGAATACGGCAGTTGGTGGAGTTACGTGCCGCACTTCTTGCACACGCCGGGCTACGTCTACGCCTATTCCTTCGGCGAGCTGTTGGTGCTGGCGCTCTACCGCATCTATCAGGAAGAGGGAGCGAGCTTCGTGCCAAAATACATCGACCTGCTGGCCGCCGGCGACTCCGATTATCCCGATCGGCTGCTGGCGAAAGTCGGCGTGGACATCAATGACCCGGGCTTCTGGCAGAAGGGCATTGATGTGATCGCAGAGTGGGTGACGCAGGCGGAAACGCTGGCGCGCCAACTCTATAGCGACAAGTTTGCTTAGGCGCGGCGCATGACGGCCGGCTATTCGGGCAAGCCCCTGGTCAAGAAGCTCGGCATCAAAAGCGGGTTTCGCGTAGCCCTGCTGGGGACGCCCGCTGACTATCTCGAACTGCTGGGCGAGCTGCCGGCCGATGCGACCATCGAGCGTGAACTAGCAGGCGTCGACTACGATTTTGTGCAGGCATTCTATGTGTGGCGCGCCGATTATGAAGCCGACTTCCCGCGCCTGAAAGCCGCCATCCGTAAGTCGGGCATGATCTGGATTTCCTGGTACAAGAAGGCCGCCAAGATGCCCACAGATATCAGCGAGGACGTCGTGCGCGATGTGGCGCTGGCTGGCGGGCTGGTCGATGTAAAAGTCGCCGCCATCGACGCGCAATGGTCGGGGCTGAAGCTGGTCTATCGCCGGAAAGATCGCTGAGTGAACTGATGGGTGAAGTGCTTGAACTTTCAGCAGCGCAGGTATTGCGCGAATCTCTGCGCGAGGCGGGCAAGACCCTGGTCTTCACCAACGGTCATTTCGACCTGCTGCATATCGGCCATCTCGACTATCTGGAGAAGGCCAGCCAGCTGGGCGATGCCCTGTACGTTGGCATGAACGGCGATGCCTCGACCAGGCGCCTGAAAGGACCCGGGCGGCCTCTCGTGCCAGCTGCCGAGCGAGCGCGGCTCTTGGCGGCGCTGATACCGGTCGCGGCTGTGATCATCTTCGAAGAAGACACTGCCGATAGCTTGTTGCGCGCTTTGCAGCCGGATATCTACGTCAAAGGCGGCGACTATGCCGACAAGCCGCTGCCGGAGCGCCCGACTGTCGAAGCCTACGGCGGCCGCGTCGAGCTGATCGAATATTTGCGCGACCACAGCACCACGCAACTCATCAACCGTACGCGCAAGTTAGAATGACGACTCTTGTCGGGCTTGGACGGCGCTGCAATGTTCAAATGAAGAAAACGGGAAGAGCGCCTAAACAGTCCAACAGAGACTGCCGGAGTTGGGCGCGCCCTTAAAGCGTCTGCGCCGCCCGCTCCAGGTTGAGGGCGAGCAGGCGGCGCAGAATCTCTTCCTCGTCATCCAGTATGGCGTAGTCCCAGCCATAGGCTTCGCAGACGGCTTGGTCGAGTTCGCGGTGCAGTTGGTCGAGGCGGGGAGCGAAGTCGGCGGCGGCGGGTTTGACGCGCATTGTGTCCTTGCCGCGAAAGACGGCGAGGGCATTGTAGAGATTGGTCAGGGTGCGATCTTTTACCCCCTTCTCACTCATGCCGGGCGGATTCAGCCAGGCATCGCGCTCTTGGTGCAGTTGCGCGGCGGCGGCGCTGATGCGGGCATTGGCGGGATGTGCTGTGTCTTCCGTGCCGGGCGGCCAGGGGAAGGGGAAAGTCTCGAATGTGGTGGAGTTATTGTAGCGAGGTCGGTCTTCTAGTGTTGCCCCCTTTCGCAATGCCCAAACCACATGAATCTTCGAATGCAGCATACCAAACATATAATCGTCGTCTCTGGCGATGACGACTACTGTATTAGCAGCGCGAGCCTCGCTCGGATACCAAATAAAGAAACGGTGCTTTGCCGTAAGTGAAGTCATCAATTGGCGCGACTTGCCGCGCAGAGCACTGACCATTCCTGTTCGAGTTGCCTCGAAGAGCCACCAGTTAGTGCGAAGTTTAGCGATTCTGTGGCTGTCGCGATAAGGTTTCACGTGCTCTAACAGGTATTGCATAGGCAACTCATATTGAGCAGCCTGCTGTAAATCCAAACCGGTCAAATCTACAATCCAATTCATGCGATCCCGAGACGTAAGATCTTTGCCGCTAATATATCTGCGTAACGCTCTACTGTTCTGGATATTAGCCCGTAACATTTTCTGTGCTAAACCGTTGGATATCGGGAAGTCGCCAGTTGGCGATAGACCCATAAACGAGATACCTCTGTTCTCTGGCAAGCGAAGAGCAGCCGAAATGTAGTCCGCTCCGGTTAAGTCTGGATTGATTTCATTGACGACTTTGCCATCTAAAGTCTTGGCAGTCTCACTGCCATCATCAAATCCAATCATCGACACGCGAACTGCGGCGCCATCCAAAATCCATTCTCTGTCAGACCAAGCCATAAAGATGTCGCCCATCTCTTTTATTCGATCCAGAACCGTCCGACTACGTACTCCTCGGATACTATTTGTACTCAAAAGGCCGACGCGTTTCGCTTGTCCGCTCTTAACCTGATGTCGTGACTTCTCGAACCAATATGTTGACAGGTCCGCTTCGCCATGAATCTGCGGGAATGATGCAAGCAATCGCTCAATATATTCATCGCCTAATTCACGTCTTTGCTTCTTGCCGCCTAAAAAAGGCGGATTGCCGACGATAATATCCACACTTGGCCATGCAGGTTCGGTTGGCTTCCCTGCTTCGTCGAAAGCCAAAATCGCATCTTGGCAAACGATATTTTCTTCAAGCTCTTCCAAAATGGGCTCACCGAATTCCTGCCCGTAGCCATTGTTGATGCGCCACTGGATATAGCCGATCCAGACGACGATGCTGGCAAGGGCGTGGGCGATGGGGTCGATTTCAATGCCGTACATTTGGCGAGGATGCACTTCCCGCGTCGCCATTTGCAAACCCACCCAAAGCGGATGATGGATAATTTCTTTCTCCAGATCCATCAACATTTGCAGGGAGATATAAAGAAAGTTGCCGCTGCCGCAAGCTGGGTCAAGCACGGTGGTCCCACGTATGCGAGCGAGTATCTCGTCACGCTTCGCCAGCAGCTGGTTGCGCGCATTGGTTTTGGCGCGGCCCGTCCCCGCGTTGTCGTAGCGTTCGCGAATAGGCGCGGCTTCCAACTGAACAGTATCCCAGGCATAACGCAGGGGCTGCATAAGGACGGGTTCGACGATAAGCAAGATGTCGTCCCGGGAGGTGTAATGCGCGCCGCGCTGGCTGCGTTTGTTGGGGTCGAGGCTGCGCTCAAACAGCGTGCCGAATATGGACGGCTCAATCGACGCCCAATTCAGTTTTGCCGCTTTAGATAGTTCTTCTATCGCGTTTGGCTGAAGGGTTTCGACGGTGACGACATTGAAGAGCGTGCCATTAAAGTAGGGTATGTCGCGCATGAACAAATTTCCGCCTTCGTTCATCGCGACAAAAAGATTCTGAATATACTGTTTGAAGACACTCGGTTTGCCGCGCGAGTGCTCAATAATGTAGCTGAAGACGCCCTGGGGCTCGCCGGCAATGGTTGGCAGCAAGCCGACATCTTCGGCGAAGAGGCAGAATACGAGCTTGGTCAGGAAATAGGCGATGCGCGTTGGCGCGGCGTCCCAGTCGCGCATATTGTCGGCGATCAACTTAAAGGCATCGGCAGCTTCCTTCGTGACTTGCTCGGTGTTGCGGCCGGGGTGCAGACGTTCCGGCGCATGGAACATGGCGCGCAACCAGCCCAAGACTTCGTTATCGGCGGCGATTTCACTGTGGCCGAAGCGGTAGACACGCTTTTCAGTATTGGGATAATTGGTATGGATTTCCCAACGGTTGATATCGGTGACGACCAATAGCGGCGGATTCTTCAGGTTTTCGCGGTATCGCTGCAATTGCTCGTAGGCGGCATTCAGGTCTTTGTATTTGTCCGGCGATTTATATTCGACAGCGAAATGGTTTTCGTAATAGACATCAGCGAAGCCGTAACCGGTGGCCCCTTTTAGCGACTGCTCGAAGACAAAGGTGTCACCCCTTTGCGTCATGCCTATGCCGCCGGGCATCTCTACGCCGACGAGACGGCAGACGTCGAGAAAATGGGCTTGAGCGATTTGCTTCTCGCCAAGCGGAGAATTCGCCCATTTTTCAACAAATTCCTGGGGAGTCATGCGTACGCCGCCCTAAGGCACCACGCGGTGATTCAGCATCTCGTTGAGCACCACGACCAGGCGGCGCAGTTCCTCTTCCATATCGCGGCTGATGCCGTCCTCGATCAGCGCCTCTCTGAAGAGATCGCGCGCCTCGCGCACATTCTCCTGGCCCAGGCGCAGGCGCTCGAGGCCGGCTCGCAGTTGGATGCGCGCCTCGCTGCTGGCGGCGCTGGTGTAATAATCGGAGAATTGCCAGCCGTGCTGCGTGGCGACCCGCTGCAAGCCATTGATGAATTCCTGCACCGTCTCGATACTCTCGGACGCGCCGCGCTGCAACAACTCGGCGATGCCCTCGCTCAGGCTGGGCTCCATGCTGAAATCGAGGTTGCGGATATCGGTGTAGCGCGCTTCGACGGCGTCGCGGCTGCTGGGCTGGGGGCGCAGCGAGCCCTTCTGCGGCGACATGCCAGTGAAGATGGTATAGAGTACGCCGACGCACATATTGTGCACGTCTTTGCTGTACTGCTGCGGCGACTGCGTCCGGTCGTTCTCCAGCATGCGCGAGCTGTTGAAGTCGATGACTTTCAGGTGGATGCCGTCCCAATAGACGTGCTCCAGCTTGTGGTCGAGGTAGACGATTTTATTGGCGTGGGCCTGGCTGAGCAATTCGCTGAATTGCAGCGCCAGCGCCAGTCCTTCTTCGCTGGGCAGGCGCCAGCGGCTGTTGGCGCTATTCGGCTTCATCAGATAGAAGAGGCTGTTATGGCGCGGCAGATTCTCCATCGTCAGATAGGGACGCCATCCGGCCGCGGCAAAGCGCGACATCGACTCGATGAATCCGCGCACATCGCTCTGGAATGAGGTGATCTCGCCGTTGCGCGGCGCTTCTTCGCGGTCGGAGATGAATCCGCAGTCGTAGAGCTTGACGATGTTGGGGCTGTGCCAGAGCCGCGTCAGGATGTCCACTTCGTTGCCAAAGGCGCGGTACTCCCAGCGCATGTCGCCATCGGGGTCCAGGTGCTCGGGCCGCATGACTTTGAAGGCGACATGATTGCCGTTGCGCCGGTCGACCGCGTCCAGCACACGCGCGTAATGACCGAGGGCGAAGGAATCGATGAAATTGTCCAGTTGATACAGTTCTGGCAATCGCGGCATAGCACTTCCAGCGGGCAAGGGGCAGCAGCCTAGCCTCAACATAAGCTCGCAATGTACCAGTTTTCGCGCCGCAGATACAGGGTATCTTTAGGGCAGCGAATCGGCTTCCAGAGCAATCGCACCACTATTCGGAAAATGCTTTGAGGATTTGCCATCGAAGCTTATCGTTCCGCGCTGACTGTAATCGCTTGCGCCGCAGGCTGATTTTTTTGGGGTGTTTTTTGAGCAAAGCCAAGGCGATATGCTGTAGCACAGCGAAATTTTCTGGGCTGTGTCCTACACGAATACGGCTGTCGTCTTGCCGAAAGGTCACATCCAAGACCCGATGGAGTTTATTTTCAATGTGCCAGTGCGAACGAATTATTCGCTGGAGTTGATTGGCATCCTTCCCTTGTAAAGAGGAGATAAAATAGCGCGTCTGCGTGTTTTGCCACTGCCCATCCAGTAATTGGGCATGTTGGACGCGGACTAGCGACTGCAAGCGCGTCCAGCCTTCTTGCTGGCTTAAGTCATTCAAGACAGCGGCATCGGTCATCACTTCACAGACCCGGCGCTCGACACGACCACGCGGCTTGCTGATTTCTTCGTTGTGACTATATTGACCTATCAAGCGCGGATGGCGGTCATCCGCATAAGCGAAAAGGGACTGGGCTGCATCGTACAAACTGCCCTGATTTTCCTTTAAGGCTATGACATAATCCGCTCCGTGCTCGCTAACAATAGACTTCACGATGTCTTTCTGACAGCCCATCGCGTCCAAAGTCACGATACAGCCTTTCAAATACAGCAATTTCAGCAATTCGGGAATTTCAGGTATCTCATTGCTTTTCGCGTCCACAGCGCGCTTGCCCAAGACCAAGCCGGCTTCCACTGACCAGGCATGCAACAGATGCAAGGCGCTCTTTCCTTGCCTACGATCATGGCTGCGCCGCATCGTCTTGCCGTCTATTGCCACAATATCGCCTTCAGCTAATACTGGCTTGATGCTGCTAATCCAATCTTGGTAGCACAACTGTACCTGCTGAGGGTCTAATAGTTGGAAGACGCGGGCAAATGTATCGTGCGAAGGAATACCGTTAGGCAACTCTAAAAATCCCCTTAACCATTCCTCTTTATCCTCGCCAAAATCAACAATGTCCACCCAGGTCTCGGCGCCGCTGATCACCGCGCAGATCGCGATGATGATGATATCCAGCAACGGGTGTAATTGACCATGTTCGCGACGCGGATCTTCTAAACTGGCAAAGGCCTCCGCTATGCCACTTGGGCTCATCTCGGGCTCTCCTCATCCGTATTGATGAACCCATTCTATTCACCTTTCATTTCTTGGTGCGATTGCTCTGATCGGCTTCTGTCGCTCGCGCGCGCGTCGGTTAGAATGTGGGCGGATCACGCGGACGCTTTGGGGGATATGCCTTGCGGATTCTTGTCCTGTTTCTAGTGTCTTTCATTACGCTCGGCAATGCCATCTCCAGCGCTGGCCAAGCGCCGGACATCGTCGACAAAGCCCGCGCGGTATACCCGCCTCTGCAAAATGCGGCGGAGCCGGCGCTAACGCTGCTGCCCGCTGCCGACTCGACGACGTTGGGCTGCGAGCTGCTGACAGGGCTGCCCCTGCCCGACCCGCTTGATGTTTACCGCCTCGGATTCCCGCTGGATGGCGGCGTCTTCGCGGTGCATGTCTCCGCCGACGGCTCGCTGGCGCAGGCCTGCGACGAGCGGCTGCCAAATTTGGGCGCGGGCACACAGTGGGTTGCGCGTGCTGACGCCGATAGCGACGGCGATGGCTATCCCGATTACAGCGACGACTGCCCTGCTATCGCCGGCGCAGCCGCTTCAAATCAGGGCTGCCCCTTTATTACGTCGTCCGACCGCGATGGAGATGGCATTCCGGATAGCGTCGATCGCTGTGCTGCGCAAGCCGGCGCGGCGGCGGCCGATGGCTGCGCCCTGCTGGCGGATAGCGACGCCGATGGCGTGCCCAATCACATTGATACCTGCAGCGCCGATTTCGGCCCCTATCGCGCGGAGGTGGCGCTGGGCTGCCCGGCTGACGGCAGCGGCAGTTCTACGCGGCGACGTGACGTGGCTGACACTTGCCGAGTCAGCGGCGCAGGTGTGCCGGTACACGAAAGCAGCGACGCCACATCCGAAGTCATCGGTAGCGTCGCGGATGCGTCAAGCCGCGTTGTCATCGGCCGCACTGCCGGCGGCGATTGGCTGCAACTGGAGGCGGGCTGGGCAAGCGTCGACAGCGTGCGGCTGGCGGGCGCTTGCTACAACATCCCGCTGGTGAATGCCGAGGCCGGTGGCGCGACCGGCTGTTTCCTGCGCCCGCTGGGCGAATTTGTCAACGTGCGCGAGGGTCCCGCTGGCGCCGCCGTAACGCGCCTGACTGATCCGACGCGTCAAGCGGTGTTGGGCCGCAATTTCGCGGGCGACTGGCTGATGTTCCGCGCCGGTTGGGTCAACCGCGAGGTCGTCGAGCTGTCCGGCAGCTGCGACAGCTTGCCCACGCTCGATCCGGCCTTGGTCAGCAGCGGCATCATCCACTTCTGCCCGCCCGGCTTCCGCGGATACCTGCGTCCGCGAATCGCTGTCGGCGGCGGGAAGGCGCGCGTCGTCTCGGATACGCTGGCCAATCGACTGCGGGCCCAGCCCAGCATAGAGGCCGAGCAAATCGGCGAGATCGCGCCCGGCGGTACGATCGACGCCGTGTTGGACGGCCCTGCTTGCAATGGATCCTGGGTTTGGTGGCAGGTCGAAATCGACGGGCTGGTCGGCTGGACGGTCGAGAGCGATGTGAATTACAACTACTATTACCTGGAACCCGTTGCTGACACGATGCCGGCCGATGAGTCGCTAGGTACACCGGCGGATGCGCCGCTGTCGACTGCCGGCCACCTGATCCACAGCGGCAATATCGACTCTCTTGATACGGTCGCGATTCTGCCGGTGGAAGAGGCGCAGGCAGTGGCTTGGTCGCCGCAGCAAGGTCTGCTGGCCCTGCGAGGCGCGGACGGCACGCTGACGCTATTCGACGCCGCCGACTTCCAAGCGCAGGATCAGAATTGGGGCCCAGCAAGCAAGACCAAGTCCATTGCCTTCAGCCCTGATGAGCGCTGGCTGGCGCTGGGCGACAGGAGCGGAAGCGTCAGCCTGCTCGACCTTGAGCGCGCGTCGCCGCCATCCGAGGCGCGGCATATTGGACAATTAGAGGGACCCATTCACGGCCTGGCTTGGTCGCGCGCCGGGGACAAGCTGGCGGCGGTCAGCGGCGCAGAATCGCTAAAGCTGGCGCGGCGCGGCGGGACGCTCAAGGTGTGGACGATAGACAGCTCAGCGCCCGAGAAAAACAGAGTTGCGCTGCGCCAGCGTTACCCCTACCCTCTGACCAGCCTGGCTTACAGCGCCGACGACCGCTGGCTGGCCGTTACTGGCGAATCCACCAGCGCCGGGCGCGCTGCCCTCTGGGTCTACGCAGCCGATTCGAGTCAATTGCAGTTTGCGAAGCCCTTGATTCCGCTGCGCGGCCACAGCTCGGTGGCGGCATCGCCTGCGGGCAGCTTGGGCGACTTCGTCTACAGCAGCGGCGACAGCCTGCACCAGCTCGACGTCGCCAGCGGCGTCGAGCAGCGAATCTACCATCTGGACGGGGCGCTGCTCAGAAAGTTCGCTTTCCGTCCGCAGGCGCCGGCCGGCAAGGAAGCGCTGCTGGCGCTGGCTGTCGAAAGGCCGAGCGGCGCCGGGCAGCTGCAGCTGGCAAACGCGCTTAGCCCCTACGGCAGCGCGACGACATTCGACATCGCGCCCAGCGCCGTCGCCTTCAGCCCGGACGGACGCCTGCTGGCGCTGGCCGATTCGCAGCGCGACCGCGTGCTGGTCCTGGCTGTTACTGAAGGTTAGCCCGCCGGCAGGCAGCGCTTTCGTCAGACGTCGCAAGGCATATATACTGTAAAGGTATAGTCTGAGGCTTACAGCAAAACAGGATGAAGACTCTATGCCGCAATCACTGACCGTTACCCCAATCAGCGCGCCGGTGCGCGACCGACCTTTTGATCTGGTCGCCACGTTGGTCGACAGTCTCAAGGTCGCCCAGATTTCGCTGCGAGACGGCGATGTTTTGGCGATTTCCAGCAAATACGCCTCAATCGCCAGCGGCCGCACCCTCAACCTCGCTGACATCGAGAAAACCCCCAAGGCCGAGGAACTGGCGCGGCGCTACCAGATGGATGCCGCCGTGGCGCAGTTGGTCCTGGAGGAAGCCGAGCATATCTTTGGCGGGATCGAGCTGGGATTTCTGTTGACCTCAAAAGGCGGCGTTATCTCGCCCAACGCCGGTTTGGACCGCTCCAACATTCCCAGTGGTCAAGTCGTGCTGCTGCCGCTGAAGCCCTTTGAGACCGCCGAGGCGATCCGCCAGGCGCTGCAAGGGCGTCTGCGCTGCCAAATCGGCGTCATCCTCAGCGACAGTTGGCTGATGCCCGGGCGCTACGGCACCACCGGCATCGCCATCGCCGCCGCTGGCTTCCAGCCCATCAAAGACGAGCGCGGCAAAATTGACCTCTTCGGCAACCCCATGGCCGTGACGCAGATCGGCGTGGCCGACTCGCTGGCGGCTTGCGCGCAGGTGGTCATGGGCGAGCGCGACGAAGCGACCCCCTTTGCCGTCGTGCGCGGCGCAAACATAGAACTGACTGACGCGCGGCTGTCCGCCGCCGATGTCGCGATACCCTGGCGACACTGTATCTATGTCGAATCGCTGACGCTTGGTCTCGCGCCGGCGCAGCCATCAACCGCCCGCATGACCTAGACCCGAATATCAGCAACGACGGCGCAGGAAAACCTTGTGCAATTTGGACAGACTTTGCCGGAAACAACACGGTTTCTGATTGACTTTTGCTTAACGCCAACTTAAACTTAAGTATAGATGAAACAGGACGATGCCAACGATGCAAAACGCCAATGTTTCATACGACAAGACCAGCAAACGCGCGGTGTGACCGACAAAGCCACCCCCGCGTTTTTTTCTTTTGATCGCCGGGTTTCTTAGACGAGAGGATCGAAATGGACGCAAGTATGATCAACAAAATTCAAAAAGCCAGCGAGTACGCCAGCCAGCCCGAGCGCGCGACCTTTATCAGCCTCGGCGTGGACTTCAGCGGCGCCAACAGCAGCCACCGCGTCAGCCTCGATGAGGACGGCTGGTCTTGCAGCTGCTCCGGCTTTTCGCATTACCAGATCTGCCCGCATATTATGGCTTTGGAAATCTTGCTCAAGCCTCTGCTGAAGCGCCAGCCAGTGCCTTACGCGCCGGGGCAAAATATCGTCAGCGATGTGGAGAAGGCCAATCGCTACTCACAAGAGCGCGACCGCATTCGCATCGCCAGCTTCGACTGCCGCTTCGAGGGCTACAACAAGGAGCACCGCGTCACCTACGACCATGGCGCCTGGACCAGCACTGCCTCATTCTTCGCCCAGCGCGGCGTTTGCAGCCATACCATGGCGCTGGAGAAAATCCTCAAGGGCTTCGTGGAGCCGGCGCGCGCTATGCCGGTGGCTTAGACAAGATACGGACGGGCGAGGGTCGTAGAGCTCTCGTCCGCAGCAGACCTTCCTGAAGACACTCCTGCAACCGCAATAAAGACTTGGCTCAGCCCGTTTCGCCGACGGGAGCAATGCCGTCGGCTGCGGCTTCGTCCTCAACTTTCAGGCGCGGATCGCCGGGCCCGACTTCAAAGACGGCCTGCCAGGGCTGGAAACGGGTGAATACATGGTCGCGCTTGATCAAGCTGCCGACCGTATCGTAGACGTTGCGGTAGACCCAGACATCGGCGCCATCGGCCGAGTAGTCGATCTGGCGGATCTGGCCCAGCGCCAGTTCGGCGGCTTCGATGTAGGCATCGGGCGGCGCCGGCACAATATCGCGGATGATGGGCGGCTCAATGACCGCGCGCCAGTGGGGACTGCTGTAAATGCGAAATTGCAGGGCGTCTTGCGCGCCGAGGAAGGCGCTCTCGATCAGCAGGTGATAAGGCGTGTTGTTCTGGAAGCGCAGGTCGACTTCGGGCTGCCAGATGGCGGCGTCCAAGCCAGGCCCGGCGCCAGCGTATTCATAGTAGCCGACGCGATATCCGTGACTGTTGCGCTCGGTGACGCCGTAGCCGCCGCTGTAGACGGCCCGGAACATGGTCGTGCTGACCTGGCAAATGCCGCCGCCGATGCCGGTGACGGTGGCGCCGCCCAGGATGACGCTGCCTTCCAGGTAGCCGGCTTCGGGCGTGATATCGCCGAGATGGTGATTGAAGGAGAATTCTTCGCCGGGCGCGACGATGATGCCGTGCAGCTTGCCCGCGCCCAAAGCGATATTGCTGCGGCGGTTCTGCCAGGAGCCCCAGTAGTAGGTGGTCGCCTCGGATACGAGTTCGGTGATGCCCAGCTCAGCAGCGCTGACGCCGTGGGGATAGCGCGGCTGCAGCGTCCTGAAGTACATGGCGACGCGCCGATTCAGCGGGTCGAATACCGCCGCTTCCAGCCGCCTGATGGTCTCGGCGACATCCAGTGCGCGCCCTTCTCTGGACGGCGTCAGCGGCGTGAGCTGGCCAGTGGCCGGATCAAAGTCGAAGCGGCCTTCGGCGGAGGGTTTGCCCAGGGTGGGCGCGAGCGTCGTCAGGAAGGGCGCGAAGGCGCTCAGGTCGACGCTGACGTCAAAGCGCCGGTTCTGCCCTGCCCCGCTCAGCGTCACGCTCAGCCCAGCCAGGATCTGCTCGCGCGTGACCACCCAGGGCGGCAGCATCTGGCCACCGGGCAGGTCGCCCACGAGTTGCAGCGGCGTCGACAGCGCGATCTCGACTTGCGCCGCGGCTTCCCGGAGGTTCCACTGGCGCGGCGGGCTTTCGTCGACCACGAGATCGACTTCGCGCCGATCGGACTGCGTCAGCACCAGCTCTGTCAGCGCGGATAAGGTTGCGGCCTGATCCAGCCGCCGTCCGCTGACGCCGGGACTGACCACGACGTTCATACCCTCAAGGCCGAGCGTGGCATCCTGGCGATCGCGATTGACTTCCTCCGCCAGCCGCGCCAGGAAGTCCCGCGCCACGCTCTCATCAAAAGCCAGGGTCAAGGGCAGATTGGCGCCGCTGAACCAGGCGTCGGCCCGCTCGCGCAGGCTGCGGCGTCCGTCAGCGTTATGGCCGATGGCGTAGGCGCGCTCGACCAGCTCTGCGGCCGGCAGACTCAAGCCAAGTTCAGCGGCAGTCGCGGTCCAGCTGCGCTCGCCATCGTGGAAGGCGTAAACTTCTGCTTCGACGCCCCCGTACTGGGCTGAAAGCGCGGCGATGGCCTCGGCGCGGGTCAGGCCGCCGATGTTTCCCTCGGCGATGCTGACGCCGGGCACGATGCGGTCTTCCAGCGCCAGCTGCAAGCCGATCAGCCCGATGGCCAGGCTCAGCGCCACCAGCGACAGCGCCGCAAAAGCCAAGATAGCCAAGCGCAGCAGCCGGACGATCCAGGGCGGCTTGGGGGGACCCTCGACGGGAAATCGCGTCATCGCTTCACTTCTTCGCCAGCCTAGTCAGCAGCGACGACGAGCACCTCATGCTGCGGCATGGGTTTGGGCGCATCGCCGCAGGAGGTCAGGCGCGGCGCGGACATGCCGGTCGTCACCTCGGCGCAGTGGGCGCCGCCATCGACGTCCAGGAATGCGACGCGCTGCCGGTCGGCGCCCAAGTCCTGCACCGCCTGCAAGCGCAGGTCATCCAGGCGATAGTGGCGCGTACGCTCGCGAATGACCGCTTCAGCCGCGCCGGCCGCCTGGTGCGCCGCGGCATCCAGGGCGTGCCCGGCGTAAGCGCCCCGCCCGCGATATTTGTGCGTCAACAGATAACCGGCGCGCTGATTGCTGACGATTGCCTCGACATCAGGCGGATCGACATGGCCGTAGACAATGCCCTGCGGAAAGGCGATCAGCGTGGCCGCCAGGCGATGGCCGCCGATGTGCGTGGTCTGCCAGACGCGCTCGGGGCCGGCCTGCGCCGCCAGCTCGTGATAAACAGGCGTGCCATGCGCGGCGCAGCAGGGGTCGTGCCGGCCGTTGGTGCAGACGGTATAAAGCTCGTCGATCTCGGCCAGCTCGCGTCCGTTGATGCGCGGCGTCTCGTCCGCGGCCAGGCTGCTGATGTCCAGATGCAGCAATTCGTCGTAGTCGGCGAGTTGACTGTGATAGATGCGCGGCGTCTCTTGATTGGTTAGCGCAAGGAAGAAGTTCTTGCCCTCGGAAAGCGGCTTGCGGATGAAGAGGATTTTGGCCCGCGGCGCGGACTGCAAATGCGCCAGATAAGGCGAAAAGGGACCACCTGCCGCCGCGGTCTTGACCGCCTCGCCGCTCCAGCCGCCGTAGTCGGGCAGGCTGCTTTCGATCAGGAAGAAGGTATCGGCCGGCTTGAAGGTGCCCGCCAGTGTTTCGGCTACGTGGCGCGATTCCTCGGCGCAGGTCATGGTCATTTGCATGGAAATGCCTCTTTTTGTATCGCGTTATGTTTGGCTCAAGTCTACCATGCTCAGCGGCGGATTGGCACGCGGATTACTTGCAGTGCAGAGCAATCGCACCACTATTCGGAAAATGCTTTGAGGATTTGCCATCGAAGCTTATCGTTCCGCGCTGACTGTAATCGCTTGCGCCGCAGGCTGATTTTTTTGGGGTGTTTTTTGAGCAAAGCCAAGGCGATATGCTGTAGCACAGCGAAATTTTCTGGGCTGTGTCCTACACGAATACGGCTGTCGTCTTGCCGAAAGGTCACATCCAAGACCCGATGGAGTTTATTTTCAATGTGCCAGTGCGAACGAATTATTCGCTGGAGTTGATTGGCATCCTTCCCTTGTAAAGAGGAGATAAAATAGCGCGTCTGCGTGTTTTGCCACTGACCATCCAGTAATTGGGCATGTTGGACGCGGACTAGCGACTGCAAGCGCGTCCAGCCTTCTTGCTGGCTTAAGTCATTCAAGACAGCGGCATCGGTCATCACTTCACAGACCCGGCGCTCGACACGACCACGCGGCTTGCTGATTTCTTCGTTGTGACTATATTGACCTATCAAGCGCGGATGGCGGTCATCCGCATAAGCGAAAAGGGACTGGGCTGCATCGTACAAACTGCCCTGATTTTCCTTTAAGGCTATGACATAATCCGCTCCGTGCTCGCTAACAATAGACTTCACGATGTCTTTCTGACAGCCCATCGCGTCCAAAGTCACGATACAGCCTTTCAAATACAGCAATTTCAGCAATTCGGGAATTTCAGGTATCTCATTGCTTTTCGCGTCCACAGCGCGCTTGCCCAAGACCAAGCCGGCTTCCACTGACCAGGCATGCAACAGATGCAAGGCGCTCTTTCCTTGCCTACGATCATGGCTGCGCCGCATCGTCTTGCCGTCTATTGCCACAATATCGCCTTCAGCTAATACTGGCTTGATGCTGCTAATCCAATCTTGGTAGCACAACTGTACCTGCTGAGGGTCTAATAGTTGGAAGACGCGGGCAAATGTATCGTGCGAAGGAATACCGTTAGGCAACTCTAAAAATCCCCTTAACCATTCCTCTTTATCCTCGCCAAAATCAACAATGTCCACCCAGGTCTCGGCGCCGCTGATCACCGCGCAGATCGCGATGATGATGATATCCAGCAACGGGTGTAATTGACCATGTTCGCGACGCGGATCTTCTAAACTGGCAAAGGCCTCCGCTATGCCACTTGGGCTCATCTCGGGCTCTCCTCATCCGTATTGATGAACCCATTCTATTCACCTTTCATTTCTTGGTGCGATTGCTCTGCTTGCAGTGCGTTACAATCGGTTGAGCAGAGTCATTCACGGAGCCGCCCATGTCCAAACTCTCCATCCGCAACCTGAACCTCAAACGCGGCGGCGCGACCGTCCTGCGCGATGTCTCGCTTGAGGCGCCCGCCGGCGAGTTGCTGGTCGTCATCGGCCCCAGCGGCAGCGGCAAGAGCTCGCTGCTGCGCTGTATCAACCGGCTGAATGACATCGACGCCGGCAGCATCCAGCTCAATGGACAGTCGATCTACGACCTGCCCGTGACCGATCTGCGCCGCCAGGTCGGCATGATGTTCCAGAAGACGGCGCCCTTCGAGGGCAGCGTGGCCGACAACATCGCTTTCGGCGCGCGCTTGCAGGGCGAGAGCCTGAGCCGAGACGAGGTCCTTGCGCTGATGAAGCAGGTGTCGCTGGAAGCCGAGCTGGCGGACAAAGCGGGGGCAGACTTGTCTGGAGGGCAGGAGCAGCGTCTGGCCATCGCCCGCGCCCTGGCCCTGAATCCTACTTTGCTGCTGCTGGACGAGCCGACCTCGTCGCTCGATCCCATCGCCACCAGCCGCGTGGAGGACTCGCTGATGCGCCTGCGCGAGCAGACGAATCTGACCATGATCTGGGTGTCGCATTCGATTGAGCAAGCGCGCCGCATCGGCAGCCGCGTGCTGCTGCTCGACGGCGGGCGCGTCATCCGCGAGGACAGCGTGGGCGCCATGCTCGACCCCGATAGCGGCGACAAACGCGCGCTGGCTTTCGCCGAGGGCGATCAAGCCGGTCTGGAATCAAGCCGCGCTTAGTCCGCTTCTCCCGCTTCCAGCCCCGCCAGGCAGGCGCGGTCGTCATCGCTGAGCTGCGCGCTTTCCAGCAGATCGGGCCGGCGCTGCCAGGTACGCTTGAGCGCGCCCCGCCGTCGCCAGCGCTCGACCTCGGCGTGGTGGCCGCTGGTCAGCACCTCGGGCACGCCCATGCCGCGGAATTCCGGCGGACGCGTATAATGCGGGCCCTCCAGCAGTCCATCGGCATGGCTGTCGCGGTGCTGCGCGCCTTCCGCGCCCAGGACGCCCGGGAACAGCCGCACCACCGCGTCAATCAGCACCATCGCCGCCAGCTCGCCGCCGGTCAGCACATAATCGCCGATGCTGATTTCATCGCTGATTGCCAAGTCGCGGACACGTTCGTCGACGCCCTCGTAGCGCCCGCAGACCAGAATCAGGCGCGGCAGTCGTGAAAGCTCGGCCGCGACCGCGTGCGTCAGCTTGCGCCCCTGCGGCGAGAGCAGGATCACGGGACTGTCGGCATCCCCTTTGACGGACTCGATCGCCCGCACCAGCACATCGGGCTTTAGGATCATGCCGCCGCCGCCGCCGTAAGGACTGTCGTCGACCTGGCGGTGCTTGTCCTCGGCGAAGTCGCGGATGTCGCGCGCCTCAAAGTCGAGCAAGCCGCGGTCGCGCGCTTTCCACATCATGCTCTCGGACATGACGGCGCTGAACATGTCGGGGAAGAGGGTCAATACGTCGACTTTCATTGCGATGAATGGGACTGGCTTACATTTCGTCGCGCGTCTGCAGGAAGAAGGCTTTTTTCAAGTTGGGCAGGGTGAAGTCGAAGCCGCAGGATTTGAAAAAGTCTTCCGCCACGCTGATGGCCATGATCTCGTAAATGCCTTCGCGCTGCGCCAGGTCAACGCAGGCGGCCACCAGTTGCTTGCCGATGCCCAAGCCCTGCGCAGAGGGGTCGACTGCCAGGCTGCGGATCTCGCAGAGTTTCTTGCTGTAGATTTCGAGCGCGGCGCAACCCACGATGCGGCCATCGAGCCGGGCGATAAAGGAGGTCTCCAGCAGGTCTTCCAATTCGTCGAAGGTACGGGGCAGCAAGTCGCCGCTAGCCACGAAGGGCTTGATGAAATCGGACAAGTCGATCAGGTCCTTCGCGTCGGCTTTGACCACGCGGATCTGGGTGGATGCCTCGCCTAACATTCGGTTCCCTGCAATTGCGATACATTTACAGTGTAGCAGTTTGAGGCGCATCCGCAACAGTCGGTGAAAGCGGGGGAGTGGTGATTCCTTGATATAAGTCTTAATCGCCATGAGTTTGTAGGGGCGAGCCTTGGCTCGCCCGTACCGACAGTAATATATTTTGGGTTCGGCATTTTGTGTGAGCCAAGTTGTGACTTGCGGGCGGCTGTGGTTAAATTGCCAGTGACAAACTCTCCATTAACATCCAATCGCCCCGAGTACGTAACCATGCCCCAAATCACAGTCGCTTCGTTGAACCCGGTCAAGCTGCGCGCGGCGCAGGCTGCCTTCCAGCAAATCTTCCCGCGGCAGCGCTTCGATGTGGCCGGCGTCGCCGTGCCCTCGGGCGTGCCGGACCAGCCGATGAGCCTGGCCGAGACGCTGCAGGGCGCTCGCAATCGCGCCGAGAAGGCCCGCGCCGCTCAGCCGGACGCGGATTATTGGGTCGGCATCGAGGGCGGCATAGACGATACGCCGCTGGGCATGAGCTGCTTCGCGCGGGTGCACATCATCAGCAGCGACGGCCGCGAGGGTCTGGGGCAGACCGCCGTGTTTTACCTGCCGCGCGAAGTCGCCGAGCTGGTGCGCGCCGGCCTGGAGCTGGGGCACGCCGATGACCAGGTATTCGGACGCGACAACTCCAAGCAGGCCAACGGCGCCATCGGCATCCTGACCGACGACGCGGTCGACCGCGAGGCATATTATGCGCACGCCGTCATCATGGCGCTGGTTCCATTCAAGAATCCGGCGTTGAGCTGGTAGCGGATTCCCCGTAACTGTGCGCCCGGGCGAACCAAGGCTCCCCCTACATGCCGCCACTTGAATGCGATGCGGTAAACTTCAGTTAATGCAATTTACGCGTGGAGCACATAAGGGGGTGGCGGCATGTCTGACTTTTTCCTTGGATTGGAGGGCATCGAGCGCGTGCTGCTATCGATCGCCTTCGTCTTCATCGCCGCGGCAGTATCGCGCTGGCAAAGCTCGGACCTGGAGAAAGACCTGGCCATCGCCACCGTGCGCAGCTTCGTCCAGCTGATCGCGATCGGCTACCTGCTCGAGCTGGTCTTCGAGATGGATGTCCCGGTTTTCACCATCGGCATCCTGCTGGTGATGATCACAATCGCCGGGCGCACCAGCGGGGCGCGCGCCAAGCAGACGCCCAATGGCGTAATGATCGCGCTGCTGGCCATCGGCATCGGCTCGGCGCTGACCATCGCGCTGCTGGTCGTGCTAGGTGTCTTCGACTTCGTGCCCAAGGACATCATTCCCATCGGCGGCATGATCGTGGGCACGTCGATGACGACCGCCACGCTGGTCATCACGCGGCTGAGCAGCGATTTTTACGACCAGCGCGGTCTGATCGAGAGCAAGCTGGCGCTGGGCGCGACGGGCCGCCAAGCCTCGCTGACGCAATTTCAGCGCGCTATCAGCGGCGCCATGACGCCCATCATCGACACGACCAAGACGGTGGGTTTAATCAAGCTGCCGGGCGCCATGACCGGCATGATCCTGGCCGGCGCGAGCCCGCTGGAGGCGGTGCAGCTGCAGATCATCGTGATGTATATGCTGGTGGGCGCGGCGACGTTTACCGGGTTGATTGCGGCCTGGCTGACGTATCGGCAGTTTTTCACGCCGGCGCATCAGCTGGTGTTGGAGTGACAGAAATGCTTAAATTCGAGGAAAACGCGTAGTCAGTGTGCAGTGGACACATACGTGACCAGATTCGCCAGCTCATTCGGTCGAAAGTCTTCATGCAATTTGATAAGAAACTTGACCCATATACCGATGAAGTGCTTTTCTTGCTGACCAAAAACTATACCTGTGTGCTCAATTCCTTCGCTTGCTATTTCGATTAGGTCGCTGTCATTGGTACAGAAAACCCGTCCCATCCGGATAGCGCGATGCAATTGAAGCTGATCGTCTTCACCGAAACTTTTCACATCGGGTACTGTAATAACATCAATACCGCGTCTTCTGAGCTGACGCGCGATCTCAACATCCAAATGCTCGTCAAGATAAAAGCGGAGGTCTGCGGCTGCCAACGCCTTTGTCCCTAAGCTCTCGCGCCTTTGATATCTGGTCTTCGATATCGGCGTCGACGTCATCATGGTGTAAGTTGTAATAGGCCAGAGCAGCGTAAACGCCTGCTAGGGATACCTGAAAGCCCTCGGCTATCTGGTCCGGCGTTCGCCCGTGATAGCGCATCGCCACAACAATGTCAGTTACGCGCAATCCAGTACCCTTGATACAGGGCCTGCCGCCGCGGACACCGGGCTTGCGGATGATGAGGTTGATACTTTCTATAGTTTCCATTGTCTTGCCTAATTTACCCATTGCATTCCGATTATAGCGCGTCTGGTAGTTGGGGTACAGCTTTTCCGAGTCGTATGGCTGGCGTATCGACAATTCTTCACACCGGCGCATCAGCTTAGGTTGGTGTTGGAGCGAGGGATTTTGACGTGGCAAGTTTATTGGTTCTAAAATCGCGAATACACGGAAATCTCAAACCGAATAAGAGCTAAACGAAGCCAAGAGCGCGGACTATCTGGACTAGCGCAAACAGCGCAATCACTATGCCCGCAGCCTTGAAAAGCCAATGGTCATAAATGGTCTCTATCCACGCCTTGATACTAAGTCCGTGTGCCGTCCACCACTTAGTGTCAGTTTTCAACTCTTGCAGCCATGCTTTTTTTGCAATTCCAGCGATAACCACGGTCTTTCTTAGAGTAGACTGATGCAGTTGTACATATTCGCCGTCCGAAAACAGTTTCGGCTCATCTTCGCCTAGAACGAAGTCAAGGTCGGTCAATTCGTTGCGCTCGACAAGTTTCTTTAGTTTGGGATGACCGATGTACTTTGCACCATATATAGCGGCTAGTATCCGAGTCAAATCGTGTCGCTGCGCTTCCGGAATTTCGATCGGTTCGCCGCCAATGGTCCTATAACGATGTGCGACTGCTTCAAATCCGAAATTGCTGTCTCGCATATTCCAGTGAATCCATTTGTAGTTCTGGTGTAGTCGGGCATAATCGTAAAACTGATCCAGCATACTACGCTCTAAAGAATCGTATTTATTGGCGATTTCATTCAAATCCACTCCGCAAATTTCTGCTTCGCGATGAATGGAAAACGACTTGCACTGTCCATTTTCAAGATTACAGACTGCGATTGATGTGATTCGCGGTGAAGCTCCATTGTTTGCTTGACGAAAATCTTCACACGAGTAATGTATTACTCTGACAGTTCCTGGCTGCTTAAACAAAATATCAAGCGCAGCAATTGCGTCGCGCCTTTGCTCCAGTCTCTTTCGAGCAGAACTCACTAACCTCTTCCTCAGCGTTCAGCCAATCCAAGTTGTCAGCTTCAATGCAACTAGCAGGTCACCATTTCTAAATCGCCGTTGCTTGCACCAATATGTTGGCGATTCTTCACTAGTGGCATCAAGGCAAGCAGACCATAATACTGCACAAGCATACGCACGTAAAGCCAGCGCTGCTGCGATACAGAGCAATCGCACCAAATTATTTTAACCACCGAGGACACCGAGATTTAACTCCTTTTCTGGCAAAAAGGAGGCAATGTAGGGGCGATTCTGTGAATCGCCCACGATATTCTCACTCTTTTCATGGGCGACACACAGTGTCGCCCCTACATCGTGGTAGATTTATGTGACATTCGGCACATAATTGGTTCTGGTGCGATTGCTCTGGCTGCGATATGTGTCTGTCATCAAATCACTGAGGGAGATCCCCCCGCCCCATGCTAAACTCCCCGCCATGACCCTAGCCATCCCCGCAACCCGCGACGACGTCAAGCGGCTGAGCGTCTTCAAGCAGGGCCTGCACCAGCGCCCGGCTTCGAGCGAGCAGGCCGGCCTCAAGCGCATCATTGAGCGCATTGGCCTGCTGCAGCTGGACTCCATCAGCGTGGTCGCGCGCAGCCACTATCTCGTCATGCTGGCCCGCGCTGGACTCTACGACCCGGCCCAGCTCGACGCCCTGCTGGACGAGGGCTTCCTCTTCGAGACCTGGGCGCACGCCATGTGCCAGCTGCCCAGCGCGCATTATCCCTGGTATCACGCCTATATCCAGCAGAAGCAGCTCAAGGAGAGCAACTGGCAAATCGAGCGGCTCGACATTGACATGGAGCCCATTATCAAACGCGTGTTCGAGACCATCCGCGAAAACGGCCCGATGTCATCGAAGGACTTCGAAAGCGAGCGCCAGGGCGAAGGCGGCTGGTGGAATTGGAAGCCGACCAAAGTGGCGCTGGAGTATCTCCTCGACTACGGCGAGCTGATGATCAGCCATCGCGTCAATTTTCAGCGCTATTACGACCTGCCCGAGCGCGTGCTGGCCCGCCACCAGTTCACGCTGGACAAGACTATCGATGACTTCAAACGCTGGACTATCGAGCGCGGACTGAGGCATATCGGCATCGCCACCAGCAATCATGTGGCCGATTACTACCGCCAGTATAAGCGCGACGCCGCGCGCATCCTGGCTGATATGCAGCGGGCCGGCGAGGCGCTGCCGGTGGCGGTCGAGAGCTGGAAGGACGCGGCCTTCATCCATCGCGACGATCTGCCGCTGCTCGAACAAATACAAGCCGGCCAGCACGAGCCCGGGATGACCGTCTTCCTGTCGCCCTTCGACAACTTGTTCTGGGATCGCGAGCGCGACTTGATGCTCTGGGACTTCTTCTATCGCATTGAGGTGTACACGCCCAAAGCCAAGCGCGTCCACGGCTACTACGTCATGCCGATTCTGCACGGCTGCGAGCTGATCGGGCGCATCGACCCCAAGGTCGACCGCAAGCGCAAACACCTCATCTTCAACAACTTGCATTTGGAGCGCGGCGTGAAGCTGACCGGCGCGCTGAACCGCGGGCTCATCGGCGCCATCGAGGAGTTCATGGCTTTCCACGGCTGCGACAGCTTTGAGCTGGTCAAATGCAATCGGGCGCCGCTGGAACGCAGGCTGCGCAAAGCCTTTGCCTGAGCCGCAAGCCGCCAGACAAACCCTGTTATAATGTAAGCAAGGTTCGGTCAAGCGTGGAATGGCCATGCAAGCCAGCATTGCCGACATATTGAACAAGCGCGGACGGTTTGCCGGTCAGGTCGTGAACATCGACGGCATTTTGCTCATCACCGATTACGACCGCGATAGCGCGCGATTCGAGCAGGTATGGCTGGTGAAGAAGCCGAGCCCGCGCGACAGCGCCATCCGCGCCCGGCCCATCCGCAGCGATTCCACCTTGTGGCACGGTTTGTCCCGTTTGAATCCGCGTCACATGGCCGGCTTCCTAACCTACCGCGTACACGATGCCGTGCGCGCCTGCGTCCGTGTGCTGGACCCGCCCCGGAGTGAGTCGGACCCGGCGATAGACATCTTGACCGCAGCCATCTACCGTAGGGAATTCACATTGTACGTCGGCGAGAAAGGCGTCCGCCTGGACCAGGCGCTGCCGACGGGGACGTTGATCGCTGCTGTGCCCGATATTCAGGAAAATATCGCCCGTTTCCTGGGCCGCCGCTGCTTCGTTTACGGCACCCTGGTCGTGCGTTCATCGCCTGCGGCGCAATTCCTGCTGCCGGGGCGGATTCCCTATACGCGGGATTTCCGCAGCAGCCTGGAGCGCAGCAGCGACGACGAAGTCAACGACGAATGGCTGGCGGATATCGAATACCCGCAGAGCGACAGCGAGCCGCCCGATCTCGACGCGCTGCCGGAATCGATTCACATCGACCAGGACTACGCCATCAAGGAACAGCTTTCGGTATTGCCCGGCATCAACCAGACCATCGTAAAGCCGGCTATCGTCGTCGGCAGGCTGGGCGCGCGCGACCACGACGAGCACTTCGCCACGCTCAGCGAAATCGAGGATGTCTACCTGCAGAATGTCTGTTTTGGCGAGCCGGGCAAGTCGCTGGAATCGGTCATCAAGCTGAAGAACTTCGAAGTCGTCCCCAGGGAAATCTAGGCGCCGCGCGCAGCAGGGTCGGCGTCTGCAAGCGCCTATGATACACCCACCACTCTATCGCCAGCAGCAGCAGAGCCGCCGCCGCCAAGAGCGTCCAGAATTCCTGCAAGCCCAGTTGCTCATCGGCTTCAGCCGTTGCCAGCCCGCCGCCCAATTGCAAATCCGCCTGCGGCCGGGGCGTAATGTCGCTCTCGCCGGTGGCGAAGAGGTTGACGGCGAAGTGCTGCGCTTGCGTCACCTCGCCGGCTTTTAAGATCTCCAGCCGATAGAGGCCCAGCTGACTGGTACCGGTGTAGGCCAGGGTCTCGCCCTCGGCCGCCAGCTCCGTGACACGGCCGTCGGGCGCGGTGATGCGCAGGCTGTCCGCCAGCAACGGCGGCGAGATCAGCAGCACATCGCCGACGCTGACGCCATCGGGCAAGGCCACGATATCGGCCGGCGAGAACCAGTCGATCAGGTTAGCCATCAGCACGGGATAGGCGATCAGCAGCGGCAGATTGGAATCGCGCAAATCAAAGGGCAGGATGGCGACTTGCCGCGCGTTGACCTCGCCGGCCAGCAGGACCGCGGCTTCCGGCGCCTGGATCAAGGGCTGCGCCCAGGCGGCGCTCAGTTCGCGGACTTGCAGCAAGCTCATCTCGTCGAGGTCGACGAAGGCGGTGATGGGCGATTCTGCGGCCGTGACGACGATCTCGTCGGTCGGCTCGATCAGCGCGCCGAGGGTGAAGAGCGGCGTCGAACTGGGCGGGTTGATCAGCAGCATATCGCCTGCGGGCAGCGAGTTGGGCAGCCAGCCGTCGAATACGTAAAGATCGAATGCTTCGGCGGGCAAGCGCCGATTCTCGATGTTGCCGCGGAAGGTTTCTACGCCGGGCAGACTGCGCAAGACCTGCTCTAGGAAGAGGTTGCCCGTCTGCGGCACGTAGTAAACGCGCCGCGTATTTACTTCGTTGCGCACGGTCCAGGCGCGGTCGTCGAGCGAGAGGAAGTCCCGCGCGTCGTTGTCAAAGGTCAGCGCCGCCGAGAGCGTCTCGAAGGGCTCGCTGATCGGTTCGTCGAAGGGGATTGGCAGTTGGCTGCGCGGCGGGATCGTGCCGCTGCGGGACAGGCGCAGGACATCGTCCAGGCGGATGACCAGCGAAATCTCAGCCGCTTCGGCGCCATAATTCGTCACCTGGGCGAAAAGCTGCGGTTGCTGCCCGGCCAGGGCTCGAGTCGCCAGCGCGGTGATGGCCACATTGTCGGCCGATTCGCCGATGGGCACATAGATCGGCTGCGGGATATTGGCCGGCAGGCTGGTAGCCGCGCCCACCCCGCCGTCCGTGATCATGACGATGCTAAAGTTTTCCGCGCCGGCAGCGCCAGCCGCGGCCAGCGTCAGCGCCGTATCCCAGTCACCGGCGCCGTGGCTCACGCTCATGCTATCCAGGGCGCGGAGCAATTCGTTTTTGTCGGCGGTGTAGCTCGTCAGCGGCTCGGCGACATCAGCCACGCGGATCAGCGAGATGGCGTCGCGCGGGTTCATGTTGTTGACGATCTGATGCGCCTGCTCAATGGCAGCGGCAAATCGCGTCTCGCCCGCGACATCGGTCGCCGTCATGCTGGCTGAGGCGTCCAGCAGCAGGGCGATCTTGCCGGCGCTGATGGTGGGCACGGTGATGAAGGGCCGCGCCAATGCCAAGACGAGCAGCAGCAGAATCAGCAGCTGCAGGAAAAGCAGCAGGTTACGCCGCAGCCGCTGCCAGGGCGTATTGGCTTCGGTATCCTGGACCACCTGGCGCCAGAGAAAGGTGCTGGAAATCAACACTTCGCGCCGACGCAGGCGCAGCATATAGAGCAGAAGGATAGGAATGGCGACTGCGAGAGCGGCAAAGGCAGCCGGCGCCAGGAACGACATGAGTATCCTTTTTACGTATGATGTCGCAGATGGAGTATATCATGCGAAACAGAGCGGGAGTATGCGGGGAGGATACGTCACAGAGCAATCGCACCAGATTATTTTACCACCGAGGACACCTAGATTTAACTCCTTTTCTGGCAAAAAGGAGGCAATGTAAGGCTTGATTTGTATTGCAAAGAACACAGAAAACCAACCGTAATATAACTGTTTTCGTATGGAATACCGGGTCAATACCTACACAAAGTATCAAAAAAACCATGATATTCGCAGAATTTAGCTCCCCCTCCCTGACTCGTCGGGGAGGGGGCCGGGGGGTGGGGTAAAATTCCGGCGAATTCATCGCTAATACCCAGAGCAATCGCACCAGATTATTTTAACCACCGAGGACACCGAGATTTAACTCCTTTTCTGGCAAAAAGGAGGCAATGTAGGGGCGATTCTGTGAATCGCCCACAATATTCTCACTCTTTTCATGGGCGACACACAGTGTCGCCCCTACATCATGGTAGATTTATGTGACATTCGGCACATAATTGGTTCTGGTGCGATTGCTCTCTCGCCTTGAACGCTGCGCTTGCATTTCAGTCGAGAACTGCCTATAATGCGCCTAATGAAGTCCAGCGCTTAGGGTGAGTTAGCGTGGCGGAAAATAATCCCGTTTTGGAACAGCGCGTCGAAGCCTTGGAGCAGTTCTCGCAGACGCGGGTCGTCGAGCAAGTCGGCGAGTTGACGGAGCGCGTCTCCGGCTTGGAAAGCGCGCGCGCGGCGGAAAACCCGCATCTGGCGAGCAAGTCCGATATTGTCCGCCTGGAAGAGCGGCTGGATGCCTTTAGCGAGCAATTCAGCAAAGACCTCAAAGCCCAAGGCGAGCAGTTTAGCAAAGACCTCAAAGCCCAAGGCGAGCAATTTAGCAAAGACCTCAAAGCCCAAGGCGACCAGTTTAACACCCAGCTCACTACCCTGTCCGAGCAGTTGCGGAAGGAATGGGAACAGCGGATCAATAAACTCATCACCTGGTTAATCATTGCTGGCATCGCCTTTTGCGGCCTTGTCATCTCCTCGACCGCCTTCATCATCAACAACCTGCCCAGCTGAAAGCGAGCTTATCATGCCGGCCAGCCCTCCGCGCAACTCAGGAGCAGCCATGTACAAAGCCAGCCGGGCCCGCGGTTCTTTATTACTAATTAAATTACCCCCCCCCGAAAATATGTTCTAAATTAGCCTGCCCGCCTGCGGGCAGCTTCCCATTCTCCCATCCCTATAACACTCTCGGCCACGCTTGCCGCGCGGTCGCTTTTTCGCGTCTATCGCCCACAGCAATAAGAAAAATAGTTGCATAGGAGTAAACTCATGTCCGCGCATTTTCACCTGAGATCCGCCCTGTCGCCCAGGTTCTGGCTCGTCCTGGCTGTCGCGCTGCTCTGCCTCGCGCCGAGCGCCGCCCAAGAACCCCTTAGCGTCAGCTTTGAACGGGTTACGACCAATTCCGCCGCGGTGTTTTTGAGAGGTTCCGACCTTGGAAGGGCCACCTATATTAGTATGAGTTACAGCCCTTGCCATGGGCGATGGCGTAATAGAGGCTGCAGCGACTGGATTAGCACGAGTGGGGGATATCCATTTCCGACGCTACATCTTAGATCGTCCGGTCTTCAGCCAGGCACAACCTATACCTGGACTTTTGATTTGCGGCGCGGCAATACCGACCTCGGCGAGGTCTCCGGCTCCTTCACCACCCACGGCGGCCCTCTGAACGTCACCTCGAGCATCCGCTCAGGTTGTCCCGGCAGGTGCGTGACATTCACCTTCCACGACATGCCAGGTGTCGCGCAGGGCAGCATCGTGAGCTTTTCGCCCAAGCCGCCGTTTTACGCCAGCAGCCGACATGTCTACATCACAGCCAATCACCGTTTTCGCGCCCAACACCACCTATACGGTCACGATCAGAGCCTATAGCGACAACGCCCAAGGTAGGGTCCAAGGTACGGTTCTCAGCGAGACCACGCTCACCTTTACCACGCCGTCCTCGGTCAACGCGCCGCCCCCGCCGTCGCCGCCGCCCAGCTTTTTCATGGGCGTCGGCGTTGGCTCGGACGCCATTACCGTGAATTGGAACGATGTCGGCGCGACCCAGTACACGGTGATCTTGACCGGCGGCAGCGAATCCCAGGGCGTCCACCTGACAAATGGCGAGACTTCTCACACCTTCAGCGACTTGCAGCCGGCCACGTCTTACACGATCAGCGTGACGGCATTCTTGCCCGATGGCAATCAGGTGCAAACGCAGCAGACTGTCTACACCGCTGCTGAGCTGAGTGAGTCAAATCAGCAACCGCAGCCGGCTCAGCAGCAACAGTCGGATCAGCAGCAACAGCAAGCTCAAAACCCGCCGCAGCAGCAACAGTCGGATCAACAACAACAGCAAGACTCAGACCCGCCGCCACCGCCATCGGACACGCCCGTCCCGCCGCCGACCAACACGCCTGTGCCACCAACACCCGTCCCGCCAACGCCAATACCGCCAACGCCTGTCCCAACCAACACGCTGCCGCCACCGCCAGAGCCAGAGCAGCCTTCGGACAAGCGCGAGAAGCTCAAGCTGTCCGTCAGCGACATCGGGCGCGACAGCCTGACAGTGAGCTGGAACGACGTGGGGGGCGCGCTCTACACCCTGCAGCTGCAGGACGTGGAAACGCGCCAGTACACACTCACGCGCGGCCGAGATGGCCAGCATACCTTCAGCGGCTTGCGAGCCGGCGCGGAGTACGCGATCGAGCTTGAAGTCTACAGCGGCGACGATCCGTTCGACCGCGACTCCAAAACGGTTCGCACGGCGGAATAGTTTCGCTCAAGCTGTGAAATAGCGGGTCAGCCATTGGCTGATCCGCTGCATCGTCCATGCCGGCGGGCGGGCTAGGGCTCGCCCCTAGAAATCGTCGCCTTCGTCAAGCTCGACCTGCGGCAGGGCCTGCAAATGAGCGTCAAGCGCCGCCAGCGCCGAGCGCGTTTCGGCGGGGATCGCGTCCGCCGCGAGAAATTGAGCGACGCGGTATTGGTCATTCATATTGCTGGCGTTCACCACCGTCATGGAGTGGGCGTCGTCCAGGCGAATCAAGCGCGGATACTCGTTGATCAGGTTGTGCCGCAGCATTTGCAGCGTCCGCTCCAGGCTGGTGGGGCGTCCGTCCAGCTTGAGCTGCAGCGCCGCCGCATCGACGCCCTGCCCGGCAGCCGCGCTTTCGGCCCGTCCCAGCAACTCCAGCCCACGCGCGCTCCAGGCTTCCAACGGCCGATACTGAGGCGGCGTCAGGGTCTCGCCTTTTAGCGTGAGTCGCAGGGCTTTTATGAGGGCGCGCAGGAAGCGCATCATCGCCGGCGCCTCGCTTTCAGGTAGTCTTCGACAGCTTGCGCAGCCAGGCGTCCCATGCCGATCCGTTCATTCAGCCGGGCGATGCCGCCGACGGTCGGCGCATCCAGGCAATAGTCGCTGCCGATCAGCTTCAATCCGGAAGGCAGCACCGCGTTGAGCGCGTGAACTGTTTCCCCGTGCGCTGCGTCGTAGCGCGATATTAAGTCAGCTTCGGGCCAGTGATCGGCGCGCGCAACAATCGGCTCGGCGCTGAGCCCAAGGCGCGCTATTGTATCGCAAACGACGGAATCCGGGCATTCGTGGGGCGCAGCGCGAACGCCGACTTGCAACAGCCGGTGATGGCGGTCGGGCACACGGCTGGGCGCCTCAGTCGACAGAATAAAGCGGCAGGTCGAATCGAGTTGGTCGGCAAACGAGGGAGGCAGGGCGTCTGCCCGGCAGCCCAGCGAGACGCGCCAGATGGAGTCGTAGCGGAAATCGTCGAGGCGATCGGCTGCATCCGGCGCCAGATTAAGCAAGATACGCGCCGCGTAACGCGCCGGCACGGCCAGGATCAGCGCGCCGGCGTCATAGACCAGTCCATTTTCCAGGCAGATGGTGAAGCGCCCGCGCCAGCGCCCGACCGAGCTGACCGCCATGCGCATCAGCCGCCCGCCCTGCAGCGGGTTTGCCAGCGCATGAATCAGCGACTCGGCGCCATCGCGAAAGACAAAGGCATCGTCCGTGACCGGGTTCGTTTGCTCGGTCAAGCCAAGTTCAGCCAGCCAGGGCTCATCAGCCAGCGAGCGCAGTACGAAGCTGCCGGCATCCATGACGAAGCCGCGCTCGGCAGTTGTCTTGATGCCCCCGCCGAAGCGCCGCTTGACCTCGATCACGGTATAGCGCAGGCTGGATTTCTCGAGTTGGTAGCAGGCAGCCAGGCCGCTGAGCCCGCCGCCGATGACGACCACGTCGCGCATTTCTCGACTCGTCTTCGCTGGGCGATGCGCCCAAGCATAACGGAAATTCGCCGTCTGCGTAAGACGGGTGACAAGGTACCAGAGCAATCGCACCAGAACCAATTATGTGCCGAATGTCACATAAATCTACCATGATGTAGGGGCGACACTGTGTGTCGCCCATGAAAAGAGTGAGAATATTGTGGGCGATTCACAGAATCGCCCCTACATTGCCTCCTTTTTGCCAGAAAAGGAGTTAAATCTCGGTGTCCTCGGTGGTTAAAATAATCTGGTGCGATTGCTCTGACAAGATACGGCTGCGGCATCGCGCAGGAATAAACCGCTTACCACCGAGTACACCGAGAAAAATAGAGGACACCGAGAAAAGCAGTTCAGTACATATATGCCAGCGACAGTTCCCATTTGTTAGATGGCTGCTTACTTACGGCAGTATCGCAATAATATATAACCCTCTGTGTTCTCTGTGTTCCCTCGTGAGCCTCTGTGGTAAAAGTAAACGTCCTTGAAACAGGATTTGCATTACTTACCTGGTTCTACTTCTGTGATCTCTGTGGTTAAATCTTATCGGCAATTTCTGGTCGCAGCGGATATTGATTCTGGCGCCATTGTCCGGGAGAAGACGGGAAATCGAGTATAATACGCCCACTTGAACAGACGAGAGCAAGACCACTTATGCGCCAGGACTGCCCGTACATTCAAAGCTTGAAACAAGCCGGCTACCGCTTGACGCAGGCGCGGCTGACCGTGCTTGATGTGCTGGAATCCGAGCACGGGCATATCACCTCGGCTGATGTGCTGAAGAAGGTCGAGCGCATCAATCCGGCTATCGGGCGGGCCAGCGTATTCCGTACGCTGGAATTGTTCACGCAGTTGGGTTTCATCCGCCCCACCTACATCAATACCAGCCTGACACCGACCTACGTCATGATGCACAGCGGGCACCATCATCACGTGATTTGCACTGAGTGCAAACGCTTCTTTGAATTCGACGACTGTGGGCTGGACGTGCTGACAGGCAACTTGCAGCGCGAGCTCGACATGCAGATCAGCGGGCATCTGCTGGAGTTTTACGCCGTCTGCGCCGACTGTCGCGGGCCGGACCTTGCGGAGCAGTCGTCATGAGCGAGGTCGTCATTGTCAGCGCGGTTCGCAGTCCCATCGGCAAGATCCGCGGCGCGCTTTCGGCTGTGCGTCCCGATGATCTGGCGGCGCATGTCGTCGCCGCGGCTGTGGAGCGCGCCGGTATTGAGCCCGAGCAGATCGAAGAAGTCTATCTGGGCTGCGCCAACCAGGCGGGCGAGGACAATCGCAATGTGGCGCGCATGGCGCTGCTGCTGGCCGGCTTGCCCGAGACCGTAGCGGGCGTCACCGTAAATCGTCTCTGCGCCAGCGGTCTCAACGCGGTGAATCAGGCGGCGCGCGCCATCAAAGCGGGTGAAGGCGATGTCTTCGTGGCCGGCGGCGTCGAGAGCATGAGCCGCGCCCCTTATTCGCTGCCCAAGAACCCCGTCGGCTTCGGTCCCTCGGGCAATATCACCGGCTGGGATACCACCCTGGGCTGGCGCTACCCTAATCCGCGGCTGGCGGCGCTCTATCCGCTGGAAGCCATGGGCGAGACGGCGGAGAATATCTTCGACATGAGCGACGCCGGCGAGATTTGCGGCGGCGAAATTACGCGTGAGCAGCAGGACCGCTTCGCCCTGCAGAGCCAGGAACGCGCCGTACAGGCCATCAACGCGGGCTATTTCCAGCGCGAAATCGCGCCTGTGGGCATCCCGCAGCGCAAAGGCGAGCCGTTTATTGTCGATACCGATGAGCATCCCTTTATGCGCCGCGCGGGCGACCGCTACCAAGTGGCGACCAGCCTGGAGAAGTTGGGGGCGCTGCGCCCGGCCTTCCGCGAGAATGGCAGCGTCACCGCCGGCAATTCCAGCGGCTTGAACGACGGGGCTTGCGCGCTGGTGCTGATGTCGGCGGAGAGGGCGCGGCAGCTGGGACTGAAGCCGCTGGCGACTTGGATTGGCAGCGCGGCGGCCGGCGTCGATCCACGCGTGATGGGCTTGGGACCTGTGACCGCGACGCGGAAATTGCTGGCGCGCCAGCAACTGAGTATTGAGGACATTGACCTGGCCGAGCTCAACGAAGCCTTTGCTGTGCAGGCCATCGCCGTTTTGCGCGAGCTGGGCTTGAGCGAGGCCATCACCAATGTCAACGGCGGCGCCATCGCCCTGGGGCATCCGCTGGGCTGCTCGGGCGCGCGCATCTTGACCACCTTGCTGCATGAGATGCGGCGGCGGGCGGATGCAGGGGCAGCGATGCGTTACGGCCTGGCGACGCTCTGCGTGGGCGTCGGCCAGGGCGAGGCGACGCTGATTGAGATGCCGGCGGACTGGGCATGAAACGCGTTCCCCAGCTGAGCCCGGCCGAGGCGGCGCGCCTGGTGCCATCGGGCGCTGTCATGATGGTCGGCGGCTTCGGCATGACCGGTACGCCGGTACACCTGCTGCACGCGCTGGCGGTCACCGACGTCCGCGACTTGACTTATATCGCCAATAATATCGGCGAGCCGGGCCTGGGCGGCGGCCGGCTGCTGCGCAACGGGCAGGTAAAGAAGGCCATTGGCTCCTATTTCACCAGCAATCGGGAAGTCGTCGAGGCGGCCCTGAGCGGCGCAATTGCTTATGAACTGCTGCCACAGGGCACCATGGCCGAGGCGATACGCGCGGGCGGCGCTGGCATCGGCGGCTTTTACACGCCGACGGCTGCCGGCACGGTTCTGGCTGAAGATGCCGAGACCAAAGTCATCAAGGGCAGAGCGCATGTCTTTGTGCCCGGGCTGCGCGCCGATATCGCCTTGATTCGCGCGCGCCGCGCCGATACAGCCGGCAATCTCGTCTATCGCATGACCGAGCAGAACTTTAACAAAGCGATGGCCACCGCCGCCGACCTGGTCATCGCCGAGGTGGAAGAGATCGTGCCGCTGGGCGCGCTCGACCCCGATTATATTCATACCAGCGGCAATTTTGTGGACTATCTGGTGCAGGCGAAGACCACGCTTGACGAGCTGGGCACATCGGCTGATGTAGGCGCTTTGCGCAGCAATGTCAACTCGCAGCGCCTGTCGATCGCGCGCCGCGCCCTGGCCGAGCTGCAAGAGGGAGACGTGGTCAATCTCGGCATTGGCATCCCCACGCTGATCGCCGATTTGATCACGCCGGAGCAGGGCATCATCTTGCACACGGAAAACGGCATGCTGGGCGTGGGGCCGGCGCCGGCAGCGGGCGGCGCGCTGGACTACCCGGTCAACGCCGGCAAAGCGCCTGTGACCGCCATGCCCGGCAGCAGCTACTTCGACAGCGCCGACTCCTTCGCCATGATCCGCGGCGGGCACGTTGATGTCGCAGTGATGGGGGGTTTGCAGGTTGACCAGCAGGGCAATCTGGCGAATTGGGCGGTACCCGGCAAGCCTCTGCTGGGCGTGGGCGGCGCCATGGACCTGGCTAGCGGCGCGCGCCGGCTGATCATCACCATGACGCACTGCAATCGCGATGGCAGCGCCAAGATTGTTGAGCGCTGCAACCTGCCACTGACGGCCGTGGCGGCGGTTGATCTGCTAATCACGGACTTGGCGGTATTCGCCTTTGACGCGGGCGAGATGCGGCTGGTCGAGTTGATGCCCGGCGCAACGCTGGACGAAGTGAGAGCGAAGACGAGGGCGATGTTCTCCGATTGACTATGAATTGTGGGGCTTTAGCGTGAACGCACAGCGTTGCTAGCCGTTGGCGGCTAACAAGCTGATAATCAGCACGATCAAGGTCACGACGCTGATCAACATCGGCAAAGCGGATTTGAGGAAGTCAGCCGCGCCGGTAATGCGATGCTGCTTGTCGTTGAGCGCCTTCAACTCCGCTGCTATAGCTTCGAAGCGCTTGTTGTTCTCCGCCGATATGGCGGTGAAACGCTCGTTATTCTCCGCTAACATGGCAGCGAAACGCTCGTTATTCTCCGCTGACATGGCGGTGAAGCGTTCGTTATTCTCCGCCGACATGGCATCAAGTTTTCGGTATATTTCCTGCGTTTGTTCTTGCACCACCTGGCGGACGAAGTCCTTGGTTGCCAAGCCGTCGAGCTTGCCGCGCAATTCGCCGATTTCACGTTCATGGCGGGTAATCTGTTCGGACTCTGACATGTTAGATTCTCGTTCAAACTGACATGATCCCACGTCTAATATAACATAGCATATATTTGAAGTCCAATAGAACGCCGAACAGCAGAGCAATCGCACCACTATTCGGAAAATGCTTTGAGGATTTGCCATCGAAGCTTATCGTTCCGCGCTGACTGTAATCGCTTGCGCCGCAGGCTGATTTTTTTGGGGTGTTTTTTGAGCAAAGCCAAGGCGATATGCTGTAGCACAGCGAAATTTTCTGGGCTGTGTCCTACACGAATACGGCTGTCGTCTTGCCGAAAGGTCACATCCAAGACCCGATGGAGTTTATTTTCAATGTGCCAGTGCGAACGAATTATTCGCTGGAGTTGATTGGCATCCTTCCCTTGTAAAGAGGAGATAAAATAGCGCGTCTGCGTGTTTTGCCACTGACCATCCAGTAATTGGGCATGTTGGACGCGGACTAGCGACTGCAAGCGCGTCCAGCCTTCTTGCTGGCTTAAGTCATTCAAGACAGCGGCATCGGTCATCACTTCACAGACCCGGCGCTCGACACGACCACGCGGCTTGCTGATTTCTTCGTTGTGACTATATTGACCTATCAAGCGCGGATGGCGGTCATCCGCATAAGCGAAAAGGGACTGGGCTGCATCGTACAAACTGCCCTGATTTTCCTTTAAGGCTATGACATAATCCGCTCCGTGCTCGCTAACAATAGACTTCACGATGTCTTTCTGACAGCCCATCGCGTCCAAAGTCACGATACAGCCTTTCAAATACAGCAATTTCAGCAATTCGGGAATTTCAGGTATCTCATTGCTTTTCGCGTCCACAGCGCGCTTGCCCAAGACCAAGCCGGCTTCCACTGACCAGGCATGCAACAGATGCAAGGCGCTCTTTCCTTGCCTACGATCATGGCTGCGCCGCATCGTCTTGCCGTCTATTGCCACAATATCGCCTTCAGCTAATACTGGCTTGATGCTGCTAATCCAATCTTGGTAGCACAACTGTACCTGCTGAGGGTCTAATAGTTGGAAGACGCGGGCAAATGTATCGTGCGAAGGAATACCGTTAGGCAACTCTAAAAATCCCCTTAACCATTCCTCTTTATCCTCGCCAAAATCAACAATGTCCACCCAGGTCTCGGCGCCGCTGATCACCGCGCAGATCGCGATGATGATGATATCCAGCAACGGGTGTAATTGACCATGTTCGCGACGCGGATCTTCTAAACTGGCAAAGGCCTCCGCTATGCCACTTGGGCTCATCTCGGGCTCTCCTCATCCGTATTGATGAACCCATTCTATTCACCTTTCATTTCTTGGTGCGATTGCTCTGAACGCCGAATCGTGGCGAAGCGATTAGAATGTCAAGGGCCCAGCGGCCGCGTAAGCGTCTGTCATTTGACGCCACTGGCGCATGAGCTGCCGGCTATTCTCGCCCGGTACACCAGCGCCAATGCGCACATCATCCACCTGAACGATGGGCACAATTTCTTTGGTGCTCGATGTCAGAACGATTTCGTCGGCCGCGTAAAATTCGTCCAGCGTGACGGCGCGCAATTCGAGCCGCCCGTCGCGCTCCAACAGCTTGATGACTTCGGCGCGCGTGATGCCGGGCAGGAGCCCGTCGTCAGGCGTGATCCAACGCCCGTCTTTGCAGATGAAGATATTGCTGCGCGTCCCTTCTACCACCTGACCATCGACGCAGTAGATCGCCTCGATCGCGTCGGGAACTTGCCGCTGCGCTTTCCGCTGCGCTGTGATGCCGGGGATGTAATTGATCGTCTTAGCTTCCGGCATGTGCCGATGCTGCTCGACTGTCGCTACCGCGGCGCCGCGTTGGTAGGCGGCCGCCGGCAGGTTGTGCAGCGCAGTCGCCATTACCAGCAAGCGCGAGCCCCCGCCGGGCATGAAGCCGTTCGGGCTATCGCCGCCGGTCACTACGAGGCGAATGCCGGACTCGTCGTAGTGGTTGCGCCGCAGCGTCTCCATGACGATTTCGCCCAGCTCTTCCAGATCCCAGGGGCAAGTCAATTCGATCAGATCAGCGGAGCGCCGCAGACGGAGCAGATGCGCGCCCAGTTGGAAGGGCACGCCGCCGTAAGTGCGCAGAAAATCAAAGACGCCGAAGCCGCGCAGGATCGCCAGGTCGCGCGCCGAAATTGTCGCGCTGTCGGCGTCAAGGAATTCGCCGTTAATATAGAAAACGCTCATGGTCTCGCCCGTCCAATTGCCCCGATTATAGTCGCAGCTTCGGCTTCTGTCATGCGAATCCGGCGGCGCAAAGCCAACTCCTACAAGTGGGAAATCGTCAGATGAAAGGCGCAGGCTTCATTGCTAGAATATGTTTATGAAGCGATTCCTGTTTGCGCTGCTCCTGCTACTGCTCAGTGTCGCCCTGCCCGCCTCGGCGCAGGACGCCGCGAGTTTTCTGCTGAGCCGCGCCAACAGCTTGCGCTCGGCACAAGGTCTGCCCGCCTATTCGATCCACCCGGCGCTGACCGCCGCCGCGGGCAATCACGCGCGCTGGATGGCTGAGAATAACCGTGTTTCGCATTTCCAATCCGACGGTACCGGTGTGCGGACGCGCGCCCCGAATGCCGGCTTCCCTTCCAGCTGGGTGGGCGAGAATATCTACCTGGGATCCAGCGCGAGCCCGGACGCGGCCTGGAATTGGTGGCTGAACTCGCCCGCGCATTATGCTGGCTTGGTCAGCCCGAATTATGACATGATCGGCATTGGCAGCGCGACGGCCGGGGGGCGTACCGCTTTCGTATTGGTATTCGGCAACTCACAAGGGCGGCTGTCGCAAGCCGCGGGCAGCGGCGCCAGCAGCGGCGGGGACGCTCCAGCGAATCGCCAGCGTTCTTATGTGCTGGGACTGGACGAATTCGGCAACATCAAACACGAGGTGCAGCCGGGCCATACCATGGGCGATATCGCGCTGATTTACGGTTACACCTGGGACGATATTCCGGCCATGCTGGCGCTGAATAACATGACCTCGGATGACATTCGCTACTTGCAGCCGGGCGAAGTTTTTCTTGTGCCGCCGCAAGCTGGCACGTTCACACCGACCAGCGAAGCGCCGACCGCGATGGCAACGGCGACGGCAACAAAATCACCCCCCGTCACTGACACGCCGGAGGCCAGCACTGAGGCGCCGGCCCCCACGCATGCGCTGCGCATTGAAGTGGCGCTTGCCGAAACAGCGACGCCGCAGCCCAGCATCAACCGCGCTGGCTTGGAAGACCGCCGGTCCTTGGCGCGGCTGCTGCCTTTGGGCGCGGCGATCCTCATTCAGTTGGGGATAATCGGAGTGGCTTCGCTGGAATTGCTGCGGCGTTCGCGGTAAAGCTGGCAGGAAAGGCGCGTCTCAAGCTGTATATTACGACGCTGCAGAGCGAAAGAAAGCCGTAGGTAATGTATCTTTTTCGGTTGAAACACAAAATACTTTACCACCGATAATAGCTAGAGCAGCGAGAACCCAATCGAAATATGCCATTTTCTTTCTGTGCTTTGTGCCTTTGGAGTGAAATGGGATTTCAAGCGAAGTCGATATGCATCCAAGCCGTAATAAATTGACAAATCTCGGCGGCGGCATGATAATCACCTTCGGAGACGATATCGTCGGCGTGCGCCGGTGATCAGGAAGCGTCGGTATGAAAACTTATCGCGATTGGGTGCGTGAAGCGCAGTCGACCGACTCGCGGGAGCGCAATGACGCCTTTGATCATCTCGTGCGCGACTTTCAGGGCATGGTCTATGGCGTGGCATACAGCCGCCTGAGCAATACGCAGCTGGCCGAGGACGCGGCGCAGGATGCTTTTCTCACCGCCTTCAAACACATTGAGCAGCTGAAAGACGTCAGCGCCTTCCCCGGTTGGCTCAAGCGCATCGCCTTAACCAAAGCGGACCGCATTTTGCGCCGGCAGGGACCGTATGTCGACACGATCGATGGCCAGGAGAATCTGGCTTCGTCGGAGCCGACGCCCGAGTCTCAGTTGGAAAAGGCGGAATTGCGACAGCGCGTGCGGCTGGCGGTGGCGGCGTTGCCGGCGAAAGAGCGCGAGCTAACGCGGGACTATTACCTGCGCGGCGAGTCTCAGCGGGAGATCTCCGAGCGGCGCAAGATCCCGCTGGCGACGGTCAAGAAGCGCCTGCAATATGCGCGCGAGCACCTGCGCGGCTTGATCAGCGGCTTTAATGAGTCATTCGATCGCGCCATATATCAGGAACCACAACGAGAATTCCAGCCGGTGTTCATCAGCCGGCGGCGGGCCAAACCTCGCAAAAGATAGCTGTCGTCGGCGATTCAAACGGAAACTAAAGGGCGACTCACAGAGTCGCCCCTACATCTTCTGCGCAGCTTGGCACTGCAACTAGCTGCCCGGCACCACCTCACAGGCGCCCTGGCGCATGCAAGTCCAGGTCATATCGCCGCCATCGAGGTGCAGTTCAGCGCCCATGCCTTCCAGGACAGCCGCCATAGCCGCCACATAAGGCGCGGAGAAGCTGGTCCCGTTCAGGGCCTTGTAGCCATCGTCGAGATAGGTGGTATGCACATCGCGGCCGGGGGCCCAGATATCGCCGCCTTTGTTGCTGAAGCTGCTGCGGCCGCCGTTGGGGTCGATGGCGCCGACAGCCACCACGTTTTCGTAACGCGCCGGGTAACCGGGCAGGTCGCCGCCGCTGTTGCCGGCCGAGGCGATCACCGTGACGCCCTTGGCGATAGCGTGCTCGACAGCGTCCTTGGTCACTTGCGAGCCGACCATGCTGCCCAGCGACAAATTGATGATATCGGCGCCTTCATCCGCGGCGTAGACGATGCCCGCGGCGACATCCGCCATCGAGCCGCTGCCGCCGGGTCCCAGGACGCGCACCGGCAGAATCGAGCTGTTGGGCGCGAAGCCGGCGATGCCGATGCCATTGTCGATGTTGGCGGCGATGATGCCGGCCACCGAGCAGCCATGTCCGAAGACATCCTCGGGATCGTCGTCATTGTCGACGAAGTCGTAGCCATTGTCGAGCACGCGGTCGACCAAGTCTTCGTGGCTCATGCAGACGCCGGTGTCGATCACGGCAACTGTGATGTCGTCGAGGTCGCCCACTTCGTTCCAGGCGGTCTCCGCTTGAATATGGGGCAGCGCCCACTGGCGGTCGTAATCGGGATCGTTGGGCGGGTTATCGAAGGCGACGCTGACGACGAAGTCCTGCTCAACCAGCTCGACATCGCTGTCAAAGGTGAAATTCATGCCGAAGCCAGCGGGCAGATCCACCACCCAGATTTCCAATTCGTCTAGCCGCTCGACGATGGTCGCGCCGATGCGATTGACGTATTCCCATTTCTCGTCTAGCGGCGTATTGGGGTCGTAGTGGATCACCCAATTGCCGGTGGGCTGCACATCGAATACCGGCGCGATGCGCGTGCTGTCGGGTTCGCCGCCCGGCCCGGTTCCGCGCAGGATATTGTCGCCGGGCGGGAACTCGCTGGCGAAAGCCGGCAGCATGCCCCCCAGAAGCAGCATTAGCGTGAGGCTCAGGATAGTCATTCGTCTGATTGAAGTCATTTTGTATCCCTTCGACTACGGAACGTAACTGCGTTTTCGATTTAGAAGGCTGATATCTCAGTTTCTTTCGCCGTAATAAACTCAAGCAGGGCGGGAACACCTTCCCGCGTTTTCTGAATGCCGCGCTCTATCGCCGGGACAATCTCGTCAGGCCTTTCGATGCGCTCGCCGTAGCCGCCGAAAGCCTTTGCCATGTCGGCGTAGTTACCGGAGATGTCGGTACTGCGGAATTTCTCGGTCGACACGGGCATAATCGGAATCTCAATCGCCATGGAGAAATTGTTCAACAAGATCGACAGAATCGGGATACGTTCGCGCACGGCAGTTTCAAAATCCATTCCAGTGAAGCCGATAGCGGCATCACCCCATACATTAACACAAAGCGCGTCCGGCCGGGCAAGTTTGGCGCCCATCGCCAGCCCGAGGCCATAACCAAGCTGGGTCGTCTTGCCCCAACCAATGTAGGTCAGCGGCGCGATGGATTGCCAGAAAGGCGACATTTGATCGCGCGGGCTGCCGGCATCGTGTGTAACAATTGTGTTCTTGACATCGACTGTATGCAGCAAATCCCAAATGACGCGATAGGGCGAGATCGGCGACTCGTCCGAGGCGAGCTTGGGCATCCATTGCTCAAGCCATTCCGCTTTGACCGCGCTGATTTCTTCAGCGACGGCGGCAGCGCGCTCTTCAGACGCGCCATTGGAGCGATCGCGGACGGCCGCTACCAAAGCATCCAGAATCAGACCGGCATCGCCAACAAGCGCGAGTTCAACCGGCACATCTTTGTTGATGTCGGCTGGATCTAGCGTTGCATGAATGACGCGTTTTCCGGCGGGGATAGTGACGCCAAAGGCGGTTCGCGTGAAGCTGCAGCCGATACCAAAAATGAGATCCGCCTTTTGCAGGAAGTGATGTACCGTTTTCGGGATTGCCCGCCCGCCGGAACCCAAGGCCAGGCGATGATCTTCCGGGAAGGCGCTTTTGCCGCCCAAACTCGTTGTCACCGCTGCGCCGAGCAGCTCCGCAAGTTCTTTGAGCGCGTCCCAGGCTCGCGCGTAATGCACACCCTGCCCGGCGTAGATGACCGGGCGCTCGGCAGCCAGCAGGGCCTCGGCAGCGGCTTCAATCGAGGCGCGGTCGGGACCGTAGCGTACTGTCGGCGCCGGCGTCGGCTCAAAGGAGTCGGGGATCTCCTCAGCAAATATATCAGAGGGGAATTCCACCAGTACCGGGCGCGGCCTGCCGTTGCGAACTTGGGTGAAGGCGCGCCGCATCGCTTCCGGGACGGCCTCAGGCGTGGTGACCTGTTCACAGGACTTCGTCACATGCCGATAGTTCAGAGCGGAACTGAAATTGGGCTGGATTTGGGCGAGATGCCTGGAGTAGCCGCCTGGCAGCACGACGATCGGCGAGGAATCGCCATAGGCTTGCGCGACGCCGCCAAAGGCATTTTCGGAGCCGGGTCCGCTCTGCATACAGAATACGCCAATCTTTTCACCGGAGCTCATCCGGCTGACGGCATCCGCCATGTGCAGCCCAATGCGTTCCTGTCGGACGATTATGGGTCGGATGTCCAATTTCGCCGCGGCTTCAATCAGCGGGTTGACCGGATAGGCGAAAAGGTACTCCACGCCTTCCGCTTTGAGAACCTTGGCAACTGCGTCAGCAACTTTCATATTTTAGTTTTCCATTTCAGTCATTATAAGTATCGTCGGTCATCAGTTCAGCCTTCCATCACAGCAACCGAAACGAGATTGCACTTTAATCGATATCCTCGAACGCCGTTAGTTTTCAAAATATGACAATCATCCTGGATTGTTCGTTGGGCATCATTTCACCTTTATTCCGTACTCCTCGTAATCACCTTCCTGATACTCTTTCTCAGCGACGTCGTCCACGAAGTTTAGAAGGTAGTCAATCTTCTCCGAGACCTTCGACAATTGCCTCCGCGAAAGTGATAAAACCGATTTCCTCACCGTCACCTCAATCTTCGTTCCCGATTGCCGAATCTCTATCAATGTCTGGCTCATGTTTTACCCATTTCTTCTACACGCAGGCGGTAGACAAGCGCTTTAACATAATCTCTCGCGCCTGCTTAATCGTATACCTATCACCTTTCAAATAATTGCATTCGACATGGAGAATCTGCAAATTACTCAATACCGATAACCAATGGGCATGTGGACTCGCTCGTAGGAAGCCTGCCATCCATCACAACGAGAAAATGGATGCCTGCAAAACTATCGCCACCGTCATTCCTCTCCTGTTTCGTTGTCTGGTAGATATGATCCGGTACTACGATCCTGCGCTTGCTACTCATGGCTTCTCCGCTGCGACCAACTCGAAAAAGTCACTTTCCGAGATAATTTGAATGTCCGCGCCATTAGTGATCAAGTTTTCTGCCTTTCGCTGCTTACTGCTCTTCTTGTATCCGTTTAACTGCGTCATGTCCTGTATTCCGACCACAAGAATCGTGGTTTTCCCGGAGACACCGCTGGCCACGTTACTTCCTGCTTCTGCCGCAATATCGGCTGCGTCCCGTCGCGATACACTTAACGATCCGGTGAATACAATGGTCTCTCCATAGAGCGCTCCGCCTTCCTTCCCGATGCGCTTAACCCTATCGCCTCTATCGCCTCGGACCCGACGCTCGACCTCACTCAGCCAAAACGCGATTCCAGTTCCACTATCTGCGCATATGCGAATTACGATTTCTGCGGCCGCTCGAGCATCCTCCAGGGCATCATGATGCTGAAACGAGATTCCTAAGTCATTTGCGACGTTCCGGAGACCATAGCCGCGCTGTCCGTAACGATCAGGCCATGCGCGTCGGACGATTTTGGCGCTGTCGAGCCACTCGACTCGAAAACGGTTTACGCCATGCTGCGCTGTAGCCCGTTCAAGCGCGACACGGTCAAACGAGGTGTGTGACACCACGACCGAACCATCCAGTCGAGAAGCAAGCGTCTCCGCGATCTCCGGGAATATAGGGCTGTTTTCAACAGTATGTTCATCAATTCCGTGAATTGAAACGTTCCATGGGTCAAACCATTCTCTAGGGTTGACCAGGGTAGACCACTGATCCCGTATAATCCCCTTCTGAACGTGAACAACCCCTATCTGGCATATGCTCGCACGGTCTGAGTTTGCAGTTTCTACATCAATGGCGTTGAACGTCAGATCAAAACTCATTCATGTCCTCCGTGACCGGCTAAACTCTTATATCGGTTAAGAAATTGGCACTCTTGAATATTTTTTTCTCGCTCATAATATGAAATCCACCGGGACCGCAAAGCGTTTGGTCCGTCACGTATCGCATTGCAATCGCCAGCTTACGACCCTTACCGATGTTATCAAGCGCCATTTCAGCTCAACGCCCGGCGATAAAGCACATGCCCATTCGGCAGGTGACACGGCGTCAACTCCGATACGTTGCCTATAAGAGTAACCGCACTAAACTTCATTACGCAAGAAGAGCCTCAGGCGTTGCGGGGCTGGCGCAGGCGTCGCATTGGAATTCACCACAGCCGCACAGTGGGCACAGAGAATTCAGTGGCGGGCGAGCCAAGGCTCGCCCCTACAATTGCAGGCGTGATGGGTTGACGAATAGTCAAGTCTCCCGCAGATCGTTATTTGAGCCGCCGGCGATTGACCTCAAAAGTAAATACATCGTCGCGGGCGTAGCCGCCGGTGACATCCAGCGTCATTTGCTCTTGAGCGATGAGGCTCAGGTCGAGGTCGGCGTAGAGTATGGTCTCTTCGTCGTAAACCGGCGCGACCAGGTACTCGCCGTTGGGCGCGATGATAGCGCTGCCCCCGTTGAGCAGAAGCGCGGCCGGGTCGTTGCGCAGGTCGGGCGGCAGGCTGAGCTCGGCGGGGAAATCGGCAGCCGGCATGATGTTGCCGGCAGCCAGGACGAAGGCGCGGCCTTCAAATGCGTAGTGGCGGCTGGCAATCTGGTGACTCTCCTTGACTGCGGGCCAAAGCGCGACATGGATGGTCTCATCGCTGATGTGCAGGGCTTGACGAGCGTGCGGCATCCAGTGCTCCCAGCAGACCAAAGCGCCAACGCGGCCGGCTGCAGTATCCGCCGCGCATAAGCCAGCGCCATCGCCTTGCGCCCAGACCAACTGCTCGGTGTAGGTGGGCCGCAGCTTGCGGTGGTGGTTCACGATGGCGCCATCGGCGTCAATGGTGACGACGCTGTTGTAGAGGCTGCGATTGCCCGGCCCCGGCTTTACTTTCTCGTTGAATCCCGGCACGAGTACGATGCCGTGCTGCGCCGCGCAGTCGCGCAGTTGGCGCATTTGCGGGCTGTCGATTGCCAGGCTGTTGGCTACGAGACGGGCATAGAGCTGTTTGGTGGGCGGATAATCCCAGCGGGCGTAGTCTACGGCGTAGTCCAGCCAGGCCGGATAGCCGGGGAAGAAGGTCTCGCCAAATGTAGCCAACTGCGCGTTATTGGCGGAAGCTTCAGCGATAAGCGAGATAGCTTTAGCGACGCAGGCGTCCAGATCGTAATAGACCGGTCGCGCTTGAATCAAGGCGACGCGGACGCTGCTGCTCATGGTGGTATTTTCCCGCGCCTCTGCTCTATTCGCCGCCAAGCACGGCGCGAACGCGGAATTGCTCGCCGTCGCTGTCGGGCGCGTTGGTGATTACCTCGTCCAGGGGCAGCGCCGGCCCGGCTTCATCGGCGCGCATGACATTGCTCAGCGGCAAGGCGGAGGCCATGGGGTCGATATGCGAAGTGTCCAGCTCTTGCAGCTTCTGAAAGTAGTCCAGGACGTCGGAGAGCTGCTGCTGGTAAGCGCCGACGTCCGCTTCGCTGAGCTCCAGGCGAGCCAGATCTGCGATAGCGCGCACGTCATTGGTTGTGAGACTGGCAGCAGCCATCGTCATTCGATCCCCTCTTCCTGAGCCAGCCACGTCGCAAATGTAAGGTTGGCTCAATTGTCTTCCAAGTCTAACCGCGACAACCGATTAGCATTTACCCGCTTCGTCTAGCCTCCCCCAGTTCTCCGCTCTCCAATAGCTCGAAAAACTCCGGCAACTTGCCCACCTTCTCGTACTCATCAAATATGAAAGCTAGCTCAAGTGGTGAAGGGCCCTTTACCTCGCCCGGAGGATCGTAATAATCTCCCGAGTCCTCGTCCTCTTCGGGACAACTAAAATGCCACGCAGAGAGGTTGTAATTCTCCTTACCCTTTTCAGGAACGAATGGGAAGTCCAGATGAACTCCGTTTTCCAAGACGACGCCGATCGCGATTGGCCGAAAAACCTCGTTAGACAGGTTTTGACGCACAGCCTCTTTGGGCAAGTCGTCCTGTTCCCAGATTTTCTTCCCGGACATGTCGGAGATGGTGTTCAGAACCTCGTCGAGAGTCTCACAGGTCAGGTCAACCTGATTCGTGTAAAGTTCAATCCGCTCTATCTCATACTCGCCGCAATCGACCGCTATCGCCATTTCCGCCACCTTTTTCATCCTGCTGTCTCCCGTCACCGAGTCTAGCGCCAAACACGCCGGCTTCACAGGCTGAAAGCGCCGCCGCTCATCTCGTGAAGTTCCCGATCGCTGAAGATTCGCGTTGCAAATCGCGGCTGTAACGACGGGTTTGCCATTCGAGCTGAGTTTTGCAATACTACGGTCATCATGCGGTTGACGAGGATAGCGTCATGGAAGCGCAGACAAAGCCCCGCCTAACAGTCGCCGAGTATCTCGCCTTTGAAGCGGAGAGCGAGATTAAACACGAATACATTGATGGAGAAATCTACGCTATGACCGGTGGGACGGATAATCACAGTCGCATCGCGGCAAATGTCATAATTGCCCTGGGAACACAGTTGATTGGCTCGGACTGCTACGTACATACCAGCGATATGCGTGTCAAAGCCGCCGCTTCCCGCTATGTGTATCCGGACTTGAGCGTGGTTTGCGGCCAAGCCCGGCACGAGGACGATGGCAAGACCTCCCTGCTAAACCCAATTTTCGTCGTCGAAGTTACTTCGCCGACTTCAATGATCTACGACCACGGTCTCAAGCGGGAGATGTATCAGCAGGTAGCCTCCATCGAAGGGTATCTGATCATCGACCAGCGGAGTATACGAGCCGAGCTCGTCAGTCGAGTCGGGGCAGATTGGGACATAGAAACCTTCATAGAGCGGGAGGCCATAATTCCGCTGGAGATGCTCGACTGTGAGTTGCCAATTGCGCAAGTTTACCGTGGCATCGTTTTCTCTGCCTAATTGGATGCGTTCAGCGAGCCGCAGCAGTTGGCTGATTGTCTTTTGGATAGATTACAGAATTGAGAGGAAGTTATGCGCGCCACTGTCGAACGGGCTGAAGCCCTGCGGCTGCTGAAAATCGAACATCAGGCGGTAGCAGCGCTGATCGCCGAGTTGAGCGACGAAGAGATGACCCGCGGCGATACCATCCGGCACGGCTTGTATTTCGATCAGGAATGTTCCTTCCAGGACCTGTTGGCGCATCTGATCTGCTACGAAGTCTACACGGTTGAGGCGCTGCGCGAGTGGCGAGCTGGGCGCAAGCATTGGGCCATCGACGCGGTGAAAGACCCGCGCCAAGGCCGCGAGGTCCACTACGGCGGCATCGCCGAGCGCGCGCATCTCAGCTTGGGGGAACAACTGGAGGAGTATCGGCAGACGAGCCAGAAATTGGAATCGGCCATTGATTCGCTCTCCGACGCGGATTGGCGGATGGCGGCGCCCTACGCCGACGATCAGGATACGGACTTGGGCGGCATGATCGAGGGCATCCTGGTGCTGCCGCCGCGGCCGATGTATCGCCACCTGCCGGTGCATGTGCCCGACGCGCGCGCTTATATACACAGCCTGCGCTAGACACAAGGTCAGCAGTACAGCGGCAAGAGCGCCTCTCGCGCCAGCCGGGCTTATGCTATAATTCGCGACTGTTTTGCAACCATACATCGCAGCCGCTGGGGGAGCGCGCGATACGCTATGAGCAAATCCGGCTGCTTGGCACTAATTTTTGGCTTGGGCGCGCTGGCGATGCTGACCGGCTTGTGTTCCTTCACCAGCTTCAGCTTGTCGCAGCAGACTGTCATCGACATGAATGCCTCCGGCTTTCGCGTTGACGATCCGCTGATCACCTTGCGCTGCGCCATAGCCGGCAATTGCGAAGACGAGACGCTGGTCGACGCCGCACAGAGTGCGCCGCTGCTGGTATTGACCTCACTGTTCACAGCTGTACCCACTGCGACGCCCGTCCCCGATACACCCGTCCCGCGCGCGGAAGTCGCAGCCGAGGCGACCGCTCAACCCACGCAAGTTCCCGCTACGGCGACGGCGCCACCCACGCAGGAGCTGCCGCGCATCACAGATCCGCGCGCTATGAACATCCTGCTGCTGGGCATCGACCAGCGCAGCGCCGCCGACGAACAGGGCCCCTTCCGCACCGACACGATGATTCTGCTGAACATCAATCCGGCGCGCGAGACCGTGGGCGTCTTGTCCTTCCCGCGCGACTTGTGGGTGGAGATCCCCAGTTACGGTCCGGGGCGGATCAACACGGCCAATTTCCTGGGCGACAGCGATGCTTACCCCGGCGGAGGCGGGCCGGCGCTGGCGATGGAAACGATCGCCGAGAATTTCGGCATCCGCGTGGAAAAGTACCTGCTGGTCAACTTTGATGTCTTCACCACAGTCGTGGACATGCTGGCGCCAGCGGGCGTTCTCGTGAACGTGACCGAGTTCATCGACGATCCGACCTATCCGGACGACTTCTACGGCACCATCCACGTCACCTTCGAGCCGGGCGAGCAGCGCATGGATGCCGAGACCCTGCTGCAATACGCGCGGACGCGGCGCACACAAGGCGGCGACTTCGACCGGGCGCGGCGGCAGCAGCAAGTGCTGGATGCGGTGCGTGCGGAAGTGCTGAGCGCCGGCGGCATCGTCAACTTCGTCACGCAAGCTTACCCGCTGTGGCAGGAATTGCAGGGTAACTATCGCAGCAATCTGGAGTTGAACGAGATCATCGCGCTGGGCCGGCTGATGGGCAATATCAAACGCGAGGACATTCGCTACAGCGTGATCGACAACTTTTATGCCTCGCTGGGCAAGACCGCCACTGGCGAAGATGTGCTCTTCCCCGATTTTGTCGCCATTCGCGATCTGATCATGCGCACCTTCTATCCGCAGACGCAGCTGACATTGGCGGAGGTTCGGGCGCGCGCCGAAGCGGAAGCGGCGCAGGTATTCGTCTACAATGGCACCGGCGTGGTCGGTTTGGCCGGTGACACGCGCGAGTGGCTGCTGGCGCAGGGCGTGGGGGTCAACGGCATCAACAACGATGTGACGCGACACCGCCAGCAGACCGAGATTCGTCAGTACGGCCGTTACAACTGGACGGCGAACTATATCGCGCAGCTGATGGGCTTGCCCGAAGACCGCATCAAACGCAGCGCCGATGGCGTCATCGCCGACGGTGTGCTGATTGCGCTGGGCGCCGACGCGCCGGCGATTATTGCGGGTTAGACGTCTACAGACGAAAGAGAAGCGCCATAGACCTGCGAACCATCAGCCACTCCGGACTTTGCCACAGGCCGCCCCTTCAAACGCCCTGTGTACACCCCAAAATTGTCCCCGTGAAAGCAGGATATGCTACAATATAAGTAAGTAATATTTGTAGCAGGCAAAGACAATGGACGCGCAGCAGCAGGCTCCAATCGCAAAGTTAGTCTGGCTCGATCCCTTCAGCGGCAAAACCCTCGAACACCCCATACGCGACGGCGACAAACTGACCATCGGCCGCTCCGCCAGCAACGACATCCAGATCGCCGAGGGGCATATCTCGCGCGAGCACGCCATCATCGCCTGTCAAGACGGCGCCTTCAAGATCGACGATGTGGGCAGCGCCAACGGCACCTTCATCAACGGCGTACAAGTCTACGGCGAACATGGCCTGGACATCGGCGATGAAGTCCATCTCTTTGTCTCGGTGCTCAAGCTGCTGTCGCCCAAAGGCAATGCGGCGACCGACGCGGCCAGGAAAGTGTCCGCAGTAGCCGGCGACCGCGCCAGCCTGCGCATCACGCGCGGGCCGCAGCAGGGGCAGATCTTCGCGCTGTTGAAAGAAGAGATGTACATCGGCCGCTCGACGCCGAGTTCCAATTGGGAAGTCGCCTTGCAAGACCCGACCGTTTCCCGCCCGCACGCTTTTCTGGTGAAAGAGCAAGACCAATGGAAGCTCTTTGACCTGGGCAGCATCAACGGCACGGCGGTCAACAATCAGCCGGTGACGGGCGGCGAAGCGCGCAAACTGCGCGATGGCGACCGCATCATGTTCGGCGGCACGATGACCGTGTTTCACACCGGTTTTCCGGCTCAACTAGCCACAGGAAAGCAGGTCCAAAACGGGCAGACATGACAAAACCAAATATCATCTTGATCATCGCCGATGACATGGGTTACGGCGATTTTGGCATATTTAACGACCAGATTTCTTGCACGCCGCAGCTTGACGCGCTGGTGGAGCAAGGCCTCACTTTGACGCAGCACTATTCGGCCGCACCGGTTTGCGCGCCGGCGCGGGCGGCGCTGATGACGGGACGCTACCCGCATCGCACCGGCGGCATCGACACGCTGGAGGCGCGCGGACTTGACCGACTGCGGCTGGACGAGCGGACGCTGGCGGATGTGCTGGGCGGCACCGGGTACGCGACGGCGCTGATCGGCAAGTGGCATAATGGCGCGCTGGACCCGCGTTATCATCCGACGGCGCGCGGCTACCAGGAGTTCATCGGCTTCCAGGGCGGCTGGAACCCCTATTACCGCTATCGGCTGGACCGCAACAAGACCATCGAATACGGCGACAAAAATCAGTATTTGACCGATGTATTCAGCGACGCCGCTGTCGACTTCATCGAGCGGAATCAGCGCGGTCCCTTCTTCCTGCAGTTGGCGTATAATGCCCCGCATTTCCCGTTGGAAGCGCCGGACGCCATCGCGCGGAAATACGCCGATATGGGTTTCAGCCTGGGCGTCAGCCTGCTCTACGCCATGATCGAGGTGATGGACGCGGGCATCGGGCGCATCACCGCCCAGCTGGACGACTTGGGCATCGCCGACAATACGATCCTGATGTTCACCAGCGACAATGGTCCGGCGCTGGGCGATTGGAACGGCTTTTCGCAGCGGCGCTTCAACTACAACTTCAACGGCGGCAAGGGCAATACCTACGAGGGCGGCATTCGCGTGCCCATGATTCTGCGCTGGCCGGATGGCTTGCCCGGCGGCCTGCGCAGCGACGCCATGGCGCATTTCACCGATTGGTATCCCACACTGCTGAATCTGGCGGGCGTCGATATTCCGGACGACCGACCGCTGGACGGCGTCGATATCAGTCCGGTATTGCGCGGCGACACAAACGGGGTTTACCCGCAACGCTGCTGGCAGTGGAATCGCTATACGCCGCTGGGCGAGTGCAACGCCGCCATACGAGACGGCGACTGGAAGCTGCTGCGGCCGCTGATTCCCGAAGCGATGCAGGTCAGCGCCCTGGACACTGCGCAGGACCATGCCATCAAGTATTATCCGGAGCGCTTCGCCGATATCATTCGCGAGCCCGATCCGCCGCGGACAGTGCCGGAACCGCCCGCGCCTCTGCTGTTCAACATCGCGGACGACCCCTTCGAGCGTCAGGATCTGGCCGCGCAGCAACCGGGGAGAGTTGAGGCCATGGAGCGGGAGCTGGAGCGCTGGTTTGTGGATGTGACGGGGATTTGATTCCCACGCGTATTTGACACAGTTTTTTGCCACAGAGGCACAGAGGGCACAGAGAAGGACAACCGATCCGGTCGTCCTTTCGCTTCGGATGTTAGACGACAGCGCGGCGATGCGTTAGAGTATGCCGTTGATTTCGGATGAGCCGACGCGACGATACGTTTCGAATTGAACGCTGATGGCGGAGTCGCGCCTTTGTGGGAGCAAAGAGAGTATAATTCGTCAGTGAAGCGATTCCACTCGTTGGTCAGTAAGTAGGTCGCACACTGACGGTTAGAAACGTGTGCGACGACCAGTGAAGTCGATTGAGCAGAATCAAGGAGCGAAATAGATTGGACATCTTGACCATGATCGTAAACGGAATCAAGAATCTGTTCTTTGGTGAACAGTCCGCGTCTGAGAAAGCCGCAAATCTAGCGACGTTTGTGATTAGCATTTTCGTGCTCATATTTGCTCTTGAGAGTGCCATGGGACTAATAACAATTGGCAGGCTCGAAAGACAGATTAACCTCTTGAAAGAGTTAAGTTCTCTGTCGAGTTCGGAAGTGGGTGACTCAGAATACACGGAAAAGCTAAATGTCATATTCAAAGATGCTGTCGACAGTTTGGACGCGTATGAACCTGTAGATATTTATGTGCCAATATTGCAGATTGTAGAGGACAACAGAGAAACAATCGGAGACATACTTCCAGGCGCTGCTGCTTGGATTTTCTTAGCCGTACTTGTCCCATTCTTGTACAAAGACAAGTTGTGGCTGGTCGCGACCATTACGTCTATCGTAGCGGTCACAGGGCTCGCCGTCGGATGGATCGTATCTCAGTTCATTCATACGGGCGATCCAAACTGGACTATTCTAATTCGATTCATAATCGGCGTCGTGTCGCTAGTAGTTATTGGATCCATGTTGAATAAACGCAGTTCAACGCAGCAGTCTGACCGCCGGCCAGAAGTAGCAGAAGGTTCGGAGTAGATGCCCTACATTTGGATGTACACTCCTGCTCAAATCTATAGTGAGAATTGACTAAGATGCCTATACTCTATGCTGACAACCTGACCGACTTCATTGCCCGCATCCTGGCCGCGGCCGGCGCGCGAGCCGACTACGCCGACACCGTAGCGGCGCATCTGGTGGACGCCAATTTAGCCGGGCACGACTCGCATGGCGTCATCCGTACGCCGCATTATGTGCGCTCGATCGATAAGGGCGACCTCAAGCCGACCGCCGAGCCGGAGATCGTGGAAGAGACGGCCTCAATGGCGCAGATTTGCGGCAATTGGACTTTTGGCCAGGTGATCGCCAAGCAAGCAACCGAGCTCGCTATCGACAAAGCGCGCGCCCAGGGCGTCGGCTTGGCGTCGATGTATCACGAGGGACATACCGGGCGCATCGGGACTTACGCCGAGATGGGCGCGGAGGCCGGCATGGCCTCGATGATCTGGGACGGCTGCATCGGCGGGCCGCGCTCGGTGGTGGTGCCGCTGAATGGCACCGGGCGCAAGATCGGCGCCAATCCGATCGCCATGGGTTTCCCCAGCGCCACCCGCGGCACGGTGCTGCTCGATTTCGCCACTTCGATTTCGGCGGCGGGCAAGGTCATGGTGGCGGTGGATAAAGGCGAGCAGCTGCCGGGCGACTGGATTGTGGATGCCGATTGGCAGCCGACTTCCGACCCGACCAAGCTCAAAGAGGGCGGCGCGCTGCGGCCGATGGGCCTGCCTTACGTCGGGCACAAGGGTTATGCGCTGGCGATGATGGTCGGGCTTTTCAGCATGATGGCATCGCTGCGCTCGGAGAATCAGCCGCCGCTGGAAGACCGCTGGGGCACGGTGATTCTGATGATCGACATTGGGCGCTTCGGGCCGGTTGATGTCTTCCAGAAGCAAGTCGACACCGTAATCGACTTCGTGAAGACCGACCCGCTGGAGGGCGAAGTGCTGTACCCGGGCGAGGTCGAAGCGCGCAACCGGCGCGAGCGGCTGGCGCAGGGCATAGACTTGCCCGCCGCCACCTGGAGCGAGATCAGCGGCTGCGCGCAGGGGCTTGGGGTAGCTGTGCCATCTCAGTAGTTTCAACAAAGTGATGAGAAACTGTAAATTAGTCGGTTGTAGGGGCGACATTGTATGTCGTCCGTAAATTCGCGAATACAACATCGGGCGATTCACAGAATCGCCCCTACGTTGCCCCGTTACGACTTTAGATCCGCTGAATGCACAGAGAGTAGTACGGTTGTAGGGACGAGCCGGCGGCTGGCCCTTACGCACAATGAACTTTTACGCGAGAGTGGCCGCGAAATGCGCTATTTCACCGCGCCCATAGTCAAGCCGCGCACCAGGTAGCGCTGGAAGAAGAGCGCCATCAGGAAAGGCGGCAGCATTGTCACCACGGCGGCGGCGGACATATCTTCCCAGGCGACTTCGTACTGCCCGATGAAGAGTGTCAGCACGATGGTCAGCGGCTGCGAGTCGTCCGTGCGGCTGAAGATCAGCGGGATGAGGAAGTTGTTCCAGGTGGTGAGCATGCCAACCAGGAAGACCGCCACCATGCCCGGGCGCGCCAAGGGCAAGATAATGCTGTAGACCAGTCGCCAGCGGTCAGCGCCGTCGACGCGTGCGGCGTCTTGAATCTCGCCGGGGATGTCGCGTACGAAGGTGGTCATCATCCAGACCGCCAGCGGCAGCAGCAGCGTGACGAAGATCAGCACCAGGCCCAGCAGCGTATCCACCAGCTCCAGCCGCGACATGATGAAAAAGAGCGCGATCAGCGACACCCAGATGGGCAGCGGCAGCATCAGCATGATGAGCAGAAAGATGGCGTTTTTGCCGCGGAACTGCATGCGGGCGAAGGCGTAACCGGCGCCGGTGGCCAGCAGCGTGACGATGGCGGCCGAAGCCACGCTGATGATGAGGCTGTTGCGCAGGCCCGAGCTCATCAAGCCGGCGGTGGGCGAGAAGCTGCCATCGCGGAATTTGGCGCCCTGGGTAAAGATGGTGTGGTAGGACTCGAAGGTCGGCTCGCTTGGGAACCAGATTTTGTAGGGCTGCGCGTAAAGCTCGCGGCGGGTTGAGATGCTGCTGACCGCCACCCAGTAAATCGGCGCCAGCGCCCAAATCAGCACGACGGCGCACAGGACATAGATGACCGCCAGGCGAATTCGCTCTTGCGCGCGGAGACCCAGGCTCATTGTTCCTGCACCCCCTGGTTGTAGACGCGCATGACGAAGATTACGCCGACAGCCAGCGACATGGCCAGGATGATATAGGACAGCGCCGCGCCCAAGCCGATGCGCAGATCTCGAAATACCAGCTCGTAATTGTAGAGCATCAGCGTCTTGGTGAAGGGGTTCATGGCGCCGCCGGCCGAGCCGCCTGCGGTCAGGGTCCAGACAACATCGAAAATTTGGAAAGCGGCGATAAACTCGACCACGAGGGCGATGCCGAATGAGGGCAACAATAGCGGGATGGTGATGAAACGGACGCGACCAAGGGCGCTGGCGCCATCGACCTTTGCGGCGTCGAAGAGGTCATCGGGGATACTCTGCAAGCCGGCCAGCAAGATAATCGTCGGGAAGGCGTAGCGCGTCCAGGTCTGCACAACGCAGACCCAGAAGAGCTGATGATCCGGCTCGCGCAGCCAATACTGGTACTCGCCGATCAAGCCGAATTGGTAGAGAAAGCCATTGAGCGCGCCGTATTCGCCGTTGAGCAGCCAGCCCCATAAGAAGCCATTTACCACGCCGGGCAGCATCCAGGGCAGGATGCTCAGTGTGCGCACCACGCCGCGGCCGGGGAAGCGCTGGTTCAGCAGCATGGCGATGCCAAAGGCAACGGCCATCTCCAGCGGCAGGGTGATGAGCACGACTTTGAAGCTGCGCCCGGTCACTTCCCAGAATTCGTCGTCTTGGACCAGCTTGAGGTAGTTGTCCAGGCCGACGGCTTTGGGCGGGCGGCGGATGCGCAGGTTGCGGTTGGTCAGGCTCTGGCCGAAGGTGTCGACGGCCGGGTAGTAGATGAAGAGCGCGATGAGCAGGACGATCGGCGTCAGCACGACGGCGATGTAGGTTGAGTCGGATGAGCTGAGGCGTTTCATGATTTGTCAGGTGATAGCATACAGTGCAAGTTTAGCATACGAAATCAATCGGATTTGTCTTTGCCAAGGTAACCGGTAACCACAACTTCTGTAGGGGCGAGCCCAGGGCAATCGCATCAAAATCCATATATGACGAATTGATCATTAAACTAACAAATTGTAGGGGCGAGCCTTGGCTCGCCCGTCAACCCGCTTGCCTCAATCGACATACAGACTGTCCTCAGCCCATCGCGCGGGATTCTCGATGATATACCGTCTTATCTGTTTAAGGGATTCCTCGTCGCGCACTATGTGATCGTAGTAATTCCGTTGCCATACGCGTTGACCCCGACCGATCAGCCCTGACCAAGCGCGTCTGCTGACCGCTGCCTTGTAATGGCCGACGATTGCGCCCAGCGCCCCAGACGGGAATCCGCGCGATTGCTTCGGATGTCGCATCTCGACAGGATGAACCAAGCCGTCATCTTGTCTGTCCGTAATGACGAACAGGCCGTGCAGATGATTGGGCATTATGACAAAGCGGTCCAATTCCACATTGTCGCGGGCGTCTGCAATATAGCGCCATTCGACGTGCGCGACCTCGCCCAATCGACTGAGCGCCATTTCACCATCAATGATGTCGCCAAACAGCTTCATCCTTCTGTATGTGCAGATTGTCACGAAGTAGACGCCGCTTCGCCGATAATCGTATCCGCGCAATCGACTACTGGAGCAACGTCGCGTTTCGGGACGGGTACAATTTGACATTGCGACCGTACCCTGCGCAGTGCATGTGGGCGAGCCAAGGCTCGCCCCTACGGATTGGTATGATGCGGATCTGGGGCTGCCCAACGACAACCCCTACAGAATCGACGTCAAGGCGGGCGTTTCTACTCGTACTCTTCCTTGAGTTCGTTCCACTCGTCGGCCAGACCATCAATGATGTCGTCAGCCGACATGCCGGTGGACATGCCTTCCTTGATACCTTCGCTGACGGCTGCGGCCCAGGGGCCCCACCAGAGCGTAAAGCGCGGCAGCTCGTTGGTGTGCATGCTCTGCTCGACGATGGCGTCATAGCCCTGGATCTCGCCGGCTTCGTTCAGCGCGCTGCTGATGGAAATCCGCGAGGGATAGAGGCCGAAAGCGTTCCAGATATCGGTCATGTTCTGGTCGCCGACATACCACTTGACGAACTCCCAGGCCGCTTCCACATTTTCGCTATCGACCGAGATGCCGATGCCGGCGGGGAAGCTCCAGGTATTGCCGACTTCGGGCAGGACCATGTACTCGACATTGGGCGCTTGCATGGACGATTCGGCGTTGCCGCGCACGACCGATCCCTGCCAGCCCTGGTGGAAGACGCCGACGCCGCTCCAGAAGAGCGCGTGCTGATTGATGCTGCCGGCCAGAATTTCGGGGCTGATCAGCTCGTCATCGAACCAGGCCTTGAGCAGCGCCATGGCTTCACGGGCTTTGCTGCCTTCATCGGCGAAGACCGGGTTGAGATCGTCATCAAACATAGGGTCGCCCATGCTCAGGGCGATCAGCCACCAGGACCAGTTGATGGCGCCCATGGCGATGGGATTGTCATCCAGGCCGGCATCGCGGACGGCGCGCGCCTGCTCGTCCAGCTCGGCCCAGGTGGTGGGCGCGGCGTCATAGCCGGCCTCGGCCAGGGTGGCGGCGTTGTAGTCCATCATCACTAACTGCAGGTAAGTCGGAATGGCCATAACGTCGCCATCGACGGTCCAGAAATCAAGCTTCTCGAAGTCGTCGGCATCCAGGTCGCTCATCTCCAGCAGGTCGTTAAGCGGCAGCATATTGCCGGTGGCGACCACGTTGGAGGGGCCCTCTTCGGTGATGAAGATCACATCGGCGGGCGCTTCGCCGGCGGCGGCCGAGACTTGCACGCGGCTATAGAGATCGGCCATCTGCACCGATTGAATCTCAACGGTGATGCCGCTCTCTTCCATAAAAGCGTTTAGCGAATCTTCGTTGGGCGGTACGCCCCAGGGCGGCGCAAGGAAGGATATCACGCTGTCCTGCGCCTGCCCAGCGAAGCCGAGGCTAAGCAGAAAGACCAGTAGAACAAGGGTAAGAATGCGTTTGTGCAGCTTCATGTTGGGGTTCCTCTCTTAGCTTGTATCTATCTCAGATTCTACGCGACAAGAGGCGTCGACGCAAACTGGCGCCTGTTTACCGAAAGACGGTTAAGCACTACAATCCACGTTTATTCGCCTGAACGGGAGCTTTGCCATGAAAATCACCGATATTGAAATCCGGCTGTGCAAGCACCAGGAAGAAGTAATGGGCGCGAACGAACTGCGCGATTCGCATAAGTCCGATTTGCACTTCCTGATGATCACGATGAAAACCGACGCGGGCGTGGATGGCGTCAGCATGGGATTCGCCGGCATGGGGGCGGAGATGGCCGGGTCGATCGCGGCTACTTCGCTGAAGCCCTTTTTCCTGGGCAAGGACCCTTTCGCGCGCGAGCGGCACTGGCACGACTTTCGGCGTTATGAGCGGCACTGGCATTTGACGCCAATCTACTCCTACGGGCCCTTCGACATCGCCCTGTGGGATATCGCTGGCAAAGTCGCTGAGCTGCCGCTTTATCAGCTGCTGGGGCACTATCGCGAAAAGGCGCCGACCTATGTCAGCTCAATGTACCTCGATACGCCGCAGGATTACGCCGAGCAAGCCATCGAGTTCAAGCGGCAGGGATTTCACGGTTACAAGCTGCACCCGCCCGGCGACTACCACGAAGCGCTGGAGGCCTATCGACTATGCCGCGAGGCGGTCGGCGATGATCCCGCCTTTAAGCTGATGGCCGACCCGGTGACGGCGCATACATACTACGACGAGGCGCTGCGCATGGGCCGCGAACTGGAGAAACTGGATTATTATTGGTTTGAAGAGCCGCTCTACGATGTCGACTTCAACGGCTTGCGCAAGCTGACGCGCGACCTGGATATCCCCATCTGCGGGACGGAGGTGCTGGCCGGCTCGCATTATTCCACGGCCGAGTGCATCGCCGGCGGCGTGGTCGATATCGTGCGCAGCGATGTTTCCTGGAAGGGCGGCGTCACAGCGGTGATGAAAACGGCGCATCTAGCCGAAGCTTTTGGCATGCGCTGCGAGGTGCATACGACGATTTACCCGGCGCTGGAAATCGTCAACCTGCATTGCTGCTGCGCCATCGCCAACTGCGAATTCTTCGAGGCGCTGATCCCCAGTTCGCTGCTGTCGCTGGGCATTAAGAACCCGGTGCATATCGACGCCGAGGGCTATGCGCATCCGCCATCGGGGGCGGGCTTGGGCATCGAGTGGGATTGGGATTTCATCGAAAATGCGACGGTGGCGGTGATGTAGGGTTAGCCCCCACCCCAAACCCCTCCCCCAAAATGAGGGAGGGGCTTTAACAGCTCATTACGGGTCAGAAAGCTCCCCTTCCCTCATTTTGGGGATGCTCGCCATAGAGATGGCGAGGAGGGGATGGGGGTGTTTTTCAACAGCGTCCACCGGCTCGCCCTTACGCACAACAAGCCCCTTACGCACAACAAGATCCTACGCACATCAAGCCCCTTCGCACAACAAGCTCTTCAGCGATCGTGGGATCGCCCATATATCGTTTCGCTTGCGGCGGACGGCTAATCCATGTGGAAGACTTCTTCGATGGAATGCCACCATTCGCCCTCGGCGCGCTCGACAACCGGCCGCTGCATGGGGCCGCAAAGCGCCCACCATTCCTGCGTGGTCGGGTCCGCCGCGATCTTGGCCATGTCGGCTTCGTAGTCGGCGCCGATGTATTCAAAATAAGCGAATAGCATATCGCCGTAACGAAAGATGGAATAATTGCGCATATTGCATTCTTCAATCTTCTTTAGGACGCCGGGCCAGACATCGGCGTGCAGGCGGATATAGTCGGCGGCATGCTCCGGCCACAAGCCGAGTACTTGTCCGAAACGCTGCATGGTGCTTCTCCTCGTCGGATTCGTCACTTATAAGAGCGAAAGCCTATGCCAAAATGCGCGCTGACGCCAGAGTCTATCGCTCGACAGATCGAACCTTAGCCGGGCGCATTAGGGACGGGCGGCATGGACTTCGCGCCGGCAAAAACATGCCGCGACGGCAACGTCATTGCCATCTCATCAGTGCAGAGGATATGGAGTAATAGAGGGTCGCCTGTCGGAGAACGGTCATCCGGGGCGGGACGAGTAGCGGGTTTTCTGGCCTTGGATTGAAACCGATTTATTCAGTCGCGCCAGTTTCGACTATGGCGTCAACCAAGCCTTCACGCGACAAGATTACGCCTTCAAGCCTGGCAAGTCGCTGGTTGCTTAAATCAACTTTGCCTTCGACAGCTTTAAGTTCCTTACGCAAGGCAGCGTTGTCGGCCTTGAGTTCTGTCCGCGAGTCAACAATGTCGGCCTTGAGTTCTGTCCGCAAGTCACCGATGTCGGCCTTGAGCTCCGTCCGCAAGTCACCGATGTCGGCCTTGAGCTCCGTCCGCAAGTCACCGATGTCGGCCTTGAGCTCCGTCCGCAAGTCAACGATGTCGGCCTTGAGCTCCTTACGCAATTCGGCGTTGTCGGCCTTGAATTCCTTACGCAATAAAGCGTTGTCGGACTTAAGTTCTGACTGCAATTCAGCGCTGTCAGCCTTGAGTTCTGTCCGCAATTTAGCGCTGTCAGCCTTGAGTTCCTTACGCAAGTCTGAGATCTTGCTGTCTATATCGCGATTGAGCCGCCAAACCGCTACAAATATGGCGAGAATTGCGATAATCACATCCAGAGAAAGCATCATGTCAAATTGCATTCTGACAGTCCTTATACGCCGTTACCTTTATCATAACTTTCCCGAACTCGATTTACAAGTTCACGGCCTCACACCGCCGGGAGAGGCTTGCGCCGCCGGTTGCGCTAGACGCCGATGTCTTCGTTCCACAGCGCGGGATTGGCGCGGATAAAGTCCTGCATCAGCCGGTAGCATTCGTCATCGTCCAGGCGCGTCAAGGCGACCCCGCGCGCTTCGAGATAGGCCTCGGGCCCCTGGAAGCTGCGGCTCTCTCCGATGACGACGCGGGGAATCTTGTAGAGCAGGATGGCGCCGCTGCACATATCGCAGGGGGAGAGCGTGGTGTATAGCGCCGCCCGCTGATAGTCGCGCGCGGTGAGGCGGCCGGCGTTTTCCAGGCAGTCGATTTCGGCGTGCAAGACCGGGCTGCCGCTTTGCACGCGCCGGTTATGCCCGCGCCCGACAATCTCGCCATCAATGACGAGCACTGAGCCGATGGGAATGCCGCCTTCGACCAGTCCGGTTCTGGCTTCCTCAATGGCCGCTCGCAGGAAGCGGTCCATCAGCCATTGTCCGCAACGTCTGAAACGGGCGCCGGCAGCAGCGACAGATAGTCGATGAAGTCCTCTTCCAGCGTGGCGATGAAATGCGCCAGCAGGCGTCCGGTGCGCTCGATATCTTTGAGGTCGAGCGTCTCCACTGGCGAGTGCATATTGCGCAGGGGGAGGCTGAGCAGCGCGGTGGGCACGCCGCTGCGCGAGACTTGAATAGCCCAGGCGTCGGTGCCGGTGCGGGCGGGCATGATATCGGGCTGCCACTTGATATCGTGCCAGGCGGCGATGTCTTTTAGGCGCTGCACCATGCGCGGGTGGAAGTTGGCGCCGATGCCCAGCTGCGGTCCGCCGCCGAGTTTGACGCCGGGTTTGACGCCCGGCTGCTCGGCGAAACCAACGTCCAGGGCGATGGCGCAGTCGGGCTGGATGTGATTGGCGGCGGTGGTCGCGCCGCGCAAGCCGACCTCCTCCTGCACGGTGGCGGCGGCGTAGACATCCCAGCTGTGATTCATCTTGCGCAGCATTTCCAGGCAGGTGGTCATCACGGCGATGCAGGAGCGGTCGTCCATGGCTTTGGAGGCGGCCTGGCGCCCCTTGAGGTCGATCATGGGACCTTCCATGGTGACCAGATCGCCGACAGTGACCAGCTGCTCGACTTCGGCGGCGGGCAAACCCACATCCACCACCAGCGCGTCAATCGGCAGGAACTGCTTGCGATCGGCGGCGCTCAGCATATGCGGCGGCATGGTGGCGACCACGCCGGGCAGCACGCGTTTGCCGTGCACCAGCACCGTCTGCGCCAGCATGACGCGCGGGTCGATGCCGGCGATGCGATGCATATAGAGGAAGCCGTCTTCGATCTCGCTCACCATCAAGGCGATCTCGTCCATGTGTGCGGCCAGCATAATCTTGCGGCGCGGCTCGCCGTCCCCGCGTTTGATGCCGATGAGGCTGCCGAGGCGGTCGCTGTCGAATTCGTCGACCAGGTCGGCCCATTCGTCGCGCAGCAGCTCGGCCACCGGCGCTTCGTAGCCGCTGGGGGCGTGGACCTCGACCAGACGCTTGAGGTGGGCTTTGGGGTTGTACATAGGCGCTCCCTGAATTTCTCGCGATGCGGGACCGTAGATTGAGGGATTCTACCACAGGCGCGACTAGACGCGCGATTGCTTCGGAATCGGGCAGGGCAATCGCACCAGATTATTTTAACCACCGAGGACACCGAGATTTAACTCCTTTTCTGGCAAAAAGGAGGCAATGTAGGGGCGATTCTGTGAATCGCCCACGATATTCTCACTCTTTTCATGGGCGACACACAGTGTCGCCCCTACATCGTGGTAGATTTATGTGACATTCGGCACATAATTGGTTCTGGTGCGATTGCTCTGGGAATCGGGCGGCTGGGCTTTCGCTGCTTGCCGACATCCGCTGTGGCGCGCGACATCAATCCAAAAATTAACCACAGTCGCTCGCCAGTCACGACTTGGCTGGCAGAAAATATGTTGGAGCTGTTTGCGGGAGAGCGAGCCAAGCTCGCCCCTGCGGTTTCCGAAATGACTGCGGCCAGGAATCAGGCGGATTTCAGAAAAAAGAGGGAAAGCCCTATATTTCTCGAACAGCAATCAGTAACACAATCCAAGAATGAATAAACAACAAGCGGATTTCAGGTTTCCAGCTCCGGCTGTGAATGCGAGGGACCTTTTCGAACCGGTACTTTGACGCCTTCGTGTCTTTGTGGTCAATATACTGGAAGCGATTGCCCCTGATTAAGCGCGCGGCGTGGCGCATCGGCCCTACAGATTCCGGCGATTTCCCTCTACAATCAGTTGCTATGCCCACGCCCTTCTCCCATCTGCGCATCGCCCAGCGCCTGCTGACTGACGAGCGGCTGGCCCCGCCCTACCGCGAGCTGCTGCGGCGCCATCGTCCGGCCTTTCAACTAGGCAGCATTGTGGCCGACGCGCGCGTCTCCAGCGGCGTCGGGCGAGAAGTCACCCACTTTTACGCTTACGGCGTGCCCATCACCGAGCGCCCCTGGCGGCAGATGCTGCGGCAGCATCCGTCGCTGCGCGGGGCGCGGGACGACGCCCACCTGGCTTTCCTGGCCGGTTATGTGGCGCACCTGGCCGCCGACGAAGCCTGGGCGCTTAAGATGGCGCGGCCGAAATTCTGGGGGCGGGATTGGCCCGGCGTCGACCGCTGGGACAAGTTCTTCGCCCTGCACCTGATCCTCACCGTGATGGACGAGCGCGATGAGCCGCTGCTAGAGCATTGGCAAGCGGACAGCCTGGCGCGCTGCGAGCCGGAGGAGTGGCTGCCATTCATGAGCGATGACACGCTGCGCGGCTGGCGCGATATGGTTGCACGGCAAATCATGCCCGGCGGCATCAGCCAGACCCTGCCGATTTTTGCCTTGCGCCTCAGATGCGATCCAGCCGATATCCGCGCCGCTCTGGACGACCCGGCCCGCCTCGAGGCTATCTTGTGGCGGCATATTCCCAAGGCCCTGCTGGCCGAGGTGGAACGGCAAGCCTATGCCCATAGCCGCGACCAGCTGACCGTCTACCTGACAGAATTCATGCCGGCGCCGGCAAGGGCTTGAGCGCTCGTGAGCGGCGTCCTACGTCTGGCGGGTTTTCGCCTTTTCCCTGCACATTACATCTTTTACCACAGAGGCCACAGAGGAAACACAGAGGGCACAGAGAATTCTCTATTAACTGCATAACGACGAAATGTGCTGGCAATTTAACAGCGCCGCTTGGTCAACTTCGCCGAATATTGGAAATAACTTGGCAAAGATAAACCCTCAGCAGTACCAAATTAGTCATGCAAAATTCTGGGACATCGTAGGGGCGATACTGTGAATCGCCCGATGTTGTAAACTTGAATTTGCGGGCGACATGCAATGTCACCCCTACAACCGACGTTATTCCGGTTTCTCATTACTTACCTGGTTCTACTTCTGCGCCTCTGTGATGGATTTCCCTAAATGGCCTTCGCATATAGCATATCGTCTCTGAATACTGCGGCTCCGCCCAGGCGCCCGTTTGAGACAGCCGGCCTTTGCTGGTACACTCTCTTGCATCAGGTAGCGCGACCGGAAGGCCGCCATGCGCCGTCCCGCCCAACAGATCATCGCCGCCTCGCCCGGCGACTTAAAGAATAACCGCCTTGGCTTGCTGGGGCCGGAGCAGCTTGGCGAACTGCGGCGGCAGATCGACGCGTTTCAGCCGCGCCTGTCGCGTGTAATACGCCGTCTGATTTGGCTGGCGCTGGTCGTCACCTTCGCCGTGGTGGCGCTCTCCTTCGTGCGCGTGATACTGCTGCCGCTGGCGCTGGCGATTGAAGTGGCGGTGGTGGGCGCGATGCTCTATCTGACCAGCGACTTCAATCGCTTTATGCAGCAGCTTATGCTGGACCGCGACGCCGAAGCGGTGCGCATCGTCAAAGGACGGACAAGCAGCGCCACGCTGCGCCACCACATTCTGTATCACAGCTGCCGCATAGAATTGCAGAGCTACCGCGTGCTCGATCCGGCCTTGGCCCGGCAATTCAAAACCGGCGAACTCTATCAATTTTACGTTCTGCCCCAATCGCGCGTGATCATCGCAGCCGAAGGTATCGGCGAGAAGAACTCGGTCTATGCCCTTTAGCCGCTGACTGGTCGCGCCGCAGGATACGAATGCTGCGCGCGTTGCCGTGATAGCGCTCGATCCAGCCCCATTTCTCCAGCTTGTCCAGGTGGCGGATGACGCCGGAGTTTGACTTGTAGCCTTCGTCCGCGGCGATTTCGCCCAAGGTCGGCGGGAAACCATATTGATCGGTATAACGGCAAATGAAGTCGAAAATACGTCGGCTGCGATCATCTCGTTTTCTCATGCAGTGCTGCCTTTCTGCTCTATGAATGCGCCAGGATTGTTCTATCATATCACAAAATTAGAACATCAGTTCTAATTGCATTAGGCTATTTTCCTATTTCGAGTCTCAGCATGATTTGGTACACTGGCGGCGTTGCGAATAGTCCGCGGAGGCGAGCACGATGGCCAATACCGCCCGTCAATGGTTTTATTCGACGCCGGAAGCGCGCCCCTACTACATTGAAGAGCGCGTCAACCACAGCTTGTGGAATAACCGGCTGCAGAATGTATTCATGAGTTGCACCCAGGCGGAGGCGCCGATCAAGATGGAAGGCAGCCTGGAGGGCATGCCTATCTATTTTGAGTTTGTCGCCGGGCAGTATTTCACCTTGCGCATGGGCGAGGAGCGCAAAGATGTCATCGCCACCATGCGCCAGATCTTGCTTGGGCTAAAGCCGACCTTCACCTACCAGGATAGCGAAGGCTTGTTCGTGGTCGAGTGGCATACCGACGGTGGCGATGTCCGCTGGAAAGAGATTCAGGGCAATCCGGCCTATCAAGGTCTGCGCCGGATGCGGCTGAACTGACCCGCTCGCGTCGTTGCGCTTTCCCGCTCAGCGCCATACCATACATTTAGACGCGAAGACGATTGCATCGCCGCCGCGATGCGTCGTTGGCCCGTGTCTGCCCATTAAGGCAGCACTAGAAGCGACCAGGTGTAATGCATCGTCATGAGCTTCAACTGGAGTGATTTGCGCAGGCTGCCGCTGGTACCCGCCTTGCTGGCAGTTATCGCGCTGCAGTTGGTCTTGCTCGCTTCCGCCATACTTCTTGAGTCCGCGCCAAAAATAGATACGACATTCGACGGCGCTTCGGTAGCCCTTGCGGCGGACCGCGCCTGGACGATTCTGCCGGGACAATGCGCGACCGTCCGCTGGGCACTGGAAGGCATCGCGTCCGTTTATGTCAACGGCGAAGGCAAGATTGGCCACGATGAGATGGCCTTCTGCCCGACGCCGTCCAGCATGACCCTGCGCTTCGACATAACCGCCGCGGACGGCGAAACGCGCGATTTTACTTTGTTTATCCAAGGCTTGCCGGCCGCAGTTGAAGCCTGGCTGCTGTTTCTGGGGCTGCTGCTGCCCTTGCTTATCGCCATCTACTATCTTGCAAGCATGCGCCTGGAGGCGCCGTCGATTACCGATTTGTCTCCCTTCTTGCTGGCGGGCGTACTGCTGCTCTCGGGCTTGCTCCTGCAGACCACGCAACCTGAATTCATTGCCAGTGTCATGGATCGGCTGACGCATTTCTCGAAGCTGCAGTCTTGGCAGGCCTTAGGGTCTGTGCTGGCGGCCATCGTCTACATTCCGCTGGCGTCCCAAGCGTTGCGCCGCGGTCGACAGCGCGGTATGCGCTCCGATCTCATCGCGATTGCCGCGTTTCTGGTTGTTCTGCTGCTGCTTATGCTCACTGGCGTTGAGAGCGTCCCACAATGGGAAATCTGGAATACGCAGTCCTTCCTCGAAGGGCGGGAATCGCTAGTCCGGCATGAAGTCACGGTGCGCTTTTGGCTGCTTGCGCCGCACGCCCTGGCTATGGCCATCAGCCCAGATTCCTTCGCCGGTTATCATGTCGTCAACTTCTTCATGTTTTGGGCTACGCTCGCCATGTTCTACGCGGTATTGCGTCAAATGCGAGTACCGCCTTGGCTAGCGTTCCTGGCGACAATTCTATTTCTGTTTTACCCGGTCAACGCGGCGCTGATTTCGATACGATCTATCTCAATCACCCTGGGCAAGCTGGCGCTCTTGACCGCCGTCTATCTGATACTGGAATGCCGTGAAAACCCCAGCCGATTGCGTCTGCTAGGCATCTGGCTAGCCTTGCTATTAAACGTCGGCACCTACGAAGTCGCGCTGGTCATCATCCTTGTCATCCCGCTCCTGTGGTGGCTGCGCGAGCCGCGTCGCCTCTGGCTCAACATCAATCTGACCGCCGTCTGGTACCTGGTTGCCATCGCCAAAGCGGCGCAGGTCTTGCTCTTGCTCATATTTAACCGCTCTTTCTACGGCGAGTGGTTCGTCAGCGGCTCGGGCGAGGTCGGCCAAGTCACACTGGATATGGCGGGCGATATTTTGCTGCGGGCCGTCAATGCTTATCGCCATACGTTCCAGAGCAATCGCACCAGAACCAATTATGTGCCGAATGTCACATAAATCTACCACGATGTAGGGGCGACACTGTGTGTCGCCCATGAAAAGAGTGAGAATATCGTGGGCGATTCACAGAATCGCCCCTACATTGCCTCCTTTTTGCCAGAAAAGGAGTTAAATCTCGGTGTCCTCGGTGGTTAAAATAATCTGGTGCGATTGCTCTGCCATACGTTCCTCGAGGGTTGGCAGGATGCGCTTAAGGCCATAAGCCAGAATATCTGGGCCTTGCCGACCATCGCTACCCTAGCGCTTACCGGCCTGGCGGCGGCGATTCTTTTGCGGGAAGCCGACGATGACATCTTCCCGCCGCCCAAGAAAACCGCGAAAGCAATAATGGCCGGATTCTTGTTCGTCCTGCCCTCAATCGGCGTCTTGATATGGAGCAAGAGTTACGCGGCCGACCTGTGGCGGATGTACGTCTATGTGCCTATCGGCGCCGCCATCGCCGTGATTGGCTTGCTCGTTCTATTGTCTGCGTCCGTCAAGCAAGCTCGACGTCGTCAAGCCTTCATCGTCTGTTGCAGCCTGCTGCTCATCTGGCCCGGGCTGTCGCGACTGTATCTGCAACAAGAGCAGCAGCGCGCAAAGGCCGATGCCAAAGCGAGCATTCTCAAGCAAATCGTGGAACAGGCCCCCGGTTTCAATTCCGGCGCCAACTTGATGCTGTTCACCACCATGAAGACTGATGAGCTAGGACATAAAGGCATATCAGCGCTATATCTCAACACCTTTCACAGCGCCATTTACATGCTGTATCAGGAGCAACGGCCGGTGGTCTCGTTCTTGTGCATTTATGGCAAGAACTGCAGCCGATATGACATCGACATAATGACCGGCAATCGCGACTTCCTCGGTGATGACGAAGACTACAGCGATGTTGTCATGTTTCAGTTGCATGACGACTTAAGCGTGGAGCTGTTGCGGGAGCTGCCGCCAGAGCTGCGCGAGCGAGCGATCAACCGCTATGACCCGGAGCGCCTGATCGACGCGTCCGCCCCGATACCGCCGCGCGCCCGTTCTCTGCTCGCTTCCGCCTGGGACGAGCAGAGCAATCGCACCAGAACCAATTATGTGCCGAATGTCACATAAATCTACCATGATGTAAGGCTTGATTGGTATTGGGCGAATGTATTTCAACGTAAATTCAAAGAAGGTGCTAACTTTGAACAAGTGTCCTGATTTGCGGAAAAGGTACTTGCTCATGAATTTAGACACCTTCTTCACGACAGTATACTGTCTGATTGACGATTGGTGCAAAAATTGTCGAGTTTGCAGCCGCAACAGGCCCCGTACGGGCCCACCGTTGCGCATGTCGGATTCGGAAGTGTTGACGCTGGTGATTGCCGCTCAATGGCGCGGCAGCGTTCCGTGGCAGTCGGAGCGGGGGATGTTGCGCTATATGCGTGAGCATGGCTTGAAGTGGTTTCCTAATTTGTTGGAACAAAGTCAGTTTAACCAGCGAGCGCGACAGGTCTGGCCAGCGCTTGTTTTGTTGCAGCAAGAATTGGGAGATATGCTCGCTAACAATGCGACATACGAGGTTGTGGATTGTACGCCAGTGCCGCACTGTAGTCTTTCGCAAGCCAAAAGTCACAGCCGCCATTGGCTCAGCGGTAAAAAAGGACGTGGGGGCAATCATGGCGGCTGGTATCACGGCGAGCAACTGTTGCTGTGCGCAACGGAAAAGGGTGTTATTACTGGTTGGTTGGCGGGTATTGCCAACATGGACGATCGCTGGATGCTGGAAGCGCTTCTGAGTAGTCGACAAGGAGAATTGCGCTTGATTGAACCTGAATTGCCCAAACACCGGACGTATGGATTTCGCTACATACCAACCCGGGAAGCCTTTACAACGGTCACGACAGTTGGGCTAGACCGTAGTTTACCAGTCCTGGCTGATGGTGGATTCAACGGCCTGCGCTGGATTAAACATTGGAAACGCGAATATGGGGTCACTGTTATTACGCCGCCTTCGACAAACCAAAAGGGTGACAAGTCGCGCAAGAAAAATCGCTGGCTCGCCAGGCATCGGCAAATCATCGAAACAGTGATTGCCAGACTAACTCAAACCTTTGACTTACATCGCGTCAATGCCCACAGCGAAGACGGCATGCTCGCAAGACTTGCCGCCAAAATCGCCGCATACAATACTGCTATATGGCTCAATCGCACCTGCGGAAGACCGGATGGAGCTATGCAAACTCTGATTTGCTAATACCAATCAAGCCTTGTAGGGGCGACACTGCGTGTCGCCCATGAAAAGAGTGAGAATATTGTGGGCGATTCACAGAATCGCCCCTACATTGCCTCCTTTTTGCCAGAAAAGGAGTTAAATCTCGGTGTCCTCGGTGGTTAAAATAATCTGGTGCGATTGCTCTGTGGGACGAGTGAACGCGCTTGTCAGCGGCAGCGTCATCTGGGATAATGGCGGCATAGAATCCCGAAGGACCAGGAGCGCCCTCAATGGCGAAGCGCAGACGCAAGAAACCCAATATCTCGCAGACCGTGCTGGATCAAGCGCGCCAAGGTGTGGCTGAGTCGAGCGCGCCAGATGCCGCGCCCGAACAAGACGCTCCCTCCTCCGTGACCAACGCGACCAATGCGCCGCCGCGCCGCCGCCGCGGCTTGCAGTCAGCTCAACTGGAACGGCGCAAAGACGCCGGCACGCTCGATGGCGAGTACGTGGCGGATCTGCTGGCGAACCCGACCAAGGTGGTCACGGAAGACGACTTGCGCGCCGATTACGGCTTTGTCATCCGCGACTTGCGCAATATGGGCATATTGGCGGCCGTCTTATTCATCGCCCTGGTCATCGTCTCGCTGGTCTTGCTCTGATCGACTGGAGATTATCGAGGGCGTGACATGCCCTGGTCCACGCTGCAAGTCTTCCTGCGCGGCATCGCCACTCCGCTTCGGCTACTGATTTCGTCTTACGCGCTGCTGCTGGCGCTCTTCACGCTCTTGCGGCTGCTGCGCATCAGCGGCGTCCCGCTGATCGACCTGGCCAATACCTTCGCGCCCTACTTGTACATGCCGCTGGTCCTCAGCTTTCCGCTCGCCATCATCGTCACCAGGGGCAGTTCCGAACACCTCGACAAAGCCCGCAAGCGGCTGGCGCAGCCGGCGCGCAAACGAGAGCACAACCACAATCACGCCCATCCGCCGCGCTGGTCGGTGCTGCTGCAGATCGGCCTGCTCGCCATCGGCTTGTACTGGTTCGCCTTGCCCTCGATGTATCGGCCGCTTGACCCGCCCGCCGGCGAGACTTTCCGCGTCGTCTCGTTCAACGTACAGGGCAGCAACGCCGAGCTGGAGCGGGCTACCGAGTGGTTGCTGCAAGCCGCGCCCGATGTGATTGTGCTGCAAGAGACGGCCGAGGGCTACGACCCGCGATTGGCGCCGCTCTACGAAGTCTACGCTCACGAAGATCATATCGAAGGCAGCGTGCGCGTCTTCTCCCGCTTCGCCATAATGCAGCGGGATGTGCTGACCATCGAGGCGCCAGGCGACGGCAAAAGCGGACGGGAAGCGCTGCGGCTGCTGCTGAATCTGGACGGTCGCCCGCTCGCGGTCTATGCCCTGCATTTCAGCTTGCCGCTGCGGCCGCGGCCCCCGCTAAATCCCGCTGCCGATATCGGGCCGGAAGCACTGCTGCGTTACGACGAAAGCCGCCGCAATGCGCAGATCCGCCGCTTTCTGACGATTCTGGATCAGGAGACGGCGCCCTACATCGTCGCCGGCGATTTCAACATGAGCGATGCCTCGCTGATCTACGACGAGTTCGCCGGGCGGATGCACGACGGCTGGCGCGGAGCGGGCAATGGCGCCGGGCGCACCTGGCCCGTGGCCGAGGCGATCGGACTGCCGCGTGTGATTCAGCCCTTCTTGCGCATCGACTATATCTGGCACAGCGCCGCGCTGCGAGCCACGGCTGCCGAAGTTGGCGAGGCGATTGGATCAGATCACCTGCCGCTGAGCCTGTCACTGGAGTGGCGCGTCAACTAGAGAGCGGCGCATCCCGGATTTACCACAGGGGATTCACCACAGAGGGCACAGAAGTAAGTGCAAGTAAGTAATGAGAATGTGGAATGCCTCTTTTCTTACCCCATCCCCCGGCCCCTTGCCCCAGCGAGCTAGGGAAGGGGAGCTTTTCTAGCGAGTTTGTTTTCTGCATGATTAACTTGCATTTACTGAGATTCCTCATTTGTAAAGCGAGTTCGACTAACGCGTTTGCGAAGCGTTGGTCTGTGCGTGTGATTGCGGCTATCGTATACTCAAAGTATGGACGCGAGACTGCAATTCATCCCCATCATGATTGTCGGTTTCGGTGCCGCGCTCTGCCTGACGCCGCTGACGCGACAGATCGCCATGCGGCTGGGCGTCACCGCCGCGCCCAACCAGCGCAACATCCATCAGCGCCATGTGCCCTTGATGGGCGGCGCTGCAATCTATGTCGCCTTTGTGCTTTCGGTGCTGCTCTTCAGCCCGCCCGACCACCTGCGCGAATTGGGGGCGATTGTCGCCGGCGCGTCTGTGCTGGCAATCATCGGCTACCTGGACGACCGGCGGCATCTCAGCCCGCGCATTCGCTTGTCAGCCATGACCCTGTCCGCCATCCTGGCAGCACTGGCGGGCATCCAGATTCGCTTGTTCAACAATCTGCTGATCGACATCCCGCTAACGCTGTTCTGGATCGTCGCGCTGATCAACGCGGTCAACTGGATCGATAATATGGACGGGCTGGCCGCTGGCACGGCGGCGATAACCTCAGGCTTCTTCCTCATTCTGGCGCTGACTCAGGGGCAAATCTTGGTGAGCATGCTGGCCGCGGCGATATTCGGCAGCGCCTTCGGCTTCCTGATTTACAACTTTAATCCCTCCAGCACCTTCATGGGCGATATGGGCGCCTACACCCTGGGCTTTGTGCTGGCGATATTGGCCATCAAGCTGAAGTTCGCCGCCCAGCCTTTGAACGTGACCTGGATGGTGCCGATATTTGTGCTGGCGCTGCCGGTTCTGGATATCAACCTGGCCATCGTCACGCGCCTGCTGGAGCGCCGCCCACTGATGCTGGCCGCCAAAGATCACGTCTCGCACCGCATCCTGGATCTGGGCGCGACGCAGCGGCAGACGCTGGCATTGCTCTACCTATTTTCGGTCGTTTTCGGGCTGGTGGCGCTGGCCGTCAGCCAGGCGGATGCGCCGGACGCGCTGGCGCTGGGCGGAGTATTTCTGCTGGCGCTGCTGGGCATCTTTTGCCTGCTGATTTTCCTGCGCTGGCGAGGACGACTCGGTCGCGATACGCCGGCTTAGCCCAGACACTCAGCGGCAAGCGAAAGACCCGCGCTTAATCGCTCTCTCCAGTCTTCCTTTGGATGTCTTATGGCGTTGGTGCAAACGCGAAAGAGGCAGACCGCCTCGCGCTTCGCAAGGTCTTGCGAGTTCCAGCGAAATCGCGCTAGAGCGGCATCGCGCAATATGTCATGATACTGGCGGCAATTGTCGACTCGGGGCTGGCGGGAGAAGTGCGCTGACCAACGCAGATGGGCGAGGAAATTGCCGATATCGAGCATGGGATCGCCCGGGGCGATTTCCTCAAAGTCGACAAGCGCGATACGCCCATCCCGAAGTTGCAGCATCTGGTCGTCATAAAAGTCGTTATGCGCCATAGACGATGGACGCCAAGCCTCGACAAAGGGATCCAGCGAGACCGCCAGGCTGTTCAAAGTATGAGTCGCGCCGTCGAAGTCGCGCAAGTTATGCCGGAAGCTCCGCATCGCTCGACGGTAAGCGCGCCGTAAGTCGAATGCCCGGACTTGTCCACTGTCGCAGGGAGCGCGCCAGAGCCTATCGATGTGAGCCAGAAGAAGATCTGGATCCGGCGCTCTGCCTTTCCTTACAAGCGCGCGCAGGTTGCGCCCTTTCACCTCCGTCAGCCACATGACACCGCCTTCAGCCCAGTGTCCGGCCAGTTCCGGCACAACAAAGCCGGACTGGCGCGATCGCTGGTAGGCAGCGAGAAAGGGCTCGAAATCGGCGGGTCGGACGACGCGGGCATAAAGTCTTACCTTCCCTATTATGTGGCGCAGGACAGCGCGATAGCTTGGTCGATAGCGAATGAGCTGAACGCGAGCGCGGCGGGCGGGCACGGTCAGCACATGCTCGCTCACCAGCCGAAGAGCGTCATCTGGTCGAGCGGCGCGGGCCAGCCCGGGCAGCCGCTGGTCTTGCGGGTAGCGATTGACCCTTAGCGTCCCATTGCGCCGGATCGTCGCCGCGAAATACTCAGTGGGCAGATAGCGGTCTTGGGGCCAGCCGAGCTCATAGCTCACGGTGGCGCTTCTGCCGATGCTATGAATGAAGTGGTGAATGCGAATCCGCCGCGGATCGCCGTGCCCGGCCGGCAACTGAGCCCCGCAGTTATGCCAGACCCACTGCGGATCGAAGAGATTGGGCAAGTCCGGCAGCTTCGCGTCAGCCGGGAACTCAGGCGCTTCAAAGTATGGCGTACTGACACGGCCTTCACGCTGCTTAGTCGCTATCGTCATCGCTGTCATCGCTATCGTTATTGTCGGATAGATTGCCAGTGGTGTCGATGCCATCGCTGTCCGTGCCATCGTTGTCGGTGAGGTTGCCAGTGGTGTCGATGCCGTCGCTGTCCGTGCCATCGTTGTCGGTGAGGTTGCCGGTGGTGTCGATGCCGTCGCTGTCGGTGTAGGGTTGCTGCCGCTGCTGTTGTTGTTGCTGAACCTGCTGCTGCTGAAACAGTCGCGGACTTTCAAGGCCGGGTATTGGCGTGTCTATGCCGTCATTATCGGTGTAGTAGCCGGTGGTGTCGATGCCGTCGCTGTCCGTGCCATCGTTGTCGGTGAGGTTGCCGGTGGTGTCGATGCCGTCGCTGTCGGTGTAGGGTTGCTGCCGCTGCTGTTGTTGTTGCTGAACCTGCTGCTGCTGAAACAGTCGCGGACTTTCAAGGCCGGGTATTGGCGTGTCTATGCCGTCATTATCGGTGTAGTAGCCGGTGGTGTCGTAGCCGTCGCTGTCGGTGCCGTCATTGTCGGTGGGCGCCGGCGTCGAGATGCCGTCGAAGTCCGTCGTTGGCGGCGGCGTGTCATAGCCATCGCTGTCGGTGCCATCGTCATCCGTCAACGGAATGGATGAATCGATGCGGTCTGCCGGTCGATAGACAAATTTCTGACCCGGGTGAATCATGGAGGGAGTGTCGTCTTGTGACTTCAACAGGGCAAATGGCACACCCAGTCGAGCGGCGATCTTCATCAGCGTATCGCCGGGTCTGATCGTATAGACGACTACGTTGTCTTCTTCGCCCGGCGGCGTGTCGTAGCCATCGTTGTCGGTGGGCGGGTCGTCCCCGTCGGCGTCGTCTTCATCGTCAGCTTTGATTTCAGGATTGCGGGGCAGCAGCACCGGAGACTCGTCCGTTCCGCCTGTTTGCGCGCTGAGGAAATCGGTACGATAAAGCAGCAAGGCAGATACCAAGGCAAGCAATATGAGTTTAACCAACAATGCGAATGTAGCGGAAAACATTCTGTACAACATGGTAATTCCTTCTTCCTTCGTGGTTATTCTTTCTGCCTACATTGTAATCAATTATTTAACGTGAGTTAATTCTAGCTAGCTTCGCCAGAAATTGCAAGTGTAAAATACTTTTCACTTCTGCCATAATGAAGCCTTATTGGCTGCTGGACAATTCAAAGCGGTATTGACACATGACCCGTATCGCTGTATCGGCAAATTCGCTGGTTGATTACAGCCCCGATCGCTGGCGTCTGATCAAAGTTGACGATCGCAAAGCGCCGACTCTGGTGCTGGAAGCCAAGCGCGGCGCGCCGCTGCGATTCGATGCCACCTTCGCCGCCAGCCGCGATTTGCCGGAATCAGGCGAAATCCTGGAGGCCGACCTGGGCCAGGTGGTGTTGGGCTGGTCCAACGAATCCGAATCCTGGCAATTGGGGCTGACGCTGTCGCCGGAGATCTCGCTGGCGCGCTCCAGCCGCTGGTTCGAGATTTTGCGCTTCACGCATCCCGACCCGGCCCGGCACGAAGAAACGGCGTCCAGGCTGGGCAAGGCGCTGGCGCAGACGCTGGGTATCCCCTTCGCGTCAACCGAAGCGGGCATCGAAGCCGAGCCCGAACCCGAGCCGATCCCGCTGGTCGATCTGCCGCTGAGCCTGGGCATGTGGCGCTTGCAGCCGGGCGATGACGAAGGCGAATTGCGACTGCTGCGGGAGAAACGCTGGCTGCAGGGACGGCTGCGACAGATCGCCTGGTACGGCTTGTGGACTGTCGTTTACCTGTGGGTCTCAATCGCCACCTTGAACAGCGAGCTGGGCTTGCCCATCGCCGGCACCTTAATCCCCGACCCGGCCTGGCTGCCCTACCTGGGATTGGTGGTCGCCGTCCTGCTGGCGCTGGCGATTGCGCGTCAAATATTGATTATCTTGCGCGAGCCGGATGCCTTGCTCATCAACCCCTGGGAGCGCGCGGTGGGCGCTTGGCGCGGCGACAAACAGCTGTGGAAAGTCAAGGCCGGGGGCGTGCAGTCGGTCTACGCCAGCGAAATCGTAAAAAAGCGCGGACGCCGGCCGACTATCCTGCACGGCGAGATCAACCTGCACTTGCTGGACGGCAGTTTTCTGTCGCTTTTGATCGACCGCGAAAAGATTGTTGACGCGCTGCTGCCCGGCAACGATCCGACGGCGGAGAAAAAGCGGACCGAGGGGGTGCATGTGCTGGAGCCGGCCGAGGCTACTACCGCCCTGCAAGCGGCCGCCATCCACATCGCGCTTAGCCTGGGCGAGCTGCCCGTCTGGTACGACCGGCGTTTGCGCTAGCATGTAAGCGGGCGAGCTGATGAGCCGTCCCTGCAAGGCTTGTCCGCTACTCAAATACCGATGACGATACGGTTTGTTGGGGTGGGCGCCGCGCTTTTAGGGATTCACGACACTTTTGCCACCGAGGGCACAGAGTAAATATGAGTGCACAGAGAGATTCCGGGAAATATGGCGGATGGTCGAGTAAAGGATGCCCCACACGTTCCCCGATTCTGTCTGTGGTCTAAAAGTGATGCCTTTCCTCTGTGTACTCTATCAAACTCGGTGTACTCGGTGGCAAAGATGTCGAGTATTCGCCTAAACCGAGCGAGCGGCAACTGAGTCACAGTATCGGACAAGCCTGACAACTGTTTCGATTTAGAGGTGAATATGAAAAGCAAAGTGATTGTCGATCCCAGTTTCCGCCGCATGGATGAGATTTTCTCGCCGGAAGACCAGCGGCGCCTGCATGATCTGGTCGATGTGGTATGGGGCAAGGATGAGCGCATGCCCCGGGACGCGTTTATGCGCGCGCTGCCGGAAGCCGAAGCCGTGATTTGCGCCGGCTGGCATTACGGCGCTGTGCTTGACCGCGCCGAGAATCTGCGCGCCATCATGGATGTCTCGGGCGGCTTTCCGCGGGGTCTGGATTACGAGGAGTGCTATCGCCGCCGCATAAGGGTCTTGAGCGCGGCGCCGGGTTTCGCCCGGCAAGTGGCCGAGTTCTCGCTGGGCCTGGCGATCGCCTCTTGCCGCGAGATCGCTTACGGCGACCGACTGATGCGCGCCGGCGACGAGCGGTACCTTTGGGACGGCAACGTGAGCACCTACCTGCTCTACGACCAGACGGCAGGCATCATCGGCTACGGCAGCATCGCCCGCGCCCTGCACCCGCTGCTGAAGCCCTTCGGCGTGACGATATCGGCTTACGATCCCTGGCTGGGTGATGGCTATCTGCGCCGGCAAGGCGTTGAGCCCATGCCCTTGGAGCAGCTGCTGGCGACATCGCAATTCATCTTTGTGCTGGCCGTCCCATCCAGCGAGAACCGCGCCATGCTCACGCGCGAATTGCTCGAGCTCATCCCGCGGAACGCCGTGCTGATTTTGTCCAGCCGGGCGCACGTGGTTGATTTTGACGCGCTGACCGAGCTGGTGCTGGCCGGGCGCTTCAAGCTGGCCACCGATGTCTTCCCTATTGAGCCGCTGCCGGCGGATCATCCCATACGCGGGGCTGAGGGCGCGCTGCTCTCGGCGCATCGGGCCGGCTCGGTGGCGCAGGGCATGGTCGATCTGGGAGAGATGGTCGTGGACGATTTGGAAGCGGTGATTCGAGGCCTGCCCCCGCGCCGCCTGCAAATGGCGGAACCGGAGTTGAGCATGCGTTATACGACCAATCGAGCCAAGGCGCCCGACGAGTCCGAATCCTGAGGGCTCAATCCCGCACGCCGCGCAGGGTCTCGGCTCGCAGATGATCGACCACGGCTTTCAGCGCTTCTTCATCCGTCGCGCCGTCGGATTTGCACTGGTTGTAGACCGCCAGTTGCCGGTCCGAGCTGGTGCCTTTTTCAAGGATGGTATGGACGGTGCTGATTTCCTCGCGTGAGCCCAGTTCGTCCACCACATCGTCGAGCACCTCAAGCAATTCCTTGGCCAGGAAGCGCATCGGCACTGCTTCGCGCTTGCCGTAGTCGATGAGCTGGCCGTCCAGGCCCCAGCGCACGGCGCGCCATTTGTTCTCGGCGATGAGTTCGTTGGAGTAGATGCGCCAGCTGAGATTCTCGTTGCGCAGCTTGATCAGTTTGGCGACCAGAGCTTGCACCAGCGCGGCGATCGCCACCGCTTCGTCCACCGTGGTGCAGATATCGCAGATGCGGATCTCAAGCGTGCCGAAGTCCTCGTGCGGGCGGCTGTCCCACCAGATCTTGGTGTAATCGGCTTTGCCGTCGCCCCGCCCTTTGCCCAGCGCGCCCACCTGCCCGAAGGTATTGATGAGGCTGGTGTACTCGCTGAACGAGGCGAAAACGGGCGCGGTGCCCGTGCGCGGCAGGTTCTCGAAGATGATGCTGCGGTAGCTCTTCAGCCCGGTGGGGTGCCCGTGCCAGAAGGGCGAACTGGTCGAAAAGGCCAACAGGTGCGGCAGAAAATAGCGCAACTGGTTCTGAATGTCGATCAGCAGGTCCAGCTGTTCGGGGCTTTTGCCGAAGCCGACATGCACGTGCATGCCGAAGATCAGCATCTGCCGCGCGACCTCTTGCATGTAATCTTTCAAGTCTTGATAGCGCTCGCCCGGGTTGGCTTCTTGCTCTTCCCATTTGGCGAAGGGATGCGTGCTGGCGGCCAGGATGCCGTAGCCGTAGCGCTCGGCCACTGTATCCACCTCGCGGCGCAGGCGGACCAACTCCATACGCGCTTCTTGCACATTACGGCAGATGGCGCTGCCGATCTCGATCTGCGATTGCAGAAATTCCGGTTTGACCTGGTCGCCGATCTGGCGGATGCGTTCGTCATGTAACAGTTGCTGGACCACGGCCGCCAATTCGCCGGTTTCGGGGTCGATCAACTGATATTCTTCTTCGATGCCGATCGTCAAGGGCGCTGAGTACATAAATTACCCCTTACGTAGCTTGGGTTGGCTTAGAGCGATATTAACATAATCATACACACAGGCAAGCTTGCCCCAGCGCGAAGGGAGAATCTTAACTGAATCTGTATGCAGCCTTAAATCCAGGCGCGAACCCGGCGACGGGCGCTGACCCAAGGGTTGCTACGTCGGTCTACGCGCGAATATAGGTGGTCAGCGGGCGACTCACAGAGTCGCCCCTACATGGCTTGATTGGTATTAGCGATAACTCCGCCGAAATTTTACCCCATCCCCCGGCCCCTTCCCCAGCAAGCTAGGGAAGGGGAGCTAGGGTCTGCGGATTTCCTTGGAATCTATTACTTTTCGCATGGATAGACCTGCTATTTTGTACTAAAACTGCATTCCTCCAGTTGTATTCATGTGTATTTTGCAACACCGGTCAAGCCTTACATGCCTGACGCTAATTTGTGGACGCGGATGCGCACAGGATTCCCGCGTCAAGCCAAGGGCCAGGGGCGGACTTCGCAGCGGTCGGCCCAGGCGTCGTACAGGCGGCTCATGCTTTGCAGGCGCTCGCGCTCGCCGGCGCTCAGGTCGTTCAGTTCGGTGCGATCGTCGATCATATTGTAGAGCTCCCAATCGTCCGGGTGCTTGCTGACAAGCTTCCAGTCGCCGACGCGTACGGCGCGGTTGCCCTCGTGCTCCCAGTAGAGCGGGTTCTCCCGCCGCCAGTCGCCGTCAGCCAGCGCCGGCAAGAAACTCTCGCCTTCGACCGGCTGAATCGCGTTCTCGTTATACTCGCGCGGATAATCAGCCCCGGCCAGTTCGGCGAAGGTCGGCAGCACATCGATGAACTGAATCGGGCTATGGATGACGGCCGGCTCGTCAATCATGGCCGGATAATGCACGATGCAAGGCGACGAGATGCCGCCTTCATGCACCCAATGTTTGTAGAGGCGGAAAGGCGAATTGGAGGCGTTGGCCCAAGGCAAGTCGTAGCTCATATAGGTATCAGCCGGGCCCGGGCGCATGCCGACGCGGTTGCCGATCAGCACCGGGCGTCCATCGGGCAGGTTGGGCACATAAGAATTGATCCAGCCGTCTTCCGCCAGATACTCGGCGCAGCCGCCATTATCGGACAGGAAGATGATGAGCGTGTCGTCAGTGATAGATAGCGCGTCCAGCTTTGCCAGAATCTTGCCGATGCCCTGGTCCATGCGGTCGATCATGGCGGCGTAGGTGGCCATGCGCAGGTCTTCCCAATCGGTATTTTGCTCGTCCTCCCAGGCATAAGAATCGGCGTCGCGCGGCGAGATGCTCCAGGCGGGATCGAGCAGGCCCAGGCCGTTGAGCTCCTCGTGTCGCTGCTGTCGCAGGGTATCCCAGCCGCCGCGATAGGCGCCTTTGTATTTGGCGATGTCCTCGGGAAAAGCGTGCAACGGCCAATGGGGCGCGGTGTAGGCGATATGCAGAAAGAAGGGCATCTCATCGCTATGCGCCTCTTCAATCATGTCAACCGCTTTGTCGCTGATGGCGTCGGTGTAATAGAAGTCATCGGGATAATCGCTGATGAAGTCGCCGTCTTCCATCAGGGCGTGCGGGTGGAAGAAGCTGCCGGCGCCGGCCAGCGTGCCGTAAAAGCGGTCGAAGCCGCGCTGCATGGGCGTGGGGTGGCCGGGGGCGCCCGGTCGCCAGGATTCCGGCTCGCGCGCGGGCAAGAAACCGCCCACGTGCCACTTGCCCGACATACAGGTACGGTAGCCCGCGCCCTTCAGCACTTCGGCGATAGTCACGGCGTCATCGCGCAGGTAGCCCTGATAGGCGCGCGTACCGTTGTCCTCCATCATGTGGCCGACGCCGGCTTGATGCGGGTGCAGGCCGGTCAGCAGCGCCGCCCGCGACGGGCAGCAGCGAGCGAAGCTGTACATCTGCGAGAAGCGCGCGCCCGTGGCGGCCAGGCGGTCGAGATTGGGGGTGTCTATCTCGGCGGCGCCGTAGCAGCCGATATCGGAATAGCCTAAATCGTCGGCAAGTATCAAGATGATGTTTGGTTTGGACATCGGGATATCCTTTTCTGTTTTATTGCCATCGAGTACACCGAGGGATGCCTTGAGAGTCAGGCAGCATTATATTCGATATTCTCCCTGAAACGCCCGCGCTTCCGCCATTGTCGGCAGGGAAGGAATGGCGCCTTTTTGCAGGCAGGTCATGGCGCCGACGGCGTTGGCGAAATCGAGAATCTCGGGCAGTTGGGCGCGCCAGTCGCCGCGGTTCTCGAGGATGCCAATGAGCATGGCCGCTACGAAGGCGTCGCCCGCGCCGGTGGTATCGGCCGCTTTGACGGCATAGCCGCTGTGCTTGATCACAGTCCCGTCCTTGAGATGCAGGACTGCCCCATCCGGCCCGCGCGTGACGCAGATCATCTCCATGCGCTCGCGCCAGAGCGGCGTCACGTCATCGCCGCCGGTCAAGAAGAGCAGTTCCTCGTCGCTGATTTTCAGCAGATTGGCGTATTTCAGACCGCTGAGCATGCCGGCTTTGGCCGCCTCGGCGCTTTCCCAGAGGGGCAGGCGCAGGTTGGGATCGTAAGAGATGAACTTGTCAGTGGCGACCGCGTGGTCGAGCGCTTTCAGCAGCGCCGATGCCGCCGGTTGGTGGATCAGGGTGATGCTGCCGTAGTGGAAGGCGATGCAGGCGTCGATGACGGAGAGCTTGACATCCTCGGGCCGCATCAGCATATCGGCGGAGGGATGGCGGTAGAACATGAAGCTGCGGTCGCCGTCAGCCGTGTTGGAGACAAAGGCCAGGGCGGTGCGCGCTGCATGGGAGAAGGTGAGCCCGGCGATGTCCACGTCTTCGGCGGTCAGCACTGCAGCCAGATGCCGGCCAAAAGGATCATCGCCGACCTGGCCCATGAAGGCGCTGGGATATCCCAAGCGGGCGACAGCGGCGGCGACATTGGCCGGGGCGCCGCCGGGCGCTTTGACGAATCCCGAAGCATCGCCCACGGTCACGCCCATTTCCAGCGCGACAAAGTCGATTAGCAACTCGCCAAATGACAGAACGGACATGCTTGGGAGATTATCAATTTTGCTGGAAATGCGCCACTAATTGGCGGCGTCCGCATGCTCGCGCGCAACGAATTCGTTGATGAATCCGCCGCAATCGCTGGCGACCAGCGCGCCATAGCCGATGTTGATCTCCAGCTTGCCCAGCAGCTGCAGCAACTGCGTCATCTGCTGGTGCATGATCAGCATCATATCGTCCCAGCTGACGTTGGCGGGCAAGTCGTGCTGGCGCAAGTCGCGCATGCTTTCGAGGTATTCCAGCGCCGGATCAACCGCGTCAAAAGCAAGGATGCCGGGCAAGTCGTGCCGCACAACCGCGTAAAAGTGGCGCGCCAGGATTCGCGTGCCGTTCTCCAGGGCGAAGGAATCGCAGGGCAGGCAAAGCGGCTGCACCTGGGCGCCGTTGTCGCTGAGCAGAATGACGGCGCGGCGGATGAGCACTTGCAGCTCGGGTGTGGTTTGCAGGCTGTCGGTGCTAGCCAGCAATCGGCCGTCCGGCTTGAGCACGCGCTTGATTTCGCGCAGGCAGCTATCAACATCGGCCACGTGGTAAAGCGCGTGATTGGCCATCACCACGTCAAAGGCATCGTCGGCATAGGGCAAGCGCAGCGCGTCGCCAAATGCCAGGCGGCCGCCGCCAGGATGCTGGGACAACAAGTAGGGGGACAGGTCGACGGCGAAATAGCTGATGTCAGGCTGTTGCTGGATCAGGCGGGCGTAGTGGCTGCCGGTGCCGACGCCGATATCGAGCACGGCTTCGGCGCCGTCCCAGCGCATCGTATCCAGCGTCCAACTGACGAAGTCAGTACGCGGGACGCAATAATTCGCGTAGGTCTCTTCCAGTATGCGAAGGTTGCGATCGGTCGCATAATATCGACGGATTGCTTCGCCCTGCTCTGCTGCCGCCATCGCTATTCCAGCCAAATCGGAGACCTGCTCAGTATCGACTCTTTTACTATACAACCGAATTAGCCGAACGCAAGCATGGCGTATATTTTGCGCCGGGTGTTCGACCGGCTTTGATCTACCCCCCTCGGTCCCCCCATTAAAATGGAGGGAGGATGGCTGCGGGGAGAGCCATTGGGTCGCCCGTTCGTTTCGCTACAAAGAAAAGTTTGTAGGGGCGACTCTGTGAGTCGCCCGTTAGTGGCCGTGTATATGCGGGCGATGGGATAGATCGCCCCTGCATATCCTGCCGGCGACGCGCGACGACAGGGATTGTTTGCGCTACGACTGGCCCCAGCTTTCCCAGTAAGTGAGCTGCGCCGCCGGGACGCGGTCGGCTTTGCGGAAGGTCTCGCCGGTGAAATAGCCAGCCGGCAGCAACGCCGCGGTCGTATAGTCGGCGGGAATGCCCAGGACGTCGTTGCACTCCTGCTCATAGCTGAGGTGCAGCGTGGTCCAGGCCGCGCCGATGCCCCGGGCTCGCAGGGCCAGCATCAGCGACCAGGCGGCCGGGATGATGGAGCCGTAGAGGCCGGCGTTGGCGCCCGGGCTGGCATCGCGAGCCCGGCCTCGCACACAGGGGAAGATCATCAACGGGACTTCGTGCATGTGGTCGGCCAGGTAGCGCGCCGAGCTGATGACGCGTTTCATCTGCGCGGAGGGTTCGTCCCCAGGCGCGGAGCGTGCCGCGATGCCGGCGTATTCGTACCAGGAGCGTTTATAGTATTCGCCGATTTGCGCCTTCGCGTCGGCGTCGCTGACGATCAGCCACTTCCAGCCCTGCTGGTTGCTGCCGGTGGGCGCCTGGATGGCGATTTCCAGGCAGCGCTCCACGACATCGCGCGGGACATCGCGCGTCAAGTCCAGCCGCTTGCGCACGCTGCGCGTAGTTTCCAGAATGTAATCTACGGATGCCAAATCGAAGTTCATGGTCTTTCCTTTCGGCAGAATCTCTTGGTTGATTTGCAGTCCGTGAGCTTAGCGGACATGTCACAGGTATTTTAACCACAGAGATCACAGAGGGCACAGAGAAGGCTTTTTTCTTTAAGGCAGAATCTCTTGGCTGATTTGCAGTCCGTGAGCTTAGCGGACATGTCACAGGTATTTTAACCACAGAGATCACAGAGGGCACAGAGAAGGCTTTTTCCATTAAGGCAGAATCTCTTGGCTGATTTGCAGTCCTTGAGCATGGCGGTCGTGTCACAGGCATTCTAACCACAGAGAGAGCGCATGGCTTATTCGTCAGCCGCGAACAGTTCCTCCAGCCAGCCCAAGATCAGCCGGCTGACGCTGTCGTAGCGCGAATCGAGGAGCCGTGTGCCGTGGGCGCGGCCCGGGTAGAGGCGGGCGCTGACATCGCCCTTGGCGTTCAAGAACATCTGGCGAATGGCGGTCGAGCTGCTTGAGTCCGCCTGCGCCGCGACCAGCAGCGCCATACGCTCGGCCAGGCCGTCCACGAGCGCCGGCTCGGGTTTGACGCCGCGGTAATCCAGCCCGGGCGAGAGGGCGACCGCGCCGCGGCAGGCGTCGCTCTCGGCGCAGCTGATCAGCGCGACATTGGCGCCGATGCTGCCGCCGATGAAAGCCAAGCGCGCGGCGCTGCTGCGCTCGTTCTGCGCCAGCCAGTCGATCCAGCCCGCCATATCAGCGATGATGGCGTCCCAATCCTGCCCGCCGTCCGAGTCGCCGTGCCCGCGCATGTCCAGGTTGAGGATGGCGTAGCCTGCCGCTTGCAAGTCGGGGATGAGCGGGTCCCAGGCGCCGCGCCGGCTATTGAGCATGTGCAGCAGGATGAGCACGGGCGCGTCTTCGCTGGCGGGGTAGAAGTCGGCGACGAGGGCGGTGTCGTCCGCGGCGGCGCGGGTGATGGTTTCGGGCGCCGGCGGGAGGTCTTGCGTGAGTGAGACAGCCGCAAAGTACAGACCTATGAGCAACGCCAATATCAACTTATTGCGCATACATTTTCCCTTTCCAGATCCGTTTCATAATTTCGCTTGACTGTGTCGCCGTATCCCGGATTAAACGTCACTTCCCCTTCCGCCTGCCCCGCCCCAGCAAGTAGAGCAGCAGCAGCGCGATCAGCCCGGCGATGGCCCATTTGTCCTGCCGCGAAAGCTCGGACGGCGCCGGCGCGGTCTTGGACACGATGCGGATGCTATGCGGCTCGTCGCGCTCGCTGTGGCGGTAGATGACGCGCTGCTCATCGCGCCGAATCTCGTACTCGCCGTCGCTGACCTCCACCGTGTAGCCCTCCGGGAACTGCGAATTGGGCACGAAGAGCTCGGTCGGCTCGGAGACTGCGCTGTCGTGGCGGAAGCTGAAGCTGAAGCTCCCGCGCGCCATGTCGAAGCGCATGCTCAGCGGCTCTCCGGCGATTTTGCGCGCATAGGGCCGCACGACCGCGGACAGGGCGCGTCCGCCGGAATCGACATCAGCCGGGTCGCGCTGCTGGTCGCGGCTGAATATGGACAGGTCTTCGCCATTCCAGCCGTCGCCGCGCGCGTTGCTATTGTCGGGTGTGTAATTCCAGAGCGTGTAACTCAGCAGGTGGTCATCGAGCGCGCGCATGTTGTAATCCAGGGCCTGCGTCTGGCGCGTGAAATCGCCACTGTCGTAGGCCTCGGCGCCGTTCATATCAAAGGGGATGCCGAACTCGCCCACGACAATCGGTACATCGCCCATGGCGTCGTCGGCGAAGTCGCGGAAGCGGGCAAATTGCCGGCTGAGATAATCGCGGATGGCGCGCTCGCCGAGCAGCGGGCGGAAGCGGCTGAGGTCGAAATTGAGCTGCGGGTGAAAGCGCCGAGTGAAAAGCGTCATGCCGTCGTAGAAATGCGGCGCGTAGACCAGCTTCTCGGCTGAATCGTACTTGGGCGGTGGCATGAAGGGTTCGGCTTCGACAAAGACAAGCGCCCCAGGCATGACAGCGTGGATACCGGCGGCGAAGCGCTCAGTGAATGGTTTGAGGAAGTCCTGCCTGAAGTCGCCGCGCACGAAATGCGCCGGGCGCAGCAGGCGAGGTACGCCGGCGCTGTCAACATCCCAGACACCCTGCGCGCGCCAGATATCGCCGCAGCCGTCCTTCCAGACTGAGACGCCCTGCGGGTCGAGCCGTTCCGTGCCGACATTCAGCGCCGGGAAGGTGGGCAGCGGCGTGCCGTAATCGGCGCAGTCCTGCGCGAAGCCGTTGGCCAGGAAGATGGCTTGGGCCGGCGTCGGCATCAGCCCGCGCTGGAAGGGCAAATGCGCCAGGCTGCGCAGGTCGGGCACGCCGATCAAGCCGTAATGCGGCTCGTTCATGACGCCGAAACCGAGCAGATTGGGCAAGTGCTGCAGTCTCCGCGCGACCCAGGCGTAGGCGCTGATGTAGCGCTCTTGCAGATATGCCTGGATATTCCGCCCGTCCACCAGCAAATCGGGCGCGTAGGTCTCGCCGCCGAAGAAGAGCGTGAACATGGTGAAGGCGGCAAAGCGATAATAGTTGTTGGCCCAGATCAAATGCGGGTAGTCGTCCGGCTGCTGCTGATGCAGCAGAGCCGCGCCAGTCTGATGGAAGCTGCTCACATCCAGGCCGGCCGCCTCAAATGTCCAAGCCGGCGCGCCGTCCCCGCCGGAGAAGCGGCTCCAGACATCTTGATGCGGGTCGATGAAGAGGCTGATGTCGTGCTCATGCGCCCTTTCGAGCAGGGCTTCCAGATAATCGAGGTAGTCTTCATCGTAGCTGCCGGGTCCAGCGTGCTCGATGGCTTCCCAAGTGACAAGGAAGCGCAAGAAGTCCAGCCCCCAGTGCTTGAGGCGGCCGAAGTGCTCGTCGGCTTCATCCAGCGGGAAAGGGCGGTTGATGAAGCTGAGGTCGCGCTTCTGATCCAGGCTCTCGGGCAGATGCGTGTAGCCGGGCGGCTCAGCCGGGACTTTGCTGCCGCCGCTGAGGTTGACGCCGTGCAGGATGCGCCTGCGGCCCGTTTCGTCGATGAACCAGCGTCCCTGGGCGGTGATGGGCATGGGAAGTCCTTGTCGGTGGGTGGCGTTGCGTGGCGATTATAGCATAGGAAGCTGAGGCGACGGCGTACTCAAGACTGCGCTGCGGCGCAATCGCTTCAAGTATTAAATCTAACCACAGAGATCACAGAGGGCACAGAGGAAAAGCCCTTATGTAACGGCATACATCTGTTCTATTTCCCAAACTTATCATCTATTTTTCTGCCAACACTGTATCCAGCTCTATGTCCCTCATCGTAGCCAGCGCGATGCCCCTTTTTATAACCTTCTTGTTGTACTTCCTCGTAACCAACTTCTCGTCCTTTGTCGTAGCCCCGCGTTTTTCCCGCTTTAAAGCCGGCAGCGTGTCCTGCTTTGTAGCCAACTTGGCGTCCATTTTCGTAGCCATCCATCTGCGCGGCACTGTAGGCGCTATCGTAACCGTCGACGAATCCGGATTGGTGCCCCTCGTCATAGCCATCCTCTTTTCCCGCCGCGTAGCCCACTTTGTGTCCCTCATCATAGCCATCCTCTTGTCCTTCATCGTAATCGTAGACAGACTGCTTTACATTTAGGTCGAAAATGTACCGACCAGCTGTTGACGAATAGCGGTATTCCTCATGATAGACTTCGTCGAATTCCCCATCGAAACTAATGTCTTCAATTCCGTCCGCGTAACCATCGCTATATCCGACGAAGTCGGATCCGTTGTCGTATCCGTCGTTGTATCCCTCAGAGTAGCCGTCTTCGCTGCCCTTTTCGTAACCCTCGAGAGTTCCAGCCTCGAATCCCTCTTCGTGACCAATCTTGCGTCGCTCATCGTAGTCATCGTCGTGACCCTCAAGAAAGTAATCATAGTCATCTCTGGCTGCTTCTTCGTAACCCTCGTCGTATCCGGCACTTTTGCCAATTGTGAAGCCTTCATCATAGCCAGAATCTTGGCCGTCTTTGAAACCCTCTCCATATCCTTCTTCGTAACTTTCTTCGGAGACGGCATTCTGACCGTCTCTAAATCCTTCCCTATAACTGTTGGCTTTAGTAAATTTGACAATTGCGTCAACTTCATCTCTGGTATAGGTGAGAGGAGGCATGGCGGATACCTTACAATTATTGCGGAGAACTGCCTTCTAATTTGCAGAGAATCAAGAATTACATTGTGCTCTTGAGAATGTTATCACGACTGTTCGGTAATCTGGGAACGCGCACGCAGTTTAAAGATTCTTTTCCTACACCGCCGGCCAGGGACGATTCGGGCCCGGGCCCGGCAGCGGGAAGAGCCCACTCTCCAGCAGGCGCTCGGCGCGCAGCTTGAGCATGCGCAGCTCGATGTCAGACAGCAGCCCCCGCATATCGCGCGCGTAGTCGCCGTCTGCATCCAAGCAGGCGCGGAAAGCCGACAGGTCGTCCAGAATATCCCGCGGGATAGGCATGCCGGCAAAGTCCCAGATGACCGTGCGCAGCTTCTCGCTGGCGTTGAAGGTCAAGCCGTGGTCGATGCCCCAGAGGCGCTGGTCTTCATCAACGATGCAGTGCCCGCCCTTGCGGTCGGCGTTGTTGGCGATGGCGTCGAATATGGCGATCCGCTGCAGCTGGAGCACAAAGCGTGGCTTGTCGAAGGTGTAATAGTGCAGTTCCGGGTCGTGGTCGATGAAGAGCTGGACCGAGCCGACGCCGCGTGTGCCTTCGCGCAGAATGGTCGGCGGGACGATGCCCCAGCCCAGCGCTTTGGAGGTCAAGTAGGCGGCTGTTTCGCGGTTGCAAAGCGTGCCGTCGGGGAAATCCCAGAGCGGGCGCTCGCCTCGGCGCGGTTTGTAGATGGCCATCAAGCGGATATCGGCGCGGACGATGTTGACCAAGAAGGTGTAATTCGAGCCCCAGCGCATCAAGCCGACTTCATCGTCCATTTCGCCGTTGGTAATGATATCGACCGCATCGTCCAAGGCGACGCAAACCGGTTCATCGAGTGCGCGGGCGGTGTGTACGCGGGTGACGCTCATCAGCGGCTGACCTGGCTAGTGAGGGTACGGAGTTAATTGTAGCGTGATGGCGAGCGCCTACGCAAAGCGGACGGGAAGGTGTTACTCTGAATTGACTATCTTGCGATAGACTTGAGCCAGGGGCAATTCGACGCCCAGCGGCTCCAGCGCGATCACATCATTCACATCCGAAAATTGCTGCAAATGCCAACCACTCTCCGTGCGCGTGTACCACTCGGCGAAGACCCGCTCCTGGTCGAGGATGAGGTAGCCTTCGATGCTGGGCACTGCGCCATAGAACTCTACCTTGCTGATGTGGTCGTTGACTATGGACGACGGCGATGTCACCTCTACCACCACCGTGGGATTCAGCAGCGTGACCTCTTTCTCATCTTCATAACGCGATTCGCCGCAGACCACGCTGGCATCAGGATAGACGTACTTGGTCTCGTCGATTCTGACGCGCAGGTCGCTAGACCTTACTGTGCAGTCGCTATCGGCTACCGCGTTTATCAGCGCGCCAATTACATATGCGATTACAGTACTGTGACTCCCTGTGCCACCGGTCATAGGATAAAGTTCTCCGTCGATGTATTCGTTGCGGATTTCGCTGGCTTCATCAAAAGCCAGGTAGTCTTCGACTGTCATTTGGCGGATGAACTCAGCCATTGCCTATCCTCACCGGGTCGCGCGTCTAAGCGGACCGCTTATATTGTAACCGACCGAGGCATCTCATTCAGGACCAATAGAAGATGATGCGCCCGTTTTGCTTGGCATCGGGCCGGCCGGACTTCACTGTATCCATGGCGTGCAAGCTGAGGGCGCGCATCTGCTCACGCGTGCACCACATGCGCACCACCTGCGGCTCGCCCTCATTGCTCTCAAACAAGTTGAAGGCTTCCCGCGCTTCCTCTTCTTCCAGCTCGTCCAAATCATCGATGTCGTCCAGATCATCCAGCGCGACGCTTTCATCGTCTTCGGAGAAGGCGTCATCGGCCTGGGGCACAAATTCCTGGACGACCAGAATAATCTTGTTATCGCTGGATTCGTAGGCCAAGCCCAGCTGCGCAATGCGGAAGAGCGGCTCGATCGGTTCACGCAATTCCATATCGAGCTGGCTGAAATCGGCTTGCGTCCGGGCCGCGGCGTCGGTTTCGATATCATCCAGCAAATCCGCGATCGCCGACGACAGCGCCTGCGCTTGCTCCTTTTCAATGGTGAAGGAGACGATGCGATTGTCCTGGCCGGCTTGCAGATGGAAGGTGCGGCGGCCTTTGGGGCCTATGGCGCCGACGGTGACAAAATCGACCGGATTAAGTTCTATCACGTTGCTCATATTCCCCTCCATCCGCCAGCGGCGCATCGCCACACGCGGAATGAGTTCCCTTGACTCAGCCGGGTGGCGGATTTCGCTTTAAGGCCATGACGTGCGCGATGTCGTTCATACTGATGATGAAGGGGCGGCTGTGCCCCAACTGCAGCGTGCTGATCGAGGCCGGCGACACCACGATGCGCTGAAAGACATCCAGGTGCATGCCCAGGTAATGCGCCAAAGCCATCTTGATCAAATCGGCATGGAAGACCAGGGCGATCATCTCGTTGGGATGCTTCTGCGCCAGCGCTTCGATCGCGTTGACGATACGGGTTTGCACGCCGCGCATCGTCTCGCCATTGGGAAAGCGGGCGCGCGATGGATACTCCTGCACCACGTCCCACATTTTGCGCCGCTGCAACTCGCTGATGGATTTGCCCTGCCAGTCGCCATAATCCACTTCGCCGATTTCAGCGTTAGTCGTCACTTGCAGCTGAGAATGATGCCGCGCGATTGCGGCGGCTGTTTCCATGGTGCGCTCAAGCGGGCTGGCATAGAGTTGCGCCAGCGGCGCATGCGCCAGGCGCTCTCCCAGGGCGACAGCTTGCGCCCGCCCTTCCTCGTTGAGATGCACGCCTTTCGTCCGGCCGGCCAGACTACCCGCCTTGACCGAGTCGTTGGTTGCGTGCCGTATGAGCAGAATTGTCGTCATCAAACCGGATCGATTGCGCCGCGCATCGCATCAGATGATAACATATCCGCTTGGCCGTCGGCTAGCCAGCCTGAGGACGCGGAGTAGTGAATAGCAACGGGCATAATTCTATCGGCGCACTCTACTCAGGATGATGCGCCAAATAAGGCGGAAGTGATTCCGGGTACATGATAACTCACGAAATTGGCCACCGAGTTCACCGAGTGACCAGAGCAATCGCACCAAGAAATGAAAGGTGAATAGAATGGGTTCATCAATACGGATGAGGAGAGCCCGAGATGAGCCCAAGTGGCATAGCGGAGGCCTTTGCCAGTTTAGAAGATCCGCGTCGCGAACATGGTCAATTACACCCGTTGCTGGATATCATCATCATCGCGATCTGCGCGGTGATCAGCGGCGCCGAGACCTGGGTGGACATTGTTGATTTTGGCGAGGATAAAGAGGAATGGTTAAGGGGATTTTTAGAGTTGCCTAACGGTATTCCTTCGCACGATACATTTGCCCGCGTCTTCCAACTATTAGACCCTCAGCAGGTACAGTTGTGCTACCAAGATTGGATTAGCAGCATCAAGCCAGTATTAGCTGAAGGCGATATTGTGGCAATAGACGGCAAGACGATGCGGCGCAGCCATGATCGTAGGCAAGGAAAGAGCGCCTTGCATCTGTTGCATGCCTGGTCAGTGGAAGCCGGCTTGGTCTTGGGCAAGCGCGCTGTGGACGCGAAAAGCAATGAGATACCTGAAATTCCCGAATTGCTGAAATTGCTGTATTTGAAAGGCTGTATCGTGACTTTGGACGCGATGGGCTGTCAGAAAGACATCGTGAAGTCTATTGTTAGCGAGCACGGAGCGGATTATGTCATAGCCTTAAAGGAAAATCAGGGCAGTTTGTACGATGCAGCCCAGTCCCTTTTCGCTTATGCGGATGACCGCCATCCGCGCTTGATAGGTCAATATAGTCACAACGAAGAAATCAGCAAGCCGCGTGGTCGTGTCGAGCGCCGGGTCTGTGAAGTGATGACCGATGCCGCTGTCTTGAATGACTTAAGCCAGCAAGAAGGCTGGACGCGCTTGCAGTCGCTAGTCCGCGTCCAACATGCCCAATTACTGGATGGGCAGTGGCAAAACACGCAGACGCGCTATTTTATCTCCTCTTTACAAGGGAAGGATGCCAATCAACTCCAGCGAATAATTCGTTCGCACTGGCACATTGAAAATAAACTCCATCGGGTCTTGGATGTGACCTTTCGGCAAGACGACAGCCGTATTCGTGTAGGACACAGCCCAGAAAATTTCGCTGTGCTACAGCATATCGCCTTGGCTTTGCTCAAAAAACACCCCAAAAAAATCAGCCTGCGGCGCAAGCGATTACAGTCAGCGCGGAACGATAAGCTTCGATGGCAAATCCTCAAAGCATTTTCCGAATAGTGGTGCGATTGCTCTGCCGAGTGACTTCGAGGACATAGAGGTGAAATTAGCGTTTCGATGCTAGCGCAAGTGATGCCGCAATCCTCCACCAGGCAACACTCGCCGCCACAAGAATTCAATACAGCCTTACTCTGTGCCCTCTTTTTTCCTCGGTGTACTCGGTGGCAAAAAAGCAGCCATTGAGACAGGATTCGCTGAGATTATTGCTAAGCCACGCGAAATCGACAAATCGGCGAAGATTGCCACTCCCTGAGGAAGCGCCCTGCCGCCGGTGTATGATTTCGATGTTGCCCAACTCCGCGAGGCCGCCCATGAAATTCGCCATCAATTATTCGCCGCAAGCCGAGAAACTTTGGCGCGCTGGCGCGATACAAGTTGATCTGTTCAAGTGCCCCGACTGGCCCGATCTCGTCGAAAAAGTCGGCGAGCTTCACGCCGTGTACGTACATTGCTCGCTGCAAGCCGGCCGCGGGCGCCTGCAATCTGCCGATATTGACTTGCTGCGGACTTGGCTGGACCAGACCGATACGCTTGTCATCAATACACATTTCGCGGTGGGCGCGGCGGACTTCCCGTCGCCGCGAGCCGTAACAGCTGAAGCTGTCATCAAGCGCGCCGTACGTGATCTGGAAGCGCTGAGCGCGCAGATCCCGGTCGAGAACATAGTGATTGAGAACATCCCCTCCCCTGACCCGGGCTGGAACGATGACATGCTTCTGGAAGTGGTTGACCCGGCGGTCATCTCTGAGGTGGTTCGGCGCTCGGGCTGTGGCTTGCTGCTCGACATCGCCCATGCCATCCGCGCTTGTGAAGGAACCGGGCGCGGAGACGTCAGAGCGTATCTGAATGCCATGCCGGTACACGCGCTGCGAGAGCTGCACGTTGTGGGAATCCTACCCGAGCCAGACGAGCACGGTGTGCGCCAGGATCATTTCGCCATGACTGAAAGCGATTGGAAGGTCACAGAGTGGGCGGTCAACCAAATCCGCCAGGGCAAGTGGCGCCAGCCCGATACCCTGGCTTTTGAATACGGCGGCGTGGGCGAGCAGTTTGCATGGCGCAGCGACGAAGCCGTTATCGCCGAGCAAGCTCCTCGCTTGCGCCAATTGGCGAAGTCCGTCTGACAGGAGCAAAAGATGCCGCCTCGCGTATAATTGGCGTCATGGAAACCATCACACACCGCGATATGTCGTCAGCCGGGCAAGCGCGCCGTCATTGGCTGATTCTCATCGTCGCGACCCTGCTGGTTCAGGGCGTGCTGTACTTCAGCTACCCGTTGCCCGTGGCCGGGCGCGATGACAACCAGGCCGCGCAAACATTCCTGATGGAAGAGCTGGCCAGCGGCAACCTGCTTATCGGCAACCTGCGCTACAACACAGGTTATCCTCTAATCATGTGGCCCGTCAGAGCGCTGACCCGTTTACTGGGCGCGAATCATGATCGCTTTTTTCTGCTTGTGCAGCTGGCTGCTTACAGCGCCATCCCCTTCCTGGTGTACGACTTGATGCGCCGCCGCTTCAACGCGCGCACCGCCATCATCACCGCGCTGATGGTCTTGCTGGATCCCTTTGGACTGCAATGGGCGCATCTTTACCTGCCGGTTTGGCTGATCGCCCTCTTGACTGTGTTCGCGCTTTGGGCCGCGCAACATGCCTGGTCGGCATCGCAGCGGAGGCGGCTGGCGCTGGTGGCCTTGGCGTCGGTGGCGCTGGGGCTGGCGACGCTTGCTCGGCTTAATTTCGCGCCGGCGGCCGCGGTCTTCGGCTTGAGTTTCTTGCTCTGGAAGCATATTCCGCGCGTCGAGCGTCTCGCGCTGCTGGGCTTGGTCGGCTTGATCGCAGGCGGCATCCTGGGTGCCTACACGCTGCTCATTCACCTGCCCTCCACCGGGACCTTGCAGCTCAATTGCCACTCCGGCATGACTTTGCTCGCGAGCGCTATAGACAAACGCATACCGGTGCTGGCGTCAAACGGACCCCACTCCGCGGAATACGCCCGGCTCGTGGCGCTGCCGACCGACAAAGACCTCAGCTCCTACTCCTATACCTTCCCCTATTGGCGCAACCCTGATTCCTGGTTCAGCCAGGCCGAAGTAGACGAGTACCTGGCGCAAAGCGTCGACGACATACCGGACGAAATTCCGGTCGCCATTCATGCGCTGGCGCCAAACTGGTTTCTAGGTCCCTGCGAGAACAGCGCCATGCAAACGCGGGTATACCTGGAGGCTATCGCCTTGCAGCCAGTTACGCTGGCGCTCGAAACCGCCCGCAGCATACTGCTGATGCTGCTTCAGCAACCGCCGGAAGACGGATTTCAAAATATGTATCTTGATTCGGCCGAGCAGATCGAATTCCAAGACGGCGGAACGCTGGGTTTCCAGCGAGCGCACAGCGCGCTATACGACGGCAACCTGGTGTGGCGGCCGGGCATAGACTTGTTCAGCGCCCTGTTTGCGCCGATCAACTTGCTCAAGCTCTTGACGCCGCTAGCGCTGGGGGCAGCCATTTGGAAGCGCGATTGGCTGCTGGCGACCGTCGCGCTGCTGCTGCTGGCGGAGTTGGTGGCGATCTCCCTGGCAGCGCATATTGAGCCGCGTCTCTACGCCTCGCTGGCGCCGCTCTACACGATTCTGATCGGCTGGTTCCTGGCTGAGATCGCGGAGCGCGTCCAATGAAAGACGCGTCCAACATCAAAGTCGCCAGAGAAACGCGAATGGCCAGCGGGCAAGCGCGCCGTCACTGGCTGATTCTCATCGTTACGACCCTGCTGGTCCAGGGCGCGCTGTACCTGAGCTATCCACTGGGCGTGGCCAATTTCGATGACAATCAAGCGGCGCAGACCTACATGATGGGCGAACTGGCCGAGGGCAATCTGCTGATCGGCAACGTCCGCTACAACAGCGGTTACGCCTTCGTCATGTCGCCGATCTGGGGGCTGACGCGCGCCATGGGCCGGCTGGGCGATCGCGCGTTTTTGCTGCTGCAGATGGCGGCATACAGCGCCGTGCCCTTCTTGGTCTATGACATGATGCGGCGGCGATTCGACCGGCGCTGCGCCTTGATAACCGCGCTGGTCGTTCTGCTCGATCCCTTTGGCTTGCAGTGGGCGCACCTGCTGCTGCCGGGCTGGCTGATCGCGCTGACCGCAGTTGGGGCGCTGTGGCTGGCGCAGCTGGCCTGGTCCGCTGCGCCGCGCCGGCGATTCGCGCTTTTCGCAATCGCCGCTGTCGGCTTGGGAATCATGAGCCTGGCGCGCTTGAATTTCGCGCCGTTAGTCGCGGTCTTCGGCGTTAGCGTCTTTCTGTGGCGGCATATCCCGCTTCGGCAGCGATTCGCGCTATTCGCCCTGGTCGGCGCCCTCAGCGGCAGCATCCTGGGCGCCTACACGCTGCTGATCCACCTGCCTTCCACCGGCGTCACGGCGTTGAGCTGCATCTCCGCCTTTCGCAGTGTGCAGAGCTTGCACGAGAAGGGCGTTTATCCCCGCGTAGCCAACGGGCCGCACTCCGCCGAGTACGCGAGGCTGCTGGCGCTGCCATCGGCCAACCCGCGCGATGACTATCTGGATTCGGCCAAGTTCGCCCTGTGGCGCATTCCTGGCGCGTGGCTGGGCGAAGCCGAAAAGCAGGCTTTCCTGGCCGGGCAGCCCGGCGCCATGGTCGAAGCGATAGCCACGGACTTCCCGGCGGACTTGTATTGGTATCTGGGGCCTTGCGAAGTGGATGGACTGCTGGCCGGGCTACTGTGGGAGACGGTTGCGGCCAACCCCTGGCAATTCGTACGAGGCGTCATCGGCACGACCGTCTCGTCGCTGGTGCAGAACCCGGCGGAGGCGCGCTTCGATTATATGTACCTCGACCGCATTGAAACCGTGACCTGGCGCGGCGAGAACCGGCTGGGATTCCAGGCGGCGGATAGCAAGCTGTACAATGGGCACCGGCTGTGGCGGCCGGGCACGACCCTCTTCAGCCAGCTCTTCACGTCCTGGAACGCCATCAAGCTCTTGACGCCGCTGGGGCTGATAGCGGCATTGTGGCGACGCGACTGGCTCTTGACCGGCGTCGCAGCGCTGCTGCTGACTTGTCTTGTGCTGCTGGCGGCATTTTCCGGCATTGAGCCGCGCTATTACGCCATTGTCGCGCCGCTCTACAGCATCCTGATCGGCTGGTTTCTGGCGCAAATCGCGGGGCGCATCCAGCGGGCCAGAGGCGCGCCTGCACGAGATTCCAACTCGCCCTAGTCAGGCGCAATTAGGGCTGATACACTGTGGGCGCAAGGTGGTAAACAGGAACACATGATCAGTTTTCTCCACATTGGCGCCGTGGGTAGGCGCCCATCAGTCCCCCAGAGAGCAACGTGAGCGGCAAAGGAGCTGCACATAAGTGCGGATTCGGTTTGTCTCGCGCGTTTCTCGCATCGTGACGCGCGCATCGTTCGGCATGTCGGGCGAAGGCGTTCATGCGCAAGACTATGGCAATACCCAGTTAATCGTTTCTCTATCAGGAGTATCAAGAACATGTCGGATCAACGTTTGCAAGGTACGGTCAAATGGTTCAACGCCGAAAAGGGATATGGCTTCATCTCCCAGGAAGACGGTGATGATCTGTTCGTACATTATTCGGAAATCCAGGGCTCGGGCTACCGCACGCTTGACGAAGGCGCGCGCGTAGAATTCCTTGCCGTTGAGGGCCGGCGCGGCATGCAGGCCAGCGCTGTGACCGTGCTTGAGTAACTAGTCCAGTCACCAACTATCAAACCCGCTTCAAACGAGGCGGGTTTTTTTGTCTCTATTCTCCCGAGTCGATATCGACTGAATCAGCTAAGGGCAGAGGCTGTGTCAGTACTTTTAGGCCGCGGACGCAACAAATCTAGGCGTCGCACACAGCAGCATTCGTGACACATTTGCCACCGAGTGCCACCGGTTCGCCCCTACACACAACATAGACATCCGCGCGACGATGCCGCCGTCCACGCAAAATACCTTGCGTCCCGCTCCGTCCCTAGCTCCCCTTCCCTAGCTCGCTGGGGCAAGGGGCCGGGGGATGGGGTTTACCGCTGGCAACCTAAACAGGTCTTCAAATCTTGATGGATCTGCTGCAAGTCTGGTGGACATCATGCGTCAGGTTACTACCTCCGCCGTGACTCGACGAACTCAATCGCCGTCAGCAGCTTATTTAAGCCCAGGCTGCGCTCGCCCGTCAGGTGCAGGCGGATGGCGCGGCGTTCATGGTTGCGCAGCGCTTGCAAGTCGCCCGCGGCTTGGGCGGCGAATAGCGCGCCAAAGCTGAAATCCATGCCGGGGATGTCCAAGTCGGGCGCGGCATCGGCCGTCAGCTGCCAGAAGACGCCATTGTTGCCGCCACCTTTGTGATACTGCCCGGTGCTGTGCAGATAGCGCGGACCGTAGCCGATGGTGACGGCGCGTTTGGTCACGTGACGCAGGCGCCGCTGGATCTGCTCGATCAAGCGCAGCTCGTCCGCGTCCGGCGTGAAGTAGATGTGGAAAGCGAAATAATCTCCGGCGTTGGTACCCGCCATCTGCGCGGCGATGACCTGCACGGCGTCGCTCCCGTCAAAACCGTGATGGTGGCAAAGCTCGCGCAGCGGCTCCAGCGTGACCTCGTCGGCGTACAATTCAAGGCCGTCGCGGGTCATCAGCGGCGCGTCCTCCGGCAGGCTGCCCTGCTCGGCGACTACTTGCAGCAGCGCCTTGGTAGCGTCTTTGGCCTCGGTGACGTTGGGCTCGTCAAAGGGGTTGACGCCCAGAAGCGCGCCAGCGATGGCTGCCCCGTACTCCCAGCGGAAGAATTCACCAGCGATGGCGAAGGGGTCGGCCAGGCGTATGGTCACGCGCGGGTGGCCCGCTTCGCGCAGGGCCCGCACCTCCGCGTCTTTCTGGGCGACATCAGGGTCGTTGTCCACGCGCAGATAGATGAAGAGGCGGTCGGTCACATAATCGTGCGGCTTGCCGATGGTGGCGCCGACAACAGGCAGCGCCCCTTTGCCTTCCTTGCCCAGGCTCTCCGCCAGCAGCTGCTCGGCCCAATTGCCGAAGCTGGTCAGCGACTGCGACGTGTAGATGGTGACTTTGTCGCGGCCCTCGCCCGCCAGCGCGCCGATGACCGCGCCCAGCAGCAGCCCGGGGTGAAAGGTCGACGGAATGCTTTCGCGGTTGGCCGCCAGCATGGTATCGGCGCTGGCCCACAAGCTGTCCAGGTCCAGGCCAATCAGCGCCGCTGGCGCCATGCCAAAATAGCTGAGCGCGCTGTAGCGACCGCCGATGTCCGGTGGATTGAGGAAGATATCGCGGACGCCGGCTTGTCGCGCGATATGCTCCAGGTTGGAGCCGGGGTCGGTGATGACGATGAATTGATCGCCATTGCCGCCCGTCTTCTCCCAGAAGTAGTGATCGAGCGCCAGGGTCTCGATGGTGCCGCCTGATTTGCTGGCGACAATGAAAAGCGTGTCGGCGATGTCGATTTCGTCTTCCACCGCCCGGATGCGCGCCGGGTCGGTGCTGTCGAGTACGATCAGCTGCGGGAAGCCGTCTTGCGGCCCGAAGGTATCGGCCAGCACCTCGGGCGCCAGCGAACTGCCACCCATGCCCAGCAGGACGACATGCTGGAAGCGTCCGTCGCGTACGCTTTCTTGCAGCGCCGCCAAGCGCTCGCGGTCGATGGTCGTATCAAAGTCGAGCCAGCCCAGCCGGTTGACGATTTTCTCCATGGTGGGGCCGTGATTCTTCCACAGGCTGCCGTCTTTATTCCAGAGGCGCGGATTGGCGAAATCGGCCGCCAGTCGCTCAACGGCCCGGTCGACCGCCGCATGGTAGATGCCCAAGGCCAGCTTGGTGCGCTCCATGATGCCGCTGCGCAGGAGGGTGCGCTTGGCCGCCACTTGTGATATCAGCGTCTCGAAGGCTTCAATGAAGGCGTCGACGCCGTCATCCTGCAGGCGCGATGTGACCTGCCCCAGGTCGACGCCGACTTCCGCCAGGCGATCGAGCACTTCGTCGGGCGGCAAGAACTGTCCGCCGGATTGCGTGATTGTCTCGCCCACGACGCCATGGTCTTTGAAAGCGGCCAGGGTAGCGGGCGGCAGAGTGTTGACCGTATGCCCGCCGATCAAGTTGTCGACGTAGAGCGTGTCCGAGTAAGCCGGGTTCTTCGTGCCGGTGGAGGCCCAGAGCGGGCGCTGAACCTGGGCGCCGGCCGCGCGCAAGTCCTCAAAGCGCTCGCCCTCAAAGATGCGCTGGAAAGAGCGATAGGCGGTCTTGGCGTTGGCGATGGCGGTCTGGCCCAGCAGCTTGCTATTGGCGGCGATGCGCACGGTATCCGACTGCACTTGCGCCGCGCGGATATTGTTCTCCAGAATCTGATCGACCATGACATCGATGCGGCTGAGGAAGAAGCTGGCCACCGAAGCCACACGGGAGACGTCCTCCCCGGCGGCGCGCCGTTTTTCCAGCCCGCGAATAAAGGCTTCCGCCACACGCTCATAATTGTCGATGGCGAAAATCAGCGTGACGTTGACGTTGATGCCGGCGGCGATGGCGGCTTCGATGGCCGGGATTCCTTCGGGCGTGGCGGGGATCTTGATCATCAGATTGGGGCGGTCGACCGTTTGGAAAAGGCGCTTGGCTTCTTCGACGGTGCCCTGCGTGTCGCGGGCCAGCAGCGGCGAAACTTCCAGGCTGACGTAGCCGTCGCCGCCCTCGCTGCGGTCGTAAATCGGGCGGAAGAGGTCGGTGGCGTTCTGGATGTCTTCGATCGCCAGCGCCTCGTAGATATCCTGCGCTTCCAGATCCAGCATGGTCAGAATGGCGCCGTCGTAGGTATCCGAATCGCCGATGGCCTTCTGGAATATCGACGGATTGGAAGTTACGCCCAGAACGCCTTCTTCGTCGATGCGGCGCTGCAAATCGCCGTCGTTCAGGTCGTCGCGATGGATGTAATCGAGCCAGGCGCTCTGGCCGAGTTCTTGGATCTCCAGCAAAGGATTGCTCATCAGGGTCTCCCGGTCACACTTAAGTGGTCGCTTATAGTGTCATTTTACCAAAAGAATTGTGCGCCACAGAGTCACAGAGGAAGCGACGTTTCAGAAATAAGTATCATGTTAGAGATTTTGCGTTTAGTCACGCAAGTCGTCTCCAATGTATCTGGCACCTCAGTACATTCCGTATACTCCCATCTCTATGTTTTCTGCTATTGTAGATTTCTGCTAGCGAAATGAAATAGCGCGATAGGACGATCTGTCATGCAAATCTCGTGGGTACTCCTCGCTGAGAATATTGTGGTGAAAGAAGAATCCCAGAGAGTTGACATAATTGGGGAGTTTCGTAGTGTTGAAGCAGACGATTTCCCTCTTCGTTTGCCTAAGTTTTTCATATTTAGCCGCATAGAAGGCGAGGCGAGCGAAAATGTGTCAGCTACATATGAAGTAAGATTTCACAGGCCTTCGAATAAATTGGAAGAGCTACACAGTAGCAATCTGTCGTTAGACGTTCCTCCTGATACTGACACAATCGTAGGCAATTTAATTGCGGAAATCCATAACTTAGTTTTCACTGATCCTGGCAAGCACACCTTAACCGCTCAGCTCGGCGACAGTAGTTTTGAGACCGATATCATGGTATTCCGCCGACGGAACGGCGAAAATGACACTTAAGAGTAGAAAACGAAAAGCCACAAAGCAACTTGACAAAGTAAAAGGCTCAGTTGACGGCTGCTCACGGAAAGCAGTAGTGAAACTTTACACCATGCATGATTTTGAAATCGTCAACCGCACGAAACATGATATAGCGGAACATAGCTCTTATCCGCATAGCTTTCCCATTCCTAGACACAAGAAGCTGTCACCCGGAGTCGTGCGTAAGGCAATTGGACATATTGAGGAGTTTCGACAAAGCTGTTATTATTGAGTTGGCTGATCAACTGGGAGACGGACAATGAGTGAAATTCTGTATGCAAAGGCTCGGAATTTGGCAGAGAGACCTTATCAGATCGAAGTCGAGCGCGAACCCGGCGCACTATCTCCAGACATCCCCAGATACACTGCCTGCATCAAGGAAATGCCATATTGTGTGGCACAAGGTTTTACAGAAGAGGAAGCACGCGGCGAAATGCGCTCGGTGCTGATTGATTACATTCACTCCTTGTTGGCCCGAGACGTTGAAGTTCCGGAGCCCGAAATCGAACCGTGCGGCTTTGAATCAGATTATGTGACACGTTGGCTTTGGCAGGGTTGCTTCGTCCATGCAAGGAAATTCTTTGTTGAGCAGCTTTCATCACCGAGTCAGCATTTTCAATCCATCATATAAGCTCATGATGCTGAGAATCATGAAGGCCGTTAAGTATCACCGTACCATTTGTAACATTGCCTGCTCAAGTGTCTTCCCCAGCTTCATGTAGCCAATCAACTCTTTTTTCGCATTCAGAATACATTGCGGCATTTTTCTTGATTGATTGATTTAGATGTACACTAGGCGCTAACCCGTCTGGCGCTCCATGCGCCGTATCGACACCAGCACCAGCAGCGCCGTGACCGACAGATAGCTCAGCGTGAGCAGCACCCAAGGCGAAAGAATCGGGATGGAGGCGCCGTTGCTGGACAGCGTCACGCGCATGGTCACCAACTGCTGATGATCGATCAGCATCTGCTGCGAGCGCAGGGTCGCCATTATCGGGTTGAGGCTGGTGGCGATCATATCGAGGTAGATCGTAGTCGCCTCGACCGTGGGATTATTGCTGACGCCGGCGGCGATATTGTTGACCACGTTGCCGTAGGCGTTCTGGAACAAGATCAGCGCCAGGACGGGCAAGCCGACCGTGATTGCGATGGCGACGGTATAGGAGCGAATGGTGGCCGCCAGCGTCCGCTCGGTGATGGACGAGAAGAACATGCCAAATGCGCCCAGGGTAATCGCCGAAATCAGCAGCACCAGCAGCGCCAGCAGCATCTCCTGCTCGCTGACGCCGCCGAAGAGGAAGGCTGTGCTCTGCAGCGGAATGGCCGAAAGCAGCAGCAGCACGATATAACCCAGGGCCGATTGCATCTTGCCGACTACAAAGGTGGCTTTGCTAATCAGCGTTGTCTGCAGCAAGTCGTAGGTCTTGCGTTCGCGCTCGCTGGTGATGGCGCCGGCAGTCAGCGCCGGGACGATGAAAATGATCAGCATCAACTCGATGAAGAGCACGCCGATGAACAGCTGCCGCCCCAACTCGCCGGTGACGACTACCCCGCCCTGCGGCATGCGCAGCAAGTAGAGCAGCAGCGTGAAGAAACTCATCAGCGTGAGGAATACGGAGATGATAGCGAAGCCGCGCACGCCGCGCATACGCCCGCGCAATTCTTTGACCATCACCGGGTTGAGGCGGAAAGCGCGCAGGTCGCCGAGCGTCATCAAGCCCACCACCGTCAAGGGCGCGATGGTCAGCAGCGCCGGCAGGAAACCGAAGGCGAGAAGCGCCGCCAGATTAAGCGCGATCAAGAGCCAGGCGGTGAAGACGGTCCACAATTCTTGCGCCAGGATCACCACCGACAGCATCAGCAGGATAGCCATATTGGCCAGGATGCCCGCGGCCAGCAGCAGCGCCGCCGTATCCGCGCTGATGGCGAAACCGCGCAGCAGCGCCGCTTGCAGCTCGAGGAATAGCGCCGGCTCGTGATTGCCCGCGCGCGCGGCCAGCGCGATCACAGCCAGGCCCGCGACCAGATTGACCAGCGCGCCCCAGAGCATGATCAGGGAGCTGCGCCGCACCAGTAATTCGCGCGGTGTCATTAGCTCGGGCGGGACGCGATCCCAGGCCTGCTCCACAGGCACATTGTCGCCGAAGAGGTTGGCGATCAGCCGGCGCAGCTTTTTGAGTGAGTCAAGCATGGGTCAGTTCGGGTTCTCCGCAATCAACCTTGTCTTACATCCAACGGATTGTATTGGCGCAAATGTTTCGACTGACATAGAAGTCAGTTGCGCCATACTTCGAAATAGTTCTGCGACAAATAGAAGCAAACATTGAACTCCATTAAGAAGTTGGTCTGGCCAAGAATGACCGGTACGTCGTTTGAAGTTGTCCATGCTATGGAAAGTTGAACGGGATTACGCCCCGTCAAACGAGCATTGCTTGCCCATAAGAAGGCGACTCGCGCTTCATAATTGGCCAGCGCTCCTGTGAGAGTAAGCGGGATATTGTACTCCTCCCATATCATGCCAAGCGCCAATCCGTAGTCATAGGGTAATACGTTTATAGTCGAGCCGGTATCTATAAGACCCTCGACCGCAACTGAGCGATTGCCATGACTCAACTCCATTGGTACGCGTGGCAGAGCACGTGCAGAAGCGCCGGCACTCTGAGAATAAGCAAAGCGCGCCATTATTCAATTGCTGGTTGATTTGATGTTTTGGCCGATTCTAACTCTTCAATCAAGACGCGAGCGGCTGCCTCATTGCCATAGGGAGTATAGATCTCGTACGCAGTACCAATCAGCCTAAGATCCTCAATCAGCAACTCAACAAGTTTCAATTTATCCTCTTCGCCCAAACCCTTAACTTGAGCGAGCAATTCTTCTGTGAGCATTTTTGATCATCCTTTCGGCCGCGTGGCACCAGTCAGATTATACGCCAAGTTGGGTCATTAATCACTACTTGGTCGGCAAGCGAGCCGCGACACTAAAGCAGCATCTCGCGGCGGCGGGATAGTTCGGCGATGACCTGCCGGTCGGCTTTGCCAAAGCTGTATTGCTCCAGCTCCGCCTCGCCCACCCAGGCCCAGTCCAGCGCTTCGAGCGCCTGCGGCTCGCTGTAAGGCGGCAGCGCGCCCCGGTAGCGGCAGTCGAAGGCGTGCAGCGTGATCTTAAAGTGGGTGAAGGCATGGTTGACCATCGCCATGCGCTGACCCACCTCCACCGCGATCGCCAGCTCCTCGCGCAGTTCTCGCCGCAAGCAGTCTTCCAGGCTTTCGCGCCCTTCGCGTTTGCCGCCGGGGAACTCCCACAGGCCTCCCAGAAGACCCTCAAGCGGACGCTGGGCGATCAGCAGACGACCCTGCTCATCGCGGATGAGGCCGGCGGTCACATCGTAGTGCGGCGTGGGCGAGCGTTTTTCGCGCACAGGACGAACTGACTGCGTACCGGCGGCAAAGGCGCGGCAGTTGTAGCGCAGCGGACAGTCGGCGCAATGCGGATTCCTGGGACGGCATACTTTCTGCCCCAGCTCCATCAGCGCCTGATTGTACTCGCCCGCGCCTAGTTCGGGCAGCCACTCCTCGGCAATGCGCCAAAGCTTCTTTCGCGTCGCGCCCTTGCTGATGTCATCCGGCAGGTCCAGCAGGCGCGCGTAAATTCGGATCACATTGCCATCAAGCAGAGGCGCGGATCGCCCGAAGGCGATGCTGGCGATGGCGCCGGCTGTGTAAGGACCGATGCCGGGCAGCTTTAGCAGTTCATCAACCTGGCTGGGCAAAGCGCCGTTATATTCGGCGACCAGCAGACGGGCGGCGCGGTGCAGGTTGCGCGCGCGGCTATAGTAGCCCAAGCCCTCCCAGCGCTTGAGCACGGCGTCCAGCGGCGCGTCGGCCAGGGCGGCGATGCTGGGGAAGGCGGCCAGGAAGCGCTGGTAGTAGGGGATGACCGTTTCCACCTGCGTCTGCTGCAGCATGACTTCCGACAGCCAGACCTGATAGGGGCTGGCGTCTCGGCGCCAGGGCAAGTCGGCCTGATTGTGGCGGTACCAATTCAGCAGCCTGGCTATGGATTCACGGTTCATGGTGTTGCGGACCTGCGCTGCCCTGCGCAATTTTTCGCCTTGCCTGGCGGGCGACTCACAGGGGCGCGTAGACACTGCCCGTCAGTCGCCCCTACAGATCGTGAATGAATCGCGGCCTTCGCCCCTACAGTTTTGCAGCTTGCGGAGAATCGACGCCGGGTTGCGAGCGGAGCGCGGTTCAAAAGAGAGACAGGGCGTGGCGGTAAACATCCAGCGCGGCGTCGAGGCGCCCTTGCCGCATAAGCGCATCGCCCAGCACACGGTGCAGCGAGGGAATGCCCTGATACTGCGACTGCGCGATCAGCTCGCGCATATCGCTGACGACCCATTCCAGGCCGGCGCTGGTGGACAGCAGCGTCTCGTAATACTGCAGCGCCGCCGGCAGATCGTCGGCCTTGACCTTGCCGCGGGCGGAGTTGATGGCGGCCGCCAAACCGGGCGGCGGCAGTTTGCTCGGTTTGACGCGGGGGGGAAGCTGCGGCGCTTCGCTGCGGCGGTCGCCGGGCGAGGCGATGTCCCGCAGCCTTTCGGTGTACCAGGCTTCCAGATCCGCTTCCCGGTCCTGCAGCAGGAAGGCGCGCGTCAAATTGTCGGCGGGCGCGGCGGGCGCGGGGCCGGCTCGGACTTCGGGCTCGGGCGCATTGGCGGATTCGCCTTCCGGCACCGGCGCCATGGATTGTGTGCTGTACTTTTCCGCCTCGCGGTCGACCAGCCCCAGCAGTGAATTCAGGATTTCCTGCGAGCGTTCCTCGCTCGACTGATACAGGCTTTCGTCTTCCAGGTCGTCGAGCTGTTCATCATCTTCGTAGGTTTCGTCGAAGTCGTCGCCTTCATCTTGCGAGTTGTGCGGGTTGTTATGCCCGGGGTTGTCGCCCGGCGCCGGTTCCAGCCATTCCAGCGGATCATCGGCTTCGCGCGCGGCCAGCTCTTCGTCCAGCGCGACCGGCGGCCGATCCCCCGGCTGCATCGCGCTAAAGTCTGGAGCATCATCGCCCATTTCGTCGGTTGTGAGCTCGTCCAGCCAATCCATGGAGGCGGTTGGCGCGGTGTCTTCATCATTTAGCATGGTCATATCAACCGGGATATCGCCCTCAATACCGGCGTCAACGATGTAACCGGCATCGGGCAGCGGGGTCAAGGGTTCGGTATCATCCAACCAGTCTGACCATTCGTCCTGCGGGTCGCCGCCATTGGCGTCCGGATCGCCGGTGTAGTGATCGATAAACTCGGAAGCCGGTTCGCTGTGCCCCTTGGCCAGTTGTTCCAGCCACTCGATCAACTCTTCCTGCGACATGGAGTCGAAATCGGGCAATTCAGGGTCTTCAAACATCGGGCATGTCTTTCATGCTGCCAGAGAACTGCTGCGCTGTGAAATGGAATCAGATTATAGCGTCGAATCGCGGCTGGGGCGATCAGAATCTTCGGAATCGGCGTCATCGAATTCGAGCCAGGCGGGGCCGTCTTTGGCGTCTGAATCCAGGCCCAGGCCAACATCGTCAAAGAGGTCGCTGCCGGCACCCAGCCCGCCATCGCCCGCTCCGCTTTCGAAGTCGAAGTCGTCATCGTCGATGCCTAATTCGTCGAATTCCACACCCGCGGCGCTGTCATCGAGCGAAATAGCGATGGTTTTCTCGGTCGGCGATTCCAGGTCGAAATAGTCGTCCCAGTCGAGGCCGACGAAGCTCAGCTTCTGCGTGTCCTCGTCCAGGTTGATGACATCCATTTTGTCGGTCGGCGTATTGAAGTTGAAATAATCGTCGAAGGTCAAGTCATCCAGATCAAGCGCTTGAATGTCCTCGTCCAGGCTGAGGGCGCTGACGCCGGCGACCACGCCCCCTTCGGTCGCGTCGCTCTGCATGTTTAAGAGCCAGGCCGGCTGCTTGCTGAAGCGGAAGTAAGGCGTCTCGCTTGGTTCGGCCGGGTCGACGGCTTTCATCTGGCCGGTTTCTTCTTCAACAAGATCGCTGACCCAGCCGAATTCTTTGCCCGGCGGGGCCGTCGGGCGGGCGTATTCATTGGGATCGTCGCTGGCGGCGTCGTTCTCGCGGTCCAAGCCGGGCACGACAGCGTTCATCCAGTCGGGCGAGCCATCGCCAGCGCCGCCCTCTTCGACAAAGTCGGCCAGTTGGTCGGCATCATCCAGACCCCAGGCGCGCGCCTGCTCAGCCGAATCGCCGTCGGCTTGCGGCAGCGCAATCGCCTCATCGCCTGGTTTGTCAGACGCATCCGCTCCCGCCGCGAAGATGTCCAGATCGTCGCCAAGCTCATTGGGGTCGTCGGCCAGCCAGTCGACATAAGGATCGTCGTCTTCATCGTCGTCAATATCCAACTCCGACTGCCAGCTTTCGATCAAGTCGGCGTTAAGCTGGTTGGGGTCATCGTCCGCGGCGCCCGTCTCCAGCCAGGAGGTTGATGGCGGCGCATGCAGCAGCTCATCTTCCATATCGATGGCGCTCTCGTCGGGCGCTCCCGCATCCGGTTCAGGTTCGACGCCTAGCCAGTCTTCGATATCGCTGGCCAGTATCGGCTCGGTATCGGAGGCCCGATTGAGCAGACTCTGCAGTTGCTCGTCATCGCCGAACAAGTCCAATTCGCCCGATTCGTCTTTGTCCATCTGCTCGCGCATGGCGGCCGAGAGCCAGGGCGCGCCGCCTTCTTCGTCCGCGCTATCCTTGACCCACTCTCGTTCGAAGTCGTCCAGGTATTCCAGCGACTGGTCTTCCTTTTCATTGTCCAGCGCCAGGCTGCCCGGCTGAATCTGCGCCATCCAGTCGTCATCGTCATCGGAGGCATCCAGCTCCGCCAGCAGGTTAGCCAGTTCGTCGTCAAGCGCATCAACCGGCTCGGGTCCAGCGACCGCGGCGTACTCTTCGTCAGCATCGGCGCTCGCGTTCATCTGCGCCAGGTAGGTCTCGAGCTCGTCACCAGCGTCTGCCGCGTTGACAGCCGAGGCGGCGCCTGGCGCGGCGGGATCGAGGAAACCGCGATCTTCCATCTCGTTCAGCACCTGCTCCAGCTCGTCATCGGGCGCGGCTTCGCTGGTCTCGGCCACCGCTTCGCCAATCACCAATTCACTGAATAGCTGGTCTATCTGTTCATCGGAGAGCAAATCTTCGAGATCGCCCGTGACGCTTTCTGGCGCTGCTTCCGTCTCGTTGTCCAAGCCCAAGATCGCGTCCAGGCTGCCGGTGTCTTCGTCGACGCCGTCCAGCCATTCGGGATCGACAATATCTTGCACGGGCTGGGCAATGCCGCTGATATCGAATTCCTCGGTCATAAGCAGATTCGATGGCGGCGCCTCGCCCAGAGCGATCTCATGCGCCAGGTAGGGATCAAGGTCTTCGATGCGTTGCAAGTAAGTCTGGGCATCCGCAGGGCGCTGCTCAGCCAGCCAGAGTTCGGTCATGATGCGATTGGCGTCGATGGCGTAGGGCAGTTTCTCCAGGATATCGAGGGCGGCTTCGGCGGCGTCCATGCGCTGGCCATCGAGCCAGAGCGTGCGCGCGCGCAACAGCTGCAGGTCGATGCGCTCGGGATTGCGCTCCAGGGCCTGGTCCAACGCGTCCAGCGCTTCTGTCAGCAGATTGCCGCGAATATGCTGCTGCGCCAGGGCGCCGGCGGTCAATTGCAGGCGGTCGATTTCTTCGCTGCGATGCTGGCGGTAGAGCGCGCGAATCAAGCTGATTGTGGCGGCGTCGTTGGGCTCCTGATCCAGCGCGCGCTCGGCATGCCAAATGGCCCGCTCGTATTCTTCCAGGCGCTGGTAGGATTGCGCCAGCCGGGAATGGGTCTCGAAGTCTTGCGGCAAAGCGCCCAGCAGGCGGCGCAGCACATCAGCCGCTTCTTCCCAGCGCTCGGCCGCGAAGAGCGCGCCAGCCAACTGCTGATAAGCGCGCAGATTCTTGGGATAGGTCTTGAGTATGTGCCGCGAATGCGCGATGACTTGGTCGTGTTTGTTCTCCGCCGACAGCTGGGACAAGTTGTCCTGGTAGGCGCTCAGGCTGATTTCCGCCATCTTGGTCAGTTTGCTCTGCTCTGTGGGCAAATTAGTAAGAATTATAGCATAGTTGCGCCGGGCGCATTGTGCTGCAAAGGCTGCGAATTTATACGCTTTGTGACGCTCAGCGATAGTCGGCGATGCCATCCTCGAATTCGTCGGTGTCGCCATCGCGCAGGGCGTAGAGCGCCTGAATCAGCGCGTAGTTGCCGCAGTAGAAGCGCGCCCGCCGCAAGTGCCCCCGCAGCACCGGATAGTAGTGAAAAACCCTCTCAGAGAAGTCGTCGCCGTAGCTGGCGATTAAGGCGCCCAGGTCCTGCGCCGGATCGCCAATGCCGCAGAAGCCGAAGTCGATGATGCCGCTGATACGCCCGGCCTGAATCAGGATATTGCCGGTGCCGAAGTCGCCGTGGATCAGGCAGGGGTCATAGCGCCACAATTCCTCGTCGTACAGCGCCGCGCCGAAATCACGTTCAACCGCTCGGCGCGCCTCAGCCCGCATGTGCGGGAATAGCTGCTCGCGGAAATCGCGCTCGTATTGCGCCCAGGCCGCGCGCGCGTCATCGCCGCTGTCGTCCAGCCCGATATCAGCCGGGGGGATGGCATGCAGCGCCAGCAGAAAATCAGCCAGGTCGCGGGCGATGCCGCCGACGACGTGGCCGTCGGCCTGCAACTCAGCGTAGCGCTCGCGCAGAAGCGGCACGCCGGGCAGCATGGGGTAGCCCATGAAAAGCACGTCGCCGGCGTCATCGACGGCGCTGAATTGCGGCTGGGGAATCGGCAGCGGCAATTTGCCCTGCAAGCGGGGCAGGATGACCAACTCATGCGCCAGGTCGGAGGCCGCCCACGGACTCTTGGGAAAGCGGAATATCCAGCGTTCGTCCAGGCAGAGCGCGGTGTTGAACTGGCCTGCCGCGGGCAGGATGCGCGCCTGGCCCCCGGCGAACTCTGGCAGGCGGCTGGCAATCTGCTTGAGATAGGGCGCGCTGTCAGGTTCAGGCATGGTCGCTCGTTTCTCAGTTCGACTACCGTACAGTCTGGCACAGAACCGAGCCCTTGCCGAGCGGTTTCACCTTCCGCGCAATAACCGCAAGAGGCTGGCTGCAACACAGAAGCGAAATCGAGCCTTCGACGCGGCTGTAACAGTGGCACTTGCTGATTTATTAGATATAGCCTAGCCTACAGCCTTATGTCGCCCGATCCTAAACCAATCAAGGACAGCAATATGACGCCGTCGCCCAAGCCGATAATCCTCTTCACCAATGACGATGGCATTCGCTCGCCCGGCTTGTGGGCGGCTGTGGAAGCTTTTCGCGGCCTGGGACGCCTGCTGGTGGCCGCCCCGCGCGAGCAACAATCGGGCATGGGCCGCAGCATGCCGCACTACAGCGAGGGGCGTATCTTTCCCTACGATCTGCCCATCGACTGCGAAGATTGCATCGCCTACGCCGTGGACGGCACGCCGGCCCAAGCTGTGCAACATGCCGTGCTTGAACTGGCGGAGGAGCAGCCGGCGCTGTTGGTCTCCGGCATCAATTACGGCGAGAACACCGGCAACGGCGTCACCATTTCGGGCACGGTGGGCGCGGCGCTGGAGGGCGCCAGCCTGGGCATTTCCTCGCTAGCGGTCAGTTTGCAGACGCCGACCGGCATGCATCTAAGTTACTCCAACGAAGTCGACTTCAGCAGCGCTGCCGATTTCAGCCGGCAGATGGGCAGCTGGCTGATGGAGCACTCCGCGTTGCCCGACGATGTCGATGTGCTCAAAATTGACGTGCCCCGGGGCGCCACTGCCGAGACCGAATGGCGCTTGACGCGGCTATCGCGCCGGCGCGTATACTGGCCTACCCGCCCCGAGCGGCTGGCCCTGCACGACAGCGCCAAGCTGGGTTACCAGTACAATAGCGACCCGTCCGCTGCCGAGCCTGACAGCGATGTCTACGCGCTGCTGAATGACGGGGTCATTTCAGTCACGCCGATCAGCCTCGATATGACCTCGCGCACGGACATGTTCCGCCTGAGCAAAATAATGCGGGGCAAGCTCGAATATGGGAGGTAATCGCCGCGGCTTGCACGAATACGATGGGCCAGGACAGATATAGTATAATCCAGTCACGATTAGCGGTCATAAGGGAGGAGGTCTCAGTGAGTGAAAAGGTAATATCGCACTCTGAATCGACGCGGTCAAGCGCTGGGATACCTGGTGGGAGCGAAGGTCGCTTGTCACGCCTCGAAACCGATATGGAGTGGGTGAATCGCTTATTATGGTTTCTGATTGCGTTAGTCATTGGCATCTACTTGGTATCATGCCGATCATTCGGTAAGATGTCTTTATAGTCGATGATGGGTGGAATGATGGAAACTAGCAAGGAAAAGAGTCTGAAAGCGAAGTTGGAACTGGCGAAACTGCTACTTGAATTGTCGGTGCTTGACCAGCGAGTTTACGTTGATGTACGTATCCAAATGGCTAATGAAGCGCGGAGTATGATTCACAAAGCCTGGGCGGAATACAAGAAATAGCGTGAGAAGCAAAATCAATGGTTAAGAATTGGGCATAAGCCAAGCTGCCCCCGTTTCCCCGATATGCCCGCAGTTGTACAAGGCTTGCTGCCACAATAGCTCAGCGCGCCAGCGCCGATAGCCCCGGCATCCATAGCCAGGTTATGCTGGGCAAGCTCGAATACTGGCGCTATCACTCTTTCTCCGCTCCAACGCTCAGTCCGTTTGGATTTCAAGCCAGGGCGCGTTCGACTTCAGAATCCCAGGTCCCGGCGACGACCACGCCGTGCTCCTTCAAGCCGCCGGACGCTTCGTCGCCGCTAAGGTAGGGCCGCTTGCCCAGCGGGAAGCCGCTCTTGGCCGTGGCATCCATGGCGCCGTTGATGAAGTGCAGGGCCACGCCGGCGCGTTCCGCCTCGGTTCTATTCGCCAGCGTGCAATGCGCCACACCATAGGCGAAGAAGACGACGCCGCCAGCCGGCAGCTCCACCGCCACCGCCTGGTCTTCCGGCGGGTAGCAGCGGATATGATGGTCGCTGTAGGGGTCGCGGCTGTGCTTGTAAGCCACGCGATAGCTGCCCGGGATGACGTGGATCGTGCCGTTGGCCACGGTCGCGTCATGCACGGCCGTCCACATCGCTGTGCCTTTTAGCGGATCGTCGATCTGAAAATAGGCGTTGTCCTGATGCCAGTTGGTGCCCATGCCCTGCTTGCCCGGCTTGAGGAAGACCTGATCGAGATGCAGCAGGACCGGATCGCCGACTAGCTGGCGCACTGCCGTTACGGCTTTGTCAGCGAAGGGCATGGCGCGGTAGAAGTCGCTGTGCGGGAACATGGGGCAGAGCTGCAAGTTGACCTGGTCGTCCGCAGGCGTGACGCCGTCGCCGGCGGTGGCGACATTGCGCAACAGGCCTTCCGCTTTCAGCCGCTCCAGCTCCCGCCGCATGGCGCGCACTTCGCGCTACGACCAAAACGCTTCTTTGGCGAGCCAGCCTTGGCTGCGGAATTGTGCGATTTCGGTTTCTTTGAACATGGATGCTGTCATTCGCAGATAATTGGGACGGGTCACACATTTTAACCGCAACCGGCAACATTCACTAAGGCCGTGCTGAGGACCGGAATCGGGCGACCTGACAGGCGGCCACCCGTTGAATTCTATCGTGGCGGACTGCTTGTACGGTCTGAGCGTCCGGCTTCATTGTGCTTGCCGAGCAACTTGCAGGATGCGCCCGGCGCCAACACAGCCTGCCGGTCAGATCGAGCCGCTTATTCCGCCTGCGCCATTGCAGCGGTCCAAAGCACGGGCGGCGGCCAGTTGCCATCATGGACCTCGGCCGCGGTCAGTCGGAAGATCGCCAGCGCCTCGCCCGTAGCGCAGTCGCCGGCATGGGGGGATTCGTCCTGGCAGGTAAGCGACCCGGTCACGCCGGGATAGTCCTCAACTTCGCTCAAGGCTTGGCGCAGCGCCGCTCGTCCAATTATCAGCGCGCCATCTTCACGCTCGACCGCCACCGTCTCCAGCGCCGAAAACAGCAGATTGGCCGCGTCATAGCCGTGGCCATGGAAGCCGCCGCTGGGGCCTGCCTCGTCAATCTCGCGCCGCCAGGTTTCGACGAATGCGGCATAGGCTTCACCGGCGATGTGCGAACCCGCTACGTAGATCCCGATTCCCGCCTCGCCCGCGTCTTGGGCGAATGACTTGGTAAAGGCGCCGTCGGCGGTCATCATGATTGTGCCTTCCAGGCCAGGCGTTTTGCTCAGCTGGCTGACGATGACTTGCGCTTCGTCCCCGAAAAGAGGAAAGTAGACGAGCTCCGCCCCGGCTGCGGCAATTGCGCCGAGAACCGCGCTCATATCGGTATCGCCCCGGCTGATTTCTCCGCGGAAGACAACTTCGCCGCCAAGGCTTTCGAAGGCAGCCGCCATCGCGCCCGCCAGGCCGCGGGTGTAGGGATCGCCGTCATCAATGGTCGCCACAGTCTTTACGCCCAGCGCCTCAGCCGCAAAGCGCGCGCTCAATTCGCCCTGGAAGAGATCGTTATGCGCGGTGCGGTAGTAGCCCGGCTGATAGAGCCCGCCAGCGTCGGCATCTGAATTCGTCAAAAAGGGCGAGGTATTCGATGGCGAAATCATGGTCAAGCCGGCTTCGCTGATGACCGGCAAGGCGCCTTTCGCCGCCAGCGAGCAGTTGGTGCCGATGATGCCGACGATCGCCGGGTTGGCAAGCATTCGCTGCGCCGCTTCACGCGCTCCTTCTTCGGTACAGGCGCTGTCCTCCGTGACCAACTCGATATCGCGGCCCAGCAGGCGGCCGTCGCGGGCTGATGCCGCCAAATTGAAGGCGTGGCGTGCGACTTCGCCCGTGAATGGCGTCGGTCCCGAAAACCGCAATATACTGCCGACAACGATGCTCTCGTCGGGTGCTATCTCGACGCAGCCCAACTCATCGACGCATTCATCGTCAGCAAGCGCAACAGCGCCGCTTGCGGCTATGGCAAGCGTAAGCGCGATTGAAACTAAAAGCCTTTTCATTATGCGGGACCTTTCCTCCACTTAAATGGATGCGCTGCTTTTTAACAGCGGCGCTATTATGCTCGCTGTCAGTCGCCCTGACCAGACGCTTCCGATTCGCGCGTGATACTCCGCCGCTCGCTCGGCTTAGGCGAATACTCGACATCTTTGCCACCGAGTACACCGAGTTTGAAAGAGTACACAGAGGAAAGGCATCATACTTAGTCCACAGTCAGAATCGGCGAACGTGTGGATCATCCTAGACTCGACCAACCGCCATATTTCCCGGAATCCCTCTCTGTGCACTCATATTTTCTCTGTGCCCTCGGTGGCAAAAGTGTCGTGAATCCCTATAAGCGCGGCGCCCACCCCAAAATCCGTATCGTCACAGGTATTTGAGCAGCGGACAAGCCTTGTAGGGGCGACACTGTGTGTCGCCCGAAAATCACGTTTCAACAACGGGCGATTCACAGAATCGCCCCTACAACTTCCCATGATTTGTCGCATGACATTGTTGGAATTACTTCTGTGCCTCTGTGGTGAAAATTATTTTGATGCGATTGCCCTGAAGGCATAATGATCCTGTCTGGCGACAGACGACCTCGATTTGCTAGAATGATGCCGCGTTCCACGCAGTCTGATATTCACAGCGACGACCCTACGAGGACCGGCGATGTCCGCCTTTGAGACGGTAGAAGATGCTTGGCTTGAATTGCAAAATGGCAGCGACGATCAGCGCCGCGCGGACGCCATCGTGTACTTGGGCGAAAAGCGCTATGCGCCCTCCGTGCCGCGCTTGACCGAGCTGGTGCGCCAATCCGACCCCGGTACGCGCTATCTGGCGGCCAAGGCCCTGGGGCAGATCGGCGACGAAGCAGAATCGGCCGTGCCTGCCCTGTTGGAGGCGCTGCGTGACAACGACATGTTTTTGCGCGCGGGCATCACTGGCGCGCTAATCCAGATCGGCTACCCGGCCGTGCCCGGCCTGACGCGGGCCCTCTTTGACCCCAGCAACGCCGTCAAACGCGCCGCCTGCAAAGCCCTGGGCAAGATCGGCAGCGAACGCGCCGTGCAAGCGCTGATCTTCTCGCTGAATGACCGCAATGCCGGCGTGCGCAAGTTCGCGCGCGAGGCGTTGACCCGCATCGACAGCCCGGCCGCCCGCGCGGCGCTGCGTGATCGCTAGGGCGGGCGCGGCACAGGTTAATTCACCACAGAGGGCACAGAGATTTTCTTGTGTTGCTTGACGAAGTTGTCAGGTCGTCGCGATTTACCATTCCGGTCAATTTCGACAGTTGTAGGGGCGACTCGGTGAGTCGCCCAGGAGAAGCCACAATCCGCGCTCATCAGGCGAACTCGATCAGCGCGCCGCTGTGCTCGACCGCGTACCAGGCCAGCGCAGTCGCCATCACGGTATCGTCATGGTGGCCGGGCCGCGCGCCATAGCGATAGCCGCCGCCCGGCAGCCGCTCCAGCGAGAAGCTGGCCAGCTCGCCCAGCAGCACCGGGTCATCCAGCAGGCCCAGGTAGCCGCGCTCAATAGCCAGCGCGAGCGACTCGATCAGCGGCGACTTGCTGGCGGAGGTGGTGACAAAGCTGCGCACGGGCAGGCCTTCGCGCTGCAACGCCTCGATATTGGGCTCGCCCATGCTGTTGGCTTCCGCCCAGATGACGTGGACGCCCCAACGCTCGGTCAGCGCCTTTAAGCGCCCGCGCTGCAAGCTCCAGCCGACCCGGTTGAAGCGATCCAGCGCCACCAGTTGACGCGTCGTGGCGTCGATGATGGCGATGGCGGTGTAATCGACGCTGCGGCCCCAGTCGACGCCGGCGACGTAGCGATGGCCCGGCTGCGGCGCCCCGATTTCCAGCTCGCGCACGGCGGCGCGGATACCGCGGAAGACCTGGCCCTGGTCGTCGCTGAATTCCGCCAGGTACTCACTGCGCCAGACATGGTCCGAGGTCTGCCGGCGGATGCTCTCCAGCTCCTCGGGCGCGATGAGTTCGTTGCTGGCGCTGGTGAAGTGAAAGGCCATCCAGTCGGGCTCTTCGTCGTCCATGCCCAGGCGATACAAATCCCAGAACCAGTTGCGGCCGAAGGGCGTGCTCAAGAACAGGGCGCGGCCCCGCGTGGTCGTCAACATGGGGCGGACGATCTCCTGCCAGACGCGGGCTTCCATGAAGGCGGCTTCGTCCAGCACAGCCAGGTCAAGCCCTTCGCCGCGCAGGTAATCGGGATGGTGGCTGCTGCGCACGGCGATCATGCCGCCCCTGGGGCTGTCGATGCGGCGCTCGGCCTCGCTGATCTTGATGCCCTCGATGTCGCGGACCGCCGCTTTCAAGTCACGCCAGACTTGGCTCGCCATCATGAAGGTCGGCGCCAGCCACCAGGTCCGCTGCCCCGCCCAGATCGCGTGCTCCAGAATGACCGTTTTGCCCAGCTCGGTCTTGCCCCAGCGCCGGCCGCAAGCCACCACTTTGAATCGCGCGCAATGCTTCCTCGCGGCTATCTGCCCAGTGTGGAAAGTCTTGCCGTTTACCATCGCTGTGGAATTCGAATCGGATGACTTGTTCTTTTTCTTCCGCCTCATTAATCTCCTCGATCGCATCTGCTAATTTCAGGGCGTAGCTGATCAGGCTGCCGGCGGCCGACGCCAGCTGATTCAGGGGCGCATTTGTCAGCTTTTCGCCTTCCAGCTGCTTCAGAATTTCCCGGGCGCGCTTGAGCATGTCATGCTGCAGCTCAACCGCCAGCCGGTCGACCTGGCGCTGACGGCGCAGGCCGTGCTCCCGCCGCAGTTTGTCCTCGTCGCGCAGCCATTCGCGCAGCTCGCGCTCGGGGATGCGCAGCGCATCGCTGACCGCCGCGATGTCGCCATCCTGCCGGTCGATCTCGTCGAGGGCGGCGATCTGTTTGTCCAGGGCATTAAGACAGTCCATCCGCTTCTCCATTCCCTTGGTCTGTTGCTGTGAAATCGAAAAGAGATGCTCATCGCTCGCCGTCCGGCTGATGGCGGTCCCGGACCCGGCGGCCCGTCCGCGTATGGGCATCTCTTCCGATCTAGAGCAAGACTAGCACTGATGTTCTAGGTATGGGTGACTGTTTGGTCGCGCAGCGCTCAAGTTTGGCGCTGACAATACAGGTTTATTGCCACAGAGGCACAGAGAAGAACAATGTAGGGGCGACACTGTGTGTCGCCCGAAAATCCACGAAATCAACAGCGGACGATTCACAGAATCGCCCCTACAAGGCTTGATTGGTATTAGCGATGAATTCGCCGGCATCTTACCCCACCCCCCGGCCCCCTCCCCGACGAGTCAGGGAGGGGGAGCCAACTTCTGCCATTTTCATGGTTTCTTGATACTTTTCGCAAGTATTGACCCGCTATTTCGTACGAAAACAATTACGCTACGGTTGATTTTCTGTGTTCTCTGTAATACCAATCAAGCCTTACAGGCATTGTCTCAGTGTATCCTCTGTGCCCTCTGTGGTGAAAAAAATCGACGATTCCGCGACGCTGCGGGGCTTGAACGGGAGCGCCGTGTCCGGTGCTATAATGCGGGCGGACGCTTGAAAGAGGAGGCGCGCATTGAGCGAGCGCTATCCCGACAAATTCATCATCGGCTTGACCGGCAATATCGCAGTGGGCAAAAGCCTGGCGCTGGGCGCGCTGGCGGAGTTGGGCGCGGCTGTTATTGATGCCGACCAGGTGGCGCATCAGGTCTTGCTGCGCGGCGGCGCGGCTTATGAAGCGGTGCTGGCGGCCTTCGGGCCCGGCATCCTGGGCGCGGACGGCCAAATCCAGCGCGGCGCTCTGGCTGATATCGTCTTCGCCGATCCCGCGCAACTACGGCGGCTGGAAGCCATCACGCATCCGGCCATCCGGCTGGAGATCGACCGGCGCATTCGCGGCGCGCAAGCGGACGTGGTGGTCATCGAAGCGATCAAGCTGCTGGAAGGCGACCTGAAAAATGCCGTGGATGCCGTCTGGGTGGTGGATGCCTCGCCGGAGAATCAACTGCAGCGGTTGACCGCTGAGCGCGGCATGTCCGCGGCCGAGGCGCGGCGGCGCATCGACGGGCAGAACAGCCAGGCCGACAAGCTGCGGCAAGCCGATACGATCATCGCCAACGACGGCTCGGCCGCTGATACGCGCGCGCAGATCGAGCGGGCCTGGGCTGCGCTGCGCGACGCGGGCTAAGTCTCAGGCCTACAGTTGCGCCTGGGCGGGCGCGGCTCGCTTTAGCATTCGCGACACTTTTGCCACCGAGTACACAGAAGTAGAGCCGAGTTAGTCGTGCAATATTTCGCACAAGGTCGAACTGTAGGCGTGTCGCTCGAATAGCCACGATTAAAACAACGGGCGATTCACAGAATCGCCCCTACACCGTCCCATTTTATGTTGCATGACTTACTTGGAACTACTGAGTAACATTGAGGGCACAGAGTGCGCGAATTACCAGCCGATGCCGGCAGTGGACGAGGGGTTGCGCGGCTGATTCAGGTAGCGCAGTTCAAAGTGCAGATGCGGGCCGGAGGAGTTGCCGGTGCTGCCGACATAGCCGATGATTTGCCCGGCATCGACCGACTGGCCGCAGCGCGCGGCGATGCTGCTCATGTGCCCGTAGAGCGTCGAGAAGGCGCCGTGGCCGATGACGACGGTATTGCCGTAGCCCCAGTTATTCCAGCCGGCGTAGAGGATCGGCCCGCCGTTGGCGGCGTAGATGGGCGTGCCCGTATTGGCGGCGATATCGATGCCGCTGTGCCCGGCGTAGAAGCCGCGCACCCAGGTTCCGTTGGGCAGGGGGTTGGTCCACCAGGTGCCGCCGCCGTAGCGACTGCCGCAGCTGTAGGGGCTCTGCGGATCAAAAGCCACCACATTGCCGGCGCCGTCTTGCTGCACGGGCGCGTTCCAGGTGATGTAGGGGCCTTCGCCGCCGGGGATGAAGAGGTGGGTATTGCTGGGCAGCAGGGTCTCGGGCGACACATCGGGCAGGTTGTTGGCCGGCGCTTCAATCACCAGGTAGGGATCATCCACGCCGTATTGCGCGGCGATCTCGCGGACGTCCTTGCCCTGCGCGCGCAGGACGGTGTGGCAGGCGCCGTCTTCGGGCGGGATATTGACGATGTCGCCCGGGCGCACGATCTGCGCCAGCTGATGATTGTTGCACCAGGCGATCGACTCCGGCTGCAGCCCATAGCGCGCGGCGATGGCATTCACGCTGTCGCCGCGTTTGGCCAGATAGGTGGTCATCTTGGTGCGGACGCGGTTGGGGATGATGGTGAAGGGATCGTAACGCGGGCCGCCCGGCTCGGCTTCCGGCAGCGTCGTCAGCAGCCCCATAATCTGCTCCGCGCTGATGGTCGGCTGGGCGAGAAGGCCGCTGGCAGAAGTGACGGGCGGCGCTTCCACGATGCGGGTCGCCGGCAGCAGGGTCGCGGTCGGCTCGGCTTGTACTTCGGTGGCGGCTGCTTCACTGGCGCGGCTGATCGGCGGCGCGGTCACCACCAGCAGTACGGCGGTAAAACTCAGGCAGATGGCGCCCAGCAGGCAGAGCCAGCCGGTCAGCCGGCGCCAGCGCGACGTGGCTGCCCGCGCGCCATGGGGCGACAGACGGGTGGGTTGGCTGCTGTGGAAGGCGGGCATTCGGCTCATCGCGCCTCGGCGCTCAGTTCAGCCTAAGGCTAGCGGAATCGCGCGGGTCGGTCAAGCGAGCGCAGGGCAGGCGGCTGATATTGGCGTGCACAGTACAGTTTTTTCACCACAGAGTTGCTCGCCCGTAATTCGGGGCAGCCACAAAAACACAACCATGTCGCGAATGCGTACGTCTAGATTGTTTCAGGGAATCGTAACTTCATCCGACTCGGATTATACGGTAAACCGCCGTGCCGGCCTTGATGATATAAACTGGTCATGGCTTTATTGCAGCACGCGGATACTGATTTGCGAAAGCCCGCTTTAGCTCTATATTGTACTTGCCACTGTTTCAATGGGTGCTCATGGTTTCGCAATAACCAATTACGCATTTGCATGAGGAGATGTCGCTTGGCATGATTATTTCCTAAGGCTTTCGAGGTTTTAAGGACTTTCCCGGCAGAAACAAGAGTGTTCGGGGCGACCCCTAAAGCCTTACACCAGGCTCTTGATGTTGAATATCGTTGCCAAAAGTCCGATCCCATTTCACCAATTAGTCGTAAAGCTACGAGCCAGTTTACTCCTGGTGTCGTGGACATCCAAGCGATCTGAGGCGCTAGCTCAAAATGTTCGATATGATTTAGCGCTTGTTGTTCTCGGTTTCTAATTCTTTGCTCTTGAACAAGTAGGTCAATTCTTAGCACTTCAAGTTCCTGACGAAGCCAAGTTGGGAGTTCTTCCGTCTTCCCCATTGCCTCTATCAATCTTGGGCGGCTGCTAGGTGAACCTTTCCAGTGATTCTGAACAATCATTTCCGCCGCGTCCTCTGTCTGAGAAAGCGCTTCCAGAAACGCCCGGCCTGATTGGGTTCTCAACGTAGTTTCCCGGAAGATATTTATTCCAAACTGCGCAAGTTCTTGATGAACCCGTTGCTTAACTTTAATTAATGCTTTTCTGTCGCGGTCATAATTCCGCAAGTTGCTACGAATCTCCATTTGTTGGGCATCTGGAACATTGGAAGTTCTTAGGGGAAAAGTAGCGGCTAGCATGGCTAGATTTGTCGCATCCGCCTTATCCGACTTGCCCTCTATTCGAAGTAGCGCCGTGACTTGAGCGGGATTGATGATGTGTACATTCAGACCAAGTTTTCGGCAAGCGTGATAAAAAGTCAAATGATAATTTGCGGTCGATTCTAGAACTATGAACTCTACTTTGTTCTGTTTGAGCCACTTTGCAGCTGCATTCGCTTTTGCCTGAGTCTGAGGTATCTGCCGAATTTCGTTTGTCTGTGATTTGAAGTTCAAAAGCGAGACAACGACATAGTCTGCGTCTACATCGCAACCTGCTGTGCAGTCATAGCGACCCGCCACAGCGAAATCGCCTTGCGAGATGCGAACGCGCTTATGTTTCGTAGGTTGTACCATTGAGCCAGTAATACAGCGGTGCAGAGGCGCTTTGAGGTTCTAAGACCTACTCTACTTTTGGGCATCAATTAAGTGCCAAGCGGCTCGTCAGTTCGCCTCCGTCCCAAACTCTGTAGGGCATACTTTCTGCCAAAGACACACGGGGATCGCGCACCGCACCAAAAGTCTACAAAAAAACTGCAAGTTGTGCTAGTTTCTGCTTTGATTCATTGAGGGGTTGTGAAAGTAGACACAGAGGGCACAGAGAAAGACAGTGTAGGGGCGGCCATTGGCCCGCCCGCCAATGTCATGGCATACGTGTTCGGGCGACTCACAGAGTCGCCCCTACGTCTGTGTTTTGGGCACCGGCTAAGCCTCCAGCTCCGTGCCCGGCACACTGACGGGACTGCGCCCGACTGTGTCACATTCGCCCAGCAGCACGTCGCCGGCGGCTTGTGCGGCGCAGGGGCGGAAGCTGAAGGCGCAGAGGTAGCTGTCGATATCGGGGAAACGCGCCAGCTCGTAAGGATCGCGCAGGCCGACCACTACCAGCCGTTCGCCGGCGGCAGCGTGTAGACCGCTGACGATTTCAGCTTGCCGCGACTGGTCGAAGTCCATGCCCGGCAAGGTGTAATTCTCGGTGACGGCGATGATGGCGCCGGCATCGGGCAGATCCGTCAGGGAGAAGTCTTCGGCCGTGATCAGGCTGAGCTGCTCGCAGCGGGCGCGCATCGCCTCGGCGAGTACGTCAAAAGCCGGCGTGGCTTGGTTAGGCCCGATGCCGCGCGTCTGCGTCAGCACGGCATAGGCGCTGCGCTCGGTGGTATTGACCAGCGTGATCGGCGCGGCGGGATCAACCGGAATCAGCCCGTGATTGTCCCTTACGATGCTCATTGCGCGGCGAGCCACATCAAGCTCAACCATGCGATGCTCGGCGCCGCCCACCTGCTCCGTGCGGTCGGGCAGCGGCTCAGTGCTCCAGCCGGCCTCGCGCTTGAGGCGCAGAACGCGCGCTACGGCGTCATCGACGCGCTCGCGGCTGATGCGGCCCTCGTCGACCGCCTGGATCACGGCGCGAATGAGGGCGCGTTGGTTGGCGAGGTATTGGCTGGCGTCGTGGTCGTAATGTTCCTCGGCCAGCATCATCAGGTCGACGCCGGCCTTGAAACCGTCAATGGCCGCGTCGGCGGGGTCGTAGTTGCGCTTCATGGAGTGCATATTCATGCTGTCGGAGACGACCAAGCCATCAAAGCCCAGCTCGCCGCGCAGCAGATCGCCCAGGATGATAGGCGACAGGGTGGCGGGACGGTCGCGATCGAGCGCGCTGAAGATGATATGCGAGGTCATGACGATGGATGCGCCGGCTTTGATGCCCGCGGCGAAGGGGTGCAGGTCGATGCGCCTGAGCTCGTCGCTGCTGCGCGTCACGGTGGGCAAGCCGCGGTGGCTGTCCAGCCTGGTATCGCCGTGGCCGGGGAAGTGCTTCAGCGTTGCAATGCTGCCATTGTCTTGCAGGCCGCGGACGGCGGCGGCGGTCATGGCGGCCACCAGCTCGGGCTTCTCGCCGAAAGAGCGCATCTCAATGATGGAGTTCTGCGGGTTGGAGTTGCAGTCGGCGGCCGGCCCTAGCACGACATTCAAGCCGGCGGCGCTGGTTTCGCGGGCGATGACGCGGTACATGCGGTAGGCGCTGTCGGGGTCGCCGGTCGCGCCCAGGGCCATATTGCCCGGGCCCATGGCGCTCTCGGCAGTCATGACCGACCAGGTCCCCTCTTGATCGGCGCCCAGCAGCAGCGGGATGCCCAAGCGCGTGCCGGCAGCGAAGGATTGCAGCCTGTTGCAGAGCGCCAGCGCTGCGGCGGCAGTCGGGACGTTTTCATCGCTGATGTAGGCCCCGCCGACCAGGTGCTCGCCCATGAGGATGCGGGCTTCGTCGAGCTGGTCGCTGGCGAAGGCCAGCATGAACATCTGGCCGACTTTTTCCGCGGTGGTCATCTTGGCGATTGTGGCTTGGATGTTCATGGCGTATCCCCCGGTGTGATGTTGGACAGGGTTACATTAAGCGCGCTGAATTGATATTTTAGTAAGCGCAAGCAAGTCATGCAAAACCTTACCACAGAGACCACGGAGGATACACAGAGGACACCGAGTAAAGCAGTTTAGTAGATATATGGCGCCGACAGTTTCCCTATGAAGGATGGCGGCAAAAATTGCGCTAACGTCCCAAAGTATCAAATCCTCTGTGTCCTCAAGACAACTCGGTGTCCTCGGTGGCAAAAGAGAATGCCATAAGACACGGATTGTACTGCTTTATTGGATCCATAGAGGGCACAGAGAAAGTATTGCATGGCCTCTCAAGCTGAATTACATCAGATGCTGCGCGACGCGACCAGGGCGCAAGATCGCCGTGACCTGGCGCTGCAGCTGCTGGCGCGGACCAACAGCCGGCAGTATCTGGACGAATGCCTGCGCGCGCTGAATGCTCCGCCGGTGCGGGCTACGCTGGACGAGAGCCACCGACAACCGCTGCGCGACAAATGCCTGGGTTATTACGCCGAGAGCAAGCGCGACAAAGCCGGCATGCTGCGGGAGATCTTGACGCGCCTGCTGGTCCATATCGAGCATTCCGACGACGCCGACATTTACAAGCTGGGCGTCGAGACCTATTACTTGCAGCCGGTCGACGATGTGGCGCAGAACTTGCGGGCGGTGGCGCTGGCCGGCCTGGCGCCGCTTGACCCGACGCTGGCTTGTCTTTACGCGGCGCGCTTCCTGGGCGAATCGCATACCTCGGTCTTCAACTGCGAGCCGGCGATGACAGCAATTGATGTGCTGGTCGCCTCGAATCAGCGGCTGCCCATCTATCAATTCTTGCTGCGCGGCGGGGAGCAGATGGCGCGGACGCAGCGCGGCGAGCTGACCGGTAAAGCGCTGGAATCGCTGGGCGCGGATTTTCCGCTGAATCTATACGCGGAGTTGATCGCGCAGTATCAGGAGTTGGACCAGCCGACCGCATCGATGGGTATCATTAATTTCATCATCGAGGGGCGGGCCAGCGCGTTATACGACCGGCTGGAGGCGCTGATCCTGTCGACGCGGGACGCAGACTTGCGGCGCTATGGGCTGGTGATGATGGCGGCGGCGCGCGATGACGAATTGGGCGAGCGGCTGCTGAGTCTGGCTAAACTGGCGCACGCGTACGACCTGCCGCTTGTCATTGAAGCGGTAGAGATCTGTCACCTGCCGGAGCGCGAGGACGCGCTGCAGAATCTGCGGAAACGGCTGGGCTAGGCGCGGATCTCGAGCCGCAAAATGCCGGCCAAACCCCCTTCAAACTGAAGAGACAAGTCGTTCAAAATAACTTCCGCCGGCGCTCGATCCAGCAGCGACCGGTCAACCAGCACATCGAGGGTCGTCAGGTAGCGTCCGCGCGCAATTAGCGCCAATAGATGGACGCCCTCTTCGCCACCGCAAGTTGGGGCGCTGTGAACATAGACCGCGCCGACGTCCGATTCGCGCTCGTAGCCATAACTGTCCAGCCACAGGCGCATAAATTCGTCCTTCACGGCAGCCTCAGCCGATTGGGCATCAGCGAAGACATCGACCCAATAACCCAGCGATGAAAAGAATAAGCCGGGGTCGCACTGCCCATTGGCAATCTGCATCCGGTAGCGATACTGGTGTCCGTGTTGCTTGGCAAATGCCGCGAACCCGTCCTGCAAATCTTCGGCCACCGAGGCTGCAGAGAGCGCCTCAGTCGAGAAGAAGCCGGACAACTCATCGTCCAGCGGCAGTGTTGGCGGCATGCCGGCGCTGAATGCCTCAAAGGCAGCCGCCACTTGCTCCTGCGTGGCCGGCGCCACCGCCAGGACTTCGCTGTTGTCCACCTGCGACGGATCGCTGATGATCAGCACTTTTTGCAGGGTCTCGCCGGGCTCGGACGCTGCGCTCGGGTCGCGCTCGCGGATGGCCTCGACGATGTCTTGGCCGATCAGCACATCGCCGAAAATAGTGTGCTTGTAGTCGAGGTGCGGCGTGGGCGCGGTGGTGATGAAGAACTGGCTGCCGTTGGTGCCGGGTCCGGCGTTGGCCATTGCCAGCAGACCGGGCCGGTCGAAGGTCAAAAAGCCGACGGGTTCGTCCAGGAACTGGTAACCGGGTCCGCCGCGTCCCGTGCCGGTGGGGTCGCCGCCTTGCGCCATGAAATTGGGAATGACGCGATGGAAGGTTGTGCTGTCGTAATAGCCCTGCCCCGCCAGGAATACGAAGTTGTTCACGGTAATGGGCGTCAAGGATTCGTAGAGGTCGACGTAGATGGCGCCGGCGCTGGCGCAGATTATGGCGCGGTAGTCGCTGTCCGGTTCAAGAACTTGTTCCGCCTCTTCGAATTGCATCGGCTTCAGCGCGGCCGGCTCGGCGGCATCACAGAGTTCTTGCGGGCCGGGCGCGGACTGGGCAAGTGAAAGCGCGGCAAAAGTGGCGGCAAGCGACAAGGTGATTATGGATCGGAGCCAGCTCATGAGTTCGTCCTTTGGATGAGCGAGATTATCGAGGCGAGGCGCTGGGCATTGTGCCTGAGCCTCAAGCGCTTGCCTAGTCGGAATCGGCATCATATTGCTAGAACGGCGCTGAGCGGCGCGTTGACCGCGTGAGCGACTGTGCTACAATCGAGCGGCGCAAGCAAGTCATGCAAAGCCTTACCACAGCCTCTCGCAAGTCACAACTTGGCTCACACAAAATATAAAATGTCACCACCTGAAATTCACAAAAAGGTCGCTATGTAGGGGCGAGCCATTGGAGTCTGTTGAAAAACAGTCTCAAGTAGAGTGGTTCACCAGGTATTGGATAGCAAGAGAATCCGCTTGTTGGGCTAGACACCGTGCCAAGCGCTTCAGATTCAGCGCGGCGGCGGTGAATGCCGCCTGCAATGCGACTTTGTTTTGCCCGCGGTAACGGCTTTGCCTCAAGCCATGTTTCCGCGCCAGTTCACAGATGGTGCTTTCTATGCGGGCGCGGGCGTCCATTTCCTTGACAAAGCCCGCGCTCGCCTGCTCTCGTCGCCGTTTTGTCAACTGCTGGTGATAGGGCGAAACTTCGAGGCTGCGTCCGCGTTTCTCAGTCGTGCACAGCGAGTTGAAAGGACACTTCTGACACTGTTTGCCGAAGCGGACGTGCCAGGCGACATCAGGCTGAGAAGAGGGATTAAAAGTGGTCGCCGCCTTGCCGGCTGGACAGCGGGCAAGGCGCTTGTCCAAATCTATGTCGAAATCCTGCAAACGAAAGCCGACCGGCTTGCGCGAATGGCTGCCGATAAATCCACGCAGGTCAAGTCCTTTTTGCTCACTGTCTTGCAACGTGTTGCCGTTACAGTAAGCCTGATCCACATACTGTTTTTCCGGCAACAAACCGCGCCGCGCCAGGCGCTTTTGTATCTTTCCCAGCGCCAAGCTATCGGCTTCAATGGCGCTGTGAATCCCGATGTCGGTAATGACCGGAAAGTGGCCATCGACTGTCTCCGTCACTTGCGCCTTGTAGCCGCGCCACGCCGTCTCTTTCCCTTTGCGGCTATAGCGAACTGAGGGCTCATGCGGCGAAGTAATCACGTCCCCTTTCGCGTCAATATTGGCTTTGGCTTGCAGACCCGAACCGCCGTCCTCATCGTCTTGATCAAATTGCTCCGACAGTACCCGAGCCAGCGTGATGATTTCGGGCAAATCTTGCCAGGACGATTGTCCCTTTTGCTCAATTTGCGACAGCAGCCAAAAACCATCGCGACCCGCGTCCACCATCGCTTGCTCAACTTGCCCCTTGCTCAAACGATAATCTCTCCGCTTTTGACTGTAAAAGTTGACAAAACTGGTCGGCAAGCTTTGACATACCCATTTCGCATCAGCGTTTATCAGAGCGCCCAATGCCAAGCGCAGCGTCTCCCAGACCAATTCCAACCGGCTCAGGCGCTCCACCGCGGCCAAAACATGCGTCGCATCGGTCCGCTGACGTTTTGATTTCAGAAAGCCCGATGCTTGCACATAGGCCAAGACCTGCTCGAAGACCGCATATTCGCCGCCGTGCGCATAGAGCCGCTTGCGAAAATTGCACAGACTTGAATAGTGGAAGCCCGTCCAGGCAAGCTCCTGGCGCAAGGCGTATTTCCAATCCAGCCGCAGCCTTGACATCTCAGCCGCCTCGCGATCTGGCAAGTTCTCCAAAAACTGCAACACTAGCACAAAGCAGAGCAGCACCGGATTGATACCCCCGCGACCGGTTTCATGATACATCGCGGCCAGGGCGCTCTCATCTATGATTTCCGCCGCCTTGTCGCCCAGCAAGCGGCAAACGCTATTTGCGGGCAATATGGCTTCGACTACCTCGCGGGTTGTCACCGGAATTTCCTTCGGAAAGGCCTGTTTCAATGACATCTCACACTCGCTTATGATTGAGATACAATGTCATTATAGGTCAATCAAGATTTTCAACACCGTCCATTGGCTCGCCCGCCGATTTCATGGCATACACTTTCGGGCGACCTGATAGGTCGCCCCTACGGCTTTCGATGTGAGTGGGCCCGCGAATGGACTGGGTTTCATAAAAAAGAGAGCACCGAGGATACACAGAGGGCACTGAGTAAAGCAGTTCAGTGATTGTATGCCAGCGACAGTAGATTGTGTCATAGAGCGTGGGAGCATCCAAGCGATACAGAACCCTTTGTGTACTCTGTGCACCCTAGTGAGCCTCTATTTTATGCAACCTGCCGAAGCCATGTCGAAATTTGTGGGGGCGAGCCACCGGCTCGCCCGTACGCACACAGCAATGGATTTCCTATTTTGCGTGAGCCAAGCAGTGACTTGCGAGCGACTGTGATAAGAATGTAATTTCTTGAGACAAGATTTTTATTACTTGTTCTGTTATACATGGTTGACAGCGTCAAGGACTGGACGATGAGCGACTTCCCAGGTTTCCCCGTGGAAACGCAGTTGTTCCTGCGCGAGCTGCGCGAGAACAATACCCGCGAGTGGTTCGCCGCCAACAAGGCGCGCTTCGACGATGTCCTGCGGGCGCCGGCATTGCAGTGGGTGGCCGCTATGGGCGAACGCCTTAAGCAGCTCGACGCGGATATCGTGGTCGACTTGCGTGTGAACGGCAGCGGCTCGCTGATGCGCGCGGCGCGCGATACGCGTTTCAGCAAGGACAAGTCGCCTTACAAGGTCAATGTCGCCATGATGTGGTGGCATGGCGCCGGCAAAAAAATGCAGCATCCCGGCTTTGGCATGCAGATCACGCCGGAGGACGCCGGCCTGATGGCGGGCATGTTTCACTTTCAGAAGCCGATGCTGGAGGCCTATCGGCAGGCGGTGCTTGATGATGAATTGGGCGCGGCGCTGCTGGAGACTGCCAAAGCGGTGGAAGGCGCCGGTTACACCATCAGCGGGCGGCACTACAAGACCGTGCCGCGCGGCTGCGACAAGGGTCACCCGCGGGTCGAATGGCTGAAATACAACAACTTCCACGCCGGCACGCACGACATCCCGCCCGGCAGCATCGCCTCGCCGCAGCTGATAGATGCCTGCTTCGATCACTTCGAAAAATTGGCGCCGATTCATCACTGGCTGGTGGCCGTGCAGGAGCGTTTCGGTGGCGTCTAGTCGCGCTGCCGCCTTAGGGACTTGTTGGAATCATCGCAGGATTTCCAAACAGGTTTCCACTATTATTTCAAAAACATCTTACCTATAATCCGCAAGTTATCCGCGAGCGCGAAAAACTCCCCTAATGTCGAGTAATCTTGCGCCGCCGGCGCGTCTGTCACAGCCAAGCATTTTGGGAGCCTGAGTTGAACCAACGCCTGCTGCGAGCGATTATGGTCCTGCTCGCGATTCTGCCAATCAGCCTGGCGTCCACGCAAGACGCCGCCATCACACTCGATATCATCGGCATCACCTCAACCGACTTAAGCCAAGTCGCCATTCACGCCAGCTTACTCGATCAAAGCGAACGGCTGGTATCCGGCCTGGGTGTGGAGAACTTTTCCATCGGCGGCGACCTGCAAGGCTTGGCCGAAGTCAGCGATGTCGAGAATATCAGCGACGACGATTTGAATTTCGCCACTGTGCTGGTCATCGATACCAGCAGCAGCATGGCCGAAATACCGCTGAGGCTGGCGCAGGCGGCCGCGCGCGGCTACATTGAAGCGCTCGAGCCGGATGATCCGGTCGCGATCGTGGCCTTCGGCAGCGAGGCGCGGCAGGTAATCGACTACAGTACCGACCGCGGACGGCTCTTCACCGCGATTGACAATCTGGCTTACGGCGGCAAAACCGCGCTTTACGACGCCACGCTGCGCGGCATCGAGCTGGCCAACGAAGCGCCCCTGGAGCGCAAGGCCGTGGTCATCCTGAGCGATGGCGGCGAATACGGCAATGTCAGCGACAGCACCCGCGACGAGAGCATCCGCGCGGCCACGATTCACGGCGTGCCGGTTTATTCAATCGGTCTGGGCTGGTCGATCGATCGCCGTTTCCTGGAAGCGATCGCCTCAGAATCCAACGCTACCTTTTACGAGTCGCCCCGGGCAGAAGAGCTGGGCGAAATATACCGCAACCTGGCTTTTCTTTTCCGCAGCCAATATATCGTGACCCTAAGCGTGGATGTGCCCGCGGACGGCATGCGCTACGACTTCACGCTGAACGTCACCACAGCCGATGGACAGACCTCATCCGGCAGCGCCACCTTGCGCGCGCCGATTCCGATTCCGTTGCTCTTCCTGCCCGATGACGTCTTTACCGAGGCACTGACCGAAGATACGCAGATCACGGTGGAGATACGCGCCGACCAGGATATCGAGAGCATCGAATACGCGGTTGACGGCGAAGTCGTATCGACGGAAGAGACTTACACCATTGAGCCCGAGGAGCATCAGCCGGGCGAATACGAACTGGAAATCACGGTTGAAGATGTCGAGGGCGATATCGGCCAACTGAGTACCGATTTCGAGATTGCCGCGCTGCCGCCGACTGTTGCCGATGATTTTGAAACAGCCGCTGAAGATGAAATCGTCGACGCCGAAGTCATTTCAGTGGATGCGGGCGGCCAGACGGAGATTACGCAGGTCGAGTTTGTTGTGGACGGCCAGGTCATCAAGACGGACAGCCAAGCGCCCTACGACTTTGATCTGGATCCTTTCACGCTGCGCCCGCAAGAGCACAGCTTGAGCATTCGCGCCACCAACGCGGGCGGGCAAACCACCGTCATTGAACGAACCTTTGAAGTGGAAGTCATCCCGCCGCGCCTGGAGTTTGAGGGGTTGAGCGGTGATACGGTCGTCAGCGATACGCTCAGCGGCACAATCACCGCCCAAGGCCAATCGCCGATTGTCAGCCTCAGCGTCGAGCCGGATGTGGGCGCCGTGGTCAGCGGCAATCGCCTGGACTTCACCATCGACGCGGCTGACTTTTCGCCCGGTCCCAATACCGTTGCCATTCGCGCTGTCGATGAAGCCGGCGCCGAGACGGTAGAGACCATCGAATTTGAAGTCGCCGCCTTGCCGCCGACGGTCGCGCTCAGCGGCGTTGCGGTCGACGCCGTGATCAGCGGGCCGCAAGATGTGTCAGTAAGCGCCGGCGGCCAAACCGATATCTCCCGCATTGAAGTGTCTTACGATGGCGGACCTGCCCAGCCTGTCGAGGACGAGAGTTTCACTATCCCGGCCGCTGAGCTGGGCGATGGCGAGCACGAGGCTCTGGTTTCCGTCACCAACCAAGGCGGCGAGACCACCACCCTGCGTCTGCCGTTCACCGTTGATTTGCCGCCGACGCCGACATTTACGCCGCTGCCGACTGATACAGCCACGGCGACAGCGACGCCGACCGATACCGATACGCCAGCGCCGACGGCGACCATGACCAATACGCCCGTGTCCACCGCCACGCCGCCGGCCGACGTCTCGGCGACAGCGGAGGAGTCTCTGCGCCAGGCTTTGCCAAGTGATACACCGCTTCCAACGAACAGCCCGGCGCCAAGCGACAGTCCAGTTCCAACGGATACCGCTACTTATACGGTCGTTCCGACGGATACAGCTGTGCCAAGCGCTACGCCGACAATGAGCGACACACCAGTTCCAACGGATACCGCAACTTTCACAGCCGTGCCCACTGATACCGCCGTACCAAGCGATACGCCAGTTCCAACTGATACGCCAACAAACACGGCTGTACCGACAGAGACGCCGATTCCGACGGATACGCCAACAGACACCGCTGTTCCAACTAATACGCCGATCCCGACTGACACGCCAACAGATACCGCCGTTCCAACTAATACACCGATTCCGACGGATACGCCAACAGAAACGGCCGTTCCAACTAATACGCCGATCCCGACTGACACGCCCACCGATACGCCGGTCCCGACTGACACCCCAACCGATACGCCGGTTCCGACTGACACGCCAACAGACACGGCCGTACCAACTGATACGCCGATTCCGACGGATACGCCAACAGAAACGGCCGTACCAACGGATACGCCGGTACCCACGGACACGCCCACCGATACGCCGGTCCCCACGGACACGCCCACCGATACGCCGGTCCCCACGGACACGCCCACCGATACGCCGGTCCCAACTGACACGCCAACAGATACGCCTGTCCCGACTGACACACCAACGGATACGCCGGTTCCGACTGACACGCCGACAGATACGCCAATCCCAACTGACACGCCTACTGATACGCCTGTCCCCACGGACACGCCCACCGATACACCTGTCCCGACTGACACGCCGGTTCCGACGGACACGCCAACCGATACGCCAGTTCCAACTGACACGCCAACGGACACGCCGGTTCCGACGGACACGCCAACCGATACGCCTGTCCCGACTGACACACCCACAGACACACCTGCCCCGACTGACACACCGGTCCCAACTGAAACGGATACAGCGACGCCCACCGATACGCCGACGCCGACTGACACGCCGATGGTGGACATCACCGAGACCGCCGAGGCCGAGTCCAGTTTGACCGCGGTTGTTCAATCGACGCTGGACGCGGATGCCACTACTGCGGCTGAGGAAACGGCGACAGCGGAAGGCGAAGCGACTGCAGCCACGACTGAAGCGCCGACGCAGCTTGTGCCCGCCGCAACCGATGCGCCGACGCAGGAGGCTGTCGTCGAGCCAACCGCTCAACCGACGCTGACGCCGGTGACCATCACCGAGATTGACGCGCCCAGCGCCGACGAGCCCGAAACCCGCGACACCGCCCTGGCGATCGGCGCCGTGCTGGTCGGCTTGCTGCTGCTGCTGGTCCTGTTCATCGTTTCGCGATTGCGGCGCTAGCGCGACGAAAGCCTAACCTGCCGCGTATCCAAGTCAGGCAATATAGGCTGAGGGTGTTATGCGAGAGTTTGTGATTCGAGTGCTGATCAACGCGGTGGCCATCGCAGTCACCGCCATGCTGATCCCAAATATCCACATCGCCAACAATGACATGTCCACGCTGCTGGTGATCGGCTTGATCTTCGGCGTGGTGAATTCCTTGTTGAAGCCGCTGCTGATCCTGTTGACCTGCCCGGCGGTGATCTTGTCGCTGGGCTTGTTCATCTTTGTCATCAACGGCATCATGCTGCTGATCACCGACTCGATCGCCGGCGAGCGGCTAGTCATCGAGGGCGGCATCTTCACCGCTGTCCTCGGCGGCATGGTGATGGGCGGGGTTTCGATGCTGTTGGAAACTGTGCTGAAGTTGGACGACAAGAGCGACAGCCGGAAGCAGGAAACGATCATTTTCCACGACTCGTCGGGACCGAAATAGACCGCGTCGGGTTGATGAGAAGCCCGCGCCGCGTGGTATAGTCGAAGTCAGCCCTAAGCGAGCAAACGAGTAAGCCATTTGCGCCGGAGCAAGACAAGCGTCTGCTGGATTAGCAGCGCGCGTTATACACATCCGCTTGACGCCATGACCGCGCGCAAGTGGCAGTTGATGGCCGCGCTCAGCGACTACGACATCCACATCGTCGGCTTCTCGACTTCGCTGCGTCCGCGGCGTTTCACTGAACACGTGAACTTCACCCTGCTGCCGCAGCCGCCGACAGCCCCGCTGCGTTATCTCAGCATCTTCTTGCTGGGCCCGCTGCTAGTTGCATATCTGGCGCTGCGCCATCACGCGGAGATTCTGGTGGCGCAAAGCCCATTCGAAGGCGCGATTGGCGCGGCGGTCAAGCGATTCGCGCGTATCTTCGGGCGGCGCCCGCGTCTAATCATCGAGAATCACAATAACTTTGAAGAAGACCTCTTCTTGCAACGCCGGATTCCGCTGCAATCCCTATATCGCCGGCTGATGCTGTTGGCGGCGCGTTTCGCCTTTCGCCATGCCGATGCCCTGCGCGTCATTTCGTCGTCTACTGCCGAGCGCGCGCGGCATTATGCGCCAGATTTGCCGCAGGCGCGCTTCATGACCTTCAGCGACACGGATGTATTCCAGCAGGCCGAGCGGCGCGTCGCGGTAGAAGCCGCCAGCGACATCGTTTACGCCGGCGTACTGATCCCGCGCAAAGGCGTACATCAGCTCTTGAATGCCTTCGCGGCGCTGGATCAGCCACATGCGCAGCTGCGCCTGGTCGGTCACGCGGAGAACGCCGATTACGCCGCCTCGCTGCGTCAACAGGCAGAGCAGCTAGGCATCAGCGATCGCGTGCATTTTCACGGCGCCGTCTCGCAGGCCGAGCTGGCTGACTATTTCGCCGCGGCTCGCGTCATGGTCTTGCCCTCGCTCTCCGAGGGCTTGGGGCGTGTGGTCGTGGAAGCGATGCTGCTGGGAACGCCGGTCATCGGCAGCCGCGTCGGCGGCATTCCGGATCTGATCGAGCCCGGCGTCACCGGCTGGCTGGTCGAAGCGGGCGACGAAGCCGGGCTGGCCGCGGCCTTAAATGACGCCTTCCAAGCGGACGTCAAGAGCATGGGCGTCAAGGCGCGCGCCTTTGCGGACGAGTTTTTCTCGCCGCGATCATACGTCGCCGGCTATCAGGAGCTATTTGAGTTGGCACTGCGCAGGGCGGACGAAGCCAGCCGACCCGCCGTGCAAAAGCCCACTCCATGAGCGAGGCCAATCCACTCACCAGCGGCGACATCTCGCGGCAGATTCGGCGAATTGGCATACCGGTCGGCATCGGCGTGCTCTTCAACAATTTGTTCCAGGTCGTCGACACCTTTTACGCTGGCGAATTTTCGCGGGAAGCCCTGGCGGCGCTGGCGCTTTCATTCCCCATCTACTTCATAATCATCGGCTTGGCCAGCGGATTAGGCACGGGCGCTTCGGCGCTGATCGGCAATGCTTTGGGCGCCGGCGAGCGCGAAGAGGCCGTGCATTATGCCGCGCAGGGCATCACACTGACCGTACTGCTGGGCCTGCTGACGGCGACTGTTGGCATTGCCGTTTCGCCACGGCTGTACCAGATCCTGGGCGCGGCGGGCGATGGCGTAAGTTTCAATATGAGTTATATCACGCCGATTTTCCAGGCCACGGTCTGTTTCAATCTGGTCTTCATGTTCCACGCGGCGCTCTCCGCCCAAGGGGAGACGCGCCCCTTTCGCAACTTCCTGATTCTGGGATTCGCGCTGAATATCTTCCTTGATCCCTGGTTCATCTATGGCGGTTGGGGAATGCCTGCCATGGGTGTGGCCGGCGTCGGCGCAGCGACCGCCCTCGTCCAGTTGATTGGCAGCTTCTTCCTGGGCTGGCGCGCGCTGCGCTCGCCGTTATTCGCTGAATTCAAGCTGCGCATGCTGATGCCAAATATTCAGCGCGCGCTGCAAATCGTCAAGCAAGGCGCCCCACCCGCCCTCGATCTGAGCACCGTTTCAGTCGGCGCGTTCATCGTCACCTACTTCATCAGCCGCTTCGGAACGGATGTGGTGGCCGCTTACGGCATCGCCAGTCGACTGGACGGCCTGTTTTGGATTCCACTGGTCGGGCTGGATGTCGCGACACTGGTGCTGGTGGCGCAAAACAATGGCGCGCGGCGTTACCGGCGCATGTGGCAGGCGCATAATACCGCCTTGCGCTACGGATTGATTCTGATGATCATCGGCGGCGCTTTCGTATTCATATTCGCCCAGCAGCTGATCAGCATTTTCACCGACGAAACCGCCATCATCGAGACAGGCCTGGTCTATCTGCGCATCAGCGCGCTGGCCTACTGGGCCAAGCCACTGGGTTTCATCGGGTTTGCCGCCCTGCGCGGCATCAAGCGGCCGCTGCTGCCGATGACGATCAGCATAACGCGGATGATCATCCTGCCGGCGATTCTGCTCTATGCGCTGGTGATATTGCTGGGCGCCGGCCTGCTGAGCATCTGGTGGACAACAGCGCTGATCACGATCGTCTTCGGTTTCGTGGCCTGGTTCTTCGTGCAGCGCTTGATGCCGAGGGAGGGCGCTAAGGCCGAACCGTCAGCGTTGTAAGATATTCGTAAGTCCGTCCGGTAGGTTCGCCCGCGGCTGTAAACACCGGCAAGTTCTCCACCGCTTCGCCCGCGTCAGCCGGCAGCTGATACATACCCAGCACGAGGGAATATTCGCCTTCCGCCAGGTCACAGGGAATGAGCAATTCACGCTCGTCAAAATAGCGCTGGCCCGGCTGCCAGATGGAAGTCAGATAAGCGCCGCCCGGCACATCGTCAGCATTCGAGACGCCCTGCCCGTCTTCACCGACCAGGACCAGGGTCGAGCTGTACAGGCCTGTCGACTCTTGCGCCAGCGACCACCAGGTGTCCACCGAAATCGGCAAACAGGGCTGCGCAATGTGATCCTCATTGAGACGCCAGGCGAGCAGGTTGAAGGCGTCGCCGAAGCGCCAGAGCGGCTCGGCGACAGAAGCCGGCTGGCGGCGGTATTCCAGGACTTCCAAGGGGCGGTAGTAGGTTTCGCCGGGGAAATCGACAACCGTGTAGACCGAATACTCGCTGGACAGCTGGGCGAGCATGTTCTGCCCGCCTTGATTCAGGTTTCCCTTAATCACCCAGACGCGCTCGCTGTCGCCGAGAAAAGCCCGCAAGCGTTCCCAGTCGCCCTCAGCCAGGCCTGTTGCTGAGTGCTCGGCGAGGAAGCTGGGCGGCGCGAAGGGCTCTTCCGCCGGGCTGCGCCAACTAACGGAAAAAATATCCTGCTCGCTGAGCGCCAAGGTCATGCGATGGTGCAGGAAGTAATTGATCGGAATGATCTCCCAAGGCTGCGCGGCCACTATGACCAGGCGATCCTGGCCAGCGACCATCCGCTCTTCGATGTAAGTCGTCAGATCCCAATAGCCGGCGTTGCCGCTAAGCGAGCGGAATTGCGTGACAAATGGCAGACAGAAGAAGAATACGATCAGCAATTGCAGGTAGCGTGGCATATGGCGCAGGGAGACGACAGCGACAAGCGCCAGGGTCGGCGCCAGAATCAGCAGGTTGCGCGGAGTGAGACTGGGGAAGTAGGCGTTTGCCAGCAGCGGAATTCCAAGCATTAATAGTCCGGAGAGGATCAGCCAGCCTTCTCTCCATAAGGCGGAAAAACGCATGCGCCGGTCCAAAACGGTTGGCCGCGGCAAAATATCATCCAGGGCCGAAAGCGCATCGCCCGCGCGTCCCAGAAGCATGCAGGACAATTTGACCAGGAAAACGACTGCGCCGCCCGCAAGCAGGAGCAAGGCCAAGATCTCGGGATTGGCGCGCAACCAGTCGTAGAGCGTCTGCAAGCCGTCCCAGGAGGTTTCCACGTTGTAGCGAATGACGCCGCCACGATCGAGAAAGTTCAGATAAATCCGGTAGCTGACAGATAGCGCGATAAACAAGAACAAGAACGCGCCACGGCGATACAATTCCCGCTCCCACTTGACAAAGACCAGGACGCAGATCAGCTGGGTGATAATCACGACAGCAGTGAATAGATGCGTGTAAGTCGGCACAGCCGCCATCAAGAAGGCCAAAACCCAGCGCTTTGCGCTCGGAAGGCGGATAAAGCGCAACAGTGCCCATTGAAAGCCAACTGCTCCCAATGCCAATACTGCGTAGGGACGCGCCTCATGACTGTAATACAGAAACAGGCTGTATGTTCCTAGCAGGATGAGCGCCAACCAAGCCGCATGCTGACCAAATAGGTCATGCGCCAGCCGGGCAAAAATCGCCAAGGTAAGAACGGTTGTCAGCGTTGAACCAAAGCGGACCACATTCTCGTGATGCCCAAAGAAATGAACCCAAATGTCTTGTAAGAAGTTCTCCGGCGCAATTTGCCGAAAAATCTGGCTGACATGCCGAATCAAGCCGACGCGCTCTATATTGTCGAGGGCGTAATCTACCACCCAAGCCTCGTCCTGGCGGTAGGGGCGGTCGTGAAAATGATGCGCCTGCACGACGATCAAGAAGAGGATCGTTAGGGCGGTGGCGAGTAGCGCGAACGGGCGCGAGCGGGGATCAAGGTTCACGGATACCATAAGAATGGCAGCATGATAACATGAGCGCTATCGTCGCGCTAGCAAGCGGGAGGCCCCATAGGCGCGGCGGCGGCGAAACCAGATGCGACAAATATTGCGCCAGGATTTGACCATTAAGAGCAAACCAGCTTCGCCGAAACCAAGTATTGTCCGCTGCGCCTCTTGCGACGGTTTCGGCTGGTTTGAGGATGACTTCGGCGGGGAAAGCGCGGACTGCGATTGGTGCGCCGGCGTCGGTTACGTCTACCATCGCGACGGGCGCGACTCGGCGATCCCGAAAGCCGATTACGAGGCGGTCGCGGATGAGTTGGAAGGGCTGGAGCAAAAGCGGCTGCGCGAGCTGGGTTATCAAGGCGCCGCCAAGAAACCCTGGCAGCAGCAGATTCGCAAGGATACCCAGCTCGGCCGCAACCCCTATGCCGACGGCGATACTTGAACGGTCCGGCGCGTCTAGCCGTCCGGGGCCTCGGCATCCGGCCTGCGCAGCTCATTGAGCAAGCGCGCGATTTCCACCAACAAATCGTCCAGCCGACTCTCTGTGCGCTGGCTAACCTCGCCCAGACGCTCGATCAAACGGGCCGTCTCGCCGGGTGGAAAACTGCGATAGGACCACCAGTACACGATGACCACCACCGCCAGCACCAGCACTTGAAAAACTTGCTCGAAATCCATACATCCTCCTCGTCGTCAGTTTCTAGCGGAAATACGGCAGAGATCAGGGCGCGTCCACGCGAATGCGCAGCGAGCCGCTGGCGAAATGCCCGGCAAGCTGGTAAAGAAACACATCGTGTACGCCCACATCCAGCGCCGACAATGTCAAGGAAGCTTGGCCGGCGATCAGAGCAATCGCACCAGATTATTTTAACCACCGAGGACACCGAGATTTAACTCCTTTTCTGGCAAAAAGGAGGCAATGTAGGGGCGATTCTGTGAATCGCCCACAATATTCTCACTCTTTTCATGGGCGACACACAGTGTCGCCCCTACATCATGGTAGATTTATGTGACATTCGGCACATAATTGGTTCTGGTGCGATTGCTCTGGCCGGCGATCACTGCCAGCTTGCCTTGCGCGATGACCTCATCGTCGCGAAGGAGCAGGTAAGCCAGTTGGCTGTCCGCGGCGATGCGCTCATCGGCACAGCGGACAAAGGGGTCGGCTTCACCGACCTTCAACCTTGTCACGTCCGCCGTAAGCGACAGGGTCCCGAATTGATTCAGCACATCACTGGCGCGCTGCTGCTCGGGTAAATTGTGAGCCAATAGATGGATGCGCGACGAGCCGCCGCCTACGGATACGCCGCAGGTGGCCTTGCCCAGCGCCGCCCGCGCCACAGCATCCAGCATGGCAGCATTCAGGTTTGACTGACCGGTAATTTCCATCAGCTAAATCTCCTTCGCCCAGAATTGGGGATGCAGGCTGACGACTTCCATCCTGGCGGTATTGCCACTGTTTGCCTTCCAGCGCAGTTTGAAAGTATGGCTGCCCGCGCTTAGGTCGGGAATCAACATGACAAAAGACAGTGGTTTATCTCGTCTGTTGTCGAATGAAGCCCCGATATAGTGGCGGATTATGCCGTCATCGGCGACGTAATCCACATTGTCCACCGCCACATTAATAAATACAGAGCCGTTACTAGCTGTGCTCTGCACCGTGCCGATGAATCCCAATAGCACATCACCGCCATGCGTCGTCAGCGTCAGCGACAGATTCACAGCATCAACATCAACAAATTCGGTGGCCGTAGTCGCCAGATAGGATTGGCCGCTGATGATCTTGCCGGCGCTGCTATCCAGGCGGTCCTTCAGGTGATTCAAGTTGTCGCGAACATTGGCGTTCAGGTCCAACGAAGTCAGCGGTTCGCTGGACCAGGTTTTGGGGGCTGTCCATGCCACGTTAAGTCCTTTCGCTAGGCTAATCAGTAGCCCAACGATAGAACATATATTCTAGGTATTGGCGACTGTTTGGTCGCGTGAGGTCCTGCAGCAGCCGACCGTACGCGCGGCGATGTTGCGCCCTATTTGCATGGCGCCGCGCAAGGCACTATTTTCTCAGTAATTCCAAGAAAGTCATGTGAAAAATCTAGTCGTGTAGGGGCGACCAATCTGGTCGCCCGCTGCCGCTGCAAGTTTTGGCTTTACTTCCCTAAACCAATGAAGCCAGATAGTCGTCCAGACCATCCAGCGTCTGCCCCCCACGCTTCGACGCCCATTTCACTGGGTGTATTCGAGCCATCAACCGTCGGGAAGCTGCACTTGCCCGTCCACAACCCGATAGACCCGCGCCCGCCGCAGGAATGCGGCGTCAAAGATGTCCAGGTCAGTTGTGGTGAGCAAGGTTTGCGCATCCCCGTCCAGCCTGTCCAGCAAGAATTGACGGCGCTTGCCATCGAGCTCGGCCACGACTTCATCCAGCAGAAAGAGCGGATAAGCGTCCAGTTGATCGCGCATCCACTCCAGCTCGGCGAATTTCAGCGCCATGACCGCCGTCCGCGCCTGCCCGCGACTGCCGTATAAGCCGCTATCGCGATCATTGATAAACAGACGCAGTTCATCACGGTGCGGTCCAGCCAGGGTCACGCCGCGGCGGATGGCTTCGTTGCGGCGCGCCAGCAGCTGCTCTTGAAATTGCGGGGCAATGTCGTCGGCGGTGAGCTGACGATTGAGATCCAGACCCAGGACATCAAAGGAAAGCTGCCCGCCATCGCCGTCGGCGCGGGGCATGATGCTGGGCAGATATTTCAAGCTGAGCGACTCCAGTCCGCCCGTGAGCGCATGGTGATTGTCGCGCGCCTTTACCTCCAGCTCGCGCAAGAAGCGCTGCCGGCCGGCGATGATGACCGCGCCGTTGCTCGCCAGCTGCTCATCCCAGTATTCCAGCTCCAGCGCATGGGCGCGTTTCTCGTTGATGCGTTTGAGCAGGGCGTTGCGCTGGGGCAAGATCTTCTCGTACTCGTGCAGCGCCAGGAAATAGTCGAGGTCGACTTGCTGCAGGGTCGCGTTCATGAAACGGCGGCGATCGGCGGGCGAACCTTCCACCAGCGACAGGTCCTGGGGCAAGAAGAGCACGACGTTGAGCAGGCCGATCACATCCATGACGCGCTTCTCGACGCTGTTGTGTTTGACCGACTTCTTGAATCGGGGCGAGCCGCTGCTCATATCCAGCATCAGGGTGATATCCAGCTTGTCATAGGCGCCTTCTCTGTCCCCGCCCAGCTCGGCCGAAAGCCGGGCGAATGGGATGGGATCGCCCTCGGTGCGCCAGTGGATGAGTTGGCGATCGCTGGTGGTATAAGGCGATGTCGAGGTCGACAAGTAATAGATGGCTTCCAACACGCTGGTTTTGCCCTGGGCATTGTCGCCGAAAAGCACGACCGGGCAGCCGGCGGGCAAGCTCAGTTCCAGCCGCGCGTAGTTGCGAAAATTAGTCAGAGAGAGATGGTCAATCCGCATTGGCGCTCGGGTCTTGGCCTTAGGACGCCTGCCATTGTAAACCCGCGCGGCAAAGCGCGACAGTCTGGCTCGGCTTTACCGGGCCACCCACTTGGGCAAATAGGCGTCTTCGATGATCTCGCGGCTTTCGCCCGTGGTCAGGTCATGAATCCAGACTTCAGGACGCGCCGGCACGCCAGATTCCGCATCGACGACGAACGGAAAGCGCTGCATCACCAGCCGCTCCCCACCCTCGTCCCAGCGGAAATACGAGGTGTTGTAATCAGGATCGAAAGCGACCGCTTGCCATTCCGCGGTCTCGGCCGCCAGCGCCCTGACGTAAAGCTGATGCCCTTGCGTCCAGCGCGAGTCGGTGTAGCGGCGGGCGATGGCGACAGACCGACCATCCGGGCTAATCTGCGCCGCGACATCGTCGATGGGGCCATTCGAGTCGGTGAAGGCGGCGAATTCTTTTGCGGCCAGGTCGGCAATTTGCAGGTGACCGTAGAATTGTCCATCACGGAAAACGAGATCAGGGAAAATGACCTGCTGGCCGTTGGGGGACAGCGCGCCCATCACGCCATAAGACGAGGGGATAAAACGCAGTTGCACGTCGTCGCCGTCGCCGCGCGGCACGAGATTGTACAACAAGATACCCGGCTGAGTTGAATCGGCGCTATAGAAGGAAACCATATTACTGTCACCGGACCAAACCGCGCTGTGGCCGACAATCTGCGTATCGCCAATCAGCGGAATGGTGTCATAGCCGGCGCTAGTCATGTCAACCAGCCAAATCCGCGACAAGCCGTAACTCGTTCCCAAAGCCTCGGAGCGCTGGTAGGCCAGCAACTCATCATTGGGGCTGAAGACCGGGGCTGTGCACAATGCCCTTATCGCGGCGCAGTCGACCAGGTCGCGAACATTGCCGCTGGGAATATCCAGCAAGCGCAGGGTTACGCCGCGACCCCCAGTATGCTCGGCATAGACCAGCCAGCGGCCGTCATGGCTGATGTCAAAGTCCGACACGCCGCGCTCGCTGAAGGTCAACTGCTGCTGATGGCCGGGCCGGTCTATGTCCGACAGCCAGACATTTTGCGGGGAACCCAGCGCCGGGTAGAGATAGGCGACCTGTATCGGCTGTCGCGCCGGATCGCCGAGATAAGCGGCGATGCCTACGCCGGCCAGGCATAACGCGACCAGAATGAAAACGGCGAAGTCGAGCTTGTCCAGTTTCATAGCGTCACCGGCCGGTCAGGGATAGAGATAGGGCTGCCGCGGTTCAGCGACCGCCTCGAGCGTATCGGCGAATAGCACGGGCATAAACTCACCATCGAAATCCGCCGCCTCCAACTCGCCGCGCGCGCGCAGCCAGGCGCCGGTCTCATAGTCGGCTGCGCCAGGTCCGCTGACCGGCATGCCTATGGGGAAGGCGTCGGCGACGCAGCAGCTCATGGTGAAGCGCGAGAGCATGAAGGCGTCGTCAGCAAAGCCCGGCTCGCGATAAACGAAGCCAGTGACATCGGCGGGCGCTCCATTGAAGGCGGCCGGCGAAGACGCGCGCTCGAATTCGCGCAGCCAGTCCAAGATGTTTCGGTCCAGCGGACTGCGCTGGAAAGCCGACCGGCTGGCCACGCCCACGGGACTCAGGCTGATGCCGCCGTTCACCGCTTCAATGCCGAGCGAGCGCGAGGGCACAATCAGCGCCAGCAGCAGGGGCAAGGCGACGATGAGCAGGATATCCCAGCCGACCTGGAAGTGCTGATGCTGGTGGCATTCGTCGTCGACGCGCAAGCTGCTGTAAATGTTCACCAGGGCCAGCACGATGAATACCGCCGCGCCGACAACCGCCAGCCAGGCGAAGCGCTGATTAATGTAATAAGCCAAATTGCCGCTGATAATCAGCCAACTGAAATAGAGGCCCATGCCCAACAGGATGCCCGTCTTCGCCCAGAAGATGTGGTTGCTGCGCGGCGCTGCGTGGTGATGATGGTCGCCCATCGCTGTCATCGGCCTGTTCTCTCCAGCATTTTAATCAGTATCCGAGGGCGAGGTTGAGTAAAACACCCGCCAGCAAATTCAACATAAAGGGCAGCAGAACGAGGTAGAGCACGATGCGTTTGCGGAAAACGCCGGTGAACATCAGCGTACTCTTAATATCGACCATGGGGCCGAAGCTCAGGAAGCTGACGATGGCGCCGGTGGTAAAGGTATTCACAAATGCCAGCGCCAGGAAGCTGTCCACGGTCGAGCAAACGCTGAGAATATAGGCGAGAACCTGCATAAAGAGCACCGAGAGCACCGGGCCCGTACCCAGCGCCAGCAGGCTCTCCTGCGGCACTAGCGTTTGCATCAGGGCGGCCAGGGCCGAGCCGAGAATGAGAAAGCGCCCCATCTCGAAGAATTCATCCGCGGCGATCTGCAGGGCTTGCAGCAGCTTGGCGCGCGTTGCCGCCGGCGCCTCATGCTCGTGCGAATGGTCCTGCTCTTGCGATACGGGTTTGAGCACCGCGCTAGGCTTGGCAAACGCGCCGATGACCAGACCGACGGTTACCGCGACCAGGATGGTGATGACGATGCGGCCGATGAATACCGGGCCGAAACCGAAGGCGATATAGGTGCTGGCGAAGACGATGGGGTTCATGAACGGCGCGCCCAGCAAGAAAGCCACACCCAGCGAAACAGGCAGTCCCTTGTTAAAGAGGCGGCGCGTCACCGGGACGACGCCACACTCGCAGACTGGGAAGGCCAGGCCGAGGAAGGCGCCCATGATCGTCGCCGCCAGCCGGTTGCTTGGCACGAAACGCCAGATGTCTTCGGCCTTGACGAAGGCTTCGATTAAGCCGGCGGTGATCGAACCCAGCAGCAGAAAGGGCGCCGCTTCAACGAAGATGCCCAGGAAACGCGTGGCGAACACGCCAATTACCAGCGAGTAGTCGATGCCGCTGCTGATGGCCTGGTAGCCGGTCGCCGCCAGGAAGAACACCAGCAGCAAGACAAAGAACAGCCCTTTGAAAAGGCCCGTACTGGCTTTGTGTTCGCCTTTGGCGCGCATCGGCTTAATTCGTCAATTCCTGAGAACGTTCTTGGGTCAAAAGTTGACACGATTCAAGTCTATTTTAGCAGATGCGCATACCGGCGCGCACCAGGTATGACGTGGTCGCGGGTAAGGCGTCGGTTTCGCTGAAGCGGGGCTACTGCTGATCATTGCTTGCCCGGCTCAAGATCGCGCCGATGATGACGCCCAGCAAGGCGCCGAGCGGCATGCCGTAGGCCACGTTGCCCATGCTGATGCCGAAGAATATGCCCAGCGCCAGACCGGCGATGACGCCAACCGCAAACAGGGGACTGGGTGGTGTGGGTTTCATCTCCGCGCGTCCAAAGGGCTTAGCTCAGCGTACGATTGGCGCCGTTGCTGGCAGGCAGGCGCGGACTGACGCGGTAAATCGTCTCGAAAGCTTCGTAACCCGGCCTCATTTTGCGCGCCGCCAGGGCTTCGGCTTCGAATTGCCCTTTGACCAATTCGTAGGTCTCGGCGCTGATGATGATTTCACCGGGCTCGGCGTTTTCCTGCAAGAATTTGCCTACATCGGGCGCTTCGCCCAGCGCGGAGAATTCAATGCGATTGGCGCCGCCCACCATGCCCAGCACCGAGTGCCCGGTGTGAATGCCGATGCCAAAGTGCAGCTGCTGGTCGACGTGCAATATATCGTGCAGCGCCTGCACATCGGACAGAATGGCGCAAGCCGCCCGCAGCGCGCGCAATGCGTGATCTGCCTGGTGATTGAGCTGGGTATTCCAAAGCGCCGTGATGGCATCGCCCAGGTATTGATCGACGATGCCGTCGTGCGCGTTGATGGCATCGCTGGCGGCGCCCAGATAGCGGTTGATGATTCGCATCAAGTCTTCCGGCTGCAAGGTCTCGCTAAAAGAGGTGAAGCCGCGGACGTCAGCGAACATAGCCGTAATGGTATGCTCGGCAGGGCTGGTATCCAACTCGCTGATTGAGCCGATATTCTGCAGCAGCGCCTCGGGAATGAAGGTGCCCAGCAGTCGCCGTTGTTCCTCTTGCTCCTTGCGCTCGGTGAGATCATCAATCACCAGGGCGACGCCGTGGCTGGCCTCATCTTCGCCGCGCAGGGGGCTGGCCACCACTTGCCAGTAAGTCTGCCGCCCGTGATGCTCAAAGCGTTCGGCCCAAATGTGCTGCGCGCGCTCGCGCCGAACCCGATCAATATACTCGAAAAAACTCTCCGTCACATGCGGCAGCACCTCGTGGAGCGAGACGCCGATAGCCCGGTCGTTTGGCGCGCCGGTGATCCCCTCGGCCGCCTCGTTACATACGATGATGCAATTCTCGTCGTTGACCGTGATAACGCCGGAGCCGATCGAGGCGAAGATATTGGACAGCCGAACCTGCATCTCCTCAATCAGCGCCATCTGCGCGCGGATGTCTTCAAACAAGCGCGCATTCTCGATAGCGACAGCCGCCTGCTGGCCGAAGCTGGTCAAGAGACTAAGCTCGTTTTCTTTGAACAAGCCGGCCATGACGCGGTTGTCGCAGTAAGCTACGCCGATCACTTCATCGCGCGCCTTCAGCGGCACGGCCAAAATGCTGAGCAAGTTAAAGCCGGCGATGCTTTCGCTGTGGCTGAATTGCTCGTCAGCGCCGGCATCCACCGTCAGCAGCGGCTCGCCGCTTTCGACGACCAGGTTGATCACCGACCAACTGACGATGCGCCCGCCAGCGGCTGTCTCTTCGGCGCTGAGCCCGCGCGCCACTTTGAACTCGAGACCTCCGCTCTGCGGGTTCTTCAGCACGATATAGCCGCGTTCCGCCTGCGTCAACTGGATCACGGTTTCCATCACCTGGTTTAGGACTTCGTCAGTCTCCTGCGGCGAGTTGATCAGCGCTGTCGTTTCCGCCAGGCGGCGCAGCTGCTGCAGCTGCATGTGCGTATCGACCAGGCCGACCGACAGCTTGTCGATGCAAGAGCGGACGGTCCACAATCGGTCGATGGCCTTGGGCGGCAGTTTGATGCCGCGGCGGCGCAGCAACTCTTGCTGCTGCTCCAGCAGAGTCTTGATTTCATCGGCGCGCTGCTTCAGGCCGCGTACTTCGGCTTGAATCGCGCTGAAGCCACCGGCGCCAGCCTGCTGACTCATCAGTTTCGAAAGACCTCGTATGCTTGCTTGCCCTCGGAGAGCCCCTTGCCGTAGATGAGGTCACGCGGGCGAATATCGTAGGCAAGGTTTCCGCTGTGATTGTGATTGAGATGGTCAAGCGTCTCCTGCAGGATGGTGATGCTGCCGGGAGCGGCGTTTTCCTGCACGCGCTTGGCAGTATTGATGCTGTGGCCCAGGGCGGTAAACTCCCGCCGCTGAAAACTGCCCACGTTGCCCATGGTCGCCACGCCGGTGTACATGCCGATGATGTAATAGTGCGGCTCGGGATTGATGCCCATTTCACGGTAGAGATCGATGTAGTGGTCGCGCATAAGCAGGGCGCAATCGATCGCTCGCTGGGCGTGGCAATGTTCGGGATTCAGTTGCGTGTTGAACAGGGCCATCACTTCGTTGCCCATGTATTTGTCGATGATGCCGCCGCATTCGTGGATGCAGGCCGTCGCCACCGCTTGATACTGGTTGAGGATTTTTAGTTTTTCGCTGGCGGTGACATCGGGCAGGGTCGTCCAGGGGCGCACATCGGCGAATAAACAAGTCACCTCGCGCCGGACGCCGCCCATCTTGATATTGGCGATTTCATTGATCTGGTCCACCATGCCTTCGGGCAAGATGCGCTTCATCTCGCGGATGGTCGACTCGTGCTCAACCAGATGCGTGACATCGTCCATCACCAGAGTAACGCCTTGGGTCCGGTCATTGCCGTCTTTCAAAGGAGACATCGAGAGCGCCAGGGCGATCTGACCGCCGTCAGGAAGATCCGCGTTTAATTCCAGCGAGTGGTCCATATTCTTTTCCTTGACCAGCGCCAGATGATCCGCCAGTTGCAGCGCCGTGTTTTTGATCAAGTGATCCACTTCGTAGCCGACCGCCGCATCGGGCATGACATCCAGAATCTCGCCCGCCGCGCGATTGAAGGTATGCACCAGGTCGTTGGAGTCGACGGCGATGATGCCGCTGCCCACCGAAGAAAAGATGTTGTCCATCAATTCTTTGACCCGCGTGATCTCAGCCAGGATCTGTTCGGCGCGGCTGTACATATGCGCGTTGGCGATGGCGACGGCCGCGGTGTTGGCGAAGGCCAGCATCAGGTTCAATTCGCGCTCGGTGAATATGCCCGATACCAGGCGGTTGTCCACATAAACGACGCCGGTAGTGCGGTCTTTGTATTTCAGCGGCACGCAAAGCACTGAACGCAGCACGAAGTTGATAATGCTTTCGGTGGTTGACAGTCGTTCGTCCTGGAAGGCGTTATCGGCCAGCAAAGGCTCGCCGGTCTCAATAACCTGATTGACCACCGTCATGCTAATCTGCGGGGCGCCGCCGCGGTCCATGCCCCGCCCCAGCAAGCCGCCCTCGCTGCTGATGCGAAATTCGAGCTCGCCACTGTCCGGGTTGCGCAGAATGATATAACCGCGCTCCGCCTGCGTCAGGACGATGACCAGCTCCATTGTTTCATGCAGGACGGTATCGACATCGAGTGAATTGGTGATGCGCGTCGACATGTCGGAAAGGGCGCGCAACTGCTGCAGCTCGGTCTGCTCCCCCACCACGTTGTCTTCGAGGCGCTTGAAATCTTGCTGCAACTCGCCCAGCTTCTGCAGAATCGTGGGCGGCATCGCCAGCCGACGCTTGAGCAGCAGTTCCCGCTGAGACTCGACCGTGCTGCTCACCTGGTCGATCAAGCCCTCAAGCTGCCGCAGCTCGGCGATTAAGTTGATGGCGCTGGACTGTGCTTCCGACACGCTAAAGTAACCTTTGAGATTCTGGCACAGAGGTCTCACAACCAGCCACAGCATACATCGCAGTCACTGCGCAGGCTAAGCGCGCCCGCCACCGCGAAGGCTCGTTGCTACTGCCCTTCAATAATACAATATCTCAATATGAATCTATAAGCTCGATTTTCCCATTGGCTCAAGCCTGCGGACGCGCGACGGATTCAAAGCAACAGCCGCCTGCGAAAAGCGCCCAGTCTGCTGATTATACTGCAATTGCGCAACGATAGCACGATTCGCCGCCTGTACAGTTCTTCCGGCGACGCGGCTTAGCTCAGCCGCCCCCAAGCGCCAAACGCGCTGCGCGTCGGCCGATTTCAACGGCGTAATTCGTCCCGCGATCCCAGGGATAGACCTGCGACATGCTCGCCCAGTAGAGGCCGGGCAGCGGCGTCTTCAGCGCGGGAAGGTTGCGGCTGTGGTTCAAGGTCGGCACGGGCTGCGCGTAGGCAGCGCGCCAAACCCAGCGTTTGCGTATCCAGTCGCGCTTAAAGGCCGGATTGATCTTAGTCAGCGCGGGCAGGAAGCGCTCCACCAACTCGTCTTCGCTCAGCTGAAAGTATTCGTGGTCGGGCGGCACGTAGTCGCCGCAGTACACGATATGGTCGCCGCCGTAATGTTCGCGCGAGATATAGTTGGTGTGTTCCACAAGGGCCAGAAAGGGAAAGTCGGACCGGGTCTTGTCGGCCGTTGTCGCCGGTAGATTGAGCCAGTAGGTATCGTCCGGCATCAGCGGCTGCTTGAGCGCGAAGACGACGCAGATCCCGCCGATGCTCTTCAGCGCCGCCACTTGCCGGCCATATTCGGTCTCGCGCAAGTCGGGCGCCATCCGCAGCAGCAGCCGCGGCGATGTTGTGCTGAGCACGCGGTCGAAGCCCTGCCACTGTCCGCCGATACGCAGCGCCGGCTTTCCCTCACGCAGGCGGATCTCCTCGACGGGCGCGCTCAAATGAATCGCCGCGCCCTGCGCTCGCAGCTGCCGCGCCAACTCATCCAGGAAAGCTTGGAAGCCGCCGGTGTAAGTACCCAGCTTGAGCGTGCGCTTGACGATGCGCGCCCACATGAATGACATCGGCACCTGATCGTATTGTTCGGCGAATTTGCCGATCAGCAGCGGCTTGAAGAATTTCTCATAAGCCTCGGCGCCCATCCAGCGGCGCATCCAGGCGTCGGCGGTGACGCGCTCGAAGGGTTGCCAGCGCGGCGCGAACTTGATGGCCATCCCGGCCAAGCCCATGCGCAGGGTGGACATCAGCGAGAGGGGCAGGAAAATCGCCGAGGGCGAAATCTCGCTGCGCACCGGTTTGCCGTCAACCCAGTAACTCGTTTTGGGGCGCGGGAAGACGACCTTGTGGCGTACGCCCATCTCCTCGGCCAAGCCCAGAATATCGTGGTCGGTGGCGAACCAGTGGTGGTAGAACTTCTCCAGCGTCCAGTCCCAGCCTTCGTCTTTGAAGCCGGCCGCCAAACCGCCGACGCGGTCAGCCGCTTCGTAGATGGTGACGGAGTGCCCGGCGCGCACGAAGTCCCAGGCGGCTGCCAGCCCGGCCGCGCCAGCGCCGATGATGCCGATTTGCAGTTGTGTCATGCGCTGCCTTTGGCGATTCCCCTTACCTACAACTCTGGATTCTACACAAAATATCATTCTTAGCCGTAGCGCTTGTGATCCCATGTTGTCCGATACTGCGTTTAAGCGTGAAAACGTAGAACACAGGTTTTACATTCTTGAGCGCTCCGCTAGAATTACTTCGTGTATTATCGAATGCGAAGGAGAGTCAGGAAATTCATGCCCAAAGCACGAAAAGAAATTTCGAGACACGTAGAGCGACGACTTTGGGCGATGTCCGGTCATTTCTGTACGTTTCCGCAATGCACTACTACATTGACCAGCGACACTGACGCGTCTTATGGAATCACCACCGTTGGAGACATCTGTCACATTCATGCATATAGTCCGAACGGGCCAAGGCCATTACCACCGGATTCGTCGGACGATCCTCATGCATATGAGAATCTTTTGCTTCTGTGCCTTACTCACCACAGAATAGTAGATCGACAGGAGCGCGCGTACCCCGCGGAAACGCTTAAGAAATGGAAATCGGAAAGGAAATCATCAGATTGTGGGAGGTGGTTAAGTTCAATTCGAAAGAGTTGGACACTATTATAACTTGGCTTGCAGACAGTTCCGAGTTGCCGAGTGGCGACTTCACGTTAGTACCGGTCGAAGACAAGATTAGACGAAACGATCTGTCAACAAGTACACAGCGATTAATCGGAATCGGTCTGCTTCAGGCGGCCGAAATTGAAGACTACATTAATAACGTTTCCAAACCAACATCTGGTTTCGCATACTTGGTTCTCGGACCGCTGTTGACACTATATGGTAATCTCAAGAGAGACGGCTTGGTCAACGACGATGTCTTCAGCGAGCTAGTTCACTTTGCATGTGGTAATAGTAGGAACTCCGCCAGATGGGTAGCCGCGATAGTACTCGTTGTCTACTTTTTTGAGCGATGTGATCTTTTCGACCAATGATACTGCCCAGCAAACACATTAGTTTAGAAAACTCGATATTGGGAGTTGGTGCAGTTATCTTGGCACATCTTGGTCGTCCGACGACCGTAGCCTCCTTATGGGAAGATTTGAGATCCCTCCCTGAGATTTCGACTTACGAAAGGTTTACTCTTGGACTGGACTTACTATATATGATTGAAGTCATTGAGATCCGGGAAGGCAAACTTTGGAGACTGCAACCATGATCACTAAGGTTAGCGCAAACCAAGACAGCTTCAACTCTATTGAGTTCACTCCTGGCTTCAATGTGGTTCTCGCTGAGAGAACAGAAGAATCAAAGGAAAAGGACACGCGCAACGGACTAGGCAAGACCACCCTGTTGAACATTATTCATTTCTGTTTGGGATCAAAGGCGGAGAAAGCAAGAGGGCTTCGTATAAAACCACTGGAGGGCTGGGACTTCCACCTCGATTTTAGAATGCGCAATAAGCTGGTGTCTGTTTCACGCTCGGTTGATAGACCTGGTCATGTAAAGATTGCGCCGGAAACGGACTGTTCGCACTGGCCAATTAAACCGGAAATCGAGCATAGACTGGAGACATATCGTTCGAAAGTAGCGGAATGGAATTCGACGCTTGGTTGGGGTCTCTACGATATCGACGTGGAAAGAAAAAAGTGCTGGCCCTCGTTTCGATCTCTTTTGAGCTATGATATTCGTCGCGACCAGTTTACCGATCCGTTTCTTAACAACTCGCGACAATTCGTTTGGGATTCTCAAGTACACAACGCATATATGCTTGATTTGAATTGGAGACACGCCGTACGGTGGCAAGAATTGCGAGATAGAACAAAGAGTGTAAACACGGTGCGAAAAGCCCTTAGGGAGGGTGACAACCTTATCGCGAATATGGTGGGGACTGTCGGAGAGTTGGAATACGAGCGAGAAAGACTGCAACGTCAGATTCAAAGGACGGATGCCGAACTTAGACAATTCCAAGTGCATCCGAAATACGAAGAAATCGAGAACGACGCAAATTTCCTTACTGCCAAACTCCATGATTTGGCTAATCACATTCTGCAATTGAAGCGGTTGATCGAGTTTCACAGGCGAAGTGTCGAAGAAACCAGGCCAGCCGAGGCGATCAGAGTAAGCGCACTATATGAAGAGGCAGGCGCAAGTTTGCCAGATCTGGTCAAACGTCGGCTCGACGATGTACGGTTATTCCATCTCGAAGTAACCAAAAATAGGCGGCAATATCTTGAAAATGAAGCCGCTCGTCTTGAAAACGAACTTGAAAAGGCGATTACTGAACAGAAGAATCTTTCGACAAGGCAGGCGAAATTGATGAAGTTTCTGGATACGCACGGCGCGCTGGAGGACTACAACGAACTTCTTAAACTAAACCAAGAACAACAGGCGACTCTCGAGTCCATCGACCGGCAGATTGATCAGAGACGGCAGATAGATAATGAACAGTCCGAGATCAAGATAGAACAGGGCAGACTACACCTTGACGCACGTCGAGACATGGATGAGCGGCACAGCAAAAGGCTAGCGGCAGAAATATTTAACGCGAACTCGGAATGTCTTTATGAAACGCCCGGTGCATTGATTGCTGATATAGTCCCCAGTTCAGGCTTCAAATTTCGCGTGGAGATTGAACGTGAAGAAAGTCGCGGCGTCAGCAAAATGAAAGTCCTTTGCTTCGATCTAATGCGTGCTGAATTGTGGTCACAACGCGACGTTCAGCCTGGATTCCTAATTCATGATAGTACGCTTTTTTCCGATGTAGACGAACGTCAAGTTGCGCGCGCACTGGAACTGGGAGAAAGAAAATCACGAGAAATCGGTTTCCAGTACATTGTGTGTCTTAACTCAGACAGCTTACCCTATGATGACTTCACGGAGGGCTTTGAAATCGACAAGTTTGTACGTCTCCGACTTACGGATAATGAGCCAGCCGGCAGGCTATTGGGTATCGAATACTAGATTCGGCTTTCAACTTCATAAGCATATACATCCTCGCTCAAGCGCCAGCTGGCGCGCGCTTCGAAATCCAGCGGACTGCGGAAGCCAGCGCGCAAACGAAAAAGAGCGGCCGCGCCTATCATGGCGGCGTTGTCGGTGCAGAGCGACAGCGGCGGAACGTACAGCGGCAGGTCCAGCGCGGCGCCTAATTTCTGGCGCAGCAACGTATTGGCGCTGACCCCGCCCGCCAGCAGCACCGCCCGCGCAGCAAAGTCACGCGCCGCCCGACAGGTCGTCGTTACCAGCGCGTCCGTCAGCGCATCCTGGAAGCTCGCCGCGACATCGACGATATTCACACCGTCGCGCAAGGCAGCGCTGCGCTCGTCGCCGCGCCGGCGCTGATTGCCGCGTCCACTCGGCTGCACGGTGACCGCCCGCATAACCGCCGTCTTTAGTCCGCTGAAGCTGAAGTCGTAATCGCCGTCGGTCTTGGCGCGTGGGAAACGATAGGCGCTCGCGTCGCCGCCTCGGGCTGCCTGCTCTATGGCCGGCCCCCCGGGAAAGGGCAAGCCGAGCAAACGCCCGACCTTGTCAAAGGCCTCGCCCGCCGCATCGTCAATCGTGCCGCCCAGCCGCTGATAGACGCCATGCTGCTTCATCAGCACCAGCTCGCTGTGCCCGCCGGAGACGATAAGCGCCAGCAGCGGGAAGTCCGGCTGGTCGAAATCCGGCGCCAGCCACAGCGAGTAGATATGCCCTTCCAGGTGATTGATGCCCAGCAGCGGCAGCCCGGTCGCCAGCGCCAGCCCTTTGGCGAAGTTGATGCCCACCAACAGCGAGCCGACCAGTCCGGGACCTTGCGTCACCGCCAGCGCATCCAGATCGGCGTAGTCAGTGTCCGCTTCCGCCAGGGCTTGCGCGACTACAGCGCTGATGACCTCGGCGTGAGCGCGGGAGGCCAATTCCGGGAAGACCCCACCGAACTGCGCGTGCAGGTCGACCTGAGAGGCGACCACGTTGGAACGCATGGCGGGGCCGGCGCTGATGACGGCGGCGGCGGTCTCGTCGCAGGAAGTTTCGATGGCGAGGATGGTGATCATGGCAGGGCATTGTAGCACTGAATTAGAGTGTGGCGGATGTATTCAATACTGTCACTCAAAATATATTAGCTTCTCGTTTACAATTGACGCCAGCGAAGCAGAACAAAGTTGGTGCGATATGTACGACTCTTTTCATGTCAAGAACTTCCGAGGATTCCGCGATCTTCAGTTGCAAGACATTGGACGCATAAATCTATTCGCAGGGAAAAACAATGCTGGGAAGACGTCTTTGCTTGAAGCAATGCATATACATTCGGGGAACCGGAACCCAAATACTCTGTTGCGAAGTAATCTAATGCTTGATGATGACTTTCCATGGCGTAGCAGACTGCGAGCACCGCATCCCGAGCCGCCCAATATCATTAGCTGGGACGATATCTTCAACGACTCAAAAAGCGAGAAGAAGATATCGATGCTGGCTACACTGACAAAGCATCCTAGGCATGTGCCGGGTGCCAACAAGCAATTCGAGATTGAAATAAATTCACTGTCGCCAGATAGTGAAGAGTTTATCGCCACGCTTAAAGAGTACGAAGTGGAAGATGACGACCGCTATGAGAATGTCGAGGTTCTTGAGTTTAAATCAAACTTCGGCAGTAAGCCACTTTACGTCTTGCTTGCCAATGACATAGTTAAAGGAGCCGGTTTCAAGAGCAACATATTAATCCCATCAGACTTTATCAATACACGTGCGCAGATGAACACTGCAACGATCGCCCAACTTTACAGTCTAATGAAAAAGTCAGGCAACATTGCTAGTTTCATTGATGCTCTGCGTATTGTAGAGCCAAAGCTACAGGATCTAGACCTGCTCTACAGTGGTAACAGGCCCCTAATATATGTCGACATTGGTATCGGAAAATTACTGCCAATTACGAGCTTGGGAGACGGTATGAATCGAATTGCCGGACTGATACTAGCCATGAGCGAAGTTTCCAACGGAGTGCTGTTCATCGACGAAATCGAAAACGGCTACCACTATTCCATTCAGCAAGACGTTTGGAAAATAATTGATCAAGTTTCACGAGAGTCAAATATTCAAGTCTTTGCTACTACTCACAGTAAAGAGATGTTGCAAGCCGCGCACGAAGCCTTCAAAGGCGACGACCCTTACGAATTTCGTTTCCATCGCCTTGATAGAGATATCCAAACCGGGAATGTCGAAGCAGTGACATATAACGACTACGGAATGAAAGCACTGGCAGACTTTGGCTTTGACCATGAGGTACGCGGATGACGCAGTTAATCCCGTCCGGGAAGACCCGACTACTTTTAGTAGAGGGACAAGACGACAAAGAGTTTTTCATCCAACTGGGTAGGCATCTTGGCTTTGATGAATCGACGCCAATCCACATTCTTGAATACGGTGGCAAAGACGCACTCGCCCAACGCTTATTCCAGTTGACTCAACTGCAATCATTTAACACGGTTGCCAATATCGGTGTGGTGCGCGACGCGGATTATGGGACTGACGCCGTACAGAGTATTCAGGACGCAATACGAACCTGCAATCGCAACAGCCCCATTGAATTGCCCATCCCACAATCTTCGTTTGAGCCTTCGAGCGGGCAACCAGCGGTCTCTGTGTTATTGCTTCCGGCAGCTGGTCGAGAAGGCATGTTGGAAGATTTGGTGCTTGAGGCGCTAAGCGGTGATCCAGTCATCAATTGCGTCGAAGAGTTCTTCGCATGTTTACAGCGCTCGGACATCCCAGTTGCTAAACATCGCCTTCCCAAGGCCAAGGCCAGAGTCTTCATCAGTGGCAAGAACGCATCTGATGCGGCAGTTAGCAATGACATCAACAGAAAGTACCTATCCGATATTTACCGCATGAGTTGGTGGAAATCGGAAATCTGGAACCACCCCGCCTTCGACGACGCCAAAGCTTTCCTATCCCAACTCCTTGCCTAGCGCCCCCCGCACTCCGCGCGCGCCTATTAATGTACTCTGCGCCGGCCCTTGTGGTAAGCTAGGTTAAGCGCAAGCCCTGTTTCCCCGGAGGTCGTCATGTCCACGCTCAGCCAAGGCCTGCCCTGGATTATCGCTGGAGTGGCCGGTGTTGGACTATTCATCGCCTTCGCCATCTGGGGCGGCATCCCGGCTGATGTGAGCGCCGCCGCCTTCTGGGCGCAGAGCGCTATTTTCTTGCTGGTCATTTGCGCTTTCGTGATTGCGTTATGGCGCCTGCTGATTCGTCCACTGGCGCCCGGCCTGCGTCAGCCGCAGAAGCAGGCCTTGACCTTCCGGGCGCGCGAGCTCCTGGCGCTGATTCTGGCATTGGGCGGCTTCGCCACCGTTGTCGGCGGCCTCTGGGACGAAGTGTGGCACCGCAGCTACGGCATTCCCTTCGGCGAAGACTTGTTGTGGCGCCCGCACCTGCTGATTTATTTCGGCTTCGCAACCGCCAGCGTCTGCGGCTTCTGGGCGCTGCTTTATCTCAATCGCCATTTGCGCGGCAACTTTCAGCAGCGATTCCGCGCCAACACCATGGTCGGGCTGCTGATTATGAATGCGGCCTTTCTACTGTATGCCTTGCCGGCGGACCCGGTCTGGCATTTGATCTTCGGCGAAGACATCACACCCTGGAGCGTGCCGCATCTGATTCTGCTGATCAGTTTCGTCGTGACCCAGCTGCTGGCTCTGGACCTGCACGTATCGACCTGGAAGCGACATGAATGGCATGTCATCTTCAAGCTGCGGCTCGACGACAGCTTGTCGCTGCTGATCCTGGCAGCCATGCAGATGCTGTGGCTGCAGCTCATGCTGATCGACTGGGACGCGGCCATAGTCGGCGTCGCCTTTGGACCGCTTGACTTGTATCGGCCCGAATGGCTGCTGGCGGCCAATCCTGACCGCATGCGTTGCCTTTGCGGGCGTGGTAGCCACGCGCGTCACCCGCTGCGCCGGCGCGGCCACCGCGGCCGGGCTGCTGGCCTTGGTCATTCGCCTGATCCTGATCCGTCTCTTCGACGCCGAGATGCTGCAAGTCGCGGCCTGGCTAGCCGCATTGCTGCCGCTGATCGCCATCGACATTTGGGCTTACTACAGCAGCGCCATCCGCAAGCGGGAGCCGAGCTGGCGCGGAACCGCCATCGCCGTTATCGCCGCCATGGTCCTGAATGCGCCGCTGATGCGCAGCTTGTACCAACTGCCAAATACGGACGACCTGGCCTACGCCGCCGCGATTATCGCAACTGCCGGGGGCATGAGCTGGTTCGCCAATCAGCTGGCCGACGCCATGCTGCGCCAGCGTGAAGCGACAGTCTCCGCGACCAGCAAGCGCCAGAGCATCAAGCCGATCATCTCTTTCGGCATTCTAGCCGCCTTCCTGGTTTTCATTATCATATTCATCGCGACGGCCTCGCCACCGATTTGATCTTCCGCAAAAGCGTTATACTTATCGGCGTGAATGCCAACATTCGATTTCCAACGGCGGCGCGCCTGCTCGTCAGCCTCGGCCTGGCTTGGCTGCTGAGCGCTTGCAGCGCCATTGAGCTGCATCAGCAGGTGGCCAGCCAGACCGCCGCCGCCGCCATCAGGCAGACAGTCGCTGCGGAGGGACCGGCCGCCGATGCCCGCGCCACCTTGGCCGCCTATCAAGCGACGGCCCAGGCGCAGTTGCAGCGCGCCACGCTGTCAGCCGCGACTTTGATTGCGCTGGAGACGGCTGCCACGGGCACTCCCGCCGTCGAGGATGTCACCCTCAGCGCGGCCGATACCGTCGTCTATGGCGCGGCGCCAATCGACAGCGACCGGCTGAACATCATCGCCGCCATGGCCTTTGACGCCGACGGGCAACTGCTGGCGGCAACGCGGGCCGGCGAGGTGTATCGCCTGAGCGACCGCGACGGCGACGGACTAGCGGACGAGACCGTGCTGATTTTCTCGGACGAACAAGAAGCGCTGGGACAAGTGTCCGGCATGTTCCGGCGCGGCGCCAGCTTGCTGCTGATGCACGGCGGCGCGCTCAGCCAGCTGCGCGACCAGGACGGCGACGGCCGCTACGAGACAGTGACGCTGCTCAGCGAGGGGCTGCCGGCCGAGCAGAGCGCCTTGCGCGCCAGCAACGGCATCGTCCAGGCGCCGGACGGGCGGCTCTTCACCGCAGATGTCGCTACGGGCGAGATCTTGCGAATTGTGCTGCGGGAGTAGGGGCGCATTTGGCAATTGGCTGGCACTTGTAAACTGTATCCTTCCAATATACGCTACGCTCCGCAGGGTTTTGGTTGGCGCGGGATCGTAACTTCAATGGAGAACAAGCGCATGAGTGATTATAACAAGCAGATTATTGAAGAGTTTCGGGCAAATGGCGGCAAGGTTGGCGGTTTCTTTGAAGGCGCGACTTTACTGCTATTACATACGATTGGCGCGAAAAGCGGGCTTGAGCGAATCAATCCGGTGGTGTATTTAGCTGATAGCAATCGCTATGTGATTATCGCTTCCAAAGGGGGCGCGGATGCCCATCCGGATTGGTATCACAATATTGTCGCCAATCCTGAAGTCACAGTGGAAGTTGGCAGCGAAACCATTCCAGCGCTGGCAAGCATTGCCGCGGAGCCTGAGCGTACTGAATTGTACGAAAAGATGGAAGCGCGGCATGCTGAATTTACCGAGTACAAAAGCAAAACTACACGGGTCATACCGGTAATCACTTTACGGTCCAAGGCTTAATCTTTCACCCTGCTTGCTCTATCTCGCTGAGCGGCGATTATCCTGTATTGAACCGGGTATAGCCGCTTGCTTTGTCAATGATCTGAAATGCGCGCTGTGGATCTCGGGTAGTGTATCGAATTCGGTTGAAATAGAAATGACGTGAACTCCGATTCATGCTAGTTGTCCTAGCAAAGCAAAAGAACAGGAGCCACGTCATGTACACTAGGATAACGCAGCCAGGATATGGTTTCAAATCTTTTTTGGCGGGCCTGAGAGCCAAACTGGCCGCGACCGCGTCTCAAATGATTGAATCTCAACTGGAGCGGGAAGTCACCGCCCGGTTGTATCGCCAAGCCTACCAAAGGCGCTCGCAGGTATCGCGTCAAAGTCAAGCGACCTGTCAAGTCTGCGGCAGTCAGCAGGCTAGTGATTTTGTGCGCAATGGACGGCGTCGGCGTCAATTAGTGACGGATTATGGAGTGTTGCAGGTCTGGCTGCCGCGTGTGCGCTGTCAATGTAATGGCAGTGTCAAGATACCCTTTTCCATCCTCAAGCCCTATCAACAAATTTGGGATGATGTCTGTGATCGCATTGGGCGCTGGGCGGATTTAGGCTTGAGTTTGCGGCAAATGCAGGCGGAAATCGGCGAGCAGTGTGGCACTCAAATGGGCTTGCGGACTTTGAATCGGGAGGCGCAAGCGGTGCGGATGCCGCCAGCGATGCCCTTGACCAGTTGCCCGCCAGTGGTCATGCTGGACGCCATTTGGCTGACCTTGCTCGAGGATACCGGTCAGAGCAAAGTCGACAGTCGCCAACGCCAACGCTCGGTCAAAGCGCGGCGCAAAGTCTGTGTCCTGGTGGCTTTGGGACTGTATCCGCAAAACCGGCGCTGGGGCATTGTGGGCTGGCAGTTGGCTGAGGATGAAAGTCGCCAGGCTTGGGAAGGCCTCTTATCCGACTTGGCGGCGCGCAAGCTATATCGCCAACGGGGGCTGGAACACTTCATTCATGACGGCAGCAAGGGCTTGATTGCCGCGCTGAACTATCTGCACCCTCATGTACCACATCAACGTTGCGCCTTCCACAAGCTGCGCAATCTCTGGCAGAGCATTCAAGTCCCCGATGCCTTGCCCAGCGGACAAGCCCGTCAATTCAAACAGCGCATCCTGCAACCCATTCGCGCCATCTTTGAGGCGAAAGACAGTCGAGAAGCAACAGAATTAAGGGATGCTTTCTGTCGGACTTATGCCGAAACACAATCTGATTTAGTCGCCACGCTGCAACGAGATTGGCAGGAGACCATTGCCTTTTTCCGGGTACTGCAGCGATACCCTAAGTGGCCGCGCTCGGCTTTACGAACGACCAGCCTCTTGGAACGGGTCAATCGAATGTTGAGACGGCTTTTCCGCCCCAAAGGCGCATTTCACTCGAGGACAGGTTTAATCGCTACTGTCGCGCGTGTGCTTAACCCATATCGGCTCGTATGAATTTCAACCGAATTCGATACACTACCGGATCTCGCGCTCCTTGCCTCTGCCAGCGATTCTGCGTTATGCTCTGCTGAGTCATCCCCCCAGAGTTGCGAGGCGCAACATGGCCGAAAGACTCGCTACACCCAAGCCCGCCACAAACGGCAAACCACAACCAGAACCCATTCCGGCGCCAAAACCGCGGCGTTACGACTACGACATGGTCATCATCGGCTCGGGACCGGCCGGCCACCGCGCGGCCATTCAGTCGGCCAAGCTGGGCAAGCGGGTGGCGGTGATCGAGAAGAAGACGCTGATCGGCGGCGTATCCGTGAATACGGGCACCATCCCGTCGAAAACCCTGCGCGAGGCGGTGCTGCATCTGTCGGGCTTTCGCCAGCGCTCAATTTACGGCGCGTCCTACACGGTCAAGCAGAATATCACCATGAGCGATCTCCTGTTGCGCGCCGACCACGTGATTCGGCACGAGATTGAGATCAGCCGGCATCAGCTGCAACGAAACGGCGTGGAACTCTTCGCCGGCATCGCCACGCTGGTCAACGAACACACGGTGCATCTCAGCTTCGTCGACAAAAAGGGCGAGGACGAGATCACGACGCGGCATATCATGATCGCCGTGGGCACGACAGTGGTGAAGCCGCCCCACATTCCCTTCGACGGCGAGACGATTTTCACCAGCGACGGCTTGCTCAAGCTGGACCATCTGCCGCGGACGCTGACCGTGGTCGGGGGCGGCGTCATCGGCTGCGAGTACGCTTGTATGTTCGCCACCCTGGGCGCGCAAGTGACGCTGGTGGAGTTGAGCGACCGGCTGCTGGACTTCGTCGATCACGAGATCGTGGACGCGCTGGTCTACCACATGCGGCAGCAGCGGGTGACCCTGCGCCTGGGCGAGAACGTGCGCACGATTGAACACTGCGATACGCGTTATGGCACGGGCGTCAAGACCTGCCTGGAGAGCGGCAAGGAGATTGTCACCGAGAAGGCGCTCTACGCCATCGGGCGGCAAGGCGCGACCCGCAGCCTGGGCCTGGAGAATATCGGCATCGTGCCGGACCAGCGCGGGCGCATCCAGGTGAACGAGCATTATCAGACGGCCATCCCCACCATATACGCCGTCGGCGATGTGGTGGGTTTCCCCAGTCTGGCCTCGACCTCAATGGAGCAAGGGCGGATGGCGGCTTGCCACGCCTTCGACATTGAGCATCAGAGCATCCCCGAGCTTTTCCCCTACGGCATCTACGCCATCCCCGAGATCAGCACCTGCGGCGCCAACGAAGAAGAGCTGACGCGGGCCGGCATCCCCTATGAGATCGGCAAAGCCTATTACAAGGAGATCGCGCGCGGGCAAATCCTGGGCGATACCATCGGCATGCTCAAGCTGGTTTTCCACCGCGAGGATCACAAGCTGCTGGGCGTGCATATCATCGGCGAAGGCGCGAGCGAGCTGATTCACATCGGGCAGATGGTGATGGCCTTCGGCGGCACGGTCGATTATTTCATCAATAACGTGTTCAACTATCCCACACTGGCGGAGTGTTACAAGACGGCGGCGTTTGACGGGATCAACCGGATTATGTAGGGATTTGTCACAGAAGCACACAGGGGGCGAGTTGATTGCAATCTGGCTGGTTAGCTAGAGTCGTCATCACTTCCGCTCACTTCGGGCGCCGAGGAATCGCGCTCACTCCGATCTCGACGGCGTTTGCGATCTCTGAACAGAAATGCGCCAACAATTACTGATACAGTAGCGCCTATACCCAATAGTCCTTCAATGCTTTGACCCTGTTGAATCGTGTTGATGCTGCCGTCAATTAGTCGCCACGCCAATGCAAAAGCAGCGCCTAAGGTCAAAAGATCCCAAACAAAGTGGAGAATCTGTCTCATGCTCTGCGTCTTAGTCCGGTGGACGCGATTTGCGACAAATTCGGCTACAATCGCTTGGCGAGTATCCGAATCATAGAGATTGAGAATGTTGGGCGGTGGCAGAGGACCAGAGAAACTACCGTAGACTTCTACCTGGCTGACAAGCTGTATCAACTCAGCTCGCTTCTCTTCAGGAATGTCGTTAAGCAGATCGGGCGGCAATGACAAGTTTGGAGAAGGATTCTCATCACCGAGAGAGTCTGTCGAAGGGTCCCGCCTGTCGCTCACGCCTTGCTTCCGTCTTTTGCGCGTTCTTCATATTGCCCCAGCGCCAGCCACAAGTCTGCGCCAACAGCTTCCCAATCGGCGCGCATATCATCTGCGATAGAACGGGACAGGATTTCGTCTGTAAACTCGTCGGCTTCCGAGTGGCTGAAATCCAGCAAGCTGGCAATCCCGCGCAGAAAGCTGAACTTGGACAAATAAAATGAATTGGCAATCTTTTGCCTGTCGTATGCCATATCACCCTCCCTTAGCGCATCGTCTGCGATTCACTGCTAAACTTTAGCACATTTGCTGACTGCACCATAGATAGTCCACCTATCAATCTCATAGATAGCTTAGAGCGTCGCCCCAGTCCTGTCAACATTGCCCAATCCCGCTGTGATATACTAATCGCGCCAAATCACGTGCAAGGCAGCGCATGAACACCCGGCTCTACCACGGCGGCAACCTGCCTTCGACTGTCGCAGCATGGGATGTTGCCGTCTGCGAGCCGTTGGAAGCGGGACGATGTGAGCGATGATGGAGAGAGTCAGCGGGATGTGATATAGGTGCCACCGAGGCACAGAGGAAGTATATGATCGACGTTCAAACGTTTGTCATTGGCTTGGGACTTATTGTAAATGCGATAGCAGTTGGCTGGAACATAATAGAGACTCATAAGTTACACGAACAAGCCATAAGCTTGCAGGTATCAAACTCGAATCTACAGAGCGAAGTGAACCGCTTGTCCGTACATCTGAATCAGGAGATCGTTCGCTTAAACCGGCTGAACGAACTCACACGAGGCATGTATCTAAGCGCCTTAAGGCGAAACCAAAAGCTCCAACTAATAGCTTCAGATCCAACGAAAAATGCAATGGCAAGAATTGCCACAGACGAGTTCTTGAATGAAATGACAGATACCGCCGTTACCTTTCACGTCTCGACTATAGAAATGAAAGCCATAGCAAATGTCGTAGGTGACTCGGAGTTGCTATCGCTAATTGAGAAGCTGAGAACAAGCGCACCTACATTCGATATGAGCGAATCTGACGAGGCAAGGTGGAAACGTCTGAGAGTATTTGGAGAACATGCGACTGCACTGATGGAGAAAGTCTATCAGTTGCTTGAAGAAGCTACCGACAAACGTGACGCTGACGAGCGCACGGAGACTATCAAAGAGACGAAGTAGCCGCTCTGTGCCCTCTATGCCTCCGTGGCAAACAAAACGGGCGACTCACAGAGTCGCCCCTACCGAACTAGGAATTTAGCGTCCGCGCACCCGCAAACACCGACTTCACACTGTCCCGATCGCGCGCGAACAGACATTTTGTCTATCTGTGTACCGTATGGTATGCTCATGATGGCTCAGCGGCAGTCTGAGACTAGACGCACGAAAGGAGCGCCCGTCATGCCCAGCCCCAAGCCATCACCTACCGCGCCCGTGCCACAGCAGCGCGACGAAACCGAACTTGATGAACTCACCGACGCCCAAGTTGAATTCATGGAAGATTTGCGCGTCAGCCTGATTCAGATGAAGAATGGCGATGTGATGCCCGCCCTTGAGGCCCTGCGCGAGATTGAGCGTGAGATCGAACTGGAAGAAAATGGAAGTCGTCCTGACGCCTAAGTTCCGATCTTCAGTCAAAAAGTTACGACGCCGCTATCGCAATGTCACGCATGATTTTACGGGCCTCATTCAAGATTTGCGTGGTGGTACCAGGCCCGGCGACAGAATCCAGGGTTTGGGCGGAGCGGAAGTCTATAAAGTGAGACTACGGAATACCTCCGCCCGTTTGAGTAAGCGTGACGGTTTTCGGGTCGTATATCACGTTGGCAAAATGGCGACCACCTTGCTTGTGATATGCCAGAAGCCTCGTTGCGCCGATGTGCAGCATGTGCGAATTCGTCACCTGATGAATGAGCTAGACCTGTCGTAGTTAAACCCCAGCCCCCGCCCGCACACCCGCAAACACGGACTTCACACTCTCCCGATCCCGCGCGAATAGCAACCCGGCGCTGACCTCAAAGGCCAGCTCGTCCGGCAGCGCACTCACCTCAAAGGGCCGCGTCTGCTCGGGCTTGTCCAGCCGGTTGAGAGCGAAGCGCTCCCACTGGGCCAGTTCGGTTTCGATGGCGGATTTGTAGTCTACAGAATCAGGGCGACCCGATGGCTCGCCCCTACCGGTTTCGTCGTGGGTGGGGGTGCGCGAGTCGCGTTGGCCCACCGCCACATCGCCCCAAACCACCGGCGGCAGCTGGAAGTAGGTCGCGCGCAGCTCGTTGATGCTCAGCAGCGGGTAGGCGGCGCGGATCTCGGCCAGGCGGGCTTCGGTATCGGTCGGGCGGATGTCGTCGAACTCGGCGATGAGGTCGCCGCCGTAGAATGGCAACAGCTCCTGGCTGATCTTCTGCGCCAGGCGCGCGAGCTTGGGATAGAGCGTACGCTCGATGAATTGGCGCTCGGCGACTTTGGCGTTGGCTTCGGTGGCGTTCTCGCTGACCAGGCCGACGGGGATGCCGAAGATATTGAGGATTTCGTCGCGCTGGGCTTTGCGGCCCTGCAGGAAGTCGAGATCGGTATGGCTCAAGCCGATGTGCTGCCACTCGACTGTGCCGCCGCGCAGGAAGGCGGTCTTGCGCGCGCCCGCGCCGTACTGCTGCCGCCATTCGCGTTTGATGCGCTCGTAATCGGCGTCGCTGACGAAGTCGCGGATGTTGACGACGCCGGCCGGAACGCCCTGATCCTGGCCGAAGGTATTGCGATTCCAATCGGACATGTGGCGGTCGCTGAGCACGGCGCCGCGGGCGGCCGCGATGGGCGACAGGCCGTAGAAGTCGTTGCCCGGGTGCCAGCGGCGGAAGTGAACCACCTCGATGGCGTCCAGGGGGATGAATTGGCCGTCAATCTCGTAGACGTAGCCGGCCACGACGCGGGACGCGTCCGGCACAATGCTGACGCGGTCGGGGCGCAGCACCCAGATTTCGCGCGGGACGCCGCGAGCATCGCCAGCCAGGAACCAGTAAGCGTTGCCGTGCAGCTCCAGAGAGCCGATAGTCTGCTCCAGCAGCTCGAAGCCGCTGGTCAGCGGATTGGGCCGGCTGAGCAGTTGCTCAAGCGGGTGATTGGCGATGCCGATGCGACGTTCGCCCTCCAGCCGGAAGACGCGCAGCGGCACCAGCGCGCCCGCTTCCACGATGCGGTTGATGGCGACGTAGACCCAGGGCGACTGCTGGTAGGCGCGGTCGGCGTTTACCTCGATGGGCGGGCTGAGCTGGAAGCGGCTGCTGGCGGCGACGGATTCGAGGTGCGGGGCGCGCGGACGCAGCTGTCGGCGGCGCTTGCTGAAAAAGTGGCTTAGCCAGTTGAACACGGCGGTCTCCTTTGATCGCTTTAGATGAACGCTCTGGGCGCAGGCTAGCACGGCGCGGCGCGGCAAAGGCGACCAAATGTTTCCGCTGGGGAGGCGCGTGTCAGATTGGGCGCGGCAGCCTTTATCAGCAGCCGAGGTTCAGGGCCTGGACGACATCGACGATCACGGGCGCCTCGCACCAGAGGTTGAGCACATCGATGACAGTCAGCGCGATGCCGGCGAAGCAGACGAAAACCAGCACAAAGAAGACAAAACAGCCAAGGATCAGCCAAGGCGATGTGCCGCCGTTCTCCTCGCGCACAGCGTAGGGATCGTAGTCGTAGCCGGGATATTGGCCGGGGGGCGCTGGCGGCGCGCCATAACCGGCGGGCGCCTGCTGGTAGGGGCCTGGCGGCTGCTGACCGGGCGGCTGTTCCGGATAGCCGGGATAGGCTTGCGGCTGCTGCGGATAGGCGTCGGCGGGTGGCGCGTAGGGATCGGCGGGCGGGCTGGGCAGGCCGTATTCGGTCGGCGGCGGCGTATAACCCTGCTCGGCGGGCGGCATGGGGGCGGGCGCGGGCATCGGCGGTGGCGTGGCGGGCGCGCTGGGCGGCGCGGCCTCGGCCAGGTTGCTGTAGGCTTCCAGCGCCATGGTTACCGTCTCGCCCAAGCCGATCATATCGCCGTTTTGCAGCGGCGTGACGCCCGAGACGCGTTTGCCGTTGACGAAGGTGCCGTTGGTCGAGCCGAGGTCTTCGATGGTCATGGTATCGCCGGAGCGCATCAGGCGCAGATGGTGGCGGCTGGTTTCGCGGTCGTTGAGGACGATATCGTTGGTGATATCGCGCCCAAGAGTGGTGACTTCCTTGCCGATTTCAAAGGCTTGATTGGGCTGCGGACCGCGGCGTACCACCAGCCGGAAGTTGTCATTCTGCTGCATCATGCCCTCCTCAGTCAGCGACCGTGCGAACCTCGCCTGGCGTCATCCTGGCTCAAGACCGCGCTGCGGCGCTCAAGCGCTTGCAGGGTTGTCGGCGGCGCCGTGTGCATTTGCCCTACGCTGCATCGACGGCTGCCGCAGACTCAATACCGCATTATACCCCTTTTTGCCAGATTTCAAGAATTCGCCGCGGCGACGGTTGGCCAGTGGACGCAGCGCTTATGCAGGCAGCCATAGGTCCAGGAAGGCCAGGCCGTCCAGCCAGAAGCCCTGCCCTACGATTTCCCAATGAAGATGCGCCCCGCTGCTGCGACCGGTGTTGCCGCTGCTGCCAATGACCTGCCCGCCGGCGACGCGCTGACTGACTGCCACGTGAATGTCGGACAGATGCGCGTAGCCCGAATAGATGCCCAGGCCGTGGTCGAGTAAAACCGAATTGCCGCGGATTTGCAGCGGTCCGGCGAATACCGCCACGCCAGCCGCCAACGCGCGAATCGGGGCGCCGGCCGGCGCGTTCTGATCCCAGCCGGTGTGGCGTGTCTCGCGCTCGCCATTCATCAGGCGGTAGACACCAAAGGGAGTTGAAAGCTCATGTTCGCTGGGCAGCGCGAAGCCGGTAGCATCCCAGAGCGGCTCGGCGGTGTAGCCGGCCGTGATTGCCGCCAGCAGCTCAAACTCCTCCGCTTCTATGCGCTCGTCGGTCAGGTGACTGCGCTCCGGCGGCAGTTCCACGTCTTGCGCGATGTAGCCGGCCGGGTCGATGCGCAGATCGCGCCCGAAGCTGAGCGTTTCGCTCTCGCGCTCAACAGTCACGGCCAGTTCGTAGTTGCCTGGCTGGGCATTCATGTCGACCACGATCAGCGCGTACCAATCGGCGCCGTCGCGGGTGAAGAAGGGTTGCCGCGCGCCGCGGAAGCTAAAATCGGCGCGGGCGATATCGTCGCCGCTGAGCCGCAGCAGGCCGCTGCCGCCTTGCATCAGCGCGGAGAAATAGAGCTCAAGCCGCAGGCCAGCCTCGTAATGCACGGACGACGGCAGCGGGCGGGGAGCGGGCTGAAATGTCGGCGGCAGCTCGCTCTGCGCGGAAGCGGCGAGGGTCACCAGGCTGACTAGCAGTAGGAGAATGAGTCGCTGGAATCGCATGGTCGATTGCCGCCCCGGTCGGCATAGTGTTGACGCGCAGGCATCATTTATACCACAGCCGCTCGCAAGTCACGACTTGGTTCATACCATCAACGAAGTCTTCACAATAAGAATGTGTAGGGGCGGCCAACCTGGTCGCCCGTCGTAGTGGCAGGATGTGATTTCGGGCGACGTGATAAGTCGCCCCTACAAAATCCGACGCGATTGCAGATGGAAATTAACGTGTTCCCAAAATAGAGGCACGGCAGGCGCAGCGGCGCTAGGCGTCTCGCTGGGCGGCGGCGCGCATCTCGGCCAGGTGGGCGGTTTCGTGCCTGTTGCAGGCTTGCACCGCTTGGAAGAGATTGCAGTCTTGAAAGAAGGGCGTACTGAAGGGCGTCTCCATGCGATCCGCCGGGAAAGCCAGCACCAGGCCGCGCAGCTGCTGACGCACACGCCGCCAGTCATCAAGCACCTGCTGCCAACTGTCACGGGCGCGCTCCCGCCGGCGCAGCTCGTAGAGATCTTCTACCGTGGCTTGACCGCGCAAGTCGACGTTGAATGCGGCGTCGTCGATGGCTTTGTGCATCGCCTGGATCATGTCGGCTTCCAGCGCGGTCAGGTGGATGACCAGATCGCGAATTGTCCAGTCCGAGTCTTGGTAGACTATGAGTTCGGGCGGCAGCGCTTCGACCTGGGCGCGAGCTTGCGCCCGCCGTTGGTCCAGACCGGCGATCAGGTCGCGTTTGATCTGCGGGAGGTGGTTCATTCGGTTTTCTCTGGCGCGCCTCAACTTCATCATAACGCATAACGCGCCGTAAATGGCGGAATTACTAGGATTCGGGGGATTTCGTCGGATTCGGCAGGGTGTTTCCTTGGTTTGTGGCACAGCGTAGGCAAACGTTACGCTGCGGCGACTACGGGCGACCCTCGCGGGGCGTGGTATACTTCGGCGGTGCATTCATCAGTCGAGAAAGAGAGAGACATGACCGCAGCCGACAACCGACGCCTACTGGATTACCTGCGCCAGCATACCGATGACATGGTCGCCGATTTGAAGCGCCTGATCGATCTGGAATCGCCCACTTCTTACAAGCCGGCCGTTGACGAACTGGGCCGTGCCTTGGCGGCTGAGCTGCGCGAGCTGGGCGGCGATGTCGAGGTCATCCCGAAGGCGGAAGTCGGCGATGTGCTGCGCGCGCGCTGGAACGCGGGGCCGGGCGGCGTGGTCATCCTCAGCCACATGGACACGGTGTGGGATGTCGGCACGGTGGCGGGGCGCCCCACCCGCATCGACGGCGACCACATCTACGGCGTGGGTTCGATGGACATGAAGGGCGGCATCGTGATTGCGCTGTGGGCGCTGCGAGCGCTGCGCGAGCTGGATATCTTCCCCGCGCAGCCGATCAGCTATCTGCTCAATTCGGACGAGGAGACCGGCAGCCTGCATTCGGCCCGCGAAATCGAAGCGGAGGCGCTTTCGCACAACGTGGTCTTCGTCACCGAGCCGCCGCAGGACGGCGCCTACAAGACGCAGCGCAAGGGCGTCAGCCAGTACACGATCAGGGCCAAGGGCCGCGCGGCGCATTCCGGCGCTGACCACGCCAGCGGCGTCAACGCGATTGAAGAGATCGCCCATCAGGTGCTGGCGGTGGAAGCCATGACTGATTACGAGATCGGCACGACAGCCAATGTGGGCGTCATCAGCGGCGGCACGCGCCCTAATGTGGTGCCGGCGGAAGCCTCAATCGACATCAATGTGCGCGCCTGGACCAAGGTCAATCAGCAGGCGATCCACGAGCGGATGATGAATCTGAAGGCGGTGAATCCCAAAGCCGAGATCACAGTGGAAGGCGGCGTGGGCGTCCCGCCATTTGAACGTAGTCCCGAGATCGCCGCGCTCTTCAAGCGTGCGCAGGGTCTGGCGGCCGAGATGGGCCTCAAGCTGGAAGAAGGACGCACCGGCGGCGGTTCCGATGGCAACAAGACAGCCGCGCTGGGCGTGCCCACGCTGGACGGCATGGGCATCGTTGGCGAGGGCGGGCACGCCGTCACGGAATACGGCGAGATTTCGTCCATGCCGGAGCGGGCGGCGATCATGGCGGCGATGCTGCGGGAACGGCTGGGCGGAGATGTTGGATGACGATGGGCCGACGGGCGGTTTGTTCCGTGACGAGCAGCCGCTGGAGTGGTGAGCGAGTGAGATGACGAGCGGCGACACCGGGTTCAATCGACAGCAAATAAAAGAGGTGGCTTCTGAACGCATTTTCCAGCGCGGCGAAAAGCTGTATTACTTAGGCGCCGTCTCCGCGCTCGTGCGCCGCGGCGACAAGATCTCCGCCCGCTGCCAAGGTTCCGAACCCCTGCCCTATCACCTATGGGCGCAACTGAAGGACGGCGAAGTCATCGCCGCGGACTGTAGCTGCCCATACGATTGGGAGCCATATTGCAAGCATATCGTCGCTCTGCTGCTCACTTACTTGCATCAGCCGCAAGTTTTTGAGCCGCGCCTGGCACTTCGCGATGAACTCATGTCCCGCGAGAAAAAGGATTTGGTTGATATCATCGAAGAGATGATAACGCTGCACCCAGAGCTCGGAGACATTGTTGAAATCGAGGCAGGTGACAATCCCTCAAATCAGCACATGGAGCTGCAAATCATCCGCCAGGAAATGAAAAAATCTTTAGTGTTCATAGGCGAATGGATTGACCACACTGCGGAAAACAAGGTTTACGAACTCACTCGCCGAGGCAGCCGCCTTGCCCTGCGCGGAGATTACGCCCGGGCGCTTGCCATCTATTGCGCTATTCTCGAAGAATGCAACGCCCATGATTACCCAACCGATGATGAAGGGCAATATGTTGAGGGGGTCAATCACACCGTTGACTGCCTGAAAGAAGCGATTTCGCAGTTCGATTTCGCTCAACACGAAGTGTTGCGCCAGAACGTGCTCGATACGCTAGTAGATACATTGATATGGGATATCGAGTTTGGCGGGATCGAATATGGTTATGAAGCGGAAGACCTTATTCTGGAAATGGCGCAATCGGCGGATATTCCCCGCATTCGCGAACACGTTGGCTTGGTCGCCGATCGTGCAATAACAAAAGAAAGTTTCAGTAATTGGAAGAATGAGGCTTATGAAAGTTTTTTGATGAAATTAGACGCGATTGATTCGATTGATCCTGAAGAGACGCTCAAGCGCCTTAAAGCAAAAGAGTTGTATTATCTATACGCCAGCAAATTGCTTGACTTAAAGCGCTACGAAGATGCTGCTGAAATCATAAGTACAAAACTTCAGCCTTCGCACCGTTTGCAGCGTGGGCTGGATTTGCTTGTCGAGCATCAGCAGGTACATACGGCGATTCAACTGGCGGAAGCGACGCTGGAAAACGACTATGACGCCCGAATTGCGGACTGGCTAATCGGCTTGTATCGGCAGCAAGATGATGGAACATCGGAGTTTCGCTGGCAGTTCAATCGGATGCGGCAGGATCCGCATATCGACCATTATAAAAGTTTGAGCGCAGTATCCGAGCCGCCCGACCTCTGGCGAACTATCCGCCCGCAGGTCATCAGCGAACTCAAACAAAAGGAGGACTACGAAACGCTTACGCTGGTCTATTTGCATGATGAAGACTGGGATTTGGCATGGGAAACATTAGCTAAAGTTTCTGCGCCGCAAATTCACCATCCCTCCGCTGTCCTCTATGGTCTTGAATTCACTGTGGCGGAAGCATCGCGGGAGGCGAAACCAGCGCTCGCTATTCCCATATATGTAAAATACGCTCGCGCCGAGATTGCGCTCAGAAATCGCAAACACTATGAGCGCGCGGCGGACTTGTTGCGGGAAGTCCGCAAGATGTACCGACAAATGAAAGATTCAGCCAGTTGGCAAACGCTCATCGCCGATTTCCGAAAGGAATTCGCGCGCCTGCCTGCCCTACAGGATGAATTGAAAAAAGCGAGCTTGTAGCGCGGCCATGAAAATTCTGAATTGGAATACTCAGTGGCTGAGCCCGCGCAGCCGAAGCGGACGGTTCAATAAAGCCAGCGAACTAATCGCGCAATTCGATGCCGACGTTGTCTGCTTGACGGAAGCCCGGGCGGAACTGATGCCCAGCGGCGGGCAAACGATAACAAGCGAGTTGTCCGGCGCGGGCAATATGGAGAATCGTGGCGGGCGCAAAGTGGCGCTTTGGAGCCGGTATGGCTGGCGCGAGGTCGACACACTGGGGTCGCCGCATTTGCCGGAGGGGCGTTTCGTCCGCGCGGAAACGGAAATCGCCGGCCAGATCTGGTCGATTGTGGGTATGTGCATCCCGTATCATGCATACCGCGTCGGCGAGAAATGGGGCGAGAAGCGGATGAAGTCTTGGCAAGGCGCGTGTCGCTATATGGACGCCTTGCGCGAAGATGTACTGCCACATTTGGAGCAGCGAGAGCGCATCGTCCTCCTGGGTGATTTCAACTTGCAGATTCCGCCGAAGAATTACCCCTATCCTGACAGCGAAGTCGATAAGAAACGACGTGCAACTTTCGCTAGATACAATATACCAACTTCAAATGCAGGCAATAATCCGGCTCTTGACAAGCGTTTCATTGATCACATCGCCTTGTCTCACGATATTATCGTGAATGAAACAAAGTTTTTCAGCCGAATTCACAAGGACGGTACGGTGTTAAGTGACCACAATGGAGTTTGCGTAGATGTCTCGCTTGAATTCCCGTATCCGTCAGTCATACCAGGATGGTGATATCCACATGAAATACGCCCCCTTCGAAATCGAACGCTTCTTCCGCCAGCACGAATTCAGCGCGCCCTACGGCATCAGCTCGTCGGATTGCGAGCCGCTGACCCTGCCCGAGCTGCTGAGTTACGCCAGCCCGCAGCGCCGCGAACAATTCGAGCAGTTGTGGCTGGGCTACACCGAGAATCAGGGGCATCCGGAGTTGCGCGCCGCCATCGCTGGGCTGCATGAGGGCGTCGCTGCGGACGATGTCATCGAGGTGGTGCCGGAAGAGGGCATCTTCCTGACCATGAATGCGCTGCTGGAAGCCGGCGATCATGTGGTGGCGATCGCGCCCAGCTTCCAGTCGCTATGGGAGATCGCGCGGGCCAAGGGCTGCGAGCTGTCCTTTTGGCATCAGCGACAGAGCGGGAGCGGCTGGCATTTTGACCTCGACGAGTTGGCCGGGCTGATCCGGCCGGATACCAAGATGCTGATCGTCAACTTCCCGCACAATCCAAGCGGTTGCCTGCCCGGCCGCGCCGAATTCGAGCGCGTCGTCGAGCTGGCGCGGCAGCACAATCTGATCCTGTTTTCTGACGAAATCTACCGCTTCAGCGAGCAGGACGCGGCGCTGCGTTTGCCCTCGGCATGTGAGCTGTACGAGCGCTCGGTGACGCTGGGCGGCTTGTCGAAGTGCTTCGGCTTGCCCGGTCTGCGCGTCGGCTGGCTGATCACGCCCGATGCGGCGCTCTCGCATGAGTTGCAGGAACTGAAAAGCTACGTCACGATCTGCGCAAGCGCGCCCAGCGAGATTCTGGCGCTGATCGGCCTGGAGAACTGGCGGGCGCTGACGGCGCGCACGGTTGAAATTGTACAGCGGAATATCGCGCATTGTCGCGCTTTCTTCGCGCGCCACGACGGGCTGTTTCAGGTGAGCTATCCGCAGGCGGGCACGGTCACGCTGGTGGAGTTGAAGTCTGGCACGTCGGTAGACGACTTCGCCGCGGCGGCCCTGGCTGAACAAGGTGTGATGGTCTTGCCGGCCTCGGTCATGCTATTTGAAGGCAATTTCTTCCGGCTGGGCTTGGGGCGGCGCAGCCTGCCGCATGCGCTGGAGCCGCTGGAGCAGGTCATCAGCGATCATCTTCTTTAGAGCAGCTAACCCTCCATGCGGGAGGCGCCCCCAAGGGCATAAGCTGTAGCCGACTTCAGCTCAAGCTGGAGGCGGATGGGCTGCCGCGCCAACTCGGCAATGACCCGCTCGCGCCAGCGAAATGCCAGCGCCAGCCCGCCCTCGCGCAGTGGCAAGCTGTCATCCAGGCCGAAGCCGGGCAGGGCCGCGCCCACGTCGTCGATGAGTGCAGCGCGAATCGAGCCGCCGGCGTCGATCTCGGCGTTGAGCGTGATGTCGGCGCCGGTCACACGCAGGGGCGCGGTGGTCAGCAGCGCTTTGCCCGGTCCGGCGAGCGACCGGTAGCCGGCGAAGCGGTCTAGCGGCAGGATCGCCAGGTTAAACGAGCCCTCGCGCCAACCGTTGTGCAGGCCATTGCTGCCGCCGTAATAGAGCAGAATCTTGTCGCCGTGAACGATGGGCGCGGCGGCATAAACGCAGCCACAGTCGTGTTCGCCGTCGGGGTAGCTGCTCGCTCCGCGCGGGATTAGCGCTTGGCCCGGGCAGATACGCCGCCAATGCAGCGTGTCCGTGCTGATGGCGAATTCGGTATCGACCCTATCCCAATCGGCTGCTGATTCGTCGCCTTTGTGAAAAATGGCGGGCAAGCCGAGGTAGAGGTCGCCAAAGCGCGCGATGGGCATGGAGTAAATTTGGTCGTGAGCGCCCGCGCCGCGCAAGATCTCGACCGGCGGCGACCAGCGCAAGAAGTCCTCGCTTTCGCTGCGCAGGACGGTGCGCAGGCCGCGGTAAGCGCCATCCGACCAGCCGCGAGTGATGCAGACGTAGCGCTCTAATTCAGGCGACCAGATGGCGTTGTTATGCGTGTCGCCGACGGCGTCGCGCTCCGGCCACAATAGCGGCTGCGACCAGCTCAGCCCGTCCGCCGAAAAGCAACTGGCCATGCGTCCGGCGCGCGCATTCAAGTGGATGAATTTGTAGCGGCGCGAGTGGTCTGTATCGCGCGGGTCTTTGAGCACTCCGCCGGCGTGGATGCCGTGCACAGCCCGGCGCATGACGATGTTGTTTTGAGGCGTACCGGCGAATTCGATCAAGCCGAGCTCGGGCTTTCGCCAGTGGATGCCGTCGGTCGATGTGGCGTATAGCAGGCCCTCTTCGCGTCCACCGCCTTTGTAGGGGACGCGCGGGCGCTCGGCCAGCGGCGTGCTATTGGAAGATGGGTCGATGAGAAAAGACTTGTACCAGCACTTGAAGATGCCCTCTTCTTCGTCATAGATGACGCTGGGATAGACGTTGTCCAGGCGCGCCTCCCAGGGCTTGGGCGGATCGGCGAAATAGTCTTCGCTGAAGAGCGGATTGGCGGCGTGCTTCTCGATGCGGCCCAAGGTCAATTCAGCGAATTGCGCAGAGGAGATGTTGCGCGGGTCGAGCAGCAGGAGCGATGAGGGCATTGGCGGCAACTCCTTCTGGTTGGCGGACTACTGCGGGCGAGCCAAGGGTCGCCCCTACACATTTCGCGATTCGAGCAGGCGAGCCAAGGCCCGCCCCTACAAGTTCTCGCTTTCGGATGAGGGACTCACAGAATCGCCCCTACAAGTCCTGCGTTTGAGCAGGCGAGAATGCGCGCCTAATCATCCGGCATGTACATTTTGCGCCTGGGCAGCGAAACGGTCGATCATATCGTCAATGGCGAATGAGTCTATGCCCTTGATGTACGAATGCGCCTTGTTGTTGAAGTTGCGCGTCCAATGCGCCGGGATGGCGTCTTTGCCGTAGGCGGCGCCGAAGATGCTGCCGGCGGTGGCGGCGGTGCAGTCGTTGTCCAAGCCCATGGCCACCGTCTGGCCGATGACCTTGCTGAAGTCGTCGCCGCCAATAGCAAGCCCCCAGATGGTCAGCGCGGCATTGTTGATCGTATGCACGGGGTGCATGCCGGCATAACGCTCGTCGGCGGCCGCGCGCGCTTGGCGATAATCTTTGATGCCGTCAGCCGCGTCCAAGGCCCAGCGCGCTTCGCGGGCCAGGACGCAATCAGCCGGGATTTCGCTCAAGCCCGCTTCAAGCGCGACCAGCGGATCACCCAGGGCGAAGGCGGCTGAGATGACAGCGGCGAAGTACATGCCGCCGTAGATGCCATTGCGCCTACTGCTGACATAGGCGCCGCGCCAGGCGAATTCGGCGGCCAGCTCGGGATAACCGGGCGCGGCATAGCCCCAGGGGTCGCAGGCGATATCGCCGATGATCCAAAACATGGTGGGATTGTCGACCCCCGCCATCTTCGTAGCCGGTACCCCGGCTTGCAGATTGCCGAGCACGGGCGACGCGGGCGAGACAGGCAAGTACTTCAGCCAGGCAGCGCCGACATCGTCGATGCTGAAGTCGAGACCGTTGTCTTCCAAAATTAGCAGGCCCACTTGTGTATAGATGAGGTCATCATCGGTGGGCACGCCGTCCATTTTTGCGGGCGTGAAAGCGTCGCGCCGGCTGGTCTCGTATTTGAACTCGAAAGGCCGCTCGGCTTCTTTCCAATAATCGACGGGCGGGAATTGGTCGCCGAGATAGTCCGCCCAGCGCTCCATCTTGTCGATATCCCATAGCTCGACGATCGAGCCGAGCACGTTGCCAGCGCAGCGCCCGAGCCAGGCGCCCGCCAGCCGGTCGCGGTAAGTCGCCTCCGGCAGCGCGGTCCAGTAACGGCGCTGGCCCGCCGGACGCAGCGCGCGAATGCCGGGCAGATCATCCGGTTCGGCCGCGCGCAAAGCGGGGTCATCGGGCAAGGCGCGCAGCTCAGCGAGCTTTTCGGCGAAGACCGCCTTAATCTCCGCCACCTTGTCGGCCACACCTGGGGCGCCGGTTTCCGCCTTCAGCTGCGCCCAGTGGTTGATTTGTCGCTCAATGCCGTCGAGGTATTCCGGGTAATTGTACGGTGTCATAAGTTACTCCCTTCATGCGCATCTGTGGGCAAGCCAAGGGGCCCGTAGACACTGCCCTTCGCTCGCCCCTACAAATTCTTGCGGTCGGGTGGGCGACTCACAGAGTCGCCCCTACAAGGCTTGATTTGTATTGCAAAGAACACAGAAAACCAACCGTAGTATAACTGTTTTCGTATGGAATACCGGGTCAATACCTACACAAAGTATCAAAAAACCATGATATTCGCAGAATTTAGCTCCCCCTCCCTGACTCGTCGGGGAGGGGGCCGGGGGGCGGGGTAAAATTCCGGCGAATTCATCGCTAATACCAATCAAGCCTTACAGATTAAAAGTAGATGCGGGTCGCCACATCATCCGGCATGAACATTCTGCGCCTGGGCGGTGAAGCGGTCGATCATATCGTCTATGGCAAAGGCGTCGATGCCGATTATGTAGCTGCGCGCCTTGTTGTTGAAGTTGCGGGTCCAGTGCCTGGGGATGGCGTCTTTGCCGTAGGCGGCGCCGAATATGCTGCCGGCGGTGGCGGCGGTGCAGTCGTTGTCCAAGCCCATGGCCACCGTCTCGCCGATGACCTTGCTGAAGTCGTCGCCGCCGATGGTCAGCCCCCAGGCGGTCAGCACGGCGTTATTGATGGTGTGGATGCGGTGCATGCCGGCGTAACGCTGGTCGACCGCCGCGCGGGCCTGGCGATAAGTATTAATGGAATGCGCTACTTCCAAGGCCCAGCGCAACTCGCGAGCCAGCGCGCAGTCTGCTGGAATCTCAGCCAAACCCGCCTCCAAGGCTTGTCGAGGATCGCCCAGGGCGAAGGCAGCCGAGATGACAGCGGAGAAATACATGGCGCCGTAGATGCCATTGCGCCGGTGGCTGATGCTGGCGTCGCGCCAGGCGAATTCGGCCGCCTTCTCAGGATAACCGGGCGCGGCATAACCCCAGGGGTCGGAGCGGATATCAGCGCCGATCCAGTAGATGAAGGGATTGTCCACAACGGCGGCTTCACCCTCCGGTACGCCGGCATGCAGATTCTTTAGCGCGATGCCTTCCGCGGTCGCCGCATGGGGCAAGTATTTCATCCAGGCAGCGCCCACATCGGCCAGGCTGAAATCCACGCCGTAATCTTCCAGAATCAGCAAACCCAGCTGGGTGTAGATGAGGTCGTCATCGGTGGGCACACCATCCATTTTAGCGCGGGTGAAATCTTCGCGCGGGCTGGCGCCATACTTGAGATCCTGCGGGCGCTCGGCCGCGCTCCAATAGTCGGTGGGCGGGAAGGCGTCGCCCAGGTATTCGGCCCAGCGCGCCATCTGGTCGACTTCCCAGCACTCGACGATCGAGCCCAGCACGCAGCCGGAAAAGCGCCCCAGAATGGCCGCCTCCAGCCGGTCACGGAAGGTCGCTTCGGGCAGCTCCGTCCAGTAGCGGCGTTCGCCATTTGGGCGCAGCGCGCGGATGCCGGGCAAGTCATCCGGCTCGGCCTGGCGCAGCGCCGGGTCGTCTGGCAAGGCGCGCAGCTCGGCCAGCTTCTCGGCGACCAGGGCGTTGATTTCCGCCACCTTGTCGGCCACGCCCGCCGCGCCGGTCTCGGTCTTGAGTTGGGCCCAGAGGTTAATTTGTCGGTCGAGGTTTTCTACTGGGTCCGGGTAATTGTTGTTTGACATGTGATGCTCCTCATGCTTTGCAATGTCAGGCGGGCGACCCACCGGGTCGCCCCTACACACATTCCACTTTTTCGCGGGCGAGCCAAGGCTCGCCCCTACGACACGCTGGGTAATATGTCCCGATTCACCCGGCGTGTACTTGTTCCGCCAGGGCGATGAAGCGGTCGACGGTGTCGTCGATGGCGAAGGGCGACTGGTGATACAAGAAGGTATGCACCGTATTGTTGAAGTTCTTGGTCCAGTGCTTGGGAATGGCGCTTTTACCATAGACCGCGCCCCAGATGCTGCCGGCGGTAGCGGCGGTGCAGTCATTGTCCTTGCCCATGGCGACCGTTTCGCCGATGACCTTGGTCAGATCGTCGCCGCCAACGGTCAAGCCCCAGACGGTTAACACCGTATTGTTGATGGCGTGCGCGCCGCCCATGACCGTGTAGCGTTCCTCAATAGCGGCGGCGGCATCGCGGTAATTGGCAATCGAAGGCGCCATGTCCAGCGCCCAGCGCAGCTCGCGCGCCAGCAGACAGTCAGCCGGAATCTCCTCCAAGCCGATGCGCAGCGCGTCAACTGTATTGTCTACAGTAAAAGCTGCCGAGATGGCCGCGGAGAAGAACATGGCGGCGAAGATGCCATTGCGTCGGTGGCTGACGTAAGCATCGCGATGAGCGAGCTCGGCGGCTTTTTCGGGCCAGCCTGGCACGGCGTAAGCCCAGGGGTCGCTGCGGATATCGGCGCCGATCCAATTCAAGAAGGGATTGTCGACTTCGGCCGCCTGCAACGCCGGCACGCCCTTGCGCAAGTTGTCCAGCGCGATGCCCTCCGCGGTAAATGCGAAAGGCAGATACTTGACCCAGGCCTCGCCCAACTCAGCGGTCGTGAAATCAAGCCCGTATTCTTCCATGATCATCAGACCGAGCAACGTATAGTTGAGATCGTCGTCGGTCGGGACGCCGTCCATCTTGGCGGGCGTGAAGTCTTCGCGCAGGCTGGTCTCATACTTCTTCATGTGGGGCTGCTCGGCCTGGCTCCAATAATCGACCAGCGGATACTCATCGCCGAGGTATTTCGCCCAGTCTTCCATGCGCTCGACTGTCCAGCCTTCGACGATGGAGCCGAGTGTGCAGCCGGCACAGCGCGCCAGCCACGAGCCCTCCAGGCGCTCGCGAAAATCGTCCGACAGCCCGGACCAACTGCGGCGGACCCCGGCCGGGCGCAAGCTGCGGATGGACGGCAAGTCGTCGGGCTCGGCTTGTGCCAGCTCGGCGTCATCGGGCAAGGCGTCCAGCTCGGTGATTTTCTGCTGCAGCAGCGCTTCAATCTCGGCGACTTTTTCGGCCACCACCGTCGCGCCGGCGCCAAACTCGACCTTCTGCTGGGCGTAGGCGTTGATCTTGCGTTCCCACATCCCGACCTTTTCCGGATATTCAAAAAGTTTCATTGTTCTCTCCTGTCTAATGTCTGATTGCTGTTCGAACCAAAAGGTCTTCTCGGAAGTTTTTGTCCCCCTTGATATTGACTATTACATCTCATATCGCCTAGATAGGCTTGCAAATGCTACAAAGCTTGCGATACCATAAGCATGTGTCGAGATGTTGCAAGCATCTTCAATAAGGGACTATCAATGGAAAACATCATGGCTGAATCGTTATCATCCTCGGAAAACACTAGCACGACGCCTGACAGTCTCCGAGAGCGAATGAAAGGCATGGAAAAGGATATTGAATGGATCAAGCGGTTGCTCTTCATAATGATCGCCGGTGTGCTTGCATTGATAGTCATGGTTAACGAAATGCGGGGGACAATTGAAGCTATTCAAAGCAGCATCCTAAAATAGAGTATAGCCCTCGCAAATGCCATCATTTCAATTGCGCCAATCGATTCCGTTTTTGTCCCGAAACCAATCAAAGTGTTCCGCACTCCCTTCCTCAATATTGTGTGGCCCGAAACCATAACTCAATACTAAGGTGGGCGAACCAATGGGTCGCCCCTACACATCCTTGATTAACCCGCGAGTACCCTTTCCGCCTGCGCGGCGAAGCGATTGACCACATCGTCGAGGGCGAAGGTCGGATGCCCGTTCAGGTAGCAATGAATCTTGTTGTTAAAATTGCGGGTCCAGTGCTCGGGGATGGCGCCGGCCCCATAGACAGCGCCGAAGATGCTGCCGGCGGTGGCGGCGGTGCAGTCATTGTCCTGGCCCATGGAGACGGTCTCGCCGATGGTTTTGGTGCAGTCAGCGCCGCCCACAGCCAAGCCCCAAATCGTCAGCGCGTTATTCTGGAAGGAATGCGACTTCCACATGCCGGGATAACGCTCCTGGACCAGCGCGTCGGCGTCTTTGTAGCCCGAAATTGACGGTGCCTTTTCGAGCGCCCAGCGGATTTCACGCGCGGTAATGCAATCGGCGGGGATTTCTTCCAGCCCAATGCGCAGCGCCTCCATGGGGTCATCGACGGCGAAGGCGGCTGATATCGCGGCTGACCAATACATAGCGGCATAGACGCCGTTGCGCCGGTGGCTGATCATGGCGTCGCGCCAGGCCATCTCAGCCGCTTTTTCGGGCCAGCCGGGCGCGGCGTAGCCCCAGGGGTCGCTGCGGATATCGGCGCCGATCCAATTTTGGCAGGGATTGTTGAGCGCGCCCGCTTCCATAGCCGGTACGCCATTGCGCAGATTCTCCAGCGCGACGCCCTCGGCCGTGAAGGCGAAGGGCAGGTACTCGACCCAGGCCGCGCCCATGTCCTCGACACTGAAGTCGGGGCCGTATTCTTCCAGGACCAGCAGACCGAGCAGGGTGTAGTTCAGGTCGTCATCGGAGGGGACGCCGTTCATCTTCGAGGGCGTGTAATCATGGCGCACGCTCATTTTCAGGCGGGGCAGATGCGGCTGTTCCGCCTGGCTCCAATAATCCACCAGAGGGAAGGGGTCGCCGAGGTACGTCGCCCAAGCCTCCATGCGGTCGACCTTCCAACCCTCGACGATGGAGCCGAGTGTGCAGCCGGCGCAGCGCGTCAACCAGGCGCCTTCCAGGCGATGGCGGAAGTCCTCGGGCAGCGATGTCAGCAGGCGGCGGTTACCGGCCGGGCGCAGCGCTCTGATCGCCGCCAAGTCATCGGGCTCGGCCTTTGCCAGCTCGGGATCGTCCGGCAGCGCGTCCAGCTCGGCGATCTTCTGCTTGAGAAGCGCTTCGATTTCCGCTACTTTTTCGGCCACGCCCGGTGCGCCGAATTCGACCTTTTGCGTGGCGTAGCGATTGATCGTCAAATCCCAGCCTTCTACAGTTTCGGGATATTCAAAAAGTTTCATAATCGGCTCCTGATATTGCCGCATTTGGAGAGCATACAACTGAAATTAAGTGTCATTCGATAATTCGGCAGAGGATAACATTTTAGCCTGCGAGCGTCAAAATTTGAGCGCGGCGGCCTGCAAATGGTCATTTTCCACCGAGTACACCGATGAAAATGAGGACACAGAGAAGAGCATTGTAGGGGCCCGCGTCGCCCCTACGCCCACGTTCGGGTAACGCGCTTTAGCCGATGCGGAATAGCTCGCTCGCGTTGCCGCCGAGTATGGCCGCCATATCCTCTTCCGAGCAATCTAGGGCGCTGACGTATTGCATGATGGCGTCGATGGTCACCCAGGGGTGGTCGCTGCCGAAGAGCAGATTGCCCGCGCCGGCGAAGTCCAGGGCGAAGTTGATCGCCAGCTGCGAGGGCGACACCAAATCAAGGTAGACACGGCGATAGGTTTCTCGCGGGGACTGCGTGATGTGGTCGCGGCCGCGGCGCTTGACCTCGGTCTGCTCAACCACGCGCCCCATCAAGTAGGGCAGTACGCCGCCGCAATGCAGATGCACGACTTTGAGCTGCGGGTGGCGCTCCATAGCGCCTCCCAGGATCAGGCGCAGCATGGCGAACGAGGTATCGATCATGAAGCCCGCCATAGGAATCATGCTGTGCTCGCTGATGGCGTCGCCCCAGGTGGGCACGGTGGGATGCAAGACCAGCGGCGCGCCCAACTCGGCCGCGCGCGCGTAAAAGGGCTCGAAACGGGCGTGGTCCAGCGGATCGCCATTGACGTGCGACGGCAAGAAAACGCCGCGCAAATCCAGCTCGCTCAAGGCGCGCTCCAGCTCGGTGATAGCAGCGGGCACATCATTCAGCGGCAGCGAGGCGATGCCGACGAAACGATCGCTATGCTGGGCGCAGAGTTCGGCGACGGCGTCGTTGCAGATGCGCGCGCCCTCGATGGCCAGCTGCGGCTCCAGCATATCCGGCGTGGGGATGTTGACGCTGATGACGCTCATATCGACGCCGGAGCGATCCATATCGGCCAGCTTGCGCGCCGGGCTGTAGTCATCAAGGTCGAGGCGGAAGCGCTGCACGCCGCTGTAATCAATCAGGTAGACGCCGTCGCCGCCGCTGGTTCGCAGGCTATTGCGGTTGCGCGTCAGCATCTCGGCATAGTCACGCGGAAATACATGGCTTTGGCAATCGACAATGAAGCTCATCGTTCGCTCCCGAAGACGCCGCTGTATCGTTCATCGGCGGCGATGGGCAGGAAGGCGCCGGCGTCAAGCGAGCGAATGGCGGCGTCGATGGTCGCCAGCACTTTGAGATTGTTGCGCCCGCTAAAGTGGGGCTCGCCGGCGTCTGGTCCGCCAGACAGCCATTCCTGCCAGCGGTCGAAGAAGAGCGACCAGGGCAGGGTCGGCGGACGATCGCGATCGAGGTCGACCACTTCAAAGGGCCCGCCGCGCTCGGCGAATTCGTAGGTCATTTCGTTCTTGGACATGTGCAAGCCACGACAGCGCAGCGCGCCCTTGCTGCCTTCCAGGCGCAGTTCGTAGCAGTCCGATTGCGTCGAGTAGCCGGCATGATAGATCAGGTGTTGGCCGCCGCTGAAGCGGAAGAGCCCGTTGATCATGCAGGCGCTGTCATAGACCGACCAGGACGGCAGGTAGCCATCGCAGATGACCGATGCCGGCTCAAGCTCGGGCAACACTGCGAAGAGGCAGTCGAGGTGGTGGCAGGTCATCTCCCAGAGCACGGGCTGCTCAAAACCGGCCAGGTTGCGCGCTTGATGGCGCGGCTTGGCGTTGAAGAAGTAGATCTGCTCGACATCGCCCAGCGCGCCGCCGCGGACGAATTCGGCGGCGGTCAGATAGTGGCGGAAGTAGCGCATCTGCTGGCCCACCGCCAGCTTGACGCCGCGCTCGGCGGCCAGCGCTGCCAGGGCTTGCGAGTGAGCGAAATTGTTGCTGAGCGGCTTGGCGACCAGGGGCGAAAGGCCCGCTCGCAGCGCAGCCTCGGTCTGCGGGTAGTGCCACTCCGAGGGCGTGTTGATCAGCGCCACGTCTGTAGCGGCAGCCGTCTCGGCGAAGGCGCGGTCGAGGTCGGTGTAGAGCGCCGACTCCGGCAACGACAAATCCGCGCCGGCTTGCTGCAGCGCGTCCGGGTTGACATCGACGACGGCGACTGCTTCGTGCCAGTCTTTTTCCGCCAGCACGCGCAACATCGAACGGCTGATGCCGCCCATGCCCACGATGATCGAGCGAATGGTTTTGGTCATTAGCGTCTCCTTATAAAGAATTCAAAAAATCCACCACAGTCGCTCGCAAGTCACGACTTGGCTCACATAAACAACGCATTCTCAATTGTGAGAATCTGTAGGGGCGAGCCACCGGCTCGCCCGTCGAAGTGACAGGATGCGTTTTCGGGCGACTTGATAAGTCGCCCCTACAAGTTTCGACATGATTGCAGATGGAATTTAACATGTCAATTAAAGTATAGGCATAGAAGGGACATTGAGTTCATATACGTTGAACCACGTTGGTATGTCAACGTCGCCCATTGCGCTGCCTAACCCGCCTGCATCAGCGCCAGCAATTGATCGCGGTTGGTTTGTACGGCGGCTCGGCGGTCCTTCCATTGATGCGGCTCGAGGCAGTAGTAGCCCGCGTAGCCATCGGCTTTGAGCGCGGCTACCTGCCCGGCCAAGTCGACCTCGCCGTCGTTGATGGCGGCCCAGCCGTCCGGCGTCCAATTCTTAAAGTGTACATGAGCGATGATGTCGCGCAGCAGGTCATAGCCATCGCGCCAGGAGGCATCGCCGGAAGCGGCGCCATTGGCGGGGTCCCAGACTACCTTGACGCCCAGTGTCCGGGCGATGGTGGCCAGGTTGGCGCCGGTGTTGCTGTAGATGCTGGCGGCGTTCTCCAGCACGACCTCAATGCCTTCGCTGGCGCAGAGTTCGATGGCCCGCCCCAGATGATCGTAGATCTCAGCCGGAATCGGATCGTCGGGTCCACTGCGGCGGAAGGTGAAGAGGGTCATCTGGCGGATGCTCAGGCGTTCCATCAAGCGGAAAGCTTTGGGCAAGTCCTCATCAAAGGTGCGCGCAATCACATCGGCATCCAGCGGGCCTTTGAAAAAGCCGGGGCTGACGCCGATGAGATCGAGATCATGCGCGGCGACTTTGTCCGCCACTTCTTTTACAGCGCGCTCGGTCACACTCGGGAAGCGGCCGCCCTCCAGCTTGCGCAGCTCGTAAGCGCGGATGCCCAGCGGCAGGCAGTAGTCGACCGCCGCGGCGAAGGAGTCGTCCGCTTCGTCGCTGATAATCGCCAATCTGTTCGTCCAGTCAGTCATCAATTTCCTCCGTCAATCTCGTCCAAAGGGCGCTTCGTCAAAGACGCCAGTATAGTCGGCACGTAACGCATCTGCTGCGACATGGCTTTGCCCACGCCCAGGTGGCTGAGCCGCGCCGGATATTGGCCGATGACCGGCAAGCCCCGCTTGAGGTAAGCGCCAATCTCGGGGTCGCCGCTGAGCTCCCAGGCGGCCGCCAAGGCTTCCAGCGCCCACTGCGTGCATTGGAAGGTGCCGCCCAGCGAGCGATTGGGGCAAGATGTATAGCGGAAGTAGCCGCTTTCGTGATCGAAAGTCTCGTTGATCAGCCAGCGCGCGCCGCCGATGATGGCCTCGGCCACGGCCTGGTCGCCGGTCAGATGATGATAGCGCTTCAAGCCCGAGATCAGGACGCAGATCATAAAGCCGGCTTCGCCACTGCAGCGGGGATAGCCGCAGCCGCAGTGGGGTTCGCCCAGCATGCGATCCCAGCCGCCGCCGGGCGTCCGCCGTTCCAGCACGCGCTCGACGATGATGCTCGCCGCGTTGAGGCAGTCGGGGTCGTCCAGCACCAGCGCCAGCATACTGAGATGGATCAAGTGCCAGCCGGAATCGCGCGCGCTCTTGTAGTCGTAGTAGTCGAGGCGTCCGGGCTGGATCAGCCAGTCCTTGCTCTTGAGCAGAGAGTCGTAGACGGCTTGGTCGCCCGTGAGCAGGCAGTGCAGCAGTTGGCCTTCGACCCACATATGCGCCGGGCCCAGGCTGGTGCCCTTCATCTTGCTGCGGAAATAGGGCGGCAGATAACCGCCAAGGTGGCCGGGAATGTGCATGGCTTGCCCGCCGATCTCGGCTGGCTGGCGCGAGAAATTGATGGTGTCGACATCAGCCAGATGACGCGCCGCGTCCGCCGCCCAGACGGCCCAGCCCGGTTCGCCGCCGCGCAGGAACTCACTGTAGCCGACATAAGCCGGGTCGTATTCGTTATTGCCCCAGGACCAGGCGCTCTCGCCGTACCAGTCGCCGTAATTGATATGACCGTAGGCGCGATAGTGCTCTTGATCGTCGAAGAAGGATTGCATGGCGATATCGGCCAGCTCCTCGTAGCGCGGCAGGATGGAGTCCTTGCGCGCGCCGATAGCGTTCAGCGCGCCGCTGGCATTCAGGTTGTCGATATCGGGGCGGACCAGGATGCTGCCTTCCAGCCAGTCGAAAGCGGCCGAGGGGTCAGCGCCGAAATCAAGCAGGATTTCGCTGCTGAGCGCCATGCCGGCTTTGAGCTTGTAGCCGTCGTCATCGAGCCAGAAATACAGGCGATGCCAAGCCTCGTCGTCGCCGGGCAGGTCAATACCGCGGCGGTCGGGGAAGAGATGGATGTCGATGCCGTCGCCGTCGACAGCCAGGGCCTTGGGATAGGTCTGCCAGAATTGGCGCAGGCCGACGCCGAGCGACTCGGAGTCTCCCTCGACGCGGATGTGGCCAAGCGCGCGACCCTCGCGTTCGTCGCCGTTGATGCTGTGCGCCAGGTCGTGATCGTGGCGCAGCTGCCAGCCGGCGTCGTCCAGCGGGTAAGTCGTCTCGCCGTGATGAATGGCGCTCGCGCGGGCAAAGGGCAGCTTTAGCGAGTAGGAGCGCAGCTTGAGCAATGTGCTCTCTTCGCCGGAGTCGCCGACGATATTGGCGCGCATCTCGTCGCCGCATTCGGGCGGGATGTCGCCGCCGGCGGCCGCGGCTGACAGGGCCGGGCTGATGACTTCGAGGCGGTGGTGGAGTTTGACGAAGGTCTGGTCGGGAAAGAATTGCAAGCGCATTGAGCTGCGCAGATGGGCGATGCCGTCCGCGTCTTGGTGGTCGACTTCAAAGCGGAAGGCGCCCGAGGCCTCCTGCTGTATGGCGTGAACGGGTCCGGCGCTGAGTGTCAAGCCGTTGGCGAGAACCGACTTAAAGCGCCAATCCGCCAAGGACAGGCTGCGTCGGTCTGGCCCCTCTATCGTCAGTCCGCCGCCGCCCAGGCTTACGCGCGATGACTGCGGCGTCGGGGCTTCGCTACCATTGATATTTGCGATAGACGACTGTGGCGTCGGGGCTTCGCCATTATTGATATGTACGATAGCTGAAATTGAGCTCGTCTGCGCCAGCCCAGCCGGTACACATGAGTCGACCAGCGCCCATCGCAACGAGCCATCGCTCCAGCGGCTGACTGCTCGGGCGCGCGCTGGCAGCGATTCACCGCCAGACTCCAAACTGCAGGAGTCAAGCTGATGCGCCGCGCCTTGCTCAAAAGGCAGGCCGAAGGTGAGCGGCAAGCCGGTAAGATCACAATCGCGCGGATTGATCAGCTCCAGCGGTACGGACAGCGGCTGCCCCGCGACCGGCTGCGGATCGCGCGTCGAGAAGCTCAGCCTTTCGCTGGCCGACTCGCCGGCGGGATCCCGCGCAATAATTTCTGCGCTATATTCGGCGTCGGCTTGCAGGTCTGGAAAAACCAGGTGATGCAGGCGGGATGCCGCGCCGCATTGAGTTGTCACCTGCTTGCCGTCAGCGGCGGACAGGTGGGCCTCGACCGCAGCGACGCGAGACGTCAGGAATTGCAGATTAGCGCTGCGACTTCCGTTGGCGCCGGCCTCGACGCGCCAGCTGAGATTGCGGATCTCGGGCGCGAAGCTGCTCGGCTCGGGGCGTTCGCTCAGCAGCAGCACATGCTCGATGCGGTAGCTGCCCGGGCCGGGCGCGATGAGGTTGAAGATCTCCATTTCGCCGATGAAGTCGACCGGCTGGTCAGCGACAAGCAAGTGCAGGCGGTTATCCAGGCGCGTCGGCTCAATGCGGCCGATGTCCTGGCCGCGCAGGCGCAGGATCAGCGGGCTGGGCTCGCCGGCATTGAGGTAGATGACGACGCCGATGTAGCGCGGGCCGGTGTGGTCGGCCTGGTTCTGCACGGTCTGCCAGAAGCGCTGGCGCAGGGTCGATGGCACGCCGGAAGCCGCCACCGAAGCCGGGCGCACGACGCTGGGGCGCGGGTAGCCGCTTATGCCGATATCGGGCGTCCAGCCGTCCAGGCCTTCGCTGTCGACCGCGCGCCAGCAGAAGTTGCGCTCGTCCGCCAGCAGCGCGGCGATGCGCTCCGGCTCGATGATGTCGATATGGGGAATCACTTGCATCGCCTATCCTTTCGTTCTCGTCCGGCTGAGATGCTGCTGCCAATACGGCAGCATGAATGGTTTGCGCTTGCCTTTGAAGTGCAGAACCAGCGCATCGGGATAATAGCCGTCCATTTCATGCGCTTTTGCCGTCGAAAAATTGTAGCGCGCGCAGGGCAGGAAGCGGATGTCGATATCGCCCAGGCGCCAGTTGAAGCTGTCCTCACGGGCGAAATCGACAGCAGTGAAGAGTTCGCGCAGGGTGTCTTGATCGCCGCCCCAAACGCTCTGCTTCAGGTGCGCCGCGCGGAATTCGCGCAGCCAGATCTCGTGGAAAGCCGCCGCGGCCTCCAGGTCATCACCGTGCGCGAAGTTGATGCCGGCGTTGATGGGCCACTTGCTATCGCCGTCGCGGTAGGTCAGCGCAGCAGCGAAGTCCGCGGCGAAGACATGCGACAGATCGCCGTTGATCAGCAGGTCGCTGTCGAGGAAGACGGTGTGTCCGCGGGCGGCGCGCAGGTAAGCCAGCCAGGCGATGGAGCGCGAGAGCATGGGCTGCTGCGTATCGAGCTGGTAGCGGATGATGTCGATATCGACGCCGGGCGGGAAGGGCGTGACCTGATCGCTGAGCACGACCGCGCGGCAATCGGGATGAAAGCGCCGCGCCGAGGCGAACATGGTCTGAATGTACTGATGCGGCTCGGTGACTGTGATGGTCGACGTAGTCTGGTGGATGCTGGCCATCGTCTGGTCGGTCACATCCATGTAGAAAGTGACGAAGGTGATGGGTTGGTTGGACGAAGAAACTTCTGCTGTCATTGGGACTACTTTTCTTTTTTCATCACAGAGACACAGAAACACAGAGAAAAGCGTTTCCAGTCGGCCGCATCAATGTGCGCTATGCCATGCGGGCGAGCCACTGGCTCCAACGAAGTTTGGTTTTGCATTGCGTATGCTGAGTCTATACATTCGCTCTTATCGCCTCTCGGTGTACTCATTTTCCTCGCTGCCATCGGTGGTAATTTTTTCAACCATACAACTTTTCAAACTCGCGCATCAGGTCGGCTTTGAGCTCGAAGCCGATGCCGGGCGCTTGCGGCGGCTGGATACGCCCGTCGATGACCGGGATATCGTCGCCGAAGCCGCCAAAGGGCTGGAAGACGCGCGGGTAGGATTCGTTGCCGAAGAGGCCCAGGCCGGCGGCGATATGCAGCGCGAACTGATGGCCGCCGTGCGGGATGCAGCGCCGGTGCGACCAGCCGTATTCCGTCAGCATGTCCAGCGTGCGCAGGTACTCGACCAGTCCGTAGCTCAGCGCCGGGTCAAATTGCAGGAAGTCTCGTTCCGGCCGCATGCCACCGTAACGAATCAGGTTGGCGGCGTCGATGGTCGAGAAGAGGTTTTCGCCCGTGGCCAACGGCAGGCTGGTCGCGGATGCCAGCGCCGCGTTGAGCAGGTAATCCAGCGGATCGCCGGCTTCTTCGTACCAGAAGAGGTCGTAAGGCTCGAGCGCTTCGGAGTATTGCAGCGCGGTCTTTAGGTCGAAGCGTCCGTTGGCGTCAACCGCCAGCGCCTGCCCATCGCAGACGATTTCAAGGACAGCCTCAATGCGCCGCCGGTCCTCATCCAGCGAGTCGCCGCCGATCTTGATCTTGACATTGGCGTAGCCCATATCAAGGTAACTCTTGATTTCGTCTTGCAGCGCGCTGAGTCCCTTGCCCGGGTAATAATAGCCGCCGGCGGCATAGACGAAGACGGCTTCATCAACCACGCCGCCGCGATAACGCTGGCCCAGCAGCTGATAAAGCGGCAGGCCTTCGATCTTGGCGACCAGGTCCCAGAGCGCCATGTCCAGCACGCCGACCGCCACCGATCGCTCGCCGTGGCCGCCCGGTTTTTCGTTGGCCATCATAATGTCCCAGGCTTTGGCGGGGTCGAAGTTGTCGCCCTCGTCCGCCAGCAGCGCATCGGGACTTGCGCCCAGCAAGCGCGGGATGAAGCGCTCGCGCAGCAGGCCGCTCTGCGAGTATCGTCCGTTGGAGTTGAAGCCGAAGCCGATCAGCGGCGCCCCATCGCGGATGACATCGCTTTCTATGCCGACGATGGAGGCGGTCATCTGCGAGAAGTCGATGAAGGCGTTGCGGATGGAGGACTTGATAGGCACGGACAAGTCGCGAATGGCGGTGATTTTCATATTGTCGCGCTGCTCTCCTGTAGCGAATATATCAAGCTTATCTTTACCACCGAGTACACCGAGGAAAAAGAGTACACAGAGTTAATTCAGATGATGTGCTGCTTTTTCGGTACGCCATGCCTCGCGCCGATTGTGGATGGGCAGTTCGTCGCCGCGCAGGCCGCAGTGCTCGGCGACCTGGTAGCGGGCGAAGAAGGCCTCCAGCTGGGCGCGCAGTCCCTCGGCGACCGGGCGACGGTCGTCATCGTCGATCAGATTAACAGTCTCGCGCGGGTCGGCGATCAGATCATGCAGCAAGTCTTTGTGTTCGGCGCGGCAGACGAGTTTGTAGCGCTCGTCGCGGATGGCGCGGGTTGTACCGTATTCGCCGATGTAGACGTTCCGCCAGTCGCCGCCGGGCTCGCCCAGCAAGATTGACTTGGCGCTGCGGCCGGGCACACTTGCCCTATCAGTAGGCTCGGCGCCGGCGATGTCGAGCAGGGTCATGTGCAGATCGCAGTGGCTGACGAACTCTGCCCGTCGCGTCCCGCCGGCAATGACACCCGGCTGGTTCAAAATCAGCGGCACGCGAATCGATTCCTCGAGCATGTTAAGCGGCTGGCTGCCATTGCCCTTGCCCCAGAGTCCGTGATGCCCCATGTTCAAGCCGTGATCGGATGTATAGACGATCAGCGTGTCGTCCCGTTCGCCCTGCGCGTCCAGCTCATCCAGCAGCCGCCCTACCCCGTCGTCGATCATCGTCACCGAGGCGTAATACTGCGCCCGGGCTTCGCGCGGATCGTCCGGCGCGATTGGATGCCTGCCGGCGGCGCCAAAGGGATATGCAATGTCGCCGGGGATGTCGCGGAAGGTCGCGCGGCGGTATTGCGAGACCAGCCGCTCCGGGCGGTTGAGCCAGGGATTGTGCGTGGCCGCGTAGCCGACGAAGAGAAAGAAGGGCTTGCCCCGGTCGCGCGAGCGCAGAAAGTCGACGGCGGCATCGCTGATGATCTGCGTATCCGTTCCGCGCCGCTCGCCGACAGCGCCTTGATCGCTGTACTTGTTGATCGGGCTGTCGTATTTTGGCGTTTTGCGCCAGGCGCTGTACCAGAAGTCGAAGCCGGGCTTGGGGATTTCGCCGCTGCCGCAATGCCACTTGCCTGTGAGCGCGGTCGTATAGCCGGCCGCATTCAGGCGCTGTGCCAGCGTGGGCGTATCCGCCAGCCAATCGGTAGCCTGCACATCCGGGTCGTCCTCGGCCAGGTGGTCGTGGACGCCATGCTGCGAGGGGTAGAGACCGGTCCAGAAGGAGGCGCGCGCTGGCGAACAGACCGGGCAGGGTGTGAAGGCGTTCTGCATCAAGACGCCGGTCTGGGCCAGATGCGTCAAGTTTGGCGCGTGTATCTCGCTGTTGCCATAAGACGGCAGCGCCCACTGCGCGTGGTCATCGCTGAAGAAGACGATGATGTTCGGCGTTCTGGACATGAGGGCGCTAGGGCTGCCCGGCCAGCTCAATGGCGCGGAAGGGGTCGTTGCGGGCGACGAAATCATCCAAAGCTGCCGGACCCTGGGCGAAGAAAGGCTCGGCAGTGTCGCGCCGACTGTAGGGCTGAATGGGCAGGCCGCGCCGGGACAACAAGTATTTGCCGGAAGCCGGGAAGCCGCCGGCGATGATAACTTCGTTGAAAGCCATCAGCTTGTCGTGCGCGCGCCGCCGCAGCTCGGCCGGCAGCGAAAGATCGCAGACTTGCTCGCTGAGCTCAGGCGCGACGATGGGCAGCCAACCGCAGAAGCCGGCGCCGCCCGCCTCCATCGATGGCGGCAGCACGGCCAGATTGGCTTGGTAGAGTCTCAGGTTCGTGCCGGCGGCCGCTCTGACCTTGGCGCTGAAGGGCGCAATCTGGCGGCAGGTGTCCTTCATAAAGGTGAAGCGGTTGCTGGCGGCAACTTGCGCCACTTCTTCCGGGCTGAGCAGACGATGCTCCGGCTCGGGGATTTCGTAGAGGCCCAAGCGCACGTCAGGCGCAACCAAGCCCGCTAGTTCCAGCAATTGATCGGCCAGCCCGTCGGCCGATGGCAGCAGGGATAGCGCCACCACGGCAACATCCGTGCCCATATCGTGGATGCGCTGCAGACTGTCAGCCTGCTCGGCGAGCGTCTCGCCATAGTTGCCGACGGTCGCCGCCGCCAGGCAGCCGCGGGGATGCCGGGCGACGCATTCTGCCACGCGGAAGCGCTCGTCGTGATCAAGCAGCAGCATCTCGCTGGCCTGCCCCAGGGCCAGCACGCCGGGCAATTTCAAGTCGCGGTAGAAATCCAGCAGCGCGCCGATGGCGGCCAGGTCAAGCGCGTTATCGCCGTCGAAGGCCGTCAGCAGGATGGGCCAGGCGCCAGCGCGAATCGCCAGTTGAGTCATGCTTCTCTCTCCCGCCGGACCAGCCAATCCGACCCTTCTGAAATCGTTTTCCGCGTGAAAGTATAACCACTGCTGCGAAATTGTCAAAAACTGGCTCATTCGAGTAGTATATTGAACGGCAATTTGACAAAGTCAAACACATGCGCTAGCTTTATGGAAATCGTTTTCCGAAGCTCTTAATCGGGCAGTGCTTTATGCAAAAAGTCACCATCCATGATGTGGCTCAATATGCCGGGGTTTCGGTGGGCTCAGTCTCGCGCGCGCTGAACAATTACCCGCATGTATCCGAAGAACTCAAAAATCGGGTCTTGGCCGCCGCGACAGAACTCGGCTATGAGCCCGCATTCCTGGCGCATAGCTTGCGCCGCGGCGAGACCAACTCAATCGGTTTTTTAGTCGGGACAATTGCCAACCCGATCATAGCCACCATTTTTGAAGCCGCTGCCGAGGCATTAGCCGACAGCGGCTATGCCATCACGCTGGTGTCGTCCCGCAACAAAGCCGACTTGGACATCGCCTACTTGCGCCTGCTGGCCAGCCGCCAGGTCAGTGGTTTGATTGTGTCGTCCGCGGCGGAATCGCAAGATCGCTCCAGCGCCCTCATCAATAATTTAGGCATTCCAACGGTAATGCTGGACCGCTCCATACCCTTTGGCGAGCAGATTTACGCCGTGCAATCCAATCATTTTAGCGGCGTAAAAGATGCCGTTCACCACTTGGTCACTCAAGGGCATCGCCATATTGCCTTCATCGGCGGACCCGAAAACTTTTACCCGACGCAACAGCGTTTCCTCGGCTATAGAAAAGCCCTGGATGAAGCTGGCATACCCCTCAGACGAGAACTCACCCGTTTTACCTCATTTACTGAAACAGACGCCCTGGCCGAGGTTCTCGTCCTGTTGCGGCATAAACCGCTGCCGACTGCTTTAATCGTCGCCGGCAATATCATTCTGATTGGCGCGCTCATGGCTCTGCAAGATCGCCATCTAATCGTTGGGCGCGATATGGCTTTGGTCGCCTGCGATGATATGCCGCTCACACAACTTTATCGCCCGCCAATCACCGCCATCAGCCGCGACTTGAACCTGCTGGGCAAAACAGCCGCGCACCTGCTTTTGCGGGGCATTCAGGACAAAAAAGGCAACACGGAACACATTATCAAACTGCCTACCAAGCTCGTCATTCGCAAATCTACCGGTTATATTCATCGTACGGAAGCGGAGTAGCAGCCAACGTTATTAGGACAGGCGGCCGCCGCTGGAGACAAGGAGACCTTATCGCGAGCAATTGAGTGACAGAGTTGGCTGCAATGGGGGACGCGGCTTCTGCCGGTCCGCCAATGAGCGAAGCAAACCCAATCAATATAGGAGGAAACAATGTCCAAGAAGTTACTTACCCTTTTCATCGTCGCCTTGGTCTTGCTGCTGAGCGCGACCGGGGCAATGGCGCAGGATCAGGAGCTGAGGATCGCCACCGGTTCGTCCGGCGTGGCCAATTTCAGCTTCCAGATTCTGTCCGCCGGCGGCGATCAGCAGAACTGGATCACCTTCCAGTCCGTACCGCCGCTCTACTTTGATGTCGACTTCAACTTGCAGACCGGTTACTTCAACGACTGGAGTTCCAACGAGGACGGCACCGTCTGGACCTTCTCGGTCGATCCCGAAGCTCGCTGGTCCGATGGCACGTCCATCACCGCGCAGCAGGTCATCGATTCCTGGCAGGTGCAAGCGGCGCCGCTCAACAGCGTTGGTCGCATCCGCACCTACCTGGGCAACGTAGCCGGTTTCGCCGATGCGCGCGAGATGGCTGCGGATGACGCCATGACCGTTGACGTCAGCGGTCTGTCGGCCATGGACGACTCGACCGTACAGGTTGAGCTGGTCCTGCCCGATCCCGTCTTCTTCTGGCGCATCGCCACAGCGCACATGGCAATCGCCCGCGCTGAGGACGTGCTGGAGCATGGCTTCAACGAATTCTGGAAGCCGGAGAACAATCCCATCGTCAATGGTCCTTTCATTCTGACCAGCTTTGATGCCGACCTGCAGACAGCCGAGTTGACACCCAATCCGGAATGGTGGAAAGACGGGCCAATCCTCGAGAAGGTCAGCTTCCAATTCGTCACCGATCAAACGACCGTCGGCGCTATGGCGCTGAATGATCAGATCGACGCCAGCCTGGCTGCGGCGCCGTCTGTACTGCGCGCGCAGATGCCGGATTACTTCCGTCAATTCGACGCCATCGGCTTCAACACCTTCTGGATGCAGCCAACGCGCGAGCCGACCAACGATCCCCTGGTGCGTGAAGCGCTGATCAAGTCGGTCGACTGGAACGCGGTATTCCAAGCCGCCTTCCCCGTCGAAGGCAGCGGTGTGATGACGAAGCAGACCCTGGACGATATCGTCACCTGCCAGAACCCGGACGCCAGCGGCTATCCCTATGATGTCGAAGCTGCGCAGGCCGCTTTGGCCGCCTCCAGCTACGGCAGCGCCGAAATGCTGCCCAAGCTGCGTGTCACCCCGCGCGGCAGCAACGAGTTTAACAACCGCGCGCTGACCGCCGTCATCGAATTCTGGCGCCAGAACCTGGGCATCGAGAATGTTGAGTTCCAGCAGGATCCCAACAGCTTCGGCGATGACTACGACAAGATCAACCTGAGCCGCGACGATGTTGTCATTCGCTTCCCCGATGCCGCCACCTACATGTGGGCGGCCGGCCATTCTTCCGGTCCCGTTGCCAGCAGCTCCATGCTGGGCGGCTACTACAACGAGGCCCTGGAAGCGGCTGTCGACGAAGCGCTGACCCTGGGGCCGGATGATCCGCGGCGCTGTGAATTGGCGCTTGAGGCGCAGGCGCAGTACGAAGGCGACTATGTCATCATGCACTTCGGCAAGCCGCTGCGCACCGCCAACGCTCGCGAGCACGTCAAGGAATACTACAGCGGTCCGGACGTGAGCGTGATTGAGCCCTGGAAGATCTACATCGAACGGATGTAGAGGGGAACTGCCAAATGGGTGTAGGGTTAGTTCACGACAGCGACTTTTCCGCGCAAATTCTACCCCATCCCCGGCCCTTCCCCGTATCAACGGGGAAGGGTGCCTTGCAGATGAAGTAGAGTGTTTATCCGCGGATTCACACGACGATGAACAAAGCCACTCGAATTCCGCTAACGCGCTCCTCCCCCTCTCTGATGATTCGGAGAGGGGGCCGGGGGGTGAGGTAGACAGAAAATGGCATCATTCTTATTCATACGCCTTTTGCGCTGGTCGGTTGGGCTGCTGCTGATTCTCTTCGTCACCTACGGCATGATGTATTATGGCGCCGGCGACCCCATCCGCATGATGTTCATTCAGGGCGAGGACTTCGACAGCGAAGACGAAGTCGTCATGTTGGCGCTGCGCAAAAAATACGGCCTGGATGACCCCTTCCTGGTGCAATTTGGCAATTATCTCAATAATCTTTTACACGGTGATTGGGGCCGCTCCATACGCCTGCAAGTCGACCGGCCGGTGCTGGAGATCGTGCAATTCCGCTTGCCGATATCCATGCAGCTGGGCTTCGCCGCCACCGTTATCGGCGCGGCGGCCGGCATCGCGCTGGGCATCATCGCCGCGTTGTACCACAACCGCTGGCTGGACCGGCTGATAGTCAGCGGCGTCTTGTTCATCAATGGCATTCCCACCTTTGTCATCTTGCCCATGCTGCTGCTATTGCTGGTCTTGCAGCTCAAAATCATTGATGTGCCCTATGGCTGGAACGGCCTGTTTCATATAGACGCCGCCTTGCCCGTCGCGGTCATATCGATTGGCATCCTGCCCATCGTCGTGCGCCAGACTCGCTCGGCCATGCTGGAAGTTAGAAGCCAGCTCTATGTGCGCACCGCCCGCGCCAAAGGCATGACCGAATCGCGGATTATCCTGCGGCACATGCTGCGCCCGGTGCTGACGCCGGTGGTCACCACTCTCGGTCTCATCATGATCGGTCTGATTAATGGCTCGCTCTTTGTGGAATACATCTTAAGCATCCCGGGTTTTGGCTTGCTGACGATTGAAGGCATCAAAAAAGTGGATTATCCGATTATCATGTCGGTGGCGGTGGTGGGCACCTTGATCATCTTCATCAGCAATTTCCTGGTGGATATCATCTATCCCATTCTTGACCCGCGCGTGAGGGCGCAATGAGCGCGGGGACAGCAGCGCCAAGACGTTCGCGCGTCATCGACGACAAGAGCCTGTCGCTGGAGCACCATCGCAGCTTGTGGCAGGACGCTGCCCGCCGCTTTCGCAAGAACTGGCTGGCGGTGGGCGGGTTATTCGTGGTCGCCGCCTTCCTCATCCTGGCGCTGGTGGGTCCTCATATCGCGCCCTACGACTTTCTGGAACAGAATATCGTCAAGGCATTTCAAGGTCCCAGCGCGGAGCATTTCCTGGGCACCGATGATCTGGGGCGGGATGTCTTCAGCCGTATGCTGCATGGGGCGCGCACCGCGGCGCTGGTGGCTTTTTTGTCCACCACCATCAGCTTGATCATCGGCATCCTGGTCGGCGCCTGGTCGGGCATTCACGGCGGACGCACCGATGAAGCGCTAATGTGGATCAGCGATTTGATCCAGGCTATGCCGGGCTTGCTGCTGGTCATCCTCATCAACACCACCCTGCGCCGACCCATCATCAACTGGTTCGACACGCTATATGAGCACACCAGAAATCCCTTCTATTTGAACACCTTGTGGCTGGATTACGTACTGGTCTTCAGCGCGCTGGCGCTGATCGCCTGGCCCGGCCTGGCGCGGCTGGTGCGCGGGCAGGTCCTTAGCATCAATGAAGAAGATTATGTGCTGGCGGCGCGTGCGCTCGGCGCGTCGCAATGGCATATCATGCTGCGTCACGTTATCCCCAACGCGCTGGGCCCGCTGGTAGTCGCCGTAACCGCCAGCATGGGCGGCGCGGTAACGTTGGAAGCCGGCTTGAGCTTTCTCGGCATTGGCGTACAGCCGCCCAACGCCAGTTGGGGCTCGATACTGGAAGAGGGGCGGCGCTATTGGCAGATCTTCCCGCACTTGATTCTCATCCCGGCCGTGACGATTGGCGTCATTCAAGTCGCCTTTGTCTTCCTGGGCGACGGCTTGAACGACGCGCTCGACCCGCGCCGCAGCAGTTGAAGGCGCCGATGAAGATCACGGCTGTCGAACTGCTGCAATACCGCTGGGAGCGGGCCAGGCCCATCCGCAACGGCATGCACACCTACAGTCATAGCGGCCTCAGCCTGGTTCGGATTGAGACCGATGACGGGCATTGCGGCCTTGGCTGGGCGGGTATGCCGCAGACGCCCGGCATGGCGAAAGTCGCGCAGGGGCTGCTGGAGCATTTCAAGCCCATGCTTATCGGCAAAGATCCCTTCAATTACCGCCGCATCTGGCATTCGCTCTGGGTACCTAAGCTGGTTGGCCGGCGCGGCCTGACCACGCGTTTCATCAGTGGCATAGATATCGCGCTCTGGGATCTGATGGGCAAAGCGACCGGCAAATCCGCGCATAAGCTGCTGGGCGGTTTCCGCGATCGCGTGCCCGCCTATATCGCCGGCGGCTATTACGAAGCAGGCAAGGGCCTGGCGGGATTGGCGGCGGAAATGGAAGCCAACCTCGAGCTGGGCGCCAAAGCCGTCAAGATGAAGATCGGCGGCGCGCCGATTAAGGAGGATGTGGAGCGCGTGCGAGTGGCGCGGGAGACGATCGGTGCGGATGTCAAGTTGATGGTCGACGCCAATTGCGCTTACAGCCTGCGCGAAGCCATTCAGATCGCCGAGCGGATGGAGCCCTACGATGTCTTCTGGTTTGAGGAGCCGCTGGCGCCCGACGACTATCGCGGGCACGGCCTCCTGGCGCGCTCTACCTCCATCCCCATCGCCACCGGCGAGAATGAATATACGCGCTACGGCTTTCGCGATCTCATCGCCCATGACGCCGCGGCGATCTACAACGCCGATGCCCAGGTTCTGGGCGGCATCACCGAGTTTATGAATGTCGCCGCGCTGGCGGCTGCGCACGAGCTGCACATCGCGCCGCATGGCGATCAAGAGGTTCATCTTCATCTGGTGGGCGCCATCAGCAACGGGCTGATTGTCGAGTTCTACCGCGAGACGGTCGACGCCAATCGCGGGCGGATATTCGAAGAGAAAATGACTTTGGATGAGGACGGCTGCCTGACCGTGCCTGACCGGCCGGGTTTGGGCGTCACGCCGAATTATGACTTTCTGAAAAAATACAGGATTCAGTAATCACGAAGCATAAGGAGAATAATGAGCATGTTCGACAAACCATGGACGGGTGTTTTGCCAGCGACGCTCTGCCCCTTCAATGATGATGACAGCATCGACGAAATCGGCTTGCGCGAATACGCGCAATACCTGGCCGCGGTCGATGGCATTACCGGCCTGGTCTGCAATGGGCATACCGGCGAGGTCATGTCGCTGCGCAATCATGAGCGGGCGCGCGTCACCGAGATCATCGCGGACGAGGTAGGCCACAAGGTCAAGGTGGTCTCGGGCGTTTGCGCCGAGGGCAGCGATGAGGCCATCGCGCAGGCGAAAGCCGCCAAAGCGGTCGGCGCTGACGGCATCTTGCTCATGCCGCCGCACCACTGGCTGCGCTTCGGCCGCACCAGCGAGACCGCCGTCGGCTTCTTCCAGGATGTGGCTGAGGGCGCCGATATCGACATCATCGTGCATCAGTACCCGGCTTGGACCAAAGCCAGTTACAGCCTGGCCGAGATGCTGGAGATGGTCAAGATCGACCGCGTCGTCAGCATCAAGATGGGCACGCGCGAGATGTCCCGCTGGGCCTACGATTACCGCAATCTCAAAGCGGCGGCGCCCGATGTCAGCATCATCAGCTGCCTGGACGAATACCTGCTGGTGACCCTGCTGGATGGCGCGGATGGCGCTCTGGTGGGTTTCGCCGGTTTTGTGCCCGAGCTGATTACGGCGCTGGTGCGGGCGGCGCTGAGCGGCGACCTGGCGGAAGCCAATCGCATCCAAAGCCAGGTGCGACCGCTGTCGCAGATCGTCTACCGCTTCGGCGAGCCGTCGAGCGACGCTCACCAGCGAATGAAATGCGCCATGACCCTGCTGGGCAAATTCCCCTCCATGCACATGCGCCGGCCGATTCGCCCGCTGCCGCCCGAAGAGGTGGAGCGCATCGCCGGGGAGTTGACCGCCGCCGGCTTTCCTGTCTTGGAACGGGCGCTGGTTTAGATGGCGCCTGGCAGGGTATTCCCTTCCGAGTCGCGCAGTTTCACCGACGCGGCCACCGGCGCGCGCATCCGGCAGGTGACCGATCAGGCGTCGATTCATCACCAGCCCTTTTTCTTCGTGCCGGCTTACGATGATGCCATGGCGCGGCTGATCTTCGTCTCGCATCGCAGCGGACGCCCCGAGATCTACGCTGAAGTCCGTGAGAGCGGCCGGCTCGTCCAGCTGACCGAGCGCGAGGGCTTGGCCGAGTACTCGATCTACCCCTCGCATGACGGGCGCTATGTCTATTACACAGCCGGCGCGGGCGGCTACCGCGTCGATACCGAGACGCAGCGCGAAGAGCAACTGGTGGATTTAAGCCAGCTGGGCGACATCCGGCTGCGCGAGCGCGGCATGGTGGCCGATGCCATGGGCACGACCGCGCTAAGCTTCGACGACCGCTACTGGGCGCTGCGCTTCAGCATCGGCGATCAGGCGCATCTGGCCGTCATCGACACCGCCAGCGGCGATTGCGACATCATCTTGCAGCGGGATACCATCGCGCATCTGATGTTCTGTCCCGATGACAACAACCTGCTCTATTACGCGGGCCCATTGAAAGATCGCGTCTGGGTGATCAATCGCGATGGCAGCGGCAACCGGCGGCTGTATCAGCGGGCGGCGGGCGAATGGATCACACATGAGGTTTGGATCCCGGGCCGGCGCGAGCTGGCTTTCGTCGATTGGCCCAAGGGCATGCGCGCCATCCATGTCGATAGCGGCGCGGAACGGCGCGTGACCTCATTCAACGCCTGGCACGCCATCTGCAATCCCACCGGCACGCTGATGGTGGCGGATACCAATTTCCCCGATATCGGCGTTCAGTTGTTCAATCCGCTGGACGGCATCGGCGAGCCGGTTACGCTCTGCCGCCCCGGCGCCAGCAACCAGGGCGCGCATTGGGGCGGGCCCTTCCCCTACGAAGACGGGCCCATCAAGGTCAATGCGCCGCAGCATACGCATCCGCACCCCTCGTTTTCGCCCGACAGCCGCCGCGTCGTCTTCACCAGCGACCGGGATGGCTGGGCGCAAGTTTACGAAGCAGAAATACCGGAAGAACTCCTGGAAAGGCTGCAAAATGGCATTAGCTGACCCCCTGCGCGTGGCGCTCATCGGCACGGGCAACCGCTCCAAAACGACATATCGACCCTTATTCGAGTTTCTGAAACCCTGGGTGGAGATCGTGGCCGTCTGTGACCCGGTGCGCGAATCGGCCGACGCATTCGCCGAGTCGATCGGCGTGCCGGCATTCTATGATCTGAAGGCGCTTATCGCGGCGCGGCCGATGGAAGCTGCTTTCGTCGTCAGCCCGATTCCCTCGCATCATTCCATCTGCTGCACGCTGCTGGCGCATGACATCCACGTCAATGTGGAGACCAGCATGTGTACGCTGCTGCTGCAAGCGCAGGAGATGGTTCAGGCGGCGCGCGAAAGCAAGGCGATTTTGCGCATCGCCGAGAATTTCTTCCGTTTCCCCTTCGACCGCATGATGAAATTGATCGCGGCTGACGGCTTCATCGGCCCGGTCAAGCGGCTAACCTGCTGGCACGATCATACCGGCTACCACAATAATTCGCGCTGGATCCATTTCTTCGACGCCCATCCTACCGCCGTGCAGGCCATTTCGCATAGCATGCCCACCGCGGGGCATTATCAGCTGCCGCACCGCTATCACGAGTCGGAGAAGTACCGGGCGCATTTCTTCTGGTTCCCCGACGACGCCCTGGTCATCGACCACGCCGGCAATATCAAGAGCATGCTCGGGCGCCATCCGCGGCCCGGCTATACCGAGTTGGCAGGCGCGCGCGGCGCCATCGTGCAGCAGGCCGCTCAAGGCTGGACCGGCGTGGGCGAAGTGCGCTACTGCACCGAGGAAGCGCTGCTGCAGGGCGGCGGACGCCACGACCTGAGCTACCCCATCGTGCACCTCGGCGACGCCCGCGACTGGCTGTCGTCGCATGTCGACTTGCCGACCGGCCGCATCGAATATTGCAATGCCTACCGCCTGGGCGCCAACGCTTACCATCGGCGCAACTATTACAGCGCCGCCGTCATAAGCCATATCGTCGACTTCGCCGAGACCATTCGCGGCCTGCGCGAGTCCGAATACACTGACGAAGACGCCCTGATGGCGATGATGATGGAAGTGGCCACGCGTGAATCGGCGTTGGCTGAGGGACGCCGGCTGAGCCTGCCGTTGCAAGGCGAGCTGGAATCGGAAGTCCTGCTCCGCGCCGCCGAAAAAGAGCGCTACGGCGTCGACCCGCTGGATATCGAAGGCATGCTGGCCATCAGCTACCCGCGGCCTTGATCGAGGAGTGGCGAATCTCAAGGACTCAGGACGTATCCGGGATTCCATACCGGGGGATTTGCCACAGCCGCTGCAAGTCACAACTTGACTCACAACATAACGAACTCATAACCGTGAGAATTTGTAGGGTCGCCCGTCGCCGTAACAGCATACATTTTCGGGCGACTTGATAAGCCGCCCCTACAGTTTCCGCCCCTAAATGCGTCAAGTCGCTCTTCTGCGGTATTATCAGGCTCCACAATCGAAGACCTGTCGGGAGCAGACGACTATGGCGTCCAGCCAATCCAGCGATCAACCCATCAGCGGCCAAGCGGCCGAACCCATCGCCATCGCGCATGGCGCGGGCATTATGCCGGGCGACTACACCATTTCGCTGGCAGCCAAAGGCGGCAGCGACGCCCTGCTGCGCAATCCGGGCAGTGAGCGCGTCCAGAGCATGCGCGGCTTCGAAGACCAGTACGTCGACATCATCGACTACATCGTGCGCATCACGCATCGCATTTGGGAAGAGAAGGACATCGGTTATATCTACGACACCTACCGCCACAATTCCCACGTCTACGATGACTACGGCTTGCAGTACGGCAGCAGCAAGATCGTGGCGGATACAGCGCATACCATCAACGCCTTCCCCGATATTCGCCTCTTCGCCGATGAGATCATCTGGGCCGGCAACGACGAAATCGGCTTCCACACCTCGCACCGCACCGTCATCATGGGGCAGAACACCGGCTACTCGCGTTATGGGCCGCCGACCGGGCGCAAGGTCGAGCTGTGGTGCATCGCCAATTGCGTCTCGCTGCAGAACGAGATTTTCGCCGAGTGGGTGATTTACGACACCGCCAGCCTGATTCACCAGCTGGGCTATGACCTGCGCGAGATGGCGCGGAAGCTGGGCAACGAACTGCCGGCCAGCGGCGCAGCAGATCCGCGCTTCGGCGAGGCGGAACGCCTGCCCGGCCAGGACAAGCCGGACTACATTTCAGCGTCGCCGATTAGGGCTGAGGGCGGGCTCGATGTCGAAGCCTTCATCCGCCGCAACTTCCACAATATCTGGAACCGGCGCAGCCTCAAGGAAGTGACCCGCGCCTACGGTAAGTCGCTGCAATTCAGGGGCAGCACCGGGCGCGTTTTCTACGGCCGCGGCGAGTACCAGTCCTTCATCCTGGGGATGCTGGCGATGTTCCCCGACTTGATGTTGCAGGTCGATGATATCTACTGGATGGGCAACGATGAGGAGGGCTATCTGGCATCGACGCGCTGGAGCCTGGCAGGCACGCACCGCGGCAACGGCATCTATGGCGCGCCCAGCGGCCGCCGCGTTAATATGTGGGGCATCACGCAGCAGGCCATTATCGACGGCCTGGTCAAAAAAGAGTGGATGCTCTTCAACGAATTCGCCGTCATGCAGCAGATTTATCGTGATTAGACGATGCAGATCTCACCCTGAGTCCGTCCAAATGTAGGCTTGAGTTTCGCTATGGGTTGCTAGACTGCCTCGAATAATTGCAATCAACTGCTGACTTTCTAATGAGCAGCCCTTACTTCAAATGACAAACCGGCAGAAGAATTCTAGACGTGATACGATAATTTCATTTGAATTATCATGTCTTGGTGGTATGATGTATGCAGATTGATAGAGGTTCGATCATGAATTCAGCTAAAGCACTGATAAGAGTAGATGATTCGAAGGGGATTGGCCTCAAGTTCATCTTGCTTATCACAATTCTCGCAGTATTTTTTGCTGTCTTGTGCGCGCAAAAGGGGCATTCCGCGCGGGACATCCTCGCATATCTCACATTTGTATTCATCGTAGTGTATTCGGTGCGTCGCGCGTAAATGCGCTTTACCCCGTACCAAGTAATTATTCTAGTCGCAGTTATCTGTGGATTCATCTTAATGTATACGGGCCGGGCGGGAATAGATGTATTACTATTCCTTTCTGGCGTGGCGCTTCTTCTTGCCGCCGGCGTATCAAATCGGGGAGTGGTCGTTCGCATTGCTGCCCGCGGATTCAAATTCGGCATGAATCTGCTTCCTGCTCGACTGAGCAAATCCGCTACCGCCAACAATCAACTTGAGACATCAGATGAATCACAAGCTCAGTTGCCAAATCGCGAGGAATAGCCGGCTCTTCTAAGTATTGGCGCTTCCCCTTCAAGTTGCCATTCCAATGGACTGGCGCTCGACACTGGCGTAAACAACCATGGATCTGCCACAGAAGTAGTTCCAAGTATGTGATACGAATTGCCCCAATTGTTCCACACACAAAATCGAGTCACCCTTCCCTGATGATTCGGGATGCTCGCCATAGAGATGGCGATAACGTGCCGGGGATGGGGTAGAAAAGCGGCGATCCCTGAATTCTCACTACTTTCTTGGAATTACTTCTATGCCTCTTTTTAGGGAGCCTTGTTGGCACACCGTCGACGATTCCACGAAAGAACGCTGTGCGTAGGGGCGAGCCGGTGGCTCGCCCCTACCGATCGTCACTTCTGTGGGCTCGTTATTTTGTGTGAGCCAAGTCGTGGCTTGCTAGCGACTGTGGTGAATTATCGCGGCATAACACTTTCTGACCCCCCTGAATCGTCCGCAGGTCAGCTTAGGCCTTGCGCAAGACCTCCGCTTCCATCTCCACCAACCGCTCGCCATCGACATCGACGCAGACGTTTACGTCTGGCCGGCCTTCCCAGGGCGGCAGAATGCGACCGCCGGTAGCGGGCCAGGTCTTGCCGCGGCCCAAGCCTTGTGTGCCCACGCGAATGGGCCAGCGCCGCAGGGTGAACAGCGAGGGGTCAAGGATATAGGCGATGGCGCTGGAATCGTGCACGAAGATGCCTTCGGCCTCATAGACGCTCTCGAAATAATTGCGGTAATGCGGCAGCACTTTCACGATATGGTCGGACATGGCGTTGCCGTGCGTCGCGTATTCGGCGATGTGCTCCGGCGTCATATGCACGCGCAGCGTCACGTCCAGGCCAACCATCGTCACTTGCCAGTCGGCGCCGAAGACCAGGTCGGCCGCTTCCGGGTCGTTGCGGATATTGGCTTCGCCGGCCGGGCTGGCATTGCCGGGCGCAAGAGCATTGCCGCCCATCAGCACCACTTCGTCGACCCACTCGGTGATGCGCGGCTCCAGCCGCAGCGCCAGCGCGATATTGGTCAGCGGGCCGACCGGCGCCAGCGTGATCTCGCCCGGATTAGCGCGCAGCTGCTCGACGATGAATTGCGCCGCGCTGATATCCAGCGCCTGCCCGGCCGGGTCTGGCAGGTCGATATCGCCTTGCCCGTCCGCGCCATGCACAAAGGGCACAGGTCCTTCGAAGGGCCCGGTCAGGGCGTCGACCGCGCCCGCCGCCACGGGAATGTCCGTCCGCCCGGCGATTTCCAGTAGACGCAGCGCGTTCTTGGTCGCCAGCTCGGTATGCACATTGCCGAAGATGCTGGTCAGGCCGACGATTTCCAGTTCGGGCGAGCAGAGGGCGAAGAAGATAGCCATGGTGTCGTCGACGCCGGGGTCGGTGTCAATGATGATCTTTCGGGGCATGCTGGCGCTCCTTTGCACTAAGCTGCAAACTCTAACACATTCACGCTAAATCGACACCACTTCGGTGCGATTGACGGCCAGATGCGCCAGCGCGAAGAAATAGAATGGCGCCGCGAACCCGCCTGACAAAATCACAAAAAGCGCCCAAACGACGCCATGGCCAATCTGAGACTTCAAGCTGATCTCGCAGCGGAGCCGCGCGCTGGCTCGGCCGAATTCATCCGTGAAGATGATGGAGTTAAGAAGCAGTTTCGCCGCAGCATAGGGGATAATTACTATCCCGAAGCCGGCCGTGACCAGCGCCAGCACAAACCAGAGCGCCACATGCGCGATCATGGTGAAGGCGTCCAGGTCCAAGCGCAGACGCCCGATGCCAGCGGCCAAATCCGCGCTGCTGAATTGCATATGCTCAACCTTCTGCTTGTTCATCGTTTCCTCCGTGGCCGGTTGCATCAACTTCAATATAAACACCGCGTCCCGACGAAGCCTGAAATCGCCCAAGCTACCGTATTTGAAACGTAGGTTTGCCGGACGAGCGAGGGACATGCAGGGCTCAGTCAGCCGGCGATGATCTTTACTTGCGCCTCGCGGCTGCGTGGGCCGTCGAATTCGTAGAACATGACGAATTGCGACCAGCCGATGGACAGCTCGCCGCCGGCGATTGCCAGTGTGATGCTGTTGCCGATTAAGCTGGCTTTGATATGAGCGGCGGCATCGGCCGGCGTATCGTATTGATGCGCGAAGTCGACCCGCGTCGGCACCAGCCGCCGCAGCTCAGCCACAATATCGCTGGCTGTTGACGGATCAAGCGCTGAATTCAGCGTGATGCCGGCGGTGGTATGGGGCACGATGATGGTACAGAGTCCCGACTCGATGCCGCTTTCGGCGACGGCGTCCTTGACCTGCTGCGTGATATCCACCAGGGCGTCGCCGGCGGGCGTTTCCAGCGTGAGCGTTTTCAGCATGAGAGATTCAGTCCTGTATTGTGTTGATCCAATATCGCCTGCACTTCGGCGCTGGTGGGCGCATTGCGGCCCGCTCCCGCTTTCATTACGCTGGCCGCGCCGGTCGCGTTGCCGATTGTGCCACATTCCAGCGGCGAATACCCCTGCAAATTCGCCCAGACATAAGCTGCGGCGAAAGCGTCGCCCGCGCCGATGGTATCGAACACTGGAACGGAGAAGCCGGCGCAAGCGCAATCGAGTCCCCGCCCCAGCAGATGGCAGCCGGCCGCGCCGCGCTTCAGCACGATGAACAGTTCAGGATAGGCGCCCAGCAGGCGGCGGCAAGCGTCAATATCGCTTTCGCCGGCGGCCACGAAACGAATCTCGTCATCGGTGAGAATCAGCACATCGGCGGCGGAGAGCACACGATCCACGCCGGCTTGCTCCAACTGGCCCAGGAAGGGACCTACATCAATGTAGAGCGGCGTCGCGCTGGATGCCATGAACTCCAGCACTCCGTCCACCAGCGGTTCGAGCCGCTGCTCGGCCAGCGTATAACCGTGGATGAAGACGGCGTCGGCGCGCTCGAGTTGCTGCGTAGCGGATTCTGTCAGGCTGATGGGCGGGCTGGCGCCGTAGTGACCCAAGAAAACATGCTCGGTCTTGCCCGTATCGCTGAGCGCGACAACCGTGGTGGTGCTGCTGTCGGGCGGGATCTCCAGCGCCGAGACGTCGACGCCGGCCCCCGCGAGCGCCTCTTGCAGCATGCGGCCCTGAAAGTCCGCGCCGACCGTGCCCAGGGCAACCGCCGCCAAGCCAAAATTGCGCGCTGTCAACAGGGTGGTGCAGGCGCCGCCCGGCTCCAGCAGCAGGCTGGGCGACATCTGGTGCGCATCCGCTTCTACCGGCAGCCGCGCCTCCAGCAGCAAGTCAAGGACCAGGTCGCCGACGGTGACCAGGCGTTTAGGCGGTTTCACCCCCACCCCCAGCCCCTCCCCCATCAAGAGGGAGGGGAGCCGATGCCCCCGTCCGGTTTGTGTCCGGTGGATTTCTGCTGCGCGAGCTTCGTAAGTCCCGCGGCGATAGCTGGCACATTGTAAGAGCGGAAAACTTCATCATTCTCCAGGACAGCGACATCGGCGGCGGGAATGGCGTCGAATCCGGCGTAGGCGCCCGCCATGGCGCAGGCGATGGCGCCGATGGTATCGGCATCGCCGGAGAGATTGGCCGCCAGGATAGCCGTGTCTTTGGGGTCGCCCTCGGCCATGGCCAGGATGCCAAAGGCCGCGCCCACCGTCTCGGGCACATTCAGCGTGGCGCCCACCTCGTCGAAAATGCGGCGCAGACGCGTACGGCGGTCGCCACTGCTCGCAGCAATCGCCAGTGCCTGCTCGATTTTGAAAGCCACGGAGCAGCCCATCCACCGTCGTCCATGCACAGTACCCAGTTCAGCGCCCCGCAAACCAGCGGCTATCACGGCGTCAAGCGCAGCGCCATCGACCAGGGCTTGCGCTATCGCGGCTGAGACGGCGGCGGCGCCAGCCACGGCCGGCTGTGTGAAATGAGTCGGCATGCAGACCGTGACCGTATCGGCCACCGCGCCCGCGATATCGCCCGGGTGCAGCAGGCCGATGGGCGAGATGCGCATGGGCGCGCCGTTGGTATCGCCCCAGAGCCCGGTCGCGCGCGGGTCTTGGCCAGCTTTCAGCGCGTTGACGCCGCGGCGTGTGCTGGGACCGACGTAGGGCGAATTATCGCCGTCGACGCGGTCGTACCAACTGACGATTCCCTGCACTGCCGCCTCCAGCGTGACTGCGCCGGCGTCGATGACGGCCTGGGCGATGGAGAAGGCTTGCTCGGAGTCATCGGTGATGCGACCCGCCGGCAGCCCGGCGTGCACGATATGGTCGGCGGGCGCGGCCTGCCAGCTATCCAGCCAGCCGAAAGCGCGCCCGGTGTCATCGGGATGGACCTGGGCCGGCATGGCGAAGGCATCGCCCAGGGCTTGGCCGTAGAGCCCGCCGAGGATTTTGTTTTGCATACTGTTCGTTTCCCCTCCGACCATTTGAGTTGCGAATTTGTGGCTCAATGAGGTACTATAATCCCCTACATATAATAGTGGTATAGGATGTTCTTGCCCCATAGTACTAAACTGCACAGGAGGCACAGGCATGAACCGATTTGACCCCAAACGGGTGCTGCTGCGCAAGCCCTTTATCGCCGGCATGGCCACAGCCTTGGACATATACGGAGCGCAGGGATTAAGAATGTACGACCGCATTCAGCAGCAGTGGATAACCGTGACGTCCCAGCCACGTCCAACTGCTGAAGAATCTATCCGAGAGAGCATCGCTACCGTGAACGGACAATACCATAAACTGCTGGCGGAGACTCGGGATTGATGTTGTCCGAAACGGGCTCGATTAACGATTCTCCAACTGATGACGATTCTCCGCAAGTTCATGCCGAATTTTCGGCGGTTCAGTTCGACGAGCGGCTCTTGCCCATCTACGAAGAGCATCAACGCCACAAAATGGCTTTGGAAAAGCAAGGGCAAGCGGACAACACAAGAATAGCTCTTCAGTTGATGCAAGACACAGCGGTCATCACCAAACGGGGCCAAATGATAGGCGGCGGCATCGCAATAATTGCCCTGATCGGTGGACTAATTCTGGTTGCGATAGATAAAGACGCAGCGGGTTCAGTTGTTCTGATAATGGACGCAGTGTTTGTCTTCTCGCAGAAGCTCGTTCGGCCCAGCGAACCCGATAACCGGCCAGCATCAGACAGCTAATATGCCGTGCAAGCACCCAATTGATTGCTTCTACTCAGAGCGCATCAAGACCCGCCCGCCGATCATGAACCAGACCAGCCCGCTCAGCGCCAAGCCTAGGGCAAGCGCCAGCAGCGGCTCGAAGAAGAGCGCCAGCAGCAGCGTCAAGTAGATGCCCAGCGAGACCACCGTCACCAGCGCGCTAGCCTGCCAATGCCGCTGGATGCTGAAGATATCGCGCACAAAAGGCAAACCGGCCACGAAGAGCACAATAGAAGCCAGTCCGATCAGCAGGCCAATCGGCGCCGCCGTATCCGCGCCGCCAAAGCCGTTGGGCGCGGACAACATCGAGACGCCAGTGACCACGCCGATGACGGCGATCATCATCAGCAGCATGTGCAAGATGCTGACGCGCTGGATCGATGTCCAGAAGGCGGCGTCAAAGGCCGCGCCGGAGGCCGTGCGCATTTCCGTGACGCGCTGCGAGATGCGCCGTTGCAGCGCATAAATCACCAGCGCCAGCACGGTGGCGAAATAGGGAATGGACTGCGGCAGCTGCGAGGGGATCTCCAGCGAGCCGATGCGGATGCCCAGGGCGTCGAAGAAGCCGAATACCAGCGAGGCCACCATAGTGCCGGCCGGAGTGCCGCCGCCCAGCGATGGCGTGACCAGGGCGATGAAGCCGCGTCCGTTGGTCATATCGCGCTGGAAGAGCTGCAAATAACCCATGCCCATGTGGATGCCGCCCAGCCCGGCGAAGAAGCCGCTGATCATCAGCGCCAGGTAACGGATGCGCTTGACGTTGATGCCGACCGACGCTGCCGCTTCCGGATTCTCGCCCACCGCGCGCAGGTGCATGCCGAAGGGCATCCGATACAGGACGTAGGCGACGATGAATACAGCGATGAAAGCGATCCAGGTCATCACGCTTTGATTGTCGAATACGCCGTAAATGAAACTGCCGATGAGGGGGATGTCATTGATGAATTCCGGCAGCTGAATGAAGGGCATCTGCAAGCTGGCCAGGGTGCTGGTATTGCCGCGGTCGCCCGTCAGCTCAAACATGATGGCCACCGTGGCTGAGGAGCCGAAGATGTTCAGCGCGATCCCGGACAGGAAGAGGTCGCCGTTCAGGTCGAGGTGGAATAGCGCCAGCACAAAAGACAGCAGCAGCGATACGCAGACGCCCAGTAGCAAACCCAGCCAGGGACCGACCGCGACGCCGGTTTCGGCGCCGAACCAGTCCTGAGCGTAAGCGCTGACGACCACGCCGGTGAAGGCCGAGGACAGCATCATGCCTTCCAGGCCGATGTTGAGCACGCCGGCTTTCTCCGAGATGAGCGCGCCTAAGGAGGGCAGCAGGATCGGCGTCGTCACGCGCAGAATGGCGAAGAGGAACGCGGCGCTGAAAATCCCTTCAATGACATTATCAAACATCGGCGCCCTCCAGTGATTCGACCGTGTGGCCCGATTCGTCGATGTCGGCGCGTTTCTGCCGCGCCTGGAAGAAGCTCACCAGCGCCTCCGCCGTGATCAGCAAGATGATGATGGCCTGGATCATGCGCACGACCTCGAAGCTGACGTTGGCGTCGCGCTCCATAAATTGGGCGCCGGCGCGCAGGTAAGCGTAAAGCAAACCGGTGAATGGCACCACCAGCACATTTAAGCGCGCCAGCAAGGCGACCACCACCCCTTCAAAGGCCAGCGCGAACGAGATATTCAGAATCAGCTGTCGATGGATGCCGTTGGCCAGGTGCATACCCGCCAGGCCGGCCACGATGCCGCCGATGGCCATGACCAGCATGATGGTGCGCTTGGAGTTGACGCCGCCGTAATCGGCGAAGCGCAAGTTGGAGCCGATGATGCGAATCTCATAACCCAGCGGTGTCCGGCGGATCAGCAGCCAGGAGATGACGACCACGATCGCCAGCACAAAGACGGCAATGGTGACCTGCGTATTCTCCACAATGACCGGCAGGATGGCGTTGGTGCCGAATTTCTCCGAGGCCACATAACCGGCGTCGGCCGGCTTGAGCTGGAAGTTCAGCACCATCTCGAAGAAGCGCGTGGCGATGACATTGAGCATCAAGGTCGATACCAGCTCGTTGGCGTTCAGATACGCTTTGAGGGCACCGGGTATCAGCCCATAGATGAAGCCGGCCGTCGCTGATGCCAGGATGATAAAGGGAATCAAGATGACGCCGGGGATGTTGGGCGAATTAAGCGCGATGATGCCGCTGACCAGCGCGCCGAAATAGAGCTGCCCCTCCGCCCCCAGGCTGAATTGCTGCGCGCGGAAGACGATGGCGAAGGACATGCCCAGCAAGATCAGCGTAATAGCGTCTTGTATCCAGACGCCCCAGCGGTTGACCCGCTCGATGGGCCCCAGCAGCAGCGCCTCGAAAGCCAACTGCGACTGGCTCAGCGCCTCCGAGAGCACTGTGCCCGTCTCAACGTCTTCAGGGCGGGCGTAGAGCGTGTAGACACCGTCAGCCGGCAAGGCGTAGTCGGCGATAACCGCGTCCTTGACACTGACCAGATCGTCGAAGGTCTCGTCGACTTGCAGCTCGGTGGCCGATTGGGCCGCGGCCAGCGTGGCGCCGGATTCATCGCGGAGCTCCACCAGCAGGTCAACTTCCGAGCGGCGGTTCTTGGCGTAAGCCAGCAGCGATACGATATCGCCCTCGCTGCCTGCGAAGGTCCAGGCAACCTCGCTGACCGGCGCGACCACATTGGGTTTGTTGAAATCGCCGCCGCGGCGTTTGTTGTACTCCAGATCGACCTCGTCATTTTCAAGCGGCTCGGCCTCGGATACCACCTGGACGCGGAACTCGCCGCGGCCGAAGCGATCGGCCGAATCCAGATTGAAGATGAAAGTGACCAGGAAGCCCAGCAGCAGCGCCACGATCACCGTCAGCAACACGCGGATGGCCTGTCGCTTCAGCTCGACGACAAAAAGAAAAATACAGGCGCCGACCAGCAAATTGACCAGCAGGATATTCTCCCAGGTCGGCGTGCCGGTCATTTTTTCGAATGAGCCGTCGAACATGGTATTGGTGATGAAGAAGGTGGCGATGATGCCGGCGGCCGCGCCGATTATCAGCAGCAGATGCTTACGCAGAAAGGTGACGCCTTGATCCGGTTCCGGCGGCGCTTGCTTGCTCTTGACCGTCATGCGTGCTGCTCCATTTCTGCCGCGGGCTGGCGCTCCGCCCCCAGCATATAGTAGCCGATGCGCTCTTCCGTCAAGCTCTCGTCATTAGGGAAGATGCCCACAATTTCGCCTTCGTACATCACCATGATGCGGTCGGACAGTTTCATAACTTCTTGTAAGTCAGCCGAAATCAGCAGAATGGCCAAGCCCTGCGTGCGCTGGTCGACCAGTTCCTGGTGGATGAATTCGATGGCGCCGATATCGACGCCGCGAGTGGGCTGGGCGGCGATCAGCAGCTTGGGCGATGAGGACAGCTCGCGCGCCACCACCACTTTCTGCATATTGCCGCCGGAAAGCGCGCTGACCGGGATGGCGCCATTGGGCGCGATGATATTAAATTCGCTGATGAGCTGCTCGCCGTTTTCCACGATGGCGTTGATATCGAGCAGGCCGCGGCGCGTGAAGGGTTCGCGATAATAGCGATCGATGATGAGATTGTCGTCGATGGAAGACCAAAGCGCCACGCCGTTGGTCAGGCGGTCTTCCGGGATATGCGCCACTTGATGCTCGCGCACCGAGCGCGGACCGCGCCCCAGGATCTGCTCGTCGTTGATGAAAGCCTCGCCGGTGGTGGGCGGGCGCAAGCCGGTCAGCACCTCGGCCAGCTCGGTCTGGCCGTTGCCTTCCACGCCGGCGATGCCCAGGATCTCGTGTTCGTAGACACGGAAGCTGACGTGTTTCAGCAGTTGATGGCCGCTGTCGTCCGCGTAGGTCAAGCCCAGCACATCCAGCACGGAATCGCCGCGCTGCACCGCCGGGCGGTCTACCTGCATGAAGACTTCGCGCCCGACCATCATGCGCGCTAACTCGCGCTCGTCAGTCTCGGCGGTATTAACCGTGCCGATCTTGCGGGCGTCGCGCATCACGGTGACGCGGTCGGAAATCTCGATAACTTCTTTTAGCTTGTGCGTGATAAAAATCACCGTCTTGCCGCCATCGACCAGGTTGCGGATAGCCGCAAACAAATCTTGCGTCTCGCTGGGCGTCAGCACGGCTGTCGGTTCGTCGAGGATGAGGATCTCGGCGCCGCGATAGAGCGCCTTGAGGATCTCCACGCGCTGGCGCATGCCCACCGGGATGTCCTCGATGCGGGCGTTGGGATTGACCGCCAGGCCGTATTCCTTCGAGAGCGCCTCCGTATCTTTCACGGCTTGCGGAAAGTCGATGCGCACGCCTTGCTTGGTCTCGCGATTGAGGATGATGTTCTGCGCCACGGTGAAAGAATCCACCAGCATGAAGTTCTGGTGCACCATGCCGATGCCGTTGGCAATGGCGTCCTGCGGATTGCCGATCTCCATCTCCTGGCCGCGGATGAAGATTTGTCCCGAGGTCGGATGCTCCAGGCCGTAGAGCATTTTCATCAAGGTCGACTTGCCGGCGCCGTTCTCGCCGACCAGCGCGTGGATCTCGCCCGGCTCGACCGCGAAGCTGATGTCGTCATTGGCGTGTACGCCGTTGCCGTAAATCTTGTGAATATTGCGCGTTTCAATTATGGGCATGTTTTTTCACCACCGAGACACAGAGGACACAGAGAAAAAACTCAATTAGGCTCATGCTCGCCGAGTCTTGCGGCGCCACTTGAACTCGGCCTGTTGTCTGCCGACGCGAAGTCGAAGTCTTCAACGGACGGAATGCGAAAGGAAAAACTGGTCGCGCCGTTTTTGTTTGAAACTGCGAAGTCGCCGCGATTAATAATGTCCATGCCGATTAGTATATCGGTGTCCGTGAGTTCGCCCAACACTACCGCTACATCTGGAAAGTGGAAGTTGCTGAACAAAACCAGATTCACAAAATAGAACGGGACCTCATTTGTAGACCCTTGGACATGATGTACCTGCGTATATCCGCCAGCCTCCAGGCCGAGCTCAGCGACAGCTCGGCTGGTAATCATGCTGTTTGTAGCCCCGGTGTCCCACAAGGCGTTAAACTGACGGCGCGGAGGTGGGTCGGTCTCGCTATCTGGCGCCCAAGCCTTATAAACGGCACAGGGCGAAACAAGCCTGTTTCGCGTCGCGCTAGACTTTACTGTGAAGCTGTATCGTGTAGGATTCATTTGTACGATACCGGCACAATGCCGGGCGTACTTATGACAACGGCAAGCGCCTCGGGATCTTGACTCAGTGGTTGCATGAGCACCGTGCCATATTCGTGTTCCGCGTACAGAGCGTTTGCGGCTTGCCGGTAATCGTCGAATATACCGAGCACTTCTTTTCCCTTGATGGCCACGAGTTTGCCATCGTTCTCCTGCGCCAGTTCCCGCTCGATACTGAGAAAATACCTGTATTCCTTCATTAGCGGCTTCATCATCGGAGCGCCCTCCACGCCATCCCTGTACTTAGAAGTTTATCACGCCCTCATCCACACCGTTATGCGTCTAGCAAACGGGCGACCCAAGGGTCGCCCCTACAAAACGACGTTTGCGATTCTTGTACAATTTCGCCGGCGGCTGACCCGCTCTAAAACCAACCCGCTCGATTATTGCTCCCCTCTCCTCTAGTGGGAGAGGGGGTGAGGGCTAGCCTACATATCGTCCATCATCAGATCGTCGATGCTCATGCCGGCCGTGGGCATATCGGCGCAAGCCGTGCCGACGCCCGCCATCATGTCTTCGCTGGTGAAGACCGTCTGAACTTCGATCTCGCCAGCGACGACAGCCGCCTCAGCCGCTTCGACCATGGCTTTGATGTCGTCCGAAGTGGCCGCATCGTAGAATTCGTTCTTGGCGATGCCGACGCCGCCCTCGGGGATGCCCAGGCTCTCGGTTGTGCCGTAGGGCAGCTCGCCGTCCAGGTGCAGCGTGACCGCGCGGAAGATCGAGTTGTCGACATTCTTGAGCATGCTGGTCAGGATGCGCTCGGCTTGGTCGGGATCGGTCTCCGCTACGATTACGGCCTGGTCGGAGTCAACGCCGATGGCGAAGCGTTCCTGCTCGTGCGCCGCTTCAAAGACGCCAACGCCCGTGCCGCCCGCGATCTGGAAGACGATATCAGCGCCCTGCTCGTACATAGCCAGGGTGATTTCCTTGCCGCGCGCCGGGTCGTTCCAACTGCCGGCGTATTGCACGATGCTCTGCGTATCCGGGTTGACCAGGCAAGCGCCCTGCTCGTAGCCGACGATGAAGTCGTCAATAACCGGAATCTGCTGGCCGCCGACGGCGCCGATGATCGGGTCGTCATTGGTGCCTTCCATCATGCTGGTGGTGACGGCCGCCGCGTAGACACCCGCCAGGAAGGAGCCCTGGTTCTGCGCGTAGGTCATCGAATAGACGTTGGCGCAGGCATCCACGCAGACCTCGGCATCGTCATAAGGCATGCCGGCGTCGTAGAACATGAAATACTTGTCGGGATAGTTGTGGGCGTGCGCCGCGACGAAGCCGACCATTTGCCAGGTGCCGGCGATCAGGATGTCGTAGGAATCGGTATCCGCCATGACGTCCAGCAAGCCGGGTTCCCAATTGGCCGGGTCAATGCCGAGCTCAACCGTGTCGATGTCAAGGTCGTATTCATCTGCAACCGCATCCATGCCGCGCTGCGCGCTGTCAAAGAAGGACTTGTCGCCGAGGGTACCGTTGATGACCGATACCACCTTGAGCGGCTCGTCCTGGGCGACGGCGCTGAACGCCATCAAGAACACGAGCATTACCGCAAGTACAAAACTTAGCTTCTTCATGTAGAGCCTCCATTAGAGTAATGTCACACAGAATTGAATTCTGATAAGCGTATTATACCCAGCGTGCTGCGATTCGGCAAAGAATCATAAACTTGATGCGCTTGCCCTTGCCTGTGACTAATTTGTTTACAGAAAATCAAATTCAATTCATAATTAGCGTCTGCTCGCCAGGTAACTTTCAGCCTTGGCGGCTCAAGCTTTCCTGGAATTAACGGATGACCATGGTAGCAAGAGGCGGCTTAGGCTCGGGTCGCCTCATGCCATCACAGACCTGTCGCATGAGAAATCTATAGCGTTAGGAACTAAGGGATGAAACGCAAACGAGTTTCGCTAGCGGATCGCATCCGTTATGCTAGCCTGCTGTGTCTGATTTGGTTATTGGCAACCTTCTTGATCTATCTTGCATTCGATATGACAGTTGGCATCTATATGTCAAGCAATCCGCTACACCGCCCTCTGATGTACGCCACAATGGTCATCGCGTTCGCCGTCGTACAGCGGCATCTGATTACACGCTACCTGCGTCTTGAGTTGCGGCATTGGCTGCGCTGGACCCTGCTTGGCGTGATTGCCAGCGCCATCTGCTACCAGGCATTCACCGCTGTTGCACCAGCGCCATCTGAATTCTGGTGGCATACCCGCATCAGCCCGCCGCCTGCGCCAGAGCATCTCTTTGCGGAAAACGCATATCACGCCATTCGCTACTTTTTCCGTTTTGGGCTGGTGGCTTTTTTCCAGTATTTCGCTTTGCCGCGCCACCCGCATGCCAGGCGGCTCTGGTTGCTTGCCGCGCTTATTGCCGCGCCACTGTGGCATCAATACAGCCTGGCTGCTGTGATTATCCTCGCGCTGGCGCTAGACCGCGTCGCCTTCATAAGCTGGCAGACTCACTTCGATAGCATGAAGCGGAAACTCAGCCAGCCCGCCATCCAGATCGCCTGAACGAGTGGGATTGCGCTCATGCCCCGCCCAAGCTGCCCAGCGGCAGCCGCAGCGCTTCCAGCCGTTCACCGGTCTCTAATTCCGCCGCCAATTCGGGTCCATCGGGGAAGACATACCAGCGAATCTCCAGCTGCAGGTCGGGCGCGCTCGCCGCACTTGCCGGAATCTCCATGACATAGTCGTCGCGGTAATTGATATGATGCTGCATCCAGGGATGCGGGAAGGTGCCCCAGCCGGGCCAAGTCTCGAAGCTGTGCAAGGCCTCGCCGTCCGAACCCAGCAGGCTCAGCGCCAGCGCGTAAGCCAGCGGCGACTGCGCCTCGGCGCGCCAGTAGAACGTGACGGGAATGCGGTCGCCAGCGCGCCATTCCCGCGGCGGCGGCAATTCGTAGCCGGTCAGGCGTAGGTCGCCCCACTGCGCATCGGCAACAGTGGCGGATTCGGGCAGCGCAGCGACCGGCGGCGGATGATCATAATTGGGAATGATGTAGAGGAAAGGCGCTGCCAGACTGAAGACGAGCAGGGGCGCGGCCACCAGCAGCGGCGGGATGCGCCAGGCGCGTAAGCCCAGCGCCAGCAGCAGGCTAATCGAGGTGATAAAGGGGAAGAGCAGACGCCCAGTGCTGGCCCAGGTTTGCAGGCTCCACCAAAAGAGCATGGCCGCGCCTAAGAGCAGCAGCAGCGCCAGGAAGCCCAGCGAGGTCAGCAGCGGCTTCGCTTGGCGATTGCGCGCCAGAAAGACGACCAAACCTGCCGCGCCGACCAGGCTGAGCAGGTCCATGATGTGATAGAAAGCCTCATGCGCGAGGATGTTAAAGGCGCCGAAGACCGCCCAATAGCTGACGCGCAAGCCTTGGAACTCTTCCGTCATCAAGCGCCAGGGGCTGATCTCGCGCCGCCCGAAATGGTCCAGCATGGTCGATGTGCCGAAGAGCTCGCCGTAGAGCGACAAATTGCGCAGATACCAAGGGCCGGCGATCAGCAGCGTAAGCGCCAGGGTCGCCCCGGCCAGCAGCGCGAAACCGCGGATATCACGCCGTTGCGCCAAGGTCCAGAGCGCCGCCAACCCGACGACCGCGGCGACGGTCAAGCCGCTCAGCTTGGTCAGGGCGGCCAGGGCGATCAGCAGCGCCAGCAGCAGACTGCGCCGCGTATCGAAGCCTTCGCGGAGCATCAGCAGCATTTGCCAGCAGAGCAGGGCCGCCAGCAAGTTGATTAGCGCGTCGTTGCTGACCGATGCGCTGATGAAGAGAAATTGAGGGTTAAAGGCGGTCAGCGAAGCCGCCAGCAGCGCGACGCCCTTCTGGCCGGGCAGGGCCGTCCGCGCCGCCTGATAGACCGCCGCCACCGTCGCCGCGCCCATGCAGAGGGAGAGGAAACGGATGGCGTAGAGCGCCAGCGACGAGCCGCGCAGATCGGGCGGGTAGACTTGCTGGTAGATGAGCAGATTGCGATTGCCCCAGCGCGCCGGCACACCGATGGCGGTGAAGGGGCTGGGTAGGTAGCGCTCGTCAAAATCCGCCGTGTCGAAGGCATTCCAGACCGCCGCCATCAGCAGGTAGTAGAGCGGCGGCTGGCTGGCTTCCTGGCCGAAGAGCTGCGCGTGGTCGGCTGATTGCAGGGGCAACTCGCCACGCTCGGCGATCCACTTGATGACGCCGATATGCTGGGCGCTGTCGGATGCCTCGAAGTTGGGCGCGGCATAGAGATAGACCAGGCCGATCAGCAGGAAGAGCAGCGGCAGCAGCCAATGGCCGGGCAGCCGCTCCAGCGCGCGCAGGCGGTTCATCAGGACGGAGTTTCGGAATTGGGTCAACACGTGTCCCATTCTAGCACGGCCGGCTGATCTGTCTCGCCCAGTCTGTGCCCTCAGTAAGTGCAAGTAAGTCATGGAACAAAAGCTAACTACAGAGAACGCAGAGAGCGCAGAGAAAGTTCAAGTAGATGTTTTCATTTTCGGACGATTCACAGAATCGCCCCTACAGCCGACCAAGTTGAGGATTTCAACTACTTACTCGCAGTTACTTCTGTGCCTCTGTGGTGGGTCATCTTTTTGCCCTTTGCGCGATTGCGGTTACACTACCTGCATTGTCAAAGTCAAGCGAAAGTCCGCTCGCCATGAAGCTAATCATTGATACGGACGCCGGCGTCGATGACGCCCAGGCCATCATGCTGGCGCTGGCCGACCCCGCCGTCGAGGTACTCGCCATCACCACGCTGACCGGCAATGTGCATATCCGCCAGGTCAATCCCAATGTCCTGACGATCCTGGAGATCATGAACCGCGATGTGCCTGTTTACGCCGGCATCGACCGGCCGCTGGTGCAGGAATGGGAGGATGCCGCCGAGTTCCACGGGGGCGATGGACTGGGCAATTTCCGCGACCGCCCGGCTCTGACGCGCAGCCTGGAAGACGAGCATGCCGTGCCCGCCCTGCTGTGCCTCTCGCGCGAGCACGAAGGCGAGCTGACCCTGATCGCGCTGGGCCCTCTGACCAACATCGCCGCGGCCGTCCGCCTCGATCCCGACTTTCCGGCGCGTATCAAAAAATTTGTCTTCATGGGCGGAACCATCGCCGCGCGCGGCAACACCCCCATCGTCACCGCCGAGTACAATATCTATACCGATCCGGAAGCGGCTTACATCACGCTGGACGCCTTCCCGCAGGCCACCATGCTCAGCTGGGAGACGACCCTGGCGCACGGCTTCGTCTGGGACAAGTTCAACCGGCTCTGCGACATCGACACGGTCAACGGGCGCTTCTTCCGCGCCATCTCGAGCGAGACGGCCGAGCGGCTGAAACAGGGTTTCGCGCGGCCGGCCTACCTGCTGCCCGACCCGCTGGCGATGGCCATCACCCTGCAGCCCGGGCTGATTCGTCAAAGCGGCGACTTCTATACGACGGTTGAGCTCAACGGCCGCTTGACGCGCGGGCAGACCGTCATCGACTACATCGGCATCAGCGGCAAACCCGCCAACGTCACCGTGGTGCAGCAGCTGGACACCGACGGCGTGTATGAAATGTTCGTCGCCGCGCTGTCAGGCTAAAGCGCTGGCGGGCGACCAGATTGGTCGCCCCTACAACACGCTTCCGGCATTGCAAATTGCTACAGGATACCGACGAGGCATCACACTATGATTCTTCGCAAAATCGGTCGGCAATCACAGTGTCGAATGCCGTAGGGGCGACCTATCAGGTCGCCCGCGTGTGACGAATTGAGGATCGAAACGATGGCGCCGGGCAATTCATCGTTACCTTACCGCCGCTCTTTTCGTCTGCCAGGATACGACTATCGTCAGAGCGGAGTCTATTTCGTAACGGTCTGCACGTACAAGAAGATGCGCCTATTTGGCCGGATTTGGGACGGCGAGATGATTCTCAATGATTTAGGTGCAACAGTTTTTGAGTGCTGGAATCAGATTGCTCAGGTTCGTGACAGCACCAATTTGGACGCATTTGTCGTCATGCCAAATCACATTCATGGAATTATCATCATAAAGAATCGTGATCCTGCGGAAAACGCCAGCCGAACTGCGCAAAGCGCCGGTGACTCAGCCATTCGACCAAAAAGCCGTTCGCTAGGGTCCATTGTGGGACAATTCAAACGGGCGGTCTCCCTACGCGGCAAATGTCTGGATCAGCCGCCTGAACTCCCGATCTGGCAGCGAAACTATTATGAGCACATCATCCGCAACGAGGACTCGCTTAATGACATTCGCAAGTACATCATCGAGAACCCGGCGCGCTGGTTCGAGGATTCGCTTAACGCGTAAGCAAGCAGTCATGTTGGCGAGGGATTCTGGGCGAGCAGATAGGTCAAACGTTGTAACGGGTTTGCCACAGGCGGGCGACCAGATTGGTCGCCCCTACAAATAATCGATTATTTCTGTCTCGGCGGTTACAATCGCGCCATGACAAATTACGAACAAGTCACCCAACTGCTCACTAACATCAGCGCCGACCCGGCCAGCGCGCCTGAGGCCATCGCCGCCCGGCTGACGCGCCTGCTGGACGCGCCGGCGCCGGCCAACAGCTGCACGCTGCCGGGGGCGGTCGGCGAAGTGATACGCGCCATCGCAGCCGAGCTGGACCTGCCCTGCGCGCCCCTGGGCTCGAGCGGCAACCTCGGCATAGAAATCGGCGACGCCAACGCCCCGCTGGACCTGCTGGTGACGGCGCATATGGACCGTCCCTGCTTCCGCCTGCTTAATCTGGCCGAGGCGACGCTGTATCCGCTCTGCGCCATCCGCGTTCCGGGCGGCAGTTATGAATGCGAAGGACGCGCGCTGCGCTATGTCGACGGGCGCGTGAGCGCGGTTGCCAGTGGTCGGCTGCATTTCGCGGCGGAGGGCGGCGATTATCGCATCCGCTTCCTGGCGGACGAGGGCGAACTGCGCTGGGGCGACACGGTCATGATGCACTGCGCGCCGACGCTGAACGCGGGCCTGATCAGCGGCGCCGGGCTGGACAATGCCATCGGCGTGACACTGGCGCTGCTCGGCGCTCACACGCTGAATCAGCATGCAGCCGACAGCCTGGCCGGGCGCCGCCTGCTCTTCGCGCTGACCGACCAGGAAGAGGGCCCGCCCATCGGCCTCTTCGGGCAGGGCGCCGCTCGGCTGGCCCATGCGCTCGAGCCGCCCCGCCTCGGCTTCATCAACATCGACGGCCACAATCTCGACGAAGCGACCGGTCACCGTCCCGGCATCGGCGCGTCGCATGCCTTCGTCTCCGGCGAAGGGCGCGGCTCAGTTGTGCCGATGGATTATCAAGCGCTCGCCGAATCCCTCGCGGAAACGGTCAACCAAGCCCGCCCGCACACCATCCGCCTCAACCATAGCTACGTCTCGCGCAGCGATGACATGCTGCTGAGTACCTGGGCGCGCTGCCTGGGGCTGACCGGCGTCATCGTGGCGGACGCGCATACGACTGAGGAGACGGCGGCGCTGGGCGATATCGTGTCGGCGGCGCATTGGGCACCGGCGTTTATTTCGCGGATTCTGTGCCGCTAATGCCCCCATCCAAGTCGATATTTGTAGGGCTTGTCCGGTACTGGACGCTTCAGCGTTTTTTCTACCCCATCCCCCCGACCCCCTTCCCCAGCGAGCTAGGGAAGGGGGAGCGCCTTCATCGAACATGAGAGATTGTGTCCAAATGCGCTAACTCTAACGCATTTTCTACCAATCTCATCGTCGAGTCACCCTTCCCCAGTTCACTGGGATACTTCCCCCGTGAGGCGGGGGACCGAGGGGGCACAGGCCGGGGATGGGGTATAAAATCTCTGTGCCCTCTGTGTCTCTGTGGTTAATTCCCCGCGCTGAATCCCACTGTACAGGCCCGCCGACTGCGATTACAGTTTCAGCATGGCAGAAGCAAACTTCAGCAATCGCACCGTCTGGGTCGGCGACAACCTGCACGTCATGCGCGGGATAAACTCCGAGTGCATTGACCTCATCTACCTCGACCCGCCCTTCAACTCCAATCAAGATTACGCCGCGCCCATCGGGTCGATCGCCGCCGGCGCCGCCTTCAAGGACACCTGGACGCTGTCGGATATTGACGTGCACGAGCACGGCGAACTGGCCGACCGCAACCCGGCCGCCTACAGCGTCATCGAAGCCGCCCGCAACGCCTCGGGCAAGAGTATGATGAGCTATCTGATAATGATGGCGGTGCGGCTGATCGAGATGGAGCGCATCCTCAAGCCGACCGGCAGCATCTACCTGCACTGCGACGATACCGCCTCGCATTATCTGAAATTGCTAATGGATTCCGTTTTCGGCGCAGGAAACTATCGAAACAACGTCGTTTGGAAACGCGCAACGTCACATAACGATCCTGCACAATATGGCCGTATAAGCGATCATCTCTTGTACTACGTTAAGTCTGAGTCGGCCACATGGAATGGAGACTTGGTAAGGATACCGAGAACCCAGGAATCGTTGGAGCAGTCTTACAAAAAAGAAGACGAACGCGGGAGATATAGAAGCGACAATCTCACTGGTCCGAAGCACAGCACCAATCCAATGGCTGAAAGCGCCACGCCATGGAAAGGTTACGATGTGTTTGGCATGGGGAGAGTCTGGTCAGCACCCAAAACCGGAAAGTACGCGGAATATATAGAAGAGAGATTCATCCCGAATTATCGGAGTATTCAAGGTGTTCATGAACGTTTGGATGCACTGGATGCGGCAGGCTTGATTTACCATCCCACAAGAGGAAAGTGGCCGGGCTTAAAGCGATATGCCGATGCCGATGCCGGAATACCTCCACAAGACATTATGCTTAAGCCCTCAGGTTTTACGAACTTCAACAGCAATCACAAAGAGCGTACCGGGTATCCTACTCAGAAACCGCTAGCTCTACTCGAACCAATCATACGTACGTCGAGCAACGAAGGCGACATCGTCTTCGACCCCTTCTGCGGCTGCGCCACCACCCTGGTCGCCGCCGACCGCCTGGAGCGTCAGTGGGCGGGCATTGACCTGTCGCCGCTGGCCGTCAAGCTGGTCAACGAGCGCATCAGCGAAGATCGCGGGGCGCTCTGGGGCGGCGCCAACGTGGTCGAATCCCTGCCGCAACGCACTGATTTGGGCGCGCTGCCCAATTATCGCACGCACCGTCACCGGCTCTACGGCGAGCAGGAAGGCGTCTGCCTCGGCTGCGACACGCATTTTCCCTTCCGGGTCATGGAAGTCGACCACATCCTGCCGCAGTCCCGCGGCGGCACGGATCACATCGAGAACTTGCAACTGCTCTGCTCGCATTGCAATCGCAGCAAGGGGAGTAAGACGATGTCCGAGTGGCGGGCGGGGCTGACTGCCTAGACGCTTTTCTCTGTGCCTCAGTAAGTGCGAGTAAGTCATGCGACATTCGTGCCGGTCTACCCCACCCCCCGGCCCCTCTCGCCATCTCTATGGCGAGCGTCCAAATCATCGGAGAGGGGGAGCAGCACAAGTACGTCGAAGCTTCCCCCCGATGATTCGGGGGGACTGAGGGGGGTAGAATTTGTGGCAGACTGTTTAATTACTTACTCGCATTTACTTCTGTGCCTCTATGGCAAAAAATCTTTGTGCCCTTTGTGTCTTTGCGCCCTTTGTGGTAAAAGTCACACTCCATAACCCGCCACAAAAAGGAACGCCACATGGCCAATCGCTCCCCCATGCACCAGCAGATCGACACCCTGCCCGACCTCATCCGCGCCATCGTCAAACCCTTCGACGCCGCGGCTCGCAGCGCCTTGGACTTCGAGACCTGCGCGTCCGTCAAGCGCATCTACCTGGTCGGCTGCGGCGACAGCCACCACGCCCCGGTCGGCGCCGAGCTGGCCTTCAACCAACTCACGGGTGTGCCCACTCAGGCGCTGAGTTCGCTGCCCTTCAGCCGCTACACCGCCGGCTTCTTGCCCGGCACGGGCCCCAAGACCAACCTGGTCATCGGCGTCTCGGTATCGGGCAAAGTCAGCCGCACCATCGAAGCGCTGGAGATGGCGAATCAAGCCGGCGCCACCACAGTCGCCATCACCGGCAATCCCAGCGGGCCCTTCGGCCGAGTCGCGGCGCAGGTCTTCGAGACGGCCGTGCCACCGCTGCCCGATGAGCTGGCCGGCATGACCGTGCCCGGCATCCGCTCTTACCTGGCCTCGCAGATCGCCCTGCTGCTGGCGGCCCTGCGCATCGCCGAAGTACGCGGCGCGCTGACCACGCCGGCGGCTGATGCCGAGCGCGCTCAACTGGCCGAGCTGGCCGATGTCATGGAAGAGACGATTCAAGTCTGCGAGCCGGTCGCCGATGAACTGACACAGCGCTGGCGCGAGGCGACCATGTTCGAATTTGTCGGCTCGGGACCGCTCTATGGCGTGGCGATGTTCAGCGCGGCCAAGGTGCTGGAAGCCAGTGGCGATCCCGCGCTGGGGCAGGAGACCGAGGAATGGTCGCACTTGCAGTATTTCACCGCCGAGACCAATATCCCGACCATTCTGTTATCGGCCAACGATTTCGATGCCGACCGCATGGCGGAGGTGGCGCGCGCCGCCCAGAGCATCAGCCGGCCGCTGGCGCTGGTCTCGACAGAAGACGCCGGCGAGATCCGGGGGTATGTCGATACGCTGCTGCCCATCCCGCGCCATGTGCCGGAGCGCTACGCCAGCATCGTCTACAGCATCCCGGGCGAGCTGCTGGCCGCGGCGCGGGCATCTTCGCTTGGCACGGCTTACTTCGGCAACTTTGCAGGCGGCCGCAGCGTGGATTGGGCCGATGGCGCCAGCGCGATTTACGACAGCCACCGGATCAAGGCCTTGCAGCGCTAAAATGCCACAATGACACCAAGTGGCTGTAGGGGAGATTCTGTGAATCGCCCGTTGTTGTTATCGTGGATTTTCGGGCGACACACAGTGTAGCCCCTACACTAGCTCGACGCCGCAGTTTCGTCGTTTGCCGAGAATGTAGCAACTGGCTATAGTAGTATGTCTCTGTGTCTCTGTGGTGAATTATGTCCCTAACTAACTACATCGCCGTCGGCAGCGTCATCATCGACGACATCGTCTATCCCGATGGGCGCACCAGCATGGGCGTTCTGGGCGGCGGCGGCGCCCACGCGGCTTATGGCATCGCGTTGGCCGGCGAGAAACCGGCGTTGGTCGGCTTGGTCGGCCAGGACCTGCCGGCGGAGATCCGCGCCCGCCTCGAGCGCGACTTCGATACAAGCGGCCTCGTCTGGGTTGAGCATCCGCAACTGCGCGGCTGGCAGATCTTCGAGTGGAACGGACTGCGCAACGAGATCTTTCGCGTCGACGTCATCGAGCCTTTTATGTACGGGCCCGACGCCGACGACCGCGGCATCCCCTTCGCCGATGCCCGCGGCTTCACGCTGCTGCGGGGCCCCGCCCACGTCGCCAGCTGGCGCGCGCGTTTCCCCGGCGCGGTCCTGCTCTGGGAACCGGTGCGCGTCTTCATGCTCAGCGCCGACCACGAGGCCTTCCTGGGCGGCATCCCCCACGCCGATATCGTTTCGCCCAACTTGCACGAAGCGCAGACCATGTACGGCATCAAGGACGAGCTTGAGCTGATGCGGCGGCTGCTGGCTGACGGCGTAAAAGTGGCGGCCCTGCGCATGGGCGAGCGCGGCTCGCTGGTGGCGCGGGTTGGCGCCGACGAAGCGTACTATATCCCCGCTGTCGCCGTCGCCGAGCTAATCGACCAGACTGGCACCGGCAATGCCTATTGCGGCGGCTTCCTGGTCGGCTGGAGTAAGACGGGCGATGTGGCGACGGCGGGCTGCTATGGCGCGGCGGCGGCCTCATTTACGCTGGAGTACGTCGGCTGCGCCTCGATCCCGGCTGATCGCGATGCCGAGTGGGCGCGGCGGCTGGAAGAAGCGCGGCAGGGCCTGCGGACGGTAGCACTTTGAAATCTCGGGGAGACGAGCCAAAGAGGTCTGTTGTCAATCTATATTCTTCATTGAGTGTCGGAGAGTCGATCTACATCGCTTTCGGCCACGTCTTCAACGGATTCTGACTGGTCTGTGCCACGAGAACGATCTCGCAACGTTTCGCCTCCGGAAGCATCAAGAAGTTTCTTGTACAGTTCCGCTCGCAATTCTGCGGAAAGCTCACGTCGTAGTTGCTCATAGATTTGGCCGCGGATTTCGCGCAGTTCTTCCTGGTTCTCTTGACGCGCCGCATCAACTTGTTGCCGAACCCACACCAAGAATGCCAAGACCCCACTTGCCACGCCTACCAACGCCGCTAGTGATGTGAGTACTACGAGATCCACGTATGCCCACTCAATAGAAGTACACTAAGCGCTGCAAACAATATCGCCACGTAAAACGACAGGATTATTACAAGGGCGAAAATCGCCGTCGGAATTTGCCTACGGCGCCTCGCTACATGATGCTCAATATCTTCCATCATTTGTCTCCTATGAAACGTCAATTCAATGTTACCATATTCATCGAACTGTCTTCAACAGACCAAGCGCAGCAGAGTAGTTTATTCCGCGGACATGAAGATTTATCCAAACAATGCACGTAGGCTCTGTGCCCTCATGTAACTCGGTGTCCTCGGTGGTAAAATTCTTTGTGCGCTCCGAGGCAAATCACCCATCCACAAACTGCCGCTGCCACTCCTCCAGCGTCAGCAGCGCCCAGAGCTGGCGACTGTGATCGCGCCGGCCGGTTTCATGCTCGCTGATCAGCCGCTCGACCACTGACATTTGCAGCAGGCCCCGCTCGCGCGCCCGCCGGCTGAGCAGGATGTCCCGCACTGGCGCGATATCACGCCGCAGCCAGGCGCCCAGCGGCAGGCCAAACCCGTGCTTCTTGCGTTCGATGATCTCGTCAGGCAGCAGACCGCGCGCCGCCTCCTTGAGAATATGCTTCGTACGCGAGCCCTTCAATTTCAAGTTGAAGGGGATGGTCGCGGCGAACTCTGCCAGCTGGTGATCGAGGAAGGGCGCGCGCGCTTCCAGCGACGCCTGCATGGAGCAGCGGTCGGCTTTGATGAGCAGGTCATCGGGCAGATATGAGCGCATATTGGCTTCAACCAGTCCTGCAATCGGATGCGACTGACCGGCACTCAAGTAGCCGTCGATGCCCGGTCGATGCGGCGCCGCGCCCGGGCTGATCCGCGCCAGCAGATCGGCGTCGAAAACACGAACCAGATCGAAGTAAGCAGCCTCGATTGGCTGGCTGGCCGCCTGTAAAAAACGCCGCGCCCGTTTGACCGGATCGTAGTAGCCCGTGCCTTCGGGCAGTAGACGCAGCAAGCCGGCCGCCCCGCGCAGCAAAGGCGCCGGCACAAACCCCAGCCTGCGCATCAGTTCAGCCGCGTAGAAGCGCTCGTAGCCGGCAAATAGCTCATCGCCGCCATCGCCGGTCAGCGCCACTGCCACCTGCTCGCGCGTGAGTTTGCTAACCAGATAGGTCGGGATGGCGCTGCTGTCGGCGAAGGGCTGGTCGTGATGCCAGACCAGCTCGGGCAGCAATTCCAGCGCATCGGCTTTGACGCGGAAGGCAGTGTGCTCGGTGCCTAGATGCCGCGCCACCTGCTCAGCGTAGGGCGTCTCGTCGAAGCTGTCATCGCCTTCAAAGCCGATGCTGAAGGTCTTGACAGCCGCGTTGCTGTGCTGACGCATCAGCGCGGCGATCAGGCTGCTGTCGAGTCCGCCGCTCAAAAAGGCGCCTAGGGGCACATCGCTGACCAGCCTCAGTTTGACCGCTTCCGCCAGCTGTTCGCGCAACTCGCCGATGGTGGACTCCGCCTTCGCGCTTGGGTCTGGCGGCGCCAACAGTGGATGCTCCCAGTAGCGCCCCGAACGGGCGATCCCGTCCAGGTCGACTTCCAGCCAGGTCGCGGGCTCAAGCATACGCAGGCCACGGAAGGCCGTCTCCGGCGCGGGCACATATCCGAAGCTCAGATACTCCTCCAGCGCGCGCCCGTCGTCCGCCGCGAAACGCGAAACCACCGGCACATCGGGATGAGCCAACAGCGCCTTGATCTCGCTGGCAAATGCGAACAGTCGCCTATCCTGATAAAAATAGAGCGGCTTCTGCCCGAAGCGATCCCGCGCCAGCAGCAGCCTGCCCCGCTTGGCGTCCCAAAGCGCCAACGCGAACATGCCGCGCAAATGCTCCACCGCGCCACTACCATACTCCTCGTATAAATGGACAATCGTCTCGCCATCGCCATCGGTCTTGAAGCGATGCCCGCGCTGTTCGAGACCTTGGCGCAGCGCGTGGTAGTTGTAGATTTCGCCGTTAAATACCAGCGCGACCGAGCCATCTTCGTTATAGAGCGGCTGATCGCTGCCGGCGATGTCGATGATCTTGAGGCGGCGCATGGCCAAGCCGACCGCGCCGTCGCTGAAGTAGCCGTCGCCATCGGGCCCGCGATGCGTCAGCCTGTCGTTCATCGACTGTAGCAGCCGCTGTGTGACGGGCGCCCCATCAAAATGAATTATGCCGCAGATTCCGCACATGAAGAGCGACCCTAACTCGAGATAAGCCGTATAGTATTATGTACTGCGACGGCAGCGCAACGTCTTACGATGCGCCATTTGCACTGACTAGGTTCTGTTGATATTTAGCATTGGCATTTTCATAAATGTGTAAAATAGTCTTATGACAAGCATAAGACTAGCTGACGAACAGTGGACGAAAATTCGGGATTTCCTGAAGCAAGACCCAAATGTTTATTTGGGTAACGAGGCCAATTGCCGCCTGTTCGTTGAAGCGGTGATATGGATATGTCGCAGCGGCGCGCAGTGGCGTTTGCTCCCAAGCGAATACGGCAAATGGAATTCGGTTTACAAACGCTATGCCGGCTGGTGCGAGAATGGCGTTTGGGAACGGATGATGGCAGCCTTCGCCGATGACCCGGATATGGAAAATGGGATAATCGACAGCACGATTGTACGTGCTCACCCCTGTGCCGCCGGCGCCCAAAAAAAGTGAGGAGCAAGCCTTGGGGCGCAGTCGCGGGGGTTTCAGCAGCAAGATACATGCCGCGGTTGATGCTTTGGGCAATCCCTTGCGCTTCCGCTTGAGTCCTGGCCAGGCTCACGACATCAATCAGGCCAAGGAGTTGGTGGAAGGCTTTGCCTTTCAGCGAGTTATCGCGGATCGGGGCTATGCCTCTCAAGAATTTGTGGACAGCTTGCTTGAAAGAGGCATAGAAGTGGTGATTCCACCGCATCCGCGTGCCAAAGAGCAGCGAGAATACGATAGATGGCTCTATCGCGAGCGGCATCTGGTGGAATGTTTCATCAACAAAATCAAACATTTTCGCCGTGTCTTTTCTCGATTCGAGAAACTCGATTCATCTTATCTTGGTTTTCTGCACCTTGTCGGTACACTCATATGGTTACGATAGAATGTCAACAGAACCTAGATATTTTTGACCAATTGTCAGAAGTGCGTTACGCTACTGACGAACACAGGAGGCGGAAATGGTCGCCGAAGTAAAACCCACTCCGGACATGGAACGCATGGCGGTAATCGAAACGCGCATGGATTCCTTCGTCACTAAGGATCAACACGAACGCGACATCGGTGATAACAAGGTGATATTGGCCGAGATACGCAGCGACGTCAAGAATCTGAAATGGCAGCTAGCCGTTATAGTCGCGGTACTCTCTAGCGTCATATCCTTCCTGGTGAGCCGCATTCCGATCTAACTTTAGCGTGCCGCCCGGCTTGCGTCTTTCCTCGTGCTCGGTGGCAAAAGATAAACCTCTGTGACCTCTGTGTCTACTTTCACAACCCCTCAATGAATCAAAGCAGAAACTAGCACAACTTGCAGTTTTTTTGTAGACTTTTGGTGCGGTGCGCGATCCCCGTGTGTCTTTGGCAGAAAGTATGCCCTACAGAGTTTGGGACGGAGGCGAACTGACGAGCCGCTTGGCACTTAATTGATGCCCAAAAGTAGAGTAGGTCTTAGAACCTCAAAGCGCCTCTGCACCGCTGTATTACTGGCTCAATGGTACAACCTACGAAACATAAGCGCGTTCGCATCTCGCAAGGCGATTTCGCTGTGGCGGGTCGCTATGACTGCACAGCAGGTTGCGATGTAGACGCAGACTATGTCGTTGTCTCGCTTTTGAACTTCAAATCACAGACAAACGAAATTCGGCAGATACCTCAGACTCAGGCAAAAGCGAATGCAGCTGCAAAGTGGCTCAAACAGAACAAAGTAGAGTTCATAGTTCTAGAATCGACCGCAAATTATCATTTGACTTTTTATCACGCTTGCCGAAAACTTGGTCTGAATGTACACATCATCAATCCCGCTCAAGTCACGGCGCTACTTCGAATAGAGGGCAAGTCGGATAAGGCGGATGCGACAAATCTAGCCATGCTAGCCGCTACTTTTCCCCTAAGAACTTCCAATGTTCCAGATGCCCAACAAATGGAGATTCGTAGCAACTTGCGGAATTATGACCGCGACAGAAAAGCATTAATTAAAGTTAAGCAACGGGTTCATCAAGAACTTGCGCAGTTTGGAATAAATATCTTCCGGGAAACTACGTTGAGAACCCAATCAGGCCGGGCGTTTCTGGAAGCGCTTTCTCAGACAGAGGACGCGGCGGAAATGATTGTTCAGAATCACTGGAAAGGTTCACCTAGCAGCCGCCCAAGATTGATAGAGGCAATGGGGAAGACGGAAGAACTCCCAACTTGGCTTCGTCAGGAACTTGAAGTGCTAAGAATTGACCTACTTGTTCAAGAGCAAAGAATTAGAAACCGAGAACAACAAGCGCTAAATCATATCGAACATTTTGAGCTAGCGCCTCAGATCGCTTGGATGTCCACGACACCAGGAGTAAACTGGCTCGTAGCTTTACGACTAATTGGTGAAATGGGATCGGACTTTTGGCAACGATATTCAACATCAAGAGCCTGGTGTAAGGCTTTAGGGGTCGCCCCGAACACTCTTGTTTCTGCCGGGAAAGTCCTTAAAACCTCGAAAGCCTTAGGAAATAATCATGCCAAGCGACATCTCCTCATGCAAATGCGTAATTGGTTATTGCGAAACCATGAGCACCCATTGAAACAGTGGCAAGTACAATATAGAGCTAAAGCGGGCTTTCGCAAATCAGTATCCGCGTGCTGCAATAAAGCCATGACCAGTTTATATCATCAAGGCCGGCACGGCGGTTTACCGTATAATCCGAGTCGGATGAAGTTACGATTCCCTGAAACAATCTAGACGTACGCATTCGCGACATGGTTGTGTTTTTGTGGCTGCCCCGAATTACGGGCGAGCAACTCTGTGGTGAATAATCAACCCACCAAATCCGGCTTCCGCAGATGCCAGTCAGTCACCGCCTGATACGCCTGCCCCACGCGCAGCAGGCGCTCCTCAGTGAAGGGCGCGCCCAGCAGCTGCAGGCCGATGGGCAGGCCGTCCTCATCAAAGCCGCAGGGCAGGCTAAGCCCGCAGATGCCGGCCAGATTGGCCGAAATCGTCAGCACATCGGCCAGGATCATGCGCATGGGATCCTGCGTCACTTCGCCGAAGGGGAAGGCCGTGGTCGGCGCGACCGGCGCCAGCAGCGCGTCGACCTGCTCGAACATGGCGTCGAATTCACCCCGGATCAGCGTGCGCACCGCTTGCGCCTTGCCGTAATAGGCATCGTAGTAGCCGGCCGACAGCGTGTAGGTGCCCAGCATGATGCGCCGCTTGACCTCTTCGCCGAAGCCGGCGCCGCGCGTCTTCTTGTAGCTGTCGATCAAGTCGGCGCCATCGACCCGCGCGCCGAAGCGCACGCCATCGTAGCGCGCCAGGTTGGCGCTGGCTTCCGCCATGGCGATGATGTAATAAGCCGGCAGGCAATAATCGGCGTGCTCAAAGCTGAGCTCAACCACCTCCGCGCCCAAGCTCTCCAGCTGAGCCGCCGCCGCCCGCGCCGCCGCCTCTACCTCCGGCTGCAGTCCCTCGGCGAAATATTCCCGCGGCAGGCCGATTCGCAGGCCGCGGATATCGCCGCGCAGCCCAGCCACATAATCCGGCACGGGGGTCGGCATACTGGTCGAGTCCAGCGGATCCTGCCCGGCGATGACGCCTAGCACCCGCGCCACATCTTCGGCAGTGCGCGCGAATGGGCCGGTCTGGTCCAAGGACGAGCCGTAGGCGATCAAGCCGTAGCGCGAGACACGCCCATAGCTCGGTTTGATGGCGCTGACGCCGCAGAATGAAGCCGGCTGGCGGATGCTGCCGCCGGTATCGGTGCCTAGCGCGGCCAGCGCCATATTCGCCGCGACCGCCGCCGAGCTGCCGCCGCTGCTGCCGCCGGGCACGCGCTCGAGATTCCAGGGATTGCGCGTGGGGAAGTAGGCGCTGTTCTCGGTCGACGAGCCCATGGCGAATTCGTCCATATTCAGCTTGCCCAGCAAAACCGCGCCCGCCTCGTACAGCCGCGAAACAACCGTGGCGTCAAAGATCGGTTTATAGCCCTTGAGCATCTTGGAGCCGCAGGTGGTCTCGATGGATTTAGTGGAGAGCACATCCTTGAGCGCGATGGGGATGCCCAGCAGCGGCTTGTCGTCGCCGGCAGCGCGCGCCTCATCAGCGGCCGCCGCTTGCCGCCGCGCCAAATCGGCCGTGACCGCCAAATACGCGCCGATGGACGGGTCGATGGTTTCGATGCGCTGCAGATGCGCCTCGGTCAATTCCCGCGCGGAGATGTCCCCGGCGCGCATAAGCTGCAGCGCCTGGCTGATGGTCAGACTCGTCAATTCGGTCATTCCGATTCCTGTTCAGGGCTCGCTGGTCAGCACGGCGCTAGAATATATCACTCGCTGCAAGGGTAGTAGGGGCGACTGACAGTCAGAGGTGGCGGGCTGTAATCTGGATCGGAAATCTGTCGTCATGACGCTGCGAAAACCAGACACTACTCCCGCCGCAGCGACTCCGCCGGCTTGAGCCGCCTCAGCAGCAGCGCCGGGTACAGGCCCGCCAACAGCGCCGCCGCCAGCGCCACCAACAGCGCCTCAACGAATTGGCTGGGCTGCGGCGCGAATTGCATCGACCAGCCGAAAGAGCGCAGGTTGATTACGTGGGTCAGCACCAGCGACAGCAGCAAGCCAATAGGCAGCGCCAGCAGACCCGCGACCAAACCCATCAGCCCGGTCTGAATCACAGCAAATAGCGTCAGCTGCCGCGCCGTCATGCCGGTGGCGCGCATCACGCCGTATTCGCGCGCGTGCTCCAGCTGCAGCGCCATCAGCGCCGACAGGATGCCGATGAAGGCGACCAGCGTGGTCAAGATGCGCAGCGCGATGGTGATGGCGAAGGTACGGTCGAAGACTTCCAACGCGCCGCCGCGCAGGCTGGCATTGTCTTGGACGCGCAGATCGTAATCGGCCAGTCGCGCGCGTAATTCCCCGATGACCGCGGCCGTATTCGCGCCGTCTTCGATGAAAAGGCCGAGCGAGCTAATGTAGGGGTCGTCAAAGTATTGATCATAGACCGGCCGGGCGATATAGACCGCGCCTTGATCGGTGCTGTAGTCGTAATAGACGCCAAAGACCTCGAAGGTATGCGCCCCGCGCTCGGTGTTCAGCGTTATGCTGTTGCGCTGCTGGTCAATGCCGCGGCGAGAGGCGAAGGCTTCGCTGACCATCACTTGGCCCGCTTCCAGCGCAGCCTGATGCGCCCCGGCCGCAACCGCGCTCCACTTGAATTGGCGCTTGTCGCCGGCGATGTCGAAGTCGCTGGCCAGCAGGTTGACCGGCGGCAAATCGGGATAATCGGGCGCGCTGACATTGACGTGCCGCGCCGACGATACCGCCTTCACACCGGGCACAGCCTCCGCGATGGCTTGGACGCCCCGGTCGACATCGACAGTGGGATTGTTCGAGGCGAATAGCGGCGGCGACACGTAAATTTGCGCGCCTAACGAGCTCTCCAGCCAGTCAGCAACGGTCAGGCGAAAGCTGCCGATCATGGCGCTGACGCCGACGATGACGCTGACGGCCACAGTCAATGCGGCCACCGCCACCGCGGTGCGGCTCATCGAGCGGAGGACCGCGCGCGCCGCCAGCCGCCCCACCACGCCGAAGACCGCCGCCGCGGGACGCTGCAGCAGACGCATCGCCACGATCATGGCCGCCGGAGTGAAGAGCGCGCCACCCACCACGATGCAGAGCAGGGCAGCGAAGCCCAGCGCCAAACTGCCCTGCGCGCCCAGCAAGGCGAATCCCAGCAGATTCAGGGCGACCGCGCCGACCGTCATAGCGGGCAGCAGGCGCCGCGCCGTCTCCTCTTCGATCGAGCGCTTCATGATACCGGCCGGAGGCGTGCGCGTGGCGTCCCAGGAAGGCAGCGCCGCCGCCAGCAGGCTCGCCGCCACACCAATGACCGCGCCTTTCACCAGCGTCCCCGGCATGATGCTGATGCCTTTGACGTTCACACTGAAATAGAGATCGCTGATGGTCTGCGAGACCAGGGCCACCGCGCCGCGCCCGAGTATGATGCCCAGCGCCAGACCCAGCGCCGTGCCGACCAAACCCAGGATGAAGGCTTCCAGCAGAATGAAGCGAAAGATCTGCCCTCGGGTCGTCCCCAGCGAGCGCATGATGCCCAGTACGCCGCGCCGCTGCACCACGCTGAAGGTCACCGTGTTGTAAATGAGAAATAGCCCGACAACCAGCGCCAGCAAGCTCATGGCTTGCAGGTTCAGCTCAAAGGCGGCGATCATCTGATCCAGCGAATTCTCTGCTTTGACATCGACCAGGCGAATTCCGGCGGGCAGCGCCGCGCTGAGCTTGTCGACCTCGTCCGCGTTCAGGATCAAGTCGATACGGCTGATGCGCCCGCTCATGCCGATAAGCTCTTGCGCGGTGGCGATATCGCTGATGATCAGGTCGTCCAGCGCTTGACGGCTGGCGTTGTTATTCGGCTGCAAGATGCCGACCAGTTGCGCGCGGCTGAAGCGGCCGCCAGCGCTGATCTCCAGTTCGTTCTCCAGCGCCAGTCCCAGCCGCTGCGCCAATGTCTGGCTGAGGACCACGGCGCCCGGCTCGACGATGAGGCGGTTGAGCGCATTCCAGTCGGCATCCGCGCCCGCGCCCGCCAGGTAAGAACGAAAAGGCGGCTCCGCCAGGGGATCGACGCCCAGCAGGCGCAGCGTCTGATCGTCCCCCGTGACGCGCGCGAATTCCGTCACCACCGGCGCGCTCTGCTTTATGCCCAACTCCAGCCGCAGGCGGGTGTAGATTTCGGTGGGGAAGCCGTTGGGTCCGCCGACGATCTGGTGCGTGGCGCGGCCGACGATGCTCTCGCTGCTCAGCGCAAAGGCGCGGCTGGCCGAGCTATTGGCGATGTCGATGGCGACCACCACGCCCACGCCCAGCGCGACGCCCAGCACAAACATGGCGCTCTGGAAGAAGCGCCGGCTGATGTAGCGCAGCGCCAGCCGGACGATGATGGGGATCATCGCAATTCAAGCCCACCCTTAATCCCTCCCCGATTCTTCAGGGAGGGACTTGCCGTCGCTAGACGGCTCTGCCTGGATGATCGAGCGCATTGCTTAGACGCCGAACATGTCCTTGAAGCGCCGCAAGCGCTCCAGATAGTCGTCCAGTACCTCACCGTGAGGATAGACGGCCAGTTCAGTCGCGCCGATGGCCTGCCAGCCTTCAATGAGCGCTTCCCACTCGCTTTCGGGCGTGAACTCGGTGCGCAGGCGCGTATGCAGGCCGACCTGGTTGGCGCGGCCCGCTTCATCAGCGTAAGCCAGGAAGGCGTCGGTCATGGGCTTGGCGTCTGCGGCTGGGCCCTCCTGCGCCATATAGCCATCGCTCAAACGCCCGGCGCGGCGCAAGACCACATCAGCGTAACCGCCCATCCAAATCGGGATCGGCTGGGGCGGCAGCGGGTTGATGCCGGCTTCGTCGATAGTATCGAAGCGCCCGTCGTAGGTCACCAGTTTGTTCGTCCACAGCTGACGCAAGACAGCGATCTGCTCTTCCATGCGCGCCCCGCGGGTCGTGAAGTCGCAGCCTAGCGAGCTGTATTCGACTTCGTTCCAGCCGATGCCGACGCCCATGCGGAAGCGCCCGCCAGAGACCAGATCGAGCTGGGTCGCCTGCTTGGCCACCAGCGCGGTCTGCCGCTGCGGCAGGATCAAGACGCCGGTCATGAAGCCGATGCTTTCGGTGAAACCCGCCATCCAGGAGAAGAGGGTGAAAGGCTCGTGGAACATGTCGCGGTAATTGTAGGGCCGGCCGGATTCCCAGCCCGGACGCTCGGGATCCGCGCCCAGCACATGATCGTAAGCCAGCAGGTGATGGTAACCCATGCCCTCGGCAGCTTGTACAAAATCGCGCAGCACGACCGGGTCGGCGCCGATTTGCGTTTGGGGAAGAACGACTCCGAATTTCATTTTTACTTTCCTTCCGCAGCTTGCGTTTGGCACTCATGCTAGCCGAGTTGCGGCGAATATGCCAGATGGCGACATCACTGCGACTTGTAGGGTGGCATACCATGCCGCCCGCGCGCAACCGATGGCGGGCGACTCACAGAGTCGCCCCTACAAACAACTTTTATTGCGCAGACCAAGGCAACGGGTGGGCGAGCCAAGGCTCGCCCCTACAAATTCGTATGCGAGCGCGCGCTGTTTTTCGTGTACCCAGTAGTGAAGGCCCAACACCGCCCCCCCGCCTTGCATCTGCGGCGCTTTATGCTAAGTTGGCAGCATCAGCGGCCAGCCGGAAGGACCGCGCGTGCCCGACCTGTCGGTCATCATCGTCAGCTACAACACCTGCGATTTGCTGCGGAATTGCCTGCTATCGCTTCGTGAAAGCATCGGCCCATCGCTGGAGATCATCGTGGTCGACAACGCCTCGACAGACGGCAGCGCGGCCATGGTTCGCAGCGAATTCCCCGAAGTGAAATTGCTGGCGCAGACAATGAACAGCTGGTATTGCGGCGGCAACAACATCGGGGCGCGCGCGGCGACAGCGGACTACGCGCTGCTGCTCAATCCAGATACGGAAGTGGCGCCGGGGGCCCTCGCCCTGATGCTGCGCTTCCTGCGCGAGAACCCAAGCTACGTTGGCGTTACCGGGCAGCTGCGCTATCCCGATGGACAGATCCAACCGACTTGCGCGCGCATCCCGACATACCTAAGCCTGCTGTTGAATTACACCTTGCTGGGCTACCTGCTGCCGACGCTCAAGCGCAGCCTCCAGGCGCATACCACCTACGCCGACTGGGACCGGACGAGCGACCGCGATGTCGAGGCTATCCCCGGCGCCTGCACGATGATGCGGCGCGAAGACATCCTGCTGGATGACGATCTGCTGCTCTACTTCCCAGAGGAGGCGCTGACGCGGCGCCACCAGAAGCCGATGCGTTTCCTGGCGGGGGCGCGGGTCATGCACCACGAGAAATCGTCCACGCGCAACTGGTTCGCCACGCGAATTTTCTTCCGCGATTTGCTGGTCTATTGCCGCAAGCATCACGGCGCCGGGCGCATGCTGCTGCTTTGGCTGCTGAGCCGGCCGGTCTACTGGCTGATGTGGCTGAAGAATCGGGCCAACTGATAGAGCCTGTTGAAGATCATGCAGCTTCACCCATTCGCACACACTTTAAAGCTTTCACCACAGTCGCTCGCAAGTCATGACTTGGCTCACACAAAATAACGAGCCAGCAGCGTCGCGCGGTATCGTTTGCTTGCAAGCGACTGTGGTGAAGATTACGTGGTTCTAATGGTGGGGCGATTTTCAACCAAGTCTGATAGCTCGCCCCTACACATCGCCTATTCCCGAAATAACGCCAGCGGCATATGGAAGGACACCACCCAGTTGGGCGCGTCCACGATCTCGCTGATCTTCAAGTCGCCCGCCACGCTGCACAGGATATAGGCCTGGCTGCGGCTCATGCTGTGATTCGCCGTCAGCCAATCAATCATGTAACGCAGCGCGTTTTTGGCATTCTGCATCAAGTCGGGTCCATGCGCCGTGGTAATATGCCAGCCGGCGCTGTCGAGCTTGCTCATGGGGCTGGGGCGCCGCAGCTGTACCTCGGGCAAGTTGACGTCCTTTAGCAGCTTGATGCGCATGGTGACGACCATGGGCGCTTCAATGCCGGTCACGCAGACCTCGCCCTGCCCTTGCGCGGCGTGGCAATCGCCCGTGGCGAAGAGCGCGCCCTCGACCAGCACCGGCAGCCACACTGTCGCGCCGATGGTCATATCACGCACGTCGAGGTTGCCGCCGTTCTCCCGCGGCGGAAAAGTGCTGAAGCGCCCGGCTTCACGCGGGGCCACGCCCACCACGCCCGTATGCGGCTCGAAGGGCAGACTGATATGCTCCAGCTCAGTCGAAGTGCAGGTCTCGCCCTCTATGCGCCACTGATGAAAATAGCTGTAGTCGAAGTCTTCCGGCAGCAGGCCCATGCCGGGCCGATGCGCCGACCAGCCCCAGCCTTTATGCCGCATATCGAGAATGTCGATCTCGAGCGCGTCGCCGGGCTGCGCACCCTTGACCCAGACCGAGCCGTTCAAGGCGTGAATTTTGCTGCGGTCGACATTCATATAGTCGTCGACCGTCCAGCCGGGCTGGATCTGCCCGTTGGCTTCCAGGCAATCGAAGACGACGATGTCGCCGCTGTCGATCTCCAGCCGCGGCTTGACCGAGTTGTCCCAGAAAGGTTGGATGACGCTGTCGTCAAGGAAATGTTCAGGCATGGTCGCCCCTCGAAACTTGTCTATCACGCAAATCATCGCTCTTTCCGGTGATTATAGGCTGCTTCAGCGTTCTTCGCCCTTTGCCCAGAGCAATCGCATCACATTTTTCTCAACCACCGAGGACACCGAGATTTAACTCCTTTTCTGACAAAAAGGAGGCAATGTAGGGGCGATTCTGTTAATCGTCCGCGATATTCTCACTCTTTTCATGGGCGACACACCTACATCTCGGTAGATTTATGTGACATTCGGCACATAATTGGTTCTGGTGCGATTGCTCTGTTGGCTGCGCGGTTTCTAGCCGTTAACGCATTATTGTGATATATTGTTCGAGCTTTGGCTTTTATGGCAGAAATCATGGAGAACACTCATTGAATCTTCACCCCCCCCCCCCCCCAACTCTTTCACAACTCTTTACAAACCTAATTACAACAGATTAAACTTGCGTATTCTCGCCTTGATGTGCCTGCTCGTCGCGTTTTTTGCCGCGCCGTCATCAGCGCAGGCGCAGGGCACGAACCCCACAGCGGCCGCTTGTGGCTTGCCCGCTTCGGGAAACATATACGCTTCGGTGACCTATACGCTCACCGATGACTGTACGCAGACCGGCGCGCTCATTCTACAGGTGCAGGACGCGGGACAACCCGGCCTCACGCTAACCATTGACGGCGCCGGGCATACGATCAGGCTGGGTGCGGGAACATGGTTATTCGCTGCGACCAATGAAGCAAGAAATGTCATTGTACTGAGGAACGTCACTATCGACGGGCAGTTGAACTATCACCCGGTCAACCTTCAAGGATCCATCAGCGCGGAAAACGTGACCTTCACCAAGATGAGCGGCACCGTCATTCACGGTGGCGCCGCCCCCTCGCTTACATTGACGAATGTCCTTTTTGATAGCAACTTCAACGCCTCAACCGGATTTGGCGCCAATGGCAGCACGCTGAACATACCAGCAGGCAGCAGCGCGACCGTGACTAACGCCGTCTTTCGCAATAATGGCGAAATGAATATCGTCATGCACAGCGGCGGTTCGCTCACCACCGAGGGCTGTCTCTCGTTTTTGGGCAATTTTGCCTACAACGTGATGCACAGCGGCGTATGGTCGGGCGCCGGCAGCTGGACCGACAACAGCACGGGCGAATGCAGCGGCGACATCGGAAACGGGGATTCGGCTTCGCCTCCGCCGGTTCGGTATTCGCCTTGCGGTCTGCCCTCCAGCCTTGCCCTCATCGATACCGGTGTAACCTTTACCCTGCGCGCTGATTGCGAAGGCATCATCGGTTTTGTGCTTTCGGAAGGCGTACAGGCGACCATCCGCGGCAACGGTTATCGCATTTCCGGAAACGCAAGCCTGCCCGCCGTATTCCGAGTCGCTGGCGACGCCAGCCTCACAATCAGCGACGCCATTTTTGACATGGGGCAAATTGTGAACTACGGGGGTACCTTGACGGTAAGTCATTCGGAAGTGAGAAATTCGGCCAACCTGGCGCTGATAAACTTTGGCACAGCCAGCTTCAGCAATATGCTCTTCCAGGACAACAGCGGGCCCTCAGATGGCGGTTCGTACGATGCCGGTTTGTACGATGCCGTCTCTACATTCATGAAAGGCAACGCTGCCTTCAGCAATTCCAGGTTCGTAAACATCAGCGGCGGCAGCGCGGCTTTTAGAGTGAGAGGCCCCGTCGTGCTCAACTTCAACGACTGCATCATTTTTGAGGGCTTGGCGCAAGGTTATCCGGAAACCGTGGCCAGCTTCGGCGCAACGGTGAATGACAATCGGGACAGCGCCGCCTGCAATCCCACGGTGGGTCCGCGCCCGCCCGAGTCTCCCGACGAGCGGGACAAAGACGACTCATCGAGCTACACCTTTTTGCCGCCAGCCGATATCTGCGGCGGGATTCCTGACGCCGTGCCCCTGGGCGCGATGGCTTGCCTTTTCCCCGATGAGGGTGGTCTCACCGTCTATGAGGTCGATGAAAAGTCGCGGGGGCATTTTAGGCTCAGGGTGACGCAGGCGCAGGTCGAGGCGAATGGCGTTGGCATGATCGCCGCCGCGCCTGACGGTTTCGCCACTGTTTATAAGACGGAAGACGGCAATGTCATGGTCACGGTTGGTCCCGATGCCGAAGGCAATTTCGATAGTGTCACACTCGATGGAGGCTTGAACGGCAGAGTCCTGGGCCAAAGCGGGAACTACGAACAAGCGCCGGGTTTGGCGGGCGCAGCCCAGGCGGCCGCTCGCACAGGCCCAGTGCAAAATTGCATGGTGACGACCACGGAAGTCGTCAACTTCCGCGAATCGCCCGGCGGCGGGCTCATCATCGTCGACTGGATTCCCAAAAGCTGGCTTCCCCGCAACGCGACGCTGACCGCGCTGGAGCGGACGGGCGCCTGGTTCAAGGTGGACTATTACGGCTTACAGGGCTGGGTCAGCGCCGATTATGTGACGACCCGGGGCGATTGCGGCTAAATTGGGCAGCAGCGCCACTACTGCATAAACGAGCGCGGCGTCGCCTTCAAGATTGTGACTTCAATACCGGCGCGGTCCATCAAGTGCGGCAGCTTGGGACTGACTTCGTTCTGCCAATAGTCATTGTTATATACCGCATCGTATAACGCTTCTTTTTCCGCTTCATCGGCGAAACGCCGAATCCAAACATAGGTATCCTCCGCGTCGTTGAGGAAGGACGCTAGAACGGTCATGCCCTTGGACAGTTGATAGGGGATGATTTCTTCGTCCATATACCTGGCAAATTCCTGGGATTTTCCCGGTTTAAGCGGATAAACGCGCAACTCAAAAAACATCATCTTGCTCCTTCGCCTAGCCTGCAAAATCCATCCTACCACTATACTGCAATTCGCATGTAACTCGTAGCTTACGGCGGCGGCAACCTAGCGCGCCCGTATATCAGTCGGCGCCCTGCCGTCAGGCCAGAGCAATCGCACCAAATTATTTTAACCACCGAGGACACCGAGATTTAACTCCTTTTCTGGCAAAAAGGAGGCAATGTAGGGGCGATTCTGTGAATCGCCCACGATATTCTCACTCTTTTCATGGGCGACACACAGTGTCGCCCCTACATCGTGGTAGATTTATGTGACATTCGGCACATAATTGGTTCTGGTGCGATTGCTCTGCCGTCAGGCTGGCGTATATCGCCGCCCACCCTAAAGCATGGTAAGATGGTTTTTGTCAATATAGCTTGAAACAGAGACCCATGCGCATCCTAGTCATCTCCGATATTCACGCCAATGACACCGCGTTTGAAGCCGTACTCAAACATAGCGAAGGCGACTGGGATTTTGTCTGGTGCCTGGGCGATGTGGTCGGCTACGGACCGGACCCCAACGAATGCGTCGAGCGCCTCAAGACGCTGCCGCAGCTCTGCCTGGCGGGCAATCATGACTGGGCGGCGCTGAATCGGCTGGACGTCAAAACATTTAATCCCGATGCGCGGCGCGCGGTCGAATGGACGCAGGACACGCTGACGACAGAAAACACAGAATTCCTCGAACATCTTCCGGTCACCTTTGTCATCGGCGAATATACGCTGGTGCATGCCAGCCCGCGCGAGCCGATCTGGGAATATATCCTGGAGCCGTCCATCGCCGCGCTGAATTTCCCGCATTTTGAGACGCCTTATTGTTTCGTCGGGCATACGCATCAGCCGGTGATTTATACGATGGACGACGACGAGAGCAAGGCCCAATCGAGCCCGCCGCGATACAACAAATCACATACATTGAACGGCCGGCGCCAGATCATCAACCCGGGCAGCATCGGCCAACCGCGCGACCAAAACCCCGATGCCGCCTATGGCATTCTCGATCTGACGAGCGGCGTGTTTGAGCATCGGCGCATCCCCTACAATATTCGGGCTGTACAAAGGCGCATGCTGGACTATAACTTGCCTGAGCGATTGATCACGCGCCTCGAACACGGCTTGTAAGAGACGCGCTGATTCGATGCTTAGCAGGCCCTGGGCAGCCCAATGACAGCTACACTCAGCAACAAGATGCGCGCCTACCTGGCGGAAATATACCGTTTGATCGACCGGCAGCTCGAGCCGGTGGAATACGTTAGCACATCGCAGCTGGCCGAAATGCTGGATGTGAGTCCGCCGGCGGTCAACCGTATGGTCAACCGGCTCAGCAAACAGGGCTTGCTGCTCCATCAGCCCTATCATGGCATCGCCATCACCGAGTCGGGTCGCGTGGAAGCGCTGAAGCATATCCGCAAGCAGCGTATTGCCGAAGTCTTTTTGGCGCAAATCATGCAGATGAGTTGGCTGGATGTCAGCGAAGAAGCGCGCCGGCTAAGCGACGGGCTGAGTGAAGCAGTGGTGCAACGCATGTATGACATGACCGACAAACCGGCGGCCTGCCCGCACGGCGAGCCGATCCCGGGCGCGGAAGGCACGCTGCCGCCGGCGGGCGATGTCTACCTGTCGCAGGTGGAGGCGGGCGCGGCAGTCCGCGTCAGCCGGCTGATCACGCGCGATCCCGAACGCCTGCAGTACGTCGAAGCGCTGGGTTTGGTGCCGGGGCAAGCCTGCGACGTCATCCACGTGGCGCCCTTCGAGGGCCCGATGCAGCTTAAGCTCGGGCTGGAGTTCCGCATCATCGGCCAGAGCCTGGCGCGTCTGATTCGCGCCGACATATTGCCTTGAGCGGCGGCCCTGGCGGATTCTGCGATTGGCTGGAAACTTGGAATACTTGACGCCACTCGCTAGTCGAAGACTTCTTCCTCAAGGACTTGGAGTGTTAGGCTTAGTGGCAAGTCGTCAACCTGGGTTTTGGACCAGATCAAGAATAGCCATATCGAGTCAGCCCCGACGTAATATTCAACCCTGAAGCCGCCACTTTTCCCTTTACCGGCCGAAGTATTTGGCAATCAACTTTGTAGACTTCTTTGCCTGCAACGCCTTGGAGCCTGACACCAGGTTTTTTTACCGGATTCCAATTCATCAATTAGCTGCTCAACGTCATCAGTTGCTTTTCGGTAGGTTTTCCCCAGCTTCTTCAGCAAAGACCTAAATCTAGGCGTCAGTACGATTCGCATTGTCTTCAGCTTCTAGTTCCGCGCGCAGCTCGCGCAGAGCCTCACGCGCCGGAAGCGCTTCACCACGCCGAACCTGTCCAAGACTAACGCGCATATCGCTCAGCAATTTCTGTTGAGCAAGGGCAAGCTCATCCTGATCCGCAACTTGAGATTTCTCCCGAACTGGTGAGTTTCCGCGAACGACATTTTTGCTCATCAGAATCCTCAAACATCCGCACTAAGCAACAACATTATCTTATACTATAGTCGAGTGCGAATTCAAGTTTTCGAGGTAGTGTATCGAATTCGGTTGAAATTCATACGAGCCGATATGGGTTAAGCACACGCGCGACAGTAGCGATTAAACCTGTCCTCGAGTGAAATGCGCCTTTGGGGCGGAAAAGCCGTCTCAACATTCGATTGACCCGTTCCAAGAGGCTGGTCGTTCGTAAAGCCGAGCGCGGCCACTTAGGGTATCGCTGCAGTACCCGGAAAAAGGCAATGGTCTCCTGCCAATCTCGTTGCAGCGTGGCGACTAAATCAGATTGTGTTTCGGCATAAGTCCGACAGAAAGCATCCCTTAATTCTGTTGCTTCTCGACTGTCTTTCGCCTCAAAGATGGCGCGAATGGGTTGCAGGATGCGCTGTTTGAATTGACGGGCTTGTCCGCTGGGCAAGGCATCGGGGACTTGAATGCTCTGCCAGAGATTGCGCAGCTTGTGGAAGGCGCAACGTTGATGTGGTACATGAGGGTGCAGATAGTTCAGCGCGGCAATCAAGCCCTTGCTGCCGTCATGAATGAAGTGTTCCAGCCCCCGTTGGCGATATAGCTTGCGCGCCGCCAAGTCGGATAAGAGGCCTTCCCAAGCCTGGCGACTTTCATCCTCAGCCAACTGCCAGCCCACAATGCCCCAGCGCCGGTTTTGCGGATACAGTCCCAAAGCCACCAGGACACAGACTTTGCGCCGCGCTTTGACCGAGCGTTGGCGTTGGCGACTGTCGACTTTGCTCTGACCGGTATCCTCGAGCAAGGTCAGCCAAATGGCGTCCAGCATGACCACTGGCGGGCAACTGGTCAAGGGCATCGCTGGCGGCATCCGCACCGCTTGCGCCTCCCGATTCAAAGTCCGCAAGCCCATTTGAGTGCCACACTGCTCGCCGATTTCCGCCTGCATTTGCCGCAAACTCAAGCCTAAATCCGCCCAGCGCCCAATGCGATCACAGACATCATCCCAAATTTGTTGATAGGGCTTGAGGATGGAAAAGGGTATCTTGACACTGCCATTACATTGACAGCGCACACGCGGCAGCCAGACCTGCAACACCCCATAATCCGTCACTAATTGACGCCGACGCCGTCCATTGCGCACAAAATCACTAGCCTGCTGACTGCCGCAGACTTGACAGGTCGCTTGACTTTGACGCGATACCTGCGAGCGCCTTTGGTAGGCTTGGCGATACAACCGGGCGGTGACTTCCCGCTCCAGTTGAGATTCAATCATTTGAGACGCGGTCGCGGCCAGTTTGGCTCTCAGGCCCGCCAAAAAAGATTTGAAACCATATCCTGGCTGCGTTATCCTAGTGTACATGACGTGGCTCCTGTTCTTTTGCTTTGCTAGGACAACTAGCATGAATCGGAGTTCACGTCATTTCTATTTCAACCGAATTCGATACACTACCGTTTTCGATACAATATCATCACTTGCGGGCCCGATTGCGCGCATCCAACAAGATATTGCAGGAGCGAAGATGAAAATCGGCGTACTCGCCTTGCAAGGCGCGTTCATTGAGCATGTGAAGATGCTGCAGCAGCTGAATGTGCAGGCGGTGGAAGTGCGCCTGCCGCAGCAGTTGGCCGGCCTGGACGGCTTGATCATCCCCGGCGGCGAAAGCACAACCATCGGCAAGCTGGCGACCGAATACGGCTTGATCGAGCCGCTGCGGCGCTTTTCCGAATGCCGGCCGACCTGGGGCACCTGCGCCGGCATGATTTTTCTGGCGCGGGACATCGGCATTGAAGAGCAGCCCATCCTCGGCTCGATGGACATCACGGTCGATCGCAATGCCTTCGGCCGCCAGATCGACAGCTTCGAAACCGATCTGGATATCGCCGGTTTGGCGGGCGAGCCCTTCCACGCGGTTTTCATTCGCGCGCCGGTTGTCACCGCTGTCGATAGCGCTGTCGATGTGCTGGCGCGGCTGGACGACGGGCGCATTGTGGCGGTGCGGCAAGGGCGCCTGCTGGCCACCGCCTTCCACCCCGAATTAACCAACGATTTGCGGCTACACGCGTTTTTTTGCGCTATAGTGAAAGAGACACTGGCTTGAGCCTGGCGAAGGGAGCCAAGTGATGCTGTCAGGCAATATGCCCAACGGAAATGACGGAGATCCACCGGGCGATAATGCGAGCGACGACAATACCTCGCTGATCGACATGTTGCTGCAACTGGGGCGCGGCAAGCTCGACCATATTGAGGAACCGACAACAGCCGAGCTGGACGCGCTCGAGAACATGGACGACGATCTGGCCGACCCCTTGGTTGGCGATGTTGAGACGCTGCCGGAATCGGCGGAGGCCCAACCGGCGCTTGCCCTGCTGGCCGAACTGGAAGAGCCGGAATTGCTGTCGCTTGAAGGCCTGGATGATGCCGAGCCGGACGTTGAAGCGGAGGGCGACGAGGTCGATGACTTGCTGGACGAAGCGGAAAGCTTGATCGAGGACTATATCGACATCGATCTGGACGACGACGAACTGGACGACGAAGGCTACGACCTGGACGATGACGAATTCAACAGCTACAGCGATCTCTACGGAGATGACGACACGATTATCCCCTCATTTCGCGAAGGCGAATTCGTCGAAGAAGAAGACGGCGACACCGATTATTACAATGAATTGCGCTGACCCGCCGCGGACATGGATGGCATAATCCTGGCCGGGGGTGAAGGCACACGCATGCGCCCCCTGACGCTCACTACGCCGAAGCCTCTGCTGCCGCTGCAAAACCGCCCGATCCTGGAATGGTCGCTGATGAGCCTGCGCGGCATCGTGGACCGTGTGCTTATCGTTGCGCATTACCTCAAAGCGCAGATCGCCGATTTCATGGCGCGCCAATCGCTGTTTGAAGATTACGCCTTGGTCGAGCAGCTGCCGCGCCCGCTCGGCACCGGCCACGCGTTGCAGTGCTGCTGCGACTTTCTGCGCAGCGACGAATTTCTGATTGTCAACGGCGACGATCTATTCAGTCGGTCCGCATTGCGCGAGCTCAGCCGAGAAGGCTACGGCATCTTGTCTGCGCGGCGGCGCGATTATGAGCGCTATGGCGTGATCGTCAGGAACGCGGCGGGCGACTTCCATGCCATCGACGAGAAGCCCCCTCGCGGCCGCTATGCTGCGCCCGCGCCCTGCAGCATCGGCGCCTACAAATTTCGCGCCGACGTCTTTGACTACAGGCTGGAGAAGACCGCGCGCGGCGAATACGAAATCAGCGACTATATGACGGCGGCCGCCCGCGATCACGCCGTGACGGTGGTCGATTCGCCCTTCTGGCTGCCCATCGGCGATCCGGCTGCGCTGGAGGCGGCGCAAACTGTCGATGTGGCGCGCTGGATACCGATGCCTTAGCAGCCCAGAGCAATCGCATCAATTTATTTTAACCACAGAGACCACAGAGGGCACAGAGATTTGGGGGTTCGGACGACTATTCCAAGCACTTGGTGGGTTGGTATATGGCAAGTATCACCGAAATAACATCGAAAATCTGTCGTGGATTATGAATTGGGCTTTCATCATTGTTTTTCTCTGTGCTCTCTGTGGTCTCTGTGTTTGATTTTCCCGTCGAATCTGCGCCATTTCACTGACTATCGCTTTGCTGCGATTGCCTTTGTAACAGCGCCCATTTGCTCGCTCGCGAAACTGTACTAGGATATGCGCTACACTTGTGACAAAATAGTTTGTGCCATTTTTCACAATAGTGAGAAAACGCCACGCCGATGATCCGCATCACATACACCGAAGAACAGGCTGCCCTCGCCGAGCGCATCCGCGACGATTTGGCCGATACGATTGAAGCGCCGCAGCCCCTGCTGATCGTCCTGGTGTCGGCGGCGTCCAATGCCGACCCGGTGGTTCAAGCTGAGCTGGCGCAAGCGCTGGCAGCCGGGGAGCGCATTCTGCCCATCCTGACTGACGGGGCGAGTCCGCCGCCTGCCCTGGGCGAGCGACCGGCGCTGGACTTCAGCCGCGGCTACAGTCGCAAACGCTTGCTGGAGCAAGTTGCGCGCGTCAAAACTAAACGCGCCGAGCTGCGCCGCAACAATCGCCGGGCGCTGCTGGTCATTGGGCTGCTGGCGGCCTTGATGTTTGGGGTGGCGATAGCAACGATGGTCAGCGGGATCGTTGCCTTCCCGGTCGCTGAATACAACGAAGAGGCGACCTTTCAGGCGCAGTGGATCGACGGCTTGATCCGCGAGACGCTTGAAGCTGTTCAGCCGCGCAGTACCGAGGACGCGCTAAACTTCGCCGCCACCCACGAAGCGGCACCCACCCGCCTGTTTTATTACATCCGCGAAACAGCCACCGCGCTGGCGGCGCAACAGGAGAGCTGATGCCTCGGGCAGATGTGCTGATTATCGGCGCGGGACCGGCCGGCATAAACGCCGCCTACGCGCTGAAAAAAGCCGGCATCGAGTACCGCATCATCGAGCGGACGCAGCAGCTGGCGCCAACCTGGGACAGCCTCTACCCCTCGCTGCGGCTGAATACATCGCGCTTCTTCAGCGAGCTGCCCGGGCGGCGTTTCCCGCTGCATTGGGGCATCCACCCCACGGCCAAGCAATACTATCGCTACCTGGTCGACTGGGTGGGCGAACAGCAGTTGCCAATCGAGCATGGCATCGAAGTCTATCGCGTCGCGCCCTCCGGCGACGGCCTCTGGCAAGTCGAGACCAGCGCCGGTACCGACTGCTATCGCGCGGTCATCCCGGCGACCGGCGTCTTCGACAATCCGCAACTGCCGCAGATCGCCGGCATGGACCGCTTCAAGGGCGACATCCTGCACTCGCGCGATTTCCGCCATCCCGACCAAATTCGCGACAAGCGCACGCTGGTGGTGGGCAACGGGCCCAGCGGCACCGACATCGCCGTGGCTGCCGGTCAAATCGCGGCCGACGGCTTCGCCTGGCTTTCCATCCGCAGCGGCGTCGACCTGCGCCCGCGCTATCCTTACGGTTTGCCGCGCCACGCCTGGATGATGTTAGGCGAGACGCTGCCCAAGCCCGCCTGCGAATGGCTGCAGCGGGTGACCGGCGCGGTTAAATATAATATGGGCGACTTCGGCGTTTGGCAGGCGCCGCCCAATACTGGCGCCGGGACCGGCTACCGCGGCCCCGAGTTGCTCAATGCCCTGCGGCAGGGTCAAGTCCTGCCGGTTCGGCATCCCGTCAGCTTCGACGCGCGCGGCGTCGCCTTGGCCGACGGCGGCTATATCGAGGTTGATGTGGTGATCATGGCAACGGGATTCCTGCCGGTTTTGCACCAGTATCTCGATATCGACATGCAATCCAGCAATGAAATGTTCTATCCGGAAGCCGGCTGCGATTGGGATATCGGCCCCAATGGCATACGCGGCTGGCCGCTGCGCGATGTCAGCGAGCACCCCAACGGGCGACAGGTGCTGGGCCACCCGGGCTTGTACCTGGTCGGCGTCTTCTACAAAGGGCGCGGCGCCTTCTTCAATATGACGGCCGAAGCGCGCATCGCCGCCGAGCAGATCCAGGCACAGCTGGCGCGGCGGCGGATTGTCGCAATGGCCGCCTGAGCCTCATGCGCCGCAATCTGCTCGTTCTCTTCCCGCTGCTCTTCATTCTCATACTCGCTCTTCTCGTACTGCGCCAACTGCTGGGCGCCGCCCTGCCGTCGACGATGGTCGCCTATATGACGCTAGAGACCGGCCTGCCGGTCGTCATCGTGGAAGACCTGGATCACGGACTCAGGAAACGGCTGGATTTCGATTTCTTCACCGACCCGTCGTTCTCGCCTGATGGCGCGCGCCTGGCGCTGACCTCCTATCTGCGTTTCGGCAGCGATATCGTCGTGCACGACTTGAGCAGCGGCGAGACTCTGCGACTGACGGAGTCGGTGGCCATCGCCGAGTCGCCGGCCTGGTCGCCTGACGGGGAGTGGATCGCCTTCGCCAGCAACCGCGAGGGCGACAACAATATCTATATCATCCGACCAGACGGAACGGAAAAGCAGCGCGTCACCGCCAGCAGCGCGGGCGACCGCGAGCCAGCTTGGTCGCCCGATGGCGCAGCGCTGGTCTTCAGCTCCAATCGCGGCGACGGCTGGGATCTCTATCGCATCGATGTGACCACGCGCGAGGTACGCCAGCTGACGTCCCATCGCGCGCCGGATACCTCGCCCGATTGGTCTCCCGACGGCCGGCGGATCGTCTTCGCTTCCGGGCGGGAAGGCGCCTCGGCGATCTACTTGCTGCGTTTGGAGACGGGCGAAGTGACGCCGCTGGTGATAGACGCGCGCTATGACAGCCTGCCCAAGTGGACGCCCGATGGACGCGCGGTCACATTCGCGCGCTCGATCGACGGCGTCTCGCGCATCATGCGCGTCGATGTGGCGACGGGCGAATTGCGTCGGCTGGCGCTGGGGGAGGACGACGCCGATTCGCTGACCTGGTGGCGGGGCTAGACACTAAACCTCCAGCCCCGCTGACAGCAATTTACTTGCCCTTGGCCTGCGTAAACGACGGCGGGGCGCTATGGGTGATGCCCGACATCTTGGCCCAGTCTTGCGAGTGCTCCTCGACCAGATAAATGCCCGGGATTGAGATGATGCCGAAGATCAGCCGCACAATGGACGTGCCGATGAAGGCCTCGGTAAAGCCTTCTGTGACGCCAATGGCCAGCAGCAGGAAGAGGGCGCGGTCCAGTGGAATGCTGATTGCGTTGCTTACGAGTACGCGGCCCCATTGATTCTCACTGCCGAAGCGATCCAACCAGCGCGTGTAGATTTCGGTATCGACCAACTGCGAGACGACCGAGGCCACGACAGCCGCCAGCAAGAAGCGCCATTCGGGCGAAAGCAATTCACCAAGCGCGATGCTCTCTTCCGGCGTCATTTCCGGCGCCATGCCTGCAATAATCGTAAAGAAAGCCTGGACGACCAGGTAGATGGCGGCGGCAGCTAAGATGAGCGTTCGCGCCACATGCGGCCCCGCCAGCTTGTGCGCCATATCGCGCAAGGTATAGGTTAATGGGTAGGCGATAGAAAAGGCGGTTGTGCCGAAGCCGAACAAGACCAAACTGCGTAAACCTGATATATCAGCAACCATTTGCGCCGCCACATAAGCGACGCTGACAAGCATCAGAATATGTAAATTCCTAATAGACATTTTCGCCTCCTGGCTACTGTTATAGCTTTATGATATTACAAAAAGACCTGAATAGCACAACTGAAGCAGAAGAGGCGATTCGAACAGCTGTTGCCGTAGGCGAATCGAAGTTGGCCCTGCGCTACTGCGCGTCTTCGCCGGCCATGTCCAAGGAGTGTTTTTCGATATCGAGCAGCGTGCGCTTGCGTTCGACGCCCCAGCGGTAGCCGCCCAGGCTGCTGTCCGCGCGGATAATGCGGTGGCAGGGTATCAGCAGCGCGACCGGGTTCCTGGCGCAGGCGCCGGCGACGGCGCGGCTGGCGCTGGGCTGCCCGATGGCGGCGGCGATTTCGCTGTAGCTGCGCGTCTCGCCGGCAGGAATGGCCTGCAATTCGCGCCAGACCTTCAGCTGAAAGGCGGTCGCGCGCAGGTCCAGCGGCAGGTTAATGTCGGGCTGCCAGCCTTCCAGGTAGGCGACAATGCGCTCCACCCAGAACCCAAGGCCGTCGTCATCGCGCAGGCGCTCGGCAGCGGCGAATTCCGCGCTCAGGTCGTCTATCAGCGGCCCGGGCTGATCGCCCAGGCTGACCTTGCAAACGCCGCGCTCGGTGGCCGCCACCAGCAGCCAGCCCAAGGGGCAGCTGACGGCGCTGAAAAATATGGTCATGCCGGCGCCGCCCTTTTTGTAAGTAGAAGGGGTCATACCCAGGCCTTCATCGCTGCGTTCGTAGAGCCGGCTGGAAGATCCATAACCGACGGCATGAATAGCGTCGGTTATGCGCTCGCCCTTGCGGATCTGCGCTTTGAAGCGCTGCAGCCGCAAGTTGTCGGCGAATTGGCGTGGCGTGATGCCGGCGCCGGCCTTAAAACTCCGCTGCAAATGAAAGGGGCTGATGTGAAAGCGCTCGCCTAATTCATGCAAGCTGGCCGTTCGAGGATGGATCTCCTGCAAATAAGCGCAGACCCGCTTGATCAAGTCCGCCCGTTCCGCGCTTTGCTTCGTCTTCACTCGATCGTTCTCCCCGCGCCAGTGTCAATAAACCCATCATAAACCATCGTGGCGGAGGAAACACTCTGATTCTTGCGCTTTAGGCGGGTGCTGAGGATTGGGGGCCGGGACTTAGGCCAGACTGACGCTATCAATTGAGTCCACCAGCCGCACCGCAGGGTCAGCGCCATCCTGACAGCAGAAGATATGCGGCGCCAGCAGCTGATAGGGCTGATTCAGCCCCAGCACATAGATCTGCCCTTGCCGCGGGTGCGGCGTACGGTGAATGGCGGAGAAATGCCGCAGCGTCCCGGCCGGCGCCTGGAAGGTCTCGCGCATGTCCAATAGAATGGGTACGCGATGATCGGCCGACTTGATCATGCGGTGCCAGGATTTGCGAGCTTCGATGAATTGCTCCAAGGACCAAGGATCCTTGATACAGCAGATGATGAAGGACTTGGATTCGTCATTCCAATCGACTGTAATTGGCATCGGGATTCTCGACAGTCAAGATTCGGATATTGGAAACCTGCAATACGTTACACTATGTATCGTGCATTATGTGTATAAACATTGATAAATTTCAATATAGTCTTTTCCCATAGTATATAACAATACAGCTATACAGACGCAAATTTCGCTTGAAACAATACAGTGTTCCGCGATAGGTAACCAAAAACTATGAGGCTGGAATCTGCGCGAGGTTAGCGTAAGTTGAAGAAACGGTTGACTCTAACCGGGCAGGACAACCGGCCCGCGGCATAATCTCTTAGAGAATTCGGCTGACCAAACGCTGCCGCTAGCTCTCGCCCCAGTTGTGGATGAAGTCCTCGCGCTCGACGCCCAGCGCGTCAGCCACGCGATTGATGTAATTGAAGAAGCCGATGATCTGCGTGGCGTCGTGGATGGCCACATCGTCCAGACCGGCCGCCCGCAGCTGGCTGACGTCGGACTCGCTCATGGCGCTGGGCTCCTGGGTGAGCTTCTCGGCGTAGGCGCAGAGCGTGCGGTCCATCGCATTCAGGGGGGCGCTGCGCCAATCCCGCACGATGGCGTGAACGAAGGCGTCAGCTTCCTTTTCATCGGCAAAGTCGACGACCTCGGCACGGAGGTCATGCGCGTGGGACTGGATTCAGTATTCGCAGTGATTTACGTTACTGACGATTACCGCCAGCATCTCGCGCTGCTGCCGCGACAAGGGCGATTCGGCGAACATCGTGGCGCCGTACATCTCCATCGACGCCTTCATAGTGCGGGGGTTGAGCGACATGATCTGCACGATGTTCCAGACACGTCCGGCGCGCGCCACCGCCTTTTCCAGCTCGCGTTTGAGCAGGCCGCTGGCTTGGTCGAGTGTGATCTGTTTGATGTAGGGCATGCGTCGTTGCCTCGTTAGATTAGCTCGAGTGGCTGGATGCAGCCGTCGCTGATGAGTTCGCCCGGGTTGGGATAGTCGGGCGGGATGCCGGGGGCGGTCACCGCTTCGCCGGCTTCGATTTTGGCGGCGACTTCAAGGTTGAGCGCGAGCAATTGTTCGAGGATGTCGCGGTCGGGGTCGAAGCCGTAAGCAGCGAGCACGGCGGCGTCGAGTGCGTCGTGGAGGTCGCGCAGGGGGTTGATGCCGGGCAATTCCAGGGTTCGATACATGTCACGCAAGGACAAACCTGATTCGCTCTTGGCCATCTCTTGGCGTCGATACTCATGTAAGGTGCGCCCGGCATCGGCGACTGCTTTGACTTGGTCTTGTGTTGGGTGTTGCGGGAATGGAAAGGTATCGAAGACGCTATGGGATGTGTAGCGATAATCTGATTTGAGCGTCGACGCTTTCTCGACGAACCACTGCCAGTGGGTGTTCGACTGCAATACGCCGAAGGTATAGTCGTCCTCGAATGCGAAGACTTTGAGGGAAGAATCAGGACGAATTGAGTTAGAAACGAAATCAAAGACAGGACGTTTTGTCACGCGAGAGCATATGACGTAGCGGCGTATTGTCTTCAGATAATGCGTCATTGCCACTCTGCCAGTCATATGATGCCACCAGGTTTCCAGTAATCTTTGAAAAAAGTTACTCGTCTTCGAATTAGGATTTTTAGCTAGGGCCTCGCGATTCCGCACAATTTCATTTTCAGCTTTCGTTTTGCGAATTGGCAACACTTGTTGCAGAACGATCTCAAACGGCTCGGAGTATGCACGCGCTTCCAGAATATCAAGACCGAAAAAATCGATGACATATCGACTTGGCTGTCCGCCTGATTGGCCAAGCAGATCGTCACCAATTAAGTATGGTTTTACAACTTTCCAATTGTTTGGGTCACGATCTACTTGTTTCTTGGCCTGCCCTATATCAAGCACAAACCCTTCGTTACCAACGTCGATGCCCTGAAATACTCGCTTTGGTTTTGCATTTACATATAATTTTCGAGCACCGCTTACGAATATTTTGTCCGATAATGCCGCGTTAATCTTTTCTTTTTCTACCGTGCGAAAGGCATACTCGCCGGCTTCATTCTGTCCAGTGTAAAAATGCAGACGAGGCGCTAAGGGCGACTTGCCTTTGCACCAGTTAGCGATAGAAACATGTACCTTGGCTTCGCCCGACCACGGCATTGATGAGACCGCATCATAGATTTCACCACTATTGGCTAGAATGTAGTCGAGTCCGCCGATGCGAGAATAGTTTTGGCGAACGGTGTTCGTGCCAACCAAGCCGGCGCGGGCGCCAGCTTTCATATTGTTGTGCGTCTTGCGAAACCAGTAGACGCAGTAATCGGCGCGTCCAGGGACCTCGCTGTATGCTTCTCTTAATTCGCTCATATAGGCGATACCTCGCTCTTTACCTATCGTGGAGCCACCTAAATAGGGCGGATTCCCAATGCAGGCGTCAAAGTCCACCCAGTCGTTAAAGAGCGCGTCTTCGGCTTTGATATTGTCGTCGAGGTTGTCCAGTGGCAACGGATCTTCATCGGTGTCAAATTCGTCGACTGCCAGCTTCTTGGCGATCATGAGCGAGACCTTCGCCAACTCGACTGCGAATTCGTTGATGTCATAGCCATGAAACTGCTTGGCTGTCACGCGCCGCGTCAATTGCCCGAGGTCGCCGCCAAGCTCGGCGATTCGATCCCGCAAGTCGTACTCCAGCGCTTTCATTTCGCGATACGCTACATATAGGAAGTTGCCGGAGCCGCAAGCAGGGTCGAGAACTACATAACTGCACAAGTCATCGTAGAGTTTGAGCGCATCAGATAAGACATTTACTGAATCGATGTCATTGCGCCAAGGCTCGGCGATGACCGGGTCGACGATGCGTTTGATATCAAGTTCGGTAGTGTAGTGCGCGCCTTCGCGGTGGCGTTCCTCCTTATCGAGACTGTATTCAAATATGTTTCCAAAGATTGAGGGTCGAATCTTGTACCAGTCTTGGCTAGCCGCAAATTCCAGCATGTTAATTTCTGTGCGACCTAGAGATATAGGATGAATCTCCGCAAAAATCCCGCCATTGAAATAGTCTACATCGTGAAAGCGTCCGCCACGACGTTTATGCTTTGGGTAATTCATCATGGTAAACAGCAAAGCCATTAGGTCGTGGATATTGTCTGTCTTACTGATAGAAGCTCTGCTGTCCTCAATGACTCGGGTCAAGGTGGCATTAGGCAGCAGGCCTGCATGATCGGCAAACAACGCTACCATAAATTGAAGCGCAAACCGCTGCGCAATTCTTCGATCAATCTCGCGCGAAAGTGTACGAAACAACCTAGACAACTGAAATGCTGCATTTTTGGTTACTTCTACACGGTTGTTCCTGAACACAGGGGCTTTGGTTTGCCGCGCTACCAAGAACTCTAGCGCAGCGCGTCGCTCAACAATCTCATCAATTCTTACCGTGTCGACGGGATCATAGAATTGGATCTGAAAGTCAAAAATCCAAATCTCGTCGAAATTGCAAAGGAGCGCGTAGCGGGGCCTATCGGGCAGGCTCTTCCAATACTCTTCCAGCTGGCCATAGTGTTTCTTAAGATTTTCACCGCACTTTTTCATTTCAATTAGGGCGCGCTTTGGCAACACATAGTCGGCAAAGGAGACTGTGGTTTTGCCGTTGCGTCTGCGGCGAACTCTCGTCTCATAGCGGCCGCCGGCTTCAATTGCGCCTTCATGCCCGAAGGCCCGCATTAAGTGATCGAGGAAAATCTGGGCTTCGCCTTTTTCGTCGCCCTTGATGTGTTGCCGCCACCAAGTTACGAATTCATGCAGGGATTGTTCTATCGACATTTACACTCCTTCCAATAGAACAATTGTATCTGTTCAGAATCGCGGAAACAAGAAAAAAGCGCGCCGATGCGACGCGCCCCCGATTTCCCAGTTGCGGCCTTCGCTCACTTGCGCAGGCGCGGATCCAGCGCGTCGCGCAGGCCGTCGCCGATGAAGTTGACGCAGAGCACGGTCATCGAAATCAACATGCCGGGCCAGAAGACCAGCGTCCAGGTGATGGTCAGGTAGTCTTTGCCGTCAAATAGAAGCCGCCCCCAAGTCGGGAAGTCCGGCGGGAAGCCCAGCCCCAGGAATGACAGCGCCGATTCGGTGATGATGGCGGCGGCCACGCTGAAGGTAGCGGCGACGATAACCGGGCTCATGACGTTGGGCAAGATATGCGCGCGCAGGATGCGCCCATCGCGGGAGCCGACCGCGTTCGCCGCAGTGATGAATTCGCGCGACTTCACAGTTAGCACCTCGCCACGCACCAGGCGCGCCGTCGGCATCCACTGCAAGCCGCCGATCACCGATACCATCAAAATGAAAACGCCGCCTTCGACGCCGAAGGAGGCTTTGAGCGGTTCGCGAAAGAGCATCATCAGCACCAGCAGCAAGGGCAACTGCGGCAAGGCGATGAAGATGTCGGTCATGCGCATCAGCGGGTTGTCGAGGCGGCGGAAATAACCGGAAGCCAAGCCGATCACAGTGCCGATGCTGATCGATACCAGCATGGCGGAAATGCCGATCATCAGCGAGACGCGGCCGCCCTGCAGCGCGCGCGCCAAGGTATCGCGACCGAGGCTGTCCGTGCCCCAGGGGTGCTCCGGCGATGACACCTGATAGGCAGCGACTATGTCGATATACTCGGGCTCGATGGTCCAGAATAAAGGACCGATCAGCACACCCAGAAGGATCACAGCCAAGACAGCGATGGCGATCAGCGCCAGGCGATGTTTGCGGAACTGACGCCAGGCATCGCCGGCGAAGGTCCGCGCTTGCAGCAGTTCTTCCGAGTCCAGGTGCTTGGGTTTCGTCTTTTCGTTTGTCGTCATTGTATCAGCCCGTTCCGAGAATTAGCTGTAAGTCACACGCGGATCGAGAATGCCGTAGAGCACATCGGCAACGATATTGAACAAGACCACCAGCACCGCGAAGATGAAAGTGACCGTCTGCACCGTTGGCAAGTCGCCGCCTTGAATGGCGATGATCAAATACTGGCCGATGCCGTTCACGCGGAAAATCTGCTCGGTGATCAGCGCGCCGGCAAAGATGCCCGGGATGCCCAGCGCGATCAGCGTGACGACCGGGATCAAGCTATTGCGCACGGCGTGCGTCGTCACCACAACGCGTTCGGTCAAGCCTTTGGAGCGCGCGGTGCGGATATAGTCCTGCTGCAAGTTTTCCAGGGTCGAGGCGCGGGTATAGCGGCTCATCTGGGCAGTGGTATACAGTGTCAGCACCGTGACCGGCATGAACATCTGCCGCAGTTGCAGCTGCAGCGTTTCGATATCGGTGACCACAAGGGTGGTGTCATACACAGACGGGAACCACTTGAGATTCACGCTGAATATGATGATGAACATCAGGCCCGTGAAGAAGGTCGGCACGGAAAAGCCGACCATCATCAGAAAGGTGCCGACTTGATCGAAGACCGAATACTGCCGATAAGCCGAAAAGACGCCGACCGGCACGGCGATCAGGACGCCGAGGATGTACGACGTGCCCACCACCCACATCGTCTGCGGCAGGCGCTCCGCGATGATGTCGATGACGGGGCCGCGCGTGGCCCAGGAGATGACGCGTACGCGCTCTTCCGACCCGGGGAAAGTAACGCCGAAGGATGATTCGATCAGATTCAGCGGCTCGGAGATAAAGAATTGCTGCAGCCACTTGACGTATTTGACCACGAAGGGATCGTCAGCGCCGAGGGCTTCGCGGATCTTGGCGCGCACCTCGGGCGGTATGGTTAGTGGCAGGTTGCCGGTCGGGTCGCTGGGAGATAAGTCAACTACAGCGAAAATAATAAAACTGATTACGAGTATAGTAGGTATTGCGGTCAGGAGCCTTCGTACAATGTACTGTCCCATTATTCACTCCTCGCGACAACAAATTTAACCACAGAGATCACAGAGAGACTCTATAATACAAATCTCTTGATGCCCCCGTCTCTCAAGGTCGTTACATTGAAGTTAAGCAACAGCCCTAAACTCAGTCTGGTAACCTTCAAATAAGTCAACATCTGCGTTGTGTGAATTGGCGCCAGTTTCTCTACTGCCTTCAACTCTAAAATAACTTTGTCTTCCACCACTACATCAGCAATTAGGTTGCCGATACTCAGACTCTTGTATTTGACTGATATCGGCTTTTGCCGCTGGAATGACAATCCTGCCTCGTCTAATTCGTAACATAGCGCATCTTCATACAGACTTTCCAGTAACCCGGGACCCAATTCGCGGTGGACTTCAATGGCGGCGCCTATGATATTCCAGGTCAATGGGTCCCGTTTGTCTTTCTCCAGCATATCTTTGTGATCTCTGTGGTCTCTGTGGTTCAAATCAGAAATATCCCCTCCCCCGGAACGGGGGAAGGGACAAGAAATTGAAGACGCTACATACGCGTCCAGTCGGCGATGTTCCAGAGTTCGGAATCCCAGGCGTTCATATCGACGCCGGAAATCGAGTTGTGATGCGCCGATACGCTGCCGCGATAGACCAGCGGAATCATGACGCCGTTCTGCACCAGCATGTCATTCATCTGGATGGCCAGAGCGGCGCGTTCTTCCAAGACGGCCGTGTTTGCCATCTGCTCGAGCAAGACATCGTAATCCTCGTTGTACCAGCGCGGGATATTCGAGCCATTCCAACTGTTGTGCGGTCCCACGATCTCGGTGGTGCGCCAGTTGCCCATGTAGGCTTCCGGATCCGTGCCGTTCGAGCCATTGGTGTACATTTCGATGTCGGTATAGAACTTCGAGTAGGTATCCGGGCTGGCGATATCGCCACCGAAGAAGACAGCCGCGTCAATATTGCGCAGCTCGGTCTCGACGCCGATTTCCGACCACCACTGCTTGATCAGCGCCTGCGTATTCTGACGCACAGCGTTGGTCGAAGTCTGGTAGCTCACCTTGAGCGGTACACCGTCGTATTCACGGATCCCGTCGCCGTCGGAGTCAACGATGCCGGCTTCGTCCAGCATGGCGTTGGCAGCGTCAACATCTTGTACCAGGCAGTCATCGTTGTTGCTGGAGGCGTAGATGGGAGGCCCGGGCAATACATTACATGTCGGAGTACCACCGGCGCCATAAAGCTGGCCGGCGATGACGCTGCGATCAATCGCCATGGACATGGCTTGCCAAACTGCCGGCACTTGCAGGAAGGGATGCCCGTTAGAGCCGTCCTCCATCCAAACTGAGCGCATATCGTCACCCAGCGAAGCGTCAGGATTGGTTTGGTTCATGATCAGGCGTTCGACGTTGGTAGCAAAGGCGACAATGACTGTGCCCTCGCCAGCGGCTTCCATCGCATTCAACACCTGGGGCGAAATCTGCAGGTTCCAGGCGTAATCGGCTTCACCAGTTTCCAACACGGCGCGCGCGGCGGATTCAGCATCGCCACCACCCTTGAACACGGCGCGGGAGAAGGCCGGCTGCCCTTCGACGCGGTAGTTGGGATTGGCGGTGTAGGTAACCACGTCGTTGGTGCGGAAGTCTTCCACGACGAAGGGACCGGTGCCGATGGGAGCGAAGTTCTGCTCGTTGCAGCCCAGCGCCGCAGCGCCCATGCAGTCCTCAAATTGCGCCTTCTGAATGATTGGCGTGAAATAGCCGACAAAAGCGCCATAGGGGAAGGGCTTGGGCGAGTCGAAGCTGACTTTGACCGTCAGGTCGTCAAGCGCCTCTATAGATTCTACGTTGGCGAATTGCGACAGCACTGTACAGCCGGTATCCGGATTCATGCAGAATTCGCCGCTGAAAACGACATCATGCGCTGTCAATGGCGAACCATCGGACCAGGTGATGCCTTCGCTCAGTGTCCAGGTGATGGACGTCAGGTCTTCGGAGACGCCGCCGTTGGCCACCGTGGGAATCTCGTCAACCAGCCAAGGCACCATGACGCCATCGGGGTCGTAGCGCGCCAGCGGTTCCAGCACTAGCGCGGCCGCTTCAAACTCTTTGGTGCCGTTGCCAAGGTAGGGGTTGAGGTGAGACGCCGCCTGCCAGAACAGGATATTCACGGTATCTTCACTTTGGGCTATGGACAAGCCGCCAAATGACGACAGCGCCATAACGACAATCAGTAAAAGGGTGAGCTTGGTTTTCATGTTTTCCTCCAGTAGGGTAAATGTACGGTGAAAGCACAGCGGCCCGATTCTAACGGCTAATTTGGAAATTCGCAAACAGGAACTTCAGAGATCTCAAGCGACTCAGCGCCAATCTTAGTCTTGCATTGCAGGCGGCTTTCACCTAAAGTCTCGCCCTTGTCTGCACTCAGCCACAATACGGAGAATCATCTTCGTGATCCATCGAACTCTGCTGTTAACAGTGCTGCTGTTTATTTCATGTTCTCTCCTCCAAGCGCAGCTGCTGCTGCCGCGACCGCAGAATATCCGCGTTGTAAATGATTCGGTCGTATGGGATGAGGTAGCGAATGCCAGCGCTTATCGCGTCCAATGGGTTAGAGCGGCTGCGCGCTTGCGATTTGAAATAGATGATGTAACAGAAAACAGTTTCAGCATGAGCGAGTTTTATTATGGCGAGAATTACTTCGTCCAAGTGCAGGCAGTTTCAGGCGATAACTCGGCATTCCAGGATAGTCGCTGGACCTTGATTAATTTACTGGTTCGCCCCTGGCCCACCGCCACGCCAACCAATACACCGACAGCCACGCCTACTCCAACGCCAACCAGAGTGGTGCTAAGAGGCTTGCGGACACCACAAAACCTGCGCCACGTTGCTGACAGTACTGTAGCTTGGGAAGCGGTCTTCGGGGCAGTTGGTTACTCGTTAATTTTGTCTGGCGATGGTGCGTTCCAGCGTGTGACGGTAGACGCGCCAACAACCGAATATACCTTTTCCAACTTGCGGGCTGGCTCAACTTACGCCGCGCAAGTCCGAGCGTTGGGCGATAACCGGCGCTACGAAAAGCAAGGACGATGGAGCGCGGTTGTCAGTATATCTCTGCCCAGCGTCGACACACCTACGCCGACAGCGACGAATATCCCTACCAACACGCCGACACCTACGGCGACGCACACCGCTACCAACACAGCAACCATTTCGCCATCTGATACGCCTACGCTGACGGCAACGAACACTGCTACCGACACGCTTACTCCCGCGCCGACGGACACAAACACCAACACGCCGACGGCGACGTATACAGCCACTTTCACGCCGACAGAGACGCCTGTGACGCAGACACTGCCAAAGACTTTTCTACCGCCACAGAACTTAATACAGACGGGGCTGCATACATTGAAGTGGGATCCAGTGGAAGGCGTGATCGGCTATCGCGTTCGCTGGGGCTTGCCAGGCGGCGACCGAGATTCAGTGACGGTATCGGAAACGACGCTTGAATATACGATTGTGGGGCTGGAGGCAGATCTCATTTATGAAGTGAAAGTGCGGGCTTTGGGTGATGGCGAAGTCTATGAGAAGCGCGGGAAATGGAGCGGCATTCTGCAACTTAAGCCTTTGCCGACTGCCATTCCGACGGCAACGGCAACAGAAACGCCAACGGACACACCGACCAATACACCCACTGAAACGCCAACAGACACACCGACTAATACGCCCACTGAAACGCCAACAGACACACCGACAAATACTCCTACTGAAACGCCAACGGACACGCCCACCAACACCCCAACAGTTACCCCGTCGCCTACTGCGACTGATACCCCCGTGCCATTATGCGAGTTGTCGAGGCCGGCCAACCTTATCGCCGTTGCGGAGACGACTGTGGCTTGGGACGCGGTTGAGAACGCGACTGGCTACCGCTTGCGCTGGAGAATGCCGGGCGAAGACTGGCTGACTACGAGTTTGCCCGTTTCTTATCGAGCCTATCAGTTTGCGGAATTGCAAGTGGGAGTACCTTATGAGGTGCAGGTGCAGGCATTGGGCGATGGCGTAACTTGTGAAAATGAGGGGGATTGGAGCGGCGTCTTGTCATTGACGCTCCACCCGACGGCCACACCTTCCGCAACGTTTACGAATTCGCCAACTTTCACGCCCACCAATACGCCGACGGCAACAGCGACGTTCACTCCGACGGATACGCCCACTAACACGCCAACAGCAACAGCAACTCTCACTCCGACAGATACGCCTACCAATACACCAACAGACACGCCCACCGCCACAGCCACGCCCACACCAACGGACACGCCGACACCAACGGACACGCCGACAGCGACCAACACGCCCACCTACACGCCAACGCCGACGGACACACCAATTCCGCCGACAAAGAAGCCTCAAAACGAATGCAGGACCGAAACGCAATCCAGAGTAAAAACAGGCAGTTACGAATGCACCTGCAACGGACTGCCCGGCGTCTGTTATCAGAATCGCACCTGCAAAAAGAAAGTCCGCGTCTCGGGCGACTGCCCTGATCTAGGCGACGAAACATGCGGCAGCTGGGAATACACCGGCTGCGATCAATACCACACGCCGGTGCCCACAGAGCCTCCATGTGATAAAGGCAAAAAAACTGGGGTCGAGCACACATCTGAATGTCATACACGCTGGGACGGTCTCTATATCGTTAGATTCGAACGAACTTGGTGGTTAAATGAGTGCACTAATAGCTACTATACTGAAGAATGGAGATTCATCAGTGAAACGAAAGGTGAGGACTGTTGATTAAGTGAGTTACAGTCGCTATCTGTAGTTCACTCACCTACTCATTGGCTATCGTCTTCTTGCGCAGCAGGTTGATCAGAATCGCCAAGATGACCTTGATCATGTAATAGACGGAGCGCCCGGCCGTGATGGAGGAGCGTCCGTGCTGGCGCGGCATCATCCTGACCGCCACTTCCATCTGCCGCAAGCCGCTGCGGTGAAGAATGACGATGGCTTCCGGCTCCGGGTAATCATGCGGGTAGACTTGCGCCAGCAGCTTGATGGCGCGGCGATTATAAGCCGAGCAGCCGGAAGTGGGGTCGGTGACGCGCTGGCCGATGATCGACGATAAGAGACGCGCCAGGATTGCGCTGCCCATGCGGCGCAGGAGCGGCGTCCCGTAATCGCCCTGCCGGCTGATGAAGCGGGAGCCGATGACGACATCGACATCGTGGCCGCTCAGCGCGGCCAGCAAGGCGCGATTGCTCTCCGGCGCGTGCTGCCCATCGCCGTCGTTGCGCAGGACGATGTCGTAGCCATTGGCCTCGGCGAATTGGAAGCCGGCCTGCACAGCAGCGCCGATGCCCACGTTGTAAGGCATGCTCAACACCCGAGCGCCGGCATCCCGCGCTGTGGCGGCGGTCGCATCACCCGAGCCGTCATTGATGACCAGGATTTCCGCCTGCGGCAGCTCGGCTCGGATGGCGCCAACGGTCCGCGCGATGTTAAGCCGCTCATTGTAGGCGGGCAGTATCACCAGAATACGCGCGGGATTCATCGTTAGAAGCTACTCCTTCGCTAGCGATGGTAAACGACAAGCGCCAATACGCCTAGCTTGGGCGGCAGAAGCTCTGCAATGCTTGAAAATGCGACATTAGCTGTTGTAAGCTGATAATAGTATTGATCTCGCGGTTCCGCACCCGCGTCTCTTATACACAGGACGGCCGCGCCGCAACGGATAAAAATATGATCATGCGGGATCTGGTATCGCTAAGCGCCGGCATGGGCAACTTTTATGAATGCGTTGAATTGGCCTGCCAGCGCGGCTTGGGCATTGAGTTCATGGCTTTTTCCGTGCCGCAGATCCTCGATGGCGACTGGCGCAAACTAGACAAGGAATACAAAGCCGCTGTCGCCGATGTGCCCGGCCCGCTGACGATGCACGGTCCCTTTATGGATTTGACCTCCGGCAGCCCGGATGAACGCATCAATATGGTGTCCTACGGTCGCTACGAGCATGTTATCCGCATCGCCGCCGGCCTGGGCGTCAAGCAAGTCGTCTTTCACGCCAATTACATCGGCCTGCTGCACAACGACTTTTATCGGCAAGGCTGGCACCAACGGAATGTAGATTTTTGGGGCCCCTTGGGCGATTACGCCCAAGCCTACGATGTCCTGGTCGCCATCGAGAATATGTGGGAATTCGACCCGACCATCATCGGCAACCTCTTGAGCGAGCTCGATCATCCCTACTTGAAGGCCTGCATTGATGTCGGGCATGCCACACTATTCTCCGACCCCGGCATCAGCTTGGAAAACTGGCTGGATACCATGCGGCCCTGGGTCATCGAAGTTCATATGAACAACAACAACGGCGTCATGGATGAACATTACGGCTTTGACTGGGAACAAGGCGTCCTGGACTACGCGCGGATTCTGCCGCAATTACGCCAATTGCCCGCCAAGCCGGTGCTGGTGCTGGAGATGGATCGCATCGCCGATATGCAAGCCAGCCTGCGCTATTTCGAGCTGGACGAGGCCGATTAAATTGCGCCGGGGCAATCAGGCATCGTCAGTGGCGGCTTCGTCCAGCGCGGTCGCCGAGCGGCTGGCAAAGCTCGGGTCGCATTCGGGGATGACCGTCTCGATATCGGCTGCGAACTGCTGATTGCCGCCTTCCACTGCCAGGCGCAGACCCGGCTCCAGATAAGCCAGCGCGCGCGCGCAATTGCCCAGCAATATCTGTGAGAAACCCGCCCAATAATAATGCTGCGGATTCTGGCTGCCCAGTTCTATCGCCTTTTCAAAAGAGAGTGCAGCCTCGTCGATTGAGCCCAGTCTGTTCTGCATATAGCCCAGCCAGAATTGGCAATTCAGGTTTTCCGAATTGTAGTCGACGCAGTCCTGCAGGTAACGCTGCGCTTGCGCTGGATTGCCGAATGCGCTCCACTGCCCCATGCCGATGAGCAGCAAGGCAGCTTCGTTGCTGGGGTTGGCTTCCAGCACGTCGTTGAGGAAATCCAGCGCCACATCGTAATTGCGCAGATTGCTCTCCAGGATGGCGATGTCCACCGCGTATAGATTCATGTTGTCGGCCATACCGTAGGCGGTCTGGAAGTCCTGACGGGCGCCATCGAAATCATAGCGGTATTCCTGGCGGATGAGGCCGCGCGCGCGATAAGCCTCGGCGCTTTCGGGGTCATTGAGCAGCAATTCTTCCACCAGCGCCTCGCCGCGTTCGGCTTGCCCCAGGCTGAGGTAAATCTCGGCCAGATAGGCTTGCGCGCGGCTGTTATCGGGGTCGAGCTCGAGGGCATGCAAAGCGCTGACGAGCGCCTCATTCGCCCGCCGCTGCCAGTCCAGCGCCCAGGCGTGAATGGCCCAGGCTTCGGGGTTAAAGGGATCGGCATTGATGGCGCGCTCGGCGAATTCGGCGGCTTCAGCATAGCGACTGCTGTTGATTAAACCCAGGGCGATGCGACGGTAGATTTCAACCGAGTTCGGCAGCGATGGCGCGATTTCCTGATACAAGCCGGTCGCGTTGCCCAGCGAGCCCCGCCGCCAGTAATTGTCAGCTTCAATCAGCTGATTGCGCGGGTCGGCCGTCGGCGTTGGTTCGGGCAGGGACATGGCGGCCGCGCGATCTTCCACCTCGCGGATAACGTCGTAAAGCGCCTGCTGCACCACCGGCGCGAAAACTTCCCGATTCAACGCCACGCCGATGCCAATGAAGATCAGGGCGATAACCAGCAAGTAGAAGGTCAGGCGGCGGCAGCTGACGATACTGCGCCGTTGAATGCCGCGATACTTCTTGGGCGTGCGAATCTGCACCAGCCGCCTCGCGCCTTAGTTCAGCACCAACTCCATAAACGTACTCAAATCAGCCAGCAGAAAATCGGGATCGCTGGCGATCAAGCTATCGCGCTCGGCATAACCGGTGCAGACGGCGACCGCCACCGCGTCGATGGCGCGCGCCGCCTGGATATCCGCCGGCGTATCACCGATGACGATGAGCTCTGCGCCGTTGAGATCGCGCCCCAGATGCGCCCCCGCCCGCTGCCGCGCCAGCCGCGTCAGGTCGTCGCGATTTGGCGATTCGTTGCCGTAGGCGCCAACGACAAACCAGTCCGACGCGTAGCCGGCCATCTCCAGCTTGATGGCAGCCGTCATTGAGGTGTTGCCGGTCACCAAGCCGATGAGCGTATCGTCGCGCCCGCGCAGCGCCTGGACCAGCTCCATAGCGTGGGGGCAGGGCTCGGCAGTATAAGCGCCGCTGATCTCGCGCATGTGCCGCGCCATAGTCGCTTCGTAGGTCGGCATGTCACGGCCGATATCGGAGGCGGAATGTCCGTGCGGCGCCAGCAGATCGGCCAGAATGCCCCAATCGGTCTTGCCGCCGAAGATATGGCTGTCCAGGTCGCCGGTCTGGCCGAAGCACTCTTGCATGGCGCGGCGCTTGGCCTCCCGCCCGATGCCGCGGCTGATCAGCAGCGTGCCGTCAATATCGAAGAGGATGACTCGCATCATTTGCCACGCCCTTCATCTAACCCGCGCTCGGGATGGGGAATACAATGCTCTGTACATCGCAGCTACTCCAAACCCTCCATCACGATAAACGAAGCGTCGGCGGCGCCAGCGCGGACCTTGATGGCCGCCTGGTATTCGTCGGAATCGTACATGCGGCGGACGGCGTCGACGCTGTCGAATTTGAGCATGACGATACGGTCGCCGTCCTCCGGTCCCTCCAGCACGACTTTTTCGCCGCCGCGGATGATGAATTGTCCGCCGTATTTCTCCACGATGGCGGGTGTCAGCTTCATGTATTCCTGGTATTGCTGCATGTCGGTTATCTTTGCGCACACGATAAGGTATGCGGGCATAGCGCCCTCCTCTTCATTGTAACGGAATTCGGCTTTAGGCAATGATAGCGGCGTCGGCGCCGGGGATACAGGGCGTTTGCCCCCTCCCTAAATCCCTCCCCCAAAATGCAGAGCAATCGCACCAAGAAATGAAAGGTGAATAGAATGGGTTCATCAATACGGATGAGGAGAGCCCGAGATGAGCCCAAGTGGCATAGCGGAGGCCTTTGCCAGTTTAGAAGATCCGCGTCGCGAACATGGTCAATTACACCCGTTGCTGGATATCATCATCATCGCGATCTGCGCGGTGATCAGCGGCGCCGAGACCTGGGTGGACATTGTTGATTTTGGCGAGGATAAAGAGGAATGGTTAAGGGGATTTTTAGAGTTGCCTAACGGTATTCCTTCGCACGATACATTTGCCCGCGTCTTCCAACTATTAGACCCTCAGCAGGTACAGTTGTGCTACCAAGATTGGATTAGCAGCATCAAGCCAGTATTAGCTGAAGGCGATATTGTGGCAATAGACGGCAAGACGATGCGGCGCAGCCATGATCGTAGGCAAGGAAAGAGCGCCTTGCATCTGTTGCATGCCTGGTCAGTGGAAGCCGGCTTGGTCTTGGGCAAGCGCGCTGTGGACGCGAAAAGCAATGAGATACCTGAAATTCCCGAATTGCTGAAATTGCTGTATTTGAAAGGCTGTATCGTGACTTTGGACGCGATGGGCTGTCAGAAAGACATCGTGAAGTCTATTGTTAGCGAGCACGGAGCGGATTATGTCATAGCCTTAAAGGAAAATCAGGGCAGTTTGTACGATGCAGCCCAGTCCCTTTTCGCTTATGCGGATGACCGCCATCCGCGCTTGATAGGTCAATATAGTCACAACGAAGAAATCAGCAAGCCGCGTGGTCGTGTCGAGCGCCGGGTCTGTGAAGTGATGACCGATGCCGCTGTCTTGAATGACTTAAGCCAGCAAGAAGGCTGGACGCGCTTGCAGTCGCTAGTCCGCGTCCAACATGCCCAATTACTGGATGGGCAGTGGCAAAACACGCAGACGCGCTATTTTATCTCCTCTTTACAAGGGAAGGATGCCAATCAACTCCAGCGAATAATTCGTTCGCACTGGCACATTGAAAATAAACTCCATCGGGTCTTGGATGTGACCTTTCGGCAAGACGACAGCCGTATTCGTGTAGGACACAGCCCAGAAAATTTCGCTGTGCTACAGCATATCGCCTTGGCTTTGCTCAAAAAACACCCCAAAAAAATCAGCCTGCGGCGCAAGCGATTACAGTCAGCGCGGAACGATAAGCTTCGATGGCAAATCCTCAAAGCATTTTCCGAATAGTGGTGCGATTGCTCTGCCCAAAATGAGGGAGGGACTTTCACCGCAACCCCGCTAAGTACTATAATTGCCGGACGTCGAGGGGGTGGATGTGTCCCGGTGGATGCCCCGGTCTTCAAAATCGGTGGGCGGTTGCGCAGAGCAGGCGCTGGTGGGTTCGACTCCCATGCACTCCCGTAGAGTTGACGATTCCATCTGTTTGTGATCGAAGATGCGGATCTTTGCGCGAGAGTGGTCTCGCGTTTTTTTGGATCCGATATGTGGAGGTGGTGGGATGTCCACGATTAGAAACACAGTTGATATCGACGTTTGGCCCGTGAATAAATTGCTAGATGCAGTTTCCAGCACTCCAGCCGGCAGCAGTCGAGTAACGATACCGGAATATCAACGCCGTCTAGTTTGGAACAGAAGCAAGCGAAAAGGCCTCATAGATTCAATAAAGCAGGGCTTTCCATTCGGCTCGATTCTCCTTTACGAAAACATCGCCAAGGGACAAGAGATCTCAGACGGCAAGCGCTACTACAACTTAATTGACGGCTTGCAGCGCACACAAGCGCTCATGAGCTACGTAGAGTTCCAAAATGGCTATTTTGAGCGGGCGGACCTGAACGATGCCTTCGTCGACGAAGTCGCCAAGGAGCTGGGCAAATCGAACGACGAATACAAAGACAGAATTCGGACGACGGTCGTCGACTGGGTCAAGGGCAGGAAGAGCTACGATGCGCAGGACGGCTGGCGTACCGAGAGCCTGGTGCAAGCGCTGATTGACAAGGTGCTCAGGTATGCAAGAGAATCCAGCCTTTACAAAGATCTCTACTTTGAGTTGAACAACAATGCGGCGTTGATGCGTTGTCTAGGCAGATTTCTCGATGAAGTCAGCAGCGAAGTAAAGATTGTTTTGGATGCGAAGATACCTGTGCTAATCTTTACCGGTGTCTCCAAGCAGCTTCCTGAGATATTCGAGCGACTGAACTCCAAAGGAACAGCGCTTAGCCGATACGAAATCTTTGCCGCGCAATGGATCGACAGACGTCGTAAGATAGCCAATCCTGAGATAATAGAAGCCATTTGGAGAAAGTACGACGCGCTTGAAGAAGAAGGATTCACGCTAGATGTTGCTGAGGATGCGCAAGACGAAAAAGCGAAAAGAGACCGGGAGTATACCCTTTTCGATTACCTCTTCGGTTTTGGCCAGTTCCTGCCGGACAAATTTCCGCGCCTATTCAAGCCCTCGAAGGACGACAGACCGAGTTCAGCCGGCTTCAATTTGGCCACAGCCTGCCTGGGCTTGCATATCGGCGAGATGGCTGACCTACCAAGTAGAGTCGCCAATTTCGACTTAACGGAACTAGAGGGTTGTCTGTTGGAGTCCGTTCGATTCGTAGACGGTATTCTAAAACCAGTCCTAGATGCGAAGCGAATCAAGTCCAGGCCACATTCCATATATCATAGCGAGTTGATGATCGTTGCAATGATCGCGACAGCGTTCCAAGTACGATACTCATTGCACGACCTGTCCGATAATCCCGAGAGCAAACCAGACCGTAAGAAGCTAAAAAAGCGGCTGCTTATGCACTATCTGTATGAGATACTGCACGATGACTGGCGTGGCTCGGGTGATAGCAAGCTATATGACGCGGTAAAATCCTTACGCTACCTGATGATCCCGCCGCCTACGGAAGCGCGCTGGCAGCAAGTGTTTGACGATTGGTACTTTGCAACGCAAATTGACTACGTACATAACGAAAGCTCCAAACGACACATTCGTGAATCCCGCTCAGAATACTTGTTGCTGAAATATGTCTTCAGAAACAGGTTGGACAGCGCCAATACGTACCATGTGGAGCATATCGTGCCCGTAGACAATATCAAGGCGCGCATGCAGCAAGGCGAAGAGTGGCCCATGAACACTGTAGGAAACTTAGCTCTGCTTAAAATAGCCGGGGAATTCAAAGACAACTTCCATACCTTCGATGAAATGCTACGACTGAAACGACAAAGCGGCGAAATCACCACCGAGCAGCATGAGGCCTTGCTAGCTGAATATGCGGAGCGACTTCTCTGCCCACCCGAATACTTGCCAAAAGCGACGAGCAAAAAAGAATTTGAAAATTTCCTTATGCGCCGCTGGGAACTCCTCAAATCCGAGTTCCTCGACGTCTGGCGCGACCACATCCCAGCCGACCCGCCAGCCTAACTCCACCGCCCCCGACGCGGAATCAGCCGCCACAGCAGCCGCTGGACGCGCAGAATCAGCAGGTAGCCTTGGGTCTCGCTGTGGTTGTCGTATTCGCGGCCGCCGCCGCTGCGCAGGTAATAGCTCAGATCGGCGATTGCCTCGTCGTACTTGAACTGCGCCGCCCGCGCGCGCCCGCGAATCTCGTAGGCCGCGGTCAGTTGCGGGTTCAGCTTCAGCGCGCGTGTCAGGTCGGCCTCAGCCTCGGCATAGCGGCGCCTTGATTCATAAGCCAGCGCGCGATTAAGATAAGCCGCTTCAAATTCGGGCTCGATATGAATCGCCATGGTGAAATCGTTGCTGGCCGGGTCCGTATCGCGTCGCGCCAGCCGGATCTGGCCGCGCTCATTGTAGGCGGCAGCTAGGTAGGGCTCAATCTCCAGCGCCTGGTTGACGCTTTGCTCGGCGGCATCCCACTGCCCCAGCGCGCTCAGCGCTTCGCCGCGGCAGAGATAGACGGCAGCCAGATCACCCAGGCCGAGATTGATGGCGCGCTCGAACATGGCGACCGCCTCTTCGAATTCGCCCGCTTCCAGCAGCCGCAAGCCGAGATCAAAGTAGTTGTCAGGCAGCGCATTCAGCGCAGCGCCCTGGTTTTCAAGAGTCATAGTCTCCGATACTGTAGCGCAAATCGCGCCCCTCGCAAGCGGTTGTACGCGGGCGGGTGTCGCTCCGGCTCGACGCGGCCGCTTAACATAGACAGGCTTCCTACCCGTCTGCTAGGATATTGTCCGTGTCCAATGACGCGGAGTCGAACCTATTGGCGCGCCGCTTGCTGATTCTCTTGCTGATCGCGCAAGTCCTCACTCACCTTTTCTGGCTGTCGCCGTCGGTGCATTCAGGCCAGGTCGCCATTCCCTGGATGATGAACCAGGGCAGCGCGCTATTCGACGCCATCTGGGAGCAGCACGCGCCCGGCAGTTCGCTGCTGGCCGCGGCCGCCCAGCGCCTGGTGAACATGGACCCGGCACTACTCGTAAAGCTGCTGAATACGCTGCTGGTGGTCGTGCTGACGGTCATGATCTACTGGCTGGCGCAAGGGCTGGCGGACACAGCATCGGCCGGCTTGCTGGCCGCCCTGGTCTGGGCCTGGTGGGCGCCGGTCTACGGCAATGTAATGCTCTACTTCGATACGCTGCTGGCGCTCTGTCTGCTGGCCGCCCTGCTGATCTACTTCCGCAACGCCGAGCGACCGTCGCCGCGGCAGGTCTTGCTCATGGGCTTGCTGATGGGCGCGGCGACCCTGTTCAAGCAGCATGCCTGGCTGGCTGTCGCCATCGCGGGCTGCTGGCTGCTGCTGACCGAGCGCAGCTGGAAAATCGCGCTCGTCTTCGCCGCCGGCGCGCTGGCGCTGCCCCTGCTGCAGTGGCTGATACTGCTGGCGCAAGGCACGCTGGAAAGTTATATCTACTGGAACTGGACTTTTAATCTGCGCGGCACGATGGACGGCGAGCCGCTGGACGGCGACCTGCTGCGCAAGCTGCTGCTGAGCAATACACTGGTCTTCCCCTTCGCCTTGCTGGCGTTGCGCGGGCCGGGCCGGCGTCGGCTGCTGCTGGCGCTGATTTGGCTGTCCGCGTTGACTGTGCTCTATCCGCGCTTCGGCGAAATCCACGCCATGGGGCACCTGCCCTTTGCCGCTGTCATGTCCGGCATTGTGCTGGCGCAAGCGCTGCCCGAGCTGCCTAAATGGCGCGCCTGGGATACGCCGCGTCTGGCATTGGCCGGGCTGAGCATCGGCATCGGCATCGGCTGGCTGTGGACCGGCGCCGCCAGTTACCTGCACACGCCGCTCGGGCCGGGGGCCATCCTGGCCTACGACGAATTTCAGTCGCTGGCAACCGAGCTCAACCAGCGCAAAGCAGCCGGCGACACGCTCTTCGCATTGCCCGAAACCGACAGCACGCCGCAGCTGCATCCGCTGACGGGCATGCCCGCGCCCGGCGTCTGGGTCAAGGGCTGGCGCTGGTATTTCCGCGCCGAGCGTGTGCCGCAGCGCTTAGCCGCTGAATGGGAATCCGACCCTCCCACCTGGATAGTGGTCTTTCCCGCGCTCATCCGCGACGACAATGTCGGCATCCGAGACTTGCTGGCGATAGTCGCGGCGCGCTACGAATTAAAATTCATCGCCGAGGAAATTTACGGGCACGGCCGGCCCGAGGTCTATCGGCTGGTTGCCGGGGGCGAATGACGCGCCTCATGATTCAACTCTCGCCCCGCGGCGCAGTCATCTATCAGTACCTAAATCTCACGGTCGCCTTGCTGCTGCTCTACGCGGGGAGCTTGCTGCTGTCGGCCTTGGATCAGCTGCCGGCGCAACCACTGGGCGACTGGGCGCCAATCATCGACGCCGTCGCCGCGCAGTCATTCGAGCTGCTGCTGCTGACCGGTTTTCTGGGTGCTGGATTCATGATGTCTGGCGAATCGCTTGGCGGCTCTGAGTTGACTAGGCAGCGGCGGATCTGGCAGGCTTTCGTCGCCGCTAATCTCGTGCTCACCGCGCTCGGTCAGACTCAACTTGCCGACGGTCTGACGGCTGTCGTGCTGATTGCTGTGCTTGCTCAAAGCTGGCGCAGCGGCGAGCCATCGATATTCCGGCGCTGCTGGCGGATCGGCATTTTGCTGATTGCCCTAAGCTCGGCGCTGGCCATCTCGGAGAACGAGCGCCTCGCCGCTGTGAGTGCGGCATTTCAAGTCCAGGTCGCTTTCGCCCTTTGCAGCCTGAGCATCGTCTTCTGGCTCATACCGCGCTACAGCCGCCTTGATAAAGACTGGGCGCGGGACAGTTTGCGCACTACGGCGCTTCTGGTCTGCCTGGGCGGCAGTTTGATCAGCCTGGGGCGCTTGCTCTTGCCCGCGGGCGTCAGTCTGGCTGCGGCGCCGCTGATCGCCATCTGCTACATCTTGCTCGCCAGCCACAGCGTCCGCGCCTTGCGCAACCGGGACGAGAACGCCTCGCTCGCCACGCACTGGATCGCGCTGGCGACGATCTTCTGGTTGGTCGGCGGCGGCTTTCTGGGCGCGCTCAGCATCCAGCCGGGCATCGCGCAAGCCATGTTTAAGACGGACCTGGCGGCGGCGCAGAATTGGCTGGGCAGCTGGGTCAGCCTGGCCGTCGTATTGGGCTTCGTAAACGAGGCGGCGTCATCGCTGCGCGGCGACAATCACCGTGTGACCGGCTACGCGCCCTACTGGCTGATGGCTTTCGGCGGCGGCTTGTCGGGCATCCTGCAAGCCAACCGCGGCCTCTTGCAGATCTACCTGAGCGATGTAGCGCCCTCAGCCCAGCTTGACCTGCTGCTGCCGGTGACGCTGGTGTGGCTAGTCTGTCTGCTGGCGGGCGCCGCTGGCATGACGCTCTACGCCATCGGCTTCTGGCTGCGCCGGCCGATGATACGCCTGGTTGAAGCTTAGCCGGTCAGCCGCTGACGGATCCACTCGATCTCGGGATAGCCCAGCGCCGCCCATGCCCGCAGCGCCGCCGTCACATCATAAGGCACGCGCCGCAAGTCGACCGTCAACGCGCCGTCGCGCCACTCCAGCAGCGCCCATTCCGCCCGACCCGGATGCCCGTACGACAGCCCGACGCTGCCGGGATTGATCACGCGCCAATTGCCGACTGTGCGATCCAGCGCCAGGTGCGTGTGCCCGCAGAGCGCCAGCCGCCCTTCGCGATCCAGCAGCGCGTCGGCCGCTTCTTCGTCGGCGCTGTCCGGCCGCAATGCAAGCGCTTCATCATCGCCCGGGATGGCGTGAATGCCGATTACCCGGCCATAACCGGGTACGTCTTGCCGCAGTTCCCGGCCGACGATTTGACGCATCAGGTCGTAGTCGGCCCAGTCCAGCTGCGCCAGATTCCAGGCGAAAACGGCATTCATGCGCCGGCTGCCGTCGCGATACGCGGCGAAGTCTTCCGCGTTTTCCGCCGCTTTGGCGGGCATGCGCTCGCCGGTGACCAGGTAGCGGTCTGTGTTGCCGCCGATGATCTTGAATTTGTCGTCGCCCTGCGCCTCCCGCAGTTGCAGCAGCGCCGCTACGCATTCATGCGGCTGCCCGCCAAGGGCCGCCAGGTCGCCCAGGCACCAGATCAGGTCGAAGTCGCCGGCGGCTTCCATATCGGCCAGCACCGCATTCAGAGCCGGCAAGTTGCCGTGGATATCGGCGAATACTGCCAGTCGCATATTTTGGTAGATGCTCCGATGTGCCATGTTCTCGAACTTTATCATGGAACAGACTCCGTCGCCGCAGGCAAAATAACCTTCACAGAGCGGAGCGCGTCCGGCCACTATGATAGAATGTATGTCGTCATATAGAAAAGGGTTGGGATAATAAGGATGCGCGTTGCCAGATCCTGGAAGCAGCTTCCGTTTCATTGGCTAATTCCGTTCGTCTTTTTCTGCATTGGTCTTCTTTACATTTACGCTGCGCCTCACTTTGAAGCTTCCGACAATGAGTTTCACGTCGGAGTTATTAAGTGGATTGTCGACACTGGCGAGCTGCCGGTGCAGACCGACGAACATGACTACTTGTACGGCCACGAAGCTAACCAGCCGCCTCTCTACTACCTGACGATGGCGCCGATCTATTCCGCATTCGACACCACTGACTTCTCTGACTATTTTCTACGAAATCCCCTGGTGCTGTTTGGCCATCCCAAGCGATTGGGCAACCGAAATTTTATCTTCTACCGGCAGCCTTACCCGCCCGATCTCGCCGGCGTATCCCTGGCGCTTTATGTCATCCGCTTGCTGACCCTTGGTATGGCGGTGGCGACAGTCGCCGCTGTGTATCAGTCCGCGCGAACCATAATGCCGGGTCATGTTGGATTCGCCGTTCTGGCGACGTCGCTGGTCGCCTTCAACCCAATGTTTCTCTTCATATCAACATCCATCACCAATGATGTCATGGTGACGGCACTGTCAACGCTTGCTGCGTGGCAGATGCTGGTTATGTTGCGCCACGGTTTCGATTCGCGGCGCAGCCTGTTCTTGGCAATCCTGATCGCCGGCGCGGCGCTAGCTAAACTTAACGGCCTGGTTACATTGCCGGTAGTAGGGCTCGCGGGTATATTGACTCTTTTCCGTACGCGCGACCGTCGCGGTTTCATAATTTTAGGGATCGCTGTATCGGTCGTATTTCTGGCTGCTGCCGGCTGGTGGTTTGCTCGCAACCTCAGCCTCTATGGCGAATTCTTCGGAACAAAGTCCATGCTCGACTATTACGGTCGGCGGAGCATTACCTTGTCGCGGATGTTGACAGAAGAATTTCAAAGCTTGCGCATAAGCTATTGGGGGCTGTTTGGCAAGTTCAGCATCTTGACGCATGATCTCTACTACCACCTCACAGACGCGCTTTCTTTGATAAGCGTCGGCGGGCTGTTAGTCTTTCTGGCGAAGAACCGCAAGAACTCATTTCTGCTGGCAGTCGTCAGCCTGCTTGGCGTTTTTCTGGCTATCGGCAGCGCGACAATCATCTGGATTTCGCTGCAATCATCGGCGGCCAACGGACGATATCTATTTCCTGCGATTGTTTCAATCAGTGTCCTTATGGCGATGGGTTTGATTACGTTGCGCATCCCGCCCCTACTGGTCGTCGTGCCCATGCTGCTATTCAGTCTTGCCTCGCCCTTTGTCTACATCATGCCGCAATACGATCACCCGCCGATCGTCGCGGAAATTCCAGAATCCGCAACCAAGTCCTTCGCGCGCTGGGGCGATACCAGCCTGGTCGGCTACGAGTTGCCTCCGCCGCGCCGCTGGGCGCCCGGGGACGAGATCCCCTTGACGCTCTACTGGCAGCCATCGGCGCAGACGAAGGAATTGCAGGCCCTCTTCCTGACGCTCATCGACGCCGAGGGCGAAGCCATCGCGACCATTGATAGCTTCCCCGGCTGGGGCACATTGCCCACTACCTGGTGGCAGCCCGGGCAGATCTACAAAGACGATTATATTTTGCAGATCCCGCCGGACGCGCAAGGCTATACGACAGTTCAGCTGCACATCGGCTGGTATCCCTTCCCAGACGGTTCCAATATTTGGCCGCTGTTGGAATCGGGTCGCGAAACAGCCGCGTTTATACTTCCCCTGGGCGCCTTGGTCGCGGACGAGGACCCCAATCTGCTGGGCGATGAGGCCGCGAGCGACGACACGGTATTCGGCGAAGCGATACGGCTTAAGGCCCACCTGCTGCGCGAGGATCACATTCTTGAACTGGAGTGGCAGATCATCGAGCCGATCAGCGGCGCCTGGCGCGTCTTCGCCATCGTACTCGCCGAGCCCTATCAAGAAGGCGCGCCGGTCGAGGTGCTGTGGCAGCGCGACTCGGTACCGGCTGTCCCCTTGGGCTTCCTGAAAGCTGGCGAGCGTTTTGTCAGCCGACACGATTTCGAATTGCCGCCGGGCTACCAGGGCGAACATGTCGTCTACGTTGGTTGGTACAACGAAGACTTGCTCCAGCGGCTGCCCGTAGCCCACCTCTCCAATATGCTGCCTTTGCCGCTGACGGCCTTTCGCGGGCCCGCCGCCTAGCCGACAAGAGCGCGTAAGAAGGGGCGTTGCGCCTGCGTCAAGTCTGCGGAGCGATTGACAGATCCGCCATCTGTCGTTATGCTCTCGGCGAGCGCGAGGGATCAGGAGATCCACATCATGCGATTGAGTTGTTGTTGCTGTTGTCAGACCAGGGAGCCAAGCCGCCTGAGATAACAGCCACTAGAGCAAAGAGCGAAACACAAGGTCAACTGCAGAGGCGAGCGAGGCGCCGGTAATCGGAAGCCCGCGAGGCGCTACCCTGCAAGTTGGCTTTTTTTGTTAAAGGCGGAAAAAGAGCAGATTATGACCATAGCAGCGGACCTTGAATCACTGGCTGAGCTCGAAGACTCCTCGCGGAATATCGAGCGGCAGATCGGCAATACGCCACTCCTGAGCTTTCGGCGCATCACGCGGGAATTGCCGGCGAACGCGCGCGTCTTGGCCAAAGCCGAGTGGCAGAACCCCGGCGGCAGCGTCAAGGACCGCGCGGCCTACCAGATCATCCGCAGCGCCGAAGCCGATGGCCGGCTGCGCCCGGGCAAGATCATCCTCGATAGCACCAGCGGCAACACCGGCATCGCCTACGCCATGATCGCCGCCGCCAAAGATTATCAAGTCAAGCTGATGCTGCCGGAGAATGTCAGTCCGGAGCGTGTAGCTATCTTGCGCGCCTACGATGTCGACTTGGTTTTCACCGACCCTCTGGAAGGCTCCGATGGGGCGCTGACAGCGGTCCAAGACTTGGCGCTGCGTGAGCCTGAGCGTTATTTCTACGCCGACCAGTACAACAATCCCGCCAATTGGCAGGCGCATTACAACGGTACCGGCGTGGAGATCTGGCGGCAGACGCGCGGCGGCGCGACGCACTTCGTGGCCGGCCTGGGCACCAGCGGCACACTGATGGGCACGGGACGGCGGCTCAAGGAATATGACCCGGCGGTGGAGATCATCTCGGTCGAGCCGGATTCGCCTTTCCACGGCCTGGAGGGCTTGAAACACATGGCGACCGCCATTCAGCCGGGCATCTATGACAGGCGCTTGGCCGACCGCCAGCTGTCCGTGCGGACGGAAGAGGCGCATGCCATGGCGCTGCGGCTGGCGCGCGAAGAGGGCTACTTGGTGGGCATCAGCGCGGCGGCTGCTATGGTCGGCGCCATGCGCGTGGCTGAGGAGCTGGCCGAGCGCGAGCTTGGCGGTACGGTGGTGACGCTATTCCCGGACAATGCCTATAAGTATTTGAACGAGGCGTTCTGGCGGGCGTAGGGATTTGGCCGCAGAGGCACAGAGGCGCGGAGACAACTGATTTATGTTAAATCAAAGCGAGGTAGATCGGCTGCTGCAGAAGGAGTGGCGGGAAGAGATTATTCCCACCTTGGGCAATCGACAGTGGATAACAGTATATCTTGAACGAAAGAGTGACAATTGCGAGCATCTAGACTTGTATAGTGGACTTGTTCCCAATGACAAAGTTGACGAATCTATGAGCGACAAGAATTGGGAGATTACCGTTGACAGGTGCTTGCCTTGGTTTCAGTGGGGAGTAGAGGCTATATCTGGGACTCGCTTGCCGGAGTATGATCGATTTGGCTGGCCCAGAAGGGGGGTTGAGCCACTAGTTACAAAGAGGTCATTTTATGGGTTTAGGCCGGACACTATAGAGATTTCAGAGGAGTTTAGACATTTTCATAATCTATTCAGCGAGTCCAACGATACCGTCTTCTGCAAAATAGACGAGATTGGTGACTCGATTCCCGTAATCAGAATTCACGAACACCAAGTGGAGATTCAAAGAAAGGAACTTCGGCAATTCTTGACGGTAAAGAACATGTCTCTGGCCTTGTACTTTGACAGACGTTACTTCTCTTCTTTCGAACTCGCTGACCTAGAATTGTCTGAGACTAACGAGACTGAATCCGGCGGGACGTTTATTTTTCGGTTCACAATGTTTAGGCACAAGTGGCAAGCGTCGAAGTCGTACGAGACCTGTTCGCGTACTTGGGGAAAGACACTATTGCGGGGAATTCCCATCGAAAAAGTTGGTGAATCGCCACTATTGGACACTTTTGAAAAGCAGTACGAGGACTTCATCATTGAAGTTTATGATGACGAGCCGATAGTGTTCACGTCAGATCCCAACAAACTCGCAAATGGCTTTGGTAGAAATCATGATGCGCCAGATTATCTTACACCCGTGTTCTTCAGTCGGTCAGTACTAGACAAGTATTACAACGAACCAACGAAGTATTCCGTCGTCGACGGACGCCTTTATTGTGGCGATTTGTGGACCATACCTATAGACAACAATCATTCTGATTTCGTAATCGCTTTTCTGGGTGACCTTGGGGACAAATTGCCCTACCGAGAACAGTCCCACTGGAAACATCACAATGTCGCAGCGGAAAGTGGTCTTAGTGAAACGAGCTGGAGGCGGTGGTTTCAGCAAGAGGGCGCCGAGCCAAAAGACAACGCCCTGCGTTTCAAATTCGCTTTTTGCACTGTCATTAACTCATGGTACAAACAGTATGGCTGGCATCTTTTCAAGCCCCTTTCGAAAGCTGA